>NZ_BCWR01000001.1 GCF_001592305.1 Hydrogenophaga taeniospiralis CCUG 15921
GTAGGCCACGCTGGGGATCACGCGGGCGTTGAAGGCGGCCGCGGCCAGCTCCTTGTTGCCCTGCAGTTCCCCGGCGATCACTTCGGCCGCCACGTGCGCCTCGTGCACCGCCTTGTGCGCCAGCATGGGTTGGCCCACGATGTCGCCGATGGCGAAGATGTGCGGCACGTTGGTGCGCATCTGGATGTCGACGTTGATGAAGCCGCGGTCGGTCACCGCCACCCCGGCCTTGTCGGCGGCGATCTTCTTGCCGTTGGGCGTGCGCCCCACGGCCTGTAGCACCAGGTCGTAGACCTGCGGCGCGGGCGCGGTGCCGCCCTCTTCCGCTGCAGCGAACGTCACTTCGATGCCTTCGGGTGTGGCCTTGGCCCCCACCGTCTTGGTCTTGAGCATGATGTTGTCGAAGCGCTTGGCGTTCATCTTCTGCCAGATCTTCACCAGGTCGCGGTCGGCGCCCTGCATCAGGCCGTCGAGCATTTCCACCACGTCCAGGCGCGCACCCAGCGTGCTGTAGACCGTGCCCATTTCCAGGCCGATGATGCCCCCGCCCAGAATCAGCATGCGCTTGGGCACGTCCTTCAAGGCCAGTGCGCCGGTGCTGTCCACCACGCGCGGGTCGTCGGGCATGAACGGCAGGCGCACCGCCTGCGAGCCGGCGGCGATGATGCATTTCTTGAAGGCCACGACCTTCTTGCTGCCGGTCTTTTCCTGGCCGGTGCCGGTTGTCTCTTCCACTTCAACGTGGTTGGGGCCCACGAAAGCGCCGTAGCCGCGCACGGTGGTGACCTTGCGCATCTTGGCCATCGCGGCCAGCCCACCGGTGAGCTTGCCGATGACCTTTTCCTTGTGGCCACGCAGCTTGTCCACGCTGACCGTGGGCTTGCCGAACTCGACGCCCAGGTCGCCCAGGTGGCTGACTTCGTCCATCACCGCCGCCACGTGCAGCAGCGCCTTGGACGGGATGCAGCCCACGTTCAGGCACACGCCACCGAGCTGGGCGTAGCGCTCGACCAGCACCACCTTCAGGCCAAGGTCGGCCGCCCGGAAGGCGGCCGAGTAACCGCCGGGGCCGGCGCCGAGCACGAGCACGTCGCACTCGATGTCGGCGTTGCCGCCGAAGCTGGCTGCGGTGGGCGCAACCACAGGAGCTGCGGCTGGAGCGACAGCAGTTGTCGGCGCGGTAGCGGTGGGGGCTGCGGCTGGCGCAGCAGGAGCGCTGACTGCGCCCTCACCTTCCAGCACCAACACCACTGAGCCTTGTTTGACCTTGTCGCCCAGCGCAACCTTGAGCTCTTTCACCACGCCGGCGTGCGACGAAGGAATCTCCATCGAGGCTTTGTCGGACTCCACGGTGATCAGGCTTTGTTCGGCCTTGACGGTGTTGCCGGGTTTCACCAGCAACTCGATCACGGCCACTTCGTCGAAGTCGCCAATGTCGGGAACTTGAATATCGATCAGTGCCATCGCGATTCCTTAAAGAAGAACACGACGGAAGTCGCCGAGGATCTGGCCGAGGTACGCGTTGAAGCGCGCTGCAGCGGCACCGTCGATCACGCGGTGGTCCCAGGTCAGCGACAGCGGCAGCATCAGGCGCGGCTGGAAGGCCTTGCCGTCCCACACCGGCTCCATGTTGCTCTTGCAGACGCCGAGGATGGCGACTTCGGGAGCGTTGATGATGGGCGTGAAATAACGGCCACCGATGCCGCCGAGCGACGAGATGGTGAAGGTGGCACCGCTCATTTCGGCCGGGCTCAACTTGCCGTCGCGCGCCTTCTTGGCGAGTTCGCCCATTTCCTGGCTGATCTGCAGCACACCCTTCTTGTCAGCGTCCTTGATCACCGGGACCATCAGGCCGTTGGGCGTGTCGGCTGCGAAGCCGATGTGCCAGTACTGCTTGTAGACCAGCGAGTCACCATCGATCGAGCTGTTGAACTCGGGGAATTTTTTGAGCGCGGCCACGCTGGCCTTGATCAGGAAGGCGAGCATCGTCACCTTCACGCCGCTCTTCTCGTTTTCCTTGTTGGTAGAGACGCGGAAGGCTTCGAGGTCGGTGATGTCGGCGTCGTCGTGGTTGGTGACGGCCGGAATCATGATCGCGTTGCGCAGCAGGTTGGCGCCGCTGATCTTCTTGATGCGGCCCATCTCCTTGCGCTCGATGGGACCGAATTTGGCGAAGTCCACCTTGGGCCAGGGGATCAGGCCCAGCTCGGAACCGCCGCCACTGCCGGAAGCCGGGGCCTTGGCGGCCTGCGCCTTGGTCTGCACCGCGCCGGCCATGACAGACTTGGTGAAGCCCTGCACGTCGTCCAGTGTGATGCGGCCCTTGGGACCTTTGCCTTGCACTTCTTCCAGCGGCACGCCGAGTTCGCGGGCGAACTTGCGTACCGAGGGCGAGGCGTGTGGCAGGCCCAGCGCCGGGGTGCCGGTGGGGTTGTGAGCGGGTGCAGCTGCAACCGATACGGTGGCTGCCGCAGGAGCGGCCACGGCAGCAGCGGCTGGCGCGGCCGCCGGAGCCGCTGCGGCGGCAGGTGCAGGCGCTGCAGCGCCTGCGGCACCTTCCAGGATCGCCAGCAGGTCGCCGATGTTGACCTTATCGCCAACCTTGACCTTGAGTTCCTTGAGCACGCCCGCGGCGGACGACGGAATCTCCATCGAAGCCTTGTCGGACTCGACCGTGATCAGGCTCTGCTCGACCTTGATGGCGTCGCCGGGTTTGACGAACACCTCGATGACGGCGACGTCCTTGAAGTCACCGATGTCGGGCACACGCACTTCCACCGGGCCTGAAGCTGCGGGTGCGGCGGGGGCAGCCGGTGCGGCGGCAGGGGCTGCCGCCACCGGTGCGGGCGCTGCAGCAGCCGGAGCGGCCGCAGGCGCCGGCGCAGCGGCCTCACCAGCGGCTTCCAGCACCAGCACCACCGAGCCCTCTTTCACCTTGTCGCCCAGGGCGACGCGCAGTTCTTTCACCACGCCAGCGGTGCTGGACGGGATTTCCATCGAGGCCTTGTCGGACTCGACCGTGATCAGCGACTGCTCGGCCCTGACCGTGTCGCCGGGTTTGACCAGCAGTTCAATGACCGCCACTTCGTCGAAGTCGCCGATGTCCGGGACCTTCACTTCTACCAATGCCATGTCTGTCTCCAATCAGATGTTCAGTGTGCCGCTTGCGATGCCTTCTACCGGGGAAACCGCCGGGCTGGCTTTGCCAGACGGCTGGTTTCGCCCCCTTGAGGGGGTAGCGCCGCAGGCGCTGCAGGGGTGGGCCAGCTTCATGCGTACAAGGGGTTGATCTTGTCGGTCTTGATACCGTACTTGGCAATGGCTTCAGCCACCTTGGCCATCGGGATGGCTCCCTCATCGGCCAGCGAGCGCAGCGCGGCGATGGCGATGTAGTGGCGGTTGATCTCGAAGTGCTCACGCAGCTTGCTGCGGAAGTCGCTGCGGCCAAAACCGTCGGTACCCAGCACCTTGTACGAACGGCCCTTGGGCACGAACGGGCGGATCTGCTCGGCGTAGTTCTTCATGTAGTCGGTGGAGGCGACCACGGGGCCGGCATGCTTCTCCAGTTGCTGCGTCACAAAGGGCACGCGCTGCGCTTCGGTCGGGTGCAGCAGGTTCCAGCGTTCGGCGTCCTGGCCGTCGCGGGTCAGCTCGTTGAAACTCGGGCAGCTCCACACGTTGGCGGCCACGCCCCAGTCTTTCTCCAGCAGCTCCTGGGCAGCGATCGACTCGCGCAGGATGGTTCCCGAGCCCAGCAACTGCACCTGCGGCGTCTTGGCCGTGATCTTGCCGGCGGCCGGCTTGCACAGGTACATGCCCTTGATGATCTGGTCTTCGGTGCCGGCGGTCAGGCCCGGCATGGCGTAGTTTTCGTTCAGCAGGGTCAGGTAGTAGAAAACGTTGTCCTGCTTCTCCACCATGCGCTTCAAGCCGTGGTGCAGGATCACGCCGACTTCGTGCGCGAAGGTCGGGTCGTAGCTGACGCAGTTCGGAATGGTGCCGGCCAGGATGTGGCTGTGGCCGTCTTCGTGCTGCAGGCCTTCGCCGTTGAGCGTGGTGCGCCCCGAGGTGCCGCCGAGCAGGAAACCGCGGGCCTGCATGTCGCCTGCGGCCCAGGCCAGGTCGCCGATGCGCTGGAAGCCGAACATGGAGTAGTACACGTAGAACGGCACCATGATGCGGTTGGACGTGCTGTACGACGTGGCCGCGGCGATCCAGCTGCTCATGCCGCCGGCTTCGTTGATGCCTTCCTGCAGGATCTGGCCGGCCTTGTCTTCCTTGTAGTACATGACCTGGTCCTTGTCGACCGGGGTGTATTGCTGGCCTGCGGGGTTGTAGATGCCGATCTGGCGGAACAGGCCTTCCATGCCGAAGGTGCGGGCCTCGTCCACCAGGATGGGCACCACGCGCGGACCCAGGGCCTGATCGCGCAACAGCTGCGTGAGGAAGCGCACGTAGGCCTGCGTGGTGCTGATCTCACGGCCTTCCGCGGTGGGTTCCATCACGGCCTTGAAGGTCTCGATGGAAGGCACGGTGAAGCTCTCGTCGGCCTTGGTGCGGCGCTTGGGCAGATAGCCGCCCAGGGCCTTGCGGCGCTCGTGCAGGTACTTCATTTCCGGCGTGTCGTCGGCCGGCTTGTAGAACGGGATCTTGGAGAGTTCGCTGTCGGGAATCGGCAGGTTGAAGCGGTCGCGGAAGATCTTGATGTCTTCGTCGGTGAGCTTCTTGGTCTGGTGCACCGTGTTCTTGCCTTCGCCCGACTTGCCCATGCCAAAACCCTTGACGGTCTTGATCAGCAGCACGGTGGGCTGGCCCTTGTGGTTGACGGCCTTGTGGTACGCGGCATAGACCTTCTGCGGATCGTGACCGCCGCGCTTCAGGTTCCAGATGTCGTCGTCGCTCAGGTGCGCCACCATCTCCAGCGTGCGCGGATCGCGGCCGAAGAAGTGCTTGCGCACGTAGGCGCCGTCGTTGGCCTTGAACGACTGGTAGTCGCCATCGACCGTGTCCATCATGATCTTGCGCAAGGCGCCTTCTTTGTCGCGCGCCAGCAGCGGGTCCCAGTTGGAGCCCCACAGCAGCTTGATCACGTTCCAGCCGGAGCCGCGGAACTCGCCTTCGAGTTCCTGGATGATCTTGCCGTTGCCACGCACCGGGCCGTCCAGGCGCTGCAGGTTGCAGTTCACCACGAAGATCAGGTTGTCGAGGTTCTCGCGCGCGGCCAGGCTGATGGCGCCCAGCGACTCGACCTCGTCCATCTCGCCGTCACCGCAGAACACCCAGACCTTGCGGTTCTCGGTGTTGGCAATGCCCCGGGCGTGCAGGTATTTCAGGAAACGCGCCTGGTAGATCGCCATCAGCGGGCCCAGGCCCATGGACACCGTGGGGAACTGCCAGAACTCGGGCATCAGCTTGGGGTGCGGGTAGCTGGAGAGTCCCTTGCCGTCCACTTCCTGGCGGAAGTGCAGCAGTTGTTCCTCGGTCAGGCGGCCTTCCAGGTAGGCGCGGGCGTAGACGCCGGGCGACACGTGGCCCTGTATATAAAGGCAGTCGCCACCGTGGTTTTCGCTCTCGGCGTGCCAGAAGTGGTTGAAGCCGGCGCCAAACATGTGGGCCAGCGAAGCGAAGGAACCGATGTGGCCCCCCAGATCGCCACCGTCTTCGGGGTTGTGGCGGTTGGCCTTGACCACCATCGCCATGGCGTTCCAGCGCATGTAGGCGCGCAGGCGCTCTTCGATCTCGATATTGCCGGGGCAACGCGCTTCTTCGTCGGCCTCGATGGTGTTCACGTAGCCGGTGTTGGCCGAGAACGGCAGGTCGATGCTGTGCTGGCGGGCTTCCTCCAGCAGTTGCTCCAGCAGGAAGTGCGCACGCTCCGGGCCCTCCCGCTCGATCACGGCGGCCAGCGCCTCCATCCATTCACGGGTTTCCTGGCTGTCCGCATCGGCGGCAACACGGGCATTGGGAGCGTCGGACGCTGACATGTATGTCTCCTGTTGGTTTGAAATTGAGCTTAAGGCGGGCCTTCCGCAGTGTCACGGATTTTTCCACAGAACCTTTTCAATTTCAATATGTGCTTTCGTTTATTGCAATGTGAAATATTAGTGGTTTCCATGCCAACAGTTTTCCGCCGTCCCGGATGGACGCCTGGCCTCCGGTTCGCGCCGGCAACGGCATGCTCTCACGTAGACTCAAAGCCCCATGATTCCCTTGCCCAGCCATCCACCCAGCCCCCCGCCCCGGCCACCCAGCACCGCCTGGTGGAAGCGCTGGTGGCGCCGCCTGCCCCCTTCTCGACAAGACCGCTTCGCCACGCTGGCGCCCCTGCTGGCGGTGTTGTTATTCCTCTCGGCCATTGCGGTGGCCATCACCTACCTGCGCTACGAAGAGTTGGAGCGTGAGCAGGAGGCGGTCACCCGCGATGTGGAGTACGCGCAGCAGCGCCTGCGCCTGCGCCTGCTGGAGCGCCAGGAACAGCTGATGCGTCTGGCGCGCGAGGTGGACAACAAGGAAATCTCCACCGAAGAGTTCGCGTTCCAGGTCGAGTCCTTGATCAGCCAGTTCCCCGAACTGCTGGCGATCAGCTGGGTCGATGCCCGCCGCAACGTGGTGGCCGGCTACGCGTCGCCCAGTGCGCCGCCGTCGCTGATCCGCCCGACCGGCAGCACGCTCGCCCCCAACGAAACCGATGGTTCCTTCGATCTGGCGCGCGACCTGCGACAACCCATCTATTCGCGCCCACTGGGCGAGGACCCGCGCACGGCCACCCTGATGCTGCAGGTGCCCCTGAGCGAGCAGGGGCGTTTTGCGGGCACGGTCATGGGCGAATACTCGATCGACGGCCTGATGCGTTTTGGCATGCCGCCCGAGATCATGGCGCGCTACGCGGTGGCGCTGCTGGACGACCGCGGGCGGGTTCTCGCCGGCAGCCTGCAGACCCCCAACACCGTGCTGCGCCTGCTGCCCTGGTCCAACCAGGCGCTGGAACACGAGGTACCCGTCTCGCCCGTGGGCAACGGGTTGATCCTCAAGGCGCAGGGCTACCGGACCTCGCAGGACATCGTGGGCAGCGGCTTCTTCTGGGTCATTGGCGCCCTGAGCGCGCTCACCGTGTGGATGCTGCTGGGAACTTGGCGCCATACGCGCCGACGCGTGCAGGCGCAGCAGGCACTGGTGGCCGAAACCAACTTCCGGCGCGCGATGGAAAACTCCATGCTCACCGGCATGCGTGCGCTCGACATACAAGGCCGCATCACCTATGTGAACCCGGCCTTCTGCTCCATGACCGGGTGGACCGAAAGCGAGCTGGTGGGCCGCACCGCGCCTTTCCCGTACTGGCCCGACGAGGACCACGACCAACTGGCCGCGCGCCTGGAAGACGAGCTCAACGGCCGCTCCACGCCGGGGGGCTTCGAGGTGCGCGTGCAGCGGCGCGACGGCAGCATCTTCGATGCCCGCATGTACGTCTCGCCGCTGATCGACCCAAAGGGGCACCAGACCGGCTGGATGACGTCCATGACCGACATCACCGAGCCCAAGCGCATCCGCGAGGAGCTCTCGGCGTCGTATGAGCGCTTCACCACCGTGCTGGAGAGCCTGGACTCGGCTGTGTCCGTGGCGCCGCTGGGCAGTGACGAAATGCTGTTCGCCAACAAGATGTACCGCCTGTGGTTCGGCACGCGCGGCCAGGGCCACCGCCATCTGGTGGATCTGGCCGGCACGCAGCCCACCCCCAACCCGGACGATGGCGACGCGGTGGACGCCTTTGCCGGCATGCCCACCGACACGCTGACCGACGCCGGCTCCGAGAACGCCGAGGTGTTCGTGGAAGAGCTCGACCGCTGGCTGGAGGTGCGCACGCGTTACCTCACCTGGGTGGACGGCCGGCTCGCGCAAATGGTGATTGCCAGCGACATCACGCCGCGGCGCAACGCGGAGGAACAGGCCTCACGCCAGGCCGAACGCGCGCAGACCGCGAGCCGCCTGATCACCATGGGCGAAATGGCGTCGAGCGTGGCCCACGAGCTCAACCAGCCGCTGACCGCCATCAGCAACTACTGCAACGGCATGATCTCGCGCGTGCAGGAACAACGCATCAGCCCGGAGGAACTGCTCGGCGCGCTGGAGAAGACCGCGCGCCAGGCCCAGCGCGCCGGCCAGATCATCCAGCGCATCCGCGCCTTCGTGAAGCGCAGCGAACCCAACCCGACGCCGTCGGACGTCGCGCTGATGGTGAGCAACGCCATCGAACTCGCCGACATCGAGCTGCGCCGCCAGCAGGTGCGGCTCTCGCCCTACGTGGCCGCGCGCCTACCCAGCCTGATGGTGGACCCGATCCTGATCGAGCAAGTGCTCATCAACCTGTTGAAGAACGCCGGCGAAGCCATCGCCCAGGCCGGCCGTCCGGCCGGAGAGCGCTACGTGGAACTGCGCGTGGGTCCGCGCCGGCAGGACGACCAGGAGGTGGTCGAGTTCTCGGTGCGCGACTCCGGCAACGGCGTGCCCGACGAGATGATCGAGCGCATCTACGAAGCCTTCTACAGCACCAAGAGCGAGGGCATGGGCATCGGCCTCAAGCTGTGCCGCAGCATCGTGGAGTCGCACCACGGAAGGATGCAAGTTCAGAACATCTACAATGGCGAAGAGGTGGTGGGCTGCTGCTTCAGCTTCTGGATTCCCGTGGTCTCGCGACTGCGCACAGACGGCAGCGCGGACAGCCCCGCCACGCAGTCGTTGACGGACACTGAAAGAGCCAGATGAGTTTGATCCCCAAAAAAGGTATCGTCTACGTGGTCGATGACGACGAAGCCGTCCGAGACTCCCTGCAATGGCTGCTCGAAGGCAAGGACTACCGGGTTCGCTGCTTTGAATCGGCCGAAGCCTTTCTCAGCCGCTACGACGCTCGCGAAGTGGCCTGCCTGATCGCCGACATCCGCATGGGCGGCATGACCGGCATGGAGTTGCAGGAACGCCTGATCGAACGCCAGTCGCCGCTGCCCATCGTGTTCATCACCGGGCACGGCGACGTGCCCATGGCGGTGGAGTCCATGAAGCGCGGTGCGCTGGACTTCATCCAGAAGCCGTTCAAGGAAGACCAGCTGGTGGCGCTCGTCGAACGCATGCTGGAGCATGCCAAGGACGCCTTCGCCACCTACCAGCAGGCCGCCAGCCGCGATGCACTGCTCTCCAAGCTGACCAGCCGCGAAGCCCAGGTGCTCGAACGCATCGTCGCCGGGCGCCTGAATAAGCAGATCGCCGACGATCTGGGCATCAGCATCAAGACGGTGGAGGCGCACCGCGCCAACATCATGGAAAAGCTGGGCGCCAACACCGTGGCCGACCTGCTCAAGATCGCTCTGGGACAGACCCCCGCAAAAGCCTGAACCGGCACACCATCACCCCAACGCCCGCCCCCACATGGCGGGCGTTTCCGTTTCAACCCCATTCCCACAGCACCATGACCGCCCAACTGATCGACGGCAACGCCCTCTCCCGCCAACTGCGCGCCGATGTCAGCGCCCGTGTGACCGCCCTCAAGACCCAAGGCATCACACCGGGCCTGGCCGTGATCCTGGTGGGCGAGAACCCGGCCTCGCAGGTCTATGTGCGCAACAAGGTCAAGGCCTGCGAAGACACCGGCATGCACTCGGTGCTGGAGCGCTGGCCCGCGACCATGACCGAGGCCGAACTGCTGGCGCGCGTGGAGGCGCTCAATGCCGACGCCACCATCCACGGCATCCTGGTGCAGCTGCCGTTGCCCGCGCACATCGATGCGCAAAAGGTGATCGAGGCGATCTCTCCCGCCAAGGATGTGGACGGTTTTCACATCGCCAGCGCCGGCGCGCTCATGACCGGCATGCCTGGCTTCTGGCCCTGCACGCCCTATGGCTGCATGAAGATGCTGGAGAGCATCGGCTACGACCTGAAAGGCAAACACGCGGTGGTGATCGGGCGCAGCAACATCGTGGGCAAGCCCATGGCGCTGATGCTGCTGCAGAAAAATGCCACCGTCACCATCTGCCACAGCGCGACGAAAGACCTGAAGGCCATGACGCTGCAGGCCGACGTCATCGTCGCCGCCGTCGGCAAGCGCAACGTGCTGACGGCCGACATGGTCAAGCCCGGCGCAGTGGTGATCGACGTGGGCATGAACCGCAACGACGAAGGCAAGCTCTGCGGCGACGTGGACTTCGAGGGTGTCAAGGAAGTGGCGGGCTACATCACCCCGGTGCCCGGCGGCGTGGGCCCCATGACCATCACCATGCTGATGGTCAACACGCTGGAATCCGCTGAACGCATGAAATGATCCCCTTGACGGCGCGAGGGGCATTAGGCCCAGGGCACCGCGGAACCGGCTTTGCCGGGCCGCCAGTGCCGCCCCCTTGGGGGTGACGCCGTAGGCGGCGCGGGGGAGCTACTTAGCCGTGCGTAAAAGCACGGCCCCGGCGCACAGCCACTGACCCAGCACCATCACGCTGCCCACGCTGTGCCACAGGCGCAGGTTGCCGCCGGTGGCGCGGGCAGAGACGATCTTCTGCGCGACGCCGAATTCCTGCAACAGCGCCAGCAACATCCCCAGCAGCACGAACCCCATGGTGGTCAACACGCGCTGCATGGCCTCCAGACGCTGCGGGTCCATGGCTTCACCTGCCAACGGAAACTGCGCCATTGAACGCTGGCGGCGCAACACCAGCAGCAAGGCCAGACCCAGCACGAGCCCGGCCCAGCATTGCAGGGAAAACAGTTTCGCGGCCACCGGGCCAGCCACCGCCGGGCTGCCCAGGCTGGCGAACAGTGTGGGCACGGCCACAAAGCTCAGGCCCGAGATGCCGCCCCACCAGAGCGCCGCCAGAAACACCGCCAGCCGCTGCATCACGCGGCCTTCACTCGTAGCGCACGGCCACGATTTCGTAGCGCCGCGTGCCACCCGGCGCCTGCACCTCAGCCACGTCGCCCTCTTCCTTGCCGATCAGCGCACGCGCGATCGGGCTGCTGATGTTGACCAGTCCAAGCTTCAGGTCGGCTTCGTCCTCACCCACGATCTGGTAGGTCATGGCGGCACCGCTGTCCTCATCTTCCAGTTCCACTGTTGCGCCAAACACCACGCGGCCACCCGCGTCAACGGTGGCCGGGTCAATGATCTGAGCGGCAGAGAGCTTGCCTTCGATCTCGGCGATGCGGCCTTCGATGAAGCCCTGGCGATCCTTGGCCGCGTCGTATTCGGCGTTTTCGCTCAGATCCCCTTGTGCGCGGGCTTCGGCAATCGCGCCGATCACCGACGGGCGATCCACGGTTTTGAGACGCTGCAACTCGTCTTTGAGTTTTTCAGCGCCGCGCTTGGTGATGGGAATGGTGGCCATGACAGTGCTCCGGGAGGTCTCAGCACGCAAACAACGGGGTCTGCAGGGGTACAAAAGGAAACCGCCGAGCGTTGCCGGTCGGCGGTGTGGAGGGCCCCATTATGCCTTCACGGTCAAGCCCATTGAGGGGATTTCGTGTTTGCAGCTTTTCCAGTATCGTGGCGTCCTTTTTCACATTTCGGGAGGAACCCATGTTGCTGAACCGTCGCCAGTCCATTGGACAACTCGTCACTCTGGCCGGCATTGCCACCGCCGGAACCGTGCAAGCCCAGCAGAGCTGCGCTGTCTTCACCAAGGAAACGCTGGCCGGGCTGTCCCCCGATGACGCCCTGCAACGCCTGAAGGATGGCAATGCGCGTTTCGTGGCGGGAAAGACCGTCAATTGCGACCTGTTGAAACAGGTGAGGGACACAGCAACGGGTCAGGCCCCGTTCGCAGCCGTCGTCGGCTGCATGGACAGCCGCGTGCCACCCGAGCTGGTGTTCGATCAACGCATCGGTGACATTTTTTCCGCTCGCATCGCGGGCAACTTCGTCAACACGGACATCATCGGCAGCCTGGAATACGCCACCGCTGCCGTGGGATCCAAGCTCATCGTCATCCTCGGGCATTCGGACTGTGGTGCGATCAAGGGCACGGTAGACAACGTGAAGCTGGGCAACCTCACGGCCACGCTCGCGAACATCCGACCTTCGCTGGACAAGCTCAACTACCAGGGCGTCCCCAGCTCCAAGGACAAGGCCCTGGTGCAGAAGGTGGCCGACCAGAACGCGCGCGACGCCGCGGCCGCGATCCTGACCCGCAGCGATGTGATCGCCCAGCAGGTCAGGGATGGCAAGGTGAAAATCGTCTCGGCCATGCACGACGTGGCCACCGGCCAGATCTCCTGGTTCGCCTGAGTTCAGTCGCGCCCGGCCTCCTCGATTTTCTGCGCCAGCAACTGCGGGTTGGTGAAACACAACTCGTGGCTGCCCGGGCAGGCCACCAGGCGGAACAGGCCCAGCCGTTCGGACAACCGGGGATGCCAGGGCATGCTGTGCGGCATCGCCGTGTCCTCGGTGCAGAGCAGGTAACTTTTGCCCAGGGGCTTGGCAGCAAGTTCGGTCTGCAGCCGCACAGGTTCGGTAAAGGTGCGGTAGGGCTGCGGGTTGAGCTGCTCGTAGGCACTTCGGGCCAGCGCGGCGTCGGCGTCGTTGATGAAGACCTCGCGCCAGATCGGGTACGGCAGCATCACGGCGTTGCCGTTGTCCGCAGCGACGGCGTCGAACAGCGCCTTGTATGGCGGCGGCGCCATGTCGTTGAGGCACTCACCGCTGAGCGGCACGAACGCGTTCCAGTAGACCAGCCGCGTGATGCGCTCGGGGACCACGTCGACGGCCTTGCTGATGACCATGCCCCCATAGCTGTGCCCCATCAGCCGCACGTCGCGCAGATCGTGCTGCACAAGGAAGTCCACCAGCGACTGCGCCGCTTCGCTCAAGCCCAGCACGGACCGATCGTCGCCCGGCTGGTTGCCCGCCAGCGTCGGGCAATGCACCACATGCCCACGCGCGCGCAGGTGGCTCGCAACGGGTTCCAATTGTTCACCGGTGTGCCAGGCGCCGTGCACCAGAACGTAGGTATCTGCCATCTTGTGTCTCCATCGGGTTGTTGGCTCCGGAAAGGCCCGGAGCACCGACGAAGAGCGTAAACAGAGAAGACCAACGGCAATGGCGCAGCCGTGCCACCGACATGGCCCATGCGTGCCAGAAGGATCTCAGCGCGGCAGCCGTTCGCGCCGCCAGCGCGCGGGCGTGATCCGGTGGTGGCGCTGGAACTCGCGCACGAAATGGGACGCGTCGGTGTAGCCGCAGCGCCGCCCCAGTTCGGCCACCGTGACGTGGGCCAGGCGCGGCTGAGCGAGCAACTGCGCCGCACGCTCCAGACGCAGTTGGCGAAGGCTGAGCGCAAAGCTGGTGGCGCCGGCGGCAAAGGCGCGGTGCAGGCTCCGCACCGAAACACCCAGCAACGCGGCCACGCGCTCCGAGGTGAGGCCCGGCTGGTCCAGCACATCCTGCAACACGCGTAGCGCCCGCTGCCGCAGGTCGTGTGCTGGCGCCGTGGGCCTCGACGGTTCCGGCTCCAGCGCGGCCGCCAGCATCGCACCCAGCTGGTCGCACAGCAGGCCTGCCGGGTACCGCGCGGACAACAGCGGATCGGCGGCGAACTGCAGCGACAAGGCCGACAACGCCTGGCCCCAGCCCTGGTCCCGGTGGACCACACGCGGCGCCGGGTCGTCCAACCGGGCCAACCACTGCCCCACCCAGGCCCGCGGCAACTGGATCGACAGGCCGTTCACCGCCTCGGGAAAATGCAATTCGTAGAGCTGCGCCGAGTCCACCAGCACGCCGTCGCCCGGGCGCAGCTGCACCCCGTGCCCACCCTGGCGCACATGCCAGGGCGTGAGGCGCTGGGTGATCAGATAGAACGGATGCTGTGCGCCGCGAGCGATGCCGGCGCGGGTGCGGAAAACGTCCTGGGTGGACGCCTGCACCTGGTTGAATGACACCGGCCCCACGCCAACGCTGGTCAGGCGGCCCTCAAAAGCGGGCGCCTGGCGCGAGCTGCAGTCCATCTCCAGAAAGGCCTCGCAGATCGCACCGACCCAATAGTCCAACCGTTCGGACGGTCTGGCCTGCACGGTGGTCCATTCCCGTACACAGGGTTCGGCGGCGGAAAGAACAACGGGCATGGCCGCAATCTAGCGCCCATGCCCGTGGCATTCAAGAGGGGAAGACCCTCCCCGATCAATGGCGCTCAGGCCGCCAGCTGCGCGTGCATTTCCTGCACCGAAATCACACCCAGGTTGTCCAGGTACTTCATGCCCTCGACGGCGGCTTCCGCACCGGCGATGGTCGTGAAGGTGGTCACACGGGCCAGCAGCGCCGAGGTGCGGATGGCGCGCGAGTCGGTGATGGCGTTGCGGCGCTCTTCCACCGTGTTGATGACCAGTGCGATCTGATGGTTCTTGATCGAGTCGACGATGTGCGGGCGGCCCTCGGTCACCTTGTTCACCGTCTGTACCGGCACACCGGCCGCGGCGATGGCCGCTGCCGTGCCGCGCGTGGCCACGAGTTCAAAACCCATGGCGACCAGCTCGCGGGCAATCTCCACGGCGCGGGGCTTGTCGCTGTTCTTCACCGTCAGGAACACCGTGCCCGAAGTGGGCAGTTTTGTGCCGGCGCCGAGCTGGCTCTTGACGAAGGCTTCGCCGAAGGTCTTGCCCACGCCCATGACTTCGCCGGTGGACTTCATCTCGGGACCGAGGATGGTGTCCACGCCGGGGAACTTCACGAACGGGAACACGGCCTCTTTCACGCTGAAGTACGGTGGTGTCACTTCGGCGCCGATGCCTTGGGCATCGAGCGACTGGCCGGCCATGCAGCGCGCCGCCACCTTGGCCAGCTGGATGCCCGTGGCCTTGGAGACGAAGGGCACCGTGCGCGAAGCGCGCGGGTTCACTTCCAGCACGTAGATCACGTCCTGGCCGTCCACCTCCTGGATGGCGAACTGCACGTTCATCAGTCCGACCACATTCAGGCCCTGCGCCATGGCCGCGGTCTGGCGCTTGAGTTCGTCCACCGTGGCCTGCTTCAGGTAGTACGGCGGCAGCGAACAGGCCGAGTCACCGCTGTGCACGCCGGCCTGTTCGATGTGCTCCATCACACCGCCGATGAAGACGCGGCCGGTGTGGTCGCGGATCGCGTCCACGTCGCACTCAATGGCGTCGTTCAGGAAACGGTCCAGCAGCACCGGCGAATCGTTGCTCACCTTGACCGCTTCGCGCATGTAGCGCTCCAGATCACGCTGCTCGTGCACGATCTCCATCGCGCGGCCGCCCAGCACGTAGCTGGGGCGCACCACCAGCGGGTAGCCCAGAGCAGCGGCTTTCTCCAGTGCTTCGGGTTCGGCGCGTGCCGTGGCGTTGGGCGGCTGGCGCAGCTTCAGTTCGTGCAGCAGCTTCTGGAAACGCTCACGGTCTTCGGCCGCGTCGATCATGTCGGGGCTGGTGCCGATGATGGGCACGCCCGCGGCTTCGAGGCCGAGCGCGAGCTTCAAAGGCGTCTGGCCGCCGTACTGCACGATCACGCCGGTGGGCTTTTCCTTGTCCACGATTTCCAGCACGTCTTCCAGCGTCAGCGGCTCGAAGTACAGGCGGTCGGAGGTGTCGTAGTCGGTGGACACGGTTTCGGGGTTGCAGTTGACCATGATGGTCTCGTACCCGTCTTCGCGCATGGCCAGCGCGGCGTGCACGCAGCAATAGTCGAACTCGATGCCCTGGCCGATGCGGTTGGGGCCGCCGCCGAGCACCATGATCTTCTTGTTGCTGGTCGGCTCGGCTTCGCACTCACCATCGCCGTTGCCCTCGTACGTGGAGTACAGGTAGGCGGTGTCGGTGGCGAACTCGGCCGCGCAGGTGTCCACGCGCTTGTAGACCGGGCGGATGTTCTGTGCGATACGGCGCGCGCGCACGGCGGCATCGGTGGTCTTGAGCAGTTTGGCCAGGCGGCGGTCCGAAAAGCCCTTCTTCTTCAGCCCACGCAGGGTGTCGGCGTCGATCGCATCCAGGCTGGTCTTTTCCAGCGCAAGTTCAATCTTCACGATCTCTTCGATCTGCACCAGGAACCACTTGTCGATCTTGGTGAAGTGGTGCACTTCGTCGATGGTCCAGCCGGCGGCAAAAGCGTCGCCCACGTACCAGATGCGCTCGGGGCCGGGTTCGCCCAGTTCGCGCTCCAGGATCTCGCGGTCCTGGGTTTTTTCGTTCATGCCGTCCACGCCCACTTCCAGGCCGCGCAGGGCTTTCTGGAACGACTCCTGGAAGGTGCGGCCCATGGCCATGACCTCGCCCACGCTCTTCATCTGCGTGGTCAGGCGGCTGTCGGCGGCCGGAAACTTCTCGAAGGCAAAACGCGGGATCTTGGTCACCACGTAGTCGATGCTGGGCTCGAAGCTGGCCGGCGTGGCGCCGCCGGTGATCTCGTTGCGCAGCTCGTCCAGCGTGTAGCCCACGGCCAGCTTGGCCGCCACCTTGGCGATCGGGAAACCCGTGGCCTTGGACGCCAGTGCGGAGGAACGCGACACGCGCGGGTTCATCTCGATCACCACCATGCGGCCGTCGGCCGGGTTGATGGAGAACTGCACGTTGGAGCCGCCGGTGTCCACGCCGATCTCGCGCAGCACGGCCAACGAGGCGTTGCGCAGGATCTGGTATTCCTTGTCGGTGAGGGTCTGGGCCGGGGCCACGGTGATCGAGTCACCGGTGTGCACGCCCATCGGGTCCAGGTTCTCGATCGAGCAGATGATGATGCAGTTGTCCGCCTTGTCGCGCACCACTTCCATCTCGTACTCTTTCCAGCCGAGCAGCGACTCTTCGATCAGCAGCTCGTTGGTCGGCGAGGCTTCCAGGCCGCGCTTGCAGATGGTCTCGAACTCTTCCGGGTTGTAGGCGATGCCGCCGCCCGTGCCGCCCAGCGTGAAGCTCGGGCGGATCACGACCGGGAAGCCCACCGTCTTCTGCACGCCCCAGGCCTCTTCCATGCTGTGGGCGATGCCCGAACGCGCGGAGCCCAGACCGATCTTGGTCATGGCGTCCTTGAACTTCAGACGGTCTTCGGCCTTGTCGATGGCTTCGGGCGTGGCGCCGATCAGCTCGACGTCGTATTTGGCGAGCACGCCGTGGTGCCAGAGGTCGAGCGCGCAGTTCAGCGCGGTCTGGCCGCCCATGGTGGGCAGGATCGCGAAGCCGCCGCCGTTGAGCGGGCGCTCCTTGGCGATGATCTTCTCCACCGTCTGCCAGGTGATGGGTTCGATGTAGGTGACGTCGGCCGTGGCCGGGTCGGTCATGATCGTGGCCGGGTTGCTGTTGATCAGGATGACCTTGTAGCCCTCTTCGCGCAGGGCCTTGCAGGCCTGCACGCCGGAGTAGTCGAACTCACAGGCCTGGCCGATGATGATCGGGCCGGCGCCGATGATGAGGACGGTCTGGATGTCTGTTCTTTTGGGCATGGGTTCGCGGTGGGTGTGCGCCGGCTCAGGCCTGGCGCTGGGTTTCCAGTTTGTTCAGCAGCGCCTGCACGCGTTCGGCAGGCACGTTTTTCTGCATCAGCTGCAGCAGGCCGTCGCCTTCGATCATCGGGCGCAGCACCTCCACCTCCGCCGGGTAGAACAGCGCGTCCCAGGCGGCCATCTCGGTGTTGAAAGTCTCGTCGTCCCAGGTCTTGCCCTTGGCGAGCAAAGTCACCAGGGGCATGGCCTTGTTTTCCACAAAGGCCTTGCGGTAAGGCTTTTGCGACCAGCGCTGCGCGAACCAGTCGCGGTGCGGCGGCTCCAGCGAGAGCATGCGCTTGGCAATCGCCTTTTCAATCGCGAAGACCGGAAAACTGAAGAGTTTCATGGAGACGTTCCAGGTGGTGCTCGGCCGCTGTCAGACGGCGGCATGCTTCTGCATGAGCTCGATGAAGCGATCGAACAGGTAGCCGATGTCGTGCGGCCCGGGCGAGGCTTCCGGGTGGCCCTGGAAGCAGAACGCGGGCCGGTCGGTGCGGGCCAGGCCCTGCAACGTGCCGTCGAACAGGCTCACGTGGGTGGCGCGCAGGGTGGCGGGCAGGTCTTTCTCGTCCACGGCAAAACCGTGGTTCTGGCTGGTGATGCTCACGCGGCCGCTGTCCAGATCCTTCACCGGGTGGTTGGCACCATGGTGGCCGAACTTCATCTTGAAGGTCTTGGCGCCACTGGCCAGCGCCATGATCTGGTGGCCGAGGCAGATGCCGAAGGTGGGCACACCGCTGTCGATGATCTCGCGCGTGGCGGCGATCGCGTAGTCGCAAGGTTCCGGGTCGCCCGGGCCGTTGGACAGGAACACGCCACTGGGTTTGAGTTTGAACACGTCGGACGCCGGCGTCTGCGCCGGCACCACGGTGATCTTGCAACCGCGCGCGCTCAGCATGCGCAGGATGTTGTGCTTGACGCCGAAGTCGTAGGCGACGACGTGGAATTTCGGCGCGATCTGCTCACCGTAGCCAAAACCCAGTTGCCATTCGGTCTGGGTCCAGGCGTAGGGTTCGCGGGCCGACACCACCTTGGCCAGATCCTGGCCGGCCATGTTGGGCGCGGCCTGGGCTGCGGCCAGGGCACGGGCGCGGTGCTCGTCGGTGATGGACTCGCCCGGGGCCAGCGCGAGGATGCAGCCGTTCTGCGCGCCATGGGTGCGCAGGCGGCGCGTGAGCGCGCGGGTGTCGAGGTCGGCGATGGCCACAGTGCCTTCGCGCTGCAGGTAGTGCGACAGCGTCTCTTCGCTGCGGAAGTTGGACGCCAGGAGAGGCAGGTCTTTGATGATCAGGCCAGCGGCGTGGACGCGCGTGGCCTCCACGTCTTCACGGTTGACGCCGGTGTTGCCGATGTGCGGGTACGTGAGCGTGACGATCTGCTGGCAATAGCTCGGATCGGTGAGGATTTCCTGGTAACCGGTGAGCGCGGTGTTGAACACCACCTCGCCCGTGGTCTGGCCGGTCGCGCCGATGGAAATGCCTGTAAAGACCGTGCCGTCGGCGAGCGCGAGAAGGGCTTTCGGATGGACGGGAAGCACGGTTTTCTCCAGATGATTTTGTGGGTGCATCCGCGCCCGCCATGGGGCACAACCAGGGAGGATCCGCAGCTTTTCACAGCGTCTCGGGCGACCAAAACGTGGTGAGTGGAGGCGGTAAACCTGGGCAGGAAGCCGGGGCGGACGCAGTGGTTGCGCCGATTGCGGGTAAACCCCGGAATTATAGCCTGAGGGCCAGTTCCCGCCGGCCGGTTTCAGCCGCCCAGGCCCGGGAAATGGGTACTGAAATTCCTCAACGGCCGGTCGCGCTGGTGTGCAGGCAGATGGCGGCGGCGGCGGCCACGTTGAGCGACTCTTCGCCGCCTGGCTGGGCGATGCGCACCGATTGCGAGGCCATGGCCTGCAAGGCGGCATTCACGCCCTGCCCTTCGTGGCCCAACACCCAGGCGCAAGGCCAGGGCAGACGGGCCTGGTGCAGAAAATCGCCCTCGTGGGAACTGGTGACGAGCAACGGCACAGCCAGAGCACCCAGATCGTCCACCGACAGCCCTTCGACCAGATGCAGGGCGAAATGCGCTCCCATGCCTGCGCGCAGTACCTTGGGCGACCACAGGGCCGCCGTCCCCTTGAGCGCCAGCACCTGGGCGAAACCCATGGCCGCCGCGCTGCGCAGGATGGATCCGACGTTGCCGGCGTCTTGCAGGCGGTCAAGCACCACGGCGGCCCGCCCTGCCAGCAAGCCGGTGGCCGCCGGCAAATCCCATACAAAGCCGACGCCCGCTGGCGATTCGAGGCCGCTGATGCCCGCCATCAGTGCATCGGGCACGGTGACGATGTGGTCGGCGGCATCCCGCAGGTCGTGCGGTGCCTGAGGCCAGAAGCTCTCGGTGAACACCGCCGTGGCCGGTCGGTGTCCGCGCGCCAGCAACGCCCGGCACAGGTGATCGCCTTCGAGCCAGACCTGGCCCTGCTTTCGATAGGCCGTGCTGTCCTGCGCCAACAGCCGCAGGCGCTTGAGCAGCGGGTTGTCGCGCGAGGTGATGGAGAGCGGTAGGTTCATGGGGTTCTCACCGCGGCGGCCGACACTTCGACGACGGTGGTGGCCAGCGCCCGCGCCACCGGGGCGAACGAGCGGCGATGCACTGCCAGTGCCCCATGCGTCTGCAGTGCCCGCAGGTGTTGCGCGGTGCCATAGCCCTTGTGCCGGTCAAAGCCGAACTCTGGGTGCAGGGCATGCAACTCCAGCAGCATGCGGTCGCGCGAGACCTTGGCCAGGATGGAGGCGGCCGAGATCGCAGGCACGAGCGCATCGCCCGAGACGATGGCCTCGGCCAGTACGTCCAGCGCCGGCAGGCGGTTGCCGTCCACCAGCACCTTGGCCGGTTTGAGCCGCAGCCCCTGCACCGCGCGCTGCATGGCCAGCATCGTGGCCTGCAGGATGTTGAGGCGATCAATTTCCTCCACGGTCGCCTGCGCGATGCTGCAGCACAAGGCCTTGGCGCGAATTTCGTCGTACAGCTTTTCGCGCCGTTTGGCCGTGAGCTGTTTGGAATCGGCCAAGCCCTTGATGGGTTTGAGGTCGTCCAGAATCACGGCCGCGGCCACCACCGGCCCGGCCAATGGCCCGCGACCGGCCTCGTCCACCCCTGCGATCAGACCGGGCACGTCCCAGACCAGCGAGGCCTGTTCAGCTTTGAAGAACTTTTTCGATCGCATCGGTCGCGAGTTGGGCGGTGTCGCACTTCAGGGTGTGGTGCAGCTCGGTGAAGCGCTGCTGCAAGGCGTTGATTCTCTCAGGCGCATCGAGCCAGTCCAGCATACCCCGCGCCAGGGCCTGGGGCGTGGCTGCGTCCTGCAGCAGTTCGGGCACGACAAACTCGCCACACAGGATGTTGGGCAGCCCCACCCAAGGCTGCAGTTGTTTGCGACGCATGATCTGCCACGACAGCCAGTTCATGTTGTACGCGATCACCATCGGTCGCTTGAACAAAGCGGCCTCCAGCGTGGCCGTGCCGCTGGCGATCAAGGTCGCGTCGCAGGCTGCCAGCGCATCGTGCGACCGACCGTCCTGCACCGTCACACCCAGCAGCCCGCTGGCGCGCACCAGTTCGTCGATGCGCGGCCGCAGCGCCGGCAGGGCCGGCACCACGAAACGCAGCCCGGGCCGCTGGCGCTGCATGAGCAGGGCCGCGTCAAAGAAGCGCCGGGCAATGTACTGCACCTCCGACTGCCGGCTGCCCGGCAGGATGGCCACCACCGTGTCGTCGTCACCCAGGCCCAGCCGTTGGCGAGCCACTTGGCGGTCCGGCTGCAGCGGAATGACCTGGGCCAGGGGATGGCCGACGTAGGTGGACGCGATGCCGTGCTGCGCGAGCAAGGCGGGTTCGAACGGGAACAGGCACAGTACGTGGTCGGCGCTCCGGCGCAGCTTCAGGACCTTCTTCGGTCGCCAGGCCCAGAACGACGGACAGACGAAATGCACGGTCTTGATCCCGCCAGCCTTCAGCGCCGCCTCGAGGTCGAAGTTGAAATCGGGCGCATCGACGCCGATGAACAGGTCCGGGCGATCGCCGGACAGCAGCCGGTCCCGCAACTGCTTGCGGATGGACAGGATTTCCCGGATCTTCGGCAGCACCTCGATGTAGCCACGCACCGCCAGCTTCTCACTCGGCCACCAGGACTCGAAGCCCTGCGCGGCCATCCGGGGGCCGCCGATGCCAAAGGACTTCAGATCGGGCCAGCGCTGCCGGACACCACCCAGAAGCAGGCCGGCCAGAAGATCGCCAGACGTCTCCCCTGCGACCAGGGCAAAGCGCTTGGAAGGTGAGTCCATTCAGCGAACGATGCCGCGCTGCGGCGATACCTGCCGCAGGAAATCCAGCATCATCGCCACGTCGGGCGCGGCATCGGGGGTTTTGTCGGCCAGACCACGGATGCGGTCCATGGACTGCTCAAGCCTTAGGTCGTCCCGATACAGTGCCTTGTGCATGGCCTTCACGGCGGCGATGCGCTCGGGCGAAAACCCCCGGCGGCGCAGGCCTTCGAAATTCATCGAGCGTGCCGCAGCGGGTTGACCCTGGCACATCACGAACGGCGGCAGATCGGCGAACAGCAGCGAGCACATGGCCGTCATGGCATGGGCGCCGATGCGCACGAACTGGTGCACCACGGTGAATCCGCCGAGAATGACCCAGTCGTCCACCACCACATGGCCCGCGAGCTGCGAGTTGTTGGCGAAAATGGTGTGGTTGCCCACCAGACAATCGTGCGCCAGGTGCACGTAGGCCATGATCCAGTTGTCGTTGCCGATGCGGGTCACAGCCCCGCCCGTGGGCGAGCCGATGTTGAACGTGCAGAACTCACGAATCGTGTTGCGGTCCCCGATGACCAGTTCACAGGGTTCGCCCGCGTATTTCTTGTCCTGCGGGATCGCGCCCAGCGAGTTGAATTGGAAGATGCGGTTGTCGCGCCCGATGGTGGTGTGGCCCTCGATCACGCAGTGCGCGCCGATCGTGGTGCCCGCGCCCACTTTCACGTGCGGGCCAATCACCGTGTACGGGCCGACGGTGACCGACGCATCCAGCTCGGCGGCGGGGTCCACCAGGGCGGTGGGATGGATATGGGACACGGGACGCCTCCTGCCGAATCAGGCAATGGTGCGCATGGTGCACATCAGTTCGGCCTCGCAGGCGATCTCGGTGCCGACCCGTGTGACGGCCTTGAATTTGAAGATGCCGGCCTTCATGCGCTCCAGCGTCACGTCCATCACCAACTGGTCACCGGGTTCAACCGGGCGTTTGAAGCGGGCGCCATCGATGCCGGCGAAGTAGTACACGGTCTTGTCATCGGGCGTCACACCCACGGTGTCGAAAGCCAGCAGGGCCGCCGCTTGCGCCATGGCCTCCAGCATCAACACGCCCGGCATGACGGGGCGGTGCGGAAAATGGCCGACGAAAAAGGGTTCGTTGATGGTGACGTTCTTCAGCGCCTTGATGCTCTTTCCCTTGTCGAGCTCAAGCACGCGATCCACCAGCAGGAACGGATAACGGTGGGGCAACTGCTTGAGAATCTGGTGAATGTCCATCATGGTTTTGGTGTGTTGTTCGATGCTTGTGCGATGGCCTGCTCGGCGGCTTTGAGCCGTTCACGCAGGCGGTTGAGCTGTTTGAGGGAAGCGGCATTCTTTTCCCAGCTCGCATTGTCGTCGATGGGAAACACGCCGGTGTAGTGGCCTGGCTCGCGAATGGAACGCGTCACCACCGTCGCGGCCGAGATGTTCACCCCGTCGGCCAGACTCAGATGTCCCAACACCACCGCACCACCACCCACGGTGCAGCGGGCGCCAATGGTCGCGCTGCCGGCCACTCCCACACACCCGGCCATGGCGGTGTGGGCGCCGATACGTACGTTGTGGCCGATCTGGACCAGGTTGTCGAGCTTGACCCCGTCTTCGATCACGGTGTCGTCCAGTGCGCCCCGGTCGATGCAGGTGTTGGCCCCGATCTCGACGTCGTTGCCAATGCGCACCGCGCCCAATTGCTCGATCTTGATCCACTGCCCCTGGTGCGGGGCAAAGCCGAAACCGTCTGCACCGATCACCACCCCCGGGTGCAAGGTACAGCGTGCGCCGATCACGCAGCGCTCACCCACGGTCACACGCGCATGCAACGTGGTGTCAGGCCCCACCACCGCATCACGTCCCAGCACCACATGCGCGCCGATGCGTGCCCCACGCGCGACCCGGGCGCCCGCACCAATGACAGCGAAGGCGGCGATGTCCACATCCGGTTCGATCACGGCCAAGGGGTGGATGCTCGACAAGGGATCGATGGTGGGCTCGGGCAGCGGCTCATGCTCGGAGCGCCACCACTGGGTGAGCCGCGCGAAGTACAGGTAAGGGTCGTCGGTGACGATGCAGGCGCCGCGCAGAGCGGCGGCTTCCTGCAAGACGGGAGAGACGATCAGTGCCCCCGCCTGGGTGGTCTGGATCTGATGGGCGTAGCGGGCCTGCGCCACAAAAGCCAGTTCGTCCGGCCCCGCGCTGGCCAGCGGGGCCAAGCGGGTGATCACGGCGTCGGGTGAGCCCTGAAGCGTGCCGCCCAAGGCGGCAACAATGGAGCCCAGTGGCCGCGACACACCCGGGCCCTGCGCTTACTTGGCGCTGTTCAAGCCGCTGAGCACCTTGTCGGTGATGTCGTGCTTGGGATTGATGTAGACCGCTTCCTGAATGACCAGGTCGTATTTCTCCGCCTCGGCGACCTGCTTGATGACGCGGTTCGCGCGCTCCAGCACCTGCTGCAGTTCTTCGTTCTTGCGCAGGTTGAGGTCTTCCTGGAATTCGCGCTGCTTGCGCTGGAACTCCTGATCCTGGTTGACGAGCTGGCGCTGGCGCGTCACACGCTGGGCTTCGGGCAGCGTGGGCGCTTCACGTTCGAACTTCTCGGAAGCCGCCTTGAGCTGGCTGGCCTGGCTCTGCAGTTCTTTCTCGCGACGCGAAAACTCCTGCTCAAGCTTGGTCTGCGCGGCCTTGGCCTGATTTGCCTCGCGGAAGATGCGCTCGGTGTTCACGAACCCGATGCGGAAGTCCTGCGCCATGGCGGTCGAAACCACCAGACCCGCAACCGCAGCCACCAGCGCCCGGCTGAAGAAACGAAAGAAAGAAGACGTCATCAAAAAGAGGTTCCGATCTGAAACTGGAATCTTTGGATTCTATCGCCTGAGAACTTGCGAACCGGGTTGGAATAGGCGAAGCGCAGGGGGCCGATGGGCGAGATCCAGCTCACGCCGACGCCAACGGAAGCCCGCATATCGGAGAAGGTGACCTTCTGATCTTCACCGTACACGTTGCCCAGATCGAAGAATCCGAACCACCGCAGGGTGCGGTCGTTGCCCGCCCCCGGGAAGGGCGCGATGAACTCGGCGTTGAGCACGAAGTTCTTCGCACCACCGATGTTGACCGTCTCGCCCGTGGTCGAACCGATGACGGCGGAAGTGGGGCCCAGTGTGCCCTGCTCGAAACCGCGCACCGAACCCAGACCACCACCATAGAAGTTGCGCAGCACCGGGTAGGGTTTGCCCCCCAAGCCCTTGCCAACGCCAAGTTCGGTGTTGAACGCCAGGGTGTATTGTTTGGTGAGCGGAACGTACTGCTGGAACTGGTAGCTCAGCTTGACGTAGCGCCGATCCCCACCCAGCCCCATCTCGGTGTTGAAACGCTGGAGTCGCCCGGTGCTGGGCACCAACGCGCTGTCGCGGCCATCCCTCGCCCAGCCGATCGTGGCGGGCAGGTAGGTACCCCCCTGGTCCCGGTAAGCCTCGGGCAGCTCGGCCCCCTCATTCACGGTCACACGTTCTGCGCCGACACCGAAAAACACGGTGTCGGTTTCGGTAAAAGGAACACCAAAGCGCACCCCGACACCCGGGGTGGAAATCTCATAGTCACCACCTTGCGCGTCGTACGGGCGGGTGGTCTTGTAATACAGGTCGAAGCTGCGCGAGATGCCGTCGGCCGTGAAATACGGGTTGGTCGTGCTCAGCACGAACTGACGGTTGAACTCGCTGGTGTTGAGGTCCAACCCCAGGTAGTTACCGCTACCAAACACGTTTTCCTGTTTGATGCTGCCGATGAACGACAGCTTGTCCGCCTGGGAATAACCTGCGCCAATGGACAGGTTGCCGGTGGGCTTCTCGACCACGGACACGGTCAGATCGACCTGGTCCGGAGAACCCGGCACCTGCTCGGTATCAATACCCACTTCGGTGAAAAACCCCAGCCGGTCCACCCGGTCGCGCGACAGGCGGATGCGGTCGCTGTCGTACCAGGCCGACTCCAGTTGGCGGAACTCGCGGCGGATGACTTCGTCGCGCGTGCGGTTGTTGCCCTCGACGTTGATCCGGCGAACATAGACCCGCCGGGCTGGCTGGGCACGCAGCACAAACGCCACCCGGTTGTTGACGCGATCGATTTCCGGGGTGGCTTCGACCTGGGCAAAGGCGTACCCGAAGGCGCCAAAGTAGTCGGTGAAGGCCTTGACCGTGCGGGTCACGTCCTCGGCGTTGTAGGCCTCACCGGCGCGCATGGCCACCAGCGTCTTGAACTCTTCTTCCTTGCCCAGGTACTCGCCTTCCAGCGCCACCGAGGACACCACGTAGCGCTTGCCTTCGGTGATGTTGATCGTGACCGACATCGCCTCTTTTTCAGGGGTGATCGCCACCTGGGTCGAATCGATGCGGAATTCGAGGTAGCCGCGTGTGAGGTAGTACGAGCGCAGGCTCTCGAGGTCGGCGTTGAGCTTGGCACGGGAATAGCGGTCGGACTTGGTGTACCAGCTCAACCAGCCGCCGGTGTCCAAGTCGAACAGGTTGCGCAAGGTCGACTCGGAAAATGCCTGGTTGCCCACAATGTGGATTTCGCGAATCTTGGCCACATCGCCTTCAACCACGCTGAAATTCAGATTGACACGGTTGCGCTCGATGGGTGTGACCGTCGTCACCACCTGCGCGGCATACATGCTGCGGTTGATGTACTGGCGCTTGAGCTCCTGCTCAGCGCGGTCCGCCAGCGCCTTGTCAAATGGCCGCCCCTCGGTCAGCCCCACGTCCCGCAAGGACTTCTTCAACACGTCGGCATCGAACTCCTTGATGCCAGAGAAGCTCACATCGGCCACGGTGGGCCGCTCCTCAACGATCACCACCAGCACATCACCATTGATCTGCAGACGCACATCTGTGAACAGGCCCAGGCCAAACAACGAACGAATGGCCGTCGAGCCTTTTTCGTCGTTGTAGAGGTCGCCGATGCGAAACGGCAGCGAGGCGAACACCGTGCCAGGCTCCACGCGCTGGAGCCCTTCCACCCGGATATCCCGCACTGTGAAGGGGTCGGCTGCCCATGCCGGCAAGGCCGCGAGCAGCGCCGTTGCCACGGCCGAAAGAGTCAGGCCACGCAGACCGGTTTTGATTTTTTTCATGGGAGAAGTACGTTCAGCCAGCCAAGCGGGCCACATCATTGAACAAGGCGACGGACATGAGGGCCAGAAGTACCACGATACCTCCGCGCTGCAGGCGCTCCATCCAGACGTCGGAAACACTGCGCCCGGTCACACCCTCCCAAAGATAATACATCAGGTGCCCCCCGTCCAAGACGGGCAGCGGCAGCAGGTTGAGCACCCCCAGACTGACACTGATCAACGCGAGAAACAGCAAATAGGAGGTCAAACCCATGCTGGCCGACTTGCCCGCATAGTCGGCGATCGTGAGCGGCCCGCTGAGGTTCTTGACCGAGGCCTCGCCGATCAACATGCGGCCCATCATCTTGAGCGTGAGCCAGGACACTTCCCAGGTACGCACCACCCCCTGGGTCAGGCCGTCAAGGAAACCATGGCGCACGGTCATCATCTGAGGGGCGGCGCCAATGTAGGCCCCGATGCGACCGATCCACTGTTCGCCTTGCCGCTCGGGTGCGGGCTTGACGCTCAGGTCCACCATACGCCCTGCACGCTCGACCTCCCACCGCTGCTCCACTTCTTGCCCCCCGGGGCCGACCGCGGCCCGGATCAAGCTGCGCAGGGCCTGCCCATCGGCCACCAGCCGACCATCCACCCGTTGCACCCGATCCCCCGCTTGCAGACCGGCCGCCGCTGCGGCCCCATCCGGCATCACCTCACCCACCAGTGGCGCTGTCCAGGGTGCCGTGATGCCGATGCGCTGAAACAAGCTGGCATCGGCCTCGCGCACATTCAGCTCGCTCAGCGCCAGGGTCACGGCGCGTGTGCTGCCGCCCTCTTCGCGGCCCACCCAGAGCGTCATGTCCTCACCCGAAAGTGCCGCCTGGGTCAGGCGCCAGCGCAGGTCCTCAAACGAACCCACATCGGCCGGTTCCGCGTCGGCCGTGTTGGACCGCGCCACCCACTCTCCGCCAGACAGGCCAGCGCGAGCGGCCAGCGAACCCGCGACGGGGCTGCCCAGCACGGGCTTGGGTTCTTCGACACCCGTCCAGTTCACCACGGTGTACAGCGCCACCGCGAGCAACAGATTGGCCAAGGGGCCGGCCGCCACGATGGCGGCCCGCGATCGCAGCGGTTGGGTGTTGAAGGCCAGATGGCGTTCGGCGGGATCCACCGGCGCCTCGCGCTCATCGAGCATGCGCACATAGCCCCCCAGGGGCAGCGCGCAGAGCACAAATTCGGTGGGACTGCCTTTGCGGTGCCAGCGCAGCAGGGGCTTGCCAAAGCCAACCGAATAACGCAGCACCTTCACCCCGCAGGCCACCGCAACGCGGTAGTGGCCGTATTCGTGCACGGCGATCAGAAGTCCAAGAGCCACCACAAAGGCAACGAGTGTGAGCATGTCTGTATATCCGTTGTGCCGCCTGGATCGGTATGACCGGGGTCCATCGATCCAGGGCGATGGCCCGGGCTGGGTTCAGGCCCGGAGCCGATGAACCTGCGCTTCGGCCATGGCGCGGGCTTCCGCGTCGATGGCCATCAGCTCGTCCAGGCTGTGCGGCTTGGAGGGCAGCACAGCCGTCAAAGTTGCATGGTTGACCGCATGAATCTGGTCAAACCGCAGGCGTTGCTCCAGGAAGGCGGCGACGGCCACCTCGTTGGCGGCATTGAGCACGGTGGTGGTGCCTTCGGGCGCCAACAGGGCATCCCAGGAAAGGTACAAGCCTGGATAACGTTCGCGCTGCGGATCCATGAACGTCATCGAAACCAGCGAGGAAAAATCCAGCGGTTGCGCGCCGCTTTCCATGCGCTCCGGCCACGACAGGCCGTAGGCGATGGGCACGCGCATGTCCGGGGTCCCCAGCTGGGCCAGCACCGAGGTGTCCTTGAACTGCACCATCGAGTGGATGATCTGCTGCGGATGGATCAACACCTTGATCTTCTCCGGAGGCAGATCGAACAGCCAGCGCGCCTCGATGACTTCCAGCGCCTTGTTCATCATGGTGGCCGAATCCACCGATATCTTGCGCCCCATGACGAAGTTGGGATGGGCGCAGGCCTGATTGGGGGTGATGCCGGGCAACGCCGACAAGGGGGTTTCCCGAAACGGACCACCCGACGAGGTCAGCAGGATATGGTCGAGCCGGGACGGCCAATGCCGTGCGTCTTCCGGCAAGCACTGAAAGATGGCCGAGTGTTCACTGTCGATGGGCAGCAGGGTTCCCCCCCCGTCCCGCACCGCGTCCATGAACAGCCCGCCACCGACCACCAGCGCTTCCTTGTTGGCCAGCAACAGCTTTTTCCCAGCACGGGCCGCCGCGAGTGTCGGCGCCAGCCCGGCGGCCCCCACGATGGCGGCCATCACCACCTGCACGGAAGGGTCCGCGCTGACATCGCACAAGGCCTGTGCCCCCGCCAGAACCTGGACTGGCAGGCCCATCTCTTTCACCCGTGCGGACAGCTGCCCGGCATGGTCGGCGCTGGCCATGACAGCGTAACGCGGCGAAAAAGCCTGGCACTGTGCCAGCAGGGCCTCGACCTGGGTCGCCGCCGTCAAGGCAAACACCTCGTAGCGGTCAGGATGGCGGGAGATCACATCGAGCGTGTTCACGCCGATCGACCCGGTGGAGCCAAGAATGGTGACGGTTTGTCTGGGTGAAGTCATGGTTTCAGAAAGTGGCCAGCATCATGGCCAGCGGCAACACAGGCAGGAGCGCGTCGACCCGGTCCAGCACCCCGCCGTGCCCGGGCAACAGCTGGCTCGAATCCTTCATGCCCGCGCTGCGCTTCACAAGCGACTCCACCAGATCACCGACCACGCTCATGGCGACGAGAAACACGCCCCCCAGCACCGCCAGCACAGGCCCCCAGGCCCAAAGACGGGAGAACAGGCTGGGCTGTGCGAAGACGCCTTGGGCATCGATCCAGAGCCAGCCAGGCGCCAGCAGCAACACGCCCGCCATGCCACCGAACACCCCTTCCCAGCTCTTGCCAGGACTCACGGTGGGTGCCAGCTTGTGGCGGCCAAAGGCCTTGCCTCCAAAATACGCACAAATGTCGGCCATCCAGACCAGGGTCAACACCGACAACAGGAAGCCCAGCCCCAGCAAACGGGCCTGCACCAGCGCCAGCCAAGCGCAGGCGATCAACACCAGGCCCAACCCCAGACGCCACGGCGCGGACCAGGCGCTCCATCCGGGTACGCCGCGCCGCAGCATGACCACCGCCAGCAACACCCAGCAAGCCGCCACGGCCAACCAGAGGGGTCGCCACGAAAGCGCCAGACCGCCCGCGAACCAGACGCATCCGAGCGCCAGTCCGAACCCCAGCCCCACGGCCTTCGCCGCAAGATCGGTGCATCCGTTGAGGCGAGCCCATTCCCAGCCCGCCGCAACGATCACCAGCAGGGCCAGCACGGCAAAAGGTTCAATCGTCGGGTAAAAAAGCGCCGGCAACAAGAAAGCCAGCAAGATCAGCGCGGTGATCACCCGCTGCTTAAGCATGTTGCAACCCGCCCACCGAAGCGGCACCGGGCGCGGGCTTTTCCAGCTGTCCAGAAGTTTTGCCAAAACGCCGCTCTCGGCTGGCGAAATCGGCCAGCGCCCGGTCGAGCTCGGCGGCATCGAAGTCGGGCCAGAGGCAAGGGGTGAAAAACAGCTCGGTGTACGCCGCCTGCCACAGCAGGAAGTTGCTGATGCGCATCTCCCCACCGGTGCGAATCATCAGGTCCGGGTCACCCACATGGGCCAGCGCGGTGTTTTCGGCCAGGCTTTGCTCGGTGATTTCCTGACCAGCGGCCGCCAGCCGGCGCGCGGCTTGCGCAATGTCCCAGCGCCCACCGTAGTTGAAGCAGACGTTGAGCACCAGCCGCTGGTTCTGCGCCGTCTTGTCTTCGGCGGCCTGCAGACCTTGCACCACCCGCTTGGAAAGACCGGCGCGATCGCCCGGAAAAAACAAGCGCACACCGCTTTCGCTGAGCTTGGGCACCTCGCGAGACAAGGCCAGGGCCAACAGCTCCATGAGGCCGGACACCTCTTCCACCGGCCGGTTCCAGTTTTCCGAGGAAAAGGCAAACACCGTAAGCACGGGGATACCCCTGTCCAGACAGGCCCGCACCGTGCCGCGCAGGGCGTCCACACCCTGTTTGTGCCCGGCCACGCGCGGCAGATGGCGTTTCTGGGCCCAACGGCCATTGCCATCCATCACGATGGCCACGTGGTGCGGCACACCGGCGGGCGTTGCGAACTCGGGGACGGGAGCGTCTGCCATCAGGGTGCGGGAAAGTAGGCCGTTGGACAAGGTTGAGGGTGCAAGGCTGCGCGCCTCAAACCGCCATGATGTCCTGTTCTTTGGACGCGACCAGACGGTCCACTTCCGTGATCATGCGATCGGTCAACTTCTGGATGTCCTCCTGCGAACGGCGGTCATCGTCTTCGGAGACCAGCTTGTCCTTGAGCAGCTTTTTCACGGCGTCGTTGGCATCGCGGCGCAAATTGCGGATGGCGATCTTGGCCGCCTCGCCTTCGCCACGCACCACCTTGGTGAGCTCCCGGCGGCGCTCCTCGGTCATGGGGGGCATGGGCACACGAATCAGGTCGCCCTGGCTCGCTGGGTTGAGGCCGAGATCGGATTCGCGAATCGCCTTCTCGATCTTGGCACCCATGCCCTTTTCCCACGGCGCCACGCCAATGGTGCGTGCATCAAGCAGCGTCAGATTGGCCACCTGCGACAACGGCAACATGGAACCGTAGTAGTCCACATGTACCGTATCGAGCAGTTGCGGATTGGGCCGCCCGGTGCGCACTTTGGCCAGGTTGCTCTTGAACGATTCCACCGACTGCTGCATCTTGTGCTCAGCGGTTTGACGGACTTCAGCGATGCTCATGAATACTCCTCCAATCGACAGTGTTCGGTGTTTCGGCTTGGGTCAGACGTGAACCAGCGTGCCCTCGTCCCCGCCCAACACCACATTGCGCAGGGCGCCCGGCTTGAAGATAGAGAACACCTTGACGGGCAGCTTCTGATCGCGGCACAGGGCGAACGCCGTGGCGTCCATCACCTGCAGGTTTTTCGCCATGGCTTCGTCAAACGAAATGGTCGTGTAGCGGGTGGCCGACGGATCCTTGTTGGGGTCGGCACTGTAGACGCCATCGACCTTGGTGGCCTTGAGCACGATCTCGGCACCGATTTCCGCGCCACGCAGGGCGGCTGCGGTGTCGGTGGTGAAGAACGGGTTACCCGTACCGGCAGCGAACACCACGACCTTGCCTTCCTCGAGGTACTGCAGGGCCTTGGGACGCACATAGGGCTCGACCACCTGCTCGATCGCGATGGCAGACATCACCCGGGCCACCAGGCCCGCCTTTTCCATCGTGTCTGCCAGGGCCAGCGAGTTCATGACCGTGGCCAGCATGCCCATGTAATCGGCGGTGGCGCGGTCCATGCCGACCGAGCCACCCGCCACGCCGCGGAAGATGTTGCCGCCACCGATGACGATGGCCACCTCCACGCCCAGGCGGGTCACCTCGGCAATTTCTTCCACCATGCGCACGATGGTCGCCCGGTTGATGCCAAAAGCATCGTCGCCCATCAGGGCTTCACCCGACAATTTCAGCAGGATCCGTTTGTAGGCTGGCATGGGGGCAACTTTCTGGAAATGAAACAGCGAAAAACTCAACCCGCAAGTGTAGCGAGCAGCGACCGGCCCATGCGGAGCAGCGGCCCCGCAGGCAATCGAAAAAAACGGCACCCCACAAGGACAACGGGCCTCACGGCCCGTTGTCTCATTCAGCAAAGGGGCTGGCCAACCATCCAGCGACGGATCAGGCGCCCTTGGCTGCAGCGACCTGGGCCGCCACTTCGGCCGCAAAGTCATCGACCTTCTTCTCGATGCCTTCGCCCACCACGTAAAGCGTGAAGCCCTTGACGGTGGTTCCAGCGGCTTTGAGCATCTGCTCGACGGTCTGCTTGTCGTTCTTCACGAAGGGTTGGTTGAACAGCGACACCTCCTTGAGGTACTTCTGCACGCCACCTTCGATGCGTTTGGTAACGATTTCGGCGGACTGCACCGGCTTGCCCGCAGCCTCAGCGACCTTGCGGTCTTCATCGGCCTTGGCGGTCGCCACCGAGCGCTCTCGCTCGATCAGCTCGGCGGGCACATCGGCGCTGGTCAGCGCGACAGGCTTCATGGCGGCAATGTGCATAGCGGTGTCCTTGGCGGCGGATTCCTCGCCGTCAAACTCCACCACCACGCCGATGCGGGTGCCGTGCAGATAGCTCACCAGCTTGGCCGAGCCGCTGTAGTGCTTGAAACGGCGGAAGCTCATGTTCTCACCGATCTTGCCGATCAGCCCCTTGCGCACGTCTTCGAGCGTGGGACCAAAGCTGTCCTGGCTGTAGGGCAGCGCGCCCAGGGCAACCACGTCGGCCGGGTTGTGCTGAGCCACGAGTTTGGCTGCGGCATTCGCCATGGCCAGGAAGCTGTCGTTCTTGGTCACGAAGTCGGTTTCGCAGTTGACTTCGATCAGGCCACCGGTGGTGCCATCGATGAAGCTCGCGACCACGCCTTCGGCGGTGACGCGCGAGGCGGCCTTGCCGGCTTTGGTGCCCAGCTTGACGCGCAGCAGCTCTTCGGCCTTGGCCATGTCGCCATCGGCTTCGGTCAGCGCCTTTTTGCATTCCATCATGGGTGCATCGGTCTTGGCGCGCAGTTCGGCCACCATGCTTGCAGTAATTGCCATTTCAGTTCTCCGTTGACCGCTTCACCCCGCAGGACTTGAGCGGACTTGTCAATTGATCGGTTTTCGCGTGCGAAAAAGGGGCCACGCGAGCCCCTCTTTCACACAAGGGCAGCAATCAGGCGGCTGCGCTGTCCTTGACTTCGACGAATTCGTCGCTGCCTTCGGCGGCCACGGCCTTGACGACGTCGTTCACGGCGTTGTTGCGGCCTTCGAGGATCGCATCCGCGATGCCACGGGCATACAGGGCCACGGCGCGAGCGGAGTCGTCGTTGCCGGGGATGACGTAGTCAATGCCCACAGGCGAGTGGTTGGTATCGACCACGCCCACCAGCGGAATGCCCAGCTTCTGGGCTTCGAGCACGGCGATCTTATGGAAGCCCACGTCGATCACGAAGATGGCGTCGGGCAGAGCGGCCATGTCCTGGATGCCGCCAATGTCCTTCTCCAGCTTTTCCATTTCGCGGGAGAAGGTCAGTTGCTCTTTCTTGGACATGCTGTCCAGACCGGCTTCCTTCTGGGCCTGCATATCCTTGAGGCGCTTGATGGAGGTCTTGACGGTCTTGAAGTTGGTCAGCATGCCACCGAGCCAGCGCTGGTCCACGAAAGGCACGCCGGCGCGACGCGCTTCCTGGGCCACGATGTCACGCGATTGGCGCTTGGTACCCACCATCAGGATGGTGCCTCGGTTGGCGGAGAGCTGGCGCACGAATTTGGCGGCCTCTTCGAAGAGGGGCAGCGTCTTTTCGAGGTTGACGATGTGGATTTTGTTGCGGTGACCGAAGATGTACGGAGCCATCTTGGGGTTCCAGAAACGGGTTTGGTGACCGAAATGGACACCCGCTTCCAGCATTTCGCGCATGGAGATAGACATGAGGATTCTTTCCAGAGGTTGAGACTAAAATCCAGCCCCGATCACCTGGGTTGTGTGGCGCATCATGCGCTGCCACATCCCTCGGCAACACCCGGTTGGGCTGGTTTGCGATTGGCTTTGCTGCACAGGCCTGAATGGATATTCAGCCCCATGGGGTGGCAAAGCCTGTCGATTATAGCAGCCGGACCGACGCTGCCCCCTTCTCCCAAGCCCGCCTAGCTGTGCCCATTCCCGCACAGCCGGGAGTTTTTTGTGCCCAATCCCATGCCTCCCCCGCGTTTCACCGTGCCATCCCTGAACCATCCGTCTGTCCGGCGGGCAGACCCACGTCGGAGGCTGCCTTGAAGCTGGCGGTCATCGGGGCCGGCGTCGTCGGCGTCACCACCGCCTACGAGCTGGCACTCGATGGCCACGAAGTCACGGTGTTTGAACGCCGGCACACCGTGGCCGAAGAGGCCAGCTTCGCCAACGGCGCGCTGATCCACCCTGGCTGGGTCCCATCGTTGGCAGGTGGTCGACGTGGATGGCGGTCTTTGACGCCCTGGACCGCCGTGCGAACGGGCCTGAAACTGGAGCGTCTTCCGCGCGCAGGCGAATGGCCGTGGCTGTGGCAATGGCTGCGCGCGGGCCACCCTGGCCCACAGGCCAGCAGCCAGGAACACATGCACCGGCTTGCCAACTACAGCCACCAGCGGCTGCAAGCCCTCAGCACCGCGATGCAGCTGGACTACGACCGCAGCCAGGGGCTGCTCGTGTTGTGGCGCAACCCGCAAGAGTTTGAACAGATGCAGGGGGCGTTGCAGCGCATGCGGGCACTGGGCCTGGAGATGCGGGAGCTGTCCGGCCAGGACACCCGTTTGCTCGAACCGGCGCTGAACCCCGACACGCCGCTGCACGCCGCCATCGAATTGTTTGGCGATGCGGTGGCGAACTGCCGCCAGTTCACCTTGCTGATCAAGGCACAAGCGCAGTCACTCAACTGCCGCTTTGCGTTTGGCACCCGCGTCGAACGCATCGATGCAGACGGCGGCGTCACCCTGACCTACGTACTCGGCGACGGTTCCGACCCAACGGAGCCGCCCTCCAGCGAACGGTTTGAAGCAACGATCCTCTGTGCCGGCGCCGCCAGCGCCGAACTGCTGCGCCCGCTGGGGCTGCGCGTCCCCCTGCAGCCGGTGTATGGACACTCCATCAGTGCGGCCGTTCGGGAACCCATGGATGCGCCGCTGTCCGGGGTGCTGGATGCGCGGCACGGCGTTTCGATCACGCGACTGGGGCAGCGGGTGCGTGTGGCCGGCGGCGCCCGCCTGGGCGGCCAACCCGGGCTGAAATCGGCGGCGGAACTGCGCCGCCTGTACCAGGTGCTCGCCGACTGGTTCCCCGGTGCCGCCCGGATCGGAGGCCAACAAGACAGCGTGCTGGAGTGGCAAGGCGCCCACGCCATGCTGCCGGACGGCCCGCCGGTGCTGGGCGCGAGCCGGTTGCCGGGCCTGTGGCTGAATCTGGGTCATGGCGACAGCGGGTGGACCACGGCCTGCGGCAGCGCGCGTGCGCTGGCCGACGCGATCCGGGGCAGCTCGCCCGACATAGACTTGAGTGCATATTCGCCGCAGCGCTTTGACCTCTGACCACCGATGTGATCGCCCGGAGTCGGGTCACCGGGCTGTCGTGCGACCATGATGAAATGCCATCGGCGGTCGCCATGCGGTGGACTTGACGGCTGACGTACCGACCCGCAGGATGCCTGCTGGCATTTCCCCAACCTCTCCAGGAGCACCGCCATGGACATCTTCAGTTTCGTCAAGGAAGCCGGCGAAAAGCTGTTGGGCATCGGCAAGGCGCGGGCCGCGGCCTGAACGATGGCTGCGAGACGATGCGTCGGATCGATCACACCCAACCGCAGGCGTTGTACAGCGTCGAGACCACCCGCCGTATGGATCGGGCGGCGGCCAGCACCCTGCCCCCTCACACGCTGATGGCCCGCGCCGGCCTTGCGGTCGCGCGCCTGGCGCAAGCGCTGCAACCGCACGCGCGCCGCATCTGGGTCGCCTGCGGTCCCGGCAACAACGGTGGTGACGGTCTGATCGCGGCAACCAATCTGCACCTCTGGACCCAGGCCAACGGTGGTGGTGCCGAGGTCTGTGTTACCCACTTTCTCGGAGATCCTGTCGATGAAAGCCGCCTGCCAGCCGATGCCCGCAACGCACTGAACCAGGCGCGCGCCGCTGGCCTGCGCTTCTGCGCCAACCCACCGGAGTCGTGGAACCTTGCCATCGATGCCCTGCTCGGCATCGGTGCGACCCGAGCGCCGCAAGGGACGATGGCCCAATGGATGGAGCGGCTGCTGGCCTCGGCAGCGCCGGTCCTCTGCGTCGACGTCCCCAGCGGACTCAACGCCGACACGGGGCAATGGGCAGGCACGCCCACCCCCGCCCAACAAACCCACAGCACCGTACCCCATGGCCCGCGCCACACGCTGACGCTGCTGTCCGTCAAACCCGGCCTATTCACCGCCCAGGGGCGAGACGCAGCCGGCACGGTCTGGTTCGACGATCTGGGCGTCGAACCGGGGCCCGACGCATCGGTGACCGCCTGGCTGTCGGGCCACAGCGGCTGCGGCATCGCCGCATCGCAGCCACCGCACGCCAGCCACAAAGGCAGCTTTGGCGACGTGCTGATCCTCGGCGGGCAGGACATGGCGGTGGACGGCGCGGGCATGACCGGCGCCGCCCTGCTGGCCGCACGCTCGGCGCTGCACGCCGGCGCGGGACGGGTTTTCGTCGGCCTGCTCGAAGCGGCCTCCACGGCCAATGGCATCCGCTGGGACCCGGTGTGTCCGGAGCTGATGTTCCGGCAGATCGACCCCCTGCTGGAGTCGAACCTGCTGAAAACCGCAGGCGTGGTCTGTGGTTGCGGCGGTGGCTCTTCAGTGGCCCGGGTGCTGCCGCGGGTGCTGTCCCGTGCGCCGAGCCTGGTGCTGGATGCCGATGCCCTGAACGCCGTGGCAGCGGACAGCGCCCTGCAAACCCTGCTGCGCCAACGCAGTGCACGCGGCTGGTTCACGGTGATCACACCCCACCCGCTCGAAGCCGCCCGCCTGCTCGGCAGCGACACCGCCGCCGTCATGGCCGATCGCCTGCAGGCCGCACGCACTCTGAGCGAACGCTTCGGCGTGGTCTGCGTTCTCAAAGGCTCGGGCACGGTGATCGCGGCACCCGGCCAGACTCCACGAATCAATCCCACAGGCAATGCGGCGCTGGCCACGGCTGGCACCGGCGACGTGCTCGCCGGCATGATCGGCTGCGCCCTGGCATTGCCGGGCCGCACGGTGGACCGCCGGCTGGATCTGGTGGCCCGCTCGGTCTTCCAGCACGGCTGGCTGGCCGATCACTGGGCCATGGAAGAGGCACCGCCCGGCAACCCGGCCGAAACACTGAGCGCGAGCCGGCTGGCGGCACGGGTGCGGCCCATGGGTGGTGTGTAGTTAACCCAGCAGCATCAACCCGACTTGCAGCAGGATCACCAACACCAGCACCGACAGGTCGACACCGCCCACCATGGGCACGACCCGGCGCACCGGGCGCAGGATGGGCGCGCAGAGCCGGTCCAGGGTGACGAGAACAGGCGAATGCGGCTGCACCCACGACAGCACGGCGTAGGCCAGCAGCAGCACCATCAGGCCCTGCAGCAGGGTGCGCAACAGGAACTTGACAGCCATCACCGGAATGGCCAGAACCAGAGCAGCGGGCGAGGCCGACACGGGAGACTGCGCCATCGCCAGCATCATCCAGATGCCGCCGTATGCCAGGGCCAGCAGCAGTGCCGCCATGAGGCTGCCCCAGTCCACCCGGCTTTGCGCCAGGCTGCGTGGCAGGACGCGCCGCACCGGCGCCACCAGCCAGTTGGTCACCGCGATCGCCAGCCGCCCCGGCTGGGCCGACATGTGCACGCGCAGGTGGTTCATCCATGCGCGCAGCAGCGCAGCCGCCACCAGAAAGAAAAACAGGGTATCGAGCAGGAAGTAGACGATGCGCATGCAAGTGGTCCTGTGTGCTGGCGTGGAAGAGGATCGCGGCAAGCATGCCATCGAGTCAGATGCGATGCACCGAGTTTAGAGGCTGTGTACCGGCCCCCTGCGATCGCAAGCGGGCCGAAACCCCAATGCTGAGGCGCCGGCCATGCCGTCCGTTCGCCCCTAGCGACGGCTTTTGCGGGCCTTGCCGGCGGTGCCACGAGCACCACCGCCTCGCTCGCCCTTCTTGGTGGCGGCCTTGCGCACGGACGCCTTGACCTCCATGACCGGTGGCAACGCTCCCCCGGCCTGTCGCCCCCCCTGCCCCTGGGCCTCGTTGCGGCCCCGGCGAGCCTTCCCGCCGCGACCACTGGGCGAACCACCTTCGGTCTGGCCGGTCTTGTCGCGCATGGCCCGCAGCAGCAGATCGTCTTCGCCCGTGACCAGGCGAAAGTCGATGCGGCGTCCATCCAGGTCCACCCGGCTGACCTGCACCTGCACACGCGAACCCAGCGCGTACCGGATGCCGGTGCGCTCTCCACGCAGTTCCTGGCGCGCCTCGTCGAAGCGGAAGTACTCCCCCCCCAGTTCGGTGATGTGGACCAGCCCTTCGACGTACATGGCGTCGAGCGTCACGAACAGGCCGAAGCTGGTCACCGAACTGACCACGCCGCTGAATTCCTCACCCAGGTGCTCGCGCATGTATTTGCACTTGAGCCAGGCTTCGACATCGCGGCTGGCCTCGTCCGCACGGCGCTCGTTGGCGCTGCAGTGCAGGCCCGCCGCCTGCCAGGCCAGCGTGTCGGCCGACGGCTTCTTCACCGGCTCCCCGGTGATCGGCTTGGCCCGGCTGGCCAGGCGCTTGCTCAACTTGGCGTGGGCCTCGCCCGGCGTGGGCAAGGCGGGCAACTGGTAGCGCTTGCCGGCCAGGATCGCCTTGATGACACGGTGCACCAGCAAATCCGGATACCGGCGGATCGGACTGGTGAAGTGGGTGTAGGCGTCAAACGCCAGGCCAAAGTGACCGGCGTTGAGCGGCGTGTAGATGGCCTGCTGCATGGAACGCAGCAGCATCGTGTGGATCTGCTGCGACTCGGGCCGGTCCTTGGTCGCGTTGGCGATCAGCTGGAACTCTGAAGGATGCGGGTTGTCGCTGATGGTCTGCATCACCCCCATGGCCTTGAGGTAGTTGCGCAGGATGTCCTGCTTCTCGGGCGTGGGGCCTTCGTGCACCCGGAACAGACCCGTGTGTTTGCCTTCACCAATGAAGTCGGCCGAGCAGACGTTGGCCGCCAGCATGGCCTCCTCGATCAGCTTGTGCGCATCGTTGCGGGTGCGTGGAATGATCTTCTCGATCCGGCCCGACTCGTCGCAGACGATCTGGGTTTCCACCGTTTCGAAGTCCACCGCGCCACGCACATTGCGCGCCGCCAGCAGCGCACGGTACACGTCGTGAAGGTTCAAGAGGTAGGGCACCAGCGCCTTGCGCTGCGCTGCTTCGGGGCCGCGGGTGTTCTGCAGGATGGCCGCCACCTCGGTGTAGGTGAAACGCGCATGGCTGAACATCACCGCCGGGTAGAACTGATAGGCGTGCACCTCACCCTTGGCGTTGACCAGCATGTCGCAGACCATGCACAACCGCTCCACCCCCGGGTTGAGCGAACACAGGCCGTTCGAGAGCTTCTCCGGCAACATGGGGATCACGCGGCGCGGGAAGTACACCGAGGTCGCCCGGTCGTAGGCATCCACGTCGATGGCGGAGCCGGTCTCCACATAATGGCTCACGTCGGCAATGGCCACCAGCAGACGCCAGCCCTTGCCCCGCCCGACCTTGGCCGGCTCGCAATAGACCGCGTCGTCAAAATCGCGCGCATCTTCGCCATCGATCGTGACCAGCGGCACATCGCGCAGATCGACACGGTGCTTGTGGTCCGAAGCACGCACGTGATCCGGCAGCGCGCGGGCCTGCGCCAGCGCGGCTTCGGAAAACTCGTGGGGCACGCCGTACTTGCGCACCGCGATTTCGATCTCCATGCCAGGGTCGTCGATCTCACCCAGCACTTCCTTGACCCGCCCCACGGGCTGCCCATACAGCGCGGGCGGCTCGGTCAGCTCGACCACCACCACCTGCCCGGGCTTGGCCGATCCGGTTGCGCCCTTGGGGATCAGCACATCCTGCCCATACCGCTTGTCTTCCGGCGCGACCAGCCAGACACCGCTCTCCTGGAGCAGCCGCCCGATGATGGGCGAGTTCGCGCGTTCGACAATTTCCGTGACGCGCCCCTCAGGGCGGCCCTTGCGGTCAAGCCGCACGATGCGCGCCTTGACCCGGTCCTTGTGCAACACGGCCCGCATTTCGTTGGACGGCAGATAGATATCTGCCTGTCCGTCGTCGCGGATCACAAAGCCATGTCCGTCACGATGACCCGACACGACACCTTCAAATTCGGCCAACAGGCTGTTTTTTTCGTTCACTTTTTAAATTCAATTTTCCGTGCTATACTAGCGTTTTTCCTGAGATGCCCAGGTGGCGGAATTGGTAGACGCACTAGTTTCAGGTACTAGCGCCGAGAGGCGTGGAGGTTCGAGTCCTCTCTTGGGCACCAATCATAAGGGCTTGCAAACATGATGTTTGCAAGCCCTTTTTTATTGTTCCCTTGCGGGAAACCACAAAAGCCGCCACGCTCACAGCGTCGCGGCTTTTCTCTTGAAAACAAGGACGGTTCTTGACCCCCGCCGGCCGGCGGCTATCGCAGCGCGCGGATCCGGTGGTCTCGATCAAAACGGAACCGCCAGCAAATCGTGGCCTTCCGCCGCCACGATGCGCGCCTTAGTGAATTCACCCACCTTGAGCGTCTTGCTGATTTTTTCCGGCGGCAACAAACGCACCACACCATCGATCTCGGGAGCATCCGCGTAGCTGCGCCCCACGCCACCCTTCTTGCCCAGACCCGGCGCCGAGTCCACCAGCACCTGCATGGTCGCACCCACGCGCTGGCGCAGCTTGTCCGCGGACACGGCCTCGGCCACTGCCATGAAACGCGCCCGGCGTTCTTCGCGCACCGCATCCTGTACGGCATCCGGCAGCGCATTGGCTGCCGCACCATTCACAGGGGAATAGGCAAAACAACCGGCCCGGTCAATCTTCGCTTCCTGAACAAAGTCCAGCAGGTGCTGGAACTCGGCTTCGGTCTCGCCAGGAAAGCCGGCGATGAAGGTGCTGCGCACCACGATCTGCGGACACAGTTCACGCCAGCGCGCGATGCGCTCCAGATTCTTCTCGCCACTGGCCGGGCGCTTCATGCGCTTGAGCACATCGGGGTGGCTGTGCTGCAGCGGCACATCAAGGTAGGGCAGGCACAGGCCTTCGGCCATCAGCGGAACCACGTCATCCACATGTGGGTACGGATAGACATAGTGCAACCGCACCCAGGCTCCATAGCCTTTGGCCAGCTCACCGAGCGAGCGCACCAGGTCGAACATGCGTGTTTTCACCGGCTTACCGTCCCAGAAACCGGTGCGGTACTGGACGTCCACGCCATACGCCGACGTGTCCTGACTGACCACCAGCAACTCCTTCACCCCGGCCTCAAAGAGCTTGCGCGCCTCGGTGAGCACGTCGCCGATGGGGCGGCTCACCAGGTCGCCACGCATGGACGGGATGATGCAGAACGTGCAACGGTGGTTGCAGCCCTCGCTGATCTTCAGGTAGGCGTAGTGACGCGGGGTGAGCTTGATCCCTTGTGCAGGCACCAGGTCCACGAACGGATCGTGCGGCTTGGGCAGGTGCTGGTGCACCGCTTCCATCACTTCGTGCGTGGCGTGCGGCCCCGTCACAGCCAGCACGCTGGGATGCATCTGCCGCACCATGTTGCCGCCGTCCTCGCCCGCACGCGCGCCCAGGCAACCGGTCACGATCACCTTGCCGTTCTCCGCCAGCGCTTCGCCAATCGTGTCCAGGCTTTCCTTCACGGCGTCGTCGATGAAGCCGCAGGTGTTGACGATCACCAAGTCGGCACCGGCAAAGGTTTTGGAGGTCTGGTAACCCTCGGCGCTCAGCTGCGTGAGGATGAGTTCGGAATCGGTCAGCGCCTTGGGGCAGCCCAGGCTGACAAAACCGACCTTGGGCGCCGCAGCGCCCGGGGTAGCAACAGTTTCAATCATGGTCCGATTGTCTCAGACCATGGCCTGTCGCGTGAGCGGCTGCGGTGCCGACCCACCAGGGCTCAGCGCTTGAGCCCCATCGCCGCAAGCATCTGCTCGCTGTTCTTCTGCATCTGCTCCTGCATCTGGGTAAAGGCGCTGCGCGACTGCTCCATGTAGGCACCCATCATGCCCTGCATCAAGGGCGACTGCATATTCGCGAACTGTTTCCATGCCTCGGGATTGAGGCCGCTGGACTGTTCGGTCATCTTGTGCTGCAGGTCCATGAAAATCTGGACGTTCTTCTCCAGGTAAGCGCCCATGAAGTCCTGCATGGCGTTGCCATAGAAACGGATGATGTTGGCCAGCACCTGCTCGGTGAAGATGGGTACGCCCGCCGTTTCTTCTTCCAGGATGATCTGCAGCAGGATGCTGCGGGTGAGATCGTCGTTGGTCTTGGCGTCGCGCACCACAAACCGTTCGTTGTCCATCACCAGCGCCTTCACCTCCGCCAGCGTGATGTAGGACGAGGTGTCGGTGTCGTACAGACGTCGGTTGGGGTATTTTTTGATCACCCGCACGGCGCCCTGACTGGCGCTGCTGGCTTCGGCCTTGCTTTTTTGCACGACGGGACTTTCAGAATGGGACTGGGCACGGGCGCCCTGAACTGCTCAGAGCATACGGCACATTCTAGAAAGCCCGGCTGACGACTGTCTGCATGGGTTTACCCTGTGCGGTATCCGGCAGCGGTGGCCGGCGCAAGCCATCGCACAAAGCAAAAGGGCCCGACGAAACGTCCGGCCCTTGGGTGCATCGAATAGGTTTGGTAGGCGCGATTGGACTCGAACCAACGACCCCCACCATGTCAAGGTGGTGCTCTAACCAGCTGAGCTACGCGCCTACAAACTGTTCGAAGCCTCGCAGTATAGCTGTTTTTTCGGTGGTTTCTGAAAATTGCTGCACTTCATTTGCGACGCACCACACGAACACCGGGCACGTCGCCCACAACGGCCATGGCGCGAGCCACCTGGCGCGCGTCCAGCACCTCGATCGTGAAGGTCATCCAGGCAATGCCACGCACCGACTGGGTCTGCACACCGATGACGTTCATCTTTTCGCGCGCGAACACATCGGAGATATCGCGCAGCAGGCCCTGGCGGTCCAGCGCCTCCACCGCCACGTCCACCGGATACACCGCAGCACTGCCGTCGCGGCCGGGGCCGCTCTGACCACCCCACTGCACCTCGATCACACGGTCCGGGCTTTTGCGCTGCAGATGGGCAAAGTCGCTGCAGTCGGCCCGATGGATGCTCACGCCTTTGCCACGGGTGACGAAGCCGCCGATCTCGTCGGGTGGCGCGGGCTTGCAGCACTTGGCCAACTGCGTCATCAGCGAATCCACCCCGACCACCAGCACGCCACCACTGGGCCGGCCGGACGCCTTGCGCGGCTTTTTGAGCCAGGCCGGCATCTCCGATGGGGCTTCGGGTTCGGGTGGGCGCAGATGGGTCTCAATGGCGCGCAGCGAGAGCTCGTCCTTGCCCACCTGTTCAAACAATTCCTGTGCCGACGACAGCCCCAGAGCAACAGCCAGATCGTCAAATTTGAGTGCTGTTTTTCCTTCTCGCTGCAACAGCTTTTCCACGGCCTCGCGCCCTCGCGCCACGGTCTCTTCCATGGCCTGGGCGTTGAACCAGGCGCGCACCTTGCTCTTGGCGCGGTGGCTGACCAGATAGCCCAGGTCGGCATTGAGCCAGTCGCGCGACGGACCACCCTCCTTCGCGGCGGTGATCTCCACCGTCTGCCCGTTCTGCAGGGGCGTGTTGAGGGTGACCATGGCGCCGTCAACACGCGCCCCCCGGCAACGGTGCCCCAGGCTGGTGTGCACGCTGTAGGCGAAGTCCACCGCCGTGGCCCCCTGGGGCAGCTCCACGATGGCGGCATCGGGTGTAAGCACATAGATGCGGTCGTCAAACAGCCCCTCGGCCGCGCCACTCAGGTCGCGCTCCCAGGCCAGCAGCTGGCGCAGCACGGCGATCTTGGCGTCGTAGCCGGAGCTGGCCGACACGCCGGCGTAGCCCTTGGCGCCCGCCTCCTTGTAGGCCCAGTGGGCCGCCACCCCGTGCTCGGCATGGTCGTGCATGGCCTGGGTGCGGATCTGGATCTCAAACGCACGGCCCTGCTCGTCACGCACCACGGTGTGCAGCGACTGGTAACCGTTGGGTTTTGGCTTGGCGATGTAATCGTCAAACTCTTCGGAAACTGGCGTGAAGTGCGAGTTCACGTAGGCCAGTGCGGCGTAGCAGTCGTTTACCTCGGGCACGATCACCCGCAGGGCCCGGATGTCGAAGACCTGATCAAAGTCCAGCGATTTGCCGCGCATCTTCTTGACGATGCTGTAGATGTGCTTGGGACGCCCCTGCACCGAGGCCTGCACGCCCATCTGCTGCAAATGGTTTTCCAGCGACTGGCGCACCTGCTCCACGTGGTCCTCGCGCTCGCCCCGCTTCTCGTCGAGCAGACGGGCGACCTGCTTGTAGGTCTGCGGTTCCAGGAAACGGAACGCCAGGTCTTCCATTTCCCACTTGATCTGCCAGATACCCAGCCGGTTGGCCAGCGGTGCGAACACATGCAGCGACTCGCTGGCCAGGGCCTCGCCGGGCTCGCCCCGGCAGGCGGCGAAATAGCGCAGCGTCTGCAGCCGAGACGTCAGGCGCAGCATCACCACGCGCAGGTCGCGCGAGAACGCCAGCAGCATCTTGCGCACGTTTTCGGTCTGGCTCGCCGCCAGCTCCGAAACCGGCGCCTTGTTGGGCGACACCAGAGGCAAGGACAGCTCCTGGGCCGCCGCGCGCTCTTCGTCCTTTTTGGCCTGCACCTCGGCCGCCTTGTAGCGCGCCTGGCGCTGCAACTGGACCAGCTTGGTGGTCTCGACCGCGAGGTCCGCGAAGTTGTCGCCAAAGGCCTTGGCAATCACGTCGTGCGGACGGTTGAGGTACTGGCAGGCGTACACCAGATAGGCGGCAGCCTGCATGGCCTCGGAACCGCCAATGTCGCTCAGGATGGCCGCGACCGCGTCGGCATGCGCCAGGATGTTTTCGCCCGTGTCCAGTTGTTCACAGGCGAGCAGCGGCTCGGCAAACGCGCGGGCGCGGGCCAGCGCCTGAGCCTGATGGGGCAGACTGTCGGAGGTCGCCGCGACAATGGCCGAGGGCACCACCGCACCCAACGGGTTGGCCTCCACCGTGGAGGCCACCTGCGGTGCGCCGTTTGATGCAAGTGACGTCGAACGCTTCATGTCAATCCCGGGACGCACTCACGTCGCCCATAAAAAATCCCGAACCGCGGTCTGCTGATCGGCGGTCACCAGCGTGGGCGCGTGGCCCACACCCTCGAACGACACGCAACGCGCGCCAGGACCACGCCGGGTCATCAACTCCGCCGTCTCCGATGTGAGCAGATCCGACTCGGCACCACGCAGCAGCAAGGTCTGGGCGGTGATGGCGTCGTACAGGCCCCACAGGGCTGTTTCGCCGTCCCGCACGGCCTGTCGCGAAACGGATTCGTCACCGGCCATCAAGGCCTTGAAGGGCAACGCAATCGCCGGGTCGTAGTGCAGCCACCATCGACCATCGCGCTCACGCAGCATGGGCAAGGACAGCGCCCGCCACTGGTCCGGGCTGTGGGGACCGAACCCCGGCGAAATCGACGCCAGATAGTCCATCGCCGCCTGTTCACTTACAAACGAAGGGTTCAACCCCAGATAGTTGCCGATGCGCTGCAAGGCCTCCCACTGGATCACGGGCCCCACATCGTTGAGCACCAGCCTGTGGGGCGCCAGAGCGGGTTGCGACGCCAGCGCCATGCCGATCAGCCCCCCCATGCTGGTGCCGACCCAGTCGATCCGCACGCCGGGTGTCTGCGCGCGCAATTGCATCAACAACGTGGCGAGGTCGGCGGCATAGGTGCCAAGTTGATAGGTCATGGGGTCCTGCAGCCAGTCGCTGTGGCCCCGGCCCGCCACATCCACCGCAATCACACGGCAGCGACTGGTCAGGCTGCGCGCCAGTGCATCGAAGTCACGCCCCTGCCGTGACAGGCCGTGCACACAGACCACCACATGCGCCGTGCCGGCGTTCGCCGCGGGCCAGTCCCAATAGGCCATGCGCCTGGGTTCACCACCCAGGGCCGTGGGACCGTTGACGGGCAGAAAGTTGAGCGTGGGTTCCTGCATGCGGGTCTTGTTCCCTGGGGCGTCCGTGATAATGTTTTCAGCGTCTCTCAACGAATCGTAATGGAACTGGAGCTTATCCATGCTTGCAAACAAAACCGCCCTTGTCACCGGCTCCACCAGCGGCATCGGACTGGGTATTGCCAAGGCTCTGGCGCGCCAGGGCGCCAACATCGTGCTCAATGGCTTTGGTGACGCCGAAGGCCCCAAGGCCGAGATCACGGCGCTGGGTGCGAAGGTGGCCTACCACGGCGCCGACATGAGCAAACCCGCCGAGATCGAGGACATGATGGCATTTGCCGCAGCCCAGTTTGGCCAGGTGGACATCCTCGTCAACAACGCGGGCATCCAGCACGTGGCTCGGGTGGAAGACTTCCCGGTGGAACGCTGGGACGCCATCATCGCCATCAACCTCACCAGTGCCTTCCATGCCACGCGCCTGGCGCTGCCAGCGATGCGAGCGGCCAACTGGGGCCGCATCATCAACGTGGCATCGGTCCACGGTCTGGTGGGATCGGCCGAAAAATCGGCCTACGTCGCAGCCAAGCACGGTGTGATCGGTCTGACCAAGGTCACCGCACTGGAAAACGCCACCTCTGGCGTGACCTGCAACGCGATCTGCCCGGGCTGGGTGCTTACCCCGCTGGTGCAAAAGCAGGTGGACGCCAAGGCGGGCGCCCTGGGCATCTCCAACGAAGACGCCAAGAAGGTGCTGCTCGGCGAAAAGGAGCCGTCCATGCAGTTCACCACGCCCGAAGAACTGGGCGAACTGGCGGTGTTCTTCTGCTCGCCGGCGGGCAACAATGTGCGCGGCGTGGCCTGGAACATGGACGGTGGCTGGGTGGCGCAATAACGCGGCGGATCCCGTCATCGATGGAAAGGCCCGCAGAGCGGGCCTTTTTTCTGTGCGAAGCACCAGCCGGTTTCAGCGCAACTGGATGGAACCCGACACGGTCACATTGACCATGCTCTTGCCCGCTTCCGCAGCGACCGGAGAGGTGTCCGCCACCGACTTGGCCGACTGGGCCAGCATGCGCATGGGTATGGGAGCGTTCTCCTGATCGGCAGAGCTGATCGAGACCTCGCGCAGGCTGTAGCCGGTGAAGCCAAACCCCTTGGCCACGTCACTGGCCCGGGCCTTGAAACGATCAATGGCCAGCGCCTGCACATCGGCCTCCAGCTTTTGCCGGGCCTCGCGCGAGAGCGAAAAGCCCACATGGCCCATGGTCAGGGTCTGGATCTTTCCGGCCGTGGTGCTGATGCGCGCGAAATCGCGCCCTTCGATCACCAGTTCGGTACTGCCCTGCCAACCGTTGATCTTGCCGTTGCTGCCGTAGCGCGGATATAGGGAAAACTGCCCCGTGCGCACCTCCATTTGTTGGGGCTGGGCCGCCGATTTGGCCACTGCGAGCGCGGCATCCAGCGCCACCTTGAGCTGGTTCTGCACGGTGGCGGCGTCGGGTCCGTCGCGGGTGGTGTTCAGGCTCATGCTGAGCCAGTCCTGCTGTACTTCCAGAAACCCGCTGGCTGCAATGTTCACGATGTTGGCCGGCTCCTTGCCTTCCTGGGGCGTCTGGGCCCATGCACCGGCACTGCCGGCGATCAGCAGGATGGGAATGACAAGGTAGCGATGGAATCGGTCAAAAAGGGCTGAACGTCCGGAAAAATGCGACATGGATTACTTTTTATGGAGGTTGTTGGTCTGGCTGCGAAGCTGCTCTCGCAGGAGGTGGCGCTCTTCCAGCGTCAACCGGTACGGCTTGCCGCTGGCGTCGGCCTGTTCGTCCTGCAGCAGGCGCAGGCTGTCTCGCAGCCGGGCATGGTTGCGCGCATCGGGCTCTTCGCCGGTCTCGGCGGGCACGACCACCACAGCCGCGCTCATCAAGGCGTCGCCACGACCATCCGAGGTCTGGGCAAACGCCGAACCGAGCAGGGACAACAACGTCAGGGATGACAAATACGTCTTCATGATCTACCAAGTATCCACGTTCTGCCGATTGTCGGATGTGCGCCCTGTGAAGCTGATGCCATCTGAGGCAACATTTGTAACAGCCGGTCAGGAAAACAAAAAACCAGTGCTGACAGGGGTTTACCGCTGCCACAATCGCGTTTGTTACATTTTCCGGAGGCTACTGTCATGTCGCAAACCAACGCCCGCCCCAACAAGATCCTGGTCGTGGACGACGATGTCCGCATCCGCGATCTGCTGCGCCGCTACCTGATGCAGGAAGGCTTTGAAGTCATGCTGGCCGAAGATGGCAAGGCATTGAACCGGGTGCTCCAGCGCGAGTCGGTGGACCTGATCGTGCTGGACCTGATGATGCCCGGCGAAGATGGCCTGTCCATCTGCAGGCGCCTGCGCGCCAACGGCGACCGGACCCCCATCATCATGCTGACCGCCAAGAGCGAGGACGTGGACCGCATTGTCGGCCTGGAGGTCGGTGCCGACGACTACCTGGGCAAGCCGTTCAACCCGCGTGAACTGCTGGCCCGCATCCATGCCGTGCTGCGCCGCCGCCCGCCCACCGAGGTGCCCGGTGCTCCGTCGCAGGAAGCCGAGGTGGTCAACTTCGGCCCGTTCGAATTCGACCTGAGCCTGCGCACGCTGCGCAAGCAGGGCGAAGACCTGCCGCTGACCACCGGCGAGTTCGCCATGCTCAAGGCCCTGGTGCGTCATCCCCGCCAGCCGCTTTCACGCGAAAAGCTCGCGCAGTTGGCGCGTGGCCGCGAATTTGAGCCGTTCGACCGCAGCCTGGACGTGCAGGTCTCGCGCCTGCGCAAACTGATCGAAGAAGACGCCGCTTCGCCGCGCTACCTGCAGACCGTGTGGGGCGTGGGCTATGTCTTCGTTCCAGACGGCAACTCGTGAACGCAGCGCCGGGCCGTTCCCAAACGAGCCGCACCGTGGCCTGCAGGGCGGAGGTTTTCCAATGAGCGCAGTACCGGCGCGCGACTCGCGCGTCCCGTTTGAAACGCAGCCGGCAGTGCTGGAGACCGCGCCGGCCCCGCTGGAGATGCGCCCACAGCGGGGCGTGAGCCTTTTCTGGCGCACTTTTTTCTTCCTCTCCCTGCTACTCGTGGGCTGCATCGTTGCCTGGCTGCAAACCTTTCGTGCGCTGGAGTTTGAGCCACGCGCGCTGCAAAGCGCGCAGCAACTGGCCTCGCTGGTCAACCTCAGCCGCGCCGCGCTGGTGCACTCGGATTCCATTGCCCGGGTGTCGCTGGTCAAGACACTGGCCGACGAAGAAGGCGTACGCATCGCGCCGCGCGAGCCCAACGACACCTACAAGCTCTACAACACCGACTCCCTCAGCCAGAACATCAGCGAGCGCCTGAGCGCGCGGCTGGGCCCGGGCACCGTGGTGGCCCGGGAAGTCAATGGCTCTCCCGGGTTGTGGGTGGGGTTCAATATCGATGACGACCCCTATTGGCTGCTGACCGACCCCTCGCGCGTCGGACCGGTGACCGGTGCCACCTGGCTGATCTGGCTGGCCACAGCGGCCGCATTGTCCCTGGCCGGAGCGGCGCTGATCGCGCGCCTGATCAACCACCCCTTGAAGAAGCTCTCGTTTGCCGCCAGCCGGGTGCGCGAAGGGGACTTCAACGCCAGCCAACTCAATGAAATGGTGGCCACCAGCGAGATCCGTGAAGTCAACATCGGCTTCAACCGCATGGCCCAGCGCCTGTCCAAGGTCGAACAGGACCGCGCGCTCATGCTGGCCGGCATCTCGCACGACCTGCGCACGCCACTGGCACGACTGCGGCTCGAAACCGAGATGAGCGTGGCCGACCCGCAGGCCCGCGAACACATGACGGCCGACATCGAACAGGTCAACGCCATCATCGACAAGTTCCTGGACTACGCCCGACCCGACCAACTGAAACCCGATCGGGTCAACCTCAACCAGGTGGTCGATGCAGCGATCTTTTCGCTGGGCAACGACCCCACGATGCGTATCGAGACCCAGATCCCCCCCGACACCATCGTGCTGGGCGACGCGGTGGAGCTGCAGCGGGTGTTTGCCAACCTGCTGGAAAACACCCAGCGTTACGGTCGCACCCCGGAGACGGGCATGGCCGAGGTGGGAATCGCCGCCAAGGTGCGGGACGACTCGGTGCTGATCAAGCTGCGCGACCACGGCCCCGGGGTCAGCCCCGACCAGCTGGAGCATCTCACGCAACCGTTTTACCGGGGCAACGCCTCGCGCACCTCGGCCACCGGTACCGGGCTGGGGCTGGCGATCGTTGAGCGGGCCATTGCCCGCATGGGTGGCCGTTTTGCGGTGTCCAACAGCAGCACGGGTGGCCTGTCCGCCCACATCAAGCTGCCCAAGGCGCCGGACTGACTCTCCTGCCCCCACGCTCCGCCGCTGCGCGGGTCGCTGCCCCCTGAGGGAGCTGATCCGTCTTGGAGCGGCCCGGCGCTAAGCCTGCGCGTTCAGCAGGACCACGGCACGCGCCTCCATCGACAGGCCCTGCCCCACCGGGCCGAGCTTCTCGGCCGTCTTGGCTTTCACGTTCACCTGGCCAACCGCCACCCCCAAGGCGCGCGCAATGCTCTCGCACATGGCGCCGATGTGCGGCGCCAGCTTGGGCGCCTGGGCGATCACGGTGCTGTCGATGTTGACGATCTCAAAGCCCGCATCGCGCACCCGCCGCGCCGCTTCGGCCAGCAGCACACTGGAATCGGCCCCTTTGAAGTGCTCGTCGGTGTCGGGGAAGTGGCGGCCGATGTCGCCCAGTGCGGCCGCTCCCAACAAGGCGTCGGTGATCGCGTGCAGCAGCACGTCGGCGTCCGAGTGTCCGAGCAGGCCCAGCGTGTGCGGGATGCGCACCCCGCCGATGATGAGCGGGCGCCCGGGCACCAGCGCGTGCACATCCCAGCCTTCACCGATGCGCAGACCGAATGCAGTGGGGTTCATGTGGGGTTCCTGGTCAGGTTCGGTTGTTCAGAATGGCCTCGGCCAGGGCAAAGTCTTCCGGGTAGGTGACCTTGAAATTCTGCGCGCTGCCGGGCACCAGCAGCGGGCGGTGGCCCGCCAGCTCCATGGCGCTGGCCTCGTCGGTCACCCCGGCGAAACCGCTGTCCGCCTGCGCAGAGAGCGCGTCGCGCAGCGCGCCAAGGCGGAACATCTGTGGCGTCTGGGCCAGCCATTTGTCGGAGCGATCCACCGTGGCCGCCACGCGGCCGCCGGCCTCGGTCTTGAGGGTATCGGGCAGTTTGAGCGCCAGCAGTCCACCCACGGGGTCGTTCTCGCAGGCGTCGAGCAAGGCGTTGATCTGGGCCGGGGTGACCAGGCAGCGCGCCGCATCGTGCACCAGTACCCAGTCGTCCGGCGCCGCCCCCTGGGCCAGCAGCTCGTGCAGGCCGTTGAACACGCTTTCCGCACGGGACCGGCCACCGCAGCGCGCCAGCACCACGCTCGGGTGGTCCACGCTGAGAAACCGGTCCCCCGGCGCGATGACGATCAGGCACTGGGTGATGCGTGGCACGGCCTGAAACGCGGCCAGGGTGTGCAACACCATGGGCAAGCCAGCCACGCGCTCGTACTGCTTGGGGCCCGCGGTGCCCGCGCGCGACCCGGTTCCCGCACAGGGCAGCAGCACGTGGCAACGGGGAGGAAACGCGGGGGGAATGGGGCGGGCGGTATCGGTCATGGCTTGTGCGCATTCTAAAATCAGCGCTTTCACACCCCCCGCCCAGTTGGACGGGGGGTGTTCGTCATGGCGGGTCCGGTATGGCCCGCTGCGCCCATCGCCCTCATTCACACCCCCGCATGGACCTGCCCAAACTCACTCCCGGCAAACGCTTCACGCTGCCGCGCCCCAGCGGCGCGGCCGACGCTCTGCTGCTGGCCCGGCTGGGTGAACGTGAGAAGGCCGCCGGTCGGGTCACCGCCGTCGTCACCGCCGATGCCACCGACGCGCAGCGCCTGATCGACGAGATGGCGTTCTTCGCGCCCGGCCTGCGCTGTGCACTGTTCCCGGACTGGGAAACCCTGCCCTACGACACGTTTTCGCCGCATCAGGACCTGATCTCCGAGCGCCTGGCCACGCTCTGGCGCATCCAGCAGCACGACAAGGACACCGGCGCCGACGTGGTGCTGGTGCCCGCCACCACCGCGCTGTACCGGCTGGCGCCGCCCGCCTTTCTGGCGGGCTACACCTTTCACTTCAAGGTCAAGCAGAAGCTCGACGAGGCCAAGCTCAAGAGCCAGCTCACGCTGGCCGGCTACCAGCACGTGACCCAGGTCGTGAGCCCGGGCGAATACGCGGTGCGCGGCGGCCTGATCGACCTCTTCCCCATGGGCTCACCCGTGCCCTACCGCGTGGACCTGTTCGACGACGAGATCGACAGCATCCGCACCTTCGACCCCGACAGCCAGCGCAGCCTGTACCCGGTGCCCGAAGTGCGGCTGCTGCCCGGGCGCGAATTTCCGATGGACGACGCGGCGCGCGCCAAATTCCGCAGCCGCTGGCGCGAACTGCTCGACGGCGACCCGACCAAGAGCCGCATCTACAAAGACATGGGCAATGGGGTTGCCACCGCCGGCATCGAGTACTACCTGCCGCTGTTCTTCGAGCAGACCGCCACCGTCTTTGACTACCTCGGGGAGAAGGCGACGGTTGTGCTGCACGGCGACCTTGAGCCCGCCTTCCAGCGCTTCTGGCAGGACACGCAGGACCGCTACCGCCTCGTCAAGGGCGATCCCGAGCGCCCCACCCTGCCACCCGAGAGCCTGTTCCTCTCGGCCGAGCAGTTCTACACCGGGGCCAACGCCCACGCCCAGCTCGCGATCCGGCCGGCGGTGGAAGACGTGGCCGACAACGCCTTCGCACAGAAGCTGGGCGATCTGTCGGTGCTGCGTGGCGCCGAAGACCCGCTCGCCCGCCTGCAGGGCCACATGCGCAACACCGCGCACCGCGTGCTGCTGCTGGCCGAAAGCGATGGCCGGCGCGAGAGCCTGCTGGACTTTTTGCGCGCCAGCGGCCTGAACCCACCGGCCTTCGATTCGCTGGCCGAATTCCAGGGCAGCGACGAACCCACCGGCATTGCCACCGCAGCCTTGACGGTCGGTTTCTCCTGGCTCGAAGGCGGCATCGACTTCGTCACCGAAACCGAACTCTTCGCCACCGGCCCCACCACGCGCCGGCGCAAGAAGCAGGAACAGGTCAGCGACGTCGATGCGCTGATCAAGGACCTGTCCGAGCTCAACGTGGGCGACCCGGTGGTGCACAACGCCCACGGCATCGGTCGCTACCGCGGCCTGATCCACATGGACATGGGCGAAAAGAATCCCGACGGCACGCCCGCGCTGATGGAGTTCCTGCACCTCGAATACGCCGACAAGGCGGTGCTCTACGTGCCGGTGAGCCAGTTGCAGCTGATCGGCCGCTATACCGGCGTGAGCGCCGACGAGGCACCGCTGCACCGCCTGGGCAGCGGCCAGTGGGAAAAGGCCAAACGCAAGGCCGCCGAGCAGGTGCGCGACGCCGCGGCCGAGCTGCTCAACATCTACGCCCGCCGTGCCGCGCGCCAGGGCCATGCCTTCCGTTTCTCGGCGCAGGACTACGAAATCTTCGCCAACGACTTCGGCTTTGAAGAAACCGCTGACCAGCGCGGCGCGATCCACGCCGTGATCCAGGACATGATCAGCCCGCGCCCCATGGACCGGCTGGTCTGCGGCGACGTGGGCTTCGGCAAAACCGAGGTGGCCCTGCGCGCCGCCTTCGTGGCCGTGACCGGCGGGCGCCAGGTGGCCTTTCTCGCGCCGACCACGCTGCTGGCCGAGCAGCACTACCAGACCCTGGTGGACCGCTTCGCCAAGTGGCCGGTGAAGGTGGCCGAGGTGTCGCGCTTTCGCTCCGGCAAGGAAATCACGGCCGCCATCAAGGGCATCGCCGACGGCACGGTGGACATCGTGGTGGGCACGCACAAGCTGTTGAGCGAATCGACCAAGTTCCACGACCTGGGCCTGCTCATCATCGACGAGGAACACCGCTTCGGCGTGCGCCACAAGGAAGCCATGAAGGCGATGCGGGCCGAGGTGGACGTGCTCACGCTCACCGCCACACCGATCCCGCGCACGCTGGGCATGGCGCTCGAAGGCCTGCGCGACCTGTCGGTCATCGCAACCGCGCCGCAGCGCCGCCTGGCCATCAAGACCTTCGTGCGCAACGAAGGCAACGGCGTGATCCGCGAGGCCGTGCTGCGCGAATTGAAGCGCGGCGGCCAGGTCTACTTCCTGCACAACGAGGTCGAGACGATCGAAAACCGCAAGCAGAAGCTCGAAGAGATCTTGCCCGAGGCGCGCATCGCCATCGCCCACGGCCAGATGCCGGAACGCGACCTGGAGCGCGTCATGCGCGACTTCGTGGCACAGCGCTACAACCTGCTGCTGTGCTCGACCATCATCGAGACCGGCATCGACGTGCCCACGGCCAACACCATCGTCATCAGCCGTGCCGACAAGTTCGGCCTGGCCCAGCTGCACCAGCTGCGCGGCCGCGTGGGCCGCAGCCACCACCAGGCCTACGCCTACCTGCTGGTGCCCGAGATCGAAGGCCTGACCAAACAGGCCTCGCAGCGGCTCGACGCAATCCAGCAGATGGAAGAGCTGGGCAGCGGCTTCTACCTCGCCATGCACGACCTGGAGATCCGCGGCGCCGGCGAGGTGCTGGGCGAGAACCAGAGCGGCAACATGCTGGAGGTGGGCTTCCAGCTTTACAACGAGATGCTCAACGAAGCGGTGCGTTCCCTGAAGGCCGGGCGTGAACCCGACCTGCTCAGCCCGCTGAGCGTGACCACCGACATCAACCTGCACGCCCCGGCCCTGCTGCCCAACGACTACTGCGGCGACGTGCACCTGCGGCTGTCGTTCTACAAGAAGCTCGCCACCGCCAAGACCACCGATCAGGTGGACGGTCTGCTCGAAGAGATCGTGGACCGCTTCGGCAAGCTGCCCGCCCAGGCGCAGACGCTGATCGACGTGCACCGCCTGCGCTGCATCAGCGCGCCCTATGGCGTGGTGAAGGTCGATGCGGCGCCCGGCGTCACCAACATCACCTTCAAGGCCAACCCGCCGGTGGAGCCGATGCGCATCATCGAACTGATCCAGAAAAACCGGCACATCAAGCTCGCGGGCAACGAAAAACTGCGCATCGAGCGCGCGCTGCCGGAAGTGAAAGACCGGGTGCAGCTGGTACGCGACGTGCTCAGGGCCTTGGGCCAGCCGATGAGCACCGCGCCCGCCGCCGGCGCGGTTTGACCCAGATCAAGGGAACACCCTTCTGAGGTGCGCCGGGGTGCCCGCAGGGGCCCCGTTCACCTGGCGTTCATGCGCCCGAAATCAAACTTCAAATGCCGGCCGCACCATCGCGGCTCGATCATTTGACGGAGTAAACGACCATGAACCTTGCCAATCAACGCCCCTGGATCACCCCGCTGGTGATGGGCAGCTTTGCCCTGTCCGCCGTGACGGGCGTCCTGATGTTCTTCCACCTCGACACCGGCCTGAACAAGACGGCGCACGAGTGGCTGGGCTGGCTGATGCTGGGCGCCGTGGTGCTGCATGCGCTGCTCAACCTGCCTGCCGTGAAACGGCACCTGCAGAACACCACCGGGCGCTGGGTGGTGATCGCGTCGTTCGCGGTGCTGGGGCTCAGCTTCCTGCCCTTGGGAAGCAGCGGGGGCAGCGAACCCGGCTTTGCCCCGCCGGTGCGTGCCCTGGCCAAGGCCCCGATCACCGTGCTGGCCCAGGTGGCCGGCACCAGCACCGACGACGTCAAGACCCGGCTGCAGGCCGCCGGCTTCACCGTCACCAGCGACCAGCAATCGGTGGCCGATCTGGTGGGCGGCGATCTGAGGGCGCAGATCGGCACGATGAGCAAGGTGCTGGCGCAACCCAAGTCCTGAGCGGAACGGTGTTCCCGGCTCCCGCGATAATTCCGGGATGACTTCCCCCACCGAATTCGCCCCCGGCCTCGCCGTCCAGGGCTTCACGCCGCCGCTGAACCTGAAGGACTTCAAGCTCATCGCATTCGATATGGATTCCACGCTCATCAACATCGAGTGCGTGGACGAGATCGCCGACGCGGCTGGGCTCAAGGCCGAGGTGGCAGCCATCACCGAAGCCACCATGCGCGGCGAGATCGCCGACTTCAAGGAGAGCCTGCGCCAGCGCGTGCGGTTGCTGCGCGGTGTGACCGTGGCCCACATGGAACAGGTGCTGGCCGAGCGCCTGCAGCTGAATCCCGGGGCCGAGGCGCTGGTGCAAGCCTGCAAGGCCGTGGGCATGAAAGTGCTGCTGGTCTCGGGCGGTTTCACCTATTTCACCGACCGCGTCCGCGACCGGCTGGGCATCGACTTCACGCGCTCGAACGTGCTGGAGATTGAGAGCGGCCCCAACTGCGGCCAGCTGACAGGCCGTATGGTGGACCAGCCCTGGGGCGACATCTGCGACGGCGCCGAGAAACGCAAGATGCTGCTGGAGACCTGCGCGCTGCTGGGCATCAGCCCCCAGCAGGCGATTGCCATGGGCGACGGCGCCAACGACCTGCCCATGATGGGCGAGGCGGGCCTCTCAGTGGCCTACCACGCGAAGCCGAAGGTGCGCGAGCAGGCCATGGTCGCCATCAACGAAGGCGGACTGGACCGCCTGCTCGAAGTGCTGCGCTGATTCACTGGCCGCGCCGCTGGCGGTCGTGCCTGGCGTGGCGGATCTTGCGGCTGGAGCGGTCCTGGGCCTTTTCAATGCGCACGGCCTCCCGGGCCGTCACTTTTCCATCGGCTTCGGCGCGGCGCTCCATGCGCTTGATGTGCCGCTGCTGCCGCTCCAGGCGCAATTGCTCGCGGCGGGTGATCTGGCCCGATGCCACGCCGTCCTCGATGCGATCGGCCTGCCGCTCCTGCCGGTTGTCCACGCGCCGCTCCTGTCTGTCGGCCAGGCTGGCCGGCGCCTGCGCGCTGGCACTGCCAGCGAACACGGTCAGGCCAACGGCGGTGATGGTGGCGGCGGTGAAGGATGTGAGCCAGGGGGTCATGGTGTTTTCCTTGAAGGTTGAATCACAGGGGCCGGGCTGGCCCATGCCTCCCTTGAACCTGCGCACGGAGACCGGCTTACGCGGCCCCGGCCAATTCCGGGTAAAACCCCGGGGTATCGCGTAAGAACCTGGCCGCAGCGGGGTTCAAGCGGGAAAGACCCATACCGCCAGATCACCCACCCCCCATGAAAACGCCCTTCCGTTCGCGCCTGTGCCGCTGGTTCGCCGCCAGCGCGCTGCTGGTCTGCGCCACCGTGCAGGCCGCCCCCGTCGCGGTACCCGACGCCCAGGGCTGGGCCCGCCTCACGCCCCAGCAGCAGGCCGCGCGCCAGGCCGAGATCAAGCGCCAGCTCAAGCTCGCCTCGCCCGAAGAGCGCAAGGCCTTCCGCCAACAGCTGCGCCAGCAGCTCGAGGCCCTCTCACCCAGCGAACGCCAGGCCCTGATCGAACAGACCCGCCAGCGCTGGCAGACCCTCACGCCCGAGGAAAGGCGCCGCTTCGCCGACGAACGCCGCGAACAGGTGCGGGCCATGACGCCGGCCGAGCGTCGCGAGCTGTTGCGGCAGCGGCGCGAGATGCTGGACAAGCTCAGTCCCAAAGAGCGCAGGGCCTTGCGCGAAAAGCTGTCAACCCCGTGAGCGGGCCCATGCAGGACCCCCAGGCGGCGGCCAGTTTCGGCGGCTCGCTCACCCAATTGGGCCGCTGGGTCGGCCGCGCGCTGCTGCCGCCCGGCTTGTCCGGCCGCCCCGACGGCTGGGCGCTGTGGCACGCCGCCTGCGCGGGCGACGCCGCCAGCGCCACGCGGCTGGTGCACCAGCTCACGCCCCAGGCACATGGCCTGGCGATGCAGATGCTGGCGCGGCACGAAGACGCCGAGGACGTGGTGCAGGAAGCCTTCCTGCGCCTGTGGGGCAGCCGCCCGAGCGACGCCCACGGCGCCACGCTGGCCACCTACTTCAACACCATCGTCATCAACCGCTGCAAGACCTGGCTGACCCGGCGCCACGAACTCAGCGCCGACCACGAGCAGCTCGTCGAGCTCTCCGACGCGTGGCAGCAGGCCCAGCGGGCCGACGCCGACCCCCTGCCGGCCCTGACCGCTCCGCAGCTGCAGGCGGCCATGGCACGGCTGCCCGCCCGCCAGCGCATGGCCCTGGCCATGTGGGCTTACGCCGATGCCGATGTCCCGCAGATCGCACGTGCGCTGGAACTCGACGCCAACGCCGCGCATCAACTGCTGTACCGGGCCAAAATGGCCCTGAGAAGCCTGTTGCAGGAAGCCGCTCCATGAACACCCCGCACCCACACGCCCCACCGCCTGCCCAGCCGGACGACCCCGGGTTGCGCCAACGCCTGCGCGAGACCCTGGCCCACACCCCCGCCGACGGCCTGGAGGCGCTGGAGTCCCGGGCCCTGGCGCAGTGGCGCATGCGAACCGCGCAGGGCCAGAGCCTGCGCGCGGGCCCGCTGGCGGCCCTGCAGGCGGGCTGGCGCCACCACCCGATCGCCTGGAGCGGCACGTTGCTGGCGCTGGGCCTGGCGGCCGTGCTGCTGCTCAAGCCCTGGGCCCCACCCGACCCCACCCTCGACGAACTGATGCAGCCCGACCTGTTGTCGCTGATCGCCATCGGCGAACTCTGAACGTGCTGCGACAAGGTCTTCTATCACTGCGTCAGCAGTGGAAAAGCCACCTCGGCACCCTGCTGCTGGTATTGGCCGTGGTCTTCGGCGTGCAGGCCTGGCAGACACGCCATGTGCCGTCTGGTACGGCGCCCGAACTCGCCTTCACCGTGCTCCGCCCCGACGGCAGCCGCAGCAACACCACACTCGCCGATTGGCGCGCCGCCCACCCCGGGCAGCCGGTGGCGCTGCACGTGTGGGCCGAATGGTGCCCGATCTGCCGCACCGAGGAACACAGCGTCACCCGCCTGGCGCGCGACTGGCCGGTGCTCACCGTGGCCATGCGATCCGGTGCCCCGGAAACCGTGGCCCGCGTGCTGGCGCAACGTGAACTGCCCTGGACGACCGCGATCGATGCGCGTGGTGCGCTGGCGCAAACACTGGGCTTTCAGGCCGTGCCCGCATTCGTGGTGGTGGATGCCGATGGTCACTTGCGCGGCGCCAGCGTCGGCTACACCAGCGAGATCGGCATGCGCCTGCGGCTGTGGTGGGCGAAACTCTTTTAGCCGGAGCAAAGCGCCGCAGGGGTGGGCAAAACATCAACCCCCTGCGCGTTTGACGGTATGGCCCTGCGCCTTCAGCGCCGCCATCACGCGCTCGATGTGGTCGCCCTGGATTTCGATCACGCCGTCTTTCACCGTGCCGCCCGTGCCACACGCGGCCTTGAGCTGTTTGCCCAGCGCGGTCAGGCCGGCAGCGTCCAGCGCCACACCCTTGACGAGCGTCACGGCCTTGCCGCCGCGGCCCTTGGTTTCGCGCGACACGCGCACGATGCCGTCGCCCGTCGGCACCGGCTTCTGGCCGCAGGTGCATTGCGCCACCGGCTGGCGGCAACCGGGGCACATGCGACCCGCTTCGGTGGAATACACCAGGCCGCCCAAGGAAGACAACTTGCTTTTCATGGGCCCGGATCGTAACGCGGGCCGCCACGGGGGGGCGCCCGTTAAACTGGGCAAAACCGACGACCCATGCCATTCACATCCCTCGGGCTTGCCCCATCCCTCGCCAAAGCCGCCGCCGAACTCGGCTTCACCACCCCCACCCCCATTCAGCTGGAAGCCATTCCCGTGGTGCTGGGCGGCGCCGATCTGCTGGCCACGGCCCAGACCGGCTCCGGGAAAACCGCCGCCTTCGCCCTGCCCCTGCTGCAACGCCTGCAGACCGGCGCGGCGCACACGCCACGGCGCGTGCGCGCCCTGGTGCTGGTGCCCACGCGCGAGCTGGCCGCCCAGGTGGGTGAGGTCGTGCGCAGCCTGGCGCAGCACCTGCCGAACCGGCCCAAGGTGGCGGTGGCGTTCGGCGGCGTGTCCATCAACCCGCAGCTCATGGCGCTGCGCGGTGGTGCCGACGTGGTGGTCGCCACGCCCGGGCGCCTGCTCGACCTGGTGGAGCACAACGCCCTGCGCCTGTCGGCGGTGGAGCTGTTGGTGCTCGACGAAGCCGACCGCCTGCTCGACCTGGGTTTTGCCGACGAGCTCCAGCGCGTGCTCGCGTTGCTGCCGGCACAGCGCCAGAACCTGTTCTTCTCGGCCACCTTCCCGCCCGCGGTGCAGGCGCTGGCCGGTGGCCTGCTGCGCGACCCGCAGCGCGTGGACGTGCCCACGCCAGCGCAAGCAGAGGCCGTGGTGCTGCAGCGCGCGATCATGGTCGACGCGAGCCGGCGCACCCAGTTGCTGCGCCAGCTCATCAAGGACAACGGCTGGGAACGCGTGCTGGTGTTCGTGGCCACGCAGTACAGCGCCGATCGCGTGGCCACCAAGCTGCACCACGGCGACCTGTTCGCCACCTCGTTTCATGGCGGCCTGAGCCAGGGCGCACGCAAACAGGCGCTGACCGAATTCAAGGAAAAGCGCTGGGACGTGGTCGTCACCACCGACCTGGCCGCCCGTGGCATCGACATCGCGCAGCTGCCCGTGGTGGTGAACTACGACCTGCCGCGCTCCGCCGTGGACTATGTGCACCGCATCGGCCGCACCGGCCGCGCGGGCGAAAGCGGGCTGGCGGTGAGTTTCGTGAGCGCATCGACCCTGCCCCACTGGCGCTTGATCGAAAAGCGCCAGGGCATGAGCCTGCCGCTGGAAGAGGTGGCCGGGTTCGAGCCCAGCGAAGTGGCCACGCAGGCCGAGCCGGGCACGGGTGGCGTCAAGGGCAAACGCCCGAGCAAGAAAGACAAGCTGCGCGCAGCGGCGGCGGCCGCCGCGCAGGCCCCCGTCAAACCGTAAGCATCAGTCCTCGGCCGTGTCGGCTTCGGGCGCGGCTTCGGCGGGGCTGGCCGGCTCGCCCACCGGGCGCGGCTGGCGCACGCCGGGCTTGGCGAGCAATTCCACGTAGCACTGTTCACCACCGGCGCGGGCCAGCGCGTCGAGCAGGCCGATCAGTTCGGCCGGGTTCGCGGTCTGCGCGCTGTCCTTGTCGGCGCCGAAGCGGCAATCAAAGTCCCAGAAACTGGCGCCCTCGGGCAGTGCGCGGCGACGCTCGCGCTTCATGTATTTGCGGATGTCGTGTTTGACGGCGTCGAGCACGCGGTCCGGGTGTTTGCCTTCGGGCCGCAGGGGGTAGATTTTTCGCATGGGATGTCCTTCAAAGAGGGTGATCGCCCTGAGAGGACGCGCAATGGGGGGCTGATTATGCGGGCAAGCCGATCTCGTAGCCGCCCTCGTCCAGGTGCCGGTGTGGGCCGAACACGGCCTGCAGCGCGGCGCTCTCGGCCAGTTGCCAGTGCTCCAGCACCATGCGTTCGTCGGTGGTGAGGGCTTCGGGGTCGGGCGTTTCGCCGTGCTGGGCCACGATGCCCTGGTAGGCCGCGTACACCGGTGCCACCAGGGCGGCGTCACCGAGAGCGGATTCGAGCGCCTGCCGGAACAGCCGTTCGGCCGCCCGGCGCTGCTCGGGCGTGGTGTCGTCGGACACGTAGAGTCGGAGGGAGTAGGTCATGGGGGTGGCGAGGGGGCAACGCAGCGCGTTGCACAATGCCCTGATTATCGATCCCGCCCCGGGACGCCAGCCTTTCCCCGAGCCCATGCCAACCACCCGCCCCACGCCCAGCAAAGAAGAGATCGCGCTGCTGCCCGAATTTGGCCGCCTGGGCCTGGAACGCATCACCCTGGTGGACAGCGGTCCGCAGGCCGTGGAAGCCTGCGCCGCCTTGCGCGACCACGCGGCCTGGGGCTTCGACACCGAATCCAAACCCACCTTCTTCAAAGACCAAGTGTCCGACGGGCCGCACATCGTGCAGCTCGCCACGCTGCAGCACGCCTGGGTGTTCCAGTTGACCGACCCGGCCTGCCGCGATCGGGTGGCCGGCCTGCTGGCCGAAGCAGCCCACACCAAAGCCGGTTTCGGCCTGGGCGACGACACCAAACGCATCGTCTCCAAGCTGCGGGTGGAGCCCGCCGGTGTGCTGGAACTCAACGCGGTGTTTCGCCAGCGCGGCTACCGCAAGGACATGGGCGTGAAAGGCGCGGTGGCCGTGTTGTTCAACCAGCGCTTCATCAAGTCCAAAAAAGCCGCCACCTCCAACTGGGCCAACCCGCGCCTGAGCGAAGCCCAGCTGATCTACGCGGCGAACGACGCCTACGCCGCGGCCCGGGTGCTCGCCGCGCTGGCACTGGGCTGAGCGCGCCCGCTCAGCGCGGCCGCCGCAGCGGCGTGAGCAGATCACTGAGCCCGTTGTGGTCGATCTCGTGCATCAGCGCGAGCAGGCGGCCCACCTCACCCGGCGGGAAGCCCTCGCGCGCAAACCAGTTCAGGTAGTTGCCCGGCAGGTCAGCGATGGGCCGACCCTTGTATTTGCCATAGGGCATTTCCACCGTGAGCAGACGCTCCAGGTCTTCGGGCTTCATGCGGCCTCGTCCCTGGCCGGCGCGGGCTGGTCGAGCCAGGCGCGCAGCCAGGCGTGGAACTGCACCGGCTTTTGCCGCATCACCCAATGCCCCGTGTCCATGCCGTGCACGGCACTGCCCGGCGTGGTGGCCAGCGCGGCCAGCCAGCGCGCCGAATGGAACATGAAGGACTTGCGCTTGCCGAAGAAAAACAGCGTCGGAATGACGGGGCCAAACACCCTGTCGACCCGCGCCACGCCGCGCAGCCCACCGAAGGCGCCGAACCATTGCATCGCATACGGGTAGTTCATCTGCCAGCCCATGCGCTCGGGCGCGGTACGGCAGCCTATGCTGCGCGCCATGAAACGCGTCATGCGGTTGGCCAGCCAGGGCAGCCAGGGCCCCAACTTCCAGGCCAGGGCCAGCCAGAGCTGGTAGCCCGCGATCAGGGCCTTTTCCTTCGGTTTGAGCGACTTCAGGTAGGCGCCCGAGTTCGTGTCGCCAATGTCCACGGCCGCCACCCGGGCCACCCGCTGCGGGTGGCGCGCGGCGTATTCGTAGCCGAAGAAGCAGCCCCAGTCGTGCAGCAACAGCGTCACCGGCTCGCCCGGACTCACCTCGTCCACCACCGCACCCACCAGCTCGCACATCTCATTCACCGACACCGGGCGCGGTGGCTTGGAGAGGTCGAACCCCGGCAGCGAAAAACGCACACAGCAGTAGCCGTCGCGCAGCGACGCCACGCTGTCGTCCCACAGCGCTCGCGTGTCGGGCCAGCCATGCAGCATCACCACGGTGGGGCCGCTGCCTTCCACGACCACGTTCAGGCCCTGCACGTCGAGGGTGGTTTGCATCCGTTGATCTCCGTCAAGATGAGGTGGCGGCGATGGTAGCGCGAGGCGGCCCAGCGCACGTCGCTCAGATGTCATCAGCGATACTCGCTCGCCATGCACCGCACCGTCTTCACCACCCCGGTCGTCAACACCCTGCTGCGTGGCCTCTCCATCGCCTACCTCAAGCTCACCGGCTGGCGCGTCGAAGGCAGCCTGCCCGAGGTGGCGCGCAAGAGCGTGCTGATCGCCGCGCCCCACACCAGCAACTGGGACCTGCCCTACACCCTGATGGTGGCGTTTGCGCTGCGGCTCAACATCTACTGGATGGGCAAGCAGAGCATCTTCAAAGCCCCGTTTGGCGGCCTGATGCGCTGGCTCGGCGGCATCCCGGTGAACCGCGCGCAGTCCAGCAACCTGGTGGCAGCCTCGGCCGACGCCATCCGCGCCGCCGACGGCCCGCTGCAGCTCATCGTGCCGCCCGAAGGCACGCGCAGCAAGACGCGCTACTGGAAAACCGGCTTCTACTACATCGCTCTGGGCGCCAAAGTGCCCATCGTGATGGCCTACATGGACTACGCCACCAAACGCAGCGGCCTGGGCCCACTGTTCCAGCCGACGGGCGACGTGGACGCCGACATGGCCGCCATCAAGGTCTTCTACGCGCCGTTCAAGGGCAAGAACGCCGACCAGTTCGAGAACGTGAACTGAAGCGGGCCGTTCACGGGCCAGGGCCCTGCTCAGCCGCCTAGTGCGTCCCAGCGCTCCATGCGCTCACGCCGTTCCTGGCGGAAGTTCGTCACCTCCAGGCGCAAGCCGTCCGGGTCGGTGAAAAAGGTGGCCCAGTAGTCGGGCGCGTAGTCGCCGTGCAAGGCCGCCGGCGTGGCGGCGATGCCGGCCGCGTTCAGTGCGGCAGCCACCGCGTGCACATCGTCAACCGACGCCACCCGCAGGCACAGGTGGTGCAGCCCGGGCGCATACGGCTCGTGCGCCTGCGCCACACGCGCTGGGCGCAACACGTAGCCGAATTGTCGGTTGTAGTACTGCACATGCGGGTCGCCGCCGATCACGAACTCGTTGCGGCGAAAACCCAGCACTTGCGCGAACACCACGTCGTAAAACGCCTGCGAGCGCGCGAGGTCCGACACGGTGATGTAGATGTGGTCGATGCCGATCACGGTGGCCATGCTTGTGCTCCGGTTATCAGATTCAGGACGTGGCGCTGAACGCCTCGTGGAAGCTCACCGTGCCTCGCGGCAGGGCGTCGGTGAACGGCAGCACCATGAAATATTCCGGTGGAATGTCCGGGTAGACCAGCTGCGCCTCGTTGCGGAAGCCGAAGCGCCGGTAGTAGCCCGGTTCGCCCACCAGCATGCAGCCCACCGCGCCCTGCTCGCGCAGCGCCTGCAGTGCCGCCCGCATCAGCGCCGACCCGATGCCCTGGCCTTGGTAAACCGGCAACACCGAAATCGGCCCCAAACCGTGCCAGCCCGGCGTGCCATCGGCGATGGTCACCGGCGAGGTCGCCACATGCCCCACCAGCTCGCCTCCCTGCTCCGCCACCAGCGACACGCTCAGCGCACCGGCGCCGCGCAACGCGTTGACGATGAAGGCCTCGGTGTGGCTGGTGTGCGGCGCGTTCAGGAAAGCAGCCGTGGTGAGGGCGGCGATGGCGGCCGCGTCCGCGGGGGTTTCGGGCCGGATCATGGCGTGGGGCCGGTCAGAGCCTTGGGGTTTTGGGCGCTGAAGAAATGGGAGTCAACAGATCAAACCGCCGAACCCAAGCGCCCAACGCCTTCCTCAATCTTCTCCACCCCCACCGTGGCAAAGGAGAGGCGCAGGGTGGCGTGGTCGGGGTTGGAGGCGTAGAACGGCGCGCCGGGCACGAAGGCCACGCCTTTTTCAATTCCGCGTTTGGCCAGCTCGCCACCGTCGGCCACTTTGCCGCCCGCGCCGGTGAGGCGGGCCCAGACGAACAGGCCACCCTTGGGTTGCACGAACTCGATGGCGTCGCCCAGTTCACGGCGCAGGGCGTTGCCCATGGCGGTGGCGCGTTCGGCGTACACCGCGCGCACCTTGGCGAGCGTGGCGGGCATGCGGCCGGCTTTGAGGTACTGCGCGGCCGTGGCCTGGGCGAAGGTGCTGGTGTGGGCGTCGCTGAACTGTTTGCACATGGTGGCCTTGGCCAGCAGCTCGGCGGGGCCAATCATCCAGCCCACGCGCAGGCCGGGGCTCAGCACCTTGCTCAAGGAACCGCAGTGCACCAGCAGCTCGCGGCTGCCGGGCACGCTGGCGCTGAGCGCGAGCAGGCTGGGCGGCGGCGCTTCGCCAAAGTAGAGGTCGCCGTACGGGTCGTCTTCCACGATCAGCGTGTTGTGTTTCACCGCCATTTCCAGCACGCGCTTGCGCCGCTCCAGGCTGAGCATGGCGCCGCTGGGGTTGCCGAAGGTGGGAATGAGGTAGACGAATTTGGGCTTGTGTTCTTCGATCAACTTTTCCAGTTCATCGGTCTTCACGCCGTTGCCGTCCACCGGCGCGGTGATGAGCTGCGCGCCGTAGAGGCGGAAGCACTGGATGGTGGCGAGGAAGGTGGGGCCTTCGACGATGACCTTGTCGCCGGGGGAGATGAGCGTCTTGCCCAGCAGGTCCAGCGCCTGCTGGCTGCCGGTGGTGACGATGAGGTCGTTGGCGCTCACGCCCTGGTTGCCCTTGCTGGTCATGAAGGCGGCGAGCTGTTCGCGCAGCGGGTTGTAACCCTCGGTGGCACCGTATTGCAGGGCACCGCCGGGTTCTTCGGTCAGCGCGGCGTTGACCGCTTCGCGGATGCCGTCCACGTCGAACATGGCGCTGTCGGGAAAGCCCCCGGCGAAACTGATGATGCCGGGCTTGCCCAGCAGCTTGAAGAGTTCTCGGATGGCGGAGGTCTCAACGTTGTTGAGACGGTCGGCGAATTGCAAAGGCATGAACAAATCTCCAGTGTCAGAAAGTGCGTGCGATCTTAGGCGAAACAGGCCCCGTCGCTCCGCCAAAGGACATGCGCGCGCATGGCGTGCGAGACCGAGGGTTCTCCCGGATGTTGCCGATGTTGTCAGGGGTCCCACCCGGACCTTGATGTCCCTAGAATTCGTCAACTTGTTGACTGGAATATTTGAATGCGCAAATATCTGAAATTACTTGTTATTTGGTTCGCATGGCAGATGGGCCTGGAAACAGCGTGGTCGCGGGACGTCATGCTGGCCATCAGCGAAGGCTCTTCGGGCGGTACCGATCACGCCCGTGTGATCGCCAAATACCAGGGGCTGGCCGATGCCATCGGCCAGAGCATCGGCCAAAAAGTCAACGTGGTGTTCATCCGGGAGTTCGCGGCGCTTGAAGACGGGCTCAAGAACCAGCGCTTCGATCTGGCGATCGCACGCCCGAGCGACTACCCCGCGCGGGGCATGCGCGACCACGGCTACCAGTACGTGGCGTCAGCCCGACCCGATGGACACTGCATGCTCATCGTGCCCAAGGACTCGCCTTACCGGACGCTGGCCGACATCAAGGGCAAGCGCATCGTGCTGCCCGATGCGGCGTCCTACATGGCGAAGTTCTGCGGTGCCGAGCTGCGTGACCAGGGCATTGACCTGAGCAAGGAGCGCATCGAGTGGGTGCGCGAACAAGGGGCGGTGCCGTTCTACCTGAACAACAAGTTCGGGGATGTGGGGGGCGTGGCCTCGTACTCGGGCGTGGCCAAGGCCCTGAACAACACCGATCACCGCGTCCTGCACACCAGCGTGTCGCAGCCCTACTTCCCGCTCATTGCGAACCAGTCGTTCACCGCCGCACAGATCGCGGCCATGCAGTCGGCGCTGCGCGCGCTGCCCGAGACCGAGCCGGGCCGCGACGTGCTCAAGAACGTCGGCATCCAGGGCTTTGACACCAGCACCGAGAAGCGCCTGCGCAACCTGTTGCCCTGGCTCGGACTCTGACAGCGCGCATCGCCTGCGAAGCGCCGCCTGATCACGTCCACGCTGCACGTCAGACAGCGACACCAGGCCTGGAAAGAGGGCGACGGCGTTCTTCCTGCGTGCCTTTTTTCGCGCCCCATCGATCCGGTTTCGTCCTCTGTTTGAGGTATGTCGGTTACACCGATCTGTGGCGCAATGCGGACCAGAACCACCAGCGTTGAGCCCACGGATTGCGACGGTTGGACAGGGAATGGAGCGACACAAAGTGTCACAACATCCGGCCGATGAAGTTCGTAGCCTCTCGGACCTGAAGCACACCGCTGGCTTCACCAGGCGCCATGAGGCGCACTCCGGGCCCCCAATCAACACAGCCTTCAAGGAGCGTCCACCATGCCTTCAGCCCTCACTTATCCTGGGGTTTACGTCGAAGAAGTCCCCAGTGGTGTGCGCACCATCACCGGCGTCGCCACTTCCATCACGGCCTTCATCGGGCGGTCGTCGCGAGGTCCGGTCAACCGGGCGGTACGGGTACAAAGTTTTACAGAGTACGCGCGCATCTTCGGTGGCCTCTGGCGCGACAGCACCATGAGCTACGCGGTGAGCCACTTCTTTCAACACGGTGGCGCCGACGCGCTGATCGTGAGGGTGTTCAACGGCAACATCGCTACCAACACCGCCACCATTACCCTGCCCGCGGGCGCCGGCAACCTGGTGCTGGAGGCCGCCAGCCCGGGCCTGTGGGGCCAGGCCTTGCGGGCGCGGGTCGATCACCTCACCCGCGACACCACCGACACGCTGCTCTTCAACCTCACGGTCGAAGAACTCGACCGGGTGGGCGGCAGCCAGGTGGTGGCCGCGGAGAGCTTTCGCAACGTCTCGGTCTCGCCGTTGAGCCCGCGCTTCGTCGACACCGTGCTCAACGAACAGTCGGCCCTGGTGAGAGTGCGCACCTCCGCGCCGACGGATGCCAGCCCGGACGATCCGGCCGATCCGACCCTGCCCAACGTGGTGGCCGTGGGCGTTGCGACCGCCGATGGCGTGGCGATCACCGACACCCAGCTCGTGCCCACCGACGCCACGGCGATCGCCAACCGAGAAGGCATGTACGCGCTGGAGGCGGCCGACCTGTTCAACCTGCTGTGCCTGCCGCCGCTCACGCACGAGACCGACGTTGCCCCCGACACCTGGGCCCTGGCCGCCACCTACTGCCAGGACCGGCGCGCAATGCTGATCATCGACGCCCCCGCCGACTGGACCGCCAACGCCGCCACTGTGATCGGCGATGCGCAGGACGGTGTGAACGCCCTGCGCACGACGGTGGGCAACGACGACGCACGCAATGCCGCGGTGTACTTCCCGCGCCTGCGCATGGGCGATCCGCTGAGCGAAAACCGCCTCGCCGAGTTCGCGCCCTGCGGTGCGGTCGCGGGCATCATCGCGCGCACCGATGTGCAGCGCGGCATCTGGAAAGCCCCTGCGGGGCTGGACGCCTCGTTCTCCGGTGTGCAGGGTTTCAGCTACACCATGACCGACGGCCAGAACGGCCTGCTCAACCCGCTGGGGCTGAACTGCCTGCGCAGCTTCCCGGTCACGGGCAACCTGGTGTGGGGCGCGCGCACGCTGGCCGGTGCCGACCAGCTCGCCTCCGAGTGGAAATACCTGCCGGTGCGGCGCTTCGCGCTGTTCCTCGAAGAGAGCCTGTACCGCGGCAGCCAGTGGGTGGTGTTCGAACCCAACGACGAACCGCTGTGGGCGCAGATCCGGCTCAACGTGGGCGCCTTCATGCAGAACCTGTTCCGCCAGGGCGCGTTTCAGGGCCGCAGCCCGCGCGAGGCCTACTTCGTCAAGTGCGACCGCGAGACCACGACGCAGAACGACATCAACCTCGGCATCGTGAACATCCTGGTCGGGTTCGCGCCGTTGAAACCGGCCGAATTCGTGGTGCTCAAGATCCAGCAGATGGCCGGTCAGGTCGAAGTCTAAGGAGAACCGTCATGGCTCAGTTCAGCGTCAATGCACAGCGTTTCGACCCCTACAAGAACTTCAAATTCCGCGTCAAGTGGGATGGCCGCTACGTCGCGGGCATCAGCAAGGTCGGCGCGCTCAAGCGCAGCACCGAACTGGTCGAGCACCGCGAGGGCGGCGACCCCTCGGTCACGCGCAAGTCGCCCGGGCGCACCAAGTTCGAGGCGATCAGCCTGGAGCGCGGCGTGACACACGACCTGGAGTTCGAGCGCTGGGCCAACAAGGTCTGGAACTTCGGCTCCGGCCTGGGCGCCGAAGTCTCGCTGCAGGACTTCCGCAAGGACCTGATCATCGAGGTCTACAACGAGGCCGGCCAGCTCGTCCTGGCCTACAAGGTGTTCCGTTGCTGGGTCTCGGAATACCAGGCGCTGCCCGACCTGGACGCCAACGCCAACGCGGTGGCCATCCAGTCGATCAAGCTGGAGAACGAGGGCTGGGAGCGTGACTACGACGTCACCGAACCGACCGAACCGCGCTTCACCGAACCGGCCTGAGGCCCACCACCATGCGCACGCTCGACGAGGCCGGGCTGCTCGACCTCTGGGAACGCGGCCAGGACCGCCACCCCATTGACCGGGCCTTGCTGCTCTGCGCCTGGGCGCGGCCCGACGTGGCGCCCGAGCGCTTCGCGCAGTTGCCGCTGGGCGTGGTCAACACCGGGCTGCTGCGCATGCGCGCTGCGCTGTTCGGCGCACGCGTCGAAGTTCAGCTGGACTGTGAACACTGCGGCGAACACCTGGAACTCGCGCTGGACATCGCCCCGCTGCTGGCCGACGCCACGGCGCAGGACGAACGTGCGGACGTCGAGCTGCAAGGGTTCCGGTTCCGCGCGCCCCACAGCCGCGATCTCGCGGCCCTGGCCCATGAAACCGATGCGCAGGCCGCCGCGCTGCGCCTGCTGGAACGCTGCTGCGTGGCGCGCCCCGACGGCCCCGCCGCGCTGGCCGACGTGTTGAGCGAGGCGGAAGAACAGCTCGAGGCCGCCGACCCCCTGGCCGACCTGCAGCTGAGCGTGGCCTGCGAAGCCTGCGCCCAGACGACGCAGGCTTCGCTGGACGCAGGGAGCCTGCTGTGGGACGACGTGCACCACCACGCCCGGGGTCTTCTGGGCCAGGTGCACAGCCTGGCCCAGGCCTATGGCTGGAGCGAAGGCGAGGTGCTCGCGCTCAGCCCGACCCGGCGCGCCGCGTATCTGGATCTGCTCAGGGCCTGAAGCCCACACCACAAGGCGAGGCAGACCATGACCGGATTCCTGCAACGTCTTGCCCAACGGGCCAACGGCTCGGCTCGCACGGTGCGCGCTGCGTCGGGCATGCGGTTCGCGCCCGAGCCGATTGAGCACGGCGCGCCCATGCAGGAAGACGCCCTCGCGCCCGAGGCCAGCATGCCGCGTCAGCCCGCTGGTCCAACGGCCGGTTCACCCATCGGAACGCCCCCGGGCGCGGGCCTTGGCCGCTTTTCCGACCCGGTGTTTACACCGGCCGACGCACGGCGCCAGCAGGCCACGGAAGCACCCCGGCACGGGCAGGCAACCACAACGCTGTCCACGCCCACCCCACTGCCGGCACCCGCCGACAAAACCGGCGTGGCGCGCTCCCCGGCGCGGGCGGCACGCGCCAGGGCGTCGTTGCCCAACCCACGCACACCGGACCCGTTGGACGATGCCCCGACGGCCCGCGGCGTGCCCCCCGGAACCGGCGAACCCGCCACCCCGAGGCCGGACGCGACACCGGCAGCCGCCACCCCTGAGTTTTCTTCCGCGTCATCAACCGCAGCAGCCCCGGCCTGGCCTCAGGTCGAGCCGCTGCTGGCGCCCACGATCCGCGTGCGCTGGCCCGCCAGCGCCGCGCAGCCATCCCCGGCCCAACGGTCCGGCCAAAGCAGCCATGCCGACACCACCACCGAAGTGCACGTGAGCATCGGCCGCATCGAGGTCACGGCCATCCACGAACCAGCCGCGCCCGCGCAGCGCCCCGCCGCGCGCCGCAAAGCGCCGGTCTCGCTGGACGAATACCTGGCCCGGCGCCAAGGAGGCCGCTCATGACCACCGCCCTGGGCATCGCCGCGGTCACCGCCACCCTGCGCAGCCTGCTGAGCGAGGGGCTGGTGGAGCACAACCTCAGCGGCGTGCTGGGCAGCACCGCCACCGTCAGCGTGCTGCCGCCCGACCGCGTGGTGCCACAAAACGGCACCGAGGCCTCGCAGCTCAACCTGTTCCTGCACCGCGTCAGCGCCAACACCGGCTGGCGCAACGAAGGCCTGCCCAGCCGCGACGCGTCCGGGCGCAACCGCCTGAGCAACGCCCCGCTCGCGCTGGACCTGCACTACCTGCTCTCGGCCTACAGCGCCGGTGATCTGCACGCCGAGATCCTGCTGGGCTACGCCATGCAATGGCTGCACGAGTCCCCGCTGCTGACCCGCGGCATGATCCGCCAGGCCCTCACGCCCGCGCCCCTGCCCGGCACACCGCTTGAACGCGCGCTGTTCGACTCGGGCCTGGCCGACCAGGTCGAGCTGATCAAGATCACGCCCGAGCACCTCGACACCGAGGAAATGTCCAAGCTCTGGACCGCCACCCAAAGCCATCTGCGCCCGACCGCCGCCTACCGCGCCACGGTGGTGCTGATCGAAGTCTCGGAGCCGGTGCGCTCGGCGCTGCCGGTGCTCACCCGCGGCGGGGTGGACCCGTCAAGCGGGCGCGAGCGCGGCGTGTCCGTGGAGCCCAGCCTGGAGCCCGCGATCCCGACGCTCGAAGCGGTGTCGCCACCCGGCGGGCAGATCGTCGCGCGGTTGGGTGAAACCATCGACCTCACGGGCCACCACCTGGACGGCACCGGGCGCACCGTGCTGCTGGGCAACGACCGCTTCGAGAGCGAGCTCAGCCTGCCCGCGCTGGCGACCGGGGGCGCGGCCCTGGTGCAGTTCAGCATCCCGCTGGCCGACGCCGCGAACTATCCGGTGGGCGTCTACCGCGTCGGTATGAGCGTGCTGCGCCCGGGCGAGAGCGCCACGCGCAGCAGCAACCGCCTGGCCATGACGCTGGCGCCGCAGATCACCGGGCTGCCGCTGAACGTGGTGCGCGCGGGCGACGGCAGCGCCAGCTTCACGATCAACTTCCACCCGGCCCTGCGCGCCGGGCAAAGCGTGGTGCTGGTGCTGGGCCAGCAGGAGTACGCGCCGCAAGCGTTCACCGCGCCCACCACCTCGCTCGACTTCGTGATCGAAGACGCGCCTGTGTCGCCCCCACCCCCACCCGGCCAGCCCCCGGGCCACCTGGCGCGCCTGCGCATCGATGGCATCGACAGCCCCCTCATCGACCGCACGGCCGTGCCGCCGACCTTCCTGAACCAGCGTGTGGTAATCACATGAACGCCCGCGACACCGCCCGTGCCCCCACCGACTGGACCGCGGCCAACCAGCGCCTGCTGTCGGCCGAGTTCGCGCGCATCAAGGCCCGGCTGCGCGGTGAGGACGAGGCGGCCACCCTGGCACGGCTGGAGCGATGCCGAGAGGAACTGGACCCGCCGGCGGCGATTGACCAGCTGGTCGAACGCTTTGGCCTTTCGAGGTTCGAGCGCGACATCCTGCTGCTGGCGGCGGCGGTGGAAATGGACAGCGAGTTCGGCGCGCTCTGCGCGGGGGCCTCGCCCAGCGGCCAGCGCCCCTGGGCCACGTTCGGCCTGGCCCTGGCCGTGCTGCCCGATGCGCACTGGAGCGCGCTGACCCCGGTGCGCCCCCTGCGTCGCTGGCGCCTGGTCGAACCCACCGACGACGCATCCCTGGTCAACGCCCGCCTGAAACTGGACGAGCGGGTGTTGCACCACCTGGCGGGGGCAGGCTTCCTGGACACGCGCCTGCAAGCACTGCTGCAGCGCGTGCAGATGCCCCCCACGATGGCGCCCCGGCAGCAGACACTGGCCCAGGCACTCGCCGCCTCCATCGCCGAGGCGGGCGAGCCCGTGCCGGTGGTGCAGCTCTGGGGCAAGGACCGGCACGGCAAGCGCGACATCGCCGCCAGCACCGCCGCACGGCTCGGCCTGCAGCTTTACGCGATGGCCTGCGAAGACCTGCCCGAATCGGCGCAGGAGCTTGAAGCGTTGGCCGTGCTCTGGCAACGCGAAGCGGCGCTGCTCGACGCCGCGCTGCTGATCGAATGCGGCGACGCCGCCCCACCCGCGCCGGCCCTGCGCCTGGTCGAGCGCATTGGTGGCCTGACGCTGCTGAGCGTGTCCGAACCGGTGGAACTCACGCGGCGCGACATCCGCATCGACATTCCCAAGCCCGGGGTGCGCGAGCAGCGGCTGTTGTGGGAACAGTCGCTGGGCGGGCGATCGTCCCGCTACGGCGCAGCGCTCGACGGCGTGGCCTCGGAGTTCCGGTTGAGCGCGCGCGACATCCACCGCATGGGCGCCGACCTGCAGCGCGCGGAAGACCTCGCCGGCGACCCCGTGGCCGCCCTGTGGTCCACCTGCCGCAGCCTGGAGGGGCGGCGCATTGCCGGGCTGGCCCAGCGCATCGAACCCGTGGCCCGCTGGGACGACCTGATCCTGCCCGAGCCACAGAAGGCCACCCTGCGCCAGATCGCCGCCCACCTGCGCCACCGGCCTACGGTGTACGAACACTGGGGTTTCGCCAGCAAGGGCGGGCGCGGCCTGGGCATCTCGGTGCTGTTCGCCGGCGAGAGCGGCACCGGCAAGACCATGGCGGCCGAGGTACTGGCCCACGAGCTGCACCTGGACCTCTACCGCATCGACCTCTCGGCCGTGGTCAGCAAATACATCGGTGAAACCGAAAAGAACCTGGCCCGTGTGTTTGACGTGGCCGAAGACAGCGGCGTGGTGCTGCTGTTCGACGAGGCCGACGCGCTGTTCGGCAAACGCAGCGAAGTCAAGGACAGCCACGATCGCTACGCCAACATCGAGGTGAGCTACCTGCTGCAGCGCATGGAGGCCTATCGCGGACTGGCGATCCTCACCACCAACCAGCAAAAGGCGCTGGACACGGCGTTCTCGCGCCGGCTGCGTTTCGTGGTGAACTTCCCGTTTCCGGAGGCCAGCGAGCGCGAGGCCATCTGGCGGCGCATCTTCCCCGGCGCCACACCCACCGCAGACCTGGACCACGCCAAGCTTGCCCGCCTGCAGATGGCTGGCGGCAACATCCGCAACATCGCGCTCAACGCCGCCTTCCATGCGGCGCAGGACGCACAACCAGTCGGCATGGCCCACGTGCTGCGCGCCGCGCAGTCCGAAGCCAGCAAACGCGAACGCCCGCTGAGCGACGCCGAAACGCGGGGGTGGGCATGACGCGCATCGTGCTGCACATCGACCGGCTGGTGCTGCGTGGCTTCGACCGCGCCGACCAGACCGGCATCGCCGAAGGGCTACGGGAAGAACTCGGCCGGCTGCTGGCCACACCGCAGGCGGCACAGGCGCTGATGGCGCAACACAGCGTGCCGCGGCTGAAGGTCGCGGCCCTGCGCATCGCGCCGGGGGCACAGGCCACGGCGGTGGGCGAACAGACCGCGCAGGGCATCGTACGGGGGATGCGGTCATGAGTACAACAGCACCCCTGATAACGAAGGCCGGCAAACCCAGGGCGTCCACGCACACCCCGGTGCCGAGCCCGTGGCTGCAGCGCCAGTGCGCTTGCGGCTGCGGTTCGTCCGCTACCGCATCGGATCGCTGCAAGGAAGACGCCTCCACCGTCGCCCCGCAACGCAAGCTCGCCATCGGCGCCAGCAACGACGCGCTGGAGCAGGAGGCCGAACAGGTCGCCCACCAGGTGCTCGCCGCACCGGGCCAACCCCACGCTGGCGCAGTGGTGCCACGCATCCAGCGCTTCAGCGGCAGCGCGTCGCAGGGTGCCGCCGCGACGCCCACCAGCGTGGACACAGCGCTTGCAAGCCCAGGCCACGCGCTGGAGCCGGCCCTGCGCCAGGACATGGAACAACGCTTCGGCCACGACTTCTCCAGGGTGCGCGTGCACGCGGACGCAGCGGCCGACACCTCGGCCCGGGACGTCAACGCCCTCGCCTACACCGTGGGTCAAGACGTGGTCTTCGGCAGCGGCCAGTACGCGCCCGGCACGGCGACGGGCCGGCACCTGATCGCCCACGAGCTCACCCATGTGGTCCAGCAAACCGGCTCGTCGGGCGAACCGAGCGCCGGTTCCGCGCAGACATTGCACCGCTATCGTCGCAAGGGCAAAGACACGATTGCCTTCGAGGGTGCCGACGAAACCCTGACGGACGCCAAGACCCAGCCCTGGGTGGAACACATCGACATCGATTTCGACAAAGCCGTGGTGGACGACGGCCACAAAGCCGCAGCCGCTGCGGCCGGCCAACTGGAGCCACGCATGCCCACCGGCACCTTGAAGGCCAAATACAGCACGGCATCGTCCAGCGTACCGGCAGACATCGTGATGCCCATCGCGGGCGGCTCCACCATGCTGGGCGTCGGGCTGACCGACCGCGTCAAGAACTCCAAGGTCTCGCGGCTGGAGGGGCTGGGCTACACCGACTCCGAAAACATCCGCCTGGGCAACCTAACCGATCCCGTGGCCAAGAAGGGCAAAGGCGCGCGCTACTCGGCCAGCGGCGCCGGGACCATGAACTACGCCATCTTCTTCAAGGGCATCCAGGCGATTCACGAAGGCTTGCTCAACACCGGCTCGCACGCCTGCGTGCACGTCGGCACCCGGTCCCAGATCCGCACCCTGAACCACCACACCCGCATCGGCGTGACCACAGTGTCGGTCAGCTACAGCGGCGCGGTGCTGGACGACCTGTGCTGCCACCGGAAAAAGACCGGCAACACCCGCTGGAATGCCAACCCCTGCGGGAGCACCAAATGCCCATGAACGCGGCCCCCCTGCAGGTTGCACCGGCCAAGGCGGCGGGCACATCGGTCGCGCATGGCGTGTTGCAGCGCAAGCTCATGGTGGGTGGGACCAGCGACCCCTTGGAACAACAAGCCGACCGCGCAGCCGATCTGGCTCTGGTGGCGGCCCCGCGCGCAGCCACTGCCCGGACCGTGCCGCACATCCAGCGCATGGCAAGCCAGCCAGCCGCAGGTGTCGGTACGGCTCCGATGAGTGTGAATCACGCGTTGGCGCAATCGGGCCGGCCACTGGAGTCTTCGCTCAGGCAGGACATGGAGCATCGGCTGGGCCACGACTTCTCCCGTGTACGCATACACACCGGGCCAGCCGCCGAAAGCTCCGCACGTGAGGTCAGCGCCCGTGCTTACACCGTTGGGCAATCGGTGGTCTTCAACACATCGCAGTTTGAACCGCACAGCCTTTCAGGACGGCGTCTGATCGCCCATGAACTCACCCATGTGGTTCAACAGGATGGTGGTACGCGCCAAGTCCAGCGCAAGCCGAGCCCAGCCGCCGAAGGAGCCGCGCAAGCTGGTGAAGAGAACCCGGCCTGGCAATTCGGACGGACAAAGGAGGGCAGTGGTTTTCGAATGAACCCTGCGCTTTGGCTCGTGACCTATCACCTTCGCTCATCCCCCGGCACCATCGCCATCACCAACGGTTCCGGACGAACGGCCTTGGAGAACGTGCAACGCCATCTGGCCAGCCATCCTACCTGGCGAAACGATGCAACCATCGAGCGCATCGAGGTGACGTTGGTGCCCAAAGCCAGTGCGGCTGCCGCCGCTCAGGACCTCATGTCGAGCACCGCAAAGAAGCGCTACTCATTTGAGTGTTTCACCGCCGCGGCATTGATCCAGTTTGTGGGAGTCTTCCGGAGTCTGCAGGCCGCCGATCCCGCCACCGCCGTTGCGAAATTCGACCGCAGCCACAGCGACATCAGCGTAACGATTCCTTTCTCGGGCAATCCGGGTGTCCGCATGGGCGGGAGCGCCCTGGTTTTCAACATGGCCAGCCTGCCCGATTTCTCGCTGCGAAAGCTGCTGGACAGCTCCACCGATATGGGTCTGCAACGCGGCGATTGGGTGTTCCTCGACAACAAGAAATTCATAACGAGTGGCGCCTTTCAAGGGGAAAACGCCACCTATCTCGGCAAAAAGCGATTTTTCGGCCACGGCATGGGTGTGTTCACCGTCAAGGAATATGCCCAACGGTTGCGCCGGGACCATCGGGTGAAATTGACTGAGGATCAGATCCTGGACCAGGTCCGCGTTGGACCGCGCTTTCGGGCGCCGGATCCTGCGGCCACTGCATCAGGCTCAACGCCGCCGACCTCAGCGGGGTCTACCCCACCCACAAGCCCATGAGTCGTCCATGAGCTCAAACGCAAAACAAGCCACAACCGGAGGGCTGGTGAGACACCCAGCAGTTTCCAGACCGAAATCATTGCGCGGGCGAATGTCTCTGCTCCAGCGAAACGATACCGAAGCATCGTTCGCGCGCACCACTGGCAATCAAGGGCCTCCCACTGCAAGCCCATGGTTGCAGACCAAGCTGGTCGTGGGCTCGGAAAACGACCCCATGGAGTTGGAGGCCGACAAGGTCTCCGAGCGGGTGGTGTCCACCCAGCATCCAGGCCATGCACTGGGTGTTGCACCGGTCATCCACCGCTCTCGCTACGTCCATCAGGGCGATTCGTTCAACCCTGCACCACCCAGCGTGGAGCGGGTTCTGCGAAGTTCTGGCCAACCATTTCCCGAGCCCCTCAGGCGAAACATGGAACACCGGTTCGGGTATGACTTTTCCCGTGTTCGTGTTCATTCCGGCACTGCAGCGGAGGCATCGGCACGGGATGTCGGCGCCAAAGCCTACACCGCGGGAAATGCGATCGTGTTCGGTGCCGGCCACAACAACCCGGGCAACCCTGCAGGTCAACGACTGATTGCCCACGAGCTGACCCACGTCATTCAGCAAGGCAACCTTGGGCAGACCATTCCTTCTCACGGGCCGACGCTGATTCAGCGCGATCTGGAAGATCCCTCTCGGCTGGGTACGGTGCACGAAAACGTGCGCGTTGACGGGCCACCCCGGCAGACGCCTAGCGGCAGCACAGCGGCGCGCAAGCCATGGGTGGACCCGGTGGGCGCGGATGGTGGGACCGCCGAACTGCTGTTCGGCCAAGCCTTCTCATTCCTGGACAACCGCAGCTTCTCCCGCCGCGAGCCGACCCATACGAACGACACCAACCTCGATAGCGATGCCGTGGCCATGCACCAAAGGGTACTTGCGCGCTTCCCACTGATTGCATCGGCGCTGCCAGATTCTGAGATTGAACGCCGGGTGAGCCTGTTTGAGCCGGCAACCATCCGAAACGACCGCACCTACCTCAGGGAGTGGCTCGACAATTTCCTCCCGCAAATGTCCGAGGCCGAGGACTTTGCGATCGACGACACGAACACGCACTATGTGGCCATGCTGGATCGGCTGATTGACGACAGTGATGTGGGCCCCAAGATCGTGACCCTTGGTGCGCGACAACCGGCGTTCACTCGGGGAGATGGGGCCAGCCGCGAGATATTCGTCCACCGCCGGGTGGAAGCAGGACCGCGACAGCTGACATTGATTCATGAGCTCGTTCACTTCTACCGTCACCCCGACTACGCTGCCTGGGTTGCCGCTTCAAAGGACTCAGATTTCTACAACGAAGGCCTGACGGAATGGCTGGCACGCAAGGTCATGACATCGGAAGAGCTGGTCGACCGGACCACCTACCAGCCCAGAGTGGATGTGGTGGAGCAGCAGATTGCACGCCACGTGCCGGAGGATGACATTGCGAGAGCCTTCTTCAGGGGCGAAATCTGGCGCCTCGAAACACGCAGTACCGAGGCCAGAACCGCCTTTGAAACATCAACGGGCATCAGCGAAACCGCGCTCGAAACCGACCAGAACACTGCGTCTCGAACCGGCCCCGGCATATTCCAGACCGTCGAGTCAGGTCGTCACTATCGTTTTCTGAACCTTGGTTTCGACGAAGTCCAGCCCAAGCCAGAACATCTGTCGGCGTTCCGTGAAATCAAGGCGGCGCAGATCGAATCCGATCCTGAGGTGAAAGTCCGATTTGTTGGACACGCATCGAGTGCCGGCAGCCTGGAGGTCAATGACCGGGTAGCCCGACGGCGTTCGACGGCCTTCTACCAGATGGCCAGGCGTGAGCGTCTCCCGGCGAGTCGCCTGCTGGATGCAGGGAACCCGCCCCACTTCGGAGAAACGCTACCCACTGCAACCGAAGAGGACGCCATCACCCGGGCCATGAACAGGCGCGTCGAGATGTTCCTGGTGCGGGGAGAAAGCTGATGGCCATGCACCTGTTCGTTCGAACCGCAATGCCATTCACTTGTCACGCGCCCATTCAACCGGGCGCAAGGAAAAACGCATGACAAGCTTCCCCAACTCCCCCAAGGTCCTCAAAGGCGGTCTGGTGCTGATCGACCCCGAGTCGTCGCGGGTGTTGCGCGTCATCTCGCTGCAGTACAACCCGGAAAAACTCACCCGCAGCCTGCAGGTGCAGGCCGCTGGCGGCGAAGCGGCCAACCGCAGCGAGGCGATGCGCTTCAAGGGGCCGGCCATCGAGACCTTCCGGCTCGAAGCCGACATCGACGCGGCCGACCAGCTGGAGTTTCCCGACCAGAACCGCGGCACCGTGGACCACGGCGTGGCGCCCCAGCTGGCCGTGCTCGAAGCGCTGGCGAACCCGGGCAGCGCGCAGTTGCTGGAGGTGCACCGGCAGGCCGATTCCGGCACGCTAGAGATCGCGCCCATGGAGGCCCCGCTGATGCTCTTCGTCTGGGGCAAGAACCGCATCGTGCCGGTGCGGCTGACCGAGTTTTCGATCACCGAAGAGGCCTTCGACCCGGCGCTCAACCCCATCGTCGCCAAGGTCAGCATCGGCCTGCGTGTGCTGTCGGTGGACGACCTGGGCTTCTCCCACAAGGGCGGCAGCCTGTTCATGGCGTATCTGCAGGGCAAGGAGCGGCTCGCCGGCCAGGCGCAGTCGGGCAGCTTCGGCTCTCTGGGCATAGGAGGAATCGGCTGATGGACCCCGTTCAGGCATTCATGCAGGCCCATGCGCTGGCCACCCCGCTGTTCGCGCCCACCAGCCGCTACCACGGCATCGGCTCGGCGCAGACCACCACGCCCGAGGGCACCGTGATCACCTTCGTCAAGCGGCGCTTCGTGCCACCGCCCGAGCGTTTTTCAACCCTCTCCGAACACACCGTGGCCAGCGGCGACCGGCTCGACAACCTGGCCGCGCACTATCTCGGCGACCCGCTGCAGTACTGGCGCCTGTGCGACGCCAACGGCGCGATGGACCCGACCGAGCTCACTGCCACCGTGGGCCGCCTGCTGCGCATCACCCTGCCCGAAGGCATTCCGGGAGACAGCGATGCTGGCTAAGGGCATCCAGCTCACCCTGCTGATCGGGCCGGTGATCCCGGTGCCGGCGCCGCGGGTGGTCATGGACGCGCTGGAGAGCGTGGAGGTGCGCAGCTCCGCGGGCAGCGCCAGCGGCTTCACGCTGACCTTCCAGTTCAGCTCGCGCTCCGAGCTCAACACCATCTTCCTGATCGCCGGCGCGCAGAACACCGGGCTGGGCACGCCGCCGCTGCGGGTGATGCTGATCGTCACGCTCAACGGCTCGCCGCAGCCGCTGTTCGACGGCGTCATGACCCATGTGGAGGTGCAGGCCGGCGGCCAGGGTTCGCCCGGCACGGTCACCGTCACCGGCGAAGACCTGACCAAGGTGATGGACACCCAGGACTGGAGCGGCCTGCCGTTTCCGGCCATGCCCATTGAAGCGCGCGTGGCCCTGCTCTGCGCCAAGTACGCCCCGTTTGGCCTGATCCCGCTGGTGATCCCGGCGCTGTTCCCTGATGTGCCGATCCCGGTGGACAAGATCCCGGCCCAGCAGGGCACCGATCTGGCCTACATCCGCCAGCTCGCCGAGCAGGTGGGCTATGTGTTCTACATCGAGCCCGGGCCGGCGCCGGGCACCAACATCGCCTACTTCGGCCCCGAGATCAAGATCGGCGTGCCCCAGCCCGCGCTCAACGTGGACATGGACGCGCTGACCAACGTCGAGAACCTGAGCTTCAACTTCGACCCGACCGCCGGCGTGCTGCCCATCGTGTTCATCCAGAACCAGCTCACCCGCGCGCCCATCCCCATTCCGATCCCCAACCTGAACCCGCTGCAGCCGCCGCTGGGCGTGTTGTCCACGCCGCTGTCGAACCTGACCATGCTCAAGGACACGGCCCGCATGAACCCCATGCAGGCGATCTCGCGTGGCCTGGCCGAGGCCAAGAAATCGCAGGACTCGGTGACCGCCAGCGGCGAGCTCGACGTGTTGCGCTACGGCCGCCCGCTCAAGTCGCGCGGCCTGGTCGGTGTGCGTGGCGTGGGCCTGGCCTACGACGGCCTGTACTACGTCTCCAGCGTCAAGAGCACGCTCAAGCGCGGCGAGTTCAAGCAGAGCTTCGACCTCAGCCGCAACGGCCTGATCTCCATCACACCGAGGATTCCGGTATGAGCACCGCCGGGCCGCTCCCAAGGTGCTCAGCCCCGCAGTGCACAGCACGGAGGGCAAGTCCAGTGAGCACCGCCGGGCCGTTCCCAAGGCGCTCAGCCCCGCAGTGCGCAGCACGGAGGGTCATCCAGTGAGCAACGGCACGCAGAAGTTCTACGGCAAATACCGCGGCATGGTGATCTCCAACGTCGACCCCATGCAGCAGGGCCGGCTGATGGTGCAGGTGCCCGACGTGGGCGGCCTGATCCCCGGCACCTGGGCCATGCCCTGCGTGCCGATCGCGGGCATCCAGAACGGCATGTTCGCCCTGCCCATCCCCGGCTCGGGCGTCTGGGTCGAGTTCGAGCAGGGCGACCCGGACTTTCCCATCTGGGTCGGCGGCTTCTGGGGCAGCGCGGCCGAAGTGCCCGCGCTGGCCCTGCTCACGCCCCCGGCGGTGCCGGCGATCACGCTGCAGACGCCGCTGCAGAACGGCCTGACCATCTCCGACGTGCCCGGCCCCACCGGCGGCATCATGATCAAGAGCACCACCGGCGCGATGCTCATCGTCAACGACACCGGCATCTACATCCAGAACGGCAAGGGCGCGGCGATCACCCTGGTGGGCCCGGTGGTGACCATCAACAACGGCGCCCTCACGGTGACCTGACACCATGCCCGGCCCCCTGCTCCACGTCGGCGCCACCGTGCTCTGTGCCCACGGCGGCACCGCCACGCCCACGGCGCCCAACCCGCGCGTGCTGGTCAGCGGTCAGCCCACGGTGGTGATGAGCGCGCCCTACGCCATCGCGGGCTGTCCGTTCAACGTCTCGGGCAGCCCGGTGCCCTGCGTCACCGGGCAGTGGGTGGTGGCCGCACTGCGCGTGCAGTCCAGCGGCCAGCCCCTGGTGCTGATGGACAGCCAGGCGGTGTGCGTGCCCAACGGCACACCGCTCTTGCCGGTGGCCGCGCAACCCCGCGTGATCGGGAGCTGAACATGACCCAACGCCTGTTTTTCCCCTACCAGTTCGACGGCCGCGGCCTCACCCGCGAGGCCGACGAGGCGGACTGGATCCGTGGCCTGGTCGAGCAGGTGCTGTTCACCGCGCCGGGCGAGCGCGTGATGCGCCCGGACTTCGGCAGCGGCCTGCGCGAGCTCGTGTTCGCCCCCAACAGCCCCGAGCTCGCCGCCACCACCCAGTTCCTGGTGCAGGGCGCGCTGCAGCGCTGGCTCTCGGGCCTGATCACGGTCGAGGCGGTCGAAGTGCGGGCGGTGGACGCCGCGCTCAGCGTCACCGTGCAGTACCTGATACGGCGCAACGCCTCGCGCCAGCGCGAGACCTTCACCCAGGGAGGCCAGCCATGATCTTCCATTGCTGCGACCAGAACCGGCGCGCGGCGGTGGACGCCCACGCCACGCTCAACGGCATCGACTGGCTGGAGGTGCTGGACCTCGACGCGCCCCTGGGCAGCCCGCGCCAGCGCACCCTGCTCGTGCGCCTGCTCAAGCCGGTGCCGGCCGGGCTCACGCGCGAGCAGGTCGTGATCGAAGGCGGCGAGCGCGTCCGCCGCATCGAGGTTCAGTGGATTGGCGTGGCCAGCGCGCCACCGGCACAGGCGAACGCGGCCGAGCAGGCCCTGTTCAGCGCGCTGCCCGAGGCCGACCACGTGCTGCTGGTGCGCACCGACAGCGCGGGCGACTTCTCGCGCTACACCCTGCGGCTCACGCAGGACCCGGCCACGCCCACCCCGCTGCCCGACTTCGACCCCCGGCTCTCCGAGATCGAATTCCGCTTCAAGGTGGAATGCCCGAGCGACTTCGACTGCCGCACACCGCCAGGCTGCACCGAGCCCGCCAAGCCGGTCCCCGACATCAACTACCTCGCCCGCGACTACGAAAGCCTGCGCCGGCTGGTGATCGACCGCCTGGCGCGCAACATGCCGGGCTGGCGCGACCGCAGCCCGGCCGACCTGGCCACCACGCTGGCCGAGCTAATCGCCTACGTGGGTGATCTGCAGCACTACCAGCTCGACGCCGTCGCCACCGAGGCCTACCTGCACACCGCCCGGCGGCGCAGCAGCCTGCGCCGCCACTCCCTGCTGGTGGACTACGCGGTGCACGAGGGCTGCAACGCCCGCGCCTGGCTGCACTTCGACGTGAGCGGCGGCCCCTTCCCCCTGCCCGACGACCTGCGCTGCTACACCCGGGTGGCGGGCGTGCCGCCGCGCATCGTTCCCGACTCGCCCGCCGAGCGCGCCGCGCTGCAGGCCCGGCCCCTGGTGTTCGAGCCGCTGCACGGCGCGACCCTGCGCGAGGCCCACAACAGCTTTCAGTTCCACACCTGGGGCGATGCCCGCTGCTGCCTGCCCCGCGGCGCCACCCGCGCCACGCTGCTGGGCCACTGGCCCGAGCTGCAGGCCGGCGACGTCTTGATCTTCCAGGAGCAGCTCGGCCCGCTCAGCGGCGAGCCCGAAGACGCCGACCCCGCCCACCGCCACGCGGTGCGCCTGAGCGCCGTGCGCGCCTTCGACGGCACCGACCCGCTGACCGACCCGCTCCCGCCCGACCCAGCCGCCCCCAGCGCCCTGACCGAGATCACCGAGATCGCCTGGCACCCGGCCGACGCCCTGCCCTTCGCCCTGTGCATCTCCAGCGAAACCGACGAGGCCCACGGCAGCGTGCTGATCCACGGCGTGAGCATCGCGCTGGGCAACAACGTGCTGGTCGATCACGGCCAGCGCATCGAAGACGAGCCGCTGGGCAGCGTGCCGCAGCCCCGGCTGCACCACCCGACCATGCTGGGCGACGCCTGCCAGCGCGAGGCGCCGCAGCCCCTGCCCCCGCGCTACCGGCCGCGGCTGGCCAGCGCGCCGCTCACCCACCAGGGCACGGTGCTCGTGACCCGGGTCGAGAACGGCGTGCGCACCAGCGAGCGCCTGCTGTTCGACCCGCAGGACTCGGCCAGCGCCGCCATGCGCTGGCGCACCGCCGACGCGCTGCCCCGGATCGGCCTCACCGCCACGCAGGGCAGCGGCAGCGAACCCTGGAGCCCGCGGCGCGACCTGCTCTCCAGCCGGGCCAGCGACACCCACTTCGTGATCGAAGCCGAGGACGACGGCAGCGCGCGCCTGCGCTTCGGTGACGACCTGCACGGCCGCCGCCCCGACAGCGGAACCGCCTTCAGCGCCCACTACCGCGTGGGCAACGGGCCGCAGGGCAACGTGGGCGCGCAGGCCATCGCCCACGTGGTGACCACCCAGGGCGGCATCAACGCGGTGGTCAACCCCATACCCGCGCGCGGCGGCGTGGCGCCCGAGACCACCGCCGAGGTGCGCCGGCGCGCACCGCAGGCCTTTCGCACCCAGGAGCGCGCCGTGACCACGGCCGACTACGCCGCCGTCACCGAGCGCCTGCCCGAGGTGCAGCGCGCCGCCGCCAGCCTGCGCTGGACCGGCAGCTGGCACACCGTGTTCGTCACCGTGGACCGGCAAGACGGTGAGGCCATCGACCCCGCCTTCGCCACCCAGGTCGGCACCCACCTCGACCGCTACCGCATGGCCGGCCACGACCTGCGCATCCACGACCCGATCGCGGTGTCGCTGGAGATCGACCTGCTGGTCTGCGTCCACAAGGACCACTTCCGCAGCGACGTCAGCCGCGGCCTGCTCGACGCGCTGAGCAGCCGCACCCGCGCCGACGGCACGCGCGGCCTGTTCCACCCGGACCACTTCAGCTTCGGCCAGACCGTGTTCCTGAGCCCGCTGTACGCGGCCGCGCGCACCGTGGCCGGCGTGAGCTCGGTCCAGGTCACGCGCTTCCAGCGCCAGGGCCAGGCGGACCCCAAACCGCTGGCCGACGGCTTCATGACGTTGGGCCGGCTGGAGATCGCGCGGCTGGACAACGACCCCAACTTCCCCGAGCACGGTGTGCTGCGGCTGGAACTGCACGGAGGCAAGTGATGAGTGGCCACGACACCCCTGCCGGCAACGGCGACTGCGGCTGCTGCGCCGGCGTGGACGCCGACACCCCGGCGCGCGTGCACAACCCGCCCGGCCTCCCGGCCATCGCCTACCGGGTGGGCCGCCACGGCGACTTCCTGGCCTCGATGCAGGCCCGGCTGTCGAGCACCGACACACCGGCGCTGGCCGCCCTGAGCACGCGCGAGATGAGCGACTTCAGCCTGGCGCTGGCCGACGCCATGGCCACCTCGCTCGACGTGCTGAGCTTCTACACCGAACGCTACGCGCAGGAACACTACCTGCGCACCGCCACCGAGCGCCTCTCGGTGCGCGAGATGGCACGCCTGATCGGCTACCGGCTCGCGCCCGGCGTGGCCGCCAGCACCCACCTGGCGTTCAAGCTGCTGGAGGCGCCGGGCACCGTGCCGCCCGAGCCGATCCAGATTCCGGTGGGCACGCGGGTGCAGAGCGTGCCCGGCCAGGACGAGACGGCGCAGAGTTTCGAGACCGTGGCCGAGGTTCCCGCGCGGGTGCAATGGAACGCCATGCCGGTGCAGTCCCGCGTGCCCTGGCGGCCCCAGTCGGGCGACACCGAGCTGTGGCTCGACGGCCTGGCCACGCAGCTGCAGCCGGGCGATGCGATCCTCATCGTGGGCAGCGACCGCATCAGCGACCCCGGCGGCGAACACTGGGACGTGCGTGTGCTCAGCGCGGTGCTGCCCGACAACGCCAACGCCCGCACCCGCGTGGTGTGGCAGCACCCCCTGGGCAGCGCGTTCCCGCCCATGAGCCCGGCCGGCGTGGGCGTGGAGGTGCACGCGTTTCGCCAGCGCACGGCGCTCTTCGGCCACAACGCGCCCGACCCCAACCTGCTCAGCGGTCGCGGCTCCAACCTGGCGAAGAAGATCGACAAAAGCACGCCCTCGAACTGGACATGGAAGCAGTTCCACATCAACGGGACCACGGTGGACCTGGAGAGCGCCAACCCCAAGATCACCGCCGGCACCTGGTTCGCGCTGGTGTCCAACGAGGCCGGCCACGGCAGCGCCGACCTGCCGGGCTACACCGAGCTCTACCGCGCCCAGCGCGTGAGCCAGCTCAGCCGCAACGACTTCGGCATCTCGGGCAAGACCACCCGCATCACGCCCGACACCACCGAGAACCTGAGCGCGGCCCGCTTCGGCCTGCGCAACACCCTGGTGCTCGCGCAGAGCGAGCGCCTGGCCACGGTGGACACGCCGCTGTTCCACCCGTTGCAGGGCGACGCGCTCACACTGGGCCAGCGCGTGGAAGGCCTGCTGCCCGGCCAGGCGCTGGCGGTCTCGGGCACCCGGCAGCGCATCGCCATCGCCGCGGGCGCCAAAGGCCTGTCGCTGCAGCTCGCGCAGGGCGGCAGCGTGACGCTGAACGAGGGCGACGAACTCTTCATGACCGATCCGGCCAGCCGCCTGCTGTTCTTCACGACCATCACGCTCGGCGCCGAGGCCTTCACCGCGCTACTCGGCCAAGCGTCGGCCCGGCTGCGGCTCGCCCTGATGGACCGCGACGGCCGCAGCGGCACGCTGGTGGCCAAGGGCCACGAGCTGCGGCTGGCACCGGCGCGCAAGGACGACCCGCTGGTGCGGGAGATCACCCACATCGCCGACACCGAGCAGGCCGTGCTGCTGGCGCGCGACCACACGCAGCTCAAGCTCGACGCCGCGCTGCGCCACGTCTACGAGCGCGCCAGCGTCCGGGTCAACGGCAACGTGGCGCCCGCCACGCACGGCGAGACGGTCGAGGCGCTGCTGGGCAACGGCGACGCAGGCAGCGCGGGCCAGCGCTTCGTGCTGAACCAGGCGCCGCTGACCTACGTCAGCGCCCCCACACCCAGCGGCGGCGCGTCCACGCTGGAGCTGCGCGTCGCCGACGTGTTGTGGACCGAAGCGCCCTCGCTCTACCAGGCCAGTCCGGCCGCCCGCGTCTACCAGACCCGCCAGGACGACGACGGCCTGACCACGGTGGAGTTTGGCGACGGCGTGGAAGGCGCGCGCCTGCCCAGCGGGCAAAGCAACGTGCGCGCGCGTTACCGCAAGGGTCTGGGCGTGGCCGGCAACGTGGCCGCGGGCCAGCTCACCACGCTGCTGTCGCGCCCACTCGGTGTCAGCGAGGTGGTGAACCCCGAGCCCGCCACCGGCGGCGAAGACGGCGAGCTGCTGGAGCGCGCGCGCGAAAACGCCCCGCTGACCGTGCTGACGCTGGACCGCGCGGTCTCGATCACCGACTACGCCAGCTTCGCGCGCGCCTTCGCCGGCATCGACAAGGCCCACGCGCTGTGGATTCCCGCCGGCCCCGCGCGCGGCGTGTTCCTCACCATCGCCGGGGTGGACGGCGCCGTGGTGCCGCCGTCGGGCGCCACCTTCGCCAGCCTGGGCGCGGCACTGCGCAACCATGGCGACGCGCTGGTGCCGCTGCACCTGCGCAACCACCTCGGCGTGCGGTTTCGCGTGCGGCTCTCGGTGAAGGTGCTGGCCAGCCACGAGACCGACCCGGTGCTCCAGGCCCTGGAGGCCGCGCTGCGCGCGCATTTCAGTTTCGCGCGGCGCCAGTTCGGGCAGACCGTGTCGGTGGACGAGGTGTCGGCCGTGGCCCAGGCGGTGGCGGGCGTGCAGGCGGTGCACGTCACCCGCCTGTACCGCGTGGGCCAGGCCCCGGGCCTGGTGCCGCGCCTGTTCGCGGCCCTGCCCGTGGCCTCGCTCACCGGCCAGCCGCTACCGGCCGAACTGCTCACCCTGGCCGACGAGCCGGTGGAGCTGGAGGTGATGCCATGAGCGCGCAGCACTTGAAGGAGTTCCCATGAGCACAGACACCCAGTCGCTCTTTGAGCTGCTGCCGGCCATCCACCGCATCCGCGACGCCGAGCTTGCAAAAACCCTGGGCCTGGAGCGCGGGCCGCTCGAAGAGCTGATCGGCGTGCTGGCCGAGCAGATCGCGGTGGCCGGGGAAAGCCTGGAGCAGCTCCACGACGACCTCTTCATCGAGACCTGTGCCGACTGGGCCGTGCCCTACATCGGCGACCTCATCGGCTACCAGAGCCTGCACGGCGTCACGCCCAAGGTGGCCAGCGCGCGCGCCGAGGTGGCTCACACCATCGCCCTGCGCCGGCGCAAGGGCACGGCGCTGGTGCTGGAGCAGCTCGCGCGCGACGTGACCGGCTGGGACGCGCGCGCCGTGGAGTATTTCCAGCGCATCGTGACCACGCAGTACATGAACCACACCCGCCCGCACAACCTGCAGTCGCCCGATCTGCGGCGGGGGGCGGCGCTGGAGTTCGTGGGCACGGCGTTCGAGAGCGCCAACCGCACGGTGGACGTGCGGCGCATCGAGTCGGGCCGGGGGCGCCACAACATCCCCAACGTAGGCCTGCACCTGTGGCGCATCCAGGCCTACCGGCACCGCGACACACCGGCGCTGCGGGTGGGGCCGCGCCGCTACCGCGTGAGCCCGCTCAACCACGACCTGCCGCTGTTCAACCGCCCGCTCGCCGAGGACGACATCACCCACCTGGCCGAGCCGGCCCATGTGCCGGGCCCGCTCTCGCGCCGGCGCCTGGCCGCCGAGCTGGCGCAGCACTACGGCACGCGGGCCCACGCGGCGGCGCCCGCGGACAACGCCGAACCCGCGCTGCTGCTCAGCGTGGACGGCACGCCCATCGAGCGCGACCAGATCGTGGTCTGCAACCTGGGCGACGACGGCGCGGGCTGGGCCCACACGCCGCCCCCGGCGGGCGTCTACGCCATCGACCCGGTGCTCGGGCGCATCGCCCTGCCGCCGGAGGCCGACGACCCGGCCGAGCTGAGCCTGACCTGGCACGAAGGCTTCAGCGCCGACCTGGGCGGCGGCGAGTACGAACGCGGCGAGAGCCTGCCCGCCCCGGCCGCGAGCACGCTGGTGGTGCGCGTGCCCGACGACCAGCCCAGCATCGGCGCGGCGCTGACCCAGATCGCGGGCAACGGTGTGGTGGAAATCCGCGACAGCCGCCGCTACACGGAAACGCTGACCCTGGCCGTGGTGGCCGACGGGCAGATCGAGATCCGGGCCGAGAACGGGCGCCGCCCGGTGCTCGACCTGGGCGGCTGCACCGTCACCGGCGGGGCCAACGCCGCCTGCACGCTCAACGGCCTGCTGGTCACCGGCGCACCGCTGCTGGTGCCCGACGACGGCACGAACGCCCTGAAACAGTTGAACCTGCTGCACTGCACCCTGGTGCCGGGGATCGCCCTGAACCCGGACGCCAGCCCGGCGCAGCCCACCAGCCCCAGCCTGCTGCTGGAGCTCGCCGGTCTGCAGACGCACATCGAGCGCTGCATCGTGGGCGCCGTGCGCTGCCACGAGCGCGCCAGCCTGAGCGCGCACGACAGCCTTATCGACGCCACCGTGCGCAGCGGCGTGGCGCTGGCCGCGCTCGATGGCAGCGGCCCCGGCGCGGCGCTCACGCTGGAGGCCTGCACCGTGGTGGGCAAGCTGCACGCGGCGCAGATGAGCGTGTCCAACAGCATCCTGCTGGCGGCCCTGGCCGAGAGCGACAGCTGGGCCGTGCCGGTGCGCGCCGCGCGCAAGCAGGTGGGCTGCGTGCGCTTTTCCTGGCTGCCGCTGGGCGCCATCGTGCCCACGCGGTTCCGCTGCCAGCCCGGCTCGGCCAGCGATGCACAGCACATCGCGCCGCGCTTCACCTCGCTGGTCTACGGCACACCGGCCTACGCCCAGCTCGCCCGCTCGACACCGCCCGAGGTGCTGCGTGGCGCCGACGACGAAAGCGAAATGGGCGTGTTTCACCACCTGCACGGCGCGCAGCGCGAAGCCAACCTGCGCATCCGCCTCGCCGAGTACCTGCGGGTCGGGCTGCGGGCCGGCATTTTTTACGAATCCTGAAGGAGGGAGCACCATGAGTTTCGATCTGAGCCGCGTGCGCTTTGATGCCCGCCAGGACTTCCTGGGCGTGGTCATGCAACAGGGCCGCGTCCAGCTGGATGCGGACTGGAACGAGTGGGTGGCCCAGCTCGGCCGGCGGCTGCAGGCCGGCAGCTGGGACACCTTCAACGGCAGCGTGGTGCCGCGCACCACGCCCGAGGGCTTTCGCATCGAGGCGGCCGGTGGCAACTTGAGCATCGGCCCGGGGCGCATGTACGTCGATGGCCTGCTGGCCGAAAACCACGGCGGCACGCCCGACGCCTGGGACCCGCACCTGGCCGAACTGGCCGGCACCACCGCGCTGGACTACCTGGACCAGCCCTACTACCCCGAGCCGCCCGCGCTGCCCGGCGCAGGGCCGCACCTGGTGTACCTGGACGTGTGGCAGCGCGACGTGACCGCGCTGCAGGCGCCCGGGCTGATTGAGCCGGCCATCGGAGTGGACACCACCGGCCGGCGCCAGACGGTGTGGCAGGTGAAGCTGTTGCCCAACGTCGGCGCGATCAGCTGCGCCACGCCCGACGAAGACATCCCCGGCTGGTTGGCCGCCACCGCGCCCTCGGCCGCGCGCCTGTCCACCGCCACCGGCGACCCCGGCTTCGAGCCCAACCCCTGCAGCGTGCCGCCGGCCGCGGGCTACCGCGGGCTGGAAAATCAACTCTACCGGGTGGAGGTGCACCAGGGCGGCGCGCTCGGCACGGCCACCTTCAAGTGGTCGCGCGACAACGCCAGCGTGGCCTCGCGCGCGACCCACATCAACCCGGCGCGCGACCGCGTCACGGTGGAGAGCATCGGGCGCGACGACGTGCTGCGCTTCAACGACGGCGACTGGGTCGAAGTCACCGACGACCACCGCGAACTGCACGGCCTGCCCGGCGAGCTGCGCCGCATCCGCGCGGCCAGCGGGGTGGACGTGACCGCGCGCACGCTGACGTTTGACCAGCCGCTGAGCGCCGGCCTGTTCCCCACCGACCCACAACAGGCCACCGACCCCTTGCGCAACACCCGGGTGCGGCGCTGGGACCAGTCGGGCCAGGTGCGCCGCGAAGACGGCAGCGCGGTGGCCGGCCAGGACCTGGACGCGCCCGCCAGCACCGGCGCGATCCTGGTCCCGCCGCTGGGCACGCGCCTGTTTCTGGAGCACGGCGTCCTGGTCGAATTCAGCCTCGACCCGGCCGGCGGCCAGTTCCACAGCGGCGACCACTGGGTGTTCGCCGCACGCAGCACCAACGCCAAGATCGAAGAGCTGGACCGCGCGCCGCCGCTAGGCATCCACCACCACCACGCCCGGCTCGCCGTGGTCAACTTCCCCGACGCCGAGACCGACTGCCGCACGCTGTGGCCACCCATGCCCGAGGGCCACGGCTGCGACTGCTCGGTCTGCGTGAGCGCGGAAAACCACAACAACGGCAGCGCCACGCTGCAACAGGCGGTGGACAGCCTGCAGGCCACCGGGGGCACGGTCTGCCTGGGCATCGGCACCTACATTCTTTCGGCGCCGCTGAACATCGAGGGCGCGCGCTCGCTGCGCATCCGCGGCCAGGGCTGGGCCACCGTGCTGCAGGGTAGCGAGCCGGGCCCCGTGGTGGACATCCACGACAGCAACGGCGTGGCGCTGGAAAACCTCAGCCTGCTCGGCGCGGCGCGCACCTCGGGCACCACCGCCATGCTGCTGGCCACCCAGGTGATCGACCTGCTCGCGCAGCACATCAACGTGCTCGGCCTGTCGGTGGGCGACGGCACCAGCGTGGCCATCGGGCTGGCCGGCAACGTGCTCGGCGCGAAGATCGAGCAGTGCGCGCTGGTGGCCGAACGCGGCGTCGCGGCTGTCACCGACCGCGAGCGCAAGCACCTGCTCACCGCCGAACTTCGGATCGCGCGCAACCTCATGTTCTGCCGCCAGCGCGCGGTCAATCTCGACGGCGTCAGCTTGCATTTCGGCAACACACGCATCGACGACAACCTGATGCTGGTGGGCAACCAGGCCGCCGTGGTCGCCACCGGCGCCACCCTGCCCGGCTCGCCCATGGACATCGCCAGCAACGTCATCTACACCGCCGGCGACGGCATCCGGGCCGGGGTCGATGGCCTGTGCATCGAGGGCAACGAGATCTCCGGCTCCAACGAGCGCAGCGGCGACGGCATCGTGCTCGAAGAAGGCCTGGACCCGGTGGCGCTGGACCGCGCGCGCATCAGCGGCAACCGCCTGCGCACGCTGCGCGGCAACGGCGTGCAGATCAACCACCGCGTCGAGCACGCGGTGATCTGCGACAACCACTTCGAACAACTGGGGCTCGGTGCGCTGGTGATGGCGCGCAGCGGCTCCGCGGGCGTGCTGCGCTTTTCGGGCAACCAGTGCCACGACATCGGCCAGGCCGCGAACGTGGAGAACACCGCCTTCGCCGCGATCCAGCTGGTGCGCGTGGAACGCGCCGACCTGCTCGACAACAGCGTGGGCCTGGTCGCGCGCACGGCCACCGGGTCGCCCGCAGTGGACGCGGTGCGCGCGCTGGCCATGGGGCAGCTGCGCATCGCGGGCAACCGCTGCTTTGGCATCGGCCCGGACCGCGGCAGCGGCCAGATCAGCGGCCTGCATGTGCTGCCGCCGTTTGAACACTGCGCGATCGACGACAACCAGGTGGACCGCATCGGCGCCGACGACCAGAAGCCCGAGCCGCTGGCCTGGCGCGCCATCAACATCGCGCCCGGCAGCAGCGTGCGCTTCACCCACTTCGCCATGGCCAGCCACGTCGCGGCGGGCGAAGCGGGTTTCCTGCTGACCGAGAGCCTGGCGGCGGCCGTGCCCGCGCACACGGGCATCCTGTCCATCCGCGGCAACCGGCTGCGCGGCCACCAGTCTTCGGTGTCGCTGAACCGCTGCGGTGGCGTCACCGACTGCCTGTTCAACACCAACCACTGCGAGGCGGTGGGCGAAAGCAGCGCGCAGCCTGTGATCGGCCAGCTCACGGCGCGCACGCTCAACGCCAGCAACAACCGGCTGATCGGCCTGGGAGACCTGCAGACCCTCTTCCTGTTCCCCGAGTTGAAGCGTGCCATCGTGATGGGCAACACCAGCACCGGCCCGATCGTGGTGCAAGGGGGCACGCCCACCCCCACCGACATCAACCTGACCAACGTCATTGGCCTCTGAAGGAGACTTGCCATGCCGATCACCAGCTTCCGCGGCGAAAAGTCCGTGGCCGAGATCGCCGACGTCATGTTCGAGCGCCTGACGCCCAAGCAGCGCGAGAAGGCCGAGGCCGCCATCCTGAAAGCCAACCCGCGGCTGAACGATCTGAGCACCCTGCCCAAGGGCGCCGTGCTCCAGGTGCCCGACCTCCCGGAACTGCGGGCCAAGGCCCGCCTGGCAGCGGACGATCCGCCCGCCCAGATCGCCAGCGAGATCGGCGAGGCGCTCTCCAGCCACGGCAAACAACTGGCCCAGCGCACCCAGCAGGGCCTGGCCGACAACAAGGAACACCTCGCCCTGATCCGCAGCGACGCCTTCAAACGCGCCCTGGAAAAATCGCCCGAACTGAAAGAACAGGCCGCACTGACCACCAAGACCCTGGAACTGCGAGGCAAGGAACTCGCGGAACGCGCCAAGACCATGGAGGCGGCGATCCAGGGCATGCTGAAAGACCTGAAGCAGGCCAGTGCCTGAGGCGGGGCGTGGGGCGTCTCTCGCGCCCCGCCCCGCTACACTGCGCGGCATGAAACCCGCCGCCATCGAAGCCTTCTTCGCCACCCTGCAAGCCGCCAACCCGCACCCAGTGACCGAGCTGGAATACACCAGCGTGTTCGAACTGCTGACCGCGGTGCTGCTCTCGGCCCAGGCCACCGACGTGGGCGTGAACAAGGCGACGCGCAAGCTGTTCCCGGTGGCCAGCACGCCGCAGAAAATCCTGGCGCTCGGGCAGGAAGGGCTGGAGAGCTACATCAAGACCATCGGCCTGTTCCGCAGCAAGGCCAAGCACCTGATGGAAACCTGCCGCATCCTGGTGGAGCGCCACGGCGGCGAGGTGCCGCGCACGCGCGAAGCGCTCGAAGCCCTGCCCGGCGTGGGCCGCAAGACGGCCAACGTGGTGCTCAACGTGGCCTTCGGCCAGCCCACCATGGCGGTGGACACGCACATCTTCCGCGTCAGCAACCGCACGGGCTTGGCCCCGGGCAAGACGCCGCTGGCGGTGGAGCAGCAGCTGATGAAACGCGTGCCACCCGCCTACGCGGTGGACTCGCACCACTGGCTGATCCTGCTGGGCCGCTACGTGTGCATGGCGCGCAAGCCGCTGTGCCACCGGTGTGCGGTGTCGGCGTACTGCGATTTCAAGCCCAAGACGCTGGGCTGAATCGAAGCACCCCCCGCGCCGCTTCGCGTCACCCCCCTCTCTCGCCTTCGGCGGGAGGGGGACGGCACTGGCCGTCCGGCAAAGCCGGCCCGGCGGTGCCCTGGGTGGCCCCGTTTCATGCCCTATCGTGGGGCACAGCCGCATCCCTCGGCGTCTGGGCTCACCGCACACGCAGTTCCGCTGGAGGGTTCACGTCCACAGGACTTCGCGCGCCTGCGACGTGTCCAGACCATGGCGCCCCAGACCAGCACCGCCATGGACACCATCACCACCAATACCAGCAACTCCAGACCGATCTGGAACTTCGCGCCCAGCCAGGACGTCAACCCCAGCGCAGCCGCTCCCCCGAACAGCGGAATCGCCAAGGGGATGGTGCAGCAGGCCACACACGCACCGGCCACGCCCAACACGGCCAATACAGGTTTCTTCATGAGTCTTCTCCAGTGGATCCATGCGGGTCGATTCCCGTGAGCCCACTTTAAAATCTCAAGTTACTTGAGATACAAGGTCCACCATGAAGAAAACCACAACCACCGCAGAACCCCCACCGGAATGGCTGACCATTGGCACCCTGGCCAAGCGCGTCGGCTTCGCCGTGTCTGCCCTCCGGTACTACGAGGAAGTGGGCTTGATACCTCCCGCCCTGCGCCGCGAGAGCGGGCACCGTGTCTACCCGGAATCGGTGCAAGACGTGCTCATCCTCATCCGGCACTGCCGCGACCTGGGCTTCTCCATTGATGAGACCCGTGAGCTCGTCGCGCTGTCGACCAGCGCCGAGCGCGACTGCGTGGAAGCACGCGCGATTGCCCAGGGGCATCTCACGGCCGTGCGGGCCAAGATGGCCGAGTTGCGTCGACTGGAGCGAAGCCTGTCGCGCTATGTGCGGGCCTGCAGCGAAGGCTGTGCCGGTGGCCCCGCGCCCGACTGCAGCATCCTGACCGACCTTCGCCAAGGCGTGTCCGCTTCGACCGAGACAGCCGGGTGCTGCTCGTGAGCCGCGCCACGCGGCGTTAGCACGCCGCAAGAGGATCAGAACACCAACTGTCTGAGCTGTTCCCGGTGGCGAACACGCCGCAGAAGATGCTGGCGCTCGGGCAGGAAGGGCTGGAGAGCACAATCAAGACCATCGGCCTGTACCGCAGCAAGGCCAAGCACCAGATGGAAACCTGCCGCATCCTGGTGGAGCGTCACGGTGGCGAGGTGCCGCGCACGCGCGAAGCGCTCGAAGCCAGCGCGCAGGCTGCGGCCCAGACATCCTTTGCCTGCGCGCTGGCTTCTAGCGCAATACGAACCACACCGAACCAACCAACGCGATGCCCATGCCCATGTTGAACACTTGTGAGCGGCGTTCGTTGGTCAACCATCGCTGCATCGAGGCACCGAACGCCAACCATACCGCACCACTTGGTACCGCCGCCACCGCGAACAATCCGCCGAGCAAAAGGGCTCGCTCCAGCATCCCCAGGTCACCACTTCCCGAATAGGCAGCCGCAGCGCTGACACTCACAACCCACGATTTGGGATTGACCCACTGGAAAATCAGTGCAGCCCGGAAGCCGACAGGTTCGGTGCGTGCCGTGGCACCGTTCAATGGACGTATCGCCGGAGCGCTTGCGACCTTCCAGGCCAGCCACAGCAGGAAGAGTGAACCTCCCCACTTCAGAATCACAAGCGACGTGGGATAGGCCTTGACAAAACCACCCAGGCCGAACGTGGCGGCACTCATCAGCGCGGCCATCCCCGTCACGACGCCCGCTAGGCAGGGCAAACCGCCTCTGAAGCCGGCCCGCGCGCCTGCGGCCATCACAAGCACGTTGCTAGGACCTGGCGTCACTGCAGCAACAATGGCGAAAATCAAGAATGCGATCAGCTCTTGTTGCGGCATGATGAATTTCGTCGTTTGTTGAGGAATGGTCTGGGTATACCGACATGCAAGACTGCCGTATTGAACGATCTTGTGAAGCCTCCTTGCACGCCGCTTGGTTGGCGGATGCGCCAGCGGGTGCAGGCGTGTCCCGATTGCGCGCGCGCCTGTATCGGGAGGCTTATGCCAGGCATCGCCACGACACCTACACCGTATGCATGACCGAGCAGGGCGTGCAAGCGTTCGAGTACCGAGGCACGGTGCACCACAGCCTACCGGGGCAACTGGTGATCCTCCACCCCGACGAAGCGCACGATGGCCGAGCGGCGACCGCGCAGGGCTTTGTCTACCGGACGATCTACGTCGACCCTAGTCGGGTTTTCGACGCCGTGCGCGCCATTGCGCCCAGCCACGGCTCCCTGCCCTTCATCGCCAACCCTGTCGTGACGGATCAGACACTCGCCCATGTGCTCTCGCACGCTTTCGACGACACAATGCAGCCGCTGCAGGCAGACGCATTGATTCATGCGGTGGCGACTGGCCTGTTGAGGGTGAGTTCTGGCGAAATGGCCACTGCGCCCACACGTACGTTGGACCTGGTCGCGCTCAGGCAAACAAGTGACTTTTTGTCGCAGCATTTTCGCCGCGTGGTGCGCTCAGTCGAATTGGAGGAGCTATGTGGTCTGTCGCGCTTCGAACTGTGCACGCAGTTCAAGCGCCGCTTCGGCACCTCGCCCTATCGCTATCTGCTGATGCGTCGTCTTGAGCATGTGCGCGAACAACTGGGCCACGGCGTGTCTTTGGCCGACCTTGCCGTCGAAGCAGGTTTCGCAGATCAGGCCCACATGACCCGTCAATTCAAGGCCGCCTTCGGCCTGACTCCGAACCGCTTTGCAGCGCTGCGAAGCGCCGTCGTGAACAAGGTCGACCCTCCCCATTAAAAGGGTCTTCGCTTTTCGCAGAACAACGAAGGGGCCGGCGATGACGAATGACCTGTGTCCGGTTCCGATTTTTGCCTTCTCGGCTTATCTCATTTCACCCAGGACTGCACCAGCGGCAAATCCAGCGCGATCACGGTGACAGCGTGCAGCACCAGCCCAACCAGCGCGCCCACGAGGGTGCCGTTGATGCGGATGAACTGCAGATCCCGGCCGATGTTGTTTTCGAGCACGCGGCTCATCTCCTGTGCGTCCCAGGCTTGCACCCGCTGCGCCACGAAGCCGACGATGCTGTCGCGGCTGCCCTCCAGCGCGCGCAGCAAGACGTGTTGCGCCTGGGCGTTGATCCAGCCGCGCAGCGCCTCGTCGGCCAGCAGTTGCTGCCCCACGGTCTGCACCACGCCGGCGATGCGTTCGGCCAGCGCGGTCTCGGGTTTCATGGCCTCTTCGCTCAGGTGGCCCAAGAGCGCACGCCACCAGGCCTCGATGGGGTCGCCCCAGGCCGGCTGGGCCAGCCAGGCGTCGCGCCAGAGCGCCACCCGCTCGCGCCAGTCGGGGTCGTGCTGCAGGCGCTCAATGGCGTCGGCCATCCAGCGGTCGAAGCGGTGGCGCAGTTCGTGCTCGGGGTCTTGCGCCACCTCGGCGAGCGTGCGGGTGAGTGCGGCCACCAGCTTGCGCGTGGCCAGACGCGCGGCCACCTGGTCGAGCCCGACGTATTTGAGCTCCTTGAGTTCGCGCGCGATGGCGTCCGTGAGCCGCTCCTGCACGGTGTCCTGCCCGGCCCAGCCCGAGAGCTGCAGCAGCAGGCCGTTGAGCCACTGCTGGTGGTGGCCGTGTTCGGTGAGCGCGCCCAGCGCCTGGCCACCAAGCGCCGACAGGTCCACCTCGCGCAGCAGGCGCTGCGCGAGCCGCGCCACCCATTGGCGCACGGGCGCCTGGTCGAGCGCGGACAGCATGGCCGGCGTGGCCTGCCGCAGCCACTCGCCCACGCGCTGCGCCGACTCGGGCCGGGTCAGCCACTGGCCCGCCTCCAGGCTCAGGTCCCAGCGCGCCAGCGTGGGCTGCACGTGTTCGGCGGTCAGGAAATGTTCGCCCAGAAAACGCGCCAGCTGCGCGCCCAGGCGGTCCTTGTTGGCGGCGATGATGGCCGTGTGGGGAATGGGCAGCCCGAGCGGATGGCGGAACAAGGCGACCACCGCGAACCAGTCGGCCAGCGCCCCCACCATGGCCGCCTCGGCCGCAGCGGCCACATAACCCCAGGCCAGGTGGCGCGGCCCCAGCAGCGTGGCCAGCCCATACACCAGCGCGGCGAACAGCAACAGGCCGAGCGCAAGCACTTTCATGCGGGCCAGACTGGCGGGAGGGCGTGGCGATGAACTGTTCATGGGCACCACAGTGTGCACGCTGAGCGCGGCTCACACCATCACAGCGTCAGGCACAGATGACCACCCGGCTCCGGTGCCTCGCGGGGCCATTGGTCCACGTCGGTGATCGGCGCGCTGCCGTGGGCCACCAGGTACTGCACGGCGCGGATCACGCCCGCGTGGGTCACCCAGACTGCCTCACCCTGCTGTTTCAGGCGCACCACCGCCAGCGCCACGGCCACCCGGTCGATCAGCTGCTGCACGCTCTCGTGGCCACCGAAGGGGTGGTGCGCGAAGTCGACCAGCCAGGTGTCGAAGGCCTCGCGCGGGATGGCGTCCCAGCGCTTGAGCTCCCAGTGGCCAAAGTCCATTTCGTTCAGGCGCGTGTCGGTGACGGGCTCGCCCAGGTCGGGCCGCAGCATGTGCAGCTCGCGCGCGAGCTGCTGCGCGCGCTGCAGGCCCGACACCCACAGCGGCGCGCCCTCGGGCAGCAGCGCCGCCATCGACTGCGCGGCCTGGCGCGTGAGGGCCAGGTTCGCGGGCACGTCGCTGGCGCCGTAGCAGCGCCCGGCGTCGAGCACCACCGGTGCATGGCGCAACAGCCAGAGCGTCATGCGCGTACCCTCATGCGGTGGCGGGCAGGCACAGCGCCAGCCCGAGGTAGAACCCGATCTCGCTCACCTGCTGCGTGGCGCCCAGGCCGTCGCCGGTGAAGCCCTGCAGGCGCCGGCGCAGCAGGCGCCACATCCAGGCCAGACCCAGCAGCGCGCCCAGCACCGCCTGCGGCCAGGGCGCACCCGGCAGCGCCCAGCCCACCAGCGCCATGGCCAGCGCCCACCAGAGCAGGCCGGCCGCCAGACCGGCATGGCCGATGCTCTCGGCCAGCGGTTTGGACTTGGAGGTGGGCGTGTCGCCCACGTGCGGCAGCGTGCGGATGATGAACAGCGGCATGAGACGCGAGCTGACGTGGGCCGCGAAGAGCGCCAGCGCGGCCAGCCCTGCACCACCGGCCTGTGCCAGCAGCGCCAGCAGCGCGGCCTTGCTCAGGAAGGCCAGCACCAGCGCCACCGCGCCGTAGCTGCCGATGCGCGAGTCCTTCATGATCTCCAGCGCGCGCTCGCGGCCCATGGCGCCGCCCAGGCCATCGGCCGTGTCGGCCAGGCCGTCTTCGTGAAACGCGCCGGTGAGCAGCACGCCAAAGACCGTGCTGACCATCGCCGCCACCCAGGGCGCGGCGGGTTGGGCGGGCAACAGTATCAGCAGGCCGTAGAACAGCGCCGCCGTGAGCCCGCCCACCACCCAGCCCACGCCCGGGAAATGCGCGGCACTCGCGCGCAGCATGGCGGGCGAAAAGCCCACCCAGTCGGCCAGCCGCCCCGTGACCGGGATGCGGGTGAAGAACTGGAGGGCGATGAAGAAGTGACGAACAGGCTGGGACACCCCCCTGCGCCGCTGTGTGTCTTCCCCCCTCTCCTGCGGGAGGGGGGACGCAGCCTGTGGCCCGGCGGGGCCGGTTCCACGGCTACCTGGCTCGAAGTCACCGCGCTCCACCGCCTCGGCCTCAGACCGGGGCGACGCCGACAACCGGCGCTTCGTCTTGCCGCGACACGCCGGCCGCCTCGAAGCTGGCCATCTCGCGCAGGATGGCGCAGGCGCTTTGCAGCAGCGGCCAGGCCATGGCAGCGCCCGAGCCTTCGCCCAGGCGCAGGCCCAGGTCCAGCAGCGGCTCGACGCGCAGGTGCGCGAGCATGAGCGCGTGGCCGCGTTCACCCGAGCGGTGCGCGAACACGCAGCGCTGCAACACGTTGGGCTGCACATGGCTGGCCACGAGCACGGCGGAGCTGGCGATGAAGCCGTCGACCACGATCACGCGGCGCTCGCTCGCGGCCTGCAGCACGGCACCCACCATGGTGGCGATCTCGAAGCCACCGAAAGCCGCCAGCGCTTCGAGCGGTTGGCGGGCCTCGGCGTGGCGCTCCAGCACCGCGCGCAGGATGCCGATCTTGCGCTGCACCGCTTCGGCGTCCAGACCGGTGCCGGCACCGGTGCAGTCGGCCACGGCCAGACCGGCCAGGCGCGCCAGCAGCATCGACGCCGCCGAGGTGTTGCCAATGCCCATTTCGCCCAGCAGCAGCGCGTTGCCCGACAGCCCCTGGACCAGGGCCGCGCCGTTGCGGAGCGCCGCATCGCACTGCGCACTGCTCATGGCCGGGCCTTCCAGCGCATCCGCCGTACCTGGCGCGACCTTGTTGATCACCAGGCCAGGGCGCGGCGCAAAGTCGTGCTTCACGCCGCAGTCCACCACCGTGAGACCGATGCCGTGTTGCCGCGCAAGCACGCTCACCGCGGCGCCGCCGGCCAGGAAGTTTTCCACCATCTGCCAGGTCACGTCGCTCGGGAAGGCCGAGACGCCGCGCGCGGCCAGGCCGTGGTCGCCGGCGAACACCACGAGTTGCGGGCTCTGGAGTTCGGGCGCTTCCGTGCCGAGGATCAGGCCGATGCGCTGGGCCAGCACCTCGATGCGGCCGAGCGAGCCCTGCGGCTTGGTCTTGTTGTCCAGCTTGTGCTGCAGGCGCTCGGCCAGCGCGGTTTGCGCGATGTCGGCGATGGCGGGAAGGGTGTAGGACATGGCAGGCTCCAGGGTCAGGGTTGGATGAGTTGGTCAAGCACGCCGGGTTCGACGTGGCGTTCAATGAAATCGGCCAGACCGTCGAACACGCTGTCGAGCGTGGGCGCGCTGGCCCCAAACAGCGCGTGCAGCACGCGCGGGTCTTCAAACAGGCCATGCAGGTAGACGCCGAGCACATTGCCCTGCGCGTTCTGCCAGCCCAGGCCATCGGGCAACACCTCGCGCGCCACGTCGCCCCCGGCGGCCATGGCCGGGTGTTGGGTGGTTTGCCCGTGGTGGATTTCGTAGCCCGCGGCGGTCACGCCCGAGAGCGCAGCCCAAGGGCCGGTGAGCGCGCCGAACCGGGACTCGGTGTGGCACACGGTTTTCTGCAGGTCGAAGCGCGTCACCAGCGGCAGCAGGCCCAGGCCGGGCGCGTTGCCGTCGATACCATGCGGGTCGATCAGCGCCTCGCCCAGCACCTGCAGCCCGCCGCACACGCCCAGCACCGCCCCGCCCAACGCGGCGTGCGCGGCCACGGCGCGGTCCAGCCCCTGCGCACGCAGCCAGGCCAGGTCGGCGCTGGTGGCCTTGGAGCCCGGCAACACGATCCAGTCGGCGCCCGCGCAATCGGCCGGCGTGCGCGCCCAGACCAGGCGCAGGCCGGGCACGTTCTTCAGCGGCTGGAACTCGTCGAGGTTGCTGATGCGTGGCCAGGCGATCACGGCGATGGTCTTTTGCACGGCGCCGTTGGCCCGCGTTTTGTCGTCGAAAACGCCATCTTCCTCCGGCAAGCCGTGCTGCCACCACATCGGCAGCGTGGCGACCACCGGCACACTGGTCAGGTCCTGCAGCATCTGCGGCGCGGGCGCGAGCAGCGTGGCATCGCCCCGGAACTTGTTGAGCACGAAGCCCCGGATCAGCGCCTGCTCGTCGGGCGGCAGCAGCGCCCAGGTGCCATAGAGGTGGGCGAAGGCGCCGCCCCGGTCGATGTCGGTCACCAGCAGGCAGCGCGCCTGCGCGTGCAGGGCCACCCGCATGTTCACGATGTCGCTGCCGTGCAGGTTGATCTCGGCCGGCGAGCCCGCGCCTTCGATCACGACCACGTCGTTCTCTTCGCGCAACGCGTCCAGCGCGGCGGCGATCTGGGGCCACACGTGCAGGCTGCGGCCGCGCCACGGCATCTCCGACAGTGCCTGGCTCACCTGCCCCATCAGCACCACCTGGCTGTGCGTGTCGGCCTCGGGCTTGAGCAGCAGCGGGTTCATGCGCACCTCGGGCACGGCGTTGGCAGCCAGGGCTTGAAAGAACTGCGCGGAACCGATCTCGCCATAGGCACCATCGGGGCCTGCCACCACCCGCGCGTTGTTGCTCATGTTCTGCGCCTTGAACGGGGCGACTTTCAGCCCCTGGCGCGCGTAGTGCCGGCACAGCGCCGTGGTCAGCCAGCTCTTGCCCGCGCCGCTGGTGGTGCCGAGCACCATCACGCAGACGGCGGTCATGCGGTCAGCTCCGCGCAGCGCGCCGTGGCGCTCTGCAAGGCATCGCGCAGGGCGGCCTGTGCGGCGGGCGACATCACGCCCAGGCGCCAGTGCGCCGGCAGGCCGAGCGAGGTCGTGTCGCGAAGCTTCACGCCCTGGGCACGCAGGGCCGGCGTGTCCAGTGCGGCGGGCGGGCGCGCGCAGAAGTAGTTGGCCTCGCTGGGCAGGCAGGTCCAGCCCAGCCCGGTCAACAGGGCCAGCTGCTGCGCTTTCCAGCCGCGCAGGCAGGCCAGGCTCTGGGCCAGCCAGTGCTGCGTGTCGGCCCGCACCCAGGCCTGCAGCATCGCCACGCCATGCGCGCCCAGCGGCCAGGAGGGCGCCATCTGCTCCAGCGCGCGCGCCAGCGCCTGGCTCTGCAGCGGCGCGATGGCGTAGGCGCCGCGCACCCCCGTGAGGCCCAGCGCCTTGTTGGGTGTCCAGAGCTGCCAGACGCCGTCGAGCACGGCATCGGGCAGGCTGCAGCGGCCGGACAGGCGCAGTGGTTCGTAGGCGCGGTCGATCACGATCACACCGCACTGCTCCGCCACCACCTGCGCCATGGTTTCGGCATTGCCCAGCGGGCTCGACGGTTCGCACAGCCAGAGCAGATCGGCCTGCGCGGGCTCGTCCACCCGCCGCAGGCCCCAGGCTTGCGCGGCGTGTGCGTAGTCGCCGTAAGCGAGCGCGGGCCACCAGGCTCGCTGCCCGCCCGCGTGGGTCACGCTGGCGCTGATGCGGGCGATGAATTCGCTGGCGCTGGCCGCCAGCACGATGCGCTCGCGCGCCACCCCATGGAAAGCGGCCAGCGCCTCGCGCAGCGCCGTGTACTGCGGGTCGGGGTAGTGGGCCGCGTCGGCCTGCTGCACGGCGGCCAGCGCCACCGGCGACGGCCCGCAGGCGTTGGCGTTGGTGGAAAAGTCCCAGCGGGGCACGCCCATCGCGTCGGGGCCACCGTGTGGATGTGTCATCGGAACAGGCTCCAGAAACCCGCCGCCGCCCACGCGGCGGCCAACAAGGCACAAGTGAACACCACACGGCCCGCCAGGCGCAAGGCCTGGGCGGTGTCGGCCGGCAGCGCGCCACGCCCGCAGGGATGCAAGGTGTAGACGCCGGGTTTGCCCAGGCGCACGTCCAGCGCCAGCGCCATGGCGGCCATGGGCCAGCCGCTGTTGGGCGAAGGCGTGACCCGCGCCTGCGCCGGCAATTTCAGCAGCGTGTTCGCCGCGCCCAGCAGACCCAGCAGTGCGGCCGTGATGCGCGCGGGCAGCCAGGACAACACGTCGTCGGCGCGTGCGGCCCATTTGCCGGCCCAGGTCCAGTCGCGCCCCTGGCGCTCGCCCTTGTATCCCCACATGGCGTCGGCGGTGTTGGCGAAGCGGTAGAGCGCCGCGCCCGGCAAGCCGGCCACGGCGAACCAGAACAGTGGCGCCACCACCGAGTCGTTGAGGTTTTCCGCCAGGGTTTCGATGGCGCTTTCGCGCACCTCGCGCTCACTCAGTTGCGCCACGTCGCGGCTCACCAGCCAGGCCAGGCGCGAGCGCCCGGCTGGCAACGATTCGGCCAGCGCCACCTCCACCGCGCGCACCTCGTCGCGCAGCATGCGCCAGGCCAGCAGCGGCTTGAGCAGCACGCCCAGCAGCAAGGCCTGCAACCACAGCGGCCCGCCACTCACAACCCAGACCACCGCGAGCCCGACCGACACCACCAGCAGCGCCCCGGCGACCCAGGCCAGCGCGCCGCGCACGAACGGCCCGGCCACACCAGCGGGCAGCCCGCCCACGGCGGGCGCGATGCGCCTGCCCAGCGCCTCCAGGTAGTGGCCCATCCACACCACCGGGTGCCAGCGCGGCGGCGGCTCGCCCCAGCGGACATCGATGAGCAGCGCCACCCAGACGGCACAGGCCATCACGCTCCAGGATGGCAGGATGGCCAGCTCGGCCATGGGGCTCAGGCCTCCAGCGCGGCTGCGGCCACGCGGTGCTGGCCCAAGCCGGCGGCCGCGGCCCGCAGCACACCCACGAGCGCGGCCACATCCGCGCTCTGGTGCGCGGCCGACAGCGCGATGCGCAGCCGCGCGGTGCCCACCGGCACGGTGGGCGGGCGGATCGCGGGCACCCAGATGCCCTGCTCGCGCAGCGTGGCCATCACGGCCAACGCGGCCTCGTTGTCGCCGATCACCAGGGGCTGGATCGCGGTGTCCGAGGGCATCAGGGTCCAGCCGGCGGCGTCCACCGCGGCATCGGCCCCAGGCGCGAGGCCTTCGCGCAGTTGCTCGATCAGGGCGGCCAGGTGCTGGCGGCGGCGCTCACCCTCGGCACCCAGCACACAGCGCAGGCCGGCGCGCACCGCCTCGGCCAGCAGGGCCGGCGCGGCGGTGGCGTAGGTGTAGCTGCGGGTTTTCTGCAGCAGCCACTCGACCAGGCTCTCGGGCCCGGCCACGAACGCCCCGGCCACGCCCAGCGCCTTGCCCAGCGTGGCCATGTAGAGCACACGCGGCGAAGCGCCCGGCCCGGTGAGGCCGGCGGCGGCCAGCGCGCCCCGCCCCTGCGGGCCCAGCACGCCAAAGCCGTGCGCGTCGTCCAGCAGCAGCAAGGCATCGTGCCGCTCGCACAGCGCGTGCAGGCCGGTGATGTCGGCCACGTCGCCGTCCATGCTGAACACCGCGTCGCTGATCACCAGCTTGCGGCGCGCCGGGCTGGCGGTCAGCAAGGCGTCGAGCCGGGCCAGGTTGCCGTGGGGGTAGCGGTGCACCGTGGCTTTGGACAGGCGCGCACCGTCGATCAGGCAGGCGTGGTTCAGCGCGTCGGAAAACAGCGCATCGCCCTCGCCCACCAGGGCCGGCACGATGCTCGCATTGGTGGCGTAACCGGCGTAGAAATACAGCGCGCGCGGCAGGCCCACGGCCTCGGCCAGCTCACGCTCCAGCGCGGCGTTGGCCACGCTGTGGCCGCTGACCATGGGCGAGGCCCCGGAGCCCACGCCGTAGCGGTCCACGGCGGCGTGCACCGCCTGGCGCAGCAGCGGGTCTTGCGCGAGGCCCAGGTAGTCGTTGCTGCAGAAGGCCAGCAGGGACTCGCCGTCCACGTTGAGCCGGGCGCCCTGCTCGGGCACCACGGCGCGGCGGCGGCGGCGCAGGGCCTGGGCGTCCAGCGCGGCCAGGCGGTCATCGAATTCGTTCAGCCAACTCATTGCAGATCCTTCATCGCCAGGTGTCGGGCAGGTCCAGCACGATCTGGCGTGCGTCGGGGGTTTGGGGGTGCCAGGGCACGGTGCCCAGCAGCGGCGCGGGCAGCCAGCGGCGCAGCGTTTCAATGTTTTCGTCGCGGCAGGCCATGTCGGCATCGAGCGTGTTGGCCACCCAGCCGGCCAGGTGCAGGCCGTCGGCGCGGATGGCCTCGGCACTCAGCAGCGCGTGGTTCAGGCAGCCCAGGCGCAGGCCCACCACCAGCACCACCGGCGCGCCGATGGCCAGCGCCAGGTCGGCCAGGGTCTCGCGCTCATTGAGCGGCACGCGCCACCCCCCCGCGCCTTCGACCACCACCACGTCGGCCAGATCGCGCAGCGCGGCATGCGCGGCGACCAGTTCCGCCACCGTCACGGCCCGGCCGGCGCGCGCCGCCGCGAGGTGCGGCGCCAGGGCATCGGGCAGGGCCACCGGGTTGTCGAGCACGGCGGGCACGGCCACGGTGGACGCCGCGCGCAGGGCGAGCACGTCTTCGGCCACCCACTCGCCATCGCGCTGCACCAGGCCGGCGGCCACCGGCTTCATGCCGACCACGCGACGGTGCTGGCGCGCCAGTGTGTGCAGCAGCGCCGCGCTCACCAGGGTCTTGCCCACGCCGGTGTCGGTGCCGGTGACGAAGCAGCCGTCAAACGCCATCGCGGTCTCCCACCACCGGCGCAGGAGCCGTTTCTTCGGCCAGCGTGGCTTCCAGCGCGGCCAGCGCGCCCCGCGCCAGCAGCTCGCCCTCGGCCTGGTCGATCACATAAGGCGGCATGGCGTAGAGCGTGTGGCCGATGGGCCGCAGCAGCAGCCCTTGCGTCAGCGCGTGGCGGGCGTAGCGGCGGCCGAAGTCGGGCAGGCTGCTGGCCACGTCCCACGCGAAGACCATGCCGCGCTGGCGCGCGAAGCGCACACGCGGGTGCTTGGAGAGCGGCTCGAACTGCGCGGTCAGCCGCTCGCTGGTGCCCAGGTTCTGGCGCAGCGCGTCGGTCTGGTCAAACAGATCCAGCGTGGCCAACGCGGCACGGCAGGCCAGCGGGTTGCCGGTGTAGCTGTGCGAATGCAGGAAACCGCGCGCCACCTGATCGTCGTAGAAGGCGGCGTACACCGCGTCGGTGGTGAGCACCACCGACAGCGGCAGCGTGCCGCCGGTCAGGCCCTTGGAGAGGCACAGGAAGTCGGGCCGGATGCCCGCCTGCTCGTGTGCGAACAGGGTGCCGGTGCGGCCGAAGCCGACCGCGATCTCGTCGAGCACCAGGTGCACCTGGTAGCGGTCGCAGAGTTCGCGCGCGCGCTGCAGGTACACGGGGTCGTGCATGGCCATGCCGGCGGCGCACTGGATCAACGGTTCGATGATCACGGCGGCGGTCTCGTGCGCGTGTTCGGCCAGCCAGTCGCCCAGGGCGGCGGCGGCCCGCTCGGCCACGTCGGCCGGGGTTTCGCCGGGCGCCGCGCCGCGTGCGTCCGGGCTGGGCACGGTGGCGGCCAGGCGCACCAGCGGCGCGTAGGCCTCGCGAAAGAGCGCGATGTCGGTCACGGCCAGCGCGCCCACGGTCTCGCCGTGGTAACCCCCGGCCACGCCGACAAACCGGTTCTTCTCGACCCGGCCCGCGTTGCGCCAGTGGTGGGCACTCATCTTCAGCGCGATCTCGGTGGCGCTGGCGCCGTCGCTGCCGTAGAAGGCGTGGCCCAGGCCGGTGAGCGCGGCCAGGCGCTCGGAAAGTTCAACCACCGGCGCGTGGGTGAAACCGGCCAGCATCACGTGGTCCAGCGTGTTCAGCTGGTCCACCAGCGCGGCGCGTATCGCGGGGTGGTTGTGGCCAAACAGATTGACCCACCAGGAGCTGATCGCGTCCAGGTAGCGCCGGCCTTCGCGGTCGTGCAGCCACACGCCCTCGGCCCGCGCCACCGGGATCAGCGGCAAGGCCGCACCGTCGGGCGCGTGCAGCTTCATCTGCGTGCAGGGGTGCCACACGGCGGCCAGGCTGCGCTGGCGCCAGGCTTCGTTGGGCGACACGCCGCTCATCGGCGTCAACCGCCGAACGTGTGGCGGGTTTTGAGGCCCAGGCGCCCCAGCAGCTCGCGGTCGCGGTCCACGTCGGGGTTGCCGGTGGTCAGCAGCTTGTCGCCGTAGAAGATGGAGTTGGCGCCGGCCACGAAACACAGGGCCTGCACGGCATCGCTCATCTGCTGGCGCCCGGCCGACAGGCGCACCCGTGCGCGCGGCATGGTGATACGCGCCACGGCGATGGTGCGCACGAATTCCAGCGGGTCCAGGTCGGGCTGCTCGGCCAGCGGCGTGCCCGCCACCTTCACCAGGTGGTTGATCGGCACCGACTCGGGGTACGCGGGCGAGAGGTTGGCGAGCTGGGCCACGAGCGCGGCGCGCTGCAGGCGCGACTCGCCCATGCCCACGATGCCGCCGCAGCACACCTTCACGCCCGCACCGCGCACCCGCTCCAGCGTGTCCAGGCGGTCCTGGTAATCGCGGGTGGTGATCACCTCGCCATAGAAATCGGGCGCGCTGTCCAGGTTGTGGTTGTAGTAGTCCAGGCCCGCGTCGCGCAGCGTCTCGGCATGGCCCTCGGACAGCATGCCCAGGGTGGCGCAGGCCTCCAGGCCTTCCTCTTTCACAGCGCGCACCAGCTCGGCCACGGCGTCCACATCGCGGTCCTTGGGCGCGCGCCAGGCCGCGCCCATGCAAAAGCGCGTGGCCCCGGCCTGCCGAGCGCGCTGGGCGGCCTCGCGCACCGCGTCCACGCCCATGAGCTTGCCGGCCTCAACGCCGGTGTCGAAATGCACCGACTGCGGGCAGTAGCCGCAGTCTTCGGGGCAGCCACCGGTCTTCACCGACAACAGCGTGGCCAGCTCCACCTCGGTCGGGTCGAAATGCTCGCGGTGCACGGTCTGCGCGCGGTACATGAGATCGGAGAACGGCAGGTCGAACAGCGCCGCGACCTCGTCCACCGCCCAGACCCGCTGGCCGGTGTCGACCGCGGGAGCCGGTGCTTTGCGCGGGGCATGGAAATGCAGGGGCTGCGCGGCGGCAGGAAGGGTGGTATGGGTCGTGGTCATCGGTAGGTCTCCTAGGGTTCAAGAAACGGGGGGTCACCCAGCCACCGTTTCGCATTGGCCCAGGGGCTGGCCCCAGGCGTCTTCAAACAGCATATTGTCCAATGCGCAGCGCTGGGCCCAGCGCTGCTGCTGGAGCATCGGCTCCTCGTAAAAATGCGGCACCGGCCCGATGCACAGCAAGGCAATGGGCTCGGCCCCGGCGGGCATGCCCAGCAGTGAGGCCACGGCCGCCGGGTCGAACATCGAAACCCAGCCCATGCCCAGCCCCTCGGCGCGCGCGGCGAGCCAGAGGTTCTGAATGGCACAGGCGGTGGAGGCGAGGTCCATCTGCGGCAGGGTCCTGCGGCCAAACACATGGCGCTCGCGGCCGTCGGCCAGCGCCACCACCCAGACCTCGGCCGCGTCCATCAGGCCCTCGACCTTGAGATGCATGAACGCATCTTCGCGCGGCCCCAGCGCACGGCCGGTCTGCACGCGCTCCTGTTCCACCAGTGCCTGCAGCCCGCGCCGCAACGCCGGCGACGCCACCCGCAGGAAGCGCCAGGGCTGCATGAACCCCACGCTGGGCGCGTGGTGCGCGGCGGTGAGCAGGCGTCGCATCACTTCCGGAGCAACCTCCCCGCCCGCGAAGTGGCGCATGTCGCGCCGCTCGAAGATGGCGCGGTACACGGCATCGCGCTCGGCCGCGGAAAAAGCCTGGTCTGGGGCGGGCGAATGGGGCATCAAGGGCTCTGCCGCTCAGTCTTCGATACCGCGCTGCGCGGGTATGCCCGCCTTGAACGCGTGTTTCACCAGGGTCATCTCGGTCACGGTGTCGGCCAGCTCGATGATCTCGGGCGGGCAGCGTCGCCCGGTGATGACCACGTGCACATCGCGTGGGCGGTCGCGCAGCGTCTGCAGCACATCGTCCAGCGGCAGCCAGCCGTAGATCAACGGGTAGGTCAGCTCGTCGAGCGTGACCATGAAGTAGTCACCACCGAGGATGGCCGCCTTCGCCTTCTGCCAGCCGTCGCGTGCGAGCTGGGCGGAGTGTTCGAGGTCCTGGCTCTTCCAGCTGAAGCCGTCGCCCAACCCTTCTATCGGCAAACCCAGTTGCTCGAACACGCGGTGCTCCCCAAAGCGCGCGCTGGGCACTTTCATAAACTGGAAAATCTTTACCTGTTTGCCGTGCACGTGCGTGCGGCCCAGCGCGCGCATCGCGAGGCCAAAAGCGGCCGTGCTCTTGCCCTTGCCGTCGCCGGTGTGCACGATCACGAGGCCCCGGCGTTCGCCCTCGGGCTTTTCATAGCGTTTCTCGGTGGGTGGGGTTTCGATCTGCATAGGGTTCCTTGTCGTCTATTGGGGCAGCGCGACGAAGTGCGCGCCCAGGGGGTGGATGGCGATGCGGTGGTCGAACACGGCTTCGAGCGCGCGGTGCGCCGCGGGTTCGGCACAGGGCCCGGTGTGGCGCACATGGCCCTGCTGCATCACCACGATGTCGTCGGCCAGCAGCGCCAGCGTGATCTCGTGCAACACGCTCACCACCGTGCGACCCTGCCCCACCAGTTCGCGCACCAGCGCGATCCAGTCGGCCTGGTGCGGCGGGTCAAGGTTGGCCAGCGGTTCGTCCATCAGCATCACGCCGGCCTCGACCGCGAGCAGGCGCGCCAGCAGCACGCGCTGGCGCTCACCGCCGGAGAGCGAACCCAGCGGCCGCGCGCGCCATTCCCAAGCCTGGGTCTGGCGCAGCGCGCGCTCCACCGCCGCGTGGTCGGCCTCGCCCGGCGGGGCCAGCCAGGCCTGGTGCGGCAGGCGCCCGAGCAGCGCCACGTCGTGCACGGTGAGGTCGTCGGCGCTGGCCTCGCCCGCGCCGCTCTGCGCCAGCCAGGCCAGGGCACGGGCCCGTTCGCGCGGCGCCATGCCGGGCATGGGCTCGCCGTGCAGCAGCACCTCGCCACCGTGCGGCAACACGCCGGCGAGCGCGCGCAGCAGGGTCGATTTGCCCGCACCGTTGGGGCCGACGATGCTGGTCCAGCGACCCGCCGCGAGCGACACATCGATGCCATGCAGCACCTGCCGGTGCGCGGCGCCGTGGCCCAGGCTGGCGCTCAGGTTCAGCGCCTGCAGCGCGGTGGCTTGTTCGGTACAGATGTCCATCGGGTCTTCCTTCGCCCTACCCCACCCGCCGGCGCATCAGCCAGAGCAGGTAGCCGCCGCCCAGCACCGCGGTGAGCACGCCCACGGGCAGCTCCTGCGGCGCCATGAGGCCACGCGCCAGGGTGTCGGCGAGCATCAGCAGCACCCCGCCCATGAGGCTGGCGAGCAGCACCAGCCAGGCGTGGGTGGTCTTGACCACGGCGCGCACCAGGTGCGGCGCGGCCAGGCCCACGAAAGCGATCAACCCGGTTTGCGCCACCGCGGTGCCGGTGGCCAGCGCGAGCACCCCCACCAGCGCGGCACGCAGCGGCACCAGCGGCAGGCCCAGGCTGAGCGCCGTGGCCTCGCCCAGCGCCAGGCCGTCGAGCACGCGCGACAGGCCCCAGGCCAGCAGCAGGCACACGAAGCCGATGCCGCCCATGAGCAGGCAGGACGCCCAGCCCACGAACCCGGTGGAGCCCAGCATGAAGGCCTGCATGGCCTGCAGGGTTTCGGGCACGCTGAGCGTGACCAGCGAGGTGATGGCGCCCAGCACCACGCCCACCACCACCCCCGCGAGCAGCAAGCGCAGCGTGTGCTGCACGCCGCGCGCCAGCGCCAGCGTGAGCAGCACCGCGAGCACCGCGCCCACGAAGGCCGCACCCGTCAGACCCAGGCGCACCACCCACTGCGTGGCGAACGGCGAGACGCCCAGGCCGGCCAGCGCGAGCGCCACGCCCAGCGAAGCGCCCGAGGCGCTGCCCAGCAGAAACGGGTCGGCCAGCGGGTTGCGAAACAGGCCCTGCGCCACCGCGCCGGCCAGGCCCAGCAGGGCCCCGGCCGCGAAGGCGCCCACGGTGCGCGGCGCACGGATGTCCCAGACGATCTGCGCGGCCACCGGGTCGGCCAGCATGGTCCACACCGCTTCGAGGCCGGTGCTGCCCACCCCCAGGCCCAGCACCCCGAGCACACCACCCAGCAGCACCAACCCCACGGCGAGGGTCAGCGCACGGGTGACGGGGCGGGGCATGGGGGCCATGGTGGCGAGGGCTACGGTGGCGCTGTTGCCCGGGCTCATGGGGCTTTGTCCTGCAGGCAACGCGCCATGAGGCGCGCCGCTTCGGCCATGCGCGGGCCAGGCCGCACCAGCACGTCGGATTCGGCGTTGGGGAACACACACAGGCGGTTTTCGCGCACGGCGCGGATGCCGCGCCAGCCCGGCCGCTGCGTCATGCCCTCGAAATTGCGGTCGCCCACCATGATCAGGTCCGGGTTGGCGCGCACCACGAATTCGGGATTCAGCTTGGGGAACGGCCCCAGATGCGCGGGCACGATGTTCTGCACGCCCAGGCGCGTGAGCGTCTCGCCGATGAACGACGAGGTGCCCGCGCCGTAGGGCGCGCGGTTCACCTCGAAATACACCCGCGTGTTCTTCACGCGCGCCGGCAGCGACTGCGCCGCGGCCGACACGGCTGCGTCGATGTGGCGCCACACGCGCTGGCTCTGCGCGTCGTCCACGCCCAGCACCCGCCCCACCTTGCCCAGCACGCGCTGCACGTCGGCGTGGCTCTTGGGCTCCAGCGCCACCACCTTCAGCCCCAGCCCCTCCAGCCGGTCGATCACGCGCGAGGACTGCGCGAGCAGCACCACATCGGGCCGCAGCGCCACGATGGCCTCCACGTTGGGGTCGATGCCGCCGCCCACGCGCGGGAGCTTGTCCAGCGAAGCGGGCCAGTTGGAATAGCGGTCCACGCCCACAAGCCGCGCACACTGACCGAGCTCGCACACGGTTTCGGTGAGCGAGGGCAGCAGCGTCACGATGCGTTGCGGCGGCGCATCCCAGCGCACGGTCACGCCGCGGTCGTCCATGACCTCGATGCCCGCGGCCTGCAGCGCGCCCGCCCAGGCCAGCAGCCCGGTCACGAACAAGCACCGCCAGCCGGCCCCGGCCGCGGAATACCGCGAAGCCGGTTGTGCCCGGCCACCGCTGCGCGCCCCCGGCAAGAGGCGCCCAAGGTATTTCAAGGGGTTATGCATGATGTCCCTTCAATCTCAGTGGCAGGCCCGCCGCCATCAGCGTGACGCGCTCGCAGGCGGCGGCCACGGCCTGATTCAGACCTCCGAGCGCGTCCACGAAGGCGCGCACCTCGCGCCCCATCGGGATCACGCCCAGACCAATTTCATTGCCCACCAGCACCACCGGGCCAGCGGCCTGTTCGATGGCGCCGCACAGGGCCCTGGCCGGTTCAGCGGCCTCGACGCTCACGCCATCCATCGGCATCAGCAGGTTCGTCAGCCACAGCGTGAGACAGTCCACCACCACCAGCGTGTGCGGCGCGCTGTGCTGGCGCAGGGCCTCGGCCAGCGCCAGCGGCTCTTCCACCGTCGCCATGCCCGGCACGCGCACCGCGCGATCGCGCTGGTGGCGCGCGATGCGCTCGCGCATCTCCTCGTCCCAGGCCTGGCCGGTGGCGATCAGCACCGCGCGGTGGGTCGCACGGGCGCCTAGCCACTGCCGCGCCAGCATTTCCGCGCGGCGCGACTTGCCGCTCTTCTGGCCGCCCAGGATGAATTCGCTGCGTGCCACGTCAACCATGCTGTTCCATCCATTGCAGAACGATGCGCTGCATCTGCGCCACGCCGTCGGTGAGTGCGGCCGGGCCGGGTTGCAGGATGTCGGCCGACTTGATCTCGAACAGCTGGCCCGTCGTCACCGCGTTCACCGCCTGCCAGCCCACGCGCGCCGCCACCTTTTCGGGCCGGAACTTCTTGCCGCACCAGGAGCCGATGATGATGTCGGGGTTGCGGCGCACGATCTCGGCGGGGTCGGCAATGATGCGGTTCTTGCCCAGCGACTCGCGCGCCAGCTCGGGAAACACGTCGTCGCCTCCGGCGATGCCCAGCAACTCGGACACCCAGCGGATGCCGCTGATGTGCGGCTCATCCCACTCTTCGAAGAACACCCGCGGGCGGCGCTTGCCGAACGCTTCGAGCACCCGCACCGACTGGCCGATGGCATCAAGCCGGGTGCGCGTGGCGGCGATCCAGGCCAGCCCCTCTTCGGCACAGCCCACCATGGCCGCCACCTGGTACAGCATGGCGAAGATCTCGTCCACGCTGCGCTGGTTGAACACCGTCACCTGCACACCGGCACGGATCAGCGCCGCGGCAATGTCGGCCTGCAGGTCGGAGAAGCCGAACACGCAGTCGGGCCGCAACTCCAGAATCTTGTCGATCTTCGCGTTGAGAAACGCGCTCACCTTGGGCTTTTCCTCGCGCGCACGGCGCGGGCGCACCGTGTAGCCCGAGATGCCCACGATGCGGTGCTCCTGCCCCAGCAGGTAGAGCCACTCGGTGGTCTCTTCGGTCAGGCAGACGATGCGCTGCGGGCCCAGGTGGGTGTTCACGCAGTGGCTCCTTCGGGCAGAAACAGCGCCGCCGTGGCCGCCGGGCTGGAGGCCATCCAGGCGTGGAAATAGCTGGCGCGCAGCGCGCCGCGCTGGTACACCGCCTCGCCCGCACCGGCCGCGCCGCCGCGCGCCGAAGCGGTGTGCAGCACCGGCTCCAGCGCCGTCTCGCAGCGCGAGTAGTGGAAGGTGTGGCCACGCAGTTCGCCCGCCGTCAGCGCGAGCTTCTGTGGCCCCAGCGCGGCCAGGCGCGGCTGCATGCGCACCACGCCGGGCAGCAGGCCCCACAGGGCGTGGCTCTGGCCCTGCGGGTCCACGATTTCATCGAACAGCGCCATCATCCCGCCGCATTCGGCCCACACCGGGCGCCCGGCATCCACATGCGCGGCCAGGCTGTCGCGGCTCGCCTGGCTGGCGGACAAGGCTTCGGCGTGCAGCTCCGGGTAACCGCCGGGCAACCACACCGCGTCGCACGCGGGCAGTGGCTCGTTCGCCAGCGGCGAGAAAAACACCACCCGCGCACCCAGGGCGCGCAAGCTCTCCAGGTTCGCGGCATAGATGAAACAGAACGCCGCGTCGCGCGCCACGGCCACGACCTTGCCCGCCAGCAGCGGCACCGTGGGGGCCGGGTCGGCGGGCGCCTCGAACGCCACCGACCAGCGCGCCAGCGCGGCCGTGTCCATCTGGCCCAGCGGCGTGTCCAGCAGCGCATCGGCCGCGGCGTCGAGCCGGGCCAGTGCGTCGGGCAGCTCGGTGGCCACGGTCAGGCCCAGGTGGCGCTCGGGCAGCGTGAACGCCGGGTTGCGCATCACCGCCCCCAGCCAGCCCGACGGCGCCGCGCCGTCCGCCGGCAGCGCCTCGCGCAGCATCTGCGCATGTCGCTCGCTGGCCACCCGGTTGGCCAGCACGCCGGCCCAGGGCAGGCCCGGGCGGTAGTGCTGCAGGCCAAAGGCCAGCGCGCCGAACGTGCCCGCCATGGCCGACGCGTCGATCACCGCCAGCACGTGCAGGCCGAAGTGCCGCGCCAGATCGGCCGCGCTGGGCTCACCGTCGAACAGGCCCATGACCCCTTCGACGATGATCAGGTCGGCGTCCTGCGCGGCCGCATGCAGCCGCGCCCGCACGTCCGCCTCGCCGGTCATCCACAGGTCCATGTTGTGCACCGGGTGGCCGGTGGCCAGCTCCAGCCACATCGGGTCCAGAAAATCGGGCCCGCACTTGAAGGCCCGCACCCGCCGCCCGGCGCGCGCGTGCAGGTGCGCCAGCGCCGCCGTCACGGTGGTCTTGCCCTGGCCCGAGGCCGGGGCCGCGACCAGGATGGCCGGGCAGGTGGTCTTCACCGCTGCGGCCTCCAGTCCACGGTCACGTAGGCGGCCCGGCCGGGCTGGTTGTAGCCCCGGGCCGTCTCGTAGGCCTTGTCGGCCAGGTTGTTCAGGCGCAGGTTCAGCGACCAGTTCGGGTCCAGCCGGTACTGCGTGTGCAGGTCCAGCGTGGCGAAGCCGGCCAGCGCCACGGTGTTGGCCGCGTCGTCGAAACGGCCCGACATGGCCAGCAGGCTCGCGCCCCAGGTCCAGGCGCCAAGCTGGTGGTCCAGGCTGGCGGTCAAGGTTTTATCGGCGCGCCGTTGCAGCTTGCGCCCATTGGCCAGGTTGCGCGCGTCCAGCAACTCCAGTTGCGTGCTCCACGACCAGGCCCCGGCCGATGCCGCATACACCAGCGACCAGCCTTCGATGCGCGCCTGCGGCACGTTTTCCACCACCGGCTGGGTGGTGATAAAGCCGCGCACGCGGTTGTCGAAACGGGTCAGCTTGACTTCGTGCGCGTCGCGGTTGTAGGTCAGGCCGAACTCGCGGTTCTTGCCGCGTTCGGGCTGGGTGCTCGGGTTGCCCACGAAGAAGGGCGACACCCAGTACAGGGTGTTGAACGACGGCGTCTTGAACGAGGTGCCGTAGGCCAGGTGCGGGCGCCAGTGCGGCGTGAGCTGGAAACCGTAGCTCGCGACGCCGGTGGTGGCGCCCCCGAACTGCGAGTTCTCGTCGCGCCGCAGGTTGGCCTGCCAGAGGTGGCGCCCGGCCTCGCCCTGCAGGCCGGCGAACAGTGCCCGGGTGGTGCGCGAATTGACGGCGTAGGCCTGCGTGCTGTCCACCGACTCCTTCACGGCGTCGAAGCCCACGATGGCGTTGCCCAGCGGTGTCTTCCAGTCGTTCTGCAGCGTCAGCTGGGTCTGCGCGGTGTCGAAGCGCGACGTGGACAGTTCCTCAAAAGAGGTGGAACGGTCGTCGCTGCGCGAGAGCCTCAGCTGCGTGCGCGCCTGGGGGGACCACTGGCGCTCCAGGCCCCAGCCCAGCACGCGGGTCACCGCGTCCGAATGCACGTCGAAGTCGCCCGGCCCGCGGTCGAACCCGGAGCTCCCGCTGGCCTGGGTGAACTGCGCGTCGGTGGTCCAGCCAGGCGCCAGCTTCCAGCGCATCGAGGCCGAGCCGGTGTCCTGGTCGAACCTGTCGTTGTCGGGGTTGTGGCCGCCAAAAGACACGTCCGGATTGGTGGCCGAGAAACCGGTCTCGCGCACGGTGCCGGCGTTGAGCGAATAGGTGAAGGTCTCGCTGCCGCCACTCAGGCCGGCGTTGGCGCCGCGGTGCCCGTAGCTGCCCAGCGTGACGCTGGCACTGGGGTGAAAACCGGGCTCACCGCGTCGCGTGAAGACCTGCACCACGCCGCCCACCGCGTCGCTGCCATACAGCGCCGAGGCCGGGCCCTTGAGCACCTCGATGCGCTCGATGGCGCTCAGCGGGATGTTGTCCCACGAGGCGGCACCCGAGGTGGACGAACCGTAGCGCACACCGTCGATCAGCAACAACACGTGGCGGGTTTCCGTACCGCGAACGAAAAGCCCCGACTGTTTGCCCAGGCCGCCGTTGGACGACATCTGCAAGCCAGCGGTGCGGGTCAGCAGCTCGGACAACGAGCGGCCCGAGGCCTGCCGGATCGCCTCGGCCTCGATCACCACCACGTCGCTGAGCAGGATGTCGGCGCGGGTGTCGGAACGGGTGGCCGTGACCACGACCTCGGGCAGATCCGGCGCCGGTGTGGTCTGGGCGTGGGACAAGGATGAGACGAGGATGGCCAAAGGCAGCGCAGCCGTGGGAGCGCGCGAGAAACGGTTTTTCATGGGAGACAAGGAAGCTGATGTGCCCTCACCGCCTTCCCCGACGGTGCCTGAGCGTCACGACGGTGCGCCCTTCATGAACGCACCACCACCTCGTTGGCCGGTATCCGGGCTGGCAGATCGACCTTCATCGCCTTCCCGGTGAGCTGGTCTGAACCAGCGCTCCAGTGGCTGCGGGATGAAAGCGGAGTGGCCTGAGGGCATCAGGCGGCTCGTCTGCTTACCGTTGCGGGGGCAGCGCAGGTTAGGTCCGTTCGGCGTGAACATTCCCTCCTGCTTCCCGTTGAACTGCGGCGTGTGAACCACACCGCGAGCACCAACAGGCGGCATTGTAAGCCCGAGGTTTTCGCGGCAACCCTACAATGTGCCAGCAACAATTCGTCACCATGGCCGATCCCAAGTACCTTGACCAGATCACCGAACGCGTGGAGCGCCTGCTGTTGCGCCATGAGGAACTCCAGCGCACCAACACCTTGTTGATGGACCAGGTGCTGGCATTGCAGGCCGAGCGCGACCTGCTCAAATCGCGCCTGAACACAGCGCGTGCGCGCATCGAAGCGCTGCTCGAACGCCTGCCGGAGGCCGACGCCCCCGAGGCCCACCGCAAGGACAGCGAATGAACAAGCCCGCGAGCAAACAGGTCGAAGTCCAGATCATGGGACAGAGCTACCTGCTCGCGTGCCCCATCGGTGGCGAATCCGCGCTGCTCGACGCGGTCGAACGGGTCGACACGGCCATGTGCCGCATCCGCGACGCGGGCAAGGTGAAGGCACGCGACCGCATTGCGGTGCTGGCCTCGCTCAACCTCGCGTTCGAGCTGTCGCAGAAGGAATCCCAGAGCTACCAGGCCTCGTCCTTCGGCCACACCGAGCCGAGCCCGGACGCAGCGGAAGTGCCAGCGGCCGAACCACTGGACCCTGTGGCCCAGGCCCGCATGGACGAGCTGATCCGCCGCCTGGACCACACGCTCGGACGCGACGGCCAGTTGCTCTGAGCCCTGGGACCTGCAGTCCGTCGGTCCATCTTTTTTTCTGGACCAGCGGTCCGCGCAGCCCCGTTGCAGCGCCTACAATTTGAACCGTCTGCAGTGCGCGCCGGGCTTTATATTTCCTTGAACCAATGCTCATTGAGCACGGACTAGGTACATTGCCTGATGGGTGTGAGCATCTCGCGTCAGATGAACCCGAAGTCACGCTGCCCTGGCCCACCTGAACCCCGGTTCAGGATGACGGTCCGGCGGCACTTGCAGACACCCTATTCGGTACACCCCCCTGCGCCGCTTCGCGGCTTCCCCCCTCACCTGCGGGAGGGGGGACGTGCCCTGTGGCCCGGCGAAGCCGGTTCCACGGGCACTCTGCATGGCTCCCCCTCCCCTTCCCACCGCGCCCGCTTTCGGCGTCTGGTCACGGACCCCTCATGATCCTCGAACCTCTGCTCATTGCTGAACTGGTTGCCCTGGGCCTGTGCACCGGCTTCCTTGCTGGCTTGCTGGGCATTGGCGGCGGCATGATCATGGTGCCCTTCATCAGCGCCATCCTGAGCGCGCGTGGCATCGCTTCTGATCTCGCCGTCAAGATGGCCATCGCCACCTCCATGGCCACCATCATCTTCACCTCGATCTCCAGCGTGCGCGCGCACCACCAGCGCGGCGCGGTGCGCTGGGACATCGTCCAGCGCCTCGCACCCGGCATCGTGATCGGCGCGGCGCTCGCCAGCCTGGGCGTGTTTGCGCTGCTCAAGGGCGCGTGGCTCGCCATCGTGTTCGCCGCCTTCGTCGGCTTCTCGGCCACACAGATGCTGCTGAACAAGAAACCCAAGCCCACGCGCACCCTGCCGGGCACGGCGGGCCAGCTCGGCGCTGGCTCGGTCATCGGCTTTCTGTCGGGGCTGGTCGGCGCGGGCGGTGGCTTTGTCAGCGTACCGTTCATGACCTGGTGCAACGTGGCCATCCACAACGCCGTGGCCACCAGCGCGGCGTTGGGTTTCCCGATCGCGCTGGCCAACGCGCTGGGCTACATCGTCGCGGGCCAGGGCGTGGCGGACTTGCCCGCAGGCTCGTTGGGTTATGTGTACACACCGGCGCTGCTGGTGATCGCCGTGGCCAGCGTGCTCATGGCGCCGCTCGGCGTGAGGGCGGCGCACGCCCTGCCCGTCCAGTCCCTCAAGCGGGTGTTCGCCGGCATCCTGTACCTGCTCGCGGCCTACATGCTCTACAAAGGCCTGAGCATCTGAACACCGGCCACCGGGTGAACCGGGCGCCCGGGACTCAAGCCATGAGCGCGTGGTCCGAGACCACCACACCGTCCTCGTCGGCGTAGAGCCAGTCACCCGGCCGCACCCACACGCCTTGAATCTGCACCGCCAGATCGCGCAGGCCCTCGTTGCGCCTTTCGGTCGGCAGCGGCATCGACGCGAGCGCGCGGATGCCCACCTGGCAAGCGGCCAGCTCGGCCACGTCGCGCACACAGCCGTCGATCACCACACCGGCCCAGCCGTTGCGTGCGGCGGCGGCGCCGAGGTTGCCACCCAGCAGCGCACGGCGCAGCGAAGCGCCACCATCGACCACCAGCACCCGGCCCTCGCCCGGGCTCTCCACCGCGGCCTTCACCGGCGTGTTGTCTTCAAAGCACTTGACCGTGACCACCGGGCCAGAGAACCGGCGCACGGCACCGAAGTCGCGCAACACCGGCGGCAACACACGGAAGCTGCCCGAGCCGTCGTTTTTGTGGGCATCACACAGATCGCAGGTGGCAAAAGTTGGGGTCGAAGACATGACGCTTTCTCAGGTTCGGATGAAGGAGCATGGCACAGCGGATTTTCAGCATGAAGCCCTGCTCTGACAGAGCGCTTGCAGGCATGCACTGTTCAAGTGTTGTTTTCCGGGCCAAAAAGCGGCTTCCCCTCTATGAAAACACGCAAAAAATCAGGTAGCCCACCTTGGAATGCACAAACAACTCCATTAGCATGCGAGACACCAGCGAGGAAGCGCGTTTCCTGCTGGTCAATGTTTCACTTCTAGAAGGAAATTCAATCATGGCAACTGCGAAAAAAGCTCCCGCGAAAAAAGCGGCCCCGACCAAGAAGGCTGCAGCACCTGCGAAGAAAGCCGCCCCGGCCAAGAAGGTAGCCGCCGCCCCGGCGAAGAAGGCCGCTCCCGCCAAGAAGGCAGCCGCTCCGGCCAAGAAAGCCGCCCCCGCCAAGAAGGCCGCTCCGGCCAAGAAGCGCACCCCCAACGCCGCCTTCATGAAGGCCATGACGCCCAGCGCCGCGCTGGCCGCCATCGTTGGCAACAGCCCGCTGCCCCGCACCGAAGTGACCAAGCAGGTCTGGGCCTACATCAAGAAGAACAAGCTGCAGGACGAAGTCAATCGCCGCATGATCAACGCCGACGCCAAGCTGAAGGAAATCTTCAAGAAGGCCCAGGCGTCCATGTTTGAAATGACCAAGATGATCAACGAGCACCTGAAGTGATCCACCCACATTGCACCGTCATGGTGCCGTGAGTCCCAGCAAAGCCGGCCCCAAGCCGGCTTTGCTGTTTTTGGGCCCCGCAGCCATGGCATCTGTGCAGAGCTGTGAGAAACTGCAACAAAATTCCAAGACCCCCACAGGCATGACAGAGAGCCCGCAACCGATTCGCCCCCCACTCCTTGCCGCAGACGAGGAGGTGGTCGTGCCGCCGCTGCCCGAGCAGCAGCACAAGGTCGTGCTGGTGATGGACCTGGTCGAATCGGTACGGCTCATGGCCGACAACGAGGCCGAGGTCGTGAGCCAGTGGCGCGGCTTCATGCACCACGCCGCCACTCAGGTGCTGCCCACATGCCGGGGCCGCTTGGTCAAGAGCCTGGGCGACGGCCTGCTGGTCGAGTTCGAGCACCCCACCGACGCCGTGCGGGCCGCACTGGCGCTGCACCGGTACTTCGCGCCCATCAACCGCCGCCTGCCCCTGAGCCAGCAGCTGCACCTGCGCGCCGGCATCAACGCCACCGATCTGTACGCCGACGAAAACGACGTCTACGGCCATGGTGTGAACCTCGCCGCGCGCATCACCGATCTGGCCTCGCCCGGTGACACCCTGGTCACCGCGAGCGTGTTCGACGGCATCGTGATCGGCGTCGACGCCGAGGTGGAAGACTGTGGCGAGAGCTACCTCAAACATTGGCCGGAGCCGGTACGCACCTGGCGGCTCTACCCCGTCAGCCACGGCTCAGCCGCAGTGCGCCCGCGGGTGCCAGAAGGGGTGCCGACCGACTTTCGCCCGTCGATCGCCGTGGTGCCGTTCGAAACGCGCAGCCACACGAGCGAACAGTTCGTCATCGGCGAACTGATCGCCGACGGCGTGATCGCCCAACTCTCGCGCAGCCAGGACTTGCGCGTGATCTCCCGCCTCTCCACCACCGCCTTTCGTGGACGCCAAAGCACCACCGAAGAGATCGGCCAGCGGCTGGACGCGGCCTTTGTGCTGGGCGGCAGCTACGTCACCCTGGGCGACAAGGTCGTCATCATGGCCGAGCTGTCCGACAACAAGCGTGGCGAAGTGATCTGGGCCGAGCGGCTCACGGGCGATACCCACGATCTGCTGGAGGCCCAGAGCGGCCTGCTCGATGCCCTGAGCGCCGCCTGCGCCAAGGCCCTGCTCAACGATCTGGTGCAGCGCACCCTGGTGCTGCCCGTGCCCCAGCTCGACAGCAATGCGCTCATGCTCGGTGGCATCACGCTCATGCATCGCTCCACGCCGCGCGACCTGCAGCGCAGCCACCAACTGCTTGAAGCCGTGGTGGCACGGCACCGGCGCGTGGCCACGCCCTGGGCCTGGCTGGCCAAATGGCACATCATGCAGGTGGTGCAAGGCCTCTCGGGCGAACCCGCCAAAGACTTCCAGCGTGCCATCGACACCGCCGACCGTGCGCTCGACCTGGAGCCCGCCAGCTCGCTGGCCATGGCCATCAAAGGCCATGCGCTGTGCCACTTGGGCAAGGACGTGGACGCCTCGCACCGCCTGCTGCAGGAGGCCACCCAGAGCAACCCGAACGACGCCATGGCCTGGCTGTACAACAGCGTGTGGTCGCAGATGTGGGGAACACCCAAGGATTCGATGGTCGAAGCAGAAAACGCCCTGCACCTCTCGCCACTCGATCCGCAGAAATACTATTTCGAGATGATGTTGGCAACCAGCTATGCCGCCATGGAGCAATGGGAACGTGCCATCGAGCTCTGCCGTGCATCCCTGCTGAAAAATCGATACCACCTACCCACGATAAGAACCCTGCTGATCGCCCAACACGAACTTGGCTATGCAGAGGATGCAAAGGAAACCTTTGCCCTCTTGATGCAACTGCAACCCCAATTGACGGTACAGCAGTATCTAGCGGCAGGAGGCAAAAGTCCTTTGCGACAGCGGGTCGCGAAAGCGCTGACCAGTCTCGGTCTACGAATGCACTAACCAACAGGAGAGTCGAAATGAGTGGAGGAATCAGCGGGGGCATCAGTGGAGGCATCAGTGGAGGCATCAGCGGGGGCATCAGCGGGGGCATCAGCAGCGCAGTAGTCTCCTCCGACGCCCTCATCCTCAGCCGAGCAGCCATTGTCGGCCCCTTCACCGGGGCGTCCCTGCACGCTACCGAACCCGGGTTCGACAAACCCGCCAACCTCAAGCTCTGGGCCGACGGACCGCGCATCACGGCCTGCTTCACCGAGCTGGTCGAGGGCCTGCTCTTTCGCACCCGCAACGGCCCCAAGGAAGCGCTGCTGGAGTTCGCCAACCTGCAGGCCAATACCATCCAGCGCAAACCGCTCGTGTGCCTGCGCGCACCCACCAAGGCCCAGTTCAAGAAACAGCTCGATCTGGTCGCGGCCTACGCCGATCTGCGCGCCGACCGCGCGGCCGAAGTTGTGGCGCAGCTGACGCCGCCGCTGGCGTTCTGGTCGTCCATGGTCGGCCTGACGGCACACCGCCACCCGAAGACCCTGCAGCTGCTGGACCTGGTCTTTTCGCTCTGTGTTCATGTGGAGATGCGCTTCAAGCACACCTTCGCCAGCCTGCGGCCGGAAGCGTTTTCGCCGCAGATCCAGCCCATGATCCAGACCCCCGGCCACGGCAGCTGGCCCAGCGGCCACGCCACCGAAGCCTTTGCCTTCGCAGTCCTGCTGGAAGCGTTGCTCAACGCCGCCTCGGCAGAAGGTGCCACCCCGCCCAACGGCACGGCCAGCCACGAACAGTTGCAGCGCCTGGCCGCACGCATCGCCGTGAACCGCACGGTGGCTGGGGTGCACTTCCCGGTGGACAGCGCGGCTGGCCGCCTGCTCGGCACGGCGCTGGCCGAGTTCCTGGTGGCCCGCGCCACCAGCACACGGGTGCACGAGCGCGGCTTTGATGGCCGCCTGTTCCACGGCCCGAACGGCGAGGCGCTGGACTTCAGCCTGCATCAGAAGATGGAAGGCCCACACCGGCAGCCGGCCTATACACGCTCGGCCACCAGCACGGGCGTGGGCAATGCCCCGCTGCTCGCCTGGCTCTGGGAGGAAGCGATCAAGGAGTGGCAATGAGCGCCGCGGTGTATTGCGCTGGGGTGTCGGAATGAGTGCGCCGGTCTGGCAGCCCCTGCCCACCGGGGAGTTCACCGGCATCGACTGGAGCGCCCCCGGTGCCATCAATGGTCAGGACCCCTACCTCGCCTGGGCTGAGGCCGACCACTTCGCCGGCTACCGTCGGGGCCCCGGCAAGAAGCCACCAAAGTGGTTGCCTATCGTGATCGAGCTCTCGTCGCAGGCCGACGTGCCCGCGCTGGTGGCTGCGTCCAGCACTGCCTGGCTGCAGATTCCCAGGGTGTACCTGAACGTACCCGGCCTGCGTTTTTGCAGCGCCCGCGTGAAGCCGCGTTTTTTCGACAAGCTTCGCAGCGACGACCATCTGCGCAGCCTGATCCAGCGCTTCGAACTCGGCCTGCCGGTGGAGCCGCACACGCATGCGCTGATCGACCCCTGCACGCCCACCAGCCAACCCGCCCCGGCCCATGGCCTGCTGGGCGGCAAGGTGCTGGGTCTGATCGACGGCGGTCTGGCGCTGGCCAACAGCGCCTTTCTGGACCAGCATGGCCGCACGCGCATCCAGCATTTCTGGCGGCAGGACGCCTACCAGAACGGCAACTGGCCCGGCAACCAGCCGCGCCACCGCGAGCCGCTGGACCCGGCGCGCGCCGGCCCCACGCCGCACGACATGGGCTACGGCCACGAACTCTCGGGCACGGCCATCGACGCGGCCATGGCGGCCTACACCCGGCATGGCCAGGTGGACGAAGACGCGCTCTACCAACACCTGCAGCTCTGGGACCTGAGCATGCCCGTCAACCACGGCACCCACGTGATGAGCCTGGCCTGCGGGCCGGGCAATCCGCTGCACCCGATGCACGATGACGCCAGCCGTGCCGATTTGGTGGCCGTGCAGCTTGACTGGTCGAACGTGCTCGACACCTCGGGCGGCGCCATGAACGTGAGCGTGCTCGACGGTTTGATGTACATCCTGGCACGCTGCGCGCCGAGCGCGAAGGTGGTGGTGAACATCAGCTGGGGCACCCTGGCGGGGCCGCACGACGGCAGCTCCATCCTGGAAGCGGCCATGGACCAACTGATCGCCTTGTACGGGGGGCGGTTGCAGATCGCCGTGCCCGCGGGCAACGCCTACCAGAGCCGCACCCACGTCAACGCCACGCTGCAGCCGGACCAGACCTTGCCGCTGCACTGGCGCGTGCAGCCGGACGACCGCACCCAGAGCTTTCTCGAAATCTGGCTGCCCGATGGCGCGCAGGACGTGAAAATCTGCGTGACGCCGCCGGGGCAGACCGAGCCCCTGCCGCAGCGTTGCATGGGCCAGTCGGGCGTATGGACCGGGGACGGGTCGGACCCTTTGTGCGGTCTGATCTACCCCACCAGTTCGGCCCTGGGTAGCCGGGGTACCTGCGTGCTGCTGGCGCTGGAACCCACCTTCAGTCGCAAGCGCTCGGCGGCCACCGCACCGTTTGGCGCCTGGCAGGTCACGCTCATCAACACGGGCTCGACCGACATCACGCTGGACGCCTACATCGAGCGCGACGACGTGGCCATCGGCCAGAACACGGGTGCTCGACAGTCGTATTTTGAAGACGCCCACTACGACACCAGCGGCAACATCGGTTCTTTCGTGGACCACGCGGACGACCCCACGCCGATCCGGCGCAGCGGTACCTTCAACAGCCTGTCCACCGGCCAGAACACCGTGAGCGTGGGTGGCATCCGCCGCCATGCATCGCCCAGCGGGTACTTCGCGCTGTATTCCCCACGCAAGCCCGACCCGGACGCCAGCCGGCCCCAGCGCCCCGGCGTGAAGAAGGTACCCGACACGCTGCAGGTGAGCGACGACAACGTGGCCTTGTGGGGGGTACGCGCCGCGGGCAGCCGCAGCGGCAGCACGGCGCGCCTGGTGGGCACCAGTTCGTCCGCACCGCAAGAAGCGCGCGCCCTGCTCAACGCGCTCTGAACGCCCGATCACCCGGCGTGCGGTCCCCACCTCATGCAACAAAGGCCACCCGGGAACACCGCGGAACCGGCTTTGCCGGGCCGCTGGTGTTGCCCCCTGGGGGGAGGCGCCAAAGGCGCTTCGGGGGGGCGACCTCTACCAGCGCGCCGGTAGGGGCTTGAGCAGCCAGATCCAGCGCTCGCGCACGGCAATGTAGCCGCCGATCTCCAGGTCTTTGAGCAGGCGGCTGACCATCTCGCGCGAACAGGCCAGGTACTGGGCCATCTGCTGGTGGGTCAGGCGCTCTTTCAGGGGGCGTTCACCGTGCTCATCGGGCTCGCGGGCCAGCTCGACCAGGAGGCGCGCCAGGCGGCCATAGACGTCGATCAGGGCCACGCTACGCGCGCTCTCGGTGGCCAGGCGGGCGCGGCGGATCAGCCGGGACATGAGTTCGAGGGCGAATTCGGGGTGGACGGCGATGTAGTCCAGCAGCGTGGCGCGCGAGACCACCGAACAGGTGCTCGCCTCCATGGCTTCGACGTTGGCCGAGCGGGGCCCGCCGTCGAGCGACATTTCGCCCACGTATTCCAGCGGGCCGTAGGTGCCCAGGGTCAGTTCCTTGCCACCGGCATCGGCCAGAAAGGCCCGCAGGCGGCCTTGCAGAACGATGTAGAGGGTGTCGCCGGTGTCGCCTTCCTGGATCAACAGGGCGCCGCGCCGGTAGCGGCGCTGCACGCCCAGCGCCGCCAGTGCTTCAACGTGGGTGCTGGGTGGGGTGTGGGCAGGTTGGGCGGCGGAGGCGGGCATCCGGGGTCATGGTTGTGCGTACTCCGTGGCATTGTGAGGCATGGGCGAGACGATGCGCAAGGCGGGCACCACCGCCGGCAGGCTGTTGACGCGCTGCAACAGCTCGCGGATGCTGCCGCAACCGGTTTTTTCGCGCAAGGCCTTGATCTGGCTGCGCACGGTGGACTGCGCCACCCCGTGCTGGCGCGCGATGTCGGGGATGGACAGGCCCCGGCACAGCCCCAGGAGCACCGACTCTTCGCTCGGGCTCAGGTTCTGCGAGCGGGCGTACATGCGCACGGCCAGGTTTTCGCAGGCACTCTGGCGCGAGAGCGACACCAGCACGCACGGCGCGTCGGTCTCCAGCGGGTGGCTCAGGGGCACGAACGCCATCGAAAAGTCCCTCCCTCCCAGATTCAGCGACACCAGCCGGCGCTGCCCCCGCAGCGCCTGTTCGATGGCCTGCTGGATCTGCGCGGTGAACTCGGTCGTGCGACCCAGCAGGACGTTGCCGTGCGTCATGATGGCGCGCCCGCCGGCCATCTCATGGCGGGCCAGGTGGTTGGCGTGGCGGATGCGGCCGGTGCCGTCGATCACCAGCAGACCGTAGTCCACTTCGTCAAGCACGCGCAGCAGCAGCGACTGCGCCAAATCGTCCCGCGCCGGGGGCGCGATCGTCTGAAGAAAACCACGGTTCGAGAGTTGTTCGTTGGCTTGCCACATGTGAGCGTCCTCCGTCGTGTCGATGGGAGAAGCTTACGAACACGGGCCATGCCACACGAGCGGCCAGTTGCCGGGCTTTCTGTGACTTATTCACGCCTTGTAACAACGCCCCGCCTCAGGCCGGGCGGGATTTTTGTGCGGCCTGGCGAATCGCCGAGAGTGTGCCCCGGGTGGTGATCACCTCGGCGTCGAGCGTCACCTCGATCACCGTCCCGCTGGGCGCGACCAGGGCCCGCAGCAGCGCGGGCTCGAATTCGGCCGTGTGGGTGATGCGCTCAGCCGCATAGCCATAGGCACGCGCCAGGGCGCAGAAGTCGGGGTTGCGCAGGTCCGACCCACTCACGTGGGCCGGGTACTCGCGCTCCTGGTGCATGCGGATGGTGCCGTAGGTGCCGTTGTTGAGCAGCAGCACGATGCTCTTGGCACCGTGCTGCACGGCGGTGGCCAGCTCCTGGCCGTTCATGAGGAAGTCGCCGTCGCCCGCGATGGTGAAGGCGGTGCGCCCGGTGAGGATGGCCGCGCCAATGCCGGCGGGCACGCCGTACCCCATGGCACCGTTGGTGGGCGCGAGCTGGGTCTTGTGACCCTTGACCAGGCCGTGGTAGCGGTAGAAGCGGTGCAGCCACGACGCGAAGTTGCCCGCGCCGTTGGTGAGCACGGCGTCGGCCGGCAGGTGCTGCTGCAGCGTGGCGATGAGGGCCGGCATGTCGATGCTGCCGGGCAGCACGATGCCGCCGTTGGCCGGATCGATGTTGGCCAGGTAGTCGGCGTGGCAGGCCTGCGTCCACTGGCCCCAGGCCACGCCCGGAGGCGCGGTCAATACCTCCAGGCTGCGCGCCGCTGCGTTCATGGTGGCGTTGATGGCCAGCGTGGCTTGGTAGACGCGGTTCAACTCTTCGGCGCTGGCGTGGATGTGCACCAGCTTCTGTTTCGGTACCGGCGCCTCGATCAGCGCATAGCCGCCGGTGGTGGCTTCGCCCAGGCGCGGGCCGATGGCGATCAGCAGGTCGCTCTCGCGCACGCGCTTGGCCAGTGCCGGGTTGATGCCCAGCCCCACGTCGCCCGCGTAGTTGGGGTGGTGGTTGTCGAAACAGTCCTGGAAGCGAAAGGCGTTGGCCACCGGCAGCTGCCAGTTTTCGGCGAAGCGTTGCAAGGCGGCCGCGGCCTGCGATGTCCAGCCACCGCCGCCGGCGATCACCAGCGGGCGCTCGGCCTGCAGCAGCAGTTCGCGCAAGCCGCGCAGCGCGCCCGGGTCGCTCCAGGCCTGCACCGGTTCCACACGCGGCAAGGGCTTGGCGTCCACCGGCTGGGTCAGCATGTCTTCGGGCAGGACCAGCACCACCGGGCCGGGCCGGCCGTTCATGGCGGTGGCGAAGGCGCGCGCCACGTATTCGGGGATGCGGCGCGCATCGTCAATGCGCTCCACACGTTTGGCCATGCCCTTGGTGCTGGGGCCAAAGAAGCTCAGGTAGTCGACTTCCTGGAAAGCCTCGCGGTCGCGTGCATCGCTGGCCACGTCGCCCACGAAGAGCACCATGGGCGTGGAGTCCTGAAAGGCCGTGTGCAGGCCAATGGAGGCGTTGGTCGCGCCAGGACCGCGGGTGACGAAACACACACCGGGGCGCCCGGTGAGCTTGCCCTGGGCTTCGGCCATGAAGGCGGCCCCGCCCTCTTGCCGGTTGATCACGAAACGGATGCGGTCGGCGTGGGCGTGGAAGCCGTCGAGCACGGCGAGGTAGCTTTCACCCGGCACGCCAAAGGCGTGGGTCACGCCCTGGGCGATCAGGCATTCAACGAGCAGGTGTCCAGCGATTTTTTGCGTCATGCCGCCGATTGTGCCGCGCCGGAACCCTGCGGACCGGTACGGCGCCCCACCCCGAGCGCGGCGTACACCGAGATGAAGAGCACCACCGCCGCACCCGCCAGTGTCAGCGTGTACCAGCCGCGGTCCATGAACCCGCCGAACACCATGGGCGAGATGGCGAAGCCCACGTCCAGACCCGAATACACGGTGCCGTAGACACGGCCGGTCGCGCCCTTGGGCGTTGCCTTCTTGATCATCATGTCGCGGCTGGGGCCGCCCACGCCCACCGCAAAACCGGTGGCGGCCAGGGCAACCATGGTGCCCGCCGCACCCAGCCAGCCGGTGGCACAGACCAGCAGCAGCAAGGCGCCACCGGACATGGACAGCGCCACCACGCGGTCGCTCTGCTGGGTATAGGCCGCGACGAAGCCGCCCACCAGCATGCCGAACGCACCGCACAACATGTAGGCGCTGATGGTCAGCGTGGCAGCTTCGACGCTCACGCCGTGCACAGCCTTGAGAATGGAAGGTGCAAAGCTCTGCACCACCGCCAGCGTCATGGTGGACAGCAGGAAAAACGCGAAGCTCCACCACACCACGGGCAGTTTCAGATAGGCCAGATCGGAGCCCTTGGGGGCATCGGGGTGGCGCACATGCGCCTCGGTGCGCAGCTTGTCGCGCTGCCAGAACAGGAGTGCAAGGACCGACGCGTACAGCAGCGCCGCGCAGTAATAGGCCACACGCCAGTCGGCCAGCGCGGTGATGCCGACCAGAAAGGCCGGCGCAAGCGCCCAGCCCAGGTTGCCGGTGAGACCGTGGGTGCTGAACGCGTGCCCCAGGCGTGGCGGCGAGACCCGCTGGTTCAGGATGGTGAAGTCGGCCGGGTGGAACGGCGCATTGCCCAGCCCGGCCAGCGCCGCCACCACGACCAGCCCCGCATAGCCGGTGACTTGCGAAGCGGCCAGCGCGGCCAGCAGAAAACAGCCGATGGCCGCGAACAGTACCGGTCGCGCGCCGAACCGGTCCACCACGAAGCCGGCCAGGGCCTGACCCGAACCCGAGACGACGAAGAAGATGCTCATGAGCAGGCCGACGTCCGAGTAGCTCAGGCCGAAGTCGCGCATGAACACCGGGAACAGCGGCGCGAGCAGCAGATGCGAAAAGTGCGAGGTGGCGTGGGCCAAGCCCACCAGGCCGATGACGCTGGCATCCTGCTTCAGGGGAACGGGGTTGGCGGGCGCGATGGCGCCGAGGGTGGCGGTGTTCATGCGATGAATGGTACGGTTGGTGCTCGGCGGTGTTTTGCGATAAAAAGACAAGTCCTGTCGAATTCCAGCCAAACCACCCCACCCTCCCATGAGACCTCGCCGCCCCCGCCAAGCCGTGCCGGTCGGCGACACCGACCCCTACGCGCCCTCGCCCGAGCGGCCGGTGCGCTGCCGCGCACGCGCCATGGGCCACGACACGCAGTTCGAACCCCACCACCACCCCTGGGGCCAGTTAGCCTACTGCGCCAGTGGGCTGCTGCAGGTCACAGTGTCGGCACCGCCCGACGAAGCCGGCGAGATCCCCGCCTGCGAAACCACCGCCATCGTGCCGCCGTCGCGCGCGGTATGGATTCCGCCGGGTGCGCGCCACGCGGTCACCATGCTTGAAGCCTCGCAGTTGCACACGCTGTACATCGACGCTTCGGTGGTGCCCGACGGCTGGCACCGCTCGCGTGTGCTGGTGGTTTCGCCCCTGCTGCGCGAGCTGGTGCTGGGCATGGACCAGCCACAACACGCCCAGCACACCACCCGCCAGCAGGCCCTGGCCACGCTGGTGCTGGCCGAAATGGCCCATGCGCCCACGCAACCCCTGGGCGTGCCGATGCCCGACCCGCTGCACGGTGACCGCCGCCTGCGAACGCTGTGCGAAGCGGTGCTGAACACGCCGGCGCAACACGCCACGCTGTCGGGCTGGGCGGCCCACAGCGGTGCGAGCGAACGCACGCTGGCGCGCCTGTTTCGCGAGGAACTGGGCATGGGATTCCAGCGCTGGCGCCAGCAAGTGGTGTTGGCCCATGCACTGCCCATGCTGGCGCGGGGCATGCCGGTGGGCCAGGTGGCCGCGGCCAGCGGCTACGCCAGCGACAGCGCGTTCACCGCCATGTTCAAGGCCGCCATGGGCCAGCCTCCCACGCGTTCGATGCGCGGATCACCCTGAAACGGGTTGGTGACCTCAGCCTCTCAGGCCGAGACCGGTTCTTCCGAACGGGCCTGCTGTTCGGCCAGGTTCTTGATGGCCTTGTGCACCACGCCCCGGGAATCGATGGGCCGCAGCAGGCGGCCAGAGATCAGGCGTTCGCAACTGCGCTTGGTCATGGAGTGAGGGCAACCACCACGGCTCACGAACATGAACAGCGTGCCCCGGCTGCTGGCCCAAATCAACTGGGCACGCAACCACTCGCGCCGCGAGTACAGATCGACCCAATCGCCCTCGCGCAGGCCGGCCAGCACCGCCGCGGCGTTGATTTCCTGATCGTCCTCGTGGTCCGGCTGAGAGCTGCCCGCGTCGTCGGTCGCGCCGGCCTGTGTGGGCTCAAGCTCATGCAGTTCGGCGAAATCCGTGGGCACGGTGTCGGCGAAGCCCGCCGCTTCGATCTCATGCCGGCCCAGCCACGGCTGGGCGTTCTGGCGGGGCTTGCGTTGCTCGGGTGTGGCCGGCAAGGTTTCGTCGAGCTCCATCGACATCGAGCTCGTCGATATTTCCAGCGGCGCCGGCGCGGAAGCACTCGCATCACCACGGATGCGCGCGCGCCGCAGACTCAGCGCGGGTTCGTGCAGGCGCATCAGGGCGTCGAAGAAGGGCTTGGTCTCTTCGCGGGTCTTGCCCAGCATGTCCAGACCCGAATGCAGCGTGTTCAGCAGACCGGGAATGATCTGGAACAGCTGGGCCGGGCGCTTGAGCGTCACTTCCTTGCGCACGCTCCACAGCAGGTTGGACACCACCTTGCGGTAGCCCCCCGGATCGGTCTGGCCATCCTGGGCGGACAGTTGGGCCGAAGCGATCACCAGCGACCAGGGGCCGTAGAGGAAGTCGAGAATCACGCCCGGCGCGTGGTCCACGTCCGGTCGCTGGCTCAGGTCCCAGGCCACCTGATCGGCCAGCGCCTGGCGCGCTTCGGCGTGGCGGATCTGCTGCAGGCTGTCGTCCTGCTGCTTGAGCGCCTCCTGGTCCTGCTCGTCCCAACGATGCTGGAGACCGGCCAGGGCGTTCGCAAAGACATCCGGATCCTCGGTCTTCGAGGCATTGAGCTCATTGAACGCCTGCTGCACCGGCAGGAAGAAGCTCTCGAACTCGCTGGCAAACTCGTCGTTGTATTTGAAGCTGCGCTGCGCCACGCTCTCGATCAGGCGGCGCGCCGGGTGGACGTCTTCCCGGAAGAAACGCGGGTTGGCCATGGCCATGCGCAGCAACGCCGGCTCCAGCGCCACCACCGCTTCGCGCACCGGCGCCAACAGCTGCGGGTCCTGGGCCACCTGGTTGACCAGCGTGCGCACCACATCGAGCCCGACCGCCTGCGCCACACGCCGGGCCTTCTGCTTGAGCTCCATGAGCACGCGCGAGCGCTGGTGAGCGGTGGCGTAGTCGCCCCAGTCGCGCTGGCTGAGTTGGGTCGAGATGTCGACTTCGCGCGCCGGCCGGTCCACCACAGGCAGGTCGCGGTACTGGGTGAGGTACTGAGTGCGGTTCTCCAGCACCCTGGACTCGTCGATGCGATCGCTGGCGGCGGCCTGCTCCATGGCCGCGATCTCGCGGTTCACCTGCCTGTAATACGCTGGCTCCAGCGGCTGCTCGTAGCGGCTGTCTTCTCGCTGGAAAAAATCCTGGTACAGCTGCGTCTCGAAACGCGGGCGGATGCGTCCGAGCTGCGGCATGGACGGCAGGCCGGAACCGGCGTCATCCCCAGGCAGGGAATCGAAACCGGTGTCGGGCAGGCTGCGGCCATCGGCACCACGCAAAGCACCCGGGGCCGTGCTTCCCCCGGATCGCCCAGCGCCGGACGGACTCTGCGCGGTCAAGCGCACGCGATAACCCACCTCGCGCACTTGGGCGCGCTGCAGCATCTGTACCAGACGCCCGTACAGGGTCTTGAGCTCACCGCCCAGCGGGCGGCCACAGTGCCGCAACCACAGGGTGCGGATGTCGACGTCGTCCTCGTTCGCGCTGAACATCTCGCGCAGCACACGCACGAAGATCTCGGGGCGCAGCGGGTTCATCTCGGCCCGGATCTGGTCCAGCCCGATCAGCGAGCTCACCAGGGCGTCCAGCACCGACAGTTCCTGCTCCACCAGGGGCTGCACGGACTGCACCAGGCGGGTGGACTCCATCGACTCGGTCACCGCTTCGTCTTCGACGAGCGACAGATAGGTGGATTCCGACAGCGGCATGGGCCGCGAGAACGAGGCATCGAAGTCCTCGCCCTGAAGTGCCTTGCGCAGAAGCTCGGGGTAGGTTCTCACCCAGAGGGGTTTGAGTTGCTGCAGGTGCCACCAAGCGGTGGCCAGGCGGTCGCGCTGTGCGACTTCGCGCCCCTTTTTCTCGGCTTCCTGCAAGCCGACCACCGCCGCATCCACGCAGCGTCCCACCAGTTTGGGCGCTTCTGCGAGCACTTCAGCAAAACACTGCTGCAACAAGGGGGAGTGCACCTTCATGTCTCTCTGTGCGAAGGCCTGGAGGCCCTGGATAAATCAAACTGGTGGATCAAACCGCAGTTATACCTGCCGGATGGCCCACGGACGTGACCATGCCAAAAAAATCACGTTGCAACCCCTTACACCCGCGCCTGCAGTCATAAGAAAGACCTCATGGTGTTGGGCGGGGTGAACAGCAAGACCCCAATGCCCATTCCGGCCAAGCTGTCAACACCCTGTCATACCTGACAGTCAACATGGTGGGCCAGAGGTCAAAATCCGGCCATGGATTCAGGGGGTAAACGAAACATGCAAACGATCATGCGTTGCGCCAAGACAGTGAAGGCCTGGGAAGCCTTGGCACGTCCCGATCTGGTGGGCAAACCGGTCCACTCGCTGTTGTTGATGGTCAACGGGCGGCGCAGCGACCGCGAACTGTCGCTGCTGCTGGGTGACGACGTGACCGGATTGATGCACACGCTGCTCAGGCAGGGCTATCTCCAGCAGACCACGTTGCCGGTGAACGGCGATCCCGACGAAGGCACCAGCACCAGCGCCTGACCCCACCGGTGGTTGCGCACTGCGCGACCACCCACACCGCCCAGGCTTCAGAGCCAGCGCTTGAGCAATCCCATCACCCGATCAAAGCGCGGCCCATAAGGCGGATAGAACAATTGGCCCATGGCCCAGCGCGACTGCACCAGCACCGGCTTTTGCTGGGTGAAGCGCAGGAAGCCGCCCTCACCGTGGTAGGCCCCCCAGCCGCTCTCGCCCACTCCGCCAAAGGGCAGGCCCTCGTGGGCCAGATGCATGAGGGTGTCGTTCACCGTGACGCCGCCGCTGACCGTGTTGTGCAGCAAGCGGTCGCACGATGCGGTGTCGGAACCGAACCAGTACAGCGCCAGCGGGCGGGGCCGCTGGTTGATGAATGTGATGGCCTGGTCCAGCGTGTCGTAGGGCAGCACGGGCAGCACCGGGCCGAAGATCTCTTCGTCCATCAGACGCAGCCCTGGCGCGGGGTCGAAGACCAGCGTCGGGTTCATCTGGCGCGTGCCCGGGGTCTGCCCGGAGGCCATGCCCTGCGGAGCCACGTCCACCACGCGCGCGCCCTGGCTGCGCGCCTCGTCCAGCAGCGCACTGAGGCGGGCGTGATGACGGTCGCTGAGGATGGCCGCGTAGTCGGGGTTGCCCGCGATCTGGGGGAAAAGACGCGCGACGGCCGCTGTGTAGGCCTGTTCGAACGCGGCTTCCTGGCCGCGCGGGAGCAGCACGTAGTCGGGCGCGACACAGGTCTGCCCGGCGTTGAGCAGCTTGCCGTGGGCGATCTTGAGCGCCGCGTCGGACAGGTCGCACGACGCGTCGACCACACAAGGGGACTTGCCGCCCAACTCCAGCGTGGTCGGCGTGAGGTTGGCGGCCGCTGCGGCAGCCACCTTGCGGCCCACGCCGGTGGAGCCGGTGAAGAACAGGTGGTCAAACGGCAGGCTGGCGAAATCGTGCGCCACATCGGCGCCGCCGAGCACCACGCAGAACTCGTCGGCCGCGAAGGCCTGCTGCACCAGCGTGGCCATGAGCGCCGAGGTGTGCGGCGTGAGTTCGCTGGGCTTGAGCATCACGCGGTTGCCCGCGGCCAGCGCGGTGGCGGCCGGGCCGAAGGTGAGCTGCAAGGGGTAGTTCCATGGACCGATGACCCCCACCACGCCCAGCGGCTGGCGCTGGATGTGGGCGCGCGCGGGCAGCAGGTACAGGGGCGTGGTCACGCGTTGCGGTTTCATCCATTGGGGCAGCCGCTTGCTCAGCTGGCCGATGGTGGCGCGCAGCACGAACAGGTCGGCCACTTCGGTGAGCTGGGCCGAGCGCACGCTGAAGTCGGCCTGCACCGCCTCGCACAGCGCGGAGGCATGGGTCTCGATCAGGTCGTGCAGGCGCCCGAGGCGATCACGCCGCAGCGCCAGCGGCACGTCGATCTGCGCGCGGCTGGCGCTGTGCTGCGCGGCGAACAGGGCCTGCAAGGGGATGGTGGGCGGTATCTGGGTCATGGATCTCATGATAGGCCCGCTCACCGCCGCTGGGTAGAGCCCGCGCCCCATCCGGGGCCGTGCCAAAGCGTGCTCAGCCGCCGAGCATTTCCGGCGCCTCAGGCGCACCGGCTGGGGGTCGCGCCACGGGCTGGCGAGCGGTCAGGCTCATGAGGTCGGTGAAGCGCTGGCCCTGGATGAGCACGTGGTCGCGGGCCGCGCTGGCGGCGGCCTCGCCGTCGCCCTGCTGCAGGGCGCGCACGATCTGGCGGTGCTCGTCGAGCGACTGCGCGATGCGGTTGCGCATCTGCAGCTGCAACCGACGGTAGGGCTTGAGCCGGTTCTTGAGGGCCAGCGTCTGCTGCACCAGAAACGGGTTGCCGCAGGCATGGTAGATCAGCTGGTGGAAGTGTTCGTTGGCGTAGTAGTAGGCGTTGGCGTCGTTTGCCGACGCCTGCACTTCGCACTGCGTGAGCGCGTCTTCGATCTCGGTTAGGCGCTGCGCATCGCTGCGCCGCGTGGCCAGGCGCGCGCACATTGCCTCCAGTTCCGCCATCACCTCGAACATCTGGATCAGCTCGGGCATGCCCAGCCGAGAGACATAGGTCCCGCGTTTGGGCAACACCTCGACCAGGCCGCTGGCCTCCAACTGCTGCAGGGCTTCACGCACCGGCGTGCGCGAGACGCCGAAGCGCTCCACCAGTTGCTCGACCTGCACCTGCTCCCCGGGCAGGAGGCGGCCGTTGACGATGTCGTCCTCCAGCTGTTCGCGCACCTGCTGGACACGGGATCTGGGGGGAGCAATGGCGGTCATGGCGGTGTCTCGGGGGAAAATTTGTTCGGGTTAGCCCTAGGCTGGCGGCTTTTTGTTGCATATAACATGCGGCTTCATTTATACAACAACCCTTCCACCACCTGGAGACAAACATGACGAAACCACTCAAGTGGGGCCCGACCGTGATCGCCGCCGCCCTTCTGACCACACTGTCTGCCGGCGCCCAGGCACAGGTGGTCCTCAAGGCCTCGCACCAGTTCCCGGGCGGCAAGGGGGATGTGCGCGACGAGATGGTGCAGATCATTGCGCGCGAGGTGGCCGCGGCCAAGGTGGATCTGGTGATCAAGGTGTTCCCCGGCTCCAGCCTGGTCAAGGCGACCGAGCAGTGGAAGGCCATGCAGACCGGGCAGATCGACATGACGGCCTTCCCGCTGGACTACGCCTCCGGCTCGCATCCGCAATTTGGCGCCACCCTCATGCCCGGCCTGGTCAAGAGCCACGAACACGCGCTGCGCATCAACGCCTCGCCCTTCATGCAGGACATCAAGGCCATCGTCGAACAGGGCGGCGCCAAGGTGCTGGCCGACGCCTGGCTCGCCGGTGCGTTTGGCAGCAAGGGCCGATGCATCCGCAAACCCGAAGACGCCGCGGGTCTGAAAGTCCGCTCGGCCGGTGCCACCTTCGCCCAGATGTGGGCCGGCGCCGGCGCCTCCATCGTGTCCATCCCGTCAAGCGAGGTGTACAGCGCGCTGCAGCAGGGTGTGGCCCAGGGCACGGACACCTCCACGGGCAGCTTCGTCTCGTTCCGCCTGTACGAGCAGCTCAAATGCGTCACCGCCCCGGGCGACAACGCGCTGTGGTTCATGTACGAGCCGGTGCTGATTTCCAAGCGCAGCTGGGACCGCCTCAACGACGCCCAGAAAAAGGCGCTGACGGATGCCTCGAAAAAAGCCGAGGCGTACTTCAACACCGAGTCGAAAAAGCTCGACGACGAGATGGTGAGCACCTTCAAGAAGAACAACGTGGAAGTCGTCACGCTGACCGATGCCGAGGCGCAGGCCTGGCGCGAGGTGGCGCAGAAGACCTCGTACAAGGTCTTCGCCGAGAAGGTGCCGGGCGGCAAGGAACTCATCGAGAAGGCGCTGAGTGTCAAGTGATCCCGGACCCGTGCCGGCCTGGGTGGCGCTGATCCATGGGGCCTCACGCCTGCTCGGCGTGGTGGCCGCCGGGATGATCCTGCTCTCGGTCGGGGTGGTGTGCCAGATGGTGTTCGTGCGGGCCGTGCTCGGGCAGTCGTCGATCTGGCAAACCGAGTTCGTCACCTACTCGCTGGTGGCGGCCACCTTCATCGGTGCACCCTACATCCTGCTCACGCGCGGCCACGTGGCCGTCGACGTGCTGCCGCTGATGCTCTCGCCCGCCCGGCGGCGCCCCCTGCACCTGCTGGGCAGCCTGATCGCGCTGGCCTTCTGCGGTTTCTTCCTCTACGCCTCCTTGCCCTGGTGGCACGAGGCCTGGACCACCGGCCTCACCACCGCATCCATGTGGCGCGCGCGGCTGTGGATTCCCTACCTCGCGGTGCCGGTGGGCCTGGGCCTGTTGTGCCTGCAGCTCCTGACCGACATCTGGATGGTCTGGACGCGGCGCGAACACCCGTTCGGCCTGACCCCGGAGGAGCATCTGTGAGCACTTCTTTCGTTCCTTTGACGGACGACATCCCATGAGCGACGCACGGCCGTTCCGAAGGCGCTCAGCCCCGCAGTGCGCAGCACGGAGGGCAGCCCCATGAGCGCACTGGCCATTGGTCTGCTGATCTTCGTGGTCACGGTCGCGGTGCTGGCCACCGGCCTGCCCATCGCCTTCGGCATGGGTGCCGTGGCGCTGTTCTTCATGGTGGTGTTCGACGGCTGGTACAGCGTCAACTTCCTGCCCGAAACCATCTTCGCGGGTCTGAGCGATTTCACGCTCGTCTCGCTGCCCATGTTCATCATCATGGGCGCGGCCGTGGCGTCGTCGCGCGCGGGCAGCGACCTGTACGAGGCGCTGTCGCGCTGGCTGCACCGGGTGCCGGGCTCGCTCGTGATCTCCAACATCGGCGCCTGCGCCCTGTTCTCGGCCCTCACCGGCTCGTCGCCGGCGACCTGCGCGGCGATCGGCAAGATGGGCATCCCCGAGATGCGCAAGCGCGGTTACGACGCCGATCTGGCCACCGGCGCCATCGCCGCGGGCGGCACACTGGGCATCCTGATCCCGCCCAGCATCACCATGATCCTGTACGGCATCGCCTCGGAAACCTCGATCGGCCGGTTGTTCCTCGCGGGCGTCATCCCAGGCCTGCTGCTCACCGGCCTCTTCATGGCCTGGGCGCTGTTCCTGAGCTGGAAACGCGGCACCGTGCTGGTGGACCACGACCGCATCTACAGCCTGAAGGAAAAGCTCGAACTGCTGCCCCGGCTGCTGCCCTTCATCGTGGTGATCGTCGGTGTGGTCTACGCGCTGTACGGCGGCATCGCCACGCCCTCCGAAGCGGCGGGCGTGGGCGCGGCGCTGTGCCTGCTGATGGTGATCGTGATCTACCGGGTCTGGAAACCCATGGACCTGTGGCTCATCCTGCGCGACGGTCTGCGCGAATCCGGCATGCTGCTCATGATCATCGGCGCCTCCATCCTGTTCGGCTACATGATGTCGTCGCTGCAGGTCACGCAGTCGGTGGCCGAGGCCATCGGCGAGCTGCAGGTCAACCGCTGGGTGGTGCTGGCGGCGATCAACCTGCTGCTGCTGGTGGCCGGCTGCTTCCTGCCGCCGGCGGCCATCATCCTGATGACCACGCCCATCCTGATGCCGGTGATCACCGCCGCGGGCTTCGACCCGATCTGGTTCGGCGTGATCCTCACCATCAACATGGAGCTCGGCCTGATCACGCCGCCAGTGGGGTTGAACCTGTTCGTGATCAACGGCATCACACCCGACGTGCGCCTGCCGACCATCCTCAAGGGCGCGTTCCCTTTCATGATGTGCATGGTGCTGGCCATCCTGCTGCTGTGCGTGTTCCCGGAGCTCGCCACCTGGCTGCCCGAACAACTGATGGGATGACGATCGATGCTGGAAAAACTCAAACGGCTGGCCCAGAAGGCCCTGCTGGACCGGTCCCTGGCGCCGCTGCTGCGATCGTGCCGGCAACTGGTGTCGGAACGGGGCCAGGCCAACGTGTACGCGCTGGCGCTGGAGGTGATCGAACGCTACAAGACCCTGCCCGCGGCACAGCGCGAGGCCTTTTTTGCCGCGCTGGCCACGGGGTTTTCGCCCCACCCCGACCAGGTACTGGCCGCGGCCACGCGCTACGCCGAATCGCCCGCCGCCGGCAACCTGGCCACGCTCACGCAGGCGGTGGAACCGCTGCGCCAGGAACTGCTGCGCCGCGTGAACCGCGCACCGGGCGGCACCCTGATGCTGCTGTCCATGCGCAACGATCTGCTGGGCCTGCTCAGGAACAGCCCGGAACTGGCCGCGGTGGACGCCGACTTCCTGCACCTGCTGAGCTCCTGGTTCAACCCCGGTTTCCTGCGCCTGGAGCGTGTGGACTGGCAGTCCAGCGCGGCCCTGCTCGAAAAGATCATTCACCACGAAGCGGTGCACGAGATCTCGGGCTGGGCCGATCTGCGCCGGCGCCTGCAGCCCGACCGCCGCTGCTACGCCTTCTTCCACCCGCAACTGCCCGACGAACCGCTGATCTTCGTGGAAGTGGCCCTGGTGCAGGACATGGCCGAGGCGATCGCGCCGCTGATCGAATCGCAACCCGATGCGGCCGCCGCGGCCAGCGCCCGCACCGCCGTGTTCTATTCCATCAGCAACTGCCAGCCGGGCCTGCGCGGGGTCTCGCTGGGCAACTTCCTGATCAAGAAGGTGGCCGCCCAGCTCAGCACCGAACTGCCCCAGCTCAAGACCTTCTGCACGCTCTCGCCCGTGCCCGGCTTCGCGCGCTGGCTCGCGCAGGCCACCACCGAGGGCGGTGATGCGGCCTGGAGCGCTGCCCTGCAGCGGGTGAACGCCTGGCGGCAGGCCCACCCCACCCCCGCCGCGCCCGACCTGGCGTCCATGCCCAAAAGCCTGCAGGAGGACCTGGCCAGCCTGTGCGCCCGCTACCTCGTGAGCGCCTCGCACGAGGCGCTGGGCGACCCAGTGGCGCGGTTCCACCTCGACAACGGCGCGCGGCTGGAGCGCGTGAACTTCGCCGCCGACCTCTCCCGCAAGGGCATCAAACAGTCCCTGGGCCTGATGGTCAACTACCTCTACGACATCGACTCGGTCGAGGTGCGCCACCAGCAGTTCATGGACAACAAGGTCAGCCACTCATCGGCCGTGCGCCGGCTGCTCAAGCCCGCGCCCTGAGCGCCACGGAGCCCGGCCCCTTTTTCCCCACCACCCCATGGAACACCACAACCTCTACGCCCTGTTCCGCGCCGCGTTCGGCCAGAGCCTGCAGAAAACCGCGATCACCACCGACGACGGGCACAGTGTCACCTTCGGCGACATCGACGCCCTGTCCGGCCGCATGGCCAACTGGCTGGAAAGCCTGGGCCTGCGACCCGGCGACCGTGTGATGGTGCAGGTGGAAAAGTCGGTGCCCGCCCTGCTGTTCTACCTGGCCTGCCTGCGCTCGGGCATGGTCTATGTGCCGCTGAACACCGCCTACCAGTCGGCCGAGCTAGCCTACTTCATGGAAAACGCGCAGCCCGCGGTGTTCGTGGGCGATCCGGCCCGGCTGGCCGCGCTCTCGCCCCTGGCCGCCGGGCTGGGCGTGCCCCACTTGGTGACTCTGGCCGCCGACGGCAGCGGCAGCCTGATGGATGCGGTGCAGGCGCACCCGGGCGAACACCGCGTCTGCGAGGTCTCGGGCGACGATCTGGCGGCCATCCTCTACACCAGCGGTACCACCGGCCGCAGCAAGGGCGCGCAGCTGACGCATCACAACCTGGCCTCCAACGCGCGCACGCTGCAGACCCTGTGGGGCTGGCAGCCGCACGACGTGCTGATCCACGCGCTGCCCATCTTCCACGTGCACGGCCTCTTCGTGGCCGCCCACTGCGCCCTGCTGGGCGCCAGCACCATGCTCTGGATGGGCCGCTTCAAACCCCGGCAGGTGCTGGACTGGCTGCCCCGGGCCACGGTCTTCATGGGCGTGCCCACGCTGTACGTGCGGCTGCTGCAGGAGCCTGCCCTCACGCCCGGTGCCTGCGGCGCCATGCGGCTGTTCATCAGCGGCTCGGCCCCGCTGCTGGCCGAAACCTTTCGCGAGTGGCAGCAGCGCACCGGCCACACCATCCTGGAGCGCTACGGCATGAGCGAAACGCTGATGCTGACCTCCAACCCCTACCGGGCCGAAGACGGCCCGCGCCTGGGTGGCACGGTGGGCCGGCCGCTGCCGGGGGTGCAGGTGCGCTGCGTGGACGAAAACGGCCAGGCCTGCCCGGCGGGCGGCATCGGCAACATCGAGGTCCGGGGGCCGAACGTGTTCCCCGGCTACTGGCGCATGCCCGAGGCCAACGCGCGCGAGTTCTCGGCCGACGGCTGGTTTCGCACCGGCGACGTGGGCCACTTCAACGACGCGGGCTACCTCACCATCGTCGGGCGCAGCAAGGACCTGATCATCACCGGCGGCTACAACGTGTACCCGGCCGAGGTCGAGGGCTACATCAACGAGCTCGAAGGCGTGGCCGAATCGGCGGTGATCGGCTGCCCGCACCCGGACTTTGGTGAAGGCGTGGTGGCGGTGGTGGTGCCCCAGCCCGGCGCCAGCCTGGACCCGGCCCAGCTCAGCGCGGCCATCAAGGAGCGCATTGCGGGCTTCAAGGTGCCCAAGCACCTGTTCGTGGTGAACGACCTGCCCCGCAACGTGATGGGCAAGGTGCAGAAGAACCTGCTGCGCGACACCTACGCACAGGTGTTCAAGGGATAGCCCCCCGCGTCGCCTTCGGCGCCACCCCCCTGAGGGGGGCGACACCTGAGGCCCGGCGAAGCCGGTTCCTCGGTGTCCTTGGCTAGACCGCTTCATGCGTTGCGGGACTCGCTCCGGCGTGGCCGAGTGGCGAAGTGGTCGACATGAAAAAGGCCCGGCGCCAACACGGCACCGGGCCTGGATCCCTCTGCGGGAAGGCTCAGGCCTGTTCCACGGCCTCGCCGAACTGGAACACGCCCGGGTTCTGCACCGGGTCCACGGTCACCGGAATCGAGGACTTCGGCGGGTAGCGGCCTTCCAGCAGGAACTTCGAGAGCGGGTTCTCGATGCGCTGCTGGATCGCGCGCTTGAGCGGCCGGGCGCCGAACACCGGGTCGAAACCCACCTTGGCCAGTTCGGCCAGTGCCGCGGGCGACACCTGCAGGTGCAGGTCCATCTTGGCCAGGCGCGCTTCGAGCACCTTGAGCTGGATCGCGGCGATCGACTCGATGTGCTGCGCGTCCAGCGCATGGAACACCACCGTCTCGTCGATGCGGTTGAGGAACTCCGGGCGGAAGTGGTTCTTCAGCTCGCCCCACACGGCTTCCTTCACGTCTTCGTAGGGCTCGCCCACCATCGCCTGGATCATGTGCGAGCCGATGTTGCTCGTCATCACGATCACGGTGTTCTTGAAGTCCACGGTGCGGCCCTGGCCGTCCGTCAGGCGGCCGTCGTCGAGCACCTGCAGCAGCACGTTGAACACGTCCGGGTGGGCCTTCTCCACCTCATCGAGCAGCAGCACGCTGTAGGGCTTGCGGCGCACGGCTTCGGTGAGGTAGCCGCCCTCTTCGTAGCCCACGTAGCCGGGTGGCGCGCCGATGAGGCGGGCCACGGAATGTTTCTCCATGAACTCGCTCATGTCGATGCGCACCAGGTGGTCTTCGCTGTCGAACAGGAAGCCGGCCAGCGCCTTGCACAGCTCGGTCTTGCCCACGCCGGTGGGGCCGAGGAACAGGAAGGAACCGGTGGGGCGGTTCGGGTCGGACAGGCCCGAGCGCGAACGGCGGATGGCGTTGGCCACGGCTCCGATGGCCTCGTCCTGGCCGACCACACGTTCGTGCAGCTTGCCTTCCATCAGCAGCAGCTTGTCGCGCTCGCCCTGCATGAGCTTGCTCACCGGAATCCCCGTGGCGCGCGCCACCACCTCGGCGATCTCTTCGGCGCCGACCTGGGTGCGCAGCAGCTGCGGGCGGCCCTTGCCGTCCTTGTTCAGCGCCTTGCCCGACTCCACCGCCTGCGCGTCCTTCAGGCGCTTTTCCAGCTCGGGCAACTTGCCGTACTGCAATTCGGCGACCTTGTTGAAGTCGCCCTTGTCGGTGTAGCTCTTGATCTGCGAGCGGATGCGGTCCATCTCTTCCATCACGTCCTTGGAGCCCAGCGCAGCGGCCTTTTCGGACTTCCAGATCTCGTCGAGGTCGGAGATTTCCTTCTCCAGCCGGCCGATCTCTTCCTCGATCAGGCCGTAGCGTTTCTGCGAGGCTTCGTCCTTTTCGCGCTTCACGGCTTCGCGCTCGATCTGCAGCTGGATCAGGCGGCGGTCGAGCCGGTCCATCACCTCGGGCTTGGAGTCGAGCTCGATCTTGATTTTGGAAGCAGCCTCGTCGATCAGGTCGATGGCCTTGTCGGGAAGGAAACGGTCGGTGATGTAGCGGTGGCTGAGCTCGGCCGCGGCCACGATGGCCGGATCGGTGATCTGCACGCCATGGTGCACCTCGTACTTTTCCTGCAGGCCACGCAGGATGGCAATGGTGGCCTCCACGCTGGGTTCGCCCACCAGGATCTTCTGGAAACGGCGCTCCAGCGCGGCATCTTTTTCGATGTACTTGCGGTATTCGTCCAGCGTGGTCGCGCCCACGCAATGCAGTTCACCGCGTGCCAGCGCCGGCTTGAGCATGTTGCCAGCGTCCATCGCGCCCTCGGCCTTGCCCGCGCCCACCATGGTGTGCAGCTCGTCGATGAAGACGATGGTCTGGCCTTCGTCCTTGGCCAGCTCGTTGAGCACGGTCTTCAGGCGCTCCTCGAACTCGCCACGGAACTTGGCGCCGGCCAGCAGCGCTGCCATGTCCAGGCTGAGCACGCGCTTGCCCTTGAGCGAATCGGGCACCTCGCCGGCCACGATGCGCTGGGCCAGGCCTTCGACGATGGCGGTCTTGCCCACGCCGGGTTCGCCAATCAGCACGGGGTTGTTCTTGGTGCGGCGCTGCAGCACCTGGATGGCGCGGCGGATCTCGTCGTCGCGGCCGATCACCGGGTCGAGCTTGCCCAGGCGGGCGCGTTCGGTGAGATCGAGCGTGTATTTCTTGAGCGCCTCGCGCTGGCCCTCGGCCTCGGGGCTGTCCATCTTCTGGCCGCCGCGCACGGCGGTGATGGCGCTCTCCAGGCTCTTGCGGTTCAGGCCGTTTTCGTTCGCGATGCGGCCGAGTTCGCCCTTGCTGTCGGCCACGGCGAGCAGGAACAGCTCGCTGGCGATGAACTGGTCACCGCGCTTGATGGCTTCCTTTTCCGTGGCCTGCAGCAGCTTGCCCAGCTCCTGGCCGACCTGCACCTGGTCCTGCCCCTGCACCTCGGGCAGCCGTTTCATGGCCGCTTCGGCCGCTTTGGCCAGGCCCTGCACGTTGACGCCCGCGCGCTGCAGCAGCGAGGCGGGGCCATCGGCCTGGCGCAGCAGGGCCAGCAGCAGGTGGGACGGTTCGATGTAGGCGTGGTCGGCACCCAGCGCCAGCGTCTGGGCTTCCCCCAGGGCTTCCTGGAACTTGGTGGTGAGTTTGTCGAGTCGCATGAATGGGCACTCCCGAATAAATGGTATTCCTCGGCATGTGGTGTTGCCGCCCGGCTTTTCAAGGCGGATACCGCCACGCAGTATCCGCCCGCAGCGTGGGTTTGACCCAGATCAGGCTTCGTCTCAGGCTGCGGCGAACCGCCGGTACTGCAGCGGTGTCACGCCCAGCCGCTGTCGGAACAGCTGGCTCAGATGGCTGGCGCTGCCCAGCCCGCAGTCCATCGCCACCTGCGCCAGCGGCAACCGCCCGGCCGCCAGCAGGGCCTGGGCGCGGGCCATGCGGCGCTGGATGATCCAGCCCAGCACGCTGCAGCCCATGGAGACGCGAAACATGCGCGCGAAGTGGAACTCGGACAGATGGGCCAGAGCGGCCAGGCGACCCAGCGTGAGCGCGTCCTGGGCGCCGTCCAGATGCGCGTCGATGTGTTCCAGCACCCGCCGGCGCACCGCCGTGGACAGCCCTCCCAGCGGGCGCTGCGCCGCGGCGCGGGCGCGCGGCCGGGCAGCGCGCAGCACCAGGCGGTCCAGCGCCTGCTGGCTCCAGGCGTTGGCACGCAGCCGGGCCGATGCGTCGCTCCAGTCCAGCCCGGCCACCGCCTGCGCCCAGCCCGCCAGGGCGGGGTCGGCGCCGAAGATGCAGGGCTCCAGGGTGTGGGCGCGTGGCTCGGCGTCGAGCAGGCGCACCACCCGGTCGGCCCAGGCCTGCTCCGACAGATACAGGTGCAGAAAGCGGAACGGCTGCTCCACCTGCCAGTGCGACTCGTGCTCGGCCGGCAGCACGCAGTGCAGGCCCGGCGCACCGGGTTCCCCCGCACTGCCCACCAGCCGCGTGCCCTGTCCGCCTTCGAGGTAGACAGACAGTGTGTGGTGCCCGGGCTGCTGATAGCTCGGGCGGTCCAGCTCGTTGTGCCACTGGGCCAGCAGCAGGGCGTCGCCCAGCAGGGCGGACCGTTCCAGCCGCGCACGCGAGCGGCTCAACACCTCGAACACGCCGGGGGTTCGGGTGGTGGACGGGCGCGCCGAAGTGGCAGACGCGGCGGCGGCGGTGGTGGTGGTCACCTGCGCATCGTAGCGAGGTGGCGGCTGGCCCGCGCCGGGCAAGGCCACAAAACCGCAGGAATCTGCAACCGGCCACACCGCGTTGGCCCGATGCTCGGGGCATCTGTTGGAGAAAACACCGTGAACGCTGTTCTGTACGCCAGTGTGGTGCTGATTTGGGGCACCACCTGGATCGCCCTGAAGTGGCAACTGGGCCCCGTGCCCATCGCCCTGTCGATCGCCTACCGTTTCGGGCTGGCGGCCTTGCTGCTGTTTGCCTGGCTGGCTTGGCGGCGGCAGCTGGTGCGCCCGCGCGGGCAGGCCGCCTGGTGGGTGCTGGGCCAGGGCCTGTGCCTGTTTTGCCTGAATTTCGTGTGTTTCCTGCAGGCCAGCCAGACCCTGGCCAGCGGCCTGGTGGCGGTGGTGTTTTCCAGCGCCACCCTGTGGAACGCCCTGCTCGCGCGCCTGATCCATGGGCGCCGGCTCGCGCCCCAGGTGCTGGCGGGCGGCGCGCTGGGCCTGGCCGGGCTGGTGCTGCTGTTCTGGCCCGAAATCCGGCATGCCGGTGCGGGCAGCCTCGCCGGGCTGGCCTGGGCCTTGGCGGGCACGCTGTGTTTTTCCTGCGGCAATCTGCTCTCGGCCGCGCTGCAGGGCCAGGGGCTCAAGCCCGTACAGACCAATGCATGGGGCATGCTCGTGGGCACGCTGGTGCTGCTGGGCTACGCGCTGCTGGCCGGCCTGCCACTGAGCTTCGAGCCGACCTGGCGCTACACCGGCGCCCTGCTCTACCTGGCCATACCCGGCTCGGTCATTGGTTTCACCGCCTACCTCACGCTGGTGGGGCGCCTTGGGCCCGAGCGCGCGGCCTACAGCACGGTGCTGTTCCCGGTGGTCGCGCTCAATGTGTCGGCCTGGCTGGAAGGCTACCAGTGGACCGCGCCGGCCCTGGCCGGGCTGGTGCTGGTGATGCTGGGCAATGTGCTGGTGTTTCGCCCGCCGCGCCGCGTTCAGCCCGCAGCAGTGGTGGCGGTGGCGGGCAGCCGCCAGTAGGCGTAGGACCAGGCGGTGGTCATGCCGGCGCGGCGGTAGAGCGCCAGCGCCGGCGCGTTGGCGCCGTCGACCTGCAGGAACACCCGGGCAATACCCCGGCGCTGCGCCTCCAGCGCCATGGCGCGAATCAGCCGGCCCGCGAGCCCGCGCCCGCGCTGGCTGGCCACCGTGCGCAGGCCGTGCATGCTCAGCCAGCCCTCGGCGTAACAGGCGGCGCCGCAAGCCACGGTCTGCCCGCCTTCCCGAAGACTGCCGAACAGCGTGCCCTCGGCCCGCGACAGTGCGCGCGAGCGGCTCGCGCCGTCCACCGGATCGAGCCCCTCGCCCAGAAACATCGCCATCCAGGCCGCATCTGGGCGCGGCTCCAGCGACACGCCCTCGGTGTCGGGGGCCAGACACAGCAGCCCCTCAAGCGCGCCGGTCTGGGTCAGTGTCGGCTGCTCGCGGCGGAAACCCCGTGCCGCCAGTGCCGGCCACCAGGCATCGAAAGCGGGCACATCCGGCAGGCGCAACACCGGCCGCAGGCCGGCATCCTTGTAGCGTTGCGCGACCTCGTCGATCAGCGACGGATCGTGTGCGCCGTGGTGCAGTGGCACGGCGCTGTGAGCGCGGCCGACCGTGCCGCTGTCCATGGGCAGCAGCCAGCCGTCGATGGCGTCCACCCGCTCGGGCGCCACTGCCTTCAACGTGGCCCGCTCGATCGCTTCAACGTCCTCGGTGCTCAGGTTCAGGGTGTCGCTCATGCGCTGCTCAGGCGTTGCGGCTCTCGATGCCCCATTTGGCCAGGGCCGCGTCATCGCTTTCGCGGGCATCGACCCAGCGCGCGCCCTCGGGCGTCTGTTCCTTTTTCCAGAACGGCGCCTGGGTCTTGAGGTAGTCCATCAGGAATTCGCAGCCCTGGAAACTCTCGCCACGGTGTGCCGAGCTCACGGCCACGAGCACGATCTGGTCCAGCGGCTGCAGCAGGCCCACGCGGTGGATCACCCGCGCGGCGTAGATGTTGAAGCGCTTGAACGCCTCGTCGATCATGGCCTCGATCGCCTTTTCCGTCATGCCCGGGTAGTGCTCCAGCTCCATGGTGCGGATGCTCTGGCCATCGTTGCGGTCGCGAACGGTGCCGATGAAGCTGCAGACGGCGCCAACGCGCTTGTCCTGCTCGCGCAGCGCGGCAACTTCGGTGGAGAGGTCGAAGTCGCCGGTCTGGATGCGGACGCGGGCGTTCACGCTCAGCCTCCGGTCACGGGCGGGAAGAAGCCGACTTCGGCGCCGTCGCTCAGCGCCGCGGCCTCGTCACTCATGGTCTGGTTGAGCGCCACGCGCACGGCCCGGCCGTGCGCCAGGACGTCGGCGTAGGCGCCCCCGCGGGCGATCAGCTCGTCGCGCAGTGCCGCCAGCGTGGCAGCGGCCGTTTCCAGCGATTCGCTGCCGGTGCCAATGGCCTCGCGAATGGAGGCGAAATAACGCAGTTGAACTTTCATGCAAGCAGGTCCGCAAAAGAGGTGTAGGACACCAGGTCACCGTGCGCGATGGTGTGCCCGGCCGGGTGGTCCACCAGACCATCGCCCCAGACGGCCGAGGTCAGCACCCCCGAACTCTGGTTGGCAAACAGATCCAGCCCGCCGGCGGCATTGCGGCGCACCCGCAGAAACTCGCGGCGCTTGTCGGCGCGAGGCAGATCGAAATGCGCCGGCAGCAGGATCGGCTGGGGTGTAGGCACCCGCGCGCCCTGCAGCCGCAGCAGGAAGGGCCGCACCAGCAACAGAAAGGTGACGTAGCTGGACACCGGGTTGCCCGGCAGACCGATGAAATGGCAGGCCTGGGCGGCGTCGGCGCCCGCTCCGGCGTCGCGCCGCACCGTGCCGTAGGCGAAGGGCTTGCCCGGCTTCATGGCGATCTGCCACAGGTCCAGGCTGCCGAGCTGCTGCACCGCGGGCTTGATGTGGTCTTCCTCGCCCACCGACACGCCGCCGCTGGTGAGGATCAGGTCGTGGTGGTCGGCCGCGGTCTTGAGCGCGGCCAAGGTGGCATCGCGCCGGTCGGGCACGATGCCCAGGTCGCTCACCTCGCAGCCCAGGCGCTGCAACAGGGTGCGCAGGAAAAAGCGGTTGGAGTTGTAGATGGCGCCGGGCGGCATGTCCCGCGGGGCCACCTCACCCGGCATCACCAGCTCGTCGCCGGTGGAAAACAGGGCCACGCGCGGGCGCGCCAGCACCTGCAGCTGCGCGCGGCCAATGCTGGCGGCCAGCCCCAGGCTCGCCGGCGTCAGCCATTCGCCACGGGCCAGCACCACCGAACCGCGCGCCACGTCTTCCCCGGCCCGGCGCACCCACTGGCCCGGGGCGGGCATCGCATCGATGTGCACGCCATGCAGATCGCCGCCCACCTCGCGCGTCTCTTCCTGCATCACCACCGCATCCGCCCCTTCCGGCAGCGGTGCGCCGGTGAAGATGCGAGCGCAGGTGCCGGGCCGCAGAGGTTCCCCCGCGTGTCCGGCCGCGATGCGCTGCGACACCGGCAGCACCACGCCGGGTTCGGTCACGTCGGCCGCACGCAGGGCATAACCGTCCATGGACGAGTTGTCCTGCGGCGGCACATGCAGTTCAGACACCAGGTCTTCGGCCAGCACCCGGCGGTCGGCCTCGAAGGTGGCCACAGTTTCGGGGCGGGACAGGGGCTCGACCCGGCGCAGCAGATCAGCCAGCGCGGCGTCCAGCGGCATCAACGGGGTTCGGGCGGGTTGGGTCATGGCGGGCGGTGTGGAGGTGGTCGGCGGTAGCGCGCTAGACGCGCTAGAGATACGCCTCAGGGTTGTATTCGAACCGCGCTCCATTGTCGACCAGCCAGCCCGCCACCCCGTCGGCGTCGTTCAAATCCAGCACCGGCCTCAGGGTGGACTCGGGCAATTGCGCCGGACTGTCGGTGGCGATCGCCACGATGAACGGGTCGTCGGGGTACTGCACGGGTCTGGCACTGGCGTCGCGCCAGACCTCGATCTTGAGCAGATCGCTGTTCTTGAAGCCTTCCACCAGCACCCAGTCCACACCCGGGTAGACCTCGGCCAGCAAATGGTGCACCGTGAGCTCGGCGGACTGCTCGAACTCCCGCATCAGCACCAGCCGCTTCGACGAGGCCGCCACCACCTCGAAAGCACCGGCCTCACGGTGGCGCCAGGTGTCTTTTCCGGGGTGGTCGATGTCGAACTTGTGGTGGGCGTGTTTGACCACCGACACACGCAGTCCGCGGGACTTGAGCGCCGGGATCAGCTGCTCCACCAGGGTGGTTTTTCCGGAGCCGGAGTAGCCCGCGAAACCGACCACTTTCATGTCAGGTGCGAGGACAGTGCTGGGCGATGTAGGCCTGCACGGCCGCAGTGTCGGCCGGCATCACCTGCACGCGCTTGGGCAGGGCTTCAATGCCGTCGAACTTCTCCGGGCGCTCCGGTTCGCGGCCCAGCGCTTCGACGATGGTTTCGGCGAACTTGATTGGCAGGGCCGTCTCCAGCACGATCATCGGCACGGCCGGGTTCGGGTGCTCGCGGGCGACCTTCACGCCGTCGGCGGTGTGGGTGTCGATCATCACGCCGAAACGTGTCCAGGTGTCCCGGATGGTCGCCAGGCGGTCGGCGTGGGTGCTCTTGCCGCTGACGAAGCCATAGTGCTTCGCCGCCTCGGCAAACACCGGGTCCCCGCCCAGATCGAACCGGCCTTCGCGTGCCAGCGCGTCACCAAACAGCGCCTTGACCCGCGCGCCATCGCGGCCCAGCAAATCGAACACGAAACGTTCGAAGTTGCTGGCCTTGGAAATGTCCATCGACGGGCTGGAGGTTTCGTGCGTGTCGGCGCTGGCGCGCACCCGGTAGACACCGGTGCGGAAGAACTCGTCGAGCACGTCGTTTTCGTTCGTCGCCACCACCAGTGTCTGGATCGGCAGGCCCATCTGGCGCGCCACATGGCCGGCGCAGACGTTGCCGAAGTTGCCACTGGGCACGGTGAAGCTCACCTTCTGATCGTTGCCCGTGGTCGCCTGGAAATAGCCGGCGAAGTAGTAAACGACCTGGGCCAGCAGGCGCGCCCAGTTGATCGAGTTGACGGTGCCGATCTTGTAGCCACGCTTGAACGCCAGGTCGTTGCTGACGTTCTTGACGATGTCCTGGCAGTCGTCGAACACGCCTTCGATGGCGATGTTGTGGATGTTCTGATCCATCAGGCTGAACATCTGCGCCTGCTGGAACGGGCTCATGCGGCCGTGCGGGCTGAGCATGAAGACGCGCACGCCCTGCTTGCCGCGCATGGCGTATTCGGCTGCGCTGCCGGTGTCGCCACTGGTGGCGCCCAGGATGTTGAGCTCTTCGCCACGGCGCGCCAGTTCGTACTCGAACAGGTTGCCCAGCAATTGCATGGCCATGTCCTTGAAGGCCAGCGTCGGACCGTTGGACAGGGCTTCCAGGTAGAAGCCTTTTTCGAGTTGCTTGAGCGGCACGATGGCCGCCGTGCCATACACCGCTTCGGTGTAGGTCTTGTCGCACAGCGCCTTCAGGTCGGCCGCAGGAATGTCGTCGATGTAGAGCGACAGCACCTCGTAGGCCAGCGCCGCGTAACCGCCGGAGGCGCCACCGTTGAACACGCCGCGCCAGCGCGCCAGCGTGGCCGCGTCCACCTGCGGGTAGCGCTCGGGCAGGTACAGCCCCCCATCGGGCGCCAGGCCTTCGAGCAGGATTTCGCAGAAGTGCTTGCGGTCCGGGTGACCGCGGGTGGAGAGGTACAGCATCTCAGTTCAGCTCTTCTTTTCGTATCCGCGTGATGGGCGCGAGCACGCTCGGCAGCGCCTGCATCTGCGCCAGCACCTCGTTCATCGTGCCTTCGCGCGTGTCGTGCGTGAGGATGATGAGATCGGTAGAGGTGGCACCCTCACCGCCGACTTCGTCGGCCTCGCGCTGCAGCACCGCGTCGATGCTGATGCCGGCGTTGGCCAGCAAACCAGTGACCTTGGCCAGCACGCCGGCTTCGTCGGCCACGCGCAGGCGCAGGTAATAGCTGGTCACCACCTCGCTCATCGGCAACACGCTCAAGTCACTCATCTTGTCGGGCTGGAACGCCAGGTGCGGCACGCGGTGCAGCGGGTCGGCGGTGTGCAGGCGGGTGATGTCCACCAGATCGGCGATCACGGCCGAGGCGGTGGGCTCACTGCCGGCACCCTTGCCGTAGTACAGCGTGGTGCCCACGGCATCGCCCTGCACCACCACGGCGTTCATCGCGCCTTCCACGTTGGCGATCAGGCGCTTGGACGGCACCAGGCTCGGGTGCACGCGCAGCTCGATGCCCTTGTCGGTGCGCTTGGTGATGCCCAGCAGCTTGATGCGGTAGCCCAGCTGTTCGGCGTATTTGATGTCAGTGGCGCCGAGCTGGGTGATGCCCTCCACATAGGCCTTGTCGAACTGCACCGGGATGCCGAAAGCGATCGCGCTCATGAGCGTGACCTTGTGCGCCGCATCCACACCCTCGATGTCGAAGGTCGGGTCGGCCTCGGCGTAGCCCAGGCGCTGCGCTTCCTTGAGCACGACGTCGAAGTCCAGCCCCTTGTCGCGCATCTCGGACAGGATGAAGTTGGTGGTGCCGTTGATGATGCCGGCGATCCACTGGATGCTGTTGGCGGTGAGGCCTTCGCGCAGCGCCTTGATGATGGGAATGCCACCGGCCACGGCCGCTTCGAACGCGACCATCACACCCTTGGCCGAAGCCGCCGCGAAGATTTCGGTGCCGTGCACGGCCAGCAGCGCCTTGTTGGCGGTGACGACATGTTTGCCCGCCGCAATGGCCTCCATCACCAGGGCCTTGGCGATGCCGTAGCCACCGATCAGCTCGATCACGATGTCGATCTCGGGGTTGGCGATCACGGCGCGCGCGTCGTTCACCACTTTCACGTTCGGGCCGACGATGCTCTGGGCGCGGGCCACATCGAGGTCGGCCACCATGGTGATTTCAATGCCGCGACCCGCGCGGCGGCGGATTTCTTCCTGGTTGCGTTGCAGCACGTTGAACGTGCCGCTGCCCACGGTGCCTATGCCCAACAGGCCTACTTGGATCGGTTTCATCGTTGTTCTCTCTGCTTCGGAAAATGTCGGCGCCGCGCCCACCGGGGCCCGGCCGGTCTAGTTTAGGGAGCCGCCACGTCCGCTGTGTTGCTGAGCGCGGGGGCGATTGATGCGCGCTGGATCGCGTGGCGCTTGCGCCAGCCCTCCAGGAACTTCGCGACCCGGCCAATGGCCTCACGCAGATCGTCCTCGTGCGGCAGGAACACGATGCGAAAGTGCTGGTTGTCGGGGTAGTTGAAGCCCGAGCCCTGCACCAGCATCACGCGCGTTTCCTGGAGCAGTTCCAGGAACAGCTGCTGATCGTCCTCGACCGGGTACATCGCCGGATCGAGACGCGGAAACATGTAGAGCGCGGCCGAGGGCTTGACACAGCTCACGCCAGGGATGGCGGTGATCAGCTCGTAGGCCAGGTCGCGCTGGCGACGCAGCCGGCCGCCTTCGCACACCAGATCCTTGATGCTCTGGTACCCGCCCAGCGCGGTCTGGATCGCCCACTGCCCTGGTACGTTGGCGCACAGGCGCATGTTCGAGAGCATGTTCAGCCCCTCAATGTAGTCCCGGGCCGGTTTCTTGTCGCCCGACACCACCATCCAGCCGGCGCGGTAGCCGCAGGAGCGGTAGCTCTTGGACAAGGAATTGAAGGTCAGGGTCAGCACGTCTTCGGACAAACTGGAGATCGCTGTGTGCTTCGCGCCTTCGTACAGCACCTTGTCGTAGACCTCGTCGGCAAAGATCACCAAGCCGTGCTCGCGCGCGATGCCGACGATAGCCTTGAGCAGATCGTCCGAGTACAACGCGCCGGTCGGGTTGTTCGGATTGATCACCACGATGCCCTTGGTGGCCGGGGTGATCTTGCGGCGGATGTCGTCCAGATCGGGCATCCATCCGTTGGATTCGTCGCACATGTAATGCACCGGCGTGCCGCCCGACAGGCTCACCGCAGCCGTCCACAGCGGGTAGTCGGGCGCGGGCATGAGCAGTTCGTCGCCTTCGTCCAGCAGGGCATTGACCGACATCACGATCAGCTCGCTCGCACCGTTGCCGAGGTAGATGTCATCGAGCGTGACGCCCTTGACATTCTGTTTCTGCGTCTCGTGCATCACCGCCTTGCGCGCCGCAAAAATCCCCTTGCTGTCCGAATACCCGGCCGAGTTCGGCAGATTGCGGATCATGTCCTGCTGGATTTCCTCGGGAGCGTCGAACCCGAACGGCGCCATGTTGCCGATGTTCAACCGGATGATCTTGTGCCCCTCTTCCTCCATCCGGATGGCCGCGTCCATGATGGGGCCCCGGATGTCGTAACAGACGTTGGCGAGCTTGGCGGATTTCAGGATGGTTTTCAAAGTCCCTCCGTTCGGGAGCGGTCGGATGAGTGGGGAAACGCCAAGAACTGGCGAAACGCTATATTCAGCAGGCCCAGCAGGGAAAACCTGCAATTTGACCACAGTTCCGCACCCTCACGGTGCGCCATGCCCCCCTGAACCCCGAGCCATATCCCGATGAAATTGCACGCCGACAAACCGGACCTGCACGCCATCACTTCCCATGGCGACGGCTGGATCGCCATCAACGGGCAGCGCCACTCGCACAGCCTGGTCCTGTCGTCGAGCGGGCTGCTGATTCCATGGTCTTGCACGCGTTTCGAAGACCTGAGCGCTATGCATTTTGAACAGCTGCTCAAAGATACAGTGCTCCCGCCTGGATGGTTGCCCGAACTGGTGCTGTTCGGAAGCGGTGCGCGGTTGCGGTTCGTGCGCCCCGCGCTGCTGCAAAGCCTGATCGACCGCCGCATCGGCGTGGAAACCATGGACACCCTGGCCGCCTGCCGGACCTACAACATCCTGGCCGGCGAAGGGCGCCGTGTGCTGGCCGCCCTGCTTATGGAGACCTGAAACAACTGTATGTGGCCCGGCCTGGACCGGTGAGACAACCGGGTTCGGTGGCACCAATGGTCACGCGAGTGCCGGTGCCAGACGGCCAGAGACCCCTGCTCGACTGCGCCCGAGGCCCATTCAGGGTAAAATACCCGATTGTTTCCTGCCATGCCCCCTGTTGAGCCAGAGCAGCTGCAGGGCGTGCATCACGCAACCGGGAAGCCAACGAATCACCACCAACTTACGTCAGGGGCCCACGCAGTATGGCAGTCGTTGTCAATAAACCCATTCCCGAATTCGAAGCGCTGGCCACCGGCGGCGTCAAGGTCAGCAGCCAGACGCACCTTGGCCAGACCATCGTGCTGTACTTCTACCCGAAGGACAATACGCCAGGCTGCACGACCGAAGCCATGCAGTTCCGCGACAAATACAAGGATTTTGTCAAGGCGGGCGCGCAGGTTTTCGGCGTGTCGCGCGACAACATGAAGTCGCACGACGATTTCAAGACCAAGCTTGAGCTGCCGTTCGAGCTGATCGCCGACACCGAAGAGAAAATGTGCCATATGTTCGGCGTGGTCAAGAACAAGATCATGTATGGCAAGAAGGTCAAAGGCATCGAGCGCAGCACCTTCCTGATCGGCGCCGATGGCGTGCTCAAAGAGGAATGGCGCGGGCTGAAAGTGCCGGGCCATGTGGAAGATGTGCTCAAGGCGGTCAAGGCTCTCAAGAAGGCCGCCTGAACGTTAGGACGGCCTCGACACCCCGGCCCCATGATGGGTATGGGTCTGTCACGGCAGTCATGCATAATGGGTTCATGACAACGGGAAGCCAGTCAGCTCCTCCTTCTTTTCTTGCTCCCAGCAGCCCAGAAAGCCGCCCGGTCACCGTGGCGGCTTTTTGTTTTTCCATCCTGCGCTGAACAACAACGCCCTCCATGCCACTGCCACCCGCCCCCTCCAAACGCGCAGCCCTGCTCTCACCCGACGCCTACAACCTCAAAGCCGCAGACGATCCGTTCGACCTTGCCGATGCGATGGAACGGCCTTCGCCAGTGGCAGCCACCGCGCCGCGGGTAGAGACCACCGTCACCGAGTTGGCACCCAAGACCGGCCGCCGCAACGCTCAGAGCCGCGCCCGCAAGTCGCCCCAGGCTGACCGAGCTTCCAGCCCGTCCAAGGCCGACGCGACGGCGGCCATCGTCACCCTGCCGGTGGCGCAACCCACCGAGGCGCGGATCGAGAAGCCGCGCCAGGACACGCCCGCCGTGGAGGTGGAAAAAGCGTCCGCCCCCTCCCCCGTGGCCAGCAACCGCCGCCGCGCCTCCGGCAAGCCGAATGGCACGGGACTCTCCCGCCTGTTCGTGCTCGACACCAACGTGCTGCTGCACGATCCCATGAGTCTGTTCCGCTTTGAGGAACACGACATCTTCCTGCCGATGATCGTGCTCGAGGAACTCGACGGCCACAAAAAGGGCATGACCGAAGTGGCGCGCAATGGTCGACAGACCAGCCGCACGCTGGATGCCCTGGCGGCCCAGCAGGGTGGTGACATGGCGCGCGGTCTCAAGCTGTCCGCCACCGGTCACCAGACCGCACGCGGCTTGCTGTTCTTCCAGACCGAACCACTGGACGCCCAGCTCCCGAGCAGCCTGCCGCAGGGCAAGGCGGACAACCAGATTCTGGGCGTGGTGCACGCCCTGCGCGACAAGCACCCACTGCGCGAAGTCATTCTGGTGTCCAAGGACATCAACATGCGGGTCAAGGCCCGCGCGCTGGGCCTGGCGGCGGAGGACTACCAGAACGACAAGACGCTGGACGACGGTGAGTTGCTGTACGCCGGTGCACTCGCGCTGCCGCAGGACTTCTGGACGCGCCAGAGCAAGACCATCGAGAGCTGGCAGAGTGGCAGCCACACCTTCTACCGGGTCAGTGGCCCGGCCGTGGGGCAGTTCTACATCAACCAGTTCGTCTATTTCGAAGCCCCGGGCGAACCCTCCCTGTACGCCCGCGTCACCGAAATCCGCGACAAGACCGCGGTGCTCAAGACGCTCAAGGATTTCACGCACCTGAAGAACGCGGTGTGGGGTGTAACCAGCCGCAACCGCGAGCAGAACTTCGCGCTCAATCTGTTGATGGACCCGGAAATCGACTTCGTGACGCTCGCCGGCACTGCCGGCACGGGCAAGACCCTGATGGCCCTGGCCAGTGGCCTCACGCAGGTGCTCGACGACCGCCGCTACACCGAGATCATCATGACCCGTGCCACCGTGAGCGTGGGCGAAGACATCGGCTTCCTGCCCGGCACCGAAGAGGAAAAGATGGGCCCCTGGATGGGCGCGCTGGACGACAACCTGGAGTTCCTGGCCAAGGGCGATGGCGGCAACGCCGGCGAATGGGGTCGTGCCGCCACCAACGAGCTGATCCGTAGCCGCATCAAGGTCAAGAGCATGAACTTCATGCGTGGACGGACCTTCATGAACAAGTACGTCATCATCGACGAGGCACAGAACCTGACGCCCAAGCAGATGAAGACACTGATCACGCGCGCCGGCCCTGGCACCAAGATCATCTGCATGGGCAACCTGGCGCAGATCGACACGCCCTACCTGACCGAAGGCTCATCGGGCCTGACGTTTGCCGTGGACCGCTTCAAGGGCTGGCCACATGGCGGGCACATCACCCTGGCGCGCGGCGAGCGCTCGCGACTGGCCGACTTCGCCAGCGAAGTGCTCTGAGTTCAAGTGAGGTGCGGGCGCATGGGCCAGCCCACCGCCCTGCTCGAAGCCTGGAGACACGCCAGTCCGGCGGTGTCCAGCACCCTGGTGGTGCCCGATGGCTGCCGGGACCTGATTGCCATTGAGATCCCCGGGCAACCTGCGCGGTGGCTGGTTTCACCCCTGGCCGACAGCGGCTACACCGTTGAAGGCGTTGCCGGTGCCATCTGCACCGGATACCGCCTGCGCCCGGGTACCCACCTCGATGAAGACGCCATGCTGCGGCTCGCGCGAGCGGGTGATCCCGCCGATGTGCAGCGGGCGCACACGCTGATCGAAGCCCTCGCCCAAGTGGACAGCGCCACGACGGAAGCGCTTGACGCATTGGCGACCTCGCCCGACGTGAGCAGCGCGGCTCGGGCGCTGGGTGTGAGCGAACGCAGTCTGGAACGGCTGCTGCGCGGCTGCACCGGCCGCACGCCCGTTTACTGGAAGCGCCTGGCCCGCCTGCGCCGTTCGGCTCAGTGTCTGTCGCCAGAGGTGCCGCTGGCCGAACTGGCGGTCGATCACGGTTTTTCGGACCAGGCCCACATGACGCGGGAGTTCCGCCAGTGGCTGGGCACCACGCCGGCCCGCGTGCTGGCCTGCGCTTCGTGGCGCCTCCTGTTGGCCCAGTCGGGTTATGGCGATCCGGTCATCGGGGTGCAGAGTTCGACCAGGAATCCATCCCGGTCGGACACATAGGCCACCGTCTGCCCCCAAGGCATGGCCTGGGGAGCCTGCACCAACACGGCCCCCGCGTTCACCGCACGCTCCACAGCGGCAGCCACATCGGGGGTCGTGAAGGCGATTTCGAAACAGGGTGCGTCGGCCCGGGCGACCTGTGGATGCTTGCCCAGCCGGCGCATCAGTTCACGCGAGGAAAACGCGAGCGAGGTGCTGCCCGTGTCCAGCTCGCCGAAATCGCCCTCCTCGTGGACGAACTTCGCGGCCAGGCCAAAGGCCTGTTGGTAGAACTCGACGGAATGCCTGACGTCCTCGACGTACAGGATGGTGTAACCCAGTTGCATAGAGACTCCTTGAATAGAGAGCCCGGACTCTACCGATGCAAACGCCCTGGGTCTTGAAGAAATCCGACAACGAAGGCCGCAGTGATCAGAAGTCGCCGCCGCCCGCCAGGCTCTCGAAGCGGGTGAGCATGTTCAGGAACGCCAGCTTCACTGTGCCGGTGGGGCCGTTTCGCTGTTTTCCGATGATGATCTCGGCCACGCCCGGCTCCTTGCACGCGTCCTTGGTGTAGTACTCGTCGCGGTAGATGAACATGATGATGTCCGCGTCCTGCTCGATGGCGCCCGACTCACGCAGATCGCTCATCATGGGACGCTTGTCGGTGCGGGTTTCCACGCTGCGGTTGAGCTGCGAAAGCGCGATCACCGGACATTGCAGTTCCTTGGCGAGCATCTTCAAACCCCGCGAAATCTCGCCCAGTTCGGAAGCACGGTTGTCACCGTCGCCGCCGTTGCCGCTCATGAGCTGCAAATAGTCGACCACGATCAGGCCCAGCTTGCCGCACTGCCGCGAGAGCCGCCGGGCGTTGGCGCGCAATACGCTGGCGGACAGACCCGGGGTCTCGTCGATGTGCAGCGACACGTTGCGCAGCTTCTCGATGGCCTCGGTCAGGCGTGGCCATTCGTCATCCGTGAGCTTGCCGTTGCGCAGGTGGCTCTGGTTGATGCGGCCGATCGAACCGACGATACGCACGGCCAGCTGGGACGCTCCCATTTCCATGGAGAACACCGCCACCGGCAGCCCCTCGTTGAGCGCCACGTGTTCGGCGATGTTGATGGCGAACGCGGTTTTCCCCATGGACGGCCTGGCGGCCAGCACCACCAGGTCGCCGGCCTGCAGGCCCGAGGTCATGCGGTCCAGATCGATGAAGCCGGTAGGCACGCCAGTGATGTCGTTCGGGTTGTCCGCCATCTCCTGCACGCGATCGAGCAGGTCGACCACCAGCGTGTCCATGCCCTGGAAGCCCTCCTTCATGCGCGAGCCCTCTTCCCCGATGTGGAAGATCTTCTGCTCGGCTTCGTCCAGGATTTTTTCAACCGGCCGGCCCTGCGTGTTGAAGGCGGCCGTCGCAATTTCATCGCTCGCCGCCACCAGTTTGCGCAGGATCGCGCGCTCGCGCACGATCTCGGCGTAGCGCCGGATATTGGCTGCGCTGGGCACGTACTGCGCCAACGAATTCAGATAGGCCAGACCACCCGCCTCATCGGCCTTGCCCAGATTCTGCAGGTGCTCGTACACCGTCACCACGTCCGCCGGCTTGCTGGCGTTGACCAGTGTGGCGATGGCCGAATAGGTCAACCGATGTTCGTAACGGTAGAAGTCGGAATCGCCGACCAGGTCGGCAACCCGGTCCCAGGCCGCGTTATCCAGCAGCAGCCCCCCGAGGACACTGGATTCGGCTTCAATGGAGTGCGGGGGCACCCGCAGCTGATTGATCTGGGGATCGCCTCCCAGGCCAGTCTCATCCAGGCTGGCATCAAAGGACGGGAAGGAACTCGAAAAAACAGCGGCCATGGGCTTTCTTGGTGTGATCTGCAATGGTACGCCCAGCAGGGGCGCACGTCATGGGACAAGTCTGTGGACAAGCGGTGCATGGCGTGGGGATTGGACGGGATAACCCTTTGCACCCCCATGACAGCGTATTCGTGACCGACCCCGGCCATCGTCTGGAAAAGAAAAAAGCCGCAGCCCGTAAGGACAGCGGCTCTCGGACGAGGCGCGCCAAGCGCCTGCGCGCGGAATCAGGCGGTTTCGCCCAGCACCGAAACGTTGACTTCGACCGTCACGTCGGTGTGCAGGTTCACGTTCACCGTGTAATCACCCACGTTCTTCAGCGGGCCGTTGGGCATGCGCACTTGCGACTTGGCGACCTTGAAGCCTTGCTTGTTCAGCTCTTCGGACACATCGTGGTTGGTGACGGAACCGAACAGGCGACCGTCCACACCGGCTTTTTGCGACAGCTTGACCGTCACGGCGGCCAGCTTCTCACCCAGAGCCACGGCTTCGGCGTGTTTGGCAGCGGCCACTTTTTCGAGCTCGGCGCGGCGGGCTTCGAATTCGGCGATGGCCGATTGGGTCGCACGGCGGGCACGGCCCGAGGGGATCAGGAAATTGCGGGCGTAGCCGTCCTTGACCTTGACCACATCGCCCAGGGCACCGAGGTTGACAACTTTGTCGAGCAGAATGATTTGCATGTCAGGCTCTCTTTCAGACGCGGTGCTGGTCGCTGTAAGGCAACATGGCCAGGAAGCGGGCACGCTTGATGGCGGTGTTGACCTGACGCTGGTAGAAGGCACGCGTGCCGGTCAGGCGCGCGGGAATGATCTTGCCGTTTTCGGCGATGAAGTCACGCAGGACGTCCACGTCCTTGTAGTCGACTTCTTCGACGTTCGCCACAGTGAAGCGGCAGAAGCGCTTGCGCTTGAACAGCAGCGATTGGGTGTTGCGCTTGGGGCGCTTGTCTTTGTTGAAACGTTTGGGTGCAGCCATGATGGGCCTTCCTATGTCTTGCTGAAATCTTGGATATGGAACACAACGCCTTTGCCGTTGCGTGCATTCGTCAGAAACCCGTGAAACTCACAAACCGCATCAAGCCCCTGACGGGACAGTGTTTCGGCCTGAGCCCCGAAGGCCACGGCCCTCAGTTGCAGTTTCACCTGTCTGGGGGTGTCCATTTCAACGACCTCGGACTCGTGTTCGAGCACGATGTTCAGGGCCGGAATGCCTGCCGGTGTGTAACGCAGGCTCTGCACCTGCACCACCACGGCGGACATTTGAAACTGGTTCACCCGCTGACGACGTCACGCAGCGCGCTTACGCCGCGGCCTGTTCCTGCGGTTGTTGCTGGGACTTGCGAGCCTCTTCGCGCTCGACGGCCTTCATCATGGAAGAAGGGCCGGTGTCGGCTTTCTTGCGCAGAACGGTCAGGTGGCGCAGCACGGCGTCGTTGAACTTAAAGGCGTGCTCCAGTTCGGCCATCACGGCCTGATCGGCCTCGATGTTGACGCACAGGTAGTGGGCCTTGGACAGCTTGTTGATCTGGTACGCCAGTTGACGGCGACCCCAGTCTTCAACACGGTGGATCTGGCCGCCGCCGGCGGTGATCATGCCCTTGTAACGTTCCAGCATGGCCGGAACCTGTTCGCTTTGATCCGGATGGATCAGCAAAACGATTTCGTAGTGACGCATAGACTCTCCTTGTGGATGGACAACGCCCACACATGTGAAGTGGGCGCTTGAGGTGAGCTGCCCCCAGCGTCGATTCGGGGTGCAGCAAGGCAAGCCCGCGATTCTAGCAAAAAACCCGGCCAGTCGCAAAACTGGCCGGGTTCCGTAAGAACAGCCCCGGCGTCAGGCCGCCGGGGCGGATGGCGTCAAGACTCGATGCGGTGCATCAGGCCGAGCGCAGGCTGGGGTAGCGCACGTGCTCCACCAGTTCCTGCACCTTGCGGCTCGGAGCCGGGGTGACAAGGCTCACTAGGATGATGACGGCGAAGCCCAGCGGCACACCGAACACGCCGGCCGAAATCGGCAGGATGCCCCACCAGAGCTCGACAGGCGAGGTCACGCCAAACACCCCGCGCAGCCAGGGCTGGGTCATGAGCATGTAGTAGAAGGTCACTCCCAGACCCGCGACCATGCCCAGCGAGGCGGCGATACCGGTGGCGCGCTTCCAGAAGATGCCGAGCACCAGCGCCGGGAAGAAAGCTGCCGCCGCGAACGAGAACGCCGCCGAAACCAGGAACAGGATGTCCGCCGGTTTCTGCGCCGCCACGTAGGCCGCGGCCAGTGCCACCACCAGCAGCAGGACCTTGGAGATGGTCACACGGCGAGCGGTCGATGCGTTCGGGTCGAGCATCTTGTAGTACAGGTCGTGCGACAGCGCGTTGGCAATGGTCAGCAGCAGGCCGTCGGCGGTAGACAGTGCTGCGGCCAGGCCGCCGGCGGCCACAAGACCCGAGATCACGTACGGCAGGCCACCAATTTCGGCCGTGGCCAGCACGATGATGTCGCCCCCGATGCTCATCTCGTTGAGCTGCAGGATGCCGTCCTTGTTGATGTCGGTGATCGATAGCAGCGATGGATCAACCTTGTTCCACGAGGCGACCCAGGCCGGCAACTGGTCGAACGGTGTGCCGACCACCATGCTGAACACCTCGTACTTCACCAACACGGCCAGGGCCGGCGCGGTGAAGTAGAGCAGGAAGATGAAGAACAGCGACCAGGTGACCGACTGCCGGGCTTCCTTCACGCTGGGCACCGTGTAGTAACGCATCAGGATGTGCGGCAGCGCGGCCGTGCCGATCATCAGGCAGAAGATCAGCGCCAGGAAGTTGCGACGCGATTCGTCGTAGGTCTGCTTCGCTTTTTCATCGCCATTGGGATCGCCCGCGAACTGTTGCGCGTGAGGTGCCATGCCATTGAGCGGCTTGGCCTTGGTGTCGGCAGAAGCCTTCGCAGCGGTCCAGGCCTTTTTCGCCGCAGCTTCGTCCTTGGGCAGGGCAGAAACCGCTTTTTCCGCAGCGGAAATGTCGGCCGATGGAGCATTGGCGGCACGCAGCTCGGCCAGCTTGGCTTCGGCAGCGGCCTTGTCGGCGGTCAGCGCGGCACCCGGATCCTTGAGTTTCGCGGCCAGATCTTCCGAACGCTTCTTGAAGATCTCGCGCACTTCCAGCTCTTTGGGATCGTTGGCCAGCAGTTTTTCCTTGGCCGTGACCTTCTCCAGCTGGTAGCCGTAGATGGCCTGAGGCACCGGCACGCTGGTCTGTTTCACCGAGAGCCACACCACCGGGATCATGTAGGCCACGATCAGGATGATGTACTGCGCCACCTGCGTCCAGGTCACCGCCCGCATGCCACCGAGGAAGGAGCAGACCAGAATGCCGCCCAGACCCAGGAACACGCCCAGTTCGAACGCCACACCGGTCAGGCGCGACGTGATCAGACCCACGCCATAGATCTGCGCGACCACGTAGGTGAACGAACACAGGATGGCGGCAAAGATGCCGATGAACCGTGGCAGGTTGCCGCCGTAGCGCTCGCCCAGGAAGTCGGGGATGGTGAACTGGCCGAATTTGCGCAGGTAGGGCGCCAGGAACAGCGCCACCAGGCAATAGCCACCCGTCCAGCCCATGATGAAGGCCAGGCCGCTGTAGCCCGTGAGGTAGAGCGTGCCGGCCATGCCGATGAAGGAAGCGGCCGACATCCAGTCCGCTCCCGTGGCCATGCCGTTGTAGACCGCCGGGACCCGCCGCCCCGCCACGTAGTACTCGGCCGCGTCGGTGGTGCGGCTCATGATGCCGATGCCGGCATACAGGCCGATGGTGGCGAGCAGGAAGATGAAGCCGATCCATTCGCGGGAAAGGCCCAGCTGTTCCAGGATCGCGAGCGCGATCACGAACACGAAGAAGCCCCCCGTGTACCACTTGTAGACCTTGTTGAGCTGTTGCTTGAACGCCCGGTTGGAGTCCCCGGTGCTCATGCCAGCCTTGGTTTCGAACATGCCTGCCATGGTGTTACTCCTCGGTCTCTTCGACACCGTGTTCGATGTCGAGTTTGTTCATGTACCAAGCGTAGTACCCGATGATCAGGCAGTACACCACCAGCGCGCCCTGGGCACCCATCCAGAAACTGAACGGCCAACCGAAGAAGTTGAAACTCAACTCTCGGGCGAAATAGCTCACGACAAATGTCACCACGAACCAGATTACAAGCAATATGGCTGTGATGTTGAGGTTTTTCCGCCAGTAGCGGCGGTGGTTATCAGTCAGTTCCATGGGATCGACCTCCTTCAACGAAACCCTTTCGGGCACATCACGAACACCGCCCGTCTCCTCAAGGCAGCCTGCAACCGGTTCGCGTTTTTCGATGATCGGCTCGCACCGACCACCCCTTTTTCAGCCACACGGCCGAAGCGCCTGGTCAGGCCTGGGCGTGGCCCAGACCCGTTTCGCGCTCCAGTTGTGCGGCCACTTTGGGCTCGAACCGGCGGAGATGGCGAATGATCTTCGCCGCCTCATCAGGCTCTTGCCGGTCCACATGAACCCGGGCCAGCTGATACCAGCCGTAGGGGCTCATGGGTTGCAGTTCGGTGTTCTTCCGCAAAGCGACCACCGCTTCATCGAAGCGGCGCTGGCGGATGAGACTGAGCGCCAGGCCATACCAGGCCCGGTCCAGTCGGGGGTCGATCTGTGTGGCGCGCACAAAGGCGGCCTCGGCCTGCTCCAGCAAGCCCAGCTCTTCGCTCAGGAAACCCAGGTTGAACCAGCCAGGCGCCCCATCCGGCTGCAGCGTCACCACATGCTGCAGGGTCTGGAGCGCTTCATGCCTGTCGCCGAGTTCGGCCAGCAAATGGGCCCGTGTGGCCAGGGCCAGGAGATCGTCGGGACACTGCGCCAGCCAGCCCTCCACACGCTCCAGGGCGGCGCGCTTCTGCCCGAACACCAGCAGCACGCGAACCTGCCAGCGCACAAAAAAACGGTTGAGCATCTGGTTCACTGGCACAGCTCGACTCCGATCTTCAGGCAGTAGGACACCTTGGCCGCGGTGGCGGCAAGCCACACGAAGCCCAGAATGAGAAACGCCACCAAAGGCAGGTGGCGTTCGAGGACAAATCGGGGCGTCACCCACCGCGCGACGCGAACGAAGGGTTTGCCGAGCAGTTGCAGGACCTGATAGAACAAATTCTGATCCCGGCGTTGCCCGGCCAGCAGGCCCAGCACCCACTGGCCAAACAGGGCCAGCAAGGCGATTTCGGCGACCAGTTTGACGGCGGTAATCAGTGTCAACATGTAAGCTTCTGGTAAAGGTGAGCCCATTCTGGATTCGGACCTTACCGAGTTCTTACAAAAGTGGCCTGCCGGGGCCTGATGCAGGTCAAACCCTCTGAGGGTTTACCCGCAATCCTGTCCAGGGGGCCGGTGTAGCATCCACGGCACTTCCGTGCGACCGGTATCAGCCCCATGATCCAACCTGCATCCCCTGCCCTGCCTTTGTCCGAACAGCTGCGGCAGCACCGCATCTTTGGGCTGCTGCCCGATGCGGCCCGGCACCGCCTGACCGACACCATGGAGGTGCATGCAATGGGGCCAGGTGAAGCGCTGGATGGGGCCGACACCGCACATCCGGAGCTGCACTGGCTGCTGTCGGGCGCTGTGACGCTGCTGGACGAACAAGGTCAGCCGGTGGTGACCCTCCAACCGGGAGAGCTCTTCAGCCTGCAGGCCGCGGGGACCACCGGTGTGCGGAGCGCACAGGCTCGCACAGCCAGCGAGCTGGTGAGCATGGACAGTGCGCTGCTGGAGGAGTTGCGTGGCGAGACGCCAGCCCTGGGCTACTTGCTGCGCCACCTCGAGCACGAAAGCACCTCCTCGCGAGGCGCTGCCGAGGTGGGCAGCGCCGACCCGGCCCTCAACCTCATGACCACACCGGTGCGCTCCATCATCCGGCGCGAGCCGATCACCCTGCCCCCCCAGACCAGCATCCGCGAGGCGGCGCAGATCATGAGCGAGCAACGCGTGTCCTCGGTGCTGATCGTGGAGCAGGGCCTCCTGTTCGGACTGGTCACCGACCGCGATCTGCGCAACCGGGTGATCGCCGCCGGCCTGGACACCGCGCGGCCCCTGATCGACATTGCCACCCTGGCGCCCATGACCATCGACGTGCAGAGCCCGGCGTTCGACGCGCTGCTGCTGATGGCGCGCCACAACATCCACCATGTGCCGGTGCTCGATGGCCAGCGCATCGTGGGCATGATCACCGCCACCGACCTGACCGAACAGCACAGCACCTCAGCGGTGTACCTGGCGGGCGACATCTACAAGCAGGGCTCGGTCGAGGGCTTGCAACAGGCCAGCGGCAAGATCAAACGGCTGCAGCAAAGCCTGGCCGCCGCCGAGGCCTCGGCCTACAGCACCGGCCACATCATCACCGCCATCACCGACGCCATCACCAGCCGTCTGCTGCAGCTGGGCGAGGCCCGTTTCGGCCCGGCCCCGGTGGACTATGTGTGGGTGGCGGCGGGCTCACAGGCCCGCAGCGAGCAGACCGCGAAGTCCGACCAGGACAACTGCATGGTGCTCGACGACAGCTACGACGAGGCGCTGCACGGTGCCTATTTCAAGTCCCTCTCGCAGTTCGTCTGCGACGGGCTGAACGCCTGTGGGTATGTGTACTGCCCAGGCGAGATGATGGCCATGACCGATACCTGGCGCCAGCCGCGCCGGCGCTGGGTCGACTACTTCGCGCGCTGGACAGCCCAGCCGGACCCCAAGGCCCTCATGCTCACCTGCGTGTTCTTCGACCTGCGCGCGGTGCATGGTCAGAGCGCGCTGCTCGACGGCCTGCGCCGCGACGTGCTGGAGCGCACCCAGGGCAACACCATCTTCCTGGCGCACATGGTGGGTAACGCGCTCACCCACACGCCGCCGCTGGGCCTATTCAAGGGCATCTCCACCGCGCGCAGCGGCGAACACAAGGGCACGATCGACCTCAAGCACAACGGTGTGGTGCCCATCGTGGACCTGGCCCGCGTGTACGCGCTGGCCGGCGGCGACGCGGCCGTGAACACGCACGACCGCCTGCTGAGCGCGGCCGCTGGCGGAGCCATCAGCGAACAGAGCGCACGCGACCTGCGCGACGCGTTGGAGTTCATGGCCTTCATCCGCATCCAGCACCAAGCCCGGCAGATCGCCCAGGGCATCCCCCCCGACAACCACCTCGACCCCGCCGAAATCTCCAACCTCGAACGCACCCAGCTCAAGGATGCGTTCACGGTGGTGCAGTCGCTGCAAAGCGTGCTGGGCCAACGCTATAGGCTTTGACCCCCCCCGCGCCGGCCTGCGGCCGTCACCCCCCAGGGGGCGATGCGAGTGGCCTGGCAAAGCCAGTTCCACCGCATCCTGGGTTTGGGCACGCGCTCCGGAGAGGCGATGCAATTCAAAAGGGGGGGTGGTTCCAGGGCACCGCGGAACCGGCTTCGCCGGGCCGCCAGTGCCGCCCCCTGGGGGGTGACGGCCGCAGGCCGGCGCGGGGGGGTCAATAACGGAGTCTGGCGTAGTACGTCTTCTGCGCCGCCTCGCGCGCCTGGCCCAGGGTATGGATGCCCTTTTCCGCCAGCAAGGGAATCAGCCTCATGAACACCTCGGCCGTGACCATGGCATCGCCCAGGGCGGTGTGGCGCCCGATGACGGTGACGTTGAAACGCTCTGCGATCGCCTCCAGGCGGTGTGAGTCCTGGTTGGGGTGGATCACCGCCGAGAGCAGCAGGGTGTCGAGCACGGGGTGGTCGAACACCAGCCCCGTGAGCTTTTCCTTGAGCTGCAGGAAGCGCATGTCAAACGCCGCGTTGTGCGCCACCAGCACGGTATCCTGCGCGAAGGCGTGAAACGCGGGCAGCACCTGATCGATGGTGGGCTGTCCGAACACCATCCCGGGCTGGATGCCGTGGATGGGAATCGACGCGGCGGGGATCGGCCGCTTCGGGTCCACCAACTGCTCGAAGCACTCCTGACGCAGCAGCTTGCCGTTGACGATGCGCGTCGCACCGATCTGGATGATCTCGTCGCCCTCCGACGGGTTGAGCCCCGTGGTCTCGGTGTCGAATACGGTGTAGACCAGATCAACGAGCTTGCGATCATCCAGCGTGCGCGTCTGCTCGGTGGTCTTGAACAGATCGAAGTCGTAATACTCCGGGCGGCTCTCGCTCTTCACGAACAGGGCCGCGTCAACCTGCTCCTGCGGGTTGGCCAGGGGCAGCAGGAAGCGGAAGAAGGCCTGGTGACGGACGCGCTCGCGCTCGAACCAGAAGGCGCCACCATGGCGCTCGACCACATCGCGCACCGTCAGCCGCGTGGTCTCGTTGCCGACCTTCATCGGATCCATCTCCCAGCTCATCACCGTCTCGGTGCTCATCACCTGCCCCGACCAGATCAGGTCCAGCTGGGCCTTGCCGGCGCTGCCGCTGGCCGCCCCCAGGCGCAATTGCACGAAGCGCACATCGAACTCGTCGGCCAAGCGCCCGGTCAGGTACACCAGCGCCTGCAGCAGCGAAAAACTCTCCACCTTGAGCCACAGCGAGGCATCCACCTCCATGCTGGAGGCCGGCAGGCCGGTGGTGATTTCGATGCGGCGCAGGGCCGCGTTCACCAGGTCGGCGCCCAGCATGTCCTCCAGCGGCCAGCGGGTCTTCAGGCTGTCGGCCGACCCCGATTCGAGGGCAGCGATGCGCTGGCTCAGCGAACGTGTCTCGTCGCGGATCACGCCCAGGAAGCGCTCACGCATGGCGGCGTCGAGGTCGGGGTAATCGAGCATGTCGATCGCCGCCTGCATGTTGGCCAGCGCCGAGCGGCTGCCTTCGGTCAGCGAATGCAGCACCTGGTCCTTGGCCGATTCGGCCTCGTAGTCGCGCGTGATGTTGTCCAGCATCAGCACGAAGCCGCTCAGCTCGATGCGGTCGGCGACGGACTCGGCCGTCTGGGCCTGCACCGAGCGCACCGGCGCCATCTGCACCCGCAGCAACTGGCCCGCCGCCGTGGTGGTGACGAACTGGGCCGAGGGCTGGCCCGCGCCGCGCAGCATGCGCTGCTGGATGTTCTCCAGCGCGTGGGCCACCAGCTTGCGGTCGAACACGCTGTAGATGGAACGGCCCAGGCCGATCAGCTCGGCCCCACCGGCCACCCCGGGCGCCTGCGAGAGTGCGCGGAACTGCATGCGCGCGCGGTTGTTGTAGAGCAGGATGCGCCCATCGAGGTTGCAGACCACCACGCTCTGCGTGAGTTCGGACATGAGCGCGGCCAGCCGCGAGCGCTCCTGCTCGATGCCCTGGGCCGCCTCGCTCACCCTCGCATCCATCTGACGGCGCAGGTCTTCGCGCTGGACCACGAGCTGGTTGAACAGGTCGGCCAATACCTTGGTCTCGACATTGCCTTTGGGGTGCAGGTTGCGCACGACGTCGGTGCGCAGCAGCACCTGCGCCTCTTCGGCCAGCTGCACCGAGGGCGTGACCCAATGATCGAACCAGCGCATCAGACCCCAAGCGATGGCGGCCATGCCCACACCCCAGGTCAGGCAGATCAGCGTCAGGCGGTTTTCCAGCAGGCCCCACACCGTGTTGCGGTCCTGCGGCTCCAGGGTCGCGCCCACCAGCGCGAAGGTCGCCAGCAGCCAGGCGATGGACACCACGGCCGCCACCCCCAGCAGCCACCACAACCGCCGGTCGGTCTTGCGATGACCGCTCATGTGGCGGCTCCGAGCATCTCCCTGACCTTCTGTACCAGTTCCTTGGTGGAAAACGGCTTGGTCATGTAGGCGTTGGCGCCCAGCGCGAGGCCCTTGGCGACGTCGGTGTCGCGCCCCTTGGCGGTGAGCATGAGGATCGGCGTGTCGCGCACCAGCTCATGGGCCCGCACTTCACAGCAGACGTCGAACCCGGTCTTGACCGGCATCATCACGTCCAGCAGCACCAGCGCCGGGCGCTCGCGCACGATGGCGTCGATGGCCTCCTGCCCGTCGCGCGCCACCACCACGTCGTAGCCTTCCCGCTTCATCAGGAACTCGAGCGAAATCAGGATGTTGGGCTCGTCGTCGGCGATCAGTATCTTCTGGCTCATGTCTGTTCTCCTGTGAGGTGGATGCCGGCTTCATGCGCCGCCATCCCGTGTGATCCGTTGTCGCGCGTGGGGTCCGCGCGGGGCAGGAAAAAGCCGAAGCGCGCGCCCTGCCCCGGGCTGGAGTGCAGCCACATGCGGCCACCAAAGTGTTCCACGATCTGGCGGCTGATGGGCAGGCCCAGGCCGGTCCCACCCGGGCGGTAGTGCTCGTCGCCCGACACTTGGCGGAATTTCTCGAACACCATGGTCTGCTGGTCCTGCGCGATGCCCGGGCCGTTGTCTTGCACCTCGACCTCCACCCCCCCCTCCACCGATCGCAGGCTCATCACCACCCGGCCGATGTCGCGTGGCGCGTACTTGGCCGCGTTCGACAGCAGGTTCAGCACCACCTGGGTGATGCGGTCGCGATCAGCCCACAGCGGCGCCACCGAAGCGGGCAAACGCAGTTCGAGCGCCACACCCCGCTCACGGTAGGTCTCGCCCATGCTGCCCGCCGCCTGCTCCAGCAGCTTGCGCATGTCCACCTCGGTGTTGTGCCACTCGGCATGCCCGGCCTCGATCTTGGCCATGTCCAGCACCTGGTTCACCAGGCGGCTCAGGCGCTCGGCCTCGGTCACGATGATGCCCAGAAACTGCTGTCGCTGCGGCAGGTCCATGTGATCATCGTCCCGCATCAGCTCCGACAGGGCCCTGATCGACGTCAAGGGCGTGCGCAGCTCGTGCGTCACCGACGACATGAAGTCGTCCTTGAGCCGGTCCAGGCTCTTGAGTTTTTCGTTCGCTTCGCGCAGCTCGTTGGTGGCGCGTTCGAGCGAGCGCGACTTATCTTCCAGCGCGTGCGAGTAGGCGCGCAGCTGCGAGGCCTCGTCGAGGATGCGCATCACGTCGTCCAGATTCAACGCCTCCTCCTCCACCACCGAGGCCACCATCACGCGCGCCGATGCGCTACCGATGGCACCGGCCAGCTGTGTTTCCACGAAATGCACCAGCCGCGCGTCGGCGGGAATCTGGTCGATGTGGCCCACCCCCACGCTCTGGGCGTACTCGTTGAAGAGGCGTTGCGCGGTCTCCACCCCCAGAAACCGGCCAGCGAGCGGCAACAGAGCGGACACCTGGGCCTTGCCTTGCCAGAACACTGGCCGCGAGCCCGAGGCGCGGTGAAACACGTCCACGAACAACAGGGCCTGGCTGGTCTCGCGCGCCGAGGGCGGGCGCCACAGCGAGACCCCCACATAGCCCACCAGATTGGCCAGCAGGCTCCAGAACAGCGAGTGCGTGATGTTGTCCAGGCCGACCAGGCCCAGGAAGGCCTCAGGTTGGAGCCAGCCCAGCCCCCAGAGACCGTGCGCCAGGAAGTCGCCCGGCAGCCAGCCCGACTTGGCCAGCGAAGGCAGCATCAGGGTGTAGGCCCAGAAACCGAAGCCCAGCAGCAGGCCCGTGAGCGCGCCGCCCTGGGTGCCGCCCTTCCAGTACATGCCGCCCAGCAAGGCCGGGGCGAACTGCGCCACCGCCGCAAAGCTGATGAGGCCGATGCTCACCAGCGCATAGGCCTCACCCGCGAGGTGGAAATACAGGTAGCCCAGCAGCAGGATGCCCAGAATCGCCAGGCGGCGGATGGTCAGCAGCAGCGTGGTGAGGTCGCCGCTGGCGCGCGCGCCGAAGCGGCGCATGCGCAGCAGCAGCGGCATGACGAGGTCGTTGCACACCATGGTGGAGACCGCGATCGCCTCCACGATCACCATGCCGGTGGCGGCGGACAGCCCCCCCACGAAGGCGAACAGTGCCAGCGCATGGTGACCCTGCGACAGCGGCAGCGACAGCACGAAGGTCTCGGGGTTCATCTGCCCAGGGCCGAAATGCAGCAGTCCGCCCATGGCGATGGGCAGCACGAACAGGTTGATGAGCAAGAGGTAGAGCGGAAACGCCCAGACCGCGCGCCGCAGGTGCCGCTCATCCACGTTCTCCACCACCATCATCTGGAACTGCCGCGGCAGGAAGATCACCGACAACATGGCCAGCAGCGTGTGGCCCAGCCACTGCGCATAGGCGAAAGGCTGGCCCTGGCCGAACTGCAGCAGGCGGCGCAGTTCATCCACCGACTGGGCCTGGTCAAACAACCGGGCCGGGTTGCCGAACAACCCGAAGCTCACGAACAGGCCGATCGCCAGGAACGCCACCAGCTTCACCACCGACTCGAACGCGATCGCGGCCACCAGGCCCTCGTGGCGCTCGGTGCTGTCCAGGTGCCGGGCACCGAAGACGATGGTGAAGCCGGCCAGGGCGATCGCCAGGTAGAGCGTACTGTCGGTCCACCACTGCGCGCTCTGCACGGCGGGCTGGCCCAGGGGCGAGGTCAGCACAGCGTAGCCGCTGGAGATGGCCTTGAGCTGCAGCGCGATGTAGGGAACGATGCCCACCACGGTGATCAGCGTCACCAGCCCGGCCAGCAAGGGGCTCTTGCCGTAGCGGCTGGCGATGAAGTCGGCGATCGAGGTGATGCGCCAGGTCTTGGCGATGCGGATCATCTTGCGCACCACCATCCAGGCCAGGATCATGGCCAGCATGGGGCCAAGGTAGATGGGCAGGAACCAGACCCCGGCGGTGGCGGCCCGGCCCACACTGCCAAAGTAGGTCCAGGCGGTGCAATAGACAGCCAGCGACAGCGCGTAGACCCAGGGACTGGCGATGACCGAGCGCCCCTGTGCGGCCCGCCGATCGGCCCAGTGCGCCACCGCGAACAGCAGCAGCAGATAGGCAAACGAGACGCCGATGACCAGTGGGGCGGAGAGCATGACCGGTCCTGGCTGGGGTCAGTCGGTGGCGCTGGCGTCGGTGTCGCGTTCGACCACCCAGGCCAAGGCGGCGATCAACAGCGCCCAGACCACGAACAAGGCCAGCGGAAACAGCGGCAGGCCGAACACCCGGACATCGTGGTCCCAGAGCGCCAGCAGCGGAAAGTTGAACAACGCCCAGCCGGCAAAGAACAGGGCCACCAGGCGCTGGGCGGCAAGACCTTGAAACATGCGTGTCTCCTCGTGCGGTGGCTGCGGTGCTTGGCCGCGACCCCTCGCCGACGATTGTGCCCCACGCACTGACCGACCGCTTACGCTGGGGTGCACAAACATCGGCGCACAAACACGGGGCCACAAAAAAGGCGACAGGGTCTGCACCCTGCCGCCTGATTCAACGCAACGCGGGCCCGCCGCGCCGCATTATGGTTTTGCCGACGACGCCAGCAGTTGCCAGGTGTCCACCACCGAGTCCGGGTTCAGCGAAATGGAGCTGATGCCCTCGTCGCGCAGCCACTGGGCGAAGTCGGGGTGGTCGCTGGGGCCCTGGCCGCAGATGCCGACGTATTTGCCCTCGGCCTTGCAGGCGCCGATCGCCAGTTTCAGCAGCGCTTTGACGGCCGGATCGCGCTCGTCGAAGTCGTGCGCCAGCAGCTCCAGGCCGGAGTCGCGGTCCAGGCCCAGGGTGAGCTGGGTCAGGTCGTTGGAGCCGATGGAGAAGCCGTCGAAGTACTGCAGGAAGTCGTGCGCCAGCACCGCGTTGCTCGGGATCTCGCACATCATGATGACCTTGAGCCCGGTCTCGCCGCGCTTCAAACCTTTCTCGGCCAGCAGCTCGGTCACGCGCTGCGCCTGGCCCAGCGTGCGCACGAAAGGCACCATCACCTGCACGTTGGTCAGGCCCATGTCTTCGCGCACACGCTTGATGGCTTCGCATTCCATGGCGAAGGCTTCACGGAAGTCATCACTGATGTAGCGCGCCGCGCCACGGAAGCCCAGCATGGGGTTTTCTTCATCGGGCTCGTAGCGGCTGCCACCGACCAGCTTGCGGTACTCGTTGGACTTGAAGTCCGACAGGCGCACGATCACCGGCTTGGGCCAGAAGGCCGCGGCGATGGTGGCCACACCCTCGGCCACCTTGTCCACGTAGAAGGCGCGCGGCGAGGCGTGGCCACGGGCCACCGACTCCACCGCCTTCTTCAGGTCGGCGTCGATCTGCGGGTAGTCCAGGATGGCCTTGGGGTGCACGCCGATGTTGTTGTTGATGATGAACTCCAGCCGCGCCAGGCCCACGCCGCCGTTGGGGATCTGCGCGAAATCGAACGCCAGCTGGGGGTTGCCCACGTTCATCATGATCTTCACGTCCAGCGGGGGCATCTCGCCGCGCTGCACTTCGGTGACCTCGGTTTCGAGCAGACCGTCGTAGATGTGACCGGTATCGCCCTCGGCGCAGCTCACCGTCACCAGGGTGCCGTCCTTGAGGGTTTCGGTGGCGTCGCCACAGCCCACCACGGCCGGGATGCCCAGCTCGCGCGCGATGATGGCCGCGTGGCAGGTGCGGCCGCCCCGGTTGGTCACGATGGCGCTGGCGCGCTTCATCACCGGCTCCCAGTTCGGGTCGGTCATGTCGGTCACCAGCACGTCGCCGGGCTTGACCTTGTCCATCTCGCTGATGTTGTGCACCAGTCGCACCGGGCCGGTACCGACCTTCTGGCCGATGGCGCGGCCCGAGGCCAGCACGCTGCCCTTGCCCTTGAGCTTGTAGCGGACTTCGGTCTTGCCGGCGCTCTGGCTCTTCACGGTTTCGGGGCGGGCCTGCAGGATGTAGAGCTGGCCGTCGGTGCCGTCCTTGCCCCACTCGATGTCCATCGGGCGGCCGTAGTGCTGCTCGATCACCAGCGCGTACTGCGCCAGTTGCTCCACGTCGGCGTCGGTCAGGCTGTAGCGGTTGCGCTGCTCGACCGGCACGTCGATGGTCTTGACCAGCTTGCCGCTCTGGGCCTTTTCCTCGGCCGTGCTGAAGGTCATCTGGATCAGCTTGGAGCCCAGGTTGCGGCGGATCAGCGCGCGCTTGCCAGCCCTGAGCATGGGCTTGTGCACGTAGAACTCGTCGGGGTTCACGGCGCCCTGCACCACCGTCTCGCCCAGGCCGTAGCTGGAGGTGATGAAGACCACGTCTTCAAAGCCCGACTCGGTGTCGATGGTGAACATCACGCCGGCGGCGCCGGTGTCGGAGCGCACCATGCGCTGCACACCGGCGGACAGGGCCACGTCGGCGTGGGCAAAACCCTTGTGCACGCGGTAGCTGATGGCGCGGTCGTTGTACAGGGAGGCGAACACCTCCTTCATCTTGTGCAGCACCTCTTCGATGCCGTGCACGTTGAGGAAGGTTTCCTGCTGGCCGGCGAACGAAGCATCGGGCAGGTCTTCGGCGGTGGCCGACGAGCGCACGGCGAAGGTGGCCTTGTCGTTGTCACCCACCAGGGTGACGAAGGCGTCGCGGATGGCCTTTTCCAGATCGGCGGGGAACGGCTGGTTCTCCACCATGGCCCGGATCTCCGCGCCGGCCTCGGCCAGGGCACGCACGTCTTCGGTGTCGAGCGCGTTCAGGCGGGCGTTGATACGGTCGGTCAGGCCGTCGTACTTCAGGAACTCGCGAAAAGCGTGTGCCGTGGTGGCGAAGCCGGTGGGCACTTTCACACCTTGCGGCAGTTGCGAGATCATCTCGCCGAGGCTGGCGTTCTTGCCACCGACGGCTTCGACGTCGCTCATCCGCAGATGCTCGAAGGGCACGACCAGATCGGTCGGGGAAAACAGGTTGGACATGGATAGACTCCGCTCAAGTTAAAAAACCGGGGGCTCCATGCGCCGCGCTCCTGACCTGTGGTTCTGTTATGGGTCCGTCGCCGGGCAAAGGGCTGAAATCGGACGGGTTGGCGCGATTGATAATGGCGCCACGACCCGAACCTGACATTGTAGGGTGCCACCCTGACAGAGGTTGCATCCAAGCTGACGAGGCTGAAACACTCCGTTCCCCGGGTCCGAACATCCCGCCACACCATCCGCCCCCCCCACCATGCCCACCAGAACGGTCTTTTTTGTCTCCGACGGCACCGGCATCACGGCCGAGACCTTTGGCAACGCCATCCTGGCCCAGTTCGAAACCCAGGTGCGCCGCGTGCGCCTGCCCTTCCTGGACAGCGTGGACAAGGCCCACCAGGCGGTGCGTCAGATCAACCACACGGCTGAGGTCGAGGGTCGGCGCCCGCTGGTGTTCACCACCGTGGTGAACATGGACGTTCTGCGCGTCGTCAAGGAGCACTGCAACGGCATGATCCTGGACATGTTCGGCACCTTCGTGGAACCCCTGGAGGTCGAGCTGGGCATCAAGTCGAACCATCGCGTGGGCCGCTTCTCGGATGTATCCAAAAGCAAGGAGTACCACGACCGCATCGAGGCCATCAATTTCTCGCTCATGCACGACGACGGCCAGAGCCACCGCGATCTGGCCGGCTCGGACGTGATCCTGGTGGGTGTGAGCCGAAGCGGCAAGACGCCGACCTCGCTCTACCTGGCCATGCAGCACGGCCTGAAGGCGTCGAACTACCCACTGATCCCGGAAGATTTCGAACGCCGCAAGCTGCCGCCGGCCCTGGTGCCGCACCGCAAGAAGATTTTTGGCCTGACGATCGCGCCCGAGCGCCTGTCCGAGATCCGCAACGAGCGCCGGCCAAACTCGCGTTATGCCAGTCTGGACAACTGCCGCATGGAGGTCAGCGAGGCCGAAGGCATGATGCGCCGCGAGGGCATCCGCTGGCTCTCCACGACGACCAAGTCGATCGAGGAAATCGCCACCACCATCCTGCAGGAGATCCGCCCGGAGCGGCTGGAGTACTGAGCCCCGCCCCTCGGGCTCTCAACCCGGTTGATCGGGGTTGGCTTTTTTTCGGCCCGGGCCCAGCCCGTGCGCCTGGCGCCCCAGGGCGAAGGACGCAAACAGTTTGAGCCAAAGGGTGGAACCCGCAATGGCCACCCAGGTGTCGTAGTCGAGCTGGCCCAGCAACACCGCCACGATCACACCCACCATCACCACGCCCGCGATGCCGTTGATGGCCATCTCGTAAGGCGCGTATTTCTCGGCATTGGCGGGTGGAAGCCCCTTCTTCAGAGCCACTTCCGAGAAGTCCCGCTTCACGAGAATGCGCCAGGTCCGACGCAGCCAGAAGAACGCCACGGGAAACAGGGCCAGAAAAAAAATGATGCGTATGGGGAAAACGCTCAAACCAAAGTCCATTCCAACATCCTTTGTTTGCCTCGTTCAGAGACTTTGCAAAACCACGTAACCAACGATGGGTTTCAATGTTTTGCGAAGTGCCCGATGGAAACACCGACCCGGCTCGCCGGCATTGTCCCCCAGGCCGGGCCGGAAAAACAAAGCCCCATCGGTCACCCGACGGGGCCTTGCGCACACAGTCCTGGCGAGCCAGTCCTGTGCGAAATCAACCAGCGCGCTCAGTGCCCGGTTGCAGCACCGGCACCCTTGGGCACGCGGATCGACTCCACGAGTTCCTGGATGTGTTTTGGTGCCGGAGCGGTCAGCTTGTTCACCAGGAAGGCCACGGTGAAGTTGACGATGGCACCCACGGTACCCACGGCTTCCGGCGTGATGCCGAACCAGCCGTTGACGCCGCCGACCATGTCGACAAAGTCCGTGCCCTTGATGAAGAACAGGCCTTTGTGGGCGAACACGTAGAACAGCGTGACCAGCAGGCCAGACAACATGCCGGCGATGGCGCCCTTGTCGCTCATGGTGCGGCTGAAGATGCCCATCATGATGGCAGGGAAGATCGACGAAGCGGCAATGCCGAATGCCAGTGCCACGGTGCCGGCCGCGAAGCCCGGAGGATTGAGGCCCAGCCAGCCGGCCAGCACGATGGCGACCGCCATGGCGATCTTGCCCGCGAGCAGCTCGCCCTTTTCAGAGATGTTCGGGTTGAACACGTTCTTGATCAGGTCGTGCGACACGGCAGAGGAAATGGCCATCAACAAACCCGCGGCAGTGGACAGCGCAGCAGCGATACCGCCGGCAGCCACCAGCGCGATCACCCAGTTGGGCAGCAGCGCGATTTCCGGGTTGGCCAACACGATGATGTCGGCGTTCACGGTCAGCTCGTTGCCCTTCCAGCCTGCGGCTGTGGCCTTGCTCTTGGCAATTTCGTTCTTCGTCGCGTCGTTGTAGTACTGGATGCGGCCGTCGGCGTTCTTGTCTTCCCACTTCAGCAGACCGGTCTTTTCCCAGCGCTTCATCCAGTCCGGACGGTCTTCGTTCTTGAGGCTGGATTCGGTGGCGTACAGGTCGCCATTGCTCATCACCGCCGTGTTGACCGTGCTGTGCAGGTTCAGCTTGGCCATGGCACCCACGGCAGGCGCCGTGGTGTACAGCAGGGCGATGAAGACCAGGGCCCAACCGGCGGAGGCACGAGCGTCGGCCACCTTCGGCACGGTGAAGAAACGCACGATCACGTGGGGCAGGCCGGCGGTACCGATCATCAGCGACACGGTGTAGAAGAACATGTTGAGCATGCTTCCTGCAGAAGTCGTGGTGTACTGGTTGAATCCGAGGTCGGTGACGACCTGGTCCAGCTTGGCCAGCAACGCTGTATCGGTTCCAGCCAGATCAGCACCCAGGCCCAGTTGCGGCAAGAAGCTGCCGGTCAGGTTCAGGGAGATGAAGATCGCGGGAATGATGTACGCGAAGATCAGCACGATGTATTGCGCCACCTGGGTGTAGGTGATGCCTTTCATGCCCCCGAACACCGCATAGAAGAACACGATGGCCTGGCCGATGTAGATGCCGGTGTCGCTCGACACGTTCAGGAAACGCGAGAACGCCACGCCCACACCGGTCATCTGACCAATGATGTAGGTGGTGGAGGCGGTCAGCAGACAGATCACGGCCACGGTGCTGGCGGTCTTCGAATAGAAGCGGTCGCCAATGAACTGAGGCACGGTGAACTTGCCGAACTTGCGCAGGTACGGTGCCAGCAGCATGGCCAGCAACACATAGCCGCCGGTCCAGCCCATCAGGAACACGGCACCGCCGTAGCCCATGTTGGAGATCAGACCAGCCATGGAGATGAAGGACGCGGCCGACATCCAGTCAGCGGCCGTGGCCATGCCGTTGGTGATGGGGTGCACCCCGCCGCCGGCAACGTAGAACTCGGACACGCTGCCAGCGCGCGCCCAGAAGGCAATGCCAAGGTACAGCGCGAAGCTGGCCCCGACAAACAGGTAGGTGGTGGTTTGCAGATCCATGATGTGGGTCCTATCTTTTAGTCTTCTTGCACACCGAACTTGCGGTCAAGGTCACCCATCTTCTTGGCGTAATAGAAGATCAGCGCGATGAACACATAGATGGAGCCCTGTTGTGCGAACCAGAACCCGACGGGATAGCCACCGAGCTTGATGCCGTTGAGGGCATCGGCGAACAGGATGCCTGCGCCGTAAGAAACCAGGAACCAGATGATCAGGATCTTGGTCAGCAACCCCAACGTCGCAGACCAATAGGCCTTCGCGTTTTTTTCGCTTTCAGTTGTCATGAAAGTCATCTCCTCAGAGTGATGCTTTTGCTGTTTCGACGGCTTGCGCCGCCACGTTTTGCACGCCATCCACCGGGGGGTTTCCGACGTCACGGGCGGACTTTGGAAGCGCTTTCTTACAGCAAAATTTCGGGCGGAGGCGATGAGCTCCAAACCGAGGGTAAGCCCCTACGAAATGGTGTGATGACGACTGGCATCGAGGGGCGCGAACGGGCACCCACCCTGATACCGGGGTAAGTACCGGGTAAGTACCCACGCCTACGCTGCGGACCTCTTCAGCACTCAGGAGGTCTCATGCAAGACGACATGGTCCAGCGCATTCTGGACAACCCGCAATACCAGGCGCTCAAGGCCAGGCGCTCGCGTTTCGGATGGTGGCTCACGCTGGCGATGATGGTCGTGTACTACGGCTTCATCCTGCTGGTGGCCTTCAACAAGGAACTGCTGTCCCAGAAGCTGGGCGACGGCGTCATGACCCTCGGCATTCCCATCGGCTTCGGTGTGATCCTCTTCACCATCGTCATCACGGCGATCTACGTCAAACGCGCCAACACCGAGTTCGACGATCTCTCCAGCGCAATCATCCAGGCGGTGTACAAGTGAACTTCCTCCACGCACACACGCGCCGCCTGCTCACGCTGCTGGCCCTCTTCGGCGTCTCGGCGGTCGCCTGGGCCGCGGGCGCGGACCTCGGCCAGGCCGAAAAACAAGCCACCAACTGGACCGCCATCGGCATGTTCGCCCTGTTCGTGGTGGGCACGCTGTTCATCACCAAATGGGCCGCGGCCAAGACCAAGTCGGCCTCGGACTTCTACACCGCCGGCGGTGGCATCACCGGTTTCCAGAACGGTCTGGCGATTGCGGGCGACTACATGTCGGCGGCCTCGTTCCTCGGCATTTCCGCGGCCGTGATGGCCAGCGGTTTTGATGGCCTGATCTACTCCATCGGCTTCCTGGTGGGCTGGCCCGTCATCACCTTCCTGATGGCCGAGCGCCTGCGCAACCTGGGCAAGTTCACCTTCGCCGACGTGGCCGCCTTCCGCTTCAATCAGACTCCCATCCGCATCTTCGCGGCCTCGGGCACGCTGGTGGTGGTGGCCTTCTACCTGATCGCGCAGATGGTCGGCGCCGGCCAGCTCATCAAGCTGCTGTTCGGCCTGGAGTACTACATCGCCGTGATCATCGTGGGCGCGCTCATGATGGTCTACGTGCTGTTCGGCGGCATGACGGCCACCACCTGGGTGCAGATCATCAAGGCCTGCCTGCTGCTGGGTGGCGCGACCTTCATGGCGCTGTCGGTGCTGTGGCACTTCGGCTTCAGCCCCGAGGCCATGTTCGCCAGCGCGGTGCAGATCAAGACCGACCTCGCGCTCAAGGACGGCAAGATCGCCGAGGCCGCCACCGCGGCGGGCCAGTCGATCATGGGCCCGGGCAACTTCGTGAAGGACCCGATCTCGGCCATCAGCTTCGGCATGGCACTGATGTTCGGCACCGCCGGCCTGCCGCACATCCTGATGCGCTTCTTCACCGTGCCCAGCGCCAAGGAAGCGCGCAAGTCGGTGATGTGGGCCACCGGCTGGATCGGCTACTTCTACCTGCTGACCTTCATCATCGGTTTCGGCGCCATCACCTTCGTGTTGATCAACCCGCAGTTCCTCGACGCCAAGGGCGGCCTGCTGGGCGGCAACAACATGGCGGCGGTGCACCTGGCCAACGCCGTGGGCGGCAACGTGTTCCTGGGCTTCATCTCCGCTGTGGCCTTCGCCACCATCCTCGCGGTGGTGGCGGGCCTCACGTTGTCGGGCGCCTCGGCCGTGTCGCACGACCTCTACGCCACCGTGATCAAGAAGGGCCAGGCCGACAGTGCCTCGGAGCTGCGCGTGTCCAAGGCGACGACGATCGCACTGGGCATCATCGCCGTGGTGCTGGGCATCGCCTTCGAGAAACAGAACATCGCCTTCATGGTGTCGCTGGCGTTCGCGATCGCGGCCTCGGCCAACTTCCCCGTGCTGTTCATGAGCGTGCTGTGGAAAGACTGCACCACCAAGGGCGCGGTGATCGGCGGCTTCCTGGGCCTGATCTCGTCGGTGGTGCTCACCGTGGTCTCGCCCTCGGTGTGGGAAGTGACCCTGGGCAACCCCAAGGGCTCGGCGCTGTTCCCCTACACCTCGCCGGCCCTGTTCTCCATGACCATCGGCTTCGTGGGCATCTGGCTGTTCTCCATCCTCGACAACAGCCAGCGCGCCAAGGTCGACCGGGGCGGCTTCCTGGCGCAGCAGGTGCGCTCGGAAACCGGCATCGGTGCATCGGGTGCGTCGGGCCACTGAACCTGAGCACCTGATCCCAAGGGCCAAGGGCCGAAGGTGTGATGCCTTCGGCCCTTGCCGCTTTCTGGCGAACGCCAGAACCCGCCGGGTGCGGCGCGCGAGACAAACGCTTACAACTTGCGATGGGCGCCGTCCCAGCGACAGGAACAGAATTTGTGACGAATTGCACCGTTTGAAGCCTTGACCCCGGGGAGGACATCATGGCCCGCAAACCAGTCGTCAACGCCCCCCAGGAGCCCCCGGGCCGCTCGCGGCGCACCGGTCCCGGCGTGGTCCGCACCGGCCCGGCATCCGCCATCACCTTCGTCGTCCGCGGCCAGATGCTGCAGACCGGCGGCGCCCCCCGGGGTGGCCCGGCCCTTCCCAGCGGATTCGGCGGGCGCGGCCAGGTCATTCAGAAAGTGCAACCGGGCGCGCGCCGCAGCAGCGGCAACGACACGGTGCGCATGACCGCGCGCCCGGGGCTGGATGCGGTGGTGCTGCACATCGCCAACGGCCCTTCGCTGATGCTGCACCCCGAGACCGCGCGCGACCTGATGCTGGCGCAGTCGGGCCTGACACGCAGCGCCGTGCGCGGCGCCTCGCGCCCGGGTGACGCGACCGACGTCGCGCCGAACGAGGTGGTGGTGCCGGTCGAACTCGGCTGGCAGGGCACCCCCGCGGCCGGCGGCCCACGCGCCGCCACGCGCGGTCGGCTGGGCGAGGCGCTGCTCTCGGGCATCGAGGTGGTGACCGATCTGTTCAGCGGGCCGGTGAGCGAGCTCGCAGCGGCCCGGATCGGGGCCCGGCTGGACCAGCAGGTGGACCCCGGCGTGTACCGCCTGAGCGCCGACGCCCTGGGCGCGCCGCTCAAGGCCAGTGGCCACAAGCTCGCCCGTGTGCCCGCCGCGGACCCCGGCGAGCCCCTGCTGGTGCTGCTGCACGGCACGTTTTCCGACACCCACGGCACCTTCGGCAAGCTGTGGCAACAGCACCCGCAAAAGGTCCGCGATCTGTTCGCACACTACGGCCAGCGGGTGTACGGGCTGGACCACCCGACGCTCACCGCCAGCCCGATCGACAACGCGCTCATGCTCGCGCGTGCCCTGCCCGATGGCGCGCGCGTGCACCTGCTCACGCACTCGCGCGGCGGCCTGGTGGCTGAGGTGCTGGCCCGGGTCTGCGCCCAGCCCACCCTGTCCGAAGCATTGCTCGCGCCGTTCAAGGGCGGCGCGCACCGGGTGCAGCTGAGCGCTCTGCGCCAGTTGGCCGCCGAACTCCAGGGGCGCGACATCCGCATCGAGCGGGTGGTGCGCGTGGCCTGCCCGGCGCGTGGCACGCTGCTGGCCTCGCGGCGGCTGGACGCCTATGTGTCGGTGCTGAAGTGGACGCTGGAACTCGCCGGCATCCCGGTGGCGCCCGCCCTGCTCGACTTCGTGGCCGAGGTGGCCAGCCACCGCACCGACCCCGCGCTGCTGCCCGGCCTGGAAGCCATGACGCCGCAGAGCCCGCTGGTGCAGTGGCTGCACGGCGGCGACGGCCCGCTGCCCGGGCAACTGCGCGTGGTCGCCGGCGACATCGAAGGCGACTCCGTGACGGCCTGGGTCAAGACCCTGCTGGCCGACGCTTTCTACTGGACCGACAACGACCTCGTGGTGCAGACGCGCTCCATGTACGGCGGCGGCCCGCGCACGCCGGCCGGGGGCCACGCGGCGGCCAGCTTCCTGCTGGACCAGGGCGGCCAGGTCACGCACTTTGGCTACTTCAGCAACCCGCGCACCGCCGAGGCCGTGTGCAGCGGCCTCACGCAGGACACGCCCGCGGGCTTTCGCCCCATCGGCCCGATGTCGTGGGCCGGCAGTTCCAGCGACGGCCTGCGCGGTATGCCACGCGAGGCCTTGGTCGAGCCCGCGGCCTCGCGCCCGGCGGTGATCCTGTTGCCCGGCATCCTGGGCAGCCACCTCAGCGTGGACGGCAAGCGGGTCTGGCTGAGCATGCGCATCCTGGGCGGCCTGGGCCGGCTCGCCTACCGCGAAGACGCACGCAACGTGCGGCCAGACGGCGCCATGGGCCGCAGCTACGACGATCTGGCCGAATTCCTCTCGCGCAGCCACGAAGTGATCGAGTTCGCCTTCGACTGGCGCCGCCCGATCGAGCAGGAAGCCCGCCGCCTGGCCGATGCCATGGACCAGGCCCTGAGCGCGCGCAGCGCCACCGGCCAGCCGGTGCACCTGCTCGCGCACTCCATGGGCGGGCTGGTGGCCCGCACCGTGCAGTTGGAGCGGCCCGAGGTGTGGCAGCGCTGGCTGGAGCGGCCCGGCTCGCGCCTGCTGATGCTGGGCACACCCAACGGCGGCTCGTTCGTCCCCATGCAGGTGCTCTCGGGCGACGACCGCTTTGGCAACGCGCTGGCCGCGTTCGGCCTGCCGTTCCAGGACCACCTGGCGCGCCAGATCATGGCCGCCATGCCCGGCTTCATCCAGTTGCAGGCCGGCCTGCTCGACGCCTCGCTCGGGCTGCAGCGCAGCGAGCGCTGGAAGGCGCTGGCCGAGCAGGACATGGCCCTGCTGCAGGACGCCAGTTGGTGGCACGACGGCGAGAGCCAGCGCAACGTCTACCGCTGGGGCGTGCCACCACAAGCGGTGCTCGACCAGGCCGTCGCCCTGCACCAGCGGTTGGACCAGCAGCGCACCAACGAGCTGGAGCGTTTTCACGACCGGGTGCTGGTGGTGGTCGGCCATGCGCGCTTCACGCCGGCCGGCTTCGAGCTCAGCGGAAGCGAAGGCCTGGTGTACCTGGACGCCCCGGACGACGGCGACGGCCGCGTCACGCTCGACAGCGCGCTGCTGCCCGGCGTGAAGGCCTGGCGGGTGGACTGCGAACACGGCGGCCTGGCCGACGCCGAAGACGCCTTCGAGGCCTACCGGGAGCTGCTCCAGCACGGCGACACCCAGCGCCTGCCGCCGGTCACCACCGCCCGCGGGGCCGCAGCGGGGGCGGCGGCGCGGGTGCGCAGCCGGCCATCGCGCCAGCGCAGCGGACCGCAGCAGCCCCCCACCGAACCGAGCGAGGTGTTCCGCCTGGACGACGAGGCACCGCGCCCGGTGCGGCCCCAGCGCAGCGCGCTGCGCATCAGCGTGCACAACGGCAACCTCAAGTTCATCAGCGCCACCGTGATGGTGGGGCACTACGGCGCCTCGACCCTGACCGGCACCGAGGGCGTGGTCGACCAGTTCATCGGCGGCGCCATGTCGGCCTCGCTGGCCGTGGGCCTGTACCCCGAGGCGCCGGGTTCGCACCAGTTCTTCATCAACCACCGGCAGGACCCCGACAGCCCGCTGGCGCTGCCGCGCCCGCCCCACGTGGTGGTGGCCGGGCTGGGCGAGGAAGGCAAGCTGCGCGGCGCCGACATGGTCCACACGGTGCGCCAGGCCACGCTGGCCTGGGCGCAGCGCGTGGCCGAAACGCCGGGCAGCGCCGCGGCGCAGTTCGAGCTGTGCGCCACGCTGATCGGCAGCGGAGGTGTCGGCGTGACGGCGGCGGCGGCGGCCCAGGCGGTGGCCCAAGGCGTGCGCGAGGCCAACGAAAAACTGCAGGCCCATGGCTGGCCGCAGGTCGGTCACCTGCGCCTGATCGAGCTCTACCTGGACCGCGCCACCGAGGCCTGGCATGCCCTGCACCTGCTGGCCCTGTCGGCGCCCGAGCACTACGCGCTCAGCCCCACCGTGGTCTCGGGCATCGGCGCGCTGCGCCGCCCGCTGGAGAGCGGCTACCGCGGCACCGGCCACGACTTCATCAGCGCCATTTCGGAAAAGAACGAGGCGGGCGAACCCATCATCACCTACACCCTGGACACCCAGCGCGCCCGCTCCGAGGCGCGCGTGCAGGCCACGCAGGCCCGGCTGGTGAGCGAACTGGTGCGGCGGGCCTCGAACGACGCCAACCGCGATCCACAGATCGGCCGCACGCTGTTCCAGCTCCTGGTGCCGGTGGAGATGGAGGCCAGCCTGCGCGGCAGCAGCGAGCTGCTGCTCGAGCTCAACGACGGCACGGCCGGCATCCCCTGGGAACTGCTGGACGCGCCGAACGACGGGCGCGGCGGCCCCACCCAGCCCTGGACCATCCGCAACAAGCTGCTGCGCAAACTGCGCACCGTGCGCTTTCGCGGCCAGGTGAGCGACGCGCGCATCGAAGACGCGGTGCTGGTGATCGGCGAGCCGCTGTGCGACCCCGTGCTCTACCCGCCGCTGCCGGCCGCGCGCGCCGAGGCCGTGGCGGTGGTGCAGGCCCTGAGCGGCCCGAGCGGACTGGACGCGGACCGAGTGCACGCGCTCATCGCCCCCGGCGACTTTCTGGGCGCCGATGCGGCCACCGTCACAAACGCCCTGCTGGCCCGGCCCTACCGCATCGTGCACATCGCGGGGCACGGCGAGCCCGAGCTACAGCGCGAAGGCCAGGCCCCGGTGCTGCGCGGCGTGGTGCTGAGCGACGGCACCTTCCTCGGCCCGCGCGAGGTGGAAGCCATGCGCGTGGTGCCCGAGCTGGTGTTCCTCAACTGCTGCCACCTCGCGGCCGACCCGCACCACCTGCTGCAGGGCTACGACCGCGCCGCCTTCGCCGCGGGCGTGGCCAAGCAGCTGATCCGCATCGGCGTGCGCTGCGTGGTCGCGGCGGGCTGGGCGGTGGAGGACGACGCCGCCAACCGCTTCGCCATCGCCTTCTACCAGGCGCTGCTGCGCGGCGAGCGCTTCATGGATGCAGTGCATGCTGGCCGAGTGGCAGCTTACGAGGCCAACCCCCAGGGCAACACCTGGGCCGCCTACCAGTGCTATGGCGACCCGGAGTGGGTCTGGCAACCCGACCACCGCGACCCGAACCGGGCGCGAGCGCCGGTGGGACAGGCCTACGCCGCCATCGCGTCCCCGGTGGCTTTGACACTGGCGCTGGAAACGCTGGCCGTGGAGAGCAGCACCCAGGGCGCCGCGCCCGAGGCCCAGCGCGAAAAGATCCGCCACCTGGAAGCGCGTTTTGAAGTCGAATGGGGCGGCATGGGCGCGGTGGCCGAGGCCTTTGGCGTGGCCTGCGCGGCCGCGCACGACATCGAGCGCGCCATCCACTGGTACCGCCGCGCGCTCGCCGCCAACGACGCCAGCGCCTCCGTCAAGGCCAGCGAGCAGCTCGCCAACCTGAGCGCACGCCTGGCCTGGGAGCGGGTGGAGCTGGCCCACCGCGAGCAGCGCCCGGCCCGCACGCAGCAACGGCTGATGGCCCAGGGGCGCCGGGACATCCAGGCCGCGCTCGGCCAGCTCGGCGCACTGGTGGCCATCTGCCCCAGCATCGAACGCGAGAGCCTGCTGGGCTCCGCACACAAGCGGCTGCACCTGCTGGAGACCGCGGCCGGGCAGAGCCGCCCCGCCGCGCGGGCCATCGAACAGATGGCATTGCACTACCGGCGGGCCGAAGCCCTGGCGCGCCAGGCTGGCCACGCCGAGTGGTTCTACCCCGCGCTCAACCGCATGGCGGCCGAGCTGATCGCGCACACGGGCACCAGCGGCTGGCCGGGCTTCGACCCGGCCGACACCGCCCAGCTGCGGCAAAGCCTGGAGCGCAAGCGGCGCGACGACCCCGACTTCTGGAGCGTGGTCGGGTTGCCCGAGCTGGCGATGTACGAAGCGCTGGCTGCGCACAACCTGGCTTCGCGCCTGCCCGACATCCTGTCGGTCTACGAAGACCTGCACAGCCGGGCTGGCACCGCCTGGATGTGGGCCTCGGTGGTCGATCAGGCGGGTTTTGTGCTGCGGCACTTTGCGGGCCGCGAAGGCGCCGAAGCGCAGGCGGTGCGCCAGCTGCTGGAGGTGCTGCAGGCCTACGCCCAGGCCTGAGCGCCACCGGTCCCGAGCCTCCAACAAAAAAGGCCTCGGTTACCCGAGGCCCTTTGAGCGATCACAGCCCGGCGAATCAGGCCGCCACCGCCTCGGCAGCCGCCACCGGCTGGCGGATCAGGTGGTCAAACGCGCTGAGCGCGGCCTTGGCGCCCTCGCCTGCGGCGATCACGATCTGCTTGTACGGCACCGTGGTGCAGTCACCGGCGGCGAACACGCCCGGCACATTGGTGTGGCCCTTGGCGTCGACCACGATCTCGCCGAAGCGGCTGAGCTCGACCGTGCCCTTGAGGAACTCGGTGTTGGGCACCAGACCGATCTGCACGAACACACCTTCCAGCGGCACCAGGTGCTCTTCATTGGTCGCGCGGTCCTTGTACTTCAGGCCGTTGACCTTGCCATCGGCACCGGTGATTTCGGTGGTCTGTGCGTTCACGTGAATGGTCACGTTGGGCAGGCTTTTCAGCTTGCTCACCAGCACGGCGTCGGCCTTGAGCTGGTCGGCGAACTCGACCAGGGTCACGTGCTGCACGATGCCCGCCAGGTCGATGGCCGCTTCCACGCCCGAGTTGCCGCCACCGATCACCGCCGTGCGCTTGCCTTTGAACAGCGGGCCGTCGCAGTGCGGGCAATAGGCCACGCCCTTGTTCTTGTATTCCTGCTCGCCAGGCACGTTGACGTTGCGCCAGCGCGCGCCGGTGGACAGGATCACGCTGCGCGCCTGCAGCACGCCGCCGTTGGCCATCTGCACCTGCACCAGACCGCCCGGCTCTTCAGCGGGGATCAGCTTGTCGGCGCGCTGCAGGTTCATGATGTCCACCTCGTAGTGGCGCACCTGGGCTTCCAGCGCGGCGGCGAACTTGGGACCGTCGGTTTCCAGCACAGAGATGTAGTTCTCGATCGCCATGGTGTCGTTGACCTGGCCACCGAAACGCTCGGCAGCCACGCCCACGCGGATGCCCTTTCGGGCGGCGTACACGGCCGCTGCCGCGCCTGCCGGGCCCCCGCCAACGATCAGCACGTCGAACGGGTCCTTGGCGTTGAGCTTGGCGGCTTCGCGGTCACCCGAGTTGGTGTCGAGCTTGGCCACGATCTCCTCGACCGTCATGCGGCCGGAACCGAAGACCTTGCCGTTCAGGAACACCATGGGCACGGCCATGATCTCGCGCTCGGACACTTCCTGCTGGAAGGCGCCGCCTTCGATCACCACGGTCTTGACCTTGGGGTTGAAGATCGCCATCAAGGAGAGCGCCTGCACCACGTCCGGGCAGTTGTGGCAGGTCAGGGACATGTAGACCTCGAAGCTAAAGTCACCGTCCAGGGCCTTGATCGACTCGATCACGTCGGCCTCGACCTTGGGCGGGTGACCGCCGGTCCACAGCAGGGCCAGCACCAGCGAAGTGAACTCGTGACCCAGCGGCAGACCAGCGAAGCGCACGCCCTGCGTCTCACCGTCACGCGCCACCACGAACGAGGGCTTGCGCGCATCGTTTCCCGACGTGTCCAGCGTGACCTTGTCCGACAGCGAAACGATGTCGTCCAGCAGGCTGCGCATCTCCACACCGGTGGCGCTGTCGTCGAGCGAAGCGATCAGCCGGATCGGCTGGCGCAGCATGCCCAGATATTGCTGGAGCTGGGATTTCAAAGTGGCGTCAAGCATGGTGGACTCCTGAAAGGAAAGATGAGGTGCGGAAGGCCGCTGGTGCATGGGCCTGCGAGCAAGCCCATGAGGCAGCGGTACTGCCTGAAACAATGGTTGAACGAAGTGCCTTCGCCCAGAACGCCGCGGAACCGGCTCCGCCGGGCCGCAGGCGTTGCCCCCTTGAGGGGGTGACGCGCCGCTAGGCGCGGCGCGGGGGTGGGTCAGATCTTCCCGACGAGTTCCAGGGAAGGAGCGATCGTCTTGGCGCCTTCGTTCCACTTGGCCGGGCACACCTGGCCGGGGTTGGCGGCGGTGTACTGGGCGGCCTTGAGCTTGCGCAGGGTTTCCTTGACGTCGCGGGCGATTTCGTTGGAGTGCACTTCCATCGTCTTGATCACGCCATCGGGGTTGATCACGAAGGTGCCGCGCAGCGCCAGGCCTTCTTCAGGAATGTGCACGCCGAAAGCGTTGGTCAGGGCGTGGGTCGGGTCGCCCACCAGCGGGAACTTGGCCTTGCCCACGGCGGGGCTGGTTTCGTGCCAGACCTTGTGCGAGAAGTGGGTGTCGGTCGTGACGATGTAGACCTCGGCGCCGGCCTTCTGGAACTCGGCGTAGTTGTCGGCGGCGTCTTCCACTTCGGTCGGGCAGTTGAAGGTGAAGGCGGCCGGCATGAAGATCAGCACGGACCACTTGCCCTTCAGGCTTTCGTCGGAGACTTCAATGAACTTGCCGTTGTGGAAAGCCTGGGCTTTGAAGGGCTGAACTTGCGTGTTGATCAGGGACATGGTTTTTCCTTGAGGTGGTTGAGAAACGGTTGCAGCGATATGTTGATCGCGACGGGTTGAATCATAGCGCACAACTATTGATTCAAAGAATTGATAGTCACTATGCGCCTCATAGCTTTTGTTGCCATGCAGCATGACCGTGACAATGAAAATGGTTTTCGTTTGCGCGGGGCTTTGAGTGGATCAGCATAAGGTCTTCGGGTTCCCTCCAGGCTTGTTGAACCCGTACAACAGATGGTTTGCTTGTGTAACGCTTTATTTGCGAATAGTTTGCATTTGCAAATAAACTCCCCGACTCCAGCCAGCCACAGCGCCGCCCGACCTGCGTTGCAGCCAGCCGAAAACCTGCTCGACTGACACCGCAACCATGTCCCAACGGAAAAAACCCCTCCGCGCCGCCCGCCCCCAGCCTTCCCCCACCTCCGTCGTACACACGCCGGCCCGCCCCGTGGGCTCGAACACGACCCTGCTGCCCCTGGGCGCGATGCTGCTGGCCGGCTCCATGAACGCCATGGCCCAGAGCGCGCCGGCCCCCACCGAGGCCACGCTGCCCACCGTGGTGGTGCGTGAGAAGGCCGAGGCGCCCGAGGGCAAGGACGCGCTGCGCGCGAGCGAAACCCGCATCGGCAAAGGCCAACAGCAGTTGCGCGACATTCCGCAGTCGGTCACGGTGGTCACTGAAAAGCTCATCGACGACCGCAACCTCGACACCGTCAAGGAAGCGCTGAAGAACACCGCCGGCATCACCTTCCTCGCGGCCGAAGGCGGCGAAGAAGACATCCGCCTGCGCGGCTTCGCGCTGCAGGCCACCGGTGACCTGTTCATCGACGGCATGCGCGACCCGGCCATCTACGACCGAGACACCTTCAACCTGGACCGCATGGAAGTGCTGCGTGGCTCGGCCTCCATGCTGTTCGGTCGCGGCTCCACAGGCGGCGCGGTCAACCAGGTCAGCAAGGCGCCGCGCCTGATCGACGAACACCAGGTCGACCTGACCCTGGGCAGCCACAACTACGTGCGCGCCACCGGCGACTTCAACATCCAGACCGGCGAAAGCTCGGCCCTGCGCCTCAACGCCATGGCCACCAAGGCCGACAACAATGGCGCGGGGGCCAGCCTGGACAAGCGCGGCGCGGCCATCGCCTACCGCAACGGCATCGGTGAAAAAGACGAGTTCCTCGCCAGCCTCTACCACCTGGACAACGACAACGGCATCAACTACGGCATTCCGTACATCGCCCCCACCGCCGGCGCGAGCAACCGCGTCCTGCTGCCGCTCAAGCCCGATGCCTACTACGGCGCCGCCAGCGACTACAGCCACAGCGGCGGCACCATCGCGACCCTGGGCCACACCCACCGCTTCAGCCACGACAGCGAGCTCAAGACCCAGGTGCGCCTGGGCAAGTTCGAGCGCGACCAGCGCTCCGGCGCCATCCGCCTGTGCACCATGAACACCAACGCCACCACCGGCGTGGTCAGCAACCCGCAGTGCCCGAGCGCCATCAGCCTGGACAGCTTCGGCCCCGACACCGTGCTCACGCGCGGCAACCACCTGAAGATTCAGGACATGGAAAACCTCTATGCCCAGACCGACTACAACACCCAATTCGAAGGGCTGGGGCTCAAGCACGAGTTGATCGCTGGCGCCGACGTGTCGCGCGAGAAGCGCACGGTGTACGCGGCGCGCTCCGCCGCGCAAGGCGGCGTCACGATCACGAAGCCGACCACCACCGTGGGCACGCCCGACGATGGCGCCTGGGTCGACGAGTCCTCGCGGGTGCTGCGGGTGAACAACGAGTACGTGGCACAAGGTTTCGGCGCTTACGTGCAAGACACCGTGCAGGTGACCCCACACTGGAAGCTGGTGGGCGGCCTGCGCTATGACAACCTGACCGGCGACTACGACAGCTACAGCCTGCCTACCGACGCCGCCGGCCCAGTGACCGCCGAGCGCTACCGCATGAAGGTCTCCGAGCTGAGCCAGCGCGTGGGCGTGCTGTTCCAGCCCACGGCCCTGCACTCATTCCACGCCTCGGCGGGCACCTCCTTCAACACATCGGGCGATGCCTACTCGCTGGGCGCATCCAACGTGGACACGCCGCCCGAGAAGAGCATCAACCTGGAGATCGGCGCCAAGCTGGATTCGGCCGACAAGCGCTTCACCACCCGCCTGGCGGTGTTCCGTTCCACCAAGCTCAACGAGCGCAATACCGATCCCGACCGCCCCGTGGTCACGCTGACCGGACGCCGCCATGTGGCCGGCTTCGAGACCGACATCACCGGCCGCCTCACGCCCCAGTGGGAAGTCTTCGGCTCCTACATGTGGATCCCGGTGGCCAAGGTGGACAACGCCGCCCCCTGCCCCGCCACCGGCGCCTGCACCCAGGGCGCGGCCGGTGAACGTATTGGCGACCGCCCGTCGCTCACCCCCAAGCACAGCGGCACCGTGTGGACCACCTACCAGCTCACGCCCAAGCTGCGCCTGGGCGCTGGCCTGAATTTCCGCAGCCAGCAAAAGCCCACGCGCGTGGACTGGAGCGTGCCGTCCTACGTCACCGCCGACCTGATGGCCGAATACAAGTTCGACTTCGACCGCCTCACGCTCAAGGCCAACCTCAGCAACGTTACCGACAAGCTGTACGCCGACCAGCTCTACCCAGGGCACTACATCCCTGGCGCGGGCCGCACGCTGCAGGTGACCGCCAGCCTGAAGTTCTGAACGCCCTGACCTCTCGCGGGCATGGCCGCCCCTGCTGCACAGCGGGGCGGCTTTTTGCCATGTTGTGAACACCGACCACCCCAACGGAAACCCACGATGCTGCTCACACTGCCCGACATCCTGTCCGCGAACGATCTGGCCGAGATCCAGGCCCTGCTGACCGACGCGCCCTGGGCCGACGGCCGCGACAGCGCCGGCCCGCAGGCGAGGACCGTGAAGAACAACCAGCAACTGCCGCACGACTGCGCCGCGGCGCAGCGCATCCGCCACCTCGTGCTCAGTGGTCTGGACCGTTCGGCCCTGTTCTTTTCCGCCGCGTTGCCGCTGCGCGTGTTCACGCCGCGCATCAACCGCTACGGCGGCGAGGCCAACACCTACGGCAACCACGTCGACAACAGCATCCGCATCAAGGCCGACACCGGCGAGCGCGTGCGCACCGACGTGTCGTGCACCGTGTTCCTCAACGACCCCGACAGCTACGACGGCGGCGAGCTCACCGTGGCCGACACCTTTGGCACTCGCGGCGTGAAGCTGCCCGCGGGCCACGCCGTGCTCTACCCCGGCACCAGCCTGCACCAGGTGACGCCCGTCACGCGCGGACAGCGTGTGGCCTGCTTCTTCTGGGTGCAGAGCATGGTGCGCAGCGACGAACAGCGTCGCCTGCTTTATGAACTGGACATGAGCCTGCTCGCACTGCGCCAGCAGCACGGCGAAACCGCCGAAACCACGGCCCTGACTGGCACGTACCACAACCTGCTGCGCATGTGGGCGGAAGTATGAGGAAGCGCCCCCACGCTCCACCGCTACGCGGATCGTTGCCCCCCGAGAGGGCTGAGCCTGCCTTGGGGCGGCCCGGCGGCAGGCTCGGCGACCCCCACGCTCCGCCACTGCGCACGACGCTACCGGAGGGCCTGGTCAACCTCGCCGACCATGAGGCATTCGCCCGGACCGTGCTCTCCCCCCAGGCCGACGCTTACTTCAACGGCGGGGCCGCCGACGGGTTCACGCTGCGCGACAACGCACTGGCCTGGCAGCGCATCGCGCTGCTGCCCCGCGTGCTGCAACCCCTGGCGGGTGGACACACACGGGTCGAATTGCTGGGGCGCACGCTGGCGCATCCGATCCTGGTCGCCCCCATAGCCTACCAGCGGCTGGCCCATCCCCACGGCGAAGTGGCCACGGCGCTGGCCGCGGCCGTGCTGGGCGCGGGGCTGGTCCTGAGCACCCAGGCCAGCACGCCGCTGGAAGACGTGGCGCGTCTCGTGCTGGCCGAGAACGCTCGTGGACCGCTGTGGTTCCAGCTCTACCTGCAGGTCGACCGGGGCTTCACGCGCGAACTGGTGCATCGCGCCGAGGCGGCCGGCTACGAGGCGCTGGTGCTCACGGTGGATGCGCCGGTCAACGGCGCACGCGACCGCGAACGGCGCGCCGGCTTCACATTGCCGCCCGGCATCTCGGCCGTCAACCTGCAGGGGCTGCGCAAGCCCGCCCCTGCAGCCCTGCAACCCGGCCAGAGCGCCCTGTTCGACGACCTGCTGACCCACGCCCCGACGTGGGACGACGTGGCCTGGCTGCGCTCCATCACCCGGCTGCCGGTGCTGCTCAAGGGCATCACCCACCCCGCTGACGCCCGGCTCGCGGTGGACGCTGGCGCGGCCGGCCTGATCGTGTCCAACCATGGCGGGCGCACGCTCGACACCATGCCCGCCACGGCCACCCTGCTGCCGGCGGTGGCGCAGGCGGTGGGCGGCGCTGTGCCGGTGCTGGTGGATGGCGGCATCCGCCGCGGCACCGATGTGCTCAAGGCCATCGCCCTGGGCGCCAGCGCCGTCCTGGTGGGCCGACCGGTGGTCCATGGCCTGGCCAACGCCGGTGCCACGGGCGTGGCCCACGTGATCCGCCTGCTGCGCGACGAGCTGGAGATCGCGATGGCCTTGTGTGGCTGCGCGCGGCTGGACCAGGCCTCCCTGGCGCTGGCATCTGGTGGCCAGCGCCACGGGGAGACACGGGCCAGGTCGGATGCAGGTTGATGCAAAAATCACCGAAAAATCACCCGAGAAATTGCAAATGCGACAGATTCGCATTTATAATTCTTCCGTCGCACCCAACCCTCTGGAAAGGATGATCATGGGCATCAGCATCTCCATCCTGGGCGGCAGCCTGCTGCTGATTCTGGGCGCGGCGTGGTGGGTCCTGCGGCAAAAATGAGCCGCCGCCCACCGCAGCCATCCGACATACCGCCATTCCTTCGGCAACCCCTCACGCCTACACTATGAGTTTCGCCAGCGCAGCCCTTGCGCTCCCTTCTTCAGGGCCCTTGCCGGCCCCGAACAGCGTTCCCCGAATGAACCGTCGCCTGTTCATCGTGATGGCCGTGATCGGCTTTCATGTGCTGGGCCTGTGGGCCCTGCAGGCCGGCCTGCTTCGGCGCGCGGTGGAACTCGTGATCCCGGTGAACGTGATGGCCGAGTTCATTGAAGCACCGCAGCCGCAGGCCACGCCGGCCCCGCCACAACCCGAGCCCCGACCCGAGCCGGTGCAGAAACTGCGCCCGGCACCCCAGCCGCGCCCTCAACCCGTGGCCATCGCCGAGCCCACACCTGCCCCCGAGGCCCCCGCCGGCACCTCCGAGCCGCCCCCGCCGGCCGAACCGCTCACGGCCGCGATGAGCCAGATCGAAGCGCCGCCCGCACCGCCCGCGCCACCTCCGCCGCCCAAGATCGAACTGCCGTTGTCCGATGCGGCCTACCTGCATAACCCTAAGCCAGCATACCCAGCACTATCCAACCGCCTGGGAGAGCAAGGCACCGTCCGGATCCGGGCCTACATTGAAGTGGATGGCACTGCCAGCAAGGCCGAGATACTCAAGTCCAGCGGCTATGCGCGACTTGACCAGGCCGCGCTGAAGGCCGCGCTCAAGTGGCGTTATGTACCGGGCAAACGCGCAGGCGTGCCCGAAGCCATGTGGGTCAACGTCCCAATGAGCTTCGGCCTCGATTAACCGTCCCACCCTCACCGACTCTCACTGGACCTTCCCGCTCATGGACACCTCTCTCACCTCCACCGGCCTCGCCCACGTCTGGACCCAGGGCGACGCCGTCACCCGCACCGTGGCCCTGGTGCTGCTGACCATGTCGCTGGCCACCTGGATCATCGTCCTGTGGAAGGCGCTGGACCAGCGCGCCCAACGCGCCCAGGCCAAGGGCGTGGAAGGCTTCTGGCACAGCGCAGACTTCGCCGAAGGCCTGGACAAGCTCGGCACTACCGAGGGCAACCCGTTTCGCGCCGTGGCGCTCGAAGGCCGTGAGGCGGCGCGCCACATCCTGCACAAGGACGGTCGCCCCGGAACGCAGCTGCACGACAGCCTGGACGTGAGCGACTGGGTCGAACGCTGCCTGCGCAAGAGCGTGGACGACCACCAGGCGCGTGCGCAGAGTGGTCTGTCGGTGCTGGCCTCGGTGGCCTCCACCGCGCCCTTCGTGGGACTGTTCGGCACCGTCTGGGGCATCTACCACGCGCTGCTGGGCATCGGCGCGGCCGGCCAGGTCAGCATCGACCAGGTGGCCGGGCCGATCGGCGAGGCACTGATCATGACCGCGCTGGGCCTGCTGGTGGCCATTCCCGCCGTGCTGGGCTACAACGCGCTGGTGCGCGGCAACAAGGGCATTTCGCACCAGCTCAACCGTTTCGCGCACGACCTGCACGCCTACTTCGTCACCGGCGCCCGCGTCAGCCTCAGCGGCGACGCCAAGGTGCTGCCGATGAAAAAGGCCTGAGAGGCGGAAAGCACACCATGGCCATCGGAACCCAGGACGACAGCGACGAGATGCTCAGCGAGATCAACATGATCCCGTTCATCGACGTCATGCTGGTGCTGCTCATCATCTTCATCATCACCGTGCCGGTGATCAAACACGCGGTGAACGTGGACCTGCCGCGCGCCAGCAACGAGAAAGTGCTGGACAAGCCAGAGAACATCCGCCTCTCGGTGGACGCCGACGGCCTCTACTACTGGAACGATGCGCGCGTGGAAGACGCCGATTTCGAACGGCGTCTGGGTGTTGCCGCGGCCCAGCAACCGCAGCCCGAACTGCACATCCGTGGCGACAAGGCGGTGCGCTACGAGCGCGTGGCCCTGGCCCTGGCCGCAGCCCAGCGCGCCGGTATGCGCAAGATCGGTTTCATCACCGAGCCGACCACGGCGTCCCCCTGAGCCCGGCCCCCCAGCCAACCCACCCAAGGAACACGCCATGAGCAGCCCACCCAGCCCCCAGACCCGCCCGCAGTCTTCGGCCGTGCCCGACCTTGCCGCGATCCAGACCGATGCGGCGCAGCCCGTACTCGCCAGCCAGGATGTGCTGCGTGGCCACAAAGCAGTCGCCATCAGCCACAACGGCGCGCTCTACCGGTTGCAGACCACCCGCCAGGGCAAGCTCATCCTGACCAAATGAACGCGCGGGGCATGGCCGCACAGCGCACTGAACAGAACCTCTCTTTTTCATCGTGGGGCGACGCGGGGATTTCAACTTCCCAGCGCGTCGTTTTTAGCCAGCCAGGGAAGCACCGCTTCCGATAGCCAGGCTTTTTTTTCCCGCTTGACCCATTTGCGCAGCCGAGGAATCCCCTCCGGCGCGCGACGATCCAACCCAGAACGCGGCGGAACCGGCTCTGCCAGGACGCATCGCGTTGCCCCCTTGAGGGGGTCGCGCGCAGCGCGGCAGGGGTGGACCTTTACAAACCCAAAGCGGCAATGCCCGCGCGGGCGATCTGCGCGTCTTCGGAGGACTTCACGCCACTCACACCCACCGCGCCAATGCACTGGCCGTCCTTCATGACCGGCACACCGCCTTCGAGCATGCCCGCCACCACTGGCGCGCTCAGGAACGACACCCGCCCCTGGTTGATCACGTCTTCGTAAACCTTGCTCTCACGCCGCCCCAGCGCCGCTGTGTGGGCCTTGGCCGGTGCAATGTGCGAAGAGATGGCGGGTGCGCCGTCCAGGCGCTGCAGCCACAGCAGATGGCCGCCGTCATCGACGATGGCGAAAGTGACGGCCCAGTTGTTTTTCAACGCTTCGGCCTCGGCCGCCGCCGCAATGAGTTTGACGTCGGCGAGTTCGAGCACGGCTTTGGTTTTCATGAACTATTACCCCGATTAAGGTCTCTGATGAAGGATTGCAGGCGCCAAGCTTAAACGCTCAGGCGCCAGGAGGCCGGGATGGCCTCTACCCTCTTATATGGGAACCCGGCGTGGCGAGTGCCCCTATCAAAGATGTGGGATCACCCGGCCATCAGCCCACGAATCCCGGCGGCCTACAATGCAACACACGCGTTGGCCCCTTGTCTGCAAGGGGCCAACAACCAGACCAACGAGTCAGATGATGAAGGAGCTCACCACCATGACCGACCACACGCAAACCAGCGGCCGCTTCGGCACCGCCGTTTCCTCCGATGCGCTGCGCAACCGCGTGATGCGCAACACCTACTGGCTGCTCGCGCTGTCCATGCTGCCCACCGTGCTGGGAGCCTGGATCGGCGTGCAGACCGGCATCACCGCCAGCCTGACCGGCGGCCTGGGCCTGATCGTCTTCCTCGGCGGTGCCTTCGGCTTCATGTTCGCGATCGAAAAGACCAAGAACTCGGCCGCCGGCGTGCCGGTGCTGCTGGCCTTCACATTCTTCATGGGCCTGATGCTCTCGCGCATGCTCGCCGCCGTGCTGGGCTTCAGCAACGGCTCCAGCCTGATCATGACGGCTTTCGGCGGCACGGCCGGCGTGTTCCTGGTCATGGCCAACCTCTCGACCGTGATCAAGCGCGACCTCTCCGGCATGGGCAAGTGGCTGTTTGTCGGCGCACTGGCCATCATGGTAGGCGCCATCATCAACGTCTTCGTGGGCAGCACGGCCGGCATGGCCGCCATCGCCACCCTGGCCATCGTGGTGTTCAGCATGTACCTGCTGTACGACCTCAAGCGCATCGTGGACGGCGGCGAAACCAACTACATCAGCGCCACGCTGGGCCTGTACCTGAGCCTGTTCAACATCTTCCAGAGCCTGCTGGCCCTGTTGGGGATCTTTGGCGGCGAACGCGACTGAGCAGATCGGCTCACCCAGGGAAAAGGACCTTCGGATCCTTTTTCTTTGCCTGTGCGATGCCAGGCACGGTGCGGGCGCCGGGTGCGGGCATCAAGTTCGGTGAAAAAACGCCGAAAGAACCTTCAAACCCCACCCGAACCATCATGCGACACACCGCCCTCACCCTTGGACTGCTGATCATGGCCAGCCTGCTGGCCGGCTGCGACGCGCTGGGCATTGAAACCGCGACCCAGGTGAACGCCCGCAAGGAAGCCGAGGCCCGGGCCATCGGCAGCGCCTGCCGCTACGCGGTGCGTGGCATCGAAGAGTGTTTTGCCAGCAACCCCAAGGCCGGCAAGGCCGCGGTCTTTGCCGGCTGGAAGGACATGGACCAGTACATGCGCGACAACGCGGTCGTCGGCATGCCGAACACGCCCGGCCCCTCGCGCGCCGAACCGGAAGTGATCGAAGAGATCGAGACCCCGTCCAACAAGGCAGCCCCCCGCTCGCGCAACTCCTGAAGCGAGCGGGCAACGCTCAGCGGCTCTCAGCCCGCAGGCGACGTGTCCGTGTCCGACGGGTTGGCGGCGTCCAGTTCGAACACCGCCATGCTCTCCACGTGCGCGGTGTGCGGGAACATGTTCACCACGCCTGCGGCCAGACAACGGTAGCCGGCCTGGTGCACCATCAGCCCGGCGTCGCGTGCCAGCGTGGCAGGGTTGCAACTCACGTAGACGATGCGTCGCGGGGGCGTCCAGCCGCCACGCAGTTCGGGCTGCTGGTGCAGGTCGGCCAGCGCCTTGGCGAGCGCGAATGCGCCCTCGCGTGGGGGGTCGACCAGCCACTTGTCGGCCACGCCATCGGCCACCAGCTGGGCCGGCGTCATCTCGAACAGATTGCGCGCCACGAAGCGGGTGGGCGCCAGCGGCTTGCTGCGCCCGGCCTGGTTGCCGGCCAGGTTGTCGCGGGAACGGGCCACCAGCGTTTCGCTGCCTTCGATGCCCAGCACCTCGCCCGCCTGGGTGGCAATGGGCAGGGTGAAATTTCCCAGGCCACAGAACCAGTCGATCACGCGCTCGTGTTTCCGTGCCTCCAGCAAGCGCAGCGCACGGGTCACCAGCACGCGGTTGATGTGGGGGTTGACCTGGGTGAAATCGGTGGGCTTGAACGGCATGGTGATGCCGAAATCGGGCAATGCATACGACAACAGGGGACCGCCCTCGTCCAGCAGTTTCACCGTGTCGGGACCCTTGGCCTGCAACCACCACTGCACGCCGTGTTGCGCGCCAAAAGCGCGCAGCCGGGACACATCGTCTTCGGACAAGGGCTCCAGGTGGCGCAGAACCAACGCCGTGACCTCGTCGCCACAGGCCAGCTCGATCTGCGGGCAGGTCTCGCGCGCATCCATGCCGAAGATCAGCTCACGCAGCGGCATCATCATCGCGCTCACGTGCGGCGGCAGCACGGGGCAGACCTGCATGTCCGCCACATAGCGGCTCTTGCGCTCATGAAAACCGATCAGCACCTCGCCCTTCTTGTGCACGAAACGCACCGACAGGCGAGCACGGTAGCGGTAGCCCCAGGCCGGGCCTTCGATGGGGCGCAGCATGGTCTGCGCCTTGACCTTGCCCAGGTGCCAGAGGTTGTCTTCCAGCACGCGCTGTTTGATGGCCACCTGGGCGCCCTCGTGCAGGTGCTGCATCTTGCAGCCACCACAGGCGCCGGCGTGCAAGCCGAAGTGCGGGCATCCCGGGCGCACGCGCTGCGAGGATTCGCGGTGGATGGCGGTGACGACACCCGCTTCCCAGTTGTTCTTCTTGCGGTGCACACTGGTGCTGACCACTTCAAAAGGCAAGGCGCCTTCGATGAAGACGACTTTGCCGTCCGGGCGGCGGGCAATGCCCTGGGCATCGATGTCGAGGGATTCCACCGCCAGCCAGCCCTCGGGCAGAGAGGCGTTGGCGGTGGCGGGCGCGTCGTCGCGCGCGGTGGTGAGCAGGCTGTTTTCGTGGGCGAGGGGTGCGGTCATTCTCCGATTGTCTCAGGACACGAGACGCGATACCGCTTCAAGCCCAGGCTTTGAGGTACTCGTCCCAGTGGCTCTCGGTGGGTGCAAGGTTGCCCAGCGTCTCTTTCACGTAGGCGATTTCCTGCTCGTACTCGGCCTCGGTCAGGCCGCCGCGCATCTTCTGGAAACGGCAATACACCAGGTAGGTGTTCATCACGTCGGTTTCGCAGTAGCGGCGGATGTCATCGGTCTGCCCGGCGAGGTACTGTGCATACACCTGTGACCCGTCCATGCCGAGCTTGCCGGGGAAGCCGCAGAGCTTGGCCATGGCATCGAGCGGCGCATTGTTTTTCGGGCTGTACATCGCCAGCAGGTCCATCAGGTCCAGGTGGCGCATGTGGTAACGGCTGATGTAGTTGTTCCACTTGTACTCGCGGTCGTCCTCGCCCATGTCCCAGTACTTGCTGGCTTCGACACCATGGCGCAGACCGCGGTAGTGCAACACCGGCAGGTCGAACCCGCCGCCGTTCCAGCTCACCAGCTGCGGCTGGTGCTTTTCGATGCTGCTGAAAAAGGTCTGCACCACCTTACCCTCGCTCTGTCCATCGCGGTCCACGAACGAATGGATGCGCAGGCCCTCAGCATTGCGAAACACCACGCTGATGACCAGGATGCGCTGCAGGTGCAAAGGCATGAAATCGCTCTGGCCCTTTGCCTGGCGTTCCGCCAGCCAGGCCGCATAGACCTGTTCGTCACTGGTCTCCGCCGATTCACCGCGCAAGGCACGCAGACCGGCAATATCCGGGATGGACTCGATGTCGAAAACCAGAACAGGCCAGCTCATGGGGCTGTGTGTGGAGCGTTACCGAGGCGCCACCGGAGCGCGGGACCGCAACACAGCACACACCGAGGATCCGGCTCCGCCGGTCCAAAGGTGTGGCCCCCCTGGGGGGAAGCCGCGAAGCGGCGCAGGGGGGTCACTTCTTCGGCAGATGGAGGAGCGGATCGACCGGTTTGCCCTGACGCCGCACCTCGAAATGCAGCTTGACGCGGTCCGTGTCACTGCTACCCATCTCGGCGATCTTCTGGCCCTGGCGCACCGCCTGGTCTTCGCGCACCAGCAAGGCCTGGTTGTGCGCGTAGGCGGTGAGGTAGGTGTTGTTGTGCTTGAGGATGATCAGGTTGCCATAGCCCCTGAGGCCGGCACCGGCGTACACCACGCGGCCGTCGGCGGCGGCCAGCACCGGGTCGCCAATGCGCCCGGCGATCGACACGCCCTTGTTCTTGGCTTCGTCAAACGTGGCCACGACCGTGCCCTGCGCGGGCCAGACGAAGCTCAGTTCGTCGGCGCCCACCGGCGTTTCGGGAGCGGCAGGGGTGGCTGGCGCTGGCGCTGGCGTGGGCGTGGGCGTGGCAGTGGCTGGCGTGCCTGCGGGCGACAACGGGCGTGGCACGACGCCGGACGGCGCCACGGGTGAGGTAGACGACACCCCTGGCGTGGCGACCGTTCCCTGGGCGCCCGCCGTGGGAGCCGCCCCCACGGGAGGGGCCACACGCAGTACCTGCCCGACCTCCAGCACATTCGGGTTGGGCAGGTTGTTCCAGGCCTGGACGTCGCGCCAGCTCTGACCACTTTCCAGTGCGATGCGGTACAGCGTGTCGCCTGGCCGGACGGTGAAGTAACCAGGTTTGCCGGCATTTTCGGCGCCGGGCAGGGTCTTGACATCCATGGGACGCGTGGTGTCGGAACGATCCTCCACGGGTGCGGGCTGCATCACGCGACGCGTAGTGCAACCCGTCGTGACCAGCAGTGCCGCCAGCACCGTCAATACCGCGGCGCCTTGCCACGCGGGACGGACCACCTGTGTTCCGTGGTCCAGCACCGGTTTCAAACGCTTGTTCATGCAATTTCCCAGCTGTTGCAAGGGTGCTGCCGCGAGGGGCAGACCCGAATAAAAAAACACCTCCACCCTGCGAATGGCAGGGTGAACTTCATGCGACGCCCGATTTTAGTGGCACGAACAGCACGGCTTCCAGCACTGTGCGCACAACGCCGGTGGCGGTCTTGTCGACCACCACCAGATTCTGGCGATCCGATCCGGTGACGGCCGGCGCCACCAGCCGCCCGCCCACCGCCAGTTGCTCGATCCATGCATCGGGGATGTCGTTCCCGCCAGCGGCGGCGATGATGGCCGCGTAAGGCGCACCTTTGGGGTACCCGAGCATGCCATCGCCAAACAAAAGGTGCAGATTGGACAGGCGCATGCCCCGAAGGTTTTCACGTGCCTTGTCGTGCAGGCCCCTCAGCCGCTCGATGCTGTACACCTCGCGCGCCAGATGGCTGAGCACGGCGGCCTGGTAGCCGCAACCGGTACCGATTTCCAGCACCCGCCCGAGCTTTTCGCGGCTCCCCTGGCACAACAGCTCGCACATGCGCGCCACCACATTGGGTTTGGATATGGTCTGCCCCAGGCCAATAGGCAAACTGGTGTCTTCATAGGCCTGGTTGGCCAGCGCCGAGTCCACGAACCGGTGCCGTTCGACCGTGCGCATGGCCGCCAGCACCGCCGGGTGGCTCACCCCCTGGGCTTCGAGCTTGCGCACCATGGCCCAACGCACGGCCTGGGAGTCCATGCCGGTGCCGCGGGGCGGCTGTGATGGCTGGCCGGGTGATCGGGGCGCGGCTGCGGATCGGGCGCTGGCCACCGGAGCGGCCACCGCGGGTCGGGCCCCCTTCGCCGCCGCTGCGGCTGGCAACGGCACCAGCCGCGCCGGAAAACCAGGACGGGGTTTGGGCGCGGGGTTGGCCGAGGGCGCCGGGCCCGGCAGATGGCGTTTCATGCCGACGCCCCGGCCTGCGGAACACCGTCCGGGACGCCGGCTGACTCAACAGGCTGCGACAGATGCGCCGCCGTCGGTGCCCAATAGGGCAAGCGATCGTGGTCCGTCAGGTCCACCTGCAAAGGCGTGATGGTGGCGTAACCCTGGGCCACGGCGTGGAAGTCGGTGCCTTCGGTGTCGTCCTTGGCGGGGCCAGCCCCGCCGATCCAGTACATGGTGTCGCCCCGCGGGTTGGTCTGAGAAATCACCTGCTCGGCCGCATGGCGCCGGCCCAGCCGGGCCACCTTGAAACCCCGGATCTCGTTCGCGGGCCGGTTCGGGATGTTCACGTTGAGCAGCCAGGGCTCGCCGCGCTGGGCCGCTTCACCCACCGAAGGCAGCAGTTGGGCCACCAGCTGGGCAGCCTTCTGTGCCGCCGTGTCCAGGTGGGCCCAGCCTTTTTCGGTCTGCGAGAACGCGATCGCGGGTATGCCAAAGAGGTAGCCCTCCATGGCCGCGCCGACCGTGCCCGAGTAGATCGTGTCGTCGCCCATGTTGGCGCCGTTGTTGATGCCCGACACCACCAGATCGGGCCGGTAGCCGAGCAGGCCGGTCAGGGCGATGTGCACGCAGTCGGCGGGCGTGCCGTTGATGTAGCGAAAGCCATTGGCCGCCGTGTGCACATACAGCGGTGAATGCAACGTCAGCGCATTCGATTTGGCGCTGTTGTTGTGCTCGGGCGCCACCACCTCCACCTCGGCCAGATCCTTGAGCGCTTCATAGAGCGCGACAATGCCCGGCGCCTGGTAACCGTCGTCGTTGGAGATGAGGATTTTCATTGAAGCAATTCTAGGGGGATTGCACGCCCGTGACCGGCTGCCACCGGGTGGTTTTCCGCGGTCTCCGCAGCGACAGAAAGCGGACTTACCCGCTGTGCCCGGCCCCCTGCCATGCCTATCATCAGCCGCTTCCCCCCTGTCCTATGAGGAGACAACATGCAAGCCTGGCTGTGCGAGAACCCTGTGGGCGTCGAAGCCCTTACCTGGAAAGAACTGCCCACCCCCGAACCCAAGGCGGGTGAGGTGCTGATCGAGATCCAGGCCGCCAGCCTGAACTTCCCCGATCTCCTCATCGTGCAGAACAAGTACCAGATGAAGCCTGCCCTGCCCTTCGTGCCCGGCTCTGAATACGCCGGTGTGGTGCGCGCGGTGGGCGAAGGCGTGAAACACCTGCAGGTGGGCCAAAGCGTGGCCTGCCTCAGTGGCACCGGGGGCTTTGGCACCCACACCGTCGCGCCGGCAGCGCTGTGCATGCCCCTGCCGCCGGGCTTCCCGCCGGTGGACGCAGCGGCCTTCATCATGATCTACGCCACCTCGTGGCACGCGCTCATGGACCGCGCCGCGCTCAAGGCCGGGGAAACCGTGCTGGTGCTGGGCGCCGCAGGGGGCGTGGGCACGGCCGCGATCCAGATCGCCAAGGCCGCCGGTGCGCGCGTGATCGCCGCAGCATCCACCGACGACAAGTGCGAACTCTGCCGCCAGATGGGCGCCGACGCCACCATCAACTACAGCGTGCACACGCCCCAGGCGGGCCTGCGCGACGAGATCAAGCGTCTCACCGACGGCAAAGGCCCCGACGTGATCTACGACCCGGTGGGCGGCGACTTCGCCGAGCCCGCGTTCCGCTCCATCGCCTGGCGCGGGCGCTACCTGGTGGTGGGTTTTGCCAGCGGCCCCATCCCCAGCCTGCCCCTGAACCTGACCCTGCTCAAGGGCGCGAGCATCGTCGGCGTGTTCTGGGGCGACTTTGCGCGACGCGAGCCGCAAGCCAACGCCCAGATGATGCAGACCCTGGCCGGCATGTACGCCAAGGGCCAGGTCAAGCCCATGATCGACCAGACCCTGCCCATGAGCGAGCTGCCCAAGGCTTACGCCATCATGGGATCGCGCTCGGTGAAGGGCAAGCTGGTGCTGGTGAACTGAGCACGCCGCACAGGACGGCGCGAGGCGTGTACAAACGGGCCATGAACCCACAAGTTGTCCCCCAGAAAACGATTCGTGTTGGCCTGATCGGTTGGGGCGGCTCCAGCCAGGTGTTTCATGGGCCGCTGATCATGAGCACACCCGGGCTTCACCTGGCGGTCGTGGTCAGCAGCCGGCCCGACGCCGTTCACGCGGCGCTGGGCCCGGGCATGGCGGTCGAACCGGATGCCGGCGCGCTGCTGGCCCGCGACGACATCGACCTCGTGGTCATCCCCACCCCCAACGACAGCCACCACCCATTGGCCCTGGCCGCGTTGCAGGCGGGACGTGCGGTGGTGGTGGACAAGCCCTTCACCCTGAACGCGGCCCAGGCCGAACGGCTGATCGCGGTGGCCCAGGAGCGGCGCTTGCTGTTGAGCGTGTTCCACAACCGGCGCTGGGACGGCGACATGCTGACCGCGCAAGCGCTGGTCCAAAGCGGCCAACTGGGCCGCATCGTCCATGCCCAGATGCACTTTGACCGCTTCCGCCCCGTGGTCCCGGCGCGCTGGCGCGACGCGGACGGGCCGGGGGCGGGCCTGTGGATGGACCTGGGACCCCATCTGCTCGACCAGGCCATGCAGCTGTTTGGACGGCCGGTGGCGATCGCCGCCGACCTGGTGACCACACGCGACGGGGCCCAGGCCACCGACATGTTCCACGCCCGCCTGCGCTGGGCCAGTGGCCTGCGCGCCGATCTGCATGGCAGCGCGCTGTCCGCCCTGCCCGGCCCACGTTTTGCGATCCATGGCACCCGGGGCAGTTGGGTGAAATGGGGCCTGGACCCGCAGGAAGATGCGCTCAAGGCCGGGCAAAGGCCCGACGCCGCTCACCCGGAGGACTGGGGGCACGATCCGGCGGTGGGACGGCTGGCCGTGCTGGCGCCCGATGCGCCGCCGAATGCCGCACCAATGGAACAAGACTGGACCACGGCGCTGGGGCGCTATCCGGACTTTTACGCCGGCATTCGCGATGCATGGTGGGGACTGGCCCCCAACCCCGTGCCCGCGACCCAGGTGCTGGACGTGATGCGGCTGCTCGACCTGGGGGCCCAAAGTGCGGCGCAGCGGCGCGAGCTGCCCGTGCCCGATGCCGCGTTCATGTAGCCCTGAATGAGGACCATGAAAAAGGCGCTACAGCCATTGCAGCTGTAGCGCCTTGAATTTTTTGGGGTGGCTGATGGGGCTCGAACCCACGACAACAGGAATCACAATCCTGGACTCTACCAACTGAGCTACAGCCACCGCAAGCCTTGCATTATAGCGCGAAGAACCCGCTCAACCGGCCCGGAGCCGGCCGATTTCAAACTCAGCGCGCGGCGGCCGGCGCGGCAACGGGCTCCGGCACCAGCATGCGCACCTTGAAACGCTCCTTGAGCGCCTCGTAGTAGGCCTGGCTCTCGGCCGACGCCCACCACTGGCTGTACTGCTGAACCTCCTGCGCCAGCACCGGGGCCTCCCGGGTCTCGCGTGGCAACACTTTGTCAACCTTCACCACGGCGTAGCCCTGATCACCCAGGTCCACGCCCACCCAGGCCGGCAGCGCGCGCGGATCGGCGCTGAGCGCGGCATTGAGCACCGGCTGGGTCAGCCCCTGCGCCTTGTCGCGCGACACCGTGAGCGCCGCCGCCAGACCCGTGGCTTCGCCGCCGGCTTTCCAGGCTTCGAGCTGCTTCATGCCTTCGCTCTTGGCCAGTTCGGCCGAGCGCTGGGCCACCAGCAAGGCGCGCACCCGGTCACGCACTTCGGCCAGCGGCTGGGTCCGTGCGGCGGTGTATTGAACGACGCGGGCCGAGGCGAGCTGGCCCGACGCGATTTCGACGGCTTCGGTGTTGCGCTTCTTCTCGATCGAGTCCGGGGCAAAAATGGCACCGAGCAGGCGTTCGTTGGCCAGCACACCTGCATCAGGCCGGGGCTGACGGGTCAGTCCCTTGGCGGTGCGCAGCGTCAGCTTGAAACGGTCCGCGGCAGGCTGCAGGCTGTCGGCCTGCTCATACACCATGTTGCTGAAGGCCTCGGCGGTTTCCGCGAACTGCTTCTGTGCTTGCTCTTTCTTCAGGCTGGCTTCGATCTCGGCGCGCATCTCGGCAAAGCTGCGCACCTTGGGCGCCTTGATGTCGGTGAGCTGGATGATGTGAAAACCGAACTCGGTTTCCACCAGATCGGAAATGCCGCCCTTGGCAAGCGAGAACACCACGTCCTCGAAGGGCTTGACCATGGCACCGCGACCGAAGAAATCCAGATCGCCCCCGTTGGCGGCCGAGCCGGGGTCCTGGGAGTTGGCTTTCGCCACCTCTGCAAAGGTCTGGGGGGCCTGGCGCACCTGGGTCAACAAGGCGGTCGCGCGTTCACGCACCTTGTCCTTGTCGGCCGCCGATGCGCCCGCGGGCACGCTCAGCAGGATATGGCTGGCGCGGCGTTCTTCGCCGCCAGAGAGGCGCGCGGCGTTCTGGTCGTAATAGGCGCGCACGTCGGCTTCGGCCAGCACGATGGATTGCTGCAACGCCGTGGTGTCGAGCACTAGGTACTCCACATCGGCTTGCTCGGGGGCCTGGAACAACGCGGGATTCGCGTTGTAGAAGGTTTCGATCTCGGCGTCGCTGGGCGACACGCGGGCCGCGAAATCGCTGGCGGCGAAACGCGCCACGCGCACTTCCCGGCGCTCGAAAAACGCATTGAGAGACACCTGGGCCAACCCATCGGGCGCAAAACCCGAGCCCTGGATGCCCTGCACGACCTGCCGTTGCGAGAGGTCGGTGCGCACCCGGGTTTCGAACATCTCGGGCGTCATGCCCTGGCGAGCCACGAGCTGGCGGTAGGCTTCCACGTCGAGCGAACCATCGGGCTTGCGCAACGCGGCGATCATCTCGTTGCCCTGCAGCTCGTTGGCCAGCCGTTGATCGCTGGTGTACAGGTTGAACTTCTGCGCCGCCGCTGCCAATACACGTTCGCGCACCATGCGCTCCAGTGTCGCGTAGCGCGCCTGATCGCTGTCCAGCAGCTTGGCATCGATCGTGGGCATGGCCTCGCGCAGGCGTTGCGACTCGGCCTGGTGTGCCTGATCCCACTCGATCTTGGTGATGTCCTGCCCATCCACCGAGGCCACCGGTTCACCGCGGTTGTTGAAGTCGGTGAAGCCCTGGATGCCGAACAGCACAAAGGAAGGGATGATCAAAATCATCAAGAAACCCATCAGGTACTTCTTGTGATTGCGAATGGAATCGAACATGCCTTGAAACCCTGAAACGAGAAGCCGACCCTGGCAGACAAGTGCCGGAGCCGACAACAAAAAAGGCGAACCCGGGTTCGCCTTTTCGATGGTGGTGGGTGCTGACGGGGTCGAACCGCCGACCTACGCCTTGTAAGGGCGCCGCTCTACCGACTGAGCTAAGCACCCCACCGGAAAACCGGATGGCGCATCAGTTCAGCGCATCCTTCAGTGCCTTGCCCGGACGGAACTTCGGCACCTTGGCGGCCTTGATTTTAATCTCAGCGCCGGTGCGGGGGTTGCGACCCTTGCGCGCGGGACGTTTGGTCACAGCAAAAGAACCGAAACCCACCAAGGAAACCGTGCCACCTTTTTTCAGCGTGGTGCGGATCGCGGTGATGGTGGAGTCCAGCGCACGGGTTGCGGCCGCCTTGGAAATATCGGCATGCTTTGCAATGTGCTCGACGAGTTCTGTTTTGTTCACAAATAGCCCCTCATGAAGTGATTGGAAGAATCTGTATGGACAAGTTGCTTGCCAGAAACGGTGCGGCGTCCGCGGGCAAAAACCTTGATCGCTCTAGATCGTATTTGTCAGGCGGCGGGACCGGAAGCAATGCCAGGTGATTAGACCCACGGGGCTGGGCCCCTGTCAATACACACTGGCACCGAGGCAGGTGCCGCCTGAACGGAACGCGAGATTCTAGACGCTTTGATCAACGGCGAGACTGGCCGTGTGAAATATGGCACATCCGGGTCGCAGCGCCCATGATCTTCGTCAGAACTTGAGGGCCTGCGCTATGGCAAGCCCCACGTCGGCGGTGCTGGCGGTGCCGCCCAGATCGGGTGTGCGCGGCGCACCACTGCCCGGCTGCAGCACCGACTCGATGGCACGCATCACCGCGTCGTGCGCGTCGCGATGTCCCAGGTGGTCGAGCATCATCGCGCCGCACCAGATCTGGCCAATCGGGTTGGCGAGCCCTTTGCCGGCGATGTCAGGCGCCGAGCCGTGCACCGGTTCAAATAGCGAAGGGTGCTGGCGCGTCGGATTGAGGTTGGCACTGGGCGCGATGCCGATGGTGCCGGTGCAGGCCGGACCCAGATCGGACAGGATGTCGCCGAACAGGTTGCTGCCCACCACCACGTCGAAGAAGTCGGGGCGCTGCACGAAATGCGCGGTGAGGATGTCGATGTGGAACTTGTCGACCTTCACATCCGGGTACTGCTTCGCCATCTCGGCCACACGCTCGTCCCAGTAGGGCATGGTGATCGCGATGCCATTGCTTTTGGTGGCGCTGGTCAGGTGCTTCCTGGGTCGCGAGCGCGCCACCTCGAACGCGTAGCGCAGCACACGGTCCACACCGATGCGCGACATCACCGTCTCCTGCACCACGATCTCGCGCTCGGTGCCCGGGTACATGCGCCCGCCGATGCTGGAGTATTCGCCCTCGGTGTTCTCGCGCACGATCACCATGTCGATCTCGCCAGGCTCGCGCGGGCTGCCGTCGCGGCGCACCACCGGTGCGGTCACGCCCGGCATGAGCTTGGCAGGGCGGACGTTGACGTACTGATCGAACTCGCGGCGAAACAGCAACAGCGAGCCCCAGAGCGACACATGGTCGGGCACCTTGTCGGGCCAGCCCACGGCGCCAAAGTAGATCGCGTCGTGGCCATCGATCTGCGCCTTCCAGTCGTCGGGCAGCATCTTCCCGTGCTTTTCGAAATAGTCGCAGCTCGAGAAATCGAAGCGGTCGAACTGCAGCGGGATGTTGAACTTCGAGGCCGCAGCCTCCAGCACACGAATACCTTCGGGCATGACTTCCTGGCCGATGCCGTCGCCGGCGATAACCGCAATGCGGTGTTTGCTCATGGGTTCTCCTGGGTTTCCATCGAAAAGAATGACTGGGCTTCGGCGATCAGCAGCGCTGGCGCCTCTTCCGCGATGTAGTGACCGCAGGGCAGACTGCTACCCGACACATCGGTGGCGCGCTCGCGCCACAGCGCCAGCACGTCGAAACAACGCGCCACCGTGCCGTGTTCGCCCCACAACACGCGCAGGGGCTGCGTGAGCCGATGGCCGACCGCGGTATCGGCGCGGTCGTGCTCAAGGTCGATGCTGGCGCTGGCGCGGTAGTCCTCGCAGATCGAGGCCGCCGTGCCGGGCAACGCCGCGCAGCGTTCGTACTCGGCCAGTGCGGCGGGATCGAACGGGGCGAGCCCTGCGTGCCGGTTGCCCATCACGCTGCGCACGTAACGCGCGGGGTCGGAGGCGATCAGCCCCTCTGGCAAGGGCGGCGGCTGGATCAGGAAGAACCAGTGCCAGTACGACCGCGCGAACGCTTCGGACGTCTGCGCGTACATGGCCAAGGTGGGCGCGATGTCGAGCAGCATCAGCCGCCGCACCGCCTGCGGCTGGTCGGCCGCGAGCCGGTGGGCCACGCGGGCGCCGCGGTCGTGCGCCAGCACATCGAAGCGCTGAAAGCCATGGTGCGCCATCACCGCCAGCGCATCGCGCGCCATCTCGCGTTTGCTGTGGGTCAGGTGCGCATCGTCGGGCGCGGGGCGGGCGGAATCGCCGTAGCCGCGCAGGTCCATCAGCACCACGGTGAAATGCTCAGCCAGCGCGGGCGCGACCCGGTGCCACATGGCCATGGTCTGCGGATGGCCGTGCAACAACAACAGGGGAGGCCCCTCGCCGGCCACGCGCGTTTGCAACTGCACGCCATCGCGTTCCACGGTGTGGGGCACAAAACCATTCAACATGGGTGCAAGCATAGTCCTCGTTGCAGCAATAATTCATCAATTTATTCATTCTTCAAAGGAAACAATTGGACCGATCCGACCTTGAGCTCGTGCTCGCCGTGCGCCAGCATGGCAGCCTGGTGATGGCGGCCAAGGCGCTGCAGCTGGCGCCCTCGGCGGTCACCAAACGGCTGGCCGCGCTGGAGGCCCGCCTGGGCCTGCGCCTGTTCCAGCGCACCACCCGGCGCGTGAGCCCCACGGCCGAGGGCGACACCCTGTGCGAACGCGCCATCCACCTGCTGCGGGCCTTCGACGAGGTCGAGTCCGAACTGCGGGAACGCCAGGCCGAGCCGGCCGGCCCCATCCGCCTGGCGGCCACTTTCGGCTTCGGCCGTCTCTGGGTCGGGCCGGCGCTGGCGGACTTTCAGGCCCGCCACCCGGGTACCCAGGTTCAGCTGCAGCTCACCGAGCAACTGCCCGATCTGGCGGTGGACGGTTTTGACGGCGCGATCTGGCTCTGGAACGCACCCGGCGAGCGGGCCACCGAGTGGGTGTCGCGCCGACTCGCTGGCAACCAGCGCGTGCTGGTGGCCGCGCCGCGCTACCTCCAGCAGCACGGCACGCCCCGCCAGCTGCAGGACCTCGCCGACCACGCCTGCCTGGTGGTGCGCGAGAACGGGGGTGGACCGGGCCAGCGCTTTGACCACTGGCGCCTGCAACGCGAAGGGGAATCCACGGTGCGGCACACGCCGGTGCGTGGGCCGCTGTCCAGCAACTCGGGGGAAATGGTGCGCGACTGGTGCCTGGCGGGGCACGGCATCATGCTGCGCAGCCTGTGGGACATCGCGCCGCAGCTGGCCAGTGGCGAACTGGTGCGTGTATTGCCCACCTACGCCATGCCCGAGGCACACGTCCATTGGCTGGCGCCCTACCGGCCCCAGGTGCCGCGGCGCATCCGGCTGCTGGTCGACTTTCTGGCGCAGCGCTTTGCCGACGAGCCCTGGAAGCTCAGACCGGCTTTGGCGGCCGCACCACCAGGCTCACGCCGAAAGCGGTGAGCGCAATGCCGGCCACGGTCACCACCGTGATCGGCTCATCAAACAGGCCCCAGGCGATCAGCGCCGTGCAAGGCGGCACCAGGTACATCAGGCTGGTGACCGAGGCCGCCGCGCCGCGCTGGATCAACATGTAGAGCAGCGAACTGCCGCCCAGCGTGAGTCCCAGCACCGACCAGGCCATGGCGCCGGCCAGCTCGGCGTTCCAGCGCATGGACTCGGTTTCCAGCAACGCCAGCGGCAGCGTCACCACCAGCGCCGCGACCAGTTGCACGGTGTTGGCGCTGCGCACGTCGCAGGGCTGCACGAAACGCTTCTGGTACAGCGTGCCGATGGTGATGGCGAACAGCGCCATCACAGCAAAGGAGAGGTTGAGCCAGTTGGCCTGATCCCCCGGCCCGCCCGCGCCGAACTTGCGCGAGACCACCAGCACCAGGCCGGCAAAGCCCAGCAGCAGGCCGACCCACTGGCGGCGCGACACATGCGAACCCGGGCCGCCCATCGAGCTGAGCCAGACCGCGGTGAGCACCGGCTGGATGCCGACGATCAACGACGACAGACCCGAGCCCATGCCAGCCTTGACCGCGGCCCAGACCCCACCGAGGTAGCCCGCGTGCATCAGCACCCCGGTGACGGCCAGGTGCAGCCACTGGACGCGGTCCTTCGGCCAGCGGACTCCGGCGAACCAGATCCAGGGCAGGAAGCACAGGATGGAGAGCGCATAACGCACCGCCAGGAACTTCATGGGCGGCGCGTGGGGCATGCCGTAGCGCGCCACGATGAAGCCCGTGCTCCAGATCAGCACGAACACCCAGGGCATGGCGCGCAGCCACGCGTTGTCTTGCACGGGAGATGTCATGGGAGAGGAGCGCGCGGGGCGCGCTCAGTGCGAACGCGCGCGGATTTCCGGCAGGGCTTTCTGCAGGTAATACACCATGGACCAGACGGTCAGCACCGCCGAGATCCAGATCAGCCAGGTGCCCCACAGGTGCGTGTCGATCACCCCGAACAGCTGGCCGTTGAACAGCAGAAAAGGAATCGCCGTCATCTGCACCGTGGTCTTGAGCTTGCCAATCATGTGCACCGCCACGCTCTTGGTCGCGCCGATGATGGCCATCCACTCACGCAGGGAAGAAATGGCGATTTCGCGGCCGATGATGATGAGTGCCACGAACACGTCGGCCCGCTCCAGGTGCACCAGCACCAGCAGGCTGGCGCAGACCAGGAACTTGTCGGCCACGGGGTCCAGGAAAGCGCCGAAGGCCGAGGTCTGGTTGAGCTTGCGCGCCAGAAAGCCGTCGGCCCAGTCGGTGGCGGCAAACACCACAAACATGACCGTGGCGATCAGGTTCTGCCGCGCCGGGTTCATACCTTCCAGATAGAACACCCCGATGATCAGCGGAATGGCGACGATGCGCGCCCAGGTCAGCAGGGTGGGAAGGTTGAAGAACATGCAGCGATTATGGCGGAGCGACACCCGGTTCAGTGCAGCGCGCGGTAGATGGCGTCGGCCAGCTCGGTGGAAATGCCTTCGACCGTGCAGAGGTCGTCCACGCTGGCGGAGGCCACGCCGCGCACACCGCCAAACCGCTGCAGCAGGCGGGCACGCTTCTTGGGCCCCACGCCGGGAATGTCTTCGAGCCGGCTGCCGCCGGTGCGCACCTTGGCGCGCTGGGCGCGCATGCCGGTGATGGCGAAGCGGTGCGCTTCGTCGCGGATCTGCGCCACCAGCATGAGCGCGGCCGAGTCGTGACCCAGGTACACCTTCTCGCGGCCGTCGGCGAACACCAGCTCCTCCAGGCCCACCTTGCGGCCCTCGCCTTTTTCCACGCCCACGATGAGCGAGAGGTCCAGGCCGAGCTGCTGGAACACCTCGCGCGCCATGCTCACCTGGCCCTTGCCGCCGTCGACCAGCACTAGGTCGGGCATGCGCGGGCCGGCGACGGATTCGACCGTGGGCTCGATGGCGGCGACCTCGTCCGGCGCGCCGGTCGCTACGATGGCCCCGTCAACAGGCGCGGGGCCCACGGCGGAGGCCGCTTCGGCCCCGGCGACTCCGGCGGGTGTGGCGGGATCGACCTCGGCGGGCGGGGAACCGGCCGGCAAGGCGTCGTCTGCCCGCAGCGCCTCGGCGATCTTGCCGTAGCGCCGCAGCAGCACCTGGCGCATGGCGGCGTAGTCGTCACCAGGCGTGATGCCCTCGATCTTGTAGCGGCGGTACTGGCTGTTCTGCATCTTGTGGGCCTCGAACACCACGCACGAGGCCTGGGTCGATTCGCCCGCGGTGTGCGAGATGTCGAAGCATTCGATGCGCAGCGTGTCGAGCTGGTCGTCGGGCAGGTTCAGCGCATCGGCCAGGGCGCGGGTGCGGGCCTGTTGCGAGCCCTCTTCGGCCAGCAGCCGCGCCAGCGCGATGTCGGCGTTTTTCTGCGCCATCTCCAGCCAGATGCGGCGGTGCTCGCGCGGGTGGTGCACAGCATTGACCTTGGCGCCGATCTGCTCGGTGAGCGCGTCCAGCAGCGGCCGGCCCACGGGGTGGCTGGTCACCAGGGTGTGCGGCATGGCCACGCCCAGATAGTGCTGGGCGATGAAAGCCTCCAGAACGCGAACGGCCACGCGCTCGGCGGGATCGGCGGGATCGGCGGGTGGTACCTCGGATGTCTCGTCATCACTCATCACGCTGTCGATGGCGGTGGCGTCTTCCACGTGGGTGGGAAAGTACGGCCGGTCGCCCAGGTGGCGCCCGCCGCGGATCATGGCCAGGTTCACACAGGCGCGGCCACCCTGCACCTTCACCGCCAGCACGTCCACGTCCTGGTCGGACACGTTGTCCACCGCCTGCTGGTGCAACACGCGCGAAAGCGCCGTGATCTGGTTGCGCAGTTCGGCGGCCTGCTCGAATTCGAGCTTCTCGGCGTGGGCCATCATGCGTTGCTCCAGCGTGTCGAGCACGGCCTGGGTCTCGCCGCGCAGGAAGCGCTCGGCATCGGCCACGTCGCGGGCGTAGGCCTCGCTGTCGATCAGGTCCACGCAGGGGCCGCTGCAGCGCTTGATCTGGTACAGCAGGCAGGGCCGGGTGCGGTTGGCGAACACCGTGTCTTCGCAGGTGCGCAGCCGGAACACTTTCTGCAGCAGCGTGATGGACTCCTTCACCGCCCAGGCGCTGGGGTACGGGCCGTAGTAGCTGTGGCGCTTGTCCACCACGCCGCGGTAATAGGCCATGCGCGGAAACGCGAGCGAGGGCGGCGGCAGGCGGCCCGCGGTGCGGAAGGTCTCGCGCGTGCCGGTGATCTTCAGATAGGGGTAGCTCTTGTCGTCGCGAAACAGGATGTTGAACTTCGGCGCCAGCGTCTTGATGAGGTTGTTTTCCAGCAGCAGCGCCTCGGCCTCGGAGCGCACCACCGTGGTCTCCATGCGCACGATCTTGCTCACCATGTGGCCGATGCGCGTGCCGTCATGGTTCTTCTGGAAATAGCTCGCCACCCGCTTTTTCAGATTGCGCGCCTTGCCCACGTAGAGCAGTTGGCCCTGCGCATCAAAATAGCGGTAGACGCCCGGCAGGCCCGGCAGGGCCGCGACTTCGCTGAGCAGTTGTTCGGAATGTGGTGCTTCGGATTCGGGGCGGGACATGGGCGGTATTGTGAACGGCGCACCCGCGGCCTGCAGCGCTGGCCGGTGGCAAGATCACGCCCATGTCAACCAACGGTCCTCCTACCCACCGCCCGCTCCCCTCCCTGCGCTGGGACGTTTTCTGCCAGGTCATCGACAACCTGGGCGACGCGGGCGTGTGCTGGCGCTTCTGCGCGGACCTGGCCTCGCGCGGCCACCAGGTGCGGCTGTGGATCGACCAGCCCGAACACCTGGCCTGGATGGTGCCCGGTGCGGTGCAGGGGCAGGTGCCGGGCATTGAGGTGCTGCACTGGACCCAGCCACTGGCGCCCGGACTCGCGCAGGCGGCGGGGCCGGCCGATGTCTGGGTCGAGGCCTTCGGCTGCAACCCGCCGCCCGAATGTGTGGCCGAATTGGCGCAGCGAATCGCGGCCGGCGCCGCCGCGCCGGTGTGGCTCAACCTCGAATACCTGAGCGCGGAGTCCTACGTGGAACGCTCGCACCGCCTGCCCTCGCCGGTCATGAGCGGGCCACTCAAAGGTCTGACCAAATGGTTTTTCTACCCCGGCTTCACGCCGCGCACCGGGGGGCTGCTGCGCGAAGCCGATCTGCCGGCGCGCCAGGCGGCGTTTGACGCGCCGGCCTGGCTGCGCGCGCAGGGCCTGCCGGTGAACAGCGCGCGGCGCCGCGTGAGCCTGTTCTGTTACGAACCGGCCCCGTTGCCCGACGTGCTGCAACAGGCCGGGCAGGACGCGCAAGCCAGCGACTGGCTGGTCACGTCCGGCCGGGCCGCGCGGGCCGTGGCCGCCGCCTGCGGGCAGGGGGGCGAACCCGGCCCCAGTTGCCGCCTGCTCGCGCTGCCCACCCTGACGCAACACGCTTTCGACCACCTGCTCTGGTCCTGCGACCTCAATCTGGTGCGGGGCGAGGACTCCCTGGTGCGCGCCCTGTGGGCCGGCAGGCCGCTGGTCTGGCACATCTACCCGCAGCACGACAACGCCCACCACGCCAAGCTCGAAGCCTTCCTGGACTGGCTGGAGGCGCCGGATTCGCTGCGAAGGTTTCACCGGCTCTGGAACGGCATCACCACGGCCGAACGCGTCTGGCCCGGCTGGGAAGTGGTCGAGAGCTGGCGACCCTGCGTGCTCTCGGCGCGACAGCGGCTGCTGGCGCAACCCGATCTGACCGGGCAGTTGCTCGAATTCGTCTCGGAAAAGCGATAAAATTCAAGGCTTTGCGGAAAACCGGCCTGGCAGACACCTGCAGCCGCTCCCGCCAGCCATCTGCCTCGCCGCACAGATCGCAGCCATCAGCACCGTTCCCGGGTCCTTCAGCCCCGACAGGAACAAGCGGCCCAACAGTTGGAATCCCTATGAAAATCGCTCAAGAACTCCGCGCTGGCAATGTGATCATGCACGGCAAGGACCCGATGATCGTCCTGAAAACCGAATACAGCCGCGGCGGCCGCGGTGCCGCCACCGTGCGCCTCAAGCTCAAGGCCCTGCTCAACAACATGGCCACCGAAGTGGTCTGCAAGGCCGATGACAAGATGGACCAGATCATTCTGGACAAGAAGGACTGCACCTACTCCTACTTCGCCGACCCGATGTACGTCTGCATGGACGCCGACTACAACCAGTACGAAGTCGAAGCCGAAAACATGGGCGACGCGCTGAACTACCTGGAAGACGGCATGGCCGTGGAAGTGGTGTTCTACGACGGCAAGGCCATCTCGGTCGAACTGCCGACCAGCGTCGAGCGCGAGATCACCTGGACCGAGCCCGCCGTCAAGGGCGACACGTCCGGCAAGGTGCTCAAGCCCGCCAAGATCGCCACCGGTTTCGAAGTGTCCGTGCCGCTGTTCGTGGCCCAGGGCGACCGCATCGAGATCGACACCCGCACCGGCGAATACCGCAAGCGCGTCTAAGCCGATCGTCTGCTGCGTTGATCGTTGAAAAGGCTCCTCCGGGAGCCTTTTCGTTTTGAACTGCCGAGACATGGACCTCATCACCCGCATCGCCGACGTCATCATCCCGGTGTTTCTGATCGTGGCCATCGGCTACGGTTATGCGCGCCGCCAGCGGCCCGACCTCACGGTGTTCAACCGCATCGCGCTCGATGTGCTGGCGCCCATGCTGGTGTATTCGGCGCTGGCCTCGCGCGACTTCCACCTTGCCGACCACATGCCGCTGCTCATCGGAGGCACGGCGCTGATTCTCGGCAGCGGGCTATTGGCCTGGCCGCTGGCCCGCGCCTGTGGTGCGCAGCCACGTACCCTGGTGCCGGTGGTGATGTTCAACAACTGCGGCAACATGGGCCTGCCACTGGCCCTGCTGGCCTTCGGGCCAGCGCACTTCGGTGCCGCCGTGGCGCTGTTCTCGGTGAGCAACCTGTTCCACTTCTCGCTCGGCGCGCGCATCACCAGCAGCCAAGCGCGCACACGCGACCTGCTCACCAGCCCGCTGATGATCGCCACCGCGCTCGGCTTCGTCAGTGCCCTGACCGACCTGCGCCCGCCCGAGGTGGTGTTGTCCGGTCTGAAGCTGCTGGGCGACGCGTTGCTGCCCATGATGCTGTTCGCGCTCGGCGTGCGGCTCACGGCCCTGACCCGCAACGGCCTGGCGCTCGGCCTGCTGGGCGCGCTGGCACGGCCGATGATCGGGCTGGCCATCGGCATCCCGCTGGCCTGGGCGCTGGGGCTGGAAGGTGCCGCGCGTGGCCAGTTGCTGCTGTTTGCGGCCTTGCCGCCGGCGGTGATGCAGTTCATGCTGGCGGACCGCTACCACCAGGAGCCCGACAAGGTGGGGGCGATGATCATGCTCGGCAACGCACTGGCCGTAGCCTTTGTGCCACTGGCGCTGGCCATCGGACTCTGAGTCGGCCCGGGTGCCGGGCGACAAGACAGACAATCGAGAACATGCAACAAGGAGCCCTCATGGAAGCCACCCAAGACCTGAAAGAACGCCGCCTGGCCGATGCCTGGGCCGAACTGCAGTCGCACGCCAGCGAAGGCCATCCGCTGCAGGCCGACGCCTACCGCCTGGCCTTTGCCGACCCTGAATTCCTGTTGCGCCGCGAGACGCGCGGCATCCGCTTCCAGTTGGAAATGCTCAAGCCCGACCTGGCCCAGCGCGATCTGGGCATTGAAAACACCATCGTGGTGTTTGGCAGCGCGCGCGTGCACGAACCCGAGATCGCCCGGGCGCGCCTGATCGACGCCGAGTCCAGCGGTGACCCCGAGGCCCTGGCCCGCGCCCGCGCCATGGTGCGCAATGCCCACCACTACGAACAGGCGCGCGAGTTCGGCCGCATCGTCGCGCGCTACAGCGCCCGCTGTCCGAAGGAAGACCAACTGTTCATCTGCACCGGCGGCGGACCCGGCATCATGGAAGCGGCCAGCCGCGGCGCCCACGACGAGGGCGCGCTCAACGTGGGGCTGAACATCGCCCTGCCCCACGAACAGTCGGCCAACCCTTACATCTCACCCGAACTCAGCTTCAAGTTCCACTACTTCGCGCTGCGCAAGATGCATTTCATGATGCGCGCCAAGGCGCTGGTGGCCTTCCCCGGCGGCTTCGGCACGCTGGACGAGCTGTTCGAGGTGATCACCCTGGTGCAGTGCAAAAAGGCCAAGCCGGTGCCCATCGTATTGTTCGGCAGCGCGCACTGGAAACGCCTGATGAACCTGGACGTGCTGGTCGAGGAAGGCATGATTTCGCCCGAAGACCTGAAACTGTTTGAGTACGTGGACGACCCGCGGGCGGCGTGGGACTACATCATGCGTTTTTACGACTTACCGCCAGTCTGAAAGCCTGGGCGGCCCAGGCGCTCAGAAGCAGCGCAGGACCGTCCAGCACACACCGTGGAACCGGCTCAGCCGGGCCACAGGTGTGGTCCCCCCACCGGGGGGAAGACGCGAAGCGGCGCAGGGGGGCGTCAGTACCCCCCACCCAGCGCCTTGTAGAGCGCCACCTGGTTCTGCTGTTGCACCAGCCGCGTCTGTGTCAGGGCCTGCTGGGTGGCGAACAGCGAACGCTGTGCGTCGAGCACGTCGAGGAAGCTGGCCACGCCGTTGCGGTAGCGCAGCTCGGCCAGACGGAAGCGCTCGGCCTCGGCCGTGGCCTGGGCCTGCTGGGCGCGCAGTTGCTCACCCAGCGTGGCGCGCCCTGCCAGCGCATCGGCGACCTCGCGGAACGCGCTCTGGATCGCCTTCTCGTACTGCGCCACCGCGATCTCGCGGCCCGCTTTGGCCGATGCCAGGCCGGCCTGATTGCGGCCCGCGTCGAAGATCGGCAGCAGCGCCTGCGGTGCCAGCGTGAAACCCCAGGAGCCGTCCTTGAACAGGTCCGAAAGCGCGCTGCTGGCCGTTCCCACGCTCGCGGTGAGCGAGATGCGCGGGAAGAAGGCCGCCCGCGCCGCACCGATGTTGGCGTTGGCGCCGATCAGTTGCTGCTCGGCCTGGCGGATGTCGGCACGGCGGGTGAGCAGGTCTGAGGGCAGACCGGCGGGCACCTCGCGGAACAGCGGCTGCGTGGTGACCGCTTCGCTTGCGGGATCGGCGAGCGAAGCCGGCAGCGGCTGCCCCACCAGCAGGGTGAGCGCGTTGAGGTCGAGCGCGCGCTGGCGCTGCTGCTGGGCCAGGGCGGACTCGGCCGCCGCGGTCAGCGACTCGGCCTGGCGCAGATCGAGCGCGGAAGCGGCGCCGTTGTCGAAGCGCAGCTTGGTCAGGCGCAGCGAGTCCTGGCGCGTGGCCAGGGTGCGCTGCGTGAGCGCCAGCAGCTCGTCGCTGGCCTGCAGGCTCAGCCAGGTGCTGGCGACCGACGCCACCAGACTGGTCTGCGCCGCCTTGCGCGCCTCTTCGCTGGCCAGGTACTGCGCCAGCGCCACCTCTTTGAGGCTGGCCACGCGGCCAAAGAAGTCGAGCTCCCAGCTGCTCATGGCGAGTCCGGCCGTGTAGACGCTGGTGATGCTGTCGTCGGTGCTGCTCTGGCGGTTGCCGGTGGCGGCCAGGTTCAGCGTCGGAAACCGGTCGGCGCGACGGATCTGGTACTGCGCACGCACCTGTTCGATATTGAGCACCGCCACGCGCAGGTCGCGGTTGTTCTGGATCGCCAGGCCGATGAGTTCGCGCAGCCGCGCATCGGTGACGAAGTCGGACCAGGCAATCTCGGCCGCCGCTGGCGAGCCCGCAGCGCTGCCGGGCACGGCCCCGGGCCAGTCGGCAGCTACCGGTGCGGCCGGCCGTTCGTACGTGGGAATGAAAGAGCAGCCGGCCAGCGCCAGAACCGCCAGGGCCAGGGCGCTGCCGCGCAATTTGAGAGAAGAAAAAATCATGCCAGTGGCTCCAACGCGTATCGGGAAAGACACGACGCAACGAAAGAAGAAGCGCCATCCAGGGCACCGCCGGGCCAGCTTTGCCGGACGGCCAGTGCGCCTTGCAGGCCGCAGCCTCGCCAGAGGCGAGGCTTCTTCGGGCCGTCCAAGCCTGCGCAGGCAGGCTCGGAGCCGCGGCCCTCAGCCCCCTTGAGGGGGTCGCGCGCAGCGCGGCGGGGGTGTTTCATATCAGTGCACACCATGGTGTTCGGCCTCCTCGGCTTCCCGACGGTGCTGGCGATCGCTGCCCTTGAACAGGGAGCGCACCACCACAAAGAAGATCGGCACGAACACCACCGCCAGCACCGTGCCCGTGAGCATGCCGCCGATCACGCCGGTGCCGATGGCGCGCTGGCTGGCCGAGCCAGCGCCGCCCGACAGGGCCAGGGGCAACACGCCCAGCGTGAACGCCAGCGAGGTCATGATGATGGGACGGAACCGCAGGTGCGCCGCCGCCAGCGCCGCCTCCACCACGCTCTTGCCCTGGGCCTGCAGGTCCTTGGCGAATTCGATGATCAGGATCGCGTTCTTCGCCGACAGGCCAATGATGGTGATCAGGCCGACCTGGAAGTACACGTCGTTCGAGTAGCCGCGCAGCAGCGTGGCCAGCAGCACGCCCAGCACGCCCAGCGGCACCACCAGCACCACCGACAACGGAATGCTCCAGCTCTCGTACAGCGCGGCCAGGCAAAGGAACACCGCCAGGATCGCGAAACCGTAGAGGATCAGCGCCTGTGAGCCGGCGAGCTTTTCCTCGCGCGACTGGCCGGTCCATTCGAAACCGAAGCCTTGCGGCAGCTTGGCCGCCAGTGCCTCCATCTCGGCCATGGCCTGGCCGGTGCTCACCCCCGGCGCGGCGCTGCCGCTGATACGCATGGACGGGTAGCCGTTGTAGCGCACGGTCTGCATCGGGCCGGTGACCCAGCGCGTGGTGGCGAATGCCGACAGCGGCACCGCCTGCGCCTTGCTGTTGAGCACGTTGATGCGCAACAGGTCTTCGGGCTGCATGCGCGCCATGGCATCGGCCTGCACCACCACCCGCTGCAGGCGGCCCGCGTTGGGGAAGTCGTTGACGTAGCTGGAGCCCAGCGCGGTGCCGATGGCGGCATTGATCGCGTCGAACCCGACACCCTGGGCGTTGGCCTTGTTCCGGTCGATGTCGATCTGCAGCTGCGGTGCATCTTCCAGGCCGTCGGGGCGCACCTGGGTGAGCAGCTTGCTCTGCGAGGCCATGCCCAGCATCTGGTTGCGCGCGGCCAGCAGCGCGTCATGCCCCCGGCCCGCGCGGTCCTGCAGCCGGAAGCTGAAACCCGACGAAGCGCCGAGCTCGGGAATGGGCGGCGGGCTCAGCGGGAAGATGAAGGCGTCGCGGATGCCCGAGAGCGCACCGAAGGCGCGGCCGGCCACGGCCTGGGCCGAGCTGCCTTCGCCGGAGCGCTCGGACCAGTCCTTGAGCGTGACGAAGGCGAGCGCGGCGTTCTGGCCCTGGCCCGAGAAGCTGAAGCCCAGCACGCCGACCATGCTCTCCACTTCGGGCTGCTGGAGCATGAAACCTTCCACCTGCTTCATCACAGCCAGCGTGCGCTCCTGCGTGGCACCCGGCGGCAGTTGCACGTTGACCAGCAAGTTGCCCTGGTCTTCGTTGGGCAGGAACGAGGTCGGCAGGCGCTGGTAGACCACCGCGGCGGCGGCGACGATGGCCGCATAGATCACCAGCGTGCGGCCGGCGCGCGGCAGCAGCTTGGCCACGCCGCCCTCGTACCCTTTGGCGGTGCGCGAGAAACCGCGGTTGAACCAGCCGAAGAAGCCGGTCTTGGCGTGCGCGTGGCCCGCCTCCACCGGCTTGAGCAGCGTGGCGCAGAGCGCGGGCGTGAGCGACAGCGCCATGAAGGCCGAGAAGGCGATGGACATGCCCATCACCGCCGCGAACTGGCGGTAGATGTTGCCCACGGAGCCGCTGAAGAAGGCCAGTGGCACGAACACGGAGATCAGCACCACGGTCACACCGATGATGGCGCCCGAGATCTGGCCCATGGCCTTGCGCGTGGCCTCCAGCGGCGGCAGGCCCTCCTCGCTCATGATGCGCTCGACGTTTTCCACCACCACGATGGCGTCGTCCACCACGATACCGATCACCAGCACCATGCCGAACATGGTCAGCACGTTGATCGAGAAACCCATCGCCAGCAGACCCGCGAAGGTGCCCAGCAGCGCCACCGGCACGACCAGCGTCGGGATGAGCGTGTAACGCCAGTTCTGCAGGAACAGGAACATCACCAGGAACACCAGCGCGACCGCCTCGGCCAGCGTCTTGGCCACTTCCTGGATGGAGATCTTCACGAACTTGGAGCTGTCGTAAGGAATCGCCCAGGTCATGCCCTTGGGGAAAAAGCGCTCCAGCTCGGTCATCTTCGCGCGCACCGCCTCGGCTGTGGCCAGCGCATTGCCGCTGGGCGAGAGCTGCACACCGATGCCGGTGGACGGCTTGCCGTTCAGGCGCGCCGAGGTGGCGTAGGCCTGGGCGCCGAGCTCGATGCGCGCGACGTCTTTCAGGCGCACGGTGGCGCCGTCGGCGCTGGCGCGCAGCACGATGTTGCCGAACTGCTCCACGCTGGCGAGCTGGCCGTTGACCACCACGGTGGCGGCGATGCTCTGGCCTGCCACGTTGGGCAACGCGCCGATCTCACCGGCCGAGACCTGGGCGTTCTGGGCGCGGATGGCGTTGGTCACGTCGGCCGCGCTCAAGTTGAAACCCAGCAGCTTGGCCGGATCGATCCAGACCCGCATGGCGCGCTCGGTGCCGAACAGCTGGGCCTGGCCCACGCCGGGCAGGCGCTGCAGTTCGGGCACGATGCTGCGCGACGCGTAGTCGCCCAGGGCCACCGGGTCCCAGGCCGGGTCGTCGCTGGAGAGGATCGTGAACAGCAGGAAGTTGTTGCGCGACTTGTCCACGCGCACGCCCTGCTGCGTCACCGCCGAGGGCAGGCGCGGCGTGGCCCGCGAGAGGCGGTTCTGCACGTCCACCTGCGCCAGGTCGGCGTTGGTGCCGGGCTCAAAGCTCAGCGTGATGCTGCCGGTGCCGTTGGCCTGGGCCACGGCTTCCATGTAGATCAGGCCGGGCGAGCCGTTCATTTCCTGCTCGATGACAGACAGCACGCTGTCTTCCAGCGTCTGGGCCGAAGCGCCGGGGTAGGTCGCGTTGATGACGATGGACGGGGGCGCCACCGGTGGGTACTGCGCGATCGGCAGCTGGGTGATGGACACCGCGCCCATCACCATGATGAAGAGCGCGATCACCCACGCGAAGATCGGCCGGTCGATGAAGAATTTCGCCATGTCGGATCCTTACTTCGACGCAGCCGGAGCTTCGGCCGGGGCTGTGGCGGGTGCGGCTGCGGCCGGGGCGGCGCCCGGCGCCTGCCAGGGCACGGCCTTGACCGGGGTGCCCGGCGGCATCATCTGCAGCTTCTGGAAACCGTCCACCATCACCTGCTCGCCGGCCTTCAGACCGTCCAGCACCACCCACTTCCCGTTCTGCTGGCCACCGATCTTCACAGACCGGCTTTCGATCTTGCCGTCGGCGCCCACCACCGACACCGAGTCGCCCTGGGCCGAGCGCGTCACCGCCTGCTGCGGCAGGGCGATGGCGTCACGCGCCGTCGCCTGCTCCAGGCGCACCCGCACGTACAGGCCCGGCAGCAGCGCGCCGCCAGGGTTGGGCACCTCGGCGCGCAACGTCACCTGACCGGTGGTGGGGTCCACCGACAGATCGGAGAACAGCAGCCGCCCCGCCTTGGGGTATTCGCTGCCATCTTCCAGCACCACACGCACGCTGGCCGCCCCGACGCCCGCGCCCTTGAGCTGGCCGCTCTCCAGCGCGCGCTGGAGTTTCATGGTCTCCGCCGCCGACTGGGTGAAGTTCACATACATCGGATCCACCTGCTGGATCAGGGCCAGCGGGGTCGCCTCGCCCTGTCCCACCAGCGCGCCTTCGGTCACCAGCGCGCGGCCGATGCGACCCGAGATCGGTGCCGTTACGTTCGCATAGTTCAGATTGATGCTGGCAGTCTGCACAGCCGCCTTGGCCACGGCCACATCGGCCTCGGCCGTCTTCTGGGCCGCCACCGCGTTGGCGTATTCCTGCTGACTGATCGCGTTCTCCGCCACCAGCGGCTTGTAGCGCTCGGCCAGCGCCGTGGCCTGGGCCTGGTTGGCCTGTGCCCGGGCCAGGCTGGCCTGCGCACTCCGAAGGGTGGCGGCGTACGGTGCCGGGTCGATGCGGAACAGCGCCTGACCGGCCTTCACATCGCTGCCTTCCTTGAACAACCGCTGCTGCAGGATGCCCGCCGCCCGTGCCCGCACCTGTGCCGTGCGCGAAGCCTCCAGCCGGCCCGGCAACTCGGTCAACAGCCCGACGTCACCCGGCGCGACCGTGACCACGCCCACCTCGGGCGCGGGCATGCCGCCGCCAGGAGCCGCCGCGGCCGGCGCCTCACCTTTGCCGCAGGCCACCAGCAACACGGCAGCGGAGATCACCGACAGACGGCGGGCCCACAACGCGGTGCGACCGGGTGTCGCCAGCGGAGGGTTGAACGAAACGGAAGGCTGGGGACTCTGAGCAGGCATGGGAATCCTTAGGGCAATGAAATCGGGGGTGCCGCCTGAAAAGCGGCTGGCATGACCATCGCGAGCGATGACCAACGAAGGCAAGGGGTTGAACTATACATACATTCGTGAATGTATGTATAGTTCAACCCAACAAATTCCCAAATTCATGTTAGGGTCATCGACTGGAGACATCACATGGTTCGACGCACCAAGGCCGATGCCGAGGCCACCCGCCACAGCCTGCTCGACGCGGCCGAGCTCCTGTTTCAGGCGCGTGGCGTCTCGCGCACCTCGCTCAACGACATTGCCACGGCCGCCGGCACCACGCGGGGCGCCATCTACTGGCACTTCAGGGACAAGGCCGATCTATTCAACGCGATGATGGAACGCGTGGTTCTGCCGCTGGAAGAAACCCTGAACAAGGTAGGGAAAACCCCATCAACCCTTGCAGACCCACTGCAGTCACTGCGCGACTCCATCGCCTACGCCCTGCACAAGACCGCCACCGACGAGCGCACGCGCCGCGTCTTCGAAATAGCGACCCTGCAGGTGGAATACCACGATGAAATGCACGCGGTGCGCGCGCGCCACCTCCAGGGCCGCAACGACTGCATGCAGCAGACCGCCGAGGTGCTGCGGTCGGCGGCGGACCAGCAGGGGTTGACCCTCGCCATCCCGGTGCAGAGCGCCGCGCTCGGCCTGCACGTGATGATCGACGGCCTGATCCAGAACTGGCTGCTAGACCCCCAGGCGTTCGACCTGCGGCGCTGCGGCCGGCAGGTGGTGAACACCTATCTGGCCGGGCTGGGTTTTCCGCCGGTCACCCTGCCCCGCCCCCAAACCCGCCGCACGCGGCAGCCGCCGGCCCTGGAGACGGCGTGACACCCCGGGGAGCGGCCTCAGTGAGACCTTGCCCGCAGCTTCAGCCGCCAGGCCAGGGGTGAGCCCGCCCCCACCACCGCGCCCACCACCCAGAACACCCAGGCCACGCCCACCAGCGCACCGGCCGAGCCCAGCAGCAATGGCATCACCACGCTCGATCCATTGATCGCCATGGCCCGCATGCCCAGCGCTTCACCATGACGGTGCCGGGGCGTGAGTTGGTGCAGCGTGCTCATGACCATCGGCTGCACCGACCCCAGCGCCAGCCCCAGCAGGATGGACAACAGCCCCATCGCCCAGGTCGCCTGCACCAGGGGGTACAACGCAAACAGCAGCGCGGTCGCCAGCATCGCCGAGCCGATCACCACCGATTCGCGCAGGTGCGCGGCCAGCCAGGGCATGGCCAGCCGGATGGCGGTGGCGGCCAGCGCGAAAGCCCCCAGCACGGCGCCGATCGCGGTCGCGCTCAGGCCACGCTCGTGTCCGATCACCGGCACGATGAAGGTGTGTACGTCCCAGCACGAGGCCAGCATCCAGTTGATCAGCATGAGGCGGCGGAACGCGGCGTCAAGCAACAGGTTCCATGGTGATCCGCTGGTGTTTCGCTGCTCCGGGGCCAACGGTTCATGCTCCACCGTGCCGCGCATCCAGATCCAGGCCAGCGAGGGCAGCAGCGCGAGCAGCAGGAACGCGGCGCGAAACCCGAAACTGTCGATCATCACGCCCGCAGCCAGCGGGCCGATGAAATTGGAAATGGACGGCCCGATGGCCATCCAGCTGAACACCTGCTTGAGTGTGGTGGCATCCGTCGCGAGCCGCCCCACATGGCGCTGCAGCGCGATCACAGCCATCCCGGTGGCCCCGCCGCAGGTCAGGGCGGTGAGGCACAACACGCCATACACCGGGAAGACCACGGCCAGCAACGCGCCCCCGGTGGCCACACCCACGGCCAGCCGCACCGGCTTCCTGAGGCCCCGGCGGTCGGCATAGCGGCCCGCCGGCAAGGCCAGAAACACCTGGGCCACCGCGAACAGCGCCAGCAGCATGCCCACCGCGACCGGGCTGTGACCTTCGCGCAGCGCCATCAATGGCGCTGCCATGCGAAAGCCGGTCATGCAGGCGTGCAGACAGACCTGGGCGGTGATCAGCCGGGCCAGCTCGGCGCGCAGTGTGGGGGTCAAACGTCTTCGGCCGGGTGGGTGTCGAGCGGCAGCAGTGCGCTGGCCTGCTCCTGCGGCAGCGCCTCCACGGTCTTGAGCGCGCGGCCCATGGCGCGGCTGCGGGTCTCGGCGTTGTCCAGGGTGTTGAGCACGGTCTGGGTCTGGGCCTTGACCTTGGCCAGCACGTCACCGAACTTGCCGAACTCCGTCTTGACCGCTCCCAGCACCTGCCAGACCTCGCTGCTGCGTTTCTCCAGCGCCAGCGTGCGAAAGCCCATCTGCAGCGAGTTGAGCATGGCCATCAGCGTGGTCGGCCCGGCCAGCGTGACGCGGTACTCGCGCTGCAGCACTTCCATCAGCCCCGGACGGCGCAGCACCTCGGCGTACAGGCCTTCGGTGGGCAGGAAGAGGATCGCGAAGTCGGTGGTGTGTGGCGGCTCCAGGTACTTGTCGGCCATGCTTTTGGCTTCGAGCTTGATGCGCTGCTCCAACCCGCGCGCGGCCAGCTCGGCGCCTTCCACATCGGCGCGCTGCTGTGCGTCGAGCAGGCGTTCGTAATCTTCGTTCGGAAACTTGGCGTCGATCGGCAGCCAGCACGGCGCGCCGTCGTCACCGCGACCCGGCAGCTTGATCGCGAAGTCCACCGCGTTGCGGCTCCCCGGGCGCGTGGTCACCTGCGTGGCGTACTGGTCGGGCGCGAACACCTGCTCCAGCAACGCGCCGAGCTGGGCTTCGCCGAACATGCCGCGGGTCTTCACGTTGGTCAGCAGGTGCTTCAGATCGCCCACGCCCTGCGCCAGCGTCTGCATCTCGCCCAGCCCCTTGTGCACCTGCTCCAGCCGGTCGGCCACCTGCTTGAAGCTCTCGCCCAGGCGGGCCTGCAGCGTGCTCTGCAGTTTTTCGTCCACCGTGGCCCGCATCTCGTCGAGCTTGGCGGCGTTGGTCTGCTGCAGTTGGGTCAGCTGGTTTTCCAGCGTGGCGCGCACCTCGCTCAGGCGCTGCTGGTTGCTTTCCATCATGGCCTTGAGCTGCTGGGTGATGGTGTCGCCCAGCGTCCCGCGCAACTGCATGAGCTGCTGCGCAAAGGCGTCGATCTGCGCGTTCTGCGTGCGTGTGGCCTCGGCGGCCTGCTGCCCCATGCCCAGGCTGATCGCCTGCAGCTGCTGCGTCAGCGTGTCGCCCAAGGTGCCGCGCAGCTGCAGCAACTGCTGGGCAAACGCATCGAGCTGGGTGTTCTGCGTGCGGGTGGCTTCGGCGTCCTGGCGCGTGAGCGTTTCCTGGAAAGTGGCCAGGGTCTGCTGGATTTCCTGCCGCCCGCCACGTGCGTTTTCACCGATCTCGCGGCGCAGCTCGCTTTCCACGCGCTCGATGCGCTGGGTGGTCTGCTGCCCCTGGCTTTGCAGCGTGGCCAGCAGCGCCTGGCGATGCGCCTGCTCCTCGGTGTCCAGGGGCTGGCGCCGCAACAGCAGCCACACCACCAGCACCAGGTTGGCCAACAGCAGGAGCAATACGAGCCCATCCATCAGATCCGCGCTCACTGGGCTTCCCTCCGTGCTGCGCACTGCGGGGCTGAGCGCCTTCGGAACGGCCGGGCGGCGCTCATGCTGCACCTCGGGGCGATGGCTGATGTCTGGATGGCGCACGCATCTCGTTCGGGCGTGCCATCGGTGCGGAAAAAAACATTCGGTCGGTCTCGTCAAACAGGGTTTCGGTCGGTCGGTGTGTCCGTATGCTATCGGGATTTCATGAATAGCCAGCACGGCGCAGATGAACCATGATGCGAGCGTTTTGACCGTCGAAAGCGCCCATTTTGGCTATCAAAGCCGTCCGCTTTCTGTAGGGTACCGCTGGCTATAATGCCGCTCCGCTGATCACCGTTGGACTGCCGTGTTTCGCTCATTCAGCCTGTTCCTCACCCTCTACGCCTTCTGGCTCCTGCTGTCGGGCTTCTTCACGCCCTTCCTCATGGCAGCCGGTGCTGGCAGCGCGTTGGCGGTGGTGTGGTTCGCGCAGCGCATGGATGTGGTGGACCACGAAGGCCATCCCATCCAGCTGGGCGCCAAGGCCCTGGTGTATTGGGTCTGGCTGTTCAAGGAAATCGTGAAGTCGGCCTGGGACGTGAGCAAGATCATCCTCAACCCCAAACTCCCGATCAGCCCCACCATGGTCCGATTCCAGCCGAGCCAGAAAACCGATGTGGGCCTGGTGCTGCACGCCAATTCCATCACCCTCACGCCGGGCACCATCACCATCGAAGCCTGGCCCCACGAGTTCCTGGTGCACGGTCTCACACGCAACGGTGCCGAGGGCACGATCGACAGCGACATGGATCGCAGGGTCTCGGCCTGCGAGGGCTCCCGCTGATGTTCGCCGCCGCCGCCCTCGCGCTCCTCGTCACGCTCACCCTCGCACTCATCCGCGCGGCCCTGGGCCCCACGGTGTTCGACCGTGCCCAGGCCGCCAATTCCATCGGCACCGTGGCCATGCTGCTGCTGGCCGTGCTGGGTTTTCTGACCGGGCGGCCCGAGTTTCTGGACCTGGCCATCGTGTATGGCCTGCTCAACGTGATCGGCACCATCGCCGTGTTGAAGTACTTCCGCAAGGGGGACCTGGGTGACCCGGGTGATGAAGAGGAGCCGACGGCATGAGCGCAGTGATCGACATCCTGAGCTGGGCCTGCCTGGTGGTGGGCGGCTTCTTCTGCTGCGTGGGCGCCCTGGGCCTGCTGCGCATGCCCGACTTCTACACGCGCATGCACGCCGCCAGCGTGATCGACACCCTGGGTGCTGGCCTGATCCTGGTTGGACTGGGCCTGCAGGCGGGCTGGACCCTGGTCACGGTCAAGCTGCTGATGGTCGGCCTGCTGATCTTCTTTGCCAGCCCCACCGCGACGCATGCCCTGGCCCGTGCGGCCATGGCGCGTGGCCTCAAACCCCTGCTCGCCCAGCCGGAGAATCCATCATCGAAACCCTGATCATCAACGTGCTGATGGTGCTGATGGCGGTCACCGTCTGGGTGATCGCGCGCAGCCGCAACCTCTTTGGCGTGGTCGTGCTCGGCGGCATCTACAGTTTCCTGATGGCCACCGTGCTGGTTGCGATGGACGCCGTGGACGTGGCCATGACCGAAGCCGCCGTGGGCGCGGGCATTTCGACCGTGCTGTTTCTGGGTGCGCTGCACCTGTGCAAGAGCGAGGAAGCGCGCCCGGTGAACAAGCCCTGGCTGCCGCTGTTTGTCTCTGGCGCGGTGGGTGCGGTGCTGGTGTACGGCACGCTGGGCCTGCCGGAATTTTCCGATCCCAAGGCACCGATCCACACCCATGTGGTCCCACGCTACCTGAACGAGATCAAACAGGAGGTCGATGTGCCCAACGTGGTCACCGCGGTGCTGGCCAGCTACCGGGGCTACGACACATTGGGTGAAACCACCGTGGTCTTCACCGCCGGTGCGGGCGTGATCGCCCTGCTGCGTCGCCGCCGCAGGAACAGCAAGGACGACAAGGCATGAGGCACGACCTGATCCTGCGGGTCATCGCCAAGCTGCTGATCCCGTTCATCCTGCTGTTCGCGCTGTATGTGCAGTTCCACGGCGATTTCGGCCCGGGCGGCGGCTTCCAGGCCGGTGTGATCCTGGCGGCCGCGGTGATCTTCTACGCCCTGATCTACGGCCTGGCCGACGCGCGCAAGGTGGTACCCGAGCCGCTGGTGGAGTCCATGATGGCCATCGGCGTGCTGATCTACGGCGGCGTGGGCGTGGCCGGCCTGCTGCTGGGTGGCAACTACCTCGACTACTTCGTGCTCGACCACCATTCGGTGCATGGTCAGCACCGCGGCATCTTCTGGGTGGAAGTGGGTGTGGCCACCACCGTCTCGGGTGTGATGCTGAAGATCTTCTACATGTTTGCCGACCGCGGCAACGCCGACGACGAGTGAGCGGCACCATGAACACCACCATGACCCTGGGCGGCCACTTCACCTACTTCATCACCATCTTCCTGATGATTGCCGGGCTGTTCATCGTGATCGCCCGCGGCAACCTGATCAAGAAGCTCATCGGGCTGGGCATCTTCCAGACCTCGGTCTACCTGCTCTACATCGCCCCGGGCAAGCTGGTCGGCGGCACGGCGCCCATCCTGAGCGACGCCTTCACGGTCTATTCCAGCCCGCTGCCCCACGTGCTGATCCTCACGGCCATCGTCGTGGGTGTGGCCACGCTGGCGCTGGGTCTGGCGCTGGTGGTGCGCATCCGCGAAGCCTACGACAGCATCGAAGAAGACGAAATCCTGAACATGGACGCGGTGCCGAGCCGCCAAGAACAAGCATGAGTCTGGCTCAGCACCTGCCTGCCTTGCAGGTGGTCATTCCCCTGCTCGCCGCCCCCATGACGGTGCTGCTGCGTCAGCGCACGCTGGCTTTTGCCGTGGCCCTGCTGGCCAGTTGGGCCGCGTTTGCGATCGCCATCGCGCTGTGGCTCCAGGTCGACGCCAGCGGCACCATTTCCTACGCCATCGGCAGCTGGCCCGCGCCCTGGGGCATCGAGTATCGGGTGGACCGCCTGAGCTCGTTCATGCTGGTACTGGTGGCCGGCATTGCCGCCCTGGTGCTGCCGTATTGCCGCCGCAGCATTGAAGACGAGGTGCCGCAGCGGCAGCACTATCTGTTCTACACGATGTTCGTGTTGTGCCTGACCGGCCTGCTGGGCATCTCCATCACCGGCGATGCGTTCAACATCTTCGTGTTCCTGGAGATCTCGTCGCTCTCCACCTACGTGCTGATCGCCCTGGGGCGCGACCGCCGCGCGCTGGTCGCGGCCTACCAGTACCTGATCATGGGCACCATCGGCGCCACCTTCATCGTGATCGGCATCGGCCTGCTCTACCTCATGACCGGCACGCTGAACATCGTGGACATGGGGCAGCGACTCGCCGCCGTGCAAGGCACGCGGCCGGTTTTGGCCGCCCTGGCCTTCCTGACCGTCGGCATTTCGCTCAAGCTCGCGCTGTTCCCGCTGCACCAGTGGCTGCCCAACGCCTACACCTACGCGCCCTCGGCGGTGTCGGCCTTCCTGGCCGCCACGGCCACCAAGGTGGCGGTGTATGTGCTGCTGCGTTTCTATTTCTCGGTGTTCGGCCAGTCGCAGGTGTTCGGCCAGTTGCCCATGCAAGAGGCCATGCTGCTGCTGGCCCTGGCCGGCATGTTCGCCGCGTCGGCCACCGCCATCTTCCAGTCCGACCTCAAGCGCCTGTTCGCCTACTCCAGCGTGGGCCAGATCGGCTACATCGTCCTCGGCCTCTCGTTCGACTCCACCACGGGCCTGACCGCCACCATCCTGCACCTATTCAACCACGGCATCACCAAGGGCGCCATCTTCATGCTGCTCGGCCTGGTGGCCCTGGTCATGGGCGGCACCAGCCTTTCGCGTATCCAGGGACTGGGCAAGCGCATGCCGCTGACCAGCTTTGGCATGGTGATCTGCGGCCTCTCGCTCATCGGCGTGCCGGGCACCGCCGGGTTCATCAGCAAGTGGTATCTGCTGCTGGCCGCACTCGAACAGGGCCAGTGGTGGCTGGTGTTCCTGATCCTGCTGTCTTCGCTGCTGGCGGTGGCCTACGTCTGGCGTTTCGTTGAAGCGGCCTACTTCCGCGAACCGCGCCAGGACGTAGACGTCAAAGCCTCCGTGCCCTGGTCCATGGGCGTGCCCACGGCCCTGCTGGTGGCAGCCACGGTGTATTTCGGTCTCAGCACGGCGTTCACTGTGGGCTCGGCCAGTCAGGCCGCCACCTTCCTGATGGGGGCGCGCTGATGTTCACCGCCGACGACGCCATCCTGATCGCCCTGCTCGTGCCCGTCCTGGGCGCGATCGGCATCGCCCTGGCCCACCGCTGGCCCAACCTGCGCGAAGGCATCACGCTGACCACCGCGGCGGCATTGCTGGCCTGCGTGCTGACCATCCTGCCTGCGGTGCTCGCGGGCGCGCGGCCCACGGCCAACCTCTTCAGCGTGCTGCCCGGGCTGGACATCGCCTTCGAGGTCGAGCCGCTGGGCATGCTGTTTTCCCTTGTTGCCTCGGGCCTGTGGATCGTCAATTCGGTCTACTCCATCGGCTACATGCGCGGCAACAACGAGGCCCACCAGACGCGCTTCTTCGTCTGCTTCGCGCTCGCGCTCTCGGCCACCATGGGCATCGCCTTCTCGGGCAACCTGTTCACGCTGTTCCTGTTCTACGAAGTGCTCACGCTGATCACCTACCCGCTGGTCACGCACCACGGCACGGAAAAGGCCCGCCAGGGCGGTCGCGTCTACCTCGGCCTGCTCATGGGCACCTCGGTCCTGTTCCTGCTGCCGGCCCTGGTGTTCATCTGGTACCTGACCGGCAGCACCGACTTCACCGCCGGCGGCCTGCTGTCCGACCAGCTGGGCCCGCTCGGCCTGATGGGCCTGCTCGTGCTGTGCATGTTCGGCATCGGCAAGGCCGCGCTCATGCCCTTCCACAGATGGCTGCCTGCGGCCATGGTGGCGCCCACGCCGGTGTCGGCGCTGCTGCACGCGGTGGCGGTGGTCAAGGCCGGCGTGTTCAGCGTGGTCAAGGTCATCGTCTACATCTTCGGGCTCGACACACTGGGCGTGAATGGCACGACGGACTGGCTGATCCTGCTGGCCGGTTTCACCATCGTCTCGGCCTCGGTCGTGGCGCTCAGTGCCGACAACCTGAAGCGCCGCCTCGCCTACTCCACCATCAGCCAGCTGTCCTACGTGATCATGGCCGCCGCGTTGCTGGCGCCGCTGTCGGTGGCCGGCGCCACGCTGCACATTGCCGCGCACGCGCTGGGCAAGATCACGCTGTTCTTCGCGGCCGGCGCCATCTACACCGCCGCCCACAAGACCGAGGTGAGCCAGCTCGACGGCATCGGCCGGCGCATGCCCTGGACCATGACGGCCTTTGCCATTGGCGCACTGTCCATGATCGGCCTGCCTCCGGCCGCCGGCTTCGTCTCCAAGTGGTACATGCTCTCGGGCGCGATGGCGTCCGAGCAGTGGATCGCGGTGGGCGTGATCGCCTTGAGCACGCTGCTCAACGCGGGCTACTTCCTGCCCATCATCTACCGCGCCTTCTTCATCGCCCCCGCGCACGACGAACACGATCACCCGCACGGTGAAGCCCCGCTGCCCATGGTGATCGCGCTGACCGCGACCGCCGCCGGCACCGTGCTGCTGTTCTTCATGCCCGATGTACCTCTGGCGCTGGCCCGGCAGATGCTCGGCCTGGGAGGATGAACGCCATGCAACAGCCCAACGACCCCCAACCGCACTGGCTTGACCACCCGGCCAACGTCAAGCGCCTCTACCGCGGCTTCCTCGTGGTGCTGGCGCTCACCGTGCTGGCCGAGCTGCTGGTGCACCTGCACCCCCACTTCGAAGTGGACGCGCTGTTCGGCTTCAACGCCTGGTTCGGTTTTCTGGCCTGCCTGGCCATGATCGTGGTGGCCAAGGGCCTGGCCCTGGTGCTCAAGCGACCCGACACCTATTACGACGACAAACACGATGAATGACCTCGTCCTGCACCCCGGGCTGGTGCTGATCGTCGGCGCCCTGCTGCTGCCGTTCCTGCGCGGCACACCGCGCTCGGTCGCCATCGTGGCGCTGCCGCTGGTGGTGCTGGGCCTGGTCTGGCTGGTGCCCGATGGCGCGGTCTGGCAGTTGCGCTTCCTCGACCACACCATCACCCCGCTGCAGGGCGACAAACTCTCGCGTCTGTTCGCCACCATCTTCGCCATCATGGCCGTCGGTGGCGGCCTGTTCGCGTTGGGCCAGAAGAGCCGGCTCGAAGTGCCAGCCGCCTTCGTTTATGCCGGTTCGGCCATCGGCGTGGCCCTGGCCGGTGACCTGATCACCGTGTTCGCGTTCTGGGAGCTGATGGCCGTGGGCTCCACGCTCGTGCTCTGGAGCCAGGGCAGCGAGGCTTCGTACCGCGCCGCGCGCCGCTACGCCATGGTCCACCTGCTGGGCGGCGTGATCCTGTTCGCCGGCGTCACCGGCCACGTGGTGCAGACCGGCAGCGTCGCCTTCACGCACATGGAAGCGGACTCGATCGCGCACTGGCTGATCCTGATCGGCTTCCTCATCAACGCCGGCGCGCCGCCGCTCTCGGCCTGGCTGCCCGACGCCTACCCCGAAGCCTCCTGGAGCGGCACCGTGTTCCTCTCGGCCTTCACCACCAAGACGGCGGTGTACGTGCTGATCCGCGGCTTCGCCGGCACCGAGCTGCTGATCTGGGTCGGCCTGTTCATGGTGTTCTACGGCATCGTCTACGCGCTGCTCGAAAACGACATGCGCCGCATCCTGGCCTATTCCATCGTGAACCAGGTCGGTTTCATGATCGCGGGCATCGGCATCGGCACCGAAATGGCGCTCAACGGCGCGGCCGCCCACGCCTTCACCCACATCATCTACAAGGCCCTGCTGCTGATGTCGGCTGGCTCGGTGCTGCTGATGACCGGTCGGCGCAAGTGCTCCGAGCTCGGCGGCCTGTTCCACACCATGCCTCTCACCACGGTCTGCGGCACCATCGGAGCGCTGGCCATCTCATCGTTCCCGCTCACCTCGGGCTTCGTCTCCAAGTCCATGGTGTCTCAGTCGGCCGCCGACGGCCACATGCTGGTCGTGTGGCTGGCGCTCACCGCCGCCTCGGCCGGCGTGTTCCTGCACGCAGGCATCAAATTCCCCTGGTTCGTCTTCTTCCAGAAAGACTCGGGCCTGCGCCCCGCCGAGCCACCGGCCACCATGCGCTGGGCCATGATTTTCTTCGCCTTCCTGTGCATCGCCATCGGCGTCTGGGCCGAGCCGCTCTACGCCCTGCTGCCCTACCCCACGAGCTACGAGCCCTATACCTGGGCCCACGTGCTCGCGCAACTGCAGTTGCTGCTGTTCTCGGGTCTGGCCTTCTTCGTGATGCTGCCGTTCCTGAAACGCACGCTCACCATCACGCTCGACACCGACTGGTTCTGGCGCCGCCTGGGCCCCGCGATGTACGCGCTGGTGCAAAAGCCCTACGCCGCCATCCAGCGCCTGCTGAGTCGCGAACTCCGCCGTACCGGTAAAGCCACCGGCGCCCTGGTGCTGCGCCACTACGGCCAGGACGGTCGCCTCGCCCGCACCTGGTCCACGCGCAGCATGGCGCTGTGGGTGCTGGTGCTGCTGGCCGGCTACCTGCTGTTGTATTACGCCTGAGCCACCCCTCGGCGAACCCGCCGATAGAATGGCCCGCACCCCCTGCAGCCAGCGGCTGCAGAACCCATTCCCCCGCCTTCAGGAGCCCTTTCCATGAGCGTTTACGACAAGCTTTCCCAACTCGGCATCGAACTGCCACCCGTGGCCATCCCCGCTGCCGCCTATGTGCCGTTCGTGCAGACCGGCAATCTCATCTTCCTGAGCGGCCACATCGCCAAGAAAGACGGCAAACCCTGGGTCGGCCAGCTCGGCCTGACCACCACCACCGAAGAAGGCAAGGCCGCCGCCCGCGCCATCGCCATCGACCTCATGGGCACACTCGCCGCCGCCTGCCTGGCCGCCGGCAAGACGCTGGACGACGTGAAGCGCATCGTCAAGGTCATGAGCCTGGTCAACAGCACCGGCACCTTCACCGAACAGCACCTCGTCACCAACGGCTGCAGCGAACTGCTGGGCGAAGTCTTTGGCCCGCAAGCCGGCGCCCACGCCCGCAGCGCGTTCGGCGTGGCGCAGATCCCGCTGGGGGCTTGTGTGGAAATCGAACTGATCGCTGAGCTGGGGTAAGCCACCAGCATTCGGGGCGGCGCGCGGAGACATGCCGACGCCGCCTGTCCCGCTCAGAATGGCGCGCGCAGCGCTCAAGCATGAACAAGGCCAAGCGCCCCTCCATCCAGCGCCTCGCACTTTTGCTGTTCGTCGTTGTCCCGCTGGCGGCGTGGATGTTGGTGAAACCGGTCCGTGTGCTGGCGCCTGGGTTGGTGGGCATGGCGTGTGGGGTTGATGCTCCCGTGTGCGTCGACGACCCGCAGCGGCTGCAGGCGGCGAACGGGCTCTATGCCGAGGCGGTCACGTTCGTGTCGCAAGCCATCGCCCCGCTGCAGCACCCTCCCCGCGTCATTTTTTGCTCGACCGAGGCCTGCGCCGACAGCTTCGGGCTGGGTGCGCGGTCGGCGGTCACCGTCGCCAACTGGGGCATCGTCATCGGCCCTCGCGCCTGGAAGTCCTACTACGTTCGCCACGAGCTGATCCATGTGCTGCAGGGCCAGCGCCTGGGCGTGGTGCGCCGCCTGTTCATGCCCACGTGGTTTGTCGAAGGCATGGCCTATGGCCTGAGCCTGGACCCGCGTGCACCGCTGGCCGACCCGTGGGAGGCACACCGCGCGCGCTTCAACGCGTGGGCCACACGCATCCCCAGGGATCAGTGGTGGCAAGAGGCCGGCAAGCTGTGAGGTCAGAATCCCCACCCATGACCGCAACCCACACAACCATCTCCACCCGAAACATGCAGGCGGCTGACTTGCCTGCACTCGCGCATCTGTTCAACCTTTACCGCCAGTTCTACGAACAGGCGCCGGACCTCGGCCTTGCCCAACGGTTCATCGCAGAGCGGTTCGCCCGCCATGAGTCGGTGGTGCTGGTGGCCGAAACACCCATGCACGAACTGGTGGGTTTCTGCCAGATGTACCCGAGCTTCTGCTCGGTCGAGGCCGCGCCCATCTATGCGCTGTACGACCTGTTCGTGCTGCCCGAGGCACGCCAGCTGGGCGTGGGTCGGGCGCTTCTGCTGGCCGCAGAAGCCCGGGCGGCGGCCGACGGCAAGCGGCGCATGGACCTGACCACGGCCAGGACGAACTTCAAGGCGCAGTCGCTGTACGAGTCACTGGGGTGGGTGCGCGATGAGGTGTTTTTTGCGTACAGCCGGCGTGTTGCCGACGCTCAGAACCAGGTCGTCACCGCGTCCACCACGCGGTAGCCATCGTCCACCACCGGCATCCAGCGCCATTTGTCGAAGGTGGTGCAGGGGTGCGAAATGCCCGAGGCCACGGTTTCGCCGAGCTGGGGCCATTCTTCCTTCGGGGCCAATGGGTCATGGCGCAGGTAGGCGTGCTGGTCGTTGAGGGCGTCGATGCGCCAATGGGCGGGCACCGCCCTCGGTGCACCGCCCTGCCCGTCCGAACGCCAGAGGGGCAGCGGCAGGTCGAGGTCGTGCGACACGTCGCGCCGGCCCATGCTGAGCAGCGCCAGACCGGGCTCGGGGCAGCTCTGCACACAGGCCAGCACCTCCAGCGCGGGCTTGAGCGTTTCGCGCAGGTTCAGGCGTTCTGCCACGCAGCAGAGATACCGCGTGTAGCGCTGGTGGTCGTGCGTGAGATAACAGCCTGAGCGCAGCACGCCGCGCACCGGGCGGCCGAGGTTCGGCGTGAGACGTTCGGCCACGAGGTCGAAGATGGCGGAGCCACCGGCGCTGAGGATGATTTCGTCTTGCACGAACCAGCCCTGGGCAATGGCTTCACGGGCTGTTGCCTCCACGCGGTCCATCAGGCACTGCACGGTGGCGCGGTCTTTGGTGTGATCACAGGTGGCGGTGGTGCCTTCGTAGCACTCGATGCCGGCCAGTTGCAGCACCGGGCTGGCATGGATGCGCCACGCGATCTGCCGGGCCTCGTCCGCGCTGCGGCAGCCGGTGCGCTGGCCGGCGATGCCCAGTTCCAGCAACACCTCGAACCGGCCCGTGAAACCGCGTGCAATGGCCCAGGCTTCGATGGCGTCCACCTGCCCCACCGAATCGACGAGGAACAGGGAACGCAGCGCGGGGCGTTCGGCGTGCAACACCGCCAACGCGTCCAGCTCGGCGCGCTGGATCACCTGATTCGCGATCAGCAGCACCGGCACCTCGTGGCGCGCGCCCACGGCCGCCTGGAACACGGTGGCGAAGCTGATGCCCCAGGCCCCGGCGTCCAGCTGCATGTGCCAGAGCTCGGGCGACATGCTGGTCTTGCCGTGCGGCGCGAGGTGCAGGCCGCGCTGCGCGCAGAAGTCGCGCATCCAGTGCAGGTTGTGCCGCAGGGCACTTTGTTTGAGCACCGCCAGCGGCAGGGCCAGATCGCCACGCAACAGTTGCCAGCCCTGCTCGGCGATTTGTTCGCGCGCGAGCGGTGCCAGGCCGGTGGGGAAACCTTTGAGGTGGGGGCCGAAGGGGGGTGTTGTGGGGTTCATGGCGATGCGTTTTTACAAATGGATTGAGCGCACGGTGCGCACGGTGCGCCCGCCGCCCTCCTGCGCATCATGCCCGCACTCAGTCCAGTGGCCAGCTCATGCCCTTGGGCAAGGGTCTGTCGGCCTCGGTCTCCAGCGGCGCAGCCACGTGCGCGGGCGCGGGCGCGGCCTGCGTTTCCACGCTGCGCCACCAGGGCCGGGTTTTTTCCACATGCGCGGGCTCCACCGCCTGCCCGAGCACGGGCATGAGCAGCGGGGTGTCTTGCCGGTCGGCCTTTTGGATCAGCACCTCGGCCGGCTGGTCCCAGGCGTGCATGGCCAGCGCGAAGGTGCCCCAGTGCACCGGCAACAGCACGCCACCGCCGAGCAGCCGATGGGCCGTGAGCGCGTTGTCGGGGCCAAGATGGATGTCGCCCCAGGCGGGGTGGTGGGCGCCGACTTCGAGCATGACCAGATCGAACGGACCCAGGCGCTCGCGGATCTCGGCGTACTCGGCGGTCAGTCCGGTGTCGCCGCTGAAGAACACGCTGTGGCGGTCGGACCGGATGACGAGCGACGACCAGAGCGTGGCGTTGCGGTCTTTCAGGCCACGGCCCGAGAAATGTTGCGAGGGCGCAGCGGTGACGGTGACTTCGCTGCCTGGCAGGCGGTGGCTCTCCCACCAGTCCAGCTCGGTGATGCGTTCGGGCGGCACGCCCCAGGCCTGCAAGTGCGCGCCCACGCCGAGCGAGGTGACGAAGGGCACCTCGCGCTGGTTCAGCGCGCGGATGGTGGGGTAGTCGAGGTGGTCGTAGTGGTCGTGCGAGATCAGCGCCACGTCCACCGGCGGCAGCTGTTTCACGCTCACCGGCACGGGCTGGAAGCGCTTGGGGCCGAGCAGCGTGGACGGCGAAGCGCGGGGGCCCCAGACGGGATCGGTCAACACGCGCAGTCCCCCGATCTCGATCAGCACCGTGGAATGGCTGAGCCAGGTGGCGCGCAGGCCGCTCTGGGGCTTCAGGCGCCAGGCATCGCGCGGGTCCAGCGAAGGCAGCGGCGCGCTGGGCACGCGACGTTCGCCACCGCAAAGAAAGTCGCGCACGCCCGGAAACGGCACGCTGGTGTCGCGCAGGCCGGGTGCGATGGGAAAGACGTTGCGAAAACGATCGCCCAGCCATTGTGCCGAGGCCTTCATGCGCTCCAGGCGCTGGCCTTCGGCCCGTTTGCCCATCGATTTCATGCAGTTCCTTTTGCGGTCAGCAGCGTTGCAAGACCACAGAACATGACAGCACCACGATGGATTTCAAGCCGGTGTCTGACATGCCTGCTCGCCTCGGCGTTTCTCGCCGCACCGGCCTCCACCCAGAGACACCGCCGGGCTGGCTTCGCCAGACGGCAGGTGTCGCCCCCTGGGGGGTGACGCGAAGCGGCGCGGGGGGTCAACCCTTGTTTTTGCGCGCCTGAGCACGCCGCACTTGACGGCTTTGCCCGGCCAGCTCGCGCTGCGCCTGCCGGGCATCGCGGCGGGCCTTGAGCCGCTTGCCGATGATGCGCGCGACAAAGAAGGTGAGCACGAAGCTCCCCAGCATCAGGAACAGGCCGATGCCGTCCGCGCCCATCACTCCACCCGCGTGATGCGGTTGGGCTTGAAGCCCAGATCGGCCGCCTTGCCCTTGCGGGCGCGCGCGGCGCGGGCGTTGTTCAGGCTGCGGATCTCCAGCGTTTCGTCACGCTCCTTGCCGCCGCGACCGATGCCTTCGATCTTCACGCTGCGGGTGTAGGCCGCTGCGCCGGCGAGTGTGTCCTTGGCTTCGAGGTCGATCAGCATCAGGCCGCGCCCGCCCTTCTCCATCGCCTTGAGTTCGGCAATTTCGAAGGTGAGGATGCGCCCGCCGGTGGACGCGCAGGCCACGTGGGTGGCCGGCGGCAGTGGCTGGCTGCCCGAGGTATTGGCCACGTGCGAGGGCGCGCAGATGGTTTCACCCTCGCCCACGCTGATGAAGGCCTTGCCGGCCCTCTGGCGCGAGACCAGGTTGTCCACGGTGGCCAGAAAGCCGTAGCCACCGGTGCCGCTGAGCAGCAGCGTGGCGTGGGCCGGGCCGGCGAAGTAGTGCAACGGTTGTGTGCCGCTTTCCAGCTCGATCAGCGTGGTGATGGGCTGGCCGTCGCCGCGCGCGCCGGGCAGGCTGGCCACGGGCACGCTGTAGACGCGGCCGTTGCTGCCGAAGACGATGAGCAGGTCCACCGTGCGGCATTCGAAGGTGCCGTACAGGCCGTCGCCCGCCTTGAAGGCGAAGCTGGCAGCTTCGTGGCCGTGGCCGGTGCGCGCGCGCACCCAGCCTTTGCTGGAAATGACGACCGTGACCGGCTCGTCCACCACCTTGATTTCGGCCACGGCCTTTTTCTCGGCCTGGATCAGCGTGCGGCGCGCATCGGCAAAGGTCTTGGCATCGGCCTCGATCTCTTTGACCATCAGGCGCTTCAAGCTGGCCGGGTTGCCCAGGATGTCTTCGAGCTTGCCCTGCTCTTCGCGCAGCTCTTTCAGCTCCTGCTCGATCTTGATGGCCTCAAGGCGCGCCAGTTGGCGCAGGCGGATTTCAAGGATGTCCTCGGCCTGCCGGTCGCTGAGCTTGAAACGCTCGATCAATGCCGCCTTGGGTTCGTCGCTGTGACGAATGATCGCGATCACTTCGTCGATGTTCAGCAGCACGAGCTGCCGGCCTTCGTAGATGTGGATGCGGTCGAGCACCTTGTTCAGGCGGTGCTGCGTGCGGCGCACGATGGTGCCCTGGCGGAATTCGATCCACTCGCCCAGCATCTGCCGCAGGCTCTTCTGCGTCGGCCGCCCGTCCAGGCCGATCATGGTCAGGTTGATCGGCGACGAACTTTCCAGGCTGGTGTGGGCCAGCAACGCGGTGATGAGCTCGCTCTGCTCGATGCGGCTGCTCTTGGGCTCGAACACCAGGCGCACCGGCGCGTCTTTGCTCGATTCGTCGCGCACCACGTCCAGCACCATGAGCATGCTGGCCTTGAGCTGCGTCTGTTCCTGGCTCAGCGCCTTCTTGCCGGCCTTGACCTTGGGGTTGGTGATCTCTTCGATTTCTTCCAGCACACGCTGCGTGCTCACGCCGGGCGGCAGCTCGTTCACCACCAGTTGCCACTGGCCACGCGCCAGGTCTTCGATCTTCCAGCGCGCGCGCACTTTCAGGCTGCCGCGGCCGGTACGGTAGGCGTCGGCAATGTCGCCGGCCGGGCTGATGATCTGGCCACCGCCGGGGTAGTCCGGGCCGGGGAGGATGGCGAAGAGTTCTTCGTCAGACAGCTTGGGCGTCTTGATCAGCGCCACGCAGGCGTCGGCCACTTCGCGCAGGTTGTGGCTGGGGATTTCGGTGGCCAGGCCCACGGCGATGCCCGAGGCGCCGTTGAGCAGGTTGAACGGCAGGCGCGCGGGCAATTGCTTGGGCTCTTCGAACGAGCCGTCGTAGGTGGGGATGAAGTCCACCGTGCCCTGGTCGATCTCGTCGAGTAGCAGGCCGCTGATCTTGGCCAGCCGCGCTTCGGTGTAGCGCATGGCGGCGGCGCCATCACCGTCGCGGCTGCCGAAGTTGCCCTGGCCGTCGATCAACGGATAGCGCTGCGAGAAGTCCTGCGCCATGCGCACCAGCGCGTCGTACGCAGCGCTGTCGCCGTGTGGGTGGTACTTGCCCAGCACGTCGCCGACCACGCGCGCGCTCTTGACCGGCTTGGCGGCCGTGTTGCCGCTGTAGCCCAGGCCCATGCGGTCCATGGCGTAGAGGATGCGGCGCTGCACCGGCTTCTGGCCGTCGCAGACGTCGGGCAAGGCCCGGCCCTTTACGACGGAGAGTGCGTATTCGAGGTAGGCGCGTTGGGCGTAAGCCGCGAGGTTGTCGTTGTCTTCTGGGGTGTCCAGCGGGAGTTCGGGGTTGAAGGTGTCCATGAAGTCTGTTGCGTGAATCCGGTTCAGAGCGGCGCGGGGGTCTGGGCCCTGGCCTGCATGTCGGTGCGCACGGGGGTCGTGTAGCGCTGGCTCAGGGCGCGCGGCGGTTGCAGCGATTGCTGCAGTTGCGTCACCTTGCGCACATAGTTCTGGGTTTCCCGGTAGTTCGGGATCTGGCGCCCGGCGCGCAGCACCGCCCCCTCGCCCGCGTTGTAGGCCGCCAGCGCCAGTTCGGTCTGGCCGTCGAAATACTTCAGCAGCCAGGCCAGGTAACGGGCGCCCGCCTGCAGATTGGTGCGGGGGTCGGTCAGGCGCTCCTGCAGCGATTCATTGGCCCGGGCCTTCACGCCAAAGCGCTGCGCGGTGTCGGGCATGAGTTGCATCAGACCGATGGCGCCTTTGGGGCTGACCGCACGGGTGTTGAACCCGGACTCGGTGGCGATCACCGCTTTGAGCAGTTCGTATTCCAGCCCGTACGCAGTGGCCGCTTCGCGGATCAGGTGGCGCACCGCCTTGTACGAGGTGGAAACCTGGAAAACCGCCTGCACGCTGGGTGACGCATGGACGGCCCCACGCGGCACGCGCCCCGAACTGCCCACGGACTTGGCCCCACCGCCGTAGAACAGCTCGTAGCGCCGGTCCACCTGGTGGTCGGCGAAGTGCGACACGCCACGCTTGTCCACGTAGCCCCAGATTTCCGCTGCGGCGGGCACGGACCATCCCAGCGCCCACAGGAGCAGCCCCCCCAGCGCCAAGGCCCGGGGCCAACGGAGTGTGCCGCGGTTCAAACGTCCACCTCCACCGAATCGCCGTGCAGCTCCATCAGCTCGCGGCGCGAAGCGGCCTCGCCCTTGCCCATGAGCTTGGTGATGAGCGCTTCGGTACCGGCAAAGTCCAGCGTGCCCAGGTTGACCTGCATGAGGCGGCGGGTATCGGGGTTGAGCGTGGTGTCCCAGAGCTGCTCGGCGTTCATTTCGCCCAGGCCTTTGAAGCGGCTGATCTGGCACTTGTCACGCACCACGCCATCCTTCTCGGCCTTGTCCAGGATGGCGTGCAGCTCGCCCTCGTCCAGCGCGTACTGCTTGCTCGCGGGCTTCTTGCTGCGCGCGGGCACGTCCACGCGGAACAGCGGTGGGCGCGCCACGTACACATGGCCGGCTTCGATGAGCTTGGGGAAATGGCGGAAGAACAGCGTGAGCAGCAACACCTGGATGTGCGAGCCGTCCACGTCGGCGTCGCTCAATATGCAGACCTTGCCGTAGCGCAGACCGCTCATGTCGGGCGTGTCCAGCGGGCCGTGCGGGTCCACGCCGATGGCGACCGCGATGTCGTGGATCTCGTTGTTGGCGAACAGGCGGTCGCGCTCGACCTCCCAGGTGTTGAGCACCTTGCCACGCAGCGGCAGGATGGCCTGGCTTTCCTTGTCGCGGCCCATCTTGGCGCTGCCGCCCGCGGAGTCGCCCTCGACCAGGAACACCTCGTTGTGCGCCAGGTCCTTGCTCTCGCAGTCGGTCAGCTTGCCGGGCAACACGGCCACGCCCGAACCCTTGCGCTTCTCGACCTTCTGGCCGGCCTTCTGGCGGAACTGCGCGGCCTTGATGGCGAGTTCGGCGAGCTTCTTGCCGTAGTCCACATGCTGGTTGAGCCAGAGTTCGAGCGCCGGGCGCACGAAGCTGCCGACCAGGCGCACCGCGTCGCGCGAATTCAGGCGTTCCTTGATCTGGCCCTGGAACTGTGGGTCCAGCACCTTGGCGCTCAGCACATACGAGGCACGGGCAAACACGTCTTCGGGCAGCAGCTTCACACCCTTGGGCAAGAGCGCGTGCAGCTCGATGAAGCCCTTGACCGCCTGGAACAGGCCGTCGCGCAGGCCGCTTTCGTGGGTGCCGCCGGCGCTGGTGGGAATCAGGTTGACATAGCTCTCGCGCACCGGCTGGCCGTCTTCGGTGAAGGCCACGCACCAGGCGGCGCCCTCGCCGTCGGCGAAGGTGTCGTCCTTGGCGTCGGCAAAGCCTTCGCCTTCAAACAGCGGGATCACCGGTTCGCCGTTGAGCGTCTGCTGCAGGTAGTCGCGCAGGCCGCCCTTGTAGAGCCAGGTCTGGGTGTCTTTGGTCTTCTCGTTGACCAGGGTCACCGTCACGCCCGGCATCAGCACCGCCTTGCTGCGCAGCAGGTGGGTGAGCTCGGTCATGGGCAGGGCGGCGGACTCGAAGTACTTGCCATCGGGCCAGGCGCGCACCGTGGTGCCCTGCTTGCGGTCGCCCTCGCCTTTGGGCGTGATCACCAGTTGTTCAATCACGTCACCGGCGGAAAACGCGAGCCTGGCCACCTGGCCTTCGCGGTAGCTGATGACTTCGAGCCGGGTCGAGAGCGCGTTGGTCACGCTCACGCCCACGCCGTGCAGGCCGCCCGAAAAGCTGTAGGCACCACCCTTGCCCTTGTCGAACTTGCCGCCGGCGTGCAGCCGGGTGAACACGAGTTCGACCACCGGGGCCTTTTCTTCCGGGTGCAGGCCGAATGGGATGCCGCGGCCGTCGTCTTCCACGCTCACCGAGTGGTCGGTGTGCAGCGTGACCTTGATCTTTTTGCCGAATCCGGCCAGGGCTTCGTCGGCCGCGTTGTCCAGCACTTCCTGGATGATGTGCAGCGGATTGTCGGTGCGCGTGTACATGCCCGGCCGCTGCTTGACCGGCTCCAGTCCCTTGAGGACGCGGATCGAGCCTTCGGAGTATTCGTTGGGAGATTGGGTCGCCATGGGGGCGGATTGTAAGCGGCCTGTTCAAAAACCACTGGATGCAAATACAGAAGAAACACCCGCCATTTCCAGTGATTCGCCCGGCGCATCAATGGCGGCCATCGATTTCATGACCCCATGCGCCGCGGTGACACCCGCCGAACGGGTGGATTCGCTACAGTCCCGGGATGACTCCGCCACTGGTCCAGCACCCCACACCCCGACTCTCCGCGCTCCAGGTGCTCGCCTGCGGCGCCACCATCGTCACCCTCTCCATGGGCATCCGCCACGGCTTTGGCCTGTGGCTGCAGCCCATCACAGCGGCCCAGGGCTGGACGCGCGAGACCTTTGCCTTCGCGCTGGCGATCCAGAACCTGTCCTGGGGCGTGTTCGGCATCTTCGCCGGCATGGCGGCCGACCGGTTTGGCGCCATGCGCGTGTTGGTGGGGGGCGCGGTGCTCTACGCGCTGGGCCTGGCCGGCATGGCACTCTCACCCACACCGCTCACTTTTGCGCTCACAGCCGGCATCCTGATCGGCGCGGCCCAGGCCGGCACCACCTACGCCGTGATCTATGGCGTGATCGGGCGCCAGATTCCGGCCGAGAAGCGCTCCTGGGCCATGGGCGTGGCGGCCGCGGCCGGCTCGTTTGGCCAGTTCCTGATGGTGCCGGTCGAGGGCTGGCTCATCAGCGCGTTCGGCTGGCAGGAAGCCCTGCTGATCCTGGGCGCTGCAGTGCTGCTCATCATGCCGCTGGCGCTGTTCTTGCGTGAACCGGGTTTTGTGGGCGGCGTGGCGCCGAAGCGGGAGCAGACCATCGTGCAGGCCGCGCGCGAGGCCTTCAAGTACCGCAGCTTCCAGCTGTTGATGGCCGGTTACTTCGTCTGCGGCTTCCAGGTGGTGTTCATCGGCGTGCACATGCCGAGCTATCTGAAAGACAACGGCCTGTCGCCCCAGGTAGCGAGTTATGCGCTGGCACTCATTGGGCTGTTCAACGTGATCGGCACCTACGCCGCGGGTGCGCTGGGCCAGCGCATGGCCAAGCGCCACATCCTGGCCTTCATCTACCTGGCGCGGGCCGTGGCCATCAGCATCTTCCTGATCGTGCCGCTCTCGCCCGCCAGCGTTTACGTGTTCGCGGCCGTCATGGGCGTGCTGTGGCTGTCCACCGTGCCGCCCACCAACGCCGTGGTGGCACAAATCTTCGGCGTGGCGCATCTGTCCATGCTGGGTGGCTTCGTGTTCTTCAGCCACCAGATCGGCAGTTTCCTGGGCGTGTGGCTGGGCGGCTATTTGTACGACCGCACCGGCAGCTACGACATCGTCTGGTACATCTCGATCGCGCTGGGAGTGTTCGCCGCGCTGATCAACCTGCCGGTACGCGAGTCGCCCATCGTGCGCGGTGGCCCGCATCGGGTGGAGGTGGCCGCATGAGACCGCTGGCGCTCAGAGCCCTGGTCTGGGCCGGGGTGCTGCTGATCCTGCTGGGCACGCTCGCGCTCTACAACCGGCCCGACTTCCTGGTGAACCTGGCCGACCAGTTGTGGAGCTGCTTCTAGATGCACGGCACCGAATCCCCTTCCACCTGGGTACAACGCTGGTCGCACCTGGTCCCCATGGCGGGCTCGGTGCTCGACGTGGCCTGCGGGCATGGCCGGCACCTGCGCTGGTTCGCTGGGCGTGGCCATGCGGTGACCGGCGTGGACCGCTCGGCCGAGGCCATCGACGCGGTGTCCGGGCTGGGGCACGTGGTGCAGGCCGACATCGAGAACGGCCCCTGGCCCTTCGCGGACGAACAGTTCGACGCCGTGGTGGTGACGAACTACCTCTGGCGCCCCCTGCTGGCGCGGATCGTGGCCAGCGTGGCGCCGGGCGGCGTGCTGATCTACGAAACCTTTGCCCAGAGCAACGAGACCGTGGGCAAGCCGTCACGGCCCGATTTCCTGCTCCGTCCTGGCGAGCTGTTGCAGGCCACCGCCGGCCTGCACGTGGTGGCCTTTGAGGACGGCTTCATCGACCGACCCGAACGCTTCGTGCAGCGCATTGCGGCGGTGCGAAAACGTCCGCATCTCCCGGGCCTGCCCGAGCGGTATCCGCTGGATGCCACTGGGTAGAATGTCAGATTCGTGCGCCCGCTGACACCGCCCCTTTGGTCTGCCGTTGCGCAGGCGCTCACCACTTGAGTCTTTAGCTATGAATCCCATTACCGGCAGCATCGTGGCCCTGGTCACGCCCATGCAAGAAGACGGCAGCGTGGACTACCCCACCCTGCGCAAACTCATCGACTGGCACATCGCCGAAGGCACCGACTGCATCGGCGTGGTCGGCACCACGGGCGAATCGCCCACCGTCACGGTCGAAGAACACTGCGAAATCATCCGCGTGGCGGTTGAACAGTCCGCCAAACGCGTGCCCATCATGGCCGGCTGCGGCGCCAACTCCACCGCCGAAGCCATCGAGCTGGCGAAGTTCGCGCGCAGCGTCGGTGCCGACTGCCAGCTGCAGGTCGTGCCCTACTACAACAAGCCGACCCAGGAAGGCCAGTACCAGCACTTCAAGGCCATCGCCGAAGCCACGGGCGACCTGCCCGTCGTGCTCTACAACGTGCCGGGCCGCAGCGTGGCCGACATGTCTGTCGACACGGCGCTGCGCCTGGCGCAGGTGCCAGGCATCGTTGGTATCAAGGAAGCCACCGGCAACATCGAGCGCGCGCAATGGCTGATCCGTGAAGCGCCGGAAGGTTTTGCCATCTACTCGGGTGACGACCCCACCGCCGTGGCGCTCATGCTGTGCGGCGGCCAGGGCAACATCAGCGTGACAGCCAACATCGCCCCGCGCCTGATGCACGAGCTGTGCATGGCCGCCATGGCGGGCGACATCCGCAAGGCCATGGACATCCAGTTCCGGCTGATGCCGGTGCACAAGAACCTGTTCGTCGAAGCCAACCCGATTCCACTGAAATGGGCCATGGCCCGCATGGGCCTGTGCGCAGAGACCATGCGCCTGCCGCTGACCCCCATGTCCCGCGCCTTTGAACCTGTGGTTGAATCCGCGCTCAAAGACAGCGGCCTGATCGATTGAGCGGGCCGACGCCTTTTCTCCCGCTTTTCCCTTTCCGCAAAGCCAGACCATGCACCTTCACAAACCCAGCCCCACGCCTTCATTTGCCCGCCTTGGCCTGATCACGCTGGCGGCGACGCTGGCCACGGGTTGCTCCGTTCTGCAGGAAGACAAGATCGACTACAAGACCGCGCAACGCGGCAGCACGCTGGAAGTGCCGCCCGATCTGACCCAGCTCAGCCGGGATTCGCGCTACAACGTGCCGGGCTCGGTGGTCACCGCCAGCGGCTACCAGTCGACCCAGCCGGCCCAGGCGTCCGAGAGCACCACCGCGGTCAACAGCGTGGGCGACGTGCGCATCGAGCGCGCGGGCAACCAACGCTGGCTGGTGATCGATCGACCGGCCGACAAGCTCTGGGGCCCGGTGCGCGATTTCTGGCAGGAAAACGGTTTCCTGCTCGAACTCGATCAGGAAAAACTGGGGGTGATGGAAACCGACTGGGCCGAGAACCGCGCCAAACTGCCCCAGGATTTCATCCGCTCCACCATTGGCAAGGTGTTTGACAACCTGTATTCCACCGGCGAACGCGACAAATTCCGTACCCGGCTAGAGCGCAATCCCGCGGGCGGCACCGAGATTTACATCAGCCACCGGGGCATGATCGAGGTCTACACCAGCACCCAGAAGGACCAGACCATCTGGCAACCGCGCCCGTCCGATGTCGAACTGGAAACCGAGTTCCTGCGGCGCCTGATGGTCAAGCTCGGTGTGAGCGAGGCCCAGTCCAAAGCCATCGCGGCCACGGCGCCGCCCCAGGCCGCCGCCCGCGTGACCACGTTGAACAACCAGCCGGTGGTGCAGCTCGAGGACGGTTTTGACCGCGCCTGGCGCCGCGTGGGCCTCTCGCTGGACCGCACCGGCTTCACCGTGGAAGACCGCGACCGCACGAAGGGCGTCTACTTTGTGCGCTACGTGCCGGCCACCGCCACCACCGACACCAAGAAACCCGGCTTCTTCGGGCGCCTGTTCGGCGGTTCGGCGGCCGAACCCACGCCGGCGAAATACCGCGTCGTGGTGCGCAGCGGCAGCGACACCAGCAGCACCGTCTCGGTGCTGAACGCCGAGGGCCAGCCCGACACCACGGCGAACGCCCAGCGCATCATCCAGCTGCTGGCCGACGACTTGAAGTGAGTCTCCCGCCTGCGCCGGTCCGACCGGCGCAGCGCAGACATGAAAAAGCCGCCCGAGGGCGGCTTTTTCATGTCCGGGGCGCCGACGAGGCGCCCCGACACCGGATCACTGGGCCGGCTTGACGGCTTCCTTGGCGGCGTCCGTAGCGGCCTTGGCGGCTTCGGCGGCCTTGTCGGCGGCTTCCTTGGCGGCATCAACGGTGGCGCCAGCGGCGTCCTTGGCAGCATCAGCGGCAGCGCCTGCGGCTTCCGCAGGCGTAGCAGCCGGGGCGGCTTCTGCGGGAGCAGGAGCCGGGGCGGCATCAGCGGGGGCCGGAGCCGCGGCAGGCGCCGGGGCTTCCACAGCAGCTTCTTCTTTTTTGCCGCAAGCGGTCAGGGCAATCGCGGCGAGCAGACTGGCGAGCAGGATGGTTTTTTTCATGGCAGCAGTTCCTATGGATGAGACAGACAAACATTCATTCGATTTTTGTGAATCAACCAAAAAAAACCGAATGCGGTATCCGGATTTGATTGACCCAGTCAGACAACCGTTGCATTGGTTTCCAGACTGAAGAACGATGATAGCGACAAAGCGCCATCCCCATTTACCCTTATCAACTTTTTCTTTTTCTAACACCCATCTGTTGCCAAAGGGCCATTCGTCACAAACCCAGGGTGGTCGCGGCAAACGAGGGACTGCCCTTGTGCCAGCAGGCATCGAGCCGTTCCCGCAGCGCCACGCGCCGCTCGGCGTCGTTGCTGGCCACCAGCGTGCAGCGCAGCACATCCAGCCGCTCCAGGGTCCAGCCCGGTGACCAGATCGCGCTGGGCAGATCGGCACCGGTGGCGCCCGTGCAGGCATGGGCTTCCACCAGGTGCGACCAGGTGGTGCGCCATTGCACCAGGCGCGGATGCAGTTGCCGCAGGGGCGCGAAGTCACGCGCCATGAACTGGATGTGCCGGCCATGGCCCGCCCAGGCCTGCAGCGACTCCACCACCGCGCGCTCGCCCAGCGGCCAGTCGGCGAAGTCGGGATCGCTCAGCACGAGTCGTGGCCAGCCCTCGTGCGCCGCGCAGGCCAGCGCCTGCCGGACCAGCCCGGCGAAGGCCTCCCGGCCCTCCAGGCGTCCCACGGGCAAGGTCTGTGGCAGCGGTGCGCTGTTGCTGTCGCTCTGGGTTGTGGTCATGCGAAGACCTCCTGAAGAGAGGGTGAACTCAGGCCGCGGCCGGTGTGCGGTGCAGCCAGCCGGCCTCGAACCAGTCCTGCAGCAGCGCCAGCGCGGCGGGGCTGGCCTGCGCCACCTGTCGCGTGCCCAGGCTGCGCGTATCGGCCAGGCTGCGCATCAGCCGGGCGTCGGCTCCGGCGGCGCGGAAACCGTCCCCGTTGATGAACACGTGGCGCGCGTCGTACATCATGCGTGTGCGTCGGTCCAGCGTCAGTGCGCCCGGCACCCAGTCGTGCTGCGGCTCTTCGAACCAGACCTTGGGTTTGGGTTCTGTCATGACCTCGCCCAGCGCGCAGGCCAGCGACTCGCGCTCGGCCAGCAGCCGCTGCAGCGCGTCGGCGGCGAAGGCTTCCAGGGCCTGGGGCATGGCGGCCGGGGTGTCGGTCGCGGCCTGGTCCGGGTCGCGGTAGAGCGTGGTGTCGTCGAAATCGTCGGCCATGCGCTGCAACAGCTCACCCGCGAGACCGCCACGCTGCGGCACACGGAAACCGATGGAATAGGTCATACAGTCGTCGCCCACGGCCACACCGTCGTGCGCCCAGCGCGGCGGCAGGTAGAGCATGTCGCCGGGATTGAGCAGATGTTCTTCCTCGGGCTCGAAGTTGCTGAGGATTTTGAGTGGCACGTCCGGCTCAAGCGACAGGTCTTTCTGCCGGCCGATGCGCCAGTGGCGCTGGCCGCTGGCCTGGAGCAGGAACACGTCGTAGCTGTCGAAATGGGGGCCGACGCCACCACCATCGCTGGCCCAGGAGATCATGAGGTCGTCCAGCCGGGCGTCGGGCACGAAGCGGAAACGCTCCAGCAGCGCGCGCCCTGCGTCCAGATGCAGGTCCACCCCCTGCACCAGCAGCGTCCAGCGCGGCTGCTTGAGTGGTGGGAACACCGTGCGGGCAAACGGGCCGTGCCGCAGTGTCCAGCCCGAGGCCTTGTGCACGATCATCCGCGACTCCACCACCTCATCCGCCGCCATGGCGAACAGCGCCTGCCGGTTCACGAACGGGGTGAAACCGGGGAAGGCGTTGCGGATCAGCAGGGGCTTTTTCTGCCAGTAGCGGCGCATGAACTGCGCGGGGGAAAGGCCACCGAGCATGGTGCGGGGGGTGTCGGGCGTCTCTGCGGCGCTGGAGTGTGGGGCTTGTGTCATGGGACAATTGTCCAATGAAAATCACCGAACAATGCGTCGTGGCGCTGACCTGGACGCTCAAAGACACGCTGGGTGAAGAGCTGGACGTGCTCGACGAACCCGTGGAATTCCTCGTGGGCGGGCGCGACCTGCTCGCGAAGATCGAAGAAGCCCTGCTCGGCCACGTGGCGGGTGACACGGTGGAACTGCACATGGAACCCCAGAATGCGTTCGGCGACTACGACGACCGCCTGCTGTTCCTGGAACCCCGCCACCTGTTCCCCGAGGAGCTCGAAGAAGGCATGGGCTTCGAGGGTCTTCCCCCGGGCTGCAACCCGGCCGCTCCCCAAGACCGTCTGTACTTCGTGAGCGACATCTACCCCGAACACGTGGTGCTCGACGGCAACCACCCGCTGGCGGGCATCGCGCTGCGCATCACGCTCAAGGTGCATGCCGTGCGCGAGGCGCAGATCAGCGAAGTGGGCCGCGGCACGCTGGGCACCGGATTCTTCCGCATGCAGGTGGACACCGAAGGCCCGGCCGACGACACCATGGACACACCACCGGCTCCGCGCACGCTGCACTGAAACCCCGGTTGACCGCCACCCCAACAATGCAAAGGGCGCCTGAGAGGGCGCCCTTTTTCTTGGTGAGAGCAGAAGGCCGGTTGCTCAGCCCCGGCCCGTGGAGCCGTAGCCTCCGGCGCCCCGCTCGCTGGCCTGTGCGAAGTCTTCCACCAGGTTGAAGCGCGCCTGCACCACCGGCACGATGACCATCTGCGCGATGCGCTCCATAGGCTCGATGGTGAAGGCCACGTCGCTGCGGTTCCAGGCGCTCACCATGAGCTGGCCCTGGTAGTCGCTGTCGATCAGGCCCACCAGATTGCCCAGCACGATGCCGTGCTTGTGGCCGAGCCCGGAACGCGGCAGGATCATGGCCGCAAAACCCGGATCGGCCAGGTGGATGGCCAGCCCGGTGGGCACCAGCTGCCAGGCATTGGGCGCCAGGGTCAGCGGTGCGTCCAGGCAAGCACGCAGGTCCAGCCCGGCGCTGCCGGGGGTGGCGTAGGCGGGCAACTGACCCGCCATGCGCGGGTCCAGCACCTTCACATCGATCTGCATGGCGTCAAGCTCCTGGCGGTGAAGGTCATTCTCATTCGGCCTTTTTGATGGCTTCTTCCAGCGCCTTGGCGGGGTCGTCTTCGGCGGCCGGCTCTTCGCCCGCAGCGGGTTCGGCTGGCTGGGCATCGGCGCCTTCCATGCCTTCGGTGGGGTCGCTCTCTTCGGCACCCTCGGCTGGCGCCTCTTCCTCCAGACCAGGCATGTTGTTGAGCATGTCGGTCACGGTCGCGTCGTCGACCACCGCCGCTTTGCTCAGACTGCCCGTGACAAGCCCCGGGTTGAGCACGACCACCGTGACCATGATCAGCTGCAGCACGATGAAGGCAATCGATCCCTTGTAGATCTGTGCCGTGGTGACCGCAGGGATGCGCTTCTTGGTCACATGATCGGTGTAGTCGCTGCGCGCGGCCACGCTGCGCAGATAGAACAGCGCAAAACCGAAGGGCGGCGTGAGGAACGAGGTCTGCAGGTTCATCGCCAGGATGATGCCGAACCAGATCAGGTCGATGCCCAGTTTGTCGGCCACCGGCGCGAGCAGCGGGATCACGATGAAGGCGATCTCGAAGAAGTCGATGAACATGCCCAGCACGAACACCAGCAAGTTCACCACCAGCAGGAAGCCCATCTGGCCACCCGGCAACTTGGCGAACAGGTGCTCCACCCAGATGTGGCCGTCGGCGGCGTTGAAGGTGAAGCTGAACACCGTGGACCCGATCAGGATGAACAGCACGAAGATCGCCAGCTTGGTGGTGTTCTCCAGCGCCTGGGACATCAGGCTCCATGACAGGCGCTTGCGCGAACCGGCCATGATCAGCGCGCCCAGGGCACCCATGGCGCCGCCTTCCGTGGGCGTGGCAATGCCCAGGAAAATGGTACCCAGCACCAGGAAGATGAGCACCAGCGGCGGGATCAGCACGAAGGTCACCTGGCCGGCCAGACGCGACAGCAGGCCCAGCTTGAACAGGCTGTTGAACAGCGCCATGAACAGCGCCAGGAACGAGGCGACCGTGAGCGACATGATGACGATCTCGTCACCCGGCGCATCCATCTCGCGCCCGATCAAGGGGTTGATGATGGACTGATGCACCTGCGACCACGCATAACCCGCGACAGCGCAGATCGCCAACAGGATCAGCAAGGAACGGTGACCACTGCTGCCATTGGGCTCGTTGTAGACGCGTGCTTCGGCGGGCAGTGCCGGCACCCAATGGGGTTTGACGATGGCCACGACCGCAATGAAGAGCAGGTACATACCGACCAGCATCAGGCCGGGGATCAGACCACCGGAGTACATGTCGCCGACCGAGCGGCCCAGTTGGTCGGCCAGCACGATCAACACGAGCGACGGAGGAATGGCTTGCGCCAGGGTGCCCGAAGCGGTGATGGTGCCGGTTGCGATCGTGCGGTTGTAGCCATAGCGCAGCATGATGGGCAGCGAGATCAGCCCCATCGAGATCACCGCAGCCGCCACCACACCGGTGGTGGCGGCGAGCAAGGCGCCCACCAGGATCACCGCCACGGCAAGACCGCCGCGCACGGGCCCAAACACCTGCGCCACCGTGGCCAACAGGTCCTCGGCCATGCGGCTGCGCTCCAGAATGATGCCCATGAGGGTGAAGAACGGGATCGCCAGCAGGGTGTCGTTCTGCATGATGCCAAACACCCGCAACGGCAAGGCCTGGAACAGGTTGGACGGAAACAGCCCGACTTCCATGCCGACGAAGCCGAAGAACATGCCCGTGGCGGCCAGCGAAAATGCCACCGGGAAACCCGAGAGCAGAAACACCAGCAGGCCACCGAACATCAGCGGCACAAAGTTTGCAGTCAGAAATTCAACCATGATCACTGCACTCCCTTGAGCTGTTGTTCTTGTTTCAGTCGCTCCTGCTCTTCTTCTTCGAGCAGTTGCTGGGCCAGCAGCTCTTCGTCACTCGGGCCTTCGTGCGCCAGCGCGTCGGGGCCGTTGCCGGTCAGGAAAGCAATGCGCTTGATCAGCTCGCTCACGCCCTGCATGGACAAGAGCGTGAAGCCCAGGGGAATCAGGAAAAACACCGGCCAACGGATCAGGCCGCCCGAGTTGGACGACATTTCACCCGTGGTCCAGGCGCGCTCGAACAGCGGCCAGCCCAGCGTGGCCATCATGTAGCACAGGGGAAACAGGAACACCAGAATGCCGAAGATATCGACCCAGTTGCGCCCGCGCGCACTGAACTTGGAGGAGATGAAATCGATGCGCACATGGGCATTGCGCATGAAAGCGTAGCCTGCACCCAGCATGAACACCGCCGCGAACAAATACCACTGAATTTCCAGCAAACCGTTGGAGCTGGTGTTGAAAATCTTGCGCACGATGGCGTTGCCCGCGCTGATGAGGGTGGCGGCCAGAATGAGCCACATGGCCAGCTTGCCGATGAGTTGGCTTATGGCGTCGATCAGACGCGAGAGCGTTAACAAAAACTTCATGGAATTCCCCGCGGGGTTTGGGTGTTCAAAGACGACCGGTCAGTCTATGCAAAGTGATCACGCCCTGGCTGAACGAGCCCTGACGGACGGCATCGGCGAACACCCCATGGGGTGTCGGCCGAGGCCCGAGCAAAAAACCCCGCCAGGGCGGGGCTTTTTGCCGGAGGCTGCACCGATCAGAGCTTGGCCGACTGCATGTAGCGGTCGAACTGGGCTTCGGTGAAACGGAACCAGAGGTTCTGGTCCTTGCGGAAGGCCGCGTAGTCCGTGTAGACCTTTTTCCACTTCGGATTCTTGGAACTGATGTCGTCGTACAGCGCCATCGAGTTCTTGAACGCGGCGTCCATGACGGCCTTGGGAAACGGCAGCACCTTGGTACCGGCGGCCACCAGTTGCTTGAGCGCGGCCGGGTTCAGGGCGTCGTACTTGGCCTGCATGGTGGTGTGGGCGATGGCCGCCGCGCATTCCACGATGGCCTTGTTCTCCGGCGACAGGGCGTTGAAAGCCTTGTTGTTGACGTACAGCGTGAGCTGCGGGCCACCTTCCCACCAGCCGGGGTAGTAGTAGTTCTTGGCGACTTTGTTGAAGCCCAGCTTCTGGTCGTCGTACGGTCCCACCCATTCGGTGGCGTCAATGGTGCCCTTTTCCAGCGCCTGGTAGATCTCGCCGCCGGGAATGTTTTGCGGCACGCCACCCATGGTGGTGAGCACCTTGCCGGCGAAACCGCCGATGCGCATCTTCAGACCCTTGATGTCTTCCAGCGTCTTGATTTCCTTGCGGTACCAGCCGCCCATCTGGGCGCCGGTGTTGCCCATGGGGAAGTTGACGATGTTGTAGCCATCGTAGAACTCGCGCATCAGCTTCATGCCGTTGCCTTCGTACATCCAGGCCGTCATCTGGCGGCTGTTGAGGCCGAAGGGGATGGCGCAGTCCAGTGCGAAGGTGTCGTCCTTGCCGAAGAAGTAGTAAGGAGCGGTGTGCGCGCACTCCACGGTGCCTTCCTGCACGCCGTCCACCACACCGAAAGCGGGCATGAGCTCGCCACCGGGGTGCACCGTGATGCTGAACTTGCCGCCGGACATTTCACCGACCTTCTTGGCAAACACGTCGGCTGCGCCGTAGATGGTGTCCAGCGCCTTGGGGAAGCTGGAAGCCAGACGCCAGCGGATGGCGGCCTGCGCATGAACAGCGGGGGCAGCTCCTGCGGCCAGCACACCGGCAATGCCTGCGTGCTTGATGAGGGAACGACGATCCATATTGATTGACTCCGTGGTTGGTTCTGCACAACCCGGCCAGTTCTGAGGTGGCCAGGGACTTTCAACAGTCCGGGCCATTGTAGGAACACCCCTCCCCCGTCTCTTGCGGGTTTTCCCTCGAAGAACCGGCCTTTTGGCACGGGTGTTCAGTGTTCTGCAAGCTTCGGCCGATCCCCGCAGCGGCCCATGAAAGCGAGCTCAACAAGGGCGTGAAATTTCTTCAGCCCACGCGTCCTGCGGTGGACGCGGCAACCTTCAGGCCGCCACCTTCAGACCCGGCGCAACATCGAGCAGGTCCGCGAAACGTTCGCGCACCGAGCGCTCGATGCCGGTGGCGTCCAGCCCCAGCATGGCCAGCAGCCTGGCCGGGTCGCCATGTTCGACGAATTCGTCGGGCAGCCCCAGTTGCAGCACCGGCAGCGTCAGGCCCTCGGCTTGCAGGGCTTCGAGCACGGCGCTGCCGGCCCCACCCTGCAGGCACCCCTCCTCGACCGTCACCAGCGCCTGGTGCGAATTCGCGAGTTCACGCAACAGATCCAGGTCCAGCGGTTTGGCCCAGCGCATGTTGGCCACGCTCGCCCCCAGGCGTTGTGCCGCCGCCAGCGCCGGGTGCAGCAGGGTGCCGAACGCCAGGATCGCCACGCCGCGACCCTTGTGGGTCCATTCGCCGCGGCCGTAGGGCAACGCCTCCAGCCCGCTGGGCTGCACCGCGCCAACGCCCGCACCACGCGGGTAGCGCACGGCCACCGGGTGGTCCTGTTCAAACGCGGTGCTGAGCAACTGGCGGCATTCGGCTTCGTCGGACGGACAGGCCACGGCCATGTTGGGGATACAGCGCAGGAACGCGATGTCGTAGGCGCCCGCGTGGGTGGCGCCATCGGCCCCCACCAGGCCGGCGCGGTCCAGCGCGAACACCACCGGCAGGTTCTGCAGGGCCACGTCGTGGATCAACTGGTCGTAGGCGCGCTGCAGGAAGGTGGAATAGATCGCCACCACCGGCTTCATGCCCTCGCAAGCCAGGCCCGCGGCGAAGGTGACCGCGTGCTGCTCGGCGATGCCGACGTCGAAATAGCGGGCCGGGAAACGGCGCTCGAACTCGACCATGCCCGAGCCCTCGCGCATGGCCGGCGTGATGCCGACCAGGCGTGGATCGGCTTCGGCCATGTCGCACAGCCATTGGCCAAACACCTGGGTGAAGGTGGTCTTGGGCGGCGTCGCGGGCTTGGTGAGGCCGACCGCCGGGTCGAACTTGCCCGGGCCGTGGTAGGCCACCGGGTCGGCTTCGGCCAGCTTGTAGCCCTGGCCCTTCTTGGTGACCACGTGCAGGAACTGCGGGCCGCTGTCGGTCTCCAGCAGGTGGCGGATGTTCTCCAGCGTGGGAATGAGCGAGTCGAGGTCGTGGCCGTCGATCGGGCCGATGTAGTTGAAGCCGAATTTCTCGAACAGCGTGGCCGGCACCACCATGCCCTTGGCGTGCTCTTCCAGGCGTTTGGCCAGCTCGAACAGCGGTGGCGCGCCGCGCAACACCTGCTTGCCCACGTTTTTTGCCGCGGCGTAGAACTGGCCGCTCATGAGCTGGGCCAGGTAGCGGTTGAGCGCGCCCACCGGCGGCGAGATCGACATGTCGTTGTCGTTGAGCACCACCAGCAGCCGGCCCTCGGCCACGCCCGCGTTGTTCAGCGCCTCGAAGGCCATGCCCGCCGTCATGGCACCGTCGCCGATGATGGCCACGGAATGGCGCTTCTCGCCTTTGATCTTCGAGGCCAGCGCCATGCCCAGCGCGGCCGAGATGCTGGTGGACGAATGCGCCGTGCCGAAGGTGTCGTATTCGCTTTCCTCGCGGCGCGGAAAACCGCTGATGCCGCCCTGCTGGCGCAGGCTGTGCATGCGGTCACGACGACCGGTGAGGATCTTGTGCGGGTAGGTCTGGTGGCCCACGTCCCAGACCAGGCGGTCTTCGGGGGTGTTGAACACGTAGTGCAGCGCCACGGTGAGCTCCACCGTGCCCAGGTTGGAGCTGAGGTGGCCGCCGGTGCGCGCCACGCTCTCCAGCACGAACGTCCGCAACTCATTGGCCAGGGGTTGCAACTGGGTGCGCGAGAGGCGCCGCAGATCCGCGGGCGACTCGATGGTGGGCAGCAATGGGCTCATGGGGTTGTCGCTTGGGTCTCTTGAGGGACGGGGATCAGTGGGCACGGCGGCCCACCCAGTCGGCCAGGGCGTGCAGCGTGTCGGTGTGGGTCAGATCGCTGTGGCGCAGCGCTTCGTGCGCCTGGTCCAGCACGCGGTCCGCGTAGGCCTGCGCCTGGTCCAGGCCCATCAGGGAAACAAAGGTGGGCTTGTCGCAAGCGGCGTCCTTGCCCGCAGTCTTGCCCAGGGTGGCCGAATCGGCGGTCACATCGAGGATGTCGTCCACCACCTGGAACGCCAGGCCCAGGCTGGCACCGTACCGGGCCAGTTGCGCGCGGGTGGCCTCGGAGGTCTGTCCGGTGGCGGCGCCCATCATGACGCTGGCCTGCAGCAGGGCACCGGTTTTCTGCCGATGCATGGCCTCCAGCGCGGCCTGGTCCAGCGCCACACCGACACTGGCCAGATCCACGGCCTGGCCACCGGCCATGCCAGCGGCACCGGCAGAGAGCGCGAGCAATCGGCACAAGGCGACCGACATGTCCGCCTCCAGGCTGCCGTCGCCCGGCACCAGCAGTTCAAACGCCAGGGCCTGCAAGGCATCGCCCGCGAGCAGGGCCTGTGCCTCGCCAAACTTCACATGCACCGTGGGCTTGCCCCGGCGCAGCACGTCGTTGTCCATGCAGGGCATGTCGTCGTGCACCAGCGAATAGGCGTGGATCAGCTCCACCGCGCAGGCCGCGCGCATCGCGGCGCCCGGCGCGCCGTTCACGGCAGCGCTGGTGGCCAGCACCAGCAAGGGACGCAGGCGTTTGCCGCCGTCAAGCACGGCGTAGCGCATGGCCTCGCCCAGACCAGCGGGCGCGTCCAGCGGCACCCAGCCCGACAGCGCGTGTTCCACCGCCGCCTGCTGCGCTTCGCGCCAGGCAACAAAACCGAGGGTGTCTGAAAGCAAGGTGTTCAAGCGGCGTCCCAGGGTTTGAGTTCACCACCTTCCAGAACCTTGATCTGGTTTTCCACCGCTTCGAGCCGGCTGCGGCAAAAAGCAAGCAGTTCGGCCCCGCGCTGGTAGCGCGTGAGCAGCTGGTCCAGGGGCAACTGGCCGGCGTCGAGCTGGGCCACCAGCTGTTCCAGTTCTTCCAGCGCGGCTTCGTAGCTGGCGGCCACGTCACTGGCCGCACCGGCGCGGGCCGATGGCGGGGTCTTCTTGGGGGTGGAGGGTGAGGTCATGGAGCAGTTGCAAAACCAATCAGGGGCGCCCGCGGGGAACGGGCCACGGCCGGCACCAACGGGGTGCGCGCCGCGCACCTGGCCGGCCAGCCCACCGAATCGCGGATTTTAGCCCCGCGCCCCCCGAAGCAGCCGCAGGCGCACCAGCACCCCGACGCCAGCGGGGGCACGGTCGACCCCCCCGGGGTACAATCCGCCTCCTTTTTCATCACTGACGGACAGCCCCTGTCCGGAGGGACGCACCACTCCACCCATCCCGCGCGAATTCGATTTTCGACCAGCGCTTACCCTGCCCCTTCATAGGGGGAGTCTCTAGGTCAAGACCACCATGTCTGATTTAAGTCTTCAACTCCAGCAGGCCAGAAGCCAACTCCCGGTTTCCAGCTATTTCGACCAGGCGCTGTTCCAGCGCGAACTGGAAACCCTCTTCCAGCGAGGCCCCCGCTATGTGGGGCACGAGCTCGCGGTACCCCACCGAGGCGACTACCACGCCCTGCCCCAGGAAGCGGGTGGCCGGGCACTGGTGCGCACCGATGCCGGCGTGGAACTGGTGTCCAACGTCTGCCGCCACCGCCAGGCCGTCATGCTCAAGGGTCGCGGCAACCTGGGTGACAACCGCAGCGGCAGCGCCGGGGGCAACATCGTCTGCCCACTGCACCGCTGGACCTACAGCGGCGGCCGGGGCGGCAAGGCCGGCGGCCTGCTGGGGGCACCGCATTTCGAGCACGACCCCTGCCTCGACCTGAAGAACTACCCGCTGCGTTCATGGAACGGCCTGCTGTTCGAAGACAACGGCCGCGACATCGAGGCCGACCTGGCGAACATGGGCCCGCGCGCGGCGCTCAATTTCGAGGGCATGGTGCTGGACCACGTCGAGCTGCACGAGTGCAACTACAACTGGAAGACCTTCATCGAGGTCTATCTGGAGGACTACCACGTCGTCCCGTTCCACCCCGGCCTGGGCGGCTTCGTCACCTGCGATGACTTGCGCTGGGAATTCAAGCCCGAGTACTCGGTGCAGACCGTGGGCGCGGCCAACCTGCTGGGCAAGGCCGGCAGTCCGGTCTACCAGCGCTGGCAGCAACAGCTCATGCAGTACCGCAACGGCGCGGCGCCCGAACACGGCGCGATCTGGCTGACCTACTACCCCCACATCATGGTCGAGTGGTACCCCCACGTGCTGACCGTCTCCACCCTGCACCCGGTCAGCGTGGACAAGACGCTCAACATGGTGGAGTTCTATTACCCCGAGGAAATCGCCGCCTTCGAGCGCGAATTCGTCGAGGCCCAGCAGGCGGCCTACATGGAAACCTGCATCGAAGACGACGAGATCGGCGAACGCATGGACGCAGGCCGCAAGGCCCTGCTGCTGCGCGGCGACAACGAGGTCGGTCCCTACCAGAGCCCGATGGAAGACGGCATGCAGCATTTCCACGAGTGGTACAGGTCGCGAATGCGAACGGAGTGAGCATCCGCGTGCAAGCCCTGTGGATGCTGCTGGCCTCGCTGCTCTTCGCCACCATGGGCGTGTGCATCAAGTTCGCGTCGGTGCACTTCAACAGCTTCGAGATCGTGTGCTACCGGGGCATGGTGGGAGTGGTGTTCCTGATCGGCCTCACCCGCCTGCGCGGCGTTTCGTTGCGCACCCAGGTGCCCATGATGCATGTCTGGCGCAGCGTGGTGGGCGTGATCTCGCTCACCGCCTGGTTCTACGCCATCGCCACGCTGCCCCTGGCCACCGCCATGACGCTGAACTACATGAGCAGCGTCTGGATCGCCACCTTCCTGCTCGGCGGCGCGCTGTTGATGCAGGGCCGCAACGCACCCATCAAACAACAAGGACCGCTGTTCCTGGCGGTGCTCGCCGGCTTCGGCGGCGTGGCCATGATGCTGCGCCCCACGCTGGCCCAGGACCAGGTGCTCGGCGCCCTGGTCGGGCTGCTCTCGGGCATCTTCGCGGCCTTTGCCTACCTGCAGGTGACGGCGCTCTCTCGCCTGGGCGAGCCCGAGAGCCGCACGGTGTTCTATTTCTCCATCGGCGCGGTGCTCGCCGGCGCGCTGGGCATGGTGTTCACCGGGGTGAGCGCCTGGCACTGGCCGAGCGCGCTGTGGCTGCTGCCCATTGGTCTGCTCGCGGTGCTCGGGCAGCTGTGCATGACGCGCGCCTACGCCAGCGGTGCAACTCTGGTGGTGGCCAACCTGCAGTACTCGGGCATCGTCTTCGCCGGCCTGTACAGCCTCACCGTGTTCGGTGACCGGCTGCCCCTGATCGGCTGGCTGGGCATGGGGCTGATCATCGTCAGCGGCATCACCGCCACCGTGCTGCGCACGCGCGCGGTGCCCAACGCCCCCGCAGAAGAACACTGAGGCCGTGAAACCCTGCACGCCGCGGCAGGATGCGGCGCAGGGTCGGCATCGTCAAGACGGTGTGGCTGCCGCACAATGGGCCGATGCATTCCACCCTGATCTCTGCCCCCGAACTTCAACGGCTGATGGACAGCGGCGCGCCGCTGCGCATCTACGACTGCAGCTTCGACCTCATGGACCCGCAGGCCGGGCGCGCGCAATACGAAACCCGCCACATCGCGGGCGCCATCCACGCCGACCTGGACACCCACCTGAGCGACAAGGCCGGCCCCGACCGCGCCAGCGGCGGGCGACACCCCCTGCCCTCGCGCGAGCGCCTGGCCCGCTGGCTGGGCCGCACCGGCCTCACGCCTGGCGTGCAGGCGATCGTGTACGACCGCCAGGGCGCCAACTACTGTGGCCGCCTGTGGTGGATGCTCAAATGGTGCGGCCACGAAGCGGTGGCCGTGCTCGACGGCGGCCTGCAGGCCTGGCTGGAGGCCGGCGGCGCCACAGACAGCGGCCCCGGCCCGGCCCTGCCCGACGAAGCGGCGGCCTACCCGCTGGGCCCGGCCCGGGTGGGCACCGCCTCCACCCGCGAGATCGCCTCCCGCATCGGCGAGCCCGGCCTGACCCTGATCGACGCGCGGGCCAACGCCCGCTTCCGGGGCGAGGTCGAGCCGCTCGACCCGGTGGCCGGCCACATCCCGGGCGCCCTGAACCGACCGTTCAGCGAGAACCTGGGGCCCGACGGCCGGTTCAAGCCCGCGGAGCAGCTGCGCGCCGAGTTCCGTGCGCTGCTCGGCCAGCGCGACCCCGCCACGGTGGTGCACCACTGCGGCAGCGGCGTCAGCGCCATCCCCAACCTGCTGGCCATGGAGGTCGCGGGCCTGGGCACGGCCCGGCTCTACCCCGGCAGCTGGAGCGAGTGGTGCAACACGCCCGGCGTGCCCTGCGCGCGCAGTCAAGTCCCTGCCTGATCCGCCGATACAACAGGGGTCCGACGGCGCCCGCCTGGAACACGAACCCCGAACCCACCGCGGCGCCCCCACCCGAGCCGACCCGTGTCCCACCCCAGCCCATCGCAGCCCACCGACGCCGACAGCGCGTCCCGACCGGCCACCCTGCAGAGAATCTCGCTGCTGATCGGCGCAGTCGCCACCGTGGTCGCCCCGCTGGTCTACCTGAACACGTCCCACCCGCAGGAAGTCATCGCACCGACCGTGATCGCGCTCACCGGCTGGGGCGCTCTGCTCATGCTGCGCCGGGGCTACACGCGCTACGTGGCGCATGTTCTGGTGTTCGCGGTGCTGCTCTCGGCGGTCTTCGCGGTGCTGGCCTACGGCTCCGTGCGCACCGCCGGGGTGGTGCTGTTCGTTGCCGCGGTCGCTGGCGCGGGCATCTTTCTCGGGCGCGCGGCCCTGGTGGGTTCGGTCGCCTTCAGCGTGGCGGCGCTCGGGCTGCTGAGCTACGCCGAAACGCGGGGCTGGCTGCACCCGTCCGGCTTCGAGGTGGGCCTCAGCGTCTGGCTCACCCACTCGACCACCCTGGTGCTGGTGGGCATCATGGTGTTCTACAGCCGGATGCGTGCACGCCAGGCCTTCGACCGGCAGATGCACGAACTGGAACTGCGCAAGCGCACCGAACAGGAACGCGACCGCAGCCTGGAACGCTTCGCGCTCATCTTCAGCACCAACCCCAGCCCCATGATCGCCCTGTCGGCCCGCACCGGCTTGATCCTGGACGTGAACCCCGCGTTTGAGCGCTGCTACGGCTACACCCGCGAGCAGGCCCTGGGGCGCACCGACCACTTTCTCTGGGGCAACCCGCCCGAGCGGGAAGACCATGCGCGGCGCCTGTTCGTGCTGCGCCGCTTGACGGAACAACCCGTCACCGGTCTGCGGGCCGACGGCAGCACCTTCGACGCCCTGATTTCCTCCGAGATGGGCAACGACGCCGAAGACAAGCTGATCATCACCACGGTGGCCGACATCAGCCTGCAGACCCAGGCGACCGAGCGCCTGCGCCGCTCCGAAGAGCGCTTCGCCAAGGCTTTCAACTTCAGCCCCCTGAACATGGCCATCACCCGCCTCTCGGACGGCACCTACCTGGAGGCCAACGTGTCCCGGGACAGCCTGCAGGGCTACCGCAGCGACGAACTCAAGGGCCGGACGTCGCTGGAGACCGGCGCCTGGTCCAGCGCCGACGAGCGTGCTGCCTTCGTGGAGCAGCTGCGCCGCGAAGGGCACGTGCATGGGTACGACATCCGCGTGCGGCGCAAGGACGGCAGCATGGCCGATGCCCGGCTCTGGGCCGAACTCATCGAGATCGACGGCGAAGAATGCATGCTGTCGTGCACGGTCGACACCAGCGCGGAAAAGCTGCGCGAAGCGCAGCTGCTCTCCATCGCGCGCGGTGTGTCGGGGCACACCGGCGAAGCTTTCTTCAGCGAACTCACCCGCTACATGGCCCAGGCGCTGGGGGCCGACATGGTCATGGTGGGCGAACTGGGCCCGCAACGGCGGGTGCGCACGCTCGCGGTCTCGCGCGGTGGAACCGAAAGCCCCAATTTCAGCTTTCCCATCGACCACGTGCCCTGTGGCCAAGCGATCGACCAGCCCGGCCTGGTGGTCCACACCCACGACCTCGCCTGGCACTTCCCCCACTACGCCCCGCTGGCGCAGGCCGGCTTTCAGGCCTATGTGGGGCAGTCGCTGTGCGACGCCGACGGCACCCCCTTTGGCGTCATCAACGCGCTGTGGACACGCCCCATCGAGATGACGCCCGAGACCGAGGCACTGTTCTCCATCTTTGCCAGCCGCGCCGGCGCCGAACTGGTGCGCCTGCGCCGCGACCGCGAGATCCAGCGACTGAACGAAACGCTGGAGCAGCGCGTGCGCGAACGCACCGCCGAACTGCGCAAGCTCAACGCCGAACTCGACTCGTTCGCCTACTCCGTGTCGCACGACCTGAAGTCGCCTCTGCGGGCCATCGACGGCTTCACGCAGCTGCTCACGGAACAACTGCACGACCGCCTGAAACCGGACGAACAACAGCTGCTCCAGCGCGTGCTCGCCTCCACCCGGCGCATGAGCCAGCTGATCGCCGACCTGCTGGCGCTGGCGCGCATCAGCCAGAGCACGCTGCGGCGCGAGCGGGTGGACCTGAGCGACATGGCGCAGTGCATCCTGGAGTTCGAGCGCAGCCGCCAGCCGCTGCGCAGCATCCGCTGGGACATCGAACCCGGGCTGCACTGCGAGTGCGACGCGCGGCTGGCGCGCATCGCGCTGGAGAACCTGCTGGGCAATGCCGTCAAATACTCGCGCGACCAGGCCGACACCCACATCGCATTCGGCCGCCTGCCCGACCACGAGCCCTCCGCGCAGGCCTTCTTCGTGCGCGACAACGGCGCGGGCTTCGACATGGCCTACGCGGACAAGCTGTTCAAACCCTTCCAGCGCCTGCACATGCCCAGCGAGTTCGAGGGCGCCGGCATCGGGCTGGCCACCGTGCGCCGCATCGTGGAGCGCCACGGCGGCAGCATCAGCGGCGCCTCGGCACCGGGCCAGGGCGCGGTGTTCCATTTCACGCTGGCGGCCGGCGCCGGGCCGGTGAACTCCCCAGCCCCACCGCCGCCCGCTGCGGCCTAGCCATAGGCCCTCCCATGGAAAACTCCATCTTCGCCGACGACCCGCTGGCCCCCGGGCAGACGGGCGTGATCGAACGCCACCAGGAGCAGGCGGTGCGCGCGCTGCTGCTGACCCTGAGCGTGGCCGCGCCCGCGATCGCGGGCGCCGTGTTCCTGCGCGACGGCGCGTCCCGCGTGGTCGTGGTGATCGCGCTGCTCTCCGTCGTTCTCTGGGCGCTGTGGCTGCCGTTTCGCCACGGCCGGATACGGCTGGTGGCCGATGCGCTGATCGGCAGCATGCTGCTGGGCACCACACTGGCCACGGCACTGGACGGCAGCGTGCGCAGCAGCGCGGTGACCGCCATGATGGCGACCGTGGTGCTGGCCGGCAGCTTCCTGCCGCGCCGCGGCATGATCGCCGTGGGCATCTACTGCATCACCGTGCTGGGCCTGTTCAACTGGCTGGAGCAGCGCGGCATCTTCGTGCCCGGCTCCATGCGCATGGGCTGGGCGGTCTGGCTGGTGCACACCTCGGTGATTTCCACCATTCTGGTGAGCGTGTTCTTCGGGCGCTTCCGCCTCATGAAGGCCTACCGCCGCCTGGCGCACAGCCTGAACCAGACCCTTGCGGCCGAAGCCGATCTGCGCGCCAGCGAAGAGCGCTTCAGGGCCCTGTTTCGTGGCAACCCGGCCGCCTGCCTGGTGCAGTCGCTCGGCAGCCGTCTGGTGGTGGACGTCAACGACGCGTATGCCGACATGAGCGGTTTCAGCCGCCAGGAAATGATCGGTCAGCCCCCTCCTCTTCTCTGGGCCAAGCCCGCCGAGAGCGAGGCCTTCCGCGCGATGCTCAAGGCCCATGGCCGCGTGCGCGGCATGCGGGCCCTGGGGCGGCGGCGCGATGCCAGCCTGTTCGAAGCCCTGCTGTACGCCGAGGTGCTGCACAGCGGCTCCGAGCGCCTGCTCATCGTGATGGTGATCGACGTCAGCATGGAAGAACGGGCGCGCCAGGCTCTGAAAAAATCGGAAGAGCGTTTCTCCAAGGCGTTCAATTTCAGCCCGCTGGGCATGACCATCACGCGGCTGTCCGACGGCCGCTACATGGAGGTCAACCCCGCCAGCGAACGTGTGCTGGGCTACAGCCAGGCCGACTGCGCGGGCAAGACCGCGCTGGAGGTCGGCATCTGGCTCAGCCCGGCCGACCGCGACGAATACACCCGGCGACTGCGCCAGGACGGCCACCTGCTGGGCTACGAAACCCACATGCGCAACAAGCTGGGCGAGGTGGTGGAGGTGCGGATGTGGGCCGAATCCATCGAACTCGATGGCGAGCCCTGCGCACTCACCTTCACCATCAACGTGGCCGAAGAAAAGCGCCAGCGGGCCCTGCTGATGAACGTGGCCCAGGGTGTCTCGTCGGCCACCGGCGAAGCCTTCTTTCTCTCGCTGGCCGAGCGCCTGGCCCAGGCCGTCGGGGCCGATGGGGTGGTGATCGGCGAGCTCAGCACCGACCACAAGCGGCTCGACACCCTCGCCCTGCTGAGAGACGGCGAGCTGCGGCCCCACCAGACGCTGGGCCTGGAGCAGACCACCTACGCGCGCATCCTGCCGCACCGGGACCTGCAGGTGGAAGACATCAGCGCCCAACCCCTGCGCCGGCACACCCCGCCCTTCGACCCGGATCGGGTGCAGACCCTGGCCGGCATGGCCCTGCGCGATCCGGACGGCACCGCCATCGGCCTGCTGGTCGCCACCTGGGGCCACCGACAAGTGCCCGAGGCGGACACCCGGGCCCTGCTGACCATCTTCGCCAGCCGCTGCAACGCCGAGCTGGTGCGGCTGCGGCGCGACCGCGAAATCTGCAAACTGCAGGACACGCTGGAACAGCGCGTGGCGGCCCGCACCGAACAGCTGCAGTACCTCAACCGCGAGCTCGACGCCTTCGCCTACACGGTTTCGCACGACCTGAAGGCGCCGCTGCGCTCCATCGACGGCTTCATGCACCTGCTGCAGGAGCAAATGGCCGAGCGCCTGACCCCGGAAGACGAAGACATGCTGCAACGGGTGGCGGGCTCCGTGGCGCGCATGAACCGGCTCATCACCGACCTGCTGGCGCTGGCGCGGGTGAGCCAGGGCACGCTGCAGCGCACCAGCGTCAACCTGAGCGAACTCGCGCGGGACGTGTTGCGCCAGGAGTGCCACCGCGACCCGGGGCGCGAGGTGGAGGTGGTGATCGCGCCGGACATGGTGGCCGATTGCGACCCCCGCATGGCGCAGATCGTGCTGGAAAACCTGCTCGGCAACGCCTGGAAATACACCCGCCAGCAGGCCCACCCGCGCATCGAGCTGTCACAGATCAGCGCCCCGCCCGGCGAAGCCCCGACGTTCTGCGTGCGCGACAACGGCGCCGGGTTCGAGATGACGCACTCCGACCGCCTGTTTCAGCCCTTCACCCGGCTGCACTCGCCCCTGCAGTTCGAAGGCACCGGCATCGGCCTGGCCACGGTGCGCCGCATCATCGAGCGCCACGGCGGCCACATCTGCGGCGAAGGCGCGGTGGGCAAGGGCGCGAGCTTCTGGTTTTCTTTCGGGCGTCCGACCTTGGACTAAGCAACAGCCCAGCCAAGGGCACCGCCGGGCCGGCTTTGCCGGACGGCCAGTGCGCCTTGCAGGCCGCAGCCTCGCCAGAGGCGAGGCTTCTTCGGGCCGTCCAAGCCTGCGCAGGCAGGCTTGGAGCCGCGGCCCTCAGCCCCCTTGAGGGGGTCGCGCAAAGCGCGGCGGGGGTGTTTCTAATGAGCCAGGCTGCTCACCAGCATCACCAGCGCAATGCCCGTCAGCAGCCAGGCCACCTGCGCCGCCGTCTCCCGCAGGCCCAGGCGCTTCTGCAGCTGCGGAATCAGGTCGGCCAGCGCCACGTAGATGAAGCTGCTGGACGCGATCACCAGGAAGTACGGCAGAAAGTCTTCCAGCTGCGACAGCAGAAAATAGCCCACCAGCCCGCCCAGAGCCGTGACCGTGCCCGCCAGCGACACCTTCACCAGCGCCGCGCGCTGCGTGCCCGAGGTGAGCCGCAGCACCACCAAGTCGCCGATGTGGTGCGGCACCTCGTGGGCCAGCACCGCCAGCGCCGTGACCACGCCCAGCCGCATGTCGGCCATGAACGCCGAGGCGATCAGGATGCCGTCGCCCAGCGCGTGCACGCTGTCGCCCGCGAGCACCGCCCAGCCGCCCGAGCGCCGCTCCGCCTCGTGCGGGTGGCCCGCGTGCGCCGCCGCGTGGCCGTGATCGTGGGAGTGGTCTTCGTGAGGGGCTTCGTGGTGGTGGTCGTGCCCATGATCGTGACCATGGCCGTGGTGGTGCTCATGGCCGTGGTGCCAGAGCTCGGCCTTGTCGAGCAGAAAGAAAAACACCAGGCCCGCCAGCAGCGTGGCAAACAGCTCTTGCGCGCCGGCCTGGCTCTCGAACGCCTCGGGCAGCAGGTGCATGAAGGCCGTGGCCATCAGCGCGCCGGCGGCCAGGCTGAGCATGTGCTGGGTGTAGCGCGCCAGCATGGAAAAGCCCAGAAAAGCCGCCAGCCAGACGCTGCCCACGCCAGCGGCGACGGTTCCGATCAGGATCGCTATCAGGATCATCTTGCTCTGCTCAGTCCACAAAAACGGCGCGCCGCGCGGGCCTGCGGGGCACACCCATAGAAAAAGGGCCGCTGGTCAGCGGCCCTTGTCAATCTTCTCACGCCGGGGTTCAGGCCACGCCGTGCTGCTTGAACCAGGCCGTGGCGCGCTTCCAGCCGTCTTCGGCCGGCTCCTTGCGGTAACTCGGCCGGTAGTCGGCGTGGAACGCGTGGGGGGCCTCGGGGTACACCACAAACGTCGATGCCTTGGCCGCTGCGTTCCCGGTCGCCAGGGCGGCCTTCATCTTATCAATCGTGTCAAGGGGAATGCCGGTGTCGGCCCCGCCGTACAGCCCCAACACCGGCCCATGCAGCCCGGCGGCCACGTCCACCGGGTGTTTCGGGTTCAGCTCGCTGGCCTGCCCCACCAGCCGGCCGTACCAGGCCACGCCCGCCTTGACCGCCGGGTTGTGCGCCGCATAGAGCCAGACATGGCGCCCGCCCCAGCAAAACCCGGTCACACCCAGCTTGCGGGTATCGCCGCCATTGGCCGCCGCCCATTTCACCGCCGCGTCCAGATCGCCCATCACCTGCGCGTCGGGCACCTTGGACACCACCTCCGCGATCAGCTTTGCAATTTCACCGTAGCTCTGAGCGTCGCCCTGGCGCACGAACAGCTCGGGCGCGATCGCCAGATACCCGGCCTGGGCAAAGCGCCGCGCCGTGTCGGCGATGTACTCGTGCACCCCAAAAATCTCGGACAGCACCAGCACCACCGGCAAGCCCGTTTTGCCCGCGGGCGCGGCGCGGTAGGCCGGCATCTTGAAACCGTTCACGTCGATCGTCACCTCGCCCGCCGTCAGGCCGTCGGCCGGCGTCTTGATCGCCGTCTGCGCCATGATGGGCATGGTCGCCGCGGCGTAGCCCACGCCCAGGGCGGCCTTGAGGGCGGTGCGCCGCGTGGCGCCAAGTTCGGTGGACTGGCCCGGCAGCAAGGCCTGGAGGTCCTGGGTCTGGTTGTCGTTGAGCATGGGTTGTCTCCTTGGGTTGTTAGGGGAATGGGTCGGAGTCTGACATTGGGGTGAAGTTCTTGCTTGTTCGAGGGAGACATCTACGGACAAACAGCACTTGTATTTCTAATCTCGGGTGATCCCCGCTTGCGCGGGGGAATCGCCTGAAAAGACCCGGTGTTATTGCCCGAGTTAGGCCGATCCCCGCTCGCGCGGGGAAACCGTCGAAGGCGATCACCTCTTCGCCCGCCCATTCGGGTCTATCCCCGCTCGCGCGGGGAAACCCCACCGGTGCATTTGCCGTTTGCATCGCAGCAGGGCCTATCCCGCTCGCGCGGGGAAACCGAACGCGCGGACCATGGGCGGGATTACCGCTGGGGCCTATCCCCGCTCGCGCGGGGAAACCGTCACGTCTGCATGAAGTCCGACTGGATCGACGGGCCTATCCTCGCTCGCGCGGGGAAACCAAGGCCGCCGAGCCATCGGGCTGGGTGCACTTGGGCCTATCCCCGCTCGCGCGGGGAAACCTTGCCGGCGTCCGGGTTCAGGCTCATCTGCAGGGGCCTATCCCCGCTCGCGCGGGGAAACCTCGGCCACGAACTCGATGGCGGTGGCGACGATGGGCCTATCCCCGCTCACGCTGGGAAACCTGTGCGTGGGGATCGCTGTCCCGCCGCTCTACGGGCCTATCCCCGCTCGCGCGGGGAAACCGGGTCAATCTTCGCGGTGCCGCTGACCTGCTTGGGCCTATCCCCGCTCGCGCGGGGAAACCGTGCTGGACATGGGTGGCGGCACCTTCGATTGGGGCCTATCCCCGCTCGCGCGGGGAAACCCAAATGCCGTTGACAATTTGCGCAGAGCCAGAGGGCCTATCCCCGCTCGCGCGGGGAAACCCCCGTGACGGACAAGGATGAGCGCGGCATCAAGGGCCTATCCCCGCTCGCGCGGGGAAACCCCACGGCCAACGTGTACCACTTCACCTATTTCGGGCCTATCCCCGCTCGCGCGGGGAAACCTGCGTTTCTGGCCGTCCGAAGCACGATAGTGAGGGCCTATCCCCGCTCGCGCGGGGAAACCTTCAGCAACTGCGGCTCGGTTGAGGCCTACAAGGGCCTATCCCCGCTCGCGCGGGGAAACCTGCTTGCCCGAATTGGTCGCGGAACCATGCCGTGGCCTATCCCCGCTCGCGCGGGGAAACCTAAACCTTCCCATTCGACAACAGGAAGCCATACGGCCTATCCCCGCTCGCGCGGGGAAACCCGAACGTTGATCGCGGCAGCGGCGCCCGCCGAGGGCCTATCCCCGCTCGCGCGGGGAAACCGCGATCTCGCGCGCCACGTAGGTCTTGAACATGGGCCTATCCCCGCTCGCGCGGGGAAACCAGCACGCGCACCGCCCAGGCCGACGCCATGTACGGCCTATCCCCGCTCGCGCGGGGAAACCCCTGCGGAAGTCCGTCGATGGCGTGCGCGAGAGGGCCTATCCCCGCTCGCGCGGGGAAACCGCGATGCACACGCGCTTCCCGGTGCACATGACGGGCCTATCCCCGCTCGCGCGGGGAAACCAATCCTGCTGTGCTCGGGGACGAGATCATCCAGGGCCTATCCCCGCTCGCGCGGGGAAACCCGTAAACGGCATTGCGGTTCGATCCCGCACCCGGGCCTATCCCCGCTCGCGCGGGGAAACCTCAGCTAGAAGTTCTTGCGCACGTTTTGCAATGGGCCTATCCCCGCTCGCGCGGGGAAACCGGCTTCGATGGTCTTGGTCTTAGCGGTGTCGAGGGCCTATCCCCGCTCGCGCGGGGAAACCTCGGCCAGCAACGCAGCTGCCCTCTACGACGTGGGCCTATCCCCGCTCGCGCGGGGAAACCTGCACCACGCTGTACCTGGCGCCTCGTGCTGAGGGCCTATCCCCGCTCGCGCGGGGAAACCCACGCCGACCGCTGCTTTGACACTGGCCGCGTGGGCCTATCCCCGCTCGCGCGGGGAAACCCGCTGATGGCCCATGCAAGGCGTCGCTCGATGGGGCCTATCCCCGCTCGCGCGGGGAAACCATGCTGCTGGCCATCGGGCTGCAGGAAAGCGGGGGCCTATCCCCGCTCGCGCGGGGAAACCAGCGCGGCGCGCGTGTAGCCCTTGTTGTAGAGGGGCCTATCCCCGCTCGCGCGGGGAAACCGTCGTGGCCGTCTTCCACTCCGGCGCCTCACAGGGCCTATCCCCGCTCGCGCGGGGAAACCCCTCGGTCAGTTTCCCAGGCGGGCCGACGTGAGGGCCTATCCCCGCTCGCGCGGGGAAACCTCGTACACCACCGCGAAGTAAAAGCGTCGCCCGGGCCTATCCCCGCTCGCGCGGGGAAACCACGCCTACAAGCTCATGACCGTGCGGGTCGAGGGGCCTATCCCCGCTCGCGCGGGGAAACCCATGACGAACTGCAGCAGCAGTTCCCTCGGTCGGGCCTATCCCCGCTCGCGCGGGGAAACCCGTGGACAACCTGGCAATCATTTGGAAGAACGGGCCTATCCCCGCTCGCGCGGGGAAACCGCCGGGGTTGTGTTCTGGGCGCTGCTGGAGCTGGGCCTATCCCCGCTCGCGCGGGGAAACCACGATACCCATGGCCGAAAGCTCTTTTCGAAACGGCCTATCCCCGCTCGCGCGGGGAAACCCCTTTGAGAAGCGGCGTGGATCCACACGTCAGCGGCCTATCCCCGCTCGCGCGGGGAAACCCCAACAGGGTGTCCGGCGTGGCGAGGCTGTTTGGGCCTATCCCCGCTCGCGCGGGGAAACCGCGCTGCTGGAGCTGTTGGCCATCGCGCCCGGGGGCCTATCCCCGCTCGCGCGGGGAAACCCGGCCCGACGCGCGTGCGCCGCTGGAGCTGGTGGGCCTATCCCCGCTCGCGCGGGGAAACCCCCAGCAACCAGGCGCGCATCGGTCTGGGTGGGGGCCTATCCCCGCTCGCGCGGGGAAACCACTGGCGGCTGATGTTGATCACGTTGCCCTTGGGGCCTATCCCCGCTCGCGCGGGGAAACCACGAACGCGCCAAAGGTGCCGCCTGACCACGCGGGCCTATCCCCGCTCGCGCGGGGAAACCGCGGTCAAAGCTCCATCCGTCATCGGCTGCATGGGCCTATCCCCGCTCGCGCGGGGAAACCTCAAGCGCGCCAACGATCTTCTCGGTGCTCTGGGGCCTATCCCCGCTCGCGCGGGGAAACCTGATTTCCGAAGACATGGGTCAATCCTTGTGGGGGCCTATCCCCGCTCGCGCGGGGAAACCGCGTGTGGTGTGCGCCGGGAACCCGCCAACGAGGGCCTATCCCCGCTCGCGCGGGGAAACCTTCAGCGTCGTGCGGTTGCTGCTTTTCGGCAGCGGCCTATCCCCGCTCGCGCGGGGAAACCTCAGACCCCAGCGAGGACGGCCCTGGCTGGTGGGGCCTATCCCCGCTCGCGCGGGGAAACCTGGAAGACCTACGGCCAGAAGGAGCACCGGAAGGGCCTATCCCCGCTCGCGCGGGGAAACCAATTTACAGGAGTGCATTGAAATTGCCGATGAGGGCCTATCCCCGCTCGCGCGGGGAAACCGGCGCTGCCCTGGTGGGCGCGAGTGCCGGCGAGGGCCTATCCCCGCTCGCGCGGGGAAACCAGATCGTTGACACAGCTTTACGAGCTGCACGGGGGCCTATCCCCGCTCGCGCGGGGAAACCGTTTTGAAGGTGTTGACCAGGGACTTGGCGAAGGGCCTATCCCCGCTCGCGCGGGGAAACCGAGAACGGGACGATCTACATCGCTGAACGTGTGGGCCTATCCCCGCTCGCGCGGGGAAACCCGAACCTCGCGATCCACCAGCCACTGAATGCACGGCCTATCCCCGCTCGCGCGGGGAAACCTTTCTGCAGATTGAGCGCGTGGTGTGGGAAGGGGGCCTATCCCCGCTCGCGCGGGGAAACCTCTCACACCTAACTTGTTGAGGTGTAAGAGAAAACAATGAAATCCATTCAAAATTTTAAAGAGCGTTTTCAGACTTGCCGCGTCGGGTCAACCACATTCCGTCCATCTCGACCAACTCGCGGGGTGGTGTTCCAAGATGAGCCAAGCCAATGCCGCCCACCTCATTCAGATCACGCCAGACCATCACCAGACTGCCTCTTGGTTCTTGGTCATACCAATCGGAAACAACACCCCATGTGCGTTCACGCACACCCTTGTTCATCCGCGGTGCGACAAACACATTGGGTGCAACCTCCAGCATGACCGAGGCAAGAAAACCGTGGAACCGGTCTGCAACATCACGCGTCACGATCATCACCAGCGCCATCGACCTCCTCCATGCGCAGAACCTGCTTGATCTTGTCGATCATCGACGGGATGACTTGCTGTTTGCGAAACACCTGGGCTGCCTCACGGCGCACCAAACGGTCCACCGTATCTTCCGCACCCTTGGTCACCTGTTTGGCTGCGGCAAAAGCGATTTGCAACGTAACCGCTTCGCGAAACAAGTCAGCGATGTCCAGCACGAAAGACTGCCCAGAATCCTCATGAATGAAGCCCAGCGGAGGTAGCGCCGCCAGCGACTGCACAGCAATTGCGGCGGCTGCCTGAACAGCCGTGGCAGCATGGTTCAGCGCCTGGTTGGGAATGTCGGCGGCCATCGGGTTGGCCCGGTCGTAGTGGCGGCCATTCCATTCGATGCCGTGTTTGTCAGCCATGAGCTTGTACATGACCTTCACGCGGGAGCCTTCGATACCGCGCAGTGTGTCCAAGTCGCGATGCGGCAGTATTTCGCCCAGACGCAAGGCGTACATGTGGCGAGCCACGCTCACGCGCCGACGCGGGTTACCCCACAACTCGGCCTGCCGTCTGGCGACGTCAGACCGATCCGGCATCAACGGCGGCGCGGTGTAGGAACGCACACCGTCGACCCCAACGGCGGCCATCAGCGTGCCGTGGCGGGCCAGCAGGCGCAGGGCATCGTGCGTCACGCTGCTGCCCGGCCCCAGCAAAATCATGGACACCGATTGATGCGGGATCTGATCCATCTGAGGGGTCAGAGAGTTGCTGCCCCGCATGAAATGCAGGCAACCGTCAACGACGCACAACTCCCCGCGCTCAAGCCACAGCAACCCGTGGCGATCAGCGTGCGGAAACCGGGCTGTCTCCAGCCCCAGGCGGCCTTTCAGCACTTGGGCAACTCGGTCACGTCAACCTCGGGCAGGGCGCAGCAAAAGCAGACCAAAGCCGAACGCGCGATGTCGCCCGACCCCTTGTGCCAGCAACTGCGCGAATGCCTGCGGATCGGTTACACGCAATTGCCCAGTCAGCACCGCATCGGGCCCGTTGACAAGACGGCTGTGGCGCACATCGTCCGTGCCCCCCTTCTGGCTCTTTCGCGTGACCCCCAGCTGCTGATAGCGAATCACACGGGCGTCCATCAGTTCTGCACCGCCCTGCCGGACGAACAGCTCACGCAGCCACTGCACATATACCTCGCTGCGATCCAACTTGACATCGCTCGCCTTTTCGACAGCAGCCAAAAAAGCATCTCTTTCGCGACCCGTCTTTCCTTCGCGAATGATGGGGCGCACGCGCACCTCAAACCCAAGTGCATGCCCCGTCGCCCACTGCGTTGGGAACGGCCGCGCGTTCATGCCACCGTGTCGTGATGTCTGGCCCAGCCCCAGCGCAGCCGCCGCATCAGGGTCAGCCAGAGCAGCAAGCTGTGCCAATTCGGCAGCACTCCGTTGGGTGTAGGCCAACAAGCCCTGTTCGGCATCAAGGTAGCGAAATGGCTGAGGCGCATGTTCGCCAAAGGCGGCGTGCAACAGCGCGTGAAGCGCGTAGCCCAGATCGCCTTGCGAGTCCAACAAGCGGTGTCGTGCTGCCCACGCTGCCAGCCGTTGCGGATCGGGCTGGGTGTGCAGCAAATACAGAGGGTCAAAACTCATGACATGTTTCCTGCGTTCTTGATGAGTCCTTCTCGCACCGGACGCCAGCCACCATGCACACCGCTGGTCCAATTGCGTTCATCGCACACATCCACCAAACGGTCACCCGGCAACTGCCCCTCGCCATCTGGCCACTGGGCTCGCAAGCCCTCCAGGCCACCGGTCAATGGCGCGAGTTGCAGGGCTTGCAAAACCGAATCTGCATCAATCCATCCGGCCACCAGCCGACCCACAGGCAGACAAGGTTTGCGTCCGATGAACAGTGGACGTTGGGGCTGGTCCAGCGCTTGGGCTACCTCGTCCAGCATGGGTGACTCTTCAGCAGGAGCGAGCCGCAAAGCAATAAGGGCCGTGAGGTCGGCGTGGTAGTCGCGGTATCGCTGCAATGTCAAGGACTTCCGCCCGTTCTTTGCCATCGAATAGCTAGGACTCTTTGCTCGCCCCTCTGGTTGCCCAAATGTTGTCCAGCCGGCGTCATCTTCAAACAGCTCTGCCGTTTGATATTCACGCAGTTGCTGCGCTTGCGTCTCCAGTCGGGTACCCACTCGCAAGCGCTCCTGCAACCGGTTGTGCAGCACGTCGTCTCCCCGATCCCAGCCCAAGGCATTGGCAATCAACCCCGTGACCATGGAGAGCGCCGGGAAGTCGCGAATGACACCGAAGTTGTCGATGGTTTCGCCCCCAAACGCGATGAGCGGGGACGACAACCTGATCAGCAGATGGCGCGCCATATCAGGCCGCCTGCGCTGGCGCTGCGCCTTGGGTGATGTAGGCCTGCACCCACGTTGCAAGGTCATTGAGGGGCAGGCGCTCGGCGTTGGGGACGGTCACTGTATCCAAGGCCAGGAAGCGCCGATCCAGCGTGGCTCCATAGGCCTCGTCCAGCTTGCCAATTTCGTCCGCCAGCATCTGCACAGCCGTTTCACGCAGCGCTGTGTGGTCGGTCGGCAAGGCATTCTGGAATGCACCTGCGAGGCTGCGCGGTTGCCAGTCACCCACCTCCACCAACATGAACTTGGCCCAGTCAAACGGCGCTGTCGATCCACGCTTGGCACCGGGGCTGACCGTGGCGATCAGGTGCAACAGATGCTGCACCACACGACCCGCAAGCTCTCGCTTTTCGGCGGGCAATGTGGCCCAGTCTTTAGCTGCCTCACCTTCCAGGTTGGCAATCAGTTGCGGCACGTCCACCACCACGTAGCCGTAGTACAAGCCTGAGGCCAGTTCGGTATCAAAAATGCCAGCGGAGCCCTGCTCACCCGCCTCGCGCAGCAAGTCGTCCACCACGGTGAAATAGTCGTTCTCCACTTGCGCCTCGTGCACCGTGAAGGCGTGTGCCACGTACACAGCGGCATCGCGGCTGGCCAGAACGTCAGAAGTGACCATGCGACCGAACAGCGCGGCTTCCAGCCCACTACCGTGTTTCAGTGCTTCGATATTTTTCTTCTCGTCTTTCAGAAACTTGGCAATGGTGGTCTTCAACGCCTTGGTCTCGGTGTTTTCCTGCGCCAGTTCCGCGCAGCGTTTGACAAGGTAGTCAATCTCCGCGTAGCCCATCAAAACGGCCTGCCCAGTTTCAAGAGCATCTTTGCCCTTTGATTCTTTTCCGCCCTTGTCCAGAAGCCCCCCGTCGCGCAGACCTTCGCCCGCAGACTGCGCCAAGTCCTCAGAGAGGCCCGCTTCAATCAGTTTTTTCCGGATCAAGTCCAGCGTCTCCCTGGAGCGCACTGCCATGGGCACACCCAGGCTCGCCAGCGAAAAATGGTCCTCAGCCACCCGCCAGTGGCGCTTCAAGCACTGAGACGAAATGCGCGTGCGTATGGCGTCGCCATAAGGCAGGCGCTTGGCCAGGCCCGCATCGTCGCGGTTCAGCAGTGCGCCGGGGTAGTTGTGCAGGGTGTGGATTTGAATAAAACGGGGCAGATTCATGAAAACTCCTTGAGTGATGGTTTGTTATGACTTGGATTCGGCGCGGGCCAGCGCCGAGAAATAGGGGCCTGCGATCTGGAGGCGTATTTCCTCGGCTTCTGCTTGGCTGCTGCGCAAGGCGCTGCCTTCTTTGAGCACCAGTTCGCCCAGTTCACGCCAGTTGGGCGCCACGCCTTTGCTGGCCAGCAGCCGCAGCACACGAGGCAAAAGCTGTGTGAAGGCTTCGCCTCGCGAAGTGAGCAATTTGGTAACGCGCGATTCAGACACCCCTGCGTTGGCCAACTGCCTCCCCAGCCTCTGTTTACCGTCATGCCCAGCCAGCGCCATGCCATGTGCAACCAAAGCCCAACGCGGCCAAGTGTCTGCATGCCATTGCTCGGGGGCCAGGCCTGCCGCTGACAAGGCTCGTGCCAACGCAGCCAACTGGTGGGGCTGTAGTGCTTCCGGCTTGAGCCGGGCCAGTGCCGCGCGGTCGCCGGTGCTGGCGCGCTTGATGTAGGCAGCCAGCGCCCCGAAGGGCTCGCGGTACGTGGCGACAGCCTCCGGTGGAGCGTGCCCGTCCAAGGTGGGTTCAAGCGTGGTCACTGGTTTCCTCCTGATGTTTGGTTGTTTGTTGGCGGTAGTAATTCACGAGGTCGGTTATCTGAAACTTGTCACTGCGAAGACCACCATGAAAGCGTGACAAGGCTGCAGACTGCGCTCGGTACTTTTGGATGCCGCTGCGCGGTCCGGCGTCAAACGCCACTTTCAAAATGGCCTCTGCCCGTTCAACCAATTCCAACAACCACTGCAGCCGTCGTTCTGATGGGTCAGCAGCCTCTATTTCTTCATTGAGGTCATCAAAGAAGCGTGCGTCTTCGGCCTCTTCAAAGGGCGCGGAAAACTTGCTTGCCTTTGCTTTGTTTCCCTCACTGCTGTCACCAGAAGCTCCGTTTGAAAACAAGACCGCCAATGCAAGCCAGAGCAGCTTTCGAACTTCGCCAATAGCAGAGATACGCTGCCCAGCGATGCGCTCCAGATGCGCCTTCTGGTTTGTCATCAAAAGACCCCGCACCTTGGGTGATACAGGTACACGGCGCTCGTGGTAGCCCTCCGTTTTCCCTTGCCCTCGAGTGACTCCCTGCGTGACAAAAATCAAGCTGTCACCTTTGGCTGAGTGGTCAAAGTTTTGAGCAACCGGTGCTTGGTATTTACCGCCGAACATCAGCTCCGAAACCAGTTTGTAGGTGAACCCGTTGGCGGTGATCGTAAGAGCCTTACCGCCCTCCACATCAATGGGCGTCCACGCGTCACCCGTCAAACCGTTTAGCTCTTTCGCAGCAATGCGTGCCGCTTTGCTGCCAGTCCCAACAGACATGATTTCACCGTCAACACACCGCAAGCGAATACGACGACAAATCTCGATGTAGAACGGATCGAGTTTGGAAAACGACAGACTGCCGAGCCCATCCCAAGGAGCAAGCCAGACCAGTGCCAATCCCTCGTCCCCTTGCAAACCATGCGCCTCCACCGTTCGGTCGCGTCTCTTGAGCAATGCAGCAATGTCTCGCATCCAACGGGCTCCGGGAAAACCGACAGCAGCCACACCCACGCCCGGCTTGCTGGCAAAGCCCCCGTTCATGCGAGAGATCCCGTAGTTGCCCGCACCCAAAAATCCCTCTTGGGTCTGCAAGCTCAACAGAGCGAATAGCCAGTCTTCGGGTTGCGAGCGTCGTGCGCGGCTGCCTTTGACATCATGGTTTTTGGATGTGACCAGCATGTCAATTTCGTCAGCGGCAAATGACTCAGATTTCCAATCCGAGATGCTTCCGCCAACGACGGCGGCCTGCAACAGCGCTGGTCGATTCGGTGGCGATACCAAACACCACGCAGCCCCGTCCGGGTCATCCGGCGTGAGGACCAACAACGCATCACGCCATTCCTGCGCGGTTTCAAGAGCAGCCGTTCTGTTTGCCTTGTGCAGCGCGATAGCGGCCAACTGAACCAAGAACGCGTGCCAGGGGTGACGCTGATGCGGGCGCAAAGCCGGGTAGTCGCGCACTTCGTCAGCGGAAAGCGCTACGAACAACTCAGGCAAGTTGGCACAAACGGTCCTCCCATCGCTCGCACGGCGATAGCGAATGAGAGGCTCAGTGAGCAAGCAAAACTGCAGCTCCGGGGCAATCGTCATATGGGTCCTCCCTGTGTGGGTTGGTTTTTGTCGTGGGCTTTCAAGCGCTCAAGCCCAAAGCGGTTGTAACGATAGCGCGCGGCGCCTAAAGCGAACTCAAAACCTGCGCCTGCTGGCAATTCGGCGATGTTTGTGGGTAAGGTGTCAGGGCTGACGCCCTCGGGGACCTGATGGTGACGCAGCGCCAATTGCTTCACGTCCTGCTGAAACGGACCAGGTTGGGGCGGGTCAAAAATCACCAGACGGTCGGCCGCGCCAAGGCGGGTCGCAATTCTTTGATCACTGTCCGGAAACAGAACCTCGCCAAACGCCTCGTCGTACGGCAAGGTGTGGAGGTGCCCAACGCCTCTACGAGCACTGGTGTCGCCTTCAATGGCCTGACCCAGCTTCTGCCAATCGGGGCCAAGTTCTTTTTCGATCACCTGCAGCGCTTCGATGTGCGTGGCGTGCTCAACCAGCAGGCGGTTTTCGGCGGGTATCTGGCGCCTGGGCTGCGCCTGAATCAGGCGCTTGGTGGCCTCCACCATGCGCAAGTCGGGATAGACACCACCACCATCGTGGAAGCGGCCCAGACCATGGCGAGCACGCTTGAGCAAGGGTGAGAGATCGTGCCCCGTGGGAGTGAGCACCCAGGCGCGTGGTTGGCGGCAGCCCTCGGGCCGTTCAGCCTCGGGCCGGTTGTGCCTGTGCAAACGGCCCAGGCGTTGCAGCAGCACGTCCATGGGGCACAGGTCGGTGATGAGCAAATCGGCATCAATGTCCAGGCTTTGCTCCAGTGTTTGCGTGCCAACAACGACGCGCCCCTTCCTGTCTTGCCGCGTTTTCCCCAATTGGGCTTCTACCGCTTGATCAAGCAAGGGGCGGTCCTGTCGGCTGTAGCGGCTGTGGTGAACCGCGCTGACACCGTTGACCTTGAACAACCAGTCACCGCCTTGAGCCAAGGTCAGTTCTTCCAGCGCTTTCAATGTGGTGACGGCAGCAGGCACGGTGTTGCGTACCACCAGCACGCGCGCGCCTTGTGCCGCAGCCTGCGCGGCGAGCATCGAAATCTGTTTGGGGTCGTCCATGGCATCCAGCGTCTCCCAATGCACTGTTTTGTGTTGTGGGTTGCCTGCCACGGGGTGCAAGTGAATGCCGGTTGAATCTCGGAAGCTGAGTGCCGGATAGGCGGCTGCGCATGCATCGGCCAGCGAGGGTGGCGCATGCTTCTTTTTGTTCCCAATGTTGAGATAGCGCGTTCGGGCCACGGCGCCGAGGGTGGCAGAAAGCAATATGGCATGGCCACCTGCTTTGATGTGCGCTTGGAGCAATTTCTCCAACAGCACGGTCATGTACGCATCGGATGCGTGCACCTCATCAACGACCAGCAAGCTGCGAGCCAACAAGGCGTGGCGCATGTGGGCGTGCTTGACCTTGAGCGCGCCGAGCAAGGCTTGGTCGATGGTGCCCACCGCGATGGTGGCGGCCAGAAAGCGCTTGGGTGATTCGGCCACCCACCGCTGGTTAGCTTTGTAGTCATCAGGGACATCGGGCCACTGGACTTTGAAATCCGGCAGGCTGATTTTTTCCTGATCGTCTGCTGCTTCGTATCCTGGCAACGCGCGCACGACCACAGGGGCATCTATTGGCCATAGCCGCGTCACCAGTGCCAACACACGTTGATAGAGCTGTGTCGCCGCTACGCGCGTGGGCAAGGCGAAGTACAGGCTATCAACCTTGCCTGCTTCAAATAGCTTCAGGAAGCGCCACAACGCGGCTTCGGTCTTGCCGCTGCCGGTTTCAGCCTCCAGTACCACGATGTCTCCCAAGGAGAGATCGGCTGCGGCCAACTGCATGGGGCGGGCAGCCAGCACACCAAACGCTGCGCTGAAAGTGGGCGATTGACCATTCAGCTCATTTTTCCAAGCAGACACATCCAGACCAATGGACCGCACCGCATAAGCTGCACGAGCAACTGCGGACTGGATTCGATCTTCTCCAGGTGCGGTGTATGGGAAAAATGCTTCACGTGTATCGGAGCCCAGCCAGTCAGCCAGCTGCACCAGCCCAGCAAATAAATGCACGAAGGCGGGTTGGTCAGGCAGTGGTCGCCGGCATTCCCTGAACGCCAGCGGATAGCTTTGCGTCAAACGCTCACCCATGCGAGTCAAAGTGGCTGCCGGGTCATACAACACCGTCCCGCTATTGGCCAGCACCGGCTTCCAGATGCTTCCCGTTTGCTTTTCAGGACATTCACCCAGCGGTCGACCGTGGTGGCTGATGCTCGCCTGTAGCAACTCACTGACAGCCACATCACCCCAGGCCACCATTTCGGCAATGGGCAACCCGGCTGCGTAGTGTTCGGCGTTCGGTACGCGCCCGGCAATCAGTTCCCAGCCTTCGGGTCCATGTCCAAATGGAGTAGTGGGCCAAAGCGCTGGCGGTCGTTCGGGTAATTGCCATCGCCGGGACTGAAAACCGGCGTTGGCTTTGCCGACATCGTGCAAAAAGACCAACACTGCCAGTCGTTGCAAATCTGATTCGTCGAGGGGTCGGCCGGCCGAAAGTTCCAGAGAACGTCGAATGCCCGCGCATTCAGCCAGTGCCAAGAAGCACGCGGCGACATCAGTCATGTGATCCAGCAAAGGATGCTCGCCGGTCAACTGTCCTGATTTGTCTCGCGAAAGCTTTCCCCAAGCCACCAGCTTGGTATTCGCCGCCAACATATGCCCGCTCGCCTGAGTCTGTGGTGCTGACACGACCATTACCTCTGTGAAGATTTTGAGTGGCCCGAAGCTGGTGGATTCCGTGAAGGAGTGTGAGACCGGGCTGTCTCAAATCATGAGACCGCACCCCACCGCACCAATCCTTCCCGCATTTTTTCCAAAACCCGCTCCCGCAACCCCGCAGGCTCAAGCACCTCCACCTCGGGCGTGTGCCGCAAGATGTCCATCACCAGTTCGCGGTCGTCGCTGTAGGGAATCTGCAGCACCCAGTGGCCTTGTGCGTCCCACTCGCCTTTCTGCTGGGGGTGCCATTGCTCGGCGGCCACCCAGCGGGCGCGCTCGGGGGTGAACCGCAGGGTGGCCCATTGCACGGCCTTGCCGCTGAAGATGCCGTAGCCGTTGCCCAGGGTCTGGTCCAGCTCTTTAGGGGAAACGTCTGTTGCGGCCTCGCTCAAGACCACGGGGCGGCGGATGGCGTCCAGGCTGAAACTGCGCAGTTCGTCGCGCTCGTGGCACCACGCATCGAGCAGCCAGTTGCTGCGGTAGTAGACGAGGCGTTGGGGCGACACGGTGCGCTCGCTGTGCTCGCCGTTGCCCCGCGCCTGGTAGTGCATGGCGAGGCGGCGGCGCTGGCTGAGCGCCAGCCCTACGGTTTCAAAGCTCTGCGGTGGCACCGGGCGCTGGGCCAGGCCGATGACGCGGATGCGCTCGCCGAGTTGGCGCTCGGCGGTGCCGTCCAGGCCGGCCTGACGCAGCATCTTTTTCAGCCGCTGTTCCAGGGGCCGCAGGTGCCGCTGCATCAGGTCGCCGGGCTGAATGTCGCGTAGCAATTGGTCCAGCGTGAGCAGCGCCAGCACTTCAGAGGGCCTAAACCACAAACCCGCCACTTCTTCCGGGGCATCTTCCGCGCGGTCGGACGCTCGCCATTGGTAGCACTGGGCGTCCCGTTCCCAATGGATCGGGTGGTTCAGCCCATCGCGCAGCCAGGCCAGGTCGCGCATGAGGGTAGCGCGTGAGGCGCCGGTCTCGGCCTGGAGTTCGGCGAGTGTGATGCGTCGGCGAGCACGCAGCAGCGTTGTGATGTGGTACAGCCGATCCGTCTTGTTCATGCATCGTCCTCCCTGTGCGGTGGCGGCCTGGTGGCCGCTCTGGTTAGCCCGCGTCGATGTTGTTGTCTGCCTCGCTCAGTGCGCCTTGTCCCAGTTCGCCCCCACCCCCACCTCCGCCAGCAACGGCACCTTGAGTTCGGCCACACCCGCCATCAGGCGCGGGATTTCGGTCTTGAGCCAGTCCACTTCCGCCAAGGGCACCTCGAACACCAGTTCGTCGTGCACCTGCATGATCATCTTCGTGCCGCGCTGCTGTTCGTCCAGCGCCTTTTGCACGGCCACCATGGCCAGCTTGATGAGGTCGGCTGCGGTGCCTTGCATGGGGGCGTTGATGGCCTGGCGCTCCAGCGCAGCCAGCTTGGCGCCCTTGGCGTTGCGGATGTCGGGCAGCACCAGCTTGCGGCCGAACACGGTTTCGACGTACCCGTTCTGTTTGGCCAGGGCGCGGGTTTCGTCCATGTACTGCTTGACGCCAGCAAAGCGGGCGAAGTAGCGGTCGATGTAGGTCTTGGCCGCTGTGTTGTCGATGCCCAGCGACTTGGCCAGGCCGAAGGTGCCCATGCCGTAGATGAGGCCGAAGTTGATGGTCTTGGCGTAGCGGCGCTGTTCGCTGCTCACCTCTTGCGGTGTGATGCCGAACACCTCGGCGGCGGTGGCGCGGTGCACGTCTTCACCGGCCTGAAAGGCGCGCAGCAAAGCCGCGTCGCCGCTCAGGTGGGCCATGATGCGCAGCTCGATCTGCGAGTAGTCGGCGCTGGCGATCACGCTGCCGGCCGGCGCCACGAAGGCTTCGCGCACCTTGCGGCCTTCGGCCGTGCGGATGGGGATGTTCTGCAGGTTGGGGTCGTTGCTTGACAGCCGCCCGGTCACGGCCACGGCCTGGGCGTAGTGGGTGTGCACGCGGCCGGTACGCGGGTTGGCGAGCTGGGCCAGCTTGTCGGTGTAGGTGCCCTTGAGCTTGGCGAGGCTGCGGTGCTCCAGGATCTTGGCGGGCAGCGGGTAGTCTTCGGCGAGTTTTTCCAAAACCTCTTCGTCTGTGCTGCGCGCGCCGGTGGCGGTTTTCTTGATGACGGGCAGGCCGAGCTTGTCGAAGAAGATTTCGCCAAGCTGCTTGGGGCTGCTCAGGTTGAAGGGCTGGCCGGCGATGGCGTAGGCCTCTTGCTCCAGCGCGAAGATGCGCTGGCCCAGCTCGTGGCTCTGTTTGGAGAGCGTGGGCGCGTCGATCAGCACGCCGTTGCGCTCGATACGGTAGAGCGCTTCGCTGCTGGCAATTTCCAGCTCGTAGATGAACTTGAGCTTGGCGTCGGCTTCGAGCTGTGGCCACAGCGCGCGGTGCACGTCCAGGGTCTGGTCGCTGTCTTCGCAGGAGTATTCGGCGGCCTTGGCCACGTCCACCTGGGCAAACGGGATCTGGTGGGCGCCCTTGCCGCAGAGGTCTTCATAGTTGATGCCGCTGCGGCCCAGGTGGCGCTCGGCCAGGCTGGCCAGGCCGTGGGGCTTGTGCACTTCGAGCACATAGCTCTGCAGCATGGTGTCGTGCACATAGCCCTGCACTTCGATGCCGTGGTTGGCGAACACGTGGCGGTCGTACTTGATGTGCTGGCCGAGCTTGTGTTTGGCCGGGTTTTCGAGCCAGGGTTTGAGCTTGGCGAGCACTTCGTCGAACGGGAGCTGTTCCGGCGCATCGGGGCCGGCGTGTTTGAGCGGGATGTAGGCGGCTTCGCCGGGTGTCACGCTGAAGCTGATGCCGACGATCTGGGCCACCATTTCGTCGAGCGAGGTGGTTTCGGTGTCCACGGCCACGAGCTCGGCGGCTTCCAACCTAGGGAGCCAGGTGTCGAGGGCTTCCCAGGTGAGGATGGTGTCGTATTGGAGGGTGCTGGTGCGGGTGGGTGCTTCGCCGGCCTCGGCGGGTTCGGCTTCGCTGAAGAGGTCGTTGGTGGGCGTGCCCCTCACCCCGGCCCGCTCCCCAGAGGGGCGAGGGAGGGAAGACCCTTCGCTGCCTGGGGCCGAGGGTGAAGATGGGGGCTCGCCGCCCAGCGCCTTGGCCAGGCCCTTGAAGCCGTAGGTGTCGTAGAAGGTCTTGAGCGGTTCCTTCTGGGGCTGCCCCATGCGGATGGCCTCCAGCGAGGGCATGTCGGGCACCCAGCCGTTGAGGTCGCAGTCGGTTTTGATGGTGAGCAGCTGGCGCCCGGTGGGCAGCCAGTCGAGCGCCTTGCGCAGCTTCTCGCCCACTGCCCCCTTGATCTGGTCGGCCTGCGCCATCAAGGCGTCCACCGAGCCGTATTCCTGCAGCAGCTTCACGGCGGTCTTGGGGCCCACACCCTGCACACCGGGCACGTTGTCCACCTGATCGCCCACGAGCATCTGGTAGTCCAGCATCAGGCGGGCGGGCACGCCGAATTCGCTCTCCACGCCGGCCATGTCGCGCACCTTGCCGCTCATGGTGTCGATGATGGCGATGTGTTCGTTCACCAGTTGTGCCAGGTCTTTGTCGCCGCTGGAGATGATGACTTCGATGCCCTGGTTGGCCGCCGCCACGGCCAGGGTGCCGATCACGTCATCGGCCTCCACGCCCGGCACGTCGAGCACCGGCCAGCCCATGAGGCGAACCACCTCGTGGATCGGCGCGATCTGGGCGCGCAGATCGTCGGGCATGGGACTGCGATGGGCCTTGTATTCGGGGTAGATCGCGTCGCGGAAGGTGGGGCCTTTCGCGTCGAACACGCAGGCCGCATAGGTGCAGGGGTAGTCTTTGAGCAGCTTCTGCACCATGTTGATCATGATGCGGATGGCGCCGGTCTTGAGCTCCGTGCCGTCAGGCAGGGTGGTGCTCATGGCGTCGCCACCGGCAAAGAAAGCGCGGTAGAGGTAGCTGGAGCCGTCGACCAGCAGCAGGGTGGGGGTGGGCGTTTTTTCGTCAGACATGGCGCGATTGTGGGGGAATCCGTGCGTCAGCCAGCGCCACGGGCGGGTGCCGGCGGGGCTTTGCCTGCCTACAATGGGGCATGTGCCAACACCCTACCCCCCTCATCCGCCAGTCGCTGCTGGCGCTGGCCGTCCTGGCCTGCCTGCCGGCGATGGCCCAGACGCCACCCCCCACCGAGCCAGCCGCCGAGGCCCCGGCGCCGGCTTTCAGTGAGCGCATCGAGCGCATCACCCACGAAGACGACCACGCCCGCATCGACGAGCTGCGCGTGGGCGGCCAGACCCGCCACATCGCCGTGCAGCCCAAGAACGGCGCGCCCGCCTATGAAATCGTGCCCGCCCAGGGCGCCACGGACCTCGGCGAAGCCGCCGGCAAGACCACGGGCGCGTCCGGCCGCAGCCGCTGGCGTATCCTGAATTTCTGATCGCACGCCGCACCTTCATGGCCGTTTACACCGAAGTCGCGTTTGGCGAAGCCGCCGCCCTGCTGCACCGCCTGAGCCTGGGAGACCTCACCGAGCTGCGTGGCATCCAGGGGGGCATTGAAAACACCAACTATTTCGCCACCACGGTGCGCGACGGCGTGGCGCACGAACACGTGCTGACCGTGTTCGAGCGCCTGAGTTTCGAGCAGTTGCCGTATTACCTGCACCTCATGAAGTACCTGGCGGGCCAGGGCATTCCGGTGCCCGAGCCCGCGGCCGACGAGCGCGGCGAGATCCTGCACAGCGTGCAGGGCAAACCCGCCGCCGTGGTGAACAAGCTGCGGGGCCACAGCGAGCTCGCGCCCACCGAGGCGCATTGCCGCGCCGTGGGCGACATGCTCGCGCGCATGCACCTGGCTGGGCGTGGCTTCGAGATGAGCCAGCCCAACCTGCGCGGCCTGCCCTGGTGGAACGAGACGGTGCCGGTGGTGCTGCCGCACCTGGGCGAGAGCCAGGCCGCGCTGATCCGCACCGAGCTGGCCTACCAGAACCATGTGGCCGCAGGCTCGGCCTACACGGCCCTGCCGCGCGGCCCGGTGCACGCCGACCTGTTCCGCGACAACGTGATGTTCGACGACGGCGAGCTCACCGGCTTCTTCGACTTCTATTTCGCCGGCAACGACAGTTTCCTGTTCGATCTGGCGGTCTGCCTGAACGACTGGTGCATCCTCCACGCGGCCGACGAACGCGACGGCCAGCACGACGCGGGGCGCGCCCGGGCCATGATCGCGGCCTACCAGGCGGTGCGGCCCCTGAGCATGGCCGAGCGCCAGCTGCTGCCGGCCATGCTGCGCGCGGGCGCCCTGCGCTTCTGGCTCTCGCGCCTGTGGGACTGGCACCTGCCCCGCGACGCGAGCATGCTGAAACCGCACGACCCGACCCATTTCGAACGCGTGCTGCGCGAGCGGGTGCGCCACGCCCAGGCCCTGTCGGCCTCGCTGCTCGAAGAGGCCTGCGTGGCCGCCTGACCCCACCCCAACCCCTGCATGAAACTCCACCTCGTCCCCGCCCTCACCGGCATCACATGGGTGAAACTGGGGGTGAAAACCTTCTTTCGCCAGCCCCTGGCCCTGTCGGGCCTGTTTTTCATGTTCATGGCGCTGGTGTCGGTGGTTTCGCTGGTGCCGGTGATCGGCTCGGCCATTTCGCTGCTGCTGGTGCCCGCGGCCACGCTGGGGCTGATGACCGCCAGCCGCGAAGCCTTCCAGGGCCGCTTCCCCATGCCCTCGACGCTGATCGCCGCGTTCCGCGCGGGCCCGGCGCGCAGCCGGCCCATGCTCGTGCTTGGCGCGATGTACGCCGGCGCGCTGTTGCTGGTGCTGGCCGCGGCGGCCCTGGCGGGTGGCGCGGGCAGTGCCGAGGTGGCGCTCAACGACCCCGAGGTCACGCCCGAGATGGTGCGTTCGGCCATGCTCAACAGCGGCCTGTGGCTGGCGATGGTGGTTTACGTGCCCGTGCTGATGGCCTTCTGGCATGCGCCGGCGCTGGTGCACTGGCACGGCGTGAGCCCGGTCAAGAGTCTGTTCTTCAGTGCGGCCGCGTGCTGGGCCAACAAGGGCGCCATGCTGGTCTATGCGCTGAGCTGGGTGGGTGTGTTCATGGCCATGGGCCTGGTGATCAGCCTGCTGGGCGCCATGCTGGGCGGTACCCAGGCGATGAGCATCATTCTCTACCCCTCGGTGCTGTTCATGGCCTCGATGTTCCACGCCTCGATCTATTTCACCTTCCGCGACAGCTTCATCGCGGACGACGACGAAGCCCTGCCCCCACCCACCCCCACCACCGGAGACGACGCATGACCCACCCCCACAGCCTCTCAGGCCGCCAGGAATCCGAAGTCCTGTGGACGCAACGGCGCGACACCCTCAAGGCCGCCGCCGCGTGGGTGGCCCTGGGGGGCCTGCCCGGGGCGATGGCCCAGCAGCGCAGCAACGTGGTGGAATTCGTGGGCGACGTGCTGCTCAACGGCCGGCGCATGGTGCAGCAGCAGACCATCCAGACCGGCGACGACATCATCACCGGCCCGGCATCGCGGCTGGTGTTCGTGATCGGCAACGCCGCGTTTCATGTGCGGCAGAACACGCGCATGTCGGTTCAGCGCGGCAGCACGCTGAACACCGTGAGCCTGATGCGCCTGCTCACCGGCGCGGTGGTCAGTGTGTTCGGGCGCGGGGCGCGCCGCTCCATCGTCCTGCCCACGCTCACCGCCGGCATCCGGGGCACGGGGGTGTACGCCGAGGTCTTCCCCGACCAGCGCAGTTACTTCTGCAACTGTTACGGCACGGTGGAGATGAGCGCCCGCGGTGACCGCGCGCTGTCGCAGGCCAGCTACCACCAGTCGTTCTGGGGCGAGGTCGAGCCGAAGAAGGGCCGCTTCCTCACGCCCGCGGGCGCCATCAACCACACCGATGAAGAAGTCGAGTTCCTGGCGCGCCTGGTGGGCCAGCAGACCGCCTGGCAGATCGAAGGCAAGAAGGGCGTGAAAGACGGCATGGGCTACATGGAGCAGCGCCCGCCGCAAGACCACCCCGCCATGCCCCGGTAAACGGGGCCCCGGGCGCTGACAGCGCGCCGGCGGGCGGCGCCGTCTTCAAACCGTCACACAGTCATCACACCGGTGTCACGCAAGCTCTCCAACATGGCGTTTTTCAACCACGCCCTGAGGCAAGCATGCGCGACCACACCCCACACAACAACCCGCAAACGGACTTCAACGAAGAGGACTCGAACACCTCGGCCAACCCGCGCTTCGAGCAGGTGCTCGACACCCGCCTGAGCCGCCGCAGCCTGTTCAAGGGCGCCGGCATGGCCGGTGCGGCTCTGGGTGTGACCGCCGTGACCGGTTGCGCCACCACCGGCGCCAGCGCCACCTCGGTAGACCGCCTGGGCTTCAAGCCCGTGGCCAAGAGCCTGGCCGACGCGGTCATCGTGCCCGAGGGCTACACCGCCCAGGTCGTCTACGCGCTGGGCGACCCGCTCACCGCCAGCACCCCCGCCTTCAAGAACGACGGCACCGACGCCGACTTCGAGCACCGCGCCGGCGACCACCACGACGGCATGGAGTGGTTTGGCCTGGACGCTTCGGGCAAGCCCTCGAACAGCTTCAACAGCCGCGGCCTGCTGGCCATGAACCACGAGGCCACCACCGACGAGCAGCTCTCTTCCTTCTTCATCCACGCCAACGGCGGCACCGCTACCCTGCCCCGCCCCGCCGCCGAGGTGGACAAGGAACTGGCCATCCACGGCCTGTCTTTCGTGGAAGTGCACTCCGACGGCAAGCGCTGGGCCTACCAGCCGGGCTCGGCCTTCAACCGCCGCGTCACCACCATGACGCCGGGCGCCATCCACGGCCCGGCGCGCGGCAGCGAGCACCTGGTCACGAAATTCAGCCCCGACGCGACCCAGTGCCGCGGCACGCTGAACAACTGCGGCACCGGCAAGACGCCCTGGGGCACGTTTGTGTCGGGCGAGGAAAACTGGTACGGCTACTTCTTCCGCGACGCGAAAGACGACGATGCGCGCAAGAAGGACAAACACGTGCAGGCGCTCAAGCGCTACGGCCGCAAGGCCGGCGCGGCCAGCCGCCACGGCTGGGAAAGCGCCGGCCCGCAAGACCAGTACGTGCGCTGGAACAACGGCGCCCTGGCCGCCAGTGCCAAAGCCGACTACCGCAACGAGATGAACACCTTCGGCTATGTGGTGGAGATGGACGCCTACGACACCCAGGCCCCCATGCGCAAGCGCACCGGCCTGGGCCGCTTCGCGCACGAAAGCGTGGCCTTCGCCAAGCCGGTGGCCGGTCAGCCGATCGTGGCCTACATGGGCGACGACGCACGCGGCGAGTACATCTACAAGTTCGTGTCCGACGCCAAGTGGGACCCGAAAGACGCCAGCCCGGCCAACCGCCTGGCCGCTGGCGACAAGTACCTCGACAAGGGCACGCTGTTTGCCGCGCGCTTCAAGGGCGATGGCAGCGGCGAGTGGCTGGAACTCTCGATGAACAACCCGGTGATCGCCGGCAGCTCGTATTTCGAGTTCAAGAGCAACGCCGACGTGGCCATCTTCACCCGCCTGGCGGCCGACGCCGTGGGCGCGACCAAGATGGACCGCCCGGAATGGAACGGCGTGCACCCGCGCACCGGCGAGGTGTACTTCACCCTCACCAACAACAGCAACCGCGCCCCGGAAAGCACCAACGCCGTGAACCCGCGCTCCTACAAGGACATGAAGGGCAGCAAGGAGCAAAAGGGCAACGTGCACGGCCACATCGTGCGCCTGGCCGATGCCTCGTCCGCCGCGGCCGCGTTCAAGTGGGACATCTACGTGTTCGGCGCCGAGGCCGATGCGGACAAGTCCAGCGTGAACCTCTCCAGCCTCACGGACGAGAACGACATGTCCGCACCCGACGGCCTGGTGTTCAGCCCGGCCACCGGCATCTGCTGGATCCAGACCGACGACGGCGCCTACACCGACAAGACCAACTGCATGATGCTGGCCGCCATTCCCGGCAAGGTCGGCGACGGCGGTGCGCGCACGGTCAAGCATGGCGACAGGGAAGTGACCACCTACGTGGGCAAGACCCCCACACCCACCACGCTGGCGCGCTTCCTGGTCGGCCCCAAGGGCTGCGAGATCACCGGCTGGTGCGAAACGCCCGATGGCCGCGCGGTGTTCGTCAACATCCAGCACCCGGGTGAAAGCACCAAGATGGCCGATGTGAACGACCCGGCCAAGTACCAGAGCCAGTGGCCCGCCAACGCCGGCTACGGCGCCGGCAAGCGCCCGCGCTCGGCCACCATCGCCATCACCAAGAACGACGGCGGCCTGATCGGCAGCTGATGTTTCCCCGAGGGGCCCGCCCCTCGCGCCTCAGGGCGCGGGGTCGGGCCCTTGTTCATGGGGCAGGCCCAGGCCCGCGCGCCAGGCGCGGTAGCGCGAACGGTGCAGCGCGAACAGCTCCACCAGGCCCCAGGCCAGGCCGCAGGCGATCATGCCGAACGACAGCACGAAGCGTTGCACCTCGGTCTTCCGCGGTGACCATGCATGTTTCACAGGAAAACCCCTCGTCAAGCCAGGATGCCTGCCAAGATAGGCCACCTGTGTGACCGTTTCGCGTCAGGGCGCGGCACGGCGCAAGGCCCCCTTTGAACACCCCGTGTGAACCCCGCCCATCCATTCACCATGCCCCACAGCGCCCTGCCCGAACTGATCGCGCTGGAGAAGATCGTCGGGCAGGGCGCGCCCCATCTGCAGGCGCGGGTGGTGTGCGAGGTGTCGGTGGCAGCGGGCCACCGTTTTCCCGTCTACGCCATCGGCCTGGGCACCACCGACCCGCAGGCCCCCGCGGTCGGGTTCTTTGGCGGCGTGCACGGCCTCGAACGGATCGGCGCGCAGGTGGTGATTGCGTTTCTGCAGAACGTCGTCATGCGGCTGCGCTGGGACCAGACCCTGCACCGGCAGCTGGAGCAGGTCCGGCTGGTCTTCATGCCCATCGTCAACCCCGGCGGGATGTGGGCGGCCACACGGGCCAATCCGCGCGGCGTGGACCTGATGCGCAACGCCCCGGTGGAGGCGCGGGAGAAAGTGCCTTACCTGCTCGGTGGCCAGCGCCTGAGCGCGGGCCTGCCCTGGTACCGCGGACGGCTCGGTGACCCGATGGAAGCGGAGAGCCAGGCGCTGTGCGACGTGGTGCAGAGCGAGCTGCTGAGCCGCCCGTTCAGCCTCGCGCTGGACTGCCACTCGGGGTTCGGCGTGAGCGACCGCCTGTGGTTTCCCTACGCCCACACGCGCGAACCGATTGCGCACCTGGCGGAGCTGCACGCGCTCAAGGACATCTTTCTGCAGGCGCACAGCCACCACCCCTACATCATCGAACCCCAGAGCGCGCAGTACCTGGCGCACGGCGACCTCTGGGACCACCTCTACCTGCGGGCCCGCGCCGAGCACCCGGAGCGCAGCTTTCTGCCGCTGACGCTGGAGATGGGCTCGTGGCTGTGGATCAAGAAGAACCCGCGCCAGTTGTTTTCGCGCAAGGGCATCTTCAACCCGCTGATCGACCACCGCCAGCAGCGCGTGCTGCGCCGCCACCTCTCGCTGCTGGACTTCCTCGCGCGGGCCGCCTGCAGCCACGCGCACTGGACCCCGAGCCCGGACACCCGCGACCAGCGCCACGCCGACGCCCTGGCGCACTGGTACGGAGCACAGGACACGCCATGACCACGCCCCCCTGGATCTTCCTGCGCGGCCTCACGCGCGAAGCGGCGCACTGGGGCGGCTTCCCGGCCGTGTTCCAGCGGGCCATGCCCACGGCCCGCATCGTCACCCCGGACCTGCCCGGCAACGGCCAGCGCCACCGCGAGGCCAGCCCGGCCACGGTCGCGGGCATGGTGGCCGCCTGCCGCGCGGAGCTCGCCCGGCAGGGCATCGCCCCACCGGTGCACCTGCTGGCCATGTCGCTGGGCGCCATGGTGGCGGCCGAGTGGGCGCGCGTGGCACCGGCCGAGGTGGCGGCCTGCGTGCTGATCAACACCAGCTTTCGCCCTTTCAGCCCCCTGCGCCAGCGCCTGCTGGCGCACAACACCCCCACCCTGCTGCGCCTGGCGTTCGCCCCCGGTTCAGCGCAAGACGCCGAACGGGCGATCCTGCGCATGACCAGCAACCGCGTGCAGGCCCATGAGCCGGTGCTTCAAGACTGGGTGGCCGCGCGCGTGCAGCGCCCGGTGTCCGCGGCCAACGCCCTGCGCCAGCTGGTGGCGGCCGCGCGCTTCAGCGCCGCGCCTGCGGCGCCCATCCCGAAGGTATTGCTGCTGGCCAGCGAGCACGACCACCTGGTGGACAGCCGCTGCTCGCGGGCCATCGCCAGCGCCTGGCACTGCCCGCTGGTGATGCACCCCAGCGCGGGCCACGACCTGCCGCTGGACGACCCGGCGTGGGTGGCGGATCAGGTACGGCGGTGGTGGCAGGGCCCGCCGGACGCACCGGGCGCCTGATTCACAGGACCTTCTTGCGCAGCACCGCGCTCAGCCGCTCCACCAGCACCACCAGCGCGAAGATCGCCAGGATGATGGTGGCGGCCTCGTCGTAGTTGAACAGGTCCATCGCCACCTTCAGCTCGATGCCGATGCCGCCCGCCCCCACCAGCCCGAGCACCACCGACGAACGCGTCGCCTTCTCCAGGCTGAACAGCGAGGTGTTGATGAACGAAGGCATGGCGGCGGGGAACACCGAACACATGATCAGCGACAGCCGGCCCGTGCCCATGGCGGACAGCGCCTCCTGCGGCCCGCGGTCCACCTCTTCCATGGCCTCGGCAAAGAAGCGGCCACAGAAACCGATCTTGTCAATGACGATGGCCAGGGTGCCGGCGAACGGCCCCAGGCCGACCGACACCACGAACAGCAGCGCCCACACCAGATCGGGCACGGTGCGGAAGAAAGCGATCAGGTGGCGCGCCGCGTGGTAGACCAGCGGGTGCGGCGAGAGGTGGGGCGTGGCCAGCACCGCCATGGGAATGCTCAGCAGCACGCCGACCACCGTGCCCACGAAGGCCATCTGGAAGGTTTCCAGCAACGCCCAGCCCACGGCTTCGAGCCGCGCGGTCGATGGCGGCAGCATCTCGCCCACCAGCCGAGTCATCTGGGGGATGCCGCCCCAGAGGTCGCCGAACGACACACCGGTCTTGTTGACCGACCAGGCGAAGAAGCCGAGCACGATCAGCCAGACCATGAAGCTGGCCGGGCTGGTGCGCTCGAAGCGGTCGGGCAAGGCGCGCAAGGCGGGGGCCTGGGGACGGCTATGCATACAAGGTCCTCAGTTCGGCCACGTTCACCTCGTGGCTGAGCGCGTCCAGCACGATCCGGCCGCGCTGCAGGGCGATCACGCGGTCGGCGTATTTCACGGCGTGCGCCAGATCGTGGGAGGTGAAGACCATGGTCAGCCCCTCGTCTTTCACCAGCCCGGAAAACAGCGACATCACCTCGTCGCCGGCCACCGGGTCGAGGCTGGCCGCGGGCTCGTCGGCCACGATGAGGCGCGGCCGCTGCATCAGGGCGCGCGCCACCGCCACCCGCTGCGACTGCCCGCCCGAGAGCTTGTCGGCCCGGCGCAGCGCGATGTGCGACAGCCCCACGCGCTCCAGACAGCCCAGGGCTTCGCCGCGCAGCGCCGCGGGTGCGAGCCCCTGAAACCAGGCGTGCGCCAGCGGAGTGCGCGGCAGCGCGCCGTGCAGCACGTTGGACAGTGCCGAGAGGCGCGGCACCAGGTTGTGCTTCTGGAACACGAAGCCCACCTGGGACCGCAGGCGCCGCAAGGCCGGCGCGTCCAGGCCGGCCAGTGGCGTGCCGAACAACCGCACCTCGCCACCGTCGGGCGGGATCAGGTGCATGCAGCAGCGCAGCAGCGTGGACTTGCCGGCGCCGTTGGCGCCGATCAGCGCCACCCGCTGGCCCGCCTTCACCTGAAAGGCCACACCGTCGAGCACCGGCTGGGCGGCATCAAAGCGCTTGCTCAGGCCACGCACCCAGAGATCGGCGGGCGGGGCGGTGGTCTCCAGGGCCTGGGCCCCGGGCAGGGCCTCGCCGTCCACCAGCGTGGCAGCGGGCGCGAACGTGTTCAACATGGTGGTGCGGCGCCCGGGGGATCAATCGCCCACGAAGGCGGCGTACTGCGCCTGGCCGATGGTGGCGTACATCTTGCGCACGTAGTTGTAGTCGGCGTCGGCGATGCTGGGGATGAACTTCATGCCCTGGAACTTCTGGTTTTCGTCCGGCCCCATCAGCACGGCGGCGATGAGTGCTTCGGAGTTCTCGCTGAAGACCTTTTTCATCTGGCCGACCACGGCGTCGGGCACATGAGTGCCGGCGAGCAGCACGTCGTTGGGCAGGTCGCGCCCACGCGCGATGACCTTGAAGACCACATCGGGGTGGCGCTTGGACAGGCCGGGCAGATCGGTGCGGTTGATGCCGATGGCGGACACGTCGCCGCGCTTCATGGCCTCGACCGCCACGTTGCGGTTGATGTGCAGGATCTGCACGTCCTGCCCGGGCTTGAGGCCCAGGTCGGCCAGCACCTGGATCGGCGAGAGGTGGCGCGAGGTGGAGCCGACGTCACCCAGGGCCACCTTCTTGCCCTTGAGGTCTTCCACGCCGTCGATGCCCGAGCCCACCAGCGTGACCACCGAGCCGTAGTACTCGGGGCGGCTGAAGCCCACCACCAGCTTGGCGTCGGTGCGCTTCTTGAACACCACGTATTCGGCCGGGCCGGTCAGCACGAGGTCGATCTTCTTCGCGTTGAGCGCTTCCACCGCGGCGGTGCGGTTGGGCACGGGGAACAGCTCGACCTTCATGCCGGACTTTTCCGACAGGATCTTCTGGAAGCCGGCGTATTCGCGCTGCAGGTTCTCCAGCCCCACGATGTCGGTGACGGCCAGGCGCAGCGTTTGCGCCTGGGCCGAGATAGCGGTGGCGGTGAGGCCGATCACCGCGGCGGCGGTGGCGAGGTGTTTGGTCCAGTTCATGAGGCAACTCCAAGTGGTTTAGACAACTTGGAGAGCGTGACGCCGTGCGATGACAAAGTTGTGTAGACGACATGAAGTTTTCATGACTTGTATGACACCGCCTTTTCGTCGCGCCGCTGTCACACAAAGGCGGCACGCTGGACGGCTTTTGATCACCGGGGATACCAGGCATGAACACATTGGAGCGGTTTGCGATCGCAGGCGGCAGCGCCCTGCTGCCATCGGGTTTTCAGGATGACGTGGTCATCACGGTGGACCACGGCGTCATCGTGGAGATCGGCAGCGAAGCCAACGGCGCACCGGTGATGGACGCCCGGGGCCTGCGGGTGATGCCCGGCATCATCGACCTGCATGGCGACGCCTTCGAGCGCCAGATCATGCCCCGCCCGGGCGTGCACTTCGACCTGCAGCTCGCCCTGGCCGAGACCGACCGGCAACTGGTGGCCAACGGCATCTCCACCGCCTTCCATGGCGTGACCTTCTCCTGGGAACCGGGCCTGCGCAGCCGCGAAACGCTGGTGCGCCTGATGGCGGCGATGGACGCCGCGGCCGGCCACCTGTCGTGCGATGCGCGCCTGCACCTGCGCCACGAAACCTACAACCTCGACGGCGAGGAAGAGGTGCTGGGCTGGCTGGCCAAAGGCCGCATCGCCCTGCTCGCCTTCAACGACCACACCGCCGACATCCTGCGCAAGATCGGGCATCCGAAAGACGGCATGACGGTGCTGCAGCGCACCGGTCTGCCCGCCGAAGCCTTGCAGGCGCTGGCCGAGCGGGTCGCCGCGCGGCACGGGGAGGTGCCGGCCTCCATCCGCCGCCTGGCCGCCGCCGCGCTGGCCGCCGGGGTGCCCATGGCCTCGCACGACGACCCATCGCCCGAGGTGCGCACCGGGTACCAGACCCTCGGCTGCACGATTTCGGAGTTTCCCAAGACCATCGAGACCGCGACGCTGGCCCGCCTGTATGGCAACCCGGTGGTGTTTGGCGCGCCCAACGTCGTGCGTGGCGGCAGTCACATGAGCAACGCGGTGTCGGCGGCGGTCATGGCGCGCGCGGGCCTGTGCACGGTGCTCACGTCCGATTACTACTACCCGGCCATGCTGCCGGCCGCCTTCCGCCTGAGCGAAGACGGCGTCTGTGATCTCGCCAACGCCTGGGCCATGATCTCCAGCAACGCCGCGGATGCGGCCGGGCTGTCTGATCGTGGCCGCCTCGCCGTGGGCCTGCGGGCCGACATCGTGCTCGTGCGCACGCCGGCCGGGCGGCCACCCAGCGTGGCGGCGCACGTCATCGGCGGTCACCTGGCTTTTGCGGCCAAGGGGGCTCCGCGGTTTCATGCCCCTTTGAAAGCCGTTGCCCTGGAAACGCTCTGACCTCTGAATAGATGGTTTTTGCAGTCCAAAGCCGAGGTGCTGCACCTCGCGGCTGCGGCAGGCACTGCCCGGTGGGGGCTCATCCGGGGTGGTCGGCGCGCTGCGCCGACTTCGCTGTGTCCGCCCGTCTGGGGCCGGCGCGGCCAAACTCGCTGCGTTCGCTGCGCTCTCTCCGCTCAGACAGTGGCCGCGAGTCAGTCAACGATGCGCGCACTTGCGCGCCCGGCCCCAGACGGGCGGACACAGCCACCCCGGAACATCGCCCCCACCGGACAGCGCCTGCCGCAGCATGAAGCGTTTGGGTGTTCCACCGGTGGTGCGCCAACAGTGTGTCTGCCAAGGCGTGTGCGGGCAGGTCGCAGCGCGCCTGTGAGGCGCCGAGAAGCGCAGTGGCCGTGGCCGCGCGCGCAGCGCGCTTCGTCAACTGACTTGTCGCACTTGTCTGAGCGGAGAGAGCGAAGCGAACGCAGCGAGTTGTGCGACGGGCCACGGCCGCGAGCATCGCAGGGAAGTCGGCGCGCAGCACCGACCGCCACACTGAAGCGCTGCGGCCTGCCCGCACACGCCTTGGCACGCGAGGTGCAACAACAACGGACCGCAACCCCTCTACCGCACCACCGAGCCACTGCGCTGGAGCCACACCAGCGCAGCCAGGCCGACCAGGCCCACCCCGGTGGACACCCAGAGGGCGCCGCCCCCGAACTGGTCAATCGCCAGGCCAAAGACCAGCGGCGCAAAGGCCTGCGCCACGCGCGCCGGCACCATCAGCAAGCCCTGGCGCGCCCCGTAACCCTTCGGCCCGAAGATCACCAGAGGCAACGTGCCTTTGGCGATGGTGAGGATGCCGTTGCCCGCGCCGTGCAGCACCGTGAACAACAACGCCGCCGGACCACCCACCACCATCAGCAGCACGGCGCCCAGCGGGTGCGCAGCCGTCGCCAGCTGGGCCGACAGCAAGGGGTGCACCTTGCGCAGGAAGCCGAACTCCAGCAGCCGGGCCGCCACCTGGGCCGGTCCCACCAGGGCCGCGAGGGCCAGCGCGGCGGCCAGCGTCAGCCCGTGGGCCTGCAGCAGGCTGGGCAGGTGGGCCGCCATGGCGGTGCTGGTGAACCAGGTGACGGCGAAGACCAGCGAGAGCAGAACGGTGGGCCAGAACGTGGCGCCCGGCGCCCTCGCCGCCTCTGGCACGGCGGTGGGTGACACCGCCGCCACCACCGGGCTCACGTCGGGCGCTGCCACGCTGCGCGGCAAGGACGCATTGAGCGGCAGCCCGAGCAGCAGGTGCAGGCCCGCCCAGCACAGACAGGCGCCGCGCCAGCCGAATTCGAGCTCCAGCCAGGCCGTGAGCGGCCAACCGACGGTGCTGGCGAAACCAGCGATCAGGGTGATGCCGGTGATGCTGCTGCGCGCGTCGTGGCCATACAGGCGCACCAGGGTCGCGAAGGCGGCGTCGTACAGGCCTGCCGCCATCGCCACGCCAATCAGGCCCCAGGCCAGAAACAGAAGCACCGGCCCTTGCGCCAATGCCAGCGCCAGCAGCCCCGCGGCGAACAGCAGGTTGGTGCCGATCAGCACCGGGCGGCCACCGTGGTGGTCGATCAACTGCCCCGCCCAGCGGCCAAACACCGCCGAAACGATCAGGGCAAACGAAAAGGCGGCAAAGACCGTCGTCACGGACACGCCGAGGTCCGCGGCCATAGTCGTGGCCAGCATGGCCGGCAGGTAGTAGGACGAGGCCCAGGCCAGGGTCTGCGCGGTGCCCAGGCGGGCCACCACCGAAGTGCGGTGCGAGATCAGCATGGTGCCGACTCTAAGCCGGCCAGCACCATCTCAGATCAGAACCTTGCGAATCCGGGAAGAGATCACGTCGATCACGCTCACCGTGACGATGATCATCAGCATCACGGCGCAGGTCTCGGCGTACTGGAAGCCGCGGATGATCTCCCACAGCACGACACCGATGCCGCCCGCGCCCACCATGCCCACCACCGAAGCCGAACGCACGTTGGATTCGAAGCGGTACAGCATGTAGGAAATCCACAGCGGCATGACCTGCGGGATCACGCCGTAGACGATCTCGTGCAGCGCACTGGCGCCGGTGGAACGGATGCCTTCCACCGGCTGCGGATCGATGGCCTCCACCGCTTCCGAGAACAGCTTGGCCAGCACGCCCGCGGTGTGGATCCACAGCGCCAGCACGCCGGCGAAAGGCCCGAGGCCGACCGCGACCACGAACAACATGGCGAACACCATTTCGTTGATGGCGCGGAACGCGTCCATCAGGCGGCGCACCGGCTGGTGCACCCACCAGGGCGTGATGTTGCTGGAGGCCAGCAGGCCCAGCGGGATGGCGGTGAGCACGGCCAGCGCCGTGCCCCAGAGCGCGATCTGCAGCGTGACGATGATCTCGCTCAGGTACAGCTTCCACTGCGAAAAATCGGGCGGAAAAAAGTCGGCCGCGTAGGTGGCCATGTTGCCCGAGTCGCGGATCAGGTCGAGCGGGCGCATGTCGGCGCCCTTCCACGAGCCCGCAAGCAGCAGCAAGAGCGCGGCCCAGGACAGGTACCAGGTCAGGCTGCGTTTCGGTGCGGGAACCACGGCCGGCGTCAGGCGGTGGACATTGAGCGTGGTGGACATCGTGGTGGGCGGGATATGGGAATTCGAGGGTGCGCCTCACGCGCAGACCGTCCGCAGCAGAGTGCCGCGAACGGTCCGGGTGGGCAGCGCCAGGTAGCGAACGCTGAAGAGAACGGTCAGTTCAGCGCGGCCAGCAGCTTGTCGATCTCGGCCAGCTTGGCCATCTTGTCGGCTTCGCTCAGCGCGGTGTCGGACTCGATCTTGTTGCGCTTGCCGAACAGGTCCAGCTGGCGGATCGGCAGCAACTGCGCGTTGGACGAGGGCTTGAAGCCCGAGAGCTTGGAGATCTTCACCAGCACTTCTTTTTCACGCGGGTCGGTCTTGCCGTAGGCGAAGAGGAAATTCTTGATCTTGGCCTTGGTCGCCTCGGGCAGGTCCTTGCGCATGACCAGCGGGTCGAGTGCGATCAGGGGCGAAGTCCAGATCACGCGGATGTCCTTGCGCTTCTCGGGGAACTTCTGCGCGATCTTGTCGAGGTTTTCGCTGTTGTTGGTGGCCACGTCGACCTGCTGGTTGGCCACGGCCAGCGCATTGGTTTCGTGGTTGGCGGAACGCACGATCTTGAAGTGCGTGCGCGGGTCGATCTTGTTCTTGGCGAACACGTAGAAGCTGGGCACGACAAAGCCGGAGGTGGAGTTCGGGTCGCCGTTGCCGAAGCTGTAGCTCTTGCCGTTCTTCAGCACATCGTCCAGCGACTTGATCGGGCTGTCCTTGTGCACGATGAGGTGCGAGTAGTAGCCGTCGGTGCCGTCGGCGTTGACCATCTGGGCAAACACCTCGCCGCTGGCGCGGTCCACGGCCTCGATGGCCGACTTGTTGCCGTACCAGGCCACGTGCACCTTGTTGAAGCGCATGGCTTCAATCACACCGGCGTAGTCGGGCGCGAAGAAAGCCGTGACCTTGAAACCGGTCTGCTTGGCCATGTCGTCGAGCAGCGGCTGCCAGTCGGCCTTGAGGTTCTGCGACGACTCGGTCGAGATGATGCCGAAGTTGATGTCCTGCGCCAGGGCGCCGGTGAGGGTAAGGCCGAGCGCGAGGCCGGCCAGGGTTTTCTTGAGCATGGGAAAAACTCCGTGAGGAAGGGATGTGAAGCGGGACGGGATGACAGCAGGGAAGCGTGTGAAGGAAGGCAGCTTTCAGGCCGCTTGCGCCAGCGGAACCGGCCAGTGGCGCTCGGGCACCGGAGTCAAAGGAATCGGTGCGTGGGCCTGGGGTTCACCCATCAGCATTTCGTCGGCCTGCATGCCGTAGAGCTCGCGCAGCAGGGCTGGGGTGAGCGACGACGCGGCGCCGTCAAACACCACCTGGCCCTGGTGCAGCGCGATCACGCGCGGGCAGTACTTCAGGGCCATGTCCACCTGGTGCAGCGACACCACCACGGTGGAGCCGTCTTCGCGGTTGATGCGCGCGAGGATTTCCATGACCTTGCGGGAGGATTCGGGGTCGAGCGAGGCGATGGGTTCGTCGGCCAGCACCACCTTGGCGCCCTGCACCAGCGTTCGGGCGATGGCTGCGCGCTGCTGCTGGCCGCCCGAGAGCGTGGACGCGCGCTGGGCGTGGCAATCGGCGATGCCCACGCGGGCCAGCGCCTCGATGGCCAGCGCCCGTTCCTGGGCGTTGAACCAGCGGGTCAGGCTGCGCCACAGCGGCATGCGGTGCAGGCGCCCGACCAGCACGTTGGCCATCACGGGCAGGCGGTCCACCAGATTGAACTGCTGGAACACAAACCCGATCTGCGAGCGCACCTTGCGGATGTCGCGGTGCACCCGGCCACCCTGCTGCACACAGCAGCCGTCGATCTCGATCAGCGAGCCTTCGCCCGCGTCGGCCACCACCAGGCCCGCCACATGGCGCAACAGCGTGGACTTGCCGGAGCCGGAGGCGCCGATCAGCGCCACCATCTCGCCCTGCCGGATCTCCAGATTGATGTCGCGCAAGGCGTGTTTGCCGTTGGCGAAGTGCTTGTTCAGTTGGTGAATGCGCAGGGCGGTTTTCATGGGTGGCTCCAAAGTCGTCTAGACACGCTCACAGTGTGGGTTTTCGTTGTGACAGTCGTTTGACGGTTGGCAGAACATTTCAAGTCAGAGCACCCGTTGTCCCTCTCTCCAGACCGCGCGCACCACGCCGTGGCGCAGCCCGTTGGGCATGTTCACCACACGCACCTGGACCAGGTCGGCGCGCAGGCCGGGCTCGATGGCGCCGCGGTCGTGCAGGCCGGTGGCGCGGGCCGGGTTGCGGCTGACGATGGCCACGGCCTCGGGCAGGCTCAGGATGTCGTCGGCCACCAGCCGCAACACGGCGCTGAGCAGGCTGCCCGGCACGTAGTCGCTGGAGAGGATGTCGAGCAGGCCGTGGCGCGCCAGGTCGGCCGCGGCCACGTTGCCCGAATGCGAGCCGCCGCGCACCACGTTGGGACCGCCCATGACCGTGAGCAATCCCCGCTCGCGCGCGGCCTGGGCGGCCGCCATCGTGGTCGGGAATTCGGACAGGCTGGCGCCTTCGGCATGGGCCTGCTCCACATGGGCGACAGTGGTGTCGTCGTGGCTGGCGAGCGCGATGCCGTGCTCGCGGCAGTAGTCCACAAAGTAGTCGCGGTGCGGCTCGGCGTACTGGGCCTGCAGGCGCTCGGCGTGTGCCACCTGGTGCTCGAACTTTTCCTGGCTCCAGCCTTTCTTGCCGGTGTAGTAGATCCGTGCGTGTTCGATGTTTTCCCATTGGCGCTGGCCCGGCGTGTGGTCCATGAGCGAGATCAGCGACAGGCGCTCATGGCCGTGGAAGGGCTGGAACAGGTCGATGGTGTTGTGCGCCGGCAGCTCGCAGCGCACGTGCAGGTGGTGGTCGGCGCGCAGCACGTTTTCTGCCGTGCAGGCGTCCAGCGTCTGCAGCACCGCGTCCCACGCAGTGCCGCGCAGGCTTTCATGATCGGCATCGCCCACGCCCAGCGCGTCAAACACTGTGGTGATGCCGGCGGCGGCGATCTCGGCGTCGTGCGCCAGCAGCGCGGGCATCTCGGCCCACTGCACCTTGGGGCGCGGCATCAGGTGGCGCTCGAAGTTGTCGGTGTGCACCTCGATGAAGCCGGGCATGAGGTAGTCACCCTCCAGGTCGATGGCCTGCGGCAGCGAACTGTTGCTCGCGCCGAAGCCGGCGATGCGCCCGGCCTCCACCGACAGGCTGCCGGTCTGCACTTCGTCGGGCAGCACCAGACGGGCGTTCTTGAACACGATGGGCGGGCTCACAGCGTGGTTCATGCAGCGCTCCTGAAATCACCGACGTTGATGCGCCGCGTGGCCACGGCGTCGCCCACATGGGCGTCGTGAAAGATGCCGACCAGCGCCGCGCCGCGCGCGGCGGCTTCCTGGATCAGCTCGATCACGGTGCGGGTGTTGGCCGCGTCCAGCGAGGCGGTGGGCTCGTCCAGCAGCATCAGCGGCCGCGGCTTGATCATGTTGCGTGCGATGTTCACGCGCTGCTGCTCGCCGCCGGAAAACGTGGCCGGCGGCAAGGCCCACAGGCGCTCCGGGATGCGCAGCCGGGTGAGCCAGGCGCGCGCCTGTTCGCGCGCGGCCTCCAGCGCCGCGGGGTCGTCGCCGCTGTCTTCCACCAGCGCTTCGGCCACCACGTCGAGCGCCGACACGCGGGGAATCACGCGCAGGAACTGGCTCACGTAGCCGATGCTCTCGCGGCGCAACCGCACCAGCTCGCGCGGCGAGGCCTCGGTCACCTCCACCGGCGCGCTGCCCGGAGGCGCCACGGTGATGCGGCCTTCGGTGGCGCGGTAGTTGGCGTAGATGAGCTTGAGCAGCGTGCTCTTGCCCATGCCGGAAGGGCCGTCGAGCACCAGGCATTCGCCAGGGCGCACCTCCAGATCGACGTTGTGCAGCACCGAGAGTTCGGCGCCGTGCTGGTGGTGCAGGGTGAAGCGCTTGGCCACCCCTTTCATCTGAAGCAAGGGTGGGTTCATGGTTGCAATACCGAAGAGACGAGGAGCTGGGTGTAGGGGTGCTGGGGATCGTCGAGCACCTGGTCGGTGAGGCCGGCCTCGACCACGCGGCCGCGCTGCATCACCATCATGCGGTGAGCCAGCAGACGGGCCACGGCCAGGTCGTGCGTGACGATGATCGCGGCGAGGTGCATCTGGCGCGTGAGCTGGCGCATCAGGTCGAGCAGGCGGGCCTGCACCGACACGTCCAGCCCCGAGGTGGGCTCGTCCATGAAGATCAGGCGCGGCTGCGTGACCAGGTTGCGCGCGATCTGCAGGCGCTGGCGCATGCCACCGGAGAAGGTTCGCGGCGCGTCGTCGATGCGGATCGGGTCGATCTCGACGCGCTGCAGCCACTCTTCGGCGGTGCAGCGCAGCCGCCCGTAGTGGCGCTCGCCCAGGCCCATCAGGCGCTCGCCCACGTTGGCACCGGCCGACACGTCCATGCGCAGGCCATCGGCCGGATTCTGGTGCACGAAGCCCCAGTCGGTGCGCGCCAGCAGGCGTTGCTGCGCCTGCGACATGGTGTGCACGTCCTGCAGCAGACCGTCGCGGCCGAGGAATTCGACGCTGCCCGCATCGGGCGCGGTGCGCGCGGCGATGGCGTTGAGCAGGGTGGTCTTGCCCGAACCGGACTCGCCCACCACGGCCAGAACCTCGCCCGGCCAGAGATCGAAGGACGCTTCGTGCAGCGCGACTTGGTCACCGTAACGCTTGGCCACGCCGCGCACGCGCAGCAGGGGGGTTGAAGAAGAGGGTTTCATTTCAAGTCTCAATCACAAAACTCAGGCCGTGGCGCTGGAAGCCGAGGGATTCGTAGAAGGCGTGTGCGGCCTGGCGTTTGGCGTTCGACGACAGGGCCAGCTTGTAGCAACCGGCTTCGCGGGCCTGCTCGATGGCGTGCGCCATGAGCTGGCGACCGATGCCCTTGCCCTGGCGCTGCGGGTGCACGACCACGTCTTCGGCAATGGCCGAGGGTGCACCGCAGTGCGCCAGGTTGTGCATCACCAGCAAGGCGTAGGTGGCGATCACGCTGTCGGGAAACGCTGGCTCGCAGGCGACGAAAAGCCGGTAGCTGGGGTAGCGCGCAAACTGCTGGAACACCTCGCGCGCCTGCGCCACAGAGAGCACGGCGTCGTTGTCCAGGCCCGACTGCCCGTACAGTGCCAGCACGCCGGGCAGATCGGCTTCGGTGGCTTCGCGGATCAGCAGTCTCATGAACCCTCCCCTGCTGCCGGCTGGCGCGACTGGCAATAGTCCGAGTCCGAGCACACGTGCATGCGCGCACCGGCGTCGTCGGTGATCACCTCGTCGAGGAACGAATCGGTGGCGCCGCACAGGGCGCAGGCGGCGTCCCAGCGCTGCACTTCGAACGGGTGGTCCTCGAAGCCGAGGCTTTCGACCGACGTGTAGGGCGGCACGGCGTAGATGCGCTTCTCGCGCCCGGCGCCAAAGAGCTGCAGCGCCGGGTTCATGTGCATCTTGGGGTTGTCGAACTTCGGGATCGGCGACGGCGCCATCACGTAGCGGCCGTTGACCAGCACGGGGTAGTCGTAGGTGGTGGCGATGTGGCCGTAGCGCGCGATGTCTTCGTAGAGCTTCACGTGCATGAGGCCGTATTCGGCCAGGCCGTGCAGGGTGCGGGTTTCGGTCTCGCGTGGCTCCAGGCGCTGCATGGGCTCGGGCACCGGCACCTGGTAGACCAGCACCTGGCCTTCGACCAGCGGGATCTCGGGGATGCGGTGGCGCGTCTGGATCAGGGTCGCCTCGGTGGTGCGCGTGGTGGTGGCCACGCCGGTGGTGCGCTGGAAGAAGCGCCGGATGTTGACCGCGTTGACGGTGTCGTCCGAGCCCTGGTCGATGACCTTCAAGGTGTCGTCCGGTCCGATCACCGAGGCGGTGACCTGGATGCCGCCGGTGCCCCAGCCGTAGGGCAGCGGCATCTCGCGCGAGCCGAACGGCACCTGGTAACCGGGAATGGCCACGGCCTTCAGGATGGCGCGGCGGATCATGCGCTTGGTGCGCTCGTCGAGGTAGGCGAAATTGACCTCGGCCGCGCGCTCGACGGACGGCTCGGGCAGGCGCTCCAGCGCCACGGCTTCGTACGGTGCGTTCATGCGGCGGCCTCTTCGTTGGGGGTGGGGTGGGTGGTGGCCACGGCGCGCATCTTGCGCACCAGCTCCAGCTCGGACTGGAAGTCCACGTAGTGCGGCAGCTTCAGGTGCTGCACAAAGCCCGAGGCCTCCAGGCTGTCGCTGTGCGAGAGCACGAACTCCTGCATCTGGGCCGGCGACAACACGGCTTCGCCGAGTTCGTCGGCGCGCAGCGCGCGGTCCACCAGGCTCATGGCCATGGCCTTGCGTTCGCTGTGACCGAAGGCCAGTCCGTAGCCGCGCGTGAACTGCGGTGGCTCGGTCTTGCTGCCAGCGAACTGGTTGACCATCTCGCACTCGGTCAGCTCCATGTCGCCGATGGAAATGGCAAAGCCCAGCTCTTCGGGCACGATCTCCACCGCCACCTGCCCGAGGCGGATTTCGCCGACGAAGGGGTGCGAGTTCGCATAACCGCGCTGGGTCGAATAGGCCATGGCGAGCAGAAAGCCCTCGTCGCCGCGGGCCAGGTTCTGCAGCCGCGTGGCGCGGGCGGCGGGAAAGCGCAGCGGTTCGCGCGTCAGGTCCACCGGCGCCGGGTCGCCCGGCGGCACCGGGCGGGTTTCGATCAGACCTTCCTGGTTGAGCAGGTCCACCACGCGCGGCGTGGCCTCGGGCTGGGCGCTGCCCGCAACGCCCGCGTCACCCGCCACCACCGGCGCGCCGCTGGCCAGCAGGGTGAAGTCGAGCAGGCGCTGGGTGTAGTCGTAGGTGGGGCCGAGCACCTGGCCACCGGGCAGGTCCTTGAAGGTGGCCGAGATGCGGCGCTCCAGCGCCATGCGCGCGGTGTCCAGCGCGCAGGCGGTGCCCAGGCGCGGCAGCGTGGCGCGGTAGGCGCGCAGCAGGAAGATGGCTTCGACCAGATCGCCCGAGGCCTGCTTGATGGCCAGCGCGGCGAGCTCGGGGTCGTACACCGAACCTTCGGTCATGACGCGGTCCACCGCCAGCTTGAGCTGCTCGCGGATCTGCGCCACACCGAGCTCGGGCTGGGCCGGGTCGCCACGGCGCTGGTCGGCCAGCAGGCGGTAGCTGTTGAGGATGGCGGTTTCTCCGCCCTTGACGGCAACGTACATGGTCAGGCCTCGACGGGTGTGTGGATGCGCGTGGTGCGCGGCAGGCCCACGAGCTCATCGCGGGTGGCGAGGAACAGGTCGACACCGCGCGGGAAACCGGCGTGGTTGTTTTCCCATTGCACGGCGAAGTCAGCGGGCAGGCCGGTCACGCTGAGCAACGCCTGCTCGCGGATGCCGGGGCCGCTGAGCGTCCAGTGCTGCGTTTCGGCATCTGCATCGGCGGAAAGGGAACCCACATCGACCACGCAGGTGGCCGACTGGTCCGGGCATTCGTCGCTGCCCTGGCGCAGGCTCTGCAACGCGGGCAGCGGATCGCCAGCGCCCACCCAGACGAACTGGGCCTGCGCCGCGTGCTCCACCAACTGGCAACCGGTGTGAAAGCGCAGCCACATGGCGGCGTCGCTGTCGCGCAGCGAGGGCGACAGCCAGAGGCCACAGTCGGCGTCGAGCATGGCGAGCAGGAACACCGCCGCGGCGGCATTGCCGTGGCGGGGCAGCTCGGCATCGTGTTCCACCGGGATGCAGCGGCCGGGGTGTGACAGGGCCATCAGGGCCGAGCGGAACACCGCCTGGCTGCCGAAGGCCTCGTGGGAAAAACCGGCCCCCACCGAAGACAGATCGTGGGACATCATTCGCCCTCCTCTTCGTCGTCGGCACCGCCCGACTCGCGCGCCACGGTGAAGAACTCCACCTTGGTGCTCTGCACGCGCTGCTGGCGCTGCACCTGCTCATGCGCCAGGTGTTCGCGCACCGGCTGCAGCAGTTTCGCCTCCAGCACCGGCTGCTGCGACGGGTCCTGCAACAGGGCATCGGCCAGCGCCGCGAGCTGCGCGTGGCGGTGCGAGCGGCCCATCACATAAGCCACGCCCACCGGCGCCTGCTGGGAGGCGCCGGGCAGGCGCAGCGCGCAGCGGGTCACAGTGACTTCACCGAGGTTGAAGCGCTCGCCTGTGCCGCCCGCGCGGCCCTGCACCATCATCAGGCCGGTCTCGGGGGTGCGCAGCCAGCGCGGGGCAGCCTGATCGTGCGGGCCGAGGGCGGCTTCGAGAACCTCCAGCGGGGCGCGGGCCAGCAGGGCCATCCAGCCCGGGCGGCTCAGGGACCGCTCGGGGCCCGGATTGTCAAATGCGTGAAACATGTCCGTGGTACCTTTTAAGACGTCTAGACAAATTGAATCCAGACCCCGAGCGTAGAGTCACCAAATGTCCCTTTCATGACAAAGCTTCTGACCCTTTCACCCCCCCTCCCGGACACGCCCCGCGAACACCACAGCTTCTGGGCGCGCATCGCCAACGAACTCGCCGAGGCCATCGCCCGCGGTGTGTACGAGCCTGGCCAGCGCCTGCCATCCGAGCACGTGCTGGCCGAGCAGTACGGCGTCAACCGCCACACCATCCGCCGCTCGCTGGCCAGCATGTGCCAGAAGGGGCTGGTGCGCATCACGCAGGGGAGCGGCACCTATGTCGAGGACTTCGCGGTGGACCTGATCATTGGCAAGCGCACGCGGCACCGCCAGAGCCTGGCGCAGGCCGGCCTGCGCGGCGGCCTCGAAGTGCAGGACGCCCAGCGCACCCGCGCCACCGCGGCGCAGGCCCAGGCCCTGCAGGTGCCCGCGCGCAGCGCCGTGTTGCGCCTGCAGGTGCTGGGGGTGGGTGCCGGCCAGCCGCTGCACGTGAGCGACCGTGTGTTCCCCCTGCCCCGCTTCGACCGGCTGGAGGCGGTGTTGCGCGAGACCGGCTCCATCACCGACGCGTTCAGCGCCCACGGCGTGGCGGACTACACCCGCAAGGAGAGCCGCATCACGGCGCAACTGCCCAGCCCGGCAGTGGCAGCGCTGCTCAAGCAGCCGGCCAGCCGGCCGGTGCTGTTCGTGACCAGTGTGAACATCGACAGTGCGGGCGTGCCGATCGAGTTCGGCAGCACCTGGTTCGCGGGCGACCGCGTGAAGCTCACGGTGGCCCACGATGACCATTGACCTCAGCAACGCTCACCGTTTCGCGGTCTATTTCGCGCCGCCACCCGGCTCGGCCTGGTGGGAGGCGGGCAGCCGCTGGCTGGGCCGCTGCGCGGCCACGAACGACGTGTTGACCCAGCCCACCATCGACGGCATCACGCCCGAACAACAACGGCAACTCACCGCCGATCCGCGGCGCTACGGCTGGCACGCCACGCTGAAAGCACCGTTTGTGCTGAGCGAGGGCGTGGGCCTGGACGATCTGCGCGAGGCGCTGCGGGCCATCGCGGCGTCCTTCACGGCCTTCGACATGCCCACCCTGCAGGTGCGCCGGCTGGCGGACTTCCTGGCCCTGTGCCCGGAAGGCGACAAGCACGCCATCAACGCGGTGGCCAGCGCCTGCGTGACGCAGCTGAACGACCTGGCCGCGCCGCTGTCGTCCGACGAACTGGAACGCCGCCGACGCATGGGAACGCTGTCCACGCAGGAGGACGCCCTGCTGGTGCGCTGGGGCTACCCCTACGTGCTGGAACGCTACCGCTTCCACCTCTCGCTGACCGGCAACCTGCAGGGTGTCGATGCCCGGACGGTGGAGCGACTTGAGCAGGCGGCCCAGGCCTGGTTTGGCGAGCTGCCGCCCTGCCCCTTCGATGGCCTGGCGCTGTTCGCCGAGCCCTCGAAAGCCGCCGACTTTGTACTGGTCGAGCGCTGGTGGTTTGGGAAATGAGCGCAGCACGGAGGGCAGTCCGGTGAGCCGCCGCCTGGTGTACGTGGTCGGGCCATCGGGGGCCGGCAAGGACAGCGTGCTGGGCTGGGTGCGCCATCACCTGAGGTCCACACCGTCCATCCATTGGGCGCGGCGCAGCATCACCCGCACAGCCCGTCCGGGCGACGAGGCGCACGAGGCGATGGACGAAGGCCAGTTCCATGCCTTGCGCGAACGGGGTGCCTTTGCGCTGAACTGGCAGGCCAACGGCCTGCACTACGGCGTGCGCCACAGCGAGCTGGGCCCGCTCGATCACGGTGCCTGGGTGTTCGTCAACGGCTCGCGGGGCCATCTGGACGCCACCCGCAGCCGCTTCCCCGGGCTCACCGTGGTGCACGTGTCGGCCAGCCCGGACACCTTGCGCCAGCGCCTGCTGGCCCGCGCACGGGAGACGCTGGCCGAGGTCGAGGCCCGCATCCAGCGCACGCAGTCGCTGCCACCGACGCAGGCCTTCGAGATCCTGAACGACGGCACGCTGGACGACGCGGGCCGCCGCTTCGTCGATCACCTGCAAACCCTGCCCGGATGGCCCGCATGAGCGCTGCGCCGGGCCGCTCCCATGCCAGCTCACACCCCGGCCCCCAGGGCGAACGGACTCCCATGAACCACACACACATCGCATCGTTCAACGTGGGCGAGGCCACGCAGTTGGGCGAAGCCCCGAGCATCGCCCCCACCGCGGTCATCCGCGACTGCCGCTTCGGCCGCTACACCGAGGTCGGCGACCAGGCGCGTCTGGCCGACAGCCTGCTGGACGACTATTCGTATCTGGACCGCGGCTGCGACATCATGTCGGCCGACATCGGCAAGTTCAGCAACATCGCGTCCATGGTGCGCATCAACCCGGGCTTCCACCCCATGGAGCGCCCCACGCTGCACCACTTCACCTACCGCCGCGCCAAGTACGGCATGGCGCCCGAGGACGACGCGGCCTTCTTCGAGTGGCGCCGCCGTCAGCGCGTAACCATCGGTCACGACACCTGGATCGGTCACGGCGCGGTGATCATGCCGGGCGTGAGCATCGGCAACGGTGCGGTGATCGGCAGCAATGCCGTGGTCACCAAGGACGTGCCGGCCTACGCCATCGCCGCCGGCGCGCCGGCCCGGGCGATCCGGCAACGCTTCCCGACGTCGATTGCCGCCGCCATCGAATCCACCGCCTGGTGGAACTGGGACCACGCCACCCTGACCGAGCGCATGGACGACTTCTGCGACCTGCGGAGATTTCTCGCGAAGCACGCCGCCTGACGAAGATCTTCGGTCATGTCCAAGCACGGGGCACCGCTCATGGAGACGGACTTTCACACCAACGTCATATTTCCGTCATCAAACACGGAGCCCCCGTCGGTATGCTCGGCCATTAGGGCATACCCTGAAACCTTTGGTATGCCGACCGATTCACAAACCGTTGAGAGAGAGCGAGGTTCCATGATTGCCTTGAAGAAAGCCCGCAAGCTGATCGAGAACCACGCCGGCAAGCCGAAGGCAGAGGTCCTGTCCCGGCTGGTGCTGGCGCTGGAGTCAGAAGTACCGTTCCAGCTGTCGGACCTGTACCGACTGGACTACGACGACTTCCATCTCGCCATGGAGATCATGGCCGAGTGGCGCCTGGACCGCTACTACACCAGCAAGGCCGTGCTGCTGGACCTGTCGATGCAGGTCAGCCAGCAACAGGAACAAGCAAGGGAAGCCGTACCCCAAGCCGCCTGAGTCCCTGACGGCTTGCGCCGGACCAGTCACAACAGCCCTACAAGCCCCTGCCCGCATTCGCCGGCAGGGGCTTTGTTTTGGGCAACTGACGGTCACGACCATGACATATGCGCCCCCTAGCCTCCTGGGGCTTTTCCCACGACGCCCAACCTTCGCATGAACACACTTCGCTTCTGCACCCTGACCGCGGCGCTGGCCGCTTCTTTCGCGCTCACCTCACAGGCCCAGGCCGCGCCGCCAGCCCCACCGACCAACCGCTTCGCCATGGTCCACCACCTGCCCGTGGACGGCGTGGCCGAGATCGTGGCCGCCACGCCGGACGGCCTGACCCTGATCTACACCAGTGCCGACGCCGGCGTGCTCGGCATGGTGGACATCACGAACCCTGCGCAGCCGGAGCTGCTGCCGCGCGTGAACGTGCAGCTGATGGGCCTGGGCGAACCGACCTCGGTAGCCATCAGCCCCGACGGCCGTTATGCCGTGGTGGCGGTGCGCCTGGGTGACGACGTGGCCAACGCGCGCCGTGGTCTGGTGCGCGTGTACGACATCCGCCAGCCCGCTGCCGTGAAACACGTCAAGGACATCACCGTGGGCATCGGCCCCGATTCGCTGGCGCTCGCTGGCCAGGGCCGCACGCTGCGCGCCGTGGTGGCGATCGAAGACGAAGAAACCGACGCCGAGGGCGACGCCACGCTGGGCGGCCAGCGCCCCGGCCGCATCGACGTGGTCGGACTGCAGGACCTGTATGGCGGTGCCAGCAGCGGTGTGCAGTCGATCGAACTGGTGCAGGCACTGCAGACCGTGCCCGGCATCGTCTACCCGAACGACCCGCAACCCGAATTCGTTTCAATCGATGCGCGTGCCCGGAAGGCGGTGGTCTCGCTGCAGGAGAACAACGCGGTCGCCCTCATCGACCTGAGCCATCCGACGCGTGCGCGCCTGGAGCGCGTGTTCTCCACCGGCACCGTGACACGCAACGGCAATGCCGACCTCAAGAAAGACAAGGAGATCACTTTCAAGGACAGCTTCACCGCGCGCCGCGAGGCCGATGCGGTGGCCTGGGTGGCACCGGGCGTGTTCGCCACGGCCAACGAAGGCGACGGCAAGAAGGACAAGGCCGGCGTGCTGCCGGGCGGCCGCGGCTTCACGCTGATGAACACCCGCGGCGAGGTGGTCTACGAAACCGGTGAACGCACCGAAGTGAACGCGCTGTTGCATGGCCACTACCCGGACGGGCGCTCGGCGTCCAAGGGCGTGGAGATGGAAGCCGTGACGGCCGGCCGCTTCGGCGGCAAGCCCCACCTGCTGGTCGGCTCGGAGCGGGGTTCTTTCGTCGAGGTCTACCGCCTGGACAATCCGAAACAGCCGCAGTTCGTGCAACTGCTGCCCACCGGCATGGCGCCCGAAGGGCTGACCACCGTGACGCAACGCCGCGACGGCCAGCAGTTGCTCGTGACCGCCAACGAAAAAGAAAACTCGCTCAACCTCTACCGCTTCCATGCCAGAGGCGTGCCAGCAGGCGCTGCCGAACCGCAACTGGTGGCGAAGGACGCGAGCCTGCCCTGGGGCGCGCTTTCCGGCCTGACCACCGACGGCACACACCTGTACGCCGTGCCCGACAACGCCTTCGGCCAGTCGCGTATCTTCCGCATCGATCCCTCGGATGCGGCGCAGGGACGTTTGACGCTGGACCAGGTGACCCTGCTCACCGAGGCCGATGGCCAAGCGCTGAAGGTCGACCCCGAAGGCATCGCCAAGGTGGCCGACGGTTTCTGGATCGCTTCGGAAGGCAAGACCGTCGCCGACAACGAACTCATCAAGGTGAACATGGCCGGCGTGGTGCAGCAGCGCGTGAAGCTGCCCGCCAGCGTGCAGGCGAAGTTCGCCAGCCCCAAGACCAGCACCGGCTACGAGGGCGTGACCGCCAGCGCCGATGGCCAGACGCTCTACATGGCGGTGCAGCGGGGCTTTGACCTGAACAAACCCCAGGCCGCCATCCTGAAGCTGCACCTGCCCACCAGCACCTGGACCACGGCGCTCTATCCGCTGGACCAGCACAGCAAGGACGCCAAAAAATTCTGGATGGGTCTGTCCGAAATCCAGCTCACGGAGGACGGCCGCCTGCTGCTGCTCGAACGCGACAAGGGCGGTGGCGAAGGCCAGGCCATCAACGCCGAAGTCAAACGCATCTACAGCGTGAAAGCCGCCGACGTGACCGAAGGCGCGACCCTCACCAAGACCCTGGTGCGCGACCTGCGCAAAGACTTCAACTACGTGCAGGAAAAGGCCGAAGGCATGGTGGTCTTCAAGGGCGTGCTCTGGGTCGTCAACGACAACGACGGCGCCGGCTGGACGCGCTGGGTCAATGCCGGCAAGCCCTGAAAAATGTTTGTTGTTGCATTGCAACAATGAGAGCAAACCCGGCTTGTGTCACAGAGCTTTTATGGTCGTTCGATGAAATGGACACACCTGCTTGCAAATGGCAACGGGTGTGGAAGCCGGCGGTCTCTCGCTGGCTTCCCATTCACCAAACCTCTGGAGAAAATTCAATGAAAAAGAGCCTCATCGCTCTGGCCGTGCTGGCCGCTTCGGGCGCCACCATGGCGCAGTCGTCCGTCACCGTCTACGGTCGCGTGGACCTGTCGGTCGGCAGCATCAAGGAACTGGGCACCGGCAGCGAGACCAAGATGTTCAACGGCGGCAACGGCGGCCTGACCACGCCCCGCCTGGGCTTTCGCGGCGTCGAAGACCTCGGTGGTGGCCTGAAGGCCCACTTCAAGCTCGAACAGCGCATCGACGCCGAAACCGGCGCCCTGCAAAGCCCGTCCTTCAAGGGCGAGTCCAGCATGGGCCTGATGGGTGGCTTCGGCAAGCTGACCCTGGGTCGCACCTACAGCGTGTACGACGATGCGCGCGCCCTGTCCAACAGCAACTCGGTGTTCGACTCGGCATTCACGCCTTCGGGCAACGGCGTGTTCAAGTCGGGTGGCGACTATTCGAGCCGCTTCAACAACCAGATGCGCTACGACATGCCCAACATGGGTGGCGTGTACGGTGGCCTGTCCTACGCTTTCGAACAGAACGCGGGCGCAGACGACACCATGACCGCCGTCCTGGTCGGCTACAAGAACGGCCCGATGAACTTCGCGCTGGGCCACCAGAACGAAAAGGGCAAGTCGGACAAGTACCTGCAACTGGCCGCTGCCTACGACCTGGGCGTGGCCAAGCTGTCCGCCGGCTACAACACCCGCAGCGGCACCGCCGCCAAGGGCGACGACGATGAGCTGAGCCTGGGTGTGGACGTTCCCGTCGGCGCCATCAACCTGTCGGCCGGTTTCGCCACCAGCAAGACCAAGGTCGGCGGCTTCACCTCGTCCAAGGCCTCGGGCTTCGGTCTGGGCGCCACCTACACCCTGTCCAAGCGCTCGAAGCTGTACGCCGGCTACCGCACGCACGAAGTGGAAGATGGCGCTGGCGTGAAGACCGCCGACACGAGGCTCTTCGCCATGGGCGTGCGCCACGACTTCTGATGTGATTTGAAACGGCGTGCCTCGTGCACGCCGCAGTTGCTCCAAGGTTGCGCGGAGACACTCGTCAATCAGAGACCGCGTGATTTTTTACAGCCGCGACGGCTTGGCCGCCGCGGCTTTTTTTCGTGGGCGAGGCTCAGTCGTCCACCGGCGTCAGCTTGGCCACCGAGAGCGCCAGCCACTTCACGCCATGCCGCGAGAAATTCACCTGGGCCCTCGCCTCGGCGCCCGCGCCTTCCAGCGCCAGCACCTTGCCTTCGCCGAACTTGTTGTGGAACACCTTCATGCCGGCCTTGATGTCGGTGCCGCGGTCGGGCTCGGGGTTGCTCTTGCCGCCCAGTCCTTTGGGGTCGCTGCCCGAAGCCCAGCCCGGTGACCAGGCCGGTTGCAGCACGGCGGGCGCACCGGCGCCCCGCGTGCCATAGCCACCCCGGTTGCCCTGCCAGCCACCGCCCGCGCCAGCTGCGCTCGGGTTCCAGGCCGGCTGCTGCGGCGTGAGCCACTTCAGGCAGCTCTCGGGCAGTTCCTCGAAGAAGCGGCTTTTGAGGTTGTAGCGCGTCTGGCCGTGCAGCATGCGCGTCTGCGAATGGCTGAGGTACAGGCGCTTGCGCGCGCGCGTGATCGCCACGTACATCAGGCGGCGTTCCTCTTCCAGTCCGTCGCGGTCGCTCATGGAGTTCTCGTGCGGGAACAGCCCCTCTTCCATGCCGGTGATGAAGACGCAGTCGAACTCCAGGCCCTTGGCGGCGTGCACCGTCATGAGCTGCACCGCGTCCTGCCCGGCCTGGGCCTGGTTGTCGCCGGACTCGAGCGCGGCGTGCGTGAGGAAGGCCGCGAGCGGGCTCATGGTCTCGCCGGTGTCGGCGTCGGGGGCCAGCGGCTCGTCCAGCACCGGGAGTGTCGGGTCAATGCCTTGGCTGGCCGGACTCTGTGTCAGCGGCGAACCATCCACCGTGCGCGCCACCGCGTCGCGGCCAAAACCTTCGATACCCACGAAGCTCTTGGCCGCGCTCACCAGTTCTTCCAGGTTTTCCACCCGGTCCTGCCCTTCGCGCTCGGCCCGGTAGTGCTCGATCAGGCCGCTGTGATCCAGCACCAGCTCGATGATCTCGGACAGCGTCATGCCCACCGAGCGCTCGCGCAGCACGTCGAGCTTGGCCACGAAACCGCCGATGGCCGCGCCGGCGCGGCCGGTGACGGCGCTCACCGCGTCGTGCAGCGAACAGCCCGAGCTGCGCGCCACATCCTGCAACTGCTCGATGCTGCGCGCCCCGATGCCGCGCGGCGGGAAGTTCACCACGCGCAGGAAACTGGTGTCGTCGTTGGCGTTTTCCAGCAGGCGCAGGTAGGCCAGCGCGTGCTTGATTTCAGCGCGCTCGAAGAAGCGCAGACCGCCGTACACGCGGTAGGGCATGCCGGCATTGAACAGCGCGGTTTCCACCACGCGGCTCTGCGCGTTGCTGCGGTAGAGCACGGCCATCTCGCTCTTGGGCACGTCTTCGCGCGCGAGCTGCTTCATCTCGTCCACGATCCATTGCGCTTCGGCGAAGTCGCTGGTGGCTTCGAACACCCGCACCGGCTCGCCCGCGCCCGCGTCGGTGCGCAGGTTCTTGCCCAGGCGGTTGCTGTTGTGGCTGATCAGCTGGTTGGCCGAGTCCAGGATGTTGCTGACGCTGCGGTAGTTCTGCTCCAGCTTGATCTGGTGCTTCACGCGAAACTCGCGCACGAAGTCGGCCATGTTGCCCACGCGAGCACCGCGGAAGGCGTAAATGCTCTGGTCGTCGTCGCCCACCGCAAACACCGCGTTGCCCGAGGGCGTGAGCCCTTCGAGCGGCGGCGTGCTGAACATCTTGATCCAGGCGTACTGCAGGCGGTTGGTGTCCTGGAACTCGTCAATCAGGATGTGTTTGAAGCGCCGCTGGTAGTGCTCGCGCACCGGGTCGTTGTCGCGCAGCACCTCGTAGCTGCGCAACATGAGTTCTCCAAAGTCCACCACGCCTTCGCGCTGGCATTGCTCTTCGTAGAGCGCGTACAGCTCCACCTTCTTGCGTGTCTCCTCGTCGCGCGCCACCACATCCATCGGGCGCTGGCCGTCTTCCTTGCAGCCGCTGATGAAGTACTGGAGCTGCTTGGGCGGGTAGCGCTCGTCGTCGATGTTGAACTGCTTGCACAGGCGCTTGATCGCCGAGAGCTGGTCCTGCGTGTCCAGGATCTGGAAGGTCTGCGGCAAGTTGGCCAGTTTGTGGTGCGCACGCAGGAAGCGGTTGCACAGGCCGTGGAAGGTGCCGATCCACATGCCGCGCACGTTGATGGGCAGCATGGCCGACAGCCGCGTCATCATTTCCTTGGCGGCCTTGTTGGTGAAGGTCACGGCCAGCACGCCGCCGGGCGTGACCTGGCCGGTCTGCAGCAGCCAGGCGATGCGGGTGGTGAGCACGCGGGTCTTGCCCGAGCCGGCACCGGCGAGGATGAGCGCGTGTTCGGCAGGGAGGGTGACGGCGGCGCCCTGTTCGGCATTCAGGCCCGCGAGCAGCGGGGACGGGGCAACGGATTCTTCAAACAACATGGTGTCGATTGTAGGAAGCCGGTGCCCGGCGGCGGATCTATATGAGAGACCATATGGGCGTCATACCGCCACCGACGGGCCTGCGGTCTGTGCGCGCGGCGCCAGAGCGCCTAGAATCAATCACCGGGCCCAAGATTCTTGCGCCCGGTTTCTTTTTGGCCGGAGGCCTTCCCGCCCAACAGAAAGCCGGACCCAAGCCAAGCGCTCTCCCTGTTCATCTACAACAGTTTTCTGGAGCCTGGTTTCAAATGGAAATTTTCGACTACGACAATATTTTGTTGCTCCCGCGCAAGTGCCGCGTGCAGAGCCGCTCGGAATGCGACGCCGGCGTGGAGCTGGGTGGCCGCAAGTTCCGCCTGCCGGTGGTGCCCGCCAACATGAAGACCGTGGTGGATCAGAAGATCTGCCTCTGGATGGCCCAGAACGGCTACTTCTACGTGATGCACCGCTTTGATCTGGACAACGTGCAGTTCGTGCGCGACATGCACGGCGCGGGTGTCTACGCCTCGATCTCGCTGGGCGTGAAAGCGCCCGACCGCGCCACGGTGGACACCCTCGCCGCCGAAGGCCTGGTGCCCGAGTACATCACCATCGACATCGCCCACGGCCACGCCGACAGCGTGCGCGACATGATCGGCTACATCAAGGCCCGGCTCCCGAGCAGCTTCGTGATCGCCGGCAACGTGGCCACGCCCGAGGCGGTGATCGATCTGGAGAACTGGGGCGCCGACGCCACCAAGGTGGGCGTGGGCCCGGGCAAGGTCTGCATCACCAAGCTCAAGACCGGTTTCGGCACCGGCGGCTGGCAACTCTCGGCGCTCAAGTGGTGCGCCCGCGTGGCGACCAAACCCATCATTGCCGACGGCGGCATCCGCAGCCACGGCGACATCGCCAAGAGCATCCGCTTCGGCGCGTCCATGGTCATGATCGGCTCGCTGTTCGCCGGGCACGAAGAATCGCCGGGCCAGACGGTGGAGGTCGACGGTGTGCTCTACAAGGAGTACTACGGCTCGGCCAGCGACTTCAACAAGGGCGAGTACCGGCACGTCGAAGGCAAGCGCATCCTGGAGCCGATCAAGGGCACGCTGGCCGACACGCTGGTGGAGATGGAGCAGGACGTCCAGAGCTCCATCAGCTATTCGGGCGGCACGAAGCTGCTGGACCTGAAAAAAGTGAACTACGTGATCCTGGGTGGCGAGAACGCGGGCGAACACCTGTTTATGTAAGCCCACCCCCGCGCCGCGCCCAAAGGCGCGTCACCCCCTCAAGGGGGCGATGCGAGTGGCCCGGCAGAGCCGGTTCCACCGCATCCTCGAATCAAGACATTTCGCGCCGGAGAGGGCGTTGGCGCCAGGGCACCGCGGAACCGGCTTCGCCGGGCCGCCAGTGCCGCCCCCTGGGGGGTGACGCCGCAGGCGGCGCGGGGGGCTAGCCGTTCAACAGTTGCAGCGCCAGCTGGTTCAGCCGGTGCCCGGGCTGCACCAGCGCTTCGAGCACGCTGAAGTGGTTCAGCCCCGGCAGCGCTTCGCACACCGGCACCACCTCCTCGCCCCAGGCCTGCTGAATCATCCGGTTGTGGCGCAGGAACTCGCTGCTCTCTTCGCCACCGGTCACGGTGTACAGCAGACCACGGCCTTCGCGCACGGGAGGCACGGGCAGCAGCGCCGGGCTGACTTTTTTCACCTGCGCCGGGGTCAGCCGCAGTGAATCGCGCAGGAACGGGGTGTGGCGCAGCGGCTCCAGGTCGTACAGCCCCGAGATGGACAGCGCGTTTTTCACCAGCGCGTCGGGCAGATCCGCCCCCACGTCCCGCCAGCGGCAGGCCAGCAGCAGGGCCGCCAGTTGCCCGCCGGCCGAATGGCCCACCAGCGTGATGCGGTGCGGGTCGCCGCCATGCACGGCGATGTTGCGGTACAGCCAGGCCAGCAGGTCGACCATCTGCAGCGCGATGTCGGGAATGCCCACCGCCGGACACAGCGCGTAGTTCGGCACCACCACACAGGCGCCGTGCTTCACGAAGGCCGGGGCAACAAACGAATGGTCGGCCTTGTCCAGGCTGCGCCAATACCCCCCGTGGATGAACACCAGCACCGGCGCGGGCGGCGCGTTGTGCGGGCGTGGTGCGGGAAACAGGTCGAGCGTCTCGCCGGCGCCATGGCCGTAGGCAACATCCAGCATACCGCCGAGCTGCCGGCGCGCCGCCAGCGATTCGCTGGCCCAGCGCTCGAAATGCCGGGCGTGTTCGGGCACCAGCGCCCGGTTGTTGTACTGGCCATCGAGCCAGGCGGGATCGGGGTGGGCGGGTGCGTTCATGTGGGCGAATTGTGTCATGCAGAGGGATGTTGTGACAGGTCTCTCGACTTCGTGTATTCTGTATACAGAGTTCAGAATTCATCTTCACACCCGCCCATGACAGCCCAGTTGATCCAGCTTGAAACCACTCCGGATCTGGCCGATCAGGTGTACCGCGCACTGCTCGACGCCATCAGCGAAGGCTCGCTCGCGCCGGGACGGCGCATCACCCAGGAAGAGCTGGCCGAACAGCTGGCGGTGTCGCGCCAGCCGGTCATGCAGGCCCTGCGCCTGTTGAAGAAAGACGGCTTCGTGCAGGACGCGCCCGTCACCAGCGGGCCGGGCGGCCGCAGCCGCGGCCTGCAGGTGGCCCCGCTGGATGCGCAATGGATCGCCCACGTCTACGAAGTGCGTGGCGCGCTCGATGCACTGGCGGTCCGGCTGGCGGCCGCCCGGCGCACCCGCATCGACCCCGCCCTGCTCACACAGGGGCGCGACGCGGTGCGCCGTGGCGACATCAAGGCCATGATTGACGCCGATCTGGCGTTCCACCGCGCGCTCTACCAGGCCTCGCAGAACCCGTTGATCGAACAGAGCGCCCTGCTGCACTGGCACCACATCCGCCGCGCCATGGGCGAGGCCCTGCAGTCGTCGAGCCTGCGCGCATCGGTGTGGGACGAACACGAGGCCATGGCGCAGGCCGTGGCCTCGGGCGACGCCGAGCGAGCCGAGACCCTGATGCGCCAACACAGCGGCCAGGCCAGCGCCCACCTGGGGGCCCAGATGGACGCTCACACCGGCACCGCCGTTGCCCCCGACAACTCCGTGGTTCGATGAACCACTTGGTGCGGGCTCCGGGCCTGGCCCGGAGCCCGCTTTTTTTTCCTGACGGTGCGGCCGCACCAGCGGCGCCACCTACAATTTTTCCCCAGGGACCATGCTCCCTCTCACCCCTTTCACCCCCTCTTCCGTGACCCCAGATACCCCCACCTCCCCCTCCGCCGTCCAGAACATTGCGGTGCTCGGCATCGGCATGATGGGCTGGCCCATCGCACGCCGCCTGTGCGTGGCCGGCTACCAGGTGAGCGCCTGGAACCGTTCACCCGACAAGGCCGAGCGCCTGCGACCCTTTGGCGCCCAGGTCTGTGACACTCCGGCACAGGCGGTGGCGCAGGCCGACCTGGTGATCACCCTGCTCGAAGATGGCAAGGTGGTCGAAGACGTGCTGTTCCGGCAGGGCACCACCGAGGGGCTGCGCCCCGGCGCGCTGGTGGTGGACATGTCATCGATCCAGCCCCGCCAGGCGCGTGACCACGCGGCCCGGCTCGCCGCCATTGGCGTGCATCACCTGGACGCACCGGTGTCCGGCGGCACGGTGGGCGCCGAGCAGGCCACGCTGGCCATCATGGCGGGCGGCAAACCGGCGGACTTCGAGCGCGCCCGACCGGTGTTCGAGCACCTGGGGCGCCCCACCCATGTGGGGCCGCACGGCTCGGGCCAGCTCGCCAAGCTCGCCAACCAGATGATCGTGGGCATCACCATCGGCGCGGTGGCCGAAGCGCTGTTGCTCTGCGAGAAAGGCGGCGCCGACATGGCCAAGGTCCGGCAGGCCATCACCGGTGGTTTTGCCGACAGCCGCATCCTGCAGGTGCACGGCCAGCGCATGGTCGAACGCGACTTCGCCAAACGCGGCGCCATCTCGGTGCAACTGAAGGACATGCGCAACGCGATGGCCACGGCACGCGAGATCGGTTTTGAGGCACCGATCACCGCGCTGTTCGAGCAGCTGTTCGCCCAGGCCGCCGACCACGGTCTGGCCGACCTGGACCACTCGGCCCTGTTCGTGGAGCTCGCCAGCCGCAACGGCATGGCGTGATCGCGCGGACGAGCAGACGGCCAACGACGGTAGCGCCGTTCGCATCCCATCAAAAATGCGAGCAGTGCCACCCGGCCTGGGCCGGAAGCACCGAAAAGGGCTGCTACAATCTGCGGCTTCTGGGGACGTAGCTCAGCTGGGAGAGCGTCGCGTTCGCAATGCGAAGGTCGGGAGTTCGATCCTCCTCGTCTCCACCATCGCCCAGGGGGTATAGCTCAGTTGGTAGAGCAGCTGACTCTTAATCAGTAGGTCGTAGGTTCGAATCCTACTGCCCCCACCAACATGCAGGAAGCCGGACAGATGTCACCATCTGCCCGGCTTTTTCATGGGCGGCGCTTCACGCGCCCACATCACTTCGCCGGCGCGGGCATCTTGGCCACACCGGTTTCCAGCACCAGCTCGATGCGCCGCTGAATCCGCGCCGCCTCATCGGCCGCACCACCCGCCTGCGCGCGCTGCTGCTGCACCTTCAGCCAGGCCAGCAAAGGCCTGCGCCAACCCTGGGCCGAGGCCGTGTCCACCGCCTGCGCGATGACGCCGGGCGTGGCCACGCCCCGCTTGAACAGCACACCAGCAGCCACCAGGCGCGACAAGGGTTCTTCGATCGAGGCCAGCGCGGCATCGGGCGCGTTGACGCCCTGAGCCACCGCCTGATGGGCCGGGGGCAGCAGGCGCGTGTCGGCCGCCGTGGCGCTGCCCGCGAGGTAGCGCGCATAGGCCTGTTCGGCGGGAGCGGCATCGGCGGCCAGCGCTTCGAACCCGGCGCATGGCTCGAACGCCAGCGCCGCCACACGCGTGGCGCAGCGCAACAGCTCGATGCGCGCCAGCAGGTCGGCCCGCCCCGTGCGCGCGAGTTCGCTGCGTGCACGCGCGAACTCCGCCGCTTCCACCCGGTTGTTGCCACCGAGCCAGGCGTTGGCGGCACGTTCGCTGCTGCTCTTGGCGTTCATCTGCCAGTCGGGAGTGGGCGGATTGTTGCCGCAGGCCGCCAGCGCCAACCCCAGGGCCACGACGCTCCAGCGAGTGGTCCCACCCACGCGCCCGAAAAAGTGCCCCAACCCAGAAACACCATGGAACCGGCTCAGCCGGGCCACAGGTGTTGCCCCCTTGAGGGGGGATGCGGCGACGCGCAGCGAGCAAGCAACGGGGGTGTGCATCGTCATGGCAGCTTGATCTCCGTCTCGCGGGCAAATGGCCATTTCCGGTTGATGTCGTTGATCAGCCCGTCCACCTTGCGCAGACTGGTGTCCACTTCGCTGCGCAGCGCCCCCAGATCGGTAGTGGCCTCCTTGGTGTTGCTGGCGATGCCCTGGGCCTCCACCAGCACCGCGTCCACTTTCGCCAGACTGCCTCGGGCATCGGTGAGCAGGCCATTGAGCTGCTGCACGGTGGCGCGTGCGTCGTTGACCAGACCGGCTTGCCCGCCGGGCCCTGCGCCCTGGCCAAAGACCTGCCGGTCGGCATTGGCCACCAGGCTGTCGAGCCGCTGGACCAGGGTATCGGAGCGCGCCAGCAGCGCGTTGGCGCGGTCGATGGTGAGCAGGAGCTTCTTGGCGTCGGCCTCGTTGCCCAGTAACACCCCCAGGGCACCCTGCGGGCCCTTGAGCTGCTCGGTCACGCTCTGCACATTGGTCAGGCTCTGCGCCAGCGCCGCGTCGGACTGGGTCAACGCGGTCAGGTTGTCCAGCAGTTCCCGGACCGAGGCGGTGAGCTTGGGAATCTCGGCCGCCGCGTCGCCCCGCAACACCTGGCGCACGGCACCGTCTTCGAGCGGGGGATCCTCCAGCATGCCGCTGTAGGCTCGGATGCGGGTGCCACCCACCAGGCTGCGCTCCATGGTGAAGATGCTGGAGGTGCGCAGCCAGCGCGCGTCCTTGCTGGGCACGTCGACGATGAAGCGCACGTTGCCATCGTCGGCGAGTTCAATGCGCGAAATGCGGCCGATTGCGAACCCCGCGAAGGTCATGTCCATGCCGACCACCACCCCCTCGGAGTCGTCGGACACCAGCACCAGCCGCTGGGTGCGCTCGAACATGCCACGCGCGTACATCACATACAGCGCAGACCCCACCACCAGCGCCAGCATGAGCAGCAACAGGATGACCGCCTTGAGCTCAAGGTTCTTCACTGGCGGGGGCTGGTCGAGGGGCGGGGGCATGGGCGTCGGGTTCATGGCATGTCAATAGTAGTTGCCGACCAGCGAGACCACTTCGATGAGCACGACCACCGAGAGCAGGCGCGCGAATTCGGTGATGTCGCTGCGGTAGCCGTAGCCGCCGTCGCGATCGCGGGCGGCGCTGCCGGCCATGGGAACGACCGCCACGGCCAGGCTGAAGAAGAAGGTCTTGAGGCAAAAGATCAGGGTGACGGCTGGCGAGAACACGCTGCCCACGCTGCGCGCGTACGCCGGCAACGCCCAGTGGGTAAAGCCGTACACGTTCAGGTAGGTCAGCACGATGGCGATAACACAGCTCAGCGCGGCCAGCAGCAGCACCGAGAACATGCTGGCCAGGGCGCGCGGCAGCAGCTCGGTGCGCAACAGTTCCTGGTGATCGCGCACCACGCCTTCGCGCAGCTGGCGCGACAGCGCACGCCGCACGCTCTGCGCGCCGGGCATGGCGTAGCGCACCGCCACGAACATGGCGGCGTACAGGGGAATGAGTTCGAGCACCAGGGTGCGCACCAGCACCTCCAGCGCGTACTGCGACAGGCCGTAGCTGTAGGCGGTGGCCACCACGATGCGGATCAGCACCAGGCTGATGAGCGCCGAGAGCACCAGAAACCAGGTCAGCAGCGGCGCGGTGGCCATGTAGACATTGCGCAGCACGGCCACGCGCTGCGCCCCGGCCTGATAGCTCGACGGCAGGAACGCAAGCACCATGATCTGCGCCCCCAGCAACAGCACATGCCACCAGGTCAGCACCGAGGTCAGCAACTGCCGGCCCCAGCGGTACAAGGCGTTTTGCGTGGACGAGGCGGGGTTCATGGCTGGGATGATAGTCCCCGCAACTGCATGACAGCCAGCGCTCGGGGTGGTCTAAACGCCCATGGCAAAAGGCGTTTGCTGGTTTTCAGTCGGACATCTTGCCCCGTCCGGCGGGCCGCGCTGTAACAGGAGTTTTCCGGCCATCCACGCCCGCCGCCGCAACGCCCCGCGGCCCGAGCACCAGAAGCCGGGCGCGCCGCTGCCGTTTCCGGGTCACAGGTTTTCGTGGTGGGCCGAGGCCCCGCGCTTCCAGTATGCCGCGGCGCGCAGGCGCTCCTTGGCCAACCCGAGCTGCTCCACCAACACGCGGCGTGTGGCGGCCATTTCGGCCGCTTCCCCCGCGGCCCAGGCATAGCCTTCGCCGTCGGGCAGACGCAGTTCACCCACCGCCGCGGCCAGTCCGCCATCGACCCCCTCGGTGAGCCAGCGCAACTGCAGGGCCGCTGGCGTGGGCAGCTCGCGGCGATCGGCCGGGGCGGTGGTCTGCGCGATGACGATGGCCTGGCTGCTCGCCGGCAACGCCTCCAGCCGCCGGGCGATGGCGGGCAAGGCGGTTTCGTCGCCCACCAGCAGATGCCAGTCGAAACCCGTTGGCACCACGAAGGAGCCGCGCGGACCACCCACGCCGGCCGGCTGGCCCACACGCGCCTGTGCGGCCCACGAGGCGGCAAAGCCTTCGCCGTGCAACGCGAACTCGATGTCGAGCACCCCCGCCACCGGATCGAAATGCCGTGGCGTGTAGTCGCGCATGACCGGACGTGCAACGTCGGGCGGAAGCGCCGGGCCGTCGGGGCCCAGCTCGGGCAACACCAGCGGGCCATCCGGCTCGGCGGGCAGCATGAGCTTGACGTGGTCATCGAACGAAGCGCTGTGGAAATCGTGCAGATCTTCACCGGCAAAGCGCACGCGCACCAGGTGCGGGCTGAGCCTGTGGACCTGCTGCACCTGCACACGGCGTACCTTCAGGGGATGGCGCAGGCGCTGAACGGCCAGGGGATGCGGGGTGTGGTCTGGGGTCATGAGGGTATGGGGTCCCGAGGTCCTGGTGTACAGTGGACCCATTGGTTGATAGATACAACCATTCTGGATTAATTGGATGATACTGTCAACCATATGAGCCCGACCAAACCCTCTCCCGCGAAGTCCGAGGTGTTGGAGCGCCTGCACAGTCTGGTGACCTGCTTTCACCGCCACATGCACGAGGCCGTGCGTGGCGACGGCGACGGGCTGGCGCTCATGGAGGCGCGCGCGCTGAACTTCCTGGCGCGCCACGAAGGCAGCAGCCAGCGCGAGCTGGTGCTCCATTCCGGGCGCGACAAGGCGCAGATCGCGCGCATCGTCAAGACGCTGCACGAACGCGGCCTGCTGGAAAGTGCACCCGACCCGCAAGATGGCCGCTGCCAGCGGCTGCGGCTCACCCCCGAGGGTCACACCATGCACCGCCGGATGCAGCAGCACCGCATGCGGTTTGAACAGGCGCTGACGCGTGGCTTCGATGCCGCCGAACTCGCCTCGCTGCAGGCTCAGCTCGAACGCATGATGGCCAACGTCGAAAAGCCCTGACCGAGGGGCCGGCCTCAGAAGGCGTCGCCGCCGCCGGCCTGGCGCAGCGCCCAGGCCACGTGTTCGCGCACCAGCGCGCTGGCGTCCGCGGCCCTCGATTGCAGCGCGGCTCGCAGGGCCAGGTGGGCACCGGCATCGGGCCTCACCCGCAGCGCATTGCCCATCGCCACCGCGATATTGCGCAACCACCGTTCATGCCCGATGCGCCGGATCGGGCTGCCTTCTGTGCGGCGCAGGAACTCGTCTTCCGACCAGGCCAACAGCTCGATCAGCGTCGCCCCGCTCAGGCCTTCGCGTTCGTCGAAGTCGGGCAGCGGACTGCGCTGCGCGAACTTGTTCCATGGGCACACGAGCTGGCAGTCGTCGCAGCCGTAGATGCGGTTGCCCATGAGCGGGCGCAGGTCCTCGGGGATGGCGCCGGCGTGTTCGATGGTGAGGTACGAGATGCAGCGGCGCGCGTCCAGCCGGTGCGGCCCCAGGATGGCCTGGGTCGGACACACCTCGATGCAGGCACTGCAGCTGCCACAGTGCGGGCTCACGGGCTCGCTGGGCGGCAGGGCGATGTCCAGGTAGATCTCGCCCAGGAAAAACATGGAGCCCGCTTCGCGGCTGAGCACCAGCGTGTGTTTGCCACGCCAGCCCTGGCCGCTGCGGCTGGCCAGCTCGGCTTCGAGCACCGGAGCCGAGTCGGTGAACACGCGGTGGCCCAGCGGCCCCACGGCCTGGGCGATGCGGTCGGCCAGCTTCTGTAGGCGGTTTCGCAACACCTTGTGGTAGTCCCGCCCCCGCGCGTAGACCGACACCACCGCCTCGCCGGGCCGTTGCAACCGGGCCAGTTCCCGGCTCGGCCAGTCGTCTGGCGTGTCGCGCGGCAGGTAGTCCATGCGCGCAGTGACCACGCTCACCGTGCCCGGCACCAGCTCGGCCGGGCGTGCGCGCTTGAGGCCATGGCTGGCCATGTAGCCCATGTCGCCGTGAAATCCGGCGCCCAGCCAGGCCTTCAAACCGGGTTCGGCCGCAGAAAGATCGACACCAGCGACCCCAATTTGGGAAAATGCGAGCTCCCGGCCCCAGGCCTGTATCTGTGAGACGAGTTGAGCAGCATCAAAACCGGACTTCATGTTGCGCCCATTGTAGGAACGGGCGCGGATGCGGGCGCCCCGCGCTGGCACGGACACTGGGCCCATGAAGACGACACCCGGGCCTTTGCCCTGCGCCTGGCCGAGTGCCCCGCCATCGCCCACGCCACGCTCACCCTGCACGGTGACTTGGGCGCGGGCAAGACCACCTTCGTGCGCCACCTGCTGCGCGCCCTGGGCGTGAGCGGGCGCATCAAGAGCCCGACCTACGCGGTGGTGGAACCGCACAGCAGCACCAGCTGCGCGTTCATGCCCGACGGCGAGGTGCTGCACATCTGGCACTTCGATTTCTACCGCTTCAGCGATCCCCGCGAGTGGGAAGACGCGGGGTTTCGCGAACTTTTCGCCAGCCCCGGCCTCAAGCTCGTGGAATGGCCCGAGCGCGCGGCCGACACACTGCCCAGCGTTGATGCCGACATCCACATCGAGCCAGAACCCATGAGCCCCGACACCCGCGCCGACGACGCGGACGACGCACGCCGCGTCACCTTCACTGCCTTCACCCCCGCGGGCCGCCATCTGCTGGCCGCGCTGCAGGCATGAGCACCGCGCCGGGCCGCTCCCAAGCCAGCGCTCACCGCAGCCCGGAGGGCGAAGGTACGCCAGTGAGCGCAGCACGAAGGGTCGTCCAGTGAGCACCGCGCCCGACCACCCCAACCGACGCCTGCTGCTGCAGGTGGGTTCGCTGGTGCTGCTGCTGGGCACGCAGCACATCGCGCGCGGCGCCAGCGTGCTGGCGGTCCGCATCTGGCCCGCGGAAGACTACACGCGCGTGACCATCGAGTCCGACGGCGCGCTCAAGGCCCGCCAGACCACGGTGAGCAACCCGCCACGCCTGTCAGTCGACATCGAAGGCATCGACCTGGTGGAGGGTCTGCGCGAGCTGGTCGGCAAGCTCAAATCCGACGACCCCAACATCGCGGGCATTCGTGTTTCGCAGATCAGCGCCAACCTCGTGCGCCTGACGGTCGATCTGAAACAGGCCATCAAACCCCAGGTGTTCCAGCTGGACCCGGTGGCGGCCTACCGGCACCGGCTGGTGCTCGACCTGTACCCGGTGGTCACGCGCGACCCCCTGGAAGAACTCATCAGCCAGCGCATGAAAGAGCTGGACGAGGCCAGCGCGCGCGCCGCCCAGCTGCTGGGGCTGGGCATGGAGTCCGACCCACCCTCGAGCGGTGACGGTGCCGCCATCGATCCGCTGGGCGAGTTGATCGCGCAACACGAACGCGCGGCGGTCGATTCCCCCGTGACGGCCCGGCCACCCGCCACCGGCCCGCGCCCCAAGCCCGCGCCCGCCGAGCGCGCCACGGCCAGCAAGCGCGACGCCACCGAGCGCCTGATCATCGTGGCGCTCGACCCCGGCCATGGCGGCGAAGACCCTGGCGCCATCGGCCCAGGCGGCACGCGCGAAAAAGACGTGGTGCTGCGGGTCGCCCAGCGCCTGCGCGACCGCATCAACGCCACCCGCGTCAACGGCAACCCCATGCGCGCCTACCTCACCCGCGACGCCGACTTTTTCGTGCCGCTGCACATGCGGGTGCAAAAGGCCCAGCGGGTCCAGGCCGATCTGTTCATCAGCATCCACGCCGACGCCTTCATGACGCCCCAGCCCCAGGGCGCGAGTGTGTTCGCTCTCAGCACCAAGGGCGCCAGCAGCGCCGCCGCGCGCTGGATGGCCCAGAAGGAAAACGCCGCCGACCTGGTGGGCGGCATCAACGTCAGGGCTGCGGACGCCACGGTGCAGCGCGCCCTGCTCGACATGAGCACCACGGCGCAGATCAAAGACAGCCTCAAGCTGGGCAGCGCCATGCTGGGCGAGGTGGGCCGGGTGGGCAAGCTGCACAAGCCCCGCGTGGAACAGGCCGGGTTCGCGGTGCTCAAGGCGCCCAACATCCCCAGCGTGCTGGTGGAAACCGCCTTCATCAGCAACCCGCAGGAAGAGCAGCGCCTGCGCAGCGAGCGCTACCAGAACGACTTGGCCGACGCCCTGCTCAAGGGCATCGTCAAGTACTTCGGCGCCAATCCGCCGCTGGCGAAGACCCGGCAGATTTGATGGCCCCCCGCGCCGCCTGCGGCGTCGCGGGGGTGGACTACGCCCTCGCCTTTTCGGCCCGCGCCGCGCGCCAGCCGCCGAAGATCGCGATCAGGCCCGGCACGAAGATCAGTGCCCAGATGATCTTGGACAGGTTGGCCTGCACCCAGGGCAGGTTGCCGAAGAAGTAGCCGGCGGCGGTCAGGCCGATCACCCAGATCGAGCCGCCCACCACGTTGTAGGCGGTGAACTTGCTGCGCGTCATCTCGGCCACACCCGCCACGAAAGGCGCGAAAGTGCGGATGAAGGGCATGAAGCGCGCCAGGATGATGGTCACGCCACCGTAGCGCTCGTAGAACGCGTGCGCCTGGTTGAAGGCGTTCTTGTTGAAAAAGCGCGAGTTCTCCCACTGGAACACCTTCGGCCCGAAGTAGCGCCCGATGCTGTAGTTGGTCTGGTCGCCCAGGATGGCCGCTGCCAGCATCAGGCCGGCGGCCAGCGGGTAGTCGATCAGGCCGGCGCCGCAGAGCGCGCCCACGATGAACAGCAGCGAGTCGCCCGGCAGAAAGGGCATGACCACCAGCCCCGTTTCCACGAAGATGATGAGGAACAGCAGCGCATAGACCCAGGCGCCATAGGCCTGCACAAAGGCCTGCAGGTGCTGGTCCACGTGCAGGATGAAGTCGATCAAGAACGTGACAAGTTCCATAAATGTGTGTGCAATGGTGGACGGATCAGCGCGAAGAGCCGGAGAGAAGAGGCCCCTGCCAGCACACGCCGTGGAACCGGCCTGACCGGGCCACTGGTGTGGTCCCCCTCGGGGGGGAAGCCGCGCAGCGGCGCAGGGGGAACCGCCATTATCCCTGCGACCTACAATTTGCCGGTGAACGCATCCATCCCCTCCCCCGCCCGCCGCCCGATCCTCGAACTGCCCGACGAACTGATCAGCCAGATCGCGGCCGGCGAGGTGGTCGAACGGCCCGCCTCCGTGGTGCGCGAACTGGTGGACAACGCGCTGGACGCCGGCGCCACCCAGATCACCGTGCGCCTGCAGGCCGGCGGCGTGCGGCTCATCAGCGTGGAGGACAACGGCTGGGGCATCCACCGCACCGAGCTGCCCACCGCGCTCAAGCGCCACGCCACCAGCAAGATCGCCAGCCTGGGCGACCTGGAATCGGTGCACACCATGGGCTTTCGCGGCGAAGCGCTGGCCGCCATCTGCTCGATCGCCGAGGTCTCGGTGCTGACGCGCGTGGACACCGGCGACGAGCCCCACGGCTGGCTGCTCGATGGCCGCAGCGGCGAACTGCAGCCCACCGCGCGCAACCCGGGCACCACGGTCGAGGTGCGCGAACTCTTTTTCGCCACGCCGGCACGGCGCAAGTTCCTCAAGACCGACGCCACCGAACTGGCCCACTGCATCGAGGCAGTGCGCCGCCACGCGCTGGCGCGGCCCGAGGTGGGCTTTGCCATCTGGCACGATGGCAAGCTGGTGGCGCAATGGCGTGCCGTGGCGGCCGACCTGGCCGGTGGTGGCACGCTGGACGCCCTGCGCCAGCGCCTGGCCGACGTGCTGGGGGAAGACTTCATCGAACAGGCGGTGGCGGTCAACTGGCCGGCCGACGCCGTGCCCGGCGAAGTGGCCCTGGCCGACGGCGTGCAGCGCCTGCGCGTCTGGGGCTTTGCCGGCGTGCCGGACGCGGCGCGCTCGCGCAGCGACTGGCAATACGCCTACGTGAACGGCCGTTTCGTGCGCGACAAGGTCATCGGCCACGCCGCGCGCAGCGCCTACGAAGACGTGTTGCACGGCCACCGCCAGCCGGTCTACGCGCTCTACGTGAGCCTGGACCCGACGCGGGTGGACGTGAACGTTCATCCGACCAAGATCGAGGTGCGCTTCCGCGACAGCCGCGAGGTGCACCAGGCCGTGCGCCACGCGGTGGAAGCCGCACTGGCCGCGCCGCGTTCGGCTGCGGCCAGTGCGCAAGCTGTGTTGCCGCAAGGCGAAGCCGGCGCCAACCCATCCCTATCGGCAGGCGTATGGACGCCACCCGACCGCCTGCCCTCCACGCTGGGCGCGGCGCAAAACCCACTGCCGTTCCAGCGCTACGCGCCGCCCGACGCCATCGGCCAGCGGGTGAGCGACCTTGGGGCCTTGTGGGGCAACGGTTCCGAAAGGGCAACGACCGCCTCACCCCGAACCGAGGGATGGGCGATCTCCCCGGATGCCCCACTCACCAACGCGGCTTCCGTCCAGGCTGAGTCCGCAGAAGCCCCGGCTCAGGCCTTGCCCGAAGGCGACTGGCCGCTCGGCCGCGCCATCGCGCAGCTGCAGGGCGTCTACATCCTGGCCGAAAACGCCCAGGGTCTGGTGGTGGTGGACATGCACGCCGCGCACGAGCGCATCGTCTACGAACGCCTCAAGCAGCAGATGGACAACGAGCAGCTGGCCAGCCAGCCGCTGCTGATCCCGGCCACCTTCGCCGCCACGCCCACCGAGGTGGCGACCGCCGAAGACAGCGGCGTGGTGCTGGCCATGCTGGGGCTGGAGGTGGTGCCGTTTTCGCCCAGGACGCTGGCGGTGCGCGCCGTGCCGACCACGCTGGCGCAGGGCGACCCGGTGGAACTCGCGCGCAGCGTGCTCGCCGAGCTGAGCCAGCACGACGCGTCCACCGTGGTGCAGCGCGCGCGCAACGAACTGCTGGCCACCATGGCCTGCCACGGCGCGGTGCGCGCCAACCGGCGCCTCACGCTCGACGAAATGAACGCGCTCTTGCGCCAGATGGAAGTGACCGAACGCTCCGACCAGTGCAACCACGGCCGCCCGACCTGGCGCCAGGTCAGCATGAAAGAGCTGGACGCGCTGTTCCTGCGCGGACGCTGAACCCAGGGTCTCCACTATGCACCCGCTGCTCGACAACGTCTTCTGGCACGCCATGGTCGGCCCGCAGGCGCACTGCGCCGTCGGCTCGGGCAGCGCGCGCCGTTACGCTCCGGGTTTTTCGCCCATCGTCGGTTTTGCCGACCCCGAGCGCCCCGACTTCGATGCCTTGGCGCCGCATTGCGGCCCCGGCGAACATTTCTACTGCGCCGGCTGGTCGGGCCCGGCGCCCGCGGGCTGGGTGATCGAGGCCGAGGCCACCATGCACAAGATGGTCTGGGCCGGCGAGGCCCCCGCGCAGGACGAAGCGCCCGATGCCCGACCCATTGGCCCGGAACACCTGGACCAGGTGCTGGCCCTGGCCGATCTGACCCGCCCCGGGCCGTTCGGCCCGCGCACCATCGAGCTCGGTGGATACTTCGGCCTGTTCGACGGCGAACGCCTCATGGCCATGGCCGGCGAACGCAGCTTTGCCGGCGCGCTGCGCGAGGTCAGCGGCGTCTGCACCCACCCGGACTTCCAGGGCCGCGGGCTGGCCAAACGCCTGATGCTCAAGCTCATCGCACGCCAGCTCGCACGCGGCGAAACCCCGTTCCTGCATGTGGTGAGCGACAACACCGGCGCCCTCGGCCTCTACCAGCGCATGGGCTTTCGCACCCACCGCGAAGTGGTGGTGCGCGTCATCGCGCGGATTTGAAACACCCCCGCCGCGCTGCGCGCGCCCCCCTCAAGGGGGCGGCATCAGCGGCCTGGCGGAGCCAGTTCCGCGATGCCCTGGGTAGGACATCTCACGCCGGTTGGGGTGGGTCATGTCAATCCAGGGTCTGGCGGTAGCGTTTGAGCGCCACGGCGCCGGCCACGGCCAGAAACAGCAGCATGGGCCAGAGGTCGGTCCAGAGCTGTGGAGCCTGGTTGCCCTTGAGCATGATGCCGCGCACGATGCGCAGGAAGTGCGTCAGCGGCAGGCCCTCGCCCAGCCATTGCGCCCAGACCGGCATGCCGCGGAACGGGAACATGAAACCCGAGAGCAGCATGGACGGCAGGAAGAAAAAGAAGGTCATCTGCATCGCCTGCAGCTGGTTGCGCGCGATGGTCGAAAAGGTGAAACCCACCGCCAGGTTGGCCACCATGAAGACGCCGATCATCGCCATCAGCAACACGAAGCTGCCCACCATGGGCACTTCGAACAGCAGCCAGGCCGCGCCCAGAATCACGCCGAGCTGCACATAGCCGATCACCACGTAGGGCAGGATCTTGCCCACCATCACCTCCAGCGGCCGCACCGGCGTGGCGAGCAGGTTTTCCATCGTGCCGCGCTCGCGTTCGCGTGTCATGGCCAGACTGGTCAGCATCACCATGGTCATGGTGAGGATGGTGCCGATCAGGCCGGGCACGATGTTGTAGCGCGACAGGCCCTCGGGGTTGTAGCGCCGGTGGATTCGGAGTTCAAACGGCGCCGCGCCCTTCTGCAGCGTCTGCAGCGGGCCGGTGAGATCGTGGCGCAGGGCCAGGTTCGTCATCTCGCCGAGCGCGGCGATCGCGTTGCCCGAGGCCGAAGGGTCGGTGGCGTCCACCGAGACCAGCACCGCCGGGCGTTCGCCGCGCACCACATCGCGCGAAAAACCGGGCGGGATCACGATCATGAACTGCACCTCGCCCGCGGCCACCAGGGCATCGGCCTCGGCTTGGCTGGTGCCCTGGTGCACCACCTTGAAATAACCGGTGTTCTGCAGCGAGGCCACCAGGCTGCGCGCCAGCGGGCCGGCGTCGGCCGCGACCACCGCCGTGGGCAGGCCCTTGGGGTCGGTGTTGATCGCGTAACCGAACAGCACCAGCTGCATCACCGGCACGCCCACCGCCATGGCGAAGGTGAGCCGGTCGCGCAGCATCTGCTGGAACTCCTTGATGAACACGGCCCAGGTGCGCGCGGGCGAAAACCACTTCACCGCGTACCTCCGTGCGGGCCGTGGCCGAAGTTGTCCTGTGCCTGGTCGATCAGGCTGATGAACACGTCCTCCAGGTTGGCCCGCGCCTCGCGCAGCACCACGCCGCTCTCGCCCAGGAAGGCGCCGAGCGACTGCGCCAGCAAGGCGGCATCGCGCCCGGCCACGTGCAGCGTGTTGCCGAAAGCGACGACGTTCTGCACGCCCGGCAGCGCGCGCAGGCGTTCGCTCAGGCCCTGCTCGGCCGTGCCTTCGAGCGCCCAGACGCTCAGGCCCGCTGCGTCCACGATCTCGCGCTCGTTGCCGCGCGCGAGCACCTTGCCGTAGGCGATGTAGACCAGGTCGTGGCAGCGCGCGGCCTCGTCCATGTAGTGGGTGGACACCAGCACCGTGATGCCCTGCGCGGCCAGGCGGTGGATCTGGTCCCAGAAGTCGCGCCGGGCCTTGGGGTCCACACCGGCCGTGGGTTCGTCGAGCAGCAGCAGGCGCGGCCCGTGGATCAGGCAGGCGGCCAGCGCCAGGCGCTGTTTCCAGCCGCCCGAGAGCGTGCCGGCGAGCTGGCGCTGGCGCGCCTCCAGGCCCAGTTGATCCAGCGCCCGGTCCACCGATGCGCGACGCTGCGGCAATTCGAACAGGCGGGCCACGAAGTCCAGGTTCTCGCGGATCGAGAGGTCGTCGTAGAGGCCGAACTTCTGCGTCATGTAGCCCACCTGGCGCTTGATGGCGGCGGCCTCGCGGCGGAAATCCAGCCCCAGGCACTGACCCTCGCCCGCGTCGGGGCGCAGCAGGCCGCAGAGCATGCGGATCGTCGTGGTCTTGCCGCTGCCGTTGGGCCCGAGGAAACCGCAGATGCGGCCCTGGCCCACCTGCAGGGTCACGTCGTCCACCACGGCGCGACCGTCGTAGCGCTTGGTCAGGCCGCGCACGTCGATGGCGAGGGCGTTCACTTCGGCTCCTGCGCCAACCGGGTCACGTCCAGCGGCTGGCCGGGGCGCAGCCGCGCAGCGTCGGCCGGGCGCGGCGCGGCCTCCACCAGAAACACCAGCCGGGCGCGCTGGGCGTTGGAGTAGATCACCGGCGGCGTGAATTCCGGGCCACTGGCGATGCGGGTGATGCGCGCGGCAATCGCCTCGCCACAACCGTCGCAGGCCAGGGCCACCCACTGCCCGGTGGCGAGCGCGCCGACTTCGGTCTCGGGCACATAGAACCGGGCCTTCACGCCCCCCGGTGGCAACAGCGACAGCACCGGCTGCCCCGGCGCCACGGTTTCACCGACGCGGAAAAACACCTCGGCCACCAGGGCATCGGCGGGCGCGGACTGCTGCTTCTGGGCCAACCGCCAGTCGCTCTGGCGCAGCACCTGGCGCGCGGCCTCGGCCTGGGCCTGGGCGGCGTCGGTTTCGTCGCTGCGCGCCGGCAGGGCCGCCACGCGCAGGGCGGCCTCCAGCTCGGCGACCCGGGCCTTCGCCTGGTCAAGCGCGGCCTTGGCGGCGTCCAGACTGGCCTGCGACACAAAACCCTGGGCCACCAGATCGCGCTGGCGCGCCCAGGCGGTCTGCGCCAGCGCGGCCTGGACCCGGGCCTGCGCCAGCTGGGCGCGGGTCACCGCCACCTCGTCGCTGCGCCGGCCTTTGGTGGTGTTGGCGGCCTGGGCCAAGGTGCCGGCCAGGCGCGCCCGGGCTTCGGCCTGCGCCGCCTGTTCGGCCTGGGCGTCCAGCGCGAACAGCGCATCGCCCTGGCGCACCCGGTCGCCCGCCCGCACGGCCAGCCTGTCGAGCCGCCCACCCACCGGAGACGACACGTGCACATAGTCGCCCTCGACATAACCCGACCAGCCTGCGGGCGGCGCCTCGCCGCAGGCCAGCAGCCCAGCGGCCATGGCCAGAACAGCGGCCAGATGGAGTCCTCCGTGCCGTCCGCTGGGCGGCGCCTCCCGCCCCGCATCGGTCAAGGGGATGGCGTGTTCGTCCTCGAACACGATGGCCGCCGGGGTCTCGCGGCGGAGGCTGCGGGTGAACACGCTGTCGGTCATGGCTGGTCGTCCAGTGAGGGCGTGGCGGGGGTTGTGCGCTGGCTTCGTTCATTCTGCCTTGAACTTTTGACCGTGGACCGCATCACTCCTGGCCATGAAGCGCTTGTTGATCGCCCTGTTCGCCGCGGCCGCCGTGCTCACCGGCTGCGCCACGCTTGACCAGCGGCAGCGTGCCTGGATCTTCCAGCCGTCCGACCGCAGCTGGTCGCGCGGCACCGAAGCCGCCGCGGGCATGGACGATGTCTGGATCCGCTTCCCCTCGCAGGAAACCGCCCAGCCGGTGAAGCTGCATGGGCTGTGGCTGGCGCATGACGACTTCAGCACCCGGCCGGACGCCCCGGTGCTGCTCTACCTGCACGGTGCGCGTTTCAACGTGACCGGATCGGCCTTCCGGGCGCGCCGCATGCAGGAGCTGGGTTTTTCGGTGCTCGCCATCGACTACCGCGGCTTCGGCAAGAGCTCGCCGGGGCTACCTTCTGAAACCATGGTCTACGAAGACGCCCGCGCCGCCTGGGACTGGCTGGGCCAGCACTACCCGGGCCGGCCGCGCTACATCTTCGGCCACTCGCTGGGCGGCGCCATCGCCATCGAACTCGCCGCCCAGGTGAAGGACGAGGCGGGCACCCTGGTCGAAGGCAGTTTCACCTCCATCCCCGACGTGGTCAGCACCTTCAAATGGGGCTGGCTGCCGGTGGGGCCGCTGATCACCCAGCGCTTCGACGCGGTCAAGCGCGTGCCCACCATCGGCTCGCCGCTGCTGGTGGTGCATGGCGACTCGGATCGGCTGATCCAGCCCGCGCTGGGGCGACGCCTGTTTGAGGCCGCCACCGGGCGCAAGGCCTTCGTGCTGGTGGAAGGCGGTTCGCACCACAACACCAACTCGGTGGGCCAGCCGCAGTACCGGGCGGCGCTGAGCGAGCTCTTCGGCCTGAAATAGAACACCCCCGCGCAGCTTCGCGTCACCCTCCAAGGGGCGGCACTGGCCGTCTGGCAGAGCCAGCCCGGCGGTGCCCTGGGTGGCGTTGTTTCAGGCATCGGGGTGGCGCTCCGGCAACCCGTCGGCCCGGTCCGCTTCTGCTACCCTCGACCGGATGTCCGCCAAGCCCTCCTCCATGTCGCCCGGCCTGATCGTGCTGGTGCTCGCGCTGCTGCTGGGTCTTCAGCCCATCACCACCGATCTGTACCTGCCCGCCTTGCCCGCCTTGACCGACGGTTTTGGTGCCTCGATGTCGCAGGCACAGCTCACGCTCACCTCGCTGCTGCTCGCCTTCGGCCTGTCGCAACTGGTGTGGGGCCCGCTGTCGGACCGCTTCGGGCGCCGCCCCATCCTGCTGCTGGGCACGGCTCTCTTCGTGGTCGCGTCGATCGGCAGCACGTTTTCACCGTCGATGGAACAGCTCATCGTCTGGCGCATCGTGCAAGGCATCGCCATGGGCGCGGGGGTGATGTGCGCGCGCGCCATCGTGCGCGACCTGTACGCCCCCACCGAAGGCGCGCGGATGATGTCCAAAGGGCTCACCGGGCTGGGCGTGATCGCCTGCGGCAGCGCGCCACTGGGCGGCCTGCTGTCCCAGCAGTTCGGCTGGCGCGTGGCCCTGATGGCGCTGGCCGTGTTCGGCGCCATCACACTGGCCCTGCTGGTGTGGCGCTTCGAAGAGACCCTGCCGCAGAAAAACCCGCGCGCGCTGGAGCCCGCCACCCTGCTGCGCACCTGGGGGCGGATCGCGCGCCACCCCACCTTCTGGGCCTTTGCCCTGCTGGCCACCACCACCTACGGCGGGCTGTTCACCTTCCTGGCGGCGTCCTCGTTCGTCTTCATCAAGGTGCTGGGCCTGAGCAAGACCGTCTACGGCCTGTTGATGTTCACCATGTCGCTGAGCTACATCGTGGGCACGCTCGCCTGCCGCCGCCTGCTGCCGCGCTTCGGCGTGCGCCGCACGGTGGCGATCGCCGGGTTCTTCACGCTCGCGGGCGGCACGCTCATGGGCGTGCTCGGTCTGCTGGGGGCGCAGAGCCTGTGGGCCATCATATTGCCGTTCTACCTGTTCATGCTCGGCCACGGCGTGCACCAGCCCTGCGGCCAGAGCGGCGCGGTGAGCCCGTTTCCGCAGGCGGCCGGCGCGGCCTCGGCGCTTAGCGGTTTCCTGATGATGGTGGCCGCCTTTTTCATGGGCGGCTGGCTGGGCAAAAGCCTGGCCGCCACCGGGGACGGCGCGGGCACCGTGCTGCCGCTGACCAACGGCGTGTGGTTCTGGAGCGTGCTGGTCGCCGCCACGGCCTGGACGCTCGTCCAGCGCCATGGCGAGGGCGCCCCCCCTGCGCCACTTCGCAGCTTCCCCCCCGAGGGGGACCACACCAGTGGCCCGGCAAAGCCGGTTCCACGGTGTGTGCTGGAAGCTGGCCAACAGCAGCCCGATTCGACTGAACCCTCTCGTGCCAACCCATGAGCGGACCACCATCGCTGGTCAGTTGCCTCGCCATCGCCGGCCCAACGGCCAGTGGTAAGAGCGCGGCCTCGCTGGCCATCGCCCAGCGCTGGCCGGTGGAGATCATCAGCGTCGATTCGGCACTGGTGTACCGGGGCATGGACATCGGCACCGCCAAGCCCACGCCGGCCGAACTGGCCCAGGTGCCCCACCACCTGATCGACATACGCGACCCGCTGGAGACCTACAGCGCGGCCGGGTTCGTGGCCGATGCCACGCGGCTGATCGACGAGATCGCAACGCGCGGCCGCACGCCCCTGCTGGTGGGCGGCACCATGCTGTATTTCAAGGCGCTCACGCAGGGTCTGGACGACATGCCCCGCGCCGACGCCGACGTGCGCGCGCGCATCGAGGCCCGCGCCCGCGCGCTCGGCTGGCCCGCGCTGCACGCCGAACTGGCGCAGGTGGACCCGGTGACGGCCGCGCGCCTGTTTCCCAACGACTCGCAGCGCATCCAGCGCGCGCTCGAAGTGTTCGAGATTGCCGGCCAGCCCCTGTCGGCGCTGCAGACCGGCGGCACGGCGCACCGCAGCCCGCTGGCCCCCCATGCCCTGCTCTCGCTCGAACCCCTGGACCGCGCCTGGCTGCACGCGCGCATCGCGCAGCGCTTCGACGCTATGCTCGCCGCCGGCTTTCTGGACGAAGTGCGGCGGCTGCGCGCGCGCGGCGACCTGCACACCGAGCTGCCGTCCATGCGCTGCGTGGGCTACCGCCAGGCCTGGGAGGCGCTGGACGCGGCGGGTGATGCGCTGGACGATGCCGGCCTCGCCGAACTGCGCGACCGCGGCATCTTCGCCACCCGCCAGCTCGCCAAACGCCAGCTCACCTGGCTACGCTCCATGCCCGGGCGCCAGATCATCGCCTGCGACGCGCCCGATGCCCTGGCGCGCGTGCTGCAATCGGTGCAGGGTCTGCTCGGTCCACCGGCCGCGGCCTGAACGGCTGAGAGGCCCCGCTCCACCCACTTCACACCATGCTGCGCCGCCTGATCCACCGCCTGCCGCCAAGCCTGCGCTGTTATTGCACGCTGGGCCATCTGCTCTGGCTGGTGCTGCTGGTGGTGGTGTTCCTGGTCTGGGGGCATGGAGCATGAGCGCCGCGCCGGGCCGCTCCCAAGCAAGCTCGCACCGCAGCCCGCAGGGCGAAGGTACTCCGGTGAACCCGGCGAGCCTGCTGGTGCAGAACCTGCACAAACGCTACGGCGACTCCTCCGTGTTCAGCCACGTCAACCTGCGCGTGGAGCCGGGCGAGTTCATTGCCATCGTGGGCGAATCCGGCGTGGGCAAGTCCAGCCTGCTCAACTGCCTGGCCGCGCTGGACGACTGGAGCGAAGGCACGATCACGCACAACGGCGTCGACCTCGGCACGCTCAGCGAAACCCAGCGCGCCCACTGGCGGCGCGCGCACCTCGGCTTCGTGTTCCAGGCCTTTCACGTGCTGCCGCATCTGGACGTGGCGCAGAACGTGGGCCTGCCCCTGCTGCTGCTCAAGCGCCCCGACCCGGCGCGCGTGGCGCAGATGCTCGAAGCGGTGGGCCTGGGCGGTCTGGGCGAGCGCCTGCCGGCCCAGCTCTCGGGCGGCCAGTTGCAGCGCGTGGCGATCGCCCGCGCACTGGTGCACCGCCCGAGCCTGCTGTTGGCCGACGAACCCACCGGCAACCTGGACCCCGGCACCGCCGCGCAGGTCATGGCCGTGCTGCAGCAGCAGGCCGCCGACAGCGGCGCGGCGCTGGTCCTCGTGACGCACTCCGAAGCGGCTGCGGCGCGGGCGCAACGCGTGCTGCGGCTGACGGCGTCGGGTTGCACTTGACGCCACGCGTCGGCCGCTGAGCGCGCCCACCGGCCCCACCCGGCCCCCCATGGGCCGCCCCGCCCACGAGGCGCCGTCTCGCCTCGACCATGGCGGCAAGACGCACGCCCAACGGACCTCCGAAAACCCCTCAAAACACCTACCACAGCCGTCCGGTAACGGCATTTTTCACGACCTAAAAACCCTGCCTAGCGTAATGCAATCCTTTGCACTATCAGGGCTTTCCATGCCTGTCGCATCACAACAAATTTGGCAGTTACGTTGCGGTTACGTACCGCGTTTCGAGGGTTTTCACCAAATGCAAACGTTTGTCGGAATGATCGAATACGGCCACCTTTTCCGATTGTTGCGTTTTGTTTCACGTGCGCCGACGGCGGAAAAGGGCCTTCAACCATAAATCCCCCCGGAGCAACACATGTCTCACGTTTTCAAACTGGCTGCCCTGGCCGCCCTCTGTGCCACCGCCGCCGCCGCCCACGCTGATGTCGCATTCGACGCCAACCTGGAACTCGACACCACCTACACCAACGCGGTCGATGCGCCCGCCACCAACGCCCGCGACAGCGACCTGTCGATGGGCGGCCGGGTGGAGGTCAATGTCGGCGCCAAGGCCACCAACGGTGACGCCTTTGTGCAAGGTCGCGCCAGCCTGCTGCTGAAGAAAGACGGCGACACCGCCACCGACGACATGTGGGTGCAGTTCGGCAACGCCGGCATGGACATCAAGATGGGCCGCTTCGAAGCCATGGACCTGTTCCCCCTGGGCAAGGACACCGTGGTTGAAAACAGCGGCTACGGTGGCTACCACGCCAACAAGCTGCGTGGCCGTTTCGGCAGCGACACCGCGCACGGCGCACTGGGCTTCAACGCCGGCCCCGCCCGCATTGAAGTGGGCCTGGTCTACAGCAAGGACACCGACGCGGTCCGCGGCGTGCGCCCCGCGGTGAGCTACACCACCGGCCCCATCACCCTGCGCGCTGGTGTGGAATCGGTCAAGGTCGTCGGCGGCGGCGACAGCACCAACGGCGTCGGCCTGTCCATGGGCTACGCGCTGGACAAGGACAGCAGCCTGAACCTGAACTTCGCCAAGATGGAAGACGACAAGTCCTTCGGCGTCAACGCCACCTTCGGCCCGGCCGGCGTGGGCGTGATCATGGACAAGGGTGCCAACTCGGCCAAGAACACCACCTTCTACGCAGCCTATTCGCTGCCGCTGTTCGGCGTGAAGGGCGCCACCATCACCCCGGCCGTCAGCTTCGCCAAGGGCGGCACCGGCACCGACAACCAGTTCGCCGCTCGCGTGCGCATCAACTACGCGTTCTGACCCACGCGTTTCGCGGGCGAGGGGCCAGGCCCAGCCCGCACCGTTTTCTTCAAGGCAATCAGTTTCGCCCGGTGCTTCCAAGCCCGGGCGTTTTTTTTGCCAACGCGGTGCCGGGGTATCCACTGCGCGACCGCTGCGCCCCGTGCAGGATGAAATAATGAAACGATGTCACGCACTCCTCCATCCCTCCCCCCGACAACGCCCGAGACCGATACCAGCCCCGCGCCGCTCATGCCGCCAGACAAGGGGCGCCGGCGCGTACAGATGATCGACATCGCGCGCATGGCGGGCGTGTCCACCTCCACCGTCTCGCGCGCACTCAGCGGCAGCTCGCTCATCCCCGAGGCCACGCGCAACCGCATCACCGAACTGGCGCGCTCGCTCCACTACCGCGTCAACGTGGGCGCGGCCAACCTGCGCAAGGGCGATCAGCAGACCATCGGCGTGGTGCTGCTGAGCGACAGCACGCAGATGATCTCGGACCCTTTCGTGCTGGGCATCCTGGGTTCGTTGACCGATACGGTGAACGACCTCGGCATGAACCTTCTGTTGACGCGGCTGCAGGAAAACCGCGAGGACCAGATGCGCTCGATGGTGGAGTCGGGCCAGGTCAACGGCTTGGTCGTGATCGGCCAGCTCTCTCTGCACGACCACCTCAATGAGCTGGCGCAGCAGGGCATACCCATGGCCGTGTGGGGCGCGAACCTGGAAGGCGCCTCGTACCCGGTGGTCGGGGGCGACAACCTGCGGGGCGGCTACCTCGCCACCCGCCACCTGATCGAAAAAGGCTGCCGCCGCATCGCCTTCTTTGGCGACACGTCCCACCCGGAGGCGGGCCTGCGCTTTCAGGGCTACACGCAGGCCCTGCAAGAGGCGGGCATCGAAGCCGACCCCCGCCTGCGACAACACTACCTGTTTGGCGATGCGCGCATCCGGGAGACCATCGAAGGCTGGCTCAACCAGCATCTGGACTTCGACGCGATCTTTGCCTGCAGCGACGTGACCGCCATATCGCTCATGGGTGCGCTGCGCGAGCGTGGGGTGCCGATCCCCGGGCAGGTGCGTGTGGTCGGGTACGACGACATCCTGCTGTCCATGCACGTCCACCCGACGCTCACCACGGTGCGCCAACCCATCGAACAGGCTGGCCGGGCGCTGGTCGCGCTGCTGTTCGAGTCCATCGCCGGCGCGCCGCGCCGCAACATCGTCCTGCCCACCGAGCTGATCGTCCGCGACAGCAGCCTTTAGCAGGGTCTGACCGGGCCTGCTCCCGGTTTTCCAGAAGAATGCGATCACGGGGCGCACAAGGCGCCGCCCCTGCTCTTGCGCGCGCCTCGCAGAACCGTCCGATCGACCGACCAACGGCAAACATCGACATCTAAGGGTAATTACCGACATGCAATCGTTTGCATTGGTGCTTTAATTCCGTCCAGAGGCTAAATTCACCCCCCAACCATCAGGTTCCCGCGACCCGTCACACGTCCATGAGCCAATCCAATCTGCGCTTGCGCAACATCCAGAAGAGTTACGGGAAGGTCCATGTCATCCACGGCGTGGATCTGGACATCGAGCCAGGCGAATTCGTGGTGTTCGTCGGCCCCTCGGGCTGCGGCAAGACCACGCTGCTGCGCATGATCGCGGGCCTGGAAGACATCACCGCCGGCACCCTCACCATCGCCGACCAGACCGTGAACGATCTGCCGCCGAGCGAGCGCGGCGTGGCCATGGTGTTCCAGAGCTACGCGCTCTACCCGCACAAGACGGTCTACGACAACATGGCCTTCGGCCTGAAGATCGCCAAGGTTCCGAAAGCGGAAATCGACCGGCGCGTGCGCGAGGCGTCGGAGATCCTGCAGATCACCGAATACCTGGAGCGGCTGCCCAAGGCCCTGTCGGGCGGGCAGCGGCAGCGCGTGGCCATCGGCCGCGCCATCGTGCGCGACCCCAAGGTGTTCCTGTTCGACGAGCCGCTGTCCAACCTGGACGCGGCCCTGCGCACCAAGATGCGCGTGGAGCTGGCCACGCTGCACCGCCGCCTGGGCGCGACCATGGTCTACGTGACCCACGACCAGGTCGAGGCCATGACGCTGGCCGACAAGATCGTGGTGCTCAACAAGGGCCGCATTGAGCAGGTGGGCGCGCCGCTGGAGCTCTACCACCGCCCCGCCACACGCTTTGTGGCCAGCTTCATCGGCTCGCCCCAGATGAACTTCATCGAAGGCGGCTACGCCCAGCAGTTCGACGCCCATGCCGTCGGCATCCGGCCCGAGCACCTGCGCATCGACGCGGCGGGCCAGCTGGAGGGCACGCTGCGCCACGCCGAGCAGCTGGGCAATGAAACCTTTGCCTATGTGGACGCCGGTCCGCTGGGCGATCTGACAGCGCGCATCGACGGTTCCATCTCGGTGGAGCCGGGCGAGCGCCTGAGGCTGGGTCACCAGCCGGAGCACCTGTACCGCTTCGATGCGGCGGGGCTGCGCATTTGACGGACCCCACCCCGGGGATATCCAACCCATGGCGTCGCGGATGGTCCGCGATGTCGACAGAGGAGCAACAAAAGATGTTCAAGACAAGCACCATCGCCGGGGCCGCCGCCCTGGCCCTGACCTCCCTGAGTGGCGCGGCCATGGCCGCCGACTACAAGGGACCCGATCTGAAGGGCGAGGTGGTCACCATCACCTGCCCCTGGACCGGCGCCGAAGAAGGCATGTTCAAGAAGGTCATCGCCAACTTCGAGAAGGCCACCGGCGCCACGGTGAAGCACTCGTGCTCGCAGAGCTCCGAGCAGCAGATCGTGATCGACATCAAGGCCGGCTCGCCGTCCAACCTCTCCGTCTTTCCGCAGCCCGGCCTGGCCGCCAACATGGCCGCCGTCGGTGGCCTGACGCCGCTGGGCAACAAGGCCCGCGACTGGGTCAAGGCCAACTACGCCGCCGGCAGCTCCTGGGCCGATCTGGGCACCTACAAGAACAAGGCCGGCAAGGAAGAGTTCTACGGCTTTTTCTACAACGTGAACGTCAAGAGCCTGGTCTGGTACATCCCCGAGAACTTCAAGGAAAAGGGCTACAAGGTGCCCAAGTCCATGGAGGAGCTGCAGGACCTGACCAAGAAGATCGCCGCCGACGGCGGCAAGCCCTGGTGCATTGGCCTGGGCAGTGACGCTGCGACCGGCTGGCCCGCCACCGACTGGGTGGAAGACATGATGCTGCGCACCCAGAGCCCGCAGGTCTACGACGACTGGACCAGCAACAAGATGAAGTTCAACGACAAGCGCGTGGTCGAGGCGATCGAGGCCTATGGCTGGTTCGCCCGCAACGACGCCTACGTGGACGGTGGCTCCAAGGCCGTGGCCACCGTGAGCTTCAAGGACAGCCCCAAGGGCCTGTTCGGCACCCCACCCAAGTGCTACATGCACCGCCAGGCCAGCTTCATCCCCGCCTTCTTCCCCGAAGGCAAGGCCGAAGACGCCGACTTCTTCTACTTCCCGTCCTACGCCGGCAAGAAGCTGGGCAACCCGGTCCTGGGCGGCGGCACGATCATGACGATCACCAAGGACAGCAAGGGCGCCCGCGCCTTCATGGAGTACCTGCAGCACCCGCAGTCCCACGAGATCTGGATGGCCGAAGGCGGCTTCCTGACCCCGCACAAGGGCGCCGACCTGGGCCAGTACAAGACCAAGGCCCTGCGCAAGCAAGGCGAGATCCTGCAAGGCGCCACCACCTTCCGCTTCGACGGCTCCGACCTGATGCCCGGCGCCGTGGGTGCCGGCAGCTTCTGGAAGGGCATGGTCGACTACTCGGGTGGCAAGTCCGCCCAGGCGGTGGCTGATGACATCCAGAAATCTTGGGAAGCTCTGAAGTAACCCCCAGGAACGGCTCCCCCCGCGCCGCCTTCGGCGTCACCCCCCAGGGGGCGATGCCAGCGGCCCGGCGGAGCCGGTTCCGCGGCATCCTGGGTTCGGACACGCGCTCCGGATGCCCGTTTTCAGTTGTCCATATTTGCAGTTGTCCTTTCCTGCTTTCTCCAATGACCACGGACCACCATGAGTGAATCGATCTTCCAGACCCTGCTCGCCGTGGTGGTCAGCGTCGGTTTCTGTCTGCTGTATTTCGCAGGCAGCAACTTCGTGCTCGACCGCATCGTTGCCCTGCCCTTTGCGACGCGCAACCGGCGCGAGGCCATTCGCTCCAACGTTCAGCCCTGGCTGTTCCTGGCGCCTGCCCTGCTGCTGCTGGGCGTGTATCTCGTCTATCCACTGTTCGAGACCTTCCGCCTGAGCTTCTTCGACGCGATCGGCCAGACCTTCGTGGGCCTGGCCAACTACGTCTGGGTGTTCAAGGACGACAACTTCCTCATCACCATCCGCAACAACTTCATGTGGCTGCTGGTGGTGCCCGCCGTGTCCACGGCCCTGGGCCTGGTGGTGGCCGTGCTGGCCGACCGCGTGTGGTGGGGCCATGTGGCCAAGACGCTGGTGTTCATGCCCATGGCAATCAGCTTCGTCGGCGCAAGCGTGATCTGGAAGTTCGTGTTCGACTTCCGTGGGCCCGACGCCGAACAGATCGGCCTGCTCAACGCCATCGTCACCGGCATGGGGTTTGCGCCCCAGGCCTGGGTCACGCTGCCGTTCTGGAACAACTTCTTCCTCATGGCCATCCTGATCTGGATCCAGACCGGCTTCGCCATGGTGATCCTCTCGGCGGCGCTGCGCGGCGTGCCCAACGACACCCTCGAAGCGGCGCGCATCGACGGCGCCAGCGAGCTGCAGATCTTCTTTGCCATCATGGTGCCGCAGGTGATGTCCACCATCCTCGTGGTCTGGACCACCATCACCATCACGGTGCTCAAGGTGTTCGACATCGTCATGGCCATGACCGGCGGCCAGTGGGACACCAGCGTGCTGGCCAACCTCATGTACGACTGGATGTTCCGCGGCGGCGGCGACTACGGGCGCAGCTCCACCCTGGCCATGGTGCTCATGCTGGCCGTGATCCCGGTGATGGCCTTCAACATCCGCCGCTTCCGCGCCGAGGAGGCCCAACGATGAAACTCAAACTCTCCCCCGCCACACTGGCCGCCCATGCCCTGCTGCTGGTGATCGTTCTGGCCTGGGTGCTGCCGACCTTCGGCCTGCTGGTCTCCAGCTTCCGCGACCGCGAACAGATCGTGAGCAGCGGCTGGTGGACCGCCCTGTCCACCCAGACCCGGGCCGACATGCGCCGCACCGGCGGCGCCCAGAGCGTGGTGCCCGAGGGCGACCAGTTCGTGATCGCCGGGCGCCTGTTTCCCGAAGGCGCGTCGGTCAAGCTCAGCCGCTTCTCGCTCAAGTCGTCCAACCCGGGCGAGTTCCGCGTCGGCAAGACGGTCGAGCTGGCCGACGCCCAGGTGTTCGACGACGAAGACGGCCGGCCCGACGGCACGCTCACAGTGGCCGCCGACGGCAGCTACCGGATGGTGCTGAACCAGGCCTACGAGAGTTCGCGCGGCGTGCGCATCTTTTTCGTGGCCGAAAAGCCGCCCTCCTTCACGACCACCAACTACCAGAAGGTGGTGGCGTCCGAGAGCGTTGGCGATGCCTTCCTCAACACCTTCAAGGTCACCATTCCCGCGACCTTCATCCCCATCCTGATCGCGGCCTTCGCCGCCTACGCCTTCAGCTGGATGGAGTTCCCCGGCCGGCGCTGGCTGTTCGTGGTGGTGGTGGGCCTGCTGGTCGTGCCGCTGCAGATGTCGCTCATCCCGCTGCTGCGGCTGTACAACGACCTCGGCGAAACGCTGGGCATGCCGTCCAAGTCGTACCTGGGCATCTGGATGGCGCACTCGGCCTTCGGCCTGCCCCTGGCCATCTACCTGCTGCGCAACTACATCGCCTCGCTGCCGCGCGACATCATCGAGAGCGCGCGCATGGACGGCGCCACGCATTTCCAGATCTTCACCAGCATCGTGCTGCCGCTGTCCATCCCGGCGCTGGCGAGTTTTGCGATCTTCCAGTTCCTCTGGGTCTGGAACGACTTCCTGATCGCGCTGGTGTTCCTGGGCAAGTCCCCCGACCAGGTGGTGCTGACGATCCGGCTCAACGACCTGCTCGGCTCGCGCGGCGAGAGCTGGGAAATCCTCACCGCCAGCGCCTTCGTCTCCATCGCCGTGCCGGTGCTGGTCTTCTTCTCGCTGCAACGTTTCTTCGTGCGCGGCCTTCTCTCCGGCTCGGTGAAGTAGAGCCCCCCTGCGCCGTGAGCATTGCTCCCCCCTGCGCCGCTGCGCGGCTTCCCCCCAGGGGGACCACGCCCTCTGACCGGCGGAGCCGGATCTTCGGCGTGTACTGGAACGGACATTTCTCTCCGCCCCCATTTCTTGTGAATCAACGATGACCGATGTTTTGAGTTTCCCTTCTTCGTTCGAATGGGGTTGTGCCACCGCCGCTTTCCAGATCGAGGGGGGCGCCCACGAGGGTGGCAAGCTGCCGAGCATCTGGGACGATTTCTGTGCGCAGCCCGGTCGCATCAAGGACGCCAGCGACGGCTTGGTGGCTTGCGACCACTACCACCGCTACCCCGAAGACGTCGCTTTGATGGCCTCGCTGGGCTTGCGGCACTACCGTTTCTCCATCGCCTGGACGCGCGTGATGGACGCGCAAGGCCGCCCCAACCCGGCGGGCCTGGACTTCTACCGGCGCCTGCTCGACGAGCTGCAGCGGCACGGCATCACCCCCAACGCCACCCTGTTCCACTGGGACCTGCCCTCGCACCTGGAAGGCGGCTGGCTGAACCGCGACACCGCGCAGCGCTTCGCCGACTACGCCGACCTGATCGCGCGCGAGCTGGGCGACCGCCTGCCGCGCGTGGCCACGCTCAACGAACCCTGGTGCAGCGCCTTTCTGGGCCACGACCGGGGCGTGTTCGCCCCCGGCCTGCAAGACCGCGAGGCCTCGCTGGTCGCGGCCCACCACCTCATGCTGGCCCACGGCCTGGCAGTGCAGGCCTGGCGCGCGGTGCGGTCGGACACCGCGCTGGGCATCGTGCTCAACCCCGAACTCTGCGACCCGGCCAGCGCCGCCGCCGCGGACGTGGCGGCCGCGCGTTTGGCCGAACTCGAACGCAACGACGTGTTCCTCAACCCCCTGTTCGGCCGGGAGTGGCCCGCCGAGATGCTGGCCCAGATCGGCACGCGGGCGCACGAGCGCCGCAGTGAAGACCTGGCCATCTGCGCGCAGCCGCTGGACTTCATCGGCCTCAACTACTACACCCGCTCGGTCGCACGCGCGCCCGCCAGCGCCAGCGAAACCCGCCGGGGTTATGCCATCGTCCCCCCCACCGGGGCCGAGCATCCCCTGACCGACATCGGCTGGGAAATCTATCCATCGGGACTGGGCCGGATGGTCCGCAAGCTCTGCGCCCAGTGGCCCCTGCCGCCGATCTGGATCACGGAAAACGGTGCCGCCGACAACACCGGCGTGAGCCAGGGCGAGTGCCACGATGTGATGCGCACGCACTACCTGCAGACACATCTGGCCGAGCTGTCCACCCTCATCGAAGCGGGGTTTGACATCCGTGGCTACTATGTCTGGAGTCTGCTTGACAACTTCGAGTGGGCCGAGGGCTACAGCCAGCGTTTCGGCATCGTTCACGTGGACTACGCCACGCAGACCCGTACCCCAAAACACAGCGCCCGCTGGCTGCAGGCCCTTATGCAGCGCTCCACTGGCGTGGCCCCCAAGCGCTGAAATTCCTCCCCTCCTGTTCATCCAATCCATGAACTCTCAAACCTTTTCCCAGCACCACCCGTGGTGGCGCGGCGGCGTGATCTACCAGGTCTACCCACGCAGTTTCCAGGACAGCAACGGCGACGGCATCGGCGACCTGGCCGGCGTCACGCGGCGCCTGGACCACATTGCCGCACTCGGTGCCGACGCCATCTGGCTCTCGCCCTTCTTCAAGAGCCCCATGAAGGACTTCGGCTACGACGTCAGCGACTACTGCGACGTGGACCCGATGTTCGGCACCCTGGGCGACTTCAAGGCCCTGCTGGCCCGCGCCCACGCGCTGGGCCTCAAGGTCATGATCGACCAGGTGCTCTCGCACTGCTCCGACCAGCACCCCTGGTTCGTCGAGAGCCGCGCCAGCCGCGACAACCCCAAGGCCGACTGGTTCGTCTGGGCCGATGCCCGCCACGACGGCACCCCACCCAACAACTGGCTCTCCATCTTCGGCGGCAGCGCCTGGCAGTGGGACACGCGCCGGCGCCAGTACTACCTGCACAACTTCCTCAGCAGCCAGCCCGACCTGAACTTCCACAACCCCGAGGTGCAGGACGCGCTGCTCGCCACCGTGAAGTTCTGGCTGGAGCTCGGTGTGGACGGCTACCGCCTCGACGCCATCAACTTCTGCTTCCACGACGCGGCCCTGCGCGACAACCCGGGGCGCGGCGTGCCGCTGGTCGAAGACCCTTCGGCCCCCTCGTCCAACCCCTATTCGTGGCAGCACCACCGGTACGACAAGAGCCAGCCCGAAGCGCTGGGTTTCCTGCGACGCCTGCGCAGCCTGGTGGACCAGTACCACGACACCACCATGGTCGGCGAGATCGGCGACGAGGCCGGGCTGACCATGATGGCCGACTACACCGGTGGCAGCGACAAGCTGCACATGGCCTACTGCTTCACCCTGCTCGGCGCATCACACGGCGCGCCCTTCCTGCACAACGTGATCGATCAGTTCCAGCGCGTGGCGGGCGACGGCTGGCCCTGCTGGGCGCTGTCCAACCACGACGTGGCGCGGGTGAGCACGCGCTGGGGTGGCGAGCACCCCGACCCGTGCCTGCTGCGCCTGGCCGCGGCCTTCCAGATGAGCCTGCGCGGCACCATCTGCCTGTACCAGGGCGAAGAGCTGGGCCTGCCCGAAGCCACCATCGCATTTGAAGACCTGCAGGACCCCTACGGCATCAGCATGTGGCCCGAGGTCAAGGGCCGCGACGGCTGCAGAACCCCCATGCCCTGGACCGCCGAGGCGCCCCACGCCGGCTTCTCCGACAGTGAACGTTGCTGGCTGCCGGTGCCGCCGGAGCACCGGCCCCTCGCGGTGGACCGCCAGCGGGGTGACGCCGGCTCACTGCTCAGCTACTTCACGCAGCTGCTCCACTGGCGGCGCGATCAGCCCGCGCTGTGGCAGGGCGACATGGACCTGCTGCCCGTGAGCGAACAGGTGCTGGCCTACGTGCGCACCGCAGCCTCGCAACGCGTGCTCTGCGCCTTCAATTTCAGCGAGACCCCGGCCTCGCTCACACTGCCCGCGGACTGGTCGAACGCCCGTGTGCTCGAAGGCAGCGGCCTGGGCGGCGCCCGCATTGAAGGCGGCACCATCGTGTTCGAACCCTGGGGCGGCCTCTTCCTACAGGCTTGAAGGGAAACACCCCCGCAGCGCTTCGCGCTACCCGTCAAAGGGGGTTCCAGACCGTCAGACCTTCAGGAACACGTCCCGGTCCGGCGCGAAGCACGCGTGCAGCGGCAGCAGCGCGCCACCGAGCGCGCGCGCGTCCGAGCCGATGCTGCCCAGCTCCAGCCGCGGCATCTGCTGCAGGCCTTCCCAGTTGTAGGCCTTGAGCGCCTCGGTGGTCTGCAGCAGCAGGCCTTGCAGCAAGGGCGCGGCGGTGGAGCCGTCCACCACCACCGCGTCCAGGTCCAGAAAGGCGGTGCCCGACACGATGCAGTGCGCCAGCGCGAGCGCGGCGCGGGCGATCCACTCGCGGGTGTAGGGCAACCAGGGCGCCTGCATGGCGCGCGCATCGTAGGCGGCCATGGGGTCGAGCGCGTGTTCGCGAAAGCGCTGTTCCAGGTCCCACAGCGAGGCCTGGCTGATCAGTTGCGCGGGCAGCTCCTTCATGTGGGGCACCGCTACCTGCAACGGCAGGGAAGCCACCGCGGCGGCGTTGCCGTGGGTGCCGCGGTGCAGGTGCGAGTTGATCACCAGCCCGCCGCCCACGAAGGTGTCCATGAACAGGTAGAGGTAGCTGTGCAGGTCGCGCCCGCGCCCCTGCAGCAGCTCGGCCACGCAGGCGGCGGCGGTGTCCTTGGCGTAGCTCACCGGCAGCTCGGTCAGGCGCTGCACCTCGGCGGCCAGGTCGATCTGGTTCCAGGCCTGCGACTGCGCTTCGGTCAGGCCCAGCATGCGGTGCCAGCCACCCAGCTGGAACGGCGCGGCCACGCCCACGCCCACCACGCGGCTGCGCAGCGCGCCCAGCCCGTCGAGCAGGCGGTTCAGGTTCTCGCCGATGGCGGGCAGCAGGGTTTCGCTGTCGGGAAAGGGGTAGTCCAGCACCAGGCGCTCGCGCACGTGGCCAGTGAAGTCCACCAGCAGCCAGTCGGCGCTGCGCCGCCCGATCTTGATGCCCACGGCGAAGGCACCGTCGGGGTTCAGGCCGATCGGCACCGAAGGCTGGCCCACCCGCCCGCGCACCGGCGCTTCGCGCGTGAGCAACTGGTCTTCGTCGAGCCGGGCGGTGATCAGGCCGATGGTCTGGGCCGTGAGGCCGGTGAGCCGCGCCAACTCGGCCTTGGGGCAACTGCCGTGCACGCGCAGGGCCTGCAGCACCACGCGGTCGTTGAACTGGCGCATGCCCACCTGGTTGGAGCCGCGCGGGCGCAACCGGGGGTTGTCGGCGGGTTCCGGGCTGGGTTCGGCGGCAGGCCCGTCGGCGGATTCGGTCGGTTTGGGGTCGTTCACAGCCGCCGAGTTTGACATGCCTACACCCGCAGGCTGCTGCCGAGCACGCCCTTGCGCAAGATGAAATTGCCCCAGGGCTCCAGCTCTCCGGTGACGACGATGGCGTAGGCCTTTTTCACACGCTCGTAGAACGCGTAACGCTCCACGGCCTCGGCCTGGTCGTCCCGCAGGCCTTCGGCGGCCAGCACCGCCAGCGTCTCGCGCTGCAGGGCGGAGCGGTAGCCAGCCTCGGTACCGCCGACCTGCATGTAGGCCACCGGGTGCGGCACGTCCTCGGCCAGCGGCAACACGCTGGCCACGGCCTGCACCGTGCGCACCATGCCGATGCCCGGCAGGCGCAGCACCGGCTTGCCCGCGCCCAGGCTCATCGCGGTGAAGTTGGCGTCGGCCAGCACCACCGCATCGTCGTGGCCCATCTCGGCCAGCAGCTTGAGCAGGTCCGGGCTGAGCAAGGGATCAATGCCTTTGAGCATCTTGGTCTTTCAGTGCGCCAGAGCTTGCGCAGGCAACTCGTCGACCGACTTCGCGCCCGTCATCACGGCCACGGTGTCGCTCATGCTGATGTGCTTGGGGTCGACCACGGCCGCGCGTTTGCCCAGGCGGGCGATGTGGATGCGGTCGGCGATCTCGAACACGTGCGGCATGTTGTGCGAAATCAGGATCACGGGCAGGCCCTTGTCGCGCACGCGGCGGATCAGCTCCAGCACCATGTTGCCCTCCTTCACGCCCAGCGCCGCGGTGGGCTCGTCCATGATGACCACGTGCTGCGCGAAGGCCGCAGCGCGCGCCACGGCCACGCACTGGCGCTGGCCGCCCGAGAGCGTTTCCACCGCCTGCGTCATGGAGCGGATGCCGACCTTCAGGTCGTTCATGCGCGCGATGCTTTCAGCCAGCATCTTCTTCTTGTCGATCACCTGCAGCACGCTGCCGAGGAAGCCGGGGCGGCGGATTTCGCGGCCGAGGAACAGGTTCTCGGCGATCGTCATGGCCGGGGCCACGGCGAGGTCCTGGTAGACCGTCTCGATGCCGGCGCGGCGCGCGTCGATCGGGCTCTTGAAGTGGGCGCGCTGGCCGTCCAGGTAGATCTCGCCTTCGTCGGGAATCGTGGCGCCGGCCAGGCACTTGATCAGCGAGGACTTGCCGGCGCCGTTGTCGCCGATCACGGCCAGGATTTCCCCGGCACGCAGTTCGAAGTCAGCACCGTCGAGCGCGGTGACCTGGCCGTAGCGTTTGACCAGACCCTTGGCCTGGATCACGAGCGGGCTTTGGGCATTGGGTGCGGTAGACATCAGCGGGCTCCTTTGCGGGACATTTGATCGGTGAGCACGGCAAGAATGACCAGCACACCCGTGACCAGGATCTGGTAGACCGAGGACACGCCCATGAGCGTGAGGCCGTTGCGGAACACACCCACGATGAGCGCGCCCACCAGGGTGCCCAGGACGATGCCGCGGCCGCCGAACAGGCTGGTGCCGCCCAGCACCACGGCGGTGATGGCGTCGAGGTTTTCGGTCTGCCCGGCGTTCGGGTCACCGGCGCCGATGCGTGCCACGGACAGCAGCGAGGCGATGCCGTAGAACACCCCGGCCAGCACGTACACGCCCAGCAGCACCTTGTCGGTGGAAATACCGGTGAGGCGTGTGGCCTCGGGGCTGTTGCCCACGGCGTAGATGTGGCGGCCCGGCGCGGTCTCGCGCAGGAACAGCCAGGTGATCAGGTAGAGCGCGAGCATCAGCACCACGCCGTAGAGGATGTTGGTCTCGCCGATGCGAAACGAGTTGCCCAGCCAGGTCATGCCGTCGGACACCTCGGTGACGGTCTGCGAGCCCGAGTACAGCTGGGTGATGGCGAAGGCAATGTTCAGCGTGCCCAGCGTGACGATGAAGGGCGGCAGCTTGGCCTTGGTGACCAGCAGGCCGTTGACCAGGCCAAACAGCGCCGTGGCGCCGATGCCCAGCGTGATCGCGACCGGCGCGGAGAGACCGAAATCGGCGCCCATCTTGGTCATCACGATGCTGCCCAGCGCCATGATCATGCCGCACGACAGATCGATGCCGGCGGTCAGGATGATGAGGGTCTGGCCGATGGCGATGGTGCCCACCACCATCACCTGCTGCAGGATCAGCGAGAAGTTCTGCAGCGACAGAAAGCGGTCGCTCTGCGTGGCAAAGAACCCGCAGGCAACCACCAGGGCAATGAAAGGCCCGAGCGTGCCCATGGGCGGAAGTTTGGCTTTGAGGGAGTTCATGGCGGTAGCCCGTCCAATCAGAAGAAATGTGGTGGCAGCAACTCCCCGTTCAGTCCGGGGCGATGCTCACGGAGTACCCGTCTAACGCAGGCTCACTCAGTCAAAGGAACAGAGAAGGCGCAAGTCGCCAAGCGAAGCGAGGCGATCCCCCACCAGGGGCACCAAGGGTCCGGCTCCGCCGGCCCGAGGTGCCGTCCCCCCTCCAAGCCGAAGGCGCCAGAGAGGGGGGAAGCCGCAAAGCGGCGCAGGGGGGTGTCCCTTATTTATTACCCCAACAGAGGTCCATACCCGTCTTCACGTCCTTGCTGTCGACGCCGGCCACCGCCTTGTCCGCGATCAGGGTCACGCCGGTGTCGGTGTAGCCGCTGACCTTCTTGCCGGTCTTGGCGTATTCCACACCCGCGGCCACGCCCATGGCGGCCATCTTCAGCGGGTACTGCTGGCTGGTGGCGGCGATCACGCCCGCGCCCACGTCTTTCACACCGGCGCAGCCGCCGTCCACCGAGACGATGACCACGTTTTTTTCCTTGCCAGCGGCCTTGAGCGCCTTGTAGGCACCGGCGGCGGCGGGTTCGTTGATGGTGTAGACGAGATTGATGCCGGGGTTCTTCTGCAGGCAGTTTTCCATGCCGGTCTGGCCCTTGGCTGCGTCACCGAAGCTGTCGGCCATGCAGGCCACGCCGGCGGCGGCGCCACCGAGGTTGTTGCTCTTGGCGTCGGGGGCGGTCAGGCCAAAGCCCTTCAGGAAGCCGTTGTGGCGCTGGGCGCCCACCGGGTGGCCGGGGAACAGGTCGAGCGTGGCGATGACGGCTTTCTTGCCGCCCATGGCCGCCTTGGCGTACTGGCCGATCAGCACACCGGCCTTGTAGTTGTCGGTGGCGAACAGCGCGTCCACGGCGGTGGCCGGGTCGGTCGGGCTGTCCAGCGCGATCACCATCACGCCCTGCTTCTGCGCCTTCTTGATGGCGGGGATGATGGCCTTGGCGTCGCTGGGGGTGATCAGGATGGTCTTGGCGCCCGCGGCGATCATGTTTTCCATCGCGGTCACCTGGCCGGCGTTGTCGCCGTCGGTCTTGCCCGCGGCCGACAACAGCTTGGCGCCGAGCTTGGTGGCTTCGGCGGTGGCGCCTTCCTTCATCTTCACGAAGAAGGGGTTGGACTCGGTCTTGGTGATCAGGCCGATCACGGGTTCGGCGGCGGAAGCCATGCCGACGGCCAGGGCCAGGGCGGTGAAGGCGAAGGCGGGAACGAGTTTTTTCACAGGTGTCTCCTCGAAGGGATGGATGATGGACGGACAAACGGGACTCAAACCTCGGCAGCCAGCCCCCTTGGGGTTTACACGGTGGGCGCTGCGGAGTGGCTGAACTATATTTCGCTTCAGGTTAATAAATCAACTGGATTTAGTTATGGTTTTCCCTAAACAGCAGCAACCGTTACATGTCGCCACCGCCGGCGAGGCCCTGATCGATCTGATCGAAGAGGCCGACGGCCGGCTGCGCCCCTGCGCCGGGGGCGCGGTCTACAACCTGAGCCGTGCCCTGGGCCTGCAGGGCGTGGGCACGCTCTACCTCAACCCGCTCTCGGGCGACCGCTTCGGCCGCCTGCTGGCCGAGGGCATCCACCAGGCGGGCGTGGCGCTGGCGCAGGCAACCCCGGCCCACGAACCCACCTCGCTGGCGGTGGTGGGCCTGGACGAACAGGGCAAGGCCAGCTACAGCTTCTACAGAGACGGCGTGGCCGACCGCCAGGTCAATGCCACCCACATGACCCGCCAGTGCGCGGCCGAAACACAGCTCAAGCTGGTGGCCACCGGCTGCCTGGCCCTGGTGGCCGACGACAGCGCCAAATACCTGCCCTGGCTCATGGCCCAACGCGCCGCCGGGCGCTTCGTGGCGGTCGACGCCAACCTGCGCCCGGCCATCGTGCCGGACATGGCGGCCTACCAGGCCAGCGTCATGGCCGCGCTCGGCCAGGCCCACCTCGTCAAGGTGAGCGACGACGATCTGGTCACGCTGGGCTTCACCGCCGCCGACCCGCTGCAGGGGGCCCGCGAGCTGCTGCGGGCCACGCCCGCCACCTGGCTGGCCCTCACGCTCGGGCCCCGAGGCGCCGTGCTGCTGCACCGCGACGGCCGCGGCTGGCAGGCCGCCGAGCCGCAGCCCGTGCGAGTGGCCGACACCGTGGGCGCGGGCGACTGCTTCCTGGCCGGCCTGCTGGCCGCCCTGCTCGAACGCCCGGTGGTGCAGGCCGCCCGCCACGCCGACCAGATCGCGCTGGACGCCGAAGACGTGCACCACATCCTGGGCCGGGCCGTGGCCAGCGCCAGCCTGTGCGTGATGCAGACCGGCTGCGTGCCACCCAGCCTGGCCGAGGTGGTGGCGCGCGTGGCCGCCGTGCCGCCGGTGTTCAATGCGCTTTGAACCCAGGTCACCGGTGCGTCGGAACCCGCGAAAAATCCGATCACAACCGGTAACCTGCATGTAACTTGATTACATTAAAATCCCATCATTCGCGTAACTAAATTAGAGACATGACCACCTCCACGCCCCCCTCCGCCGCGGCTTCCCCACTCGATCTGGTGATCTTTGGCGGGGTGGGCGACCTCTCGGTGCGCAAGCTGCTGCCCGCGCTGTACATGGCGCACCTGCACAACAACCTGCCCGCGTCCACCCGCATCCACGCGCTGGGCCGCCAGCCCTGGGACCGCGCCGCCTTCGTCGAATTCATCCAGGAAAAAGTGCCCGGCTTCATCGAGGCCAAGGCCTACAACATGGCCTCGTGGCAGGGGTTCCTGGAGCGGCTGGACTATGTCGCCCTCGACGCCACGCAGGCGCCCGACTACGCCGCGCTCGGCGCCGCCCTGCAGCCCGGCTCGGACCGCGTGTACTACCTGGCCACCGCGCCCAGCCTGTTCGTGGGCATCTGCGCCAACCTGGCCGGTGCCGGCCTTATCGACGCGAACTCGCGCGTGGTGCTGGAAAAGCCGCTGGGCCACGACCTGGCCTCGGCGCGGCAGATCAACGACGACGTGGGCCAGTATTTCCAGGAACAGCAGATCTTCCGCATCGACCACTACCTGGGCAAGGAAACGGTGCAGAACCTGATGGTCCTGCGCTTCGGCAACACCATCTTCGAACCGCTCTGGCGCAGCCCCTACATCAAGAGCGTGCAGATCACTGTGGCCGAGAGCGTGGGCGTGGGCAGCCGCGCCGGCTTCTACGACGGCACTGGCGCCATGCGCGACATGGTGCAGAACCACTTGCTGCAGCTGCTGTGCATCGTGGCCATGGAGCCGCCGGTGTCGCTCGACCCCGACGCCGTGCGCGACGAAAAGCTCAAGGTGCTGCGCTCGCTGCGCCCCATGACCATGGCCGACGTGGCCAAGGACACCGTGCGCGGACAGTACACCGCGGGCGCGGCCAACGGCGGCGCCGCCCTGGGCTACCTGCAGGAAGCCAACGTCCCGCCCCACAGCAGCACCGAAACCTTCGTGGCCCTCAAGGCCCACATCAACAACTGGCGCTGGGCCAACGTGCCCATCTTCCTGCGCACCGGCAAGCGCATGGCGGCGCGCCAGTCCGAGATCGTGATCGAGTTCGCCGACCTGCCCTTCACCATCTTCCAGGACTCGCCGCGCCAGTCGGTCAACCGCCTGATGATCCGCCTGCAGCCGGAAGAACACATCCAGCTGCAGATGATGGCCAAGGAGCCCGGCAGCGGCATGCGCCTGCGCCCGGTGAGCCTGAACCTCGACCTGGAAACCGCCTTCTCCGAGCGCCGCGCCGAAGCCTACGAGCGCCTGCTGATCGACGTCATCAAAGGCCGCCTCACGCACTTCATGCGCCGCGACGAACTGGAAGCCGCCTGGAGCTGGGTTGAGCCCATCATCAACGGCTGGCAACAGCTCAACGAAAAGCCCAAGTCGTACACAGCGGGCAGCTGGGGGCCGGCGGCGTCTTCCGCCTTGATGGCGCGCGAAGGCTCTTCCTGGGTAGAGGAGTCCTGATGGCGGTAACCGAACACCCCAACGCCCCCCCCGCGGCCCTCGCGGAGCACATCGCCAACGCCCTGCGCAGCGCCATCGCCGCGCGCGGCAAGGCCAGCCTCGCGGTGTCGGGCGGCAAGTCGCCCATTCCCATGTTTGAAGCCCTGTGCGAGCAGGACCTGGACTGGGCGAAAGTGACCGTCGTGCTGGTGGACGAGCGGGTGGTCCCGCGCGACCACGCCGACAGCAACACCGCCCTGGTGGCCCGCCACCTGCTGCAAGGCCGCGCCTCGGCTGCCCGCTTCGTGCCGTTCTTCCGCGAACTCGCGCCGAAGTTCAATGCCGAAGTGCTGGACGCGCTGGTGCGCGACGCCGAAGAACGCATCGCCGCCCTGCCCTGGCCGCTGGACGTGGCCGTGCTCGGCATGGGCGAAGACGCGCACACCGCTTCGCTGTTCCCCGCCGCGCCCGGCTACGCGCGAGCCATCGCCACCGATCAGCGCCTGGCCTGGGTGGTGCCCGACACTGCGCCGCATGCGCGCATCAGCTTCACCCTCAGCGCCCTGCTGGCCGCGCGTGAGCTGGTGCTGTCCATCGCTGGCGAGAACAAGCTCGCCGTCTACCGCCGAGCCGCCCAACAGGCGGACGCGGCACTTCCGATCTCGCTGGTGATCAACCAGACCCAGACCCCCGTGAGCGTCTGGATGACATGAACAGGAAACGCCTCATGAACACAACCCCCCTGCACCCCACCATCGCCCACGTGACCGAGCGCATCGCCCAGCGCAGCGCTGCCACCCGCGCCACCTACCTCGCCAGCATGGCCGCGCAGCGCAAGACCGGCACGCAGCGCAGCGGCATGGGCTGCGCCAACATGGCGCACACCACGGCCGCCCTGCCTGCCAACGACAAGCTCAAGATCCACGCCGAGCGCGCGCCACACGTGGGCATCGTCACCGCCTACAACGACATGCTCTCGGCCCACCAGCCCTACGAGCACTACCCCGAACGGTTGCGCGAGTACGCGCACGCCCTGGGCGTGACCGCGCAGGTGGCCGGCGGCGTGCCCGCCATGTGCGACGGCGTCACGCAGGGCGCCGCGGGCATGGAGCTCTCGCTGTTCTCGCGCGACGTGATCGCGCTGGCCACCTCGGTGGCGCTGTCGCACAACGTGTTCGACGCCGCGCTCTTCCTCGGCATCTGCGACAAGATCGTGCCCGGCCTGTTCATGGGCGCGGCGCAGTTCGGCCACCTGAGCGCGGTCTTCGTACCCGCCGGCCCCATGACCTCGGGCCTCTCCAACGACGCCAAGGCCAAGGTGCGCCAGCAGTACGCGCAGGGCCTGGTGGGCCGTGAGGCGCTGCTGGAGAGCGAGGCCCAGGCCTACCACAGCCCCGGCACCTGCACCTTCTACGGCACCGCCAACAGCAACCAGATGCTCATGGAGATCATGGGCCTGCACCTGCCCGGCGCGTCGTTCGTGAACCCCGGCACGCCGCTGCGCGACGCCCTCACCCAGGCCGCGATGCAGCGCGCCGTGGCCAACACCGGCCGCACCGGCGAGCCCGCGGTCTGCCTGGCCGACATCCTGAGCGTCAACACCATCGTCAACGGCATCATCGGCCTGCTCGCCACCGGCGGCTCGACCAACCACACCATCCACCTCGTGGCCATGGCGCGCGCCGCCGGCGTGCTGATCGACTGGGACGACTTCGCCGAACTCTCCGCCGTGGTGCCACTGCTGGCGCGCGTCTACCCCAATGGCAGCGCCGACGTGAACCACTTCCACGCCGCCGGCGGCATGGGCTTCCTGATGCACGAACTGCTCACCCACGGCCTGCTGCACGCCAACGTCATGACGGTGATGGGCGCGGGCCTCACGGCCTACGTCAACGAACCCTGGCTGGACGACGGTGCCCTCGCCTGGCGCCCGGTGCCCACCACCAGCGGCGACACCAGCGTGCTGCGCCCGGTGGCCGAACCCTTCAGCGCCGACGGCGGCCTGCGCCTGCTCAAGGGCAACCTGGGGCGCAGCGTGGTCAAGGTGTCGGCCGTGAAGCCCGAGCACCGTGTGGTGCGTGCCCAGGCCGTGGTGGTGAGCGACCAGCAAGATCTGCTGGCCCTGTTCAACAACGGCCAGATCAACAAGGACCTGATCGCCGTGGTGCGATACCAGGGCCCGCGCGCCAACGGCATGCCCGAGCTGCACAAGCTCACGCCGCCGCTGGCCGTGCTGCAGGACAAAGGCTTCAAGGTGGCCCTGGTCACCGACGGCCGCATGAGCGGCGCCTCGGGCAAGGTGCCCGCCGCCATCCACCTCAGCCCCGAAGCCCTGGCCGACGGCCCGATTGCCCGCGTGATGGACGGCGACTGGATCACGCTGGACTGCGAGCGCGGCGTGCTAGAGCTGGAAGTGGACGCCGCCACACTGGCCGCGCGCAACATCCACCATCCCGACCTGAGCCACAACGCCCACGGCACCGGCCGTGAACTGTTTGGCCTGTTCCGCGCGCACGCGAGCACTGCGGAATCCGGCGCCTCTCCCTTGTTTGGCGACCGCCCCTGAACTGGACACCCCCATGACCACCACCTGTTTCTCCCGCCCCGCCTTCACCTCCCGCGTCGTGCCCGTCATCGTGCTCAGCGACCCGGCCCACGCCGTGCCGCTGGCCCACGCCCTGCTTGAAGGCGGTATCGACGTGATGGAAATCACCCTGCGTTCCGACGCCGCGCTCGCCAGCATCGAAGCCGTGGCCAAGGCCGTGCCGCAGATGCACACCGGCGCCGGCACGGTGACCCGCGTGGCCGAAGTGCAGCGCGTGATCGACGCGGGCGCCAGCTTCGCGCTCTCGCCCGGCTGCACCGACGAACTGGTCGAAGCCGTCAAAGCCGCCAGGCTGCCCTTCATCCCCGGCGTGATGACGCCCGGCGAGGTGATGCACCGGCGCGAACAGGGCTTCACGCTGATGAAGCTGTTCCCCGCGCAGCAGGCCGGCGGCCTGGGCATGCTCAAGGCGCTGGGCGCGCCCATCCCCGACGTGATGTTCTGTCCCACCGGCGGCGTGAGCCCCGAGAACCTGAAAGACTTCCTGAAGCTGCCCAACGTGGCCATGGCCGGCGGCTCCTGGCTCACGCCGGCCGACGCGCTGGCCGCGGGCGACTGGAAGCGCATCACGCAGTTGGCGCGCGAAGCCACCGCGCTGGCGGCGGGGTAGGTTCCCCCCGCGCCGCTTGCGTCACCCCCAGGGGGCGATGCCAGCGGCCCGGCGAGGCCGGTTCTGCGGCATCCTGGCCCGTCTCGCACCTCCGCTGCCACGTCGAAAACCCCACTGGCGAGCATGCGAAACTCAAACCATTCAAAGGGATCGCACATGACCAACCCCACCCAATTCCCCGCCTGGCAACAGCTCGCCGCCCTCGCCGCCGAACCCCAGCCCCACCTGCGCGAACGCCTCGCCGCCCCCGGGCGCGAGCAGATGCAGGTCGCCGCCAGCGGCACCGGCATCCAGATCGACTTCAGCCGCCAGGCGCTGGACGGCGCCGTGTGGGCCGCGCTGATGGACCTGGCCCGCCAGGCCGGCGTGGAAGCCCAGCGCGACGCCATGTTCCGCGGCGACACCATCAACACCAGCGAGCAGCGCGCCGTCTTGCACGTGGCGCTGCGCGGCACACCCGGCGCCACCGGCAACGATGCGCCCTGGGGTGCGGACATCCAGCAGCAGGTGCAGGCCGAGCTGGACCGCGTCTGCGCCTTCGCCGACCGTGTGCGTGCCGGTGAAGTCAAAGGCAGCACCGGCCTGGCCATCACAGACGTGGTGAACATCGGCATCGGCGGCTCCGACCTCGGCCCACGCATGGCGGCCGACGCGCTGGCCCCGTGGTGCAGCGACGGCCACCACGCCCAGGGCCCGGGCGTGCGCGTGCACTTCGTCAGCAACCCCGACGCCTGGGCGCTGCACAGCACGCTGCGCGGCCTGAACCCGCTCACCACGCTCATCATCGTGGCCAGCAAGACCTTCACCACGCAAGAAACCATGACCAACGCCGCCTCCGCGCGTGGCTGGCTGGAAGACGCGGGCATCACCGGCGCGGCGCAAAGCCCGCACCTGGTCGCCATCACCGCCGCGCCGCAGAAGTCCGGCGCCGCCGGCTACCCCGCCGAACACACCTTCACCTTCTGGGACTGGGTGGGCGGCCGGTACTCGGTGTGGTCCGCGCTCGGCCTGCCGCTGGCGCTGGCCATCGGCTCGTCCGCGTTCCGCGAATTCCTGGCCGGCGGCCAGGCCATGGACACGCACTTCCGCAGCGCCCCGCTGGCGCAGAACCTGCCCATCGTCCTGGCCCTGAGCGGCGTGTGGAACCGCAACTTCCTGCACTGCCCCACCCAGCTACTCTCGTGTTACCCCAGCCGCCTGGTGCGCTTCGCGCCCTTCGTGCAGCAGATGGACATGGAAAGCAACGGCAAACGCACCCGCAAAGACGGCCAGCCCTGCGACACCGACACCGGCCCCATCCTCTGGGGCGGCCTGGGCATCGACGGGCAACACGCCTACTTCCAGCTGCTGCACCAGGGCACGCACCGCGTGCCGGTGGAATTCATCGGCGTGCAGAGCGAAGACACCCCCCTGCCCCTGGCCGCCGAACACCACCGCGTGGTGAACCTCAACCTGCGCGCCCAGGCCCAGGCCCTGGCCGTGGGCCGCAACGCAGCCGACACCCTGGCCGCCCTGCAGGCCGAAGGGCTGAGCGCCGAACAGGCGGAAGTCTTCGTGAGCCAGCGCGCCTTCAAGGGCGACGTGCCCAGCAGCACCATCTGGCTCGACGCGCTCACCCCGCGCAGCCTGGGCGCGCTGATCGCGCTGTACGAGCACAAGGTGTTCACCCAGGCCGCCATCTGGGGCATCAACGCCTACGACCAATGGGGCGTGGAGCTGGGCAAGACCATGGCCAAGGCCATGGAGAAAGCCGGCCAGTGAGCGCTCCAGAGAAGCCCGCCGCGCCGCCCGTGCGCGTGCTCTTTGTCTGCATGGGCAACATCTGCCGCAGCCCCAGCGCGCACGGCGTGTTTCGCCACTGCGTTCGCCAGGCGGGCCTGGAGGAACACATCACCGTCGTCTCCGCCGGCACCCACGGCTACCACGTGGGCGCCCCGCCCGACGAACGCAGCCAGGCCCACGCCGCCCGGCGCGGCTACGACCTGTCGGACCTGCGCGCCAGCCGCCTGAGCGCCAGCGACTGCGCCGCCGCCGACCACGTCTTGGTGATGGACGAAGCCAACCTGCGCGACACCCTGGACCTGTGCCCGCCCGAACACGCCCACAAGGTGCGCCTGCTCACCCAGCACAGCCGCCGCGTGAACTCGCCCGACGTGCCCGACCCGTATTACGGCGGCGCGGCCGGCTTCGAGCACGTGCTCGACATCATCGAAGACGCCTGCGCCGAACTGCTGGAGCACCTGCGGCAGCAGCACGGCCTGCCCACCCGCTGACGAAACAACGAACCCGAGCCGCCCACCATGAGAATCGCCCTCGTCGCCCACGACATGAAAAAGAACGACATGGTGGCCCTGGCCACCGAGTTCGCGCCGCTGCTGCGACAACACACGCTCATGGCCACCGGCACCACCGGCGCCCGCCTGCAGGCGGAAGCGGGCCTCAACGTGGAACGCCTGCTCAGCGGCCCGCTCGGCGGCGACCTGCAGATCGGCGCGCGGCTGTCCATGGGCGAGGTGGACGCCGTGGTCTTCCTGCGCGACCCCATGACCGCCCAGCCCCACGAACCCGACATCAGCGCGCTGCTGCGTGCCTGCGACGTGCACAACGTGCCGTGTGCGACGAACGTGGCGACGGCGCGGTTCCTGCTGGACGATCTGGCGCGGCGCTGAAGGCCGTTGCCAGGCGAGGCAAGCTCTTGGCCGAAGGCCTACCCGGCACCCTGGCCGCTGCGCCGCTGAAGCTGCTGCAAGGCGGCCAGTGCTTCGCCCCCCGACTCGACGGGCACAAAGATGTGGTCGTGAAACGCCGCGGCCACGACGTTGCAGCTGATGTGGGCCAGGGCCAGCGCGGCGGCGACGGCGGCCGTGAGCCCCACGGCCTGGAGATCGGAATGCACCGTGAGCGTGATCCACGCGGCGCGGAACAACACGGGCAGCCCCGCCTTCAGCGCCCGCTGTTCCTCCACGATGAGCGTGAGGCCTTCGGCTTCCCGAAACGTGGCGATCGGCTCCAGCGAGCGGGTGTCGGTGTCTGGCGGCACGGAAGCAAAGACGTAGACCCCCTCGTTCAGCGAGGGCTGCATGGTTTGAAGCAGCTCAGCGAGGTTCGAGACGGGGTTACTCATGACGGGCGAGTGTAGAAGCCTCCGTGGCCAGACGAACAGCGGTTTCCTGGAGGAACGGCGTGCCCTCTTTCAGCTCCAGGGTGGCCATCTGGTACTTCCCGCCTGGCCTCAGGCGGGGCTCGATGTGCCGCAGGCGCTGACCTTTCCAGAAACCAAACAACACGCGGGTGGGTTCCGCCCGAATGAGCAGCACCGGGCCATGGGCGAAGTAGACGATGTGGCCCCACTTCAGCCGCTCTTCCAGCTCGGGTGCGGCGCTGCGAACCACCGAGCGCAAGGCCTGTGCATAGCTTTGTTGCCAGCCGCCGAGACAAGCCATGTACTCATCGGGATTCGTCGCCGACGTCAGAACCATCTTCATCTTGTTGCCCTCTGTTTCAACGATGGGGGCGCCCGCAAGGGTTTAGGCCACTTTGGACCACATGGGCGTGAGCGCCGTGACTTGGGGAGGACCGACCAGCAAAGGCTCCACGTCTTTCAGATACGCGGCGTAGGTGCTCGTTTTCAGGAAGTCTTGGGACGCTTCAGCGCTCGAGTATTGCTGGAATGCGCAGATGGAATCGGGGTCTGCATTGTCGAAGCAGTAGAAGTAAGCGGTATGGCCCGGGTTGGCCGCAATGGCTGGGGCCATGTGCTTCTCCCAGACCTTTCGAACTTCCTCGCGTTGGCCAGGCTGCGTCTTGTGTTTGATGATGAGAGCAAGTGCGGTGGTCATCGAGATCCTTTCGGTGTTGGTGGACCCGGTCTTCTGAATGGCCATGGCGTTGCCACTTCAGATCGCGGCCCGCCATCTTCTCTGCGTCCAGCCACCACGTCGTATCCACCTTGAAATAACCACGTCGCATGAACCGGTTCAGCCGCTTGTTGTGCGGTGGCTCATGAACAGAGCATCAACGGGAGACCGCCGGCCTGCGCAAGGCATCCGACTGCAGGCCATACGCCACCGCCAACATCCGCTCAAACGCTTCCCTGCGGCTGGCGGCTACGAGGCGCAGCACCCCCTTGTCTTGCAGTACCGTGATCAGCTTGGTCGGCGCCCGCAGCTTGTCGCCCACGATCTCCACGTGGCCGGCCTGCACCTGCACGCGGTCCACTGCGGCGCCGGTTTCGACCCGTGCATTGCGTTGCTCGGCCAACGAGAAAATGTCATCGCTTTCCAGGCAACGGCCGTTGGCTTCGCGGCGGCAAGTGCCCTCTTCAGCGGTGTCTATCTTCAGGTAGTTGACCCCCGCCAGCAGCTGACCGGGCTCGGTGATGAAGTCTGACGAAAACGTGATGTCTTTCCACTTTGGGCCGGTGAAGATGTGGCAGCTCAGCGGCAACAGGCCCAGCGTCAGAGGGTAGAGCCAGTTCTTGCCACAGGTGCTGGCCGCGTCGATGCCGGAGAACGGACCGGAGATGGTCACCAGCCGCCAGTTCACAGCCTGGGGGGCTGGCAATGACGGTGCCGGCTCCACTGCATCGGTCAGCGCTCTGCGTGCGATCAGTGCGCCCTGGCTGTGACCGACGACGGTGACGGGTGGGCCGCCAGACAGCGCGGTGAGTTGCGTGGCGGCGCTGCGCAGGGCACCCGCGCTGTCGTCGAGCGCCGCGCGGTCGTCGTAGGTGAAGCAGGCCGATTGCTGGCCCTGGAAGGCCAGCACCTGTGCCAGCGCACGGAACTGGCCCGAAGATCCGAAACAGCCGTGGACCAGCACGGTGACCGGCTCGCCCGCTTTCAGGTGCAGGCTGCGGTCCGGGTTGTCGGTGCAGGGGCCCAGGCCGGCAATACTGAGCGTGACGTCGGGCGGCGGTAGGCGACCCGGCTCCAGGTCAGGCGCGACGATGGGGTCGTAAGACGCACAGCCGACCAACAGGCAGGCAGACATCAACAGCTGGGCGACTTTTATCATGTCTCGGGAGGATAGTTCAGAAACCTGGCCAACGCCGGGCGGTCGGCACGCCAAGACTCAGACCCGCAGCCAACCCCGAAAACCCCTGGCCGCGTAGTACGACTGCACGCCGTTGTGATAGATGAACACCCGGCCGTAGCGCCGGTCACCAAACAGGGCCCCACCGAGCGCCCGGACCTCCGGCGGCGTCTGGAGCCAGCTGGACGTCTTCAAGTCAAACTCACCGTGCGCCTGCAGCGCCCGGTACTGCTCCTCCGTCAGCAGCTCAATGCCCATCGCAGCGGCCATCTCGGCCGCGCTGCTCTCGGGCCTGTTTTCCTTCCTGGCGGCACGCGCTTCGGCGTCGAAACAGGTGCTTCTGCGCCCCGTGGGGCTTTCCGGGGAACAGTCGCAGAAAACGATGTGACCGGAATCCGTGGCCTCCCCCAGAACGTCCGGCTCGCCGCCCGTGGCCTCCATCGCTTGCAACGATTTCAGCGCATCGGGATGGCCTTCGAGCCTGGCGCGCACGTCTGACCAAGCCGCCCCGGCATGCCGGTGCATGTGTTTCTCGAAGCGGGTCTGGAGCAGTTGGAGCAATGCTTCGGTTTCTGTGGTCTTCATGGTCATGGCGCTTTCATGATTGATGGCAGTGAATTGTGTTGCTGTGCTTCGGTGGTTTGGCCGCCCTCACTGGCGCACATAGCGCAAGTGTGTGGCGGCTGGTCCATCAAGAACCCTGTCGATGCGAAACTGTGGCCCCGGGTCGCGCAGGTTCTCGAAGAGACGCCGCCCGCTGCCGAACAACACCGGTGCCAAGGCGATTTCCAGCTCGTCGACGACACCCAGGTTCAGATACTGCTGGATCACGTCCGCCCCACCCGCGATACGAACATCACGGCTACCTGCGGCTTCCCGCGCCAGCTCCAGGGCACGCGCCGGCCCGTCATTGATGAAGTGAAACGTCGTCCCACCGGGGCGCACCCAAGGTTCGCGTTTCTCGTGGGTCAGCACGTAGACCGGCGTGTGAAACGGCGCCTCTTCTGGCCAGGCGACCTCGCCCTGGTCGAACATGCGCTTGCCCATGACGTTGGCACCGATGCGCTCCGTGGTGCTGCGAAGCAGGTCATTGACCGGGCCGGTCTCGCCCCCTGGCCCGAGCTTGAGGTTCTCTCGGAAATATTGTTGATTGATGACCCAGGCCATCAGCGCACCCCACTTGGCGCCCCAGTTCTTGTATTCAGGCTTGCCCATGGTCATGCCTTCCGGTGCCATGTAGCCATCGAGGCTCAGCCCAATGTTGACGAATACTTTGCTCATGGTGTTCCTCTCGCAAGCGAGCTTGCTGCCTACTTCTTTTGTGCCACAAACCACGCGACCAGCGCATTGGCGTGGCCGTGCCCCAGCTGATGCTCGGCCTTCAGATGGCCGACGAGTTCCATGTGCTTGAGCGGCCCGGCTTTCTCAAGGACTTGCATCCAGTGGGCAATGGGTTTGCCGTACTTCTTCTCGATGGATGGAAAGTAGGAAGCCGGACCTTTGATGGGTTCTTGAGCAGACATTTGAATTCCTTTCAGTCGTTGCTGCGAGTGAGGGGGAGCGCATTCGGTGACGTGCTCCCCTTCAACGACGATCCAAGGGATTGAGTTTCGACAGGCGAGTACAAGTTTTTTTCCAGGGCCTGCACGGCAAGACTCAAGTGTCGGGCGGGTATCAGCCATGAACCGCCGTTGCTATGTCGGCGAAGCAGTCATCCAACGCGAAGATGAACGGACCATCAACACTCGCGGCGAAGCCGCCTCCTGCAGTTGCACGTCCGTGTCGATTGACAAGTTAACCTGCATCGTTGAAGACCTTCAATACCGGAGCGTACCCTTCCTCCTCTGCCGAGTCACAGGGAGTTCTGCCAGTAGAGTTTTGAATGTCGGCTCGGGCTCCGCGCTGCAACAAGGTCCGGACTGCTGCATGTTGCCGCGAGGAGACTGCCTCGTGAAGCGGCGTGGCGCCTTGGAAATCCGCAGCGTCTATGTCAGCTCCAGCAGCAAGAAGCACGTCGATTCCAGCGACATCGCCCAGTGCAGCCATCCAATGCAATGGAGTCTGCCCAGAGGCTCCGCGACTCGTGACGCTCATTACTTGAACTCCACTGAATTCAGCCAGCGCAGCAGCGTCATCTAGGGCTTCGGCCAGTGTCAGCATGTGGGTTAACCCGAAGGTCACCGGCGCTGCGCGGCTTTATCACGCAGCGTCCGGTGGACCGTAGGGTTGGACGTCACTTTCCGGTCTTAAATAGATGATGAATCCTCGTGTCTATCATCCTTTGCCGTATTAGTAGCGGGCAAATCTCATCCGGTATGTGTTCGGCTGCCGCCCTAAGTCGCTTGTTGCCAGCGATGTAATCAAAGACCTTCGCAGTAAGCTTTTCGACTTGACACTCGACAGCAATTTTTGCTAGCAACGAGTAGAAGATAACGTCGCCGCCAACTAGCGCAGTTACTTCAAATGCGATCTTGGGGTTGAACACAAGATGTTTAACCGGTAGAGGGATATCTGAGTACTCCGATGTCCTTGAGTCGAATCCAATTTTTGAGTAATCGTAGCTCTTGATCCAAGTCACTATCAGCGGCACGTAGTAGCGACTTACCCGCCGCGAGCCATGGCTCATGAGCATGTATGTCTTTAGTAAATTATTAAGCGCTGGCAAATGTTCCTCTGGAATTCGAATATCCCGGATTACGATAGGCTTCTTGGTTGCGTCAGTCGGAAAATAGGCTGAAGTAGTCGTATTGACTTCAAGCCACTTTTCATCACTGACACTCCCGTGGACTTGAATTGCAACCCCTTTGAGATTCTTTTCGAGCAACGCTGGATAGACAAATGCCTTCGGAAACCAATAGCCATGCAGCTTTCGCTTACGATCTGCGACTATTTCTTTGCTTTGTTTTGGAAGGGCTGCAAACTCGAAATGATCACGCTCCCCTTGAGAAATAGCACCCTTCAAGAAGATGTTGTAATCCCAAAGCACGTACTGTAGCCGCGCAAGATACGAACCAAGTCGGTCAAGGCTTGAGCTGTTGGCGAAAGCGCAATCACTGAAGGCAAAGACTTCATCGCTCTTGTCAAGATGTCGGTCTACGGCATCGCACAACGCCAAGCGAAAACGACGCAATTGATCGTAATAGGAGTCTCCATCGCCAAGACTCGCGTCGCCTATTCCGAGAAGATCAACATAGGCTACGAAATTTTGTGTATCGACAGCCATCATTCCTCTCCCACATAGAATGGAAATACGCTAATATACCGCTCATGCAACAAGATTGCCGCTTGTCGAGCAACTTTATCACGTTGGTAGATAATCCAACGTTGCGTCCGAAAGTGGGCTTTTGATGTATGAAAGAAGGTGCTTAGTTCGACAACTTTTGCCTTGCTATCAGCTTCACGAGTTAAGAAGTAGAGACAATAGTGACCAGTGGCTAGCTGACCGATGTCGCGGGCTAACTTCGCGATAGAAAGCTGACCGCCATTTACGTGCGAGCGGGCTATCCGCTCAGCAATATGCTCTCTTTCGCAAGGGATCGGTAAATTAGCCGTCTGCTTGGCGAACGAGGCAAAATTTGACCATAGAGCAACATACGATGTTAGGTCTAGATCGCTGTTTGCCGAGCGATTTCTGGGGGTCACTGTTCGTGCGAATGCCGCGAGCGGGAAATAACGATTACCTTCTCCTGAACCATAAGCAGCATGGCCAATCAGATTGTTTTTTTGCGCGAACTGCGCTTTAACGCTTGCCACGACCTGGGCGCTCAAGTGATCTCGTATGCCTGTCCACGGCTGAGCCCTTGCATGAATCATTGCCATATCAAGTAAGACATCATGGAGCAGGAAAGGCAATGTGGGTACCGAAGACTTAACCACAGCAAGCATCCCGCCGTTGTCTGACCGCTCCAATTTTGGAATCTGGTTTCCATCTATCGATATACCAATTAGGTGAGATATGCCATGACCATCTAGCTCAATGGTCGTCGTGTTATCAATAAGCTCATCCAGATGAAGCGTTACGCGAACTTCCGACTTGTTTCCCTCAAAAGCGGAGATTGTGTGTGACGGGGTGACCTCACATATAGGAACCCAGTCCCACTCCGGGGACAAGATAGGAAGCAAGACTCCATGGTCTTTTCGTAGCGACTGCGCTGTATGTAAAACTTCATCGATCCCTTCTCGGATTTTCCGCTTTACGTCTTCCAGCAACGGTCGCCGTTCATGTTCTGATGCCCCAACCAAGATTCGCCGCGTAATCTTGAGGTGTGGTTTTTTTAGGGCAAATCTCTGATCCTTCTTTGCGCTCATACGTCCTCCCCGATAATTGTTAAGAACTGATACCACTCAGTCATATCCCAATCAACTCTCCTACCCCATTCTTGCAAAATAGTCAAAATTGCAAATGCACTCGCTTGTGACGTCAAACGTTTGAACTCAGCGGCCGCCAGGGGCTGTCCGCTGGAATGATGGATTGAGCCTTTAGGCGCGTTCATTCCAAGAGCGCCTAATACGCCAAGCATAAAATTTTATGATAAGCAGTGTAATTTTTCTTGGGTAGTCGCCATTTCGATAGCAATAGATAATTTCTCGATCAATCAACTTTCTGATTTCATCTGCCAGCTTAAGCATGGCACTTGCAAGCTCGATGTTGTCTCTCAGTCGTTTTACCCAATCAGCCACTCGCGCTATGGCCGATAGTCCCTCGTCTAAGCCATAAAGCTTGTAGCGGTAAACGGTCTTTGCTTTTTGTAGATGCTTTTTATTGTTATCTATTCGATCTTTGTATTGCTGGATTGATCTCTCAAGAGAGGGATCGTTTTTGTGCGCTGTTAGCTGAAACTTCTTAACCAGGATATCGGCCGTGGCGAGAATCTCATGCATATTCTCACCAATGCCGATCATGCCATCCTCTAGAAGCTTTCTAATTGCCTCTTGCCTCTTGATTCTTTCATCAATCTTCTTCGCTTGGATTGCGCCAAGAAGGCTGAACATAGCGGTTAATGAGGTCGTCGCCAGGGCACCTAAACCAGCCATCACAAGAAACGCATCCTTGTTCTTTATGAAGAAGTCGAGTGTTGTCTGTTCAAGAATCATGCGTGGCTCGCCTTAGTAGAAAAGGCCCGACGAACAGCGTTTATCAGCCGCGAAACGACGTGTGAAGCAAGCATGGGATCCCTTTGCGGCTGATAAACCTTGTTGAACTGAACCGCGCGAAGCGGCGGCATGGTCTTCTTCTTCTGGATAAGCAGTGTAAGTTTTAACTGCTGAAGCGGGCAATGACAGATGCCGACTTACTGGCCGATTGTGTGCGGCTCTCCACGCTCGTGTGTCTGCGTGTGAGTCCAACGCGGCGGTGCAGCGTCGCTGCGACAACCCTGATCGTGCACGTGCACTGGCTCACACCCACCAATGCGCATGATGGCCCAGAGCCCGCGCTGAGTGGTGTCCTCCCATCCTTCATCGCGGCTTGGTGTCACCCCGCGCTCATGGCGGCCTTCGACAGACAGCGGCACGGTGCGGGGCTATCACTGCCTGCGGTGCCAGCTATTGCACCAGACGCAGCCGCCCCATGCGGCAATGAGGGCAGGTGTTGATCTCCAGAGCCGCCACCCGGCACATGAAGGCTTGGGCTGTAGTCTGCCCTGGCTCGCAACCAGCCCTTCACCTACACAGCGCTTCGCAGGTTCTCCCGCGCCTGCCCCTCAGGCCGTTCCCGAAACCGCTCGGTCCCAAAGATCGTTGACCGCGCCAGAAACCCCGCCAGCACTTCCTTTCGTTTGCGCCGGTAGAGCCAGCTCGGCACCCAGCGGTATTCGGCGCGCACCTGGGCGTCGTATTCGGCAAAGCGCACCGGCTCGGCGCCGAGGATGGCGAGGTCGATGTCCACCAGCAGGCGGGCGTCGGGGTCGGTCGGTTCGGCGTCGTGGCAGGTGGCCATGATGAGCGCGCGCACCCGCTGCTGCACCGCGCTGCCCGCGCCAGCCTGGGCTAGGGCTTCGGTGGCCCAGTCGGCGCTGCGGGCTTCGTTGTCTTTGCCCTGCGGGTCGTACACCGCGTCGTGGAACCAGAGCGCGAGCTCGACTTCGCCGGGGTGTTGCGCCAGGCACAGCGCGGGTTCCAGCAGGGCCAGGCATTCGCGCAGGTGCTGCTGCGTGTGGTAGTGGCGCTGCGGTTCGGCCCAGGCGTCCAGCAGGCGCTGCATCAGGCCATCCGGCGCGGTCAGGCCGAGGGCGGCCCAGGCGCGTTGCCATGATCGCGCGGGCAGCGTTTCGTCGATGAGCGAGACGCGCCAGCGCCCGAGGCCGGTGGAGGCGAGGTCCAGCGTGTGGGTGTGCTGCCCCTGCGCATCGGCCAACGCGAGGCGCAGGCAGTGGCGGCCGTCTTGCCGCGCGGTGATGCACAGCGGGCTGCTGGCGGACGCCACAGTGCGCAGCAGCGAAGCCGCAGCGGCGCGTGGCGGCAGGCCGATGTCCACCCACAGCACCTCGCCCCAGCCGCCGCTTTGTTGCAGGGTGCCGCGCCGCGCGGAAGGCCATTCGACGGGCCGCTCGTGGCCGGGCGAGACGAAGACCATGGGCAACGCCGGGTCGTCGCTGGCTGTCGCCACCGGGATGGCCATGCCCGCTGACAGGTACGGCGGCCGGTAGTCCCAGGTGGGCACGCCCGCGCTGGCGAGGTCGCCGCGAAACGCCATGCCGAACGGGCAGGCGCCCAGCGGGCGCCACTGGCTGCGCTCCCACAGGCGGGTGCGCGCGATGGCCGGGCTGCGGGCTTCGGCTTCGCTGGTGAGCCAGAGCAACTCCAGGTACAGGTTGTCGAACGCAAAGCACACGTTGGCCGTGCCCTGCCCGGGGTGCGCGCGGCGGTAGGTCTCTTGCAGGCCCATGCGTTGCAGGGCGTCGATCTCGGGCCCGCCGGGCTCGATGCACACGAAGAGGTGGTCGATGCTCAAACGATGCTCAGCCACGGCCAGCGTTCCTGGTAGCTGCGCGCCTTGTCGCGAAACATGGCGGGCTGCGCAAAGCGCGGATTCATGCGCAGGATGCCGCGTTGCAGTTCGTCCAGCCCGTTGGGCGCGTACAGGGCGCGGCTGCGGGTGTCGATGCCCACGCAGGTGCAGGCGATGAGGTAGCGGTCGATGCCGTCGGTGGTGCGGGTGAGCTGGGGGTAGTCGGCCTGGAAGCGGTTGCGATACCACAGGTGCACGCGCGCCTGGTTCTTCACTTCCACGGCCACGCGCAGGTCGGCGGTGAGCGCCTGCACGGCGCGGATCACGCGGTCTTCGGCCTCCCACGAGAGGTCGGTGGCGTCGAAGTAGAAAACGTCGTAGTCCTTCACGCCCCAGTCGGGCGCCCGGCCGGTCTGCCGGTTCCACACGGCCTGAAACAGGCAGCCGGCGGTCAGGTGACACTGGGGCAGGCGCAGGCTGTCCAGCCGCTGCAACAGTTCGGCGTTGACGGGGTTGCTGAGCGCTTGCGCGATCAAGGATGCGGGGGTCAGCTCGCTGGCCTGGGGCATGCCGGTGTGGCCCATGGCTCAGGCGGCGCCGGCGGGAGCCCCAGGGGCGCCGTGCGGCAGCAGGGCTTTGGCGGCTTCAATGCGCAGGGACAGCGCCACGGTGGGGTCGTTCATGACGTCGAGCAGGAAGCGCTGGGGGTCCTGGTACGGGCCGGCCAGCGCGGCGTGGGTGGCGCTGGGCGTGGCCTGCGGGGATGCGGCCGCGCCGCTCGCGGGCACGGCCGTGGTGGCGGCGGGTTGCGCTGCGGGCCGCAGCAGCGCCAGCGCGGTTTGAAATGCGTCCAGCGGGGTGCTGACGAGGCGGCTCAACAACTCGGCCTGGGCGTCGTTGCCAGGCTGGAAGTCGAGCGACGGGTCGTCGCCAAACACGGCGGCCAGATCCGGCGCGACGAAGGCGGACCACTGGCCGGTGGCGGCCTGCAGCGCGGGAATCCACGCGGCGGGTGGCGCGTCGCCCGCGCCGGCCGGCAGCGTGCGCAGCCGCTTGGGCGCGAGCTCGGGCAGGTAGCGCTGGCGCAGGCCCTGCAGAAAGGCGGCGGCCTCGGCCACCGACACGGGCTGGGCCAGTGAAAACCAGAGCTCGAAGGCGTCCACGCCATTGACGGCGATGGCCGGCGCGGGCAGAGCCAGATCGGCCTGCACGCCGCGCCAGACGGGCGAGAGGCTGGCCCAGTCGGCCGGGTGGCCGAGCGCCAGCACCATGGTGCGCGTGCGACCGTCGCTGTCGATGAAGCGCGGGGGCGCGGTGTCGTCCACCCCGACGCCGGGGGGCAGGTACAGGCGTTGGTACTCGGTGTGCAGTCGGGTCATGCGGGCATGTTACCCGCCGACATCAGCGCGCCCAGCTCCCCATGCGGATCGCGATGGCGAGGGTGGAACCGTAGACGACCAGGCTGAGTGCGACGACGGCAAAGAGGCCGCTCGCAGGAGTCTGGAACACGTGCACGCAGAGCCAGCCGCCGACCACCAGGATCACGAGGCGGCCCATGCTGCCCGCCAGCGGCCAGAACATGCGGCCTGCCCCCTGCGACGCAAAGAACAGCGCAAGGCCGAGCCCGAAAAAGGCGTAGCAGCCGCCCACGATGTTGAGGTAGGTGGCGCCCACCGCCAGCACGTCGGCATCGGTGGTGAAGAGACCCATCCACAACGCCGGTGCGATGGCCGTGGCCAGGCCGATGGCACCTGTGATCGCGGCCACCAGCGCGCCGCCGGCCCAGGCCACGCGCACCGCGCGCACCGTCTGCCCCGCGCCCATGTTGGTGGCCACCATCGCGGTCAGCGCGGTGCCGAAGCCGAAGGCGATCGGCACCAGGATGTATTCGAGCCGCGCCGCCACGCCGTAGCCCGCGAGCGCGGCCGTGCCGTAGCTGCCGACGAAGGCCGTGGTCACGGCGATGGAGGCGTTGCTGATCACCGGGCTCAACGAAGCGGGCAGGCCCACGCGCAGGATGTCGCGCAGCAGCGGCAGGTGCAGGCGCCAGGGCGAGGCCCGCAGTTGCACGGCGCCATCGCGGCGCCACAGGTGGGCCGCCATCACCAGCGTGGCGACGGCATTCACGGCCAGCGTGCTGGCGGCCGCGCCGGCCATGCCCAGGCCAGCCACCGGCCCCCAGCCGAACACCAGCAGCGGGCACAACGCCAGGTGCAGCAGCGCCGTGCCCAGCAGCATCAGCGAGGGCAGCACCATGTTGCCCGCGCCGCGCACCACGGCGGCCAGCACGTTGGTGGACCAGATGAGCAGCGCGCCGCTGAACAGCACGTTCGAATACACGAGCGCGGCTTCGAGCGCGGCGCCGCGCCCGCCCATGGTGCCAAAGATGCCGCGCCCGAAACCGAGCATGACCAGCATGAACAACCCCGCCAGCAGGGCGGCGAGGAGCAGCGCCTGCTGCGCCAGGCGGCTGGCGTCCTGGCTGCGCCCGGCGCCCAGGGCCCGCGCCACGGCGGCGGTGGTCGCGCCGCCGATGCCGCCCGCCGACATCTGCAGCATCAGCATGGACAGCGGGAACACCAGCGCGATGCCGGCGAGCGCGTCGGGCCCCAGCCGGCCGAGGATGTAGCCGTCGTAGCCGATCACGATCGTGGTCGCGAACAGGCCCATCACGTTGGGCGTGGCCAGACGCAGCAGCGTGGGCAGCAGCGGCGCGTGCAGCATCTGCTGCACGCGGGCCTGGGCGATGGTTGCGGTCATGGGGTGTCTCCGTGTGTTGCACTGCGGTGCGGGCTGGCTTGGGAACGGCCCGGTGCGGCGCTCATTTTTATGACGACCGTCATATTTCTGATCAAGCCGAAAGGAATGCCCTGGCGGGCGGGTGCATGGCGGACATGGCTCAGGCCGCCGGTGGGGGAGCGTCGTAGCGCGCCAGCAAGGCGTTGCGGTTGGCGGCCAGCAAGGCCCGGCCTTCGGCGTTGTCACCCAGGGCCCGCGCGAGCTGCAGCGCGCCCACCATCTGGCTGGCGATGGCGGCGGCGCTGTCGGGCGCCGTGTCGGCAGGCAGGGTTTGTGCGACCAGCGCCACCAGGCTGCGCACGCGCTGCACGGCCGCGGCACGCACGTCGGCCGACTGGCGCGGCATCTCTGACACCAGCGCCGCCACCGCGCACCCGTTTTCGGTGCCGCTCAGGTGGCGGTCCGAGAGATAGCTGTCAACGAGCGCGCGGAACGGGCTGGCGCCGCGCCCCTGGCGCAGGGCATGGCCCTGGCTCAGGCGCTCGGCGCTTTGCCGCCCGGCATGGGCCAGGGCCTCGACCAGCAGCGCGTCGCGCGACGGGAAGTGGGCGTAGAAGCCGCCGTGCGTCAGGCCGGCCTCTTTCATGATGTCGGCCACGCCGACCCCAGCGAAGCCAGCGCGCCGGATCGCCCGCGCCGCGGTGTCGACGATGCGTTCATGGGTCAGGGCCTTGCGGCCGGGTGCGGTTGCCATGGCGGCATTGTAGCCAAGCATATGACGATCATCATATTTTCCATCCACCACCGCGAAGGGGGTTTTGCACCAAGTGAAGGGGAAACCCCAATACACATTACACACGTAATGCATATTCTTTCTTCATGACCACCGACACCCCCACGCCCGCCAAGACGCGCAACCGAGCCCACCACGCCGAACGCAGCGAAGCCACGCGCGCGCAGCTGATCCGGGCCGCCATCCAGGTGGTGCGCGACAAGGGTTACCAGGGTGCTTCGGTGTTTGAAGTGGCCAAGGCCGCCGGCCTCACGCCGGGGGCGTTTCAGCACCACTTCGGGACCAAGTCGGTGCTGATGATGCGGGTGGTGGACGAACTGGTGGCGGCCAGCGACTACAACGCGCCCGGGTGGCCGGCGGCCGAGCTGCCCCTGGGCGAGCGCGCCCGGCAGACGCTGCAACTGCTGTGGCAACGCATCTACGAGCCCGAGCGTTTTCTGGTGGCCTGGCAGGTCTACATGGGCTGCGGCGCCGACCCCGAGATCACGCGCTACATCGCCGGCCTGCGCCAGACGCAGCAGGACCAGCTCCGCCAGCGTTTCCTCACCGTGTTTCCCGAGCTGTCGGCCTCGCCCGACACCCCGGCCCTGATCGATCTCGTGATGTCCACCCTGCGCGGCATGGGCCTGGTGCGCCTGTTCGGCCCGGCCGACGCGGCCATGGCGGCCCAGCTGGACCAGTTGGCCGGCCTGCTGGTGCAACGCTGCGAGCGCCTGGCTCCCCCACCCACCCCCCGAAGGAAAGCCCCATGAAGCTGATCACGTTCACACGGCGCACCGCGCGCCTGGCCGCCGCCCTGCTGGCCCTGCCGCTGCTGGCGCACGCCGCCTACCCTGAAAAGATCGTCACCCTGGTGGTGCCCTACCCGCCCGGCGGCGCCACCGACACCATCGCCCGCAAGCTCATGGAGCCGCTGGGCAAACGCCTGGGGCAAAACGTGATCGTGGAAAACCGCCCGGGTGCGGGCACCGCCATCGGCGCCACGCTGGTGGCCAAGGCGCCGGCCGACGGCTACACGCTGCTGATCTCGTCGAACACCACCTTCACGGTGAACGCCGCGATCAAGCGCCAGCTGCCCTACGACCCGCAGAAGGGCTTCGAGTCCATCGGCACCATCGGCAGCTCGCCGCTGGTGCTGCTGGCCAACCCCAAGGTGGCGGCGAGCAACCTGCCCGAACTGCTGGCCCTGGCCAAACGCGAGCCCAGCGGGCTGAACTTCGGCTCTTTCGGCAACGGCACCACCGCGCACCTGGCCGGCGAAATGCTCAAGGTGATGGCCGGCGCCAACCTGGTGCACATTGCCTACAAGGGCAGCGCCCCGGCCATGACGGACCTGATCGGCGGGCAGATCCCGCTGAGCTTCGACACCAACGTGGCCGCCATGCCGCAGATGGCCGCGGGCAAGGTGAAGGCGCTGGCGGTCACGTCCAAGAAACGCTCGCCACAGATGCCCACCGTGCCCACCATCGCCGAGGCTGGTTTCCCCGACTACGAGATGGTGCCGTGGATCGCGATCGTCGCGCCGCGTGGCCTGCCCGAGCCGGTGCGTGCGGCCCTGGGCAAGGCGCTGGCCGACACGGTGAAAGACCCGGCCACCCGGGCCGAGCTGGAGAAGATCGGCGTGGAAGTGGCCTACGAGCCAGGCAGCACCTACGACACGCGCGTGGCGCGCGAACTGCCGCTGCTGCGCGCCTACGTGCACAAGGCCAACATCCCCCTGGAGTGAACGGATGTCCTTGGTCCATCTGAGCGCGGTCGAACTGCGCCGACGCATCGGCAACAAAGAGATTTCGCCGGTGGAGCTGCTCGAAGCCTGCATCGCGCGCATCGAAGCGGTGAACCCGGCGGTGAACGCGATCTGCGCCACCGACCACGAGCGCGCCCGCGCCGCCGCCCGAACCGCCGAGGCCCAGGTGTTGCGCGGCGAAGCGCTGGGCGCGCTGCACGGCCTGCCCCTGGGTGTGAAAGACCTGCAGGACACCGCCGGCCTGCTCACCACCAGCGGCAACGTGGGGCGGCGCGGCAACGTGCCCCAGCAAGACAACGCGCTCGTGGCCCGGCTGCGCGCGGCCGGCGCCATCGTCACCGCCAAGACCAACGTGCCGGACATGGGCGCCGGCGCCAACACGCGCAACCCGGTATGGGGCGCCACCGGCAACCCCTTCAACCCGCTGCTCAACGCGGGCGGTTCGTCGGGCGGATCGGCCGCCGCGCTGGCCACCGACATGCTGCCCCTGTGCACCGGCTCCGACACCGGCGGCTCGCTGCGCATCCCGGCCGCGCTGTGCGGCGTGGTGGGCCTGCGGCCCTCGCCCGGCGTGGTGGCCAACGACGCGCGCCCGCTGGGCTGGTCGGTGATCTCGGTGCTTGGCCCCATGGGCCGCACGGTGGCCGACACCGCGCTCATGCTCTCGGCCAGCGTGGGCCGCCACCCCATGGACCCGCTCAGCGTGTCCGGCGTCTGCCAGGGCTGGCCCGTGCGGGAGCTGGACTTGGCCAGCCTGCGCATCGGCACGGTGGAAGACTTCGGCGCCTGCGCGGTGGACCCGTCCATCCGCCGCACATTCCGCCAGCGCGTGGCCGCGCTCGCGCGCCACACCCGCTCCTGCGAGCCGCTGGATCTGAGCCTGCCCGACGGCCACCGCTGCTTTGACATCCTGCGCGCCGAGAGCTTCGTGGCGGCCTTCGCCGACACCTACCGCCAAGACCCGCAGTCGCTCGGCCCCAACGTGCGCGCCAACGTGGAAATGGCCCACGCCATCACACTGGGCGACCGCGCCTGGGCCCACCTGGAACAGACGCGCATCGCACGGCGTTTTGAACGCGCCTTCGAGCAGGTCGACCTGATCGTGGCCCCGGTCACCCCCATCTCGCCCTTCCCCTGGAGCGAGCTGTACGCCGAGTGCATCGATGGCCAGGCCATGCGCAACTACTACGAGTGGCTGGGGCTGACCTACATGGTCACCCTGGCCACCAACCCCGCGCTGTCGCTGCCCTGCGGCGTGGACGAACAGGGCATGCCCTTCGGCCTGCAGCTCATCGCCCCGCTGCGCGCCGACGACCGCCTGCTCGCCATGGCCAGCGCCATCGAAGCCGCCTTCGCCATGGATGCCGAACTGTGCCGACCGCGACCACCCGAAGCGGTGCTGGCCCAGGCCCAGCCGACGTTGAAAAGCCTGGTGACGCACCCGCCGCTGTTGGAACGCGCGGCACCCGCCACCGCCGCGAGCGACACGGCGGTGTGACGGTGCACGGGCGGCCTCAGCCGCTCGGGCAACTGTCACAGTGGGGGCCGCCATCCCGTCTAATCAGGCATGGAACACGAAAAGCCCTCTGCCCCGCCCCTTCCCGTGGGTCACGCCCCCGCCACGCACACCACCGACGAGCGCCTGGTGGAGCTCGCGCTGTCGGGCGACGTGGCTTCGCTGGACACCTTGCTGCGCCGCCACCAGGCGTGGCTGTACAACGTGGCGCTGCGCATGCTCCAGCAACCGCAGGACGCCGAAGAAGCCACACAGGAAAGTCTGCTGAAGATCGTCACCCACCTGTCCACTTTTCGAGGCCACAGCGCCTTCAGCACCTGGGCCTACCGCATCGCCTTCAACCTCCTTCTGGACCGCAAGCGCAGCCGCCCGGAGATCGCGGTACAGGGTTTTGACTGCTATGCCGACTACCTGGCGCAGGCCTCGGACGAAGACCTGGGCGCCGAGCATGGCTCCGCGCCCGAGCGGCATTTGCTGGTGGAAGAAGCCAAACTCAGTTGCATGATGGGCATGCTTTTGTGCCTGGACCGCCAACAGCGTCTGGTGTTCGTGCTGGGCGAGGTGTTCGAGGTGAACGACACCGTGGGCAGCCAGGTGCTGGACATCAGCAAAGACAACTTCCGCCAGTTGCTGTCCCGTGCACGCAAGGACCTGAGCGCCTTCATGCAAGACCGCTGCGGCCTGGTGAACCCGCGCAACCCCTGCCGCTGCGCGCGCAAGACCCGGGCTTTCGTGCGTGACGGCGTGGTGGACCCCGGGCAACTGGTGTTCGCCAGATCGCACTACATCCGCATCAAGGACATTTCAGTCCAGGGCCGCAAGGCGTTTGAGCGCCTGGTGGGCGACACCAACACCGCTCTGTACCGCGATCACCCGTTTGTCGACGCTCCCGATCTGGTCTCGGGCTTGCGCCAGACGCTGGCGAGCGACGGCTTTCAGTCTCTGCTTCACATCAACTGACCGACACCCCCAAGGAGCCGCACCATGCCCACGCCCCCATTCAACGACCCGGTACAGCAGGACATCTGGACCACACTGCGCGCCCTCAACGACGCCTGGACCCAGGGCGACCCGGACGACCTTGCGCGCTATTTCCACCGCAACATGATCGCCATCACGGCCACCGAGCGCGAGCGCATCAACGGCGGCGCGGCCTGCGTGGCGGGCTGGAAGGGCTTCGCCACGTCCACCCGCATCCACCACTGGACGGAGATCGATCCCGTCATCCACGTCTATGGCGATTCGGCCGTCGTCGCCTACGACTTCGACATGTCCTTCGACATGAACGGCCAGACGGTTCACATGGGCGGGCGCGACATGTACTTCTTCGTGAAAGAGGACGGGCGGTGGTGGGCGGTGGCCGACCAGTACTCCGCCTACCCGGCGACCTGAGCGGATCAGACCAACCCGGTGACGGGAATCGACGCGCCGTGCACGGCGCGGGCGGCGTCGGAGGCCAGGAACACCATCACGTCGGCCAGCGCCTGCGGCGCCACCCACTGCGTGGGGTCGGCATCGGGCATGGCGGCGCGGTTTTCCGGGGTGTCGATGATGGAGGGCAGCACGCAGTTGACGTTGATGCCCCGGCCCTTGAGCTCGGCCGACATGGACTCCGTCATGCGCATCAGCGCGCTCTTGGACGCCGCGTAGGCGCCCATCTGCGCGCCGCCGCGCTGCGCGCCCATGGCGCCCACGGTGACGATGCGCCCGCCGCCCCCCCCGGCCACCATGCGCGGCACCACGGCCGCGCTGATGGGCAGCAGCGCACGCAGGTTGATGTCGAGCAGGAAGTCCAGCGTCTGGGCGCTGGTGGTGTGCACCTCTTCGCCCATGCGAAAGCCGCCGGCCAGGTGGCACAACACGTCAACACCGCCGAATTTCCCGGCCACCTGCTGCACCGCCGCCTCCACCTGGAGCTTGTCCAGCAGGTTGAGTGGCACGCACAGCTGGTCGGCGCTGTCGGGCCCGTAGGCACGGCGCAGCGCTTCGGCGTTCAGGTCGAACAAGGCCAGCCGGTAGCCCCGCGCCCCGAAGGCGTGGGCCACGGCCTGCCCGAGGTTGCCGGCCGCGCCGGTGACGATCACGACTTTGCTCATGTGGCGGTTCCTTGTTTTCTGGCGTGGTGGTAGCTGCCGTCGCCGCGGCTGAACACCTGGTCGGTGGGCAGCACGTCGCCGGGTTGCAGCTCGGGGGCTCGCGTGGCGCTTTCGTACAGCGGCGCGAAGTCGATGCGGGTGAATTCGAGCAGTTCGTCCAGATCGCGGATCACGAAATAGGTTTCCTGGAAATCGTCGATGCGGTAGTTGGTGCGCATCACGCGCTCCAGGTCGAAGCGGATGCGGTTGGGCGAGGGGCTGTCCAGGCAGAACTGCGACTCGGTGTAGGACGAGGCGATGCCCGAGCCATACAGGCGCAGGCCGTCGCCTTGCTGCAGCAGGCCGAATTCCACCGTGTACCAGTACACCCGCGCGAGCTGACTCAGGTTGCCCAGCTTCTGCGCCCGCAGGCCGCCCTGGCCGTAGGCCTGGATGAAGTCGGCGATGGCCGGGTTCATGAGCATGGGCACGTGGCCGAACACGTCGTGGAACACGTCGGGCTCTTCGAGGTAGTCCAGCTCGTGCGGCTTGCGGATGAAGTTGCCCGCCGGGAAGCGGCGGTTGGCCAGGTGGTCGAAGAACACGTCGTCGGGCACCAGGCCCGGCACGGCCACCACCTGCCAGCCGGTGCGCGGCATCAGCACCTCGGAGAGGTGGCGAAAGTCGGGGATTTCATCGGCGCCGATGGGCAGGTCGCGCATGCCTTGCACGAACTCGTCGCAGGCGCGCCCGGGCAGCAGCTTCGTCTGGCGCTCATACAGCGTCTTCCAGGTGGCGTGGTCGGCGGGGGTGTAGTGCTCCCAGCCTTGCGAGATGGTCCAGTCGGCGTTCTCGGGGCGGCCGGCGTCTCCGGCGGCCAGGCCGTGTTTGGGTGCGGCGGTGTCGGTCAGCATCTCAGCCTCCGTTGCGCGTGAACGCGGCGTAGGCGCCGTCGGCGGCCCTGGCCCAGGTGATGTCGCGCTCCGACAGTCCGTTGGCGTCGTGCGTGGTGAGGGTGATGTCCACGCGGTTGTAGACGTTGAACCACTCGGGGTGGTGGTCCAGCCGCTCCGACACCAGGGCCATCTGCGCCATGAAGCCGAAGGCCTCGGCGAAGTTGGCAAAACGCAAGCTGCGCGAGATCGCGCCGCGCTCGCTGTCCAGCGCCCAGGCGGGCAGATGGCTCAGTTGCTCGCGGGCGGTTTGTGCATCCAGGGGGGTCATGGGGTGGTCTCCTTCGTTGTGGTGTGCGGGCTCGAACGTGGCCCTGGCAACAGCTGTGCAGTTTGCGCCGTATCGGAGACAATTTGCTCTCATATCGGGCCACGGATTGCCTTCCATTGAAGAAACCCTTGCATGAACAACGACTTGACCGAAGATTCCTTGCATCCCTCATCGCTCGACCGGCTGGACCGGCGCATCCTGTCGGCCCTGCAGGCCAACGGGCGCATCAGCAACCAGGAGCTGGCGCAAGCGGTGCACCTCTCGCCGGCGCAGAGCAACCGGCGCCACAAGCGGCTGGAGAGCGCGGGCTACATCCAGCGCTATGAGGCACGGCTGGACGCGCACCGGCTGGGCCTGGGCGTGACCGCCTTCGTGCACGTGTCGATGGAGCGCGGGCAGCACAAGGAGGTGCTGAAGTTCCAGCGCACCGTGGGCAAGATGCCGCAGGTGCTGGAGTGCTATGCGGTGACGGGCGATTTCGACTACGTCTGCAAGATCGTGGCGCACGACCTCAAGAGCCTGTCGGACTTCCTGCTCGGCACGCTGGCGCAGCTGCCGGGCGTGAGCAGCGTGCGCTCCAGCATCTGCCTGAACGAGCTGAAGTGCACGAGCGCGCTGCCGCTGGACTGAGCGGCTGAGCCCGCACCCTCGGATCAGCCGGCCCCGGGCGGCGGCGATGGTGAAGGTGTTGGGCTTCTGACGGACGGCTCTGAGCACCCATGCCAGCGCAATTGCAGCGCCAGCAGGAACACCCGAGCGGCCAGGGCGCGGCGTTCGCGCTGTTCACGCGGTGCCCGGTCGAGGTGAGCGCCCGATCGCAGGGCCTCGCGCGTGGCGATTAGTTCCCGATGCAGCGCGGCCGAAGCGGCGCGCTGCATCGGCCGAGGCGCCATGTAGCGTGGCATGCCACTCATGGGAATGCCTTTGCCCCGCGAGCTACGGTGCGAGCGGGCATTGTGGGAGCGGCAGTGCGCAGTCGCCGCCAGCCCCAGCGCAGCCACACCGCCGCGAGGCTGGACACGACCAGCGGGATGCCGATCCAGATCAGTTCCCTGCGCAGACGCTCCATGCCGAACAGCGGCACGCCACGCATCGGTACCGGCCGCCAGTCCAGGCAGATGCGCGCGTCGTCGAGCGGCCAGAGCCAGGCGTTGCAGATGCCCCGGTCCAGCAAGCCGTCGAGCCAGGGATGCGAGAGCGTGCACAGCGCCAGGAAGGCCGCCGCGCCGAGCTGCCGGCCTCGCCCGGGCCCCGCCCACAGGGCGCCAAAGGCCCCCAGGGCCAGGGCGAAGCCGATGGAGTGCGTGAAGCCCCGGTGCCCGTAGGGGCCGCCGTACCGGTCGATCCCGAGCGTGACGAGGGCGAAGTCGGCATCGGGCAGCACGGCAAAGACCGCACCCGCCAGGGTGAGCCGCCAGCCCACGGTGCGCGAGCCGATCGCCACCGCCAGCGCGATGGCCGGGGCGAAGTGGAGGTAGGTGGCCATGGCCGCTCCACCGCGCTCAGACCACGGGATCTGGTGATGGCGTCCGCGGTGAACCCTGGGGCGCCGTCGGCCTGGGTTCGCTGCCCATCACGTTGTACCAGTCGAGCTTGCGGGTGGCGACCATGATGGCGGCGAGCACGCCAAAGAGCAGCAGCGAGCCCATCATCAGCGCGTTGTCTTCGGACACCAGGATGCCATAGAGCACGCCGTACAGCGCCACCAGCATGCCGCTCATGCCCAGGCTGGGCCGCCAGCCACCGAGCACGTGGCGCAGGTAGTGGCCCATCAACGAGATGCAGGCCAGGCTGGCGAGCAGGTAGGCCCAGAGGAAGTCGAGGTGCTCCGACAACGAGAGCAGCAACAGAAAGAACAGCACCAGCGCGGCGCCGATCATCAGGTACTGCATGGGGTGGATGCGCCAGCGCTTGACCATCTCCAGCACGAAGAAGGCGGCGAAGGTGAGCACGATGAACATCATGGCGTACTTGGTGGCGCGCTCGGTGAGGCGGTACACGTCCACTGGGTTGTCGAGCGAGACCGAGAAGCTTTCAGCGGCAACGCCTTCCTTGCCTTCCGAGAGGAAGCGCTGCTGCGCCTGGGTGGACAGCGATGGCACGCTCCAGCTGGCTTCGAAGCCCTGGGCGGAGACGCTGCGGCTGCGCGGCAGAAAGTCACCGCCAAAGCTCGGGTGCGGCCAGGGCGAGGTCAGCGTCACCTTGTTGTCGTCGGCCAGCGGCACGAAGCCTATGCGGCCGGTGCCCGCCAGATCCATGCCGAGCGTGAAGTCCAGCGTGGCGCCGGGTTGCAGCAGCGCCGCGTCCACTGCGGCGGCCAGCGGCAAAGGCAGTTGCTCGGCGGCCGGCGACGCGGTGACGGCCAGGGTCTTGCCGCCCAGGGCAAGTTCGGGCCGGCCCAGCAGGCCGCGCAGGTCGCTCACACCCAGCGTCAGCCAGGGTTGCCCGAGCGTGATCTGGCCGCCTTTCTCACGCGCCGCCACACCGGTCCAGACAAAGCGCCCGGTGCTGTCGTGGCGGCTGTTGTAGACCGTGACCGGGAAGATGCCGCGCCAGCGCGTCTCGGTGGTGAGGCGGCTGCGCGTGTCCATGGTGGACGGGAACACGGTCGCCACGCGGGTTTCCTTGACGGTCTCTTCGCGCTTCGTGTTCTTCTCGACGTCGACGACCAGCGTGCGGGTGTAGGTCTCGGTGTAAGGCACGTGCAGCACGGGCCCGGTCAGCGTCTGGCCACCCGAGTGGGCGCGCGCCACGGCCTGGGTGGCGGCGTTGCGATTCATGCTGCGCTCCTGGATCACATCGCGCACCATCATCAGGGGAATGGACAGCAGGAGCATCAGGAAACCGATGACCAGCGTCTTGCTCAGCAGGGGGTATTTGTTCAATTCAGACTCCGTGGTTGGGGAACGGAGCCATTCTTGAAAACGCCGGTGCGGTGCTCGCGCAGGCGGTGTGAAGCGGGTGTGAAATCAGCCCTTCAGGCGCCAGGTGGCCAGGCAGCCGGGCGACCCTTCGACGTTCTGCACGCGGATCTCGCCGCCGTGCAGGTCGCTCACCTCTTTCACCAGACACAGGCCCAGGCCCGAGCTCTTCTCTTGCGTGTCGCCGCGTGGCAGCGAGTAGAAGCGCTCGAAGATGCGCCCCTGCGCATAGTCGGGCACGCCCGGGCCTTCGTCGCGCACCGACCATTCGACGCTGCCGCCGTCCTGGGCGATGCGAAGCGTGAGCGCCCCGCCGGTGGGCGAAAAGTCGATCGCGTTGTCCAGCAGGTTCTGCAGCGCCTGGGCCAGCAGGAAACGGTTGCCCAACACGGCGACGCCCTGCCCCAGCTCGTCCACCACGCGCAGCGCCTTGCGCCGCAGGCGCGGCTCCAGCGCCTGCACCCGCTCGCGCGTGAGGGCCGAGAGATCGATGCGCTCCACCGGCCCGAGCTGGCGCATCTGCTCCACCTGGGCCAGGCCGAGCAGCTTGTCGATGAGCTGCTGCAGGCGCTCGGTCTGGCGCTGGATGTTGGCGGCAAAGCGGTCGCGCTCGGCCTCGGGCAGCGGCTCCTGCAGCAGTTCGGCCGCGCCGCGTATGGCCGCCAGCGGGCTCTTGAGCTCGTGCGTGAGCGTGTGCACGTAGTGCTCGACGTAGGCCTTGTCTTCGAGCTTCAGGCGCATGCGCTCGACCGCCTGGGCCAGGTCGCTGAACTCGGTGTTGCCGGAGAGCCGCCCCATGCGCGGCAGCGCGGCGCGCTCGCCCTGCGCGACCGCGTTGGCGTAGCGGCGCAGCCGCGAAAGCGAGCTGGCCATCCACCAGGTGAACAGCAGGCCGACGAACAGCGAGATGCCGAGCAGGCCCCAGGACCAGTTGAGGATGCGGTCGCGGCTGCGCTGGATGTAGGGCTCCAGCGTCTGGTTGGGCCGCGAGACGGTGAGCACGCCGATAATCCGCGCGCCATCGCGGATGGGCGCGGCCACGTGCATCACCGTGCGGTCGGCGTCGTAGGGGCTTTCACCGCTGGAGCGCGCGCCGTACTCGCCGCGCAGGGTTTTGTAGACGTCGTTCCAGCGCGAATGGTCTTGCCCGATGTCCTGCCCGCGGCTGTCGAACACGACGATGCCGCGCGCGTCGGTGACGGTGATGCGGGTGTGAATGCGGTCCTTATGGAAACCCCAGATCGAGGCATTGGGCTTGAGCGTGGGCAGCGCCGTCATCGCCTGCGCGAAGCCGCCGCTGGCGATCACCCCGGCCTTCATGTCGGGCGCGGCGAGCTGTGCAAAGCCGTAGGCCGCGTCCACCAGACTGTCTTCCATGGCCAGGCGTGTGCCGGGCTTGACCTCTTCCAGAAAGATGCGCAGCACCACGAACAGCGCCAGGCCCAGGATCAGGAAGAAACCGAGCAGGAGTCGAAGGCCAATGCGCATGTCAGATCTGAATCGAATAGCCCATGTTGCGATGCGTCTGGATCAGCTCGGCCGCCACGCCGCGCTCGCGCAGCTTGGCGCGCACCAGCTTCACGTGCGCGTCCACCGTACGCTCCGACGAGTCGGGCGCATCGCCCCAAACGAGGTCCATGAGTTCGCGGCGAGAGAAGATGCGTTGCGGACGCCTGATCAGCGTGGCCAGCAGCAGGTACTCGTAGCGGGTGAGCGCGAGCGGTTGGCCATCGCATCGGATGCGCTGGCTGGCTTCGTCCAGTTGCAGCGGCAACCCCACGGCCGTGGCCGCTGTGGCCTGCGCTGGTGCTGCGGGGCGCCCCGCGCTGCGCCGCAGGATCGCACGCACGCGGGCGCAGACCTCGCGCGGTGAAAAAGGTTTGCTCACATAGTCGTCCGCGCCCAGCTCCAGGCCCAGCACGCGATCAATCTCCTCGCTGCGCGCGGTCAGGAAAACGATGGGCAGCTCGCTGGTCTTGCGGATGACGCGGCACACGTCGAAGCCATTGCCATCGGGCACGCCCACGTCGAGGATGGCGAGGTCGGGCGCCTGGGTGCGGAAGGCCGCGAGCGCCTCGCTCGCGAGCTGCACATGCGTGACCTCGAAGCCTTCGCTCTTCAGCGCGTACAGCAGGGTGTCGGCGATGGCCGGTTCGTCTTCGAGCAAGAGGATGCGTTGCGCCATGGGGGTCTCGGTGGGTGCGTCACTCCGTGATCATAGGTGCCGTTCGAGGCACGCCCCCGCGCGGGTCAGGCGTGCCGCGCAGCTTCCAGCGCGAGTGGAACGTAGGGCGCCACATGCTGGACCGCGATGTCCTCTATGCTGGTGAGCTTGATGTGGCGACGCAGCTTGCCCGAGCCCTGCAAGACCTTGTGCGGGTCGGACATGGCCGCACCGTGCCCGAACTCCAGGGACACGTGGGCGCTGTACGCAAACACGCCGCAGAACGGCATACCGTCCGCCGAAAACAGAAAGCCGCCGTACTTGACCTCGTCCGTCGCGGTCGGCACGGTTTTCTGAATGAGCGCGCGCAGTTGCGAGACCAGCTGGAAGTGGGTCTCGCTGGTGAGGCGGATGTCGCTAAGCAAATCGTGAATGCGTTGGCTGGTCATGGTGGGTCGTGGTCTGCTGAAGATGCCGCAAGCCTACGTGAGCCTGCTGACAACTGGGTGGCAGCAGCCACTCAGCGGGTCACCTGCGCAACCGCAGGCGCGGAACGCACCTCCAGCGCGCGCACCGGCACCAGCTCGCGCAGGTCTTCTTCGGCCCCGTCGATCAGGATCAGCGCTGCGCGCTCGGCGGCCTCCGCGTCGCCCTGCTCGATGGCCACACACACGGCCTCGTGCAGCGGCAGCGAGTGCGCCGGCCCGCCCGGCTTGGTGGTGATCACGTCGAAACTGACCCGCAGCAGTGCGGACATGGCGTCCTGCATCTGGCGCACGAACTGGTTGCCGCAGGCCGAGAGGATGGTGTTGTGAAAGGCCAGATCGGCCTTCACGTAGTCGCCCTTGCCGGCGACGGCGCGCGCCATGGCCATGTAAGCCGAGCGCAGATTGCGGCGGTCCTCATCGCTGGCGCGCAGCGCGGCCATGCGCACGGCCGCCGGCTCGATGACGCGGCGCATCTCCATGAGGTCGCGCGAGAGCACGGGGTCGAACACGGCGGACTCGCCGCGCCAGAAGATGATGTCCGGGTCGAACAGGTTCCAGCGCGTGGGCTCCAGCACCAGGGTGCCTACCCGCCGCGTCACCTCCAGCAGGCCCTTGGCCGCCAGCGACTTGATGGCCTCGCGGATCACGATGCGGCTGAAGCCGAAACGCGCGCACAGATCGGCCTCGGGCGGCAGCAATTGCCCGGGCCGGATCTGGCCCGAACAGATTTCCCGGCCCAGCGTGTCCAGAACCTGTTCCTGGAAAGTGGCGCGTGGCGCAGTGGATCGTGGATTCATGGCTCTTGTTTATATGAGGTATGACATATGGGCGCACAACCACCCAGGTCATATCCAGAGTATCAACGACGCCGAAGCATCCGATGACCTAGGGTTTTCCATGACTCATCAAACATCATACGTATTATATATTCGCCGCCATGAATTCCAACGCCACCCCCTCCCTGTTCGACCTCAGCGGTCGCACCGCCCTGATCACCGGCTCCTCCCGCGGCATCGGTTTTGCCCTTGCCCAGGGCTTGGCCGAGGCGGGCGCGAAAGTCATCGTCAACAGCCGCCAGGCGGCGGTGGTGGAAGAAGCCGTGAAGAAGCTCCAGGCCCAGGGGCTGGACGCGGTGGGTGCGGCCTTTGACGTGGCGGACGAGGCTTCGGTGGAAGCGGCCTTTGCCGGCTTTGACCAGCAGGGTCTGGCCATCGACATCCTGATCAACAACGCCGGCATCCAGCACCGCCAGCCCATGGTCGAGCTGGCCCTGGCCGACTGGCAGCGTGTCATGGACACCAACCTGACCGCCGCCTTCCTGGTGGGCCGGGCCACGGCGCGCCGCATGATCGCGCGCGGCCAGGGCGGCAAGATCATCAACATCGGCTCGCTCACCAGCGAGGCCGCGCGCGCCACGGTGGCGCCCTACGCGGTGGCCAAGGGCGGCATCAAGCTGCTGTCCAAGGCGATGGCGGCGGAGTGGGCGCAGTTCAACATCCAGGCCAACTCCATCGGCCCCGGCTACATCCTGACCGACATGAACGAGGCGCTGGTGAACAACCCGAGCTTCGACGCCTGGGTGAAAAGCAGCAACCCGGCGCAGCGCTGGGGCCAGCCCGAGGAGCTGGTGGGCACCGCCATCTACCTTGCCTCTGCTGCCTCCAACTACGTCAACGGCCAGATCATCTATGTGGACGGTGGCTGGCTGTCGGTGCTCTGAACCGCACCCGACAGCGCCCAAAAAAGCCACGAGACCCACCCATGTCCACGCTGATCACGGACGTCAAGGTCATCCTGACCGCCCCCGAAGGCATCAACCTCATGGTGGTCAAGGTCGAGACCAACCAGCCGGGCCTCTACGGCCTGGGCTGCGCCACCTTCGCCTACCGCCACCTGGCCGTGAAGTGCCTGGTCGAGCAGTACCTCAAGCCGTTGGTGGTGGGGCGCGATGCGCACGCCATCGAAGAGCTCTGGCAGCTGATGCACCAGAACGCCTATTGGCGCAACGGCCCCATCGAGAACAACGCCATCTCGGGCATCGACATGGCTCTGTGGGACATCAAGGGCAAGCTGGCCAACATGCCGCTGTACCAGCTGTTCGGTGGCAAGGTGCGCGAGGGCGTGCCGATCTACCGCCACGCCGACGGCGGCTCCCTGAGCGAGCTGTGCGACAACATCCAGAGGTACCGCGAGCAGGGCATCACCCACATCCGCTGCCAGAGCGGCGGCTACGGCGGCGGTGGCTTCGGCGCCGCGCCCGGCAACGCACCCGAGCGTGCGCCGGCCGGCGTGTACCTGGACGCGCGCAAATACATGCGCGACACGGTCAGGATGTTCGACCACCTCCGCAGCCACGTGGGCTTTGATGTGGAGCTCTGCCACGACGTGCACGAGCGGCTCAAGCCCATCGACGCGATCCGCTTCGCTCAGGCGCTCGAGCCTTTCGACCTGTTCTTCCTGGAAGACGCGATCGCGCTGGAAGAAGGCGAGTGGCTGCGCCAGCTGCGCGACAAGACCAGCATCCCGCTGGCGCAGGGCGAGCTGTTCAACCACCCCTTCGAGTGGCGCGGCCTGATCGCCGAGCGGCTGATCGATTTCATCCGCGTGCACCTGAGCCAGGTCGGCGGCATCACGCCGGGCCGCAAACTGCAGCTGTTCGCCGAGCAGTACGGCGTGCGCACGGCGTGGCACGGCCCGGGCGACATGTCACCGCTGGCGCATGCGGCCAACATCCACATCGACCTGGCGGCGCGCAACTTCGGCGTGCAGGAATGGTCGGGCACCGAGCCGCCGAACTTCGTGATCCAGGAACTCAAGGGGCCGCGCGAGGCGCTGCTCGACGTGTTCCCGGGCCTGCCCGAGTTCCGCCAGGGCTATGTGTACGCCAACGACCAGCCCGGCCTGGGCGTGGACATCAACGAAGCCGAAGCGGCCAAGTACCCGTGCGACGCCGGGGTGACCACCTGGACGCAGACCCGGTTGATCGACGGCACGCTGCAGACCCCCTGAGCCCTCTGTTTTCGCGGCGGCGCAGGTACTTGGGCCTGCACCGCCAACTTCCTCACCACACCAAGCAGGAGACAACCGCATGACATCCAGAACCTCATCCCATTTCACCCTGCGCCGCCTGACCCTGATGGTGGGGGCCGCGCTCGCGCTGTGCTCCACCGCCGCGCTGGCCGAAGTCAAGGCCAAGATCGGCCACGCCATGCCCGAGACCCACCCCCAGGCCGTGGCCATGAACAAGTTCGCCGAACTGGCCACCGCCTACACCAAGGGCAACGTGAAGGTGCAGGCCTACCACAGCGGCGTGCTGGGCAGCGACGAGAAGCAGTTGCAGGCCGTGCAGTCGGGCACGCAGGAGCTGTACATCGGCACGCTCGCGCCGCTGTCGACCCGCGTGAAGGAAGTGCAGGTCTGGGACCTGCCCTTCATGTTCCAGAACGAGAAAGAGGTCTACGCGGTGCTCGACGGCGCGTCGTCCAAGGCGATCTTCCAGAAGATCGAACCCGCCGGTCTGGTGGGCCTGACCTGGACCGGCATGGGCTTTCGCAACCTGTCCAACAGCAAACGCAGCGTCAACCGGCTGGAAGACGTGGCGGGCCTGAAGATCCGCGTGATGGCCAACCCGGTGGCGCTGGAAACCTGGAAGACCATCGGTGCCAACGCCGTGCCCATGGCTTTTGCCGAGGTGTTCCCGGCGCTGGAAATCAAGGCGCTGGACGGCCAGGAAAACCCGCTGGTGCACATGTATTCCAACAAGATGCAGGAAGTGCAGAAGTTCATCTCGGTGACCAACCACGTGTACACGCCGGTGGCGCTGGTGGCCTCCAAGAAGTTCTGGGACACGCTCTCTCCGGCCGATCAGGCGGGCATCCAGAAAGCCGCCACCGAAGCCGGCCTGCTGCAGCGCAAGCTGCTGGACGAGGGTGACAACGACGTGGTGGCCAAGTTCAAGGCCGCTGGCGTGACCATGAACACCGTGAGCCCGGCCGAGCTCGCCCGCATCCAGGAGAAGGTCAAGCCCGTGGTCGCCAAGTTCGCTCCGATCATCGGCGAGGACTTCGTCAAGGGCTTCTACGCCGAGATCGACAAGGCCCGCGCCGCCAAATAAGGCCCGGAGCACCGGGTGGGCCATGCGACCCACCCGGCTTTCTTCCCTTCATTCAACCCGGGGACTCCCATGGGAAAAACGTTCAAGGCCCTGGCCGACCACCTGACGCGCGCGCTCGAGGTCGTGATGGTGCTGTGCCTGGTGGTCATGCTGGTGATGGTGTTCGGCAACGTGATCCTGCGGCTGTTCTTCAACACTGGCATCGACCTCTCGGAGGAGATCCCGCGTTTCGCGTTTGTCTGGATGACCTTCCTCGGCGCCATCGTCGGCGCGCGCCGCCGCGCTCACCTCGGGGTGGACATCCTGGTGCAGGCCCTGCCCGTGCTCGGGCGCAAGGTGTGCTGGGGCCTGAGCCAGGCCGTGATGCTGGTGTGCTGCGTGTACATCGTCTACGGCACCTGGCTGCAACACGAGATCATCGAAGGCAACGCCTCGCCGGTGGCACAGCTGAGCATGTTGTGGGTTTTCGGCGTGAGCTATCTGACGGGATCGGCCATCGGCCTGATCTGCCTGTCCAACCTCGTGCGACTCATCGCGGGCACCGTGTCTGACGATGAGCTGATCGACGTGCACGAAGAGGGCATGAGCGATGCGCTGGAGGCCGAACGGGAGATGGCGGCCCAGTCGGCGGCTCACCAGGGCAACGGTGGGATGAAGTCATGACCATCTTTGTCTTCATCGCTTCCCTGCTCGGCCTGATGGCGCTGGGCATGCCGGTGGCCTTCGCGCTGATCGGCTGCGGCATCGTCATGATGTTCTACATGGGCGTCACCGACCCCCAGATCGTGATCCAGAACATGTGGGACGGCGCCAACAGCTTCCCGCTGCTGGCCGTGCCCTTCTTCATGCTGGCCGGCGAGTTCATGAACGCCGGCGGCATGACGCGCCGCATCATCATGATGGCGATGTCGTGGGTCGGCCACATCCGGGGCGGCCTGGGCTACGTGGCCGTCATGGCCGCCGTGATCATGGCCTCGCTGTCGGGCTCCGCCGTGGCCGACACCGCGGCGCTGGCCGCCGTGCTGGTGCCCATGATGCGCAACGCCGGCTACAACGTGAACCGCTCCTGCGGCCTGATCGCGTGCGGCGGCATCATCGCGCCGGTGATCCCGCCGTCGATCGCGATGATCCTGTACGGCGTGACCGGCGGCGTGTCGATCACCAAGCTCTTCATCGCCGGCATCGTGCCCGGCATCCTGATGGGCATGGCGATCATGCTGGCCTGGCGCTGGTCGATCGGCCACGACAAGGTGCAGGCCGAGCCCAAGCGCAGCACCGCCGAGCGCATGAAAGCGACGCGCGAAGCCCTGTGGGCGCTGATGCTGCCCATCGTGATCATCGGCGGCCTGAAGTTCGGCATCTTCACCCCCACCGAAGCGGCCGTGATCGCGGCGGTGTATTCGTTGTTCGTGGGCACGGTGATCTACCGCGAGATCAAGCTCAAACAGCTGTTCCACCTGTTCTACCGCGCGGCCGAAACCACGGCAGTGATCATGTTCCTGGTGTCGGCGGCGGGCGTCTCGGCCTGGCTCATCACCACGGCCGACATACCGCAGCAGCTGGTCGAACTGGTCGAGCCGCTGATGGACAACAAGATGCTGCTGACCTTCGTGCTGATGATCCTGGTGCTGGTGGTGGGTACCGCGCTGGACTTCACGCCCACGGTGCTGATCATGACGCCGGTGCTGATGCCGGTGTTGCGCCAGGCCGGCATCGACCCGGTGTACTTCGGTGTGCTGTTCATCATGAACAACGCCATCGGTCTCGTCACACCCCCGGTGGGCACCGTGCTCAACGTGGTGTGCGGCGTCGCCAAGATCCCCATGAGCGGCGCGATCAAAGGCGTGTGGCCCTTCATGGTGGCGCAGGCCCTCGTCATGTTCCTGCTGGTGGTGTTCCCGCAGATCGTCATGTGGCCGCTGCAGATGATGACGCGCTGAACACCGCCCTCCCCTCTCACCCCCCTACAGCAGACCCCTCATGGAAGCTCTTGTCATTCACTCCCCCCTCGACCTGCGGGTCGAAGATGTCCCCACCCCCGCCGTCGGCCCCGGCCAGGTTCGCGTGCGGGTGCGCGCCGGCGGCATTTGCGGCTCCGATCTGCACTACTACCAGCACGGTGGTTTCGGCGCCATCCGCATCCAGCAGCCCATGGTGCTGGGCCACGAGGTGGCCGGTGTGCTGGACGAGGTGGCGCCCGACGTGAAGCACCTCGCCGTGGGCGCCCGCGTCGCCGTCAACCCCAGCCACGCCTGCGGGCAGTGCCGTTTCTGCCAGCTCGGCCTGCAGAACCACTGCCTGGACATGCGCTACTTCGGCAGCGCCATGCGCATGCCGCACGTGCAGGGCGCGTTCCGCCAGGAACTGGTGATCAACGCCGCCCAGGCCTATCCGCTGGCCGACGGCATCTCCGACGCCGAAGGCTCGATGGCCGAGCCGCTGGCGGTGGCGCTGCACGCGGTGAACCGCGCCGGCCCGCTGCTGGGCCGCAAGGTGCTGATCACGGGCTGTGGCCCCATCGGCGGCATGTTGATCATTGCCGCACGCCGCGCCGGTGCAACCCACATCGTGGCCACCGACGTGGTGCCGCAACCGCTGCGCAAGGCGCTCGCCGTGGGCGCGGACCGGGTCATCAACGTGGCCGAGGCGCCCGGTGAGCTGGCCGAATACGCCGCCGAAAAGGGCCAGTTCGACGTGCTGTTCGAGGCCAGCGGCAACGCCAGCGCGCTGCGCGCTGCGTTCGACGTGGTGCGCCCGCGCGGCCTGATCGTGCAGCTCGGCCTCTCGGGCAGCGAGCTGACGCTGCCGTTCAACACCATCGTGGCCAAGGAGTTCGACGTGCGCGGCGCCTTCCGTTTTCACGAGGAGTTCGGCGTGGCGGTGTCGCTGATCAACCAGCGGCTGGTGGACCTGAAGCCACTGGTGTCGGCCACCCTGCCCTTCCGCGACGCGGGTCGCGCGTTCGCGCTCGCCGCGGACCGTTCGCAGTCGATGAAGGTCGTGCTGAGTTTCGAATGAACACACCGAACCCGGCCCTCGACGTCATCACCATCGGCGAAGCCATGGTGCTGTTCGCGGCGCAGCAGGCGGGCCCGCTGGACGACGCCAGCTCGTTCGCCCGCACCACGGCGGGCGCCGAGCTCAACGTCGCCATCGGCCTGGCCCGCCTGGGCCTGCGTGTGGGCTACCTCACCCGCCTGGGGCAAGACCTGTTTGGCCGCCACATCGCCGCCGTGCTGTCGCGCGAAGGCATTGACCGCCAGCAGGTGGTGATGGACGCCGAGCACCCGACCGGTTTCATGCTCAAGTCGCGCAGCGACGACGGCAGCGACCCGCAGATCCAGTATTTCCGCAAGGGCTCGGCGGCCAGCCACATGCAGGTCGGCGAGCTCTCCAGCGCCTACTGCGCCAGCGCCCGGCACCTGCACCTGACCGGCATCTTTGTAGCCGTCACGCCCTCGACGCGCGAGGTGGTGTTGGAGCTGGCGGCGCGGTCGCGCGCGGCGGGCCTGTCGATCTCGTTCGACCCCAATCTGCGCCCGGCCCTGTGGCGCTCCAAGGACGAGATGGTGGCCAGTCTCAACCAGCTCTCGACCTTCAGCGACTGGGTGCTGCCCGGGCTCGAAGAAGGCCGGCTGCTCACCGGGCGCGACAGCGTGCAGGGCATCGCCGACTTCTACCTGGAGCGTGGCGCACAAGGCGTGGTGGTCAAGCTGGGCCCCGAAGGTGCGTTCTATGCCACCCCGACCGAGCGAGGCCACGTGGCCGGCGTGCCAGTGACCCGGGTGATGGACACGGTGGGCGCCGGCGACGGCTTCGCGGTGGGCGTGATCTCGGGCCTGCTCGAAGGCCTGACCCCGGCCGCCGCCGCCGCACGCGGCAACGCCATCGGCGCCCGCGTGGTGCAGTTCCCGGGCGACGCCGACGGCCTGCCCACGCGCGCCGAACTCGACGCCCTGCGAAAGGCTTGAAGCATGGGCTCATCGATCGTGATCATGGGGGTCTCGGGCTGTGGCAAGTCCAGCCTGGGCGCTGCCGTGGCCCGGGCGGAAGTCCTGCCGCTGATCGAGGGCGACGACCACCACAGCGAACAGAGCCGCAGCAAGATGAGCCAGGGCATCGCCCTCACCGACGAAGACCGGGATGGCTGGCTGACCCTGCTGGGCGAGCAACTGGGGGCCTCACCGAACGGGGCGGTGCTCACCTGCTCGGCGCTCAAACACAAGTACCGCGAGCACCTGCGTGCGGCCTCCCCGGGCCTGCGTTTCGTGTTTCTGGACCTCACGCGGGAGGAAGCACAGGCCCGGGTGTCATCCCGTTCGGCCCACTTTTTCTCGGCCAGCCTGGTGGACAGCCAGTTTGCCGCGCTGGAGTCGCCTGTCGGTGAGCCCGGTGTGCTCCGGGTGGACGCCACGGCACCGCTGGGTGAACTGCAATCCCAGGTCAGCGACTGGCTGAAGACGGTGGCCCTGCCCCAGTCCTGACGGTCGGGTTTGCAGGCAACCGGCCGCTTCGGCGGTGCGGATCGGGTGCGTGCGCGGCGGTTCGGGAATCGTGCCGGCCACCGTCCAGGCCCAATACACAAACTTTGCGCCGCCACCTAGGGTAAATCCCATGCTTTGAATGCAAGAGAGTACACATCCTGCCTCTTTCCGTACAAATCGTGCGAGGCGCGGTGGTGAGAATTCCTCCACGGTCCAGAGATGGCCGTCGAACGAGCATCCACCATCCCCCCAAGGAGACAAACTGTGAAATTCCGCCTCGCCTCCGTTCTCACGGCCGCTCTGCTGAGCGCCGGCATGGCGCACGCCGCCACCGAACTCGTGATCGCGACCGTGAACAACGGCCACATGATCGAGATGCAGAAACTCGGCAAACACTTCGAAGCCGCCAACCCCGACATCAAGCTCAAGTGGGTCACTCTGGAAGAAGGCGTGCTGCGCCAGCGCGTCACCACCGACATCGCCACCAAGGGCGGCCAGTTCGACGTGATGACCATCGGCATGTACGAAACCCCGATCTGGGGCAAGAAGGGCTGGCTGCAGGAGCTCAAGACCGACGCCGCCTACGACGTGGACGACCTGCTGCCCGCCATGCGCAACGGTCTGTCGGTGAGCGGCAAGCTCTACGCCGCGCCGTTCTATGGCGAAAGCTCGATGCTGATGTACCGCAAGGACTTGGCCGACAAGGCCGGCGTGACCGTGCCCGAGCGCCCGACCTGGACCCAGATCGCCGATCTGGCCAAGAAGATCCACGATCCCAAAGCCGGTGTGTACGGCATCTGCCTGCGCGGCAAGCCGGGCTGGGGCGACAACATGGCCTTCCTCTCCACCCTGGTGAACACCTTCGGCGGCCAGTGGTTCGACATGAGCTGGAAACCGCAACTGGAGAGCAAGCCCTGGAAGGACGCGATCACCTTCTACGTGGACCTGCTGAAGAACTACGGCCCGCCCGGCTCCAGCGCCAACAGCTTCAACGAGATCCTGGCGCTGACCAACTCGGGCAAGTGCGGCATGTGGATCGACGCCACCATCGCCGCCTCGTTTGTGAGCGACCCCAAGCAGTCCAAGGTGGCCGACCAGATGGCCTTTGCCCAGGCGCCCACGCAAGTGACGCCCAAGGGCGCGAACTGGCTCTGGGCCTGGTCGCTGGCCATTCCGGCCGGCTCGCAGAAGGTGGACGCGGCGCAGAAGTTCATCAGCTGGGCCACCTCCAAGGACTACATCAACCTGGTGGGCAAGACCAACGGCTGGGGCACCGTGCCCACCGGCACGCGCAAGAGCACCTACGCGAACGCGGACTTCCTGAAGGCCGCGCGCTTTGCGCCGGCGGAGAAGCTCGCCATCGACACCGCGAACCCGAACGATTCGACCCTGCCCAAGAGCCCGTACGTGGGCGTGCAGTTCGCCGCCATCCCGGAGTTCCAGGCGATCGGCATCGCCGTGGGCCAGCAGATGAGCGCCGCCCTCGCCGGCAAGACCACGGTGGACGCCGCGCTCAAGGCCGGCCAGGTGGCGGCCGAGCGGGAGATGAAGAAGGCGGGCTACTACAAGTAAGCCGACAAGCGCGAGGGCTGTTCACACCCTCTCCCGCGTGCGGGAGAGGGTGTTTGACTCCCCTGTTTCCGTTGCCACCAGGGCCTCTCCATGAACCGCCTGCTCCCCCGACTGCTGCTTACGCCCGCCGTGGCCACGCTCTTCCTCTGGATGATCGTGCCGCTGGTGATGACGATCTACTTCAGCGTCATCCGCTTCAACCTGATGCAGCCCGACCAGACCGGCTTCATCGGCCTGGAGAACTTCGAATACTTCGTCACCGACCCGTCCTTCGGCACGGCGGTGATGAACACCCTGCTGCTGCTCGGCAGCGTGATTCTGATCACCGTGGTCGTCGGCATCGCCATTGCCTTGCTGATCAACGAGCCCTTTGCCGGCCGCGGCTTGGTGCGCGTGCTGCTCATCTCCCCGTTCTTCGTCATGCCCACGGTCAACGCGCTGATGTGGAAGAACATGATGATGAACCCCATCTACGGCGTGCTGGCCCAGGTCTGGGCCTTCTTTGGCGCCACCCCGGTGGACTGGCTGACCGACCACCCGCTGTTCTCCATCATCGTGATGGTGTCGTGGCAATGGCTGCCCTTCGCCACGCTGATCTTCATGACCGCGCTGCAGAGCATGAACCGCGAGCAGCTCGAAGCCGCGCGCATGGACGGCGCCACCTACGGCCAGCAACTGCGCTACCTCTACATCCCGCACCTCGGCCGCTCGGTGGCCGTGGTGGTGATGATCGAAATGATCTTTTTGCTCAGCGTGTTCGCCGAGATCTACACCACCACCGGCGGCGGCCCGGGCGACGCCAGCACCAACGTGGCCTTTCTGATCTTCAAGCAGGCGCTCTTGAACTTCGACGCCGGTGTGGCCTCGGCCGGCGCGCTGTTCGCCGTCGTGCTGGCCAACATCGCCGCCATCTTCCTGATCCGCATGGTCGGCAAGAACCTCGATAAATAAGGCCCACCCCATGGCACGCCAATCCACCTACACCCCCGCCTACGCGGTGCGCACCGTGGCCGCCTGGGCCGTGGCCCTGCTGCTGTTCTTCCCGCTGGGCTGGTTGCTGCTGACCGCGTTCAAGACCGAGCTGCAGGCCATCGCCATTCCGCCCGAGCTGTTCTTCAGCCCCACGCTGGAGAACTTCCACGAGGTGCAGGAGCGCAGCGACTACCTGCACTACGCCTGGAACTCGGTGGTCACCAGCGTGGTGTCCACCCTGCTCGGGCTGGCCATCGCTGCGCCCGCGGCCTACGCCATGGCCTTCTTCAAGGGCCGGCACGACAAGGACATCCTCATGTGGATGCTGTCGACCAAGATGATGCCCGCCGTGGGTGCGCTGGTGCCCATCTACGTGCTGGCGCAGAAGAGCCACCTGCTCGACACGCAGCTCGCGCTGATCATCGTGTTCACGCTGTCCAACCTGCCCATCATGGTGTGGATGCTGTATTCGGCCTTCAAGGAAATTCCGAACGAAATCCTGGAAGCCGCTCGCATGGACGGCGCCACTCTCTGGCAGGAGGCCACCAAGGTGCTGCTGCCGCTGTCGCTCGGCGGCTTCGCGTCCACCGGTCTGCTGTGTCTGGTGCTCTCGTGGAACGAAGCCTTCTGGAGCCTGAACCTCAGCTCGGCCCAGGCCGGCACGCTCGCCACCCTGATCGCCAGCTACTCCAGCCCCGAAGGCCTGTTTTGGGCCAAGCTCTCCGCCGCCTCGCTCATGGCCATTGCGCCCATCGTGGTGTTTGGCTGGTTCAGCCAGAAACAACTCGTTCAGGGCCTCACGTTTGGCGCTGTGAAGTGACTCTCCAAAGGACAAGAAACATGGCCTACCTGCAACTCAAAGGCATCGAAAAATTCTTCGGTGAACACCGCGCCATCAAGGGCATCGATCTGGACATCCAGCCGGGCGAGTTCATCGTCTTCGTCGGGCCTTCGGGCTGCGGCAAGTCCACGCTGCTGCGGCTGATCGCAGGGCTGGAGCACATCGACGGCGGCACGCTCAGCCTCGAAGGCCGCGACATCACGCACCTGCCGTCGAGCAAGCGCGATCTCGCCATGGTGTTCCAGAGCTACGCGCTCTACCCGCACATGAGCGTGTTCGAGAACATGAGCTTCGCGCTCAAGCTCGCCAAGGTGGACCCCAAGGTCATCGCCGAGAAGGTGAATCGCGCGGCCGACATCCTGAACCTCACGCCCTACCTGCAGCGCACGCCCAAGGAGCTTTCGGGCGGCCAGCGCCAGCGTGTCGCCATCGGCCGCGCCATCGTGCGCGCGCCCAAGGTATTTCTGTTTGACGAGCCGCTGTCCAATCTCGACGCGGCCCTGCGCGGCCAGACCCGGGTGGAGATCGCCAAGCTGCACCGCGACCTGGGCGCCACCACCATCTACGTGACGCACGACCAGGTGGAAGCCATGACGCTGGCCGACCGCGTGGTGGTGCTGCGCGACGGCGTCATCGAACAGGTGGGCACGCCGCTGGAGCTGTACGACAAGCCGGCCAACCAGTTCGTGGCGCAGTTCATCGGCACGCCGCAGATGAACGTGGTGCCCAGTGCGCAACTGCCCGCCGCCGCGATGCCGCTGGTGCCGCCCGCGGCCCAGGGCGGCTCGATCGGCCTGCGCCCGGAAACGGTGGTGGTGCGGCAGGACGATCAAGGCCTGGTGCGGGGCCGGGTCGATCTGGTGGAGGCACTCGGCGCCGAGACGCTGATCTACGTACACACCACCGAAGGTGCGCAGCTGGTGGCACGCCAGAGCGAGCGCACCCACCTGAGCCCCGGCGACGCCGTGACGCTGGACCTGGCGACCGGCCAGGCCCACTGGTTCGACAGCAGCGGCCGCGTGGTCACCGCCTGAGCCACCACCCCTTTTCCCGACCCCACACCCGCGCCTTCCCATCGCCACCATGAGCACGCCTTCTTCTTCCGCCGAGCTGACCATCCTGCACCTGGGGTTGGGCTCGTTCCACCGCGCCCACCAGGCGCTCTACCTGCACCGCTTGCACCAGCTGGGCGACGCCCGCTGGGTGATCGCGGCCGGCAACCTGCGGCCCGACATGCCCGAGACCATGGCCGCGCTGCAGGCCCAGGGCGGCGCCTACACGCTGGAGACCGTCACGCCGCAGGGCGAGCGCCGCTACACGCGCATCGAATCGATCCGCCGCGTGCTGCCCTACCAGGCCGATCTGGCGCCGCTGATCGCCCTGGCCGCAGCACCGGCCACGCGCATCATCTCCTTCACCGTCACCGAGGCCGGCTACTACCTCGACGCGAACGACCGCCTCGACTGGCCCGGCTTCCCCGACTTGCGCGCCGATCTCGCCGCGGTACGCGCCGGCCAGGCCGGCCACACGCTCTACGGCGCGCTCGCCACCCTGCTGCGCGCGCGCATGCGGCAGCACAGCGGCCCCGTCACCCTGCTCAACTGCGACAACCTGCGCCACAACGGCGAGCGCTCGCGCAGCGGCCTGCTGCAGTTCATCGAAGCCCTGGGCGACACCGCGCTGGCCGACTGGGTGCGCACCCACACCACCAGCCCCAACGCGATGGTCGACCGCATCACCCCGCGCCCCACGCCCGACGTGGCCGAGCGCGTGCGGGCCGCCACTGGCTGGGACGACCGCGCCCCGGTCATGGGCGAGAGCTTCATCCAGTGGGTGATCGAAGACCACTTCATCGCCGGCCGGCCCGACTGGGCGCGCGTGGGCGTGGAACTGGTGGACTCGGTGCTGCCCTACGAGGAAGCCAAGATCCGCCTGCTCAACGCCACCCACAGCTGCATCGCCTGGGCCGGCACGCTGGCGGGCTACCGCCACATCCACGAGGGCACGCACGACCCGGTCATCCGGAAGATGGCGCACGACTACGTGACCGACGACGCGATCCCGGTCCTGCTGCCCAGCCCCATCGATCTGGAAGCCTACCGCGACGTGGTGCTCGACCGCTTCGGCAACCCCGCCATCCAGGACACCAACCAGCGCGTGGCCATGGACGGTTTCGCCAAGATCCCCGGCATGATCGCGCCCACCATCCGCGACAGGCTCGCGCGCGGCGAGAGCATCGCCAGCGTGGCCCTGCTGCCCGCCCTCTTCCTGGCCTGCCTGCAGCGCTGGCACCAGGGCACGCTGCCCTACGCCTACCAGGACCAGGCCATGGACCCGACCGCGGCCCACGCCATCTGCGACGCCGCCGACCCGGTGGCCGCCTTCACCGCCGACCCCACGCTCTGGGGCGAACTGGCCAGCGATCCCCGCCTCGTCAGTGCCCTGCGCGATGCCTTCTCGCGCGTTCAATCCTTCATTTCGGACCACCAGACACCATGAGCCTTCGACTGACCCACAAACACGCCCTGCTCACCGGCGCCGCGGGCGGCATCGGCCTGGCCGTGGCCACCGCCTACCTGCAACAGGGCGCGCGCTGCACCGTGGCCGACATCGGCAAGACCGCGTCGGCCGAACTCACCCGGCTGCTCCAGGCCTACCCCGACAGCCTGCAGTACCTGCCCACCGACGTGACCCGGCCCGAACAGGTGGACGCGCTGATCCACGCGGCCAGCGCGCGCTTCGGCGCCATCACCACGCTGTTCAACAACGCCGCCATCTTCGACATGGCCCCGCTGCTGGAAAGCGATGAAGCCATGTACGACCGGATCTTCGCGGTCAACGTCAAGGGCGCGTTCTTCGTCATGCAGAAGGTGCTGGCCCACATGGTGGCCAGCCAGGTGCAGGGCGGTGCGGTGATCAACATGGCCTCGCAGGCCGGTCGTCGCGGCGAGGCGCTGGTGTCGCACTACTGCGCGAGCAAGGCCGCCATCATCAGCTACACCCAGAGCGCCGCGCTCGCCATGGCGCCGCACCGGATTCGCGTCAACGGCATCGCCCCCGGCGTGATCGCCACGCCCATGTGGAAAGACGTGGACGCGCTGTTCGCCAAGTACGAGAACCTGCCGATTGGCGAGAAGAAAAGGCGCGTCGGCGAAGCCGTGCCCCTGGGCCACATGGGCGACCCCACTGACCTCTGCGGCGCCGCGGTTTTCCTCGCCAGCGACGAGGCTTCGTACATCACGGCGCAAACGCTGAATGTGGACGGTGGTAACGTCATGAACTGAAGCATGACCGCCAAGACGCACGCCACCCCGCGCCAGCTCAGGCCCGAGCTGGAACACGAGTACGCGCGCTCGCCCGACCTGGGCTACGAGTCGCCGACCGAGGTGGGTTTCGTGCGCTGCCTCGCGCACGGCTTCCCCACCCCGCTGGCGCGCTGGCACTACCACGACGAATACGAGCTGCACCTGATCACCGCCACCAGCGGCAAGGTCTTCGTGGGCGACTGGATCGGGCCGTTCCAGCCCGGCCAGTTGGTGCTCACCGGGCCGCGCCTGCCGCACAACTGGGTCAGCATGGACCTGCCCCAGGGCGGTGTGCCGCTGCGTGATCTGGTGATCCAGTTTTCGCACGAGCCGCTGGTGCGCGCCAGCGACACCATCCCCGAGCTGGCCGAGGTGCTGCCGCTGCTGGAGCGCGCCAAACACGGCATCGAATTCTTCGGCCTGTCCGACGCCGCCGAGGCCCACTGGCACAAGGTGAAAGCCACGCGTGGCCTGCGCCGTTTCACCGCGTTCTGCGACTTCATGTGCGATCTCGCGGCCTGCACCGACTACCGGCTGCTCTCGGCCGTGCAGCTGCAGAGCACCGACGACGACGCCTCGCTGGACCAGATCGACGCCGTGGTCAGCCGCATCACCGAGCACCTGGCCGACGAACACTCGGCCGCCGCGCTGGCCGCCGCGCTTGGCATGAGCGAGAGCCGCTTCAGCCGCTTTTTCCGCCGCGCCACCGGCAACACCTTCACCGATTTCGTCAACCGTGTGCGCATCAGCCGCGCCTGCCAGCTGCTGATGGACAGCGAGCAACAGGTCACCCACATCTGCTACGAAGTGGGCTTCAACAACGTGGCCAACTTCAACCGCCGCTTCCTTGAAATCAAGGGCATGACGCCGAGCGAGTTCCGCAAGCAGTCGCTCACCCGGTTTCGCGGAGCGGTTTGAGCCCCCCCGCAGCGCTTCGCGCTACCCCCCAGGGGGCGGCACTGGCCGTCCGGCAAAGCCGGCCCGGCGGTGCCCTGGGTTGGGCCTCTTCTTGCGTTGCGGGTAGCGCTCCGGTGCCGTTGAAGCTGATACCGTGATACGGGCGTTCTTGAAAGGAACGCCGATACGACTCAGCCGTGCGCCTGGTTGAGCTGGCGGGCGATGATGTCGTGGTTGAGCCAGAGCACCGGGCCGCTGGGGGCCGAGCACTCGCGGAACATCAGGGCGCCGGAGGCTTCGATCACCAGGGCGCTGAGCAAGTCGGTGATGAGCGCGCCGCGCTCCTTGTGCATGGCCACGATGTCGTCGGAGGCGCCGATCATCAGGTCGGCCAGGCCCTGGCTGTTGGGCATGGGCCAGGCGGCGAAGTTGCCGTAGCCCTTCATCACGTCGGTGGCGTAGAAGTCGGCGATCCTCTGCATCACCGTGTCGAGCGCGCCGGCCTCGCTCAGCAGCTCGCGGCAGGCCTGCCACTGGGCTTCGGCCCAGGCGCCGCCGTTTTCCCGCTTGAGCGCGCGCAGCAGCGAGAACAGCGGCAGTTCGACGCCGACGAAGATGTCCGACGAGTTGGTGCGGATCTCGGGGCAGTTGTAGACCGTGGCGCGAATGCCCTGCTCCCACGCGGCCTGGGCGATGCGCTCCAGCCGCATCTTGGCGTAGCCCTGGGTGTAGTTGCTGTAGGTCTGCCACTGGTACTCGTCGCCGATGAGGATGCTGGTGCCGTGGTAGCCGTAGGCGCTGTAGCAGACCTGGCCGCCGCTGCGCTCGGCGCGCTCCCGGATGGCCGCGCTGGCTTCGATGAGGTGGCCGAAGGTGTTGGCCGAGACTTCGTCGAAGTTCTGCAGGATGAGCTTGCCCAGGTCGCTGTCGAGCAGCACCTGCGAGGACTGGTGGCGATCGCCCCGGCCCTTGTAGACGCGGTTGGCGATGGCGAGGAAGACCTTGGCCTTGGGGATGCCGCCGGCCATGGTGTGGGCAAAAAACACGTTGCGGCCGTCGGGAATCATGCCGTCGAGCGTGGCCATGACCTGGGCCAGCGAGGTCTTGAAGCGCGCCACGCCGATCTCGCGGCATGTCGCGATGTGGTCCCAGTCGAGCTTGTCTTCGGTCCAGGTCTTGAGCGTGAGCTTGCCCAGCATTTCCGTGGGCGTGGGGGTGCCGGCGGGGGCGTCCATGTCAAAACCGGCCATGAGCGGCACGTTGATGATCTTGCCGCCCAGGTTGGCTTCGCCCGCGGCGAGTTCCTCGTCGGTCAGCGGGCGCAGCGTGCCGTCGGCTTCGCGGCGGCCCACGGTGATGCCGATGATGCTCATGCCCGCCTGGCGCGCTTCGTTGACCAGGCCGTTGGCGTAGCCGCGGCCGAACAGTTCACCAAACAGCACGAACACGTCGCCTGCGCGAAAGATGTTTTTCTGGGGAAGTTGAGTCAGGGCGATAGGACCGTTCATGTCGATTCTGTGGGTGTGTGAAAAGGGAGCTCCGCGGCCGCAGCCGGGTCGGTCACGGCAGTTTGGGGCCGCCAAGGCTACCCCCAAAAATGCGGACCGTTTGAGGGGCGTACTCTACCGGAGAGCGGGCCAGGGCTCTCCGGCACGACAATCACGCCCGGTTACCGGAAATTTCGGCCGCTCCTTATTCGCTTCACACACATCCCGGACAATTGCGTCCCATGTTCCAGTTCTTCCCGCACCGCACATGGCTTGCCCTGGCGCTGCTGCCCACCGCGCTCGCCCTGCCCCCCGCAGCGGCGTCCACCTTCGAGCTGCCGCCCCTGGACCGCATCGTCCACTACACGCCCAAGCTGCCGCTGCAGGTGTTCACCGCCGACGGCGTGGAGATCGCACAGTTCGGCGCCGAGCGGCGCGAATACGTGCCGCTGGCGCAAACGCCCAAGCTGCTGCAGGACGCGGTGCTGGCCGTGGAAGACGCGCGCTTTCGCGAACACGCCGGAGTGGACCCCAAAGGCATGGCGCGCGCGCTGGTGGCCGCGCTCACCGGCGGACGCCGGCAGGGGGCGTCCACCATCACGCAGCAGCTGGTGCGCACCATGCTGCTCACCCGCGAGTTCACCGCCGAGCGCAAAACCAAAGAAATCGTGCTCGCGCTCAAGCTGGAGCAGGCCATCTCCAAGGACCGCATCCTGGAGATCTACCTCAACGAAATCTTCCTGGGCCAGCGGGCCTACGGCTTTGCCGCGGCAGCGCAGACCTATTTCGGCAAGCCCATGGACCAGCTCTCGCTGGCCGAGACCGCCATGCTCGCCGGCCTGCCGCAGAACCCTTACTACGCCAACCCGGTGAGCAACTTCGAGCGCGCGGTCAAGCGCCAGCGCGTGGTGCTCTCGCGCATGCGCACCGTGGGCGTGATTACCGACGAGCAACTGGCCGCCGCCCGTGCCGAAAAGCTCGTGCTGCGCCCGCAAGGCCTGCGCAGCGTGCACGCCGGGCACGTGGCCGAGATGGCGCGCCGCGTGGTGGTGGAACGGTTCGGCACCGAGGCTTATTCCCGCGGCATCCGCGTCACCACCTCGCTGCGCGCGGCCGACCAGCGCGCAGCGCACGAAGCGGTGCAGCGCGGCGTGCTGGCCTTCGACCGCCGTGGCGCCTGGCGCGGCCCGGAAGACCACGAAACCCTGCCCGATGACAACGACGGTCCCGAACTGGAGCGCGCGGCCGCGCAAGCGCTGAAAGACCACCCCGACGACGAGACGCTGCGCGTGGGCGTGGTGCTGGCGGCCAGTCCCAAGCTGCTGAAGGTGCAACTCGCCAGCGGCGAGCGCATCAGCCTGCGGGGCGACGGCCTGCGCTGGGCGCAGGCGGGGCTCGCGCCCAAGGCCCAGGCACCGCTGAAGCTGGAGCGCGGTTCCATCGTGCGGGTAGTGAGCACGGGCAACGGCAAAGGCAAGACCGAGCCCACCTGGGCGATCTCGCAGTGGCCCGAAGCCGAGGCCGCCCTGGTGGCGCTGGACACCCACACCGGCCGCGTGCGGGCGCTCGTCGGAGGCTTCGATTTCACTCGCCAGCCCTTCAACCACGTGACGCAGGGCTGGCGCCAGCCCGGCTCGGCCTTCAAGCCGCTGCTGTATTCGGCCGCGCTGGAAGAGCGCGTGATGCCCGCCACCCTGGTGGACGACACGCCCTACACCGCGGCCAACGGCTGGAGCCCGGACAACAGCAGCGGTCAACACGCCGGCCCGATCACCCTGCGCGAGGCGCTGACGAAGTCGAGCAACCTGGCGAGCGTGCGGGTGCTGCAGCACGTGGGCACGCAGCGCGCGCGCGAATGGGTCACCCGATTCGGCCTGGAGGCCCAGCGCCAGCCCGACAACCTCACGCTGGCACTGGGCACCGGCAGTGCCACGCCACTGCAGATGGCGCGGGCCTACGCCACGCTGGCCAACGGCGGCTGGCGCGTGGCGCCGGTGGTGGTGGAAAAAATCACCGACGCCCAGGGCAAGGTGCTGTTCGAGGCACCGCCACCGAAGCCCCTGACCGATGACAACCGCGCCATTCCCGCGCGCAACGCCTTCGTGATGAACAGCCTGCTCAACGACGTGGCCCGTGTGGGCACCGGGGCCCGGGCCCAGGCCACGCTCAAACGCGCCGACATCTTCGGCAAGACCGGCACCACCAACGACGCGGTGGACGCCTGGTTCGTCGGCCACCAGCCCACGCTGGCCACGGCAGTCTGGATGGGCTTCGACAACCCACGCAGCCTGGGCGAGCGCGAATCGGGCGGGCGGCTGGCCCTGCCGATCTGGGTCGACTACATGGCCGCAGCCCTCAAGGATGTGCCCGAGGCCCCCCCTGTCGAGCCGCCCCCTGGGCTGGCGTACGCGGGCAACGACTGGCTCTACAGCGAGTGGCTGGGCGGCCACTGGGTCAGCAGCATTTCCGACACCGGCGGCACGCAGTACGCCGCGCCCCCACTCCCCCCGGCCGCCCCGGAACCGGACCGACCCAAGAGCCTGTTCGAGTTGCTGCAGGGCGCGATCACGCCCTGAGCCGGAAAACCGCACGGCCAGGAACGCACGCAGCGCGCACAAAAAAACCGGCCGAGGCCGGTTTTTTTGTTTGTCAGTGCCGCAACGGGTTCAACCCATGCAGATGCGCGCCTTGGCCTCGGCGTATTCGCGCTTGAAGCGCGCCACCAGATCGGCCGCCGGCATCACCTCGCGGATCGCGCCAATGCCCTGGCCGCAACCCCAGATGTCTTTCCAGGCCTTGGCCGCGTTGGCGCCTTCGCCGGTGGAGAAGTTCATCTTGCTCGGGTCGCTCTCGGGCAGGTGGTCCGGGTCCATGCCGGCGTTGCGGATGCTGCCCTTCAAGTAGTTGCCGTGGATGCCGGTGTAGAAGTTGCTGTAGACGATGTCGTCCGAGTTGCTCTCGGTGATCATCTGCTTGTAGCCGTCCACGGCGCGCGCTTCATCGGTGGCGATGAAGGCCGAACCGATGTAGGCGAAGTCGGCGCCCATGGCCTGCGCGGCCAGGATCGCGCCGCCCGAGGCGATGGAGCCCGACAGCGCCACCGGGCCGTCGAACCAGTCGCGGATCTCCTGCACCATGGCAAACGGGCTCTTCACGCTGGCGTGGCCGCCGGCACCGGCCGCCACGGGAATCAGGCCGTCGGCGCCCTTCTCAATCGCCTTGTGCGCGAACACGTTGTTGATCACGTCGTGCAGCACCACGCCGCCCCAGCTGTGCACGGCCTGGTTCACGTCTTCGCGCGCGCCCAGGCTGGTGATGATGATCGGCACCTTGTACTTGGCGCACAGGCCCATGTCGTGCTCCAGCCGGTCGTTGCTCTTGTGCACGATCTGGTTGATGGCAAAGGGTGCGGCCTTGTTGTCCGGGTTGGCGGCGTCGTGCGCGGCCAGGGCCTCGGTGATTTCGGCCAGCCAGTCTTCCAGCTGCGCAGCGGGGCGCGCGTTGAGCGCGGGCATGGAACCCACCACGCCGGCCTTGCACTGGGCGATGACGAGCTTGGGGTTGCTGATGATGAACAGCGGCGAGCCGATCACCGGGAACTTGATGTTCTTCAGCACCGGGGGCAGGTAGCGTTGGCGGGTGGTCATGGTGTCTCCGTGGTCAATCAATAAACTGGCTGGATTCTGGGTCAGCCAGCGTGGGCACCCTGTCGCCGCAGCAACAGGGTCAGCGGTTTCAAAAGGCGTCGATGGCCATGGCCGTGACCGCGTCGGCACCTTCGCAGATGCTGTCGCGCAGGCCCGGTGCACGGCTCAGGATGTGGTCGGCGTAGAAGCGCGCGGTGGTGATCTTGGCCTGCATGAACGCCGCGTCGGTGCCGGCGGCCAGCTGGTCTTCGGCCACCAGCAGCGCGCGCGCCAGCTGCCAGCCCGCCACCACGTTGCCCGCGAGCATCAGGTAGGGCACGCTGCCGGCGAAGGCGGCGTTGGGGTTGCTGCGGGTGTTGGCGGCGATGAACTCGACCACGTCCACAAAGGCCTGACGCGCGGCCGTGAGGCGCTTGGCCACGGCCAGCGCGTTCGCGCTGCCGCGCTGCATCAGCTCGGCCTCGGTCTTTTCAATCTGTGCAGCGATGGCTTTGGCCACCGTGCCACCATCGCGCGCCGTCTTGCGACCCACGAGGTCGTTGGCCTGGATCGCGGTCGTGCCTTCGTAGATGGTGAGGATCTTGGCGTCGCGGTAGTACTGCGCGGCACCGGTTTCTTCGATGAAGCCCATGCCGCCGTGCACCTGCACGCCCAGCGAGGTCACTTCCAGGCTCATCTCGGTGCTGTAGCCCTTGACCAGCGGCACCAGGTATTCGTAGAAGGCGGCGTTGTCCTTGCGGGTGCCGGCGTCCGGGTGGTGGTGCGCCGCGTCGTAGGCAGCCGCGGCCACGCTGGCCATGGCGCGGCAGCCTTCGGTGCTGGCGCGCATGGTCATGAGCATGCGCTTCACGTCGGGGTGGTGGATGATGGGCGCGGCGGCACTGAGCGAGCCGTCGACCGGGCGGCTCTGCACGCGGTCTTTCGCGTAACCCACGGCCTTCTGGTAGGCCCGCTCGGCAATCGCGATGCCCTGCACGCCCACGGCGTAACGCGCGGCGTTCATCATGATGAACATGTATTCGAGGCCACGGTTTTCCTGGCCCACGAGGTAACCCACGGCGCCACCATGGTCGCCATACTGCAGCACGGCGGTGGGCGAAGCTTTGATGCCCATCTTGTGTTCGATGCTCACGCAATGCACGTCGTTGCGAGCACCCAGCGAGCCGTCGGCGTTCACCATGAACTTCGGCACCACGAACAGGCTGATGCCTTTCACGCCTTCGGGCGCGCCCGTCACGCGGGCCAGCACGAGGTGCACGATGTTCTGTGCCATGTCGTGCTCACCGTAGGTGATGAAGATCTTGGTGCCGAACACCTTGTAGCTGCCGTCGGGCTGCGGCTCGGCGCGGCTGCGCACGGCGGCCAGATCGCTGCCGGCCTGCGGCTCGGTCAGGTTCATGGTGCCGGTCCACTCGCCGCTGACCAGCTTTTCCAGATAGATGGCTTTGAGCTCGTCGCTGCCGGCGGTGATCAGCGCTTCGATGGCGCCGTCGGTCAGCAGCGGGCACAGCGCGAAGCTCATGTTGGCGCTGTTGAGCATCTCGGTGCAGGCCGAGCCGATGGTCTTGGGCAGGCCCTGGCCGCCGAAGTCCACCGGGTGCTGCAGGCCTTGCCAGCCGCCTTCGGCGTACTGCCGGAAGGCGTCCTTGAACCCAGGCGTGGTGGTGACCTGGCCGTCCTTGAAGAACGACGGATTCTTGTCGCCCTCGAAGTTCAGCGGCGCGATCACACCTTCGTTGAGCTTGGCGCACTCCTCCAGCACGGCTTGCGCCGTTTCCAGCCCGGCGTCTTCAAAACCGGGCAGCTGCGCCACTTGGTCGATGCGGGCCAGGTGCTGAATGTTGAACAGCATGTCTTTGAGGGGTGCGGTGTAGCTCATGGGGTCTCCAGAAATCAGATCCACCCCCGCGCCGCTGCGCGTCACCCCCTCAAGGGGGCGCAGCCTGCGGCCCGGCTAAGCCGGTTCCGCGGCTGCTGCTGGATGGCGTTGTCGCTCTTGTGAAGTTGCTGCCTCGACGACAGCGTGGAAGTCGGTTCAGGCTTACAGCGCCTTGATCAGCTCAGGCACGGCCTCGAACAGATCGGCCTCCAGGCCGTAGTCGGCCACCGAGAAGATCGGGGCTTCGGGGTCCTTGTTGATCGCCACGATCACCTTGGAATCCTTCATGCCGGCCAGGTGCTGGATCGCACCCGAGATGCCGCAGGCCACGTACAGCTGTGGCGCGACGATCTTGCCGGTCTGGCCGACCTGCCAGTCGTTCGGCGCGTAACCCGCATCCACCGCGGCGCGGCTGGCGCCCAGGGCGGCGCCCAGCTTGTCGGCCAGCGGGGTCATGACTTCGTTGAACTTCTCGGCGCTGCCCAGCGCGCGGCCACCGCTGACGATGATCTTGGCGGCGGTCAGTTCGGGGCGGTCGCTCTTGGCGATTTCGCTGCCCAGGAAGGTGCTCTTGCCGCTGTCGGCTTGCGCGGCCTGGGTTTCCACGGCAGCCGATCCACCGGTGGCAGCGGCCGGGTCGAAACCGGTGGTGCGCACGGTGATGACCTTGGTGGCGTCGGCGCTCTGCACGGTGGCGATGGCGTTGCCGGCGTAGATCGGGCGCTCGAAGGTGTCGGCGGCGATCACCTTGGTGATGTCGCTGATCTGGCCCACGTCGAGCTTGGCGGCCACGCGCGGGGCGATGTTCTTGCCACTGGCGGTGGCGGGGAACAGGATGTGGCTGTAGCTGCCGGCGATGGCCAGCACCTGGGCGGCCATGTTCTCGGCCAAGCCGTGCGCCAGGTATTCGGCGTCGGCGTGGATGACTTTGGACACGCCGGCGATCTGGGCGGCTGCGGCGGCGGCTGCCCCGGCGTTGTGGCCGGCGATCAGCACGTGCACCTCACCCCCGCACTGGGCGGCGGCTGCGACGGTGTTGAGCGTGGCGCCCTTGATGGTGGCGTTGTCGTGTTCGGCAATGACGAGTGCGGTCATGTTCTGTGTTCCTGTGTTCTGGTGGGCTTTGGGCTCAGATGACTTTCGCCTCGTTCTTCAACTTCTCGACCAAGGTCGCCACATCCGGCACCTTGATGCCCGCACCGCGCTTGGGCGGCTCACTGACCTTCAAGGTCTTGATGCGCGAGCTCACGTCCACACCGAGGTCTTCGGGCTTGACGATGTCCATCTGCTTCTTCTTGGCCTTCATGATGTTGGGCAGCGTCACGTAGCGCGGCTCGTTCAGGCGCAGGTCGGTGGTGACGATGGCCGGCAGGGACAGGCTCAGGGTCTCCAGGCCGCCATCGACTTCGCGGGTCACATTCACCTTGCCGTCCACCACCTCGACCTTGTTGGCGAAGGTGCCTTGCGGCAGGTCGGCCAGCGCGGCGAGCATCTGGCCGGTCTGGTTGCAGTCGTCGTCAATGGCCTGTTTGCCCAGGATCACGAGACCGGGCTGTTCCTTGTCCATCAGGGCCTTGAGCAGCTTGGCCACTGCCAGCGGCTGCAGTTCTTCGGCGGTTTCCACCAGGATGGCGCGGTCGGCGCCGATGGCCATGGCCGTGCGCAGGGTCTCCTGGCATTGGGTCACGCCGCAGGAGACAGCGATGACTTCGGTGACCACGCCCTTTTCTTTCAGGCGCACGGCTTCTTCCACCGCGATCTCGTCAAACGGGTTCATGCTCATCTTGACGTTGGCGATGTCCACGCCCGTGCCGTCGCTCTTGACGCGCACCTTGACGTTGTAATCCACCACGCGTTTGACGGGGACGATGACCTTCATGTTGGGTTGCTCCAGATGGTTGTGAAAACAGGGTCCGAATTGACGTGCACGTCAATTCCCGGGATTGTATGCCGACCCCTTGTGGGGGCGAGGAAGGAACGGGTTGAAGCCGCCCATGGGTGCCGCCGATGTGGCAGTCGAAAAAACGAACGATCGTGCTTTTTCAGGATTATAGGGGAACGATAGCGCGACACAAAGCCCTTTTACCTTCGCAGGTTCGAAACGGTGGCTTCGCACGGCATTAACCAACCATACGGTCGGCTAATTCGGGTAAGTCTGGAGTTGGCCCGATGGGGTCTTCGCCTATATTGAATCGGACCCATCCATGGACACCCCGAACGCCTGTTCCACCGCCCCCCCGATGATCACTGGAGACCTCCGCATGAAACTTCGCCACCTGTTCGCCGCCGCCCTGTCCACCACGGTGCTGGGCAGCGGACTCGCGTCTGCCCAGACCGTGTTCACCGTCTCCAGCTGGCTGCCTCCCACGCACACCCTGAGCACGGTGCAGAAGAACTGGTGCGACATGCTGGAGAAGGAAAGCGCGGGCCGCATGAAATGCAACATCCTGCCCAAGAGCGTGGCCGCGCCTCCCGGTACGTTCGATGCGGTGCGCGATGGTCTGGCCGACATCTCCTACACCGTGGACGGCTACACGCCGGGCCGCTTCATCAACACGCAGGTGGCCGAGTTTCCCTTCCTGGGCGACAGCTCGGTGGCGACCTCGGTGGCCTACCAGCGCATCTACAGCAAGTACTTCGCGCCGCTGGGGGAACACCGCGGGGTGAAGGCGCTGGCGGTGTTCACGCACGGCCCGGGCATCATCTTCAACAGCAAGAAGCCGGTGACCTCGGCCGCCGACGCGGCCGGTCTGAAGTTCCGCATCGGGGGCGGCAACATCAACGAACTCTCCAAGGCCATGGGCTGGAACACCACGCTCAAGCCCGCGCCCGAGTCTTTCGAGCTGCTCTCCACCGGCGTGATGGACGGCACGTTTTTCCCCGATGAATCCGTGGCTTCGTTCAAGCTCAGCATGGTCAAACACGCCACCACCTTCCCCGGCGGCCTGTACAACACCAGCTTCGTGTTCATGATGAACGAGGGCAAGTACAAGGGCCTGTCGCCGCAGGACAAGGCCGTGGTGGACAAGCTCTCGGGCGAAGTCGCCGCGCGCATGTTCGGCGAAGGCTGGGACAAGGTGGACGCGGCCAGCCGCGACATGCAGAAATCCATGGGTGTGGCCCGTATTGCCGCCGACAAGGCCTTCGTGAAGGCGGTCATGGACAAGCAGGACTACCTGGAAACCAAGTGGGCCGCCGCGGCCCAGGTCAAGGGGCTGAAGAACCCCAAGGGCGTGCTGGCCGAGTTCCGTGCCGAAATCGCCAAGGTGAAATAACGCGACGCTCCCCGCAAACCCTCCAGGCTCGCTACAGTGGGCCGATGGCGTGGCCGCGCAGGCCACCGCGCCATCGGCCTTCTTTCTGTTCTGAAAGCTCACAACATGCTCAAGACGCTGGAACGCGCGCTGCGCTGGTCGTCAGGTCTGATGGCCGCCATGGCGCTGTTCTCCATCATGTGGCTCACGGTGGTGGACGTGACCGGCCGCAAGTTCTTCAGCCACTCGGTGCCCGGCGGCCTCGAACTCACCGAGATCCTGATGGTGATCGTGATCTTCGGCGCGCTGCCCCTGGTGTCGTGGCGCGGTGAACACGTGGTCTTCGATTCGCTCGACGCCTTCACGCCCGACTGGCTGCGCAACATCCAGACCCGCATCGTCAACCTGGTCAGCGCGGCGGTGTTCGGCTTTCTCGCCCGGCTGATGGTGATGCGCGCCGAGCGCTTCGCCGAATACGGCGACACCACCGTGCACCTGCAACTATCGATCGCCCCGGTGGCCTGGATGATGGCGGGCTTTCTGCTGCTCACCGCGCTGGTGCACTTGCTGTTCGTGTTCGTCGCGGCCCCCACCCCTTCGCACCACATGGCACCGGTAGCGGGCGAAAGAGCCGCGCCATGACGGAAGCGGTCCTCGGGTTTCTGGCCGTCTTCGCGATGGCCTTTCTGCGCATCCCGCTAGCGGTGGCCATGGCGATCGCCGGCATTGTCGGCATGGGTCTGCTGCGGGGCTGGCAGCCGGCCTTCGCCAGCACCAGCCAAGTGATCTTCGAGACCGGCTTTCACTACGTGCTCTCGGTCATTCCCCTGTTCGTCCTGATGGGCAATTTCGTGGCCCGCGCCGGCATGGCCAAGGAACTGTTCACCGCGGCCAACGCCTTCGTGGGCCACCGTCGCGGCGGTCTGGCCATGGCCAGCATCATCGCGTCGGGCGGTTTCGGTTCGATCTGCGGTTCGTCCATCGCCACCGCGGCCACCATGACGCGCGTGGCGTTTCCCGAGATGAAGGCGCACGGCTACAAGGACACGCTGGCCACCGGCGCCATCGCGGCCGGCGGCACGCTGGGCATCCTGATCCCCCCGTCCACCATCCTGGTGATCTACGGGATCATCACCGAGACCGACATCGGCAAGCTGTTCATCGCCGGCATCCTGCCTGGCATCGTGGCCATCGTCTGCCTGTGCCTGGGCGTGGTCTTCGTCACCTGGCGCGACCGCTCGGCCGGCCCGCCGGCCGAGCGGTTCACCTGGGGCCAGCGACTGGCCGCCATCCGCGGCATCTGGGGCGTGGCGCTGCTGTTCGCCCTGGTGATCGGTGGCATCTATGGTGGCGTGTTCACCGCCACCGAGGGCGCAGGCGTGGGCGCGGGCGGCGCCTTCCTGTTCGCCTTGCTGCGCGGCTCGCTCACGCCGCGGGTACTGATGGACATCCTGGTGGAGAGTTCCCGCACCACCGCGATGCTGTTCACCATCCTGATCGCGGCGATGATCTTCACCAACTTCATCAACTTCACCTCCATGCCCGGCGACCTGCGCGACTTCGTGCTGCAGTTCAGCCCGCACCCCATCATGGTGGTGGTGATGATGATGGGCATCTACCTGGCGCTGGGCATGGTGATGGAGGAACTGGCCATCGTGCTGCTGACCATTCCGGTGTTCTTCCCGGTGATCATCGGCCTGGGCTTCGACCCGATCTGGTTCGGCATCCTGATCGTGACCATCGTGGAGATCGGCATGATCTCGCCGCCGGTGGGGCTGAACCTGTTCGTCATCAACTCGCTGCTGCCCAAGGTGAAACTGGGCAACATCTACCGAGGCGTGTGGCCCTTCGTGATGGCCGACGTGGTGCGGCTGGGCATCCTGATCGCGTTCCCCATGATCGCGCTCTGGTTGCCCGGCTTCATGAGTCGCTAGCGGGCAGACTTGGTGCCACATCCGCCGCAGCCCGCGGATGGATGTGCAGCACGCGCTGCGGGTACGGAATCTCGATGCGATGGGCCCGAAGTGCCTGCAGCACGCTGCGGTTGATCAGCGAACGGATGTTGAGCGTGCCGTTTTCGGGGTCGGCGATCCAGTAGCCCAGCGTGAACTCCAGCCCGTCGGCGCCAAAGGCCGACAGTGCCACCGAAGGCGCTGGCTCGATCAGCACGCGCTGGTGGGCCATGGCGGACTCCATCAGCAGGCGGGAGACCAGTTCCACATCGCTGTCGTAGGCCACAGACACCACCGTCGACTGCCACAGGCGGCCGTCGGCCAGGGACAGGTTCTCCACCCGGTTGGTGATCAGGATCTCGTTGGGCACGATGGACTCGCGGCCCGTGGTCGCACGGATCACGGTGTAGCGCGCGTTGATGTCGGTGATGCGCCCTTCGAAACCATCCACCTTGACGTTGTCGCCGATGCGCATGCTGCGCTCGGCCAGGATCACGAAGCCGCTGACGTAGTTGGCCGCGAGTTTCTGCAGGCCAAAGCCGATGCCCACGCCGATGGCCCCCCCCAGCACCGAGAGCGCCGTGAGGTCGATGCCCACCGCCGACAGGGCCAGGATGAGTCCCAGGAACATGAGCAGCGCGCGCGTGGCATTGCTCACCGCCTTGCGCAGCGACAGATCACCGCCGACCGCCTTGCGCAACAACCGCCGCTCGATAGCGGAGGACACCCACAGCGAAAGGATCAGCACCGCGCCGGCGGTAAGCGCGCCTTCGATCATGGTGCGCAGGCTGATGGTGGAGGCACCGATCTTCCAGGTGATCTGGTCCAGCTCGTTGAGCACCACCGGCAGCAGGCCGCTGACCCACAGGACCATGGCCAGCCAGGCCAGCCAGGAGATCGTGCGCTCCAGCACCTTCACCCAGGGGGCGGTGGCAAAAGCAACCTGCAGCACCTTCACACCCACCCGGATCACCACCAGCGAGACCAGCACCGGAATGGCCACCTTGAACACCGCCAGCGGCACGGTCTGGGTGAGCAATGCGCGCGCGATGTAGCCCAGCGTGAGCAGCAGCAGGGGAAACATCACCCCATCCACCAGATGCCGGCCAAACAGCACAGAGGTTTTTTCGTCCTGCACGACCAGCGAGCGGCGCAACAGCCAAGTGAGGCCACTGGCCACGGCGATGCACAGAGCCAGGGCGCCGAGCTCGACCAGCACAGTGGGCTGGGTGAAACCGGCGATCCAGAGATCGAAGTCGTCGATGGGCTTGGGCGTGGCGGAAACGGGAATGGACATGGGCAAGAAACAAGGGGAAAGGGTCAGGCGCGCCAGCTCGGCGCGCGTTTGTCGATGAAGGCCTGCACGCCTTCCTGGGCCACATCGTGGGCCATGTTGCAGGCCATGGTCTGGCCGGCCAACTGGTAGGCCGACTCCATGCCGGTCTCCAGCTGGCGGTAGAACAGCGCCTTGCCCATGGCGATGGCTTCGCGCGGTTTGGCCACGAGGCGATCCACCAGCGAGGCCAGTTCCGCGTCGAGCGCGTCGGCGGCCACCACACGGTTCACCAGACCCCGGATTTTCGCTTCCTCGGCCGAAATGAAATCGCCGGTGAGCAGCATTTCCATCGCCTGCTTGGGCAGCATGTTGCGAGACAGGGCCACGCTGGGCGTGGCACAGAACAGCCCGACGTCGATACCGTTCACGCCAAAGCTGGCCTCGTGGACCGCCACCGCCAGATCGCACTGCGCCACCAGCTGGCAACCCGCGGCCGTGGCCAGGCCCTGCACCCGCGCGATCACCGGCAGCTCCAGCTTGCGGATGCTCATCATCAGTTTCGAGCATTGCGCGAACAGCGTCTGGTAGTACGCCAGGTCGGGCTTCGCCTTCATTTCCTTCAGGTCGTGTCCGGCGCAGAAGGCGCGGCCGTTGGCGGCGATCACCACCACGCGCGCCTGCGGGTCGGCCGCCACCGCGTCCAGCGCCGCCTGCATCGCGGTCATCATGGCCTCGGACAGCACGTTGAAGCTGCGCGGCGCGTTCAGCGTGAGGGTGTACACGCCGCGCGGATCGCGGGCCTGCAGCAGCAGGAGCTCGGCGCCGGTGGCGGGTGCGGGGGTCGGGGTGGTGCGGTCAGACATCGGCCAGCACCCGCAAATGGGCTTCCACGCTGCGCGCCAGCGCGCTCAGGTCGTAGCCGCCTTCGAGGCAGCTCACGATACGGCCCTTGGCATGACGCTGCGCCACCTCCTTGATGCGCTGCGTGATCCAGGCGTAATCCTGCTCCACCAGACCGAGCTGGCCCATGTCGTCTTCGCGATGCGCGTCAAAACCGGCGCTGATGAAGATCAGCTCGGGTTGGTGCGCGTCCAGCCGCGGCAGCCACATGGTGTCGATCAGTTCGCGAATCTCCATGCCCTTGGTGTAGGCCGGCACCGGCAGGTTCACCAGATTGCTGGCGCTGGAGTGTTCGCACACCGGGTAGAACGGGTGCTGGTAGAAGCTGCACATGAGGATGCGCTCGTCGCCGGCCACGATGTCCTCGGTGCCGTTGCCGTGGTGCACGTCGAAATCGACGATGGCCACGCGTTTCAAGCCATGGCGCTCCAGCGCGTACTTGGCGGCCACCGCCACGTTGTTGACGAAACAGAAACCCATGGCCTGGTTGCGCGTGGCGTGGTGGCCGGGCGGGCGCACGGCACAGAAGGCGTTGAGCAGCTCGCCGGCGAGCACCGCGTCGGTGGCGTCGATGGCGGCGCCGGCGGCCACCAGGATCGCGTCCCAGGAATGGATGTTGATGGAGGTGTCGGGGTCGACCTGCGCGTGCGTCGGGCCGCCGGCGGCGATCTCGTCGCGCAGCCCGTCGGAGAGGCCACGCAGCGACGCCAGGTGCATGCGCCCATGGGCCAGCTCCAGGTCGGCCATCGAGGCGGGCGTGGCCTCGCGGCGCTCCAGTGCGTGGTCGAGCCCGGTGATGAGCAGGCGGTCCTCGATCGCGTCGAGCCGCTGCGGGCATTCGGGATGCCCGTTGCCCATCTCGTGTCTCCAACAATTCTTGTGTGTGAAAAAGCCGGTGGCCTGACTCATGGTGGTTTTACGGTATGGTTCGCGGCATGCACGCCGACACAAAAATACACCAACTTCTGGTTCAGCTTAACACGGTGATCGTGGGCAAATCGGCCCAGGTTTCCGACTGCGTGGCCTGTCTTCTCGCGGGTGGACACCTGCTCATCGAAGACGTGCCGGGCGTGGGGAAAACCACCCTGGCGCACGCGCTTTCCAAGTCTTTCGGACTGCAGTTTTCACGCGTGCAGTTCACCGCCGACCTGATGCCCAGCGACCTGGTGGGCGTGTCCATCTACGAGCGCGGACGCGAGAGTTTCGTGTTCCACCCCGGCCCGGTGTTCGCCCAGGTGCTGCTGGCCGACGAGATCAACCGCGCCAGCCCCAAGACCCAGAGCGCCCTGCTCGAAGCCATGGAAGAAAAGCAGGTCACGGTGGAGGGCGAGACGCGCGCCCTGCCGCACCCCTTCTTCGTGATTGCCACGCAGAACCCGCACGACCAACTGGGCACCTACGCGCTGCCCGAGTCGCAACTCGACCGTTTCCACATGCGGCTCTCGCTGGGCTACCCCGACCGCGCCGCCGAACGCGAGTTGCTGCGTGGCGCCGATCGGCGCGACATGCTCGAACACCTGCAGCCGGTGCTGACCCCGGCCGACCTGGCCCGGCTGCAACAGGCCGTGGCCGAGGTGCACACCGCCGAACCGGTGCTGGAATACCTGCAGGACCTGGTGGCCGCCACGCGCTCCGGGCGCTGGTTCGCCCAAGGGCTCTCGCCCCGCGCCGCGCTCGCCGTGGTGCGCTCGGCCAAGGCCCAGGCCTACCTGAGCGGGCGCGACTACGTGGCGCCTGATGACATCGCCTCCATCCTGCCCCAGACCGTGGCGCACCGGCTGATCCCCGTGAGCAGCGCCGGGCGCGGCGCGGTGGAACAGGTACGCGCGATGCTGGAAGCGACGCCGCTTCCATGATGTGGACCACCCCCGCGGCGCTGCGCGCCACCCCCTCAAGGGGGCAACACCTGCGGCCCGGCGGAGCCGGTTCCGCGGTGTTTCTGGGTTCGGGCACTTCGCTCCGGCTTGGTGACTGTTTTTTGGCGTTTCCCCAAGCGCCCAATTTGAGTGGCGCGGCGGAGCCAGTTCCGCGGCGTTTCTGGGTTGGGGCACTTCGCTCCGGCTTAGTGGCGGGTTCTTCCGTTTTGAACTGACATGAGCTCCGCCACCCAGCACCCTCCCGCTGCCGCTTCAGGCGTCACTCCTGTGCGCGCCGGCTGGCGCCACCCGCTGCGGGCTTTGCGTGGGCGGCTGCAGCGCTGGTGGCACAGCCGGCTGCCGCTGACCGACACCCTGGTCCTGACCCAGCGCAACGTCTACATCCTGCCGACCCGGCCGGGCTGGATGCTGGCCCTCACCCTGCTTCTGCTGCTGGTCGCGAGCATCAACTACCAGCTCAACCTGGGTTACCTGCTCACCTTCCTGCTGGCGGGCTGCGCAGTGGTGGGCGTGTACGTGTGCCACGCCAACCTGCGCGGCCTCACCCTGCACCTGTCCCCTCCCGCGCCGGTACACGCCGGCCAGGCCGTGGCGCTGGACATCCGGTTGTCCAGCGAGCGGCGCCGGCCGCGCTACGGCATTGGCCTGGGGGTGCTGGGCGAGCGCATCGCCGGCCCCGCCGACGCCCAGCTGGCCTGGACCGACGTGCCCGCGCAGGGCAGCGCGCCGCTGCAGGTGGCCTGGGCGCCCCCCGCTCGCGGGCTGCACCGCCTGCCCCCACTGACCGCGCTCACGCTGTTTCCGCTCGGCACCTTCCGCGTCTGGACGGTCTGGCGCCCGGCGGCGCAGGCGCTGGTCTACCCCGCGCCCGAAGCGCATCCACCACCGCTGCCCCCGGGTGAGCCGCTCGCCGGCAGCTCGGGCGCCGCGCGGGTGCAGAGCACGGGCGAGTTCGACGGCGTGCGCGCGTACCGGCGCGGCGATCCGCTCAAGGCGGTGGTGTGGAAAAAGGCGGCCCAGGCCTTCGCCGGCGGGCGCGACGATCTGGTCAGCCGCGACGCCCTGTCCACCCAGCGCCAGCAGCTCTGGCTCGACTTTGCCCACGCGGGCGCGTCCGACACCGAGGCCCGCCTTTCGCGCTTGACGGCCTGGGTGCTCATGGCCGAGGGCCTGGGGCTCGACTACGGTCTTCGGCTGCCCGGCCACGAACTCCCCCCCGACCAGGGCCCGGGCCACCGTGCCCGCTGCCTGGAGGCGCTGGCGTTGGTATGACACACCCCCGCAGCGCTTCGCGCTACCCCCTCAAGGGGGCAAGCCGATGCGGCCCGGCAAAGCCGGTTCCGCCGGCTTCCCGGATCGGGCACTGCGGGCCGGCGGTGCCCTGGGCTGGACCGTTTCGTGCGCCGAGCCTCGCCCCTGGCGCGGAGAAGCCACTGACATGAAACATCTGCTGCCCCGCTTCGCGACTTCCCCAGTTGGCCCGGCCTCGTCCCTGCCCCGGGACACGCGCGACACGCTGTTCCTGCTGGCCGTGATCGCCTGGGTCGCGATGATGCAGATCGGCCAGATCCCGTGGTGGTGCACGGCGCTCACCGCAGGCGTGCTGGCCTGGCGCACCACTTTGGCGCTGCGTGGCCTGCCGTTGCCGGGCTGGGCCTGGCGCATGGGCTTGCTGGCGCTCACCGTGTTGGCCACTTGGTGGACCCACCGCACGCTTTTGGGGCGCGATGCCGGCGTCACGCTCATCGTCGTGCTGCTGGCGCTCAAGACGCTGGAGCTGCGCGCACGGCGCGACGCCTTCGTGGTGTTCTTCCTGGCCTTCTTCACCCTGCTCACGCATTTCTTCTATTCGCAGTCGCTGCTCACCGCCGCCGGCATCCTGATCGCGCTGCTGGGCCTGCTGACCGCGCTGGTCAACGCCCACATGCCGGTGGGCCGTCCGTCCCTGGCCCAGGCAGCCCGCATCGCTGCGGGCATGGCGGCCATGGGCGCGCCCATCATGCTGGTGCTGTTCCTGCTGTTCCCCCGGCTGTCGCCGCTGTGGGGCATGCCCGGCGAGGACGAGACCGGCCGCAGCGGCCTGTCGGGCAGCATGCGGGTGGGCCAGGTCGCCGAGCTGGTGCTGGACGAGGGCATCGCGCTGCGCATCCGGTTCGACGATGCGCCGCCGCCCCAGGGCCAGCTGTATTTCCGTGGCCCGGTGCTCAGCGACTTCGACGGCATCGAATGGCGCTCGCTGCGCTCGGGCTTTCCGACCTCGATGGCGCTGCCGACCGACCTCAACGTCTCGGGCCCACCAGTGCGCTACGAAGTCACCATGGAGCCGAACCGCCGGCCCTGGCTGTTCGTGCTGGAAGCCGCCACGCAAGTGCCCGAGGTGCCGGGCACGCGCGCGCGCATGAACAGTGATCTGCAATGGATCACCCTGCGGCCCATGGACGCCCTGGTGCGCTACCGGGCCGAGAGCTACGTGAACTTCCGCCACGGCCCGCTCGCCCCCGTGGTGGGCCTGCAGGACCACATCGAACTGCCGGGCGGCTACAACCCACGCACGCTGGCGCTGGCGCTGGCACTGCGCCGCGAGCACGGCAGCGGGCCACAGTCCAACGCGGCACTGATCGACGCGGTGATGGAACGCCTGCGCACTGGCGGCTACACCTACACCCTCGACCCCGGCGTGTACGGCCAGCACACGGCCGACGAGTTCTGGTTCGACAAGCGCGAGGGTTTCTGTGAACACATCGCCAGCAGCTTCGTGATTCTGATGCGCGCGATGGACATTCCCGCGCGCATCGTCACCGGCTACCAGGGCGGTGAGCTCAACGGGGTGGACGGCTACTGGACGGTGCGCCAGCGCGACGCCCACGCCTGGGCCGAGGTCTGGTTGCAGGGCCGAGGCTGGGTGCGTGTGGACCCGACCTCGGCGGTGTCGCCGGGCCGCATCGGCTCGTTCGAGCGCCTGCGCGCGCCCGAGGGTGCGGTCGCCGGCGCTTTCCGCAACCTCAGCCCCACGCTCACGGCCCAGTTGCGCGCGGTGTGGGAAGCGGTGAACAACCGCTGGAACCAGTGGGTGCTGAACTACACCCAGGGCCAGCAGCTCGATCTGCTGAAGAAGCTGGGCTTTTCTTCGCCCAGCTGGACCGACCTGGCCTATGTGCTGATCGGCGTGGTGGTGGGCGTGAGCCTGCTCGGCGCGGCCTGGACGCTCTGGGAACGCCAGCAGCACGACCCCTGGCTGCGCCTGCTGCAGCGCAGCCGCAAACGGCTGCGACAGCTGGGCCTGGACAGTGGCGATCACCTGCCGCCACGCGAACTGGCCGCCCAGGTGCAGCGGCATTTTGGCCCCAATGAATTCAGCAACCGCCTCGCACAATGGCTGCTGCGCCTCGAAGCGCAGCGCTACAGCCGCCACAGCACGCTCACGCTGGCGGCGCTGCGACGCGAATTCCAGCAACTCACCTGGCCCCGGAAACCCCTCCATTGACCATCCTCTTTCGACTGTCTTCCCCCGCGCGGCGCGTGGCATCCACCGCATCCGCACTGCTCGTGGCGCTGTGCCTGCAGAGCGGCACCGCCCTGGCCCAGAACGGCGACAACGGCGCCACCAGCCCGCCGCCCCCCTTCACCTACGACCAGCACGAGGCCGCCATGGCCTTCGCCGACGACCTGGCCAGCCGCCGCAACCTGGACCCGGCCTGGGTAAGGCAGCAGATCGGCGCGGCCCAGCGCTTGCCCGCTGTGATCCGGCTGACACAGCCCGCCCCCACCGGCACGGCCAAGAACTGGGCGGCCTACCGCGCCCGCTTCATCGAGCCGGTGCGTCTCCAGGCCGGTCTGCAGTTCTGGCAGACCCACCGCGAGGCGCTGGAACGCGCCGAGCGCGAGTTCGGCGTGCCCGCGAGCCTGATCGTGGGTGTGCTTGGCGTGGAATCCCTGTACGGGCGGTACACCGGCAACTTCCGTGTGATGGACACGCTCACCACGCTCGCCTTCGACTTCCCCGCCAGCCACCCCCGCGCGGCCGCACGCGCCGAGTTCTTCCGCAGCGAGCTCGAGCAATACCTCAGCCTGACCCAGCGCACCGGCCAGGACCCGCTGGCCCTGCGCGGCAGCTACGCCGGCGCCATGGGCTGGCCCCAGTTCATGCCCAGCAGCTGGAACAAGTACGCCATCGACTTCGACGGCGACAGCCGGATCGACCTCATCAACAGCCCGGCTGACGTGATCGGCTCGGTGGCCAACTACTTCACGCACTTCGGCTGGCAGCCCGGCCTGCCCACCCACTACCCGGTGGCGTTCGACCCCGCCACGCTGGATCTGGATGCCTTGCTCGCGCCCGACATCCTGCCCACCTTCAGCCCGGAGCACTTCAGCGCCCAGGGCGCCATGCTCGAAGGCCCGGCCCTGCAGCACAACGGCAAGCTCGCCCTGATCGAGCTGCAGAACGGCGACCCGGCCAACGGCGGCGCCCCACCGAGCTACCTGGCCGGCACCGAGAACTTCTACGTGGTGACGCGCTACAACTGGAGCAGCTACTACGCGCTCGCGGTGATTGAGCTGGGGCAGGCCGTGCAGGCGCTGGTGGAGGGGCGGTAGCCAGCCCTGGAAGCGGTCGCGTCCAGGGCGTGGGGGCTCAGGTCCTCAGTGCACCGCGGGTACGAGGAAGTCCCGGCTGATGCGACCGCCGAGTTCGTTCACGCGGTCCAGGAACTGCGTCAGGAAGGCATGCAGGCCGGTGGAGAGGATCTCGTCGATGCGGGCGTACTGCAGGTCTGCCTTGAGCTTACCGGCGCGTCGCTGGGTCTCGCCGGACATCTCATTGGCCACCACGGCCAGGTTGTTGACGACTTCGTTCATGCTGGCGGCCAGGCTGCGCGGCATGTCGGGCCGCAGGATCAGCAGTTCGGCCACGCGCTCGGGCGTGATCACGTCGCGGTAGACCTTGCGGTAGACCTCGAAGCCGGAGACCGAGCGCAGGATCGCGCTCCAGTGGTAGAAGTCGTACTCCTGATCCTGTTCGCTGGCGGCACCGAAGAAGTCGCTCTGCACCGCGTGGAACTTCACGTCAAGCAGGCGCGCCGTGTTGTCGGCCCGTTCCAGAAAGGAGCCCATGCGGTAGAAGTGAAAAGCTTCGTCCTGCAGCATGGTGCCCACGGCCACGCCGCGCGAAAGGTGAGAGCGGTGCTTGACCCATTCGAAGAACGCGCCGGGGTCGCGCTCGAAGTCCTTGGTCTTGAGGTAACTCGCCAGCTTGAGCCAGGTGGCGTTCTGCGTTTCCCACAGTTCGGTGGTGAGCGCACCGCGCACGGCCCGGGCGTTTTCGCGTGCCGCCTTGAGGCAGGACACGATGCTCGACGGGTTCTTCTCGTCGCGCACCATAAAGTCGAGCACGTTGCGCGGGGTGATGGTGCTGCCGTATTTTTCCGTGTAGGCGGGCATCAGCTCGCTGATGACCAGCAGGCCTTCCCAGCCCACCTGGGCCACGGCGGCGGACTGGGGCAACAGCGAGGTCTGGTAGTTCACATCAAGCATGCGCGCGGTGTTCTCGGCGCGCTCGGTGTAGCGGGACATCCAGAAGAGGTGATCGGCGGTGCGGGAAAGCATGGTCAGTCCTCCAGAATCCAGGTGTCTTTTGTACCGCCACCCTGTGACGAGTTGACGACGAGCGAGCCTTCTTTCAGCGCCACGCGGGTCAGGCCACCGGGCACCATCTGCACCTCCTTGCCGCTGAGCACGAAGGGTCGCAGGTCGATGTGGCGAGGCGCCACGCCACTCTGCACATACGTGGGGCAGGTGGACAGGCTCAGCGTAGGCTGGGCGATGTAGCCATCGGGCTTGGCCTTCACCACAGCGCGGAATTCCTCGACCTCGGCCTTGGTGGAGGCCGGCCCCACCAGCATGCCGTAGCCGCCGGCACCGTGCACCTCCTTGACCACCAGCTCCTCCATGTGGGCGAGCATGTATTTCAGGTCTTCGGGGTTGCGGCCCATGAAGGTGGGCACGTTGTTCAGGATCGGCTTCTGGCCCAAGTAGAACTCGATCATCTTGGGCACGTAGGGGTAGATCGACTTGTCGTCGGCCACGCCGGTGCCCACGGCGTTGCAGATCGCCACGTTGCCGCTGCGGTACACACCCAGCAGGCCGGCGCAGCCCAGGGTGGAGGTGGGGCGGAACACCAGCGGGTCGAGGAAGTCGTCGTCCACGCGGCGGTAGATCACGTCCACACGCTTGGGGCCACGCGTGGTGCGCATGTAGACGAAGTTGTCCTTCACGAACAGGTCCTGCCCTTCGACCAGTTCCACGCCCATCTGCTGGGCCAGGAAGGCGTGTTCGAAATAGGCGCTGTTGTACATGCCCGGCGTGAGCACCACCACGGTGGGCTCGGCCGTGGTGGCCGGGCTGACCGCGCGCAGGGTTTCGAGCAGCAGGTCGGGGTAGTGGGCCACCGGGGCCACGCGGTTCTGGCCGAAGAGTTCGGGGAACAGCCGCATCATCATCTTGCGGTCTTCCAGCATGTAGCTCACGCCGCTGGGCACACGCAGGTTGTCTTCGAGCACGTAGTACTCGCCCACGCCATCGGCGTTGGGCGCGCGCACGATGTCCACACCCGAGATGTGCGAGTACACGTTGCCGGGCACGTCCACGCCCATCATCTCGGGGCGGAACTGCGCGTTCTGGAAGATCTGGTCGGACGGGATGAGGCCGGCCTTGATGATTTCCTGGTCGTGGTAGACGTCGTGGATGAAGCGGTTGAGCGCGTTCACGCGCTGCACCAGGCCTTCTTCCATGCTCTTCCACTCGTGGGCGGGGATGATGCGCGGAATCAGATCGAAAGGGATCAACCGCTCGGTGCCAGAGCCGTCTTCGTCCTTGGCACCGTAGACGGCGAAGGTGATGCCGACGCGCCGGAAGATCATTTCGGCCTCTTCGCGCCGGGCCGCCATCACCTCCTCGGGTTGCTGCGCCAGCCAGCGGGCATAGTTCTGATAGTGGGCCCGTACCTCGCTGGGCGAGGCGTTCATTTCGTCAAACATCGGTCGGCTCATGGGCATTTTTCTCCTCACCACAGCATAGCAAGGACTGGGCCAGGAAGTGCCCTGTGGTTAACCCCACAGAGCCTCTTCAGCCCCTGAATGTCGAACGAATTCAATCGGCACCACCCGATCCCGGCGCAATGGCACCCTCGTCCACGGCGGGCAACGGTGCGTCGGGCATCGGGCGGTGGTGCCAGTAGCGGCGCTGTTCCTCGCGGTGGCAATGCACCATGTCGGGTTCGGCGCTGTGCCAGCGCGCGGCCCCGCAGTCGGGCGAGGTCACCCAGCGGATGCCGCGCTGTCGGTAACGCTCCAGCACGGTGGCGGCCGGGTGGTCAAAGCGGTTGCGGTAACCGGACTGCACCAGCACCCAGCGGGGCCGCAGGGTGTTGAGCAGCACCGGGCTGGACGAGGTGCGGCTGCCGTGGTGCGGCGCCAGCAGCACGCTGGCACGCAGCTCCGGGCGGGCCATTGCCAGGCGGGTTTCGCGTTCGGCGTCCAGGTCGCCGCTGAGCCAGGCGCTCTGGCCCGCGCCGCTCACCCGCAGCACGCACGACATGGCGTTGCTCGACAGCCGCCCGCTGCCATCGGGCGCGTAGTGCTCGGGCGTGGGGTGCAGCAGCTCGAAGTCCACACCGTCCCAGTGCCAGCGCTGGCCCGCCAGACAGCGCCGCTGCGGGTCACGGTCAAAGGACGAGAGCCAGCGCGCCTGCGGCCACGCCGTCTGCACCGCCACCGAGCCGCCGGCATGGTCGCTGTCGCGGTGGCTCACCACCACCGCATCGAGCCGCTCGCCCAGGGCGCGCAGCAGCGGCACGACGACGCGCTGCCCGGCGTCGCTCTCAGGGCTGTAGCGCGGCCCGGTGTCGTAGAGCAGGCTGTGGCCCGCAGTGCGCACCAGCACGGCGCTGCCCTGCCCCACGTCGAGCGCCAGCAGCTCGAACTGGCCCGGCGCCGGGCGCGCGGGCGTCCACAGCAGCGCGGGCCACACCAGCAGCAGGCCCGCACCGCGCAGCGCCCAGGGCAGGCGCAGCACCAGCAGGGCGCCGCCCAGCACGGCCGCGAGCGCCAGCGGCGCGGGCGGTATGGCGCGGTGGATCGAGGCCCAGGGCCACTGGGCCAGCCACTGCAGCCCCACCCCCAGCCATTGCACCGCCAGCGCCGCCGCGTCCCACAACGGCGGCAGGGCCACGCCCAGCATCGCCAGGGGCGTGACCACCAGCGTGACCCAGGGAATGGCCAGCAGGTTGGCCAGCAGCCCCACCACCGAGAACTGGCCAAACAGCAGCAGCGACAAGGGCGCGAGCGCCACCGTCACCACCGCCTGCTCGCGCAGCAGAGCCCCGCCCGCGCGCAGGGCACGCCGCGGGCGCGCCCCATCCTCGGAAGCATCGTGGGCAGTGCGCCGGCTCGGGTCGGTGGCGAACAGGATGCCCACCGCCACGAAGCTGAGCCAGAAGCCCGCTTGCAGCAAAGCCCAGGGGTCGAGCAGCAGCACCGCCGCCATGGCCAGCAGCCACACCGATGGCCAGGGCCAGTGCCGGCCCGAGAGCCGCAGGCCGACCACCACGGCCAGCATGATCACGGTGCGCTGCGAGGGCACGCCCCAGCCAGAGAACAGGGCGTAGGCCGCCGCCAGCGCCACCCCGCCCAGGCCCGCCGCCAGTGGCGTGGGCACGGCCAGCAGCGCGCGCGGCCAGACCCCGGCCAGCCGCCGCCACAGGCCCCCGATGAGTGCCGTGGCCAGCCAGGCGAACATGGTCACGTGCAGGCCAGAGATGCTCATCAGATGGGCCACCCCGGTGCTGCGGTACAGGTCCCAGTCGGCGCGCTCAATGGCACTCTGCTCACCCACCACCAGCGCGGCGAGCACGCCGGCACTGCGCCCATCGTCCACGCGCTGCGCGATGCGTTCGCTGACCCACTGGCGCGCGGCCTCCACCGGGTGCCAGTGGGTGCTGCCCAGCCGCTGGGGCCGCGGGTCGCGCGGGCCAGCGCGCACATAGCCGGTGGCGCCCACGCCCTGCTCCCACAGCCAGCGTTCGCGGTCAAAGCCGTGGGGGTTGGCGTTGCCGTGCGGGCTGCGCAGGCGCACCGTGAAGCGCCAGCGCTCGCCAGCGAACACACTGGGGCCGGGGCGTTCGGCCGCCGCAGGCGCCTCGTCGGGCCTGGCGCCGTGGAACCAGCTCAGTTGCAGCAGGCCGGGCAGTGGCACCGGGTGTCCGTGGCGCATGGCCGTCTCTACCACCAGCTCGAAGTGCTCACCCATCACCGTGCGCTGCGGCAGCGAGGCCACACGGCCGGTCACCTCGATGTCCAGGCCCTGCAGGCCCGGCTGCAGCGCCCCGGCCGCGAAGTGGGCCGCGCGCACGCCGGTCAGGCCAAAGCCGGTCAGCATGCCCGCAGTGATCACCACCCCCAGGCCCAGCGCCGCGCCGACCCGCCCGCGACCGAGCGCGGCGCGCCCGGACAACAAGCGCCACACCAGCCAGCCCACCAGCAACAGACCCGCGCACAGCGCGCCCAAGTAGACGCTCCAGGGCCACAACCCGGCCTGCTGCAGTTGCAGGGCCACACCCAGCACACCGGCCGGCAAGTACACCTGGGCGCTGCGCCGCAAGCTCATGGGCCACACTCCGGACCGGTGTGGGCGGCAGGGTTGTCATCACCGTTTGGCTCAAGACTTGCTAGCATGCCTGCGAGCCGCGCGTGCCAAAGCCTGGCCTGCGAATCCATTGTTTTGTCACTCCCCTGTTGAAAGACACCAGCATGGCCATTCATGTTGCCCTGAGCCACATCACCCATTATCGGTACGACCGCCTGGTCAAACTCGGTCCCCAGGTGGTGCGTCTGCGCCCGGCGCCGCACAGCCGCACCAAGGTGCTGTCGTACTCGCAGAAGATCGAACCGGCGGGCCACTTCATCAACTGGCAGCAGGACCCGTTCGCCAACTACCAGGCCCGCCTGGTGTTCCCCGAGCCCACCACCGAGTTCAAGGTCACGATCGACCTGGTGGTGGAAATGGCGGTGCACAACCCGTTCGACTTTTTCCTGGAGCCACGCGCCGAGGAATTCCCCTTCAGCTACGACGCCTCGCAACAGCAGGAGCTCGCGCCCTACTTGGCCACGGCGCCGCTGACCGAAGCACTCAAGGCCTACCTGGCCCGGGTGGACGTGAAGAAGCGCCGCACCATCGACTTCCTGGTGGACATCAACCAGATGCTCCAGCGCGACATCTCGTACACCATCCGCATGGAGCCGGGCGTGCAGACGCCCGAAGAAACGCTCAAGCTCAAAAGCGGTTCCTGCCGCGACACCGGCTGGCTGCTGGTGCAGATGCTGCGCCACCTGGGCCTGGCCGCGCGCTTCGTCTCGGGCTACCTGATCCAGCTGACCCCGGACGTGAAAGCCATCGACGGCCCCAGCGGCCCCGAAAAGGACTTCACCGACCTGCACGCCTGGTGCGAGGTGTTCCTGCCCGGCGCCGGCTGGATCGGCCTGGACCCGACCTCGGGCCTGCTCGCCGGTGAGGGCCACATCCCGCTGGCCTGCACGCCGCAGCCCTCGAGCGCCGCGCCGGTGGAAGGTGCGATGGACAAGTGCGAGGTGGAGTTCGAGCACCACATGAGCGTGACGCGCGTCCACGAATCGCCGCGCGTGACCAAGCCCTACACCGAAGAGCAGTGGGCCGGTGTGGTGGCGCTGGGCAAGAAGGTGGACGCCGACCTGGAAAAACACGATGTGCGCCTGACCATGGGTGGCGAGCCGACCTATGTGGCCACGGCCGACCGCGATGCCGCCGAGTGGAACACCGACGCCCTTGGCCCGACCAAACGCGGGTACGCCACCGAGCTGCTGGGCCGACTGCGCGAGCGCTATGGCGCGGGCGGCTTCGTGCACATGGGCCAGGGCAAGTGGTACCCGGGCGAACAGTTGCCACGCTGGGCGCTCTCGGTGTTCTGGCGTGCCGACGGCGAGCCCTGCTGGAACAACCCCGCCCTGCTGGCCGACGAACGCGACGCCGCGAAATACGACAGCGAAGACGCGCGCCGCTTCACGCAGGCGCTGGCGCGCCAGCTCGGCCTGTCCACGCAATACATCACCCCCGGCTACGAGGACACCTGGTACTACCTCTGGCGCGAACGCCGCCTGCCGGTGAACGTGGACCCGTTCGACGCCAAGCTCGACGACGAGCTGGAACGCGCGCGCCTGCGCCGCGTGTTCACGCAGGGGCTGGAAGCCACGGTGGGCTACGTGCTGCCGCTGATGGCCAACGGCCACGGCCCGCTGGCGAGCAACGGCAAGGGCGACGGCTACCACCGCGTCTCGGGCACGGTGTGGTCCACCGGCCCCTGGTTCTTCCGCGACGAGCGCATGTACCTCGTGCCCGGCGATTCGCCCATGGGCTACCGCCTGCCGCTCGATTCATTGCCCTGGGTCTCGGCCGCCGACTACCCGTACCACATCGAGCAGGACCCGCACACCCCGCGCGACCCACTGCCCAAGGGCGCCACCGTGACGCACCAGCTCTCGCCGCACCAGGTGGGCGGCGGCTTTGCCGAAGGCGGCACGGTGTCGCTGCAGGGCACCAGCTTCGGAACCGAGGGATCGGCCATCGACGGCCTGCGCGCTGGCCAACCGGGCCCGGGCGCCACACCCGCCCAGGCGCTGTCGTCCAGGCTCCCGCAGCGCGGGGAATCCGCCGCCTGGCTCACGCGCACCGCGCTCTGCGTCGAGGCGCGCGACCCACACCGCGCGAACGGCCCCAAGGCCGAGAAGGCCCACGGCGGCAAGAACCAGCACCTCTATGTGTTCATGCCACCGATGCAACGGCTCGAAGACTACCTGGACCTGCTGGCCGCCGTGGAGTCCACGGCCGAGATGCTGGGCATGACCATCGTGCTCGAAGGCTACCCACCACCGCGCGACCCGCGCTTGAAGATGCTGCAGGTCACGCCTGACCCCGGCGTGATCGAGGTCAACATCCACCCCAGCAGCAACTGGGACGAACTGGTCGAGCGCACCGAGTTCCTGTACGACGCAGCGTTTGAAACGCGTCTGTGCGCCGAGAAGTTCATGACCGACGGCCGCCACACCGGCACCGGCGGCGGCAACCATTTCGTGCTCGGCGGCGCCACACCGGCCGACTCGCCCTTCCTGCGCCGCCCCGAGCTGCTGGGCAGCCTGGTCGCCTACTGGCACAACCACCCTTCGCTGTCCTACCTGTTCAGCGGCCTCTTCATCGGCCCGACCAGCCAGGCCCCGCGTGTGGACGAAGCCCGCAACGATCAGCTCTACGAGTTGGAGATCGCGCTGCAGGAGATCGAGAAGAACCGCCAGAGCTATGGACAGGACATGCCGCCCTGGCTGGTCGATAGAACGCTGCGCAACATCCTGATCGACGTCACCGGCAACACGCACCGCAGCGAGTTCTGCATCGACAAGCTCTTCTCACCCGACTCGCCAACCGGCCGCCTGGGCCTGCTGGAGCTGCGTGCGTTCGAGATGCCGCCGCACGCCCGCATGAGCATTGCCCAGCAACTGCTGCTGCGTGCCCTGGTCTCGCGTTTCTGGCAACAGCCCTTCGCCCACAAGCTCACGCGCTGGGGCACCGAACTGCACGACCGCTTCCTGCTGCCCACCTTTATCCGCATGGACTTCGAAGACGTGCTGGCCGATCTGGCCGAGTTCGGCTACCCGCTGGACATGGCCTGGTTCGAACCGCACTTCGAGTTCCGCTTCCCGCTGGTCGGCGAGATCTCGGCGCGCGGCATCGAACTCACGCTGCGCAGCGCGCTGGAGCCCTGGCACGTGATGGGCGAAGAAGGTGCGCCCGGGGGCACCGTGCGCTACGTCGACTCGTCGCTGGAACGCATCGAGGTGCGCGTCTCCGGCTACAACGACAGCCGTTACGTCATCACCTGCAACGGCCGCGCCATTCCCCTGCAAAGCACCGGCACCGTGGGCGAGTTCGTCTCGGGCGTGCGCTACAAGGCCTGGAGCCCGCCGTCGACCCTGCACCCGTCGATCCCCGCGCACGCGCCACTCACCTTCGACATCGTGGACACCTGGATGCAGCGCTCGCTGGGCGGCTGCCAGTACCACGTGGCCCACCCCGGTGGCCGCAACTACGACACCTTCCCGATCAACGCCTACGAGGCGGAAAGCCGGCGCCTGTCGCGCTTCTTCCAGATGGGCCATACCCCGGGCAAGATGAACGTGGCCCCGGCCACGCCGAGCCGCGAGTTCCCGTTCACGCTCGACCTCCGGCATTGATCTGGAGCCCCCCCCGCGCCGGCTCCACCGTCACCCCCCTCCAGGGGGGCGCCAGCAGCGGCCCGGCAAAGCCGGTTCCGCGCTGGCCCTGGGTTGGCGCTTCTTCGGCTCGTTCCGGATCGTGCTCCGGCCGCTGTAACCTGCGGCCTTGCACACCGGCAGGTTCACCAGCGTGAAGGACGGCACACGCCCGCCCGCAGATCGGGTTTTGCCTCAAAGCCTTGCGGGGGAAGCAAAGGCATACTCGGAACCCGTGAACCACGACGCCCCCGACTCCCTGTTTGACGAGCTCAGCCCCGAATCGCCTGGCGACTGGGCGCTGTCCTTGTCCGTGCCGGCCGACGAGGGCCACCGGGACGAGCTGCGTCAGCCCCCATCGGCTGGCGGCGAGGGCGGCGGCGGCCTGTCGGCGCCCTGGGCCAGTTTTTTTGAACACATCGGCGCCGACGGCTTTGCCGAGCTGAACCGCCGCTCGGAGAACCTGCAGCGCCAGATCCGCGACAACGGCGTGACCTACAACGTCTACGCCGACGCGTCAGGCCAGGAGCGCCCCTGGGCGCTGGACCTGTTCCCGATGATCGTCCCCCCGCAGGACTGGGCCCGGATCGAAGCCGGCGTGATGCAGCGCACCCGCCTGCTCAACGCGATGATGGCCGACCTCTACGGCGAGCGCGAGCTGCTCAAGCAGGCGCTGCTGCCGGCCGCGCTGGTGCAGGGCCACCCGGGCTACCTGCGGTCCATGCAGGGGGTCCGACCGCCGGGCGACACCTGGCTGCACATCGTGGCCTTCGACCTCGCCCACGGTCCGGACGGCCGCTGGTGGGTGGTGGGCCAGCGCACCCAGGCGCCTTCGGGCCTGGGCTATCTGCTGGAAAACCGCATCGCCATTTCGCGCCAGTTTCCCAAGGCCTTCGCCGGCATGAAGGTGCAGCGCCTGGCCGCGAGCTACCGCGCGCTCATGGACGGCATCAAGGCCATGGCGCCCGAGGGCGAGAACGCCCGCATCGCCCTGCTCACGCCCGGCCCCTACAACGAAACCTATTTCGAACACGCCTACCTGGCGCGCTACCTCGGCCTCACGCTGGTCGAAGGCCACGACCTCACGGTGCGCGACCAGCGCCTGTACCTCAAGACCCTGAGCGGCCTGGAGCCGGTGCACGCCCTCATCAAGCGGCTGGACGACGAGTGGCTGGACCCGCTGGAGCTGCGCTCCGACTCGCGCCTGGGCGTGCCCGGCCTGCTGCAGGTGCTGCGCGCGGGCAACCTGCTGCTGGCCAACGCGCCCGGCTCGGCCCCGCTGGAGTCCAGCGCGCTGCTGGGTTTCCTGCCCGCCATCAGCCGCCACCTGCTGGGCGAAGAGCTGGCCCTGCCCTCGCTGGCCACCTGGTGGTGCGGCGAAAGCGCGGCGCTGCGCGAAGTGCTGCCCCTGCTCAAGGACAGCGTGATCAAGCCCACCTACCCGAGCTCGGGGCTGGAAACGGCCATGGGCCAGTGTCTGAACCCGCGCGAACTCAACGAGTGGTCGGGCCGCATGGCACGCCACCCCGACGACTACACCGTGCAGTCCTGGATGCCGCTGTCGCAGACGCCAACCTGGTCGGGCGAGCGGCTGATGCCGCGCTCGGCCATCCTGCGCGTGTTCGCGCTGGCCGACGGCCCGCAGTCCTGGCGCGTGCTGCCCGGCGGCCTGGTGCGCTTGGCGCCGCGCGGCCAACTCATGGCCTCCATGCAGCGCGGCGGCAGCAGCGCCGACTGCTGGGTGCAGACCGAAGGTCTGGTCGATCACACCAGCCTGCTGCAGTCCGCGCCGAGCACGCTGGCGCTGGCGCACCAGAAACGCCCGGTGACCAGCCGAGCCGCCGAAAACCTGTTCTGGCTGGGCCGCTACACCGAGCGCGCCGAAAACAGCATCCGCCTGGCTCAGATCGCGCTCAACCACCTGGCCGGGGAAGAACCGAGTTCGCGCCCGCTGATGGCCTGGCTCTCGGCCGCCGCGCGCGAAAACTCGCTGGTGCTGCCCGATGTGCCCGGGGCCGAGCAGTCGGCCCGCGTGTTCGCGCGCAGCCTCATGGCCGGCCTGTCGCCCGAACCGGGCACGCCGCTGGCCGGCCAGACCTACAGCGTGGGCTTCAACCTGCGCGCGCTCAAGGCCGCCGCCGCGCAGGTGCGCGAGCGCCTGTCGCAGGAACACTGGAACCTGATCGAACGCACCGAGGCCGAATTCGCGCACGACTGCGCCGACATGGCGACCGACGCCGAATACGGCACCGCCGAAGCCCTGGCCGCGCTGCAGAACGCGAGCGAACTGCTCGCCGCCATCACCGGCGCGCAGACCGACCGCATGGTGCGCGACAACGGCTGGCGCCTGCTCTCGGTGGGCCGCCACATCGAACGCCTCATCACCCTCTCCCGCGCGCTCGCGCTCGGGCTCGAACACCACTGCGTGCACGACCCGGCGGGCTTTGAAGCGCTGGTGGCGCTGTTCGACAGCACCATCACCTTCCACGCGCTGTACCAGCAGCGCCGCGACATGGTGGCGCTGATCGACCTGCTGGTGATGGACCGCGACAACCCGCGCTCGCTGGCCTGGGTGGTGCAGACCCTGCGCTCGCGCCTGGCCAAACTGTCCCTGAGCGCCATGCCACAGGACGCGGCGCTGGCGATGGACCTGCCCGACCCCGACACCTGGGTGCTGGCCGACCTGAGCAACTGGCAGCGTGCGCCCGACGGCCAGCGCTCCTGGGCCGAACTGGCCGAGCTGCTCGACGACTGCGAGGCCTCCGCGGGCGCACTGTCCGAAGACATCACGCGCCTGCACTTCAGCCACGCCGACCGCGGCAACCAGAGCCTCGGAGCATAGATGTCACTCCCCCCCATCGCTTGCTCGCTGCGCGTAGCCGCTCAGCCCCTCAAGGGGCAACACCAGCGGTCCGGCAAAGCCGGTTCCGCGGTGTTCCTGGGGAATGCGGATCCACTGCGTACCTGATATGTTGCTGCGCATCATCCACCGCACCCACTACCGCTACCACGGCACCATCGACATGGCGCAGCACATGGTGCATCTCACGCCGCGCGACACGCCCACGCAAAAGCTGCTGACACACGCTCTGCACATCCGCCCCGAGCCTTCAGCGCGCAGCCAGACCACCGACGCGTTTGGCAACCTGCGCACCTTCTTTTCGCTGCAGGCGCCGCACGACACCCTGACCGTGGAGGCCGACAGCCTGGTCGAAACCCAGGCGCCGCGTCCGCTGCCCGACAGCCCGGCCTGGCAACAGACCGGCTGGGAAAGCGTGCGCAAGCACTTCCGCTACCGCGCGCACGCGCCCTACGACCCGGCCTGCGAATTCCTGTTCGCCTCGCCCTACGTGCCGCGCGACGACGCCTTCGCGGCCTTTGCGCGCCCGGCGTTCACCGCCGGCCTGCCGGTGCTGGAGGCCGCGCGCGCGCTGATGGAACGCATCCACACCCAGCTCCGGTACGAGACCGACAGCACCGAGGTCAACACCCCCGCACTGCAGGCGCTGGAACAGGGCAAGGGCGTGTGCCAGGACTTCGCCCACATCATGCTCGGCTGCCTGCGCAGCCTGGGTCTGCCCGCGCGCTACGTGAGCGGCTACCTGCTGACCCAGCCACCCGCGGGCAAACCCCGCCTGATCGGCGCCGATGCGTCGCATGCCTGGGTTTCGGTCTACGTGCCGATGCCGGCCGGCGCCAGCGTTGATGGGGGTGCCGATGCCGACGATGAAGACCCCGCCGCCAACGAAGAAGCCGTGGCCGCGGCCCTCGGCGGGGCCTGGTTCGATTTCGACCCCACCAACAACCGCTGCGGCTGGGGCAGCCCGGGCGAGGACTATGTGACGCTGGCCATCGGCCGCGACTTTTCCGACGTCTCCCCCATGCGCGGCGTGATCCAGGGCGGTGCCCGGCACACGCTGCACGTGGGCGTGACCGTGGCGCCGCCCGACGAGATCGCCGACCTGCTGGACGGCGCCTGACTCAACGGCCCTTGTCGAACACCGGGTCCACCGGCACCTGCAGCGCGGTGGCGAGCTGGTTGGTCTTGGCGGCGAGGGCCACGATGGACAGCAGCTCGGCGTGCTGCTCGCGCGTCATGCCCTTGGCGCTGGCGGCGGCGGTGTGCGAATGCACGCAGTAGCTGCAGCCGTTGATGATGGACGCGGTGATGTAGACCAGTTCCTTGGTCAGAGGGTCCAGGCTGGAGGGCGTGGCCATGACCCGCTTGACCTCGGCCCAGGTCTGTTCCAGCAGCGCCGGATCGAACGCCAGGTAGCGCCACATGTTGTTGATGAAGTCTGTGTTGCGCGTGGCACGGATGTCGTCGAACACCGCCTTGACGCGGGGATCGTTCTCGGGATCGCTGGGAAGGACGATGGTGGACATGGGTTGCTCCTGCGGTGAACGACTGGCGCCTCAACGTTTGTCGGGCTTGGCGGGTTTCTTGTTGCGTTCCTTCTTGCGCGCCTGGCGCTGCGCGTCTGCCTCCCGGCCCGCGTGCAGCCAGCGCAGGAACTGCTCGGGCGTCTCCAGCGTGATGCGGCCCAGAATGCCGCTGCGGAAATCGGCGATCACCAGTTCGGCCGCCTTTTGCCAGTTGATACTGCCGCCCGACCCGATGGCACCGCGCTTGCGCGCGATGGCGGCCATCAGCTCTTCGTCGGGCAGGGCGGCGATGGCCTGCGGCGTCAGGCCCAGCTTGTAGCGCGCGTCGAGCTCGGCGCCGTAGCGGGCCTTGATCTTGTCCAGCAGCTCCAGCGCCACCTCCTGCTCGTCGTAGGCGTTGCGCCCCACGGCGCCACTGGCCGCCAGGTTGAAGCCGCTCTCGGGCACGACGATGCGCGGCCAGAGCATGCCCGGCGTGTCATACAGGTAGAAGCCGTCGGCCAGGACGATGCGCGACTCGGTGCGGGTGATGCCGGCCTCGTCACCGGTCTTGGCCGCGCGTTTGCCTTTGAGCGTGTTGATGAGCGTGGACTTGCCCACGTTGGGAATGCCACAGATCAGCACCCGCATGGGTTTGACCATGCCGCCGCGCAGCGGTGCCAGCTCATGGCAGGCGTCGATGAGGGCACGTGCCGGCGCGGTGACGCTGGCGTCGAGCGCGATCGCGCGGGTGTTGGCCTGGGCGTTGTAGTGCGCCAGCCAGAGCGCGGTGCGCTCGGGGTCGGCCATGTCCTGCTTGTTTACCACCTTGAGCGTGGGCCGCCCGCTGGTGAGCTCGGCCAGCAGCGGATTGGCGCTGGAGCCGGGCAGGCGCGCGTCCAGCATTTCGATCACGACGTCGATCTCCTTCACGCGTTCGGTGATGGCCTTGCGCGTGAGGTGCATGTGCCCGGGGAACCACTGGATGCTCATGGATGGGTGTTCTTTTGGTGAGACGGGGATTGTGCTCTGGGTGGAGCACTCTATCGGCGCTCCGGGGTCGCCATGCCACAATGATTTCCCCCATTCCCACACCCCAAGAGGAGACACATGAGCATCACCGTCAAGATAGATCTGGGTTATGAATTCGACGTCAAGGCCAAGGCCGCCGAGGTGTTCGAGCTGCTCTCGGACGTGCCGGCCTCGGTCAGCCATTTTCCCAAGGTCGAGAAGCTCACCGATCTGGGCGACGGCGTCTACCAGTGGGAGATGGAAAAGGTGGGCACGACGCAAGTCAACATCCAGACCGTGTACGCCAGCAAATACGTCAGTGATAAAACCAAGGGCACGGTGAAGTGGACCCCCGTCAAGGGCGTGGGCAACGCGCTGGTGGGCGGCCACTGGAAGATCGTGGACAACAAGAAGTCCACCGGCCTCACGCTCGCCATTCAGGGCGAGATCGAGGTGCCGCTGCCCGGCCTGATGAAGATGATTGTGGTGCCTGTGGTGCAGGGCGAGTTCGAGAAGCTGGTCGAAAAATACATCGACAACCTGATCCAGCGTTTCGGCGGCGAGGCCTGAGGTTCATCATCCCCTTCGGTGAGTTGTCCAGCGAAACACTGGATAAGTGTGTGCATAACCCGGGGTCAGCCGTGTACGGGGCGCGCAAGTGCTTGTGGCCCTAGGCGCTTCTTCAAACTGCCTGCGCAACGGGCACCCGGGCCAGCGCATTTATCCACTTGTCCAGCGAAACCTTGGACAAGGCTGTGCATAAGTGATGGCAAGTCCTGTACGGTCAAGCTAAGTGCTTGTCGCACAAAGGAGTTCTTCAGATTGCCCATTCAACAGGCAGTGCGTGCAGCATCTTGGAACCGCCCATGAGCCGGCCACTGCATCTGGATTTGTGCACATGAGCAGCCTGCCCCAACCCACCGTCTTCCAGTTGTACCTGCCCGAGACCGGCCAGACCCTGGCCGCCCGCGCCGACGACACGCTGCTGCAGACCCTGCTGCGTGCGGGCGTGGCCTGGCCGGCCTCGTGCCGCAACGGCACCTGCCGCGCCTGCATGGGGCGGCTGGTGCAGGGGCGCGTGCGTTATGCCATCGAATGGCCCGGGCTGCTGCCCGAAGAGAAAGCCACGGGCTGCGTATTGCCCTGCGCGGCCTACCCGCTGGAAGACGTGACGCTCAGCGGCCCCGGCGCCTGAGCCCCCCCCCCACGACGACGCGTGAGACGGTCCCACCCAGGGCACCGCCGGGCCGGTTTTGCCGGACGGCCAGTGCCGCCCCCTTGAGGGGGTCGCGCGCAGCGCGGCGGGGGTGTTTCATTTCAAGCTCTGCTTGAAAAAGCCCAGGGTGCGCTCCCAGGCCAGTTGGGCGGCGTTGGCGTCGTAGCGCGGCGTGGTGTCGTTGTGGAAACCGTGCTGGGTGGCCGGGTAGTGGTGGGCGGTGTAGCGCACGCCTGCGGCCTTGAGCGCGGCTTCGTAGGTGGGCCAGGCGGCGTTGATGCGCTCGTCGATACCAGCGAAGTGGATCAGCAGCGGCGCCTTGACTTTCGCCGCGTCCTCGGCCGGAGGGTGGTTGCCGTAAAACGGCACCGCCGCCGCCAGCTCGGGCAGTTGGGTGGCCAGCATGTGAGCGATGCCACCGCCATAGCAGAAGCCCACCACGCCGATGCGGCCCGTGCAGTCGGGCCGGCCTTTCAGCGCCCCGGCCGCGGCAATGAAGTCCTGCCGGGTCTTGGTCTGATCGAGCTGCGCGAACAGCGCACGCGCCTTGTCTTCGTCGCCCGGGTAGCCGCCCAGCGGCGTGAGCGCGTCGGGCGCAAAGGCCAGATAGCCCTCCAGGGCCAGGCGCCGGGCGATGTCTTCTATGTGGGGATTGAGGCCACGGTTTTCGTGCACCACCAGCACGCCGGGCAGCTTGGCCGTGCCCGTGGCGGGCTTGGCCAGGTAGGCCTTGACGGTGCCGGACCCCGACGGCGAGGGCACGTCCACCATCAGCGTCAGGACACGCTTGTCGTCTTTGGGCACCACCTGGGCGGCCGCGAAATCGGGGCTGAGCGCGGCCAGCAGCCCGGCCGCCGTGACACCGCCCACGGCGAACCGGCTGGCCCGTTCCAGAAAGCCGCGGCGGTCGATGTCGCCATGCACATAAGCGTCAAACAGGATCAGCAGTTCCTGGTCAAAGTCCGCGGCGGTCAAGCGTGCCATGGGGGGCCTCCTTGCAAACGACACCGCAGCTTAGCGCCGGGCACCGCCGCGACGCATACACGCAGGCGAAACGCGGGTTTCAAGGGGTAACCAGCGGGAGCCTGCGCCCCCGTGATACCCCTGCGGCTCAGGCAGCGATTGTGGTGGCGAGCGGCGAAGCGCTGGGCCGACCCAGGCGGGTGGGCGAGGTGTATTCCTGCAGATAGATGTCGAACGGCAGGGTGTCGGCCGCTTCGATCGCGCGCTGGTCCAGCACCGACTGCGCCGCCATGGCTTCATAACGCGCCTGCTGCTTGGCGCTCCAGGGCAGGCCCAGCAGGTGGGCATGGATCTGCTGCGACTGCGTGCGCACGAACGCCACGAAGGAATCGCCGTGCTCGCGGTGCATCGCGGCGAGCACCCGCGCCGAGGGCAGGGTCTGGGGCGCCAGCAGCCCGGCGCGGGCCTGGTTCACCGCTTCGGTGTGGGCGTCGCTGCCCTGGGCCGCGTCGAGCGCGCGCGCGATGGGATCGAGCTGGTCCAGGATCTCGCTGCCCCATTGCACCAGGGGCACGCTCTGGCCCCGTCGCTCCAGGCGCAGGCCGGGCTCGCGTCCGCGCGCGGCGGTGAGGTGCTGGTTGCGCTTGAGTTCGTGGATTTCGTCCGGCGTATCGGGAGGGCTGTCGCTAAGCAGGCAGTGCAGCAGGAACACATCGAGAAAACGCAGGGTAGGCGCGCCGATGCCGATGGGCTCGAACGGGTCGAGGTCCATCAGCCGCACCTCGACGTATTCCACACCGCGTTCGCGCAGCGCGTGCAGCGGGCGTTCGCCGGGGAAGATCACGCGCTTGGGCCGGATCGTGCCGTAGAACTCGTTTTCGATCTGCAGCAGCGTGGTGGCGAGCTGGTTGTATTCACCGCCCGGGTTGCGGATGCCCAGCGCTTCATAGGCGGGCCAGGGCCGGGTGAGCGCGTCGTGCAGCGAGGCCGCGTAACCTTCGAGCCCGTTGTAGCTCACGTCCAGCGTGGCCTGCGCGTCGCTCTGGTAGCCCAGGCGGCCCATGCGCAACGAGGTGCCATAGGGCATGTGCAGGCTGCCGCTGCTGCCCAGGGGCAAGAGTTCGTGCTCGCGGCCTTCGACGAAGGTGGAGCACACCGCGGGCGAGGCGCCAAACAGCGTGAGCAGCAGGAAGGCATGGCGGCGGAAGTTGCGGATCAGCGCGAAGTAGCCGTCGTTGTCCACGCCCGGCAGCGACCAGTTGTAGTGGATGCCTGAAATGGTCTGCATGCGCCGGCCGTAGCGGTGGCCCAGGCCCATGCGGTACACGCTCTTGGCGCGCCCGACGTTGGACGAACCGTAGCGGCCCAGCGGAATGGTCTCGTCGGTGGGCAGGCCGCAGGGCATGCTGGAGGCCCAGAGCATTTCCTCGCCCGAGGTGTCGCCCGCCTTGCGCAGGCTGCGCACGGTGTACTGGTGGATCTCGGTGAGCTCGGCGAGGCACGAGGCCACGCTGTCGTGCACACCGGTGATCAGTTCCAGCTGCGATTCGCTGTAGTCGGTGGTGATGTGCGGATGGGTCAGGGCGCTGCCCAGCGCCGCGGGGTGCGGCGTGAGGGCCAGCCGTCCGTCGGGCTGCGCACGCAGACTTTCCTTTTCGATGCCGCGACGCATGCCGCGCAGGCGCTCAGCCGTGAGGGCATCCAGCCGGGGTGTTACAGAGGTCATACAGGCGTCGTGGTTCGGGTCCGGGGCCGGAAGTTAACACGAGTGCGCCAACTCCGCTGGCAGCGCCGGGATCGGCTCTGTGGTAATAGGCGGGCGGATCTGCGACGCCTGCAGCCAGCTTTCGATGGCGGCGGGTTCGTGCACCAGGCGCAGTTCGTCGAACGCGGCCTGGGCCTGCGGGTAGCGCTGGCGCAGGTAGTTGAGCCACTGCTTGAGCCGCCCGGCGCGGTGGCGGCGCTCCACGCGCACGCTCACCTGTTGCCAGAACGCCAGCAGCAGCGGCGGTATCTGCTGCCAGGGCACACCACCCAGCCCTTTGATGGCCAGCGCCAGGCCCGGGTCGGTCACCATGCCGCGGCCGATCATGAGCGCGTCGCAACCGGTGACGGCGCGGCAGCGTTCGGCATCGGCCACGTTCCAGATGTCGCCGTTGGCGATCACGGTGATGCGCGCGCCCGCGGGCAGCGAGGCCCGCACCTGCGCGATGCGCTCCCAGTAGGCGGGTGGGCGGTAGCCATGCGCCTTGGTGCGCGCGTGGATCACCAGCTCGTCGGCCCCCGCTTCGGCGATGGCGTGCGCGCAGTCCTCGGCCCGGTGGTCGTCGTTGAAGCCCAGGCGCATCTTGGCCGAGACCGGCACCTGGGCCGGCACCGCGCGGCGCACGGCGGCCACGATGCGGCCGATCAGCTCGGGCTCGTCCAGCAGCACCGCGCCGCCCCGGCTCTGGTTCACCGTCTTGGCCGGACAGCCGAAATTGAGGTCCACGCCGAATGGGCTCAGGCCCGCGAGCCGCGCCGCGTTCTCGGCCAGACAGACCGGGTCGGACCCCAACAATTGCGGGCGCACCGGCACGCCCGCGCGGGTGCGCCCGCCATGCAGCAGTTCGGGCACCACCCGCAGGAACGCGCGCTCGGGCAACAGGGTCTGGGTGACGCGGATGAACTCGCTCACGCAGCGGTCGATGCCACCGGTGCGCGTGAGCACGTCGCGCAAGGTCGCGTCGAGCAGGCCTTCCATGGGCGCGAGCAGCAGGGTCATGGGTGGGTGGAGGGTGTGGGCGGCCGTGGGCGGCGGGCTGCCGCGACGGTGCGGGTGGACCCTGGCGATTCTATCGAGACACCCGCTTTCGTGCGTTGGCCGCGGTTGAGCGCCGTCCGGTACCATCGCGGGTTGTTTCGTACACCCCGGAGTTCCCCCATGCGTGCGCCCCTCCCCTTGCTTCTGGCCGCCGTCCTGCTGGCGGTGCTGCCCCAGGCCGGGGCGCAGCAGCAGCCCCCGGCCGTGCTTGCCGACACGAACCGTGTGGGCACCTTCAAACAGGTGGAAGGCGAGATCTGGGTCGGCCCGGCCGAAGCGCGGCGCACGCCTGTGCCCGGAGACGGTCTCCACGAAGCCGAGCGCCTGCGCACCGGCAAGACCGGCGCGGCCACCATCACCCTCAAGGACGGCACCGTGGTGACCATGGGCCCCAACACCCTGGTGGAACTGAGCCGGTTCCAGTACAACCCCACGACCCAGTCGGGCCAGCTCGCGCTGGAGCTGCTGCAGGGTTCGATCCGCGTCGTCACCGGCCTGCTGGCGAAGATCAACCCCGAACTGTTCAAGATCACCACCCCCACCTCGGTGGTGGGCGTGCGCGGCACCGACTTCATCGTGGACGCCCCGGCACAGCCCTGAACCACCCGAGGCCCGACCCATGCCTGACATCCATCCCCTGCCCCGACGATCCACCGCCCTCCTCGCGATGCTGCTGGGCGCCGTGCTGTCGGCCTGCGCGCCGACCACGCGCGTGATCCTGCTGCCCCAGGCCAACGGCACACCCAGTGCGGTGGCGGTGAGCACCGCCCGGGGCGAGCAGGTGATCGACCAGCCCTACCAGGTGGCCAACGTGGGCGCGCGCGGTGCGCTCAGCGTGGACACCACCACGGCCGAGAAGGTGCGCGAGGCCTACCCGCGCCTGATCACGCTGCAGCCGCCGCCGCCCGAGCGCTTCGTGCTGGAATTCGAGCTCGCCACCCCGCAGCTCACCCCCGAGTCGCAGGCGCAGCTGGACCACGTGGTGGCCCGCGCCAAGGCCCGTCCCGGCGGCGAGATCGTGGTGACCGGCCACACCGACCGCCAGGGCCCGCTGGAAGCCAACGACGCGCTCTCGCTGGAGCGCGCCCAGGCCATCCGCGAACAGTTGATCGAGCGTGGCCTGCGGGCCGAGCTCATCGAGGCCGTGGGCCGCGGTGAACGCGAACCGCTGGTGCCCACCGACGACGAGGTGGCCGAGCCCCGCAACCGCCGCGCCGTGATCGACGTGCGCTGAGCACACCCTGACACACCACCACCCATGGCCACCGAACACAGCCTGACCCGCGCCCTGCGTGAGCTGCTGGCCAGCCAGCGCACGGCCGCGCTCGGCACGCTGGACGAACACGGCGCACCTTTTGTTTCCATGGTCCCGTTCGCGGTGGACCCGGTTGATCACAGCCTGGTGATCCACGTCAGCGGTCTGGCCGCGCACAGCCGCAACCTGCAGCGCTCGCCCCGTGTGTCGGTGCTGGTCTGCCAGGCCGAGGTGGCGGGCGAACCGGTGCACGCCTTGCCGCGCGTCACGCTCGACGCCACCGCCCTCGTGGCCGAACCCGGCAGCCCCGAAGCGCTGGCCTGCCGCGCTGTCTATCTGGAACGGTTCCCCGACGCCGAACCCATGACCGCGCTCGGCGACTTCCGCTTCGCGCGCCTGCGCGCCAGCGGCGCACGCCAGGTGGCCGGCTTTGGCGCGGCGCGCAGCCTGGATGCCGCCGAGCTGACGCAGGCCCTCGGCCCCGCGCCCTGACCGACGGCCGCACGGTGGACGACCACGGCCTGAACCTGCTGCACGCCGACGAGGCGATGCTGGTGTTCGACAAGCCCTCGGGCCTGCTGAGCGTGCCCGGGCGCGGCCCGGACAAGCAGGACTGCCTGAGCGCCCGCGCCCAGGCGGTCTGGCCCGACGCCCTGGTGGTGCACCGGCTGGACATGGCCACCTCCGGCATCGTGGTCATGGCGCGCGGCATCGAAGCCCAGCGCACCCTGAGCACCGCGTTCGAAAAGCGCCGCGTGCACAAGCGCTACACGGCGGTGGTGGTCGGCACACTGGACAACCCGCTACCCGACAACGGCTGGAACACCATCGACCTGCCCCTGATCCTGGACTGGCTCGCCCGACCGCGCAGCATCGTGCACCACGAGTTTGGCAAACCCAGCCTCACGCACTGGCGCCTGGCCGCGGCGCCCGCGCCCGGGCCGGACATGACCCGGCTGGACCTCGAACCCGTCACCGGCCGTTCGCACCAGCTGCGCGTGCATCTGCAAGCCATTGGCCACCCCATCGTGGGCGATCCGCTCTACGCCAGCCCGGCCCAGGAGGCGCTGGCCAAGCGCCTGCTGCTGCACGCGCAGGCGCTGGAACTGCCGCACCCGGTCTCGGGGGAGACACTGCGGTTCGAATGTCCCTGTCCGTTCTGAGAGGCTGAGAGTTTTTCGGGCGTGACCGAGCAACGCCCGAAAAACTCTCAGCCTCTGACCCCAGGAGCCGCCATGAACCCAGATACACAACACCTCACCATCCTCACCGGCGCCTCGCGCGGCATGGGTCTGGCCATGGCGCGCCAGTTGCTCACGCCCGGGCGCCTGCTGCTGTGCATTTCGCGCCACGCATCGCCCGCGCTGGAGACCGAAGCCGCGCAACACGGCGCCCACCTGTTGCAGTGGTCGCAGGACCTGGCTGACACCATTGCTGCGGCCGCGCGGCTGCGGCACTGGCTTGAAAGCCAACCAGCTTCTGCGCTGGCCAGCGCCACGCTGATCAACAACGCCGGGGTGATCCCGCGCATCGGCCCGCTCGACGCCTGCCCGCCCGACGAGCTGGCCAACGCGCTGCGCGTGGGGCTGGAGGCGCCGATGCAGCTCACCGCGGCGTTTCTGGCCGCGACCGGCGCCTGGGTGGACGCGGGCTGGCGTGGCCCGCGCAAGGTGCTCAACATCTCCTCGGGACTGGGCCGCTACCCCATGGCCGCCCAGGCGCCCTACTGCGCGGCCAAGGCGGGCATGGACCACTTCACCCGCTGCAGCGCGCTCGACGAGGCCCGGCGCGCGCACGGCGCCAGGCTGGTGTCGCTGGCTCCCGGCGTGATCGACACCGACATGCAGGTGCAGCTGCGCGCGGGCGACCCCAGCGCCTTCCCCGACCGGCAGCGGTTCCTGGAACTGCAAAGCCAGGGGCAACTCGCCGCACCCGAAACCGCCGCCGCGCGCGTGCTCGCCTGGCTGGAGCGCCCGGACTTTGGCGAGCAGCCGGTGGCCGACGTGCGCGACTGAGCCCGGGCGCCCTGGTCGGTGCTGGCGGGGCGTGCCGCCCCTTGGGCCTCGGCGGCGCGGGGGTACGATGTGCTGTTTTCCGCGGCGTGGCCGCCCGGCCCCCAGCGGAACCATCCATCCCTACCTGTCTGGAGACCCCCCATGAGCCGAGAAGTCGTTATCGTCAGCGCCGCCCGCACCGCCATCGGCACCTTTGGTGGCAGCCTGAAAGACGTGCCCCCTACCGAACTCGGCACGCTGGTCGTCAAGGAAACCCTGGCCCGCGCCCAGCTCGACGGCAAAGACGTGGGCCACGTGGTGTTCGGCCACGTGGTCAACACCGAACCCAAGGACATGTACCTCTCGCGCGTGGCCGCCATCAACGGTGGTTGCGCCGAAGGCACGCCCGCCTTCAACGTCAACCGCCTCTGCGGCTCGGGCCTGCAGGCCATCGTCTCGGCCTCGCAATCCATCTTGCTGGGCGACACCGACATCGCCATCGGCGGCGGCGCCGAGTGCATGAGCCGCGCGCCGTTTGCCTCGCTCAACATGCGCTGGGGCGCCCGCATGGGCGACACCAAGATGGTCGACATGATGGTCGGTGCCCTGCACGACCCCTTCCACACCATCCACATGGGCGTGACCGCCGAGAACATCGCCGCCAAGTGGGGCATCAGCCGCGAAGACCAGGACCGGCTGGCCGTGGAAAGCCACAACCGCGCCCAGCGCGCCACCGAAGAAGGCCGCTTCAAGGACCAGATCGTCCCGGTCATGCTCAAGAGCCGCAAGGGTGAAGTGGCCTACGCCACCGACGAGCACTTCCGCCCCAACTGCGGCATGGAAGAGCTGGCCAAACTCAAACCGGTGTTCGTGAAGGACAACGGCACCGTCACCGCCGGCAACGCTTCGGGCATCAACGACGCCGCCGCGGCCGTGGTGCTGATGGAGGCCGCCACCGCCAAGGCCCGCGGCTTGGCACCGCTGGCGCGCCTGGTGGCCTACGCCCACGCCGGCGTGGACCCGAAGTACATGGGCATCGGCCCGGTGCCGGCCTCCAAGCTGGCGCTGCAGAAGGCCGGCCTCACCGTCAACGACCTCGACGTGATCGAAGCCAACGAAGCCTTCGCCGCCCAGGCCTGCGCCGTGTCCAGAGACCTCGGCCTGGACCCGGCCAAGGTCAACCCCAACGGCTCGGGCATTTCGCTCGGCCACCCCATCGGGGCCACCGGCGCGCTGATCACGGTGAAGGCGCTGTACGAACTGCAGCGCATCAACGGCCGCTACGCGCTCGTCACGATGTGCATCGGCGGCGGCCAGGGCATCGCCGCGGTATTCGAAAGGCTGTAAGGCCATGCGCTGGGCAGCATCCATCGCAGAACTCGAACGCGGTCTGTTGCAACGCGACGTGGCTGCCCGTGCGCTGCTGCTGGCGGCGCTGGCGGGCGAACACGTGTTGCTGCTCGGCCCGCCCGGCACGGCCAAGAGCGAGCTTGCGCGCCGCCTGCAGCGCCTGCTGCCCGGCGCGCACTACTTCGAGCGCCTGCTCACCCGCTTCACCGTGCCCGAGGAGTTGTTCGGCCCGCTCTCGCTGCGCGCACTCGAAGACGACCGCTACGAACGCCTGACCGAAGGTTACCTGCCGAGCGCCGAGGTGGCGTTTCTCGACGAGGTGTTCAAGGCCAACTCGGCCATCCTCAACACCCTGCTCGGCCTGCTGCACGAACGCCAGTTCGACAACGGCAGCCAGCGCCTGCCGGTGCCGCTGGTGTGCCTGGTGGGCGCCAGCAACGAGGTGCCGCAGGACGACAGCCTGCACGCGTTCTACGACCGTTTCCTGCTGCGCGTGCCGGTGCAGCCGGTGGACGATCAACACTTCACCGCCCTGCTGCTGGCCGACGCGCCAGACGCGGGCGACGCCCCGGCCGATGCGCTGATCGACCCGGCGGTGGTGGAGGCCCTGCGCGAGCAAGCGCCGCTGGTCCCGTTGGGCGAAGCCGCGCTGGCACTGCTGCTGCAGGCCCGGCAACACGCGAGCCAGAGCGGGCAGACCGTGTCGGACCGGCGCTGGCGCCAGCTGGTGGCGCTGCTGCAACTGCAGGCCGCGAGCCGCCAGGCCAGCGAGGTCGGCCCCTGGGACCTGTGGCTGCTGCCTTTTGTGCTGGCCGCCGACCCGGCGCAGGTGCCCGGCTGGACCGGGTTTTTCCTGCACGGCGTGGCCCGGACCGCACCAATTGCCGTGCAGGGTCTGGAGCGCGCGGTACAGGCGTTCGAACAGCAGCTCGACACAGAGCGCCGCGCCCCGCCCGACGCGCAGGACGACAGTGCGGGCAAGCTGGCGCTGGCGCGTGCCATCAGCCGGCCGGGTGAAGAAAGCGAGATGTTGCGCATCACCAGCGAGCGCGCCCAGCGCCGCTACAGCCCCGTGCACATCGAAGCGCGCGTGGCGCAATGCGATCAGTTGCTGGAGCGGCTGATGGCACTGCACGGCGAATGGCTGGCGGTGGCGCGCGAGGTGTTGGCCCAGGCCCGCGCGCACGACTGGCTGCCCCCCAGCTGGCTGCTGCCGATCGAAGCCGTGCACGCCGAGCGCTGCGGCCACCTGGCCAGCCTGTGCGCGCAGCATCAGTCCACGCGCAACGGCTTTGCGGCCCTGCCGGTGGAGGCCAGTGCCACCGCGCAAGCACCGGCACCGGTGTCCTGGGAATCCCCGTGATGGCGTCGGCAGGCTCGGCCCGGGCGGGCGGGTCGGTCGACCACGCACACCATGCCCCTGCCCGCCCCGGCAGTGTCGAGCAGCCAAACAGCGTTTCCACCGAAAACCACCCGCCGCCCGACCGGCCGTACCACGCGCTGGACGCCCTGCCGCGCGAACTCTGGCGCTGGGCCGTGGTGTGCAGCAGCGGCCACGCGGCACGGCGCATCCCCGAGCTGGCGCAGTGGGCGCGTGCGCTCATGGACGGCGCCCTGCCCGACCCGGCGCACGATTTCGGCGACGCCTCCGCCACGCAGGCGCTGCGCCCGCTGCTGACCGAACTCGATCTGCTCACCCTCACGCGCCAGAGCGCGCCGCTCACCCGGCAACTGCTGCAAAGCCTGATGTGGCATCTGGACAGCCTGATCGACCGGCCCGTTGACGAGCCCCGCGCGCAGGCCATCGCCCGCATGCAGGCCGTGTTTCGCGAGAGCTGGGACCTGCAGCGCAAAGGCTGGGACGAGGCGCTGGCGCTGCTGCAATCGCTGGGCGATCTGGCGCACCTGCGCTGGGACGACCTCGCCGGCCAGCTCAACCGGCGCGAGTGGCGCGAAGCGCGCCGCATCGGCGAGCTGCTGCAGCGCCTGCCGGCGCTGGCGGCGTTCATTGACGGCGTGGGCCGCCGCGCGTTCGAGCCCCGACACCCGCCGGCCCACACCGCCAGGCCCGACCCGGCGCCCGACGCGCAGGCCGCACAGCGCCCCGCCGACGAGGAAGAACGCCGCCCCGAACCCACCGCGGTGGACGGCGTGCGCCGCTCACGGAACCTCGCCCGCATGACCGGCGGCGAAAGCATCAACCTCACCCACCCGGTGCTGCACCGGCTGTGGCGCGCGCGTTTTGCCGAAGCCCAGTTGCTGAGCTACGACGACCGCGCCCGCGAACAATCCCCGCGCCCCCTGCCGCGCCCCGACCCGCAGCCCCAGCGCCGGCAACCGGCGCACGCCGGGCGTGGCCCGTTGATCGTCTGCCTGGACACCTCGGGCTCGATGCGCGGCGCACCGGAAAACGTGGCCAAGGCCTGCGTGCTGCAGGCCCTGCGCAGCGCCCACACCGGCCAGCGCCGCTGCCGGCTGCTGGCCTTTGGCGGCCCCAGCGAGCTGCTGGAGCGCGACCTCACGCTCGACGCCACCGGGCTGGAACACCTGCTCGACCTGATGGGCCAGAGCTTCGACGGCGGCACCGACGTGCAGTCCCCCATCGAACGCGCGATCGAACTGGTGCAGACCGCCGGCTGGCAGGAGGCCGACCTGCTGATCGTGAGCGACGGCGAGTTCGGCGTCACGCCCGCCACGTTGCAGCGCCTGCGCGAGGCCAAGGAACGGCTGGCGCTGCGCGCGCACGGCATCCTGATCGGCGACCGCGAGACCATCGGCCTGATGGAGGTCTGCGACCACCTGTACTGGGTGCGCGAGTGGCGCCGCTACGGCAGCGGCGCCGCCGCGGTGGGCGAGAACTTCTCGCCGGTGCACAGCCGCAGCCTGACCGCGCTATATTTCCCCAATGCAATCAGGCGATGATTCAGTCGCCCTGAAAGCCGCCGCTGCGGTAGGTCAGCACCAGGGTGTCGCGCCAGCCAAAGCCCTCGGCCTGCAGCGGCTGGATCGGCGTGCTTTCATGGATGACGCGCTGATCGTCGAGCAGCAGCAGCGACCAGGGTTCGAGCAGCGTGAAGCGCTGGCCGGCCGGCCCGTTGGCCTCGAACACGCGGCTCTCGCCCCCCTTGATGAGGTGGCGCTCCAGCATGAACACCGCCACCAAGTCCACACCGTCGCGGTGCGCACCTTCCGGTGTGGGCCGGCCGATGCCGTCGGTGGTGTCGATGCGAAAGGCGTGCGCCTCCACGAACCAGGGCTGCTCGCCACGCAGGGCCGAGACCACCGCCCCCACCCGCCCCAGCAGCCGCGGCCACACCGGGCGCGCCACCAGCGCCGGATCCATGGGTTCGAACAGGCGCTGCATGCCGCCGTGCAGGGCGTTGTATTCCAGCGGCTGCCAGTGGGCGCGGTGCGGCGCCTGCTGCACCTGTTCCCCCCGCACCTCGAAACAGCTGTGGCGCCGCCGGCGGTAGTGCCCGCCATCTTTCAGGTAGCCATCGGCCGGCAGGTCATTCCAGCCGCGGTGCAGTTCCTGCAACTCGTCCGGCGTGGCGGGCAGCCACTGCCGCACATCGGCGGCGCTGATCAGGGCAAAGCCCCGGGTTTTCAGGCTTTGATCGAGCCCGGCCAGGGGCACGTAGGGTGGCTGGAATTCGCTGGTCATGGGCTGGCAGTGTAGCGGCCACCTGCCTGTGGGCCGGCCCCGTGGGGCAGGCGTAACAGGCGGTTAATGCCCTACCACCGGCGTGCGCAACTCCTGCGCTGGATCAAATCCACAGCGAGCGGGTGCTGTCAAGCTTTCGACCACGAATTGGATTTGGAGGTCGTCATGAACACTGTTGAATGGTCCGATGCGCTGCTGCTGGATTACGAGCCCATGGACACCGTGCACCGGGAGTTCGTGGACCTGCTGGCGGCGGCGCAGAACGCGTCCGATGCGGCGCTGCCGCAGACCTGGGCCGCCGTCGTTGCCCACACCGTGCGCCACTTTGGCCACGAAGACGAGTGGATGCAACGCACCGGCTTCGCCTCGGCCGACAACCACATCATGCAGCACCGCGTGGTGCTCAACCTGCTGCGCGAAGGCCTGGCCATGGCCCAGGCGGGCCAGATGGACCCGGTGCGCGAGATGGCCGGCGAACTGGCGGCCTGGTTTGCCAAACACACCCAGACGCTGGACGCGGCGCTGGCGCTGCACATGCGCCGTGAGCCCCCGCCGGTGGCGACAGTGCACCGCCCGCGTGGCGGGCGTGGCGCCCACGCGTCCCCCGGCTAAAGCACACCCGCGGCCCGATCCCCACAACCCTCACGGGTATCGGGTAAACCATGTGCGTACCACATGCGGTGGTGGCTATATTGGTCCGAAAAAGGAGACCACCATGGCCGAAGCCATCCACGCTGTCGCATCGCACGACGGCCCGACCGAGCCCGGCACGCCAGAGGCCGCCCCATCGGTGCAGCCCGCCGACACCGGACCACGCGGCCCCTCGGTTTTCGCCCTCAAGCTGGCCGACCTGAGCCCCTCCGATCCGGTGCGCTGGCTGCGCCTGGGCTGGGCCGACTTCCAGCGCTGCCCGCGCATTGGCCTGTTCTATGGCCTGTGCTTCTTCGCCATGGGCCACGCCCTGCTGGCGGTGTTCCAGAACGCGCCCGCCTACGTGCTGGCGCTGAGCGCCGGTTTCCTGCTGATGGGGCCGTTCCTGTGCCTGGGCCTGTACGACGCTAGCAAGGCCATGCAGACCCACGACCACCGGCCTTCGCTGCGCGCGTCCCTGCAGGCGTGGCGGCCGACCAAGGGCACCATGGGCATCTTCGCTGGCGTGCTGCTGATCCTGGAACTGCTCTGGGGCCGGGCCTCGCTGGTGGTGTTTGCCGTCACCTTCAACACCATGCCCTCGACCGAGAAGCTGCTGCCGCAGCTCATCAACCCGGAGAACCTCGGCTTCCTGATCACCTACACCGTCGTCGGCGGCCTCTTCGCCGGCCTGATCTTCGTCACCAGCGTGATCTCGATCCCGATGATCATGGACCGCCAGACCGACGCGATCTCGGCCGGCCTCACCAGCATCCGCGCCTGCCTGCAGAACCCGGGGGTGATGCTGATCTGGGGCGCGCTGATCACGGTGCTGATCGGTCTGGCCATGCTGCCGGTGTTCCTCGGCCTGCTGATCGTGGGCCCGGTGATCGGCCACGCCACCTGGCACGCCTACCGCCACATCGTGCCGCCCCCCTGATCGATGGTCTGAGCGTTCCGTTGTGGTGGGAAGCCGACGCTTGGCCTGGCGCGGCGCCACCGGTTCCCCGCCCAGGAGGCGCCCGCTGTACCGGGCCGTCGTTCAAGCACCTGGCCGCAGACCCGCCACATGCCGCCGGATGGTGGCTGAAATGCGCCGAAACGGGGCCAAAAACAGCCCCCGGATCACCAGCCTGGGGCACCCGTTTTCCGCGGTGCACCATAAGGGTTTTTGTGTACAGGGGTCGGTCGCTGTACAGTGGGTCGGCGCCACAGCACATCTGTATATGTTGACATCGCGTCCCGGGCATTACAGTCGCGCCATCGTCACCTGCGAAAGCGTTTGTCTGCATGGAATCCGCACAAGCCCTCGTCACCTTCACCGGTGTCCAAAAAACCTACGATGGCCACACCCTGGTGGTGCGCGACCTCAACCTGGAGATCCAGAAAGGCGAGTTCCTCTCGCTGCTCGGCCCCTCGGGCTCGGGCAAGACCACCACGCTGATGATGCTGGCCGGCTTCGAGTCGCCCACCTCGGGCGAAATCAGCCTGAACGGCGTACCGATCACCCGCACCCCGCCGCACAAGCGCAACTTCGGCATGGTGTTCCAGAACTACGCGCTGTTCCCGCACATGACGGTGGCCGACAACATTGCCTACCCGCTCACCGTGCGCAAGCTCGACAAGAACGAGGTCGACACCAAGGTCAGGCGTGCGCTCGACATGGTGCAGATGGGCCACATGGGCAGCCGCTTTCCCGGTCAGCTCTCGGGCGGCCAGCAGCAGCGTGTGGCCCTGGCCCGCGCCCTCGTGTTCGACCCGCAACTGGTGCTCATGGACGAACCGCTGGGCGCGCTCGACAAGCAACTGCGCGAACACATGCAGATCGAACTCAAGGCGTTGCACCGCCGCCTGGGCGTCACCTTCGTCTACGTCACGCACGACCAATCGGAAGCTCTCACCATGTCCGACCGCGTGGCGGTGTTCAACGAAGGCGTGATCCAGCAGATCGACGTGGTGGACCGCCTGTATGAAACGCCGGCCAACCGATTCGTGGCCAGCTTCGTGGGCGACAACTCGGTGCTCGATGCGCGCGTGATCCAGAACCACGGCGAGACCTGCGAGGTGCAGCTCGCCGATGGTGTCCACCTGCACGGCGTCAACGTCAACCATGCCCAGGTGGGCGACACCGTGCAGTGCAGCGTGCGCCCCGAGCGCATCGCGCTGGTCGGCACCGAGAGCAGCAGCGGCAACCGCCTGCCGGCCTCCGTCAACGACGTGATCTATTTCGGCGACCACCTGCGCCTGCGCTGCCAGGTGCCCGGACAGCCAGAGCTCAGTGTGAAAGTGCCACTGCAGCACCTGGGTCACATGGCCGCCGGCCAGACCGTCCATCTGCACATCCCGCCCGAGCACCTGCGCATCTACCTCTGACGTTTCTGTTCCCGTTCCCGTTCCTCAACCTCCTGGAGATAAACCCATGAAACTCAAACCCGTTCTGTTGGCGGTGACCGTGATGGCCTGCCTGCCTGCTTTCGCCCAAAGCCAGCTCACCGTGGTGAACTTCGGTGGTGCCAACGGCGCCGCGCAGAAGAAGGCTTATGTCGAGCCCTTCGAAAAGAGCGGCGGCGCCAAGGTGACCATGGTGGAGTACAACGGTGAACAGGCCAAGATCAAGGCCATGGTCGAGGCCAAGAAGGTCACCTGGGACGTGGTCGAAGTCGAGAGCCCGGACCTGAGCCGCGGTTGCGACGAAGGCCTGTTCGAGAAGATGGACTGGGCCAAGGTCGGCAACAAGGCCGACTTCCAGAAAGCCGCCGTGCACGAGTGCGGCGTGGGCACCTTCGTGTGGTCCACCGTGATGGCCTACGACGGCGACAAGCTCAAGACCGCGCCCACCACCTGGGCCGATTTCTGGGACGTGAAGAAATTCCCGGGCAAGCGCGGCATGCGCAAGGGCGCGCGCTACAACCTCGAGTTCGCCCTGATGGCCGACGGCGTCAAGACCGCCGACGTCTACAAGGTGCTGGCCACCAAGGAAGGCGCCGAACGCGCGTTCAAGAAGCTGACCGAACTCAAGCCCAACATCCAGTGGTGGGAAGCCGGTGCGCAGCCGCCCCAGTTCCTGGTCGCCGGTGACGTGGTCATGACCACCGCCTACAACGGCCGCATCGATGCCGCCCAGCGCGAAGGCAAGAACCTCAAGATCACCTGGACCGGCGGCATCTACGACCTGGACTACTGGGTCATGCCCAAGGGCACGCCCAACAAGGACGCCGCCCTGAAGTTCATCGCCCTGGCCAGCTCGCCCGACGCTCAGGCCGAATACGCCAAGAACATCAGCTACGGCCCGACCAACAACAAGGCCCTGACCAAGCTCGACGCCAAGGTGCTGGGCATGCTGCCCACCTCGCCGGCCAACAGCAAGGACGCGCTGCAGTTCGGCATCGGCTTCTGGGCCGACCAGGGTGAAGCCCTGGAGAAGCGCTTCTCCGCCTGGGCAGCGCAATGATGATGGCCGGTGGAACCCTTGATCTGGCAGCCCAACTGGGCCGTGCCGAACGACGCCGCAAGACGCGCGCGTTTGCGTTGACACTGCCCCTGCTGGCATTCCTGCTGGTGTTTTTCCTGGTTCCACTGGCGTCTCTGCTGGTGCGGGCGATCGAGAACCCCGAAGTGGCCGACGTGCTGCCCCGAACCGGGCAGGCGCTGGCCGATTGGGACCGCGACAGCCCGCCCCCTGCTGCGGCCTACGCTGCGGTGCTGACCGACCTGTCGGCCATTGAGGAAACCGCGCAAGCCGGTGTGCTGGCGCGGCGCCTCAACAGCGAAGTGGCCGGTGCCCGCTCACTGGTCATGGGCACCTACCGCGCCCTGCAGGCCGAGGAGACCAAGGGCGAAACCCTGGGTCCCGACCAAGCCAAGGCCAAACTGATCGAATTGGATGCGCGCTGGGAAGAGCTGCCCTACTGGCAGGCCATCGCGAAAAACAGCTCGCGCTGGACGCCCGACTACCTGCTGACCGCGGTCGACCTCAAACGCACCCCGCAGGGCGATATCGTCAAGGTGGGCGAAGGCGAGGCCGCCTTCAGTGACATCCTCGGCCGCACCTTCCAGATGAGCGCGGTCGTCACCTTCTTCTGCCTGCTGCTGGCCTACCCGCTGGCCTATTGGCTCTCGACACTCTCCGCGCGCAAGGCCAACGTGTTGCTGATCCTGGTCTTGCTGCCGTTCTGGACTTCGGTGCTGGTGCGCATCGCCGCCTGGATCGTGCTGTTGCAGAACAACGGACTGGTCAACCGCTTCTTCATGTGGCTGGGCATCACCGACACGCCCATCCCGCTGCTGTTCAACCGCGTGGGCGTGATCATCGCGATGGTGCACATCCTGCTGCCGTTCGCCATCCTGCCGCTGTACAGCGTCATGAAGTCGGTGCCCCAGAACTACCTGCGCGCTGCCATCTCGCTGGGCAGCGCGCCATTCTCGGCCTTCGTGCGCGTCTACCTGCCGCAGACCTACCCCGGCGTGGCCGCTGGCGGCCTGCTGGTCTTCATCACCAGCATCGGCTACTACGTGACCCCCGCCCTGCTCGGCGGCCCGAGCGACCAGATGCTGAGCTACTACGTGGCGCAGTACACCAACGTGGAAGTGAACTGGGGCATGGCCTGCGCGCTGGGTGGTGTGCTGCTGACCACGACGCTGATCCTCTATGCCGTGTACCGCAAGGTATCGAAATCCGAACTGAGTCTGGGCTGATCAGGAAACCATGATGTTCAAACTGCCCGACTTCCCCGCCTACTACACCCTGCTCGACAAGCTCGGCTGGTTTGCCCTGCGCTTCGGCGGCGTAGGTGTGCTGGCCTTCCTGCTGCTGCCGGTGGTGGTGATCATTCCGCTGTCGTTCAGCGACTCCTCGTTCCTCGCCTACCCCATCGAAGGCTGGTCGCTGAAGTGGTACCGCGAGATGTTTGCGTCCGACGACTGGTCGCGCGCCGCGAAGAACAGCTTCATCGTCGCCCCGCTCGCCACGCTGCTGGCCACCACGCTCGGCACGCTGGCGGCCATGGGCCTGGCCCACACCAGGTTCTTCGGCAAGAGCTTCATCACCGGCCTGCTGATCGCGCCCATGGTGGTGCCCATCGTGGTGGTCGCCGTGAGCACCTACCTGTATTTCGCGCGCTGGGGCCTGAACGACTCCTACCTCGGTCTGATCCTGGTGCACGCCGCACTCGGTGCACCCTTCGTGGTGACCACCGTGCTGGCCACGCTGCAGAGCTTCAACCAGAACCTGGTGAAAGCCAGCCTGAGTCTGGGTGCGAGCCCGCTGGAGACCTTCTTCCGCGTCACGCTGCCCGTCATCGCACCGGGCGTGATCTCGGGCGCGCTGTTCGCCTTCGCCACCTCGTTCGACGAGGTGGTGGTCACGCTGTTCCTCGCCGGCCCCGAGCAGGTCACGCTGCCGCGCCAGATGTTCACCGGCATCCGCGAAAACATCTCACCCACCATCGCCGCGGTCGCCACCCTGCTGATCCTGTTCACCACCGCGCTCATGCTGACGCTGGAGTGGCTGCGTGGGCGCCGCAAGTGAAAGGCCCCCCAGGGCAGGATCCATGAACACCGCAGAAAAGGCCACCGCTTTCAGGCACCTGCATGGAAACAGTGGTTGCTTCCTGATGCCCAATGCCTGGGACGCGGGCAGCGCGCGCATCCTGTCCGCCCAGGGCTTTGCGGCGCTGGGCACCACCAGCGCCGGCATCGCGTTTTCGCGCGGGCTTCCGGATGGCGCGCAGGCCATCGGCCGCACCGAGATGATGGACGCGGTGCACCGCATCGCCTCATCGGTGTCGGTGCCGGTCAGCGCCGACCTGGAGGCCGGCTTCGGTACCGGCCCGGACGATGTGGCGCAAACCGTTGCCATGGCCATCCAGGCCGGCGCCGTCGGCGGCAACATTGAGGACGCCAGCCCCGACAGCCCGAGCGGCCTGTACGACCTGGAGCTGGCCGTTGACCGCATTCGCGCGGCCCGCGCCGCGAGCCCCTGGTTCACCCTCACGGCTCGGACGGACGCCTGCCTGACCGGTGGTGCACAGGCCTTGCCTCAAGCCATCGAACGGTGCCAGGCCTTTGTGCAGGCTGGTGCGGATTGCGTCTTTGTGCCGGGCCTGACGACCGCTGCGGACATCGAACGACTGGTCCACGAAGTGGCCGCGCCAGTCAACGTCGTGATGGGACTGGCCTCGTCTTCGTTGACCGTGGCGGACCTGCGCGGCCTGGGCGTGCGGCGCATCAGCGTCGGGGGCAGCCTCGCGCGCGCCTGCCTGGGCCTGGTCCGCCAAGCCTCACTGGCCATGCTGGAACACGGGCGGTTCGACCACGCTGCGCAGCAGATTCCAGACGCCGAGCTCTGTGACTTCTTTGCCCTGGACGACGCCACCGCCAGGCGCCAGGGCCCCTACTGAGCCACCGGCCCGCAACCCTCAAAATCCTCCTCATGACCTTCACCACCGACACCACCCTGACCGGCCAGCACGCCAAGCTGGTGCCCTTACGCCCCGCCCACCACGACGACCTGGTCGAGGCCGTGCGCGACGGCGAGCTCTGGAAGCTCTGGTACACCAGCGTCCCCACGCCCGAGGGCATGGCCGCCGAAATCGAACGCCGTCTGGGCCTGCAGCGAACCGGCAGCATGCTGCCCTTTGCCGTGCTGGATGCGCATGGCAAGGCCGTGGGCATGACCACCTACATGAACATCGACGCCGCCAACCGCCGCGTCGAGATCGGCTCCACCTGGTACCGCAGCGCCGTGCAGCGCAGCCCGCTCAACACCGAATGCAAGCGCCTGCTGCTGACCCATGCCTTCGAGACGCTGGACTGCATCGCGGTGGAGTTCCGCACCCACTTTTTCAACCACCAGAGCCGGCGCGGCATCGAGCGCCTGGGCGCCAAGCTCGACGGCGTGCTGCGTTCGCACCAGATCAACCGCCACCCCGATGCGCAGGGTACGCTGCGCGACACCTGCGTCTACAGCATCCTGGCCGGCGAATGGCCGACGGTGAAGGCGCACCTGGATTTCCAGCTGACGCGGCCCCGAACATGAAGCCCCCCTGCGCCGCTTCGCGTCTTCCCCCCATCGGGGGGACCACGCCAGTGGCCCGGCAAAGCCGGTTCCACGGTGTGTGCTTGTGAAAACATCGCATATGACCCATCCCACCCATTTCAACCAACCCCTCGGCGGCAACACCATGCCGCGCTTCGGCGGCCTGGCCAGCATGATGCGGCTGCCTGTGGCCACATCGGCGGCGGGCCTGAACGCCGGCTTCATCGGCGTGCCCCTCGACACCGGCACCAGCCACCGCCCGGGCGCGCGCTTCGGCCCGCGCCAGATCCGCGCCGAGTCCTGCCTGATCCGCCCCTACAACATGGCCACCGGCGCCGCGCCCTTCGACGCGCTGCAGGTGGCCGACCTGGGCGACGTGGCGATCAACACCTACAACCTGCTGAAATCGGTGGACCTCATCGAGCAGCACTACCGCCCCATCATCGCGGCCGGCTGCATCCCGCTCACGCTCGGTGGCGACCACACCATCGCCCTGCCCATCCTGCGCGCCATGAAGGCGCAACACGGCCCGGTGGCGCTGATCCACGTGGACGCGCACGCCGACGTGAACCCCGACATGTTCGGCGAGGCCATCGCCCACGGCACACCGTTCCGCCGCGCGGTGGAAGAAGGCCTGCTGATCGGCAACAAGGTCTGGCAGATCGGCTTGCGCGGCAGCGGCTATTCGGCCGACGACTTCGACTGGCCGCGCCAGCAGGGTTTCACCGTGGTGCCGGCGCACGAAGTCTGGTGGACCAGCCTGGCACCGTTGATGGCGCAGATCCGCGAAAAGATCGGCCCCGAGACGCCCACCTACCTCAGTTTCGACATCGACGGCATCGACCCAGCCTACGCTGGCGGCACCGGCACGCCCGAGATCGGAGGCCTGACCGTGCCGCAGGCGCTGGAGATTGTGCGCGGCTGCCGCGGACTGAACCTCGTGGGCTGCGACCTGGTCGAGGTCTCACCCGCCTACGACACCAGCGGCAACACCGCCCTGCTGGGCGCCAACCTGCTGTTTGAAATGCTGTGCGTGCTGCCCGGGGTGAAGTACCGCTGAATGCCCACGCACTGGCACGCCATGTCCGCTCGTGCCACAATCATTTAATAAGTTAAATATTTCGTTTATCGTTTCAATTTCTGGAGACACCCCATGGACATGAAGACCTCCCCCCTGGCCCTGCTGAAGGACCCGACCCTGCTGAAGACCGACGCGCTGATCAACGGCGAATGGGTCAAAGGCAGCAGCCGCTTTGACGTGCTCGACCCGGCCACCGGCCAGAAGCTCGCCGACGTGGCCAACCTCGGCCCGGCCGATGCCGAAAAAGCGATTGCCGCCGCCAACGCGGCCTGGGCCGGCTGGAAGGGCAAGACCGCCAAGGAGCGCAGCATCATCCTGCGCAAGTGGTACGACCTGCTGATGGCCAACCAGGACGACCTGGGCCGCATCATGACCGCCGAACAGGGCAAGCCGCTGGCCGAAGCCAAGGGTGAAGTGACCTACGGCGCCAGCTTCGTCGAGTGGTTCGCCGAAGAGGCCAAGCGCGTCAACGGCGAGACCCTGCCGCAGTTCGACAACAACCGCCGCCTGATGGTGCTCAAGCAGCCCATCGGCGTCTGCGCGGCCATCACGCCCTGGAACTTCCCGCTCGCCATGATCACGCGCAAGGTCGCGCCCGCGCTGGCCGCCGGCTGCCCCGTCATCATCAAGCCCGCCGAACTCACGCCGCTGACCGCGCTGGCCGCGGCCGAGCTGGCCATCCGCGCCGGCATCCCGGCCGGTGTGCTCAACATGATCACCGCCGATGCGTCCAACTCCATCGCCGTGGGCAAGGTCATCTGCGCCAGCGACGTGGTGCGCCACATCAGCTTCACCGGCTCCACCGAAGTGGGCCGCATCCTGATGGCGCAGAGCGCGCCGACGGTGAAAAAGATGTCACTGGAACTGGGGGGCAACGCGCCCTTCATCGTGTTCAACGACGCCGACATCGACTCGGCCGTGGAAGGCGCTTTCGCCAGCAAGTACCGCAATGCCGGCCAGACCTGTGTCTGCTCCAACCGTCTCTATGTGCAGGAAGGTGTGTACGACGAGTTCGTCGCCAAGTTCGCCGCCAAGGTGAAGACGGCCAAGGTCGGCAATGGCTTTGAAGACGGCGTGAACCAGGGCCCGCTGATCGAGGAGGCCGCGCTGGAGAAGGTGCAGCGCCACGTGGACGACGCCAAAGCCAAGGGCGGGCGGGTGCTCGTGGGTGGCAACCGCCTGAGCGGTCAGTTCTTCGAGCCCACCGTGGTGGCCGACGCCACCGCCGACATGCTGTGTGCCAAGGAAGAAACTTTCGGCCCGTTTGCGCCGGTGTTCAAGTTCAAGACCGAGCAGGAAGCCGTCGACGCCGCCAACAACACCGAGTTCGGCCTGGCCAGCTACTTCTACAGCCGCGACATCGGCCGCATCTACCGCGTGGCCGAAGCGCTGGAGTACGGCATGGTCGGCATCAACGTCGGCATCCTGGCCACCGAGCACGTGCCCTTCGGCGGCGTGAAGCAGTCCGGCCTGGGCCGCGAGGGCTCGCACCACGGCATGGACGACTACGTCGAGATCAAATACCTCTGCCTGGGCGACATTCAGAAGTGAACCACCCCCTGCGCCGCTGACGCGGCTTCCCCCTCTCTGGCGCCTTCGGCTTGGAGGGGGACAGCGCCTTGGGCCGGCGGAGCCGGACCCTTGGCGCTTCTGGACGGAGGCGCTTGCGTTCGTTGCGATGCGCGCTCCGGAGCCGATCAGCTCATCAGTTCACCACCTGCCAGCTGCCATCGGGTTGCCGGCAGGCCCGGCCATACACGTCGTCGGGCCGACCACCCACCACCGCTCGCATGGTGTATTCGCGGCAGGGTGCCCCGGCCGACTCGTAGGTGCGCGTGGGTGTCACGGTGTACTGGTTGCGCGTGTCGGGGTTGACCCACTGGGTCGGCTGGCCCGTTTGGGAGGTTTCCAGGACGTAGGCCGTGCGCCGGCGGTCGTTGTCGTCCATGGATCGCCCGACGTTGGCACCGATGTTGGCGCCGATCAGGGCACCCACGATCGTGGCCGCCGTGCGCCCCCGCCCTCCGCCCACCTGCGACCCCAGGGCGCCACCGAGCACGCCGCCAATGACCGTACCACCGGTTTCTTTCGGGCCCCCCGTTGCACCGCATCCGGCGAGTGCCGCAGCGAGCGCGCCAACGAGGACCATTTGTGCAGGGAAACGCATATGCAACTCCTTGAAAGATGTGTCAGAAGGCCATTCACATGACCGTTTCCGGGGGGTGTGAGACCCCCGATACGAGGCCATGCGCCACGCGTGCGCCCTATGCAGCATCGGTGGGTTATCATCCGACACGTTTTTGCGGGTGTAGTTCAATGGCAGAACGGCAGCTTCCCAAGCTTCATACGAGGGTTCGATTCCCTTCACCCGCTCCAGAACAACGAAACGAGGCCCCCCAGCGGGCCTCGTTTCATTTCCGCGCCACACGGCGCCGGCCGGGATCGGACGGGGGTCGAGCCCTCACCCGGCCACGAACGAAGACCCCACCCCAAGCAGCGCGAGCACACCCAGCGCCGCAAAGATCAGCGCAGCCACGACGTGCACCGCCTTGATGGGCACGCGCCGCGTGAGGGCGTCGCCAAAGAACACCACCGGCGCGTTGGCCAGCATCATGCCCAGGGTGGTGCCCGCGACCACGGCCACCAGCGGCGCGTACTGGGCTCCCAAGGCCACGGTGGCGATCTGGGTCTTGTCGCCCATCTCGGCCAGGAAAAACGCCCAGGTGGTGGTGGCGAACACGCCGAACTGCCGCCGGGGCACGGCGTCGTCATCGTCGAGCTTGTCGGGGATCAGCATCCAGCCGGCCATGGCGATGAAGGACAGGCCGAGCACCCAACGCATCACGGTCGGACCCACGGTGGCCATGACCCAGGCGCCCGCCGCGCCGGCCAGGGCATGGTTGAGCAGCGTGGCCGCGAGGATGCCCCAGAGGATGGGCCAGGGGCGCTTGAAACGCGCGGCCAGCACCAGCGACAGCAACTGCGTCTTGTCGCCCATTTCGGCCAGGGCAACGATACCGGTGGAAAGGAGGAAGGCTTCCAAAACAATGCTCCAGGGGCCGGAAAACCAAAAGACCGCACAGCAGCCCCGGCCCTTCCGGAGACTGTGCGGTCAAAGGTCTTGCCAGGCTTGAAGCTGTCGGCGCCATGGCCGTGGGGGCCAAGTGTGTTGACGCGGACCTCTGCGTGGTGCAGAGCGGCTACTCCCCAATGACGGGTGAGGCGCGAGTATAGACGACGGTTGATGGGCAACCGGGCGCCGGTTGGCGCGCGGTCGCCGTCTCGTCAGATCAGGGGGACGCCGGTCTTGGACTGCAGGAACTCACGGGTCACGTCGGGCGCCAGTTCCACCACTTTCAGGCCCTCGGGCGTCACGTCCATCACGGCCAGGTCGGTGATGATGCGGTTGACCACACCCTTGCCCGTCAGCGGCAGCGTGCACTGCGGCAGGATCTTCAGGTCTTCGCTGCCGTCCTTCTTCTTGGCCACATGCTCCATCAGCACGATCACGCGCTTGACGCCGGCCACCAGGTCCATGGCGCCGCCCATGCCCTTGACCATCTTGCCGGGAATCATCCAGTTGGCCAGATCGCCCTTGTCGGTCACCTGCATGGCGCCCAGGATGGACAGGTTGATCTTGCCGCCGCGGATCATGGCGAACGACTGGTCACTGCCGAAAATGGCCGAGCCTTTCATAGTGGTCACGGTCTGCTTGCCGGCATTGATCAGGTCCGGGTCCACCTCGTCTTCGTAGGGGAACGGGCCGATGCCCAGCATGCCGTTCTCGCTCTGCAGCCACACCTCCACATGGTCGGGCACGTGGTTGGCCACCAGCGTGGGGATGCCGATACCGAGGTTCACATAAAAGCCGTCCTGCAGCTCCTGCGCCGCACGCGCGGCCATCTGGTCTTGGGTCCAAGGCATGGTGTTCTCCTTACTTGCGATCGCGGGTGGTGCGCTTCTCGATGCGCTTTTCCGGGTTGGCATTGAGCACGATGCGGTGCACGTAGATGCCGGGCAGGTGCACGTCGTCGGGGGCGATCTCGCCGGTGGCCACGATGCGCTCCACCTCCACGATGCAGATCTTGCCGGCGGTGGCTGCCGCGGGGTTGAAGTTGCGCGCCGTCATGTTGAAGCGCAGGTTGCCGGACATGTCGGCCACATCGGCCTTCACCAGCGACACCTCGGGCACCAGCGAGCGCTCCATCACGTAGGTCTCGCCGTCGAACTCGCGCAGTTCCTTGCCCTCGGCCACCAGGGTGCCGACACCGGTCTTGGTGAAGAAGGCGGGAATGCCGGCACCACCGGCGCGCAGCTTCTCGGCCAGCGTGCCCTGCGGCGTGAATTCGAGTTCGAGTTCACCGGCCAGGTACTGGCGTTCGAACTCCTTGTTTTCGCCCACGTAGGACGAGATCATCTTCTTGATCTGCCGCGTCTCCAGCAGCTTGCCCAGGCCGAAGCCATCCACGCCGGCGTTGTTGGAAATGGCGGTCAGGTTCTTCACGCCGGAATCGCGCAGCGCGTCGATCAGCGCTTCGGGAATGCCACAGAGGCCAAAACCGCCCACGGCGATGAGCTGGCCGTCGGCCACCACGCCCTTGAGGGCCTCGGCTGCGCTCGGGTAAATCTTGTTCACGTCGGTTGCTCCAGTGGTTGAACAGGGATGGGCGCTACGATACTACGTAATAGCATACGTAGTTTGACCTAATGACTAACCCGAACACCGACCTCTCCGGCATCGACTACCGCCTCGCCTTTGATCTGGCGCCACTCGGGCTGGTGCTCTCGCGCCAGCGCACGATTGTGGACTGCAACCAGGCCTTGTGCGAGATGTTTGGCGCCACGCGCGAACAGCTGGTGGGCCAGAGTTTCCAGGTGCTCTACCCCAGTGCCGACGAGTACGAGCGCACCGGCGCACGCATCGCGCCGATCCTAGGGCGCAGCGGCACCTACGCCGACGACCGCATCATGAAACGCGTGGACGGCCGCCTCAAGGGAGAAACCTTCTGGTGCCACGTCACCGGTCGGGCCCTGCGCCGCGAAGCGCCGCACGAGGCCGGCATCTGGAGCTTCGAAGACCTGAGCTCACGCCGCGCCGTCAAGGCCGAACTGACCGGGCGCGAACGCGAAGTGGCGGCCTTCCTGATGGATGGCCTGACCAGCAAGGAGATCGGCAAGGCACTGGGCATCAGCCACCGCACGGTAGAGATCTACCGCGCGCGGCTGATGCGCAAGTACCAGGCGCACAGCACACCGGATCTGGTGCACCGCCTGGTGGCGGGTTGATGGGCGGCGGGCGAACCGCCGCGTTCCGCATCGGCTACTGCTTCTTGGCGGCGTTGGCCAGCTTGGATTCGACCGGCTTGGGCACAACGGCCGCCACGGGCGCATTGAGCGTCTGCAATCGGCCGATGGCATCACCGACAGACATCGAGTCGGTGTTCCAGAACTCGCTCACGGCCGCCCGCATGGCGTTTTGCTGCGCCGTCGACAACGCCATGCCGTGCGCCACCGAAGGCAGCAAGGTGCCCGCCTTGGCCGTTGCCGCGAAGTCAACGTTGGAGCGTTTGCCACATTCGTCGAACTTGTTCATCTTCAGGTTCAAGTGCGCCGGGATGGAGCCCTTGCGCAGGTTGAACCGCTCCTGGAAGTCTTTACCCATCAGCACATAGGCCAGATAGCCCTGGGCCTTCTGAGCCTCCCAGCTCTTGAGCTGGAACATGGCAAAAGAGTCGACGTTGAAGGTGTAAGCGTTGGTGGTGCCTGGAGCGGGCGTGCAGGTGAAGTCCTTGCCCGGCTGCTGTTTGGCGGCCAGGAACTCGCCCTTGGCCCAGTCCCCCATGAACTGGAACCCGGCCTTGCCCTTGATCACCATGTCGGTCGTGACGTTCCAGTCCCGACCGGGAGACTTGCCATCGACATAGGTCTTGAGGCGGCGAAAGGTCTCCAGCGTCTTTTTCATCGCATCGCTGCCGATGGCCGCCTTGTCCAGTTTGAGCAGCGCCTTGTCGTAGAACTCGGGTCCGCCGACCCCCAGGGCCACGGTTTCGAACACCGTGAAGTCCTGCCAGTCCTGCCCGCCATGGGCCAAGGGAACGAAGCCGGCCGCACGGATCTTGTCGGCGGCGACAAAAAACGCGTCCCAGGTCTGGGGCATGTCTGCGACGCCGGCCTTCTTCAGCACCGCCGAGTTGGCCCACAACCAGTTGACACGGTGCACGTTGACCGGCACAGCCACGTAGTGACCCTTGTACTTCATCTGGTCGGCGACCACCTTGGGCAAGGACTCGTCCCATTTGTCAAACAACGCCATCGAGTCCAGATTGGTCAGCGCGTTCAGCTCGGCCCATTCCTGAATGGCCGGCCCCTTGATCAGGGCCGCGGCTGGCGCATGCCCCTCCAGCACGCGCTGCTTCAGGGTCGCCATGGCATTCCCGCCCGCGCCGCCCGCGACGGTGAAGTCTTTCCAGGAATGGCCCCGCGCGGTCATCATGGCCTTGAGTTCCTGGACCGACTGGGCCTCGCCGCCCGAGGTCCAGAAGTGCAGCACCTCGACCTCGCCCGCCTGGATGGCGGCGCTGGCGAGCAGCGAAATACCCGCTGCCAGCAGGCTGCGTTTTGTTTTTTTTGTGAGCATGGTTGTGGAGACGTTGTGAAAACCCTCCATGGTATCCACGCGAATGGAAGGGTTTCTACCAAGAAGACCCACAGAAGCGGCAAAACCCCGCATTCCTTCACGCAGGAAGCTGCACCGGCCTCCCCTGCTCACGGCTCAGGTCGCAGCCGCCCTGCCCCGTGTGGGCATGGCCAGGCGGCATCGGACGCCATCCTGGCCATCCCCATTCACTGAGGCTGGTAACCGGAGTCCTTGATGATCTTCGCCCAGACCTCGCGGTAGGCCACTTCGCGCTTGCCCAGTTCGGCGCCGCTCATGAAGCCCACGGTCAGGCCCATGGCGGTCAGCTTGTCCTTCACATCGGGCATGGCGATCACCTTCTGCAGTGCCGCACCGAGCTTGTCCAGCGCGGCTTTGGGTGTGCCAGCCGGCGCAAAGAGGCCGTAGTACGGCACTTCTTCGAAGCCCTTGATGCCGAGCTCGGTGAAGGTCGGCACGTCGGGCAGTGCCGCCTGGCGTTGCGTACCCATCACGGCGACCACGCGCAGCTTGCCAGCCTTGTGGTTCTCGATGAAGTCCGGCACCGAGCCCACGCCCGCGGGAATGATGTTGCCCAGCATGTCGCCCATCATGGGAGCGCTGCCGCGGTAGGGCGCGGCCACCAGGTCCAGGCCGAACTGCTTGCCGATCACCTGCACGGCGAACTGCGGCGTGGACGCGGGCGCAGGAATGCCCATGGTGGCTTTGCCGCCGCTGCCCTTGACACTGTCGATCCAGGCCTTGAAGTCGCGCGCGGGTGTGCCGCCCGACAGCGCCACGGCGTTCACGAAGGTGGCAAACCCGGCCACGGGCACGAAGTCCTTTTCGGGGTCGAAGCCGGGGTTCTTCATGGTCAGCGGCAGGATGGACACGCTGTGGTCGTGGCTCAGGAACACGGTGTGGCCATCGGCCGGCGCGGCCTTGAGCGCCTGCGCCGCCAGCTGGCCGCCAGCGCCGGCCCTGTTCTCCACCACCACGTTCGCAGCCAGCTCGACCTGCAGGCGCTCGGCCAGGATGCGAGCGACGGCATCGGAGCCGCCACCGGCGGGGAAGCCGACGAGGATTCTGGTGGGGCTTTGCGCCTGGGCGAGACCGAAGCCAGCGACGGCGGACAAAGCCAGCGCGAGGCGGCCGGCACGGGCGATGAAGGAACGGCGGGGCGATGTCATGGGTTCAACTCCTGAAGAAAAAAACGGTTCTGTTCGGGGTGGCGCCGTCAGGCTTTGGGCGGCTCCACCACCTCGGCCGCGGTGCGGAACGCTTCCACCGAAGCGGGGATGCCGCAGTAGATGGCCGCGTGCAGCAACACCTCCTGGATCTCCTGCGCGGTGGCACCGTTGTTCAGCGCGCCACGCACATGGCCTTTGAGTTCGTGCTGTTTGCCCAGCGCGGTCAGCATGGCCACGGTGACCAGGCTGCGCGTCTTGCGGTCCAGGCCGTCGCGTTGCCAGACGTCGCCCCAGGCGGCTCGCGAGATGTGGTCCTGGATGGGCTGGGTGAACGGGGTGGCGCCGGCCAGCGCGCGGTCCACGAACGCGTCGCCCATGACCTCGCGGCGGGTGGCCAGGCCACGGTGGTATTGCTCGTCCTGCATGGGGTGCTCCGGATTCGGTGGATGTCGGGTGCCAAGGATAAACTTTCAAACCAAGCAAGAAACTGACCGGAGACAAACCATGAGCGATGCCCGCTACCACCTGCCCGACCTCAACACCCTCCCCGAGGACCTCAAAGCCAAGGTGCTGGAGGTGCAGGAAAAAGCCGGCTTCGTGCCCAATGTGTTCCTGGCGCTGGCGCGCCGCCCGGCCGAATGGCGCGCCTTCTTCGCTTACCACGACGCCTTGATGACGCCCGAAACCGTGGGCCGAGAGAGCGGCCTCACCAAGGGCGACCGCGAAATGATCGTCACCGCAACCAGTGCCGCCAACCACTGCCTGTACTGCGTCGTGGCCCATGGCGCCATCCTGCGCATCCACGAGAAAAAGCCGCTGGTGGCCGATCAGGTGGCGGTGAACCACCGCAAGGCCGATATCACGCCGCGCCAGCGCGCCATGCTCGACTTCGCGATGAAGGTCTGCCTGGCTTCGCATGAGATCGAGGACGCCGATTTCGACGCCCTGCACGCCCACGGTTTCAGCGACGAAGACGCCTGGGACATCGCCGCCATCACCGCCTTCTTCGGCCTGTCCAACCGCATGGCCAGCTTCAGCGGGATGATGCCCAACCCCGAGTTCTATCTGATGGGACGGGTTCCTAAGTCGAAGTGAGGCGGGGCGGCCCACCTGCCGCTTCGATGAGAGCGCGGGCGTGGTCGGACATGGGCACCGACTTCTGCTTCGGGAAGTCGACCCAGACGATGGTGGCACCACCATTCGCGTACACCGTGGCCGGGTCGTCGGTGCGCAGCATCTCGTGGAAGGTGTCGAACGAGGTCTTGCCCATGGTGCCCACGTAGGTGCGTACCAGCACGTCGCCGGGGAACTCGAACTGCCGGATGAAGTTGCAGAAGGCGTTGACGATCACCGGCCCCTCGCCCTGCGGATCGGCCGGCAGGCCCATGCCAAAGAACCAGTCCAGCCGCGCGATCTCCATGTAGCGGAAATAGATCGTGTTGTTGACGTGGCCCATGGCGTCCATGTCGCCCCAGCGGATGGGCACCACGATTTCATGCACCAGGCGTTTCTCGGCAGGCAGTTCAAGCTTCATCGGATATTCCTCAGGTTTCGCCGCCGGGCCGCCCCAAGGCGAAACGCGCCCCCTTTGGGGGGCAGCGACCCGCGAAGCGGTGGAGCGTGGGGGTTCATCTGTGCGCTCTGATCGAGGCCAGGATGCCGGCCACGAACAGCACGCAGGCCAGCAGTTGCGTGGCGGCCGGCCAGTCGCCGCTCCAGGCGAAGGTGTAGATCAGCGCAAACACGGTTTCGCTCACCACCAGCTGGCCGGCCAGGCTGGTGCTCAGCCAGCGGCTGGCGATGTTCCACATCACCGAGGCGATCCAGGCCGAGCCGATGCCGGTGAAGGCACACACCAGCACGAACCGGCCGAAGCCGGGCCGGTCGATCAGCTCCGCCCAACCGGTGCCCCAGCCCAGCCAGAGTCCCAGCCCGCCCAGGCCGGCGGCCAGCCCGAGCCAGTTGGCCCAGGCGGTGGACTTCACCCCCGGGTGGCGGCGGATCCAGCGGGCATTGAGCATGCCGAAGGCCAACCAGCTGAGCATGGCGCCCACGGCCAACAACACCCCGCGCCAGAAGTGCCCGGCCCCGCTGGCGTTCACCTCGTCCGCCGTGGCATCCATCATCAGCACCATGCCGGCCGCCGTGAGCACCAGACCGGGCAGCAGCGCCGCCCAGCGCAGGTGAGAGGGCTTGCCCAACAGCATCATCCAGACTGGTAACGTGCCGATGATCAGCGCCGGCAGCGCCGCCCCGGCGTCGGCGATGCCGTAGACCAGCAGCAGGTAGTACCCCGTGTAGCCCAGCACACTGAGCCACAGCGCCGCCCCGGCCTGGGCCAGATCGGGCCACTGGCCGGCACGCTGCCCCACAGGCATGCGCAGCGTCTGCCACAGCATCCAGGCCAGTGAAAACAGGCCGCAGGCGACGAAACGCCCCGCCGTGTAGTCCACCGACGAAAAACCGGGCGCGACCAGCGGCGCGACGAAGGTCGTGCCCCAGAACGCCCCCGCCCCCAGCCCGGCCGCGATGCCTGTGGCCATGCCGGGCGGCAGGCCCTTGGCACTCGACGACACCTCAGTGATCAGCACGGCAGCGAGCGAAGAAGCGCCAGCGGGAACACCGCTGATCGGGTTTCGCCAGGCCGCAGCTGTTACCTCCTTGAGGGGGTGACGCGCTCAGCGCGGCGCGAGGGTGGGCCATCCTCAGATCCCGAAGCCGTCGTCCGCGGCGATCACCGCGCCGTTGATGAAATGGCTCTCGTTGGCGCACAGCATCATCAGCACCGCGTCCAGATCGGCGGGCTGACCCACGCGCTTGCGCGGCAGCATGTTGATGAGCTTCTGGCCCTGCTCGGTCTGCCAGTGGTGGTGGTTGATCTCGGTGTCGATGTAGCCCGGGCAGATCGCGTTCACGTTGATGCCGAAACGCCCCCACTCCATGGCCATCGCCTTGGTCATGTGCACCACGGCAGCCTTGCTCATGCAGTACACGCCGATCTGCGGCAGCACCTTCAGGCCGGCCATGGAGGCGATGTTGACGATGCGCCCGCCGACCCAGGTGCCCGGGGCGTTGCCGTTGGCGCGCGCCAGCATGCGCTTGCCCACTTCCTGCGCCACGAAGAAGGCGCCCTTGGTGTTGGTGTCGAAGACGAAGTCGTAGTCTTCCTCGCGCACATCCTGCAGGCGCTGCGTGGTGCTCACGCCCGAGTTGTTGATCAGGATGTCGATGGCGCCGACTTCGGTTTCCGCGTGCGCAATGGCCGCCTTGATGGACGCGATGTCGGTCACGTCCAGCGCCACCACATGGGCGTCACCGCCCTCGGCCTCGATGTGCGCGCGCAGTGCCATCAGGCGATCGGTGCGGCGGCCGGCCAGCACCACGGCAGCACCCGCGTTGGCCAGGGTTTTGGCGAACTGCTCGCCCAGGCCACCGGAAGCGCCGGTGATGAGGGCCACGCGGCCCGAAAGGTCGATCTGGTAGGTCACGGGATAATCTCCGGGCAGGTGCAAATTAGCACGATCGTTCGATTTTCTGGCGCCGCAGCATAGAATGCTGTCCGCCCGACGACACACGCCGCACCAGGTGGCGGCGAAAGTACAAACCATTATCCGCGAGACCCTCATGACCCCAGAACAAATCCTTGCCCAGTTCGGCCCGCGCGAAGCCATGGAATACGACGTGGTCATTGTGGGCGGCGGCCCGGCCGGTCTGGCCACCGCCATCCGACTCAAACAGCTGGCCGCCGAAAAGGGCAGCGAGTGCAACGTCTGCGTGCTGGAGAAGGGCTCCGAGCCCGGCGCCCACATCCTCTCGGGCGCGGTCATGGACCCCCGGGCCATCACCGAACTCTTCCCCGACTGGAAAGAGCGCGGCGCCCCGCTGAACCAGGCCGTCACCGGTGACGACCTGCTGGTGCTCAGTGAAACCGGCGCCACCCGCACGCCCGACTGGCTGATGCCGCGCAACTTTGACAACCACGGCTGCTACATCATCAGCCTGGGCGCGGTCACCAAATGGCTGGGCGAACAGGCCGAGGCCCTGGGCGTGGAAATTTTCCCCGGCTTCGCCGCTGCGGAAGTGCTCTACAACGACGATGGTTCGGTCAAAGGTGTGGCCACCGGCAACCTCGGCGTGGGCAAGGACGGCGAGCCCATGGACAGTTTCCAGATCGGCATGGAGCTGCACGCGAAGTACACCGTGTTCGCCGAGGGCGCACGTGGCCACCTGGGCAAGCAGCTGATCGCGAAATACAAGCTGGATGAAGGCAAGGACGCCCAGACCTTTGCCATCGGCATAAAGGAACTGTGGGAAGTGCCGGCCGACAAAGCCAAGCCCGGCCTGGTGGTGCACACCGCCGGCTGGCCCATGGACGACGACACCTTCGGCGGCGGTTTCCTGTACCACCTCGAGGGCAACAAGGTCACGCTGGGCTTCGTGGTAGGTCTGGACTACCAGAACCCCTGGATGAGCCCGTTCGAAGAAATGCAGCGCTGGAAGACCCACCCCAGCATCAAGGCCCACATCGAAGGCGGCAAGCGCCTGGGCTATGGCGCGCGCGCACTGAACAACGGCACACCCCAGGCCCTGCCCAAGACGGTGTTCCCGGGCGGTGCGCTGGTGGGCTGCGACGCCGGCTTCCTGAACGCCGCGCGCATCAAGGGCAGCCACGCAGCCATCAAGAGCGGCATGCTGTGTGCCGAGGCCGCGTTCGAGGCCGTGGCCGCCGGCCGCCAGAACGACGAGCTCACGGCCTTCCCCGAAGCGTTCCAGAAGAGCTGGTTGTTTGAGGAGCTGTGGACCTACCGCAACTTCAAGAACTGGTTCAAGAAGAGCCCGCTGGTGGGCAAGCTCATGACCGGCATCGAACACTGGTTCCTGCCCAAGGTGGGCGTGAGCGCGCCACCCTGGACGCTGCACAACACCACCCAGGACCACACCAAGCTGCGCCCGGCCGCCGAGATGCCGCAGATCAGCTACCCCAAGCCCGATGGCGTGATCACCTTCGACCGGCTCTCCAGTGTGTTCGTCTCCAACACCAACCACGAAGAGCAGCAGCCGGCGCACCTGACACTGAAGGACGCCTCGGTGCCGGTGGCGATCAACCTCGCGAAATACGCCGGCCCCGAGAGCCGCTACTGCCCGGCCGGCGTGTACGAGTTCGTGAACAAGGACGGCGCCGACCAGTTGGTGATCAACGCGCAGAACTGCGTGCACTGCAAGACCTGCGACATCAAGGACCCGACGCAGAACATTGTCTGGGTCACGCCCGAAGGCGGCGGTGGACCGAACTACGCGGGCATGTGAGCCCGCACACGAACCCGCCTCTCCGGGGCCGCCAGCAGGCGGCCCTTTTTCTTTTCCGGCGCGGCGCGAACAGGGTTGTACAAAAAGTTACGTGGGCTATAGTGCGACGACGTTCCGGATGGACTCTGCATGAACTCCGCCACCCTGTACCGCCATCGCTGGTTGATGATCCGCCTGCCGGTGGCTCTGGTGGCGGCGGCGTTGGCCGGCTTGGCCTGGATCTGGCTGTACCCCATGCCCGATGCGCGGCTCACCATCAGCAGCGGCCAGCCCGATGGCGCCTACCGGCTCTTCGCCGACCGTTACGCCCAGGCCTTTGCCCGCCACGGCATCGCGCTGACCATCGAAACCTCAAACGGCTCACAACAGAATCTGGAACGCCTGCGCCACAGCCCCGCGCAGGCGGACCTGGCCTTCGTGCAGGGCGGTTTCGGCTGGTCGTCCCAGCCCGGGCAGCCCGATCGTTTTGACGGGGTGCAGACCCTGGCCAGCGTGGACATCGAAGGTCTGTGGCTGTTCAGCCGCGACCCGGCACTCACCTCGCTGGCCGCTCTGGCCGGCCTGCACGTGGCGGCCGGGCCGCAGGGCAGCGGACACCGCGTGCTGTTTCAACGCCTGCTCTCACAACAGCGCATCGGCCTGGACGAGATCCGCTGGTCGCCCCTGAGCGGTGCCGCCGCGCGCGACGCCCTGGTCCGCCACGACGTGGACGCGGTGTTCATGGTCGCCTCGTCCCAGGCGCCCGGGGTGCGGGCCCTGCTGGCCACACCCGGCGTGCACCTGGCCATGCTGCAACGCACGGCGGCACTCTCCGAGCGCAACGGCTTTCTTGAAACCCGCCTGTTGCCCCAGGACGGGCTGGGTCAGAACCTGCCCGCGGCCGACACCCCCCTGCTGACCACGCCCACGCACCTGCTGGCCCGGGAGGACCTGAACCCCGCCCTCCAGCGCATGGCGACCGCCGTGGCGATGGAAGTGCATGGGCAGGCCGGCCCGTTCCACCGGGCGGGCGATTTCCCCAACCTGCGCCGCAGCGACTTTCCCGCCTCGGCCCAGGCCCGGCAGGTGCTCGGTGGCGGTCTGAACCGGCTTGAACGCGTGCTGCCTTTCTGGTGGGCACAGGTGGTGCAGCGGCTGCTGGTGATCTGCGTGCCGCTGCTGCTGGTGGCGGGCCTGCTGTTCCTGTTCATTCCGGCCCTGCTGCGGGTGCGGCTCGAAAGCCGGATGACGCGCTGGTACGGTGAACTGCGCTTCATCGAGCACGACCTGGCCCACCACAACGTCGACATCGGCGGGATCGAACTCAGCCGCATCAACACCCGCCTCAGGAAGATGGAGGCGGCCATCGCCACCATGCCACTGCCCAAGGAGCTGGCCCAGCGCTGGCACACCCTGCTCCAGCATGTGGACTTCGTCCGCCGGCGCCTGCGGAGCTACCGGGGCCGATGAGACTGCCCCTGCTCTACCGCCGACGCTGGTGGCTGCTGTACCTGCCGATCACCGCGGCCAGCGTGCTGCTGATGGTGCTGGCCACGCTGTTCGCCAGGCCCCCGCCGCCGCAGCGCGTGGTGATCGGCACCGGGCCGGCCCAGAGCAGCTACCTGCGTGTGGCGCGCCTGTATGCCGAGCGGCTCGAGCGCATGGGGATCGCCGTGGACATCGTGGCCCACCCGCGTCCACAGGACCCGCTGCAGCGCATGGCCGAGGGCGACAGCTCGATCGACGTCACGTTTGCCCAGGGGCTGTACGCGCCCACGGCGCCCCAGGTGATGGCGCTGTCGGTGATCGGGCACGAGATCGTCTGGGTGTTCGCGCGCGAGGGCATCGACCGGATCGAACAGCTCAGAGGCCAGCGCATCGCCGCTTCCGTCCCCCATGCCTCCAACCGCATGGCCGCCGAACGGCTGCTGGCCCATGCGCGGATCGCCCCGGGCGACGTGAGCTTCGTGCCCGCCGTTGGCGACGACGCGGTGGCGGCCCTGGCCGAGGGGCGGGTGGACGCCGTGGTCCACGTGGCCTCGGGCGACTCGAACACCGCGGCCACGTTGGCCCGGCTGGACAACGTCCACCTGCTGCCCATCGAACGGGCCGGCGCCCTGGCCACCCGGGTGCCCACGCTGCGGGCCGTGGTCATGCCCCAGGGTTCCATCGAGCTGCGCAGCAACCTGCCGGCGGCGGACCTCCCGACCATGGTGACGCTGACGCATCTGCTGGTGCGCCCCGACCTGCACCCGGCCCTGCAGCGAGCCCTGCTCAACGTGGCCGGCGAGCTGCACGCCATGGCCGGTTTCCTGGAGGGACAGGGCCAGTACCCCAGTACCGTTGGCAGCGATTTCCCGGTGTCCCCCGTGGCCCTGCGCAGCCGGTACGGCAAACACCCCTGGCTGGAGACGCTGCTGCCCTACCGCACCGCCCAGTGGGCCGAGCTGATCCTGTTCATCTACGTCCCTCTGGGGCTGCTCACCATGGTGTTGCTGCTGCGTGCGCCCCGCTACATCGAATGGCGCGTGGACGCGGCGCTGCAGTATTTCTACGGCGAGCTCAAATTCCTGGAAGAAGACCTGTCGCGCAGCCCGCCGACCGATCCCGTGACCCACCGCGAAGTGCTCGCCCGCCTGGACGCGCTGGACAGACAGGTGGCCCTGATCGATCTGCCCGACCGTTATGCGGACCGCTGGTACACCCTGCGCGAACACCTCAACACCGCGCGCGAGCGGCTGCAGAGCCTGCGCCAGGACGGGGGACAATCCCTCCCCTCGGAGGCCACCGCCCCATGACCCACGCGATCCCATGCCCACCACCCGCCTCGCCCCCGCCCTGACCCGCCGGCTCGACGATCTCGCCAGCGCTCCACGCCGCCTGCTGGGCATCGTGGGAGCCCCCGGCTCGGGCAAGTCCACCCTGGCCGCGCTGCTGGCCGACCACCTGGGCGAGCGGGCCCAGGCCGTTCCCATGGACGGCTACCACCTGGCGCAGGTGGAGCTGGAGCGCCTGGGCCGCGCCCGCCGCAAGGGCGCGCCCGACACCTTCGACGCTGCGGGGTACGCGTCCTTGCTGCGGCGCCTGCGCGCGCAGGCGCCGCACGAGGTGGTCTACGCGCCCGACTTCCGGCGCGAGATCGAAGAACCCGTGGCCGGCGCCCTGCCGGTGTTCGCCAGCACGCCGCTGATCGTCACCGAAGGCAACTACCTGCTGCTGGACGACGACCCGGCCTGGCAACCCGTGGCCGGCCTGCTCGACGAAGTCTGGTACCTGCACGTGGACGCCGCCCTGCGGCTGGAGCGCCTGAGACGCCGGCACGAGCAGTTCGGCCGGACCCGGGAACAGGCCTTGGCCTGGATCGAGAGCACCGACGAACCCAACGCCCGCCGGATCGAGGCCTCACGCGGCCGGGCGCAGCGGCAGGTGCTCTGGAACCCGGTTTCGGGCTGTTACGAATTCAGCCGGGACTGAGGCCCGCACAGGCGCTCCAGGCGGGCGACGTTGCTCCAGAGCAACTGACACCGAGCCAACTCCCCTCAAAGAGGGAAAACGCTCTCACGGCCGACGCGGTACCACGCGGTCCGGTCTTTTGGTGACATTGGTCACACTAAAATCACAATCGAAAAACATTGTCAACGCCCGTCCAAGAAGACTCGACGGCAGCGCAGGCACCCGGCGTCCTGTCACGCGCCCAACGAAATCCCCCGTATGCCCGCAGACCGCATCGCTTCCCTTCGCTCCCTGTCACTGGGCGGGTCGGTCTTCCGCACACTGCTGGTGCTGGTGCTGGGTCTGGTGACCTACGTCGCCCTCGCCCACCTTCACCAGAGCCTGGAGGTCGACTTCGAGATGCGGGTCGACCACGGCGGGCCTGTCGAAATCTATTACGACGTGCCGGGCAGCCACTTCGACCCCCGCTTGCGCGAAACCCGCAAGGCTGCCCAAGACAGCTGGCAACGCTATTCGATCGCCATCCAGGGCTACCGGGCCATCGAGGAAGTCCGCATCGACCCCATGACACAGCCGGGCCGGTTCGAGATCAGTGAAGTCCGGTTGTCCAGCCGCTGGGCCGAACAGCAACTCAAGGGAGAGGCGCTGCAGGCCGCGTTGCAGACCAACACGGAACTGAAGCTGGTCGCGGCCTCGCCACAGGCCATCACCTTCGAGAGCACCGGCGCCGACCCCTTCCTCAGCCTCAAGGTCCCCAAGGCCTTCTTCCGGCCACACCTCGGCGTCGTGGTCCCCCGTGGGCTGCTGTGGGCCCTAAAGATTGCGGCGGTCTGGCTGCTGCTGGAGGCGCTGGTCGGCTACCTCGCCCGTCGCCAACCGGCCCTCTACGCCCGGGTCCGCCATTCTTTCGTTCACGGCTGGGCCCTGCCCCTGCTGCTCTGCACCGGCCTGACCTACCACAGCGCCAGCAACATCACCGACGGCCCGGTGCTGGGCGACGGCGTCCAGAACCTGCTGATCGCCACCAACCTGTACAAACACGGCGTGTTCTCGCACGAAGGGAGCGCCAACCCCCTGCCCACCGACTTCCGCGAACCCCTGCCGCCCATGGTGGTCTATGCCTACCTGGAGCTGTTCGCCCCCTCCAACAGCGAGCACCTGGGCTTCGGCCATTTCCGGGCCGGCGATCTGACCCGCTTCGTGAAGATGAGCAACCTGCTCTGGGTGTTCACCGGGCTGCTCGGCGTGTGGCTGCTCACGCGCCGGCTCACACACAGCGTCACCGCCACCCTCACAGCCACCCTACTGGCCTATGTGTTCTTCTTCAACGCCCGCGAGTACATCGACACCTTCTACACCGAGCTGACCACGGCCACGGCGATTGTCTGGGGTTCGTACCTGCTGTACCGCGGCGTGAAAGACAAGAAGACCGGCTTCTTCCTGGCCGGTGGCGCCACCATGGGGCTGCTGGCCCTGACCAAGGCCTCATCGATTTACATCAACGTGGTCGCCCTGCTGTTGCTGGTGGCCGTGATGCTGCTCGCGCGCCAACGCATGCAGGTTTCAGTGGGCCGGATCGCCACCTGGGGGCTGGCCATGGGCCTGGGGCTGGCGGTGGTCGTGGCACCCTGGATGGTCCGCAACCACCTGCAGTTCGACAGCGTGCGCATCTCGGATCGTGGGGGGCTGATCCTGCACGGCCGGGCAACGCTCAACAACATGACCAACGACGAAGTCATTGGCCTGATCTATGAGAAAAGCCCCACCATCTACCGCCGGCTCGTCGACGGAACGCGGCTCGGCCAGAACGGTCGCGACGAGTTCGAGCGTGGCGGGCGCTGGCAACGGCTCAACCGCGGGCTCTCCAGCTTCTGGAAGTCGGACATCGAGGCCATTCGTGCGGGCCGCCCGGACCTGGCCGTGAGCTTCCATGCCGAGGCCGGCGCGCGGTACACCATCCTGGTCAACCAGCTCAGAGTTCAGGGCAAGCACTACCCGGAAGAGGTGGTCGACGGCATGCGGCGCCAGGAAGCGATCCAGATGCTCAAGGAGCGCCCGGTGCGCCATCTCGTCATGACCCTGCCATTCTTCTGGCATGGTTTCTGGGGCCTGAAAAAGGTCGAGATTCCACTCGTGAGCCTGGCGACGCAGGACGCCATCGTGGAGGTGCTGAACCTGCTGGCCGGGCTGGCGCTGTTGACCGCCTTCTTCGTGGGCCTGCTGCGGCGCCGCCCCGACCTGCTGGCCGTGACCGTGCTGCCGTTCGGCCTGATGTCGTTCTACGCCTTCGTGTCCCACAACATTCCGCGCTATATGTCGCCGGCCCACCCCATCATGCTGATCCTGCTGGTGGCGGTGGTGGTGGCGGTGCTGAACGGGCAGTTTTCGCGCCGCCCCAACCCCGTGGTGGCCGCGGCCTGAGGTAAACTCCGCCGGTCAGGAGAGCGCGCCCCGCACGGGGCGCCGCCGAAGGCGCAGGAGACCGGGCCGCATCTCGCGGGAAGGTCCTGAACGCTCAGGCAAAAGGACTGGCAACCACCGCTTTCACAGGCGGTGTCCCCCACTGGAGAGAGGCCGCCCCCGAGGCGGTCCACCGAAGGAGCAAGTGCGGCATCGTCCGCGCGAATCTCTCAGGTAAAGCGGACAGAGGGGCAGCGCACGGATGCACCGTGTTGACCCTCTGCCCAGAGGCCTGCCCCCAATGAACGCCCGAGCGTTCCGGAAAGCCCGCCGTGTCCCACAGCTCCGCCAGTACCGACCTGCTCCAGACCCCGCTGAACGCCCTGCACCTTGAACTCGGTGCCCGCATGGTGCCCTTTGCCGGCTACAGCATGCCGGTGCAGTACCCCGCCGGCCTGATGGCCGAACACCACCACACCCGCGCCGCCGCCGGCCTGTTCGACGTCTCGCACATGGGCCAGCTCACGCTCTCCGGCCCCGATGCGGCCGCCGCGTTCGAGTCGCTCATGCCGGTCGACGTGATCGACCTGCCCGTGGGCAAGCAGCGCTACGGCCTGCTGCTCAACGACGAAGGCGGCATCATCGACGACCTGATGTTCGTCAACCGTGGCTCGGACATCTTCGTGATCGTCAACGGCGCCTGCAAACACGGCGACCTGGCCCACATCGTGGAGCGCATCGGCAAGCGCTGCACCGTGGAGTCTCAATTCGACCGCGCCCTGCTCGCCCTCCAAGGCCCGCAGGCCGTGACCGCGTTGCAGCGTCTGCTGCCCGGCGTGGAAAAACTGGTGTTCATGACCGGTGCCGCGTTCACCTGGAACGGTGCCGACCTGTTCGTCACCCGCAGCGGCTACACCGGTGAAGACGGCTGCGAAATCTCCCTGCCCGCGGCCAGCGCCGACGCGTTCGCCCGCGCCCTGCTGGCGCAGCCCGAGGTCAAGCCCATCGGCCTGGGCGCGCGCAACTCGCTGCGCCTCGAAGCCGGCCTCTGCCTCTACGGCAACGACATCGACACCACCACCACGCCGGTCGAGGCGACGCTGAACTGGGCGATGCAGAAGGTGCGCCGCACCGGTGGCGCGCGCGCCGGCGGTTTCCCGGGTGCGGCCCGCGTGCTCGGCCAGCTCGACGGCACCGAAGCCCTGACGCGCAAGCGCGTGGGCCTGGTCGCGCTGGAGCGTGTGCCGGTGCGTGAACACGTCGAACTGCAGAGCCTGGACGGCCAGAAGATCGGCGAAGTCACCAGCGGCCTGCTCGGCCCCACGGCCGACAAGCCGGTCGCCATCGGCTACGTCGCCCCCGGGTTCGCCGCCATCGGCACCCGCGTCAACGCCCTCGTGCGCGGCAAGGCCGTGCCGATGGAGGTCGCGCCCATGCCCTTCGTTCCCAATAGATACTTCCGCGGCTGAGCCGCCCCATTTCAACTTTCTTCACCGGAGCCCACCATGACCACCAAATACACCGAAGACCACGAATGGATCAGCGTTGACGGCGACATCGCCACCGTCGGCATCACCCACCACGCGCAGGACGCGCTGGGCGACGTGGTGTTCGTGGACCTGCCCGAAGTGGGCAAGACCCTGGCCCAGAAGGAAGTGGCCGGCGTGGTCGAGTCCGTCAAGGCCGCGGCCGACGTGTACATGCCCGTGAGCGGCGTCATCACCGAAGTGAACGAGGCCCTGCGCGCCGACCCGGCCCTGGCCAACAGCGACCCGCTGGGCGCCGGCTGGTTCTTCAAGGTCAAGCTGTCGGACGCCTCGCAGTTGGACGCCCTGCTCGACGAAACCGCTTACGCCGCTTTCGCGGCTTGAGCTTGACCCACCCCCGCCGCGCTGCGCGCGACCCCCTCAAGGGGGCGGCGCTGGCGGCCCGGCGAAGCCGGTTCCGCGGCGCCCGCGGATGGGGTCACTTCTCTCGATGCGGCGGTCATTCGCCATGCTGAACCGCAGAACCCAGACTTTCCTCTATCGCCACAAGGTCGTCCCATGCTGATGCCGTCTGTCAAACCCCTGGATGAACTCGAAAACGCCTCGGAGTTCATCGCCCGCCACATCGGCATCAGCGAAGCCGACGAAACGCTGATGCTGTCGGTGATCGGCGAGGCCTCGCGCCGCGCCCTGATCGACGGCATCGTGCCGCGCAGCATCGCGCGCAGTGCGGGCATGGACCTGCCGCCCGCCGTGACCGAAGCCGCCGCACTGGCCGAGCTCAAGGCCATCGCGGCGAAGAACCAGGTGTTCAAGAGCTTCATCGGCCAGGGCTACTACGGCACGCACACCCCCGGCGTGATCCTGCGCAACGTGCTGGAAAACCCCGCCTGGTACACCGCCTACACGCCCTACCAGGCCGAGATTTCGCAGGGCCGCATGGAAGCGTTGGTGAACTTCCAGACCATGGTCACGGACCTGACCGGCATGGCCATCGCCAACGCGTCCATGCTCGACGAAGCCACCGCCGCCGCCGAGGCCATGACCCTGGCGCGCCGTTCGGTCAAAGCCAAGGGCAACGTGATCGTGGTGGCCGGCGACGCGCACCCGCAGACCATCGAAGTGGTGCAGACCCGCGCGAAGCCGCTGGGTCTGACGGTGAAGCTGGCCAACTCGGCGCAGGAATGGACCGACGCGCTCGCGGGCGACGACTACTTCGCCGTGCTGGCGCAGTACCCCTCGACCAGCGGCCGTATCGACGACCTGCGCGCCGAGGTGCAGACGGTGCACGGCAAACAGGCCGCCTTCATCGTCGCGGCCGACCTGCTGGCCCTCACCCTGCTGGTGCCTCCGGGCGAATTCGACGCCGACATCGCGATCGGCACCACGCAGCGCTTCGGCATGCCCATGGGCGCCGGCGGCCCGCACGCCGCCTACATGGCCTGCCGCGACGCATTCAAGCGTTCCATGCCCGGTCGCTTGGTCGGCGTGAGCGTGGACACCCACGGCAACCCGGCCTACCGCCTCGCGCTGCAGACGCGCGAGCAGCACATCCGCCGCGAGAAGGCCACCTCCAACATCTGCACGGCGCAGGTGCTGCCGGCCGTCGTGGCCAGCATGTACGCCGTGTACCACGGCCCACAGGGCCTGAAGCGCATCGCGCAGCGCGTGGCCGCCTACACCGCCGTGCTGGCGCAAGGTCTGCGGCAACTGGGCTGCACGCTGACCAGCGAGTCCGCCTTCGACACGCTGACCGTGAAGGCCGCCGACGCGACCCAAGCCCAGGCCATCGTGGCCAAGGCGGTGGCCCAGGGCGCCAACCTGAAGCGGTCCTGGGGCCAGTACGTGAGCATGTCGCTGGATGAAACCACCACGCGCGACGACGTCGCCCTGCTGTGGTCGGTGTTCGCCCAGGACGGGCAGGCTCTGCCCAGCTTCGACGCCTTCGAGAAGGGCGTGGAGCCGCTGATCCCGGCCGAGCTGCGCCGCACGAGCAGCTACCTCACCCACCCGGTGTTCAACAGCCACCACTCTGAGACCGGCATGCTGCGTTACCTGCGCGCGCTGTCCGACAAGGACCTCGCGCTGGACCGCAGCATGATCCCGCTGGGCAGTTGCACCATGAAGCTCAACGCGACCAGCGAGATGATCCCCATCACCTGGCCCGAGTTCGCCAACGTGCACCCCTTCGCCCCGGCCGATCAGCTCCAGGGCTACAAGGAACTCGACGAACAGCTGCGCGCCTGGCTGTGCCAGGCCACGGGCTACGCCGGCATCAGCCTGCAGCCCAATGCCGGTTCGCAGGGTGAATACGCCGGTCTGCTCGCCATCAAGGCCTTCCACGACTCGCGCGGTGAAGCGCACCGCAACATCTGCCTGATTCCTTCATCGGCCCACGGCACCAACCCCGCCAGCGCCCAGATGGCCGGCCTGCAGGTGGTGGTGACCAAGTGCGACGAAAGCGGCAACGTGGACCTGGCCGACCTGCAGGCCCAGTGCGAAAAACACAGCGCCAACCTGGCCTGCGTGATGATCACCTACCCCTCCACCCACGGCGTGTTCGAGACCACCGTGAAAGAGCTCTGCGCCCTGGTGCACAGCCACGGCGGCCGGGTCTATGTGGACGGCGCCAACATGAACGCCTTGGTCGGCGTGGCCGCGCCGGGTGAGTTCGGCGGCGACGTGAGCCACCTGAACCTGCACAAGACCTTCTGCATTCCCCACGGCGGTGGCGGCCCGGGCGTCGGCCCGGTCTGCGTGGTGGAAGACCTGGTGCCGTTCCTGCCTGGTCACCGTGCGGGCGCCGAGCCGGCCGGTGTGTGCGGCACGCCGGAGGCGGAAGACAAATTCCGCGTCGGTGCCGTCAGCGCTGCGCCTCTCGGCAACGCCGCCGTGCTGCCGATCAGCTGGATGTACATCCGCATGATGGGTGCCGACGGCCTGAAGCACGCCACCGAAGCCGCCATCCTGGCCGCGAACTACATCAGCAAGCGCCTGGCGCCGCACTACCCCACGCTCTACGCCTCGACCAACGGCCACGTGGCGCACGAGTGCATCCTGGACCTGCGCGGCTTGAAGGAAACCAGCGGCGTGATGGCCGAGGACGTGGCCAAGCGCCTGATGGACTACGGCTTCCACGCGCCCACGCTCTCCTTCCCCGTGGCCAACACCCTGATGGTCGAGCCCACCGAGAGCGAGACGCTGGAAGAGCTGGACCGCTTCATCGACGCGATGATCGCCATCCGCGAGGAAGTCCGCCGCGTGGAAAAAGGCGAATGGCCGCAGGACGACAACCCGCTGAAGAACGCGCCGCACACGGCCGACAGCCTCATGAAGACCGACTGGCCGCACCCCTACGCACGCGACGTGGGCGCCGCCAGTGCATCGACCCGCGCACACGCCAAGTACTGGCCGCCCGTGGGCCGCATCGACAACGTCTACGGCGACCGCAACCTGTTCTGCAACTGCATCCCGGTTTCCGAACTGGCCTGATCGCCCGTTTTTCGCCACAGCGGGAGAGACCAGGGCCAGCGAGCCCTGGCGCCGAAGGAGCAACCACCCCGGAAACTCTCAGGCACCCCAGACCGCTGGAGCGCATCCGGTGCGTATCGCCGCACCACACACTCTGAAGAGCGGCCGGGATTCGTCGTCCCGGCCCACCGCAGGAGCAAGCCCGCCACACCGGTGGGTGAATCTCTCAGGTCACAAACAGAGGGGGTCATGGCCCGCACACGGTGTGCGGGTCGTGCCTTCCTTGTTTGACGGCTTCGAAAGAGAGATTCCCATGGCACACCTCATCGTCATCGGCGGCGGCATCACCGGCGTCACCAGCGCCTACGCCCTGGCCCGCCAGGGTCACCAGGTCACCCTGATCGAAAAGCACCGCTACGCGGGCATGGAAACCAGCCACGCCAACGGCGGGCAACTCTCGGCCTCCAACGCCGAGGTCTGGACCCACCCGTCCACGCTCGTCAAAGGTCTGAAGTGGATGCTCAAGGCCGACGCGCCGCTGCTGGTCAACCCCAAGCCCTCGTGGCACAAGCTCAGCTGGTTCGCCGAGTTCATCGCCTCCATTCCGAAGTACCGCGACAACACCATCGCCACCGCAAAGCTGGCCATTGCCGCGCGCGAACACCTGTTCGGCTGGGCGCAGGCCGAAGGCATCGATTTCGACCTGAAACAACAGGGCATCCTGCACATCTACCGCGACCGCTCTGGCTTCGAGCACGCAGGCGAGGTGTCGAAACTGCTGGCCGAAGGCGGCCTGCCACGCCGCGCCGTCACGCCCGACGAGATGCGCGCCATCGAGCCCACGCTGCAGGGCCAGTACTTCGGCGGCTACTACACCGAGAGCGACAGCACCGGCGACATCCACAAGTTCACCCACGGCCTGTCTCTCGCCTGCGAGCGCCTGGGCGTGAAGCTGCTGACCGGCCAGACCGTGGCGCGCGTGCGCAGCTCCGGCCACACCGCCCACGTCACGCTCGCCAATGGCGAAGAGCTGAGCGCCGACGCGGTGGTGGTCTGTGCCGGCGTGCACAGCCGCGCCCTGGGCGCGCAGCTCGGCGACCGGCTCAACGTCTATCCGGTCAAGGGCTATTCCATCACCGTGGCGCTGAACGACGCCCAGAGCCAGGCCGCCGCGCCCACCGTGAGCCTGCTCGACGACGAAACCAAGCTGGTGACCAGCCGGCTGGGCGACGACCGCTTCCGCGTGGCCGGCACGGCCGAGTTCAACGGCCTGAACCTCGACATCCGCGCCGACCGCATCCGCCCGCTGGTGGACTGGGTGAACCGCTGCTTCCCCGGCGTGAGCACGCGCCGCGTGGAACCCTGGGCCGGCCTGCGGCCCATGATGCCCAACATGCTGCCGCGCGTGGGCGCGGGCCGGCTGGCCAACGTGTTCTACAACACCGGCCATGGCCATCTGGGCTGGACGCTTTCTGCCATCACCGCGCACCAGCTGACCGGGCACGTGGCACAGTGGCAAGAGGGGCTGGCGCCGCGCGCCGTGCTGCAGTCCGCCACAGCTTGAAATGAAGCACCCCCGCGCCGCTTCGCGTCACCCCCTCAAGGGGGCGGCACTGGCCGTCCGGCAAAGCCGGCCCGGCGGTGCCCTGGGCTGCACCACTTCAGGTGTTGCGGGTGACGCTGCGGCGCCATGGAACACATATACCGGCCCCTACAACCAATACAAGGAGACACCATGGCCATTTCGGCTTTTGATCTGTTCAAGATCGGCATCGGCCCCAGCAGCTCGCACACCGTGGGGCCCATGCGGGCTGCGCGGCTGTTCGTCGCCGGGCTGCAGGCCCACGGCCTGCTCGCGCAGGTGGCGCGCGTGCACTGCGGGCTGTACGGCTCGCTGGGCGCCACCGGCAAGGGCCACGGCAGCGACAAGGCCGTGCTGCTCGGCCTGTGCGGGCACGAGCCCGAGTCGGTGCCGATCGAATCGGTGGAACCGACCATCGATGGCATCCGCTCATCTGGAAGCATCCGCTTGCTGGAGCAGCACACCGTGGCCTGGAACAACCGCGAAGACCTTTCCTTCTTCCGCAACCAGACCCTGCCCTTCCACGCCAACGGCATGCGCCTGAGCGCCTGGGACGCCGCCGGCACGCTGCTGGCAGAGCGCACCTACTACTCGGTGGGCGGCGGCTTCGTGGTCAGCGATGAGGTGGCCGCCGACGGCAGCAAACAGAAAGTGATCGCGCCCGACGCGACCCAGCTGCCCATCCCGTTCCGCTCGGGCGACGAACTGTTGCAGCGCTGCCGCGAGCAGGGCCTGTCCATCGCTGGCGTGATGCGCGCGAACGAGCGCCACTGGCGCAGCGACGACGAGGTGCGCGACGGGCTGCTGCGCATCTGGGTGGCGATGCAGGCCTGCGTGGAGCGCGGCTGCCGCACCGACGGCGTGCTGCCCGGCGGCTTCAAGGTCCGTCGGCGCGCACCGCAGCTCTACCGCGACCTCACACAACACCCCGAAAAGGCCCTGACCGACCCGCTGGCCGTGCTCGACTGGGTCAACCTCTACGCGCTGGCGGTGAACGAGGAAAACGCCGCTGGCGGCCGCGTGGTCACAGCACCCACCAACGGCGCGGCCGGCATCGTGCCCGCCGTGCTGCACTACTACCGGCGTTTCGTGCCCGGCGCGAACGACGAGGGCGTGGTCGACTTCCTGCTCACCGCGGCGGCCATCGGCATCCTCTACAAGGAAAACGCCAGCATCAGCGGCGCCGAGGTGGGCTGCCAGGGCGAGGTGGGCGTGGCCTGCTCCATGGCCGCTGGCGCGCTGTGCGCGGTGCTCGGCGGCACGCCCGAGCAGGTGGAGAACGCGGCCGAGATCGGCATGGAGCACCACCTGGGCCTGACCTGCGACCCGGTGGGCGGCCTGGTGCAGATCCCCTGCATCGAGCGCAATGCGATCGCCTCGGTCAAGGCCATCAACGCCGCCCGCATGGCGCTGCGCGGCGACGGCGTGCACCACGTCAGCCTGGACAAGGTCATCAAGACCATGCGCGAGACCGGCGCCGACATGAAGACCAAATACAAGGAGACTTCGCGCGGCGGGTTGGCCGTGAACATCGTGGAGTGCTGATTGGCTACCCCTGTGCCGCCTGTGGCGTGACCCGCTTGTTGCGTCCCACCGCACCCGTCGGTACAAACCCTCTCCCCAAGCGAACGGTCGTTCTATTACAAAGTGGGGCCGATTGGTACCAATCGGTACCAACTCAACAGACCAACGAGGAGACGGACGACATGAAGAAACTTCTGCCCATTGCCGTGCTGGCCGTGGCGGCGTGCGTGGCCATGCCCGCCAGCGCCCAAAGCGGTTACACCCAGACCCGGCATCCCATCGTGCTGGTGCACGGCCTGTTCGGCTTCGACGCCATCGGCCCGGTGGACTACTGGTGGGGCGTGCCGTCCGCACTGCGCAGCAGCGGGGCCAAGGTGTACGTCACCCAGCAATCGGCGGCCAATGCCAGCGAGGTGCGTGGTGAACAGTTGCTGGCCGAGCTGCGCCGGCTGCAGGCCGCTTACGGGTACCAGAAGTTCAACCTGATCGGGCACAGCCACGGCGGTCACACCATCCGCTATGTGGCGGCCGTGGCGCCCGAGCTGGTCGCTTCGGCCACCAGTGTGGGCTCGCCCCACGCCGGCAGCCCCGTGGCCGACGACATCGAGGCCGCGGTGGACGGCACCGGCAGCACGGCGGTGGCCGCGAAACTGATGGATGCCTTCGCCGGCCTCGTGAGCGCCCTGTCGGGCGAAGCCAAACCCCAGAACTCCGAAGCGGCCATGCGTTCGCTCACCACCCAGGGCAGCGCCGCGTTCACCCAGCGCTTCCCCGCTGGGAAACCGAGCGAGCCCTGCGGGGAAGGCATGGCCGTGGTCAACAACGTGCGCTATTACTCCATCGGCGGCACCGGCGTGGTCACCAACCTGCTCGACCCCACCGATGGCCTGATGGCCGTGGGCTCGCTGAGCTTCAAGGGTGGCGCCAACGATGGGCTCGTGGGTCGCTGCTCTTCACACTGGGGCGTGGTGCTGCGCGACAACTACCCGTGGAACCACCTTGACGAGGTCAATCAGGCCTTTGGCCTGCGCGGGCTGTTCACCCCCGACCCGGTGGCCTTCTACCGCACCCACGCCAACCGCCTCAAGCTGGCCGGGCTCTGACGATGGGGCGCCCACAGCGTCTCTGGGCCGTGGGGGCCGTGCTGTGTGCCGCAGGGGTGGCGGGGCTGGTGGCCCTGCTGGCCCCGTCACCGGCGGTCCCGCCCCCGGCACAGCCATCCGCTGCACAGAGCAGCGCGGGCCCGGGCTGGAGCCTGCTGGCGCTGGGTGGCGCAGACAGGCCATCGGCCAATGCCGCCCCGCAAGCGCCCCGCCCACCCGTAGCGCCTGAAGATCTGTGGCACACCCTGTTGACCGATGGGTCCCTGCGGGGCGCCGAACTCGATGGCGCCTGGGGCGCCTGGGACGGGCGGCGGCTGACCCCCAGCGCCGACTTGCGCCGCCGCTTCGACCAGCTGCTCACCACCCTGGGCGAAACACGGCCCGACGAACTGCGCCTGCTGGTGGCCTGGCTGGCCGAACGCGACCTGGGGCCCCCGGGCGCGCAGGCGGTGCTGGAGGTGTGGGACCGCTACCTGAAACTGCAGCAACACGCCTTCCGCGAGACCATGGACCTGGGTCGGCCCGAGCGCTGGGCGTCCGTGCTGCAGGAGCGCCAGCTGGTCAGGCGGGAGCTGCTGGGCATGGCCTGGGCCGATGCGTTCTATCGGGAAGAAGAAACGGCCTTGCGCCAGCGCCTGGACCGGCCCCCCCAAACCCAGAGCGCGGCCGAGCCTGTGTGGACCGCTGCGGCGCCCGCGGGCCTGGCGCCGCAAGCCTGGCACCACGAGCGGGTGGTGGCGCTGGGCCAGGAGGCGGCGGATCGGTTGCAGGCCGAGGAACGCGCCCAGGCCGAGTGGGAACAACGACTGACCACGGCCCGCTCGACCATCGAGCACCTGTCCCGTGCGCCCGAACTCTCACCGGGCCAGCGGCAGGCAGCGGTGCAGAACTGGCTGAATCAGCATTTCCAGGGTTCTGAACGGCTGCGTGCAAGCGCGCTGCTGGGCCTTTAAACTGCCGGCTGGCGTTGCACCGGCAGCGCCCCGACCGCCCTGCCCAGCGGCCCACCACCGCCGCCCGCCCCATGACATCCGATTTCCGCGTCTTGAGCCTCATCCCCCCGATGACGCAGCTCAACACGCCCTACCCGTCCACCGCCTACCTCACCGGCTTCCTGCGCTCGCGCGGCATCCATGCGGCGCAGGAAGACCTGGCTCTGGCGCTGGTGCTCAAGCTCTTCACCCCGGCCGGGCTGGAGGCCGTGCGCGGGCGGGCGCTGGCCTTGCCCGAAGCTCAGCGCTCGGGCAGCGTGCACGCCTTCCTGGACCAGTTCGACGCTTACCGCAGCACCATCGGCCCCACCATCGCCTTCCTGCAGGGCCGCGATTCCACGCTGGCGCACCGCATCGCCGCGCGCGGCCTGCTGCCCGAGGGCCCGCGTTTTGCCGCGCTCGATGTGTACGACGACGTGGACCTGGGCGACGGCGGCGGCGACCCGCTGGCCTGGGCTTTCGGCGCGCTGGGCGTGCAGGACAAGGCCCGCCACCTCGCCACGCTGTACCTCAACGATCTGGCCGACGTGCTGCGCGACGCGGTCGATGAGCGCTTCGAGTTCGTGCGCTACGCCGAGTCGCTGGCCAGCAGCCAGCCCACCTTCGACCCGCTCGCGGCCGCGCTCGCCGCGCCGCCCACCTTGGTGGACGAGCTGCTGCACGACCTCACGCTCGCCGCCATCCACCGCCACAACCCGACGCTGGTGCTGCTCTCGGTGCCCTTTCCCGGCTCGGTCTACGCGGCCCTGCGCATCGCGCAGACCATCAAGAGCCACAACCCACACATCCGCATCGCCCTGGGCGGCGGCTTCGTGAACACCGAGCTGCGCGAACTGTCCGACCCGCGGATCTTCGACTTCGTGGATTTCGTGACGCTGGACGCGGGCGAGCGGCCGGTGCTGTCCATCATCGAGCACCTGCAGGGCCAACGCGGGCGCCAGCGGCTGCAGCGCACGTTCGTGCGGGACGACAGCGAAGGGACCGTGCGCTACATCCACCTCGCCGAGCCCGACATCCCGTTCGAAGACGTGGGCACACCCACCTGGGACGGCCTGCCGCTGGACCGCTACCTGAGCCTGCTCGACATGCTCAACCCCATGCACCGGCTGTGGAGCGACGGCCGCTGGAACAAGCTCACTGTGGCGCACGGCTGCTACTGGAAAAAATGCAGCTTCTGCGACGTGAGCCTGGACTACATCGGCCGCTACGAAACCGCCACGGCGCAAAAGCTGGCCGACCGCATCCAGCAGATCGTGGAAGAGACCGGCCAGACCGGCTTCCATTTCGTGGACGAAGCCGCTCCGCCCAAGGCACTGAAGGCGCTGGCCGAGGAGCTGATCCGGCGCGAACTCAACATCTCGTGGTGGGGCAACATCCGCTTCGAAAAGACCTTCACGCCCGAGCTCGCCGAGCTGCTCGCGCAAAGCGGCTGCATCGCCATGAGCGGCGGCCTGGAAGTGGCGAGCGACCGCCTGCTCACGCTGATGAAGAAAGGCGTGAGCGTCGAGCAGGTGGCGCGCGTCACCAAGGGCTTTTCCAACGCCGGCATCCTGGTGCACGCCTACCTGATGTACGGATTCCCCACCCAGACGCTGCAGGACACGGTGGACGCACTTGAATACGTGCGCCAGCTGTTCGAGGCCGGCTGCATTCAGAGCGGCTTTTTCCACCGTTTCAGCTGCACCGTGCACTCGCCCGTGGGCCAGGACCCGGCGGCCTACGGCATCGAGCTGATCCCGCTGCCGCCGGTGAGCTTCGCCAAGAACGACATCGGCTTCATCGACCCCACCGGCACCGACCACGATGCGCTTGGCATCGGCCTGCGCAAGGCGATCTACAACTACATGCACGGCCTGTGCGTGGAAGACGATGTGCGGCGCTGGTTCGAACACCTGCCGCAGCAAGTGCCACGCGCCACCGTCAAGCGCGGGAAGATCGCCAAGGCGCTGGCTGCCCACCACTGAAACCCGAAGGATCTGCCATGCAACTCATCGGCATGCTCGACTCACCCTATGTGCGCCGCGTCGCCATCTCGCTGCAACTGCTCGACCTCCCGTTCGAACACCAGTCGCTCTCGGTGTTCCGCACCTTTGACGAGTTCAGCCGCATCAACCCGGTGGTCAAGGCGCCCACGCTGGTGTGCGACGACGGCACGGTGCTGATGGACTCAACGCTGATCCTGCAGTACGCCGAAGCGCTGGCCGGGCGCAGCCTGTTCCCCAAGGAACCCGCCGCGCTGGCGCAGGCCTTGCGCACCGTGGGCCTGGCGCTGGCTGCGTGCGAGAAGGCGGTGCAGATCGTGTACGAGCGCGGCCTGCGCCCCGCCGAGAAGCAGCACGAGCCCTGGGTCACGCGGGTCACCGGGCAACTGCTCGCCGCCTGCGACGGCCTGGAGACACGACTGAACGCCCAAGCGCTGAACGTCTCGCGCGCCACGCTGGGCCAGGCCGAGGTGAGCACCGCCGTGGCCTGGCAGTTCATTCAGCAAATGCTGCCCGCCGAGGTGCCTGCCGAGCGCTACCCGCTGCTGTGTGTGTTGTCGGGTGCCGCCGAAGCACTGCCCGAGTTCTGCGCCGCACCGCACGGAGACAGCACGTACCGGGCGAGCTGAGTCACAAGCTTCAGCCCAGCAACTCCTGCCGTTCGCACGCCGGTACTTCGTTCATGGTGCCCACCCATGCCAAGACACTGCGGCGCCACAGTTGGGCCATCGGCGTCAAGCGGTCGCGCTCGGCGGCGACGCCCCCTCAGCGCATCATCTGCAGATACGCCGTGGTCACGGCCACCTGGGATTCGTCCAGCGAGGTTGCCACGGTGGTGCCGAACGCCATGCGGTCGTCGATGGGCCAGGTCTGCCCGACGGTGGTCGCGATCGCGTTGGCGAACGACACATCGCGGAAGCGGCCGAAGCGGGCGTCGTTGCGGCCATCGATCTGCTGATCGAGCATGGACGCCAGCGACGGGGTGACGCTGCTGAGCACCATCACGTTGCGTGGGCGGGTGGCGTAGGTGTTGACCGCGGCGCCGGGTTCGGCCCAGTCCACGCTCCGGAAGCAGACCCGCACTTCCTGCGGGTTGCCGTTGCTGTCCAGGTAGACGTAGCGGTCCGCGCTGCCGGCCGTGCGCCCTTCGGGCAGGCGAACGCCGGCGGCCAGGAACGCGTTGAGCATGTCGTTGCCGCACAGCTCTGTGCCCGCCGGGGCGGTGCCGCCGTTGATCTGCCCGGTCGGGTTGGTGGCGCTGTCACCGGGCGGTCGCCCCACGCCGTTCACATAGGCCTCGTAGGCCAGTTGCCAGCCCTGCACGAAGTCGGTGGACAGGCGCTGGTTGGCTGCGCTGCGCTGCAGGTCGCGGCCCACGGCCACGGCGCCCAGCAGCAGACCGATCACCAGCAGGGTGATGCTCAGTTCCACCAGGGTGAAGCCGCGCTGGCGATGGCCGGGCGCGGTGGACTGGGCGGGTGTGGTGCGGATCGGTCGATTCATGGTGCATACCCCAAAACAAAGTAGGACTCGGACGCTCAGAAGCCGATGGCGTCCGCGAGCAGCGCGTTGCGGTTGATGGAGATGGACAGGTCGGTGATGGCGGTGGTACGGGCCGCGAATTCGCTGTGCGTGTCCTGCGCGTCCACCAGCGAGTCCACGGCCAGCCCCATGGAGACGCCCGCGGCAATGCCGCCCGCCACCGCGGCGGCGATCCCGACCGCGGCCAGGCCGATCTGGAACGAACGCGCGCCCGCGCTCATGGTGGTGTCGGCGGTGGCCGAGAGCATCGCCTGGGCGGCGTCGGCCCCGCCGGCGATGGCGCTGGTCACCCCCGCCGTGGCGGCCGCGACGTCCGCCTCCGCCAGCTTGACCATCACGTACAGCTGGTCCCGGTAGTCGTACAAAGCCCGCTCCAGCACGAAGGCGCCGGTGGCGGCGTTGAAGTGGGCGTGCTCGGCCACCGACAGGCCGGTCTCGCAGCCCAGCAGGGCAAACAGCTCGGCGTGGCTGGCGGCGAGCACGGTGTCGTCGTAGGCGTGGGTCGCGCGGGTGTTGGACGACTCGAAGGTGGGCGACGCGTCGCTGGCCGTGGCGTTGGCGCCATCGAAGGCCTGGCCGTTGCCATCGGCGTCGAGCAGGCCCGGCGCGGCGATGGCGAAGGCGGCCGGGCGGCGAACGCCAGCGGACATCACACCGAGCGACCCGGCGGGCGCGGTGGCCGCGTCCGAGGCGGTGTTCAGCGCCAGGCACACGTCCACCTGGTTGACCGAGGCCGCGCCGCCCAGGCTGCAGGGCGGCGCGTTGGCCGCATTGCACGCGCTGTTGAGCGGCGCCGCCACGTCGCCGGACTGGGTGGCGCCCAGCAGCCCCGCCGAGGCCACAGGCAGGGGCGGCGCGTTGCCGTTGGGGGCGTTGCCGTTCTGCGGGCGCGGGTTGGGCGTGCGCACACGCAGGGGGTTCATGCGGTCCTGCGCCACGGCCAGGTCGCGGTCCAGGGGGGCCGTGGCCGAGGCCTCACGGAACACGCCGTAGCGCAGCCGGCCAGCCTCGGGCCGTGGCAAGGCCAGCGTCTGCCAGGGCACGTAGCCGACCTGGCGCAGACCGCCACCCGCGAGCGAACACGACTCCACGCCGTTGGCGTCGGCCGCCGGGCACGGCAGGCGGTGCCGCGCGTACAGAAAACCCAGCACCGACTGGTGGGCCTGTTGCTGCGCGTCCAGCTGCACGGCCGACACGCGCTGGCCCGCGGACTGCTGCCAGAACGCCACCGCCCCCCACACGATCAGGCCCAGCGCCAGCAGCGCCACCGAGATCTCCACCAGCGTGAACCCCTTCATGCGCTGTCTCATGGGTTCAGTCCTTTCGTGTCGAGGGCGATGGATTGGCTCAGCGCGTCGGCCAGCGAGCCATAGACACCGGCCGCGTAGGTGCTGGTGGCCACGAGCTTGGCCCGGGAGTCCACCAGGGCCTGCTGGGCATCCACCAGGTCCTGCGCCGCCAGCACGGTTTCCGTGACGGCCACGGCCATGTTGACGGCCGCGATGGCCACGGCGTAGACGGTCAGACCCTCGGTGTTGGCGGCCGAGGCCAGCCCCACCAGGGTGCTGGTGGTCGAAATGGCCAGGCCCATGGCCGCCATGGCCACGCCGGTCTCGGCACCGCTCACGCCGTCTTCGGCCGTGGTCACGTCGAATTCGCGCAGCGACCAGTACTCCTGCATCACGCGGGTGGTGTCGTACTGGGCGAAGGCGGCCTGGGCCGAGGCCTGGGCGGCGCTCAGCCGCGCCACGCAGCCCATGCGCGCGGACAGGTCCGCCGGCCCCACGGCCAGGCCGATGTCGTCGAAGCTCTCGTCCTGCACGCGACCCGGCAGGTCGAAGCGCCAGGAGCCGCCCGCGCCGACCCGGTTGTTGCCGTCGAACTGGCCGTTCAGCCCCGGGTGCACCAGCGTGTAGGCCACGGGCAGGCTGGCCGTGATGTTGCCGGCGCTCAACACGCCGGCCGCCGTGGGGTTGGCCGCGAAACCGCGCAACACGCGGCACCAGTCCAGCCCGTTGACCACCGTACGCCGGGCCACCGCCGCGGTGATCAGGCTGGTCACCTGCGTGGCGGCGGTGGCGGCGGCCGGGGCATCGGCCGTGGCCACCGGCAGCACCGGCACGCCGCTGAAGTCGATGTTCAGGTCGGGCGCGATCCAAGCCGCCCCGGTGGCCGCCAGATCGGCGCCGCCACCCCGGTTCACACCGTAGTGCAGCACGCTCAGATCGCTGCTCAGGCCCAGCGTTTTCCAGGGCAGGAAAACGGCGTCGGCCGTGCCACAGGCTTCCACGCCACCGGTGTTGGCGGCGGCGCACGGGAGCCGGTGGCGCGTGAGCACGAAGCCTTCGACCGCCGACTGCGCTTCGCCCAACTGGCGCCGCATGTCCTGCGCCGAGACGGGCTGTTGCGTGGCGGCGATCCAGCGCCAGAGCATCAGCCCGATCACGCCGGCGATCACCAGCGACACGCCCAGTTCGATCAGCGAGAAACCGCGCTGACGGCGACGGATGAAGACGGGTCTCATCGTGTGCCCCCCTTCACGTCGACGTTGATGAGCAGGTCGGCGGCCGTCGTGGGCGACCAGGGCGTGACGCCGGTGCCGGTGAGGTTGCAGGCCGGCGGGTTGTCGGCCTGGGCCTTCAGGTCGTCGTAGCGCTTCTTGGTATCGACTTCCATCTCCCGCGCGGCGGTGAGCTGCGCGTTCAAGCCGTCGAGCTCGCGCTGAATCGTCAGAGGCCTCATGTATTTGCTGTCTGCGTGGGGTTGTGTCGATCCGGTGTCACCGCCCGAGCCGTACAGGTCCTGCATCGCCGACAGGACAAACGGACTGGTCGAATAACTTCCACTCGTGCAGGCCGGTGCCGGGAGGGGCTTCGTGGTGCAGGCGATGAAGGTCAAGGGCGGGTAATAGAAGTTGTAGGGGCCCAGGCTGCCGTTGGCGAGGTTGGCGTAGGCCGTCTGGTAGCTGGCGAGCGCGCCGTTGAGCACCGCCAGCGCGCTGGCTTCGGCGGCGATGGCGGCCTGCAGGTTCACGTAGGCCTGGTCCCGCTTGACGATCCCGTTGTCGCGCTCCGAGGTGAGCGTGGTGACGTCGTTGAGCAGCGCCAGCTCCCCCTGCTTGTTGCTGCGCTGGAGCTGCAGGGCTTCCTTGGCGGTCTGGTCCGTCTCGGCGGCGATCAGGATGTCCAGCGCGGCAATCTCCGCCTCCACCTGGGGGATCAGCGTGGTGCGGTTGGTCAGCATGTTGTTGTAGCGCACGACGATGTCGCTCCAGCTGTCGTATTCGGTCTGGTAGAGGGTCCGGGTCGCCTGGGCCTCGTCATAGTCCAGGTCCTCCTGGTTCCAGGTGTTCGATCCGTTGACCAACAGGGTCACGGTGCCGTCGAGGTCGGACGATGAGCCGCCGTACCGGACCCAGAAATACAAGGCGTTGATCGCATCGGTCTTGGTGGTGTTCGCGTTGGCCAGATCGGTCTGCTTCTGCGCAACCTCGCCCTCCAGGCGGGTGACCTCGGCCTTGGCCTTGTTCCATTCGTCCAGCGACGCGGCCAGCGCCGCGCTGACGTCGGGCACGGGGCAGGACACCGATGCCGGCGGGCGGCTGTTGTCGGCCAGCACCAGCGCGTTGCCCGCCATGATCGCGGCCGTCACGTTCAGGGCGATGGTGGCGATGTTGGCCGCGGTGGACACCCCGGCGAGCACGGCCGAGGCGATGTGCTGCGGGAAGGCGGCGCAGGCGTTCACCGCCAGGCCCAGCGTGGCGCCGCACAGTGTGGCCTCGGCCACCGCGTTGCCCGTGTCCGACGCGGCCTCCACCACCGAAGCGGTCAGCTCCACCGCGGTGATCGCCGCGCCCAGCGCGGCGAAGATCACCGCGCGCTCGGCGGCGTCGATGTTGTCCTCGCGCATGTCGTCGACCTGATTCACCACGTCCAGCCCCAGGGCCACGGTGTCGATCGACTGCGCCAGCGGCTGGCAGTGGAAGGCCGACTGCAGGCTGGCGAACGAGCGCTCGCGCACCACGTCGTCGTAGCTGCTGAGCAGCGGCGAGCGGTCGGGGTCTTCCACCGTGTTGCCCGCCGCGCCGTTGACGCCATCAAACAGCGAGCCGTCGCCGTCGGTGTCTTCCAGGCCCGGATGCACCAGCGCATAGGCCACCGCCCGCAAGGGTGACGCGGTTACGTGGGCCATGCCCGCGCCGAAGGTGGCCACCGCGCCCTCCCCCACCCGCTGGCACAGGTCGGGCAGGGTGAGGATGTTGGCCTGGTAGCTGCCGCCGTTGCCGACGGTGTCGCGCATGGCCGCGAAGGTGGTCGCGCCATCGTCGTATTCCAGCGGGCGCCAGTCGTCGCCCAGCACCGCGAGGTCGTAGGCTGTGGCACCGCGCTGCACCAGGTAGCGCAGCTGGGCCACGCCCACGCCGGCGTCGGCCCCCGCCAGCTTGAGCGACACCGAGGGCAGCCAGCCCTTCTGGGCGCCGCCGCCGCAGTCTTCCAGCCCGTCGCGGTCGGTGTCGGGACACGGCAGGCGGCGCATCACCGTGGCGAAGGTGATCACCGCCGTGTCCGCCTGGGAGAGCGACGCGCGCTCCTGGCGCGAGCTCTGCAGCGCGGAGCGCTCGCGCCATTCCAGGTAGCCGACCGTGGCCAGCCCGCCCACGATGGCGATGAACAGCAGCACCTCCAGCAGGCCCAGGCCGCGGTGGCGGCGCCGGGGTGCCGGGGTGGGTGGGCGGGCCCGGGGCATCACACGCATCAGCCCCCTCCCAGCGAGTGGTTGACCGACTGGCGCACCAGGTCGTAGATCGGCAGCAGCAGCGCCACGATCAGGAAGATGAACAGCGCGCCGGCCAGCAGGATCAGCGCGGGCTTGATGATCTCGCCCAGCGACTTGACCACCACGTCCAGCCGCTTGCGGTATTCGGTGGCCAGGCGGTCGAGCTGCTTGTCCAGCGAGCCGGACTCCTCGCCCACGGAAATCATGCGCACCGCCATGGCCGGGAATCCGCCCACGCGGCGCATGGACGCGCCGATGCCTTCACCGCGCGCCACGCCGTCGCGCACCCGCAGCAGGCGCTCGCGGTAGTACTGGTCGGTGGTGGCGCGGGACAACACGTCCAGGCTGAGCATGAAGTCCAGGCCGGCGCGCACCAGCAGGGCCAGGTGCTCGCTGATGAAGGCCATGCCCGACGAGGTGGACAGGGTGCGCGCGATCGGCAGGCGGTGCAGCAGCTCGTGGCAGGCCAGCTTGAAGCCGGGGATGGAGCGGTACAGCCACATCAGCAGCATCACCAGCAGCACCACGCCGACCGCGAACAGCACCAGGTAATGGACCAGCGCGTCCGACACCGCGATCAGCCACTGCGTGAGCGGCGGCAGCTTCGCCTGCAGCTGCTTGAACAGCTGGGCCATGTTGGGCACCACGTAGTAGAGCCAGAAGAAGCCCACGCCCAGGATGGTGGTGAACACCAGCACCGGGTAGATCAGCGCGGTGCGGATGTCGCGGCGGATGTCGATCAGCCGCTCGATGTGCGAGGCCGACTCCAGCAGCATGCGCGGCAGCTCGCCCGACTGGTCGCCGATCTCCGCCAGGTTGCGCACGGTTTCCGGAAACACGTCGGGGTGCCGGGCGAACGACTGCGGCATGCGCATGCCCGAGCCCAGGTCGGTGTGCACGCGCTGCGCGAGCTCGGCCACGCCGTCGTCGCCGGACTCGTCTTCCACCAGCGTCTTGAGCGCCTCCATCATCGGCACGCCCGCGTCCAGCATGATGCCCATGTCGCGCAGGAAACCGGCCAGGTCCTGCTGGCGCACGTGGCGGCGAAACAGCCGCATGCGCAGGTCGTTCAGGGCCGTGACCCAGGCCGGCAGGCGCACCAGGCTGAGCACGGCGCCCTCGGTGGTCTGCTCCAGGCGCAGGCGCACCGAGTGGTCGCGCTCGACCAGCAGGCGCAGGAAACCGCTTTTCACCTTGCCGTGGGGCAGCAGCACGCGGTAGAAGTAGGTACGCAGACCGGCGGCGGTGCTCATGGCTTACTCCAGTCCGATGGCGCGGCGCACCTCGTCCACCGTGGTCTCGCCCTGGAGCACCCGGTAGCGGGCCATGCCCGCCATGGGCTTGAGCCCGCTGGCCTCGGCCAGCTCGCGGATGCGCGCGCGCGGGGCCTCGCCCACGATGGCGTCGGCCAGCTCGCGCTTGACCGTCAGGATTTCATAGACCGGCAACCGGCCGCGGTAGCCCGTGCCTCGGCAGTGGCTGCAACCCACCCCGTGGTGCACCATGGACACCTCCGGCCCGAGCCAGGCTTTTTCGTCCTCGGTCGCGGCGCGCTGGGCCTTGCAGTAGGGACAGATGCAGCGCACCAGGCGCTGGTTGATGACCGCGACCAGGTTCTCGGCCACGGTCTCGGCGTCCACACCGAGCAGCCGCAGGCGGGGCACCACGCCAAAGATGCCGCCCACGTGCAGGGTGGAGAGCACCAGGTGCCCGGTGGACGAGGCGTCGAGCGCGGCCCGCGCCGTCTCGGCGTCGCGCACCTCACCCACCAGGATGATGTCCGGGTCGTGGCGCAGGAAGTGCCGCATGGCGCTGGCGAAGTCGTAGCCGGCGCGGCGGTTCACCTCGGTCTGGCAGGCCACCGGCACCCGGTATTCCACCGGGTCTTCCACCGTCAGCACGTTGCGCTCCACCAGCGGCTGCACGCGCAGGGCCGCGTGCAGGGTGGTGCTCTTGCCCGAGCCGGTGGGGCCGGTGATCAGGATCAGGCCGTGCGGGCGCGCGAAGGCCTTTTCCATCTCGGCCACGTCTTCCTCCAGGAAGCCCAGGTCCTGCAGGCGGTCGAGGTCGCTGCGCTCGGCCAGCAGACGCATGGCCACGCGCTCGCCAAACTCCGAGATCATGGTCGAGACCCGGATCGTGTAGGTCGCGTCCATCAGGTTGATGGTGAAGCTGCCGTCCTGCGGCAGGCGCTGCTCGCTGGCGTCCATGTCGGCCTTGAGCTTGATGAACGACACCAGGCGGTCCAGCGAGGGCGGCATCGCGAACATCGGGCGCAACACGCCGTCGATGCGCATCAGCACCCCGCGGCTGCGGGCAGTGGGGGCGAGGTGCACGTCGGTGGCGCGCTCGCGCACGGCGGTGTGCAGGATCAGCTCCATCAACCGGTCGGGGCTGTAGGCGTGGTCGCGGTCGTCGCCGAGCTTGCGGATCTCGGCCTCGATCAGCCGCTCGACCGGGTTTTCCTGGAAGTAGTAGTGCTGGTGGATGGCGTCGATGACGGCGAAGAACTCGCCCTGCCAGAACACCACTTCCTGCCCGACGCGGCGCTGGATCAGCGTGGCCACGGCATCGGGCTCCGCGTCGCCCAGCAGCACCCGCAGCTTGTCGCCCTCGCGGCCCACGGGCAGGAAGTTGTGCGTCAGGCACAGGCTGCGGTTGAAGGCCGCGGCCACTTCCGGGTCGACCGCGGGCACCTCCCGGAATTCGATGCCGCGCTGGATCGCCAGCTGGCGCGCCAGGTCCTTGGCGCTGATGAAGCCCAGCTCCACCAGCATGCGCCCGAGCTTCTGCCCTTCGACCGCCTGCTTCTGGCGCACGTAGTCGATCACGATCTGGCTGACCAGTCCGTTGGACACCAGCATCCGGCTGAAGCTGAGGCGCGTTTCGTTCATGGGTTCCATCCCGGTGTCACTGTTCTTGTACATAGAACTTCTCCAATAGCAGGCCGCTCAGGGGGTCCACCTCGCCCGAGGGACTCAGGCCCAGTTCGTTCTGGAATTGCCTCAGGGCGCCGCGGCTGCGCTCGCCCCAGATGCCGTCCACTTCGCGCGGCAGCAGGCTGCCGTATTCGGTCAGCGCGATCTGGAAGCGGGCCGCGGTCAGGCGGTTGTTCAGGGCGTGGCCGGCCTGGGGCGTGCTCCAGGTCAGCCACACCTGGCCCTGGCGGCTGTCCATGCAGACGTCGGCCAGCCGGGCCAGGCGCGCGCCCAGCAGCTGGTGGGTGAGCTCCGCCAGCGGCTGGCTCACGACCATGCGCCCGTCGGGCTGCTCGGTGGCGGGCTCGCAGCCGGCGCCGAAGAGGCCGCCGGGCGCCACGGCCGGTGTGCCCGGTGCAGCGGCGGATGCATCGGGCGAAACGGACAGCGCCGCCACGGCCGGTGCGTCCGGGGCCGCCGATGCGGGGGCCGGCGCAGGCTCGGTCAACGGCGGAGCCAAAGCGACCACCTGGGCCGCCGCGCCATCAGCCATCGGCTGCGCTTGGCCTGCGTCCACGCCGCCGAAACGCGAGCCCAGGGCCGCGCCGGTGGCGACCAGGCCGGCGAAGGCGGCGGCGACCAGCCAGGGCCGGCGGGTGCGGGCCGGCGGCACCACGCCCACGGCGTCCACCGTGGGGGCGCCCACCAGATCGACCCGGCTGTCGGTGATAGCCTCCTTCATCAGGTTGGCGTCGATCACGTTGCCGTTGCGCGCCGCCAGCCCGTACAGGCAGCGGTCCATGATCAGGTGGATCTGCCGGGGCACGCCCTGCGTTTCGCGCCAGAGCAGCTGGCAGGCATCGGTCTGCAGCACCAGCGAGCCGTTGCTGCCGGACGACTCGAAGCGGAAGCGCACGTAGTCGGCGATCTCGGTGCTGGTCAGGCCATACAGCCGCGAATGTTTCACCAGCCGGCTGCGCAACTGCCGCAGGCTGTGCTGCGACAGCATCTCTTCCAGCTCGGGCTGGCCGGCCAGCAGGATCTGCAGCAGCTTTTCCTGGTCGGTCTCCAGGTTGCACAGCAGCCGGATCAGCTCCAGCGAGTTCGCCGAAAGGTTCTGCGCGTCGTCGATGATCAGCAGGCAGGTCTTGCCCTCGCGGTGGTTGGCGAGCAGGAAGGTGTTGAGCGCGGAGATGTCGGACGGCAGCGCGCCGGTGCCTTCCAGGCCGAAGTCCTGCAGCACGGCGGCCAGCAGCTCCGGCCCCTGCAGGAAGGTGTTGAACACCAGCGCCGAGACCACGTTCTTCGCGGCCAGGTCCGTCATCAGCCGCCGCACCAGCGTGCTCTTGCCCATGCCGACCTCGGCCGTGAGCAGCGAAAAGCCCTTGCGCGAGAGCACGCAGTGCTCCAGCTCGACCAACTGCTCGTCCAGGTGCGGGGTCGAGAAATAGCAGCCCGCGTCGGGCGTGTAGGGAAAGGGGTTGCGCACCAGGCCCAGCGCGGCCAGGTGGCTGTTGCGGGCGTTCATGGGCTGGTCTCGCTGCGGGCCAACTGGTCCACCGCCGTGCGCAGCACCGCCGAATTCGGGTTCTGACGCAGGGACTTGGCCAGCACGTCCTTGGCCTGGTCAAAGCGCTGGCGCTTCTTCTCGATGGCCGCCAGATTCAGGCTGGCGTGTTCGTCGCCCGAGAGCTTGTCCAGCAGGCGCCGGTACAGGCGCTGCGCGCCGTCGAGATCGTCGGTCTGGTGGGCAAACCAGGCCTCGGCGCGCAACCGGGCCACGGAAGATTCCGGCAGCCTGGCCTGGATCGCCTGCAGCTGCCGGCGGGCCGCGTCCACATCGTGGCCGGCCAGCGCCTGGTTCAGCGCATCGAACAGGGCCGGCAGTTCGTCGGGCGTGGGCTGGGACACCGGCACGCTCGCCGGTGCAGGCGGGCTCGCTGCAGCCCCCTTCTTTCCGGCGGCGGGCTCGGCGGGTGGGCGTGCGTCTTCAACACTCTGCGTGCCCTGCGGTTTCTGAGCCGGTGCGGCCGGTGCCGACAAGGCGCGCGAGAGCGCCAGCCGGGGCGAGGCGGTGGGCAGCGGCAGGTCCGCCTTGGGCAAGGCCACCTCAGGCAAGGCAGTTTCAGGCAAGGCCACGCGGGCAGCGCTCACCGGGGCCGGGGCCACCGGTGCGGACGAGACCATGGCAGCACGGCCCTGCGCCGCCAGCACCACGGGCACTGGCACCTGCGGTGAAACCTGCGCTGACGCCGCCGACGGCCCGTGCTGGGCCGCCATGGCCAGGCTCACCATCCAACCCGCCAGCACCGCCACGGCCGCGATCACCACGCCCCACAACGCAGGCATGGGGTTCCAGCCGCGCCGGGCCGGCGCGGGCGTGGCCACGCCGGTCCACCGACGACCAGAGGGCTGGGAAGGCGCCGCCTGCTGTTCGGTTTGTTTGAGAGCCTGGTAGATGAGGCTCATAGCAGGCGCACACGCAGCACGACGATGAGCTCGCGGGCGGACTGGCTGTTGTTTTCCTTGGTGACGAGCTTGCCGAAGAAAGGCACGTCCGACAGGAACGGCAGGCCGCCGTTGTTGTTGCCGCTCTTCTGGTCGATCAGGCCCCCGACCACGACCACGTCGCCATCGTTCACGTTCAGCGTGGTGGTGAGGCCCTTGTAGGCCACCTGGGGCAGGCTCACGCGGTTGGAGTCGTTCACCTCGACCAGGGCCAGGCTGGAGGGGTCCACGTCGCTTTGCACCGGGTTGATCAGCAGCTCGATGCGCCCGTCCTCGCGGATCATGGGCAGCACGCCGACCATCACGCCGGAGAACACGGCGTCGGTCTGCACCTCGGACGAGGTGGTGGTCGCGCCCCCGCCGATGTTGTTCTCGGCCGAGCTCGACTTGGACACGTAGCGCTGGCTGGTGCCCACCGACAGCATCGCGGGGGTGCCGTTGCGCACCTGGATGTTCGGGTTGGAGAGGATGCGCAGGTTGCCGAAAGAGCGCAGGGCGTTGATCACGGTCGAGCCGCTGCTGTCCTGGTAGGCCGCGCCGCCGCCGGTCTGGCCCGTGCCCGGCCCGACCAGCCTGGAAGGAATGGTCAGGCTGCTCGCGGGGTAGTTGCGCGTGCGCGATGAGTTCGGCAGGCTGGCCACGCCGCCGGCCAGTTCCAGCGCGCTGGAGCCGAAGTTCAGCGCCAGGCGGCTGCGCAGCTGGGTCCAGTCGATGCCGAACTCGTAGCCGTCGCTGAGCGTCACGTCGATCAGCTGCGCCTCGATGTAGACCTGCTTGGTCAGCATGTCCTGTGTGTTCTTGATGAGCTTTTCCACCGAGCGCATCTGCGACGGGCGGGCCTTGACGAACAGGGTGCCGGAGGTGCGGTTCAGCGTGAAGCCGTGCTGCTGGTTGGGCTGCACCACCTGGGTCGGGTCCTGGTTGCCCTTGGCCGCCGAGGCCGGGTCCACCACGGGCGAGCGGGCCTCGCCCAGAATGGTCTTGAGGTTGTTCTCGATCTCGGTGTAGGGGTCGGCGCGGCTGCCGGCCGCGGCGCTCATGGACAGGCTGCCCGAGATCGCGGAATTGGCGCCGGTGGAGTTGGAGCCGAACACGTTGCCGCCCGAGTTGAGCGACATCTGGGTGTTGATGTTGAGGAAGTCCATCGCGAAGAACTTCTCTTCGTGCAGCTTCACGCGCAGGGTCTGGTTGCGGATTTCACCAGCCACGTCGTAGCTGCGCAGCAGTTCGTTGAAGGCCTCGCGCAGCGACACATCCTTGAGGAACATGTCGGTCAACGCGCCTTGCTGCACCACCGCCGGCTCCACGATGAGGTTGACCTTGGCCGCGTCGGCGAAGGCGGTGAGGATCTGGCTGATGTTGCCGTTGGACACGGCCACGCTGATGGTCTTGCCTTCCAGCGGGTCGTAGGTGGGGGCCGCGGGCTCCAGCGGTTTGGCCGCCGCGGTGCGGCGCATCTCCCGCAGGATCTGCTCCTGCTGGGCCAGCAGCTTCGCCGACTCGGCCCGCGTCACCTCCTGCATGCGCTTCAGGGAGTCCACGTCGGGGTCGCCCAGGTTTTTGGCGCTCTGGGGCGGCGGCGCCACGCAGGCGCCCAGCAAGGCTGCCGAAACAATCGCGGTGGTGGTGGCCATTCCGGGCTTGAACATGGAGAACTTGAAGTGGTGCATGGCGGTCTTTGAAGCGGAGAAAACGGTGAAGGAAAGGACGGCGGTTCAGGGCAGGCTCTTGCGCAGCCAGCCGGCCAGCTGCGTGGGCGATTCGGAGAGCACGACGTCGTCGTTGGTGGCGCTGACGGGGGTGCCCGGGCTGAACACACAGGGGCCGGCGCTGGCCTGCGGCGGGTCCAGCCGCTCGCCGTCACCGCTGCGGTCCTTGAGCGGCACCACGAGCCAGTAGGCGACCGACATCTGCCGGTTGGTGGCGCAGTCCACCGCGCCGGCCACACCGCCGTCGCCGGTCAGGTGGGGCTGGTCGGTCGCGAGGGCCAGGCCGGCCACGTTGTTCAGGGCGACGATCAGGTCGCTCACGTCGCGGTGGTTCACGTGGCCGAGCGGGTCGCCGCTGCGCTCCAGGTTGAGCGCCAGGTCCGCGTCGGCCGGGGCGCTGGCGTTGGGGGCGCGGTACACGGCGTAGCGGGCGCGGTATTCGGCCACGGGCAGGTCCGCCCCCACGCTGACGTAGGGGAACCAGCCGATCAAATTGCCGGTGCCGCAGACGCCGCCGACCAGACTCTCCAGGCCCGTGCCCGCGGCGCTGGCGTCCGGGCATGGCAGGCGGCCGTGGCGCACGGCAAAGGCGCGCAGCTGCGACTGCACCTGGCGCGCCATGTCCTGGGCCTGCCGACGGTCCTTGGCATCGAGCACCGTGTCGTAGGCGGAAAAAGCGGCCCAGCTCAGCAGGCCGCCCACGACCAGCACCACGGCCATCTCCACAAAGGTGAAGCCTTTCTGCGCGGATCGGTGGGAGCGGGTGGCGTGCATGGCGGTGCTCGCTCAGGGCTTCTGCTGGCCGGCCAGCAGGTCGCGCGAATACGACTGCATCGTCTGCGCGCCCTTGGCCATGTGGTCACCGATCTCGCGCAGCTCGCCCAGGATGGCCTGGCGGCGCGCCACGTCCTTGGGCGCGGTGCTCTGGGCGATGCGGTTCAGTTCCGCGCTCAGGCGCTGGGTCTGCACGCTGTGCTGGATCATCTGCCGCATGACCTGGAAGTACCGGGGGTCGAACTGGCCCTGCCCCAGCTTCTCGATGTCGTCCAGCAGCCCCTGGGTCTCGGCCAGCGAGAGCTGGGGGCCCTTGCTCAGCAGCTCGTTGACCTTCGCGCGGATCTGGGTCCGGATCTGGCGGCGCTGCTCGCGCGTCAGGGCCGGCGCGCCCGGGCCGCCGGCCTGGGCCTGGGGGCTGCTCACGGCCCAGGGCGGTGCGCTGCCTTCAGCGCCCTGCCCCGGCCCGCCCGGCGCGGGGCTGGCAGACGGTGCGGGCGCCTCGGCGGGCGAGGCCGGCAGGCCCGCGGGTGCGTCCGGCGCGCCACTGGCTGGCGGGCGCACCTGGGGCGCGGCGGGCAGCGCCGCCGCCGGGACCGGCTCGGGCGCCGGCCTGGACAGCCAGACGCCGGCCAAAAACGCCAGCAACAGCAAACCCAGCCCACCCCCGACGAGCACACCCTTGTTCATCAGTGGCCTTTGCCCCGCGAAGGAAAGGCGCCCAGCACCCGCAGGCGCTCCAGCGGAACGGCCACTTCCATGTCTTCACCATGGGCGGAGAACGTGACCGTCTCCATGCGGATGGACTTGACCACGAGGCCACCGGCCACCTGGTCGCCCACGCCCACCAGATAACCGTCGACCACGGCCTTGCCTTCGCTGCCGGCGCGCAGCACCACGCTCACACGCGGCAGGGCCACGGCCGAGAGCGCGACCCGCTCGGGCCGCGGGCTCCCCTTCACCGCCTTCGTGGCCACCACCTCGGGCGGCAGGGCAAAGATGCTGCCGTAGTCCGCTTGCGCCTGCACGCCCTGGTCCACCGGCGCGGCCGGGAGCCGGCCAACCTGGGCCAGCCCCTGCGGACGGCCCGCGGCCGCGCCGCGCAGGACCACCAGGGCGTCCTTCACCTCGTCCTGCTCGCGCATCTGCTGCTCGCTCAAGGGGCTGAGCGAGACCTGCAAAGGCGGCATCGACCGGCCGTTGCTGCCGATCTGCTGGGCGATGCCCGCCATCGCCAGTACCAGCAGCGCCGTGGCGGCGGTGGTGAGAGTCAGGGCTACGTATTTCATGGGCTGTGTCGCTGGATGCGGTACTCGGAAAAAGACACCGGACCGGGGGCCCGCCAACCGACGGGCCTCCCGCTCGCGGACCGGGCGCTCAGATGCTCTTGCCCGGCACGACCGGTTTCAACAGGTAGGCGAACGCCCCCGACGAACCGTCGTTGGGTGACACCGATTCGGCCTGCCAGCCCTGGGCCAGCAGCTCGGCCAGAAAGCGGCGCAATTCCTGGTTGGCCGGGCCGTCCACCACACCGTCCACGCGGAAGCGGGGTCTGGCCTGGCTGTCGGTCTTGATCAGTTGCACACGCTGCACCCGCACGCCGGGGCGCGCCGCCTGGCGCACCGTGGCCAGCATCTGGATGGGGTCGTGCACGGCGGCAAAACCGAGCTGGCGCACGAAAGTGGCCGCCGCGGGATCGAGGGCCGCGGTGTTGGCCCGGTCGACCTGGCTCACGCGCTGGCGCAGCTGCTCCGCTTCACCCCGCAGGGCCTGCAGGGCGGTCCTCTCCTGTTCGATCAGGTGGCTGGAGAAGAAGGCAAAGGCACCCAGGCCCACCGTCATCACCGCGATCAGCGCGGCCAGCGGCACCACGTAACGCTCGCTGAGCCAGGCCATGCGGCCCAGCCAGGGCGCCTGGATCGCCTGGGCATCCATGGCGTCGAGCAGGTGCGGCAGCACGGTGGCGCAGGCCACGTCGCCGATGCGGAACGCCTCGTGCGGCATCAGGCGCGCGTCGTTCAGGCCGGCCTCGGCCAGCTTGCCCAGCAGGCCTCGCTCCACGTCCAGATCGTCGGACAGCACGGCTCCCCAGCGCAGGCCCTTGGGTGCGCCGGTCCAGCCGCTGGCCTTGAGCTGCATCACCACGGTGCGCAAGGGGGCGTGCAGGTCGGCGGGGTCGCTGCCGATGGCCGTCGCGCCGGCGTAATGCATCTTGCCGCCCGCCGCGCTGAACGCATGCAGCTGCGAGCCCAGGTGCAGCACCTGCAACTGGTCGTCCGCGGCCTTGCCCAGGAACAGGCCGGCCAGCGGCACGATCAGGCAATGGTCGGGCTGCTGCTGCGACCAGGTCTGGAATTGCTGCCACAGGTCCAGCGGAATGGCGGTGTAGAGCACCGAGCTGCTGTCGTTGTGGCGTATCTGCCGGTGCACGAAGACCTGCAGGGGGCCGTCCACGGCGCCCTCGGCGCGCACCGCTTTTTCGATGATGGCCGCGGCGTATTCGGCCTTGCCCTTGCAGGACTGCACACCCACCTGGGACTGCGCGAACTCCACCACCACGAGCGCGGAGCCCTTCACGTCGGCCCAGGGCTGCAGCTCGCGGCAGCGGCCTTCGGCGAGCTGGAACCAACCCTGCGCGCAGACAAGAATGATCTGGTCAGGTTTCATGGGGCACCCAACGGAAAGTAGACAACACCGGACAGCTCCAGGCTGAAGCCCCGGTCATCGGGCAAGGCGGGCGTGAACAGGCCGGCCGTGGGGCTGACCACCGCCACGTCGAAACGATCGGCGGCAAACCACTGGAGGGCGCCACCACCGAGCTGCTGGCTCAGCAGGCGCTCGGCCTCCAGACGCGACACCGCCGAGGGCGCGCGCTGGACACGGCGGGTGCTCCAGCGGGTGGGGTCGATGCCCTCGCGCTCGGCCAGCGCGCGGATCTCGGCGTCCAGGCGCGCGTAGCGCTCGCGCTGCTCCACCACGGGCATCAGGCCACGCAACTGGACCAGCTCGGCCCGGGTGGACGCCACCTGTGCGCGGGCCTGGTTCAGTTGCGAGACCTGGCTCATGGCCAGCCAGGCCGCCGCCGCCAGGGCGACCGTCACCACTCCGAGGACGACCAGACGTCCATGACGGGAGATGGCCATTTACTGATCCATCATCCAGTGGGCCGTCAGCAGCGTGACGCGGTCTTCGTCGTACTGCCGGCCGGTGGTGGTCGCGGCGCCGGGGTTGTTCGGCCCGACCGCGGTGGGGTCGTTGCCGCTCTGGCTGTTGCCGTCGATGTTGCTGGCGATGGTGTTGTTGGCCTCCCAGGACGTGCCCGGGGCATTGGCGTCGGTGGTCTGGGTGTGGGCGGCACGATCCTGGATGCGGAAGCGGCCTTCACGCGAATCGGGCTTGCCGTCGACCAGCTGGTCCATGTAGCGGGCCAGGTCGGGCGTCAGCCCGCGCACCACCATCACGTTGCCTGCACCGCTGGCGGTGCCCGCCGGGTTCCACTGGAAACACACCTGCACTTCGGTGGAATTGCCGTTGCTGTCCTGGTAGACGTAGCGGTCTTCGTGGCCTTCGCCGCGGCCCGGCGGCAGGCGCACGCCGTGGCGGGTCATGAGCGTGCGCAGCGTCTGCACGGCCAGCGCGGTGTCGCCCGCGCCAGCCTGGTTGGCGGCGTAGCCCTGGCCTTCGCAGACCTTGGCGCCCGTGCCGCCGAAGTTCTCGGGGATGCCGGCAACGGCCTGGCCACCGGTGCGCTGGCAGGCACCCGTGCCACCAATGGTGGTCTCCGAGCCGTTGATCATGTAGGTGGGTGCCTGCTGGCAGTCACCGACCACGGTCCCTGTGCGCTGGTAGTACTGGTCGTACGCCATCTTCCACTGCTCCAGGAATTTGTTGGAGACCTTGGTGTATTCGGCGTTGCGCTGCACGTCCTTGCCGATGGCGATGGCACCGATGATCAGGCCGATCACCGCCAGCACCAGGGTCAACTCGATCAGCGTGAAGCCCGATTGGGCGCCGCGGCGGGCTTTGAAAGAAACGGTCATGGCGTGGTTCCCGAAGAGTGAGGAGTGAAGGCTGGGGGTCACTGGTTCATCTTGTAGACAGCGACCACGGTCACCACCTGGCTCTCGTCGCGCTGGAGGTTGTCGCCCGCCGCACCGGCACCACTGGCGACCGTGTCGTCGTTGGTGCGGTTCCACTGCACGCCGGGCGCGTTCGCGGTGCCGTTGGCCACGCCCTGCAGGCGGAAACGGCCTTCCTGGGCATCGGGCTTGCCGTCGACCATCTGGTCGAGCATGCGGGCCAGCTCGGGCGTGAGGCCCGAGACGATCATCACGTTGCCCGCACCTTCGGGGGCGCTGGGGTTGTTCCACTGGAAGCAGACCTGCACCTCCTGCGGGTTGCCGTTGCTGTCGAGGTAGACGTAGCGGTCTTCAAAACCCTCGGCACGGCCGGGCGGCATGCGGATGCCGGCCTGCGTCATCTGCGTGCGCAGGGTGGTGGCCGCGGCGACGGTGCGCGCGGTCATGGCGGCGTTGTCGGCCTTGTCGCACACCCGGGGCGGTGCCACGACGGCGGTCATGTTGCCACCCGAGATCGGCAGCACCCCGCCGGCCACGTAGGCGGCGCCGTTGACCATCAGGCGCGGCGACACCTGGTTGTCGCCCACGACCACGCCGGTGCGCTGGTAGTACTGGTTGTAGGACTGCTCCCACTGGTCGATGAACTTGTTCTTGACCTTGGTGAACTCCGCATTGCGCTGGACGTCCTTGCCAATGGCCATGGCGCCGATGATCAGGCCGATGACGGCCAGCACCACCGACAGCTCCACCAAGGTGAAACCGCCTTGACGTTGCTTTCTAGCAACACCACCAAATCGCTCAAATTCACGCTTCATTAAGACTCTCCAGTGATATTTTCATAACCGGAGTCAGTCTATGGACTACGTTTTCTGCGAATCTGTCACAACCTGTCACAAGTCGACAGAAACCTTGATAAAAGGCATGGCGCCATGGTCAAGGCTGGTTTAGGCGTGATTTATTGCACGCCGTACGGCATGGCGTGACGCGTTGCCCGGGGCAAGCGGTCTGGCGGCTCGGCATCACCGCCTGTGGCGGCGGTTATTCGATGCGCAGCGGACAGGCCAGCCGGTAGCCGCGGCCCCGCACAACGTTGAGCGCGTCCGCGGGAAAGCCCAGGCCATCGAGCTTTCGGCGCAGGCGCCGCACCAGGGAAAACAGGGCGTTGTTGAGGTCGACGTCGCCCTCTTCCTGCGCGGACCACAGCAGGCGCCTGAGGGTTTCGCTCTCCACCAGGCTGCCGTGTGACAGCGCCAGCGCGTGCAGCAGCATGACCTCGCGGCCGGTGAGCGGACTGGCCTGGCCGCCGGGGCAGACCAGTTGCCCCTTGGCGACCTGCAGCACCGGCTGGGCCTCGGTGGGCTCGGGCCGAATGGCGGCGGGTTGACCGCGTTTCACCAGGGCCGTGAGCGCCAGCTCCACCTCTTCCATTTCAGCGGGCTTGAGCAGGTACACGTCGGCCCCGCAGCGCCAGCCGGCCAGGCGATCAACCGGTGAGGTGCGCCCGGACAACATGACGATGCCCAGCCCCGGGTGCGCCGCCTTCACCCAGCGCGCCACCTCGATGCCGCTTTCCTGGGGCAGCCCCACGTCGAGCAGCAGCACGTCGGGCACACGCTCGGCCAGTGCCACGCGCACGCCCTGGCCATCGCTCACAGCGCGCACCCGCCAGACGCCGCTGTCGTTGAGGTAGTCCACCAGGGCTTCGCGCAAGTTGGTGAAGTCTTCGCAGACCAGTACATCCCACATCCGTCACCCCTTGTCCCCGCCCGGCGGCGGAAAAGTCGAACACCGCTCGCCCGCCGCCAGGATGGGCAGCACCAGCGTGAACGTCACCTCGCTGCCCTGCACGCTGCAGCCCACATCGCCGCCCAGCATCTGCGCCAGGCCCCGGACCCAGTACAGCCCCAGCCCCGAGCCGGAGTACTGGTGGGCGTTGGGGCCCCGGTAATACTTCTCGAACACCCGCTGCGGGTCCGGCATGCCCACCGCGCCCACCTGGTTGCGCACCGCCAGGGCGCATTGGGAGTTCCAGTCCCCGCTCATCGGGCGCACCGCCATATCCAGCACCACCATGGAGCCGGGCACGGAGTACTTGATCGCGTTGTCCACCAGGTTGCGGATCATCATCAGCACCCGCTCCAGCCCCCCGGCGACCACCCAGCGCCCGCCCTGCTCGAAGGACGACAGTTGCGCGGTGTCGACGGACGCATGCCGCACGTGCTCGGCCAGCAGGCGGTTGAGCAGCGCAGACAGCTCGCAGGTGCCCAGCGCCGCCTTGGCCGAGAGGCCCTCGTCGGCGTTCATGCGGTACTCCAGCTCGCTCGTGGCCTGCACCTGCTGCAACACCTCGCGCATCTGCTGCACCGACGCCTCGATGCGCTGCAGATCGCGCGCCGCCGCGTCTCGCGTGGCGTGGCCGATCTGGGGCAGCTTGCGCTCCAGCGCCGAGCGGGCCAGTGCCACCACGGACAAGGGCGAACGGATTTCGTGCAGCAACATGCTCAGGAAGCGCCCGTCTTCCTCGCGTTTCTGACGCTCGATGTGCATCTGCTGCTGGACCAGCGCGAACTCGCGCTGGTCCAGTTGCTGCTGACGGCTCAGCAGGAAGTTGCGCCGCAGCAGCACCAGATGGAGGAGCACAGCGGTCAGCAGGTTGATGAAGACGCCCGGGTACAGGTGCAGGAAACCCGCCTGAAACCAGCCCAGGTGGGCGACGTACAGGACGATGAAGTACGCCGTGGTGGTGATCGCATTGACCCGCAGCAGATTGAGCAGGAAGGTGTCATGGCAGCGCAGCATGAACACACTGACAAGACCCAGCCCCATGGAAACGGGCATCAGGATCGCCGGCAGCTGCAGCGCCAGATCGGAGCGCCCCACGGCCATCAGCAGTATCTGTGTGGGCAGGAACAGCAGCGTCAGCGTCTGCAGGCGCAGCAACCAGCGCGGCACGCCGTACAGCGCGTGAAACAGGCGATAGAACAAGGCCCCGAAGAAGAAGTGAAAGTAGCCGCACCAGACCGAGAGCAGATCGGCCGCGCGCGGCGCCTCGGGGAACAGGAACTGTGCCCCCAGCCCGAAATAGGAAAACATCGTCACCATCGACGTCAGCTGGAACAAGGCATTGACCGCCCAATAGCGGTCGCGCTGCAACGCTGCCGACATGGCCGACGCGCAGGCCAGCACGAAAACCACGCCGCCATACAGCCCCACACCGGCCAAGGTCCAGGCGTTTTCCCGGTGCGCCGTCCGGGGATCGATCACCCTCACCCGCACGTTGTGCGCGTTGCGCGTCTTCACGCGCACAAACGCCGCCACCCCGGCGGAGAACTCGGCCTCGGCGGTGAACGCAAGGTCTTCCCGGGGCCGCTGTGCGAACGCGAACCGGTCGCCCTGCTGCTCCAGTCGCCAACCGCCGGCCTGCCCCGCATCGCGCAGGTACAGGCGCACATCGTCCAGGTAGCTCGGTTGCACGACCAGCGCCCGCCGGCCGACCGTCCCTGAAGGCATCTCCACGCGAAACCAGCGCACCGCGCTTGAATACCCCAGCGACACCTGGGCACTCACCGGCTTGAACGCGCCCGCGGGCAGTGCCGCCACCTCGTCGATGTCAAGGTCCCCGCGCTCGTCGGAGTACAGCGACAGCTGGGCCAGGCTGTCCGCCCCGTCCACCCAGCGCGACAGGCCGATGTACAGCGACACGATGCCCACCGCGACCAACACCCCCAGCAGAAAGCTGCTGACGCCGGTCCATCTCTGGCGCCGATCCAGAAATGGGGTCTCATCACCCGGCGACTCGGAGAGGAGATGAGCGGTGCTGTCAAACGGCATCGCTGCTCAGGAACCCGCGGCGATCTGACGCAGCGCCTGCTCGAACACCTCGGCGGGCTGACCGCCCGAGATCAGGTGCCGGTCGTTGACGATGACCGCGGGCACCGAGTGAATGCCCTGGCGGTGGTAGAACTGCTCGCGCTCGCGCACCTCCTGCGCGAAGGCGTCGCTGGCCAGCACCTCGCGGGCGCGGGCTTCGTCCAGCCCCACGTCGACCACCGCGGCCAGCAGCACGGCGTGATCGGCCGGGCTTTCGGCGCGGCCGTGGTAGGCGGTCAGCAGCGCCTTCTTCAGCGCGTGCTGCTGGCCGGGCGCGCCCTCCTTGTCGGCCCAGGCGAGCAGGCGGTGCGCGTCAAAGGTGTTCCAGATGCGGCCCCGGCCTTCGGGCTTGAAGGTGAAGCCGGCCTCGGCCCCGCGCTGGCGGATGGTGGCGCGGATCTGCGCCTGCTGCTCGGCCGTGCTGCCGTATTTCTGGGTCAGGTGCTCGGTCACGTCCTGGCCTTCGGGGCCCATCTGCGGATTGAGCTCGAAGGGCTGGAAGTGCATCTCGGCGTGGATGTCGCCCTCTACGGCGGCCAGGGCCTGCTCCAGGGCGGACAGGCCAATGGCGCACCAGGGGCAGGACACGTCGGACACAAAGTCGATCTTGAGGTTCGTGGTCATGGGTTTACCTTCGCCCTGTGGGCTGCGGTGCGGGCTTGCTGGGGAACGGCCCGGCGCTGCGTTCATGCGGCGATGGTAGCGACAGCCGCCCGTGCCCGCAGTCCCCGGCCCGACCAGCCCCAGCGCCACGCATGGGCTTGCGCGACAATCGCCTCCCACCCACCGCGCCCCCGAGCACCATGACCGACCGTTACGCCGTCATCGGCCACCCCATTTCGCACAGCAAGTCGCCGCTGATCCACGGCCTGTTCGCCCAGGCCACGGGCCAGGACATCACATACACCGCCATCGAAGCCCCGCTCGACGGCTTCCGGGCCACGGTGGAAGCCTTTCGCGCCAGCGGCGGACGCGGCATGAATGTGACCCTGCCCTTCAAGCTGCAGGCCTTCGAGATCGCCACCGACCCGATGGAGTCCGCCCGCCTGGCCGGCGCGGTCAACGCGCTGAAGTTCGACGGCGAGCGCATCCATGCGCAGAACTTCGACGGCCTGGGTCTGGTGAACGACATCCAGCGCAACCTGGGCGTGTCGCTGGCGGGCAAACGCGTGCTGATCTGCGGCGCGGGCGGCGCCACGCGCGGCGCCATCGTGCCCATCGCCGCGCAGCGGCCCGCGCTCATCGCCATTGCCAACCGCAGCGCCGACAAGGCCCACGGCCTGAAGACCGACTTCGCCGGCCACGCCGCGCTGCAGACCGGCGGCTACGAAGACCTGGCCGGCGAATCGTTCGACGTGGTGCTCAATGCCACCTCCACCGGCCTCTCGCAGGCCGAGCTGCCGCTGCCCGCGGGCGTGTTCGCGCCCGGCGCGCTGGCCTACGAACTGGTCTACGGCAAGGGCCTCACGCCCTTCCTGCGGCAGGCGCAGGCCGCGGGCGTGACGCAGATCGCCGACGGCGTGGGCATGCTGGTGGAACAGGCGGCCGAGGCCTTCGAGTGGTGGCGCGGCGTGCGCCCCGTCACCCGCCCCGTGATCGACCAGCTCACCGTGCCGCTGGTCTGACCACACTCCCCGCACCGCCCAGCCAGCCCATGGCTTCGCGGCACCCGCACATCCCATGAACGCTTCCCGCTGGGCGCAAGCCCTGCCCCTGCTCGCCGTGTTCGGCTCGGTCGTCGCGCTGGGCATCGGCACATCCTTCGCCAAACAGCTGTTCCCGCAGGTCGGCTCGCTGGGCACCACGGCCCTGCGCGTGGGCTTTTCCGCGCTGTTGCTGCTGCTGATCTGGCGGCCCTGGCGCTGGCCGCTGTCGAAGGCCGACGCGAAGAGCCTGCTGCGCTACGGCGTGGCGCTGGGTTGCATGAACCTGATGTTCTACCAGTCGCTGCAGAGCATTCCGTTTGGCGTGGCCGTGGCCATCGAGTTCAGCGGGCCGCTCGCAGTAGCCTTCTTCACCTCGCGCCAGCGCATCGACACCCTCTGGATCGCGCTGGCCGCGGCTGGCCTGGGCCTGCTGCTGCCGCTGGGGCACGACGTCAGCTCGCTGGACCCGGTGGGCGTGGGCTTTGCGCTCGGCGCCGCCGTCTGCTGGGCGACCTACATCCTGTTCGGCAAAAAAGTCGGCCACCTGCACGCAGGCCACTCGGTGGCCCTGGGCCTGACCATGGCCGCGATCACGGTGGTGCCCTTCGGCATCTGGCACGCCGGCAGCGCGCTGCTGCAACCCGGGATCCTGCTCGTCGGCCTGGGCGTGGCGGCCGTGTCCAGCGCCATCCCAATCTCGCTGGAGATGGTCGCGCTCAAACGCCTGACCCCGGCGGCCTTCGGCGTGATGACCAGCATGGAGCCCGCCGTGGCCGCGCTGCTCGGCCTGCTGATGCTGGGCGAACAGCTCACCGGCCTGCAGTGGCTGGCGGTCATGCTGGTGATGGGCGCCGCCGCCGGCAGCGCGGCGACCGCGAAGCCCGATGCCCACCGCGGGCCGGCGGACGAGATCGTGCAGTGAAGCAGAGAGAAACGGCGCTGGTCGGCCATGGAAGCAGCCTCATGGGCTAATTTCCAAGCGTGATGAATCAAGTCACGCTGCGCGACTTCGATCAACTGTGCCTGCCGCCCGTCGAACCCCTGCAGCCCGAGCAGATCAAGCAGATCCGCGAAACCACAAGGGTCAGCCAGGCTGTCTTTGCACGCCTGTTGAACACCAGCCTCTCGACCGTGCAGAAGTGGGAGATTGGTCAAAAGAAGCCCACGGGCACCGCCCTCAAGCTGCTGCACCTGGTGCAAAAGCGCGGCATTGAGGTCGTGGCTTAGGCACACCACGGCGGCGGCCGACGCGCCCGGTGCCGCAACACCGCACGCACGAGCCCCAGCGACACCATAGGGTTCACCCTTATTCATCTAGTCCTATAGAGGACTATAGTACAGAACATGAACCCACCGCTTCGCCTCGTACCCGCCGAACCCGGCCTCAGCCGCTACGCCTCGCTCGCCCAGGCCCTGCGGGCCCGTGTGGTGGCGGGGGAATGGCCACCGGGCTCGGCCCTGCCGGCCGAAAGCCAGCTGGCCAGCGAGCACAGCGTGGCCCTGGGCACCATGCGCCGCGCCCTGGAGCTGCTGGTGGAGCAAGGCTTCATCGAGCGGATCCACGGCAAGGGCACTTTTGTCCGTCAGGGGCTGGCGGGCGCGTCCATGCTGCGCTTCTTCCGCTTCGACGGCGGCACGGGCGAGGTGCCGCTTTCGCGCATCCTGCAGCGCAGCCTTGTGAGCGCGCCAGCCGCGGTGTCGCGGGCGCTGGGCATCGGCACCGGGGAACCGGTTCTGCGCCTGCACCGCCTGCGCCTCATGGGCGGCCAGCCCTGCCTGTTGGAAGAACTCTGGCTGCCGCTCGACCTGTTTGAGCCGCTGGCCGACGACGACCTCAGCACCTGGGATGACTTGCTCTACCCCATGTTCGCGCGCCGCGTGCAGGTCCACGTGCACCGCGCGCTGGACGACATCGGCTTTGCCCAGCTCAGCGCCACACAGGCCCGCCACCTGGGCCTGCCCGCCGGCCACCCCTGCGCGCAAGTGCAGCGCTCGGCCTTCGACCTCACCGGGCGCTGCGTCGAACTGCGCACCACGCGCGGCGATGCCCACGCCTTTCACTACACCGTCACCATCACCTGAAGGGGCCCCCATGAGCAACATCTGCATTCCCATCGACGCCCGGCTCTCGCGCCGCACCCTCATCACGGCTGCGGGCGCTACCCTGGCCGCCCCCTGGATCGGCGCGCACGCGCAAGGCAAGATCGCTGGCGGCAAGCCGATCACGCTGGTCGTCTCCTACCCACCCGGCGGCGGCGCCGACCTCATGGCCCGCACCATCGCGCCCCGGCTGGAGGCCGCGCTCGGCCAGACCGTGGTGGTGGAAAACAAGGCCGGTGCCAGCGGCCAGCTGGCGGCCGGGCACGTGGCGCGTGCCGCGGCCGACGGCAGTGTGCTGCTGCTCGACGCCTCATCGTTTGCCGTCACGCCATCGCTTTTCCCCAAACTGCCCTACAACGCCTCCACCGCTTTCACGCCCCTGGCCGTGCTGGCCACATTTCCCAACGTGCTGGTGTGCACACCCAGCTTTGAAGCGAAGAGCGTGAAAGACGTGATCCGCCTGGCCAAGGCCCGTCCACTGGACTACGCCTCGTCGGGCAACGGTTCAGCGCAGCACCTGGCCGGCGCCCTGTTCGAGCAGCGCACCGGCGTGACGCTGACCCACGTGGCCTACCGCGGCGGCGGCCCCGCCATGAACGACGTGATGGGCGGCCAGGTGCCGCTGTTCTTTGCCAACGTGGCCTCGTCGCTCGGTCACATCAAGGCCGGCAAGCTGCGCCCGCTCGCCGTCACCAGCACGCTGCGCGCCCGCTCCCTGCCCGACGTGCCGACCATGGCCGAGGCCGGCGTCAGCGGTTACGAGGTGCTGGAGTGGAACCCGATCCTCGGGCCGGCTGGCATGGCCGCCGATGTGAAGGCCACGCTGGTAGCGGCGATCCGCAAGGCGCTGGAAGACGCCGAAGTGCTCGGCCGCATCCGCCAGCTCGGCGGCGACGTGTTTGCCGACGCCAGCCAGCAGAGCGCGGGCAAGTTCATCGCTGCGCAGCAGGCGCTGTGGGCCAAGGTGATCAAAGAGCGCGGCATCACCACCGGATGAGTGCCGCACGGTCGCCTGAAGGCGCTCAGCACCGCAGCGCGAAGGTACTCCAGTGAATGCGATCCCTGCATCCGTCCCGCGAGGCTGGGACTGCCATGTGCATGTGTTCGATCCCGTGCACCCTGCACAGGCCGGGCACTACCAGCCCGCGCTGCGCGACCTGCCCGAGATCGAGCAAACCGCTACGGCGCTGGGCGTGGGCCATCTCGTGCTGGTGCAACCCAGCGTCTATGGCACCGACAACGGCCTGATCCTGCGGGCGCTGGCCCGCGAGCCGGGCCTGCACCGGGGGGTGGTGGTGTTGGACACCTCCGTGACCGACGCCGAACTCGACACCATGCACCGGTTGGGCGTGCGCGGCGTGCGCTTCAACCTGGTGTCACCCGTGGGCAACGGCCCCAGTGCTTTTCGCGCCCTCGCTCCCCGGCTGAAGGCACGTGGCTGGCATGTGCAGTGGTACGCCCGGGCCGACCAACTGGCCGCCATTGCCGACCTGCACGAGGGCAGTGGCCTGATTCCCGTTCTCGACCATCTGGCCGGGCTGCACCCGGGCGTCGGCGCCACCGATCCCGCCTGGGCATCCTTGGAACGCCTGGCGGCGCAGGGCGCGTGGGTCAAGCTTTCGGGCTGGTACCGGCTGCAGGCCAGCGCGCCTTACGAGGCGCTGCACACCCACATCCAGCGTGTGGCGGAGACCCTGGGTGAGCGCCTGGTCTGGGGCTCCGACTGGCCGCACACCGCCTTCGAGCACGACGCCCTGCCGCCCTACGGCAGCCTCTGGCAGCCGGTGGTGCAGGCGCTCGGCGAATCCCGCGCCGCCGCCGTGCGCGTGGCAGGCCTCTGGCTCTACGACTGAGGCCTCAATGCCCGAGCGCACTGGTGTTGCACCGTATCTCCCTGGGCCTTGACCAATGCACCCTGTTCAGGTGCGTCATGAATGGACGATGGGATCGGCTCACACCACAGCAGGACGTGCCAGCGCACGCGCAGCCACCTCGCAGAACCAACGCACGCCCAAAGGCAGCGCCTCGTCGTTGAAGTCGTAGCAAGGGTGGTGGAGTGCGAACGACCCTTCGGACCCGAAATCGCCCCCGCCCTGCCCCAACCAAAGATAGGCGCCTGGCTTGCGCTGCAACATGAACGCGAAGTCTTCCGAGGTGAACGCCGCGCGTGGCGCCATCCGGGCCTGCAAGCCCACGGCCTCGGCCGCGTCGAGGGCCAGCGCGGCTTCGGCGGCGGTGTTGATGGTGGCGGGGTAATAGCGCTGGTAGTTCACTGCGACCGTGGTTCCGCTCGCCAGCGCGATGCCCTGAGCGGTGTCACGCAGCGCCGCTTCGATGCGATCCTGTGTGTCGGCGTCAAAGCTGCGCACGGTACCCGTGATCTTCACCTCTGCGGGCAGCACGTTGTGGCTGTGCCCGCCCTCCATGCGAGTGACGGAGAGAACGGCCGACTCGTTCGGATCGATCCGTCTGGAGACGATGGTGTTGAGCTGCACCACCAGCTGACTGGCCGCCAACAGGGCGTCCGGCGTGTGATGCGGCTGCGCGGCATGCCCCCCCTTGCCACGCACGGTGAGGTCGAACCGGTCGGCCGCCGCCATGATGGGGCCGGCCCGGGTTTGCGCATGACCCAAGGGCAGGTCGGGCCAGTTGTGAAGGGCATAGACGCTGTCGCAGGGAAAGCGCTCGAACAGCCCCTCTTCGATCATGCGGGCCGCACCGGCCAGCCCCTCTTCGGCCGGCTGGAAGATGAAATGCACCGAGCCGGTCAGGCCCAGCGCCCTGTGGGTCCGGGCCAGTTGACGCGCCGCGCCAATGAGCATCGCGGTGTGGCCGTCGTGGCCGCATCCGTGGTGTTTGCCCGCATGCCGGCTGGTGTAAGGCCGTTGTCCCAACTCCACCAGGGGCAAGGCGTCCATGTCGGCCCGAAGCCCGACACTGCGGCTGCGCTGCCCCTGCGGGTCGCTTACCGCGCTGTCGCCGCAATGCAAGGTCCCAACAACACCCGTGCCGCCCACGCCCTCACACACCTCCAGGCCCAGCAGGCGCAGGGCACTGGCCACGATGCCGGCCGTGCGGCGCTCCTCGTAGGCCAGCTCCGGGTGGGCGTGCAGATCCCGGCGCAAGCTGATCAGGTCCGGCAGCAGGTCCCCGACCGGGGAGGCATCGTTGGGCAAGAGGGGCATGGTTCTACCTGTCTGGTGTGGGGTCCCTGGTCCGCGCACCACGCACGAACCCGGGACCCGCTTTCAAGTCAGCGCAGTCCTGCTGCGCACTGAGAGTGCTTCAGAACGAGTGGGTCAAGCCCACGCCGTACACCTGCTTGGTGCCGTCGGCGACGTAGCGCTTGGACGCCACGTCGACGTAGACACCGGTGCGCTTGGACAGCGCGTAGTTCGCACCAACGGACACGACGCGCTGCTTCTTGATGCCGTCCACATCGGCGCTGCCCCAGCCGGCCTTCAGGGTCGTGGCACCCAGCGCATACGTCGCGCCCAGCGTCGTCACCTTGGCTTTAGACCCGGCGGCCGATTCGCTGACGTTGTACATGCCCATCAGCGTCACGCCAGCCAAGCGGCTGCGCAGACCGATGGATGTCTCCTTCGCACCCGCGCTGTTCTTTCCAGCGCCCAACATGGCCCGGGTGGTCCCGTCGTTGTAGACCAGCGAAGCCGCGCGGGTTCTCCCGTCGGCACCCTCCGGCTTCTCAGGCGAGAAGCTCACGTGCAGCGAAAGGTTGGAAAACTTGGCGGAGTCAAAGAAGACCGCATTGGCCACACGACCAGAACCGCCACCCACCGGGTCTGCCGAGTAGTTCCAGTGCCACAGGTCCCAGGCGGGCGACGCCACCCGGCTGAAGTTGTCCCATGCGTCAAAGGCCCAGTCCTGACTCTGGATCGCATCCACCGCGCGCCCCAGGCGCACGGCGCCGAATCCGCCCTTGAGGCCGACGGTGGTTTCGCCGTGCCACGCGGGCTTGGACCCGGCACCTTCAAGAGCGCCCGTGTCCAGCTCCAGGCGCTGACGCAGCTTGAACGTTGCCGCCAGACCGTTGCCCAGGTCTTCCGAGCCATCGAACTGGATATGGCTGCGTTTGATGGTCCCGAGGTGGGTCACCGACGCCTTGTCCCGGAACACGCCAACGTCAAGACTGCCACTGATCATGACGTTGGACTGGGCCATGGCAGCGCCACCGCCCAGCAAGAGCCCCATGGAGAGAAGGCATCGAATGCTTGTGGAGAGTTTCATTTGTTCCTCAAATAGTTGCTTTTGGACCGGCAGGTGGCCCATCGGCCACCACGCAGATCACCCTTTTGGGACATCCATCGGGGCCGGGTCATTGAAGCACCGGCGAACAAATTTCACGTCTCGTAATGAGGCCTCAAACAGCACGGCTTGTGTTTTTGAGCATTGGAAAAAAACAATCTTTGGTTGCAAGGGATGCACAACACCCGGTCCTGGGTGGCGGCCACATAAAAAACGGGGCCGGCGCATTTACCTCGCCGGCCCCGCTCGAAACTCGGGCGCTTACTTCGAGTACTGACCGACCAGCGCCCTCGCCTCCTCCAGCAGTTTCTTGGCATCGGCACCCTTGGCGGAGGTTTCCTTGACCCACTCGTCGTCCACCGAGTCGGTCGCCTTGACCCAGCGCTGGTACTCCGCCGCGCTCAGGTTCACCAGCGTCCCGCCGGCGTCTTTTGCCGCCTTCTTGTAGGTGGCCACCACCGCATCAAACCCGACCTCGCCAGCCCAGGCAGAAGTCGCCACCCCGCTGTTGCTGTCGATCACTTTCTTCAGGTCTGCAGGAAGGCTGTTGTACTTCGCCTCGTTCATGCCGAACAGGAAGATCGTGTTCGAGATGCGGGGCGAGCCTTCCGGCACGTCCAGGTGATGTTTGGTGAGCTCGGCGAGCCGAATGGCTGGCGAACCTTCCCAGGGCACCGCTGCACCATCGACCACGTTCTTGGACAAGGCTTCGGGCACCGCCGGCAGCGGCATGGCGACAGGGATCGCCCCCAGTGCCGCAATCATTCGGGCATTGGATCGTGTAGCCGCCCGGATCTTCAGGTTCTTCATGTCCTCCAGGCTCTGGGGCGCCTTGTCCTTGAAGTGAAAGAGAGCGCCATCATGGACGTGCATGAAGATGCGGCGAACGCCCTTGAACTCGTCCTGGGCGTTCTTGTCGACATAGGTCCACAGCGCCTGGCTGCCGGCCTTGGCCGAGCTGGCCATCCAGGGCAGCTCGAACACCTCCGCCTTGGTGAAGCGGCCCGCCGCATAGGTGGGCACCGTCCAGACAACGTCCACCACGCCATCCTTGACCTGGTCGTACAGCTGGCCGGGCGCTCCCCCCAGTTGCATGGCCGGGAAAATCTGGCACTTCAGGCGATCCCCGGACTCCTTGGCGACCTTGTCGCACCAAGGCTGGATGAGCTTCACATGCGCACTGGACGTGGCGGGAAGAAAGTGGTGGACGCGCAGCGTCACCTGCTGGGCCGCAGCGGGCAGCGCGGCGGTGGAAGCGAGCACGGCGAAGAAGCCGGCCACGATGGACGTGGGGGTGAATGTCGAGGTTTTCATGTTGTCTCCTTCAGGTTGGATCGAGGTGGGTGAACTGGCGGGGTCCACGGCTCAGAACGCCGTGGCTTCGATTTGTTTGACCAGGGTGTGCAGGGTGGACACGCAAGGTGTGGGAACACCGAGCCGTTCGCCGTGCGCGCGGACCTGGCCGTTGATGGCATCGACCTCGGTCGGTCGCCTGGCCATCAGGTCCTGCAGCATCGAGGGCTTGTGGTGCACGTGGTGTTCCATGGCGTGGTCGAGGTCGTGGTGCACGCCGTTGGCATCCACCAGAACACCCGCGGCCCGCGCCACGTCGACGACTTCCTGCGAGGTCCGGTGCACCAGGGCCCGGGTGTCCGGGTGCTGGCCGAGCTGGCCCACCGTGCTGCCGGTGACCGCGCAGATGCCGTTGAGCGCCGCGTTGAAGGCCACCTTGCGCCAGATGGCGGCCAGCACCTGGTCGTCCAGCTCGCAACTCAGGCCAGCCTGGTTGAAATCCGCCGCCAGCTGGACCAGCGCGGGGTTGCGCTGCCCGTCCGCCGACATGAAGCGGCTGTAGCCATTGCCGTGCGACTGCACATGACCAGGGCCCTTCATGTCGGCCGGCACCGTGGTGACCCCGATGGCAATCCGCTCACGGGGCACGAAGGCCTGCAGCTTCTCGACATTGCCCAGCCCGTTCTGCAGGCTGAGCACACAGGTATGAGGTCCGATCAGGTGCTGCGCGGCGCGCAGGGCGCTGTCCGTGTGCAGCGTCTTGGTGAAGACGATCAGCCAGTCTGGCGGGGTTGTCCCCTGCTCGGGTCGGCAGGCCTTCACCCGCACGTTCTGGGAGCCCTGGTCTGTATCGAGGGTCAGGCCCGCACGCTGGATTTCGCCGATGTGCCGTTCGTTGACGTCCAGCAGTTCCACGGTGTGGCCCTGCGCGGCCAGCAGACCGCCGAACAGGGAGCCCATGGCCCCTGCGCCCAGGATGGTGACGTTCATGGCGCGCTCAGAACGGGTAGTGGCGCGGAGCGGTCTGCAGCGTGATCCAGCGCAGGTCGGTGAAGGCCTCGATGCCGGCTTGGCCACCGAAGCGGCCCCAGCCGCTGGCCTTGACGCCGCCAAAGGGCATCTGCGCCTCGTCGTGCACGGTCGGGCCATTCACATGGCAGATGCCCGATTCGATGCGCTGGGCCACGCGCCAGCCGCGCGCGGTGTCGGCGGTGAAGACCGCGGCAGACAACCCGAAGGCGTTGTCGTTGGCGCAGGCAATGGCGGCCTCTTCACCGTCCACCCGCACGATGGCCTTGACCGGCGCGAAGGTCTCTTCGCTGTAGATGCGCATGTCGCGCGTCACGTGGTCCAGCAGCGTGGCCGGCATCAGCGTGTTCTCGGCCTTGCCGCCGCAGACCAGCTTGGCGCCCTTGGCCAGGGCGTCGTCGATCAGCTCGTTGACGCGATGGACAGTGCGCATGTCGACCACCGAGCCCAGCACCACCGGCCCCTGGCGCGGGTCACCCAGCGGCAGCGACTGGGCCTTGGCGGCCAGCTTGCTGACGAAGGCATCGGCCACCTTGGCGTCGACCACGATGCGCTCGGTGGACATGCAGATCTGCCCCGAGTTGGCGAAGGCGCCGAAGGCGGCACCGTTGACGGCCGCATCCAGGTCGGCGTCGTCGAGCACCAGCAGGGGCGCCTTGCCGCCGAGCTCCAGCACGGACGCCTTGAGGTGGGTGGCACACTTGGTGGCGATGATGCGGCCGACGTGGGTCGAGCCGGTGAAGTTCACGCGCCGCACGGCCGGGTGGGCGATCATGGCTTCCACCACCTCGGCCGCGTCGGCCGGCGCGTTGGTCACGAAGTTGACGACGCCCTTGGGCAGGCCGGCTTCCTGCAGCGCCTGGATGATCAGGCCATGGGTCGCCGGGCACAGCTCGCTGCCCTTGAGCACCACGGTGTTGCCGCAGGCCAGCGGCACGGCCACGGCACGCACGCCCAGGATCACCGGCGCGTTCCAGGGCGCCATGCCGAGCACCACGCCAGCGGCCTGGCGCGTGGCCATGGCCAGGCTACCGGGCACGTTGGAGGGAATCACCTGGCCGTTGATCTGGGTGGTCAGCGATGCGGCCTCGACCAGCATGTCGGCGGCCAGGTGCACGTTGAAGCCAGCCCAGAGACCAGAAGCACCGATCTCGGCGGCCATCGCGGCGGTGAACTCGGCCGCCTTGGCTTCCAGCGCGTGGGCGGCCTTGAGCAGCAGGGCGCGGCGTTCACCGGGCGAGGTGGCGGCCCAGGCCGGGAAAGCCGCAGCGGCGGCGTCGACGGCGATCACCGCATCCTGCACAGACGCGGCGGGTGCGGTGGTGGCGACCTTGCCGTCCAGCGGGTTGGAGCGGGTGAAGGTTGCGCCGCTTTGCGCCTGCACGGCTTCGCCGTTGATGAGCATGTTGATGGTGGTCATGTTTGTCTCCTGGAAGGTGATTGGTTGAAAGAGGCGGTGATCAACTGACGACCAGTTCAACGAGATAGGGCCCCTTGGCCGCCAGGGCGGTCTCCAGGCTCTTTCTCAGTTGCTCCGGTCGTTCGGCCCGACTGGCCGGTACGCCCTGTCCGTTGGCCAGCGACACGAAGTCGAGATGGGGCAGATCGGTGCCCGCGGGCTTGTCCCCCTTGGCGTAACCGAACACCGGCGCAAAGTCCTGCAGGGCGGCATAGCGCCGGTTGTTCAGGATGATGAAGGTGATGGGCAGGTTCAGCTGCGAGGCGGTGTACAGCGCCTGGATCGAATACATGCTCGAACCGTCACCCATGAGCGCGATGGTGCGACCTTTAAGCCGCTGCTTCTGGCGACCCAGCGCAACACCGACCGCCGCGGGCATGCCAAACCCCAGCCCGCCGCTGGCCATGGTGTAGAAGCTGTCCGCGCCGTTCATGGGAAGGTTCTGCTGCATCACACCGCGCGAGCCGGGCGCCTCTTCGACCACCACATCATGGGCACCCCGCGCCTGGTCCAGCGCCTGCAGGACGTAGGCCACACTCATCGGCTGACCGGCCTCTTCCGGGCTGGCCCGCTGGCGCCGGGGAGGAGCCCGCCGCTTGACGGTCTTGGTGCCGTCGATCAGGGCCGCAATGGCCAGATCCAGACTGGCAACCACGCTGTTGCCGCTCGGTGTCCAGGCCGCCGTGTGCGGGTCGTCCACGATCTGCCACAGCGCCGTGCCCTCGGGCACGTGCGGCCCCTCCCCTTCCACGTGGTAGGAGAACGCGGGCGCCCCGAGCACCAGCACCAGGTCGTGCTCGGCCAGGGTCGCCACGATGCGCTCGCGCATGGCCGGCAGAAAACCACCGAACAGGTCGTGCCTCTCGGGAAAACCGCAGCGTGCGCTCATGGGTGCGGTGTAGACCGCGGCACGGTGCTGTTCGGCCAGGGTCACCAGCAGGTTCACCGCGCCATCGCGATCGACACCCGTGCCCGCCACGATGGCCGGGCGTTTGGCCTTATCCAGGGCCTTGGCCACGGCACGAATGGCAACGGGGTCCGGCGCGATGGAGCGTGTCACCGTGCGGGGCGGCACCCAGGCGCTGGGCTTGTCCCAGTCGTCGGCCGGAATCGACACGAACACCGGTCCGCAAGGCGGCTGCATGGCCAGGTGATAGGCGCGGGCCAGCGCCAGCGGCACGTCCTCTGCGCGCGCCGGCTCGCAGGCCCACTTGACGTAGGGCTTGGGCAGCTCGGTCGCCTGCGCCGCGAACAGGAAAGGGTCGAAGGGAAGGATCGAGCGCGCCTGCTGGCCGGCCGTGACGACGAGTGGGGTCTGGTTCTTGAAGGCGGTGAAGATGTTGCCCATCGCATGCCCCACCCCCGCCGCCGAATGCAGGTTCACCAGCGCGGCGTTGCGAGTGGCCTGCGCGTAGCCGTCGGCCATGCCCACCACCACCGACTCCTGCAGACCCAGGATGTAGCGGAAGTCCTCGGGAAAGTCGCGGAACATCGGCAACTCGGTCGAGCCCGGGTTGCCGAACACGGTGTCGATGCCGACGTCCCGCATCCACTGGTGCACGGCCTCCCTCACGGTCGGTCGCTGTTCCGAACGGCGTGTCTGTGCAGATGTTGGGCGCTTCATGGGCTTCCTCGGTTGAAAACGCCCGCAGTGTGTATGTCCAGCCAAAATTCGCCAATTAGATGGACCTACTAAGTGACATGCTTGATTCTTATAATTTGACGATGGACCTGAACCTGCTCCGTGTCTTTGACGCGATCTATGCGGCCCGCAGCATCAGCAAGGCCGCCGAGCGTCTGGGCATGTCCCAACCCGCGTGCAGCCAGGCGCTGAGCCGGCTTCGCATCGAACTGCGGGACCCGCTGTTCGAGCGCACGGCGGGTGGCGTGAAACCCACCGAGCGCGCGGACCGTCTGGCCCGTTCGGTGCAGGGAGGGCTGGCCCTGCTCGACGAGGGTCTGCGCGAGCCCGACGCGTTCCACCCTCAGACCAGCCGGGCCGAACTCAAGCTTCACCTCACCGACATCGGCGAGATGCGTTTCCTGCCCCGGCTGGTGCAGACGCTGCAATCCCGGGCACCGGGTGTCAAGGTCCTGGCCAGTCCCTGGCCGCAGAAGGACATCGCCGAAGCCCTGCACAACGGCGACCTGCACCTGGCCATCGGCTTCCTGCCGCAGACCCAGGGGACGCAGAAGATCGAACTGCTCAAGGACCGCTATGCGCTGATGGTCAAGGCGGGACACCCGCTGATCCGTGGACGGGGAAGGAGCGGGCTCTCCACCCGCGCGCTGAGCCGCTTCGACTTTGTCACGGTGCGCTCCCACAGCGAGACGCAACGCATCCTGAGCGTGCTGCAGCTGGAAGAGCGCATCCGGTTGCGGGTATCGAGCTTTCTGGCCTTGCCCGCGATCGTGCGTTCAACGGATCTGGCGGTGATCATCCCGAAAGCGATCGCTCAGGAGTTCGAACCGCGCGAGGAGTTTCACCTGCTCGACGCGGACCTGCCGCAACAGGACTTCACGGTGTCGCTGCACTGGGGACGGCGACACGAGCACGATCCCTTCCTGTTGTGGGTTCGTGCGGTGATCATCGAGCTGTTCAAACAGTGACGCCGGGTGCGCCTTCAGGGCACACGACGCCGATCAGCCCCACCGTCAGTCCAGCTGCCCCTGGCAGACGTATTTCACGTGGGTGTAGTCGTCCAGCCCGTGCGTGGAACCTTCGCGGCCGTAGCCCGATTCCTTGACGCCACCGAAGGGCGCAGCCTCCGATGCGAGCGCGCCTTCGTTGATGCCGACGATGCCGGTTTCCAGCGCCTCGGCCACGCGCCAGATGCGCCGCACGTCCTGGCTGTAGAAGTACGCGGCCAGGCCGAAGGGTGTGTCGTTGGCTTGGGTCACCACGGTCGCCTCGTCATCGAACACCGCCATCGACGCGACCGGTCCGAAGGTTTCTTCACACGAACAGGCCATGCTTGGGTCCACACCCATAAGCACCGTGGGCGCGTAGTAATTGGGGCCGAGGGCCGTGAGGCGCTCGCCACCGGAGAGCAGCTTCGCCCCACGCGACACGGCGTCCTGCACATGGCGCTCGATCTTTTCCACCGCACGCGCATTGATCATGGGGCCGATCTGCGAAGCGGGGTCGCTGGCCGGCCCGACCTTGAGCGCTTCGACACGCGCACAGAGCTTCTGCGCGAACGCTTCCTGCACCTTGCGGTGCACGAACAGCCGGTTGGGGCTGACGCAGGTCTGACCGCCGTTGCGGAACTTCGCCGCCATCACGCCGTCGACCGCGGCGTCCAGGTCCGCGTCGTCGAAGACGATGAAGGGCGCGTTGCCACCGAGTTCCAGCGACAGCTTCTTGAGCGTGTCCGCGCTGCGCCGGGCCAGGTGCTTGCCCACCAGCGTGGAGCCGGTGAAGGTGATCTTGCGCACGCGGCTGTCGTCCAGCCACACGTCCACCACCTCCGGCGTCCTCTCGCGCGAGGCGGTGACGATGTTCAGCACGCCCGGGGGCACCCCGGCCTCGTTGGCCAGATGCACCAGGGCCAGCGAGGTCAGCGGCGTGTCTTCGGCGGGCTTGCACACCACGGTGCACCCGGCGGCGAGTGCGGGCGCGATCTTGCGGGCGATCATCGCGGCCGGGAAGTTCCAGGGCGTGATGGCGGCCACCACGCCGATGGGTTCTTTCAGCGCAAACACCTTGCGACCACTGACGTGCGCGGGAATGACCTCGCCGTTCAGCCGCGTGGCCTCTTCGCCGAACCACTCGATGTAGCTCGCGGCATAGGCGACCTCGCCCTTGCCCTCGGCCAGCGGCTTGCCCTGCTCGCGCGAGATGAGCTTGCCCAGGTCGTCCTGGTGCGCCATGACCAGGTCGTTCCAGCGCTTGATGATCGCGGCCCGCTGTTTGGCCGGCACTTTCTTCCAGGTGGCGAAGGCCCGGTGGGCGGCTTCGAGAGCCGCACCGGCTTCGGCCGCACCCGAGTCGGGCACGCGGGTGATCAGCTCGCCGGTGGCGGGGTCGGTGACGTCCAGCGTGGACTCGGTGGCAGACCACCGACCGGCGATGAAGTTGGCACTGCGGACCAGGTCCGCACGTTGAAGGGTCAAAGGCATGGCAGTGATGGAGTGAGTGAAGAGTGGAAGAAGGGCGCCGGATCAGGCCCCCGCGACCAGTGCCGCGATCGCCTCGCCGACCTGCGTGGTGTTGGCCGTTCCGCCCAGGTCGGGCGTGCGCGGCCCCGTCCTCAGGACTTGCTCGATGGCGGCCACGATGGCGTCGTGCGCCGCGCGGCCCGCACCCTCGCCATGCGTGAGGAAATCCAGCATCAGTGCGCCCGACCAGATCATGGCGATCGGGTTGGCGATGTTCTGGCCGTAGATGTCGGGCGCCGAGCCGTGCACCGGCTCGAACAGGCTGGGAAAATCGCGTTCGGGGTTGAGGTTGGCCGATGGGGCCAGGCCTATCGTCCCGGTGGTGGCGGGGCCGAGATCGGAGAGGATGTCGCCGAACAGGTTGGTGGCGGCCACCACGTCGAAGCGGCCCGGTTGCAGCACGAAGCGCGCGGTGAGGATGTCGATGTGCTGCTTGTCCAGCGTGACCTCGGGGTAATCCTTGGCGACGGCGTCGGCGCGCTGGTCCCACCACGGCATGCTGATGGCGATGCCGTTGCTCTTGGTCGCCAGGGTCACGTGCTTCTTGCTGCGGCTTTGGGCCAGGTCGAAGGCGAACTTCAGGAGGCGGTGGGCACCGTGGCGCGAGTAGACCGATTCCTGGATGACGACCTCGCGGTCGGTACCTTCGTACATGATGCCGCCGAGCGAGGTGTATTCGCCCTCGGTGTTCTCGCGCACCACGAGGTAGTCGATGTCACCGGGCTTGCGGCCGGCCAGTGGGCAGGGCACGCCTTCAAACAGGCGCACCGGCCGCAGGTTGATGTACTGGTCGAACTCGCGGCGGAACTTGAGCAGCGAGCCCCAGAGCGACACGTGGTCCGGCACGGTGGCGGGCCAGCCGACCGCGCCGAAGTAGATCGCGTCCATGCCCGAGAGCTGCGCCTTCCAGTCGTCCGGCATCATCTGTCCGTGGGCGGCGTGGTAGTCGCAGCTGGCCCATTCAAAGGTGTGGCATTCAAGCTCGAAGCCGAAGCGCTGGGCGGCAGCCTGCACCACGCGCAGGCCTTCGGGCATCACTTCCTTGCCGATGCCGTCACCGGCCAGAACGGCGATCCGAAAAATCGGGTTCATGAAACGCTTCTCCTTGGTTCAAGTCGCCAGCGCAGCAGCAGGCAGGGCGGCATCGCGTTCGTCCAGCCAGCCCTGGCGCATCTCGGGCACCGACGCCGCCAGCAACTCGTAGTACGGGTGGTGCGGACCGCGTTCAAAGTCGGCACGCGCCACCTGGTCGAGCTTGCGGCCATGCTGCATGACGATGATCTCGTCGCACACCGACTTCACGGTGTGCAGGTCGTGGCTGATGAAGAGGTAGGACACGCCCAGCTCGCGCCGCAGGTCGGCCATCAGCTCCAGCACCGCCGCACCCACCACGGTGTCCAGGGCCGAGGTCACCTCGTCACAGAGGATCAGCTCGGGCTCGGCGGCCAGGGCACGGGCCAGGTTCACGCGCTGCTTTTGTCCGCCCGACAGGCCGCCGGGCAGCCGCTGCGCGACCGAGCGCGGCAGCCGCACCAGATCCAGCAGTTCGTGGATGCGCTTGTGCAGCGCCGGCCCCTTCAATCCCTTGTAGAACTGCAAGGGCCGCGCCAGGATGCGCTCGATGCTCTGGGACGGGTTCAAGGCCGTGTCCGCCATCTGGAACACGATCTGGATCTGCCGCAGCTCTTCCTTGCTGCGCTGGCGCACCTCGGGCTGGAGCGGGCGCCCCTTGAACAGGATGCTGCCGTGGCACGGAGCAATCAAACCCGCGATGGCGCGGGCCAGCGTGGTCTTGCCGGACCCGGACTCACCGATCACCCCGATGGCCTGCCCCTTGTGGAGCTTGAAGTTGATGTCTTCCAGAATCAGCACCGGGGGCTTGCCTTGCGCATTGAGCGCGCCGTACCCGGCCGAGAGCTCGCTCACTTCCAGCAGCAACTCGCCCTTGCGCACCTCGGTGGTGAGCGGGGCCGGGCGGGCCGCCGCCAGCAGACTCCGCGTGTACTCGTGGGCGGGTTGGGACAGGATGCCCGCAGTGGTGTTGATCTCCTGCGCTTGGCCATTGCGCAGCACGAGGATGTGGTCCGCCATCTGCGCCACCACCGCCAGGTCGTGGCTCACGTACACCGCCGTGGCGCGGCGCTCGCGCACCACACGGCGGAAGGCGCGCAGCACCTCGATCTGCGTGGTCACGTCCAGTGCGGTGGTGGGCTCGTCCAAGATCACCAGTTCGGGATCCGTGATAAGCGCCATGGCCGCCATCAGGCGCTGCAGCTGACCGCCCGAGACCTGGTGGGGGTAGCGCTGGCCGATGGTGTCGGGATTGGGCAAGGCCAGCTCCTTGAACAGCTGCACGGCCTTCTTCTCCGCCTGCGCCCGCGACATCGTGCCGTGGATGCGCGTGGGCTCAACCACCTGATCCATGATGCTGCGCGAGGGGTCGAACGAAGCGGCAGCGCTTTGGGCGATGTAGGAAACCATCCTCCCGCGCAGCGCCCGCAGTGGTTGCGCGCCGAGCGAGAGCACGTCCTTGTCACCGATGCGCACGCTACCACCGCTGATCTGGCACCCGCGGCGCACATGCCCCATGAGGGCGAGTGCCGTGGTGGTTTTTCCGGAACCCGATTCGCCGATCAGCGCGAGCACTTCGCCCGGACGGATGGTGAAGCTCAGTTGGTCGACCAGCGTGGCATCGCCAGCGCTGACCGTGAGCTTGTCAACAACGACCAGTGAGCCCATTTCAGCGCCCTCCCCGTTCACGGGCCGCGCGGCCCGGCAGATTGTCGATGACCAGGTTGACGGAAATCGTCAGGCTGGCAATAGCGATCGAAGGCGCGATCACCGAGGCACCACCGTCGGCCAGCACCTCGATGTTCTCGCGCACCAGCGAGCCCCAGTCGGCCTCGGGCGGCTGGATGCCCAGGCCCAGAAAGCTCATGCTGGCCAGCAGCAGCACCACGTAGACGAAGCGCAGCCCGAAGTCGGCCAGCATGGGGCCGGTGATGTTGGGCAGGATCTCGTACAGCATCACGTAACCGGTTCTCTCGCCGCGCGTGCGCGCCACGGTCACGTAGTCCAGCGCGTTGATGTTGACCGCCAGCGAGCGCGCGATCCGGAAGGCCCCGGGCAGGTAGATGATGGCCGCGGTGACGATGAGCATGGTCACCGACGAACCGAAGCTGGCCACCATCAGCAGCGCAAACATCTTGCTGGGGATCGCGGTCAGCGTGTCCAGCACGCGGCTGAGCACGCTGTCGGTCCAGCGGCCGGTGGCCGCCGCCAGCAGGGCCAGCAGCGTGCCGCTGCCGCTGGCCAGCAGCGTCGCGACAAAGGCCACGCCCACGGTGTAGCGTGCGCCTTCGATCACCCGCGCCAGCATGTCGCGGCCGAGGTAGTCGGTGCCCAGCCAGTGCGCGGCGCTGATGGGCGCAAACACCTCGCCCCCGTCGGCGGCCCCGGTCTGCGACAGCAGCGACGGTCCGAAGATCGCGGCCCCGGCCCAGAACAGCACGACGACCAGGCCGATCCAGCCGGTGAGTCCGAAATGGGCCAGCCGCCGCAACCAGCGGCGTCCGGCCGGCCGATCGGGGGCGCTGCCCTGAATGGCATTGCTCATGGCGAAGTCCTTCATGCGTGCCTCAGACGGGGGTTGGCCACGATGCCGCACAGGTCGGCCAGCGTGACCAGGAACAGATAGCCGGCGCAGAACAGCATGGTGCAGGCCTGCACCAGCGGGATGTCGCGCTGCGTGACGCCTTCCACCATCAGCTTGGCGATGCCGGGGTAGTTGAAGATGGTCTCGACGATGATCACGCCGCCCAGCAGGTACGACAGGCTCAGCGCCACCGCGTTGGCGATCGGACCCACGGCATTGGGCAGCGCGTGCGCGAGCACGGTGCGCATGGGCGAGGCGCCCTTGAGGCGCACCATCTCGATATAGGGGGCCTCCAGCTGGTCGATCACGGCGGCGCGCGTCATGCGCATCATCTGCGCCACGATGACGCAGGTCAGCGTCACCACGGGCATGGCGAAGGCACGCAGCATCTGGCCCACGGATTCGATGTCGCTGACGTAGGACAGTGCGGGCAGCCAGCGCAGATGCACGGCAAACACCAGCACCGCCAGGGTGGCCACCAGAAACTCCGGCACCGAGACCACGGAGACCGCCGCGGTGGAGACGCTGCGGTCGAACCAGGAGCCCCGCCAGACCGCCGCCGAGATGCCCAGCGTCAGGGCAATGGGTACCGAGAACAGCGCGGTCACGGCCGCCAGCAGCAGCGAGTTCGGCAGCCGGCTGGCAATGAGTTCCACCACCGGCACGCGGGCCGTGGACGAGACGCCCAGGTCGCCCTGGGCGAGCCCGCCAAGCCAGCGCAGGTAGCGCTCGTGGGCCGGCGCGTCCAGCCCCAGCTGGGCACGCAGCTCGGCCAGCACCTCGGGCGTGGCCTCCTGCCCCAGTTGCTCTTGCGCCGCGTCGCCCGGCAGCACGGAGGTGATGGCAAACACCACCGCCGACACCGCCAGCAGCGACAGCAGCGCCAGGCCGACGCGCTGCGCGACCAGTTTGAACAGGATGCCGTTCATGGCCTTGGCATCCGCTTCAGGCCGCCGCGTCGAGCCACACGTGCTCGGCGAAGGAGGTGCCCATCATGCCGCCAATCGGAATCGGCGACAGACCCTTGAGCTGCTTGCTGTGGCCGTCGAGGCTGGAGGTGAAGAACGGGATGCCGATGCCACCGTCCTGGTGGATCATCACCTGCATGTCGGCGTACATCTGGGCGCGCTTGGTCTGGTCGGTTTCGCCGCGCGCCGCCACCAGCAGCTGGTCGAACTTCTCGTTCTTCCAGCCTGCCTCGTTCCAGGGTGCGTCGGACTTGAAGAACAGGGTCAGGGCCAGGTCGGCGCTGGGACGGGTGTTGATGTTGCCGAAACCCACCGGGTGCTTCATCCAGTGCGTGGACCAGTAGCCGTCGGCGGGCATGCGTTTGACGTCCAGGTTGAGCCCGATCTGTTTGGCGGCGTGCTGCATGACCAGCGCCGTCTCGACCGAGTTGGTCGCGGCCGGCGAGGCCACCACCGGAATGGGCGCACTGCCCAGGTTGGCCTTCTGCAGGTGCCACTTGGCCTTTTCCGGGTCGTACGCACGCTGCGGCAGGCCCTTGAAGAAGAAGCGGTTGTTCGAAGCGATGGGCTGATCGTTGGCCACCACCCCGCGGCCGAGCTGGATGGACTTGAGCAGTTGCTCGCGGTTGAACAGGTGCTTCATGGCCAGCACGAAGTCCGGGTTGTTGCCCGGGCTGCTGTCGCGTCGCATGATGAGGTTGGTGTACGACGTGGCCTTGGTCTCGAAGATGGTGTGCGTGCCGCTGGCCAGCACGCGATTGATCGAGCGCGGCGACACTGCCACCACCAGATCCAGCTGGCCGGAGAGCAGCGCGTTGACGCGCGCCGATTCGTCGGAAATGCCGACGAGTTCGATCTCGTCCAGGTAGGGGCGGTTGGGCTTCCAGTAGTTGTCGTTGCGCACCGCGATCGAGCGCTCCCCGGGCTTGAACTCCTTGACCTTGAAGGGTCCGGTGCCGATGCCGGCGGCGAAGTTGGTGGTACCTTCCGGGACGATGTGGAAGTGGTAGGTGCCCAGGATCACGGGCAGGTCGGCGTTGGGCGAGGTCAGGCGGAAGGTCACCTCGTTGGGGCCGGTCGCGGTCACGGACTCGATCTGGTCGGCCAGCACCTTGGCCCGCGAAGCGGTCGCCGGGTCCTTGTGCCGCATCATTGAGAACACCACGTCGGCCGGCGTCAGCGGCTTGCCGTTGTGAAAGGTCACGCCCTTGCGCAGCTTGAACACCCAGGTCTGCGCGTCCTTGGTGGTGAACTCTTCGGCCAGCTGCGGCTGCGGGCTCAGGCTGCCGTCCAGCACGGTCAGGCCGTTGTAGAACATGAAACCGCGGCAGTAGTCGACGTGACTGGACTGACGGGCCGGGTCCAGCGTGTCGTTCACACCCGAGGATGAGCTGGCCACCTTGATGCGACCGCCCTTCTTCGGCGTCTGCGCATGGGCTGTGGTGGCCAGCGACGCGATGCCGCCCGCCAGCGTGGCCTGCATGCCCCCCGCCGTCAGCATGGCCAGCACGTCGCGGCGTGTGGCGCCGCGCTTGAGCGAGTCCATCATGCGGACGCTCTCGCTGGGACCGACAAGTTCCTGAAACTGTTTCTGCTTCTCGCTCATGGTGTGCTCCTCGTTTGAAAATTGCAGTTGCGTGGGGGGTCAGAGAGATCATTCGGGCCCGAAGGCCATATCAACATCAAGCCAGCCGGTCCTTCAACCGGAAGTACAAGCCCACAGCGGGCAGGAACCAGGGAGGGCCGAAGTGGCCCGGTATGGCCGGCCAGGACCGGTCTTTCCACGGATTCGCATCTTCGTTGCCGGCCATCACCTCGGCCATGCGCTGGCCCATGAGCACCGACATCTGCGTTCCATGGCCGCTGTAGCCCATGGAATAGAACAGCCCGTCGCGTTCGCCCGCATGGGGCAGGCGGTCCTGCGTTATGTCCACCAGGCCGCCCCAGCAGTAGTCGAGCCGGACCTTGCCCAGCTGCGGGAAGGTTTCGGCCAGGCCCTGGCGCAGCACCTCGCCGCTGGCGGCGTCGGAGGTGGGGCTGGAGATGGCAAAGCGAGCACGCCCACCGAACACCAACCGGTGGTCCTCGGTGAGGCGGAAGTAGTGGTGGATGTTGGCGATGGTGGTGTAGGTGCGGCGCTGGGCCAGCAAGGCGTTCGCGCGCTCGGCCCCCAGGGGTTCGGTCACCACGATGAAGCTGCCGATGGGCACGATGCGCCGGCGCAGCCAGCCAAAGCTGCCGTAGCCGCCGTGGCGCGAAGCCCCCGTGGCCAGCAGCACCTGGTTGGCCCGCACCACCCCGCGCTCGGTGTGCAGCCGGTGCACCTGGCCTTGCACCCGCTCCACGCGGTTGACCCTAGTACCGGTGTGGATCTGTGCGCCCTGGCGCTGCGCCGCCTGGGCCAGGCCCTGGGCAAAGCGCCCCATGTGCATCTGCGCGCTGCGTGGGTACAGCAGACCGCCCACGAAGCGTTCGCTCTGCACCTCCGAGCGCACCTCATCGGCGCCCAGCACGCGCACGTCGGTGTCGACGCCATCGGCCACGAGACGCTCGGCGCTGCGGTGCAGCGCGTCCACCTGGTAGGCCTTGGTGGCGAGCTTGAGCTTGCCGTGGCGCAGAAACCCGCAGTCGATGTGCTCCTGCTGCACCAGCCGCTCCACCGCATCGACCGCGCTGTCGTAGGCGTGGTACCAGGCGCGGGCCCGTTCAACGCCCACCCTGTCCGCCACCTCGACGTAATCCAGGGCCAGACCGTTGTTCACATGGCCGCCGTTGCGGCCGGAGGCCTCCGGCGCCACCGTGGCACCGGCTTCAAGCACGACCACCGAGGCGCCGCGCCGCGCCAGCTGCAGGGCAGCGGACAGGCCCGTGAAGCCGCCGCCCACGATGGCCACATCCACCTGCGCGGGCAGGCCCTGCGCCGAGGCCACGGGTGTCGCCGGGAGCGAGTCGTTCCAGTAGGAGTCGAGCTTCATGATGCTTCGTGGGTTGATGGCGTCGACACGTGGATCAGAGACCGACCACGCCGGGCAGGCCGCCGATGTCCTGAATCTCGGTGTAGCCGTAGGCGGGGCAACCCGGGCCATGGCCGCGGTTCACGAACACCTTGTTCTTGATGCCGATATCGTCGGCCGACATGAGGTCGTAGCGCAGGCTGGAGGACACGTGCAACACATCCTCGGGGTTGCAGCCCAGGGAGTCGAGCATGTACTCGAAGGCCTTGAGGCGCGGCTTGTAGGCCTGGGCCTGCTCGGCGGTGTAGACCCGGTGGAACGGTGCACCGAGCATGGCCACGTTCTTCTGGATCTGGCAGTCCATGGCGTTGGAGATGATGACCAGCGGGATCTCCTTGGCCACCTTGGCCAGACCGGCCGGTACGTCGGCGTGCGGGTCCCAGGTGGGCACGGCGTCGTAGTAGGCCTGGCCGTCGGTGTCGAAATATTGAATCTTCCATTTCTTGCACAGGCGGCGCACGGCGTTCTTGAGCACCACGTCATACGGCTGCCAGGCGCCCAGCACCTCGTCGAAGCGGTAGGCGGTGAAGTCGGCGATGAACTGCTCCATCTGCTCCGGCCGGATGCGGTCCGCGAACAGCTCGCGCGTCATCTCACCCATGCGAAAACGGGTGAGCGTGCCGTAGCAGTCGAAGGTCACGTACTTGGGGCGAAAAATCATGGTCTCGATTCCTTGAAAGTTCGGTTGCCGACCGTCGCGGGTCGCATCCTTGTTTGGCTGTTTGCGACAGGGTGATGACGAAGTGATTGGAGCATTCAACCGAATCGGTCGCGTAGGGAAATGGGGTGGCCTGACGAGACAAAGTTGCGCATTTCATGGGGCTTGTCAGCATGTCGTGTGGTGCGCACTTGATGTGTGCAGAAACCCATCATTGGTGCGTCGCAGCAAAGTCCATCAGCACACTTTTGAAGCGCAAGTTGGCCTCCACCGCCTGGCGCCCCAGGTCCTTGCCGATGCCCGACTGGTGGTAGCCGCCGGTGGGAATCACGAAGTCGTCGCTGCGCCCGTAGCGGTTGATCCAGACGGTGCCGGCCGACAGGCCACGCATGGCGCGCATGGCGCGGCCGATGTCGGCCGTGTGCACACCCGCGGCCAGTCCATAGTGTTCGTGCGCCGCCAAGGCCAGGCCCTCTTCTTCGGTGTCGAAGGTCTGCACGGTGAGCACGGGGCCGAAGATCTCTTCCTGCACCGCCGGGTTGTCCGCGGTCACGCCCTCGATCAGCGTGGGCTGGAAGTACGCGCCGCCCGGGCCGCCATCGAAGAGGCCTCCGCCGCAACGCAGTTGTGCACCGGCGTCCCGCGCGCGTTCCACGATGTCCAGCATGCGCGCCGCCTGCTGGGCCGAAATGATGGGCGGCAAGGTCGCCTGCCCATCCCAGGTGGCGCCCGGCTTGAGCGCACCGAAGCGCTGCGCGATGCCATCGATCAGCGCTTCGGCCACCCCGCGCTGCACGATCAGGCGCGAACCCGCCACGCAGACTTGACCCGCGTTGCCCGTGATGGCACGGGCAACGATGCCCGCCACGCGGTCCACGTCGGGCACGTCGTCGAACACCAGCTGCGGGCTCTTGCCACCCAGCTCCAGCGTCACGGGCTTCGGTCCCTGCAGGGCACAACTGGCCATGATCGCCGCGCCCGTTCGGGTGGAGCCGGTGAAGGTCATCTTGCTGATCAGCGGATGCCGCGTGAGCGCATCGCCCGTGGTGCGGCCGTCGCCCTGAACGATGTTGAAGATGCCGGCAGGTACACCGGCCTCGATGGCCAGTTCGGCCAGGCGGATGACGGAGAACGGTGTCATCTCCGACGGCTTGAGCACCACTGCATTGCCGGCCGCCAGGGCAGCCCCCACCTTCCACGACACCATGACCAGCGGGAAATTCCAGGGCGTGATCGCACCCACCACACCATAGGGCTCGGCCACCACCAGGCCCAGGTGGTCGTGGCGCGTCGCCGCCACCTCACCACCGAGTTTGTCCGCGTACTCGGAAAAGAAGCGCAGCCCCTCGGCCGTGAAGGGCACATCCCATGCCGCGGCGTCGCGCACCGGGCGGGTGGAGCACACGGCCTCCAATTGGGCCAGGCGCTCGCCTTCGGCCTCGATCAGGTCGGCCCAGCGGCGCAGCACCCGGGCCCGCTCGCGCGGCGCGCGGCGCGCCCAGTCGGTGTGGCGCCAGGCCTGCCAGGCGTTCTGCACGGCGGCATCCACCGTGCTGGCATCGGCCAGCGGCAGGCCGGCGTGCACCTGCCCGTCGGAGGGGCGCAGCACGTTCAGCAACGCGGTGTCGGGCACCACACGGCCCCCGATGAAGTGGGCGCTCTGGACGGCAATGGATCGGGGGTCAAAGATCTGCATGGGGCGATGAAGAGAGGTATGGGAGAAAGGTGCCAGGGAGAAGTCCTTCAACGGACGCCAAAGCCCCCTGGCGGATGGTGTCTTGAATGCTATGCAGTAAGCCCCAGCATTTGTGACCATAGGCAGGCCCCGCACAGCAGCGAATTGCAAAAGCCCCGGCCCTCACGGCGCAAGCTTTCGAATTGCTCGCAAACCCTGATTCGCGCTGGCGAAATGGCGCGATGTCGTCCAAGATAGCAAGCAAATCAACGACGAAACAGGTTGACGAAGATGCTGTTGAAGAACCCGTTCCCCGCCCTTGGCGACACAAGCCCCGCTGACGATGGCGTGCTGCTTCGCCCCATGACCGAAGCCGACCTGCCTCATGCCCAGGCGCTGTCCGCAGAGCTTCGCTGGCCCCATCGCCTGACCGACTGGGAGCACGTGTTTGCGCTCGCGGAAGGTCTGGTGGCCGAGCGCGATGGAAAGATCATCGCCACCGCCCTTCGCTGGCTCTGGGGTGAGCGACACGCCACCGTGGGCTTGATCATCGTCACTCCCGCCTGCCAGGGGCGCCGCATTGGTCACCGGCTTCTGACCGCCTTGCTGGATGGCCTGGACCACCACACCGTGCTGCTGCAAGCCACCATGGAAGGCCGTGGCCTGTACGAGCGGCTGGGCTTCGTGCGCACCGGTGAAATCCGCCAGCACCAGGGTGTGGCGCAACCCGCGCCGCTGATCGCGCTGCCCGAAGGCTGGCGGCTGCGCCCGGCAGGCCAGAACGAGGCGCAGGCCCTGCATCGGCTGGACGCAGACGCCCGGGGCATGCCGCGGCCGCAACTCATCGACAGCCTGCTGGCCCAGGCCGAGGCCTGCGTGGTGCTGGACCACGACGGCACGCAGAAGGGCTTTGCCATCCTGCGCCGCTTTGGACGTGGGCACGTGATCGGTCCCGTGATCGCTCCCGACACGGAGGGCGCCAAGGCCCTGATCGCCCACCTGGCGGGCACGAACGCCGGTCGCTTCACCCGCATCGACATCGACTTCGACTCCGGCCTGGCCGAGTGGCTGGAGAGCCTGGGCCTGCTGCGTGTGGACGCGGCCACCACCATGGTGCGCGGCGAGCCGCTGCAGCACCCCGATGGCGCGCCCCGGCTGTTTGCCATCGTGACGCAGGCGCTCTGCTGAACGACCGCTGACCTCATCGCCCTGCCCGCTCCCGGGCAGGCCACCAGGAGACATGACATGAGCCAACGATTTGTGCGTCTGGCAGAGAAGAACCGCGCCCGCGTGCGCATCGTGATCGACGGACAGATGGTCGCCGCACTCGCCGGCGATACCCTGATGGTCGCCCTGCTCAGCCACACGCGGCACCTGCGTGAATCGGAATTCGGCGACGGCCAGCGCGCCGGCTTCTGCCTGATGGGCGCCTGCCAGGACTGCTGGGTGTGGACCGCCAGCGGCGAGCGCCTGCGCGCCTGCACCACCGTCGTGGAAGAAGGCATGCACATCATCACAAAGCAACCGGAGGCGACATGGCCCAACCTCGCGTGATCATCGTCGGCGCCGGACCCGCCGGCGTGCGCTGCGCCCAGACCCTGGTGGCCGCCGGCTTGCGCCCCACCGTCATCGACGAGAACCGGCGCGACGGCGGCCAGATCTACCGCCGCCAGCCGGACAACTTCACACGCCCCTACGCCCAGCTCTACGGCACCGAAGCCGGCCGCGCAGAGGCGCTGCACACCAGCTTCGACGCGCTGCGCGAGCAGGTCGACTACCGGCCCGGGACCCTGGCCTGGAATGTCTTCGACAAGAAACTGCATGTCGTCAAGGACGAGATCTCATCGGCCCTGCCCTACGACGCGCTGGTGATCTGCTCTGGCGCGACCGACCGCCTCATGCCCGTCAAGGGCTGGCAACTGGCCGGCACCTACAGCCTGGGCGCCGCGCAGATCGCCCTGAAGGCGCAGGCCTGCGCCATCGGCCAGCGCGTGGTGTTCATGGGCACCGGCCCCCTGCTCTACCTGGTGGCCGCGCAGTACCTCAAGGCCGGTGCGCAGGTGGCCGCCGTGCTCGACACCTCGCCCTTCGCGCGCCGCATCGCCGCCCTGCCCAAGCTGCTCGCGCGGCCCGCCGTGCTGTTCAAGGGCCTGGCCCTGGTGGCGCGCATCCGCCGCGCGGGCGTGCCGGTGCTGACCGGCGTCACGCCGGTGGAGATCACCGGCTCGCCGGACGCAGGCGTGCAGGGCGTGGCGGTCCGTGAGGCCGGCGGCGCCACGCGCCGCTTCGAGTGCGATGCGGTCGCCATGGGCTACCACCTGCGCCCTGAGACCCAGCTGGCCGACCTGGCGCGCTGTGCCTTCCGCTTCGATGCCGAGACGCGGCAGTGGCTGCCCGAGGTTGGCGAAGACGGCCGCACCTCCGTCCCCGGCGTGTACCTGGCCGGCGACGGCGCGCGCGTGCTGGGCGCGGACGCCGCCGAAACCGCCGGCCGGCTGGCCGCCATGGCGGTGCTCAAGGACTTCGGCCTTCCGACATCACAGACCGAGCTGCAGCGGCTGCGCGCCGAACAGGCCGGCATGGAGCGGTTCCGCCAGGGGCTGGCGCAGGCCTTTCCCTGGCCGCAGCAGCAGGCCGCGCAACTGCCGGACGAGGCCATCGTCTGCCGCTGCGAAACCATCACCGCCGGAGAGTTGCGCCGTGTGGTGTGCGACATGGGCGCGCAGGAGGCCAACCGGGCCAAGGCCCTGAGCCGTGTCGGCATGGGCCGCTGCCAGGGGCGCTACTGCGGCCACGCCGGAGCCGAGGTCATCGCGCACGCGGCCGGCGTGCCGGTGGAACAAGTCGGGCGGCTGCGCGGCCAGGCGCCGGTCAAGCCGCTGTCGATAGCGGTGCGGGAGGAAACGGAATGAGCACGAACAAAGCAGATGCGGTCATCGTCGGCGGCGGCATCATGGGTGCCTCCGCAGCCTTCTTTTTGCGCCAGCGCGGAATGTCCGTCATCCTGCTGGAGCGGGGATTGATCGGCCAGCAGGCCAGCGGTGTCAACTTCGGCAACACGCGCCGGATGGGGCGCCCCCTTGAACAACTGCCGCTGTCCAACCGCGCGCGCGAAACCTGGCTGAAGTTCAAGGAATTGTTCGGTGCGGACGTCGAGCTCCTGCTGAACGGCCACCTGCGCGTCGGCACCACGCAGGCGCACGAAGAACGCATGGTCCAGTATGCGCAGGACGCCAAGGACTTCGGCTTGGGGATGCAGATGTTGGGCAAGCAAGCGCTGCACGAACGCTTTCCCTACCTGGGGCCGGACATCACGGCGGGTTGTTATGCCCCCAACGATGGCCATGCGAACCCCCGTCTGGCGGCACCGATCATCGGCCGGGCGGCCGCACGCGCAGGCGCGCAGGTGTTTGAGAACACCGAGATCGTGGCGGTCGAAAAAGACGGCGAGGAATTCCGCGTGACCGCCGCCGATGGCCGGATCTTCCGTGCGCCTGTGGCGCTCATCACCGCCGGCGCCTGGGGCAACCGCATCAGCGCCAGCTTCGGCGAACCGGTACCGATGATCGTCAAAGCGCCGCAGATGTGCGTCACCGAACCGGTGCCTTACGCCATCAAGCCGACCATTGGTGCCATCGCGGACGTGTTCGAGCAGGTCGTCTTTTTCCGCCAGGTGGCGCGCGGCAACATCGTCATCGGCGGCGGCGGCCATGAGCCGGTGGACATGGTGAACCTTCGCGCCTACGTGAACCCGAGCAGGACGCTGTACAAGCTGGCGAATGCACCGCGCGTGGTGCCCGCCTTCAAGCACCTGAACATCATCCGCGTCTGGAGCGGGATCGAGGGCTACATGGAAGACAGCCGGCCGGCCATGGGGCCGAGCGCGCGCGTGCCGGGCCTGTACTACGCGTTCGGCTTCTCCGGCGAAGGCTTCCAGCTGGGCCCGGGCGTGGGCGACGTGATGGCCGAACTGATCCACACCGGCACCACGACCACACCCATCGAGTGTTACCACATCGGGCGTTTTTCCCAGCAGGCCACGCAAGCGGCCTAGCCTTTCCATTCATCGTCATCACATCGCAAACAAACCATGTCGAATTTGCAGCAAGCAGCGGCCATGCTGGCCAACCCGCCCTCCTTTGTGGATCTGCGCCAGTTCGCGCGCGACCAGAGCCAGGGCATCGCAGTGAGCACTGCGGCGGGAGAGGACCTGTTCCTGTCCAGCCGCCGCGTCCTGGATTGGGCTCCAAGCCCGGTGACCGCAGGTGTCATCACGCTGAAATCTGGCAGCGGTGCCGTGCCGTCCCTGCCGGCGGATGAATTCATCATCGTCCACGAAGGCAGCCTGACCCTGACGCAGCAGGACTCCACCCTGACGCTGGGCCCCAACCAGAGCGCGATGCTCAAGCACGGCGCCGCGTTCACCTGGTCCGCACAAGGACCGGTGACGCTGATCTTCACCCGCTACAACAACAGCCAGACGGGCGATGGTGCCATCGTGCCGATCAAGGAGAACCCGGCCATGGGACCGTCGGCGGGCGGACCGCTGGCCGATCTGCTGCTCACGCCAGCGCCGGTTTGCCGCAACCACACCGACTACCGTTCGGCCGACGGCGAATTCACCTGCGGCACCTGGGACTCGACGCCCTATGCGCGCCGCGCCATGTTCTTCCGGCACATGGAACTGATGTTCCTGCTCGAAGGCAGCGTGACCTTCGTTGATGAAGCGGGTCGCAGCGCCACGTTTTCCAAGGGCGACATCTTCCTCATCGAGCAGAAGGCCTCTTGCACCTGGGACAGCCGCGAGAACGTGGCGAAGTTGTACGTGATCTACCGCCCGGCATAAAAAAAAGGCCAGGCCATGACAGCGCAGTTGGGATGCATTGCGGACGATTTCACCGGCGGCACGGACCTCGCAGGCATGCTTGTGAAGGCGGGCATGCGCACCGTGCAATGGATCGGTGTGCCGGACGGGCCGCTGCCCGAGGATGTCGACGCGGTGGTGATCGCGTTGAAGTCGCGCACCAGTCCGGCCGAGGATGCGGTGGCCGAGTCGCTGGCCGCGCTGCGCTGGTTGCAGGCGGCAGGCTTCCAGCAGTTCTATTTCAAGTACTGCTCGACCTTCGACTCCACGCCGCGCGGCAATATCGGCCCCGTCGCAGAGGCCTTGATGCAGGCTCTGGACACCGATTTCACCATCGCCTGCCCGGCCTTCCCCGCCAACGGACGTACCCTCTACAAAGGCCATCTGTTCGTGGGCGATGTGCTGCTCAAAGAGTCTGGCATGCGCCACCATCCGCTGACGCCGATGCTGGACGCGAACCTGGTGCGCGTGCTGCAGCAGCAGGTGCGGCGCAAGGTCGGCCTCGTCGACTTTGCAACGGTGAGCAGGGGCGGTGCGGCGATCCGTGAACGCTTCAACGCGCTGCGCGAGCAGGGCCACGGCTTTGCCATCGTCGATGCACTGTCCAATGCGGACCTCGACGCCATTGGTGCTGCCTGTGCCGATCTGCCGCTGGTAACCGGCGGCTCCGGCATTGCGCTCGGATTGCCGCAAAACTTCCGAAGCCGCGGCCTGCTGGCGGCGAATGCTGTGGCCGATGCATTGCCGAAGACCGGCGGCCTGCGCGCCGTGATCTCGGGCAGCTGTTCGGTGGCCACGCAAAGGCAGGTGGACGTGATGCGCACGACCTTCCCATCCTTCGGCATCGACCCGCTGCGGCTGGCACGCGGGGAGGATCTGGTGTCGGCTGCGCTCAACTGGGCAGGTGGTCACATCGCGCAGCAACCGGTCTTGATCTATGCCACGGCCACGCCCGAAGCAGTCAAGCAGGTACAGGGCGAACTCGGCGTCGAGCAGGCTGGCCATCTTGTGGAGCATGCGCTGGCGAGCATTGCGCGCGGCTTGGTAGAGGCCGGCGTGGGCCAGATGATTGTGGCCGGCGGCGAGACCTCCGGTGCGGTCGTCCAGGCGCTCGGCGTGAAGGGATTGCGCATCGGCCCCGAAATCGACCCTGGCGTACCGTGGACCAGCACCCTGCACGACGATGGCGCACAGCCGTTGGCGCTCGCGCTGAAGTCCGGCAATTTCGGCAGCGAGGATTTTTTCCTCAAGGCCTGGGACAAGCTGCAATGAGCGCGATGATGTCCACCGGCCGCGACGAAGCCACATTGCGCGAAGAGATCGTCGGATTCGGCCGCTCGCTGTTCGACCGCGGCTTGACCGCCGGCAGCAGCGGCAACATCAGTGTGCGGCTGGACGACGGCTGGCTGCTGACGCCGACCAATGCCTGCCTCGGCCGCCTCGATCCGGCACGACTGGCCAAGCTCGACTGGAGTGGCCGCCACGTCAGCGGCGATGCGCCGTCCAAGGAAGCCTTCCTGCATCGCGCGATGTACGAGGAGCGCGCGGGCGCGGGCGCCATCGTGCACCTGCACTCCACGCATTCGGCCGCCGTCTCCTGCATGTGCGGCCTGAACCATCACGACAGCATCCCGCCCTTGACGCCCTACTTCGTGATGAAGATTGGCCGCCTGCCGCTGATTCCCTACCACCGCCCCGGCGATCCTGCGCTCGGCGACGCGATCCGCGGCCTGGCGCGCAAGCATTGCGCCGTGCTGCTGGCCAACCACGGGCCGGTGGTCTCCGGCACCTCGCTCGAAGCGGCCGTCTACGCCACGGAGGAACTGGAAGAGACGGCCAAGCTCTTCCTGCTGCTGCGCAACACGCCGACCAGCCCCTTGAACGCCGAGCAGATCGAAGAACTCAAGTCGGTCTTCAAGCTCGACATCTAGAAGACACCCGCTCACAGGAAGCACTTGAATGACCCAGCGCATCGCCTTTGTCCATACCGTCGGTTTCCTGGTCGATGATTTCCGCGCGCGTATGCGCGCCGAATTTCCCACCGCCGACTGCTTCCACATCCTCAACGAAAGCCTGTTGCAAGACCTGTTGCGCGGAGCACCGCAACCGCTGGTGTACCGGCGCGTGGTGGATCAGATCGTGCTGGCGGCGCAAGCGCAGCCCGACCTCATCGTTGTCACCTGTTCATCCACATCGCCGGCCGTCGATATCGCGCGGCGCCTCGTGCAACAGCCGATCCTGAAGATCGACGACCCGATGATGGCGGAAGCGGCGCGCAGCGGCCCGCGCATTGGCCTGCTGTGCACGGCCAGCAGCACGGTGGAACCGAGCAACGCACTGCTGCGCGCGCACGCGGCGGAGCAAGGGCGCGAGATCACCATCAAGACGGTGCTGCGCCCCGAGGCCTACCAGGCACTGATGGCCGGTGACCGTGCGCAGCACGACGCCATGCTTCATGAAGCAGCCACCGAGATGGCCAGCGAGGTCGATGTGCTGGTGCTGGCCCAGGCATCGCTGGCGCATTTGCGCGACGTGTTCGCTGCGGAACTGAAATGCCCGGTCTTGGCCAGCCCACCGCTGCTGATGCGCGAAATCGCCAGACTCAGCGCCGAATAAAGCGGCGGAAGCTGGTTGTCAACGGGTTTTACACATGACTTTTCTCTACAAGTCCGACCCCGTCCGCGGCGCGGTGTGGGCTGAGCGCTTCGCACAGCAGCTGCCGGAGTTGCCGTTTCGCATCTGGCCCGACGTGCCGGACCCGCGAGCCGTGCGCTACCTCGCCGCCTGGGAACCGCCCGCGGACCTGGCCACCCGGTTCCCGAATCTGGAAGTGCTGTTTTCCACCGGCGCCGGTATCGACCAGTTCGACTTCTCGGTCATTCCCGAGACGCTGCCGGTGGTGCGCATGGTCGAGTCCGGCATCGTCAACGGCATGGTCGAATACGCGACGCTGGCCGTGCTGTCCTTGCACCGCGACTGGTCCACCTACCGCCAGCAGCAGCAGGAAGGTCGCTGGGAAGCCCATCGCGTGCACCCCGCCGGCTCGCGGCGTGTCGGTGTGCTGGGCCTGGGTGTGCTAGGGCGCGCCGTGCTGGAGCGCCTGGGCAGCTTCGGTTTTCCCTGCGCGGGCTGGAGCCGGTCGCAGCAGCAGATTGCGGGCGTTGAATGCCATGCCGGTGCTGAAGGTCTGACGGCGTTTCTGGCCCGCACCGACATCCTGATCTGCCTGCTGCCGCTGACCGACAGCACCCGCGGCATTCTCTGCAAGCCACTGTTCGACCAGTTGCCCAGTGGCGCCGCGCTGATCAACGTGGGCAGAGGCGCGCACCTGGTGCAGGACGATCTTCTGCGCGCCCTGGACGAAGGCCAGCTCTCCCGCGCCGTGCTGGACGTTTGCGAACCCGAGCCACTGCCGCCAGGGCATGCGTTCTGGACCCATCCCCAGGTGGTGCTCACGCCCCACATCGCCAGCATGACCCAGCCCGAAACCGCCGTCGACGCCGTCATCGACAACCTGCGCCGGCATCAGCAAGGCTTGCCCATGATCGGGCTGGTCGACCGGGCTCGGGGCTACTGAATCAGGAACCTACACCAATGAAAACACTGTTGCTGAACAAAGAGGACGTCGGCCGTCTGATCTGCATGAAGGAAGTCATCGAGACCGTGGAGGAGGCCTACAAGGCCTTCAACAGCGGCCAGGTGAATCAACCGCCCTATACCTGCATCCACCTGCCGCCCTCGGGCGAGATCGATTTCAAGATCAGCCACAGCGCGGCCAACGAGATCATCTCGATGAAGGCCTCGTCCGGCGGATTCCCCAACAATCCCATCGACCACGGCGTGCCCAGCGGCATGGGCACCGTCCTGCTGTTTGACGCGCGCAGCTGCGCACTCATCTGCGTGATGGACGGCAGCCTGCTCACTGGCCTGCGCACCGGCGCAGCCGGCGCGGTGTCGGTCAAGGCCCTGGCGCGCAAGAATGTGAAGACCGTCACCTCCATCGGCACCGGCAAACAGGCCCGCATGCAGATCCGCGCCATCCACCATGTGATGAAGATCGAAGAAATCCACGCCTGGGACCACCACCCCGAGAACCTCGCCCGCTACAAGGCCGACATCGAAGGAGAGTTCGGCATTCCGGTGGTGATGGCCCGCTCCATGCAAGCGGCGGTGGAACAGGCACACATCCTGATCACCACCACCCGCGGCAAAGGCGCACTGGTGGAAGCCGCCTGGATCCAGCCCGGCACGCACATCGTGGCCATGGGCACGGACACCTATGGCAAGCAGGAGTTCGAGCCCGAGATTTTCAGGGGCGCCAAGATCGTCAACGACTCGATCGCGCAGTGCATCGAAAAGGGCGAAACCTGGCACCCGTTGAACCGGAACATCATCCGCCGCGAAGACATCCATGCGGAGCTGGGTGAAATCCTGCTGGGCAAAAAACCGGGGCGCGAGACCGATCACGAGATCACGATCTTCGACTCCACCGGCATGGCCATCCAGGACAACACCACCGCAGCCAAGATCTACCGCAACGCCATCGCCAGCCAGACCGGCACCACCTTCGAATTCATTTCTTGATCATGACCATCAGCATGCTCGAACACCCCACCCTTGCGGACATCCACCAGGCCCGTGATCGGCTCAAGCCCCTCATCCGGCACACGCCCTTGCTGCGCGCAGAGAAGATCGAGCCCAGCGTGGGCTGCCAGCTGTATCTGAAACCCGAGACACTGCAGATCACCGGCGCCTTCAAGATCCGCGGCGCGCTGAACAAGTCGATGTCTCTCCCCAAAGAAGCGATTGCCAACGGCATCATCGCCACCTCGTCAGGCAACCACGCCCAGGGGCTGGCCTATGCCGCCCGGATGCTGGGCGTCAAGGCGGTGCTGGTGGTACCCGTGACCACGCCCAAGATCAAGATCGAGAACACCAAGGCCCTGGGCGCAGAAGTGGTGCTGTTCGATGGCGACACCGCCGCCCGATGGAAGCGTGTGTATGAAATCGCCGCAGAGCACCACTACGCGGTCGTGCACGCCTTTGAGGACCCGCTGGTCATGGCCGGCCAGGGCACCATCGGCCTTGAAATCCTGGAAGACCTGGCCGATGTGGACACGGTCATCATCCCCATGGGCGGCGGCGGCCTCATCTCAGGCATCGCCACCGCCATCAAGGAAACCCGGCCCTCGGTGCGCGTGATCGGCGCTGAACCCGCCCTGACACCCAAGTACTTCCACAGCCGCATCAACAAGGAACGCACTTCGCTGCCGTTGGGGAACACCATTGCGGACGGATTGCGCATCAGCGTGCCGGGGCAGAACCCCTTTCCCATCATCGAAAAGTACGTGGACGAGATCATCCTCGTCGAGGACGAACACATCATTGCGGGCATGCGCGCGCTGGCCAGGGATGCGAAGCTGATCGCCGAGCCCGCCGCCTCCATCGGCATCGGCGCCCTGCTGGCCGGCAGCGTGAAGCTCAGGCCCGACGAAAAAGTCTGTGTGGTGCTGACTGGTGGAAACTGGGATTTGTGCAACCTCGCCGAGGTGTATGCCGGTGAGTGACCAGCGCCGGCAAACGGTTGGGGATTTGCGGGGTTCGGCCTAGAAATCCGCCACCTTGCCCCACGCCGAAGCGCTGAACCGTTCCGGCCGAAAGGGTGCGGGATCAAAGATCGGTTGGGCGCCGCTGGCCAAGTCCGCGATCAAGTGGCCGGCGCCGGGTCCGATGCCAAAGCCGTGCCCGGAAAAGCCCGCGGCCAGGATGAAGCCAGGCACACCCGGCACCTCGCCAATGCCGGGAACGCCGTCTGGTGTGCTGTCGATATAGCCCGCCCAGGTGTGGGTGATCTGGGCTTCGCGAAGCTGGGGCAGCAGTTCGACGGCGCGGTGGTGGATCTTCCGGATCATGGCCCCATCGGGCCTCGGATCGAGGATGCGCACGCGCTCCATGGGTGTCGGCGCGTCGAGCCGCCAACGCGCCAACGTTTCATGGCCGCCGCGAATGCCTTCCAGGCCGCCCGGGCGGATGTTGCGCCAGCGCTTGGCGAACATCGGCAGGAACTGAGGCGCGAAGCGCAACAGCTGCATGGTCGGGTCCACATGCCCGCTGCCGCTGATGGCCAGCGCGTAGCGTCCGTCGCTGCGGCGCGTCACGGACACGTCGGCGCTGAACAGGGCACCCGGCAAGCGGTCTTCCACCGGGGACACGCTCAGGATGGACTGGCGGACCGTGGCCTGGGGAAAACGAATGCCCAACTGGCGACAAAACGAAGACGCCCAGGCGCCGCCGGCGAGCACGGCCGTTCGGGTCTTGATGACGCCGGCTTCCGTGATGACGCCGCTGACGCGCCCGCCCTCCAGCTCGATGCCGCGGGCTGCGCAGTTCTGGTGGACGCTGCCACCGAGCTTGATGAGCGCGGCGGCCACCGCGGGCGCGGCCTTGCCGGGGTCGGCGGTGCCATCGGTGGGCGAGAACACGCCGCCTTTCCAGGCGCGGCCGGTCGCCCGCCCGCGCTCGGCGGCCTCACGGGCGCTCAGCATGTGGGTGGTCACGCCGGCGGTCTTGGCAAATTCGCCCCAGCTGGCCCAACGCGATATCTCGGCCTCGTCGTTGCTCAGGTACAAGAGCCCGCAGCGGTTGAACCCTGTGTCTTCACCGCTCTCGGAGGCGAATTGTTCCCACAGGTCGAGGCTCTTGCTCGCCATGGGCAGTTCGCGGGCGTCGCGGTTCTGCTGCCGGCACCAGCCCCAGTTGCGGCTGGATTGCTCGGCGCCGATCCGGCCCTTTTCAAGCAATACGACCGACACACCGCGCTTGGCCAGGTAGTAGGCCGTGAAGACGCCGATGATGCCGCCGCCGATCACCACCACGTCGGCGGAGGCCGGCAGCGGGGTCGAGGTCTGGATGTGTTGCAGCGGAGGGGACATGGTGGATCTGTTTCGTCGTTCAGGGGGTGGATCACCAAAAGTCTAGACCGCATGCCCCTCGCGCCGATGCCGTATTGAGGGGCCTGCACAAAGCAGGCTGCGATTGTGTGGGTACCTGCCAGCAGATCCTGCCGTTGCGCTCTCGCTCCCGAGCCTTACTCCCAGCGCTTGCGGCTCGCGATGATGCTCAGGGGGTATTCACGCCGGTTCAGCGGCTGACGCAGGACGATCCGGCTGGCGAAACGTTCGATGCCCATGTCGTCTTCCAGCATCTTGTCCATCAGCGCCTGGAAGTAACCGACGCCCGGCGCCACGATCTTCAGCAGGTAGTCGTAGCCGCCGCTGACGTTGTAGCACTCGACGATCTCCTCGTACTTGGCGGCGGCTTCCTCGAACTTTCGGAAGTCGTGGGGCGTGTGGCTGCCGAGGGTGACCTCAGAGAACACGATGACGTGGTCACCCAGCTTTTCCAGTGCGATGTCGGCGCCATAGCTTCGGATCAGTCCGACCTCTTGCATCCGCTTCGTGCGCAGCAAACACGGGCTGGGACTGAGGCCCACAGCCTTTGCCAGATCAACGTTCGAGCAGCGGCCCTCGCGCTGAAGCCGCACCAGGATCTTGAGGTCAAACCGGTCGAACGAAACTGCAGAACTCATGGCGCCATCGTACCGTCAGGCCGACCTGGGCGATGTGAGTTGCGCCTCGGCCAAGGATTGGTCCAGCACATCGATCACCATGCCGGCCTGCTCCGCCGACAGCACCAGCGGCGGACGGATCTTGAGCACGTTGTGGCCCTGGGCGCAGGCGCTGAGCAGCACGCCTTTGTCGCGCATCAGGTTGACCACCCGGCTGGTCAGGCCGCGGTCCGCCGCCCGCGTGGTGCGGTCCGACACGAGCTCGACGCCCACAAAGAGCCCCGCTCCGCGCACATCGCCAATGGCCTCGTGCCTGGCGGCGAGCCCGGCGATGCCGTCGAGCAGCAGCTGGCCGACCTTGGCGGCATGCGGCATCAACTGTTCCCGTTCGATGGTTTCCAGCACGGCCAGGGCCGCTGCGCACGAGACGGTGTTGCCGGCGAAGGTGTTGAAGTAGCGCGAGTACTCGCCGAACTCCGCCAGCGCGTCGGCGGTCGCGAGCAGACCGGCGATGGGCTGGCCGTTGCCCATGGGCTTGCCCAGGGTGACGATGTCGGGCTTGAGGCCGTGGCGCTGGAAGCCCCACATGTGCCCGCCGGTGCGTCCGAAGCCGGGCTGCACTTCGTCGGCGATGAACAGGCCGCCGGCACGTTGGATCGCCTCGACCGCACCCTTCAGAAAGCCCGCAGGCTCGGGCAGGATGCCGTCGCTGGTGAAGAGCGAATCGACGATCAGGGCCGCCGGCTTGATGCCGTGGCGCTGCAGGTCGGCGATGGCCGCCTCCACGTCGCGGGTGAAGCGCTCGCCCAGGTCGGCGCCCTCAGCGTGGTACTGGCGGGGCGCCGGCACCAGGCGAACGTGCGGTCCAAGGTCGACCGTCGGCCCCAGCGATGGCGAGAACTGCGACACGGCGTCGGTGATGCCGTGGTAGGCCGTGTCGGTAACGATCACACCCGTGCCGCCGGTGCGCACCTTGGCAATGCGGTAGGCCAGATCGTTGGCCTCGCTGCCGGTGCAGGTCAGCATCAGGTGGGCCAGGTCGGTACCAGGCACGCTGGCGAGCAGGCGTTCGGCCAGCTCCAGGATGGTGTCGTGCAGGTAGCGCGTGTTGGTCGCGAGGGTCTGCACCTGGCGGCAGATGGCTTCCGCCACTGCGGGGTGGCAGTGCCCGAGCGAGGTGACGTTGTTGTACGCGTCCAGGTAGCGGCGGCCTTGTGGGTCCATCAGCCACGCGCCTTCGCCGCGCACGATGTGCAGCGGGTGTTCGTACATCAGCCGGTAGGCCGGGCCAAGCAGCGCATTGCGCCGCGCAATCATGGCCTCGGTGGCGGGTTCGATGTTGGCGCGCCCGGGAATGTAGGCGTTGACCATGTTGAAGTCGGCGGTGGTTTTCATGAAGCGAATCCTTTCAGAGAGGGAGTCAACAAGCGGTCGCGCACTTCGTGGCGAGGAAGGTCCGCCAACTGCGACAGCGCCTCCCAGGCTGCGGGGTTGTGGCGCATGATGTACGCCCGGTTTTCGGGATAGCGCAGGGCGCGCCACTCCGAGATCAGGGCGGTGATGAGGTGGCGCGTCGCCATCAGGTCGCCAACGATCTCCTGCTCCGGCTCGGTCAGAGGCAGCACGGTCTGGTAGGCGCCGACGAACTGCGACGGTCCCTCGAACGGGTCGGCGTTGCCGGTCATGTGGAAGGCGGCGGCCGTGGCCACCTCACCGACCAGGGGCGCATGGAGCATGTCGCCGAAGTCGATGATGCCGGTGATGCGCGCCTGGTCATGGGGCGCAACCAGCACGTTGTAGAGGTGGTAATCGTTGTGGATCACCTGCGCCCGCAGCGAACCCAGGCGGGGCAGCACATGCTCGGCGAAGCGCGCCATGAACGCCTGTGCCAGCGTGCGCCTTGGCCCTTGGGGCAGGCTGTTCAGCTGCACCGTGAGCCGGTGCGCGGCCGACACGTTCCAGAGCAGGTCGTGCGTGGCTGCGGGGTGCGTGAAGCCCTGCAGGGCGAGGTTCAGTTCGGCCAGTGTCCGGCCCATCGCCACGCGCTGCGCGGCGGTGCGCGGCGTCTCCCGGATCTGGATGCCCTCCAGGTAGGTGAGCATGCGCACCGAGGTCCGTGCACCGTCAGCAAGCACCACGGTGTCGCGCGTTCGTCCGTCCAGCGTGCGCACCACGCGGGGAACGGGCTGGCTGGGCGATGTGCGGGCGACGTGCTCCAGGGCGGCGATCTGGAAATCGACCAGCGGCACCGGCTCGGAGGGGTTGCTGATCTTGAACACATAGCGGGTGCCTTCTGCCGTCTCCACCGCACAGTTCTGGTCACGCTCGCCGGCCAGGGGATGGATGCTGCTGCCGTCAATGCCGTAGAGGCGCGCCACCAGCGCCTGCACCTCGGCCGGAGCGAGATTGGGCGCCGCGGTGCTCAGCTCCGCGGCCTCGTTCGGGCCTTCCGGTGCCGCCGCCCCGGGTGGACCACGGTGTGCATCGGGGCTGAACATCACAGACCCAGCAGAGCCGGCAGCTGACGAACGTCGGTCAGACGGCTCACGCCGTAGTTGGTCGACGTGGGCTCGTGACCACGGTCGATGAAGGCCTTGGCCATGAAGCCCAGGTCGGACGCCGTCATCAGGTCGTACCGAAAGCTCGACGAGACATGCATCATCTGTTCGGGCCTGCAGCCGAGCTGGTCGAACATGTATTCGAAGGTCTGCATGCGTGGCTTGTAGGCGCGCGCTTCCTCGGCGGTGTACACCTTGTGGAAAGGGGCCTTGAGGTGCGCGACGCTGTGGGGAATGAGGTCCACCATCGAGTTGGACAGGATCACCAGCGGCACGTGTGGCGCGATCGCTTCCAGCACCTCGACCACGTTCGGATGCGGCTGAAAGGTCGGCACCGCAGCGTACAAAGCGGCCACGTCCGAGGCCAGGCATTCGATGCCATGTTTCTTGCAGGCGCGCTGAATGGAATTCTCCACCACGTCGAAAAACGGCTTCCAGTCGCCCAGCACCTCGTCGAGGCGATAGGCGCGGAAACTGTCCAGGAAGGCCGGCATGCGGTCGGCCGGTACACGGTCCTTGAACAGGACTTTGGCCGTCGGCCCCATCTCGAAGTTGATGAGGGTGCCGTAGCAATCGAAACTGATGAATTTGGGTTGGAAGGTCATGGATTGATCCTCTGCGTTGAGACGGAATTAGTCTATGGCTGCCCCCCGTTCAGGAGATGCCATATCGCATCCGACTCCACGCAGATTCGTTGTCAATCCAATGGGGTTCCGGCATTTTTTGCCAACGCGATTCGGGTGACCGCCGCACACCGCGCTGCACACCAACGCGTCCGGAACGGTCGCGGCCAAACGATGTGCTGTCTGGCCTCCAACAACCGCACGCTACTGCGTGCAAGCCCCTCAATGCAGCACCACCTTGGCCGGTAATCCCCCTAACCTTGGACACATGAAGAAGAGCGGCGATGCTGGTCGCACCGCCCCTCGTGTCCTTGTCCTCTGTCACCAACGGATACCGCCATGACCCACTCCGAAGCCCTTCCCCAGATCGCCGCGCTGGACGCGCTGGACCGCGCCCACCTCATCCACCCCGTCGCACCCTGGCGCGTGCACGAAAAGCGCGGCCCCAACATCCTCACCGGCGCCCAGGGCATCTGGCTGACCGACGGCAAGGGCCAACAACTGCTCGACGCCTTTGCCGGCCTGTGGTGCGTGAACGTGGGTTACGGCCAGGAGAGCGTGGTGCAGGCCGCCGCCGAACAGATGCGTCAGTTGCCCTACGCCACGGGCTACTTCCATTTCAGCAGCGAGCCCGCCATTCGCCTGGCCGCCAAGCTGGTGCAGATCTCGCCGGCCTCGCTGCAGCACGTGTACCTCACGCTGGGTGGCTCTGAATCCGTGGACGCGGCCGTGCGTTTCATCGTGCAGTACCACAACGCCATCGGCAAGCCGGGCAAGAAGCACTTCATTGCGCTGGAGCGCGGCTACCACGGCTCGTCGTCCACCGGCGCGGGGCTGACGGCGCTGCCCGTGTTCCACCGTGGCTTTGATTTGCCGCTGCCCACGCAGCACTACATCCCCTCACCCAACCCCTACCGCGCCGCCAACCCTGCCGATGGGCAGGCCATCATCGACGCCTCGGTGGCGGCCCTCAAGGCCAAGGTGGCCGAACTGGGCGCCGAGAACGTGGCCGCGTTCTTCTGCGAACCCATCCAGGGCTCGGGCGGCGTGATCGTGCCGCCCAAGGGCTGGCTCAAGGCCATGCGCGAAGCCGCCCGCGCGCTCGACATCCTGTTCGTGGTGGACGAAGTCATCACCGGTTTCGGCCGCACCGGCCCCATGTTCGCGTGCGACGCCGAAGGTGTGGAGCCCGACCTGATGACCGTGGCCAAGGGCCTGACCTCGGGCTACGTGCCCATGGGCGCCACGCTCATGAGCAACAAGGTCTACTCGGCAATAGCCGACGGCGCGCCCAAGGGCGCCCCCATCGGTCACGGCGCCACCTACTCGGCCCACCCGGTAAGCGCCGCGGTGGCCCTGGAAGTGCTGCGCCTGTACGAAGAAGGTGGCGTGCTGGCCAATGGCCAGCGCGTGGCCAGCGCCTTTGGCCAGGGGCTGGACGACCTGCTGTCCCACCCGCTGGTGGGCGATTCGCGCCACCGCGGCCTGCTGGGTGCGCTGGAGCTGGTGAGCAGCAAATCCACCAAGGCTGGCTTCGACGCCGCGCTGGACCTGCCCAACCGCATGGCGGCCACCGCCTACCAGAACGGCATCGTCTTCCGCGCGTTCGGCGACAACATCCTGGGCTTCGCCCCGGCCCTCACCTTCACCGAGTCGGACTTCGGCCTGATGTTCGAGCGGCTGAAAAAGACACTCGACGACGTGCTGGCCGCGCCCGACGTGCGCGCTGCGCTGAAAGACTGAACACTGGTATTCCATAGCCCTGCAAACACCTGCGCAGCGGCAAAATGCCAGCATTCCCAACAGTCCACAGGACACCGCGATGAACGACGCCACCAAGATCGACCGACTCGACCTGCGCATCCTGGCCCAACTGCAGAAGAACGGGCGCATGACCAATGTGGACCTGGCCGATGCGGTGGGCCTGTCACCCAGCCCCTGCCTCATCCGGGTCAAGCGGCTGGAGCAGGCGGGTTACATCGCAGGCTATGGCGCGCATCTGCGGCTGGAAAAGCTGGGCGACACGCTCACGGTGTTCACCGAGGTCACGCTGTCAGACCACCGCCGCGAAGACTTCGCCCGCTTCGAGGCGGCCATCCGGGAAGTGGACGAGGTGCTCGAATGCCACCTGGTGAGCGGCGGCTACGACTACCTGCTGCGCTTCCTGACCCGAGGGGTCAACCACTACCAGGAGGTCATTGAAGACCTGCTGGAACGCAACATCGGCATTGCGAAGTACTTCAGCTACATCGTCATCAAATCCCCTTTCATCAAGACCCACTGCCCGATCGAGCGCCTGTTTCCGCACCAGCGCTGATGCCATGGCGCAGCGGCAGATGTGCGGCCGCCCGCACCCGACGACCACGCCAACGGATGACCCCGTGCAGTGAACCACGGAGCCTGCCCACCGGCTTCTGTCCGACAATGGCGCCATGCGCATCCTGCTCGCCGAAGACGAAACCGAACTGGGCACCTGGCTGGTCAAGGCGCTCGCACAGAACGACTTCCAGGTCGACTGGGTGAACGACGGCCGCCTGGTGCGACGCAGCCTCAAGGCCACGAAGTACGACGCGCTCATCCTCGACCTCGGTCTGCCCGGCCTGGGCGGGCACGATGTGCTGACCGACCTGCGCGAGGCCGACGAACGCCTGCCCGTGCTCATCCTCACCGCGCGCGATTCGCTCATGGAGCGCGTGAGCTGCCTGCACGGCGGCGCCGACGACTTCCTGGCCAAGCCCTTCGAGGTGAGTGAACTCGAAGCGCGCCTGATCGCGCTGATCCGCCGTTCGCGGGGCAACGAACACCCGCGCTTTGCCTGCGGGCCGCTGGGCTACGACAGCGCCACCAAACAGTTCCGCCTGCAACACGAGCCGCTCACCCTCACCCCGCGCGAACACGCGCTGCTGCGCGCACTGATCCAACACAGCGGCGAAGCCCTGTCCAAGCGCGAACTGGTGGAACGCGTGTTTTCCGACGAGCAGGACGTGAACCCCGAAGCCATCGAGGTGCTGGTGCACCGCCTGCGCAAGCGGCTGGAAGCCTCGCCGGTGCGCATCACCACCCTGCGCGGCATGGGCTACCTGCTGGAATGCCCGCCGTGAAGATGCCACGCTGGCTGGGCGGCAGCATCCGCCGCATGCTGCTGGCGGTGCTGGTGCCTGGCCTGCTGCTGGTGTTTTCGGCCGAACTCTGGCTGGCCTGGCGCACCGCCAGCGAAGCGGCCGACGCCGCCTACGACCGCTCGTTGCTGGGCGCGGTCAAGTCCATCGACTCCAGCATCTCCACCGCCAGCGGCGGCCTGGGCGTGGAGCTGCCCTACCGCATGCTCGAATTCTTCGAACTCACCGCCAACGGGCAGGTGTATTACCGCGTGGCCACCGAAGACGGGCTGGTCGAGATCGGCAGCTCCGACCTGCCGCCGCCGCCAAAGCCCCTGCTCTCGGGCAAGCCGCAGTTTCACGAGGGTGTGTACTTTGGCGAGCCGGTGCGCGTGGGCAGCTACGCGCGTGAACTGGCCACGCCGCTGGCCGGCCAGGCGGGACCGCAGCGGGTGGTGATCCAGGTGGCCGAAACGCTGGAGGCCCGCACCGGTTTTCAGCGCAGCCTGGTGCTGCAGTCGGTGGCGCGCGACTTCCTGCTGGTCGCCGTGGCCAGCACCCTGTTCGGCCTGGCCATCGCCTGGGCCATGCGACCGCTGGCCCGCCTGCGCCAGGACGTGGAGGCCCGCGCCCCGCAGGACCTGACCCCGATGGGCAGCGACGGCGTGCCCGCCGAGCTGCTGCCGCTGGTGGGCGCCATCAACCACCACATTCAGCGCAACCACGAGCAAGCCGAAGCGCGCCGCCAGTTCGTGGACGACGCCTCGCACCAACTGCGCACGCCACTGACCACGCTGGCCACCCAGGTGGCCTTTGCCCAGCGCGAGGCCGACCCCGCCGCGCTGCGCGAGGTGATGGACAACATCCGCCAGCAACTGGACGAGACCATCCGCCAGACCAACCAGATGCTCTCGCTGGCCAAGGCCGACAGTGCCGCGCCCGAGCCCGAGGCGCTGGACGCCGTGGTGCTGGCCGAAGACCTGGTGCGTCGCTGGTGGCCGCTGGCACGCGAGCAGGGGGTGGACCTGGGCCTGCACGCGCCCATGGCCACGCTGCCCTTTCGCGGCGAGCCCGGCCTGCTGAAGGAAGCCTTGTCCAACCTGCTGCACAACGCCATCCGCCACGGCGGCGCGGGTTGCCACGTGACGCTCGCCGTGGCCGCCGAAGGACGCCTGGTGCGCTTCAGCGTTGTCGATGACGGGCCTGGCCTGCCGCCTGAGGAATTGGCACGCGCCGGCGAGCGCTTCTTCCGAGGCCGCCACGGTCAGTTGCCCGGTTCCGGCCTGGGGCTGGCGATTGCGCGCACCGTGGCCGAGCGCCATGGCGGCGAGATGCGGGTGAGCGCCGGGCCCGAGGGGCGCGGGCTGGCCGTCACGATGGAACTGGCCGGCACCGGCGACCCGTCGCTTCATGCGGGTAAACCCTGAAAAATTCGCCCCTGGCCTGAAAGCGCTCTGAAAGTGCGTCTTTTCTACAGTGCCCTCATCGCAGCACCTCCGTTGCGAGGATTCCACCCCTTCGAGGAGACACTTTCATGAGCATCGCTTCCAAGTTCATCGCCGCGGCCGTCTCGGCCAGCGCCCTCACCGCCTTCGCTGCGGGCGCCCTGGAAAAAACCGAGTGCATCGCCCCCGCCAAGCCCGGTGGCGGTTTCGACCTCACCTGCAAGCTGGTGCAGAGCGCGCTGCAGGAGGGCAAGTTCATCGCCGACCCGATGCGCGTGACCTACATGCCTGGCGGCATCGGCGCCGTGGCCTACAACACCGTGATCGCGCAGAAGCCCGACGCGGCCAACGCCATCGTCGCGTTCTCGGGCGGCTCGCTGCTCAACCTGGCCCAGGGCAAGTTCGGCCGCTACAACGAAAACGACGTGCGCTGGCTCGCCGCCATCGGCACCGACTACGGGGCGGTGGTGGTGGCCGAGAACTCGCCCTACAAGTCCCTCAAGGACGTGATGGCCGCGATGAAGGCTGACCCGACCAAGGTGGTGCTGGGCGCGGGTGGCACCGTGGGCAGCCAGGACTGGATGAAGGCCGCGCTGACCGCGCGCGCTGGCGGCGTGAACCCCAAGACCATGCGCTACGTGGCCTTTGAAGGCGGTGGCGAAGCGCTCACCGCGCTGCAAGGCGGCCACATCCACGTGTTCACCGGCGACGCGGCCGAAGCCCAGCAGCAGCAAAAAGCAGGCGCCAAGATCCGCATCCTGGCGGTGATGAACGACAAGCGCCTGACCGGCGACATGGCGAACATCCCCACCGCCGCCGAACAGGGCTACGACGTCGAATGGCCCATCGTGCGCGGCTTCTACGTCGGCCCCAAGGTGAGCGACGCCGACTACAAGGTCTGGGCCGACACCTTCACCCAGCTGATGGCCACGCCCGCCTACGACAAGCTGCGCAGCGAGCGCGGCCTGTTCCCCATGGCCCTGACCGGCGCACCGCTGGACGCCTACGTCAAGAAGCAGGTGGCCGGCTACCGCAAGCTGGCCGAAGAGTTCGGCCTGAACGTCGTGCCCGCCAAGTGATCCCCGCAAGGCCACGGCCTTGCTGAACGCCGCCACCTCAGCGGTGGCGCCCCCCCTTCCCCTCACCGGAGTCCCCTCATGAGTGACCGCCTGCTCGGTGCGGTGTGTGTTGTCGCGTCCGCCGCCATGGCCTGGGCCGCGCAGGACTATGCCGCCGCCATCTCCTACGAACCCGTCGGCCCGCGCGCCTTCCCGTTGCTGCTGGCGTGCGGCCTGGGCCTCAGTGGCCTGTGGCTGGTGCTGCGGCCTGCGGCCGGGGCCGAGGCCTTCCGTGGTGTTCCCTGGAAGGCCACCGCCCTGTGCGCGGGTGCCGTGCTGGTCTACGCGCTGCTGTTCCAGTGGCTGGGCTTTGTGCTCGCCACGGCGCTGATGGCGCTGCCGGTGGGCATGGCGTTTGGCGGCAGCTGGAAACAGTCGCTGGCCGGTGGCGCCGCGCTGGGCGGAGTGCTGTTCCTGCTGTTCGACAAGCTGCTCGACGTGGTGCTGCCCGCCGGCCCGCTGGCTTCACTGCTCGGAGGGAGCTGACATGGACATCCTTCAACATCTGGTGGCGGGTTTCGGCGTGGCGCTGAGCCCCACCAATCTGCTGATCGCCGCCTTTGGCTGCCTCATCGGCACCATCGTCGGCCTGCTGCCTGGCCTGGGCCCGATCAACGGCGTGGCCATCCTGATGCCGCTGGCCTTTGCCATGAAGCTGCCGCCCGAGACCTCGCTGATCCTGCTGGCCGCCGTCTACATCGGCTGCGAATACGGCGGGCGCATCTCGTCCATCCTGCTCAACGTGCCCGGCGACGCGGGCGCCATCATGACCGCGCTCGATGGCTACCCCATGGCGCGCCAGGGCCTGGGCGGTGTGGCCCTGTCCATCTCGGCCTGGAGCTCTTTCGTGGGCTCACTGGTGGCCACCATCGGCATCGTGCTGATGGCGCCGCTGCTGGCGAGCTGGGCGCTGTCCTTCGGGCCGGCCGAGTACTTCGCGCTCATGTGTTTCGCCTTCGCCTGCATCGCCGGGCTCATGGGCGACGCGCCCGTCAAGGCCGGGCTGGCCGCCCTCATCGGCCTCTCGATGTCCTGCGTGGGCCTGGACTCGAACTCGGGCGTCTACCGCTTCACGGGCGGCGACATCCACCTCTCCGACGGCATCCAGTTCGTGGTGGTCGTCATCGGCGTGTTCTCCATCAGCGAGCTGCTGCTGATGCTGCAGGAACACCACAGCAACGCCGGACTGGTGACGCAGACCGGGCGCATGCTCTTCAACTGGAAGGAACTCAAGGCCACCTGGTGGGGCACCCTGCGCTCCAGCGTGGTGGGCTTTGGCGTGGGCGTGCTGCCGGGCGCGGGCGCCACCATCGCCAGCGCCATGACGTATTCGATGGAAAAAAGCCTGACCGACACCGAAGGCACCTTCGGCAAGGGCGACATCCGCGGCGTGGCCGCGCCTGAAGCGGCCAACAATTCGGCCGCCACCGGCTCCTTCGTGCCCATGCTCACGCTGGGCGTGCCCGGCTCGGGCACCACGGCGGTCATGGTCGGCGCGCTCTCGCTCTACAACATCACACCCGGCCCGGCGCTGTTCACCCAGCAGCCCGATCTGGTGTGGGGCCTGATCGCCTCGCTGTTCCTGGCCAACGTGATCCTGCTGGTGCTCAACATCCCGCTGGTGGGCGTGTTCACCAAAGTCCTGAGCGTGCCCAACTGGCTGCTGGTGCCCGGCATCGTGGCCGTCAGCAGCGTGGGCGTGTACGCGGTGCACGCCACGACGTTTGACCTTGTTCTCATGACCGGGCTGGGTTTTGCCGCCTACCTGCTGCGCAAGCAGGGCATACCGATGGCACCGCTGATCCTGGGCTTCGTGCTCGGCGACATGATGGAACAGAACCTGCGCCGCGCGCTGTCCATCAGCAACGGCGACGCGGCCATCCTCGTGGGCAGCCCCATCGCCATCGGTCTGTGGGTGGCGGCGGCGCTGATGCTGGTGGTGCCCATCGGGATGCGCCTGCTGGCGAGACCGCGCGCGCAGGCCGCTGCGGTCTGATGTCACTCAGATGCGTCTATGTCCAGCAGCGGCACCCCTGACCGACGCGCCGCGTCCACCACCGCATGGAGCAGCTGGCGTGTGCCGGGCTTGACCAGCGGCCATTGCTGCTGGCGCTTGAGCGCCGTGATGCCATTCGGAAACAGGCAGACGCAGACGTGTTGCGGGTGCTGTGCGGATGCGTAGACCAGGCCTTGCTGGCCCGCCTTGAAGCAGTCTCGGGCCAACGCCTGGGTCTGCGCGATGCGCAGGCTCTGCAGCAGCGGATACGGCTCCGCCAGAGGGCGCAGATCCACCAGCCGCAGCGGCTGGGTGGTGGTGAACCGCAGCAATGCGCGCTTGCGCAAATCGCCCAGGCTGCGGCTGGCCGTGTCGCGGCGGAACTGCGACTCGAACAGCGCGGTGTCGGCACTGTCGGCCAGATAGGCGGTGACCTGATCCGGCAGGCAGAAGCGCCCCGACAACACCCCGGCCGGCGGCAACAGCAGCCCGTTGGTTTTGACAGTGCCGGGCCGTGCGCGCAGCAACTGCACTCGAAAAAATACCTGCCCGGCGGGCAGCTCAATCAGCGGGGGTTTGAGTTCTTTGAGGTTCATGGGCAGGGGGCATCAATGTCCCTCTGCTGTTGCCAGGCCCAGCACGCGCTGCGCGTCCACCCCTTGCTCCAACGCCACGCGGGGCGTCTGGCCATCCAGCGCAGGGTGCGGGCTTTCCAGGAAGGCCAGCAGTGGCCAGCCATCGGTGGTGCCCAGCGCCTGTGACAGCGGCTGAAGGTGAGGGAACACAAAGGGTTCAAACTGCCAGCGCGGCAGCTTGAAGCCGCGCCGCAGGTGCGAGACACCGATGCAGCGGCCGGCCTTGATCCAGGCGTTGATGGTCACGCGCGTGGCGCCCGCCAGATCGGCGGCTTCGTCGGTGGTGATCATGTCGGCCGCCTGGATGCGCTCACGCCGGTAGACCGCGCCCGAACGCAGCAGCGCATCGGTCTGCGCTACGCTGGCGTAGGGGTCGGTTGCAACCGAGCGGCGTGTGGGGGTGTCAAGGGCAACCGAGAAGGGGACGGTCAAGATGTTCATGTGCGTTCACGGATGCCCGCTGTTCTTGCGCATTGCGCCTGTTGGCCTTGCCACAGGAATAGGGAAAGGAGTTCCGCCAGTTTAGTTAAGTTCGATCTCTTCGTCAATTTCGTAAAGTTCGTTTCTCAAACCAGAGCAAATGGCCACGATCACCCAGTCGTCGCGCGTGCGGAAGGCCGACACCGATCTCAGCGTTTCCCCAGGATCAGCGGCGCGATCTGCTGCACGTAGTACTTCGACGCGGGCAAGGACAGGTGCCCGTAGTCGTAGCTCAGGGGCTCGGCGGAGCCGGGTTCCAGGCGCGACAGGCAGCCGTCCCGGTTGCAGAAGTAGTCCATGCCCGAAATGAACTCGATGCCCATGGCGGCGGCGCGTTGGCGCATCTCGGCGGTCGCGGCCTTCACGTGCGGGTCCAGGAACTCGTCGCCCAGGCGCAGCGGCAGGCGCTGCTTGGTCTTCCATTCCTTCAGCAGCAGCTTGGGCAGCTCTTCGCGCCAGTACGGCACGGCGCCGAGCATCACGATGCGTTTGACGCCGGCTTTCTTCAGTTCGGCCACGGTGGGCTCCAGGCCCGAGGTGTCTTTGTACCGGCCCTTGACCTTGCCCTCGTGCCACCAAGCGTAGAGCACGACGATGTCGGGTTTGGTTTCGCGAATGACGCGGATGGTGTCGTCGTTCAGGCTCTTGCACAGCGGGCGCGGCTCGATGCCCAGGATGGGCGGGCAGATGGCGGCCGTGCGCTCACCGAGGCCGAAGCTGTACTGGCCGCTGTCCTGCAGCGCCTTGAACCCCGGGTACAGCGAACCCGCGTGCGAGTCGCCCCAGAGGAAGACCAGCGGGCGCTTCTTTTCAACGCAGAACGGCTTGTAGTGGCTGGCCGGCAGCTTGTAGTCCAGCATGCAGTCGCCGTCGCGCCAGCCTTCGATGACGGCGGGCTTCCCCCCCTTGGAAGACAGCGTGGCCAGCAGCGCCTGGGTCTGCTCGGGCGTGCCGTCGCTGGTGGCTCGGTTGGCGGCCAGCATCTGCAGGCGCTCGGGCTGCCCTTCCTGCTTGTAGATGGTGAAACCAGTCAGGCCGGACAGCGCCACGCCGGCACTCAGGGCGACCGTGGTGAAGCGCCACTGGCGCCAGTGCCCGAAGCGGATCGGGCGCTCCACCAGCCGGTAGGTCAGCCAGGCCGCCAGCACGGCCAGCAGCACCGAGCCGGCCCGCTGCAGCGCGGGCGGTGCCTCGCCCAGCTCAATGTGCGGATAGGCCAGCAGCGGCCAGTGCCACAGGTACAAGGGGTAGCTGATCAGCCCGATCCAGACCATGGGCTTGCTCGACAGCACGTAGCGGTTGAACCAGCCGCGCGGGCCGGCGGCGATCAGCAGGCAGGTGGCCAGGGTGCCGGCGAAAGCCCAGCCCCCCGGGAAGCGCCGCTCCGGGTGCAGCTTGAACATGACCAGGGCCAGCAACAGGATGCCCGCGGTCGACAACCACTGCGCCCGGGTATTGGAGCTCTGCGCCGCCCCAGGGGCCGGGCGGCTGGCGGCCAGGTAGGCGCCAATCATCATTTCCCAGAAGCGGCCCAGCGGGTTGTAGAACGCCGACGTCAGGTCCTGCCGCACCAGCCACAGGTTCACCGCCAGCGAGAGCAGCAGCAGGGCCAGAATCCATATCTTCCGGGGTTGCCCGAAGCGGTGCAGCGCCAACAGCGTCACGGGCCAGAAGATGTAGAACTGCTCCTCGATCGCCAGCGACCACAGGTGCAGCAGCGGCTTTTCAACCGCCGACGCGTCGAAATAACCCGCCTCCTGCCAGAACGCGAAGTTGGACACGAAGAAGCTGCCCGCGAGCGCGTGTTTGCCCACCGCCTTGTATTCCAGGGGCGAGAGCACGAACCACCCGTAGACCAGCGTGAACGCCAGCACCAGAAACAGCGCCGGAAAAATCCGCTTCACCCGGCGGGCGTAGAAGTCCGCGAAGCTGAAGCGGTTGCGCGCCAGGTTGTCCAGGATGATCGAACTGATCAGGTAGCCCGAAATCACGAAGAAGATGTCCACCCCGATGAAGCCGCCCGGAAAAAACTGGGGGAAGGCATGGTGGATCACCACCGCAGAGACGGCAACGGCGCGCAGGCCGTCGACATCAGGGCGGTAGTTGTCGGTGTGTAAGGGGTTCGACATGGGGCTGGGGTGAGGGGCAAAAAGGCAACTTCGCATCCTAACAAAGGCCATGAAAGCCCATGGCCAGGCTCACTGGAGGCACCGGCCGGTGCGCCCCACCCCACTGGACGCCGGCACCACTTGCGCCTACGCTCCGCTCAGCACAAGGAGGGACGGACCATGGCCCATCGATTCGTGGCGCTGCGCGCAGACGGCAAACCCTCGTACCTGTACGAGAGCAACCGCAAGACCAAGGCCCGGCAAGTCCTCTGGGGCGACTACCTCAACATCCGCCAGGAGCTGGGCGACGGCTGGCTGGAGGTGGATTGGGCGCCACGCTCGCCCACCGCCCGCCGCACGCTCTACATCCCCGAGCAAGACGTGGTGACCCAGCGCCCGCTGGAGATCATCTTTGTCGACGTCGGCCAGGGCGACGGCGCCGTCGTGGTCTCGCCCGAGCGCGGCGCGCACGAACGCATCATGGTGATCGACGCGGGCGAGGCCGGCAACATGAACGCCTTTCTCAAAGCACGCTTCCAGACCTACGCCGGCTTCAACTTCCACGCCGCCGTGCTCACCCACCCCGACCAGGACCACTACCAGGGCTTCCTGCAGCTGTTCCAGAACCTGAAGGTCGGCTTCAAGACCGTCTACCACAACGGCCTGGTGGAGCGTCCCGTGCCCGGCACCTGGGACAAGATCGGCCAGCCCGTGGTCGACAGCGCCACCGGCCGCTCCTACATCCACGACCTGGCGGTGGACCGCCCGGCCATCGAGGCCGCGTTTGGCGGCGTCACCGACGACACGCGCTACCTGTTCCCGCGCGTCATGAAAGCCGCGCTGGACAACCCCAAGATCGGCGACATCCGCATGCTCTCCACCACCCACGCCCAGCAAGAGCAGGGCCTGGCGTGGATGCCTGGCTTCGGCCCCTCGGACCAGCGGGGCTACACCATCCAGGTGCTGGGCCCTGTGGTGGAGCCCGATGCGCAGCAGGCGCCGCGGCTGCGCCGCTTCAACTCGTACGGCGAAACCAAGAACGGCCACTCGGTGCTGCTCCGGCTCCAGCACGGCCGGTTCAGCGTGCTCTTCGGCGGCGACCTCAACCTGCCGGCCGAGAAGTTTCTACTCACGCACTACGCCGGCCTGGACACCTGGCCCCGCGAAGGCAGCGCCGCCTACCGCCAGATGATCGACATCGCGCGCACCGCCCTGAGCGCCGAAGTGATGAAGTCGTGCCACCACGGCTCAAGCCAGGTGACCGACGCCTTCCTGCAGGCGGTGCACCCCGCGGCCTTCGTCATTTCATCGGGCGACGCCGAAGGCCACGTGCACCCCCGGCCCGACCTGCTGGGCCGCCTGGGCGCCGCCGGCCGCGGCGTGGCGCCGGTGATCCTGTCCACCGAGCTGCAGCGCTCCACCCGCGCACAGGAAAACCGCCAGACCGTGGACGCCCTGCTGGCCCGAGTGGACGCCCTGAACGCGGGCATCACCCCGGCGCAACTGGAGCGCATCAAACAAGACATACGCCAGCTGGGCAGCAGCAACGTGGAGGTGTACGGCGCGATCTACCTCAAGACCGACGGCGAACGGCTGATGACCGCGTTCCGCATCGAAAGCGGCTCGGACACCAAGAAGTGGTTCTACTTTCTCTACACCTTCAACGCGGCGGGGGAGTTGGAGTTGAGTTGAGCGGGCGGCGATGCGGGTCCGATTGAGCGCCGGGCTACGTTGCACTACCCGCGAATGCACTCAAACCTTCACTGAAACTGAGATATTGGAATGGACCGTCTTCGAGCGCGGCCTTGAGCTCGGGGCTCACAAAATAGTACTGATTATTCAGAGTCAGCAAGCGCAACCCTTCGAGCGACAGATCAGAGAGCTCACCCGACCGAAAGAACTGGTGAACACGAATACGGGTATATGTGTTGTGCTCCTCCTTTGTGGCGGGGTTGAACAAAACTGCAGGCTCAAAGGTTGCTCGCTCGATGTCCAGGCTCTGCAGGTATGTTGCAAGAGCATGTTCAACCAGAAGATATCCGTAACCCGCAAGGAAGGGCGGCAACGTGCCCGATTCCATGAGCTGAAAGCGGCCATCCTTGAGTTCATACAGAAGTGGCGCTGGCAATTTACAAAAAACGAGAAATGGCAATGACATTTCGTGTGCAATCTATCCTTACTCGTTAGCAGTGCCCTGCATAATTAAGTGCCGGATAACCTTCGGTTTGAGCATAGAACGCAGTGCCAGCGGCGCTGATAACAAGATACCCACCGCCACCGCCCGCCATTTTTTCGCATGCCTCTTGCCATGTGAGTTCTGAGATTTCGCTAGACCAGCCCAAATACAGACATTGTTCATTGACACCAATTTTCGGTGTGCCATCTTTGTATTTGTCATCAAATATGTGAAATATTTCATGACATACGCGAGCATGCAGCTTGCGTGGTTTTTTCATGGCCTCGTGAATAAAACGTTCACGAAACTCATCTCGAACAAAATTCTCGGCAAATTTTCGTAGAACGAGTACTCGATCCATGGCAGCTAAAGTAAAAATGACCGGACAACCAACACTCGCGGAGAAGCCGCCTCCTGCGGTTGTGGGTCCGTGTCGATGGACAAGTTAACCTGCATCGTTGAAGGCCTTCAGTACCGGAGCGTACCCTTCCGCCTCTGCCAAGTCACAGGGGGTTCTGCCGGCAGAGTTTTGAATGTCGACTCGGGCTCCGCGCTGCAACAAGGTCCGGACCGCTACATGTTGCCGCGAGGAGACTGCCTCGTGAAGCGGCGTGGTGCCTTGGAAATCCGCAGCGTCTATATCCGCTCCAGCGGCAAGAAGCACGTCGATTCCAGAGACATCGCCCAGCGCAGCCATCCAATGCAACGGCGTCTGCCCAGCGGCTCCGCGACTCGTGACGCCCATTACTTGAACTCCGCTGAATTCGGCCAGCGCAGCGGCGTCATCTAGAACTTCGGCCAGTGTCAGCATGTGGGTTAACGTTGGCGCTCAGCGGGCGGCGAAGCCGTCCGATGCAGCAAAGGGCTAAGTTTCATGATCCCAAACAATCCTTCCTATGACGCCATGCGAACTCCATGAGGTCGCCTAGTTCCGGGTCAGACTGTTGCAGAACATCGCTAGCGATCGATTCTTGGAAGCTTCGTTCACAGACGCCCCCAAGCGACTGAACCAAGCAAGCCAGGATTCGATGCTGGATCTCATTAACGCTTCGCAATTGGTTTGATCTGTCCAGTTCTTCAGTCTGCGGTCGATAGGTGTTGCGGGCGACAACGGTGAGTTCGTGAGCTAGTGCGGCAAGGAAGAGTATCTTGCCTTCGTACGGCGATTCGGCGAGCCAACGACCTTCCTGCTTAACTTCTTGCATATGGAGATACTTAACGTTTGAGACGAAAGGCGTGACCCGGCTTGCCGGGGCACGTCCTCTCGATTGAAGGGTTAAATTCGTGCGCTCGGTTGCAGCGTGCACGCCTCAACAAATGACTTTCCTAGGAGAGTCGGATTGACCTTCCTGAACAATTCGCCACCACCCCAAGACTTCTGAATCACAACGCAACCTAGCCGCGCGAGATTTGCAAGAGCAAGCCGGATGTCTTCAGGCGCCTCCGGCAGTTCGTCTTGCTTCCCATCGTCTTTTCCAACGGATACCTCGTCTGGCAGTTTTCCGACTTTAACTCCATCATGCCTAGTCTGGTCATACGGAAGTGCATAGATCTTTTGCAGGATTGCAGCCTCCAATGGGGTGAGTTGCTCTAAGACGGATATATATGAGCGCTGCAACGTGGCTGAACTAGCACTGCTTGCTGCATTGACCAATAGCTTTGCCCATAAGTCTTGAAGAAAGTCATCATCTTCAAGAGATGCCGCTTCAAGGAGAGGAATCGCGAGCTTTAGAGGGATGTGCCGGGTGGGTTGGGTAAGCCCGATTTCTTTGAGCATCTGGTCGGCTCGCTGCATGAGCCGAAGCTGGCGTTCCCAACGCATGTATTTGAGCTTATCCTCAAATATTCCCATACCTTGTTCAAGCGGGCCGGCAACGAAGCGTGAAATAAATCCACCAAACTTCTGCCCCGCGTCTATTGCTTTGCCCGTCGCCTTCGCAACTTCCTGCACTGCCTTCGCAGACTCTGAGACTGAATTGTCGTTGCTCATGTGTGCCTCGCGAATCTAACGTGAAAATGAGCGGGCACCGAAGGCGGTCCACTCCAATGATAGGTTATGGCGCGTGGCGAAGTGATGCCAAATTGGGCCATTCATATTCTTGATCCCGACGACTGAACGCCACCACTAAACCGACAACACCATTGGGCATTTCGCGTCCATTCGCCGTTGAGCGTCGGATCGTTCCTCTCCGCGCAGCCCTGAACGTACAGGTATTCGGCTGTCCCATCGGCGTACTCGTTGTACTCATAAGCGATTACTGATAGCCCAGCCTGAAGTGTGAGTTTTCTTCCGTCTTCACAAATGACGAGATTAGTCTTCGCGAGCAGCACCAAGTCCGAATCGACCAACTCATTGAAATCGACGCGGATGCGAGGCAGGGATTTAAGCGCCATAACGTTTGAATTCACCGAACTGCGCGGCTTTTCGCGCAGGACCGGTGGAATGATGGGTTGGGCCGCACGTGGTGCTAAACACTACGCGATCCGGTAATGTCATACGCAGTGAACTTTCGATCAAGCAAACCACAACTGCGAGCAGCGACTCGCCAAGGCTCAATATGCGGTGCCTGAAGGTGCAGAGCAAGGCTTTCGTGATCTGGCCACAGTTCGGAGAAGCGAATTAGCCCGGGATCAAATGGATCTTCAGCTACATCGTAGGCAATGCATCCATCGTTTCGGCAGGTCGTCTCGACCAAGGTTTTTAGGTGGAGACGAACCTCTGACATTCGTTCCGGTGGAAATCTAAGAATTCCGAAAACAGCTACGGTTGGCTGCATGAAATTACCTCAATCAGGTTTCGAGGGGCAGCGATCATCTTGTGTGGCCCAACGTCCCCTTGACGGAGGGGTTAGGCGCTTGCTGGCAGCAAAGAGACTCTGAAGGTTTTGCACAGACTCTAGAGCTGACCATATGGGCTTCTTCTCTGTCTACGTTCTTGGTGCACCAAAGCCGACATTCATGCACGGGTACCAAACGCCACGAAGTTGCATAGGGCCGATGTTGGGCACGACGTTGCTTTGATCGAGATCTTGAACTCGAACACCTTGCCGAATCACTATTTCCTTCGCTTCGGCGAACCAGGCGGAGACACCGCGCTCTTCCAGCAGTGCCCGGGCGTCTCCTTCCGAGTAGGCCGTTACACCAATGCCAAATGGAAGCTGAGGATCTTGCGGGAAGGAGAACCAGAAGGTCTCGAGAAGCTGGGCGGCACGCATATGTGGAAAGCGCTTAACGTAATGTATCCAGCAGAACCTGCAGGATAAGCTGTACGACGCGGGATATTCTGGTCATGTATTTCCTCCGAAAGCGGTTGCAGATCAACGACTTGCGCATGTTGACCTGATTTTTATACAGGTATAAATAAGATCTAAAACCCGGCAGCCCTCAGTTTCTCAACCGGCCTTTGAACCTGGTTTTGGAGCGCATCCTGTTCTGCCACTATAGCCTTCAGAATGGGCTTCCCCCGGTTTCCCGGACACGTCCAATGACATGATGTGTTCAGGAGATAGGCATGACAAGAACCCGAAGGAGCTTCACGGACGAATTCAAACGTGAGGCAGTGAAGCTGTGCAAGCAGCCAGGCACCACCGTCACGCACATTGCGCGGGACCTGGGTATCCAGACCAGCGTGCTCAGGCGGTGGGTCACCCAAGAGCGCGGTGGGGTGTTGGACCTCCGACCGAATCGGCCACTTCGAAGTGAGGCAGCCACGGAGGTGGAGCGGTTGCAACGCGAACTGCGCCGCGTGACCACGGAGCGCGACATCCTAAAAAAAGCGCTCGGCTACTTTGCCAAGGACCCGCAGTGAAGTACGGCTTCATCGCGCGGCATCGTAGTGTCTGGCCCACCCGCACCATGTGCCGGGTTCTGGCGGTCTCCCACAGTGGCTTCTATGAATGGATGGGCAGAGCGCCGAGTCAGCGCAGCCAGGACGACGCCAGGCTCACCCGCCTCATCCGAGAGAGCTTCGAGCTCAGCGACCGCACCTACGGTAGTCCACGTGTCTGGCACGACCTGCGAGCGCTGGGGGAGAGCTGCGGGATGAACCGGGTCATCCGGCTGATGCACCAGGCCAAGCTACAAGCCCGCCACAAGCGACGCAGGCTACCTGGCGATACGGGCAGCAGGCTTGAGAACCACATCGCGCCCAACCATCTGCAGCGCGACTTTGAGGCCAGTGGTCCGAACCAGAAGTGGGTGGCCGACTTCACCTACATCTGGACGGCTGAGGGCTGGCTGTATGCGGCAGCGGTGATGGACCTGTACTCACGCCGAATCGTGGGTTGGTCGATGAGCGACACCATGCAGGCCAAGATGGTGAGCGACGCTTTGTTGATGGCTCTTTGGCGACGCGGTAAACCCAGCTCGCTGATGCATCACTCGGACCAGGGCAGTCAGTACACCAGCGACGACTTCCAGAAACTGCTCAAGGCACAGGGCATCACCTGCAGCATGAGCCGTCGTGGTGAATGCTGGGACAACGCCGCGATGGAGAGCTTCTTCTCATCCATGAAGACCGAACGGCTCAGCCGCAAGGTCTACCGGACAAGGGAAGAAGCCAGGTCTGACGTGTTCGATTACATCGAGCGCTTCTACAACCCGGTGCGCAAACACTCAAAGCTAGACTTCCTCAGCCCAATCGACTTTGAGCAAGGCTTAGTGGGCTAAGCAAACCGTCCGGGAAACCGGGGGAAGCCCAGAAGGAACATGCCTTCCCGACGTTTTCTGAAGCTCCGATGCCTGATCTGCCGCGTTCGGCATGACCCGTTTGAGGTCTGAACTCGGATGCCCGCTCAGGGCCGGCATGGGACCGTCGCGACCAACAAGTGTCGGCCAGCGACCAACGTTCTTGCAAGAGATCCAATTTGAAGTCCAACGCCCCTCGGCCGCATTGAGAACTACCGCACAGACGACTCCTGTCCGAACTTGATCAGGTTGCCGTCCGGATCGAGAACATAGATCTCGTCCATCCCCCAAGCTGTGCGAACCACATCCTTTAGCGAGGGCAGCTTTGGGCTCAGTTCCCGATGCACGGCCGCGATGTCGTCTACGCGGATGTAGCACGAGGTGTTCTCTGCGATGTGCTTGTCGTCGCAGGCCCAGAAGTGCAGCTCTGTATCGCCGCGCACCGCGATGCCATAGTTGAATTCCTCGAATTGGCGCGTCTGAAACCCCAGCACGGTCTTGTAGAAATCCAAGGTGCGCGCCATATCGAGAGACGCGAGCACCGGGATCGCCTTGCCAAAGTTTGCTGGGTTCATCGCGAAGTCCTGTTTTCTGGGTGAAGCAAATTGTGCGGCAGTGCGCGGCTCAAGCGGCTGTTTTCAATCAGGCAACCCCGCTGCCTTATGCTTTCCTGATGGCCCCGCCGCTAGGCTTGCCCTCCATGCAGAACCCCACCCAACCCCTTGAAGGCGGCCGCCGGCCTGCGCTGCGCCGGCCGGCTGTGTGGCCCTGGCTGACCTGGCTGGCCGGCTGGGCGTTCATGCTGGTGCTGGACAGGCATCTGGACCTGGCCAACCTGGCCATGGTGCTGATGCTCACCTCGGCCATCGCCTCGCTGTGGTGGCCCGGCTGGGCCAGCGCGGCGGCCAGCGCGCTGGCGGTGGTCGGCTTCAACTGGAGCTTCGTGCCGCCGCGCTACACCTTCACGGTGGACCTGCACCAACACGCCCTGCTCTTGCTGGCGATGCTGGCGGTCAACTGGATCATCTCGGGCCTGGTGGTGCGCCAGCGGCGCCTGGCCGAAACCGCCAGCCAGCTGGCCGAGCGCGAGGCCCGTTTGCGCACCTGGGGCGACACGCTGCGCGACGCGGTGGACCCGGCCGCCCACGCCAGCGCGCTGCACGCGGCGCTGCAAGAGGCCGCGCGGGTGCCGGTGGCGGTGGCGGTGTTGCGCGGCCTGGGCGCCCAGCCCGAAGACCAGGCCACCCTGCAGGTGGGCGCGGTGACGGACGACCAGCGCGCCGGCCTGGCCCTGTGCATCCGCGACGGCCGGCCCATGGGCGCGGGCACCGGCCGCTACGACGAACTGAGCGATTGGTACCTGCCGCTGCGCGGGCGCGGGGTGACGCTGGGCGCGGCCGTGCTCGAAGGCATGGATACGCGCGGCGCCGGCCCCGAGCTGCGGCCCCACCTGCAGGCGCTGTGCGACCAGATGGGGGGCGCCCTGCACCGCTCGCTGATGGGCCAACAAGAGCAGCGCGCCCGCGAGCAGGCCCAGCTGCAGGCCACGCGCAACGCGCTGCTGGCCGCCATTTCGCACGACTACCGCACCCCTCTGGCCACCATCATGGGGGCGGCCTCGGCCCTGCACGACCAGGCCGACCGGCTCGACTTGGAGCAACGCCGCCGCCTGGCCAGCGGCATCGTGGAAGAGGCCGAGCGCCTGAGCCGCCTGACCGACAACACGCTGCAGCTGGCGCGGCTGGACATGCCTTCGGTGCAGCTGCGTTGCGACTGGGAGTCGGCCGAAGAGATCGTGGGCGCGGTGCTGCGCCGCGCGCGCCGCCGCCCCGATGGCGCGCGCGTGAAGGCCTGGATAGAACCCGAGCTGCCGCTGCTGTGGTGCGACGCGCTGCTGGTGTCGCAGCTGCTGGACAACCTGCTGGACAACGCGCTCAAGTACAGCCCGCCAGGCTCGGTGGTGGAACTGCAGGTGCAGCGCCGCGAGGGCCAGGCCTGCCTGAGCGTGTGCGACCGTGGGCCGGGCATTGCGCCGGCCTGGCGCGAGCGGGTGTTCGAGGTGTTTCAGCGTGGCGACGAGGCCAGCCGCGCCGCCTCGGTGGAGGCGAGCCGCCAGGGCTCGGGCGTGGGCCTGGCGGTCTGCCGCGCCATTGCCCGGGCGCACGGCGGTGAACTGCGGCTGAGCCCGCGCCAGCACGGCGGCTGCCGCTTCGACTGCCTGCTGCCCCTGCGCGAGCTGCAAGACCCACCGCCCAGCGACGGAGACAGCCCGCCATGAGTGAGCGCATCCTGCTGGTGGAAGACGACCGCGAGCTGCGCACCATCCTGCGCGAAGCGCTTTCGGTGGAGGGCTACGCGGTGCAGGCCGCCGCCAGCCTGGCCGACGCGCGCGCCCTGCTCCAGCACGCCGAGCGCGGCACCGCGCCCGACTTGGTCCTGCTGGACCTGGGCCTGCCCGACGGCGACGGCGAGCCCTTCCTGAACGAGCTGCGGCGCCAGTCCACGGCGCCGGTGATTGTGATCTCGGCGCGCGAGGCCGAGGGCCAGAAAATCCGCCTGCTCGACGGCGGCGCCGACGACTACCTGGTGAAGCCCTTCGGCATCGGCGAGCTGCTGGCGCGCATGCGCGTGGCCCTGCGCCACCGCGGGCGCCACAGCCAGCCGGCGGTGCTGAGCTACCGCCAGGGCGGGCTCGACATTGACCTGGCGAGCCGGCGCGTGCGCCGCGACGGGCAAGAGGTGCACCTCACGCCCACCGAATTCAAGCTGCTGGCGCGCTTGGTGCGCCAGGCCGGCCAGGTGGTCACGCACCGGCAGCTGCTGGCCGATGTGTGGGGCGCCGAACACACCGAGCAGACGCACTACCTGCGCCTGTACATGGGGCAGCTGCGCGCCAAGCTCGAAGACGACAGCGCCGAGCCCAGACACCTGCTGACCGAGCCCGGCGTGGGCTACCGCATGGCAGACGCGCAGGCGGGCGACTGAGCCCGGGGAACGCCGCACTTATGCGATCCTGATGCGCGCTGCGCCATCGTCAAGGCTTCTGAACCACGGACGCCTTCATGACGACATCCACAGCCCCCACCGCCGAGGCCAGCCCGCAGCGGCTTGACGAACCCGCCGAAACCAGCGGCCCCAGCGGCTCCGCCGCCACACGCAAACACGGCCTGGCCGCGCTCACCCTGGGCGCCATCGGCGTGGTGTACGGCGACATCGGCACCAGCCCGCTCTACACCATCAAGGAAATCTTTGCGCCACACACCGGCGTGCCGCTGGACGCGGTGCACCTGGTGGGCGCGGTCTCGGTGATCTTCTGGGCGCTGATGCTGGTGGTCACGCTCAAGTACGTGATCCTGATCCTGCGCGCCGACAACCACGGCGAAGGTGGTGGCCTAGCGCTCACCGCGCTGGCGGCCAAGGCCGTGCAGAGCCGCCCCGCCCTGCGCGGCGGCCTGCTGCTGCTGGGCATGTTTGGCGCCACGCTGTTTTATGGCGACAGCGTGATCACCCCGGCCATTTCGGTGCTGGGCGCCATGGAAGGGCTGGAACTGGTCACGCCCGCGCTCAAGTCCTATGTGGTGCCCTTCACGCTGGCGATTCTGGTGGGCCTGTTCCTGATCCAGCGCCGGGGCACGGCCTTCGTGGGCCGGTTCTTCGGCCCCATCATCGTGCTGTGGTTCGTGGTGCTGGGCTTCACCGGCTTGCTGCAGATCGCGCAGCAGCCGACCATATTGACCGCGCTCAACCCGGTGCACGCCTACGAGTTCCTGGCCAGCCGCGGCTGGCACCTGTTCGCCGCCGTGGGCGCCATCGTGCTGGCCATCACCGGCGCCGAAGCGCTGTACGCCGACATGGGGCACTTCGGCCGGCGGCCGATCCAGCTGGCCTGGACCTTCGTGGTCTTCCCCGGCCTGATGCTGAACTACCTGGGCCAGGGCGCGCTGCTGATGAGCGACCCCACGGCCATCCAGAACCCGTTCTACCGCATGTTCCCCGACGCCTGGGTGCTGCCCGCGCTGGTGCTGGCCACGCTGGCGGCCATCATCGCTTCGCAGGCCGTGATCTCGGGCGCCTATTCCATGACCAAGCAGGCCATCCTGCTGGGTTTCCTGCCGCGCATGACGGTGCGCTACACCTCGGCGCGCGAGATCGGTCAGATCTACATGCCCGCCGTCAACTGGGCGCTGCTGGCCGGCGTGGTGGCGGTGGTGCTGTTTTTCGGCAGCTCGTCGGCGCTGGCCAGCGCCTACGGCATCGCCGTGACGCTGACCATGATGATCACCACCGTGCTCACCTTTTTCGTGGTGCGCGACGGCTGGCGCCTGCCCGCGCCGCTGGCCATCGGCGCCACCGCTTTCTTTCTGGCGGTGGACGCGCTGCTGGTGGCGGGCTGCGCCATCAAGTTCCTGGACGGCGGCTGGTTCCCGCTGGCGCTGGGCCTGCTGATCTTCGTGGTGATGAGCACCTGGCTGCGCGGGCGGGCCTTGCTCATGCAGAGCCTGCGCAGCGACGGCCTGGAGCTGCTGCCCTTCATCGAAGCGCTGGACCCGCGCAGCATGAACCGCGCGGAGCGCACCGCGATCTACGCCGTGGCCGACCCGAGCACCGTGCCGCAGGCCTTGCTGCACAACCTGAAGCACAACCAGGTGCTGCACGAGCGCAACGTGATTCTGACGGTGGTGTTCCACGACGTGCCCTGGGTGCCGATGGAGCGGCGGCTGGACATCGCGCCGCTGGGCCACGGTTTCTGGCGCATCACGGTGAACTTCGGTTTCATGAACACGCCCGACGTGCCCAAGGCGCTGGAGCTGGCCCAGGCCCAGGGCCTGCCGATCCCGCTGTTTGAAACCACCTATTTCCTGAGCCGGGAAACGGTGGTACCCACGCCCGGCGCGGGCATGGCCGGCTGGCGCGAACACCTGTTCGCCACCATGAGCCAGAACGCCGGTGGCGTGGTGGAGTTCTTCCGCCTGCCGGGCAACGCGGTGGTGGAGCTGGGCACGCGGGTGCAGATCTGACGGCCCGCGGTGACGGGCGCCGGGCATGCGCGGCGCCTGTCACCTCTGCGCCGCAGCGGACACCCCGGCCGCGCGAAGCCCCGCACAATAGCCCCGGTGCAAACCCGCCACTTCGCCCAACTCATCGGCCTGTCCGCGCTCTGGGGCGCTTCCTTCCTGTTCCTGCGCATCGCCAGCCCGCTGCTCGGGCCGCTGGTGCTTGCGGGCGGGCGCGTGGGGCTGGCAACGCTCACGCTGGCGCTCATCATGCGGTGGCGCAACCACCATTGGCCCTGGCAACACGCGCGCGAGCTGCTGGTGCTCGGCGTGCTCTCGGTGGCGCTGCCCTTCCTGCTCTACGCCTGGGCCGCGCTGCGCCTGCCCGCCGGCTACAGCGCCCTGCTCAACACCACCGCCGTGCTGTTCGGCACGCTGGCCTCGGCCTGGTTCAAGGAAGACACCCTCACCGCGCGCAAGCTGCTGGGCTGCCTGTGCGGTTTCGCGGGCGTGGCCCTGATCGTGCGGCTCGGGCCGGTGCAGCCCGACGCGGCGACCCTGGCCGCGGCGCTGGCCTGCATCACGGCGGCGGCCTGCTACGGTTTTTCCACACCGCTCATGAAACGCGCCACCACGCGCATGCAGCCCCTGGCGATCGCGGCGGGCATCCACCTGGCTTCACTGGTGCTGGTATTGCCCGGCGCGCTGTGGACGCTGCCGCAGGCGCGGTTCACGCCCACGGCCCTGGGCGCGGTGCTGGTGCTGGGCGTGATCACCTCGGGCCTGGCGTACTGGGTGCACCTGCGCATCATCCGCCACGTGTCGCCCGTGGCGGCCATGAGCCCGGCTTTCATGATCCCGGTGTTCGGCGTCACCTGGGGCCACCTCTTCCTGGGCGAAACGGTCTCGCCCGGCATCTTCGCCGGTGCTGCGCTGGTGCTGCTGGCGACCGCGCTGGTGACGGGGTTCAACCCGCTGCGCCGCAGTGGCGTGCCGGAGGGGCCTGCGCCCTGAGCCCGTGTTTACCGCCGGGAACGCAGCGTGTCGTAGGCCTCGCTCACGCGCTTGAACGCGTTTTCGGCGAGCTTGTGCACCAGCGGCGGCACATGGCCGAGGCGGTCCGGGTGGTATTGCTGCAGCAGCGTGCGCCGCGCGCGCTCCACGGCGTCCCAGGGGCTGTTCTCTTCCAGGCCCAGCACGGCCCAGGGTGAGGCTTCGGCGCTACCGTCCGGCCCGGCTTCTCGGTCATGGCCATCGTCGCCGGTGGCGCTCTCGGCCTCGGGCGCCTCGATGCGTTGCACCAGGCACACCGAGGCCTGCCAATGCACCGCGTACTCGGTCTGGCAGGTCGGGCAGCTCACTTCGCCTGGGCTGTCCAACAGGGGAATGCGCAGGCGCTTCTGGCAACACACACAACGCAGGATGGGCGGTTGCGGTGCGGCGGCTTGCGGCGTGGCGCTGGCGTCGGCCACGGCGCCCAGCACGGCCCGCAGGCGCTCGGTCTTCGACAACGCCCGGCAGCCCAGTTCCATGCGCAGCGCCTCGCCCACCGCCGCGTTGCCGCCGTGCCGTTGGTGCAGCGCGGCCAGCTCGTCCACGCTCAGCGCCTGCAGGGGTCGCAGACGGTTGCCCGGGGGCAGCAGCACCAGCTCGGCCGGCTCGGTGTCCAGCAACTGGCGCGCATGCCAGATGTCCTCGCCCGTCAGCGGCATCGACGCCAGGGCCTCGGCCGGGTCAACCAGCCCCGCCAGCATTTCGATGGTCAGGGGCGGCAAGTCCAGAAACGTGGCGCAGGCCTGCGCCATGTCGTCGTCCAGCGATTCGATGGGCCGAAAACCGATGCGCAGCTGGCTCAGGCTCCAGTAGCTCACCCCCATGGCGGCGGCCAGTTCGCTCAGCGACAGATCCCGTTCCTCCGCGCACTGCAGCAGCGCGGCGATCAGCAGGCCGCCGGGGCGCTTGATCCCGTCCGGGTCGATCCGCCCGCTCCAGCGCTCGGGTGGGCCCTCGACGGAGGGCTTCGAAAATGCCGACGCAAAGGCGTGAGCGGTGGCTGAGGGCATGGCGTGGGGCCGTCCGGGCAGGACGGCAGGCTGAAGACAAGGGCGGATCGTAAGGGCAAACCCGTATACGCCGCGGTTACCCCATGTTTTCGGGTCGCCGACCCTATACTGCCCAAAATGAACGAACCAGTACATTTCAGCCGGCAAGGCCTTCGTGCGAAGCCGCTCGCGGCCAAGGCGCCTACGCGCACCAACGACCCCGAGCGGACCATGGCCAACATCCTCGAAGTGGCCATGGCGGAGTTCGCTGAAAAGGGCCTGGCGGGCGCGCGCATCGACGAGATCGCCGCCGCCACGCACACCAGCAAGCGCATGATCTACTACTACTTCGAGAGCAAGGAAGGCCTGTATCTGGCTGTGCTCGAAGAGGCCTACAGGCGCATGCGCGAGATCGAGAGTGAGCAGCAACTGGACGATCTGGAGCCCGAGGCGGCCTTGCGCCGGCTGGTGGAGTTCACCTTCGACCACCACGCCAGCCACGAGGACTACATCCGCCTGGTGATCTCGGAAAACATGAACCGCGGGCAGTTCCTCGCGCAGAGCAAGAGCATCCAGCAACTCAACGTGCCGGCCATCTCGGCCATCCACCGGCTTTACGAGCGCGGCGTGGCCGGCGGGGTTTTCCGGCCCGGCCTGGACCCGATCGACATCCATGCCTCCATCTCGGCCCTGACGTTCTTCAACGTCTCCAACCGCCACACCTTCGGCTTGATCTTCAAGCGCGACCTGACCGCGCCCGACGTCAAGGCCCAGCGCCGCGCCAGCATCGTCGACATGGTGCTGCGTTTCGTCAGGCAGTAACCCCCCGCGCCGCCTTCGGCGTCACCTCGGGTAATCCCTCGTGCCAGAAAACTAACCAGTTCGTACATTACTGGAAAACGCCATGCAGGAGACACGCCCTTGATCCAGAAACTCATCCACACCTACTGCCGCCTGCTGGGCTGGCTGATGGTGGCCGCGCTGGCACTCATGGTGGTCATGGTGTTTGGCAACGTGGTGGCGCGCTACGGCTTCAACTCCGGCATCACCGAGTCCGAAGAGCTGTCGCGCTGGCTGTTCATCTGGTTGATCTTTCTCGGCGCCACCGTAGCGGTGCACGAACGCGCCCACATGGGCACCGACTTGCTCATCAACCACCTGCCGGCCCCGCTGCAGAAGCTGGCGCTGGTGATCGGCTACGTGCTCATGCTGTTCGTCACCTGGCTGATGTTCTCGGGCAGTGTGGCGCAGACGCGCATCAACTGGAGCGTCGAGGCCCCGGTAACCGGCCTGTCCATGGCCTGGATCTTTGCCGCAGGCGTGGTGTTTTCCGTGTCCACCGCCGTGATGCTGGCGCTGGACCTGTGGAAGGTGCTCACCGGCCAGCTCACCCTGGCCCAGATGCAGCTGCCCTCGGGCCTGGAGCCCACCGAGGCCGACATCGCCGCCCACCCGAACCAGAACTGAGCGACGCAGACGCCATGACCATCGCCATCTTTCTCGGTGCCCTGATCGGCGCCATCGCCCTGGGCATCCCCATCGCCTACGCGCTGCTGCTCTCGGGCACCGCCCTGATGTGGCACCTGGACCTGTTCGACGCGCAGATCCTGGCGCAGAACGTGCTCGAAGGCGCCAACAGCTTCCCCCTGCTGGCCGTGCCCTTTTTCATGCTGGCCGGTGAAATCATGAACGTGGGCGGGCTGTCGCGGCGCATCGTGAACCTGGCGCTCTCGCTGGTGGGCCATGTGCAGGGCGGCCTGGGCTTCGTGACCATCCTGGCCGCAGTCATGATGGCCTCGCTTTCGGGCTCGGCCGTGGCCGACACCGCCGCGCTCGCAGCGCTGCTGCTGCCCATGATGGTGAAGGCCGGCCACGACAAGGGCCGCTCGGGCGGCCTGATCGCTTCGGCCGGCATCATCGCGCCGGTGATCCCGCCCTCGATCCCCTTCGTGATCTTCGGCGTGGCGGCCAACGTGTCCATCGGCAAGCTGTTCCTGGCCGGCATCGTGCCGGGCGTGATGATGGGCGCGGCCATTGCCATCACCTGGTGGATCGTGGCGCGCCGCGAAGGCGCCAAAACGCCGCCCAAGGCCTCACGCGCCGAGCAGTTCAAGGCGCTGCGCGAATCGACCTGGGCGCTGGTGCTGCCGGTGATCGTGCTGGTGGGTTTGAAGATGGGGGTGTTCACGCCCACCGAGGCCGCCGTGGTTGCCGCCGTCTACGCGCTCTTCGTCTCGACCATGATCTACCGCGAACTGAGGCTCAGGCAGCTCTACGCGGTGTTCGTCGGTGCGGCCAAGACCACCGCAGTCATCATGTTCCTGGTCGCCGCGGCCGCCGTCAGCGCCTGGCTGATCACCGTGGCCCAGCTGCCCGACCAGCTCATCGAACTGCTGCAGCCCTTCCTGGACCGCCCCACCCTGCTGCTGGTGATCATCATGCTCATGATCCTGCTGATCGGCATGGCGATGGACCTCACACCCACCATCCTGATCCTGGCCCCGGTGCTGATGCCGGTGGTGAAGGCCGCGGGCATCGATCCGGTGTATTTCGGCGTGCTGTTCGTGATGAACGGCGCCATCGGCCTGACCACGCCGCCCGTGGGCACGGTGCTCAACGTGGTGGCCGGCGTGGGCCGCATGAAGATCGACCAGGTGGCCAAGGGCGTGCTGCCCTTCATGTGCGCCCAGATCATCGTGCTGTTCCTGTTGGTCTTTTTCCCCGAGATCGTCATGACACCGCTGCGCTGGTTCTATGCCTGATCCCGTTGTTCAACGCCGCTGCGGTGTGATGGGCACGCCCTCGCAGCGGTTCCGATTCCTGGCGTCCCGTTTGATCGATCTGGAGACAACCACCATGAAACGCGCATTCATCAAGACCGTTCTGGCCACCGTGGCCCTGGCCGCCGTGGGCGTCGCCTCGGCCCAGGAGCGGACCATCAAGTTCGCCAACCAGAACAGCAAGGGCCACCCCGTCGTGATGGGCATGGAGAAATTTGCCGAGCTGGTGGAAGCCAAGTCCGGCGGCAAGATGAAGGTCCGCGTGTTCCCCGGCGGCACGCTGGGCAGCGACCAGGCCAACGTCTCGGCGCTCCAGGGCGGCACGCTGGAGATGGCGTCCATGAACTCGGGCATCTTCGCCAGCCTGTCCAAGGAATTCGCCATCTACGACTTCCCCTTCATGTTCGCCACGCCCCAGGAAGCCGACGCCGTGGTCGACGGCCCCTTCGGCCAGAAGCTGCACGCCAAGCTGGCCGACAAGGGCATCGTCGGCCTGGGCTATTACGAGCTGGGTTTCCGCAACATCACCAACGGCAAACGCCCAATCAACAAGGTGGAAGACCTCGAAGGCCTGAAGCTGCGCGTGATCCCGAACCCTATCAACGTGGACTGGGTCAAGGCCCTGGGCGCCAACCCCACGCCCCTGCCCTTCCCCGAGCTCTACGCCGCGCTGGAGCAGAAGGCGATCGACGGCCAGGAAAACCCGGTCGCCACGATCAACTCGGCCAAGATGTACGAGGTGCAGAAGCACCTGGTGCTGAGCAACCACCAGTACAACCCGCAGTCGGTGGTGATCAGCAAGAAGTTCTGGGAAAAGCTCACCCCCGCCGAGCAGAAGATCATCCAGGACGCCACCGCCGAATCCGCCAAATACCAGCGCGAACAATCGCGCAGCCAGGCCGCCGGCATCCTGGAAAATTTGAAGAAGAACGGCATGCAGGTGACCGAACTGCCGGCCGCGGAAATGGCCAAGCTGCGCGCCAGGATGGAGCCTGTGACCGCCAAGTACGCCGACTCCGTGGGCGCCGACACGCTCAAGGACGTGCAGGCCGAACTGGCCAAGCTGCGCAAGTGACCTGAGGCAAGCGCACGGCTCCTGCGTGGGCCGTGCGCCTCAGGCGGCGGCGCTTGTGGTCGAATCCAGCTGTCGATCCACCCTTGAACCCTTCTGCCATGAAAAAGATCCTGATCCTCAACGGCCCCAACCTCAACCTGCTCGGCACGCGCGAACCCGCGCAGTACGGCTACACCACCCTGGCCGACGTGGAGGCGTTCTGCAAGGCGCACGGCACCCAGATCGGCTACGAAGTGGAATGCCTGCAGAGCAACTGGGAAGGCGCGCTGCTGGACAAGATCCACGAGTACGGCCAGCTCTACAAGGAAGGCAAGGCCCTGGGTGTGGTGATCAACCCCGGCGCGCTGACGCACACCTCCGTTGCACTGCACGACGCCATCAAGGGTGTGGAGCCGCTGCCGGTGATCGAGTGCCACATCTCCAACGTGCACGCCCGCGAGGCGTTCCGCCACCACTCCTGGGTGTCGCCCGCGGCGGCCGGCATCGTGGTCGGTTTCGGGGTGGACGGTTACCTGATCGCCATGGACGGCCTGGTGCGCAAATTCGTCAACTCGGCGGCCACCCGAAGGCCCTGACCCCATTCATTCCCCCGCCCAGCCAGCCGCCAGGGATCGTCGCGGAACCGGCTCTGCCGGGCCGCTGACGACGCCCCTTTGAGGGGGTCGCGCGCAGCGCGGCGGGGGTGACTCTCGCCCTCATCATGATCAACGGCCACACCGAACTCATCGCCCACATCGGCTACCCGACCCACACCTTCAAGTCGCCGATGATCTACAACCCCTACTTCGAGCATGCGGGCGTGAACGCCGTGGTCGTGCCCATGGGTTGCCGGCCGGCCGACTACCCCGTGTTCCTGAAGTCGGTCTTCACGCTCACCAACATCCGTGGCGCGCTCATCACCATGCCGCACAAGGTGGTGACGGTGGGCCTGCTCGACGAGGTCACACCCAACGTGACCGTGGCCGGCGCCTGCAATGCCGTCAGGCGCCTGGAAGACGGCCGCCTGCTGGGCGACATGTTCGACGGCGCGGGCTTCGTGCGCGGTGTGATGCGCAAGGGCCTGGCGCTGGACGGCGCTCGTGTGCTGGTGGTGGGCAGCGGCGGCGTGGGTTGCGCCATCGCCGCGTCGCTGGCGGGCGCGGGCATCGGCGCCATCACCCTGTTCGACGTGAACACCGCCTCGGCCGAGGCCCTGGGCCAGCGTCTCCAGGCCGCCTACCCGGCCATCGAGGTAACCACCGGCCACAACGACCCGGCCGGCTTCGACCTGGTGGTCAACGCCACACCCCTGGGCATGAAGGACGGCGACCCGCTGCCGCTGGACGTGTCGCGCCTGGACGCGCGCACCTTCGTGGGCGAAGTGGTCATGAAGACCGAGATGACCGCCTTCCTCGCCGCGGCCCAGGCGCGCGGCTGCCGCGTGCAGGTCGGGACCGACATGCTGTTCGAGCAGATCCCCGCCTACCTGGAGTTCTTCGGCCTGCCCACCGCCAGCGCCGATCTGCTGCGCTCGCTGGCCCGCCTGAGCTACTGAACGCGCTCGGGGAAGTCGCAGCGCTCGTCGAGCACGCGTGCGGCCATGCGCGGCAGCAGCCCGGCGATGAAGACCTCGCCAACCCAGCGGCGCACGTCCGGATCGGCCAGGCTGGCGCCGGCGTGCAGCGTGAGGCTGCTGAACGCGCCAATGCCCACGTCCAGCGTCAGGCAGGCCGGCATGGGCGAGGCGGCGGCCGGGCCTTCGGGCAGGCCCGTGGTTTCCAGCTGCACCGCGCTCAGGAAACGCTCGAAATAGCCCACCGTGCCCTGGCGCCAGACCTCGGCGAGGTAGAAGTTCCAGTCGCCCTGGTCTTCGGTCACGAAACCCCAGGCGAACTCGTGCACCTGCTCGGGCGGCTGCTCGAGCACACCGATCTGCCGCACGTCTTCCCGCGCGCCGTACTCGGCGTACATCGGCCCCGGCCCGCTGGCCTGCGCGAGCACGAAGCGCTGCACCTCCAGCGGGTCGGGCACGAACAGCGGCTCGGGCTCCGTCCAGGGCCGCTGCACGCGGGCGAGCAGGCGTTCGGTGACGGCGTTGCTCTTCTGGGCCTGGATGCACCGGTCCATGAACGTGCTGCGGCCTTCCTTGGTCGAGATCAGGGCCACGATCTCGTCAAAGGCCGCGTCGTCCGCCAGAGGGCCGTCTTCGCGCATGCGCAGCACGATATCGAGCATGGCGTTGCGCGTGATGTGTTCGATGGTGTAGGCCATGTCCCCACCCTCGAAGTCGTTCATCGACTGCTTGATCCAGGCCATGGTTTCCAGGTGCGTGAGGCCCTGCGGCGCCCGGGGCATGTCGTTGAACAACGCCCGCAGCACCCGCACCGTGTCCAAATCGCTCGCCATGTGTTCTCCGTTGGTGAAATGAAGGCCCCGCGCGCCCGTGCGAAACACCACCCAAGGCGACGGCCATCCGCAAGCATAGTGCGGACCGGGCGCCGCGCCCAGCAGCAGAATTCACGGACACACCCTCTTTTCGCCATGGCCCCGGGGTCCGCACCGGTCCAGACACCGGCGATATGCTCAAGGCCACCCCGCACCACCCACGTCCCAGGAGAACCCGCCCATGACCCACGCGCCGCCCTCGCCCGCGCTCCGCGGCGGCCTGCTCGCGCTGCTGGCGGCCGCGCTGTTCGGGCTGAGCACCCCGCTGGTGCAGCGCTTCGGGCTCGGCATGGGCCCCTTCACCACCGCGGCGCTGCTCTATGCCGGCGCCGCGCTGGTGGCGGGGCTGCTGCGCCGGCCGGCAACGCGGGAGGCGCAGCTCCAGCGCGCCGACCTGCCCCGGCTGCTGGCCATGGCTGGCATGGGTGCCGTGATCGGGCCCGTGGCCCTGGCCTGGGGCCTGCAGCGCACCAGCGGCTCCAGCGCGTCGCTGATGCTCACGCTGGAAGCGGTGTTCACGGCCATCCTGGCCTGGCGCTGGTACGGCGAAACGCTGGACCGGCGGGTGGCGGCCGCGGTGGCGCTGCTGCTGGCGGGCGGAGTGGCCCTGGTGTTCGAGCAGGGGCTGATCGGCCAGGTCCAACTGCTGGGTCTGCTGGCCGTGACGGCCGCCACCGTGGCCTGGGGCGTGGACAACACCCTCTCGCGCGGGGTGGCCGAGCGCGACCCCGGGCAGGTGGTGCTCGTGAAGGCGGTGCTGGGCAGTGTGGCCACGGCGGTCATCGCCACGCTCTGGGGCGAGCCCCGGCCCGGCGGGCTCGCGGCCGCGGCCCTGCTGGCCGTGGGCGCCACCGGCTACGGCCTGAGCCTGCGCTTCTACCTGCTGGCCCAGCGCGCGTTCGGCGCGGCCCGCACCGGTTCGGTCTTTGCGTTTGCGCCGTTCATCGGGGCCCTGGGCGCGTTTGCGCTGGGCGACCGCTCCGCCTCGTGGCTGATGGCGCTGGGCGGCTTCCTGATGGTCTGCGGCGTGGTTCTGCACCTGGCCGAGCGCCACGAACACGGGCACGAGCACGGTGAACTGGAGCACGAACACGCCCACACGCACGACGACGGCCACCACACCCACCGCCACGACGTGATGCCCGACGGCCCCCACAGCCACTGGCACCACCACAGCCCCATGGGCCATGCGCATCCGCACGTGCCGGATGCACACCACACGCACAAGCATTAACCCCCCCGCAGCGCTTCGCGCTACCCCCCCCAGGGGGCACACCAGCCGTCCGGCAAAGCCGGCCCGGCGGTGTCCTTGGCTGAGCCGCTTCGTGCGTTGCGGATCGTGCGCCGGCGTGGTGGGCCAGCTCGGATGGCCCCTGCTGCGCTTGGCGTTACCAGGGCACGCTGGCGAAGCGCTGCACCAGAAAGTCCAGCAGGGCCCGCACCGCAGGTGACAAATGCCTGCGTGAGGGATACAGCGCGTGGATGGCCATGTCGGGCGGCTGCCAGTCCGGCAGCACCGCCCGCAGGCGCCCGTCGGCCAGGTGGGGGTTGGCCAGGTAGGTGGGCTGCAGGGCCACGCCGCCGCCCGCCAGGGCGGCCTGCAGCAAGGCGGTGGCCTCGTTGGCGCTGAGCTGGCTGCGCACGCCGACCTGGCAACGCTCGTCGCCCCGGCGCAGCATCCAGGTGCTCTTGCCGAAATTGGCAAAACTCAGGCAGCGGTGAGTTTCCAGATCGGCCGGGGCCTGGGGCACACCGTGCTCGGCCAGATAGGCGGGCGACGCCACCAGCACCGAAGCGCAGGGCGCCAGCACGCGGCCGATCAGCGCAGGGTCGGGCTCGGCGCTGATGCGGATGGCCAGGTCGATGCGCGCCTCCACCAGGTTGAGCGCGCCCTCGCTGGCGTTCAGGTCGATCTTGAGCTGCGGGTGCAACTTCAGGAAATCGGCCAGTGCGGCGGCCAGTTGCGCGTAGGCGAAGGAGATGCTGCAGGTGACGCGCAGTTGCCCGCGCAGCGCCGTGTCGTGGCGGCTGGTTTCCTGCTCCACGTCGTCCATCAGCGCCAGCATTTGCTGGCTGCGGCGCAGGCAGGTCTCGCCCGCGTCGGTGAGCGTGACGCTGCGGGTGGTGCGCTGCAGCAGGCGCGCGCCCAGCCACTGCTCCAGCGCGCCCACATGGCGCGTGACCATGGCGCGCGACATCTCCAGCTTGTCGGCCGTGGCGCTGAAGCTGCCGCTCTCGGCCACCGCCACAAACACGCGCATGGCGGTCAACCGGTCCATGATTTGCTCTGTTTTTGAAACATATATGGCCGGATTATGCGATTTATCTGCTCGGATATTGAAACTACAGTTCGTTCCAGCGCTGCAAAGTGCCCCTTATCTACACAACCAACAGGAGCCTTCCATGATCCGCACCACCGTCATCGCCGCCTCGCTGGCCATCGCCTTCACCAGCGCCCAGGCCGCCCAGCCGCTGACCGTCAAGGTCTACAACGCCGCCGGCGCCAGCTTCAACGTCAACTCGACGCTGGTCTACGGCGAAAAAGAAGCCATGGTGATCGACGCCGGCTTCACCCGCGCCGACGCCCTGCGCATCGCTGCCAACGTGCTCGACAGCGGCAAGCAGCTCACCACCATCTACGTGAGCCAGGCCGACCCGGACTACTACTTCGGCGTCGAAACCCTGAAGGAAATCTTCCCCCAGGCCGACGTGGTGAGCACGCCCGCCGTGCTGGAAAAACTCAACGCCAAGATGGCGGGCAAGGTGGCGTTCTGGGGCCCCAAGATGGGCGCCAACGCACCGCGCAAACCCGTGGCGCCGCGCGCGCTGGAAGGCAACAGCCTGAAGCTGGAAGGGCAGACCATTGAAATCCGCGGCACGCAAGGCCTGCTGGCCCACCGCCCCTACGCCTGGATCCCGTCGATCAAGGCCGTGGTGGGTGACATCGGTGTCTTCGGCAACATGCACGTCTGGACCGCCGACACGCAAAGCACCGCCGAGCGCGCCGCCTGGGTGGCCCAGCTGGACGAGATGGCCGCGCTCAAGCCCGAGCTGGTGGTGCCCGGCCACATGAAGGCCGGCTCCGCCGTGGACGCCAGCGCCATTGCCTTCACCAAGGACTACCTGCAGACCTTCGAGAAGAACCTGGCCGCGAGCAAGAGCAGCGCCGAGCTGATCGACGCCATGAAGAAGGCCTACCCGCAGGTGACGGATGGCGCCTTGTCGCTGGACATCGGCGCCAAGGTCAACAAGGGCGAAATGAAGTGGTAAGGAGATAAAGCCATGAGCACCACCGTCACCTATCTGTTCGATCCCCTGTGCGGCTGGTGCTATGGCGCTTCGCCCGTGGTCCAGAAGCTGGGACAGCAAAGCGCCTTCACGCTGGAACTGGCGCCCACGGGCCTGTTTGCCGGCGGCGGCCGCACCATGGACGCGGACTTTGCCGCTTATGCCTGGTCCAACGACCTGCGCATCGCCAAGCTCACCGGCCAGCGCTTCACCGAGGCCTACCGCCAGAACGTGCTGGGCCGTCACGGCAGCCGCTTTGATTCGGCCACCGCGACGCTGGCCCTGGCGGCCGTGGCGCTGACCGAGCCTGCGCGCGAGCTGGAAACGCTGAAGGTCTTGCAGGAAGCCCGCTACGTGCAAGGGCTGGACACCTGCGATACGACCGTGGTGGGCCAACTGCTGCGCGACCAGGGCCTGACCGATGCGGCCCACCGCCTGGCGGCAGCCGACGCCGAGCTACTGGCCGCCAACGCGGCGCGCATCGGCCAGGCGCAAGCCTTGATGCGGACCTTCGGCGTGCAGGGCGTGCCCGCGCTGGTGGTCACGGACGCCCACGGACGCCGGCTGTTGCGCGGCAACGCCCTGTACGGCGACGTTGACCAGCTGCTGGGCGATATTGCGGGCGCCTGGGCGTCGCAGTAAAAAAGGGGGCCGTGCCATGGAATGGTTTCAGGCACGACCGATCCGAAGGAGCTTTCGATGACCCCTCTTCATGAAGTCCTGGTTCTGACGCGTTCGGGGCGCTGGGACGAGGCCCACAACCTCGTGCAAAACGAGGATTCGCCGCTGGGCGCCTGGCTGCACGGCATTCTGCACACCCAGGAAGGCGATCTGGAAGATGCCGAGTACTGGTACGGCCAGGCCAACCGGCATTTCCGCCAACGCGGGACCCTGGACGAAGAACTCGCACGCTTCGAGGCCGAGCTGCAGAAAACCACGAACACGTCCTGAACCGGGTGGCCCCGGCGCCCCGCCTTCGATCGCTCAGCCGCCCAGGCCGGCAAAGACGTTCTGCACGTCTTCGTTGTCGTCCAGCGCGGCCAGAAAGGCTTCCACTTCTTCCAGCGCCTCGGCGCTCAGGCTGGCGGGGTCGATGGGGTTCTTGGGCTTGTAGCCCAGTTTGCTCGACAACACGGTGAAGCCCTGCGAGGGCAGCGCGCGGCTCACGAGGTCGAGGTCCGTCGGGTCGGTCAGGAAGACGGTGATGCCCTCTTCGTCCGCGGGTTCGAAGTCCTGCGCGCCGGCCTCGATGGCGGCCACTTCGGCGTCGGCACCCGCGGCGGCGGGTTCGGCTTCGATGATGCCGACGTGGTCAAAGTCCCACGACACCGAGCCGCTGGTGCCGAGCTGGCCCTTGCGGAACAGCACACGCATGTCGGACGCGGCGCGGTTCACGTTGTCGGTCAGGCACTCCACCATCACCGGCACGCGGTGCGGCGCAAAGCCTTCGTAGATCACGTGTTCGAAGTGAACGGCCTCACCGGTCAGGCCGGCACCCTTCTTGATCGCGCGGTCCAGCGTGTCCTTGGGCATGGAGACCTTGCGAGCCTGCTCCACCACCAGGCGCAACCGGGCATTGGCCGCCGGGTCGGCGCCGTGGCGCGCGGCGATCATGATGTCCTTGGCGAGTTTGCCGAAAAGGCGGCCCTTGGCGTTGGCCGCCAGATCCTTGTGTTTCGCTTTCCACTGCGCGCCCATGGGAGTTCCTTGTGTGTTGTGGCTGACGGGGGTCCACGAGTTTAGTGGACGGCCCCTGGCACGACACCGCCGGCGCGACGAACGCTCAGCCCCCGACCGACTTCAAGCGCATCTGGTTGGGCAGCGGCACCGAGCGACGCAGCACGTCTTCGGCCAGCCACAGGGCCGAGCGGCGGCCACGTTCGGCCACCATGGGCAGCGGCATCTGCTGGTAGTCGTCGTTGAACACTTCGAAGCTGTAGTCGCCCGCGTAGCCCAGGCGGTCGAGCTTCTGCACCAGGTCCACCAGCTGTTCGCTGTGCACACCTTCGCCGGGGAACACCCGGAAGGTGCGCGCGGTGGCCATGCGCTCCGCAAAGGTCTTGGTCTCCTGCCACATGAAGTCGGCCAGTTGCACGAGGAAGATCTTGCTCGGGTCGAGGTAGTCGATCTCTTCCAGGCTGGTCTTGGCCGCGAAGATGTGGAAGGAGTCCAGGCCCAGCCCGAGGTTGGGGCAGTCGGCACGGCAGACCACGTCCCAGGCGGTGGTGAATTCGTTGACGGTGCGGCCCCAGGACAGGCCTTCGTAGGCGATCCGGATGCCCAGCGGCAGCGCCAGCATGGCGAGCTTGCGCAGGTCGCGCGCGAGGTGGTCCAGGTCCTGGCTGGCGTGGGTGGAGGTGGACGAGCAGGCCAGCAGCACCTTGCAGTCCAGCGCGGCGCACATCTCCAGCATGGCCTTGGCGATGTCGATCTTGTAGTGGTGCAGGTGGCCGCTGAGGCCTTCGAAGTCGCGCAGCACCTGAAAGCCGGTGCCGCGCAGGCCGCTGTCTTTCACGGCCTGCACCGCGGCCTGCATGCCGCCGGGGTGGCCGTTGATGTCGTTGGCCTTGAGCATGACCTGCGAGAAGCCCGCCGCCTTCATGGCCGCGAGCTTGGCTTCGAGCGGGCCGGCCAGGGTGATGGTGTCCATGCCGAAACCGCTGATGGCTTCGACGATGGCGCTGTGTTTCGGCTTCATGGCTGGTCCTCCGTGCGGCGCGCTGCGATGGTCATTCGAGTACCTTCGCCCAGCGGGCTGCGGTGCGAGCCTGCTTGGGAACGGCCCGGCGCGGTGCTCATGCGGTCAGGCCCCGGCACGTTGTTCGCTGTGCACCAACTCGAACACCACCGAACCCAGGTAGGTCTTGGTGATGGCGCCGCGCTGCTCGGTGTGCGCGGCCTGGGTTTCGACGAATTCCACGCCCAGCGCACGCAGCGCCTTCACGGCGGCCAGCACATCGGGCACGCCCAGGCCGATGCGCTGCAAGCGCTCGTCCGCATCCACCACGTTGATCTCGGGTTCGATCAGCTGCAGCATGAAGAGCCGGCTGGCGTCCAGCGAGGGGGTGCGCAGCAGCGTGCCTTTGGGCATGATGCCGAAGCGCTGTTCGTCGGGAATCAGTTCGGTGCCGAAGAGCTCGCGGTAGAACTCGATCCAGTCGTTGCTGCGCTCGGGGCCGATGTACTGCACGATGCCGAAGAAGTGGATACCGGCGGTGGCCGGCGGGTGCTGGTCCACCGTGGGGATGGGCACGAAGTCCACGTCGTAGATCGAGAACTCCTTGTAGCGGTCCACGAAATAGATGCGGCTGCCCCCCGCGCCGTGGATGGCCGGAATGTTGAGCTCCATCACCTCGGCGTGCGTGGGCACCGCCCAGGCACCGCGCTCGAGCACGTAGTGGTAGGCGGCGCGGGCGTCGCGCACGCGCAGCGCCATGGCCGAGATCGACGGCACCTCGCTGCCGTGGGTGGCGCCCTGGGCATCGCTGGGGTGGGCGTTGACGACGATGTTCAGATCGCCCTGGCGGTACAGCAGCACCTCGCGCGAGCGGTGGCGAGCCACCGGGCGAAAGCCCATCATCTCCAGCACCTGGCCCAGCGCCTGGGGCTTGGCCGTGGCGTATTCGATGAACTCGATGCCGTCCAGGCCCAGCGGGTTGGCGGCGTCGCTGAACGAAGCCTGCAAGGGCTCGCGGTCGGCCGCGGCGTTGAGCAGCAGATCACTCATGTGTGTGTCTCCATCGGGTGAGCGCCAGGCCATGCATCAAGGGGCCAGCGGGCGCAGCATCGGGCGGGGTCACCCGTTGCCACACTGTAGGAGGGCACATGGGTTTTGACCTGCGCGCGGCCCATTGAACTGATCGATAATCGATCAGTTTCGTTCGATCATCGATCGATACAAGGGTTTTCACTCATTCGCACCCGACCCCCCTGCGAGCGCCACACCCATGCCCGATCCAACCGTTTCGACCACCCCCCGGCTGGAGCCACGCGACTGGATCGCCGGCCTCGAAAAGGGCCTGTCGGTCATCGAAGCCTTCGACGACCAGCACCCACGCCTGACGGCGAGCCAGGCCGGCGCCCGCTGCGGTCTTACCCGGACCGCCGCGCGCCGCTATCTGCTCACGCTCGCGCACCTGGGCTATGTGGGCACCGACGGCAAGCTGTTCTGGCTCACACCGCGCATCCTGCGCCTGGGCCACGCCTACCTGGAATCGGCGCGGCTGCCGCGGCTGGTGCAACCCTTTCTGCAGCGCATCGCGGGCGGCACGCAGGAAATCGCCTACCTCGGCGTGCTCGACGGCGACGACGCGGTCTACATCGCGCGCAGCGGTGCGCACCGGCACATGAACACCGGCTACATGCTGGGTTCGCGCATCCAGGCGCAACTGTCGACCGCGGGGGTGGCGATCCTGGCGGGCATGGGCGAAGCGGCCTCCGACGCCTGGCTCGCCACCCGCGAGCTGCAGGCTTTCACGCCCTACACCATCTCCAGCAAGGAGCAGTTGCGCAGCGAGTTGCAGCGCTTTCGCCGGCAGGGCTGGGCGGTGCTGGAGCAACAACTGGAACTGAACGCCCGGGGCATCGCCGTGCCGCTGCTGGACCGCAACAACGCCGTGCTGGGCGCCATCAGCATCACCATGCCGATCAACCAGGAAGGCAGTGAAGACGCGATCAAGCGCGTGCTGCCGGTGCTGCAGGAGGCGGCGCGGGCACTGCGCGCATTGATGTAGCCCAGCGTTTGGCGCCGGCGCCGCTCGGTGCGCCGGCACAATGTGGCCCCATGTTCTTTGCCATCCCCCTTGCCAACAAGCCCACCTGGCACGCGCCCCCGTGGATGACGGTGCTCATCATCGTGATCAACATGCTGGTGTACTGGGGCTGGCAGGCACCGGAAGAACGGGCGGTGGAGCGCAGTGCCGAACGCTATGCCCGCAGCGGCCTGGCCGCGCTGGAGGTGCCGCACTACATCCGCCATCTGGAACAACGGGTGCGGCAGGCTCCGGAGGAAAAACCCCATCTGGAAGGGATACAAGCGCTGTGGAAAGCCAGGGAAGATGCCCTGGTGTACCAGGACATGTGGCAGGAGCAGCACTTTCGCGAGGCGCTGCTGGCGGGCCAGGTGATCCGGACAGACGACCCGCAACATGCCGAGTGGCAGACGCTGCGCGCCCAGCTGACGCCCCAAGAGCCGAAGCCCTTCACCATGCGTTGGGCTCAGTACTTTGACCGGGGCTTCACGGACCGGCCCGAGACCTTGCTGACCGCCACCTTCCTGCACGGCAGTGTGAGCCATCTGCTGGGCAACATGGTGTTCCTCTTCCTCTTTGGTTTCACGCTGGAAATGGCGCTGGGTTCCGGGCTGTACCTGTTGCTCTACCTGCTGTGCGGCGTGGGCGCGTCGGCCGTGTCCTTGTGGTCCCACGCCGGCACGGCCACCTACGGCCTGGGCGCCTCGGGAGCGATTGCGGGCCTGATGGCCATGTACGTGGTGATGTACAAGCTGCGGCGCATCCAGTTCTTCTACATGCTGTTCTTCTATTTCAACTACGCCAGATGGCCCGCGCTGATGATGTTGCCGGTGTACATGGCCCACGAGTTGCTGCAGCAATGGCTGGGTGGCCAGGGCGTGGACTACATGGCCCACTTTGGCGGTCTGCTGAGCGGGGCCCTGTTGATGGCGGCCCTGATGGCCGTGAAGACGCTCGATGCCCCCGCCAACCTGGTACCCGCCGCTGCCGCCCCCTTGTCCGACGACGAGGCGCAAGCACAGGCCAGCATTCAGCGCGCCCAGCGCCTGACCGATGAACTGGACTACACGGCCGCCCACCAGGCCTGGCACCGCGCCGCCCGGCTGCGACCGCGTGACCCCAAAGTGCTGGAGCCGTGGTTCGAGGTGGCGCAGCATTTCCCCGACAGCGAAGGGTTCCACACCGCGGCCAAGCTGCTGCTGACCCTGCCCGACACCGACCACGCCGCGCGCAAGCGCCTGCACGCCCACTTCCACACCTACCTGAAGCTGGCGAAACCCGGCCCGCGCCTGAGCGCCAACACGCTGGTCCATCTGGTCCCGGCCTTCGTCAAGCTGCACGCCTGGGACGACGCCCAGCGGCTGGCCGGGCTGCTGCACCGGAGCACCTCGGTCCACCCCAAGTGGCCCGACACGCTCACCCTGCTGGTCAACGGCCTGACCCAGAACAACCAATGGGAAGCCGCCATGGGCTGGCTGCCGGCCCTTCAGACCCATGCGCCGATGGCGCCGGTCACCCAGCTACTGACTCGGCAGCTGAAATGAAACACCCCCGCGCCGCTTCGCGTCACCCCCTCAAGGGGGCGGCACTGGCCGTCCGGCAAAGCCGGCCCGGCGGTGCCCCTGGATGGGGCCGTTTCATGCGTCGTGGGTCGCGCGCTGCGCGGTGGAGCAACTAGGCTGAAGGCCTCGGCGCTTTCAGGCCGAGCTCACAGGCGCAGCCGGCACCGTTTCGCCCGTGTGGTCCCGCAGCAGCCAGGCCACTTCCTGGGTGCTGGCGTGTTGCGGGTGCTGGTCTTTCAAGGCCCGGTACACCGCCAGCGCTGGCTCGGTGCGGCCCAGCCCCTGGTGCAGGATGCGGGCGATCAGCTCATAGGCTTGGGGGATGGTGGGGTGGCGCAGGTAGCGCTTGTCGAAGCCCTTGAGCAGGGCCAGGGCGTGTTTGTGGTCCAGGCCCTTCCAGGCCAGTTGCGCCAGTTCCAGCGTGAGATCGGCCGACTCCAGCACGAGGTCGGGGGCCTTGGCCAGGGTCGCCGCATGCACCTGCAAGGCCTCCTGCCCCTTGCGTTCCTTGAGCAGGCGCTGAAGGTACTTCTGCGTGAACCACACCAGGGTGTCTTTCTTATCCGTCAGCAACAGCACCCGGTGGTAGCGGCGCTGATCGGCCAGGCTGTCGGGGTTGGCGCGCTGCCAGTCGTAGGCCATGTCGTATGCCTCACGCACCTGGCCCTCACGGACCAGGTCCGCCACCTCCGCATCGCGCTCGCGGGCCAGCCGGGCGGTCGGGCTTTCCGCCCGGCCCTGCCCCGTGCCCGACAAGATTTCCTCGGGCTCCTTCACCAGGTCGATGTCGAGCTTCTGGTGGTTCTGGAACATCACGTAGCCGATCATGCTGGCCGTGACCCAGGAAAAGTACACCACCACGAACATCAGCACCGGGGCGATCAGCGTCTTCGGCGCCAACGGCACCAACAGGGACCACGCCATGGGCATGCCCATGCTCAGCAGCAGCATGAACACGCACAACAGCAGGTAGGGCAAGCCCACCGCCGCCATGGCGCGCAACAACTCGGCGGGGTTGAGTGCGCTGCGCAGGCTGCAGGACTGGATCAACACCATCAGCGTGGCCGGGATCAGCAGCGAGGACACCAGGCTGCCCAGATCGGCAAGCCCTTCACTGGCTTGGGCCATGAAGGCGATGATCAGCCCGTGGACCACCAACACGCCCAGGAATTTCCAGGGCAGGTGGGTCCAGGCCGGGTCGCTGGTTGTGCTGTCGTAGTCCGCGCTGCGCATCACGCCCATGGACGCCATGGCCGCCACCTTGAAGCTGTACCGCGCTGTGGCCAGCAGGATGCCCACCACCGTGAAGATGCCGATCAGCGGCGACGTGGTCACGGCCAGCGCGCACAGCGACAGGAACGCGGCGTAGGTCAGGGGCTTGCTCTGGAACGGGAACAGGAAAAACGCGTTGAGCTTGTGCCAGAACGGCGGGATTTCCGGAGGCTGGTTGCGCGCACGCACCCTGGCGGTGGACGGTTGTGAGGCCATAAAAGGAAACGGACGCGATGGCGGTGACGCCGGTGTTGGGGAGCAGCAGCCCAGCAAGGCGCCTGCTGCGGGGAGGGCGTGCCCCATCGAACGCGGGCCGACGGGACAGGCAGCATTCTGCCCGGCGCGAGCCCGCAGCCATGTGGCCGGCGGGCCACATGGCGTCAAAAAAATCGGGGGTCTATGCCCGGTGGGAGGCGTGTTCCAGCTGGCGCAGCCGCAGCGCGCAACCGGTGGCCACCAGCGCGCACAGCGCCGACAGCCAGAACACGCTGGCCAGCCCGAAAGCCGAACTCAGCAGCCCGCCGCCCAGCCCCCCCAGAAGGCCCGGCAGGCCATAACCCAGCACCGAGTACAGAGCCTGACCGCGCCCGCGCAGCCGGCCCGGGAAGTGGTGCGAGAGCAGCGCGATGCACACCGTGTGGTGCGCGGCGAAGGTGATGGCGTGCAGCGCCTGCGCCAGCAACAGCAGCGGCCACACCAGCGGCAGCCCCGCCGTCAGGCCCATGCGCAAGGCCATCAGCGCCGCGGCCAGCACCAGCCAGCCCGATAGCGAGAGCAGCGGCAGCCAGCGGCCCTGGGTGAAGAACCAGCCGATCTCGATCACCACCGACAGCGCCCATAGCAGGCCGATCACGGTCTTGCTGTAGCCCAGCGAGTCCAGGTAGAGCGAGAGGAAAACGTAGATGAAGATGTGCGAGAGCACGTGGAAGAACACGGCCAGGAAAAACCAGCGCACCGGCGGTTGGCGCAGCACCGGCCACACGTCGGGGTGATCGTCGTTGGGGTGTGGCGCCTCCCGGGCATCGGGCAGCAGCCACACGCTGAGGGTCACGGCGGCAAGCGTGGCCATGGTCCAGCCGGGGAAATGCCCCATGCCCAGGTGTTCGAACCACCAGCCCGCGGCCACCACCGTGAACAGAAAGCCCAGCGACCCCCACAGGCGCACCCGGCCATAGCGCCGCGCATCAAACGCCCCACCCTGGCTCACCAGGTGCGCCAGTGCCGCTTCGCTCATGGGCATCATGGCGCTGGTGTGGGTGAACATGAGCAGCAACACCACGAACAGCGCCACGCCACCCAGCTCGAACCACAGCCCGATGGAGAGCAGCAACGCTGTCGTGCCGCCATAGCGCAGCAGCTTCACGCGCTCGCCCGTGTGGTCGGAGAGCGCGCCCCATGCGTAGGGCGCGAACAACCGCGTGGCCGACTGCACCGAGGTGAGCACGCTGATGGCGATCAGGCTGAAGCCCAGCTCTTTCAGCCACAGCGGCAGGTAGGGGTTGAAGAAGCCGATGTGCGCGAAATAGCTGGCCGAGAGCGCAGCAAACGGGAACAGCTGCTTGCGGTCAGGCACGCGATGCCGCGGCGATGTCCGGCGTGTCCACGTGCACATCACCACACTGCGCGCGCTGGTGCAGCGCGTGGTCCATCACCACCAGCGCCAGCAGCGCTTCGATGATGGGCGCGGCGCGGATGCCGACGCAGGGGTCGTGCCGGCCTTTGGTGATGACTTCGGTGGGCGCGCCAGCCACGTCGATGGAATCGCGCGGGATCAGGATCGAGCTGGTCGGCTTGATGGCAATCGACACCTCCAGGTCCTGCCCGGTGCTGATGCCGCCGAGCACGCCGCCGGCGTTGTTGCCCACGAACCCCCCGGGCGTGAGCGAGTCACCGTGCGTGCTGCCGCGCTGGGTCACGCTGGCGAAACCAGCGCCGATCTCCACGCCCTTGACGGCGTTCAGCCCCATCATGGCGTAGGCGATGTCGGCATCGAGCTTGTCGTACAGCGGCTGGCCCAGACCCACCGGCATGCCCTGCGCCGTCACGCGCAGGCGCGCGCCGCACGAGTCGCCGCTCTTGCGCAGCTCGCCCATATAGGCCTCCAGCGCCGACACGTCGGCCACCGGCGCGAAAAACGGGTTGTGGGGCACATGGTCCCAGCTCTCGAACGGGATCACCACGTCGCCGATCTGCGTCATGCAGGCCCTGAACGTGACGCCGTAGCGTTCCTTCAGCCATTTCCTGGCCACCGCACCCGCGGCCACGGTGGGCGCGGTCAGGCGGGCCGAGCTGCGGCCGCCACCACGTGGGTCGCGCACGCCGAACTTCTGCCAGTAGGTGTAGTCGGCATGGCCGGGGCGGAAGGTCTGCAGGATGTTGCCGTAGTCCTTGCTGCGCTGGTCGGTGTTGCGGATCAGCAGGGCGATGGGCGTGCCGGTGGTCTTGCCCTCGTACACGCCGCTGAGGATTTCGACCGCATCGGGCTCGTTGCGCTGGGTGACGAACTTCGATGTGCCCGGACGGCGGCGGTCCAGATCGCCCTGGATGTCGGCCTCGCAGAGCGCCATGCCCGGCGGGCAGCCGTCGATCACGCAGCCAATGGCCGGGCCGTGGGATTCACCAAAGTTGGTGACGCAAAACAGGGTGCCGAAGGTGTTGCCGCTCATGCGCCGGATTATCCCAGAGGCACCGGTGGTGCAGGCGCGGACCGCTTGAAGATCGCCGCACAAACAAACGAAAACGCCCCGGCAGGCGGGGCGTGGTGTCTTGGGGATCGGAGCCGCTCAGGGAAAGTTAGGCTCGTTCTTGCCGGTTTCTTCTTCCGGCCAGTCGCGGATGTAGGCCTTGAGCATCTTGTTCTCGAAGTTCTGGCTGTCCACCACGGCCTTGGCCACGTCGTAGAAGCTGATCACGCCCATGAGCATGCGGTTGTCCATGACCGGCATGTAGCGCGTGTGACGCTCCAGCATCATGGGGCGCACCTGATCGAGTTCGGTCTCGGGCGTGCAGCTCATGGGGTGGTCGTCCATGACGCCACGCACCTGCCGAGTGCCGACCGAGCCGCCATTTTTCGCCAGGGTGTGGATGACCTCGCGGAAGGTGAGCATGCCGACCAGTTCACCGTGCTCCATGACGGCCAGCGAGCCGATGTCGAACTCCGCCATGATCTCGATCGCCTTGACCAGGGGCTCATCGGGCTGGCAGGTGTAAAGCGTTCCGCCCTTGACGCGCAGGATGTCACTGACTTTCATGGCTGTTCTCCTCGGGTTTCCGGTGTCGCCAGTCGGGCTGGCATGCATGGGAATATAGCCCACAATGCGCGAAATCCCCACGCCGTGGACACCACGCTGGCCCTGCCCCGAAGGCCCACCAGCCCCGGGGCCACAACCCTTTGACGGAGACAACTTCATGCCCGGTTATTCCGACCCCGGCTTTGACACGCTGGCGCTGCACGCCGGCGCCACGCCCGACGCCACCGGCGCGCGCGCCGTGCCGATCCACCTCACGACCTCGTTCGTCTTCGAGTCCAGCGACCACGCGGCCTCGCTGTTCAACCTGGAGCGCGCCGGCCACGTCTACAGCCGCATCAGCAACCCGACCAACGCGGTGTTCGAGCAGCGCATGGCCGCGCTCGAAGGCGGCATCGGCGCCATCGCGGTGGCCAGCGGCCAGGCGGCGCTGCACCTGTCCATCGCCACGCTCATGGGCGCGGGTTCGCACATCGTCGCCAGTACCGCCCTCTATGGCGGCAGCCAGAACCTGCTGCACTACACGCTGCGCCGCTTCGGCATCGAGACCACCTTCGTGAAACCCGGCGACATCGACGGCTGGCGTGCCGCCGTGCGACCGAACACCAGGCTGTTCTTTGGCGAGACCGTGGGCAACCCCGGCCTGGACGTGCTCGACATTCCCACCGTGGCCCAGATCGCGCATGAAGCGAAAGTGCCGCTGCTGGTGGACAGCACGCTCACGACACCCTACCTCATGAAGCCGCTGGAACTGGGCGCGGACATCGTCTACCACTCGGCCACCAAGTTCCTCAGTGGCCACGGCACCGTGATCGGCGGCGTGGTGGTGGATGGTGGCAGCTTCGACTGGGAGGCCTCGGGCAAATTCCCCGAGCTGACCGAGCCCTACGACGGCTTCCACGGCATGACCTTCAGTGAGGAAAGCACCGTCGGGGCTTTCCTGCTGCGCGCGCGCCGCGAAGGCCTGCGCGACTTCGGCGCCTGCCTCTCGCCGCACAGCGCCTGGCTGATCCTGCAAGGCATCGAGACGCTGCCGCTGCGCATGGAGCGCCACATGGCGAACACCGAGAAGGTGGTGAGCTTCCTCGCCAGCCACCCGCTGGTGGGCCGCGTGGGCCACCCGCTGCTCGAATCGCACCCCAGCCACGCACTGGCGCAGAAGCTCCTGCGCCACGGCGCCAAAGGCGCGGGCTCGGTGTTCAGTTTTGACATCCAGGGCTCGCGCGCGCAAGGCAAGGCCTTCATCGAAGCACTCAAGCTCTTCAGCCACCTGGCCAACGTGGGCGACTGCCGCTCGCTGGTGATCCACCCGGCCAGTACCACGCACTTCCGCATGAGCGACGAAGCCCTGGCCGGCGCCGGCATCGGCCCGGGCACGATCCGCCTGTCCATCGGGCTGGAGGACCCGGACGACCTGATCGACGATCTGAAGCGCGCACTCAAGGCTGCTGAGAAAGCGGGGGCCTGACCATGTACCTCCAAGTCAACGGCGCCAACACTTACTGCTACACCGGCGGCAAAGCTTTCGATGCCGCCCAACCCACCGTGGTCTTCATCCACGGCGTGCTCAACGACCACAGCGTGTGGATCCTGCAAAGCCGTTACCTGGCCCACCACGGCTGGAACGTGCTCGCGGTGGACCTGCCCGGCCACTGCAAGAGTGGCGGTGAAGCGCCGGCTTCCGTGGAAGCAGCAGCAGACTTCATCGGCGCCCTGCTCGACGCGGCCGGCGTGCAGCGCGCCGCCCTCATCGGCCACAGCTGGGGTTCGTTGATCGCGCTCGAAGCCGCCGCGCGCCTGAAAGAACGGGTCAGCCACCTGGTGCTGGTGGGCACGGCCTTCCCCATGAAGGTCTCGCCGGCGCTGATCGAGGCCTCGCTGAACGAGCCCATGAAAGCGCTGACCATGGTCAACGTGTTCTCGCGCAGCACACTGGCCGCTCCGCCGTCGGCGCTCGGCCCCGGCACCTGGGTCTACGGTGCGAGCATGGCGCTGGGCCGGCGCGTGCTGGCCAGCAACCCCAAGGTCAACGTGTTTCACCGCGGCTTCGTGGCCTGCGACACGTATGCGAATGGCGAGCAGGCCGTCGCGGCCATCACCTGCCCCGTGCTGTTCCTGCTCGGCGCCCAGGACCAGATGACCCAGCCCAGGGCGGCGCAGGGCCTGATCCAGGCGGCTCAGGCGGCGGGCAAGACCGTGCGGGTGGAGAAGCTGCCGGTCGGCCACCACCAGATGACGGAAACGCCCGACGCCACGCTGTTCGCCATCCGCGATTTCCTTCGGAGCCGCTGAGGCTTACTTGGCGAAGGCGCTCGGCCAGGCGTTGCGGGTCGCCGCCGCGGCTTGGCGAACCCATCGCCGCAAAGCTCGCCAGGCGGCGAGGCTCCAGCCGCGGCGCGGCACCGGCTCCACCAGCGGCGTCAGCAGGTACTCGCTGTAGCAGGGCGGCGCGTCCTCCGATGGGCAGGGCCCGGCGTCGGCGCCGATCAGTATCCAGTCCTGCAGCAGGTCGATGCTGGCGCCGGGGCCGAGAAACAGGTCCTGCGCGGCGTTCGGCTGGGTCAGCCAGAAGCGGCCGCTGACCACCCGCAGGCGCATGCCGGCGCTGGCGTCGATCATGCGTGTCTGGCGCGGCAGCAGGCGGGTGGTCTGGGCTGTGGTGGGGTGCATGGCGGGCCTCCTGTGGATGAGGCTCCACTGTCCGGGTTTGCGCCCTCGCGCAACAGACACACAGACCTCCCAATTGGCGCCTGCCAGACCCGCACAGACCGCATCTGTGTGGTCTCTTTCAGGCCCATCTGTACCGGTCAGCGGCACACACCGGCGCCGCGCGCGAGGCAGCAAGGGCATCGGTCTTCAGAATCGTAGCCCGATAGGGCGGCCAGACGTGTACGGAAGAAGCGGTTGACGTCGGCGCGATGCCTGGACTCGACACACTAACTATTTCTTGCTACTGCCACCCAATCAAGGAAAAATAGTCCAACGCAGCAGGAACCGCCATCCTGAGAAAATGGCAGCGCCCCGTGAAACAGGATCCCGTACAACGTACAAGAACGGCAACAAGAAAAAAATGAACGCTCACGCATTCTTTTGGACTGCGATTGCTTCATCCCTGACCGTGCTGGCGCTCCCGGGTTCCGCGCCCATGGTGGCCCAGGCGCTCGAGTCTCCGGATACGCGGGGTCTGCGGGTGATCGCTGGCACGGACATCCCGCTCGCGGCCCTCACAGAAGAAGCGGGTCTGTCCTCCAGGAATGTGTATGGCATTGCCCAGAACGCCCATGGCTTCCCTTGGTGTGCAACCGGGAGATTCCGGACGGTGACCGAAGGGGCCATGGCTTTGCTGGATCGGCACACCGGACACCTCACCCGGCAAGCCATCGGCACGGGTCTGCGGGATGCGGCCAGTCTCAATGCGATTTCGACGGTTCACGAAGATGCGACAGGTGCGCTGTGGCTGGGCACCGGGGAAGCCGGCATCCTGCCATCGGACCCGACTGCGCGCCACCTGATGCAATGCAAACCCGACCCAACCAAGCCGCACAGCTCACGCAATAGTTTCCAGGAATTGCGGACATGAGTGCGCCAGAAAAAGGAGCCGAATATCTTCCGTTCTATCTGGTCATGTGAATGTTGAGCGAAGCATCTGTTTTTCGAGTAATTTGATATTTCCCAAATCGATCATCTGACAGACAGCAGTCACGGCACGGAACAGCGATACCAAAGGTAAAGTCCTACTCAAACTGGCATGCACCATCTCAATGTTGTCTTTATATCTTTGAAAATCAACCAGACACCATCTCACGGCAGGCCACCCTTAAAACACAGAGACAATAATGAATACCAAAGCCATGCTGAAAAAAGCAATCTTGCTGGCTGCAATCATCTTGGTTGCCGAGGGAGTGGCTGGTATGGAAACCAATCCCCAGGAGATAGGCGAATCAAATTTCATTGAGAAAAACAGCAAATCTCCTTACAAGACAAAAAAAGAGGTTGTATTTTCCCGCCTGACCATTGAGGACGGCCTGTCGCAATCGGATGTACGGGCCATCGTTCAGGATCAGCAGGGCTTCATGTGGTTTGGCACATGGCTGGGAGGATTGAATCGCTACGACGGATATACCTTCAAGTCCTACAAACACAATACTCAAAGCAATCAAAGCCTCAGCAATGACAATGTCTGGACGCTTTTTGTTGACCGCGGCGGCGATTTATGGGTGGGCACAATTGGCGGGGGCATGAACCGGTACGACCCAAAAACAGATAGCTTCGAGCGCTACCGCTTTCAGCCCAACCATCCGACGGGTCTGCCAAGTGACGATGTGAAGGCGTTTTATGAGGACGAGGCCGGCATGCTGTGGATCGCCACCGGTGGTGGGCTGAGCCGCTTTGATCGCAAGGCAGGAACCTTTTTCACGTACAAAAATGACCCCAAGGACCCCACCAGCCTGAGTGACAACGATGTACGAGCCATCTGGAGGGACCAGAAAACCGGTCTGTTGTGGTTGGGAACACGCAAAGGCGGGGTCAATGTATTAGATCCGTCAACCGGGCGTTTTACACGGTATCAACACAAACCAGACGATCCCACCAGCCTGAGCAACAACGTCGTTACCCACATCTTTCAGGATCGTGCAGGCACCGTGTGGATTTCCACACGGGGGAAACTCAACCGTTTTGATGCACAGACCAAAACATTCGCCCAGTATCACTCCGACCCCAACAACCCCGACAGCATCAGCGATGACGAGGTGACGATGGCCTATGAGGATCGGGCGGGCCACTTCTGGGTGGCCACCAACAATGGCCTGAATCTGCTCGATCGAGAGAAGGGAACCTTTGTCCAATACCACCACGATCCACACAATCCCGACAGTCTGGGCAACAGTGTCATCAATTCCGGCGCACTGTACGAAGATCGCTCTGGTGCACTGTGGATTGGCACCATCTACAACGGCGTCAGCCGCTTGCCTGGAGAGCCGGGGAAATTCATCACCTACCGCAACAATCCTGGCGACACCAACAGCCTGAGCCACAACAACGTCACAGGCATCCACGTAGACAAAGCACACAACGTCTGGATTGGCACTGAAACGGGCCTGGATCGTTTTGACGGGCAAACGTTTACCCACTACAGACATGATCCAAAGAACCCAAAGAGCCTCAGCCCCGGCACCGCGCGAACGATCACCGAGGACGCCCAGGGCAGGCTGTGGATTGGCACCAACGGCGGGGGCATAAGTCGCTTTGACGGTCAACAATTCATTCACTACCGAAATGAGCCAGACAACCCGAAAAGCCTAGCCGGGAATTTGGTGAAAAATATTGCCGCAGACGCCAAGGGTGGTTTGTGGATTGGAATGCAGGGCCTCGGGCTGGATTATTTTGACGGGCAAAACTTTGTTCATTTCAAACCGGACAAAGAAGATCCCAACAGCCTGCCCGACCCCTACATCTATGCACTTTTTGTAGGTCAAAACGGGGTGCTCTGGATCGGTACGGTCAAGAGGGGGCTGGTCCGGTACGATCCAGCAACCGGGACATTCACCAACTACCTGCTCGACCCTGAGCAACCCGGTAACCAAGCCGCCAATTGGGTGCAGGATATCTATTCAGACCAGACGGGTCTTTGGGTAGGAGCGAGTTCAGGCCTTTTCCGTTTTGATCCATTGTCCGAAAAATTCACCCACCACTACACGGAAAAGGACGGTCTGGCAAGCAGCTCCATTGTGGGCGTGCGGGGCGATGCGCAGGGAAACCTTTGGGTGAGCACGACAAACGGACTCTCCCGCTTTGACCCCAAAAACAAAACCTTTCGCAACTACGATGCCCACGACGGCCTCCAAAGCAACGAGTTCTCCCGAATAGCCCATGCCCAATCGCCAGACGGGCAATTGTTCTTTGGCGGCGTCAAAGGATTGAGCGCATTCAATCCGGACAAAATGATGGACAACCCGACGCCGCCACCGGTGGTGCTGACCAGTTTTTCACTCTTCAACAAACCGGTTGAAATCGGCGGCAAGGATTCTCCGCTCCAGCAGGCGATCAACGTTGCGCCAGGCATCACTCTTCGCCACGACCAGTCCGTCTTTCGCTTTCAGTTTGCAGCACTCAACTACACGGCTCCGAAAAAAAACCGCTACGCCTATTTGCTGGAAGGGTTTGATACGGAGTGGCGGTACACGGACGCGGAAAACCGTTTCGCCACCTACACCAACCTTGATCCTGGTGTGTACCGGTTCCGGGTCAAGGCATCGAACAACGATGGTCTCTGGAATGAAGAGGGAGCAGCGCTCACGGTGCAGATCACGCCACCCTGGTGGGCCACGTGGTGGTTCCTCAGTCTGGCGTTGACGCTCCTGCTGGGCCTGGCGTTCAGCGGCTATCGCCTGCGGATCATGCGCCTGAGGCGATACAGCCAGAAGCTGGAACGCGACGTGACCGAGCGCACAGCCGAACTGGCCGCGAAAAACAAGGAGCTGGAGGCCTTTTCCCATTCCGTCTCGCACGATCTGCGTGCACCGGTGCGCCACATCGACGGTTATCTGTCGCTACTCAGGGAGAACATTGAGCCGACGCTCGATGCAGACAATCGGAAGCTCATCGAAACGATTGCCAGCGCGACAAACCACATGGGCACGCTGATCGACGACCTGCTGTCTTTCTCGCGGATGGGGCGCCAGGAGCTGAGCAAAACCTCTGTGGACCTGGGTGCCCTGGTGGCCGATGTCGTTCAGGAGATGGCGCCGGAGACCGAGGGCAGAGAGATCGATTGGCGCATCGGCGAACTGCCCGTGGTCGTCGGCGATCAGGCCATGTTGCGGGTCGTGCTGGTCAACCTGATCTCGAACGCCCTGAAATACACCCAGAAGCGTGAGAGGGCAGAGATCACCATCGGCTGCGAGCCTGACCAGGCGGCGGAAACCGTGGTTTTCATCCGGGACAACGGCGCCGGCTTTGACATGCAATACCGCGACAAGCTCTTCGGTGTCTTTCAACGCCTGCACCGCATGGAAGATTTTCAGGGCACAGGCATCGGTCTGGCCAACGTTTTCAGGATCATCAGCCGGCATGGCGGCCGGGCGCGGGCAGAAGGGGCGGTTGATGTCGGTGCAACGTTCTATTTCTCGCTACCGAAGGAAAAAGCCTGAAGACGGTCATGGTGACCGCCAACCACCCCATGCATCTGTGTGGTCTCTTTCGGGCCCATCTGTACCGGTCGGTGCCGACCCCTGGCCCCGGTGGCGACCGAGCGCTGGGTTAGCATGGAAACGCCATGCCAGCGCCGCCCCCCACCCTCACGCTGTGTCCGGTTCCACCCGCCAGCCCCGCCCCCGCCCTGCCGCTGTACCAGCAGATCGCGCAGACACTGGCACAGCTCATCCACAGCGGCACCTTCAAGGCCGGCCAGCGCTTGCCGTCGGTGCGCGAGACGGCGCTCACCCAGGGCGTGTCCATCTCCACCGCCATGCAGGCCTTTCGCCAACTGGAGGAACAGGGCCTGGTGCAGGCACGCCCCAAGGCCGGGTACTTCGTGAAGCGCGCCCAGCGCATCGCCCAGCCCGGCCTGAGCGCACCACCACAGCGCAGCTTCCTGCTGGAGCGCCAAAGCCGTTCCGAAGCGTTCGCCCTGCTGCACCAGCCCGGTGACCGAGCGAGCTTTGGCGGCTTCACACCGGAAAGCAGCGACCTGTTCGACGACGAGCGCCTGCGGGTGGCCATGGGCCGCGCCTCGCGCGTGCACCGGCGCAGCCTGACCGAATACAACAAGGCCGATGCCGGGCGGCCCGCGCTGCGCGCGGCGGTGGCGCAGCGCGCCCTGCACCTGGGTTGCGGATTCGATGCCTCGGACATCGTCATCACCGCCAGTTGCACCCAGGCGGTCAGCCTGTGCCTGCGCGCCGTCACACAGCCGGGGGACGTGGTGGCGCTGGAGTCGCCAACCTTCTTCGGCTACCTCGACCTGATCGAATCCCAGGGCCTGCGGGTGCTGGAGATTCCTACCCACCCGGCCACCGGGCTCTCGCTGCCCGCGCTGGAACTGGCGCTGGACACGCAGCCCGTCAAGGCCGTGCTTGCGGCCCCCACGCTGTCCAACCCGCTGGGCTCGGTGATGCCGCTGTCGGCCAAGCAGCGCCTGGTACAGTTGCTGGCCCGGCGGCAGGTGCCGCTGATCGAGGACGTGGTGTTCAACGACCTGCTGGCCGGCGACGAGCGGCGCAAGGCCGCCAAGGCTTACGACACCGAGGGCAACGTCATGATCTGCGGCTCGTTCGCCAAGACCCTGACACCGGGCATCCGCCTGGGCTGGGTGGCCGCGGGCCGCTGGCGCGATGCCATCGCCACCCACAAGCGGCTGCAGGGCGCGGCCACCAACGTGGTGCTGGAAGAAGCCCTGGCCGACCTGCTCACCCAGGGCAGCTACGAAGCCCACCTGCGACGCCTCACCGCCCACATGCGGCAGCGCCGCAACGAGGCCCGGCACCTGATCGCGCACCACTTTCCGCCAGGCACGCGCGTGAGCAACCCGCCGTCGGGCGACACGCTGTGGCTGGAGCTCAATCCGGCCATCGGCTGCATGGACCTGTTCCGGCGCTGCGCCAGCGAAGGCATCACCTTCGGCCCGGGCGAGCTGTTCACCGCCACCGACCGCTACCGCAACTGCCTGCGCCTGAACTTCTCGGGCCCCTGGAACGCCGTCACCATGCAGGCCCTGGCGCGCATCGGCGAGATCGCGCGCCAGATGCTGGAGCGCCCCGCCGCGAGCCCGACGCCCCCGGTGCTGCGGCGCGCCTGAGCGACTCCCGGCGGGAAAACCAGCACCCGCGTTCCAGCGCCCGCGGCCACAATGGCCGCACGATGTTCCAAGACCAGATCACCCCACCCATGAGCGCGGCGCGGGCGCGCGAGATCGCCACCGCCTTCGACCTACGCGCCCTGCCCGCCGACTTCCTGGCCAACCCCTACCCTGTGTACACCGCCCTGCGCGAGCACGAGCCGGTGCGCCACATGCCCGACGGCTCGGTGTTCATCACCCGCTACGCCGACCTGGTGGCGGTGTACCGCGACGCGGCCACCTTCAGCTCCGACAAACACGTGGAGTTCGCGCCCAAGTACGGCGCGGGTTCGGCGCTGTACGAGCACCACACCACCAGCCTGGTGTTCAACGACCCGCCGCTGCACACCCGCGTGCGCAAACTCATCATGGGCGCCCTCACCCGCCGCGCCATCGCCGACATGGAGTCCGGCCTGGTCGCCTTGGTGGACAGCCTGCTCGATGCCATCGAAGCCCGGGGGGGCGGCGACCTGATCGAGGATTTCGCCTCGGCCATTCCGGTGGAGATCATCGGCAACCTGCTGGGCGTGCCGCACGCCGACCGCGGGCCGCTGCGCGCCTGGTCGCTCGCCATCCTGGGCGCGCTGGAGCCGGTGGTGTCGCCCGCGCAGCACGCGCTGGGCAACCGGAGCGTGAGCGAGATGCTGGTGTACCTGCGCACCCTGGTGGCCGAGCGCCGGCAGCGCCCCGGCGACCCGGAGCGTGACGTGCTCACGCGCCTGATCCAGGGTGAGGTAGATGGCGAAAGGCTCAGCGAAGTCGAGTTGCTGCAGAACTGCATCTTCCTGCTCAACGCCGGCCACGAAACCACCACCAACCTGATCGGCAACGGCCTGATCCTGCTCGAAGAGTTCCCGGCCGCCAAAGCCGGCCTGCTGGCCGACCTGCGGGCCACGGCCAGCGAGGCCGCCGCGCAGGAACAGCTGCTCACGCTCGCGGTGGACGAGTTCCTGCGCTTCGAGTCGTCCAACCAGCTCGGCAACCGGCGGGCCTTGAAGCCCACACAGGTGGGTAACGTGGACCTGCCCGAAGGCGCGCTGGTCACGCTGTGCATCGGCGCGGCCAACCGCGATCCGGCGCAGTTCGCCCGGCCCGAGACGCTGGACCTGAAACGCGAGGGCAACAAACATCTGGCGTTCGGCTTCGGCATCCACCAATGCGCGGGCCTGAGCCTGGCGCGGCTCGAAGGCCGCATCGCCATCGGCCGCTTTCTGCAGCGCTTTCCGGACTACCGGCTCAGCCAGGCGCCAGTGCGCGGCGGTCGAGCGCGCTTTCGCGGTTTCCTGGGCGCGCCGTTCAGCGTGAGCTGAGCGGCACCCACCGGACCGGATCAGCCGGCCGCGACCGGTGGCCCACCCACCGTGCCGTGCGGGTCCACCCCCGCCTCGGGGGTTTGTGCCAGCGCCTGCGCCAGGGTCATCTGCGACCAGCGGCTTTCGGACCAGAAGCGCGCGTTGCCGGCGTTGCGCGCCAGCAGCAGGCGGTCCAGCAGGGGCGCCATCGGGGTCGCCGCCGGGTCCACCAGCAGCACGTAGCGCTCGTCCTCTTCGTCCAGCCGGCCCAGCCAGTCCAGCCCCACCAGCGCCGCCACCGGCTCTTCGAGCTGGAGTGGGTCCACCCGCAGCACCTGGGCCAACGATGCCAGAGCCAGGCCTTTGGGCGCGTCGTCGCGCACACGGTGCAACTGCTGCAGCAGTTCCAGCGCGAGCTGGAAGTTCCAGCCCGGGGAGTCACCGCGCCGCGCCACGCCCGAGAGCAGGCTGGGCAGGTAGGCGGCCACCACCGCGCCCAGCAGCACGATCACCCAGGCCACGTAAAACCACACCAGCAGGATCGGCACAGTGGCGAAGGTGCCGTACACCACCGAATACGTGGGCACCTGCGCCAGGTACAGAGCCAGCGCCTTCTTGGCCAGTTCCAGGCCGATGGCCACGAAGGCGCCACCCACCAGCGCATGGCTCCAGCGCACGTGGGTGTTGGGCACGTAGCGGTAGAGCGCGGCCAGCCCGCCCGTCACCAGCGCGAACTGCACCGAGTCCAGCAGCAGGCGGATGCCGCCCGGCATGAACGACACCACGCCGCGCGAGACGGTCAGGGCGTAGGAGGTGGCGGTGAGGCTGCCGGCCAGCAGCAGCGGCCCCAGGGTCAGCACCGCCCAGTACACCAGCACGCGCTGGGTCAGGGAACGCGCCTGGCGCACGCGCCAGATGTCGTTGAGCTTGCGGTCGATGGTGAGGATCAGGGCCAGCGCGGTCACCAGCAGCACCAGCGCGCCGGCCCAGCCCATCTGTCCGGCCTTGCTGGCGAACTGGTTGAGGTAGCTCAGCACCTGCTTGGCGATGTTGTCGGGCACCAGGCTCTGGATCAGCCAGCGCTGCAGCGTGGCCTGCAGCCGGTCGAACATGGGGAAGGCGCTGAAGATGGCCAGGGCCACGGTGAACAGCGGCACCAGCGAGATGGTGGTGGTGAAAGTCAGGCTGCTGGCGGTCACGCCCAGACGGTCTTCGCGAAAGCGTTCGCGCAGCGTGAAAGCGGTGTTGCGCCAGGGGAATTTCAGCGTGTCGCGCCACAGTTCGCGCAAGAGGGTTTCCATCGTCCGCAGACGCTCGATCAGGGTCATCCCGGTATCATCCCAGATTGTCCATGGGGCGCACTTCCGGTGCCGGTGCCCCACCAACCGCCCCCTCCATGCCCGCCGCCCTGCACACCCCTTCGTCGCCCGCCTCGCCCGGCGTCTCGTTCACCCGCTGGCTTGCCGTGGGCAGCCTGCTGGGTCTGATCGTGCTGGGCCTGGCCTGGGAACTCTGGCTCGCACCGCTGCGCCCGGGCGGCTCCTGGCTGGTGCTCAAGGTGCTGCCGCTCACCCTGCCGCTGGCCGGCTTGCTGAAGAACCGCATGTACACCTACCGCTGGCTCAGCCTGCTGGTGTGGGTCTATTTCACCGAAGGCGCGGTGCGCGCCACCAGCGACAGCGGGCTGTCCGCCGCACTGGCCGGCATCGAGGTGCTGCTGTGCGTGGCGCTGTTCGTGGCCTGCGCGCTGCACGTGCGCATGCGTCTGCGCGCCGCGGGCAAGGAGGCGGTGGAAGCCGACAAGGCCCGCCACGCCGCCGCCACCGGTGCCGCGGCCGACCCGGTCCAACCCACGCCCCAGGTGCAGAAATGATCACGCTGCTGAACGACCTGCGACAGATCGTGGGTGCACCCCATGTGCTCACGCACGAAGACCCTGCCACCGATCTGAGCGCCTGGGAACGGGACTGGCGCCAGCGTGCCCATGGCCGGGCCCTGGCCGTGGTGCGCCCGGGCAGCACGGCCGAGGTGGCCGCGGTGGTGAAAGCCTGCGCCGCCGCAGGCGCGTCCATCGTGCCGCAGGGCGGCAACACCGGCCTGGTGGTGGGCTCGGTGCCCGATGACAGCGGCACGCAGGTGGTGCTCAGCCTCACGCGGCTGAACGCGGTGCGCGACATCGACGGCGCCAACCTCACCATGACGGTGGAAGCCGGCTGCGTGTTGCAGACGCTGCAGGAAACGGCCGAGAAAGCCGGCTTCCTGTTCCCGCTCTCGCTCGCGGCCGAAGGCAGCTGCACCATCGGCGGCAACCTCGCCGCCAACGCCGGCGGCACCCAGGTGGTGCGCTATGGCAACGCGCGCGAACTCTGCCTGGGACTGGAAGTCGTCACCGCGCAGGGCGAGGTGTGGCACGGCCTGACCGGCCTGCGCAAGGACAACACCGGCTACGACCTGCGTGACCTGTTCATCGGCAGCGAAGGCACGCTGGGCATCATCACGGCGGCCACCATGAAGCTCTACCCGCTGCCCGCGGCCACGCTCACGGCCTGGGCCGCCGTGCCCTCGCTGGAGACGGCGGTGGCCCTGCTCGGCCTGGCGCACCAGCACCTGGGCGCGGGCCTCACCGGCTTCGAGGTCATGGGCCAATTCGCGCTGAGCCTGGTGGCGAAACACTTTCCGCAGCAGCGCGTGCCGCTATGGGAAGACTCACCCTACTGCGTACTTCTTGAGAACAGCGACAGCGAGTCCGAAGCCCACGCGCGTGCGCAGTTCGAGCGCCTGCTGGAGACCGCGTTCGAGAACGGCGTAGTGAGCGACGCCGTGGTGGCCGAGAGCCTGCAGCAGGCGCACCAGCTCTGGCACATCCGCGAGAGCATTCCGCTGGCGCAGGCCGAAGAGGGCCTGAACATCAAACACGACATCAGCATCCCGGTGTCCAGCATCCCGGCTTTCTGCGCCGAGACCGACGCCCTGCTGGAGCGCGAAATCCCCGGCGTGCGCCTGGTGAACTTCGGCCACCTGGGCGACGGCAACCTGCACTACAACGTGCAGGCGCCGGCCGACGGCGACCCCAAGGCCTTCCTGCGCGAACAGGAAGCGCGCGTGAACACCTTGGTGTTCGACGCGGTGGCGCGGTTCGAGGGCTCGATCAGCGCCGAGCACGGCATCGGCAGTCTCAAGGTGGACAAGCTGCCGCACTACAAAGACCCGGTGGCGCTGGCGCTGATGCGCTCCATCAAACAGGCGCTGGATCCGCAGAACCTGCTGAACCCCGGGCGCGTGCTGACGCGCTGAGCCGGGCTGGCATCGCCGGTCCCCTATAACCCTCCGAGATCCGCTGCTTGGCCCACCTGCTCCTGCTCGCCATCGTCTACGTGTCTTTCGTCAGCCTGGGGCTGCCCGACGCCGTCATGGGCGTCATCTGGCCCGCCATGCGGGAAGACCTGGGCCAACCCCTGGCCGCCGTGGGCGTGCTGACCATCACCATGACGGTGTGCGCCGCCCTCAGCGCGGGTTTCGCCGGGCGCATCGTCGCGCGGGTGGGCACCGGCGTGGTGGTCGCGGCCAGTTGCCTGATGACCGCGCTGGCCCTGGTGGGGTTTTCGGTCGCACCCTCGTTTGCCTGGCTGGTGCTGCTGGGCATTCCGCTGGGCGCGGGTGGCGGTGCAGTCGATGCCAGCCTGAACCATTTTGTGGCCGCGCACTACTCGTCGCGCCACATGAACTGGCTGCACGGTTTCTGGGGCGTGGGCGCCACCACCGGCCCGGCCGTGATGGGCCTGGCCCTGGCCAGCCCGGGCGGCTGGACCCGTGGCGTGCTCACCCTCGGGCTGGCCCAGCTCACGCTGGCCGTGCTGCTCTGGTCCACGCTGTCTCTCTGGCGGCGCGAACGCAGCCACCCGACCGACGCCGCCGCGGTAGACGAGCCGCCCGTGGTGTTCAAGCCGGTTTCGCGCCGCGCTCTGTGGCTGGCCCCGCTGTGTTTCCTGTTCTACGTGGCAGCCGAGATGGGCACCGGCCTGTGGGCCGCCAGCATCCTGGTGAACAGCCGGGGCACCAGCCTGGCCCAGGCGGGCTTCTGGGTTTCCGTGTACTTCGGTTCCATCACTGCGGGGCGTTTCGGTGTGGGCCTGGTCTCGAACCGCCTGGGCAACCGGCGGCTGGTGGGCCTGGGGGTTGCGCTGGCCCTGGCCGGCGCAACACTGTTCGCCCTGCCCGGCCTGCCAGCGGCGCTGTCGCTGGCCGGCCTGGTGCTCATGGGCCTGGGCTGCGCGCCCGTGTTCCCCTCGCTGATGCACGAAGCCGCGCGCCGCTTTCCGGCGGACGTGGCGCGCACCGTGATCGGCCGGCAGATGATGGCCGCCTATGCGGGCGGCTCGGTCATCCCGGCCGCGTTTGGCCTGCTGGCCACCTGGGTCGGGCTCGGCGCGGTGATGCCGGTGGTGGTGGTGCTGCTGATCGCCCTGCTGTGGGCGACCCGCTCGCTCGACCGGTTGACTTGAGGGGCGGAGACGGCGCAACCTCAAGCGGGTTTGGTGCGTGCCTCGTTGATCCGGGCCGAACGCTGCCAGGCCGGCCGCGCCTGCATCCGCGCGGCATAGGCCTCGAACACCGGCCGCTTCTCGATGGTGCCGAACATCAGGCCCCAGACCAGGCTGGATCCCACGTACACATCGGCCGCGGTGAACTGCTCACCGCACACATACGGCCCTCTTGACAGCCCGAGTTCCAGCGTATTCATGGTGTCGGCGTAACTGCCGAAGCCCACCATCACGCTGCGGCCCTCGGGCACGGTCCAGCCGAGCGCGCGCGCCACCACGGCCTGCTCCAGCGGCCCGGCGGCGAAAAACATCCAGCGAAAGTAGTCGGCCCGGGCCGGTGAACCGGGCGGCGGGATCAGGCCTTTTTCCGGGAACCGGTCGCCCAGGTAGGCGCAGATGGCTGCGGCCTCGGTCACCACCTTGTCGCCATGGCGCAGAGCCGGCACCTTGCCCATGGGGTTGATCGCCAGGTAGTCCGGCGCTTTCATGGTGGTGCCGTAGTCGAGCCAGATGGTCTCAAAGGGCTCATCCAGTTCTTCCATCATCCAGTGGGCGATGCGGCCGCGAGACTGGGGGTTGGTGTAGAGCGTGAGTGAAGGCATGGCAGGTCTCCTGTTGGCGGGGTGTAGCGAGGGCGCATCGTAGCCCGCAGACGCGTGGCGGTCCACCGTGGCGCAGGGGTGATCCAGAGCGGGCACAATCGTGGTTTCGCCTGCCCGTTGGCCTCTGAAACTGTCCCATGACCGACCATAGCCCCCAGCGCCCCGTGCGCTCGCAATACGAAGATTTCATGCGCCACGTCTTTGAGAACGGCGTGGACAAGGGCGACCGAACCGGCACCGGCACCAAGAGCGTGTTCGGCCACCAGATGCGCTTCGACCTCAACGAAGGCTTCCCGCTGGTGACCACCAAGAAGGTGTTCCTCAAGGCCATCATCGTCGAGCTGCTGTGGTTCCTGCGCGGTGACAGCAACGTGAAATGGCTGCAGGAACGCGGCTGCACCATCTGGGACGAATGGGCGCGCGCAGACGGCGATCTGGGTCCGGTCTATGGCGTGCAGTGGCGCAGCTGGCCCACGCCCGACGGCGGCCATATCGACCAGATCGCCGACGTCATCCACACGCTCAAGACCAACCCCGATTCGCGCCGCATCATCGTGAGCGCCTGGAACGTGGCCGAACTGGACAAGATGGCCCTCATGCCCTGCCACGCGTTTTTCCAGTTCTACGTGGCCCCCGCCACCGAGCCGGGCGGCCGCGGCAAACTCAGCTGCCAGCTCTACCAGCGCAGCGCCGATATCTTCCTCGGCGTGCCCTTCAACATCGCCAGCTACGCCCTGCTCACCCACATGGTGGCGCAGCAGTGCGACCTGGACGTGGGCGACTTCATCTGGACCGGTGGCGACTGCCACATCTACAGCAACCACCACGAGCAGGTGGCACTGCAACTGAGCCGCGCGCCCTTCGCCTATCCGACGCTGAACATCAAGCGCCGGCCGGCCTCGATCTTCGATTACGAATACGAGGACTTCGAGGTGGTCGGCTACGAGTGCCACCCGGCGATCAAGGCGCCCGTGGCAGTTTGATCACCCGCCGCCAGCTCTGGGCGCTGCTGGCCCTCACGCTCATGTGGGGCGTCAACTGGCCCATGATGAAGCTCTCGCTGCAGCAGCTCTCGCCGCTGTATTTCCGCGCCAGCACCATGCTGATCGGCGCGGCCTGGCTGTTCGTCTACGTGGCCGCCCGAGGCGAACGCATGCGCCCGACCGGGCGCGAGTGGGCCGCCATCGCCTGGCTCGGCCTGCCCAACGTGCTGGGCTGGCACACGCTGTCCATCTTCGGCGTGCAGGAACTGGCCTCGGGTCGCGCGGCCATCCTGGGCTTCACCATGCCGATCTTCACGGTGTTGATCGGCGCGGCCTTCTTCGGCGAACGCATCACGCCGCGCGTGCGTCTGGCGGTGGTCTGCGTGGCGCTGGCCATTGCCCTGCTGCTGTGGCACGAGCTGCAGCGCCTCTCGGGCCGACCCGCGGGCGTGGTCTGGATGCTGGGAGCGGCCGCGTCCTGGGCGCTGGGCACGCTGATGTTTCGCCGCGCCCATCTCACGCTCACGCCCATGGTGGTCACGGTCTGGATGCTGCTGCTAGGCAGTGGCGTGTTGTGGGCGTTGGCGCTCACGCTGGAGCCCCAGCCGCAGCCGGCCACGTTCACGCCCCTGATGTGGACCAGCCTGGCCTATGGCGCGCTCATCAACTACGGTCTGGCACAGCTGATCTGGTTCGGCATGGCGCGCGACCTGCCGCCGGCCACCAGCGCCATGAGCGTGATGGCGATTCCGCTGGTGGGTACGCTCAGTGCCACCGTCATCGTGGGCGAAGTGCCGCACTGGCAGGACTGGCTGGCCATGGTGTTCGTGATGCTGGCGATTGCCAGCGTGCTGTGGCCCGCGCGCAAAGTGGCGGCGGCACAATAGCGCCATGCCCGCCCAACCCACCCGACTGCACCTCATCTTCGCCCGCGCCGCCAACGGCGTGATCGGCAAGGACAACGCCCTGCCCTGGCACCTGCCCGAAGACATGGCGCACTTCAAACGCACCACCCTGGGCTGCCCCGTCATCATGGGGCGCAAGACCTGGGACTCGCTGCCACCGAGGTTCCGCCCGCTGCCGGGGCGCCTGAACATCGTGGTCACCCGCGACGCGGCCTGGCATGCCGACGGCGCCACCCGCGCCGGCTCCCTGGCCGAAGCGCTGGCCGCCTGCCCGCCCGGTACAGACGCCTGGGTGATCGGCGGCGCGCAGATCTACGCCGCCGCACTGCCCCTGGCCGACACGGCCGTGGTCACCGAGATCGCGCGGGATTTCGAGGGCGACGCCTTCGCCCCAGTCTTCGGCCCCGAGTGGAAAGAGACCACGCGCGAGGCCCAGGTCTCGGCCAACGGTCTGCCGTTCGCCTTCGTCACCTACACCCGCCAGCCCTGAACCCGGCCCAACACACCATGCAGCTCGCCACCTGGAACATCAACTCGCTCACCGTGCGCCTGCCCCAGGTGCTGGACTGGCTCGCCGCGAACCCGGTGGACGTGCTGGCACTGCAGGAGCTCAAGCTCAGCGACGACAAGTTTCCCGCGCAGGCCTTTGCCGACATCGGCTACCAGGCACAGTGCTTCGGGCAGAAGACCTACAACGGCGTGGCGCTGCTGAGCAAGGCACCCGCCAGCGACGTCATCCGCAACATCCCGGGATTTGCGGACGAACAATCGCGCGTGCTGTGCGCCACCATCGACGGCGTGCGTGTGATCGGCGCCTACTTCCCCAACGGCCAGGAGCCCGGCAGCGAAAAGTTTGCTTACAAGATGCGCTGGCTTGATGCGTTGCGCGACTGGGTGCGCACCGAAATGGCCTCACACCCGCAACTGGTGCTGATGGGCGACTACAACATCACCCTCGACGACGCCGATGTGTGGGACCCCGTGGGCCTGCGTGAAACCATCCACTGTACGACCGAAGAGCGCACCCATCTGCAGGCGCTCATCGGCCTGGGCCTGTGCGACGCGGTCCGCCTGTTTCCCCAGCCCGAGAAGAACTACAGCTGGTGGGACTACCGCGACCTCGCCTTCCGCCGCAACCGCGGCCTGCGCATCGACCACATCCTGATCAGCGACGCGCTCAAAGCCCGCTCCACGGCCTGCGGGATCGACAAGGCCCCACGCAAGAACGAACGCCCCAGCGACCACGCGCCGGTGGTGCTGACGCTCGCGTAAGCCACCTCCGGCGCGAAATGCCTCAACCCAGAATGCCGCGGAACTGGCTTCGCCAGGCCGCAGGCATTGCCCCCTTCCAGGGGGTGGCACGAAGCGCCGCGGGGGTCATTCCAGGTTCAATTCCTGGATCTTGCGCGTGATGGTGTTGCGACCGATCCCCAGCTTCTGCGCCGCCTCGATGCGGCGCCCCCGGGTGCTGGCCAGCGCGGTCTGGATCAACCGCGTTTCAAACCGGCGCGTGAGCACGTCCCACACATCGGTGCGCCCCTCGGCCAGCAAGGCCTGGGCCTCGACCTGCAGGCCCGCCTCCCACGCCTGAGGAACACCGATCACGGGCGGCACCGAAAGCGGCTCGCTCAACGGCGCGGACACCATCGGCTCGACATGCACCGGCTGCGCGAAGGACTGCGGCTGGGACGCGGACAAAGACTCTGGAATGGCGTGGATCGACGGCATGGCCTCCGGTGCCACAACGACTGGACTGGGCGTCGTTCCCGCCATCGCCAGCACCTCGGGGGGCAGGTCCTTGAGTTCGATCACCTGGGCCGGCGCCATGACGGTCAGCCAGTGGCACACGTTTTCCAGCTGGCGCACGTTGCCCGGAAAGTCGAACGCACCCAGCAGCCGCAGTGCCGCCTCGGAAATGCGTTTGGGCTCCACCCCCAGTTGCGTGGCGCTCTGCTGCAGGAAAAAGCGCGTGAGCATCGGCACGTCTTCACGCCGCTCGCGCAGCGCGGGCAGGCGCAGGCGGATCACGTTGAGCCGGTGGAACAGGTCTTCGCGGAACACGCCTTCCTTGACGCGCTGCTCCAGGTTCTGGTGGGTGGCAGCAATCACGCGCACGTTGGCTCGCACCGCGCTGTGGCCCCCCACGCGGTAGAAATGCCCGTCGGACAACACACGCAGCAGCCGCGTCTGCAGATCAAACGGCATGTCACCGATCTCGTCGAGGAACAGCGTGCCACCGTCGGCCTGCTCGAAGCGTCCGCGGCGCATGGTCTGTGCGCCGGTGAAGGCGCCGCGCTCATGGCCGAACAGTTCGGATTCCAGCAAGTCCTTGGGGATCGCGGCGGTGTTGATGGCCACGAAGGGGCCCGCCGAACGCGGCGAATGTTTGTGCAGGGCGCGCGCCACCAGCTCCTTGCCCGAGCCCGACTCGCCGGTGATGAGCACCGTGACCTGGCTCTGGCTCAGGCGCCCGATGGCACGGAACACGTCCTGCATGGCGGGCGCCTGCCCGAGCATTTCGGGGGCCGCGCTCATGCGCTCTTCGGACACCTCTTCGCGCTGGCTTTCCTCTACCGCGCGGCGGATCAGCTCGATGGCCTTGGGCAGGTCAAACGGCTTGGGCAGGTACTCGAAGGCGCCGCCCTGAAAGGCGGAGACCGCGCTGTCCAGATCGGAGAACGCGGTCATGATGATGACCGGCAGGCCAGGGAGCTTTTCCTTGACCTTCTCCAGCAGATCAAGCCCCGAGCCACCGGGCATGCGGATGTCGCTCACCAGGATCTGCGGGCCTTCGCTTTCGGGGGTTTCCGCCAGCGCCTTGAGGACCTCCTGGGGATTCGTGAAGCTGCGGGTCGGCAGGTTCTCGCGCAGCAGCGCCTTCTCTAGCACGAAGCGGATCGATTGGTCGTCATCCACTATCCAGATCGGCTTCATGTGTGTTGTGTCCCTTCGTCAGGCGAGGCGTTGTGGTATCGAATTCATGGCAACGGAATCAGCAGTTTGAAATCCGTGTGACCCGGAACGCTCTCACACTCGATCAGACCATGGTGCTGCTGGACAAAGGTTTGCGCCAGCGTGAGGCCAAGGCCGGAGCCGCCATCACGCCCCGACACCAGCGGGAAAAAGATGCGGTCCTTGATCGAGTCTGGAACGCCAGGCCCGTTGTCGATCACATGCAATTCCAGTGCCAGCCGATACCGCTGCTTGCCGAAGGTCACTTGCCGCCCCACCCGCGTGCGGAACGTGATCTGCGCATCACCCACCGCCATGCGCTCGCCCAGCGCCTGGGCCGCGTTGTGCGCGATGTTCAGCACCGCTTGGATCAGTTGCTCGCGGTCGCCCCGGAACTCGGGGATGGAGGTGTCGTAGTCGCGCACCACGCGCAGGCCCTTGGGAAACTCGGCCACGATCAGCGAACGCACGCGCTCGCACACCTCGTGGATGTTCACGTCGCCCACCACATGCGGGCGCCGGTGCGGCGCGAGCAGCCGGTCCACCAGCGACTGCAGCCGGTCTGCCTCGTGGATGATGACCTGCGTGTACTCGATCAGCTCCTTGGATTCCAACTCCATCTGCAGCAGCTGCGCCGCGCCACGGATGCCCCCCAGTGGGTTCTTGATCTCGTGCGCAAGGTTGCGGATCAGTTCCTTGTTGGCCTGCGCCTGGTCGATCAGGCGTTCTTCGCGCTCCTGCCGGGTCTGCTGTTCCAGCGGCAGCAGCTCGACGATGACCTCCCCGGGGGTTTCGGTCTGCGCCACCACCACGTGCACGGGCAATGGTTCGTGCGTCGCCCGCCTGAGCCAGGCGTCGTAGCGCAGCGCAGCGAACTCGTTGCCACGGGCGCCGCTCAACGCACTCTGCAGCAAGGTGGGCTCGGTGAAGCAGTCCTGCAGCAAAGCGCCAGTGATGCTGCGCCGGGACATGCCCAACGCATCCTCCAGCGCCGCATTGGCGTAGAGGATGGCGCCGTCGGAGGCGACCACAGCCACCAGGGTGGCCAGCAGGTCCAGAGACTGGAATCGCAGCGGGGCGGCCGCAGGTCGCGCGACGGGCCTGACTGGCGCCGCGAGGGTGTCTGCGGCAAGGGATGGGGTGGGGGGGGCAGGCTTTTTCAAGCCACCTATTTTGCGGCAGTTCCGGGGGTGCCCGAGGAACCATCCAACCGGCCCAATTCGCGGCGGATCCCCGCCACGTCGGCTTCGGCCCGGGCCACGGCCGCCTTGAGTTCGGCCACGCGGTCCAGATAGCGCTGGTAGTTGCGCGATTCAATGCCCTGCTTCTCGGGCTCGCCGTTGGCGTACTCCTTTTGGGCCTGCGCCAGACGCTCTTCGGCTTTGCGGAGCTCCGCCGCCAGAATGGCACGCGCGTCGCTGTCACGGGCACGTTGTTCCGGGGAATTGATTCGCTCGCCACCCCCACGCGCGGCGGATGGGGCAGCGGCGGGCCGGCTGGCCTGCGGGGTGATGCCCTGCACGATGGTGATGTTGCCGCCTTCCATCAGCTTGCAGCCGCGGTTTTTGGCCACCTGGGCATTGTTGGTGTACTCATTGCCGCAGCGGTAGATGCGTTCCTGAGCGTGTGCTTGGACCAAGCACAGACCAGCCGCACTGGCAATCAACCAACGAATGGCGAAGGGAGGCAAAGAAATCAACAACACGTTTCTCCATGCGCCGGCGGCGCGTGTACATCACATTTCAGTATGACCGAAAACCGTCCAAAAAGTGCCTGCGTCCCAGCGCAGGGGTGGTGAATTTGCCTCACCCCAAACAAAAGGGACGGCATCTGCCGTCCCTTTTGTTTGGGGTCCACGGTGGCCGTGGACCCGGTGAAAGAACAACCCGGCCAGGCCGGGCCGGTCTTCACAGGCTGTAGTACATGTCGAATTCGACCGGGTGCGGCGCCATGCGGAAGCGCGTGACTTCGGCCATCTTCAGTTCGATGTAGGCATCGAGCATGGAGTCGGTGAACACACCGCCCTTGGTCAGGAAGCCGCGGTCCTTGTCCAGATAGTCCAGCGCCTGGTCGAGGCTGTGGCACACGGTGGGGACCAGTTTGTCTTCCTCCGGGGGCAGGTGGTACAGATCCTTGGTGGCGGCTTCGCCCGGATGGATCTTGTTCTCCACGCCGTCCAGACCCGCCATCATCAGCGCCGAGAAGCACAGGTAGGGGTTGGCCGAAGGATCGGGGAAGCGGGCTTCGATGCGACGGCCCTTGGGGTTGGCCACGTACGGGATGCGGATCGAGGCCGAGCGGTTGCGGGCCGAGTAGGCCAGCTTCACCGGGGCTTCGAAGCCGGGCACCAGACGCTTGTACGAGTTCGTGCCGGGGTTGGTGATGGCGTTCAGGGCACGGGCGTGCTTGATGATGCCGCCGATGTAGAACAGCGCGAAGTCGCTCAGGCCCGCATAGCCGTCACCGGCGAAGAGGTTCTTGCCGTCTTTCCAGATCGACTGGTGCACGTGCATGCCCGAGCCGTTGTCGCCGGCGTAAGGCTTGGGCATGAAGGTCGCGGTCTTGCCGTAGGCGTTGGCCACGTTCTGCACCACGTACTTCAGGACCTGGGTCCAGTCGGCGCGCTCAACCAGCGTGCTGAACTTGGTACCGATTTCGTTCTGGCCAGCGCCCGCCACTTCGTGGTGGAACACCTCGACCGGGATGCCCAGCGATTCGAGGATCAGGGACATCTCGGCGCGCATGTCTTGCGTGCTGTCGACCGGGGGCACGGGGAAGTAACCGCCCTTGACGGTGGGACGGTGGCCGCGGTTGCCACCTTCGAGCTTGGCACCGCTGTTCCACGGGGCTTCGTACTCTTCGATCTCGTACATCACGCGGCCGGGTTCGTTGCTCCAACGCACGCCGTCGAAGATGAAGAACTCGGGTTCCGGTCCGAAGAATGCGGTGTCGCCCAGGCCGGAGGCCTTGAGGTAGGCTTCGGCGCGCTTGGCGATCGAGCGCGGATCGCGGTCGTAGGCCTTGCCGTCACCGGGTTCGATCACGTCGCACTGCAGGAACAGGGTGGTCTCTTCGAAGAACGGGTCGATGTTGGCCGTGTTGGGGTCGGGCATGAGTTGCATGTCCGAGGCTTCAATGCCCTTCCAGCCAGCCACCGAAGAACCGTCGAACGCGTGGCCCGAAGTGAACTTGTCTTCGTCGAAGTGGGAAACAGGCACGGTCACGTGCTGCTCTTTGCCCCGGGTGTCGGTGAAGCGGAAGTCAACAAACTTGACTTCGTTGTCTTTCACCATTTGCATCACGTCTGCGACGGTCTTGGCCATCAAATACTCCTGTAGCTGGGTGAGTGGAAATAAAAACGACGTACGAGTTAAGCAGTATTTGTGCCATTGCATGACGCTCGACACAGACCCGGAATGCCAATCCCGCTTGCTCGGGCGGGATTATCGCCGAGGCGGTGCACCGCCAAGACGCCACGCACCGGTTTAAAACAGGTGACGCAAGTGTGGGTGGACAAAACAGCAACACCCCTCAGTCAAACCGCACCATCACAGTGCACACCTTCAAATAGCACTCATATGGTGCATTCATTCATCGCACCATTTCAGGGCCAAGCTCGGCGCCACAGGTCTTCAGGCCCGACAGCAGGTCGCCAAAAGCCGCCGCCACCGCCGCCGGCGCGCCCTTGACCCCCAGCTCGATGTGCCGACCGAACTCCGGATGGTCCACGCTGGGCAGACTGAACACCTTGACCGGATGCGTCTGCTCGATGCGTTCCATGAGCGGCGTGAGGGTGGCCTCCATCGTGCCCATGACCACCACCGACCGCTCCTGCCAAGTTCCAGGACGTTGCCAGTGGCGGTATTGCTGGTCCAGCACGGCTTCGATCATGGGCCAGGCCATCACGGGAAACCCGGGCACGAAATGCACCACGCCACCGCCAGGGCCGTCGCATGAAAAGCCCGGAATCCGGTTATAGGGGTTGTGGATGATCCGCGCACCCACCGGAAACACACCCATGTTGTAGCGGTGCACGTTGTCGGCACGCTCGGGGTCAAAAACCTGCCCTTGCTCGGCGGCGATGTCGCGCATGCGCTGCTCGATCAGATCGCGCGCCTCGGGGTGCAAACGCAGCTCCACGCCCAGGGCGGCGGCGGCGCACTGGCGGGTGTGGTCATCGGGCGTGGCACCAATGCCGCCGCAGGAAAACACCACGTCGGCGCTGGCGAACGCGTCGCGCAGCGTGGCCGTGATGCGCTCCCGGTCGTCCCCCACGCAGTGGGCCCAGGTCAGCGACAGCCCGCGGGCGGCCAGCAGCTCGATGACTTTGGGCAGGTGCTTGTCAGCCCGTTTGCCGGAGAGGATTTCGTCTCCGATGATGATGAGCCCGAAAGAAGGTGGCATGGTGGTTTTTGATGGCATTCAGAGATTCCCCATGGATCCGGGCGGCGGCAGACCCAGATCGTCCGGGGCACCCGCGTTGGGCAGATTCGGTGGCTTCGGCCCGACCACATCGGCGGTGTTCGCGTTGACCTCAAACGCCTCAACCGGGACCGTCGCCCGCAGCTGCTGCAGGGCGGTCAGCGCGAAATGGGCAAACCAGAGCGACGCAAACGCAAACACCAGGGTGTAGATCCAGATCGCGACCGGCACCAGCAGCGGCGCCAACGCAATGACCATGGCCCCCGATGCCCACAACAGGCTGGGCGCCGCTCCCAGATAGCCGCTAAGCACCCCCATGAGCAGGAGACTGCCCCGATGCTCATGCAGAATGCGCTTGCGCTCATCGACACTGGCATGCTCGGCCAGCGCGTCAAAGGCAAAGACCCGGTAGGTCAGCCAACCCCAGATCAGCGGGGGCAGGATCAACACCATGGGAGGGACCAGCCACAGCGGCATGGACACCACCAGCACCAGCACGGCGAGCACGGTGGACCCCAGCGACCACAGCACACTCGCCAGCAGCGAACCACCATGCTTGCGCTCCAGCGTGGCAAAGCGCCGCTGCCCCACCAGCGACACCATGGCCGGCGTCATGAGCACGGCCACCAGCAGCAGGCACGACAGCACGATGACCGGCGTGGCCAGCACCAGCACCAGCAGCGGCGCAAACACCGTGCGCAGCGACCCCATGCCCATGCGATCGAGCCAGCTGAGCAAGGCCTGCATCAGCTCGAAGGCTTCCAGCCAGGCGGCCACGGAAGCCACCGCCCCCTCCCAGAAAAAGTAGCCCAGCCCGAACGACACCACCACCATCAGGATCAGGGGAAGGAACGAGAGCGCGATCACGCGCGGATGCATGCAGTAGGCGACGGCGCGCCAAAACGAATCGAACAGCAACTTCATGTGAACAAGAATACAGGGACTCCGCACACCCCCTGATCTCACGGGAATACCCACCCGTGGACACAGCCCGCAGCGGGACCGACCCGCCACCCCCAGCGCGGCGGCCCCAGCGTTTCAGGCTTGGGGCGATGGATACCTCATTTGCGGGATAGGCGGCACCCCCGCTTCTGGGCACAATTCTCAGTTTCAGGCACAGCCCCCCCATGTCACGCCAACCCCGGAACCCGCGCTGCCAGCGGTCCCGAAACGCGGTGGTCCGGCGGCAATAGCAGCGTTGCGGCCGGGGCCCGAATTTCTCAGCGAGGGGCTTTTACACGCCCCAGGCGACCCGACGGGCGTGGTCAGCCCTCGAAGAGCCAAGCAAACCCCAAGGAAATCACGCAAACGGCCTCCCTCCTGCACCCTTGATTGGTTTCTTTTTGAACGATATACATACACTTTGATACAAACAACCCGGACAATGCATTGCTCATGAACTTCTGGCCCACCCCATGGCTGCTTGCAGCGCTGATCCCTGCACTTCTGGTGCTGGGCGCGCTGTTGCACCGGGCCTGGGAAGCCAGACGAACCCGGCGCCAACGGCGCATGCCCAAACATTGGCCCCTGAGCACACGGTCCATCGCCAACAGCGAAGAAGCACGCGTCTGGCACTGGCTGGCGCGGGCTTTCTACGATCACCACATCATGATCAAGCTACCGGTGACCCGCTTCACGCTGCCGCGTGACATGGAACAGGGCATGCATTGGTACCGATTGCTCGGGGGGGTCTACTGCACGTTCACGGTCTGCAAAGCAGACGGCCGTGTGGTGGGATGCCTGGACGTGCCCGGGCGCCTGCCTTTGCCGCGCAGCACCCGCCAACTCAAACATTCGCTGCTGACCCAATGCGGTCTGCCCTACTGGGTGGTTCGATCGAACGCCCTGCCAACCGTGGCAGAAATCCGGGCCGAGTTCCTGGGTGAATCGCCCACCGTTCAGTCCATGCGCGAGCGCGAACAGGAAGAGCGCGCCATCATCGCCGCGCAAACCAACCTGCGTTCGGCCATTTCGCGCCAGCGAAGCAACCGGCAAAGCGACTTCAGCCCACTGTCCACCTGGCCCAACAGCACGACCGGCCAGGCACCCAACAGCGTCCTGGGCTCCCAATGGCAGGAGAACTCGTTCCTGGTCCCTCTGGACAGCCGCAAGGGCGATCTGCTCTAAGCCAGCTCAACCGACGGCGGGAGCGACGACCTTCTGTGTGAGGGCAAAGACCTCAGCGTTCGTGAGCCAGCGCCACTGGCCTGGCAACAGATCGGCGGGCAGCATGAGTTGGCCCACGGAAGAGCGGTGCAAGCCCTCCACCCGGTTGCTCACCGCAGCCACCATGCGCTTGACCTGGTGGTACTTGCCGTCGGTCAACGTCAAACGCAGGTGGTGATCGGTCACGGCCTGGCAGGCCGCAGCCCGCACGGGCCTGGGATCGTCATCGAGCACCACACCTTCGAGCAAACGGGCAATCTGGCGTTCATCCAGTGGGTGCTTGACTTGCACCTCGTACACTTTTGGCACGTGGTGCCGTGGCGAAGTCATGCGGTGGATGAACTTGCCGTCGTCGGACAGCAGCAGCAAGCCCGTGGTGTCCTGGTCCAGCCGCCCCACCGCTTGCACACCCGCCGCCGCGCCGCCCCCCCGGCTGCGCAGTGGCCCCGGCAATAGGGTGTAGATACTCGGGTAGGTGCTGGGCTTTTGCGAGCACTCATACCCCGCCGGCTTGTGCAGCATGAGGTAGGCCAGCGCATGGTAGGCCCAGCGCTCGCCCTGCACCCAGAACTCCAGGCCGTTCTCCTCCCACTCATGGGTCGGGTCCGTGCAAACAGCCTGCTCTGGCCCAACCTGAACCAACCCTTGTTGTGCCAGCCCACAACAGACACGGCGTGTGCCAAAACCCTGGGAGAAAAGAATGTCCTGTAACTGCATCATGGTGGGTGGATTGTCACCGCTGTCAGATGGCACCTCTGCGCATCGGCCAGAATGGGGCTGCGAGTTGCATCAGGTGATCGATCGGTGAAACATACATTCAAGAAGTGGCTTCCCAAGCCGGAGACCGTGCGGGAGAACCGGTGGCTGCGATGGCTGGGCCCGGTGCTGCACCACCCCAGACTGTGGCATTTCAGCCGCAAGGGCATCGCCCTCGGGCTGGCGCTGGGGATCTTCTTCGGGTTGTTGATCCCTGTGGCCCAAATCCCGGTGTCGGCCACGGTAGCGGTTCTTTTGCGGGCCAATCTCCCCATGGCGGTGGCCAGCACCCTGGTGACCAACCCGGTCACGTTCGGGCCGGTGTACTACGGCGCCTACCGCCTGGGCAAACGGATCCTCGGGGAACCCGCGCTCACCGAGGCACAAGCCGAGGCTCTGCTGAAAAGCGCCCACGCGGCGCCCGCTCAAGAACAAGGCTGGACCGACCGCATGGCGCACTGGGCAGGCAGACTCAAGACCGTGGGCAAGCCATTGGTGTTGGGGCTGTCCATCATCGCCACCGTCAGTGGCCTGGCCGTCTATTTCCTGACAAGTGCGTTGTGGATACTCAAAACCCGCTGGACACGTCGCAAGCGGCTGCGCGAGCGCACCACCCGTGATGCGGTCAATGCAGAGTCTTTGAGGGATTGAAAACAAAAACCCCGGGGCATCGGAGCCCCGGGGTTAGGGTGTGTGGTGGAGCTGGGGGGATTTGAACCCCCGTCCGCAAGCCTTCTTCGCGCAGTTCTACATGTGTAGCCGTCTGATTTGAATCTCGCTTCCTGAATCGCGCAGCGGCACGCTACACAGGACGCCAGCAACCTTGAATCTTGTTGTGCGCCAAGTTACCCGACGCCCAACCAGCCTATTGAATTATCTTTGCAGCCTGGACTCTCGCGGCTTGCGCCGTTTGAACCCTTGCCCAGCCCATAGGCCTGCTGTTGCAAAGCTCACCGGCAATTAAGCGGCGAGTGCGAAACGTTCGTCGTTTGCAGTTAGTTTTTTTCTGCGGTTTTACGAGGTGACAGAACCTCGACATGCCCTGCTGCGTGTCCGAACCCACGTCGAAACCAGTGCAGCCCCTGAGTGACCAAGTTTAAGGCAGTTCCAGCAATTGCAAGACCTGCAGGGGCGAAAAAACCTCGGCGTCGGCACCCCAGGTCGATGCGTCGGCCCCCAGTCCGAGGTAACCGTAGTGCGCAGCCACCGTGGGCATGCCGGCGGCCCGCCCGGCCTGGATGTCGCGCTGATCATCCCCCACGTAAAGGCACTGCGCCGGCAGCACCTCCAGGCGCCGGGCGGCCTCCAGCAGTGGCTCGGGATGGGGTTTGGCGTGAGGGGTCGTGTCACCGCTGACGATGGTGCCCGCAGTGTCAAAAAGGCGCATGGCCCGGGTCAACGGCGTGGTGAAGCGGTGGGACTTGTTGGTCACCACCCCCCATAGCAGCCCGCCTTGCACCAGCGCCTCCAGCAGTTGATCCACTTCATGGAAGGGCCGGGTGCGCTCCGTCAGACAGGCTTCGTAGTGGGCAAAAAACTCCTGTTTGAGCGGTTCATAGCCGGCATGATCCGGATCGATATCAAAAGCCACACGCAACATGCCCCGAGCCCCAGCGCCGGCCAGTGGTCGGTAGCGCTCCGGCGGCAGCGGGGCCAGACCACGCTCGGTGCGCATGGCGTCGGCCGCCGCACCCAGATCGGGTGCGCTGTCGATCAAAGTGCCATCCAGGTCAAACAACACGGCCCGAATACCGCGGAACACGCGACCGGTCATGGCTTTTGTGTCGCGATCAGGTAGTTCACGCTGGTGTCCTGACTCAGCCAGTAACGTTGGGTGAGCGGGTTGAACTCCATGCCACGCGTCTGCATCAATTCCAGCCCGGCGGCACGGCAATGGCTGGCCAACTCGCCGGGCCGGATCATTTTGGCGTACTCGTGCGTGCCCTTGGGCAGCATCTGCAGCAGATACTCCGCACCGACGATGGCAAACAGGAACGACTTCGGGTTGCGGTTGATGGTGGAAAAAAACACCCATCCCCCGGGCTTGACCAGCTCCGAGCAAGCCCGCACCACGGAAGCCGGGTCCGGCACGTGCTCCAGCATTTCCATGCAAGTCACCACATCAAAGACGCCGGGCTGCTCCAGCGCTATAGCCTCTGCGCTGATTTCCCGGTAGCTCACGTTCTGCGTACCCACCTCCAGCGCGTGGAGCTGGGCCACTTTCAGCGCTTTGACGGCCAGATCAATGCCGGTGACCTGCGCACCCTTGCGCGCCATGGAATCCGACAGGATTCCGCCGCCACACCCCACATCGAGCACCTTTTTTCCACTCAGGCCTGCCAGCCCATCGATCCAGCCCAGACGCAAGGGGTTGATCTGGTGCAGGGGCCTGAACTCACTCTCAGGATCCCACCAGCGATGGGCGAGGTCGGAGAATTTGGCCAGTTCGGCGGGATCGGCATTGACAGTTGGATTCATGCCGCCAATTTTCACATGGCTTCAGGGTTGCAGACCGTGTTGATCGGCAAAACGCCGCCGCTCCGCCATGACTTCCCGCCGCGTGATGCATGCCTTGGGCGCGGTCGCGTTTCGAGCCTTCCAATGGTTCCGGTATGCAGGGTTCTGGTAAGGATCTGCCACGACGTAACCGGAGCGCCCCACACACGGTCCACTGGGTGGACAGTCTTTCCATGTCGCCCCAAAAACGATGCGCCCGTCGCGGGTCAGCCCGGGGAAAGCGCTGGCCAGCACCAGGGTGCGCAAATCCTCCACCTGAAACGCGCCGGTCTCGGGAGGCAAGCGCCGATCGAGAAAGTACACGCTGGAATTGGAGGTGTAGACCAACATCGCAGGTGCGCTGGTCGCGAACCCAAACACAGCCTTGCCAGGGGTGGCACGCAGGTCCCACCTCAAATCGCAGGGGTGCTCTTCATCCAAAGCCCCCGTGGCCAAGCCATACACGCGCATGCTCGGTCGACCCTGTCGCGGATTGATCGGTATGGCCGAGAATTCCAGGCCATCGACCGAAATCATGGGTAAGGTGTACACATTGCCATCGACGCTCTGCCTGTGAGCACAGATGAATTGCGCACCGGTGTCGTGCACGACATCAACCCGCCCACCGTGGTCCCGCAACCCCAGGGTTCGGACCTGCAGTGGGCCCGTCCCCTGCCCCGTGCGGTCCCCCTGCGGCCAACTCATGGACCGGATCCAGATCAACGACGGGTCTGGGACTTCTGCAGCCGGAAGCTCCGAGGCAGCGGCATAAAACCCCCGCATTCCCCCCGCAAACAGGGGCTGCGATTTTTTCTGCCGATGCAGAACATCAGACAACCGGTAGTGACTCCCGTTCACATCCACCAGGAAACGCCAACTCCCCTGTACCGGAAACGCCTCGTTGCTCAAGGGTGTGCGGTAAGCCTGCAAAGCTCCCGATGGTTCGACCGGCAGCTCGATCAAAGACACATGCCCGAGCAAACTGCCCGAGAAGGACCTCAGCACAAAGCGCCCGTCAGGGCTAATGCGTTCGTAAGATCCCAAGGCGGCCATGCCATTGCTGTCCTTCCCGACCACGGCTGGGTCGAGGGCGAGGTAGCTGACGGGATCGATGCACGCGTCAGGGTCGCGCGTGTCGGCTTGGCCGGTAACGGCTGCCAAACACAGCGCGCAGGCCAGCGCGATCAACCGCCCCACCTGACCCGCTGACAGGAAAGGCTGTCGATCACTTGAAGCACCCTTGAAGCTCACCTGGGTTCCTCCCGGTTGAGCCGGGGCCCTGGCCTGGCGCTTTTCGACGTTTCATGCAACAAAGCGCGGCGCCGAAATTCCAGGGAGTCCCGCCACGCGGTATCGGGCATGACGCCCAGGATGGGCCATGTATGCATGCTGAAGTCGAGAAATACCAGGCTGTAAGGCAGGTGATCAACCCGACTCCAGAGCGAATGACACTCGGCCGGCAGATCATGCAGCCGCTGGCGGTCGGTGCCATCAAGCCCGGACGCGACCAAGGCGTCATCCCACTCCGACGCCGGCACCCGCGGGTCTTTCAACGCAAGCACCTGGAAGTGGGACTCTTCTGCCACGGCCCTCATACGAGGCCACTCGTGAAGGCTATACACCATGCGCGGCGACAACAGCATCGCCACAGTAGCCTGCGTTGGCACCCCGGTAGGGCCCGCCAACAGACAGTGGCGCTCAAGCGCCGTCGCATCCCGCACCGGATACCCCTCGTGTGGGCTTTCAGCCGGTCTGGGTGCAGCTGTGCCACAGGCGACCAGTGCCAGGCACCACAGGCAAAACAACAACCGGTTCATGGATCGACGACCAGAAAAAAGCCCCATGTGCTTTCACACATGGGGCCTTGCGTCAAAAACGCAGCAAGCGCGGTACTTAGTTGCCGGCGCGGGTGCCCACAACTTCCACTTCCACGCGACGGTTCTTGGCGCGACCTTCACGGGTGCCGTTGTCGGCCACCGGCTGGGACTCGCCCTTGCCTTCGGTGTAGATGCGATTGCTTTCGATGCCCTTGCTCACCAGATAAGCCTTGACAGCTTCGGCGCGGCGATTGGACAGCGACTGGTTGTATTTGTCAGAGCCAACGGAGTCGGTGTGACCCACGGCAATCACGACTTCCAGATTGATACCGGAAACCTTGCCAGCCAGATCATCCAGCTTCGCCTTGCCTTCGGGCTTGAGCACAGCTTTGTCGAAATCGAAGAATGCATCTGCTGCATACGTCACCTTGGTGGCCACGGGTGCGGGAGCAGGTGCGGGAGCTGGGGCCGGTGCAGGAGCGGCCACTGGAGCGGGAGCAGGTGCCGGGGCCGGCACGATGGCGCCATCGCAATCCTTGGCCGCCGTGGCAGGCGTCCAGCTGGAATTGCGCCAGCACAGAGTGCCGTCGCCATTCTTCCATTGAAGATTGCCATGGCCGCTGCGCCAGTTGTCGTTGGTTTCGGTGCCACTGGAGGGCGCAGCAAAAGCACTCGTCGCCAGAGCAGCGGATGCAATCAACATTGCCACTTTGTTCAGTTTATTCATGGTTTTTCCTCTTGGTATTGCCCCAGACGGGCTGCTATTGACAATGACGCTTGAAGTGACCACCACTCAACACGTTGAATTTATTGTGCCACAAGCAACTATAGCCTTCTGTGCGCTGCCAGACCGTGTTGTAACCACATTCTGCTGACCCAACTCATTCGTTGCTGAAGCACAACAAACCTGCCAATTCAAGCCTGCGTCCCGCCACCACTAAAATGAGCGGTTGCCTTTTGGCTCACACACGTACACCAGCACCCGTTCATGACACAGTTCGCCAAAGAGACCCTGCCCATCAGTCTTGAAGAGGAGATGCGCCGCAGCTACCTCGACTACGCCATGAGCGTGATTGTCGGTCGTGCTCTGCCTGATGCGCGCGACGGGCTAAAGCCCGTGCACAGGCGAGTGCTGTTTGCCATGCATGAGCTCAACAACGACTGGAACCGCGCCTACAAGAAGTCGGCGCGTATCGTGGGTGACGTCATCGGTAAATACCATCCCCACGGCGACAGCGCGGTCTATGACACCATCGTCCGCATGGCACAGGACTTTTCGCTGCGCCACATGCTGGTCGATGGCCAGGGCAACTTCGGTTCCGTGGACGGCGACAACGCCGCAGCCATGCGCTATACCGAAATCCGGCTGGCAAAGATCGCCCACGAAATGCTGGCCGACATCGACAAGGAGACGGTCAACTTCGGCCCCAACTACGATGGCTCGGAAAAAGAGCCTCTGGTGCTCCCGTCGCGCTTGCCCAACCTGCTGGTCAACGGATCGTCCGGTATCGCGGTGGGCATGGCCACCAACATCCCGCCGCACAACCTCAACGAGGTGGTCGATGCCTGCCTGCACCTGCTGAAGAACCCCGAAGCGACCATCGATGAGTTGATGGAGATCATCCCGGCGCCCGACTTCCCCACCGCCGGCATCATCTATGGCATGAACGGTGTCCGGGACGGCTACCGCACCGGACGCGGCCGTGTGGTGATGCGCGCCAAGTGCCATTTCGAAGACATCGACAAAGGCCAGCGCCAGTCCATCATCGTGGACGAGCTGCCCTACCAGGTCAACAAGAAGACCCTGCAGGAGCGCATCGCCGAGCTGGTGCACGAGAAGAAGATCGAAGGCATCAGCCATATCCAGGACGAGTCGGACAAGTCCGGCATGCGACTGGTGATCGAACTCAAGCGCGGTGAAGTGCCCGAGGTGGTGCTCAACAATCTGTACAAGCAGACCCAGCTGCAGGACACCTTCGGCATCAACATGGTGGCCCTGATCGACGGTCAGCCGCGCCTGTGCAACCTCAAGGATCTGATCCAGGTGTTCTTGGAACACCGCCGCGAAGTGGTGACGCGCCGCACGGTGTTCAACCTGCGCAAAGCGCGCGAGCGCGGCCATGTGCTCGAAGGCCTGGCTGTTGCGCTGGCCAACATCGACGATTTCATCCGCATCATCCGCGAATCACCCACGCCGCCGGTGGCCAAGGCCGAGTTGATGGCCCGCCCCTGGGACAGCCAGCTGGTCCGCGAAATGCTGACCCGCACGCGCGCCGACGGCGGCGTGATCAACGCCGATGATTACCGCCCGGATGGACTCGAAAAAGCCTTCGGCATGGGCAGCGATGGCCTGTACCGCCTGTCCGAGACCCAGGCGCAGGAGATCCTGCAGATGCGCCTGCAGCGCCTGACCGGTCTGGAGCAGGACAAGATCGTGGCCGAGTACAAGGAAGTCATGGGCGAGATCGACGATCTGCTCGACATCCTGGCCAAACCCGAGCGCGTGTCCGCCATCATTGGCGAAGAGTTGACGGAGGTGAAGATCGAGTTTGGTCAGACCAAGCTGGGTGCCCGCCGCAGCGAGATCGAACACAGCGCGCAGGACCTCTCCACCGAAGACCTGATCACGCCCACCGACATGGTGGTCACGCTCTCGCACAGCGGCTACATCAAGAGCCAGCCGCTGTCCGAGTACCGTGCCCAGAAGCGTGGCGGCCGTGGCAAGCAGGCCACAGCGACCAAGGAAGACGACTGGATCGACCAGCTGTTCATCGCCAACACGCACGACTACATCCTGTGCTTCTCCAACCGCGGCCGCCTGTACTGGCTCAAGGTCTGGGAAGTGCCCGCGGGTTCGCGCGGTTCGCGCGGGCGCCCCATCGTCAACATGTTCCCGCTGCAGGAAGGCGAGAAGATCAACGTGGTGCTGCCGCTGACCGGCGAGATGCGCAGCTTCCCGTCCGACCGCTTTGTGTTCATGGCCACATCCATGGGAACGGTCAAGAAGACCGCGCTGGACGAATTCAGCAACCCGCGCAAGGCCGGCATCATTGCGGTGGATCTGGATGACGGCGACTTCCTGATCGGCGCCGCGCTCACCGATGGGCAGCACGACGTGATGCTGTTCTCCGATGGGGGCAAAGCTGTGCGCTTCGACGAAAACGACGTGCGCCCGATGGGTCGCAATGCGCGTGGTGTTCGCGGCATGATGATCGAAGACAGCCAGAGCGTGATCGCCATGCTGGTGGCCGAGGATGAAGAACAGAGCGTGCTCACCGCCACCGTCAATGGCTACGGCAAACGCACACCGATCGGTGAGTACACGCGCCACGGCCGTGGCACCAAGGGCATGATCGCGATCCAGCAAAGCGAGCGCAACGGCAAGGTGGTGGCCGCCACGCTGGTGCACACCGACGACGAGATCATGCTGATCACCGACAAGGGTGTGCTGGTGCGCACCCGCGTGTCGGAGATCCGCGAGATGGGTCGGGCCACTCAGGGCGTGACCCTGATCGCGCTGGACGAGGGTGCCGAGCTCTCCGGCCTGCAGCGCATCGTGGAGAACGATGCCAACGTGCCGGAACTCGCCGACCCGGGCGAGGCGGATGACACGGGCGCTGAAGCGCCATGACGCGTCCCTACAATTTTTCCGCCGGTCCGGCCGCCATGCCGGCCGAGGTGCTGCAACAGGCCGCCGCCGAGATGCTCGACTGGCAAGGCAGCGGCATGAGCGTGATGGAAATGAGCCACCGCGGCAAGGAATTCAAGTCCATCATTGAGGCGGCCGAATCGGATCTGCGCGAACTGCTGGCCGTTCCGGCCCATTTCCGCATCCTGTTCATGCAGGGCGGTGGCCTGGCCGAAAACGCCATCGTGCCGCTGAACCTCTCGCGTGGTGGGGCGGTGGACTTTGTGGTCACCGGCAGCTGGAGCCAGAAGTCGTTCAAGGAAGCCGGCAAGTACTGCGAGACCCGCCTGGCCGCCAGCAATGCGGCACAGGCACACACCGAATTGCCCGACCCCGCTTCGTGGCGGCTCAGCCGCGATGCCCAGTACGTGCATCTCTGCAGCAACGAAACCATCAACGGCATCGAAGTTCATCACCTGCCCGACCTCAAGGCGCTGGGCAGCGATGCGCCGCTGGTGATCGACTTTTCATCGCACGTCGCATCGCGGCCCGTTGACTGGTCGCGCGTCAGCCTGGCTTTTGGCGGCGCGCAGAAAAACCTGGGGCCAGCCGGTCTCACGCTGGTGGTGGTGCGCGAGGATCTGTTGGGGCACGCGCTGCCCATCTGCCCGAGTGCGTTCGACTACAAGACCGTGGCCGACAACGGATCCATGTACAACACGCCCCCCACCTACGCCATCTACATGGCTGGCCTGACCTTCCAGTGGCTCAAGCGCCAGACCGAGGGTGAACTCTGCGGTGTGGCGGCCATGGAGCAGCGCAACCTGGCCAAGGCGGCCCTGCTCTACGATTTCATCGACCAGTCGCAGCTGTATGTCAACAAGGTGGCCGGGAACTGCCGCTCGCGCATGAACGTGCCTTTTTTTCTGCGCGATGAGTCGCGCAACGAAGCCTTCCTGGCGGGCGCCAAGGCCGCAGGTCTGTTGCAGCTCAAGGGCCACAAATCGGTCGGCGGCATGCGGGCCAGCATCTACAACGCCCTGCCGCTGGCGGGCGTGCAGGCGCTGGTGACCTACATGCGCGACTTTGAAAAAACCCGGGCCTGACCCCATGACGCAACCCACACAGTCCGAGGCCCTCGGAGCCCTGCGCGTCCAGATCGATTCGCTCGACCAGCAGTTGCTGTCGCTGCTCAACCAGCGTGCAAGGGTGGCCGAGCAGGTGGGCGAGATCAAGCGCGCCGAAGGCTCGCCCTTCTTCCGTCCGGATCGCGTCGCCCAGGTCATCGAGAAAATCCAGGCAGCCAACCAGGGGCCGCTGCTCAACCAGCACGTGGCCTCCATCTGGCGCGAAATCATGTCGGCATGCCTGGCGCTGGAAGCGCCACAGCGGGTCGCTGTGCTCGGGCCGCAGGGAACGTTCTGCGAACAGGCGGCGATCGAGTTTTTCGGTGGCGCCGCCAACCTGATCTACTGTGCCAACTTCGACGAGGTGTTCCACGCCACAGCGGCGGGTACCGCCCAGTACGGTGTGGTGGGCATGGAAAATTCCACCGAAGGCGTGGTGGCCCGTTCGCTGGACCTGTTCCTGCGCTCGCCGGTACACGTCGTGGGCGAGGTCAGCCTGCTGGTGCGGCACAACCTGCTGCGTCAGGTGAACGACCTCAACGGTATCGAAGTCGTCATGGCGCACCCGCAGGCGCTCGCGCAATGCCAGAACTGGCTGAGCCAGCACCTGCCCAACGCCGAGCGCCGCGCCGTGGACAGCAACGCCGAAGGCGCCCGCCTGGCGGCCACCAACCCTGCCTGGGCCGGACTGGCCAGCGAACGTGCCGCCGCGCAGTTCGGTCTGCACATCGTGGCCCATGCGATCCAGGACGAGGCCTACAACCGCACGCGTTTCGCCGTGATCTGCCTGCCCCAGACGCTGGCCATGCCACCCGCCACCGGCAAGGACTGCACCAGCCTCGTGGTGTCGGTGCCCAACCGGCCAGGCGCGGTGCACGACCTGCTGGTGCCGCTGAAGAACAACGGCGTGTCCATGACGCGCTTCGAGTCGCGCCCCGCCAAATCCGGGCAGTGGGAGTACTACTTCTACATCGACATCGCCGGCCACCCCTCTCAGCCGCACGTGGCGGCTGCTCTCGAAGAGCTGAAGGGACTGTGCGCGTTCTACAAGGTGCTGGGTGCGTACCCGGTCAGCGAATAAATGAGCGCCCTCCTTCACACACCTTCTTTGCGCCCATTGGGGCTGCCCGCCGGGGGTCCCGATGTTTGAACAATTGGGACTGATCGGTTGCGGCCTCATGGGTGGCTCGTTCGCACTGGCCCTCAAGAAAGCCGGACTGGTCAAGCGCGTCGTGGGCTACAGCAAGTCGCCATCCACCACCGAGCGGGCGCGCCAGATGGGCGTGATCGACGTGGAGGCCCCTTCGGCCCTGCTGGCTGTCAGCGGCGCCGACCTGGTGTTGCTGGCGGTGCCGGTCTCAGCCACTGAAACGACCTTCAAGGCCATCCGCCATCTGGTGGGACCGAACACGCTCATCATGGACGTGGGCTCGACCAAGCGCGAGGTGATCGACGCCGCGCGCCGCGTGCTGCGCGACCAGGTCGGTGTGTTCGTCCCCGCCCATCCGATCACAGGCAAGGAACTTGCCGGCGTGGAAAATGCCGATCCGGATCTGTACGCCGGACGCCAGGTCATTTTGACGCCCATCGAACGCACGCAACCCGCCCAGCTGGACAAGGCTCACGCGGTCTGGACGGCGCTGGGTTGCCATGTCAAGCAGATGTCGCCCGAGGCCCATGACGCTGCCTATGCGGCCGTGAGTCACCTGCCGCACATGATCGCGTTTGCGCTGATGAACGCCGTCACCGGGCAGTCGCAGGGCGAGGAGTTCCTCTCGCTGGCTGGTCCGGGGTTTCGCGATTTCACCCGCATCGCGGCGAGTGATCCCAGCATCTGGCGCGACATCCTCATGTCCAACCGCGAAGAACTGCTCGCCCAGTCCAGGCACTTCCAGCGGGCCCTGCATGCCTTTGAAACCGCGATCGCCGCGGACAACCCGGATGCGCTGGAGTCGCTGATCGACCGGGCCAGCACCTCGCGCGCCCACTGGCGCATGAGCGCCATCAAACCCCGGAGCTGATCCGCCGTTTCCGCTGGTGCTCGCGCACCGCAAGCCCCCTTCGTGCATGTATTCCATTGACCATCTCGACATACCGCCATTAAAGAGCGCTGGCGGCAGTGTCCGCCTGCCGGGCTCCAAGAGCATCTCCAACCGGGTGCTGCTGCTGGCGGCTCTGAGCGTGGGCCACACCGACATCACCGACCTGCTCGACTCGGACGACACACGCGTGATGCTGGCAGCCCTGGCACAGCTGGGTTGCCGCATCGAACCCCAGGACGACGGGGCGCTAAGGGTGCACGGGCTGGGCGGCACGCTGCCCGTGAAGACCGCGCAGCTGTTCCTGGGCAACGCCGGCACCGCCATGCGCCCGCTCACCGCGGCCCTGGCGCTGCTGGCCAGTCAGCACGGTGGCGCGTTCGAGCTCAGCGGCATCGCCCGCATGCACGAGCGGCCGATCGGTGACCTGGTGGACGCCCTGCGCCAACTGGGTTGCCCGGTGGACTGTCTCGGCCAGGAGGGCTATCCGCCTCTGTGCCTGGGCAACGGTCAGCCGCAGGCGCTGAATCTCGGCTCACCCATCCGCGTGCGCGGCGATGTGTCCAGCCAGTTCCTGACCGCGCTGCTGCTGGCCCTGCCTCTGGTGGCCCGGCAGGACATCCACATCGACGTGGTCGGTGAACTGATTTCCCGCCCCTACATCGAAATCACCCTCAACCTGCTGGAGAGGTTCGGCGTCCAGGTCCAGCGCCATGGCTGGTCGCGCTTCACCATTCCGGCGGGCAGCCGCTACACCTCGCCCGGGCGCATTCCCGTCGAAGGCGACGCGTCTTCGGCCAGTTACTTCATCGCGTTGGGCGCGCTGGCGCCCGCGTCGCCCGGCAGGGACGGCATCACCATCGAGGGCGTGGGCCTGGCTTCCATCCAGGGCGACATCCGCTTCGTGGAAGCCGCCCGACTGATGGGCGCGCAGATCACCGGCGAGGCCAACCGGCTGCACATCCGGCGCGGCCGATGGCCGCTCCAGGCCATCGAGCTGGACTGCAACCACATCCCGGACGCGGCGATGACGCTGGCCGTGATGGCGCTCTACGCCGACGGCACCACCACCCTGCGCAACATCGCCAGTTGGCGCGTGAAAGAGACTGATCGCATCGTCGCCATGGCCACCGAATGCCGCAAGCTCGGCGCCACCGTGGAAGAAGGCGCGGATTTCATCCGCATCACCCCGCCGGCCACCCCGGCGCACTGGCGGGCCGCATCCATCCACACCTACGACGACCACCGGGTCGCCATGTGTTTTTCGCTCGCGGCGTTCAACCCGGCAAGCCTGCCGGTGCGCATCGAAGACCCGAAATGTGTGGCCAAGACCTTCCCGGACTACTTCGAGGCCCTGTTCGACGTGTGCCAGGCCGACGCCGCCCGCATTCCCGTGATCTGCATTGATGGCCCCACCGCCTCAGGCAAGGGCACCCTGGCTGCCGAGGTCGCGCAACGACTGGGCTACCACCTGCTGGATTCCGGCGCCCTGTACCGGCTGGTGGGTCTTGCAGCTGGCAAGGCCGGCCTGTCCACCGCGGAAGACGATCTGCGCCAGCCTGATCAGGCCCAGCGCCTGGGCACGCTGGCGGCGGGGCTGCAGGTGCGCTTTGACGGCCCGCGCATCTGGCTCGATAGCGTGGAGGTGAGCGACGCGCTGCGCAGCGAAGTGGCCGGCATGGCGGCCTCACGCGTGTCGGCCGTGCCCGAGGTGCGCGCCGCCCTGCTCACCCTGCAGCACGGTTTTCGACGCCTGCCCGGGCTGGTGGCCGACGGGCGCGACATGGGCACCGTGATCTTTCCGGACGCGCCGCTCAAGGTGTACCTCACCGCGAGCGCCGAGCAGCGCGCCCAACGGCGATATAAGCAGTTGATTTCAAAGGGAATTGCTGCTAACATCGACAGTCTTTTGGCGGACTTGGAAAAGCGCGACCACCGGGACTCGTCCCGGGCACACGCGCCACTCAAGCCAGCCGAAGATGCCTTGCAACTGGACAATTCCGGGCTGGACGTCGAGCAATCGGTGCAGCAGGTCTTGAACTGGTGGCAAGGCAAAACGGTGTTCTCGGGCAACTGAGTCCACCACCTTGATGGCCCAGACGGCACGGCCGGGTGTTCACAACCCGCAGGCCCGATGGTTCTTTCACTTAACCCCGCGGTGTCACGCACCGCAACGTCAACGCCGCCCATCCGTCGATCTCCGTGCGAACCGCCTTCTGGTGGATCCGCGCCCGACTGTTTGAGCGGTTTTAGGAAATTCAATGTCTGAATCTTTTGCCGCCCTGTTCGAAGAGTCCCTCAAACGCGCTGAAATGCGCTCGGGCGAAGTCATCACCGCTGAAGTCGTTCGCATCGAACACAGCCACGTGGTGGTCAACGCCGGACTGAAGTCGGAAGCCTACGTTCCGCTGGCCGAATTCAAGAACGACCAGGGCGAACTCGAAGTCCAGGTGGGCGACTTCGTGTCGGTCGCCATCGACTCCGTGGAAAACGGCTTCGGCGACACCCTGCTGTCGCGCGACAAGGCCAAGCGCCTGGCCTCGTGGATGTCGCTGGAAAAAGCGCTCGAGTCCGGCGAATTCGTCACCGGCACGACCTCCAGCAAGGTCAAGGGCGGCCTCAAGGTCATGGTCAACGGCATCAGCGCTTTCCTGCCGGGCTCGCTGGTCGACAGCCGTCCGACCAAGGACCTGACCCCGTACGAAAACAAGACCCTGGAATTCAAGGTCATCAAGCTCGACCGCAAGCGCAACAACGTGGTGCTGAGCCGCCGCGCCGTGGTGGAAGCATCCATGGGCGAAGAGCGCGCCAAGCTGATGGAAACCCTGAAGGAAGGCGCCATCGTGCACGGCGTGGTCAAGAACATCACCGAATACGGTGCGTTCGTGGACCTGGGCGGCATCGACGGCCTGCTGCACATCACCGACATGGCATGGCGCCGTGTGCGTCACCCGAGCGAAGTGGTGACGGCCGGCCAGGAAATCACCGCCAAGATCCTCAAGTTCGACACCGAGAAGCACCGCGTTTCCCTGGGTCTGAAGCAGATGGGCGACGACCCGTGGATGGGCGTTTCGCGCCGCTACCCGCAAAGCACCCGCATGTTCGGCAAGATCACCAACATCGCCGACTACGGTGCATTTGTTGAACTCGAACCGGGCATCGAAGGCCTGGTGCACGTCTCCGAAATGGACTGGACCAACAAGAACGTGGCCCCATCCAAGCTGGTGTCGCTGGGCGACGAAGTCGAAGTCATGGTGCTCGACATCGACGAAGACAAGCGCCGCATCTCCCTGGGCATGAAGCAGTGCCGCGCCAACCCCTGGCACGAGTTTGCCGAACAGACCAAGCGCGGCGACCGCGTCAAGGGTCCGATCAAGTCGATCACCGACTTCGGCGTGTTCGTGGGTCTGGCTGCCGGTATCGACGGCCTGGTGCACCTGTCCGACCTGTCCTGGAACGAAACCGGCGAAGCCGCCGTGCGCAACTTCAAGAAGGGCCAGGAAGTCGAAGCCATCGTGCTGGCCATCGACGTGGAGCGCGAGCGCATCTCCCTGGGCATCAAGCAGCTCGACGGTGACCCGTTCACCACCTTCGTGTCGGTGAACGACAAGGGTTCCATCGTGACCGGCAAGGTCAAGACCGTGGACGCCAAGGGTGCCGAGATCGATCTTGGCGAAGACGTGCTGGGTTACCTGCGCGCCAGCGAAATCAGCCGTGACCGCGTGGAAGATGCGCGCAACGTGCTGAAAGAAGGCGATGAAGTGAATGCCGTGGTGGTCAACATCGACCGCAAGACGCGCAACATCCAGTTGTCCATCAAGGCCAAGGATGCCGCTGACCAGCAAGAAGCCATGGCATCCCTGAGCCAGCAGTCTTCTCGCGAAAACGCCGGCACCACCAGCCTGGGCGCCCTGCTGCGCGCCAAGCTCGACAACAGCAACAACTGAACCGACTGAACCTGGGCGGGTGCGCGAGCATCCGCCCGGTGCAGCCCAACAGAACGACCGAGTTTTCCCCCAGACATGACCCGCAGCGACCTCGTTGAAGCCCTGGCTGGCCGTTTTGGCCAGCTCACCCACCGCGATGCCGAATTCGCCGTCAAGGCCATCCTCGACGCGATGGGCGATGCGCTGGTCAAGGGACACCGGATCGAGATCCGTGGCTTTGGCAGCTTCTCCGTCAACCGCCGTTCTCCCCGCGTCGGGCGCAACCCGCGCTCGGGCGAGAGCGTGATGATTCCGGAAAAGCGCGTCCCCCATTTCAAGCCGGGCAAGGCCCTGCGTGAACAGGTGGATGCAAAGACCGCCGAGATCCTGGCCCGTGCGCCGGACAAGCCGGTCTGAGCCGGCGCCCTGCTCGCTACAATCGTCCCACCACAGAGGGGATGATTTGAAATACCTGATGTGGCTGCTCAATGCAGCCATTTTTTTTGCTTTGTTCGCCTTCGCGCTGAACAACCAGGAGCCGGTGACCCTGCACCTGTTTTTCGGGGTGCAATGGCAGGCGCCGCTCGTGCTGGTGATCCTGGTCGCGTTGATTCTCGGGGTGTTCCTCGGGGTGGCCGTCATGCTGCCTTTGTGGCTGCGGGCCCGAAAGGCCCGGCACCCGCTCCCCGCCTCGTCGCCGCGGGCCGGCACAGCTTTTGACGCCGACTCCACGCTCATTCCCGACCCCCACGACCCCCGGCATGGACTTTGATCTCACCTGGCTGCTTTGGGGCCTGCCGCTGGCATTCGCGCTCGGATGGGGCGCGTCCCGTCTCGACCTGCGTCAATGGCGCATGGAAAGCCGGCAAGCCCCAAAGGCCTATTTCCGCGGCCTGAACTACCTGCTCAATGAACAGCAGGACCAGGCCATCGACGCCTTCATCGAAGCGGTGCAGGGCGACCCCGACACTGCCGAACTGCACTTCGCGCTGGGCAATCTGTTTCGCCGCCGGGGCGACTACGACCGCGCGGTGCGGGTGCACGAGCACCTGCTGGCCCGCGCCGACCTCAGCCGCAAGGACCGCGATCGCGCCCAGCATGCGTTGGCGCTCGACTTTCTGAAGGCGGGTCTGCTCGACCGGGCCGAAGCGGCCTTGCACAAACTCGAAGGGTCGGCGTTTGAAGGCGAAGCGCTGCTGGCCCTGCTCGCCATCTACGAGCGCTCGCGCGACTGGCCGCAGGCCAAACGCATCGCGCAGCGCCTGGACGAGGCCGAACAAGGCAGCTTCACCACCCGGCTGGCCCACTACCTCTGCGAAGAAGCCGAGCAGGCTCAACGCGATGGCGACACCGCACGGGCCTTGCAGCTGCTGGGCGAAGCCGTGGCCCACGCACCCCAGCTCGCACGTGGCTGGATGGCACTCTCCAGCCTGAAGGCCCAGGGCGGGCACGCCGCGGCCGCCTTCGACGCATTGCGCATGCTGTGTCAGCACGCACCACAGGCCCTGCCGCTGGCGGCCCACGCGCTGGCCGAGCTGGCGGTACAGACGGGCCGACAGGCCGAGGCGCTGACCCTGCTGCAGTCGTTCGACAGCCGCGCGCCTTCCATCGACGTGACCGAAGCCATGGCCAGCCTGAGCACCGGCCCCGAGGAGGCGCGCTCGCGCTACCTCGGCCACCTGGGCCGCGAAGCCTCGCTGGTAATGGCCACGCAGTGGCTGGCCGGGGAGAAACTGTCCGATGACGTGGCCCAGACCCGCGTACAGGCGGCGCTGGAACAGGCGAGTGCGCCGCTCAAGCGCTACCGCTGCGCGGCCTGCGGCTTCGAGGCACGCCAGCATTTCTGGCAGTGCCCGGGCTGCCAGGCCTGGGACAGCTACCCGGCCAGGCGCGTAGAGGAGTTGTAACCCCGGGCTTTTGACCCACCCCCGCCGTGCTGCGCGCGCCCCCCTCAAGGGGGCAACGCTGGCGGCGCGGCGAAGCCGGTTCAGCGGCGTTCTGGGTTGGGCTTCCCTTTTTCGGCGTGTCAGTTCTTGGCGCGTGGCTCACGCCAGATTTCCAGCAGCCAGGTTTCCAGGTCGTGCACCGGTCTTCCGGTGGCTTGGGCCACTGCTGCCCTGTACGGTGGCATGTTGGTGCACTCCAGCACCAGCTGCTGCACCTCGGGATGCCTCGCCACCAGGCGCATCGCCGCCTCCACCACATCGTCCGACGCCTGCCGCAGGTCCAGCTGGGTATCGTCGGCCAGGATACGCGACTGCAGCTCACAACCCGGTCGAAGGCCTTGCACGGGGGTACCCGCCGGTACGCCCGCCCGCTGCAGCAACCCGGCCTGCAACGAGGCGGCGTCGAAGGTCACGATGCCGGGTGACGACAGTCGGGCGCATTGCAGCAGGCTGGAGGTGATCACAGGCACGTCTACCGCAGCCTGCAACTCGGCCTGCCAGCCAGCGAGAAAGCCGCAGCTGGTGGTGATGAGCCGCGCCCCCTGACGGGCCAGCGAGCGGGCAGCCTCCACAAAGGGACCGAGCAGCGCCGGGTCCTGCGCCTGCACCACGCGCCGGGCCGAAGCCCCCGCCACGGTGACGAAGCGCGCCGGGATGCCGGCACGCGCCCAGGTGGCCGGGCTGCCGATGTCGCCCGGCGGGCGCGGGAAGCGGGTGTCCAGCAGGATCACGCCCAGGCATTCCGGGGCGACGGGATTCGAGTCCTTCATGGCGATAAGCTGCGGGTTGACAACACCAACGATGGGAACATGGAAGCATGACGCAGGCAAGGCTTGGACAACAGGTGGTGGTGCTGGGCGCCGGCATGGTGGGCATCGCTTGCGCGCTCTCGTTGCGCCAGCGCGGCATGCAGGTCACCGTGATCGACCCGCTGGGGCCGGGCGCAGCGACTTCGCACGGCAACGCAGGCGTGCTGGCGCGCAGCTCGCTCATGCCGTTCAACCACCCCCGGCTGTGGTCGCAGTTGCCGGGCCTGCTGCGCGGGCGCAGCCCGGGCTTTCGCTACGACCCGCTGGCGATGCTGGGCCAATGGCGCTGGGGCCTGTCGTTCCTGTCCCATGCGCGCGAGCAGGTCTTCCGCGAAACCACGACCGCGCTGGACGCGCTGATCCGGCACTCGGGGGAGCTGCATCGCCGGTGGATGGACGCGGCGGGCATCGCCCACCGCCGCCGCGACGAGGGCTGGCTGTTTCTCTACCGCAGCGAGGCGGGGTTCGAGGCGGGCGCTTTCGGGCGCGAGACCCTGGCCCGTTTCGGCGTGGCCACGGCCACGCTGGCGCCGCACGAACTGCACGACCTCGAGCCGCACCTGCGGCCCATCTTCCGCAAGGCCCTGTGGGTGAAAGACGCGAGTTCGGTGGACAGCCCGGGCGAGGTCGTGCGCGCCTACGCACGCTGGCTGCTGGCACTGGGCGGACGGCTGGAAACCACCGCCGCCACACACCTGCAACGGAACGATGGTGGCTGGTCCGTGGGCACGGCCGACGGGCGAAGCTCGCGGGCCGACCAGGTGGTGGTGGCGCTGGGCCCGTGGTCGCGCGATTTCCTTCGGCAGCAGTTCGGATTGAAGCTGCCCATGGGCTTCGAGCGCGGCTACCACCGGCACTTCACGCCAACCCCAGGCGCGACGCTGAACCGCCCGGTCTACGACACGGCGGCAGGCTATGTGTTGGCGCCCATGGCACAAGGCTTGCGCCTGACGTCCGGCGTGGAGCTCAACGCGCAACATGCGCCACCGAGGCCAGCGCAACTGGACGCCGCCGAGCGGGCCGCGCGCGAAGCGCTGCCCCTGGGCGAGCGCACCACGGAGCCCGACTGGCTGGGCAGCCGCCCCACCCTGCCCGACAGCCGCCCGATGGTGGGCGCGTGCCCAGGACAACCCGGTGTCTGGTTGGCGCTGGGTCACCAGCACATCGGGTTCTCGACCGGACCGGGCACCGGTGAACTGCTGTCCCAACTCATGCTGGGCGAGCCCACCACCCTCGACCCGATTCCTTTCAGGCCGCAGCGTTTCTTGCGAGCCTGATGCGCCAGCTCACATCTTCCCGGGCAGCCACATCACGATCTGCGGAAACCACCAGAGCAGGCACACGGCGAGCACCATGAGCAGGAAGTAAGGCAGACAGACCATGGCGATCCAGTTGATCTCGCGCTTGGTCATGCCCTGCAGCACGAACAGGTTGAAGCCCACCGGCGGCGTGATCTGCGCCATCTCCACCACGATGACGACGAAGATGCCGAACCAGATCAGGTCTATGCCGGCGGTCTGCACCGTCGGGATCAACACGCCCATGGTCAGCACGATCATGGAAATGCCGTCGAGGAAGCAGCCCAGCAGGATGAAGAACAGCGCCAGCGCGATCAGCAACAGCCCCGGCGACAGGCCCAGCGAACCCACCCACTCGGCGAGGTGGCGCGGCAGCCCGATGTAGCCCATGGACAGCGTGAGGAACGCCGCCCCGGCGAGGATCAGCGCGATCATGCAGTACAGCCGCGTCGCACCGAGCAGCGCGGCCTTGAAGTTCTGCCAGGAGAGCGTCTTCTGGTAAGCCGACAGCATCAGCGAACCGGCCACGCCGATGGCGGCCGCCTCGGTGGCGGTGGCCACCCCGAGGTAGATCGAGCCAATCACACCGCCGATCAGCACCACCACCGGAATCAGTTCGCTGGAAGCGCGCAGCTTGTCGGTGAAACTCATGCCGGCATCGGCCTGCGGGATCTTGTCGGGGTTGAGCAGCGCCCACACCATCAGGTAGCCGCTGAACAGCCCGGCGAGCATCAGGCCCGGGATCATGCCCGCGACGAACAGCTTGGCGATCGACACCTCGGCGGCCACGCCATAGACGATCATCACGATGGAGGGCGGGATCAGCAGCCCCAGGGTGCTCGCGCCGCCCAGTGAACCGATGACCCGCTCCGGCGGATACCCGCGCTCGGTCAGCTCGGGAATCGTCATCTTGCCGATGGTGGCGCAGGTGGCCGCCGACGAGCCCGACACCGCCGCAAAGATGGTGCTGCCCAGAATATTGGTGTGCAGCAGCCGGCCCGGCAGCACGTTGACCCAGGGCGCCAAGCCCTTGAACATGCTTTCCGACAATTTGGTGCGGAACAGGATCTCGCCCATCCAGACGAACAGCGGCAGCGCGGTCAGCGTCCAGCTGCTGGCCGAGCCCCAGATGGTGACGGCCATCGCGTCGCCTGCGCTGCGCGAGGAAAACAGCTCCATGCCGATCCAGGCCACGCCCGCCAGCGTGAGACCGATCCAGACGCCGCTGCCCAGCAACGCAAACAAGGCCACGATCAACAAACCGGTGACCGCCATTTCATTCATGGTGGGTCTCCGATCCGTCGAAGCGTTGACGCTGGCCACGGGCCTCCAGCACCCATTCGTCCACAAAGGCAATGAACAGCACCAGCGTGCCCAGCGCCATCGCCAGCTGGGGAATCCACAGCGGCGTGGCGTCGTTGCCGGTGGAGATGTCGTTGAACTCGAGCGACTGCCAGACCAGGCGCACAGCGAACCAGGCAAACAGGCCCGAGAGCAACACGGCCACGCTCAGCGACCACAGCTCCAGGCCCCGGCGGGCACGGCCTTTGAGCTTGCCCAGCACCAGCGTGACGCGGATGTGCTCGTTGCGCTTGAGCGTGTGCGCCAGCGCCAGGAAGCCGGCGGCGGCCATCGCGTAGCCGGCGTAGGCGTCCGTGCCCGGCACGTGGAACTGGAACTGCCGCCCCAGCACCGACAGCAGCACCATGACCAGCACGCCGATCATGAACACCGCCGCGAGCCAGGCGCAGCCGTCGTACAGGGCATTCAGCGTGCGTCGCATGGTGCTGGCCGGCCTCACTTGCGGAACGCGTCGACCATGGCCTGCCCTTCAGGGCCGGCTTTGGCAAGCCACTCCTTGAGCAAGGTGTCGCCCACCTTCTGCATGTCGGCCTTCAGCTGTGCAGAGGCGGGCAGGATCTGCATGCCGCCAGCCTTGAGCTTGTCCAGGCTTTCGCCGTTCGCCTTCTTGCTCGCTTCCCAGCCGCGGGTCTCGGCGTCCGCCGCGGCCTTCCGCACCGCGTCCTGCGTCGGCTTGTCCAGCGCGTCGAAGGCCTTCTTGTTGACCAGCAGCGCGTTCTTGGGCAACCAGGCCTGGGTGTCGTACCAGTACTTCACGTGTTCGTACAGCTTGGCGTCGGCGCCGGTGGAGCCGCTGGACATCATGCTTTCGGTCACGCCGGTGGCGAAGGCCTGGCTGACCTCGGCCGCCTGCACCGTCACCGGTTGCGCACCCACGAGTTCGGCGATGCGCGCGGTGGCCGGGCTGTAGGCGCGCCACTTCATGCCCTTGAGATCGGCGGCGCTGTTCAGCGGCTTCTTGCTGTACACGCCCTGCGGCGGCCATGGAACCGCGTACAGGACCATCATGCCCTGCTCGGCCAGCTTCTTCTCCAGCACGGGACGCTGCACCTTCCACAGCTTGGCCGCCGCTTCGTAGCTGTCGGCCAGGAACGGCAGGCCGTCGGCGCCGAACAACTGCCACTCGTTCTGGTAGTTCACCAGCAGGATCTCGCCAGCCTGCGCCTGACCGCCCTGCACCGCGCGCTTGATCTCGGGTGCCTTGAACAGCGATGCGTTGGCGTGCACCGTCATCTTGAGCTTGCCGCCGCTGGCCTTGTCCACGTCGGCCGCGAACTGGCTGATGTTGACCGTGTGGAAGTTGGTGGCCGGGTACGCGGTGGCCAGATCCCACTGGGTCTGGGCGAAGGCAGACGTCGACAGCGCGAGCGCGGCAGCGACCATCGAGAGTTGGAATGCGCGACGTTTCATGGGAGCTCCGGTGGGTGAGGTGGAACGGATCGCAGGCAGCTGCTGCGGGAAAGGGTGCATGAACTGTAGGCGTCGAGCCGGCGGATTGTGATCCGTGATTTCCCTTATCGTCAACAAATTGTTGGCAAATTATCGGCAAAAAATCTAAACTCAGCGCCACCGCAGGAGAGCATGCATGGCCAAGATTCCCAAAGCAACAACCGCGCCCGTCGCGAAGACGCCCCAATCACCCATCGTGTCGTCGGCACACCTGGTGTCGCCCCAGAGCGCGGAGATGAGCGAGTTCGAATTCGGGCTGATCGTGGCGAGCAACGCCTTCCACCGCTGGGTGGTGCACTGCATGTCGGCCGCGGGGTTGAAAGACCTGATGCCGCTGGACGTGCTGGTCTTGCACCACGTCTCGCACCGCGCGCGGGACAAGCGCCTGTCGGACATCTGCTTCATCATGAACATCGAGGACACCCACCTGGTGAACTATTCGCTCAAGAAGCTGGTGAGCCTGGGCGTGGTGGCGTCCAGCAAGTCGGGCAAGGAAGTGACCTACGCCGCCACCGAGGCGGGCAGCGCCAGCGTGCAGCGCTACCGCGAGATCCGCGAGCAGTGCCTGATCCAGGCCATGCACGTCGACGACGGGCTCAACAAGGACATCGGCGAGCTCGCGCGCCTGCTGCGCGTGCTCTCGGGCATGTACGACCAGGCGGCGCGGTCCGCGGCTTCATTGTGAAACACTGTGAAGCCCCCCTGCGCCGCTTCGCGGCTTCCCCCCGGAGGGGGGACGCAGCTGGTGGCCCGGCGGAGCCGGTTCCACGGCTGCCCTGGGTCGGGCACGCGCTCCGGCAATGCCATTGGACTCCCCCTTCGCAGCTTCCCTGCCCGGGCCTTGCTCCCTCGCCCCTCTGGGGAGAGGGCTGGGGTGAGGGGCTGCCGCCGAGCCCGGGCCTCCTTCGCGCACACCTCCACCCATGAGTCCTGACATGCCCCCCCGCCTGCTCGCTCTCGGCGACAGCGCCTGGACGCTGGAGTTCGGCAGCACCATCGACCCGGCCATCAACGCCCGCGTGATGGGCCTGGCCGAACGGGTGGGGCAGGCGCGTGCATCGGAGCCGCTGATGGCATCTGTCACCGATGTGGTGCCCACCTTCCGCTCGCTCACGGTGCATTACGACCCCCTGGCCACCGACGCTGCGGCGCTGGGTGAGCGCCTGCGGGTGCTGGCCCAGGCCGGGGGGCAGGACATGCGGCCAGGCCGTCTCTGGCACCTGCCGGTGTGTTTCGACGCCGACTTCGCGCCCGATCTTCCCCGGCTCGCCGAAACCAAGGGCCTGAGCCCTGACGAGGTGATCCAGCGCCTGCTCGCCGCCACCTTCCATGTCTACATGCTCGGCTTCCAGCCCGGCTTTCCGTACATGGGCGGCGTGCCGCCCGAGCTGCACATGCCGCGCCTGCCGGCGCCGCGCCAGAAGGTGCCGGCGCAATCGCTGGCCGTGACCGGCGAGATGTGTTCGGTCTACCCCTGGGAAAGCCCCGGCGGCTGGAACCTGATCGGGCGCACGCCCGTGGTGTTGTTCGATCTGCGGCATGCCGACCAACCGGCCCTGCTCGCGGCGGGCGACGACGTGCGCTGGTACGCGGTGGACCGCACCACGCACGACGCACTCGCCGCCAGCATCGCCCAGGGCCTGCCGCGTGAAACCTTTCTGAAGGCGCCTGGCGCATGAACGGCCTGATCGAGATCGTGCAACCGGGCATCGGCACCACCGTGCAGGACCGGGGCCGCGCGGGCCACCGGCACCACGGCATGCCGCTCTCCGGCTGGCTCGACGGCCCGCTGGCCCGGGCCGCCAACGCCCTGCTCGGCAACCCGCTCGACGAGGCCGTGCTGGAGCTGCGCGGCATGGGCACCGTGCTGCGCGTGGCGGCCGGGCCGGTGCGCGTGGCACTGGCGGGCCGCATCGCCGCCACCTGCCAACGCGGCGATGGCGGCCGCAGCCCCCTGCCCGCCTGGCACAGCGCCACGCTGCGCGAGGGCGATCAGCTGCAGCTCGGCCCGGCCGAGAGCGGCTGCGCCTACCTGGCCGTGGCCGGCGGACTGCTGGTGGAACCCCAGCTCGGCAGCCGCTCCAGCTACTGGCGCGCCGGGCTGGCCGGTGTGCTGGGCCGCGCCTTCCGCCCGGGCGACACGCTGCCCTGCGGCACTTGGCATCTCACCGACCCGAGGGAGTGGCGTTGCCGCTCGCCGTGGACCGCCAGCGACGGCTCGGTGCGCGTGCTGCTCGGCCCGCAGCAGGACCATTTCACGCCCGACGCCATCGCGCAGTTCCTGAACCAGGACTGGGAGGCCACCGCCGCGCAGGACCGCATGGGCCTGCGATTTCAGGGCCTTGCCCTGGCCCATATCAACCCCGAAGCGGCGGACATCGTGTCCGACGGCGTGACACCCGGCGCGATCCAGGTGCCCGCGAACGGACAACCCATCGTGCTGCTCGCCGACGGCCAGACCGTGGGCGGCTACCCCAAGATCGCCACCGTGATCAGCGCCGACCTGCCCCGGCTCGCCCACCTGCGGCCGGGCACGCGCGTGCGCTTCGAAGCCGTGAGCCAAGCAGCGGCGCACCGCGCCCTGCAGGACGAACGCGAGCGCTGGCAACGCTGGCTCGCCTCGCGCGAGATCTACCTGCCGCCCGGCACGGTGGACGAAACCGCGCTCTACGCCTCCAATCTGGTCGACGGCATGCTGCGCGCCGACCCCTGAGCGGGTAGGAGTCTCTTGCCCATGTCCGCTCACCCCCTGACCCGGAGCACCTCATGAACCCAACCACCATCAACCTCAACGCCGACCTCGGCGAAAGCTTCGGCGCCTGGCGCATGGGCGACGACGCGGCGCTGCTGCAGGTGATTGGCAGCGCCAACATCGCCTGCGGTTTTCACGCGGGCGACCCGGTCGTGATGCGCGAGACCGTGCGCCTCGCGCTGGCCAACGGCGTGAGCCTGGGCGCGCACCCGGCCTTCCCGGACCTGCAGGGTTTCGGCCGCCGCGCGATGCAACTGTCGGCCCAGGAACTGGAAGCCACCATCCTCTACCAGGTGGGCGCGCTGCAGGCCATGGCCGCAGCCGAAGGGGGCCGGGTGACACACGTCAAGCCCCACGGCGCGCTCAACAACATCGCCTGTGCCGACGCCGAAGTGGCTGCCACGGTGGCGCGCGCTGTGCGGGCGCTGGACCGCGATCTCATCCTGCTCGCGCCTGCCCTCTCGGCGCTGGAAGCGGCCGGCGAGGCGGCCGGCCTGCGCGTGGGCCGTGAGGTGTTTGCCGACCGGACCTATCAGCAAGACGGTCAACTCACGCCGCGCTCGCAGCCCGGCGCCGTGCTGCACGACGCCCAGGCCTGCGTGCAGCACGTGCTGCGCATGCTCGACGCGCAAGGCATCGTCACCGCCGACGGCCAGCGCCTGCCCACCCCCATTCACAGCATCTGCGTGCACGGCGACGGGCCCGACGCCGTGGCCTCGGCGCAGCAGATCCACAAGGCGCTCGAAGCCGCCGGCTACCGGCTGGCGCCGCTGACCGCGCTCTGCTGAATCCTCCGCATGCACACCTCGCTACCGCCTGGGCGTCGCCGCCCGGCGGGCTGCGGGGTGGTTGTTCAGGGGGCCGAGCCCCGCGCGCCAGCTGCGCCCGCTATGGCTGCCCGAAGCCCCCACCGCCGGGCGTGTGGATCTCGAAGGTGTCGCCCGGCAGCATCTCAACCTGGCCGATGTGACCGATGCTCTCCTGTGATCCGTCCGCCCGCAGCACGCGGTTGATGCCCGGCGCCCCGTTCTCACCACCCTCCATGCCGAACGCGGGGAAGGTCCGCCCGTTGGACAGGATGCTCGCCGTCATGGGCTCGAGGAACATCACGCGGCGCACGCCACCGTCACCCCCGCGCCAGCGCCCACCGCCACCGGAGCCTTTGCGGATCGCATAGCCCAGCAGGCGCACGGGGAAGCGGAATTCCAGCACCTCGGGGTCGGTCAGACGCGAGTTGGTCATGTGGGTCTGCACCACACCCGTGCCGTTGAACCCGCCCACCAGGGCGCCCTGCGCATCGAACACACCGCCGGCGCCGCTGCCCCCCGAAATCGTTTCGTAGTACTGGTGCGTGGTATTGCCGAAGGTGAAGTTGTTCATGGTCGGCTGCGAGCCGGCCATGACGCCCAGCGCGCCGAACAGCGCGTTGGTGATGCAGGTCGAGGTCTCCACATTGCCGGCCACCACCGAAGCCGGCGGGTTCGGGTTGAGCATGGAGCCCGGCGGAATGACAACCCGGATCGGCTTGAGGCAACCCGCGTTGAGCGGGATGTCGTCGTCCACCAGCGTGCGGAACACGTAGAGCACGGCGGCCATGCACACCGCCGTCGGTGCGTTGAAGTTGTTGCTCTGTTGTGGCGAGGTACCGGTGAAGTCCACCTCCGCGCTGCGTTCTTCCGCATGGACGCGCACCGCCACCTGGATCTGCGCGCCGTTGTCCAGCTTCAGCGTGAACTGGCCGTCTTTCAGGCGCGTGGCAATCCTGGCGATGGCACGCCGAACCGACTCTTCGGCGTTGTCCTGCACATGGCCCATGTAGGCCTGCACCACGTCCAGGCCGAACTGCTCGACCATCTTGCGCAGTTCCTGCACCCCCTTCTCATTCGCCGCGATCTGGGCCTTGAGGTCGGCCATGTTCTGCTGCGGGTTGCGGCTGGGGAATTCCCCACTTTGCAGCAGCGCGATCATCTCCGCCTCGCGCAGCACGCCGCGGTCCACCAGCTTCACGTTGTTGATCTGCACGCCCTCTTCCTCGATGCGCGTGGAGAAAGGCGGCATGGAGCCGGGCGTGGTGCCGCCGATATCGGCGTGGTGGCCCCGGCTGCCCACGTAGAACAACGGTGTGTCCTGCGCCGTGCCGCCCAGGTACACCGGGGTGATGACGGTCACATCGGGCAGGTGCGTGCCACCGTGGTACGGATCGTTGAGCGCATACACGTCACCGGGCTGCATCGTCCCGGCGTTTTCACGGATCACGGTCTTGATGCTCTCGCCCATGCTGCCCAGGTGCACGGGCATGTGGGGCGCGTTGGCGATCAGGTGGCCCTCGGCGTCGAACAGGGCGCAGCTAAAGTCGAGCCGTTCCTTGATGTTGACCGAGTAGGCCGTGTTCTGCAGCTGCAGACCCATCTGCTCGGCGATGTTCATGAACAGATTGTTGAACACCTCCAGCAGCACCGGGTCGGCCGTCGTCCCCACCGCGTAGGTCACGGCCCGGGCCTCGCGGCGGTCCAGCACCAGGTGGTCCAGCGCGGTCAGCGCCGCTTCCCAACCCGGCTCCACCACCGTGGTGGCGTTCTTCTCGGCAATGATGGCCGGGCCGGGAATCACGTCGCCCGGGCGCAGGTCTTCGCGCACCACCAGCGCGGCGTCCAGCCACTGGCCGCCGGAGAACATCCGCACCGTTTCGCGCCGGGGCACCTCGCGCAGCGCGTGCGTGGGATGGCGGCGCTCCACCGGCGCATCGCCCGCGACCACCGCCTCCACCGACACGGCCTCCACCACCAGCCCCTTGCCCTGCATGAGGAAAGCGAAGCGCTGGCGGTAGGCGGCCTCGAAGCCAGCCCGGATCTGATGGAGATCCCCGAACGGCACCACGAGCGCCGCGTCGCTGCCCTCGTAGCGCACATGCACACGGTGGTGCAGCGCCACCGCGCCAGCATTCACCTGCTGCCGCTCCAGTTCGGCCTGGGCCGCCTGGCCCAAGGCCTCCAGCTGTTCCGCGATCAGCGGCAAGGACGCCATGACCAGCGGCAGTTCAATGGCCTGCTCGCGGATCACGTTCTGATCGGCCAGCCCCATGCCGTAGGCACTGAGCACGCCCGCCAGGGGGTGCACGAACACGCGCGTCATGCCCAATGCGTCCGCGACCAGACAGGCGTGCTGACCGCCCGCGCCGCCAAAGCACTGCAGGGTGTAGCGCGTCACGTCGTAGCCGCGCGCCACCGAGATCTTCTTGATGGCGTTGGCCATCTGCTGCACCGCGATCTGGATGAAGCCCTCGGCCACGCTCTCGGCGCTGCGGCCGGTCTGCTGCGCCAGCTCACCGAATTTCGCCTGCACGGCCTCCAGACTCAAGGCTTCGTTCGCGTGCGGGCCGAACACTTTGGGGAAATGCAGCGGCTGGATCTTGCCCAGCATCACGTTCGCATCGGTCACGGCCAAGGGTCCACCGCGCCGGTAGCTGGCGGGGCCCGGGTTGGCGCCCGCGCTCTCGGGGCCGACCCGAAAGCGCGAACCGTCGAACGCCAGGATGGAGCCACCGCCCGCGGCCACGGTGTGGATGCTCATCATCGGCGCACGCATGCGCACACCCGCTACCTGCGTTTCAAACTCCCGCTCAAAGGCGCCGGCGTAGTGCGACACATCGGTCGATGTGCCGCCCATGTCGAAGCCGATCACCTTGTCGTGGCCGGCGATGGCCGCCGTGCGCGCCATGCCCACGATGCCCCCCGCGGGGCCGGAAAGGATCGCGTCCTTGCCCTGGAACACATGGGCGTCGGTCAGGCCACCGGAAGACTGCATGAAGAACAGTTTCACGCCGGGCATCTCGCCCGCCACCTGGTCCACATAGCGCCGCAGGATGGGCGAGAGGTAGGCGTCCACCACGGTCGTGTCGCCCCGGCTCACAAACTTCATCATCGGGCTGGTCTGGTGCGAGGTGCTCACCTGCGTGAAGCCCAGCTCGCGCGCGATGCGCGCCGCCGCCTGTTCGTGAGCGGTGTAGCGGTAGCCATGCATGAAGACGATGGCCACGCTGCGCAGACCGGCGTCGAACGCGGCCCAGAGGCGCTCGCGCAGGTGGGCTTCGTCGAGCGGCAGCACCACGTCGCCGTGGGCACCCACGCGCTCCTGTGCCTCGATCACGCGCTCGTACAACAGCTCGGGCAACACGATGTGGCGGTCGAACAGGCGCGGCCGGTTCTGGTAGGCGATACGCAGCGCGTCGCGAAAGCCGGCGGTGGTCACCAGCAGCGTGGGTTCGCCCTTGCGCTCCAGCAGCGCGTTGGTCGCCACCGTGGTGCCCATCTTCACGCACTCGACCTGTTCGGGCGTGATGGGCTCGCCGGCTTTCAGGCCCAGCAGGTGGCGAATGCCCGCCACCGCCGCGTCCCGGTATTGCTCGGGGTTTTCGCTCAGCAGCTTGTGCGTCACCAGCGATCCGTCGGGGCGCCGGGCCACGATGTCGGTGAAGGTGCCGCCCCGGTCAATCCAGAACTGCCAGCGGCTGCCGTAAGGGGAAGAATGGTCTTTCATGGTCTATCGACTCTAGCGTTGGAAATAGTAGGGGACGAACAGCTGGTTGGCCTCATGGCCAACGTCTCGAATCCATTCGCGGGAAAACTTCTCGCCCATGCGTTTGAGCGCGGCCTCGAACTCCGGCGGTGCGCGCTCCACCTTCATGCCACGGGCCTGGAGTTCGCGCAGCGAGCTCTTTGAAGCCGCTTCGCTCGCGGCCCAGCCCCGCGCCTCGGCATCCGCCGACGCCTGGAGCACCGACTGCTGCTGCAAAGGGCTGAGCGCATCAAAGGCACGGCGGTTGACGAAAACGATGTTCTTCGGAAACCAGGCGTTGATCTCGTGGAAATACCCGATATGGCGCCAGGCCTCATTCTCGACCCCCGTCACGGCCGAGGTGATCATGTTGTCAATGCGGCCACTGCCCAGGGCCTGGTTCACCTCCACCATCGGCACGTCGACCGGGATAGCCCCCAGCAGCCCGGCGATGCGCACCGTGGTCGCGTTGTAGGTGCGCATGCGGGTGCCTTTGAAGTCGGACGCCGAGGCCACCGGCTTGCGGGTGTACAGCCCTTGCGGGGGCCAGGGCACGGCGTACAGCGCTTTCAGGCCTCGTTGCGCAAAATGGCGCTCGATCAGCGGGCGCTGGAGCACCCACAGGCGCTTCGCATCGGCATAGCTGCCCACCACGAAGGGGATCGCGTCGGCGCCCGCGATCGGAAATGCCTTGGCCATGCCGGTCATGATGGACTCGCCCGCCTGTATCCGGCCGTCCTGCACCGCTTGCGGGATGTCCGCCAGCTTGACCAGTGCATTGTTCGGATGCACCGCCACCTTGAGTGCGCCGCCCGTGAGCCGCTCCACGTCACTGGCGAACCGCACGATGTTGGTCGTGTGGAAAGAGTTCTCGCCATAACCCGTGGCCAGGGTCCAGCGGGTCTGGGCGTGCACAGCCGATGCCGCGAGCCACGCGGCGATCCAGAGCAGCTTCATGGGGGTCTCCTGGTGAACGGGGATGACCGGTGGCGTGGCGCTCAAGCCTGCATCTGGCGAGGCAGCCACAGCACCACGTCGGGCACGAAGTAGGTGAGCATCACCGCGGCCATCATCAGCACGAACAACGGCCACGCGGTGCGGGCGATCCAGGTCACGTCGCGCTTGGTCAGGCCCTGCAGCACGAACAGGTTGAAGCCCACGGGCGGTGTGATCTGCGCCATCTCCACCACCAGCACGATGAAGACGCCGAACCAGATCAGGTCGAAGCCCGCGGCCTCGACCGTGGGCAACAGCACCGCGATGGTCAGCACCACCATGGAGATGCCGTCGAGAAAGCAGCCCAGCACGATGAAGAACACGACAAGCAGCAGCATCAGCGCAAACGGCGACAGCTGCAGCGCGCCGATGAACTCGGCCAGGTGGCGCGGCAGGCCGATGAAGCCCATGGCCAGCGTGAGGAAGGCCGCGCCCGCAAGGATCAGGCCGATCATGCAGTAGACTCGGCAGGCCGCCGTCAGCCCGTCCTTGAAGCGCGCCCAGTCCAGCGAACCCTCCATTTTCGCGAGCAGCAACGCACCGCCCACGCCCAGCGCGGCCGCCTCGGTGGCGGTGGCGATGCCGCTGTAGATGCCGCCCAGCACCAATGCGATCAGCGACACCACGGGGATCAAGTGGCGCGAGGCGTGGATCTTCTGCCCAAAGCTCATGGCCGCGTCAGCCGCCGGCACCTGGTCCTTGTGGAGCAGTGCCCAGACGACGATGTAGCCCATGAACAGCGCCGCCAGCAGCAGGCCCGGGATCACGCCGGCCAGGAACAGCTTGGCGATCGACACGTTGGCCGCCACGCCGTAGACGATCATGATGATGGACGGCGGAATCAGCAGGCCCAGCGTGCCAGCGCCGGCCAGCGTGCCGACGGCGATGTCGTCGGGGTAACCGCGCTTCTGCAGCTCGGGCAAGGTGATCTTGCCGATGGTGGCGCAGGTGGCCGCACTGGAGCCCGAGATCGCGGCGAAGATGGTGCAGCCCACCACGTTGGTGTGCAGCAGCCGGCCCGGCAGGCGGTCCAGCCAGGGCGCCAGGCCCTTGAACATGTCGTCCGAGAGCTTGCTGCGAAACAGGATCTCGCCCATCCACAGGAACAGCGGCAGCGCGGTCAGCGTCCAGCTGGAGGTCGAGCCCCAGATGGTCAGCACCATGCTGTCGCCCACCGGGCGCGAGGTGAACAGCTCCATGCCGACCAGCGCCACCGCGAGCAGCGACAGACCGATCCACAGGCCAGAGCCCAGCACCGCGAACAGCAGCACGATCAGGGCCAATGCAATAACGACGTCCATGGGGTTGTGTCTCTTGTTCTATTCAACGTGAGCGGCTTCGCTCGAAGCCGCGATAAAGCTGCCGCCGCGCCAGCGCTCGACCAGCGCATGGGCAAACGACAACGCAAACCCGATGCAGCCCAGCGCCATGCCGATCTGCGGCATCCACAGCGGGGAGGCGTCGGCGGCGGGCGATACGTCGTGCGAGACGTAGGACACCCAGACCAGGCGCACGGCGTACCACGCGATGAACACCGTCAGGCCGGTGGCCGCGACCAGGCTCCACCATTCGAGCGCGCTGCGGAAACGAGGCGGCACCCGGTCGAGCAGCAACGTCACGCGGATGTGGTCGCCATGTTTGAGCGTGCCCGGCAGCGCCAGGAACAGGGCCGCGGCGATCGCGTAACCGGCGTAGGCGTCGAGCCCGGGGACATCCCAGTGCACTTCGCGGGCCACCACGCCCAGCAGCACGGCGCCAAAGGCCGCCACCATGGCCAGACCCGACAGGGCCATCAGCAGCTTGTAAAAAAGAAAGACGAGTCTGGACACCGCACGCTCCTGGTTCGGCTGCACAACCACAAGGGAAAGGACGCGGTGGGGAGGAAGCCCGGATGCCCGGAGCACCCCACCGCGCGGGAGAAATTTCAGGGAACCTTGCTGCCGGAGCAGCACCCGCGACGCATGAAGCGATGCCACCCCAGGACACCGAGGAACCGGCTTAGCCGGGCCTCAGGTGTCGCCCCCTTTGAGGGGATGGGGGGGGTGACGCGAAGCGCCGCGGGGGTGTTCCGTTTCAGCGGCCGCGGTAGGCCTGGATGATGGCCTGGCCTTCGGCGCCCGCGGTCTTGAGCCAATCGGCGGTCATGGTCTCGCCGATGGCGGCGAGTTCCTTCTTCACGCTCTCGGAGGGCGCGGCGATGGTCATGCCCTTGCTGCCGAGTTCCTTGATGAACTCGCCATCGAGCCGCTCGCTGGTGCTCCAGCCGCGTTGCTCGGCAGCGGCCGCGGCCTTGAGCACGGCGTCCTGCGTGGGTTTGTCCAGCGCATCGAAGGCCTTCTGGCTCACCACGGTGGCGTTGCGCGGTAGCCAGGCGCTGACCGGGTAGAAATACTTCACCTGCTCATGCAGCTTGCTCTCGACCCCGCTGGCGCTGGAGGTCAGGAAGTTCTGCACGCCGCCGGTGGCCAGCGCCTGCGGCAGCTCGGCCAGCTGGATCGTCACCGGCTGCGCCTTGAGCAACTGCGCAATGCGCGTGGTGGCCGGGTTGTAGGCGCGCATCTTGGTGCCCGCCAGATCGGCTGGCTGGTTGACCGGCTTGATGGAATACAGCGACTGGCCCGGCCAGGGCACCGAGAACAGCAGCTTCATGCCCTGCGAGGCCAGCAGCTTTTCCTGCACCGGCCTGGCGGCTTCGTACAGGCGCTTGGCCGCGGGGTAGCTGGTGGCGAGAAAGGGGATGGAGTCCGCGCCGAACAGCGGGTTCTCGTTGGCCGCACCCGAGAGGATGAACTCGGCCACCGGTACCTGGCCGCTCTGCACCGCGCGCTTGATCTCGTTGGCCTTGTAGAGCGAGCCGCCCGGGTGTAGCGTGATCTTGAGCTTGCCGCCGGTGAGCTGGCCCACCTCGTTGGCGAACTGTTGCACGTTCTGGGTCTGGAAGCTGTTGGCCCCATAACCGGTGGGCAGGTCCCACTGGGTCTGGGCCGAGGCGCCGGCCGCGAAGGCGGTGGCGCAGAGGCAGAACACGAATTTTTTCATGGAAGGCTCCTGGTTCAGAAACTGGCTAGCTGGCTGTTGAGAAGATCGGTGATCAGCATCGCGCCGGGGGCGTGGGTGATGCAGAACGCGGGGCGGGCCTGCTGGATCGCGGCCTGCGGCGTGACACCGCAGGCCCAGAACACCGGCAGTTCATCGGGCATCACGTCCACCGCGTCGCCGTAGTCCGGCTTGGACAGGTCGGTGATGCCGATCAGTGATGGATCGCCGATGTGAACCGGCGCGCCATGCACATTGGGGAAACGCGAGGTGACCTGCACCGCGCGGATCACGGCCGAGGCACGCATCGGCCGCATCGTCACCACCAGCGGGCCGCTGAACGGCCCCGCCGCTTCGGTGGGCACATTGGTGCGGAACATCGCCACGTTGCGGCCCTGCTCCACGTGGCGCAACGGCAGGCCGGCTTCCATCAGGGCCTGCTCGAAACTGAAGGAACAGCCGATGACGAAGCTCACCAGGTCGTCGCGCCACAGCGCGGTGATGTCCGAAGGCTCGTCCACCAGCTCGCCGTCGCGCCAGACGCGGTAGCGCGGCACGTCGGTGCGGATGTCGATGCCGGCGCCCAGCCGCGGCAACAGGGGCTGGCCCGGCTCGGAGACCGCCAGCAGCGGACAGGGCTTGGGGTTGCGCTGGCAGTAGCGCAGGAAGTCGTCCGCCTGCGCCTGCGGCAGGATGACCAGGTTGCCCTGCACATGGTCGTCGGCCAGGCCGCTGGTGTGCCCGGTCCACAGGCCCTGCCGTATCAGGCGGCGCACATGGCCGGCGTCCTGCATGCCCTCGCGGCCGAACACACGCCGCATCTCGTCCGAAGCTGATTCCACCTTGTCTCCTGTTTCCGGAACATGTCACTGGAGTGACGATGGGCGGATTGTGGAGCGCGATCGGCAGCGCTTCAAACGAGAAATTTTCTGCTTACGTCATCGATTTTTTCGATGCTTTGGATGAGTGCGACGGCGGCGGTAGGCCCGCCGCTGGTGCACCGGCGGCCCGTTTCCGGGAGCCGTTCTGCGCGTCGACAAAGGCCAGCGCGGACTTCACCACGGTCTCCACGGCTTGCGTGCTGGGGTCGGTGCGGTAGCTCGCGTGGATGGGCAGAGGTTGCAGCGCGCTGGCGCAGGCGAGCTGGCGCAGGTTGGGGAAGGTCTGCATGCGCTGCACCGCGTGGCGCGGCAGCGTGGCCACGCCGAACCCGCCCTGCACCAGTTGCGCCATGGCCGAGATGGACGAGATGGTGTGCACCCGCCGCGGCTCGATGCCCTCCTGGCGGAACAGGTCCAGCAGGGCCACGTGCGGCAGCGAGCCGCGCTGGAAGGTGAGGATCTCCAGCTCACCCAGTTCGGCCAGGGTGTAGCGGCGCTTGCGGTGCAGCTGGGCGTTGCCCATGAACACCATATCCATGGCGGGCAACGCGCGGCTGCGCACGCCGTCGGCCGAAGCCGGCAAGGCGGCGAACACCAGGTCCTGGGTGCCACGCTGCACCTGCTCGACCAGGATGGGCGTGGTCTCCACCGTGAGCTCCAGCGCCAGCCCCGGGTGGTCGGCGCGCAGCTTTTCGATCCAGGGAATCAGCCAGGAATGCAGCACCGACTCGATGGCACCGATGCGCATGGACACCGCCAGTGCGGCGCCCGACCCCATCTCGGCCTTGGCTTCGCGCTGCAATTCCAGCAGGCGCTGGGCGTAGGTGAAGAAGCGCGCCCCGGCCGCCGTCAGGCGGAACTGCTTGTCGCGCCGGTCCAGCAGCAACACGCCCAGCTCTTCCTCCAGCGCCGCGATGCGGCTGGACATGGCCGACTGGGTGAGGAACAGTTTTTCGGCCGCGCGCGTCACGCTCTTGAGCGACGCCACCCAGTAAAAGGCTTCGACAAAACGCAGATTCATGGGCATTCCTTGCAAAGTGGGCCGCCCGGGCGGCATCCATCGGGCATTGTCGGGGGTTCCACCGGCGGCCGCCCGCAGACCGCCCACCAGCCACCGCTAAGATACGGAGCCCGTCCGCGCCAGGTGGCCGGGGTTTGTTTTTCCAAGGAAGCCTGTGTTCAAGAATGTGACGATCTACCGCATCGCGCCCGGCTGGGCGCCTGCGCTGGAGACCATGGAGGCCGCGCTGGACGCGGCACGTTTCGTGCCCTGCGGAGCCACGCAGGACAAGTCGGTGGGCTGGGTGGAGCCGCGCGGCGAGGCCCACGGCCCGCTGGTGGAGTCGGTGGCCGGCCAGCGCATGCTCAAGCTGATGATCGAGACCAAGGCCGTGCCCGGCTCGGTCGTGCGCGAGAAGGCGGACGAAGAGGCCGAGCACATCGAGGCCACCACCGGCCGCAAACCCGGCAAAAAGCAGATGAAGGAACTGCGCGAAGACGCGCTACTCTCGCTTCTGCCGCAGGCCTTTCCGCGCCGCACGGCCGCCTGGGTCTGGATCGATCTGACCAACGGCTGGCTGGTGACCGACGCCAGCAGCCAGGGCAAGATCGACGAATTGGTGACCGCGCTGGTCAACGCCTTCAACGATCTGAACGTGACCCTGTTGCAGACCCAGGTGACGCCGCAGACCGCGATGACGCAATGGCTCTCGGCCCCGGTGTCCGATGAGGACGAAGGCGGCGCGCCCGGCGGTTTCGCGGTCGAACGCGAGTGCGAACTCAAATCGGGCGACGAAGAAAAGTCGGTCGTGAAGTTCACCCGCCACAACCTCGCCACCGACGAGGTGCGCAAACACATCACCGAAGGCAAGCTGCCCACCCGCCTGGCCATGAGCTGGGAAGGCCGCGTCGGCTTCGTGCTCACCGAATCCATGCAGCTCAAGAAGCTCGCGTTTCTCGAAGGCGTGTTCGACGACCGCGCCGACGACGGCGAGAGCGGCTTCGACACCGACGTGGCGCTGACCACCGGCGAGCTGAGCAAACTGATCCCCGAACTGATAGAGGCGCTGGGCGGCGAAATGGCGTTTGGCGCGGCCGCGCCCGATGCGCCGGCGGCGGCACCGGCAAAGCCCAAACAGGAAGCCGTCACCGCGGTTGGCGAAGACGACGACCCACCGTTTTGATTCCCCACTGAGCCATGCTGCAAGTGATCGCCATCAGCCTCGGGGCCAGCATTGGCGCGCTCTCGCGCTGGCAGCTCAGCCTCTGGCTCAACCAGGGCCACGCGCTGCTGCCCTGGGGCACGCTCACGGCGAACTGGGCCGGCGCCTGGCTGGTGGGCGTGGCCGTGGTGTTCTTCCAGAGCCAGACCCAGCTCGACCCGGCCTGGCGCCTGGCCATCATCACCGGTTTCCTGGGCGCGCTCACCACCTTCTCCACCTTCTCGGTGGAGGTGGTGAGCATGCTGCAGCACGGCCGCTGGCTGCTGGCCACCGGCAACGCGGGCCTGCACCTGCTGGGCTCGCTGCTGCTCACCGGGGTGGGCATGAAGATGGCGGCTTACTTGTTGACCTCCACAAAGACTCTTTGATCGTCTCTGACCATGGTCTGTGATAAGTTGATCTACTACCAACCGCCAAAGTCAGTCGCGTTCGGGCACACCCCCAAAACGAGAGACATCGTCAAGGCCTGGCAGGAAACCTTGTTCTTCCTGAACCAGCACACCGAGTTCTCACCGTACCCGTCAAGCCTTGAGATACAGGTAATGCGCGATCCACGTTGGACCGACCCTGAATTTACAGAGCTTTGTGTGCGTGAAGCTCGACTTCTATTCGGAGAACCAGAACTTAGAGACCCAAAGGACTCTTTCACTTGGCGCCCCCCTATCTTCCGACTCGAAGAAGCCATCTCCTTCGCGCTGAGAGACAGTCACCGACCCCGTCAAGAAATGGGACCGACACGGGTGCACTTTTTCTACACATTCAACTGGAAGCGTGACTCACGAGATTCCCTGAAGGAACGCTCAAGCAGTATGTGCAGGCTTGGGGTGTCCCTGGGTGGCCGGCGACTTTTCTTAGGGACAAGTTTTTTCTTTCCGTTTTCAGAGCCAACAGGGGAGTTCGCTGAGTTCATAGCCGATATTCAGCGAGACCTTCCCTTTGACCTGAAAGAGCCCTACTTCATGACGGCCATACCGACAAAGTCAGGCCACTCTTACAAGTACAGAAAACTGGCACCCGGTTGGATGCGAATTCCCAACTGACCCACCCGGCGCTGGGTGCGGCATCGCACAGACGCTGCCGGAGCCTATGCCCAGACTGGGTCTTGCAGCACCTGCTGCCGGGGACAGACCATGATCCAGATTCGCAAGGGGCAGGCGCCCGCCCCCTTGGCACGGGCGCAATTCGCCGAGCGCTTCCGGGCCTCCTTCATGGACCCGGCCTTCCGCGCGGAAGACGCGTCCATCGACCGGCTCGAAGCCATCGCCTGGGCCGCCTTCAGCGAAGGCCGCAAGGCGCCGTTCACCCACAAGGCCGGCGAAGGCTACGCTGACCCGGACTACGAACTGTCCGACGAATGGGTGGCCACCAAGGAACGGTTGCAGGCGGCCCAATCGCGCTGGGCCGACCCGGCAACACCGTCGCGTGTGCTGCTGGTCTGCGGCTCGGCGCGCAACGACGGCACCTGCCCGGGTGAGATTTCCAAGAGTTTCCGGCTGATGGAAACGGCCCGCGAGGTGCTGGAGCCGCTGGGTCTGCAGACCGATGTGCTGGACCTGAGCCTGCTCGCCTCCGACTACGGGCTGAAGATCCACCCCTGCAAGGGCTGCCTGTCCACCGCCATGCCCCTGTGCCACTGGCCCTGCAGCTGCTACCCCAACCACGCACTGAACCAGACCAACGACTGGATGGCCGAGATCTACGAGCGCTGGACCGCGGCCCACGCCGTGCTGATCGTCACCCCGGTCTACTGGTACCAGAGCCCGAGCCCGCTCAAGCTGATGATGGACCGTATGGTGTGCGCCGATGGCGGCAACCCCGACCCCACCGCCACGGGCGGCAAAGACCCCACCAAGGCCAAGGCGCTGGAGATGAAGGGCTGGAGCTACCCGCAGCACCTGGCCGGCCGCGCCTATGGGGTACTGGTGCACGGCGACGTGGCCGGCATCGAAGGCACACGGCGTTCGCTGTGCGACTGGCTGGACTGGATGGGCTTTCTCGATGCGGGTGCGCAGGCCCGGCTGGACCGCTACATCGGCTACTACCAGCCCTACGCCAACAGCCATGAAGCCCTGGACCGCGACGAGGGCCTGCAGGAAGAGGCCCGCAACGTGGCACGGGCCGTGGCCCAGGCCGTGGCCGAGCTGCGTGCCGGCCGACTGCAGGCGGCACGGCCCACGCTGAAACGGCCCCGCCCCAAATAGCGCAGCGGGCCCCAGGCGCGGCCCGCTCTTTTCAGGAGACCACCATGGACAAGCACCACTACGTCTCCGGCTTCTTCTCCCTCCGCGACGACGCACTGGCCGCGCGTGACGCGCTCGTTGAACGAGGGCTGCCGCGCGACCAGTTGCAGATCTACGAATCCGACTCGCCGCCGCCAGAACCGGCACCCACCGACGACAGCAACGCGGTGCTCAAGGACGTGGTCGTCCAGGGGGCCATCGGCACCGCCGTGGGCACTGGCCTGGGCGCACTGGCGCAGGTGGCGCTCGTGGCCGCCAACGTCAGCCTGTTCATCGCCAGCCCCCTGATCGCGCCCCTGGTGATGATGGGCTGGGGCGCGAGCCTTGGCGCGGTGTTGGGCACCGCGATGGGTGCCGTGTCCAGCGACAGCTCCGCAGCAGAGAAGAAGGAGGGCTGGCTGTCCCACCTGGTCACCGATGCGATCGCCAACGGGCAGTTCGTCCTGGTGGCCGAGACGCGGACCGCGCAGGAGACCGCCACCGCACGCAAGGTGATCAAGGCATCGGTGGGCGGCTACAAAGACGACATCGCGGCCTGACGGGCCCCGCACCGGCGGCCACCGCCGCAAGCGCCGCCACGCGCCCTGCGCTGAAACGCGCGGCCAGATCGCCTGCGCCACGCGCGGGCGAGCCCTGGACAAGAACCTCTTGATCCAGGTCAAACGTCACTAAATATTCATTTCAATTGAATCATATCGGACTTATAGTCCGCGCATGCCCACATTTCCACAGCCCACACGAGTCCGACAACGCTGGGTCCTGTGGTGCCTGCTGTTCTGCTGGTGCATCGTCTTTGCGTCGCCGCTGCTGGCCCAGCAGAGCATGACCGCGGTCTGCGGCAGCGGTGGCCTCAAATGGGTCAACGCCGACGAGAGCCCGGACAGCCTGCCCGCCCCGACGCTGGACTGCGCCCTGTGCCTGCCCGCCGCCCTGCCCGCACCCGACGCTGAATCCGTCTTCACCGAACGGCCGCGCCATCACACCCTGGTGGTCCGTGACGACAGCAACGTGTCTCCTGCCCCTGCGGCCATGCCACCCCCCGCGCGTGGCCCACCCCTTTTCCAAAACCAAACCCAAGAGGTTCACACATGAAAGACGACAGCACCTTGTCTGCCAACGACACCACCGTATGGGGACGCCGGCGTTTCCTCAACACCGCCGCGTTGGCGGGGTTGACGCTGGGCGCCGCAGCCTGCACCGACAAAGAGTCGGGTGCGGCCAACGCCCCCGCCGCCGCACCGGCCGCGGCTCCCGATGCCGCGCACGCCAGCGGCAACAGCACGCACCTCAAGCCGGGTGAGCTCGACACCTACTACGGTCTGTGGAGCGGTGGCCACACCGGCGACATGCGTGTGCTCGGCATGCCCTCGGGCCGCGAACTGCTTCGCATCCCCTGCTTCGTGCCCGATGCCCTGGTGGGCTGGGGCCACACCAACGAGTCCAAGGCGGTCATGGGCACCAAGCCCAATGGCGCGCTGCGCTACACCGTGGGTGACACCCACCACACACATGCTTCGTACAAAGACGGCAACTACGACGGCCGCTACGCCTGGATCAACGACAAGATCAACAGCCGCATCGCACGCATCCGCCTGGACTACTTCATCTGCGACAAGATCACGCAGTTGCCCAACGTGCAGGGCTTCCACGGCATCTTCCCCGACAAACGCGACCCGGTGGACCCCGCCATCAACTACACCACGCGCGTGTTCTGCGGCGGCGAATTCGGCATTCCACTGCCCAACGCCGGCCTCGAGGACGCGGGCAAGTACCGTTCCCTGTTCAGCTGCGTCGACGCCGAAACCATGGAAGTTCGCTGGCAGGTGCTGATCGACGGCAACTGCGACCTGGTGGCCACGTCCTACGACGGCAAGCTGGCCGCGTCGAACCAGTACAACACCGAGATGGGCGCGAAGTACGAGGACATGATGTCCGCCGAGCGCGATGCCTGCATCTTCTTCAACATCGCCCGCATCGAAGAGGCGGTCAAGGCCGGCAAGTTCAAGACCTTCGGCAGCTCCAAGGTGCCCGTGGTGGACGGCACGCACGAAGCCAACCAGGACCCGACGGCCGCGCTGACCGCCTACGTGTCGGTGCCCAAAAACCCGCACGGCGTCAACGCCAGCCCGGACCAGAAGTACTTCATCTGCGCCGGCAAGCTCTCGCCCACCGCCACGGTGATCGAGCTGTCCAAGGTGCTGGAATGGTTCGACGGCAAGGTCGAGAAGCTGGACGACGCCATCGTGGCCGAGGTCGAGATCGGTCTGGGCCCGCTGCACACCGCCTTTGACGGCCGTGGCAACGCCTACACCACGCTGTTCCTGGACAGCCAGGTCGTGAAATGGAACGTGGACGCCGCGATCAAGTTCCACGCCGGCGACAAGGCCGCCAAGTACGTGGTCGACCGCCTGGACGTGCAGTACCAGCCGGGCCACATCAACGGCTCGCAGTCGGAGACCATAGCCGCCGACGGCAAGTACCTGGCCGTGGGCTGCAAGTTCTCGAAAGACCGCTTCCTGCCGGTGGGCCCGCTGCACGCCGAGAACGAGCAGATCATCGACATGTCGGGCGAGAAGATGGTGCTGCTGGCCGACCACCCGGTGCGCGGCGAACCGCACGACTTCATCATCTTCAAGCGCGACCTCGTCAAGCCCAAGCAGGTCTACAACCTCGACGACTTCCCGAACGCCGTCAAGGACCCGAAGGACTCGGGCGTGGTGCGCAACGGCAAGAAGGTGACCGTGAAGATGACGTCGCAGGCTCCGGCCTTCTCGTTGCGCGAGTTCAAGGTGAAGGCGGGTGACGAGGTCACGCTGATCCTGACCAACCTGGACAAGATCGAAGACCTGACGCACGGCTTCGCGATCCCGAACCACGACGTCAACTTCATCGTCAACCCCGGCGAAACCGCCTCGGTCACCTTCACGGCGGGCGAGCCCGGCGTGTACTGGTGCTACTGCACGCACTTCTGCCACGCCCTGCACCTGGAGATGCGCACCCGCATGATCGTGGAGGCATGAGCGACGCGCCGGGCCGCCCCAAGCAAGCTCGCACCGAAGTGCGCAGCACGAAGGTAGGCCCATAAGCCTTCAAAACCTCCCCCCGGGGAGGTCCTGCTTTGCCAGGTCCGATGCCCGCGCCGTGTGGCGCTGGCGTCGGACCCCGCCCCCCTGGATCCCAACGATGTCGATTGCACGCCTTTTCTCGGCCGCGCTGACCGCCGCCGCTGTGTTGCTGAGCCCACTCGGCAACGAAGCCCAGGCACAGGCCTACGAGGCCCATCTGCCCGCCGACCTGGCCACCAACCCCGAGCTGTGCGCCCTCGTGTCCTGCGCGGACGTGTTCCCGGGCGCCCAAAGTTTTTCCCAGCGCATGGGCCAGCCACCGTATGTGGAGGCCTATGGCGACGCCGACCCGCAACAGCCGGGCAAGAAGACCCTGCTGGGCTACGTGATGCTCTCGACCGACATCACCGACACGCCGGCCTATTCCGGCAAGCCGGTGGTCACGCTCATCGGCATGGACGTGCGCGGCCGCTACGTCGGCGTGAAGGTGCTCAAGCACTCCGAGCCCATCCTGCTGCTGGGCATTCCCGAGTCCACGCTGGTCAACTTCAACAACCAGTACCTCGGCAAGTCGGTCACCGACCAGATCGAGGTCGGTCCTTCGCGCCCGGACGAAAACATCCTGGGCCTGGACGCCATCTCCGGCGCCACCGTCACGGTGATCGCGCAGAACCAGGTGATGCAACTCTCGGGCGCGGCCGTGGCCCGCCAGGTCGGCATCATCGAACCCACCCGCCGCGACCTCGCCCGTTTCGTGACCAGCGGCCGCCCCTACCGCTGGGACGAGCTGGTGAAGATGGGCGCGGTGCAGCGCCTGCGCGTGATGCCCGAGCAGCTGGGCCTGGAGCGCAGCGCCGAGCCCTTCATCGAGCTGTGGTTCGGTGACCTCAACCACCCCGATGTGGGCCAGAGCCTGCTCGGAAAATCGGGCTTCGCCACGCTGCGCTCGCGCCTGAAAGACAGCGAACAGGCGCTGTTCGTGGTGCGCAGTGCCGGCATCGAATCCTTCAAGGGCTCGGGCTTCGTGCGCGGCGGCATCTACGACCGCATCCAGGTCAAGCAGGGCGCCGATGCCTTCACCTTCCGGGACCTGGACTCGTTCAACCTCTATGGGCTGGAAGCCGAGGGGGCGCCGCGCTACTCCGAGTCGGCGATCTTCGTGATCCGCTCCGAGAGCTTCTCGGCGGCCTACCCCTGGAAGCTGGCCTTCCTGGGCAACCGCGTGGACCGCGCCACCGGGCACCGCAGCTTCGCGGTCTTCGAGACGAAGTACTGGCTGCCCGCCGAGATGCTGCAAGGCGGCCGCCCGGTGGTCACCGAGCCCGATGCGCCCTGGGTGCGCATCTGGAAGTCGCGCGCCATCGAGATCGCCCTCTTTTGCGCCCTGCTGCTGGGGGTGGCCGTGGTCTATGGCCTGCGCGACCAGCTCACGCGGCGCTCGACCCACAAGAACAAATGGCCGGTCAACGCCTTCAAATACTCGGCCTGGGCCATCAGCATCGGCTTCGTCGGCTTCGGCCTCATGGCGCAGCCCTCCATCACCCAGGTGCTGACCTGGTTCCACGCCCTGCTGTTCCAGTGGACCTGGTCGCTGTTCCTGTCGGACCCGTTCATTTTCGTCTTCTGGGTCTTCATCATCATCACCGTGTTCGTGTTCGGGCGCGGGCTGTTCTGCGGCTGGATGTGCCCCTTCGGCTCGTTCTCCGAGGCGCTCTACAAGGTGGGGCGCGTGATCGGCCTCAAACGCTTCCAGACCAAGCTGCCGCAGGTCTGGCACGACCGGCTCAAGTGGCTGAAGTACGCCATCTTCTTCGGCCTGTTGGTGGTGTCCATGTTCTCCATGGGCCTGGCCGAGGTGCTGGCCGAGGTGGAGCCGTTCAAGACCACCTTCCTGGTCGGCCTCACGAACCGCAGCTGGCCCTACGGGCTGTTCGTGGTGGTGATCCTGGGTGCGTCGTTGTTCATCGAGCGCCCCTACTGCAAGTACATCTGCCCGCTGGGTGCCTCGCTGGCCATGCCCAGCACCTTCCGCTGGTTCGGCCTGCAGCGCAAGCAGGACTGCAACAGCTGCAAGGCCTGCGCCGTGGGTTGCGGCGCGCAGGCGATCGACGCCGATGGCCGCATCGACCACCGCGAGTGCCTGCACTGCCTGGACTGCATGGTGCTCTACACCGACCAGAAGGGCTGCCCGCCGCTGGCCAAAGAGCGCAAGCGCCGCGAACGCGACGGCCTGCTCATCACGCCGATCGGGCGCAACGGCTATTTCATCCCCATCGAACCGGTCTCGCCCGTCAGCGCCCGGGCCGCGCAGGGCCCCGATCCGCGCATGCCCACCGCACCGGCCCAGCCCTGGCCCGGCGGCCGCGCCCCAGGCCTCAAAGGTCTGTGGCAGGAGGTGCAGCACCACCTGTGGCCCTGGAGCCGCGACGGCTGGAAGAACCAGCGCGCCCTGCAGTTCGCCGGGCTCTCGCTGGCCCTGGCCGCGAGCGTGGCCTGGCTGCTGGCGGCCGACGGGCGGCTGTCGGCCAGCGCCATCATCGGCTGGTGGTTCGGCTGGAGCGTCTACGAGGTGCTGATCCGCATGGCGGGCAAGCGCTACGTGAAGGACGGCCCGTGGTGGCAGGTGCGCTACCGCGTGGCGAACTGGATGGACATGCTCAGCTACGTCGGCTTCAAGAACCTGCTGATCGGCGCGACGCTGTTCCTCGCGCTCAAGACCCTGGGGCACCTGGCGTGAAGACCCACAGCTCCTGGCGCCAACGGCTGGCCTGCGTGTGGCTGCTGGGCCTGGCCCTGCCCGCGTGGTCCGCCGTGTGGCGTGTGGAGCCGGGCGGCGACATCCAGGCCGCCGTGGCGCAGGCCGCGGCCGGCGACGTGGTGGAAGTGGCGCGCGGCTTCTACAGCGTGAACCTGCGCATCGACAAGCCCCTGACCCTGCGCGGCATCAACCGCCCCACCCTCAGCGGCGGCCAGCGCGGCGACACCATCCGCGTCGCCTCGCCCGATGTGCTGATCGAAGGCCTGATCGTGCGCGACTCGGGCACCAGCCTGAAGAGCCAGCACGCGGGCATCTACGTGCAGCCCGGCTCGCACCGCGCCGTGGTGCAGCGCTGCGACCTGACCTACAACCTCTTCGGCCTGTGGATCGAAAAGGCCAACGGGGTGCGCATCGAACACAACCGCATCACCGGCCTGCGCGACCTCAACTCCTCGCAGCGCGGCAACGGCATCCAGCTCTACAACACGCAGGGCGCGCGCATCACCGGCAACGACATCAGCTTCGTGCGAGACGCGCTCTACGTCGACGTGTCCCACAACGCCGAGTTCCGCGGCAACCGGCTGCACCACAGCCGCTACGGCTCGCACTACATGAATTCGTACCACAACCTGTGGGAAGACAACGACAGCTACTACAACCGCGGCGGCCTGGCCCTGATGGAGGTGCGCGACCAGGTGGTGCGCGGCAACCGCACCTGGGGCAATTCCGACCACGGCATCATGCTGCGCACCCTGCAGGACTCGGTGATCGAAGACAACGTGGTGGCCGGCAACGACCGCGGCTTCTTCATCTACGACGTCGAGTACGTGACCCTGCGCAACAACCTGGTGGTGGACAACCACGTGGGTGTGCACCTGTCCGCCGGGTCCACGCGCAACCAGGTGGTGGGCAACGACTTCATCGCCAACCGGGAGCAGGTGCGCTACGTGGGCGCGCGCGACGAACCCTGGGGCCAGCCCACGCCCGGCCAGGGCAATTACTGGAGCAACTACCTGGGCTGGGACCGCGACGGCAACGGCATCGGCGACCTGTCCTACGAAGCCAACGACCTGGTGGACCGCCTGCAGTGGCGCCACCCTTCCATTCAACTCTTGCTGGGCAGCCCCGCCGTGCAGGCACTGCGCGTGCTGGGGCACCAGTTCCCGGTGCTGCGCGTGCCCAGCGTGATCGATCCCCATCCGGCCATGGCGCCGAAACACCCCCACTGGAGCACATGGCGTGACAAGTATTTCCGCTGAAGCCCTGCACCTGGAGGGCGTCACCAAACCCTACGGCAGCCGGCGTGCACCGCTGCTGGCGCTGGACAACGTGAGCCTGCGGGTGCCGCGCGGCCAACTCTTCGGCCTGATCGGCCACAACGGCGCCGGCAAGAGCACGCTGTTCAAGCTCGTGCTCGGCCTTATCACCCCCAGCCAGGGCCGCATCCAGGTCAACGGCTGCACGGTGAACGGCCCCGACTTCCGCACCACGCGGCGCGCCCTGGGCTACCTGCCCGAGAACCTGGTGCTGTACGACAACCTCACCGGGCTGGAGACGCTGCGCTTTTTCGCACGCCTCAAGGGCGCGCCGCAGACGCAGTGCGCCGCCCTGCTCGACCGCGTCGGCCTGACGCGGGCGGGTGGGCGCGCGGTGCGCGAGTACTCCAAGGGCATGCGGCAACGGCTGGGTTTTGCCCAGGCCCTGCTGGGCGACCCCCAGCTGCTGCTGCTCGACGAACCCACCACCGGCCTGGACCCGTCGGCGATCCGCGATTTCTACGACCAGCTCGACCTGCTGCGCTCGCAGGGCGTGACCCTGGTCATCAGCTCGCACATCCTGGCCGAACTGCAACAGCGCGTCGATGCCCTGGCCATGCTGAGCAACGGCCGCGTGTGCGCGCAGGGCACGGTGCAGGCGCTGCGCGAGCGCTCGCGCATGCCCCTGGTGTTCCAGCTGCGCGCCGCGCCGACCTGGCTGCAGACCCTGGCCACCGAGCTGCCTGGGCAACTCGCCGGCGCCGACGTCGTGCTGCAGCAGCGCGAACCCGGCCTCTTGGAACTGCGCTGCCCCCGCGAACACAAGATGCGGGTGCTGGCCTGGCTGGCCAACGCGGAGCTGAGCGACCTGCAGATCCACGAACCCTCGCTGGAGGACGTGTACTTCGGCCTGAGGGAGGCACCATGAACGTTTCATTGCAATGGCGCCAGGTGCAGGCGGTGGCCGCCAAGGAATTCCGCGACCGGCTGCGCAACCGCTGGGTGCTGGCAGTGGCCGTGGTTTTCACGGTGTTCTCGCTGCTCATCACCTACTTCGGCTCGGCCGCGCAAGGCCAGATCGGCCCGCGCTCGATCGAGCTCACCATCGCCAGCCTGGTCAGTCTGGTGATCTACCTGATCCCGCTGATCGCGCTGCTGCTCGGCTTCGACGCCATCGTCGGCGAGCGCGAGCGCGGCTCGCTCGACCTGCTGCTGGCCCTGCCCATCACGCGGCTGGAACTGCTGCTGGGCAAGTACCTCGGGCTCGCGGGTGCGCTGACGCTGTCCACCGTGTCAGGCTTTGCGCTGGTGGCCCTGCTGCTGTACCAGCGCTTCAGCTGGGCCGGCCTGTACCACTACGCCGGCTTCGTGCTCAGCTCGGTGCTGCTGGGCCTGGCCTTCCTGAGCTTGGCGGTGCTGCTGTCGGTGCTGGCCCGCGACCGCACCCGTGCCTCGGGCCTGGCCATCGCGCTGTGGTTCGCGCTGGTGCTGGTGTTCGACCTGCTGCTGCTGGGCCTGCTGGTGGCCACCGGCGGCCAGTTCGGCGGCCAGGCCTTCGCCTACCTGCTGCTGCTGAACCCGGCCGACATCTTCCGCATCCTCAACGTGTTTTCGCTCGACGACGTGCAGCGCCTGTACGGCCTGGCCAGCATCTTGCCCCCGGCGCTGAGCCAGGTGGGCTGGCTCGGCAGCGCCATGCTGGCCTGGATCGTCGCGCCTCTTGCCCTGGCTTCCTGGAGATTCCGACCATGAACACTTCTTCCAACGTCACCCTGAACCGCCGCCGCCTGCTGTGCGGCTGCGCCGGCCTGGCCACCCTCAGCCTGCTGGGCTGCGGCCAGAGCGGCGCTGCGGCCAGCAGCGCCCCGGCCGAGATCGACGCCCAGGCCAGTTGCTCGCTCGACGGCATGCTGCTCGCCGACTACCCCGGCCCCAAGGGCCAGATCCGCTACGACGGCGTGGCCGAGGTGCAGTGGTTCTGCGATTCGGTGGAACTGCTGTCGGTGCTGCTGGCGCCCGAGCAGGTGCGCGCGGTGCAAAGCGCCCATGTGCAGGACATGGCCCTGGCCGACTGGGACCAGCCCCGCGGCCACTGGATCGACGCGCGCCAGGCGCTCTACGTGCTGGGCAGCAAACGCCACGGCTCCATGGGCCCCACGGTCGCGAGCTTCGCCACCGAGACCGCCGCGCAGGCCTTCGTGCAGCAGCACGGTGGCCGCCTGCTGCGCTACGCCGAGCTCCAGCCCGGCATGGTGGACCTGAGCGGCGGCGCGCTGCACGACACCCGCATGTGATGCCATCGCGCCGCACCGTCATCGGCTTGTCGCTGCTGGGCGGCGCGGCCGTGTTCGCCGGCCTGGGCTACCGCTCGGTGCGGGGCGCCACGGCGTCTGCCCCCGCAGACGCGGCGCTGCCCGACGACGTGTGCCTGACGGCCCCCACCTTCTCCTACGATCCCGCCTCGGGCCTGCCCCTGCGGGCGGCGCGCGAGGTGCCGCCCGAAGCCCGCTGCCCGGTCTGCGGCATGTTCCCGGCGCGCCAGCGGCGCTGGGCGGCCCAGGTCATCTTCGACAACGGCGACGTGCAGTACCTCGACTCCCCCCTGAGCCTGTTCCTGTACCTGCAACGGGTGCCGCGCTACACCGCCGGCCAGAGCGCCGCCCGCATCCTGGCCTCGTACGTCACCGACCTGGACACCGGCGCCTGGACACCCGCCGAGCAGGCCTGGTATGTGCACGGGTCGAGGCAGATGGGCCCGATGCGATCGGGGAACCTGCCCGCGTTCGCCACCCTGGACCAGGCGCGCGCCTTCGCCGCGCGGGAAGGTGGCGAATGGCTCACGGCCGCGCACTTGCGCCAGGGCCTGCCCGCATCGCTGCAGCGGCTCGCCCCGCACACCCACTGAAGCCCGGCCCACTTTGATGCGTGTCAAATCCGAGACTAATTATTCATATAGAATGAATATTAAAATCCACCCACCCCTTTCACCACCTCACACAAGGATTCCCCCATGAACGCCAAGAACCTTCTCCTGATCCTGGGCTGCAGCGCTGCCCTGATGGCCTGCGGCGACAAGCCGGCCGACACCACCGCGGCGCCGGCCGCTCCCGCCCCGGTGACCGCTGCGCCCGCACCGGCCCCGGAACCCGCACCGGCCCCCGTGGCCGAGAACGCCGTGGGCAAGAAGGTCTATGGCTCGGTGTGCTCCATGTGCCACGCCGCCGGTGTGGCCGGTGCTCCGAAGCCCGGTGACAAGGCCGACTGGGGCCCGCGCATCGCGCAAGGCAAGGACACGCTCTACAAACACGCCGTCGAAGGCTTCACCGGGGCCAAGGGCATGATGCCGGCGCGCGGCGGCGGCAGCGCCCTCACCGACGACGAACTCAAGGCCGCCGTGGACTACATGGTCGCCCAGTCGCTCTGAACCCACCTGGCCCCACCATGACCCACCTGCTCCAACGCCGCCAATGCCTGGCCGGGCTGGGCGGCCTGCTCGTCGCCGGCCTGGGCATGCGCCCGGCGCTGGCCAGCCCCGACGTTCACCGCGCGTCCCACGTCCTGATGGGCACGCGGGTGGACATCGTGGCGCAAGGCGACAACACCGGTGCCACGGCGACGGCCGTGCAGGCGGCGTTCGCGGAAATGCAGCGCCTGGAACGCATGATGAGCCGCTACCGCGCCGACAGCCTGGTGAGTGCGATGCACCGCAGCGCAGGCCGGGGCCTGGTGGAGGCGCCGCCCGAACTGATTTCGGTGCTGCAGCGTGCCGCCGAGCTGTCCCGGCTCAGCGAGGGCGCTTTCGACATCACCGTGGGGGCCTACCACGGCTGGTCCTTCGACCCGCGGGATGCCCGCATGCCCGCGCCGGAAGAGCTGCGCCGCGAGCGCCGACTGGTGGATTTCCGCGACGTGTTGGTCGACCCCGCGACGGGCCAGGCCGGCCTCGGCCGCCCGGGCATGCGCATCGACCTCGGGGGTGTGGCCAAACTGCCCATCCTGCAGGCAGGCCTGCGCGTGCTCGAACAACACGGCCTGCGCCACGCCATGGTCAATGGCGGTGGCGACGTGCTCACGCGCGGCCAGCTCCAGGGCCAGGACTGGCGCGTGGGCATCCGCGACCCGCGGGCTCCCGAGCGGCTGATCCACACGGTGCAGGTGCGCGACGCCTGCGTGGCCTCGTCCGGCGACTACGAGCGTTGCTTCGTGCGCAACGGCCGGCGTTACCACCACCTGCTGGACCCGCGCACGGGCATGCCCAGTCGCGGCGTGCGGGGTGTGGTCACGGTGTCGCGCCCGTCCGATCCGGTCAACGGCCTCGGCGCCGCGATCATGGTGGCGGGCGCCACGGCGGGGCGGCATCTGCTGTCACCCCTTCGTGAAGTGGACAGCCTGATCGTGGATGCGGATGACCGCGTCTGGAGAACGGGATAACCCCCCGCGTGGGAGTGGGATCACCCCCCGCGTCGCCTTCGGCGCCACCCCCCTGGGAGGGGGGCGACACCAGAGGCCCGGCGAAGCCGGTTCCTCGGTGTCTCTGTGATGGAGGACCACTTCTAGCGTGGTGGATCGCGCTCCGGCGCGATCGGGGCTGTCAGCCGGCCTTGGCTTTGGCCTTGGCCGGCTTGCGCGCGGCCGATGGCCGTTTGGCGGCAGCGGCACTGGCCGTTGAGGCTGGCGCTTTCTTCGGCATCTTCAACGATGCGAACTGGATCGGGATCAGGTGGGGCAGCAGCCCAGCCTGGGCTTTGCTGGTGGCCACGGGTGCCAGCAGGTCGGCCAGCGTGACGCCGTCGAGCACATCGAAAAAGCCCTTCATGGCTTTGTACAGCGCGTCCTTGAGTCGGCAATAGCCGTCGAGCCGGCAGGTGTTGTTCTTCTTGTCAAAACACTCCACCAGGGTCATATCGGTCTCGGTCTGGCGCACGATCTCGCCCAGGGTCAGCTCGTTGGCCGGCTTGAGCAGGCGCAGGCCGCCGCCCCGGCCGCGCGTAGTCGCGATCCAGCCATTGGCGGCCAGGATCATCACGATCTTGGTGAGGTGGCTGCGCGAAATGCCGTGCGCTTCGGCAATCTCGTTCACCGTGGGCGGGTGCTCGCGCCCATCGCAGGCCGCGCAGTACATCAACACGCGCAGGCTGTAGTCGGTCCATTGGGTGAGTCGCATCGGGTCATCGCCCTGTGAAAAGACGAGGTTGGTTCAACAGGTTTCACTGTACCGTCAAAAAACGGGACGCACGCCCACCGGGCGCCGCCGGGACGGAACGAAAGACGCTCAACCCCTCAGTCCTTGAGGATGGCGCCCGTGCCGTCCTGCACCTGCACATGGATGGGAATGCCCTGGCGCACGCTCATGGACACGGTGCAGAACTCCTCGAACTGCGCGAGCACGCGGTCCAGGTGCTCGATGCTGGCCGCAGCCTGGCCCAGCTCCAGCTTCACGTGGATGCCCACGATGCGCAGGCGCTTGTTCTCGTTGCGGCCCATTTCGGGCGTGGCGGTGGCCACCAGCGTGCCCGGGTCCTGTTTGAACTTCTGCAGCGAAAACAACAGGCTCGCGCTCAGGCAGTTCGCCACCGCCGCCAGCAACATGTGGTCGGGCGCCGGGCCGCTGCCCTGGCCCAGCGGCGCGGGCTCGTCGGCCAGCAGCGACGGAATCGCCGCGCCAAAATCGACGAGGAACTGGTAACCCGACTGGCGGGTGATGGTGACGCTGGCGTTGTCGCTCATGCGGGGTCCTTCGGTGGGGGTTGCGGGGGAATGCCCGCATCTTACCCATCCCCCCTGGAGTATCAAGCCACCCCAGGCCCTAGCCGCCGCCCCGCTGCATGTACAGGTCGAAGCGCTTCATGAACGCATGGCGCTGTGCGGCGTCCAGCCCGTCAAAGACAAAACCCACGTGCAGCACGGGCATGCGCATGAGCGCGATCACGCGGGGTGGCCGGGTCTGCCAGCTTAGTTGCAGGGAGCCCGGCGGTATGTCCACTCGCACCGTGTAGTCCTCGCGCTGCCAGGCACAGCCCCCGATGGCCGCAGGCAGCCAGCCCAGCCACTCGGACTCAGTGCAGCCCATGTCGCGCTCGAAGCGCTCCGCATAGCTCGACTGCATGTCAGACGCGCCATCGCGCGGTCCACGATCCGACTCGGAGGAAGTGGTCCAACCCAGAGACACCGAGGAACCGGCTTTGCCGGGCCTCTGGTGTCGCCCCCTTGAGGGGGTCGCGCGCAGCGCGGCGGGGGTGCTTCATATTCACCCGCCCGCGATGGGCGGCCAGATGGCCAGCACGTCGCCCTCGGACAGCGTGGTGCTCATGCGCTTGTCGGGCTCGACGTATTTGCCGTTGACCAGCACCAGGTGCACCAGCTTGGGCGGCAGGCCAAAGGGTTCGATGATCTGGCTGATGGGCGCGTCCGGACTCACCTCCAGCGACAGCTGGTTGCTGCGCCGCGCGTCGGCGGGCAGGTAGTCGGTCAGTGTGGCAAAGAGCTTGAAGGTGATGCGCATGAGAGACATTGTGATCACCGGCGGCGTTCGTCGGCGGCGCCGCTCCAATGACCTTGCCCTTGTGCGCTGGACAGGTAGGCGTCCATCAGCTTCGTGGGGTCGTGCATGAGCCGGTCTTTCCATTCCCCCAGGCGCACCTGGCCTTCGACCAGGCCGCGCATCACGCCCACGTGATCGGTCCAGCCCACGGAATTGCAGCCGACCATGACGTCGCCCTGGAACTGCAGGCTCAGGTGCCGGCCGGCGGTCTTGTCGGTCAATTCCACGTGCTCCCCACCGGGCACGCCCTGCCAGTTGCCAAAGCTCGTGGAGATCATGCCCAGCGTGTCGAGCACGTTGATCTGTGTCACGCCCGGCAGGCTGGTCGGCTGGCCGATCATGTTGAGCGCAGCCACGCGGGCCTGCTCGGCGGCGTTGGGCTGGATGGCGCTGACGATGGTCTTGCCGCTGACCTTGTCATAGGCTTCGGCGCAATCGCCCGCGGCGTAGATGCCGGGCACGTTGGTCTGCAGGTGTTCGTCGGTCAGCACCCCCACCAGGCAGCGCACGCCGCTGGTTTCCAGGAAGCCGATGTTGGGGCGCACCCCGGTGGCGCTGATCACAAGGTCGGCCTCCACACGTTCACCGCTGGACAGGCGCACCTGCATCTTGCCGTTGGGCTCGGACGCCGAACCGATGCCAACCACCTGCGCAATCTTGCCCAGCAGGCCGGGCTCGGCGCCGTTGCCGCGCTCGATGGCCTCGACCCGGGTGCCGGTGAACACCTTCACGCCGTGGTTCCCGCACCAGTCCTTGATCATGCCGCCCGCGGTGGGGCCCATCATGCGCGGCACCATGCGGTCGCCCATCTCCACCACGGAGAGTTCCACACCGCGCTTCTGCAGCGCTTCCATGATGATGCAGCCGATGAAGCCTGCGCCCATCTGCAGCACCTTGGCGCCGGGTTTGGCCAGGTTGGCGATGGCGCGCGCGTCGGCCAGCGTCCAGCAGCTGTGCACGCCCGGGCCGTCGATGCCGGGAATGGGCGGCGTGGCGGGCGACGAACCGGTGGCGATCAGCAGCGTGTCAAAGCCCAGGGTGTTGCCGTCGCTCAGCTCGACCGTGCGCTTGGCCGTGTCCAGCCGTTTGGCGCGCACACCGCGCAGCAGCTGGATGTTGAGCCGGCTGAAGTGGTCTGCCGTGTGGCGCAGGTGCGTGCCCTCCTCGCCCACCTTGCCGATCAGCAGATAGGGGATGGCCATGCGCGAGTACGGGGCCTCGTTCTCGTCGCCCACGAGGGTGATCGGATCGTGGGGCGCGTGCTTGCGGATGGTCTCGGCCGCGATGACACCGGCCGGACCGGCACCCAGGATGACGTGGTGTCGAACGTGGGGGTTCATGTTTTCTCTCCAAAAAAAGATAGCGGCCAGAGACCGCTACTTCGTTGCTTCCGGTCATTGGGGGTCAGAGCACACGCCTTGCGCTTCGCTCCAGTCGGTGATCCGACCCCCAATGACCTGCGTGGTTTCTGGCGACTCAGAGGCTCAGCCGCGCCTTGGTGGCGGCGGTGGGGCGGCCTTCCGGGTCCCAGCCGCGTGCGGCGTAGTACCTGGGCAGCATCTCGGGCAGCTTGCTGACCATGCCCTTGGAGGCACCGGTCTTGGCCGCTTCGGTCAGCAGGCGCTTGGGCAGGTTGTCGTCCTTGGCGGTGAAGCCAGCGGCGTTGTTGAATTCGCGCTCCATGTTCCAGATGCGCTCACCGATCTTTTCCAGCTCTTCGGTGGTGAACTCTTCGTTGCACGCGGCCTGCAGCTGCGGCGCCAGATCGGCCACGCCCCAGGCGAAGGTGGTGAACACGCACAGGCCCGACGAGTCGAACGCGGCGGTGGCGTCCTGGAACGCCTTCACCAGCTCCGGCTTGCCTTCGCTCTCGACCGGATCGGTCTTGACCGGGATGCCCAGCACTTCGGAGGCGATGGTGTAGCCACGCAGGTGGCAGGCACCGCGGTTAGACGTGGCGTAGGCCAAGCCGATGCCCTGGATGGCGCGGCCGTCGTAGGCCGGGAATTCCTGGCCCTTGACGCTCATGGACAGATCCGGGTGACCGTATTTTTCGGTCAGGCGCTTGGAGCCCTGGCCGATCTCCTTGCCGAAGCCTTCGCCCTTGGCGGTGATCTCGGCGAAATGGGCCAGCGCCTGGGCCGAGCCGAACTTGGCGTCGATGCCGAGCTGCTCCGCGGTGAGCACACCCATCTCGTACAGTTCCATCACCGCGCCCACGGTGGCGCCGAAGCTGATCGGGTCGAAGCCCTCTTCGTTGCACAGCATGTTGGCGTATTGCAGCGCTTCGAGATCGTTCACGCCGTTGGCCGCGCCCAGCGCCCAGGCCGCTTCGTACTCCAGACCGCCGTTGGCGCCCCAATACTGCGGCTTGTTCTGCACGGTGAAGTGGCCTTCGTCCATCTTGCTGATGCGCCCGCAGGCGATGGTGCAGCCGAAGCAGGCCTGGTTGGTCACCAGGTGCTTCTTGCCATCGCTCTCACGCGGCGTGGCCATGGCTTCGGCCGAGATGTCTTTCGCGCCTTCGAACTGCACGTCGCGGTGGTTGCGCGTGGGCAGCGCGCCCATCTCGTTGATCACGTTCATCAGCACCTGGGTGCCGTAGGCCGGCAGGCCCTGCCCGGTCACGGCGTTCTCGGCCAGGATCTTCTTCTTCTCGAAGGTGACCTTCATGAAGGCCTTGGGATCGCGGATGTTGCCCACGCCCTTGGTACCGCGCACGGCGATGGCCTTGAGGTTCTTGCTGCCCATCACGGCGCCCACGCCCGAGCGGCCGGCCGCGCGGTGCAGGTCGTTGACCACGGCGGCGTACAACACGCCGTTTTCACCAGCCTTGCCGATGCTGGAGACGCGCAGCAGCGGGTCTTGCAGGCTGGACTTGAGGATTTCCTCGGTCTTCCACACGCTCTGGCCCCAGAGGTGGCCGGCGTCGCGCAGTTCGGCGGTGTCGTCGTTGATGTAGAGGTAGACCGGCTTGGCCGACTTGCCTTCAAAAATGACCATGTCCCAGCCGGCCATCTTGAGCTCGGCGCCCCAGTAGCCGCCCGAGTTCGAGCAGGCGATGGCGCCGGTGAGCGGGCCCTTGGTGATGACGGTGTAGCGCCCGCCGGTGGAGGCCATGGTGCCGGTCAGCGGGCCGGTGGCCCAGATGATCTTGTTGTCGGCCGAGAGTGGATCGACCTTGGGGTCGACTTCGCTGATCAGGTACTTGCTGCCGAGGCCGCGCGAACCGAGGTAGGCGCGGGCCCACTCCATGTTCAGCGGTTCGGACTTCACGGTGCCCGCGGTCAGGTTGACGCGGAGGATTTTTCCAGCCCAAGACATGTTGTGCTCCTTGAATGTGTTGGGGGGATCAGGCGGCAGCGGCCGGCTGGTTGCCCAGCTTGTCGGCCCATTGCTTCATCTTGTCGATGCCGGTCCAGTTAGCGTCCACGAAGGTGATCGCCGCGGTGGGGCAGGCTTCGGCGCAGGCCGGCTCACCGCCACACAGGTCGCACTTCTGGACCTTGCCGGTTTCCTGCACGTAGTTGATGGTGCCGAAGGGGCAGGCGATGGTGCAGACCTTGCAACCCACGCAGGTCGCGTCGTTGACCACCTTGGCGCCGGTCATCTTGTCCACCGTGATCGCCTCCACCGGGCAGGCGTGCAGGCACCAGGCCTCGTCGCACTGGGTGCAGGTGTAGGGCACTTTCTTGCCGGTGTGATGGAAGTCGAACACCTTGATGCGCGACTTGGAGGTGGCGTAGACGCCGTAGTTCTCGAACGAACACGCCATTTCGCACTGCAAGCAGCCGGTGCATTTGTCCGGGTTGATGTGCAGGACTTTCTGCATGAGGGGTCTCCTGGTGGGTAGCGGCACCACTTATGCAGCGCCTTGCCTATGAAAGGAAATACCTATGCATTGTTGAAGCCCCGTTGCCGTTTTTGTTCAGGGTTATCCCGTAGGCATGACCCGCCAGGGTGGAAATTCTCAAAATGAAACAGCACCCCGCTTGGCATACTTGCTGCTGTATGTTGTGTGATTGAGCTTCACTGCGCCATAACGAGACAGGCCATCCATGAACAACAGCCAGCGCCCACCGGTCACCACGCCCCACAACCCCAGCGACCGCCTGGCCATGATCGACAACGCGCGCCGGGCGGTGCTCGGTGGCGGTGGTGCCGCCGGCAGTGGCCTGCGCATCGCCCCCTGGATCGAGCGCTCCTGGCGCCGCTGCCTGGCGCAGGGTTTCCAGCCCCGCCAGCCCCTGGCGTTCGACCCGGTGCCCGGCCCCGCCATGAAGCGCGTGATGGAGGCCAACCAGCCCCTGCTGCGCGCAGCCGCACCGGTGATCCAGTCGCTCGCGCGGGCCATGGCCGACACCCGCTACTTCGCCATCCTGACCGACGCCCAGGGCGTGGTGATCGACGTCAACGGCCCGATCGACCACCACGACCGGCGCGCCAGCCTGATCGCGCGCGTCGGGGTGGACCTGTCCGAACACCGCGTGGGCACCACCGCCATCGGCGCCACGCTGGCCGAGCTGCAGCCGGTCTGGCTGCACCGGGGCGAACACTTCTTTGACGCCACCAGCGCCTACAGCTGCGCGGGCGCTCCACTGTTCGGCCCCGACGGCCGCTGCGTGGGCATGCTCGACCTCACGGGCGTCGACGTGCCCGAACGCCCGGCCCTCAAGCACCTGGTCAGCCAGTCGGCACTGAGCATCGAAAACGCGCTCACCCTGGCGCTGCCGTACCACCTGCTGCTGCGTCTGAACTGGCCAGGTCGCACGCCAGGGGAAGACAGCGACGGGCTGGTGTGCGTGGACCGCGACGGCGTCATCGTCGGCACCAACCGGGCCGCGGCGGACATGCTGGCCCTGGCGTCCGGCGCGCCCTGGCCGCATTGCAGCGACGTGTTCGCGATCCCGTCCGACTGCCTGTTCGATGCCGCGCGCGCCCAACGCGGCACGGTCGAACTGCCGTTGTGGTCAGGCCTGCGCCTGCAGGTGCTGGCCCGCTTCAACGACGGGCGGGCCAGCACCGCGCCGCAACGCCCGATCGCCAACATGGGCGCGCCGCTCAGAGAAGTGGAAACCGCGCTGATCCGCCGCGCGGTGGAAGAGGCCCGCGGCAACGTGATGCAGGCCGCCCGCGTGCTGGGCATCAGCCGCGCCACGGTGTACCGAAAAATCGGAAGAAAGTGACCCCCCCCTGCGCCGCTGCGCGGCTTCCCCCCAGGGGGACCACGCCCTTGGACCGGCAGAGCCGGAGCACACGCCCCACCCCCGTCGCTTGTTCGCTGCGCGTAACCACTCCGCCCCTCAAGGGGCAACGCGAGCGGCCCGGCAAAGCCGGTTCCACCGCGTTCTGCGTCGATACACATTCTCCGGAAGAGTGTTTGGAGAACGTGAGGGATTCAATCGCCCGAGATCCTATCGGAGCAGCGTGCCTTCACCC
>NZ_BCWR01000002.1 GCF_001592305.1 Hydrogenophaga taeniospiralis CCUG 15921
GGGGGGGGGGGGGCATTGTCATGGGGCTGTGAGCGTCAACCCGTTCTGCTGGAAGATCTTCAGCAGCTCGCCGCTGTCGCGCAGGGATTTCATCGCGGCTTCGAGGGCCTGGCCCAGCTCCTTGTTCGCCGACTTGATCGCCATGGCCACGGGCCAGCCGGTGTCGGCGATGCCGTTGTTGAAGTTGAGCTTGCTGATGCGGAAGCTGGCTGCGGCGTCCGAGTTGCGGAACAGCACCGCTTCCGCCTGCGCCCGCGTCACAAAGGCCGCCACCGCCTTGCCGTCCACCGCCGCCTGCGCGGCTTCGATGCCGGTGTTGTGGATCGAAACCTGCGTGCGCAGCAGCCCCCCGCCATAGCCCATGAGCACGCTGGCCGCGCCCGCGCCGCGCTCGGCCGCCAGCGGCAGGCCCTTGAGGTCTTCGGGCGCCGCCGCGCTGGCCAGGCGCCGCGTGTCGTGCACCAGCACCAGCGACTGCCGCATGTACGGCGCCAGGATCATCACCTGGGGGTTCTTCTGCGCCAGGTATTTGTCGGCGGGCACCTGCAGCATCACGTCGGCCGGGCCGTAGCCCAGGTAGTGCCCTTTCCAGACCATGTTGCGCAGGTCATCCCCCATGTTCTCGCCGGCATCGAAGGGCAGCAGCGAGAGCTTGAGGCCCAGTTGCCGGGCCAGGGCTTCGGCCAGCGCCACGTCCAGCCCCTGCATGTCGGTCACGGCGCCATCGGAAAACGGCGCGTTGTCCTTGTACACCGCGACCTTGAGCGCGCCGCTGGCGCGGATGCGGGCCAGGTCGCTGAGTTCGGTCTGGGCCTGCAACGGCGATGCCGTGGCCAGCAGGGGCAGCAGCGCAACGCCCAGCCATTGACGACGGTTGAGCGCCGAGGTGGCGCGGCTTGAAACGATTCGCGGGGTGGGCATGGTGTCTGTCTCCGTTGGGGGAAGGCCGGTCTGCGCCGGCTCTGCGTTGGACGATGGATCGGACGGCGCCGGGCCGCCCGGACGGGGCGAGCGGACCCGCCCCGTGGACGCTCGGGCGCTCAGGGTTCGCGGCGGGTTTCGATATAGGTGCGGATCGACCAGATGGCTTCCTGCGACAGCGTGCCTTCGAACGGGGGCATGTAGACCCGGCCGTCGCGCACGCGCCCGCGCCGCACGGTGGCGAGGAAGTAGTCGTCCATCTCCTTGAAGCAGGCCGCCTTCTTCTCGGCGTCGGCGAAGCCGGTGCAGTCGCTGTCGAGCTTGCGCAGGTCGGGCGAGATACCACCCGAGATGGCTTCGAGCCCATGGCAACGGGCGCAGTTCTGGTTGTAGGCCGAGGTGCCGATGCGCAAGGCTTCGCCGCGGGCCGGGTTCTGTTCGTTGTAGGGGTTGGCGTCGAGCCACTTGGCGCCGAGCTGCGGCAGCGTGCTGGTGTCCACGGCCTGGGGCGTCACATCGCCGTGCGCCATGACGGCGGCGGTCACGAGGGCGCTGGCGGCCAGGGCGACGACACGCAATGCGCCGCGCGCGGGAGGGGTGAAGGAAAGGAATTTCATGGGGCTTGTCTCCGGTTGTCAGGGTGAATCAAGCTTGTGGGTAGCAAATAGCAGGCCACCAACGCCATCGCGCCCGCAGGCCCCGCCGTGACGCGCATTCGCCCTGCGAGGCCTGGCCTCGCAAAGTGTTCCAAATTGAATCAGTTGCGCCGTGAGAGACAGCTCACGTGACACTGGCACCGGGACATTCCCCTCCGCTTTGCGGGTGAGTGCCCCGCTCCTGTGCGGTGGCGGGGTACTTGCTATGTCCCTGCTGGAGACAACAGGTACACGCTGTTTCACACCGGGATTACCAGTGTTGATTCGCGGGACATAACCGATGAGAATTGCATGAGCCAAAACAAGCCAGAAACCGACGAGACAGCACCCCGGGAGGCCTCGCAAGATCCGCGATGGCCGATGCATTACTGGGGGGGACTTCCCTCGGACCCAGGAGACGACATGAGTGCCGCCATGTACACGCGCCCCCTCGGGAGCGGCGCCGGGCCTGCGCCGCCTGCCGCCTCCACCGAGGCGGGGCCGGACCTGATTGCGCAGTCGCACCAGCGGTCCGAGGCGTACGGCATCACCGCCAACACCGAGCCCGACTTTTCCAGCCCGGGCCGCTCGGTGCTGACCGAGGCCCTGGACGAAAACCGTTTTCTGTTCCAGCACGCCGCGCCCGTCATGGAGACGCTGTACGACCAGATTGTCAACACCCACAGCATGGTGCTGCTGACCTCGGCCAAGGGCATGGTGCTGCACTCGTTGGGCGACACCGATTTCCTGGAGAAAGCCTCGCGCGTGGCGCTTACGCCGGGTATGGACTGGTCCGAACAGACCAAGGGCACCAACGCCATCGGCACCGCGCTGACCGAAGAAGAAGCGCTCACGGTGCACGGCAACCAGCACTACCTGAACGCCAACAAGTTCCTCACCTGCTCCGCCGCGCCCATCTTCGACCCCTACGGCCAGGTGATCGGCGCGCTCGACGTCACCGGCGACCACCGCAGCTTTCACCAGCACACGCTGGCGCTGGTGCGCATGTCGGCGCAGATGATCGAGAACCACATGTTCGCCGACATCTTCCCCAAGGCGATCCGCATCCACTTCCACACCCGCTCCGAGTTCCTGGGCACCCTGGTCGAAAGCATCGCGGTGTTTTCGCCCGAGGGCCGTTTCATCTCGGCCAACCGCAGCGGGCAGTTCCAGATCGGCCTGCCCTTCGCTGCCCTCAAGGCCCACACCTTTTCCTCGCTGTTTGGTCTGCCGATCTCGGCCCTGTTCGAGCTGTTCAGCGGTGCCATGCCGAATCCGAAGCAGCTGTGTCTGCACAACGGGGTGTCGGTGTGGTGCCGCGTCAAGATCAAGCAGGCCAACCCCTGGTCCGCGGCCAAACCCATGGGGCAGGCCCAGGAACCGGCGGCCGAGGCCCCGGCCGGCGCGACGGCCGCGCCCTTCAGGCACAGCGTCAAGAAGACACAGTTTTCCACCCTGCACTACCTGGACACGGGCGACCCCCAGGTGTCCAACGTGATCCACAAGCTGCGCATGGTCTCGGGCAAGGACATCCCGGTGATGATCCTGGGCGAGACCGGCACCGGCAAAGACCTGCTGGCCCAGGCCATCCACGGCGACTCGCCGCGTTCGGCGCAGCCCTTCGTGTCGGTGAACTGCGCCTCCATTCCCGAAACGCTGATCGAGTCCGAGCTGTTCGGCTACGAAGAAGGCGCGTTCACCGGCGCGCGCAAGAAGGGCTCCATCGGCAAGATCCTGCAGGCCCACGGCGGCACGCTGTTCCTCGACGAGATCGGCGACATGCCCAAGCACCTGCAGGCGCGGCTGCTGCGCGTGTTGCAGGAGCGCCGGGTCAGCCCGCTGGGGGCGGGCAAGGAAGTGGACGTGGACGTGGCCGTGGTCTGCGCCACCCACAAGAACATCAAAGACATGATCGCGCGCGGCGACTTCCGCGAAGACCTCTATTACCGCCTCAACGGTCTGGTGGTGCGGTTGCCCGCGCTGCGCGAACGCACGGACTTCGAGCTCGTGGTGAAGAAGATCCTGCACACCCTGTGCGAAAACGGCGCCCAGATCGGCATCTCGGCCCAGGTCATGGACCTGTTCAAGCGCTACCACTGGCCGGGCAACTTCCGCCAGCTGCACAACCTGCTGCGCACGGCTGTGGTCATGGTGGGTTGCCAGGGCTCGATCGAAATGGGCCACCTGCCCGACGATTTCCTGGAAGAGCTGGAGCACGGCCTGCCCAACCCGATTCCAGCACGCTTCGCCGGCCACATCGCATCAGCACCACCCCTGCCCGACATGCCCAGCACCGCCCCGATGCCCGAGCCCATCGCCGAGGGCGGCCGGCTGCAGGACGTGGCCCTGAGTGCCATGGCGCAGATGCTGCGGCTGCACAAAGGCAACGTGTCGGCCGCGGCCAAGGCGCTGGGGGTGTCGCGCAACACGATCTACCGCAAGAAGGACCAATTACCACCGGATGTCTTGTGACTTCCAGCGCTAACGAAAATCAGCGCGCTTCCGGCGCGGAAGGTCTTGTGTCAGGGTGCGGTGGAACCGGCTTTGCCGGGCCACTCGCACCGCCCCTCGGGGGTGACGCCGCAGGCGGCGCGGGGGGATCACTCATCCCCATCCATACCGGCTCCAGTTCGCGCCAGGCGCGCTGCAGATTGAAGCCGTGGCGCTCGCTGTAGCCAGCCCAGATGCGGTAGGCCGGTAGCTCGCCCCAGGCCGTGTCCTGCGGCTGGTGGCCCTCGTCCATGGCTTGCAGCACGCGCACGCGCAGGGCCTTCAGATAGCTTTCTGTGGCTCCCAGCGCAGGCGGTGGCTCGCCAACTGTGGGAGCGAGGGACCATACCGTACCCAGCACCTTCCGCGGGCGCAGCGCGGTCAGCCGCTCCAGTGCCGCAAGCCAGCCGTCCACACTGCCCTGGGCCAGTTCGGGCACGCGCTCGCCGACCACCAGCCCGCCGGCCCACAACACGCGCTCGCGCGCGCTCCACAGCACCAGATCGCCTTCGGTGTGGCCCTGCTCGATGCGCATCACCCGCAGGCGGTGCCGCCCCACGCGCAAGACCTCGCCTTCGGCCAACGTCCGGCTGGGCAGCACGATCTGTGTGCCCGCCATCGTGTCGGCCCCGACCTTCGCGCTCAGGCTGGCCAGGCAGTCCGGGCAGCGCCGCTGCATGGCGTCGCGCGTGGCCGCGCTGGCCAGTATCTCGAGCTGGCCAACCTCCAGCAGGTCGGCAAAGGCCGAGTTGGCGAGCACGTTTTCCGCGTGCGCGTGGGTGTTGACGATCCAGCGCACCCGGGCCTGGAAGCGGCAGGCCAGCGAGTGCCGCAGGCGCAGGCCGTGGCGGTGGCTGGGGCCGGGGTCGATCACCAACGCCTCGCCGCCGTCGATCACCACGCTGGTGGTCAGCACATGGCCGCCATTGGCGGGCGACACCTCGCCGTTCTCCGCCGCAGGCCAGACCCAGATGCCCGGCGCCACCGGTTGCCAGGACACAGCATCGACCGCCTTGCAGGCCACCGGCGGGTCGGCCGCGAGCGCGGGCACGACGAAGCCGCCGAAGCACAGCAGCGCAATCAACCAGCGGCGCAGCACGGCACGCATCGCAGAGCCGGCGTGCCGGGCGCAGCGGTGAGCGCGTAGGGGAAGCGCCTTCATCCTTGTCTCCGCACCACCGCACGCAAGCTCGCGAGCATGCCCGGCTCGGTCCCCAGGTGGCCGCTCAAGGGCTCGGTCAGTGTGACCTGTTGCGGCGCCAGTCGACGGCCCAGGGCGGCCCAGGCGCGGCTGTTCTGCGGCGGGCAGATGGCGTCGAAACGGCCGTGCACCCAGTCCACCGGCACACCCCGCTGTGCCAGCAGCAGCACCGCGCGGTCGAGCTCGCCGGGCCGCACAAAGCCGCGATGCCGCAGGTAGTGCGCCTGGACGCGGTATTTGTCCAGCGCGGCGCGCTCGCTGTGGTCCCAGCCCGGCCGGTGTCCCCGTGCCTGCGCGCACCGTTGCCGGCGTCGCAGTTGCGCCCAGTCGCGCCGGATCGCGGCGGCCAGTTCGGCGCGATCCGGCCCGGTGGCGTGGCGCAGGCTGCGCCGCATGCCCAAGCCCGCCGCCACCGACTCCAGCAAGCCCCAGCGGCGCAACACGCGCAGGCCTGCAACACCGGGTGTTCCACTTTGAAGCAGTTGTCTCAACCTGGCCAGCGTCGCGGGCAGTGACACACCCGGTGCTGCGGGCCAGGCGGCCTCGCGGCCGAGGGTTTGCCGCAGCCGGCGAGACGGTTGCAGCAGACCACCCACCTCGCGCCGGGTGAGCGCGAATGCGCCGCGCAACACCAGGCGCTGCACCCGCTGCGGGTGTGCCTGCGCATAGGCCAGCGCCACCACCGTGCCCCACGAACCCGCCAGCAGCGACCAGCGCTCGACGCCCAGATGCCGCCGCAGCGCCTCCAGATCGGCCACCAGCGCATGGGTGGTGCTGGCGGCGGTTTTCCCTCTGGGACGACTGGCCCCGCAGCCCCGCTGATCGGGTGCGATCGCCCACTGGCGCGCCAGGTCCAGCGGCGCGAGCATGCCCGGCTGGCAACCGCTGCCGGGGCCGCCGTGCACCAGCAGCCAGGGCTCGCCACGCGCGTTACCCACGGTGCGGTAAGCCATGCGGTGACCGCGCCCGACGGACAGGTAGGCCGGCAACGGCCAGGCGCTACGCCGACCCGCGACGGACCCCGCCTCAGGGTTGTCCCTAGGAAGGTCTTTCGTGGCATCGATATTGCTGAACATGGTGGCGGCTTGAGGTACAGAGGTGCTGACAAGTTCGCAGACATGTTTCATGCCAACCCACTCTACTGGAGACACACCATGCAATGGACCACCCCCGCTTTCACCGACCTGCGTTTCGGCTTCGAAATCACGATGTACATCGCCAACCGCTGAGCGCTGGCTGATGTGATCGGGGCGCACGGGTGAACCACACGTGCGCTTTTTTTGTTCCTTTCCACGGTGAACTGACATGCGCATACGGGTTCTCGGATCGTCCGCCGGTGGGGGCTTCCCGCAGTGGAACTGCAACTGCCCCAACTGTGACGGCTTTCGCCGCGGCACGCTCAAGGCGCGTGCGCGCACGCAGTCGTCCATCGCGGTCAGCGCCAACGGCAGCGACTGGCTGCTGGTCAACGCCTCGCCCGACATCCTGACCCAGATCCGCGACACCCCCGAGCTGCAACCGGCCCGCGCCATCCGCGACAGCGGCATCGCCGCCGTGCTGCTGATCGACGCGCAGATCGACCACGTCACCGGCCTCTTGATGCTGCGCGAGCGCCAGACGCCGCTGCCCCTGCTGGCCACGCCCGAGGTGCTCTCTGACCTGTCCGACGGTTTTCCCATCACGCGCATCCTCTCGCACTTCTGCGGCGTGGACCGCCACGAGCTGCCCATCGACGGCCGCACGCTGCCCGTGCCCGGCCTGCCCGACGTGCAGTTACAGTGCGTGTCGCTCTCGTCCAAGCCGCCGCCGTATTCACCGTTTCGCGGCAACCCGCGCCCGGGCGACAACATCGGCCTGGTGATCACCAACCCGCTGAACGGCCAGCGTGTGTTCTACGCGCCTGGCCTGGGCGAGATCACGCCCGCGCTGCTGGAACTGATGGCCGGTTGTTCGGTGGTGATGGTCGACGGCACCTTCTGGACCAACGACGAAATGCAGCGCATGGGCCTGCACAGCAAGAGCGCCATCGACCTGGGCCACCTGCCGCAAAGCGGGCCGGGCGGCATGGTCGAACAGCTCGACCGCCTGCCCGCCCACGTGCGCAAGATCCTCATCCACATCAACAACACCAACCCCATGCTGGTGGAAGACTCCGACGAACGCGCCGAACTCACGGCGCACGGCATCGAAGTCGCCCACGACGGCATGGACATTGAGATATGACCCCCTGCGCCGCTTCGCGTCTTCCCCCCTGCAGGGGGACCACACCAGTGGCCCGGCAAAGCCGGCTCCACGGTGTGTGTTGGACAAGGCATCGCGCCTCGAACCCCACCTTGAACTACACGTTGACATAGGAACCTGATCGTGGAAATCGCCCAAGCCATCCGCACCGACAGCCACCTGCCCGCCTGGAGCCCCGAAGCCTTCGAAGCGCAGTTGCGCGACAAGGGCCGCGCGTACCACATCCACCACCCGTTCAACGTGCGCATGAACGCCGGCGGCTGCACGCCCGACGAGATCCGCTGCTGGGTGGCCAACCGCTTCTATTACCAGATCTGCATTCCGCGCAAGGACGCCGCCATCCTCGCCAACATGCCCGACCGCGCGCACCGCCGGCTGTGGCTGGAGCGCATCCTGGACCACGACGGCCATGGCGACTACGAGGGCTCGGCCGCGGGCGGCATCGAGGCCTGGACGCGGCTGGGCGAAGCGGTCGGCATCTCGCGCGAAGACCTGTGGTCGCTGCAGGGCGTGGTGCCCGCGGTGCGTTTCGCCTGCGATGCCTACGTGAACTTCGCGGCCAAGGCACCGTGGCAGGAAGCCGTGTGCTCCTCGCTCACCGAGATGTTCGCGCCGCAGATCCACAAGGACCGGCTCGCCACCTGGCCCACGCACTACCCGTGGATCGAGTCCGATGGACTGGCCTATTTCCGCAACCGCATTCCGCTGGCCACGCGCGACGTCAAACACGGCCTGCAGGTCACGCTGGCGCACTTCCAGACCCGGCAGGCCCAGCACCACGCGCTGGACATCCTGCAGTTCAAGCTGGACATTTTGTGGACGATGCTGGACGCGATAGAGAAAGCCTGTCAGTGAACGACGCCCCCCTGCGCCGCTTCGCGTCTTCCCCCCAGGGGGACCACGCCTTTGGCCCGGCAAAGCCGGATCTTCGGCGTGTGCTGGGCTTGGGCCCTCTTCGCGCCGCCTTCATCGGTCGTTCGACCACACATTGACTTGAGCACGCTTCTGAATCACCCCAAGCTCTCGCGGCGCTTCCGCCTGCAGTACGAGGAAGCGCAAAGCCGCTGGGTGCTGCTGTACCCCGAGGGCATGGTGCAGCTCAATCCATCGGCCGCTGAAATCCTGCAGCGTTGCGACGGCGTGCGCACGTTCGACGGCATCGTCGCCGAGCTGGAAGCCGCGTTCAACGCGCAAGGCATTGCGCCCGAAGTGCTGGCACTTCTTGAGGAAGGACAACGCCGTGGCTGGATCGACTGACCCCCCCTCCGTCGGCCAGCCCCTGTGGCTGCTGGCCGAGCTCACCTACAAGTGCCCGCTGCACTGCGTGTTTTGCTACAACCCCACGCAGCACGCGCACATCCACGACGAGATGAGCACCGCGCAGTGGGTGGACGTGATGACGCAGGCGCGCAAGCTTGGCGCGGCACAGCTGGGCTTTTCGGGTGGCGAGCCGCTGCTGCGCGACGACCTGGAAGAACTGGTGCAGGAAGCCCACCACCTGGGCTACTACACCAACCTCATCACCTCCGGTGTGGGCCTCACGCCCGCGCGCGCGCAGAAGCTCAAAGACGCCGGGCTCGACCACGTGCAGCTCTCGTTCCAGGACTCCACCCGGGAGCTGAACGACTTTCTCAGCCACACCAAGACCTTCGAACTCAAGCAGCGCGTGGCCAAGCTCATCAAGCAACACGACTGGCCCATGGTGATGAACTGCGTGCTGCACCGGCACAACCTGCCGCACGTGCGCAAGATCATCGAGATGGCCGTGGCGCTCGAAGCCGAGTACCTGGAACTTGCCAACACGCAGTACTACGGCTGGGCCTGGATCAACCGCGACCACCTCATGCCCACGCGCGAAGAGCTGCAGGTCGCCGAGGCCGAGGTCAATGCCTTCCGCGCCGAGCAGGACGCCCAGTCCTCGGGCCAGAAATGCCGCGTTCTCTTCGTGGTGCCCGACTATTTTGAAGAGCGGCCCAAGGCCTGCATGAACGGCTGGGGTGCGGTGTTCCTCTCGATCGCGCCCGACGGTCTGGCCATGCCCTGCCACAACGCGCGCGACCTGCCTGGCCTGCAACTGCCCAACGTGAAAGACACGCCCATCGCCGACATCTGGCAGCGCAGCACCGCCTTCAACGCCTACCGGGGCGACAGCTGGATGAAGCCCACCTGCCGCAGCTGCGACGAGCGCCACAAGGACTTCGGCGGTTGCCGCTGCCAGGCCTTTCTGATCACCGGCGACGCCACCGAGACCGACCCGGTGTGCAGCAAGTCGGCCCACCACCACAAGGTGGTGCAGGTGGTGAAGAACGCACCGACGCGGCGCAACATCCCCATCGTGTTCCGCAGCGACGCCGAATCGCGCGCGCTGCACCCCGCGCCGTGAACTTACCCGGGCCCGCCAGCGACCCACACCACCGCATGCTCGGCGCCGCGCTGGTGAGCCGCATTCCCGGCGCACGCCACAGCCCGCTCGCGCTGGAGCGCATGGAGCACGGCCTGTTCCTGCTCTGGCTGGCCTACATGGGCCTGCTGGTGTTCGGTGCCCTGCTGCTGTGGCAGGCCGGCGCCTGGCACCGGCTGGTGGACGCCGATCCGACGGGCCTGACCGTCACCATCGTGCTGCTCTTCATCGGCTGCTCGGCCTGGGCCGGGCGGCGCGCCTGGGTGCTGGGCCAGCAGCGCCTGCGGCTCGATGCGCAGCTCGCGGCGTCCCCCACCGCAGCGCCCACCGGCTGGAGCGCCGAATACCACCAGGGCTGCGCACTGCCCGGCGCCGACCATTCCATCTGGCTGCAGGTGCTGGGCGAGCGCGCCCACGGCCCACACGAAATGGCCTGGTGGCTCAATGGCATCCAGCTCAAGCTCGGCCTGCTCGGCAAGGTGATCGGTTTTTCCATCCTCGCGCTGCAGCTCGGACAGATGGACAGCTTCGACGCCAGCCAGTCGTCGCTGCTGCTCAAGAACCTCACCGGCGGCCTGGGCATCGCGCTGCTCACCACCGTCACCGGCCTGGCCGGCAACATCCTGCTCGGCCTGCAGCTCATGCGGCTCGACCGCTTTGCCGACGCGCTGGTGGCCGACACCCTGGCCGCCGGCCTCGCGCCGCCCGACACCCCACCGCAGGAGCCTCCCCATGGCGATCGGCCGCGCGGTCCGTGACACCGAGACCGATCCGTTCTACGACATGTTGTTCAACATGTTGATCGCCTTCGTCTTCTGTTTCGTCATCGCCCTGCTCTCGTTCAATCCCAAGGCCCGCAAGGCCGGCGACGTGCCGGCCAAGGCCGAGTTCATCGTCACCGTGTCCTGGCCCGACAACAACCCCAACGACGTCGACGCCTGGGTGCTGGAGCCCGGCGGCAAGACCCTGTGGTTCCGCCAGCGCGACGCCGGCATGCTGCACCTGGACCGCGACGACCGCGGCGCCAAGAACAACAGCGTACTGGTCAACGGCCGCGAGATCAGCAGCCCCATCCGCCAGGAGATCGTCACCCTGCGCGGCCTGGTGCCGGGCGAATACGTGGTGAACGCCCACTACTACGAGAGCAAGGACAAGCTGCCGGTGGACGTGTCGGTGGCGGTGGTGAAGGTCAACCCGCAGGCCGAGATCGTCTACACCGGGACGCAGCAGATCCCCGCCAAAGGCGACGAGCGCACCCTCGTGCGCTTCAGCATCGACGAGGGCGGCAACGTCATCGACCTCAACACCCGACCCCTGACGATCGTTCAACGCGCCGGCCTCTGACCCCCACCAGAACAACCATGATCCCTGCCGTTTCCTCCCAGTTGCTGCTGCTCGTGCTGGTGTACGCGCTGCTGGCGTTCCTGCTGCTCTGCCTGTGCCTGGCCACGCGCTGGCCCTGGGCCGTGAAAGGCGCGATGGTGCTGCTGGTGAGCGGCTTCTATGTGTTTGGCCACCACACGCTGCAGGGCATCGCCGGCTGGCCGAGCGACGACGCCCTGCCCCAGCGCTTCATGCTGCTTTCGGCCGTGTTCGACGAGCCCAGCCCCGGCCGCGGCCACAAAGGCGCCATCTACATCTGGATCAACCCCATGAAAGACAACGCGCCGCTGGAGATGCCGCGCGTGTTTCGCCTGCCGTACGAAAAAGACCTGCACCGCATCCTCGGCGACGGCATCAAAAAAGCGCGCGAAGGCAACACCCAGATGGGCAGCACCGAACCCAAACGCGGCCAGGGCGGCCTGGCCTGGTTGCTGCCAGCGAGCAACGACAAAGTCGAGATCAAACTCACCGATCTGCCGCGCGCCCAACTCCCGGAAAAATGATGGAACCCCCTGCGCCGCTTCGCGTCTTCCCCCTCTCTCGCCTTTGGCGGGAGGGGGACCGCACCTGTGGCCCGGCAAAGCCGGTTCCACGGTACGACTGGGTTTCGGACACGCGCTCCGGTGGTGCCATTTGGAGGGCACCCGCTGCCTGGCTGGCGCTGGCCTTGTTGTCGGGGTGCTCTGGTCGCGACATGGGCAATGACTGGTTCCCCCTGCGCAAAGGCGAAACGCAGGACTACGCCGTGCGCTACACCAGCGAAGACCCCCGCGAGCCCGAGCAGTGGACCCTGCGTGTGACCCCGCCCGAGACGTTTCAAGACCAGACCGTCGCCGTGCGCCACCACTCCGCCGGCGTGAGCTACTACCTCCAGGCAGACGATCAAGGCATCCGCCGCATCGCCACCCGCACCGACATCGACAACGAGCCCACGGCAGACGCCGAACCGATCTGGGTGCTGAAAGCGCCGTACCAAGTGGGCACCGAATGGACCACGCCCACCGTGCCCTACCTGATCCAGCGCAGGAACGAGCACCCGCGCGACCTGAAGTACACCCACAAAGCGCAGATGACCTGGCGCATCGAAGCGGTGGACGACAGCGTGAAGCTCGCCGACGGCAGCACCCACCAGCCCTGCCTGCGCGTGGTCGGCCAGGCCCGCCTGAATCTCTACACCGACCCGGTCAACGGCTTCACCGACGTGCCCCTGATCAGCCGCGAGTGGTACTGCCAGGGCGAGGGATTGGTGAAGTTCGAGCGGGAAGAAAAGGTGCCCAGCGGGTTTCTCACCGGGGGGGTGCTGCGGGCGGAGTGGGCGCGGTAGAACCTATCAGGTCGCAGCCCAGGCCAGGCTTCAGCCAGTTCGGACTCGTTCATAGTCTTCACTTGAAACTTTGATTTCAGCATCTGCAATGAAATCGAGCGCCAATTCGGGTCTGGTGTACAACTCGGTGCTTAAGAACACGTCCAGCGTGTCGGGCCGGGTCATCAGATGGTCTACTGCAATTTGGGCCGCACCACCACATCCAGACACAGCAGGTTCAGCACTTGTTGATTACCTATCGGTAATTTGGTGATGCCCCATCCCATGGGGTCAAGAAAAAAGTGACCGATCGGTCACTGGCGAGCAGAACCATGATGGAAGGCGGGGGCTGCACACGGCAGACGGCACCCGCCTCGCTCTGTCCAAACGGCAACGCATCACATCACGGGCATGCACCCGAGCGCAGCGCGTCACCAGGCCGGATCAGCGCTTGCCGCCGCCGTTGCCGCCGCCCTTCCCACCCCCGTTGCCGGAGTTGCCACCTTTGCCGCCGTTACCGGAGTTACCGCCGGCGTTGCCGCCGCCGCCCGCATTGGAGCCACCGCCCTGGTTGCCGCTGTTGCCAGCGCCTTGGCCGCCACCGGCATTGCTGTTGCCGCTGTTACCACCCTTTGCCTTGCTGCCCGCCGTAGCGGGGCGGTTGGTGGTGGCCGCGACGGTCACGCCATCGGCCTTGTCGGCCTTGTCGGCCCGGTTGGCCGCGCTGACCACGGCGCCCAGGCGCAGGCCCAGGCTGTTGGCGATCTGGCCCCAGCCCATGCCGCTGTCGCGCAGCGCCTGCACATCGCTGGTGGCCAGGGCGAGCTGCGCCGTGGTGGGTTCGGTGATGCCCTGCTGGCTCAGGTTGGCCCGGGCCAGTTGCAGAGCCATCTGCTGCTGCCGCGCTGACACGACGGCCGGATCGACAACCGGTGCCGGGTCGACCACCACGTCCACGGTGACTTGTTGGGCCCCGCTGGCGCCTGCGGCCAGACAGGCGATGGCCAGCACGAGCGGGCGAAGGATGTGGGTTCGGTGTGTTGTGTTCATGAGGGTCTCCATGTGAACGAAAGAACGACTGAATGCTACCCAGGGTAGTCCGCGGTCCCGGCCTCCAGGTGTGACCACATGTATCGCCGGCCAGCGCTCCAATCGGCTTGCGCGCAAGGCAACAAAACGTAAACATCGGAAAAAGCGTGACGGCTTCAGGCGGTGTTAAGGGACGGAACGCATCGTTGCGCGGCGGTGCGAGGGCACCCCGATGGTCGGCCCGGGTTCGGATCGCCCGCTTCAACACAACCCACAGAGGACACAACATCATGAACCACCCCAACGCGCTCCCCTCCCGTTCCCCATTGGCCGGGCTGCGGCTGCTGTCGGCCTCATTGCTCATGGCCGGCCTGGTCGCCTGCGGCGGCGGCAGTAACGACAGCACGACCACCACCGCCAAGTCGTACAAGGGCACGGTGACCAGCTTTGACAGCCCGCAGAGTTTCAGCGTGGACGGCATCCCGGTCGATGCCAGTGGCTCCAATGCCGTGCCCCAGGGCATGGCCAAGGGAACGCGGGTCGAGATTCAGGGCGAGATGGTCAACGGCAGGCTGCAGGCCCGGCGCGTCGAGTTCGATGACAACGACGTCACCGACGACGACAACACCGACCCCAACGAACTCGATGGCCGTGTGACCGACTACTCGGGCCCCACCCGCTTCAGTGTGGACGGTATCCCCGTCGACGCGAGCGCCGTCCCCACCACACTGGCCGTCGGCGTGCGCGTCGAGGTGTACGGAACGATGACCAACGGCACGATGGTGGCCAGCCGCGTCAAGCTGGAGTCCCAGGACGCTTCGGATGACAGTGCGGACGACAACTCGGATGACGGCCGGGACGACGAATCCGACGACAGTCCGGACGACAACAACGACGACGACCGGAACGACGACTCGTCCAGCGACGACGATGGCGCCTGCGACGCCGCAGGCAAGTCGGACTGCGCAGACGACCGCGACAACTGACCGAAGACCGAAGACCGGGCACAGGGGCTCGGCGCAAAGTCGCTGAGCCCCCGCCCCGGCGGGCGGTGCGCGCCGAGGGTTCAGAAACAGCGCCCGGCCTTTGGCACCATCGCGGCCGGTCGCAGGTCGGCAGCCCGGTCGGTCGCCGCAGAGCCTCACTACACTGGCGGCACACAGCGCCGGCTTGGTCGCGCTGAAGCCACCGGTCCCGCCCATGCCCGCCACCGACAACCGCCCACCCCTTGCGCAGCCCACCCCGGTGGGTCTGAGCAGTGACGAGGCCAAGCGGCGGCTGGAAACCGATGGGCCGAATCTGCTGCCGGGCAGTACCCCGAAATCGACCGCCGCCATCGTGCGCGAGGTGGTCACCGAGCCCATGTTCCTGATGCTGCTGGCCGCAGGGGGCATTTACCTGGCGCTGGGCGACCGTGGCGAGGCGCTGTTCCTGCTCAGCTTTGTGTTCGTGGTGATCGGCATCACGCTGGCGCAGGAGCGCAAGACGCAGCGCGCGCTGGAGTCGCTGCGCGATCTGTCCGCCCCGCGGGCACTGGTGCTGCGCGACGGACAGGCGTTGCGCATTGCCGGGCGCGAGGTGGTGCGCGGCGACGTGCTGGTGCTGCACGAAGGCGACCGCATCGCTGCGGATGCGGTGCTGCTGAGCGGCGAGCTGGAGGTGGACGAATCGCTGCTCACGGGCGAAGCGGTGCCGGTGGCCAAGCTGCCACCTGAGGCCCAGGCGAACGCAATGCCTGGCGACACCCGCGCGGCACTGTATGCCAGCACGGTGGTCACGCGCGGTGTGGCCCAGGCCGAGGTCTGCGCCACCGGTGTGCACACGGCGGTGGGGCGCATCGGTGCCGATCTGGCCGCCACCACCGAGCCGCCTTCGGCACTGCAAAAGGGCTCGCGCCGGCTGGTGCGTCGGCTGGGGCTGGGCGCCCTGGTGCTGGCGGTGACGCAGGTGCTGCTGGGCTGGTGGTGGAACGACAAGCCGCTGCTGGAGAGCCTGCTCTCGGGCATTGCGCTGGCCATGGCCATCCTGCCCGAGGAAATCCCGGTGATCCTCACCGTGTTCCTGGCGCTGGGGGCGTGGCGCATCTCGCTCCAGCAGGTGCTCACGCGGCGTGTGACCGCGGTGGAGGCGCTGGGCGCGATCACGGTACTGGCGGTGGACAAGACCGGCACGCTCACCGTCAACCGCATGGCGGTGGCCGGGCTGGCCACACCCGAGGCCGTTTTCAGCCCCGACGGCGCGGCCCATCTGCCGGAAGCCTTTCACCAGTTGGCCGAGTTCGCGATGCTGGCCACGCCGGGCGATCCGTTCGATCCCATGGAAAAGGCCATCCAGCACTTTGGCCACCAATGGCTGCAGGGCACCGAGCATGTGCACGACGGGCGCGAGCCGGAGTTCGAGTACCCGCTCTCGGGCGAGATGCTGGCCATGACGCGTGTGTTCAGCAGCGCCGACCCGTCGCAACACCTGCTGGCCACCAAGGGTGCGCCCGAGGCCGTGGCCGACCTGTGCCACCTGGCGCCGGCGCAGCGCGACGCGATACGGCTGCAGGTGGAGGCGATGGCCGAACGCGGGTGGCGCGTGCTGGGCGTGGCCCGCGGGCGCTGGAGCGGCGCGGCACCGGCACCCGGCGCGGGCACGCCCTGGCCCACGCGTCAGCACGACTTTGATTTCAGGTTCCTGGGCCTGGTGGCACTGGCCGACCCGCCGCGGCCGGAGGTGCCCCCCGCCCTGGCCGAGGCGCGGCGCGCGGGCGTGCGCGTGATCATGATGACCGGCGATCACCCGGCCACGGCCCGGGCCATTGCGCGCCAGGTGGGCCTGTCGGAGCGGCCCGAGCTGATCACCGGGGCCGACATGGACACGCTGGACGACCGCGCCCTGACCAGGCGCTTGCGGCAGGTGGACCTGTGCGCGCGGCTCAAGCCGCAGCACAAGCTGCGCCTGGTGAACCTGCTGCGCGCCGAAGGCGAGGTGGTGGCGATGACGGGCGACGGCGTGAACGACGCGCCCGCGCTGAAAGCCGCCGATGTGGGCATTGCCATGGGCGAGCGCGGCACCGACGTGGCGCGCGAAGCGGCAGCGCTGGTGCTGCTGGACGACAGCTTTGCGCGCATCGTCAGCGCGATCCGGCAGGGCCGGCGCATCGACGGCAACATCCGCAAGGCCACGCGCTTCGTGTTTGCGGTGCACGTGCCCATCATCGCGCTGGCCCTGGTGCCGCCGCTGCTGCACTGGCCGGTGCTGCTGCTGCCGGTGCACATCGTGCTGCTGGAACTGCTGATCGACCCGGCCTGTTCCATCGTGTTCGAGGCCGAGCCGGAAGACCGCAACATCATGGAGCGCCCACCGCGCCCGGTGACCGATTCGCCCTTTGCCGCGGCACCGCTGCTGAACGCCGTGCTGCAGGGCACCGGCCTGGCGGCGGTGCTGCTGGCCGGGCAAGCCCTGCTGGTGGCGCAGGGCTGGGATGCGGGCGAGGTGCGGGCGGTGGTGTTCACCGCGCTGGTGCTGGGCGTGATGCTGTTGATTGGGGCAAACCGCGATCTGTCCCGCCCGGCCTGGAAAGGCCTGACCGCGAGCACCCCCTGGCTCTGGCGCATGGCCGTCGGTGTGGGCGTGCTGCTGACCGCCGTGCTGGGGGCGCCGTGGCTGCGCGGGCTGATGGGCCTGGCGCTGCCGCCGGTGCAGGGATTGTGGGTGGTGCCGGGCTTGCTGGCACTCGGCCTGGCCTGGCTGGAAATGCTGCGGCGCCTGGGCCAGAACGGGGGCTCCACGAGGGGGTAGTCCGGAGCCTGCCGGGGGGACCTTGCAGGGTCAGGCTTCCGCCACCTGAGCCCCCGCAGAGCGCAGCGTCTGCGCCAGCAGTGTCACCAGCTCATCGAGCGCCCGGGTTTTCTCCAGCACATGGCACATGCCCTGCACGGCGGCGCGGGCACGCAGTTCATCGGTGACGTAGCCCGAGATCAGGATGGTGGGCAGGCCCGGGCGCAGGCGGCGGATGGTGGCGATCACCTCGAGCCCCGAGTGTCGGGGCATGTTGTAGTCGGTCACCACGAGGTCAAACGCCTGCGGGTCGGCGCGCACGGCGGCCATGGCCTGATCGGGGTCGTTGTGGTGCGACACGCGGTAGCCGTGGCGCGCGAGCAGCTTCTCCAGCATGGCGGACATGAGCGGGTCGTCTTCGATCAGCAGCACATGCTCCCCCCGCCCGGGCTCGGCGTCGGACTGCGCCGCTGCGTCGGCGGCCAGGGTGGGCGCCACGGTGCCGGGTGGGGTCGGAATGAAGATGTCGAACCGGGTGCCCTGGCCGGGCTGCGAATGCACGTCGATGGCGCCGTCGTGTGCGCGCACGATGCCGTGCACCACGGACAGCCCCAGCCCCGTGCCCTGGCCCACCGGCTTGGTGGTGAAGAAGGGTTCAAAGATGCGCTGGCGCACCGGCTCGCTCATGCCGCTGCCGTTGTCCTGCACCGACAGGCGCGCATGGCGCCCGGGCAGCAAGCCCAGGGGCATGGACGCCGCTGCGTCGAGCACCACACTGCCCAGCCGCACTTCAATGCGCCCGCCCCGCTCGCCCAGGGCGTGCCAGGCGTTGGTGCAGAGGTTGAGCAGCACCTGTTCCAGCTGGGTGCGGTCGATCTCGGCGCTGGCCTCGGGGTCGTCGATGCATTCGATCAGTTGCACGCCGGCCGGCAGGGTGGAGCGCAGCAGCGACAGGCTCTCGCGCAGCACCGGCAGCAGCGGTTGCACCTGGCGCCGGGCACCGTCGCGCCGGCTGAAGCTGAGGATGCGATCGACCAGGTTCCTGGCGCGGTCGCTGGCCTTGATGATCTGATCCAGGCTGAGCGCCACATCGGCTGGCTTGCCGCTCTTGAGGTCTTCCCGGGCCATGTGGGCGTTGCCCAGGATGGCGGCGAGCACGTTGTTGAAGTCGTGGGCGATGCCGCTGGCCAGCGTGCCGATGGACTCCATCTTCTGCGCTTCGCCCAGTTGCTGCTCCAGCCGGCGGCGGGCCTCCTGCGCTTCGGTGCGATCGGTCACGTCGGTGAGCAGACCATCCCAGACGATGCGGCTTTCGCCCAGTGCGCGCGGCGCGGACACCAGGTGCATGCGCCGCACGCTGCCATCGGGTCGGCAGAAACGGGCCTCGACGTCGAACACCTGCAAGGCCTCGGCGCAGCGCTGTTCGGCCACGGCGAGCGCGGCCACGTCGTCCGGGTGGACCAGACCGTACATCGCGCGCGGATCGGCCAGCACCTCGGCCACCGTCACGCCACAGACGCGCGCCACCGAGTCCGACACCTCGGTGAACCGGCGGCGGCCATCGGCCTCCATCACCAGCTGGTACAGCACGGAGTGCGGCAGGTTGGCGCCCAGCAGGTGCATGCGGGCCTGGCTTTCACGCACCCGGGCTTCGGAGATCCGCAAAGCCTCGAAGGGCGCGCGGATGCTGGTGATGAAGGTGGCCCGGTACAGCAGGGCGTAGGCCGCCACCTTGTAGAGGTGGCCCACCACGTTCTGGAAATCCGATGGCGTGACGTAGGCCGTGAAGGCGAACCCACCCAGGCCCATGCACAGGCAGGAGAGCGCCAGCAGCGCGTGTTGCCGCGATTGCTCGCGCTTCGCCCGCCGCCACAGCACCAGCGCAAGCAGGCCGTTGAGCCCCACCAGCACATATTCGTAGCCCGCCTTGAACGGGGTCACGCCCACGCCCGGCACGAAGGTGACGGGGAACCGGTCGAGCGAGAAAGAGCCAAAGGCGATGATGGCCACCGCCACGACCAGGCCGACGCCGAGCAAGACCGTGCGGGGCCAGCGCAGCGCCAGGCCCGCCGCGACGGCACCCAGCGTCAACACCTCGAAGCTGCGGCCCATGAGCCAGAAGAAGATGGCCCGGGGCGTGCTGCTCTCGGTGAGCAGGGGCGGCATGCCCTCGTAGGTCAGGGCGTGCATCAGATCGAAGCCGATGACCGCCACAAAGCCCGCGAGCAAGGCGTTGGCGCTGTGGTCCTGCTGGCGGTCGAAGGTGTGCCAGGACACCACGACCACCAGCGTGGCGATCACGATGGCAAACAGCTCCAGCACCAGGTGCAGTTCGAGCATGCGGCCGGAGAGCAGGCCACGGGCGGTGTCGGGTGGCGCGTTGACGATGGCGACCATGCCCAGCACAGCCATCAGGCTGAGCAAACCGTATCTGTACGGGCGGGTAATGGGCATCCCGGCACATTACCGGAAAACGATGCAGCCCTACGAAATGCACTGCCGCGTGATGGCAGGCCTTGGGGTGGGTGTGTCGGATTGCACGAAAACACCGGCCCGGCAAAGGGCGGGCGGCTCGCGCCGCCGGTTCAGGGTTTGACGGTCATGACCCATTCGGCCAGGGTCTTGATGTCGGCCGGGGTCATGCTGGGGTGTGCGGGCATGGGGATGCGGCCCCACTTGCCCTTGGAGCCGTTCTGGATCGACTGCACCAGCGAGGCCACGGCGTCTTTGTCGTCCTTGTACTTTTCAGCGACCGAGCTGTAGGCCGGGCCGACGATCTTTTCCTTCGCCGAGTGACAGGACAGGCAACCGTTGTTCTTGGCCAGCTCGATGGCAGCGGCTTCGTCCACCGCGTGCGCGGCGCCGGAAGCGAACAGGAGGCCAGCGGTGAGGAGAGAAAGAGTACGCATGATCACAACTCACAAATCATAGAAAACAAAAAGGGTGGGAACACAAACACAGCACGCGCCGCGAAGTGCCCCACCCAGCACACGCCGAAGATCCGGCTCCGCCGGGCCTAGGGCGTGGTCCCCCTAGGGGGACGCCGCAGAGCGGCGCAGGGGGGAGCCTATTTCATCAACTTGAAAGTCCAGACCGAGCCGCCCTGTTCCAGGAAGTTGACCTTCTTGGCCACTTCACCGCCCCACAGGGGAACCGCGCCACCCCAGCCGGAGACCACGCTCACGTACTGCTCGCCGCCTTCGGTCCAGGTGATGGGAGGGGCCACCACGCCGGAGCCGGTCTGGAACTGCCAGACCACCTTGCCGGTCTTGGCGTCCGCGGCCTTGAGGTAACCCTCGGGCGTGCCCCAGAACACGAGGTCGCCCACGGTCAGCACACCGCCCCAGAGCGGTGCTTCGTTCTTGACTTCCCACTCGACCTTGCCGGTCTTGGGGTTGATGGCGCGCAGCGAACCGATGTGGTCTTCAAACAGCGGCTTGATGGTGAAACCCGCGCCCAGGTAAGCGGCGCCCTTCTTGTAGGTGATGGGTTCGTTCCAGATCTCCATGCCCCATTCGTTGGTGGGCACGTAGAACAGGCCGGTCTTGGGGCTGTAGGCCATCGGCATCTGGTTCTTGCCACCCAGGAAGCCGGGCGCCGAGAACACCGGCTTGCCTTTGGCACCGTCGCCACCGGCCGCGGTCGGGTCGCCCGGGCGGTTGGCGGGGTCGAAGTTCGGCCGGCCGGTCTTGAGGTCGATGCCGGTGGCCCAGGTCACTTTCTTCACGAAGGGGAAGGCGTTGAGCAGCTTGCCGTCGGCCGCATCCAGCACGTAGAAGAAGCCGTTGCGGTCGGCCTTGGCGCCAACGCGTTTGCCGTCCATGTCGAAGGTGATGAACTCGTTCACGCCGTCGTAGTCCCAGCCGTCGTTGGGCGTGGTCTGGTAGTGCCACTTGATCTGGCCGGTCTTCACGTCGATGGCGACGGTGGAGGCCGAATACAGGTTGTCGCCCTTGCGCACGTGGCTGTTCCAGGGGCCGGGGTTGCCGGTGCCGAAATAGGCCAGGCCGGTCTTGGGGTCGTAGCTGCCGCCCAGCCAGGTGGCCGCGCCGCCGGTCTTCCAGGTCTCGCCCGGCCACGATGCATTGGTGGTGCCGGTGATGCCGTTTTCCTTGCCGTCCTTGTAGCCCATGTGGCCTTCCACCATGGGGCGCACCCAGACCATCTTGCCGGTCTTGGGGTCGCGCGCTTCCACACGGCCGACCACGCCGAACTCGCCACCGGAGACGCCGGTCATGAGCAGGCCTTCGGCGATCAGCGGGGCCGCCGTGTAGCTGTAGCCGGCGGAGTAATCGTCGATCTTCTCGCGCCACACCACCTTGCCGGTGTTCTGGTCGAGCGCGACGAGCTGGGCGTCCAGCGTGCCGAAGATGACGAGGTTGTCGTACAGCGCGGCGCCGCGGTTGATCACGTCGCAGCAGGGCATGATGCCCTCGGGCAGACGGTGCTCGTACTTCCAGAGCTTCTTGCCGGTCTTGGTGTCGAGCGCAAAGATGCGCGAGTAGGACGCGGTGACGAACATCTTGCCGTTGTTCACCAGCGGCTGCGCTTCCTGGCCGCGCTGCTTTTCACCACCGAAAGACATGGACCACACGGGCACCAGCTTGCCGATGGTTTTGTCGTTGATGCCGGTCAGCGGAGAGTGGCGCTGGCCCTGGGTGCCCAGGCCCCAGCTGAGCACGTTTTCGGGGGTCTTGGCGTCGTCCGCGATCATCGCGTCGGTCACGCCCTGGGCGCTGACATGGGCCGTGGCGGCCATGACCAAAAGGCTCAATAGAGTGCGTTTCACTGTGTTGTCTCCTGCTCGTTCGTGAGGTTGATGGGCTGGCATGCCCGGCCGTTCGTGAACTCCCGACCCTCCGGTCTGTGGGTTGCACGTGCATCAAGAGGGCAACTTCTGTGCCACGCCTTTTCCTCGTTTTTCCGGCGCTGTTTCAGCGCCTTTTTGCGAGTGTTTTAGGGGTATTCCCTGAGCCCGAGCGGGGTTGGCGCGCAGAACTGCGCCAGCCACTGTTCCCCCGCATCCACCGGGGTCGTGACACTGTTCAGAAATGTGGCAGCCGCATGGTCAGGCTGCAACAACCCGCGGGCACCCCCGGCACCCGCACCACGCGTCAGCGGCCGGACGCAGCGCCGGCCAGCGCGCGCTGCTCGTAGCGCGGGTACCACTGCGTGAGCGAGCGATGCAGCTCGGCCGGTTGCGCGGCCCAGCGTTTGAAGCGCTCGGGCACCGGCGTGCTCAGCACCTCGCCCAGGTCGAGCCCGCGCTCGGCGCTCTCTTGCATGAGCGTGGTGAGCCACCGCAGCCAGTCGCGCGTCTGCCGCACACCGGCCAGGCCGCTGTGCACCGGGCCGTGGCTGGGCACCACGGTTTTCACCTGGCCGCTGGTGATCAATTTTTCCAATGCGTCGAGGCTGGCGAGCCAGCGTTCAAAGTCGGCGTGCGGCGTGGTGGGCACGCGCTCGGCGAACACCAGGCCGCCGGCGAACAGCACGCCGGTCCTGCGGTCGAGCAGCACGAGGTCGTCGCCCGTGTGTCCCTGCAGGCGCATCAGCTCCAGCGTGTGCTGACCGAGCGGCAGGGTCTGCGGCAACACCGCCTCGCGCGCGGGAGTGGACTCGGTGCCGCGCATCCAGTCGCCACAGAGGCGGTAGAGGTTGTCGGCGTAGGCGCCGCCTTCGGCCCGCATGCCCGCGATGCTGCCGGCCAGCGCCTGCGTGGGCCGGTCGGCCCAGGCCTGGTTGCCGAAGAAATAGTCGGGGTGCAGGTTGAGTTCCAGCACACGCACCACCGGCTCGCGCGTGATGCCTTCGATGGCGCGGCGCTGCTGCTCGCCGTACAGGCGCGAGGGCCCGGTGTTGATCACCACCACGCCCGCGCCGCTAGCGATGAAGGCGGTGTTGATGATGTTGCAGCCGTTGGCGCGGCTGAAGTCCTGCACTGCGCCTTCGATCACCCAGGTGCCTTCGGCGATCTGGCGCGGGCGCAGGTCGTAGTGGAGCGCGGCCATCTCGGGCTTCGATGCCGACGGCGGTACGGCAATGGTTTGCGCCTGCGCGCTGCCCGCCAGCACGAGCACCGCCATCAGCCAGCGCGTCAATGGGATACCTCCGCCCTGCCCCGTACTCACGCTCCCACCTCGGCATCAATCCGGTTGCCATTGTTGTCGCGCCCCACCAGGCGCAGGCCACTGGTGGCTTGCTGAGGCAGCTCGAAGGTGATGAGCGGGTTTTCCGACACCGGCTCGTGCAGCGCCAGCTTCCACCAGACCTGGCCCGCGCCGTCCACCAGTTGCAGCTCTTCGATGTAGAAGGCCGGGATGCCGGCCACCAGCCCGGTGTCCATCGGGTGCATCACGCGCACGCGCAGGCGCCGGCTGCCTTCGAGCACGTTGTTGAAAAAGCGCGCCTGCACCTGGCCCAGGGTCTGGCTCCAGGAGCCGTCGGCCCGCGTGAGGCCGGGCACGGTGCAGCCGCCGCCCGCCGCCTGCACCCAGGTGCTGCCCACATGCCACTGACCGTCCTTCGTCTGCACGAAGGCGCGCACCGGCGAGGCCTGCTCCATGCGGATGCGAAAGGCCAGCATGGGCAGCGCGCGCAGGGGCTCGAAGTCCAGCACCTGGCGCACCGGGTTGCGGTCCACCGCCACGCGGATGCGCGCCACGCCACCGCCCACGGTGTTGAGTCCACGCGCGTCCACCAGGAGCGGCACGTTCATCGCATCGTCGGCAAAGGCCGGGCCTTTGACGATCACCACGTCGGAGAACTTGGCCGTGGCCTGGCCGATGGTCTGCTCGCGCAGACTGGGGTACTGCATGGAGCCCAGCGGGTCGCCACCGGTGGGGTCGTCTTGCGCGAAGGCCAATGGTCCGCAGGCCATGCCCACTCCCAATGCCAATACATCACGACGGGACGGCATCACTTGCATGTTGGTCAAGCCTACAAAAGCGCCGGAGCGCGTGCCCCAATCCAGGATGCGGTGGAACCGGCTTCGCCGGGCCACTCGCATCGCCCCCTGGGGGGTGGCGCGAAGCGACGCGGGGGGTCATCGTCTTGTCCAGCCGCGTTGCGGGTCGTAGCCCCAGAGCGCCGCCACAAAAAACACCGCGCTGCAGCCCAACACCACCGCCCAAGACAGCGCCGTGAACTGCCCTACCATGGCAAAGCGCATGACCTCCACCGCGTGGGTGAAAGGGTTCCACTCCGCGAGCTTGAGCAGCCACCACGCGCCCGACTCTTCGAGCTTCCACAGCGGGTACAGCGCGGGGCTGATGAAGAACATCGGGAAGATCACGAAGTTCATCGTGCCGGCGAAGTTCTCCAGCTGCTTCACGTAGACCGAGAGCATCAGCCCCAAGGCCGCCAGCAGGGTGGCGCCGCTGGCCATGGCCAGCAACAGGCCCGGCAGGTTCACCAACGGCACCTCCACGCCGAAGGCCCAGGCGATGGCGAAGAACACCGCCATCTGCAGCACCGACAGGCAGGTGCCCGCCAGCAGCTTGAAAGCCAGCAGCCAACCGCGCGCCAGCGGCGCGGTGAGCAAGAGGCGCATCACGCCCATCTCGCGGTCGTACACCATGGAGAGTGAGCTCTGCATGCCGTTGAACAGCGCGACCATGCCCAGGAGGCCCGGCACCATGTAGGCCTTGTATTCGATGTAGGTCTCGTAGGGCGGCTGAATGGCGACGCCGAACACGTTGTTGAAGCCGGCGGAGAACACCACGAACCACAGCAGCGGGCGCACCAGGGCCGAGCCCAGGCGCGTGGGCTGGCGCAGGAAGCGGTTGAGCTCGCGGCCCACCACGGCGCGCAGCGCGCGCAGCAGGTGCAGCGCCAGCGGCGGCGCCACGGGCAGGTCCAGCGGGGGGGTGGTCAGCGGTTCTTGCACGCGCTCTCCGGTTCGTCCACGCCGAGTGTGTCCAGCACGTCCGTGCGGTGCAACACGCCGTCGAGCGGCGCCACGCCGGCCACGCCGTCCACATGGCTCACGAACACCGGTTGGCGCAGCTGGCCGTCCCAGGCGCGAAACGAGAGCTTGCGGCCCTTGAAGCCGTCGAGCGTGACCCCGGCCCCGCGTAGCGCCTTGAGCTGCTGCGCCACCGGAGCCTTGGGCTGGTCCACCAGCACGGCCGCCACCGCGCGGCCGGCCATCCAGGCGGACCAGTCGTGGCCCTGCATGGGGCGCTGCGCGAGCTTGGCGAAGCGGCGGCTGAGCTGCGGGCCGCCGTAGCGTTCCCACTGCGGGTGCCAGGCCGTGGCCACCAGGCCGCTGGCGCCCACCACCGGGCGCGGCCACTGGGTGGCGTAGGGCACGGTGCGCGCGAACTCGCCGTCGCTGTCCATCACCGCCACGAACTCGTGCTCGCGCTCCCCAGTGAGCAGGCGCGTGTTGCCCAGGTCGCGCTCGCGCGGGTCGCCGGTGAGCTTGAACGGCTTGTGCTGCGTGAGCTTGATGCCGAAGCGTTTGGCCGAGCGGTTGAAGGCATCGGTCATCAGCGCGTCGCCCGGCAGCGGGCCCTGCAGCAGCAGCGCCTTGCGCCAGTTGCGCGCCGCGAGGTACTGCGCCAGCGCATCCGACAGCATGGCGCGGCTGGGCAGTGTGTGCAGCAGGTGGGCGGCGCACTGAGCGCCGCGCAGGCTGTCGTCGTCGAGCCCGGTGTTGAACACCACCGCCCCGCCCAGCGCGGCGGGCGCGGCCTGCACCAGTTGCCGCAGCTCGGCCAGCGGCAGATCGGCCACCAGGTGCTGCACCTTCGACGCCTTCAGCTCGGCCAGTGCCTTGGGCAGCGCGGCGACGTTGGGCAGCACCACGTCTTTCACCACCAGCTCCAGCCCGGCCGCGTCGAGTTCAAACGCCGAATCCTCGGCCGCGAGCCGCACGCCGTCGATGGCCCGACCCGTCGGATGACCCGGATAGGCCTTCTCCATGCGCCGCGATGCATGCCGCGGATCACCGTCGAGCGACACCACGGCGATGGTGATCTTGGTGGCAGCGAACGCTGGAGCTGAAAACAGACCAGCCATTCCCAGCAACGCCAACCCGGCAGCACGCCACAGCCCCCAACCGGGAATGCCGCGGAACTGGCTTTGCCAGGCCGCAGGCATTGCCCCCCTGGGGGGGTATGCGGCTACGCGCAGCGAGCAAGCAACGGGGGGGGTCATTTCGTGACCAGGATGGTGTGTGGCACCCGACCCGCCGGCACCGTCCGGATCGCCTTGGCGCTCGCCGCGTCGATCAGCGTCATGTCGTCCGACAGGCCATTGCTCACATACAGGGTCTTGCCGTCGGGGGCAAAGCCCATGCCCCAGGCGCGTTTGCCCACCAGCACCTGGTTCTTCACGGCCTTGCTCGCCACGTCCACCTCGGCCACGTGGTTGGCCCGGCCCAGGCCCACCCACATGGTCTTGCCGTCCGGGCTCAGCACCATGCCCACGGGGGTGATGTCGGTTTCACGCATGCCCTTCACCGCAAACCGGATCTTCTGCTTCTCGGTGTGGGTCTTGGTGTCGACCACGCTGACCGAGGCGTCGAGTTCGTTCGTGACCCACAGCTCGGCGCCACCAGCGGCCAGCATGAAGCGGCGCGGGCGCTTGCCCACCTTGATGTTCTTCGTGACCTTCTTTGTGCCCAGGTCGATCACATGGACCACGTTGGCCACCTCAGAGGTCACGTACGCGGTCTTGCCGTCGGGCGTGACCAGCACACCCTCGGGCTCGCCGCCGGTCTTCACCTCGAACAGCGGCTTCTTGCTGGCGATGTCGTAGGCGGCCATCACGTTGTCGTCTTCGATCGACACGTAGACCGTCTTGCCGTCGGGGCTAAGGGCGAACATCTCGGGGCTGTCGCCCAGGGGCACGGTGTCGGTCAGCTTGCCGCTGGCCAGGTCCACCACTCCCATGGCGTTGCTGTCGCCACAGATCACCAGGATCTGCTGGCCGCCGGCGCCAAAGCGCATGTCGCGCGGACGCTTGCACACGTCGATGGCGCCGGTGCGCTCACCCTGCACGTCGAACACGTAGATCTTGTGGTCCTTCTCGCTGGACACATACACCGTGCCTTGCGCCAGGGCAGCCCCCGATGCGGCGCCGAACGCAATCCCCAGGGCCAGCACGCGCAGGGCGCGGTGGACGAACGACGAGCCCAAAGGCCTTTGCATGGTGTGTCTCCGACATGTTGTGTGTGGCGATGCCCGGTGCTCGTGCGGCACCTGTGGCATGGGTGTGCAAATTCGATGCCAGCGGCGCATGGGAATGGAAATTGCCTGCTCAGGCCCCAAACACCCGCGACAAGCCCTCGCGGCTACGGACAAACCCTGAGACAAACCACCCATGGCCACGACCCCACTGCCCCACGTTGCACCCGACTGTTCCAGTCTGCAACACTCCCCCGTGACACGCCGGCGCTGGCTGGGCTGGAGTCTGGCGCTGGCGGCCTCGCCCGCCCTGGCCTCGCCGGCACAGCCCGGCGCCTCTCTGCCCTGGCCCAACCGGCCCCTGCAGCTCATCGTGCCCTGGCCCGCGGGCGGCCAGACCGACCTCACGCTGCGCGTGCTGTGCGAAGAAGCCGCGCCGCTGCTGGGCCAGCCCATCGTGGTGATCAACAAGCCCGGCGCGGCCGGCACGCAGGTGGCGCCGCTGCTCAAGGCCGCCGAGCCCGACGGCCACACCATCGGCCAGGTGCCGATCACGGTGTACCGCCACGCGCTCATGAACGCCGTGCCCTGGGACCCGGTGGCCGACTTCAGCCCCATCCTGCAGGTGTCGAGCGTGACCTTCGGCATCCTGGTGCCGGCGAGCAGCCCCTGGCACAGCCTGGCCGAGCTGGTGGACTGGGCGCAGAAGCACCCGGGCGAGCTGATCCTGGGCTCCACCGGCATCGGCACCACCGCCCACCTGGCGATGGAGGAAATCCTGCTGCAGCACGGCGTGCGCTATGTGCACGTGCCCTACAAAGGCACGGCCGACCAGATGCTGGCCGTGGCCGGCGCGCAGATCATGGCGGGGGTGAACTCCACCGGCTTCGCGCCCTGGGTGGATCAGGGCAAGATCCGCCTGCTCGCCACGTTCAATGCCCAGCGCAGCCCGCGCTGGCCCGAAGTGCCCACGCTGCGCGAGCTGGGCTACGAGCAGGCGGTCTACACCTCGCCCTGGGGCCTGGCCGCGCCGCACGGCACGCCCGAAGCGGTGGTGCAGAAACTGCACGACGTGTTCCGCCAGGCCATGTTCTCCGAGCGCCACCAGGCCGCCCTGGCCCGCTACGATCAGACGCTCGACTACCTCGACACACACAGCTACCGCCAGGCGGTGCTGAACACGGTGGAGCGCGAGAAACGCCTGCTCAAGCGCATGAACCTGCTGGCCCACCCCGCGAACTGACGCCCAGACCCACCATGACCACGCCCCCTTTGCTGACCGCGCAGGACCTGCACAAGGCCTACAACGGCAAGCCCGCGCTCCAGGGCGTGAGCCTGGCCCTGCGCCCGGGCGAGATGGTGGCCCTGCTCGGGCCCAACGGCGCGGGCAAATCGACCCTGCTGCAGTTGCTGACCGGTCTGTTCAGCCCGGACCGCGGCCAGATCACCGTGCTGGGCCACGACATGCGGCGCCACCCGGCCCGCGCCCTCGCCGGCCTGGGCGTGGTGTTCCAGCAGAGCGCGCTCGACATGGACCTCTCGGTACTGGCCAACCTGCTGTTCCACACCGACCTGCACGGCCTGCCGCGCGCCACCGCGCGCCAACGCATCACCGCCGGCCTGGCCGCCGTGGGCCTGGGCGACCAGGCCAAGGCCGTGGTGCGCAGCCTCTCGGGCGGCACGCGGCGCAAGGTGGAGCTGGTGCGCGCCCTGCTGCACGAGCCGGCCGTGTTGCTCATGGACGAGGCCACCGTGGGCCTGGACCCGGCCTCGCGCCAGCACCTGCTCGACACCGTGTGCGGCCTGTGCCACACCCGCGGCATGGCCGTGCTCTGGGCCACCCACCTGATCGAAGAAGCCAAGGTGGCCGACCGCCTGGTGCTGCTGCACCAGGGCACGGTGCGCTTCGACGGCGCCATCGACACCTTCATGCAGGCCTCGCAGGGCGCGGACTTCCAGACGGAAGTGCTGCGCGCCCTGGAAAAACCGGGGCTTTGAAGCCTCAGCCGCCGAAAGCGTAGCTGGCGGTCAGCCCGATGCTCCAGTTGCGCCCCGGCGCCGGCTCGAAGTAGCGGCGGTTGCCGTCGTTGGCCACCACCGAGCCCACATAGGCCTTGTCGGCCAGGTTGTTGACGCGCACGAACTCGCGCAGGCGCCAGCCGCCGAGCTTCTGCTCCAGCCCCATGCGCAGGTTGAACACGGTGTAGGCCTGCGTGCGGTCGCTGTTGAGGTCGTCCACCCACATGCCGCCCTGGTGCACCGCTTCCAGCGCGCTGGAAAAGCCCGGCAGCGCCGCGGGCCGCCAGGCCAGTTCGCCGAACACGCTGCGGTTCACCGTGCCCGGGATGCGGTTGCCCGCCGCCACCGTGTCGCCCCCGCTGGCGGCAAAGGCGTCGACGAAGCGGGCGTTGAGCGTTGACAGCGCCCAGTGCGTGCTCCAGGCGGGCGTGAGCTGGCCGGTGTAGGCCAGTTCCAGGCCGGTGCGGCGGGTCTTGCCGGCGTTGGTGTAGATGGTGCGCCCGCCGCTGCTGGACGCCACCACGATCTCGTCCCGCGTGCCGATGTGGAACGCCGCCACGTCCAGGCGGTGGCCCTCGGCCAGCCGGGTCTTCAGGCCCAGCTCGGCGTGCGTGCTCTTCGCGGCGGCCAGCGCCAGGTTGGGGCCGCTGGCACCGGCGGTGTAGGCGCTCTCGGTGAGGGTCGGGGTCTCGAAACCGCGGCCGACGTTGAAGTACACGTTGGTCGCTTCGCCCCAATGGCGGGTGACGCCCAGCACCGGGCTGGTGGCGCTGAAGTGCGTACGGCCGCTGTCGTCGGGGTTGTCCGTGGTGATGAAATGGTCACGCACGCTGAAGTTCACCCGGCTCGCGCGCAGCCCGGCCACGGCGCTCCAGTCTTCGTTCACGAACCACTGGGCCTGGCCGTAGACGCCGGTGCTGTCCACCGCGTCGTCTTCGTCGCGTTTGAGCGCGCCCTGCGCACCCCGGTTGTTGATGAAGCCCAGCCGGTGTTCGCTCATGCGGTCGTGGTCCAGCCCCAGCGTGGTTTGCACCTGCCCCTGGCCGAGCGCGAAGCGCTGGCTGTACTGCAGGCCCACACCGTTGTAGCTGCGGTCCAGCTGCACGATGCCGCCCGCGGCCGTGGGCGCTTCCTGCACGAAGAGCGGAATGGACAGGCGGTTGTCCAGCTTCCGCTGGCCGGCGTAGACCCGCGCGGTGAGGCTGCGGTCTTTATCGATGCGGTGCTCGGCGACCAGGCCGACCTGGTTTTGCGACACGTCCTTGCCGGCCTGGTATTCGAGCGAGCGGGCCTCGGTCTGGCGCGGGTTGGCCTCGAACTGCGCGCGCGTGAGCCCCAGCGGGTCGCCCGACTCGGGCTGGTCGAAGGCGTTGGCCACCAGGGTGTAGCGCGTGTCCTCGCTCGCCTGCAAGCGCAGCTTGGCGTTGAGGTGGCGGCGCTGCGCCGCGCTGTTGGGGCGCTGGCCATCGGTCTCGAAACGGCTGACGTCGATCAGGTAGTTCAGCGCGCCGCTCTGGCCGCCCGCGTTGAGCCCGTAGCGGCGCAGGCCGTCGGAGCCCGTCACGAGCGAGAAGCCGGCTTCGGGCGTGGCCGGGCCGTCGGCCGTGAACACCTGCACCACGCCGGCCGACGAGTTGCCATAGAGCTGGGCCAGCGGGCCGCGCAGCACCTCGATGCGCTGGGCCGACGACAGGCTGATGGTGGAGGCCTGGCCCTGGCCGTCGGGCATGGTGGCGGGGATGCCGTCAACGATCAGCCGCGCGCCGCGGATGCCGAAGGGCGCGCGCGAACCTGAGCCGCGGATGGACAGCTGCAGGTCCTGCGCGTAGTTCTGCCGGTTCAGCACCGTGACACCGGGAATGCGGTTCAGTGATTCGGAAAGGTTGACCTGCGGCCCGGCAGCCTCGATGGTCTCGCGGCCCACGCCCTGGATGGCGGCGGGTGCGTCAAAGCTCTGCTGCTCGGCCCGGTTGGCCGTGACCACCACTTCCGACAGCGTGGTCTCGGCGCTGGCGGTCAGGGGTGCGGCCGCCCAGGCCAGGGCCATGGCCGCCGCCAGGCGCGTGCATCGCGGAGTGTTGCGGGGGTTCATACGTGTGTCTCCTGTCGTGGGGTGGTGTCCACCATCGTTGTTCGCATGGCGGGGCTCTTTTTTAAACATGCATTCTGGATACAAGTTCTATGCCACCGGACCCTGCGCCGAAATGGAACACCCTGCGCCACCCCCCGAATTCAGCGGAGCACCGCCGGGCCCGCGCCGGCTTGCTCTTCCGCGTCCAGTTCGGCCATCTCGGCTTCGCTGAACACCCGCGAGCGCGTGTGGAAGGCCTTGCCCTCCGGCCCTTCGAGCGAGAAGGTGCCGCCATGGCCCTCGATCACGTCGATGATGAGCTGGGTGTGGCGCCAATACGCGTATTGCGCCTTGCCGATATAGAACGGGCACCCCCCGATGTCGCCCAGGTACACGTCGCCCGCGCCGGTGGTGATCTCGCCCAGCAGGTAACAGTTGGCCGCGCTGTTGTCGCAGCAGCCACCGCTCTGGTGAAACATCAGCCCAGGGCCATGCTTGGCCTTGAGGCTTTCGATCAGCTCCACTGCGGCCGGCGTGGCAATGACTTTTTCAACCATGTCTGTCTCCTTGTTCTGAAAAGCCAAAAAGGGGAGCCGTTGCCGGCTCCCCTTCTCACTCACTGTCTCTGGTCTTGTCGGATCAGAAGAAGCCCAGCTTGTTCTCGCTGTAGCTGACCAGCAGGTTCTTCGTCTGCTGGTAGTGGTCCAGCATCATCTTGTGCGTCTCACGGCCGATGCCCGATTCCTTGTAGCCACCGAACGCGGCGTGTGCCGGGTAGGCGTGGTAGCAGTTGGTCCACACGCGGCCCGCCTTGATGGCGCGGCCCATGCGGTAGGCCACGTTGCCGTTGCGGCTCCACACGCCGGCGCCCAGGCCGTACAGCGTGTCGTTGGCGATCGCCAGGGCTTCGGCCTCGTCCTTGAAGGTGGTCACGGCCAGCACCGGGCCGAAGATCTCTTCCTGGAAGATGCGCATCTTGTTGTGACCCTTGAACAGCGTGGGCTGCACGTAGTAGCCGCCTTCCAGATCGCCGCCCAGGTGGGCCTGGCCGCCGCCGATCAGCACCTCGGCGCCTTCGGCCTTGCCCAGCTCCAGGTACGACAGGATCTTGGTCAGCTGTTCCTTGGAAGCCTGCGCGCCCATCATGCTTTCCGAGTCCAGCGGGTTGGCCTGCTGGATGGCGGCCACGCGCTTCAGGACACGTTCCATGAACCGGTCGTAGATGGATTCTTGAATCAACGCGCGGCTCGGGCAGGTGCAGACCTCACCCTGGTTGAACGCGAACAGCACCAGGCCTTCCACGCACTTGTCGAGGAAGGCATCGTCCTTGTCCATGATGTCGGCGAAGAACACGTTGGGGCTTTTGCCGCCCAGTTCCAGCGTGGCCGGGATCAGGTTGTTGGCGGCGGCCTGGGCGATCACGCGGCCGGTGGTGGTGGAGCCGGTGAAGGCGATCTTGGCGATGCGCTTGCTTTGCGCCAGCGGCATGCCGGCTTCACGGCCGAAACCGTTCACGATGTTGAGCACGCCCGGGGGCAGCAGGTCGGCGATCAGCTCGGCCAGGATCAGGATGGAGATCGGGGTGGACTCCGCGGGCTTGAGCACCACGCAGTTGCCGGCACCCAGCGCGGGGGCCAGTTTCCAGGCCGCCATCAGGATGGGGAAGTTCCAGGGAATGATCTGGCCGACCACGCCCAGCGGTTCCTGGATGTGGTACGCCACGGTGTTCTCGTCGATGTTGGACAGGGCGCCTTCCTGGGCACGCACGCAACCGGCGAAGTAACGGAAATGGTCCACGGTGAGCGGGATGTCGGCGTTCAGCGTTTCGCGGATCGCCTTGCCGTTGTCCACCGTCTCGGCGTAGGCCAGCAGTTCCAGGTTCTGCTCGATGCGGTCGGCGATCTTCAGCAGGATGTTGGAGCGCGTGGCGGCATCGGTCTTGCCCCAGGCATCGGCGGCGGCGTGCGCGGCGTCGAGCGCGAGTTCGATGTCTTCGGCGGTGGAACGCGCGGCCTGCGTGTAGACCTGGCCGCTCACGGGCGTGATCACGTCAAAGTACTGGCCCTTGCACGGCACAACCCATTTGCCGCCGATGAAGTTGTCGTAGCGCGGTTTGTAGGCGATTTTGGCGCCGGCGGCGCCAGGAGCTGCGTAGATCATGTGATGTCTTCCTCTGTGAAGGTGGATGAAATGGGTATCAGCCGAAGGGGCTGCCTTCACTGCCACAACTTCCGTGCCACCACCACAAAGCGACTCAAACTGAGACGATTGCTCACTTTTTTGACAACACAAAGTGAAGGGTTGCGCCATTCAGGCCCACACCGCAGCGCACTGTGCCAGCCTGGTACGGCACACCCGTTCATATGAACGAGGGTGCCAACGCTGGATGCCGGTTACCCCGCCAGACCGATCACCAGCGACGAAACGCCCATCGAAGCCCAGGCCTGCTGCCCCTTGCGCGCCGCGAACGGACTCTCCCCAAAGCCCACCCACTGACCACCCCCATCCAGCGCGAGCACCACCTCGTCACGCCCCTGCCCGCGCGCCAGGCGCTCGATGCGACCGGGCAGCACACACTGGCCGGGCGTGTCTTCCACCTCACCCCGGCCGACCCGCACCGCCGTGGCCTTGCACAACACCAGCGCCTCCAGCCCCGCGCGCAGGCCCAGCAGGTCGGCGCTCTCACGCGTCACGCTCGACGTGAGCAGCGCCTGCCCCGGCGTGCGCAGCCGCACCAGCACCGTGGGATCGCCCTGCCCCAGCGGTTCCACCGCCTCGACACGGCAAGGCAACTGGTTGCGCATGCTGGTGCGCAAACCCAGACCGAATGGCAGACCAGAAGACCCGCCAGCAAAGCGCGACAGCACGGCCTCGCGCGCCTGGGCCAGCTCGTCGGCCAGTTGCAGCAGCTGCAGCCCCTGCGCCGTGATGCGCGCCCCACCCCCGCCCGCCCCGCCCACCGTGCGCTCCACCAACGGCACGCCGCTCAAGTTGGTGAGTGTGTCAATGGCCTGCCACGCGGCCTTGTAGCTGATGCCCGTGTCACGCGCCGCCTGCGAGATGGAACCCGTCTCACCCACCCGGCGCAGCACCTCCAGGCGCTTGTCGCTGATGGCGTGGCCTAGGGCTTCGGAGAGGGCGGCGTGGAGCGGGGGCGGGGTCATGGTGGGATTGTTCCACGGGACTTCAGGGCCATGGGAGGGCGCTGGTTCCTGGCCACCCCTTTCGCGCAAATGGGAAGACCTCGGTCAGCGGTCACGAACACGCCTGCATGTGAGCAACCTTGGCTATGTTCGCTTGCGCACAGATGATGAGAAGCGACCTCGTCAACATGCACCGTCTGCCGGCCTCTCTCACCCCCGAGGGAACGCGGGCTCAACCGTCGAGGTGCTCCCCATGACCGCGTACCGAAGTCTCAAGGTGTTCAGCCATGTCGTGCTCGGTCTGATGCTTGCCGGTATCGCGTACGCCAGCACCATCAGCGTCATCTACTGGACGGGCATCAGCGTCTGACGCCGGTGCGGCCCTATGAACAAGCGTCAGGCACGTTACTTCGCGATCGGCTCAACCCTGCTCGCCACACTGGTCTTCCTCGGTCTCACCATCGACAGCCACCGCCAGTTCCCGAAACTGACCAACGCGCAGAACATCACGCCCGAGGTCACCCTGGGCAAGAACGTCTGGCACAAGAACAACTGCATCAACTGCCACACCATCTTCGGTGAAGGGGCGTACTACGCCCCCGACCTCACCAAGATCGCGCAGCAGCGCGGCGCACCCTACCTGCGGGCCTTCCTGAAAGACCCGTCGAAGTTCTACGACGAGCAGCGCCACCGCCGGCTGATGCCCCAGCAAGACCTGAGCGATGCCGACATCGACGGCCTGATCGCGTTTCTGGACTGGGTGAGCAAGGTGGACAACCAGGACTGGCCACCGCGGCCGATCATGGTCACCGGCTTGGGCGCAGCGGGAGGGAACGCCGCAAGCCCCGCAGCCGCTGCGGGATCGGCGGCTGCCGCGACCGCTTCCGACAAAAACCCGGTGGCCCTGGGCGAGCGTGTATTCAGATCTGCCGCACCCGCCTGCACCGCCTGCCACTCCCTCACGCCCGGGGCCGACATGGCGGGCCCCTCGCTGGCCGGTATCGCCACGCGCACGCAGGAGACGCTGGCTTCTCCCAACTACAAGGGCTCGGCCACCGACCTGGCGACCTACATCCGTGAATCCATCACCCATCCCAGCGCACACCTGGTCGCGGGCGCGATGTACTCGGCCAACGGGGTTTCGTTCATGCCCAACACCTATCAAAAAGACCTGACACCCGAGCAGCTGGCCCACCTCGCGGCCTACCTGGCGACCTTCAAGTAACGGGCGTCGAAGCCGTCCAGCCCACACAGGCCGCGGTCCACCGTCGCCACTTCTGCAGGAGTTTTGACATGCGCTACAGGTCTCAATCGGTTGCCTACTGGTATTTCGCCGTGGCCATGGTGCTGTTCGGGCTGCAGCTGGTGTTTGGCCTGCTGTCGGCCGCCAAGTACCTCGGCCCCGATCCGCTGCTGAACATCCTGCCGTTCGATGTGACCAAGGTGATCCACACCAACCTGCTGATCGTGTGGGTGCTCACCGGCTTCATGGGCGCCACCTACTGGATGGTGCCCGACGAATCTCGTACCGAGCTCTACAGCACCAAACTCGCCTACGTGCAGCTGGGCCTCTGGACCCTGATGGGCGTGACCGCCGTGGTGGGCTACCTGTTCCGCTACGGCACCGGCAACAAGCTGCTGGAACAGCCCCTGCCGCACAAGATCGTCATCGTGATCTGCATGCTGATCTTTCTCTACAACATCGGCATGACGATCTGGCGCTCCAAACGCTTCACCACCACCGAGGGCGTTCTGGTGCTCGGCCTCGGCCTGGCCGCGCTGCTGTACCTGCCCGCGCTGCTGGAATACGAAAACTACACCGTGTCCATCTACTACCGCTGGTGGACGATCCACCTCTGGGTCGAGGGCGTGTGGGTGATGATCCAGGGCGGCTTCCTGGCCTACCTGCTGATCCGCCTGTCCGGCGCCGACCGCGAGGTGATGGAGAAGTGGCTCTACGTGATCGTGGGCCTGGTCTTCATCGCCGGCATCCTGGGCACGGCGCACCACTACTACTGGGTGGGCGTGCCGTCGTACTGGCTGCCCATCGGCGGCGTCTTCAGCGCGCTGGAACCTGCCGCGCTGGTGGGCATGGCCATGTTCGCGTATTCGGCCATGCGCCGCGCCGGCCTCTCGCACCCCAACACGCTGGCCTTGCACTGGACCATCGGCAGCGCGCTGTTCACCCTGTTCGGGGCCGGCCTGCTGGGCCTGGCGCACACCTTCCCCGACGTCAACAAGTGGACCCACGGCACGCTGATCACCGCCATGCACGGCCACGCCGCCTTCTACGGCGCCTACGCCATGATCGTGCTCGCGATGATCACCTACGCCCTGCCGGCCATGGTGCCGGGGCGCAGCGAACAGGGCAGCAGCCTCGGCTACTGGGCGTTCTGGATGCAGGTCGGCGGCATGTTCGGCATGACGCTGTCGTTCGCCACCGCCGGCATCGCGCAGGTCTACCTCGAACGCATCATGGGCATGGGCTACCTCGACGCGCAGCTGAAGATCCAGGTGCACTTCGTGATGCTGATCGCCACCGGCTCGCTGTTCGCGATCGGCGTGGGGCTGTTCATCTACGACTTCTTCCGCCATGCACCGCGCTTCGATGTCGAGACGGACCCCACTGCACCTCGCTCGCCCAAGGTCGAAGCCATCTTGTCAACCCTGTGAGTGACCCCTTGGCCGCTCCACTGCTCCACACCGTTGGCCCACTGGACGGATCAGATCGGTCGACCGCCGACGAGCCGTATTACCTGCCATCGGGTGCCGAGGTGGCCGTCTTCGAACACTGCCACGCCCTGCGGCTGGCCGTGATGCTCAAAGGCCCCACCGGCTGCGGCAAGACGCGTTTTGTTGAACACATGGCCTGGAAGCTGCGGCGCCCCCTGATCACGATTTCCTGCCACGACGACCTGAGCGCCAGCGACCTGATCGGCCGTTTCCTGATCCGCCACGACGGCACCACGTGGCAGGACGGCCCACTCACCCGCGCCGTGCGTGAGGGCGCCATCTGCTACCTAGACGAGGTGGTCGAAGCGCGGCAGGACACCATGGTGGTGCTGCATTCATTGACCGACCACCGCCGCATCCTGCCCATCGACAAGACGGGCGAAACGCTGGTGGCCGCGCCCGGCTTCCAGCTGGTCATTTCCTACAACCCGGGCTACCAGCGCATGCTGAAAGACCTCAAGCCCAGCACGCGGCAGCGCTTCTTGGCACTCGACTTCGACTTTCCCCCTGCCCCGCGCGAGGCGGCGATCATCGAGAGCGAGTCCGGCGCCGACCACGCCACGGCCATGGCGCTGGTGTCGCTCGGGCATCGGCTGCGCGCGCTGCGCGACCGCGGCCTGGCCGAGGTGCCGAGCACCCGCTTGCTGATCGCTGCGGCTGCGCTGGTGGTCAGCGGCATCCCGATCCGGCAGGCCTGCCTCAGCGCGGTGGTGTCGCCGCTGTCAGACGACGAAGCGCTGGTGGGCGCGATGCGCGATCTGGTCGACGCCACATTTGTTTGATCGAGGCGCAGCCCCATGGCCGAAGCCGAGGACGTGATCACCGACGTGGCCCGGCACGCCACCGTTTTCACGCAGGCCCTGTGGCGACGGCACCGGGCCCAGGCGCCCGCCCCGCCCCAGACCCTGCTGGCGGACGTGGCGCCGCGGCTGGACCTGCTGATCGAGGCGGTGTTCGGCACCTCGTACCGCTTGCGCACGGCGCAAACGCCGGCCCGCCCCACCCTGCTCGCCCAGACGTTCCAGCGCGAAGCCTTCCCGCGCGCGCGCGCCGCGCTGCCGGCCACCGATGGCCAGTGCATCTGGTTGCCACCCGACACCGGCCTCGCCGACGCCACGCTGGCCATGGACCGCTTTCGCACCCTGGCCCTGGTGCAGGCCATGCGGGCGAGCCGGGGCAGCGCCGCCGGCCCGGGCCCCGGTGCCTCGCCACTGGTGCTCGACCTCTACCTGTTGATCGAAGCCGTGGCGGCCGACGCGGCGCTGGCGCGGCTGTTGCCCGGCATGGCGAGGGCCTTGAACAGCCTGCGCAGCGCCGCGCTCGCGGCCCGCCCTCCTTTGTCGCAGTTCACCGCGTCGCGCCGCCCGCTGGAAGCCTGGGTGCGCGACTTGATCGCGCAGCCTTGCGAGGGGCCGAATGTGCACGCACCCATCCACACGTCGCCGGAAGAATCGGCCTGCATCGCACACCTCCTCGCGGCCGAAATGGTCCGCGACCTACCCAGCGCCGGGCGCCTGGGCCCATCGCCCCTGTTCCGCGACAGCTGGACCGGCGAGCTGCGCCCGCCCGGCGCGGCCACGGGCTCACCGCTGGCGGGCAATGACGCGGTCGACAACGCCACCACCCGCGCGCCGCGCAGCGCACGCCTGACGCGCCGCCCCGAGGTGCGCGAAGGCACCGAGCAGGAAGATCAGAAGACGCCGGGCGCGTGGATGATCCCGCCCGACGTGCCGCACGAACAGGCCGAGGACCCGTTCGGTTTGCAGCGGCCCACCGATCGAGACCAGTCGGCGGGCGCCGACGAGTTCGCCGACCTGGTCTCGGAGCTGGCGCAGGCGCGGCTGGTCTGGACCCCGGGCCAGGCCCCGGAGGTGCTGCTCTCCGATGACCCGCCGGCCGTGCGGCCCCGACACACCAGCGCCACCGCATCCGACAACCCGCAACAGTTCTGCTACCCCGAGTGGGACTGGCGGACAGCGGCCTACCGCCACCCCGGCGCCACGGTGCGGCTGCGCGAGGCACCGGCCGGCACACAGCGATGGGTGGACGACACCCTGGCCGCGCACCACGCGCTGCTCGGCGCCATCCGCCAGCGTTCGCGGCCCTGCGCCCGCAGCGCACGCTGCGGCGCCGCCAGACCGACGGCGACGACATCGACCTTGAAGCCTGCGTGGAAGGCCTGGCGAACCTGCGCGCCGGCTGGCCGATGGCCGACGACCTGTATTGCTCGCAGCAGCGCACCCGGCGAGACATGGCCATCCTGATCCTCATCGACGTCAGCGGCTCCACCGACGGCTGGATTTCGAACAGCCGGCGAGTCATCGACGTCGAGCGCGAGGCCCTGCTGCTGGTATGCATCGCCCTCGGGGCGATGGGCGAGCCCTTCGCGGTGCAGGCCTTCTCGGGCAACGGGCCCGCCGCCGTGAGCCTCTGGGACATCAAGCGCTTCGACGAGCCCTACAGCCCCGCCGTGGCGCTGCGCATCGCGGCCCTCGAACCCGATCAGTACACGCGCACCGGCGCCGCCCTGCGCCACGCCAGCGCCACGCTCATGCGCGAAGGCGCCACACACCGGTTGCTGCTACTCCTGTCCGACGGCAAACCCAACGACTGCGATGTCTACGAAGGCCGCTACGGCATCGAAGACACCCGCCAGGCCGTGACCGAAGCCAGGCTGCAGGGCATCTCGCCGTTCTGCCTGGCTGTGGACCGCCAGGCCGCCAGCTACCTGCCCGCCGTGTTTGGTGCTCAGCACCACGCCTTGCTGCAGACGCCGGCCTCGTTGCCCACCGTGTTGCTCGACTGGATGCAGCGGCTGGTGAAGTCGTGAGCCTTTTTTGAAAGCCCCCCATGCACACCTTCAAGATCTACCGCTACGACCCGGACCTCGACGCCAAGCCCACCATGCAGACGCTGGAGCTCGACGTCCACCCCGGCGATCGCATGTTGCTCGACGTGCTCATGCGCCTCAAGGCGCTGGACCCGAGCCTGTCGTTTCGGCGCTCCTGCCGTGAAGGCATCTGCGGCTCGGACGCCATGAACATCAACGGCAAGAACGGACTGGCTTGCGTCACCAACATGAACACGCTGCCGCGCGTGGTGACGCTCAAACCCTTGCCAGGCCTGCCGGTGATCCGCGATCTGATCGTCGACATGACCGGGTTTTTCAAGCAGTACCACTCGATCAGGCCCTTCCTCATCAACGAAGCGCCCGCCCCGGAGCGGGAACGCCTGCAGTCCACCGAGCAGCGCGAAGAGCTCAACGGGCTGTACGAATGCATCCTGTGTGCGTGCTGCTCATCGGCGTGTCCGAGCTTCTGGTGGAACCCGGACAAATACGTCGGGCCGGCCGGCCTGTTGCAGGCCTACCGCTTTCTCGTCGACAGCCGCGACACGGCCACCGCCGAGCGGCTGGACTACCTCGACGACCCTTTTCGCCTGTTCCGATGCCGCTCGATCCTGAACTGCGTCGACGTGTGCCCTAAGGGCCTGCTGCCCGCGGGGGCCATCAGCAAGATCAAGACGATGATGGCGCGACGCAGCCTCTAGCCTGCAGCCGCAGCTGTTGCGGCATAGCCGAGGGCTTCGGAGAGTGCGGCTGGCGGGAGTGGGGTCATCGGAAAGCTGTTTGGCGTGCAATGGTTGGCGAGGTGATCGCGGCTGTTGGGATTGGGACCACGAAAGCGCAAAGGTGTGCTGTCTGCAGCGCCCAACGCTCGATGCAGGTCGCTACCTCATGTCTTTGCTCTCGCTTGACCGATGGCGAATGTGGCCTTGCGGATGAGGCCTGCATGGACGTCGTAAAGGCAGATCATCTTGATGCGCTCCAAGCCGCCAGGGGCGCACGTGGCCAGCCATGCTTCGAGATCGCGGCGGTTGTACACATCAAGTTGTTGCTGCATGACGCGCTCAACGGGGATCTGCAGCGAACGGTCTTTTCGATGGAAGTCAGCATGAGCTTGCAAGTTATATGGCATTTGCCTTGCCGGAATATCTTTCAAGATATGCAACTGTTTCCGGCTTTAGATAGTTAACAATGCGCTTGAACTCAGCCACCGATTGCTCTGACCCTTCAGCATATAAAACTGCAAGCCATGTTGGCTCTATTGCCCTGCGATCAATCTCAATCTCAGATTTTAATGCCTTGTACATTCCTCTTACCAGCCGTGTGTTGCGTCCGACGTTGATAAGCTTTTCAGCCTGTCTAGCAGTCCCTTTAGGTGAGGTGCCATACAATACGCGTAAGTCGTCTATATTTCTACGCCAATTTTCTTGTAGCTCTTCGTCAGATTCTTCAGCGTCAATTGAATACATCAGAGCCAACGTATACCTTGGAACATCAAGCTTTTCGCTTAACGAATTTATGGTGCTTTTTATCAACTCAGCTGGAATATTTCTGCAAAATTTTGAACCCTCATAGAAAGCAATGGATGAATCCATAACAACCCCGTTTAAACAACGAATTACATCTTCGATTGTTTTCGGTTTTTTTACAAACTCCTCTTCCACAAGCTCCATGATGCGCTCTTTTCATACAACATTTAGCACAACGGCAGTTTGCAAGCAGTGCGATGTGGAATATTTTTCATAGCAAAACCACATAAACACTATTTGCAAAATATCTAGCCACACAGTGGTGTGTTGCCGCGCTTTATTATGCGTCTTTACCGTGAAATCGCTCCCACGCCAAGCTTTCAATTTTTCCCGTCAATTCTCGACCAGATTCATCTAGCAGCTTATACATTTCTTGATGGCAACTTATAGCGGCACTCCCCTCAAGTCCAAGAAGAACAGTATACAAAGCGTCAGTGAGCGCCTCAGATACAAGACTTTTTGTCATTTCAATTTGACGTGGACTAAAACCTGCAGCTTGCAGGCGCCCAACTCGGGATATATCCGAACTCTCGGAAAAGTAAGCCTTTTCGATGTACTCCTTGAGCTCCCAAAATTCTTGAACGAACAACTCAGGCGTCATGGTCTGCTCCATATGATTGAAGGGTTGGGTGTCAACATCGCAGGCTTGCCTACTTCCTGAGTTTGGGGTTCGCTTTCCAAGAGATTGCTCCAATCTTCAGCCACTCCGAAGTCTTCAGTTGGTTGGTAGTAGCGCGTTAGTGCAAAGTCTCCCAACTCCTGAACATCGCCCGATGAGAGCAATGATTGCAACTGTGGAGAAAGCGGCCCCCCCTTCATATGGATCGCGGAGCGAGTGTCGATTCGTCTCGATAAAAGAGATCAATAGCTTGGATTCATCTTGTGTGAGTGCGAGCCGAAGCAACGGCGCTAGTTCGCGCTCGAATGAATCCGAGTCGAATACGAAGACTTTGTGCGAATAGCTCAACCTGTGCTCCCGGACGCCTAACACCAAGCTCAGCCGCAGTTTGTACGTTGCTGAAGCAACTTACCAAGTGATTTACCACTACTTTGGAGCTAAACAGATTGATAATTGCTTACCCCAATATATCTATCGTAATTTTTCTTTTCCTCTTCTGTTTCGAGCCTACTTCTGGTAACTCTAATAGTAAATCCACCCCTCATACTCTCCTGGGAATCAATAACCATCCAATCAAAAACATCCTCAGGGTCAAATCCGATTCTTTTGCCAACGTGATGCCATTTTTCAAAACCTTCAGGAACTTCAAAGAATACACCTGAAAGCATATTTTCATCTTTATGAAATACCACTTCTGACAGCCACAAATAGAATAAGAAGTCATTCCCTTCTTCAGACAGATCAGGATCACGAAAACGTAATTTAGCCATATAGACTGGCTCTTCAGACCTCTTAACCAGCTCAACAAACTGATCTATCGTGTCAGCACACATAGCATGCGCTTCTTCGACCTCTGGATCGTTTTTGTGAATAGTTCGAAAAATTGGTTCCATTTTTTCACTCAGCTTTGATGTAGACGACTCATCACCGAATATGCCCGGCAACTATCGGATAACGTGGCCACTGACAGCCAAAAAGTTCATTTGAAATCGTGGGCCCATCTTCTTATCATGGATAAGTATCCAGATACAACAAAACCGCCAAAGTCGCCGCCGCTGTCTTTGGGCTCCATGAGAGAAGCGACCTACTTCGACCAACCCGCCCGCCGCATGCACTATAGCCCGGTGCAGCCTTTCGGGTTCAGGTTCTCGTGTGCTTTGCCGTTTGAAGCCCTCCCAATTCTGGGTATCACCGAGCATGCGCCGCGACAGCCCAAGCCTTGATACACTCGCTATTCCATTTTGGGATAGCGAGCGCTCGCCGTCCTGCAACCGTCCCAGCAAACCGCCCGAGATCCCCATGCGCCTACCCTCCCTTCCCCTCGCCGCCCTGCTCTTCGCCACGCTAGCCCACAGCGCCACCCAGGCCGCCGAAGCCCAGGTGGCGGTGGCGGCCAACTTCGCCGAGCCGATCAAGGCCATCGCTGCCGTGCTGGAAAAGACCACGGGGCACACGCTGAAGATTACGCTGGGCTCCACCGGCAAGCTCTATGCGCAGATCAGGAACGGCGCGCCGTTTGACCTGTTGCTGGCGGCCGACGCCAAGACACCCGAGGCACTGGAGAAAGAGGGTTTGACGCAGCCGGGCAGCCGCTTCACCTACGCCACCGGCAAGCTGGTGCTGTGGTCGGCCAGCGCCACCACGGTGGATGCGCGGGGCGACGTGCTCAAAAGCCCCGGCCTGGGCAAGGTGGCCCACGCTGCGCCCAAGCTGGCGCCCTACGGCGCGGCGGCGGTGCAGGCGATGGACCGGCTGGGCCTGAGCGCCGCGCTCGCGCCGAAGCTGGTGCAGGGCGAGAGCATCGGCCAGACCTACAGCTTCGTGCACACCGGCAACGCCGCGGTGGGCTTTGTGGCGATGTCGCAGGTGCTGGAGGGCGGGCGGCTCAAGGACGGCTCGATGTGGGTGGTGCCGCAGGCGCTCTACGACCCGATCCGGCAGGACGCAGTATTGCTCAAACGCGGTGCGGGCAATGAAGCGGCCCAGGCGCTGCTGGCGCTGCTCAAGAGCCCGAACGTCAAAGACCTGATCCGCTCGTACGGCTATACGCCATGAACCACCCCCGCCGCGCTGCGCGCGACCCCCTCCAGGGGGCAACCCGATGCGCCCCGGCCAAGCCCGTTGCGCCGGGTTCTGGGGCAAACCACGCCTGCCAACATAGACCCCCATGCTGCTGACCCCTGCCGATCTCCAGGCCATCGGGCTGACTTTGAAGGTCGCCACGCTGACCACGGCCATCCTGCTGCTGCTGGGTGTGCCACTGGCCTGGTGGCTGGCGCGCACGCGCTCGTGGCTCAAGACGCCGCTGGCCACGGTGGTGGCGCTGCCCATCGTGCTGCCGCCTTCTGTGCTGGGCTTCTACTTGCTGGTGGCCATGGGGCCGAACGGCCCGGTCGGCCAATGGACGCAGGCGCTTGGCCTGGGTCTGCTGCCCTTCAGCTTCACGGGCCTTGTGGTGGCCTCGGTGTTCTATTCGCTGCCGTTCATGGTGCAGCCGGTGCACAACGCCATGGAGGCCATGGGCAACCGCCCGCTGGAGGTGGCGGCCAGCCTGCGGGCTTCGCCGCTGGACACGTTTTTCAGCGTCGTGCTGCCGCTGTGCCGCCCCGGGCTGGTCACGGGCGTCATCATGAGCTTTGCCCACACGGTGGGCGAGTTCGGCGTGGTGCTCATGGTGGGTGGCAACATCCCGGGCGAAACGCGCGTGGCCTCGGTGCAGATCTACGATCACGTGGAGGCGCTGGAATACGGCGAGGCCCACCGCCTGGCCGCCGTGTTGCTGGTGTTTTCGTTTGCCGTGCTGCTGGCTTTGCAGCTCTACAACGCGCGCCGCCGCCGGAGTGCCTCATGACCTCCGGACTGACCCTGCAAACCCGGCTGGCGCGCGGCGCCTTCACGCTGGTCCTGGACCTCACGCTGCCGGGCCGCGGGCTGACCGCGCTGTTTGGCGCCTCGGGCTCGGGCAAGACCACCTGCCTGCGCGTGCTCGCCGGCCTGGAGCCCACGACCAGCGGGCGCCTGAGCGTGGGCGGCGAGCTGTGGCAAGACAGCGCCCAGGGGCTGTTCGTGCCGCCGCACCGGCGCGCGCTGGGCTATGTGTTTCAGGAGGCCAGCCTGTTCGACCACCTCAGCGTGCAGGACAACATCCGCTTCGGCTACCGCCGCACGCCCGCCGCGCAGCGCCGCTACGGCTGGGACCACGGCCTGGCGCTGCTGGGCATCGGCCACCTGCTGCGGCGCATGCCGCACGAACTCTCGGGCGGCGAGCGCCAGCGCGTGGCCATGGCCCGGGCGCTGGCCGCCAGCCCGCGCGTGCTGCTGATGGACGAGCCCCTGGCCGCACTGGACGCGCCGCGCAAGGCCGAGATCCTGCCCTGGCTGGAGCAGTTGCACCAGACGCTGGACATCCCGGTGGTCTACGTGACGCACTCGGTGGACGAGGTGGCGCGCCTGGCCGACCACGTGGTGCTGCTGGAGCAGGGCCGGGTGCTGGCGCAAGGGCCGGTGCTGGAGCTGATGACCCGCGCCGACCTGCCGCTGGCCCACGGCGACAGCGCTGGCGCGCTGGTGGAAGCGCTCACCTGCGGCCTGCAGAGCGACAGCGGCCTGTGTGAACTGCGCTTTGACGGCGGCACGCTGCTGCTGCCGCAAACCCGCGCCACACCGCTGCCGGACCGCACGCCGGTGCGCGTGCGCATCCAGGCGCGGGACGTGAGCCTGTCGCTGGCGTTGCCGCAGCAGACCAGCGTGCTCAACTGCCTGCCGGCCACCGTGGCCGACGTGAGCGAGGACGGCCCGGGCCAGGTGCTGGTGGGCCTGCGGCTGGGGCTGGAAACGCGCCTGCTCTCGCGCATCAGCCGGCTCTCTTGCGAGCGGCTGGGCATCGCGCCCGGCCTGCCGGTGTATGCGCAGATCAAAGGCGTAGCGATGGTTCGCTGAAGCCCTCGGGCGGCGTTGGCGCGCCGGTCCAGCGGAAGCGGTCGGGCCGAAAAGCTTCGAGTGCGATGGACGGGGTTCGCTCCGCCAGCAACTGGGCCACCAGATGCCCGGTGGCGGCGCTTTGCGTCAGGCCCAGATGCCCGTGCCCGAAGGCGTACACCACCTGCCGGCTGGCGCTGGCATGCCCGATGACGGGCAGGGAGTCGGGCAGCGAGGGGCGGTAGCCCATCCACTGCGTGCCGCCCTCGGTGCGCAGCCCCGGCAGCAGGCGCGCGGCCTTGCCCAGCATGTGGGCCGATCGCTCGAAGTTGGGCGGCAGCTTCAGGCCCCCCAGCTCCACCGCCCCACCCACGCGGATACCGGTGGACAACGGGGTGACCACAAAACCATGGGCGCCAAAGATGATCTGGCGCTTGAGGTCGAACGCCCCGGGCGGCAGCGTGGTGTTGTAGCCGCGCTCGGTGTCCAGCGGGATCGCATCGCCCAGCTGGGCCGCGAGCTGGCGCGACCACGCGCCGGTGGCGATCACCGCCTGTTTGGCACGCACGGTGTCGCCCTGCGCGAGCCGCAGTTCCACACCACCCTCGCGCACGGCGATGGACCGCACTTCGGCCTGCCGCCAGGCGGCGCCCGCCTGCAGCACGTGGCGCCCCAGCGCCGAAGCCACCTCGAACGGGTCGCTCACGGTTTCCCAGTGCGGCACGAACGTGCCCGCGACGATGGAGCTGGCCAGCCCCGGTTGCAGCTCCCGCAGCCGCTCACCCTTCACGTGCTCGAAGGCGATGCCCGCTTCGGCGCGCAGCTGCCAGCCCGCGAGGTTCGACTGGAACTCGGCGTCGCTTTCATAGACCTGCAAGGAGCCGTCCTGGCGGATCATGTGCGAAGCCTTCGCGCGCGCCAGCATGGCGTGAAACGCGGGCGCGGCCAGCTGCATCAGCTTCGTCTGGGCCTGCAGGCTCGCGCGGTAGGCCGAAGGCCGGCTGGCCAGGCCGAAGCGCATGAGCCAGGGCAGCATCCGCAGCGCGTAACCCGGGCGGATGGCCAGCGGCCCCAGCGGGTCGAGCAACCAGCGCGGCGCCTGGCGCAGGATGCGTGGCGAGGCCAGGGGCAGGATGTCGGAAAAGGCCAGCGCGCCGGCGTTCTGGGCGCTGGTTTCCTGGGCAATGCCTTTGCGGTCGATCAGCAGCACCGAACGGCCCTGGGTCACCAGGTACATCGCCACCGACAGGCCGATGATGCCGGCGCCCACCACCGCCACGTCGGCGGGTGCAGGCTCGGGGTTCATCGCGGAACTCATGCGCCTGACGACTCAGGCCAGCGCCGCGCGGAATGCCGCGGGCAGCAGGGGGTCGGCCGGGTCGGCGATCAGCCGCGCTTCGGCGGTGACGTAGGCGCGGCCGGTGATGCTGGGGATGACGCCGTGTTCGGTGGGCTGGTAGCTGGCCTCGAAGCGGCTGCCGATCACGCTTTCCTGCACCCAGGTGTCGCCCGGCTGCAGCTTGCCGGCTGCGGCGAGGCAGGCCAGTTTGGCGCTGGTGCCGGTGCCGCAGGGGGAGCGGTCGTAAGCGCCGCCGGGGCACAGCACGAAGTTGCGGCTGTGCGCGTCGGCGGCCAAGGCAGGGCCGAAGAACTCGATGTGATCGATCTCGGCACCGTCGCGCCCGGTGATGCCTTGGCGCACCAGCACCGCCTTGACGGCCTCGGCCTGGCGGGTGAGTTCGCCGATGTTCTGCAGCGTGAGTTCACACGGCGTGCTGTGGCACAGGAAGAACCAGTTGCCACCCCAGGCGACGTCGCCCACGATCCGCCCCAGGCCGGGCACGTCGATCGCCACGTCGCGCCGGAAGACCTGGCTCTCGACGTTCTGGATCGTCACCTCATGGGCGGACCGGAGGTGCACGCTCACCACGCCGACCGGTGTTTCGAAGCGGTGCACGCCGGGCGCGATGCGGCCCATGTGGGCCAGTGTGACGGCGGCGCCGATAGTGCCGTGGCCGCACATGCCGAGGTAGCCGGTGTTGTTGAAGAAGATCAGACCGGCGGCGCAGCTGCTGTCCACCGGCTCGCACAGCAAGGCGCCGACCACCGCGTCGTAGCCGCGCGGTTCGTTGGCCGCCAGCACGCGGTAGTGGTCGAAGTCGCGGGCAAAGAGGGCTTTGCGTTCGCTCAAGGGGCCGTGGCCCAGTGGCGGCCCACCGGCCACCACCAGGCGCGTGGGCTCGCCCTCGGTGTGGGAGTCGATGACCTGCATCTCGATCCGTGTGATGTTCGGTGCCATGGTCAGGCCCTCCCCGGCCAGCTGGCGTACCAGCGTTTGAAGAGCTCCAGTTGGCGGGAGGCGTAGCGGCGCTGGCTGTCCGACAGCGCATCACTGGGGTTGAAATGCAAGGTGTAGGCCTTGTGGCCCTGCAGCACCATCAAGTGCTTGAAGTACAGCACCAGGTCCACGCCTTCGTCAAAAGACGACAGCACCGCCAGCGCCGCTTCCAGCTCTTGCGCACGCTGGCGGGCCAGCGCGTCGCCACGGGCCGCCTGCTCGCACAGGGCCACCAGGTGCAGCACTTCCTTGGGCAACACGTTGCCGATGCCGGTGATGGCGCCTTGGGCGCCGCAATTGACGAAGCCGTGGAACACCTGCGTGTCCACCCCGACCATCAGCGTCACGCCCGCATCGCGCGAGGTGATGTGCTCCGCCGCGTAGCGCAAGGAAGCCGCGCCGCCGAACTCCTTGAAACCGATCAGGTGGGAAAAGCGCGAGCGCAGTTCAAAAAACAGGTCGGCCTTGGTTTCGTAGCCGTAGTAGGGGCTGTTGTAGATCACGCTGGGCAGGTCGACCGCCGCGCTCAGGATGTCGCTGAAGTGGGCGCGTTGGGCCGCCGCCGAGTTGCCGCGCGACAGCACGCGGGGAATGATCATCAGCCCCTTGGCGCCGCAGACCCTGGCGTGCGCGGCCAGCGCGCTGGCGCGGGCCGTGTTCTGCGCCCCGGTGCCCACGACCACGGGCAGGCCCGCGCGCACCAGCCGCTCGACGCCTTCCATGCGCTGCTCGTCGCTCAGCAGGGGCCAGTCGCCCATGGAGCCGCAGTACACCAGGGCCGACATGCCGGCTTCGATGAGGTCGCGGCCGGTTCGGACCAGGGCGTCGAAATCCGGTTGCCGGTCGGGCGTGCAAGGGGTCATCAAGGCGGGGATCGTGCCGCTGAAAATGCTGCTGCTCATGGGTGGGGTGCTCCGTTGAAGTGGCTGTTAAGCTGCCGGCAGTCTCGCAGCTTGGGCGCTCCACGTCTTGTCGGAAAGTGGGGTGCCGACTGGGGAAATTGCACAAACGCTCGGACCCTGAATGCCATGGATGTTTCTCTGCCAGCACCCCTGTCACCGGGGCTCCTGATCGACCACGGGTGGTTCCGGGGCGACCTGCTGTTCGACCACGTGCCCGACACCGTGTTCTTCCTGAAAGACACGCAGGGCCGCTACACGGCGGTCAATCACACCCTGGTCAAGCGCTGCGGCTTCGAGCACAAGGCAGAGCTGATCGGCAAGACGGCGGAACAGGTGTTCCCGCTCCCGCTGGGCTCCGGGTTTTCGCAGCAGGACCGCCGCGTCCTGCAAGGCGGCCCCGCGATCAACGCTCAGCTGGAGCTGCACCTGTACGGCAACCGGAAACCGGGCTGGTGCCTCACCTGGAAGGTGGCGATCACCGACCCGCAAGGCCGCATCGTCGGGCTGGCCGGCTTGTCGCGCGACATCCAGCAGCCCATGGGCTCAACGAACGAGGCCGCCGCGGTGTCGCGCGTCATCGAGCACGTTGCGCAGCACCTGGACTCGCCCCTGCCGCTGGAAGAACTCGCCGCCCTGGCCGGCCTGTCGGTGTTTCAACTGGACCAGCGCATCCGCGGCCTGTTTGGCGTGACGGCGGGTCAATACGTGATCCGGGCGCGCATCGAGCGGGCGTGCGACTTGTTGCGCCACGCCCGGGACCCGATCAGCGAGATTGCCCTGGCGTGTGGCTACGCCGACCAGGCCTCGTTCACACGCCAGTTCCGCAAATCGGTGGGGCTCACGCCGTCAGCGTACAGAGCCATGAGGTGAGGTCAGCGGGCGGCTGAGGCAGCATTCGGGAAGAACAGCTGCTCGCCACCGATCTTGTAGGAGGCGATGGCCTTCTGCCCAGCGTCGCCCGTCACCCAGTCCACGAACTTCTGGCCTTCGGCGGTTTTCACCTGCGGGTGTTTGGCGGCGCTCACGAGCATCACGCCGTACTGGTTGAACAGGCGCTTGTCGCCTTCGACCAGCACCGCCAGGTCGGCGCGGTTCTTGAAATTGAGCCAGGTGCCGCGGTCGGCCAGCACGTAGGCGCCGCTGCTGGCGGCGATGTTCAGGGCCGGGCCCATGCCACAGCCGCAAGACCTGTACGCCGCACCTTTGGAAAGAAACTCCATCAAGGCGGGTTGCGCGGTTCCGATGGGTTCCCCCTGAGCCATCTTCCAGAAGCGCAGTTCGGCCGCGTGCGTGCCGCTCTTGTCGCCGCGCGAGATGAAGGGCGCGTTGGCCGTGGCCACTTTCTTGAGCGCGGCCACGATGTTGCTGCCGCGGGTAGCCGCCGGGTCGGCCTTGGGGCCGATCAGCACGAAGTCGTTGTACATGACCTCCTGGCGTTTCGCGGCAAAGCCCTCGGCCACGAATTTTTCCTCGGCCACCTGGTCGTGCACGAACAGCACGTCGGCGTCACCCCTGCGGGCCATGTCGATCGCCTGGCCGGTGCCCAGCGCCACCACTTTCACGTCGATGCCGCTGGCTTTTTTGAACTCGGGCAGCAGGTAGCTGAACAGACCCGACTGTTCGGTGGACGTGGTGGAGGCGACGACGATGCTGCTCTGCGCGAGCGCGGCGGTGCTGACCAGCAGACCGGCCGACAGCATGCCGGCGGCAACACGGACGGCCCCATCGCGCACAGCGCGGCCAGAAAGCCGACCAATCCAACTGCCGGCGCGAAGGGGTGACCACCAGAGATGCGGTGGAACCGGCTTCGCCGGGCCACATCGCATCGCCCCCTTGAGGGGGTCGCGCGCAGCGCGGCGGGGGTGATTCATGTTCATGCGGTTTCTCCCTTGACGAACAGATGGGCCTGGGGGCAGTGGGCCTCCAGGAAGGCGTGGCTGAAAAAGTCGTTCACCGCCAGGTCGGCGAGCAAGCGCCCCTGCTCCAGGTAGATCACGCGGCTGGCCAGGCGCTTGACCTGGCCGAGGTTGTGGCTGGCGAACACCAGCGTGGGCGGCAGCCGGCCGGGCGCGGGCAGCTCGTCGCCGAAGTCGGCGATCAGCGCCTCCACGTCGCGTTTGGCGTGCGGGTCCAGGCTGGCGGTGGGTTCGTCGAGCAGCCACACGTCGGGCCGCAGCGCCCAGGCGCGCGCCAGCGCCACGCGCTGCTGCTGCCCGCCCGAGAGCGCGCGGCCGTTGCGTTCGGCCAGGTGCGCCAGATCGACCCGGGCCAGCGCCTGCCGGGCGCGCGCATCGGTCTGGCGCCAGGGCACGCCGCTGAGCCACAGGCCCAGCTGCAGGTTGCGCCGCACCGACATGCGCAGCATGTGGGGCCGCTGGAACAGCATGGCGATGCGCGAGTCCTGCGGCACCTGGCGCTGCCCCAGCGCGATGGGCAGCAGGCCGTGCAGCGCGCGCAACAACGTGCTCTTGCCGCAACCGTTGGGGCCCACCAGCGCCACGCGCTCGCCGGCCCGGATGGCCAGCGTGATGCCGCGCAGCGCTTCCACCTGGGCCGCCGGGCCCAGGCTCACGCTCACGCCCTGCAGCGCCAGCACGGTGCCATGCCGCACGCTGGCGCCGGCGGCGCTGCCTTCGGTGGGGCGTTCGATCCTCATGTGGTGGCCATCCGCAGGTCGCCGCCGTCCAGGTGCTCGCGCCAGCGGCGCAGCAGGGCCACCGCGCTGTTGAGCAGCAGCACCACAGCCAGCAGCACGATGCCCAGCCCGAGCGCCAGCGGCAGGTCGCCCTTGCTGGTTTCGAGCGCGATGGCCGTGGTCATGACGCGGGTGAAGCCTTCGATGTTGCCGCCCACGATCATCACCGCGCCCACTTCCGACACCGCACGGCCAAAGGCGGTGATCAGCACGGTGAGCAAGGCGTAGCGCTCGTCCCAGGCCATGAGCAGGCTGCGCAGGCCCAGGCCCGCGCCCAGCGAGCCGAGCTGTTCACCGTGATCGCGGTCGGCGTCTTCCACCACCTGGCGCGTGAGCGCCGTGACCAGCGGCAGCACCAGGATGGCCTGCGCCAGCACCATGGCCTGGAAGCTGAACAGCCAGCCCAGAAAGCCCAGCGGACCGGTGCGCGAGAGCAGCAGGTAGATCACCAGGCCCACCACCACGGAAGGGATGGCCAGGAAGGTGTTGAGAAAGGTCAGCACCACGGAGCGCCCGGGAAACCGGACCGCCGCGAGCCAGGCGCCCAGCAACAGCCCCACGCTGCAGGCCAGCAGGCAGGCCGTGGCACTCACGGCGAGGGAGCGCATGACGATGGTCCAGAGCCCGGCGTCGCCCGAAAGGATGAGCTGCAGCGCGGTGCCCACGCTGTCGGAAAAGGTGTTCATAGCTTGCGCAGGAGCTTACGCGGGCGCTGCGGGTTTGGGAGTACGTAGTGACGCGGTATGAACCCGCGTGCATAGGCGCCGGGCCGGCGGCGGCAAGGCTTGAGGCACACTCGCGCCGATGAGAAAGGTTGAACTGTCCTATTCGCTGAGCGCGCACGGGGGCGGCCGCACGGCCCACCCGGTGCTGCTGCGCAACGCCATGATGGACGTGCTGCACGCGGTGCGCGAACACGGTTCCATCTCGGCCGCGGCGCGGCAACTGGGCTTGTCCTACCGCCACGTCTGGGGACAGCTCAAGGCCTGGGAAACCGAGCTCGGCCAGGAACTCATCGTCTGGGAACGGGGCCAGGCCGCCATGCTCAGCCCGTTCGGGCAGCGCCTGCTGATGGCCGAGCGGCTGGCGCAGGCGCGCCTGGGGCCGCAGATGGAACACCTGCGCGCCGAGCTGGAGCGCGCGTTTTCCCGGGCGTTCGAGCCGCCGTCCAGCGGCAGCGAAGTGCTCACGCTCTACGCCAGCCACGACCACGCGCTCACCGAGCTGCAGGACCTGGCCGCCGGCATGGACACCCAAGGCACCAGCGCCAGCTCGCGGCTGCACCTGGACATCCGCTTCTGCGGCAGCGTGGACGCGATCCGCGCGCTCAACGAGGGGCGCTGCCTGCTGGCCGGTTTTCACACCCAGCCCTTCGCCGACGCGGCCAGCCTGAGCGCGCGCACCTACCGCCCCCTGCTCAAGCCGGGCACACACAAGATCATCGGCTTCGCGCGCCGCACCCAGGGCCTGATGGTGGCGCCCGGCAACCCGCTGGGTCTGCGTGACATGGCCGACGTGGCGGGCCTGCGGGCACGCTTCGTCAACCGCGCCCGGGGCACCGGCACGCGCCTGCTGCTCGAAGAGCTGATGGCACAGGCGCAGCTGCATCCGGCAGATATTCACGGCTTCGAGCACGTCGAAAGCTCCCACGCGGCGGTGGCCCAGGCGGTGGCCAGCGGCGATGCCGACGTGGGCCTGGGCACCGAATACGCGACCCGCGACCAGGGGCTGGGCTTCGTGCCCCTGACCGAAGAGCGTTACCTGCTGGTGTGTCTGAAGTCGGCGCTGGACACACCAGGTGTGCAGCGCCTGCTGGAGCTGATGCGCAGCCCGCGCTGGCATGCCCGGCTCGACGCATTGCCCGGCTACGCGAGCGACCACAGCGGTGAAGTCGCCGCCATGAAGCGGCTGCTGCCGTGGTGGAGGTAGGACCACCCCCATCGCTTGCCTACTTCGTGTGGCCGCTCCGCCCCTCAAGGGGCAGCACCTGCGGCCTGGCAAAGCCAGTTCCGCGGTGCTCTGGGTTGAACTTCCCTTCGGCTCAGAAGGTTTCCTTCTCGGCTTCGAGATACGCCAGGCTGGTGTATTTGCCGATGTTGCTGTCGAAGCCGTCCATGGTTTTGGCGCGGCTGGCGACGCGGGGGTCTTTGAGCACCAAGTCCTTGGCGCCATCCAGCGGGATGCCCTCTTTCACCGCCTGTACACAGGGCTCCCAGATGCCTTTCATGAAGGTTCCGTAGGTGTCGAGCAGGTCCTTGCTGCCGCGGCCGTGGCCGGGCACCCAGAGCTGCTCGCCGGCGGCCTTCTTGATCGCGTCGTAGTACCTGAACGTGCCGGGGTAGGAGCCGTCGTCGATGTTGGCGATGCGGTTGGCCATCGCGATGTCGCCCACGTAGGTGAGCTTGTCCTGCACGATCTCGAGGCACAGGTCGGACGGGGTGTGGGCGCGGCCGTAATGGTGCAGTCTGATCTGCACGTCGCCGTAGTCGAACACCTGGCCATTTTCCACCACCTTGTTGGGCGCCACCACCTTCGTGCCCAGGGTGGCCTGGTTGGTCCAGCGCTCCATCAGGCTGCGCCAGAGATTGCCCTCGTGGCCGGCGATCTGGTCGCGGGTGTGGGCCAGCGCATGGATCGGCAGGTCTTTACCAAAGGCTTCGGCAAAGGCGTGGTTGCCCAGCCAGTGGTCGCCGTGGTAGTGGCTGTTGAAGACCGCGATCACCGGCTTGGGCGTCACGGTCTTGATCATGCGGATCGCCATCTGGCCGATCTGCAGCGAGGCGCCGCTGTCGAGCACCACCACGCCTTGGCGCGTCACCACGAACAGCACGCTGGCCATCAGGCCCTGGTTCGCCTGGTTTGGAAAGCCGTCCTTGGCGTACACCATCCACACGTGGGGCGAGAGCTGCTCGGGCGCGACATCGGGCACCGGCGGGCCTTCGATGAATTCCTGCACCTGCTGGGCAAACAGCCGCGCTTCGGGCACCAGCGCCAGGCCGGCCGCCCCCAGCCCCAGGCCGGTGGCCATGCGCAGCCACTGGCGGCGGTTTCGCGGTGTCGCGGAAAGATCGGGGTTCATGGGCTGTCTCCTGCGGGATGGCATTCACAAAATAAGTAATTGCTTATTTTGTGAATCATAGAACCCGCGGCAGCCACCCGCAAGGGGGTGTGGCCCCTGCGCCCGTCAGGCGGCTTTGTGTTCGGGCAGGCGGCGGGCGATTTCCGCCACCAGCTGGCGCGCCAGCACCAGTTTGTCGGCACGCGGCAGCTCGGTCACGCCGTGTTCGTCGACCAGCAGCAGGGCGTTGTCGTCCTGGCCAAAGGTGTCGGGGCCGATGTTGCCCACCAGCAGGGGCACGCCCTTGCGCACCCGCTTGCTCTGTGCCAGGGCCAGCAGGTCCTGGCTTTCCGCCGCGAAGCCCACACAATACAGCGCGCCGTTCTGGGCGCGGGCACTGGCCGCGATGCCGGCCAGGATGTCGGGGTTTTCCACAAAAGACAGCGTGGGCACCTCGCCCGAGCCGTCTTTCTTGATCTTCTGTTCGGCCGCCTGCACCGGTCGCCAGTCCGCCACCGCGGCGGCCGAGACGAACACGCTGGCGCTCTGGCTCAGCACGTTGAGCGTCTTCTGCATGTTCAGCGCCGACTTCACGTTGATGCGCCCCACGCCGCGTGGCGTGGGCAGGCTCACCGGCCCGGCCACCAGCGTCACCTGGGCGCCCGCTTCGTGGGCGGCCCGCGCGATGGCAAAACCCATCTTGCCGCTGGAGAGGTTGGTCAGGCCGCGCACCGGGTCGATGGCCTCGAACGTGGGCCCGGCGCTCACCAGCACCTGCTGGCCGGCCAGGGGCTTGGGCGAAAAGAACCGCACCAGCTCGTACAGCAACTCCTCGGGCTCCAGCATGCGGCCGTCGCCGGTTTCGCCGCAGGCCTGGTCGCCCACGCCCACATCGAGCACGGTCGTGCCGTCGGCGCGCAACTGGGTCACGTTGCGCTGCGTGGCGGGGTGCGACCACATTTCGCGGTTCATGGCGGGCGCCAGGATCAGCGGCACCTGATCGCGCGGACGGGCCAGGCACATCAGGCTGAGCAGTTCGTCGGCGCGGCCGTGCAGCAGCTTGGCCATGAAGTCGGCACTGGCTGGCGCCACCAGGATCGCGTCGGCCTCGCGGCTGAGGTTGATGTGGGGCATGTTGTTGTCCACGCCGCCCGAGGTGCGCGCATCCCACTGCGAGCTGAACACCGGTCGGCCCGACAGCGCCTGCATCGTCACCGGGGTGATGAACTGCTCGGCCGCTTCGGTCATCACCACCTGCACCGTGGCCCCCTCCTTGATCAGCGATCGACAGAGCTCGGCCGCCTTGTAGCAGGCGATGCCGCCCGAGAGGCCGAGGACGATGTGTTTTCCGGCGAGGTCGTTCATGCGCGCAATGTAGCAGTTCAACCGCCGCCGCGGTGGGGGTGGGCGAGGCCCCTGAGTGGACGGTGCGGCGCCCGGTGCGCGCGGGGGTGCCACAGCAGACATAATGCCGCCACAGCCCATTTCCCGCAGACCCCAACACCCATGAACATGAAATTCAAACCACGCACACTGGCCCAGGGCGTCATCGTGGGCGCCGTGCTGAGCGCGCTGGTCGCCTGCGGCGGTGGATCCGATGCCTCGGACAACGACGCCGTGCCCACCGGCGGCGCCCTGAGCAACCTCTGGTTCGCCGACAGCGATGGTTATTTCCCGCTCGACAAGCTCAAACCCAACGGCACTTTCTACCTGGGCACCGAGGCCGACTTCGGCCTGAAGAATCCGGCCTACAACCCCAGCACCAGGACCCACTCGCTCTGGGCCATCGACACCTCGGCCAGCGTGCCCGCCGGCACGAGCCTGAACTACTCGATGAAGATCGATGCCATCAGCGCCTCGGCCGACGCGGTGGCCGAGCTGGCCAGGAACCTGCAGCTGGACACCACCACGGGTCTGATCACCCAGACCTGCAAGGGCTATCCCGAGTGTTACGACAACACCGGCGCGACCGACGAGGACTTCCTGATCACCGTCACGGCCCAGGTGGTCGGCGGCAGCGGCAAGCTCGAGCGCAACTTCCTGCTGCGCGTGCGCGGCAACAACTGAGCCCACCAGCAACCGACGCCGGGCCACCGGGCCCGGACCGAGAGGGCGCTGGGGGGTGGCCTTTATAATCGCCATTTCCACCTCCTGCGAGCGAATGGCTCGCCCGAGACATGACCAAATTTGTGTTCGTCACCGGCGGTGTGGTGTCCTCCCTTGGCAAGGGCATTGCTTCTGCTTCCCTGGCTGCGATCCTCGAATCGCGCGGCCTCAAAGTCACCCTCATCAAGCTCGACCCGTACATCAACGTGGACCCGGGCACCATGTCGCCCTTCCAGCATGGCGAGGTCTTCGTGACCGACGACGGGGCCGAAACCGACCTGGACCTCGGTCACTATGAGCGTTTCATCGAAACGCGCATGAAGAAGACCAACAACTTCACCACCGGCAAGATCTACCAGTCGGTGCTGGAGAAGGAACGCCGCGGCGACTACCTCGGCAAGACGGTGCAGGTCATCCCGCACGTCACCAACGAGATCCAGGAATTCATCAAGCGCGGCGCCGGCATCGGCACGCCCGACGCGGTGGACGTGGCCATCGTCGAAATCGGCGGCACGGTGGGCGACATCGAGTCCCTGCCTTTCCTCGAAGCGGTGCGCCAGATGAGCCTGCGCATGGGGCCGAACAACACCGCCTTCGTGCACCTGACCTACCTGCCGTGGATCGCGGCCGCCGGCGAGCTGAAAACCAAGCCCACGCAACACACGGTGCAGAAGCTGCGCGAGATCGGCATCCAGGCCGACGCCCTGCTCTGCCGCGCCGACCGCCGCATCCCCGAGGAAGAGCGCGCCAAGATTTCGCTGTTCACCAACGTGCCCGAATGGGGCGTGATCTCCATGTGGGATGTGGACACCATCTACAAGGTGCCGCGCATGCTGCACGAGCAGGGCCTGGACGGCCTGATCTGCGACAAGCTGCGCCTGAACACGCCACCCACCAGCCTCAAGCGCTGGGACGAACTGGTGCACGAGACCGAGCACCCTCAAGGTGAAGTCAGGATCGCCATGGTCGGCAAATACGTCGACCTGTCGGACAGCTACAAGTCGGTCAACGAGGCCCTGCGCCACGCCGGCATGCGCAACCACGTGCGCGTGAAGATCGACCACGTGGATTCCGAGACCATGGAAGGCGCCAATGCCGCGGACAAGCTCGCGCAGTACGACGCGATCCTGGTGCCCGGCGGTTTCGGTCTGCGCGGCGTCGAAGGCAAGATCAACACCGCCCGCTTCGCCCGCGAGCACAAGGTGCCCTACCTGGGCATCTGCCTGGGCATGCAGGTGGCCACCATCGAATACGCGCGCCATGTGGCCGGCCTCGCCGGTGCCAACAGCACCGAGTTCGACCCGGCCACGCCGCACCCGGTGATCGCCCTGATCACCGAGTGGAAAGACGCCGACGGCAGCATCCAGACCCGCAGCGCCAGCTCCGACCTGGGCGGCACCATGCGCCTGGGCGCGCAAAGCTCCGACGTGCAGGCCGGCACCCTCGCCCACAGCATCTATGGCGACGTGGTGACCGAGCGCCACCGCCACCGCTACGAAGCCAACGTCAATTACCTCGACCAGCTGCGCCAGGCCGGTCTGGTGATCTCGGCGCTGACGCAACGCGAGCAACTCACCGAAATCGTCGAGCTGCCCAAGGCCGTGCACCCCTGGTTCATCGGCGTGCAGTTCCACCCCGAGTTCAAGTCCACGCCGTGGAACGGCCACCCGCTGTTCAATGCCTTCATCCAGGCGGCGGTCGAACACCACCGGGCGGCCAAGGCCTGATCGGAGCCCACATGAAGCTGTGCGGATTCGACGTTGGCCTGGACCAGCGCTTCTTCCTGATCGCCGGCACCTGCTCCATCGAAGGCCTGCAGATGTCGCTTGACGTGGCGGGTCAGCTCAAGGAAGCCTGTACCGCCCTCGGCATCCCGCTGATCTACAAGGGCTCGTTCGACAAGGCCAACCGGTCCTCCGGCACCACCCAGCGCGGGCTGGGCATGGACGCGGGCCTGAAGATCCTGGACGAGGTGCGCCGCCAGCTGGGCCTGCCTGTGCTTACCGACGTGCACGAGGCGTCCCAGGTGGCCGAGGTGGCGAGCGTGGTGGACGTGTTGCAGACACCGGCGTTCTTGTGCCGCCAGACCGATTTCATCCGCGCCGTGGCCCAGTCCGGCAAGCCGGTGAACATCAAGAAAGGCCAGTTCCTCGCGCCCTGGGACATGAAGAACGTGATCGACAAGGCACGCGCTGCCGCGAAGGAAGTGGGCCTGTCCGAAGACCGCTTCCTGGCCTGCGAACGTGGCGTGAGCTTTGGCTACAACAACCTCGTGGCCGACATGACCAGCCTGGCCGAGATGCGCCAATCCGGCGCGCCGGTGGTGTTCGACGTGACCCACTCGGTGCAGAAACCCGGCGGCCTGGGTGGTGCCAGCGGCGGTGCCCGCGAGATGGTGCCGGTGCTGGCGCGTGCGGGCGTGGCGGCGGGTGTCGCCGGCCTGTTCATGGAAACCCACCCCAAGCCCGCCGAGGCCTGGTCGGACGGCCCGAACGCCGTGCCGCTGAAACACATGAAGGCCTTGCTGGAAACCCTGGTGGCGCTGGACGACCTGACCAAGCGCAGCGGTTTTCTCGAAAACGACTTCAACTGAACACAAGCCCATGCCAGCCGCCTACATCATCGTCGACATGCAGATCTCCAACATGGAGCAGTACCAGCAGTACATGGCGGCGGCGCCCGCAGCGGTGGCGGCGGCCGGCGGGGAATACCTGGTCCGGGGCGGCCGTTTCGAAGCCCTGGAAGGCGATTGGCAACCGGCCCGCATCGCCATGCTGCGCTTTCCCAGCTACGAGCAGGCCAAGGCCTTCTACGACAGCGAGATGTACCGGCAAGCGCGCGCCAAGCGGGCCGGTGCCACCGAATTCTTCAACCTCGTCCTGGTGGAGGGCGTGAGCGCCCCCGTCATCTGAATATCCACATCGAAAGGAAACCATGAGCGCAATCGTTGACATCGTCGGCCGCGAAATTCTCGACAGCCGCGGCAACCCCACCGTCGAATGCGACGTGCTGCTGGAAAGCGGCGTGATGGGCCGTGCGGCCGTGCCCTCGGGTGCCTCCACGGGCAGCCGCGAAGCCATCGAGCTGCGCGACGGCGACAAGGGCCGCTACCTCGGCAAGGGCGTGCTCAAGGCCGTCGAACACATCAACACCGAGATCAGCGAAGCCGTGCTGGGCCTGGACGCCTCCGAGCAGGCCTTCCTGGACAAGACCCTGATCGACCTGGACGGCACCGAGAACAAAGGCCGCCTGGGCGCCAACGCGCTGCTGGCCGTGTCCATGGCCGTGGCCCGCGCCGCCGCCGAAGAAGCCGGCCTGCCGCTGTACCGCTATTTCGGCGGCATGAGCGCGGTGCAGATGCCCGTGCCCATGATGAACGTGGTCAACGGTGGCGCGCACGCCAACAACAACCTCGACCTGCAGGAACTGATGATCATCCCCGTGGGCGCGCCGAGCTTCCGCGAGGCCCTGCGCTGGGGTGCCGAGGTGTTCCACGCCTTGAAGAAAATCATCCACGACAAGGGCATGAGCATCGCCGTGGGCGACGAAGGCGGCTTTGCCCCCAGCGTGGCCAACCACGAAGCCGCGATCCAGATGATCCTGGAAGCCATCGGCAACGCGGGCTACACCGCCGGCGAACAGATCGCCCTGGGCCTGGACTGCGCCGCCAGCGAGTTCTACAAAGACGGCAAGTACCACCTCGAAGCCGAAGGCCTGGTGCTCTCCGCCGAAGAGTGGACCAACATGCTGGCCACCTGGGTGGACAAGTACCCCATCATCAGCATCGAAGACGCGATGGCCGAGGGCGACTGGGACGGCTGGAAGCACCTGACCGAGCGCCTGGGCCAGCAGGTCCAGCTGGTGGGTGACGACCTGTTCGTCACCAACACCAAGATCCTGAAAGAAGGCATCGACAAGTCGATCGCCAACTCGATCCTGATCAAGATCAACCAGATCGGCACCCTGACAGAAACCTTCGCCGCCATCGAGATGGCCAAGCGCGCCGGCTACACGGCCGTGATCTCGCACCGCTCGGGCGAGACCGAGGACAACACCATCGCCGACATCGCCGTGGGCACCAACGCCGGCCAGATCAAGACCGGCTCGCTCTCGCGCTCGGACCGCATGGCCAAGTACAACCAGCTGCTGCGCATCGAGGAAGACCTGGGCGAAGTGGCGGTGTACCCGGGCCGCGCAGCGTTCTACAACCTGAAATGAAACACCCCCGCCGCGCTGCGCGCGACCCCCTCAAGAGGGCGGCACTGGCCGTCCGGCAGAGCCGGCCCGGCGGTGCCCTGGGTTGGACCGTTGCGTGCGTTGCGGGTGGCGCTCCGGCGCCATGGGAAGCGGATGCGGCATCTCTGGCGCTTGACCTGAGCGCTCACTAAACTCGCGCCATGGCCAACCGCTTTATCCCTGCCCTGCTGATCGGACTGCTGCTGGTGCTGCACGCCCAGCTGTGGTTCGGGCGGGGCAGCGTGCCGAAGGTGGCGAGCATGAAGCTGCAGCTGACCGAGCAGGAACACCGCAACCACGAAGCCCAGCTGCGCAACGACCGGCTGGCCAGCGAGGTGAGCGACCTCCAGGAAGGGCTGGACATGGTCGAGGAACTCGCCCGGCAGGACCTGGGCATGGTCAAGCCCAACGAGATCTTCATCCAGATCGCGCAGAGCAAGCGCTGACGGCGTGCCAGCCGGCCCCGCCCAGCGCTTGACCTTCTTTTCCGCCTTTTGCTGACACCGCCCGTGGCCCTCACGATCACGCTGCTGGGCGGCGAATCCTCTGGCAAGACCGCCCTGGCGCAGGCGCTGCACCAACACCTCAACCAACAGCTCCAGATCCACACGGCGCTGGTGCCCGAGCAGCTGCGGCTCTGGTGCGAGCGCATGGGCCGCGCGCCCCGCGCCGAAGAGCAGGCCGCGCGCGCTGCCGAACAGAGCCGCTGCATCGAGGAAGCCACCCAGCAAGCCGGCGTGGAACTGGTGATCGCCGACACCTCGGCGCTGGTGATCGCCGCCTACAGCGAACTCTATTTCCAGGACACCTCGCTGTACGCCGCGGCCCGGGCCACTCAGCAGCGCTACGACCTCACGCTGCTGATGGGGCTGGACCTGCCCTGGGTGCCCGACGGCCTGTTTCGCGACAGCCCGGCCGTGCGCGAAGCCACCGACGCGCTGCTGCGCCGCGAACTGCGCACCGCGGGCGTGGCATTCCAGCCCGTGTATGGCCAGGGCGAGGCGCGCCTGCGGCAGGCGCTGCAGGCGATCGCCACCCGCCTGGGCCGCCCCCTGGTGGCCGACGACCCGGTGCTGCGCCAGGGCCGGGGGCGCTGGGTCTGCGACAGTTGCAGTGACCCGGACTGTGAACACCGCCTGTTCAGCCAGCTTCTGACCACCGATCACACCAAGGACCCGCCACCATGATCCCGGCACAACCCCTGCCCGACTTCCGCTCGCCCGAGTTCCTGCGCGCGCACGTGTGCGACTGCATGGCCTTCTACCACCCCCGGGCCATCGACCCCAGCGGCGGACTGTTCCACTTCTTCCGGGACAACGGCGAGGTCTACGACCGTCACACCCGCCACCTGGTCAGCAGCACCCGCTTCGTCTTCACCTACGCCATGGCCGTGCGCTCGGGGGCCGATGCCTCGCACCGTCAGGCGCTGTCCCACGCCTTCGACTTCCTGCGCCGCGCGCACCGGGACCCCCACAGCGGCAGCTACACTTGGCTGCTGGACTGGCGCGACGGGAAAAAGACCGTGCTCGATGGCACCCAGCACGCCTACGGCCTGGCCTTCGTCCTGCTGGCGCACGCCCACGCCTTCATGGCCGGTCTGCCCGAGGCGCACGCCGGCATCGCCGAGACCTTCGAACTGCTCGAGCAGCGCTTCTGGGAACCGGACCACGGCCTGTACGCCGACGAGATCCGCCCCGACGGAGTGCTCAGCAACTACCGGGGCCAGAACGCCAACATGCACCTGTGCGAGGCGCTGCTGGCCGCCTTCGACGCCACCGGCGAGACCCGCTACCTCGTCCGCGCCGAGCGCCTGGCCGATCACATCTGCATCCGCCAGGCGGCGCTGGCCGATGGCCTGGTGTGGGAACACTACCGCGCCGACTGGTCGGTCGACTGGGACTACAACAAGGACGACAAGAGCAACATCTTCCGCCCCTGGGGCTTCCAGCCCGGCCACCTGACCGAATGGGCCAAGCTGTTGCTGCTGCTCGATCAGCGCCGCCCACGCGCCGACCACCTGCCGCGCGCCCGGTTGTTCTTCGACACCGCGATGGCGAAGTCGTGGGATACCGAACACGGCGGCCTGTTCTATGGTTTCGCGCCCGACGGCAGCGTGTGCGACAGCGACAAGTATTTCTGGGTCCAGGCCGAGTCGCTGGCCACGGCGGCGCGCCTGGCCCAGGCCACCGGCGAGGCGCGCTACTGGGCCGACTACGACCGCCTATGGGCCTACGCCTGGCAGCATTTCGTGGACCATCAACACGGTGCCTGGTGGCGCATCCTGCGCGCCGACAACACCAAGATCAGCGACGAAAAGAGCCCCGCAGGCAAGGTGGACTACCACACCATGGGGGCGTGTCACGACGTGCTGGACACGCTGGGCCAGGGCGCGCGGCGGCTGCGCGCGACGACCTGACCCGGCCCGCCGCTCACTGAAGATTGGGTGTGGCGGGCGGCTGCGTGTGCGGCTGCAGAAACACCTGCGCCGCGTCCACCGGATCGAACCGGTACTGCGCGCCGCAGAAGTCGCAGCCCACCTCCACCTGGCCCTGCTCGGCAATGATGGATTCGATCTCGTCGCGCCCCAGGCTGCGCAGCATGTTGCCCACGCGCTCGCGCGAGCAGGTGCAGGCGAAACGCGGCCCTTCCTCACCCACCAGGGGTTCGAAGCGGCGCACGTCCTCTTCCCAGAACAGGCGCCGCAGGATGGTGTCGGCGTCCAGCTCCAGCAGTTCCTCGCGCTTGAGGCTGGCCGCCAGGATGGCGATGCGGTTGTAGTCCTCGTTCAGGCCGATCTGGTCTTCGTCCTTGGCGACCGCGCCCGCACCGGCCAGGTTGGCCTCACCCTGCAGCGGCAGGCGCTGGATCAGCAGGCCCGCGGCCACCTTGTCGTTGGCGGCGAGCACCAGGCGGGTGTCTAGCTGCTCGCTCTGCAACATGTAGTGTTCGATCACTTCGCTGAGCTTTTCCAGCTTTTCGCGCCGGTCGCCAAACAGCGGCACCACGCCCTGGTAGGGCTGCTGGCCGGGCAGGCGCTCTTTCGGGTCCAGCGTGATCGCGCAGCGGCCCGCGTTGTTCACGTTGACCATGTGCGACAGCGGCGCGTCGGCGGCCACCTCGCCCACCACGGTGGCGGTGGCGCGCAGGCTCAGGTCGGGCTGGACCTCGGTCACGGCGAGTTTCACCGGGCCGTCGCCCATGATCTGCATGATCAGCGCGCCGTTGAACTTGATGTTGGCCTGCATCAGCGTGGCCGCCGCCGTCATCTCGCCCAGCAGTTCCTGTACCGCCGCCGGATAGCCGCCAGCCTGTTCACGCCGGTGCAGGATATCGGTCCAGGCATCGGTCAGGCGCACCAGCATGCCGCGCACCGGCAGGCCTTCAAACATGAATTTGTGGAGTTCGGACAATCTGTTCTTTCGGTTCGGTCAACGCTGGCAGATCGGGCTCAGGCGATTTTTTTCAAGCCGTGGCGGAAGCGCTGCGCGTTCGCCACGTAGTGTTTCGCGCTTCGGCGCAGGCCTTCGATCTGCTCGGGTGTGAGCTGGCGCACCGCCTTGGCCGGGCTGCCGATGATCATGGAGCCGTCGGGGAATTCCTTGCCCTCGGTCACCAGCGCGCCCGCGCCCACCAGGCAGTTCTTGCCGATCTTCGCGCCGTTGAGCACGATGGCGCCAATGCCGATCAGCGACTCGTCACCGATGGTGCAGCCGTGCAGCATGACCTGGTGGCCCACGGTCACGTGCTCGCCGATGGTCAGGGGCAGGCCCATGTCGGCGTGCAGCACGCTGCCATCCTGGATGTTGCTGCCGCGCCCGATGCGGATCGTGTCGGTGTCGCCGCGCACGGTGACGCCGAACCACACGCTGCAGTCTTCGCCGAGCACCACATCGCCCATGACCTGGGCGTTGTCGGCCACCCAGGCCGATGCGGCCAACTGCGGCGCGGCACCATCGAGTTCGTAGATCGCCATCGGGGAAGTCTCCTGGGGTTCGGGTCCGGGGTCGGTGGCTGGCGCCAGCACGAAACCTAGAATTGTAGGGATGCAAGCCCGCGCCGACCGCCCCACGCCACCCATGCCCAGCCCCAGCCTGCGGGCACAGGCGCTGCAGGCGCTGGGCATCACCGACCCGGCCGCGAAAGCGCAGGCGGCGCACCGTCTGCTGGACACCCTGCGCGAGATGCCGCCCGGGGACGAGGGCGCGCGCTGGCTGGCGCCGGCCGCCGAACTGAGCGCGGACCCTGACACGCCCCTGCCCGGCCGGCCGGCGCGGCCCCCGCTCATCGCGCCGGCCGACGTGCCGCAGCGCTCGCCCTTCACCCCGGAGGGCATGGCCGCGCTGCTGCACGCCATCGCGCACATCGAGTTCAACGCCATCAATCTCGCGCTCGACGCGGTCTGGCGTTTCGCCGGCATGCCGGTGGATTTCTACCGCGACTGGCTGCGGGTGGCGGCCGAAGAAGCCACCCACTTCGGTCTGCTGCGCAACCACCTGCAAAGCCTGGGCCACGACTACGGCGATTTCCCCGCGCACGACGGCCTGTGGGAGATGTGCGTGAAGACACAAGACGACATCACCGCACGCATGGCGCTGGTGCCGCGCACGCTCGAAGCACGCGGGCTCGACGCCACGCCGCTGATCCAGGCCCGGCTGCGCAAGGTCAACACCCCGGCCGCGCAACGCACCATCGAGATCCTGGACGTGATCCTGCGCGACGAGATCGGCCACGTGGCCATCGGCAACCGCTGGTACGGCTGGTTGTGCGCGCAGCAGGGGCTGGACCCGCTGGCCCACTACCGGCTGCTCGCGCGCCGGCACGAGGCCCCGCGCCTGAGGCCCCCCTTCAACGACGCGGCGCGCCTCGCGGCGGGATTCAGCCAGCAGGAGCTGGACTACCTGCTGGGCGCCTGACCCCACCCGCGGTGCGCCCAAACAGCAATAGATCACATACATCTGGTGACAAACCGCTTAGTATTTGCCGATGCCTCACAAGCAAATACGACTCGACGAGTACCTGGGCCAGGCGTTTGACCGCATCCCGGTGGCGATGGTTGTGGTCAACCAGCAGGGCCTGATCACGCGCGTGAACCGCCTGGCCGAAACCACTTTTGGCTACCAGAGCGAGGAACTCCTGGGCCAGGCGGTGGAGATGCTGGTGCCGGTGCGTTACCGCCATGCCCACCCCGGCTACCGCCAGGGTTTCGTGGCCGAGACGGTGGCGCGGCCCATGGGCGCGGGGCGCGATCTGGCCGGCCTGCGCAAGGATGGCAGCGAATTCCCGGTGGAGATCGGCATCAACCCCGTCGAAACCGGGGAGGGGCCGATGGTGCTGTCCGTGATCCTGGATCTGAGCGAGCGCAAGGAAAGCGAGAAACGCGTTCACGCCGCGCTGCAGGAAAAGGAACTGCTGCTCGAAGAGGTGCACCACCGCGTGAAGAACAACCTGCAGGTGATCCACAGCCTGCTCGACCTGCAGGCGCTCAAGATCGACGACCCCCAGGTGGTGGGCATGCTGCGCGACAGCCAGAACCGGATCCGCTCGATGTCGATGATCCACCAGACGCTGTACCAGTCGCACGACTTTGCGCAGGTCGACTTCCAACAGTTCCTGGGCGAGCTGCTGCCCACGATGATGGAGTCCTACGGCACCTCGCCGGGCCAGGTCGATGTCCAGATCGACGCCAACCACGTGAAGCTGCCGATCAACGAAGCCATCCCCTGCGGCCTGATCGTCAACGAACTGGTGAGCAATGCCCTCAAGCACGGCTTTCCCGAGCGTCGCCGCGGCACCGTCCAGGTGGGGCTGTTCCAGGACGAACAGGGCAACGTCGAGCTGTCCATCGGCGACGACGGCGTCGGTTTCGGCCCCGAGCAAAGCCTCGAACGCCCGGGCTCGCTCGGCCTGCAGCTGGTGCATTTGTTGACCCGGCAGTTGCACGGTACCCTGCAGGTGCACCGCGCGGCCCCCACCCGCTTCACCCTGCGATTTCCCCTGGCGCGAAAACCATGAACAAAGCAGCACGCATCCTCGTGGTCGAAGACGAAAGCATCGTCGCCTTCAACCTGCAACAACGTCTGGAGCAGATGGGCTACGACGTGCCCGCCGTCGCGGTCTCCGGCGAGGAGAGCATCGAAATGGTGTCCCGGCTGATGCCCGACCTGGTGTTGATGGACATCCACATCCAGGGCGACATGGACGGCATCGAGGTGGCCTCACGGCTGCAGGAAACGCATGCCGTCCCGGTGATCTACCTGACCGCGTATTCGGAAGACTCGACCCTGGAGCGCGCGCGCAAGACCCGGCCGTACGGCTACCTGCTCAAACCCTTTTCCGAGCGCGAGCTGCACGCCACCATCCAGATGGCCTTCGAGCGCCACAAGCTGGAAACCGAACTCACGCACAACCAGCGCTTGCTACAGCAGGCGCTGGACGCCGCCAGCATGGGAGTGATCGAGGTCGACACCGCCACCTGCACCGTTACCGCCTCGGCCCGCACGGCCGACCTGCTCGGCCACCCAGGGCAACAGACGATGTCGATCCAGGAACTGCTGTCGCGGGTGGACGCGAGCGACCGGGCCGCCATCGAAGCCCGGTTGACCGAAAACCTGAACGACCTGAAGCAGTTCAGCGAAGAGTTCCGCGTGCTCACCAAGAACAACGGTGCGCGCTGGGTCCGGGTCGAGGCCGCGCGCTGGCCCAGCCAGCGCTTCGCCGGTGTGGTGCAGGACGTCTCGGACCGCAAACACGGCGAGATCCGGCTCAAGATGCTCAACGACGGGCTGGAAAAACTGGTCACCGAACGCACCGCCGAGCTGAACCTGAGCATCAAGGAACTCGAAGCCTTCAGCTACTCCGTGGCACACGATCTGCGCGCGCCCATCCGGGCCATCGTCGGGTTCAGCAAGGAACTGCTGCTGCGGCACCCCGCGGACCTGGGTGAAGACACGCAGGCGCTGGTCGAGCGCATCTCCGCCGCGGGCCAGCGCATGAACGCGCTGATCGACGCCCTGCTGAACATGTCCCGACTGACCCAGGTCCCCTTGCAGCTGGACGTGGTCCACATCAGCGAGATCGCCAGCGAGATCGCCGACCAGCTCATGCGGGCGGAGCCCGACCGGGTGGCCCAGGTTCGCGTGGCCCCGAGGCTCACGATGGTGGCCGATCTGGCGCTGGTGCGCAGCGTGGTGGACAACCTGCTGCGCAACGCCTGGAAATTCACTGCCCGGTGTGAGGTCACCCGGATCGACGTCGGCTCGGAAACCCGAAACGGCGAAACGGTCTTTTTCGTCCGGGACAACGGCTGCGGCTTCGACATGGCCCAGGCCACCCGCCTGTTCGGCCCGTTCCAGCGCCTGCACCGGGAACAGGATTACGCCGGCACCGGCATCGGCCTGACCATCGTGCAGCGCATCGTGATGCGCCACGGCGGCCGGGTCTGGGCGGTGGCAGCGCCCAACCAGGGCGCGACCTTCTACTTCACGCTGAGTTCCTGACCCCCCCGCAGCGCTGCGCGCTACCCCCAGGGGGCCGAGGGCCGCGGCTCCGAGCCTGCCTGCGCAGGCTTGGACGGCCCGGCGGTGCCCTGGGTTAGATCACTTCATGCGTCGCGGTGTGAGCGCCGGCAAGAAGGCGAACGGATACCGTTCACCCGCACGGTGCGCCGATAATCGGGGATGACCACTGCTTCCCCGAACGCCTCCCCCACTGCGGCCTCCGCCACCGATTTCAGCCAGCTGCCGCTCTCGCCGGCCACGCTGGCCAACCTGCAGCAGCTGGGCTATCTGGCCATGACGCCCATCCAGGCAGCCAGCCTGCCCCCCGCCCTGCTGGGCAAGGACATCATTGCCCAGGCCAAGACCGGCAGCGGCAAGACCGCTGCCTTCGCCCTCACCCTGCTGGCGAATCTGAACCCGCGCCGCTTCGCGGTGCAGACCCTGGTGCTCTGCCCTACGCGCGAACTGGCCGACCAGGTGACCACCGAAATCCGCCGCCTGGCGCGCGCCGAAGACAACATCAAGGTCGTCACGCTCTGCGGCGGTGTGCCGCTGCGCGGCCAGCTCGCCACGCTGGAACACGGCGCACACATCGTGGTCGGCACGCCCGGCCGCCTCATGGACCACCTGGAACGCCAGAGCCTGCAGCTCGACGCGCTCAACACCCTGGTGCTCGACGAGGCCGACCGCATGCTCGACATGGGTTTCTTTGACGACATCGTGAAGGTCGCGCGCCAGTGCCCGAAAGAGCGCCAGACCCTGCTGTTCTCGGCCACCTACCCGGAAGGCATCGCCAAGCTGGCCGCGCAGTTCATGCGCGATCCGGTCACTGTGAAGGTCGAAGCGCAGCACGCCGGTGGCCAGATCGAACAGCGCTGGTACCAGGTGAAAGACAGCGAGCGCCTGCACGCGGTGAGCCAGCTCCTGCTGCATTTCCGCCCGGCCAGCACGCTGGCGTTCTGCAACACCAAGGCGCAGTGCCGCGACCTCGTGGGCGTGCTGCAGGCGCAAGGCTTCAGCGCGCTGGCGCTGTTTGGTGAGCTGGAGCAGCGTGAGCGCGACCAGGTGCTGGTGCGCTTTGCCAACAAGAGCTGCTCCGTGCTGGTGGCCACCGACGTGGCGGCGCGTGGACTTGACATCGCCAGCCTGGCCGCCGTGATCAACGTGGACGTGACGCCCGACCCCGAGGTGCACATCCACCGCATCGGCCGCACCGGCCGCGCCGGCGAAAGCGGCCTGGCGCTGAACCTCGCCAGCATGGACGAGATGGGTTATGTGGGCCGCATCGAGCAGTTGCAGGGCCGCGAATCCGAGTGGCACGAACTCGCCGAGCTCACACCCACCGGCAAAGGCCCGCTGGTGCCGCCCATGGTGACGCTGCACATCCAGGGCGGTCGCAAGGAAAAGATCCGCCCCGGCGACGTGCTGGGCGCGCTCACCGCCGACCTGGGTTACACGCGCGAGCAGGTCGGCAAGATCAACGTCAACGAATGGTCCACCTACGTCGCGGTGGACCGCGACATCGCCCAGCAGGCCGCCAGCCGCCTCAACGATGGCCGCATCAAGGGCAAGAGCGTGAAGGTGCGGGTGCTGGAGGACTGAGGTCGTGTGTCGGCGATGCCGGCCGCGAAAAAGCTGGAGGCAGCCGCACCGGTTCTGCTGAGGCAGCAAACTCATTATTTGGGAATATTTCCCATTTTATGATCCAATGGCATTTTTCAGTGTCATTGGAGAAATTCGCATGCCCTTATGGACCCGGTTCTGGATTCAACTGCTGCTCGCCATCAGCACGTTCACCACAGCAAGCTGCGCCATGGCCAGCTCCGGGGCAGACTTCCTGCCGCCCGAGCAGGCGTTTGCCTTTTCAAGCCAGCGACTGGACGACCACACCGTGCAGCTGCGTTGGGTGATCGCACCGGGCTACCACCTGTACCGGGAAAGGATCCAGGTCCAGTCCAACGCGAAAGACGTGGCCTGGAAGCCTTTGCAGCTGCCACCCGGCAAGGATTTGTTCGACGCCAACTTCAATCGAACGATGGCCGTCTATAGCGGCAATCTGGCAGCGGACCTGCAGCTGACCCGTGGCCAGCAAGGACAGCAGATCGAGGTGAGCTGGCAGGGTTGCGCCGACGAAGGCTTGTGTTACCCCCCCGCCAGCGCCTCATTGACGCTGGACAAGTCGGTGGTTGCGGCCATCGCCCCGCCGCCAACGCCGGCATCCAGCACATCTCTGAACGATTTCGGGGCGTCGCTGGCATCGGGTAGCGTGCTCAAGACCATGGGCGCCTTCCTGCTGGCAGGCCTGCTCCTGGCCTTCACCCCTTGCGTGCTGCCCATGGTGCCCATCCTGTCGTCGCTGATCGCCGGCCAGACAGGCCCCGTCAGTCGGGGCAAGGGTTTTGCACTCTCGCTGAGCTATGCCATCGGCATGGCACTGGTATACGCCGGCTTCGGCGTGGCCGCCGGCCTGGCCGGCGAAGGCCTGGCCGCGGCCCTGCAGAACCCATGGGTTCTGGGCGCCTTTGCCAGCTTGCTGGCCACCCTGGCGTTGTCCATGTTTGGTGTGTATGAACTGCAAATGCCCACATTCATCCAGAGCCGCGCCACGGAATGGTCCAACCGCTTCCGGGGAGGTTCCCACGTGGGCGTCTTTTTGATGGGCGGCCTGTCCGCGCTGGTGGTGGGCCCCTGTGTGGCGGCACCCTTGGCCGGAGCGCTGGTCTACATCAGCCAGACCCGGGATGTGGTGTTGGGCGGTTCGGCGCTGTTTTCCATGGCCATGGGCATGAGTGTCCCGCTGCTGCTCGTGGGGTTGTCGGCCGGCACCTTGTTACCCCGCGCGGGCGCCTGGATGGAGAACGTCAAAAAGGTCTTCGGGATGATGCTGCTGGGCGTGGCCATCTGGATGGTCTCGCCCGTACTTCCCCCCACCGCCCACATGCTGGCCTGGTCCGTCTGGTTGCTGACAGCGGCAGCATTGCTGGGCGTGTTTGACCCGAAACAACCGGTCCCGAACCGGGCGCAGACCCTGTCGCGCACCACCGGGGTGGGCATGGCGGCACTCGCGCTGCTGTTGCTGGTTGGCGCAGCCTCCGGTGGCGACTCGGTGCTGCAACCCCTGTCCCACCTCAAAGGCAGGATCACCCAGGAGGCGTCCGTCCAGGAGGCCGCCACCGCCCTTCCCTTCGAGCGGATCCATTCTGTGGATCAACTTAACGAGAAGCTCGCCCAGGCCAAGGCGCAAGGACAGACCGTGATGCTGGATTTCTACGCCGACTGGTGCGTGGCATGCAAAGAACTGGAGGCCTTCACCTTCAGCAAGCCGCAGGTCCGTCAGCGCCTGGCTTCGGTGCGCCTGCTTCAGGCAGACGTGACCGCGAATTCCAGTTCAGAAAAAGCGCTGCTCAAGCAGTTTGGCTTGTTTGGCCCACCGGGCATGGTGTTCTTCGATGCCCAGCGCGAACCGCAAGTGACCCACAAAGTCATCGGATTCCAGAACGCCGACGACTTCATGGCGTCCCTGGACCGCGCCCTTCCCTGAAAAAGATGGCCGCGCTCGGCCTGCCCGCCGCGGGCGCAAAGGCCCGCCTCTCAGTCGTCTTCGATCTCGATCTCACGGGCCATGAGCACCGCGCCTTGCCAGGTGCCATCGATCTCGATCTCCATGCCTGGCCGGAGCTGGGCATAGATCGACGGCACGGCACGGGCATCGACTTCGGTTGACCCCAACATGAGGCGGCTACCGGGCAACAGGGCGGTCACCACCCCCTCAATTTCCACCTCCACGCCCGCCGGTGCAGGCGACCCGCCGCGAACATCGATCAGGTGCGATCCCGACACACGCAGTGCGTCGTCCTCGGCATCCCAACGCCCCACCACACGAACCAGGCGTCCTGTGTGCAAGTCATCGGCACGATCACCCGACAGCAGGATGCCGTTGAGCCGTCGTTCGTCATGGTGTTCGACCACAAAACCCGAACCCACCATGGACTCGCCTGCCGGCCCCACGGAGACCCGGGTGGCGATCCAGTTGCCGCCTTGGGCATCGGCCTGCAAACCCCAGACCGTCACCCACTGACCGACAGCCATGCCCGCGGCGCCGGGCACACCCTCATAGAAGGTCGAGCCACGGGTCTGCACATTCATGCCCATCACCGTGAACGAGCCCGAAGCCACCGCCGACACCTCTCCCTGGGCAATGGACCAGACTTCGATGGAATCGGCCCGACCGGAAACCCCGTCGGCATAGCGTTCACCCACCACCGTAGCGACCATGCCCAGTCGCAGACGATCCGATGGCGCCGAACCACCATCAATGGTGATGTCAGCGGCGCGCTCGTCGAAATGAATGCCATTGAGCACCACGCTGCCGAAAGCGGAAATGGAGCCTTGCGAATAGATCCCCGTGCCCCCGGTGCCCGGCGCGTTGGGGCTCCCGGTGCCACCCGTCCCCGGCGCTCCCGCCGTTTGCTGGTCCGTCCCTGGGGAATCGGTGCTGGCATCCGTCGTCGGGTTGCCGCTGAAACCACTGCCGCCACCCGACCCCGACCCGGACGTGATCTCCGTCGTGCCCGGCGATCCACCACCACAGCCCGACAGGGATGCGATGGCCAAGGCAATCCAATGCCTGCGACTGACTCGCAGATCTGGCTCCGACAGATGGTTCATGAGGTTGGTTTTTTCTTGTGCCGACGTGCGGGCTGGGCAGCCTCGGCAGGCAGGGAGGGTGTGCTGATCGCCTGATGGAAATACACACCAAACCGCACGCGCTGCTTGGGCCCTGAATCGCTCGAACTGCGTTGTTCGGCGACCGTGGCGCTCATCAAAAACTGCTGGAGCACATCGGCCCACAAGCGCCGGGCGGCCCGCTGCAACTCCTGCGCCTGATCAGCCGACAGCTCGGAAGAAAAAGCACTCTGCTCCAGCAAGGGCGGCCCCTGCCGATCGGGTGACAGATTGAAGGCGGCTGCCGCCAGATGGTCCCCCACGTTTTCGGCCAGGAAATGGAACGAATCGCCCAGTCCCTCCTGGGGCACAAAAGCGGTGTCCTTGAGCAGGACCATTCCCTCGGCACTGACGGATACCACGCCCATGCGCAGCAGTTCGTCCAGCACGGCACGCGCACCGACGTCACGGCTGACCTCGGCCACCAGCGTGGGGAAATCCGGCTCTCCGGGATGCCCCAGACGGGGTGTCCGGGCCAAGGGCAGCGGCGTCTTGTCCGCCTTCAGGAAACGCGGTTCGCTGATCCAGCGGGCCACCACATTTGCCGCCATCGGCACCATCGGCGCCGCCACGCCTTCGGGCACGGGCTCCTCCCGCAATCGCCGCACATCCTTTCGATGCAATCCCGTCTGCAGCGCGATGCGCGTGTCGGTACTGCTTCGATCGGTCGGCGCACTGGCCAGCGCTTCGTCGACCAAGGCCTTTTTGAGCAGTTCCACCATCACCGGGTGCTGCAAGCCGTGGTCAATCATGAGCCGCGCCAGAGGCCGAAGGATCTGGGAAACCGCCTGTGCAGCCAAGGCGGGCTGAGGCAAACCGGAAGCCGGTTTCGTCTCTGCGTTGTCTGGATCGGAGGCGGCGTTCATGCGGTTGTGATCGTTCGGGGCATCCGGAATTCTGCCCTCGATGCGATGACAACAATTTTATGGGGGTTTTTACCAAATTTAGGAACAAGGGCTTGACAGCCATATTGCCATCCATGACATTTATGGGAAATTTTCCCGTTTTTACCATTTCACCACCGGCCTTCCCATCCCATCAACCAACCCACTCACTGACATGACTCTGCTGCATCCCCCCCTGATCGGTGCTTGCACCCTTGCGCTGGCCAGCCTGCTGGCCCCCATGGCGCAGGCGGCCGACATGGGTCAAACCGCCCCATCGTTCGAACTGCCCGGCCACAAGGGTCCGATACAGCTCTCGGCCTACAAGGGCAAAACCGTCTACCTCGACTTCTGGGCCTCCTGGTGCGGCCCGTGCAAGCAATCGTTCCCGTGGATGAACGACATGCAGAAGCGCTACAGCAGCAGCGGCCTGCGCGTCATCGGGGTCAACCTCGATCAGAAAACGGATGACGCCAAGGCCTTCCTGGCCGACACCCCTGCCCACTTCGACGTGGCCTACGACCCGGAGGGCAAGACCCCGAAGAGCTACGGCATCAAGGGCATGCCGACTTCACTGCTGATTGGTCCGGATGGAAAGGTCCTCATGGTCCATCAGGGCTTCAAGGAAGAAAACCGCCCGGAACTCGAAAAGCAGATCAAGCAAGCACTGCACCTTAAGGACTGAACATGAAGCCAACCTTATGTATTTCGGCCTGTCTGCTGCTCCTGCTCGGGGGCTGCGGCAACCTGGGCCAAGTCAACCCCTGGGAGAAGGGCAACCTGGCCAAACCGTCCATGTCGTTTGACGGCGACCCCCTGGACCAGCGCATCGAACAACACATCTACGGCAGCAAAGAGAACTCCAGCGGCGGCTACGGCGTTGGCGGTGGTGGTTGCGGCTGCAACTGAAAGAGAACCCATGAACACCAACACAGCCCGAAAATCGCCGTCCTGCGGCAGCGTCCTGATGGCCTCGCTGGTCTTGCCAGGCATGACCGCCCTGGTCATGGCAACGCCCGGCACCGCCGTTGCGGAATCGGCGCCAGAAAACACCACCCTCGCATTGAAGTACGGCAACTACGCCGAGTGGCAATCCGGACTGGACCGCATCTCCGTCAACGCCCCGCAGTTCTACCTGCTCGCGCCCATCGCGGGTGAATGGTCGATAGAGGCCTCCGGTGTGGTGGACAGCGTATCGGGTGCCACGCCACGGCTGCACACCCAGCGTTCAGGCGCCAGCCGCATGACCGAGGAACGCAAGGCCGGTGACGTCAAAGTCACACGGTACCTCTCTCGCTCCGCGTACTCGGTCGGCATCGCGTATTCGGACGAGCACGACTACACCTCGCAGGCCCTGGGCTTGCAGGGGCGCTGGTCAACCGAAGACAACAACCGGACCTACACGCTCGGACTGGGTTTCTCCAGCGACCGGATCGACAACCAGAGCAATGGCGTCAACACCGCCATCAACAGGCACAAACGCACCGCCGACGTCATGGCGGGCGTCACACAGGTGCTCACGCCCAACGACATCGTGCAGTTCAACCTCACCAGAGGCAACGGCAGCGGGTACTTCAACGACCCCTACAAGTCGTTCGACGAAAGACCCGATCACCGCAACAGCTGGATATCGCTCGCGCGCTGGAACCACCACCTCGCCGCCGCCGATGCCACGGTTCGGAGCAGCTACCGGTACTACAGCGACACCTTCGGCGTGCGCTCGCACACCGTCGACATGGAAGTGGTCAAGCGCGTGGGGCGCTGGACCTTCACCCCCGGCCTGCGCTACTACACGCAAAGTGCCGCCAGCTTCTACTTCGACCCGGTGTTTGATGGCAGCGGACGCTACGACGAAGTGGCCACATTGACCAGGGCCTCTTCATTGACTGGCTTCAGGTCAGGAGATCAGCGGCTGGCCGCCTTTGGCGCCGTGACGGCGTCCATGAAACTGGGATACGCACTCACGCCCAGGACGACCGTGGATCTCAAGCTGGACGCCTATCGCCAAGCGACGTCCCTGCGCCTGGGAGGCCAAGGCAGCCCCGGCCTGACCCCCTTGAATGCGCGACTCATACAAGTGGGCATCGCCCACAAGTTCTGAGCCTGTGTCATGAGCCACTGGCGCACCCTCCAGTTCCACTTTTCGGCCATGGCCAGCCCATGCTTGCTGCAAGTGGACGGACGGAACGAACGTGCGATGCGTTCGGCGGCGGCCAAGGCCATCGCCGAGGTCCACCGGATCGAGCAGAAGTACTCCCGTTACACGCCCAACAGCGTGATCTCGCGCATCAATCAAGCGGCGGGTGAAGCCATGGTCGACATCGACCCGGAAACGGTCGGCCTGCTCGACTACGCCGACCGTCTCTGGGCCTTGAGCGACGGGCTCTTTGACGCGACTTCCGGGGTGCTGCGAAAGGCCTGGGACTTCAAGCGGGCCGCGAAACCCGGCCCCGGTGTTCTGGACCGGCTCCTGCCCCTGGTGGGCTGGCAGCATGTAGAGCGCAAGGGCTCGCGGGTCCGCTTGCCGATGCATGGCATGGAACTCGACGTCGGTGGATTCGGCAAGGAATACGCCGCCGACCGCGCCGCGTTGACGCTGCAGCAATGCGGCTTCGAACATGCGCTGGTCAACCTGGGCGGAGATCTGAACGCCCTGGGCCCGCGGGGTCTGCCGGAATGTGAGGGGGCCCCTTGGACGATCGAAATCCAGCACCCCAGGCCCGAGCGACCGGACGCGGGCACCTCACTGGCACACATCCCCCTGGGGCGCGGGGGCCTGGCAACCAGCGGGGACTACGAACGGTTTTTCATCGTTGACGAACAGCGCTACTGCCACGTGCTCGACCCCCGCACCGGCTGGCCCGTCAACAGCGTTCAGTCGGTCTCCGTGCTCGCAGCGAACACCTCTGCGGCAGGGGCCATGACCACCATCGCCATGCTCAAACAACGCGATGCCATCGCCTGGCTGAACACCCAACACGTCGACTACCTGCTCGTTGACAGCGACGCGCGTATCCACACCAACACCTCTCTTCAAACCAACGCATCTCCTGCAACGATCCAAAGGACTCCATCATGATGAACCGCTTGCTTCCGCCACTGACCTTCTGCGCTATCGCATCCGCCGTGTTGAGCCTGAGTGCCTGTGGCGGCGGGGACCCCGAGGTCAGAGACTGCATCACGGCCGAAGAAATCGCAGCCACCCAGAGCGTACCGGCCCCGACAGCCTCGACCGCATCGCTCTACAAGCCGCCACACGCCAACGACGATGACGGTGATGACGACAACGACGAGAGGGATGATGATGACGATGATGGAAACGGCAAATCGTCTGACATTCCGATCTGCCCCGCCAGCACCGATACGACATCGCCTCAAACCACGCCTGCGGCGCAGGCCCCCGCCCCCACCCCACAGCCGCCGACGAACACCAGCACACCAGCACCAACTCCTGCGCCAGCACCTGCGCCAGCGCCAGCGCCAGCGCCAGCGCCAGCGCCAGCGCCAGCACCAGCTCCTGCACCCGCGCCATCAGCATCTGCGCTGCAAGGGAAGTCGCTCTATGCAGCCAACTGTGCCGGTTGCCACGGAGGCAATCCGGCGCAGAACATCAGCAAGATTCTGCGTGGCAGATCGGCCTCCGCCACACTCAGCGCCATCGCTGGCAACAAAGGTGGCATGGGCTACCTGAGCGGCAAGATCGGCGCGAAAGAAGCCTCCGATATTGCGGCCTATCTCGCCAATCCCGGCATCTGACGCGGGTCTGCCGGTGGCTGGGGATGAACGGCATGTCCCGGGCATGCTCGACAGTGCCGGCGCCTGTTCGGCATGGGTTTCGTCGGCGACACCGCGCGCCCCCTGAAACCGCTCTCAGCCCTCTTCGCGGGCCTCAATGCACAACTGCTGGACGCTGGCGCCGTGCACCCCTGCCACGGCGCGCACGCGCAACGCCCGGCCCGCTTCCAGCGGGATGCGGCGGTGGTAGTCCAGACCATCGGTGAACCCCGGGCTGGCGCTGACGACGCGGCGCGACCACTGGCGTTTGCCGTCGATCTCGACCGTGAGTTCGTGCCACGGCCCGTCAAAGCCGCTGGGCACGCGCACGATCAGGGTGACGTCCACGTCGAACACGCGGCGCCGGTCCAGTGCATCGGGAATGTCGATCACCGCGACCGAGCCGCCGCCCACGTCGCAACGCCAGTGCTCGGGCGCCGTGGCGTTCGATGAGGGGCGCTGTTTCATCTTGTGCTCCAGGGAATGAGGTGGGTTGAACGGGCCCCGATTCTGGCGGCATCGGAACAGACCCGGGCCCCACTGGGGTACAAGTGCGTTACCGCACAGACCGGCACCCGCCGCGCTTTCGATACTTGCCCCGGTACGCAACCAGCGCCGGGAGGAAGGCTTGACCCCACGGGGCCGGCAGCGGCCTGTCCTGGCCGTCTGGGCGCGCCCGTCCAACATCACCCGGCCATTGGTGGGCACACACAACGATGACACACCAAAACGCCCGAACGCCTCTACCATGGTGCACGGCCGCATCTGGATTGCCTCATGCCTGAAGACCGCATCAGCGAGGACCCTCCGACGGCGCCGATCGGCAACACCTCCGATCCGGGGCGCTGGGCCTTTTTGCGCCGCCATCCGCGCAGCGCCGCAACCCTGACCCTGGTGCTGCTGTGCGGGGCTTCCGCGCTTTTCGTGTGGCGAGAGGCGCAGACCTCCAGCCTGCAGGCCCGAAAACTGAGCCGTTACGCCGCTGCGCTGGGGCACGAAATGGCCTCCGGCCCGGCCGAGGCCATCCGGTTCCCCACCCACGGTCCGTTTGACCAGCGCATGGGCTACACCCGGATCCCGTCCTTCGTCACCCGCCTTCAGTCGCATGGGTTCGAGGTCACCGAACAGGCCCGCCAGAACGACGCCCTGCAGGCGCACCTGGAACGCGGCCTGTTTGCCCCCTATGTGGAGAAGACCCACGCCGGCCTGACGGTGCTGGATTGCGGACGCACCGCGCTGCACAACTTTCGTTACCCCTACCGGCGCTTCGAGCGCTTCGAGAGCGTGCCGCCGCTGGTGGTCCAGGCGCTGCTGTTCATCGAAAACCGAGACCTGCTCGATCCCGAACGCCCGCACCTGAACCCGGCGGTCGACTGGCCGCGCTTCACCCGGGCGGTGCTCGGGCAGTTGGGCAGCAGGATCAACGACGACATCGACACCCAGGGCGGCAGCACGCTGGCCACGCAGATCGAGAAATACCGCCACTCGCCCGACGGCATCACGCACGACGCGCGTGAAAAACTGCGGCAGATGGCCTCGGCCGCAGTGCGCGCCTACCGGGGTGGCGAAGACACCCTGGCCGTGCGCCACCAGCTGGTGCTGGACTACCTGAACACCGTGCCGCTGTCGGCCGCGCCACGCCACGGCGAAGTGAACGGCCTGGGAGATGGCCTGTGGGTGTGGTTCGGCACCGACCTTGAGCAGGCCCGCGCCCTGCTGCAGCCCACCCCCGGCCCGGTGGAGCGCCCGACGGCGCGGGCCCAGGTGTTGCGCCAGGTGGTGGCCCTGCTGATTGCGCACCGCCGGCCGTCGTGGTACCTGGCGCAGGGGCGCGAAGACCTGAACCAGGCCACCGACGCCCACCTGCGCCTGCTGGCCGCGCAGGGCATCATCGAGCCCGCCTGGCGCGATGCCGCCCTGCAGCAGAAGCTGCGGTTTCGCGACATGGCGCGCAACCCGCCGCTGCCGCCAACCCACCCGGGCAAGGGCAGCGCCACCTTGCGAACCCGTGTGGCCGGCATGCTCGGCACCTCGCTGTACGAGCTGGACCGGCTGGACGCGCGCGTGGGCACCACGCTCAACGGCACGCTGCAGGACGCGGTCAACGACTACCTGGCCCGCCTGAGCGACCCCGCGTTCGCCCGCTCGCAGGAGCTCATCGGCGAGCGCCTGTTGCAGCCCGCCACGCTCGGCGCGGTCCGCTACAGCTTCACGCTGCTGGAGAGCACCGACCAGAGCAACATGGTCCGGGTGCAGACCGACACCACCCAGCAGCCGCTGGACATCAACGAAGGCAGCAAGCTGGAGCTGGGCTCCACCGCCAAGCTGCGCGTGCTGGCGACCTACCTGGAGCTGGTCGCCCAGTTGCACGACAAGCTGGCGCCACTGGATTCCGAGCAACTCAAGACCACCCCGATCAGCCGCCAGGACAGCCTCTCGCGCTGGGCGATCCAGTACCTGTCCACCAGCAGCGACCGCAGCCTGAGCGCCATGCTCGACGCGTCCATGGACCGGCGCTTTTCGGCCAATCCGGGTGAACAGTTCTTCACCGGTGGCGGCCTGCACAGCTTCCACAATTTCAACGACGAAGACGATGCCCGCATGTTCTCCGTGCGCGAAGCCATGCAGGCCTCCATCAACCTGCCCTTCGTGCGGCTGCTGCGCGAGGTCGTGCGCCACACCATGTACCAGGTGCCGGGCAGCACCGCCCGGCTGCTGGAAGACGACGACGATCCCCGGCGGGAGGCCTACCTGGCACTGTTCGCCGACCGCGAGGGCCAGACCTTCCTGCGCCGCTTCTGGCGCAAGACCGAGCAGCGCTCCCCCGAGGAGCTGCAGGCCGTGCTGCTCGACGGCCTGCGCCCCAGCGCCGACCGGCTGGCCGCCGTGTTCCGCTACCTGAATCCGCAGGCCCCGGCGCAGGCGCTGGGCACCTACCTCACGGCCCGCCTGGGCGAACGCGCGCCCGACGCGCGCCGCGTGGAGCAACTGCACCAGCGCTACGCGCCCGAGGCCTTCGATCTGCCCGACCGCGGCTACGTGGCCCGCGTCCACCCGCTGGAACTCTGGCTGGTGGCCTACCGCGTGCAGCACCCCAAGGCCTCACTCGGCGACGCGATCGCCGCCAGCGCCGCCGAACGCCAAGCGGTCTACCGTTGGCTGTTTCGCACGCGCGCCAAGGACGCCCAGGACTCCCGCATCTACACCATGCTGGAGGTGGAGGCCTTTCTGGACATCCACCGCCGCTGGACCCGCCTGGGCTACCCGTTCAGCCACCTGGTGCCTTCGCTGGCCACGGCCCTGGGCAGCTCGGGCGACCGGCCCGCCGCGCTGGCGGAACTGATGGGGATCATCGTCAACGACGGGGTGCGACTGCCCACGCACCGCCTGACGGACCTGCGCCTGGCCGAAGGCACGCCCTGGGAAACCGCGCTGAAACAGCGGCAGACCCAGGGCGAACGGGTGATGACGCCCGAGGTGGCCCAGGCCCTGCGGCGCGCGCTCTCCGAGGTGGTGGAACGGGGCACCGCCCGGCGCCTGGCGGGTAGCTTCCGCTCGGCCAACGGGGAAGACCTGTCGCCCGGTGGCAAGACCGGCACCGGCGACAACCGCGTGGTGGTGCGCGGGCGCAGCACCACGGCCCTGAACCGCACCGCCACCTTCGTGTTCTACCTGGGGCCGAAACATTTCGGCAGCGTGACCGCCTACGTGGTGGGCCCGGACGCCGCCCAATACCGCTTCACCTCGGGCTTGCCGGTGCAGATCCTGCGCTCCATGGGCCCGCTCCTGATGCCCCATCTGGACGGCACCCCCGAGGGCGGTTGCCCTCAAGCACCTTGAGAACGTTCCGAGCCAGACACGCGGTCTGGAAGTGGCCGAAAATAGCCCCATGAACGAACCCCAAGCCTCCACCCAACCACCCCTGCCCGACCACCTGTCCATCGATCCGCGCAGCCCGCACCACGTGGCGGCCGTGTTCCAGCACGACATCGGCATCCGCTTCAACGACCAGGAGCGCTTCGATGTCGCGGAGTACTGCATCAGCGAAGGCTGGGTCAAGGTGCCCGCCGGCAAGACGCTGGACCGCAAGGGCCAGCCACTCATGATCCGCTTGAAGGGCAAGGTCGAGGTGTTCTACAAATAATCCGCGCCCCGCACAGCACCGGCTCTGCGGGTGCGGCGGCCAGCTCGCTGAAGGACAACACCCATGCGTCGAAGACTTGCAAGTCTTGCTTTGCCCGCCGTGCTCTGGGCGGCACTGGGCCCGACGGCCTGGGCCGGGGCGGAAGACGCCGAACCCCAGCCCCAAGCCGCGCCCCGCTACACGGTCTCGCCAGACCAATTGCAAAGCGCGGTGGCGCAGCGTTTCCCGTTGCGTTACCCGATACCCGGCCTGCTGAACCTGGACCTGCGCACGCCGCGCCTGCGCCTGCTGTCCGCGCAGAACCGCCTGGGCGCCGAGATGACGGTGGACGCCGCCGGCCCGGCCCTGAACCGCAGCCACCGCGGCACGTTCGAGGTCGATTTCGCGCTGCGCTACGAGGCCAGCGACCGCACGATCCGCGCCCACCAGCTGCGCTTTTATCGCCTGCGTTTTCCCAGCCTGCAGCCGGGCGTGGTGGACATGCTCAACACCTACGGCCCAACCCTGGCCGAGCAGTCGCTGCAGGAAGTGGTGCTGCACCAGCTGCGCCCGCAGGACCTGGCCATGGCCGACGTGCTGGGCCTGCGCCCGGGCAGCATCACGGTCACGGACCAGGGCCTGGTGATCGGCTTCGTGGTGAAACCGCTGTAGGCGCCTGGAGCCCCGGTGCCCGCGGCGTCAGCGCTGCCCGGGAGAGCACTGACCGGGTGCGATACTTCGCCCCATTCAAGCACTCGACAGGAACAGGGACGACGGATGCGCACGACCACATGGACCTTCCGGCGGATTTTGAAATGGGCCTGCGTCGGCTTGCTGGGGCTGATCGTGGGCCTGCCCACCGTGCTCTACCTCGCTTTCCTGGGCATCCAGGAAGCCAGTGAACGGCAATGGCTGGGCAAAGCGCCCACGCACGAAGCCATCGATGTGCGTTCGCGCGAGCCCCACCCGGTGGCCCTGCTCGACGTCGGGTTCGACTCGCTCGCCGCGCGCATGCGGATGATCGAGGAAGCCAAAGAATCCATCGAACTCGAGTTCTTCATCTACGAGATCGACACCGCCAGCCGGCTGGTCACGCAGGCGCTGGCGCGCAAGGCGCAGCAGGGTGTGCGGGTGCGCATTCTGGTGGACTTCGCGCTGCCCATCTTCAAATTGGCGCCGCAGTATGCCGAGACGCTGAAGGCTGCGGGCGTGGAGGTGCGGTACTACAACACCGCGGGCATGGCCCGGTTCTTCGCGTCGAACCACCGCACCCACCGCAAGCTCCTGGTGGTGGACCGCCAGAAGGCGATCATTGGCGGGCGCAACATCGCCAACGACTACTTCGACCTCTCGGAGGCCTACAACTTTCTCGACAGCGACATGCTCATCCACGGCCCCATCGTGGGGGCCATCGCCGACAGCTTCGAGCTGTACTGGCGCTCGGACTGGGTGGCGCGGCCCGAGGACGTGGCGGCGAGCGTCGCCCTGGGCGCGGGGCAGGGTCTGCTGGGTGGCGCGTCGCCACAGGAAGAGGCCCTGGCGGCAGAACTCCGGCAGCACCAGCCCCAGCACCAGCTGTCCACCTGCAACGACATCCACTTCGTCACCGACTACCCGGGCTCCGGCGTCGAGCGGCGCAAGGTCTTTCTGGAAATATCCCGGCTTGTCCAGGAAGCGCGCCAGCAGATCATGGTGGAGAGCCCCTACCTGGTGCTGCGCGACGATGGCATGGCGCTGCTGCGCGGCGTGGTGCAGCGGGGCGTCAAGCTGCAGTTCCTGACCAACAGCCTGCATTCCACCGACGCCTACTACACCGTCGCCAGCCTGGCCCATTCGCTGGACATGTTGAAGATGCCCAACCTGGAGGTCTGGGCCTACCAGGGCAGCCCGCTCGCCAGCGGTTTGCGGCCCTCGGCCTCCCGGCGCTGGGGCGTGCACGCCAAACGCGCGGTGTTCGACGACCACACCGTGGTGGTCGGCACCTACAACATGGACCCGCGTTCGGCCAACCTGAATTCCGAGCTGATCGTGGTCTGCCGCAACAACGCGTTCCTCGCCAGGACCATGATCGAAGACATGCAGGCGCGCATGGCGCAGTCCCGCGCAATCGTGGGAACGGCCGATGCCGGCGGGCTCGATGCCCTGACCGAAGGCGCCGACGACGAAGCCATCTCCCGCATGCGCCGCATCGCTCCCATCGCCAACTGGCTGGATTTCCTGATGTGAGGCCTGGCGCCGCTCAGCCCCGCGGGTGGTGCTGCGCCACAATGCTCTTGAGCCGTTCGCGCGCCACGTGGGTGTAGATCGTGGTGGTGGAAATATCGGCATGGCCCAGCAGCATCTGCACCGCGCGCAGGTCGGCGCCGTGGTTGAGCAAGTGGGTGGCAAAGGCGTGGCGCAGGGTGTGGGGCGAGAGCGGCGTGGTGATGCCGGCCTGCTGCGCGTAGCGCTTCACCAGGTTCCAGAACATCACCCGGCTCATGGCCTCGCCCGCGCGGGTGCCGCGCGAGGTCACGAACAGGTCTTCGCTTTGTTGCCCACCCAGGATCTCCTTGCGGCCCTGCGCCAGATAGTGCTGCAGCCACTGGCCGGCGATCTGGCCGAAGGGCACCAGGCGCTCCTTGTTGCCCTTGCCGGTGATGCGCAGCACGTGCTCGTGGTGGCCCACGTGAAAGGTCTTGAGCATGACCAGCTCGCTCACGCGCAGACCACTGGCGTACATCAGCTCCAGCATGGCGCGGTCGCGCTGGCCCAGCGGGGTACCGGTGTCGGGCGCGTTGAGCAGGGCCTCCACCTGCGCTTCCGACAGGGTCTTGGGCACCCGCATGGGCTGGCGCGCGGCCATCAGGCGCAGCGTGGGGTCGGCGGTGATGAGGCGCTCGCGCAGCGCCCAGCGGAAGTAGCGCTTGAACACCGTGAGCCGCCGGTTCGCGGTGGTGGCGCGGGTCTGGGCGTGGCGCGCGGCGAAGTAGGCGTTGATGTCGGCCTCGGCGGTCTGCGGCAGGGCCTTGCCGTGTCCGGCCAGCCACTGGCCGTAGAGCGTGAGGTCGCGCCGATAGGCGTCGAGCGTGTTGCGCGAGAGGCCTTCTTCAAGCCAGAGGGCGTCCACAAAAGCCTCGGCGCTCGCCTGGCTGGCCAGCAGCAGCGGGGACGGCACGGGTGGGCCGGAGGTTCGGGAAACGGGCATGAAAGCGGTCGTGGCCGGTGGGCGCCATGGCGCCCATCGACGGGTTTTTGTCGGGGAAAACCCGCCCCTGGTAGGCGTTTACCGGGGTGAGTCTGCTATCGATTTGGGGTATTCTGCCTTTTTGTTTTCGTCCCAACCACAGGAGACACATCCATGCGTTTGATTCACAAGATCGGTCTGGGCCTGAGCGTGGCCGCGGCCATCGCGTCGGGTGCGGCGGTC
>NZ_BCWR01000003.1 GCF_001592305.1 Hydrogenophaga taeniospiralis CCUG 15921
ACACAGGCGGTTGATGGTGGCGCCGGGCACTTCCAGAGGCAGGCCGGCGAGCAGGCTGCTCATGTGGGCGACGTTGCGGTTGTCTTCGCCGGCCTGGTTGGCGCAACCGAACAGCACGTCGGTGATGGCGCCCCAGTCCACGTTCGGGTTGCGCGCCATCAGGGCTCTGAGGGGGATGGCGCCAAGGTCGTCGGTGCGAACGCTGGAGAGCGCGCCGCCGTAGCGGCCGAAGGGGGTGCGGATCGCGTCGCAGATGTAGGCCTGGGTCATGGGGTGTCTCCTGAATGCAGCGCGCCACTGTACCCAAGCCCGCCCGAGGGCCGGGCCGCTTGCGGGACAATGCCCCCATGTTCAGTCCGTCCCAAGCCGATGTGCGCCGCTTCTTCTGCGCGGTATATGCCAAGCGCCTGCAACAGCAGCCCATGGAGGCCATCGAGATGCTCGCTGGCCAGTGGATCGCCGAACACCCCGAGTACCACGCCGAGTTGTCCGACGTGGACGCCGCCCTCGCCCGCCTCGGCGAACCGGGCAGCGGCACCAGCGAAAACCCGTTCCTGCACCTGTCCATGCACCTGTCCATCAGCGAGCAGTGCAGCATCGACCAGCCGCCAGGCATCCGCCAGGCGGTGGAGCTGCTAGCGGCGCGCCGCGGCGACCTGCACGCCGCCCACCACGAGGTGATGGAGTGCCTGGGCACCATGCTCTGGGAAAGCCAGCGCGCCGGCCGTCCGCCCGACGGACAGGCCTATATCGATCAGGTGCGCCGCAGAGCGACGCAGGATTGAAGGGTGTTATGCCTCTGATGGCCCAACCTTGACCTGAACGGCCCCTCGGGGGCCGCGTCGCGAGTCGTCAGGAGGCTGCACGGGGCCAAACTCCCTACACTGCTGGCCAGCGCTTGGACGCCACAATATGCCCTACTTCATGCCCGCCGACGCGTTTTCGGCGCCCACCTACATCGTTCTCGACCTGCCGCAGCCGGCTTGCGCGGAGGTCCTCGCGATGCGCCAGCGCTTTGACCAATACCAAGCGGGCCTACCGCCAGAAATCACCGTTGCGGGTTCTTCCGGTGTTGGAACCATCGCTCAGGGGCAGGACCCGTTGCACGTTTTTAGGGCAGTAGCGGCCGTTGCGCGCCGCCACTTGCCCTTCGCCTGCAGCTTCGAGTCAATGCGTCGATTTCCAGGTGTTCCTGTCTTCTGGCTCTGCCCACGAGACCGAGCGCCCTTCGACGCACTTCACCGTGCACTCTTGGATTCGGGCATCAAGTTCGACGGGAGCCCGTTCCCGTTCAACCCACACTGCACCATAAGCTCGACAATCGAGCTTTCAAAGCATCAGGAAACTGAGTTGCTCACGTCCCCGGTGCCACAAATGGAGTTCTTCTTGGACGAGCTTCGCGTCTACCAAGTGGCTGGACGGGAGGCGCACCTTCTCCAGTCGTTCGCGCTTGGTGGATAGCGTCATTTGTCGTCGTTCGCCCGCAGCCCAACGCCAACCTCAAGCTTTCCCGCGCTTTTTCGGCCAGGAGCGTAGTACGCGACTGGATAGGACCCTTGAAATCGCCTTCTCCGGCCCCCTTTGCTTCAACACTTTAAGCGAGGGGCTTGCGTTCACCGGGGCATTCTAATTTTCATTTAGCGTTCGCCAAAAATTGGTTAACTCATTGATTTTTATGAGTTTTTTCCATCAGAGGTATAACACCCGGACTGAAACAAAAAAGCCGCTCGATGAGCGGCTTTTTCATGAGCGGACACCGATCAGCGGAAACGCGACTGCGGCACGGTCTTGAGTTCACCGTCCAGCGTGGCCAGGTACTTGGCGATCTCACGCATTTCGGCGGGCTTGAACTGCTTGGCAACGCCGGCCATGATGGGATTGGCACGACCCACCACGTTGTTGCCTTCGACCGTGTAGGCCTTGAGCGCGACAAACAGGTAGTCGGCATGTTGACCGCCGATCTTGGGGTAGCTCGGGTCGATCGGCTTGCTGAAGTTGGCGCCGTGGCAGGACGCGCAGGCGCCTTTTTCGATCAGCGCCGCGGCGGCCACGTTGGCAGCCTTGGGGGTTTCGTCGGCGGGCTGGTCGCCCTGCGCGGTGTAGAACGCGGCCAGATCGGCCATGTCCTGCTCGGTGAGCGAACCCGCAATGCCGCGCATGGACGGGTGCTTGCGGTCGCCCTTCTTGTAGGCGGTCAGTGCGGAAACGATGTACTTGTCCGACTGCCCGGAGATCTTGGGAACCTTGTGGATCTCGGGAAAGCTGTTCTGGTAACCCGGAATGCCGTGGCAACCGATGCACATTTCAGCCTTCTTCTGACCGGCCTCGGCGCTGCCGGTGACACCCTGCGCCTGAGCGCTCAGTGCTGCTGCGGAAAACGTCGCAGCGGCGACAACGGAACGGACGATCATGGGCAACAGTTGGTTCATTTTGCAAGCACAATGAGATGGATGATTGATAAAAATCAATACTCGATTATATAGACTGGTCTATCACCCCCGACTTATTGATAACCCTGACGCCGCCGGCTTTCGCCTCCCCGAGTCGCGCACAGAATGCAGCACCGGCCTGCCCCAGGCCCTCCCGCCACCTCCTCATCCGACCCCGTCCATGAAATTCCAAGGCTCACAAAACTACGTCGCCACGCAGGACCTGATGCTGGCCGTCAACGCCGCCATCACGCTCAAGCGACCGCTGCTCGTCAAGGGCGAGCCCGGCACCGGCAAGACCATGCTGGCCGAGGAAGTGGCGCAGGCGCTGAAGTTGCCGCTGCTGCAGTGGCACATCAAGAGCACCACCAAGGCGCAGCAGGGCCTGTACGAGTACGACGCGGTGAGCCGCCTGCGCGATTCGCAGCTGGGCGACGAGAAGGTCAAGGACATCCACAACTACATCGTCAAGGGCGTGCTCTGGCAGGCCTTCACCGCCGACCAGCCGGTGGCGCTGCTGATCGACGAGATCGACAAGGCCGACATCGAATTCCCCAACGACCTGCTGCGCGAACTCGACCGCATGGAGTTCTACTGCTACGAGACGCGCGAGTTGGTGCGCGCCAAGCACCGCCCGCTGGTGTTCATCACCTCCAACAACGAAAAGGAACTGCCCGACGCCTTCCTGCGCCGCTGCTTCTTCCACTACATCAAGTTCCCCGACGCCGAAACCATGCACAGAATCGTGGACGTGCATTTCCCCGAGCTGAAAAAGGAACTGCTCACCGCCGCGATGAAGACCTTCTTCGACGTGCGCAACCTGCCCGGCCTGAAGAAGAAGCCCAGCACCAGCGAACTGCTGGACTGGCTCAAGCTGCTGATGGCCGAAGACATTCCGCTCGAAGCGCTGCAGAGCGCCGACAACAAGGTCAGCATCCCGCCTCTGGTGGGCGCGCTGCTCAAGAACGAGCAGGACACGACCCTGTTCGAGAAGCTGGTGTTCATGAACCAGAGGAACCGTTGACATGAGGACCACACCAATGACGGCGACAAAATGGGGTTTGCTGGCCGTGCTGCTGCTCGCGCTGTCGGCGTGTGCCTCCACTGGAGGTCGGTGCGACAAACCCAAGCGCAGCGATGGATCCCAGCCCTATGACCCCTATTGCAGTGGCGAGTACAACAAGTGACCTTGTTGACGCTGGGCCCATGAGCCACCCGACGCCACGGCTGTCACCGGGGGAGTTTTCATGCTGATCGACTTCTTCTACACCCTGCGTTCGGCCAAGCTGCCGGTCTCGGTCAAGGAATACCTGACCCTGCTCGAAGCGCTGCAGGCCGACGTGGTGGGGCCGCGCAACCCGGATGCGTGCTCCATGGACGACTTCTATTACCTGGCGCGCACCGCGCTGGTGAAGGACGAGAAGCACTACGACAAGTTCGACCGCGCCTTTGCCGCCTACTTCAAGGGCGTGGAGCTGATCGCGGACTTCACCAAGCCCATCCCGGCCGACTGGCTGCGCCAGGAGATCGAGCGGCTGCTGTCCGACGAGCAGAAGGCCAATGCGCCCAAGATGGACTGGGACGAGCTGATGGAGACGCTCAAGAAGCGGCTCGAAGAACAGAAGGAACGCCACGAGGGCGGCAGCAAGTGGATCGGTACCGGCGGCACCTCGCCGTTTGGCCACGGCGGCGCCAACCCGCAGGGCATCCGCATCGGCGGCAAGGGCGGCAGCAAGACGGCCGTGAAGGTCTGGGACCAGCGCGCCTACCGCGACTACGACGACACGCAGGAACTGGGCACGCGCAACATCAAGGTCGCGCTGCGCCGCCTGCGCAAGTTCGCGCGCGAGGGCAACGACTTCGAGCTGGACCTGCCCGACACCATCCGCGCCACCGCGGCCAACGCCGGCTGGCTCGACATCAAGATGATCCCGGAGCGGCACAACAACGTGAAGGTGCTGCTGTTGATGGACGTGGGCGGCACGATGGACGAGCACATCCAGCGGGTGGAAGAGCTGTTCAGCGCGGTCAAGAGCGAGTTCAAGCACCTGGAGTTCTATTACTTCCACAACTGCGTCTACGACTTCATGTGGAAGAACAACCGGCGCCGCTACGCCGAGAAGTTCCCGACCTGGGACATCATCCGCAAGTACAACAAGGACTACAAACTGATCTTCGTGGGCGACGCCACCATGAGCCCCTACGAGATCCTGCAGCCCGGTGGCAGCGTGGAATACAACAACGAAGAGGCTGGCGCCGAATGGTTGCAGCGGCTCACAAATGCTTTCCCGAAATTTGCCTGGATCAATCCCGAACCGCAGGGCGTGTGGCAGTATCGACAGAGCATCAGCGTCATCCAGCAACTGATGGGCCAGCGTATGTACCCGCTGACCCTGAAAGGCCTGGAAGATGCGATGAGACTCTTGTCGAAATAAGCACCGCATGAAATCTCCATTCCTGCGCCGCGCAGGATGGGCGCGACCGCCCCGGTGGCTGGTGGGTACGGTGATCCTGCTTCCCCTCTGGGCGCTGGCCCAGACCACCCCCCCGCCGGAGCCCGCGCCCGCCACCGGCACCCCCACCCCCGAGGCCGCCCAGGAGGCCACCGACGACGCTGCCGCAGAGACGCTCGCGCCCTCGGCGACCCGCCGCACCCCGCGCACGCGCGCCCCCGCGCCGCCGCGCTTCGACGTCGATCTGCAGGCCGGCAACGACGAGCTGCGCGACTTCCTGCTGCGCCACATGGAGCTGATGCGCTTTCGCACGCTGCGCGATCTGGACGCCAACGAGCTGGACCGGCTGCTGGGCAAGACACCCGACGACCTGGGCAACCTGCTGGGCACGCTGGGCCATTTCGCGCCACAGATTCACATCGACGAGCCCGCCGCCACCGGCCCCACCCCGCTGGGCACGGTGCGCATCCGGGTCGAGCCCGGCCCGATCACCCGGGTCGAGTCGGCCAACCTCTATTTCCTGGGCGACATCGCCAGCAACCCGCAGGCTGCGGCGCAGCGCGACGCCGTCGCCCGCGCCTGGACGCTCAAGCCCGGCCAGAGCTTCACCCAGGCCGACTGGGGCAGCGCCAAGACGAACGTACTGCGCACGCTCACCGCCCGGCGCTACCCCACGGGGCGCGTGGCCAACAGCCTGGCCGACATCGACCCCAAGACCCACAGCGCGCGCCTGAGCGTGGAGCTGGACTCGGGCGCGCCCCTGCGGGTGGGCGAGGTGCGCGTGGAAGGCGCCGACCGCTACGAGGCCGCCGCCGTGGAGCACTTGGTGCACCTCTCCGGCCTCACGCCCGGCAGCGACTACGACCTGGACCAGTTGCAGGACGCGCAGCAGCGCATCGCCGCGGCCGGCTACTACGACTCGGTGTTCGTATTCGTCGACACCGACCACCCGCAGGACGGCGCCGCGCCGGTGGTGGTGCAACTGCGCGAGAGCCCGCGGCAGAAGCTGGTGCTGGGCGTGGGCGGCAGCACCGACAACGGCGCGCGCCTCTCGGCCGAATACACCCACCACCGCGTGCCCGGCCTGGGCTGGCAGTCGGTGAACAAGCTGCAGCTGGAGCGCGAAGACCAGTTGCTCAGCAGCCAGTGGAGCGCGCCGGTGGACAACGAAGGCTGGCGCTGGATCGCCAGCGCCCAGGCCGCGCGCCAGATCGACGGCTTCGACACCACCACCAGCCAGCGCCTGCGCGCGGGCCGCTCGCAGGACAGCACCTTGCTGGACCGCAGCTACTTCCTGCAGTTCGAGCGCGCGCGTGCGGAAAACGCCGTGCTCGGCAGCCCGGAAACCACCCGCGCGGAATCGGCCCTCAGCATCAACTACGCCTGGACGCGCCGCCGCTTCGACAGCATGCCCCTGCCCAAGACCGGCAACGGCCTGGGCGTGGAGGTCGGCGTGGGCACCACGCTGGAGAGCCCGCGCCGCCCCTTCGTGCGGCTGCACACCCGCTGGCTGAGCTACTGGCCCATCGACGCCGGGGTGTCCGGCCTGGCCAATACGCTGGAGGGCCTGGTGCGCCGCACCGCGCCGCCGCTGGGCGTGGCCCGCCCCACCGAAGACGAGCCCGGCCAGGCCGGCCGGCTGGCGCTGCGCCTGGAAGGCGGCGCGCTGTGGGCGCGCCAGGACGCCGGCATACCGGAAACCCTGCTCTACCTCACCGGCGGCGACACCAGCGTGCGCGGCTACGGCCTGCGCGACATCGGCATCCCCCAGGCCGACGGCGGGGTCTCGCCCGGGCGCTATCTGGCGGTGGCCAGCGTCGAGTGGCAACGCCCGATCTGGCGCGACGGCGTGCGCACCCCCTGGGAAAGCGTGGTGTTCGTGGACGCCGGTGCCGTGGCCGACCGGCCGGGCGACCTGCGCCCGCCGCAATGGGGCGTGGGCGCCGGCGTGCGCTACAACAGCCCGGTCGGCCCGCTGCAGCTGGACCTGGCCTACGGCGTGAAGCCCAAGGCCCTGCGCCTGCACTTCAATGTCGGCTTCACGTTCTGAGAGCCTGAACCCACCGATGGACAGCGACCAGACCCCGCCCCCCACTCCGCCCAAAGCAGCCCCGCGCACGCCGGCGCCCGGGCGCTGGCCCGGCCTGCGCTGGCTGCTGCTGTGGTTGCTGGGCGCGCCGGTCGCGCTGCTGGCGGCCGCCGTGCTGGCGCTGTGGCTGTGGGCCGGCAGCCCCGGCTCGCTCGGCCAGACCCTGGGCTGGGCGCAGGCCTGGCTGGCCGACCGCGCCGACACCCTGGGGCGGCTCGAAACCGAAGGCGCCGTGGGCAGCCTGCGCCATGGCGGGGGCATCGGTCGCCTGCGCTGGACCTTCAACGGCCTGGAGGTGCAGGCCCACGGCGTGCGCCTGCACTGGAACCCGCGCCTGTGGACCGACGCCCTGCTCGGGCGCGGCGTGCACCTGCAGGAACTCGCCATCGAACGGCTGGAGGTGCGCGACCAGCGCGCGCCCACGCCGCCCGGCGAACCCGTGCAGTCGCTCACCCTGCCCTTGCCGGTGTCGCTGGCCTGGTCGGTCGGCCACTTCACCTACGAAGGCGCAACCCCGCTCACGCTGGACACCCTCCAGGGCCGCTACCGCTACGGCGATGCCCAGGCCAGCGACCAGACCGCGCTGGGCCACCGGCCCGGTGTGCAGCAGACCCACCAGCTCAACATCGATTCGCTGCAACTGGCGCAGGGCCACTACCGCCTGCAGGCCCTGCTCGGCGCGCAGGCCCCGATGCCGCTGGTGTTGAGCGCCCAGGGCACGGTGCTGACCGAGCTGCCCGGCGGCTCGGCGCCCCTGGCGCTGCAGGCCACGGCCGCCGCCCAAGGCACACTCGCCGGCCGCGACGCCACGCTGGACGTGACGGCGGACGTGCGGCCCGGGCCAGCGCCTGCACCAGGCGCCACGGCGCCAACGCCATCCAGCCCCGCCGCCAGCGACACCCCTACCCTCGCCGCCACCGCCCGCGTGATGCCCTGGGCCCCGCAGCCGCTGCAGACCCTGGACGCCACCGCCCACCGGCTGGACCTGGCCACGCTCTGGCCGCAGGCCCCGGCCACGGCGCTCAGCGGCACGGTGCACGCGCAACCCGAGGGCCAGGCCTGGCTCGCCCGGGTGGACCTGAGCAACGCGAACAGCGGCGCCTGGGACCAGCAGCGCCTGCCTCTGCAGGGCCTGCAGGCCCGCCTGGAGCAGCGCGGCGAACGCTGGCTGCTGCCCGAGCTGGTGGCGCAGATCGGGCGCGCCCGGGTGCAGGCCAGCGGCACCTTCCAGCCCGCGGGCGCCGGCGTGGCGGCGCAATGGCAAGGCGAGCTGCAGGCCCGCAACCTGGACCCGGCGCAGCTGTGGAGCACGCTGGCGCCGGCCGCGCTCGACGCCAGCCTCAGCGCCCGCACCGCGGCGCCCGCCGCAGCCGGCGGCGCAGGCGGGCCGGCCCCGGCGGCGATCGATCTGGACGCGCGTGTGCTGTCCTCCTCCGCCCGGCCGGCCAACCCCCTCCCCGGCCTGCGCCTGAACGAAGCGAAGCTGAAAGGCCGGTGGACCCCCGCCGCGTCGGGTGGCGCGGGCGGCGTGCTCGACATCGCCGACGCCCTGCTCGACGCCGCGCAGGCCCGGGCCAGCGCCCAGGGCCGGGTGGACCTCTCCGCCACGGCGTTCACCGGCCAGGCCACGCTGCGGCTGCCGGGTGCCAGCGGCCGTTTCGACGGCGCCCTGGCGCACGCCGATGGCCGGGGCGACCTGGCCTTGCGGGTCGACGAAGCCCGCCAGTTGCTGACCTGGCTGCGTGGGCTGGACCAGTTGCCGGTGATCGGCCCGCGCGTGGGCGAGTGGCTGGCGCAACAACCCGCGCTGCGCGAACTGGCGCTGAGCGGCCAGGCCCGGCTCGCCGCGCGCTGGCAAGGCGGTCTGGCCGAGCTCGGCTACCCGGCCCCCCCGGCCCAGACGGGCGGCGCGGGTGCCAGCCGCCCGGTGCCGCTGAAGCTGGAGGCCTCGCTGGAGCTGCCCCAGCTCGACGTAGCGGGCGACACACCCTGGCAGTTGCGCCAGCTGCGCCTGCAGGCCAGCGGCCCCCTGACCGATCTGGCGCTGCAGCTCCAGGGCGAAGCGGCGCAGGTACCGTGGCGCGGGGTGCTCGACACCCGCGGCCGCCTGCGCCACACCCGGGCCACGGGCAGCGCCCCCGCGTCCACCCGGCTCGACCTGGGCACGCTGCGGCTGAAGGCCAGCGACGCCTCGCGGCCCGACCGCGTGGTGGACTGGACACTCAACAGCAGCGCCCCGCTGTCGATATCCGTGCAGACCGGCGCCGCCGGCCTGGCCCTGCAGGCCGCTGCCGGTCAGTTGCAGCTCCTGCCCAGCGTGCGCGCCGTGGCGGGTGGCTCCACCACGGCCAGCGCCCGCAACGCCGCGCCCATCGCCACCCGCCCGCTCACACTCGCCTGGGACAGCCTGAGCTGGCAGGCCGGCGCGTTCCAGAGCAAGGGGCAATTGCGCGGTCTGCCGCTGTCCTGGGTGGACGCGCTGGCCACCGCCGAGGGCCAGAACGGCGGCCCGATCACCCAGGCCGGCGTGGCGGGCGACCTGCTGTTCGACGGCGACTGGGACCTGCTGCTGCCCGCCCAGGCCGGCACGCCGCTGCGCCTGTCGGCCCGGCTGCAGCGCACCGGTGGCGACCTGTCGGTGCAGGCCAGCAGCAGCGGCGGCAACAACAACGCCAACGCCGCAACGGGCACCAGCCGGAGCGCCGCCCAGCGGGTGCAGGCCGGCGTGCGCGAGGCGAGCCTGAGCCTGAGCGCCCAGGGCCGCACGGTGCAGGCCCGCCTGCGCTGGGACAGCGAGCGCCTGGGCCAGGCCAGCGCCAGCCTGGACACCGAACTCGCCGCGACCCCCGACACCACCCCGGGCGCCAGCGCGCTCGAGCGCTGGTGGCCCACCAGCGCGCCCCTGCGCGGCACGCTCAGCGCGCAACTGCCCGAGGTGGGCGTGTGGTCGGCACTGGCGCCACCGGGCTGGCGCATGCGCGGCACCCTGCAGGCCAGCGCCACGATCGGCGGCACGCGCGCTTCGCCGCAGTGGAACGGCACGCTGCAGGCCGACCAGCTGGCGCTACGCTCGGTGGTGGACGGGTTCTCGTTCTCCAACGGCCAGCTGCGCGCCACGCTCACGGGCGACCGCGTCACCATCGAGCGCTTCCACCTGCAGGGTCCGCGCGGCGCCGAGGTCGGTGGCACGCTGGACGCCACCGGCGTGGCCCAGTGGCGCGCGGTGGAGCCCGGCGGGCGCCGCCAGACCTTCATCGACCTGCAGGCCACCGCCAGCAAGCTGCGCGTGTCCACCCGGGCCGACCGCCGGCTCACCCTCTCGGGCCAGATCACGGCCCAGCTCGCCGGCCCGCTGCTGAACATCCGCGGCCGGCTCACCGCCGACTCGGCGCTCTTCATACTGCCCGACGAACTCACGCCCTCACTGGGCGCCGACGTGGTGGTGCGCGGCGGGCGCAACCTGCCCCCGCCCACGGCCGACGACGGGCAGCGCGTGCAACCCGACGTGCTGGTCGATCTGGATCTGGGCGAGCAGTTCGAGGTGCGCGGCCGCGGCTTGCAAGCCCGCCTGAGCGGCCAGCTCCAGGTGCGCGCCACGCCCGCGCAGCCCGAGCCGCGCGTGCTGGGTGAAGTGCGCGCCGTGAACGGCACCTACCGCGCCTACGGCCAGCGGCTCGCCATCGAAACCGGCGTGCTGCGATTCGCCGGGCCTTACGACAACCCCACGCTGGACATCGTCGCGGTGCGCCCGCAGGCGCGCGACGACAGCCAGCGCGTGGGCGTGCAGATCAGCGGCAGCGCGCAGACGCCGCGCGTGCGCCTGATCAGCACACCGGAGCTGCCGGACAGCGAAAAACTCGCCTGGCTGGTGCTGGGCCGCCCGGCCAGCGGGGCGGGCGCCGAAGCCGCCGTGCTGCAGCAAGCCGCGCTGGCGCTGCTGGCGGGCAACGAAGGCGGGCTCGACAGCCGCCTGGCCAGCGCGCTCGGGCTGGACGAACTGAGCTACCGGGGCGAAAGCAGCGCCAGCAACGGCACCACCACCGCGTCCGCGGTCACCGTGGGCAAGCGCCTGTCGAGCCAGCTGTACCTGACCTACGAGCGCAGCCTGGCCGGCGCCATGGGCACGGTGTCCATGTTCTACGACCTGTCACGCCGCCTGACGCTGCGCGCCCGCGCGGGCGAAGAAAACGCTCTGGATCTGATCTTTACCCAAAGATTCGATTGACCCCATCAGGCCGCTTCGGCCAAGGCGGCCTGGTTGGCAGCCACTGCGGTGTGGGTCTTGATCTCGCCTTCGGCCGTGGTCAGGGCCTGGGCCTTGGCGTCGGGGCCCATGGCCACGCCTTCGGCGCGCACGAAGCGCACGTCGGTGATGCCGAAGAAGCCAAACACGGTCTGCAGGTAGCTTTCCTGGTGCTCCATGGCGCGGCCGGCTTCGCTGGTCGAATACACGCCGCCGCGCGTGACCGCCACGATCACCGTCTTGCCACCGGCCAGGCCCACCGGGCCGGTTTCGGTGTATTTGAAGGTGCGGCCAATCTGGGCCACGCGGTCGATCCAGGCCTTGAGCTGGCTGGGCACCGAGAAGTTGTAGAGCGGTGCGCCGATCACGACCACGTCGGCGGCCAGGAACTGGCTCACCAGCGCTTCGGACAGCGCGTTTTCTTCGCGCTGGATCGCGGTTTCAGCGGCCTGGCCGGTGCGGAAACCCAGGGCGTCGGCGCTCAGGTGGGGCACCACGTCGGCGGCCAGATCCAGGTGCTGCACCTGCGTGCCGGGGTGGCTGGCCACCCAGGCGGCCACGGTGCGGGCGGTGAGCTGACGGGAGACGGACTGTTCGCCGGTGATGGCGGAATCGATGTGCAGCAGTTGCATGGTGATCTCCTGAAGGGGGGAATGAGGAGCCACGTGGCGTGGCGGTAGATAGATTGTCTTTTTGTACCGATTCCTTGATAAGTCACTCATTTCAAGATTCATCGTTCCATAATCAGGACAATCAACCGAGGAACACGCCATGCAGGACCTGAACGACATGCTCTTGTTCGCCGAAGTGGTGGAGCGCGGGGGCTTCGCGGCGGCCGGGCGGGCGCTGGGCCTGCCCAAGTCGCGGCTGTCGCGCCGCGTGGCCGCGCTGGAGGCGCAGCTGGGCGTGCGCCTGCTGCAGCGCACCACGCGCAAGCTCTCGCTCACCGAGGTGGGCGAGGCCTATCTGCGCCACTGCCAGGCGCTGCGCGAATCGGCCCAGGCCGCGGCCGATACCGTGGCCCAGGTGCAGACCGAACCACGCGGCACCCTGCGCGTGGCCTGCCCGGTCACGCTGGCGCAGACCGTGCTGGCCGAGCTGATGCCCGATTTCCTGGCGCTACACCCGCTGGTGCGCGTGGAAATGCTGGTGAGCAACCGCGTGGTGAATCTGGTGGAAGAAGGTGTGGACGTGGCGCTGCGCGTGCGCACCACGCTCGACGACAGCGGCAGCCTGGTGGTCAAGCGCCTGGGGGACGACGTGCCCGTGCTGGTGGCCAGCCCCGCCCTGCTGGCCCGCCAGGGCACGCCCACCACGGTGGACGAGCTGAGCCGGCTCGACAGCATGGCCATGTCCACCACCGACGGCCGCGCCAGCATCCCGCTCACCGACCCGGACGGACGCCAGACCACCCTGCAGCACACCCCGCGCTACGTGGTCGACGATCTGCTCACACTGCAGGTGGCCGCGCTCGCCGGCACCGGCATGTGCTGGCTGCCCAGCTACATGTGCGAAGACGATCTGCGCCAGGGCCGGCTGGTCCGGCTGCTGCCCGACTGGCGAACACCGCGTGGCGTGGTGCACGCCGTGTTCCCCTCGCGCCGTGGCCTCACCCCCGCCGTGCGCTGTTTCCTCGACTTCCTGGGCGAACACGTGCCCACCCACAGCAGCCTGCGCGACCGCGAAGCCCCCGCCGACGCGCCGTGAGCCAGAGGCCCGGGCGGTCCACCTTTACAATGCGCCGTTCCCCGCGGCCATAGTTCAATGGATAGAACGGGCCCCTCCTAAGGGCCAGATGTAGGTTCGATTCCTACTGGCCGCACCATCTCCCCCCAAACCGACCCTCGCCAGGAGCCGCGCCCGGTCGGCTGTGATGGGCGCCCACCGCCCGCTCAGGGCTCGCCGATGTCTTCGTTCCAGAGCTGCGGCTGGGCGGCGATGAAATCGCGCATCAGGCCCACGCAGGTCGGGTCCTGCCGGACCTCCACCGCCACACCCCGGCTGCGCAGCAGGTCTTCGTCGCCCATGAAGGTCTGGTTTTCGCCGATCACCACTTTGGGAATGCCGTAGAGCAGGATGGCGCCGCTGCACATGGGGCACGGTGAGAGCGTGGTGTAGAGCACCGACTCGCGGTAGACCTGCGCGCTCTGGCGGCCCGCGTTTTCAAAAGCGTCCATCTCGCCGTGCAGGATCGCGCTGCCCTGCTGCACGCGCCGGTTGTGGCCGCGTCCGATGATCTTGCCCTGGTGCACGATGACCGAGCCGATGGGGATGCCGCCCTCATCCCGGCCGGCCTGGGCTTCGTCGATCGCGGCTTGCAGAAACGGGTCCATGTCTGTCTGTCCTTCCTGGGTCAAGGGTTGAAAACAAATGCCTGTCGGGGGATTGTGTCCGTGCTCTCCGTGCACGGCCAGAAATTCGGCGATGGCCTCGGGTCGACCACCCGGGCACAGCGCCGAGCCCGGCCAACCGCTCGTCGGCGCGCGACGGATTCGTGTCGAAAACCGCGGGCCTGGTCCGTCGTCCTCATGCTCGACCCCGAAACCATCCCCTGAAAGGAAACCCCATGCCACAACTGTGTGCCTACCTGTCTTTCAACGGCGACTGCGCCGAGGCCATGGCGTTCTACGCCAAGGTGCTCGACGCCAAGCTCGAAGCCCTGATCACGTTCGGGCAGATGCCCGACGGCGAACCGGTGCCGCCCGAACACGCCGACAAGATCATGCACGCCTACCTGGTGCACCCCGACTTTGCCCTGATGGCCGGCGACACGCCGCCCGGCGTGCCCTTCGATGGCATGAAGGGCGTGATGATGGCGCTGACCTATCCCGAGGTGGCCGACGCCGAGCGCGTGTTCAACGCCCTTGCCCAAGGCGGCACGGTGCAGATGCCGCTGGGCGCCACCTTCTGGGCCGACACCTTCGGCATGCTGACCGACCGGTTTGGCACCGCCTGGGCGGTGAACGGGGGACCGAAGGAGATGGGGCCGAAGTGACGGTGATGGGATTCTGCAGAACGTGCCCCAGGGGGTGGTGCCTATTGCGTTGGATCACCCGACTCACGAGCCAAAGCTGCCACCCTGGTACTCGACAATTCACGACCCCTGGTTGCTGCTTTTTTTTGCACCTTTGGACTGAACATGCAACTCACGCCTGAGAGTCGCAACGTCAGAATTTTGAAGTGGCACCTGAGCAGAGAGCCAATCTAGGTTCGAATGCACCCGCGTAAAACCGATCAGCGCAAGCAGGGTGTGCTCAAGCCACAGCTGCAAATGGTCGGTTGCGATCGACAGCGCTCCTGAGAGCCGTGTCACCGTGCGACCGTGCGCAATCTCGTTACGCAGCCAATAGAGCGATACGCCTCCATCGCTCTCAAACAAGGGCCACAGCCCCCCAATATGCAACGGGTACTTTTTAAGCAGAAAGTCGAACTTTTCCCGTGCTGTACCGCCCGTACCCCAGCGTTTCGCCAACCCTTCAAGTGCAGAAAACTTCCCCATGAAGTCCGACTCCATGGTCGATTCAGTGAGTCTATTTATGCCAAATATCGCCAATCGAACAGCATCTTTTTGATCAGGGTTCAGCCCAATCCACCAACTGGCAGAACGCTCAAAATAGACTTCCAAATCAGCTTGATCAACGAGTGGCCCTGTCGCGTCTTCTTCCGTTACGCCACGCTGACGACACAGCGGATTTCGCCATTCCTCGAAACGAAAATCAGCACCTGAGTACCGGATGATGTGAGGAACAACTCGGTGCCTGGCTGCGAGAGAAAGCAACGTACATGCGTCCTCCCCAAGTTGCATGAGGTTGTCTACCTGGGTCAGGGTGAGTGCGCTTGGTGATGTCGTAAGAACCAAGACTGGAACGCTTGTCGCCTGCACGCTGTTGCCGTTGTCCAATGACCTCCACGTCCAGTGGCGTTGCAACTCGAACGCGTGAACTCCCTCGGGCAAACAGAAGCGCAACGACTTGGGCTCACCATGAAACGTCAGGTTGCGGTGACCTAGGTAGTGAGACGATGGGGTCGCACGTTGGCCGCCATAACTCAACGAACTGATGACCAACCGGAAGCCTTCGAGGGCATCGGGGTTTGCGCCTTCTCCCGCCGATTGCGTATGGGTAATTCGAAAACGGCCTATATGAGCCAGCGCTAACCGGGCAGCGCCAGGACGCAGAGAATTTGAGGTTCCGACTCGCACAAAAACGTCGTCCGCCTCAAAGCGCAACCCCATCTTCTCTACGTGTTCCGCCGAGCGAAGGCGCACGAGCCCTCGAAGGTCAACCGATTGCGCATTCCGCCGTAGCGTGATTTCAACCTTCGCATCGTCCTCCGGCCGACGAGGAAGCCATATCAATACTTCGCAGGGGGCAGCTACACCGCCATCAGTGGTCATACGGGCATCAAACTCTAAATCTGGTTCAGAGGCTGATGTTTCGTGAAATCTCACAGATAAGTCCTCGGCTAAAACCTCTGAAACTTGGACCTCAATGCCATGCGCTCCTTTTTGGCTCCTCCAGCGACAGCAAGCAAACGAATTTGATGACAGGAGTATGTCCAAGCCCAGGGAGGTTAATGCCAGCTCTCCACTAGGCCCCTCACCGCGCCCGCAGCGTCCGGCTCAGCAGAATCACCGGCACCAGCCCCACCAGCACCAGCGTGAGCGCGGGCAAGGCGGCTTCGCCCAGGCGCTCGTCGCGTGCGAGCTGGTAGGTGACCACGGCCAGGGTGTCGCTGTTGAAGGGGCGCAGCACCAGGGTGGCGGGCAGTTCCTTCATGACGTCCACGAACACCAGCAGCAGGGCCGCGGCGGTGGAGCGCTTGAGCAGCGGCCAGTGCACGCGCGCGGCCAGGCCGGCGCCGGTGGTGCCGAGCATGCGGGCCGAGTCGTCCAGGCTGCCGGGAATGCGGGCGTAGCCGCTTTGCACGGACTGCAGCGCCACCGCGGTGAAGCGCACCAGGTAGGCCCAGACGATGCCCAGCGCGGTGGCGGTGACGAAGTAGCCCACGCTGGTCTCGGGTCGGACCATCTGCACCCAGCCCACCGGCAGCAGGATGCCGACCACGATCACCGCGCCCGGCACCGCGTAGCCCAGGCTGGCGAGCTGCACCACGCCGCGCGTGACCACGCCGGGCCGCGCGCGCAGCGCGAACGCCAGCGCCAGCGCGATGAAGGTGGCCAGCGCGGCGCTCAGGCCGGCGAGCCAGACGCTGTTGCGCGACCACTGCACGAACATGGTCCAGGGCAGTTCGTCCCAGCCGCCGATGAGCGGGCGCAGCATGAAGAGCACGGGCAGGACGAACCCGAACAGGATGGGCAGGCCGCAGGCCACCACGGCCAGCACCGCACGGCCGCCGCGCAGGCGCACCGGCTGCGCCTCGGCGCTGCCCGCGCGCTGGCCGCGCAGCGAGGCAAAGCGCATGCGGTGCTGGGCGCGGCGCTCCAGCCAGAGCAGCAGGGCCACGGTGGCGAGCAGCACGGTGGCCAGCTGCGCCGCGGCCAGGCGGTTGTCCATGGAGAGCCAGGCTTTGTAGATGCCGGCGGTGAAGGTCTGGATGCCGAAGTAGCTGGCCACACCGAAGTCGGCCAGGGTTTCCATGAGCGCGAGCGCCACGCCGGCGGCCACGGCGGGGCGCGCCAGCGGCAGCGCCACCTCGCGGATGCGCCGGGCCAGCGGTGCGCCCAGCAGGCGCGCGGCTTCCATCAACTGGGCGGCGCGTTCGGCCAGCGCGGTGCGCGCCAGCAGGTACACATACGGGTAGAGCGAGAAGGTGAACACCCAGACCGCGCCGGGCGTGTTGCGGATTTCGGGGAACACCCGCCCGCTCAGGCCGAAGCCTTCGCGCAGGCCCACCTGCAGCGGGCCGCTGAACTGCAAAAAGTCGGTGTAGGCGTAGGCGACCACGTAGGCCGGCATGGCCAGGGGCAGCAGCAGCGCCCATTCAAAGAGGCGCCGGCCAGGAAAGTCGAACAGGGTGACCGCGCTGGCGGTGGTCATGCCCACCACGGCCACGCCCACCGCCACGCTCACGCACAGCAGCAGCGTGGTGAGCGCGTACTCGGGCAGCACGGTCTGCGCCATCTGGCTGAGCACATCGCGCGCCACGGCGTCGAACTGCAGCCAGGACGCCCCGAGCGAGAGCACGGGCAGCGTCAGCGCCAGGGCCAGCAGGAGCAACAGGGTCGGGGCCAGCCAGCGCAGCATGAGGGGCAATGAGGGTGGGTGAGGAAACGGACGGGGGTAACGGGCGCAAACAACGCCTGGATGATGGCATGGTCGACACGCCGCAGGGCCAGGGTCGGACATTGATCCGCATCAACACAAATGAGAATTGTAGTTATCTACAATCAGTACCATGTTCTTGAACGTCTCGCAACTGCGTGTGCACTACGCCGACCAGCCGCAAGCGGCGGTGGACGGCGTGTCGCTCGGCTTGCGCGCCGGCGACATCGGCGTGCTGATCGGCCCTTCGGGCTGCGGCAAGACCACGCTGCTGCGCGCCGTGGCCGGGCTGGAGCGCGTCAGCAGCGGCAGCATCACGCTCGAAGGTGAGACCGTGAGCGACGGCCAGCGCCACATGCCGGCCGAGCAGCGCCGCATTGGCATGGTGTTCCAGGACTACGCGCTGTTTCCCCACCTGGACGTGGGCCGCAACGTGGCCTTCGGCATCGACCGCCTGCCGCGCGCCGAACGCGAGGCCCGCGTGGCCGAGGTGCTTCAGCTGGTGGGGCTGGACGGCATGCAGCGCCGCTTTCCGCACGAGCTCTCGGGCGGGCAGCAGCAGCGTGTGGCGCTGGCCCGCGCGCTGGCGCCGCGCCCGCGCCTGCTGCTGCTGGATGAACCGTTTTCCAACCTCGACGTGGACCTGCGCGAGCGCCTGGCGCACGAGGTGCGCGGCATCCTGAAGGCCGCTGGCGCCACCGCCCTGTTCGTCACGCACGACCAGCTGGAGGCCTTTGCCATCGGCGACGTGATCGGCGTCATGCACGAGGGCCATCTGCACCAGTGGGACGATGCCTACGCGCTCTACCACCGCCCGGCCACGCGCTTCGTGGCCGAATTCATCGGCCACGGGGTGTTCGCCCCCGCGCAGATCCAGCTGGTGGGCACCGAGGTGTCGGTGCAGACGCCGCTGGGCGCGCTGCACGACGTGGACGAATGCCCGCTGCCCAGCGCCTACGAGGCGGGGCTGTGCGACGTGCTGCTGCGCGCCGACGACATCGTGCACGACGACGGCGCGCCGGCCAGGGCGCAGATCATCCGCAAGGCGTTTCGCGGCTCCGAGTTTCTCTACACCCTGCGCCTGGCCAGTGGCGAGGTGCTGATGACCCACGTGCCCTCGCACCACAACCACGCCGTGGGCGAGTGGATCGGCATCCGCGCCGAGGTGGACCACGTGGTCACGTTCGCGCGTGGCGCGGGCGCCACCTCGCCGCCCGCGCCGGGCGCCAAAAGGCCGCTCGCCGATACCCGCCTCTGATCGGGCTCGGCGGTCCGCCGGGGCGTTCTCAAAGCACCACCCAGGCCTGCATGCCGCCACCCGGCCGGGGGCTGAGCGACACGCGCCAGCCATTGGCCTGCGCCAGCTCACGCACGATGGCCAGGCCCAGCCCACTGCCGCCGGTCTTGGGGCTGCGCGAGGGCTCCAGGCGCTGGAAGGGGTGAAACATGGCCTCCACCTGATCGGCCGGAATGCCCGGCCCACGGTCGAGCACGCCCAGGCGGCACTCGGCGCCGTCCTGTTCACACACCAGCTCCACCGGGCACGAGGGCGCGTACCGCAAGGCGTTCTGCAGCAGATTGCCCAGCGCGCGCCGCAGCGACAGCGCGGGCACCGCCCGCACGCAAGGCGGGCAACGCACCTGCACCAGGCAGGCCGCGGTGGAATGCTCGCTCGCCAGCGCCTGCAGCAGCGCCGCGAGGTCCACGGGGGTCGCCGGCTCGTGCGCCAGCCCGCGCGCCAGGTCCAGCACATTGCCGATCAACTGGTCCATCAGTTCCATGTCGCGCTCCAGCCGGTCCAACAGCGAAGCGCTGGGCTGCGTGCGCAGCATCTCCAGCGCCAGCCGCATGCGCGCCAGTGGTGTGCGCAGATCGTGCGACACACCGGCCAGCAGCGTGGTGCGGGCCGACAGCAGCTCGCGCACCTGCACCGCCATGGTGTTGAAGCGCCGGCTCAGCGCCACGATCTCGCGCGGGCCGGTCTCGGGCAGCAACGCGGGCGCCTCGCCCTGCCCCAGCTGGGCGCTGGCCTGCTCCAGGCGCGCCAGCGGCGCGACCACGCGTCGCGCCAGCAGCAGCGCCAGCCCCACCGCCACCGCCAGCCCCGCGGCCAGGCCGATGAGCAGCACCGCCAGGGGCCGGCTGTTGATGCGCTCGCTCGACAGCCCCACCGCCAGCGTGCCGCCGCCAGCGGGCAGGCGGGCCCAGAACCAGTCGTCGCCCGCGGCGTCCGTGGTGCGGATCAGGTGCCGCTCGGGGCTGACGCGTCGGACCAGGGCCTCTTCCAGCAGGTAGAAGAATGGGGGGTGCCATTCGGCCTGGCTGACCCCGGCCACATCGGGCTGGATGCGCAGGGCCTGGCGCAAGCGCAGTTCGGTTTCAAACGCCGGGCGTGTCGCCGGGGGCAGCTCGGCCCAGGTCTGGGCCGACAGCACCATCAGGCCCGCCAGGTCGTCGGCCGAACGGCGCGCCAGCGGCAGCATCACCAGCCAGACAAAAGCCAGCACCACCAGCAGCTCGATGGCGATAAAAGCCGAGGCCAGCAACACCGTGTGCTGCCGCACCAGACCGGTGGCCGGTTTCACGCGCCGCCTCCCTGCGGGTTGAACAGATAGCCCTCGCCCCGCACCGTGCGGATGAACTGCGGCGCCGCCGGGTCGGCTTCGATCTTGCGGCGCAGGCGGGTCACGCGGCTGTCCACGCTGCGATCGAACGGGTCGCGGTCGTAGCCTTTGAGCATGTCCACCAGCGCATCGCGCGAGAGCACCCGACCGGGGTGGCCGACGAAGGCGGCAAGCAGCGCGTATTCCGCGCTGGTCAGGGGCACTTCGCGCCCTTCGCGCAGCAGGCGGTGGCCGGCGGTGTCGAGCTGGTAGGGGCCAAACGCCTTGCGCTCCCGGGTGGCCGCAGGTCCCGGAGGTTCGGCGGACACGCGATCCGCTGGCGCGGGCGCCGGGTGCCCGCGCCGCAGCACGGCGCGCAATCGCGCCAGCAGTTCGCGCGGGCCAAAGGGTTTGGGCAGGTAGTCGTCGGCGCCCACTTCCAGGCCGATCACGCGGTCCATCTCTTCGCCGCGCGCCGAGAGCATGAGCACCGGAATGTCCCACTGCGCCTTGACGCTGCGCGTGAGCGACAGCCCGTCTTCACCCGGCAGCATCAGGTCCATGACGATGGCGTCGGGCAACTCCCTGGCCAGCGCTTCGCGCATCGCCGCGCCATCGCCAACGGTCCGCACCCCGAAACCGTTGGCCGAGAGGTAGTCGGACAGCAGGCTGCACAGATCGGGATCGTCGTCGACCACGAGCACACGCAGCGCGGCCGGAGAAAGAGCAGGCGTACCCATGCGGGGAAGTGTAGGCCGCCGCCACCGCAGACGGGCCGGCCGGCCCGGCCGCCAACACCGGCTGACACACACCGGCACACAGTGCCACACAGCACGGCGCTGCCGCCATCGGCCCGAGACACGGCGGGCCGAGCATCCTCCCATCGGTTCCAGTGCACAGCGCTGCCGACCGCCGACCGGCCCGTCGTCCAGGTTGCTTCGAGCAGGTCCCACACCGTTCAACCTGTTTGACAAGGAGCCACCATGACACCCTCTCGAACACTCGCCGCCCTGCTCGCGGCCCTCGCCCTGACCGCTGGCGCCGCCATGGCCGCCGGGCCGGCAGAGGCCCCCGGCCGCCAGTTCATGACCGAGCAGGAGCAGGCCGAAATGCGCATCCGCATGCAGAACGCCACCACCGAGGAAGAACGGGACCGCATCCGGGCCGAAGAGCATGCGCTGATCCGCGAGCGCGCCGCGGCCCAGGGCATCACCCTGCCCGAGACCCCGCTCTCGCAGGGTCAGGGTGCGGGTCAAGGTGCAGGTCAGGGTCCTGGTGCTGGCCCCGGTACTGGGGCAGGCGCAGGTACCGGTGCTGGCACCGGGCCCGGTGCTGGCGGTGGCATGGGCAAAGGTCCAGGCCGCATGAACAACCGCTGAGCAAGCCCACAGGCTGCACGCCATGGCTGCTCACCGGTCCCTCGCTGTCCTGACCAGCGCGCTGCTGGGTGTGTCGGCCCTGTCCGCCATGGCCGCCGGGCCTTCGCCATCGGGCGCGCCCCAGCCCACCCGAAGCTCGAAGGCCACGGATGCGGGTCGCGGCAACCCGGCACCCGGGTGCCTGGACCTGCCCTACGGGGCGGGCTACGAGCAGCGCCTGCGCATCATCACCGCCACTGCCACCACCGATGCATCGCAGACCCCGACCACCACCGGCGACGGTCAAACGGGCAACACCGCGTCGCGCGCGGGTGCCAGCGGCCGCAACGGCAACGGCAACGGCAACGGCAACGGCAACGGCAACGGCAGTGGCAGTGGCAGTGGCAGTGGCGGGAACGGCGGCGGACGGGGGCGCTGAGAACCGTCCGGTCCCCGTCGCGTCCCGACCTACCGCACGCGCGGCCAGCCCATCAACGCGAACCGGGCCGCCCGGCAACGTCAACCGGTGGTGCGGTTTCCGGCACGTACACCATGCTGCCGTCCTTCATGCGGTACGCCACCCCCGCCTTCATGCCCTGGCCTTCGCCGATCTGTCCGGACGACTGGTATTGCTTGAGCTCATTGCCCTGCTTGACCAGCATTTCCATGTTGGGCTTGCCGGCGTTCTTGATGACCAACACGTCCTGGGTAGCGAACGGATTCAGCGGGTTCTCCACCACGGCCATCAGCAGCACGGCGATCACCACCAGAAACACGTCGATGATGTTGACCACCGACAGGATCGGGTCGTCCTCGTCCGAGTCACCCAGAATGTCGAGCTTCATGCGTCGGGCATCAGACATGGGCCACGTCTCCCGCAACGGTGGCGCCGCAGGCGGGCAGGGCCCGCAACAAAGCGTTGAGCTCTTCCATCAGCCAGCGCCTGCGCACGGTTTGCACCACGAAGGTGATGGCCGCAGCCAGCAGCGCCACGATCACCGCGGCAAAGGCCACCACCAGGTTCTCGGCCATGCCCTTCGTGTTGCCCGCGGCCACCGCCACCAGCGCCGGCCCCATGGGAATCATGGTGGCCACCAACCCCAGCATGGGGGCCACGCGGCTGACGATGCGCTGCACCTCCAGCTGTTTCAACACATGCAGCTCCAGCCCATCCTCACCCAGGTGGGCGTGGCGCTGCCAGTAGCGGTGCAGTGGCCGCAGCCCGTGGGGCCGGCGCGTGCGCGCCAGCAGGTCGATGCTCACCTGCCCCAGGCTGAACAGCGCATACACGAACATCAGACACAACAGCACCAGCACGGGCGTCAGGAAGAACTTCGAAATCTCGTACAGGAAACTCTCAATGGCATTCATGGTTGGGCTTTCAGTGAAACAGGGGGCGTGAAGCGGACGGTGCGGCGGGCGCGCCAGGTCTGGAACAGCATCCCGGCGAGCACGATGGCCGCGGCCATCCAGCCGTAGATCCAGATGAGCTGCTGGACCGGGGTGTCGTGCCGCATTTCGCGCAGCTCCTGCCCGCGCACGGTGGGTGGCTCGGGTGCCGACGGAGGGTTCTGGGGCACATCGGGTGGCCGGGCGGCAGCTGGCCTGGGCACGGCGGGTGGGCTCGATACGCGCGATGCTGCCGCCTGGCTGGCCAGCCCAAAGCCCTGCGCCAGCTCGTTCACGTAGGCCTTGAACGTGTCGTTGGCGGTGAACACGTCGTGCCGGGCCGCCACCTCCTGGTAGACCTGCACCAGCTCGCGCTTGGTCTGTTCGTCGGCCTTCCAGTAGTCCTTGCGGATGGCTTCCAGCATGCGCTCGGCCACCTGGGCCAGCGCCGTGGGGTTGGATTTTTCGAACCATTCGCGCATGCCCAGCTGGTAGCGGTCCTTGACGTAGGTCTCGTGAAATGCCTGCCACTGGTCGTCGCGCACCACGTTGCGGTCCATCACCTGCCAGCCCCAGAAGTTGTTCACCGTGTTGAGCATCTGCAGCGTGCCCGCGTAGCCTTCTTTCTGCATCTCCTTCATCCAGTTGGGATGCTGGTAGACCGAACGCAGCTCGGTGGCCATGAACCGCTCCGCCGTCTCCAGCCTGGCCTTGTTCGGGTCGCGCATGTTGGAGATGTAGAGCTGCGGGTTCTGGCCGTCCAGGAACTTCACCGCCTTGGAGATGCCGCCCAGGTACTCGAACGGATGGTCGGTGTCCAGCAGGCCGCGCAGGTTGCTGGAGCGCGAGAACACGGCTGCGTTGGTGCCGCGCAGGTGTTCGGCGTAGACGTTGATCTCCTGGCCCTTGCCGTCGGTGAGCTTGCGGCTCCAGTTCGCGGTGTTGGGGCCGTAGGCCCAGGACATGCGCGACAGGTAGAGCCGTTCCAGCTTGCCATCGCCATCGTCCCAGGTGTCGGACGCCAGCGAGGCGTCAGTGAGCTTGGTGCTGTAGTCGCCGCTTTCGTTGCCGAAGACCCGCGTCAGCGCGAACTCGCGGGCGTCCTCGGGCTTTACCCCCTGGGACAGCAGCGCGGCCTGGATGCGCTCGGTGTTGGCCTTGATGAAGTTCTGCTGACCGTCTTCCTTCAAGGCCGCCAGCATGACCACGGCTTCGTTGAAGCGCTCCATCACATTCGGGAACTGGTCGCGGTACAGGCCAGTGAGCGAGATCACCGCGTCGATGCGGGGGCGCCCAAGTTCCGCCTGCGCAATCACCTCCATGCCCACCACGCGCCCGCCTTCGTCCCACTGGGGTTTGACGCCCATGGCGTAGAGAATCTGCGCTTCCAGCATGCCCAGATGGCGCATGGTCTCGGTGCTCCACATGGAGAAGGCCAGCTTCTCGGGGAACTTGCCGTGGGTGGCCTGGTAGCTGGTGATGAGCTGCTGCACCGCCTGGCGCCCCGCCTCGTAGGCGGCACGCGTGGGCACACGCCCGGGGTCGAAGCCGTACAGGTTGCGCCCGGTGTGCAGCGCGTCCGGGTTGCGGATCGGGTCGCCCCCGTAGGACGGGTCGATCCAGCGTGCCGACAACCCCCGGCTCACCCCCTCGATCTCCCAGGCCGCCCGCAAGTCCACCAGGAACTTGCGCCCGCGCAGCGCCAGCGCGCGCAGCTGTGTGTCGGTGAGCTCGTCCACCGGCCGGTCGGAGAACACGTAGTCCTCCACGAAGCGATAAGGCCGGGTCTGCTGCAGCGCCTGGTAGTCGCCCTTGAACGCGGCCTTCGCGTTCTTCACGCCGGTCTGTTCGTACAAGGGCTGGCCCAGCATCTGCATCACGTTGCTGATGAGGTGGGCACGCTCGGCGTCCTGGCCCAGGGTGTGCAGCCCCAGCGGCTGCATGGCCGAACCCAGGTCTTCCAGATAGTCCTCGATGTCGCGCAGGAACTTGTCGAAATTCCGCGCCAGGTCGGCCACCTGCCAGGCCATGTCCTTGTGCATGTTCATCTTCACCGCCTGCTCGATGATGAGCTTTCGGTTGTTGTCCTTCACCAGCCCGCTGTCCAGCGACTGGTACTCGCGGATCAGGTCGTTGATCTTCACGAAGTCGTCGGACAGACCGGCCGGCGCGAACGCGGGCGTCTGGTGGCTCACGATCACGCCGCGCCCGCGGCGCTTGACGTGGATGGCCTCGGCGATGTTGTCCACGATGTACGGGTACACGATGGGCGTGTTGCCCACCAGGATGTTCGGGTCGTCATACGCCCACAGGCCGCGCTCCTTGCCGGGCGTCCACTCCTGCGTGCCGTGCGTGCCGAAGTGCACGATGGCGCTGGCCTTGAACTGCTCGCGTGCCCACAGGTAGGTCGCCATGTAGAAGTGGTTCAGCGGCACCTTGGTGTCGTGGAACAGCTTCTTCTCGTCGTGCTGCCCGGCGGCGCTCTCGCTGCGCATGGGCTGCGGCAGCACCACGAGCTTGCCCAGCTTCATGCGCGGGATCACGAAGCCGGTCACGCCATTCTTTTGGGCGATCCAGACGCTCTGGTCGGCCGTGCCCCAGAACTGGTTCACGGTCTGGCGCACCTCGGGCGGCAGCGTGGCAAACCAGCGCTGGTAGTCGGCCAGCGGCAAAAAGTCCCAGTGCGCCGTCTTCATGAGTTCCGGCAGGGTGCCGGGGCGGTAGCCCGGGCGCAGCATCTGGCCCACGGAGGCAATGATGTCCTTCTCGCTCGTGCTGTCAAAGGCATAGCCCTCGGCCTTGAGCTGCGCCACCAGGTGCTCGATGGAACGCGGCACGTTCAGGTTGGAGGCGCCCTGGTTCTTTTCTCCCGGCGGGTGGTTCCAGAAAAACAGCGCCACCCGCTTGTCGGCATTGGCCGTGGTCTGCAGGCGCGCCAGGTTCACGGCCTTGCCCACCAGCATGTGCATCTGCTCGGGCATGGGCACCAGTTCACCGCCCTCGTTGGCGGTCAGCACCACCGGGTCCTGCAGGCCGATGTACTCGGCGTTCGTCAGCGTGAACGGCAGGTAGAAGCTGTTCACGCCCACGGTGTCCTTGCGGTACTCGGCACGCGTGCCGCTGCGGTAGGAGAGCACGTTGATGACCGGCACCCCCATGGCCTTGTGCCAGGCCTTGCGCGCCTCGGGGTCCACACCCAGGAAGGTGTTGACCAGCAGCACCTGCGGCAAGACCCGGCCCTCGTGGGTGATGAGTGGCTCGTTCACGGCCACGGCCGCGATCTCCCTGGGATTGGGAAAGCCAGCGCCCTGCTCGGCCGCCGCGGGCGCCCCGCTGGCGCCAGCCGCCACCGGGCGCCCGCCGCCACCGCCGCGCGGCGGACGGTCGGTGGCTTCGGGCTGGCCCGTGGCCGCCGCCTCACGCCCTGCGCGGGCCACGCGCGAGCTGCGGTAGAACATCAATGGCAGGGCACCGGCCTGCTCGATGGCCTGCACGGTCTCGTCCAGCATGCGCTGCTGACCGTCCGAGATGTAGCTGGACGACGTCTCGATGCCGATCACCGGCAGGCCCTGCCAGGGGCGACCCGCCCTGGCCTCCCACCACGCCAGGTACTGCGGCAGTTGCTCGAACACCAGCCCGTCGTGGCCGGGGTGGTAGATGCCGCCATTGGGCAGCGCCAGCGGTGGCGCGATGGCGCCCAGGTCGCCGCCCTGGAGGATGGCCTGCAGGCACTGGAACAGCCGCTGGTGGTTGATCCGCGTGCCGCCCACGTAGTAGTCGAACACGCGCTGCGCCTGTTCCTTGTCCATGTGGATGGCACGCAGGCGCACCGGCGGACTCATGACGTTGATGCTGGCGGTGGGCAGGCTCAGCTCGCGCAGCCGCTGGCCGGCCACGCGCTCGATCTGCGCCTGATCGTCGCTGCGCGGCGCGTCGATCAGCACGAAACGCGCGCCTTCGAGCACACGCCGCGCGCCGGCCTCGCCCTCGACATCCACCTGCGTCCACGCGAGCTCGACGCCCTGTTCCCTGGCCACCGCTTCCATGAGCTTGAACTTGCGCTCCAGCACGAACTTTGTGGAGAGGATGGCCACCTTGTCCGCGGCCTGCGCCCAGGACCCCACCAGCGCCAGCAGGGCGCACAAGAAGAGACGTGTCATCTCAGGATTCCTTGAATTCGTAAGCAATGGGAATGCGCAACTGCGCCACGCGACCGGGCTGGTGCGTGGCGCGGACCAGATCCGCGGCCTGGCGCACCAGTTGCAGCGCAGCCTCGTCCAACGCCTTGAAGCCCGAGCCGCTGACCACGAAGCAATCCAGCAACTCGCCCTGAGCGGAGAAATGCGCCTCCACCGTCACCAGGCCCTCCTGGCCCATGCGCCGCGCCACCATGGGGTATTGCTTGTGCTTGAGCAGTGCGGCTTCCAGCAGACCTTCCCAGCGCGCCTGCTGCGCCGCCGGCGGGTTGGCGCTGGGCGGTGCGGGCGCCACCACCGCCGGTGTGGCGGCGCGAGAGGCTTCGGTGTTCACCGTCGCCACGGGCGCGGCCGGGATCACCGTGTCGGCGGCCGTTGCCACGGCATCGGAGTAGGGCTGGATGCTCGGCGTGACCGTTGGCGCGGGCGGCTGGGGCGCCGGCTGTGCACGGGCGGTGGGCTGTGGTTGGACCTCTGGCGGCGCAGGGACTGGCGATGGCGGTTGGACTGCCGGCTCGGGCGGTTGCTCCGCCGCCCACTGGATGGCCATGTCCAGCCGCGTGGACGGCGGGATCGGCGCCGGGCTGTGGGCCACCCCCCAGGCGAGGGCCGCGACCAGCGCGGCATGCAACACGACCGAGCGGCCCCAGTCGTGCCAATGCAGGCGGTGTGAAGCCATGGTGTTCATGAGCGCTTGACCTCCAGGCTGACCTGCTGGAAGCCCAGCGACTTGACCCTGTCCACCAGTTCCACAAAGCTGCTCAGCGCCAGGCGCCCGTCGGCGCGCACCACCACCGGCGTGCTGCGCGGCTGCGGGTCGAGTGCCGCCGCCAGGTCGCTCACCGGCTGGTCGTTCAGGTACAGGGTCTGGTGTTGCGTGAACGTCAGCACCAGTGGCGCGGTGGGGGAAGCCACCGCAGACCTGGCGACCGCCAGGTCCACGGGTATGCGCCCGTTCACCACGAAGGTGGCCGTGGTGAGCACGATGGTGAGCAGCACCAGCATCACGTCCACGAGGGGCACGACGTTGATGTCGTCGATGTCGTCCATGGCGCCGTCAGCCCCCGTGGGCCTCGTCGAAGTCCGTCAGGCGCTCTCGCACGCGGCGGCGCAAGGCGTTGTTCAGCGCCACGCAGGGGATCGCGACCACGATGCCCGCGGCCGTGGCCTTGAGCGCCAGGGCCAGCCCGGTCATGATGGATTTCACGTCCATCTCGCCGGTGGCGCCCAGGGTCTGGAAGGTGAGCATGATGCCCAGCACCGTGCCCAGCAGCCCGAGGTAGGGCGCGTTCGAGGCCACGGTCCCGATGACGTTCAGGCGCCGCGTGAGGTCGCTCTCCAGCCGGGCGCGGCTGGTGTAGCCACGCGCATCGATCCGGCGGAAAAAGCGCTGCCGCTCCAGTGCGATGGCCACCACCGCCACGCTGAGCAGCAGCAGGATGCCGAACACGGCGTATTCCACGAGGGGGCGAAGTCCTTGCATGGAGCCTCCTCAGAACCGCAGGGCCAGCCCGACGCGCCAGACACGTCCCGGGTCGACGGTGATGGACATATCCTCGGCGTTGTACCGGCCGTCGTACCGGAAGTTGGTGGCATAGCTCTGCGAGTCGTTGGTGCCGCGGGCGATGGTGTAGTGGCGCTTGTCGAACACGTTGTCCACCCGCACGAAGGCGCTCAGCCTGGCCCCGCTGAGCCAGGTGGTCTTGCGCCCGTAGTCGGCCATCAGGTTGAACACCGTGCGGCCCGGCCACTTTTCCTGGTTGATTTCGTCGGCCCAGGCCGTGGCGCGGTAATCGAGTTCGGCCGACAGCTTCCAGGCCGGGTCCGGCTTCCACGACGTGCGCAGGTTGACGGCATGGGGCGGCACGCGGGGCACCTTGTTGCCGGTGTTGTTGTAGGGCACGAGCTGGTAGCAGTTGTTCCAGTTGGGGTTGGGGCCCATGCAGGCGCCGGTGCCGACCAGCGTGCCGCGCGGATTGCCCAGGGCCTGCAGGAACTGGTCGTACCGGGTGAAGGTCGAGTCCAGGTAGGTGTAGGCCAGGTCCCAGCTCCAGGCCGGCGAGATCGAGGACTGCAGCGCCAGCTCCAGGCCACGCGAGCGCGCCCCGCCGATGTTTTCGTACCGTGCGATGTTGGCCGCATTGCCGTTTGAATACTGGCCGTTGGTGTCCAGGATGAAGTCCTTGCGGTCGATCTGGAACACCGCGGTCTGCAGGCTGGCCTCACGGTCCAGCAGCGTGAAGCTCTTGCGCATGCCGACCTCGAAGTTGATGGCCTGCTCCGTCTTCAGGTCGGGGTTGTTGGCCACGCTGCCCGAGGGGTTCTGGCTGCCGCGGTAGAGCTGGTCCACCGTGGGGGCGCGAAAGCCGGTGGAGATGTTGCCGAACAGCACGGTGTTGGCCAGGCCGCTCCAGCTCAGGCCCAGGCGCGCGCTGTCGGCATCGAAGCTTTTGCGTTCGGCGATGGCGGAATTGCCGTTGCCGGACACCGGCTGGGCGTCGTAGTCGAGCTCGATGCGGTCGTGGCGCAGGTTGCCGGTCAGCGTCCAGTCCGTGGCCAGACGCCACTGGCCTTCGCCATAGAGCGCCTGCACGTTTTCGCCGGTGCGGTCGTCGGTGAACACGGTGCCTGCCGCCGTGGGCCTTTCCATGGGGCTCGGGCTGTTCCTGTAGCCGACCATGGCATGGGTCTGGTTCAGGTACTCGTTGCGCTTGATCTCCACCCCGCCCATCCAGGCCATCGGACCCGTGGTGGTGCGCAACTCGCTCTTCACGCCGCGCTGGGTCTGGTGGTAGTCGTTGAACGTGGTGTAGGCGTCGGGGCTGGAGACGGGGGCACCGGTGGAGCTGAAGCGTTGCGGTGCCGACCAGAACTGGGTGTGATCCCGGTACTGGTAGGCCAGCGCCAGCAGGTTGGTGTGGTCGGACAGGTCGTTGGAATAGGTGAGGTTCACACGCTCCAGGTCCACGTCGAAGTGGCGCGCGTAGTCGCGGCCCAGCGTGCCCCTGGGGTCGAGCGCGGCCTGCGTCACGCCGGTCACGGTGCCGTGCTTGTCGCGAAAGCGGTCCTCTTTTTCCAGGCCCAGGGTCAGGTCGGAGTGGCCATTCAGCAGCCAGCGCAGGTTGCCCGCGAGCGCCTGGGACTTGTAGTTCGACTGGAAGTGGTAGTCATCGGCCTTGCGCTGGGACAACTGCAGGTGGCCGGACCAGTTGTCGCTCGCGCGGCCGATGCGCGCCAGCTCGCGCTGGTAACCATAGGCCCCCACATCGGTCTCGACGGACACGCCTTTGTGGGTGGCGCCACGCTTGGTGGTGATGATGACCGCGCCAGCGAGCGCGTCCTCGCCGAACAGGTAGGACGCGCCGCCTTTGATGACCTTGATGCTCTCGATGTTGTCCAGGTTGATGTTGACCTTGCCGGTGCGCTCGAACACCGGCACGCCGTCGATGACGATGGCCACGCCCGGCTTCTCGCCCATGTACCGCTGGTTCTCCACACCGCGGAACTTGATCTTCAGGTCGTCCCCACCCTGCGTGTCGATGGTCACGCCCGGAATGGCCTTGAGCACCTGCACCAGGTTATCGGCATGCTGTGCCTCGATCTCGCGCCCGGACAGGCTCACCGTGCTGGTCGGTTCGCGCGTGCTGTCGCCGAAGCGGTCGTCGATGGTGGAGCCGGTCACGGTGGTCTGGCGCAGGGTCTGCGTCGGGGCCGGGCCGGTCTGCGCCCAGGTGCCCGGGGCGGCCAAGGCCGCGACGGCGGCGGCCAGGAGGGTTTTTTGGGTGGTCTTCATCTGGAAACCTGTCTGGTTTTTGGGGGAAGGGTTTGGGTTTTGAGGCTCAGAACTTCAGGTTCACGCCCGCGTACAGCGTGCGGCCCATGCCCGGCACCGCCGTGCCCCACTGCGGGTAGTTGGGCAGCATGGGGTTGCTCATCGTGGTGCCCTGGCCGACGTAGGCGCCGCCCGTGGGCAGGAAGTACAGCCGGTCGAACAGGTTCTCGATGCCGAAGTCCAGCCGCACCGTTTTCCACGAGTAGCTGCCGCGCAGGTGGACCAGCCCGTAGCCCGGTGTCCGGATTTCGTTGCGCACCGATGACACGGTGGTCTTGGCCTTCACCGCCACCAGTTCCAGGCTGTTGTCCCAGCCGCCGGTCTTGTGGGTCAGCACCAGCTTGCCGTTGAGCGGCATCACGTTGTAGAGCCCGTCGCCGGTGTCGAGGTTTTTCCCGTGGGTGACGTTCAGCAGGCCCTTGAGGCCCCAGTCACCCAGCGTGTTGGTGGCCAGCGGTGCGTGCCCGGCCAGGTCCACGCCAACCAGGCGCGCGGTCTGGTTGGTGTAGCGCAGCACGCTGAACTTGTTCCTCACCGGGGTTGCGACGGCCTGGTTGGTGGTGGCGTCCCACTGGACCGCGTCGATGTAGTCGCTGACGCGCGTGTAGTACGGCGTGGCCTGGAAGCCCCAGGTCTTGTCGGTGGCGTGCCAGTCGAACGTGGCGGACAGCGTGTTGGCCTTCTCGGGCTTCAGGTCGAGGTTGCCGACGTAGCCGTTGCCGTCGCCCACGAAGTTGTTCATCAGCGCAGCCATCTGCCAGGTGGACCAGGGGAAACGTTCGTAGACGTTGGGCGAACGCTCCTTGTGGGCAAAGCCGAACTCGATGTCGACCTGCTCGCTGGCGGTGTAGCGCGCCAGGGCCGTGCCATCGACGTTGGTGTCGGTCGAGCGGTGGTCGCGGGCGTTGAAGGCGTTGGCGTCGCGGGCCTGGAAGCCCATGCCGGCCGGGTTGTAGCCGACCGCGCTGCCAGCGTTCATCGCCACCCGCTCCACACGCGCACCGACCAGCGTCATCCACTGCGCGCTCGGTCGCGACTCCCATTCGCTCCAGAGCCCGGTGCGGTCGCGCTCGCCGTCGCGGATGTTCCAGAAGGTGCCGGGGTACATGCCACCGCCCGAGGGCGTCCACCAGTCGTTGATGCGGTAGCGCTGCAGGTCGATGCCCGCGCGCAAGCGGTCCTGCTCGCTCAGCGGCAGCTCGCCCTTGACGCTGAAGCCGGTGGTCTTGCCCTCGGTGAACATGGGCATGCCAGCGGCGCAGCTGGCGCTGATGGGGCTGCAGGGGGCGCCGTTGACCACCATCGGTCCGCCCGATCCAAGGCCGTACCAGTAGCGCTTGTCGGCGCCGAAGTCCATGAAGTGGTCCACGGTCTCGTGGTAGACGCGCGCTTCCAGCGTGCCCCAGTCGAGCTGGCCGGTGTAGCTCAGGTTGATGCTCTTCTGGTCGTTGTCGAGCAGGTCCATGCGCTGATTCGGGTAGAGCTGGTAGGGCATGTCCTGCACCCCCAGCTTCGCCTCGAAGAGGTGGTTGTCCTGCTTGAAGGCCAGCCCCAGGGTGTGGTTGCGCGTCTCGTAGGCGGTGGAGCCCACTTCGTCGCGCGCCAGCGTGTGGCCCGGCCGGCCGGTGAAGTCGTAGGTCTTGAAGTCACCGCCCGCCGAGGTGTTGTCGGCCTGGCTGGTGGCGCCGCTGTAGTTGACGTTGAGCTGCTCGGTGGCCAGGGTGGCCGAGAGGTTCAGGCCACGCGCGCTGTTGTTGCTGCGGTAGAAGGCGCCCACCTCGCCGCGGCGGATGGTGGCTTCACCCGGTTGCGCAAATTCGGGCGCGCGCGTCTCGGCCAGGATGCTGCCGCCGATGCTGTCGCCGCCGGCGCTCACCGGCGAGATGCCGGCGTACACCTTGAGCGAACCCAGTTGTGTGGGATCGATGTAGGAGAGCGCTGGATTCATGTGGTTCGGGCAGGAGGCGATCAGGTCCATGCCATCGACCTGGATGCGCAACCGGTCGTCGGCCAGGCCGTGCATCGAAGGCAGGCTGGACACGCCACCCGCCCCATTGAGGCTCACACCGGGGATGTCCTGCAGCAGGCGGGCGGTGTCGCTGGTGGCCGCCCGCTGCGCCTGCAGGCTGGCCGGGTCCACGGGGGTGGCGCCGGGCAGCGCGTCCTGGTCGGCACGGACGGTCACGGTCGGCAAGGTGCTGACGGCGGCGTCCTGCGCCAGCGCCTGGCTGCACAGCAGGCTCAGCGCGGGCATGGCCAGCGCCATGGCGCGGTGGAGATGGGACGCGCGAAGTTCGGTCATGGGAAATCCTTGTTGTTGAAGCCAAAAAGAGCCATCGGGTTGATGCGGCCATGGCGGTCAGTGGTGCACGTGCCCGGGCGCGGGGCGGCGGGGGGTCTGCACCCAGACCATCACTTCGCGCTCCCCCGCACGCTCGAAGCGCAGCGTGAGGGGGAAGCGCTCGCCGTCCTGGAGCGGTGCCTTCAGCTCGAACAGCATCAGGTGGTGGCCGTTCGGCGTGCCGTGGCGCAGCTGCAGCTCGCTGCGGGCCGGCAGCGCCAGCGCGGGCACGGCGCGCATGCGCATGACGTCGCCGTCCATCCGCATCTGGTGGATCTCCACGCGTGCCGCGACGGGCGTGGTGGCCGAGAGCAGGCGGTCGGCCTGCACACCGGGGTTCCTGAGGGTGCGGAAATACACCGCGCCGGTCTTGAGCCCTGGCACGCTGGGCGTTGCATAGGGGTGGTCGATGCGCAATTCGCCGGCCTTGAAGTCGTGCGCCAGGGCTGCGCCCATCGCCGCGCACAAGGCCCACGCGCACAGGGCCTTGCGCGCCCGTTCCGAGCGCCTTCGGAGCGGCCGGGTGGCGCTCATGCGGCCGCTCCCAGCGGTGTCGCGTTGGCCGCCCAGGCCGTGGTCAGGCGCCCGGGGGCAACGCCCGACCAGTCGCGCACGGGGCGCACCGGCCCGGGCTTGCGGCTGCGCGGGGGCAGCAGTTGCGCCAGGGCGCGGCACACGGTTTCGGTCTTCGCGTCGACCACCTGCGCCACCTCGCGCAGGGTGGGCAAGGCGTCGCGAATGGCATCGGCCTCTCCGTTCAGCGCCCGCCGGTCGGGCCGCCAGTCCAGGCCCATCAGGCACAGCAGATGGGTGATGCGCTGGGGCACGCTGCCGGTGCGCAGGGCGGTCATGTCTTCGCTGCGGTCCTGGTGCTGCAGCAGGGCCTGCTGCAGCAACGGCACGCGCAGACTGTCGGCGTCCAGCGCCATACGCTCCAGACGGCAGGCGGTGAAGGCGGTGGCGCTGAACTGGTAGCGCCGCTCGCACAGGGATTCGACGCCGATCAGGTCACCCGGCAGGGCGAGCTGCACCGGCTGGCGGGTCGGACCGCTGTCGCGGTCGAGGCGAACGATGCCTTCCAGCACGCGCCACACGGGGCCGGCTTCACCGGCGAAAAAAACGGACTCGGCCTTCACAAAGGCGCGCGCGTCCACACGGACGGAAGGGGTCATGAGGAGCTCCTGAAACTGACGAACCGGCCACCGATGGCGTGCAACGGCAGCGAGACGGGACCTCCACGGCGGGAGGCCGGCGGGTGTCAGACCAGAAGCGGGGGGCCGCGCGCGGCGGCATGGGGCGCGGCGCAGGACAGCGCGGCACGGGCGATGTACCCGGGAGGGGATCGGTGGCCGGGCAGGACCGCCACGGCCGGGAAGGTCGGGATCAGTGGCGCGAACCGTTCGGCCGCCAGGCTGCAATAGCCACAGAAGTCCAGCGCGTGGGCCGGATCGTCGGCATCGGCGACCACGCCTGGTGCGCCGGGTGCCTCCAGCTGCACCCAGCGCATCCCGCTGGTGGTGCAGATTTCCACCCAGTCCCCCGCCACACGCGTGGAGGCCAGCGTGCGCGAGATGGCCGGCGCGAGCGCGGCCAGCAGCATCGCGCCCAGCAGGGCACGCGCAAGCAGGCGCATCAGGCGGACCGGCATGGAATCTTCAGCTCAAGCGAAGGCGTTTCAGCGCAGACCGTCGAGGCTCAGTGCTTGTGTTCCATGCCCGGCTTCATGGGCATGGGCATGGGCATGGCCGCGTTGCCTCCGCCCAGCGCGGTCACCGGCGCCTTGACTTCCTGCGTGAAACGCTTCTTGGCTTCGTCTTCGAACACCAGGGTGAGGGGCACGCTCTCGCCGCCCTTGAGCTGCTGTTTCAAGTCCATCAGCATCACATGAAGACCGCCGGGCTTGAGCTCCGTGGTGCGGCCAGCGGCCAGCTCCACCCCTGGCACCTGGCGCATCTTCATGACGTCGTTTTCCATCGCCATTTCGTGGATTTCCACCACGCCGGCCACGGGCGACTCGACCGCCACCAGACGGGCATTGGCCGTGGGCGTGAGGCGCATGAAGGCGCCCGAAGCCTTTTGTGTGGCCACGGTGCCGCGCACCCAGGCGTCTTCGACCTTGACCGCGGTTTGCGCCCAGGCACTGGCGGTGACGGCGAGCAGCGTAGCGATGAGCAGTTTTTTCATGGGAACTCCTGTTGAGAAACGTTGAGGGAAAAGGGAAAAGGGAAAAGGGAAAGAGGAGAAAGCTTCAGGCCGGCTTCTCGGCCAGCAATTGCCGGATGTCGGCGGTGTAGTCGTCGGCCGTCTGTTCGTGGCGCAGCACCACGCGGATGCGGCCTTCGCGGTCGAACAGGTAGCTCAGCGCGGTGTGGTCCATGGTGTAGGTGTTGCCGGTCGGGACTTTCTTGTAATAGACCCGGAATTCGTCGGCCACCGCCTTGATCTGCGCCGGGCTGCCGGTGAGTGCCATGAACGAGGGGTCGAACGCGGCCATGTAGTCGCGCAGCAATTCGGGCGTGTCGCGCTCCGGGTCCACGGTGACGAAGATCACCTGCAGTTGCGCGGCGTCGGCGCCGAGCTGCTGCTTCACGGCAGCGGCCCGCGTGAGCGCCGTGGGGCACACATCGGGGCACTGCACGAAGCCGAAGTACAGCATCACCACCTGCCCACGGTAGTCGGCCAGGGTGCGCGACTGGCCGTTGAAATCGGTCAGCGCGAACTGGCGCCCGTAGGCGGCGCCGCTGATGTCGATGCCCTTGAAGACCGGGGTCGGTGCGCCCAGGGGTGTCTGGTCACAGCCAGCCAGCAGGCCGCCCAGGGCCAGCCCGCCCAGCCACAGGGTGGCCGCACGGCGGCGGGGATCGGCGGGCGCACCCGCGCGAGAGACAGGAAAACGAGGCATGGGGCCTCCTGAACATCAGGGAACACACGCAGCACCCACGACCGGGGTGTGCAACCGTGGTGAGTTCAGGCGGAGAGCGGGGGCGCGCGGGCCAGGCCCGAGGCCCAGGTGCCGCGCAACGCGGCGGTGCGCAAATAGATGGGGAGCGGTTCGGCCTGAGGCGCCAACGGCTCGGCGCCTGCCGACACCGGTGGCAGCCCGGGCACACCGCCGTGCAGGCTGCACCACGGGCAGTCCATGGCGCCGGACGCCATGGGGGCGTCGCCCGAGGCCGGGTCGGCGTCGGCCTGGACCCACACCATGCCGCTGACGCTGCACACCTGCACCCAGCCGTCGTGGTCCGAAGAGGCCACGACCGCCTGCGCCACGGTGGGCGCCAACGCGCCCAGCACCATGGCGAGCATGGCCAGCCAGGCGGTGAAACGGCGGTGGGCGCGGGCGAACGGCATCGGCGCAGTTTAGCAGCCTGCCCGGGCCCGGACCATCGCTGTTGCCTGCGCGACGCCCGCGGGCCACCCCGGGCCGATACGATGCGGGACCCAGGAACCTGTTTCTGACAGACCTCTCACCCGGAGACAACCCATGCTCAAGCTTTGTGGCTTCGCCGCCAGCAACTACTACAACAAGGTCAAACTCGCCCTGCTCGAAAAGGGCGTGCCGTTCGAAGAGGTGCTGGCCTGGTTGGGCGAGACCGACAAGGCCGCCAGCCCGCTGGGCAAGGTGCCCTACCTGATCACCGAGCAGGGGCCGCTGTGCGAGTCCACGGTGATCCTGGAGTACCTGGAAGACGCCTACCCCCAGCACCCGCTCCTGCCCGGCGACGCCTTCGCGGCGGCCAAGGTGCGCGAGCTGCTGCGCTTCATCGAGCTGCACCTGGAGCTGGTGGCGCGCAACCTCTACCCGGAAGCCTTCTTTGGCGGCAAGGTGAGCGACGCGGCCAAGGAAAAGGTGGGCCAGCAACTGGAAAAGAACATCGCGGCGTTCGCGAAGCTGACGGCGTTTTCGCCCTTCATCGCCGGGGATCAGTTCACCCTGGCCGACGTCGCCGCCGCGGTCCACCTGCCGCTGGTGAGCAGCGCCACCAAGATCATCTACGGCCGCGACCACCTGGCCGAGCTGCCGGTGCGCGACTACCTCAAGCGCCTCGGCGAACGGCCCACGGTGCAGCAGGTGAACGCCGACCGCAAGACCAACACCGAGCTGATGCTTCAGCGCGCCCGGGCCGCCAAAGCCTGAGCCGGTTCGCGCCCCTGAGGCGGGTCAGAGACCGAGCAGGCGGGCCACCTCGGCGCGCATGTCCTGTGCCCAGGTGCGCCGGTCGCGCCCCTGGAAGCGCTGGGGTTCGCCGTAGTGCACCACCGCCTGCAGGCCACGGGCGCGCAAGGTGCTCCAGAGCGAGGCCAGCAAGCTGGTGTCGCCGATGAACAGCGGGGCGTCGCTGCGCTGGCCGCTGGCACCGTCAACAAAACCCAGTGCCACCGGCAGCACCGGCGCATTGGCCGAGATGGCCGCCTGGAACAGGTTCGCGTGGAACGGCAGCAGCGTGCGGCCGTCGCCCGTGGTGCCTTCGGGAAACACGGCGATGGTGTCGTGGGCACGCAGGCGTTCGGCCATCTGGTGCACCACTCGCATGGCGTCGCGCCGGCTCTCGCGCTCGATGTAGAGCGTGCCCGCGCCGGTGATGAGCGCGCCCAGCACCGGCCAGTGTTTCACGTCGGCCTTGGAGACGAAGCGCGCGGGCTGGGCCGCATTCATGACCAGGATGTCGAGCCAGGAAATGTGGTTGGCCACCAGCAGCACCGGGCCGCGCTCGGGTGGCGTGCCGCGCACCACCAACTCCACGCCCATGATGCGCAGCATCTGGCGCGACCATTCGCGCACCAGCAACTCACACTGCGCAGGCGTGAGCCGCCCGAACTCGCTGCGGATGGTCCACAACCCGCCCAGCACGTGCGCCAGCGCCCGCACCGCGCGCCACGCGGCCACCAGCGGAGACGCGCGTGCGGCGCTCACGCCAGCGCGTGGACCGCGGCAGCGCGGGCGGCCTCGTGAGCCACCTGCCCACCCACCAGGGTGGCGCGCACGCGCACCGGCATTTCATGGCCCTCGAACGGCGTGTGCTTGCCCTGGCTACGCAGGCCCGCGGGTTCCACGCGCCAGCTGGCGTTGGGGTCGAAGACGCAGAGGTCGGCCTGGCCACCCACCGCCAAGCGGCCCACGCTGTGCGCCAGCGTGCCCAGGCTGCTGCCCAGCACCGCCTGCGGGCCGGTGGTGAGCACCGTGAGCGCCTGCATCAGGCCCAGGCCGTCCTGCTGCGCCCACTTGCAGGCCAGCCCCAGCAGCAGTTCCACCGCGGTGGCGCCGGGTTCGGCCTCGGCGAACGGCAGCGTCTTGGCGTCGCTGTCGACCGGGTTGTGGTCGGACACCAGGGCGTCGATGGTGCCGTCGGCCAGACCGGCGCGCAGGGCATCGCGGTCGCGCTGCTGGCGCACCGGTGGCTGCAGGCGCAACCGGCTGTCGTAGTAGCCGATGTCCATGTCGATCAGGTGCAGGTTGTTCACGCTCACGTCGCAACTCACCGGCAACCCCTCGGCCTTGGCCTGGCGCACCAGGGCCAGCCCGGCGGCGCTGCTGATGCGGCAGAGGTGCACGCGCGCCTCGCTGCCCTTGCCATGCACCGCGCGCAGCAACTCGAACACGGTGTGCAGCGCGACGGTCTCGGCCATCACCGGCACGCCGGCCAGGCCCATGCGCGTGGCCAACGGGCCGCTGGCGGCCACGCCCTTGCCGAGCCAGAAGTCCTGCGGGCGCAGCCACACGGTGAAACCAAAGGTGGCGGCGTACTGCAGGGCGCGCTGCAACACCTGTGCGTTGACGATGGGCACCTCGGCCTGACCGAAACCGATACAGCCCGACTCGGTGAGTTCGGCCATTTCGGTGAGCTCCTCGCCCTTCAGCCCACGGGTGAGTGCCCCCAGCGGGAACACACGCGACTGGTGCAGCTTCTCGGCGCGGAACTTGAGCATGTCCACCAGGCCGGGTTCGTCCAGCACGGGCTCAGTGTCGGGCGGGCAGACCAACGAGGTCACGCCCCCGGCCACCGCCGCGGCCATTTCGCTTTCCAGCATGCCCGCGTGTTCCTGGCCGGGTTCGCGCAGGCGCACCGCCAGGTCCACCAGACCGGGCGCGACCACGCAACCCGTGGCGTCGATGGTGCGGTTGGGGTGAAAGTCGGCGGCCATGTTGCCGATGGCGATGATGCGGCCAGCGGCGATCGCCACGTCGGCCATCTCGTCGCGGCCGGTGGCCGGGTCCATGACACGGCCGTTCTGGATCAGGATTTTCATGTGTGTGTCCTCATGCGTCGTGGCTGGCCACGATGCCCATCACCGCCATGCGCACCGCGATACCGAAAGTGACCTGCGACAGGATCACGCTCTGCGGTCCGTCCACCACGGCGGAGTCGATTTCCACCCCGCGGTTGATCGGGCCCGGGTGCATCACGATGGCGTCGGGTTTGGCCCAGCGCAGGCGCTCGGTGGTCAGACCGAAGCTCTTGAAATACTCCTGGCTCGATGGCAGCAGCGCGCCGCTCATGCGCTCGTTCTGCAGCCGCAGCGTGATCACCACGTCGCAGTCCTTGATGCCCTCTTCCAGCGTGTGGCACACGCGCACGCCCATGTGCGACAGGTCGCCGGGCACGAGGGTGCGCGGGCCGACCACGCGCACGTCGGGGCAGCCCAGCGTGGTGAGGGCGTGGATGTCGGAGCGCGCCACGCGCGAGTGCAGCACGTCGCCCACGATGGCCACCGAGAGCTGGGTGAAGTCTTTCTTGTAGTGCCGGATGGTGTACATGTCCAGCAGACCCTGGGTGGGGTGGGCGTGGCGGCCGTCGCCGGCGTTGACCACGTGCACGTGAGGCGCCACGTGCTGCGAAATCAGGTAGGGCGCGCCCGACTCGCTGTGGCGCACGACAAAGATGTCGGCCGCCATGGCCGACAGGTTGGCGATGGTGTCGAGCAGCGACTCGCCCTTGGCGGTGGAGCTGCGCGCGATGTCCAGCGTGTACACGTCGGCCGAGAGGCGGGTAGCCGCGATGTCGAAAGTGGTGCGGGTGCGCGTGCTGTTCTCGAAGAACAGGTTGAACACGCTTTTTCCGCGCAGCAGCGGCACCTTCTTGATCTCGCGGTCGCTCACGCTCACGAAGTTGGCCGCGGTGTCCAGGATCTGGGTAAGGATGTCGCGCGAGAGGCCCTCGGTGGAGAGCAGATGGATGAGTTCGCCGTTTTTGTTGAGTTGGGGGTTGCGTGCCACGTTCAGGCTTCCTTCTTGTTTTCCACCACGAAGCTCAGATGCCCGTCGTCGCTGCGCGCGAGTTCGAGCGTCTGCGTCACGGGCAATGCGACGGTGGCCGCACAGACCTTGGCTTCGATCGGCAGTTCGCGCCCGCCCCGGTCCACCAGCACCGCAAGTTGCACGCTGGCCGGGCGGCCGTAGTCGAACAGTTCGTTGATCACGGCGCGCAGCGTGCGCCCGGTGTAGAGCACGTCGTCGATCAGCAGCACGTGGGCGCCGTCCACCTCGAACGGCAGCACGGTCTGGGCGCTGATGGCCAGGCCGCGCTGCGCGAAGTCGTCACGGTGCATGCTGGACGAGACCACGCCAGCGCTCCCGGGCAGGCCCAGGTCGCGCTGCAGACGCTCGGCCAGCCAGGCGCCGCCGGAGGTGACGCCCGCAAGGTACAGCGGCTGAGGGGTTGCCGCGATCAGGCCTTTGACGCCCTGGAGCAGGGCTTTGTAGAGTTGTTCGGCGTCCAGTTGCAATGCACTCAAGGCAGGCTCCTCAAAAACTGTTCCAGGATGATGCAGGCCGACGCGGCGTCGGCGTCTTTGGCACCCAGCGCGTGCGCTTCGGTGGTGCTGTAGCGCTCGTCAACCTCGAACACCGGCAGGCCATAGCGACCCCGCAGCTGGCGTGCGAATTTCCGCGCCCGCAGGGTGTTCTCGTGTTCGGCACCATCGGGATGAAAAGGCACGCCCACCACCAGCGCGTCGGGCTGCCACTCCTTGAGCCGCAAGGTGATCTGCGCGAAGCGGGCATCGCCTTCGGCCGCAATCGTGGTCTGCGGCGTGGCGGTGCGCGTGAGGCGGTTGCCGCTGGCCACGCCCGTGCGTTTGAGCCCGTAGTCAAACGCCATGAACGTCTGGCAGGCGGAGGCGTCGTCCGTCATGCGTGGCCCGCGTCGGGCGAGAGCATCCAGGGCTGCAGGCCCAGCAGGGCCATGGCACGCTCGTAGCGCTCGGACACCGGCACGTCAAAAATCAGGCTCGGGTCGGCCTCGACCGTGAGCCAGCTGTTTTCGGTGATCTCGGATTCGAGCTGACCCTGCCCCCAGGACGCATAACCGAGCGTGACGAACACCTTGCGCGGACCGGCGCCCGAAGACATGGCTTCGAGCACGTCCTTGGAGGTGGTCATCTCCAGCCCGCCGGGAATGGACAGCGTGGAGGCGTAGACCGACTCACCGGCTCCGCCTTCCACGGCCTCGTGCAACACGAAGCCCCGCTCGGTCTGCACCGGACCGCCCTGGAACACCGGCAGCAGGGCCAGATCGTCGCGGCCCATGGGCAGGTCGACCTTTTCAAACAGGCGGGGCAGCAGGATGTCGCTGGGCTTGTTGATCACCAGACCCAAGGCCCCGCGTTCGCTGTGCTCGCACATGAACACCACGCTGCGGGCAAAAAGCTCGTCGCTGAGACCGGGCATCGCAATCAGGAAGTGATTGGTCAGGTTGATGGGGGCAAAATCAGCGGACATGCGCTGATTTTAAGCCGCTGCCCCCGCGGCGCCCGGTCGTGCCGGCTTGCACCCATCCACCGCCATGAACACCTACGACAAAGGCCTGATGTGGTTCCGTCGCGACCTGCGCAGCGAGGACAACGCGGCGTTGCACCACGCGCTCAAGGTCTGCCGCCAGGTCTGGTGCGTCTTCGTCTTCGACACCGACATCCTGGACACCCTGCCCCGTGCGGACCGGCGCGTCGAGTTCATCCGTGAGTCGCTGGTCGAACTCGACGCGGACCTGCGCAGCCTCGGGCATGCCAGCGGCGTGGAGAACGTCGGCCTGATCGTGCTGCACGACCAGGCCCGCCGGGCCATCCCCGCGCTGGCCCAGCGGCTGCAGGTCCAGGCGGTATTCACCAACCACGACGACGATCCGGCGGCGCTGGCGCGCGACGCCCAGGTGTTTGGCTATCTGGCCCACGCCGGCATCCTGTTGCACAGCCACAAGGACCACGTGATCTTCGAGCGGCGCGAGCTGCTCACGCAGGCGGGTCACCCGTTTGGCGTGTTCACACCCTACAAGAACGCCTGGCTCAAGCAGCTCGAGCCGTTTCACCTCAAGGCCTACCCGGTGGCGCGCTACGCCGGGGCGCTCGCGCCTGTGCCACCCGAGTGGGTGGTGCCGGTGCCGCGCCTGTCGGACCTGGACTTCGAGACCACCAACCTCGCGCAGCTACCCGTGCCCACCGGGGCCAGCGGCGCGCGCCAGCTGTTGACCGATTTCCTGCAGCGCATCGACCGCTACGACCAGGCGCGCGACTTCCCCGCCGTCAAAGGGCCCAGCTACCTGAGCGTGCATCTGCGTTTTGGCACCCTCTCCGTGCGGCAGGCGGCTTCGGTGGCGCACGCGATGCACCTGCAGGGGATCGCCGGGGCGAGCACCTGGCTGAGCGAGCTGATCTGGCGCGACTTCTACCACCAGATCCTCGCCAACTTCCCGCACGTGGTCGACAAGGCCTTCAAGCCCGAATACGACCACATCAAATTCGAACACGGCAAACATGCAAAGGAACTTTTTGCCGCCTGGTGCGAGGGCCACACGGGCTATCCCCTGGTGGATGCGGCCATGGCGCAGATCAACCAGACCGGTTACATGCACAACCGGCTGCGCATGGTGGTCGCCAGTTTTCTGGTGAAGGACCTGGGGCTGGACTGGCGCTGGGGCGAGCGCTATTTCGCCGAGCACCTGATCGATTACGACCTGGCCGCCAACAACGGTGGCTGGCAGTGGGCCAGTTCCAGCGGTTGCGATGCACAACCCTGGTTCCGCATCTTCAACCCCGTCACGCAGAGCGAGCGTTTTGATCCCCAGGGCAAGTTCATCCGCCGCTACCTGCCGCAGCTGACCCATTTGCCCGACGCCTGCATCCACGCGCCCTGGCAGGCCCGTGAACTGGAGTTGGCCGCGGCGGGCCTGGAACTGGGCAAGACCTACCCACGGCCGGTGGTCGACCACGCCGAGGCACGCGAACGCACGCTGCTGCGTTATGCGGTGGTGAAGAAAGTGCCCCCACGCTCCACCGTTGCGCAGGTCGCGGCCCCCCGAGGGGGCTGATCCACCTTGGGGCGGCCCGGCAGTGGATCGTCGGCCCCCCCACGCTGCGCCGCTACGCGGGTCGCTGCCCCCCGAGGGGCCTGATCCAACTTGGGGGTCAGGCCATCAGGCTTCGGCGGCGATCTGCGTGTAGTGCGCGATCAGCGCCAGCAACTCGTCTTCGGAGTATGGCTTGCCCAGGTAGTGATCCACACCCAGTTCGCGCGCGTGTTCGCGGTGTTTCTCCGCGATGCGCGAAGTGATCATGATCACCGGCAGATCGGACAGACGCGGATCGCTGCGGATGTTGCGCACGAGGTCGAAACCGTCCATGCGCGGCATCTCGATGTCGGACAACACCACCGTCGGGCGCTCCTGTTGCAGACGTTCCAGCGCCTGCAGACCATCGGCGGCCATCGAGACGCGGTAGCCTTCGCGCTGCAGCAGGCGCTGGGTGACGCGGCGCACGGTGATCGAGTCGTCCACCACCAGCACCAGCGGCACGGTGCTGAGCGCGGTGTCCACCGGCGTGGAGGTTTCACCCACCACCTGCGGGGTCTGGCGTTGCTGCTGGGCAATCCATTCACGAACCTGGGTGCCGTACACCGTGGCCAAGGCCACCGGGTTGTAGATCAGTGCCACCGCACCCGAAGCCAGCACCGACATGCCGGCCAGACCGGGCAGACGCGAGAGCTGCGGCCCGAGGTTCTTGACCACCACTTCCTGGTTGCCCAGCACCTGGTCCACATGCATGGCCACGCGCTGCGCCGCGCTTCGGAAGATCACCACCGGCAGTGTGCGGCCCTTGGCCTCCTGCGACTGCGCGGAGGACTGCAACAGGGCCCCGGACCAGTAGAACGGCACCTCTTCGCCCGCCACCGTCAGGCTGCCTTTGGCATAGGCCTCGGCCAGTTCGGCACCGGAGAGACGGCGCACCACCTGCACCAGATTGGAGGGCACGCCAAACGTGAGCGCGCCAGCACGCACCATCACCACCTGCGTCACCGCGGTGGTCAGCGGCAGCACCAGTTTGAAGCTGGTGCCCTGGCCGGCGCGGGTGCTGGTCTCGATGCGGCCACCGAGCGCCACCACGTCGTTGCGCACCACGTCCATGCCGACGCCCCGGCCCGCCAGTGACGTGACTTCGCTCGCCGTGCTCAGACCGGGCGTGAAGACCAGATGGGCGGCTTCGTCGTCGTTGAGCTGCGTGCCTGCCGGCACCAAACCCTGGGTCAGTGCCTTTTCGCGCAGGCGGGCGAGGTCCAGCCCGGCGCCATCGTCGCGGAACACCACCGACACGTCGTTGAGTTCCTGGGCCAAGTGAATCTCGATGTGGCCTTCGGCCGCCTTGCCCGAAGCCAACCGGGCCTCGGTCGGTTCGATGCCGTGCACCACGCTGTTGCGCAGCAAATGCTCAAACGCAGCGGTCATCCGGTCGAGCACGCCGCGGTCCATTTCGATGTTGCCGCCAACGATGTCCAACCGCACCTGCTTGCCGGTTTCCTTGGACGCCTGACGCACCACGCGGTACAGGCGCTCGGAAATGCCCTCGAATTCCACCATGCGGGTACGCAGCAGGTCGCGCTGCAACTCGCGGGTCTGGCGCGCCTGGGCCACCAGGCTGTCTTCGGTGGCTTCCACCGCGCGTTGCAGGTTGCGCTGCACGGTGGCCACGTCGTTGACCGACTCGGCCATCATGCGCGTGAGTTCCTGGACCCGGGTGAATCGGTCGAATTCGAGCGGGTCGAAAGACTGGTCGGCGTCACGGGCCTGGGCCAGGCGCGACTGCATCTGGGTTTCGGCCTGCAGTTCGATGTCGCGCAGCTGTCCCCGCAGACGGTCCAGGTTGCCCGTGAGGTCCTTGAGCGAACCGCGCAGCGTGACGAGTTCGGACTCCATACGCGAGCGGGTGATCATGACCTCGCCGGTCTGGTTGACCAAGCGGTCGAGCAGCTCCGGCCGCACACGCACGGCGGCCCCGGCACGCGCCTGCGGCAGCACAGGCACCTGCGGCAGGGTCATCCCAGCCAGTCCCGCTCCAACGTTCACGGCGGCAGCGTCGGCGGGCACCGGCACAGGAGCGGCCACGGCCTCAGGAGCCGCCTCGTCCATCGCGTCCGGCGGCGCCTGCTCGGGCGCCCGCTGGATCACATCCTGCGGTTCGGCATCGGTGCGCCGCAACACGTCGAAACGCGCGCTGATCGCATCGAACGCGGTCTGCAAGGGTTCGAGGTCGGCACTGCGCTCGACGTCGGACCCCAATCGCTCTGCAGCCGTCTCCATGCGGTGCGCCATCTCGCCCAGACGCAGCGCGCCGGCCAGACGGGCACTGCCCTTGAGCGTGTGCAGGTTGCGCAGCACTTCGGAGCGGGCGCTGCCGTTGTCGGGACGGGCCACCCACTGGCGCAAGGCACCGCCAAGGCGGGGCAGCAGTTCGAGCGCCTCGTCGGCAAAAATCGGGAACAGATCGACGTCGATCGTGTCCAGGGCATCGATGTCGTCGTCGATGTCCTGCACCGGACCCGCCGCCGGCTCGGCCAACTCATGCAGGCCACCGAATCCGGTGCTGGGTTCGCTGAACTCGGCCACCTCGACACCTGCGGGCGCCAGCATCTGGGAGGGCGCTTCCACCACAGGGGCCTCAAAAGACACCTCGGGCCGTGCCAGCGCGTCAGGCGCCGATTCGTGCTCCTCGTCGGCGGTGCGCACCATGTCGGGGTCGATCTGCGCCTCCGGCACTTCGGGTGGCAATCCCTCGGGCACGGGCTCGTGCACCACGCGGTAGAGCGCCGCCATCAATTCGGGTGTGGGTTCCTTGAGGAAACCGGCCGCGAACTGGTGCAACAGCCTGCGAATGTCTTCGGAGGCGTCCACAAACAGCTGAGCCTGTTCCGCAGTGGCGGCCCAGCCCGCCTGCTGGTGCAGACCGATCGACTCGATCGCATGCTCCAGCGCACGGGCAATGTCGGACAGCGACTGGAAGCCCACGGTGGCCGAGCTACCGGCCAGCGAGTGCGCCAGGGCCTCGGCCTGGGCTGGCACCGGCTGGTGGCGCTCGAGCGCCCACTCGGCCAGTTCGGTGCACAGACGGCGCGACCACTCGTCGGCCTCGTTGAGGTAGACGTTGTAGAGCTTGATGCCGATGCGCAGATCCCCAATGACCCGGGTCTGATCGTCTGCTGTTCCCTGGAAAGGTTCCTCGACAGCCTCGGCGGCCGGCGCGTCCTCGTCACCGCCCACCACCGAGGGCTGCAAGCCTTCGGGCTGGGCCTGCGTGTCGGCTTCCGTGTCGGGCACCGGGGTGGTTTCCACCTGAACGACCGCCGGCTCAAGTTCATCCACCACCGGCTCGGTCGGTGCCAGCGGTGCATCGCGGGTGTCCAGATCGAAGTTGGCGTCGAGCGTGATGGACTCGACCTCCTGCGGGGGACTGGTGTCCAGATCCAGCGATAGGCCTTCAAACAAGGCCGACACGTCGTCGGGAGCGGGCGACTGGTTGGGTTCGGGATCGGCTGGGGTTGGCGCCTCCTGCGCCTCAAGAAGTGCCTCGTCCGCGGCCACCGCAGGTGCGGCTTCGGCCTGCGCACGGGAGGATGCGGCCATCAGGCTGTCGAAGTCGATGTCTTCGAACATGGGCAGTTCGGGCAGATCGCCCGGTGCATCGGTACCCGGTCGATCGGCAAGGCGGTCCTCGGTCGGGACGGGCGCCAAACCTTCAACGCCCGCCAGCACGCCCACATCCGAAGTTGGGTGCGACGCCTCGTCCGAAGTGACAACCTCGGGTGGGATTTCGGCTTGCGCTTCAGCTGGTTCGGGCCATTCGGCTCCGGCAGCGGAAGGAAGGCCCTCTTCCCGGGTCTCGACCGCGTTCGCATCGGCGCTGCTCATCCCGGCGGGTTCGGCTCCATTCTCCACCGGTGCCACTTGTGGCAACGCCAGTGCCAAGTATTGCGCCTGGTTGCGCCAGGCCTCGGCGCTGGCACGGAACGGTGCTGCGCTCCAGGACGCGTCGCGCCGGTCCGCGATGTCCTGCACCCAATGGGAGAAAGCAGCCATCGCCTCGCCCGACAGCTTGAGCATGTCGGCATGGGCTGCGCGCTGCTCGGCCAACACGGCGTTGAGCATTTGCTCCATGGCCCATGCTGCCTCGCCGAACTCGTTCAACCCCACCATGCGCGAGCTGCCCTTGAGCGTGTGGAACGCGCGCCGCAGCGTGGTGAGGTGCTCGAGATCGGCGGGGTCGACCTGCAGATGGCCCACCGCATCGAGTCCGTTGGACACGACCTCGCGGGCTTCTTCCAGGAAGATGTCGAGCAGATCGTCTTCGTCGTTGTCTTCGGCCACCAGCGCGTTGGGCGCCGGGGTCGCCACGGGGGCGGATGCCTGCGACAGGTCCACCAGCGCCTGGGCACCGGCACTGGCACTGTCACTGACCACCGCCTGGGCCGCATCGCGCGCGGCGCGTGCCACCCCGGGCTGCTCGGCCAACGAGGCCTGCGTGGCCAGCGTGTCGAGTTGCTGGCTGAGATCGACCAGTGCCACCCCGTCCTGCACACCATCCACCACACGCTGCACCTCGGCATTGATGGCCTGGGCATCTTGATGGGCGGGTGGTTTGGCGGCCTCGGAACTGAGCGTGCGTCCCATGAGCGGCAACAGCTCGCCCTTGGCCTCATCAAACACAAACAGCTTTTTGGCCAGCGCAGGCTGGTAGTTGAGCATGTCCACCAGGAAGCTCAACGCGCTGAGGTTGTTGCCCAACTGCTGGAAGGTTCCAGCTTCGCGCGCCATGCCCTCGTCCACCTCGGTGTCCAGGATCTGGTCCACCGTGGCCCGCATCCGCGCCACGGTCTGCACCGCCTGCTCCAAACCGAGCACCGAAAGTACACCGCGCATCTGCGCAAGCTGTGACACCGCCACATGCAACCCGCCCTTTTCGTTGGGGGTGCGGAAGAACTGGTCCAGCGATTTTTCGGCCTCGCCCAGCGAAACCTTGAGCTCGCCCACCACACTGCCCATGGTCTGGCGATCGCTCACGCGGCGGTAGAGCTGCTCCATCCAGGCGTCCAGCGGCTGCGCGGGGGCACCTGCCAACACACTCTCCAGACGCGCGGCCAGCGCCTGGGTGCGCTCGGTCATCTCGCTGTCGTTGGGATCAAAGTCCTCAAAAGCGGCTTCCAGGTATAGGGTGGTGGTCGCCACCTCCATGGCCAGTTCGGGTTTGACGCCGCCGGCATCGCGCGCCGCCTGATCGGCTGTCTTGAACAAGGCCTGGGCCAGCACGGTGCTGGCCGGATGCAGCTTGAGCAGGGAATCGCCTACCAGACCAAACTGGTCGGCCACCTGACGGGCCCGGCTGGCATCCCCCCCCGAAAAGAGCGACCAGGCTTCTTTCGCCGCGTGGATGCGTTTGCGCGCCTGGGCCAACAGTGCCGGGTCAAAGCGCCCCAGCGTCGCCAAGTGGTAGTCCACGGGCTTGGTCGCCCCCAGATCAAAGGCTTCACGCACCGCCACGAGGTGGGGCGCCTTGTCCGGCGTGGCGCCGTTGGCCTGGGCACAGAAAAACAGCAGGTCGTGCAACAGAGTCTCGGACACCTGGTTCTGACCCCGGGCGAGCGTGGCGAACTGCAGCAGGATACGCGAAGCCGCCCGCTTGACATACACGTCCACCGGCAACAAGCGCTGGGCCAGGGCTTCAAAATAGGCCGAGGCCACGCTCCAGAAGGTTCGCACCCGGGCATCGGTGGCACCGGCGGACAGTCCGCCGCTGAGCCGTGCCAGCTGCTGTGCAGCGGCGGGACTCTGTGTCTTGACCACCAGCAGCACCAGTCGGTCGAACAGCAGACGCTGGGGGGCATCGCACAGCGACGCCGACGCGCCCTTCGGCGCCTCGACCACCACGCCACGCTGATCAAAAGGCCACAGATCGGCAGGGTGCACACGCTCGGCCGCGGCCAGCTCCTGCACTTCCCGGTACTGCGCAAACAAGGCCACGGGCTGGATGGGCTTGTTGTTGAGCACCGCCTCCAGGTACTCGACCAGGGCAAAACTGGCCCGCTCGACCTTTCCTGCCGCCTCATCGTTGCACACCTGGGGACGCTGCACGAAACGCTGCACCGCAGCTTCCATCCCACGCAACACCTGGGCCGGCGCGAGCAGGCCCACCATCTCCAGGGCGCCAACCGCCTGATGCAGCTGCTGGCGAGCGATGCGCAGCGAACTCGGGTCCACCGCCTCCAGGTCGTCACTGCGGGATCGTTCCGTCTCGCGCACGAAGCGCTTGATGGCCTTGTTGGCCGCGTCGAGCGACTTGCGCAGCTCGTCGAACACCCAGGCCAGCGGACCGAGGTCGGCGAGCGGAGCGTCCGTCTGCAAACTGTCGGCGTTGGAGTCGAGCATGATCATCAGTCAGGTTGGTGCACAGGCGCGGGCGGGCTCAGGCGATCTTGAACCGTGACACCGACTGACGCAGTTCTTCGGCCATGGCGGAGAGTTCGCGCACCTGCTGGGCCGTCGAACGCGTACCTTCACCGGTCTGTTCGGTCACCGCAAAAATGTGCTGGATGTTGCCGGCCACCTCGTTGGCCGATTCAGCTTCACGCGACGTGGCGCTGGAGATCTGCTCAATCAGTTCGGCCAGTCGCCGCGACACGCGGTCGATTTCGGACAGTGCGGTACCGGCGTTGTCGGACAGCTTGGCCCCTTCGACCACACCCTGGGTGGAGCGCTCCATGGCGGCCACCGCGTCCTGGGTGTCGGTCTGAATGGCCTTCACCAGCGCCGCGATCTGGCGCGTGGCGTCGGCCGACCGTTCGGCCAGTCGCTGCACTTCTTCCGCAACCACCGAGAAGCCGCGACCGGCTTCACCGGCGGAGGCCGCCTGGATGGCGGCGTTCAGGGCCAGCACGTTGGTCTGTTCGGTAATGTCCGAGATCAGCTCGGTGATTTCACCGATCTCCTGCGAAGACTCACCCAGCCGCTTGATGCGCTTGGAGGTCTCCTGGATCTGGTCGCGGATGGCGTTCATACCGCCGATGGCATCCTGCACAGCTTGCAGACCCGATTCGGCGGCTTGCAGAGAAGTCCGCGCCACCGAGGCCGACTCCTGCGCCTGCCCGGACACCTGGTTGATGCGCTGCGCCATGTCCAGCACGGACTGGCCGGTTTCGCGAATCTCGCGCAGCTGTTCCGTGGACGCCGCCAGCAGCTCGGTCGAGGTGCTTTCCACCGCGGAGGTGGTTTGCGCCACCCGCGTGGCCGTGGCCTGCACGTTGCCCACCAGCGAACGCAGCTCTTCCACCGTGTAGTTCACCGAGTCGGCGATGGCACCGGTGATGTCCTCGGTCACCGTGGCTTCCTGTGTCAGATCGCCTTCGGCCACCGTCTGCAGTTCGTTCATCAAGCGCAGAATGGCCGCCTGGTTGGCGTCGTTCACGCGCTTGGCATCCTGCTCCAGCGACTCGGCGGCCTGACGCTGGCGTTCCGCCACCCGTTGGCGTTGCCGGCTGTCCTGCAGCTGCACATAGGCCAGTCCGCCCGCGCAACCCAGGGCGAAGACCGCGGACAGCAGCAAAACGGCGATTTCTGCACCGCCCAATCCAGAGCGGGAAGACAGACTCGCCTGGAGCTTCTCCAACGCCAAGCGCAGAGGCTCGCTGTCGGCAATGATGCCAGCCTGCGCCTCCCGGGCAGACACCAGGCCCTGCAGGTTGCCCAGAATCGCGCCGGCTTCGGTGCGGGTCTGTTCGTACATGGCCAGCAGGGCCTCCAGCCGTTCACGCACCTGTTCGTCTTTGGCGGCGGCAAGGCGCAATTCTTCGCTGCCCTTGAGCAGGCCGTCGGCGATTTCCTTGAAGGTGTTCAAGTCCTTGCCCAACAGGAACACCGCCTCGGGGCTCACGCCCTCCATGGTCAGGAATTCGTTGGCCGACTTGCCGATGCGCTGGGTCAACATCACCAACTGGCCGGACGCCGAAATTTCGGCCGCCGGAGCGTTTTGCTGCAGCTTGAGGGACGAGATGGTTTCGGCGATTTCCAACAGATCGGAAGACTGCCGGTTGATCGTTCGCAGGGCGTCGCCCACCTGGGTCAGGATCTTCTGCTGCGCGAGAATGGCGGCCGCGTTGTCGTGTGCGCGCTGCACCACAGGCGTGATTTCAGTCAGCTGAGGCTGGAGTTCGGCGGCCAGAGCGACAAGATCCCCCCCGTGAGCGTGTTCCTCACCGGCACCGTGCTCTGCACCGGCCCCCACGCGGAGCGCAGCGATGTTGTCGAACAGCACTTCCGCACTCTGATCCACTTCCGGGAAAGCCGAAGCACTACCGATCAAAGCCTGGGACGCACTCTTGGCCAATCGCTGCGACTGCATCAGCGCGTCACCGGTCGCAGCCACCTGCACACTCAGGTTCTGGGTCTGATTCAAGACAAAGAACGTCACCGCGCCCAGCACCACAAGACCAAATGCCAGCAAGGTGGCCAGGGTCCTCTGGTGCTGTTCGGCCGGGCGACGGCCCAGCAAAGGCAAGGACACCATGCCCGCTTCAGAAGGGCTGTCGTCGTCCGGCAACCGGCTTTCTGCAAGATCACCGGCAGCCGAATCCGGCGCAAGCCGTGCAGCGGCCAGATCGGCGATGTCCTGGTCGATGGAATCGCCCAGGTCAGGTTCGGGTTCATCACCAGCTTTTTTCTTGAACAGCCCCTGGAATCGATCAAGCATGGCCATGAGAAAACCTTCCAACAGAAAACAACATACGAAAAACCGGTATGGGCCGACAGCGTTCGACCATCAGGCAGCGATGGCCAGAAACTCGGGCTCACCCGACAACGCCTGAAGATCAAGCTCCTGCCACAGCTGGCCCTGGTGATCGATCAGACAACGGGTGAAATAAGCGGGAGCGCCCTCGGGATTGGGTCCCAGCGCACTGAACATGGCCGGGTTGCGCAGCCCCAGCAGGCGATCAATCCAGAGCACGGCATTGACACCCAATGCGGAATGCAGACTGACCAGCCGCGATTCGGAGGACACACGGTCGCCGCTGGAGGCGGGCACGACCGAGCGGTTCAGCAGACGAGCCAAGTCGACCACCCCATGCAAACCACCGCGCAGACTGGCCACGCCGGCGTACCAGGGCTTTGTGTAGGGCACAGTTTGAATGGCTGACCAGGGGAAAATCTCGCCCGCTTGCACCAGCGGCATCAGGTAGCGCTGCCCACCCGCCTCCACCGCCAGCCAGGAGGCTGTCGCGGCTTCGGTTTTTGCGGCGGTCAGACGTTGCGCCAGTCGTTCCTGCAGATCCTTGAGTGACTGTCGGTTGGTGGCCATGCTGGATGAAGTTCGGGTCGCGTGCGGTGGGTCGAGCCTGGCGCTTAACCCAGCGCCCGAATCTTGGAAATCAGCTCTTCGGTGTTCACCGGCTTGGTGACGTAGTCACGGGCGCCCTGACGCATGCCCCAGACACGATCGGTCTCCTGATTCTTGCTGGTGCACATGATGATGGGAATGTGGGAATACTGCGGATCCCGCGCGATGGCGCGGGTCAACTGAAAACCATTCTGACCGGGCATCACCACGTCCATCAGAATCAGTTCCGGCTTTTCCTCGCTGAGCCGACGAAAGGCCTCTTCGGCATTCTCGGCGGTGCGCACGCTGTAGCCGTTTTTGATCAAAAGATCCGACAAAACCATTAGTTCGGTCTTGGAATCGTCAACGACAAGCACTTTTTGTATGGGCATCATGCAGCTCCGGTGAGGTGGGCGCCAAACTGCTGCACCGCGTGCAGCAACTGGTCTTTGGTAAAGGGTTTGGTGAGGTAATCCTGGGAACCGACCATGCGTCCGCGAGCCTTGTCGAACACGCCATCCTTGGAAGACAGCATCACCACAGGAATGCTTGCGAAGCGGGCGTTGCGCTTGATGATGGCACAGGTCTGGTAGCCGTCCAGCCGCGGCATGAGGATGTCGCAGAACACCAGATCGGGCTGGTAATCGTTGATTTTGGCCAGTGCGTCAAAGCCGTCATCAGCCAGCAGGACTTCATGTCCGCCCTGCTTGAGGAAGATCTCCGCACTGCGGCGAATGGTATTGCTGTCATCCACCACCAGGACTTTCAGCGCGGGTGTCGTGCTCACGGTTGTGTCGCTCCAGTTAGGGTGTCAGGGCTTGGGCACATATGCAACTGCTGTGCCACGGCATGGTCGACCTCAGATCTGCACCATTTCAAAATCTTCCTTGCGCGCGCCACACTCCGGACAGGTCCAATTCATCGGCACCTGTGACCAGGGCGTTCCCGGTGCGACACCATGCTCGGGAGCGCCAGCAGCTTCGTCGTAGATCCAGCCGCAAATCAGGCACATCCAAGTCTTGGTTTCGCTCATGGTTATAGGGGGCATTGTCATAGAATGCAATCATTGTATCGAGCCCCATGAGGCCTCCTCAGGCCATATGCCGCTGGTTTTCCCCATGTGCGCGGACCGCCGATTCTGCATCTGCACCCCGGCCCTGACCCCACACCACCCTCATGCCCGACACCCCTGACACCCCCACGCCCGCCTCGCTTGAGGCCCCGGGCGAAGCCAGCCTGCCTTGCGTGATGGTGTTCAACGCCAACGATCCCAGCGGGGCTGGCGGACTGAGCGCCGACATCACGGCCATGTCCAGCGCATCGGCCCACGTGCTTCCCGTGGTGACGGGCGTGTACGTGCGCGACACCACCGAAATCCACGATCACATCGCCCTCGATGAAGAGGCCGTCGCCGACCAGGCGCGTTGCTCGCTGGAAGATGTGCCGATTCAGGCGTTCAAGGTCGGCTTCGTGGGCAGTCCGGAAAACCTCAGCGCGATCGCCGGCATCACCACCGACTATGCGGAGGTGCCTGTGGTGGCCTACATGCCCGACCTGTCCTGGTGGGACGAACTGGCCATTGAAACCTACCTGGACGCCTGCGTCGAACTGCTGCTGCCGCAGACCACAGTGTTGGTCGGCAACCACAGCACGCTGTGCCGGTGGCTGCTGCCCGAGTGGGAAGGGGACCGCCCGCCCAACGCCCGTGAAGTCGCCCGTGCGGCCGCCGTGCACGGCGTGCCCTACACACTGGTGACCGGCTTCAACGCCGCCGACCAGTATCTGGAGAGTCACCTGGCGTCGCCGGAAACGGTGCTGGCCTCGGCGCGTTACGAACGCTTTGAAGCCACCTTCAGCGGTGCCGGCGACACCCTGTCCGCAGCGCTGTGCGCCCTGATCGCCGGGGGAGCCGACCTGCAGTCGGCCTGTGCCGAGGCACTGACCTACCTCGATCAATGCCTGGACGCGGGCTTCCAGCCCGGCATGGGCCACGCCGTGCCCGACCGCCTGTTCTGGGCTCACGAAGACGGTGAAGAGGGCGAAGGCCCGGCGGAGCAATCGCCGACCGACAGCACGCTCGACGCCGACGATTTCCCGCTCGACACCACCCGACATTGAACCTTCCCCCGACCATGACCGACCGCAACCAAGAACTGTTTGACCGCGCCAAGGCCCTGATCCCTGGTGGCGTGAACTCGCCCGTGCGCGCCTTCCGCGCCGTCGGCGGCACACCGCGTTTCGTCCAGCGCGCGCAAGGGGCCTATTTCTGGGACGCCAACGGCCAGAAGTACATCGACTACATCGGGTCCTGGGGCCCGATGATCCTGGGCCACGGCCACCCGGCCGTGCTGGAAGCGGTGCAGAAAGCGGTGCTGGAAGGCTTTTCCTACGGCGCGCCGACCGAGCGTGAGGTGGAGCTGGCCGAAGAGATCATCAAGCTGGTGCCCAGCATCGACATGGTGCGCCTGGTGAGTTCGGGTACCGAAGCCGGCATGAGCACGATCCGCCTGGCGCGCGGCGCGACCGGACGCAAGAAGATCATCAAGTTCGAAGGCTGCTACCACGGCCATGCCGACGCGCTGCTGGTGAAAGCCGGTTCGGGTCTCGCCACCTTCGGCAACCCCACCAGCGCGGGCGTGCCGCCCGAGGTGGTGCAGCACACCATCGTGCTCGAATACAACAACATCGAACAACTCGAAGCTGCTTTCGTCGAACACGGCCCTGATGTGGCCTGCCTGATCATCGAGCCGATCGCGGGCAACATGAATTTCGTGCGCGCCAGCGTGCCGTTCATGAAGCGTTGCCGCGAGCTGTGCACGCAACACGGCGCGTTGCTGGCATTTGACGAGGTGATGACGGGTTTCCGCGTCGCGCTCGGTGGCGCGCAGAGCGTGTACGCCCAGCTCATCCCCGGCTTCGAGCCGGACATGACGGTGATGGGCAAGGTGATCGGTGGTGGCATGCCGCTGGCGGCCTTTGGCGCCAAGCGCGCGGTGATGGAGCAGCTCGCTCCGCTGGGCGGCGTCTACCAGGCCGGCACGCTCTCCGGCAACCCGGTGGCCACGGCCTGCGGCCTGGCGACACTGAAGGAAATTCAGAAGCCTGGCTTCTATGAAGCACTGTCGGCGACCACGCAGTCGCTGGTGAGCGGCCTGACCTCCGCCGCCGCAGCCGAAGGCGTGACGCTGTGTGGCGACAGCCAGGGCGGCATGTTCGGCTTCTTCCTGTTCGATGAACTGCCACAGAACTACGCCAAGGTCATGACGACTGACGGACCCACCTTCAACACCCTGTTCCACGGTCTGCTGGACCGCGGCGTGTACATCGCCCCCGCCCTTTACGAAGCCGGGTTTGTGAGCGCGGCGCACACGGCGCAGGACATTGCCGATACCGTTTCGGCTGCGCAGGACGTTTTCAAGCTGCTGGGCAAGTAAGCGGGTTTTGCTTTCTTGAGGGTTCAGGCGACCGGTTCTTCCGGCCGTTTGCTTTTGTTCTGCACGTTGCGCTTCACGCCAGCACCTCGCACCAGGCGGATGGTGGAGCTGCCGTGCTCCGGCTCACCTCGCGGGCGGCTGCTTCTGGTTGGCCTGCTTCGGTTCGTCAACGGCGTTGCTCGCACTCAGGCTCCATGGCCACCGAGGGTGAGTACCGGTTCAGGGTTCACGAAGAAATCAAAGCGGCCCCATACAGACGCCCGCGAGGTGAGCCGGAGAACGAATGCCCCGACCCCCTGCCCCCCACCATGCAGGCGAGGAACTGCATCCGAGAGAAACCGCCGCAGAAAAAGAAAAGGGCTCCAAAGAGCCCTCACCCCAACCCTCTCCCCTCGGAGAGAGGGGGTCAGAAAATCAGTGCCGGAAGTGGCGCACGCCGCTGTACACCATCACCACGCCACGCTCGTTGGCCGCGTCGATCACTTCCTGATCGCGCATCGAGCCCCCGGGCTGGATGACGCAGGTCGCGCCCGCGTCCACCACCACGTCCAGACCGTCGCGGAACGGGAAGAAGGCGTCGCTCGCCACGGCTGTTCCCTGCAGGCTCAACTGGGCGTGTTCGGCCTTGATGCTGGCGATACGGGCCGAGTCCAGGCGGCTCATCTGGCCGGCACCCACGCCCATGGTCATGCCGTTCTTGCAGAACACGATGGCGTTGGACTTCACGAACTTCGCCACCTTCCAGGCGAACATCAGATCCTGCAATTCTTCGGGCGTCGGTTGCTTGACGGTCACCACCTTCAGATCGGCCAGCGTCAGTTCGTGGTTGTCGGCGGTCTGCAGCAACAGGCCCGAGCCCACGCGCTTGGACTCGATGGCATTGCGGCCCTGCTCCCAGTCGGTCTTGCCACCGGTGGGCAAGGCGATCTTCATCAGACGCACATTGACCTTGGCCTTGAAGATGTCCAGCGCCTCGGCGCTGAAGTCGGGCGCCATCAGCACCTCCACGAACTGCTTGCTCACGGCCTCGGCAGCGGCTTTGTCCACCGGGCGGTTGAAGGCGATGATGCCGCCAAAGGCGCTGGTGGGATCGGTCTGGAAGGCCTTGGAATAGGCCTCCAAAGCACTGGCGCCCACGGCCACGCCGCAGGGGTTCGCATGCTTGACGATCACGCAGGCCGGGGCGTCAAAGCTCTTGACGCATTCCCAGGCCGCATCGGCGTCGGCGATGTTGTTGTAGCTCAGTTCCTTGCCCTGCAGCTGTACGCCCGTCACCAGCGAGCCGGGTGCGGGGTAGAGGTCGCGGTACAGCGCGGCCTGCTGGTGGCTGTTTTCACCATAGCGCAGGTCCTGCACCTTGATGAAATGGCCATTGGACTGGCCGGGGAACAGGGCGCGCTCGGGCACGTAGGTTTCGCCCAGCTTGTCTTCTTCGAATTTCACGCTGGAGAGGTAGTCGCTGATGGCGCCGTCGTACTGGGCGATGCGGTTGAACGCCGCCACCGACAGTTCAAAACGCAGCTTGTCGCTCAGCTTGCCGGCGGCCTTGAGCTCGGCCACCACGGCGGCGTACTGACTGGCGTCGGTCACCACGCCCACATCCTTCCAGTTCTTGGCCGCGCTGCGCACCATGGCCGGGCCGCCGATGTCGATGTTCTCGATCGCATCCGCCAGCGTGCAGCCGGCCTTGGCCACGGTGGCTTCAAACGGGTAGAGGTTGACGATCAGCAGGTCGATGGTGTCGATGCCGTGCGCCTTCAGGGCCGCCATGTGTTCGGGCACGTCGCGCCGAGCCAGCAGGCCGCCGTGCACCTTGGGGTGCAGAGTCTTGACGCGGCCGTCCAGCATCTCGGGGAAGGCCGTGACTTCGGCCACTTCGGTGACCGGCAGGCCCTGGTCGGCCAGCAGCTTGGCGGTGCCGCCAGTGGAGATGAGGGACACGCCGAGGCCGTGCAGGGTCCGGGCCAGTTCGACGATGCCAGTCTTGTCGGAGACAGAGATGAGTGCGCGCATAGGGGTAGTGGAGAGTTACAGATCAGGGGTTTCAGGCCAGAAACACCGCGGAACCGGCTCTGCCGGGCCGCTGGTGTTGCCCCCTCGAGGGGGTGGCGCGCAGCGCCGCGGGGGTGTTCACATTCAGTCGATCAACTTGTGTTCAAGCAGCTTCTTGCGCAGGGTGTTGCGGTTCAGACCCAGCCATTGCGCGGCGCGCGACTGGTTGTTCTGCGACTGCTGCATCACGACTTCGAGCAAGGGCTTTTCGACCGCCTTGACCAGCATGTCGTGCAGGCCGGCGGGGTCGGTGCCATCGAGATCGCGGAAATAGTCTTCCAGGCTGGCACGAACACAGTCGTGCAGGTTGTGGTTGCTCATGCGGCCAGTTTCCAGTTTTCTTCTTGGGGGGTTGTCTCGTCGGTTCCTGTGGCGGCCCAGGCATCGAAGCTGTCGCGCACACAGGCCAGTTGCGCCTGCGCGCTCGCCAGGGTGTTGATGTGCCCGCGGAACAGCGCGGCCGCGCCGCTGGGCAATGGCAGCGCCTGGGCGTACCAGCCCAGGTGCTTGCGTGCGCTGCGCACGCCGGTGAATTCGCCGTACAGGCTGTAGTGGTCTTCCAGGTGATCGAGCAGCCAGGCCTTGACCTCCATCAGGTCGGGCGGCGGCAGCGCTTCACCGGTGGCCAGGTAGTGCGCGATCTCGCGGAAGATCCAGGGCCGGCCCTGCGCGGCGCGGCCGATCATGATCGCGTCGGCGCCGGTGCGCCGCAGCACATCATGCGCCTTCTGCGGGCTGGTGATGTCGCCGTTGGCCACCACCGGGATGCGCACCCGGCTCTTGATGTGGGCCACGGTCTCGTGCTCGGCTTCGCCCTTGTAGCCCTGTTCGCGGGTGCGGCCGTGCACGGTGAGCATCTGTACCCCCGCAGCTTCGGCGGCCCGTGCGATGGTCGGTGCGTTCCTGCCGCTGGCACTCCAACCGGTGCGCATCTTGAGCGTGACCGGCACACCATGCGGCACTGCGGCGGCCACCACGGCTTCGATGATCTCCAGCGCCAGGGACTCGTCCTGCATCAACGCGGAACCAGCCCACTTGTTGCAGACCTTCTTGGCCGGGCAGCCCATGTTGATGTCGATGATCTGCGCGCCGCGGTCGATGTTGTAGCGCGCGGCGTCGGCCATCATGGCTGCATCGGTGCCGGCGATCTGCACCGCGATGGGCCCGGGCTCGCCGCTGTGGTCGGCGCGGCGCGACGTCTTCAGGCTGTCCTGCAGGTCCGGGCGCGAGGTCACCATTTCACTCACCGCGTAGCCAGCCCCGAGTCGCTTGCAAAGTTTGCGAAACGGCCGGTCCGTCACCCCCGCCATGGGCGCGACGAACAGGGCATTGGGCAGGGTGTACGGACCCAGTTGCATGGTGGTGGGAGAATCGGGTGGAACGGCGGTGGGAGCCCGCGCGCCGGACAGTTCCGGGCAGGAAGGAAGCGCATTGTATCTGCCTGTTTTTTCAGCAGGCGATATCCTCTCGCCCCACCGCAGCGCCGACCGCCTCCACACCCCCTTCATGCCCGACTGGCTCCTGTCCCTGCTGCACCTGCTGGCCCTGCCCGAAGTCGGTCTGGGCACCCTCTTCGTGGTGGCCTTCATCTCGGCCACGCTGCTGCCGCTGGGCTCCGAACCCGCGGTGTTTGCCCTCATCAAGCTCAACCCGGAACTGTTCTGGCCCGCCATCTTGGTGGCCACGGTGGGCAATACCCTGGGCGGCGCGGTGAGCTGGTGGATGGGTTACGGCGCGCACAAGGTGGTGGACAAGGCACGCCACGGCACCCCCACCCACCTGCGCGCCGTGGACTGGCTCGAACGCTTCGGCCCCAAGGCCTGCCTGCTGTCGTGGTTGCCTGGTGTCGGCGACCCCCTGTGCGCCGTGGCGGGCTGGCTCAAGCTGCCGTTCTGGCCGTGCCTGGCCTGGATGGCGGTCGGCAAGTTCGCGCGCTATCTGACCATGACCGGCGCGCTGATCTGGGTGTTCCCCGGGGGACTCTGAACCCTGGCCCCACCGCTGGCAAGCCGCACCATCATGGGGTTCCACGGCAATCCACAAATGCGCGGGGGGCCAACATCTCGGTGGGCAGCAGGTCGAAATAGCGCCTGATGGCTCGCGTTGCATGGGAGGCATCGTAGAAACCTCCGGCGTTGACCAGTTCTGTAGCGCATTGCGGTTGCCCTTTCTGCTGCGCCTCGCACGCCGTGGCGGCCACCTGATACAACCTGACCCAGGACTGGTAGCTGGACAGGGTCATGCCAACTTGTTGCCGGAAAAGCTTGCGCACATGTTCCGCCGACAAGCCAAGCTGATGGGCGATGGCCGCCGGGTCTGCGCGCCCCTCGCCTCGCTGGTGCAAGCGCGCGCGCAACCCGACCAGGCGGGGGTCCATGCGCGACAGGCCATCGGACCATCCCGCCACCTCGGCCAGCACGTCAGCCACCCAGCGCTGGAGCTGTTCAGCGCGCACTTCGCCGTTGCACAGGTCCGCCAGATCGATGCCGTGGCGCGACATCAAATCAGCAGCGGGCCAGGGCAGCACACGGCCCTGCGCGCGCCGTTGCAGGCGGCTCCCCTCATCGGACAATGGATCCACATAGAGGAACGCCAGCGCACTGGGCCGGATCAGTTGGCTCCAGACACCGCTGGCGTGGAGCAGCACGGGGGCACAGACCTCGCTTCCGTCTCGCAATGTCAGCGTGGCGGGCGTATCCGCCGGCCCCAACACCAGCGCCGGTGCCACGTTTTCAGCCAGATTGAAGACCAGTTCCGGATCGGCATACAACAGCCAGTCGCGGCCCAGATAGACCGTCCCGGAAATGGCGTGGGGTGCCGGCATCAGTGATTTCCCTCAGTTCCCCGTGGCGTACAAGACGCTGAGCCACCCGCTTCCTAGCATGGGCCTTGCCCGTCGCACGGATCTGACCGCATTGCGCAGGCCAGCCATGCGCGAGGAGACACATTCTTGCAAGGAAGCATTTTGATGAAACACGCACTCAGCATAAACCCGGCCATGGCCGGGTGGGTCACCCGCCCCGCAAACCGGCCTGTCCGAAAGGCCGCCCTGGGCAGCTCCTTGGTCGTCGCGCTGCTGCTCGGCGCCTGCGCAGGAAACGGACCACCTGCCCCTCCGTCGGCCCAACCGCTCGCCAAGTCGTGCGCGAGCTTTTCGCCCAGCAACCTGCCCGCCAACGCGAAGTTCCTCAGAACCGAACTGCGACCCACACAAACCGTTGAGGAATCCCACTACGGCACCAAAGAGCCCATCACCCTGCCAGAAGCGTGCATCGTGCGGGGCACGATCGTCTCAGGCCCGGGGTCCACGATCCAGTGGGCCGTTGAGCTGCCAGAGGGTTCGGACTGGAATGGCAAGACCATCACGCTGGGGGGCGGTGGATTCGACGGTTTCATTCCCACCGACGATCCCTGGCACGTGAAGTACGTGCTCGGTGAATCTGCCCTGCCGTTCGTGCGCATCAGCTCCAACTCGGGCCACGATACCGAGGACTTTGCGTGGGGCGTTGACGAAACCGCGCTGAAAAACCACGCCTATGAAGCCAACCACCTGGTCTTGCAGGTGGGCACGCACATCGCCAGCCAGTTCTACGGCAAGGCGCCCACCCGTCGCTACATGGTCGGACACTCCAACGGGGGGCGCTCGGGTCTGATGGCGGCGAGCATGTACCCCAAAGACTACGACGGGGTGCTCGCCCTGGCACCGGCGATCAGCCAGCAGGCCCATCAGGTCAACATGGGTGACTTCAATCGATGGATCTATGGCCAGGGGAGCAAGGGCACCGTGCCCGCACAGTCCCACTGGATCAGTCCCGGCAAATCGGCGCTGTTTGCCGCCGCTGAAATCAAGGCATGCGACACGCTGGATGGACTGAAGGACGGCATCATCGGCAACGTCGAAGCCTGCAACTACGTCCCGACCGACCTCCGGTGCGCCGACGACGTGGCGGGAGCCCAGGACGACACTTGCCTGACCAGCGGCCAGATCGAAGCGATCCGCCTCAACTACACAGACAAAACCGTTCCCATCACACTGTCCAACGGCATGACGGGCTACGAGCGCTATGGACGGGGGGGAGCGGCCACCGGCGACTGGCAGGTGTATGCCTTTGGATTCGAGTACGGCGGCGACTTCCTGCGCAAAGGCTTCAGCTACATTGCGCCGACCGCGGTCATCCAGGCGCTGACGGGCTCACCAACGGCCGACTCCATCAGCCACGACCCGCTGACGATGGCGGCCCGATGGAAAGCGCTGTCGGACACCATGGAGCCGAAGACCAACCTGACAGAGTTCGCCCAACGCGGCAAGCTACTGGTGTGGTACGGCCTGGCCGACACCTGCGTATCGGTGTACCGCACAGCGGCCTATCTGGACCAGGTGCGCCAGAACGGCGGCGGCACCGCATTCAATGGCTTCGCACGCTTTGTCACCTCGCCGGGTGTCGGTCACGACCTCACCGGCCCGGGAGCCGCCAACGCCGACCTCATCACCGCGCTGGTGAACTGGGTGGAAAGAGACGTCGAGCCCAACCGGCTCGTGGCCACCGGCACCTCGGACAAGGGCAAGCCGTTTGAGCGCCCGCTGTGCCCCTACCCCAGCTTCCCCAGGTACAACGGCAGCGGTGACCCCAACAAGGCGACCAGCTTTACGTGCTCCGCAAGCTGATCCCGCGCCTCAGAAGCGCTCGTAACCCAGCAGGTAGCGCCACTCGCCCAGCGGCAGACCGGCCAGGCCGATGCGCCCCAGGCGCAGGCGCCGGATGGCCGTCACCCGCAAACCGGCGCGCTCACACAGGTGCTCCACCTGACCGGGCCGCGTGCCCTTGATGGCCAGGCGCAGGCGCAGCTCGCTTTGCCAGCTCGCACGCGCCGAGGGCAGGCTCCAGCCGTCGAAAAACAGGGCCTTGCCGATCGACTTCAGCACCGCGTCGCGCCGGGCCTCGTCTTCCAGCTCGGGATCGGCCGCCACCTCGACCAGCCATTCGTGCTCGAGCTGGGCGGACTCGTCGCCGATCTTGCGTGCCACCCCCGGGTTCTGGGTGAACACCATCAGGCCACTCATCGCGGTGGACAGGCCCGCCACCGGCAGCAGCTTGTGGCGGTGCGCCTTGAGCGGGCGCACGCCCGAGCGGTCGCCCTTGAAGCGGTTGGCCATGGTGAACAGCCCGGCCGCCACGTCGTCGGGCAGCGGCGACACATCGGGCAGGGCCAGCCCGGCGGGCTTATGCCAGATCAGCGTCATGGAGGCCAGCGGCTCCAGCTTGGCCTTGGGGTCCAGCGTGACCGTCTGCCCCTCGCGCACACGCGCCATGGGCTCTTCCACCACCACGCCGTCCACCCGCACCCAGCCCCCCGCGATGTAACGCTCGGCATCGCTGCGCGAGCAGGGGATTTGCGCCGCCAGGCACTTGGCCAGGCGTTGGGGTTCGGACCGGCCGGTATCGGACATGGGTGCGTTCAGGACGAGAACAGGAAGTTCATCACGTCGCCGTCCTTGACGACGTAGTCCTTGCCTTCGGCGCGCATCTTGCCCGCGTCCTTGGCACCCTGCTCGCCCTTGTAGGTGATGAAGTCGTCGAAGGCGATGGTCTGGGCGCGGATGTAGCCCTTCTCGAAGTCGGTGTGGATCACGCCAGCGGCCTGCGGGCCGGTGTCGCCCACGTGGATGGTCCAGGCGCGCACTTCCTTCACGCCGGCGGTGAAGTAGGTCTGCAGGCCCAGCAGCTTGTAGGCGGCGCGGATCAGGCGGTTCAGGCCCGGTTCGTCCTGGCCCAGTTCCTTCAGGAATTCGAGCCGGTCGGCGTCGTCCATCTCGGACAGCTCGGCCTCGATCTTGGCGCAGATGGCGACCACGGGCGCGTTCTGTTTCGCGGCGAAGGCCCGCAGCCGGTCCAGGAAGGGGTTGTTCTCGAAGCCGTCTTCCGACACGTTGGCCACGAACATGGCCGGCTTGGCCGTGATCAGGAAGAACTGCTTGAGCTGCGCCTGCTCTTCCTTGCTGAAGTCGATGGTGCGCACCGGTTGCGTGTCGTTCAGCGCGGTCTGGCATTTCTCCAGAATGGCGAGCTGCTTGATGGATTCCTTGTCGCCCGAACGCGCGGTCTTGCTCACGCGGTGGATCGCTTTTTCCACCGAGGCCAAGTCGGCTAGGCAGAGTTCGGTCTGGATGACCTCGATGTCGGCGATCGGGTCGACCTTGTTGGCGACGTGGATCACGTTGTCGTCTTCGAAGCAGCGCACCACGTTGACGATGGCGTCGGTCTCGCGGATGTGCGCGAGGAACTTGTTGCCCAGGCCTTCGCCCGTGCTGGCCCCGGCCACCAGGCCGGCGATGTCCACGAACTCGACGATGGCCGGCACCACGCGCTCTGGCTTCACGATCTCCGACAGCTGCGCCAGCCGCGGATCGGGCACTTCCACCACGCCGGTGTTGGGCTCGATGGTGCAGAAGGGGTAGTTTTCAGCGGCGATGCCGGCTTTGGTCAGCGCGTTGAAAAGGGTGGACTTGCCGACGTTGGGCAGGCCCACGATGCCGCATTGGAGGCTCATGGCGGGGCTTTCAGATTCTGGGGGAAACCTGGGATTTTAAAGGGCGGACCGCTGCGCGCCCATCCAGGCCAGGCGCGCAGGGCTGCCGAGGCCTTCAGTCGAAGCGCCAGTCGGCCCGCACCACCTGCCCCACGCGCAGCCACTGGCCGGCGCCTTCGAGCGCGATGGCGTTCATGCCGAAAGTGACGGCGCCGTTCATGCGCGGGTCCTGGCGGTAGGTCTGCAGCGCATCCCCCACCGCCGGGCTGGCGATGGCGGTCTCGGGATCGATGTTGGGGATCGGACAACGCGCGCAGGGCTTCACGGTTTCGATCACCGCGACGCCTTCGGCGGTGGCAACGTGCATCGGTCCGATCCGGTCTTCGTCGTGCGCCTCCAGGCCCCCCAGCACGATGTTGGGCCGAAAGCGCCGCCCGTCCACCGGGGCGTGGCCGGCTGGCGCCAGCCGGGCATTGAGCTCGGCCAGCGAAGCGCTGCTGGTCACCAGCAGGCCAAAACCGTCGGCGAACTGCGTGACGGCCTCGCGCCCACCGGTCCACTTCAGGCTGCACAGGCGGCGCACCTCGGGGTCGAAACGCGCCAGGCGCAGGCGTTTCAGACCAGCCGGCGCATCCGGCCCCAGGAAGTCGCTGAACCACTGCGCCGCCACGTCGCCCATGTCGTAGGCGTCCACCGCGTCGTCCCACACCCGCACGCGCAGCGGCGACTCCGCCGCGTCCAGCGCCAGGTGCAACGCCAGCATGCCCGGCGCGCGCAGCACCAGCTGGCCCAGTTTGAAGGACGGCTGGATCAGCGCCATGCGCGGCAGTTCGCGCTGGGAGACGAAGTCGCCCTGGGCGTCCACCACCATCCAGGACCGGTCGTAGGCCAGTCCGGTCTCGGTGAGTTCGGCCTCGGTGAGCGAAATGCCGGCACAGGACTTGATCGGGTAGATCCAGAGCTGTTCGATGGTGGCCTGGACATCGGCGGGCGTGGAGGTGTCGATCATGGCGGGACCCAGGGTTGTCGGGGCGGCAAGGGCATTGCGCTGCCATCGCCGGGCCAGATTGTGCCCTGCTCCTAAAATCCAGCCATGTCGCAAGCTTCCCCCCGTTCCACGCACCGGCGTTTTGACGTGACCATCCGAGGCGGTGGCGTGGTCGGGCACACCCTGGCCCTGCTGCTGGCACGCGACCGCCTGCGGGTGGCGCTGGTCGACGCTCCGCCAAGGCCAGCGACCGGCGGCGCCGACGTGCGGGCCTATGCGCTCAACGCCGCCGCGCGCGATCTGCTGCGCTCCGTGCGCGCCTGGCCCGAAGACACACTCGCACCCGCGGGCGCCGGTACGTCCGATGCCCCGCCCACGGTCACCCCGGTGAGCGGCATGGAAGTGTTTGGCGATGGCCGCGGCGAACTGCGTTTTGGCGCCGCGGACCAAGGAACGGACGCCCTGACCTGGATCGTGGACGTGCCGGCGCTGGAGCAGCGGCTGGCCCACGCGGTGCATTTCCAGGGCGGCATCGAATGCCTGAACGAGGCCCCGCCCGCCGCGCTCACGGTGATCTGCGAAGGCAAACGCAGCGCGACCCGCGCCGAACTCGGGATGGAGTTCGAGGTGCGGCCCTACCCCCACAAGGCCCTGGCCACCCGGCTGCGCTGCGCCCGGCCGCACGGTGGCGTGGCCCGCCAGTGGTTCCGCAACGGGGAAATCATGGCTTTGTTGCCGCTGGGTGGCGCGCAGGGGAACTCCGTGGCGCTGGTCTGGTCATTGGAGACACAGCAGGCCGATGCCTGGCTGGCGGCTGCCCCGGAAGCGCTGGCGCAGGCGGTGCAGGAACGTTGTGGACAGGCCCTGGGCGAGATGCAACTGGAAAGCCCGGCCCAGGCCTGGCCCCTGGAGTTGGCCCGCGCCAGACGCTGGATCGCCCGCACCGCCCAGGGCAGTGTGGCGCTGGCCGGTGACGCGGCCCACGCCATGCACCCGCTGGCCGGACAAGGGCTCAACGTCGGCCTGGCCGACGCCGCCGAGCTGGCCCGCGTGCTGCACGAGCGCGAGTACTGGCGCGAGCTGGGCGATCTGAAGCTGCTGCGGCGCTACGAGCGCGCGCGGCAGGCCGATGTGAACGCCATGGCCTGGGTGACCGACGGTCTGTTTGGCCTGTTCGCCCAGACCGACAGCCGCATCCGGTCCCTGCGCAACTGGGGCATGCAGGGCGTGGACCGCCTGGGCCCGCTGAAACACTGGCTGGCCCGCCAGGCCATGGGGCAGACGGGCTGACAGACCGCCTTGCCGCTCTTTTTCTTCATACCGTCAACGCCCACGGGCACCACCATGAAACCCATCAAGACCCTCCTGCTCGCGCTCATCGCCACCTTCTCGCTGGGCGCGTTGGCGCAGGAAGCTGCCATCCGCAAGAACCTGACCGAGCGTCTGCCCAACCTGCCGAAGATCGACGAGATCCGCAAGACGCCGATGGAGGGCGTGTACGAAGTTCGGGTCAACCACAGCGAGCTGTTCTACACCGACGCCGAAGGCAACTACCTGATCCAGGGCACCATGATTGACACCAAGGCCCGTGTGGACTTGACCGAGCAGCGCCTGGAAAAACTCACCGCGATCGCCTTCAAGGACCTGCCGCTCAAAGACGCCTTCACCGTCGTGCGCGGCAACGGCAAGCGCCAGATGGCTGTGTTCGAGGACCCCAACTGCGGCTACTGCAAGCGCTTCGAGCGCGACCTGCTCAAGATCGACAACGTGACCGTGCACGTGCTGCTGTACCCGATCCTGAGCGCGGACTCGGGCGAGAAGTCGCGCAACATCTGGTGCGCCAAGGACAAGGGCAAGACCTTCATCGACTGGATGGTCAACGACGTGACCCCGCCCGCGGCCAAGTGCGACGCCGCCGCCGTGGCGCGCAACTTCGAGTTTGGCAAAAAGGCCCGCATCACCGGCACGCCCACCATCATCTTCGCCGATGGCTCGCGGGTGCCTGGCGCCATCGGTGCCGACCGCGTCGAAAAGCTCCTGTCAGAAGCCAAACCCTGACCCCGCGCCGCACTGGACGAACCCCATGACACCCCTCTCGTCCGCACGCTGGGCCACGCCGGGCTGATGGCCTCTGTGCTGCGGGCACCCCCCGGCTGTTTCATTGGCGCAGGAGCCCTGTGAGAAAAAAAACCACCCCCACGACGCCCTCCCCCCGCTCGCTGCGCGCCAGCACACCGGCCCAGCCCCGCCCCCAGGTGCACCACCGGGTGGAGCTGCACAGTACCCAGGCCCACCTGTTCGCGGTCACGCTGAGCATTGACCGCCCCGCGCCCCGGCAGCGGCTGAGCCTGCCGGCATGGATACCGGGCAGCTATCTGGTGCGCGAGTTCGCGCAACACCTTCAGGGCCTGGAGGCGACCCAGGGGGGTGAGCCGGTGCCCATGCGCCAGCTCGACAAACACAGCTGGCAGGTGGAGACCCGCACCGGCGAGGCGCTGGTGCTGCGCTACCAGGTCTACGCCTTCGACCCCTCGGTACGCACCGCCTTTCTGGACAGCACGCGGGGCTTCTTCAACGCCACCAGCCTGTGCCTGCGGGTACTCGGCCAGGAAGACCAGCCGCAGGCTTTGGAACTGGTGCCCAGCCCGTCCACGCCAGGCTGGCAGGTGGCCACCGGCCTGCCGTCCCACAGTGTTGACAGCGCCGGATTCGGCCATTACCGCGCGCAGAACTACGACGAACTCGCCGACTGCCCGGTGACGCTGGGCCTGTTCTGGAGCGGCGAGTTCACCGCCCATGGGGTGCCCCACCGCTTCGTCGTCAGTGGCGCCGGCGCCTGGATGGACGGCGCGCGCCTGCTGAACGACACGCGCCGGATCTGCGAGGAACAGATGGTGTTCTGGCACGGCGATGCCCCCACACCGCCGTTCCAGAACTACGTGTTCATGCTGCACGCCAGCGACGACGGGTACGGCGGGCTGGAACACCGCAACTCCACCGCGCTGATCTGCCAGCGGGCCGATCTCCCACGGCTCACAACGCCGCCTCCCGAGAAACCCCCGGCGCTCAAGGCCACCGACGGCTACACCACCCTGCTGGGCCTGATCAGCCACGAGTATTTCCACACCTGGAACGTCAAGCGCCTGCGCCCGGCCGAGTTCAAGCGCTACGACTACACCGGCGAAAACTACACCGAGCTGCTGTGGTTTTTCGAGGGTTTCACCAGCTACTACGACGACCTGATCCTGCGCCGCGCGGGACTCATCGACGACAACGCCTACCTGCAACTGCTCACCAAGACCATCAACCAGGTGCAGCAGACGCCGGGGCGCCTGGTGCAGAGCGTGGCGCAGGCCAGCTTCGACGCCTGGGTGAAGTACTACCGCGTCAACGAAAACACCGCCAACGCCACGGTGAGCTACTACACCAAGGGCTCGCTCGTGGCGCTGTGCCTGGACCTGACCCTGCGCGCCGAAGGCCACACCACGCTGGACGCGGTGATGCGCGCACTCTGGACGCGCTGCGAGGGCGGCCCGCTGCGCGAGGCCGACGTGCTGCGGGTGCTGCAGCAACTGGGGCGGCGCAGCTTCAAGGAAGAGATCGCCCACTGGGTGCACGGCACGGACGACCTGCCCACAGGCGACCTGCTGCAGGCCCAGGGCGCCAAACCGACGCTGGACAAGGCCCCGCTGGCGCAACAGCTGGGCCTGCGCGTGAGCGAGGTCGGCGGCCTCACGCTCAAGACCGTGCTGCGCGGTGGCGCCGCCGAAGCCGCGGGCATGGCCGCCGGAGACGAGTGGCTGGGCGTGGAGTTCGCGGCGCCCCGCCGCGGCGGCGCCGCCGAAGCCTGGCGCATCCACAAGCTCGACGAGGTGAACCTGTTGCGGGGTCAGCGAACGCAGCTGGTGGCGCTGGTGTCTCGCGACAAGTGCCTGCTGCGCTGCCCGCTGGAGTGGCCCGCCCCGACCCAGGCCGTGCGGCTGGGGGTGGGCGACGCGGCGCGTCTGGCGCAGTGGCTGGCACCCGTGGCCGGCTTGCTCGAGCGCTGATCAATTCCTCATACGGTTTCGCCTTCAAGCGCAGAACAAGGCGAGCCAACGCCGTTATGCGTTTGAAGGCGAGACCGTATCAGTGCTTGGGCAGCAGGGGCACCAGTTCCTGGTCAAAACGTTGCACTGCGGCCGCGTTGCGGTAGTTGCTCAGCGCGTCCCGGATGCGCGGCAGCAGGGCCTGCAGATCGGCCGGGCTCTTGCAGCCCTCGACACGGATGGCGGTCAGCTCCCCCATAGGACCCAGCTGGTCGTTGATGTAACGCACCACCATGCGCCGGGCCTCGGAGTACGGCAAGGTCTGCGGTGCGGGGGCTGGTGCTGGCGCTGCGGCCACGGCGGACGGCTCTTCGGCCGGGGCCGCCGCGTCCACCGCCGCCCCGGCGTCGGACGAGGCCCGCTGCACCGGCTGCCCCGAGGCATCCACCTCCACCACCCAGCCCGCCTCGACCAGCTGTTCGAGAGAGGCCAGCGCCCCGCCGAACTTGACGAGTTCGGCCACGTTTTTCTTGCCATCGACCATGATCAGCGCCGAGCGCAGCCTCGGCCCGAGTTCGGGCGGGCGCGCAGCCAAGGCCTCACGGCCTTTGTCTGTTTTGGCGAGCAGGGTGTTGTTGTCCATGAATTCCCATTGATTGCATGCGCAATGTAGGCCCGCACGCACGCGCTGCCAACCGGGTTAGCCCCGATCGGCGGTCATTTGAAGGGAATTGTTGCGAACGCGCCGCGAGCCCCTGGCCCGCGCTCAGCGCTCAGCGCTCAGCGCTTGCGCAAATCCACCACCCGCTTGGCCTTGCCCTGGCTGCGCTCCACGCCACCCTCGGGCCGCAGCTCGACCTCCACATGGCTGCCCACGAACACCTTCACCTCGTGCTGCAGCCGTTTGGCGGCAGCGCGCGCCTCGATGCTCGCCGGGTCCAGGCCGGGCTGCGTTTCCACCCGCACGGTCAGGCTGTCCATGGGGCCTTCGCGGGTCAGCACGCACTGGTAGTGCGCGCTGAGTTCGGGGCGTTTGAGGATCAGTTCCTCGATCTGGGTCGGGAACACGTTGACGCCGCGCACGATCATCATGTCGTCGCTGCGGCCGGTGATTTTTTCCATGCGGCGCATGGTGCGCGCCGTGCCCGGCAGCAGGCGCGTGAGGTCGCGCGTGCGGTAGCGGATGATGGGCAGCGCTTCCTTGGTCAGGCTGGTGAACACCAGCTCGCCCATCTCGCCGTCGGCCACCGGCTCGCCGGTCTCGGGGTGGATGATCTCGGGGTAGAAGTGGTCCTCCCAGATCGTCGGGCCGTCCTTGGTTTCGATGCACTCGTTGGCCACACCCGGCCCCATCACTTCGGACAGGCCGTAGATGTCCACCGCGTCGATGTCCATGCGGGTTTCGATCGCCACGCGCATGTCGTTGGTCCAGGGCTCGGCGCCGAAGATGCCGATGCGCAGGCTGCTCTCGCGCGGGTTCAGCCCCTGGCGTTCGAACTCGTCGGCGATGGCCAGCATGTAGCTGGGCGTGACCATGATGATGTCGGGCCGGAAGTCCTGCATCAGCTGCACCTGGCGCTCGGTCTGGCCGCCGCCGAAGGGCACCACGGTCAGGCCCAGTTTCTCGGCACCGTAGTGTGCGCCCAGACCGCCGGTGAACAGGCCGTAGCCGTAGCTCACGTGCACCATGTCGCCCGGCCGCGCGCCGCTGGCGCGGATGCTGCGCGCCACCACGGTGGACCAGGTGTCAATGTCCTTGAGCGTGTAGCCCACCACCGTCGGTTTGCCGGTGGTTCCGCTGGACGCATGGATGCGCGCGCAGCGCTCGCGCGGCACCGCGAACATGCCGAAGGGGTAGCTGTCGCGCAGGTCTTTTTTGGTGGTGAACGGAAACTTGGCCAGGTCGGCCAGCGTCCGGCAGTCGTCCGGGTGCACCCCGGCCGCGTCGAACTTGGCGCGGTACACCGGCGAGTTCTGGTACGCGTGGCGCAGCGTGGCCTGCAGACGCTTGAGCTGCAGTGCGCGCAGCTCGTCGATGCTGGCCTTCTCGATGGGTTCAAGCGGAAAGTGGTTCATGCGCCTGCCTCCTCCGGAAACACCTGGCCGGGAATCACCGCGCTCTTGCCTCTGAACATCGCAATCACCTCACCCTTCTGGTTGCTGACCTTCATGTCGTAGATGCCGTGGCGGCCCTGCAGTACCTGCTCCACGCCCTCGCAGGTGAGCACGTCGCCCTCGTGGGCCGGCTTGAGGAACTCGATGCTGCAGCCCGCCGCCACCGCGTTGCGGTTGTGGCTGTTGCAGGCGAAGGCAAAGGTCGAGTCGGCGAGCGTGAAGATGAAGCCGCCGTGGCAGATCCGGTGGCCGTTGAGGTGCAGCGGCTGCACCTTCATGCGGATCACGGCCCGGCCGGGCTCGACGGTGAGCAGCTCCATGCCCATGGTGTCCTTGCTGGCGACGTCGACCGCAAACATGGCCTCGCCCACACGTTGGGCACGTTCTTCTGGCGTCATCATTCCCCCTTGAACTGCGGCGCGCGCTTCTGGCGGAAGGCCATCACGCCTTCGATGTAGTCGTGGGTGGCGCCCAGGGCCGACTGGGTGTCGCGCTCCACGTCGAGCTGCTGGTTCAGCGTGCGCGTGCCGGCGTCGCGCAGCAGGGTGCGCGTGGAGACCAGCGCCTTGGTCGGCATCACGGCCAGTTTTTCGGCCAGGGCCAGCGCAGCGGCCAGCGGGTCGTCCTGCACGTCCCAGATCATTCCCCACTCTTTCGCCTGTGCGGCGGGCAGTTTGTCGCCCGTCATGGCCAGCGCCATGGCCCGCGCCAGGCCCAGGCGCTCGACCAGGAACCAGCTGCCGCCCGCGTCCGGAATCAGGCCGATCTTGCTGAAGGCCTGGATGAAGCTCGCGCCTGGCGCAGCGATCGCGATGTCGCAGGTCATGGCCAGCGAGGCGCCGGCCCCCGCGGCCACGCCGTTCACCGCGGCGATCACCGGCATGCGCAGCGACTGGATGCGCCGCGCCGTGGGGTTGAAGGCCTGGTGAATCACCGGGCCAGGGTCGGCACGTTTCACGAGGTCCGGCCCCGGCTCGAAGTCGAACTCGGCCAGATCGGCCCCGGCGCAAAAACCGCGGCCGGCGCCGGTGAGCACCAGCGCGCGCACCAGCGGGTTGGCCTCCGCCCGGTCCAGCGCGGCCCACAGATCGTGGTGCATCTGGCGCGTGAAGCTGTTGAGGGCCTCGGGGCGGTTCAGGGTGATCAGGGCAACGGTGCCACGCTCCAGGTAGAGCACGGTGCCGCCCGCAGCGGGGGCATTCATGGGGGCTTGTCTCCTCTGGGGCCGATCCATCGGGTCGGCGTCGGGTGGTTGTGGCGGACAATTTACCATTAGCCGACCCATCGGTCGGCTAATGTTTTCCCTGGGGTGCACCCGGCTATAGTTGACGTTTACGTCAATCTCCACCGATCCACCCGAGGAAACACCATGAGCGACACCACCACCCCCGAACTGATCACCGTGCGCACCGAAGGCCGCGTGGGCATCGTCACGCTGAACCGCCCCAAGCAGCTCAACGCGCTCAACGACCAGTTGATGGACGAACTGGGCGCCGCGCTCAAGGCCTTTGACGGCGACGAAGCCATCGGCTGCATGATCGTGACCGGCAGCGAAAAGGCCTTCGCGGCCGGCGCCGACATCGGCGCCATGGCCAAGTACAGCTTCGCCGACGCCTACAAGGGCGACTTCATCACCCGCAACTGGGAAACCATCCGCAGTGTGCGCAAGCCGGTGATCGCGGCCGTCAGCGGCTTCGCGCTGGGCGGCGGCTGCGAGCTGGCGATGATGTGCGACTTCATCATCGCCGCCGACAACGCCAAGTTCGGCCAGCCCGAGATCAAGCTGGGCATCATTCCCGGCGCCGGCGGCACGCAGCGCCTGCCGCGCGCGGTGGGCAAATCGAAGGCCATGGACATGGCCCTGACCGGCCGCATGATGGACGCCAACGAAGCCGAACGCGCAGGGCTGGTCAGCCGCGTGGTGCCGCTGGACAAGCTGATGGACGAAGCCCTGGGCGCCGCGCTCATGATCTGCGAGTACTCGCAACCCAGCGTGATGGCCGCCAAGGAATGCGTCAACCGCGCCTTCGAAGGCGGTCTGGCCGACGGCGTGATGTTCGAACGCCGGATGTTCCACGCGCTGTTCGCCACGGAAGACCAGAAAGAAGGCATGGACGCGTTCGTGAACAAGCGCAAGGCGGTGTTCAAGCACCAATGAGCAAGCTGTCTCCCGCCCGGTCCGGGCACCGATTGGACAAACTGGCTTTCGCCCTTGGCGCCGTCGCTCTGGGTCTCCTGATTTCGGTGCTGTCGGTGCAGGCCTTCTATTGGGTGTTTCCAGCCCAACCTTCGGCGGAAGTACTGCGGCTCCAGAAAGAAGCCGGCCAACGACCGCTCCAATTCGACAACGGTCGCCGTTTGGCTGGCCTGCTGGCGCCTCAAGGTGAGGATCCGCTGGATGTCGGGCGCTGCCTGTTCCCGGATGCCGAAGAACGGGAGCGAGCGGCGCTGGCTGGCGATCTTGCCGAATATTCTCCAAGAGAAGAAGACCCGCTGCTTCAGGAGAAATGCCTGAAAGGTCAACCGCCACTGGCCCTGCCCGCCACCGTCGCCGATGCCAAGGCGGCGCCCTCCTGGGCGCTTGAAGACTGGTTGAAGCTCGGCAGGGAAACGCCGGATCCGACACTGCTCGTGCGGGCACAGACCGTCTGGAACGGAGGCGACCGTCGCCTGGGTACCGTGTTTTTCAGCCCCGCCGCCGACCAACGTCCGCTGAGCATGCTCGATCAATGGCGGATGGCCGTGGCGGTATTGAAGTGGCACAACGGATCGCGTGGCGAGGCATTGGAGATATGGTCGGCATCGGGCCAGGACGCTATGCGCTCTGCGGAAGGCGATCTGATCGCATCCATGGTCTCCACGACCACGCTGTCCCGGCTGTTGTTGAGCCTGCAAACCGCCGTCTGGTCCAGCGCCACGCTGGATGCCACCGAGGCAAACCAAGCGATGCAGATAGCATCTGCGGCCGAAGGTTTGCCCCAGGCCGTACACCGATCCATGATCGGCGAATGGCAAATGGTGGAAACAACTTACAGAACCTTGGCGTCGAGCGCAGCGCATTCTGAAACGTCTGGTGAATCGACCCAGCGCACCCGAGAGATGGGTTGGACGCCCGTGTTCAAGAGCTTGGTGTACGAACCCGTGGACACGGTCAACCGGTTCACAGAGAAATTTGAAGCCGATCGATCCGCCGTGCTGGCCGCCGCCAACGGGCAAGCGGCCCAGGCGGTGGAGCCAGACAAACCTTGCGACTGGATGGGCGCCTGGTGGCATGTGTGCCGCCCCTACGAACGCAACCCGTTCGGCCGTTACCTGGTCCGCTCAGAACCTCCGGACTACACCTTCTACGGCACCCGCATCGCCGATCTGCGCAACCTCGCCGCCGCCACCCGCCTGACCATCGAAGTGCGGCGCCAGGGTCTGACGGGCGAAGCGCTGACCCGCTTCATCGCCAGCGCACCCGAAGGCATGCGGGATGTCTTCACCCAGCAGGCATTTGCCTATAACCCACAGACGCGCAAGCTGTACATCGTTCTGCGGGAAAAAAGCCACGTGCTGGGCGCTCCCGGAACCTACGAACTGAGCCTGTAAACCCTGCCCCGTCTCGCTGCGACGCCATCGGAAGCACACCTGACTTGAAAACACGCCCATTCTTTGGCTATAATCCTGGGCTTCGGCGATATAGCTCAGTTGGTTAGAGCGCAGCATTCATAATGCTGATGTCGGTGGTTCAAGTCCACCTATCGCCACCAGACAAAAGAAGCGGATCTTGGCAACAAGGTCCGCTTTTTTTCTTGCCCGGCCCGTTTCCCCACCGCCCATGGCCATCAAATCCACCATCTTCAAGGCGAATCTGCAGATCGCCGACATCGACCACGGCTACTACGCCGACCATGCGCTCACCCTGGCCCGCCACCCGAGCGAGACCGACGAACGCATGATGGTGCGGCTGGTGGCGCTGGCCATTCACGCCCACGAACTGCAGGACACCTGCCAGGGCGACGGCACGCTGGCTTTTGGTGCCGGGCTGTCCGACCCGGACGACCCGGATGTGTCCCTGACCGATTTCACCGGCCGCAAGCGCATCTGGATCGAAGTGGGCCAGCCCGAGGACAAACCGCTGTCCAAGGCCTGCAGCAAGGCCGACGCGGTGTTCGTCTACGCCTTCGGCCCGGCGGCCGACGTGTGGTGGCGCGGCATCGAAACCAAGCTGACCCGGCTGGACAAACTGCAGGTCTGGCGCCTGCCCACCGAGGTGGCACCCGCTCTGGCGGGCATGGCCGAGCGCAGCATGCAGCTGCAGGCCACGGTGCAGGAAGGCGCGCTCACGCTCAGCAGCACGCAGGGCAGCGTGCACATCGAGCCGCTGCGCTGGAAGTGACACCCTCCGGGTTGTGCGCGCCACCCCAGCCCTGAATCACACCGAACCGACCATGCTGCCGTGCCCGGTGTGCGAAACCCCTGACAGCCGCGCGTTTCTGGCGGTGGGCGGGCAGCGCTACCGGCGCTGCGAGCGCTGCCATTGCACCTTCCTGCAGCCGGACCAGTGGCCCAGCGCCGAGGCCGAACTGGCCGAATACCGGCGGCACCACAACGACGAACAGGATCCGGGCTACCGACGGCATCTGGCGCAACTGGGCACCCCGCTGCTGCAGCGCCTGCCCCCCAAACAAACCGGCCTGGACTATGGCTGCGGCCCCGGCCCGGCGCTGGCCGGCATGCTGCGCGAGGCCGGCCACACGGTGGCTTTGTACGACCCGTTTTTCCAGCCCGATGCCGGGGTTCTGACGCAGCGCTACGACTTCATCACCTGCACCGAGGTGGCCGAGCACTTTCACCATCCGGCCGACGAGTTCCGCCGCCTGGACCGCCTGCTCAGGCCCGGCGGCTGGCTCGGGCTCATGACACGCTTTCAGACCGATGACACGCGTTTTGCCCAATGGCACTACCGGCGCGACCCGACGCACGTGGTGTTCTACCGCGAGGCCACGCTGCGCTGGCTGGCCGACCACCACGGCTGGACCTGCGAGATTCCAGCGCCCAACGTGGCCCTGATGCGCAAGCCGGTGCCCTGAACCGTCCTGGCCACGGCGCCAGGGGCACGCAACAACCGGGCGCATGAGACAATTCGCCCCTTCCCAGCTCCGTCTTTCCAATCCCGGCTGGGCTTCCCGTTTTTTCCGTTTCACAGCCTCTGGATCTACACCATGAACCGCTGCATTGCTCCCCCAGCCACCGGTCGGCGCCCCACGGTACTGGCACTGTGTCTGATCACGCTCGGCCTCTGGGCCGGCACCGCCCAGGCGCAGACCGCCGGGCAGCGCCCGTTCCCGCCCCAGGCCCTGCGCGGTGTCATGGTGGTGGGGCAGCCGCCGGTCATCACGCTCGATGGTCAGCCCGCGCAACTCTCGCCCGGCGCGCGCATCCGGGGCACCAACAACATGCTCGTGATGTCAGGCTCGCTGGTGAACCAGGAACTGACCGTGAACTACCTGCGCGAGCCCCACGGCCTGGTGCACGAGGTCTGGATCCTGACCGCCGCCGAAGCCGAAGAAAAACGGCCCACGGCCGCCGACCTCAAGAACTGAAGCCCGCGGGTCCGCCCCCGGCCCCGCCCTCCCGCCAGCGACGCCGTCACACCGACACCCCGCTCCCCACCGACCGGCGTGCCAGACCCCGCACGCCCCTTTCGGAGCCCCGATTCTCATGAGCAAAAAAGTCTTCATCAAAACCTTCGGCTGCCAGATGAACGAGTACGACTCGGACAAGATGGCCGACGTGCTGGGCGCGGCCCAGGGCTACGAGCAGACGCAGGACGTCGAAGAAGCCGACCTGATCCTGTTCAACACCTGCTCGGTGCGCGAGAAGGCGCAGGAAAAGGTGTTTTCCGACCTCGGCCGCGTGCAGCACCTGAAGAAAAAAGGCGTGTTGATCGGCGTGGGTGGTTGCGTGGCCAGCCAGGAAGGCGCCGAGATCATCAAACGCGCGCCCTATGTGGACGTGGTGTTCGGCCCGCAGACCCTGCACCGCCTGCCCGAGCTGCTGAACCAGCGCTCCGCGCAGGCGCGGCCACAGGTGGACATCAGTTTTCCCGAGATCGAGAAATTCGACCACCTGCCGCCCGCGCGCGTGGACGGCGCGACTGCCTTCGTCTCCATCATGGAAGGCTGTTCCAAATACTGCAGCTACTGCGTGGTGCCCTACACGCGCGGTGACGAGGTGAGCCGGCCGTTCGAAGACGTGCTGGTGGAGATCGCCGGCCTGGCCGACCAGGGCGTGCGCGAGGTCAACCTGCTGGGTCAGAACGTCAACGCCTACCGCGGCAAGATGGGCGACACGGCCGAGATCGCCGACTTCGCCCTGCTGCTCGAATACGTGGCCGACATCCCGGGCATCGAGCGCATCCGCTACACCACCAGCCACCCCAACGAGTTCACACCGCGCCTGATCGAGGCCTACGGCAAGATCCCCAAGCTCGCCAACCACCTGCACCTGCCGGTGCAGCACGGCAGCGACCGCATCCTCATGGCCATGAAGCGCGGCTACACCGCCATGGAATACAAGAGCACCATCCGCAAGCTGCGCGCGATCCGGCCCGACATCGCCATGAGCAGCGACTTCATCGTCGGCTTTCCCGGCGAAACCGAAGACGACTTCCAGAAGATGATGAAGCTCATCACCGACGTGGGGTTCGACACCAGCTTCAGCTTCATCTTCAGCCCACGCCCGGGCACGCCCGCGGCCAACCTGCCCGACGACACGCCACACGACGTGAAGCTCAAGCGCCTGCAGCACCTGCAGGCCACGATCGAAGACAACGTGCGCCGCATCAGCGCCAGCCGGCAAGGCACGGTGCAACGCATCCTGGTCGAAGGCCCCTCGCGCAAATCCACCCCCGAGGCGCCTGAGTTCATGGGCCGCACCGAGTGCAACCGGGTGGTGAACTTTGACGCCGGCCCGAACGCCGCGCGCCTGGTCGGCCAGATGATCGACGTGCGCATCAGCGAAGCCTTCCCACACTCGCTGCGCGGCGAGGTCGCATGAGCGCCGCCCGGCCGTTCCGAAGGCGCTCAGCCCCGCAGTGCCCAGCACGGAGAGTGGTCCAGTGAGCGCCCCGAAACGCCTGCGGCGCCCCGGGCGACCGCTCAACCCGGGCCACGCACTGCCGTGAAAGCCCTGCGCTTCTCGTTCCAGCAACTGCTGCTGGTGGCCTTTCTGCTGATCGGCGCCCTGCTGGGTGCGGCCGCCCTGCGGGCCCTGTTCTCACTCGAAAGCCTGATGGCGCAGAGCCGCGAGAGCGCGGCGCAGGCGATCGCCCTGTCCACGGCGGCGCAGTCGCTGGGCGAACGCAGCCTGACCATGGAGCGCGCGGCGCGCCAGTCGCTGGTGCTGCGCGACAGCCAGTTGCGCAAGCGTTTCGACGAAGCCGCCGGCAACGCCCGGGACATCCTGCACCGACTCGAAGAGAACGAGTTGCCGCCCGAATTCTCGACCCCCTGGCGCGAGCAGCTCACCCACATCACGGGGCTGCTCGACGGTGAACCCGAAACCGCGCTGGACCGCGAGCGTGAGGTGGCGCTGGCCTTTCGCGAACTCAACGACCACAACACGGTGATCGCACAAAAGGTGCAGGCCATCATCGGCGGGCGCAACGAGGCGCTGCAGGCCGGTTTCGAGACCAGCCGCCAGCAGCTCACCCAGCAGGTGGTCGGCTCCATCGCTCTGGCCGCGGTGATGGCGCTGGCGTTTGGCGTCTGGCTGGCTCGGCCGTTTCAGCGGCTGGAAAAGGCCATCGTCGGCCTGGGTGAGAACCGACTGGACACGCCGATCGACATCCAGGGGCCGTCGGACGTGCGCAGGGTGAGCCAGCAGCTCGACTGGCTGCGCCTGCGCCTGACCGAACTCGATGCCGACAAGGCCCGTTTTTTGCGCCACATCTCCCACGAGCTCAAGACGCCGCTGGCCTCGCTGCACGAGGGTGTGGCGGTGCTGGGCGACGGCGTGGCCGGCGCGCTGAACGCCAACCAGGCCGAGGTGGTGAACATCCTGCAGCACAACACGCAGTTGCTGCAGCACCAGATCGAAGCCCTGCTGCGTTTCAACGCGGCTGCCTTCGAAGCGCGCCAGCTCAAGCGGGAAAACACCAACCTGCTGGCGCTGCTGGAAGACCAGATCGACGCCCAGCGCCTGCACTGGCAGGCCCACCAACTGACGGTGCAGGTGGAAGGCCAGCCGGTGTTCCTGCAGATCGACCGCGAAAAGATCGCTTCCGCGGTGGGCAACCTGCTGTCCAACGCGATCCGTTATTCACCCCATGGCGGGCGCATCCAGCTGCGGCTGCTGGACCTGCCGGGCCGGGCCTCGATCGACATTGCCGACCAGGGCCCCGGCGTGGCCGAGGTGGACCGGGATCGCATCTTCGAACCCTTCTACCGGGGTGAACGCCAGCCCCTGGACGCCGTGCGCGGCACCGGCATCGGCCTGTCCATCGTGCACGAGTACATTCTGGCCCACGGGGGTCGCATCGAATTGCTGCCCTACCGCAACGGCGCCCACTTCCGCATCGAGCTTCCCCATGCCACCTGATCGTTTCCGCCCCACGAATGGCCATCCCCGTTTTCTCGCGGGTGCGGGCCGCCGTGGCCTGCCCTTCGCCCTCGCGCTGGGTCTCGGCGCCTGCGGCACGGCGCCGCCCCCCCATGCGGTGCCTGCAACGTCCACGCCCCAGCTGAGCACTGGCGCCCCCGAGCCGGTTTGCGCCCCCCCTGCGGCGCCCACGGTGGAATTGCCACCGGCTTCGCAACCAGGCCTGTGCGCCAACACATCCTCCGAGTCCGACACGCTGGCCTCGCTGCTGCTCTACACCGAACGCCTGCGCTCCATGAGCGGCGCCGAAGTGACGGGCGAGATCGCCGCGCTGGCCGATCCGGGCAACTCGGCTCCGCACCAAATGCGCCTGGCCCTGGCTCTCATGCACACACACCAAGCCGTGGACACCGCCCGGGCGCTGGGCCTGCTGCAACGGGTCGCCAACCAGAGTGCGCCCGACAACGCGCTGCTCAGACCATTGGCCCGCCTGCTCGCCGCGCGCCTGCAGGACCAGCGCCGGCTGGAGGACACGGTGGAGCGTCAGGGCCAGCATCTGCGCGACAGCCAGCGCCGCATCGAGCAGCTCAACGAGCGCCTGGAGGCCATGCGCGCCATCGAGCGCAGCCTGACCACACGCCCCCCACCACCTCCGCCGGGCAGCCGCCCCGCCGCGCCATGAGTGCCGTCCGGCCGTTTCAAAGGCAAAGGTGCTCAGCCCCGCGGTGCACGGCACGGAGGGCACTCCAATGAGCCAGGGACCGAGTCATCACGCCACGCCGCGCGCGCGGCTGCTCGTGGTGGACGACGACGCCGACATGCTGCGGCTCCTGGCCATGCGGCTGGGATCGGCGGGTTACCAGGTCACCTCGGTCGGTTCGGCCGAGGCGGCGCTGGCCCAGCTCGACATCGAGCGACCGCAACTGGTGCTCTCCGACGTGCGCCTGCCCGGGCGCGATGGCCTGGCGCTGTTCGACGAGATCCGCGCGCGCCACCCTTCACTGCCGGTCATCCTGCTGACCGCGCACGGCACCATTCCCGACGCGGTGGAAGCCACCGCACGCGGCGTGTACACCTACCTCACCAAACCCTACGACGCGAAAGAGCTGCTGGACAAGATCGCCCAGGCCCTGGCGCTCGGCGCCCCGGCCAGCCCGAGTTCGCTCGCCGACGAGGCCTGGCGCAGCGAGATCGTGAGCCGCTCCAACCGCATGGCAGACCTGCTGGCCGAGGCCCGCATGGTCGCGCAGTCCGATGCCAGCGTGCTGCTGCGCGGCGACTCGGGCACCGGCAAGGAAATGCTGGCGCGCGCCATCCACCGGGCCAGCCCGCGCGCGAGCAAGCCGTTCATCGCGGTCAACTGCGGCGCCATTCCCGAGGCCCTGCTCGAATCCGAGCTGTTCGGGCACGTCAAGGGCGCCTTCACCGATGCCGTGGCCAACCACAAGGGCCTGTTCCAGGCCGCCGACGGCGGCACCCTGCTGCTCGACGAGATCGGGGACATGCCGCCGGCGCTGCAGGTCAAGCTGCTGCGCGTGCTGCAGGAGCGCGCGGTGCGCCCCCTGGGGTCGAGCCAGTCGGTGCCGGTGAACGTGCGCATCATTTCGGCCACCCACCGCGATCTGGAGGTCGCCATGGCCTCGGCCCAGTTTCGCGAGGACCTGTATTACCGCCTCAACGTGGTCACGCTGACCCTGCCCACGCTGGCCGAGCGGCGCGAAGACATCGCCCTGCTGGCCAACCATTTCCTGGCCAAGCTGGCCGCCAAATACGGCAAGCGCAGCTCGGGCTTCGCACCCGAGGCGCTCAAGGCGCTCACCATGGCCGCCTGGCCGGGCAATGTGCGCCAGCTCTACAACGTGGTCGAGCAGGTCTGCGCCCTGTCAACCACCCCGCTGGTTTCGCTGGCCTTGGTGCAGCGCGCGCTGCGCACGCCCTCGGTCGAGGTGCTGAGTTTTGCCGATGCCAAGCAGCGCTTCGAGCGCGAATACCTGGTGGGCCTGCTCAAGATGACCGACGGCAACGTGGCCGATGCGGCCCGCCTGGCCCAGCGCAACCGCACCGAGTTCTACCGCCTGCTGCAGAAACACGCGCTCACGCCCGGCCTGTTCAAGAGCGACGCGGCGCCCGGGTCGGCAAGCCCCGGCGGCGATGCTGTCGCCGATGAGTGACAGTCACAAGCCCTTGTTTTTCCTGCGTTTTTTTCCTAACCCCTGAGAACCTGTCGCCAAACGGCGACAAAAACCAAGGGTTTGCATGGCCCCGAAGACCTGCGAAGGCCTCAAAAAACACCATTCAGCGAAAAAGCCTTTGATTTAAAAAGGTTTTTTCAGGTTGGCACAGGGTTTGCCCTTATTCAGGCATGCCCCTGGATATTTCCCCGATTCCCACCCGCCGACGTCTGCGAGCGCACAACACGCTGGGCGCCCTGTTGTTCATGCTGGCCGCGGCTTGCGCCCATGCCCAGCGCATGGACTGGGACAGCCTGACCGCTCTGGCCCAGGCCCGCGCCCAGAAACCCTTTCAGTCAAATGGCGACAAGCTGCCTGCCGACCTCGCCGCCCTGGATTACGACCAGGTGCGCGACATCCGGTTCCGGCCCGACCGGGGAACCTGGCGCGCCGAAGCTCTGCCCTTCGAGGCCCAGTATTTCCACCTCGGCCTGTACCAGACCGCTCCGGTGCGCATCCACGAAATCGCGCCCGACGGCGCGGTGCGCCACCTGCCCTACCGCAGCGAAGACTTCCACTTTGGCCACAACACGCTCGACACGAAGGCCTGGGGCGATCTCGGCCACGCCGGCTTCCGCGTGCACTACCCGCTGAACTCAACCGCCTACAAGGACGAACTGATCGTGTTTCTGGGGGCGAGCTACTTCCGCGCTTTGGGAGCGGGCCAGCAATACGGCCTGTCGGCCCGCGGCCTGGCCATCGACACGGTGGGCGGCAGCGGCGAGGAATTCCCGCGTTTCACCGAGTTCTGGCTGGTGCGCCCCACGCCCGACGCCAAGGAACTGACCATCTACGCGCTGCTGGAATCGCCGCGCAGCACCGGTGCCTACCGCTTCGTGGTGCGCCCGGGCACGGAAACCGTCACCACCGTGACCGCCCGGGCGTTCCTGCGTCAGGGCGCGGGCCCGGTGGCCACGCTGGGCCTGGCGCCGCTCACCAGCATGTTTCTCTCGGGCGAAAACCAGCCCATGCCCGGCGACTTCCGCCCCGAGGTGCACGACTCCGACGGCCTGATGATGGTCAGTGGCGAAGGCGAGTGGCTCTGGCGCCCGCTGCAACGCCCCAAGTCGCCGATGGTGAACTCCTTCACCATGACCAACCCGCGCGGTTTCGGCCTGATGCAGCGCGACCGCAGCTTCGCCAACTACCAGGACGTGGAGGCCCGCTACGAGCGCCGCCCCAGCGCCTGGGTCAAACCCCTGGGCGACTGGGGCCCCGGCCGGGTCGAACTGATGCAACTGGCCACGCCCGACGAGACGCACGACAACATCGTGGCGTACTGGGTGCCGGCCCGCCTGCCCGCGCCCGGGCAGCCGCTGGAATGGGCCTATGAACTGCACTGGCAGGGCGAGGCGCAGCAGCGTCCGCCCTCGTCCTGGGTCACCCAGACCCGCCGCGGCTATGGCTACACCAAGCTCAGCGAGGCCGAGCAGATCCGCCAACCGCAATACGTGATCGACTTCGCCGGCCCCGCCCTGGACGCGCTGCCCGCCGACGCGCCGGTGCGCGCCGTGGTGACCAGCAACGCCAACGGCCGGGTGCTCGAACAGGTGGCCTACCCCAACCCCGCCACGCGCAGCTGGCGCGTGACCCTGCGCGTGCAGCGCATCGACCCGACCCAGCCGGTCGAGCTGCGCGCCTTTCTCCAACACAACAACGACACCGTGAGCGAAACATGGACACATCTACTGCTTCCCGAATGAGCGCCACACCGTCGGCGCGCAGCCTGCTGCGCGAGGAACGCCACCCGAACGCCGTCACCGCGCCACCGATCAACCGCGGCTCCATGGTGCCGCGCCCCTGGCGGGGTTTCTGGAACAGCATCGGCACCGCCCTGCTGAGCGCGGCCAGCAGCGTGCTGCCCCCGCGCACGCCCGCCACGCCCGCCGTGGAAGTGCCCGCCCCCATGGCCTGGGAGCGTGCGGCCAACCTGCGCCGCGGTGTGTTCGTGCTGCTCACCGTGCTGAGCACGGTACTGGCGGCCAGCCTGTTCGCCGATGCCCAGCCCGTGCACGAAAACACCTGGCTGCAAACCGGCCAGCTGGTGCTGTTCGTGGTGCTCTCGGCCTGGGTGGTCACGGGCTTCGTGACCGCGCTGATGGGCTTCTGGGTCTCGCTGCGCGGCGACGCGCACACCCTCTCGGCCGCTTCGGTGCGGCACCACCCCATGAACCCCGATGCACGCACGGCCATCATCATGCCGATCTGCAACGAGGATGTGGCCACCGTGTTCGCCGGCCTGCGCGCCACCTGCGAATCGCTCGCCGGCACCGGCCACGCGCGGCAGTTCGACGTGTTCGTGCTCTCCGACAGCTACGACCCGGCCATCGCCGCGGCCGAACGCAGCGCCTGGGAAGACCTGCGCGCCGCGCTCGCCGCCCAGCCCGAGCTGCCGCAGATCGAGGTGTACTACCGCCTGCGCACGCGCCGCACCCACCGCAAAGCCGGCAACGTGGCCGACTTCTGCCGCCGCTGGGGCAAGGACTACCGCTACATGGTGGTGCTCGACGCCGACAGCGTCATGAGCGGCAGTTGCCTGGTTTCCATGGTCAAGCTGATGGAAGCCAACCCCCGCGCGGGCATCGTGCAGACCGCCACGCAGGCCATCGGCCACGCCACCCTGCACGCACGGGCGCAGCAGTTCGCCTCGCGCGTGACCGGCCGCCTGTTCACGCTGGGCATGCAGTTCTGGCAACTGGGCGAGTCCCATTACTGGGGCCACAACGCCATCATCCGCGTCGAACCCTTCATGCAGCACTGCGCGCTGGCCCCGATCAAGGGCAAGGGCGGTATGGCCGGCGGCATCATGTCGCACGACTTCGTGGAAGCTGCGCTGATGCGCCGCGCCGGCTACCACGTGTGGCTGGTCTCCGACCTGACCGGCAGCTACGAACAGCAGCCGCCGGACCTGCTGAGCGAGCTGCAGCGCGACCGCCGCTGGTGCCAGGGCAACCTGCAGAACTCCCGTCTGATGGCCGAGCCCGGCATTCACCGCGTGCACCGCACCATGTTCGCCATCGGCGCCATGTCCTACCTGTCGGCGCCGCTGTGGCTGGCCTTCCTGACCTTCGGCACCGCGCTGTGGATGTCGGACTCCAGCGCACCGTCGCTCTGGCACGCCGTGCCGGCCGAACTGCGTGGCCTGTGGGCCTGGACGCTGTCCATGCTGTTCCTGCCGCGCGTGCTGGGCCTGCTGGCGGTGTTCCTCAAAGGCGAGCAGCGGTCTTTCGGCGGAACCGCTGGCCTGCTGGGCAGCGCCACGGTGGAAACCGTGCTGGCCCTGCTGCAGGCGCCCATCCGCATGCTGGCGCATTCGCTGTTCGTGTTGGTGGCGCTCACCGGCCTGAAGCTGGAATGGAAGTCGCCTCCGCGCGAAGCGTCCGGCGTGACCTGGCGCGACGCCGTGGTGCGTCTGGCCCCCATGACCGCCGTGATCGGCCTGCTGGCCCTGGGTGTCGCCGCCATCAACGTCGAGGCGCTGATCTGGCTCGCCCCCGTGGCCCTGCCGCTGCTGCTGTCGGTGCCGCTGACCGTGGCCACCAGCCACGTGGACCTGGGCACCTGGATGCGCTCGCGCGGTGTGCTGCTGATCCCCGAAGAGTCGTGGTCCCCCGCGGTGCTGCGCCGCGCCTGGCGCCACGCCAGCCGGCTGGCTGCAGCGTAGAGGACTCCCCCCGCAGCGCTTCGCGCTACCCCTCAAGGGGCGGCACTGGCCGTCCGGCAAAGCCGGCCCGGCGGTGCCCTGGGCTGGACCACTTCGTTCATCAGTGCGGGCTTTGAACGACTCAGGCCCGGCCGCTGATGCCATCTCCTGGAAGCCGCAGCGAGCGCGGGGGCCATGCTTCAGTTCTGTGGAGGCTTCAGGTAGCGTTCATCGGACCAGGTGGCCAGCCAGCCCGGCACAAAGGCCACGAAGATCGCGGTGAACATGCCGGTGAGGAAGGCATCGCCCCAGGCCATGAGCCAGCGCGCGACCAGCGCCTGCTCCAGGGCCACGCCGCCGGCCAGGCGGTAACCGACCTCCCGCACCACGCCGGCCAGAAACATGGCGGCGGCGGTGCCCAGAAAACCGCGGCCCAGGGTGTAGACGAAGGGGTTGGGGGGCAACCAGCGCCGCAGCACCGCCCCGATGCCCAGCGCGAGCGTGGCCGGCACCAGTCCGATCCAGACCCCCTGTGAGAGCGCCGCGACAGGGCCGGCCTGGCCCAGCAGGCCCACCGCCAGCGCCACCAGCGCCAACACCAGCACCGCCAGCGGCCAACCCAGCATGAGCACCAGCAGGCAGGCGCCCGAGAGCTGCACCTGCAGCCCCTGGGGCATCTTCTGCGGCAGCAGCCAGAGCCAGGGCAACAGCGCCACCGCGGCCAGCGCGGGCGTCAGCAAGGGCCCGCGAAGCATGCGCCAGGGCCGCAGCCACAAGGCCACGCCCAGGGACAGGACGGCCAGCGAGAGTTCTAGGGCGAACAACATGCGGCGCGAGTATGGGCCGCGCACCCATGATCGGGTTTGACTTCGATCAACCCATGCCGGGCAACTTGGGCATGCCTTTCATGCCGCCCATGCGCTTCATCATCTTCATGAGGCCGCCACCCTTCATCTTTTTCATCATGCCCTGCATCTGCTCGAACTCCTTGAGCAGTCGGTTGACCTCCTGCACATGCACGCCCGCACCGGCGGCGATGCGGCGCTTGCGCGTGGCTTTGATGATCTCGGGGCGGCTGCGCTCCTTGAGTGTCATGCTGCAAATGATGCCTTCCTTGCGCTTGATGTCCTTTTCGGCCCGGCTCAGATCGGCCTCGCTGGCCTTGGCCGCCATCGCGCTGGGCAGTTTGTCCATGAAACTGGAGAGTCCGCCCATTTGCTTCATCTGGCGGATCTGGTCCAGGAAGTCGTTCAGATCGAAGCCCTCGCCGCTCTTGACCTTGGCCGCCAGCTTCTGGGCCGCGGCCATGTCAACCCCGGCCGTGACCTGTTCCACCAGCGCGAGGATGTCACCCATGCCCAGGATGCGCCCGGCGTGGCGCTCGGCGTCGAACACCTCCAGGCCATCGAGCTTTTCGGACACGCCGGCGAATTTGATGGGCGCACCCGTCACCTGCCGCACCGAGAGCGCCGCACCACCGCGCGAGTCGCCATCGAGCTTGGTGAGCACGATGCCGGTCAGCGGCAACGCGGCGCTGAAGGCCTTGGCGGTGTTGATCGCGTCCTGGCCCTGCATCGCGTCCACCACGAACAGCGTCTCCACCGGTTTGAGCACCGCGTGCAGCTCCTGGATCTCGCGCATCAGCGCCTCGTCGATCGCCAGGCGACCGGCCGTGTCCACCAGCAGCACGTCGAAGTAGTGCTTGCGCGCGTAGTCGATCGCGGCGCGCGCGATGTCCACCGGTTTCTGATCGGGCGTGCTCGGGAACCACTCGGCCCCAGCCTGCGCGGTCACGGTCTTGAGCTGCTCGATGGCGGCCGGGCGGTAGACGTCGCCCGACACCGTGAGCACTTTCTTCTTGCGCTTCTCGATCAGGTGTTTGGCCAGCTTGGCGGTGGTGGTCGTTTTGCCGGCACCCTGCAGGCCGGCCATGAGGATGACGGCGGGCGGTTGCGCCGCGAGGTTGATGTCGGCCACGCCATCGCCCATGGTGGCGGCGAGCTCCCGGTTGACCACGCTCACCAGCACCTGGCCAGGAGTGAGCGAACCCACCACTTCCTGGCCCAGCGCCTTTTCCTTCACGCGGGCGATGAAGTCGCGCACCACGGGCAGGGCCACGTCGGCCTCCAGCAGGGCCATGCGCACCTCGCGCAGCATGTCGGTGACATTGGCCTCGGTGATGCGGGCCTGGCCGCGCATTTCCTTGACGATGCGTGAGAGACGGTCGGAGAGGGCTGATGCCATGGTGCGCTCGGGTGGTGAAAAGGGCCGCCGTGGCGCAGGCTGCGGGGTCGTACCGCGGGGTCTGCGTGTCTGGGGGTGGGCCGCAACCCCTCGGGGCTGCTGCGGGCAGGGCCGTTAAACTGTGGTGTTGATTTTAGCTGCGCCCTGCGCCCACCCGTTGCGTCCGACGCCGACCCAATGAACCTGCTGCCCGCCCTTGCGACGAATCCCCCCGCTGCGCTGCTCTCGGCTGTGGCGGCGCTGTCGTACGCCGTCCTGGCCTGGGCACACCCCCGCATGAGCCCCGGGCAGACCCGTTTCGTGCTGGCGACAGCCTGGCTGCTGCACCTGCTGGTGCTGGCCTCGGGCCTGCTCGAACAACCCGTGCGTTTTGGCTTTGCGCCAGCGCTCTCCGTCACGGCCTGGCTGGTGCTCACGGTCTACCTGGTCGAGAGCCGCCTGTACCCCGAACTGCGTGCGCGCTGGACGCTGGCCGTGCTGGGAACCCTGGCCGTGTTGCTCGCCCTGGTGTTCCCCGGCTCCCCGTACCCGGCGCTGCGCTCGAACTGGCTGCCGCTGCACTGGGCCCTGGGCATCGCCTCCTACGGCCTGATCGGTGCCGCGGTGGTGCACGCCTGGCTAATGCAGCGGGCGGAAAAGTCGATGCGCAGCGGCGCCGCCACCGAAACCCCCATGCCGCTGCTGACGCTGGAGCGGCTGACGTTCCGTTTCGTGGCAGCCGGCTTTGCCCTGCTCAGCGCCACGCTGCTGGCCGGCGGCTGGTTTTCCGAGACGCTCAACCACCGCTGGACCTGGGACCACAAGACCGTGTTCTCCGTGCTCTCCTGGCTGACCATGGGTGTCCTGCTGTGGGGCCGCTGGAGCCTAGGCTGGCGTGGCCGCATGGCCGTGCGCACGCTGTACCTAGCCGCGGGCTTGCTGCTGCTGGGCTACGTCGGCTCGCGCTTCGTGCTCGAAGTCGTGTTGCTGCGGGCCTGAACGGTATCTGTCCATGAAATTCCTGCTCGTTCTGGCCGTGCTGCTCGTGGCTTTCTGGATCTGGCGCAACAACCGCCAGATCGGGTCGGACCAGGGCACACCGCCCGCGCCGCCCAAACCTAGAGCCTCGCGCACCCCGATGGTCATGGTGGCGTGCCCCCACTGCGGCACGCACCTGCCCGAGAGCGACGCGGTCGTCGGCCGGCTGGGCGCGTATTGCAGTGCCGAGCACCGCCAACTGCACGAGGGGGCGTCGCGGTGACGCCTCACACCGGCCACTGACATGGCCAGGGACGTCACTTCCCAATTCGCGCCCTCCTGGCTTTCCGCCTTCGAGAGCCACGGCGCACGCAGCCGCGAGAAGCGGCAACACGCCTTCTTCAGGCTCTGGCGCGCCTTCATGCGGGCGCGGGTTTTCATTGCGGCGGTGCTGTTGGCACTGCAGGTCTTCGTGGTGGTCACCGGCTCGGGTGGTCCCAACTGGCTCGTCATGGTGTGCGCCGTGCACCTGAGCGCCGCCCTGGCGGTACTGATCTGGTCACGTCCCACCGAGCTGGGCAAGCCTTTCCAGTTGCAGTGGCTGCTGACCATCGGCGTCGACCTGCTGGCCTTCGCCCTGCTCCAGCACTTTCAGCAAGGCGGCATCAACTACACGCCTCTGTTTGCGCTGCCCGTGCTGCTGGCCGCCATTCTCGGGTCTTTGACGCTGGCGCTGGCGACCGCCGCCAGCATCACGCTGTACATGCTGGGCGAAGCCGCCCTGAGCGCTGCGGTCCTCAGCGAGGTGTCCACCCCGCGCTTTCTGCAATCGGGCCTGACCGGTACCGGGTTTTTTCTGGTGGCCGTGCTGGCCAACCAGCTGGCGCTGCGCCTGGCACGCGAGGAGGCCCTGGCCCTGAGCAGCCAGGCCGCGGCGCGCACGCAGGCACAGGTCAACGAACTCGTGATCGAAGGCCTGAGCGAAGGTGTGCTGGTGGTCGACACGCACAGTGTGGTGCGCAACGCCAATCCAGCCGCCCAGTTCATGCTCATGGGCGAGGACTATCCGCACGGGGCCAAGCTGCTGCTCTCGGCGCGACCGGCCTGGGAAGGGCTGGCCAAGCTGGTGAGCGAGACCTTTCGGGTCGGGCATCCGATGGAGTCGGAAATCCGCATCGACTTCGATGAACTCACCATCCACCGGCTGTTCGCCCGCACGAAGCTGACCAGCGCTCAAGGCGGGCGCCGCGGCGGGCTGTGCGTGCTGTTTCTCGAAGACCTGCGCGAAGTCGAGGCCCGGGTGCGCACCGAGAAGCTGGCCTCCATGGGCCGCATGTCGGCCGCCGTGGCCCACGAAATCCGCAACCCGCTCTCGGCCATCACCCAGGCCAACGCCCTGCTGGACGAAGAAGTGCAGGAGGCCGGGCAGAAGCGGCTCACCCGCATGATCGAACAGAACGCGCAGCGGCTTTCGCGCATCGTGGACGACATCCTCAACGTCGCGCGTGTCCAGCCCACCCAGGGCGATACCGCCCCTCCGGTGCTGCCGCTGGACCACACGGTGCGACAGATCACGCACGAATGGATCCGGCAGAACCAGGCCCAGCGCGTATTGGGGGTGCACACCCACGCACCCACGGCCCACGTCGGTTTCGACCCCGATCACCTGCGACGTCTGCTGATCAACCTGCTCGACAACGCGCTGCAACACGCCAGCCGCACCGCGTCGTCGATCCGGGTCATCACCCAGCCCAGCGGCAACGACCGCATCCGCCTGTCGGTCTGGAGCGACAGCGCACCGCTGGAGGCCGGTGTGCTGCGCCACCTGTTCGAGCCGTTCTTCTCCTCCGAGAGCCGTTCGAGCGGTCTGGGCCTCTACATCTGCCGCGAGCTGTGCGAACGGTATGGCGCCCAGATCGCCTACCAGCGCAGCCGGCTGGACCAGCGCGAGGGCAACGAGTTCTACGTGCTCATGGCGTCGTCGGCCAACGCGCCGCGCCAACCGGTCCAGCAAAGCCTCTCGTACCCCCCAGGCGACTCGCTCCCCAGCCTCACGCGGCCCGGCTCGCTCCTGCCGGGTGATCTGCCCCGTTCGCACCGTTCGCCCCGTTCGCCCCGCTGACACCCGAGCCACAAGATGTCCACCCCCGCCACCGCCTCCGTACTGGTCGTCGACGACGAGCCCGATCTGCGCACGCTCTACGAGCTGACGCTGCTGCGCGAAGGCCACCAGGTGGTTTCGGCCCAGGACCTGGCCCAGGCCCGCGAATGGCTGACCCAGCGACGGTTCGACGTGCTCATCACCGACATGCGCCTGCCCGACGGTCTGGGCCTGGAACTGCTGCGCGAACTCAGCACCAGTCAGCGTACCGAAAAGTGCATCGTCATCACCGCCTACGGGTCGGCCGAAAACGCCGTGGAAGCGCTCAAGACCGGCGCCTTCGACTACCTGACCAAACCGGTCGACCTCAAACAGCTGCGCGCCGCGGTGTCCGCCGCGCAACAAAGCCAGCGCCATGTGCCCGAGGCATTGCAGCCAGGCTCCGCGGCCGATGGCCCGCGCCCCACGATCACCCCCACCGCCGAGCCGCGCAGCGCCCCACCCCCGCCCGCTGGGGTGCGCGCCCTGGCGTGCATCGTGGGCGATGCACCCAGCATCGCGCAGATCAAGGGCCGCATCGAAAAGGTGGCCACCAGCATGGCCCCGGTCCTGATCCTGGGCGAATCGGGCACGGGCAAGGAGCTGGTGGCACGCGCGGTGCACGAGTGCAGCCACCGCGCCGCAGGCCCGCTCGTCGCGGTCAACTGCGGCGCCATCCCGGAAAGCCTGATCGAGGCCGAGTTCTTCGGCGTGCGTAAGGGCGCCTACACCGGCGCCACGCAGGACCGCGAAGGCTACTTCCAGGCGGCCAAGGGCGGCACCCTGTTTCTCGACGAGATCGGCGATCTCCCGCTGGCCATGCAGGCCAAGCTGCTGCGCGTGATCCAGGAACGCCGCGTGCGCCCGCTCGGCGGTGTCCAGGACGAGGCGGTGGACGTGCGCCTGGTCAGTGCCACCCACCGCGACCTCGCCGCCCTGGTCAAGACCGGGGAATTCCGGCAGGACCTGTTCTATCGGCTCAACGTGATCGAACTGCGCACCCCCGCGCTGCGCGACCGGCGCGAAGACCTGCCCGAGCTGACCCACGCGCTGCTGCAACGCATCTGCGACGAGACCGGGCAACCCGTGCCCAGGTTGTCGGCTGCAGCACTGCAATGGCTGCAGTCGCGTGAACTGCCAGGCAATGTGCGCGAACTCGAAAACCTGCTGCAGCGCGCCCTGGCGCTGAGCAGTGGCCACACCATCGGGCCCGACGACTTCGGCGACACCGAACTGGACACGATTCCGGCGAGCATCGAGTCCCCGTCACAGGTCGACCCCTGCGTCGCGCCCACGCAGCCAAGCCCCGGCATTCCAACGGACCTGCAGACCTACCTGGACCAGCAGGAACGCCTGGTGTTGCTCCAGGCGCTCAAGGAAACCGACTACAACCGCACCGCTGCGGCGGCCCGACTGGGGTTGAACCTGCGTCAGATGCGCTACCGCATCCAGCGGCTCGGCATTGCCATGCCCTCGGACGACAACGATGCGGGCTGAAGCCAGGCACGCGCCCCCCCGGTGGCACTGGCGTGGTGGCTGGCTGGATGCGGCGCGGCATTGCCCTTCGCCCAATTTCGGTCCGCGCCCACACGGCGCGCACATCGACCTGATCGTCATCCATTCCATCAGCCTGCCACCCGGCGTCTATGGCGGGCCACAGGTGGAGCAGCTGTTCACCAACCAGCTCGACTGGCAGGCCCATCCCTATTTCGAGCAGATCCGGGGCATGGAAGTGTCCTCGCATTTTTTCATCCGGCGCGATGGTGAACTGGTGCAGTTCGTCGACGCCGATGCCCGCGCCTGGCACGCCGGCGCATCGTGCTGGCGGGGCCGCGACAACTGCAACGACGACTCCATCGGCATCGAACTCGAAGGCCTGGAGGGTGACAGCTTCGAAGCGTCCCAATACCTCACGCTGACCCGCCTGTGCGCCAGCCTGCGCGCGCGCTATCCGGTGGCCTACGTGGCGGGCCATGAACACATCGCACCAGGACGCAAGCAGGACCCGGGGCCTGGCTTTGACTGGGCGCGGCTGCGACAGGGCCTGGGCTGGCCGCCTCGGTGTTTCCCCCAAGACACAGACCGGGTCCTCACCGCCAACGATTGAGCCGCCTGCGCACCGTCAAGCGCAGCCGATTCTTCATCGTCTGCATCGACGCGGCTTTCAGCCCGGAATCCGGCCAGAGGGTTCGAAATCACTGGGTTTTTCCGACAAGGTTCCAGCAAATCCGGTGTGTTCCGGGCCATGGAACCTGCGACATGCGAGCCGATGTCATGGGTGTTTTTTCGCCCACCGAAAAGCCCCATCCAGGTGCATCCACATTATTTTTCAAACACTACCTGTAGTGGCTTGAACGGCACCTACACACCAGATATAGTGTGCCCTGTGCTTTCGCGGCACCCGCGAATTTCACACCGCAGGCCTTCTGCCGTGGCACGCCGACCCCCGGTCCGCTGCCTCCGCACACCGCCCGATACGGCCCTGAAAACCGGCCGCCCCACACCTGCCCAGCCGTACGGCACCGGGGCAGGCCACCAACAACAAATGAAAGAGGAACCATGCTGACTGCCCAATCCCCCTCCCCTTTGAGTTCCGCTTCTGCCACGCCCGCCACCGGCGCTTTCGGCGCCGCGGCGCAGGCTCCTGCCAGCCCGGTGTTTGCCAACTACCAGATCATTCGCCGCAATGGCGCGGTCGTCCCCTTCGAACCCAGCAAGATCGCCGTGGCCCTGATGAAGGCCTTCCTGGCGGTGCACGGCACGCAAGGCGCCGCATCGGCCAGCGTGCGCGAAACCGTGGACACGCTGACGCAGACGGTGGTGCGCGCGTTGATGCGCTCGCGTCCGGGCGGCGGCACCTTCCACATCGAAGACGTGCAGGACCACGTGGAGCTCGGCCTCATGCGCAGTGGCCACCACGAAGTCGCCCGCGCCTACGTGCTGTACCGCGAGCGCCGCACCCAGGAACGTGCCCACCAGGCCGAGCAAGCCAAACCCACCGAAGCCCTGCTGCATGTGGTGGATGGCGGCCAGCGGGTGCCCCTGGACCTGAACCGCCTGCAGGGCCTGATCGAGGACGCCTGCAAGGGCCTTGGCAAAGACGTCAAGGCCGACCCTATCGTGGCCGAGACCAAGCGCAACCTGTACGACGGTGTGCCGATCGAAGAGGTCTACAAGGCCTCCATCCTGGCCGCGCGCACCCTGATCGAAAAGGACCCCGACTACACCTACGCCACCGCGCGCCTGCTGCTGCACACCATCGTCAAGGAAGTGCTCGGCGAAGAAGTGCCCTCCAGCGACATGGCCGCGCGCTACGCCGACTACTTCCCGCAGTTCATCAAGAAGGGCGTGCAGAACGAGCTGCTCGACGAACGGCTGCAGCAGTTCGACCTGACCCGCCTGGGTGCCGCGCTCAAGCCCGAGCGCGACCTGCAGTTCGACTACCTCGGCCTGCAGACCCTGTACGACCGCTACTTCCTGCACGTGCGCAAGAGCCGCATCGAACTGCCGCAGGCCTTCTTCATGCGTGTGGCCATGGGCCTGTCGCTCAACGAGATCGACCGCGAGGCCCGCGCCATCGAGTTCTACGAGGTGCTGTCCTCGTTCGACTTCATGTCGTCCACGCCCACCCTGTTCAACAGCGGCACGCTGCGCTCACAGCTCTCGAGCTGCTACCTGACCACCGTGCCCGACGACCTTGATGGCATCTACGAATCCATCAAGGAAAACGCGCTGCTCTCCAAGTTCGCCGGCGGCCTGGGCAACGACTGGACCCGCGTGCGCGCCCTGGGCAGCCACATCAAGGGCACCAACGGCGAATCGCAAGGGGTCGTTCCCTTCCTCAAGGTCGTCAACGACACCGCCGTGGCGGTGAACCAGGGCGGCAAGCGCAAGGGCGCGGTCTGCACCTACCTGGAAACCTGGCACCTGGACATCGAGGAATTTCTGGAACTGCGAAAGAACACCGGCGACGACCGCCGCCGCACGCACGACATGAACACGGCGAACTGGATTCCCGATCTGTTCATGAAGCGCGTGATGGAGAAAGGCGAGTGGAGCCTGTTCTCGCCCAACGACGTGCCCGACCTGCACGACCGCTTCGGCGCCGACTTCGAGCGCGCCTACGTGGCCTACGAAGAGAAAGCCGCGCGCGGCGAGATCAAGCCTTACCGCAAGCTGCCCGCCACCGACCTGTGGCGCAAGATGCTCTCGATGCTGTTCGAGACCGGCCACCCCTGGATCACGTTCAAGGACGCCTGCAACGTGCGCAGCCCGCAGCAGCACGTCGGCGTGGTGCACAGCTCCAACCTCTGCACCGAGATCACGCTCAACACCAGCGACACCGAAACCGCCGTCTGCAACCTGGGCTCGGTCAACCTGCTCAACCACGTCAAGAGCGGCTCCGCCGAAGGCTCCCGCCTTCTGGACCACGAGAAGCTGCAGCGCACGATCAAGACGGCGATGCGCATGCTCGACAACGTGATCGACATCAACTACTACGCGGTCAAAAAGGCGCGCGACTCCAACATGCGCCACCGCCCGGTGGGCCTGGGTGTCATGGGCTTCCAGGACGCGCTGTACGAACTGCGCATCCCTTACGCCTCCAACGACGCGGTGGAATTCGCCGACCGTTCGATGGAAGCCGTTTGCTACTACGCCTACTGGGCTTCCACCGAACTCGCCCGCGAACGCGGCCGCTACGCCAGCTACAAGGGCTCGCTGTGGGATCAGGGCATCCTGCCCACCGACACGCTGGACCTGCTGGCGTGCGAGCGTGGCGGCTATGTGGACGTGGACCGCTCCAGCAGCCTGGACTGGGACGCACTGCGCAAAAAGATCGCCGCCGACGGCATGCGCAACTCCAACTGCGTGGCCATCGCGCCCACCGCGACCATCTCCAACATCATCGGCGTGGACGCCTCCATCGAGCCCTGCTTCGGCAACCTCTCGGTCAAGTCCAACCTGTCGGGCGAGTTCACCGTCATCAACAGTTACCTGGTGAAGGACCTCAAGCGCCTGGGCCTGTGGGACGACGTGATGGTCATGGACCTCAAGCACTTCGACGGTTCGCTGCGCTCCATCGACCGCGTGCCGCAAGAAGTGAAGGCGCTCTACGCCACCGCGTTTGAAGTGGAACCACTGTGGCTGGTGGAGGCCGCGGCGCGGCGCCAGAAGTGGATCGACCAGGCACAGAGTCTGAACATCTACATGGCCGGCGCCTCGGGCAAGAAGCTCGACGACACCTACAAGCTCGCGTGGTTGCGTGGTCTCAAGACCACCTACTACCTGCGCACCACCTCGGCCACCCAGGTCGAGAAGTCGACCGGGCGCACCGGTCAGCTCAACGCCGTTTCGATGGGCAGCAACGACGCCGCTTTGAGTGCGCCGGTCGCGACCAGCGAAGCGATGGTCGAACCCGCAACCGACATCAAGTTCTGCGCCATCGACGACCCCGGTTGTGAAGCCTGCCAGTGATGAGAACCCGTCCGTGCCGATGTGTTGTGGTGTCGAAGCTCGCGCGTTCGATGCGACACCGCAACACAAAGCACGCCCGTCGCGCATGAGTCCTTTGCATTTCATGCCGACACTTCGATAATCCGCAGAATTGGACACACATATGTTGACCTGGGACGAACAAGTCACTCCCTCATCGAAGCCCGCACCTCTTCCCCTGGCAACCAGCATGCCGGGTGTGCCAGTGTCACTGTCTGACGCTCCCCTCTCCTCCGTTTCTTCCGCGATCGCAGGCACGCCGGGCGCGCGCCGCATCAACGTGGCCGACAAGCGCATCATCAACGGCAAGACCGACGTCAACCAGCTCGTGCCGTTCAAATACAAGTGGGCCTGGGAGAAGTACCTCGCCACCTGCGCCAACCACTGGATGCCGCAGGAAGTGAACATGAGCCGCGACATCGCGCTCTGGAAAGATCCCAACGGCCTGACCGAAGACGAGCGCCGCATCGTCAAGCGCAACCTCGGCTTCTTCGTGACCGCCGACTCGCTGGCCGCGAACAACATCGTGCTGGGCACCTACCGCCACATCACCGCGCCCGAGTGCCGCCAGTTCCTGCTGCGCCAGGCATTTGAAGAAGCGATCCACACCCACGCCTACCAGTACATCGTGGAGTCGCTGGGTCTGGACGAGTCCGAGATTTTCAACGCCTACAACGAGGTTCAGTCGATCCGCGACAAGGACGAGTTCCTGATCCCCTTCATCGAAGCGATCATGGACCCGGCGTTCAAGACCGGCACACCGCAGGACGACCAGACCCTGCTCAAGAGCCTGATCGTTTTCGCCTGCCTCATGGAAGGCCTGTTCTTCTACGTCGGGTTCACGCAGATTCTCGCGCTGGGTCGGCAGAACAAGATGACCGGCGCCGCCGAGCAGTACCAGTACATCCTGCGCGACGAGTCCATGCACTGCAACTTCGGCATCGACCTGATCAACGCGATCAAGCTGGAGAACCCGATGCTGTGGACGCCCGAGTTCAAGGCCGAGATCAAGGCGCTGTTCATCAAGGCCGTGGAATTGGAATACCGCTACGCCGAGGACACCATGCCGCGCGGCGTGCTGGGCCTCAACGCTTCCATGTTCAAGGGCTACCTGCGCTACATCGCCAACCGGCGCGCCACGCAGATCGGCCTGGAGCCCATGTTTCCGAACGAAGAGAATCCGTTCCCCTGGATGAGCGAGATGATCGACCTCAAGAAGGAACGCAATTTCTTCGAGACCCGCGTGATCGAGTACCAGTCCGGCGGGGCGCTCTCCTGGGACTGATGTTCCCAAGGCCCGGGGCCGCGTTGCACACCTACAAACCATCACATGCGTTTCAAGCATTCAAAGCCCTCCTCTCGGTGCCTCGGCACTGCGGGGAGGGCTTTGTCACTGGATTCAACACCTTGGGGCCAGCCGTGGATGCATCCACACGGCCCCAAGGCGCTGAATCACTTCACCGGCATCAAGATCGGATGAAGTGCTCTTTGCAACTTGATCAAGGAGAAAACAATGGCAACTGCGAAAAAAGCCCCGGCTAAGAAAGCCGCACCGGCAAAGAAAGCCGCCGCACCGGCGAAGAAGGCTGCACCTGCGAAGAAGGCCGCTCCGGCCAAGAAGGCTGCACCTGT
>NZ_BCWR01000004.1 GCF_001592305.1 Hydrogenophaga taeniospiralis CCUG 15921
CAAGAAAGCCGCAGCTCCGGCCAAGAAGGCAGCCCCCGCAAAAAAAGCTGAGCCGGCTAAAAAGCCGGCAGCCCCAGCTGCCCCTGCGGCCCAAACCAAGCTCAACCCTCAGGCTGCCTGGCCGTTTCCGACGTCCAGCAAGCCCTGAAGTCGTCCTCCCGACGATGACTTGGCAAGCCCGACGCGCGAGCGTCGGGCTTTTTTATGCCCGGCCGCGACAGGCCCCTGTGAGCCGCAGCAGATCTTGTGTGTTCAGCTGTTGACCGACGGCAGCGTGTAGTTCTGCCCCCCGCGACTGGCAATCTTGGTGGCACCCATGCGGTTGCCCAACTCGGCACAACGCTGCAGTGACCACCCCTGCTCCAGCCCGTGCAGCAGGGCTGCCCGGAACGCATCCCCGCAACCGGTCGGGTCCAGCACTTCGGTCGCGGGCACCCCGGGAATCACCGTCTTCTGCCCGTCCGTCCAGACCTCGCAACCTTGTTCACCCAGGGTCACGATGAGACCCCGCACCTTGGCCGCCACGGCCTGCAGCGTGAGCCCGGTGCGGTCCGACAGCATCTGCGCCTCGTAGTCGTTGACCGCGACCCAGCTGGCCAGCTCGATGAATCGGGTCAGCTCTTCGCCATTGAACATGGGCAGCCCCTGCCCCGGATCGAACACGAACGGCACGCCCGCCGCGTGCAGCTGCTGCGCGTGGGACAGCATGGCCTCACGGCCATCGGGTGCAATGATGGCCAGGGCGATGTCGCTGCGCTGGGGCACCGGGTTCTCATGCGCCTGGGACATGGCCCCGGGGTGGAACGCGGTGATCTGGTTGTTGTCGCGGTCGGTCATGATCATGGCCTGTGCGGTGTAGCTGTCGGTCGACGTGAACACATGCCCGGTGTCCACCCCCAGCGACCGCAGCCGCGCCAAGTACTCCTGCCCATCGCTGCCCAACGTGGCCAGTGGCACGGCCTGGGCCCCCAGCTGACGCAGGCCGTAGGCGATGTTGCCCGCGCACCCCCCGTACTCGCGACGCAGGCCCGGCACCAGGAACGACACATTGAGGATGTGCAACTGGCTGGGCAGGATCTGCTCGGCGAAGCGACCCTCGAAGGTCATGATGGTGTCGAACGCCAGGGAACCACAAATGAGGATGGACATGGGTGTGTTTCAAACAGTCAGGGATAAAAAACCAGCGCACGGTATCCGGCCATGGGTGAAGCGCCCGCATCGTTGATGGACAGGCGCAGGCTCACCGGCAGCGAGCCCTTCGCCGACAGCAACACGGGGGCACCGGGCAGTTCCTCGGGCAGGAACACCCGCCGGGAGAGCACGGCATCGCGCGCGTCGGTGAGGCTGAGCTCCAGCGCGGGCACCGCCACGGGCATGGACGCATTGTTCTTGAGCACCAGATCAAAGGAATAGAAGTTGCCGAGCCGGCGCACCAGGGTCGAGCTGTCGATCACCACGGCATCGATCTGCCGCACCGGCCCCACCTCGCAGCCGATCGGTTCGCACAGCAGGGACAACAGCGGCACCAGCGCCGGCTGCCGGGCAGCCAGTTGGTCCCGGTTGTGCAAGGACCATTGCGCCACCAGGACAATCGCCATCGACAGGACCAGCGCCGCCAGCAGAGCGCGCATGCCTGGCGTCTGCCAGAACGCGCGCCGCCGCGCCTGCCGCATGAAACCGGGCTCGAGTGGAGCCTCTGCAGCATCCTCGTCCTTCTTGGGAGATATCTCCGGCTTGGGTGCGAGCGGTTTGGTGACCGGTGGTGCAACCGGTGGTGCGGTGGTCACCACGGGACGTGTCGGGGTGCGCGCTGGCTTCGGCTTCGGCTTTGTCTCTTGGGCAGGCGCCTGAACAGGTGCCGGAGCCACCGTCGGTTCAGCCGCAGCCGCGGCGGCAGAGGATGCGGCGGCAAAGCGCCGCAACTCGGCATGAAAGTCGGCCTCCTCGTCTTCTTCGGTGAGCAGCAAGGAGTGCGAACCAGCCACCAGACCGTTCCTGGGTCGTGGAGCAACCACCCGATCCGTCCGGATGACGCTGCCACCGGAAGCGATGGGCGGCTCAGGGAGAGCCGCACCCGGCCTCGCGTCACGCGTCTCCTCGGCCATCGGCTCCTCCAGCGGCGCCGGACCCGAAAGCCAGTCGCCCTTTTCGTCATCCTCGGCTTGATCTTCCGCAGGCGGCGGGCTTGGTGGTTGGGCCACCTGGCGTTCAGGCGCCGGCACTGGCACCCGCTCGCGCGGCGATTCATCCGCCTCTGTTGCGGAAACCGGCGGCTTCCAGGTGTCCAGATACAGCGTGGCGTCGAACACATCGGCGCAATGACCACAACGCACCCAGCCATCGGAAATCTTGAGCTGGTCGGGAACGACCTTGAACATCGTTCCGCAGGCTGGACAGCGGGTGGTGAAACTCATGCGGCGATTATTGCAGGCCATCGGGCCGCCCCCAGGCGGTCCGCAGCACGTTCGGTCCACGGCAGCAGGGCCAACGAAGCGGCATCGCCCACGGGCCGAACGAGCCGCTCAGGCCCGGGCGGCGGTCATCAGAATCCAGCCGTCTTCTTCATCGCTGACCTCCAGCGCCAACCAGGGCGCATAGGCCTCGCGCAGCTCATCGGCCTGGCGCGCCAGGATGCCCGCCATCACCAGATGCCCCCCCCGGCCGACGTGGGCACAGAGCAAGGGCGCCAGCACCTTGAGCGGTGTGGCCAGAATGTTGGCCAACACCAGATCAAAGACACCGCTGGCGAGCTCGGGCAGGCCGGTCTGCAGGGCCACGTGGTTGGCCGCGGCGTTGAGCCGGGTCGACTCCACCGCGGCGGGATCGATGTCCACCGCGACGATCTCACTTGCGCCGAACTTGGCCGCACCGATGGCCAGGATGCCCGATCCGCAGCCGTAGTCCAGCACGCGCTGGCCGGCCACGGGGTGGGAGGCGGTCCAGCGCAGGCACATGCGGGTGGTCGGATGGGTTCCGGTGCCAAAGGCCAACCCCGGGTCGAGCCGTATCACCTGCTGCGCGGCCGGGGGCGGCTCGTGCCAACTCGGCACGATCCAGAAACTGGGGGTGATCTCCACCGGCGCAAACTGCGACTGCGTCAGCCGCACCCAGTCCTGCTCGGGCACGGCCTGCACGCCCAGCACCTCACAGCCTTCGAAAAAGTCCTGCGCAGTCAACAGATCGGCCGCGTCGCGCGCGGCCGCCTCCGCCGGGAACAGGGCCACCACCCGCGAACGCTGCCAGCCCTCTTTGGGTGGCGGCATGCCGGGTTCACCAAACAGCGCCTGCTCGGCCGGGGTCAGGGCGTCGGCGTCTTCGACCGAGGTGCTCAGCGCATCGAGCGCGTCCAGCGCGTCGCTCACCGGCTCCACGGCCGCTTCGGGCACCAGCAGCACCAACTCGAACAATGAAGACATGAATGAATTCCCGCGGTCAGCGCGCCGCTACACGAGAAGAGAGAACGATCCCGGAACATCGCGGAACCGACGCTGCCAGGCCGCAGGTGTTGCCCCATGCGGGGGAGGCGCCGCAGGCGCTTCGGGGGAGGGCTTTATCTTTCACGCTGGGAAAGCCACTCTTCGAGGTAGTGGATGTTGGTGCCACCAGCGACAAAGCTGGCGTCCACCATCAACTCGCGGTGCAGCGGGATGTTGGTCTTGATGCCCTCGATCACCGTCTCGGCGAGCGCGGTGCGCATGCGGGCCAGCGCCTGCTCTCGCGTGTCGCCGTGCACGATGATCTTGCCGATCATCGAGTCGTAGTGGGGGGGCACGAAATAGTTGGTGTATGCGTGCGAGTCCACGCGCACCCCGGGGCCGCCTGGCGCATGCCAGGTGGTGATGCGCCCGGGCGAAGGCGTGAACTTGTAGGCATCTTCCGCGTTGATGCGGCACTCGATGGCGTGGCCGCGCAGCTGGATCTGGCGCTGGGTGAACGGCAGTTTTTCACCCGCCGCCACCGCAATCTGGGTGCGCACGATATCCACGCCCGAGATCCATTCCGTCACCGGGTGCTCCACCTGCACACGGGTGTTCATCTCGATGAAATAGAACTCGCCGTTTTCGTACAGGAATTCGAAGGTGCCGGCACCGCGGTAGCCGATCTTCTTGCAGGCGGTGGCGCAGCGCTCGCCGATCTTCTCGATCAGGCGACGCGGGATGCCCGGCGCCGGCGCTTCCTCGATCACCTTCTGGTGGCGACGCTGCATGGAGCAGTCGCGCTCGCCCAGATAGACCGCGTTGCGGTGGGTGTCGGCAAGGATCTGGATTTCGATGTGGCGCGGGTTCTGGAGAAACTTCTCCATGTACACCTCGGGATTGCCGAAGGCCGCACCCGCTTCCGCCTTGGTGGTCTGCACCGCGTGCAGCAAGGCCGCCTCGGTGTGCACCACACGCATGCCACGCCCACCGCCGCCGCCTGCGGCCTTGATGATCACCGGATACCCCACGGCCTTGGCGGTGCGCTTGATGACGGCCGGATCATCGGGCAGGGCGCCCTCGGAGCCGGGCACGCACGGCACGCCAGCGCGGATCATGGCCTGCTTGGCCGACACCTTGTCGCCCATGAGGCGGATCGACTCGGGCGTGGGACCGATGAAGGTGAAACCACTCTTTTCCACCCGCTCGGCGAAATCGGCGTTCTCCGACAGGAAACCGTAACCTGGGTGGATCGCCTCGGCGTCGGTCACCTCGGCCGCCGAAATGATGGCCGGCATGTTAAGGTAACTGAGGGACGACTGCGCCGGCCCGATACAGACCGACTCGTCGGCCAGCCGCACGTATTTGGCGTCGCGGTCGGCTTCGGAATACACCATCACCGCCTTGATGCCCATTTCGCGGCAGGCGCGCTGCACGCGCAGCGCGATCTCCCCCCGGTTGGCGATCAGGATTTTTTTGAACATGGAGGACTGTGCTGGTTATTCGATGACGTAGAGGGGCTGGCCGTATTCCACCGCCTGGCCGTTCTGCACCAGAATCTGGGTCACCGTGCCGGATTTGTCGGCCTCGATTTCATTGAGGATCTTCATCGCCTCGACGATGCAGATGGTTTCCCCTTCCTTGATGGTGTCGCCCACTTCCACGAAGGGCTTGGCACCGGGGCTGGCCGCGCGGTAGAAGGTGCCCACCATGGGAGATTTGACGGTGTGACCGACCGGCCCAGCGGGAGCCGCCGCCAACGGCGTGGCGTCGACCGCAGGAACCGCCGCCGGTGCGGCCATGGGCGCCGGGCTGGGTGCCATGGTGTAGGTCACCGGCGCGGCCATGCCCATGGGCGCGCTTTTGACGATGCGGACCTTGCCCTCGGCCTCGGTGATTTCCAGCTCGGACACGTTCGACTCGGACACCAGGTCGATCAGGGTCTTCAGTTTTCTCAAATCCATGATTTCTCCAACGAATATCGGTCAAATTGACTCAAATGCAGACAACTTCATTGAAGTCGGAGCATGCCAACCCGCCGGGGTGCGCAGTGTACACGATGACACAGGTGTTTTGTGCATTGAAACGACCCTCCCGAGAAGAGGCCATGCTTCGTCTGAAAACCCACTACCTGACGCAAGATGGGCGAACTTTACCCGCTTTCTGGCGTTGTTCGCCGCGATTGGACCAACGGCACCGAGCGCCCCATTTCTGACCGAAAACCGCCGAGGACGAGACCCCGCGGACTCATCCGAGACCGGACCACTGGGACAGATCGGCTTCTGACACCTGCCCTATCTTCCGGTGCCGCACCGTCCCATCACGCCCCCAAACCACTGTGAACGGCAGACCACCACCGAGGTTGCCCAGTGAGCGGCTGGTTTCAATGCCCGCGAACCCGGCCATGGCCACCGGGAACGCCAGGGGCAGTTTCCGCAGGAAGCGCTGCACCGCAGCGGGCTGGTCCACCGCCAGCCCCAGCACCTGCCAGCCTTCGCGGGCATGGGCTTGGTAAAAGGCGTTGAGCAGCGGCAGCTCTTCCACACAGGGGGGGCACCAAGTGGCCCAGAAGTTGACCAGCAGCGGCCGCCCCCGAAATGGTTCCAGCGCCACGGGCTCACCAGCGGGTCCTTCGTACCGACCCGCCCAGAACGCCGCCTCGGCTTCGCTGGCCAGGTCGCCGGGCCGCAGCCGCCACCAGGCCACGGCGGCGCCGGCAGCACCCGCCGCCGCCGCGACGCCTCCCATCCACAGCGTGCGTCGTTTCATGTTTGGTCGTCCGGGTGTTGTGTGTTGTCGCAGGCGAGCAGCGCCCGCAAGGCCTGAGCATCCCCACGCGGCCTGCGGCCCTGGCCGTCGGGCTTGAGGGCGCCGCGCAGGTCGTCCAGGTCGTGCACCATCAGATGCACCAGCACCCAGCCGTTCAGCGCCTCGCAACGCACCCGCACGGTCAAGGCATCGACCGGGTCGCCACGCCAGCCCGTCACCGTGCCCGGGTGGTAATCCACCTTGCGATCCAGCAGGGCCCATTCCGCCGTCTTGGGGTCCTCGCAGAACAACTGGATATAGATGTCGCTGTGGCGGGTGGCCGTGCCGTGCCAGACCGCGCCACCCAGGTGCGGGCGGAAATCGTCCAGCCGTTCCAGCCACAGCAAAGCCACCTCGCGCAAGGCCCGCAATTCCACGGCCTGGGTATCGGAGCAGAAGATGTCGATGTATTCACGCACCGCCTCGTCCATGGCCGCGTTGTCGGGCCAGGGCACACGCGCCGACAGGCCCAACTGGCGGCCAGCCCGTCGCTTGGCCGCGGCGTATTCCAGCCCCTCCTCCACCACGAAGCGGGCGGCGGTGGCAGCGATCTCGGCGCTCTGGTTCACTCGAAAAACATCCATCGGGGGATTGTGCACCGGGCCATTCGCCCGCCCGGCCAGAGTCCGCCACGGGCACAGGGCCGACGGCCGGGACCGCCGCCTAAAATCGCCCGATGCATATACACATACTGGGCATTTGCGGCACTTTCATGGGCGGTCTGGCCGCGCTCGCCCGCGAGGCCGGCCACCGCGTCACCGGCTGCGATGCCGGCGTCTACCCCCCGATGAGCGACCAGTTGCGGGCCCTGGGCATCGAGTTGATCGAAGGCTATGGCGCCGACCAGATGGCGCTGCGACCCGACGTGTTCGTGGTGGGCAACGTGGTCAGCCGCACGCGCCTGCCCGACGGCACGCCCAAGTTCCCGCTGATGGAGGCCATTCTGGACGCGGGTGCCGCGTACACGAGCGGCCCGCAATGGCTGGCCGAACACGTGCTGCAGGGCCGCCACGTGCTGGCTGTGGCGGGCACCCACGGCAAAACCACCACCACCGCCATGCTGACCTGGATCCTGGAGGCCAACGGCCTGAACCCGGGTTTTCTGGTCGGCGGTGTGCCCATGAATTTCGGGGTATCGGCAAGACTGGGCTGCGGGGCGGCTGTGCGCTCTGCGCAGGTGAAGGAGGAGCCCGCGCAGCCGCCCCGCAGCCCACTCTTCGTGATTGAAGCGGATGAATACGACACGGCGTTTTTCGACAAGCGCAGCAAATTCGTGCACTACCGCCCGCGCACGGCCATCCTGAACAACCTGGAGTTCGACCACGCCGACATCTTTGACAACCTGGCCGCGATCGAACGCCAGTTCCACCACCTGATCCGCACCGTGCCCGGCACCGGCCGGGTGGTGGCCAACGGCCTGGAAGAAAGCCTGGAGCGCGTGCTGCACCAGGGCCTGTGGAGCGAACTGCGCAGCTTCGGGGCCGCGGTGAGCGATTTCACCGCCGAGGGCGAGCCACATGCCTTTGACGTGCTGGAACGTGGCCAGCCTGTCGCGCGCGTGGAGTGGGCGCTCACCGGCGTGCACAATCAGCTGAACGCGCTGGCCGCCATCGCGGCGGCCGAGCACGTGGGGGTTTCGCCCGCCGACGCGGCGCGGGCGTTGGCACAGTTCGAGAACGTACGCCGCCGCATGGAGGTCCGGGGCACGGTGCCGATCAACGGAGGACCGGTCACCGTCTACGACGATTTCGCCCACCACCCGACTGCCATCCGTACCACGCTGGATGGTCTGCGCCGGCGTCTGGGCAGCCCTTCCACCGGCAACGGCGGGCGCATCCTGGCGGTGTTCGAACCGCGCAGCAACACGATGAAGCTGGGCACCATGAAGTCGCAGCTGCCCTGGAGCCTGGAGGCGGCCGATCTGGCGTTTTGCCACACCGGAGGGTTGGACTGGGACGCGGTCGAGGCGCTGCGGCCCATGGGTGAACGGGCCAGCGTGGCCCGCTCCATCGACGAGCTGGTGGCACAGGTCAGCGCGGCGGCACGTGGCGGTGACCACATCGTCTGCATGAGCAATGGCGGGTTCGGCGGCGTGCACGCGCGGCTGCTGGCCGCCCTGGAGCGGTACTCCACCAGCGACTGACCCGGGCGACGGGCGCTTCAGTAGCCCAGGGTCTGTGTGGGAATGTCCACCGTGACCACGGGTTTGGCCAGTGCGGCACTGGTGGCACGGGCAAATGCCAACGCCCAGGCGCGGTGGGACGGGTCGCGGAAACGCTCTTCGCCCGCCGCCTGCGCAACCCCGAGGATCTTGTCCGCGGTGAGCACCTTGCCGGTCAGGCGGATGGGCTCACAGCCAAAAAAGGTGAACTGCTCGTCCAGCCAGGAGCGCGCCAGCTCGTGCGGCATGGGCTGCACCTCCTCCAGATCAAAGCGGTAGATGGACGGTTCACCCCAACTCACAGTGACTTGGCTGCGCATCTTGCGGACTCCTTGGATACGGTAGTGGGTACCTGACCATTGTGCATCGGGTGCTGCGCGCCTGCCAGCACGCCCCAGCGTCACCCTGGGTCGGGCACCAGCGGCCCGGCGGATTTCCCCGCAACCGTGCGCAGCGGCGAATGGGGCATCTCGCGCAGGATGCTCGACGGCGGCACCAACGGGTCGGACTGATCGGAGTGACCGGTGCGCAACAGAGCCTCGGGATTGGGATCAGCCTGATCAAAATGCAGCGCCACCAACGCGCGCCTGGCCGCGGGCTCGGCCCGCCGTGCGCTGTCGGCATCGGTGGTCAGCCCCCCGGCGTGGTACAGCGACGCCAGGTGATGCGCCAGCTCCTTCTCGGCAACGCCGGTGCGTCGACACAGGTCGTTGAAGGCGGCGGGGCGCACCATCAGTTCGCGCATCAGCGTCAGGTGCACCTCGTCAAACCAGCGTGCAGGCACACGGGGAACACGCCGCAGATACATCGTGCGTTCGCGGTACCGCGCGGGCAGCACGTCGCGCAGGGTGCGCACAGCATAGGTCCACATGACGCGGTGCAAGGGCAGGCGAATGAACGAGGAAGGAATGTCGGCCGCACCCGGCGGGCGGCGCACCCATTCGGCCATCGCCAGGTCCACGGGACGCGCGGGGATGAACAGGCCGGACTGCCAGCGATCCAGATCGATCACGGCCAGCAAGCGCCCTTCGTGGGTCACGTGGATCACGCCCCCCTTGAACTGCCCCATGCGCTCCACCAGCAGCGATCCCAGCGCAAACTGGCTTCGCAGCGGGCGCAGCCAGGCCTCAAAGCGTTGCAGCCGCTGGCGCACGCTCTTCTCGTCGTCGGATTCGAAAAACTCGGCCGAGGCAAAGCCCTCGGGCAGCGGCGTGGCAAACGCCAGCGGACGATCCACCTCGGCGCGGTTGAGCGCCAGACGCTCGTCACCCCCGTGCGGATGGCGGATGACCACCGCATCCCGCCCCAGCACCTCGACCGACTCCCCGCGGATCATCCAGGCATCGGCCAGATGCGGGTCGCAACCGCACCACTCGGGCCAGCCGGCTTGGGCCTGACCGGCCCAGGCCAACAGGCGCAACTGATCCGGCTCGGGAAACCCGAGCAGACCCAAACGCAATACAGGTTGCTCCACACACGCTCCAGCGATCGGCGACCAATCCAGTGCACCGTGCCCACGACGACCATGGACATGGCAGGCCGCCACAGCGGTGGTATCGGCCTCTGTTACAGATTATGAAGCACCGATTTGCGGGGCGTGCCGCGCGGGGCCCTATTTGCCGCGCTGACGCGCGGCCTGCACCGCCTGGGACAGGACCTCCAGTGCCTGCACTGAGTCGGACCAGCCCAGGCAGGCATCGGTGATGCTTTTGCCGTAGGTGAGCTGGTCCACCCGGTCCTTGCCCGGGGTGAACTTCTGGGCGCCGGCTTCGATGTGGCTTTCGATCATCACGCCAAACACGCTGCGGGATCCACCAGCGATCTGTGCGGCGATGTCACGCGCCACCTCCAGCTGCTTTTCATGCTGTTTGCTGCTGTTGGCGTGGCTGCAGTCCACCATCAGACGGGGGACCAGCCCAGCCGCCTCCAGGTCTTTGACAGCCGCGGCCACATGGGTGGCGTCGTAATTGGGTGCCTTGCCTCCCCGCAGGATCACGTGGCAATCCTTGTTGCCGTTGGTCTGCACGATGGCGACCTGACCGTTCTTGTGCACCGAGAGGAAATGGTGGCCGCGCGCGGCGGCCTGGATGGCGTCGGTGGCGATGCGGATGTTGCCGTCGGTGCCGTTCTTGAAGCCGATCGGCGCCGACAGCCCCGAGGCCAGCTCGCGGTGCACCTGACTCTCGGTGGTGCGCGCGCCGATCGCCCCCCAGGCGATCAGGTCACCGATGTATTGCGGCGAGATCACATCCAGGAACTCGCTGCCGGCGGGCATGCCCAGGCGGTTGATCTCGATCAGCAGCTGGCGCGCGATGCGCAGCCCTTCGTCGATGCGGTAGCTTTCATCGAGGTAGGGGTCGTTGATCAGCCCCTTCCAGCCCACCGTGGTGCGCGGCTTTTCGAAATACACGCGCATCACGATCTCCAGCGTGTCGGCGTAGCGCTCGCGCAAGGGCTGGAGGCGGCGGGCGTAGTCCACCGCTGCGGCCGGGTCGTGGATGGAGCAGGGGCCGATCACCACCAGCAGGCGGTCGTCCTGCCCGCGCAGGATGTTGTGGATGCGCTGGCGCGTCTGGGTGATCAGGGCCTCCACCGGCGTGCCGCCGATGGGGAAAAAACGGATCAGGTGTTCGGGAGGCGGGAGCACGGTGATGTCCTTGATGCGTTCGTCGTCGGTCTGGCTGGTTTTGTCGACAGGACGCGCATGCCAGGCATCGCTGCTGGCGGGGTGGGTCTTGGCATTCATCGTGAGGCTCCTCGGAAGTGGGTTGCAATGAAAAGACTGGGCCAAAAAAAACCGCCGGGCTGTGGGCTCCGGCGGTTGGTTCGAGATTCGGTGATGCGCTTACAGCCTCGCCTCTCGTCCGCCAGGGACAGAGAACCAAAAATAAAAGGCAAAGAAGGCGAAGCGCGAGGTCATGGGATCGGAATGTAGCACAGCGCGGAGGGGCAGTCGCCCTTCAAGCCGTGCCGCCGACGGTCAGGCCGTCGATGCGCAGCGTGGGCTGGCCAACGCCCACCGGCACGCTCTGGCCTTCCTTGCCGCAGGTGCCCACACCGCTGTCCAGGCGCATGTCGTTGCCGATCATGCTCACCTTCTTGAGCGACTCCGGACCGCTGCCCACCAGCGTGGCGCCCTTCACGGGGTACTGGATCTGGCCGTTTTCCACCCAGTAGGCCTGGCTGGCGGAGAAAACGAACTTGCCGCTGGTGATGTCCACCTGGCCACCACCGAAGTTGGTGGCGTACAGGCCTTTCTTGATGCTGGCCACGATCTCGTCGGCGCTCTTGTCGCCACCGAGCATGTAGGTGTTGGTCATGCGCGGCATGGGCACGTGGGCATAGCTCTCGCGCCGGCCGTTGCCGGTGGGCTTCACCCCCATCAGGCGGGCGTTCATGGCGTCCTGGATATAGCCGCGCAGAATGCCGTCTTCGATCAGCACGTTCTTCTGCGAGGTGTGGCCTTCGTCGTCCACATTGAGCGAGCCGCGGCGGTCGGCGATGGTGCCGTCATCGAGCACGGTCACGCCCTTGGCGGCCACGCGCTGGCCAATGCGGCCAGCGAACGCGCTGGAGCCCTTGCGGTTGAAATCACCTTCGAGGCCGTGGCCCACGGCCTCGTGCAGCAGCACACCGGGCCAGCCGGGGCCCAGCACCACGGTCATCTCACCCGCGGGCGCCTCACGGGCGTCGAGGTTGGTCAGCGCCGAGGACACGGCCTCGTCCACGTAGGACTGCACCATGGCGTCGTCGAAATACGCCAGACCGAAACGGCCACCGCCACCCGAGGAACCGATTTCACGCCGCCCCTTCTGCTCGGCGATGACGGTGACCGACAAACGGATCAGGGGGCGCACGTCGGCGGCCAGGGTGCCGTCGGCACGGGCCACCAGCACCACATCGTGTTCGGCCGCCAGACCGGCCATGACCTGCACCACGCGCGGGTCTTTGGCCTTGGCCAGACGTTCCACCTTTTCCAGCAACGCGACTTTGGCGGTGCTGTCCATGGTGCCGATCGGGTCCAGCCCCGGGTAGAGCGAGCGCGATTTCGACACCTTGACCGCGGGCACCCGCACCTTGCGGCCCTGCCCCTGAGCCGAGATGGAGCGCACCGTGTGGGCGGCATCGATCAACGAGTCCCAGGACAGGTCGTCCGAATAGGCGAAAGCGGTCTTTTCCCCGCTGACGGCGCGCACGCCCACGCCCTGGTCGATGCTGAAACTGCCGGTTTTGACGATGCCCTCTTCCAGGCTCCAGCCTTCGCTGCGGGTGGTCTGGAAATACAGGTCGGCGTCGTCCACGCCATGCGACATGATCTCGCCGAGCGCACGCTGCAGGTGGGACGGACTCAGACCAAAGGGTTCGAGCAGCAGGGTCTGTGCGGTGGCCAGACGGGCCAGTGTGGGTTCGCGAGCAATCATGGGGACATTGTAAGAAGGAGCGGGTCCGCACGCTGGCGGCAAGGTCATGGGCCGGGGTCAACCGACCGGTGGTCGTCGCCCCCCCTGTTGTGGACGGCGGTGTCAGCTCGCCGAACCGTCGCCCGCCGGTCGGCGCAGCAAGGCCAGCAGCGACGCATCGTCCTGCTCGGCCAGCCCGGCCGCGTGGGCCTGGGCGAACACGGCGGCGGCGCGCGCCCCCAGAGGGCCGGTGAAGCCGGCCGCCGTGGCGGCGTCCACCGCCAGCCTGGTGTCTTTTTCCAGCAGGGTGACGTGGGCGCGCGGTGCAAAGTCCCCCACCATGGCCCGGCGCATGCGGTCCGATCCGATCCAACTCTGGCCGCTGGACTGCTCGATCACCGCCTGCGTGGTGCCGATGTCCAGCCCCAGGCGCTCGGCCAGCGCCAGCACCTCGGCCGCGCCCACCAGGTTGATACCCGCCAGCAGGTTGTTGACCAGCTTGGTGCGTGCGCCATCGCCCACCCGCTCGCTGATGCGAAACTGCTTCGATGACAGGGCGTCGAGCAATGCGGCGTGGCGCGCGAGCACGGCGTCCGGCGCGGCCAGCATCAGGCTCATGCTGCCGTCGCGCGCGCGCGCCGGGCCACCGGACATGGGGGCGTCGATGCAGTCCACCCCACGCGCGGCGAGCGCCGACGCCAGGGTTTCGGTGTCCTGTGGGGCGATGGTCGGGCACAGCATCACGGCCTGACCGGAGCGCAGCGCCGGCGCGGCGCCTTGCTCACCCAGCAGCACCTCGGACGACTGCCCGGCATCGACCACACAGACGATCAGCACGCCGTCGGGCACCAACGCGCGGGCGGCCGTCTCGGGCGTGTCGGCCAGGTGGGCGCCAGCGTCCAGCGCCTGCTGCTGCCGCAGCGGGTCAACGTCGCACACCACCACGGTCCAGCCCTGTTCGCACAGCCGCGCCGCCATGGCGCCGCCCATGTTGCCGGCGCCGACCACGGCCACCTGAACCAGGGGCAGCGACCCGCTCAGCAGCGCAGCGTGGGGGCCATCGACCGCAGCGAAGGGCCGCTCCCGAGCCAGGTCAGCCCCCTCGGGGGGCAGCGACCCGCGCAGCGGCGGAGCGTGGGGGCCCATGCTCGTGCTCATGACTGCATCAAACGCTTGGACTTGGCGATCGACATCAGAATGCCCAGCCCCACGCCCAGCGTCACCATGGCGGTGCCGCCATAGCTCACGAACGGCAGCGGCACACCCACCACCGGCAGGATGCCGCTGACCATGCCCATGTTGACGAAGGCATAGACGAAGATGTTGAGCGTGACGGCCCCGGCCAGCAGGCGGGCGAACAGCGTGGGCGCCTCCACCGCGATCAGCAGACCGCGCACGACCAGGAAGATGAAACCCGCCATCAGTGCCAGCGTGCCCATCAGGCCGAACTCTTCCGAGAAAGCCGCGTAGATGAAGTCCGTGGTGCGCTCGGGAATGAACTCCAGGTGGGTCTGTGTGCCCTGCATGAAGCCCTTGCCCCAGACGCCTCCCGAGCCGATGGCGATCATGCCCTGGATGATGTGAAAGCCCTTGCCCAGCGGATCTTTGGACGGGTCCAGCAGCGTGCAGACCCGCTGGCGCTGGTACTCGTGCAACACCTGCCAGTCCACCCCGGGGGCACACCATTGCGGCTCCATCGCGATCAGCGTGACGATGCCGATAACGCCGATGACCACCGGCGGCACAATCAGTTTCCAGCTCAGACCGGCAAAAAAGATGACGAAGATGCCCGAGGCCAGCACCAGCAGGGTGGTGCCCAGATCGGGCTGCTTGAGGATGAGCGCGGCGGGAACCGCCAGCAGCACCACGGCCACCACGAAGTCCAGCGGCTTGAGCAGGCCTTCGCGGCGCTGGAACCACCACGCCAGCATCAGCGGCATGGCGATCTTCATGAGTTCGCTGGGCTGAATGACGACGCCCACGTTGAGCCAGCGCTGTGCGCCCTTCTTTTCGATGCCGAACAGAAACACCGCCAGCAACAACAGCACGCCCACCGTGTACAGGGGCACGGCCAGCGCCATCAGGCGCTGCGGGGGCACCTGGGCCACGAGGAACAGCACGCCCGCGGCCAGCAGCATGTTGCGGCCGTGGCTGGCGAAACGGGTTCCGTGGTCGAAGCCCACCGAATACATGGTCACCAGGCCGGCCGCGGCCATAAGCAGCACGGCCAGCGCGAGCGGGCCGTCAAAGCCCTGAAAGATCGGGGCGATGCGTTGCAGCAGGGTGGGTTTGTCGAAGGACGCGGCCATGAAGCCCGATTATCCTTCGCCCCATGACCGCATCGGCCCCCACCACCCACCTGCTCTACCTGCACGGCTTCCGTTCGTCGCCCCGATCCATGAAGGCACAGAAAGTGGCGGCGCGCGTGCGGCAGCGGCACCCGGGTGTGACCTGGTGGTGTCCCCAGCTGCCGCCCTCGCCGCGCGAAGCCATGGCCCTGGTGACGCAAGGCACCGCCAACTGGCCCCGGAACACCATGGCCGTGGTGGGGTCTTCGCTGGGCGGGTTCTACGCGCGCTGGCTGGCGCTGCAGACCGGTTGCCGCGCCGCGCTGCTGAACCCGGCGGTGTTCCCGGCGCGCGATCTGGCGAAGTACATCGGCGAACAGACCGCCTGGCACGACCCGCAGGAGCGCTTTTTCTTCCAGCCCGGCTTCGTGGGGGAGCTCCGCACGCTGGAGGCCGACATCGCCCGCCTGTCGCCGCAGCACCCGGTCTCGCCAGGGCGGCAGTTCGCCATCGTGGCGCAGGGTGACGAGGTGCTGGACTGGCGCGAGATGCAGGCCTTCTGCGCCGGTGGCGCGCTTCGCCTGCTGCCCGGCAGCGACCACGCCATCAGCGACTTCGACGAGCACATCGGCGCGCTGTTCGACTTCCTGGCCGTGGCGAGCTGAATCCGGCGGGGCCCGTCCGTGCGCATGGGACAATCGAGCCCATGCACATTCTGTTCGATGAAGCCGGCAAATTGATGACCGGCCGCCTGCTGTCCGAAGCCGAAAGTTCCCTGCAGGTGGAGCTCGATTCGGGCAAACGCGTGAAGGTCAAGGCCGCCAACGCCTTGCTGCGCTTTGACAAACCCGCCCCCGCCCAGCTCATGCCGGCCGCCAGCACGCTGGCCGAGAGCATGGAGTTGGAGCTGGCCTACGAGTTCGCGCCCGAGGACGAGTTCGGCTTTGCCGAGCTGGCGCGCGAGTACTTCAGCGCCAGCGCGGGCACCACCGAACAGGTCGCCGCCCTGCTCTGCCTGCAGGGCGCGCCGCACTATTTCCGCCGTGCCGGCAAAGGGCGCTACAAAAAAGCGCCGCCCGAGATCCTGGCGCAGGCGCTGGCCGCGATCGAGAAGAAAAAGCAGGTGCAGGCGCAGATCGAGACCTGGGCCGCCGAACTCACCAGCGGCCAATGCCCGCAGCCCGTGCGCGAGCAGCTTTACAAGATATTGTTCAAGCCCGACAAGAACGGGCCCGAGTACAAGGCCGTGGTGGAGGCCGCGCGCAACAGCCACACGGCGCCATTGGCGCTGCTGCGCAACGCCGGCGCCATCACCAGCGCCTACCAGTTCCACTGGCAGCGCTTCCTGTTCGACCAGTTTCCCAAGGGCACGGGTTTCCCGGCGCTGCAGGCGCCCGCCATCGCCGACGAGCTGCCGCTGGCCGCCGTGCAGGCCTTTTCCATCGACGACTCGCACACCACCGAGATCGACGACGCGCTCTCGCTGCAGGGTCTGGGCAGCGGCACGGTCACGCTGGGCGTGCACATTGCCGCGCCCGGCCTGGCCATCGTGCCCGACAGCGCCATCGACCAGGTGGCGCGCCACCGCCTGTCCACGGTCTACATGCCGGGCCACAAGATCACCATGCTGCCCGACGAGGTGGTGCAGACCTACACCCTGATGGCCGGGCGCGACTGCCCCGCCGTGTCGCTCTACGTCACGTTCGACGAAGCCACGCTCGAACCCAGGGACAGCCGCACCGCGCTGGAACGCGTGCCGATCGCGCTGAACCTGCGCCACGACCAGCTCGACACCGTGATCACCGAAGACTGGTTGAGCGACGGTGCCAGTGCCGGTGGCGCGGCGCCCGAGATCGCCGCCCTCCAGCCCACGCTGGCCTTCATCTTCCGCCTGGCCCGCCACCTCAAGGCGCAGCGCGAGGTCGTGCGCGGCAAGCCGGAGAACTTCAACCGGCCCGACTACACCTTCAAACTCGAAGGCGTGGCGGGCGGCGAGCCCGACGGCAGCGAAACCGTGGTGATCGGCACCCGCCAGCGCGGCGCGCCGCTGGACCTGATGGTGGCCGAGGCCATGATCCTGGCCAACAGCAGCTGGGGCCAGTGGCTGGCCGAATGCGGCGTGCCCGGCATCTACCGCAGCCAGGCCAGCCTGGCGCCCGGCGTGAAGGTGCGCATGGGCACCAAGGCACAGCCGCACGCGGGCATCGGCGTGAAGAGCTACGCCTGGAGCACCTCGCCCCTGCGCCGCTATGTGGACATGGTCAACCAGTGGCAGATCATCGCCTGCGCGCGCCACGGCAAGACCGCCGCGCTCGCCGCGCCTTTCAAGCCCAAGGACGCCAACCTGTTTGCCATCATCAGCAGCTTCGACGCCGCCTACACCGCCTACAACGGTTTCCAGAACGGCATGGAACGCTACTGGACGCTCAAGCACCTGCAGCAGGCGGGCATCTCCGAGCTGACCGCCACCCTGATCAAGGACAACCTGGTGCGCGCCGACAGCCTGCCGCTGGTGCTGCCGGTGCTTGGCACCGAGGGCCTGCCGCGCGGTGCGCACGTGCGGGTGCGCCTGGGTGACATCGACGAAATGACGCTGGAAGTGGGCGGCACGGTGATCGAGCGCCTGGACCTGCCGGTGGACGAGGTGAGCGACGACAGCGCCGACGAAGGCGATGGCGACGAGGGCGAACTGGTCGCGCCGCTGGCGCTGGCGATCGATCTGGACGACGGTGCGGATGCGTCTGCAGCCTCCGCCGACGAGAACCCCGAGCCGGCCAAGGCCGCCCCGGCGGCATGAGCCGGCAGCCCGGATAATGCGCGCGTGAAAACCGCCCTGACCTTCTTCAAGAACCTGAGCACGCTGCAGCTGGCGCTGGGCGTGTCGGTGGCCGTGCACGCCGCACTGCTGACCGTGCGTTTCGTCGCCCCGCAGAGCTTCGACCGGGTGTTCCAGGACACACCGCTGGAGGTCATCCTGGTCAACGCCCGCAGCGACCAGCGTCCCGACAAGGCACAGGCGATCGCCCAGGCCTCGTTGGCCGGCGGGGGCGAATCCGACAAGAAAATCCGTGCCACCTCACCCCTGCCCCCCAACATGGTGGCCCGCGTGGGCGACACGCCTGAGGAAGACGAGCGACGGATCGAGGCCCTCAAAGAGAAGCAACAACAGATTCTGGCCCAGGTGCGGCAGCAGTTGGCCAACCTGCCCCCGCCCGACCTGGAGGCGCTCAACCCCAGCCAGGCGGCGGTCGAGCGCGAACAGAAGCGCCAGGCCCTGGTGAAGGTCCTGGCCGAGATCGAAAAGCGCATCAACGAAGAAAACGCCCGGCCCAAGAAACGTTACATCAGCCCGGCCACGCGCGAAGAGGTCTACGCGATCTACTACGACGGGCTGCGCCGCAAGATCGAAGACCGGGGCACCAGCAACTTTCCCGAGGCCGGCGGGCGCAAGCTCTACGGGGAACTGACGATGGTCATCACCGTCAACCACACCGGCTCCGTGCTCGACACCGAGGTGGTGCAGTCTTCGGGCACCCCGACGCTGGATCGCCGGGCCGAGGCCATCGTGCGCAGCCTGGGCTTTGGGCGCTTCAACGAAGCCATGCGCCGCCGGGCCGACCAGATCGTGGTGGTGTCGCGCTTTCGCTTCACGCGCGACGCGACCTTGCAAACGCAAATGACCAGCCAGTGATGAAATCCGTTGGTCGCTGGTTGTTGTGGGTGCTGCTGGCCGGTCTGGCGCTGCAGCTGTTTTTCGTGCTGCGCATCGCGCTCATGGTGGTGATCGATCCGCAGAGCACGGCGTTCATGCGCTCCGAGGCCTGGCAGGTCGCCCGCGGGAGCCTGACCTCTGAAAAGGGCTGGCACTGGTCGGCCCAGTGGGTGGACTACGACCAGATCAGCCCGCACCTCAAGCGCGCGGTGATGGCGTCGGAAGACGCGGGGTTCGCCGACCACGGCGGTGTGGACTGGGAGGCCATCGAGTCGGCCTGGGCCAAGAACGAACGGCGCCAGCAACTGGCCGAAAAGCGCATCGAACAACTCGAACGTCGTCTGGCCAAGAAGCCCGAGGTGGCCGAGGCTGCGCTCAAGGCCGTCAAGCCCCCCAAGATCATCGGCGGCTCCACCATCACCCAGCAGCTGGCCAAGAACCTGTTGCTTTCGGGCGAACGCAACCTGATGCGCAAGGGGCAGGAGCTGGTGCTCACGCTCACGCTTGAGGCCCTGCTGAGCAAGCAGCGCATCCTGGAGATCTATCTCAACAGCGTGGAATGGGGCGAAGGCGTGTTCGGCGCGGAAGCCGCGGCGCAGCGCTACTTCCAGAAACCCGCGGCAAAACTCAGCGCCTACGAAGCGGCGCGGCTGGCAGTGATGCTGCCGTCGCCGAAGTTTTTCGAGACCCGCCAGGGCTCGGCCTACCTCGCGCGGCGTGCCGGCACCATCGTCGCACGCATGGGCGCGGTGCAGGCGCCGTGATGTGCCCCCCTGCGCCGCTGCGCGGCTTCCCCCCCAGGGGGACGACACCTGGGGCCAGGCGAAGCCCGTTCCGCGGTGTCCCCGGGTTCGGGCATCGCGCTCGTGACGCATTCATCTAGACAGGAGCAAGCTCTGTGAGAATCACAGCCCAAGCGATGAGCACCTTCCTGCTCTGGCTGGTGCGCCTGCTCACCGGCGCCCAGGCGCGCTGGTACGGCTGCCCGCCCAAGGCGGAGCAGCGCATCTATTTCGCCAATCACCAGAGCCACGCCGATCTAGTACTGATCTGGGCCGCGCTGCCCCAGGAGCTGCGCAGCATCACCCGCCCGATCGCCGCGCGCGACTACTGGACCGCCTCGCCGTTCAAGCGCTGGATCACCACCGAGGTGTTCAACGCGGTGTACGTGGAACGCGAACGCAAGGGCGACGAGGACCCGCTGCAGCCACTCATCAACGCGCTGGACAGTGGCGACTCGCTGATCCTGTTCCCCGAGGGCACGCGTGGCCATGAGGAAGATCCTCAGCCGTTCAAGTCGGGCCTGTACAACCTGGCCCAGCGCTTTCCCGGTGTGGTGCTGGTGCCGGCCTGGATCCACAACGTGCAGCGCGTGATGCCCAAGGGCGAGGTGGTGCCGGTGCCGGTGCTGTGCTCCGTCACCTTTGGCGCCCCTTTGGCCCTGGAGGCCGACGAACCGCGTACCGCTTTCCTGAGCCGTGCGCGGGATGCCGTCATGGCACTGAGGGACGTATGAACCAGCCCGCCGACACCTGCGCCCGCCCAGTACCTGCGGCCCGGAGGCCGCGCGCATGACCTCGTTCCTGCGCAGCCTCAGCCCCGATCAGCAGGTCAGCCTGGTGTTTGTGCTGCTGTTCGGCCTGCTGCTGATCACCAGCGGTGTGGGCGTGCTGCTGTCACTGCACGAACGCCGAGCGGGCGACGACGAGGCCCAGGCCGCGCGCGCCCTGCGGCTGCGGGACAACCAGGCGCTGCTGCGCAGTTCGTGGGTGATGGCGCTGGTGTTCTGGGTCGGCTGGGTCATGGGCGAAGGCGTGGCCATCGTGCTGTTCGGTCTGGTGTCGTTCTTCATCCTGCGCGAGTTCATCAGCCTCTCGCCCACCCGCCGCGGCGACCACCGCAGCCTGGTGCTGGCCTTCTTCGTTGTGCTGCCCCTGCAGTACGCCCTGGTGTGGACCGAGCGCTTCAACCTCTTCACCGTGTTCATCCCGGTCTATGTGTTTCTCGCCATCCCGGTGGTGAGTGCGCTGGGCAACGATCCACAACGCTTCCTGGAGCGCAACGCCAAGCTGCAATGGGGCATCATGGTCTGCGTCTACGGCATGAGCCATGTGCCGGCCCTGCTGCTGCTGAACTTCCCGCGCTTCGCCGGCAAGACCGCGTTCCTGGTGTTCTTCCTGGTGCTGGTGGTGCAGACCTGCATGCTGGTGCAGCATCTGGCGGCGCGGCGCCCGCACCGGCCCGTGGCCCCGGCCATCAGCGGCAGCTTTCACTGGCGCAGTTGGGCCCTGGGACTGGCCGCTGGCGGCCTGTTGGGCGCGGCGCTGGCCGGCCTGACCCCGTTCAAACCGTTGCCTGCCATGGCCATGGCGCTGGTGGCCTGCGCGGCCGGCTCGTTCGGACACCTGGTCATGAAGGCCATCAAACGCGACCGTGGTGTAACGCACTGGGGGTCGGCCAGCCGCTCGGTCACCGGGGCCAGCGGCCTGCTCGACCGGGTGGACGCGCTGTGTTTCGCCGCGCCCGTGTTCTTCCATTCGGTGCGCTGGACCTTCAACCTATGAGAATCCTCGGCATCGACCCCGGCCTGCAATGCACCGGCTTCGGCGTGATCGACACCGAGGGCGCGGCGCTGCACTACGTGGCCAGCGGCACCATCCAGACCAGCCCGAAAGACGGCGCCCTGCTGCCCGAGCGGTTGAAGATCCTGTTCGACGGCATCAGCGAGGTGGTCCAGCGCTACCAGCCCGAAACCTCGGCCTGCGAGATCGTGTTCGTCAACGTCAACCCACAGGCCACGCTGCTGCTGGGCCAGGCGCGCGGCTGCTGCCTGACCGCGCTGGTGGCCAACGGGCTGCCCGTGGCCGAATACACCGCGCTACAACTGAAGAAGGCCGTGGTCGGCTACGGTCGGGCCGACAAGGCCCAGATGCAGGAAATGGTGAAGCGCCTGCTGCAGCTGCCTGGCCTGCCCGGCAAGGACGCCGCAGACGCCCTGGGTCTGGCCATCACCCACGCCCAGGTGGCGCGCTCGGTAGCGGCCATCAACAAGGTTTCACCTTTGCAGGCGAAGACACACGCGGCTTACAAGGGCGGAAGGAACTATTGACCCCCCCGCGCCGCCTGCGGCGTGCCTTGCAGGCCGCGCCACCATCAGAGCCGGTGTCACTTCGGGCTGTCCAAGTCTGCGCAGGCAGACTTGGAGCCGCAGCCCTCAGCCCCCCAGGGGGCTAAGCCTGTGGCCCGGCAAAGCCGGTTCCACGGCATCCTCGATGGAAGTCACGTCGCGCCGGAGAGCGCTGCGGTTGACGAGGGGAAGTAGGTTCCACTGCGACCTCGACGATGTCACGCGCTTCGGCTGCGCCCGGTGGAGGCGGTATTCAGAGGAGACGTTCAAGGAACAGAACGCCAAAGAAGCCCAGCGCTGCGATCAGGGTCCACTTCAGGATCTTGATGCCCCAGATTCTGTAGCGTTGCTGGCCGGTGCCGATGTAGAAGGCGAAACACGCGCCGGCCGCGAGCAGCAGAAAGAAGACGGCGAAGCGGAACAGCAGCATGGGCGCGCACCTACCAGGCAGGTGCGAGCTGGGCGAAGCCTTTCGGGGCCTCGCGCTCCTGCTCGAAGCTCACCACCTCGTAGGCATCGGGGCGGGCCAGCAGAGCCCGCAGCAGCTGGTTGTTCAGGGCGTGGCCGCTGCGAAACGCCGTGTAGGCCGCCAGCAGCGGTTTGCCCACGATGTACAGGTCGCCGATGGCGTCGAGGATCTTGTGTTTGACGAATTCGTCCTGGTAGCGCAGGCCGTCGGCGTTGAGCACCTTCACATCGTCCATGACGATGGCGTTGTCCAGCCCGCCGCCCATGGCCAGGCCGTGCGAACGCATCATCTCCACGTCGCGCGTGAAGCCGAAGGTGCGTGCCCGCGCGATCTCGCGCGCATACTGGCCGCTGCCGAAATCGAACTCGACCCGCTGGCCCGTGGAGCTCACGGCGGGGTGGTCGAACTCGATCTCGAAGCTGAGCTTGTAGCCGTGGTACGGCTCCAGCCGCGCCCACTTCAGGCTGCGCCCCTCGCCCTCGCGCACCTCCACCGGTTTGATCAGGCGGATGAAGCGCTTGGGCGCCTTCTGCATCACGATACCGGCGCTTTGCAGCAGGTAAACGAACGAGGCCGAGGAGCCGTCGAGGATCGGCACCTCTTCGGCGGTGATGTCCACGTACAGGTTGTCCAGCCCCAGGCCGGCGCAGGCGCTCATCAGGTGCTCCACGGTGTGCACCTTGACGCCGCCGTTGGAGATGGTGGAGGCGAGCCGGGTGTCCGACACCGACTCGGCCGTCACGGCGATGTCCACCGGCTCGGGCAGGTCGACGCGACGAAACACGATACCGGTGTCCGGCGCGGCCGGGCGCAGCGTCAGCTCCACACGCTGACCGCTGTGCAGGCCGACGCCGACCGCCTTGGTCAGGGATTTGAGAGTGCGTTGCGCGAGCATGCGGTGATTTTAAGTTTTGCGGCGCCAGAGCGCTTTGAGGAATCGTGATGACCGCGATAGGCTGGGTTCTCTTCTTTTTCTCCGGCTGCACCGGTCAGTGGCGACCGGAGCGCCCGGCTCCGCGGGTGTCCCCCGGGTCGGCTTCGCCGCCCCTCCTCCTTTACCCCGCTGCGCCGGACACCCCGGTCACCGCTGACCTACGTGGGGCGCGAACCATTGGCCCGCAAGCGTTTGCTCAGGCCGCGGGCGTCGGGCGTTCTGCGCAGCGGGGTAAAGGAGGAGACGGCACCAGCCGTCGGGGAACACCCGCGGAGCAGAGCGCCCGGCGTCCGCGAGCCCGCGAGGTGCAGGCACGAAACACGCCAGACACAAAACCCGACAAACGTCAGTCAGCTTGTTTGCGCAAGAAAGCAGGAATCTCGAAGTCGTCCATGCCGCCCGAGGCCAACGCATCCACCTTGGCCGCGGCCTGGGTGCGGTTGGTGCGCCAGACGCTGGGCACGGCCATGGAGTTGTAGTCGGGCTGGGCCATGCCCGCGCCCGGGCCACCCACGGCGGCGTTGACGGTGGGCACGTTGAACGGCACGTTGTCGGTGCCGGTGCGCAGCACCTGCAGCGGCGGCGCGGTGCGGCGCACGCCCTGGCGGCTCAGACCCGTGGCCACCACCGTGACGCGCATCTCGTCGCCCAGGCTGTCGTCGTAGGCCGCGCCGTAGATCACGTGCGCGTCCGGCGAAGCGTAGGCTCGAATGGTGTTCATGGCCAGCTTGGATTCAGACAGCTTGAGCGACCCCTTGGCCGCGGTCACCAGCACCAGCACGCCCTTGGCGCCGGAGAGGTCGATGCCTTCGAGCAGCGGACAAGCCACGGCCTGCTCGGCAGCGATGCGCGCGCGGTCCGGACCGGCGGCGACCGCCGTGCCCATCATGGCCTTGCCGGGTTCACCCATCACGGTGCGCACGTCTTCGAAGTCAACGTTCACGTTGCCGTACTCGTTGATGATCTCGGCAATGCCGCCCACGGCGTTCTTCAGCACGTCGTTGGCATGGGCAAAGGCCTCGTCCTGCGTCACGTCGTCGCCCAGCACTTCGAGCAGCTTCTCGTTCAGCACCACGATCAGCGAGTCCACGTTGGCTTCGAGCTCGGCCAGGCCGTTGTCGGCGTTGGTCATGCGGCGACCGCCTTCCCAGTCGAAGGGTTTGGTGACCACGCCCACGGTGAGGATGCCCATTTCCTTGGCCACACGGGCAATCACGGGTGCGGCGCCGGTACCGGTGCCGCCGCCCATGCCGGCGGTGATGAAGAGCATGTGCGCGCCGTCGATGGCGGTACGGATCTCATCGAGGGCGAGCTCGGCGGCTTCGCGCCCTTTCTCGGGCTTGCTGCCAGCGCCCAGGCCGGTGGTGCCGAGCTGGATGGTGCGGCTGGCCGCGCTGCGGGCCAGGGACTGCGCGTCGGTGTTGGCGCAGATGAACTCCACGCCCTGCACGCTGCGCGAGATCATGTGTTCCACCGCGTTGCTGCCGCCACCGCCAACGCCGATGACCTTGATCTGGGTGCCTTGGTTGAATTCTTCCACTTCAATCATTTCGATGCTCATGGCTCTCTCCTGTTGTTGCCCTGAACCTGAGGTTCGGGGCGGTTTTCATTTAAAAATCGGATTCGGTTCGTTGTGCTGTGAGGTGCCTCAGCCAGGCGGTCCAGTGCAGACCCGACATCGGGATCGTGGTCTGGGCCGGGTGCGTGGGGTCCAGGGCACCGTCGAACTGGCTTCGCCAGGCGACCGCTGCCGTCCCCTTGAGGAGAAGAAGCGCAGAAAGCACGGCGCAGGGGTGATCAATGGATTCATCAGAATGTCCCCACAAACCAGTTTTTGATGCGTTCCAGTGCGCTTTGCATGGAACCCGCTTTCTGGGCCACCTTGTGGCCCCGCACCCGCGCCATGCGCGCCTCTTCCAGCAAGCCCATGACCGTGGCGGCGCGGGCCTGCGCCACCATGTCCGAGAGCGCACTGGCGTAGTTCGGAATGCCCCGGCGCACCGGTTTCAGGAAGATGTCTTCCCCCAGTTCCACCATGCCGGGCATGACGGCGCTGCCACCGGTGAGCACGATGCCCGAGGACAGGACCTCCTCGTGGCCGGAATCGCGCACCACCTGCTGCACCAGCGCAAAGATCTCTTCCACCCGCGGCTCGATCACGCCGGCGAGCGCCTGACGGCTGAGCATGCGCGGGCCACGGTCGCCCAGACCGGGCACCTCGACCTGCTGGTCCGGGTCGGCCAGCAGCTGCTTGGCGCAGCCGTGTTCGACCTTGATGTCTTCGGCGTCCTTGGTCGGCGTGCGCAGCGCCATGGCGATGTCGCTGGTGATCAGGTCGCCAGCGATCGGAATGACCGCCGTGTGGCGGATCGCGCCACCGGCGAAGATGGCCACGTCGGTGGTGCCCGCGCCGATGTCCACCAGCGCCACGCCCAGTTCTTTTTCGTCGTCGGTCAGCACCGCCTGGCTCGACGCCAGCGGGTTGAGCATGAGCTGGTCCACTTCCAGGCCGCAGCGGCGCACGCACTTGATGATGTTCTCGGCCGCGCTCTGCGCGCCGGTGACGATGTGCACCTTGGCTTCGAGGCGGATGCCGCTCATGCCGATCGGCTCTTTCACTTCCTGGCCGTCGATCACGAATTCCTGCGGCTCCACCAGCAGCAGGCGCTGGTCGGTCGAGATGTTGATGGCCTTGGCGGTTTCGATCACGCGCGCCACGTCGGCCGGCGTGACTTCACGGTCCTTGATGGCCACCATGCCGCTGGAGTTGATGCCGCGGATGTGGCTGCCGGTGATGCCGGTGTAGACGCGGGCGATGCGGCAGTCGGCCATCAACTCGGCCTCTTTCAGCGCCTGCTGGATGCTCTGCACCGTGGCGTCGATGTTGACCACCACACCGCGCTTGAGGCCGTGGCTGGCCGACACGCCCAGGCCCGCGAGCTTGAGTTCGCCGTTGGCCTGGACCTCGGCCACCACCACCATGATCTTGGCGGTTCCAATGTCGAGTCCGACCACCAAATCCTTGTATTCCTTGGCCATGATTGCTTCTTGATTACCTTGTGTTGGTGACTTTGCCGGGGCTGTCTTCGGAGAGCGTGGTCACGCCCCGCATGCGCAGCGCGTAGCCGTTGGGGTAGCGCAGGTCCACGGACTGCAGCGCGCCGGGGTAGCGTTCGGTGAGCTGGCTCAGGGTGCCGGTGAAGCGCCGCGCGCGCTCCAGCAGCTCGTCCGGGCTGCCGCGCCCCAGCTCGATGCGCGCACCGCTGTCGAGCACCGCCCGCCAGCTGCCGCGTTCGTTGAGTTCAAGCCGCTCCACCACCAGCTCCAGACGCGAGAACTCGGCGCTGAGCAGCTGGTACAGCGCCCAGACCTGGGGCGCGTGATCCGCCGGGCCGATCAGCTCGGGCAGCCCATCGCTGTCGTCCGGGCTGGCGTCGAACACCTCGCCGAGCCGGTTGACCAGTTGCCCCGAACCCGACGGACCCCACCAGGCCACGGGCTGGTGCTCTTCGATCGTCACGCGCAGGCGGTTGGGGAACTCGCGCTGCACCACCGCCTGGCGCACCCAGGGCACGGACTCGAACAGGCGGCGCACCTGTTGCAGGTCGAGCGTGAGGAAACTGCCCGAGAGGCTGCTCTTCATCTGCGAGGCCAGCTGCGCGCGGAACGTCACCGCGTTCTGGTGCGCCACGTCGCCATGCACCGTGATCGCGCGGACCGTCCACACCGGGTGGCGGACCAGCCAGGTCCCGAACGCGCCCAGGCACAGGGCGGCAAACAGCACGACCAGGACGTGGGTGACCACGGTCATGAGCTTGACGTCCAGGGGCAGGTCGGTGTGCGGCATGGTGGGGCGCTCAGGCTTTTCCGGCCGGGTTGTCCAGCGCTGCGCTGGCGAGCAGGGTCAGGCACAGGTCTTCGTACGAGAGGCCGGTGGCGCGGGCCGACATGGGCACCAGCGAATGCCCGGTCATGCCCGGTGAGGTGTTGATCTCCAGCAGGTAGGGCCGGCGCGTGGTCGCGTCGATCATCACGTCGGCGCGGGCCCAGCCGCGGCAGCCCAGCGTCAGGTAGGCCTTGAGCACCAGCGCCTGGATGCGCTCTTCCTCGCCCGCGGGCAGCCCGCAGGGCACCAGGTACTGGGTGTCGTCGGTGAAGTACTTGTTCTGGTAGTCGTAGTTGCCGTCGGGCGCCACGATGCGGATCACCGGCAGCGCCCGGGCCTCGTCGCCGGTGCCCAGCACCGGGCAGGTGACTTCGTCGCCCGCGATGAACTGCTCGCACATCACCAGCGGGTCCTGCCGCGCGGCCAGTTCGTAGGCGTCCGCGCACTGGGCGAGTTCGGTCACCTTGGTCAGGCCGATGGTGGAGCCCTCGCGGACGGGCTTGACGATCATGGGCGAGCCCAGCGTGGCAAAGGCCGCCTGCGTTTCTTCCACGCTGTGCACCTGGCGCCAGGCCGGGGTGGACAGGCCTTCGGCCATCCAGATGCGCTTGGTCATGAGCTTGTCCATGGCCACCGACGAGGCCATCACGCCCGGCCCGGTATAGGGAATGCCCAGCAGTTCCAGCGCGCCCTGCACCGTGCCGTCTTCACCAAAGCGGCCGTGCAGCGCGATGAAGCAGCGCGCAAAGCCTTCGCGCTTGAGCTCGTCGAGGTCGCGCTCGGCGGGGTCGAAGGGGTGCGCGTCCACCCCCTTGGAGCGCAGGGCGGCCAGCACGCCGGTGCCCGACATCAGCGAGACCTCGCGCTCGGCCGAGCGCCCGCCCATCAGCACCGCCACCTTGCCCAGGGCCTGCGCCGCCGGGGCCGTGTTCACCATCGCATTCATGTCCGAACCTCCTGAGCCATCTCCACCACCCGCCCCGCCACCGCGCCGATGGACCCCGCGCCCATGCACAGCACCACATCGCCGTCGCGCGCGTTGTCCAGAATCGCCTGCGGCATGGCGGCGATGTCGTCCACGAACACCGGCTCGAGCTTGCCGGACACGCGCAGCGCGCGGGCCAGTGAACGCCCGTCGGCCGCCACGATGGGGGCCTCGCCCGCGGCGTACACCTCGGCCAGCAGCACGGCGTCGGCCTGGTTGATCACCTTCACAAAATCCTCGAAGCAGTCGCGCGTGCGGCTGTAGCGGTGGGGCTGGAAGGCCAGCACCAGCCTGCGGCCCGGGAAGGCGCCACGCGCGGCGGCCAGCGTGGCCGCCATTTCCACCGGGTGGTGGCCGTAGTCGTCCACCACGGTGCAGTGCCCGCCGCCGGGCAGCGCGGCGTCGCCGTAGCGCTGGAAGCGCCGGCCCACGCCCTTGAACTCGGCCAGCGCCTGCAGCACGGCGGCGTCCGGCACGCCCAGCTCCACCGCGATGCCGATGGCGGCCAGCGCGTTGAGCACGTTGTGTTCACCCGGCAGGTTCAGCACCACGTCCAGGTCGGGCAGCTGCACGCCGTTGCGGCGCTGCACGGTGAAATGCATCTGAGCGCCCACCGCACGCACCTGGGTGGCGCGCACCTGCGCGTCTTCGGAGAAGCCGTAGCTGGTGATGGGCCGCGCGATCTGCGGCAGGATCTCGCGGATGGAAGCGTCGTCCACGCAAACCACCGCCGCGCCGTAGAACGGCATCTTGTGCAGGAACTCCACGAAAGCGGCCTTGAGGCGGCCGAAGTCGTGGCCGTAGGTGTCCATGTGGTCGGCGTCGATGTTGGTCACGACCGAGAGCACCGGCAGCAGGTTCAGGAACGAGGCGTCGGACTCGTCGGCCTCGACCACGATGTACTCACCCGACCCCAGTTGCGCGTTGGCGCCCGCACTGTTCAGGCGCCCGCCGATCACGAAGGTGGGGTCCAGGTTCGCCGCGGCCAGCACGCTGGCCACCAGGCTGGTGGTGGTGGTCTTGCCGTGCGTGCCGGCAATCGCCACGCCTTTTTTCATGCGCATGAGCTCGGCCAGCATCACCGCGCGCGGCACCACCGGCACCAGCCTGGCGTGCGCGGCGATCACCTCGGGGTTGTCGTCCTTCACCGCGGTGGAGGTGACGATGGCGTCGGCCCCGCCGATGTGGGCCGCATCGTGGCCGATGAACACCTCGGCACCCAGCGCCACCAGCCGGCGCGTGACCGTGCTCTCGCCCAGGTCGCTGCCCGAGATGCGGTAGCCCTGGTTGAGCAGCACCTCGGCGATGCCGCTCATGCCGCTGCCGCCGATGCCGACGAAGTGAATATGGCGAATGGCATGCTTCATGGTTGACCCACCTTGGCCAGGGTTTCACAGGCGGACACCACGGCCGCCACGGCTTCTGTTTTTTCCATCGTCTTGGCTTTGCTCGCCATCTCCATCAGGGTTTCGCGCCGCACGGTCTGCAGCGTCTGCGCCAACTGCAGCGGCGTGAGTTCTTGTTGCGGCACCAGCCAGGCCGCGCCCGCGTCGACCAGAAAGCGCGCGTTGGTGGTCTGGTGGTCATCCACCGCCGAAGGAAAGGGCACGAACAACGCGGCCGCGCCCACGGCGGCGATCTCGGTCACGGTGCTGGCGCCGGCGCGGCAGACGATCAGATCGGCGTCGGCGAAGGCCTGGGCCGTGTCGTCGATGAAGGGCGTGAGCTCGGCCCGCACCCCGGCCGCGGCGTAGTTCGCACGCAGCGCCTCGATCTGTTTTTCCCCGCTCTGGTGGATCACCTGCGGGCGCTGCGCCGAGGGGATCAGGGCCAGCGCCTGGGGCACGGTGTCGTTGAGTGCCCGGGCGCCCAGGCTGCCGCCCACGACCAGCAGGCGCAGCGGCCCGCTGCGTCCGGCGAAACGGGCCTCGGGCGCCGGCTGCCGCAGGAACGGCGCGCGCAGCGGGTTGCCTACCCACTGGGCCTTCCTGAACACATTGGGGAATGCGGTGAAGACGCGGTCGGCCACGCCCGCGAGCACCTTGTTGGCCATGCCGGCCACCGAGTTCTGCTCGTGCAGCACCAGGGCCTTGCCCGCGAGCACGCCCATCATGCCGCCGGGGAAGCTGATATAGCCCCCCAGGCCCACCAGCACATCGGGCTTCACGCGGCGCACCACCTGCAGCGCCTGCCAGAACGCGCGCAGCAGCCGCAACGGCAGCAGGACCAGCGTGAGCACACCCTTGCCGCGTACGCCACCGAAGGCGATGGTCTCCAGCGTGAAGCCGCGCGGTGGCACCAGCCGGCTTTCCATGCTGTCGGGCGCGCCCAGCCAGTGCACGCGCCAGCCGCGCTCGCGCAGCGCTTCGGCCACGGCCAGGCCGGGGAAGATGTGGCCCCCGGTGCCGCCGGCCATGATGAGGGCGCAGGGTTGTTTGCTCATGACCCGCCCCCCTTCATCACCGATGCGTTCCGCATCTGCAGCCGCTGCGCGTCTGCCTGGCGATTTTGATGAAACCGCTTGCTCATGCGCGGCCCCCTTTCATCATCTGGCGGTTTTCATAGTCCACGCGCAGCACGATGGCCAGGGCGACGAGTTCGAGCAGGATGGCCGATCCGCCGTAGCTCATGAGCGGCAGCGTCAAGCCTTTGGTGGGCAGAGCTCCCAGGTTCACGCCGATGTTGATGAAGGCCTGAAAGCCTACCCACAGCCCGACCCCCTGGGCCACGAGGCCGGCGAACACCTGGTCCAGGGCAATGGCCTGGCGGCCGATGTGCATGATGCGGCGCGTGAGCCAGAGGAACAGACCGATCACGATCAGCACCCCGATCAGGCCGAACTCTTCACCCACCACCGCGAGCAGGAAGTCGGTGTGGGCCTCGGGCAGCCAGTGCAGTTTTTCCACGCTGCCACCCAAGCCGACGCCAAAGATCTCGCCGCGACCAAAAGCGATGAGTGAGTGCGAGAGCTGGTAACCCTTGCCGAGCGCATAGGCCTCGCTCCAGGGGTCGAGGTAGGCGAAGATGCGCTCGCGGCGCCACTCGCTCATCATGACCATGAGCGAGAACGCGCCCACCACCACCAGCGCGATCAGGAAGAACATGCGCGCGTTCACGCCGCCCAGGAACAGGATGCCCATGGCGATCACGACGATCACCATGAAGGCCCCCATGTCGGGCTCGGCCAGCAGCAGCATGCCCACCACGGCCAAGGCCACGGCCATCGGCGCCACGGCGCGGAAGAAGCGCTCCTTGACCTCCATCTTGCGCACCATGTAATTGGCGGCGTACAGCAACACGGTGAGCTTGGCCAGCTCGGAGGGCTGGAAGCTGATGAGCCCCAGCGAGAACCACCGCCGGGCGCCGTTGACGCCCTTGCCGATGAAAGGCAGCAGCACCAGCACCAGCAGCAGCAGCGACAGAGCAAAGAGCCAGGGCGCGAACCGCTCCCAGCTCTGCATGGGCACCTGGAACACAATCAGTGAAGCCACCAGGCCGATCAGGATGAACAGGCCGTGGCGCAACACGAAGTGGGTTTGGGCGTAGTTGGCAAAGCGCGGGTTGTCGGGCAAGGCGATCGAGGCCGAATACACCATCACCAGACCCCAGGCCATCAGGGCCATCACCACCCACAGCAGCGGCTGGTCGAAGCCGAGTTCGCGCACCGCCACGTTGCGGGTGCCGGCGTAGGTGCGGTTGGACAGGCGCACCGGCAGGCCGTCGCGCGCCGACCCACCAGCGAGCGCGCCCGCGAGGTCGCGGCCGATCAAGCGCGGCATGACCGAGGCGAGGCCAGCGCGCAGACGCTGCCAGGGCGTGAGCGATTGGGCCTTCTTCATGCACCCACCTCCAGGCTCATGCCACGTTCGCAGGCCAGTTGCGCCACCGCTTCGACAAACACCCGGGCACGGTGCACGTAGTTGTCGAACATGTCCAGGCTGGCGCAGGCGGGCGACATCAGCACCGCGTCGCCCGGGCGGGCCTGCGCGCAGGCCAGGCCCACCGCCTCGGGCAGGGTGGCCGCGCCCAGCTGCGGCACCTGGGCCTGCTCCAGCGCTGCGCCCACCGCTTCGCGGATGCGGGCCGCGTCGCGACCGATGTAGACCACGGCGCGCGCATGGCGTGCCAGCGGCTCGGCCAGCGGTGCAAAGTCCTGCCCCTTGCCGTCGCCACCCAGGATCACCACCAGGCGCCGCTCGGCACCGAGCCCGAGCACGGCGGCCAGCGTGGCGCCCACGTTGGTGCCCTTGCTGTCGTCGAAATACTCAACCTCGTCGATGATGGCCACCGGCTCCACCCGGTGCGGCTCGCCGCGGTACTCGCGCAACCCGTGCAGCATGGGCGCCAGCGCGGCTCCGGTGGAGGTGGCCAGGGCCAGCGCGGCCAGCGCGTTGGCCGCGTTGTGGCGGCCCCGGATGCGCAGCGCATCGACCGGCATCAGGCGCTGGTAATAGATCTCTTCCTCTTCCAGTGCAGCCCGTCCCCTCTTGCGGGTCTCATCGAGCGCGAGCGCACGCACCAGCCAGCTCATGCCGTTGACCGTCTCGATGCCCCAGTCGCCGGCTCGCGATGGCGCATCCAGCCCGAACGTGGCGTAGGGCCGGGCCGGCTGCTGTCGGTTGCGGCCACCGATCTTCACCGTCACGTCGCCCGGCTTCATACCCATGACCTGGGCATCGTCGCGATTGAGCAGCATCAGCGCACGGCTGCCGAACACGGCGGCCTTGGCCTGGTGGTAGGCGGTCATCGAGCCGTGCCAGTCCAGGTGGTCTTCGGTGATGTTGAGCACCGTGGCGGCCGTGGGCACGGCGTCCCAGGCACCACCGGCCACGCCGTCGAGCTGGAAGCTGGAGAGTTCGAGCACCCATACCGCCGGCAGATGCGGTGGCTGGGGCGGCTCGGGGGGCGGCGGCACCAGCAGGGTGGGTGCGCCGTCCTCGTCGGAAACGGGCAGCGGCTCGTCTTCGTCGGCGGGCAACAGTTCGGCCTGGGCGTCCGCGGGCTGTCCGCCGCTCTCGTCCGGCGCGGACGGCGGTTCCGCCACGACGGCAACCGGCGGTTGTTCCGCCGCCGCCTCGGCCCGTTGCGCCGCCTCGGCTTGGGCCAGCGCTTCGGCTTCAGCCTGCGCCTGGGCTTCGGCCTGCGCTTCGGCGTCCAGCGCTGCGGCCAGCACGTCCAGCAGGGCTGGGCCGATGTTGCCTGCCACGGCGACGCGCAGGCCGCAGCGCTGCATCAGCAGACCGGTGAGCGATGTCACGGTGGTCTTGCCGTTGGTGCCGGTGATCGCCAGCACCTTGGGCTGGTAGGGCAGTGGTTCGCGTGCCGACAGGTCGCGCAGCGCCTGGGCAAACAGATCGAGTTCGCCCACGAACGGCACCGCCTGCGCCTGAGCCCACTCACGCAGCGTGGCCAGTTGGTCGGGCGCCAGCCCCGGGCTGCGGGCGATCAGGTTCCAGGCACCGCGCGCGATCAGGGCCTCGTCAAACGGGCCGGCCACGAAGGTGGCCTGCGGACACTCGGCCCCCAGCGCCGCCCGGTGCGGCGGGTTGTCGCGCGTGTCGGCCACGGTCACCAGGGCGCCGTGGCGCACGCACCAACGCGCCATCGCCAGGCCGGAGATGCCCAGGCCCAGGATGAGAACGTGTTGGTCTTTCAGGTTCAACATGGGGTCAACGGAGTTTCAAGGTCGACAGGCCGATCAGGCACAGCAGCATGGTGATGATCCAGAAGCGCACCACGACCTGCGTTTCCTTCCAGCCCTTTTTTTCGAAATGGTGGTGCAGCGGCGCCATCTGGAACAGCCGGCGGCCCTGGCCGAAACGGCGTTTGGTGTACTTGAAATACGTCACCTGCAGCATCACCGACAGGGCTTCGACCACGAAGATGCCGCCCATGATGGCGAGCACGATTTCCTGGCGCACGATCACGGCGATGGTGCCGAGCGCGCCGCCCAATGCGAGGGCGCCCACGTCGCCCATGAAGACCTGGGCCGGGTGGGTGTTGAACCACAGGAAGGCCAGACCCGCGCCGGCCATGGCCGCGCAGAAAATCAGCAGTTCGCCCGCCCCGGGGATGTGCGGCAGCAGCAGGTAGCGCGAGAACACGGCGCTGCCGGTGGCGTAGGCGAACACGCCCAGCGCCGAACCCACCATCACCACCGGCATGATGGCCAGACCGTCCAGGCCGTCGGTGAGGTTGACGGCGTTGCTCGACCCCACGATCACCAGGTAGGTCATGACCACGAAGCCGAACACCCCCAGCGGGTAGCTGATTTCCTTGAAGAACGGCACCATCAGGCCGGCCTGGGGCGGCAGGTCCACGGTGAACCCGGAGGCCACCCAGTCGACGAACAGGCCCAGCACACGCAGGTTGCTGGTTTCGGACACGCTGAACACCAGGTAGAACGCCGCCACCAGCCCGATGACGGATTGCCAGAGGTATTTTTCGCGCGAGCGCATGCCTTCCGGGTCCTTGCGCACCACCTTGCGCCAGTCGTCTACCCAGCCGATGGCGCCAAAGCCCAGGGTGACCAGCAGCACGATCCAGACGAAGCGGTTGGACAGGTCGAACCACAGCAGGGTGGACAGCGCGATCGAGAACAGGATCAGCACCCCGCCCATGGTGGGCGTGCCCCCCTTGCTCAGGTGGGTCTGCATCGCGTACTCACGGATCGGCTGGCCGATCTTGAGCGCGGCCAGGCGGCGGATGAAGTACGGACCGGCCACCAGCCCGACGATGAGCGCCGTCATGGCGGCCATGACCGCACGGAAGGTGAGGTACTGGAATACCCGCAGGAACCCGAACTCGGGTCCCAGGCTTTGCAGCCACAGGGCCAGGCTAAGCAGCATGCGATGCGTCCTTGTGTTCTTGTGTTGGGTGTGCGCTGGCCAGCGCCTGCAGGGCCTGTACCACGCGTTCCATGCGCATGAAGCGCGAGCCTTTGACGAGCACGCTGCACAGCGCCGATGCGCCGGGCGCGGCCACGGCAGCGCTCACATGGCTGGCCAGGGCGGCCACGTCGTCCCAGTGCGTGGGCACGGGCTCGCCAGCGGCGCGCAACGCGGCGCAGGCCTTGCGCATCCAGTCACCGGCGCAGTGCACGGTCTCAATGCCGCGGGCCTGCGCATGGCGCAGCACCTCCAGATGAAACGCCACACCCTGTTCACCGACCTCGCCCATGTCACCGAGTACCAGCAGACGCGGGCCGGGCAGCTCGGCCAGCACGTTGATGGCCGCGACCACCGAGTCCGGGTTGGCGTTGTAGGTGTCGTCGATCAGGGTCACGCTGCGATCGGCCAGCGGCAGCGAGAGCGCGCGCGAGCGTCCGCCCACCGGCTCGAAGGCGTCGAGCCCGCGACCGATGTCGGCCAGCGCCACACCCGCGGCCAGGGCACACGCGGTGGCCGCGAGCGCGTTGCGCACGTTGTGCCGCCCGGCGATGCGCAGGCGGCAGGCCAGTTCCCCGGCGGGGGAGGCCAGGCACAAAGCCCAGGCGCCGTCGCGCCAGTCGGCCTGCAGGGCGTGCACGTCGGCCGCCGCATCGCTGTCGCTGAAGCTCATCACGCGCCGACCCGCGGCCAGTTCGCGCCAGACCCCGGTGTAGTCGTCGTCGCTGGGGAACACCGCCACGCCCTCGCCGCGCAGGGCCGTGATCACCTGGCCGTTTTCGCGCGCCACCGCTTCCACCGTGGCCATGAATTCCTGGTGTTCACGCTGGGCGTTGTTCACCAGCGCGACGGTGGGCTGGGTGAGCGCGGCGAGGTAGGCGATTTCGCCGGGGTGGTTCATGCCCAGTTCGATCACCGCGAGGCGATGCTCCTCGCGCAGGCGCAGCAGCGTGAGCGGCACGCCAATGTCGTTGTTCAGATTGCCCTGCGTGGCATGGGCGGCGTCACCAGCGGCCGCGCGCAGGATGGACGCCACCATCTGCGTCACCGTGGTCTTGCCGTTGCTGCCGGTCACGGCGATCAGCGGCAGCTGGAACTGCTCTCGCCACAGGCGCGCCAGCTCACCCAGGGCCAGCCGCGTGTCGGGCACTTCCACACCTGGCAGACCGGCCTGCGCCAACCCCGCGTGGGCGATGGCGGCCACAGCGCCTTGCGCGCGTGCCTGCGGCAGAAAGTCGTGCGCATCGAAGCGCTCGCCCTTGAGCGCCACGAACAGATCGCCCGGCTGCAGGCTGCGGGTATCGGAGTGCACGCGGCCGATGGGCGCGTCCACCGTGCCCACGGCCCGTGCGCCGGTGAGTCGGGTCAACAGCTCGGTGATGGTCTTCATGCCTGCGCTCCCTGCGCGGCGGCGCGCTGCTGCAGCGCGGCCTGTGCCTGCGCCAGATCGGAAAACGGTTTCTTCACGCCCTTCACTTCCTGGTAGTCCTCGTGTCCTTTGCCAGCGATCAGCACCACGTCGTCGGCGCCGGCACGCTGCACCGCCTGCGCGATCGCCAGCGCCCGATCGGCTTCGACCACGGCGCGGGCGGGCATCGACAGGCCGGCCCGCATCTGCGCCAGGATCGCCAGCGGGTCTTCGCTGCGCGGGTTGTCGCTGGTCAAGACGGCGTGCTGCGCCTCGCGCTCGGCCACGGCAGCCATGAGGGGGCGTTTGCTCGCGTCGCGGTCGCCGCCACAGCCCACCACCGCCCAGAGCGCGCCGCCGCGTTGCCGCGCCAGCGGCTGCAGGGCCTGCAAGGCCTTTTCCAGCGCATCGGGGGTGTGGGCGTAGTCCACCAGCACCAGCGGCTGACCCACCACCGCGGGCACCTGCTCCATGCGGCCGGGCACCGGGGTAAGGGCCTGGCAGGCGCGCACGGCGTCGGCCAGCGGCACACCGAGCGCGCGTGCCGTGGCCAGCACGCACAGCAGGTTGGACACGTTGTAGCGCCCCACCATGGGCAGGCTCAGGGCATGGCTTTGCACCTCGGCCCCCGATGCATCCCGCTCCACCACGGTCAGGCGCATGCCGTTGTGGGTGAAAGCGATGTCGCGCGCGCACAGGCGCGCCGACGGGGCGGCTGGCGTGCCGTCGTCCAGCGCCACGGTCCAGAGGTCGAGGCCGCGTGGGGCCAGGGTCTGCGCCAGTTCCGCGCCCCGGGGATCGTCCAGGTTGAGCACCGCGCTGGCCAGGCCGGGCCAGTCGAACAGCGCGGCCTTGGCCGCCCAGTAGTCGGCCATGCTGCCGTGGAAGTCCAGGTGGTCCTGGGTGAAATTGGTGAACACCGCCACGCGGATGCGGCAGGCGTTGAGCCGGCCTTCGATCAGACCGATGGACGAGGCCTCGATCGCACAGGCTGTCAGGCCGGCGTCCACCATGCCGCGCAGGCGCGCCTGCAGCAGCACGGGGTCGGGGGTGGTCAGGCCGGTCGGCACCAGCGCATGGCCCTGGTCGCCCGCCAGCGGGGGTTGTCCGATGCCCAGCGTGCCCACCACCGCGCAGGGCTTTCCGGCGGCCGAGAGCAACTGAGCGACCCACCAGGCGCTGGAGGTCTTGCCATTGGTGCCGGTGATGGCGACCAGGTCCAGCGCCGCACTGGGGTCGGCGTAGAACGCGCTGGCGATCGGACCGGCCTGCGCCTTGAGCCCCGGCACAGCGGCCACGCGGTCGTCGCCGACATCAAACGCCTCGGCACCGTCGCGCTCCACCAGCGCCGCAGCGGCACCAGCCTGCAGCGCGCCGGCCACATAGCGGCGCCCGTCCGTGGCAGCGCCCGGCCAGGCCACGAAACCGTCTCCCGGCTGCACGCGGCGGCTGTCGCAGTGCAGTTGCCCGCGCACACGCTCACGCAGCCAGTCGGCCACGGCTTGAGGGGTTTGGAGTGTGAGCATCAAGCACCACCCCCAACAACCAGACTCCGCACGATGGAAGAGGGCTCCATCCCAGAACACCGCGCAACCGGCTTAGCCGGGGCGCAGGTGTTGCCCCCCTGGGGGGGGATGCGGCTACACGCAGTGAGCAAGCAACGGGGGGGGTTCAAAACGGCTCCTCCACCACTTCGCTGAAGATCTGCGGCTTGACGCTCATGTCGGGCTGCACCCCCAGGATGCGCAAGGTCTGCTGCACCGTCTCGCTGAACACCGGGCCGGCCACCACCCCGCCGTAATAGGCGCCGTTGTTCGGCTGGTCGACCATCACCGCCACCACGATGCGCGGCTGCTCCACCGGCGCCAGCCCCACGAAGAAGCTGCGGTATTTCTTCTCGGCATAGCCCTTGCCTTCCTGCATGCGCGCGGTGCCCGACTTGCCGCCCACCGAATAGCCCATGGTCTGTGCACGCTGGCCCGTGCCGCCTGGGCCGGTGGCCATCTCCAGCATCTTGCGCACCGCCAGCGCGTTCTTTTCGCTGAACACCCGCACGCCATCCGTGGGCCCGTCGGTCTTGACCATGCTCACCGGGATCAGTTCGCCATCGCGCGCGAAGATGGTGTAGGCCTGCGCCAGCTGGAACAGCGACACCGACAGGCCGTAGCCGTAGCTCATGGTGGCCTGTTCGATCGGGCGCCAGGTCTTGTAGGGGCGCAGGCGCCCGCTGACCGCGCCCGGGAACGGCACCTGTGGCTTCTGGCCGAATCCGGCCTGGGCGAAGGTCTCCCACATTTCGCGCGGCGACATCTGCATGGCCATCTTGACCGCGCCCACGTTGCTCGACTTCTGGATGATCTCGTTGACCGTGAGCAGGCCGTTCGGATGCGCGTCGTTGATGGTGGAGCCACCGATGGTCATGTGCCCCGGCGCGGTCTGGATCTGCGTGGTCGGGGTGACCAGGCCCTTGTCCAGCGCCAGCGCCGCGATGAAGGGCTTCATGGTCGAGCCCGGCTCGAAACTGTCGGTCAACACCCGGTTGCGCAGCTGTTCGCCACTGAGGTTCAGACGCAGGTTGGGGTTGTAGCTCGGGTAGTTGGCCAGCGCCAGCACTTCGCCGGTCCGGGTGTCGAGCACCACCACGCTGCCCCCCCGCGCCTTGTGCATCTGCACCGCTTCGCGCAGCTTCTGGTAGGCGAAGTACTGCACCTTGCTGTCAATGGAAAGCTGCAGATCCGGGCCGTCCACCGGTGGCACGACGTCGCGCACGTCTTCGACCACACGGCCGAGCCGGTCCTTGATGACCCGGCGCGAGCCATTGCGCCCCGAGAGCTCCTTGTTGAAGGCCAGCTCGACCCCTTCCTGCCCCCGGTCTTCCACGTTGGTGAAGCCCACCACATGGGCCGCGGCCTCGCCTTCGGGATACTTGCGCTTGTACTCGGGCCGCAGGTAGATGCCCTTGATGCCGAGCGCGGCGATCTCGTTGGCCACCGGTTCGTCGACCTGGCGCTTGACCCAGACAAAGGTCTTGTCCTCGTTGGCCAGGCGCTTCTTGAGCGCAGACAAGGGCATGCCGAGCAGCTTGGCCAACTCGCGCAGCTTGGGCTCGCTCTTGTCCACATCCTCCGGAATCGCCCAGATGCTCTGCGCCACGACGCTGGAGGCGAGGATCAGGCCGTTGCGATCCAACACCCGGCCACGGTTGGCGGGCAGTTCCAGCGTGCGCGCGAAGCGCACTTCACCCTGGCGCTGGAAGAACTCGTTGCCAAACACCTGCACGTAAGCCGCGCGGGCGCCCAACCCGGCAAAGGCCAGCGCCAGCGCCGCCACGATGAACTTGCTGCGCCAGACCGGCGTCTTGCTCGCCAGCAGCGGGCTTGCGCTGTAGCTGACACTGCGACTGGCCCGCCGGCTCATGGTCGGCCTCCCTGATCGGGCGCCAGGCCGGGCGCCTGCGGCGCGTACAGCGTCACGTATTCGGTGATGGCGGGGTTGACCGGACGCATCTGCAGCCGCCGGGTGGCGATCAGCTGCACACGCGCCGAGGTGGCCTGGGCCTGCTTCTGCACCTGCAGCTGCTCGTGTTCCGCATCGATCTTGCGCGACTGTGCCTGCGCGCGGTCCAGCGCGGTGTACAGGCGCCGTGACTCGTACTGCGTGTGCACCAGATAGAAAGCGCTGGCCAGCACCGCCATCAGCAGAACCAGGTTGAGGCGGATCATGCGCCCGCCTCCGTGCGCTCGGCCACGCGCATCACCGCGCTGCGCGAGCGCGGGTTGCCCTGCACTTCGGCGTCCGATGGCATGACGCGGCGCACGTGGATCAGTTGCATGGGCGCGGGCTCGGCGAAAGGCACGCGGCGGTCCACCACGGCGCGCGAATGGCGCGCCATGAACTGCTTGACCATGCGGTCTTCCAATGAATGGAAGCTGATCACCACCAGTTGCCCTCCGGGACGCAAGACATGCAGACTGGCCTCTAGCGCCTGTTGCAGCTCTTCAAGCTCGGCGTTGATGAAAATCCGAAAAGCCTGAAATGTGCGCGTTGCAGGGTCCTTGCCCGGCTCGCGGGTTTTGACCGCGCCAGCCACGACTTCGGCCAGCTCGCGGGTGGTTCGAATAGGGCCCCGTTCCTGTCGGCGACGATCAATCGCCTTTGCAACCGGTTGAGCAAACCGTTCTTCGCCATATTCACGTATCACCTCCGCGAGGGTGGAGACTTCGGCCGTTTCCAGCCACTGCGCCACGCTCTGGCCGCGCGTGGTGTCCATGCGCATGTCCAGAGGCCCATCGTGGCGAAAAGAAAAACCCCTCTCGGGGTCGTCGATCTGGGGCGAACTCACGCCCAGGTCCATCAACACCCCGTCCGCGCTCGCCGCCCCCAGTTCGCCCAGGTGGCAGAAGCCCTGGTGCCGGATGGAAAAGCGGCCATCGCTGGCCGCCAGTTCCTGCGCGGCCACCACGGCCTGCGGATCCTTGTCGAAGGCCGTCAGACGCCCCCGCGTGGAGAGCTGCTGCAGGATCAGGCGCGAATGCCCACCGCGGCCGAAGGTCGCGTCGACATAGTGTCCGTCCGGGTTGATCGCCAGTGCCGCCACGGCTTCGGTCAACAGGACGGTTTGGTGGTTCCATGCGCCTTGCACCGCTGCCCTTAGAAAGAAAAGTCCTTGAAGACATCGGGCATGTCGGCCTTCATCGCTTCGGCCTCCTGGGCTGCGTACACCTGCGCATCCCAGAGCTCGAAATAGGCGCCCATGCCCAGCAGCACCGCGTCCTTGGTGATGCCGGCGGCCGCGCGCAGCTCCGGCGAGATCAACACACGGCCGGACCCGTCCATGTCCACATCCATGGCATTGCCCAGGAAAATGCGCTTCCACCACTGCGCCTGCATGGGCAGCGCCGCGATGCGCTCGCGGAACAGTTCCCACTCATTGCGAGGAAATACCATGAGGCAGCCGTGTGGGTGCTTGGTGATGGTGAGCTGGCTGGCGGCGGCGCTCAGGGCGTCACGGTGCCGGGTCGGCATGGAGAGCCGACCCTTGGCATCGAGACTGAGAGATGAGGCACCCTGAAACACCGCTGTCATTCCTTGAAAAACACTTTTCACCACTTAATTGCACATTTTCCCACTTTATCAGGAAAATCAGGAACTGCAACGCACGGCTACTTATTTTTTCAATAAAATCAAGCACTTAGAACATACTTTGAAACAATTTACCGCTTAAAAAAGCAGCAAAAGCAAGTACTTAGAACGGCCTCTGAATGTGATGCTTGAAAACGCTGTTACGTTTGAACCCCGCTCAGGGGCAGAGCGATCCCCCAGGCGATGGCAGGTGCTACCGGTGTCCCGTCCAACGAAAAAACCGCGCCCGCCCGAGGCAGCACGCGGTTTCCACAGCTCAGGCGGGGTTGTTCAGAGGATGTAGCGCGACAGATCCTCGTTGCGGCTGAGCTCGGCCAGACGGCCGTCCACGTAGGCCGCGTCCACCGTGATGGTCTGGCCCTGCAAACCGGTGGCGGAAAAGCTGACTTCGTCGAGCAGGTGCTCCATCACCGTGGCCAGTCGGCGCGCGCCGATGTTTTCCGTGCGTTCATTCACATCGCAGGCGATCTGCGCCAGATGCCGGATGCCTTCGGGCGTGAACGCCAGCGTCACGCCCTCCGTGGCCAGCAGCGCCTGGTACTGGCGCACCAGCGAGGCATGGGTCTGGGTCAGGATGGCCTCGAAATCGTCCACCGACAGCGACTGCAGTTCCACCCGGATGGGGAAACGCCCTTGCAACTCGGGAATCAGGTCGCTGGGCTTGGCCAGATGGAACGCACCACTGGCAATGAACAGGATGTGATCGGTCTTGATGACGCCGTACTTGGTGGACACGTTGGTCCCCTCGACCAGCGGTAGCAGGTCGCGCTGCACCCCCTGGCGCGACACCTCGGCACTGCCCGAGTCGCTGCGCGAGGTCACCTTGTCGATCTCGTCAATGAACACGATGCCGTTCTGCTCGGCGTTCTGCAGCGCGCGGATCTTGATCTCTTCTTCGTTGACCAGCTTGCCCGCCTCCTCTTCGATCAGCAGTTGCATGGCTTCGGCGATCTTGAGCTTGCGGGTGCGGCGCTTGTCCTGTCCGAGCTGGCTGAACATGCCTCGCAGCTGTTCGGCCATGTCTTCCATGCCGGCCGGCCCCATGATCTCCATGGTCGGGCGGGGCTCGGCCAGATCGATTTCGATTTCACGGTCATCGAGCTGGCCCTCGCGCAGCTTCTTGCGAAAAGCCTGGCGTGCGGTGCTTTCGGTGGTCAGGACGGTGGACGGCTCGGCGCCCGATGCGCGCGGGGGTGGAATCAGGATGTCCAGGATGCGCTCCTCGGCCGCGTCCTCGGCACGGGCGCGCTGCTTGCGCATCTCGATCTCGCGCGTCTGCTTGATCGCGATGTCGGCCAAGTCGCGGATGATGCTGTCGACGTCCTTGCCCACATAGCCCACCTCGGTGAACTTGGTGGCCTCGACCTTGATGAACGGCGCGTCGGCCAGCCGCGCCAGGCGGCGCGCGATCTCGGTCTTGCCCACGCCGGTGGGGCCGATCATGAGAATGTTCTTGGGCGTGATCTCGGGCCGCAGTTTTTCGTCCACCTGCTGACGGCGCCAGCGGTTGCGCAGAGCAATGGCCACGGCGCGCTTCGCGCCTTTCTGGCCGATGATGAAGCGGTCGAGTTCGGAGACGATCTCCTGGGGCGTCATGGAAGACATAGGGCCCCCACACTCGTCACTGCGTGTACTTCGTTGCCCCCCAAGGGGGTGCGAGCTTGCTTGGGGCGGCCCGGCGCTGCGCTCATGTGTTTCACTCCAGGGTTTCGATCGTGTGATTCATGTTGGTGTAGATGCAGATCTCGCCCGCGATCGCGAGCGACTGCCGCACCACCTCTTCCGCATTCAATGCCGTGTGCTGGATCAGGGCGCGGGCGGCGGCCTGGGCGTAGGCTCCTCCCGAGCCGATGGCCACCACACCGTGCTCGGGCTCCAGCACGTCGCCATTGCCGGTGATGATCAGCGCGGCGCTGCGGTCGGCCACGGCCAGCATGGCTTCGAGCCGGCGCAGCACCCGGTCGGTGCGCCAGTCGCGCGTGAGCTCGATCGCGGCGCGCACCAAGTGTCCCTGGTGTTTTTCCAGCTTGGCCTCAAAACGCTCGAACAAGGTGAAGGCATCGGCGGTGGCGCCGGCAAAACCGGCCAGCACCTGATCGTGGTGCAGCTTGCGCACCTTGCGCGCAGTGCCCTTCACAACGATGTTGCCCAGGGTCACCTGGCCGTCGCCGCCGATGGCGACCTGCACGCCTTGCGGCGTCTCCCGACGCACGCAAACAATGGTGGTTCCGTGAAAATTTTCCATAGGTGGCTAGCAAGTGGGGATGATCAGACCAAGCTCAAGCCCCGTGTCGAGGCAAGGAAATGTTTCCAAGGGCACCGCGGAACCGGCTTTGCCGGGCCCCCAGTGCCGCCCCCTTGAGGGCGCAGCGCGCAGCGCGGTGGGGGTCGGTCAGACCCTTGCGGCGCGGGGGAGCTCAACCTCAATCGTTCCGAACCACCACCTTGGCGTATTCGGTGATTCCGATGACGTGAAAGAAGGCGGATACCAGTCGATGGACATCGACAAACTGGATCAGGCGGCCTTGCGCATGATGGCCCGAGACCCAGTTGAGCAGGGTGCCCGCGGCCGAAAAATCGACGCGGATCAGGTTGCGGCATGAAATGATCATCACGTCCGCCCCCTGAAGACGTCGCTCCAGCGTCTCCAGCGTGGCCTGCGGGTCACCGCGGATTTCACCCGACAGCTCCACCAGGCCCAGCTGGTTGAGTTCGGAACTCTGGCTTTCCAGCACCGACTCGCCCGGGTAGGTCGAGGGCGCCTGCTCCAGCACCACCTCGCCCAACACCGACTGGCCGACCTCGTCCGAGGCATCCGTCGACAGTCCGAGGAAATGGCAGCGGGGCTTCTCCCAGCCCGGCGGGGACACCTCGTAGGTCACGCAGAAGTCCAGAGCGGCCAGCTCAAACTCATCGACCAGGTTCATGACCCGCAGCACGGCCATGCGCAACTCCCACCAGAGCTGCTCCACGTCGCGCCGACCGGAGGGCGTCAGGGACTTGAGCAGATCCCGCAGGTTCGACGAGCCATAAAAGCGCAGCTCCACGTCCTGGTCGCCCCAGAGCGTGAACACGCCCAGCAGCGCCCGCGCGGCCTTCACATCGATGCTCTCGATCGGCGACCAGTCCAGCACCCAGGGCTTGCTGGCGCGCAGCAACACGTTCTGCAACGTGCCCACCGCGTGCGCGTCGACGTCCGCCTCACAGACCCAGACCGCCCGGTTCGGTCCGGACGAAGGCGTGAAGGTCTTTCCGCTCATGCTGGACACGATCTCAGGCATGTCGTACCACTGCGGCGCCGACCGGTTGAAGCGGTTGACGAAATCGACCGCCCGGCTCTCGAAGGGCGCGAGCTGACCAGTGGCGCGGTACAGATCGAACAGGGCCAGCCAGTCGTCCACCTGCTGGGCCCGCGCGCCTCCATCGACCAGACCGTCGAGCAGCCCCTGTTCCGCGCCGGCATCGTCGCCGTTGGCAAACCGGATGGAAGCCTCTTCGACTTCGGGGTCCTGGGCGATCTCCTGCACATCCAGCGCAAAAAAGTGCGAGGCCGAAAACCCGGAGCTGGCACTCGGCTGCACACTGTTTCCGGAGGGCGCCATCAAACCGGTACGGGCCGGCGACGACGAGGGTTGGTGCAGGTCGCGCGACAACTCCTGCTCACGGGATGGCCCCCACAGCTTGCGCCCCTTCTCGGTTTTTTCCTTCGGACCCACAGCAGCGGCAGCCGGGGTGGCGGCCGGCACCGGGGAAGGCGCTGGAGGTGGAGCGGGTTTGGGCGCGGGCGCCGTACTCTCGGGCAAGGGAGAGGCTTCGGTTTCGGTGTACTGTGCGGTACGCCGCTTGGCTTCGACCCCGGCGACCGATTTGTCGTGGGCTTCGGCTTTGCGCTCCAGAGGCGTGCCCCCCGTGGAATGCGTACCCGAACCCAGACTGGAGCTCGCGGTGGCCTGGGAGTCGGGTCCCTTGGTCTTCCACCACTGCATCGACATCTGGGCTTCGATCTCATCGATCTTCTTGAGCGTCATCGCCCGGTCGTCGGGTTTCGACGGCAGGCTGCTCTGGAAGAACGAGGGCCTCACCCCCTGCCCCTCGCCCCCGGAGGCTTCGCGGCTGCGGATTTTGCGCAGCATGTCGAATTCGCGCTTGCGCACGAAGTCGTTGCGCCGCTTGCGCTCGATCATTTCCTTGAGCGCCGCCTTGCTGTACTCGCTTTCGCGATCGGCGGATCGTGTGTCCAGGTCCGACCAGCTGGTGGTCGGATGGCGCACGAATTTCACCACCTTGGACAGAAAACCGCCGTTGGATTCGTCCTTGGACATGTCGGGTCGTTGTCGGGGAAGGGGCTGCAGATGGGATGGACCGCGAAGACTCAGTCCCCGAACATCTTCTGCTTGAGCTCGCGGCGCTGCTGCGCTTCCAGCGAGAGACTGGCGGTAGGCCGTGCCATGAGGCGGCCGACGCCAATGGCTTCGCCGGTTTCTTCGCAATAGCCGTAGTCGCCCGAATCGATGCGGGCGATGGCCTGCTCGATTTTCTTGAGCAGCTTGCGCTCGCGGTCACGGGTGCGCAGTTCGAGGGCGTGCTCTTCTTCAATGGTGGCGCGGTCGGCAGGATCGGGTACCACCACGGTGTCTTCACGCAGGTGCTCGGTGGTTTCGCCCGCGTTGGCCAGCATGTCGGCCTTGAGCTGGGACAGCTTGCGGCGGAAGTAGCTGAGCTGCAGTTCACTCATGTATTCACTGTCCGGCATGGCCTGAATATCCTGGTCGGTCAGTTGCTCGACCGGCACGGTTTTCCAGTTGTTGGCCCGCTTGGGGTCTTTCTGGATGGAGGATGGCACGGGAGGGGTCATTACGGCACGTTCGTTCATGGTGGAAAAAGTCGCCTTGGCGGCATCGGGTGCGTGGGTAGGAATCACCGCCGCCTGCGTCATCTGTTCCATCATGACCTTCTTCGCGGCCCGCTTGCCCAAAGGCCTTGGCGTGGGCTCGACGACGGGCATGGGCGTCGCGGCCTTGGCCGGGGCGGCGGGCGAACGGGTGCTGGAGGTTTTGGTGGCAGACGCCGAGGCGGTGGCCGGTGCAGTTCTGGAGGGGACTTTGGACACAGGCGCCGGGGCGGGCTTGACAGCTGCTTTGACCGCCGGCTTGGCGACAGCGGACTTCGCAACCGGTTTGGCCGGTGCCGGGGCGGCGGGTTTTGCGACAGGTTTGACAGCAGTTTTTGCCATGGTTTTGCTGACCGGCTTGACCGGTCGTGTGGCGCTGACAGCGGCGGTTTTTGCCGCGGTCCTGCTGGGCTTGCTGGATGGGCCGGCTTTCACCGGCGCCACGGATTTGGGGGCGGAGGACGTCTTCCCGGTCTTGGCCGCGGGTTTGACCACGGTCTTGGCTGGGGGCTTCGGTGCCACCTTGGCGGCTGACTTGCTGGTTGCGGGCACCCTGGAGGCGGTGGCGGACGAGCTGGCCTTGACACCCGTTGCGGCGGGCTTGCCTTTTTTCGCTGTCCTGGTGGCCGGGGCTTTCACAACGGGTCTCCTCTCAGTACCTGACGATGCGTGGTCTAGGGGCGGGACATCGCCGCTGGCCGGGGCCAACGGTACGCCATCTTGCGCCGGCTGTGCCGACGGATTCGTTGTTATACCCTTATTACGGTCCCGCTTCTGAGCGCCTCGATCCGCTTTCAGCGCGGGCCGTCGGGCAATCGACTTGGGGCGCGATTGTAACGACGGTGGTTCCGCAGGAACCGTCGCCGGGTTGGATCGAAATCCCAATCGTTGGAGAAGCGAGACAAAGAGCACGATCAGATCCTGTTCATTCGATCGTCATGCCATCACGTGCCGGCGGATCGGGTCAGACCAGCGACTGGTCCAGCCCCTGGACCAGGATGTCGCGTGGCAGGTCCAGGCCGATGAACACCATCTTGCTTTCGCGGGCCTCACCCGCGGCCCAGGGTGGGCCGAGGTCGCTGCCCATGAGCTGGTGCACGCCCTGGAAGATGACCTTGCGGTCGGTGCCCTGCATGTCGAGCACCCCCTTGTAACGCAGCATGCGCGGGCCATAGACCTGCACGATGGCGCCCAGGAAGTCTTCCAGTTTGGCCGGGTCGAAGGGCCGGGTGGCGCGGTAGACGAAACTCTTCACATCGTCGTCGTGATGGTGGTGGTGACCCTGGCCTTCGTGACCGTGCTGGTGCGAGGGGTGGTTGCAGTGCTCGCCGTGCTCATGATCGTGGTGGTCGTGGTCATCCTCGACCTTGAGGAAGTCCGGGTCGATGTCGAGCTTGGCGTTGAGGTTGAAGCCGCGCAGATCGAACACTTCGCTCAGCGCCACTTCGCCGAAATGCACCGGGCGCATGGGCGCGCGCGGGTTCATGTGTTTCAGGCGGTGGATCAGCGCGTCGAGCTCGTCCTGGCTCACCAGGTCGGCCTTGCTGATGAAGATCTGGTCGGCAAAGCCCACCTGACGGCGCGCCTCCTGGCGGTCGTTGAGCTGGTCGGCCGCGTGTTTGGCATCCACCAGGGTCAGGATGGAATCGAGCAAATACTGCTCGGCGACCTCGTCATCCATGAAGAAGGTCTGCGCCACCGGGCCGGGGTCGGCCAGGCCGGTGGTCTCGATCACCACGCGCTCGAAATCGAGTTCGCCCTTGCGCTTTTTCTCGGCCAGATCGTGCAGCGTGGCGCGCAGGTCGTCGCGGATGGTGCAGCAGATGCAGCCGTTGCTCATCTGGATGATGTTTTCCTGCGTGTCGGCCACCAGGATTTCGTTGTCGATGTTCTCCTCGCCGAACTCGTTCTCGATCACCGCGATCTTCTGGCCGTGCGCCTCGGTCAGCACGCGCTTGAGCAGCGTGGTTTTGCCCGAACCGAGGAAGCCGGTGAGGATGGTGGCGGGGATCAGGGACATGGCGGGAAAGACTCCGGCAACGGGGTGGCGGGGAACGAAACAGCGGGGGAGTGTATGCGACCCACGCGTTCTACGCCTTTTTCATCACCACCAGGCCCTTGAGGTATTCGCCTTCGGGGAAGTTGATGGTCATCGGGTGGTCGCAGGCGCCGCCCAGGCGCTGCAGGATCGCGCCGTCCACGCCGGCGTCCAGCCCAGCCGACGCCACGATCTTGTGGAACAGCTCCACCCCGATGCCACCCGAACAGGAGAAGGTGAACAGCACGCCACCGGGCGTGAGCAGCTTGAAGGCCTGGCGGTTGAGATCCTTGTAGGCACGGGCGGCGCGCTCGGCGTGGGCCGCTGTGGGTGCGAACTTGGGCGGATCGAGCACGATGGCATCGAAGCTGCGCCCCTCGGCCACGAACTGGCGCAGCGCGGTGTTGACGTCGGCGTCCATGAAGGTCGCCCGTGCCGGGTCCAGCCCGTTGAGCAGCAGGTTCGCGCGCGCCTGCTCCAGCGCCGGGCCGGACGAATCGATGCTGGTCACGTGCCCTGCCCCGCCGGCCAGCGCGGCCACGCTGAAGCCGCCGGTGTAGCTGAAGCAGTTGAGCACGTGGGCAAAACACAGGCGCTTGGTGTATTCATGACAGACGCGCCGGCTGTCGCGCTGGTCCAGGTAATAGCCGGTCTTGTGACCGTGCGCGATGTCCAGCCCCAGGCGCCAGCCGTGTTCCTGCAGCTCCAGGGATGTCTCGCCGCTGCCGCGCAGCCAGCCGGTGGCATCGGGCAGGCCTTCGAGCTTGCGGCTGCTGGTGTCGGAGCGCTCGTACAGGCGCGGGCAACCGGTGAGTTCGATCAGGGCGTCGGCGATCGGGGCCTTCCAGCGCTCCACGCCGCAGGCGGTGAACTGGGCCACCAGCGTGTCGCCGTAGCGGTCCACGATCAGGCCCGGCAGACCATCGGACTCGCCGTGCACCAGGCGCACGCCGTTGCTTTCGATGCCCAGGCGCTCGCGCAGGGCGATGGCACGCGCCAGCGTGTCGCGGAAAAAAGCGGCGTCGATGCGCTGCGCCTCGTCAAAGCTCCAGGCCCGCACGCGGATGCGCGAGGCCGGGGAGAACGCACCCCAAGCCAGGAACTGGCCTTCGGCGCTTTCCACGCGCACGGTTTCGCCCGCGTCCCCGCCGCCTTTGGCGACGGCGCCGTCAAACACCCAGGGATGGCGGCGCAGCAGCGAACGCTCTTTACCGGCTCTCAGTCGAATAATTTTCATGAGGACTATTGTCCCCCCCGCGCCGCAGGAGGCCCCTCCCCCCGCGCCGCCTGCGGCGTCACCCCCCCGGAGGGGGGCGATGCGAGTGGCCCGGCGAAGCCGGTTCCACCGCATCCTCGATCGAAGTCACTTCGCGCGGGAGAGGCTGCGGTCGAACAAGGGGCAGTTGGTTCCAGGGCACCGCCGGGCCGGCTTTGCCGGACGGCCAGTGCCGCCCCCTTGAGGGGGTGACGCCGCAGGCGGCGCGGGGGTGCTCCTGTTCAAGGTCGCAGGTAAACAAACCCTTCGCGGGCCTGCAGCCGGGCCACCTCGGCCACGCCCGACGGAACGATCTTGGCTTCCATCGCCACCCGGGCCGGGTCGATCTTGCGCGAGACCAGGGTGTTGTTGCAGACGCGGAATTCCACGCCCTTGGCCGCCAGTTCACCGATGGCGCCTGCGAAGGGCTGTTCCATCTGGTTGGTGGCGCCGTCCAGCAGGAAGTCGATGCCCAGGCCATGGGTCACGACCACGATCTTGGTCTTGGGGTCGGCCGCCAGGTGGTTGCGGATGTTGTTGATGGCGCGCGAAGCCTGGGGAATGCCTTCGCTCATGTGATAGACGACCTTGATCGCGTCGTCGGCCGCCTGCGCCGACAACGAGGTGGCCACGAGCCCCGCGAGCAGCAGCGACTTGAGGGCAATGAGGAACTTGAACATGGGGGTCTCCTGATATTAAGAAGCAATTGCTTATGAAACGATTGTCGGGGCTGGGCCGGCAAATCCTACAGGGATAACCCGCCCCTGCTCTCACGCCCGGGCATCCGGACCCCGCGCCCCGGACCGGTCAGCGCCCGGGCTTGCGCGCCGGCACCACCCCCGCCGCCGGTGGGCGGGCCGGGCCATCGCCGCCCGCGTCCCTGGCACGGGCCTGCGCCCGCGGGTGGGCCGCGTCGTACACCTGTGCCAGATGCTGGAAATCGAGCCGGGTATAGACCTGCGTGGTGCTGATGCTGGCGTGGCCCAGCAACTCCTGCACCGCGCGCAGGTCGCCACTGGACTGCAGCACGTGGCTGGCGAACGAGTGGCGCAGCATGTGCGGGTGCACCGGTGTGGCCAGGCCGGCCAGCAGCGAGCGGCGTTTGAGCCGAACGCGGATGTGCTGCGGCGTGAGGCGCTGGCCACCGGCCCCGACGAACAGGGCTGCGGAGGCCTGTGGCTTGTGGCCCACCCAGGCGGTGCGCAGTTCCAGCCACCGGGCCAAGGCCGCCAGCGCCGCGCGGCCCACCGGCACACTGCGCCGCTTGGACCCTTTGCCAAGCACATGGGCCTCGCCGGCCGGCGCGTCGATCCAGCCGCGTGCGCTGGCGCTGGCCGCCACGTCCAGCCCCACCAGCTCGCCGATGCGCAGACCACAGCCGTAAAGCAGCTCGGTGATGCAGGCGTCGCGCGCCTCCAGCGCCGGGTCGTCGGCTTCTTCCACGTGCGAAGCGAGTTGCACCGATTCGTCCACGCCCAGCGCCTTGGGCAGCGGCTTGCCCGCCTTGGGCGCGCGCACGTCCTGCACCGGGTTGTGTTCCACCAGGCCTTGGCGGCCCAGCCACACGTAGAAACCGCGCCAGCCCGACAGGATCAGGGCGATGCCGCGTGCGCTGCGCCCGCCGCTGTGCATCTGCGCGACCCAGCGGCGGATGTGGGCGTTCTGCACCTGGCGCAACGCCACCCCGGCCGAACCCGCCTGCCCGACGAGCTTGTCCAGGTCGGCGGTGTAGAGCACCACGGTGCGCTCGGCCAGGCGCTTTTCGACCCGTACGTGCGCCAGATAGGCCTGCACCAGCGCGGCATCGTCGGCCTGCCCGAGGGCCACGTCCGTGGGCAACAGCGGGCCGTTCATGCGGTGCTCGGGTCTCAGAGGCTGAGAGTTTTTCGGGCGTGTCCGAGCAACGCGTCAAAACGTGCCCAATCAAGGCGCAAAGCACAGCCATAGCTCGGGCTATGGCGCGCATTTGCAACGCGGAGTGGGTGCGTTTTGGCGTGGTGAGCGGGCATGATCGAAAGACTCTCAGTCTCTCAGAACTCGGGGCGCAGCCGCGAGAGCGCGGCGCTGGTGAGCTCACCGATGCGCTCCAGGAAGCTGGTGCCCATGTCGGCCGCGAAACGCTGTTCGTCGTTCGAGGCCAGCACCAGCAGCCCAAAGGCCTGGGGCTCGGCCACGCTGCGCAGGGGAATCAGCGCCAGCGAGGCCACGGCCTTGGGGTCGTCCAGCCACTGCGCGGCCTCCAGCCCGGGATTGCCCCCGCAGTAGGGCAGCGTGAGCGAGGCGGCAAACGCCATCACATCCTCGCTGGCGCCCTGGGCGTAGGGCTCGCCGGCAAACTCGGGCGACACCCCCCAGACCTTGACGGCCACCTGCGGCACCTGGAACTGCGAGGCGATCTCGCGCACCACGACCCAGGGCAGCTCGCGCGGGTCGCGCGTGAGCAGCAGTTCGGTGGTCCAGCGTTGCAGCTTATCGGCAATGGCCGAGTTTTCATTGCCGTGGCGGATCATCTCGACCGCCTTCTGCTCCAGGCCCTTGATCTTGTCGCGCAGCAACTCGGCCTGGCGCTCCTGCAGGCTCACCGCGCGGCTGCCGTGCGGGCTGGTCAGTTGCACCGTGCCCAGCAGGCTGGCGTGGCGCACGAAGAAGTCGGGGGTGTTGGCCAGGTAGTTGGCGATGTCGTCTTCAGTGATCGGAGGAATGGTGTTCGGGGTCATGGTCGGGCGGAAAAGGAGGCAGGCCAGGCGCGAAAAGCGCGCGATCAGTCGAGGTCGGGCACGTCGATCTCGCCCTCGAACACGGTGGTGGCCGGGCCGGTCATGAAAACCGGGGCGTCGTGGGCCGGCGTGTCGACCCATTCGATGGTGAGCACGCCGCCGTGCGTGTGCACGTCGACCTTCGCATCCAGCAGGCCCAGGCGGATGCCGGTCACCACGGCGGCGCAGGCGCCGGTGCCGCAGGCCAGCGTCTCGCCGGCGCCGCGCTCGTACACGCGCAGGCGCACCTGGCCGCGGTTGACGATCTGCAGAAAGCCGGCGTTGACGCGCGCGGGGAAGCGCGGGTGCCATTCAATCTGCGGGCCTTGGACCAGGACCGGGGCGGTGTCCACGTTGTCCACCAGCTGCACGGCGTGCGGGTTGCCCATGGACAGCACACAGACCAGCGCCTCATCGCCGTCCGGCAAGGCCAGCGGCCAGCGCTCGACATTGCCCATCGTCGTTGAGACCAGGCCGCTCGCGTCGAACGGCACGCGCTCCAGCGCGAACACGGGCGCACCCATGTCCACGGTGACGCGGCCGTCGTGATTCAGCGCCAGGCTGATCTCGCCCTGCTTCACCTTCACGCGCACCGGGTTGAGGGTGGTCAGCCCCTTGTCGTGCACGTAGCGCACGAAGCAGCGTGCGCCGTTGCCGCAGTGCTCGACCTCGCCGCCGTCGGCGTTGTGGATCAGGTATTCAAAGTCCAGCCCGGGCCCGGGCGAGGGCCGCACGCTCAGGATCTGGTCGGCACCGACGCCGAAGTGGCGGTCGGCCAGCCAGCGGTACTGCGCATGGCTGAGCCCCAGGGGGCCGCGTGTCTCGTCGAGCACGACGAAATCGTTGCCCGCGCCCTGCATTTTGGTGAAGCGGATGTGCATGGGCGGAATTATCCGCCCATCAAGCCGCCCGGCGGCGCGTGGGCCGCGCACCGTGGCGCGCCTCACGGCGGTGCGCGCGCACCGGCGCGGCCCATAGACGGCTCCGCGACACCGCTTTGCGCACAAGAAGCGTGCCATTTTGTACACAATCTTGTGCGCATTGCGTACAAAAAGCCTGGCACGCCTCGTGCATCACGGTGCGGCATGGACGCTTCCTCCCCCACGCCCGCCGCCATCGAACTGATCGCCCTCACCAAACGCTACGCCCAGGGCAGCGTGGCGGTGGACGGCATCGACCTGCGCATCGCCGCCAGCAGCTACTGCTGCCTGCTGGGCCCCTCGGGCTGCGGCAAGAGCACCACGCTGCGCATGATCGCCGGCCACGAGAGCACCACCAGCGGCGACATCCTGCTGGAGAACCGCAACATCACCGGCCTGCCCGCCGCCGCGCGCGGCACGGCCATGATGTTCCAGAGCTTCGCGCTGTTTCCGCACCTTTCGGCGCTGGACAACGTGGCCTTCAGCCTGAAGATGAAGGGCGTGGACAAGGTCGAGCGCCACGGCCAGGCTCAGAACCTTCTGGAGCGCGTGGCCATGGGCCACCTCAGCGCGCGCAAACCGGGCGAGCTCTCCGGCGGCCAGCAGCAGCGCGTGGCGCTGGCGCGCGCGCTCATCACCCAGCCGCGCGTGCTGCTGCTCGACGAGCCGCTCTCCGCGCTCGACCCCTTCCTGCGCATCCAGATGCGTGCCGAACTGCGCCACTGGCAGCGCGAGCTCGGCCTGACCTTCATCCATGTCACCCATTCGCAGGAAGAGGCGATGGCCCTGGCCGACACCATGGTGGTGATGAACCACGGCCGCATCGAACAGGTCGGCTCGCCGCACGAGGTCTACAACCGCCCAGCCAGCGAGTTCGTGGCGCGCTTCATGGGTGGCCACAACGTGCTGGACACCACCGTGGGCAAGGTCGCCGTGCGCAACGACCACATCCGCCTCGCACCGGTCGAAGGTGCGGGCTGGCCCGCCACCGTGAGCGATGTCGAGTACCAGGGCAGCTACGTGCTGCTGGGCCTGCAGCTGGATCAGGCCGAAGCCAGCGACAAGGTGTCGGTGATGTTGTCCGAGGCCGATTTCGTGCAGACCCCCTACCACCCGGGCGACCGCGTCGGCCTGACCTGGGCACCCGAACAGGCCCACAGCTTCGGCGCTGCCTGACGGCCCGCCACCCACACCAACGTTCCCGCATCCCTTTCCCCGTTCCAACCCCAGCCACAGGAGCTTCACCATGTCCGATCCGATCGATCCCATTTCCGCCACGCCCGCCACGGGCCTCTCGCGCCGCAGCCTGCTGCAGGGCACCGCCGGCATGGCCGGCATCCTGGCCAGCGGCATCTCGCCGGCCATCGCCCAGGAAAAGATCACCCTGCGCTACCTGGGCACCGCGGTGAACCAGGACAAGACCATCGCCGAGAAGTTCGAGAAGGACACCGGCATCAAGATCCAGTACGTGGCCGTGACCACGGACGACGTGACCAAACGCGCCGTCACCGCGCCCAACAGCTTCGACCTGATCGACACCGAATACTTCTCGCTCAAGAAGATCGTGCCCACCGGCAACTTGAAGGGCATCGACGTCAAGAAGATCAAGAACGCCGACAAGATCACCCCGCTGTTCACCACCGGCACCGTGGCCGGCAAGGCCGTGGGCGACCAGGGCACGGCGCCCAAGAAGGTGATCTTCCTCGAAGGCGAAAAGAGCAAGGTGTTCGCCAAATCGCCGACGCAGTTCATGTCGCTCATCCCGACGGTCTACAACGCCGACACGCTGGGCATCCGCCCCGACCTGATCAAGCGCCCCATCAACTCCTGGGCCGAACTGCTGAACCCCGAGTTCAAGGGCAAGACCGCGATCCTGAACATCCCCTCGATCGGCATCATGGACGCGGCCATGGTGGTCGAAGCCATGGGCCTCTACAAGTACCCCGACAAGGGCAACATGACCAAGGCCGAGATCGACCTCACGATCAAGACCCTGATCGAAGCCAAAAAGGCCGGCCAGTTCCGCGCGCTGTGGAAAGACTTCAACGAGTCGGTGAATCTGATGGCCTCGGGCGAAGTGGTGATCCAGTCGATGTGGAGCCCGGCCGTGACCGCCGTGCGCACCAAGGGCATCGCCTGCAACTTTCAGCCGCTGAAAGAGGGATACCGCGCCTGGGCCGCCGGCTTCGGCCTGCCCGCCACGCTGTCGGGCCGCAAGCTCGACGGTGCCTACGAGTTCATCAACTGGTTCCTCGACGGCTGGGCCGGCGCCTACCTCAACCGCCAGGGCTACTACAGCGCCGTGCTCGACACCGCCAAATCCAAGATGGAAGCCTACGAATGGGCCTACTGGATGGAAGGCAAGGCCGCCACCCAGGACATCAAGAGCCCGAATGGCGACGTGCTGGCCAAGGCCGGTGCGGTGCGCGACGGCGGCAGCTACGAGGCGCGCATGGGTGGCATCGCCTGCTGGAACGCGGTGATGGATGAGAACGAGTACATGGTGAGGAAATGGAACGAGTTCGTGGCCGCGTAAGCGGCCACGAACTCGCCCCCCGCGCCGCCTGCGGCGTGCCTTGCAGGCCGCGTCATCGCCAGAGGCGATGACCCTTCGTCCCGTCCAAGCCTGCGCAGGCAGGCTCGGAGCCGCGGTCCTCAGCCCCCCACAGGGGGGCGCCACTGGCGGCCCGGCAAAGCCTGGAGGGGGCTTCGCTGCGCTCGCCGTGTTGCTTCGCCCTCCGTCTTCCGCTCTTCATCTGATTTTTTGAACCCATGAGCAGCACATCCACCGCCACCGCCGGTCCTGTCGCCGACAGCCCGAACCGCACGCTGCACGCCTGGTGGCAGGCGGCGCCGTTCACGCTGGTGTTTGTGCTGTTCTTCCTGATCCCGCTGGGCCTAGTGCTGATGGTCAGCTTCTGGGATTTCAACGAGTACGAGCTGCTGCCGGCGTTCACGCTGCGCAATTACTTCGCCATCTTCGAAGGCTGCTCCACGCTCACCGAACACGGTGATTTCTGTGTTTCGCTGTCCACCTACCTGTCCACGCTCAAGTTCAGTTTCTTGGTCTGGCTGATCACCCTGGTGCTGGGTTTTGCGGTGGCGTATTTCCTGGCGTTTCACGTGCGGTCCTCGGGCATGCAGACGGCTCTCTTCATCCTGTGCACCGTGCCGTTCTGGACGTCGAACGTGATCCGCATGATTTCCTGGGTGCCGCTGCTCGGGCGCAATGGCCTGGTCAACCAGACGCTGCAGGGCCTGGGCCTGATCGAGACGCCGATCGAGTGGCTGCTGTTCTCCGACTTTTCGGTGGTGCTGGCCTTCGTGCACCTCTACACCATGTTCATGATCGTGCCCATCTTCAACAGCATGATGCGCATCGACCGCAGCCTGCTCGAAGCCGCCAGCGACGCCGGCGCCAGCGCCTGGCAGACGCTGTGGAACGTGATCGTGCCGCTGTGCAAGACCGGCATCATCATCGGCTCGATCTTCGTCATCACCATCGTCATGGGCGACTTCGTGACCATCGGCGTCATGGGCGGGCAACAGATCGCCTCGGTCGGCAAGATCATCCAGGTGCAGACCAGCTACCTGCAGTTCCCGCTGGCCGCGGCCAACGCGGTGATTCTGCTCGCGGTCGTCCTGATGATCATCTGGGGCCTCACGCGGCTCGTGGACATTCGCAAGGAACTCTGAGCATGGCCCATTCCTCCGAATCGCGCGCCCCTGGCTTCTGGCCACTGGCTTTGATCTTCGCGCTCTTCGTGCTGTTCATGTACGGCCCGATGTTCGTGATCTTCGTTCTGAGCTTTCAGGGGCCGGAAGGCGGCCTCACCTTCCCGCTGCGCGGCGTGTCGCTGCACTGGTTCCGTCAACTCGCCGAGGGACTGGGCACAGTGGACATCGGTGCGGCGTTCCTGCGCTCGCTGACGCTGGGCGGTATCGTCATGCTACTGACCGTGCTGCTCTCGGTGCTGGCAGGGCTGGCGTTCCGCAAGAAGTTGAGCGGCGGCAACGTGCTGTTCTACGTCACCGTGGCCAGCCTGATCATGCCGTCCATCATCGTGTCGCTGGGCATCGGCCTGCAGTTCCGCCTACTCGACGGCGCGCTCAAGTGGCTGCTCGAAGCGGTGGGCGCGACCACGACGCTGGAGGAATATGGCACGGCGCTGGGCCTGTTCACCTCGGCCCTGGGCGCGCACCTCACCTGGACCCTGCCGTTTGGCCTGCTGATCATGTTCGCGGTGTTCAACCGCTTCAACCCGGCCTACGAGGAAGCCGCGCGCGACCTCGGCGCCACGCCCTGGCAGACCTTCCGCCACGTGGTGCTGCCGCTGATCGGACCCTCGGTGGTCGGCATCGGCATGTTCGGCTTCACGCTCAGTTGGGACGAGATCGCCCGCACCTCGCAGGCCATTGGCGACGTCAACACCCTGCCGCTGGAGCTGCAGGGCCTCACCTCCACCGTCACCACCCCGGCCATCTACGCGCTCGGCACCGTGACCACCGTGGTGTCTTTCGCGGTGATCGGCATCACCGTGGGCCTGGCCATGCTGCTGAGGAAGCGATGACATCACTGTCCGATCAAGACATCTACGAGCGCATGATCTCGGCCATCCTCGACCACCGGCTGCCGCCCGGCACCAAGCTGGTGGAGGACCGGCTGGCCGAGGCCTTCGGTGTCTCGCGCACGCGTATCCGCCCGGTGCTGGTGCGGCTCGCCAACGAGCAGGTGGTCACGCTCACGCCCAACCGCGGCGCCTCCATCGCCCAGCCCAGCGAACAGGAGGCGCGCGAGGTGTTCGAGGTGCGGTGCATGATCGAACCCACGCTGGTGGAGCGCTTCATCGCCTCGGCCACCACGGCCGACATCCAGACCCTCACCCGCTGCATCCGCGACGAAGAGGCGGCACGGGCCGCAGGCGACATGCGCCGCGCGATCCGGCTCTCGGGCGACTTCCACCTGCACATCGCCGACCACGCCGGACACGACACGCTCGGCCGCATCCTGCGCGAACTGGTCTCGCGCACCTCGCTGATCCTCATGACCTACAGCGCGCCGCACCACCAGGCGCGCGAAGACGCCACCGCCTGCGGCTGCCAGGAGCACCGCGCCCTGCTCTCGGCCATCAAGCTGCGCGATGCACGCGAAGCGGCGCGCCTGATGCGCGAGCACCTGGAGCGGCTGGAGTCGCAGTTGAGCTTTTCCGCGACGCCCGAAGCCGCGCCGGATCTGCTGGAACTGTTCGGCTCATGAAGCGCCTATTGGTCATCAACCCCAACACCTCGGAGCGCGTGAGCGCGCTGCTGCAGACCCATGTGCAGGCTGCCGCCGGTTCGCACGTGCAGGTCCGCACCGTGACCGCGCGCTTCGGCGCCCCCTACATCGCCGACGAAGCCAGCTACGCCGTGGCCGCCCACGCCGCGCTCGACGCCTGGGCCGCCGCACTGGCCAGCCCCGAACCCCCACCCGACACGGTGCTGATCGGCTGCTTCGGCGACCCGGGCCTGATGGCCTTGCGCGAGTCCAGCCCGGCGCCGGTCACCGGCCTCGCCGAAGCGGCCTTCATCGAAGCAGCCCGCCACGGCCGCTACGCCATCGTCACCGGCGGAGAGCGCTGGGGCCCGATGCTGCAGCGGCTGGCGCAGGCGCTGGGCCAGGCGCAACAGCTCGCCGGCATCCACACCGTGGTGCCCACGGGCGCCCAGCTGGCCGCCGATCCGGCCGCCGCCCACCGCCTGCTGGCCCAGGCCTGCCGCGACGCGGCCCACCAGCTTGGCGTGCAGGCGGTCATCCTGGGTGGCGCGGGCCTGGCCGGCATGGCCGCGGCGGTGCAGGCCGACGTACCGGTGCCGGTGATCGACAGCGTGACCGCCGGCACCCACTGGGCGCTGCGCACGCCGCCGCTGCCGCCGGCCCGGCGCACGGCGGGCTTCGATATGGCGTGGCAGGGCCTGTCGCCCGAAATGATCGCCCTCGGGCCCACCTCGTAAGGCAACGCTGAATAAGTCCCCGTGGATGCGGGCGCCTGCAGTCGGGATGGGCTGCAAGGCGCAAAACGCAGACGGGCCGGGCGGCCCAGCGAGGCTTTGCAACGCCGCAGACCGCCCGAGAGCAGGATGCCCGCGCCACGAGGGACTTGTTCAGCGTTGCCTAGCCCCAAGACCCCGGCGACAGCGACGGACTGGCGGTCGCAGCACAATGTGCGGATGGTCCGCTCATCCCAACTCCTGCACCCCGTCCGCACGCCCGCTGCCCTGCGCCCCGCCGCCACCGTGCTGCTGCTGCGCGACAGCGTCGACCCCGCCAACCCGGGCGTCGAAGTGCTGATGACACGCCGCTCCATGACGGCGAGCTTCGCGCCCGGCGCCTACGTGTTCCCCGGCGGTGGCATCGACGCTGCCGACGCGCAATCGCACGGCCAGTCCACCCGCCGCGCGACACAAAGCGACCTGCACCTGACGCAGGCCATCGCCGCCATCCGCGAGAGCTTTGAAGAACTCGGCATCCTGCTCGCCCGGCGCGCCGACGGTTCGCACCTGGGTACCGCGCAGATCGCGGCGCTCGACCGCCAGGCCCCGTTCGCCGCCCAATGCGCGGCGCAGGGCCTCACGCTCGCGGGCGCCGAGGTCTTCGTGCTCGCCCACTGGATCACCGACCGCGACCTGCCGCGCCGCTTCGACGTGCCCTTTCTCGTCGCGCGCATGCCCGAAGGCCAGGAGCCGGTGGCCGACGAAACCGAGCAGTTCGAGCCGGTCTGGGTGCGCCCAGCCGACGCACTGGCACGCCACGCGGCAGGCGGCTTCTTCATCATTTTTCCGACCGTCCGCACGCTGGAGCGGCTGCAGGCGTACGAAACCGTGGACGATGTTCTGAAAGCCTGTGCGGTCAACGATGAACCGCTGTTCACCAGTTGCCCGCGCGCCGGGCTGCTGAACGGCCACGAGTCGCGCCACATGGAACACGACGGCCCGTTTGGCGAGCTGGCCCTGGTCAGCCCCCACGGCCAGATCGTGCACGAGCTGGCCTGGCAGACCGGGCGCCCGGTGCCGCTGCTCAAGAACGTGCAACGGCTCACCGCGCCCAACCCCGGCTTCATGACCGGCCCGGGCACCAACAGCTACCTGGTGGGCGACCCGGTGAGCGGCCACATCGCCATCGACCCCGGACCGGACATTCCTGAACACATTGAGCGCCTGTGGCGCGCCGCGGGCGGCGACATCCGCGCCATCGTCTGCACCCACTCGCACCCCGACCATTCACCGGGCGCCGCGCGGCTGCAAGCCTTGTGCGCGGAGAAACCGCCCATCCTCGGCCTGCCCAGCGCGCCCACCTCGCGCGAGAACAGCCGCTTCACGCCCGAACGCGCGCTGGCCGATGGCGAACGCCTCGTCTTGCAGGGTCAGGACGGCGCCACACACACGCTGCAGGTGGTCCACACCCCCGGCCACGCGGCCAACCACCTCTGCCTGCTGCTCGAAGAAGACGGCCTGCTGTTCAGCGGCGACCACATCCTCAACGGCAGCACCACCGTGATCGACCCACCCGACGGCCACATGGGCGACTACCTCGACTCGTTGGACAAGCTGGACCGGCTGTGCGAGGCACATGGCGTTGACTTCATCCTGCCGGCGCACGGTTACGTGCTGGGCGACCTGAAGCGAACCGCGGACAACCCGAGTGCACCGGAACACGGCGGCGCCCGCGCAGCGATTGCGCATCTGAAAGCCCACCGTCTCGCGCGCGAAGCCAAGGTGGCGCGCGCCATGCAACACCAACCCGAGGGCACGATGGACGACTGGGTGAAGCTCGCCTACGACGACGTGCCCGAACGCCTGTGGCCGGTGGCCAAACGCTCGCTGCTGGCCCACGTGGAGCGCCTCCAGAGCCTGGGCGGTTTCAATCTCTGAAGCAACGGGAGGACGTATGCGCCTGGCACTGGTATCCGACATCCACGGCAATCTGGCCGCCCTGGAGGCCGTCATGCAAGACATCGAACGCCGCCAGGTGCACCAGGTCGTCAACCTGGGCGACACCCTCAGCGGCCCTTTGCTGCCGGTGGAGACCGCTCAGCGCCTGCGCCGCCCGGCCGTTCCGAAGGCGCTCAGCCCCGCAGTGCGAAGCACGGAGGGTAGCCCAGTGAGCACCCTGCCCTGGCTGCACGTCGCGGGCAACCACGAGCGGCAGGTCTTGCGCCTGCCCCTGCCGCGCCAGAGCCCGACGGACGCTTACACCAGCAGCCAGCTGACCGACGCCGACAAGGCCTGGCTGGCCAGCCACGCGGACCCCTGCGACCCCCGGTTGCACCAGGGAGCGATGTGGCCCGACCGACTGGGCAGCGACGTGGCCCTGTGCCACGGCAGCCCGCGCAGCGACATCGAGTATTTGCTGGAAACGCCGGTGGGTGAAGAGGCTCGGCTGGCGACGTCGGCGGACATCGAGGAGCGGCTGGACGGGCGCATTCCGCCGCACATCGGCCTGCTCGTCTGCGGACACACCCATGTGCCCAGATCCGTGAGGCTTGGCCGGGGCCTGTTGATCGTCAACCCGGGCAGCGTGGGCCTGCCCGCCTACGACGACGACCACCCGTACCCACTGTCGAGTTACCACCGCATCGAAAACGGCAGCCCGGACGCGCGTTATGCGGTGGTCGAGAAGCGCAACGGGCGCTGGATCTGTGACCTGATCAGCGTGCCGTACGACCATGAGTCCATGGCCTTGCTGGCCGATCAACGGAACCGCCCCGACTGGGCGTTTGCCCTGCGCACGGGCTACATGCCGCGATGCTGACCCGCCCAGCAGACACGGGAAGGGGCCGCAAACGGGCCAGCCGCCGGGCCGCCCCAAGGCAGGCCCAGCCCCCTCGGGGGGCAGCGACCCGCGCAGCGGCGGAGCGTGGGGGGGAAAAAATAGTGTGAAGCGCGCCGTTACGCCGGATTCTGTGCACCGGGGTTGCCCCCGGTGTGACCGCCATTCATCTGGGCCGATGGTCGCCCAATCGGCTCGGTGCTACCTACCCGCCAGCTCCGCGGAACCACGTCAACGCTGGCCTATTTGGTATTGCTGCGCGTAGAGATTGCCCGTTTCACCCGCACTGAAGCGGCTCGTCTCTGTTGCTCTGATCCTCACCTTAGGGCCCTTCGAGCGAACTCGTCGGGCTTGTCGGTGGAGAGGTGTTACCTCCTACGCTGTCCTGTGCAGTCCGGACGTTCCTCCAGCACTCCCTTTCGGGTTCCCTTGCGGGCTGTGCCAGCGACGGCCTGGCGCGCTTCACGGACGCGATTATCCCGCACTCCACCACGCGTCACACCAGGCGTCGGATCTTCCGGTGGCGCCAGATGCCCCGGTAGTACGCCGTCTGCAGGCCCAGCATGGCCAGATAGGCCACGGGGAACGCGATCCAGATGCCTTCCAGCCCCAGGCGGGCGTTCAGCGCGTAGGCCACCGGCAGCTGCACCCCCAGGATGCAGAACACCGAAATGGCCATGGGCACCAGCACGTCGCCGCTGGCGCGCATGACGCCGCCGATCACGGCCTGGAAGCCGAACACCAGAATGCTCCAGAGCATCAGGTGCAGCAGGTGCTCGGCCTGCGCCAGCACCGGCGCCTGCGTGAGGAACAGGCCCAGCACCGTGTGCGAGAGGGCGTAACCCAGCAGCACCAGGCCGCCGGTGAGCACGGCGTTGAGCCACAGGCCCGTGCCCAGGATCGCGCCCAGGCGCTCGACCCGGCCCGCGCCGATGGTCTGCGCCGCCAGGATGGAGGCCGTGATCGCGATCGAGAGCGCCGGAAACTGCACGTAATTCACGATCTGCGTGACCGCGCCATAGGCCGCGGTGGCCTGCGAACCGTGGCCGTTGACCAGCGCCAGGATCACCAGTTCCGACAACGAGATCACCACCATCTGCAGGCCCGTGGGCAGGCCGATGCGCATCACTTTGCCCACGATGGCGCGGTCCAGCCGCAGGGCCTTGAGCAGCTCGCGGTCGGGCGCCAGCACATGGCCCAGGTGACGCAGGCGCAGCGCCAGGAAAATCAGGGCGGCGGCGGTGGAGACGAAACCGGCCACCGCCGCGCTCTGGATGCCCAGCCGGGGCAGGCCCAGCCAGCCCTGGATGAGCGCCGGCGTCAACACCAGCCCCACGGTGGTGGACAGCAGCAACGCCAGCAGCGGCGAGATGGTGTCGCTCACGCCGCGCAGCAGCTGCGTGAGCAGGATGAACACCAGCAGCAGTGGCATGAAGAGCATCATCATCCGCGCGTAGGCCACGGCGTCGGCCAGCACGTCGGCCGGGGTGCCCAGCGCCACCATGGCCTCGCGTGCGAAGGCGGTGCCCAGCACCGCGGCCACGAGCCCGATGAGCGCGCCCAGCGTGAGGGCGCTGCCGGCGATGGCTTTCGCCTTGTGCGGCTCGCGCGCCCCCCAGGCCTGGCCGATCAGCACCGAGGCGCCCGCGCCCAGCCCAATCACCAGCGAAATGAAGAAAAACACGATGGGAAACATGCCCGAGACCGCCGCCAGCGCGTGGGTGCCGAGCATCTGCCCGATGAAGATGCCGTTGAGCGTGCCCGAAAGGCCCTGCAGGATGTTGGACAGCACCATGGGCGCCAGGAACATCAGGTAGACGCGCCACAGCGCGGGGACCCGTGGTGGCACGGCGGACAGCGAAGAGGATTGAGAAGGAGGCATGGCTTTGTTTTACCCGGATTAAATTATTCTACCCGGGTATATTTACCGACGCAAGCGCGCCGGTGGAACGGCGACAATAACGCCCCCGCTGCTTGATAAACACAAGCCAACGCCATGATCCGCATTGCCGAACTGAAACTGCCCCTGGCCGAGGTGCCGGCCGAACACCGCCGCGCCGCCGACGCGCCCACCGAAACCGACGCCGACCGCGAGCCGCCGCCCCACCCGATCGAGGCCCTGACGCGGCTGGCCGCACAGGCACTGGGTGTGGACACCGCCGCCATCGCCCATCTGCACGTCTTCAAGCGCAGCTTCGACGCCCGCAAGGCCGACCTGCTCGCCGTCTACATCGTGGACCTGAGGCTGGTGGACCCGGCGCAGGAAGCGGCCCTGCTGGCACAACACGACAAGAACCCGCACATCCAGCCCACGCCCGACATGGCCTGGCAGCCACCCGGCCAAGCGCCAGCGGGCTGGCCGACTGACGAAGCCGACCGGCCGGTGGTGGTGGGCCTGGGGCCCTGCGGCCTGTTCACCGCGCTGGCGCTGGCGCAGATGGGCCTCCAGCCCATCGTGCTGGAGCGTGGCAAACCCGTGCGCGAGCGCACCAAGGACACCTGGGGCCTGTGGCGCAAGCACCAGCTCAACCCCGAGAGCAACGTGCAGTACGGCGAGGGCGGCGCCGGCCTGTTCTCCGACGGCAAGCTCTACAGCCAGATCAAGGACCCGCGTTTCCTCGGCCGGAAGGTGATGAACGAATTCGTGGAGGCCGGCGCGCCGCCCGAGATCCTGTACCAGGCCCACCCGCACATCGGAACCTTCAAGCTGGTGAAAGTGGTCGAGGCCATGCGCGACAAGATCGTCGCGCTCGGTGGCGAGATCCGTTTCCAGCACCAGGTCTGCGGCCTCACGCTGGCGCCCGACAGCGACGGCCAACAGCGCATCGCGGCGCTGCGGGTGCGCCGGTTCGACAGCGGCGATACGCTGGAGATGCCGGTGCGGCGCGTGGTGCTGGCCCTGGGCCACAGCTCGCGCGACACCTTCGCCCTGTTGCACGATGCGGGTGTGTTCCTCGAAGCCAAGCCGTTTTCGGTCGGTTTCCGCATCGAACACCCGCAAAGCGTGATCGACCGTGCGCGCTGGGGCCGCCACGCCGGCCACCCGCTGCTGGGCGCGGCCGACTACAAGCTGGTGCACCACGCCCAGAACGGCCGCGCGGTCTACAGCTTCTGCATGTGCCCGGGCGGCACCGTGGTGGCGGCCACCTCCGAGCCGGGCCGCGTGGTCACCAACGGCATGAGCCAGTATTCGCGCAACGAGCGCAACGCCAACGCGGGCCTGGTGGTGGGCATCGAGCCGGCCGACTTTCCACAGCAGTTCCCGCAAGACACCCCGCAGTGGACCGCCGCCTTCGGCGACGCCGACGGCACACGCTACGCCGAGCAGGCCCAGGCGCTGGCGGCGCGGGGCCAGACGCATCCGCTGGCCGGCATCGTGCTGCAGCGCCAGCTCGAGGCCCGGGCCTACGAACTGGGTGGCGCCACCTACGACGCGCCCGGCCAGCTGGTGGGCGACTTCGTGACGCAGCGGCCGTCCACCGCATGGGGCGGCGTGCAGCCCTCGTACAAGCCGGGCGTGAAGCTCGGCGACCTCGCCCCCGCCCTTCCCGCCTACGCCATCGAGGCCATGCGCGAAGCCATTCCCGTGTTCGGCCGCAAGATCAAGGGCTACGACATGGCCGACGCCGTGCTCACCGGCGTGGAAACGCGCACCTCGTCACCGCTGCGCATCACGCGCGGCCCCGACCTGCAGAGTCTGAACACGCGCGGCCTGTACCCCGCGGGCGAAGGCGCGGGCTACGCCGGCGGCATCCTCTCAGCCGGGGTGGACGGCCTCAAGGTGGCCGAGGCGCTGGCACGCGATCTGCTCGGCCTGCAGCCGGCCGCCTGAGACCGAAACCGCGGCGGACACCGGTCGTTACAAGTGGCCGGGCAGCTTTACACAGGCCCCAAGTGGGCTTGACACGGGCAACGCACCATGGAGGCACCTCAACACAGGAGCTCTCCATGAAGTCTCTGAACAAGCCCGTCCTGATTCCCGTCCTTGCCGCCCTGATCGGCGTGAGCGCCAGCGGCCTGGCCCAAGCCCGGCAAGAACGGGCCCGCGTGCTCAGCAGCACACCCTTGGTCGAGCGCATCGCCGTGCCGCGCGAGGTCTGCCGCGACGAGACCGTTGTGGTGCCCGGACGCAAGACGGGTGCCGGTGCGGTGATCGGCGGCATCGCCGGTGGCGCCATGGGCAACGCGATCGGTGACGGCAACGGCCGCGCCTTGGCCACCGTGATCGGACTGGTGGGCGGCGCCGTGGTGGGCAACCGCATCGAAGGCCATGGCCAGCCCAGCACGCAGGTGGTGCGCCAGTGCCACACCCAGACCGAGTACCAGAGCCGCACCGTGGGCTACGACGTGGTCTACAAATATGCCGGCGTGAAATACAAGGTGCAGATGCCGGAAGAACCGGGGCGCCATGTGCGGGTGAATGTGACGCCAGCCATGGCCAGCTCGCACCAGCGCTACGACGGATACGGCCGCTATCAACGGCCAGACCTGCAGCCCGTCATGACGCGTGTGGTGAGCGGCTCCCGCGTCTACCAGGCCGAACCGGTCGAGGCGCAGATCGCCTATGAAGAAGACAACCGCCGCCGCATGATGGACGAGCACTGGGACCGCGACTGGCGCTGAAGCGCCTGGGCATCGGACCACAAAAAAGGGCGACCCTCGGGTCGCCCTTTTTTGTGCCTTCAGCACTCAGCTTCAGAGCTTTTGCAGCGCGTCGATGCGCTCTTCCATCGGCGGGTGGGTCGAAAACAGCTTGCCCAGACCACCGGTGATGCCCATGGCCTGCATGGTCTTGGGCAGTTCGCCGGGGGTGAGGCCGCCCAGGCGGGCCAGGGCGTTGATCATGGGCTGCTTGCGGCCCATCAGGCTGGCGGCGCCGGCGTCGGCGCGGAACTCACGCTGGCGGCTGAACCAGGCCACGATGATGGCGGCGAGGAAACCGAGCACGATGTCCATCACGATGGTGGTGACCATGTAGCCGATGCCGGGGCCGGAGTGGCTGTCGCTGCCACGGCGCAGGAAGGCGTCGACGGCGTAACCGATCACGCGGCTGAGGAACACCACGAAGGTGTTCATCACGCCCTGGATCAGCGTCATGGTGACCATGTCGCCATTGGCCACGTGGGCCACCTCGTGGCCGATCACGGCCTCGACTTCTTCCTTGGTCATGTTCTGCAGCAGGCCGGTGGACACGGCCACCAGGGCCGAGTTCTTGAAGGCGCCGGTGGCGAAGGCGTTGGGCGCGCCCTCGTAAATGGCGACCTCGGGCATGCCGATGCCGGCCTTGCTGGCGAAGTTCTGCACCGTGTGCACGATCCAGGCCTCGTCGGCGGTCTGGGGCTGGTTGATGACCCGCGCGCCGGTGCTGAACTTGGCCATGGGCTTGCTGATGAGCAGCGAAATGATGGCGCCGCCAAAACCGATCACCAGCGAGAACCCGGCCAGTGCCGTCATGTTCAACCCGTTGGCCGTGAGGAAACGGTCCACGCCCAGGATGCGGGTGGTGATCAACAGCACCGCCATGACGGCAAAGTTGGTCAGAACGAACAGCAGGATGCGTTTCATGAAGTCTCCGAAGGTAGGAAAAACGGCCAGATCATAGTGAGGGTGAACGGGGTGTATTTCAAGCCTGTGGCAGCAGGTAACGCCGTTCCCAGGCACTGACTTCGTTCAGGTAGTGGTCGTGCTCCAGCGCCTTCACCGCCAGGTAGCCCCGAACGAAGCGTTCGCCCAGCAGGCGCGGCGCGTGCTCACTGTGCGCCATTTGGTCGTGGGCGGTGGAAAAAGTTCGCGGCAGGCCGCGCGCGAGGTCGTAGCCGTTGCCCTGCACCGGCTCGCTGGGCGGCAGGCGCTCATCAATCCCCGCCAGCCCGGCGGCCAGCGTGGCGGCCATGGCCAGGTAGGGGTTGGCGTCGGCACCGGCGAGGCGGTTTTCTACCCGGCGGGCCGCGGGCGGGCTGTCGGGCACCCGCAGGCCGGTGGTGCGGTTGTCGTGGCCCCAGGCCACGTTGATCGGCGCCTGGCTGCCCGCCACGTAGCGGCGGTAGGAATTGACCGACGGCGCGTAGACCAGCGCCAGGTCGGGCGTGTAGGCCTGCAGGCCGCCGAGGTAGTGCAGGAAAGCTTCGCTGGCCGAGCCATCGGCCTGGCTGAAGATGTTGCGGCCCTGCGCGTCCACCACGCTCTGGTGCAGGTGCATGGAGCTGCCGGCCTGGCCGCTGATGGGCTTGGCCATGAAGACGGCGTTCAACCCGTGCTGCAGCGCGATCTCGCGCGCCGCCGTCTTGAACAGAAAGGCCTGGTCGGCCACGGCCACCGGGTCGCCGTGCAGCAGGTTGATCTCGTACTGGCTCTGGCCCACCTCGTGCAGCCAGGTGTCGGCGCGGATCCCCAGGCCGTCGATGGCGGCGTGCAAGGCGTCCCAGAACGGCGCCAGCTCGTTGAGCAGGTTCATGCTGAAGGCCGACTGCCCCACTTCGGGACGGCCGCCCCGGCCCACCGGATAGGCCAGCGGCTGGGCCGGGTCGGTCATCGCCGCGGTCAGGTAGAACTCGATCTCGGGCGCGATCACCGGCGTGAGGCCGCGCGCCCGGTACCGCGCCACCACCTGCTTGAGCACCGAGCGCGGTGCGAACTCGCACAGACTGCCGTCGAGCTCAAAGCAGTCGTGCACCGCCAGATAACGCGGCACGCTGGCCCAGGGCGTGGGCTTGAGCGTGGCCAGATCCGGGACGAGGCGCACGTCCGGGTCGCTGTCCGGGAAGATCGGGTCGTAGCTGTACTCGCCCGTCACGCACTGCATGGGGATGGCCTGGCAGATGCGCAGTTCGCCGCCCGCCGCGAAGCTGGCCGCGGGCATGAGCTTGCCGCGCGGGTAGCCGGTGACGTCGGCGAACAGGCACTCCACGTCGCGCACACCGGCGGCCTTGAAATGCGCGGCGAGCTGGGCGCGGTCGGCGTCCTGCGACAGGTTCAGGTGGGACCACGAGGGCGAGGCGGGCAAGGTCATGGGATTCCTGCAAGGAGATGGTGCGGGCGAGGCCGTCGCCGGACGGTGAAGGGAGTCAGGGGAAGGGTCAGGCGCTCACGCGCGCGGGCCGGAACACGCCGGCATCGGCGTAAAACGCAGGGTCCTGGTTGGCCGGCCACCAGCCGGGCACACCCAGCACCGGCAGCGGCGTGAAGGGCTTGGTGCCCAGCTCGGCCGCGCTCAGGCGGCCCGCCAGCCAGGCGTCCCATCCGGCCGGGTCGTCGCCCAGCCCGGTGGGCACGGGTGCGCGGTAGACGTGGGCGGTGATGGACTTGTAGGGCACCACCAGTTTTTCCAGCAGAGCGTGGCCAAACAGGTCCAGCCGCGCCTGCGCCCAGAGCGGCCGCAGGTCGATGAACAGACGCTGCCAGTCGCGCGCCAGCAGCGCGTCCCAGAGCGCATCGGGCGCCTGCAGCAGCGCGGCGTTTTCGTCGAACAGGGTGAGGGCATCCCGTACCGGCCCCCGCACCGGCCCCACGCCAGCGGCCTGGATCTCGGCCGCCTGCAGGCGGTTGAGCAGGCGCTTGGTGCGCGGGAAACGCATCCAGCACAGGCCGTTGAAGAAGTCGTGCAGGCCGTCGCGCGTGGGCACGCAGCCGGTGTCGTGGATGAACTGCTCGTAGGCCATGCCGGGAGGCAGATCGGTCTGGGGCACGAAACGCACGGGGGCGGCGCCGGCCACGTTGAGCGTCTCGTGGCCGCAATGCCCGGTGAGCACCTGCTGTGCCAGGGGTTCGCCCAGCGTCCGGCACGGTGCCAGCCAGGGCGCCCGCCAGTCGATGTGGGCCAACCCGGTGCTCATCCGGCGCGGGCCGCCTTGCCTTGCCGCTTGTCGCGCACCGCGACCTGGGAGGTGCCTTCGTGGGCCAGCTCGAACAGCTGCGAAGCCGCCAGCAGTTTGGTCAGCGTGGAATAGCCGTAGTTGCGCGAGTCGAACGAGGCCTGGTTGCCGATCTGCTGCCCCACCGCGCCGACGCGCGCCCAGCCGGTCTCGTCGGCCGCCGCCTGCACCGCGTTGCGCAGCAGCCCGACCAGTTTGGCGTCCTGCTTGAGCTGGGCCGTGGGCACACGCAGTGGCGCCGCCGGCACGGCCTCGCCCGTCTCCGGGACCACGTCGGCGCCGAGCTTGTCGAGGTATAGAAAACGCGAGCAGGCGTTCACGAAGGGCTCGGGCGTCTTTTGCGCGCCGAATCCGTACACCGCAGCGCCCTTGGCGCGCAGATGCATCACCAGCGGGGTGAAGTCGGCGTCGGAGGACACGATGCCAAAGGCATCGGGGCGGTCGGTGTAGAGCAGCTCCAGCGCATCGATCACCATCGCCATGTCGCTGGCGTTTTTGCCCTTGGAGTAGTCGAACTGCTGCATGGGCCGGATCGCGTGTTCGTGCAGCTTCTCTTCCCAGCCCTTGAGTTCGCTCTTTTTCCAGTTGCCGTAGGCGCGCCGCACGTTGGTCACGCCAAAGGTGGAGAGCTCGGTCAGGATCACGTCGATCTTGGCCGCGGGCGAGTTGTCGGCATCGATCAGCAGGGCGATGTGCGGTTCGGCCCGCAGCGCCTCGCGCGCGCTCACACCAGCCTCCAGGGCAGCGCCTCGCCCGAGCGCAGCGGCTTCAACTCGGCTTCGCCAAAGGCAAAGCTCTCGGGCGGCGTCCAGTTTTCCCGCTTCAGGGTGATGGTGCCGGTGTTGCGCGGCAGGCCGTAGAACGCCGGGCCGTGGAAGCTGGCGAAGGCTTCGAGCTGGTCCAGCGCGCCAGCGTTGTCGAAGGCCTCGGCGTACATCTCGATCGCGGCGTGGGCGGTGTAGCAGCCGGCGCAGCCACTGGCGTGTTCTTTCAGGTGCGCCGGGTGCGGCGCGCTGTCGGTGCCCAGGAAGAAGCGGTCGCTGCCGCTGGTGGCCGCGGCCAGCAGGGCCAGGCGGTGGGTTTCGCGCTTCAGGACCGGCAGGCAGTAGTAGTGCGGGCGGATGCCGCCGGTGAAGATGGCGTTGCGGTTGAACAGCAGGTGGTGCGCGGTGAGCGTGGCGGCGGTGAAGCGGCCGGCCTCGGCCACGTACTGCGCAGCTTCTTGGGTGGTGATGTGTTCCATCACGATCTTGAGTTCGGGGAAGTCGCGGCGCAGCGGGATCAGTTGCTGGTCGATGAACACGGCCTCGCGGTCGAACAGATCGATCTCGGGGCTGGTGACTTCGCCGTGCACCAGCAGCGGCATGCCGGCGCGCTGCATGGCCTCCAGCGTGGGGTAGGTCTTGCGGATGTCGGTCACGCCGGCGTCGCTGTTGGTGGTAGCGCCGGCCGGGTAGAGCTTGACGGCGACCACGCCAGCGTCTTTCGCGCGGGCGATCTCGTCGGGCGGCAGCCGGTCGGTGAGGTAGAGCGTCATCAGCGGCTCGAAGGCCATGCCCTCGGGCACGGCGGCGCGGATGCGCTCGGCATAGGCCAAGGCCTGCGCCGCAGTGGTCACCGGCGGCTTGAGGTTGGGCATGATGATCGCGCGCCCGAACTGGGCGGCGGTGTGCGGCACCACGGTGTGCAGCGCCTCACCGTCGCGCACGTGCAGGTGCCAGTCGTCCGGGCGGGTGAGGGTCAGGGTGTGGAGGGCGGCGGGGGCTGTGGCGTTCATGCCCCGATTGTCTCAAACCGGGCGGCTGGCCAGAGTCTCGCTCAGGCGGTTCCAGAACTGCTGCACCGCCCGTTTGCCTTTCAGAGGGTCCTGCGGGCGGGCGCGGTAGAGGCGGATGTCCAGCTCGGTCTCCAGCCCGCCGCCGGCAGACACCAGCTTTTTCGCCCGCACTTCCTTGCGCACCGCGCTGGAGGGCAGAAAGGCGATGCCGTGGCCTTCCAGCGCCATGGCCTTGAGGCCCTCGGCCATGTCGGTTTCGTAGACCCGGTCCAGGTGCACCGGCGTCTTGCTCTGCTTGAGCATCTGGTCCACCGCCCGGCCGAGGTAGGCGCCCGGCGCATAGGCCAAATAAGGCTGGGGCTGCCCGACCGTGCCCGGCAGGGCGTAGAGCGGCCCGCCCTGTTCGTTGGGCCGCACGTAGGGCGCGAGCAGTTCGCGCCCCAGGGGCAGCATTTCGTAGCGCTCGGCGTCGAGCTGGATCGGCTGCGCCAGGTGGTCGTAGGCGATCAGCAGGTCGCAGCTGCCTTCCACCAGGCGCATCACCGCGTCGTGCACGTTGAGCGCGATCAGGCGGCTCTTGATCGGTCCGCAGGTTTCGCGTAGGCCCGACAGCCAGGAGGGGAAGAAAGTGAAGGCCAGCGTGTGCGGCACGGCGAACTCGATCACGTCCTGCGCAGCCGCGGTGTGGGCGCGCAGCATGGCGCGCGTGCTCTGCAGGGCCTGCAGCATCTCCAGCGACTGCTCGTACAGGGTCTTGCCCGCGGGCGTGAGGCGCGTGGGGTACGAGGAGCGATCCACCAGATCGGTGCCGGCCCAGGCTTCAAGCGACTGGATGCGCCGCGAGAACGCGGGCTGGGTGACATGGCGCAGCTGCGCCGAACGACTGAAGCTGCGGGTTTCAGCCAGGCTCACAAAGTCTTCCAGCCACTTGGTTTCCATGGCGGCGGATTATGCGCGCCCGCCAAAAACGGTGCTTTTTGGCGCTTTGCCGACACGGCCATCCGTTACGATAGCGAAAACCTAGGGTTAACCCTAATCCATCACCCCATGACCCAGAACCCGCCCCCCATCCTCCCCTCCCGCATCGCCCACGCCGGCCTGCGCCAGAAAGTCATGTCGGCCGACGCCGCTGCGGCCCTGATCCAGCACGGCGACCATGTCGGCATGAGCGGCTTCACCGGCGCCGGCTACCCGAAAGCGATTCCGCAAGCGCTGGCCCGGCACATCCAGACGCACCACGACGCCGGCAAAGAGTTCCGCATCGGCGTGTGGACCGGCGCCTCCACCGCGCCCGAGCTCGACGGCGCGCTGGCCAAGGTCGGCGGCATGGACATGCGCCTGCCCTACCAGTCGGACCCGACCTGCCGCGCGCGCATCAACGACGGCGAGATGGCCTACATCGACATCCACCTCTCGCACGTGGCGCAGTACGTGTGGTTCGGTTTCCTCGGCAAGCTCAACGTGGCGGTGATCGAGGTCGCAGGCATCCTGGAAGATGGCCGCCTGATCCCGGCCACCTCGGTGGGCAACAACAAGACCTGGCTGGACCAGGCCGACAAGGTGATCCTGGAAGTCAACCACGGGCACACGCTGGGCCTGGAGGGCATGCACGACATCTATTACGGCACCGAGCGCCCGCCGCATCGCAGGCCGATCCCCATGACCCACGCGGGCGAGCGCATCGGCGAGCCCTACCTGCGCTGCGACCCGGACAAGATCGTCGCCATCGTCGAGACCCACCTGCCCGACCGCGACACGCGCTTTTCGGCGCCCGACGAGGCCTCGCGCCGCATCGCCGGCCACCTCATGGCCTTCATGCAGGAAGAAGTGAAACAGGGGCGCCTGCCGCCCGAGCTGCTGCCGCTGCAGTCGGGCGTGGGCAACATCGCCAATGCCGTGCTGGAGAGCCTGAACGACGGCCCGTTCGAGGATCTGCAGGGCTACACCGAGGTGCTGCAGGACGGCATGCTCGCGCTGCTCAAGTCCGGCAAGATGCGCATGGCCTCGTCCACCGCGATCTCGCTCTCGGCCGAGGTGATGAAGGAGTTCGTGGAGAACCTGGACTTCTACCGCGAGCGCATCGTGCTGCGGCCGCAAGAGATCAGCAACCACCCCGAGGTGATCCGCCGCCTGGGCCTGATCGCCATGAACGGCATGATCGAGGCCGACCTGTACGGCAACGTGAACTCCACCCACGTGATGGGCACACGCATCATGAACGGCATCGGCGGCTCGGGCGACTTCGCGCGCAACGCCTACCTGTCCATCTTCATGACGCCGTCCACCGCCAAGGGCGGCAGCATCAGCTGCATCGTGCCCATGGTCAGCCACGTGGACCACACCGAACACGACGTGCAGATCATCGTGACCGAACAAGGCCTGGCCGACCTGCGCGGCCTGTCACCACGCCAGCGCTCGCGCCTGATCATCGAGCGCTGCGCCCACCCGGACTTCCGGCCCGCCCTGCTGGACTATGTGGAACGCAGCGAGGCCAACGCCCGCGCCGGGCACGGCGGCATGCATACGCCGCACCTGCTGGACGAGGCGCTGTCGTGGCACAGCCGGTATGAGCAGACGGGGAAGATGCTGACGGTTTGAGGATTGGCGGGGTCGTTGGCGCAACGCCAACGAGGGATCAGTCCACGCCGGACTGCTGCAGCGCCCACATGCCGTCGTAGACGCCACCCAGCGCCACCAGCTGGGCGTGCGTGCCCCGCTCGACGATCTCGCCGTTCACCAGCACCAGGATCTCGTGCGCGTCCACCACCGTGGACAGCCGGTGCGCGATCACCAGCGTGGTCTTGTTGCGCGCGGCGCTCCTGAGTTCGGCCTGGATCGCGCGCTCGTTGGCCGAGTCCAGCGCCGAGGTGGCTTCGTCAAAGATCACGATGGGCGGGTTCTTCAGCAGCGTGCGCGCAATCGCCACGCGCTGCTTTTCGCCGCCCGAGAGCTTCAGGCCACGCTCGCCGACCATGGTGGCGTAGCCCAGCGGCAGGCGCTGGATGAAGCTGTGGATGTGCGCGGCCTGGGCGGCCTGCACGGCAGCCTCGTGGCCCGCGTCGGGCCGGCCGTAGAGGATGTTGTATTCGATGGTGTCGTTGAACAGCACCGTGTCCTGCGGCACGATGCCGATGGCCTGGCGCACGCTGGACTGCGTCACCTGCCGGATGTCCTGGCCGTCGATCGTGATGCGGCCGAAGTCGGCACCGGGCCGCGCCTGTGTGTTCGAGGTGGCGGGCGAACCTGGGGGCTCATGGTTCGTGACGTCGTAGAAGCGGTAGAGCAGCCGCGCCAGCGTGCTCTTGCCCGAACCCGACGGCCCGACCACCGCCACCGTCTTGCCGGCCGGGATCTCGAAGCTGATGCCGTGCAGGATCTCGCGCGCCGGCTCGTAGGAAAAGCGCACGTTCTCGAACTTCACCGCCGGTGCGCCATCGAGCACCAGGTCCTGCGCGCCCGGTTCGTCGGCGATCTCGCGCTCTTTCTCCATCAGCACGAACATCTTGTCCAGATCGGTCAGGCTCTGCTTGATCTCGCGGTAGAGCACGCCCAGGAAACCCAGCGGGATGTAGAGCTGGATCATGAAGGCGTTGACCATGACCAGGTCGCCCAGCGTCATGTGACCCTCGGCCACGCCCTGGGTGGCGCGGTAGAGCATGAACACCAGCGCGATCGCGATCACCAGTTGCTGCCCGGCGTTGAGCAGCGAGAGCGTGGTCTGGCTCTTGATACGGGCGCGGCGCAGCTTCTCCAGCGCCTCGTCGTAACGGCTCGCCTCGAAGGCCTCGTTGTTGAAGTACTTGACGGTTTCATAGTTCAGCAGCGAGTCGATGGCGCGCGTCTGGCTCACCGACTCCAGCTCGTTCATCTGGCGGCGGAACTTGGTGCGCCATTCCGTCACCGTCACGGTGAAGCCCACGTACAGCACCAGCGCCACCAGGGTGATCCAGACGTAACCCATGTCGAACTTGGTGCCCAGCAGCGTGAGCACCATGATCACTTCGATCAGCGTGGGAAAGATGCTGTAGAGCGAATACGAAATGAGCGACTGCACGCCGCGCGTGCCGCGCTCGATGTCGCGCGTCATGCCGCCGGTCTGGCGCTCCAGGTGAAAGCGCAGGGAAAGCGCGTGCAGGTGGCCGAACACCTGCAGCGCGATGCTGCGCGTGGCGCCCTCGGTGGCCTTGGCGAACACCAGTTCGCGCAGCTCGGTGAACACCGTGGTGGACAGGCGCAGTCCGCCATAGGCCAGCAGCAGGCCCAGCGGCACCACCAGCATCGCCTCCACGCTGCCGGGCTGGATGGTCATCGCGTCCACCAGCTCTTTCAGCAGCAGCGGCACGCCCACGTTGGCCATCTTGGCGCCCACCATGAAACCCAGCGCCAGCACGACGCGCCATTTGTACTGCCACAGATAGGGCAGCAGGCGGGCCAGCGTGGCCCAGTCGGAACGGCGCGCCACGGGGGCGCCCGCGGCGGGCCCGCTGGCCGGCAGGGGAATGGTGGCTTGGGAGGAATGGGCGTGGCGCATGCGGGACAATCGGACGACAGTGACTTCAGAGATTGTGCCCATGTCCGACGAAACAAGCCCCCGCCCGCAAAGCGCCCTGCCGCAAGACCGTGAACTGGTGCTCAAGGTGATTCCCATGCCGGCCGACACCAACGGCAACGGCGACATTTTTGGCGGCTGGGTCATGGCCCAGGTCGACCTGGCCGGTGCCGTGCTGCCGGCGCGCTACGTGCGCGGGCGCATGGCGACCGTCGCGGTGAACCAGTTCATCTTCAAGCAGCCGGTGCGCGTGGGCGACATCCTGAGCTTCTTTTCGCACGTCACGCGCGTGGGCAACACGTCGATCACGGTACAGGTGGAAGTGTTCGCCGAACGCTTCTCGGCCCAGGGCCAGTACGTGAAAGTGACCGAGGCCAGCCTGACCTACGTGGCGATCGACAAGGAAGGCAAACCCCGGCCGATTCCCCGGGACGGGTTGAACATTCCGGGTCTGGTGGTCTGAGGGGCTGAGCCGGATCAGCCCCGCCAGCGGGCGCGCCAGGTCTCGTAGATGCGCCGGGCCAGCGCTTCGCTTGTCGCCTGGTGCCGGGCCGTGGCGGCGTGCATGCCGGCCGGGTCCTGCACGCTGTCGCGGTGCAGCAGCACCTGCACCGGATAGGCCTGGCCCGGGTGTTCCAGCCAGTCGGCGATCTTGGCCGGCGTGATCTCGATGTGGAACTGCATGGCCAGGTGCTGCCGCAGGGCAAAGGCCTGGTGGGCACAGGCCGGTGAGCCGGCGAGCAGCTCGGCGCCGGGTGGCAGCTCGACGAAGCTGTCGTGGTGCCACTGGTAGACCGTGGCCTCGGGGGTTTCGCCCAGCCAGGCGCGGGCGGTGGCGCTGCTGTTGTGGCGGATCGGCAGCCAGCCGATCTCGGGCTGTGTTTGGCGCTCCACCCGTCCACCGAAAGCGCGCGCCATGAGCTGGCCGCCCAGGCAATGGCCGATCACCGGGATGCCCAGCGCGTCGGCCTCGCGGATCAACGCTTCGGCCTGCCGCAGCGAGGGGCGATCGTCGTTGGCGCTCCAGGCGCCGCCCAGCACCGCCAGGCCTTGGAAGCCCTGCACCGACGCGGGGTAGGCGTCGCCGGCTTCGGTGCACCGCAGCTGCCAGCGCACACCTTGCTCGTCGAGCCACTGGCCCAGGTAGCCCGGGCCGTCCTCGTTCAGGTGCTGCAGCACCAGCACCTCGGTGCCGTCATTCGGGGAAGCGTTCATGGGCTTGATGATGGGCTGGCGAGGGAGCGTGTGGGGGACCAATCGGGTGGGGTTGGCGGGAGCCGCCGAAGCGCCGGGGCCGTCAGAACCTGCCGTAGCGGCCCTGCCCTTGCGCGAAGCGCGTGGCGCCCTCCAGCGCGTCGGGGATGCGGGCCTTGCCGCGTTGCCATTCCTACTGCAGGGCCTCGCCCAGCGGCAGATCCCACTGGGCGTAGGCGCTCTCGCGGTCGGCGCGCATCGTGGCCTGCGGGAAGGCGGCGAGCTGCTGGGCGAGGGCGATGGCCGCTTCGCGCGCTTGGCCGGTGGGCACCACGCGGTTGGCCAGGCCCATCTGCAGCGCTTCGGCGGCGTCCACCTGGCGGCCGGTGAGGATCAGGTCCATGGCGTGGCCCATGCCGATCAGGCGCGGCAGGCGCACGGTGCCGCCGTCGATCAGCGGCACGCCGAAGCGCCGGCAATAAACACCGAAGTAGGCGTCGGCTTCCATCACGCGCAGGTCGCACCAGAGCGCGAGTTCCATGCCACCGGCCACGGCCGCGCCACTCACCGCGGCGATCACCGGTTTGGACAGGCGCAGGCGCGACGGCCCCATGGGGCCGAGGGCGCGCGGGTCTTGCGCATCGAAGTCCAACTGGCCCAGCCCGCCGGACTCGCCCGACGCGGCCAGGCGCGCGCCGTATTGCAAGTCCCAGCCGGCACAGAAGTGGCCGCTGGCACCATGGAACACCGCGACCTTTGCGACCGGGTCGTCTTCGAAAGCCAGGAAGGCGGCGTGCAGGGCCTGCGCGGTCGGACTGTCCACGGCGTTGCGCACGTCGGGGCGGTCCAGGGTGACGATCCAGATGTCGGCCTGTTGTTCGGTGGTGACGGGGGATGGATTCACTTCATTCCTTCCAACGGGTTGGCGAGAGGAACATCGCCCCACCAGCCCACGCGCGGCGCCTCCAATGCCTCGGCCAACTCGGCCTCCGTCACCGCGATCTCCAGCCGCAGCAGCGCGCCCGCCATGGCCTTGCCGAGGTTGTCCAGCCGCAGGTTGCGCGCGCCGCCGCCCTGCAGCGCGCCCTTGAGCACGAACTTCAGCGCGAGGATGTTGGGCAGCGCCCAGGCGTCCACCTCGCCCGGCAGCCAGGGTGCGAAGTGCGCGCGCACGCGCTCGGCCGTGACTTCGCGCTCGATCAGGCGGTAGCCCGCCAGGTTCCAGGCGAAGAGACCGAAATCCACCCAGTCGGCCTTGTCGCCGCTGCGGGCGTGGGCGATACGGGCCAGGGGGATGCGGACAGAGTTCATGCCTGTTCTCCCAACAGTTCGACGCGCACCTGCGGCTCCACCAGCGCCCGCGGAATCAGCGTGGGCCAGATACCCAGCAGTTCGCTGGTGTTGTGCAGGCCGTTGAAGCCGCAGGTGTAGGCCGGGCCGCTCAGGGCCAGCCAGGGGAACAGGCGGCCGAAACCGTCGGCGGCGGCTTTCGACGGCGTGCGCAGCACCAGCCGCGTCCAGATCTCGTTCATGGCGTTGAGCGCCGCCACATCGGGCAGCGGCGCCAGCTCGCCGTGGGCCGAGTTCAGGCCCGGGTACTCCACGAACAGCTCGTCGTGCGGGATGCGTTTGTCCTGCAGCAACTGGCGAATGGTGGCGGTGGCGGCCTGCGACTTGTCCCAGGCGTCGGGCCACGAGAAGCCCCAGGTCACTTCGGCCTTGAAGCCATCGCGGTAGCCGGCCACCACCTTGAGCATCGGCCCCGGCGCCTGGCCGCGCACGCCGGTCAGGCGCACGCGGTCGTGGCCCTCGTCGTGCAGCACGATGCCGCCCATGTCCAGCACCACGTCGGGCGAGTGGTAGGCGTGCGGGTTGTGCACTTCGTAAAGCAGTTGCTGGCGCACGGTGTCGAAGTTGATGCGCCCGCCCGTGCCCGGCGCCTTGGTGATCAGGGCCGTGCCGTCTTCCCAGACCTCGGCGATCGGGTAGCCGATGTGCGCCAGGTCGGGAATGTCTTTCCAGGCGCCCTGGCTGCCGAAGTTGCCGCCGCTGCCCTGGCCCGAACACTCCAGCAGATGCCCCACGGTGAGGCCCTGCGCGAGGCGGTTCAGGTCTTGCGGCTCGGTGGCGCCGCCGAGCTTCCAGCCCAGGCCGTGCACCAGCGGCCCGAGGAAGAGCGCGGCGTCGGCCACGCGGCCGGTGATCACGATGTCGGCCCCGGCGTCCAGCGCCTGCACGATGGGCGCCGCGCCCAGGTAGGCGTTGCCGAACACCAGCCGTTCGCGCACCTGTGAAACCGGTTGGCCCGTGAACAGGTGGGCCAGTTCATCGGCAGGCGTCGAAGCGTCCTGCAGGCGCGGCAACACGTCGTCCCCCGTCACCACCGCGATGCGCGCGGGCCAGCCCTTGGCCTCGAACGCGGCCAGCACCGCCTGCGCCGCACCCATCGGGTTCAGGCCGCCCGCGTTGCAGACGAAGCGCACGCCGCGCTCGCGCATCAGTGGCCACAGCCGCAGCAGCATGGGCACCACGTCGCGCGCGTAACCCAGCGCCGGGTCGCGCTGGCGGTCTTTCTGCAGGATGGCCAGCGTGAGTTCGGCCAGGTGGTCGCTGGCGATGAACTGCACGCCGCCGCGCTCCATGCTCGCGGCCACGGGCTCCCAGTTGTCGCCGTAAAAACCGAGGCCGGCGCCGATGCGGATGGACTTCATGACATGCCCAACAAAGTGGAAGCGACAGGATACGGCCCTGGTCTATTTTTGCCAAGCGTTTGCTTTTTATAAATACAAGCCGACACACCCGGCGCTGGAACCTGGGCGACTGCGGATGGGGGTCAACCCCTAGCGCCAGTGCGGGGTGGGCCGGCTATAAACGGCCCACAACAACAGGACATCCCGCCACACAGCCAGCAGCAGCGGCCAGCGTGTCCGGGGCTCCACAGGAGACAAGCGTGCAACTGCTGCAACTGCTCATCAGCGGTGTGGCCCAGGGCTGCATCTATGGTCTGATCGCCCTGGGTTTCGTGCTGATCTACAAGGCCACGGAAACGGTCAGTTTCGCCCAGGGTGACCTGATGATGGTGGGCGCGTTCGGCGGCCTGGCGGCCATGACGGTGCTGGGCTTTCCCTTCTGGCTGTCGGTGCCCACGGCGATCGTGGTCATGGGCGGGTTCGGTGTGCTGCTGGAGCGCGTGGTCATCCGCCCCATCCTGGGCCAGCCCGCGTTTTCCATCGTCATGCTCACCATCGGTGTGGGCTACGTGCTGCGCGGCGCCATCACCATGATCCCCAACATCGGCACCGACACGCACACCCTGGCCGTGCCCTACGCGGGCGAGGTGCTGCGCCTGGGCGCGCTGGTGGTGTCGGCCGAGCAGATCGTGGTGATCGGGGTCACCGGGGTGTTGTGCGCCGGGCTGTTCGCCATGTTCCGCTACTCCCGGCTCGGTCTGGCCATGCAGGCCTCGTCGCAAAACCAGCTCGCGGCCTACTACATGGGCATTCCGGTCAAGCGGCTCAACGGCCTGGTGTGGGGCCTGGCCGCTGGTGTGGCGGCCATCGCCGGCCTGCTGCTCGCGCCCATCACCTTCGTGCACGCCAACATGGGCTTCATCGGCTTGAAGGCTTTCCCCGCCGCCGTGGTGGGCGGCTTCGGCAGCCTACCCGGCGCCATCGTCGGCGGGCTGGTGATCGGCATCGTGGAAGCGCTGTCGGGTTTCTATCTGCCCGAAGGTTTCAAGGACATCGCGCCCTACATCGTGGTGCTGGTCATGCTGGTGCTGAAACCGAACGGCCTCTTTGGCGAGAAGTTAAGAAAAAAAGTATGACAAAGCCAAAGAGCAACGCGCGCCCACACCCAAGCCGAGGCCACCGCGGAACCGGCTTTGCCGGGCCGCTGGTGGCGCCCCCCTGGGGGGGAGGCGCCGCAGGCGCTTCGGGGGGGATTCGATGAGATTCATTTTCAAGACCGACTACAACCAGGACATCCAGCTCGCCAAACACGGCGGGCATGTGTTCTGGTACAGCCTGCTGGGCCTGTTCCTGCTGGCGGCGCCCTGGGTGATCGAGGAATACTGGCTGGCCCAGCTCACCTTTGTGCTGATCTACGCGGTGGTCGGCCTGGGGCTGATGCTGTTGGCGGGCTTCACCGGCCTGTTTTCGCTGGGCCATGCGGCGTTCCTGGGCGTGGGCGCATACACCCAGGCCGTGATGGTCAACGCCGGGCTGCCGTTTCCGCTGGCGCTGGCCTGCGCCGGCCTGTTGTCCGCGGCCGTGGGCATGGTGGTGGGGCTGCCGGCGTTGCGCGTCAAGGGCATCTACCTGGGCATGGCCACGCTGGCCTTCGGATTCATCGTGGAAGAAGCGCTCGCGCGCTGGGAAAGCGTGACCGGTGGCAACTCGGGCCTGTCGGTGAACCCGCCCGCCCTGTTCGGCTGGGAGCTGGAGTCCACCAACGAGTTCTATTTCCTCTGCCTCGTGGTCACGGTGGGCGCCACGCTGGCCATCGTCAACCTCATGCGCTCCAGCACCGGGCGCGCTTTCGTGGCGATCCGCGACTCGGAGATCTCGGCCCAGAGCATGGGCATCCACCTTGCGCGCTACAAGACGCTGTCGTTCGCGCTGTCGGCCGCGCTCGCGGGCATCGGCGGCGCGCTGTACGCGCACAAGATCCAGTTCCTCTCGCCCGAGCAGTTCAGCATCATCCAGTCGATCGACCTGCTGCTCATGGTGGTGATCGGCGGGCTGGGCTCGATCCACGGCGCCTTCCTCGGCGCGATTTTCCTCATCGTGATGCCGCAGCTGATCGCCCTCGGCAAGGACTACCTGCCCGACGCCATCGGCCAAGCCGCCGGCCTGCAGGGCACCGTGTATGGCCTGGTGCTGATCGGTTTCGTGCTGTTCGAGCCCATGGGCCTGTACGGCCGCTGGCTCAAGGTGCGCACCTTGAGCCAGCTGTTCCCGTTCTACCGGCGCGGCCTGTTCAAGCGCCAGAAGACCTTCCAGAAATCGGACAGACTGAAATGACCGACGACATCCTCCTGTCTGCCCAAAATCTGAGCGTGCGCTTCGGTGGCGTGCTGGCGGTGAACAACGTGAGCTTCGACGTGAAGCGCGGCGAGGTGTTCACGCTGATCGGGCCCAATGGCGCGGGCAAGACGACGGTGTTCAACCTGATCAGCCGCATCTACACGCCCACCACCGGCAGCATCGACTACGCCGGCCCACACGGCACGCTGCGCCTGACCGAACAGCCGCCGCACCGCATCGCCGGCCTGGGCATCGCGCGCACCTTCCAGAACATCGAACTGTTCGAACACGCCACCGTGCTGCAGAACCTTCTGATCGGGCGCCACACGCACCGCCGCACCGGCCTGTGGAGCGAGATCTTCTTCACCGGCAGGACACGCGCGGCCGAGATCGAGGCGCGTGCCAAGGTCGAGCAGGTGATCGACTTCCTGAACCTGCAGCACCACCGCGAATCCATGATCGCCGGCCTGCCCTATGGCGTGCGCAAGGTGGTGGAACTGGCACGCGCGCTGTGCACCGAGCCCCGGCTGCTGCTGCTCGACGAACCCTCTTCCGGCCTGAACGTGGAGGAGACCGAAGACATGGCGTTCTGGATCGCCGACATCAAGAACGAGCTCGGCATCACGGTGCTGATGGTCGAACACGACATGACGCTGGTGTCCAAGGTGTCCGACCGCGTGCTGGCCATGAGCATGGGCGAAGAGCTGGCCACCGGCACACCGGCCGAGGTGCAGAACCACCCCGGCGTGATCGAGGCCTACCTGGGCACGGTGGACGACGTGTCCAGCCTGCGCCGCGAAAACCATGCGAAGGAGCTGACATGAGAACCGCCGGGCCGCCCCAAGGTTCGAAAGCCCCTACGGGGGGCAGCGCAGTACGCGCAGCGACAAGCGTGGGGGTCACATCACCATGACCGCCCCGGTCACCGACAACGCCGTGTTGAAGCTGCTCAACGTCGAGAGCGCCTACGGCCCCATCAAGGCGATCCGGGGCGTGAGCCTGCAGGTGCGCCGCGGCGAGATCGCGACCGTGCTGGGCAGCAACGGCGCGGGCAAGACGACGATTCTCAAGACCATCAGCGGCATCATCGACCCGCGCAAGGGCAGCATCGAGTTCAAGGGCGAGAACATCACCGCGCAGGACCCGGCCGCCATCGTGCAGCAGGGCCTCTCCCACGTGCCCGAGGGGCGAGAGGTGTTCCCGCTGCTCTCGGTGCGCGACAACCTGCTCATGGGCGCCTACACCCGCAAGGACCGCGACGGCGTGGCGCGCGACATGGAGGCGGTGTTCAACTACTTCCCCATCCTGCGCGAGCGCGCCACGCAGGACGCCGGCCTGCTCTCCGGCGGGCAGCAGCAGATGCTCGCCATCAGCCGCGCCCTCATGGCCAACCCCGACCTGATCCTGCTCGACGAACCCAGCCTGGGGCTTTCGCCGAAGCTGACCAAGGAGATCTTCGAGATCGTCGTGCGCATCAACCGCGAGCGCGGCACCACCATCCTGCTGGTGGAGCAGAACGCCAACATGGCGCTCAACGCGTCCGACTACGGCTACGTGCTGGAGAACGGCCGTATCGTGATGGAAGACACCTGCGCGCGGTTGCGCGAGAAGGACGACATCAAGGAGTTCTACCTGGGGATGAAGGAAGCGGGCGTGCGCGCGGACCGGCGCTGGAAAAAGAAGAAGAATTGGAGATGACTTTGGAACACCCCCGCAGCGCTTCGCGCTACCCCCTCAAGGGGGCAACGCGGTGCGGCCCGGCAAAGCCGGTTCCGCCGCGTTCTGATTTCGTGCACTTCGCGCCGGAGAAAAGTTGACATGAGCTACCTCTGGGATTTGTCTCACATCCAGCCGCAGCCCGAGATTGTGCTGCCCGGTGACACCATTCCCGCGATGTTCTGGAACGCGGTGCAGAAGCGCGGCCCCAATGTGTGGATGCGGCAGAAGGAGTTCGGTATCTGGCGCAGCTGGACCTGGGACCAGACCGCCGAAGCGGTGCGCGAGATCGCCCACGGGCTGATGGCGTTGGGCTTTGCGCCGCACGAGACGGCGTCCGTGCTCTCCAACACCACCGTGGAATGGGTGCTGGCCGATCTGGCCGTGCTGAGCGCGGGCGGTGTGTCCAACGGCATCTACCCCACCGACGCGGCCGAGCAAGTGCAGTTCCTCTGCGAAGACTCGGGCACCACCGTGCTGTTCGTGGAAGACGACGAACAACTCGACAAGGCCCTGGAGGTGCGCGAGCGGCTGCCCCGGCTGAAGATGATCGTGGTGTTCGACATGGAGGGCCTGCGCGAGCTGAACGACCCGCAGGTGATCAGCCTCGATGCCCTGCGCGCCCTGGGCCGCGAGCACGCCAGCACCCACGCCGGCCTGCTGGAAGAGCGCGTGGCCGGCTGCCACCCCGCCGACCTCGCGATCCTGGTCTACACCTCGGGCACCACCGGTAAACCGAAGGGCGCGATGCACAGCCACCAGGGGCTGGTCTACACCGTGCGTGGCTACAACACGCTGATCGCGCGCGACGAGCGCGACGAGTGCATGTGCTTCCTGCCGCTGTGCCACATCGCCGAGCGCCTGGGCGGTGAGTATTTTTCGCTCTACACCGGCGCCAAGCTCAACTTCGTGGAGAACCCCGAGACCGTGCCCGAGAACGTGCGCGAGATCGCGCCCACGGTGTTCACCGCCGTGCCCCGCGTGTGGGAGAAGTTCTATTCGGGCGTAATGATCGCACTCAAGGAAGCCAGCGCGCTGCAGCAGGCGGCCTACGCCTGGGCCATTGGCGTGGGCCAGCGCGTGGCCGAGCACGTGATGGCGGGGCAGGAGGTACCCGGCGGCCTGCGTCTGCAGTTCCGGCTGGCGCGCCTGCTGGTGCTGGACAACGTGCGCAAGATCATCGGCATCCACCGCGCGCGCTTTCTCGTCACGGGCGCCGCGCCCATCTCGCCCGATCTGGTGCGCTGGTACCTGGCGCTGGGCGTGCCCATGCTGGAGGTGTGGGGCATGACCGAGACCTGCGGCGCTGCCACCGGCATCCCGGCCAGCCACATCAAACCTGGCTCCATTGGGCCGGCCGCGTCGTACAACGAGGTGCGGCTGGACGCGCTCACCAGCGAGATCCTGGTGCGCGGCCCCAACGTGTTCATGGGCTACCTGAACCAGCCGGAGAAGACCGCCGAGACCATCGACAAGAACGGCTGGTTGCACACCGGTGACGTGGGCACGGTCGATGAGGAAGGGTTTTTCCGCATCACCGACCGCATGAAAGACATCATCATCACCGCAGGCGGCAAGAACATCACCCCGAGCGAACTCGAAAACGAGCTGAAGTTCTCGCCCTACGTGACCGACGCGGTGGTGATCGGCGACCAGCGGGCCTACCTCACCGTGATCATCATGATCGACCAGGAGAACGTGGAAAAGTATGCGCAGGACCACGACGTGCCGTTCTCGAACTACGCCAGCCTCACCCGCGCGCCCGAGGTGCAGGCCCTGATCCAGGCCGAGATCGACCGCGTGAACAAAAAATTTGCCCGCGTGGAACAGATCAAGAAGTTCTTCCTGCTCGACACCCAGCTCAGCGCCGAAGACGAAGAACTCACCCCCACCATGAAGCTCAAGCGCAAGCTGGTGCAACAGAAATACGCCGAGCAGATCGACGCCATGTACCGCTAACGCGCCCCGCAGACCGACTCAGCCTGTCACCACAACAACCACCCGAAACAACCCCAGGAGACCTCCCCCATGAAAGCCAGACTCTCATTGATCGGCGCCGCGCTGGCGCTGGCCGGCGGCACCGCGTTTGCCCAGTCGCAGGGCGTGAGCAAAGACGAAATCGTGCTGGGCTCCATACAGGACTTGTCCGGCCCCATCGCCGGCTTTGGCAAGCAGGTGCGCCTGGGCATGATGCTGCGCGTGGACGAAGCCAACGAGCAGGGCGGCATCAACGGGCGCAAGATCAAGCTGCTGGTGGAAGACTCTGCCTACGACCCGCGCCGCGCCGTGCTGGCCGCGCAGAAGCTGGTGAACCAGGACAAGATCTTCGCCATGGTGGGCCACATCGGCACCGCGCAGAACATGGCCGCCATGCCCGTGCAGTTCCAGAAGAACGTGATCAACTTCTTCCCCGTGACCGCCGCGCGTGAGATGTACGAGCCCTTCCACAAGCTCAAGTACAGCTTCGCCGCCCCCTACTTCGACCAGATGAAGATCGCCGTGCCCAAGCTGGCGAAAGACAAGGGCGCCAAGAAGGTCTGCACCATGTACCAGGACGACGAGTTCGGCCTGGAAGTGAAACGCGGCGCCGAAGAGGGCCTGAAGTCCATCGGCATGACGCTGGCCGAAGAAACCAGCTACAAGCGCGGCGCCACCGACTTTTCCTCGCAGATGCAGAAGCTGCAGGCCAGCCAGTGCGACATGGTGGTGATGGGCACCATCATCCGCGAGACCATTGGCGGCATCGCCACCGCCAAGCGCCTGGGCTTCAACCCCGTCTTCATCGGCTCCAGCGCCGCCTACACCGACTTGATCCACAAGCTCGGCGGACCGGCCATGAATGGCCTGTACGCCACCATGACGGTGCAGAACCCCTACACCGACGAAGCTTCACAGCCGATCCGCTTCTGGGCCAACAAGTACAAGACCAAATTCAACGAAGACCCCACCGTGTTCTCCGTCTACGGCTACAGCCTGGTGGACACCTTCCTGAAAGCCGCCGGCAAGGCCGGCCCCAACCTCAGCACCGAGAGCTTCATCAAGGCCATGGACACCATGAAGATCCCGCCCGACATCTTCGGCAGCGCCGAGATGACCTTCAGCCCCACCAAGCGCCTGGGCAGCAACGCCACGCGCCTGTCGCAACTGCAGGAGAACCGCTGGAAAGTGGTCTCGGACTACATGCAGATCGACGCCGCCAAATAAAGCCAGGGTTTGATGTCGCGCCGCCTGCCTCGGCAGGCCATGCGCAGCAGCCGCCAGTGCCTTGTGTGCTGGCGGTTTTTTTGCGTCCTCGTACCATGGCCGGATGAGCCCCACCAGCGTCTTCAGCCCCACGTCGGCGACCCTGCTCGCCGACGCCCTGCTCGCGCTGCACGTGGGCGTGGTGCTGTTCGTGGTCGGCCTGCTGCCGCTGATCCTGATCGGGGGCGCGCTGGGCTGGCGCTGGGTGCGCCACTTCGGCCTGCGCGCGACCCACCTGGGCCTGATGGGCTTCATCGCCGCGCAGACCTGGCTGGGCCAGCTCTGCCCGCTGACCGTGTGGGAACAGGGCCTGCGGCGCCAGGCCGGGCAAGGCGGCTACCGCGAGGGCTTCATCGAACACTGGCTCTCGCGGCTGCTGTACTGGGACGCGCCCTGGTCGGTGTTCGTGGCGGCGTACACCGGGTTTGCACTGCTGGTGGCGGGGGCCTGGTGGTGGGTGCGACCCCGGCGCTGATCCCGCGTCAGAGGGGATGGGCCGGCACCCGCGCGGCCAGCACCGATGGGCGCCGCCGCAGGAAGGCCATCAGCCGCTCGGGGTAGTCCGGCCACACCGCATCGCGGACCGAAGCCCGGCCCGCCAGCGCGCCACGCCAACGCAGCACGCGCGGGAGCCCGTCCATGAAACCGAAATCGGCGATGGCGTCGAAGGTGTCGAAATAACGAAACACCGGGCCGAAAACGGCGTCCACCACCGAAAAGCCCTCACCCCGGAAAAACGGCCCGGCCCCCAGCGCCTGCTCCAGCTGCTCGAACCGCCCACGGATCTCGCGGGCCTTGGCCTGCAGCGCGGCCTCGTCCGCGGCGTTGTAGAAGCCCGCAATCGCGTTCAACACGGCCGAGCCGAACTCCATCCAGGCCCGCTCGCGCGCCCGCTGCAACGGGTCTTCGGGGTGCAGCCGGGGCAAGAGCGTGTCGTCGAGGTACTCGCAGATCACCGCCGACTCGAACACCGGCTCGCCATCCACCAGCAGCACCGGCGTCTTGCCCAGCGGGGAGACTTCGAGAAACCAGGCCGGCTTGTTGGCGAGATCGATGTCGCGGCGCTCGAAGGGAACCCCCTTTTCCGCCAGGACGATGGCGACGCGCTGCACATACGGGCAAAGCGCGTGGGACACCAGGACGAGGCCGGTGCGCTGGGGAGTGACGCGGTGGGCGCCGGAAACCGGGAGCGTGGTGGTGTGCATGCGATGAACGAAGTGAAGCCAGGAAGGCTGCACTGTAGGATTGCAATGACGCATCAACAATGGCTAACGGACAAACCATGCATGCACCCACGCAATACAGCCTGAGCGCCGCCGACCTGCAGACCGTGCTCGCGCTGGCCCGTGCCGGCACGCTGGCCGACGCCGGCGAGCGGCTCGGGGTGGACGCGTCCACGGTCTTCCGCTCGCTGCAGCGGCTGGAACGCGGCCTGGCCCAACGCGTCTTCGAGCGCACACGCGCCGGCTACCTGCCCACGGAACTCGCCCAGACGCTGGTCGAACACGCCGAGCAGATGGAAGCCTCGATCGAAGCGGCCCGCACGGCGGCCCAGCTGCGGCCCGAGCTGGTGTCGGGCCGGGTGCGCATCACCACGACCGACACGGTGCTGCACGCCCTGGTCGCCCCGGCGCTCAAGGCCCTGAAAACCGCGCACCCGCAGCTGCACTACGAGCTGCAGACCGGCAACGAACTGGCCAGCCTGACCCGGCGCGACGCCGACATCGCGGTGCGGGCGACGAAGCGGCCACCACAGCACCTGGTGGGCAAGTGCGTGGGCCCCATCCGGGTCGCGCTGTACACGGCCAAAAAGGGCGGCACCCAGCGGCTCGCCGACGTGGAGGCCGGCCACACGGCATGGATCGCACCGGACGACGCCCTGCCCGACCACCCCTCGGTGGTCTGGCGCAAGCGCCATTACCCCAAGGCCGTGCCGGCCTACCGCGTCAACAGCATCCTGACCGTGGCAGAGCTGGTGGCGCTCGGGCTGGGCGTGGGCATCCTGCCCCTGTTTCTGGCCCGGACGAGAACGGACCTGGTGCGACTCACCGAACCGCTCGACGACGCCCAGACCGAGCTCTGGCTGCTGACGCACCCGGAGTCACGGCACCTGCGGCGCGTGGCGGCGGTGTATGGGCATCTGGCGGCGAGCTTGAAGCTGGATTGAGACCGGGACCGTGGGCCAAGCCTGAACCAGACCGAGTTCAAGCGCCTCAAGCCAGCCCCTGCGCCAGCGCCTCGAACACCACCCGCATCGGTCGCGAGGTGCGCAGTTCGCGGTGGGTGACCAACCAGATCGGGAAGCGAACCGCCGGTACCTCGTCGAGCACCCGCACGATGCCCGGCGTGTCGCGGGCGATCTCTTCCATCATGGCTCCAATGCCCATGCCCTGGCGCACCAGCGCCCAGTGCGCCACGGTGTGGTCGCAATAGCAACTGAAGTTCGCTTCGCTCACGGGCAGGCCGTGCGCCCGCAGGTAGCCCAGGTACTGGCCGGTGCGGTCGGAGCCGACAAAGGGAACATGTGCGGCGTCTTCGCTACTGCGCGGGTGGCCATGGGTCTTCACCCAGTCCTCTGACGCGTAGAAATAGGCCGTGGCCTCGCGGATGAACCGGGCGATCAGGTCCGGCTGTTCGGGCTTGACATGGCGGATCGCGATGTCGGCCTCGCGCCGCAGCAGGTCGCTCAGCGCGTTGGACGGGATCACCTCGATGGTGATGCCCGGCTCCTGCTCGCGCAGCCGCTGCACCAGCGGGGGCAGCAGGTGGGCAGCGACCGCATCGGTGGCCGAGACCGAGACCACGCCGCCCACGGCCGTCGAGCGGCCGGTGGCGGCCAGCCCAAGGGCCTCGGCGGCCGTGCCCATCGCGCGCGCGTGTTCCAGCAGGTCCAGCCCGGTGGGGGTGAGCGCCATCGCCTTGCCCACGCGCTCGAACAGGGTCACGCCCATCTGCCGCTCGATGGCGGCCACCTGGCGGCTCAGGGTGGGCTGGGTCAGGCCCAGCTTGCGCGCGGCCGCCGACAGTGAGCCGGTTTCAGCGGTCTCCAGAAACGCCTTGAGTTGGTTCCAGTCGAGTTGATTCATGCGTTTATGTATATGTTCACTGCAATTTAGCGCAGTTCCCTGCGGCAATGTGCATGGATAGCATCCACCTGTCGCCCAACGCATGGGCCTCAATCCACCTTCCACCCACCCCATGCCGCTCTCCACCGTCCAACAGCGCACCGACGCATCGCCTCTGACCAAAGCGAGTGCCTCGGCCGCCCGCAAGGCCCGCTTCTGGGACCGCATCGCCCGCCAATACGCCGCCGACCCGATCGCCGACATGGCGGGCTACGAAGCCACGCTGCGGCGCGTGCAGAGCCTGCTGTCGACCGATCAGGACGTGCTGGAGATCGGCTGCGGCACCGGCAGCACCGCGCTGCGGCTGGCGCCGCACACCCGGCGCCTGCTGGCGACCGATGTCTCGGCTCGCATGATCGACATCGCCCGCGAGAAGCTGGCGGCCCAGCCGGTGCCGCACCTGAGCTTCACGATGGCCGACGCCGACGCCGACGCCCCTGTGTTCGGCCAGGAAAAGTTTCACCGGGTGCTGGCCTTCAACCTGCTGCACCTCGTGAGCGATCTCGATCAGGCCCTGTCGCTCGCGGTGCAGGCCCTGCGCCCGGGCGGCCTGCTGATTTCAAAGACGGCGTGCATCAGCGAGATGAACCCGCTGATTCCCTGGCTGGCCATTCCCCTGATGCGCGCCATCGGCAAGGCGCCCCACGTGCTGTGCTTCAACGGGGAAACGCTGGCCTCGGCCATGGAGCGGCAGGGTCTGGAGATCGTCTCGGTCGAGCGGCACGGCACCCGGGGCAAAGACATCCGCGTCTTCATCGTGGCCCGCAAGCCAGCCTGAGTTTCCCCGCCGCGACCTCCGCATGTGCACAAGGCCCGGGTCGGCGCCCGTCGGCCGGCTGTCGTCCGTTTGTGCCCCTTGGTTCCATCCCTTTTTTTCCACATTGACACAGGAGTTTTCCATGCCGGTTTTCTCAAGGTTGCAAGGCCCCGTGCGCCGCTCTACCCTGGCCCTGATCACCGCGACCGCTCTGGGCCTGAGCGCCTGCGGTGGCGGCAGCGATGCGCCCCCGGACGACGGTTCGGGGGGCACCGGCCCTTCGGCGTCCATCGAGGCGCTGAAGGGCGACTGGGTGCAAAAAGGCTGCGTGAAAACCGGAGCGCAATCGTTCAAGAAGTTCCTCCGGGCACGCATCACCGGCCCCAACACGCTGGACTATTTCGAGGGCGTGCTGAGCTTTGGCGGCAACGGGTGCGAAGGTGCATCGGTGCTGGCCGGCCCCTCCAAGCTGGGCACCGTGACCTTCGCGCGATCCGAGGCCCACCAAGGCCTGGCCGCGCACTGGGGCACCTTCCTGACCGTGACCGGCACACGCTTCGGTGCCATCTGGACCCTGCGCACCGGCGACCGCTTGTGCTTGCTGGGCGATGAAATTCCCAGCATCCAGCCCTCGCTGTCAACGGTGTCGGCCAGCCTGGCCACCGTGCCCGCGGACAACTGCTTCGGCCGATGAACCCATGCACACCACGGAGCTTTTCATGCACATTCGTTCCTTCGTCACACGCGTTGCGCCCCTGACCGCGGCCCTGGCCCTTCTGTCCGGATGCGCCGCCACCATCGACCAGGATGGCCTGGAGCAGCGCACCGCTCAGGCCATCGGGCGACCCGCCGGCCAGTTCACCATCACCGACCGCAGCGAGGAAACCGGCGGGCGCATCAACTACACCGCCAACACCCGCGACGGCAAGGCCTACCGCTGCTACCTGTACGGTGCCACCGGTTTCCAGAAGGCCATGAGCTTTGGGCAGACACCGCATTCCGACGCCATCTGCACCGCCATGGCGGGGGGAGCGGGCAAGGGCGGCCAGCCAGCCCCTGCCGCGAAGGACTCTGGCGCAGCGTGCAACGCCTTGCTGCGCGCGGCCGGGCGTTGCTGAAGCTGACGAAGGAGCGACCGATGGATTTCAAAAAATTCACCGCACTGGCCCTGCTCTCGCTGGCCAGCGCATCCGCCCTGTCCACAAAGCCAGACGCCGGGGAGCGCAAGTTCATCCGCAAGGGCATGGGCGAAGGGGAGGTGGTGCTGAAGATCGGCAAGCCCGACCACGAAGCCTTCCACCGTGCGGTCAGGGGCCAACCCGAAGAGAAGAGCTGGACCTACTTCCCCCACGCCCGGGACCCTCAGACGCTTACGATCATCCGGTTCCACGCAGGCCGGGTCGCTGAGATCGAACGCAAGATCGCCCGGTGATGCAGCGTCTCATGGGATCACCGCGCGCTTACACGGGTGTTCCGGCTTTGCGGCTGATCACGCCTTGGTCCTTGGCTTGAAGATGTGGATGGTCTCGCCGCGCGCCAGCATCTCCACCAGTTGGGCAATACGCCTTGCGCGCGTCTCGGCCTTCACGGCCGTCTGTACACGCCACAGTACCGCGTAGCGATTGGCCGCATTGATCGTTGCAAAGAAGGCTTTGGCCTTTGGCTCGGCTTCCAGCGCCGCCAACAAGTCCTCGGGCACCTCGGACGTGCGCGCTCCGTCGTAGGCCCGCGCCCAACGTCCGTCGGCCTTGGCGTCCTCAATCTGCTTATAGCCCGGCGCCTGCATGCGCCCCGCCGCGATGAGCGCCGCGACCTTGTCGACGTTGATCTTCGACCAAATGCTGCGTGTGCGCCGCGGCGTGAAACGCTGAAGAAAGTGCTGGTCGTCGAGGCCCTTCTTCTGGCCATCGATCCAGCCCCAACAGAGCGCGATCTCCACCGCCTCAGGGTAGGTCAGGCTAGGTAGATTGGCGCCCCGCTTGGCGAGCTTGACCCAGAGTCCGTCGGAGGTGGCGTGATTCTTCTTCAACCAAGTCTCGAAAGCCTTGGCGCTCTCGAACAAGGTCGGGGAGGAGTCGGCTTGGATGGCGGATTTGGCGGCGGGCATCGTATGAAGTGTGCCGCATGAGAGCCAGCACGGTTCGCTGAACAGTGGCATATGCATTGGTGCATCGTCACGGCCACCAGCATGGCCAGAGCCCGCGTGGAAATCGCGCAGCTCACACGACGGCGTTCGATCGCGCTACCGTGCGAGCTTGCGCTTTGGCAGCTGGCCAGGGTGGTGGTTCAGGGGCTTGCGATCCTGTGTTTCCTGGCTGGCCGAAAGCCGGCCTGAAGTCGAAACCCCGGCGCCATGCATCGCACCCCAGCGCTCGCTGCCGGCTATGCCCACCGGTAGGTGGACAGCAGCATGAACGCCAACACCGTGGGGATGGCGCTCAAGACGGCCCAAGGCCAAAGACGCCAGCTCAGGACCACGGCGCCCAGGATGAGAAAGCCCGACACAAAGGCCGCACCGAAAGCGGAGAAGCCGAACACATACGGGTCGATGTATCGCGCCACGGTGAGTCCGACGGCCGACACCACAGCCCAAGCCAGGTAGAGCTGGCGATGCGAGAACAGCGCTTTTGCTTTCGCGGGTGCGGCTTTCATGGCTTGGAGTTGGAGTGGACCCACTTCGGTGGACGATTGCCCGTTTGATTGTTAAACCGCTTCGGGCATTCTGTGTCCCTGCATGCGATGGGTGCCGCGGGGTTTGCAGCCGATCACGCAGCCTCGATGCGCGGGTAGAAGTCGCGGTTCTCGCGCTGCATGCGCTCGTGCACCATGCGCAGCACGCGGTTGGCGTCGTCGCGGAAGCCCTGTTCGTCGCGACACACGCTCTCGGGCCGGTTCCAACGCCGAGCGAAGGCCTCGTAGGCCTGGGCGATGGGGCCCATGTCATTTTGGTACTGCTGGCCCATGCGCGCCAGTTCGGGGTTGTCGCCACGCTGCAGAGCCGGGTACAGCGCCTGGTCTTCCACGGCCAGGTGCAGCTTGATGGTGGAGCTCATGCTGACGACGAGTCTTGCAATGCCAGCAGCGTTTTGCGCCACCCCAGCCTGCGCCAGACGCCGCAGGGCCGAGATGTTGCCCATGATGTCTACGTGCTGGTGTTTGAACTTGTCAATGTTCATGGAATGCTCCGTGGAAGAAGAGACTGGCCGGGGGGAACGATGCACGACCGAAGTGGCTTCGGTGTACTCGAACTGACCCCTCTTTTTTAAAGATTCATAGTATATGCATCTTTATGTACCATCACAATTCCGGGCAGTGTTGCCCGCTTGTGTTCCATGGTCATTGGGCAAATGCCGGCCCCTGTGAGGGAACGGAACGAACTGCAGGCTGGGTGCGGTCATGCGACTTTGATGACTGAGCTTTCGAGAGCACCACAACCGCCCCCCCGGACCGGTTGCTCGGCCAAGCCCTGCCAGTCCAAGTCTCGGGAACGAAGGTACACGTCACCCATTCGACCATCACGCCGACACGCTCTTGCGCGACACCGCGTCTTGAATGTCTTCCAGACGGCGTCCGCGCGTGTCGATGCCGCTCCTGAGCAACATGACTGCCGAGATCGTCAGCGGTATCGCAATCAGCGCGGCCGACACCGCCATATTGCTGAACACCCCGAGCACGCCGAAGGCCGCACCGAGAATGCCGCCCAGCTTGGAGCTGGCGGCGATCATGCCGGAGCCGGTGGCGCGCAGATGTACCGGATAGATCTCTGCGGCATAGGGAATCAAGATGGCAATCACGCCACTGGCGCTGACCAGCAAAAGCGCGGTGGCGATCACCATCGCGGTCGCCGATTGCGTTCCGGTCATGCTCATCACCACAAACGCCAGCAGCGTCAGGGTCGTCAAGGCGATGAAAAGTACCAGCGTCTTGATGCTGCTCCAGCGGTGGTACAGCAGGATCACCAGCGCAATGCCAGGCAAGGCGAGAAACGCGGAGCGCGCCAGCAGCGCGCTGGCTGTGCTCGCATCCATGCCCATTTGGCGCAAATTGGTCGGAAGCCAAAGCAGGAATCCGAAGTTGACCAGTCCCCATGCAACGCCGCCGACGATCAGGCCATAGCTGATGCCGGCATGGCCGCCGCGCAACAACTGCCGCATGCCTGTGGTTTCTCGCGGTGCATTTGCCGTCGCAGACTGCGCCTCGGCACCCGATTCCTGATCAATGACGCCAGAAAACCTGGCCAGCACCGCGCGCGCCTGGTTGGTCAGCCCGGCATTGGCCAGGAATCGCGGCGACTCGGGAATGAAGCGGTCCAGAAATATGATCAAAGCGCCTGTAGGCAATCCCAGCAGCCAGAGCGCGCGCCAACTGAACAGCGGTTCAAGTACGCTGGCAGCACCAGCGGCCACCAGGTAGCCGGCCGATGTACCGATGCCGCCCAGTGCGACCAGCAGCCAGCCGCGATGGGTAGCCGGAATCATCTCGGCCATCAAGGTAAACGTGATCGGCAGCAGACCGCCGGCAGACGCGCCCATCAAAAAGCACATCACCAGATTCCATTCGAACGACGGCATTGCCCCACAGATGGCAGTGCCGATGAACATCAGCGCAGACAGAAGAATCGCCGCGCGCCGACCGAAGGTATCGGCCAGGTAGCCCCACACGATAGACCCCACCGTGGTGCCGGTCAGGGCGACCAGCGGTAAATAACCCGCGAGTTCCTTGCTGATGCCGTATTCGAGGGTCATGCCCGGCATGACGAAGCCGAGCGTTGCCGGCTTCATCACATCGACGGTCAGCGCGATGATCAGCACGATGACCAGCTTCCAGTGTTCGCGGTTCAGTGCGACGCCATCGGCAATGTGAAAGTGAAGCGGTGAGCTGCCATGCAGGCTCTGCCGCATCTGACCGAGCCGTGGCATCAGGCCGTAGGCGGCAAACAGCAGCCCGACGGGGATCAGCCCCATGCCGACCAACATCGCCGTATCCATCGGCATACCGGCCATTTGGTAACCCATGTCTGCGGCACAGACAAACATGGGGATGTGCGACAACACACCCGCGATGATGGCAGCGCAACCCAGCCAAAAGGCAAACGGGTGATGAAACGAGAGGCCGTTGGAGGACATTTTGTTTGTTTGAATCAGCGTGGTAACCCACTCGCCAAGAGCTTTTCGAAGGTATTCGACGGCGCACAGCCCAGCGAAACAAAAATTTCATCGGGCCGGATCGAGCGGTAGCTTAACTTGGAAGCGAATGGCACGAGCATCCGCAACCGGCCGAAACCTACCTCTCAACCGCCCCCAACCCGCCGAGCCTCCACCTCAAACGGGTTGTCCCAATAGGCGCGCCGCCCCCGCGCCCACTGCCAGGCCCCAGCCAGCAGATACGCCGGCAGAAACAGCGGCCCCCAGCGTTCGCACTGCCGCACGTGTACCCGCTCATGCGCGCGCAGGCGCTCCAGTTCCAACGCATGGGTGCCCAGGATCACGTGGCCGAAGGTGATGGCGGCGAAGGGCCAGCGGTGCCTGGGCTGTCTGCGCAAGGCGGCGATTTCGAGCACGCCGTCGACACGGCTGAAGCGCGCACCGGCCGGGATCAGCAGCAGCCCGAGCACCAGGCCGACGAAGGTGTTGGGCGAGGCCCAGAGCCACAGCGCCCAGCGCGTGAGGCGGCTCCTTTTCATGGCCTCACGACACGATGTACGCGCCCGATCCGCAAGACAGCAGCTTGCCGTCGGCACCCAGGAACTCCATGCGCGTGCTCGCCACGCGCGAGCCCAGGCGCATGACTTCGGCGCGCAGTTCGAAGTGTTCGCCGATGCCGGGGCGCAGGTAGTCGATGCGCAGGTCGATGGTGCCGAGCTTGGCGAAGCGGTGCAGGCGCTGCTCGGGCGCTTCGTCCATGTGGCGCGCGCCAATGGCGGCCATGCAGGCCAGGCCGCCCATGGCGTCGAGCCCGGCGCTGATGACGCCGCCGTGGATGCGGTTGTAGCTGTAGTGGCCCACCAGCTCGTGCCGCATGTCGATGCGCGCGGTCACGCGCTCGGGTTTGAGGCTGGTGATCTTCAGGCCGAGCACCTGGTTGAAGACGATTTTTTCCTCAAAGATGGTTTTGAGGCCGGCCACGAAATCGGGCTCGAATTCGACGGGGATCGGGGGTGGGGTGCGCATCGAGCCATTGTGGCTGATGCGGCTTGCGGCCACAGCCCCCGGCCGCGCGGCGAGCGGGCCCGGGTGTCGCGCACAGGTCAGCGCGGCGGGGGCCCATCAAGCGGTTTGCGGCCCCAGGGTGAAACCGATCTGCGTCACGCGGTTGTGCGAGCGGGCGAAGGTGTTGCCGGCGTGCATGCGGGCGATGGCGGCGACGATGGCCAGACCCAGGCCGTGGTGGGTTTCATCGGGGCAACAGCGCGCCGCGTCGGCGCGGAAGAAGCGGTCGAACAGATGGGGCAGGTGCTGCGGTTCGATGGCGGGGCCCTGGTTTTCCACCACGACCTGCACCTCGCTGCTGGCGGCGCCGTCGGTGCCGGACTCGATCTTCACCCGCACGGTGGAACCGGGCTCGGCGAAGCGCGAAGCGTTGCCCATGAGGTTGGACATGGCGCGCTTGACGAGGGCCGCGTCCACGGCGACCCGGGCATCGCCCTCCACCGTGAAGTGCAGGCCGGCTTCGTCGAGCACGCCTTCGTGGAACTCGGCCACCTGGTGCGCCAGCTCGGCCAGGCTCACCGGTTCGCTGCGCCGGGCGGTGGCGCCGCGGTCGGCCTGCGAGAGGAAGAGCATGTCGTTGACGATGGCCGAGAGGCGCTGCATTTCTTCCAGGTTGGACGCCAGCGTGTCGCGCAGCGACTCGACGTTGCGTTCGCGCGAGAGGGTCACCTCGGTCTGGCCGATCAGGGCAGTGAGCGGCGTGCGCAGTTCGTGCGCCACGTCGGCGTTGAAGGCTTCGAGCTGTTCGTAGGCTTTCTGCAGTCGATCCATCAGGGCGTTGAACTGGGCCACCCAGGGGTCGAGCTCTTCGGATGAGCGCTCCACCACCAGGCGCTGGTCAAGCCGCCGCGGCGAGATGCCGTTCATCTGCCGCGTCAGCGAGCGCAACGGGCGCAGCTCGCGGCGCACCAGCCACTGGATCGCAAAGCCGGCCGCGGCCGAGCCGAACAGCGTGGTCATGAACAGGGTGATGGCGGCTTCGCGCTGGATGCGGTGGTCGTGCGTGGTGTCCATCTCCAGCTGCACGCGCACCTTGCCGCCGGCCACGCGCTCGGCAGGCACGTCGAACGCCAGGCTGCGGCTGTGGGCGAACGGGGGCACCTCGTCGCGAAAGAGCACGCTGCCGTCGCCGCGCCACATCTGCAGGCGGGTGGACGAACGCACGGGGTCGAACAGAGTCATGCGCTGCAGCAGACCGGCCTCACCGTTTTCGCAGGCGACTCCGATCGCATGCGACAGGTATTCGCGTTTGTCGTCCAGCGTGGTCTGCTGGTCCACCTCCATGCGCATGGCGATGGCCGAATACTTGGCCACGCTGAGCACGCCCAGGGCCACGAACATGAGCAGGGCCATGGCGCGCGAGAGGCGGCGCGCGATGGACGGCCCGCACGGCAGGGGCAGGCACCGCGCAGTGGACCCGCTGGCCGGCGGGTCGGTGGGCTCGGAGAGCAGGGTGGCGGGGTTCATGCGGCGCGCTCTTCCAGCACGTAGCCCATGCCGCGCACGGTGTGCAGCAAGCGGGTGGGAAAAGGGTCGTCGAGCTTGGCGCGCAGGCGGCGCACCGCCACCTCCACCACGTTGGTGTCGGAGTCGAAGTGCATGTCCCACACCTGCTCGGCCAGCGTGGTGCGCGACAGGATCTGGCCACGCCGGCGCGTGAGCAACGCGAGCAGGTTGAACTCCTTGGCGGTGAGGTCCAGCCGCTGCGCGCCCCGCGTGCAGCGGCGCGAGACGAGGTCCACCTCCAGATCGGCCAGGCGCAGCACGGTGGCGGCCTGCGGGCTGGCGAAGGCGCCGCGGCGCAGCAGCGCGCCCATGCGCGCGAGCAGCTCGGAGAAAGCGAAGGGTTTGACGAGGTAGTCGTCGGCCCCGCCTTCGAGGCCCTTGACGCGGTCTTCGATCTTGTCGCGAGCGGTCAGCATGAGCACGGGCGTCTTGCTGTCTTCGGCGCGCAGGGCGGCGAGCACGCCGTAGCCGTCAACGCCGGGCAGCATCACGTCGAGCAGCATCAGGTCGTAGCTGCCGCCGGTGGCCAGGCGGCGGCCTTCGATGCCGTCGCGCGCCACGTCCACGACGTAGCCGTTTTCACTGAGGCCCTGGTGCAGGTACTGCGCCAGTTTGGGTTCATCTTCGACGACAAGGACACGCATCGCTGAGCTCACAGAGGGGTTGACCGATCAGGCGGGAATGGTCGCATATGCCGTGCCAACGCGGGATGACAACTTTGTAATCTGGCGGTTCGGAAAACGTGGTTTTGGTTGTCAAGAATTCATCCCCAGGGAAGGCACAACGGCTTTCCCATCGAAGCCCGACCAGGGAATTCGACCCACCGTTCCACAGCCCTCCAAGGAGTTTCACCATGAACCGCAAGCACCTCTCCGCCATCGCCGTCGCCGTCCTCGCCCTGTCCGCCAGCCAGGTGTTCGCCGCCGACGGCCCCAAAACCCGCGAACAAGTGAAGGCCGAACTGGCCGAAGCCGTTCGCACCGGCAATGTGATCGCCAACAACGAAAGCGGCCTCATGCTCAACCAGGTCCGCCCCGATCTGTACCCCGCCCAAGCGCAGTCGGCCGGCAAGACCCGTGAACAGGTGAAAGCCGAACTGGCCGAAGCCATTCGCACCGGCGACGTGGTGGCCGATGGCGAGTCGGGCAAGAAGCTGAAAGAGCTGTACCCCAGCCGCTACCCCGCCCCCACCATGGGCGGCAGCTTCACCGCCACGCGCTAAGCCCGCGCGCCCTGCGCTGCGCGCAGACTCCCGACCAGGAACCCCGCTCCGATGAGCGGGGTTTTGTCGTTCTAGATTCCAAGTTGGCGCGCGGCCAGTTCTTTCATGATCTCTTCGGCGCCGCCACCGATCATCAGGACCTTGACTTCGCGGTAAAGGCGCTCGCTCACGGTGCCGCGCATGAAGCCCATGCCGCCGAGGATCTGCACGGCGGCGTCGGCGCAGAACTGCATGGTCTGCGTTGAATGATTTTTCAGCAGGCAGACCTGCGCCACCCATTCCGATCCCTGGTCTCCAGCGTCCGCCCGCGCGCCCACTGCATCGACCCAGGCCTGGGTGGATGCGATGCGCATCTGCATGTCCATGAGCTTGTGGCGGATCACCTGGCGCTCGATCAGCGGCGCGCCAAAGGTCTGGCGCTGGCGCGCCCAGGCCAGGGCCTCGTCGTAACAGGCCTCGGCAAAGCCCAGCGCCATCGCGGCCAGCGCCAGCCGCTCGCCGTTGAAATTGCTCATGACCATGCGAAAACCCGCGCCCTCTTCGCCCAGCCGGTAGCGCGCGGGCACGCGCAGGCCGTCGAAGCGCAGGTGCGCGGTGTCGGAGCAGAGCCAGCCCATCTTCTGCAGCGGCGTGCGCGAGAGGCCTTTCGCGTCGCACGGCACGGCGATCATGGAAAGGCCGCTGGCGCCTTTGCTTTGCAGGTCGGTGCGCACGGCGAGCGTGATCCAGTCGCAGCGCATGCCTGAGGTGATGAACACCTTTTCGCCGTCGATCACGTAGTCGCCGCCGTCGAGCCGCGCGGTGGTGCGCAGGCTCGCCACGTCGGAGCCGCCGCCGGGTTCGGTGATGCCCAGCGCCGCGATCTGCTCGCCGCGCAGCACCGGTGGAACGATTTCGGCCTGCTGCTCGGCCGTGCCGTGAGCGAGCACCGGGGGCAGGCCGATGTTGTGTGAAAACAGGCTGGCCATCACGCCGCCGCTGCCGCCATGGCGCGCCAGCGTCTGCGACATGGCGTTGCGCACCGACCACGGCGCGGGCGTGCCGCCCAGGGCCTCGGGGTAGCCCAGACCGAGCAGGCCCAGCCCGGCGGCCTGCGTGTAGAGCACGCGCGGGAATTCGCCCGCCTCGTCCCAGGCGTTCACATGGGGCGCGATGGCCTGGGTGGCGAAGCGCTGCACGGTGTCGAGCAGCGCGCGGCGGTCTTCGGGGGTGAAATTCGGGGTCGGGTCAGCGTTCATCACAGAAAGGTTGCGAGCAGTTGGCCGGGAGCCACCTGCTGGCCCGGCACCACGTTCAGACTTTCGATCACGGTGTCGTGTAGCGCATGCAGGGTGTGCTCCAGCTTCATGGACTCGATCACCAGCAGCGGCGCGCCGCGCGCCACCGTCTGCCCGGTCTGCACATGCAGGGCGATCAGCTTGCCGTTGAAGGGCGCGCGCAGCTCGCGCAGGGCGCCCGCGCCGGCAGCGCGCTCGCGCGGCGTGTGGCTCAGGTCGTCGAGCCAGAGTTCGGCGCGGGTGGCCTCGCCCGCCCCACCGCCGCTCAGCTGCACCTGCCAGCGCGGCGCAACGCCGCCGGCGCCCGCAACGGGCACGGCGTGCGCCACCCAGCCCACGCCGCCCTGCGTGATGCACAGGCCGCCCGCGTCGGCCCGCAGCAGGGCGCGCCAGGTCTGCTCGCCCTGCGTCAGCACCAGATGGCTGCCCCCGGTTTCGCGCACGCCGAACTCCAGCACCTCGGCACCCAGACCCAGCCGCAAGGCTCGCGGGAACGGGCAGGCCAGGGTGCGGGCCGGTGGCTGCTGCGCGTACAGCAACGCCAGCGCGGCCACCCGCTGGGCGTCGGCACCGGGTCGCAGCCCTTCGCGCAACGCGTCGCCGTGTTCGGCCAGGAACGGGATGCGCGCTCCGCCCGCGCCAAACACCGGGTGGCGCAGGCAGGCGGCTAGAAAGGCGCGGTTGGTGGGCAGGCCGAGCACGCGGGTGTGATCCAGCGCGTGGGCCAGGCGGTGCATAGCCTCGGCGCGGGTGGGCGCGTGGGCGATGAGCTTGCCCAGCATCGCGTCGTAGTGCGGCGTGACGGCGCTGCCGGTTTCCAGCGCGTGGTCGAACCGCAGGCCGGGCGCGGACAGCGCGGGCTCGGCGAAGTGGCGCACCACGCCGGTGTGCGGCGTGTGGTGTTCGTCTTCGGCGCACAGGCGCACTTCGACGGCGTGGCCGCTGAAGCGCACCTGGTCCTGGCTGAGCGGCAGCGGCTCGCCGCGCGCGATGCGCAGCTGCCATTCGACGAGGTCGAGGCCGGTGATCATCTCCGTGACCGGGTGTTCGACTTGCAGGCGCGTGTTCATCTCCATCAAGAAGAAGGGAGTTTCCCCCTCTCCCGCCTGCGGGAGAGGGCCGGGGTGAGGGCTCTGCCCACACCCATCCTCCAGCAAAAACTCCACCGTGCCCGCCCCCACATAGCCCGCCGCTTGGGCCAGCGCCACAGCGCAGCGGCCGAGTTCGGCGCGCAGTGCCGGCGACACAGCCGGGCTGGGTGCTTCTTCAATGATCTTCTGGTGGCGGCGCTGCACCGAGCAGTCGCGCTCGCCGAGGTGGATGCAGTGGCCGTGTGCATCGGCAAACACCTGCACCTCGACGTGGCGCGGCGCCAGCAGGGCGCGCTCGATCAGCAGGTCGCCGTTGCCAAAACCGGCCAGCGCTTCCGAACGCGCGCCGTGCAGGGCGGGCAGCAACTGCGCGGCGTCGTGCACCAGCCGCATGCCGCGCCCGCCGCCCCCCGCCACGGCCTTGACCATGAGCGGAAAGCCGATGCGCTGTGCCTCGGCGATGAAGATCTGATCACGCTGGTCCTCACCAAAGTAGCCGGGCAGGCAAGGCACGCCCTGCGCCAGCGCCAGGGCTTTCGCGGCCGATTTGCTGCCCAGCGCGCGGATGGCGGCGGGCGGCGGGCCGACCCAGATGAGGCCCGCGTCGAGCACGGCCTGGGCGAAGTCGGCGTTTTCACTCAGAAAGCCGTAGCCGGGGTGCACCGCGTCGGCGCCGGTGGCGCGCGCGGCTTCGAGCAGCTTGTCCACGCGCAGGTAGGAATCGGCCGAGGCCAGGCCACCGAGCGCGAACGAGGTGCCCGCTTCGCGCACGTGCAACGCGTCGCGGTCGGCGTCGGAGTACACGGCCACGGTGGCGATGCCCATGGCGTGGGCTGTACGGATCACCCGGCGGGCGATCTCTCCCCGGTTCGCGATCAGCAGGCGTCTCACGAGTCGCCCTCCGTCGAGCGCGGGGGTACATCCACCCACGGCGCGGGCTGCTTCTTCGCGAAGGCGGCAAGGCCGGCCGCGGCTTCGGGGCCGCGCAGCGCGGCGGCGAAGGCGATGGCGGCTTCAGTGCGCAGGTCGGGCGCCTTGGCGCGCAGGCGGTGCAGCAGCTGTTTCGTGGCGGCCACCGCGCCTGGGGCGGCGGCACGCAAGGCCCGCTCTGTTTCCGCCACGGCGGCACCGAGCGCGTCGTCGGCCACCACGGTGTTCACGAGGCCGGCGGCCTGCGCCTGCGCGGCGCTCCAGCGCGCACCGCTCAGCAGGCACTGCCGCGCGACCGCGTCGCCCAGCCGCTGCCAGACGAAGGGCGCGATCTGCGCCGGCGGCAGGCCCAGCGTGACCTCGGGCGTGGCGAAGACCGAGCGGTCGGTGGCGATCACGAGGTCGGCACAGCACACCAGGCCGAAGCCCCCGCCCATGGCCGGGCCGTCCACCGCACAGACCAGCCATTGCGGCAGCTCGGTAAGTGCGTGCAACACGTCGCCATAGCCGCGGTTCATGTCAATCAGCGGGTCGTCTTCCCCGGGCTGCAGCGGCTGGCCGATGGCGCTGGCGAAACCGCCCAGGCTGCCGCCGGCGCTGAAGGCCCCGCTCGCGCCGGTGAGCACGATGCCGCGCAAGCTGGTGTCCTGCTTGGCGCGCAGGCAGGCCTCGAACAGGCCGAGCACCATGGCGTCGGAGAGGGCGTTGCGCGAAGCAGGGTCGTTGAGCGTCCAGCGCTCGGTGTCACCCTGCCGCACTACCAGGAAGTTGCTCATGCCGCGCCCCTTCAGTGCGCCGGGCGCTTGGCGATGCCCATCATCTTGGTGAGGATGCCGAGCATCACCTCGTCGGCGCCGCCGCCAATCGAGGCGAGCCGCCCGTCGCGGTACATGCGCGAGACCCGGTTCTCCCAGGTGAAGCCCATGCCGCCCCAGAACTGCAGACAGGTGTCGGGCACCAGCCGGTTCAACCGGCCGGCTTTCAGCTTGGCCATGGTGGCCCACTCGGTCACGTCCTCGCCGGCCACGTAGTGTTCGCAGGACAGGTAGGTGAGCGCGCGCAGGCTTTCCACCTCGGTCTTGAGCTCGGCCAGCTTGAACTGCACCCACTGCTGGTCGGCCAGCGTGGCGCCAAACAGCTTGCGCTCCTGCGCCCATTCGATGGTCCATTCGATGCAGTTGGTGAGGCTCTGCAGCGTGCTCGCCGCGCACCACAGGCGCTCTTCCTGGAACTGCTGCATCTGGTAGATGAAACCCGCGCCCTCGGCGCCGATGCGGTAGCGCTGGGGCACACGCACTTCGTCGAAATAGATCAGGCCGGTGTCGCTGCTGTTCATGCCGATCTTCTTGATCTTCTGCGCCACCTCGATGCCTTTGACCAACTGGCCCTTCTCGCGCATGGGCACCATCACCAGGCTCTTGTTCTTGTGCGCGGGGCCGTCGCTGGTGTTGACCAGCATGCACATCCAGTCGGCCTGCAGGCTGTTGGTGATCCACATCTTCTGGCCGGTGATGACGTAGTCGTCGCCGTCCTTGCGCGCCACGCTCTTGATGGCGGCCACGTCGCTGCCCGCGCCGGGTTCGCTCACGCCGATGCAGCCCACCATGTCGCCCGCGATGGCCGGCGCGAGGAACTGGGCGCGCAACTCGTCGCTGCCGAAGCGCGCCAGCGCGGGTGTGGCCATGTCGGTCTGCACGCCGATGGCCATGGGAACCCCACCGCAGTGGATGTGGCCCAGCGTCTCGGCCATGGCCAGGCTGTACGAATAGTCCAGCCCCGCACCGCCGAAGGCCTCGGGCTTGGTCAGGCCCAGCAGGCCGAGCTGGCCCAGACCTTTGAACACCTCGTGCGCCGGGAAGATCTCGGCCGCTTCCCACTCGTCCACGTGGGGGTTGATGTGCTCGTCGATGTAGCGCTTGAGCGTGTTCTGGATCTCGCGGTGTTCGTGGGTGAACTGCATGTCTTGTCTCCTGTGGTGTGAGGTCACATCCGCGCCACGCCGAACTGCATGGGTCTGGGCTGGCGCGCCGCCGCTTCGGCGCAGGTGTCGAGGCAGAAGCTCAGCACGGCGCGCGTGTCGCGCGGGTCGATCACGCCGTCGTCGAGCACCAGGCCGCTGGTGTAGAACGCGTCGGCCTGGCTTTCGAACACGTGGACGATCTGATCAAACTGCGCCTGCATCTGAAGCGCGTCGGGCGCGATGCCTTTGCGCGCCAAGCCGGCCTCGGCCACGATGCGCATGGTGCGCGCGGCCTGCTCGCCGCCCATCACCGCGGTGCGTGCATTCGGCCAACTGAACAGGAAACGCGGCGCGTAGCCGCGGCCGCACATGCCGTAGTTGCCGGCGCCGAAGCTGGCGCCGCACTGGATGGTGATCTGCGGCACGGTGGCGTTGGTCACGGCCTGGATCATCTTGCTGCCGTGTTTGATCATGCCGGCCTGCTCGCTCTCCTTGCCGACCATGTAGCCGGTGGTGTTCTGCAGGTAGATGAGCGGGTGGCCGAGCTGGCACATCCACTGGATGAAGTGCGTGGCCTTGTTGGCGCCCGCCACGTCGATGGGGCCGTTGTTGCTGATGAGGCCCACCGCGTGGCCGCCGATGCGGGCCTGGGCACAGACCGTGGCGGCGCCGTAAAGGGGTTTGAATTCGAGGATGTCGGAGGCGTCGGTGATGCGCAGCAGGACTTCGCGCATGTCGACCGGTTCGCGGTGGTGCGGGGGCATGAGGGCGAGCAGGTCGTCGGCTTCGTGGAGGGGCGGGGGGGCTGGGGTTGGGGCCCGCGACAACCAGTCCAACTGCCCCAACACCTGCCGAGCAATGCCCAGCGCCTCCCGGTCATCCTCCGCCAGGTACTCCCCCAGCCCCGACACACCCGTGTGCATCTCCGCCCCACCCAACTCCTCTTCGGTCGCCACCTCGCCGGTGGCGGCCATCAACAGCGGCGGGCCGGCGAGAAATGCCCGCGAGCGCCCACGCACCATGATCACCACGTCGCTCAGGCCCGGCATGTAGGCCCCACCCGCCGTGCCCGAGCCGTGCTGCACCGTGATCACCGGCAGGCCCGCGGCCGAGAGGCGCGCGAGGTTGCGGAACAGCGCCCCCCCGAGCACGAAGCCTTCGACCTGGTATTTGGTGAGGTTGGCGCCTGCGCTTTCCACCAGGTGCACGAAGGGCAGCTTCTGTTCGAGCGCGATGGCCTGCACGCGCAGGATCTTCTCCAGCCCACGCGGCTGGATCGCCCCGGCCTCGATGCCCGAGTCGCTCGCCACCACCATGCAGCGCACGCCGTTGATGAAGCCGATGCCGGCCACGACGCCGCCACCGGGCACGGATTTCTCGGGGTCTTTGCAGTCCTGCAGAAAGCCGGCGAGCGAACACAGCGGCAGGAACGGCGCGCCCGGGTCGAGCAGCAGGCCGATGCGCTCGCGCGGCAACAGCTGACCCCGCTTGTCGAACACCGGCTTCGATTTCGCCGAGGCCTGGGCGGCACGGTCTTCGAGGGCACGCAGTTGCGCGATGCGCGCCAGCATGGCTTCGCGGCGCTGCTGGGCCTGCTCGCTGTGGGGGTTGAAGCTGGATTGAAAGCTCATGCCTGGAACACCTTCGGCGCCACATACCGGTGAAACCCTTCAAACGGCTTCACCGCGTCGCGCCCCTGCGCCTCCACCGGCGCGGCCACCTGGCCCCAGCCCATGCGCACCTGCGGCCGTGCGCCGTCCACGCGCAACACCGTGCCGCTGATGAAACTGGCCGCTGGCGAGAGCAGGAACACGATGGCCGCCGACGTTTCCGCCTCGTTGCCGAAACGCCCGGCCGGCACGGTGTCGCGCATCTCGCGCAGCATGGGGCCGGCCTCGGGCGGGTAATGGTCCATGCCGCTGGAGGCGATGTAGCCCGGCGCCACCGCATTCACGCGTACGCCGCTGCGCGCCCATTCGACGGCCGCGGTTTCGGTGAAGCTCACCATGCCCGCGCGCGCCGCGCCACTGTGGCCCATGCCGGGCATGGAACCCCAGATGTCGGCCACGATGTTGACGATGGCACCACCCTGCGCCTGCATGCTCTGCAGATAACACTCGCGCGCCACCAAAAAACCGCCGGTGAGGTTGGTGTCGATCACCGCCTGCCAGCCCTTGGCGCTGATCTGTTCCAGCGGCGTGATGTACTGGCCGCCCGCGTTGTTCACCAGGCCATCGATGCGGCCGTGTTCGGCCACGATGGCCGAGACCATGTGACGCACCGCGTCTTCCTGCCGGATGTCGCAGGCGTGGAAGCTGGCGCGCCCACCATCGGACGCGATCTCGTCCACCGTTGCCTGCAGTTTGTCGGGCTTGCGCCCCACCAGTACCACGTGCGCGCCCAGGCTGGCGAGCTCGTGCGCGGTGCAGCGCCCGATGCCCGAGCCCCCGCCCGTGACCACCACCACCCGCCCGGCCAGCAGACCCGGCGCGAACACCGAGCGGTAACCGGGTGGTTTTTGCGTCAGTGCACTCATTCGAGCACCTCCGAGCGGCGCGTTGCGGTGCGGGCTCCCTTCGGAGCGACCGGGTCTTTCAGAAAAAGCTGCAGCGTGGTCTGGGTCAGGTCGTCCAGCGAGGCCTGGCGCGCCGGGTCGTACCACTGCACCGACCAGTTCAGCGCGCCAAACAGCATCAGCCGCGCCAGCCCCGGGTCGCCGCTCAGTTCGCCGCTGGCGTGCAGGGCCTGCAACACCGGTACCCAGGCGGCTTCGTAGTCGGCCTTCTGGTGGTTGACCTCGCTGCGCTGCGCCTCGGACAACGAACGCCATTCGTACAGCATCACGGGGATGAAGTCGCTGTCGGGCCCAAGCAGCACCTCGTAGTGGTTGCGCACCAGCACTTGCAGGCAGTCGCGCGCGCTCAGCGGCTGCGCGCTCGCCGCGGCGGCCATGGCGGCGGTCTGGCGGCGCAGCGCGCTTTGCATGCCCTCCTGCATCACAGCCGCGAGCAGGGCTTCCTTGCTGTCGAAGTGGTAGAAGGGCGAGCCCGAGCGCATGCCCGCCGCGGCGGCGATGTCGCGCGTGCTGGTGGCGGCAAAACCCTGCTGGCGAAACAGGCGCGCCGCCGCACGCAGCAGGGCCTGGCGGCGGTTGCCGTCGTCGCGTTCGTCGGCGGTCTTGGGCGGGCGGCCCCGGGCGCGGCGCGGCGCGGCGGGGGCGGGCAAAGGGAGGCTGGCGGTGCTCATGGCTTGGAACCATAGCAGGCCGCCCTATTTATAGCAAGCATTTGCTTTGTATAAATATCCGTCGCGCTCACCCCGGCGCCGGGCGGCCCGCAAAAGGGCCGGACAATAGCGGCATGGACATTTATGTGACGCTGATCCTGATCGGCCTGGGCGTGTACGCCGCGAAGAACCGTGAACAACGCCAGCGCATCGCGCTGCTGGGGCACTGCCTGCAGCCGTACCAGCTGGAAAAGCTGATGGAGCAGCTCACCGAGGGCTACCTGCGCGCCCTGGGCGAAGCCGATCCCGAGCGGCGCCAACAGATCTGGAACCTGCTGGCCACCACCGAACAGACGCTGTGCCGGCAGTTCGACCGCCTGGCCGCCGACGTGGCGCGCCTGGGCGAGGTGCAGACCCGTGTCAGCACCTGGCCGCTGGCGCTGCCCTGGGCCACCCGGCTGGCCGCCGGCGCCACCTTCGATCTGCGCGAGGCGCTGGCCATCCACGCCAAGGGCATCGCCTTCGTGGCGCAGAACACGCAGGACCTCAGCCCCAAGGACAAGGCCTACATGCTGTCGGCCGAGCTGTTCCTGTTCCAGCACACCTGCCACTGGTTCTGCCGCTCCAAGATGGTAGCCTCGGCCCGGCTGCTGACCCGGCACAAGACGCCCTACGAACAGGTACTGGACTCGGTGTCGTCCCCCACGCGCCAGGCCTGGCGCGCGCTGCTGGGGTCCTGAGCGCCCAGCCCACCGCTGCGTCAAGGCGAGGCGCTGACGCGCCAGACCACGTTGCCCACGTCATCGGCCACCAGCAGCGCCCCCTGCGTGTCGATCGCCACGCCCACCGGCCGGCCGAAGGCCTCTCCGTCGGCGCTGAGAAAGCCGCCCAGCACATCGCGTGCCGGTCCCAAGGGCTGCCCACCGCTGAAGGGCACGAAGACCACCTTGTAGCCGCTGTGCGGGCGGCGGTTCCACGAACCGTGCTGGCCGATGAACATGCCGTTGGTGAACGGCGCGGGCAGGCGACTGCCAACGGCGGACGCCAGACCCAGGGGCGCGACGTGGGCACCCAAAGCAAAGTCGGGCACCACGGCCTTGGCCACCTGGTCTGGCGCGGGCGGCTTGACGCGGGTGTCGACCCGCTGGCCGTAGTAGCTGTAGGGCCAGCCGTAGAAGGCGCCGTCGCGCACCGAGGTGAGGTAGTCGGGCACCAGGTCGCTGCCAAGCTCGTCGCGCTCGTTGACCACGGTCCACAGCGTGCGGCCGCTGGCGTCCCAGGCCAGGCCGACCGGGTTGCGCAGGCCCGAGGCAAAGACGCGGTGCGCGCCGGTGCGGATGTCCACTTCCCAGACCGCAGCCCGGCCTGCTTCGGCCGCCATGCCGTTCTCGCCGATGTTGCTGTTGGAACCGACGCCCACGTAGAGCCGCTGGCCGTCCGGGCTGGCGAGCAGGCTCTTGGTCCAGTGGTGGTTGATCGGTCCGCCGGGCAGGGCCAGCAACTGGGTGCCGGTCGCGTTGATGACCGTGTCCCCACGGCGGTACGGAAAGGCCAGCACCGCGTCGGCGTTGGCCACGAACAGGCGTTCGCCCACCAGCGCCATGCCGAAGGGCGAGTTCAAACCACTGAGCAACACCGAGCGCAGGTCGGCCACACCGTCGCCATCGGTGTCGCGCAGCAGGGTGATGCGGTTGGCGCTGGGCACGGCGGCGCCCGCGCGCTTCATCACCCGCCCCATCACCCAGGCTTTGATGCCCGTGGGCGGGTCCGCCTTGGGCGGCGCGTTGCTTTCCGCGACCAGCACATCGCCGTTGGGCAGCACCAGCAGCCAGCGCGGGTGGTCCAGGTCGCGGGCGAACGCCTGCACCCGCAGGCCCGGCGCCGGGGTGGGCATGGCGTCGGCCGGCCAGCCCCGGGCCGGCGCGATGTTCACCATGGGGATCAGCGCCCGGCTGGGCGCCGGCAGCGCGGGGTTGTTGCCCGAGCCCTCGGCCACGGTGAAGCGGGCGGGCTCGGCGCAGGCGCCCAGCAACAGCAGGCAGGCGGTGCCTGCGGCAGCCCAGGCTGCGCGAACCGTGGGAGTCGCGAAGGTCATGGTGTGTCTCCTGGGCTCACCTTTCAGGAGCCCCAATGCCGATGCCGGCCCATGGCGGTGACGAAGGCCGCCGAGAAATCCGCGCTCACCTCGTCCGAGGCGTCCACCAGCACACCGGGCAACGCCGGGTCCACGCCGGCCGCGGCGATCAGCCGCGCGCCCGATCCCGACGCGGCCACGGTCTTGCCGTGGCGGCAGGCCTGCTCCACCGCACGCAGCGCCCGCGCATCGCCAGCCAGGCCATCGGCCTCCGCCTCCGTGGGCGCCAGGTAGAGCGCGTCGAACAGCACCGAGGGCGCGTTGTCCAGCGTGGCGTCCACCGCCAGGGTCTCGCCGCCAGCGCACCGCACGGGGCACAGCGTCGGCCCGACCAGTTTGGACATTGCACCCGCCGCCGCCAGCGCCTGCTGCACGGCCCGCACCGCGGCGCCGTTCACGCCATCGGCCACCAGGATCGCGACCTTGCGCGTGGCGATACCGGCGCTCTTGTCCACGGCCATGCGGAGCGACGGTGACGGCGCCAGGTCGGCGATCACCGGTCCTTCGCGAAAGCCCGGCCAGGCGGTGGCCGCGGCCTTGTCGGGTGGATTGGTGCCCAGCGGGGCGGCGACACGTTGGGCCAGGTCCGCATCCACATGCGCCAGTGTGTCCACCATGCGCTGGCGAATCCCGGGGGTCTGCAGCTTGGAGAGCTCGAACTGGAACGCAGCGACCAGATGGTCCTGCTCAGGTGCCGACTGGCTGACCCAGAACAGCCGGGCCTGCGCATAGTGCTCGTCAAACGAGGCACTGCGCGCCCGCAGCTTGGGCGGCTCCAGCGCCTCGGGGTGGCTGGTGAAGCCGGATGGACCCACCGGGTCGAAGCTGCGGCCATCGACGCGGAACTCCTCGCCGTTGGCCAGCGTGTTGGGCTCGTAGGCCACGCGACCGCTCGCGATGGACTGGCGGTGCATGCCGTCGCGCTGGAAGTTGTGCATCGGGCACACGCCCTTGTTGATCGGCAACTCGTGGAAGTTGGCGCCGCCCAGGCGTGAGAGCTGGGTGTCGGTGTACGAGAACAGCCGCCCCTGCAGCAGCGGGTCGTTGGAGAAGTCGATGCCTGGCACCAGGTGGCCCGGGTGAAAAGCCACCTGCTCGGTCTCGGCAAAGAAGTTGTCGGGGTTGCGGTTGAGCACCAGGCGGCCGATGCGGCGCACCGGCACCAGCTCTTCGGGGATCAGCTTGGTGGGGTCGAGCAGGTCGAAAGCGAAGCGGTGTTCATCGGCCTCGGGCACCACCTGCACGCCCAGTTCCCACTCGGGGAACTGGCCGCTGGCGATGGCTTCCCAGAGGTCGCGGCGGTGGAAGTCGGCGTCCTGCCCGGCCAGCGTCTGCGCCTCGTCCCAGGTCAGCGCGTGCACGCCGAGCTTGGGCTTCCAGTGGAACTTCACGAAGCTCGACTCGCCGTGCGCGTTCACGAAACGGAAGGTGTGCACGCCGAAGCCTTCCATCATGCGCAGGCTGCGCGGGATGCCGCGGTCCGACATCACCCACATCAGCATGTGCGTGGTCTCGGGCATGAGCGTGACGAAGTCCCAGAAGGTGTCGTGCGCGCTGGCCGCCTGCGGCATTTCGCTGTCGGGCTCGGGCTTGACGGCATGGACCAGGTCGGGGAACTTGATCGCGTCCTGGATGAAGAAGACCGGGATGTTGTTGCCCACCAGGTCGACGTTGCCTTCGGGCGTGTAGAACTTCACCGCGAAGCCGCGCGCGTCGCGCACCGTGTCGGCCGAGCCGCGCGAGCCGGCCACGGTGGAGAAGCGCACGAACACCGGCGTCTGCACCGACGGGTCGCACAGGAAGCCGGCACGGGTGATCGCGGCTTCGCTCTGGTAGACCTGAAAGAAGCCGTGGGCGCCCGCGCCGCGCGCGTGCACCGCGCGCTCGGGGATGCGCTCGTGGTCGAAGTGGGTGATCTTCTCGCGCAGGATGAAATCTTCCAGCAGCGTGGGCCCGCGTGCGCCGGCCTTGAGCGAGTTGTGGTTGTCGCTCAGCAACAGGCCCTGGTTGGTGGTGAGGCGGTCGAGCGGGGCGGCCAGCGACGGCGCCATCGCCTGCTGCTTCGCACTCTGGCCAGGCATTGGATCGGACGGCTTGGACATGGTGAAACCCTTGGTTGGGCGGACAGCGCGGTGGCGCCACCGAGAGCGCAATGTCCCACCCGGGGGGGTGTCCGTCGGTGCGGTAGCGAACCTCCAGCAGCGCGGACTGTTCGTCAGCAGACAGACGCTGACCGCGCGCCTGACAACACTGCGGTTTTTCCAGCGTGAAAGGCCCTGCCATGAACACCATCGAGACCCCCGACAAGACCCGCCTCTACGTCAAGGACTGGGGCGAAGGCCCGCCAGTCATCCTGATCCACGGCTGGCCGCTGTCGGCCGACAGCTGGGACGACCAGGCCATGGCCATCGCCGAAGCGGGCCACCGCGTGATCGCCTACGACCGGCGCGGTTTTGGCCGCTCCACCCAGCCCTGGAGCGGCTACGACTACGACACCCTGGCAGACGACCTGGCCGCCGTGATCCAGCAGACCGGCGCGCGGGACGCGACCCTGGTCGGCTTCTCCATGGGCGGTGGCGAGGTGGCGCGCTACATGGCGCGCCATGGCGGGAAGTCGGTCGCGAAATGCGCACTGCTGTCGTCCATCCTGCCCTTCCGCCTGAAGACCGGCGACAACCCGGAAGGCACCGAACAGGCGGCCTTCGACCAGACGGCCGAGGGCCTGAAGGCCGACCGGGCGCAGTTCTTCACCGGCTTCTTCAAGACCTTCTTCGGTGAAGACTCGGAAGAACGCCCCGTCAGCGCCGAGCTGCGGGAGTGGGCGCGCGGCATCGCCCTGCAGGCCAGCCTGAAGGCCACCATCGAATGCATGCGTTCGTTCTCGTCGACCGACTTCCGGGGCGACCTGGCCGCCTTCACCGTGCCCACCCTGATCATCCACGGCACGGCCGACAAGACCGTGCCGATCGCCGCGTCCAGCCGCGTCGCCGCGCAGGGCATCGCGCACAGCACCCTGATCGAATACGACGGCGCACCCCACGGCCTGTTCGCCACCGACAAGGAACGCCTGACCGGCGACCTGCTCACCTTTCTGGCGCGCGCGGGCTGAGCGACGACAGGACGGGCGAAAGGGCCGCAACCTGTCGGCTGCAGCCCTCCTTTTTTTTGGCAACGCGTGATCGGCTGCAACGGTCGCTCTCAGGGACACCGCCGGGCCGGCTCTGCCGGACGGCTGGTGTCGCCCCCTTGAGGGGGGATGCGGCCACGCGCAGCGGGCAAGCGACGGGGGTGGGGTTAAACCCTGCCGTCCGAATACGGGGTCACGCCGTAGTAGTCGTGGATTTCCTTGCTCCAGGTCGCGTCGGCCATGTCGGGCCACTGGTCCTTGTCGAAACCGGGTGCGTTCTCCAGCCGGTCCTTGTCGACGTCGAGCACAAAGCGCTTGTTGGCGGTGTCCAGCGTCAGGGCGTTCCAGGACACGGCAAACAGCTTGTTGCCCATGCCCAGAAAGCCGCCGTACGACAGCACCGCGTAGGCCACGCGGCTGGTGCCCATGTCGAGCATGATTTCCTTGATGTCGCCCAGGTCTTCGTCCTGGCGGTTGAAGACGTCGTTGCCGTCCAGCGTGTTCGCGCCCATCAGCCCGGGGCCGGGGCCGTCGCTGGATCGGTTCTTGTACATGCCGTAGGTGTCTTGCTCTTGGTAGTTCATGAGGTGCCCTTGGTGTCACCAGCGAGTCCGCCGCAAGGTACGGGATGCACCCGCCGGCCGCTGGACATTCAGCATAGGCAGGGGATGGGCGTGGGTCTGTGCAGCAGCGCACACCCCCACCAGGAAACGCCCGCCTACGCCTCCAGCACACCTTCCACGTAGAGCTTGCGCACCAGCACCATGGCCACCACCATCAGGGGCGACGCGAGGATCACACCCGGCAGGCCGAACAGCAGGCCGAAGATGATGGCCGCCGTGATGCCCAGCACCGGCGGCAGCTCCACCGCCCAGCGCTGCACCAGGGGCATCAGCAGGTTGCCTTCGATCACCTGGATCGCCACGCACAGGCCGGCCACGGACAGCGCCAGCGTGGGCCCCTCCATGAAGGCGATCAGCACCGCCAGCACGCCCGAAGCGATCGGACCGAAGAACGGGATGAACGCCAGCGCCCCCGCGAGCAGCCCCAGCGTGGGCGCCAGCGGCATGCCCAGCAGCGCCAGCCCCACGGTGGTGGACAGCCCCACGAACAGCATCGAGATGCCCTGCCCCATCAGCCAGCGCGACAAGGCGTAACCGCTGGCCCGCATGGCCTCGCTCACACGCTCGCGGTAAGCCAGGGGTATGAGCCGGACCAGGCCTTCGCTGTACAGCACCGGGTCGGCCGCGATGTACACCCCCACCACCAGCATCAGGCCGATGCCGCCCACGGCGCTCAGGGCCTGGGTCGCGGCGATGGCCACGCTGGCCAGCGGCAGATCGCCCGCGTCCGCATTGCCCCACATCTTGAGCAGCGTCACCCCCAGGGTATGGCCCCGGGCCCAGCGCACCAGCGCATTGAGCGCGGCGGGCAATTTCTGCCCCAGATCGTCCAGCTGCGTGACCAGGCGGTCGCCGATCAGCCAGACCACCAGCGCGACCACCACCATCACGAGCGCCACCGCCGCGCCCACCGCCACCCGCGGCGACAGGCGCAGGAACTGCCCCAAGGGCGCGGCCAGGGCGTGCAACGCCACCGCAACGATGACCGCCCCGAACAGCAGCGGCAGCAGGTCCGACAGGCGAAACGCCAACAGGAGCAGCACGCCCAGGAAGCTGAACAACACCATGGGCCGCAGATAACCGCGCACCGGAGCGACCAGCGGCGGTGGCGAAGAAGGCGGGGGCGGTGCGGAGAGTGCGGTCATGACAGATCCTTTTCCCTGGGGCCCAACACGGCCACATGACCGCGGCACAGACCCAGGATCTTCCCAGTGTGCGCCCGGCGCGGGGGGTGGTCTGTCGTGTAGCGCACAGACGGAAGGCGACCGTACAGTCTGCGCAAAGCTCCGAGGCCACGGCTCACCCGGCGGGCGGGAGCACCCGCAGGGTGAGCGCTTCGAGGGCCTGCACGATCACGCGCTCGGGCCGGTCACAGGTGTGGCTTTCACCCGCCTCCAGCACGATGTCCCGCGGGTCACGGTCGTGGGTGATCCAGGCCCGGCCGGCAATGCACTGGATGCGGCAGCCCAACGGCCACGTGATGCGGTGCAGGGTCCCCCGGGGCAGCACCCAGGTGTCGGTGGCGGGGCGCGAGCTGGCGGCCGGGTGCGGCCGGCGCGACAGGCGCAGGGTGGAAGGCAGGGACAGCTGTACGGTGTGCATGGATCAAGGCCGGCGGGGCCAGCGAAAGGTGGGAAGGAACGGGAGTCAGGCGGTCAGCGCCTCGCGCCGCGCGGGCATGCGCTGCCGGGCCAGGGCCAGGCGCTCCTGCTCCAGGGCGCGCGCCAGGGCTTTGTGGCCGCTGCGTTGGGCCGCCGCGATCAGCGTGAGGTCGATCAGGTCGCGCTGCGCATGGCTGCCACCGAACCGGTGCGACTGGCTGCGCACCGGGCGCAGCAGGGCCACCGCACGCGCCCAGTCCTGCTGGCCGAAGGCGATGCAAGCCTGCGTGACCGCCGAGCCGACCTCGCGCGTGAAGGCCGCGTTGTCGCCCTCGTTGGCCATCGCGTTGCGCTGGGCCTGCAGCAATGTCTGCAGCAGGTCATCACGCCCGGCGGCCACGAACGCCATGGCAGCGTGCCAGTCGCTGAAGGCGTAGTGGCCGTCGCCCGCGAAGGGCGCCCAGCGCTCGGCCAGGCGCTCCCAGCGTGCGCCCACGTCCGCCCCCTGCAGGTCCAGCCGCCACAGCAAGGCGCTCGCGTCCACCAGTTCCACATGGATCTCGGGACGGTGGCCGTGGATCGGCCCGTCGTACAGCGCCAGCACCTCGGGCAGGTCGCCCTGCGCGAGGTGGTGCAGCGCGAGGTGCCACCAGTTGTGCACGGCCAGGAAGTTGTCGGTCTGCCAGCCTTCGTTGCCCCGCATCCACTCGATGCCCTCGTCGCGCCGGCCCTGCATCTCCAGCACGTGGGCCACCGCGTGCTGCGCCCAGGCGTCGCGGGGCTGCAGGTCCACGGCCTGGCGCCCCAGGCGTTCGGCGCGGGCGTAGTCGCCGGTTTCTTCGAGCCCGAAGGCCTGCATGCCCAGCACCGCGTGCCAGCCGGGCAGGGTGGCCGACCATGCGGGCAGCGCACGCGCGATGCGGTCGCGCAGCATGCGCGAGTCGCCCACGAAGAAGTCGAGCTGCTGGCCGGCCTGCAGGGCCAGCGCGTCCAGCGGGTAGTGCACGCTCAGGTCTTCCAGCGTGAGCGCGGCGGCGCGCCACTGGCCATCGCACAGCTGCGCGATGGCCCGCAGGTGCCAGGCCTCGCGTTCGTTGTGCGGCAGCTCGCGCGCGGCGGCCAAGGCCTCGCGGGCCGGCGCCACGGCTGCTGCTTCCGAGGACAGCAGGTAAAGCCAGGCGCGCAGCACCTGGGCCATCACGAGGTCGGGGGCTTCGGCCAGCGCCGCTTCAGCGGTGGCCAGGGGGTTGTCGGCAAAGCAGCGGAACTGGTGCAGGGCCTGCTCCAGCAGGTCCAGGGCGTGGGCGTTGCCGCCCGAGAGGGTGTAGCCGACGGTGTCTTTCGTGGTCATGGGATTGCTCCGGGGTTGGGGTGAGGAAAAAGGAAAAAGAGAGGGGATCAATGTCTGGCGCGCGACACGTCGCGGAACACCAGCATTTCGGGAATGCGCGCGGAGGCGCCGTCATGGAAACCCAGTTCGGGCCAGGGCGCGTTCGCCGGTCCGTTGCGGAAGGTGCCGAACAGCAGGTCCCACAGCGGCAGGTCGGCGTAGTTGTGCGCATGCACGCCGCGCTGGTGGTGGATGGCGTGGCTCTCAGGCCGCTGGATCAGGTAGCCCAGCCAGGTCGGTGTGCGCACGCGGGCGTGCTGGAACACCGAGAGAAAGGTCAGCACCGCCACCGCCCAGGCCCCCGCCTCGGGGCTCAGGCCTAGCAGCGGAAACAGCACCAGGCTGGAGAGCGTGGTGAACAGCGCCGTGTCCAGCGGGTGCAGGTAGAAGGCACCCCAGGCGTCGAGCGATTCGGCGCTGTGGTGCATCTGGTGGCCCAGGCGCCAGAGGGTGTCGAAGCGGTGCGCGCTGCGGTGGTACCCGTAGTGGAAGAGCTGGTACACCAGCACGCCCAGCGCCGCGCCACCGGCGGTGCCGAGCGCGGCCCCGTCGAAGACGTGCAGACTCCCGAAGAAGCGGCTCCAGAGAAGGCCGACGACCAGCGCCAGCCCGGCGTTGACCACGGTGATGGAAAGGGCCCGCACGCGCCAGCCGCGCACGCGACCGAGGCGGGCGTGGGTGACGGCATCGAGCAGAAGGAAGGCGGGCAGCACCGCCAGGGTGAAGATTTCGGGCCAGGACATGGTGTTTCCAGTGAGGGGTTGAAAGGGGTTTGACGGTTCTAGAATCGATCAGGCACTGTAGGCAGACGGACCGTTTTCACCTGCAGTCAAATCCGACAGCCACCCGACAAAACCGCCATGTCCAACCCCGACGACGCCCCGGCGCTCGCCACCGTGGCCATCCTGGCGCTGCCCGAGGTCACGGCCTCGGTGTTGTTTGGCCTGAGCGACATGTTTGTGGGCGTGGGACGGGACTGGCCCCTGGTGGTCGAGGGCCGCCCGGGCACCTCTTCGCTGCACGTGCAGATCGTCTCGGCCGATGGCCGCCCGCTGACCATCGCCAACGGGGTGCAGGTGGTGCCCGACGCCTCCATCGCTGACGCGGCGCCCCCTCAGGTCATCTGCATCCCGGAGGTGTTCCTGCTGCCGGACGCCGAGATCCGCGGCCGTTTCCCGGCCGAAGCGGCCTGGCTGCGCGAGGCCCATGCGCGAGGTGCCATCATCGCGGCGGCCTGCTCGGGCGCGCTGCTGATGGCCGAAGCCGGCCTGCTCGAAGGCGAGGACGCCACCACCCACTGGGCCTACTGCGACGTGCTGGCGCAGCGCCACCCGGGCATCCGCCTGCACCGCCGGCGGGCGCTGGTGACGGCGGGCGAAGGTCAGCGCCTGGTGATGGCCGGCGGTGGCACCTCCTGGCAGGACCTGGCGCTGTACCTGATCGCCCGGCTGGTGAACCTGGAGGCCGCGATGCAGATGGCGCGCCTGTACCTGATCGACTGGCACGAGAGTGGCCAGCAGCCGTTTGCGCGGCTCTCGGCGAGCCGGCAGTCGGACGACGCGGTGATCACGCGCTGCCAGCTCTGGGTCGCCGATCACTACGGCGAGCCCAGCCCGGTGGCGGCGATGACGCGGCTCTCGGGGCTGGCCGAACGCTCTTTCGTGCGCCGCTTCCAGCAAGCCACGGGTCTGTCACCGCTGCAGTACGTGCACCACGTGCGGCTCGAAGAGGCCAAACAATTGCTGGAAGGCAGCGAGGACCCGATCGAGGCCATCGCCGGCCAGGTGGGCTATGAAGACGCGGGCTATTTCGCGCGCCTGTTCAAGCGCGAGGTCAACCTCACGCCCGCCCAGTACCGCAGGCGCTTCGCGGGCCTGCGCGAGGTGCTGCAACAGGGCCGGACAGGTTGACGACCAGCGCCGCGCACTGCGGCGCTGGCGGACGCCGCCTCAGGGCGCCGGGTCGGACGTCGTCTCGAACTCGATGCCGCCGATGAACTTGAACAGGGCGTTGTACAGCAGGCAACCGACGGCCACGCTGAGGTAGCCGATCACGAGGTACATCACCGGCATCACGATCACCATCATGAACATGGGCGGGCGCTGGCCCGCGGGCATGACCGCGGCCATGAACAGCAGGAACGGGATCAGGAAGACCAGCGAGGCCACGGCCATGAGCACCGCGAAGACCTTGCCGTTCTGGTGGGGGGACAAACGAGCGATCTGTTGTTTCATGTCCAGGCGCCTCCAAACGCCGAAGCTGCGCAACCGTCGAGCCGGTGGGATGCCTCATGCGCCGCCGGGCGCGGACCGCATGGCGGGCGACCTCACTGTACCGCGCCCGCCTGGCCCACGGACACGCCATCGGGCGGCCCCTTGAGTTCCACCCCATTGCCTTCAGGATCGGTGAGGTAGAGCGAGGGGCCTTCGCCCTCGGCGCCGTAACGCGAGGCCAGCTCGCCGGCTTCGACGCCGTGCGCCCGGAGCTCAGCACGGATCTGCGCCTCGTCGAACGGCTCCACCCGGAAACAGAAATGGTCGAGGTTGCGCCCCTGCGCTCCCGGCGCCGCCCCGCCGGCGCGACCGAGCGGCCCGTCCACGGGCACCAGATCGAGCAGCGAGCGCCCAGCGCGCAGCTGCACCAGCCCGATGCCGTCCTGGCGGCGCTCGACGCGGCAGCCCAGCACGTCGCAATAGAAACGCAGCATGGCGTCGAGATCAACGACGCGCAGCACGAGGTGGTCGATTTCACGGAGCTGGATCATGAGCTCTCCCCAAAATCCGCACCATAGCGCCAATGGCTGTGCGCAGGAAAGCACCGATGGCGTGTTCACCCTCGAATCATCCCTATTTACCGAATAGATCATCTCTATATATCTGCTTTTTCTTGATGAAGTTACCCCCTACCCTCCATGCGTTCCCATCCCTTTTGCTGGAGACCCCATGAAAAAGACCCTTTCCCTGCTGGCCATGGTGTTCGCCATCGGCCTGTCGTCCGTGGCCATGGACGCCGAAGCCCGGCGCATCGGCGGCGGCAAGTCCTTTGGCATGCAGCGCCAGAGCGCGCCGCCCGCCAAGGCCCCCACCACCACGCCGGCGCAAACGCCTGCGGCCACGCCCGGCGCCGCCACGGCGGCAGCACCCGCGGCGGCCGCCGCGTCCACCCGCAGCAAGTGGATGGGCCCGATCGCCGGCCTCGCCGCCGGCCTGGGCCTGGCCGCGCTCGCTTCGCACCTGGGCTTTGGCGAAGGCCTGGCCAACATGCTGATGATCGGTCTGCTGGTGATGGCCGCCATCGCGGTGATCGGCTTCATCATGCGCAAGCGCGCTGCGGCCGCCCAGGGCGGTGCAGGGAGCATGGCCTACGCGGGTGCCGGCGCTGCCGGTTCGCGTCCGCAGGCGCCTTCGGCCTTCAAGACGCCCACGCCAGCCGCCAGCCAGGGCGGTTCCATGATCGGCTCCGCCCTCGGCGGCCAGCCGCAGGCCGGCAACACCATCCCGGCCGACTTCGACGTCGCGGCTTTCGTGCGCAACGCCAAGGTCAACTTCATCCGCCTGCAGGCCGCCAACGACGCCGGCAACCTGGACGACATCCGCGCTTTCACCTCGCCCGAGATGTTTGCCGAGATCCAGATGGACATCCGCGAACGCAACGGCGCCACGCAGGAAACCCGCGTGCTCGACCTCGAAGCCAGCGTGCTGGAAGTGGCCGAAGAAGGCCCGCTCTACGTGGTCAGCACGCACTTCACCGGCCGCGTGCAGGAAGACGGCGCCGATCCCGAAGACATCAACGAAGTCTGGCACCTGACCAAGCCCCGCCAGGGCAGCGGCGGCTGGGTGCTGGCCGGCATTCAGCAAAGCGCCTGAAGTGAATCACCCCCCGCGCCGCTTCGCGTCACCCCTTCTTGGGGGGGGCTGCGGCCTGCAAGGCGCACTGGCCGTCTGGCAAAGCCAGCCCGGCGGTGCCTCCGGGTGGCGTTGTTTCATGCGTTGACCGATCCGCCCCCCCCGTTTCCGAGTCTCCTCATTGCCCCGGCCTGCGCGCCGGGGTTTTTTTCGTCCGCGCCGATGTCACCGAAGGACTTTTCCGTGCGTTCTGGCACAGGCCAAAGGGCATTTCGCGATTGACGGTGCGAGTGGGGCTCATCGATACTTGTAAGCCATTCGTTGCAATTTCCACCTTTCCCCGTCCAGGCACCCGACCGAGGCACGCGATGACTTTCAGGCGACAGGAAGGCCCACACAGCTTGTGCCCACCGCGCTGCTCCGTTGCCACGCTGGTCGCGCTGCTGATCTGGTGCGTGCTTCTGGCGCTGGCCCCGCTCACCGCTCGCGCGGACACCCATATCCACGAGCGCGGCCATGTGCTCGTTCTTCACTCCTACGGCCCGGACTTCACCTGGACCCGTTCACAACAGGAGGGCGTCGACGCCGTCTTCAGCCCGCTGGCCGCCGAGTACGAGCTGCGGATCGAGTACCTGGACGCGGTGCACAACCCGGGCCTGCTCAAGGAACCGCTGCTCCTGGAGCTGCTCCGTGCCAAGCTCTCGACGCAGAAGTTCCAGGTCGTGCTGACCTCGGACAACGCGGCGTTCGATTTCGCCCGCGCGCACCGCGCCGAGCTGTTCCCCGGGGTGCCCATCGTGTTCATGGGTCTCAATGGTTACGACGACGCGATGCTCCAGGGCGAGAGCGGCATCACCGGCGTGGCCGAGGACGGCGACATGTTCGGCACCCTGCAGGTGCTGCTGCGGCTCGCGCCGCAGACCCGGCGCATCGTGTTCCCGGGCATGGCCGACGACCTCACCTACCGCGGCATCCGGGCCACCCTCACCAAGGATCTGGCGACGCTCCCCGCGCAGGTCGAGGCCGAGTTCCGCGAGTACCCCCATGTGGACGCGCTCCTGGAGGACCTCAAGACCCTGCCGCCCGACTCGGCCCTCTTCACCATCGGCAACATGCGCACGCGCGACGGCCTGGGCATCAGCAGCCAGCGCGCCGCCGAACTCATGTCATCCACGGCCTCCGTGCCGCTGTTCACAAGCTGGGACTTCCTGGTCGGCCACGGCGCCGTGGGGGGCAGCGTCATCAGCGGCGTCGAGCAGGGGCGCCTGGCGGCGGAGATCGCGGTGCAGGTGATGCACGGGGTGCGCCCGGAAGCCATCCCGGTGCGTCGCGGGGCCGGCAAGACCCTGCTCTTCGACCACCGGCAACTGGTGCGCTTCGACATCCCGGCGTCTGAGCTGCCGTCGGGCGCCGTGGTCCGCTTTTCGCCGCAGAGCACGCTCAGCATTTCGAGGGAGGCCGCCTGGATCGCCGGGGTCTCGTTCGTGCTGCTGCTCGGCGTGAGCGCGTCGCTGGTCATCGCGGTGCTGCAGCGTCGACGCTCCGAGGAGCAGGTCCGCGCGCTCAACCAGGCCCTTGAACAGCGTGTGGCCGAGCGCACCAGCGCGCTGGAACAGGCGAACAAGGAACTGGAATCTTTTGCCTATTCCGTCTCGCACGACCTGCGCGCCCCGCTGCGCCACATTGACGGCTTTCTGGCACTGCTCAAGGAAAGCGTGGAGCCATCGCTCGACGACCAGAGCCTGCACTACATGAGCACCATCGCCGACGCGGCCCGCCGCATGAGCACGCTGATCGACGATCTGCTGGCCTTCTCGCGCATGGGCCGCCAGGACATGAGCAAGACCCCGGTGGACCTGAACGCCCTGGTGGCCGACGTGATCCGGGGGCTGGCGCCCGAGGCCGCTGGCCGGGACATCGACTGGCGGATCGCCGATCTGCCCGTGGTGGCGGGTGATCGCGCCATGCTGCGCATCGTGCTGTTCAACCTGATATCGAACGCTCTGAAATACACCAGCAAACGTCCACAGGCCAGGATCGAGATCGGCACGCAGCCCGGTGAAGCTGGCGAGACGGTGGTGTTCGTTCGGGACAACGGCGCCGGGTTCGACATGCGGTTCAAGGACAAGCTCTTCGGCGTCTTCCAGCGCCTGCACCGCGTCGACGAGTTCGAGGGCACCGGCATCGGGCTGGCCAACGTCGCGCGCATCATCGCGCGCCATGGCGGCAAGGTATGGGCGCAAGGCCAGGTCGACCAGGGCGCCACGTTCTCTTTCGCACTGCCGAAGGACAACCCCTGAGCCGCCCTACCGCTGCGCCCGCCGCTCCAGCAAGGCCCGCTCTTTCTCGTTCCCCGCTTGCGCCGCGGCCTGGCGCAGCGCGGCCCGGGCCTCTTCCTGGCGCCCCAGCTTTTCCAGCAGATCGCCCCGCACCGCGTGCAGCCAGTGGTAGCGCTGCAGGGCCTTGTCCTGCAGCAGGGTTTCGACGATGGCCAGGCCCGCGGACGGGCCTTCGTGCATGGACACGGCCACCGCGCGGTTGAGCTCGACCACGGGCGACGGCGCCACGCGCATGAGCTCGGCGTAGAGCGCGGCGATGCGCGCCCAGTCGGTGTCCGCGGCGGTGGGCGCGCGGGCATGGCAGGCGGCGATGCTGGCCTGCAGCCGGTAGCTGCCAACGGGCTGGCCCAGCGCCTCGGCACGCGCCAGCGCGGCCAGGCCGCGGCGGATCAACAGGTGGTCCCAGCGGCCGCGGTCCTGCTCGGTCAGCAGCACGGGGTTGCCCTGGGCATCGGTGCGTGCGCCGGTGCGCGAAGCCTGGATTTCCATCAGCGCCACCAGGCCATGCACCTCCGACTGGTCGGGCGCCAGCTCGGCGAGCATGCGGCCCAGGCGCAGGGCCTCGTTGCAGAGTTCGGGGCGCATCCAGTCGCCGCCACTGGTCGCCGTGTAGCCTTCGTTGAACACCAGGTAGACCACTTCGAGCACCGAGCCCAGGCGCTCGGCCAGCTGCTCGCCCCGCGGCACCTCGAAAGGCACGCTCGCGTCGGCCAGCGTGCGCTTGGCGCGCACGATGCGCTGGGCGATGGTGGCTTCGGGCACCAGGAAGGCGCGCGCGATTTCGTGCGTGGTGAGACCGCCGAGCAGCTTGAGCGTGAGGGCCACGCGCGCGTCGGTGGAGAGCACGGGGTGGCAGGCGGTGAAGATGAGGCGCAGCAGGTCGTCGCCGATGTCGTCCTGCCGCGCGGCATCAAGCGCGTCCACGAAGTCGGGCACGGTGAGCGCACCCAGCGCGTCGAGGTCGCGCACGATGTCTTCGTGCCGCGCGTCGGCCATCTGGCGATGACGCAGCCAGTCGAGCGCGCGGTTTTTCGCGGTGGTCATGAGCCAGGCGCCGGGGTTGTTCGGCACGCCGTCTTTCGGCCAGTGTTCCAGCGCAGCGACCAGCGCGTCCTGCGCCAGTTCCTCGGCCACGCCGAGGTCGCGCACGCGCCGCGCCACCGCGGCGACGATGCGGGCGGACTCGATGCGCCAGACGGCGGCGATGCTTTGGTGGACGGCGGAATGCACGGACGGGAGCTTACTGCGGGGGTCACGAAAAGGGCCTCACCCCGGCCCTCTCCCGCGCGCGGGAGAGGGGGATTCGCACTCACATCTGCGCAGGTGCCGCGGCCTCGTCCATCCAGAACACTTCCCACTGGTGGCCATCGAGATCGGCGAAGCCGTGCTGGAACATGAAGCCGTGGTCCTGCGGCGGGTTGGGCGTGGTGGCGCCCGCGGCCACGGCCTTGCGCACCACCTCTTCTGCCTCGGCACGGCTGCCCACCGACAGGGCGATCAGCACTTCGGTGCTCTTGTGCGCATCGCTGATGGGCTTTTTGGTGAAGCCCTGGAAGAAGGGCTCGACCAGCAGCATGGCGTAGAAGTTTTCGCCGATTTCCAGGCAGGCGCCCTGCTCGTTGGTGAAACGCTGGTTGAAGGTGAGGCCCAGGGCCTTGAAGAAGGCCTGCGAGCGGGCCATGTCCTTGATGGGCAGGTTGACGAAGATCTGGCGGAACATGAGGGTTCTCCTTGGAAGCGGGTTCGTTGTGGGGTTCGTTGGCTGGTGGTGTGGGCGTGCGATCAGGCTATCTGCTTCGCTTCCATCTGCTTGAACTTGTCCAGCGCCTCGCTGGGCGGGAACTCGTCAAGCTCGATGAGCTGGCGCAGCTCGATCACGGCTTCTTTGCCCCGCCCGGCGGGGTTGGGAAAACGGCGGCTCCATTCCAGGGCTTCCTCGCGGTTGCGCACCTGGATCAGGGTGTAGCCGGCGATGAGTTCCTTGGCCTCGGCGAAGGGGCCGTCCACGACGCGCTGGCCCGAGGCGTCGTAGTGCACGCGCCAGCCGGTGCGACTGGGGTGCAGGCCGCTGGCGTCGAGCAGCACGCCGGCGCGCGCCAGTTCCTCGTGGTACGCGGCCATCTCGGCCATCAGTTCCTCAGGGGCTTCGGGCGTGACTTCGGCCTCGAACTCCGGGCAGGACTTGACGATGATCATGAATCGCATGAGGTTCTCCTGGAGGGCTTCAGGCCGGGCAATCGGTGCCGGGCATCGTGGGTTGCATCATGCTGTTGTGATTGCCTTCGGTGTCGCGGAAGACCACGTAGTCGCCCACACCGGGAATGCTCATCGGCTCGCCGATCACCTCGCCACCGGCCCCGCGCACGCGCTGCATTGCGGCGCGGATATCGTCGACGCCGATCACCACCGATGGATGCTGCATGGGCCAGTCGGCCTTGAAGGGAAACAGACCGCCATTGATCGAGCCCAAGGCCGCTTCGGGGGGCATGGGCGGACGGGCACCTGGCGGCGCGGTGTTCACCAGCATGTACTCGCCCATCTCGGGGCCGAGCATCTGGTGCGTCCAGCCGAAGGCGGCGGCGTAGAAACGCGCGGCGCGCTCCCGGTCCCTGTAGGGCATTTCAAAGTGCACGACGGCACACATGGGGACGGTGGTGGTGCTCATGGTTTTCTCCTCAGGCCGGGGTTTCACAGAGGGTCTTGAGGGACTGCAGCGCCTTGGGCCAGGTCTGCGCCATCCAGTCCTCGTAGGTGCCGAACACATCGCAGTCGACGCGCACGCGGGTGCCACCCGCCTCGTCGCTGAAGGTGTAGTTTTCAAAACACGGCGCCCAGGCGCGCACCGCTTCGCTGGTGGTGTCTTCCACGCCGTTGTCGATCATGCCGAGGTGCTGGATGGACACGAACTCGGCCGGGCGGTGCACGGCGATCTCGGACACCATGCCCATGCCCTTGGGGTCGAGGAAACGGATCTTCTGACCCTGGTCCCACGAGCCTTCGAAGCGCGAGCCTTCGCAGAAGGCGGCGGTCCACCGCTCGTAGGTGGGCGACTGCAACATGGTGCGCCACACGTGTTCGCGCGGCGCGTTGATCAAGAGGTCGAAATGCTGGGTTTTCATGAGGGTCTCCTGTCGGTGGTTCACGGTTCGCCTGCGTCGGCGCGTTCGAGGGCCGGCGGCGGACTTGCCGGGCCTCGCGCGAAACCGTTTCAGCGGCTTCTGTGGGTACGACGAAACAGGCGGGGCGTTTTCGACAGCACCGACCTAGGTAGAAACCCTAGACCCAGGTATCAGGCCTGGCTCTCGTCGAAACAGGGTGCGAGCGGGCGCACTTCGACGGTGGCCCACTGCGCGGCGGGGCAGCGCTGGGCGATGGCGATGGCTTCTTCGCGGTCCACGTTCTGCAACAGAAAGAAACCGCCGATCATTTCCTTGGCTTCGGCGAACGGGCCGTCCAGCACCTGCGGACGTCCCCCGGCCTGGCTCACACGCACCGCGCTGGACAGGCCGGCAAGCGACTCCACCGCCTTGAGCTTGCCAACGGCTGCCAGGCCCTCGCCGAAGGCCTGCATGGCGGCATAGGCGGCGCGGCCTTCGGCCTCGGTGCGGGTGGCGCGCTGGCCGACCGGTTCGTGGATCAGGAGCATGTAGGACATGGCGGAGCCTTTCGGTGAACGAAAGGGCGATGCTACACAGACAGCCCGGGTCTCGCCATACGGCCGGTTTTTCTCGGGCACGGGCCAAATCATGACATCAGGTGTCATCTTATGCATGCCAGGATGCACGCATCGACAGCCATCCAGGAGCCCCCACCATGCAAGCTTCATCCACCCAACCGCCCAGCGCGACCCAACCCGCGCAGGCCGAAACGCCGCCAGCGATCGACATCGACTGCAACGTGGTCGAACTGCGCCAGTACACCCTGCGTCCCGGCCAGCGCGACGTGCTGATCGAACTGTTCGACCGGGCGTTCGTGGAACCGCAGGAAGCGGTGGGCATGGCCGTCATGGGCCAGTTCCGCGACCTGGACGCCCCGGACCGCTTCGTCTGGCTGCGCGGCTTTGCCTCCATGGACAGCCGCGCACAGGGCTTGACCGCTTTCTACGACGGCCCGGTGTGGCGGCGGCACCGCGACGCGGCCAACGCCACCATGATCGACTCCGACAACGTGCTGCTGCTGCGGCCCGCCTGGCCTGGCGCAGGCATCCCCATGGGCGGGCGCAAGCGGCCAACCGGACCGGTGCGCACCTCGCTACCGGGCGTTCTCGACGTGAGCGTCTTCCATCTGCACGAGCCGGCGTCCGCGGCACTGCTGCGGTTCTGCCAAGGGCCCATGACGCAGGCGCTGCTTCGAGGCGGGGCCGAGGTATTGGGCTGGTATGTCACGGAAAACGCACCCAACAACTTCCCGCGCCTTCCGGTGCGCCAGGGCGAACATGTGTTGGTGGGCTTCGCGATGTTCGCTGCGCCGGCAGCGTTCGAGACCTTTGCCCGCAGCGGCCTGTGGGCACGTGAAGTGCAGCCAGCGCTCGAACCCTGGCTGACGGGCCCGACCCAGAGCATGCGCCTGGTGGCAACCGACAGATCGTTGATCCATGACTGAGGAGACGCTGCGGTGATGCGTGCGAGCGCCCATGCCCGGCCGGCCCCGGCCCCAGTGCAAGGGGTATGTTGGCCGGTGTATCGTGCGACGGCTCGCTCGTTGTCAGCAGTCAACCCATGGAGGTTTCGCCATGTCGCTCGCGCTCTACGGTCATCCCTTTTCTTCGTACACGCAGAAGGTCCTCATCGCGCTGTATGAGAACCACACGCCGTTCGAATTCCGTGGCATCGGGCCAGACATGCCGCAGCACACGGCGGACTGGCTGCAGCGCTGGCCGCTGCGCAAGTTCCCCGTGCTGCTCGACGGGCAGCGCAGCTTGGCCGAGTCGAGCATCATCATCGAGTACCTGCAGCTCGCGCACGACGGACCGGTGCGTCTGCTGCCGACCGAACCGATCGCAGCCCTCGACGTTCGTTTCCTCGACCGCTTCTTCGACCTGCACGTGATGAGCCCGATGCAACAGGCGGTCGCCGGAGCGCTGACGGGCGACGCAACCAAGCGCCAGGACGCTCTGGCGGCCGCGGTGGAGAAGCTGGAGCGTGCTTACGGCTGGCTGGAAGGACAGCTGGCCGACAGGCCGTGGGCCGCGGGCGCAGACTTCACGCTCGCCGACTGCGCGGCGGCGCCGTCGCTCTTCTATGCCGACTGGACGCACCGCATCTCCGACGCCTACCCCGTGCTCCGCGCGTACCGCGCGCGCCTGCTGGCGCGCCCATCGTTCGCCCGGGCCGTCGACGAAGCCCGCCCGTACCGCCCCCTCTTCCCGCTGGGCGCACCCGAGCGGGATTGAGCCCATGCGGTCAGGGCCTGCCCCCTGCCCAATGCCATGCGTCTGAAGGCGCATCGTCGCTCCGTCCACGCGTTGCTGACACGGAACGCCAGGACAATGCGTTCCAATCGGCGCTCTCGTAAAACCTACGCGCCATGGTCTTCAGCACGGCAATGCCGGTTTCAAGGCACGCCCCATCAGTCCGTTTCCTCCCCATCCACCTCCTTTCCATCAGCGCATGAAACCAGTCAACCTCACCCAGGAGGCCCGTGCCATTTCCCATCCCTGGATGTCCAAGATCGTCGGCACAGCTGCCGGTGCGAACGTCAAGGTCTTGCGAATGGACGCCTCCTCCTATCCGAACGAAGTGCACCGTTTTGCAGAGGCCCTGCTCGTGCTCGAAGGCCACATGAACCTGGAGATCGAAGGCAGGACGGTCTGTGTTCAGGCCGGTGAGGTCTTCATCGTTCCCGCGGGCCAACCCCACGCCGTCGCCGCCGGAAGCCAAGGCACATTGGTCATCATCGACCAGTGAAACCCTTGCGTCGAAAGGCGTGCTCCGGCAAGCCGGGTCACGCCGCTCACAGAGAGAATGTCCCTCCTTCAACACCCAACCCGGACACATCCCCATGCTGACGATCCGCCCAGCTACCCCTGCCGACGATGACAGCCTCTGGCAGATCATGGAGCCGATCATCCGTGCGGGTGAAACCTACGACTTCCCGCGCGACACCACCCGGGCTGCCGCCCTGGCCGCCTGGCTGGCGCCGGGTTTCCAGTGTTTTGTGGCCGACGACGGGCAGCGGCTGCTGGGCACCTATGTGCTGCACCCGAACCGCCAGGGTGGTGGGTCGCACGTGGCGAACTGCGGCTACATGACGGCGGCCGATGCCACGGGCCAAGGGGTGGCGCGCGCCATGTGCGCGCACTCGCTGGACACGGCGCGGGCCCAGGGTTTTCGGGCGATGCAGTTCAACTTCGTGATCGCGAGCAACCACCGGGCCGTGAAGCTCTGGACCGGCATGGGCTTCGAGACCGTGGGCCGCCTGCCTGGTGCGTTTCTTCACCCCGTGCATGGGTACACCGACGCGCTGGTGATGTTCCAGCGCCTGTGAGACCGGGTGGGGCGCGACGCCCCTCAGCGCGGCTTCTGGGTCGGCGGCGAAGCCGAGCGGTTCGAGCCCGCGGCAGCGGGCGGGTTGCACGGGTCCTTGGCGTTGGCGCTGCCCGATTCGAGCAACGGCAGGATGGCCGCCGCGGGGCCCGCCGCGGCCCCCAGGGCCAGCGCACCGAGCACACGCCCTGCGAGCCGTTTGGGCTCGATGCCCACCACCGGGTCCGAGAGCGTGCCGGTCACGGTGACGGGCGTTCTCAGGGACAGCAAGGACCAGTCCTTGGGCCGCGTGACCACGTGCAGGTTCAGCGATTCGTCGCGAAGGCTGACCTGGCCGGTGGTCCACACCGTGCTGTCCCGGTTGTCGATCACGGCCAGCGAGGGTCGCACGACGCCGTCGCGAGCCACCAGATCGAACCGGGCGCAGCGCAGCGGCAGGGGCCGGTCCCCTGTGATCACCACTTGCAGCGCCTGCGCGAGGTCGATGCCCATGGCTTCGGTGACCAGGTGCGACAGGGTGCCTTCGCGCAGCCTGAGCTGCAACGGGCCGTCTGCCGAGCCCAGGATATCGGCGGTCGAGTTGCCGGCACCGCGCAGGTGCAGGTTACCGAACAGCTCGCCGGTGAGGTAGGCCTGCACCGGCTGCTCTCCACCCTGGCGGGCCGCCTGACGCTCGCGTTTGAGCGCGGTCGTGGCGGTGGCCGGCGGGGCCTTGCCCTCTGCCGAATCGGGACGTAGACCGCGTATCCAGCCGGCCATGTCGATGCCTTCGAACGCCAGCCGGGCTTCCCATTTCGCGGGACTGGCGTTGCTGTCCAGCGAGGTCATGCCCTTGAACTGCCCGCCCGACACATCGGCCTGCAAGGACTCCAGTCGCAGCACACCCTCGTCCAGAAACACCCGGGTTTTCAGCTGCCGCAGGGGCGCCATGGCCTGGGTGCCGAAGTCCAGCTCCTGGATGGCCATTTGCACGTCGGCGTCCATGGCTTTGAGCGATGGCAGGTTGAAGCGACGCTGCGGCAGGGCACGGCCCGCGGACGTGTCGGCGGGCGCCGCCGCACCGGTCTTTCTGTCACCGCCTATGGCCGGCCCCAGATCGGCCAGGGCGAGCTTGGGGCCGGTGAGCGTGCCCGAGAGGCGCGGTGGCTCGGTGCGCTGCTCGTACTGCAGATCGCCCTGGAGGCGGCTGCTGCCGATGTGGGCGCGTGTCGTCTTCAGCCGCCAGACGCCGGCGTCCTGCCGCAGTTCGCCGCGCAGATCGAATGGCGGTGTCTGCGGCAAGGTCAGCCCCAGGGGCCTGGCCACGTCCGCCAGCGAGGGGCCGGCCACCTCCACCGTGCCTTGCATGCGCGGCATGCCCAGCAGCGATGCGGCCTGGCCGTCGTACAGCACGCGTGTGGCCGCGACCGTGCCCTCGATCCGGACCGGCACCCACGGCGCGTCGGAAGCGGTGTCCGGATCCTGCAGCAAGGGCAGCGTGCTGCCGGCGCGTACCGCCAGCTTGAGCGGCAAGGCGCGGTAGCGCCCGGTGAGCGAGGCCTGGTAGCCCGTGCCGGGGCCGCTCGCGGCACGGCCTTCGCTGCCCCGCACCTGCACGGCCACGTCCGCGTCCTGCACGGCATCGACCCAGGCGATCTGTCCCTGGCCCACGGTCAGGTTGCCGAAGCTGGGCAGCGCGCTCCTGCCGGGGGCGTCGACCGCAGGCGGAGGCGTTTCTTGGGCACCCAGTTGCCAGTTGGCCGCACCGTCGGCGGTGCGCACCAGGTGCGCGTCGAGCACGTCCGCACGCAGCGCTTGCAGGTGCAGGGTGCCACCGCGTCGCCAGCGCCACACATCGCCCCAGCGCCAGGCGAGGGTGACGCGTTGCGCGTCCAGCAGGTGCGGCGCCTCGAAGCGGGGATCGGAGGCGATGCGCAGGTGTTCGACTTCCAGGCGCGGCCGCCAGATGAGGCGCAGCTTCACCGCGCCCTGCAACTGCACGGGCACCTGGGCCCCACGCGCCATGGCGCGTTCCAGCGGCTGTCGCAGGAACGGCCACCCGGCCACTTCGCCGACAACGACCATGGCGGCCAGCAGACCGAGCACACCCACCGATGCCCACAGGACGGGCCGGCGGGCCCAGGCCGACCGCTCCCGCGCGGGGGCGGATGGCGGCGGAGGGGGGGCGTGAGGTGATGTGTTCACGTGGTGTTGGAACGGAGCCCACAGTGCGCAGTTCCGGTTTGATGATAGAAGCCGGGGCGTCTTCTCTTCGTTCGCCAACGCACAGACGGCGCCGTCGATAGAATCCAAAACTCCAACGATGAGCCGGTCCTTTCATGCGCCATGCCCCCCTTGGAAACGCCTCTTCGGACACGATGGAGGTCCATGACGAGACACGGCCCCCTGGTGCCCGCTGGCTCTCGAGCGGTGAGGCATGGGTGCTTGAACTCAGCGGTGCATGGCGGGGGCATTCCGGCGCCTTGCCCGAGCTTCCCGCCCCGGACATCGCGGGCCCGGTGGAGGTGAACGCCACCGCCCTGCACTCGTGGGACGCCGTGCTCGCCGGGCGCCTGTGGCAACAGCTCGAGCCGCTGGTGCGCCGCGCGGTGCCGGTGGATCTGAAGAGCCTGCCGCAAGGCTTGCAGGAGATCCTGGCGCTGGCCCTCAATGCCGCGCCACCGGCCGAAGAGGCCCCGGACAGCCCGCCGCCCGGGCCCGTGACGCGCGTGGGTGCGCGCGCGCTGGGCGCCTGGGACACGCGCCGCGAGTCGCTGAGCTTCGTGGGGGAGGTGCTGTTCTCGCTGGGCCGCTGGCTGCGCGGGGCGAGCGACATGCGGGCGTCGGACCTGCTGTGGCAGATCGAACAGACCGGGCCGCGCAGCCTGCCCATCGTGGCGCTGGTGTGTTTTCTCGTGGGCCTGATCGTGGCCTACATGGGCGCCGCGCAACTGCAGCGCTTTGGTGCCCAGACCTACATCGCCGACCTGGTCACCGTGGGCGTGGTGCGCGAAGTGGCGGCCTTGCTGGTGGGCATCGTGCTGGCCGGGCGCGTGGGGGCGGCTTTCGCGGCGCAGATCGGCAGCATGCGCGCCAACGAAGAGATCGATGCCCTCACCACCCTCGGCGTGAACGCCTTCGACTTTCTGGTGCTGCCGCGCGTGCTGGCGCTGCTCATCGTGGGGCCCATGCTCACCGCCTTTGGTGCACTGGTGGGCATGGGGGTGGGCTGGCTGGTGGCCGTGCTCATCTACGGTGTCACGCCGCTGGAATACGTGTACGCCAGCGTGGATTCGCTGACCCTGCCCCATGTGCTGGTGGGTCTGATCAAGGGCACGGTGTACGCCGTGCTGGTGGCGCTGGCCGGCTGCCGCCAGGGCATGGCGGCCGGGCGCAGCGCGCAGGCCGTGGGCGACGCCACCACCGCATCGGTGGTACAGGCGATCGTCTGGATCGTCGTGGCCGCCTCCGTGCTCACCGTGGTGTTTCAACGACTGGATGTCTGATGACCGAAATCGCCCACCCGCCCCCCGCCACAGAACCGGCCCGCGCTGATCAGGCCCCCGCGCAGGCCCCGCTGGTGCGGGTACGCGATCTCACCATGGCCTTCGGCGACAACGTGGTGCAGCACGACCTGACGTTCGACGTGCTGCCCGGCGAGGTGTTGGCCATTGCCGGCGGCAGCGGCTGCGGCAAGAGCACGCTGATGCGCCACCTCATCGGCCTGCAGGTGCCGGCGGCGGGCCAGGTGCTCTACGGCGACCACGACCTGTACGCGGCGGACGACGCATCGAAGCGCACACTGATGCAGGCCTTCGGCGTGACCTTCCAGGCGGGCGCCTTGTGGAGCAGCATGACCGTGGGCGAAAACGTGATGCTGCCGATGCAGGTGTTCACCGACAGAAGCGCCGCCGAATGCGAGCAGGAGGCCCGCTTCAAGCTGGCGCTCGTGGGGCTGGCCGGCAGCTTCGACGTGGAGCCCGCCGCGCTCAGCGGCGGCATGAAGAAACGCGCCGCCATTGCGCGAGCGCTGGCCCTGAACCCGCCGCTGCTGTTTCTGGACGAACCCTCTGCCGGCCTGGACCCGCTGACCTCGGCGAACCTGGACGAGCTCATCCAGCACCTGCGCGACGACCTGGGCACCACGGTCGTGATGGTCAGCCACGAGCTGGACAGCATCTTTGCCCTGGCCGATCGCCTGCTGTTCCTCGACGCCCAGACGCGCACCATGACCGCGCTGGGACCGCCGCGCGATCTCATGCGCGACGGTCCGGAGGGCGTTCGGTTGTTCCTGCGCCGCGGCGCCGCGGAGGACCGCGCATGAAACGCAAGGTCAACGCCACACTGATCGGCGGCTTTGTGGTGGCCGGTCTGGCCCTGATCGCCACCGCCATCATTGCCCTGGCGGGCAACCGCTTTTTCACCAGCCAGGAACGTGTCGTCATGCATTTCAGCGGATCGGTCTATGGCCTGCAAGTGGGAGCGCCCGTGGTGTTCCGCGGCGTGCGGGTCGGCAGCGTCGAGTCGATCGAGGTGTTCTACGACCGCGCCACCGACAGCTTCTCCATTCCCGTGGTCGCCGCGCTCGACAGCAATGCCGTCGGCGGACTCGACGGCAAGCGCGCCGACGTGGACGTGGGCCTGGCCCTGCCTGCCCTCGTCAAGCGCGGGCTGAGCGCGCAGCTGGCCACGCAGAGCCTGCTCACCGGCCTGCTGTACGTGGACCTCGATCTGCGACCGCAACGCGAGAGCAGCGTGCGCGGCACCTACCAGGGTGTCACCGAAATCCCCACCACGGCCACCGCCATCCAGAACCTGCGGGCGCAGCTCGAAGGCATGGACTTCCGGGCCATTGCCGACGATCTGGCGGCCATTGCGTCGTCGGCCCGGGCCATCGTGTCGGGCCCGCAGCTCAAGCAGGCCCTGGACGACCTGGCCGCGATCACCGCGTCCATGAAACGCATGTCGTCGCGCCTGGACCAGCGCATGGACCCGCTGGCCGATGAACTTCAACGCTCGCTGGCCGCCACGCGCAAGGCCATGGACGGCGTGGGCGAGGCCGCACGATCGGTGAACCAGACCGCCGCCGGGGTGGGCCGCACGTCGGACCGTGTGTCCGACCTGCTGGCGCCCGACGCGCCGCTGGTGAGCAACCTGCAGCGCGCCGCCGACGAGGTGGGGCGCACCGCGGCGGCGCTGCGCGAAGCCACCGCGGGCGACTCCAGCCTCATGGTCGGGGCCGATCGGGCCTTGGAGGATTTGTCCCGCGCCGCCCGCGCGCTGCGCGACCTGGCCGAAACACTGGAGCAGCAGCCGGACGCGCTGCTGCGTGGCCGTGAGGAGGTGAAGCCATGAAGCGCCGGATCGCACTGGCAGGTTTCGCGGGTCTGGGGGTGGCGCCCTGGCTGTTGACCGCATGCGCCCGTCCACCGGTGGCCACGCACTGGTACGAACTGCGCAGCCAGCCACCGGTGCCGGTGCCCGCAGCGCGGGCGGGCGACGGGGCGCTGTGGGAAGTGGCCAGCACGGTGGGCTTGCCGGGTGCCCTGGACCGCGAAACGCTGGTGGTCGCCAGCGGCGCGGCCGGCCTGGAGCCGCTGACCGGCCACCGCTGGGTGGAGCCGCTGCGCGACGCCATTCCGCGCCTGCTGGTGGCCGACCTGGCGGTGTTGCGCGGGCCGGGCCTGGTCTGGCGGGCCCCCGTGCCGCCCGGGGTGAACCCCGCCCGGCGCCTGCGGGTGGAGATCGTCAGCCTGATGGCCGACGCGGGGCGCCACACGCTGCGCCTGCAGGCGCGCTGGTGGCTGACCGACTCCCGACCAGGCGCCGCCGCGCCAGCGCTGGGTCAGGCCGACATCGACATCCCGCTGGCCAGCGCATCGGTCGACGCGCTGGCCGCTGCGCACCGCCTGGCACTGTGGCAGCTCGCGGTGCGCATCGCCGAATCGGTACCCGCTCATGCCGTTTTGCGTTCAGTCCCATAGTGTCCTGTCCCATAAATCACTTGCATCTGAAACCGCGTCTTCACACCCATGGCGGCGTTGCAAATCCTCGCGGTAGCACAAGCTATCGCTGCGGTTTGCGCCTTGCCCTGGGCGCGAATCCATCGGTTCATTCATGCAACTATTTGCGGGACGGAGGGGCTAGCCGCATGACTGCCCTCACCTGTTCAGCCACTGCCACCGCGAACGCGGGGTCGTTGATGTGCTGGGGCAGCCAGATCAGCCGGTGCGTGTCGCTCACCACGAACAGGCGTCCAGCGTGTCGAACAGCACCGCATCGGCAGCCGGGTTGTGAAAGGGCTGGCTGGGGGCGTCGAGCAAGGACAGGCCGCCCATGGGCAGCAACGTCTTTACTGCAGCACCGGAGCGCACCGATGTGTTATTCATCTCAAAATACTGTATATTCATCCACCACTTCATCGGTCTTGTCGACCGAAAAAGAGAGCCGCTACGGCAGATGCTCCCACGGCAAATAAATACGACCCAATGGCAAGCTTTGAGTACAAAAAGTGGTCCGTGCAACGGAGCGCCAAGCAACCGTTGCTCGACTTTCTCGTCGACGGTTTGAAGGCTGGGGGCTGCACGGTTCTTTCCGTCAGTGACCCGTCTCACGCTCCGTTCCTGATTTCGTATGAGACACCCATGGGGGAGCGGCAGGGTGTGCTGGCATATGCCTTTTTGGCCAACTCCCAGATCACAAGAAATCGCCCAGAGGACGAACACCGGTTCCAAATCAAGTACGGCAGTGACCCTCATGCCACGCTACCCCTCGAACGCGATTCGGCCCAGCTATTGACGACCATCTTCGTTGGTATAGACCCCGTGCGAAAGATGATGGTAGGTGCTGACCCGGTTCTCCACGACGGAACAAAGATGTTCATCAGCTTGGAGTTCAAGCGCTCGCACGTTAAGAAGGTACTTGAGGTAGGGTGGCATGCTTGGGAACGGGAGAGCAGCAAGTCGAAAAGTGAGCCCGTGGAAGTCTTGGTGGGTGTTCAGCAGAAGCATGTTCTGGAGTTCATCACTTTCGAGCGACATGCCCTCGGTCTTGACGCAGGACACCGACAACTCATTGCAGAACAGCTACTTGGAAATCCAAGACTCAACGCTGCAGTGACCGCACCCCACGCATTGACGGCTGAACTAAAGATGCCGGCCGACGAAGTCCTAAATTTGATTCAGAGAGCCAGCCGCCTGAAGATGGCCGTGCGTGGATGGGTTGCGGAACACCACTTGGAGCAGTATTTGCAAACGATTCCAGGCGTAAAAGATTGCCGACGCTTGGATCAAGAGGGTCGTCCCGACATTGAACTGCGGTTCAAGCGAAGCGGCCCGCTACTTATTGAGTGCAAGAACGTGTTGCGTGTAACTGCCAAAGGTGGCATACCTCGCGTGGACTTTCAAAGAACCCGGGCCTCAAAAGCGGACCCTTGCTCACGGTATTACAAACCTGGCGATTTCCATGTGCTTGCTGCCTGCCTGCATGCCGTCACCGAGAACTGGGAATACCGCTTCATCCCCACGATTCAACTGCCGGCACACCTGAAGTGCACCGGACGGATACAAAGCAACCTTCGCGTTGATGCCGGTTGGTACAGAAATCCTGCTGATGCATTCATAGCACTGGCGTAGAGAGATCATGACCAAGCGTTTTTCTGTACTGAGCTTGTTTACCGGAGTTGGCGGACTGGACTACGGGTTCGAGGCCGCTCAATTTCAGACTCGCGTAGCACTCGAATGGGACCACCAATGCTGCGAAAGCCTTCGGGCAAGTCGCGACTGGCCTCTGATAGAGGGCGACCTCCTTGCCACCCCGACCAAGGAAATCCTGAAAACGGGTCGTTTGCGTGAGGGCTCCGTCGACATGCTTATAGGTGGACCGCCCTGCCAGCCCTTTTCCAAGAGCGGATGGTGGAAGTCTGGGGATAGTTTGCGTTTGGACGACCCTCGCTCGAGCACTTTAGGGGGCTATCTACGGGTTCTGGAGGAAGCCCGTCCTCGCGCGTTTCTTCTCGAGAATGTCGAAGGCCTCGCTTTTGGCGGCAAGGACGAAGGTCTCAAGTTACTGCTTGCGGCCGTGAAACGCATCAATGAAACCAAGGACACAAACTATCAGCCGGTAGTGGTCACATTGAATGCAGCAGACTACGGAGTGCCCCAGACACGCAGCAGAGTGTTTGTCATCGGAGCGCGAGACGGACGTGTTTTTGTTCCCCCGCAACCCACCCATCATGATTTGAATGATCCCAGTAGGATTGGCGAGCCATGGGTGAGTTCTTGGGACGCGATTGGAGGATTGCGGGAGCCAAAGTCGGAAGACCTTCAGCTGACCGGAAAGTGGGCTGCCCTGTTGCCGTCCATACCCGAAGGACTGAACTATCTGTGGCATACGGATCGCATGGGCGGAGCGCCGTTGTTCGGGTGGCGCAGACGCTACTGGAACTTCCTCTTGAAGCTCGCGAAAAATCGACCAGCGTGGACCATCCAAGCGCAGCCTGGGCCTGCCACTGGACCCTTCCATTGGAACAATCGCCGTCTGAGTGGAGAGGAGCTGGCGCGACTTCAGACATTTCCAACCAATTTACACATTACTGGAAGCAGAATTGAAGTACAGAGGCAAGTCGGAAATGCTGTTCCAAGCCTTCTCGCTGAAGTTCTGGCACGTGCGATCCGGGACCAGTTCTTCGATTCGCCTTTAGAAGGGCCTTTCCTCTTGCAAGTAAAGCGCAAGACGCAGTGCCCGCCCCCTGAGCCGGCAGCACCAGTACCCTTGCAATACCTCCGTCTTGCTGGCACACACATTCCGCATCCAGGCACTGGGCGCGGTTATCTTTACGAAACTGCGGAGTTGCTGGACGCATAGGGGTAGGGAAGCTTGATGCTTGGTACCTGCCTACCCGCGCAAGGCGCGCAGCAGCGGTTGCTACGGTCGGGCGGCGCCGCGCACCGGTCTGCTCTGTGGCAGCTCGCAGTGCGCCACGTTGAATCAGTGCCCGCTCAGAACGGTGAGTCCTGGACGTAGTACTTCGACGCGTTCTCCTTGGTGATCAGCACCGAGGGAATGATGGTCGTGGCCGGCATCGCCTTGCCGGTGATGCGCGCCTCGGCGGTGAGCTTCATCGCGTCGGCGATCATGCTGGGCGAATAGGTCACGTCGGCGGTCACCACCGGGTCGCCGTCCATCACCTTCTTGATGTAGTCCTTGGAACCCGCACCGCCCAGCACCAGCTTCACGTCGCTGCGCTTGGCCTGTGTGATGGCCTTCTGCACACCCACCGCCATATCGTCGTCCGAGGCCCACACGGCGTCGATCTGTTTGAAGCGGGTGAGGTAGTCCTGCATGACCTTGAAGGCGTCGTCGCGGTTCCAGTTGCCGTGTTTGGCGTCGAGCACCTTGATGTTCGGGTGGCTCTTCATCACTGCGTTGAAGGCGTCGACGCGCTCGTTGTCGATCACGGTCGGGATGCCGCGCAGGACCACCACATTGCCCTTGCCGCCCATGGCCTTGGCCATGTACTCTGCGGCCACCTTGCCAAAGCCCGGGTTGTCGCCCGCCACGTAGGCGTTCTGCGCGCTCGGGTCGGTGAGCCCCCGGTCGACCACCGTCACGTACACGCCCTTGCCCTTCACCTGGGCCACGGGCTTGGTCAGTGGCGCGGATTCGAACGGCAGGATCACCAGCGTGTCGATCTTGTTGACGGTCTGCAGGTCCTGCACCTGGTTGGCCTGCTCGGCGGCGGAGCTGGCGGTCTTGACGATGATCGACGCGCCGGGGTACTGCTTCTCCAGCTCACCCTTGGTGCGGTTGGCCCAGTACACCACGCCGCCCGTCCAGCCGTGGGTGGCCGCGGGAACGGAAACCCCCATCACCAGCTTGTTCTGGGCGAAGGCCGGCGCCGTCACGAGGGTGGCGATGGCCAGCGAAATGGCAGAAAAAAGACGTCTGTTCATAAATGTCTCCTTGTTGGCTTCTTCAGGCAGAAATGGCTCGCCGGCCCGGGGGCTGCGCTGCCGGACGTTCATCGCCGCCCTCGTTGCAGGAAGGCCACGACGATGATCACGAAACCCTGCACCGCCGCGTTCAGATAGACGCTGATGATGCTGGTGAGGTTGAGGATGTTGCCGATGACAGAGAGCAGCACAGCGCCGACCACCGTGCCCACGATGCGGCCCTGCCCGCCCTTGAGCGCGGTGCCGCCGACGATCACGGCGGCAATCGCCTCGAGCTCCCAGAGCAGCCCGGTGGACGGCGATGCCGAGCCCAGGCGCGGCACGTACAGCAGCGTGGCGATGCCCACGCAGATGCCCAGCAGCACGTAGGTGAGGATCTTGATGCGGTCCACCGCCACGGCCGCGTAGCGCGCCACCTGTTCGTTGGAGCCGATGGCCTGCACGTAGCGGCCGTAGCGCGTGCGGTTGAGCAGCCCTGCGCCGGCCACGGCCACCGCGAGGAAGACCCAGATCGGGATCGGAATGCCCAGCCAGGCGCCGTAGTAGACCGGGCCGTAGGCGTCGCCCAGGGCGTTGTCCAGTGTGAGCGCGCCGCCGTTGGAGAAGTAGGTGAGGTAGGCGCGGAAGATGCCCAGCGTGCCAAGCGTGACGATGAAGGGTTCGATGCGGCCCTTGGTGATGAGCACGCCGTGGGCCAGTCCAAACGCCGCACCCAGCACCAGCGCGATGGCCATGCCCACCAGCACCGCCGCCACCGGGTTGCCCAACAGCGGGGCCACCCAGTTCATCACCATGATCATGCAGCCCGCGATCAGCGCCGCCATCGAGCCCACCGACAGGTCGATGCCGCCGGAGATGATGACGAAACACATGCCCACCGCAATGATGCCGATGAAGGCGGTGCGGGTGAGCACGTTCATCGCGTTGTCCCAGGTGGCGAAGTCCGGGTTGAGCAGCGTGCCGACGATGCACAGCAGCACCAGGCCGACGATGGGCCCCGCGTCGAGCAGGTGCTGGCGCAGCGGCTTGCCGGATCGCATCGGAGCCGTGGTGGTGTTCAAGGATTGTGTGAGTTCTTGCATGGTGTCAGTGAGTACCAGTGGCGTGGGCGATCAATGCCTCTTCGGTCAGGTGGTCGGCGTCCAGCGTGGCCTGTACGACGCCGGCACGCATCACCACGACGCGGTGGCACAGGCCGATCAGCTCGATGAGCTCCGACGAGATGACAACCACGCCGCGGCCCTCGGCCGCCAGGCGCTGGATCAGGAAATAGATGTCGCGTTTGGCGCCCACGTCGACGCCACGCGTGGGCTCGTCCAGCACCACCACGCGCGGGTTGGGCTGCAGCACCTTGGCCATGGCCAGCTTCTGCTGGTTGCCGCCGGAGAGCGAACCCGCCGGTGCGTCGAGCGAGCCGGTGCGGATGCCGAATTCGGCCACGGCCTTCTCCAGCGCGCGGCGCTCCGAGCGCGGGTCGAGCCGGGGCCTGGCGTGGCGGTCCAGGTCCATGAGCGTGAGGTTCTCCTGCAGCGACATGCGGGTATGCAGCCCGCAGCCCTTGCGGTCCTCACTCAGGTAGGTCATGCCTTCATGCGCCGCCTCGCGCGGGGTGTGAAAGCTCACCGTGCGCCCGGCGAGCCACATCTCGCCGGCGCTTCGCGGGCGCAGGCCCAGCAGGCCTTCGAACAGTTCGGTGCGGCCTGCGCCCACCAGGCCCGCGAAGCCCAGGATTTCACCCGGACGCAGGTCGAAGCTGACGTCCTTCGCCCAGCCCGGCACCGATACATGCCGCACCGACAGCAGCGGTTCGGCCGGGGGTGGCGTGATGCGGGGCGAAAACATGTCGGAGAGCTCGCGGCCCACCATCAGGTTGGCCATCTGCTGGCGCGTGTGATCGGCGGTGGGGCCACGCGCAACGAAGCGGCCGTCGCGCATCACCACGATTTCGTCGGTCACGCGTTCCACTTCCTCGAGCTTGTGCGAGATGTAGACGATGGTCACGCCCTGGCTGCGCAGCCGGGCAATCAGTTCGAACAGGCGCTGGGTTTCGGAGGGTGTGAGCGTGGCGGTGGGCTCGTCCATCACCAGCAGGCGCGCGTGGCGCGACAGGGCCTTGGCGATTTCCACCAGCTGCTTTTCGGCCACGATCAGGTCGCGCGCCCGCGTGTCGGGGTCGATGTCCAGGCCCACCTGTTGCAGCACGTCGCGCGCCGCCCGGCGCATGCCGGCCTCGTCGAGCAGCCAGCCGCGCCGCAGCTCTCGGCCCAGGAAGATGTTCTGCGCCACGGTGAGGTCGTCGGCCAGGTTGAACTCCTGGTGGATCAGCACGATGCCGGCCGCCTCGGCCTCGCGCGAGCTGGCGAAGTGCCGCACAACGCCATCCACCTCCAGGCTGCCGCCGGAGAGCTGCTCGTAGCCCGAGAGGATCTTCACCAACGTGGACTTGCCCGCACCGTTTTCGCCCAGCAGGCCAACCATGCGCCCGGGCGCGAGATCAAAGCTCACGCCGTGCAGCACGCGCACCGATCCGAAGTCCTTGACGACGTCGTTGAAGCACACGCTCAGGCTCACCCGGCCACCTCCACCCACTGGCCACCTTGCGAAGACGAACGCACCGCCGCCTCGATGAAGGCCATGCCGTGCACGCCGTCTTCAATGGTGGGGAACACCACGTCGGGCGCGATGGCCGACCCGTCGCGCGCGGCGCGCAGGGCTTGAGCGATCTCGGCATAGACGGTGGCGAAGCCTTCCAGGTAGCCCTCCGGGTGGCCGGATGGCAGGCGGGTCACACGCGCCGCATCCGGTTTGGCCGCGCCGGTGCCGCGAGAGATGATCTGGGTGGGTTGGCCAAACGGCGACCAGTGCAGCTGGTTGGGATGTTCCTGCCGCCATTCCAGGCCGCCTTTGTCGCCGTACACGCGCAGGCGCAGACCGTTTTCATTGCCGGGCGCCACCTGGCTGGCCCAGAGCATGCCGCGTGCGCCACCGGCGAAGCGCAGCATCACCTGCACGTTGTCGTCCAGCGCGCGGCCGGCCACGAAGGCGCTGACCTCGGCACAGAGCGACTCGGTCTGCAGGCCGCTCACGAAGGCCGCGAGCTGGTAGGCGTGTGTTCCGATGTCGCCAATGCAGCCCCCCGCGCCGGCGCGCGCCGGATCGGTGCGCCAGGCGGCCTGCTTCTGGCCGCTGGACTCCAGCGCTTCGGTCAGCCAGTCCTGCGCGTACTCCACCTGCACCACGCGCAGCGTGCCCAGTGCGCCTTCGCGCACCAGTTGGCGGGCGTGGCGCACCATGGGATAGCCGCTGTAGTTGTAGGTCACGGCCAGCACCAGGCCTTTCGACCGGGCGAGTTCACGCAGGCGCTGCGCCTGGGCCAGCGTGGTGGTCACGGGCTTGTCGCAGATGACGTGGATGCCCGCTTCGAGGAAAGCCTCGGCGGCGGGCGCGTGCTGGTCATTGGGCGTGACGATGGCCACGGCCTCGATGCCGTCGGCGCCGAGCGCGGCTTCTTCACGCGCCATCGTGCGGTAGTCGGGGTAGGCGCGCGCCAGGCCCAGCGCCTGCGCCGAGCGCAGGGCTTTCTCCAGCGTGGACGAGAGCGCACCGGCGAGCAACTCGTAGTGGTCGTCCAGCCGCGCGGCGATGCGGTGCACGGCGCCGATGAAGGCGCCTTCGCCACCGCCCACCATGCCCAGGCGGATGCGGCGGCCTGCACCTTCTGCTGTGGAGCCGGCTTCGATGGTCATTGCCCGCCCCCCTGCAGGCCCAGCATGCGGCGCAACTGGGCAGGGTCGGTGTCGCCGCCGGCAAAGTCGTCAAAGGCCTTTTCGGTCACGCGGATGATGTGGCGGCGGATGAACTCCGCGCCTTCGGCCGCACCGGCCTCGGGGTGCTTGAGGCAGCACTCCCATTCCAGCACCGCCCAGCTGTCGTAGTTGTACTGCGCCATCTTGGAGAAGATGGCGCCGAAGTCCACCTGCCCGTCGCCCAGCGAGCGGAAGCGGCCCGCGCGCTGTACCCAGGGCTGGTAGCCGGAATACACGCCCTGGCGGCCGGTGGGGCGGAACTCGGCGTCCTTGATGTGCAGCGCCTTGATGCGCTCGTGGTAGATGTCGATGAACTCGAGGTAGTCCAGCTGCTGCAGCAGGAAGTGCGAGGGGTCGTAGTTGATGCAGCAGCGCGCGTGGTTGTTCACGCGCTCCAGGAACATCTCGAAGGTGGTGCCGTCGAACAGGTCTTCGCCCGGGTGCAGTTCGAAGCACACGTTGCAGCCGGCGTCTTCAAAGGCGTCGAAGATGGGCATCCAGCGTTTCGCGAGTTCGTCAAACGCCGCTTCGATCAGCCCGGCGGGTCGCTGTGGCCAGGGGTAGAGAAACGGCCAGGCCAGCGCACCCGGGAAGCTCACGTTGCTCTTGAGGCCCAGGCGCTGCGAAGCCTTGGCGGACAAGATCATCTGCTCCACCGCCCAGGCCTGGCGGGCTTTGGGGTTCTTGCGCACGGCTTCGGGGGCGAATCCGTCGAAGGCTTCGTCGTAGGCCGGGTGCACCGCCACCAGCTGCCCTTGCAAGTGGGTGCCCAGCTCGGTGATGGCGATGCCGTGCTCGCGCGCCACGCCGGCGATCTCGTCGCAATAGGTCTGCGATTCGGCGGCCTTGTCCAGGTCGAAGATGCGCTTGTCCCACGAAGGGATCTGCACGCCCTTGAAGCCCAGGCCGCCGGCCCATTTCGTGATCGATGCCCAGGAATCGAACGGTGCGGTGTCGCTGGCGAACTGCGCGAGGTAGATGCCCGGACCCTTGATGTTGGTGGCCATGTGTGTCTCCTTGTTGGCGAATCTGCGGTTCTGCGGTACCGCGTGGGGGTTTCAGATGTAGCCGTTGACCAGGTGCTCCAGCCGTTCCTGCTGCGACGAGCGCGGCTGGGGCTCAAGGCCTTCGGCCTCCACGTCACGCGCCAGCGTCTCCAGCGAGCACTCTCCCTGCAAGATGGCGCGGCCGCGCGGTGAATCCCAACCCTGGTAGCGCGTCTGCACGTGGCGCTGCAGCGCACCGTCCTGCACCATCTTTTCTGCCACCAGCAGCGCGCGCGCACACAGATCCATGGCGCTGGCGTGGGCCCAGACCAGGTCGTCGGGGTCGATGGACTGGCGGCGCAGCTTGGCGTCGAAGTTCAGGCCGCCCTGGCCGATACCGCCGGCCTTGAGCACCTCGTACAGCGTGAGCGCGACCTGCGGCAGGTTGTTGGGGAACTGGTCGGTGTCCCAGCCCAGCATCTCGTCGCCGCGGTTCATGTCGATCGAGCCGAAGATGCCTAAAGCGCTGGCCAGTGCAATTTCGTGTTCGAAGTTGTGGCCGGCCAGCAGCGCGTGGTTCTGCTCCAGATTGAGCTTCACCTCGGTTTCCAGGCCGTTCGCTTTCAGGAAACCGTAGACCGTGGCCACGTCGTGGTCGTACTGGTGCTTGGTCGGCTCGGCCGGTTTGGGTTCGATCAGGATCTGCCCCTTGAAGCCGATCTTGTGTTTGTGCTCCACCACCAGGTTCAGGAAACGGCCGAGCTGCGCCAGCTCGCGTTTCAGGTCGGTGTTGAGCAGGGTCTCGTAGCCTTCGCGCCCGCCCCACAGCACGTAGTTGTGGCCACCCAGTCGGTGCGTCATTTCCAGCACGTTTTTCACCTGCGCAGCGGCGTAGGCGAACACGTCGGGGTCGGGGTTGGTGGCGGCGCCGGCCATGTAGCGGCGGTTGGAGAACAGGTTGGCCGTGCCCCAGAGCAGCTTCACGCCGGTCTGGTCCATCTTGCGTTCGAACACGGCTTCGATGCGGCGCAGGCGCTCGTTCGATTCGCGCAGCGTTGCGCCTTCGGGGGCCACGTCGCGGTCGTGGAAGGTGAAGAACGGCGTGCCGATCAGGCGGAACAGGTCGAAGGCGACGTCGGCCTTGTGCAACGCCTGTGCCATCGGGTCGCCCGCGCCGTGCCAGGGCCGCAGGAAGCTGGCATCGCCGAACGGGTCGGTGCCATCGCCCACGAAGCTGTGCCAGTAGCAGGCGGCAAAACGCAACTGGTCTTCCATGCGCCGGCCCAGCACCAGGCGGTTCTTGTCGTAGAAGCGGTAGGCAAAAGGCTCTTCTGCCGTGGGCACGAAGCCTTCGCCGCGAAAGGCCAGGGGTTCGCGGAACGAGAAGTAGGCGCCGCGCGGGGCGGTGTCCATGGAGGCGGGGACCAGGGTCTGCGTCATGGAAGCGCTCCTGTGCGTCAGGTGGATCGGGTCATGGGAGGTTGTCCTTCAGGTAGATGTCGATGCGAATGCGTTCCTGGTCCGCGATCACCGGCTCTTGCGACCACTGCGCGAGCGCGAGGCGCAGGGCAGAGCGGATCTCGTGGCCCGCGTCCTGGTTGATGACCGCGTCCATCGTGCCGTTGAGCAGGTCCGCGCGAGCGGCGGGGGTGAGCTCGTGGCCGACGAAAACCGTGTCCTGCGCGCGGCCGAGGCTGCACAGTGCCGTGCTGATGCCCCCGTTGCCGGCCCCTACGCTGTAGATCGCCGCCAGGTCCGGGTGGAGGGCGAACAGCTGGGTGGTCAGCGCTTCATTGCGGGCGGCGTCGTCCTGCCCTTCGAGCGGTGGCAGCACGGTCAGGTGCGGGTGTTCCTGCGCCATCACCTGGTTGAAGCCGAAGTAGCGTTCGGCGTGGTCGCGCAGCGACAGGCTGCCCAGGATGATGGCGACCTTGGCGGGATGCCGACCGACGAAGCGGCCGATGAGCGTGGCGGCGGTGCGGCCCGCGGCGGTGTTGTTGATGCCCACATAGTGCTGGCGCGTGGAGGACGGCACGTCCGACACCAGCGTGATGACCACGGTACCGGCCTGCGTGAGCTGGTCGATGGCCGAACGCACCACCGGATGGTCCAGCGCCATGACCACCACGGCATCGCGCTGGCCAACTTGGGCCAGCAGGGCCTTGGCCAGCTCGACCGGGTTGAACACGTTGACCGCCAGCACGTCGGCGTGGATGCGCTGATCGTGCATCCACTCCGCGTTGGCCTGGATCTGTTCACTGAGCAAGCCAACGAAGCGGTTGGCGCCGGCGGGCAGCAGGAAGGCCACCCGGCGCAGGCGCGCACGCGCCAGTTTGGCGGCGGAGGGGTCGGGCCGGTAGCCCAGGCGTCGCACCGCCTCGTTGACCTTGGCGACGGTGGCCGCGCGCACCCCAGGACGCTTGTTCACCGCCCGATCAGCGGTCGCCAGGCTGACCTGTGCCTCCTGCGCCACGTCTTCCAGCGTGGCGCGCACTTTTGGAGCGGCTTTGGCGTCCATGGCGGCAGTTTGAGGTACGCACCTCAAAAGTGGCCTAGGGGTTTTTACCAGTCAGAGGGAAAAACTGAGGTCCGCCACTCGACCGGAGGCCAACCGCTTCATGGCGGCGCGGGTTCACGCCGTGGTGGGCGAGCTGGGGTGGGGTGTCGTGGAGGCCGCACGGGTGGCGGCCATGCGCTCACACCTTCGAGAAGTCCGGCTTGCGGCGCTCCATGAAGGCGGTGAAGGCCTCCTTGGCCGCCGGCTCGCGCAGCATGCGGCCAAAGCTGGCGCCCTCTTCGGCCACCTGCGCCAGCACCTGTTCGGTCTGGCCTTTTTTCATGAGCCGTTTGGTCTCGATGAGCGAGCTCAGGGGCTTGGCGGCGAGCTTGCGCGCCACGGCCTGGGCGTAGCCCGCGGCTTCCAGCGGCGGCAGCACACGGTTGACCAGCCCCACCTCCAGCGCGGCCTCGGCCATGAAGGGCTCGCCCAGCAGCAGGGCTTCTGCGGCGCGGTGGTAACCCAGCATCTGCGGCACCAGCAGGCTGGAGGCCGCCTCGGGGCACAGGCCCAGGTTCGCGAAGGGCATGGAGAACGCGGCGTTGTCGCCGGCGTAGACCAGATCGCAGTGGAACAGCAGGGTGGTGCCGATGCCCACGGCCGGGCCGCAGACGGCGGCGATGACGGGCTTGGGAAACAGCGCGATGCCGCGCAGGAAACGGAACACGGGCGAGTCCTGCGTGGCCGGTGGGGCGTTGAGGAAATCGGCGATGTCGTTGCCGGCACTGAAGATGGCTTCGTGGCCCTGGAACACCACGCAGCGCACGGCCGGGTCGGCCTCGGTGGCTGCCAGCGCATCGGCCAGCGCGGCGTACATGGCGGCGGTGATGGAGTTCTTTTTGTCGGGGCGGTTGAAGGTCAGCGTGGTGACGCCGTCTTCGGTGTGGACGAGGATGTCGCTCATGAGGGGCCTGGATGGGTTGTGCGGGAAATCGCGGGCCCGGGGTCGGTGGGCCGACGGCCCGGGCGGGTGCGCAGGGCCGCCAAATTACCACGAACCGCCCGCCATGTCTGGAGTGCGCTGCCCACTGCGCGACAAGGCCCATGGCCGCGGCCTACACTTCGCGCAGGCGGGTTCACACCGCTGCCCGGGCCTCTCGCAGGCCGTGCCTTTCACGATAGGTGTCATCCATGCCGCCCCCCCGTCCACCCTCCTTGTTCCGCTGCCTGAGCGCCGGCCTGCTGGCCCTGGGCCTGTGCCTGTGGCTGCCCACGCTGTCCCACGCGGCCGATCCGCAGCCGGCGGCCCAGGCCGCCCCCACCCCCAAGCGGCCCACGGTGGGTCTGGTGCTCTCCGGCGGCGGCGCGCGCGGCCTGTCGCACGTGGGCGTGCTCAAGGTACTGGAACAGGCGCAGGTGCCGGTGGACCTGATCGTGGGTACCTCGATGGGCGCGATCATCGGCGGGCTGTACGCCAGCGGCATGAGCGCCGACGAGCTCGAACACGAGATTCTGGCGCTGGAGTGGGGCGACCTGTTCGACCCGCGCGAGCCAAGGCAACTGCTGTCGCAGCGCCGCAAAGAGGAGGACTTCGAGTTCTCGCCGGTGCTGCGGCTGGGCTTTCGCAATGGCGAGTTCCGCCTGCCCAGCGGCGCGGTGTCCACCCGCGCGCTGGAGGCCATGTTGCGCCGCTACACCCTGCCCACGCGCCACAAGGCCAGCTTCGACGGCCTGCCGATCCCGTTTCGCGCCGTGGCCACCGACATGGAGACCGGCCAGGCCGTGGTGATGGAACACGGCGACCTCGCCGCCGCGCTGCGCGCCAGCATGTCGGTGCCCGGGGTGTTCGCGCCGCTGGAGCTCGACGGCCGCATCCTGGGCGACGGCGGGCTGGTGAACAACCTGCCCGTGGACGTGGCGCGGCGCATGGGCGCGGAAGTGGTGATCGCGGTGAACATCGGCACACCGCTGGCCGGGCGCGAAACCCTGGGCAACCTGCTGGGCATCACCACCCAGATGGTCAACATCCTGACCGAACAGAACGTGCAGGCCAGCATCGCCACGTTGACCAAGGACGACCTGCTGCTGCTGCCGCCCCTGGGCAAGATCACCTCGGCCGACTTCAACCGCGCGCCCGAGCTGGTGAAGATCGGCCACGACTACGCACAGTCGGTGCGCGAGGCGCTGAAGCGTTTCGCCGTGCCCCCGGCGCAGTACGCCGCCTGGGCCGCCCAGCGTCAGGCCATCGCCGACACCGGCCTGACCCATGGTGGCCATGTGGGCGCACTGCGCTTCGAGGGCGTGGACGCCATGCGCGCGCAGCGCCTGTCGCGGCTGGTGCAGAGCGGACCCGATCAGGGCATCGACCTGCCGCAGATCGAGAGCGACCTGCAGCAGCTCGCGGCCACCGGCGACTACGAGCAGGTGGACTACCGGCTGGAGCGCATCGGCAGCCGCGTCGACGAGGCGCTGGTGATCCAGCTGCGCGAGAACAGCTGGGGCCCGAACTACGTGCGGCTCGGGCTGGACCTGCGCACCGATTTCGACGGCCAGGGCGCGTTCAACCTGCGCCTGAGCCACAACCGCCACTGGGTCAACAGTGGCGGCGCCGAGTGGCGCAACCGCTTCCAGTTGGGCGAGACGCTGGGCGCGTTCACCGAGTTCTACCAGCCGCTGGACCGCCGGGCCAACTGGTTCGTGGCGACCTGGGCCGACGCCAGCCTGAAGCGCGTCGAACTCTACGACACCCATGGCGACGCGGTGGCCACCGGCAAGCGCCGCGGGGTGCAGGCCGGTGTCGACGTCGGATGGCCGATCGGTCTGCAAGGCCACCTGGGCGAGTTCCGGCTGGGGTTGACCGGCAGTGCCCGGCGCGCCGAACCGGAGCTGGTGAGCGCCAGCGTGGTGGACCAGACCACCGGCCTGAGCACGCAGCGCTGGCGCGAGGGGGGCGTGCGCATGGCGCTGATCTCCGACCAGCTGGACCACGCCAACTTCCCCTCGGCCGGGCACCGGATCAAGGGCGACCTGATGGTGGGCCGGCGCAACGCCGAAGGCGTCGTCGGCACCGATTTCGTCCGGCTCGACAGCACGTTCAACGCGGTGGGTTCGTGGGGCCCCCACACCCTGAACGCCGGTGCGCGCCTGGGCTACGCCAACCAGATCCCGCTGGGCGCGCTCGACGAATATTCGCTCGGCGGTTTCCAGCAGCTCTCGGGCTATCGCGTGGGCCAGGTGACCGGCAACTACCTGTTGTTTGGCCGCCTGACCTACTACCGCCGCATGCCCTGGAACGTCGGGGTGGCGCGTGCGCTGTTCGCGGGCGGCTCGCTGGAAGTGGGCAACGCCTGGGCCGACCGGCACGACATCGGCCTCAAGGGCCTGCGCACCGGCTCCAGCCTGTTCGTGGGCGCGGACACCGGCGTCGGCCCGTTCTACCTTAGCCTGGTGCACGCCGCGCGCGGCTACACCGGGCTGTACCTGCTGCTGGGGAGGCCGTAGGGCCGAAGCACTGGTGGTACAGCGGCTAGCACTGCGTTGAGAACGCTTGGCGGAGCGCAGTGCCCCAACCCAGGGACACCGCGGAACCGGCTTTGCCGGGCCGCTGGTGTCCGCCCCCTTTGAAGGGGGTGACGCGCTGCCAGCGCGGCGCGGGGGTGGGTCGTCAGACCCTTTCAAACACTCCCGCGGCGCCCTGCCCCATGCCCACGCACATCGTGACCATGCCGTACTTCTTGTTGTGGCGACGCAGCGCATGCACCACCGTGGCCGAGCGGATGGCGCCGGTGGCGCCCAGCGGATGACCCAGCGCGATGGCGCCACCCATGGGGTTGACCTTGGCCGGGTCCAGGCCCAGGGTATTCATCACCGCGAGCGACTGGGCCGCGAAGGCCTCGTTGAGCTCGAACCAGTCGATGTCGTCCTGCTTCAGGCCCGCGTTCTTCAGCGCGGCCGGGATCGCTTCCACCGGGCCGATGCCCATGAGGTGGGGCGGCACGCCGCGCGAGGCGTAGCTCACGAAGCGGGCCAGCGGCGTGAGGTTGTAGCGCTTCAAGGCGGCCTCGCTCACCAGGATCAGCGCGCCGGCGCCGTCGCTGGTCTGCGAGCTGTTGCCGGCGGTCACCGAGCCGCGCGCGGCGAACACGGTGCGCAGCTTGGCCAGGCCTTCGAGCGAGGTGTCGGGGCGCGCGCCTTCGTCCAGGCTGATGATGCGGCTGCGGGTGGCGACCTCGGCGGTCTCCAGGTCCACGCTGCGCTCGGTCACTTCCACCGGCGTGATCTCGTCGGTGAACTCGCCGTTCTTCATGGCCAGCACGGCGCGCTGGTGCGACTGCACCGCAAACGCGTCCTGCGCGTCGCGCGAGACTTTCCACTGCTGGGCCACCTTCTCGGCGGTCAGGCCCATGCCGTAGGCGATGCCGTACTTCTCGACATCGTCGGTGTTGGCAAAGATCGCGGGCGAGAGGCTGGGCGCGTTGCCCATCATGGGCACCATGCTCATGCTCTCGGTGCCGGCGGCGATCATCACGTCGGCCTCGCCGACGCGGATGCGGTCGGCCGCCATCTGCACGGCCGACAGGCCAGAGGCACAGAAGCGGTTGACGGTGATGCCACCCACCGAGTTGGGCAGGCCGGCCAGGATGGCGCCAATGCGCGCCACGTTCAGGCCCTGCTGCGCCTCGGGGATGGCGCAACCGCAGATCACGTCTTCCACGGCCTTCGGATCCAGGCCCGGCACCTGGGCCATGGCCGAACGCAGGGCGTAGGCCAGCAGGTCGTCCGGGCGCAGGTGCTTGAACGAACCCTTGTGGGAACGGCCGATGGGGGTGCGGGTAGCGGCGACGATGTAGGCGTCTTGAATCTGTTTCATGTTGACTCCAAAAGTGTCTTGTCCAGAACACCGCGGAACCGGCTTGGCCGGGCCGCTGGTGTTGCCCCCTGGAGGGGGTTGCGCAAAGCGCGGCGGGGGTGGGTCAATTCCGTACCGGCTTGCCGGTATTGAGCATCCCCAGAATCCGCTCCTGCGTCTTCGCATGCACGATCAACGAGCAGAACGCGCGGCGCTCCAGCGTCATCAGGTAGTCCTCGTTCACCAGCGTGCCAGGCTCCACGTCGCCGCCCGTCACCACGTTCGCGATCAGCGAAGCGATGTGGAAGTCGTGCTGGCTGATGAAGCCGCCGTCGCGCATGTTGACCAAACTACCGAGGATCGTCGCCTTGCCGTCGCGACCGGCCACCGGGAACAGGCGCTTGTGCGGTGCGCGGTAGCCGCCGTTGAACAGGCTCTTCGCTTCGCTGATGGCCACGAACAGCAGCTCGTCCTTGTGCGGCACGATCACGTCGGAGTGCAGCACGTAGCCCAGCTTGCGGGATTCCAGAGCGCTCGTGCCCACCTTGGCCATGGCCGCGGCGGTGAAGCCTTCGGTCAGGAAGGGCAGCAGGTCTTTGCCGGTCGAGGTCTCGGCGTTTTCGGCCGCGCGGCGGGCGATGTAGGTGAGACCACCGGCACCGGGCACCAGGCCCACACCCACTTCCACCAGACCGATGTAGCTCTCCATGTGCACCACGCGGCGCGCGCTGTACACGGCCAGTTCGCAGCCACCGCCCAGGGCCAGGCCACGCACGGCCGACACCACCGGCACATTCGCATAGCGCAGGCGCAGCATGGTCTGCTGCATGAAGCCTTCGGCGTCTTCGATGGCGCTCACGCCCACCGCCATGAAGGCCGGCAACATGGCCTGCAGGTCCGCGCCGGCGCTGAAGGGCTCGTCGCCCGACCACACGACCAGGCCCTGGTACTCCTTTTCCGCCAGGTCGATGGCGGCCATCAGGCCCTCGCACACGTCGGGGCTGATGGCGTGCATCTTGGTCTTGATGCTGGCGATCAGCACGTCACCGTCGAGTGACCAGATGCGGATGGCGTCGTTCTCTTCGATGGTGGTGCCAGCGGTCTCGAACTTCGGCCCGGCCTCGCCCAGCAGCAGCTCGGGGAAGTGCTGGCGCTGGTACACCGGTAGTTGCAGGCGGCCCTGGAACTCGCCCTTGGAGGGGTTCCAAGAACCCTGCGCGGTGTGCACGCCACCGGCTTCGGCCACCGGGCCTTTGAACACCCACTCGGGCAGCGGCGCTGTGCTCAGCGCCTTGCCCGCGGCTATGTCTTCCTGAATCATCTTTGCCACTTCGAGCCAGCCGGCTTCCTGCCAGAGTTCGAACGGACCCTGCTTCATGCCGAAGCCCCAGCGCATGGCCTGGTCCACATCGCGCGCGGTCTCGGCGATGGTGGCCAGATGCACGGCGGCGTAGTGGAAGCTGTTGCGCAGGATCGCCCAGAGGAACTGGCCCTGCGGGCCTTCGGCGTTGCGCAGCAGCTTCAGGCGCTCGGCGGCCGGGCGCTTGAGCATGCGGCCGTAGACCTCGTCGGCCTTCTCGCCGGCGGGCACGTATTCGCCGCTGGCCAGATCGAAGCGCTGGATGTCGCGGCCCACTTTCTTGAAGAAGCCGGCCTTGGCCTTCTGGCCCAGGTTCCCCATCTCGATCAGCTTCTTCAGTACAGGCGGCGTGCCGAAGCTGCCGTAGAACGGGTCGGTGCTGTCGTCCAGGTTGTCCTGCAGCGTCTTGACCACGTGGGCCATGGTGTCCAGACCCACCACGTCGGCGGTGCGGAAGGTGCCGCTGCTGGCACGGCCCAGGCGCTTGCCGGTGAGGTCGTCCACCACGTCGTAGGTGAGGCCGAAGTTCTCCACCTCTTTCATCGTGGCCAGCATGCCGGCGATGCCGATGCGGTTGGCCACGAAGTTGGGCGTGTCCTTGGCGCGCACCACGCCCTTGCCCAGACCGCTGGTGACGAAGGTTTCGAGATCGTCGAGGATCTGCGGCTCGGTGGTGGGCGTGGCGATCAGCTCCACCAGCGTCATGTAGCGCGGCGGGTTGAAGAAGTGGATGCCGCAGAAGCGCGGCTTGATCGCTTCGGGCAGCACTTCGGACAGCTTGGTGATCGACAGGCCCGAGGTGTTGGACGCGACGATGGCGTGCGGCGCGATGAAGGGCGCGATCTTGGTGTACAGGTCGAGTTTCCAGTCCATGCGCTCGGCGATGGCCTCGATGATCAGGTCGCAGTCTTTCAACTGCTCCATGTGCTCTTCGTAGTTGGCCTGGCCGATCAGGTCGGCGTCGGCCGCCACGCCCAAGGGCGAGGGCTTGAGCTTCTTGAGGTTCTCGACCGCGCGGGTGACGATGCCGTTTTTGTGGCCTTCCTTGGCAGGAAGATCGAACAGCACCACGGGGACCTTGACGTTGACCAGGTGCGCGGCAATCTGCGCACCCATCACGCCCGCGCCGAGCACGGCGACTTTTTTCACTTGAAATCGGTTCATTGGTTTTCCATGAAAGGGAAAGGACTCGCGTTCACTCCACGCGCAGCCAGACTTGCGTGCGGTAGAACGGGCCGATGTAACCGCGCATCTCCAGCCTCTTGCCGCCGTCGACCGGCTTGAGGCGCGTGCGGTAGACCTTGCCGTTGTTCGGGTCGACGATGTCGCCACCGTCGTAAATGGCCTTGTCGTCGGCGTTCTGCTTGAGGTTGCGCAGGATGGTCATGCCCAGCACCGGCTTGCCTTTGCGTTCGTCGGTGCAGTCTTCGCAGACCGCATCGGGCTTGGTGTCCGGGTCGAGCAGTTTTTCGATGTGGCCGGAGAAGACACCGTTGTTGTCCGTAATGCGAACCAGCGACTTCTCCTTCTTGGTGTCGTCATCGATGGTTTTCCACAGGCCCACCGGCGTCGTCTGCGCGAAGGCAGACACGGCGGCCAGGCTCAGCGATGCGATCAGGGTCGTCTTCTTCATGGCGGTCATGCCAGTGCCGCGTCCGTGTCCATGAGCACCTTGCTGCCCGCACGCGCCGTGCGCATCAGCGTCGCGGTCTCGGGGAACAGCTTGGCGAAGTAGAAACGCGCGGTCTGCAGCTTGGCCACGTAGAACGGGTCGGTGTTGCCAGCGGCGATCTCGCGCAGCGCCACCTGTGCCATGCGGGCCCAGAAGTAGCCGAACACCAAGTGGCCGGCCACGCGCAGGTAGTCCACCGCGGCGGCGCCCACTTCGTCGGCGTTCTGCAGGCCCTTGAAGCCGATCTCGGTGGTGAACTTGGTGATCTGCTCGCCGAGCACGGCCAGCGGGTTGATGAACTCGGCCATTTTCTCGTTGACGCCCTCTTCCATCACCAGCGCGCCCACCAGCTTGCCGAACTTCTTGAGCGTGGCGCCGTTGTTGCCCAGCACCTTGCGGCCCAGCAGGTCCAGGCTCTGGATGGTGTTGGTGCCTTCGTAGATCATGTTGATGCGGGCATCGCGCACGAACTGCTCCATGCCCCATTCCTTGATGTAGCCGTGACCGCCAAACACCTGCTGGCACATCGTGGCGGCGTTGTAGCCGTTGTCGGTCAGGAAGGCCTTGGTGATGGGCGTGAGCAGCGAGAGCATCTCGTCGCTGTCCTTGCGCACTTTTTCGTCCGGGTGGTTGTGCGCCTTTTCCAGCAACACCGAGCTGTAGATGGCCAGTGCGCGGCCGCCTTCGGCGTAGGCCTTGGCCGTGAGCAGCATGCGGCGCACGTCGGGGTGCACGATGATCGGATCGGCCGGCTTGTCCTTGGCCTTGGGTCCGGTCAGGCTGCGCATCTGGATGCGGTCCTTGGCGTAGGCCAGGGCGTTCTGGTAAGCCACTTCGGTCAGGCCCAGCGACTGGTTGCCCACGCCCAGGCGCGCCGCGTTCATCATCACGAACATGGCCTGCATGCCCTTGTTGGGCTGGCCCACCATGGTGCCGATAGCACCATCGATCACGATCTGTGCGGTGGCGTTGCCGTGAATGCCCATCTTGTGCTCCAGGCCACCGCAATAGATGCCATTGCGCTCACCCAGGCTGCCGTCGGCCTTGACGTGGAATTTCGGCACGATGAACAGGCTCACACCCTTGATGCCGGGAGGCGCGTCGGGCAGGCGGGCCAGCACCAGGTGGATGATGTTGTCGGCCATGTCGTGTTCACCGGCGCTGATGAAGATCTTGTTGCCGGTGATCTTGTAGGTGCCGTCGGCCAGGGGTTCGGCCTTGGTGCGCATCAGGCCCAGGTCGGTGCCGCAGTGCGGCTCGGTCAGGCACATGGTGCCGGTCCACTCGCCGCTGGTCATCTTGGGCAGGTAGGTGTCTTTCTGCGCGTCGGTGCCGTAGGTATGCAGCGCGGCGTAGGCGCCGTGGGTGAGGCCGGGGTACATGGTCCAGGCCTGGTTGGCCGAGTTCATCATCTCGTACAGACACTGGTTGACCACCAGCGGCAGGCCCTGGCCGCCGTAGGCCGGGTCACAACTCAGTGCGGCCCAGCCGCCTTCCACGTAGGTCTTGTAGGCCGCCTTGAAACCGGTCGGGGTCTTGACCTCGTGGGTGGTCTTGTCGAGCGTGCAGCCTTCGGTGTCACCGCTGATGTTCAGCGGGAAGATCACCTGCGATGCGAACTTGCCGGCTTCTTCGAGCACCGCGTTGATGGTCTCGGCGTCCACCTCGGCGTGCTGGGGCATGCTCTGGAATTCGGCGCTCACGTTGAGCACTTCGTGCATCACGAACTGCATGTCGCGCAGGGGCGGGTTGTAGACGGGCATGGATCGGTCTCCTGTGGTGGGAATGGGCAAAAAGGCGAAAGTCGTCAGCTCCGGGCGGCGGTGCTGGCGGGTTTGCGCGCCCGCGCGCGGGGCGCGGGCTGCGGGGTGGGGGGCAGGCCGGGTGTGGTGGCGCTGCTGAAGCGGTGAACGATGCCTTCGAACGCCTGCAGCGCGCGGCGCAGCGAGTCGGGGCTGCGCAGGAAACGCGCTTCGTAGTGCAGCGCCAGGATGAGGGCGTGGATCTCGAAGCCCATCTGGGCTGCGTCGGTGTCGGCGCGCAAATGACCTTCTTCCACCGCGATCTCCACCGAGCGGCGCACCGCGCTGAGCCAGGTGTTGACCGAGCTGGCCAGCGCGTCGCGCACCGGGCCGGGCCGGTCCTCGAACTGCACCGCGCCGCTGATGTAGATGCAACCCGAATCGATCTCGACCGAGGTGCGCTTCATCCAGTTGTCGAACAGCATGCGCAGGCGGGGCAGGCCACGCGGCGCGCTCATGGCCGGGTAGAACACCTCTTCCTCGAACCGGGCGTGGTACTCGCGCACCACCGAGATCTGCAGCTCTTCACGCGAGCCGAAGTGGGCGAACACGCCCGACTTGCTCATCTGCATGACCTCGGCCAGCGCGCCGATGGACAGGCCCTCCAGACCGATCTGCGTGGCCAGCCCGAGCGCGGCATCGACGATGGCGGCTTTGGTTTGCTGGCCTTTTTGCAGCGGTCGGGCGGCGTCGCTGCGCTGGCGCTTGGTCGGAGTGGTTGGGCTCATGCGGCGGGTCCGGCGGCACCGGACAAGGTGGGTTCAAAAGCAAACCGCTCGATAAATCGAACGGTCGTGCTATTTTTACCGCAAAAGCCGGCCCGCGATCGGTTGGCACCCAAATTTCCAGAAATTTATTAGGGCCGCAGCCCTAATCACTCAGCGGGTTAACCCGCAGCGAAACGGCATCCGCTTCCACCAGCCGGAGCGTGACCCGCAACGCATGAAACCGCCCAGCCGAGGGGCACCGCCGGGCCGGCTTTGCCGGACGGCCAGTGCCCGCCCCCTTGAGGGGGTAGCGCGAAGCGCTGCGGGGGTGTTTAAAGATGAGCGCCGGGCAGCAGCAGCGCCAGGCTGTGCTCCAGGCTTTCGCTGGGCGAGCGCTTGAAGCCACTGCGCGCGAAGCGCTGCAGCCGGCCCACGCAGAAGGCCGTGACCACCGAGGCGTCGGCCTGCGCGTCTACCGTGGGCGTGGTCGCGCCGGCCACCACGGCGGCTTCGCGCAGGTTTTGCCGCAGGGCCGATTCGATCTTGTCGAAAAAGAGATTCATGCGCTGTTGCAGGCGCTCGTTTTCGAACACCAGGGCGTCGCCCACCATCACGCGCGTCATGCCGGGGTTCTTTTCACCGAACTGCAGCAGCAGGGTGACCAGCTTGCGCGAGCGGGCCATGGCATCGGGTTCGCGTTCGCCCAGCTGGTTGACCAGGCCGAACACCGCCTGTTCGATGAATTCGATCAGGCCCTCGAACATCTGGGCCTTGCTGGCGAAATGGCGGTACAGGGCGGCTTCGCTCACCTCCAGCCGCGCAGCGAGCGCGGCGGTGGTGACCCGTTCAGCCCCAGGCTGTTCCAGCATGGTGGCCAGGGCCTGCAGGATCTGCACGCGGCGCTCACCGGGCTTGGGACGTTTGCGACCGTTGCCCTCCGTGTGGCCTCCATCGTCGTGGGCGGCATCGGCAGAAGGGCCCGCCATGGGCAGAGGCTCGGGTGCGCTGGAGGTCATGGGCAGTCGGTCCGTCGGTGGTCAGCGGGTGGGCGCCGTTCGGGGCCCGTTGGTTGTCATCCCTTTTTGATTCTCGCACAGCGACACAGCCCGTTACAGTTGGGCTCGATCCCTCAGGCGGCCGCGGGCGCCGGATGCGGCCCCTGGATCGGCGCCACCGCCACGAAAACCACACGCACGCGCAGACCGCGGCCCTGGGCGCCCGAGCCCAGTTGCAAGTGGGTGTGGTGTGCCCGCGCGATTTCGTCTGCGATGGCCAGCCCCAGACCATTGCCCTCGCCCGCGGTGCCGGGCACCCGGTAGAAGCGCTGCAGCACGTGCGCCTGTTCCTCGGCGGGGATGCCGGGGCCATCGTCCTCCACCTCGATCCACGCGCTCGGACCCGATGGGGTGTCCTCCTCGCCGCAACGCAGCGTGATGCGCCCGCCATCGGGGGTGTACCGCACGGCGTTGTCCACCAAGTTGATGAGCAGCTCACGCAGCAACCAAGCGTGGCCCTGGGTCTGGGCCGGATGGCTTTCCAGCCCCAGGTCGATGTGCTTGTCGCCCGCCGCGTCCAGGAACAGCGACAGGATGGTCTCGCACAGCTCTTTCAGATCGACCTGCTGCAGCGGCTGGCTGTCAGCGCTCACGGTGTCGGCCCGCGACAGCGCCAGCAACTGGTTGGCCAGTTGCGAGGTGCGGCGAGTGGCGTCGCGCAGACGCCGCACCTGGTCCACGCGCAGGCTGATCTGTTCGTCGGCGTCCATGCGGCGCGCGGCCTGCGCCCAGGCCTCCACCTGCGCCTGCAACCCGGCCAGGGGTGTGCGCAGCTGGTGCGCCGCGTCGGCCACGAAGCGGCGCTGGGCTTCGCTCTGGGCGTTGACGAGCGAGAACAGCCGGTTGAGCGCGGACACCAGGGGACGCACCTCGGTGGGTGCGCTGTCGGTGTCGATGGGGCTGAGGTCGCGCGGCGAACGGTGCTCCACGGCCTGCTTGAGATCGATCAGGGGGCGCAGCGCGCGCGCCACGGCCCAGGTCACCGCCATGCCGGCCAGCACCAGCAGCAGCAGGTTGGGCAGCAGCACCCGCGTGAGCACCGACTCGAGCCAGTTCTGACGCGCGTCCGAGCCGTCGGCCAGCATGACGATGAGTTCGCCAGCGGCGGTGCGGTAGCGTTGCGCCACCACGCGGTAGGTGACGCCGCCTTCGACCACGCTCAGGAACTCCGCGCCATCGGTCGCCGGCAGCACGGTGGGCAGCCAGCCGTCGCCCAGCAGGGGCCGGCCACTGGCGTCCTGCAGACCGTAGGCGGAAAACCCCTCGCGCTCCTTGAGAAACTCCTCCACCGGCGGCGCCAGCAACAGGGCCAGCCCCGGCCCACCGTCCAGCCCCGCCACGCCGGGTGCCGCCATCGGGGAGTCGGGCGCCCGGCGTTGTTCGCCGGCGCGCGTGACCACCACCGAGTCGGCCAGCAGGGGCACCAGCCGCAGCAGTTGCTGGTCCTGCTGCAAGGCGGCGGTGCCCGCGCTCTGGTAGTGGAAGAACACGCTGACCAGGCCCACCAGGCCGAGCGGCAGCATCAGCAGCACCAGCAGGCGGCGCTGCAGGCCCCAGATCATGCCCTCGGTGGTGCGGCCGTCAGGCCCGTGGCGCATGGTCGGGCAGCTTGGCCAGCTCCAGCCGGTAGCCGAAACCGCGGATGGAACGCAGGGCAACGCCGGCGGGGTCGAGCTTGGCGCGCAGACGCGAGACATAGACCTCGATCGCGTTGGGCGTGATCTCCTTGTCCCAGCCGGTCAGAGCCTGCAGCAGCTTGTCCTTGGCCGCGGGCTTGGGCGCCTGCAGCAGCAGGTATTCCAGCACCGTCCACTCGCGCGGACCCAGCTCCATGACTTGACCCGAGAGGGTGACGCGCCGGTGGGCGGTGTCCATCTCCAGCGGGCCGAATCCCAGCACCGCCGACGTGGCGGCCTGCGAGCGCCGCAGCAGGGCACGCAACCGCGCCAGCAGCTCGGGCAGCTCGAACGGTTTGAGCATGTAGTCGTCGGCGCCCAGGTCCAGCCCGTGCACCCGGTCCTGCAGCGCATCGCGCGCGGTGAGGATCAGCACCGGCATGGCCAGGCCACGCGTGCGCAAGCGCCGCGTGAGCTCCAGCCCGTCCATCAGCGGCAGGCCGATGTCGACGATGGCCAGGTCGAAGCTGTCGCTCTCCAGCGCCTGCTCGGCCCGCTCGGCGCTGCCCACCCAGTCCACCGTGTAGCCGGCGTTGCACAGCCCCAGCTTGATGCCGCTGGCGACCATCACGTCGTCTTCGACCAGGAGAAGTCTCATCTAGTGACTCCCCCTGCCGCGCTGCGCGCGTTCCCCCCGAGGGGGACGCACCCTGGGACCGGCGAAGCCGGATCCTCGGGTGCCCTGGAACAGGTACCTGGCTCCGGAAAGGAGCGTGTGAGCGTCCATTTCAGTGCGACCGGATCATGGTGCCAAAGGGTTCGTTGCCGAGCACTTCGAGCAGCAGCGCATGCGGCACGCGCCCATCGATGATGTGCACCGCGTTGACGCCGCTCTTGGCCGCGTCCAGCGCGCCCGCGATCTTGGGCAGCATGCCGCCGGAGATGGTGCCGTCCTCGACGAGTTCGTCGATGCGGCGCGGCGTGAGCTCGGTCAGGAGCTGGCCGGCCTTGTCGAGCACGCCGGGGATGTTGGTGAGCATGAGCAGCTTTTCGGCCTGCAGCACCGTGGCCAGCTTGGCCGCCACCACGTCCGCGTTGATGTTGTAGCTCTCGTTGTTCTCGCCGAACCCGATCGGGCTGACGACCGGGATGAAGGCGTCGTCCTGCAGCGCCTTGACCACACTGGGGTCGATGCTGACGATGTCGCCCACCTGGCCCACGTCGTGTTCCAGGTTCGGGTCTTTCTGGTCTGCCAGGCGCAGTTTCTGTGCGCGGATCATGGCGCCGTCGCGCCCGGTCAGGCCCACGGCCTTGCCGCCCGCGGCGTTGATCAGGCCCACGATGTCCTGCTGCACCTCACCGGCCAGCACCCACTCCACCACCTCCATGGTTTCGGCGTCGGTCACGCGCATGCCCTGGATGAACTGCCCCTTCTTGCCCAGGCGCTGCAACAGGGTTTCGATCTGCGGACCGCCACCGTGCACCACCACCGGGTTGATGCCGACCAGCTTCAGCAGCACCACGTCCTCGGCGAAATCCTGCTGCAGGGCCGGGTCGGTCATGGCGTTGCCGCCGTACTTGATGACCATGGTCTTGCCGTGGTACTTGCGGATGTACGGCAGGGCCTGGGCGAGCAGCTCGGCCTTTTCGCGGGGCTTGACGTGGGAAACGTCGACGGGGGTGTGGTGGGTGCTGGTCATGGCGGGTGGGCTGGTGAAAAACGATGGCCACCAAATTGTAGGTCGCACCGCCCGCCAACCCCTCAATCCAGAAACACTGCGGAACCGGCTTTGCCGGGCCGCTGGTGTTGCCCCCTTGAGGGGGTGGCACAAAGCGCCGCAGGGGTGGGTGAATATCCTCAGAAGTGAATCCCCCGCATCATCTGCTGCATGGCGACCGCCTCCGGCGACAGCTGCGACTTCGCGCCTTTTTCCCCTTTCGCCGCCGACGAGTCCGGGAACATGCGAAAGCTCGTGTTCATCACGATCTGCGCGATGCGTGGCACGAAGGCATGCAGCACCTGGCCGGTGACCCCCAGGCGCGTGGCGATGCGCACCGGCTTGAAGATGCAGGCCTGCGCGATCATGTCGGCCGCTTCTTCGGGCGAGAGCGTGGGCACGTTCTTGTAGATCTGCGTCGGCGCGATCATGGGCGTGCGCACCAGCGGCATGTTGATGGTGGTGAAGCTGATGCCCTGGTCGGCGAACTCGCTGCTGGCGCAACGGGTCCAGGCGTCCAGCGCGGCCTTGCTGGCCACGTAGGCGCTGAAACGCGGTGCGTTGGTCAGCACGCCGATGGAGCTGATGTTGACCACATGCCCCTTGCGCTTGGCCACCATGCCCGGCAGCAGGCCCATGGTCACGCGCAGGCAGCCGAAGTAGTTGAGCTGCATGGTGCGCTCGAAATCGTGGAAGCGGTCGTAACTGCCTTCGATGGCGCGGCGGATCGAGCGGCCGGCGTTGTTGATCAGGAAGTCCACGCCCCCGTGGTTCTCGATCAGCAGCTTCACGAAACGGTCGGCATCGGCCATGTCGGCGATGTCGGCCGGGTAGGCGATGAACTGGTAGCCCTTGTCCTTGGCCTCCTTGCAGGCCTCGTCGAGCTTGTCCTGATCGCGCCCGCAGATGATCGTTACCGCGCCGGCCTCGGCGAACTTGTGCGCCGCCGCCAGGCCGATGCCCGAGCTGCCGCCGGTGACCAGCACCACCTTGCCCGCCACCGTGCCTTTCAAGCTGCGGTCGATGTGCAGATCGGGGTCGAGGTGGCGTTCCCAATAGTCCCAGAGCCGCCAGGCGTAGTCCTTGAGGTTGGGGCAGGCGATGCCGCTGCCCTTGAGCGCGGCCAGCGTGTCGCGGCAGTCGAAGCGCGTGGGGTAGTTGACGAAGGTCATCATGTCTTCGGGCAGCCCGAGGTCCTGCATCACCGCGCGGTAGACGCGGCGCACCGGCGCCAGCGCCATCAGGCCCTTCTTCACGCTCTTGGGGATGAAGCCCATCAGCGCGGCGTTGATGAACAGGTTCATCTTGGGCGCGTGCGCGGCCTTGCTCAGAATGTCCAGCACATCGCCCACGCGGTAGCCCATTGGGTCGACCAGGTGGAAGCAGGCGCCGCTGCTGCGTTTCTGGTGGCTGATGTGGTCCAGCGCATCGACCACGAAGTCCACCGGCACGATGTTGATGCGCCCGCCCTCCAGGCCCACGCTGGGCATCCACGGCGGCAGGATCTGGCGCATGCGCTGGATCAGCTTGAAGAAATAGTACGGGCCGTCGATCTTGTCCATCTCACCGGTGCGGCTGTCGCCCACCACCGCGGCCGGGCGGTACACCGTCCACGGCAGCTTGCATTCGGTGCGCACGATCTTCTCGCTCTCGTGCTTGGTCATGAAGTACGGGTGCTCGTAGTTCTCCGCTTCCTCGAACATGTCCTCGCGGAACACGCCCTCGTACAAACCCGCGGCGGCAATGGACGACACGTGGTGGAAGTGGCCGGCCCCGATGGTCCGGGCGAATTCCACCGTGTTGCGCGTGCCATCGATGTTGACCGCGATCTGGCTCTCGGCATCGGCCTCCAAGTCGTACACGGCGGCGAGGTGGTAGAAGTGGTCGATCTGCCCCTTGAGGGCCTTCACCGCGTCAGCGCTCACCCCCAGCTTCTTCGCGGTCAGGTCGCCGTACACCGGCACGGCGCGCGCGGTGCTCACACCCCAGTATTCGCGCAGCCCGGTCACCTTGCCCGCACTCTCCTGGCGGATCAGGTAATGCACCACCGAGCCCTTGCGCTCCAGCAGTTTTTTGACAAGGCGTTTGCCGATGAAACCGGTGGCACCGGTGACGAAGTAATGCATCGAGGTTCTCCTGAGCGTGTGGTTCGGGGTTTTCAACAACCCGCCATTCTTCCCCAACGGCAGGTGCAAACGATTCCGCAGAAACCCGTGTTTGGCCGCCCGAGGATTAGTCGCGCGCCCCTACACAGCCCCCGCACGCGGCACGTACAGTGCTTTCACGCCGTGGGCCGAGCCCATGCCCCGCATCCCTCTTTTCCCATCAATGGAGTCCCACATGGTCAAGAAAATCCAGAAGTCCAGCACCGCCGCCAAAGCCGGCACCCCCTTCAACTCGCCGCTGTCGGGCGCGATCAAGGATTCGGCCCAGCAAATCTGGCTCGCCGGTCTGGGCGCGTTCTCCAAGGCCCAGGCCGAAGGCGGCAAGGCCTTTGAGTCCCTGGTCAAGGAAGGCCTGTCGATCCAGCGCAAGACCCAGGCCGTGGCCGAAGAGCGCATCTCCGAAGCCTCCAACCGCATGAGCAGCATGGCGACCGACATTTCCGCCAAGGCCGCGGGCCAGTGGGACAAGCTGGAGAATCTCTTTGAAGACCGCGTGGCCAAAGCGCTGAACAAGCTGGGCGTGCCGTCGGCGCGCGACATCGAGACCCTGATGGAGCGCATCGATACGCTGAACCAGCATGTGCAACGCCTGAGCCCCAAGACGCCGGCAGCCCCCAAGGCGGCGGCGAAACCCACGGCACGCAAGGCGGCCCCGGCCAAGGTGGCCAAGCCCGCCGCACGCAAGACCCCCAGCCGCGCCAAGGCCGCCTGAGCATCTGAGAGCTGAATGGGCGGCGTATCGCGCCGCCACCCGAGGGGCGCCAGGCGCCCCTTTTTCATGCCTGTCACATTTGCTGCGACGCAGCAATCCCACCCACCCCTGCGGTCTACACTCGAACGCATGACGCCTCCCCGCAAAGCCCCTGGCCGATCTGCCGCGCAAGCGGCGCGCCCCCACGCGTCCCAGCCCACCCGCCCCCGCACCGCGCTGGCGCTCGCAGGCGGCGGCCCGCTCGGCGCGATCTACGAAATCGGCGCCCTGTGCGCCCTGGACGACTGCCTGCAGGGGATCGACTTCAACGGTTTTGATCACTACGTGGGCGTGTCGGCGGGCGGCTTCATCGCCGCCGGGCTGGCCAATGGCCTGACGCCGCACCAGCTCTGCCACGCCTTTATCGAAGACCGCCCCACGGAAGAGAGCTTCGACCCCTCGCTGCTCCTGAAACCCGCCTGGGCCGAGATGGGGGGCCGACTGCGGCGCCTGCCCGGTCTGCTGGGCGAGGCCTTGTGGGCCTGGGGAGTGCAGGGCCGGTCGCTGACCAATGCCTTCGAACCGCTGGGTGCGGTGCTGCCCACCGGCGTGCTCGACAACGAAGACATCCACCGCCAGATCGAGCACCTGTTCAACAAGCCCGGCCGCAGCAACGACTTTCGCCAGCTGCGCGCGCGCCTGACCCTGGTGGCCACCCAGCTCGACACCGGCGAAGCGGCGCCATTCGGACGGCCCGGCTGGGACCACGTTCCGATCTCTCGCGCCATCCAGGCCAGTGCTGCCCTGCCTGGGTTGTTTCCGCCGGTGAACATCGAGGGCAAGCATTACGTGGACGGCGCGCTCAAGAAGACCCTGCACGCCACCGTGGCGCTCGACGAAGGGGTGGACCTGCTGCTGTGCCTGAACCCGCTGGTGCCCTTCCATGCGGCGCCCCAGGAAGGCCGCTCCCGCCGCATCCCGTCGCTGGTCGAAGGCGGCCTGCCCACGGTGATGAGCCAGACCTTCCGCTCCATGATCCATTCGCGGCTGGCGCTGGGCATGAAGCACTACGAACGCGCGTACCCGCACACGGACATCGTGCTCATCGAACCCGACCAGCGGGACGCCGAACTGTTTTTCGCCAACACCTTCAGCTACCGGCAGCGCCGCGAGCTGGCCGAACATGCCTACCAGCAGACCCGACAGATGCTGCGCGAGCGGCAGGCCGAACTGGCACCGCGCCTGCTCCGGCATGGCGTGACCCTGGACCCGGTGGCGCTCAACGACACCGGGCGCCATCTGATCCCTGCCCTGCCGGCGGCGACCTCACCCCCAAGGGCGGTGGACCAACTGCATGCCACCCTCGACCGCCTGCAGCAGCACCTGCAGACCCTGCCCAGGCGGGCCTGACCCATGGTGAAAAAAGCCCCCCGCCGCACCGCCGAACGCATCCTGGAGGTCACGCTGGAGTTGTTCAACCGCTTCGGTGAGCCCAACGTCTCGACCACGCTGATCTCGTCCGAGCTCGGCATCAGCCCAGGCAACCTGTACTACCACTACCCGGCCAAGGACGAGCTGATCAACTCGCTGTTCGAGCGCTACGAGCGCGCGCTCGGCGACCTGCTGGGCGCCTCCGATGGAGTGCGCAACGTGGAGGACGCCTGGTTCTTCATGCACTCGCTGTTCGAGCTCATCTGGGAATACCGTTTCCTGTACCGGGACCTCAACGACCTGCTGTCCAAGAACCGGCTGCTCGAAACCCATTTCCAGACCGTGCTGAAGAACAAGACCCGCGCGGTGCGCACCCTGCTCGCCGGCATGAGCCGGCATGGGGGGCTGGACATCGACGCCCGCGAACTGGAGCCCACGGCCAACTGCATGGTGGTGGTGCTCACCTACTGGCTGAGCTTTGAATACGTGCGCGATCCACGCCACGCCCTGGAGCCCGAACAGGCCCAGCAGGCGCTCATGCGCGGCGCCCACCATGTGCTCAACCTGCTGGCCCCCTACCTCGATGCCGACCAGCGACAGCACCTGCTGCAGCTCAGCGGTCCCTACAACAGCCCGGCGTGACCGCGGCGCAAGGAGATCCCATGGCCCAATGGACCCGTTGCCCCCACGCCGGTGCATACCGATTCGACAGCGCGAGCCTGACGCCCCACTGGGGCCGGCTGCACCAGGGCGACGCGGAACCCCTGCCCGAAGACCCGGCGCTGCTGGACGCCTGGGTGCACTTTCACAACGGCGAATTCGAACAGGCCGCGCAGGCCGGTCTGCGGCTCGGTGACGCCGGCTGGACGCTGGCCAACAAGGCGACCTGCATCTACGCCCACTACATCGAACCCCGGGAGCAGACCCGGCTCGACCTGCTGCTGGGCGCGGCCGAACGGGCCGAAGCCCAGCAGAAGGCGGCACCCCGCAATCCCAACGCCTGGTACTGGCAGGCCTATGCGGTCGGGCGCTACAGCCAGGGCATCAGCGTGGCCAAGGCACTGGCCCGGGGCCTGGGCGGCAAGGTGCGCCGCGCGCTCGAAACCGCCATCGCGCTCAACCCGCGCCACGCCGACGCCCACCTGGCGCTGGCCAACTTCCACGCCGAGGTGATCGACAAGGTGGGCGAGCTCATCGGTGGCATGACCTACGGCGCGCGTAAGGACACCGGGCTCTCGATGTACCAGACCGCTCTGGCCCTGAACCCCGGCTCGGCGATCACACTGGCCGAATACGCCAACGGCCTGCTGATGCTGGCCGGTGATCGGGCCAGCGAGGAAGCGACCCGGCTGATGGCGCGCGCGGCCGCCATCGAACCGCTGGACGCCATGGAGCACCTGTACGCCGATTCGGCCCGCATGGCGCTGGAAGGCTGAGAGGCCGGGCGCTTCCGGCCAACGCCTCTCGGACGCAGGGCCGCCAACGCCCCAGCCGCCCGGACAACCCACCCCGATCCGGTCAACCCTGGGTAGACGCCTTCAAGCCATCGACCGCCTGAAACAGCGCCTGCCGCGCCTGCACCACGATCTGGGCGCGCCAGGTGTCGGTGTCCACGTAGAACGCCTCCTTCATGCGCTGGCGGATGGCCCGCTGCAACTCGGCCGGGGCCTCGGGGTGCAGGTGCAGCCAATGGTCTCCCCGCAGGGCGTCGATCACCTCCATGATCGGCACCGTGCCGTACTCCATGGCGATGCCGGTGTACTCGGCCTGCGCGCACTCTTCGTAGACCGCGCCCCACATCAGGCCGCTGAGCCGGGCCGAGGTGGAGGAGCCGTCGTAGATGGAGGTCACCGGCGTCTGCCCGCCACCGCCCCACCAGGCCCGTGCACGCGCCAGCGCGGTAGCGTCATCGCGGCAGGCGAAGATGCGCTCGCCCACGCCGCTGGGCCCCAGGCCGGTGTGCAGATCGATCCAGGCGATGTGCCGGGCCCGGCCGCCGTGCTGGCGCAGCACCTGGCGCAGGGTCTGGTTGCTCCAGGTGGGCGAGGTGCCGCCGAAGAACATCCCGCCGGGAAACCGGTGCTGCCCCTGCGTCACCGCCGCCTGGTAGGCCGACAGCCCGTGCGCCTCGATATAGGCGCCGATGGCGCTCTGGTTGTCGGGCCCGGGCGGCCAGGTCTCGGGCAGCAGCAGGGCGTGCAGGTCCGCGTAGGCCGGGTTGCCGGGCAAGGGCCCCGAGAAATCCTGGAAATTGCGGTTCAGGTCCACGTTCTCATGCGTCACGCGGCGCACGAAGGAGAAGCCATGGGGGTTGAGCGCATGGATATAGAGCACGGCCACGCCGGCCGCCCGCGCGTGCTCGCGCCACTCGGCATCGTGGGTGGCAAACACCTGCACGCCGGAACCGCAATAGCCCTCGGCCCCGTGGCAGGCGCTGCTGACGATCAGCAACCGCCGGGCATCGGCCGGGCCGTCGAGCGCCACGTCCATCGCCAGCGTTTCACCATCCCGGCCCGGGAGCGGGTGGTTGTGGCTGCGAATGGCCATGCCGGCCGCAGCGGCCCCCTCCAGGAACTGCACGCGCGCCCGGGCGTAGGAGGGCGAAAACCCCTGCTGCGGGCCGATCACGCGGCGCCTTCGGTGCGCGGCTGGCCCAACCACTGTTCGGCCAGCCGCACCCAGTAGGTCGCGCCCAGCGGAATCAGGTCGTCGTTGAAGTCGTAGCTCGGGTTGTGCAGCATGCAGGGCCCGTCGCCATGGCCCATGTCGCGGTGCACGCCGTCGCCGTTGGCGATGAAGACGTAGCAGCCCGGCCGCGCCTGCAGCATGTAGGCGAAATCCTCAGCGCCCATGGTGGGCTCCTGGTCCAGCACCCGGTCGGCGCCCACGATGTCGGCCATGACGCCGCGCGCGAACGCGGTCTGCGCCGCGTCGTTGACGGTGGGTGGGTAGTTGCGGTGGAAGTGGAACTCGCAGCCCGCGCCAAAGGCCGCGCAGGTGTGTTCGGCGATCTCCCGCATGCGGCGCTCGATCAGGTCCAGCACCTCGTAGGTGAAGGTGCGCACCGTGCCCTGGATAACGCAGTGGTCGGGCACCACGTTGTTGGCCTCGCCGGTGTGGATCATGGTCACGGAGATCACGCCCGCGTCCAAGGGCTTCTTGTTGCGCGTGATGATGGTCTGGAAGGCCATCACCATCTGGCAGGCCACGGGCACCGGGTCGATGCCGTTGTGCGGCAACGCGGCGTGCGCGCCCTTGCCACGGATCTCGATGCGAAAGTCGTTGCTCGACGCCATCACCGGCCCCGCGCTGGCGGCGAAACTGCCCACCGGCAGGCCCGGCCAGTTGTGCATGCCGAACACCGCCTCCACCGGAAACTGCTCGAACAAGCCGTCCTTGATCATCTCGCGCGCACCGCCTCCGCCCTCTTCGGCCGGCTGGAAGATCAGGTAGACCGTGCCATCGAAATTCCGGTGTTTCGCGAAATGCTGTGCGGCGGCCAGCAGCATGGCGGTGTGGCCGTCGTGGCCGCAGGCGTGCATCTTGCCGGCATGCTGGCTCGCATGGGCGAAGTGGTTGTGTTCCTGCATGGGCAAAGCGTCCATGTCCGCGCGCAGACCGATCGCCCGCCCACTGGCGCCGCCGTCGCGGCCGTGCACGATGCCCACCACCCCGGTCGTGCCCATGCCGCGATGCACCGGTATGCCCCATTCGGTCAGCTTCTGCGCCACCACGTCGGCGGTGCGCACCTCCTCGAAACAGAGCTCGGGGTGGGCGTGGATGTCGCGCCGCAGGGTGGCGATACCGGCGGCCTGCGTGAGGATGGAGTCGATCAGTTTCATGGGGACCTTGAGGGCGATGAATCAGACGCTCATGGTACCCAAGCAACACAACCGGGTGGTCCGCCGGGCGACAACCCTGCTGCCCGGCGGGGCAGACGCCCTAGCGCCGCACGCGGCCGTCTTCGGTCAGCAGGGTGAGCTCGACGAAGTGCGATCCAGTGTGCTTCTGCGGGCCGAAATCGATCGGAAAACCGCCCAGGTTCACGTTCTTCAAACCGTCGATGGCGTCGATGAAGCCCTCACGGGTGACGCCGCGACCTGCGCGCTTGAGCGCCTCGACCAGCACCTTGGCCGCCACGAAACCCTCCATGCCCGTGTAGTTCGGCGACAGGCCCCGCTTGTCCTTGAGCGCGGCCAGGTACTCGCCCGACAGCGGGGTGGCCGGTGAATAGGGGAATGGCATCACCTGACTGACCGACACCCCTTTCGCCACGGAGCCCAGCTCGTCGAGCAATGCCTGGGTGCCCACAAATGAGACGTTGTAGAAATTGCCGCCGTACCCTTGCTGCCGCGCCAAACGGATGAAGGTGGCGCAGGCCTTGTAGGCGCCGATCTGCACGATGGCTTCGGGCTTGGCAGCCAGGATGGCCTTCAGCGCCTGGGCCACGTCGGTGCTGTTGCGCTCCACGGTTCCGACCACGGTGGGGGCCAGGTCCAGCGCCTTGAGCGCGCGCTGCACACCTTCGAGACCGGCCTGGCCATAGGCATCGTTCTGGTAGAACACCGCCACCTTCTTGATGCCGACCGAAGTGACCTGGCGAACGATGGCGGCGGTTTCTTCGAAATACGAGGCGCGCACGTGGATGACGTATCGGTTGAAGGGTTCACGCAAGGCTTGCGCGCCGGTGAACGGTGCAAAAAAGGGCAGCTTGGCTGCGGTCGCCAGCGGCAGGGCGGCCAGGCTGGTGGGTGTGCCCACGTAGCCGAACAGGGCAAACACGCCGTCGGCAATGAACTGCTTGGTGTTGGCCACGCAACGCTCGGGCTCGTAGCCATCGTCCAGGCGCTGGATCTCGATGCGCCGTCCATGCACACCGCCCTGAGCGTTGACCTGATCCAGATACAGCTGAGCCCCGATGTTGAACTGCAGCCCCAGCTGGGCCGACGGACCCGTGAACGGCCCCGACTGCCCCAGCACGATGGCGGTATCGCTCACCCCCTGACTTTGCGCCTGCGCCACCCCTCCCCACACCCCCAAGGCCGATGAACCCACGAGCTTGCACACGGTTGAAAGTGCCTGGCGACGTTGCATACTGAATCTCCTGCTATGCTGATTTGGGACGGATTTCTGCTCTGCAAAAACCGTGCTCAACGGAGTGCCCAGCGTACAACATTTTTTTACACCCATGATCGACACCCCGACCCCCGGCGGCGGCGGCCCGACGAACCCGATGGACTCCGTGGTGCGCGGCGCCTGTCCACACGACTGCCCCGACACCTGCGCCCTGTTGACCACGGTCAACCACGGCGTGGCCTTGCGGGTTCAGGGCAACCCGGCGCACCGGCACACCGATGGTGCACTGTGCACCAAGGTCTCGCGCTACACCGAGCGCAGTTACCACCCCGAGCGCATCCTGCAACCGCTCAGGCGCGTCGGTCCCAAGGGCAGCGGCCGGTTTGAACCCGTGGGCTGGGACGAAGCGTTGGACGGCATCGCTGCCCGGCTCAAGATCATTGCCTCACGCGACCCGCAGGCCATCCTGCCCTACAGCTACGCGGGCACGATGGGTCAGGTGCAGAGCGAGGGCATGGCCGCGCGGTTTTTCCACCGGCTCGGCGCCTCGCACCTGGACCGCACCATCTGCGCCACCGCGGGCGGCGAAGGCCTGACCCACACCCTGGGCGGCAAGGTGGGCATGAAGGTCGAGTTTTTCGCCGAAGCCCAACTGATCCTGATCTGGGGCAGCAACTCCATCGCCAGCAACCTGCACTTCTGGCGCCTGGCGCAGCAGGCCAAACGCAACGGCGCGCGGCTGGTCTGCATCGACCCGCGCCGCTCCGAAACCGCCGACAAGTGCCACGAACACATCGCCCTGCGCCCGGGCACCGACGCCGCGCTGGCGCTGGCGCTGATGCATGAACTGATTGTGCACGACTGGCTGGACCACGATTACATCGAACAGCACACCCTGGGCTGGGAAGGCCTGCGCGAACGCGCCCTGCAGTGGCCACCCGAGCGCGCCGCCGAGGTCTGCGGCATCCCGGTGCAACAGATCACCGACCTGGCGCGCGCCTATGGCACAACGAAACCCGCGGCGATCCGGCTGAACTACGGCATGCAGCGCGTGCGCGGTGGCGGCAACGCGGTGCGCGCCATCGCCTGCCTGCCCGCGCTGGTGGGCGCATGGCGGCACCGGGCGGGTGGCCTGCTGCTGTCGGCCTCGGGCCATTTCCCGGTGGACCGGGCGGCGCTGCACCGGCCCGACCTGCTGGCGGGCCGCACCCCGCGCACCATCAACATGGTCACCATCGGCGACGACCTGCTGCGCGAGACCTCGGCAGCCTTCGGCCCGAAGATCGAGGCGCTGATCGTCTACAACAGCAACCCGGTGGCGGTGGCGCCCGAGTCGGGCCAGGTGGTGCAGGGCTTCGCGCGCGAAGACCTGTTCACCGTGGTGCTGGAGCATTTCCAGACCGACACCGCCGACCTGGCGGACTACATCCTGCCCGCCACCACCCAGCTGGAGCACTGGGACATCCACACCAGCTACGGCCACACCGACGTGTTGCTCAACCGGCCCGCCATCGCTCCGGTCGGGCAGGCGCGGCCCAACACCGAGGTGTTCCGCCAGCTGGCGCGGCGCATGGGCTTCGACGAGCCCTGCTTCCAGGACAGCGATGAGGCCCTGTGCCGCACCGTGTTCGGCGACGCGGTGGACTTCGATCAATTGCTGGAACACGGTTTCGCCACCCTGCCCCTGCCCGAGGCACCGTTCGCCCAGGGCGGTTTCCCGACGGCGTCGGGTCGCTGCGAGTTTTTCAGCGCTCGACTGGCGGCCCAGGGCCTGGACGGTCTGCCCGACCACCTGCCCAACCACGAGGTCGCCGGCAGCAGCGCGCGCTACCCGCTGGCCATGATCTCGCCGCCCGCACGCAACTTCCTCAACTCCAGCTTCGTCAACGTGAAAAGCCTGCGCGACATCGAAGGCGAACCGGTGCTGGAGATCCACGCCGACGATGCCCAGGCCCGCGGCATCGCCAGCGGCCAGATGGTGCGCATCTTCAACGACCGGGGGGAGTACCGCTGCAAGGCCAAGGTGTCGCCACGCGCGCGCCCCGGCGTGGTCAATGGCCTGGGCATCTGGTGGCGCAAGCTCGGCCCGGCCGGCACCAACGTCAACCAGGTGACCAGCCAGCGGTTGACCGACCTGGGCCGCGGCCCGGTGTTCTACGACTGTCTGGTGGAAGTGGCCGGCGTCGCAACCGGCTCCTGAAAGCGGCGCCCGTGTCGTCCGTGCGCGCCCTGTTCAGCCTCGTCGGTCTGCTGGTCGTGCTGGCACCCGGCCTGTCGGGCTGCGCGAGCCCCGGCACCGGCGTGGGCTATTACTGGCAATCGGTCTCGGGCCATCTGCAGATCATGCGGGCCGCCCGCCCGCTGCAGGACTGGCTCGACGATGCACAGACCCCACCCGCGCTGCGCCAGCGGCTGGCCCTGGCCCAGCGCATCCGGCACTTCGCCGCAGCCGAACTGGCCTTGCCCGACAACGCCAGTTACCACCGCTACGCCGATCTGCACCGCCGCGCCGCCGTCTACAACGTGGTGGCCGCCCCTGCGCTGTCGCTGACGCTACAGAGCTGGTGCTTCCCCGTGGTCGGCTGTGTGGGCTACCGTGGCTATTTCGACGAAGCCCAGGCGCAGGCCTTCGCCCGAAGCCTGCCCGAGGAACTGGAGTCCGTGGTGTATCCGGTGCCGGCCTACTCCACGCTGGGCTGGATGAACTGGGCCGGCGGCGATCCGTTGCTCAACACCTTCATCGGCTACCCCGAAGGTGAACTGGCGCGCATCGTGTTCCACGAGCTGGCCCATCAGGTGCTCTATGCAAAAGGCGACATGGTGTTCAACGAGTCGTTCGCCACCGCGGTCGAACGCCTGGGCGGCGAGCGCTGGCTGACGCACCATGCCAGCGACGCTGCGCGCCGCGAATACGCGGCCTTCGATGCGCGGAGGCGCGAGTTCCGTGCCCTCACCTTCGCGGTGCGGCAACGGCTGGAAGGCATCTATGCCGACACCGCCCTCGACGACGCCGAAAAGGCGCGCCGCAAGTCCGCGACGATGGACGACTTCCGCCAGACCTACCAGACACTCCGGCAGCGCTGGAACGGTTACGCCGGCTACGACGCCTGGGTCGCTCGCGCCAACAACGCCAGTTTTGGCGCCCAGGCCGCGTACGACACCCTGGTGCCGGGTTTTGAAGCCCTGTTCGAGCACCAGGGCCGGGACTTCCGTCGGTTTTATGATGCGGTGCGCGCGCTGGCGCAACAACCGCTGGAAGAGCGGCACGCGGCGCTGCGACAACTGTCCACCCCGAGCGAGGCAACGGTAGCGGCGGGACAAGCGGTCCCCGCCCCGGCCGACCGCCCCTGACGATTCACATCCACGGAACTATTCATGGCCGACATCCACATCCGACGCGATCACCACCTGGGCCTGGCCGGCGCACGCAAGGTGGCCTGGAAATGGGCCGAACAGGCCGAAGCCGAGTTCGACATGAGCTGCACCTACGAAGAAGGCGGCGACTGCGACGAAGTGCAATTCAGCCGCACCGGTGTGAGCGGCACGCTTCGGGTGTCGGACGACCACTTCGAACTCGACGCCAAACTGGGTTTTCTGCTCGGAGCCTTCAAGGACCGCATTGAAGGCGAGATCGTGAAAAACCTCGACGAACTGCTGGCCGCGAAAAAACCCGCAAGCAAATCAGCGGCCAAAAAGAAAAAGGCCTGAGCGCGCTCATAGGCAGCGCGGCGGGGGTGATTTTCAGCTCAGTGATTCGATCAGGTCGACGTACTGCTGCATCGCGTCGTCGCCCGAAGTGCCCTTGAGCCCGTTCCACGCGTCCCATTTGGCGCGCCCCACCATGTCGCCGAAGCCGGGTTTCTTCTCGGCGTTGTCGCCCGCGGTGGCCTGCTTGTACAGCGCATAGATCTTCAACAGCGTGGCGTTATCAGGGCGCTCGCTGAGGTTCTTGGAGTTGGCCACGGCGGCATCGAAACGGGTCTTGAGATCGGACATGCAGGGTCTCCTGGTGGTGGGCTGAAGGCGCCCGATGCGTCGCAAATACCACGCGGCATCAGGGCTGGCCCGGTATCTTACGGGTTGCCCTCCCGGCAAAATAGACATAAACACCCACAACATGCCGAGCCCACACCCGCCCCTGGCGGCGCCGTGAGGCCCCAGGCCACCGGAGATGACATGGTCCAGCGCGTTGCCCCAGCCGCCACTGCCTCGGCGGTGGTCCCGCCGTCCGCGGCACGGAAAAGTCCCCGAAAGAAGTCACCCCCCCTCATCACCCGCAGCGCCGTGCAGACACTGGCCAGCACGCTGGGGCTGGAGGGTGAGCGCATGAGCAAGGTCGACACCGCCTGGCTGCGCATGGACTCGCCATCCAACCTGATGATGATCGTCGGGGTCTGGATCCTGCGCCCCGGCATCACCCACGCGGCGCTGGCCGAGCGCGTGCGCGAGCGCCTGCTGCCCTACCGCCGCTTTGTGCAAGTGGCCCGCGAAGACGCCGCGGGCGCGCACTGGATGGACGACACCGACTTCCGCCTGGAGCGCCATGTGGTCACCCACACCCTCACGCGCCAACGCGGCCAGAGCGAACAGGACGCGCTGCAGGACCGGGTGGCCGAGCTCGCGATGCAGCCACTGGACCACCAGTACCCGCTGTGGCAGTTTGAACTGATCGAGCAGTACGACGGCGGCTCGGCGCTGATCGCACGCATCCACCACTGCATCGCCGACGGCATTGCCTTGATCAGCGTGATGATGAGTCTGGTCGACGGCGGCGCCCTGCCTCCGCAGCGCAAGAAGACCAAGCCGCCCAGGGCGGGCCTGGACGCGGCCGAGGACTGGGTGGCCGACACGCTGATCCGTCCCCTGGGCGATCTGACCGCGCGAGCGCTGGAAGTGGCGGGCGGCGGCGCGGCCAAGTCACTGGCGCTGCTGGCCGCGCCCCAGCAGGGTCTGAACGACACCCTCGGGCAGGCGATGGAACTGGCCCGCATGGGCGGCCAGCTCGCCAGCGATCTGGCCGCACTGGCGCTCATGCCCGACGACTCGCCGACCCGCCTCAAGGGCCAGCCTGGACGCGCCAAGCGCGTCGCCTGGTGCGAGCCCATCCCGCTCGACGAGGTCAAGGCCATCGGCAAGGCCTTGAACTGCTCGGTCAACGACGTGCTCCTCAGCTGCGTGGCCGGCGCCATCGGCGCCTACCTGCGCGCCCACGGCGACAACACCCAGGGCCAGGAAATCCGCGCCATGGTGCCGATCAATCTGCGCCCGATGGCAGACGCCTGGAAGCTGGGCAACCGTTTTGGGCTGGTGCCGCTGGTGCTGCCCATCGGCATCGACAACCCGATCGAGCGCGTGTTCGCCGTGCGTGAGCGCATGAACGACCTCAAGGGCAGCCTGCAACCCTTGCTGACCTTTGGCCTGCTGTCGGTGGCCGGCCTGCTGGTCAAACCCGCGCAGGACGCGATGCTCAGCCTGTTTGGGCGCAAGACCACGGCCGTCATGACCAACGTGCCCGGCCCGGCCCACAAGATGAAGCTGTGCGGCGCCACGCTGGAGCAGACCATGTTCTGGGTGCCGCAGTCCGGCACGGTGGGTCTGGGCGTGTCCATCCTCAGCTATGGCGGTGGTGTGCAATTCGGCGTGATCGCCGACACCACCCTGTGCCCCGACCCGCAGCGCATCATTGACCAGTTCACGCCGGAATTTGCCCGGCTGCTCACGCTGACGCTGATGTTGCCTTGGGGACGGGATTGACCCTCCCCCCGCGCCGCCTGCGGCGTCACCCCCCAGGGGGCGGCACTGGCGGCCCGGCAAAGCCGGTTCCGCGGTGCCCTGATTGAGGGCACTTCACGCCGGAGGGGAAGCTCAGCCCAGGATGCCGTGGAACTGGCTTTGCCAGGCCACAGGCATCGCCCCCCTTGGGGGGTGACGCCTCAAGCGGCGCGGGGGGGGTGGGGTGAAGTCACCCCACTCTTCTACTCGCGATTTCCAGCAGGCCGTCGAAGATCAGGCTGTCCACCAGCTCGCAGGGGGTGGACATGCTGGGCGCCATTTTCCAGCCCGCACCGCCGGTCATGAACACCACCGGCGGCTCGCCGCAGTGGCGCTGCAGGTTCTCCACCATGCGCTGCACGGCGCCCGCGATGGCGAAGGTGCCGCCACTGGTGAGCGCGTCGCTGGTGTTGGTGGGAAAGTCGCGCACGTCGCCGGTGGGCACATGCAGGCCAGCCGTGCCCGACTCCAGTGCGCGCAGCATGATGCCGTGCCCCGGCAGAATGATGCCGCCCAGGAAGCGGCCCTCGGCGTCGATGGCCTCGACCGTGACCGCCGTGCCCACCATCACCACCACACAGGGACGCGCCGGCCCCCGGGCCAGCAGGCGCTGGCGCGCACCGATCATGGCAACCCAGCGGTCCGACCCCAGGCGCGCCGGGTGGTCGTATCCGTTGATCACGCCCGCTTCGCTGAGGCTGGAGACCACCCACTGCGGCGCCACGTCCCACAGTTCCAGTTGCTCCTGCACCCGGCGCTTGACCGCGTCCCCCGCCACGATGCAGCCCACCACCCATTGCGGTGCGGGCAGTGCGTGCCAGTCACCTTCGGCCAGCTTTTCGATGTTCTCCAGGAACTGCGCACCATGGGCCAACAGCCGCGCGCCCACACGGGGTGCGTCGTAGAGTGCCCATTTCAGGCGGGTGTTCCCAACGTCCAGGGCCAGAAAAGTCATGGTCGCATTATGACCACGCGACAACCGTGAACTTGTGGCGGTGCAGCATCCGACCGGGCTGCGACCAGGGGCTCAGATCAGGCCGATCCAGCAGGCGCGCTGCACGGCCGCCAGCTTGTTGTCGGTCTGCAGCTTGGCCATGGCATTGGCCAGGTGGTAGTTCACGGTGCGCTCGGAGCAATCCATCCGCTGCGCGGTCTCGCGCGCCGTGAGCCCTTCAAACGCCAGGTTGAGGCTTTCCAGCTCGCGTGGACTCAGGCTGACCCGCTGCTCGGCAATGGCGCGCCGGAGCATGGGCCAGACGTTGTAGGCCGACCAGGCCAGCACCGCAGCTTCCGAGCGATCGGCAAAGGCGCGTGGGCTGAACATGAAGCATTCGAAGGCCCGACCGGCGGGCAGGCTGAAGGCCACCCGCACCAGGGTCTGGTGCCCATGGGCCAGCCAAAGGCGGCGCCAGCGGCCGCTTTGTTCAAAGGCCGATTTGGAAATGTCTTGCCAAGCCACCAGCGGCGCGTCGCTTTCACGCCAGCTGGCGCCAAAGTCCTGGCTCTCGGCCAGCGCAGTGGCGGGTCCGAGCAGCCGTGGAGGATGCACCGCCAGCACATCGCGCTCGTCGCTCCCCGCCATGGGATTGGGGCCCAACACCACCACCGCTTCCACGCCCTGCTCCTGCAGCGCGCAGACCCAATCGGCCAGAATGGCGTCTACGCCAACACTGTCAAAGTTGACAGGCAACGTCATGGCGCGTTGCACGCTGTTGCACGGACAATGCATTGCAACAGTGACAGTGGGGGGAATGTCACGGCCTGTTGGCTGTCTTTGCTGAAGGAGTACATGTTGCCGATGGACCGTTTGTGGGTTCAAAGTGCCAGAGCCCGACTCTGGCAGTGGGTGCTGGACGAGATCATCCGCGCCCCGCTGGAGCCTATTTTGCACCCATCCAGCAACCGGTTGATCTGGATCGGCGCGTTCACCTTCTTCGGGCATGTCATTTTTGCCTGGATATGGGGACGGTGGTTGCCCCAGCCCTATGAGAACTTCGGCGTGCGTGCCACCATGGCGCTGCTGGCTCTGCTGTATCTGTTGCCCGCCATTTACAAAGAGCCGGCCTCCCAGCAAAGCGGCTGGCTGTTCAGTGTGGCGACCTGGATCCAGCTGCCCTGGTTTTTCACCTGGATGTACTGCATGAACAGCGGCAACCAGGTCTGGCTGGCCAGCCTGACCGCCATGATCCTGATCTATTACCACGCGACCGACTGGCGCATTGCCTCGCTGGGCCTGATCACGGGCGGGCTCGCGGGCTGGGCCACCGCGGGGCTGATGCATGCGAACAGTGCCCCCTGGCGCGAGCCCCTCGCAAACATCGTCGTGATCGCCTTCGGAAGCGTCATGGGCGTGATGCTGGGGTTTTCCAGCGCCAACCTGCGTCGCGCGCGCCTGTTCAACACGCTCAGCACCATGGGCGTGATGGCGCACGAACTGCGCACGCCATTGGCCACCGTGAATCTGATGGGCGATGTGTTGCGCAACCTGGTGCAGCACGACGTGCCCGAAAACAAGCGCAAGAAGATCGAAGAACTCTCCGGGCGGCTGCAGAACCTGGTGCGCAGCATGAACCGCCAGATCGACACCCAGATCTCCAACGCTCAGCTGCTGCGCCTGCCGCGCGAGCAGTCCGCCATCATGGCCGCCGAGCTGGTGAACGAGCTGGTTGGCCACTACCCTTACCGCTCATCCCGTGAACGCGACTGCGTGCAGGTGTTTATTCAGCAGGACTTCTGTTTTCTGGGTTCTCGGCCCTTGTTTGCCCAGGTACTCACCAATCTGATGAAGAACGCCCTGCATTCGCTGGCCTCCGGGGGGACTGCGCCCCAACCGGGCGACTTGCGCGTACAGGTGGGTCTGCACCATGGCAAGGGACGCATTGCCGTCTCCGACAACGGCGTGGGCATTCCATACGAGAAGCTGCATCGCATCTTTGAACCCTTTTTCTCCACCCAGGTGGGCGCCGGCAGCGGCCTGGGCCTGACCTTCTGCAAGAACGTGGTGGAAGCCGCCCATGGCCAGATCAGCGTGCACTCCGAACCCAACGAGGGAGCGGTCTTCATGATCGACCTCCCGCTCGACACCCCCAAAGACGCTTGAAACGTCTCACACCCACACCCCACCCATGGCCATCAAAATCCCCCTCTTCCACCGTCCGGGCGGCATTCTGTTTCTCGACGACGACATCGACTACCTCGAAATGCTTGGCATGGTCGTGCCCGCTCACTTACAAATGGAGCTGTACTCACGGCCGGCCAGTTTTGTCGAACGCATGCGGGAGGAACCGGCTCGCTGGGAGGCCGACGCGGGGCAGCATATCCAGATGATCGAGCGCTGGCGTCAGGGACAACCCCTGATGCCCCAGGTCCTGCGGTACTGGGCCAACAACCCGTCGCGCTACGAGCTGGCGCAGATCTGCGTGGTCGACTACGCCATGCCCGGCACCGACGGCCTCAAAGTGCTCAACACCCTGCTGGACTGGCCAGGCTCGCGTGTGCTGCTGACGGGCGCGGCCGACGAACAGATCGCCATCCAGGCGTTCAACCACGGCCTGATCGACCAGTTCATCCCCAAGCAGACCGCCGACATCTCAGGTCGTCTGCTGACGGCCCTGGCCAAGCTGGCCAACGCGCCGCACCCGCGCCTGAACACGCTCTGGCGCGCGGCCTTGCGCCCCACCCAGCAGTCGATACTGCAGATTCCTTCGGTGGCGCAGGCCCTGCAGGCGTACACCCAGAAGCGCTGGGTGGAATACGTGGTGCTGGGCGAGCCCTTCGGCCTCCTGGGTCTGGACGCCTTGGGCGGTTGCGAATGGTTGCAGTTGGAACCCACCACCGGCCTGACGGACCTGGCGGAACTGGCGAGTTCAGCCGGCCTGGGTTTTGACGTCGCGCGCGCGGTGCAGGCCGGGCAACAACTGCCCGCCGTGGAACTGCACCAGCAGCTGAACCTGCGCGGCCCTATCCGCACGGCGCGCACGGTGTCGATGGGCGACGACGCGGTGCTGACTGCGGCCCTCTTTCCCCTGAAAGAAGCCGATCTGCCGCAACCCATCTATCCCTACCGCCACTTCCTGGACGCGCAGGGGGCCCGGGTGATTCAGGACGCCTGAGCGCCCGCGGCAACGGCCCTGGCCCGCCGTGCGATCGGCCAGTCCCACGGCCGGACCAGCGGCGCGATCTCACGCGCCACATCGACCACGTGATCCAGTTCGGCGTCGGCCAGGGAAGCGTTGAGCGTGAGCCTGACCATGGCGCGATTGCGACTGGTCGCGGGCGCGCAGAAGATGGCGCCGAACACCCCACGTTCCTCCAGCGCATCGCGCAGCTTCATGGTCTCGGGCTCGGTGCCCGCCTCCAGGGAAATGATCTGCTCCGTGCCTTGGTGAATGGGATACCCCAGGCCAGTGAACGCGTCCCTCAGCCTGCGGGTCACCTCGCGCAGCCGGCTGCGCTCGGCGTCGGCCGCCCGCAGCACCGCCACCGTGGCTTGCAGCCCGGCCACCTCGGGCGGCAGCAGACAGGAGCTGAAGATGTTGGGGTAGCTGGAGCTGAGGATGTAGTAGCGCATGCTGGCGGGCGCGCTGAAGAACCCGGCCCGTCCCGCGACCGCCTTGGCCAGGCTGGCGGTGATGAAATGCACCCGGTCCGTCAGCCCCAGTTCGGCGCACAGGCCCGCGCCCTCCGGCCCATGGGTTCCCAGCGAATGCGATTCGTCCACCAGAATCATGCTGCCGTGTTTTTCCGCGACCTCCACCATGTTCTTCAAAGGGCAAAGCGCGCCCGTCGTGCTGTAAACCGAGTCCACCACCACGATGCCTGCGCCCTTCTTCTCCAGCATCCGGTCCAGGTGATCCGGGTCGTTGTGCCGGAACGCATGCGCGGGCGCCCGGGCCGCATGCGCGCCCTCCCAGAGCGAGGTGTGGGCCAGGGTGTCGAGGTAGACCGGCGTGCTGGCGTCCGCGATGGACTGCAGCAGACCGACGTTGGCGGCGTAGCCCGACTGGCAGACGAAGCCGTCCTCTTTCCCGACCCAGTCGGCCAGCGCCATTTCCAGCGCGCGCGTCGGGTGCTGCTGGAGCAGGAACACTCCCGACTGGACCACGAACTCCGTGCTGCGCGTCACCGCCTCGACCTGCGCCGCGACGATGGTCGGATGCCCGGTGACGTTCAGGTAGTCGTTACCATCCAGACGCACGGCGTTGGGCCCGGGCGGACGCCCATGCAGAACGAATCGACCGCCCCAGGTGTCTCGCCATCGGGGCGTGAACTCGCGCCCGATGCGGGCCTGCAACGCGGCGGACAGGGGCGGATTGACCGGGGATGTTTCGCGGACGGGTTGAAGCGTTTCCATCGAGATCTCCTTTGAGAATGGGAAATCCCATTGAAAAAAGAAATCTGTGAAGAATTCACAACACACCTGTCAGCCCTGACAGGTCTTGTTACGCTTTATTCTCACGTTTCGTGATGTTCTGCCGACAGTCGGCCAACGCGAACTCACCAGCACCCTGGCGTGGGCGCCACCCCCTCTTCAGTTCTGGCGCCAGGGCAGACCGTGGTAGCGCCAACCGCCCTTGCGGCCCCGGTGCGCGCTCTCATCGGGATCGCCCTCAAACCCCTCCAGCACGTTGTAGGCCTCCAGGCCCAGCTCGGTGGCACGCTTGGCCGCGGCAATGGAGCGCACCCCGCTGCGGCACAACAGCACCACCTTCTTGCCGTTGGCCGCCTGGCTCACCAGCTGGTCAAACGCCGGGTTCATCGCCATGCCCGGCCACTGCTTCCAGGCCACGGCCACCGCACCGGGCACAAAACCCACCCACTCGCGCTCGGCATCGGTACGCACATCCACCAGCACCGCCTCGCCCGCCTGCACCCACTGCCAGGCCAGCTGAGGCGACACGTCACCGGCGTAGCCCGCCTGCGCCCGACGCGGGTGCATGAGCAGCGCGCCGTCCGCGTCGTGGCGAATGCCGGAGCTGAGGTTGGCCGGCACGGCTTCGTCGATGCGGCGCGGCTTGGGCAGATTCAGCGCGTCCATGAGGGCCACGAACTCGGCCTCGGTCTTGCCCGCCACACGGGCATTGCTCTTCTTCTCGTGGCCGATGCTGGAGTGCGTGCGCCCTTGGTAGTCGTGCCCGGGCCAGACGGTGGTGTCGTCCGGCAGCGCGAACAGCACCTGGGTCAGGCTGCGGTACAGGTCGCTGGCGCTGCCGGACTGGAAATCGGTGCGGCCGCAACCGTTGATGAGCAGGGTGTCGCCGGTGAGGACGTGGTCGCGCCACAGGTAGCTCATGCTGCCGGCGGTGTGGCCCGGGGTGTGCAGGGCCTGCAGCACTTCCTGCCCGAACGGCAGCGTGTCGCCGTGCCGCAGCTGCACCGCGGCGGTACCGATCCCGCAGCCCTGGGGCGCGGCGGTTCGGGCGCCGGCGAGCTCTGCCAGTTTGCCCGCGCTGGTGATGTGGTCGGCATGGGCATGGGTCTCCACCGCCCAGACCAGTTTCAGGCCGTACTCGCGCAGGGTCGCCAGGTCGCGCTCGATCTGCTCGTCCACCGGATCGATGATGAGCGCGTCGCGCGTGACCTGGTCAAACAAGACATAGGTATAGGTGCTGGAATCGGGATCGAACAGCTGGATCGGTTTCATGGTGTTCCCTTCTGGATTGGCCGGGCCGGCGCCGCTCAGGAAAAACGGGCCAGCATGTCGGCCACATCGTCGGCCGGCACATCCCCCTGCGCGATGACGCAGCCCACCATGGTGAAGAAGGTCTTGTCCAGCGCCTTGCGGGCGGCGGCGAGTTGCTGCGCCACTTTTTCGCAGTCCGCGTCGGTTTCGATCAACTTCTGAATACCCCGCAACTGGCCTTCCACGCGCTTGAGGCGCAGGACCAGGGCTCGCTTGCGTTCGGGATCGTGGACGGTGGACATCGGGTTTTCCTGTGAATGAAACAAGGCACTGCACACACCGGCCGCACGGGCAAAACGGTCGCTGGCATACCCCAACAAGTATTGTAGTGAGCCAGCCCGCAGCAGGTGATGCCTCGGCCGCATCACCCTCCTCCACACAAACCGGGTTACTATTACGTTTACGTAAACGTCAACTAGACACAATTGACGTGGGGTTGCTGCTGTTGCACCCTGCCTGCTCACCCACCGGAGACGCCATGCCCAGCCCGAGCGATGCCCCGTTGCCTTTTCCCGCCGCCGCGATCCGCGCCACCCGGGGCAGCCTCTGGCAGGACTGGCAGATCGAGCCCCAGACCCCAGGCAAAAACGGCAAGAACGACCGGCCCAAGGCGCTCGATTCCCTGGACACCGGCGCCAAGCCCTACTCGGGGGGCAACAAGGTCGCCGACCGGGCCGCACTCGATGTGCTCACGCAGGAGCTGGATGTGCTGCAGAACCTGTTCTTCGCCGACGGCCGTTACAAGCTGCTGCTGGTCCTGCAGGGCACGGACACCTCCGGCAAGGATGGCACCGTGCGTGGCGTGTTCGCGCGCACCAGCCCGCTGGGCGTGCACACCGTGGGCTGGAAGGCGCCCACCGAGGCCGAACGCGATCACGACTTCCTCTGGCGCATCCACCAGAAGGTGCCCGGCGCGGGCGAGATCATGGTGTTCAACCGCAGCCATTACGAAGACGTGCTGGTGCCGGTGGTCAATGGCTGGATCAGCCCCGAACAGACCCGCCAGCGCTACCGCCACATCAACGATTTCGAGCGCCTGCTGGCCGAGACCGGCACCGTGATCCTCAAGTGCATGCTGCACATCGGTTTCGAAGAGCAGCGCCAGCGCCTGCAGGACCGGGTGGACGACCCCACCAAACACTGGAAGTTCAGTCTGGGCGACTTGGAGGTGCGCAAGCAATGGGGCGAATACCAGAAAGCCTACGAATCGCTGCTGCACGAGACCAGCACGCCCTGGGCGCCCTGGACGGTGGTGCCGGCCGACTCCAAAACCCACCGCAACCTGATGATCGCGACCCTGGTTCGCGACACCCTCAAGGCGCTGGACCTGCGCTATCCCCCCGAAGAGCCGGCACTGGCCGGGCTGCGCATCCGGTGAGCCCCCATTCCCCACAAGACCAGAAACCAAGAGACAAGCCATGACCCAACTCAGCGCCGACTACCAGGCCCTGGCCCGCTACCGCCCCACGCACAAGGTGCGCTTCGTCACCGCCGCGAGCCTGTTCGACGGGCACGACGCGGCCATCAACATCATGCGCCGCATCCTGCAGGGCATGGGCGCCGAGGTGATCCATCTGGGGCACAACCGCTCGGTGGATGAGGTGGTCACCGCCGCGCTGCAGGAAGACGCGCAGGGCATCGCCATCAGTTCCTACCAGGGCGGCCATGTGGAGTACTTCAAGTACATGGTGGACCTGCTCAGGAGCCGCGGCGGCGAACACATCCAGGTGTTCGGCGGCGGCGGTGGCGTGATCGTGCCGAGCGAAATCCGGGAACTGCAGGACTACGGTGTGGCGCGCATCTACAGCCCCGAAGACGGCCAGCGCATGGGCCTGGCCGGCATGATCGGCGAGATGGTGATGCGCTGCGACCGGGACCTCACGCCCTACGCGCCCACCACGCTGGGCGCCATCCAGGGCCACGGCGAAATGCACTGGCGCGCGCTGGCGCAGCTGATCACGGCGCTGGAAAACCGGGAGGCGCCGGACGAAGGCAAGCCGGGCCGGCGGGGCGACAGCGCACCACGCATCGACCCGGCGCTGGTCGAAGCGATCCGCACCGAAGCCGCCCACAAAAAAGTGCCGGTGCTCGGCATCACCGGCACCGGCGGCGCGGGCAAGTCCAGCCTGACCGACGAGCTGATCCGCCGCCTGCGGCTGGACCAGGAAGACCGCCTGCGCGTGGCCCTCATCAGCATCGACCCCTCGCGCCGCAAAAGCGGCGGCGCCCTGCTCGGCGACCGCATCCGCATGAACGCGATCGCGCCCTGGGCCACCACGCCGGGCGCCACGCGCGCCGCACTGCCCGGTGGCAACCCGGACAACGGCCAACGCGTGTTCATGCGTTCGCTGGCCACACGCGATTTCGGCAGCGAGATCAGCGCGGCCCTGCCCGACGCAGTGGTGGCCTGCAAGGTGGCGGGCTTCGACCTGATCGTGGTCGAGACCTCCGGCATCGGCCAGGGCGACGCGGCCATCGTGCCGCACGTGGACGTGCCCATGTATGTGATGACCCCCGAGTTCGGCGCCGCCAGCCAGCTTGAAAAGATCGACATGCTCGACTTCGCGGAGTTCATCGCCATCAACAAGTTCGACCGCAAGGGCGCCAGCGACGCGCTGCGCGACGTGGCCAAGCAGGTGCAGCGCAACCGCGAGGCCTGGACCACGCCGGCCGAGCAGATGCCGGTCTTCGGCACCATGGCCGCGCGCTTCAACGACGACGGCGTGACCGCGCTCTACCAGGCGCTCAAGCCCCGTCTGATGGCGCTGGGCCTGCCGCTGCGTGAGGGCCGGTTGCCCCAGGTCGCGGTGCGCCACAGCACCAACCAGAGCCCCATCGTGCCGGCCGCGCGCACGCGCTACCTGGCCGAGATCAGTGACACGCTGCGGGGCTACAAGAAGAAGGCGCGCGAACAGGCCGCGCTCGCGCGCGAAATCCAGCAACTGCGCGAGGCCGCGCGCATGCTCAGCGTGGCCAAGCCCCACCGGCCCAAGGCCGCCGAAGCCGCCATCGACCTGGCCCAGGAACGCGAGCTGGCGCAGGACCCGGCCGCGCGCAAGCTGCTGGCCCAGTGGCCCGACATGCAGAAGGCCTACGCGGGCGACGAGTACGTGGTGAAGATCCGCGACAAGGAGATCCGCACCGCGCTCACCACGAAGTCGCTCAGCGGCACCTCCATCCGCAAGGTAGCCCTGCCGCAGTACGAAGACCACGGCGAGATCCTCAAGTGGCTGATGCTGGACAACGTGCCCGGCAGCTACCCCTACACCGCCGGCACCTTCGCCTTCAAGCGCGAAGGCGAAGACCCGACCCGCATGTTCGCGGGCGAGGGCGACGCCTTCCGCACCAACCGCCGCTTCAAGCTGCTGTCCGAAGGCATGCCCGCCAAGCGCCTGTCCACCGCATTCGACTCGGTCACGCTCTACGGCAACGACCCCGACCCGCGGCCCGACATCTACGGCAAGGTGGGCAACTCGGGTGTAAGCATCGCCACGCTGGACGACATGAAGGTGCTCTACGGTGGCTTCGACCTGTGCCACCCGGCCACCTCGGTTTCCATGACCATCAACGGCCCGGCGCCGAGCATCCTGGCGATGTTCATGAACACCGCCATCGACCAGAACGTCGAGAAGTTCAAGGCCGACAACGGCCGCGAGCCGACCGACACCGAAGCGCAGAAGATCCGCGAGTGGGTGCTGGCCAACGTGCGCGGCACAGTGCAGGCCGACATCCTGAAAGAGGACCAGGGCCAGAACACCTGCATCTTCAGCACCGAGTTCTCGCTCAAGGTCATGGGCGACATCGCGGAGTATTTCGTGCACCACGACGTGCGCAATTTCTACTCGGTGTCGATCAGCGGCTACCACATCGCCGAAGCCGGCGCGAACCCGATCAGCCAGTTGGCCTTTACGCTGAGCAACGGCTTCACCTTCGTAGAAGCGTATCTCGCGCGCGGCATGCACATCGACGACTTCGCGCCCAACCTCTCCTTCTTCTTCAGCAACGGCATGGACCCGGAGTACACCGTGCTCGGCCGCGTGGCGCGCCGCATCTGGGCCGTGGCGATGAAGGAAAAGTACGGCGCCAACGAGCGCAGCCAGAAGCTGAAGTACCACATCCAGACCAGCGGCCGCAGCCTGCACGCGCAGGAAATCCAGTTCAACGACATCCGCACCACGCTGCAGGCGCTGATCGCGATCTACGACAACTGCAACTCGCTGCACACCAATGCGTTCGACGAGGCCATCACCACGCCCACGGAAGACTCGGTGCGCCGCGCGATGGCGATCCAGCTCATCATCAACCGCGAATGGGGCCTGGCCAAGAACGAGAACCCCAACCAGGGCAGTTTCATCATCGAGCAGCTGACCGAGCTGGTGGAGGAAGCGGTGCTGGCCGAGTTCGAGAAGATCGCCGAACGCGGCGGCGTGCTGGGTGCGATGGAAACCGGCTACCAGCGCGGCAAGATCCAGGACGAGAGCATGCACTACGAGATGCTCAAGCACACGGGCGAATACCCCATCATCGGCGTCAACACCTTCCGCAACCCGCACGGCGACGCGGTGATGGACAAGCTGGAGCTCGCGCGCTCCACCGACGAAGAAAAACAAAGCCAGCTCCAGCGCCTGGCCGGCTTCCACGCCCGCCACGCGGCCGAAGCCCCGGCCATGCTGCAGCGCCTGCAGCAGGCGGTGATCGAGAACCGGAACGTGTTCGAGGTGTTGATGGACGCCGTACGCTGCTGCTCGCTCGGCCAGATCACCGGCGCGCTGTTCGCCGTGGGCGGTCAATACCGGCGCAATATGTGAGGCTTTGCCGCTTTCAGCGGGTTGATTGACCGGGGTCAAGTGGCCCGCCGGCCGGGTGGATAGCATCTTCAATACATGAACATCACCCCATCCCTTCACGCCGCCCTCGGCATGGTGCTCGCCCTGGTCTGTGGCACGGCGGTGGCCCAGGCAAGCCCTGGCACCCCGCCCGCCGGCACGCTCGAAGAGCGCCTGAACGTCATCCTGCAGGACCCACAGCAAGTGGAAACCTATGCCCGCATGGGGCAGAAGGTTTCGCTGTTCTGCGCCAACTGCCACGGCGACGGGGGCAACAGCGTCAAGAGCGACGTGCCCAACCTCGCCGGCCAGAACCCGACCTACCTGTTGACCCAGGTGCGCCAGTTCGCCGACGGCAGCCGCCGCTACGAATTCATGGAACGGCTGATCAAAGCCATGTCGGTGGACGAACGGCTGGGCGTGGCGGTGTACTACGCGCGCCAGTCCGTCAAACCCCAGCCGGTGCACGATGCGGCGTTGGTGGCCGAGGGCAAGAAGTACTACGACAAGGTCTGCTGGCGCTGCCACGGTGAACAGGGCCGCGGCAGCGAGTCCTTCGCCCGTGTGGCCGGACAGCAGACGGACTACCTCACCCAGACCCTGAAGAACTACCGCGGCAGCGTCGGCACCCGCGTCAACCCGCTCATGACCGCCAACACACGGCAGATGACAGACGCCGACCTGCGCGCGGTCGTGGCCTACGTGTCCTCGATGCGCTGACGCGCGCTGCGGCACAGCACCCCTGCACACGCGGGGGCTGACCTGTTGGCGGCAGAATAGCGCCATGCAACACCACATCAGCCTCATCGGCGTGCCCACCGACATTGGTGCGGGCGCGCGCGGCGCTTCCATGGGCCCCGAAGCGCTGCGGGTGGCGGGTATCCGCAGCGTGCTGGAGAGCCACGGCCTGGACGTGCTCGACCGGGGCAACCTGAGCGGTCCGCCCAACCCCTGGCTGGCGCCCGCCGAGGGCTACCGGCATCTGGCCGAGGTGGTCGAATGGAACCAGACCCTGCACGAGGCCGTGCGGGCGGAGCTGGCGCAGGCCCGCATGCCCATCGTGCTCGGCGGTGACCACTGCCTGGGCCTGGGCTCCATCAGCGCGGTGGCCCGGCACTGCCGCGAGACCGGCAAAAAGCTGCGCGTGCTCTGGCTCGACGCGCACGCCGACTTCAACACCGCCGCGCTCACCCCCAGCGGCAACATCCACGGCATGCCGGTGGCGCTGCTGTGTGGGCATGGCCCGGCGCCACTCACCGGCATCGGCGGCACCACGCCCGCCATCGACGCCGGCGTGGTGCGCCAGATCGGCATCCGCAGCGTGGACGCGGGCGAAAAACGACTGGTCCACGAGGCCGGCCTGGAAGTGTTCGACATGCGCTACATCGACGAGATGGGCATGCGCCACACCATGGAGCAGGCGCTCATGGGCATGGATCACAACACCCACCTGCACGTGAGTTTCGACGTGGATTTCCTTGACCCCGAGATCGCCCCCGGCGTGGGCACCACCGTGCCCGGCGGCCCGACCTACCGCGAAGCGCAGCTGTGCATGGAGATGATCGCCGACACCGGACGCCTGGCCTCCCTCGACGTGATGGAGCTCAACCCGGCGCTGGATGTGCGCAACCGCACGGCCGAACTCGCGGTCGACCTGATCGAAAGCCTGTTCGGCAAATCGACGCTGATGCGCAAGACCGCGCCCCGCGCCTGACGGCACACCGGCACCCACCATGACCCTGCAACTGCTGCTGGCCTACAGCCTCATCACCTGGCTCACCGCCGCCACGCCGGGGCCGGCCGTGCTGCTGGCACTGCGCAACGGCGCCACGCGCGGTTTTCGCGCCGGGCTGTACTCCACCCTGGGCAACCAGATCGGGCTGTTGCTGCTGGCCGGTGCCTCCATCCTCGGTCTCGGTGTGATCCTGCACACCTCGGCCTGGCTGTTCACGCTGGTGAAATGGGTGGGCGCGGCCTACCTCGTGTTCCTGGGCTGGCGCATGCTGCGCTCGCGCGACGGGCTGGACCTGGGCAGCGCAACCCAGGGCGACGCGCCACCGGCCAGCGACGCGCAGATGCTGCGCCTGGGCCTGTGGGTCTCGCTCACCAACCCCAAGGCCATCCTGTTCTTTGGCGCGCTGTTCCCGCAGTTCGTGCAGCCCGAACAGCCCCTGCTGCCACAGTTCGCCACGCTGGTGTCGCTCAGCGTGTGCGCCTCGGTGTCGTGCCTGCTCACCTACGTGTGGCTGGCCAGCCGCGCACGGCGCTGGCTGCAGCGGCCGCGCGCCGCGCTGTGGATCAACCGCGTCGCGGGCAGCGTGTTCATAGGCTTCGGCCTGGTGCTGGCCGGATTGCGCCGAGCGCCTGCCTGAATCCGGCGCGCCTGACCCCAACCGAGAATGCCGTGGAACCGGCTTCGCCGGGCCACAGGCATTGCCCCTTGAGGGGCTGAGCTGGCTACACGCAGTGAGCCAGCGATGGGGGTGGGATGTGACTCAGCTCTTGCTCACAAGCTCCAGGTGCTCGACCACGGGTGGTTGAGCAAAGAACGGGCCGACGATGGCGCGCCATTCGGCGAACGCGGGCGACTGGCGGAAACCCACCATGTGGTCTTCCAGCGTGTCCCAGTAGATGGTGAGGATGTAGCGCCCCGGGCTCTCGATGCTGCGGTTGACCTTGTAGCCCTGAAAGCCCTTGGACAGGGCGATCACGGTGCTGGCGGCACGGGTGATGGCGGCTTCAAAGTCGGCGGCCCGGGCGGGGTCGATGCGGAGGTCGGCGTGTTCAAGAATCATGTGGTGGAGGCTCCCCCTGCGCCGCTTCGCGTCACCCCCCAGGGGGGCGATGCCGGTGGCCCGGCAAAGCCGGTTCCACGGCATCCTCGGTTCAGGCACGCGCGCCGGGGAAGAGGTTTGAAAACATGGGAGGGAGAGCGTAACCCAGAACACCGCAGGGCCGGCTTTGCCGGACTGCAGGTGTTGCCCCCCTCAGGGGTGTGGCGCGAAGCGGCGCGGGGGGTGGTCCTCGTGCATCATGTCCACCGCCTTCTCGGCCATCATGATCACCGGCGCGTTCGTATTGCCACCCACCACGCTGGGCATGACGGAGGCGTCCACCACCCGCAGGCCCGCCACGCCGTGCACCCGCAGGCGCGCGTCCACCACCGCCGCGCCGTCCGGGCCCATGCGGCAGGTGCCCACCGGGTGGTAGATGGTGTCGGCGTGGTTGCGGATGAACTGCTCGATCTGCGCGTCGCTTTGCGCTTCAGCCGACGCCTTGGACTCCATGCCGCCGTGGCGCGCGAGCGCGGGTTGCTGCAGCAGCTCGCGCATGCACTTGAAGCCCCGCACCAGGCGTGCCGTGTCGTCCGCGTCCTGCAGAAAGGCCGGGTCGATCAGCGGCGCCACCTGCGGATCGGCGCTGGCCAGGCGCAGCGTGCCGCGGCTCCTGGGGCGCAGCAGGCAGACGTGGCAGGAATACCCATGGCCCAGCACCGTCTTGCGGCCATGGTCCACCAGCTTGCCCACCACGAAGTGCAGTTGCAGGTCGGGGATGGGTTCCTCGGGGCTGCTCTTGATGAAACCGCCGGCTTCGGCGAAGTTGGTGGTGAGCGGGCCGCTGCGCTGGCGCCGCCACTCGAAGAGGCCTTTGACCATGTTCACCACGCCGGTCCAGGACAGACCGAACAGCTCGGTGAGCTTGGGCGCGTTAACCACCATCACCACGTCGGGGTGGTCGTGCAGGTTGGCGCCCACACCGGGCAGGTCGTGCACCACACCGATGCCGTGTTCGCGCAGGTGCGCCGCCGGGCCGATGCCCGAGAGCATGAGCAGCTGCGGCGAGCCAAACGCGCCGGCACTCAGCACCACCTCGCCACCGGGTTTCAGGCGCAGGCTCTGCAAGGCGCCGCGCCCGGCATCGGGCCGGTATTCGACGCCCACGGCACAGGGCCGGCCGTCCACCACCTCGGTGAGCACCCGCGTGGTCAGCGCGCCCGTGATCACGTTCAGATTCGGCCGGTTCAGGTGCGGCGTCAGGTAGGCCTTGGCGGCACTGAACCGTTCGCCGTTCTTGTGCGTCACCTGGTAGGGGCCGATACCCTCCTGCTCGGGGCCGTTGAAGTCGTTGTTCAGCCGGTAGCCCGCCTGCTGGCCGGCTTCCATGAAGGCGGGCAGAAATGGGTTGGGCGAACGCAGGTCCATCACGTTCAGCGGCCCGCCCTGGCCGTGCAGCGCGTCGGCGCCGCGCTCGTTGTGTTCGGCGCGTTTGAAGTACGGCAGCACGTCGGCGAAGGACCAGCCCGGGTTGCCTTCGGCGGCCCAGGCGTCGTAGTCGCTGGCGTGGCCGCGCGCGTAGATCATGGCGTTGATGGAACTGGAGCCGCCCAGCACCTTGCCACGGGGCTGGTAACCGCGCCGGCCGTTGAGTCCCGGCTGGGGCACGGTGGCCAGGCCCCAGCCGTTGAGCTCGTACTTGGCCATCACGGCCAGCCCCGCCGGGCAGTGGATGAGCACGTTCTTGTCGGCGGGGCCGGCTTCGAGCAGGGCCACGCGGACCTGCGGGTCTTCGCTCAGGCGCGAGGCCAGCACACAGCCGGCGGAACCGCCGCCCACGATAAGGTAGTCGTACATGTTGTTGGGTCTCCTGGGGCCGGCGCGGAAACGGCGGGTCACGCGGACCGCCGCGCCTAGCGACTGGCGGCAAGGTAGCACAGGCCCCGGGCGCGCGGGTAGGCGTGCCAGCCTAGACCAGACACCTGGGTGACCGCCCCGCCCCGGAACCCGGGCGGCGAAGGACCGACAATGGCTTTTTTCGCCATTTCAGGAGTGAACACCACATGAGCAGCATTCAAACCGTGGGCATCATCGGCTCGGGCACCATGGGCAACGGCATCGCGCAAGCCTGCGCCACCTGTGGCATCCGCGTCGTCATGATCGACATCGCGCAGGCCGCGGTCGACAAGGGCCTGGCCACCATCGCCGGCAGCCTGGACCGCCTGATCAAGAAGGAAAAGATGACCGCCGCCGACAAGGACGCGGCGCTCGCGCTGATCCAGGGCTCGACGAACTACGACGACCTCAAGGGCGCGCAGCTGGTGATCGAGGCCGCGACCGAAAACGAAGGCCTCAAGGTCAAGATCCTGCAGCAGCTCGACGGCCTGCTCGCGCCCGAGGTGATCGTGGCCACGAACACCAGCTCGATCAGCATCACCAAGCTGGCCGCCGCCACCCAGCGCCCCGACCGCTTCATCGGCATGCACTTCTTCAACCCCGTGCCCATGATGGCGCTGGTGGAGATCATCCGCGGCCTGCAGACCAGCGACGCCACGCACGATGCCGTCAAGGCGCTGGCCGAGGCCCTGGGCAAGTCGCCCATCACCGTGAAGAACGCGCCCGGCTTCGTGGTCAACCGCATCCTGGTGCCCATGATCAACGAGGCCTTCTTCGTGCTGGCCGAAGGCCTGGCCACGCCGGAAGACATCGACGCGGGCATGAAGCTGGGCTGCAACCAGCCCATCGGCCCGCTGGCCCTGGCCGACATGATCGGGCTGGACGTGTGCCTGGCGGTGATGAACGTCTACATGGCCGAGTTCAACGACAGCAAGTACCGCCCGGCGCCGCTGCTGAAGGAAATGGTGGCCGCGGGCTGGCTGGGTCGCAAGACGGGGCGCGGGGTATACACCTATTAACCCCCCGCGCCGCCTGCGGCGTCACCCCCCAGGGGGCGATGCCTGTGGCCTGGCAAAGCCAGTTCCACGGCATCCTGGGTTCGGGCACGTGCGCCGGAGGCTTGGTTGTTGGGCACGTGGGCCGGATGCCTGTCTTGCTTCTGCAGTTCATCGGAAGCCCGCTTCGGCGGGCTTTTTGTTTGCGCCAAATCAAGTTGCGGCAACGCCGCATTTTCATAATGGAAGCACCTTTTCTGGGGAGTTTCATATGTGCGCCGCCTCCACGTCCGCCGTCATCGCCGTTTTCGAGTTCCTCGACAGCACCCACCGGGAGATCCAGCAGCAGTTGCGGCAATTGCACCAGCTGGTGGATGCGATTGAACGCGGTGGTCTGAACCAGGCCGCGCGCGACAAGGCGCGCCGGGTGCTGACCTACTTCAACGGCGAAGCCCGGCAGCACCACCTGGACGAAGAAAAGCACATCTTTCCCTCCTTGCGGACCAGCCCGAACCCCGAGGTGGTGCAGGCCGCCGAACACCTGACGCAGGACCACGGCTGGCTGGAAGAAAACTGGCTGCAGATTGCGCCCTCGCTGGAGGCCGCGGCCAACGGCAACCTCTGGTTCGACACCCAGGAACTGCGCCATGCGCTGGAGGTGTTCGAGGCCCTGTACCTCGATCACATCGTGCTGGAAGAGGCCATCGCCTACCCGGAGGCCAGACAGCGGCTGGCCTCCCACGACACCGCGGGCATGGGCCGGGAAATGGCCCGGCGCCGCACGTTGCTGCGCCCCGAGGTGATGGCCCGGGCCTGAGCACGGGCGATCCACCGGCATGCCCCCGGCCACCCACGGCCGGACGTAAGATGGCTCCAGGCCCGGGGCGCCCGGGCCGTCTTGATGCGGGGATGTTTGACCGATGAGTGCGTTCGACTTTGACCTTTTCGTGATTGGTGGAGGCAGTGGCGGCGTGCGCGCCGCGCGCATGGCCGCGCAGCGCGGCGCGCGCGTGGCCCTGGCCGAAACCCTGGGCACCGATGGCCTGGGCGGCACCTGCGTCAACGTGGGCTGCATTCCGAAAAAGCTTTACAGCTTCGCCGCGCACTACGCTGACGCGTTCCACGAGTCCCTGGGCTTCGGCTGGGAGTTCGGCGCCGTCGATCCGAGCGGCCAGCCCGCCTTGCCGACGCTGAACTGGGCCACGCTCAAGGCCAACCGGGCACAGGAAATCGGCCGCCTCAACGGTGTCTACGGCAGCCTGCTGCGCGGCGCGGGCGTGACGGTGTTCGACGGCTTTGCGCGCGTGCAGGGCGAACACGGCGTGGGCCTGGCCACGATCAACGCCGACGGCAGCCCCGGCCACCAGAACTTCACGGCCAAGAACATCCTGATCGCCACCGGCGGCACGCCCCACGTGCCGCACTTCGTGGGCCGCGAACACGTCATCACCTCCAACGACATCTTCGACCTGGAGCCGTTCCCCCAGCGCCTGCTGGTGGTGGGGGGTGGCTACATCGCCTGCGAATTCGCCTCCATCTTCAACGGCCTGGGCTCGCACGTGACCCAGCTCTACCGGGGCGAGCAGGTGCTGCGCGGTTTTGACGACGAGATCCGCCATTTCGTCGCGGCCGAAATGGTCAAGTCCGGTGTGGACCTGCGCCTGAACGCCGGCGTGGTGGACGTCCAGCGCACGGCCGACGGCCTGCGCGTGGAACTCGAAGGCGGCGGCGAGGTGCTGGCCGACGCCGTGCTCTACGCCACCGGCCGCGTGCCCAACGTGACCGGTCTGGGGCTGGAAACCGTGGGCCTGGCCCAGGGCGCGCAAGGCGAGATCGTGGTCGATGCGCACTACCGGACCAACGTACCCTCCATCTATGCCGTGGGCGACGTGACCAACCGGGTGCAGCTCACGCCGGTGGCGCTGGGCGAGGCCATGGTGGTGGTGGACCAGCTGTTCGGCCCGGTGGCCGGCAAGCCCGCGCGCGAGATGAGCTACGAGTTCATCCCCACCGCCGTCTTCACCCACCCCAACATCGGCACCGTGGGCTACACCGAAGCCGCCGCGCGAGAGGCGTTCGGCCAGATCACGGTGTTCCGCAGCGAGTTCAAGGCGCTCAGGCACACGCTGTCGGGCAGCAGCGAGCGCACGCTCATGAAACTGGTGGTGGACAGCGCGAGCGACCGCGTGGTGGGCCTGCACATGGTGGGCGCGGAGGCGGGCGAGATCGTGCAGGGATTTGCGGTGGCCATGAAGGCCGGCGCCACCAAGGCCGTGTTCGACAGCACCATCGGCATCCACCCCACGGCGGCCGAAGAGTTCGTGACCATGCGCGAGCCGGTGAAACCGTAGGGGCTCACCGGCCAGCGCGCACCCCTTTCTGGGCTCCCGTGGAACCGGCTGTGCCGGGCCACTGGGAGCGTCCCCCTCCCCGCCAAAGGCGGGGCAAAAGAGGGGGAAGCCGCACAGCGGCGCAGGGGGTGTTCACAATACACGCCATGCACAAGACACCCGACTTCACCGCCCCGATGTTCTACCGCGACCCGGCCCAGGCGCTGGCCCAGGTGCAACGCATCTACCAGGACAGCGTGGACTTTCTGCGCCAGGCCATGCGCGATTTCGTCACCGGCGGCGACTTCTCGCACGCCCACGTGCGGGCCTGCTACCCCTACGTCCGGCTGCACACCCACAGCGTCTCACGCAAGAGCAGCGCGCCCCACAGCCCGCCGATGAACCGGCTGAGCTACGGCTTCGTGGCCGGCCCCGGCCGCTTCGAGACCACGCTCACCCGGCCCGACCTGTATGGCGACTATTACCTGGAACAGTTCCGCCTGCTGCTGGCCAACCACGGCGGCGAGCTGGAGGTGGGCACCAGCGCGCAGCCCATTCCCATCCACTTCTCGTTCGCCGAGCACGACCACGTGGAAGGCAGCATGGGCCCGGAGCGCCGCGCGCTCATGCGCGACGTGTTCGACCTGCCCGACCTCACCGTGATGGACGACGGCATCGCCAACGGCACGCACGAGCCGCGCCCCGGTGAAGCACACCCACTCTCGCTGTTCACCGCGCCGCGCGTGGATTACTCGCTGCAGCGCCTGCGCCACTACACCGGCACCGCCCCCGAGTGGTTCCAGAACTTCGTGCTGTTCACCAACTACCAGTTCTACATCGACGAATTCATCCGCCTGGGCCACGCCGAGATGGCCCGGCCCGACAGCGAGTACATCGCCTTCGTGGAGCCGGGCAACGTGGTGATGCGCCGCGCCGGCCTGCCGCCGGAAGTGGGCGACGAGCTGGGCCACCCGCCGCCGCGCCTGCCGCAGATGCCGGGCTACCACCTGGTCCGCGCCGACCGCACCGGCATCACCATGGTCAACATCGGTGTCGGCCCGGCCAACGCCAAGACCATCACCGACCACATCGCCGTGCTGCGCCCACACGCCTGGCTCATGATCGGCCACTGCGCCGGCCTGCGCAGCACCCAGCAGCTCGGCGACTACGTGCTGGCCCACGCCTACGTGCGCGAAGACCACGTGCTGGACGAAGAACTGCCGCTGTGGGTGCCGATCCCCGCGCTGGCCGAAATCCAGCTCGCGCTCGAAGCCGCCGTGGCCGACGTGACCGGCGTGCCGCCGGCCGAGGTCAAGCGCATCATGCGCACCGGCACCGTGGCCAGCACCGACAACCGCAACTGGGAACTGCTGCCCGACAACAAACCCCAGCGCCGGTTCTCGCAATCGCGCGCGGTCGCGCTCGACATGGAAAGCGCCACCATCGCGGCCAACGGTTTCCGCTTCCGCGTGCCTTACGGCACCCTGCTGTGCGTGAGCGACAAGCCGCTGCACGGCGAGATCAAGCTGCCCGGCATGGCCAACCACTTCTACCGCGAGCGCGTGGACCAGCACCTGCGCATCGGCATCCGCGCCGTCGACATCCTGCGTGAGGGCGGTCCCGACCAACTGCACAGCCGCAAGCTGCGCAGCTTTGCCGAGGTGGCGTTCCAGTAGGCGCGGCTCGACAACATTCTTTACACGAACTTCACCGAGAGGTCACACCCGGTGGGTTGGGCTTGCGCACAATGGCACACAGGCATACACAGTATGCTGAATGAACACCATGAACCCCACCCCACCGCTCTCCCGACCGGCCCACCACCCGGCTGCCCTGACCGCCCTCGCCGCCGCCTTGCTGCTGTCCGCCTGCGCCAGCCTGGCGCCCACCGGCACCGCGCTGCCCGACACTCCGGTGCCCGCCGCCTGGTCCGGCCCCGGCGGCCAGGCCACGCCGGGCCAGTCGGCCACCGCGCTGGCGGACTGGTGGCAACGCTTCAACGATCCCACCCTCACCGCCCTGGTCACGCAGGCACTGCAGGCCAACACCAGCGTGCGCAGCGCCCAGGCCGCGTTGCGGCAGGCGCGCGCGCAGCGCGATGTGCAACAGGCCGGCCTGGGGCCCACGGTGGACGCCTCGGGTTCGGCCCAGCGCAGCAAGTCGGGCAGCACCGGTACCAGCAACCGCTTCCAGGCCGGCTTTGACGCCAGTTGGGAGCCCGACGTGTTCGGGGGCAACCGCAGCGCGCTCAACGCCAGCGAGGCCGACGCCCAGGCCTCCGAAACCAGCCTGGCCGACGTGCGGGTGTCGCTGGCGGCCGAGGTCGCGGTGACCTATGTCGAACTGCGTGGCCTGCAGGCGCGGCTGGCGATCGCGCGCAGCAACCTGGCCGCGCAGACCGAAACCCTGCAGATCACCCGCTGGCGCGTCCAGGCCGGCCTGGCCTCGTCGCTCGATCTGGAACAGGCCATTGCATCCAGCGAACAGACCGCGGCCCAGATCCCGGCGCTGCAGACCAGCATCGCCCAGGCCATCAGCAGCCTGGCGGTGCTGACCGGCCAGGCGCCCGGGGCGCTGCAGGCCTCGCTCGGCCAGGCCGCGGCGATCCCGCAAGGGCCGTCCGATCTGGCACTGGCCTTTCCCGCCGAGACGCTGCGCCAGCGCCCCGACGTGCGCACCGCCGAGCTGCGCATCCGCGCCGCGCTGGCCCGGGTCTCGCAGGCCGACGCCGCGCGTTACCCGAGCTTTCGCCTCAGCGGCTCGCTGGGCCTCTCCGCGCTGACCCTGGGCACGCTGACCAACGGTGCCTCGGTCGTCAATTCGCTGCTGGCCAGCGTGTCGGCGCCGCTGTTCGATGGCGGGGCGGCGCGCGCCCAGGTGCGGGCTCAGGAGGCCGCGCTGGAATCGGCGCGCGTGGACTATGAGGCCACCGTGCTGACCGCCTTGAAAGACGTGGAAGACGCGCTGGTGTCGCTGCAGGGCAACCGCGAGCGCCTGGAACGGCTGCAAGCCGCCAGCAGCGCGGCGGCCAACGCCGAGCTGCTGGCGCGCCAGCGCTACGAAAGCGGCCTGATCGATTTCCGCTCGGTGCTCGACACCCAGCGCACCCTGCTCTCCACCCAGGACAGCGTGGCCAGCACCCAGGCCAGCCTGAGCGCGGACCTGGTGCGCCTGTACAAATCCCTGGGCGGCGGCTGGTCGCCCGATGCGCAGCCGGTTGAAACCACCACCCGCTGAACCCCGACCACAGAACCCGAACCGCCATGAGCCCCAAAAAAGACGCCACCCCCGCCGACCTGCAAGACCTTCTGGGCAGCGACCACCCGCCGCGCTGGTGGCAGCGCAGCTCGCTGTGGATCGGCATCGCCGCGATCATCGTCGTGGCCGGTGGCCTCACCTACTGGCAGGCGCAGCAGAAAGCCAAGGCCGCACCGGTCTACGTGACCGAGCCCCTGAAGAAGGGCGACATCACGCTCACCGTGGCCGCCAACGGCACGCTGCAGCCCACGCGCTCGGTCAACATCGGCAGTGAGCTCTCGGGCACCGTCAAGCGGGTGCATGTGGACGTGAACGACCGCATCAAGACCGGCCAGGTGCTGGTGGAGCTTGACACCGCCAAGCTGGTGGACCAGGTGACGCAGTCGCGCGCCGGTCTGGCCTCGGCCCAGGCACAGCTGGCGCAGGCCTTCGCCACGACCAAGGAAGCGCAAGCCACGCTGGCCCGGTTCGAGGAAGTGGCGCGCCTCTCGGGCGGCAAGGTGCCCTCGGCCACCGAGCTGGACAGCGCGAAGGCGGCCGTGGAGCGTGCCGTGGCCAGCGAGGCCGCCGCGCGTGCCTCGGTCACCGAATCGCGCGCGGCCCTCGCCACCACCGAAACCAACCTGTCCAAGGCCTCGATCCGCTCGCCCATCAACGGCGTGGTGCTCAGCCGCACGGTGGACCCGGGCAACGCCGTGGCCGCCTCGCTGCAGGCGGTGACGCTGTTCTCCGTGGCCGAAGACCTCGCACAGCTCAAGCTGGATGTGGCGGTGGACGAGGCCGACGTGGGCGCGGTCAAGGTGGACCAGAAGGCCACCTTCACCGTGAGCGCCTTCCCGGCGCGCCGCTACCCGGCCACCATCCACCGCGTGGCCTTCGGTTCCACCAAGACCGACAACGTGGTCACCTACACCACCACGCTCAACGTGGACAACAGCGACCTGAGCCTGCGCCCGGGCATGACGGCGGCCGCCACCATCGTGGCCAAGGAAGCGAAGGGCGTGCTGCTGGTGCCCAACACCGCCTTGCGCTTTTCACCGGCCAATGGCAACGGCGCGGCGGCGGCCAACACCAGCATCCTGTCCAAGCTGATGCCACGCCCGCCGCGCTCGGGCACCAAGACCGCCGGCACCGACCGCCGTGGCGGCGGTCCGCGCCAGATCTGGGTGCTGCAGGACGGCCAGCCGGTGTCGGTGTCGGTCAAGACCGGCATCAGCGATGGCCGCAACACCGAGGTCAGCGGCGAAGGGCTCTCCGAGGGCATGGCCGTGATCACCGAACAACGCAGTCCGACACCATGAACCCCCACGCTCCATCGCTACGCGAGTCGCTGCCCCCCGAGGGGGCTGATCCGGCTTGGGGCGGCCCGGCGCCGGATCGCGCTGTGAGCGGCCCCCCCCTGATCCGCCTGCGCGGCATCACCAAGACCTACGGCGAAGGCAACACAGCCTTCCAGGCCTTGAAAGGCGTGGACCTGGACATCCACCAGGGCGAATTCGTCGCCATCATGGGTCCCAGCGGCTCGGGCAAGTCCACCGCCATGAACACCCTGGGCTGCCTGGACGTGCCCACCACCGGCGACTACCTGTTTCGCGGCGTGCACGTGGAAGCGCTCTCGCGCGACGAGCGTGCGCGCCTGAGGCGGCGTTATTTCGGCTTCGTGTTCCAGGGCTTCCACCTGCTGGCGCGCACCTCGGCGCAGGAAAACGTGGAACTGCCCCTGATCTACCGTGGCGAGCCCGCGGCTTCGCGGCACAGCCTGGCCCAGCGCGCGCTGGAAAAGGTGGGCCTCAAGGGCTGGGAGCACCACACGCCGGGTGAACTTTCGGGCGGGCAACAACAGCGCGTGGCGATCGCGCGAGCCATCGTCACCGAGCCGCAGGTGCTGCTGGCCGACGAACCCACCGGCAACCTCGACACCCACCGCAGCCAGGAGATCATGGAACTGCTCTGGCGCCTGAACGCCGAACAGGGCATCACCGTGCTGATGGTCACGCACGAACCCGACATGGCGGCGTATGCCAAACGCATGGTGCGCTTCGTGGACGGCGTGGTCGAGAGCGACGAGCCCAACCCGCATCCTGTGGCGCTGCAGACGGGCGCGGCGCACCAGACCGTGAGCGACGCGGAAGTCTCGGGCACCGCCGGCGAGGAGGCTCCGCATGTGGCTTAACACGCTGCTGCTCGCGCTGCGCTCCATCCGCCGCAACCTGCTGCGCTCCTTCCTCACCATCCTTGGCATCGTGATCGGTGTGAGCGCGGTGATCACCATGGTCACGGTGGGCAATGGCGCCACGGCCGCGGTGCAGAACCAGATTTCGGGCCTGGGCACCAACCTGCTGCAGGTGCGCCCCGGCCAACGCATGGGGCCGGGTGGCGGTGGTGGCGGTGCGCCCGCCTTCAAGGAAAGCGACGGCGAAGCCATCGCCGCGCAGATCGGCGGCATCGCCGCGGTCGCGCCCGAAGCGCGCACCGGCTCCGTGCTTGTGGCCAACGGCCGCAACTGGAGCAGCAGCGTGATCGGCAGCACCAACGAATGGCTCACCACCGGCAACTGGAAGATCGCCGACGGCCGCGCGTTCAGCAACGACGAATTGCGCGCAGGCGGCGCGGTCTGCCTGATCGGTCAGACCGTGCAGCGCGAGCTCTTCGGCAGCACCAGCGCGGTGGGCGCGCAACTGCGCGTCAAGGCCATGAGCTGCGAGGTTGTCGGCACGCTGGCCTCGAAAGGCCAGGGCGCTTTCGGCAACGACCAGGACGACCTGGTGCTCATGCCGATCAAGACCCTGCAACGCCGCATCGTCGGCCACACGCGGGTGAACACCCTGCTGGTGTCCATGAGCGACGGAGCGGACGCCTCGCGCGTGACCGCGACCATCACCCAGCTGCTGCGCGAACGCCGCAAGCTGGCCGAGACCGACGAAGACAACTTCAACGTGCTCGACACCAAACAACTCGCCGAAACGCTCTCGGGCACCACCAAGATCATGACCATGCTGCTCGGCGCGGTGGCCGCGGTGAGCCTGCTGGTGGGCGGCATCGGCATCATGAACATCATGCTGGTGAGCGTGACCGAGCGCACGCGCGAGATCGGCCTGCGCCTGGCCATCGGCGCGCTGGAGCGCGAGGTGCTGCTGCAGTTCCTGATTGAGGCCGTGGTGCTGGCCGCACTCGGCGGACTCATCGGCATCGTGCTGGCCACCGGCGCCTCGCTCGGCCTCTCGGCGCTGATGAACGTGCCCTACCAGTTCAACCTGAGCGTGAACCTGTTGAGCTTCGTGTTTTCAGCGGCGATCGGTGTGTTGTTCGGCTACTTCCCGGCGCGGCGCGCGGCACGGCTGAATCCGATCGACGCGCTGCGGCACGAGTGAGGCCTGGATGCACAGGACAGCCCAGGCCCGACTCCCATCACGCCGTCGCTTTCTGGCCGCCGGTCTGAGCGCCGGCATCACCGTGTGGATGGCCCCCGGCCTGTCGGCCCGCGCCGACACCGCCGTGCCGCTGCGCGGCGCCACCGCCATCACACAAGTGTTCGGTGAAGGCCAGAAGCTCACCGCCATCGCCCTGGCCTACGACGCCGACATCGACACCACCAGCCTCGGCCCCGCCAGCTACCGCGTGGACGGGCGCACCATCACCCGCGTCTACGCCAACACCCAGGCGGCAACGGCCGAACAGGGGCGCAACGGCCGCTTCGTGATCGTGGAACTGTCGCCCGACGACCCGCAGGCCCTGCTCTACCTGCAGGACAGGCGCACCATCACACGCAAACCGGCAAAGGCCACCATCACCCAGATGGCCCCCGTGCTCAGCGCCGACCAGCGCAGGCTCGCGCCCAGTGCGCAAGCGGTGCAGACGAACGCCGTGATCGATCAGGTCGTGGACGGGTTCCGGCCCCTGGAGTATGTGGATGCCAGGACCGGTGACACCTTGAAATACAACCTGTTCGTGCCGCGCAACCACGACCCGGCCAAACGCTACCCGCTGGTGCTCTTCATGCACGACGCGGGCGCCAGCAGCACCGTGACCGACACCACGCTGGTGCAGGGCCTGGGCGCGGTCTGCTGGGCCAGCCCGGCCGACCAGGCCCGGCGCGAGGCCTTTGTGCTGGCGCCGCAGTACCCCGAACCCATCGTCACCGACCGGTCCGAGGCCACGGAGTACCTGGATCTGACGGTGGATCTGGTGCACCAGCTCGCCGACCAGTACAACATCGACAAGAGCCGGATCTACGCCACCGGCCAGTCGGGCGGCGCGATGATGGGCATCGCCATGAACATCAAGTACCCCGACCTGTTCGCGGCGTCGTTCCTGGTGGCCGGCCAGTGGGACCCGGCGCTGGTGAAGCCGCTGGCGCGCCAGAAGCTGTGGATCGTCGTCTCGCAGGGCGACCCCAAGGCCTACCCGGGTCAGAACGCCATCACCGCGGTGCTGGAGCAGGCCGGCGCCCAGGTGGCGCGCGCCGTGTGGAACGGCCGTTCCACCCCGGCCGAGTTCGCCGCCGCCGTGCGCCAGCTCGAAGCACAGGGCGCGACCATCCACTACGTCGCGCTGGAGAAAGGCAGCGTGGTGCCCCCCGGCCAGGCCGACGACGCGGGCAGCCACCACGTGAACACGTGGCGCATCGCCTACGGCATCGAAGGCATCCGCGACTGGATGTTCCGGCAGCGCCGCTGAGCCCCCCGGCGACTCGAACCGCCCCGTTAACATGCGCGCATGCCGACCCCACACCCCTCCCTGAGCGCGCGCGGCCTGGCCGTCTATTCCGTGGCCCTGCTGGCCTTGCTGGCCCTCTCGGGCATCCGGCCGCTGGAACTGGACACCTGGGCCATGGAGGTGGCGCCGGTGTTCATCGCCCTGCCCCTGCTCTGGCTCACCTGGCGGCGCTTTCCACTCACGCCGCTGGTCTATGCGCTGATCTTCGTGCACGCGCTGGTCCTGATGCTGGGCGGCCACTACACCTATGCCCAGGTGCCGCTGGGCTTCTGGATGCAGGAGCTGATGGGCCTGGCGCGCAATCCCTACGACGGCATCGGCCACCTGGCCCAGGGTTTCGTGCCCGCCATGGTGGCGCGCGAGCTGCTGCTGCGCCACACCCCGCTGCGCCCGGGCGCCTGGCTGTTCACCCTGGTGGTGGCGGTCTGTGGCGCCATCAGCGCGCTCTACGAACTCATCGAATGGAGCGCGGCCGCCGCGATCGGCGCCGGGGCCGAGGCCTTCCTGGGCACGCAGGGCGACCCCTGGGACACGCAAAAAGACATGGCGCTAGCCTTCATCGGCGCCATCGCGGCGCAGTGGCTGCTGGCGCGCTGGCACGACGCGCAGCTCGCGCGCATAGCGCCCGCCCGCTGAATCAAGCCACCCGGGGCTTGACCTTGGACGCGGCCAGCTTGGCCTGCGTGCGGGCCACTTCCACGTCGGCGTCAAACACCAGCGCCACGCCCATGCGGCGCTTCACGAAGCTCTCGGGTTTGCCGAACAGGCGGATCTCGCTGTGGGGCACGCGCAGAGCGTCGTCCACCCCGTCGAAAGCGATGCCCCGGGCCTCCACGCCACCGTAGATCACGGCGCTGGCACCCGGGCTCTTGAGCGTGGTGTCCACCGGCAGGCCCAGGATGGCGCGGGCGTGCAGCTCGAATTCGTTCTGCCACTGGGTGATCATGGTCACCATGCCGGTGTCGTGCGGGCGTGGGCTGACTTCGCTGAACCAGACCTGATCGCCCTTGACGAACAGCTCCACGCCAAACAGGCCCTGGCCGCCGAGGTTGTCGGTCACGGTCTTCGCGATGCGGCGCGACTCGGCCAGCGCGGCCGGCGTCATCGGGTGCGGCTGCCAGCTCTCCACGTAGTCGCCGCTCACCTGCACATGGCCGATGGGATCGCAGAAATGGGTCTGCACCTGGCCCTGGGCATCCAGCGCGCGCACGGTGAGCTGGGTGATCTCGTAGTCGAAGGCAATGAAGCCTTCCACGATCACCCGCCCCGGGCCGACCCGGCCACCGGCCATCGCGTAGTCCCAGGCTTTCTGCACATCGGCCGGGCCGTCGATCTTGCTCTGGCCCTTGCCCGAACTGCTCATCACCGGCTTGACGATGCAGGGGTAACCGATCCCCCCGTCGATGGCCGCCTGCAGCTCGTCCAGCGAATCGCAGAACTGGTAGGGGCTGGTCGGCAGGCCCAGGGTCTCGGCGGCGAGGCGGCGGATGCCTTCGCGGTCCATGGTCAGGCGCGCGGCGCGCGCAGTGGGGATCACACGCACCACACCCTCGGCCTCCAGTTGCTCCAGCATGGGCGTGGCAATGGCCTCGATCTCGGGCACCACCAGGTGCGGGCGCTCAGCCTCGATCAGCGCTTGGAGCTGGGCCGGATCGCTCATGGTGATGGTGCGGGCGTGGTGCGCCACCTGCTGGCCCGGCGCGTTGTCGTAACGGTCCACGGCGATGGTCTCCACGCCCAGGCGCTGCAGCGCGATCAGCACCTCTTTGCCGAGCTCGCCGGAGCCGAGCAGCATCACTTTGGTGGCCGAGGGAGACAGGGGGGTGCCGAGGGTGGTCATGGGGTGTCCTGGAGGGGTGGTCGGTTCAAGGGGTTCAGGGGCGGCGCCCGCCCAGCACGGCCTCGCCCATGGCCTCGCCCATGCGCACGCCCTGCCCGGCGAGCCACTGCGGGTTGAAGTCAATGGTGTCCTTGGGCCAGAGCAGCACCACGGTGGAGCCGAGCAGGAAGCAGCCCATTTCTTCCCCCTGGCGCAACATGTACTGCTGGTCGTCGTAGCGCCATTCGCGCACCTGGCCCGGGCGCGGCGGGTTCACCACGCCGTGCCACACGGTGGCCATGCTGCCGACGATGGTGGCGCCCACCAGCACCTGCACGAAGGGGCGCGTCTCGCCGCTCTCGCCGTGGGGCACGTCGAACACGCAGACCACGCGCTCGTTGCGCGCGAACAGGCCGGGCACGCCACGCGCCGTGGTCGGGTTGACAGAGAACAGATCCCCCGGCACGTGGATCATGCGGCGCAGGCGCGCGGCGCTGGGCATGTGGATGCGGTGGTAGTCCTTGGGGCTGAGGTAGATGGTGGCGAAGGCGCCGTCGTCGAACTGCGCGGCCAGTTCGGCGTCGCCGCCCACCAGGGCGCGCGTGCTGTAGTGGTGGCCCTTGGCCTGGAAGATCTGGTCGCGTTCGATGGCGCCGTACTGGCTGATCGCGCCGTCCACCGGGCAGACGAAGGCCGAGCGCGCCAGCGGCCGCACACCGGGCTTGAGCGCGCGGGTGAAGAAGGCGTTGAAGGTGGCGTAGCTGCGCGGATCGGGATTGACCGCCTCGTCCATGTTGACCCCGTAGCGGCGGATGAACCAGGGGATCACGTTGTGGGTCCACCAGGTGGCGCGGGAGCCGGCGCACCAGCCGGCGAACACGGTGATCGCCCGCTTGGGCAACAGGTATTGCAGAACAACGGCTGGGGATAAGGACACGTCTGGTGGCTCGCGTGGGCTGCTGGGTGACCGCTGGTCAGGCTGGCCGACATTGTAGGTGGGGTGCCAGCGGGCACAATCCCATCCATGAGCGCAGCGCCGGGCCGTTCCCCGGCCAGCGCGCACCGCAGCCCGCAGGGCGAAGGCACTCCCGTGAACAAACCCCTCTTCGAATGCCAGCACCTCGCCAAGCGCTATGGCGACACCACCGTGGTGGACGACCTGTCGTTCCGCATCGCGCCGGGCGAATGCCTGGGCGTGATCGGCCCCAACGGCGCGGGAAAGACCACCACCATCCGCATGTGCCTGGGCCTGACCACCCCGGACGCGGGCAGCATCACCGCCTTCGGCCTGGACATGCCGCGCGATGCGCTGGCCATCAAGGCGCAGCTGGGCGTGGTGAGCCAGATCGACACGCTGGACCCGGACTTTTCCTGCGCCGAAAACCTGCTGGTCTATGGCCGCTATTTCGGCATGGGCGCCGCGCAGATCCGGCCCCGCATCCCGCAGTTGCTGGAGTTCGCCGCCCTCTCGCACAAGGCTGACGCCAAGCCGGGTGAACTCTCGGGCGGCATGAAGCGGCGCCTGTCGCTGGCGCGCGCGCTGGTGAACGACCCGCAGTTGCTGATGCTGGACGAACCCACCACCGGGCTGGACCCGCAGGCGCGCCACCTGATGTGGGAACGCCTGCAGCAACTGCTGCAGCAAGGCAAGAGCATCCTGCTGACCACGCACTTCATGGACGAGGCCGAGCGCCTGTGCTCGCGCCTGCTGGTGCTGGACCACGGCCGCAAGATCGCCGAAGGCCGCCCCCGCGAACTGATCGCGCAACACCTGGAACCCGACGTGGTGGAGGTCTACGGCAACGGCGCGCTCGCACTGGCCCAGGCCCCCGAACACGCCGCCCTGCGCGCGCTGGCGGCACGCGTGGAGGTGAGCGGTGAGACGGTGTTTTTCTACACCGCGCAAGCCATGCCCCTGCTGGCCGCGCTGGGCCAACACCACCAGTTGCGCACGCTGCACCGGCCGGCGAACCTGGAAGACCTGTTTCTGAAACTCACCGGTCGGCAAATCCGGGAGGACGGATGAACATGAACACAAGCACCGTGACCACACCCCCTTCGCACTGGGCAATTCCCCGGCTTTCCACCCGCTGGTGGCCGGTTTTCCTGCGCAATCTGCTGGTCTGGAAGAAGCTCGCCATTCCCAGCCTGGTGGGCAACATCGCCGAGCCGCTGATGTGGCTGGTGGCGTTCGGCTACGGTATGGGCGCGCTGGTGGGCCAGGTGACCATCACCACGCCACAGGGCGACACGGCCGTGCCCTACATCCTGTTCCTGGCCAGCGGCAGCATCTGCATGAGCGCGATGAACGCGGCCAGCTTCGAGGCGCTGTACTCGGCGTTTTCGCGCATGCACGTGCAAAAGACCTGGGACGGCATCATGAACGCGCCGGTGAGCCTGGACGACGTGGTGCTGGCCGAGATGTTGTGGGCCGGCTTCAAGGCGCTGTTTTCGGTCACGGCCATCATGGCCGTGATGCTGGGCCTGGGTATCAGCCATTCGCCCAAACTCCTGCTGGCCTGGCCGGTGTTGCTGGGGGTGGGCATCACGTTTTCGTGCATCGCCCTGGTGTTCAACGCCCTGGCCCAGGGCTACGACTTCTTCACCTACTACTTCACCCTGTTCCTGACCCCGATGATGTTCCTCTCCGGGGTGTTCTTTCCACGGGAACAACTGCCTGGGGTGGTGCGCGCCATTTCCGACTGGCTGCCGCTGACCAACGCGGTGGAGCTGGTGCGCCCCCTGTTCATGGACCAGTGGCCCGAACAGCCCTGGTTGCACGTCCTGGTCCTGCTGGTCTACACCGTGGCCGCCTTCTGGTTGGCGCTGGCCCTAACCCGCAAGCGATTTTCTAGATAAGTCCACCCCCGCGCCGGGCTTTGCCCGTCACCCCCTCAAGGGGGCGGCACTGGCGGCCCGGCAAAGCCGGTTCCGCGGTGCCCTGGACCGACTTCCCCTCTCCGGCGCATGTTACCCAGTCGAGAACGCGGCGGAACTGGCTTTGCCAGGCCGCTCGCGTTGCCCCTTGAGGGGCTGAGCGGCCACACGCAGTGGGCAAGCGATGGGGGTGGGCTCAGTGCACGGCTTGCAGCGCCGGCTGGGCTTCGACGTAGTTGTCGATGCCGCTGTCCATGAACTCTTCGGCGTCGATCACGGCGTCGTAGTCGCGCACGGCGATGCGGTCGATGCCGTGGGTCTTGGGAATCAGCGGCTTGTCCAGCGGGCGGCAGACGCGCTGGCGCAGGCTCCGCAGGTTCATGCTGCTCTCCATGGCGGTGATCACGGCTTCCGGATCGAGCATGAGGACGAAGGGATTGAGGCGGCGGTGGATGGAGTTCATGGCGGTGTCCTGGCTGAAAAGGGGCTGGTGATGAAACGTTTGTCGATGTGACAAACTGTATTCAGCCTGTATCAATTGGTTAAGTCGGCGCACCGCCATTCAGGCTGTAGGAAGTTGCCTGACAAGCCCGGAACTGACCGGTTTTCACCCCCCAGTTCTCAGCCGTGCAACCGCAACCGCCACCCCGGCCTCAAAACCGCTCAGCCGCTCAGGGCTTCGGACCGAAACGCAGCGCCTCCACGCTGGCGCGCACCACGCCCTGCACGCTGCCGCTCTCGGCGTACTGCTTGCGCAGGTAGGTGGCGTGGTTGCCGTCGCGCGCGGCGGTGCGTTCGATCTCGTCGAGCGCGGCCAGCGAGTTCAGGGCCACGCCGTGCGGCGTGAGGTGGCGCAGCGTGGCCAGGATGTCCTCGCGGATGCTGATCTGCTCGCGCGTCTTGGGGTTGACCATCATGCCGTCCAGCCCGAAGCGGCAGGCCTGGAAACGGTTATAGGTGTAGACGAGGTAGTCGTCCTCTTCGGGCGGCGGCTCGCGGCGTTCCAGCAGGTGGCGGCACAGCGCCTGCAGGTAGCAGGCCAGGCCGGCGGCGCGCTCCACGGTTAGCGGCGTGTCGCACACGCGCAGCTCGATGGTGCCGTACTCGGGCTTGGGCCGGATGTCCCAGTAGAAGTCCTTCATGGACTTGACCACGCCGGTGCTCTCCATCTTGGTGAAGTACACGTTGGCGAACTCTTCCCAGCTCAGCACGAAGGGCGCGCGCCCGCTCAAGGGGAAGGCGAACACCGAGTTCAGGCGCGCCGAGTCGAACAGGGTGTCCACCCCCTGCGAGAACGGCGACGAGGCCGAGAGCGCGATGAAGTGCGGCACATAGCGGTTGAGCGAATGCAGCAGGAACAGCGCCTCGTCGGCCGACGCGCAGCCGATGTGCACGTGCTGGCCGAACACGGTGAACTGCTTGGCGAGGTAGCCGTACAGGCCCGAGAGCTGCTGGAAGCGCGGCTTGGAAAAGATGCGCTGCTCGAACCAGCGCTGGAACGGGTGGGTGCCGCCGCCGGCGATCTCGATGTTGAGCCGGTCGCCGGCGTGCACCAGCGTGTCGCGGATCTGCTGCAGTTGCGCCAGCAGCGGGCCATGTTCGCGCTGCACGTCGGTGGCGATCTCGATCATGCTCTGCGTCATCTCGGGCGTGACCACGCCGGGGAAGGGCTTGCGGCGCAGCAGTTCGAGCAGGTCGTTGGCGCTGCTGGAAAGGTCCATGTCGTAGGTGTTGACGAGCTGCAGTTCCAGCTCCACGCCCATGGTCAGCGAGTCGGAGGCTTTGAAGGTTTCCAGTGGCATGAGAGAGCTCCTATTCCTTGGTCACGTGGGTTTCGTGGGCGGCCAGCAGTGCGCGCTGGGTGACCACGGGCCCGAACAGTTCCAGCACCAGCATCATCGCGGCCATGGACGAGAGCACGTGTGCCGCGGGCTCGAACCCGTAGAGGCGGCTCTGTTCGAGCAACAGGATGGCGAAGGCCGACATGGGGGTGAGCGCCAGGCCCGTGAGCAGGCCCTTGCGCTCGGTGCTGCCCGAGAGGCGCGCCGCCGCCACGCTGCAGCCCACCTTGGTGGCGGTCCGCACCACGATCAGCGCCAGGCCGAGCAGCATGCCGGTCCAGACGTCGGCCCAGTTCAGCAGCGAGGCGATGTAGACGAACAGGAACACGGTGAGCAGGTCGCCCGCGGTGCCGAAGCCGCGCTGCGCATTGGTCAGGTGCACGCGGCGCTCGCGCGCGACGATGCCGAAGGTGAGCGCGGCCAGCAGGGGCGAGAGCTTCAGGCCGTAGGCCATGGTGGTGAGCAGCACCACCGCCAGCGCGAACACCACGGTCACGTCACGCGCCTGCACGCGCTGGGCGCGCAACAGCCACGGAGCGGCCACACCGAGCAGCGCGCCCACCGCCACCGAAGTGACCAGCACGTGCACGCTGCCGAACGCCGCCAGCACCAGGTCTCCCGAGGTGCTCAGGTGCCAGTAGCCCACCACCAGATTGAAGGCCAGCACCGAGACCAGGCAGTTGATGGCGCACAGGTGCAGCACGCGCTCGGTCACCTGGCCGGCGCTGCGCAGGTCGTTGGCCACGCGCACGATGCCCGCCGGCGAAGCCGAGACGGACAAGGAAGCGAAGATGAGGCGGGTGTCGGTGGCCAGGTCGAACCAGCCGCTGGCCAGGTAGACCGCGGCGAAGGTCAGGGCCGACTCCACCAGGCCCAGCGCCATCACCCAGGGGTTGTGGCGGAACCAGCGCAGGTTGATGCGGTAGCCGAGCTCGAACAGCACCAGCGACAGCGCCACATTGGCCAGGAACGGCAGGCCGGGCACGGCATCGGTCAGGCCGGGCAGGTTGACCAGGCTGCCCAGCAGGCCCACCGCCACGTAGCTCGACACGCGCGGCACCTGCCAAGTTTCGTGCAGCCGTTCACCCAGGAACCAGGCGATCAACAGCACCAGCGGCCAGGCCATGGACTGCAGCAGAAACGGGAAATCGGTGACCATAAGCAGGCTCTCCTGAATGGGGACAAAGTTCCGGATGGCGGGTGTAACACACCCCGTCGGCCATCGGGCGAGTGGGTCGCAGCGGCGTGCGACGGTTGAAACAGTTCACAGCCTGAAAGACCGCCCGGGAACCGGGCCTCAGGGTGCGCCGAGTGACGGCTGCAACAGGAACCGCTCTTGCAGCAGCCGTGCATCGTCGAAATGCCGCCGTCCGACAAAGGCCGTCGGCTGGCGGCCCCATTGTCGCATCGCACCCGGGCTCTCGATACCCATGGGCCAGAACAGCAGGCGCTCGCCGCGCTCGGTGCCGGGCATGATGCCATGCGGCCAGAACGCGCTGCGGCGCCGGCCGTCGGCGCCGGGCAGGCTGCGCAGGCCGTCTTCATCGGCCAAGGCATAGGTCTGGTCCGGTGCGGCATCGGACGCCACTGTGGCCGCGGGTTCGGGGGCGACGCCCACCACCATGTGGCTGCCCGATTCGATCACCACCCGCAGCCGCTCGCCCACGCGCATGACCGGCAGCGTGGTGGGCACAAAGGCCCACTCGCTGCGCGCCTCGGGCGCCGGCCGGGGCACGAACGCGGGCGTGGGCACGAACAGGTGGTAACAACCGCAGGCGTGGATGCTGTCGAACAGCCACACCCGGCCGTCGGGCGCCAGGGTCAGGCGCATCACCACCGCGTCCACGGCGCCCGCGAGCAGGTCCAGCGAGCCTTCGGGCGGGCGCTGTGGAAACCACACGCTGTAGACCAGTTGCAGCAGGGTCTGCTCGCCGAACCGCGTGTGCGCCAGGCGCTGGTACACCACGGGCTGGCCAGCGTCCACCTGCGGCGCCGGGCCGTCGCCCCAGTGCAGGCGGCCGAACCGGTCGTGTGCGCCCCGGTTCTCGATCACCAGCACCGGGGCGTAGGCCTGCAGCAGGCGCTGGGTGGTGGCCGCGTCGGGCGACGGGATGCCCAGCGCGTCGTGGGGCACGGCGCCGAGCAGGGCCGCCACATCGGCGCCACCGGCAGCGCCTGAAACGGCGGCCGGCACATGGCGCTGCCAGCCCGCAGCTGTATCGATTCGCCCGCGTGTGTGAGCAAAGGTAGCGCTCCAGCGCTGCTGCCAGCGCTCGACGCCGGCAAAAAATGGCACCCGGGTCAGCGGGTACAGCCCCAGTGCGCGCCGCCAGTCGCTGTAGTCGTCGGGCACCCATGCGCGCTGCGCCAGGGTGCTCCGCAGCGCCGGGCGGGCCCCCACCTCGGCCCACAGCGTATCGGCACAACGCTGCGTGCGCGCGCCGGCACTGGCCACGTCCTGCACGCCCAGTTCGGCCAGCGCCGCCGCGGGCAGGTGGGCGCGCTCGAACGCACGCGCCTGCGCGTCCAGCGCCCGCAGGCGCGTGCCCCAGGCCTGGAAAGCCGCGTCGCTGCGCGCGGCGTCGTCACGAAACGAAGCGAGCAGGCGGTCGGTGCGCAGAAACGGGAAGCCCGCGATGGGCGCTGCGCCGCCGTCGCGCACATGGTGGGCGTCGATCACCGCGTCCAGGCGCTCGAACCACTGCAGGCACTGCTGCGCGGCCGGGTCCGAGGGCCACAACACCTGCGGGCCGGCGCCGTCCATCACGGCACAGCCGCCCAGCCCCAGCGACATCGCCAGCCCTATAGCAAAGCGGCGCAGACGGTTGGACATCCACAGGATTGAGAAACGAACCATGGCGCCATGGTAGTCCGGAGGCCTGCGGCTGCGCACATGGCTGGTTACATCCGCGCTCCGGCGATGTAGGTACCATCCGCCATGCTGAAAAAACCCTTACACACCCTGACCCTCACCCTGGCCCTGTTGATCGCCGCCACCGGCGCCAGCGCCCAGACCCCGGCGGCACCCGCCACCAAGAAGGAGCTGGTGGCCCGCCTGCTCAAGCTCCAGCAACCCGGCATCGAAGCCCTGGCGCGCGCCATGGCCGAACAGCCCGCGGCCCAGTTGCTCGACCGCGCCGACGTCATCCTGCCCAACGCGGTGAGCGCCGACCGGCGCGAGACCGTGGCCAAGGAGATCCAGGCCGACACCGCCAAATACCTGAACGAGACCGTGCCGCTGGTGACCACCCGCGCCGTCAAGCTCGCGCCCACCACCGTCGGCAGCCTGCTGGAAGAGAAGTTCAGCGAAGCCGAACTGCTCCAGATCGTGACCCTGCTGGAGTCCCCGGTCTACGCCAAGTACATGCAGCTCACGGGCAGCATGCAGAAGGCCCTGCAGGAAAAGCTGCTGGCCGACACGCGCGGCACCGTCGAACCCAAAGTCAAGCAGCTCGAACAATCGATCAGCAAGCGCCTGGGCGGCCCCGCCACACCGGCCAGCGCGCCCGCCAAACCCGCCGGCAAATAGTCAAGCCTGCAAGCCGCCCAGAAACCGGTCGTTCAAGGCCTGCAGCCCCAGCTCATCGAGCACCTGCTGCAGGCGCGCGCGGGCCCGGGCCTGTTGTGCGCTGTGGTCCGGCCCGGCCTTGCGGGCCAGGATCAGTTCGTTCTTCATGGAGTGCTCCCAGCCCACCAACTCGGTCACAGTGACGCCGTAGCCGTGCGCTTCGAGCTGCAGGCAGCGCAGCACGTTGGTGATCTGGCTGCCGAACTCGCGCGTGTGCAGCGGGTGGCGCCACAGTTCGGCCAGTGGTGTGCGCGCCAGGTTCAGCGCCTTGGTGCTGCGCATCACGCCCGCCACCTCGGCCTGGCAACACGGCACCAGCACCATGAAGCGCGCCTGCTTGGCCAGACCGAAGGCGATGGCGTCGTCGGTGGCGGTGTCGCAGGCGTGCAGCGCGGTCACCACGTCGATGCGCGGCGGCAGGTCGGGGTGGCTCAGCGCCTGCTGCACCGTGGTGGCCAGGAAGGCCATGCGATCAAAACCCAGCCGGGCCGCGAGTCCCTGCGATTTCGCCACCAGCTCGGCGCGCGACTCCACGCCGTACACGTGGCCCACCGGCTTGTCCTTGAAGAACAGGTCGTAGAGGATGAAGCCCAGGTAGGACTTGCCCGCGCCGTGGTCGGCCAGGGTCACGTCGCCACGCTCTTTCAGCACCTCGGCCAACAGCGGTTCGATGAACTGCACCAGGTGGTAGACCTGCTTGAGCTTGCGCCGCGTGTCCTGGTTGAGCTTGCCCTCGCGGGTGAGGATGTGCAGCTCCTTGAGCAGCTCCACCGACTGGCCCGGCCGCAGCTCGGGCAGTTGCTCCTCCAGGGTCTGGGGCGGGCGTTTTTTCAGGGCGGCTTTGGACATGCGCCGATCATAGGCGAGGCCTATGGCGGCGCCCCCTCGCCCCGGCGACAATCGCCCATGACCTCCGATGCCCCCCACCTCCACCCCTACACCGCCCTCACCCCCGACGTGGTGCAGGACGCGCTGGGCCAGATCGGCCTGTGGGGCGACGGGCGCATGGCCGCGCTCAACAGCTTCGAGAACCGGGTCTACCAGATCCATCTGGAAACGCCGCACGAGGGGCACGAGCAGGTGGTCGCCAAGTTCTACCGCCCCGAACGCTGGAGCGACGAACAGATCGCCGAAGAGCACGCCTTCGCGGCCGAACTGGTGGCGGCCGAAATCCCCGTGGTGCCGCCGCTGGTGGTCCAGGGGGCCACGCTGCACCACTTCGGTGGTTTCGCCTTTGCGGTGAGCCCGCGCCGCGGCGGACGCCGGCCCGAGCTGGACGACTTCGAGGTGCTCGAATGGATCGGCCGCTTTCTGGCGCGCATCCACACGGTGGGCGCATCGCGCCCCTTTGTCTGCCGCCCGGCGCTCGACGCTGCCACCTTCGCGCACGAGCCGCGCGACTGGCTGCTGCAGCACCAGGCCATCGCGCCCGAGGTGCGCACCGCCTGGACCGAAGCCCTGCAGGAGGCCCTGGCGCTGATCGAGGCGCACCCGGCGCTGCGCCCGCAGGCAGCTGACGCAGCGAAGGTAGACGCTGAAGGCGGCGGCATCGCCCGCATCCGGCTGCACGGCGACTGCCACCCCGGCAACATCCTCTGGACCCCCGAAGGCCAGCCCGGCGCCGGCCCGCATTTCGTGGACCTGGACGATGCGCGCACCGGCCCGGCGGTGCAGGACCTGTGGATGCTGCTCAGCGGCGACCGCCGCCAGCAGACGCAGCAGCTCGGCGCGCTGATCGACGGCTACGAACAGTTCCGACCCTTCGACCGGCGCGAACTCGCCCTGATCGAACCGCTGCGCACCCTGCGCCTGATCCACTACAGCGCCTGGCTGGCGCGGCGCTGGCAGGACCCGGCCTTCCCGGTCAACTTTCCCTGGTTCGGCAGCCGCGACTACTGGCAAAGCCAGGTCGACATGCTGGTCGAGCAGATCGAGGAAATGCAGGGCGAGCCGCTGATGGCGTAAAGGGCCTCCCCCGCGCCCGGCTGCGCCGGTCACCCCCTCAAGAGGGCGCCAGCAGCGACCCGGCAAAGCCGGTTCCGCGCTGGCCCCGGCCGAACCCCTTCGCACGACGCGTACCGCGCTCCGAAAAGACCTTCTCCTCAAAAAGGTTTCTAGCAATTAAATTGCACACAACTTAAATCAACCCTACAGTTCACCCCATGGCAACACCCGCTCTCAACCCCGACCAGGCCCTGCGGCTGGACAACCAGCTCTGCTTCGCGCTGTATTCCGCATCGCTGGCGATGACCAAGCTGTACAAGCCCCTGCTGGACGAACTGGGCCTGACCTACCCGCAGTACCTCGCCCTGCTGGTGCTGTGGGAGCAGGATGGCGTGACCGTGTCCGAACTCGGCGAGCGCCTTTACCTCGACTCCGGCACGCTCACCCCGCTGCTCAAGCGCATGGAAGCCGCCGGCCTGCTGTCGCGGCTGCGTGATGCGACCGACGAGCGCCGGGTACTGATCCGCCTGACCGCGGCGGGCCGCAAGCTCAAGACCCGCGCCGTGCGTCTGCCGGGCTGCGTGCTGCAGGCCACGCAATGCGAAGTGGCCGACGCCATGGCATTGACCCACCAGATCCAGGCGCTGCGCAACCGGCTCGTCGCCTGACCCTCTTTTTTCACCCGCTTCGCTGAAGCAACCACCCTCAAAGGAACCACCATGGCCACCTCTCTCGACAAAGTGATCTACACCGCCCGCGCCCACACCACCGGCGGTCGCGAAGGCAGCTCGCGCACCGACGACGGTCTGCTCGACATCAAACTGTCCCCGCCCAAGGTCATGGGTGGTGCCGGCAACGCGACCAACCCCGAACAGCTGTTCGCCGCGGGCTATTCGGCCTGCTTCATGGGCGCGCTCAAGCACGTCGCGGGCATGAAAAAGGTGGCCGTTCCGGCCGACGCGTCGATCGACGCCGAAGTGGACATTGGCCCTATCCCGGCCGGTTTCGGCATTGCCGCCCGCCTGACCGTGAGCCTGCCCGGTATGGACCGCGCCGTGGCGCAGGACCTGGTGGACACCGCGCACCAGGTGTGCCCGTATTCCAACGCCACGCGCGGCAACATCGACGTGACCATCGCCCTGGCCGACTGATCGGCCCCGGGCTCACGGCAGCGGGCGGCTCCCTCTGGGGCCGCCCGCTGCGGCCCGGATCACCCGCCCGGGGCTTGGCCGCCCACGCGCTCCATGGCGTCGGCCAGCCAGTCTGTCGGCGGCGCCTCGGCGCTCGCGGGCTGCAGGAGCCAGGCCCCGTCCACCAGTTCGACCCGCGCACCGCCACCCTGCCAGAGCAACCAGGCCAGCCAGCCGCACTGCGCTTCGCTGGCAGCAGTGCCAGCCGGCGCCGACAGCAAGGCGGTCAAGGGCGCTACATCGCTCAACCGCACGCCGTCTCCCCGCACCTCACCCCCCACCGCCTGCGCCAGCGCAGACAGTGCCTCGGCGCCCTCGCGCCGCGGGCCGAAACGCTCCAGCCACAGCCGCAGTTGCACGGCGATCGACGCACCGCGCCGCGCCTCGGCCTGCAACAGATCGGCGTGGTCCCAGTGGTTCCAGTCGAGCGCGGGAGCCTCGAAGCCCACGGCCAGCGCGGTCTGGGCAAAACAGTACAGGGCCGGCTCGGCGCCCTCGCCGTGCACGGCCGCGCCCACCATCAGCAGCGCCGCCAGCCGGTTGCCCAGCAACTGGCTTTGCTGCGCCAGCAGCTTGTCGCGCAGCAGGTCGTCGCGCTCACCGCGCAAGTCCGCCAGCTCCAGCGCGTTGCGCAGGTCGGCCCGCAGGCTGTCCAGTTCCCAGGGCTTGTTGATGTAGCGGTAGATCTCGCCGGTGTTGATCGCCTCGATGGCCTCACCCAGCTCGGAGTAGGCGGTGGTCAGCATGCGCACGATGCCGGGGTAGTACTCGCGGGCGTGGCGCAGCAGTTCGTTGCCCCGCTCACCGGGCATGCGCTGGTCGCACACCAGCACGGCGATCTCGTCGCCATGGTCGCGCAGCATCGCGCGCCCCTCTTCCACCGAGCCAGCGGTGAGCACCGGGGCGAGCGGGCCGACAAGGCGCTCGAAATACTTCAAGGCCATCGCCTCGTCGTCGACATACAGGATCTTGGTGGGCTTCATGGAGCCTCCTCGGGTTTGGAGTCGTCGGTGGATGGGAAATACAGCGTCACCGCTGTGCCCTGACCCGGTTCGGACCGCACGTCGATGGAGCCACCCAGGGTGGTCATCACACGCCGGCAGAACAACAGGCCCATGCCGCTGCCACCGGCATCGGCCCGCGTGGTCACGGGCTCCTTGGTCAGGCGCTGCAACACATCGGGTGGCACACCCGGGCCGTTGTCGCTCACGCAAATGGCGGCCTGCTCGGGCAGGCCCGGCGCGGGCACCGCCCGCAGCAGCGCGATGAGCACCCCGGGCTCCCCGGGCAAGTCCGAGCGCAGCGCCAGCAGCGCGTTCTTGACCAGGGTGCACAGCACCAGGTAGAGCAGGTCACGGCGACCCGGCAGGCGGAAATCGGCAGCCAGGTCACAGGTCAGCCATTGCGCCTCGTCGCCGTCGAACGGGTATTCGTCGCGCACGGCCCCCACCAGATCGCTGGCGAGCAGGCTCTCGGAGGCGTCGCGGCGGTAGGCGTCGCGCGCGGTCAGGACAAAGGTGGACACCAGGGACTGCGCGTAATCGGCGCGGCGCTGCGCCGCCTCGATCATCTTGAGCACTTCGCCGGGCTTTTGCTGCGCGATGTGCGCCATGCCGGCCTCCCCTTCGGGCAGGTCGCGGTGTCGCTCGCGCATCGCCGCGAGGTAGCCGCGCACCGTCGCCAGCGGCGTGGTGACTTCGTGCGCCAGAAAACCCAGGGTCTCGCGCAGGGTGGCCGCGCGGCGCTCGATCAGCGCCTGCTCGCGCGCGCGGCGCACGCTGGAGGCCAGCGCCTCGCGCAACACCTGGCGCGTCAGGGCCTCGTCCAGCGGCTTCTCCAGGATCGCCTCCACATGCCCCTGGTTGACCGCGGACATGGCCACGTCCTTGTCGGCATAGGCCGACACCAGCAGCCGCGCCACGTGGGGAAAGCGTTGCCGCACCTCGCTGAGCAAGGTCACACCGTCGCGTACCGGCATGGCGTAGTCGGTGAGCAGCACGGCCACCTCCTGCCCACGCTGCTCCAGCAGGGCCAGCGCTTCGTCCACGCTGCCGGCCGTGAGGACGGTGAACTCGTCGCCGTACATGCGGGCAAACCATTTGCAGGCCTGCGGCTCGTCGTCCACCATCAGGATGGCGTGCGTGCCCATCGGTGCGGGCGAATCACCTGCGGGGTTGGAATTCATGCGGGTGGCCTCGGTAAATCAAAAACAAACTCGGTCCAGGCACCCTGCTCGCTCTCGACCATCAGGGTGCCTCCATGTCGCTGCACGATGCCGTAGCTCATGCTCAGACCCAGCCCCAGGCCGGCGCCCACGTCGCGGGTGGTGAAGAAGGGCTCGAACACGCGCCCGATGTTGGCCGGCTCGATGCCCAGGCCGTTGTCGCGGACCGACACCCACAGGCGGCCCTCGCGCGCCTGCACGCGCAGCGCGATCTGCGGCTGCTCGCGCTGGGCCTTCTGCACCGCGTGCGCGGCGTTGCTCAGCAGGTTGATCAACACGCCAATGATGGCCGGCTCATCGCCCAGCACGTGCGTGTCCTGCGGCATCTCGACCGGCACGTCGATGCCCTTGAGCTCGTAGCCGGCCAGCCGCAGCGCCGAGCGGATGGCGTTTTCCAGCAGGAAGGGGCGCTGGCTGTTTTCACCGGGCTTCTGGTAGGCGAAGGTCTTGAGGTCGGAGACGATGTTCTGGATGCGCTGCATGCCCTCGCGGGCATCCTCCAGGCTTTCCTTGAGCAGGGCATCGGCGGCAACGGCCGGCATGGCCAGCCCCATGTTGATCGCCATCAGGCTGTAGTTCACCGGGTTGTTGAGCTCGTGCAGCAGGCCGGCCGAGAGGGTGCCGATGGCGGCCATCTTTTCGCGCTGCAGCAGTTGGCCCTTGAGTTCGGCCAAGGTGCGATTGGTCTCCATCAAGACCGTGTTCTGCTCGGCGACCTCGCGGCGCAGCGCGAACAAGGTGAATCGACCGCGCTCGTTGAAATACGTGCAGAAGGAACTCAGGATGGCCGCTGTGAGGAGAAACAACGAGTAACCGATAAATCGGTACGCGTCCTGGATGCCGCCCGGATGCAATACGCAGGCGGCAACGTATATGGCCAGCGTGCCCAGTCCGAAAGCCAGGCTTTCGAAAAAACGCACCGGCAGGATGATGCCTGTGGCATAGAGCGCCAGGTGCAGACCCACGAAGTAGATCGACCCATCACCTTCCGTGCGCCAGATCATCCAGCTGATCATCAACTGCGGCATCGAAAGCCAGAGCATTGTGAGCGGACTGACCCAGGCAGCGCCTACGTGCGACCGCAATACCAGGTAGACCAGAAGGATGGCCAGCGCAGTCCCGATACGCACCGGCGCCAGCACCTCAAAGAGCTCGTTGTAGAGCGAGAAATCGAGTCCCAAGCCGAGCACGATCAGCAGCGACGCCACCAGCGCGGTGCCCTTGGAAAAGGCCCGACGATATTCGTTCTGCTCTTCGTGGTAGGGCGACAGCCCAGGTACCTGGAAACGCGGAAAACTGAGCATCATCGGGTCCTCATATCGTTGGGACGCGGAACTCGGCGAAGACGTTGAGACCCGTGGCGTCCGTGTAGATCGAAGTGTCCTGCCGCTCCGGCGGCAGGACAGACTCCAGCCCCACCTCGTCGCGGTAGATCAAGTGCCATTCCAGCAGATGTTCCATGAGAACCCTCTGCGAATTGTTCGAATGCACGTTGGTCACGAGAACCTGCCCTCCGGCTTGCGTGCGCGAAACGAAATACTGCAGCAGTCGAGAGCAGACCTTGTCCGAAAGATAGTCAAACAGGCCCGCGCAGTACACGAAATCGATGGTTTCGCTTTCGCGAACAGGCGCCAGCCGGCTGGTGCGCTTCAGCAGGTCGTGCACGGACTCATTGACGAACTCGACCTGCACCCGTCGACCAGTCTCGCGGGCAGCCTCGGCGATCTTGTTCCGCGTGTACTCGATCGTCGGTTCGCTGAAGTCCATCAGCGTGAAGGCAATGCTGTCCGGATTTTCGTCCTGGGCGATGAAGCGTCGAATCTCGACGGCCGGTCCGCAGCCCACATTCAGCACGCGTGCCTGGCGGCCTTCGCGCCGCGCTTGCTGGGCGACTCGCAACAGCGACTCGACCAGAATATCGATGCGGTTGCGATGTGCCTGGGCGACGCCTGCCTTCAGAAATGCGGCGTTGACGATCTGGAAGTAGGTGTTGGGGCCCTGGCGCGGGTCACCCAGGATCTGATTGACCATTTCGTAGTCGCCCGCATAGCCCAGCGGCTTGGTGAAGGTGCGGTAGACGAAGGGCGCACGCAGCAGCAAGGGGTGCAGCGAGGTCTGTGCGAAGTTGCGGTGCGCCACCGCGTCCTCCAGTGGCACGCGCCGGCCTTCGTCTTCGAGCCAGACCAGGTACTCCGCGCTCTTCTCCATGATGGGCGCGGACAGCTCGTCGAACACATCCGAGCGGATACGGCCATCGGCCTCGCGCGGCAGGAAGGATGACAAGTCGGCCTGATCCGCCCAGCGTGCGGTGTCAGCCAGAAAGGCACGAAACTCGCTGATCATGACCTGGTAGCTCTGCCTGATCTTGAAGCGTCCCTCCCAGTCGGACACGAAACGCTCCGCCTCGCCGCGCACTTGGCGAATGTCGCCGCGGATCGCGTTGAGGTCGGACCACTCGTCGATCAGGGCTACCGACACCACGGCCATGAGCCCTGTGTTCAGCAAGCTGACCACCACGGCCTTGCCCTTGTAGATGTTGCGTTCGCCCGAGCGGATGGTCAGCTCGCTGAGCACTTCGCTCACCTGCACGATGGAGTACGGGTTGTAGATCTCCATCACCAGCGAGCGGCGCTGCAGGCTGGTCAGGGATCCGCGAGCGCTCTCGCCCTGGCTGTTGCGGAAGGTGACGACGTGATCGAAAGGACGCTGGAGGTACACGTTGGAACCATTTGATCAGGTGGAGAGACGGTGCCTGGACGCCGCCCCTGGAAGGACTCCCCGAACCCCAGTGTAGTCATCTGAAACGCCAGCGCGCGTCAACCCCTCCATTGGCCACCGATCGTGTGGGCCATGCGCCCGGGCCCATGAAAAAAGCCCATGCGGGCCGGCAAGGGCACGCATGGGCTCAGAGGCTGAGCGCCGCTCTGGCGGCCTGGATCAGCCGCGCTTCTGGATCGTGTTGGCCAGATGGCGTTCCCGGAAACGGCGCATCACCCGGAACAGCACCGGGGGCATGTAGTCCTGCGAGACGCGCCAGCGCATGCCACCGATTCTTTCGTGCGGCCGCTCAGCGAAGATCGTCGTGTGGGACTGGTTGGTTTCGTTGGCGGGCCGGCCGTTGGTGTAATAGAAAAGTGCCAGCGACTTGCGCGAGTCACCATCGGGGCAGGTCAGCGGGTCGGGGTGGCCGTGGAAGGTCTTGCTGGTCGGCGAGAAGATCGCCAGGCGGTTGAAGACGGGCAGGATCTTGACCTCGCATTTCGTCACCTCCTGGTCCCACAACTCCAGGCTGCCGCCGTACTCTTCCTTCCAGTCCTTGTTCATGTAGAAGATGACGTTGATGCGGCGGTCGAGGAAGTTGGCGTCGTGCTTGTTGAAGTCGGCGTGCAGCTTGAGCAGGCCGCCCTTGGGGGTCTGGTGCAGGCCGCCTCCGCGCATCGTGGGGTCGGGGATCATGTTGTCGATGCCCGTGACCTTCTCCAGGAAGCGCAGGAAGGGCGCGGAGTTGAACTGGTACAGCATGCTGCGCGTGACGGGGCCGAACTTGCTCTCGTCCACGCAGACCAGCTTCTGCTCAGCCGGGCGGTTGTAGTTGTGCCACTCGATGTCCTGCGCCTTGGGGAACTCGGCGAGCATGGCTTCGGCCACGTCCAGTGGCAGGAAGTTGTCGAAGGCCATGTGGTTGAACGGCGTACCCAGTCGGTACTTGGCGGCGCCTTCGGCGGCCAGGGTTTCGTATTTGGGGTCGTCAAAAATGAAGCGGTCGCCAAAATCGCGCAGCGGCATGCTCGGAACTCCTTGAAAGCACAAGACTCAACGCACTTCATTCAAATTCAGACAGGCGCTCCTCCCAGGCGATGGGGGTAGAAGCTGCGGATCAGCACGCCGAACAGGACCGTCAACGCGTCGCCCAGGAGCGTGGTCAGGCGCATGCTGACGGCAAGGCCCGCGGCCACGGGCGCACCCGTGAGCGGCGTGAGCAGGACCACCATCATGGCCTCGCGCACACCCAGCCCACCGGGTGCCCCCGGCACCACATACCCCACCACCCAGGCACTGCTGAACAGCAGGGTGACACTGAACCAATCCACGCCGGAATGCATGAAGAAGTACTCAGCCTGCAATTGGAGCACCCACCCCAGCAGCATGAAGTTGATCAAGATCAAGAGAGATACAAGTAGCGAGGTGCGCAGGCGCGGCAGGCGCAGCAACTGGCCGCCGCCGATCTTGCGGCTCAGACCGGGCAGCACGGTGTTCACGACCTTGATGCCCAGCCAGGGCAGCACCAGGGCCGCAGGCAGCATCCAGACCGCCTGCTGGGTGAAACGGGTGCTCACCGACTGCACCGTGGCCAGGTCCCAGAGCACCCAGGTCGAGAGCAGGGCCAGTGCCATGCTGATCACCAGGTTCCAGATGCCTTCAAAGACCGCCGTGCCCACCGCCACACCCATCGGAATGCCGGTGGACTTGGCGAGCACGCCACGACCCAGGAACTGCCCCACGTTGCCCGGCAGGTACTTGCCGATCTGGGAGATGTAGAACACCTGCAGGGCGATGCCCAGCGGCACGCGGTGGCCCTGGTCGGACATCAGCAGGCGCCAGACGTTGGTGCCGAAAAAGTGCGTGACCACCACGGCCAGCATGCTGAGCAACGCCACGAGCACCGTCTGGGCGTTGAGGGGAATCGCCGGCAGTTGCTCGACGTGGGTCTTGAAGGCCAGACCGAAATACACGCACGAAGCGAGCACCGCCGCGTACATGAGGGCCTTGAACAGGCGTTTGGAGTGTTTCATCAGGGCGTCCTGTGGGCACCAGACGCCCGCCCACCAGCGGGGCCGTGCTGGTGGGTTTTTCTTTCTTGGGGAGCCGGGCTCAGACCAGCAGTGTGTTGACCCGCTTCACATAGGCCGCCGGGTCTTCCGGCAGGCCGCCTTCGGCCAGCAGCGCCTGGTCGAACAGGATGTGGGCCAGGTCGTCGAAATGCGCGCTGGCGTCGAGCTTTTTCACCAGCGGGTGTTCGGCGTTGACTTCCAGGATCGGCTTGCTCTCGGGCGCCTTCTGGCCGGCCTGCTTGAGCAGGCGGGCCAGCTGCGTGCTCATACCGTGGTCTTCCACCACCAGACAGGCCGGCGAATCCACCAGACGGGTCGTCACGCGCACGTCCTGGGCCTTGTCTTTCAGGCTTTCCTTGAGCCGCTCCAGTACCGGCCTGAAGGTTTCGGCGGCGGCTTCGGCGGCCTTCTTCTCTTCCTCGTCCTGCAGCTCGCCCAGATCGACCGCGCCCTTGGCCACGCTTTGCAGCGGTGTGCCATCGAACTCGTGCAGGTGTGACAGCGCCCACTCGTCCACGCGGTCGGTCATCAGCAGCACTTCAATGCCCTTCTTGCGGAACACCTCGAGCTGCGGGCTGTTCTTCGCGGCGGCCAGGTTGTCGGCGGTGATGTAGTAGATGGCCTGCTGGCCTTCTTTCATGCGCGCCTTGTAGTCGGCCAGGCCCACGTTGACCACGTCGCTCTGGGTGGAAGCGAAGCGCAGCAACTTGGCCAGCTTCTCGCGGTTGGCGAAGTCTTCGCCCAGGCCTTCCTTCAGCACGGCGCCGAACTCGGCGTAGAAGGCCGAGTACTTGCCCACATCCTTCTCGGCGGCGGCCTTGTCTTCTTCGCTGACCACATCGGTCACGCCGTCGGCGCCCTCTGCGGCTTTGGGCGCCGCGTCCTTCTTCGCCAGGTCTTCCAGCATGGCCAGCACGCGGCGGGTGTTGCCTTCGCGGATGGCCTTCACGTCGCGGCTTTCCTGCAGCAGCTCGCGGCTCACGTTGAGCGGCAGGTCGGCCGAGTCCACCACGCCCTTGACCCAGCGCAGGTAGGAGGGCATCAGCGCCTCGGCCTCGTCCATGATGAAGACGCGCTTGACGTAGAGCTTGATGCCGGCCTTGTGGTCGCGGTTCCAGAGGTCCATGGGCGCCTTGGCCGGGATGTAGAGCAGCTGCGTGTATTCGGTGCTGCCCTCCACACGGTTGTGGCTCCAGGCCAGCGGGGCCTCCTGGTCGTAGCTGAGGTTCTTGTAGAACTCGGCGTACTGCTCGTCGGAAATGTCTTTCTTGCTGCGTGCCCACAGCGCGTTGGCCGAGTTCACGGCCGCCCAGGCGTCCTGCTGCACGTATTCGCTCTTCTCGGCGTCCCACTCTTCCTTCTGCATCAGGATGGGCAGGCTGATGTGGTCGGAGTATTTGCCGATGATGGACTTGAGCTTCCAGTGGCTCAGGTACTCGCTCTTGTCCTCGCGCAGGTGCAGGATGACGCTGGTGCCACGCGCGGGGCGCTCGATGTTTTCCACCTCGAAGTCGCCCGAGCCTCCGCTGATCCAGCGCACGCCCTCGGCCGCCGGCAGGCCGGCGCGGCGGCTTTCCACGGTGATCTTGTCGGCCACGATGAAGCCCGAATAGAAGCCCACGCCGAACTGGCCGATGAGCTGGGCGTCCTGCTTCTGGTCGCCACTGAGGCGGCTCATGAAGTCCTTGGTGCCGCTCTTGGCGATGGTGCCCAGGTGCTCCACCGCTTCGGCCAGGCTCATGCCGATGCCGTTGTCGGTGATGGTGAGGGTCTTGGCGTCCTTGTCGAAGGCCACCCGCACCTCCAGGTTGGGCGTGTCCTCAAACAGGGCCGCGTCGTTCAACGCCTCGAAGCGCAGCTTGTCGCAGGCGTCCGACGCGTTGGAGACCAGCTCGCGCAGGAAGATGTCGGGGTTGGAATACAGCGAATGGGTGACGAGGTGCAGCAGTTGCGACACCTCGGCCTGGAAGGAGAGGGTTTGTTTGCTCATGATGTGAATGGGCTGAAGAACGACTGACCGGCAGACACCGGATCGAAGAGCGCATGGCGCGGACCGGCATTCTGGCACTGGCACGCTGGCCGGGGATTTTGCACCGCCCGGGCCGGCACCCAGATGGCGGCGGCCGGCGCGGTTTCAAGAGGCCGCCAGCAGGCCGGGCAGCCGTTGCCCGAGCAGGTCCAGCACCACCCGGGTCTTCAAGGGCAGGCGCCGGCTGTGCGGCCACAGCAGGTGCATGGGGAAGCCGAACGGCACCGGCTCGTCGAACACCGGCAGCAGTTGCCCGGATGCCACGGCCGGCGCCACCAGCCATTTCGGCAGACGCACCAGGCCCAGCCCGGCCACGGCCGCGGCGCACATGGCTTCGATGCTGTCGAACACCAGGGCCGGCGCGGGAATGGGCAGGGTGTCTTCGGGCCGTTCGCCCTGGCCGAACCGCCACAGGCCGGAGGCCCCGGCGCGGCCATAGACGATGAAGCGGTGCGCCGGGAATTGCGCGCGCAGCCCGGCCAGGTCAGCGGGCCGGCCCCGGGCCGCCAGGTAGGCCGGCGCGGCGTACACGCCCATCCACTGGTGCCCGACCGAGCGCGCCGACAGCACCGCGCTGTCGGGCAGCGCGCCGCTGCGCAGCGCCACGTCCACCCCGTCTTCCACCAGGTCCACGCGCCGGTCGTTCAGCGACACCTCCAGCACCAGCTCAGGGTGCTGCTGCGCCAGCTCCAGCAGCAGGGGCACCACGCAGAGGCGCCCCACCACGTCGGGCATCGACACGCGCACCCGGCCGGTGGGCACCAGCCGGCCCGCGTCGATGTCCTGCCGCGCGGCCTCCAGCTCCTGCAGCGCGCGGCGGCAGCGCTCGTAACAGGCGGCGCCCTCGTCGGTCAGGCTCTGGCTGCGGGTGGTGCGGTGGAACAGCCGCACGCCCAGGCGCGACTCCATCACCGCAATGCTCTTGGCCACCGCCGAGCGCGTGATGTGCAGGCGCTGCGCCGCCTGCGCAAAGCTGCCGGCCTCCACCGCGGCCACGAACTCTTCCACTCCGCGAAACTGCTCGCTCATTGACAACCTTTGATCACCATTGTGTTGAAAATTATCCACCACACCAACGTATTTGGAACCAATAGCATCGGTCGCTGGTTTCAACCCTCACAGAAATGGTTCACATGAACGACACCCACCACACCCTTTCCCGCTGGCAACTCAGCGCCTACGGCCGCCAGCACCTGGCCTACGTCGAAGCCCCCATGCCCACCCCGGGGCCGGGCCAGATCCTGGTGCAAGTGGCCGCCGCGTCGCTCAACTACCGCGATCTGCTGATGATCGACAACGGCATGGGCGCGCCCTTCACGGCCCCCTGGACACCGGGCTCCGACATGGCCGGCCGCGTGCTCGCCGTGGGCGACGGTGTGAAGCGTTGGCAGGCCGGGGATGAGGTGATCAGCACGTTCTATGCGGGCTGGATCGACGGCAGGCCCTCGCCCGAGGTCTTCCCCCTGGGCGGCCCCGGCCCGGGCATGCTGGCCACGCACGTGCTGCTCGACGCCCAATGGGTCGCGGCCGCGCCCGCCACGCTGAGCCCCGCCCAGGCCAGCACCCTGCCCTGCGCGGCCCTGACCGCCTGGTTCGCGCTGATCGAACAGGGCGGGCTGCACGCCGGCCAAACCGTGCTGATCCACGGCACCGGCGGCGTTGCGTTGTTCGGTCTGCAACTGGCGCGCCTGCACGGCGCGCGCACGGTGGTGGTCTCGGGCGACCCGGCCAAACGTGAGCAGGTGCTGGCGCTGGGCGCCACCCATGCCCTGGCGCGCGATGGCGACTGGGTCGCCGAACTTCGCGCACTGACCCAGGGCCACGGCGCCGACCACGTGCTGGAGTTGGTGGGCGGGGCCAACGTGGAACGCTCGGTGCAAGCCCTGGCGCCGGGTGGGCGGCTGTCGGTCATTGGCGTGCTGGACGGTGACCGCATCGGCACCTCCGCCTACCCGCTGATCCGCCACCAGAGCGTGCTGCAAGGCATCAACGTGGGGCACCGCCGGGCCCTGGAAGACCTGGTGCGCGCCATCGACGTGAACCGGCTCACGCCCACCATCGCCGCCAGTTATGCCGCCAGCGAGCTGCCCGCCGCGCTGGACCATCTGGCCCGTGGCGCCTTTGGCAAGATCGTGGTCACGTTCTGACGCCGTGGGCCCGGGCGCCGGGCCTTTCAGCCTTCCCCGCCCGGTCAGCGCTCAGACCGTGGGTGCCAGCCAGCGCAGCAACTGCTGCGCCACCACCGGGCTGGAGAGCAGATCCAGGTGGCCGGTGCGGTAGACGATGCGCTGGCTGTCCTTGGCAAAGACCAGCCGGCGCGCCGGCTGATCGTGTTGCCCCAGCGCGCTGTGAAGCGGCACCAGGCCATCGCCCATCAGCCGGTCGGCCAGCAAACCGCGCTGGCCGGCCAACGTACCCGCCACGGCGAAGCAGGCCACGCCTTCGGGCAAGGGCAGCGGCACGCGGTGATCGTCGGGCGATTCAAAACGGTCTCGGCCCCGCCAGTCCGCGTCTTGCACATGGCCATGGCGCAGGTCGGTGATGCCAGCGCTGCGGATCTTGCCCAACCGGGCAAACGGCACTGTGTGTGGCGACGACGCGAGCAGCAGGTCCACCCCGTGGCCCGCGCGCTCCAGCGGCGCGCCGTGGTGCGGCGTGCCCAGGAACACCAGCTCGCGCAGCAGCCCCGGCCAGCACTGGCCCGCCTCGCGCGCCACCTGCACGGCCGAGCGTGCCACCAGCCCGCCCATGCTGTGGCCCACGATGCTGATGCGCTCCAGCGGCAGCGGCCAGGCCGCCACCAGCCGCTCCAGCAGGGCGGCCAGTTCGCGCCCGTTGGTGGAGGTGTGCAGGCCGGAGTTGTAACGCAGGTACACCGGCGTGCAACCCAGCGCCTGGGCCAGGGTTTCGCCATGATCGTGGCCGCTGCGGCGCCACTGGGTGTCGTTCATGCACAGGCCGTGCGCCAGCAGCAGCAGGTGCGGGCTGGCCTGTTCGCCCAGCTGAGCCTTCAGCGCACCCGCCTCCAGCGACAGCGTGGCCCCGTGGTGGCGCAACTGCATGGGCTGGGCCAGCGGGTTGCCAAAGCTCTGCAGCCGGTCGCCCAGCACGCCGTTCAACGCGGCCAGCACCGCCTCGCGCGCGGGCGAAGCCTCGGGGTGCGTGGCCGGGTCGTCCACCAGCGGCAGCAGCTTGGCCAGCGCCCCGTCCAGCCCGTGGCCCACGATGTGCGCCACGCCACGGATGCCCTGGTAGATCTGTCCCGTGAGGCCGCTGGCCTGCTCGTCCGACGCCCCGCTGGACAGTCCCAGCCGGCGCCGCACCGACTGGTGCACCCCCTCGGTGATGTTGATCACGCCCTGCGTGGCCTGCGAGGCCAGCTGCGCGGCGGCCCGCAGGTCGGACGGGCGCAGGTGGCGCAGCACGGCGCGCTTGGGGGTGTTGGGTGGGGAGGCTGGGGTCATCTCGTCTCGCTTTCGACGGGTGCCACCAGGCCCTCGCGCGAGGGACAGGGGAGTGACACCGTCGTCTTGCAGGGGGCGGTCTGGGGTGCTGCCATCGGCTTGTTCCGCGGGAGCGAGAAGAAGAAGGTCGCGCCGCCGTCGACCTTGCCTTCGGCCCAGGTGGTGCCGCCGTTGCGTGACACGACGCGGTGCACGTTGGCGAGGCCGATCCCCGTGCCTTCGAAATCCTTGCCGCTGTGCAGGCGCTCGAAGACGCCAAAGAGCTTGTTGGCGTAGCGCATGTCGAAGCCGACACCGTTGTCGCGCACAAAGACCACCGTTTCGTTCTCGTGACCGGACGGGTCGGGCAGACAGCCGATCTCGATGACGGTCTGCTCACGCGTCTGGGTGAATTTCAGGGCGTTCGAGATCAGGTTGGCCAGCACGACCCGCAGCATGGCGCAGTCGCCGACGACCACCGGCAGCTCCCCGATGCGCCAGTGGATGGCCCGGTTTTTGGCCTCCGGCTCGAATTCGTGGATGACGTCCTTCACCAGGGCGCCCAGATCGACGGGGCCCTTGGTCATCTCCTGGCGACCCATGCGCGAGAAGGACAGCAGGTCGTCGATCAGCTCGCCCATGCGTTTGACCGCCTTGGAGATGGTGTCCATGTAGTGCTCGCTCTGCGCATCGAGCGTGGCGGCCAACTCCTCCTTGAGCAGGCCGAGAAATCCGTCGATGTGCCGCAGCGGCGAGCGCAGATCGTGCGAAACGGAGTAGGCGAAGGCTTCCAGCTCCTTGTTGGCCTCGGTCAGCTGAGCGGTGCGCATGGCGACGCGCTGCTCCAGTTCCTGGTTGAGCTGGTGGATTTCCGCTTCCACCTGTTTGCGCTCGGTAAGGTCGTAGATCAGTCCCACGAATCCGGTGATGCGGCCGCCCTCGTCTCGCAACGCGGTGACGGAAAGATTGGCCGGCACGCGCGTCCCGTCCTTGCGGGTGACGATCCATTCCCGTTCCTCGGGCAGGCCGCGGCGCGGGCGGGCCGCGAACACCTCGAATCCCGGCGCGATCGTCTCGCCGAATTCCGCCGACAGATGCTGGGCACGCTGCGCCACCTCCTGGGGGTCGTGCCACAGCACCGGCGTCTGCTTTCCGGCGACTTCGTCGGCGGTGTAGCCCAGCAGGCGCTCGGCCGCCGGGTTGAAGCTGGTGACGGTTCCCTCGGGTGTGACCGAGATGATGCCGTAGGCCGCGTTGGCCAGAATCGCGCGCTGGAAGGCCGCCAGACGGCGCAAGTCGTCTTCCCGCTGCTGGATGCCATCGAGCATGGCGTTGAAGCTCTGGCCGAGCCGGGCCAGCTCGTCGGCGCCGGAGACCGGTATGCGGTGCATGTAGTCCGCCCGGTCGCGAACCCGTTCGGTCGCTTCGGTCAGCGAGGCGATGGGACGCACGATCGTCCGCCGCAGCACCGCCATCTGGACCAGCGTGGCGGCCAGCAGAATGAGCATGCCAGCGCCAAAGATCCACAGGGCCTGGTGCGTCTGCGCGCTGAGTTGCTCCAGGCCCATGCTGATGCGCAGGCGCCCGCCTTTGGGCAGGCCTTGCAGCAGTTGCGCGGCATCGGCACCGAGGTAGATGCCGTCCGGCTGGTCGGCCCGCGGCTGCGGCCCGGCATCGCGCACGTTGCTGAAGCTGGCCAGGCTGCGCCCGTCGTCCAGGGTGATTTCCGCCGCCAGAATCTGCGAGTTGGCCCGCAAGGTGTCGAGGATTTCCTGTGCCCGCAGGGGGTCGGCGAAGGCCACGGCCGCGTCGGTGCCGACGGCGACCATCTGCGCATAGGGCTCCATGATCTGCCGGGCGCGGGATTCCAGGGTCAGGGTCTGATAGAGCAGCAGGCCGGCGCCCGCCGCGATGAAGGCCAGCAGGGCCGTTCCCCAGAGCACAAACGTGAGTCGCTGGTGGATGCTCAGGTGACGAAACATCGGCTACCTCATCTTCCGCACGATGCCGTTGTCGAGCACCTCGCTGGAGACCTCCAGCATGCGGGTCTGGATGACCAGCGCCGCGATCCGGGCCTGGTCCAGGTTGATGCTCAGGCGCACGCGGTCATCGACCTGAAAGCGGATGGTGCCCCCTTCGCGCAGGAATTCCGGAGCGTCGCCCACGGTCAGGATCGGCTTGTTCTTCAACTTGTCGAGCACAGCACGGCGCCTGGCATCGTCCTTGTAGGTGAGAAAGACGATCTGGCACGCCGGCAACTGATCCAGCGTTTCGGCGCGGAAGACTTCAAACGAGCGGCCCTGCTCCGTGCGGCCCTTCAGGCTCGTTTCCAGAATGTCGCCGAAAGGATCCGGCCCCAGGACGCAGATGTGCCAGGGCGTTCTGCTGTCGGGAAACGCATCGACCGGCCAATTGACGTAGTGGGCGAAGTTGCGCAGGAAAGCGGCCTTGACCCGGTTCGGGTTGGTCGGCGCCAGCTCCTGGCTGGCGACCAGACCCAGCGGATGCAGCATCCACAGCAGTGCGATGGTCCACAAACGGAGATGGGTTTTCATGGATGTGGTCCGCATCAGAACCCCGCCACGAAGGTGAGCTGGAATTCGCGCGGGCGTCCGCGCGTGCTTTGCGAGGGCCGGTACTTCTCGTCCCTGAGATTCTTGCCCATGAGGTCGATGCTCATCCGTCGGCCGTTCGACCGCCAGGCGTAGCCGATGCCGGCGTTGATGAGCGTGTAGGTCTGGCGGGACGAGGCCGGCCCGTCGGGCAGGAGGGTCTGGTCGCGCACGAAGTTGGCGCCACCCACGAGGTAGAGCCCCTGCAGTCCGGGCTGCGTGAAGTTGTAGCGTGTCCAGAGGTTGGCAAGGTGGGGCGCGCTCATCTGCAAGGGCGCGTTGTGGAAGCGCAGCACGTTCCTGTAGTTCGCCAGCCCGGAGGCGTCGAGCGTGGCCGGGTCCTGGGCGAGGATGGCCGCGTCGTTACCGCTGAACTCGGTGATGCGGGCTTTCATGCGGCTGTAGGAGACATACAGCTGCCAGTTGTCGGTCAGCGCGGCCGTGGTGTCCAGCTCGAAGCCTCGCGAGCGCTGTTCGCCGCTCTGCACGTTGTAGATGGCCACGTTGCCTTGTGCGTCCGTGACGGCCAGGTCGTTGACGATGTTCTTGTTGCGGATGTCGAAGAACGTCAGCGTGCCCGAGAGGCGACCGCCGAGCAGATCGGCCTTGAGGCCGATGTCGTGACCGCGCCCCTGGGTGGGTTCGGCAGCCCGGCTCGTTCCATCGGGGTTCCTGAGGATTTGCGTGCCGGGCACGAAGGACTCGGCGTAGGACGCGAACGCCGCGAGACCCGGGGTGAACTTGTACAACACCCCGTACTGCGGCGTCACCGCGCTGGCCTTGATCCTTGCCTGGGAAAAACCCGTCAGATGGTTGTCGAGCTGGCTTTGCGTCGCGGTCTTTCGCCAGCCGGCGAGCACGAGCAGACGGTCGTCGAAGAAACCGAAGGTCGAACCACCATAGACCGACTTGTCGACATAGTCGGTGGTGGTGTCGGTCGCGTTTTCCGTCAGCGCGGCGAGCGGAATCGAGACATGGCGGTTCCAGGTGGCGGGATCGCTCAAGTCCCACAGCGGCAGCGGCGACGCGGTGGGGTCGCTGCCAAGCGCCGGGTCGTTGGGTGCCTGTGCGGCCCAGTTGTCGAACCGGCGGCGGCTGTATTGCCCACCCAGCAGCAGGCGCAGGCTGGTCTTGCCCCATTGGTATTTACCGACGCCATGGGCCCCGAAGCTGTCGTCGGCATTGGTGTAGGTCTGGCCCCTCAGGCGGCGGCCCTGCAGGAGCGTGGCGTTGTTGGCCATGCCGAGGTTGCCGGAGAACAGCGCATCCACCTCGTAGGACTGGCGGGCGTAGCCCGCGCGCAGATTCCAGCGGTCATTCGCCTTGAAGTCGAGCCAGGCGCTCAGGCCCCGGGTCTTGCTGCGACGGTAGTCCGCGTAGGACATGCTGTTCCAGTTGTCCGGCAGGCCGGGCACGTCGACGCCGGACAGGTTGGGGTCGGCCGGGGTCGGCACGACGCCGGCCTGGACGTTGTAGCCGGGCTTCTGCATGACCTGCGGCGTTTCGACCTTGTCGAATGCTTCGTACTTGAGCGACACACTGACACGGTCGCTGGGCTGCCAGAGCAGGGAGGGCGAGATGTTCCGGGAATGGGCGTCGTAGGGCTTCCAGTAGCGCAGGTCCTGGTCGTAGGAAGCCGCGAGCCGGTAGAAAAGCGTTGTCGACGCCGGCCCGGTCACGTCGGCATCCAGCCGGTGCTGGCCATAGGAGCCATAGCGCGCGCCGGCGGAGGCGGCAAAGGTCGGCTGCGGGGTCTTGGTGATGACGTTGACGATGCCGCCGGGAGCCACTTGCCCATAAAGGAAGGAAGCCGGCCCCTTGACGACTTCCACGCGCGAGATGTTGGTGAAATCGAAGATCGAGGGGCCGTGGAAACCGTCGCGCAACACCTGAACGTGGCCGGGCGTGGCGCTGACCGCGAAGCCACGGATCGCGAGGTTGGCGTTGCCCTCGTTGAAGTCGTTGCTGCGGTAGGTGACGCCCGGCGAGTAGCGCGCCACATCAAAGAGGTTCTGCGGCTTCTGGTCCTGGATGAAGGATTCGGTGAACGCCTGGATGGCGAAGGGCAGATCCCGGATCGGCGCGTCGAAGCGCGAGCCGGACACCGAGTTCGAGGCGCGGTAGCCCTGGTCCAGATGGGTGGAAACCTCGAAGGGCGAGACCCTGACGTTGACCAGCTCCAAGATGTCCATGCCGGCCACGTCCAGCGTCGGAGGCCCCGATGACGCGAGCCTGACGGCGTTGCCCGCCATGGCATCCGACAGCGGCCACAGCCACAAGCCCGGCGTCAAGACGACAGCCGCCACACGCGCTGCCTTCAAATCAGGCATGGTCGATCTCCTCGGTACGGTTTGGTCAGCATCAACCCAGAAGCTCGGATCCTCACCTTGGCGGCACTGCAAGGCACCGTTTCATTTTCTTACAGTGGCAGTATCCTCCTGCCGGCTTTGTTACACAATGCCGCGGCCCAGGACTTATTGCTTCAGCGCAAGAGAAATGTCACGGAGCAGCGGCCGCGACAGGCCCGCCAACGGGGCGCGCTCCTTCGATCCCGTTGCGATATCCGCATCAAAACGACTCCCCAGCCCCCAGATACCGCCACTGCCCCACCGGCAGATTGCCCAGCACCACGTTGCCGATGCGGATGCGCTTCAAGCCCACCACGTGCAGGCCCACCTGTTCGCACATGCGGCGGATCTGGCGCTTCTTGCCTTCCTTGAGGATGAAGCGCAGTTGCTCGGGGTTCATCCAGTCGACCTGGGCGGGTTTCAAGGGCTGGTCGTCCAGGCTCAGGCCGTGGCGCAGCAGGGCGAGTTTGTCGGCGGGGAAGACGGCCTGCACATTCTGTGTGACCACGTCTGCACCTTGCGGGCCGTTGGGCGCCCAGTGCACGCGCACCAGGTATTCCTTTTCGATGCCACTGCTCTCGCCGATGAGCTGGCGCGCGATGCGGCCGTCTTGCGTGAGCACGAGCAGGCCGACGGAGTCGATGTCGAGCCGGCCGCAGGGCGCGAGGCCGCGGGTGTGTTCGGGGGCGAAGCGGCGGTTGTCCGCCGGGTGGCGTGCGTCGCCGCGCCACTGGCTGGGTGCGCCGATCAGTGTGGCGGCGGCTTCGTGGCCGTCTTCGGGCTGGCCGCTCACATAGCCCATGGGCTTGTGCAGCAGGATGGTGACCTGCCCGGCCTGCTGGTGGCGCGCCTGGGGCAGCACCTCCACCTTGGCGTCGGGCGCCACGGGCATGCCCATGACCGCGGGCTCGCCGTTGACCAGCACCCAGCCGCGCGCGATCCACTCGTCGGCCTCGCGGCGCGAGCACAGGCCAAGGTCGGCCATGCGTTTGTTGAGGCGGATTTCGCCGCGCACATTGCCGACGCGGGCGAGGTCGGGCCGGTGCGGCTGCGGCGGGCGCGGTGCGGGGGACGGGCCGCGTTGTGGGCGGTCGGCAGCACCGTAGGGCTGGTCGCGCGGGTCGGCCCGGCGCGGCGCCGGGCGCTCGCTCCAGCCGCGATCGTCGCCGCGCGCGCCGGCGGCGGGGCCGGAGCGCGGGCGGTCGCCGGTGGGGCGTGGTCCTGTGGGCCGGTCGCTGCCCGGACGGTCTGCGCCGTAGCGCGGACGCTCGTTGCGCTCGCCTTCGGGGCCGGCGCGCTTGGCGCCAAAGCCCGGCGAGGGTTCACGCGGGGGCTTGGGCGCGGAGGCGGACACGCTCTTGGCGCGGGCCGGGCCGGGCGGGCGCACCGGGGCGCGGCGCGGCGCGAAGGGGTCGGCCGGGGTTTTCTTCGCAGCGCCCGGGTTGAGCTTGAGCGTGCTGGGCTTTTTGTCGGTGGTCATGGGGGGATCATCCCAGATCACACACCACCGCCAAGCGCTGCCCGTCAGTCAGGCAAGCCATCGAGCGCGCCCGCGCGCAGCGCGGGCAGATCGAGCACGCGCAGGCCACCGTATTCCACCCGGATCCAGCCCTTGGCCGACAGCGTGGACAGCGCTTCGTTGACCCGCTGGCGCGACAGGCCCACCAGGTAGGCCAGCTCCTGCTGGGTGATGCGCAGGATGCCGCCCACGTTGGGCGAGAGCAGCGGGTGGAACAGCGCGGCAAGGTTGCGCGCCACGCGCAGGTCGGGGTTGTTGATGCGGTCGATCTCGCGCGCGGCGATGAACTGGCCGAGCCGTTCGTTGAGCTGGTGCATGACGAAGCGGTTGAAGCCGAGCGAGTGGTCGAGCAGCCAGTCGAACGTCTCAACCGGCAGGCCGGCCACACGGCTCTTGCGCAGCGCCTGGATGTTGTAGCGGTAGTGCTCGTGCTTGAGCACGGTGCCTTCGCCGAACCAGCCGCCGGGCGCCACGCCGGTGAAGGTGATGACCGGCCCCATGGAGTCGTCGTTGCTCATCTTGAGCAGACCATCGACCAGGCCGAACCAGTAGGTGACGGGTCGTCCGATGCGGCAGATGTATTCGCCGGCCAGCACTTCGCTGACCACCAGCGCATCGCGCGCACGCGCGCTCTCGCTCGCGGTGAGGCTGTGCAGCCAGGGGATTTCCGCCAGCTCCTGGGCGGTGGGTGGGCGGGCGCGTTCGCGCAGCGCGGTGCCGGTGCGGCCGGGCGTCACAGGGGTCATGGCGAGCGATCGGATGGGGTGCAAATCCTAGGGAAAGTCCTAGGAGGGTAGACCCGTCAATTGTCGTCGCACGGACAACATAACGTCAAACGTCGGCCTACCATCCGCACCAGAATGAATCGACCGTGGTGGGGTCGCGCTGCCTTCACAGTGAGCGCCCCCACGGCCCAGCCCCAGGAGACTTCGGCAATGCAAACGACTTTCCCCCGGCTCTTGCTGGACCACGCGAAACGCCGCCCGGGCGCGGCGGCGATGCGTGAGAAGGAATACGGCATCTGGCAGACCACCACCTGGGCCGGCATGGCGCAGCTAGTGGAAGCGATCGCCTGCGGCCTGCACCAGGCCGGTCTGCGGCGTGGTGAGCACATGGTGGTGATCGGCGCCAACCGGCCCCGGCTCTACGCCACCATGCTGGCCGCGCAGTCGCTGGGCGCGATCCCCGTGCCGCTGTACCAGGACGCGGTGGGCGCCGAATGCGTGTTCCCCATCAACAACGCCGAGGTGCGCTTCGCGGTGGTGGAAGACCAGGAGCAGGTGGACAAGATGCTCGAAATCCGCGACCGTTGCCCGCAGCTCTCGCACATCTACTACGACGATCCGCGCGGCCTGCGCAACTACGACCAACCCGGCCTGGGCGCGCTCGAAGAACTGATGGGCGCGGGCCAGGCGTTCGCGAAGATCCACCCCCAGCTGTTCCAGCAGCAGGTGGACATGGCACAGCCCGACGACGTGGCCGCGATGTTCTTCACCAGCGGGACCACCGGCAACCCCAAGGGCGTGGTGCACACGCACAACACGCTGATCGACCGCGCGGCCGTGGGCGCGCGCTTCGACAAGCTGACCGAAAACGACGAGGTGCTGGCCTATCTGCCGCCGGCCTGGATCGGGCAGAACATCTTTTCCTACGCGCAGTGGCTGGTGGCCGGCTACGTGGTGAACTGCCCGGAGTCGGGCGCCACCGTCACCATCGACCTGAAGGAAGTGGGGCCCACCTACTACTTCGCGCCGCCGCGCGTGTTCGAGGGCCTGCTCACCACGGTGATGATCCGCATGGAAGACGCGGGCGCGATCAAGCGCAAGATGTTCCACACCTGCATGGACGTGGCGCGCCGCGTCGGCCCGGACAAGCTCGACGGCAAGCCGGTGGGCCTGCTGGACTCGATCAAGTACGCGCTGGGCAACGTGTTCGTCTACGGCCCGCTGCGCAACAGCCTGGGGCTCTCCCGCGTGCGGGTGGCCTACACCGCCGGTGAGGCCATCGGCCCGGATCTGTTCAGCTTCTACCGCTCCATCGGCATCAACCTCAAGCAGCTCTACGGGTCCACCGAGACCGCCGTGTTCGTCTGCCTGCAGCCCGACAACGAAGCGCGCGCCGACACCGTGGGCGTGCCCTGCGAGGGCGTGGAGATCAAGCTCAGCGACACCGGCGAGATCCTGGTGAAGTCGCCCGGCCTGCTCAAGGGCTACTACAAGAACCCCGAGGCCACGGCCGAGGTGTTGACGGCCGATGGCTGGTACCACACCAGCGACGCGGGCTTTATCGACGCCTCGGGCCACCTGAAGATCATCGACCGCGTGAAAGACGTGGGCCGCATCAAGGGCGGTGCCAACGATGGCGCCATGTTCGCGCCCAAGTACGTGGAGAACAAGCTCAAGTTCTTCTCGCACATCAAGGAGGCCGTGGCCTACGGCGACCAGCGCGAGAAGGTCTGCGCGATGATCAACATCGACTTCGAGGCCGTGGGCAACTGGGCCGAGCGGCGCAACCTGCCCTACGCCGGCTACACCGACCTGGCGCAGAAACCCGAGGTGTACGAGCTGATCCGCGAGTGTGTGGAGAAGGTCAACGCCGACCTGAGCCGCGACGAGCTGCTGGCCGGCAGCCAGATCAGCCGCTTCCTGGTGCTGCACAAAGAACTCGACGCCGACGACGGCGAACTGACCCGCACCAACAAGGTCCGCCGCGGCTTCATCGCCGACAAATACAGCGTGCTGGTAGACGCCCTCTACGGCGGCAAGACCGAGCAGTACATCGAAACCCAGGTGAAGTTCGAAGACGGCCGCACCGGCAGCGTGAGCGCCACGCTGAAGGTGGACGACGCCAGGACCTTTGCACCCGTGAAAGCAGCCGCATGAGACACGCCGGACCGCTCCAAGTGGCGATGACCCCCTCGGGGGGCAGCGCAGTACATGAAATGACCAGCGTGGGGGCACGATGAGCCAGAAAAAGATCGGCGACGTCATCCTCGACGTTCAAAACATCAGCCTGCGCTTTGGCGGCGTGAAGGCGCTGACCGACATCTCCTTCAACGTGAAGGAACACGAGGTGCGCGCCATCATCGGCCCCAACGGCGCGGGCAAGAGCTCCATGCTCAACTGCATCAACGGTGTGTACCAGCCGCAGGAAGGTTCGATCAACTTCCGCGGCAAGACCTTCAAGCACATGAACAGCCGCCAGGTGGCGGAGATGGGCATTGCGCGCACCTTCCAGAACCTGGCGCTGTTCAAGGGCATGAGCGTGATCGACAACATCATGACCGGGCGCAACCTGCGCATCAAAAGCAACCTGTTCCTGCAGGCGCTGCGCATCGGCCCGGCCCAGCGCGAGGAAGAGCAGCACCGCGAGTACGTCGAACACATCATCGACTTCCTGGAAATCCAGGCGCACCGCAAGACCCCCGTGGGCCAGCTGCCCTACGGCCTGCAGAAGCGGGTGGACCTGGGCCGCGCGCTGGCGATGGAGCCGCAGGTGCTGCTGCTGGACGAACCCATGGCCGGCATGAACCTGGAGGAGAAGCAGGACATGAGCCGCTTCATCCTCGACGTGAACGACGAGTTCGGCACCACCATCGTGCTGATCGAACACGACATGGGCGTGGTGATGGACATCAGCGACCGCGTGGTGGTGCTCGACTACGGCAAGAAGATCGGCGACGGCACGCCCGACGAGGTTCGCAACAACGAAGAAGTCATCAGCGCGTACCTCGGTACAAGCCACTGAACACGGAGACAACAAGATGGCATTCTTTTTAGAGACTCTCCTCGGTGGCCTCATGGCCGGCATGCTGTATTCGCTGGTGGCGCTGGGCTTTGTGCTGATCTTCAAGGCCTCGGGCGTGTTCAACTTCGCGCAGGGCGCGATGGTGCTGTTCGCCGCGCTGGCCATGGCCCGCTTCTCCGGCTGGATTCCGCAGTGGCTGGGCCTGGAGAACAAGCTGCTCGGCAACGTGCTGGCCTTCGCGCTGGCGGCGGTGCTCATGTTCGCGCTGGCCTGGCTGATCGAGCGCCTGGTGCTGCGCCATCTGGTGAACCAGGAAGGCGTGACCCTGCTCATGGCCACGCTGGGCATCACCTACTTCATCGACGGCCTGGGCCAGACGCTCTTCGGCTCGGACATCTACCAGATCGACGTGGGCATGCCCAAGGACCCGGTGTTCCTGTTCGAGAGCACCTTCGAGGGCGGCGTGCTGGTCAACCTGGAAGACGTGTACGCCGCCTGCGTGGCCGCGCTGCTGGTGGCCGTGCTCTCGCTGTTCTTCCAGAAGACCGGCACTGGCCGGGCCCTGCGCGCGGTGGCCGACGACCACCAGGCGGCGCAGTCCATCGGCATCCCGCTCAACCGCATCTGGGTGATCGTGTGGTTCGTGGCCGGCATCACCGCGCTGGTGGCCGGGATCATCTGGGGCTCCAAGCTGGGCGTGCAATTCTCGCTGACCACGGTGGCCCTGCGCGCCCTGCCGGTGATCATCCTGGGCGGCCTCACTTCGGTGCCCGGCGCCATCATCGGCGGCCTGATCATCGGCGTGGGCGAGAAGCTCTCCGAGGTCTACCTCGGCCCTTACGTAGGCGGTGGCATCGAGATCTGGTTTGCGTACGTGCTGGCGCTGGTGTTCCTGCTGTTCCGGCCGCAAGGTCTGTTCGGCGAAAAAATTATTGACCGCGTGTGACATGAAGCACCCCCTGCGCCGCTTCGCGTCTTCCCCCTCTCTCGCCTTCGGCGGGAGGGGGATGCTCCCAGTGGCCCGGCAAAGCCGGTTCCACGGGAGCTCTGGGCAAGACATTTCCCGCCGGGTCGGGTGATGGTGAACAACTAAGGAAATTGACAGATGTTCTATCGTGAAAACGGTCAATTCAAGACCTCCTACCGCACCGACCAGCAGATCTTCCCGATCGCGCAGGACCGCTGGGCCATCCTCGTGCTGATCGCGTTCGCCTTCATCGGCGTGCCGATGCTGGCCGACGAATACATGTTCCGCGCCATCCTGATCCCGTTCCTGATCCTGGCGCTGGCCGCCCTGGGCGTGAACATCCTGGTGGGCTACTGCGGCCAGATCTCGCTGGGCTCGGGCGCCTTCATGGCGGTGGGGGCCTACATGGCCTACAACACCTACATCCGCATCGAGGGCATGCCGCTGATCATCGCCCTGCTCTCGGGCGGCTTCTTCGCCACGCTGGTGGGCATGTTCTTCGGCATCCCGAGCCTGCGGGTGAAGGGGCTCTACCTCGCGGTGGCGACGCTGGCGGCGCAGTTCTTCTGCGACTGGGCCTTCCTGCGCATCGGCTGGTTCACCAACAACAACGCCTCGGGCTCGGTCTCGGTGTCCAACCTGCAGGTGTTCGGCCTGTCCATCGAAACGCCGCTGCAGAAATACCTGTTCTGCCTGGCCTTCCTGGTGGTGTTCGCGCTGCTGGCGAAAAACCTGGTGCGTTCGGCCATCGGCCGCGAGTGGATGGCGATCCGCGACATGGACGTGGCCGCCGCGGTGATCGGCATCCGCCCCATGTACGCCAAGCTCAGCGCCTTCGCGGTCAGCTCGTTCATCGTGGGCGTGGCCGGTGCGCTCTGGGGCTTCGTGCACCTGGGCTCGTGGGAACCGGCGGCCTTCTCCATCGACCGTTCGTTCCAGCTGCTGTTCATGGTGATCATCGGCGGCATGGGTTCCATCATGGGCAGCTTCTTCGGCGCGGCCTTCATCGTGGTGCTGCCCATTTTCCTGAACCAGTTCCTGCCGGCCTTGGGCGCGCTGTTCGGCGTGGAGATTTCCACCGCCGCCGTGTCCCACACGGAGTTCATGGTGTTTGGCGCGCTGATCGTGTGGTTCCTGATCGTGGAGCCGCACGGGCTGGCCAAGCTCTGGAGCATCGGCAAGCAGAAGCTTCGCCTCTGGCCCTTTCCACACTAGTTATGGCTCCCCCCTTTCGCTGCGGTTTCAACGATTTCTTGCGTGTGTGTTTGAACGTTCCTTTAGGAGACAAGTGATGAAAATGCGTAATCTGGTTCTCTCCGTGTCGCTGGCCTGTGCCGCCCTGTCGGGTGCCGTGGTCCCGACGGCTGCCATGGCCCAGGCCAAGGAGCAGTTCTTTCCCTCACTGGTGTACCGCACCGGCGCCTACGCGCCCAACGGCGTGCCCTTCGCCAACGGCTATGCCGACTACCTCAAGCTCACCAACGCCCGTGGCGGCATCAACGGCGTGAAGGTCTCGTTTGAAGAGTGCGAAACCGGCTACGCCACCGACCGCGGCGTGGAGTGCTACGAACGCCTGAAGGGCAAGAACGGTGGCGCCACGGTGTTCCAGCCGCTGTCCACCGGCATCACCTTCGCTCTGACCGAAAAGGCCCCGGGCGACAAGATTCCGCTGATCACCGCCGGCTATGGCCGCAGCGAGTCGGCCGATGGTGGCGTGTTCAAGTGGAACTTCCCGATCGCCGGCACCTACTGGGTGGCGGCCGACGTGCTGATCCAGCACATCGCCAAGAAGGAAGGTGGCTACGACAAGCTCAAGGGCAAGAAGATCGCGCTGGTCTACCACGACAGCCCCTACGGCAAGGAGCCGATCCCGCTGCTGCAGGAGCGCGCCGCCATGCACGGCTTCTCGCTGAGCCTGCTGCCCGTGACCCACCCCGGCGTGGAGCAGAAGGCCACCTGGCTGCAGATCCGCCAGAGCCGCCCCGACTACGTGCTGAACTGGGGCTGGGGCGTGATGAACTCCACCGCGCTGAAGGAAGCGCAGGCCACCGGCTACCCGCGCGAGAAGATGTACGGCGTGTGGTGGGCCGGTGCCGAACCCGACGTGAAGGACGTGGGTGCGGGCGCCAAGGGTTACAACGCCATCACCATGCAGCACGGCACCGAAACCGGCTCGGCCGTGGTCAAGGAGATCCTGGACAAGGTGCACGCCAAGGGCGAAGGCACAGGGCCGAAGGAAGAAGTGGGCCAGGTGCTCTACATGCGCGGTCTCATGAGCGCCATGTTCGCGGTGGAGGGTGTTCGCGCCGCACAGGAAAAGTACGGCAAGGGCAAAGTGGTCACCGGCGAGCAGGCGCGCTGGGGCTATGAAAACCTCAACCTCACGCAGGCCAAGCTCGACGCGCTGGGCTTCAAGGGCGTGATGCGCCCGATCTCCACCAGCTGCCAGGACCACATGGGCGCGGCCTGGGCCCGCATCCACACCTGGGACGGCAGCAAGTGGGCGTTCAGCAGCGACTGGTACCAGGCCGATGAACAGATCATCAAGCCCATGGTCAAGGCCGCGGCCGACAAGTACGCCGCCGAGAAGAAGCTGACCCGCAGGACGGGTCAAGACTGTCAGTCTTGACCCACCCCCGCCGCCGCTGCGCGGCGACCCCCTCAAGGGGGCGACACCTGCGGCCCGGCAAAGCCGGTTCCGCGGTGTCCCCGGATGGGGTCACCTCACTTGCGGCGGGTCTCGGCGGCTGACTTCAGCCGCCATCCACAAGACCGGCGCGCCGCGTCTTGTGAATGGTTCACGAGGAACACACCATGAGCACCACTCCCAACATCGTTCTCAACGTCAACGGCATCGAGGTCATCTACAACCATGTGATCCTGGTGCTGAAGGGCGTTTCGCTCAACGTGCCCGAGGGCAAGATCGCTGCCGTGCTGGGTGGCAACGGCGCGGGCAAGACGACCACGCTGCGCGCCATCTCCAACCTGCTCAAGGCCGAGCGCGGTGAGGTCACCAAGGGCAGCATCGAGCTGCGCGGCGACCGCATCGAAAACCTCACGCCGGCCGACCTGGTGAACCGGGGCGTGGTACAGGTGATGGAAGGGCGGCATTGTTTTGCCCACCTGACCATCGAGGAAAACCTGCTCACCGGCTCCTACACGCGCACCGACAAGGGCGAGATCGCGGCGAATCTGGAGAAGGTCTACAACTACTTCCCGCGCCTGAAGACGCGCCGCACCTCGCAGGCGGCCTACACCTCGGGCGGCGAGCAGCAGATGTGCGCCATCGGGCGCGCGCTCATGACCAACCCCAGCGTGATGCTGCTCGACGAGCCCTCGATGGGCCTGGCGCCGCAGATCGTGGAAGAGGTGTTCGAGATCGTGAAAGACCTCAACACCAAAGAGAAAGTCACCTTCCTGCTGGCCGAGCAGAACACCAACATGGCGCTGCGCTATGCCGACTACGGCTACATCATGGAATCGGGCCGCATCGTGATGGACGGCGCCGCGGCCGACCTGCGCAACAACGAGGACGTGAAAGAGTTCTACCTGGGCATGGGCGGCGGTGAGCGCAAGTCGTTCAAGGACGTGAAGTCGTACAAGCGCAGAAAGCGTTGGCTCGCTTGATGGCCAACCCCCGCGCCGCCTTCGGCGTCACCCCCTCAAGGGGGCTTTGCTCCTGGCCCGGCGAAGCCGGTTCCACCGCGTTCTGAGATTACTCCCCCTCACACCACTTCTGTAGTTTTCAGCCATGACCCAATTCTTTGATGCCCTGGAAACCCGCTCCCCTGACGAGCGTGAGGCGGCGCAGATGGCTGCGTTGTCGGTGCAGATCGCGCATGCGCAGGCGAACAGCCCTGCGTTTGCCGAGCTGCTGAAGGGGGTGGACGCGGCTGGCGTGAACAGCCGCGAAGCGCTCGCGCGCCTGCCGGTGATCCGCAAGCACGAGTTGCTGGACAAGCAGAAGGCCTCGCGCACCGCGGGCGGCGATGCCTTCGGGGGGTTTTCGACCCTGCTACGTGGCCCCGCGATGTCGCGGGTGTTCGCCTCGCCGGGCCCGATCTACGAACCCGAGGGCGCCTCCAAGGACTACTGGCGCGCCGGCCGCGCCCTGTATGCCGCCGGCTTTCGCGCGGGCGAACTGGTGCACAACAGCTTCAGCTACCACATGACACCGGGCGCCTTCATCCTGGAGTCGGGCGCGCACGCGGTGGGCTGCACCGTGTTCCCCGCCGGCACCGGCCAGACCGAACAGCAGCTCGACGCCATGCTGGCGCTCCAGCCCGACGGCTACACCGGCACGCCCAGCTTTCTGCGCATCCTGCTGGAAAAGGCGGCCGAGAGCGGTGCCGACATCCGCAGCCTGACCAAGGCCTCGGTCGGTGGCGAGGCCTGCCCACCGAGCCTGACGGCCTGGTTCAAGGAACAGAGCGTGGACGTGTACCAGACCTACGCCACCGCCGACCTCGGCCTTGTGGCCTACGAGACCCGCGCGCGCCAGGGCCTGGTGCTGGAAGAAGGCGTGATCGTGGAGATCGTGCGCCCGGGCACGGGCGACCCGGTGCCCGAGGGCGAGGTGGGCGAGCTGGTGGTGACCAGCCTGAACCCGGCCTACCCGCTGATCCGCTTCGGCACCGGCGACCTGTCCGCGATCCTGAGCGGCACCTGCCCCACCGGGCGCACCGCGCCGCGCATCAAGGGCTGGATGGGGCGTGCCGACCAGACCACCAAGATCAAGGGCATGTTCGTGCACGCCTCGCAGGTGGCCGAGATCGTGCGGCGTTTCCCCCAGGTGCAGAAGGCCCGGCTGGTGGTCAGCGGCGAAATGGCCAACGACCGGATGAACCTGCTGGTCGAGACCACGGACACCACCGACGGCCTGCGAGCGCAGCTGGAAGCGGCGGTGCGCGAGGTCACCAAGCTGCGCGGCGAGATCCAGGTGGTGAGCCCGGGCAGCCTGCCCAACGACGGCAAGGTGATCGAGGACGCGCGGAGTTATCAGTAGCCCGCCTGACCGGCCATGACATCGCTCAAACACAGGGTTTCCCCCGAGTGCCGGATACGTACTTCCCGCGATTTTTGTCTTGTGTCCAGGGACTACGATTCAGCGTCGAATATTCAACCCATAGGAGCATCTGCATGAACAAGATCCTGGCTTTTGCCTTGACCGCTGCCGTCTCGTCGGGCGCCTTCGCCCAGGACTTCCCCAGCAAGCCCATCACCCTGGTGGTGCCCTTCGCTGCAGGCGGCCCCACCGACCTGGTGGCCCGCCAACTGGCCGAAGCCCTGCGCAAGCCCCTGGGCGGCGCCACTGTGGTGGTGGAAAACGCAGCCGGTGCCGGCGGCACCATCGGCGCCACCAAGGTCGCTCGCGCCACGCCCGACGGCCACACCCTGCTGGTCTGGCACATCGGCATGGCCGCCACCACCAGTCTGTACCGCAAGCAGCAGTTCAAGCCGCTGGAAGACTTCGAGTACCTGGGCATGATCAACGACGTGCCCATGACCCTGCTGGGCGCGCCCAAGCTGCCGGCCAAGACCTACCGCGACTTCGAGAACTACATCCGCGCCAACGGCGGCAAGCTCAACCTGGCGCACGCCGGCCTGGGCTCCGCTTCGCACCTGTGCGGCCTGATGTGGCAGTCGGCCGTGAAGCTGGACAAGTCCATGACCACCATCGCCTACCGCGGCACCGGCCCGGCCATGAACGACCTGATCGGCGGCCAGGTGGACGTGATGTGTGACCAGACCACCAACACCACCAGCCAGATCGAGGCCGGCCGCGTCAAGGCCTTTGCCGTGACCACGGCCAAGCCGTTGTCCAACCACAAGCTGCTCAAGGACTACCCCTCGCTGCAGGAGATGGGCCTGAAGGGCTTCAACCTGACCATCTGGCACGCCATGTATGCCCCCAAGGGCACGCCGGCCGACGTGACCAAGAAGCTCAATGACGCTTTGCAGGTCGCTCTGAAGGACCCCGAGTTCATCAAGCGCCAGGAAGCGCTGGGCGCCGTGGTGGTGAACGACAACCGCGTGACCCCGGCCGGTCACAAGGCCTACGTGGCCGGCGAGATCACCAAGCTTAAAACCGCCATCGACGCGGCCGGTCAGTTCGCAGACTGACCGTTGACCACCCCTGCGGCGCTGCGCGCCGTCCCCTCAAGGGGACGATGCCAGTGGCCCGGCGGAGCCGGTTCCACGGCATCCACTCGGCCAAGGCACGCGCGCCAGCGAGGGGAGAGGCCGACATGATCCCGACCCGGGTGGTGGATTCCATCGCCGAGCTGCAGCCCGCCGACGCGGGCTGCATTGCCTTGAGCGGTTCACACGGGGGCCTGAGCGCCGCCCGCTATGCGCTGGCCGTGCGGCCGCTGCTGTCGGTGTTCAACGATGCGGGCGTGGGCAAGGACGCGGCGGGTGTCGCCGGTCTGACGCTCTTGCAGGCCCAGGGGCTGGCCGCCTGCACCGTGTCGCATACGAGCGCCTGCATCGGGCAGGCCGCTTCTACACTCGCCTGCGGCGTGGTCAGCCACGCCAACGAAGCGGCGCGCGCGCTGGGCATCGTGACGGGCCAGCCCCTGCGGCCGCAGTTGCAGACCCTCACCAGGAAACACCCATGCGCGCCAGCCCCCGACCACCCAGCCCTCGCACCCGGCGCCGACAACTGATCGCGCTCGCCACCCTTGGCGCCACCGCGCTGCTGCCGGGCCTGGTCGCGGCGCAGGGCGCGTGGCCGTCCAAGCCGGTGCGCATCGTGGTGCCCTTTGCCCCGGGCGGCACCACCGACATCCTCGCGCGCGTGCTGGCGCCCGAGCTCAGCAAGGCCCTGGGTCAGCCTGTCGTGGTGGACAACCGGGGAGGTGCCGGCGGCAACATCGGCGCCGACCTGGTGGCCAAGGCGCCCGGCGATGGCTACACCCTGCTCATGGGCACCGTCGGCACGCACGGCATCAACAAGTCGCTCTACGCCAGTCTGCCCTACGATCCGCAAAAAGACTTTGCCCCCATCACCCTGGTGGCCGGTGTGCCCAACGTGATGGTCATGAACGCCAAACGAGCGCAGGAACTGGGCATCCAGTCGGTACCGGATTTCGTGCGCTACGCCAAGGCCCATCCGGGCCAGCTCAACATGGCGTCCAGTGGCAACGGCACCTCCATCCACCTCGCGAGCGAGCTGTTCAAGGCGCGCACCGGGATCTTCATGACCCACATCCCCTACCGCGGGTCCGGCCCGGCCCTGAAGGACCTGATCGGCGGGCAGATGGACGTGATGTTCGACAACCTGCCCTCGGCCATGCCCCACATCCAATCGGGCCACCTCAAGGCGTTCGCGGTGACCAGCGCGGTGCGCTCGGACAGCATGCCCGAGCTGCCCACGGTGGCCGAAGCCGGTGCCCTGCCAGGTTTCGAAGCCAGTTCCTGGTTCGGCCTGCTCGCGCCCGCGGGCACGCCGCCCGACATCGTCAACCGCCTGCAGCAGGAGACCACGAAGGCGCTCAACCTGCCCGCGGTGAAAGCCCGCCTGCTGTCGCTCGGGGCCATCCCCGGCGGCGACACACCGCAAGCATTCGCCCGCCAGATCGAAGCCGAGATCAGCAAATGGGCCCCGGTGGTGAAAGCCTCGGGCGCGAAGGTGGACTGACCCGCGCAGCGGCGGAGCGTGGGGGCCACAGGGCCAGCCGCCGGGCCGCCCCAAGGCAGGCCCAGCCCCCTCGGGGGGTAGCGACCCGCGTAGCGGCGGAGCGTGGGGGCGACACGATCCGGCGCAGGGCCGCCCCAAGCCGGATCAGCCCCCTCGGGGGGTAGCGACCCGCGCAGCGGCGGAGCGTGGGGGCTACAGCTTCACACACCCCAGACAACGTCCACCTTGGCCTGCTCGCAGCGCTTGAGCATCTCGATGAACGGGGCACAGCGCATGCGCAGGCTCACCGTCTCGAATTCCGGCGGCAGCTCGCCCTGAGCAGCGGCCTCTTCCTTCAGCCGCTGGTGCTCGGCTTCTTCGGCCACGATCGCGTCCTGCAACGCCCGCACCGCGGCGGCCATCTGATCGGGCTGCACCACACCGGGGCCCGAGGGATCCTTGCCCAGGATTTCCAGGATGCGTTTGCCATGCGGTTGCAGCATGACGAGATCGCCGGTTTCACGTGATTTAAAGCGGTACAGGGACATGATCGCCTCCTAGGGTTGATGGTTCATTCTTGCACCAACGGTGCGGCCGGGCCACCGGTTGGGTCAACGACATACGGGTTTTCCCGGTTGGCGCGATATATTTCAGGTCTAAACTAATTAGACATGAACACCTCTATCCCGGCGCTGCGGCGCATCCTGTGCATCGGTGGCGGCCCCGCGGGCCTGTATTTCGCCCTGCTCATGAAGCGGCGCGACCCCTCGCTCACCGTCACGGTGGTCGAGCGCAACCGCCCGTTCGACACCTTCGGCTGGGGCGTGGTGTTCTCCGACCAGACACTCCAGAACCTGAAAGTGGCCGACCCGGAGTCGGCCCAACAGATGGCCGACGCCTTCAACCACTGGGACGACATCGAGGTGTTCTACAAGGGCGGGCACGTGCGCTCCACCGGCCACGGCTTCATCGGCATCGGCCGCAAACGCCTGCTCAACATCCTGCAGGAGCGCTGCCTCGCACTGGGTGTGGACCTGGTGTTCGAAACCGACGTGACCGACGATCAGGCGCTCGCCCAGCAGTACAACGCCGACCTCGTGATCGCCAGCGACGGTCTGAACAGCCGCATCCGCACGCGCTACGAAGCCACCTACCGGCCCGACATCGACACCCGCAAATGCCGCTTCGTCTGGCTCGGCACGAAGAAGACCTTTGACGCCTTCACCTTCGCTTTTGAACAGACCGAACACGGCTGGTTCCAGGCGCACGCCTACAAGTTCGACGGCGAGACCTCCACCTTCATCGTCGAGACCCCGGAAGACGTGTGGCAGGCCCACGGCATCGAGCAGATGAGCCAGGAAGACGGCGTGGCCTTCTGCGAAAAGCTGTTCGCGAAATACCTCGACGGCAACGCCCTCATCAGCAACGCCAAACACCTGCGCGGCTCGGCCAACTGGATCCGCTTCCCGCGCGTGATCTGCCAGACCTGGGTGCATTGGCAAGACATTGCAGGCAAAAAGACACCCATCGTGCTCATGGGCGACGCCGCCCACACGGCCCACTTCTCCATCGGCAGCGGCACCAAGCTCGCGCTGGAAGACGCGATCGACCTGGCCGACGAATTCACGCGCCACGCCAACGCCGACATGGCCGAGGTGCTGCAGGGCTACGAAGCGCGCCGCAGTGTGGAGGTGCTGAAGATCCAGAACGCGGCGCGCAACTCCACCGAGTGGTTCGAGAACGTGGACCGCTACACCGGCATGGACATTCAACAGTTTGCCTACTCGCTGCTCACCCGCAGCCAGCGCATCAGCCACGAAAACCTGCGCCTGCGCGACCCGCAGTGGCTGGAGGGTTACGAGGCGTGGCTGGAGGCTCGCTACCCCCACGCTCCGCCGCTGCGCGGGTCGCTGCCCCCCGAGGGGGCTGATCCGGCTAGGGGCGGCCCGGCGCCGGATCGTGTGGCACGACACCCCACCCCGCCCATGCTGCTGCCGCTCACCGTGCGGGGCCTCACGCTGAAGAACCGCATCATCGTCTCGCCCATGGCGCAGTACAGCGCCACCGATGGCGTGGCCGGCGACTACCACCTGGTGCACCTGGGCGCGCGCGCCCTGGGTGGCGCGGCGCTGGTGATGGTGGAGATGACCAGCCCCACGCCCGAGGGCCGCATCACCCCGGGCTGCACCGGCCTGTGGAACGACGCCCAGGAAACCGCGCTGCGCCGCATCGTGGATTTCGTGCACAACAGCAGCAGCGCCAGGATCGGCCTGCAGCTCGGCCACAGCGGTGCCAAGGGTTCCACCCAGCTCGGCTGGGAACAGATCGACGAGCCGCTGCCCAGCGGCAACTGGCCGCTGCTCTCGGCCAGCGCCCTGCCCTACGGGCCGCAGAACCAGGTGCCGCGCGCCATGACCCGGGCCGACATGGACGCGATGACGGCGGCCTTCGTCGAGTCCACCCGGCGCGCCACCGCCGCGGGCTTCGACTGGCTCGAACTGCACTGCGCCCACGGCTACCTGCTCTCGGCCTTCATCTGCCCGCTCACCAACCAGCGCACCGACGAATACGGGGGCTCGCTGGAGAACCGCTGCCGCTACCCGCTCGAAGTGTTCACCGCCGTGCGCGCGGTGTGGCCGGCCGACAAGCCCATGAGCGTGCGCATCTCGGCCCACGACTGGGCGCCCGGCGGCAACACCCCCGACGACGCCGTGGCCATGGCCCGCCTGTTCAAGGCCGCGGGCTGCGACGTGATCGACGTGTCCTCGGGCCAGACCACGCGCGCGGCCAAGCCGGTCTACGGCCGCATGTACCAGACGCCGTTCGCCGACCGTGTGCGCAACGAGGCCGGCATTCTCACCATGGCCGTGGGCGCCATCACCGAAGCCGACCACGCCAACAGCATCATCGGCGCCGGCCGCGCCGACCTCTGCGCCGTGGCCCGCGCCCACCTGGCCGACCCGGCCTGGACGCTGCACGAAGCCGCCAAGCTGCAAACCCGCGCCATTCAATGGCCGCGGCCCTACGAAAGCGGGCGCGACCAGCTCTACCGCGAGATCGCGCGCCAGCAGAGCCTGCAGGCGGCCACCCCCCTGGCCCAGGCCGCCCCCGAGGAAACCGCATGAACATCCCGCTCGACCTCGAAGCCCGCGCCCACAGCGAACACGCGCAGTCGCTGCGGCTGTGGCTGCGGCTGCTGACCTGTTCGCAACTGATCGAAAAGCGCGTGCGCGCCGGGCTGCGCGAGCAGTTCGACACCACGCTGCCACGCTTCGACCTCATGGCCCAGCTGGAGCGCCACCCCGAGGGCCTGAAGATGAAGGAGTTGTCGCACCGGCTCATGGTCACGGGCGGCAACGTCACCGGGATCACCGACCAGCTGGTGGCCGAAGGCCTGGTGGAGCGCATGGGCGTCGAAGGCGACCGTCGCGCCTTCCTGGTGCGGCTCACGCCCGAGGGCCGCAGCGCCTTCGAGCACATGGCCACGCAACACGAACAGTGGATCGTCGACGCTTTCGAGGGCCTCAGCCCACGCGATCTGGACAACCTGCACAAACTGCTGGGCAAGGTCAAACAACACCAGCTCGACATCAATCAACGCATGGGCGAAGCCAGCGAGTAAAGAAAATGAAACACCCCATCCCCGACCACAACCCCATGCGCGGCCAGTACAGCGCCATGGCCAACAACCAGCCCCAGCACTTCGCCCTCAGCGTCAACGAGGGCGTGGCCACCGTCACGCTCAACCGCCCCGAGCGCAAGAACCCGCTGACGTTCGATTCCTACGCCGAGTTGCGCGACTGGTTCCTGGCTCTGCAGCGCGCCACCGACATCAAGGCCGTGGTGCTCACCGGTGCGGGCGACAACTTCTGCTCGGGCGGCGACGTGCACGAGATCATCGGCCCGCTCACCAAGATGAGCATGCCCGAGCTGCTGGCCTTCACCCGCATGACGGGCGCGCTGGTGAGCGCCATGCGCGCCTGCCCGCAGCCCATCGTGGCCGCGCTTGACGGCGTGTGCGCCGGGGCTGGCGCGATGATGGCGCTGGCCTCGGACCTGCGCCTGGGCACGCCCGCGGCCACGGTCGCGTTCCTGTTCACCCGCGTGGGCCTGGCCGGTGCCGACATGGGCGCCTGCGCCCTGCTGCCGCGCATGATCGGCCAGGGTCGCGCCAGCGAGCTGCTGTTCACCGGCCGCGCCATGTCGGCCACCGAAGGCCAGGCCTGGGGCTTCTTCAACGCGCTGCACGAGAGCGCCGCGCTGCTGCCCGCCGCCCACAAGCTCGCGGCCCAGCTGGCACAAGGCCCCACCTTCGCCCACGGCATGACCAAGACCATGCTGCACCAGGAATGGGCCATGACGCTGGACCAGGCCATCGAAGCCGAAGCCCAGGCCCAGGCCATCTGCATGCAGACGCAGGACTTCCGGCGCGCCTACGAAGCCTTCGCGGCCAAGCAGCGCCCGCAGTTCCAGGGAGACTGATGTGGTTGCCTTTGAACACCCCCATCCACACGGCGCGCTGGCGCCGACCGCGCACCTCGAACTGCCCTTCTTCGACGACGCCCACCGCGCACTGGCCAACGGCCTCGTGGCCTGGGCACGCGAACAACACGTGGACGAGTCCGACGACCGCGCCGCCTGCAAAGAGTGGGTACAACGCCTGGGCGCGGCGGGCTGGCTGCGCTACTGCGTGCCCGAGGCCCACGGCGGCGCGCTGCCCGCGCTGGACTCGCGCGCCCTGGTGATCCTGCGCGAGACCCTGGCCTACCACTCCCCGCTGGCCGACTTCGCGTTCGCCATGCAGGGCCTGGGCAGCGGCGCCATCACGCTCGCGGGCACGCCGGCACAGCGGGCGCACCACCTGCCCGCCGTGGCCAGCGGCGACCAGATCGCGGCCTTTGCGCTGAGCGAACCCGAGGCCGGCTCCGACGTGGCGGCCATGGCGCTGCGCGCCACGCCAACGGCGAGCGGCTGGACGCTCAACGGCCAGAAGACCTGGATCAGCAACGGCGGTATGGCCGACTTCTACGTGGTGTTCGCCAAGACCGAGCCGGACGCCGGCGCGCGCGGCATCAGCGCCTTCATCGTCAACGCCGACGCGCCGGGCCTGGACAGCAGCGCCCACATCCAGGTGATGGCGCCGCACCCGCTGGCCACGCTCACGTTCATGGACTGCCACGTCGGCAGCGATGCCCTGGTGGGCAGCGTCAACGGCGGCTTCAAGCTCGCCATGCAGACGCTGGACATCTTCCGCGCCTCGGTGGCCGCCGCCGCGCTGGGCATGGCGCGCCGCGCCTTCGCCGAAGCCGTGGCCCATGCCAAGACGCGCAAGATGTTCGGCCAGACCCTGGCCGACTTCCAGCTCACGCAAGCGAAGCTGGGCGAGATGAGCGCCCTGATCGACGCCTCCGCCATGCTCACCTACCGCGCCGCCTGGATGCGCGACCGCAGCAGCGCCAACGGCGCGGGCACCCCCGCCTACACGGCCGCGGCGGCCAGCGCCAAACTCACCGCTACCGAAAACGCGCAGCGCGTGATCGACATGGCGCTGCAGATGTTCGGTGGGCGCGGCGTGCAGGTGGGCCAGCCCATCGAACACCTGTACCGCGACATCCGCTCGCTGCGCATCTACGAGGGCGCGAGCGAGGTGCAGTTGCTCATTCTGGGCAAACAGGCTTTGAGATGACACACCCCCGCCGCGCTCCGCGCGCCCCCCTCAAGGGGGCGGGCACTGGCCGTCCGGCAAAGCCGGCCCGGCGGTGCCCCTCGGCTGGACCGCTTCATGCGTTGCGGATCACGGTCCGGAGCGTGTCGGGCCGGCAGCGAACGCAGACTGAATGAAGGAGCCCCCCATGCCATCCGCTCAAGTTGATCGATTCGTCCACGACCGCTTGCCGCCGCGCGAGCAGTGGCCCGAGCTGCGCTACGACCTGCCCGAGCTGCAGCAGTTGCCCGGGCAGCTCAACGCCGTGCAGGCGCTGTTGGATCGTGCGCTGGCCAACGGCCATGCCGACCGGCCGTTCCTGCGCAGCGACGAGCGCACGCTGAGCTACGCGCAGGCCCGCGCCGAGGTGAACCGCATCGCCAACGTGCTCACCCGCGACATGGGCCTGGTGCCCGGCAACCGGGTGCTGCTGCGCGGCGGCAACTCGGTCGCCATGGCGCTGGCCTGGTTGGCCGTGGTGCAGGCCGGCCTGATCGCGGTGGCCACCATGCCGCTGCTGCGCGCCACCGAGCTCCAGTCCATCATCGACAAGTCCAAGCCTTCAGCGGCGCTGTGCGACGTGAAGCTGCAGGACGAACTCAAGACCGCGCTCGCGGCCGACCCAGACACCGCGAGCATGCCCATGCGCGTGTTCAACACCGGCGACGCGGCGATTGTGTTACCCGACTCGCTGGAGGCCCTGGCGCGCCATGCCAGCGACCAGGCCACGCCCTGCCCCACCAGCGCCGACGACATCGCCCTGCTGGCCTTCACCTCGGGCACCACCGGTCGCCCGAAAGCCGCCGTGCACACGCACCGCGACCTGATCGCCGCCTGCGAGACCTGGCCGCGCCACGTGCTGCGCGCCACACCCGACGACATCGTGATGGGCTCGCCCCCGCTGGCCTTCACCTTCGGCCTGGGCGGCCTGCTGGTGTTTCCCATGTGGGCGGGCGCCTCGGTGTATTTCCCCAGCATTCCGTACACGCCGGAGGCCATGGTCAAGCTCATTGGCCAGGTGGGCGCCACCATCTGCTACACCGCGCCCACCTTCTACCGCCAGATGGCTGCGTTCGCGAAGCAGCACGGCATCGGGAAACTGCGCATCAGCGTGAGCGCGGGCGAGGGCCTTCCCGATGCGACCCGTCAGCTCTGGAAAGAAGCCAGTGGGCTGGAGATGCTCGACGGCATCGGCGCCACCGAGATGTTCCACATCTTCATCTCCTCGCCACCCGAGGCGGTGCGCCGCGGCGCGGTCGGCCAGGTGGTGCCGGGCTACGAGGCCCGGATCGTGGACGAACAAGGCCAGCCCGTGCCGCACGGCCAGGTGGGCCGGCTGGCCGTGAAAGGCCCCACCGGCTGCAAGTACCTGGACGACGCACGCCAGGCGCAGTACGTGAAGGACGACTGGAACTTCCCCGGCGACGCCTTCAGCCAGGACGCCGACGGCTACTTCTTCTACCAGGCGCGCACCGACGACATGATCATCACCGCCGGCTACAACGTGGCCGGCCCGGAGGTGGAGGCCTCGCTGCTGCTGCACCCGGCGGTGGCCGAGTGCGGCGTGGTCGGCCGCCCCGACGACGAGCGCGGCATGGTCATCGTGGCCTACGTGGTGCTCAAGCCCGGCGAGGCCGCCGATGCCGCCCAGGTCAAGGCCCTGCAGGACCACGTGAAACACACCCTGGCACCCTACAAGTACCCACGCGACGTGGTCTTCGTGGACAAGCTGCCGCGCACCGAAACCGGCAAGCTGCAGCGTTTCGCGCTGCGCCAGCGGGCCAGGACATGACACCCCCCGCGTCGCCTCACGGCGCCACCCCCCTCTCTGGCGCCTTCGGCTTGGAGGGGGGCGACACCTGGGGCCGGCGGAGCCGGACCCTCGGTGTCCCTGGGTTGGTCTGTGGCGCTCGCGGGTGGGCTGGCAGTGTCCACCACCCTTGCTTTTTTCTTTGAATGACGGCTCTCACATGAAACACCTGCAACCTCCCGGCTGGGCCACCCCCAAGGGATACGCCAACGGCATCGCCGCGCGCGGCACGATGGTCTTCGTCGGCGGCCAGATCGGCTGGAACGGCGCCCAGCAGTTCGAGAGCGACGACTTCATCGCGCAGACCCGCCAGACCCTGCTCAACATCCGCGAGGTGCTGGCCTGCGCCGGCGCCGGCCCCGAGCACATGGTGCGCATGACCTGGTACATCGTGGACCGGGTCGAATACAACGCCCGGCTGCGCGAACTCGGCGGCGTGTACCGCGAGGTGATGGGCAAACACTTCCCGGCCATGACCTGCGTCCAGATCGCGGCCCTGGTGGAAGCGCGGGCCAAGGTGGAGATCGAGGTCACGGCGGTGCTGCCGGACTGAGGCTCAGGCGCCCTGCCCCGGCGGCTCGGGCGGCGCCAGCGCCCCGCGCACCAGCGCCTCCAGGTCGGCATCCCCGCGGAACCCCGCGGCCTGCGCGCGGGCCGTGCGCAGTGGGGGAAAGCGGCCGAACAGTGCCTCGATGCGGGCATCGGGGGCCCAGCGCACCAGATCGTCCACGGGCGTGCCGTGCACGCGGCCGACCGCCTGCGCCAGTTCGGCCATGGCAAAACGCAGCGTGGGCAGGGTCAGCACGCGCTCGCCGCCGATCAGGGCCGGGTCGAAGCGGGCCGCGTGCAGCAGTTGTTCCACCACGCAGGGCAGCGAGGAGGCCCAGGTGGTGGCCTGGGGCGAGGTGGGGCAGGTGAAGGGACGGCCCGCCGCCAGCTCGCGGATCAGGTCACTCAGGAAGGCCGAGAGCTGTCCGGTGCGCTCGGGGGGGCGGGCCAGCACGCCGGGGATGCGCACCGAGCGCCCGTCCACCCAGCCGCGACGGCTGAAGTCGTTGACCAGCACCTCGCCCACGAGTTTGTGCGCCCCATAGCTCAGCTGCGGCCGCGCGGGCGTGTCGTCGTCCACCTTGGCGGGCATGGTGCCAAAGACCGCAATGGAACTGGCGAATACGAACACCGGCGCCGCTCCGCCCCGCACCACCTGCTGACGCCCCTGCTCCAGCAGGGTCTGGGTGGCGTCCAGGTTGACGCGACGCGCCAGCTCGTAATGCTGTTCGGCCGTGCCACCGGGAACGCTGGCGAGGTGGAACAGCAGGTCGATGGGCGGTCGCTCGGCCAATGCCGCGCGCAAGGCCGTCGCGTCGCCCATGTCGATCGCCCGCTGGCACACGCCCGCTCCCGCCGCGCGCTCGAAGGCCAGGTCCATCAGCGTGAGCTGGCCGACGGCCCGCCTGCCCAGCGGGCGGCCCGGCATCAGGCGCTGCGCCAGGGCGCGACCGAGGAATCCGGCGGCGCCGGTGATCAGCACGTGCATGGCATACCCACCCACGCTCAGGCAGCGCCTGCTGTGGCGGCCATGGCGACCACGCGCTGGTCGATCACGCCAAACGGTCCGTCCGCGCCACCGTCGAAGCGGGCCTGCATGCGCACGCGGTCGCCGAATCGCATGAAGCCGGTGCGGATCTCTCCCTGGTCGATCTTCTCGATCACGCGTCGTTCGGCGATGCAGGCCGAACCGGCCGCACGCGACACGTTGGACACCGTGCCCGAGCCGACGATGCTGCCGGCCGTGAGCCGGCGCGTGCGCGCCGCGTGGGCGATGAGCTGGCCGAAGTGGAAGTTCATCTCGCCGCCGTGCGGCTCACCGAAGCGCTCGCCGTTCCACTGCACCTGCAGCCGCATCTGCACCCGGCCGTCGCGCCAGGCCTCGCCCAGTTCGTCGGGCGTCACCGCCACGGGCGCGAAGGCGGTGGAGGGTTTGGCCTGCAGAAAGCCGAAGCCGGTCTTCATTTCGTGTGGGCCCAGCGCACGCAGGCTCCAGTCGTTGATCTGCACCACCAGGCGCACGCAGGCCAGTGCCGCCTCGGGCGACACGCCCATCGGCACCGGCCCGGTGACCACACCGAACTCGCCCTCGAAGTCGATGCCGTCGGCCTCGCTGGGCAGCGGCACGTCGTCGTGCGGGCCCAGGAAGTCGTCGCTCGCGCCCTGGTACATCACCGGCACGGTGTCGAACAGCGGGATGGGCGGAGCGTTGAAGGCCTCCTCCATCAGGCGACCGTGGTTCAGAAAGGCCGAGCCGTCGAGCCATTGTGGGCAACGCGGCAAGGGGGCCGCGCAGGCGGCGGGGTCAAAGGCGAAGGCGCCGGGCGCGCTGCCGGCGTTGAGCGACTCGTACAGATCGCACAGCGGCAGGTGGACCTCGTCCCAGCGTTGCAGGGCGTCAATCAGGCTGGCCGCGACGGCGCTGGCGCGCACGGCGCGCTGCCCGTCGCGCGAGACCAGGGCGAGGCAGCCGTCGAGCGTGCCGTCTTTGAGGGTGGCGAATTTCATGGGGGTGTTCCCGGCAATGGGGGTGGTGTCAGCGCGCGGCCAGCGCGGCCGCCAGGGAGGGCTCGTAGGCGCCGTCGACCAGCACGAACAGCACGCGGCAGGGCTGGCCCGAGCGGTTGGCCCAGGCGTGGTTGCTGCCGCGCTGCACGACCACGCTGCCGGGCTTGAGTTGCACCTCGCTGTCGTCGAGCACCAGGGTCAGCTCACCCTCGATCACGATACCGTAGTCGACCGACTCGGTGCGGTGCATCAGCGGGTGGGGGGAATGGGCCTTCACGGTCGACGCCTCCTCGTCGCCGATCTGGGCAAAGGCGTCCTTCATCTTGCCGGCGCCCTGGGCCAGGAACTCGGCCGTGTCGGGCGGGATGTCGACGAAGCGGATGCGCGTGCCCTGTTTGGGCGGCGGCAGCATCAGCGGGCCCAGCGTCGGGTCGGCGGCGTTGTCCACCGGGGCGGGGGTGGCGGCGGTGCTCCAGACCTCGTGGAACACCGTGCCTGGGATCGCGGTGATCTCGACCACGGTGGGCAGCGGGCCGCTGCTCGCGACGATGGCTTTGCCGTCGGCGTCGTGGCCGGTGACGACGCGGTGGATGGGTGGGAAGCTCATGGCGTGTCCGTCTTCAAATCGGTTTTCAGTTCAGTCTTCAAAAATCGCCACCGCGCGTGTCCAGCCGGCCGAGGCGCCGCGGATCTTGTGCGGGAAACAGCTGATGGTGAAACCCGTAGGCGGCAAGGCTTCGAGGTTGTGCAGCTTTTCCAGGTGGCAGTAGCCGATGTCGCGGCCGGCCTTGTGGCCTTCCCAGATCAGCGCCTTGTTGCCGGTCTCGGCCACGCGCTGAGCGGTGTAGGAAAAGGGCGCGTCCCAGCTCCAGGCGTCGGTGCCCGTGAGGCGCACGCCGCGCTCCAGCAGGTACATGGTGGCCTCGTAGCCCATGCCACAGCCCGCGCCCAGGAAGTCGGGCTGGCCGTAGCGCGAGCCGGCGCGGGTGTTGACCACCACGATGTCCAGCGGCTCCAGGGTGTGGCCAATGCGTTGAAGTTCGGCTTCGACATCGGCCGCGGTGGCCACGTAGCCGTCGGGGAAGTGGCGGAAGTCCAGCTTCACGCCCGGCTGGAAACACCACGCCAGCGGCACCTGGTCGATGGTGATCGAGGGCCTGCTGCCGCCGTTCTTCGCGTCCTGCGTGGAGTGGAAGTGCCAGGGTGCGTCGAGGTGGGTGCCGTTGTGCGTGGTCAGCGTCACCCACTCGGCGGCCGCGGCCTCGCCGTCGGGGTAGTCCTCGGGCGCGGTGCCCGGCAGCATGGCCATGAATTCGGGCAGGGTGTCGGCGTGTTTCTGGTAGGTGATCTTCGGCGCCAGCGGCGGCGGATCGGAGAGCACGTCGTTTTCCAGGTAGATCGAGAGATCGACAAAGCGGCGTTGTGGTTTCATGCGGGCACCTGTGCGACAGCAGTGGGGACCTGTCCCGGCAAGCGCGACATGCAGAACACCGCCACGCCACCGATCAGCACCGCGGCCAGACCCAGGCTGCCGTAGCCGGCCGTCTTCACCAGGGTGCCGCCGAACACCGGGCCGATGGCGGCGCCCACCATCAGCATCGCGGGCGTGGCGGCCATGGCGCGGCCGCTGGGTTCCAGCCGCGCCATCAATCCGAAGGCGAAGGTGTGGGTGAAGATCATCACGGCGGCGAACACCGAGGCCGCCGCGGCGTAGGCGTAGAAGCTGGGCGCGTTCATGATCGTCGCGGCCAGCAGCGCCTGGATCACCGGGCCGGCCAGCAGCACGCGGCGCGCATGCCAGCGTTTTTCCAGCATCGCCGCCAATCCGGCAGGCAACAGGTTGACCATGCCCAGCACCACCAGCACGCCCGTGATCAGGGTCAGGCTGTAGCCCCGGTCGGAGCCGACCCGCTCCAGAAAGCTGAAGGTCATCGACTGCACCAGGGCCATGGCGCTGATGCCCACGATACCGAACCAGACGGCGCGTGGAATGCGGGTGGCGGGCGTGCCCACCGCCATGGCCTCGCGCTCGGGCTGCGGAAAGCCGACCGCACAAACCAGTGAGGCCAGCAGCATCACCGCACCAAAGATGGCGAACAGCATGTAGCCACCGGCCGCCTCGATCACTTTGGGTGAAGCACCGAGGAACAGCACCGCGAACACCCCCAGGCCGATACCGACGATGGCGAATTTCAGGTGCGGGTTGAAACTGCGCGCGATGGTGCCGTGGGTGACGCTCAGCGCGGCCCCGGCGGCCAGGCCGCCAACCGCGTGGAGCACCGCCATGGTGGCGTAGTCCTGCGGCTGCGACAGCGCGCCGAAGCAGGCGGCCGCCAGGGCGTAGCCGCCCGCGGCCACCCAGCGCCCCTTGACCCGCTGGAAACGCGAGGCCAGGAAGACGCTGGAGACCACCGCGCCGATCAGGAACAGCGTGGCCAGGCCGCCGGCCTGCTGCGGGTCGAGCTGGTAGTGCTGGATCAGGGTGCCGACCCAGACAGGCAGCGCAACCAGGTCGATCATGCCGGCGCAGTGGGCGACGATCAGGGCCACGTGGCCGAAGGTGCTGGTGGAGTGTGTGTTCATCGTGCTCTCCGGGTCAGATGGGCTGGGCCAGCGCCATCAGCGACTCGCGCATGATGCGGCTGTGCTCCTGCTTGTCACCGCCCTCGATCTCGATGCGGCACAGGCGTTCGGAGTTGCGGATCACCAGTTCGCAGCGGCCGAAGCGGCGGGCGTGGAACCGGTCCAGCGCCGTCTGCAGATCGTCGGCGGCGCCCAGTTCCTCGGCCAGCACGATACCGCTCTCGATGCCGATGCCGGCTCCCGAGGCCAGGTGCGGCGTGGTGGCGGCCACGGTGTCTCCGATCAGGACCACGCGGCCCCGGTTCCAGGGGGCGGGCACCAGCAGATTGGCCAGCGGGCGGTAGTCGATGGCGGCCTCGGGGGTGAGCGCGTGCGGAATCAAGGACTGGATCAGCGGATCGGGGAAGGCGCCCATCAGGTCGGCGAACACCTGCGGCCAGGTGGTCGTGTCGATGTGTTCCTTGGTCGGCCGGTCTTCGGTGATGAACATGTACATGTGCGTCTTCGAGACCGGGTTGACGCCGATCTTGATGTGCTCATCGAGCCACATGCGCGGGCGGATGACGGTGTCGGGGCGGGGCATCACGGCACGCCAGACGCCTTGGCCGATGTATTCGGGTGGCTTGACCTCCGGGAAGAAGGCCGCACGCAGCGCCGAGTGCACGCCGTCGGCGCCAATCACCAGGTCATAACGACCGCTGCGTCCGTCGGTGAAGGTGACGTCCACGCCATCGGCATCCTGTGCGATCGCCGTGTGCGTGCAGCCCAGATGCACCTCGACGCCGGCCTGGCGTGTCGCCTCCGAAAGGATGCGGGCCAGGACCGGTCGCATGATCCCTCCTCCGCCGCCCACGCTGGAGCCCATGGGGGACGGCGTCGGGATGTCGGCCATCTTGTGGCCGTTGGGTGTGCAGAGCTCCAGCCCGTCGGACACCATGCCATGCTCGACCACGGCCTCGTACACGCCCAGTGTCTGCAGGGCGCGCAGCGTCGGCCCGCTGACCGTGATGCCTGCGCCCAGTGGGCACCAGTGCGGATCGATCTCCACCAGGTCGACGGCGACGCCGACCTTGCGCAACTGGATCGCGGCCGCCATGCCGGAGAAGCCGCCGCCGATCACCAATACCTTGTTCACTGCTGTCATGTTGTCACCTCGTAGGATAGTTTTTCAAATCTTGTTCATCAGGGCCAGCACCTTCACCTGGCCATCCTGGTCCACCACCAGCTCGCGCCGCCTCAGGGATTGCCCCAGGCATGGCCCCTGCACGCACAGCCCGCTGGCTTTGTCGAACAGCGCGCCGTGCGCATGGCACTGCACATGGGTGCCGCTCGCGTTCAGGTACGCGTGCCGTCTCCAGGCCATGGGCACCCCCATGTGCGGACAGGCGTTGGCCCAGGCGTGCAACCGGCCTTCATGCCGCAGGACGAAGAGCGTGTCCTGCCCTTCTCCCTCAGGGTCGAAGCCGCGCACCTGCCCTTCCGCCAGTTCGTGGTCGTGACACAGCGGCCAGCGGTGCGTGCCCATGGCATTCATGCGTAGTCGCCGTTGGCGGATGAGCCGGGGCCGGGGATCCACGTTTCCCGGGAGCGCAGCAAAAAGGCCTGTGAGGCGTCGGCACTCATCGGCACCTCGCGCGCGGTCCAGGTGCTGTCGTGCAGGTCCATGTCCGCGTCCATCTCCACGTGGCAGGCAAACGGGCTGTTGAAGTACCAGAACCAGTTGGAGCCAAACCAGTGGCGACCCGGCCCCCAGAAGGCCTGGTAGCCCTTTTCGATGAATTGGCTGCCGTTGCGCATCACTTCGGTCGGTCCGTTGAAGTGGAAGGTGAAGTGCTCCACGCCCTTCATGAACTCCGGCGCGCCGATCAGGAAGTGCGAATGGTGTTCGAGCGAGCCGCCGGGTTGCAGGAACGGGCCGACGCCGGTGAAACGGTCGGTGCAACGAAAGCCCAGGCGGTTCACGTAGAAGGCTTCGGCCTTGGCCACATCGGGCACGAAGTAGACGATGTGCGAGAGCGTGCGCGCACGGATCGGCCCGGCGGCGGGATCGACCCCCAGTTGGTTGGCGCGGCGCTGGAACGGTGAGCCAGGCACGTTGGCGATTTCGCCTGGCAGGCCCGGGTCGCGCTTGCGGGAAATCTGGAAGCCCAGCGTGAAGCCGGCGTCGTCGACCGACTCCAGGCTGCCGTCGGCCAGGCGCTTGACGTCGCGGTCCTTGCCCAGCTCGGCCGCGATGGCGTCCAGCGTGGCGGCATCGGTCACGCCCAGTACCGTCTTGCGCAGCAGGCAGCCGTTGGGCATGGCCGGGGGCAGGGCGCTGTCGCTAGCCAGGGCGAGTTCGACCGCCGAGCCATCGAGCGCTTCGTAGCGGCCACCGCGGGCGTCCTCGCGCGCCGCGATCAAGCCATAGTCCTTGAGGTACTGTGCGCAGCCGTCGAGGTCCTCGACGCCAAATACCAGGGTTTCCAGTCCGGTGATTTTCATGGTGTGTCCTATCGGAGGTGGGGTGAAGGGGTCATTGGGGGCCGGCATGGACCACGTCCTCGCGGGCCAGCAGCGCGAAATGGCTGCCGGCGGCCGCCAGGCCGGGACGGACCAGGGTGTCGTTCACCCAGGCGTTCCACCGCCCCAGGAACTCGTAGGCGCTGGCTTCGTCGCCGAACCAGCATTCATCGATGCCGTCGAGGGGCGCTGGGCCCATGGGCGTCGGCAGCGTGTCGTTCTGCACATGGCGCAACGGGCCGCTGCCCCCCGTGGTCCATGCCGTCGAGCCCCAGGCGCGGCGGAAGTCTTCTGGGGCGGCGTTGGCTGCCCGTTGCACGAAGCCGAAGAGCTTGACGCGCTGGTTGCCTGGCACGGGAGTGCCCGCCACCACGCGCTCGCGCACGGGCATGAAGACGACGTTGGCCTGGTCGACGAAGTTGTCTTCGTCGTGCTTGACCTTCTGCAGGTAGAACGGCGACTGCCGGGCGCGGCCCAAGGTCTGCAGGTCGGGCACCCAGATCTGGGTGACGAAGTCGCGGTTCAGCGCAAAGGGGTCGGTACCGGGGACGCTGGCGCGGAAGGAGCCGTCAAACACCGCGTTCTGCACATAGCGCCGCGGGGCGTTGGCGGGGTCGGCCGCGATGTTCTGCAGCACCAGCTCGCCATGGACCTTGCGGATGTGGTGACGGTGCTCGGCCAGGGTGGTGCCGGGCCTACGGCGCCCGACGATGATGAGCTTCACGGCCAGATCGGGGTGGATGGGGCTGCTCTGGCCGGGGGCTGCGGCCTGGGCCGGCGTTCCGCCGTTGGCGGCGCCCAGCGCTATGGAGGCCAGCAGCAGCCTGCGCCGGTCGATCGAGATGTCCATGGAGGTCGTTTCTTGGGAAATGGGTTTGATGGCAGGGTTCAACGGTCGGCAAGGATCAGGCCGTGCGGCCACCCAGGGTTTCGGCCAGCCAGTCAGCGATGTAGTGGCCGGCGTTGATGGAGTTGTCGAAGCTGGCGTGCTGGGCGCCACCTTCGCGGTCGGTGAAGACCTTGAGTTCGCGCTTGGGGCTGTTGATCAGCTGCTCATAAGTGCGGTGCGCCCACTTGAGCGGGATCTGCGAATCCTTTTCACCGTGCGTCACCAGGAACGGCACGCGGATCTTCTCGACCACGCCGTCCAAGTGCACGTCCTCGGCGATGCGCATGAAGTCATCGATGTCCTTGGCGCCCCAGACCCAGCAGACGTGGGCCCAGTAGTGCGGCACCGGGAAGTCGCCTTCCTTCTCCAGCCGGCGCTTCTGCACGTCGCGCCAGTCGTGGTTGGCACCCCAGGCCACGCCGCAGGCAAATCGCGGCTCCATCGCGACGGCGCGCGGGCAGTAGTAGCCGCCGAGCGAGACGCCCTCGCAGCCGATGCGCTTGGGGTCCACGTCGTCGCGCTGCTCCAGCCAGTCGACCACGCGGCTGGCCCAGTGCTCGGTGTCGAAGCGTGCGGTCAGGCCCTGCAGGCGCAGCGCCTCGCCCGTGCCGGGCTGGTCCACCACCAGGGACGACACGCCGCGTTTGGCCAGCCAGAGCGGCAGACCGACGAGATGCTTCATCTCCTTGGTCGAATCCAGACCGTTGAGCTGCACACACAGGGGCGCGCGCTCGCCGGGCTGCAGGCCATCGGCGGGGTAGTACAACGCCGAGAGGTGCTTGCCTTCATACGGAATCTCCACCCGCTGGACCTTGTCGCCCAGCAGGCGCGAGCCCTTCTCGAACAGCGCCAGCTCGCGCTGGTAGATCGCCAGCCGGCCGGGTGCATTGTGTGCCTGAAGCCGCTCGGCGGTGATCAGGTAGCTGGCCGCGCGGCGGTATTTTTCGCCGGCCGACAACAGGCGGCCCATGGCCTCGTCTTCGGCGGCCAGTTCGCAGAGCCGGTCGGCCATGCGCACCCAGGTCTCGCGGAAGGCGGCCGTGCCGGCGGCGTCCGGCGCCTTGGCGGCCTCCTGCAGGGGGGCGCACATCTGCTCGATTTCGCCGATGCGCGCGCCCATCTCGATCGCGAGATCGACCGAGAGGTTCCAGACGTAGTTGGTGGGGAAATACTTGAACATGTTCGTGTGTGAAGCAATGAAGTGAGAGCGTTGTGATGAAGCGTTTCAGGCCCTGCGAGCCAGTTCCAGCAGCCGCGAGGCCAGGCGATCGAAGGACTCGCCGGTTCCGAGGCGTGGGTCGGCGTTGGCCTCGAAAGCCTCGGCGATGGCCCGCCAGTCCTCGGGCAGCAGGTGCTGGCTGGCGGCGGGCAGCACCACTTTTTCTTCGTGGTCCATGTGGCGCCATTGCTGATGTGCGAAGGTCTGCGCCTGCGCGGCAAAGTCCGTCAGCTCCTCGGCCCGCAGGCTGCGTTGCAGCGCGACAAAAGCGCTGGCACCCTGGGCGTGCTGTGCCTGCAGCTCATCCAGCAGTCCGTCAAAAGCCGTGGTGCGCTGGCGCAGGCGAGCGAACAGCTGTGTCTCCTCCTTGGGGTGGTGCAGGCGTTCGGGGAACTGCTCGATGTAGAACAGCATGGCCCTCAGCAGTGCCCGGTCCTGTGCTGGCGCAGGGCGCTGTGTTTCGGTCAGCAAGGCGTTGAGCACGGCCGACAGCGATCGGTGTTCATCACGCAGCACCATGAGCGCACGCTGCTCGTCGCTGTATTGCGGCAGGTGGGTTTCCACCGCCATCACCAGCACCGGCAGGTCGGACTGCTCCAGCAACTGGCGAGTGACCGATCCGACGAGCGCGCCCTTGAGACCGCCGAGACCCTTGCGGCGTCCGTGCGAGGCCAGCGCGATCAGGTCGGCGCCTCGCTCATGGGCCGTCCGCAAGATGGCCTCGGCCGGTCGTTCGCTGGTGACCACCAAGGCATGGGCGGTCACACCGGCGGCCCGTGCGGCGGTCTCGGCCCGGGCGACCAGCACGGCGGCGTTGCCCGATGCCGCCTGGGCAAACAGCTCGGGCGACAGGGCGTGCAGCAAGGCACCGTCGCCATGGCTGCTCAGGTCGTCGCGCACGTGCAGGAAACTGAGGCGGGCCGCCGTGGCCCGGGCATAGGCCACGGCACGCTCGATCAGCACGGCGGCCAGCGGGCTTGCATCCAGAGGAACCAGCAGATGTTGATACATGGGGTCTCCCTTCAGCGAACCGCCGGTTGTGCACCGAAAGCCTCGACCACCAGGTCCGGCGCCACGGCTTTTGGCTTGAGCAGGAAATGCGCGAGCGCCGGCACCAGCAGCAGGGCACCCAGCATGTTCCACAGGAACATGAAGGCCAGCAGCAGACCCATGTCGGCCTGGAACTTGATGGGGCTGGCGACCCAGGTGATCACGCCGATGGCCAGGGTGACACCGGTGAGCATCACCACCTTGCCGGTGAACAGCAGGGCGCGGTAGTAGGCGTCCGACAGGCTCTTGCCCTCGCGCAGCTGGGCCAGCGTGATGGACAGGATGTAGAGCGCGTAGTCCACGCCGATGCCCACGCCCAGCGCGATCACCGGCAGCGTGGCCACCTTGACGCCCATGCCCAGCGCCACCATCAGCGCCTCGGCCAAGAACGAGGTCACCACCAGCGGCAGCACCGCCACCACCACCGCGCGCCAGGAGCGGAAGGTGATGAAGCACAGCAGCACCACGGCGCTGTAGACCATCAGCAGCATGGTGCGCCAGGCGTCCTTGACGACGATGTTGGTCGCGGCCTCGATGCCGGCGCTGCCGGCGGCGAGCAGGAACTGCGTGTCGGCCGTGTTGTTGACCCGGGCGAAGGCCTCGACGTGGTCCACCACGCGGCTCAGCGTGTCGGCCTTGTGGTCGCGCAGGTAGACGTAGACCGTGAGCAGGCCGCAGGCGTCGTTGTAGAGGCCGCGCGGCGCGCTGGCCGTCACGGTGTTGAGCATGTCCTGGTTGGGCAGGAACTCGTACCAGCGCGGGTTGCCTTCGTTCAGGCCCGAGAGCACGCGGCGGTTGAGCAGCGCGAGCGTGTTGGTGTTCTCCACGCCGTCGATCTGGCGCAGCTCCCACTCGAGCGCGTCGATCTTGTTGAGCGTCTCGTAGGCCGAACACTGGCCCTCGGGCGTCTTCACCATCACGGCCAGCACGTCGCTGCCCGCGCCGTAGGCCGCGTTCATGAAGGCCACGTCGCGGTTGTAGCGGCTGTCCGCGCGCAGCTCGGGCGCACCGGGGTCGAGGTCGCCGATCTTGAGCTGCGTGCTCGCGACGAAACCGCCCACGCCCATCAGCAGCCCCACGGCCACTGCCACCGAGGCCCAGGGGCGCCGGGTGAAGCGGTCGAGGAAGGCCCACATCGGGTGCTTGTCCGCACCCGCCGCATCGGCCTGTTCGGATCGCAGGCTGCGCGCGGCGGCGCTCGCGCTCACGCCGGTGTAGCTCAACAGGATGGGCAGCAGGATCAGGTTGGTGAAGATCAGCACCGCCACGCCGATGGACGCGGCAGTCGCCAGTTCGCGGATGACCTGGATGTCGATCACCAGCAGCACCGCGAAGCCCACCGCGTCGGCCAGCAGGGCCGTGAGTCCGGCGAGGAACAGCCGGCGGAAGGTGAAGCGCGCGGCCACCAGCTTGTCCACGCCGCGGCCCACGTCCTGCATGATGCCGTTCATCTTCTGCGCGCCGTGGCTCATGCCGATGGCGAACACCAGGAAGGGCACGAGGATCGAATACGGGTCCAGCGCGTAGCCCAGCAGCGGCAGCAGGCCCAGTTGCCAGACCACCGCGATCAGCGAGGCCGTGACCACCAGCAGCGTGGAGCGCACGCAGTGCGTGTACCAGAACACCATGGCGGTGGCGATGGCGACCGCGATGGCGAAGAACACCAGCACCGCCTTCACGCCGTCGATCAGGTCGCCCACGATCTTGGCGAAGCCGGTAATGTGCACCGTGACGCCTTCGGCTTCGTAGGTCGCGCGCAACGCGTCGAGCTGGCCCGAGAGCCGGGCGTAGTCGATGGCCTGGCCTTCGGCGTCCCTGGCGAGCAGCGGCACGAAGATCACCGAGGACTTCGCATCGCGCGCCACGGTCTGGCCGATCTCGCCCGAGCGCGCCACGTTGGCGGCGAGCTGCTGCAGCTTGGGCGGGGAGCCATCGAAGCCGTCGGGGATCACCGGCCCACCTTCGAGGCCGTCTTCGGTCACGCCGACCCAGCGCGTGGTCGGAGTCCACAACGACTTCATGCGCGCGCGGTCCACGCCGGGCAGCAGGAACACCTCGTCGCTCAGGCGCCGCAGGGTGTCGAGGTACTTCGCGTCATAAATGCTCCCTTCGGGCCGCGCCACCGCGATGCGCACCGCGTTGCCCAGGCCACTCAGCTCGGCCTGGTGCGCGAGGTAGTTCTGGATGTAGGAGTGGCTGGTGGGGATGGTCTTTTCGAAGCTGGCGTTGAGCTGCAGGCGCGTGGCCTGCCAGCCCAGCAGCAGCGTGACCAGCGCACACAGCAGCACGACGATGGCGCGGTGGTTGAACAGCGCGCGCTCGATCAGCGAGCCCGAGCGGGGATCGAATGCCTGGGTACTCATTGAAGCGCTCCCGCGTCAACAGGCACCACACCGGCCACACCGAGCGTGAGCAGCGGTCCGTCCTGCAGCGGCAGCAGGGCCGAGGGCATGGGCACCGGGGGCGCCTTCAGCGGCAGCAGCGCATCGCCCTGCAGGCGCAGCACCACGCCGGCCTGGCTGGCGAGCAGCAGCCCGCCTTTGGCGTCGACCGCCATGGCGGTGATGGTGGCCGGCACCGGCGAGGCCAGCTGCGTCCACTGCGCGCCGCCATCGGTGGAGCGCCACACATTGCCGCGCAGCCCGGCCAGCACGGCCTGACCGTCGGCGCGGATCTCACCGGCGAACCAGCTGCCTTTGTAAGGGGAATTCATGGTCTGAAAGGTCTGGCCGCCGTCGCCGGAGCGGGCCAGCAGGCCCTGTTCGCCGGCCAGCAGCAGGGTGTCGCCCGCGCGCCGCGCCACATACCAGTGCAGGGCCTTGGGGTTGGGCAGGCGGTCCATCCAGGGCGCCCAGCTCTCGCCGCCGTCGGCGCTGTAGAAGGCCAGCCCGTAGGCCCCGACCGCGAGCAGGCGCTTGGCGTCCCACTGCAGCACGTCGAGGAAGGGTTTGTCGGGTCCGTCGGCCAGCAGGCGCTCGGCGTCCTGCTGCGCAGCGGGCGTGGTGGCGGCGGCCTTGGCCAGCTCGGCCAGGCGCCGGCCATCGAGGCGCAGGCGCCAGCTGGTGCCCGCGTCGGTGGTGGTCAGCACCGTGCCGCCGTGGCCCACGGCCACGCCGTGTTGCTCGTCGGCGAAGCGCACCATGGTCAGCGTCACGCTCACCGGGCTGGGGGCCTGGCGCCAGTGGGCACCGCGGTCGTCGCTCAGGGCCACGATGCCGCGCTCGCCCACCGCCACCAGGCGCGCGCCGGCCTGGGCCGCCGCGAGCAGCACGGCGCGCTGCGGCGCCTTCACCGCGAGGGCGGGCCGCTGCAGCGCATCGCCCACCCGGGTCTGGGCCAGGGCCGGCCCGGCCACCGCGAGGGTGGTCACGAGCAAGGTCGCAGCGAGGGGTTTCGACAGACGCATGGTGGGGTCCGCTCAGCGCACGCCGTCGCCGGCCATGGCGTCGGGCGTGAAGTAACTGTCCGGACGGCGCGGCACGATCTTGTAGTGCTGGTTGCGCTCGTTGACCACGCCGCTGGCGTACCAGGCGCCCGAGATCAGGTCGTTGAAACCCCACTGCTGCTGCGGCGTGGTGGCCGGCAGATCGGGCATCACCACCGGGTGCGACCAGATGGTCTTCCACAGCTGGCCCTTGGCATCCCAGCGGTCGCCCAGCACGGCCACCCAGGTGTCTTCGTCCACGTAGTAGCGGCTCTTGGGCGCCTGGTGGCGCTGGCCAGCTTTCAGCGTGGCCTCGACCACGTACACGCGGTGCAGCTCCCAGCGCACATGGTCCGGGTTGAGGTGGTTGGCCAGCAGCACGTCGCTGTCCTTGGCCGGGGTGTGCAGGCGGTTGCTGTTGTAGGGAATCAGCATTTCCTGCTTGCCCACGAGCTTCCAGTCGAAGCGGTCGTTGCGGCCGGCAAAGACGTCAACCTCGTCAAAGCTGGCCACGCCGGCGGTGGCGGGGGTGGGCGTGTCGCAGCAGGCGTTGGGCAGCTTGCGCACGCGGCGCTGGCCGGTCAGGTAGACCCAGGACGAGCTCTTGTCCTGGTCGAGGTTCAGGACCCCGGTGATGGCTTCGCCGGCCCGCACCGGCGGGCCGCTGTTGACCAGGCGGATCGCCCAGTACCCGCCATTGAATTTGTCGGCCTCGCCGTTGGCGTAGTACGGCATCTGGAAGTCGCCCCGGCCCTCGACCGACAGCACACGCTGGCCACTGGCCGTGCCGAGGTAGCCCCGGAAGTCGGCCTGCCAGGCCTCGCCGCGCCAGTGCAGCTCGTGGTTGGCCATGACCTCTTCACCGGTCTTGGGGATCGGGAACGGAATGCCGCCGAAGGCGCCGGCGACGACGCCGCCGTCGATCTTCGCGCTGGTGGCGTTCTTGAAGGTGTTGTCGTAGACCCATTGCGGCGCGGCCGCGGTGCGATGGGTCTTGTAGACATCGACGCGGAAGGTCTGCGGGTACTTCTTGAGCAGGGCCTGGGTGCCCTCGGTCAGCTTGGCCGCGTGCTCGGCCATGTTGGCGGCGGTGATGCTGTAGAGCGGCTTCTCGCTCGCAAACGGGTCGCCGCGGCGGCCACCGTTCTTGAAGCCGGGAATCGCGGTGGTGTAGCCCCCGGTCCAGGCCGGGATGCTGCCGTCCTTGTTGCCGGCGCGCTCGGCGCCCAGGGGGGTCAGGTCGGTCTTGAGGCGCGCGGCCTCCTGGGCGGTCACGCCGGCGTGGGCGGCGGTCGTGGCCACCAGGGCGCACAACAGCGCCGGGGCCCAATGGGACATGTGTTTCATGGGGGTCTCCTCGGTCAGAAAGTGGTGCGCAGCGACACGGTCAGGTAGTTCCGGTCTTTCAGTGCCTGCTGGTACACGGCGTTGTTGTTGGCGTCGAGCGTGGGCGCGGCCTTACCCAGGAAATGCACGTAGTTCACGCCCAGGTTCCAGGACCCGAGGTAGACCGCATTCAGGCCCAGGCTGATGTCGCCGCCGCCGTCGACGCCGAAGCCCGGCCCGACGGCCGAAGACTTGCCCTTGGCGTAGCCCAGGCCGATGCTGGGCGAGAGATCCAGGCCAGGCAGCACCTGGCGGTAGGTCGGCGAAAAGACCATGCGCATGCCAAGCGCCGATTTGTCGGCATTGGGGTTGAGCATGTGCTCGTTGCGCGTGACTTTCAGCCGCGTGTTCCACGCCACTTCACCCACGAACGACGACTCTCTCGACAGGAAAGACGGCCCGAGCGATGCAATCCACGAGACCTGCGCATGTGCCGTCTCGCCCACGGCGTAGCCGGGGTTGCTGTTGTTGTTCAGTCCCGCGTTGACACCGATGGTCGAGAGCGTGCTCTGCCCTGAGCTGGCCAGTGGCGTGTTCTGGCGCACCGAGACCTCGCCGGCCCAACCCCACTCACCCACCGACTTGGCAAAGCTGGCGCCGAAGGCGCGCACGCCCTCGTGGTACATCCAGCGGTAGCTGCTGGGCATCACGGCGGGGGGCACACCCGTGAGCACGGTGTTGATGTTGCTGGGCGTGGTGGCGTGGTAGCGGATGGCGTAGAGACCGAAGTCGGTGTCGAGCGACGGCGCACGGAACCGCAGCTGCACACCGCCCTGCCCGCTGTCCTTGGCGTCCAGGTCGGGCTGGCGCTCGAAGCTGGCCGTGGGGCCGGCCAGGATGCGCTCGGCGCCGGGGCCGAGCGAGTCGCTGCTCGAGAGGTAGGCGCCCGCCGGCATCAGGCGGGTCTTCTCCCATTCGTAGGCGAGGTAGGCGCCCAGGGACACGTCGGGCGTCAGCTGCACCTGGCCGGAGAGCTTGCCGGTGGGCATGGCGACCTCTTTGAAGGTGGCGTTGGGCACCGACAGCAGCTTGATCAGGTCCAGCGGCGCCTGGCCGCCCGCGATGCCGTTGGCACCGAAAAACAGGCTCTCGCCCCAGAGCAGGGTATGGCGGCCCAGCCGCGCCGAGGCCGGGCGCTCGCCCAGATCGAACTTGCCGTAGACGAAGGCGTCGAGCAGCTCGGCCTTGCGGCCCATGAGGTCGCGGGTCTCGGGCGCGAACGCCGTGCCCGGCCGGTGGTTGGCGGTGAAGCCGGTGTTGTCGGTCTTGCCGTTGTAGACGCTGTCGTACCAGGCCGCGCCACTGAGGCGGGCGCCGTAGCCCGGGCCGGCGAGGTCCAGCTCGGTCAGCAGGTCCAGCCGGTTGGAGACCAGGCCCTTTTTGAAGTTGTTGTCGCCGTCGTCCTGGTTGACGGTCAGCGGCATCTGCGCGGACAGCGTGGGCGACGCGCTCTTGAGGCGCTGCATCAGGCTGTACTTGACGGTGTTGTCCCAGCGCAGGGTCCAGTCGGGGTTGCCGGTGTCGATCTCGATCGCCGAGGCCGACTGGGCCGTCAACAGCGCCAGAAATAGGCAGGAAAACGCGGGGCGTGCGGCGGACCTGCGCGCAGGGGCTTTTCGGGCATTCGCTCGAACGGGCATGGCTTGTCTCCTTGTAGGTGTGGGGTCCTCGTCGATCCAGGCAACTTGATCCAGATCAGACGAGCCGCGACTTTAGGGAGAAGGACATGCCCTGGGAAATGGGTTGTGCGAATCCTTTCCATCGGCTTTTGAAATATCAGGGCAAACCCTAGAACCCTGTGGACCCCGCCCGCCACCTCGCCAAGGCTGATGCACACTAGCAGCCGACCCCGCCATGCGATTCAAGAAACTCGACCTCAACCTGCTCGTTGCGCTGGACGCCCTGCTGACCGAAAAGAACGTCACGCGGGCCGGCGAGCGCGTGTTCCTCAGCCAGTCCACCATGAGCAACGCGCTCTCGCGGTTGCGCCAGTATTTCGACGACGAGCTGCTGGTGCAGGTGGGGGGTCGCATGGAGCTGACGCCGCGTGCCGAGCTGCTGCACGAGGCGGTGCGCGATGTGCTGGTGCGCATCGACACGACGGTGGCCGCGCGACCCGCCTTCGACCCGACGGCATCGGACCGCGAGTTCACGCTGTTTGTCTCGGACTACTCGATGGAGGTGCTGGTGCCGGGCATGCTGGCGCTGACCAGCCAGCGCGGCAGCCGGGCACGTTTCAACCTCAAGCCCCAGGTGAACCAGCCCCACCGCCACCTGGAGCGCGGCGAGGCCGACCTGCTGATCATTCCGGAGAACTTCTGTTCGCCGGACCATCCGCTGGACCAACTGTTCGACGACCGCTTCGTGTGTGTGGTGTGGCGGGAGAGCCCGCTGGCGCTGGGTAGCCTGACGATGGAGCGCTACATGATGGCGCGCCACGTATCGATGCGCCCGCCCGATGGCAGTCTGCCGGTGTTCGACACCTGGCTGGCCAACGACCACGGGCTGACCCGCGAGATCGGACTCACCACCTACAGCTTCAGCGCGATGCCCTATCTGGTGGTCGGCACCGACCTGATCGCCACCGTGCATTCGCGACTCGCCAGCAAGCTTCAGGGCCTGCTGCCCATCGAGATACGGCCTGTGCCGATGCCGATGAAAACCCTCCACCAGGCCATGCAGTGGCACAAGTACCGCAGCCGCGATCCGGGCCTGATCTGGCTGCGCGACCTGCTGCGAGAAGCCGCCGACCAACTGCCCTCAGCCGCTCACGAGTCCAGCACGATCACGCCTTCAGCCACGTAGCGCTTGAAGTCGATCAAGGGCATGGCCGCCGAGCCGTGGGTTTCTTCGTCGACCCAGCTCAGCGTGACGTCGTTGGCCCCCATTTCCAGCGTCACCGGGCCGCGGCGGATCACGATGTTCGGGCCATCGCCTTCGCGGTATTCCACCGTGCCAACAATGCGTGCGGTCTGTGTCATGAGGTTCCTCCGGGTGACACCCTCAGCATCGCCAACAGACCCCACCCGGTCGGTGCGTTGCCGCACATACAGGCCCTGAAACAAAAGGGGAAGACGTCCGTTCGCGAGGCGTCCGCGGGAGGAGAGCAAGCGCTCTCGGTTTTGTGTGTGTTTTCGCACAGACGCATCACACCGCGCCCCCTAGTCTGCAATCCGGTCGGCATTTCCCGGCTGGATTCATCAACCCCCTGCCCTGTGCAGTCACGCTGAAGGAAACCCATCATGAAGGCAACACAATTCGTCACCACCTCCTTGTCCGCCCTGGCCATCGTCGGTGCGGTCAGTCTGGCCTACGCCCAGTCCACCCCGGGCCCGGCTGAGGCCCAGACGCCCGCGACCGAAGCGCAGCCCATGACGCCGCCTGCGGACACGACGACCACGCCGGCCGCCACCCCCGCAGCGCCGGACACCACCGCGCCCGAAACCGGCATGACCGAACCCATGGTGCGCGCCGACCGCAACTGATGCCCTGGGGCCGAAGCGGGCCGATCCCCATCGGTGGCCCGCTTCGACCCGGCGCCGCCCCGGCGAAGACATCCCCGGGGTGGCGTTGCTGAAGGCTCCATGCCATGCGGCTTTCGGGGTGACACCATGAACGTCCACACCCATCCAGATTCCCCATCCGAACCACGGGACGCGACCCGCCTGTTCCGTATCGAAGACATCCGGCGCGGCGCGCTGGTCGGCATCGCCGCGCTGGCGCTGCTGCTGCCGCCACACCACCGGACGCCGTTGCAGGGACCGGCCGTGGCCAGTGCCGCCAGCGGCCAGCCCCCTCGCCTGCCCGATCTGGGCAGCGCCGCCGCCTCCGACGACACCCGCCTGCTCGCCCACTGGGTGGTCGAGACCGGCGACAACGCCGGCATGGCCTTCGTCGTGATCGACAAGAAAGCGGCCCAGCTCTACCTGTTCGACGCGGCGGCGCGATTGAGCGCCTCCACGCCGGTGCTGCTGGGCTCGGCCCAGGGCGACGACACGGTGCCCGGCATCGGTCTGCGGCCCATCGAAGACGTGCGCCCCGAAGAGCGCACCACACCCGCGGGGCGCTTCCTGGGCATCCGTGGACGCAACCACACCGGCGAAGACGTGGTGTGGGTGGACCACGAGGCCGCCGTCTCCATGCACCGGGTGCGCACCACGCAGCCCCGCGAGCGCCGGCTGGAGCGCCTGGCCTCGAACTCGGTGGCCGACAAGCGCATTTCCTACGGCTGCATCAACGTGCCGGCGGCGTTTTTCGACGCGCACATCGCCCCCACCTTCGCCACCCGCCGCGCCGTGATCTACGTGCTGCCGGAACAGAAATCGCTGCCGCAGGTGTTTGGCGCGCACCCCCGACTGATGGCCGCCGACCACCCGCCCGCTTCGGCGTCCCACGCCGGCCTGCCCGGGGTGCCCCGGCCGCTCTGACGGGGCCCCCGCGGCGGGGCCCGATCCGCTATCGTTCCATCCTCGGACGTCCGCAGCCTCCCGGGAGCGCGCGAACACGTTCCGAAGCGATGGGACCCACATGCTCAATGCCACAACGGATCACCCCCGGTCCACCCCGACCCTCCGGAGGGCCCGGGCCTCACAAACCCAGCGGTCGCATGTGGGTGCAGCTCCCACACCCACACCCATGCGCACCGGGCTGGGCCTGGGGGCGCTCATGGCGGGGCTGATGCTGTGGAGCGGCACGCCCGCGCGCGCCGCGGACCCGGTTGCCTGTCCGGTGCGCCAGCCGCCCGAGCTGGCCGCGCTGGACCGTGTCCACCAAGCCGATGAGTTCCGGATCTTCTACACCCTGCGCGGGCCCCATGCCTTGCGCCACACCCAGGATGCGGACGGCAACGGCGTGCCCGATGCAGTGGAGGACGCCGCCCGCCAGCTGATCTCGGCACGGCGCATATTCGTCGAGGCGATCGGCCTCGCGCATCCCCTGCAGCAGCCCCGCTACCGCGCACGAGCGCAGGGCATCGACGTCCACCTGCTGGCCATTGGGCCGGCGGACGCGGTGTCGCACGGCCGGGCCTACGACGAGGTCCGGCAGTACGCCCACGGCGCCGATGGGCCCACGGCGCGCTGCGCGCTGCGCATCGACCTGGACACCCGCTGGAGCCCCCCGAATCAGACCCCGGCCCACGAACTGTTCCACCTGTTTCAGAACGGCTACACCCCGTTCAAGGTGGGCTGGTTCACCGAAGGCACCGCACGCTGGGCCGAGTCGGCGCTGGGTCCGGACACCGATACCGCCCGAGCCCTGCCGGTCACGCCTGCCGCGCTCAGCGCCCTGTGGGCCTCGTCCTACCAGGCCGGGGCGTTCTGGAACCGGTTGACGCGTTTGCTAGACCCGGCCGGCGAGATGCCGGTGCCCGACACCCTGCCGGCCATGCGCTATGCGGATGGCCGGCCCGTACTCGAAGACCCTCGCCTGCACGGCGCGGCGTTCATGAAAGTCCTGCTCGAAGCGCTGGCGCTGGAAGGCGACCGCGTGTCACGCCAGAACGGCTGGCAGCCCTACGACTGGCGCGAGTCTGACCAGAAATCCCACCAGCACGATGCCGCCTTGTGGGCCACAGTGACCGGTGTGGTGGAGCGCTTCCCGATGAACACACCCGAACTCGCTCGGCTGCTGGATCTGTCCGCAAGCCCGAGCCCTGGAGATCGGGTCGCAGCGCCCTCCCGTTGACCGGCGCCCCTCGCACGGGACTGGGCGCTCATCGCACGACGGAAGTGCAGGTGCCGCTGTCGATGGCCACCGAGAAGGCGAAGTATTGCCGCGGCACGCCGCCCACATGGGGGAGCGGCACCCACCAGAGCAGCCATTCGCTGTTGGACCGGCGGACCTCCACCGGAACGCCCCGCAGCGAGCAGGCCCCCACCACCACGTCCGCACTGTGAACGCGGGGGGCCCAGTTGGCAGACCAGGCCGAGTACCGCCTGTAGCACGCCGCGTAATCCGCCTGCGGGGTTTGGACCGCGGCCCCCGGGTCACCACGGCGCTCGCAGTTGCCGATGGAAGCGTCCGGGTGAACCGCCAGGATGTAGCCCTGTGGCTCGACAGACTGCGCCATCGCGAGCACACCGCCGGCGCGGTCGCGCAACGTCAGGCGCACGTGGTGCGGACTGTCGTACAGGACATTCGCCGACTTCAGCGCGTGGTCGTTCACCTGCAGATGAAGACTGGCGTGTCCGAGCGCGTGCCAATACCCCCAGGCCAGAACCAGCGAGCCGCCGACAACGGCGCCCAGAAACAACTTCGTCAGACGGTGCATGGTGATGATCGTGTCGCAGACGGTGGCAACCACGCCAGTATGGACCCGCGCCTGGCCCGGCCCGCTACCATGCCGCCATGACCGACAACGCCTTCACGCTCCAGCCCCTGAACGACACCGCCTGCGCGGTACTGGACGCGCAGGGCCGGCATGTGGGCAACCTCAAACGCATCGGCGCGGTGTGGAAATTCAAGGCCGTGGGCTATACGGCGCGGGGAGAGCTGGTCCCCGGCGGCGGGCCGCTGACCGAGCGGCACAACACGGTGTTTGCCGATCCGCTGGACGCGGCAGAGATCAGCGCGACACTGCATCCGGGCTGAGGGCGCCCGGCCACTGGCGGCTCACACGCACGCCCAGTCTGTCCAGCCGCCGGGCCATCGAGAGCACGTGGGCGTCCTTGCTCAGCAGCGCCGCGCCGTGGGCCACGGCCAGGTCGATGAATTTCTGGTCGTCGGCGTCTTTGCAGGTGTAGGGCGCTTTGGATGCGTCGGACACGATCTGCACGCGCCGGTCGAACGCGGCCAGCACCTCGCCGGCGGGCAAGGCGCGGGCGGCCAGGCGTTTGACGATCTGCGGATAGGCCAGCACGCGCGCGAGTTCCTCGCGCATCGCGTCCGTGGCCAGCCAGACCGTGCGTGGCTCGGCGAGCGCCGCGCGCAGGGGCTCGGTGGCCGGGTCTTCGTAGACCCACAGGTCGAGCACGATGTTGGTGTCGAGCACCAGCACGTCCATGGGCATCGCTCAGCGTCCCGCTTCCCGCACCACCGCAGCGAAGGGCCTTGAGCGCGTCGCGCGGCGGGGTGGGTTCATGTCCTGCGCGCCACGAGGTCGAAGCGGAACAGCCGGCACTCGATGGGGCCGTTCCACAGTGGCACGCGGCGCGATTCCTTGAAACGCATCTTGCCCGGCAGCTTGAGGTCGGGCGTGAGCAGCCAGGCGCTCCAGCCGGCGTAGTGGCTCTTCCAGTGGGCCGCGAGCTGCTGGAAGAACTCGCTGCCGTCGCCGCCATCGGCCATCTGCGCGCTCTCGCGGCCCAGCCGCGAGGCCTGCGGGTCCGCACGGCCCTGGCCGACGCTGAAGGTGCGCGGCGCCTGGCGCAGCGCGCGCGCACTGGCGTTTTCACCCGCCACGCCGGCGGCGGCGATGCGCTCGCCATACGGCGGGTTGAGCAGCATCACGCCGGGTTTCTGGCTGGGCGGCATGCGCTGCAGGGCGTCGCCGCCGCGCAGCTCCAGCGCCTGGGCCACGCCGGCGCGCTCGGCGTTGCGCTGCGCGAAGTCCACCATGCGGAACGACACGTCGCTGCCGAAGACGATGGGGGCGTGGCCCACCGGCCACTCGCGCTGCTGGCGCACGGCGTCGTCCTTGATGGCCTGCCACACGTGGGCCTGGAACGGCAGCATCTTTTCAAACGCAAAACGGCGCAGCAGGCCGGGCGGAATGTTCAGCGCGATCTGCGCGGCTTCGATCACCACCGTACCGCTGCCACAGCAGGGGTCGTAGAGCGGGGGAATGTCGTCGAGCGGCTGGTCGGCGCAGGCGTCCCAGCCGGTGGCGGCGATCATGGCGGCGGCCAGGGTTTCCTTCAGCGGCGCGTCGCCCTTGTCTTCGCGCCAGCCGCGCTTGAACAGCGGCTCGCCCGAGGTGTCGATGTAGAGCGTGACGCTGTCGGTGGTGAGGTGGGCGTAGATGCGCACGTCGGGCCAGGTGGTGTCCACGCTGGGGCGCTCGCCGCGTTTGGCGCGGAAGCGGTCGCAGATGGCGTCCTTGATCTTGAGCGCGGCGAAATTGAGCGAGGTCAGCGGGCTGTGCTGGGCGGTGATCTCGACCTTGATGGTCTGCGCCGGGGTGAACCAGATTTCCCAGGCCACCTCGCCCGCGGCGTTGTACAGGTCGTTTTCGTTGCGGTACTCGCCGTGCCAGAGCTGCACCAGGACGCGCTGGGTCAGGCGGCTGTGCAGGTTCAGGCGCATGGCGTCACGCCACGAGGCCTGCACACCCACGCCACCACGCGCCTTGAAGGCCAGCGGCTCGTTGGTGATGCGCTGCACCTCGGCGGCGAGAAAGTCCTCGACGCCGGCGGCGCAGGGGAGGAAGAGTTTGAGTTGGTTCATGGCAATTTCGAAGTGCGGTGCCGAAAAAAGATCGTCGAAGCCAGCGGCGGCGCCCCACCTCCAGCACATGCCGCGGAACCGGCTTCGCCGGGCCGCTGGCATGGCCCCCTGGGGGGTGACGCGCAGCGGCGCGGGGGGTTACAAAGCTTTTCGCAGGTTCGCCGGCGCGATGCGCAAGGCCTCGCGGTACTTGGCCACGGTGCGGCGTGCGCACTCGATGCCTTGTTCGCGCAGCAGGTCGGAGAGCTGGTTGTCCGACAGTGGTTTGCCCGGCTCTTCGGAGGCGATGAACTGCTTGAGCAGCGCGCGCACCGCGGTGCTCGACGCGTTGCCGCCGGTTTCGGTGCCGAGCGAGGAGCCGAAGAAATACTTCAACTCGTAGGTGCCGAAGGGCGTGGCCATGTACTTGGCGGTGGTCACGCGACTGATGGTGGATTCGTGCAGGCCGAGTTCGTCGGCGATCTCGCGCAGCACCAGCGGGCGCATGGCGAGTTCGCCGTGCATGAAGAAGTTGCGCTGGCGCTCGACGATGGCCGAGGACACGCGCAGGATGGTGTCGAAACGCTGCTGGATGTTCTTGATGAACCAGCGCGCTTCCTGCAGCCGCTGCTGCATGGCGGCGTGGCCGGCTTCGCCGCCGTTGTCGCGGCCGCCCCGGTTTTGCCGCATGGCATTGGCGTAGACGTCGTGCACGCGCAGGCGCGGCATGACCTCGGCGTTGAGCTGAACCTTGAAGCCCCGCCCGGCGCGGGTGACGATGACGTCGGGCACGACCACGTTGCGCTCGACATCGACGAAGCGGCGCCCGGGCTTGGGCTCCAGCCGGGCGATCAACGACAGGCCGGCGCGCACCATCGCTTCGTCCAGGCCACACAGGTTGCACAGGCGCTTGATGTCGCGCTTGGCCATGAGCTCCAGCGGCTGGCTGCAGATGGCCAGCGCGGCCCGCGCCTCGGCGCTGTTGCGCAACTCCAGGATCTGCAGCCGCAGGCATTCGCCCAGATCGCGCGCGCCCACGCCCGAAGGCTCCATGTGCTGCAGCAGCTGCAGCGCCACGCCCAGGCGCTGTTCGAGCGCTTCGCGCTCTTCCAGTTGGTCCTGCGGATCGAACGGCGCCCCCGGCGGGGCCGAGAGCCGCAACCAGGCGCTGGCCAGGTCGGACAGGCCTTCTTCCAGGTAACCGTCGTCGTTGAGCGACTCGATCAGGAAATACAGCGCGGCGCTGTCCTCGTCGCTCAGGCGCAGGCAGCGGGCCTGGTCGTGCAGGTGGTCCTGCAGGCTGACGGGCACGCGCGCGAGGTCGGCGGCACTAGCGGTCTCGTCGTCGTCACCCGACGAGTTGTTGTTGCGCGGCGGCGCGTCACCGCCCCACTCGCTGTCGTCGGGTGCCATCTCGACCGTGCCGTCGCCTTCCCAGCTCTCCTCCATTGGCGTGGCGCCATCGAGACGGCTCTCCAGCGCCTCGCCGTCAGCCCCCTCGCCGCCGTCGGCCGACGACACGGTGGACGACGCAGGCGACAGCGGGCCGTCGAATTCGGTGGCCGGTGGCAGGTCGCTGGCCGCCGCCACCGTCGCCTCGGCAATCTGCTCGCCCGCGCTCACCGGCGTGTCGATCTGCTCCAGACCAAAAGCCTCGCGCTCGGCGATCTCTTCGGTGCGCTCCAGAAACGGGTTCTCGTCGAGCATCTGCTCGACCTCCTGCGCCATCTCCAGCGTGGACAGCTGCAGCAGACGGATCGACTGCTGCAACTGGGGCGTGAGCGCCAGATGCTGGGAGACGCGCAGCGACAGGCCTTGTTTCATGCGTCAGGCCGGCAAGACAAGAAGACACAGGCCCGGCGAGCGGGTCGGGCCGGCGGGCACGAGACACACGGGCGTCCCATGCATCACATCCTGAAGTGCTCGCCGAGGTACACCCGGCGCACTTCGGCGTTCTCCACGATCTCGGCCGTGGTGCCGCTGGCGAGCACCTGTCCGTCGCTGATGATGTAGGCGTGATCGCAGATACCCAGGGTCTCGCGCACGTTGTGGTCGGTGATCAGCACACCGATGCCACGCGATTTCAGGAAGCCGATGATGTGCTGGATCTCGATCACGGCGATCGGGTCGATACCGGCAAACGGTTCGTCCAGCAGGATGAAGCGCGGCCGGGTGGCCAGCGCCCGGGCAATCTCCACCCGACGCCGCTCCCCGCCGGAGAGCGAGGGTGCGGGCGAGTCGCGCAGGTGGTCCACCCGCAGGTCCTTGAGCAGTTCGTCGAGCCGGCGCGTGATCTCGGTGGTGGACAGGGGCTTGCCATCCTGGTCGCGCTGCAACTCCAGCACGGCCCGCACGTTCTGCTCCACCGTGAGCTTGCGAAAGATGGAGGCTTCCTGCGGCAGGTAGCCCAGCCCCAGCCGGGCCCGCCGGTGGATGGGCAGTGCCTCGATGCGTTGCCCGTCCAGCAGGATCTCGCCGCCGTCGGCGCGCAGCAACCCGACGATCATGTAGAACGAGGTGGTCTTGCCCGCGCCGTTGGGGCCCAGCAGCCCCACCACTTCCCCCTTGTTCACCGTGAGCGAAACGCTCTTGACCACCTTGCGGCTGCCGTAGGCCTTCTGCAATCCGTGCACCTCCAGCTGGCTGCGCACGGCCATGGGGGCGGACGCTTCGCCCAAACCTGCTGCTGTCACTTGTTTTTCTCGTTGAGCTGTTCGCTGGGACGCAGCTTGGCCGGGTCGGCCGGCGCGGCGGGTTGGGCCGGCGCTTTCTCGGCGTCGGGGATCGGCGTGAGCATGGCGCGCACCCGGCCCGAGGGATTGGACGCCGTGCGGTTGCCCGCGCCGCCCTTGACGGTGAAGACCTCGGTGCGGCTGTTGTAGGTGATCTGGTTGCCCACGCTCTCGTCGTTGAGCAGGGTCCCACGGTAGCGGCGCAGCACGGCGCTGCCGGTGAAGACCACCGTCTCGGCCTGGCTGTCGTACTCGATGTGCTCGCCCTCGCCCTCGATCCATTCCTCCAGCGCCTCGCGCTTCTGACGGAAGAACCCGGGTTTGGCCGCCGTGCCGTACAGGTTGCCGAACTGGTTGCCCTGCGGATCCTGCCGGACATCCATCTTCGCGCCCCGCATCACGATGGTGCCCTTGGTGATGACCACGTTGCCGGTGAACACACTGCTCTGCCGGGCATCGTCGTAGCGCAACGCATCCGCCTCGATGTTCATCGGCTTGTCCTTGTCGGCCAGCTCCGCGTGAGCGGTAGCAACCAGCAACAGACCAAGGGCCGCGGTGATGAAGCGCGAAAGCAATCGGAGGGCAAAGGTGTTTTGAGGCATGGCTTTCCAGGGGCACAAATCTTGCATTCATTGTAGCGGCGCAAACTCCGCCCGCAGGCACTTCACCGGACTTTGTCGCGGCCCGGAAAACACAAGGCCCGCCGAAGCGGGCCTGGATTGCGCCGCTGCGGGCCCCTCAGGACTTGCGCGCCTGGGCGATCAGGCTGTCGGCGATCAGCAGGGTGCGCGGTCCTTGGCCGCTCACGTAGAAACGGCCCGCCACACCCAGCGCGGGCGTACCTTCCACCATATAGGCTTCCTGCAGCGCGGTGGCCTCCCGGGACTGCTGGATCGCGGCACCGTTGTAGATGGCCGCGAACTTGGCCTTGTCGACGCCCTGCTTTTCGATCCAGGCGGCAATCGCCGGGGGCGTGGTCAGGGGCAGGCGCTCCTCGTGCACGGCCTGGAACACCTTGTGGTGCAGCTTGTCCACCAGTCCCATGGCTTCCAGCGTGAAATACAGGCGCTGCATCGGGACAAAGGCCGGGCTGAACGCCACAGGCATGCGCCGCACCGTCACGTGGGCCGGCTTCTTGCCGATCCAGTCGTTGAACACAGGCTCGAAATTGAAGCAGTGGATGCAGCTGTAGGCAAAGAACTCCACCACCTCCACCTGCCCCGGCGGGCTGACCACGGGCGCGGGTTTGCTCAGGCGCAGGTAGTCGGTGCCTTCCTTGAAGCCGATGCGCTGGGCCAGCGCAGGACGGAGGGCCCCGGCGGCGCTCAGGGCACCAGCGCTCAGGAGGGTACGGGAAAAATCGCGGCGTTGCATGAAATCGGACTCCTTGTATGGGCCTGCTTGGGGCTGGTCTGGCGGAAAAAAGTTCCGCAGCACCGCCCCTCCCGGCTCCGGGTTCTCAGCGTTGCACGCGCACCAGGGCCGCGGCAACACCATTGGCTTCGAGCTGCTCACGCGTGGCGTCGGCCATGGCCTTCTGCGCAAACGGCCCCACGCGCACCCGGTACACCGTCTGCCCGGACTGCTCGCGCTCACTGACGTCGGCGGCCATGCCCAACATGGCCAGCCGGGCGCGCTGCGCATCGGCCTCGTCGGGGTTCCTGAACGCCCCGGCCTGCACGAAATACAGGAAACCGTCGGCCGTGGCCGGGCTTTGGGTACCGCTGGCGGGAGCCGCTGCGGTGGGAGCAGCAGGCGCTGCGGGGGCGCTCTCGGCCGCCGGTCGCGAACGCAACAGATCGCCGATGGGGTCTGCCTGCGGTTGGGCGGCTGGCGCAGGCGCTTTCGGAGCAGCGGCCGGCGGCAGCGGCTTGCCATCGGCCGGGGGCACCACGATGGCCCCGGCTTCGTTGCCCGCGCCGGGCAAGGGAGCGGGTTTGCCGCCCAGCACCGCGTTCGGGTTCCAGCCCTTGTTGCGCTCGGCTTCCGCCGCATCCTGCGCCGGTTTGCGCGACACCCCGCGGTCCACGAAGGGCATGGGCACCTTGGTGACGTAGATCGCCACGGCCAGCGCGCCGGCCAGCCCCACCAGCACCCCGATCACGAAGCCGATGAGGGTCCCGCCCACGTGTGAGCGGGCGGAAGGAGAACGGGTTTTCATACGGGCTTTCGTCATCACATCTTCTGCGGGGCACTCACGCCCAGCACCTTCAAACCATTGTGCAGCACCTGCGCGGTGGCCGCGACGAGGGCCAAGCGGGCTTTTTTCACCGCCTCGTCGTCCACCAGGATGCGCTCGGCGTCGTAGTAGCTGTGGTAGCTGGCGGCCAGTTCGCGCAGGTAGAAGGTGACGTCGTGCGGCGCGAAATCGCGCGCGGCATCGGCCAGCATGGCGGGGTACTTGGCCAGCAACAGCATCAGCGCCTGCGCGGCCGGGCTGTCGAGTGCCGACAGGTCCACGTCTTTCAGCGAGGCCACGTCGCCGCCCCAGGCGGCGAGCACCGAGCAGATGCGCGCATGCGCGTACTGCACGTAGTAGACCGGGTTGTCGTTGTTCTTCTGCACCGCCAGATCCACGTCAAACGTGTATTCGGTGTCGGGTTTTCGGCTGAGCAGGAAGAAGCGCACCGCGTCTTTCGAGGTCCATTCGATCAGGTCGCGCAGCGTGACGTAGCTGCCGGCGCGCTTGCTGATCTTGACCTCTTCGCCCCCGCGCACCACGCGCACCATGGTGTGCAGCACGTAGTCGGGGTAGCCCTGAGGAATGCCGACGTTCGCGGCCTGCAGGCCGGCGCGCACGCGGGCGATGGTGCCGTGGTGGTCGGTGCCCTGGATGTTGATCACCTTGGTGAAACCGCGCTCCCATTTGCTGATGTGGTAGGCCACGTCGGGCACGAAGTAGGTGTAGGAACCATCGCCCTTGCGCATGACGCGGTCCTTGTCGTCACCGTAGTCGGTGGACTTGAGCCACAGCGCACCGTCGTGCTCGTAGGTCTTGCCGGCCTCGCGCAGCTTCTGCACCGTGGCGTCCACCTTGCCGCTGGTGTAGAGGCTGGACTCGAGGTAGTAGTGGTCGAACTTGACGGCGAAGGCCTGCAGGTCGAGGTCCTGCTCGTGGCGCAGGTAGGCCACGGCGAAGAGGCGGATGTCGTCGAGCGCGTCCACGTCGCCACTGGCGGTGAAGTCGCGGTCGTCGGCGTGCACCGTCTTTTTCGCCAGGTAGTCGTTGGCGATGTCCTGGATGTAGTCGCCGTTGTAGGCGGCCTCGGGCCATTCGGGATCGCCCGGCTTGAAGCCCTTGGCGCGCAGCTGGGTGCTGGTGGCAAGCGTGCCGATCTGCACGCCGGCGTCGTTGTAATAGAACTCGCGGTGCACGTCCCAGCCCTGGGTCTGGTACAGGCTGCAGATCGCGTCACCGAGCGCGGCTTGGCGACCGTGGCCCACGTGCAGCGGGCCGGTGGGGTTGGCCGAGACGAATTCGACCATCAGGCGCTGACCGTTGGGCGGAACCACCCCGAAGCCCTCGCCGGCCTGCAGCACCTCGCGCACGATCTGCTGCTTGGCCTCGGGCTTGAGGCGGATGTTGATGAAGCCGGGCCCGGCGATGTCGATGTCGGACACCCAGCGCTGGTACACCGGCTGCGCCAGCAGGGCCGCGCGCAGGGTGTCGGCGAGCTGGCGCGGGTTGAGCTTGAGCGGTTTGGCCAGCTGCATGGCGGCGGTGCAGGCGAAGTCGCCGTGCGCGGCCACCTTGGGCGACTCGAAGGCGGCGCGGCTGCCCGCACCAGGAGAGAGCAGTTCCAGCTCGGCGGCGAGGCCGCCCAGCAGTTCGTGTTTGACAGAGAGCATGGGGCGGGATTTTACGGGGGCGGGCGGCGGCGCCACGGCCGGCCCATTGCGGTATGGTCGCTCCACCCGCGGGCGGGCACTGTTTGCCCATGGCCGTGGCCCACCTTTTCACAAGGAGTTTTCATGAAACCGCTGTTGCCCCTGTTGACCCTGGCCTGTGTCCTGACCCTGGGCGTGGCCCATGCCGCCGACGAACCGGCGCCCACCGCCCAGCAAAACCGCATGGTCACCTGCAACCAGGACGCCGGCGACCGGGCCTTGCAAGGCGAGGCGCGCAAAACCTTCATGAAGGCCTGCCTCAGCGGGCAGACCGTGCCCGCGACCCGCCAGCAGATCCGCATGATCGACTGCAACCGGCAGGCACAGGAGAAGGCGCTCAAAGGAGACGAGCGTCAGGCGTTCATGAAGACCTGCCTGAGCGCCGCCGCGCCGACCGAGGCCGCCGCGACCCCCGACACCCCGCAGACCCGGATGACCCGCTGCAACGCCGACGCGACCGCCCAGTCGCTCCGGGGCGATGAACGCAAGAAGTTCATGAGCGAGTGCCTCAAGGGCTGAGGCGCTGAACGGCGCCGTCAGGCCGCCAGGGAGTGGCCAGCGGCGACAGGCTGGTCCGCGCCGCCGCCTTGACCGCCTGGGTCAGGCGCTGCGCGCTGAGCGGTTCGCGCGCCCAATGCTGCCAGTACAGCGCCACGTCCACCGTCGATCCGGGCAGCACTTCCTGCAGCCGCGGGCGGCCCGCGAGGTGGTGCTCGGGCACCATGCCCCAGCCCAGCCCCAGTTCGATGGCGGTCTCGAAGGCGTCCACGGCGGGCGCGAAATGGCGCGGATAGTTGGGCTGGCGCAGGCCGAAATGCTGTTCCAGAAAGCTGTCCTGCAGCGCGTCCTTGCGGTTGAAGATGATGGCCGGCAGGGCCAGCAACTGGTGTGGCGAGACCTCGCCCTGCGGCGTGGTGCAGCGCTGCACCACCTCGGGCGCGGCCACGCAGCGGTAGCGCATCACGCCCAGCGGCTCGGCCACGCAGCCGCGCATGGGTTCGGCCAGGGTGGTCACGCAACCGATCACGTCGCCGCTCTTGAGCGCGTCGTGGGTGTGGTCCTGGTCGTCGATCATGATGTCGAGCAGCAGGCGGTGGCGCTGCAGCATGGCCGCCACCCCGGGCAGGAACCAGCTCGCCACCGAGTCGGCGTTGATCGCCACGCTCAGGCTCTGCCAGCGCGCGCCGTCGCGGGTGCCCGGGCCGCCGGTGCGCAGGCCGTCCAGCAGATCGGCCTCCATCAGCCGCAACTGTTTCACGTGCCCGAGCAAGGCCTGCCCGGCCGGCGTGGCCCGCACCTGTTTGCCACGCACCAGCAGACGCTGACCCAGGGCATCTTCCAGCGCCTTGATGCGCAGGGACACGGCGGCCAGGGTCAGGTGCAGGGAGGCCGCGGCCGCGCTGAAACTGCCGTGCTCGATCACGGCGGTCAGGGCCTCCAGTTGTCGGGCGTCGAGCATATGTTGGAAAAGTTCAACCGAACCGGGTGGGATGCCAACCCAGTCTATGCCATTCGGTCGAACACCCCGGCGAGCCCGCGCGAGCGCCGCCCGGCCGAGGCTCACACCGCGTTCATGCCCTGGGTCAGCGACAGCGCGGCGGCCGCGTCGCGCAGATATTCGCGCACCTGCTCCATGTTCGGCCCCACGTGGCGGTCGATGCGGCGGATGTAGGGGCAGGTGAGCGTGGCCAGGGCGGTGTTGTCGGGGCCGAGGATGGGGAAGGAGATGTCCACCACGCCCAGGGTCTGCGCACTCTCGCGTTCCACGTAGCCCTGCCGGCGCACGCTCGCCAGGATGGCGGCCAGCGCCTCTTCGGTGATGGGCACCTCGCCATCGAGCGGGGTGTGCTCGGCCAGCATGCGGTTGAAACGGCCCTCGTCGGCATAGGCCAGCAGCAGGTGGCCCGAGGCCGTGTCCAGCAGGCCCACGCGCGCGCCGCGCTGCACCGCAAAGCTCCAGCCGCTGGGGCTGTTGATCTGTGCGCTGATCAACACATTGCCCCGGTCGTACACGCCCATGTGGCAGGACTGCTCGGCTTTGCGCGTGAAGTCGTCCATGATGGGCAACGCCTGGTTGATCAGGCGGCTCAAGGGAGGGTGCATATGGGCCAGCGCGAACAGCTTGAGGCTGAGCGCATAGCGGTCGCCCGAGGGGTTGCGCATCACGTACTGGCGCGCCACCAGGCGTTCGAGCATGCGGTAGATCTCGCTGGCGCTGCGATCCATCTCTTTCACGATTTCCGCGCGCGTGAGGCCATGCGGCTGCGTGGCCAGCAGCTCCAGGATGTCCAGACCCTTGTCCAGCGCGGGAGCGCGGTAGCGGTCGTCGGCGGAGGTGGCTACGGTGTCGGGCGGGGCGTCGGTCTTGGGGCGGCGTCCGCGGGGTTTGGGGGGAGTGGCTGGCATGCGGGTCTCGAAATGGGGTGGCTCGGGTCGTGCTGCTTTGTACCGCAGGCTGCGGCTAGGGAAACTACCGAGCCGGTTGGGGGTGAATTGCACCTATGATTTTATTCATACATGGATTTTTTGTTTATCTGTGAATTTATTCAACCGAGGTTTCCCGTATGCGTGAAGGTCGTCTGGCAGGCAAAACCATCCTCATCACCGCGGCGGCGCAGGGCATTGGCCGCGCCAGCGCCCTGGCCTGCGCCGCCGAGGGCGCCCGGGTGATCGCCACCGACATCAACCAGCCGCTGCTGGACCAGCTGGCCGCCGAGCACCCGGGCATCGAGGCGGTGTGGCTGGACGTGCGCGACAGCGAGGCCGTGCAGGCGTTGGCGCAGCGCAGCCCCGCGCTGGATGCCTTGTTCAACTGCGCAGGCATGGTGGCCAACGGCAGCGTGCTGGAGTGCTCCGAGGCCGACTGGGACCTGAGCTTCGATCTGAATGTGAAGAGCATGTTCCGCATGACGCGCGCCTTCATGCCGGCCATGCTGGAGAAAGCCCGCACGCAGGACGTCAGCGTGTCGATCATCAATATGGCATCCATGGCGTCGAGCATCAAGGGCTTTGCCAACCGCTGCGCCTACGGGGCCACCAAGGCGGCCGTGATTGGGTTGACCAAGTCGCTCGCGGCCGACTACGTGAAGCAGGGCCTGCGCGCCAACGCGCTGTGCCCGGGCACCGTCGACACGCCGTCGCTGCGCGGGCGCATCGCCTCCGCGGCCGACCCGGTGCAGGCCGAAAAGGACTTCATCGCCCGCCAGCCCATGGGTCGCCTGGCCACGGTGGACGACATCTCGCCCATGGTGGTGTACCTGGCCAGCGACGAATCGCGCTTCGTGACCGGGCAGACGCTGCTGGTCGACGGCGGTGTGACGATCTGACCATGGACAGCATGCCCAGCCCAGGTCACGCCGTGGCACCTCTGATCTCGGTCCAGAACCTCAGCAAGTCCTTTCCCGGCGTCAAGGCGCTGGACGGGGTGCGGTTCGATCTGCGCCCCGGCGAAGTCCACGCCCTGATGGGCGAAAACGGCGCGGGCAAGTCCACGCTGATGAAGATCCTGGCGGGGGTCTACCGCAAGGACAGCGGCGAGGTGCGGCTCGACGGCGAACCGGTGGAGATTCAAAGCCCGGCGCACGCGCAGTCGCTGGCCATCGGCATCATCCACCAGGAGCTGCACCTGATGGCGCACCTCACGGCGGCGCAGAACATCTTCCTGGGGCGCGAGCCGCGCAAGGCCGCGGGCCTGCTGCTGGACGAAGACCAACTCAACCGCGACACCCAGGCGCTGTTCGACCGCCTGCACCTGGTGCTCGCGCCCACCACGCCCGTGGGCGAACTCACGGTGGCGCGCCAGCAGATGGTGGAGATCGCCAAGGCGCTGTCGTTCAAGACGCGCGTGCTCATCATGGACGAGCCCACCGCCGCGCTGAACAATGCCGAGATCGACGAGCTGTTTCGCATCATCCGCCAGCTCCGCAGCGAGGGCGTGGGCATCGTCTACATCTCGCACAAGATGGACGAGATCCAGCGCATCGCCGACCGCGTCACCGTGATGCGCGATGGCACTACCATCGACACCGTGCCCGCCGACACCCCCATGGAGCAGGTGATCGCGATGATGGTGGGGCGCTACCTGGAGCACGCCGACAAACACATCCCCGACACCTCGGCCAACGAGGTGCTGCTGGAGGTGCGTGGCCTGAACCGGGGCCGCGCGATCCGCGACGTGAGCTTCTCGGTGCGCCGCGGTGAGATCGTCGGTTTCGCTGGCCTCATGGGCGCGGGGCGCACCGAGGTGGCGCGCGCCGTGTTCGGCGCCGACCCGCTGGACTCGGGCGAGATTCTTGTGCGCGGCCAGCGCGTGCACATCGGCTCGCCGCAGGACGCGGTGCGCGCGGGCATGGGCTACCTCTCCGAGGACCGCAAACACTTCGGCCTGGCCACGGGCATGGACGTGGAATCCAACATCACCCTGCCCAGCCTCAAGCGCTGGCTGAAGTGGGGCATGTTCCTGAACCGCGCGGCGATCCACGTGGTGTCGCAGCAGATGGTGGACAAGCTGCGCATCAAGACGCCCTCGCTCACCCAGACCGCGCGCCTGCTCTCGGGCGGCAACCAGCAGAAGGTGGTGATCGCCAAATGGCTGGTGCAGGACTGCGAGATCCTGTTCTTCGACGAACCCACGCGCGGCATCGACGTGGGCGCCAAGAGCGAAATCTACAAACTGCTGATCGACCTGGCCGCGCAGGGCCGCGCCATCGTGGTGATTTCCTCCGAGCTGCCCGAGGTGCTGCAGCTGAGCCACCGCGTGCTGGTGATGTGCGAAGGCCGCATCACCGGCGAGGTGCCGGGGAGCCAGGCGACCCAGGAAAACCTGATGGCGCTGGCCACCCGCCGCGACTGACCAAGACCGAGATCCACAAGGCATTCCATGACACAAGCTACTTCCCCCCTCTCCTGGCTGGCCCGCTTTTTCGGGGTACAGGCCAAACAGAAGCTGCTGGCCTTCGCCAGCCTGATCGCGCTGCTCGCGGTGTTCTCCGTGCTCAAGCCCGATGCCTTCATGACACAGGACAACTTCATCGGCATCCTGCAGTCCACCACGGTCATCGGCGTGCTCGCCATCGCCAGCACCTTCGTCATCATCACCTCGGGCATCGACCTCTCGGTGGGCGTGCTGATGACCTTCTGCGCCGTGATGGCCGGCGTGTTCATCGTGAACCTGGGGTTCCCTCTGCCGCTGGGCATCGCGTGTGCACTGGCCATGGGTGCGCTGTCGGGCTGCATTTCAGGGCTGGTCATCACCAAGCTCAAGGTGCCGCCCTTCATCGCCACGCTGGGCATGATGATGCTGCTCAAGGGCCTGTCGCTGCTGATCACGCAGACCCGCCCCATCTACTTCAGCGACGTGGAAGGCTTCGACCAGATCTCGCTGGGCTCGCTGATCGGCGACGTGTTCCCCTCGCTGCCCATTCCCAACGGCGTGCTCATCCTGTTCCTGGTGGCCGCGGTGTGCGCGGTGGTGCTGAACAAGACGGCCCTGGGCCGCTACACCTTCGCCCTGGGCAGCAATGAGGAAGCGGTGCGCCTGTCGGGCGTGAACGTGGACCGCTGGAAGGTCATCATCTACACCTTTGCCGGTGGCATCTGCGGCATCTCGGGCCTGCTGATCGCCTCGCGCCTGAACTCGGCCCAGCCGGCCCTGGGCCAGGGCTACGAGCTCGACGCCATCGCCGCCGTGGTGATCGGCGGCACCTCGCTCAGCGGTGGCGTGGGCACGATCCTGGGAACCATCATCGGCGCCTTCATCATGAGCGTGCTGATCAACGGCTTGCGCATCATGTCTGTGGCGCAGGAGTGGCAGATGGTGCTCACCGGGTTGATCATCATCCTGGCCGTCTACACCGACAACCTGCGCCGCAACAAGCCATAAGGAGACCGCGCCACGCCCCAAGCCCTTCAACTTGCCCCTTGCCTTTCCTTCCCGTGATTCCGTTTCACACGCACTTTTTTTCAACTGAACTGGAGACAAACATGAACGCAAAGAGAAAACTGCTGGCCTTGACCGCCGGCCTGGCACTGGCTGGCTTCACCAGCTTCGCATCGGCTCAAGAGATCTACATTCCGCTGGTCTCCAAGGGCTTCCAGCACCAGTTCTGGCAGGCCGTGAAACAGGGCGCCGACCAGGCCGGCAAGGACTACAAGGTGAAGGTCACCTTTGAAGGCCCCGAAACCGAGCAGCAGGTGGACAAGCAGATTGACATGCTCTCGGCCGCCATGGCCAAGAAGCCTTCCGCCATCGGCTTCGCCGCGCTGGACAGCAAGGCCGCCATTCCGCTGCTGAAGAAGGCCCAGGCTGCCAAGATCCCCGTGATCGCGTTTGACTCGGGCGTGGACAGCGACATCCCCGTGACCACGGCCACCACCAACAACGTGGCGGCCGCTGCCCTGGCCGCCGACAAGATGGCCGAGAAGATCGGTGGCGAAGGCGAAGTGGCCGTGATCGCCCACGACCAGACCAGCACCACCGGCGTGGGCCGCCGCGACGGTTTCCTGAACCAGATCAAGGCCAAGTACCCCAAGATCAAGGTGGTGGACGTGCAGTACGGTGGCGACCAGCTGAAGTCGGCCGAGATCGCCAAGACGCTGATGCAGGCGCACCCCAAACTCAAGGGCATTTTCGGCACCAACGAACCCGGCGCCATCGGTGCGGGCAAGGGCGTCAAGGAAGCCAAGAAGAGCGGCATCGTGATCATCGGCTTCGACTCCGGCAAGGCCCAGAAGGACATGATCAACGACGGCACCATCGCCGGCTCCATCACCCAGAACCCCGTGGGCATTGGCTACAAGACGGTGGAAGCGGCGGTCAAGGCGCTCAAGGGCGAGAAACTGCCCAAGATCATCGACACCGGCTTCTACTACTACGACAAGTCGAACATGAACGACCCCAAGGTCGCCGCGGTTCTGTACGACTGATCAACCACCACCCACCAACTCACTCCTGCTTCGTCCCAGAACACGGCGGAACCGGCTTCGCCGGGCCGCTCGTGTTGCCCCCTGGGGGGGTGACGCGCCCTGGGCGCGGCGGGGGGGGATCATCTAAGGATCAACTGTGAAACTCTTGCGCTACGGATCCCCCGGCCAGGAAAAGCCCGGCGTGCTCGACGCCCAGGGTCGCGTGCGCGACCTCTCCGGCGAGATCGCCGACGTGGCCGGCGCGGCCCTGCTGCCCGAGAGCCTGGCGCGCCTGCGCAGCCTCGACATCGACAGCCTGCCGCTGGTGGCCGGCACGCCGCAACAGGACCTGCGCCTGGGTGCCTGCGTGGGCCAGGTGGGCAAGTTCATCTGCATCGGCCTGAACTACTCCGACCATGCCGCCGAGAGCGGCATGCCCGTGCCGCCCGAGCCGGTGGTGTTCAACAAATGGACCAGCGCCATCGTCGGGCCCGACGACGCGGTGGAGATTCCCCGCGGCTCGGTGAAGACCGACTGGGAAGTGGAGCTGGGCGTGGTAATCGGCCAGGGTGGGCGCTACATCGAGGAGGCCGATGCGCTGTCCCACGTGGCGGGCTACTGCGTGGTGAACGACGTGTCCGAACGCGAATACCAGCTCGACCGCAGCGGCACCTGGGACAAGGGCAAGGGCTGCGACACCTTCGGCCCCACCGGCCCCTGGCTGGTGACGGCCGACGAAGTACCCGACCCGCAGGCACTCAAGATGTGGCTGGAGGTGGACGGCAAGCGCTACCAGGACGGCAGCACCGCCACCATGGTCTACGGCGTGGCCTTTCTGATCAGTTACCTGAGCCGTTTCATGAGCCTGCAGCCGGGCGACATCATCTCCACCGGCACCCCTCCGGGCGTGGGCCTGGGGCAGAAGCCGCCGGTCTACCTGCGCGCCGGACAGACCATGCGCCTGGGCATCGACGGCCTGGGCATCCAGACCCAGACGACCGTACAGGCCTGACATGAGCAAGATCACCGCCATGCGCGTCATCGACGTGCGCTTTCCCACGTCCCAACATCTGGATGGCTCGGACGCCATGAACCCGGATCCGGACTATTCCGCGGCCTATGTGGTGCTGGAAACCGACCAGCCCGGGCTGGAAGGCCACGGCCTGACCTTCACCATCGGGCGTGGCAACGAGATCTGCTGCGCCGCCATCGAAGCCATGCGCCACCTGGTGGTGGGCCTGGACATGGCCTGGGTGGCCGAGGACATGGGGCGCTTCTGGCGTTACATCACGTCCGACAGCCAGTTGCGCTGGATCGGCCCCGACAAGGGCGCCATCCACCTGGCCACGGGCGCGGTCGTCAACGCCGTGTGGGACCTCTGGGCCAAGCAGGAAGGCGTGCCGGTGTGGGAACTGGTGGCACGCATGAGCCCGGAAGAGATCGTCAAGCTGATCGACTTCCGCTACATCACCGACTGCATCACGCCCGAAGAGGCGCTGGCGCTGCTCAAGGAGCGCGCCGTGGGCAAGGAAGAGCGCTGGGCCACGCTGCAGCGCGAGGGCTACCCCTGCTACACCACCTCGGCCGGCTGGCTGGGCTACGACGACGACAAACTGCGCCGCCTGTGCCAGGAGGCCATCGACGCGGGCTTCAACCACATCAAGCTCAAGGTGGGCCGCGACAAGGCCGACGACATCCGCCGCCTGCGCATTGCGCGCGAGGTGCTGGGGCCGGACCGCCACCTGATGATCGACGCCAACCAGGTGTGGGAGGTGAAACAGGCGGTGGAGTGGGTGCGCGAGCTCGCCTTCGCCAAGCCCTGGTTCATCGAAGAACCCACCAGCCCGGACGACATCGAAGGCCACCGCGTGATCCGCGAGGGCGTGGCGCCGGTCAAGGTGGCCACGGGCGAGATGTGCCAGAACCGCATCGTCTTCAAGCAGCTCATCATGCGCGGCGCGATCGACGTGGTGCAGATCGATTCCTGCCGCCTGGGCGGCGTGAACGAGATCCTGGCCGTGATGCTGATGGCGGCCAAGTACAAGCTGCCGGTGTGCCCGCACGCGGGCGGCGTGGGCCTGTGCGAGTACGTGCAGCACCTGTCCATGATCGACTACCTGTGCATCGCCAGCACCCGCGTGGGCCGGGTCATCGAGTTCGTGGACCACCTGCACGAGCACTTCAAGGACCCCTGTGTCATCCGTGGCGCGGCCTACATGCCGCCACAGGCCCCGGGCTTCTCGATCGAGATGAAACCTGAGTCCCTGAAGCAGTATCAATTCCAGCCCCGGGCCGCATGAAGATCGACACCCACCAGCACTTCTGGCACTACAGCGCGCCGGAATTTCCCTGGATCAGCGAGGCCATGCCAGCGCTAAAGCACGACTGCCTGCCGCCCGACAACGCAGCGGCCATGCGCGCGGCGGGCGTGGACGGCGTGGTGGCCGTGCAGGCGCGCACGCTGACCCAGGAAACCGATTTCCTGCTGGGGCTGGCCGAGCTGCACCCCGAGGTGCTCGGCGTGGTGGGCTGGGCCGACCTGGGCGCCGCCGATCTGGAGCCACGGCTGCAGGCCTGGTGCGCGCACCCGGCCTTCAAGGGCCTGCGCCACATCCTGCAGGACGAGGTTGATGCATCGGCCTGGGTGCAGGCGAGCGCCCACCAGCGTGGCCTGCGGGCGCTGCAGCGGCACCAGCGCGTGTACGACGTGCTGGTGTTCGAACACCAGATGCCCGCCGCGGTGGCGCTGTGCGCCCGCCACGACGCGCACTGGCTGGTGCTCGACCATGTGGGCAAACCCGCGTTGCGCGACTGGGGTGACGATGGCGCTCCGAGCACGTCGCGCTGGAGCAGTGGCCTGCGCGAGCTCGCGGCGATGCCGCACGTGATGTGCAAGCTCTCCGGCGCGGTGACCGAAACCGACTGGCCGAACCACCACGGCCTGAGGCCGCAAGACACCGGCCACATCCTCGCCTGCTTCGACCAGGCGCTGGAAGCGTTCGGCCCGCTGCGCCTGATGTTCGGTTCCGACTGGCCGGTGTGCCAACTGTCCTCGCCTTACGACGTGGTGCACGGCCTGGCCGAGCAGTGGGCGCGCTCGCGCCTGAGCGCCACGGAGCAAGAGGCGTTCTGGAGCGGCAATGCCATTCGCTGCTACGGAATCCAACACGCCCCACAACCGACCTGAGCTGTTTCAGTTTCAGAAAGGCACATTCCATGAGCATGCATGCACACGGCAGCGCGGTCTCGGTCAGGGGGTTCAACGGCCATATCAACGGGACGTGGCAACAGGCTCCGCTGCTGGACCGCATTGCGGCATCGCTGGTCTCGCTCACACCGTCGGAGCAACGCGTGGGCCGGCTCTGCCTGGAGAACCCCCGGATATTCGCCAGCTTGCCGGTGAGCGAACTGGCCGGACGCGCCCGGGTGAGCAACCCCACCGTGGTGCGCTTTTGCCGCAGCGTGGGCTACAACGGTCTCACGGACTTCAAATCGAAGCTGATCGGTACGGCCCAGGAGGGTGTGCCCTTCATCCACCCCCACGTCGATGCCGACGACAAGCCGGGTGACATCCTGGTCAAGGTCATTGACAGCACGGTCTCCGCCTTCCTGAAGCACCGCAACCATGCCCTGGCGATCACGCTCGACAAGGCCGTGTCCGCGCTGAGCGCCGCCAGCCAGGCCCAAGGCCAGATCCAGTTTTTCGGGATCGGCGACTCCGGCACAGTGGCGCAAGATGCGCAACTCAAGTTCTTCCATCTGGGTGTCCGGACCAACAGCTATGCGGATGGTCATCTGCAAGTCATGGGTGCTTCGGTTCTGGGCCCCGGCGACTGCGCCGTGCTGATCAGCAACTCGGGCCGCACCCGTGAACTGATGGACTCTTGCGACATCGCACGCAAGAACGGCGCCACCACCATCGTCATGACAGCCAGTGGGTCGCCTCTGGCCAGTGCCGGTCACATCCACATCCCCATCGACCATGGGCAGGACCTTGACCAGTACAGCCCCATGCTCTCGCGTCTGTTGCATCTGATGGTGATCGATGTGCTGGTGATCGGTGTGGCACTGCAGCTGGGCGGCGAAGCGCTGCAACGGCGAATGCAGGACATCAAACACCACCTGCGCCACAAACGGTACGACTGACCCACACATCCGGACGCTGCCTCTCTGCCGGGGTGTCCGATTACTGAATCCTTCAAGCAACGCATCGCCTTATGAATCTGCATCTTCAAGACAAAGTTGTCATCGTCACCGGTGGCGCCAGCGGCATCGGCGCCGCCATCTCGCTCACCCTGGCCGACGAAGGCGCCATTCCCGTCATCCTGGGCAAGAGCCCCATGTCGGCGGAATTTGTGGAACAGCTGCAGGCCAGGGCGGCGCAGCACTTGTTCCTACAGGTCGAGCTGTCGGACGACACGGCCTGCCGCGCGGCCGTGGAGCAGACGGTGGCGCGCTTCGGTCGCATCGATGGCCTGGTGAACAACGCCGGGGTGAACGATGGCATCGGCCTGGACGCGGGCCGCGAAGCCTTCATGGCCTCGCTGGAGCGCAACCTGGTCCACTACTACGTGATGGCGCATTACTGCGTGCCCCACCTCAAGGCCACGAAGGGCGCCATCGTCAACGTGTCGTCCAAGACCGCCCTCACCGGACAAGGCAACACCAGCGGCTACACCGCGTCCAAGGGCGCGCAGCTGTCCCTGACGCGGGAGTGGGCTGCGGCGCTGTTGAACGACGGCGTGCGCGTGAATGCACTGATCCCGGCCGAGGTGATGACGCCGCTGTACGCGCGCTGGATCCAGTCCTTCGAGAACCCCGAAGAAAGGTTGGCCAGCATCACGCGCAAGATTCCGCTGGGCCAACGCATGACGACCTCCGAGGAGATGGCACGTACCTGCGTGTTCCTGCTGTCGGACGCCTCGTCCCACACCACCGGGCAATGGGTGTTCGTTGATGGGGGCTACACCCATCTGGACCGGGCCCTGTCCTGAACAACAACACCCAAGGAGCCCCCATGCGTTACGCCCTGGCACTCGATCTGGTGGACGATCCCAAGCACATCGCCGAGTACGAGCAGGCCCATCAACGCATCTGGCCCGAGGTGCGCGACCATCTGCGTGCGCAGGGGGTGCTGGACATGGAGATCTACCGCCTGGGCACGCGCCTGTTCATGGTGATGGAGGTGGACCCGGCCGTGTACAGCGTGCAAGGGATGGCCGAGGCTTCGCTGGCCGACCCGGTCATCCAGCGCTGGGAGACGCTGATGTGGACCTATCAGGCTCCCACGCCCTGGACGCCGGCGGGAGAAAAGTGGGTGTTCATGGACCGCATCTTTTCCCTCGCCAGTCAGTAGCCAGCCGGGGGGCGCTGCTCGCTCCCTCCTTTTCATCGTCTGCCTCGATGCTCTGTCGCTGAACGGGCGGTGTCGTTCGTTGCACCTCGCGGCTGCGGCAGGCGCTGTCCGGCGGGTGCTCATACTGGGGCGGTCGGCGCGATGCGCCGACTCCGCTGCGCCCACCAGCCTGGGACCGGCGCGGCCAAACTCGCTGCGTTCGCTTACGCTCTCTCCGCTCAAACAATGGCCGCGAGTCAGAAACGATGCGCGCACTGGCGCGCCCGGCCCCAGGCTGGCGGTCACAGCCGCCCCAGAAATCGCCCCCACCGGACAGCGCCTACCGCAGCAAAGAAATGAAGTGGATCTCTACCGGTGGAGAACCCACACCTTTTCTGCCAAGGCGTGCGTGGGCAGGCCGCAGCGCGCCTCGTGAGGCGCCGAGAAGCGCAGTGGCCGTGGCCGCGCGCGCAGCGCGCTTCGTTGTCTGACTTGTCGCACTTGTTTGAGCGGAGAGAGCGCAGCGAACGCAGCGAGTTGTGCGACGGGCCACGGCGGCGAGCATCGCAGGGAAGTCGGCGCATCGCGCCGACCGGCTCACTGAAGCGCTGCGGCCTGCCCACGCACGCCTTGGCACGCGAGGTGCCACGAACGAGACCTTCCGTTCACCCACACGGCATCCGGCAAAACCCGGAAGAGGCCCCTCACCCCCCAGCAATGGCCGCCGGGCTCACCATGGGCAGGCCGCTGTGGTCCTTGAGGCCCACGCCGGTGAGACCCAGACGACGGCCTTCACCGACCAGCCAGGCCAGACGCCGCGCGGCGGTGACCACATCCTGCCCGGCCGGCCGCACATTGGAGATGCAATTGCGTTGCGCATCGGTGCAGCCCACCCGGGGCGCGTGGGTGAGGTAGATGCCCACGCTATCAGGCGAACTCAGGCCTGGGCGTTCGCCCACGATCATCGCCACCATGGCCGCGCCCAGCAGTTGGCCCACCTCGTCGGCCACCGCCACGCGGGCCTGGCGCACCAGCACCAGCGGCCCCAGGCGCAAAGCGGGGTCGAGCGCGTCGCGGATGGCGCCGAGCAAGGGCACGGCGTGCTGCTGGATGCCCAGCGCCGACAAGCCGTCGCCCAGCACCAGCACCAGATCGGGTTCGCCGCCCGCAGGCTCAGCGTCGGCCCGGCTCTGCGCCAGGCGGGCGGTGCTGTCCGGGTCCAGGCGGCGGCCCAGGTCGGGCCGCAAGAGATATTCGTGCCGGTCGCGCGCCTGGCTCTGCAGCACCAGCGGGGCCGGCCAGCCGGCCGCGCGCAGACCGGTTTGCAACGCCTCGGTGTCCAGCGGCAGGTGGATCGCGTCGCGCGCCTGCGCGTGGGCGAGCGCGAAGTCCAACACCTCGCGCGTGGGCAGGCTCACGCCGCTGCGACCGAGCGCGATGCGCGCCGGTGTGTGGCGGCGCAGGTGAGCCCAGGGGTCGGGGCCGGGCGCATCGGGGAGCACGGGCAACGCGGGGGGTGTGGGCTGGGTCATGGTGTCTGCGGCAGCGCCCACAGCGTGGTGGGCAAGGCGGGCTGGCGCGGCGCGGGCAGCAGTTGGCCCTGGGCGCCGGTCACGCCCACGCCCTGCAGCCAGGCCTCGAACTCGGGCGCACGTTTCAGGCCCAGCAGCTCGCGCAGCACCAGCGCGTCGTGGAACGAGGTGCTCTGGTAGTTCAGCATCACGTCGTCGGCGCCGGGCACGCCGATCAGGAAATTCAGCCCCGCCGTGGCCAGCAGCACCATGAGGTTGTCCATGTCGTCCTGGTCGGCCTCGGCGTGGTTGGTGTAGCAGATGTCGCAGCCCATGGGCAGGCCCAGCAGCTTGCCACAGAAGTGGTCTTCCAGGCCGGCGCGGGAGATCTGCTTGCCGTCGTACAGGTATTCGGGGCCAATGAAGCCGACGACGGTGTTCACCAGCAGCGGCTGGTAGCGCCGCGCCACGGCGTAGGCGCGGGCCTCGCAGGTCTGCTGGTCCACGCCGTGGTGGGCGTTGGCCGACAGTGCACTGCCCTGGCCGGTCTCGAAATACATCACGTTGTGGCCCACCGTGCCACGGCCCAGCGCCTGGGCCATGGCGTGGGCTTCGTCGAGCAGGGCCAGGTCGATGCCAAAGGAGTGGTTGGCGGCCTGGGTACCGGCGATGGACTGGAACACCAGGTCCACCGGCGCGCCCAGCTGCATGGCCTGCATGGTATTGGTGACGTGGGTGAGCACGCAGGTCTGGGTGGGGATGGCGCCACGCGCCAGCACCTCGGCCAGCAGGTGGTTCAGGCGCACCAGGTCGGGCACGCTGTCGGACACGGGATTGATGCCGACCACCGCGTCGCCCGCGCCGTGCATCAGGCCGTCGATCATGCTGGCGACGATGCCGGCGGGGTCGTCGGTAGGGTGGTTGGGCTGCAGCCGCACCGAGAGGTGGCCGCGCAGGCCCTGGGTGTTGCGAAAGCGGGTGATCACCTCGCAGCGGCGCGCCACCAGCATCAGGTCCTGGTTGCGCATGAGCTTGCTCACGGCGGCCACCATCTCGGGCGTGAGGCCGGGGGCGAGCCGGCGCAGCGCCTCGGGCGAGGCCTGCTCGCCGAGCAGCCAGTCGCGAAAACCGCCCACGGTGAGCGAGGCCACCGGGGCGAAGGCGGCGGTGTCGTGGCTGTCGACGATGAGCCGGGTGACTTCGTCGTCTTCGTAGGGCACCAGCGCCTCGTTGAGGAAGCGGGCGAGGGGCACGTCGGCCAGCACCCAGCGCGCGGCCACACGCTCCTGCTCGGTGGCGGCGGCCAGGCCGGCCAGGCAATCCCCCGAGCGCAAGGGCGTGGCCTTGGCCATGACCTCGCGCAGGTTCTCGAAGCGGTAGGCGCGCTGCCCCAGGGTGGTGCCCAGACTCACGAATGCATCCTTCCTTCCAGTTGTCCATGGCGTCGGGGGCGTCACCCGCAACGCATGAAACGGTCCAACCCAGGGCACCGCCGGGCCGGCTTTGCCGGACGGCCAGTGCCGCCCCCTTGAGGGGGTCGCGCGCAGCGCGGCGGGGGTGTTCAGGACTTTATTCCAGTACACCCAGCATGGCATCCACCGGGGCCGCGTCGCGCTGCGCCGAGGTGAGCCGGAAGTAGCCGTAGGCCAGCGCCATCAGGCCCAGGAACAGCACCGAGAGCATGGCGTTGAAGTACACCACCGCGAACAGGCAGACCAGGCCGCAGACCAGGGCGATGCCAGGGAACAGCGGGTAGAACGGGGCGCGGAACGGGCGCTCCAGCAGGGGTTCGCTGGCGCGCAGCTTGAACAGCGCGGCCATGGAGATGATGTACATCACCAGCGCGCCCAGCACGGCCATGGTGACGATGTTGGCGGTGAGCGGCAGGCCACCGAAGCTGACCCACTCGTCGCTGAAGACGGCGATCACGCCGATCACGCCACCGCCCACCAGGGCGCGCACCGGGGTCTTGAAGCGCGGGTGCACCTTGGCGAAGTACGCGGGCAGGTAGCCGGCGCGGGCCAGGGCGAACATCTGGCGCGAGTAGCCCAGGATGATGCCGTGGAACGAGGCCACCAGGCCGAACAGGCCGATCCACACCAGCATGTGCAGCCAGGTGCTGGACTCGCCCACCACCATCTTCATGGCCTGGGGCAGCGGGTCGTTGATGTTGGACAGCAGTTTCCAGTCGCCCACGCCACCGGCCATGATCATCACCAGGAAGGCCAGTGCCACCAAGGTGAGGATACCGGTGATGTAGGCCACGGGGATGGTGCGGCGCGGTTCCTTGGCTTCTTCGGCGGCCATGGCCGCGCCCTCGATGGCCAGGAAGAACCAGATGGCAAAGGGGATGGAGGCGAAGATGCCGGCCCAGGTACCCATGGTGAATTCGCTGGAACCGGCCCAGCCGTTGGCGGTGAAGTTGGCCATCGACCAGCCCGGTGCGACCACGCCGGCGAACACCAGCAGCTCGGCCACGGCCAGCAGGGTCACCACCAGCTCGAACATGGCGGCGATGCCCACGCCCAGGGCGTTGAGGGTGATGAAGATGGCGTAGGCGCCCAGCGCCGCCATCTTGGGGTCGAGCGAGGGGAACTGCAGCCCCAGGTAGGCGCCGATGGCCAGCGAGATCGCCGGCGGCGCGAAGACGAACTCCACCAGCGTGGCGAAACCCGCGATGAAGCCGCCGGTGGGGCCGAACGCGCGCCGGGCATAGGCGAAGGGGCCACCGGCGTGGGGAATGGCGGTGGACAGCTCGGTGAAGCTGAAGATGAAGGTGGTGTACATCAGCGCCACGAACACCGTGGCCACCAGGAAGCCCAGGGTGCCCGCGCTGGCCCAGCCGTAGCTCCAGCCGAAATACTCGCCCGAGATCACCAGACCGACGGCGATGCCCCAGAGGGAAAAGACGCCCAGCACGGGCTTGAGCTCGCGCGATACCTGTTTGGGGGTGGTTGACATGTTGTTGCTCGCATCCAGAGTCGCCCGAAACGGCTCGGGCAGCCTGGGGCGCAGTGTGTCCAATCCGGTGCGCCCGGCGGTATCCCGTTTGGGAAAGCGTCGGGGCCCGGCCTGCATTTTTTCCGATTCGGGATAGCCCAGGTCGGGTTTTCCTGCAGAGCGCCCGGTGGCATGAAACTTGATACTCAGGCCCGGCTGGAACCCCGCCCCAAGGAGCACGCCATGTTGGTGCAGTCCGACACCGCCGCCGCCTGCTTCCGCGTCAAACGCACGCAGGATGTGGACACCCACGCCCGCAACCTGGCCGCCTGGGAGCAGCACTACGAGCAGACGTCCGCGGGCGTGTTCAGCGGCGAGGTGCGCGAGCTGCTCGACCACGACCTGCAGGTGTTCGAGGAGGTGGCCAACTGCGCCACCAACCAGCGCTGCCGGCCCTGGCACGGCGGGGTCTGGATCGGCCTGGCCGTGCCGGAAACCGACAGCGGGCTGCGGTTCATGGGCCGCCCGACCAGCAGCCTGCAACTCATGCTGGCCTGTGGCGACACGCCTTTTGACCTCCAGGTGCCGGCCGGCCACGGCCTCTACGGCCTGGTGCTGGACCAGGCGCAGCTGGTGCAACACGCCCAGGCGCTGCACCACCGGCCTTGGCCCGACGACTGGGCCGGTGTGCCGCAGGTGCAGGCACTCACGGCGCTGCAGCGCTACCGGCTGGTGGGGCTGGTGCGCGAGGTGCTGCGCAGCCTGCAGAGCCAGCCCGAAGTGCTGCACCACGCGGCCAGCCGGCGCACGCTGCGCGAAGCCTTGCTGACGGTGCTCAGCGACATCGTGATGCCACAGACGCTGAGCGAGGCCGTCAACCCCCGACAACAGCGGCGCCAGGAGTTGGTGCACCGGGTGCGGGAACTGGTGTTCGAACAGCCCGGCGAACCGCTGAGCGTGGCCGATCTGTGCACCCGCCTGCACGTGACGCGGCGGACCCTGCAGAACTGTTTCCAGGAAGCGCTGGGCATGAGCCCGGCGAGCTACCTGCGCACCGTGCGGCTCAACGCGGTGCGGCGCGCCCTGCGCGAAGGACCGCCCGCCACCACCATCGCCGACACCGCCGCGCGCTGGGGCTTCTGGCACATGGGCCACTTCTCGCAGGAATACAAGGCCCTGTTTGGCGAGACACCGTCGCAGACCCGACAGCAGGTGTGATGTGACGAAGACACATGTCGAACTCACTGCGCTCTTGATCCCCTGAAACGCAGTGCACTCACGACCAACGAGAAAGCCGGCGATGGCTGGCGCTTGCTCGGGTAATACAGGTGGTAGCCCGCAAACCTGGGGCACCAATCCTGCAGCACGCGCACGAGTCGACCGGCCGCCACATGCGTCATGACTTCATCCTCCGGTAGGAGAGAAATGCCCAACCCAGCCAGCGCAGCGTCGATCTGGGGCGGCGTGGTGTTGAAAATCAAAGGCCCATCCACGCGAACATTGAGCTTGCGGTCGCGCTTCGCGAAGTCCCACACATACAGCCCGCCAGAAGTGGGCATGCGCTGGTTGATGCACTGATGCCCTGTGAGGTCCGCGGGCGTCTTGGGAACGGAATGGGCGGTGAAGTAGTCGGGCGAGGCCACCACCGCCATCTGCAAGGGCGGGCCGATGGGCACGGCAATCATGTCTTTGTCGATCGTGTCGCCCATTCGGACGCCAGCGTCGAACCGGTCGGCCACGATGTCGCGAAAACCATAGTTGACGTCGAACTCCAGCTTGATGTCCGGGTACTCGCGAAGCAGCGGCGTGAGCCTAGGGAGCAAAACACTGTGCAACACGTGGTCCCCGCATGTGATACGAACCGTGCCCGCAGGCTTGTCGCGCAATTCGGTCAACGCGTCGAGCTCGGCCTCGATCTCGTCAAACCGATGACCAATGGCGTTCATGAGTCGCTCACCAGCGGACGTCGTTGCGACGCTGCGCGTGGTGCGGGTGAGCAGGCGGATTTCCAGTCTTTCTTCCAAGCCACGGATCGCCTGGCTGAGCGCCGACTGCGTCACGCCCAGCGCGCCGGCGGCCTTGGTGAAGCTGCCTTCACGCGCTACGGTCACAAATGCCAGCAAGTCGTTGAGGTTGCGTCGGGCCATGGCGACTTCTGCTCCTGATTGATTAGCTCCGTTAATAGATGCATTAAGCATCCATTACCTAGTCAATGTCCATGTGGCTCGGCAAACTTCCCTCCAAGGTCCACTCAACGTCACAGGAGCATCGAACCATGAAAACCCACTCGCTTGTCAACATCGGTCTCAACGCATTGCAGGAGCAGGAAGGCAAGACCTCTGGCCGCCGCCAGTTTCTGAGGATCACCGGCTCGGGTGTAGCCGCGCTGGGCTTGATGTCCGCAACCGCTGGCGAGGCCTTCGCAACCGCGCCGCCGAAGAGCAAACCCTTGGCCAATGGAGCCGACAACTTCTACACGAGCGACCTGGTCACCGTGCGCAAGGTCAGCTTCAAGAATCAGTACCAGATGACCGTTGCGGGCAACCTCTTCGTTCCCAAGGCACCGGACCGCCAGAAGCGCAGTCCAGCCATCGTCGTGGGTCACCCCATGGGCGCGGTGAAAGAACAAAGCGCCAACCTGTATGCCACCAAGATGGCGGAACAGGGCTTCGTGACCCTCTCGCTGGATCTGCCTTTCTGGGGCGGCAGCGAAGGCCAGCCACGCAATGCGGTCTCGCCCGACATGTACGCCGAGAGCTTCAGCGTGGCGGTCGACTTCCTGGGCAACCAGTCGTTCGTGGACCCCCAGCAGATCGGTGCCATCGGCGTGTGCGGCAGCGGCAGTTTTGTCATCAGCGCGGCCAAGATCGACCCGCGCATGAAAGCCATTGCCACGGTGAGCATGTACGACATGGGTGCAGCCAACCGCAACGCGCTCAACCACTCGCAGACGGTCGAGCAACGCAAACAGATCATCGCAACGGCCGCCGCGCAACGCCAGATCGAGTTCAATGGCGGCGCCGTCCAGTACACCGGCGGCACGGTGCTCCAGCTCACCGCAGACACGCATCCCATCCAACGCGAGTTCTTTGACTTCTACCGCACCCCACGCGGAGAATTCACACCCAGGGGCGCATCGGCGCGAACCACCACGCAACCGACGCTGACCAGCAACGTGAAGTTCATGAACTTCTACCCGTTCAACGACATCGAGACGATCTCGCCGCGGCCCATGCTGTTCATCACGGGCGACCAGGCACACTCAAAAGAGTTCAGCGAAGACGCCTACAAGCGCGCGGCCGAGCCGAAAGAACTGCACATCGTTCCAGGTGCCGGTCACGTGGACCTGTACGACCGCGTGCCCTTGATTCCGTTTGACAAGCTGACCGCGTTCTTCAACAAGCACCTCGCCCGGGCCAGCACCTGATGTCGACCCAGACGATCACCGCGACCCGGAAGTCGGCGCGCGACCAGCACCAGGTTGCGCCGAAGCCCGCCCGCCGGGGAGGCGTCTTGGCGTTGTTCGCCGCCTGGATGCTCGTGTTGGCCAGCACCGTGGATCTCGATGCGGCCGGCCAAGGCACCCGAACGCCGGCCTCTGGATCTTTCAATGCAACACCCGCGAGACAGGCCTCCACCATGAAGCTTCAAATGACCGCGGACGGCTCCGTGGTGGCGACCGCAACACTCGACAACAACGACAGTGCCCGTGATTTCGCGGCGCTGCTGCCGCTGAACCTGACGCTGAAGGACTACGCGGCGACCGAGAAAATCGCAGACCTGCCCCGAGCCCTGTCGCTCAAAGGCGCCCCTGCGGCCTATACGCCTTTGGCCGGCGACCTCAGCTTCTACGCACCCTGGGGCAATCTCGCCATCTTCTACAAGGACGGCCACCTCTCGAGCGGACTGGTCCGTCTCGGGCGGATCGATTCAGGGCTGGATGCCATCCGGCGCACAGGGGCGATTGCCGTGAGAATCGAACTGGTTCGACCGTGATCAGGCTTTATGCCGATCTGATTTTTCTCGGCAGTGCACTGACTGGAGGTTTCAGACGGCCAATTCAGCGCCCAATTACTCAATAATTAATTGATCAAACATAGTTTTGATTGATTGTGTTTAATTTACCCTCCGGGGCGAGCACACTCCGCACCATTGATCCCGACCCTGCCTGGGTGGGCCATCCACGGTTTCCGGAGCAGATTGCTATGTCCCTCGCTTTTCCCACCTTCACCGCCGGCATGGTGCTGAGCATGTCGCTGATCATGGCGATCGGCCCGCAAAACGCCCATGTGCTGCGCATGGGCCTGCAGCGCCAGCATCTGTGGCTTACCGTGGCGGTGTGCGCGCTGTCCGACGTGGTGTTGATCTCGCTGGGCGTGCTCGGTCTGGCCCAGCTCGGCGGCTTGTCGGACAAGCTGCACGGCGCCCTGGTGGGGGCCGGCATGCTGTTCCTCACGGTGTACGGCTGGCAGGCGTTCCAGCGGTTTCTGCGCCCCGGCGCGCTGCCCGGCGCCCCGGGCGATACCCCCGCAGGGCCCATCGCGCCGGCGGCCGAGCCGGTCTCGCGCCGCCGGGCGGTGCTGTCGGCCCTGGCGTTTTCCTGGCTCAACCCGCACGCCTGGCTCGACACGGCCGTGCTGATCGGTTCGGCTTCCCTGGCCTATGGGCAGCGCAGCGCCGTGTTCGGCCTGGGCGCCGCGGCGGGCTCGGTGGTGTGGTTCTTCGCGCTGGGCGCGGCCGCGTTCTGGCTCGGCCGCCGGCTCAACTCGCTGCAGGTCTGGCGCGCGCTCGACGGCCTGGTCGCGCTCATGATGTGGGGCACGGCGGGCTGGCTGCTGGCGTCGCTGTTCTGAGAGGCTGAGAGTTTGCCGCGCGGCCCCAGCCCGCGCGCCCACCCGTTGCACCGCCGACGAAGACCGACCAAACTGCCCGCTGACGATCCGAAAGACTGCCCATGACCGCCCCCCGCACCGCCGACGCCCCCGTCACCATCTTCGGCCCGGACTTTCCGTTTGCCTTCGACGACTGGATCACCCACCCGCAGGGGCTGGGCGAGCTGCCGCCCGAGCGGCTGGGCAGCGAGGTCGCCATCGTGGGCGCGGGCATGGCCGGCATGGTGGCCGCCTACGAGCTGATGAAGCTGGGCCTCAAGCCCGTGGTCTACGAGGCCTCGCGCATGGGCGGGCGGCTGCGCTCGCAGCCGTTCGAAGGCGGCCAGGGTGTGGTGGCCGAACTCGGCGGCATGCGCTTCCCGGCGTCGAGCACGGCGTTTTTTCACTACGTGAACCGGCTCGACCTGCAGACCCGGCCCTTCCCCAACCCGCTCACCCCCGCCGCGGGCTGCACCGTGATCGATCTCGAAGGCCAGACGCATTGGGCGCGTGGCCTGAGCGACCTGCCGCCGCTGTTTGCCGAGGTGGCCGAGGCCTGGGCCCGCGCGCTCGAAGACGGCGCCGGTTTCAGCGGCCTGCAGCAGGCGCTGCGCGAGCGCGACGTACCGCGCCTCAAAGCCCTGTGGGACCGACTGGTGCCGCTGTGGGACGACCGCACGTTTTACGACTTCGTGGCGCAGTCGCCGGCGTTTGCCGCGCTCTCGTTCCGCCACCGCGAGGTGTTTGGCCAAGTGGGTTTCGGCACCGGCGGCTGGGACTCGGACTTTCCCAACTCCATGCTGGAGATCCTGCGCGTGGTGCTGACCGGCTGCGATGAAAACCAGCACCTGATCGTGGGCGGCGCCCAGCAAGTGCCCGTGGGCCTGTGGCACCACGCGCCCGCCGCGCACGAACTGCGCCACTGGCCGGCGGGAACCACGCTGGCCAGCCTGCACCAGGGCGCGCCGCGACACGGTGTGACCGCCATCGCACGCGCAGCCGACGGCCAGCTCGCGCTGACCGACACCTGGAGCAACACGCGCCACTACCCGGCCGCGCTCACCACCTGCCAGAGCTGGCTGCTAACCACGCAGATCGCGGTGGAAGAGACCCTGTTTTCGCAGAAGCACTGGATGGCGCTGGACCGCACCCGCTACATGCAGTCGAGCAAGACCTTCGTCATGGTCGACCGCCCGTTCTGGAACGACCTGAAGGCCAACGGCTGGCCCACCCTGGGCATGACGCTCACCGACCGCCTCACGCGCGGCACCTACCTGTTCGACAACGGCCCGGACAAGCCGGGCGTGATCTGCCTCTCCTACGCCTGGATGGGCGACGCGCTCAAGATGCTGCCGCACGACACACACAAACGCGTGCAGCTCGCGCTCTCGGCGCTGCAGAAGATCTACCCCGACGTGGACATCGCCAGCCACATCGTGGGCGACCCGATCAGCGTGTCCTGGGAAGCCGACCCGCATTTCCTCGGTGCCTTCAAAGGCGCCCTGCCCGGCCACTACCGCTACAACCACCGCATGTACAGCCACTTCATGCAGGACGCCTTTCCAGCGGCCGAGCGAGGCATCTTCATCGCGGGCGACGATGTGTCGTGGACGCCGGCCTGGGTCGAGGGCGCGGTACAGACCTCGCTCAACGCGGTCTGGGGCATCGTGCGCCACCTGGGCGGACGGTGCCACGCGGCCAACCCGGGGCCGGGCGATGTTTTCGCACAGATCGGCCCCATGGCCTTGCCCGACTGACGGCCCCCAGCCGCTGATCCCATGAACACCGAACCGCTCACCCTTGCCCTCTGGCAAACCCCCTACGCAGCCACCCCGGCCGAGGCGCTGCAACGACTCGACGACGCGGCAGCCCGGGCCCGCGTGCAGGGTGCACAGCTCCTGGTGTGCCCCGAGATGGGCCTCACCGGCTACGCCATCGGCGCCGAACGTGTGCAGGCCCTGGCCGAGCCGGCCGATGGCGCGCTGGCGCAGGCGGTGGCGGCCACCGCGCAGCGCCATGGCGTCGCCATCGTCTACGGCTACGCCGAGCACCACCCGCAAGGAAAGCCCTTCAACGCCGTGCAGGCCATCGGCCCCGATGGTCAGTCGCTCGCCCGTTACCGCAAGACCCACCTCTACGGCGCCATGGACCGCGCACAGTTCAGCGCGGGCGACGCGGCCTCGCAGGTGTTCGTCTGGCGCGGCTGGCACCTGGGCCTGCTGATCTGCTACGACGTGGAGTTTCCCGAGACCGTGCGCCTGCTGGCGCTGCAGGGAGTGGACGCGGTGCTGGTGCCCACGGCCAACATGGCGGCGTTCGACGAGGTGCCGAATCTGTTGGTGCCCGCGCGCGCCTGCGAAAACCGGGTGTTCGTGGCCTACGCCAACGCCTGCGGCCAGGAAAACGGCATCCGCTACGGTGGCCTGAGCACCGTGGCCGGCGCCACGGGTGCGGTGCTGGCGCGCGCCGGGCGCGGTGAGGAACTGCTGCGGGTGACGCTGGACCCGGGCGCCCTGGCCGCGGCGCGCGGGCACCCCTATCTGGAGAACCGGCGCAGCGGGCTGTACGGCCCGCTCAGCAGCCCTCCGTCAGCCCCGGTTTAGATCGAGGCCGCCTCGGGCACCTGGGCCCGGATGAAGCTCTGCACCGCAGGGCTCTGCAGGTTGGTGTAGACGGAAAAGTCCTCGGCGCCACAGGTCTGCGTCGAGCCAAAGGACGTGACACCGATCAGGCCCTGGCCCGCCCCGGTCTGCCGGTACATGGGGCCGCCGGAATCGCCGCCGCAGGTGTTGCTGCCGGCGCCCTTGAAATGGTGGGCCAGTTGTTCGGTGCTGACCCGATCAAGAACGGCGGTCCCCACGGCCAGCTGGAAGCCCGGCGCACCCCAGCCCGCAAAAAACACCGACTGCTTCGCGGCGGAGGGCTCACTCACCAGCAGCGGCATCGTGGGGTTGGGCAGCGCGGAGGGCAGGAACACCACGGCCACATCGTTCACATAACCGGACGCCGTCGACGCAAAGCCCGGGTGAGCCACCCAGCGCCGGGCGTTCATCTCGGCGGCACTGCCATCGGCACGCCAGACCGGGGTCACCACCCGGCGCACGCTGCCTCGAACGCAATGGGCGGCGGTGAGGATCTTGTCGCTGCTGATCATGGTGCCCGAGCAGCTGGCCACACCGCCGGCAGAGTTCACAACGAACAGCAGCACCACCGGCGAGAGTTCGGGCGAGGCGCAGTTGGTGCCGTTGACGATCTTGGGCGAGAGCCCCAGGCTGCCACACGGGGTGCTGGAGACGCCGTCGCCATCGCCGCCGCCACAGCCGCCCAGCAACAGCACCATGACCAGTGCCATTCCCAGACCTTGAATCCATCGCCGCATATCGCTCCCTCGCATATCGATCCCTCTTTCCATGGGTGGGTGGTGTTCAACAGATTCCGCACTTTGCGGAGGGGCTTTCGCCCGGGCACCACTGTAGCGCCAATTCAGGCACGCCCTGCCGACCAGAAATCGGGCTGGCTGTAGTGGTGCTTGAGGAAATCGATCCACAACCGCACGCGCAATGCCAGGTGTTTGCGTTGCGGAAACAGGGCAAAGATGCCGTTGGGCGGGGCGGCGAACTCTTCGAGCACGCTCTGCAGCCGCCCGGCCGCGATGTCGGCCTCGACCTCCCAGGCGCTGCGCCAGGCGATGCCGTAGCCGGCCAGACACCATTCGTGCAGCACCTGCCCGTCCGAACAATCGAGCGGGCCGCCCGGGCGCAGGTGAACGATCTCGGCGCCTTCGCCACCGGCAGCCGGCAGGGAAAACGCCCAGCCCCGGGTCTGGGACGCGTCGGAGGACAGCGTCAGGCAGTCGAACCGCACCAGATCGGCCGGGTTCGCGGGCCGGCCGTGCTGCTGCAGGTATTTCGGCGTGGCCACGCACAGGCGGCGGTTGTCGGCCAGGCGCACGCTCACCAGCGAGGAGTCGGCCAGATCGCCCACACGCACCGCGCAGTCGTAGGCCTCGCCGGCCACGTCCACCACGCGGTCGCTCAGGTTGAGCGAGATCGTCACCTCGGGGTGCAGCTCATGAAAGTGCGGCACCAGCGGCGCCACGTGGCGGCGGCCAAAACCGGCCGGTGCGGTGAGGCGCAAATGCCCGCTGGCTTTCACACCGCCGGCGCTGACGCTGGCCTCGGCGTTGGCCAGGTCGGTCAACAGGCGCTGGCAGTCTTCCAGAAAGGCGCTGCCTTCGTGGGTGAGCGTGATGCGTCGCGTGGTGCGCACCATGAGCTTGACGCCCAGGCGGGACTCCAGCCCGTCGAGCCGGCGGCCGATGATGGCCGGCGCCACCCCTTCGGCCTTGGCCGCGGCGGTAAGGCTGCCGCGCGTGGCCACGGCCACAAAGGTTTCGAGCTGCTTGAGCTTGTCCATGGGGCCGCAGATTACCGCATCAAAGCGGGGTAATCAACGGCCCTCATGCGATCATTTTTTACCAAATTCACCACATTGGCGGCAACCCCGCCGTGGTGGCCCGGCTTCTCAGTTGCACTGCGCCGACAGATTGGGGATCTCGCCACACCCCACAGCGCCCTGGGCGGTGCATGCGTTGTTGGCCGCCGTCTGGGCGTCAAACGCCGAGCTGCCTTGCGCCACTGCGATCAGCAGGGTCGAGCCCATGGTGCCGGCGGACGCGGCCCCACATTCCTCGAACTGCAGCACCACCGTGCAGTCGTTCGCGTCGCACTCGTCGCGCGCCTCGTCGTTGGCAACCGACTGCGTCAGTTCCCCGGAAACAATCGCCACCCGGTTCGTGGACGTGCTCACCGCAATGGCACCGTAACCGTCGTCGTTGCCGCCGCAGGCCACCACCGTCAAAGACACCAGCAGCGCCGCCGCCCACCGCATCGATCGAACTACCGTCATACCCACCTCCTTGAAAAAAAAGACCACCAGGAACCCCATGGAGCAGCCACACGGGCCACCCGCCAGCGCGCAGTTTATGCCCGGCGGGGCGTGGGGAGCGAAAGACGCTGCGCCGCTCAGCGCCCGCTGAGGCGGTCGATGGCCTGCGCGTCGTAGCCCAGCGCCTGCAGCAGCTCTTCGTTGTGCTCCCCCAGCCGGGGCGGGCTCATGCGCACGCCGGGGCGCTCGCCGTCGAGCGTGAACGGCAGCAGCACGGTCTGCGCCTGCCGGCCCGCGGCCGCGCCGTCGGTCAGGGTGATGGGCGCCAGGCCGCCGGTGGCCTTGAGGTGCGGGTCGTCCAGCAGGTCGTGCGGCCGCGTGATGGGGGCGAACGGCAGGCCATGGCGCTCGAACACCTCGGCCAGCTCGCTCGCGGCCCGACCGCCCAGGCGCTCGCGCAGCAGCGGAATCAGCCAGTCGCGCTCGCGCACGCGGTGGTTGTTGGTCTGCAGGCGGGGGTCGTCGCGCAGATCGGCGTAGCCAAACGCGTCGCAGAAGATGGCCCACTGCGTGTCGCTCACCACCGCCAGGAAGATCTGTTCGCCGCCCTGCACCTTGAACACGTCGTAGATGCCCCAGGACGAGATGCGCTCGGGCATGGGCGCGGCGGGCTGGCCGGTCACGGCGTACTGCATCATGTGCTGCGCCACCAGGAACACGTTGTTCTCGAACAGCGCGCTCTGCACCTCGCAGCCTTCGCCCGTCTTCTCGCGCGCGCTGAGCGCGGCCATGACACCGATGGCGCCAAACAGGCCGCCCATGATGTCGTTCACGCTGGAGCCCGCGCGCAGCGGGTCGCCGGGGCGCCCGGTCATGTAGGCCAGGCCACCCATCATCTGCACCACCTCGTCGAGCGCGGTGCGGTGGTCGTAGGGGCCGGGCAGGAAGCCTTTGTGGCTCACATAGATGAGGCGCGGGTTGAGCTGGCGCAGGCTCTCGTGGTCGAGCCCGAGCTTCTTCATGGTGCCGGGCTTGAAGTTCTCGCTCACCACGTCGGCGGTGGCGATGAGCCTGAGCGCGGCTTCCCGGCCCTCGGGCGACTGCAGGTCGAGCACCAGGCTTTTCTTGTTGCGGTTGAACAGCGGGTAGAAGCCCGCGCCCGAGCCGAGCAGGCGGCGGGTGTTGTCGCCCGCGGGCGGCTCCACCTTGATGACTTCGGCGCCCAGGTCGGCCAGCACCATGCCGCAGGTGGGGCCCATCACCATGTGGGTGAATTCGACGACGCGGATGCCTTCGTAGGGGAGTTTTTTCATGCGTGAAATCGTGAGAGGGCTTCAACGGGACTGGCGCGCCAACCAGCCCTTGGGCAGACCAGCCTCGGGGATCATGCCGTAGACCGGCTCGCCCGGCAGGCCGGCCTGGAGCGGCGCGCGCGCGGCGATGAGTTGTTCCACATCGACGCCGGTGCGCACGCCCATGGCCTCGAACATGAACACCAGGTCTTCGGTGACCACGTTGCCCGAGGCGCCGGGCGCATAGGGGCAACCGCCCAGGCCGCCGAGCGAGGCGTCGAAGGTGCGCACGCCCACGTCGAACGCAGCCAGGCAGTTGGCCAGGCCCAGGCCGCGCGTGTTGTGCATGTGGGCCGACCCGGCACCCCCGCCCAGCTCGGCGCGCAGCCGCGTGAACAGGCGGCGCACCTGGGCCGGGTGCGCCATGCCGGTGGTGTCGGACAGGCCGACCTCGTCCACGCCCGCCTGCGCGCAGGCCACCGCCAAGCGGATCACCTCGTCTTCGTCCACCGCGCCCTGCAGCGTGCAGCCGAACGCGGTGGACAGCCCCACCTCCACCGCCACACCGGGCGCACGCTCGCGCCGCAGCGCGAGCACCTCGCGCAGCTCGCCCAACATCTGTTCGCGCGTCTTGCGCACATTGGCCAGCGAATGCGCCTCGCTGGCCGACACCGGCAGGGTGAGCTTGTGCACGCCCGCGGCCAAGGCAGCCTCGGCGCCGCGCCGGTTGGGCACCAGGGCCATCACGGTGAGGCCGGGGTACGGATCGGTGAGAGTGAGCGCGTACCGCACCACTTCGGCCACGTCGGCCATCTGCGGCAGCAGCTTCGCCGGCACGAAGGAGCCGACCTCGATCTCGCGCAGGCCGGCGGCGGCCAGCGCGGCGATCCAGCGGCATTTGTCGACCGTGGGCATGGTGGCGCCGACCGACTGCAGGCCGTCGCGCGGGCCGACCTCGCTGATCAGCACCTGGGGCCCCGCGGGGGTGTTGTCGGACAATGTCATGAAGGGACTTGCGTTCTGTAAGTTAGAACAGTATTCTTTCTGTTGGAATCATGGCAGAGCCCTGCCCCCGTGTCAATCCAACCCCATGCCCCGCAAAGCCCAGACCCATTCCATGGCCGACGACAACGCCGCTCCCGGTGGTGCCGCGGCGGTCGATCGTGCGCTCTCGCTGCTGGGCGCGTTCCGCTCCGGCGACACCGCGCTGACCCTGGCCGAGCTGGCCGAGCGCACACGGCTCTACAAAAGCACGGCGCTGCGGCTGCTGGCCTCGCTGGAGCACGCGCGGCTGCTGCAGCGGCTTGACGATGGCCGGTACGCGCTGGGTGGCGAGCTGGCGCGGCTGCACGGCATCTACGCCGCCTCGTTTTCGCTCGACCGCATCGTGCTGCCGGTGTTGCGCGAGCTGGTGCGCCAGACCGGCGAGAGCGCGGCCTACCACGTGCGGCAAGGCCAGGCCCCGAAACAGACCCGGCTGTGCCTGTACCGGGTGGACTCACCGCAGCCCGTGCGCGACCACATCCGCGCCGGCGACGTGCTGCCGCTGAGCCGGGGCACCGGCGGGCGTGTGCTCACGGCCTTCGGCGCGGGCGACGACGGCCACCGGCCGACGCAGGGCGACAAGCGCATCAGCGCGACCATCCGCGAACAGGGCTACTGGACCGCGGAAGGGGACCGCCTGGCAGAGGTGGCGGGCATCTCCGCGCCGGTGTTCCACGCCGACGGCCGCATCGCCGCCGCCTTGACGCTGACGATGCCGGCCCACCGTTTCGAAGAGCGGCACGTCAAGCCGGTCCTGGCGGCCGCCCGTAGCTTGAGCGGGCAGGTGGGTTGAAGCCTTCCGATATCATCCCGGGCGCTGGCGCCCCAGAGCGCATCAGCACATCGACAAGACAGGGTTGAAATCAGTGCGGGAGCTCGCCAACGACGGCGTGTTTCTCATACAAACGACGTTGGATGCCCATGAGATTTCTCCCCTACCTGCCCGCCGTGCTGACCCTTGCCGCCTTGTTGACCGCCTGCGGAGGGGGCAACAGCCAGAACGGAACGGGCGCAGATGCAGACATCTCGCCCACGACCAGCTCCGCACCGGTCTTCCACTCTCTTGAACGGAGCCCCGCAGTCGACACGCCGCCGGATGTGCCGTCACCGGGTCTTGGCGCCCACGGCCCGAGCGCGACCACCGGCTCTGCGCCGGAGTTGCGCACCCATGGGTGGTATCGCAACGCCCCGCAACCCGTGCCCAACCCGTCGCCGGCCACGGTCACGATCACGATCGACCCCGGCACGACGCGACCGATTTCGCCGTACATCTATGGCATGAACTTCGCGACGATGACCCAGGACGCGGCCCAAGGACTGACCTTTTCCCGCGCCGGTGGCAACCGCTTCACGGCCTACAACTGGGAGAACAATGCTTCGAACGCCGGCGCCGACTGGCTCTATCAGAACGACAGCATGTTCGGCAACCTGAATGCGCCGCCAGCCAACTGGGTGAAGAACTACATTGCCTCGGAGCGCGCGGCCGGCATGGCGAGTCTGATCACGTTCCCGATGCAGGGTCTGGTCGCCGCCGACAACGATGGGCCCACCTGCGTGATGAACGGCTCAAGCTGCGCATCGCCCCCGCCCGATCAGCCGGACATGAGCCGGTTCAAGACGGTGATTCCCAAAAAGAGCACCCAGACGGCCGCACCCTTCACGGTGACGCCCTCGACGACCGACGACTATGTCTACACGGACGAGTTCGCCTGGGCGCTCGACCAGCACTTCAGCGGCCAGGGCATCTTTTCCGCGGCGCCGACCGGAAAGCCGGTGTTTGCCTCGCTCGACAACGAGCCGGAAGCCTGGGCCGCCACCCACCGCGAAATCCAAGGGCCGATCGGGGCCACGTCGGACCAGTACATCGCAAAAACGATCGCCCTCGCCCAGGCGCTGAAGACACAGTTTCCGAACATGACGGTCTTCGGCCCCGCGCACTATGGCTTCCAGGGCATGTATGACTGGGGAGGCGAGAGTGGCTTCGGCGCGACGGCGGACGGCAACAACTGGTTCGTGGACAAATACATCACCCAGGTCCGTGCGGCGTCGGAAAGCTTCGGGCGCCCGCTGGTCGACGTCTACGATTTCCACTGGTACCCCGAAGCCCAGGACGGTCTCGGCAACCGCCTCACCTCCCTGAACGATGCCAACCTCACGGACGCGCAGGTGCAGGCGATCGTGCAGAACCCGCGCAGCCTGTGGGACCCGACCTACATCGAGGATTCATGGATTTCACTGTGGATGGTCGGCCACTGGGACAACAACAAGGGCGGGCAGCAGCCGGGGCCGATCAAGATGCTGACGCGCATGCAGCAGAAGATCGCCGCGGCCAACCCGGGAATGAAGATCGCGATCACCGAATACAGCACCGGCGGCGGCGGCCAGATCGCGGGAACCGTCGCGCAGGCCGACAACCTGGGCATCTTCGGCGCGCAGGGGGTCTTCGCCGCATCGTTGTGGCAGACCTCACCGACACTGAAATACATCTCGGGCGGGTTCCGGGCCTTCCGGGCGTTCGATGGTCAAGGTTCCAACTTCGGTGACATCTCGGTGGCGGCAAGCTCCAGCGACACGTCCAAGGTCGCCGCCTACGCCAGTCTCGATTCCCTGCGTCCCGGTCGGGTCGTGGTCGTCGCCATCAACCGCTCCACCACCGATCAGACGGTGGCGATCTCCGGGCTGGCGCTGACAGGAACGGCCCATGTGTACCGGATCACCGCCGCATCAGCCGCCGCGCAGTCGACGGTCGCACCGACCGCGGTGGGCAAACAGGGCGTCTCCGGGTCGTCGATGACGCTGCGCTTGCCGGCGATGAGCGTGACGACGGTGGACGTGTACTGATGGCTGGCACACCGTTGGCGGCGCGCGCCGCCTTCTGCCCCTGCGGGAACCCAGCTGGTGCGACCATTACCCTCATAAATGTCATTTATTCTTCGGTATAGAGTTATTTAATACCGCTCCAGGTATCAAATAACATGCTGCTGTGGCCCACGGTCGGTGCGCCCGGCGCTGGCCCGCCCGCGCCGGGCGCTGCCGGAACGGCTTGAGGCCCTTGCCCTTTCGCCCCTTTCCTGTTCTTTCTTTTCTTCGAGGTTCGCCATGTCCGCATCCACCCCGCGCACCCCCGTCCACGGCCTGCAGGTCGCCACCGAGCTCTACGAGTTCATCAACAACAGCGTGCTGCCCGGCACCGGCGTGGCCAGCGCCACGTTCTGGAAAGGCTTTGACGCCATCGTGACCGATCTGGCCCCGAAGAACGCTGCCCTGCTGGCCGAACGCGACCGCCTGCAGACCGAGCTGGATGCCTGGCACAGCGCCCACCCCGGCCCCATCACCGACATGGCGGCCTACCGCCAGTTCCTGGAGTCCATCGGCTACCTGGTGCCCGAGCCCAAAAAGGTGAAGGCCACGGCCCGCAATGTGGACGACGAGCTGGCCGTGCAGGCCGGCCCGCAGCTGGTGGTGCCGATCCTGAACGCGCGCTACGCGCTGAACGCCGCCAACGCCCGCTGGGGCAGCCTGTACGACGCGCTCTACGGCACCGACGTGCTGAGCGAAGACAAGGGCTGCGAGAAGGTCGGCAAGAAGGGGGGCTACAACCCCAAGCGCGGCGCCAAGGTCATCGAGTACGCGCGCTACGTGCTCGACCGCTGCGCCCCGCTGAAGAAGGGCTCGCACGTCGGCTCCACCGGCTACAAGGTCAACAAGGACGGTGAACTCGTGGTCGGCCTCGCCGTTGGCGGCACCAGCAAGCTGGCCGACAAGTCGCAATTCATCGGTTACCAGGGCCAGGCCAAGGCGCCCAGCGCCGTGCTGCTCAAGCACAACGGCCTGCATCTGGAAATCCAGATCAACCGCACCACGCCCATCGGCGCGAGCGACGCCGCCGGCGTGAGCGACCTCGTGGTGGAAGCCGCGCTCTCCACCATCCTCGACCTGGAAGACTCCGTGGCCGCGGTGGACGCCGAGGACAAGGTGCTGGCCTACCGCAACTGGCTGGGCATCCTGCAGGGCACGCTGACCGAGTCGTTCGAGAAGGGTGGCAAGACGCTCACGCGCGGCCTGAACGCCGACCGCGAATACACCGCGCCCACCGGGAAGAAGGGTGTGCGCCTGCACGGCCGCTCGCTCATGTTCGTGCGCAACGTCGGCCACCTCATGACCAACCCCGCCGTGCTGTGGGGCGAGGAAGGCAAAGAAATTCCCGAAGGCATCCTGGACGCGATGGTCACCACCACCATCGCCCTGCACGACCTGCAGCGCAAGAAGAAAGACGCCATCCGCAACTCGCGCAAGGGCTCGGTCTACATCGTCAAGCCCAAGATGCACGGCCCCAAGGAAGTGGCCTTTGCTGCCGAACTCTTCGGCCGCGTCGAACAGGTGCTGGGCCTGCCCGAGAGCACCGTCAAGCTCGGCATCATGGACGAAGAGCGCCGCACCAGCGTCAACCTCAAAGCCTGCATCGCCGCCGCCGCCAGCCGCGTGGCCTTCATCAACACCGGCTTCCTGGACCGCACCGGCGACGAGATGCACAGCGCCATGCTCGCCGGCCCCATGGTGCGCAAGGGCGACATGAAGACCAGCGCCTGGATCCAGGCCTACGAGCGCAACAACGTGCTGGTGGGCCTGGCCTGCGGCCTGCGCGGCAAGGCCCAGATCGGCAAGGGCATGTGGGCCATGCCCGACCTGATGAAGGCCATGATGGAGCAGAAGATCGCCCACCCCAAGGCCGGCGCCAACACCGCCTGGGTGCCCAGCCCCACCGGCGCCACCCTGCACGCCCTGCACTACCACCAGGTGCTGGTGTCGGACGTGCAGAAGGAGCTGGAAAAGATCGACGCCGCCAAAGAGCGCGACACCCTGCTCACCGGCCTGCTCACCATCCCCGTGGCCGCCAGCCCGAGCTGGAGCGCCGCCGAGAAGCAGCAGGAGCTGGACAACAACGCCCAGGGCATCCTGGGCTACGTGGTGCGCTGGGTGGACCAGGGCGTGGGCTGCTCCAAGGTGCCCGATATCCACAACGTTGGCCTGATGGAAGACCGCGCCACGCTGCGCATCTCCAGCCAGCACATGGCCAACTGGCTGCACCACGGCGTGGTGACCGAGGCCCAGGTGCGCGAGACGTTTGAACGCATGGCCGCCGTGGTGGACCAGCAGAACGCGGGCGACCCGTTCTACAAGAAGATGGCCGGCAACTTCGGCACCAGCATGGCCTACCAGGCCGCCTGCGACCTAGTGTTCAAAGGCCTGGCCCAGCCCAGCGGCTACACCGAGCCGCTGCTGCACGCCTGGCGGTTGAAAGTCAAAGCGGCGCAGTAAAGCCCCCGCGCCGCACCTGCGGTGCGTCACCCCCTCAAGGGGCAACGCCTGCGGCCTGGCAAAGCCAGTTCCGCGGCGTTCTGGACAAAGTCAAACGGCGCCTTCGGGCGCCGTTTTGCATGGCACGGCCCGCAGACAATCACGGCATGACGCTTCACTACCTGATCTTCGACGCCAGCGACGATGGCGAAGGCACCGGCACCTGGGACGCCATGGCCAGCGTGCGCGCGGCCGATGTGCCCGCCGTGTTGGCCGAGGTGCGGGCCGTTCTGGACTGGGCCGAACGCCACAGCCCCGGGCCGCGTGCCCCGCTGGACGAGGGCGGTGCCTGGGACGCCGACCAGCAGGTGCAGCCCGATGGCGACTGGACCACGGTGACGCTCACGCTCACCGGGCCCTGGGGCTGGGGCGATGCGCTGGTTGAGAGACTCACACAATAAAGCGATTGCAAAGAACAATCGGAGGGCAGGCCTTGCCGGTAGCTCGCCAAATACGACACTGTACGGAGTCCTCAATCTCAGGACTGTTTCGAGCCAGTGCAACGGTCAGACGGGCAGCCTCTCAAAACGCAGATAGTCCGCCATCCCTTTGTCATCCGTCACCTGCTCGTGCGGAATCAGCAGGTACTTCCAGGGTTTGACACCCGCACTGCGCGCATGGTCGGAGGCGTGCCGGCACCACAGGGCACCCGCCGCCGCCTTGGCCACCACGTCGTCATCCTCCAGCTCCTTGCGTGCCTTGGTCTCCACCATCAACACGAAGTGATCGGTTTCGGCCACGAAGTCGGGCACGTACTCCGGCTGCTCTGCACCCAGTCTGTAGTACATCTGGAACTGCCCCTTGGCCGGCTTGAACCACTTGTGCTTATAACGTTCAAGCACTACGGCGAATCGCCGCTCGGTGTCCGAGTCGAACTTCTGCTGCGGATACAGGCAGTGGCTGAAACCACCGAAAACCATCTGCTTGATGCGGCTCGGTTCTTCCACCGTCTCACGGTAATTCCGCACCGGCTGGCCTGCCGCGATCGTGTAAGTCGGCTCCCTCAACGCCGTGAAACCCCGGCTGACCACCACGTCATAACCGCCAGATGCCGATTCATAAAAGTGCTCCACCATCTGGGCGTGGATGTTCTTGGCAATCAGTACGCGGTCCAGGTCCAGCACATTGCGCACCTCTTCCGGGTCGCTCAGATAACTCTGCAAGTGCTTCACCATCTGCCCCGCCAAGTCGTAGAGCAGCCCCGCGTGCACCGTGTAGTCGATGTCGTCGTAGTCGATCAGCGCGTGGACGATGTAGTCCTCCAGCCGGCGCTCGGTGCGCCCGCTTTGGGCAGACAGCGTGAACTGTTTGTGGGTGCGCAGGTCTTGCCCCACCAGTGAGCGGTCTTTGGGCTGCAGGTGCAGGCCCGACACGTCCAGCGTGAACGGGTGGAACCCGCTGGTGACTTCACCCTTGGGTACCACGGCAATGCGCGGGATGTCGATGGTCAGCTTGACCGTCTCTTCCACGGCACGCTTCACCACGGCAGCCACGTCCACCTCGGGTGCGGTTTCCATGCCGTCCAACTCCGTCTGAGCGGGCGGCAGGCGTTCGCGCACCGCCTCGGCAATCTTTGCCTGCACCTCAGGCGTTAGCAGTGCCTGGCGGGTCGGCGCCACATCGGTCATGACTTCGTACTTGCCCAGCACGTCCATCACCACACCCGCCACCTGGCGCTCGCGCGCCGTGGCAAACACGGGCGCCACCGGCTCGTCCCCGGTCGAGACGGCAGTCGTCGTCTCATTTCCGCCGCCCAGTCGCTGCGTCAGGTTCGACCTCACCGTCACACTGCGCGTCCCCGCGTTGTCGTGGTCGGGGGCATCCAGATAGAACTTCTTGAGCTTGATCGGCGAATCCGCCCGGTTTGCGTCGTCAATGATTTCCTGGAACCGGTCGTGCGCAATGATGCTCAGCCGGTCCACAGCGTCCACACCTGTGCGCTTGCCATACGGCAGGCGCAGGCCACGGCCGATGGACTGCTCCACCAGCGTGCGAGCGTTCGCTGCGCGCAGCGGCACGATGGTGTAGAGGTTGGTCACGTCCCAGCCCTCTTTGAGCATGTTCACGTGGATCACGATCTCGGTCGGCTCGTCCACGCTTTCCACTGCCAGCAGGCGGCGGATCATGTCTTCCTCGTCCGCGCCGGTCTTGCTGCTGTCCACCTGGATCACCTTGTTGCGGTAGCGCCCGGCAAAGAAGCCATCGGACTGCAGGTAAGCCAGCAGCACACCCGCGTGCGTGGTGTCGCGCGCGATCACCAGCATGAAGGGCTTCACCTCTTTCACGCCCTGGGTGCGAGCGTAGGTCTTCAGCTCCACCTTGGTGGCCTCGTGCATGCGAACACCGTCCTGCAGCTTCACGCGCTCCACCTCTTCGGGCGGCATGGTCTTAGCGTCAAAGTTGCGCTGCGTCACCACCGCCGGCTCTTTCACAAAGCCGTCTTCCATGGCGCGGGCCAGCGGGTAGTCCACCACCACGTTCTTGAACGCCACCGGCCCCTTGGTGGTTTCCACAAACGGCGTGGCCGTCAGCTCCAGACCCAGCAGCGGCTTCAGCTCGTTGATGGCGCGCACCCCGGCCGAAGCGCGGTAGCGGTGCGACTCGTCCATCAGCAGCACCAGGTCGGGCAACGCCGCCAGGTATTCAAAGTAGCTCTGGCCGATGTATTCGCTCAGCCGCTTGATGCGCGGCGCCTTGCCCCCACGCACCTCGGAGTTGATCTTCGAGATGTTGAAGATGTTGATCGTCACCGGCGACAGCAGGTCACCCAGCGCCTGGGCACGCTCCTCATAGTTGTCACCGGTGATGATTTCCGGCGGGTACGAAGAAAACTCTGCAATGCCCTTGAACACGTACTTGGGCGTGTTGGGTGTGAAGTCCGCGATCAGCTTGTCGTAGATCGTCAGGTTGGGCGCCAGCACAAAGAAGTGCTTGATGCCGTGCGCCTGAAACAGGTAGCTGATGAACGCGCCCATCAGCCGCGTCTTGCCCACACCGGTGGCCAGTGCAAAACACAGCGACGGGAATTCCCGCTCAAAGTCCTGCAGCGTGGGGAACAGGCCCTTCAGCGCTTGCAGCACCGCCGCCACCTCGGCATCGTCGCGCTCGTGCTTCAGCATGTCGGGCGCAGCCTCAATGGCGCTGGCCAGTTGCTTCAAGGATTCGTGTTGGGGTGTCCGCAGGCTCAGGCGGCCCGTGATGGCGTTGACTTCGCGCTGGCTCATGCTTGTTTTCCCTTGGCCGATGCGGGCTTCGCCCGGCTCTTGCTCGTTTTGGTCGTCGTGGCTTTCTTCCGGGCCACGGGCATATCCGGTTGACCGGCTGCCGGTACTTCGGTTGCCGCGGGCAGCGCGTACTCAAACTGCTCCAGCTCGCGGCGAATCTCGGCGCGCAAGTCCGCCTCGCTCGGCAATGCAAACTGGTAGCGGCTGGCAAAAATCTGCTCGCCCTTGTCGGCCAGCACATAGCGCACCACGGCGTCGTTCTTCTCGCTGCACAGCACCAGGCCGATGGTCGGGTTGTCGTCCCGGGTGATCACTTCGCGGTCGTAGTAGTTCACATACAGCTGCATCTGCCCCAGGTCGCCGTGGGTGAGCTTGCCCACCTTCAGGTCAATCACCACGTAGCACTTGAGCTTGACGTGATAGAAGACCAGATCTGGGTAGAAGTGATCGCCATCCAGCGTCAGGCGGCGCTGCCGGCCCACAAAGGCAAAACCGCTGCCCAGTTCGAGCAGGAACGACTGCAACTGATTGATCAAGGCCTCCTCGATGCGCGATTCCACCAGCCGGTGAGACGCCGGCAGGTCCAGGAACTCCAGCACGTAGGGGTCTTTGATCACGTCGCGCGGGCGGGCCAGCACCTGGCCCTCATTGGCCAGCGCGAGCACGCCTTTCTTGTCGCGGCTCTTGGCCAGGCGCTCAAACAGCAAGGCACTCATCTGCCGTTCCAGCTGCCGGGCCGACCAGCCGTTGCGCACCGCCTCCACTTCGTAAAAATCCCGCACGGCCCGGCGCTCTTCCTTCAGCAGCGTGCGGTAGTGCGTCCAGGACAGCCCCGGGTGCAAGGCGCCAGGCTTCCACGTTTCATCTTGGCCCGATGCACCACGCACCGCGTGTTGAATCTGCGCCGGGTCCAAAACAACACGCACCGCGTGTTGTTTTGCCAGCAGCTCCGGAAAGCCCAGAAAAAAGCTGCGCATGTACTGCAACGCGCTGACCGAAAACCCATCCCCATAGTCGCCCGACAGCTGCTCGGACAGCGCCTTGAGCAAGGCCTTGCCATAGGCCGCCCGCCGCGCGCCGCCCTGCTCGGCCTCCACAATCTGTTGCCCGATCAGCCAGTTGGCGCACACGTGGGCCGTGTTGACCGACCGCGCCGCCTGCGTCCGCGCCGCATCCCATATCTGGCGAATGCGCGCCAGCAGCTCGGTCTGGGCGGGCGCCGCACTCACTGGCGTACCTCCGCCCTGCGGGCTGCGGTGCGAGCTGGCTTGGGAGCGGCCCGGCGCTGCGCTCATGGGGCATCCCCACCAAACAGGTCATCCTGCGCCGCCCCCTCGGCTGCCGGCTTCTGCGCCATGGGCAGGTTGGCCACGTTCAGGCTGTAGTCGTCATGGCCCCACTCGCAGCGGTCCTTCACCATCTTGGGAATCTTCTTGATGGTGAGGTTGGGCCAGCGCTCGGCCGCCTGCGTGGCCGTCACGCCCCGGTAAGCCGCGCAACACACCAGCAGCGAGCGCTCTTCGCCCACCTCGTTGCTCAGTGCTTCCAGTTGCTCGGCGCTCAGCGTCTGCGTGGTCACGTAGATGAAGTCGCGCTCGCTGCTGCAGCCCTGCTGCCACCACAACACCTCGCTGGGCGCGTAGGTGAAGCCTTCCAGCTTGCACATGGCCGCCGCCAGCATGGCCGCGTCGTACTCGGGGTTGATCACCAGGTTGCCCCAGCGGTCGGTGCTCAGCAGCGTAGGGGCCAGCTCGTAGTAGCGAAAGCCGCCGCCGCCCTGCCAGCCGGTGGACTGCGTCACACCGCCGGGGTCCTGCCCGTCGATCACTTTCTGAAGGCGCGGGACGATGTGCGTGTGGCAGTGCTCGCCCAACTCCACCATGATCCATCGACGGCCCATCTTGTGGGCCACGGCGCCGGTGGTGCCGGAGCCAGCGAAGGAGTCGAGGACGAGGTCACCAGGGTTGGTTGCGATGTGTAGAACTCGTTGCAAGAGCCCTTCTGGCTTCGGATTGTCAAAAACCGAGATGTCGGGCAACAACTGGATCAGACTTTTCTTGGCTTCGTCATTAGTGCTCACGTCAGACGCGTTCCAGATAGTCTCTGGCGTTAACCCCTTATCTTCGTAATCAGTTAAAAACTTTTTGGCTCTAGGTGCATTGTCACCATCGACGCCGAACCAGATATTCCCAGCAGCAATCTCCTCTTTCATTCTTGATTCGGAATAAAGCCAGCATCGACCTTTTGGTGGGTCAATCTTCCGCCCTGATGGCAGAGTCAGCGAGTAAAACTGACTGGCAGTCGCGTGACCATCCTGCGCGTTTACTGACACAGACTGCCAAGCTCCTCGCGGATCGTTGTCTGGATTCCTATAGCGCGCCAATACCTCTTGGGTGAGACCAAGTGGATTGCGAGCGCTTTCAAAGCGAGCCTTACTCCGTCCATAGACGAGTAGGTGATCATGGTTAAAGGAAAAAGCTCGACGATTCTCACGAGACTTTCTCTTCTCCCAGATCATGTTCGCAACAAAATTTGATCGCCCAAAAATTTCATCGCACAACACCTTGAGGTAGTGCACTTCGTTGTCGTCGATCGTGATCCACAGCGAGCCGTCCTCAGCCAACAAGCGCCGGATGATCTCCAGCCGGTCCCGCATCAAGCCTAGCCAGATGGAATGTTCGAGCCCATCGTCGTAGTGGGTGAACGCGCTGCCCGTGTTGTACGGCGGGTCAATGAACACACACTTCACCTTGCCGGTGAACTCAGCCTCCAGCGCTTTCAAAGCCAGCAGGTTGTCACCCTTGATCAGCCGGTTGTCGAACAGGTCGTTCTCCGTCACCCGATGCTTCGCGTGATAGCTGCGCGCCGGGTCTTCCAGCAAGATGCGCGGTTCCAGCAGCGGTCGCTGGTCCTTGCCGATCCAGGTGAGTTCGAGTTTTTGTTTGTTCTGATTCATGCCATGTCCGTGCTCAAGCCTTCAGCGCTCTGGCGCACAGCGTCCAGACGCCAGGGTGTTGTGCTTGAAGTTCGCTGAACGGTTCCAGCGTCTTTCCTCGATCACTGAAACACCAGCCCAGCAAACCGTGGTCGTCTTCAGACTTGAGTTTTTCAGCGAGGTTGGTCGAGTCAATGGCGCCAGCCGCGAGCGCAGACCGTATGGTTTCGCTCAGTCGGCGCAGGGTCTGCAAATAGCCCTTTGAAAGCGCCTCTCGCTTGTCCAGGTGCAGCACTTCAACCGTCTTCTCGCCTTTGACGGACCAGTTGTTCAATTGAACGTCAAAGCGGGCGCAGATGTTGCCAGTCGATGGATCGAAATCCAGGCTGTCCCATGGGTTCTCCTTGGTCGGGTCTACCAGCAACACCCGGCGGCCTGCCATCGGGAATTTGTTGCCCTTCAGGCGCCCACAATGCGTGCAACACAAAAGCAGGTTCTCCCAGTGATACATGTGCTTGTGGAACACATCCTTGGGCCTGAAGTGTTCGATGTCTGAACCATGCGAGTCCAGGCAATACATACATCGCTGCCGCTCACCCACCATGGCATGAAGGGTAGAAAGCACCTTCCCCATGCTTTGGGTTTGGCGGGCGCCTTTCCAATCTGCTGTGGCGTCCAGCGTGCCATTGACATGTTTTTGGATAGCACTCTCTTGTCGCTTGGCCAGATACCGTGCCGCATCGGCTGGCAAAGCCTCCCTCTTGATGCGTTTCATCGGTCACAGCTCCTCGTCGGTATCCGCAAAGAGCTGGAGTTGTTGGGCTCGACTTTTTTCGTCTTTGGTAAGCGAGGCACCGGCGCGTTGCTTTGCCATCAACTTGGCGTATTCGGCACGGCCCTCTACAGCCCGAGGCGACCGGGTGTTTTGCAGACCAAAGGCCGGCGTCAAAAGAATGGTGTCAGGGCGGGACGAAATCACTGTTTTGTATTCGGCCGAAGTCAGCGCACGCGGTCGATCTTCGCCACCGGGCTCAGGCAACACGAACAGGCCGTTTTCGTCAGCCGCCTGACAAATGATGGGGCTGTGCGTAGTCACCAGAAATTGGATTTTTGGGAAGTGGCTCTTCAGCCAGAAACCGATTTCTCGTTGCCACTCAGGATGCAGGTGCGCGTCAATTTCGTCGATCATGACCACCCCACCTTTGGCGATTCGCAACTTGCCATCTGCCCCGCGTTCCGTGAGCCCTTCGATGCCGTAAGCGTTGATCAAGTGCCTGAGAATGTCAGCTAACAAAGCCAGTGCGGATCGATAGCCGTCACTCATATCGTTCCAGGCAAGCTGAAGACCGGTGCGGTCCTTCAACCAGAGACCATCGGAATCCACACGGTCTACGGTGATCTGGTTGGGCATCAATTCGTCGCGCAGGATTTCCGTCAGCAACTCCAGATGCGCCGTTTCAGTGGACTTGCCTTCGAGCTTCTTGTGATTGAGGTTGCGTAGCCATTGATCTACCTCTGCCAGCGAGGCGGCCTCCTGGAACATGGTGACAAAACGCTCAGTGCTGGCGCCCACCATCAACCGCATGGCCTCGGACGACGCCCCAAACACCCGACGGAACGGGCCATAACCACATGAGAACCACCCTTGAGCCCCAGCCGACCACAGGCCGCGGCGAGCGGCCGTCTTCTGCGACTCGACGACATCCAGACTGGTGTCTCGTTCACTCGAACGCAGGATGACGGTGGCCGAGAAGGGTTTGTACGACGTGTTCCCGACAGCAGAAAACTCGTCGAGTCCTTTTTCAGGGACCACCGTCAATTCAATTTGGCCTTCGGCTGAGCCTTCTCTGACCCACCGATGAAAGCTGGGTTGAAGCGCGCGAGCGGTTTCTTTCCCCGTCAACGCCACTGCGATGGCCTTGAGCAGACTGCTTTTGCCCGACCCGTTATCACCAGTGAAGACAGTCCAGCCCGCGTAGGACCCATCAGGTCGGGTGAGATCGAACTTCAGGTCAGTAAAGCCTCGAATATTCGTCAGTTGAATGGTCTTTAAATACATGTGTACACCTGCATTCTTTCGAGGTATCCGTAACGGACGCTCAGGTCAATTCCCATTGAATCGTAAACACAGTGCGAGTGCCCGATTTTTTGGACATCAAGCCGTCCAACTCTTCAATCAGCTCGCTGCGTTGAGCGTCGATTTCATCCTGCCGGTCAAAGATGCGGCGGCGCAACTGGTTGCGCCTGTCTTCCAGTTCACGCTGGCGCTTTTGCCAGTGCAGCTTTTCTTCCAGCGTGGCCGCCACGGACGCGGTGCGCCGCACGTCCTTGATTTCGCGGTCCAGCTCTTTGACGTCGTTTTCCAGACCGCCCTTGAGGTCGTCGGCCCAGGCGTCGAGCTTTTGCACCTCGGCCTCAAAGTAGCCCAGGTTGCGCTGGTTCACCTCGCGCACGCGCTGCTCTTGCTGGGCTTGTAGCGCTTGCTGCAGACCAGCCGGTGCGCGGGGCGCAGCAGGCGCATCGCTCAACAGTTCGGCGGGCAGGCGCAGCAGCTTTTCGGCGTCTTCTTCGTGCAGGGCTTGCCCGGCCTGGTTGGTGGCCGCCAGCAGCAGGTGGTCTTCAGCGGTGCCCAGTGCTTCGACCGTGAGCACGCTCAAAGCCAGCCAGCCACTGGCGCCGCGCAGGGCTTGCAGGGTGGAGACCTTTAAGCGATAGCCGTCATAGCTGAAGCGCAGGCGCGCGGTGGGCAGACTGCGCTGGCGGGCTTGGTCGATGAGCGCCTGGGCCAGCGGGTGGCCGGTGCGGTAGAGGTGTGCCTCGCCGCTGCGGCGTGGCAGCTCGTAGCGGCCCGGGGGTGCATCTTCGGCATTCAGACCAGGCGGGGTTTGTTCAAGTGTGAACCCGGTGTCGTCGAATTCGGCATGCCCCTCCAGCTCGGCCTCGGTCAGGTCCATGAGCAGGCGCTCGTAGCGGCTGCGGGCGCTGGTGCTCTCGGTCTGGCGGAGCTTCAGCTTGTCTTGCACCGCTTCGTCGAAGTTCTCCAGCAGCAGTTGCCGGGTCTTGAGCATGGCGGCGTTGATCTCGGCTGACAGGTCCAGCTGCAGTTGCTGGAACGAGTTTTCGATGTCTTCCGTGCTGCGGCAGGTCTGGTAAATCTCGGCGATGCGGCGCTCGAAGTCCACCCCGCTGCCGATGCTGCCCAACACCTCGTCGCTGGCGCCGAACACACCTTCAAAGAGTTGAAATTTCTGCGCCAGCAGCTCGTACACGCGCTGGTCGGCGGGGTTGGTGTGGTCGATGAAGTTGACCACCACCACGTCGTGCTTCTGGCCGTAGCGGTGGCAGCGGCCGATGCGTTGCTCGATGCGCTGTGGGTTCCAGGGCAGGTCGTAATTGATGACGAGCGAGCAGAACTGCAGGTTGACGCCTTCGGCCCCGGCCTCGGTGGCGATCATGATCTTGGCGCTGTCGCGGAAGTGCTCCACCAGGGCCGCGCGCGTGTCGGCCGTGCGCGAGCCGGTGATGCGGTCCGTTCCGGCGTGGCGCTGCAGCCAGGCGGCGTAGACGCGCTGGGCCTCTTCACCTGTGTTGGTGCCGTTGAACAGCACGGTCTGACCGGCGTAGGGGCTTTGCTCCAGCAGCTTGAGCAGGTAGTCCTGTGTGCGGCGCGATTCGGTGAAAACAAGGGCTTTCTGGTTGGCACCGAGCTTTGCCAGCTCGGCAAAGGCCTTGCCCAGCGCCTTGAGCAGAGCCTCGCCCTTGGCGTTGTCGAGGATGTTGGTGGCCAGTTGCTGGAAGCTGCGCAGCTCGGCCAGTTCATCGGCCACGCTGGCACGCTGGGTGGCAGAGCCTTCTTCGTTGTCGTCCGGTTGGCTTTCGATCTCTTCCTCGATTTGATCGAGGGTTTCAAAGTCCTCGTCCAGCGCGTCGGTGAGTTCTTCCGTGGGCTGCTGGGCCAGGCTGTCTTGCAGGCGCTGGGCCATGGTGCCCAAGGCGCCGCCGATGGCGTAGCTGCTGGAGGCCAGCAGCTTCCACAACACCAGCGAAATGAGCTGGCGCTGGCCGGACGGCAGTGCGTTGAGCTGGGGGCGGCGCAGGTATTCGGCCACCAGGTCGCGCAGCGCCTGCTCGTCTTGCGAGGGCGTGAACTGCTCGACCATGGGGATGCGCTTGGTGTACGAGATGTAGGGCTGCACCTGCCGGCGCAGGGTGCGCATGCACACGGATTGAAGGCGGGAGCGCAGCTTTTCCAGCGTGGGCGGGTGGCCGATGCCGCCGAACTGGTCGCGGAAACTGGAGAGGTCGCCAAACACGCGCTCGTCCACCAGGCTGACGAGGCCATACAGCTCCAGCAGGGAGTTTTGCAACGGGGTGGCGGTGAGCAACACCTTGGGCGCGTGGGCGAGCGCTTCCTTGAGTGCTTTCCCGATGACGTTGCTGGGTTTGTAGACGTTGCGCAGGCGGTGCGCTTCGTCCATGACGACGAGGTCCCAAGGAACTCGCTTGAGTTCATCGGCCTTGGATTTGGCGAACTGGTAGGAGCAGATGAGCACACGGTTGCCCTGCTCGAAGGGGTACTTGTGGCCGTCCTTCCTGAGCTGCCGGTGGCTGCTGCTTTCCAGGATGAGCGCCTGCAGACTGAACTTGTCCTGCAGTTCCTGGTGCCACTGCTTGCGCAGGTTGGCTGGGGTGATGATGAGGATGCGGCGCTTGCGCTCGGCCCAGCGCTGTGCGATGACCAGTCCGGCCTCGATCGTTTTGCCCAAGCCCACCTCGTCGGCCAGGATCACACCCTTGGACAAGGGGCTGCGAAAAGCGAACAGCGCTGCCTCGACCTGGTGCGGGTTCAGATCGACTTGCGCATCCACCAGCGTGGACGCCAGCAGGTCGGCCGAATCGGCGCCCATGCGGCGCGACAGCTGCCAGGCGACGTATTGGGATTGGTAGGGGGTCAGGCGTGACAGCAAGGCGGTAGCTCTGTTGGGTTTTGAGGATTATGCGGGGGCCGCTGTCACCCAGGTTTCAGCACCACCGGCCCATCGCGGGGAGACTCGCCCCTCCACCATTCCCAGGAGACGCGCCATGCGCGATGCCCTCTCGGTCACGAGCCTGCGAACGCGCCAAGACGCGATCGGAACCTGCCGCCTGGACACGGTGCCCCTGCCGTTGCCGCTGCAGGCCGGCGAGGTGTTGTTGCGGCTGGACTGCTTCGCGCTCACCACCAACAACCTCACCTACGCGGCCTTCGGCGAGCGCATGCACTACTGGGACCTGTTCCCCACCGGCGAGGCCGGCTGGGGGCAGATGCCGGTGTGGGGCTTCGGCGAGGTGCTGATGTCCAGCGCCGAGGGCGTGGCGGTGGGCGAGCGCTTCTATGGGCTCTTCCCCATCGCCAGCCATCTCAAGGTGCAGGCCACCCGGATCAAGCCCCACGGCTTCTTCGACGGGGCCGAGCACCGCCAGACCCTGGCCCCGGTCTACAACCACTACCAACGCTGCAGCACCGACCCTGCCTACCAGCCCGGGCTGGAACACCCGCTGCTGGTGGTGCGCCCGCTGTTCACCACGTCCTTCGTCTGCGCGGATTTCCTGGCCGATCAGGCGTTTTTCGGCGCGCGGCAAGTGGTGATATCCAGCGCGTCGAGCAAGACGGCCTATGGCACCGCGCACTGCCTGGGCGCCCACCCGGGCATCGCGCGCATCGGCCTGACTTCGCCGCGCCACCAGGACTTTCTGCGCTCGCTCGGCTGTTACGACCGCGTCGTCGGCTACGACGAGCTGGCCAGCCTGTCGGCCACCACGCCCACGCTCTACCTCGATTTCGCCGGCAGCCCGGATCTGCGCGAGCGCGTGCGCCAGCATTTCGGGGCGGCCCTGGTGTACGACTGCGTGGTCGGTTCCGCACAGCACAGCGCCCAGGAACCGCAGCAGCGCTGGCCGGCGCCCCACCCCGCGTTCTTTTTCGCGCCGACGCAGATACAGAAACGCCGGGCCGAGTGGGGCGTGGCGGGGTTCGAGCAGCGCCTGCAGTCCGCGCAGACGGCTTTTCTGCGCACGATCAGCGACCCCCAGCAGCCGTGGATGCGGATCCGGCACGGCCAGGGGTTCGCGGCTGCGAGCGCGGTGATCGTCGAGTTGCATGCCGGCCGCACCGACCCGCGCGAGGCCCACGTGGTGAGCCTGGCGAACGCCTGACCGTGGTGGCGGCCGGCGCGGAGGCCATGCTCAGGCCTTCGGCCCGGCGGCGCAGGCGCTGAACGGCGCTGTCGGCGTCTGCACTGGCGCAGCGGCCCGCCGGATGCGGTGCCACACGCCGGCGCCGAAAGTGCGTTGCTCGGCCCGGCGCTGGCGCTCGGCCTGGGCCCGCAGGCCGTCCTGCAGGACCGCGTAGGCCTGGGGTGAAAGGGTCTGGTGGAGGTGCTCGGTGTTCATGGTTGCGCTCCTTTGAAGGGGTGCCTGAACTCTAGGCAAGGCCGGTCGTCGCGGAAACGGCATGCGGTTCAAAAGCGTTTTGCACCCGGCGCAAAACCAGCTCGCCTACCATCTCGGTCATGAACGATCTGGCCTTCGACGACCTCCAGCTGTTTGCCCGCGTCGCGGCGCTGCGAAGCCTGTCGGCCGTGGCGCGCGAACGCGATGTGCCGGTGAGCCAGATTTCCCGTGCGCTCACCCGCATCGAAAAGACCTGCGCGGCGCGCCTGATCCACCGCTCCACCCACGGGCTCGCGCTCACCGCCGAGGGCGAGACCTTCCTGGACTACTGCCACCGCATCACCGGCACGCTGGAGCAGCTGGAGAGCGAGTTCGCCACCCAGGCCGGCGAAGCGCGCGGGCTGGTGCGCGTGGCGGCCAGCACCGTGATCGCGCAGTACCTGCTGCTGCCCAGCCTGCAGGCCCTGAACGCTCGGCACCCGCAGCTGCGCCTGGAGCTGGTGGTGAGCGACCAGCTGGCCGACCTGGCGCGCGACGGCATCGACATCGCCATCCGCACCAGCACCTCACTGCCCGAGACTCTGGTGGCGCGGCAGATCGGGCTGCTGGGCCGCGCGCTGTACGCGGCACCGGCCTACGCCGCCAGCGCCGGCCTGCCCCGCCACCCGGACGAGCTGCGCCAGCACCGGCTCATCGTCAACAGCGCTGCCCCCCACCTCAACCACTGGCCGTTCATCGTGGACGGCGCCCCGGTGCGGCTGACGGCCGAAGGCTATTGGCGCACCAGCGACACCGGGCTGGCGGCCAACATGGTGCTGCAAGGGCTGGGCATCGGCCGGCTCGCCACCGTGGCCGCCGACCCGCTGGTGCGGCAGGGGCGGCTGGTGCCGGTGCTGGCCGACTGCATCGACCACGAGCCGGTGCCGGTCTACGCCGTCATCGCCAGCGCGCGCCAGCGGCTGCCGAAGATCAAAGCCTGCATCGACTTCTGGGCAGAGTGGATCGCCGGCGGGCACGCCGCCTAGCGTGAAACGCTGTCAGCGCAGCCGCTGCACGTCCAGCGGCGACACCGCCGCGGCTTGGTTGCCCCAGCTCTGGCGCGCGTAGGTGATCACGGCGGCGATCTCGGCGTCGCTGAGCAGGGTGCGGTAGGGCGGCATGCCGTAGGGCCGGGGGTTGCCGGCGGTGGCGGGGGCGAAACCGCCGTTCAACACGGCCTGCACCGGGTTGACCGGCGAGGCCAGGGTGAGCGCGCGGTTGCCGGCCAGCGGCGGGTAGGCCTGGCGCGCGCCCTCGCCCTGGGCGCCGTGGCAGTCGGTGCACTGCGCCTCGTAGACCCGCTGGCCGAGCGCCAGCTGCGCCGGGTCGGCGCGCGGCGCGGGCGGCGGCGGTGGCTCGGCATCGCGGCCCAGGCTCTTCAGGTGGGTGGCCATGGCGTGCAGGTCGGCGTCGCTCAGGTGCTGGGTGCTGTGAAACACCACCTCGGCCATCGGCCCCATGGCCGCGCCCGTGCTGCCGTGTGCCACGCCGGTCTTGAGCAGGTCCACGATGTCCTGCGGCGCCCAGTGGGCCAGGCCCGCTTCGAAGCGGCTGCGCAGCGAGGGCGCGTACCAGCCCTGCCCGGCCATGAAGCCGCCGTCGAACTCGTGCCCCGCCGCCACGCCGCCGAGCGCATCGCGCGGGGCGTGGCAGGCCGCGCAATGGGCCACCCCGCGCACCAGGTAGGCGCCGCGGTTCCAGTCGGCCGGCTGCGCGGGATCGGGCTGGAAACTGCCCGACTCGAAGTACAGCGCGCGCCAGACCGCCAGCGCGGCCTGGCTGCGGTAGGGAAAGCGCAGCGCATGGGGTCGGTTGGGCTGCGCCACCGGCGGCAGGCTGCGCAGGAAGGCGTGCAGCGCATCGCTGTCTTCGCGGGTGATCTGGGTGAAGCTGGCGTAGGGAAAGGCGGGATAGAGCAGCCGGCCGTCGCGCGACTGGCCGTGGTGCAGGGCGCGCCAGAAGGCGTCGGCGCTCCAGCGGCCCAGGCCGTGCTCAGGGTCGGGCGTGAGGTTGCCGGCGACCACCTGGCCAAACGGCGTCTCGATGGCGCGCCCACCCGCGTAGGGTTGGCCGCCGCGCGCAGTGTGGCAGGCGGCGCAGTTGCCGGCCCGCGCCAGGTAGGCGCCGCGTGCAATGAGCGCCGGGTCGGTGGGCGTGGTCTGGGCGGCCAGCGGTGGCAAGGCCTCGACGCTGAGCTGCCGCCCGATCAGCACCGCGAGCGCGATCAACAGCAGCACGCTCGCGCCCAGGGCGACCGCGAGCAGGCGGCGCACTGCGGTGCGAGCTGGCTTGGGAGCGGCCCGGCGCCAGCTCATCGGAATACCTCCGCCCTGCGGGCTGCGGTGCGAGCTGGCTTGGGAGCGGCCCGGCGCCAGCTCATGGCACCGCGCTCCCGCAACGCTTCGGCAAGGGCTGGGCCGAGGGTGCAACGGCGTGCGTGTCGGCGGGCAGCGACTGGGCCGATAGCCAGGTGGCGAGCGCGCCCACGTCGTCGGGCGTCAGGCCTTTGGCGATCTGCGCCATGCAGTCGGGCGCGCTGGCGTGGCGCAGGCCGGTCTGCCAGGCGCCGAGCTGTCCGATCAGGTAGTCGCGCGGCAAGCCGAGCAGGCCGGGGATGGCGGGTTGCCTTCCTGTGAGCGCTTCGCCGTGGCAGTCCGCACAGGCGGGCAGTTGGCGCGCCGGGTCGCCGCGCCGGATCAGCGCCTCGCCGCGCGCGAGCTGATCGCGGGGCGCGTTGACCGTCTGTGGCGGCGGGTAGGGCAGATCGAGGCCCGCGAAGTGCTCGGCGATCTCGCGCAGGTAGCTGTCGGACAGGTTGTCGAGCAGCGTGGCCATGCCCTCGTTCTGGCGCCGGCCGTTCCGGAAATGCCGCAGCTGGTTGTACAGGTAGCCCGCGGGCTTGCCCGCGATGCGCGGGAAATAGCCGGCGCTGGTGGCGCGGCCTTCTTTGCCGTGGCACAGGGTGCAGGCCATCACACGCTGGGCCATGGTGTCGGGCACGGTGCGCGCGAGGGCGTCGGCCGCCAGACTCAGGGCGGGCGCACTGCACAGCCCAAACCACAGACCCAACAGACCCCACAGCGCCAGGCCCCGGCGGAAGGAGCGCGCAGGCCGGTGCGGCGGGCAGATGGGGCGCATGGACATTCCAGAGGAGGCGGCCCCCCTTGTGCAAATGGGGGTCGGGGGCCGCGGTGGCGGACAGGGTTCGGGGGGCTCGAAAATACCACACCGCCCACTGCACAGCCTCGCTAAACTGGCCCATTCCCCGCCCGCAGCCATGCCCCTCGACACCCCCTACCCCGACCCAACCCGCTGCCCCCTGTGCGGCGGTGACAACCGCTGCGCGATGGAGGTCGAGCGAGAGACCGGCCTGTCCCAGGCGCCGTGCTGGTGCACCTCGCAGCGCTTCAGCGCCGAGCTGCTGGCCCGCCTGCCCGGCGAGGCGCGGGGCAAGGCCTGCATCTGCGGCGCCTGCCTCACGGCGTTCAACGCAAGCCCGAGCGGCCCGGCCACGCCAGACGCGGCGCCGTGATCCGCCTTCAGCTCACGGCAAACGCCAGCACCAGCGCCCCCAGGGCGAGCAGCCCCAGGGCGCCGATGAACACGTTTTCGGCCAACGACTCGAAACGCGCCGCCCGGCCGTGCACGCGCATGGACAGGAACGACAACACCGCGCTGACGAGGAACACCAGCGCGTCCACCGCGAGCAGCTTGTCCACCACCATCCGCCCGCCGCTGAAGGGGCTGAGCAGGCTGATGTAGAGCGCGGTCAGGCAGACCCCGATCATGGTGGCCGAGGTCGGCAGGATGTGGGCCGACAGGCCGGTGCCGCGAGGCGCCGAGCCCGGCCCTGCGTTTGCGGCGCCCGACATCAACCGATCCGCACCGGCACGAAGATCGTGTCGCCGTCGCGCCGGATCAGCAGCGCCACCGACTTCGGCGACTTCGCCACCACCGCGCGCACCTGCTCGACGTTTTGCACCGGCGTACCGTTCACGGCCACCAGCAGGTCACCCGGCATCACCCCCGCGCGTTCGGCCGGGCCGCCCACGCCCTCCACCACCAGGCCCGCGTTCACGCCGGCCTGGCGTTTTTCCTGCGGCTGCAGCGGGCGCAGGGCCAGGCCGAGCTTGCCCTGGCCCACACCGCCGTCGGCCTGCACCACCTGGGCCTTCTTGTCGCTGGCGTCGCCGAGCTTGGCGGTGAGGGTCTCGCGCTGGCCCTGGCGCCACACCTCCAGCGACATCTGGCTGCCCGGCGTGGACTGGCCGATCAGCGCCGGCAGGTCGCCCGAGGCCACGATGCGCTGGCCGTTGGCCTGGCGGATCACGTCGCCCGGCTTCAGGCCGGCCTTGTCGGCCGGGCCACCGGGTTCCACGCTGGACACCAGCGCGCCTTCGGGCTTGTCGAGCTGGAAGGAGTCGGCCAGGGCCTGGTTCACCTCCTGCACCGTCACGCCCAGGCGCGCATGGCTGGCCTTGCCGGTGGCCACGATCTGGTCCTTGACCTGCGTGGCCAGCTCGATGGGGATGGCGAACGACAGGCCCTGGTAACCACCGGACTGGCTGTAGATCTGCGAGTTGATGCCCACCACTTCGCCGCGGCTGTTGAACAGCGGCCCGCCCGAGTTGCCCGGGTTCACCGCCACGTCGGTCTGGATGAAGGGCACGAAGCTGTCGTCGGGCAGCGAGCGGCCCTTGGCGCTGACCACGCCCGCGGTCACGCTGTTCTCGAAGCCGAAGGGCGAGCCGATGGCCAGCACCCACTCGCCCACCTTGAGGTCGCGCGCACTGCCCATCGGCACGGTGGGCAGGTCCTTGGCGTCGATCCTCAACACGGCCACGTCGGTCTTCGGGTCCGAGCCCAGCACCTTGGCCTTGAACTCGCGCCGGTCGGTGAGCTTGACGATCACTTCGCTGGCGTCGCGCACCACGTGGGCATTGGTGAGGATCAGGCCGTCGGCGCTGACGATGAAGCCCGAGCCCTGGCCTCGCACCGGGGTGTCGCGCTGGTCGGGCATGCCACCACCCTGGCCCTGGAAACGGCGGAAGAATTCAAAGAACGGATCGTTGGGGTCGATGCCGGGCGGCAGGCCACGCGCCGCCGCGGCCTCTTCGCTTTCGGCGGAGGCGTGGCGCACGCCGCTGACACTGATGTTGACCACGGCCGGTCCGTAGCGATCGGTGATCTTTGAGAAATCGGGCGTGCCCTGCAGGCTGAGCGGCTGCGCGGTGCTGCTGGCCACCGTGGCGCTGACAGGCGCCTCGGCCCGCGCGAGGCCACCGGCCACGTAGGTGGCGCCGGCGCCACCCAGCACGCCAGCGGTGAGCAGGGCCAGCACGAGACGGGCGGGTGTGAGGTTTCGGGTGTTCATGTGTGCTCCTTGTGAAGCCATGGGTTGGACATGGCTTCACTGTCGAAGCAAACACTTAGACCGGGCTTAAGGACCACGGCGGGCGGGGTCTTGGCCCGATCGCTGTGGGTGGAACACAGGTTTCGTTCGTTGCACCTCGCGGGCCAAGGCGTGCGCGGGCAGGCCGCAGCGCTTCAGTGAGGCGGTCGGCGCGATGCGCCGACTTCCCTGCGATGCTCGCGGCCGTGGCCCGTCGCACAACTCGCTGCGTTCGCTGCGCTCTCTCCGCTCAAACAAGTGCGACGAGTCAGTCAACGAAGCGCGCTGCGCGCGCGGCCACGGCCACTGCGCTTCTCGGCGCCTCACGAGGCGCGCTGCGGCCTGCCCGCACACGCCTTGGCAGAAAAGGTGTGGGTTCTCCACCGGAGGAATACCCTGACGCTTCTTTGCTGCGGCAGGTGCTGTCCGGTGGGGGCGATTTCTGGGGCGGCTGTGACCGCCAGCCTGGGGCCGGGCGCGCCAGTGCGCGCATCGTTTCTGACTCGCGGCCATTGTTTGAGCGGAGAGAGCGTAAGCGAACGTAGCGAGTTTGGCCGCGCCGGCCCCAGGCTGGCGGGCGCAGCGGAGTCGGCGCAAAGCGCCGACCGCCTCAGTATGAGCCCCCGCCGGACAGCGCCTGCCGCAGCCGCGAGGTACGGCCTCTCTCCAAAATGCGTAACTGCGAACACGTCAGCCAGAAGAAGATATGGGCCTCAAACGGCCCGACCCAAAACCTCACTCACCCCATGGCACCCGGCGGGAAAACCACCCGCACGCGCAGGCCGCCCAGCGTGGGCGAAGCATCCAGGTGCAGCGTGGCGCTGTGCAGATCGGCCACCGCCTTCACGATGGCCAGCCCCAGGCCACTGCCCGCAGAGGCCGCATCCGGCACACGGTAGAACCGGTCCAGCACACGCCCGCGTTCGGCCTCGGGAATGCCCGGCCCACTGTCTTCCACGCTGAGCTCCAGCGTGCCCGCGCCGGCGCGCAGCGCCACATCGACCCGCCCACCCGCCGGGGTGTACTTCACCGCGTTCTCCAGCAGGTTGCGCACCAGGATGCGCAGCGCCTCGGCGTGGCCGCTCACCCGTGCGGCGTCGGCCTGTGCGAGGCCGAGGTCGATGCTGCGCACCTGGGCCGCAGGCGCCATATCGGCCACGGCCAGGCGCACCAGCTCGTCCAGCGCCACCGGCTCGGGCCGCACGCCCGACGCCGCGCTGGCCTGCTGGCGCGCCAGCACCAGCAGTTGCTCGATCAGCCGCGTGGCGCGGTCGATGCCCGAGCCCAGACGCTCCAGCGCACGCTCGCGCGTGGCGTCATCGGGCGCTCGCTGCAGGCCCTGCACCTGCAGCTTGAGCGCGGCCAGTGGCGAGCGCAGCTCGTGCGCGGCGTCGGCCACGAAGCGCTGCTGCGCGTCAAAGGCCTGGGCCACGCGCCGCAGCAGACCGTTGAACTCGTGCACCAGCGGGCGCACCTCGTCGGGCAGGTCGGTTTCGGTGAGCTCGGTCAGGTCGTCGGCCTGGCGCTGTGCCACCTGACGCTGCGCGCGCGCCACCGGCGCCAGCGAGGTGCTGACCACCCAGCCCACCAGCAGCATGAGCAGCGGCGCCAGCAGCAGGATCGGCACCGCCGTGCGCAGCGCCAGCGAGCCGGCCATGCGCTGGCGCACCGCCAGGTCCTGCGCCACCTGGATCACGAAGCTGCGCGCCTGCACCGAGAACACGCGGTAGCGCGTGCCGTGCGCGAGCACGTCGGTGAAGCCCAGCACCGCGCGCTGCGGCAGCTCGGCGCGTGCGGCCGACTCGAACACCAGCTCGCCATCGAGCGTCCAGATCTGCAGCACGAAGTCGAAGTCCTGCCCCTCGGCGGGCACGGGGATCACACCGGTGACGAGGCCCTGCGGCAGGCCGGCGCGCAACGACAGCGCGGTCTGCTGCATGTGGTAGTCGAAAATCTCGTCGGTCTCGGCGCGCGCGGCCCGCCAGGCCAGCCCCGCCTGCAACAGCGCGGTGGCCAGGATGGCCAGCAGCACGAACACCAGCAGCCGGGCGCGCAAGGATGAGAGGTACCTCTTCACGTCAGCGCTCCCCGCCCGAGCGCCGGTACGACATTCCTTGGCCCAGGGATGCCGTGGAACCGGCTCCGCCGGGCCACAGGCATCGTCCCCCCAGTGGGGGGAAGACGCGAAGCGGCGCAGGGAGGATTCATACCTTCTTCACCATATAGCCCACGCCGCGCACGTTCTGGATCAGTTCGGCCCCGAGCTTCTTGCGCAGACCGTGGATGTAGACCTCCACCGCGTTGGAGCTGACCTCGTCTTTCCAGCCGTAGAGCTTTTCTTCCAGCTGCGCGCGCGAGAGCACCAGGCCGGGCCGCGCCAGCAGGGGTTCGAGCACCGCCCATTCGCGCGCCGACAGCACCACCGGCTGGCCGTTCACCGTGACTTCGCGCGTGGCCGGGTCGATGCTCACGCCCTGATGCTCGTACACCGGCTCGGCGCGCCCGGCGGCGCGGCGCAGCAGGGCGCGGATGCGCGCGAGCAGTTCGTCCATGTCGTAGGGCTTGAGCACATAGTCGTCGGCCCCGGCATCCAGCCCCTCAATGCGCTGCTGCACCGAGTCGCGCGCGGTGGCGATCAGCACCGGCATTCGGTTCCTGCGCGCGCGCAGCGCCCGCAGCACCGACAGGCCATCGCGCCGGGGCAGGCCCAGGTCGAGCAGCAGCAGGTCGTAGTCCTGCGTGCGCAGGGCCGTGTCGGCCAGCTCGCCGTCTTTCACCCAGTCCACCGCGTAGTGTTCGGCGCGCAGCAGATCGAGCACGGACTCGCCGATCATGGTGTCGTCTTCAACCAGCAGCAGCCGCATGGAGGATTCCTTCGGAGGTCCGGGGCCGAACGGCCCACACGGTCATTCTGCCAGCGCTCCCCGCGCCAGACTTAGGCGAAACTGAGGCCGCACCCGATGCCGGGAATTGCCGGGGCGGTTATCGTTGCGGCGTCCCATCCTCCCCGCCATGGCACTGCCCACCGACCATTCCATCACCGCGCTGCGCGAACGCTATGGCGCGCGCTACCGCTGGCTGCTGCTGCTGTCGGTGATGGTGGGCACGATGGCGGCCATCATGTCGTCGACCATCATCAACGTGGCGATCCCCGACATGAGCCAGCATTTCACGCTGGGCCAGGAGCGCGCGCAGTGGGCCACCTCGGGCTTCATGGCGGCCATGACCGTGTCCATGCTGACCACGCCCTGGCTGCTTGCTCGCTACGGCTACCGGCGCACCTACGCGGGCTGCATGTGGCTGCTGATGGCCGGGGGCGTGGCCGGTGGTATCGCCAACCACTTCCCGCTCGTGCTGGCCGCGCGCGTGGCCGAGGGCCTGGCCGCGGGGGTGGTGCAGCCGATTCCGGCCATCATCATCCTGCGCGCCTTCGAGCCGCACGAGCAGGGCCGCGCCAGCGGCATTTTCGGCATGGGCGTGGTGCTGGCCCCGGCCATCGGTCCCAGCATCGGCGGCCTGCTGGTCGATGGTTTTGGCTGGCGCTCGATCTTTTTCATGGTGGTGCCGTTCTGCCTGGCCTCGCTCTGGCTGGGGCGGCGTTTCGTACCAGCCACCGCGCCCGGGGGCGGCGCGGCCAATCCGCAGGGCGCGGGGCTGGACTGGCGCGGCCTGCTGCTGGCCGCCGCGGGCACGCTGTGCCTGCTCAACGGCCTGGTGCAGTTGCAGGGCGACACCCCGGCCCAGGGCTTGGCCCTGCTGGGCGGCGCGCTGGCGCTGCTGCTGGTCTTCGTGTGGCTGCAGCGGCGCACGCTCAAGGCCCGCCACCGCCGGCCCGACGAGGGCGTGGACCCCTTGATGAACCTCTCGCTGTTTGCCGACCGGCGTTTCGCCATGGGCAGCATCGTGGCCTTCATCTACGGCATGGCGCTGTTCGGCTCCACCTACCTGCTGCCGGTCTACATGCAGATGGGCCTGGGCCTGTCGCCGTCCTACGTGGGCAGCATCCTGCTGCCGGCCGGGCTGGTGCTGGCGGTCACGATCGCCATCGTCGGGCGCCTGGCCGACCGGCAGCCCACGCACCGACTGGTGAGCGTGGGCCTGGTGCTGCTGGCGGCCTCGTTCGCGCTGATGGTGACCATCGACCTGCGCCAGCCCACACAGATCATTCCCCTGCTGGTGAGCTGGGCGATCCTGGGGCGCATCGGCCTGGGCTTCATCCTGCCCTCGCTCAACATCGGCGCCATGCGCGGCCTGGAGCGCAGCCACATCCCGCAGGGGTCGAGCGTGATCAACTTCCTGCGCATGCTCGGCGGCGCGGCCGGCGTGAGCCTGTGCGGCATCGTGCTCGAATGGCGCGTGTCCGCCCACGGTTTCCGCCTGGACACCGCCAACACCAGCCCCGAGCGGCTGGCGGCCTTCGGCGAGACCTTCCTGATGCTCGCGGCCATCTGCGCGCTGGCGGTGGTCGCCGCGTGGCGGCTGCGGGCGCAGCCCGCGGCCAGCTGATCCAGGGGTGGACCTGCACAACCCGACACAAGCGGCCCCGCCCCACAGCGAACAGTCCGCCGCACAATACGAGTTCCATCAACACCAAGCCTCCCGACCGAGGCACGGCGCCGGAGAGGGATCCCCCAATCCAGCACACGCCGTGGAACCGGCTTTGCCGGGCCACAGGGCGTGGTCCCCCCTTCCAGGGGGGAAGCCGCGCAGCGGCGCAGGGGGGTCTTCCTATGTGCCAACTGCTGGGTCTCAACTGCGCCACCCCCACCGACGCCTCGTTCAGCTTCACCGGTTTTTGCCAGCGCGGTGGCGCCACCGACCACCACGCCGACGGCTGGGGCATCGCCTTCTTTGAAGGCCGCGGTCTGCGGCTGTTCGTGGACCACCAGTGCGCCGCCGAATCGCGCATGGCCGAGTTCCTGCGCAGCTACCCGCTCAAGAGCCGCAACATCATTGCCCATGTGCGCAAGGCCACCATCGGCGACGTGCGGCTGGAAAACGCCCACCCCTTCTCGCGCGAGCTCTGGGGCCGCCACTGGGTGTTCGCCCACAACGGCGACCTCAAGGACTACCAGCCCCGGCTGCACAGCCAGTTCCAGCCGGTGGGCACCACCGACAGCGAGCGCGCTTTCTGCTGGCTGATGCAGGAGCTCGCAAAGTCGCACGCCGGCCTGCCCAGCGTCGAAGAGCTCACGCTGACCCTGCGCGAGCTCCTGCCCCAGGTGCGGCGCTTTGGCAGCATCAACTTCCTGCTCTCCAACGGCGACGCACTCTGGGCGCACTGCAGCACCAAGCTGCACTACCTGGTGCGCCAGCACCCGTTCACCCAGGCCACGCTGATGGACCAGGACTGGACGGTGAATTTCGCCGAACTCAACCAGCCCGGCGACCGGGCGGCGGTGATCGTCACCACCCCCCTGACCCGCAACGAACAATGGACCGCCTTCGAACCCGACGAACTCAAGGTGTTCGTGGACGGGCTGCCGGTGGAGGTGGCGTGAACGCCTGGTTCACCCTGGGCCTGGCCATCGTGGCCGAAGTGGTCGGCACCAGCGCGCTCAAGGCCAGCGACGGATTCACCCGGCTGGGGCCATCGGCCATCGTGGTGGTGGGTTATGCGGTGGCGTTCTACTGCCTCTCGCTGGTGCTCAAGTCGCTGCCGGTGGGTGTCACGTATGCGGTCTGGTCGGGTCTGGGCATCGTGCTCATCACCGTGGCGGCCTTCGTGATCTATGGCCAGAGGATCGACCTGCCCGGCCTGATCGGCATGGGCCTGATCATCGCCGGCGTGGTGGTGCTCAACGTGTTTTCCAAGGCGGCCCACTGAAGCACGGGCGCGAGGGCGGTGTTCTGCTCAAAGCACCTTGAACAGCTTCTCGCGCAGCTCCGGCAGGCGCCTGGCGCCCATGCCGTGGTTCGACATGCTGCTCTCCCAGGCCAGGTAGACCTCGCGCAACTGCTCCGTGGTCTGGGCGCGGGAGATGTCGCTCACCAGCGAGATGCGCATGTTCTGGCCGATGATGGAATTGACCGAATTGACCATGAAGTTGCGCGCCATCTCGTTGTCTTTCGCCTCGCGCGCATCGGCGGGCGGCAGCGCGGTGAGCGCATCCGAGCCGGTCGTCTCGGCGGGTTCGCCCTCGGGCTCCAACTCCACATCCACCACCGACTCAGGTCCGGGCTGCGGCTCGGTGGCCGGCACCCTTGCCGCGGCTCGCTGCGGGGCTTCCCGGGCCTCCACGCAACCGAGCGCCAGCAACTGGCCAAGCACGTCGGCAATGTCGGCGCCGCCCGACAGGAACACGCCCAGCTCGGCGCCCGTGCGTTTGCCGTCGACCAGCACCAGCGTGCGGCGCACCAAAGGTGACAGGCCGAGCGAACGGGTCTGGATCTCCTGTTGACCGAGGGTGGTCTTGGCAAAAATGGTGGTGGTCAGGTCCAGGGTATCGGGCATGAGAGATCGCAAAAGGCGCAAAAAATGGGGAACCCCCTACCCTATGGCTTGTACCGCAGCCCGGCCCCCACCACAAGGCGGGCTTGCCCGATCTGACCCGAAAAGCACCACTTTCGACTGACAACGCCGACCCCGCCGCGGCCTGCGGGCCGGCCCTGGCGTGGTTCGCGCACGACAGGCCTTGCCGGCGGACGCCGCCACGCCGTCAGCGGGTCTGCCGGCCCGCCGCCCGACTGCGCTCGCGCAGCATGAACAGGTACAGGCCTTCCACCTTCTCGCGCGCCCAGGGCGTCTTGCGCAGGAAACGCAGGCTCGACCCCACGCTCGGGTCCACGTTGAAACAGCGCACCGGGATGCGCTGACCCAGCTCTTCCCAGCCGTAGTGCTCAGCCAGCGCGGTGACGATGGCCTCCAGCGTCAGGCCGTGCAGCGGGTTGCGTGGCTGCTTGATCGGCTCTGCGGGTTTTTCAATGTCGCTCATGTCAGTGCATGCTCGAGCGCATCGACAAACATCGCCGGCACGTCGAACCCGGTCTGCTCGGTGATCTCCTGGAAGCAGGTCGGGCTGGTCACGTTGATCTCGGTCACGCTGTTGCCGATCATGTCCAGCCCCACGAGCAGCAGGCCGCGCGCGGCCAGCGTGGGCGCGATGGCCTCGGCCACCGCGCGGTCGGCGTCGCTCAGGGGCTGCGCCACGCCCTTGCCGCCCGCCGCGAGGTTGCCGCGCACCTCGTTGCCTTGCGGGATGCGCGCCAGCACGAAGGGTGCGACCTTCCCGCCGATCAGCAGCAGGCGCTTGTCGCCGTCCACGATCTGCGGCAGGTAGCGCTGCACCATCACACTGGTGGCGCCGCCCTGGTTGAGCGTTTCGATGATGGAGCCCAGGTTCATGCCGTCGGGGCCGACGCGGAAGATGCCCATGCCGCCCATGCCGTCGAGCGGCTTGAGGATGATGTCCCGGTGTTCGGCGTGGAAAGCGCGGATCGCTTCGGCCTGACGTGTCACCAGCGTGGGCGGCGCGAAGCGGGCGAACTCCATGAGGGCGAGCTTTTCCGGGTGATCGCGCAGCGCGCGCGGGCTGTTGAACACGCGTGCGCCTTCGCGTTCGGCCTGCTCCAGCAGGTGGGTGGCGTAGAAGAACTCGCTGTCGAACGGCGGGTCCTTGCGCATGATCACGGCGTTGAAACCGTGCAGCGGTTCGATGGCTTCGCGGCTGACCCGGAACCATGCCTCGGCATCGCCCGTGAGCGAGATGTGGCGTACCTTGGCGCTCACCGGCTGGCCGCTTTGCCAGGCCATGTGCTGCGGCTCGGTCGCGGCCAGGGTGTGGCCACGCCGCTGCAACTCGCGCATCATGGCGAAGGTGGTGTCCTTGTAGATCTTGAAAGACGCGAGCGGGTCGGCAACGAAGAGAATGTTCATGGGCATGGTCGGGTGGCTTTTCGGACAGCCCCGTACTGTTGCACAAACAGCGCCAACGCGCCGGCAGGCGCGCCCCGATCCCGTAGGCCGCGGCCTGAAACGGACCGCGTTCAGATCTCTATTTTGGAACCCAGCTCGATCACCGCATTGCTCGGCAGGTTCAGGAACTCGGCCGCAGCGCCCGCGTTGTGGTGCATCTGGGCGAAGATCTTTTCGCGCCAGGGCGCCATGCCGCTGCCCAGGGTGGGCACGACCAGGTCGCGGGAGAGGAAGTAGCTGGTGGCCATGGGTTCGAGCTCACAACCCCGCCCGCTCATGAGCTGCAGCGCCTTGGGCACATCCGGATCGTTCTTGAAACCGTAGTGGATCGCCACCTGCCAGCAGTCGTGGCCCAGCGGCTCCACGGCCAGCCGTTTGTCGAGCCCGATCCAGGGCACTTCGTGGTTGCGCACGGTCACGAACAGGTTCTGCTCGTGCAGCACCTTGTTGTGCTTGAGGTTGTGCAGCAGCGCATTGGGCACGGTGCCGGCCTCGGCCGTGAGGAACACCGCCGTGCCTTCGACGCGTGTGGGCGGCGCCATGAACACCGATTCGAGAAAGCTGTCGAGCGCGATGGATTCGGCCTGCTGCTTTTTCGACAGCAGCTCGCGGCCTCGCTTCCAGGTCATCATCAGCGTGAACACCACGCCACCGATCAGCAGCGGGAACCAGCCGCCGGCGAACAGCTTGAGCAGGTTGGAGCTGAAGAAGGCCAGATCGACCATGAAGAAAAACCCGGTGGCCATCAGGCACAGCCACAGCGGGTATTTCCAGCCGTAGCGGATCACGAAGAAGGTGAGCACGGTGGTGATCAGCATGTCCAGCGTCACGGCGATGCCGTAGGCCGCGGCCAGGTTGGTGGACGACTTGAACATCACCACCGCCAGCACGATGGCGGCAAACAGGCCCCAGTTGACGAGGGGCAGGTAGATCTGGCCGGTGTCGTGCACGCTGGTGTGCTGCACGTTCAGGCGCGGCAGGTAGCCGAGCTGCACCGCCTGCTTGGTAACGCTGAAGGCGCCCGAGATCAGCGCCTGCGAGGCGATCACCGTAGCCATGGTAGCCAGCCCCACAAGGGGCAGCAGCGCCCAGTCGGGCGCCATGTTGTAGAACGGGTTTTTCACCGCGGCGGGGTCGGCCAGCAGCAGCGCACCCTGGCCGAAGTAGTTCAGCGTCAGGCAGGGCATGACGATGGCGAACCAGGCCACGCGGATCGGCTTCTTGCCGAAGTGCCCCATGTCGGCGTAGAGCGCTTCGCCACCGGTCACGCACAGCACCACGGCGCCGAGGATGATGAAGGTGGTGCCCGGCTGCTGCCACATGAAGCGCAGTGCGTGGTGCGGGCTCAGCGCCGCCAGGATCTCGGGATGGCCGATGATGTGCGACACACCCAGCACCGCAATCGCCAGAAACCACAGCACCGTGATCGGGCCGAAGAACTTGCCGATGCCGCCGGTGCCGCGTTTCTGCACGAAAAACAGGCCGAACAGCACCACCAGCGTGATCGGCACCACGTACTGCTTGAAGGCCGGCGACACCACCTCCAGGCCCTCGACCGCCGAGAGCACCGAGATCGCCGGGGTGATGACGCCGTCGCCATAGAACAGCGAGGTGCCGAAGATGCCGATGGCGAGCAGCCATTTGCGCAGCTCGGGCCGGTCTTTCACCGCCTGCGAGGCCAGCGCCAGCATGGCGATCAGGCCGCCTTCACCCGCGTTGTCGGCGCGCAGCACCAGCACCACGTATTTGAGCGAGACGATGACCGTGAGGGTCCAGAAAACGATGGACAGCACGCCATAGACGTTGTCGTGCGTGAAGGGCACATGGCCGGACCCGAAGATTTCCTTGATGGCGTACAGCACGCTGGTGCCGATATCGCCATACACCACACCGATGGCGCCCAGGGTGAGCGCGGCGAGCGAAGACTTGTTGCTGGACACAAAAAAATACCCGGGACTGGTCTGCCCGGGCTCGGCTGTCAGGATGGGGCCGATTCTGCGCCCGCAGGCCGCGCGCCGCCAGTGGGGGGGTATCGCCGAAAAGGCCAGTGCGTGACAAATGTTGCGGTGCAGCAACTCAAAACGCGAGAGGTACCCCCACCCAGAACATCGCGGAACCCCGACCTTTCCGGAGCGGCGAGCCAACAACCAGGATGCGGTGGAACCGGCTCTGCCGGGCCACTCGCATCGCCCCCTTGAGGGGGCTGAGGACCGCGGCTCCAAGCCTGCCTGCGCAGGCTTGGACGGGACGAAGAGTCATCGGCTCCGACGATGACGCGGCCTGCAAGGCACGCGCCGCAGGCGCGGCGCGGGGGTCACTCGTAGACTTCTGCGTCCGGATCGGTCGCTTCCAGCTCGTAGCTGGCCGCCAGCATGGCCAACCGGCCGATCACGCCATACATGTAGAAACGGTTGGGCACGCTGGCGCCGGGTTTCACGCCGGGCTGCGGCAGCTGCGCGCTCTGCTCGAACGCCAGCGGCACGAAGCTCGAGCCCGGGGCGCTCAGGTTTTCATCGGCGCCGCGCTGCGCGTGCACACGGTAGAAACCGCCCACCACGTAGCGGTCCATCATGTAGACCACCGGCTCGGCCACCGCGGTGTTGATGCGTTCGTTGGTCAACACCCCTTCCTGGATGATGACCTCGGTGACCGGCTGACCGGCCTGCACCGTGCCCATGCGCTCGCGCGCCTGGGGGCTCAACGCGTCGATGTCCTTGGCGTCGCGCACGGTCAGGATGCCCATGCCGCCGGTGCCGTTGTCGGCCTTGACCACCACGAACGGCTTCTCGTTGATGCCGTATTCCTTGTACTTGCGGCGGATCTTGCCCAGCAGCGCGTCGGTGTTGCTGCGCAGGCACTCCAGCCCGTGTTCCTCGGCGAAATTCACCTCGCCGCACTGGTTGAACATGGGGTTGATGAGCCAGTGGTCCATGCCCAGCAGCTTGCCGAAGCGTTTGGACACTTCTTCATACGCCTTGAAATGGGCGCTCTTGCGCCGCGTGCCCCAGCCCGCGTGCAGCGGCGGCAGCAGGTACTGCTCGTGCAGGTCTTCCAGAATGCCGGGCACGCCCGCGCTCAGGTCGTTGTTGAGCAGGATGGTGCAGGGGTCGAAATGCTTGAGGCCCAGGCGCCGCTTGCTGCGGATCAGCGGCTCCAGCGTGACCGACTCGCCACCCGGCAGGTCGATCGTGGTGGGCGCCTTGATGTCGTTGGACAGCGAGCCCAGGCGCACGTTGAGGCCGGCCATGTAGAAGATGCGCTGCAACTGGGCCAGGTTGCTCAGGTAGAAGGTGTCGCGCGTGTTCTCGGGCACCAGCAGCAGGTTCTTGGCCTCGGGGCAGATCTTCTCGATCGCGGCCATGGCCGCCTGCACCGCCAGCGGCAGCATCTCGGGCGTGAGGTGGTTCCAGCCGCCGGGGTAGAGGTTGGTGTCCACCGGCGCGAGCTTGAAGCCGGCGTTGCGCACGTCCACCGAGGAATAGAACGGCGGGGTGTGCTCCATCCACTCCAGCCGGAACCAGCGCTCAATCACCGGGGTGGACTCCAGGATGCGCTGTTCCAGTTCGTTGATGGGGCCGGTGAGAGCGGTGACGAGGTGCGGAACCATGTGGACCTTATGTGAGAGCTTCCGCGACCATTGTAGGGACCGGAAGTTGCGATCGAAAGGCGGAAATGGGGGCGATCGGCGCGCCTGCAAGGCAGGCGCCAAAGATATTCAATCGTTCACCACAAGCCTTCGGCAAACGAAGTGCCCCATGTCAAAGGCAACGCGGAACCGGCTTCGCCGTGCCGCTGGTGTCGCCCCCCTCAAGGGGGGTGGCGCCGAAGGCGACGCGGGGGGTCAGCTTCTGATTTCGCCTTCGCCCAACACAACGTATTTCAGGGACGTGAGTCCTTCGACCCCCACCGGACCCCGGGCGTGGAATTTGTCGGTGGAGATGCCGATTTCGGCGCCCAGGCCGAACTCGAAACCGTCGGCGAAGCGGGTGCTCGCATTCACCATGACGCTGGCCGAGTCCACCTCGCGCAGGAAACGTTGGGCGTGCATGTGGTTGGTGGTGAGGATGGCGTCGGTGTGGTGGCTGCTGTAGTGGTTGATGTGGGCGATGGCTTCGTCCACGCCGTCGACGATCTTCACGCTGATCACCGGCGCCAGGTATTCCTCGCTCCAGTCCTGCTCACTGGCGGCGGTCACGTTCGCACCCGGCACGGCGGCCAGGATCGCCATGGCTTCGGGGCAGCCGCGCATTTCCACGCCCTTGGCGGCATAGATGGCGCCGATCTTCGGCAGGAAGTCCTTGGCCACGCCGCGCGCCACCAGCAGGCTTTCGGTGGCGTTGCAGGGGCTGTATTTCTGGGTCTTGGCGTTGTCGGCCACGGTCACGGCCATGGCGACGTCGCAGGGGTCGTCCACGTAGGTGTGGCAGTTGCCGTCCAGGTGTTTGATGACGGGCACCTTGGCCTCGGCGCTGATGCGCTCGATCAGGCCCTTGCCGCCGCGCGGGATGATCACGTCCACGTACTGCGGCATGGCGATGAGCTGGCCCACGGCGGCGCGGTCGGTGGTGGGCACGAGCTGCACCGCGTCGGCCGGCAGGCCGGCGGCCACCAGCGCCTGCTGCACCAGCGCGGCCAGGGCGCGGTTGGAGTCGATGGCCTCCGAGCCGCCGCGCAGGATGCAGGCGTTGCCGCTCTTGATGGACAGGCTCGCGGCCTCGATGGTCACGTTGGGCCGGCTCTCGTAGATCATGCCGAACACCCCGATGGGCACGCGCATCTGGCCCACACGGATGCCGCTGGGCATCTGCTTCAGGCCGGAGATGTCGCCAATGATGTCGGGCATGGCCGCGAGCTGCTCGCAGCCCTGGGCGCAGGTCTCGATCACCTTGGGCGTGAGCTTGAGGCGATCCACCATGGGCTCGCTCAGGCCGGCGGCGCGGGCCCGCTCCAGGTCTTTCGCGTTCTCCCCCTGCAGCGCGTCCACGCTGTCGCGCAGCAGCGCGGCCAGGCTACGCAGCGCGCGCAGCTTGGTGGCCGCGCTGGCCTTGGCCATGAGCGCCGAGGCCGTCTTGGCCTGCAGCCCCAGGGTGTTCATGAGTTCGGTGGTGTTGGTCGCGTTCATGCGGGAGATTTTCGCAGAGGCACCGGGTTTGCGGGTTGAAAAGGGCTCAAGCCGGCCCGCCAGGGGCCGATAGGGCTGGGAGACCTCTACAAATCCCGCGCATCCCGCGAACCTGCGCCACGCCCACCATGTCCATGCCCGTCACCTCCAGCAGCCCGGCCGCCGCCATTGGCCTCAGCGGCATGCGCGCGGCGCAGCGCCGGCTGGACTCGCACGCCCACAACATCGCCAACGCACAGACCCCGGATTTCCGGCGCCAGCTCACGGTGCAGACGGCCCGCCCCGAGGCGGGCGGCGTGGACGCGCAGATCGGCCGCGAACCCGAGGCGCCGCCCCCGCTGGGTCGTCTGGCGGACGATCTCGTAGGTGAACGCCTGAGCCTCTACAGCTTCGCCGCCAACCTGCACACCGTGCAGACCGAAGACCGCATGCTCGGCGCGCTGCTGGACGCGCGGGCCTGAAGAAGCCGAAGCGGCGCGAACACACCACCTGAGCAGGCACGCCACCGCCCGAGGCGGCCCAACGCTCAGGCCCTGGAACCCCGGGCCGGCACGGGAAACCAGCGCGGCGGCAGCCAGGACTTGAGCGCCAGCGCGTGCTTCTCGATCAGGTGCCAGGAGATCGCGGCAAAGGCAAACGACAACGCGGTGGCCGCCAGCAGCAACCCCATGAACGCCGGCAGACTGCCCGAGAACCATTGAGGGCGCCAGGCCACCAGCGCCTGTGTGATCGGGAAGCCGTAGAGGTAGAGGCCGTAGCTGTAGTCCCCGCTGGACAGCACCCGGCTCTTGGGGATCGGCAACAGGCCGACGAACAGCGTCATGTACGCCACCACCACCGGCGCCACATAGGTCAGCGCGTCGAACATGAGCAAGGCATAGCTCAGCGGCAGGCTGGCCAGAAACAGCCACGGGCTGGCGGGAATGCGGTCTTTCCAGTGAAAGAACAACACGCCCATGAAGAAGTAATACACCACCACGTGAGCGGGGTAAGGACCCTGGGGCGCGGACAAGCCCGTGAGCGCGTGCGCCATGGCCAGGCCCAGAGTGGCCAGCAGCATGAGCACGGAGAACACAGCCCGGTGGTAGACCAGCCGGGTCAGCATCAGCAGCGCCATGGCGAGGTAGCAGTAGAACTCGCTGGGCAGGGTCCAGAGATTGACGTTGACCAGGTAGGGCACCGGGTTGGCGGCGAACACGCCCGGCAGCGAATAGCTGATGTTGCCCCAGATGTTCTGGAAGTACCGAAGGAACTGGGGGTCGGACACATACTGTTCCAGCGGCACGTTGGTGAACCACCAGCCCAGCACGCAGGCCGACAGGGCCACCTCGACCACCAGCGCGGGCAGGATCCGCAGCACCCGGTGTGCGAGGAAGGTCGAGGTGCATTTCAGGCGCGCGGCACTGCCCATGACCAGAAAGCCGCTCAGGGCAAAGAACATGGGCACCAGGGCCAGCTTGAACGGTCGCCCCAGGCCGGCCCAGGGCGTGACGTGCCAGAGGCCGTCCAGCCCTGCGGTGTGAGCGGCCGCGAGACTCGCCTGGTGGGCCACGTTGTCAATGGCCATGCCATTGAGCCCGGCGATCCACTTGGCGTGCCCCACAAAGATCACCAGCGCCAGAAAGATGCGCAAAAAGTCAAAACCCGGGCCGATGCCCCGGTAGCGCTTCAACACCGTGTCAAAGCTGTCCGAGGGCAGCATCCGGAGCCACTGATGCAACATGTTGTTCCGATCCAAGCCAACCGACCGGCGCAGGAGCAGGAGCCGCATGTCCACACGGGTGCTCGGGGGTCGTGGTGCAGCAGCTTAGGAAGGCAAAGTTAAGTACCCCTTAAGCCGTGGCCCTCGCGCCACAGCCATGCCACGTCATCCCCTGACCAGCGGCGCCCGCCGCCGGAGCGCCCGGCCCCATGGAGCCGACAGCAGGCCCAGCCGGCCCACGCGATGGCGGGCCCAGGCCAGGCTCCGGTGCGCGGCCACCACCAACACCACCAGCATCAGGGGATGGGCGGGCGTGGAATAACGCGGGATGTTGTGCGTCAGGAAGGCATAGAACAGCAACAGGCCCACCGGCATGACCGTCAGGGCGATCAAGCGGGGACGCTGGGCGAACAAGCCGAACACGAAAGCCGCCAACAGGGCCGCCCCGGCCGCCAGGTTCAGCGACTCGACCAGCACTTCCTGCAGATCGGGATCGATGAGCGGAATCTCGAACTTCTGGAAACTCCAGAAGCCGTGCCACAGGAAGGGGCCGCTCATCCAGATGTGGCGCCAGGGATCCGCCTGGATCATGGCCATGGCCTCGCGCTTCATGGCCTGATCGAGCACCTGCTCGGCGTGGGGAACCCCTTGGGCGCGCAAGGCATTGAGCCGCCGCTTGGCCTCGGCTCCCGCTTTGAAATGAAAGCTGACCACCCCATCCGGTTGTCCCTCATAGGCGGCGCGGCGGTCGCTTTCAAAGAACGAGGAGACGCCCCGGTTCAGGCGCTGCCAGCGGCCACCCCGCTCAAAATCGCCAGGCTTTGCAGCGAAACGGGTGCCTTCCACCAGACGGCGGTAGAGCTGGGGACTCTTCTCATAGAGCAGGCCCAGCACCTCTTCGTCCGACATGTGATTGAGCGTCGCACGGCCCGCCAGAATCAGACCACCCCGGTCGGACACCTGGCTGTATCCGAATTGCAGCTGGTTGCGCAACATCCAGGGCGCCAGGGTGAGGCTCATGCACAGCCCGGCCACCGCACCCCAGCGCAACACCTGCCAGCGGGTGGCTTTCGGATCGCGGCGGCTGAACAGCATGACCAGCACCAGGAGCAGCAGCGCGGCCCAGCCAATGTAGAAAAAGGAGGCCTTGCACAGCGCCAGCAGTCCCATCAACACGCCGGCCGCTGCGAAGTAGCGCGCCTGCAGCTTGCGCACCGCCCGGAACAGCGCGTAGGTGCACCAGATGAGCAAGGTAGCGGTGGGCAGTTCGGTGTAGAGCGAGTCGATGTAGGCCGGCGCGTGGAAGAAGTACAGGTACGCCAGCAGTGTGGCCGCCAATCCGGCGACGCCGTGGCGTGTCAGCCGGATCATCAGCAGCCAGACACCGACCAGGCCGGCAAAGACCCAGATCAGGTTGCTCAGTTTGACGAAACGCGTCTTGTCGCCGGCCCGGAGTTGAGCAAACGAAGGGTGCTGACCGGCGGGCAGCAGAGCCTTCAGGTACAGCCCCACCACCAGGGGGGGCAAGGGCTCCCGGAAATTGCTCGGCCGGGCGTAGAGGGCGCTGTTGTCGATGGAAAAGGTGTTGTGCTGGTACACATTGCGTGCGATCAGCAGGTTCTGGATGGCGTCACCCAGGACAGGACTGTCGGTGATGTTGTCGGAGGCGTGGTAGCTGAGGCCGGCGCAGACCAGCACCGGCAGCACCCAGCCGAACATGAGAGCGCTGCGGGCGCGGACGTAGACGAACGGAAAAAAACGGCGCAGGAACGCGGCCACGATTTCCAGGGTCAGCCAGGCCAACCCGGCCATGGCGCCCAGCAGGGCCGCCGCGGCGGTCAGCCGGGCCAGCGGCGGGTCGAACAGCGTGTCGGGCACCACCAGGTTGAAGTGCGGATCGGGCCCGGTGGCCTCCAGGCGGAGGGTCTCGCGGTCGACCGATGTGACGCGCAGATCGTTCCAGGCGCTCAGGGCGCGCTCCAGATCGGAGCCCCGCAGTGTCACCTCGCTCCAGCGCCCGGTCAGCACCACCGGACCCAGCTGCAGCGCGCCGCGGGCCGTCATCGGGTCGATGCGGAACAGGGTCACGTCGCGGTAACCCCGGAACTCGACCACGTGCGGCTGCCAGCCGCCGTTCAAAGCGGACCTCGTGACCACTTGCCGCTCGTCAAAGGTCTGGTCGCGGAACGCGTGGTAGATCTGCAAAGGGGAGCGCCCCTCGGTCCAGACCGACAGCGACAGCCTCAGCTCCTTGTTGAGGTTCTCCAGCGCAAAGAACGAGAGCGCGACCAGACTGCCCAGCACAAAAGCCCGCAGCACCGCGAATGCGGGCGTTGGCGTGCGAAGGAATGCCGTGGCGAGAGCGCGCATGGATGGAGGAAATACAACCCTGATTTGTCCACCCAGCCGGTGGCATCGCCGACCATGCTGCCGAGCGAACACTTAAGGGATGTTTAACCCGCACCCTCCGTGCACGAAGCCCCCCGCGGGCGTCGCGAGAACGCGACACCGCAGCGATCAGCCACGAAGGCCCTGCCTTCGCGGCCGTTCACCGGAACACCACCGCGCTCAGAACGGGTAGTGCCGCGGCGTGGTCTGCACCGTGATCCAGCGCAGCTCGGTGAACTCGGCGATGCCCGCCTTGCCACCGAAGCGGCCGATGCCCGAGCCCTTCACGCCACCGAAGGGCATCTGCGCTTCGTCGTGCACCGTGGGGCCGTTGACGTGGCAGATGCCCGAGTCGATCTTGCGCGCCACGTTGAAGGCGCGCGCGATGTCGCCGCCGAACACCGCGGCCGACAGGCCGTATTCGTTGTCGTTGGCGCAGGCGATGGCCTCTTCCACGCCATTGACGCGCACCACGCACTTCACGGGCCCGAAGGTTTCTTCGTGGTAGATGCGCATGGCGGGGGTCACGTGGTCGAGCACGGTGGCGGGCATGAGCGTGCTGTCGGCCTTGCCGCCACACACCAGCTTGGCCCCCTTGGCCAGCGCGTCGTCGATGAGCGCGTTGCAGTGGTTGACCGTGCCCATGCCGATCACCGAGCCCAGCACCACGGGATCGGGCTTGCGCGGGTCGCCCAGCGGCAGGTTGCGCGCCTTGTCGCTGAACTTCTTCACGAATTCGTCGGCGATCTTCTGGTCCACGATGATGCGTTCGGTGCTCATGCAGATCTGGCCACTGTTGGCGAAGCAGCCGAAGGCCGCGCCGTTGACGGCGTCTTCGATGTTGGCGTCGTCCAGCACCACCAGGGGCGCCTTGCCGCCGAGTTCCAGCACCACCGGCTTGAGGTATTTCGCGCAGGTCGCCGCGATGATCTTGCCGACCTTGGTGGAGCCGGTGAAGTTCACGCGCCGCACCGCCGGGTGCGCCACCATGGCCTCCACCACGGCGCCCGCGTCGGCCGGGGCGTTGGTGATGTAGTTCAGCACGCCGGGCGGAAAGCCCGCATCTTCAAACGCTTCGACGATGAGCTGGTGGGTGCGCGGGCAGTTCTCGCTGCCCTTGAAGACCACCGTGTTGCCGCAGGCCAGTGGCGTGGCGAGGGCGCGCACGCCCAGGATGATGGGCGCGTTCCAGGGCGCGATGCCCAGCACCACGCCGGCCGGCTGGCGGATGCCCATGGCGAGCGAGCCGGGCACGTCGGACGGGATCACCTCGCCCGCCACCTGGGTGGTGAGCGCGGCGGCCTCGCGGATCATGCCGGCGGCCAGCATCACGTTGAAGCCGGCCCACATGGCGGTGGCCCCGGTCTCGGCCGGCACGGCCTCGACGAACTTGGGCGTCTTGGCCTCCAGCGCGTCGGCCGCCTTGAGCAGCAGCGCGCGGCGTTCGCCAGGGCCGGTCTCGCTCCAGGTCCTGAAGGCTTCGGCGGCGGCTTCCACCGCCATCACCGCATCGGCCGGCGAGGCCGCCGGTGCGCGGGTGGCGACACTGCCGTCGAGCGGGTTGCGGCGCTCGAAGGTGGCGCCTTTTTCGGCCGTGACTTTCAGGCCGTTGATGAGCATGGACAGGTCGGACATGGGGTTCTCCTGGAGGGTTGCAATGAAACCGTTCGGGCTCGGGACGAGCGGGCCTCAGGCGGCCAGCGCCGCCTTTCGCCGGTGCGCGGCGTCGGCCGCGGTTGTTGTGCCGGTGGCGGGCTCCTGGCCGGCACCGAGGTAGGCCTCGCGGATCACGCTGGAGCGCGCGAGCAGCTTGGCGGGGCCGCTGGCCACCAGCGTGCCGCGCTCCATCACGTAGCCGCGGTCGGCCACGGCCAGCGCCTTCTTCACGTTCTGTTCCACCATGAGCACGGTGGTGCCGGCGTCGGCGATGCGGCGCACGATGGCGAGCAATTCGTCCACCATGCGGGGGGCGAGGCCGAGCGAGGGTTCGTCGAGCATGAGCAGGCGCGGCGCGCTCATCATGGCGCGCGCCACGGCCACCATCTGCTGCTCACCGCCGCTCATGGTGCCGGCGAGCTGCTGGGCGCGTTCGCGCAGTTTTGGAAAGTCGGCAAAGGCCTGTTCGAGGCGGCGCGCGCGCTCGGCCCGGCTGGCGAGCCAGGCGCCGAGTTCGAGGTTTTCGGTCACGCTCATCTGCGGAAACAGCTGGCGGCCCTCTGGCACCAGGGCCACGCCGGCCTGCACGACTTGGTGCGTGGTCTCGGGCAGGTCCACGCCGTCGAGCAACACCCCACCGCCCCGGCGGATCAGGCCGTTGAGCGCCTTGAGCAGCGTGGTCTTGCCCGCGCCGTTGGGGCCGAGCACCACGGTCAGGCCGGGGCGCACCTCCAGCGTCAGCTCGCGCAGCACCAGGAAGGCGCCATAGCCGGCCGACAGGCCTTCGACCTGGAGGTGGGCGCGCCCGCTGCCGCCCAGCGCAAAGGGGGTGTCGCGGTGCCACATCATGCGGGGCTCTCCTCGGCCATCTCGTCGCCCAGGTAGGCCTCGATCACCTCCGCGTTGCACACCACCTCGGCGGGCGCGCCGTCGGCGATCTTGCGGCCCTGATGCAGCACGATCACGCGCTCCACGTGGCGCAGCAGCGTGGTCACGGCGTGTTCGATCCAGACCACGCACAGGTCGAGCTCGTCGCGCAGGCGGCGGATCAGCTGCGCCATGGCCTCCACCTCGGACTCGGTGAGGCCGGCGGCCACTTCGTCGAGCAGCAGCAGGCGGGGCCGCGTGGCCAGCGCCATGCCGATCTCCAGCAGGCGCTGCTGCGACGGCGTGATGGCCGCGGCGGGCAGATCGGCCTGGGGCAGCAGACCGATCAGCGCCAGGATGCTCTCGGGCGTGCGCAGCACCCAGGGCACCGAGGCCTCGTCGCCCCAGAAGAGGTATTGGCGCGGCCGGCGCCCGGCGAACTGCAGGCCAAAGGCGATGTTGTCGCGCACGGGCATGTCGCCGAACACGCGCGGGGTCTGGAAGGTGCGCGCGATGCCGTGGGCGGCGTAGCGGTGCGGCGCCTGGCCGCTCAGGTCGCGCCCGCTGGCGAGCAGCTGGCCGCTGGTGGGCCGGGTCACGCCGGAGATGGCGTTGAAGAAGGTGGTCTTGCCCGCGCCGTTGGGGCCGATGATGCCCACCAGCTCGCCGGGCATGAAGCACGCGCTCACCGCGTCCACCGCGGTCAGGCCGCCAAAGCGCACCGTGATCTCGCGAGCGTCGAGCAATGGCGGGTTCATGGCAGAACTCCCGGGCATTCAATAGACACGGCGCCGCTCCCGTTGCTGTTGCTCGCGCCGCGAACGCCGTTTCGTCTCGCCACTCAGGTCGTCGCGAACCTCGACCCACCAGGCCTTGAGGTCGCGCCGCCAGGCACGCAAGGTCTCGACCCGCAGCGACGCCAGACCGCCCGGCAGGTACAGCACCGAGAGGATCAGCAACAGGCCCAGCGACACCATGTAGAGCTGCGGTACCTGCAAGCGCAGTGTCTCGGCCAGCACGCTGAACACGATGGCTGCGATCAGCGGGCCCCAGAGCGTCATGGCGCCGCCGATGAGCGCGATCAGCACGGTCTGGAAACCGATGAAGGGGTTGAACACGGTGTGCGGGTCGATGTAGGTCCAGCGCACCGACATGGCCGCCCCCACCGCGCCGGCCACGGCGGCGGTGAGCACGAAGCCGGCGATCTTGATGAAGCGGGTGTTCACGCCCAGGGTCTGCGCGCGTTGCTCGTCGGCGCCGATGCCCCGCATGGCCAGGCCGAAACGCGTGCGGCGGATGCCGATGGACAGCGCCACCGCGATCACGGCCAGCGCGAGCATGGTGAAGTACACCGTATCGCGTTCGGGCACCACCATGAGCACGCGGCCCACGGTGCCGGTGACGCTTTTTTCAAAGTAGCTGATGGCGTGGCGGATCAGCTCGGTCATGCCGAAGGTGAGCACCGCGAAATAGGTGCCGCGCAGGTGCAGCACGGCCGCCCCCATGAGCACCGCCACGGCGGCGGCCACGGCCGCGCCCAGCGCGATCACCGGCAGCCAGGCCAGCTGCTCCAGCAGCAGCGCGCCGGTGTAGGCGCCGATGCCAAAGAACGCCGAAGTGGCCAGCGACAGGTAGCGCGTGCTGCCACAGAACAGCGCCCAGCTCGACGAGAGCGCGATGTACATCAGGCAGGTGAGCGCCATCGAGACGGCGAACTCGCTGCCGAAGCCGGGAATGGCCAGCGCCCAGCCGGTGAGCCCGAACAGCACCAGCAGGTCGCGCACGAGGAGTTGTCGGGAGGTCATGGGGTTGCGCTACGGCTCATGCCCTGCGTCCTTTGCGGGCAAACAGGCCCTCGGGTCGCAGCAGCAGCACGCCGATGAACACGACGTAGCTCAGCAGCGCCTTGAGGGAGGGGTTGGTGAAATGCATGCCCAGTGCCTCGATCACACCCAGCAGCAGGCCACCGGCGAGCGCGCCGCCCATGCTGCCGAAGCCACCGAGCGTGATGACGATCAGGGCCGTGACGGTGTAGGGCTCGCCCATGGAAGGGCTGATGGTGTAGGCCATGGAGAGCAGGCAGCCCGCCACGCCCGAGAGTCCCAGGCCCACGCCGAACATCAGCGGGTGCAGGCGCCGGGTGTCGATGCCCACCAGCTGCGCGCCCACCGGCGACTGCATCAGCGCGCGCACGCCCTTGCCCAGCAAGGTGAGCCGCAACAGCGCGATGAGCGCGCCCGAAAACAGCAGGGCCAGCGCGAACACCAGCAGCTTGTTGGCCGCGAACTGCGCGTTGCCCACCGGCACCGGATCGGTCAGGAAGTCGTAGCCACGCAGGTCGCCGCCCCAGACGTAGGACACCACGTTCTGCACCAGGAACATCAGGCCGAACGACACCATGAGGCCGCGCGCCTCGAAGATGTCGAGGTTGGGCGAGGTGGCGCCCAGGCGCCGGAAGCACAGCCAGTGCAGCACCAGCCCCAGCCCCATCAGCAGGCCGAACGACACCGGCACCATCCACAGCGGCGACAGGCCGAACGAGGTCTGCACCATCCAGGTCAGGTAGGCCCCCACCATCAGGAACTCGCCGTGCGCGATGTTGAGGATGCGCATCAGCCCGTACTGCAGGTTCAGCCCCAGCGCGACGAGCGCGTAGATGCCCCCGGTGATGAGACCGGAGGCGAGCAGTTCGAGCCAGGCGGAGAAAGACATACGAGTGAAGAGGAAGTTGCCGAGAACGTCGCGGAACCGGCTTTGCCGGGCCGCAGACGTTGCCCCCTTGAGGGGGTGACGCGCCGCAGGCGCGGCGCGGGGGTGGGTTAGATCACCTCCAGGCCGGCTTGGCGGGGTTCAGTGCGGCGGTGGCGACCTGCTTGGGCCACACCACCTCGAACTCGCCGTTCTGCCACTGGCTCACCGTGCCCGGTGTGCCCACGTTCTCGCTGCCGTTGAACCGGATGTCGCCGATGATGGTCTTGTGCGTGGTGCCGGCCACGTAGTCGCGGATCGCCTTGCGGTCCAGCCCGTGGCGCGCCACCGCGCCGGTGAGGATTTCAAGACCGGCCCAGCAGGCACCACTGGCCCAGCGGTCGGGCTCCTTGCCGGCGAACTTCTTGGTGTGGGCATCGAAGTAGGCCTTGGCCGCCGGGCTGGTCTTGGCATTCCACGAACCCATGCCCAGCACCCCTTCGGCACCGGCGGGCGTCATCACGTTGCGGTACAGCTGGAAGGCCGTGCCCACCGAGGCGTAGAAGAACTTCGGGTTGAAGCCCACTTCCTTGGCCTGCTTGCTGGCCAGAATGGTGTCGGGCGGGTAGGTGAAACCGACGAAGGCGTCGGGGTTCTTGTTCTTGATGCTGCGCAGCACGGGCGAGAGGTCCTTCACCCCCCCGGGGTAGCTCTTGTCTTCCACCATCTGGATGCCGCTGCCCTGCAGCGCCACCTTGAGCGCGGCGTAGTTTTCCAGGCCGAACAGATCGTCCACGTAGATGCAGGCCAGGGTCTTGCAGCCGTTGGCCTTGAGCATGTCCACCAGCGCGCCGGTCATGGGCGCGGGCTGCTGCAGCAGCAGAAAGAAATACGGCAGCTTCATTTCCGCCAGCCGTTTGGAGAGCGCGGTGGGCGCCAGGAAGGGGTAGCCAAAACGGTTGGCCAGCGGCGCCACGGCGAAGTTGGCGTTGCTGCCCCAGGGCGGCAGCACCAGGTCCACCTTGTCGCTGCCCATGAGCTTTTCGTAGGTGCGCACACAGGTTTCCACTTCGCTGCGATCGTCGTAGCCGACGAGCTCGATCGGGCGCTTCACGCCCTTGACGCTGAGGCCGCCCGCGGCGTTCTGCTGTTCGGCCCAGAGCAGGTAGTTGGGCTCCTGGCTGACCTGGGCACCCCCGGTCCAGGGGCCGGTGCGGGCGATGGCGTAACCCACACGCACCGCTGCGGACTGGGCCAGCAACTGGGGTGCGACGGCCATCGCGCCCACCGTGGTGGCGGCGCTCTTGAGGATCAGACGGCGGGTGGACTGGACCATGGCATGTCTCCTGTGGTGTTCGGGATGCGGACCTCTGAATGCTAGGCAGGCCTCCCCTGCCCGGCTGTGCTGCCTGTGCACAAGCTGCTTGCCGGAACGTGCACGCGCATGCGGGATAACCCTCAACCCCGAGCCCCCCAGGGCCGTGCACCGCCGCCCATAATTTGTGCACCCCAGTGCCGGAGCCCCGACATGACCCCCTCCTCCGTGATGAGCACCGACGCCGTCGCCCCCAGCGAACGCGCGCCCGCCTGGCGTGACTGGATCTGGAAGCACTTCGGCGGCCTCGAATCCGACCTCTACGGCGACACCGGTTTCGACGGCCACCTGAGCGCCTCGCACGCGGGCGACGTGGTACTGACCAAGCTCGAAGCAAACCGCCACCGCGTGGTGCGCAGCCCGCGCCTGGCACGCGCGGGCGACACCAGCTACCTGAAGATCGTGGCGCCCTGGCGGGGCAGTGCCGCGGTGGAGCAGCAGGGCCGCCAGGCCTGGGTGCGCCCGGGTGGCTGGGCGATCTACGACACCACCGGCAGCTACGAAATCGCCAACCCGGAGCGGGTGGAACACCTCATCGTGATGCTGCCCAAGGAGCAGGTGGCCGAGCGGGGCCTGCAGCTGGCGCCCCTGATGGCGCGCCATGTGGGCGGCGCCAGCGGCATTTCACGGGTGGCGCTGGAGACCATGCGCAGCACCTTCCAGGAGCTTCCCGCCATGAGCGACCACGCCGCCCGCGGTGCCGGTGAGCTGATCATCGAGCTGGTGCGGCTGTCGCTGCAGGAACTGGCGGGCCGCGAGAGCGCCACCACCCAGCTCGAAGCCTTTCGCGACCGCATCCGCGAGCACATCGGCCAGCACCTGCGCGACCCCGGGCTGTCGATCGAGCGCATCGCGCAGTCGCTCAACTGCAGCAAGCGCCACCTGCACAACGCCTTCAGCGCCGAGGACGACACCCTGGCCCACTACATCCTGCGTCGGCGCCTGCAGGCCTGCATGCGCGAGCTGAAGAACCCGGCGCAGGCGCAGCGCACCATCACCGACATCGCGTTTTCCTGGGGCTTCAACAACGGCGCGCATTTCAGCCGCGTGTTCCGCGAGCACACCGGCCTGACGCCGAGCGACTTTCGCGACACCGCGCTGCGTCAGGCCCTGGTCACCGAAGCCCGGTGACCGGCAGCGCCGGCCGGAAGCACTGCCCCACCCTCGAAACACCGCGAGCGCCGCAGACGCGGCGGGGCGTTACCGCAGCGCGCAGGCCTGGGACACACGCTGCGCGAGCTGCTGCAGCGCCACCCAGGGATCGGCCGGCCAGTCGGGTTGCTTGAGGCCCTTGACGATGCCATCGACCGTGTGGGCATCACGCAGCCAGCGCGCCAGGGTGGCGGTGCCCAGTTGCGGCAACACGCGTTCCATGAGCTTTTCCTTGACGCCCCAGACCCGGTTCTCGCGCAAGGCCATGGGCAGCGGGCGGCCCGCGTCCATGGCGTGGCGGACGCGATTGAGCGTGCGGATGTCTTCGGCCAGGGCCCAATGCACCAGCACCGCGGCCTCGCCCTCGGCCTGCAGGCCATCGAGCATGCGCTGCACACGCAGGCTCTGGCCGCCCAGCACCGCTTCGGCGAGCTTGAAGGCGTCGTAGCGCGCCACATTCAGCACGGCGGCCTCCACCTGGTCAAAACCGAGCTCGCCCGGCGGGTGCAGCAGCGCGAGTTTCTGGATCTCCTGGTGCGCGGCGAGCAGGTTGCCCTCGACCCGGTCGGCGAAAAACTGCAGCGTGCGCTGCCCCTCTTCGCCCGCGGCCACGCGCTGGCCCTGCTGCTGCAGGCGCTGCGCGATCCACTGCGGCAGGGCCTTGCGGTCCACCGGGTCCACACGCACCGTCACCCCGAAGCTGTCGAGCGCGGCAAACCAGGCGCCCTTCTGCGTCGCGGCATCCAGCCGGGGCAGGACCACCAGCGTGAGCACGCTGTCGTTGCCCTCGGCGCTGGCGGCCAGCTGCTGCAGCACCTGCGATCCGTCCTTGCCGGGTTTGCCCGAGGGCACCCGGATCTCGATCAGTTGTTTGTCGGCGAACAGGCTGAGCGAGCCGCCGCTGGCAAGCACCTCGCTCCAGTCGAAGTGCGCGCCCGCCACGGTGTGCACCGTGCGTTCGGTGTAGCCCTGCTCGCGCGCGGCCGCGCGGATGGCATCGCCCGCTTCCTGGATCAGCAGCGGCTCGTCGCCGTGCAGGGTGTAGAGGCTGCGCAGGCCGCGCTGGAGCTGGCTGGTGAGCTGCGGCGCAGCGACCTGCATGGCGGGGCGGCGCCTAGAGCGACTTCACGGCAGCCAAGCGGCGCATGACCTGCTGCACGATGTCACCCTGCATGTCGTTGAATAGCATGTATTCTTCGGAGGCCTTGGCGAGCGCGGCGGTTTCGGTGAAGCTGATGTCGCGCTCCAGCAGCATCTCGGTGCTCTCGATCAGGCTTTTGCCCGCCGCGGTGCTCAGGCTGAAGCGGAACCGGGTGCGCAGTTGCAGCTCGCGCACCTGGCCCGCCGCGGTCTGTCCCACCACCGCGCGCTCGCGCTGGTCGACCAGCACTGCCAGCACCACCTGGGCCGCCGCCTGGGCGGCCGGCGAGGACGAGTTCAGGACCCGGATGTCGGACGCCGCGAGCGCGCGCTGCAGGGCGCGCGACACCGGCGTGTTTTCGTAGTTCGACACCCGCACCGAGTCAAACGCGAACTTGGGCGCCTGGCGCAGCGCGAAGCCACATCCGGCGAGCAGACCACTGGAGAGCACGACACCCGCCCCGGCCAGGCCACGCAGGAGCGCACGCCTTTCGGCAGCGACGCCAGTGGCGCCCGCCAGGGGCTGGCCGGAAATGAGGGAGTGGGGGTTTGAAATGGGCGTCATGGCACGGAGTTTTATACCACCAGGTTGACCAGCCGGCCGGGCACCACGACCACCTTTTTCGGGGTGGCGCCGTTGGCTTGCTTCACGAAGGCCTCGCTCGCCAACGCCGCCGCCTCGATGGCGGCCTTGTCGGCGTTGGCCGGCACGGTGATCGAGCCACGCAGCTTGCCGTTGATCTGCAGCACCAGCTCGATCTCGTCGCGCTGCAGCGCGGCCTCGTCGGCCTGCGGCCAGGGCGCGTCGAGCAGCTCACCGCTTTGCGCGGCGTAGCCCAGCGCGCTCCACAGCGCGTGCGCGACGTGCGGCGTGGCCGGGTAGATGCAGCGCAGCAGGATGCCGAAGCCCTCGGCCAACGCGGCGTTGTCGGCCGCGGAGCCATCGGGCTTGAAGTCTTCGAGCGCGTTGAGCATCTTCATCGCGCCCGAGACCACGGTGTTGTACTGCATGCGCTGGTAGTCGTAATCCACCTGCTTGAGCACGGTGTGGATCTCCAGGCGCAACGCCTTGGCGGCCTTGGACAGGCCCTGGCCCGACACGCCAGCGGCCAGGGCGCCCAGGCCGCCGAGGGTGGACAACTTGTGGCCAAAACCCCAGACCCGGCGCAGGAAGCGGTAGCTGCCCTCCACCGCCGCGTCGTTCCACTCCAGCGTGGCTTCGGGCGGCGCGGTGAACATGGTGTACAGGCGCGCGGTGTCGGCGCCGTACTTCTCGATCAGGTCCTGCGGATCGACGCCGTTGTTCTTGGACTTGGACATCGTGCCCACGCCCTCGTAATCGATGGGCGTGCCCACCGGCAGCAGGCCATCGCCACTGGTGGCCGGGTTCTTCAACCTGGCGCCCACCACCTTGCCCGTTTCGTCGAGCACGTGCTCCACATCGTGCGGCCAGAAGTAGTCCTTGCCACCCTTCTCGGTGCGGCGCGAATAGATGTGGTTCAGCACCATGCCCTGGGTCAGCAGCTTGCTGAAGGGCTCGTCCACCTTCACCAGGCCCAGGTCGCGCATGACCTTGGTCCAGAAGCGCGCGTACAGCAGGTGCAGGATGGCGTGTTCGATGCCGCCGATGTACTGGTCCATCGGCATCCAGTAGTCCGCGCCCTCGGCCACCATCTTCTCGCTGTTGGTGGGGTCGCAATAGCGCATGAAGTACCAGGACGAATCCACGAAGGTGTCCATGGTGTCGGTCTCGCGCCGCGCAGGCTGGCCGCAGACGGGGCAGGTGACGCCAGCGTGGAAGCCTTCGTGCTTGTGCAGCGGGTTGCCCGAGCCGTCGGGGATGCAGTCCTGCGGCAGTACCACCGGCAGGTCTTTTTCAGGCACCGGCACCGCGCCGTGTTCGGCGCAGTGGATGATGGGGATGGGCGTGCCCCAGTAGCGCTGGCGGCTCACACCCCAGTCGCGCAGGCGGAAGGTGGTTTTCTTTTCGCCCAGGCCTTGGGCGGCCAGCAGTTCGGCGACCTTGTCCACGGCGGCCTTGTGGCCCAGGCCGTCGAGCACGCCGGAGTTCACGCACACACCGTTCTGCTTGTCAGCGTAGCTGTCGGCCCAGACCTCGGTGGAAAAGCCTTCGCCCGCCACCGCCACAACCTGCTGAATCTTCAGGTTGTATTTCAATGCAAACGCAAAGTCACGCTCGTCGTGCGCGGGCACGCCCATCACGGCGCCGTCGCCGTAGCTCATGAGCACGTAGTTGCCGACCCAGACCTCGACCTGAGCACCGGTCAGCGGGTGCGTGACGAACAGGCCGGTGGCCATGCCCTTCTTTTCCTGCGTGGCGAGTTCGGCTTCGGTCGTGCCACCGGTCTTGCACTCTTCGATGAAGGCGGCGAGCGCCGGGTTGTTGGCCGCGGCGTGTTGTGCCAGCGGGTGCTCGGGCGCGACGGCGCAGAAGGTCACACCCATGATGGTGTCGGCGCGCGTGGTGAACACGTACATCTTGCCGTCGCCGATCAGTGCACCGTCGGTCCCTGTGATCGTGTGCGGGAAGGCAAAACGCACGCCCTCGCTCTTGCCGATCCAGTTCTCCTGCATCAGTCGCACCTTGTCGGGCCAGCCGTTGAGCGTGGCCTTGGGGTTGCCGATCTGCACGTGGTCGAGCAGTTCGTCGGCATAGGCGGTGATGTTGAGGTAGTAGCCCGGGATCTCGCGTTTTTCCACCGTGGCGCCGGTGCGCCAGCCCTTGCCGTCGATCACCTGCTCGTTGGCCAGCACGGTCTGGTCGATTGGGTCCCAGTTGACGATCTGGGTCTTGCGGTAGGCGATGCCTTTTTCCAGCATCTTCAGGAACAGCCACTGGTTCCACTTGTAGTAGCTGGGGTCGCAGGTGGCCACTTCGCGCGACCAGTCGATGGCCAGGCCCATCGCCTGCATCTGCTGCTTCATGTAGGCGATGTTTTCATAGGTCCACTTGGCCGGCGGCACGCCATTTTTCAGCGCCGCGTTTTCGGCCGGCAGACCGAAGGCGTCCCAGCCCATGGGCATGAGCACGTTGTGACCGTTCATGCGCAGGTAGCGCGTGAGCATGTCGTTGATGGTGTAGTTGCGCACATGGCCCATGTGCAGCTTGCCGCTGGGGTAGGGCAGCATGGAACAGGCATAGAACTTCTTCTTGCCCGCGTCTTCGGTCACCCGGTAGGCGTCGTTGGCGTTCCAGTGGGCGTGCGCGGCGCGCTCGACGTCTTTGTGCTGATAGGTCGGTTGCATGAAACAGCGGGCCAGTTGCCCGGCGGCAGGGGTTGTGTGAGCCAGCGCGGACCAGCCTCGATGGCCCGGAAGGATGACCCAGGGCGGGTGCGTCGCAAAGCCTGGATTTTAGGGCTTGGCCCACCGGGCCGGACACGGCGCCCACGTTCGGTCGCCAGCGGCAGCATGGGGCTGCGGGGAAAGGGGTGGACGGAACCGACCGCTGCGCGCGCGGACAACCCCGTCGGGCATCATTTTTTCACGCCGAGCGGGCGCACCACGATGTCGGAGATCGGTCTAGGCCTGGTTTGCCTCGACCGTCCCGTCGATCAGCAAAGAGGCAGATCAGAGACCTTTGTTCAAAGAACGGCTCACCGTTCCATTGGCCTGCACGAACCAGGATGCACTGCTGGTCACGAGTTGACCGCCGACCGTGCGGAACCTTACCGTCAGGCCCTGCGTCGAGCCGTAGGAATAGTCCGACCATCCCAGCATGAAGTCGGACTCCTGGTGGGGCGGCTCGCCCACGATGCCAATGACCTGAGCCTTGCTCATCCCGCTCCCGATGGCGTTGTAGGCGCCCTCGAGGTTGAGCACACCTTGCCTGTCCAGACCGTCATCGCTGTCGCTGCCACCGCAGGCCGACAACACCAGCGCTGCCGCGCCGGCCAGCGCCCATTGTGCAAATGCCCGCCGTCCGGCTGACTTGTGTCCCTGCTTCATCAACGCTCTCCTAGGGTTTCAAAAGAATTCTGAATGGATCGATGGAGCTCTGGCATGATGTCCCTCGCCCCGCTCGTGAAGGCCTATAGCATAGCCCCAAGCCGGGGCCCGATGGTGCACAGAAAACGACAGCGAAGCGCGCGATCCGGCGGCACCCACGCCCGGAACCACCGGCGTTCAGGGCTGTGCGCCGGCACCCGGGAGTTGCAGCGCCTTGGCGGTTTCGGCATCGGTCACGAACCCGATCCGCGCCAACCCGGCCTGCTGGGCCACTCCAATGAGCTGGGCCAGCTTGCCATAAGGCACGGCCGCATCGGCGCGCAGCTGCAGCTCGGTGCCCGGATCGCGGCGGGCAGTTTCCTGCAGGCGCTGGCGCAAGGTGACCAGGTCGATCGGCTGCTCATCCCAGAAAATCTGTCCCTGCGCGTCCAGCCCGACGGAGACGAAGGCTTCGGGCTCCACCGCCTCGGTGGGCGCGCTGGTTTTCGGCAACTCCAGCTCCAGCCGGCTCGCCATCAGCGGTGCGGTGATGATGAAGATGACCAGCAACACCAGCATCACATCCACCAGCGGCGTGACGTTGATGTCGCTCATGGGCTGGTGGCCCGCGGGTTTTTCCAGCCGCCCGAAACTCACAGGGGCGCCTCCTTGTGCAGGAGCAATTCGCGCAGATCGCGTGCAAACCCTTCCAGATCGGCTTCGATGCGCGCGATCTGGCGGCCGAGCACGTTGTAGGCCAGCACAGCGGGGATCGCGACCGCGAGACCGGCCGCGGTCATCACCAGCGCTTCGCCCACGGGACCGGACACCTGCTCGATGCGGAAACGGCCTTCGTCCCCGATGCTGACGAGGGCGTTGTAAATGCCCCAGACCGTGCCGAGCAAGCCCACAAAGGGCGCGGTGGAACCCACGGTGGCCAGCAACACCTGACCAAACTGCAAGCGGTGCAACACCCGGTGCAAAGCATCGCGCAGCACACGGGTGAGCTGTTGCGACCGATCGCCAGCGGCGGCCAGTGTCTGAGGCATGGCCTGCTCGATGGTGCGCGCGGCCAGCAGCAGCGGCAGCACCAGGCGCTGCGCATCAAACGTGGACAGGCGCTGCTGCGCGTCATCCAGATGGGCCGCCTGCCAGAACGCCGCCGTGGAGAGATTCACGTCGGCCACGGCGCGGCGCAGCATCCAGGCCTTCCAGAGGATCACCACCCAACTCGCCACCGACATGGCCAGCAACAGCAGGGCCACACTGCGGCTGATAGCGTCACCCTGCATCACGGTTTGCCAAACACCCAAGATCGTCCTCCGGTATCCCGTGTTCAGCGCAGGCCGAGCACGTCAAACATGTCGTACAAACCGCTGCGCTTGTCGGCCAGGAAACGCACCGCGCGCAGGCTGCCCTGGGCGTAAGTGACCCGGCTGCTTGACTTGTGCGTGACCTCGATGCGTTCGCCCGTCCCGGCGAACAGCACCGTGTGATCACCCACGATGTCGCCACCCCGGATGGTGGCAAAGCCAATGCTCGACGGATCGCGCTCGCCGGTCACGCCCTCGCGGGCATAGACCGCGCAGTCCTTCAGATCGCGGCCCAATGCGCCAGCGATCACCTCGCCCATCTTGAGCGCGGTGCCACTGGGAGCGTCCACCTTGTGCCGATGGTGCGCCTCAATGATCTCGATGTCGTAGCCGGTGGCCAGCGCCTTGGCCGCCATCTCCAGCAGCTTGAGCGTAACGTTCACGCCCACGCTCATGTTGGGCGCCATCACGATGGCGATCTGCTTCGCGGCGTCGGCGATCTCGGCCTTCTGCGCTTCGCTGAAACCGGTGGTGCCGATCACCACGTTCACACCGAGCTTCACGCATTCGCGCAGGTGCGCCAGTGTCCCTTCCGGTCGCGTGAAGTCGATCAGGAACCGGCTGCCCGAGAGTCCTGCGCCCAGGTCGGCGTTGATGGCGACGCCCGTCGTGTGTCCCGCGAAAGCCCCCGCATCCTGGCCAATGGCGGGGCTGCCAGCCCTGTCCAGCGCCCCGCTGAGCACACAGTCGGTGCTGTCACGCACCGCTTCGACCAGCATCTGGCCCATGCGTCCGCTGGCACCGGCGACACAGACGCGGTGCGAACCCTGCGACACGGCGCTCACCGGGAAGCCCCCGGGGTCTCCAGCGGCGGGTAACTGGTGGCCGGTGCGGCGCCCGTCGAAGCGGGTGTGGCAGCGTCCTTGGATTCGGGGTTGTTTTCCTGGAACTTCTTCAACTGTTCTTCGGTGGCCTGGAGCACGGGCACCTTGTCGGACTTGCGGCGCACGTCAAGTGAAGACACGAAATCGGCCTCGCTGGGCAATTCATCGGCCTCAAAGCGCTCCAGCAAGTCCCCCTTGAAAAACAGCGCCACCTTGCGCTGCTGGGGGGGTTGCCCCTGCCGGCTGAAGGTGAACACGTAGTCCCAGCGATCGGCATGGAAAACGCTGGTCAACAAGGGCGAGCCCAGCAGATCGCGCACCTGCGGACGGGTCATGCCCGGCTGCAGCGCCTGGGCCTGCTCGCGGGTGACCACATTGCCCTGGAGGATGTCGATCTTGTACGGCGTGACCAGACTGCCCACCGAGGGCAGCTTGTCCCCAATGCTGCCACAGGCGGACAACGCGGCGACGCCCGCCAGCGCACACAGCACCCGCACCAGGCGGCTGGGCTTCTGTCGCAGGCCCGGATGGGACGGTGGGAGGGCTGTGAGTTGGTGCATAGGGGCAAACCGTGAAAGGCACTCGGATTCGCGTGCGTCGGCGGGGGACAATCTGGCCCCCTGCGCACGCTGGCGATATGATCTTCATTGTAGCCCCGGGGGTAGGCCAGTCCATGTTGCTGCCCTGTGTTGCCAGGGCGGCACCACAATCCCCTGAAACCGGCCCGTTCAACCCCGCACACCGCCCATGACCAATATCGATGAACTGAAAAGCACGGGACTCAAGGCCACCCTGCCACGGCTGAAGATTCTGGAGGTCTTCCAGAACGCCAAGCAGCGCCACATGACGGCCGAAGATGTGTTCCGCGTCCTGCTGGACGAACGCTCCGACATCGGTCTGGCCACGGTCTACCGTGTTCTCATGCAGTTCGAACAGGCCGGCCTGCTCACGCGCAGCAACTTTGAATCGGGCAAGGCGGTCTACGAACTCAACGAAGGCCAGCACCACGACCACTTGGTCTGTCTGGACTGCGGCCGGGTCGAGGAGTTTTTTGATCCGGAAATCGAAAAGCGCCAGCAGATGGTGGCGAAAACCCGCGGTTTCATCCTGCAGGAACACGCGCTCTCGCTGTACGCCAACTGCAGCAAGCCCGACTGCCCTCACCGGCACGACAACTCGGGTCACCGCTGACGCCAGGACGCCGGACCATCCGGCTCCACCTATTCGCCGCGCGCCATGGCCGCGCGGTGGCGTGCCACGAATTCCTGGTAGGTATCGATCCCGCGCAACTGCAGGATGGTGTTGCGCACCGCGGCCTCGACCAGCACGGCAATGTTGCGACCAGCCACCACCTGGATAACCGCCTTGCGCACCGGCACACCAAGAACGTCCTGGTACAGCGGCTCGTGGGGCATGCGCTCGAAATCACGCTCCATGGTTTCCCGGCGCACCAGGTGCACGATCAGGGACAGCCGCATCTTGCGGCGCACCGCGGTTTCGCCAAAGATGGCCTTGATGTCGAGCAGGCCGATGCCGCGCACTTCCAGCAGGTTCTGCAGCAACTCGGGGCAGCGGCCTTCGATGCTGGTCTGGTTGATGCGGTAGAGGTCCACCGCGTCGTCGGCCACCAGCCCGTGTCCGCGGGAAATGAGTTCCAGACCGAGCTCGCTCTTGCCCAGCCCGGATTCGCCCGTGATCATCACGCCCATGCCCAGGATGTCCATGAAGACACCGTGCATCGACGCGCGATCGGCGAAATGGCGCGACAGGTAGGCGCGCAGCACATCGATGACGAAGGCCGCCGACTCCTGGGTAGCGAACATCGGTATCTGTGCCCGCTCGCACATGGCCATGAGCGCGTCGGGCGCGGTCTGCCCGTCGGCCACCACAAGCACCGGCGGCTCCAGCGTCACGATGCGCGCCACCCGCCGGCGGTTGTCGTCCTCGCTGGGACTGGTCAGGTAGGCCACCTCGCGTTCGCCAAACACCTGAACCCGGTACGGATGGATGTAATTGAGATAACCGACCAGATCGGCCCCCGAGCGCGCCTCACGGATCGCGACCTCGTCAAACCGCCGCTCCGAGGCCCCGAGCCCCGCGATCCACTGCCACTTGAGGGCATCCCGGTGATCCTCGAACAGAACGTCGGCACTGACGACGGTGGGTTTCAAGCGAGGGCACTCCGGAAATCGGCGCCGGGCCTGACGATCAGCCGCCAGCTTCCTTCATCCCGCTGAGGGCTGCGACCCGAGCGGCACAAGCCCCGGAACGGACTGGCCAGCAAGGAACGCAAGGGGATGGACAAGCTCAGGCGGCGGCGTGCGCCGACTGCCAGGACGTGATCTGGCCGTGCAGCACCGCGGCATCGTTCGACGTCTTCATCTGCTCGCGCAAGGCACTGTCGCTGAGCAGCTCGGCGATCTCGGACAGGATCTCCAGATGCTTCTGGGTCGCTGCTTCGGGCACCAGCAGGAAGATCATGAGCTGGACCGGCTGCTCGTCCGGGGCGTCAAAACCGATCGGGCTGGCGAGCTGGAACACCGCAGCCAGCGGTTGTTTCAGCCCTTTGATGCGGCCATGGGGAATGGCCACGCCGTGCCCCAGGCCGGTGGAGCCCAGGCGTTCGCGAGCGAAGAGGCTGTCGGTGATCAGCGCACGGTTGAGGCCATGCAAGGTTTCAAACAGCAGGCCCGCTTCTTCAAAGGCGCGTTTTTTGCTGGTCGCATCCACGCTGACGAGCACTTGCGCGGCGGGCAATATGGCAGAGAGTCGGTTCATGTGGGCCTCTTGGACCGCAAATTATGCCGAGTTGAGCGACATTGGCTAGACCGGGAAAACAAAAAAGCCGCTTGACTTTTGAAGCGGCTCGCTGCATCGCAACATAAAGACCGGGCCACCGGTGGGCGACCCGTGATTTTTGTCACATCAGACGTTTGGCACTCTCGTGAGCATGGTCTTGTGTTTTGTCCTTGTAGCGCAACACCTGCCGGTCGAGCTTGTCGGCGAGTTCGTCCACGGCGGCATACAGATCGGCGTGGACGCTTTCGGCGAACAGATCCCGTCCCTTGACATGGATGTTGCATTCGGCCTTCTGGCGCATGTCTTTCTCTTTCAGGTTGTCCACTGTCAGCAGCACCTTGATATCGACCACCTGGTCGAAGTGTCGGGATATGCGTTCAAGCTTGGTCGTGACGTAACCGCGCAGGGCGGGGGTGACCTCGAGGTGGTGACCGCTGATCGTCAAGTTCATGGAAGAGCCTCCTAATGCTCCGGGTTGACACAAGCCGCCGGGCGGTCAGACCGCCCGGCGGCAACGGGGATGTCTTGAACCCACTATGCCCATGAAACCGGGGCGACGCAAGCTCGCACCGCAACAAAGGGTGAAAACGCGAACCTTGGCACTCAACTGACCGTGCGCGCACGGCTCAGGGTGCGGCAGGATGCCCCATGCCGGCCCCGTGCACGCGCAGGCGGCGCGCCATGGCGATCGCGGCCAGGCTAGCGCCGGCGCCCAAAAGACCCGACACCCAGTAATGTTGAACGAGCCCCGCCGCGTCCCGGCTGATGATGAGCCCGCCCAGAAACGACGCCAGCCCCATCGCGGCGGATTGCACCGACGCATTGAGCGCCATGAAGGTGCCGCGCAGGGCCGGGTTGGCCGCACCGGTCACGAGCGCCATGCCGGGAATCATGCGCCCGCTCATGCAGATGAACAGCAGGGTGGACACGACCAACACGCCCCGCAGCGGCCAGTGCGGCATCAGCGTGGTGGCGAGCATGGGCACGATCACGGCCAGCGCCAGCATGGTGAAGGTGCGCACCTTGCCCAGCCTATCGGCCAGCCGGCCAAACAGCCGCGCGGTGAACAGGGTGGCCACGCCACCACACAGATACAAATAGGGAATCTGGGTCTCCTGCACCCCCACGTTGGTTTGCATGTAGATGGTGAGATAGGGCAGGATGGTGAAGCCGGTGAACATCAGCAGGGCGGAAAAGGCAAATGCCCGCTGGTGGTTGGGTTCCACGAGCACCATGCCGATGCCGCGCCAGATCGAAGGCCGGTCCTTGACCAGCAGGTGGTGGTTGAGCTGGGGCAGGGTCAGCGCGGCCCCCAGCGCCAGCACGCCGCTGAGCAGGGCAATGCCGATGAAGGGAGCCTGCCAGCTCCAGTGGCTCGCCAGGAACAGCCCCAGGGGAACGCCCGCGACGGTGGACACCGAAAAGGACGACATCACGATGCCCATGGCGCGACCGCGCCGCTCGAAGGGCACCACGTCGGCCACGATGGTCTGCGACAGCGCCGAGAGCACGCCACCGAACATGCCGGCGGCCACGCGCGCGACCATCAGGAAACCGTAGCCGGGTGCGAGGCCACAGGCGAGCGTGGCCAAGGCGAACAGCCCGTACAGGGTCAGCAGCAGGCGCTTGCGATCAAAGCGGTCCACATAGGTGGCTGCCGCCAGGCCCGAGACGCCGGCCGACAGCGTGTACGCCGACACCAGCAGCCCGAACTGCGCATCGCTGATGCCGAAGAGCCGCGTGAATTGCGGCCCCAGCGGCATCATGATCATGAAATCGAGGATGTGGGTGAACTGGATGCCGGCGATGGTGATCAGCAACCACAGCTCGCGGCGGTGTGACAGGGCAATGGGTGGGTTGTTCATGAGGAATGTCAGACGCGAGCCTCCGCGAGGCCAGCGGTGGAGGATACGCAGCAAGGCGCTCCCGCGCCCCGGACACCGCCAATGCCCTGATGGACCGCCCTGACTTCGCTCGGTCCGGAGGGCCGGACGCGAAGGGGCTCAAGTGTGTTGCGAGGGTGTCGAAATACCCTGGACACACCCGGAGTCCATGACGCCATGACCAGCATTGCCCTTCAAGAGCCATCATCCGCCACCGCGAATGCCGGGTCGTTGGCTGTCCCGACGGTTCTGACCGTCGATGACGAACCCTCCGTGCTGAGCGCGTTGCGCCGCGTCTTCCGGACGCAGGGCATCGCGACCCTGCAGGCGACGAGTGCCGCCGAGGGCCTGGCGCTGCTCAAGACCCACCGGGTGGACCTGGTGATTTCGGACATGCGCATGCCCGAAATGGACGGTGCGCGTTTCCTGGAACTGGTGCGCTCGCACGACGAGGGCATCGCGCGCATTCTGCTGACCGGCTACGCCGACATTTCCGCCACGATCGCGGCCATCAACAAAGGCGCCATCCACCGCTACATCTCCAAGCCCTGGGACGATCAGGACCTCGTTCTGGTGGTGCGGGAGGCCCTGATCCGGCGCGGCCTTGAGCAGCAGAACGCCGAGCTGACCGAACTGACCAAGCGGCAGAACGAACAGCTTCGCGACGCCAATCAGACACTGGAGTCGCGGGTGGCCGCACGAACCGCCGAACTCCAGCAGATCAACGGCATGCTGGACGCGGCGTATGAGGATCTGGACAACACCTTTGTGCTCGCGGTCAATGTGTTTTCCAGTCTGATGGAAATGCGCGTGGGCAACTCCGGCCATTCGCGCCGCGTGGCCGATCTGAGCCGCGAGACCGCCAAACGCCTGGGCCTGTCGGACCGCGAGATCCGCGATGTCCATCTGGCCGCGCTGGTCCACGACGTGGGCAACATCGGCTTTCCTGATGCCATGCTGGGCAAGCCGGTCTCCGCCTACACCCCTGAAGAAACCCAACGCTATCGGCGCCATCCGATCGACGGCGAAACCACCTTGATGGCGCTGTCGCAACTGCAAGGGGTGGCGCGCATCGTGCGCCAGCACCACGAACGCATGGACGGCAAAGGATTTCCCGATGGCCTGGCGGCGCCCGAGATCGTGATGGGCGCGCGCATCGTGGCGGTGGCCAGCGATCTGGACGACATGATGCACGGCAACCTGGGGGACCAGCGCAGCACCGCGGAACGCGCGCAGAGAATGCTTCATGGCGGCATCGACACGCGCTACGACCGTTCCGTGGTCGAAACCATGATCAAGGTCGTTGACGACCTGGCGGCCGCGGCCAAGGCGGACGTGCACATGGACGTGCGTGATCTGCGTCCCGGCATGGTGCTGGCACGCGATCTGGTGTCTTCCCGCGGGGCCATCCTGCTGGCGGCGGGATACGTGTTCGACGAACGCGTGGTCAAGCAGGTAGGCGACTTTTCCGCGAGGGAAGGCGTTCGACTCACGTTGTGGGTCCGGAAGAACTCGATCCCGCAAGACACCAAGCGACTCGACATACCGGGGAGCCAGTCATGATGGACGTTGCGGACCAGCAGAAATCGAATGCCACGGTGGCCAGGGAGATGGTCGATGCCATGGCCGTTCCGTCGGCCTTGCTGGAGGACGGACGGATCGTGGCGGCCAACGATGCGTTGTGCCGGCTGGGCTCGCGCAGTCCGTCGGCCCTGATGGACTTGCCACTGCTCGATCTGGTGGACGAGGCCACGCGAGCGCCACTGCATGCCGCCATCCTGACCTGCTCGGAGCACGGCGAGGTGCCGCCCGTGGTCTCGGGTTCGATCATGACGCCCGATGGCGGGCTGCGCCCGGTGGAGATCCATGCCCGCCAGGTCTGTTTCGATGACCGGGTCCAGGTGGTGGTGACCTGCGTGGACCTCAGCGACGTGATGCATGTGCAGAGCAGCCTGCTGGGCATGACCGAGATGCTGTCGCAGATCATCGACGGGGCCTCGGTGGCTTCGCTGGTGATCGACCAGTACCACCGGGTGACGCACTGGAACACGGCCTGTGAACGCATGACCGGCATCAAGCGCAACGAGGTGCTCGGATCGCGGGAAGGCTGGCGGGCGTTCTACCCGGAACAGCGCCCCTTGCTCGCGGACATGATCGTCGACGGAGTCGATGAAGCGACCATGCGATCGTTCTACGGCGGGCAGATGAGTCTGTCATCCATGATCCCCGGCGGGGTCGAGGTCGAGGCCTTCTTTCCGCAGTTCGGCCCATCGGGCAAGTGGCTGTTCTTCACGGCCGCCCCGCTCTACGACGCCCAGGGCGCGGTGATCGGTGCCATCGAAACCCTGCAAGACGTGACCGCCCGCCGGAGTTCGGAGGACGAACTGCTGCGGCACCGCAACGAGCTCGAGGAAATCGTGCGGCAACGCTCGGCCGAGCTGGCGGCCACCGCACGCGACCTGGAACTGTTCATCGCCAATTCGCCCATCGGGGTGGCCTATGCCAAGAGAGGCGTGATCCAGCGCGTCAACCCCGCCATGGCCGACATGTTCGGTTATGCCGCGTCCGACATGGCCGGTCTGCCGGCACGTGCGACCTACCTGACGGAAGAGGACTTCGCCAACTTTGAAAGCCATGTCATTCCCCGGTTCAAAAAAGGCGAACCCATTCACGTGGAGATGTGGATGCGCCGCGCCGATGGCCAGCCCATCTGGGTGCAGGTCGATGCGTACGTGGCCAACACGGCCGACCCGGGTCTTGGCACCTGGTGGATGATGCAGGACCGCTCCGACATCCGGTTCGCCCAGGAGCAGTTGCAGGAGCGGATCAACCAGCTCGACGCGATGAACCATCAGCTGGAGGAAGCGCAGAACCAGCTGCTGCAACAGGACAAGATGGCGTCGATCGGGCAGTTGGCCGCCGGCGTGGCGCACGAGATCAACAACCCGATCGGTTTCGTCAGCTCCAACCTCAACACCCTGCGCCAGTACGTGGACGGCCTGCTGGGCCTGAGCGCGGCCTGCGACGCGGCGCTGGCCGCCCCGGGCGACGCCGCCGTGGCCGCGGCGCTGACGACGAAGCGGGAAGAAGTCGAAATCGACTTCCTGCGCGAGGATCTCCCACTGCTGCTGGACGAATGCGCCGAAGGCCTGGGGCGCGTCAAGAAGATCGTGCAGGACCTCAAGGACTTCTCGCGTGTGGACCATTCGGACTGGCAGGAAGCCGATCTGAACGTGGGCCTGGAGTCCACCCTCAACGTGGTGCGGCACGAGGTGAAATACAAGGCCGAGGTGATCAAGAAGCTCGCGCCGCTGCCGCCCGTCATGTGCCTGGCGGCGCAGCTCAACCAGGTGTTCATGAACCTGATCGTCAACGCGGCGCACGCCATTGCCGAGAAGGGAACCATCACCTTGTTGAGCGGCGTGGAGCAGGACTGGGCCTGGGTGCAGGTGGAGGACACGGGCTGCGGCATGAGCGCCGAGGTACAGCGGCGGATCTTCGAGCCCTTCTTCACCACCAAGGACGTGGGCAAGGGAACGGGGCTGGGGATGTCGCTGTCGTTCTCCATCATTCAGAAACACGGCGGCACGATCCAGGTGCGCTCCGTCGTCGGGGAAGGCACGGCCATCCGCGTCTGGCTGCCGGTCGCCGGGCCTGCCGCCCAGGGAAAAGAAACCAATCCACCCGTGTGGGAGCACAACAATGAACATGTTGCCTGAGTGCGCCGTGTCGCAGACGGAACCAACGGACGCGCCCGCGCCAGACCTTCACGAGCGTGACCCGGGCCATGCGACGGCGCCCCGCTTCCAGACCCACTGGAACCTGGTCAACGGTCAACTGGTCGGTGTGGAATTGCTCTGGCAAGGCGAGTCCCTGGACGAACCGGATGCCTCGGGCCGGCCGCTTCGCGCGCGCCAGGAAGCCGCCTGCCGGCAGGTGGCGGCCCTGCTGGCAGAGCGCATGGGCGAGCTGCGGCTGTGCCTGCCCCTGGAATGGCTGGAGCGGGCGCTGCCCGGCACGGCGGACGACTGGCTGGCCACCCTGACGGCATGGGGTCTGAAGGCGCCGCTGCTCTCGGTGCTGGTTCCGGAGCGCCGGGCCGCGGCCGACGACAAGACACTGGCGACCACGCTGGCCCCCTTGCGCGCGGCGGGTGCCGAGACGATCCTGGGCGATTTCGGGGCAGGCGCGTCGAGCCTGTCCGAACTGCGGGAGCTGCCGCTGGACGTGATCCGTATCGACCGCAGCGTGGTGCCGGACATCGTGACCGACAGCCACACCACCTCGCTGACCCGGTCCCTGATCCAGCTCGCGCATGGGTTGCACATGCGCGTCATGGCCGATGGCGTGGCCAACGACGACCAGTTGCAGCGCCTGGTGGACCATGGCTGCGACCTCGCGCTGGGCGACTGCTTCGGCGCCCTCCAGACCGCGGAAGGTCTTCAGACCCTGCTGCACGCCGGCGCGGCCTTGCCCCAGGGTCTGCTGGGCACACGCCCCCGCCGTCGCACGCTGCTGCTGGTGGACGACGAGGAATCGATCCTCTCCTCGCTCAAACGCCTGTTCCGCCGCGATGGTTACCATCTGCTCACCGCCACCAGCGGCCGCCAGGGGCTGGAACTGCTGGCCAAACAGCCGGTTGATGTGATCGTCTCGGACCAGCGCATGCCGGGCATGACGGGCATCGAGTTCCTGCGCGAAGCCAAGCGCCTGTACCCCGACACGGTGCGCATGACCTTGTCCGGCTACACCGATCTGCAGTCGATCATCGAGGCGGTCAACGAGGGCTCGGTATACAAGTTCCTCACCAAGCCCTGGGACGACGAGCTCTTGCGCAGCCACGTGGCCAAGGCCTTTGAACAGAGCGAACTGGCCGCGGAAAACTGCCGTCTCGGCGGGGCGGTCCACCGGGCCAACCGGGAGCTGACCATCGCCAACCAGCGGCTCTCCCACATGGCGCGCGACGAAAGCGCCCGCCGACTGGCCATGCAGAACGCCGCCGGTGCCTCCCGGGACGCCCTGGACGGCATGCCGATGGCCGTTTTCGGTATCGGGGAAGACGGCATGCTGGCGTACGTCAACCGCCTGGCCGTGCACCAGTGGCCCGAATGGTCGTCCGCTCTGGGCGGGGACCCCGTGCCCTCGATGCTGCAGGTGCTGGCCGCACTCAAGCAGCCCCTCACGCAGCACGCCGATGCCGAGGGCGTGTGCACCGCCATCGAGGGCCGCAACGCTGTCGTCTGGCTCCGTCAGATGCCGGGACAACCCAAGCCCCTGGGCCATCTGATGCTGGTGCAGCTGCTGCAAGACGTCGCCATGACCAACGAAGACAAGGTCGCATGAACCCGCGGCCGCGCACCCAGAACCCGACCGGTGTCACCCGGCCACTGGGCTTGCGCGCCACGGCCACGGTTTTAACCACCCATTCAACACAAGTGTCCTCAGGGAGAGTTCATCATGTATGTGGAAGCTGTTGAGTCGGCGGCCCCGCCCCGACATCTGAAACCCGCCGCACTGGCCCGCTGCATCGGGGAACTGCCCTCGCTGCCCAGCGCCTTCATCGCGGCCGTCGAGGCGCTGAGCCAGGACGACGCACCGGCCTCGACCTGCATCGAAGCGATCGAGCGCGACCAGGCCTTGACCGTTCGCCTCCTGCGGCTGGCCAACTCCGCGTTCTACGGAGCGCAGGGGCAGGTTGCCAGCGTGGGCGATGCCGTCCAGATGCTGGGCCTGCGAACCGTGGCCAGCACCTTGGCGGCCATTTCCCTGCGGGCCACCTTCGGGTCGGTGCGCTGCGAGGGTTTCTGCTTTGACACCTACTGGCGTCACACGCTGTGCACCGCCATTTCCGCCCGGGAGCTGGCCAGGATCGTGTCCCTGGATCCCGGTGAAGCCTTCCTGCTGGGCCTGCTGCACGATGTGGGCAAGCTGATCCTGGCCATGACCAGTCCTGAGCTGGAGGCGCAAGCGCTGCGCCTGTGCGCCGCCGAAGGCATCGCCCTGCACGAAGCGGAGCAGCGGGTGCTGGGGGTGTCTCACGCCGAGGTCGGCGCCACCGTGGCCAGCCAATGGAACTTCCCGGCCACGCTCGTGGCGGCCATCGCCGCCCACCATATCCCCACCCCTTTGCCCACGGCGGAGCGCCTGGATTTTTCGCACCTGGTGCTGCTGGCCAACCACATGGCGCATGGCCTGGAGGGCATCGCCGCCGCAGACGTGGAAGGCGACGCGGATGTGGAACTCCTGAGGGACCCGATGTGGTCCGCCCTGAGCGCGAGCGAGCAGCAGCTGCGCCGTCTGACGCAGCGGGTCGTCAGCGAGCTGGCCGTCATGTCCAGTGCATGAATCACGTTGTCGGAGCGATCCATGAAACCAGCACTTCAAGGCAGCCTTCTCCTGGTCGACGATGAGGCGCCCATCGTTCGGGCCCTGCACCGCGCATTGCGCGGCCCTCTGGGGAGCCTGGTGACGATCGTCACCTGCTGCAGCGGCGCGGACGCGCTCACCGAGTTGCGGGCCCGGCGGTTCGACGTCATCGTGAGCGATCTGCGCATGCCCAACATGGGCGGCATGGAGCTGCTGGCCGCGGCGGCGGACATCCAGCCCGGGTGCGTGCGCATGATCCTGACGGGAACGGCGGATTTCGCGACCGCCCAGGCGGCGGTGAACCAGTTCGGCCTGTACCGCTACCTCACCAAACCCTGGGAGCCCGACGAACTCGCCCACCACGTGGCCTCGGCCATGGCCTTCAGCCTGGCGCAACGCGCGCAACGGCATCAGGCCACGCAGTGGGTGGCCAGCCAGGTCGGTGCCGAAGAGCTGGAGCGGCGCCGGCTCGAAGCCCTGGAGCCCGGCATCACCCAGGTGGAATGGGACGAACAGGGCTGCGTGATCCTGCCGCTGGTGGACTGAGCGGCGATCAGCCCGGCCGGGCATCGCGACGGCCGTCCTGGACGGTGGCCAGCAGCAGCACCGCGGCAGACGCCGCGCAGGTGGCCGAGAACAGGAACGCCGCCCAGGGCGCGATGGCCTGGTAGATCCAGCCGAACACGATGGAAGCGGGCAGCAGGAAGAGCCCGGCGATCAGGTTGAACCAGCCAAAGGCCGTGCCACATCGGTCCTGCGGCGCCAGGTCGGCGACGAGCGCCTTTTCCACCCCTTCGGTGGCCGCCATGAACAGGCCGTAGAAACCGAACAGGGCAAACAGCATCCAGCCGTCGGTGCGCATGAAACCCAGCGTGGCGTAAAAGGCGGCGTAGGCCAGATACCCCAGGACCAGCAGCCTGACGCGGCCCAGCCGGTCGGAGAGCGCGGACAGGGGCGTGGCGAACAGCATGGCAATGGCCGAGACCGCCGCCCACAGCAAGGGCACCTGCGCCTGGGGCACGCCCAGTTCGCTGGCGCGCAGCAGCAGGAACATGTTGGAGGAATTGCCCAGCGTGAACAGGGCCACCACCAGCAGGTAGCGCCGGAACACCGCGGGCATGTCGCCCAGCCGCCAGTCGAACGCCGCGCTCGCCTGGCGCGGCTCGGCCTTCGGTTCCCGGATGGCCAGCGCGAGCCCGACGCAGATGACGGCGGGAACGGCGGACCACAGGAAGATGTCCTTGAGCGGCACCTGTGCGGCCAGCAAAGCAAACGCCAGACCGGGGCCGATGACCGCGCCCGCGTTGTCCATGGCGCGGTGCAGGCCGAAAGCCAGCCCGCGCCGCTCGGGCGTGACGCTGGCGGCCAGCAGGGCATCCCGTGGAGAGCTGCGCAGGCCCTTGCCGACCCGGTCGGCGAACCGGATGGCCAGCAGGAAGGGCCAACTGCCGGCCAGGGCGATCAGGGGACGTCCGAAGCCGGCCAGGGCGTAGCCGAACACGATCCAGGGTTTGGACCGGCGCGTGCGGTCCACCACGACGCCCGAGAACAGCTTAAGCAGGCTGGCGGTGGCCTCGGCGATGCCTTCGATGATGCCCAGGGCACGGGGCCCTGCCATCAAGACCGAAGCGAGGTAGAGCGGCACCAGCGGGTAGATCATCTCGCTCGCGCTGTCGTTGACCAGGCTGATGAGCCCGATGAACCAGACGGTGCGCGGGAGGCTCAGAACGGCGTTGAACATGGTGGAATCTTTCTGCACTGGCGGCCCAAGCCCCTTCATATTCGTGGCCAGCGCCGGGAAACGCGAGAGGGTTGTGTCATGATTTTGGTCAACCGCCCAACGTCAACGCAGGCATCGCCAGCGCCTGGGCACAAGGTCCCGACTGTGTCACTCGATACGCTGATCTCGCGCAACCTGCTGGACACCCAACTGTCCGAAGAAGCCTCGGGCCATTGTGCGCTGGTGCTGATGGGCGGCGGCGCGCGCACGGCCTACCAGGCCGGCGTGCTCAAGGCGGTGGCGTCCATGCTGGCAAGCCGGGCCCCCTCCAGCTCCGATTCGTCGGCGACCCCCTTCCCGTTCCAGGGACTGTTCGGTACCTCGGCGGGTGCGCTCAACGCGGCCTACCTCGCCAGCCACGCCACCGACGGGCTGCACGCCCTGCCCCGCCTGGCCGCGTTCTGGGGTGGCCTGCGTTCGGAGCACATCTACCGGCTCGAAGCGCCGGGCTGGGTGCGCGCCAACCGCATCATCGCCGGGCTCACGCTGGCGCGCCAGGTGCGGCGCTACCGTGCCCTGCTCGACACCCTGCCCCTGGTGGACAGCCTGCACCGCGCGATCGACCTCGACGGGCTGGAGCGCGCGCTGCAGCAAGGCCACATCGATGTGCTGGGGGTCACCGCATCGAGCTACACCACGGGCGAACACTGGACCTTCTGCCAGACCCGGCCCGACCACCCGGTGCAGCCCTGGCACCGCCCCGGGCGGCGCGCCGACTTCCAGCCCATCACCATCGAGCACCTGATGGCCTCCAGCGCCATTCCTTTCCTGTTCCCGGCCGTGCCCTTGTGGGTGAACGGCCACAAGGAGCATTTTGGTGACGGCTCCATGCGCCAGCTCTCGCCCCTGTCGCCGGCCATCCACTTTCGGGCGCGCCGGGTGCTGGTGATCGGCGTGGGGCAACCCCAGCGCTCGGGCCTGGTCGCCCGCGCCAACGACGAGCCGACGGCCGGCACCATCGCCGGACACGCCATGGCCAGCGTGTTCCACGACACCCTGCAGGCCGACGTGGAACAGGCCCAGCGCGTGAGCGAGACGCTGGCCAGACTCCCTCCCGAACTGGCCGCCAGCCTCCCCTACCGGCCGGTGCGCGTGCTGGCGGTGCAGCCCAGTTTTTCGCTCGACGAACTCGCGCGCAAGCACATCGGCGCGCTGCCTGCGGCGACGCGCAACACCCTCACCGGCCTGGGCGCGCTCGACACCGGCCGAGGCGCCGCCGGCAGTGCCGCGGCCCTCGCCAGCTACCTGTTGTTCGAACCCGATTTCGTCAACGCCCTGATCGAGTTGGGCGAAGGCGACGCCTGGCGACGAAAGGACGAGTTGATGGGGTTTTTCGGCCTCCCGATGGAGGCCGGCGCGCAGGTCGCGGTGCCATAATCGGCACCAGTTTCAACCCACAAAGAGCCCCATGGAAAGCACACCCCCCAGTTGTGTGCTTTCAGCCTCCCCCGCGACCGTCTGAGCGCTGCCCCCGCAGCCCCTGAGATTCGGTGGCAGGACGGCTGAAAGCGCCGCCCGAACCGCCCGAGGCCCCGCAGGCCCGCCCCCCTCAGACATTCCCAGCCGGGAGCGCAACCATGCTCAACGTATTCACCCTGGCCAATGGCCGACTGTTCCAGGAAGAAATCGAGTCGCTCGAAGAGCTGGCCCGGTTCAAACCCATCTGGGTCGACCTCGAAGAACCCACGCCCGAGGAGCGCCGCTGGGTCAAGCAGCATTTCGGTCTGTCGATTCCCGAAGACGCGATGGACGAGGACATCGAGGAATCGGCCCGCTTCTTCGAGGAAGACAATGGCGAGCTGCATGTGCGCAGCGACTTCCTGATCGATGACGACGAAGACCCGCGCGCCATTCGCGTGGCCTTCATCCTCAACGAGCACAACGAGTCGCTCAAGAGCCAGGGCATCCTGTTTTCCATCCACGACGAAGATGTGCCGGTGTTCCGCCTGCTGCGCATGCGCGCGCGGCGCATGCCGGGCCTGATCGAGAACGCCAAGGACGTGCTGCTGATGCTGTTCGACGCCGATGCCGAATACTGCGCCGACACACTCGAAGACATCTACGACGACCTGGAGGAAGTCAGCCGCCAGGTGCTCGCCGGCAACGTGACGGACAACAAGGCCGGCGAGGTGCTCTCGGCGATCGCGCGCCACGAGGACATGTCGGGCCGCATCCGCCGCAACGTGATGGACACGCGCCGCGCGGTCAGCTTCATGATGCGCAGCCGCATGCTCAGCGCCGAGCAGTTCGAGGACGCGCGCCAGATCCTGCGCGACCTCGATTCGCTCGACAGCCACACCGCCTTCCTGTTCGACAAGATCAACTTTTTGATGGACGCGACAGTCGGTTTCATCAACATCAACCAGAACAAGATCATCAAGATCTTCTCGGTGGCCAGCGTCGCTCTGCTGCCCCCCACGCTGATCGCCAGCCTCTACGGCATGAACTTCCAGTACATGCCCGAGCTGAGCCAGAAGTGGGGCTATCCGTTCGCGCTGGCGCTGATGGTGCTGTCGGCCGTCGTTCCCATGCTGTACTTCCGCAAGCGCGGCTGGTTGAGGTAGGCCGGCTACAGCCAGCCTTGTTCGATGAACTCCACCACGTCGTGGCAGCGTGGCTCCAGGGGATGGGACAGCGACGCTTCGACGATGCGCCGGACGCCATCGACATAGGGCGCACCACCCGTCACCAAGGTCTCCAGCCGCAAGCGGCAGTCGCCTTCACCGATCTCGATACGGTGAAAGGCATGGCGGCCAAGGGTCTCAGCGGGAATACCCAGTTCCAGCGACTGCCGGCCGGGATCGCGGACCGAGACGATGGCCTGTGGCGGCAGGCTCAGTGACGCAGCCATGGCGACCGCAGTTCCCGGCACCGACGTCTTGCCAGCCTGATGTGATTCGGTCAGGCGGATGAACTCGTGACGAAACCAGGATCCACTGCGACTCAACATGGCCATGAACTTGAGCATCAGCAGGTTGGCGTTGGGGCACACCACGACCGGCACGCCGTGAGCCAGGCGGACCACGTCCGTCCCGGTGGACAGTTCAATCAACGGGACCGAGCGCTCAAGGCAGAACCGAAGGATATCCGGCAGTTCACGCCCCGACCCTGCATGCACCACCGCCTGTGCAACAGGCGCACTCACAGCCTCCCGGTCGCTCCACGGGTGCGCCGCCGGTGCCAGACCGGTCAGCAGTTCACGCGCCAGCTTTCCAGTGCCAGCAATCAGGATGTGCGGAGCATTCATGCGCGCAACAGGGTGTCCATCAATGCACCGCTGTAGCGGCTGGCGACTTCTCGCAGGAAACGTGGGAAGTCCACGTGTGCGGCGTCGTCGGCGCGGTCGGAGATGGTGCGCACCACGGCCAGGGGCACGCCGAAGTCGTGGCACACCTGCGCGAAGGCCGCACCTTCCATCTCCACCGCCAGGGCCTCGGGCAGATCGCGCTGCAGGGTTTGGCTCTCCAGCGTGGTGGCCACGAAGCGGTCGCCGCTGATGAGCAGCCCCTGGTGCAGGCGCGGGGTGTGCAGGCCGAACACGGCCACCGTCTCGGCGCCGAGTTGCTGCGGCAGGGTGCGCAGCATGCGGTCGCAGGCCAGTTCCAGCGCATCGGTCAGCGCCGCATCGGCACCGAAGCGCGCGCGTCCGTAGCCGGGCACCTCGTGGCGCGGAAACAGGGGCGATGCATCCATGTCGTGCTGCAGGAACTGGCGCGCGAGCACCACATCGCCCACGTTCACACCGGCGCCCAGCCCACCAGCCACGCCGGTGAAGACCATGCGGTCCACGCCAAAACGCTGGATCAGCAGCGTGGCCGTGGTGGCGGCGGCGACCTTGCCGATGCCGGACAGCACGGCGACCACGTCCTGCCCATGCAGGTGACCGACCCAGAACTCTCGCCCCGCCACGGTCTGCCTGTGCTCATCGGGCATCAGCGCCAGCACACTGGCGAGTTCATCGTGCAGGGCCGAGACGATGGCGGTGCGAGGGGCGGTGGTACTCATGCCCGCCATTGGACCAGAAGAGCTCGAAGCCGGCCGGGCTGAACAATCCGGCCGGACCGCGTGACTCCAACCAGAACGCGGTGGAACCGGCTTTGCCGGGCCACTCGCGTTGCCCCCTGGGGGGGGTGACGCCGCAGGCGGCGCGGGGGGCTACTTATTGCGGGGGCTACTTCTTTTCTCTGAGTTCGCGGCGCAGGATCTTGCCCACCGGGGTCTTGGGCATCTCGGTGCGGAATTCCACCACTTTGGGCTGCTTGTAGCCGGTGAGGTTGGCCTTGCAGAAGGTACGTACCTGCTCTTCGGTCAGCTCCGGGTTCTTCTTCACGATCACCAGCTTGACGGCCTCGCCCGACTTCTCGTCGGGTACGCCCACCACGGCGCACTCCATGACACCGTCGAGCTGGGCCACCACGTCCTCCACCTCGTTGGGGTACACGTTGAAACCGCTGACCAGCACCATGTCCTTCTTGCGGTCGACGATCTTGAAGTAGCCACGTGCATCCATCACGCCCACGTCACCGGTCTTGAAGTAGCCATCGGGCGTCATGACCTTGGCGGTTTCGTCGGGTCGTTGCCAATAACCGGCCATCACCTGCGGCCCCTTGATGGCGATCTCGCCGGGCTGGCCCTGGGGCACTTCGTTGCCGTCGTCATCCAGGCACTTCATCCAGGTGTTGGGCAGGGGCACACCGATGGTGCCGCTGTATTCGGTGCTGGTGGTCGGGTTGCAACTGGCCGAAGGACTGGTTTCCGACAGGCCATACCCTTCGCAGATCGGGCAGCCGGTCTTCTCCAGCCAGAGCCTGGCCACCGCGCCTTGCACCGCCATGCCGCCACCCACCGACACCTTCAGGTTGCTCCAGTTGACGGTGTTGAAATCGGGGTGGTTGGCCAGGCCGTTGAACAGCGTGTTGACCGCCGGGAAGCTGTGGAAGGTGTGTTTGCTCAGCTCCTTCAACACCGCGGGCAGATCACGCGGATTGGGGATCAGGATGGTCTTGCCGCCGGTGCGCAGGGACAGCATCATGTTCACCGTGAAGGCAAAGATGTGGTACAGCGGCAAGGCGCAGACGCTGGTGGGCTGCTCGCCGGCCGGCACGGTCTTCATCACCGGATCGTTCCAGGCCTCGGACTGCAGCACGTTGGCGATCACGTTGCTGTGCAGCAGCACGGCGCCCTTGCTCACCCCGGTGGTACCGCCGGTGTACTGCAGCACGGCCACGTCGTCGGACTGGATCTCGGGGCGCTTGAAGCTGCCCCGGGTGCCCTTGGCGATGGCGTCGTTGAATCGCACCGCCTGTGGCAGGCTGAACGCCGGCACCATCTTCTTGACGTTGCGCACCACGTAGTTGACGATCGCGCCCTTGAGCAGGCCGAGCAGGTCGCCCATGGCCGTGAGCACCACGTGTTTGACCGGCGTGTTCGCGATGCACTGCTCCAGCGTGTGCGCGAAGTTTTCGATGATGACGATGGCCTTGGCACCCGAGTCCTTGAGCTGGTGCTCCAGCTCACGCGGCGTGTACAGCGGGTTCACGTTGACCACCACGAAACCCGCGCGCAGGATGCCCGCCACCGCCACCGGGTACTGCGGCACGTTGGGCATCATGATGGCGACGCGGTCGCCCTTGACCAGGCCCAGCCCCTGCAGGTAGGCCGCGAAAGCCTGCGACAGGCTGTCGGCCTGGGCGAAGCTGAGCTCCTTGCCCATGAAGCTGTAGGCGGGGCGGCTGGCGTGTTTCTGAAAACTCTCCTCCATCAGATGCACCAGCGACGGGTACTGCGCCACATTGATGTCGGCGGGCACTCCTGCGGGATAGACGCCCAGCCAGGGGCGATCGGCCGTCGGTTCGGTCATGCGGTATCTCCAGATATCTTGTGGGTTATTGGCAACTGCGCATTGTCGTCCGGGCCGAAGGCTCGCGACCTCGTGTTTTTCCCTTACGAACCACTGACAGCCTACTCTAAAACCTGTGGTGTCCTTGCCTCGGTGCTACAGAAACAAGGAGCCGGTGTCACCACCGGCTCAAGGTCTGTTCCGGTGCCGGAAACCGACGCGGTCAGCTCTTCAAAGCCACCAGCACCTCGTCCAGCATCTTCTTGGCGTCGCCGAACAGCATCCGGTTGTTGTCCTTGTAGAAGAGCGGGTTGTCCACACCGGCGTAGCCCGAGGCCATGCTGCGCTTCATGACGATGGAGGTGCGCGCCTTCCAGACTTCGAGCACCGGCATGCCGGCGATGGGGCTGGTCGGGTCGTCCTGCGCCGCCGGGTTCACGATGTCGTTGGCGCCGATCACCATCGCCACATCGGTGTCGGGAAAGTCTTCGTTGAGCTCGTCCATCTCGAACACGATGTCGTAGGGCACCTTGGCCTCGGCCAGCAGCACGTTCATGTGGCCCGGCATGCGGCCGGCCACCGGGTGGATGCCGAAGCGCACGTTCACACCCTTCTCGCGCAGATGGCGCGTGATCTCGAACACCGTGTGCTGCGCCTGCGCCACCGCCATGCCGTAACCCGGCACGATGATCACGTTCTTGGCCTCGCGCAGCATCTCTGCGGTTTCGACTGCGAGGATGGGGTTCACCTCGCCCGCCGGCTCGGCCGCCGCACCGCCGGTCGCCTTGGGCGCGGCGCTGGTGGTGCCGAAGCCGCCGGCGATCACGCTGATGAAGCTGCGGTTCATCGCGTTGCACATGATGTAGGACAGGATGGCGCCGCTGGAGCCCACCAGGGCACCTGTCACGATCAGCAGGTCGTTGGACAGCATGAAGCCGGTGGCCGCGGCCGCCCAACCCGAGTAGCTGTTGAGCATGGACACCACCACCGGCATGTCGGCGCCACCGATGGCCATCACCATGTGCACGCCAAACAGCAGCGCGATGGCGCTCATCACGAACAGCGGGAGCATGCCGTCCTGCAGCGTCTCAGCTTGCAGGAACAGGCGGCCGAAAACGATCACCGCGATCAGGCCGGCCAGGTTCATCCAGTGCCGACCGGGCAGCAGCATGGGCTTGCCGCCGACACGGCCCGAGAGTTTGCCGAAGGCGATGACCGAGCCCGAGAAGGTGACCGCGCCGATGAAGATGCCGACGTAGATCTCCATCGCATGGATGGTGTGCGCCGCGCCCTCGAAGCCCTTGGTGGCCTCCGGATCGACGTAGGTGGCGTAGCCGACCAGCACGGCGGCCATGCCGACCATGCTGTGCATCAGCGCCACCAGCTCGGGCATCTGCGTCATCTGCACGGTGCGCGCGGCGTACAGGCCGATGGCCCCGCCGACCACCATGGCGCCGACGATCCAGGGGATGCCGGCGGCGGTGACCTGCGGGCCGAACACCGTGGCCGCCACGGCCAGCGCCATGCCGACCATGCCGTACAGGTTGCCGCGGCGCGAGGTTTCCTGGTTGGACAGGCCGCCCAGGCTGAGGATGAAGAGAATCGTTGCTCCGATGTAGGAGACCGTGGCCAGACTTGCAGACATTCAGGGTCTCCTTCTTATTTGCGGAACATCGCCAGCATGCGCTGGGTGACGGCAAAGCCGCCGAACATGTTGACGGCGGTGAGCACCAGCGCCAGCGCGGCCAGGGCGACGATCAGCGTGTTGGGCCGCTCGGCCGCATTGGCCATGGGCGAGATCTGCACCAGGGCCCCGATGGCGATGATGGAGCTGATGGCGTTGGTCACGCTCATCAGCGGGGTGTGCAGCGCGGGCTTGACGTTCCACACCACCATGTAGCCCACAAAGCAGGCCAGCACGAACACCGTGAAGTGCGACAGGAACTCGGCGGGTGCGTAGGCCCCCACCAGCGCGAACAACACCGCCGTGACGCCGGCCACGATGGCCAGCTTGCCCGCCGGCATCGGCCCCGAAGGCTCGCCATGGCCCTTCTTGGCCACCGGCGCGGCAGTGGGCTTGGGCGCCGGTTTGGGCGCAGCGACCAGCGGCGGGGCCGGCCAGGTGATCTCGCCGTTCTTGATCACGGTCAGGCCGCGGATGGCGTCGTCGTCCATGTTGACGTTGATGACGCCGTCCTTGGTCTTGCACAGCTCTTCGCTCAGGCGGAACAGGTTGGTCGCGTACAGCGTGGACGACTGGCGCGCCATGCGCGAGGCCAGATCGGTGTAGCCGACGATGGTCACGCCGTGGCGCACCACCGCTTCGCCGGGCACGGTCAATTCGCAGTTGCCGCCCTGCTCGGCCGCCATGTCGACGATCACGCTGCCGGGCTTCATGCTCCTGACCATCTCGGCGGTGATCAGCTTGGGCGCCGGTTTGCCGGGGATCAGGGCGGTGGTGATGATGATGTCCACCTCGCGCGCCTGTTTCGCGTACATCTCGCGCTGCGCCTGCTGGAAGCCCTCGCTCATCACCTTGGCGTATCCGCCGCCGCCCGAGCCCTCTTCTTCGTAGTCGACCTTGACGAATTCACCACCCAGCGAGACCACCTGGTCGGCCACCTCGGCGCGCGTGTCGTTGGCCCGTACGATGGCGCCCAGGCTGGCGGCGGCGCCGATGGCGGCCAGGCCGGCCACGCCCGCACCGGCGATGAACACTTTGGCCGGCGGCACCTTGCCCGCGGCCGTGATCTGGCCGTTGAAGAAACGGCCAAAGGCGTTGGCCGCCTCGACCACGGCGCGGTAGCCGCTGACGCCGGCCATCGAAGTCAGCGCGTCCATCTTCTGCGCCCGGCTCAGCGTGCGCGGCAGCGCGTCAATGGACAGCGCGGTGACCTTTTGTGCGGCCAGCTGCTGCATCAGCTCCGGGTTCTGGGCCGGCCAGATGAAGCCGATCAGCGTCTGGCCTTCGTGCATCAACTCCACTTCGTCGGGCGTCGGGGCGCGCACCTTGAAGACGATGTCGCTGCCACGCCAGAGCTCGGCGGCGGAGTCGGCGATGCTGGCGCCGGCCTCGCGGTAGTCGTCATCGCTGAGATTGGCGGGCTCGCCCGCGCCGCGCTCCACCACCACGCTGAAACCCAACTTGATCAGCTTGACCACGGCCTCGGGCACGGTGGCCACCCGTTTCTCGCCAGGGAAGATCTCGCGCGGCACGCCAATGCGCTGCGCTGTTGTGGCTGTCTCGTTCGATGCGCCAGATGTCATGGGAGAGTCCTCGATGCAGGGGTGTTGGAAATCGGACAAGAAAACAGGGGTGGCGCGGCCACCGCTCAGCCCCCACCGACGGGGGTATTCTGAACAAGTGGGGCCGGTCGGATCGGGGGGATGGCAAGGCGGCCGGACAAGGAATACACACTGCTCTTGACGGCATCCTTCAGCTGTCGACCCCAGGCCACCTGCTCGGGCCGAATGCCAGTGGGAAGCGTCTCTTCCACCACAGCACCCGCCGCACCCAGGGGGGACCTCACGAAAACACGGACGTCCAGAAACGAGCCCGTGGAAATGGCGTGGCGGCTCCACACGGTGTAGATGGGGCCCTGAACAGACACCTGCCCCGAGGTCTGCAAATCCAGAACCTGAGGCGCCAAAGCCTCGAACACCCCTTTGCTGCCGTACAGGGGCGTCACCATCAAGCACTGCATGAACGACGCCTTGAAGCCCTCATTGCCTTCACGGTAGTTCTGGTCATCGGACCGACAGTTGGGCGAATAGGTCATATAGCCACCACGACCGCCACCCAGACCTTGAGAGTTGGCACTCACCAACACCAGCGACTGCTCATCGCTGTCGGGCGCACCCCAGATATACAGCTTCGACTGCACAGCCAACACCCCGTTCCTGTCGCCCCCAAAGGCGCGCGATGTGTCCGGCAAGGGCACTTCTCGCCAGCCCTCCTCAGCGAACTCGACCTCCACGCGCCCCACTGAAAAGTCGGCCGCCTGGGCGACCAGTGCGCCCAGGGCCAACCAACCCAAGGCCAGCACCTTGAGCATTGATCCCAACCCCCACCGTTGTCCGTTCATCTGCACGTGACCCCTCCATATGCGTTGTTCGTTGGACCCACAAGAATTCACCGCCCGTGGGTTGCGCGCCAGCTTAACCGACGGCATCCACGCCCCCGCCTTGCGCAAACCCATGTCGCGCAAGGGTTTGGGCCTGGCCTCGTGATGCTTGCCCGCGCGTTTTCACCCCAATATTTCACCATGCGACAAGAGCTACCACTTCAAGGGACAGCCAGACGATCTGGCCGGGATAATGCCCGAATGAACACCCGATGGAAACCCAGTGTCACCGTGGCGGCCATCATCGAGCGCGAGGGCCGCTACCTGCTGGTCGAAGAACACACGCCCGAGGGCCTGCGCCTGAACAACCCGGCCGGCCACCTCGACCCCGGCGAGAGCCCCACCGAAGGCGTGGCGCGCGAAACGCTGGAAGAAACCGCCCACCACTTCACCCCCACGGCCCTGGTGGGCGTGTACCTCTCGCGTTTCCAGCGGGCCAGCACCGGCGAAGACATCACCTACCTGCGTTTTGCCTACTGTGGCGAGCTGGGCGACTTCGATGCGCAACGGCATCTTGACACCGGCATCGTGCGCACGCTGTGGATGACGCCGGACGAGATCCGCGCCAGCGCCGGACGCCACCGCAGCCCGCTGGTGCTGCGCTGCGTGGAGGACCACCTGGCGGGCCAGCGCTATCCGATGGAACTGGTGCACACCGAGCCGTCCGTGAACGCCCCCGGTGGTGTCGACCCTTTGCCGCGGGCCACGCCGTCGATATGATCGACGGCGTTTGGTGCCTCCGGCTCACACACCTTGGAACACCCCGCCACCCCGCCCCAGCTCAACCGTGACCTGCTCGACATGATGGCCCGCGGGGTGTCGGTCATCGTCAGCGCCTGCGGGCACGACCTGCGCCCCAGCGTCATGCGGGCGCTGGGCAGCCAGGTCAGCGCTTCGGGCGACCTCGTCACCGTCTACCTCGGCCAGCGCCCCTCGGCACAGTTGCTGCGCGACGTGGCCGCCAGCGGCCGCATGGCGGTGGTGTTCAGCGAACCCAGCTCCCACCGCACGGTGCAGCTCAAGACCCGCCGCGCCCGGCTGCGCGAGGCGCGCCCGGAAGACGCCACCGTGCTGCAGCGTTACCTGCTCGCCATGCAGCAGGAGCTGGACCGCATCGGCTTCGGGCCGGCGTTCGTCTCGGCGATGTTCGCGCACCCGCTCGACGACGTGGTGGCGGTCGAGTTCACCCCGGACGAAGCCTTTGACCAGACGCCCGGGCCGCGCGCCGGCCAGCCCCTGGGCGGAGCGGAGGCATGAGCGCCCGGCCGCTCCGAAGGCGCCCAGCCCCGCAGTGCGCAGCACGGAGGGCAGTCCCGTGAGCGCCGAGCCGGGCCGCTTCCAAGCAAACTCGCACCGCAGCCCCCAGCGCGGGGGTACTCCAGAGACCGCGGTGGACCTCGCCGAGGTGCGCCCCTGCCTGGAGGGGGCCATACCGGCCATGATGGCCACCTGCGCCGCCGATGGCACGCCCAACGTCGCCTACCTGTCCCAGGTTTTCTACGTGGACGAGCGGCATGTGGCGCTGTCGTTCCAGTTCTTCAACAAGACGCGCAAGAACCTGCTGGCCCAGCCGCGCTCCACGGTGCTGCTGCTGCATCCGCTGACGGCGCGCTTCTACCGCCTGCACCTGCACTACCTGCGCACCGAAGACAGCGGCCCGGTGTTTGAAAGCATGAAGGCCCAGTTGGCGGGCATCGCCTCGCACAGCGGCATGGCCCACGTGTTTCGCCTGCTGGGCTCGGACATCCACGAGGTGTGCGAGATCGAGCGCGTGCCCTGCGACCCCTCGCCCACACCGTTGCCGCAGGCGCCCCCGCGCTGCAACCTGCTGGGCGCGCTGCGCCGGGGCAGCGCCAAGCTGGCGGCCTGCGCCACGCTCGACGCGCTGCTGGACGCCACCCTGCAGACGCTGGAGCAGGACCTGGGCATTGCCCACGCCATGGTGCTCATCCTCGACCCGCTCACCGAGCGGCTCTACACCGTGGCCAGCCGGGGCTACGCCATCTCGGGCGTGGGCTCGGAGATTGCCCTGGGCGACGGCGTTATCGGCGTGGCCGCGCGCGAGCGCACGCCGGTGCGCATCATGCACATGACCAGCGCCTACCGGTACAGCCGGGCGCTGCGCGACAGTCTGGCGGGCGAGGGCGGCGCGGCGATCAGCACCGACATCCCCTACCCCGGCCTGCCCGAACCGCACAGCCAGCTGGCGGTGCCCCTGCTCTCGGCCGGCCGGGTGCTGGGCGTGCTGTTCGTGGAAAGCCCGCTGGACCTGCAGTTCAGCTACGAGGACGAAGACCTGCTGGTCACGCTGGGCGGGCAACTCGCCGCCGGCATCGACCTCATGCAGGAAAGCGCCGAGCCCTGCCCCGACGCGCCCGGCACGGACCACCCGGCCGCACCCACGAGGGCCCCGGCCGGCCCGCCCCTGCAGGTGCGCCACTACCGCAGCAACGACAGCGTGTTCGTGAACAACGCCTACCTGATCAAGGGCGTGGCCGGCGCCATCCTGTGGAAATTGCTGCAGGACCGGCAGTGCCAGGGCCGCCACGAGTTCACCAACCGCGAACTGCGGCTGGACCGCGCGCTGCGCCTGCCGGACGTGGCCGACAACCTCGAAGCGCGCCTGTTGCTGCTGCAGCGCCGACTGGCCGAACAATGCCCTCAGCTGCGCATCGAAAAAACCGGCCGCGGCTGTTTCCGCTTCGACACCGCCGGTCCCGTAAACCTCGAAGACGTCGCCGCCTGAAGCCAGGGCTTCAGGCCATCACCAGACCGTCCACCGGCGCCAGACCCAGCCCCCGAGCCAGCTTGGCCCAGTCACGCTCCGCCAGCTGCGCACGCGCCCCGTCCAGCACCACCTGGAACACCGGGGCCGGCGCGCCCTGGCGCATGCCGCCCAGCAGCTCCAGCCGCTCCGGCGCGTTCATCTGCGGCAGCATCCAGCGCATCACCAGCATCATCTCGGCCGGCGGCACGGTGGCCAGCAAGCCGTCGTGGATGCCCACCAGCTCGGCGTCGCTGAAGGCCTGCCAAAGGGCCGTGTTGTGCACGGTCTCTTCGGTGTGCATGTGCTGCAGGTTCTCGGCCACGAACAGCGCGAGCGCCAGATACATGTTCTGCAGCGCCAGCGCGCACGCGGCCGGCGCCAGCCCATCCAGGCCGTCGGCCATGGCGCGGAGCCGTGCGATCTGCGCCAGATGCCCGGCGTGCTCGTCGGCCACGCCCTCGACCACACCGGGGCTGCGCGCTTCGATGGCCGGGTGCACGAAACCGTCCTCGTGGCGCACGTGCGCGGCGCACAGGTCCAGCAGCGTGCCCAGGCGCTCGCGGGTGGCGGCCACCTCCTGTGCGTCGGCCGGGTCGGTCCGGCCCACGGCCAGCAGGGTGTCGGCCATGAAGGCGCGCAGGGCCTTGTGGATGCCGGCGTAGAGATTGACGCGGCCTGTGCCGGCCTCGACGGCCTGGGCGGTGGCGGCGACCTGCGCCAGTTCGTGGGTGTTCGATTGCATGGGATTCCTTTCGCGGGCCAGGCCCGGCTGCTTCGTGGGTGGCGGCAACGCACCGTGCGTTGCCTGCCATGGAAAGCAGTCTAGGAACCGGCCCTTCGGCGCGCTGCTAAATAGCGCTTAAAGGAACCCTAAAAAAATCTTAAGCGCGCACCAAGGACCGGCAGTCAGTCCAGACCGCGCACGCGACCGCGCAACTGCTTGACCTGCCCGCGCGTGGCCTTGCCTTCGAGGCGGCGCTGTTTCGATCCGAAACTGGGTTTGGTGGGCTTGCGCGCCTTGGGCAGGGTGGCCACGCTGTCCACCAGCGCCTGCAGCCGCTCCAGCGCCTCGGCCTTGTTCTGCTCCAGGCTGCGGCTGGTCTGCGCCTTGATGACCACCACACCTTCGGTGGTGATGCGCTGGTCGCTCAAGGCCAGCAACCGCTCCTTGATGGCCTCGGGCAACGAAGACGCGTGGATGGCAAAACGCAGGTGCACCGCGTTGGACACCTTGTTCACGTTCTGCCCGCCCGCACCCTGCGCGCGGATGGCGGTGAACTCGACGTCGGAAGGATCGATGCGGGGCATGCGCGGCAGTGTGCCACGCTGTGCGGGGGCTCGATCAATAGCGCTCTTTGACCCCCGTGACCATGGCCTTCAACAGGCGGGCGCGCTCGATGCGGCCCATGAGCAGAGCGGCCACCGCGTGCAGGCCCACCAGAATGATCAGCGTCTCGCCGATCACCTCGTGCAGTTCCTGCAGCCACTCTTCGCCCCAGTAGGCGTCAAGCCCCTGCATCCAACCGGTCACGCCCAGCGCGAGCACCAGGCCCATGAGCGCCAGCATCATCAACGCGCCCAGCGGGTTGTGGCCCCAGTGGAACTCGGCGTGACCCGACCACAGGCCACGCACGTGGCGCACGATGCGCCCCGGCGTCGGGAAAAAATCGGTGAAGCGCGCATGGCGCGATCCGATGAAACCCCACACCACCCGCGCCAGCACCAGGGCCGCAGCGAGGTAGCCCGCCCACTGGTGGATGGTCTCGCCGTCGTCGAGCACGAAGCTGTTCAACAGCACACAGACCACCAGGGTCCAGTGGAAAACGCGGACAAAAAGATCCCAGACCGGTCGGCTGGCTTCCAGGGTGGCAGAGGACTTCATCGCTCAATCGGGATTACTTGGTTTCGAGGATGGCCGCGGTGGCGGGATCGAAATAGATCTCGACCTTTTTGCCGGCTTTGTCGAAGCCGTAGATCTCGTAGCACTCGCCCTTGGAGACTTTAAAGGTCTTGATCTGGTAGCCCTTGTCTTCCAGGCCCTTCTTGAACGTGGCTTCAGGCATCCACTTCTCTTTGGGCACATTGCAGGTGGGGCCGGCCAGGGCGACACCGGAGGCAGCGATCAACAGGGCGGAGACGACAACTGATTTCATGAAACATCCTTTTTCAATAGCACCCCAGCAAGTGCTGGTGCGGGTATTGAAAGGACTTCACATGAAGTGAGCCTTAAGAGGCTTGTGTGAAAGTGTGACGACCCGTGAGCACCGTTACAGGTGGGCAGTGCGTCAGGAACCGGCACAGACCGTGGGCCGGAGAAACCGTATCAGGCGTCTTCGGCGGGCCGTTGAGCGCCCCTGCGCCACAGCAGCATCAACGCCAGCAGGGCCGAGGCGATCATGAGGAAGAGACTGATCGCATTGAGCACCGGCGTGGCGCCCTCCCGCATGCGACTGAACATGAGCACGGTGAGCGGCGAGTCCGAGCCCACCAGCATCAGCGTGGTGTTGAAGTTCTCGAACGACATCAGGAAGGCCATGGCCGCGGCCCCGATCATGCTCGGGCGCAGGTAGGGCAAGGTGATGGTCCAGAGCACCGCGAGGCGGCTCGCGCCCAGGTTGTAGGCGGCCTCTTCGAGCGTGCGGTCGAATCGGCGCAGGCTGGCCGAGATGGTGAGCGTGGCGATGGTCACGATGTAGCAGAACTGCCCCAGGATCACCAGTGGCAGCCCCGGACGCAGGAAGTCCAGCTCCAGGCCCCAGGTCTCGTCGGCGAAGTTGGCGATGCGGCTGGCGAAGGCGAGGATGGAGATGCCCAGGATCACGCCGGGAATCACCAGCGGCAGCATGCTCAGCAGCGCAATGGCGCTCTTGCCCGGGAACTCGAAGCGCTCCAGCAGAAAGGCGTTGCAGGTGCCCACGCCGACCGAGAGCAGCGTGACCCACAGCGCCACCCAGGCGCTCACGCCCATGCTCTGCAGCAGCTCGGCGTCGTGCAGCAGGCCGGTGCGCGCATCGCTGTTCGCGGTGAACCAGTCCAGCGTGAAGCCCATCCAGGGGGGCGTGGGGTAATCGGCGTTGTTGAACGCGAACAGCGCCACCACCAGCAGCGGCACGAACAGGAAGACGAAGAAGCCGGTGACGAAGGCACCGAGGCCGTAGCGCTGAAGCGGGGGGCGAGGCAGGCTCGGGATCATGTCAGCTCGCTTTCATGACGGCGCCGAAGCGCTGGCCCGTGAGCTTGAGCCCGGCCCACACCAGCAGGCTGGAGAGGAACAGCAACAGGAATCCGAAGGCCGCGCCCTGGTTCCAGTTGAAGCGGGTGATGAACTGGGTGTAGATCTGCTCGGTGAACCAGAGCGAGTTCTTGCCCCCCAGCAGCGTGGGTGTGAGGTAGTTGCCCAGGCAGAGCATGAAGACCACGATGCAACCGGCGGCGATGCCCGGCGCGGCGTGCGGAATGACGATGCGGCGCACGATGTTGGCCGTGCTGCCACCGAGGTCGTAGGCGGCTTCGATCAGGCTGTCGTCCAGGCTCTCCAGGCTGTTCACCAGCGGGATCACCATGAACAGCAGCGAGGCGTACACCAGACCCACCAGGATGGTGGCGTCGTGGTACAGCAGCTCCACCGGCTGGTCGGCCAGGCCCACGGCCTGCAGCAGGCCCGAGACCACGCCGGTTTCGCGCAGCAGGATCAGCCAGCCCAGGGTGCGCACCATCTCGCTGACCCAGAACGGCAGCAGGCACAGCACCAGCAGCACCAGCCGGGCCCGGCCCTTGGCCACCTTGGCGATGTACCAGGCGGCCGGGAACGCCAACAGCAGCGTGACCCCCGTGGCTAGCACCGACATCACCGCCGTGCGCACGAAGGTGTTCCAGTACAGCGGCTCGTCCACGAAGGTGCGGAACTGGTCGAGGCTGGCCGCGTATTCGCCCGGCCCCACGCGCGCCTGCAGCGACAGGAAAAGCAGCTCCACATGCGGCAGGATCACCAGCCCCAGCAGCCACAGCAGCGCCGGCGCGAGCAGCACCCCGAGAAGGAAACGGCGGTGGGTGGCGGCACTCATGGCTCAGGCTGCAAAGCACCAGGCCTGCGCGGGCTGGTAGGCGAAGTGCACCGTCTCGCCGTGCTTCAGATCGGCCAGGCGGCCGGTGAGGGGCAGCGCGATGTGCAACGGCGTCTGGTTCCGGTCTTCCAGCACCTGCACGGTGGAGTTGCCGCCATCGAACAGCACGCTCTGCACGCCTGCGCTCCAGGCCGGGGCGCCCTCGGGCAGCTCGCGCGGACTGCGCCCGATCTCGATGGCCTCGGGCCGGATGAACACGGTGGCCGGCTGGCCCACGTCCAGCGTGCCCACGCGCTGCGACCAGAGAGCCATGCCGCCAGCCGTGCGCAGCAGCACCTGCTCACCGTTGCGCGATTCGATGGTGCCCTCGAAGCGGTTGTTGTTGCCCACGAAGCCCGCCACGAACGCGGTCTGCGGCTGGTAATACAGCTGCTGCGGCGTGCCCAGTTGCTCGAAGCGGCCGTGGTTCATCACCGCCACCTGGTCGGACATGACCAGCGCTTCCGACTGGTCGTGCGTGATGTAGACGAAGGTGGTGCCCACCTCGGCCTGCAGTTGCTTGAGCTCCACCTTCATGTGCTCGCGCAGCTTGAGGTCGAGCGCGCCCAGCGGTTCGTCGAGCAGCAGCAGCGCGGGCTCCAGCACCAGCGAGCGGGCAATGGCCACGCGCTGCTTCTGCCCGCCCGAGAGCTGGTCGATGCGCTTGCCTTCGCTGCCCGGCAGGCCCACGCGCCTGAGCATGTCGGTCACCTTGGCCTTGGCGGCGGCGCCCTTGATGCCGCGCCGCTCCAGGCCGTAGGCGATGTTCTCACCCACGCTCATCATGGGGAACAGCGCGAGGTGCTGGAACACCATGTTGACCGGGCGCCGGTTGGGCGCCACGCCGCGCATCGACGCGCCCTTGATCACGATGTCGCCGGCATCGGGGGCGATGAAGCCCGCCACCATGCGCAGCAGCGTGGTCTTGCCACAGCCCGAAGGCCCGAGAATGGAGAAAAACGAACCCCGCCGCACGGAAAAGCTCAGGTCATCCACCGCGGCAAACGCGCCATAGCGTTTGCGCACGGACTGGATGTCGAGATCGTGCGTGGCGGGGCCGCCCGCGGCCGGTGTCGGCACCGCCACGACTTACTGGGCGGCCTTGACGCGGTCGAGCACGCGGCCTTCGATGTCTTCGATGCCGGCCGGCACGGCCGGGTACCACTTGATGTTCTTCAGCGCGGCTTCGGGGAAGCTCTCGGCAAACTGCTTCTTGAGCACCGGGTCCATCATCTGGTCGGCGCCCTTGCTGGCGGTGAAGTTGCCGGCCGAGGAAGCCACCTTGGCGGCGATCTCGGGGCGCATATTGAAGTTGATCCAGGCGTAGGCCGCGGCGTCGTTCTTGCCCTTGGCGGGGATGGCGAAGGTGTCCACCCAGCCCAGCGCGCCCGATTTCGGCGCCACGAACTTCACGTCGGGATTGGCCTTGTTCAGCTCCCAGCCGCCGGTGTCCCACATCATGGCCGTGGTGAGTTCACCCGAGCGGATGCCGGCGAGCAGCTGGTCCTTGCCGTCCCAGTAGAACTTCACATTCTTCTTGCACTCGGTGAGCTTCTTGCCCATGTCGTCCATCAGCGCGCTGTAGGCCTTGGCGTCGCCGTAAAGAGCGAACGGGTCCTTGCCGGAGGCGAAGGCCATGGCGATCAGCGTGGGGCGCTTCAGGCGCATGCTGACCTTGCCGGCGTTTTCGGCGGCGCACAGGTCGGCGTAGTCGGTGGCCTTGGAGGTCTTGGTGTTCACCACCAGGCCGTCGGTGCCCCAGATGTGCGGCAGGCCGTAGACCTTGCCGCCGACCGTGGTGTTTTTCTTGGTCGCGTCGAGCATGGACGGGATGAACAGATCGGCCTTGATCTTGGACAGGTCCAGCGGCTTGTAGATCCTGAACTCGGTCTGCGGGCCGGCGATGCGGTCCTGGCTGGGCTGGGCGAGGTCGAAGCCGGCACCGGCGGTGGCGCGCAGCTTGGAGATCATCTCTTCGTTGTTGGAGGTGGTCACCTCGACCTTGAAACCGGTTTCCTTGGTGAACTGTTCCACCACGTCCTTGGGCACATAACCGCCCCAGGTCAGCAGGCGCAGGGTCTTGTCTTGCGCCTGGGCGCCGCCGGCGGCCAGCACCAGCGTGGCCAGGACGAGGGTGGACAACTTGTTCTTCATGGAGGAACTCGCTTTCAGAGTGGGTGTGTGACAGATCGGAACTGAAAGGCGCCCATGAACCGTGCCGCGGGCGCCCACCGGATGTGCAGCACGCAGAATCCGGTAAAGGTCAGAATAAGTCAAGGCTGTGAAAGTGGTGTGACAGGCACCCGCCGCGCCGCCGCTCAAGCGGCGAGGTGCACGGCGTCAAAGCCCAGGTGGTGCATGAACTCGCGCAGGATCAGCACCAGGGCATCGCCCGTGGGGTCATCGAAGCCCGTGCCGCGCGCCGACGGAGCCCCCATGGCGCGCGCCGCCAGCGCCTGGTACCACTGCTCGACCGTGGCCAGTGAAATGGCCTCATGCTCCACCCCCTGAATGGCCCCATCGCGTCGCAAGGGCGCCACTGCATCGCGCGCCACCCAGAGCCGGGCGCCAGGCGGCACGCGGGGGTGCAGCCCTTCGATCTGGTCCTCCACCACCTGGATCGCGTGCTCGATCGCCCACGGCGACGGGCCACCACCCGCCCCGCTCGTGGGCCACAAGGTGCTCAGCCCGATGGGCAGGGCGAAGCGTTCGTCGGCCATGCCCGGCCGCTGCAGCACGACGCCGGTTTCCTGCACGCCGACGTCCAGCCGCAGGGTGGTTGACGTGGCGGGCTGTGCCATGGCGGCCCGCTTCAGGCCGCCAGCGTGGCGGCAGACGCGTCGGGCACCGCGCCGAACAGGTACGCGTCCATGGCGAGCACGCCGTGGGTGATGCCACCGTACACGCGCGTGGCCGGCACCTGCGCACCGGCGGCGCCCGCGGCCACCATCAGCGGCCACAGGTGCTCGGCCGTGGGGTGGGCGCGCTGTGCGTGGGGCGCCACCACCATGGTCTGCTGCAGCCGCGCGTGGTCGCGGTCGGCCACGGTCTGGGCGACCCAGGCCGCGAACTCGGCGGCGTAGCCCTCCCCATCGGCGCCCGGTTCACCGAAGCGGACTTCGTAGAGGTTGTGCGTGAGGCTGCCCGAACCGACGATGAGCACGCCCTCGTCCGCCAGCGGCGCCAGCGCCTGACCGAAGGCATAGGCCCGCTCGCCGTCCAGCCGCGCCGGCAGCGACACCTGGAACACCGGCACATCGGCCTGCGGCAACAGGTACAGCAGCGGCACCCAGGCGCCGTGGTCCAGCCCCTGCTGAGGAGCCGCCTCGGCCACCCAGCCCGCGGCGTGCAGCACCTCGATGGCGCGCTGCGCCACCGCTGGCGCACCCGGCGCGGGGTACTGCAACTGGTAGAGCGCGGGCGGGAAGCCGCCGAAATCGTGCACGGTCTGCGGCGCGGCGCTGATGGACACGCGCGGCTCGCGCGTCATCCAGTGCGGCGAAACGACCAGCACAGCCTTGGGGCGCGGCAAGGTCTTGCCCAACGCGGTGAGCGCCGGACCGGCCAGGCCGGGTTCGATGGCGAAGGTGGGTGAGCCGTGGGAGACGAAGAGCGTGGGCAGGCGGGGCATCGGGGTCTTTCGCAGAGCCACCAGGCGGTGGCGATGACCCAAACTGTAGATCGCGAGACGGCCGCAGAGATTCGAGGCGTTTGCAGGTTGGCGTCAAATTTGTTGATGGTGGCCTGCCAGGGAACGACTGTCGGCAACGGCGCGCCTCAGCCGCGCCGAGCCGCTTCGATCACTGCGATGTCGATCTTTCTCATCTCCATCATGGCGTCGAACGAGCGCTTGGCCGCCGCCGGATCGGGATCGGCGATCGCGGCCGTCAGGGCGCGGGGCGTGATCTGCCACGACAGCCCCCATTTGTCCTTGCACCAGCCGCAGGCGCTTTCCTGACCGCCGTTGCCGACGATCGCGTTCCACAAACGGTCCGTTTCGGCCTGGTCATCGGTCGCGACCTGGAACGAGAAGGCTTCGCTGTGCTTGAACGCCGGCCCCCCGTTCAGGCCGAGGCACGGGATGCCCATCACCGTGAACTCGACCGTCAACACATCGCCCTGCTTGCCCGAGGGATAGTCGCCGGGCGCGCGATAGACCGCGCCCACGGCGCTGTCCGGGAAGGTTTTGGCGTAGAACGTCGCGGCATCCAGCGCGGTGCCGTCGTACCAGAGGCAAGTCGTGTTCTTGCTGGTCATGGGGATTCTCCTGAGATGAAACACCCGCCGCGCTGCGCGCACGGACAACTGCCCTGGGGCAGCGCTCCGGTGCGACCTTACGCCACGGCGCCGATCCCATGAAGCCGTACCCACGACCGGAATCGGGTCATCCCCGACCCGGGCTCTCCGGCCACAAGGACGCAAGCCGGCTTTCGACCCGATGCCATGCAGCAGGCCAGCAGCCCCGGCACGCCGCTGGGATAATCCCACCCATGGCAAACAAACAGCGTGTGGTGGTCGGTTTGAGCGGGGGCGTGGACTCCGCGGTGAGCGCGTACCTGCTCAAGGAGCAGGGCTACGAGGTCATCGGCATCTTCATGAAGAACTGGGAAGACGACGACAACAGCGAGTACTGCTCGTCGAACATCGACTTCGTGGACGCGGCCAGCGTGGCCGACGTGCTGGGCATCGAGATCGAACACGTCAACTTCGCGGCCGAGTACAAGGACCGCGTGTTCGCCGAATTCCTGCGCGAGTACTCGGCCGGGCGCACGCCCAACCCCGACATCCTCTGCAACGCCGAGATCAAGTTCAAGGCGTTTCTGGACCACGCCATGCGCCTGGGCGCACAAAAGATCGCCACCGGGCACTACGCGCGCGTGCGCCAGAACGAAGCAACGGGAAAGCACGAGCTGCTCAAGGGCCTGGACCCGCTGAAGGACCAGAGCTACTTTTTGCACCGGCTGAACCAGGCACAGCTCTCCAAGACGCTGTTTCCGGTCGGCGAGCTGCCCAAGACCGAGGTGCGCCGCATCGCCGCCGAGATCGGCCTGCCCAACGCGAAGAAAAAAGACAGCACCGGCATCTGCTTCATTGGCGAGCGGCCGTTCCGCGATTTCCTGAACCGCTACATCGCCAAGGAACCGGGCCCGATCAAGGAGCCCAACGGCCGCACCATCGGGAAACACGTCGGCTTGAGCTTCTACACGCTGGGCCAGCGCCAGGGCCTGGGCATCGGCGGCGTGCGCGAAAAGGGCGCGCAGAAGGGCGGCAACGAACACGAGCCCTGGTTCGTCGCCCGCAAGGACATGGAAAAAAACACCCTCTGGGTGGTGCAAGGCCACGACCACCCCTGGCTGCTCTCGCCCGCGCTGCGCGCGCAGGATGCGAGCTGGGTGGCGGGCCACGCGCCCGCTGCGGGCGATCTGGCGGCCAAGACGCGCTACCGCCAGGCCGACGCGCCCTGCCGCTTCGAAGCCGACGGCGACACGGGTTTCACGCTGCGTTTTGCCGACCCCCAGTGGGCGGTGACGCCCGGCCAGAGCGCCGTGGTGTACGACGGTGAGGTCTGTCTGGGCGGCGGCGTGATCACCACCGAAGCGGCCACCGCACCCGCCTGAACGCCGATCAGCCTTTGCGGCGCAGCAGCCGCACGTGCATGGGCCGCACGAAGTCCGCGCCGTCGGGGCCGCAGTGCGGATCAAACGCGGCGCGCACGCGCAGGGCGATGGCGGGCGTGATGCCGTGGTCGGCGAAGCTGGGATAAAGCATGCGTTGCGCAAATTCGTCCCAGCTCTTGAAGTGCACCGGTTGCGCGAAGCGCCGTTCGGCCACGGGCTCCCAGTGCCCGCCACGGGCCAGCGCGCGGTCCAGCGCGGCCTGCGCCGCCGGACGCACCACCCCCTCGTCGTTGTACAGGCGAACCACCTCATTGAGCGCGCCGCCGTAGATGGGCTCGCTTACATAAAACAGGCCCCCCGGGCGCAGCACGCGCGCGACCTCGGCGAGCGCCGTGTCCATGGCCGGGATGGGCACGTGGTGCAGCGACTTGAGCATCAGCGCCAGGTCGAACGACCCGCCGTCGAAGGGCACGGCCTCGGCGCTCGCGGCGACGAAGTGCAGGCCCGCCTGCGGGCGCTCCAGGTTTTTCGCGTGCTGGGTGGCGTCCACCTCCAGCCCCGTGACCTGGCACAGCGGCCAGCGCCGCAGCAGATCACGCGCCAGGCGCGCGTTGCCACAACCGAGTTCGATGATGGCCTGCTGGCGCAGCGGCACCAGCTCGGCGAGCACGTCGAGCTCGTCGCGCACCAGGGGCAAAAGATCGGAAGGCGTCGGGTGGGTGGTGGTCATGGCAGCGGGGCTCAAGGCCGAAAAAAGTATCAGGGGCTTGCGATTTCTCATGGATACCCTGATGAGTATAGAAAGAATGGTGGCTTCTCTCTGGCGGAAGCCAGAGCCTGTCCCCCGACGTCACCGTCATCCCCTTTCAAGGAATTCGCACATGAAGAAGCTGATCACCCTGGGCGCCGCCGCCCTGCTGCTGTCTGGCGCAGCACAGGCCGAAGAGCTGTTCGTCAACATCCACAGCGGCAGCGCCATGGCGCAAGGCGCGGGCCTGGTGCTCGCCGGTCAGGCGCTGGAGCAGAAAGCCACGGTGCGCGTGCTGCTGTGCGACGCCGCGGGCGACATGGCCGTGGTGGGCAAGGAAGGCCCCAAGCTCAAGCCGCGCGACATGAGCACACAGCAGATGCTGCAAGGCGTGATCAAGGCCGGTGCCAAGGTGGAGCTGTGTGCGCTGTACCTGCCCAACACCGGCCTCAAGCCCACCGACCTGATTCCCGGCGTGACCCCGGCCAAGCCGGCCGACGTGGCAGCCCACCTGCTCAAGCCTGGTGTGAACAGCCTGGCCTTCTGATCGGCTTCGCCCCAGAAAAACGGCCCCCTTCGGGGCGCGGTTTTATTCCAGCCGTGTGCGGCTCGGCGGAGGGGCGGCGAGCGCGCACAGGGGCAGCGCCATGGCCAGCGCCAGGGTGACGAAGGACTTTTTCATGCGGTCTCGCAATGCTGGCCTTGCGCCTGGCCGTGGCCGCAACCTGCACGGTCCCCGGTGTTGACCATGTGGTCGGCCATCTGGGTGAAGGCGTTGAGCAAGCCGGCGCGCAGGTTCTCGTCGGCCACCTGTTCGGTCAGCGTGGTGCGCATGCAGAGCATCCACTCGTCGCGCTCGGTGGGGCCGATGGCATAAGGCAGGTGGCGCATGCGCAGGCGCGGGTGGCCTTTCTTTTCGGTGTAGAGCGGTGGGCCGCCGAACCAGCCGGAGAGAAATTCGAACAGGGCTTGATTGGCGCCGGCCAGGCTCTCGGGGTGGATGCGGCGCGCGGCGTAGGCCTCGGGCAGTTCGTCCATCAGCTCGTAGAAACGGTCGACGAGGCGGTGCAGGCCTTCGGCGCCGCCCAGGGCGTCGTAGGGTGAGACAGCGGTGGCGGTGGTCATCGGTATTTCCTCAGGTAGGAACCTTCAAAGAAGCGCTTGGCCCAGTGGAACAGGCGCGAGGACGGCAGGATGATCTGGCGCTGCGCATTGCGGAACACCAGCGTGCCGTGGTCGATGGCATCGATGATGCAGAGAAGCTCGACCTTGAAAGTGGCCGATGGGGGCTGCCCACGCAGACCCGCCAGCAGGTTCTCGGCCGCGGCGGCGGCCTGCAGGTCGGCCATGTGGGCCTGCTTGGGCATCCAGTCAGGCCCAGGAAAACTGCCCGAGTCGCCCACCACGTACACCTGCTGGCTGCCTTTGACACGGCACTGGGCATCGGCCTGGAGCAGGCCGCCGGGTGATCGGGCCAGCTCGGTCTGGTCGAACCAGGCGTTGCCCGTCATGCCGGGCATGAACAGGATCAGGTCGGCCGGGAACTCGCCGCCTTCGGTGACCACGCGGTCGGCCTCGAATCGGACCATCTTGTGGCCCAGATGCGTCAGGATGCCACGGCGCTCCATCTCGGCCAGCAGGTGCGTCACCGCTTTCGGGCCGAGCCGGTTTCCCGGTTCGGTCGAGGGGTTGAAGAACACGAGATTGAAGTGCTCACGCCGCCCTTCTCGCTTGAGCTGTTCGTCGACGCCGAAGAGGAATTCGAACATCGGGCCGCCGCGCACGGCGCTGGGTTCGTTGGGGTTGCCGGCGAAGCCGACGGCGATGGTTCCGCCGGTCATGGCACGCAGGCGGTCGCGGATCGCTTCCGCCGCCGCGATGCCTTCGCACGGCGTGATGGCGTGCTCGATGCCCGGCAGCTTTTTGATGAAACGCCCACCGCTGGCGATGACCAGCGCATCGTTCGCCACTTCGCCAGCCGTGGTGTCCACCACCCGACCGCCCTCACGCAGACCGGTGACTTCGCCCATCACGTGGCGCACGTTCATGCGCCGCAAGAAGTTGTCCAGCGGAACGATCAACTGATCGCGCGTGCGCAGGCCGCAGGGAATCCAGATGATGCCGGGCAGGTAGTGCAGCTCGGCGCTCGGCGCGATCAGCGTGATCTCGGCCGCGCGGTCTCGCCGGCGGATTTCTCGCACGGTGGACAAGGCCCCGAAACCAGCGCCGATGACGGTGATGCGGGCCGGCCCGCTCACTGGACTACCCTCCGTGCTGCGCACTGCGGGGCTGAGCGCTTTCGGAACGGCCGGGCGGCGCTCATGCCACCACCGCCTGGCCCAGCCGATCCACCACCCGGCGCAAGGCCGCACTCGCGCGCTCGCAGGCCTCATGCACCTGCGGGTTCTGGCTCTGCGCGGCGATCACCAACGGGTCCTGCAGCGCGATGCGGGTGCGACCGGCGACGGCTTCGGCCACCGAGGCACCGCAGGGCAGCAGCGCGCCGATGTCGGGTTCGGCCGCCATCAGAGCGTGTGCGATGCCGGGTGAGCAGATGCCCAGCAGGCGCTGGGGGTGGCTGTCCAGGCCGAGTCTGTTCTTGAGCGTGGCTTGCACGTCCACCTCACTGACGATACCCATCTGTTCGCGGACCAGCGCCGTGCGCAGGGTCTCCGTGGCAGCGGCGATGGACTGGTCGATTTCAACGATGAAGGCGTAATGGGGATTCATGGTGGGCAGGAGGGGGTCAGGGATTGAACAACTTGACCGGCCGGTGACGGACGGCCGGGGAACCCAGCGCCGCCACGCGGGCCAGATATTCGTCGCGGGTGAGCCCCGCGAAGAACGGGTGCCAGCGCCGCTGCTCCAGCACGGTGCTCACGGCGCGCGCGCGTTTCTCGTGGCCGGCAAACAGCAGGGTTTCGTCGGGCAGGGTGAAGACGCGCTGGGTCACGCTGTCCCAGAGTGCCGCCGGATCGGCCGGCCGGGGTTGCCGCGGGCAGGCATCGACCGCGAGCAGGCCGCCGCAAAACACGCGGTCGCGCCAGACGAAGCTCAGGCAGTCGACGGTGTGGCCGGGCGTGGCCAGCACGCGCACGAACTCGTGGCCGAAGGGCAGCAGGGCCCCCTCGGCGGGCTGGAACACGCCGTCGCGCGCCTCGCCCTGCACCACCGGCGCACCCAGCCGGGCCAGGCTCGAAAACTCCGGCGCCTGCAGGTGGTCGTGCTGGTGGGTGCGCAGCACCCAGCGCAGGCGCAGATCGCGCTCGTTCAGCAGGGCCTGCAGCACCGGCAGGTCGCGGCTGTGCGGATCGACCACCACGGCCTCGCGCGCGCCGGTGTCGGCCAGCAGATAGCTCAGATCGCCGCCGCGCTCGTCGTGCAGTATTCGGAACAGCATGTCAGTTTTCCACAGCGCCGGAGCGCCACCCGCGGCGCATGTCACAACGCCACCCAGAGGCACCGCCGAGCCGGCTTTGCCGGACGGCCAGTGCCGCCCCCCTTGAGGGGGGTGACGCGAAGCGGCGCGGGGGATGTTTCATCCTAGACACCCGAGCGCAACCAGGCCGCGAGCAGCAGGCCGGCGGCGCAGGCCCAGCCCGAGAACAGCCAACGCCAACCGAACCAGCGCGGCACGAAGCCCACGCCACGCACCAGCCCGGCGCTCATGGCCCAGAACAGGGCCATGGCCAGGCCGTGGTCGGCCTGGCCGCTGGCGTTGGCGAACAGCAGCGGGTAGACGCTGCCCACCAGCATGATGGCCAGCGCCGCCAGCAGGCTGGGCACATGCACGCGGCTGGCCACCGGGGCCGCAGGCAGACCACCCGAGGCTGGTGCTGGTGCGGGCGCAGGGGTCACTCGGGTGTCCCGCGCGCCAGGGCGCGGGCCTCTTCGTGTTCGCCCCACATGGCGTTGAGAATGGCCAGCAGGACCGCGAAGCCGACCCCGAGCATCCAGGCGAAGTACCACATGTGTTTCTCCAGTCAAAAAGGTGAAGTTCAGGCCGCTCCGCTGTCGTCTTCACCGATCAGCAGGCGACCGTCGGCCAGGTATTTGTGCGGCGGCACGACCAGGTTGGTGGGTGCGGGCTTGTTCCTGAACACGCGGCCCGCGAAATCAAAGGTGGAGCCGTGGCAGGGACAGAAGAAACCGCCCTTCCAGTCGGCCGGCACGCTGGGATTGGCCGTGCCCTTGGGCAGGGTCACGGGCGAACAGCCCAGGTGCGTGCAGATGCCCACCGTCACGAACAGCTCGGGCTGGATGGAGCGGTGGGTATTGGTGGCGTAGCCGGGCTGCTGCGGCTTCTCCGACGCCGGGTCGGCCAGGTCGCTCATGCCCTCCAGGCTGGCGAGCATCTCGGGCGTGCGCCGCATCACCCACACCGGCTGGCCGCGCCATTCCACGGTTCTCAGTTCCCCGGGCGCGACCGTCGCCGGGTCCATGCTCACGGCCGCGCCCTGCGCCTTGGCCCGTTCGCTGGGCGCGAAGCTGGACACGAAGGGCACCGCCACGGCGGCGGTGGCCGCCACGCCCATGGCGCTGGTGGCCAGCAGCCAGGTGCGGCGCTCGGGGTCCATGCCGGGCTGGGGTGGCAGGGGATATGCAGCGGCGTGTGACATGGTGAACTCCTCAGCCTTGCGGCGTGGCGGACGGGGTGTCCGCGGAATGGGTGTCGTCGTCGTGCAGTTCTTCCCAGCCGGTCACCATGGACTTGATGTGCGCGGTCGGTGTGTGGCCGGTGGTGGTCAGGTAGACGTGCACGATGAAGAAGCTGAGCATCAGGAAAGCCCCCGCCGTGTGCGCCCAGGCCACCCACGCCAGCGTGAGCCACTGGTCAATGCCGAGCGAGGGCCAGAAGGCGCGGAACAGGTAGAGCAGGCCCGAGCCCCAGATCAGCGGCGAGATCATGGCCAGCAGACCCAGGTAGGCCAGGCGCTGCAGCGGGTTGTGCTTCTTCTGCACCGTCTTGTGGAACGGATTCGGCTCGCCTCGGAACATGCCCCAGCTGTAGTAGGTCGCCATCGCCATCACCCGCTTGTGCGTTGGCAGGTACTGGCGCCATTCGCCGGTGGTGAACTGCCAGAAGATGGTGAAGGCCCAGAGGATGAGCAGCAGCCAGGCCGCCAGCGTGTGCAGGCGCACCGCCGGCTCGAAGCCCAGCAGCGCATAGCTGCCGTGCACCTCGAAGCCGCTGATGAGCATGGTGATGATCAGCAGCGCCTGCGACCAGTGCCAGAAGCGCTCGTAGCGTTTGTAGATGTAGATGCGGGCCGGCGCGGTGTCACCGGCGGGCTGGGCGATGGTTGCGTGTTCCATGTCAGTGGCCTCCGGTGGTTGAACGACGACGGGTGACGATGCGAGCGATGGAGTGCACGAGCACACCACCCAGAGCGCCCACCACGGCGAGCCAGCCCAGGCGGTCGATCCAGGGCTGGCTGTCGCGCGCTGGCAGGTAGACGCCGGGCAGGCTGCCCAGGCGGCTCTTGGTTGCGCCGGTGTGGCAGGAGGCGCAGGCCACCGCGTTCTTGGAAGGCGCGACCATGTGGGTGATGGGCCAGCGCATCTCGGTCTTCACGAAGCCGTGTTGCCCGCTGTAGGGCTGGCCGGTGGCGGTGGCGCCGGTCTGCAAGGCCTTGTTCCAGTCGAAGTTGAACCAGAACGCGGTGTCGTCGGGCACGGCGGTGTGCGGCACCAGCAGCTGCAGGTGCACCTTGTCGTAGGGCTGTTGGCCCTGGAAGCGTTTGACCGGCCAGATGCGCGCCTTCGGATCGTCGGGGCTGCCCATGAAGCTGTTGATCTTGACCACCTGGGTCGGGTCGATCTTCATGTCCTGCGTGGTGTAGTTCACTGTGCCGTTGAACCACAGGTACTCGGGCACCACGTTCTCGGCGAGCTTGAAGTCGCCCTTCTTGCTGTCGTAGATCACGTGGCCGTGTTCGTCCTTCTTCTGGATCGGCTTGCCTTCGGGCGTGAGCCGGCCGGCAGTGGACCAGTCCCACGACATCTTGGTGGCCACACCGCCACGCGCGAACTCGGGGATGTGGCAGCTCTGGCAGGCCAGCTTGTTGGTGTGGTTGTTGAGCAGCTCCACGCTCAGCGAAGGCTGCTTGTGCGGCTTGTCGCCGTGGCAGCTCTGGCAGGTGGCGGCGTTGCGCCCGGCGTGCACCGTGTCGCCGCGCAGCATCGGGCCGTGCGGGTCGGAGGCGGTCATGCTGATGCGGCTGCCAGCGATCTGGTGGCCGTCCGACTGGTGGCAGGTGGCACAGGTGAAGCCCGCGCCACCACCGGCCTTGCTCGCCAGGTGCACGTCCAGTTCCTTGCTGGCCTTGTTGAGCGAGGAATCGAGGTCGCCGTGTTTCACGCCGTCGCCACCACCACCGTTGTAGTGGCAGGTGCCGCAGTTGGCCGTGCGGGTCTTGCCCACGTGCTGGGCCACCATGGCGAGGTCCACCGGGTCGATGAACTTGCCCGAGCCGGGCGGCAGCTCGGTGCGCTCGGTGGGCACCTCGCCGGCCATGCCCGGTGGCTTCTTGTAGCCGCCGCTGTTGTGGCAGGCCAGGCAATCCACCTTGCTCTCGTTGTGGAAGTCGAAGGTCTTGTCCTTCCAGCCATAGCCGATGTGGCAGGCCTGGCAGAAGGCTTCGTTGGAACGGTCGCCGATGCAGAAGCTGTTGAGCATGGTCTTCTTGCCCAGCTTCTGCCCGGTGTCGGGGTTGGTGTACTCCCAGGTCCAGTGGCGCGTGCCCATGACCTGCTTGCCGGCTTCGGTGTGGCAGCTCAGGCAGACCTTGGTGACTTCGGAGCCGCTGGCGAACGGGCCCTGCAGCTCCTTGAACTTGCTGTGGTCGGCGGTGGATTTCGACGACATGGGCGCCGCGGCCAGTGCCTGAGCGGCGCTGAGCTCGGGCGCTGGGACGGCGGCCGTGGCGCCGGCCAGGGGCGCGGCCAGCGCGAACGCCAGCCCCGCGGCCAGCGCCCGCCAGGGGCTGCGGCGCTGTCGTGGTGGCGGGTACAGATGCCTGTGTTGATTCATGTTTTGTCTCCTGCTCGTGGGGTGGATGGAATCGAACGGAAGGTGCATCTCACCGCAGCGGATGCAGCCCGTCCTTGCGTTCGATCAATACCGCCATGGGTATTTGAATCCCTCTTGTTTTGGCTCAAAAGGCTCAGTACGCGCCGTGCTCGTTTTCCCGTACATACGCCGCCGTCACCTTGCCGCGCATGACGCGGTAGGCCCAGGACGTGTAGAGCACGATCAGCGGCATGAAGAGCAGCGTGGCCCAGAACATGATGGCCAGCGTGAGGTGGCTGGAGACGCTGTCCCACACCGTGAGGCTGGCCGCGGGCTGGCTGCTCGATGGCATGACGAACGGAAACATGGAGGCGCCGGCGGTGCCGATCACGCCGACGATGGCCAGCGACGAGGCCACGAAGGCGCTGAGCGTGCGGCGCCGCCACAGCTGCAAAGCCGCCAGCAGGGCCCCCGCCACCCCGGAGGCCGGCAGCAGCCACAGCAGGGGCTGGGCGGCGTAGTTGGCCATCCAGGCGCCGGCCTCGCGCACCACGGTCTTGCCCATGGGGTTGGGCAGGGCCGAGGGGTCGATCACCGAGCTGATGCGGTAGCCGGCTATGCCCTGCAGCCAGATCCCGGCGGCGACGAAGCCCAGCACCATCACCAGCGCCGCGCCCACGGCGCCCTTGATCGCTCGCGCCTGCACCACGCCTTCGGTGCGGTGCGCCAGGTAGGCGCCGCCCTGCAGCGTGATCATGGCGCTGCTGACCACGCCGGCCAGCAGGGCAAAGGGGTTGAGCAGCTGCCAGAACGTGCCGGTGTAGGTGGAGATCAGATAGTTGTCGAACTGGAACGGCACGCCCTGCAGCAGGTTGCCGAAGGCCACGCCGAAGATCACCGGCGGCACGAAACCGCCAACGAACAGGCCCCAGTCCCAGGTGCTGCGCCAGGTGGCGTTGTGGATCTTGCTGCGGTAGTCGAAACCCACCGGGCGGAAGAACAGCGCCCACAGCACCGCCAGCATGGCCCAGTAGAAGCCGCTGAAGGCGGTGGCGTAGACCAGCGGCCAGGCCGCGAAGATGGCGCCGCCGCCGGTGATGAACCAGACCTGGTTGCCGTCCCAGTGCGGGCCCACGGTGTTGATGACGACACGGCGCTCGATGTCGCTTTGGCCGACGAAGGGCAGCAGCGTGCCCACGCCCATGTCGTGGCCGTCCATGATGGCGAAGCCGATGAGCAGCACGCCGACCAGCAGCCACCAGATCAGTTTGAGGGTTTCGTAGTCGAACATGGTGACCTCCTTCAGGCGTGCTGGACAGTGTGGTGAACGGGTTCGTGCTCATAGCGACCCGTGCCCAGGCTGCCCGGGCCGAGGCGCGCGAACTTGACCATCAAAACCATCTCGACCACCAGCAGCAGGGTGTAGAAGCCGATGAAGCCGGCCAGCGAGCCGTAAAGGCTGCCCACGCTGAGCGTGGACACCGACAGGTGTGTGGGCAACACGCCGTAGATGGTCCAGGGCTGGCGGCCGTACTCGGCGACGTACCAGCCCAGCTCGCAGGCGATCCAGGGCGCGGGCAGCATCCACAGCGCCCACTTGAGCAGCCAGGGGCGCTTGGCGCATTCGAGTTTGAGCGAGCTCCAGAACGCCAGGCCGAACAGCGCCAGCATCAGGAAGCCCAGGCCGACCATGAGGCGGAAGGTCCAGAACATGGGCGTCACGCGCGGCACGGTGCTGTCCACCGCCTGCTGGATCATCTCTGGCGTGGCCTGACGCACATCCACCACGTATTTTTTGAGCAGCAGTCCGAAGCCGAGGTCGGCCTTGTGCTGTTCGAACAGGGCCTTGGCCGCCGCGTCGTCGCGGTTGGCGCGCAGGGCTTCGAGCGCGGTCACGGCGTGGATGCCGCTCTGGATGCGTTCACGGTTCTTGGCCTTGATCTCGTGGATGCCAGGGATCTGCTGGCTCACCGAGCGCGTGCCGATCAGGCCCATCACCCAAGGGATCTCGATCTCCCAGTCGTTCTTCTGCTCGGCTTCGTTGATGCCGGCGATGAGCTTGAGACCGGCCGGCGCGGGCTCGGTTTCCCACATGGCTTCGAGCGCGGCCATCTTGGTCTGCTGCGCCTCGCCCACGGTGTAGCCCGATTCGTCGCCGAGCACGATCACGCTCAGCACCGAGGCCAGGCCGAAGGCCGCGGCCACGCGGAAGCTGCGTTTGGCGAACTCGATGTCGCGGCCCTTGAGCAAATACCAGCTGGAGATGGACAGCACGAACATCGCGCCGGTGACGTAGCCGGCCGAGACGGTGTGCACGAACTTGGCCTGCGCGTCCGGGTTGAAGAGCACAGCCCAGAAGTCCGTCATTTCCATGCGCATGGTCTCGAAGCTGAACTCCGCGCCCACCGGGTTCTGCATCCAGCCGTTCGCGATCAGGATCCACAGCGCGCTGAGGTTGGTGCCCACCGCCATCAGGATGGTGACCATCAGGTGCTGCGTCTTGCTCAGCCGGTCCCAGCCGAAGAAGAACAGGCCGATCATGGTCGACTCAAGGAAGAAGGCCATCAACCCCTCGATGGCCAGCGGCGCGCCGAAGATGTCGCCCACGTAGTGCGAGTAGTAGGCCCAGTTGGTGCCGAACTGGAACTCCAGCGTGATGCCGGTGGTCACGCCGAGCGCGAAGTTGATGCCGAAGAGCTTGCCCCAGAAGCGGGTCATGTCCTTCCAGACGACGTTGCCCGTCATCACGTACACGCTTTCCATGATCACCAGCAGCCAGACCATGCCCAGCGTCAGCGGCACGAAGAGGAAGTGGTACATGGCCGTCGCAGCGAACTGCAGGCGGGAGAGGTCAACAAGCTGTTCCGAAATCACGGCATCACTCCTGTGGGGTCAAGGTCTTCATCGGGGCGGACCCGAGCATTTGCGTGGCGGCGGCGTCGCTGTCCACCGGCACCCGCTGCTCCCGCACGAAGCCCCACCACAGACCGCTGAGCACGAGCAGCTTGATCGCCAGGGCGATGGCGAGCTTGCGCGTCAGGGATCGGTCTTGAAGGTTCATGGCTTGGCAACGGGATGCCTGCTGCATCCCAAGAAACGTGCCACCGTTACCAATAGAAAAAGTGGTTACATATCAGGCACTTGCGCCATCAGGGTTCAGGGCCCCGCCGCCACGGCGCTGACACAACTGCCAGTTCTGGCAGAAAATGGCAGTTGCCATTCCACCCGCCGGCAGTCCGAGGAACCCGCTTGAAACCCCTGCCCGAACTCACCGCCTTTCTCGAAGGCCTGCCCGAGCCGCACATCCTGTTCGACGCGCGCTACCGCATCCTGGCGGCCAACGCGGCCTACCGGCGCCAGTACAGCCCGGAACGCAGCGTGGTCGGGCGCTGCTGCTACGAGGTGTCGCACCACTTCGCCGTGCCCTGCGACCAGGCGGGCGAGTCCTGCCCGCTGGCGCAATCGCGCAGCTCGGGCCAGCGCGAGCGCGTGATGCACCTGCACCACACGCCCCAGGGCGAGGAATACGTGAACATCGAGCTCGTGCCCCTGCCTGGGCCGGACGGTGAGCCCGCGTTCTATGTCGAGAAGATGGAGCCACTGCGCGTGGCCCGCAGCCAGCCCGCGGCCCAGGGCCTGATCGGCCGCTCCGAGGCCTTCCAGCGCATGCTCGCGCTGGTGGCGCGTGTGGCGCCCTCGCGCGCCACCGTGCTGCTGCTGGGCGAGTCGGGCACCGGCAAGGAGCTGGTGGCGCGCGCCATCCACGAGACCAGCCCGCGCGCGGGCAAGCCCCTGGTGGCGGTGGACTGCTCCAGCCTGCCGGAAAACCTGTTCGAGTCCGAGCTGTTCGGCCACGAACGCGGCGCCTTCACCGGCGCGAGCACGGCCAAGGGCGGCCTGGTGGAAGCGGCCAGCGGCGGCACGCTGTTCCTCGACGAGGTGGGCGACATCCCGCTGCCCATGCAGGTCAAGCTGCTGCGCCTGCTGGAAACCGGCACCTACCGGCGCGTGGGCAGCACCGAGCTGCGCCACGCCGACATCCGCGTGGTCTCGGCCACACACCGCGACCTGGAGCGCATGGTGGCCGAGGGCCGCTTTCGCGAAGACCTGTACTACCGCCTGTGCACCTTCCCGATCCAGCTGCCCTCGCTGCGCGAGCGCCATGGCGACGTGGCGCTGCTCGCGCCCGCTCTGCTGCAGCGCGTGGCCGAACCGCGCCGCCTGCAACTCAGCCCGGCCGCGCTCGCGGTGCTGGAAGCGCAGGACTTCCCCGGCAACGTGCGCGAACTGCGCAACCTGCTGGAGCGCACCGCCCTGCTCTGCGACGGCGAGCGCATCGAAGCCGAACACGTGCGCGAGGCGCTCGCCACCGGGCGCCGCCTGGCGCCGCGCTCCGCCGTTTCACCCGACCCGCGCCCCGCCGCCAGCGGCCCGGGCGGGACAGCGGACGGGCGGCCCGCCGCCCTCAAGGCGCTGGAACGCGCCGCGCTGCGCGAGATGGTGGAGCGCCACGCCGGCAGTCGTGCCGAACTGGCCGAGCGCCTGGGTATCAGTGAGCGCTCGCTCTACCGCAAGCTCAAGGCACTGGCTTCACTATCGCCGTCCAACACACCAGACACATGAGCGCTGTTCGGGATGGCATTCCCAGCGGTGTGAGCTGAGTGGATCGGGGGGGGCCTGCGGGAATGTCCCCACGACAGCGGCCTCAGACCCATATAACATGACAATCCGAATATTCGGAGACAAGCATGTATCAAGCATTCCAATTCGGCGAAACCGTCGCCGGCTACCCGGTGCGCGTGGTCAACGAGCGCACCGTGCGCGCCGCCGCCGGCCTGCTGTTCTTCCCGGCGGGGGTGTCGTTCATGAACGCGTTGCTGACCGCCAACTACCAGCCCACGCGGCTGTTCGTCATCGTGTTCCTGATCGACATGACGCTGCGCATGCTCAACCCGCGCTGGGCGCCGAGCATGATCGTGGGCGGCTGGATCGTGCGCAAACAGACGCCCGACTGGGTCGGCGCGCCGCAAAAGCGCTTCGCCTGGGGCCTGGGCCTGTTGCTGGGCCTGGCCATGCTCTACCTGATGGTGCTTAACCGCTTCATGGGCCCGGTGAACATGCTGGTCTGCGCCAGCTGTCTGACGCTGATGTTCTTCGAAACCGCCTTCGGCATCTGCCTGGGCTGCAAGCTCTACAACGTGTTCAACCGGGAAAAGGCCCAGCTCTGCCCGGGCGGCGTGTGCGAGATGCCGGCGCAAAAAGGCTGGGGCGTCTCACTGCCGCAGGCGGCCGTGCTGGTGCTGTTCGTGGGCACCCTCACCCTGGCCAAGGGCTGGGTGGACGCAACCGGTCCGCTGGGCGGCTTTGACGACATGGCGACGCTGGAAGAGATGGGGCTCAAGCCCACACCCGGCCAGGCAAGCGCGGCCGACGCCGAACGCTGCCAGGTGCCCGCCTTCGCCAAGGCGATCGGCCACGAAGAGACCTGGAAGCGGCACAACGGGTGTGGCTGAGCCCACCCCCGTCGCTTGTTCGCTTCGCGTAACCGCTCCGCCCCTCAAGGGGCGATGCGAGTGGCCCGGCAAAACCGTTCCACCGCATCCTCGGATGAAGTCACCTCGCGCCGGAGGGGGAGTCGGTTCCAGGGCACCGCGGAACCGGCTTCGCCGGGCCGCCAGTGCCGCCCCCTGGGGAGTGACGCCGTCAGGCGGGGGGTCAATGTCCAGCGTGCAGCTTCTCGTGGATGCGCTTGGTGGTGCGCCACACGGCCCACAACACCAGAGGAATCAAGGCCCCGGCGGCCATCTCGGGGTTGATCGGCAGGCCTGCGGCCTTGCCGGCCTTGCCCAGGTAGAGCAGCAGGCTGATCACGTAGTACGAGATCGCCGCGATGGACAGGCCTTCCACCGTGCTCTGCAGCCGCAGCTGCAGTTCCTGCCCTTTGGTGAGCTTGGCCAGCAGTTGCTGGTTCTGCTCTTCGGTGGCAATGTCCACGCGGGTGCGCAGCAGCGCGCTGGTGCGGGTGATGCGTTCGGAGAGCGAGGCCAGGCGCTGCGCCGTCGCGGCCACGGTGGCCATGGCCGGCGAGAGCCGGCGCTGCATGAACTCGCCCAGGGTCTGCGTGCCCTGGATGGGCTGTTCGCGCAGTTCGGCGATGCGCTGGGCCACCAGGGTGTCGTAGGCGCGGGTGGCCGAGAATCGGTAGACGTTTTCGGCGGTGGCGCGCTCCACGCCGCCGGCCAGCGAGACCAGGGTGTCGAGCAGCGCCTGGTCGGACGCGCCCTTGTTTTCCAGTTGCGCCGTGATGTCGGCCAGTTGCCGCTCGGACGACGCGAGCAGCGGCGCGAGCTGCTTGACCACGGGCAGGGCGCGCAGGGCCATGAGACGGTAGGTTTCGAGCTCGAACAGGCGCGACACGATGCGCCCGGCACGCGTCTCGGAGGTGTCCGTGGGCGCGATCACCAGCATGCGCTCGAAGCCGCAGGGCCGCAGCCAGAAGTCGGTCACGGCCACCGAGTGGCCTTTGTTGCCCATGAGTGACGCCACCACGGTGTGCTCGCCCAGCCAGGTGCGTGCCTGCGCCAGCCCGGCGCCCAGCGGGTGGAGATCGCCCACCACCATGGCGAGCTGGATGGCAGCGAAGGTGCGCCCGGGAATGGTCGCCAGCCAGCCCGCGGGCGTGGCGATGTGCGACAGCAGGTCGGGCTCACGGGTACCCAGGCCGCAGCCCTCGGGCAGCGCCTGCACGATGGAGTAGCGGGTGAACTCGGTGTGGCGCTCCCACTTGAGCGTGTAGCCCGGCAGGCGCAGGCGCAGGAAGTTGCCCTGCAGCTGGTCCACGGTGAGCGCCTCCTGCCCGGGCAGCCGGCGCAGCTGCTCACACTCCTGCTCGCGCGTCACGTCCTCGTTGAAAACCGCCACATAGGTGACCAGCGTGGGCAGGCGAACGCGCGCGGGTGGGCGCGCGTGCACTTCGTTGTGCAGCAGCTCGCGCTGCGGGTCGCTGGCGGGCAGCAGGGAGGGCGTGGCGTTCATGGCCCGATTGTGCCGAAACACCGCGTCACGGGCCTCGACACAGCGCCACCCAGTGGCTCAAAAAAAGAAAAACGCGCCGGCTCCGTCGGTGGGCGATCGAACGCCAGTACCAGTACCGTTAGGCAAACACCGGCAACCCCTTGGACTGGTGGTCGCGCAACTCGGCCAGCATGCTGCGCTCGGACATGCCCGCCGCCCAGGACGGACGCAACTGGAAGTGCGGCTGGTCGACGATCGAGGTCCAGTTGCCGCCCCACTCCAGCCCCAGCTCCATGCCCAGCACGCCGACCGCCTTGTACTTGGGCGAGTCGGTCAGGAACTTGCCGCCGCTGAAGACCCCGATGTCGAAGGCAATGCCGAAGTTGTGGTTCGAGTAACCCCCACGCGCGTTGGTGACCTTGGGTCCCGGCGCGGTGCGGCCCTTCGCGTAGAGCGCCTCCTGTTCGGCGTATGAGCGCGTGCCGCTCAGCACCTTGATGCTGATGCCGTTGTCCGCGGCCTTCTGCACCAGGGCACGGGCCAGTCCCTGCACCTGCGGTTGCAAGGTGGCGATATTGGTTTCGCTGCGCGGATCGACGCGGGAGATCGCCACCGCGGGCGCCACACCATGGCCAGTGGGCTTGACCAGGGCCGCGTAGATCGCGCCCCAGGTTTCCGCTCCGGCACGGCCGTCGACCTGGATGTTCAGGGCGCCCTGCACCGCGCGAATCATGTCCGAGAGTTCCATGTCGCTGCCTCCATGTAGGGGACGGGTCGCACCCCGCCAACGTTGAGGAATGGGGGCCACTCTAGGCGCGAAGCACAGGCCTCACATCCTCCAACCAGTGGATGCACCGCGATCGGAAATGACGCGCCGATTTCGCGATCCTGCGGGGCTTCCAGCGCCCTGTTGCACAGAGGAAGAAACGCAGTCTGCATGCCTTTGAGGCAGGTGGTTTTCCGCGCCCCGAAGGAACGTCGTGCATCCCCCAATGTAGGGTTGTGACGCACCAGCACGACTCCCAGAATCCGCCCACGTTTGATACCGCGGTGCTCTCGACAGGAGTTGTTGCCATGCCCACCGATCGATTTGTCGACCTTCAGCACGTCATGGTCACGCCTCAGCGGCCGAAGGCCGGTGTGATGCACGCCGTGCGTCTGGACCCGGGCGTGGCGCGCATGCGCCTGGACCGCATCCGCCCCGAGCTGTTCGGCGTCGTGGCGTCGCTGGGTTTTGAGCGCGCCGACTCGCCCAATCCCATTAGCCCCGCCGCGCAACCCACCGACACCACGCTGTTCGAGAGCGCCGTCGGCGACGTGCGCTACTACCTGCCGCGCTACCGGCTGCGCACCACCGCCCCGGGGCGCTACGACGTGAACGTCGTGGCCGATCCGCAGGCCAGTGGCCTCTGGGTCGTCAGTCTGGGGCTGGAGGCCTTTCCCGCGCCCGAGCTGGGCGATGCCGCGCGCACGGCCCAGGTGCTGCCGCACCAGCTCAACGCCGCCGTGCACTTCCGCATGCCCGGCTCGTCGGTCGAGCGGCGCCTGCCCGTGAGCGAGTTGATCAACGACGCGCGCGGCCCGGTCGCGGTGGTTCGTGTGGGTCTTTCCGAACGCGACGAGCTGCTGGGCGCGTTCATGGCGCAGAGCGCTGGCGCTTGCCTGAGGCTGCAGCGGAGCTACACGGTGTCGGTCGAGATGCCGGCAACGGCGCCGCCCCCGCCCCCTCCGCCGACGCGAACGCCGATCCCTCGGCCGCCCCGACCGATACCGGTGCGCCCGCCGCGACCGGGCGGGGTGTTCCGTCCCCAGCTCATGGAAGCCCGGCCCGTTGCCATGCACCTCGCCAGCGCGCCCATGGCCGTGGCCGTGGACCGCCAGCTCTTGCTCCGGCGCCGGTTCGAGATCGATCCGGCGCTGGTGGCCAGCGCCACCACCTCGCCGACTCCCGCGCGGCGATTCCGCGCCCTGTCGCAGAACCAGGCGGTGGACATGGCGCTGTGGTTCGACAGCGGACTGCACAGCTACGTCTACCCCAACGGCAGCCCCAGCACCGGCACGGTGGCCAGCCTGCAGATGCACAGCGTGCCGTACACCGCCCCGGGCCGCAGCACGCGCCACCACAGCTATCTGCAAAGCAGCAGCAACCCCACCCGCTTCTACTTCCTGCCCGACGCCTTCCGGCTGGCCCGCACCGAACACGCACCGTTCAAACCCGCGCTGGCCTTCGTGGTCGACCAGTCGCCCGATGCTCCGCAGGCCGACCCCAACGCGACCCCCGCCACCCCGCCGAAATCGGCCGTCGAGCTGATCGCCGACGTGCGCCCGGTGACCGACGGCAAACGTCTGCTGCTCGCGAAAGAGGCTCTGAAGGGCAAGCTGCCCACGACCGGTGTGCCACCGGGCGAGATCTCGCTGGAGCCGCTGCTCGCGCCGTCGGTGTTGCGGCTGGGCCTGCCGCGCGGCGGTCGCATGCAGACGGTCGAAGTGGCCGCGCAGGTCGATCTGGCCAACGGCTTTCAACTGAGCGAGCGGTTCGCGCTCGACGATTTCCAGGACGTGTTCGCCGCCCTGATGGCGCCGCAGTCGGCCGCCCTGCTGCAAGGCAATGTGGCCGTGTCCACCGGGCTGGGTGGCGAGATCCTGGTGCCGGTGGAGCTGAACTTCCACACGCTGGAAGGCGAGCTGTTCCAGACCACCGAGACCCCCGATCCGGTCACCGGATCGGTGGCGGTGCAGTTGCTGAACCAGACCGGCGGTGCGCTGCGCATCCCGGCGTTGCCGGTCTGGCTGAGCCGCGACGGCCTCATGTTGGCGGCCCGCACCGAAGGCCTGGACTTGAGCCAGCCGGTCGAGCTGCCCGCCGATGGACAGCTCGGTTTCCGGGTGCTTCCGACCGAACCCTGGCCCGCGACCGTCGCACCCACCAGTGTCCCCGACGCGGTGTTCGACACCTCGTCCATCACCGCCGTGCCCGATGCCAAGGCTCTGTTCGAACAGACCTTCGACAACAGCGTGGCGCAGGAGACCGCACGGGCCATCACCGTCATGACCGACGCCGAGGTGCTGGCCAGCGCGCAGGCGCCCGATAAGGCCATCCGGCTGGTGATCATCGAGTTCCGCGGCAACAAGAGCGTGCGCCTGAGCGCCAGCAAGCTGGAGGAAACGGTGGAGGTTCCAGTGGCCTTGATGGACGTGCTGCTGCGGCGCGACACCGAAGGCCAGTACGAGTTCCGCCAGACCGTGGTCTTCGCCTCCGGCGCGCAGCAAAGCGACGGCTGGCGCAAGAGCGATCTCGGTCTGCTCTTTGTGCCCTTCACCGGCGGGAACTGAGATGTTCGCAGGCCGCCCCGACTGGCACGCACCCACCCACTGGGCGGGGCGGCCGGTCTATGCGGTGTTCGAACAACCCGGGCGTTTCATGGCCGCGCCGCAGCGGCTGCGCACCGCGTCGTTCCGGCTCGACATCTACGAGCAGGACCGCGGCGACGCCGGCCTGGAGCGCTTTTCGCTGCTGCAGCTGGGTTTCGAGGCCGATTTCGGACTGGACGCGCTGCGGGAGGGGGCGCCGGACGGGGCGGCCGGTTTGAGTGCCTTGCCCGCCGAAGCCGCCTGGCTGCGCCTGCACGCGGCCAGCGCGCTCTCGCTGCCCCCCGAGGTGATGGCCCTGCAGACCCTGGACATGGCCGGGCTGGGCGCCATGGGTCTCGCGCTGCGCCTCGATGGCCCCTCCACCACGCTGTTCGAAGGCGCGTTGCGGACCGGCCTGCTCGCGGTGGGTGCGCAGGCCTGGGTGCGCACGCGCGGCGTCGCCGAGCGCTGGCCCCTGAGGCTGAGCTTCGACCCGGCGGCCTTGCGCGCTGCGCTGCCTGCGCTCGAAGGACCGCTCAAGGCGCTGCACGACCGGCTGCTGGAAGCGCCTGAAACCCTGGGCTTGCAGGCCCTGCTGGACGTGCCGCTCTCCCACCGGTCGCAGGCCTGCGATGCCGTGCTGGACCGGCTGGTCGAGCGCTTCGGCACGCTGTGCCCCGGCCCGACCGACGGACCGGCGGGCGAGACGCAGCTGGTGTTCGACGCAGACCGGATGCCGGCGGGCCAGGTGTCGTGGAATCTCGCGGAGCCGCTGCTCTGCCCCCGACTGCTGGCGATCGAGGCCGACCCGCTGGCACCGCTGCGAGAACTGGCGCCCGAGCTGTGGAACGGACAACTGGTGCGCCGCCACAGCGTGCCGGCCCTGGGGAGTGGGTGGCACGCCATCACGGCGCTGCCCAACCTGCCGGGCCCGCGCGCGGGCTTGCTGCGCACGCAGCTGGAACTGATCGCACCGCCCCATCCCCCGGCCCGGCCTTTCAGCAGCCGTGCGTCGGCGCCCCTGCCAGCCGACGACGCCCCGTTTGCGCTGAACCTGCGGCTCGCGCCCGACGAACCGCTGCGCTACCAGTGGAAGACCAGCGCGTTTGTCCTGAACGGCGGCCAGCCCGAGCTGGTGCAGGGACCGCTGCAGACCGCCGACCAGCGCCATCTCGTCATCGGCCCGGATGCCTTGGGAATCCGGTTGTGGTGTGTGGAGGTCGACGCGGCCCTGCTGCGCGAAGCGCGCATCGAGCTGAGCTGCCAGGGGCTGCGCGACGGCAGGCCCTGGACCGTCCGGGGACAGGTCGACAGCGAACGCAGTCGCCTGGCCCTGGCACTGCCGCGCGACCTGCAGGACGGCACGCTGACCGCGACCGCCACCGCACTGGCCGGCGACCGCAGCTGCACCTCGTCCCCACAGGCGCTCACCGACAACGGCATGTACCTGGACGCCTTCAGCTTCGAGGGCAGCGGCGCACGCCACTTGTCACTGGTCTGCGAGTTCGACGACGACGCGCCGCAGGCGCTGATCGAACTGGCGCCCGAAGACCGGTCCGACGAGCCCGGCCGGCGCAGCCTGCGGCGCCTCACGCCCGCGACCCCCGCGGCGGACTGGAGCTGGACCGCGCTGTCCCCCTTGCGCAGCGGCTATCGCTGGCGCTGGGCCGGGCAGCCCGACTGGTCAGCCGCCCTCTCACCCGCTCAGGCACTGCAGCTTCGCAGCAGCCAGGCACCCACCAGGAGCACGCCATGAGCGCAGAAATGCACGGTCTCGTCCTGACCGCCCTGCCCGACCCCAGGACCTTCGCCTACCGGCCCGCGCGGCCTTCGCTGGCGCGCACCGACGACGGCCAGGCGCAATTCAGCTTCATCCGCGCCGGCAGCGTGAACATGCTGTCGTTCACCGCGGTGTGGGAAGCGCCCCAGGCCGCGCTGGACCAGGCCCGTGCCGAACTGGCGTCACAGCAAGCATGCCCACCGGAACAGATCGAGCTGGTGCCCGAGCCCTTGATCGCCAGCCCCGCCGAACTGCGTTGGGGCGACGGTGATGGCCACTGGACCACCACCGCCACCACCGCATCGTCGGGCGTCGCACCCTTCCAGGCCGCGTTCAGCGTGATGCTGAGCCCCGAACAGGCCGAGCACCTGGCCAAGGCCGCCGCCGGCGAGACCGGCTGGATGGGCGTCGCCTACCGGCTGTCGCTCGCGCGTGCGCCGGTGCGCCACAGCACGCTGGACGCCCAGTCGACGTTCACCGCCGAGGCCCGCCTGAACAGCACCGACCCCGAGGACCTCTCGGCCAGCCTGGGCACCGAAGCCAGCGCCAGCCTCTCCGCCACCCACACCACCACCCCCAGCGCGCCCGCCGTCGAAGAAAGCTTCGGCGACGCCGCGCACTGGGGACTGCCGACCCCCTGAGCCTCCCGTTCACATTCCCTCCAACCACCCGAGGACTTTCACCATGATGCAACTCGACAACGTGCGCCAACTGCTGGGTTTCCAGGTCCACGGCGACCACCAGAACGACCACACCTTCTACGTCTACCCCAACCGCCCGACCTTCGCGCGCATGGACAGCGGCGGACTGGCGCTGCGCTTCGTGGAGTACGGACAGTTGCGCGAAGACGGCGGCAAGAAGTTCGGCGGCTTCGTTGCCTTCGACGCCGAGCTCACCGTGCCCGACGACGCCCTGGCCAAGATCACGGCGGAGCTGCAGAAGGAAGTGGACGCGAAATACAAGAACCGCGGTACGCCACCGCCCAAGGTCAAGATCGCGCCCATCCTCTGGACCGGGGGCACGGTGGAGCTGCTGCTCAGCGAAGGCGGCGCCCTGGTGGAGAAGGTGCGCGGCGCCGGCAAACCCTCGCTGTATGGCCGCAACGTGGCGTCTTTCATGATGGAGCTGTCGGAACTCGGCACCGCCATCTTCAAGGAAACCCTGAGCACCGGATCGGCCAGCGCCGTGACCGTGGTCTACAAGCTCGATCACTACATCCGCCTGCCCGAGATGAGCGCCTGGGGCACCTGGAACGCCTCGGAGTTCTACAGCTTCTTCCAGGACATCAACACGGAAGACAACTTCTGGAGCGAGGACAGCTACACCGAGGTGGTCAACTCCAGCCGCTACAAGAACGACGTCACCAAGACCCACTTCGAGTTCACCCAGGCGCCCAACCTCTCGCCCGAGGAAAACGCCAAGCTCGAGAGCGACGTGCGCGCGCTGATCAACAAGCAGCTCGAAGCCGCCGTGCAGCGCAACCTGCTCAAGGAGATCGCCGAGGTCGATCCGAACGTGAAAGCGCTGCAGGAAGGGCAGGACATCGAGGACATCCGCCGCACCATCAACAAGAGTCAGATCGCCAACGTGCGGGTGGAGTGGCATGAAGCCAAGACCATCATCACCAACAAGGCGCCACAGGGCCAGCTGCCCACGGTGACCTCGCTCAAGGGCGCCGACGGCAAGCCGGTGAAGTGGGAGGACTATTACAGCAAGCTCAGCGTCGACGAGTTCCTCAAGACGGTGCAGGTCAACATGCGCGTCAACGCCAGCTTCGCCGACCTGCCGATCCACAGCGTGGAAGTGAAGATCAGCTACCCGCACGGCCCCAACGCCAAGACGCAGGAGTTCACCTTCACCAGCCCCGACACGGTGGCCAAGTTCGAGTGCTTCGTGCACCAGGGCATCCGCAAGTTCAAGTACTCGTACACGGTCAACTACAAGGGCAGCGCCTTCGTCTTCAAGAGCCCCGAGGTCGAGACCGACGACACCAACCTCACCATCAACGTCGACGACCTGGGCATCCTGGCCCTCGACATCGCTCCCGGCGACATCAACTTCGGCCAGGTCGACCGCGCCCAGATCACGGTGAGCTACGCCGGCGGCGCCCGGCCCTTCGAGGCCAAGTTCAACATGACCAAGGACAGCAACACCTTCAGCGTGCGCCAGGTCATCGAACAGCGCCGCACCGGCCCGGTGCGGGTGCAGGTGGTCTACCAGATGACCGACGGGCGCGAGATCAAGGGACCCGTGCACGAGCAGACCGCGAACCAGCTCTACATCGACGATCCCTTCAGCGCCATGAAGACCATCAGCTTCCGCGCGGTCGGCGATCTGGTCAACGAAGTCGCCGGCATCACGGTCGACGCCGTCTACGAGGACGCCGGCAACAACTACCGCCAGCGCGTGAACAAGAACCTCAACAAGGACAACCCCGCCGACGACTGGACCTTCCCGGTGATCGACGACGCCCTGGGCGAGGTGCGCTACACGGCCACCGTGCTGTTCATGGACGGCAAGATGAAGGAGCTGCCCGAGACGGTGGCCAAGCGCTCCACCATCACCCTGGGCAGCGGCACGGTGGAGTTCCTGCAGATCAGCGTGGTGCCCGACCTGATGGACTGGGACAAGGCCAAGCTGGTCAACGTGGCCCTCAGCTACCAGGACACGGCCAACAGCGTGAACAGCCGCACCGAGCTGCGCTTCAAGGCGGGCGACGCCGAGAAGAGCTGGAAAGTGGCACTCAAGGACGCGGCGAAAACCGAGTACGAGGCCACCACCACCTATTTCCTCCAGGACGGCAGCAAGAAGGTGGTGGGGCCGACCCGGCAGTCTGATCTGTCGCTGTTCCTCGAAGTGCCCGCCTGAGCAGCAGGAGAACGACCATGCTCCTGCTCGACGCCCGCTCACGCATCATCAACGGCCTGTCGGTGTTCCCCGACCACGCCGACCCGGAGCAGTGGTACTACATGCCCACGGCTCCCCACCTGACCACCCGGCGCGACAGCGCGCTCGGCGTGGACATCCCGCAGTTCATGCTGCTGGGCTTCCGGGGCGACGCCGGCAACGGCGGCTTCCTGAACTTCGACTGCAACGTGGGGGCGAGTCAGGCCCAGATCGACGACCTGGCGCGCGAGATCGCCAACGCCGAGAACCTGCGCAACGCGCCGCGCATCGCCCCGATCCCGCTCGAGGGCGGCACGGTGCGGCTGATGATGCTGGGCAAGGACAGTGCGGCCCCTGCGCCGACCGGCACACCGGCCACGCCCGCCGGGCCGCAGTTCGTGCTGAAGATGGACCACAGCGCCAACCCCTCGCTCTACGGCGACAACCAGGCGGCGTTTTCGGTGCAGCTGGACCAGGACGGCTTCACCGTGATGCAGCAGGTGCTCGACGGCGAGATCCTGCCCATCGCGGTGGTCTATTCGCTCGAATTCCTGGGCCTGCGACCGGCCTACAACATCCGCCTGAAGGTGGACTGGGACCGGGTGCAGAAACACATGGACGAGAGCTTCTCGGCCAGCATCCTGGTGTTCTCGACCGAGATCGGCAAGGCGGTCGACGAACTGATCGACAAGCGCGCCATCGTGCTTGAGTCCGACACCTTCGTGGCCGAAGGCGACGACACCAAGGGCATCATCGACCGGCGCGACGCCGCGCTGGCCCAGGTGCGCTCGATGATCACCGAGGCCTTCTTCAACGTCAGCCTGCCACCCTGGACGCCCGAGAAGAAACCCGACTGGGAACGCGCCATGGACGCCGTGGGCCGCTTCGCCACCGCCCAGTCGGCGCAGGCCGCCGGCGGGCCGGCCGCCGGCCTGATGCCCAGCTTCAGCTACAAGCGCATGGACTACACGCGCATGGACAAAAAGGCGCTCAACGTCAACTTCTCCGAGCGCGTGGCGGTGAAGAAGCACATCCACCCGCAGGGCCATCTGCAGTCGCTGTTCAAGACCCTGCGCGACGGTCGCGTGCCGATGGACCATTTCGTCAAGCAGGTCTCGCTCGACAACGAATGGTTCAAGAAGCGCAAGCTGCGCGTGACCGCGCGCAACGACCTGGCCGCCGACGACATCGCCAGCATCAACGTCCGGGCGGCCTACGGCGACAAGCCGCAGAACGCGCTGCTGACGCCGGCCGCGCTGGAGACGAAGTTCGAATGGTTCAGCCAGATCGACGCCGGCAAGCCCTTGCGCGACGTGGCCATGGAATACGAGGTCACCTTCAAGAACGTCGATACCACCAAGCGACCGGCCCGGCTCAAGAGCCCGCCGTGGACCGTGGACATCGACAACGTCGAGATCGTGCCGCGCGACCTCTACAGCCTGATCACGGTCCCGGTGATGGCGGAAAACTTTCCCTGGGAGCGCTACAGCTCGGTGGAAGTGCAGCTGCGCTACGCCGACGATGCGCACGAGATCGCCCAGCACGACACCCTGCGCCTGACCAAGGAGGCGCCTTCGGCCAATTGGAAGATGTTCGTGCTCGACCCGGACAAGACCACGTTCGAGGTGAAGAAGGTCTTCCGCGCGATCGACCACCGCGATGTCGAGCATGGCTGGCAGGCCTGCGACGAGACCCAGGTCACGGTGCGCAACCCGTTTCCCACGCGGCGCGTGGTGCAGGTGGTGCCCAGCGTCGACTGGACGCAGGTGCAGGAGGCCTTCGTCGACTTCCGCTATGAAGACCCGGCCAACAACGTGCTGGTCGAGGAGTCGATGAGCTTCACCGAGGGCACCAGCTCCAAAGCCTTCGCCGTGGACCTGCGCAACCCGGCGCTGAAGTCGGTGTTCTACCGGATCAGCCTGCAATACAAGGACAGCCGCTTCGTCGAGCTGCCCGAGTCGATGACCAACGCCACCCGCATCGCGATCAAGACCGATACCAAGGGACATCGCATCGTCACCGTGCGGGCACCGTCGGCCTTCGAGCGCCGCCACCTGCGCAAGGCGACCGTCTCGTTGCGCTTCGAGGACTTCGCCGGCGGCCTGTCGTTCGCCGACGAGATGGTGTTCGAGAACGGCCAGAGCTCGGGCGAGTTCGAGTACGACTACCTCGACCCCGCCCGCATGCGCTTCGAGTACAGCGTGCGCTGGCTGTTCGAGAACGGCCTCAACAAGGTCACCGACTGGACCGCCAGCGACGCGACCGAGCTCCCGCTGCAAATCCCCAACTGACCTTCCGAGAGGCTCCCATGCTGCAACTCGATTCACGTTCGATCTCGATCGAAGGCGTCACGGTGTTTCGCGACCACGCCGACGCGTCCCAGTTCTGGTACCTGCCGGGACCGGTGACACTGGCCAGGCGCGACGCCGACCAGCGCACCCAGTTCACCTACCTCAAATACAAGAACCGCGCCGGCACGGCACGGCGCGGCGGCGGCTTCCTGATGATCGAGACCCAGCTCCGGCTGGACCCCGACCTGGAGCGCCGCGTGCTGGAGCGGCTGGCGTCGATCAGCCGCGGCCGGCCCCGCCTGGCACCGGTGCCGTTCGACGACGGCACGGTGAGCTGCGTGGCGCTCAACCTCCAGGGTTCGGGCGGCACGCGGGCCACCACCTCGGCCACCGCGCCCGAAGGCTCGTTCAACGCGGTCGAGAGCATCCTCGGCGCGGGGAAACCTTCGCTGGCGGGTCACAACACGGCGGTGTTCAGCCTGGAGCTGTCGGCCGAAGGCGCGACCATCCTGGAGAAAGCCCTCAAGGACGGCACGACACCGATCGGCGTGATCTACGACCTGAAGTACACCGGCCTGCGTCCAGCCTTCAACGTCAAGATCACGGCCGACTTCAACCAGGTGTTCACCCACTTCAGCACCTCGGCCGACGGCCAGCGGGGCTTTGTGCGGGCCGGCATCGACACCGGTTTCGAGCGGCTGGTGCGCAGCGGCGCGATCAAGATCGAGGTCGCCGACATGACCGGCACGCCCGAGAACGAAACCCGCATCAAGGAAGCGCTGGACTTCTTCAAGGCCCAGGTGCTCAACACCTGGTTCACCCCGGTGCTCACGCCCGGCACCCTGGCCGCCACCGCGGCCACCGCCGCCTCGCTCGACCAGGTGCGTGCCCTGGGCGAGCAGCTGCGCCCGCCGCAACCGCCGGCCCCCGAACGCCCGGACGCCACGCCCGCGGCGCCCGCCACCACCGACCCCGGCCCCAGCCCCACCGAAGGCACTGGACACGGCCCGGCCACAACCGGTCTGGGCGCCACCGGCGCGGCCGAAGGCGCCAGCGCCAGCAGCAGCCCGACCGAAGGCTCGGGCGAACCGGCGACCAGCACCCCGCCACCCGGCGGCGCCGGCTCGCGCGGCGGCGCCAGCCCGGTTGCCGCGGCCGCCGACCGCAGCGAGCCCGGCACACCGCGGCGCGACGAGGCCGTGGCCGCTTTCCGCCTGCGCTCGATCCGGCAGGAGGAGCGCCGCACGGCGACCTTCGAGTACAACCGCGCCGAGGCCCAGCAGCGCAGCTACGCCCCGCAGGGCTTCATCGGCCTGATGGCACGCGAGCTGAACCGGCCGCCGTACTTCGTGGAGATCGACCTCGACGACCCGTTCTTCCGGACGCTCAGGATCGAGGCCAAGGCCCCGTTCGCGTTCGAGACCCTGGGCCTGAAAGAGATCCACCTGCAACTGGACTACGGACCGGTCGGCGACCCGACCAACCACCGGCGCCAGGACTTCGTGTTCAGCGCGGACGACCACGCGGCCAAGTCGGTGGAGTTGGTCGTCAACCTGCGCAAGGACCAGACCTATGCCTGGCAGGCGCAGTACCACTTCGACCCCACCAGCGACTGGGAGGGCGAGCACTTCAGCTACGACGCCCCTCGCGTGGCGGCCAGCGAAGACCGCACCCTGGTGCTCAACCCGATGGAGTCGATCGGCTTCCTGCACCTGCGCGTCGAACCCGGTCGCCTCGACCCCGGCGTGATCGACTTCGCCGAGGTCGACATGGCCTACGAGGACCCGAGCGGCTGGAAACGCGAAAAGAGCGGCCGCATCGTCGCCGCGACCCCCGCCGCGCTGGAATGGAAACTGCGGATCTCGCCGACCTCCCCACGCAGCTGGCGCTACCAGGTGCGCCACCACCTCAAGAACGGCAGCGTGGTCGAACAGCCCCCGGTCACCACGCGCGCCACCTCGGTGGTCGTGGACGACCCCTACCCGGGCTCGCTGGACCTGACCATCTTCCCGATCGTCGACTTCAGCACGGTGCGCGCCGCGATGCTGGACGTGAACTACGCCGATCCGGCCCACCGATACACCCGCCACGAGCGCGTGCGCCTGACGCCCGAGATGACCGAGGCGCGGGTGCGCTTCTCCACCCCCGACCCGACCAAGAAGCGCTTCAGCCACCAGCTCACCGTGGTCCACACCGACGGGCGCACCGAGCGCCCGGCACCGGTAGAGACCGAAGACGACGTGATCACCGTGGTGATCTGAGACCGCACCCCACCCTTTCGCACCCAGGAGATTGCCATGACCACCAAACGAGCCGTCGTTGTCGGCGTGAACGACTATTCCGTGCAGGGCTACAACAGCCTGCGTTTCTGTGTGGCCGACGCGGCCGCGATGTACCACATGCTGGTCGACGCCTTCGACTTCGCGCCGCAGGACATCTTCTACCTGACCGACGGCGCCGCCACCTCGACCCGCATCCGCCAGGCGCTGCGCTATTGCGCGACCCAGTCGCAGCCGGGCGACGTGATCTGCTTCTACTACTCGGGGCACGGCGGGCGGACCCCGCACCCGGTGGTGCCAACCCAGATGTTCGAGACCATCATCCCGTTCTCGGGGCAGCACATCAGCGACCACGAGATCTACGCGCTCGCCGATACGCTGGAACCCTCGGTCGCCAACTTCACCATCATCCTGGACAGCTGCCACTCGGGCGGCATGCACGACGAGAGCGAGATCGCGCGCCGCGCGCGCTCGCCGCAGTTCAGCGCCGACCTGCTGCAGCGCCTGGGCCAGTGCCGGACCCTGCTGCCCTGCGGCATCTGCCTGCCGCCGGCCAGCCGCTCGGTGCTGGACAACAACATCCGCAGCGTGACCACCCGCAACACCGGCGTGGTGGTGGAGGAAGACAACACGCGCCGCCTGGTGCAGCAGGCCAAGTCCACGCTGATCGCCGCCAGCTCGGCCGCCCAGGTCGCGATGGAGACCGAAGCCATCGGCCACGGTCTGCTGACCAAGTCGTTCCTCGACCTGGTCAACGCCAGCAATTTCAGCATCGATCACCATGGCCTGATCGATTCGCTCACCACCTCGGTGGCCGCCCTGATGACGCAGCACTTCCCGGGTCAGCAGCAGACGCCGCAGCTGCGCGGCCAGGCCAACCGCATGGAAGAGACCTTCCTGGACGGCTGGCGCGATTCGCGCTGATCCGTGCCTGCGTTGCCACCGACATCCCCACACCGAGGAGTTCCCCATGCTCAGCCTCGAAAAACCGCTCACCGTGGACGGCATCACCGTCTACCGCGACCATGCCGATGTGAATCAGTTCTGGTACCTGCCCGGACCGGTCGGCCTGGCGCGCCGCGTGGGCCCGGACAACCTCGCCGAATTCAGCTTCCTGAAATACAAGGCCGCGAGCGTGGACGTGGGCAAGACCGGTGGCGGTTTTCTCATGTTCAAGACCACGCTCAAGCTCACGCCGCAGATCGAGTCGCGCATCGTGGGCCGCATCAACGCCGAACCGGGCGTGACGCCTCCGGTGCGCCTGGCGGCTGCGCCATTTGAAGAGGGCACGGTGCAGTGCCTGGCGCTGAACCTGCAGGGTTCGGGCGGCACCGCCGCGACCGCGCCACCCGAGGGAGCCTTCAACGCCGTCGAGCTGATCCTCGGCGCGTCGGTGCCGTCGATGGACAGCGAGAACGGCGCGGCGTTCAGCCTGTCGCTGTCCAAGGAAGGTGCGACCATCCTGGAGCAGGCCTTTGGCGACGGCATGGCGCCGATCGGCGTGATCTACAACATGAAGTACCTGGCGATGCGGCCGTCGATCGACGTCGAGATCACGGCCGACTTCGAGCGCATCTTCAACCACTTCAGCGCCAGCATCGAAGCCCAGTACCAGTTCGTGCGGGGCGGCATCGATGCCGCGTTCGAGTCGCTGGTGCAGAGCGGCGCGATCCAGATCAAGGTGCTGAACTTCACCGACGAAGCCGACGAGCGCGAACAGGAGAAATGGGCGCTGGATTTCTTCAAGGACGATCTCCTGTCCAAGTGGTTCGAGCCCACCCTGACGCCGGGCCAGCTCGCCGCCCAACAGGCCACCAGCGACCCGTTGAGCGATGTGATCTCCGTCGGGCGCGACCTGCTGCGTGACGCCAACAACACCAACACCAATCCGGCCACGGGCACGGGAACCGGCACCAACACCAACCCAGGCCAGGGCACCAGCGCCAGCGGGACGCAGCCCGCCACGCTCACCGTGGAGCAGCAAAGCCCGACGCCGCTGCCGGCGGGCCAGGGCGTCACGCACACGCCCGCGACCAGCGGCCTGGCGGAGACCCTGAGCATCACGGGTACCGGCGCCACGGTGCGCGTGGACGGTCAGCCGGTCACACCCGATTCCGCCGGGCGCATCACCGTGACGGTGAACCCGGCGGCGCAGAAGACCATCGAGGTGGAGTGGCCCGCACAGACCACCGAGGAAACCTTCGGCCTGTTCTTCGACTTCGACAAGCCCGCCGAAGCCAACTGGCGGGTCAACCCGCCCTCGCCCGAGTACCGCGCCTACGTGGACAACAGCACCACCGACCCGCGGTTCCAGAACGCGTCGGGGACGCTGCGCATCGAAGGCGACGGCAACTGGAGCGGACCGGAGCGCGGTGCCGAACGGCTGCGCGCGTGGATACAGCGCCTGCCCGCCCCGCGCAACGTGCGCGTGGAAGCCTACGCCAGCCATGAACACGCGGCCGGCGTCCCCGAGGCCCAGCGGGAGGCCTACAACCTGCGTCTGTCCACCCGGCGCCGCGACGTGGCCCTGGCCATCGTGCAGCGCGCCGGCGGCACGGTCAGCGGCGGCACCGCCAACGGCGACCACCCCGCCTCCAGCCGCCCCGGCACCCACTCGCCGATGGGGGGCGACCCCGACAACCGCGTGGCGCACATCATCGGCCGCAGCACCGGCACCACGCCCTCGCGCTGGCGCGGCGTGCTGCGACGGCCGGCGTCGACGGTGCCTCCCCCTCCCCCACCGCCGCCTCCTCCGCCACCCCCGCCACCTCCTCCGCCACCGCCCCCGCCGGCCCAGGGCGGCAGCTCGCTGCCGGTGGTGGCGAGCTTCAAGCTGAAGTTCGTGCGCCAGGAGGAGCGCAAGAAGCTCACCCTGCGCTACAACCGCGCCGAAGCGACACGCCGCACCTATGCGCCACAGGGCTTCTTCGGCCTCATGCTGGGCGACCTGCGCGACAAGTCCCGCTACTTCAAGGAGATCGATCTCGACGATCCGTTCTTCCGGGAGTTCAAGGTCGAGGCCAGCATGCCGATCGACTTCGCGCCCATCGGCCTGGCGTCGGCCCAGGTCGCACTGGACTACGGCGATCCGGCCAAACCCCAGGACCACAAACACGCCGACTTCGTGTTCCTGCCGGGTGACAACAAGGTCGAGACCTTCAAGGTGTTTCTCAACAGCACGCGCGACATCGACTACCAGGCCGGCTTCCAGTTCCACTTCGATCCGCAGTCGGGCTGGGCCGCCGACCGGCATTCCTACGACATACCGGCCCGGCCCACGCTGGACCGCACACTGTTCGTGAACCCCTACGAGCACATCGAGTTCCGCGAGATCAGCGCGATCGCCGGCGACATCGACTGGGAGGTTGTCGAGTCCATGGAGCTCAACCTGAAGGCCCGCGGATACGCCAGCCCGGAACCCCGCACCGTGCTCACGCTGCGCCGCGACAGCGCACCACAGATCTGGCGCCTGCGCGGGGCCAAGCCGGCGCCCGCCGACCGTGGCGTCGAGATGGAGCTGGTGCAACGCCTCAAGGACGGTAGCGTCACGCGCCTGCCCGCCACCGATCTGACGGTGTCGCAGATCGTGGTGCACGACCTGTTCGTGGGTGCGCTGCGGATCGAGTTCATCCCGGCGGTCAATCCGGCCGTCGTGAACCGGGTGCTGGTCGACGTCGAGTACCGCGACCCGGCCAACCAGTACGAACGCATTGAACGGCTGGAAATCCCGGGCACCGCGACCGACTCCATCAAGCTGCGCATGGCCTTGCGCGACAAGAACCTGCGCCAGTACCGCTTCCGCCTGACCTTCATCGGTCCGAACCTGTTCCAGCAGCGGGCCTGGGTGGACACGGCAGAGGAAATCCAGCCGGTGAGCCTGTGAGGCGGTGACATGATCCAGGCTGAGGCGACCGCCACAAGACCCGCCGAGCGCTCTCCCGCGATCCCAGCCGCGGTGGAGGCCACGCTGGACCGCCTGGCACCGTGGCTGCCCGGGGCCGTTGCGGCCGCCCGCGTGGCACTGGTGTCGCAGCTGGGCCCGGTCGGCCGCTCGGTCTGGCCGGAGGTGGCGTGGCGCTTCAGCCGGCTCACCAACACCGGCTTGCCGATCGAGTTCGCCTGGTCTTCACGCGAGACGGCGCTGCGTTACACGGTGGAGGTGGCGCCGCCCGAGGCCCCCGACCCGGAGCGCCTGCACCTGGCCGCCCGGCAACTCGACTGGCCGCACGACCCGCAGCCCGCGCTCGCGCCCTGGCAGGCACTGCAGCAGGACCAGACCCTGCGCTTTGGCGCCTGGCTGGGGGTGCGTTTTTCGTCCGCCGATCGGGCCACCAAGCTGTACATCGACGTGCCGCCCGGTGCGGCCTTGCCCTCGGCGCTGGTCGCTGCGCACCCCTGGCTGCGCAGCCCCAGCCTGCACTGGCGCATGGCCGGCCTGAACGCCGACCGGAGCCTGGAGCTGTACGCGCAGAGCGCCGACCTCGACCGGCACCGGCTGCTGGATCTTTGCCAGGGGTTCTTTGGAACGCCCGCACCCGGCACCGCCTTGTCCCGGCACCTGGATCTGCTCTGCGGCGGACAGGACCTGCCGCGGCCTTCCGGCCTGAGCGTGGTCTTCGACGGCGACCTGCGGCCCCGCGCCCTGACCTGGTTCTGTTTCGCCAAGGCGGTGTTCCGCGACGACGAACAGGTCCGCCAGACCCTGCTCTGCGCCGTGAGCGGTGCGCCTGCCGAGATCTATGCTGCCCTCAGCGCTGCCCCCCCCGATGGCCGCTGGCGGCACGGCATGGTGGGCGCTGGCGTCGACGCCAGTGCATCCCACTGGCTGCAGTGCGGCCTGCGTCCCACATGACAGCGGACCCCGCACCGATGCCTGGCCTGATCGCCAGCGAGATGCACGCCCGCGCACAGCGGCAGCCCGACTGCAACGGCTTCGCCACCGCCCTGGCGGTGCGCTCCCTGCGCCAGCAGGGCCACACAGCGCCACCCTCCCTGCTGGCCGTGCTCGAACGCTGCCGCTCGGCGCAGGGCGGTTTCGGGTTCTGGCCGCAGGGCCTGCGCCCGCATTGGGCGCCACCGCTGCCGGACGACGCCGACGACACCGCCATCATGGCGCTGGAGCTGTATCTGGCCGGGCGTCTGACCCGGACCGAGACACGGCGCATCGCCTGTCAGCGCGTCGGCACGCGGCGCATCGCCCGTCTGCCCGTCCTGCGCCCGCCGTGGCTGCGCACGGGCGTGTTCGCGACCTGGAGCCGTTCGGCCGGGGGACAGGACATGGTCGACTGCACCGTGATCACCAATGTGCTGGCGCTGCTGACCGCGACCGGGCTGGAGGGCATCCCGGGCGCGCGTGAGTCGATGGACCTGCTGAACCGCGCCCTGGACTGGGCGGGTGATGACGAAACCCGCGCGAGCAGCCTGTCGCCCTTCTACCCCGACGCCGCCGAATGGCTGCTGGCGCTGGACCACGCAGCGGCCATGGGCTGCCAGGGTGTGTCCATCCTGCTGGACCGCGTGCGGCGCACGCCCTGGGGGCAGGCCGCATGGCTGCGCCGCGCGGCGCCCGACCACCCGATCTGCTCCAGTCCCTACGGACTGGCGGTGTGGCGCTCGCCGGCACTCTGCGCCGTCAGAAGTGGCGCCGAAGCCGCCTGAACACAGAGATCAAAAAAATCCCGCCGGACCGGGGGTCGGGCGGGGACAAGGCCACGTCCACAGGGACCGACGTGGCGTCAGGGATCGGGAAGGGTCAGAACGGGATGTCGTCGTCCATGTCGTCGAAACCGCTGGCCGGGCGGGCCGCAGCAGGCGCCGGTGCCGGACGGGCCGCGGGCGGAGCCTGGCGCGGAGCCGGGGCCGGGCGCGAATAGCCGCCACCACCGCCGCCGCCTTCGTCACCCCCGCCCATGCCTTCGCGGCCGCCGAGCAGCTGCAGTTCGGTGGCGATGATGTCCACGGTGTTCTTTTCCACGCCGGTGGTCTTGTCCACGTAGGTACCGTATTTCAGGCGGCCTTCGACGTAGATCGGGCGGCCTTTCTTCACGTACTCGCCGGCGATCTCGGCCAGGCGGTCGTAGAAGGTGACGCGGTGCCATTGGGTGTCTTCAATGGTTTCGCCGCTGTTCTTGTCTTTGCGACGGCTGGAGGTGGCCACGCTCACGTTGGCGACGGCCTGGCCCGAGGGCAGGTAGCGGATTTCGGGGTCGCGGCCGCAGTTGCCGACGAGGATGACTTTGTTGACGGATGCCATGTGTATGCCCTTGGGGGAATTAGCGGGCGGCGCCGGGAACCCGGGCCGCAAAACGGTCAACCATTGTGCCGCAATTGCCCGGGTGAACCCAATCGGCTTTTCCGGCGGCCTACACTGTGGGCACATGCGGGGTGAACCAGACTTTTTCCAGAATCTGCAGGACGAACTGTCCGACGGTCGCGCGTGGCTGGACCGCACCGTGGTCCTGGGCTATGCCATCCTGGCCGGCCTGTGCGTGGTCCTGTTCACGCTGCTGAGCGAAACCGCGTTCGAGTGGTTCATGCACCTGCACGCTGCGGCGCCCTGGGTGGTGCTGGTCTGGACCCCGGCCCTGACGGCGTTCATCGTGTGGTGCACACGCAGCTATTTCCCGGGAGCGGCGGGCTCGGGCATTCCCCAGGTCATGACGGCACTGGATCCGTTGCTGCCCAGGGACTCGCGGCACCGTTTCGTGTCGCTGCGGCTGACGTTCGCGAAGATTGTTCTGGGCTCGCTGAGCCTGCTGGGCGGCCTGTCGGCCGGCCGCGAAGGGCCTTCGGTGCAGGTGGCCGCGGGCGTCATGCACGACGCGCGGCGCTGGCTGCGCCCGGGCTCCGTCATGAGCGAACGGGCGCTGCTGGTGGCCGGTGGCGCGGCCGGCATCGCCGCAGCCTTCAATGCCCCGCTGGCGGGCGTGGTGTTTGCCATCGAGGAGCTGTCCAACAAGCTCGAAGCGCGCAACAACGGCCTCATCATCGCCGCCATCGTGCTGGCCGGTCTGGTCAGTATCTCGGCCTTCGGCAACCTCACCTATTTCGGTTCCATCGAGGTGCCCCGTCTGGACTGGGGTGCGATCCTGCCGGGTGTATTGGTCACCGTGATCTGCGGCGTGCTCGGAGGGCTCTTCTCGCGGTTGCTCACCGCGTCACTGGCCGGCATGCCCGACCGTTTCAGCGCCTTTCGCAAACGTTTCCCGGTGCGCTTTGCCGCGGCCTGCGGCCTGATGGTGGCGATCATCGGCCTGGTGTCGGGTGGCGCCACCTTCGGCGCCGGCGCAGAAGAAGTGCGCAACATGCTCGCCGGCGAGAGCGACATCTCGCGGCTGTACGTGCTGCTGAAATTCGTGGCCACCTGGATCACGAGCTGGAGCGGCGTACCGGGCGGCATCTTTGCGCCCTCCTTGTCCATCGGTGCGGGGGTGGGTCACGACGTGGCCCAGATCGTCGCGGGCAGCAACGCCAGCGCGCTGGCGCCCGCCCTGATCGCCATGGGCATGGCCGCCTTCCTCGCCGCGACCACGCAGGCCCCGCTGACCTCGTTCATCATCGTCATGGAAATGATCGACGGCCGGCCGATGGTGCTCAGCCTGATGGCCGCGGCCATGCTGGCCAGCCTGATCTCGCGCCTGATCAGCCGTCCGCTGTACAGCACGCTGTCGCACATCATGATGCGGCCGCTGCGCGGCGACGTGAACGCGGCACAGGGCGGCACCGACCCCTCACCGCTGGCGGGGGCACCAGCGCCCACACCCCCCGCGGACCGGTAGGCCGGGGGCAGGTCAACCGCCCCGGGCCGGTGCGGGTCCGGCGGTGACGGTGTGTACCGTCACGCCAATGAAACATGGCGACGCTAGGGTGACAGGCTCTGTCTGCCCTTCTCAGCTTGCACATGCCTTCACCGCCAACGACTGCCCCGGCGCCCACCACCGATTCACCCACGACTTTCTGGAACCAGACCGCCGCCCGCACCTATCTCTTCGACGCGTTTTCCGTGATGCTGCCGGAAGGGGAAGCTTTTGTGATGGATGCGGTGTCGGAAGCCGCCCAGCACCTGCCCCCGGGCTGCGAACTGCGCCTTGAATGCGCCCGGTTCGTCCAGGAAGAAGAGGCCCACCAGCGCGCGCACCGGCTCTACAACGCACGGCTCGGCCAACAAGGCCACGGCGTGGCGGCCATGGAAGCGCGCATCGCCCACGATCTGCGCGCCATCCAGACCCGCCTGTCAGTGGACCAGCGCCTGTGCCTGGCGGCGGCTTTCGAGCACGTCACGGCCACCATTTCAGCGGTGGCCTTGCGCAGCGAGCGCATGCTGACCAAGACCCCCAACGCGCAAACGCGTCTGTGGCGCTGGCATTGCGCCGAAGAGATGGCCCACCTGGGGGTCACGGTCGAGCTGATGGCGGCCCGGGACCTGTCCTACGGCGCCCGGGTGGGCTGGTTCCTGGTGGCTTCGGCCGTCATGCTGGGCGATGTGCTGCGCCACATGCGGGCCTTTTACCGGCACGACGTGGGGACGGGGCGCCTGAGCGCGCCCCGGTTCTGGGCCGCCAGCCTCGCTGGCGCGGTGCAAGCGCTCCCGGACCTGTGGTCCACCACAGTGGGTTGGGCCTCGTACCTGCTGCCCAGGCGCTCGTCGATGAAAGCCGCGGCTGCGACGCCGATCACCGTTCGTGAGCTGCGGCCCACCGATATTCCGGCCCTGATGGCGCTGGAGCACGCGTGCTGGACGCCGGAGCAAGCCGCACAAGCCTCGGACCTGCTCGACCGCATGCGCCGCCATCCCGAATATTGCCTGGGCGCGTTTTGCCCGCGCACCGGCAAAGCCCTGGCCTCGCTGTTCATGAAACCCAGCAGCACCCACGCCATGTCGCAGGCCAGAACATGGCGCGACTGCATCGAAGGGCGCGCGGTGAACACCGCCACGGGGCCCGGCAATGCCTTGTTCGGCATCAGCCTGAGCAGCATCGACCCCGAGGCCGTGAAAGCGATCTTCGGGTACTTCTGGCCCCACGCGCTCAAGGGCGGTTGGCGCTACATCTTTCTGGGCTCACCGATCCCCGGTCTGAAGAGCTGGCTGCAAAGCCACCCCCAGGGTAATGCCCACGCCTACGTCCAACAGCGGCGCCGCGGGCTGCCGCTGGATCCCCAACTGCGCTACTACCACGGCAAAGGGTTTCGGCACATCGAAGCGGTGCTGCCGAACTACTTTCCGCATGCCCGCTCGCTGGACCACGGGGTGTTGCTGCGCGGCCAGGTGCCGGGCGCCCGCTGGGCGCCGCTGTGGCGCCGCCTGCCGTTGAGCCACATTCAGGCGATGCAGCGCTGGCTGTTCAGGCTGCCGTGACGCTAGAAACACCCCCGCGCCGCTTCGCGTCACCCCCTCAAGGGGGCGGCACTGGCCGTCCGGCAAAGCCGGCCCGGCGGTGCCACTGGACTGGACCGTTTCATGCGTCGTGGGTCGCGCGCTGCGCGGTGGAGCAACTAAGCTGACACAACCTTCCTCACCGCACCGCGAATGGGGCCGCACACCGCAGCTGTGGCGCGGTGCCGCACGGGACTGGCCCGCCCTGCAGCGCTGGACCTTCGCGCACCTGGGCGCTCTCGACCCCCATCGAACCGTCCAGGTGGTGCAGGGCAACCGCGAAATCGACGCTGCCCACCTGGTCAACACCACCTGGGGCGAGCATCTGGCCCGGCTGGATCAGGACCCGCGCGCCACCCACGAACCCGTGGGCCATCTGAAAGAGTTCGATCTCCTGAAGCACTTTCCGGCCTTGCGCGACGACCTCGACCCCTCCGCGCTGTTCCCGCGTGGGTCGGTGGTCTCGCACCAGGCGTGGATCGGGCCCGCCCATGCGCGCACCGGCCTGCACCACGACCTGCTGGACAACGTGGCCCTGACCCTTCGCGGGCGCAAACGGTTCTACCTGTTGCCGCCGGGCAGCGTGGAGGCGGCGCAGCTGGTGTCGCGCAAGTTCGACCGCTGGGCCAGGCTGTCGGTGTTGGGGGTGGATGCCCTGGCGCAGCGGCTCGAAGCCCAGGGCCTGGCCGCCCCTCAGGTGGTGGACTTGGGCCCCGGCGATGCGTTGTACGTGCCCCGTGGCTGGTGGCACGAGGTTGTGAACCTCGAAGCCAGCGTGTTGCTCAGTGGCTTCTTCGGCAGCCGACGACGCACCTGGGGCCTCTGGCTGCAGACGGGCGCCTTGCAGCTCGCGCACAACGCCGGCCTGTGGCGTCGCGGCCATTGCACCTGTCACAGCCGGGCCACCGGCCCGGGCTGATACGGCGTTGCCTTCAAACGTATAACTTCGTTGCTTCGCCTTGTTCTACGCTTGAATGCAAAGCCGTATGAGGCTCAGCGCTGCGCGATGGGTGCCCGCATCGGCCAGGCCACCACCAGCCAGACCAGCATGGCCAGCGCGCAGGCGGCGAACAGCCCGGTGGCGCCGTGCGCCTGGGACAGCCAGCCTCCGACCGCGCCGCCCACGAAAAAACCGACCGACTGCAGCGTGTTGTAGACCCCCAGCGCCGCGCCGCGCGCATGCGCCGGCGCCAGCTTCGACACCAGGCTGGGCTGGCTGGCTTCGAGCGTGTTGAAGCCGATGAAAAACACGAACATCAGCCCGCCCAGCGTCCACAGACCCGGCGCTGCGCCGCTGCCGGCCAGCCACCACAGGCCGATCTGCACCGCGCCGATGAGCCCGATGGCGATCAGGAAGGCCGTGCGCAGATGGCCCTTGCGCTCCATGGGGAACAGCACGCCGCCCATGACCAGCAGCGAAGCCGCCACCGCGGGCAGGTAGACCTGCCAGTGCTCGGGCTTGGGCAGCCCGGCCTGCACCAGCATCGCGGGCACGGCCATCCACATGGCGAGCTGCACCGCGTGCAGCACGAACACACCCAGGTTCAGCCGCAGCAGGCCCTTGTCGCGCAGCACCAGCCCCAGCCCCGCACCCTTCACCTGCCCGATGTCGGCCGGCTTGTGCACGCGCGGCTCGGGCGGCGCGACCCAGATCACCACCGCGATGCCGGCCAGCGCGAGCGCGCTGGTCAAGGTGAAGATGCCCGCCAGGCCGACCCATCCCGCCAGCAGCGGGGCGATCACCAGCGAGAGCGCGAACATGAGCGCGATGCTCGCGCCCACCATCGCCATGGCCTTGGTGCGCACGCTGTCGCGCGTCACGTCGGCCAGGAAGGCGGTGACGGCGGCCGAAATGGCGCCCGCGCCCTGCACCGCACGGCCGATGGAGAGCCAGGTGAGGTCGGGCGCCCAGGCCGCGATGGCGCTGCCCAGCGCGAACACCAGCAGGCCGGCCACGATGGTGGGCTTGCGGCCGAAGCGGTCGGAGGCCAGGCCAAATGGAATCTGCAGGAAGGCCTGGGTCAGGCCGTACAGCCCCATCGCCATGCCGACGCGGGCCGCATCGTCGCCCCCGGGCAGTCGCGCGGCCTCCAGCGCGAACACCGGCAGCACGATGAACAGCCCCAGCATGCGCAGCGCGAACACCAGCGCCAGCGCACCGCTGGCACGGCGCTCTTCGGGCGTCATGCGGGTGGCATCGGCGGCGGGAGCGGGGGAAGAAATGGCAGGAGCGGGGGTGGAGGACACGATCAAAACGCCGGCCCTCGGGCCGATCGACCCGAGGCCGGCATGGGGCTGTTGGTGCAGGCCGTGATTGTGCGCCAACCCGCTTGCCCGGCGTGGACCAAGGGCTCATGGCGCGCCGCAGACAACGGGCATGCGTTCTGCGATCGGCCAGAATCGGGGCCCCTCATTCCGCCTGGCCTGCATGACGCCCCACCACCACTCGCCGAACATCGACATCCTGAGGGGCATGGCGATCCTGGCGGTCATGACCCACCATGTCTTCGCCCACACGGGCATTTCAGTGCCCATGCTGGGCACGTATGGGGGCCTGCTGGGGGTCCAGCTGTTTTTTGTCCTCAGCGGTTATCTGATCACCGACAGCGCCAGCAGGCACCCCACGTCGGTCTATTGGCTGCACCGGGTGTTGCGGATTTTCCCGGCGTACTGGGTGACCTACCTGCTGATCGGGACGGTGTTCGGGCGGCTCGATCTGGAGCGCATCGGTGAGAGCCCGTTCCCCTTTTTCCTCAACCTGATCAACCTTCAGCAGCTGCACGCGGTGGCCTTGTTGGAGTTCAACGTGCTCAGCGTCTCCTGGACGCTGACGGTCGAGATGATCTGGTACGCGCTGGCGCCCCTGCTGCTGGTGATCGGGCTCCGCCGACCCTGGTGGATGCTCGGGGGGCTGTTGCTGCTCTCCGTGGCCTGGACCTGGATGGCCCGCCACCACGGGCTCGACGCCTTGTACCGACCGTCGCTGGAAGCCATGACCCGGCCCTGGTCGCCCAGTCAATTGAACGTGCTCATGGGCGCCGCCTTCCCCGCCCAGCTGGTGTACTTCGGCCTGGGTGCCGTGGCCTTTCACCTGCGCGATCGGCTGCGCGAACTCAACCCATGGGTTCCGGCCCTGGTCTGGCTGGCCTGTCTTGGCGCGATGCCCTTGTACTTCGCCCACCTGCCCATGCCAGAACAGGTCGTGGGCCTGGGGGTGGCAGCCCTGTTTGTCTGGATGCTGAACATCCCGGCGCTGCACCTGCCTTTTCTGGCCTGGACCGGTCGGATTTCGTATTCGATCTACCTGCTGCACGTTCCGCTGATCCTCTATGGCTTCTACAAGCTCGGCCGCCATGGCCCACTCCATTTGCTGGTCACCTTGCCGGTGATCTATCTGTGTGCCTATGGGTTGTACCGCTGCGTCGAGCAGCCCGGCATGCGCCTCGCGCGCCGCTGGTCGGCACGGATCCCGGCGCGCGCGGCAGCGGCTTGACAGACCGAAGTGCCGCTGGCGCGGCACCGGGAAGCATCAGTCCGGCAACTGCCGGGCCACCATTTCGACCACGCTTTCGATGGTGGTGGGCCAGGCGTCGGCTTCGGCGCCGGCCATCACGTTCAGACGGCAACTGCCGCAGGACACCACCACCGTGTCGGCCCCGGTGGCGTCGATCTGCTCGCGCTTGATCTCCCAGGCCTGGTGCCGCAAACCCTCGGCGCGGTTGATCAGGAACACGCCCGCGCCGCCGCCGCAACACCAGTTCTGCTCGGCCGTGGGTGTGGTTTCGCGCAGGTCCATGCCCAGGGCTTTCAGCGCCGCGCGCGGCTCGTCCACCACGCCACCGTGCCGGGCCAGCTTGCAGGCGTCGTGGTAGGTGATCTTGCGGCTGGGGTCTTCGGGGGGCTGCAGTCGCAGACGCCCGGCGGTGATTTCGCGCCCCACGAATTCGGACGCCGCCAGCACCTCGAAAGGCAGCGGCTGGCCGTTGGCGAGCCGCGCTTCCCAGCGCAGCGCCGGGTAGGCGTGCCCGCACTCGGGCAGTATGACGGTTTTGGCCCCGATGGCCAGCGCCTCGTCGATCAGGCGCTGGCTGGCCGCCTTCTGCAGCGATTCGCTGCCGGACAGCAGGCCGAAGTTCGCCGCCTCAAAACCCGCGCTGCGCAGGGTCCAGCGCACGCCCAGGTGGTTGAGGATGCGCGCCGTGGCGGCCAGCGCGTCCTGGAACAGCAGCACGTCGATCACCGTGGTCACGAGCATCAGGTCGGCCTGCGGTTCGTCCAGGGGGATCGTGATGCCCTGGGAGCGCAGCAGGTCCACCGTCTGCCGGAGTTCGTCGGGGCCGACACCGAACACCGTGCCCCGCCCGGCCTGCTCCTGCGCCACCGCCGTCAACTCCAGGGGGGCCAGCCCGGCCTCGAACAGCGCTTCGCGCATCACGTTCACACCGCGGGCGGTATTGACGCCCATCGGGCAGATCATGCTGCAGCGCCCGCACTCCGTGCAGGCGTCGTAGACCAGCTCCTGCCATTCCTTGAGATCGTCGAGGGTGATGTCGGGCAGGAACAGGCGCTTGAGGGGCGCAAAGGCCGATGTCTCGCGCGCATGCACCCGGCGCAGCAGGTCCAGCTTGCGGCTGGGGCTGTATTTCGCGTCCTGGGTGCTCTGGTAGAAATGGCAGGCTTCCGAGCAGTAGCCGCAGTTCACGCAGGCCTCCAGGTCCAGCGCCAGACCGCGGTCGGTCTTGGCCCGCATGACCGCCTTGGCACGGCCGAGGCGTTCGGCGTCGGTCAGCGCATCGGGCTGCGCCATCTCCGGCAGGTGGTGGATGGCCTGCAGAAAGCCATGGAACACATCCTGGTTGATCATGAGCGCACTCCACGACGGCCAAAGAACGTGGCCAGCTGCATGCGCGCCGGCAGGACCAGGAAGGCGTGCATCAGCTTGCCGAACGGAAACCAGATCAACAGCAGCTCCAGCGTCAGCAGGTGCACCGCCAGCGGGTCCCGGTAGATCACGTGGTCACGCGCCAGGATGGTCGATGACGGATCGCCGATCACCGCCATGCCGGTGACGAGGGGCAGGAAGGTGATCACCCAGGTGATCCAGTCGTCGGCGGTCGAGATGCGTTTCAGCACCGGATCGGTCAGGCGGAACATCAAGGCCATCAGCAACGACATGATGGTGGCCGCCGCCGCGGCGTACATCACGGCGTCGGGAAAGGCCGGCCACGACAGGCCGGTCAGGCGGTGGACGAAGGCGATGTGGGGCGCATAGCCGAAAACCACCACCGCGAGCCCGATGTGGAACACATACGGGTTCACGGTGACGAGCGTGGCGCTTGGGTGAAAGCCGCCACGCGGAACCATGCGGGTGAAGGCCGCGCGCATTGCCGCGCCGGTGCCGAAGGGCTGGCGTTCGGGTGCGCCGGGTGCAGACAAGTGGGGCAGGCGCCACAGCGCGAGCAAGCGCCACGCGACGCCGGTGACAAAGACGAAAAGCGACAACGCCAGCAGCGGGCCGCGCACCCAGTCCAGGAAATCCATGGAGAACCGTCCTCGTGGTTGTCGCCAAGGCTTGCACGGTACGCCGAATCCGCCCGAAAAGCCACGTGCCGGCGCGCGCCACTGCGCGGTGTTTGAGCCCCGTCATGCCTTGGACGCCGCCCCGTCCGGTGGGCGCACTCCGGAATCGGTCCCGCCGTATCATGTCGGGTTGCCTTTTTGACGCCAGAACCCAGCCCTGGTGACCCCGCCTTGAACCAGAACCCGACCCCGATGACCGGCACCGCGCCGGACACGCCGCCCGCCCCGCTCAGCCCCGCCCACGCCGCGGCCCTGCGCACCGCGGCCACGCTATCGGTGCGCGGCGCGCGCACACACAACCTGAAGAACATCGACCTCGACATCCCCAAGCACGCGCTGGTGGTGATCACGGGCTTGTCGGGTTCGGGCAAATCGAGCCTGGCCTTCGACACTCTGTACGCCGAGGGCCAGCGCCGCTACGTGGAAAGCCTCTCGGCCTACGCGCGGCAGTTTCTGCAACTGATGGACAAGCCCGACGTGGACCTGATCGAAGGCCTGTCGCCCGCGATTGCCATTGAGCAGAAGGCCACCAGCCACAACCCGCGCTCCACCGTGGGCACGGTGACCGAGATCCACGACTACCTGCGCCTGCTCTACGCCCGCGCCGGCACGCCGCACTGCCCGGACCACGACCTGCCGCTGGCCTCGCAGAGCGTGGCGCAGATGGTGGACACGGTGCTGGCCCTGCCGCAGGACACTCGCCTCATGATCCTGGCGCCCGTGGCGCGCGAGAAGAAGGGCGAGTTCCTGGAGCTGTTCGCCGACATGCAAGCCCAGGGCTATGTGCGTTTCCGCATCAACGGCGAGGTGCTGGACTTCGACGCCCTGCCCGCACTGAAGAAGACCGAAAAACACAACATCGACGTGGTGATCGACCGCATCAAGGTACGCACCGGTGGCGAGGACGAGGCCGTGAACCCGCTGCGCCAGCGCCTCGCCGAAAGCTTCGAAGCCGCGCTGCGCCTGGCCGAGGGCAAGGCGATCGCGGTGGAGATGGACAGTGGTGCCGAACACGGCTTCTCGGCCAAGTTCGCCTGCCCGGTATGCAGCTACACCGTGGGCGAGCTGGAGCCACGGCTGTTCTCGTTCAACTCGCCCATGGGCGCCTGCCCCAGTTGCGACGGCCTGGGCCACACGGAGGTGTTCGACGCCGAGCGCGTGGTCGCCTTCCCCTCGCTCAGTCTGGCCAGCGGCGCCATCAAGGGCTGGGATCGGCGCAACGGCTACTACTTCGCCATGATCGAAAGCCTGGCGGCGCACTACAAGTTCAACACCGAAGCGGCCTGGGAATCCTTGCCCGACGCGGTGCAGCAGGTGCTGCTCTATGGCTCGGGCGAGGAAGAGATCAAGTTCAGCTACGCGCTCGAATCGGGCGAACGCGCGGGCAAGAAGATCAGCAAGAAGCACCCATTCGAGGGCATCATCCGCAACTTCGAGCGCCGCTACCGCGAGACCGACAGCGCCAACGTGCGCGAAGAGCTGGCCCGCTACCGCGCCACCCAGCCCTGCCCGGACTGCGGCGGCTCGCGCCTGCGCAAGGAAGCGCGCCACGTGTTCGTGGGCGAAGGCGAGCAGAAGCAACCCATCTACAAGATCAGCCACATCACGCTCGGCGAGTCGCTGGCTTACTTCAGCGCGCTGCACCTGCCGGGCGCCAAGGGCGACATCGCCGCGCGCGTGATCAACGAGATCCGCCAGCGCCTGAAGTTCCTGAACGACGTCGGCCTGAACTACCTGAGCCTGGACCGCAGTGCCGAGACGCTGAGTGGCGGCGAAGCGCAGCGCATCCGCCTGGCGAGCCAGATCGGCAGCGGCCTGACCGGTGTGATGTACGTGCTCGACGAGCCCAGCATCGGCCTGCACCAGCGCGACAACGACCGCCTGATCACCACCCTGCAGCACCTGCGCGACCTCGGCAACACGGTGCTGGTGGTCGAGCACGACGAGGACATGATCCGCTGCGCCGACCACGTGATCGACATGGGCCCGGGCGCGGGCGTGCACGGCGGCCATGTGATGGCACAGGGCACCTGTGCCGAGGTGATGGCCACACCCGGCTCACTGACGGGCCAGTACCTGAGCGGCGCGCGCGCCATCGCCGTGCCCACGCGGCGCACGCCCTGGCTGCCGGTGAACAAGACCGCCGCCGCGGCCAGGGCCGCGCCCATCAAGTCGCGCTTTCCCATGAGCCCCGCGGCCGAGCGCCGCAGCGCGCGCGAAGCGGCGCACCTGGCCTCGCTGCGCGAGCTGCAGGAAATCCGCGTCGTCAACGCCACCGGCCACAACCTCCAGGGCGTGAGCGTGGCCTTCCCCGTGGGCCTGCTCACCTGCGTGACCGGCGTCTCGGGCTCCGGCAAATCGACCCTGGTGAACGACACGCTGTACGCCGCCGTCTCGCGCACGCTCTACCGCTCGCACGAAGAACCGGCCGAACACGACGCCATCGAGGGCATCGAACACTTCGACAAGGTCATCAACGTCGACCAGAGCCCCATCGGCCGCACGCCACGCAGCAACCCAGCCACCTACACCGGCCTCTTCACCGGCATCCGCGAGCTGATGGCCGAAATGCCCACGGCGAAAGAGCGTGGCTATGGCCCGGGCCGTTTCAGCTTCAACGTGGCCGGCGGCCGCTGCGAGGCCTGCCAGGGCGACGGCGTGGTGAAGGTGGAGATGCATTTCCTGCCCGACGTCTACGTGCCCTGCGAGGTCTGCCACGGCCAGCGTTACAACCGCGAAACGCTGGACGTGCAGTACAAGGGCAGGAACATCGCGCAGATCCTGGACATGACGGTGGAGCAGGCCTACGCCTTCTTCGGCGCCGTGCCCACGCTGCACCGCAAGCTGCAGACCCTGATGGACGTGGGCCTGACCTACATCCAGCTCGGCCAGAGCGCAACCACGCTCTCGGGCGGCGAGGCGCAGCGCGTCAAGCTGGCGCTGGAACTCAGCAAGCGCGACACCGGCCGCACGCTTTACATCCTGGACGAACCCACCACCGGCCTGCACTTCGCCGACATCGAGCTGCTGCTGAAAGTGCTGCACCAGCTGCGCGACGCCGGCAACACCATCGTCGTGATCGAGCACAACCTCGACGTCATCAAGACCGCCGACTGGCTGATCGACATGGGTCCTGAGGGAGGGTCCGGCGGCGGCACCGTGGTGGGCGTGGGCACCCCCGAAGACCTGGCCGCCAACGGCGAGAGCCACACCGGACGCTACCTGGCCAGACTGCTCAAGCGCTGAACGACCGAACCGAAGCGCGACCGGCGGATGCGAAGGGTCCCAACAAGAAACCCCCGAAGCGGAGCGAGCCCCGCACCGCCTGAAGCAACGCCAACCCAGAGATACCGCGGAACCGGCTCCGCCGGGCCGCTGGTGTCGCCCCCCTTCAGGGGGGTGGCGCCGCAGGCGACGCGGGGGGTGCTCCGATCATTTGCTGCGGTACGCCAGCCCCACGCTCAGGCCATGCGTGGTGACCCGCCCGACCAGCGGGCTGCGCGCGGCGGCCCCGAGCAGGCGCGACACCTCCAGCCCACCAAAGACCACCCAATGGTCGGTCAGGGCCGTCTCGAAGTTCGCGCCCAGCCGGACGTTTTCCCAGCCGCCGCCCAGCCGGTAGGGCGCGCGCCCTGTGGCCTGTGCGGCTTCGGTCGAAATGCCGTAGTGGGTTCGCAGGTACCTCGAATCGCCCCACCCGCCTCCGAACGAAAAGTCCCAGTTCGTGCGGGGCGACAGCGGGTAACGGTAGTTCACGCCGGTGCCCAGGCGCATGCCGCCGTTGCGACCCAGCAAATCGTGGTCGACGTTCATGCCCCAGTCCCAGCGCTCACCCAGAGGGCGACCGGTGGAGACGCGCCCGCGCAGCGTGGTGGGCACGTCGGGCAGACCCCGAAACACCTCGTCGTCGTCGAAAGACCGCCCGTTGTCCAGCCGCAACGAAGCGCCGAGCCGCCAGTCGGTCAACCAGTCGAATTCGGCACTCAGACCCGTTTCCAGCCGCTCGCGGCCGGTGTTCATGAGCGAATTGGCCCGTGATCTCGACACCCTGAACGGCCCGAGCTGGAAAGCCCACATGGGCTTGAGGTCCAGCGACACGCGCCCGCCGCTGCCCACGTGCCCGGTGGCGCTCACCACCGAGGCCCCGATCAGGTAACCCTTGTCGCCGCCGATCACGAGCGAATCGTCGGCACGTGCGCCCCAGGCCAGACAGCTGCCCACCACCCAAACCCAACCGCGCCAATTGATTCCAGACATTCGAGCATCATAGCCAGCGCGCGCCGGGGCCAAAGGCAACCAGATGCAAGCGTCCCGAAGGATTTTCCCCATTGCGGCAAACTGGGGGCCATGGCACAGGAAACCGAACTCAAGCTCTCGCTGCGGGCACGCGACTTGCCCCGTCTGCTGGCGCACCCGCTGCTGAGGCCCCTGGCCGCGCGGCGCGAGCACCTGTTCAACACCTATTTCGACACCCCCACGCAAGCGCTGATGCAGCGGCGCATCGCGGTGCGCGAGCGGCGCGTGGGCCGGCGCACGCTGCTCACCGTCAAGACCGCCGGCACGTCGGTGGGCGGGCTGTCGCGACGCGGCGAGTGGGAAGGCCCCACGCGGGCGGGTGCGCTGGATTTCGCGGCGCTGGTGGACGACCCGGCCCTGGCGCAGGAGCTCACCCGCCTGGCCTGGCAACTGGTGCCGGTGTTCCGCACCGACTTCACGCGCCGCAGCTGGCTGCTGCACCACGGCGGAGCCCTGATCGAGGTGGCGCTCGACGAAGGCGCCATCACCACCGGCCACACGCCCGGCACGCCCCAGGGCACGCAGCGCGAGCCGATCCTGGAGCTGGAACTCGAACTCCAGAGCGGCCCGGTGGACGCGCTGCTCGATCTGGCCCACACCTTGGCGCTGGGCCCCGAAGGCGACGCCGCGCGGGGCCTGTGGCTGCACCCCTCGGACCGCAGCAAGGCCGAGCGCGGCCTGGCGCTGTTCCAGGGGCAGCGCCTGCAGCCGGTCAAGGCCGGCCCGGTGCTGCTGGCGCCCGACATGCCCCCACGCGCCGCTTTCCGGGCGGCGGCCCTGAGCTGCCTGGCCCACCTGCAGGCCAACGTGGCCGGGCTGCTGCAGGCGCGCGACCCGCAGACCCTGCCCGACCCGGAGTTCATCCACCAGGCGCGGGTAGCGTTGCGCCGGCTGCGCACCGGGCTGAGGCTGTTCGGCCCGGCCCTGCCGCGCCGCTTTGCCAGCCACTGGAGCGCGCAATGGAAGGCCACCGCGAACCGCCTGGGCGACGCGCGCAACTGGGACGTGCTCGCCACCGAATGGCTGCCCGAGCTGCTGGGCGAAGCGAACGATGCGCCATCCGACCCGCAGACGCAGGCCCTGCGCGACTGGGTAAACGCCGAGCGCCGCGCCGCCCACCAGCGGGCCCTGGCCACCCTCACCGACCCGGCCCATGCGCTGAACCTGCTCGCTTTCACCCGCGCGCTGCTGGCGCTGGCGCCCCCGAAACACCGGCGGGCGGCGCGCCCCTTGCCGGGCTGGGCGCGCAGCACCCTGCGCCAGCAGCACGCGCGGCTGCGGCGGCAGGCCCGCCAGGCCCTGCGCCAGGGCAGCGAAGGCCGGCACGCGCTGCGCATCCAGCTGAAAAAGCTGCGCTACGCCCAGGAGTTCCTCGCCAGCCTGCTGCCCGCGAAGCGGCTGCGGCGCAGCACCGCGGCCCTGACCGAGGCCCAGGAACGGCTGGGCTCGCTCAACGACCTGAACACGGCGCTGGCGCTGCTGGGCTCCTGCCCGCTGCCGGCCGCCCACGACCTGCGCGAAAAGGTACAGGCCCGCCTGGGCGATGGCCTGCGCGCCCTGCCGCGCCTGGAACGCACGCTGATGAACACCCCCACACCCTGGGGGTGAGACCGGTTCCGTCCCCGGGTAGGCCGGAAGTTTGGCAAACGCCTCGCTGACGGCCCACAATGGGGTTTTTCAACCTGTGCCAGGAGGAAGTCTTCATGTCATCCACCACCTTGCGTTTTCTGGTTGAAGCGAGCGCCGTCGGCCCTGGGGGTGACGTGCACGGCGGCACCGTGATGAAGTGGATCGACGACGCCGCTCGCGCCTGCGCCACCACCTGGTCGCACGGCCGCTGCCGCACGGTTTACGTCAGCAGCATCCGGTTTCAGCGGACCCTGAAACTCGGTGACATGGTGGAGGTGCGCGCCCGCCTGGCCTTCACCGGCGAGACCAACATGAACATCGGCGTGGAGGTGCGTGGCGGCGACCTGACGGACACCCGGCCGGAAAAGGTCGCCGAATGCCTGGTGGTGGTGATCGCGCTGGACGCCGAAGGCCGGCCCATGCTGGTCAACAGCTGGACCCCCGAAACCCCCGGTGAAATGGCCCTGGCCAGCAGCGCCCGCGCCCAGTTCGAGAGCACGCGCCCGGCCCCGCTGGAATAGGCGACCCCTTGTCAGCGACCCGCTCCGCGTGAAGCGGTCAAGCCTTGGCGCTGGGCCGCTCGGCCATCCGGTCGCGCCAGGCCTGCAGCGCATGAAAGCCTTCCGCACCCGCGTGGAAGCGCATCAGCTTCGCGAACTCCAGTGCACAGAAGGCCGTGATGTCCGCGATGGTGAAGCGATCGCCCGCCACCCAGGGCTGGCGCTGCAGTTCAGCATCGAGCCAGGCCGCGGTGTCGCGCAGCTTCTGGCCTTGCGACTGGCCGAACTCGGGAAACTGCGGCTGCTCCAGCGGCGCCAGCCCGGGGTGGGTGTGGCGCACGCAGTTGGCGATGGGCAGCATGAAATACCACTCCACGCGCCGGTCGGCCATTTCGATGAAGGCGCGCTCGGTGGCGTCCCGACCCATCAGGTTGGGCTCGGGGTGCAGCCCCTCCATGTAGGTGCAGATGGCGCGGGTTTCGGTGAGCACGCGGCCGTCGTCCAGCTCCAGCGCGGGCACGCGGGCCAGCGGGCTCTTGGCCCGGTAGGACTCGCTCTGGTGCTCCAGCGCGTTGAGGTTCACGTTGACCAGATCGAGCCCGTTGATGGTCTTTTCCACCAGGAACATGAGCACACGCCGGGGGTTGGGCGCTCGCGGCGCAACGTAGAGCTTCATGGCTGGGCTCCCTTCAGGCTCTGCCCCATCTCGACCATGCGGCGCGCGTCTTCGGCGAAACGCTGCGCGCCCGCATCGCCGTCGCGCGTGAGATCCACCCTGGACGGCGGCTGTTCAATGCCACGCTGCACCGCCGGCCGCGCACGGATCGCGTCGCGCCAGCGTTTGAGGTGCGGCAGGTCGTCCATGTCCACGCCCGACCAGCGGTGCGTGCGCACCCAGGCCCAGTTGGTGATGTCGGCGATGGAGTAGTCGCCCGCCAGGTACTCGTGGTCTTTCAACTGGCCGTCGAGCACGCGGAACAGGCGCTTGCTCTCGCCCTGGTAGCGGTCGATGACGGCCGGGATCTTCTCGGGAAAGTAACGGAAGAACACATTGGCCTGGCCCATCATCGGGCCGATGCCACCCATCTGGAACATCAGCCACTGCAGCACGCGCGAGCGGCCTTTGGCGTCCGAGGGCATGAGCCGGCCGGTCTTTTCGGCCAGGTAGATCAGGCAGGCGCCCGACTCGAACACCGCGAAATCGTCGGCCTCGCGGTCCACGAGGGCCGGGATACGGCCGTTGGGGTTGATGGCCAGGAAGGCGGGGGTCTTCTGCTCGTTCTGCGACAGGTCCAGCACCTTCAGGGTATAGGGCAGGCCCAGTTCTTCGAGCGCGATGGACACTTTGTGCCCGTTGGGCGTGGCGGCGGTGTAGAGATCGATCATGCGGCTTTTCCTCGTTGCAACACCCCATGGTAGGGACAGCCACCGCCCAGGGCTGTCTCCTGCGTCAAGCAGGCTCTCAGCCGCTCAGGCCATCGCGCGCTCAGGAGCGGCAGCGGTAGGGGCATGGGCGGTGCGGGTCGCCTCCTGCGCCTGGGCATGGGCCGCCTGGTGCGCGTGCGCCAGATGCTGTTCCGCAGGCTGCGCCAGCGCGGGCCGCACGCTGAACTCGCTGACCGGCGCATGTTCCTGCACCACCGCCACACGCTCCCCGTCCTTGCTCAGGTGAAAGGAACGCACCTCGCCTCGGTGCGCATGGGCCTGCAAGTCCGCTATGGGGGTGCCCGTTGGCGCGGCTTCCTCCGGCCTGGACAGGTACAACACCCCTTCCGGAGTTCGGAGGTACTGCCTTGCTTCCTGCGGCGTCACACCGTGTGTTGTGAAGGTATTGGCCTTCGCAATCGCCTCGACGTTCCCTTGCCGTACGTCGTCGGGAGTCAGATCGGGGGCACTCACTGGCGCTCCCCGTTGCCAGAGAGTCTCTTGTTTCTCAGCTGTTCAATGATTGCTTCAATCTCTTTGTCGTCCTCCGTCAAACCACCTCTGAGCTCATCTGTGAAGTCACCGTAGGCGCCTTCCACGTTGGGGTCGCGGTAGTCGCGATAAAGGCCTTCCGCAAAGACCGCCCACTGAGCCGGAAAGCTGTGCTCGTCGGCAAATGGTTGGGTGACCCTGCCTGCCTTGGCGTCCTCTATCAATGGGCGCCTGCTCTCCAACAGGCCCTGTACCCGCTCCTCGTTCGGGTACTGCTGGCACACCCATTCCAGATGTTCTGCGGCGGCCTTCAGTCGGGCGGGGTCGATTTTTTGGGTCATGGCGGCTTCCCTGGAAAACGGTTGAAGTGGGTGACAGCGCGGAATGTTCGCACACCCTCTGCCACCCCCAACCAGCCACCTGCCGCTCAGCCCTCAGCCTTTGGCGGCGTTCAGCACGTCGCGCGTGCGCAGGGCTTCGGTGCGTGCGGCGGCGGCGAAGTCGTCACCGCTGGAGGCATAAAGGATGGCGCGCGAGCTGTTGACGATGACCGGCCCGGTGGTCGCGTCGCCCTGCCGGCGGTAACCGGCGCGGATGGTGGCCACGGCGTCACCGCCCTGTGCGCCCACGCCTGGGATCAGCAGCGGCAGCGTGGGCGCGAGTTCGCGCACGCGCTCGATCTCGGCGGGGTAGGTGGCGCCCACGACCAGGCCGAGCTGGCCGTTCAGGTTCCACGGCCCCTGGGCCAGGCGGGCGATGTGTTCGTAGACCCGCGGTTGGCCCTCGACCGACGCCAGGCGCTGGTTCTGCAGGTCGTCGCCACCGGGGTTGGAGGTGCGGCAGAGCAGGAAGGCGCCCTTGCCGTGGTACTTCAGATAAGGCTGCACCGAGTCGAAGCCCATGAAGGGCGAGAGGGTCACGGCGTCGGCGCCGTAGCGCTCGAAGGCCTCGATGGCGTATTGCTCGGCCGTGCTGCCGATGTCGCCGCGTTTGGCGTCCAGGATCACCGGCACCTGGGGCGCGATGCGCTTCATGTGCGCCATCAGGCGTTCGAGCTGGTCCTCGGCGCGGTGCGCGGCGAAGTAGGCGATCTGCGGCTTGAAGGCGATCACGGTGTCGGCCGTGGCCTCGACGATGGCAGCGCAAAAGTCGTAGATGCGGCTGGCGTCGCCCTTCATGCCGGCGGGAAACTTGGCGGGATCGGGGTCCAGGCCAACGCAGAGCAGGGACTGGTTCTGGCGCTCTGCCGCGCCGAGCATGTCAAGAAAGGTCATGGGCACTGATTTTACGGAGACGTGGCCCCCACGCTCCGCCGCTGCGCGGGTCGCTGCCCCGGCACCGGTGAAGGACCCGGTGCTGCCCGGGTCTGGGGGCTGATCCGGCTTGGGGCGGCCCGGCGCCGGATCGCTCGCCCCCACGCTCCGCCATCAAAAGCCCATCCGCCTAAGATCACCCCCCATGCAAGCCCTCTCCCGCCGGCAACTGGTCATCCTCGCCCTGCTCACCCTGGTCTGGGGCATCAACTGGCCCATCATGAAATTCGGCGTGACGGGCTTTCCCGCGCTGAGCTTTCGCTCGCTGTGCATGTGGCTGGGCCTGCCGGTGCTGGCGCTGTTCCTGGTGGCGCGGCGGGTGCCGTTCGCGATCGGGCGCGAACACTGGCGCGAGCTGGGCTGGCTCACCGTGTTCAACATGTTCTTCTGGCACACGCTGGCGATCCTGGCGATCCAGACCCTGTCGAGCGGGCGCGCGGCCATCCTGGGCTACACCATGCCGGTGTTTTCGGCGCTGATCGGCGCGGCCTGGTTCGACCAGCGCCTGCCCCACCGGGCCTGGGGCGGCGTGCTGGCCGCGGCGCTGGGCGTGTTGCTGCTGCTCTGGCACGAGCTGAGCACGCTCTCGGGCAAGCCGCTGGGCGTGGCCATGATGCTGGTGGCCGCGGCCACCTGGGCGCTGGGCACACAGATGATGCGGCGCACCCGCATCCCGCACCCCACGCTGGCCATCTCGTTCTGGATGACCGTGTTCACCACGCTGTGGATGAGCCTGCTGGCGCTGCTGTTCGAGCGCGATGCCTGGGCCTGGCCCACGCTGCCGGTGTGGGGCGCCATCGTCTACAACGCCATCGGCGTGTTCGCGTTTGCGCAAGTGGCCTGGCTGATGCTGGCGCGCGACCTGCCGCCGATCGCGTCCACGCTGTCGGTGATGTTCATCCCGGTGCTGGGCGTGTTCAGCGGTGCCTGGTGGCTGGGCGAGGTGCTGCACTGGCAGGACTGGGCCGCCGTGGCGCTGGTCATGGTGGCGATTGCGACGGTGTTGTGGCCCCAGCGGACGGAGGACGGACGTCCCCCAGCGCTCGACCCCTGAGCGGCCACAGCCCGGACGCGCCCCCGCGGGCGGTCTCGGCCGGGAACAACCGGGCATCGAGCTGCTGCAGCAGGTCCTGGTACATGGGGGCCAGGCCCTGCGGACCGGTGCGACTGTCGAGGTGGTAGGCCGCGCGTTGGCCGTGGTATTCGATGACCGGGCCCAGGCGCTCGAAGCGGATGCCCGCGAAACCCAGCCCGCGCGCCAGGCGCGGCTCCATCACCGCGTACATGTGGAAGCGGCCGGTGTGGCACGCCATGGCGATGGCCGAGAGGTACAGGCCGACCGCGATGTAGGGAAAGGTGCGCAGTTCCTCGGCCGAAAACCCCATGTGCGCCATGGCGCTGGCGCCTTCACCCGGCTCGGGGCGCTGTTTGCGAAAGCGGGGCGGCACGGCCAGCCGCGAGATCTCGCAGACTTCGTGGGGCGGGAAATGGCCCGGCTGCAGGCTCTCGTGCGTGAGTCCGTGGGCGCAATGCGCCTCCATCGGCAGTTGCTCGCCGGCGTGGCGTTTGCCCACGAGGCGCACGGTGCCCGCGAGCACGCCGGAGCGCCGGTGGCGCACCGTGCAGTAAACAGACTGCGGATCGAACGGATCGGTCTCCCGCCCGTCGGGCCGCAGGGGCTCGAACCGCAGCTCCTCGCAATACACCTGGTGGCGCAGCCGATGGACCTCGTTGCGCTGCGGCTCGGTGCGTGCGAGCTCGGGTTGCAGGCACGCCAGGAAGGCGCTGGCCAGGTCCAGCGGCTCGTCCCGGGTGGCGGGCGGGGTGGATTCAAGGGTGGGAAGGCTGGCCGGCCCACGGGATATCCGGGGGGCCTGCGCCGGGGAGGACAAGGGCGATGTGTGCATGGTGGAGCGACCGGAAAACGCGAAAAACCGCGCATCAGTGTCGCGCCTGCCAGCGCCCCCCGGGCCGGCCGCCTGCCAGCGCCTGCAAGGCGCTGCAACGCAGCTATTCGGCGGCGACCGTCTCCATCGCCAGGCACAGGTCGGCCCAGGCCTTGCCCTTGTCGCCGGGGGTGCGCAGCAGGTAGGCCGGGTGGTAGGTCACGATCACCGGCACGCCCTGGTAACGGTGCACCTGGCCACGCAGGCGGCCGATGGGCTCGCTGGTCTGCAGCAAGGACTGCACCGCGAAACGGCCCATGGCGATGATGACCTTGGGCTGGACCAGCGCCACCTGGCGCGCCAGGTAGGGCTCGCACTGCGCCACTTCCTGCGGCTGCGGGTTGCGGTTGGCCGGCGGGCGGCACTTGAGCACGTTGGCGATGTAGGCACCCTGCTCGCCCGACCCACTGCGGCTGCGGCCCACGGCGCGCAGCATGTTGTCGAGCAGCTGGCCGGCCGCGCCCACGAAAGGCTCACCTTGCAGGTCCTCGTTTTCGCCCGGCGCTTCGCCGATCACCATCCAGTCGGCCTGGGTGTCGCCCACGCCGAACACGGTGTTCTTGCGGCTGCGGCACAGGCTGCAGGCTTCGCAGCCGGCCACGGCGGCCTGCAGCGCCGGCCAGTCCATGGTGTCGATGCCGACCGGCCGCAGGCCCAAGGGCGCAGCGGCGGTGGCCGCTGCAGATGGCGCGGCAGCGGGTGCCGGCACCGGCCTGGCGGCGGGTGTTGCCGGTGCGCGGCTGGCCGCGGGCGCCGCGATGGGTGCCGCCGCGGGAGCGCTGGGTGGCGGGGTCGCGGGCGCGGCGGCCACGGGCGGCGCCACCGCTGGCGGTTCGGCGGTCACTGCGGGCGGAGGTTTGGGAGCCCAGACGCGCACGCCCATCTCGGCCAGCATGGCGCGCTGGCGCGCGTCGAGCTGGGGCACGAACGAGGTGTCCGTCATGGCGCCTCCCCTCCGTGGCCGCGGGCCGCCAGGCTCAGGCTCATCACCACCGCGTCTTCGCGCTGGAACGAGCCCGCCGGGTAGTAGCCGCGGCGCAGGCCGACCTGGACAAAACCGTAGCTTTCGTAGAGCGCACGCGCGGGCACATTGCCCTGCCGCACCTCCAGCCAGAGCCATTGCGCACCCTGCCCACGCGACCACAGCACCAGCGCGTCGAGCATGAAACGGGCCCAGCCCTGGCGCTGGTGGGCCGGCGCGACGGTGATGTTGAGCAGGTGTACCTCGTCCACACCGGGCATGGCCACGAGGTAGCCCAGCAGCACGCGGCCGTCGGTGCGCCCGGGGCTGGCCGCCTCGCCGGGCAGCGTCTCGCCCAGCAGCATCACCGCCGGGTAGCCCGAGGTCAGCGAGTCGGCCAGGTGTTTGCGCGTCCATGGGTGGGTGTAGGCCAGCTTTTCCACCGCGTGCACCGCGTCCAGATCGGCCTCGGCCATGGGCACGAAGGCGATGCGGCGCGCGGCGGCGGCATCGGCGCACGGCCAGTCGGCCGGCGTCCACACGGGCACGCGGGACGCGTGTGGGGTCGTGTCGGGTTCGGGTGATTGCGCCATGCCAGTCGCCATCAGGCGCCCAGGGGATCGGTGGGCGTGGGCGCGGCCAGCCGGGCCAGGTGGTCCAGCCGCAGCTGCTCGCGTTCGGCCGTGGTCTGCGCCACCTTGTCGCGCACGTAGAGCGGCAGCGCGTCCTGCGCGGCCACGGCGTGTCCTGCGGCCAGCAGCGCCGGGGCCAGGCGCAGCAGGGCGCTGGCCGTGGGCAGCGCGCGCTGGCGTGCGCCGGGCAGATCGCTGAACTGCGCGCCGTAGGCGTCGAACACATTGCCGGCCAGCAGGCAGTCGCCCGCCTCCAGCGAGAGCGCCGGCGGCAGGCTCTGCTGCAGATAGCCGCCCAGCTCGGCCGGCGCACACAGGCGCGGCGGCTGCAGCGGCGCGATCGCCAGGCCCTGCGGCCCGCAGGCGTACAGCGCCACGTACATCTCGTCCATGCGGGCGTCGAGCAGGGCCACGATCACGGCCGGCAGCGCCTGCCCGGCCTGCTCGCGCTGCCAGCGCGCTTCTTCGGCCAGGGCGTGCAGCGTGTCCACCGGCAGCACCGGGATGCCCCCGGCGCGGCCCGCACCCCGGGCGCCGTAGGCCAGGCCCTGGGCCACGGCGCAGGCCGTGCGCAGGCCGGTGAACGAGCCCGGACCGCGGCCAAACACCAGCGCGTCGAGTTCGTGCAGCGCCCAGCCCGCCTGCGCCAGCAGGGTTTGCACCACCGGCAGCAGCGTGGCCGAGGCCTGCGCGCCGCCCGGGCCGGTGTGCGGGCGGACCGGCCGCCCGGGCGCGCCCGGACCCACCGCCACCGACAGGGTGTCGGTGCTGGTTTCCAGGGCCAGCAAGCGCAACGGGGAGCGGGTGGCCGGGTCGAGACTCTCGGGGGACAAAGACATCCGGGCATTATCGGCCACCCCCGGGGCCAGCCCCGGCCGCCGCGCGGCATTGCCGCGGGCCGAGCGGGGCCCGGAAAGGCCCGCCACTTTTCACCGCAGGTCGCCTGCGGCGCGGGCCGCCGTCCCATAATGAAAACCCCATGTCCGCCGCCCTGCCACCCGCTTTGTTGCGCTCTTTACCACCCCCCCACTGGCGCCGTGTGCGCCGCGCCCTCGCGCGCACCGCGCTGGTTCTGCTGGGGGCGCTGACCCTGCCCGCCTGTGCCCAGTTGCCGATCCCGTCGAAAGACGGGCTGCCCCCCGGCGTGTCGGCGGCGCTGGCGCGCGCCGGTGTGCCGGCCGACGCGCTGTCGGCGCTGGTGGTACCGATCGCGCCGCCTGGCCCCGAGCGGCTGCGCCACCGCGCCGAGGCCTCGGTCAACCCGGCTTCGGTGATGAAGCTGGTCACCACCTACGCGGCGATCGACCTGCTGGGCCCGGACTTCACCTGGACCACGCGCTTCTTCACCGACGGCGAGGTCAGTGAGGGCGTGTTGCGCGGCAACCTGTACGTGCGCGGCGGCGGCGACCCCAAGCTGGTGCTCGAACGCATCCAGGACGCCTTCGTGACCCTGCAGGACCAGGGGGTGCGTGTGGTGCTGGGCGACATGGTGCTCGACCACGGCGACTTCGAGCTGCCCGCGAGCGACCCCGCAGCATTCGACGGCGAGGCCCTGCGCCCGTACAACGCCTCGCCCGACGCCCTGCTGGTGAACTTCAAGTCGGTGATCCTGAGCTTCCAGCCCGACCCGGCCGTGGGCGTGGCCTGGGTGCGCAGCGAGCCGCCGCTGGCGGGCCTGTCCATCGACACCACCGTGCCGCTCTCCGGCGGCGGCTGCGGCGACTGGCGCCTGGGCCTGCTGGCGCATTTCGACGACGCCAACACCATCCGTTTCACCGGCCGCTATCCGCTCGATTGTGGTGAACGCAGCTGGCCCGTGGCCTACCAGGACCCCGCCAGTTACGCCGCCCGCGCCCTGGAAGGCCTGTGGCGCGCCAGCGGCGGCGCGCTCACCGGCCAGGTGCGCACCGGCCCCACACCGCCCGGCGCGCGCCTGCTGCACGACGCGCGCTCGCTGCCGCTGTCGGACATCATCACCGACGTCAACCAGTGGAGCAACAACGTGATGGCGCAGCAGGTCTTCCTCACCCTGGGCCGGCTCTCGCCCACCCAGGTGATGAGCGAGAGCACGCTGGCCGACCGGCTGGCCCTGATGCGCCCGGGCCGCTTCGAGCGCTCGCGTGAGGTGATCGCGAGCTGGTGGCGGCGCACCTTCGGACAAACCTACGAACCCCCGGTGCTGCACAACGGCTCGGGCCTGTCGCGCGACGAGCGCATCACCGCCGATGCGCTGGTGGGCCTGCTGCGCCACGCGGCGCGGCACCCGCAGGGCGAGCGCTTCGTGCAGTCCCTGTCCATCGCCGGTGTCAATGGCACGGCCGCCCGCATGGCGCAAGGCCCGAACAGCGCGGCGCGCGGCAATGCCTGGCTCAAGACCGGCACCCTGCGCGACGTGATGGGGGTGGCCGGCTACGTCAACGCGCTCAGCGGCACGCGCTACGCGGTGGTCGGTTTCATCAACCACCCCAACGCGCCGGCCGCGCGCCCGGCGCTCGAAGCACTGGTGGAGTGGACGGCCTCACAGTCGGATTGAAGCGAGCCACCCCCGCACCGCTTCATGCCTCGGGGTCGCGCTCCGGCGCCTGGCGCGCCGACGGGCTCATACGGTTTTGCATTCAAGCGTAGAACAAGGCGGGAGCCGCAGACAGTGCTCTAGCACGGCAAGGCGAACCAACGCAGTTATACGTTTGAAGGCGAAACCGTATCAGGCCGCAGCGCGCTGCAGCCGATCGCGCACGCCGTCCCACGCGGCGTCGTCCGGGGGCGTCTCCACCCAGATCAGGCGCACGCCGGTGGCATCGAGTTCGCGCAGCACGGCAAACAGCTCCTGCGCGCAGCGCGCGGCGTCGTCGGGCATGCGCCGCCGCGGCACCGGGGCCAAAGTCTTGACTGCCGGACGCGCATAGACCGCGATGTGTTTGGCGTCGGCGCCGAGCAGGTCCAGGGCAGCCTGCAACTGCTGCGCGCTCATCAGGCGCACCTGGGCGCGTGGTGCGTAGTGCGATTCGAGCGTGCCCGAGGCGCGCGGCGCGGCCTGATCGCGCTCGCGCAGCGGCTGGCCGCAGGCCGCTTCGAGCCGGGCCGGCGTGATCATGCCGGGGCGCAGCAGCACCGGGTAGCCCCGCGTGCAGTCCACGATGGTGGACTCGATGCCGACCGGGCAGGCGCCGCCGTCCAGGATCAGCAGCGCGTCATCGGACAGCCCGGCGAACTCTTCGGCCACATGCTGGGCCGTGGTGGGGCTGACGCGGCCAAAGCGGTTGGCGCTGGGCGCGGCCACGCCATGCACCCCCTGGGCGGCCGCGGCCGTCAGCAGCGCCTGGGCCACCGGGTGCGCCGGGCAACGCAGGCCCACCGAATCCTGGCCCCCCGCGGCCACCGCCGCCACCTCGGGCCGGCGCGGCAGGATGAGCGTGAGCGGACCGGGCCAGAAAGCCTGCATCAGCACCAGCGCAAACGCCGGCACCTCGCTCGCGTAGTGTTCCACCCCGGCGCGCCAGCCCTGCGGCCCCGCGCCCGGCGCGAGGTGCACGATCAGCGGGTGGTCGCTCGGGCGGCCCTTGGCCTCAAAGATGCGGTGCACCGCGCTGGCGTTGTCGGCATCGGCGGCCAGACCGTAGACGGTTTCAGTCGGCAGGCCCACCAGCGAACCCGCGGCCAGGCGCCGGGCGGCGGATTCGATGGCCACCGGATCTTGGGCGTTGAGGAGAAGAGACATGAGCGAAATGGACCTTGTCACCCGCGGAGGCACGCCCACCCAGAGCACCGCGGAACCGGCTTTGCCGGGCCGCCAGTGCTGCCCCCTTGGGGGAGGCGCCGCAGGCGCTTCGGGGGGGTCATAGTCCCGGGAGGCCCAGCAGGGCCAGCACCTTCGCGGCCGTCTCGCGCACCTGATCCACTGAGCTGCCGGTGATGTTCAGGTGGCCCATCTTGCGGCCCGCTCGCGCGCTGAGCTTGCCGTACAGGTGCAGGTGGGTGCCGGGCAGCGCCAGCACCTGCGCCCAGGGCGGCGACACCGGTTGTTCGCTGGCCTGGGCGCGCACGCCGTTGGGGTTGAACCAGAGGTCGCCCAGCAGGTTGACCATGATGGCCGGGCTGTGCTGGCGCGGGGTGGGCAGCGGCAGGCCGGCGAGTGCACGCACCTGGGCTTCGAACTGCGAGAGGTCGCAGGCGTTCTGCGTGTAGTGGCCGCTGTTGTGCGGGCGCGGCGCCATTTCGTTGACGATCAGGTCCGAACCGCCTTGGCCGTTGTCCACCACGAAGTACTCCACACAGAGCACGCCCACGTAGCTCAGGTGGTTCGCGATCGCCACCGTGCTGGCCTGGGCGCGCGCGGCCAGTTCGGCCGGCACGGCGCCCTCGTAGACCTCGGTGATGGCGAGGATGCCGTCGTGGTGCGTGTTGGCCTGCACCGGGAAACTCGCCACACTGCCGTCGGCGCCGCGCGCCACCAGCACCGAACACTCGCTCTGCAGCGGCATCAGCTTTTCCAGCACGCAGGGCACGCGGCCCAGCTGGTCCCAGGCGGCGGCCAGTTCTTCGCGAGTCTTGACGCGGATCTGGCCCTTGCCGTCGTAGCCCAGGCGCGCGGTTTTCAGAATGCCGGGCAGCAGATCGGCCGGCACGGCCGCCAGCAGTTCGGGCGTTGCAATGGCCGCGTAGGGCGCGGGGTACACGCCGCTGACCGGGCCGCAGGCCACAAAGTGCGCCTTTTCCTCGATGCGGTCCTGCGCCACGGCCACGCAAGCCGACGAAGGGGCCACCGGCCGGTGCGCGCCGAGCGTGAGCAGCGCGGGCGCGGGCACGTTCTCGAACTCGGTCGTGATCGCATCGCAGCGCTGCATCAGCTGTGCCAGGCCCTGCTCGTCGTCATACGGCGTTTGTATGTGGTAGTGGCTGATCAGCCCGGCCGGGCTGGCAGGGTCCGGGTCCAGCACCGCCGTGAAATAGCCCATGGCCTGAGCGGCCTGCACGAACATGCGGCCCAGCTGGCCGCCGCCCATGACACCCAGAGTCATCTGCTGGCCACGGTCCGACAGGGCGCCGGGCAAAAGGGGTTTGAGGCTCATGGGATCAGGAAGGCAATGTCATCTGGCGGGCCGCATCTGTCTGTGCAGCGCGGAAGGCTTCCAGCTTGGCGCGCAGGGCCGGGTCAACGTTCGCCAGCAGGGCCACGGCGAACAGCGCCGCGTTCGCCGCACCGGCCGCGCCGATGGCGAACGTGGCCACCGGCACGCCCTTGGGCATCTGAACGATGCTGTGCAGCGAATCCACGCCGGACAGCGCCTTGGACATCACCGGCACGCCCAGCACCGGCACCACCGTCTTGGCGGCGATCATGCCCGGCAGGTGCGCCGCACCGCCGGCCCCGGCGATGATGGCCTTGAGGCCGCGGCCGACGGCGGCCTCGGCGTAGGCGAACATGTCGTCGGGCATGCGGTGCGCCGAGACCACCCGCGCCTCGTGTGCGATGCCGAAGTCCTTGAGGATCTGCACGGCGTGCTGCATGGTGTCCCAGTCGCTGCTGGAGCCCATGACCACGCCCACTTGAATGGGATTCATTGGGTTGCCTTGTGTCGGGCCCCGGGGGGCCGGCGGGGGGAGCGGGTCTGGGGAGGACGGCCCGGCTCCGGTAAAGTGTCGATTTTACGTTTCGCGCTCGCGCACCGCCCACCGTGGGCCCATCTCCAGAGCCATTGCCATGATCAACGTCACCATCGCCAACTTCGAAACCGAGGTCATCGAAGCCTCGATGCAAACGCCCGTGCTGGTCGATTTCTGGGCGCCCTGGTGCGGCCCGTGCAAGGTCATCGGCCCGCTGCTGGAGAAGATCGAGATCGACTACGCGGGCCGCTTCAAGCTGGTGAAGATCGATTCCGACCAGGAGCAGCAGCTCGCCCAGGCCTTCGGCATCCGCAGCATCCCGACCTGCGTGCTGCTCATGAACGGCCAGCCGGTGGACGGCTTCATGGGCGCGCTGCCCGAGGGCCAGATCAAGGAATTCCTGGACAAGCACCTGCCCGCGGCCGAAGCGGTGGAAGCCGCCGCCGAAGAAGCCGCGGCGCTGGATGCACTGGCCGACGGCGACGTGGAAGGTGCGCTGGAGAAGCTGCAGCAGGCGGTGCAGACCGACCCCAACAACGACGACGCGCGTTTCGACCTGGTGAAACTGCTGCTGGAACTGGACCGCGACGACGACGCCAAGGTGGCCTTCGCCCCCGTGATCGCCAAGGCCGCCGGCGTGCGCCGGCTCGACTCGCTCAACCGCTGGATGACAGCGCGCGACGCCCAGGCCACAGTGAACGACCCGCAGGCCCGCGCGGCCGAACTGCAGGCCGCGATCACCGCCAACAAGCGCGATTTCGACAGCCGCTTCGCCCTGGCCCAGTTGCTCATGGCCCACAGCCAGTTCGTGCCGGCGATGGACGAGCTGCTGGAAATCCTGATGCGCGACAAGGCCTGGAGCGAAGACCTGGCCCGCAAGACCTACATCGCCATTCTCGACATCATCGAACCGCCCAAGCCCAAGGTCGCCGAAGGCCAGGTGCCGCCCGAAGACCCGACGGTGGCCACCTACCGCCGGCGCTTGTCCAGCGTGGTGCTGAGCTGATCGCCGCACACCCATGAAAAGGGCCGCATCCAGCGGCCCTTTTTACTTTTTACTTGGGGGACAGCCGTTCATTCCGGCTTGAAGCCCGCTTCCTTGAGCAGTTCGGCGCTGCGGCCCACATCGGCCGCCACGAACTGGCGGAACTGGTCGGTGGTCTCCAGCACCGGCAGGATGCCCAGCGCCGTGAACGATCCGGTTCGGGCCAGTCCGGCGACCGCCTTGTTGATGGCTGTGTTCAGCAGCTGCACCCGGTCAGCGGGCGTGCCCTTGGGGGCCCACACCCCGTACCAGGAGTTGTAGACCAGACCCGGGTAACCACTTTCCACCGCGGTCGGCACGTCGGGCGCCACGCCGCTGCGCTTGGCGGAGGTGGTGGCGATGGGCTTGACCTTGCCGCTCTTGGCCATGCCCTGCAGTGAAATGATGGAATCCATGAGCAGCTGCACATGCCCGCCGGCCACGTCGGCCAGCGCGGGCGCGGTGCCACGGTACGGCGTCATGGTGAGCTTGAGGTTGCCCTGCTTGGCCAGCAATAACGTGGCCAGATGGCTGGGTGCGCCCAGCGCTGGCAGGGCCGCGGTCCACTTGTCGGGCTGCGCGCGGGCCGCTTCCAACACTTCCTTCAGCGTCTTCTGCGGTGCATTGGGCGGTATCACCAGCAGCAGGGGTGCTTCGCCCACACGCGCCACTGGTGCAAAGTCGGTCTGCGGGTTGTAGGGCGGGTTGGCCAGCACCTGCTGGGCCAGCACGTGGGTGGCGGCCGAGAACAGCAGGGTCATGCCATCGGGGGCGGCCATCTGCACGGCCTTGCCGCCGATGGTGCCGCTGGCGCCGGCCTTGTTTTCCACAATCACCGTCACACCGAGGTCGGTTTGCAGCTGGCGGCCCAGCAAGCGCGCGGCCTGGTCCACCCCACCACCAGCGGCGAAAGGCACCACCAGGCGCATCGTGCCTTCGGGAAATTTGCCTTGCGCCAGCGCGGGCGAGAGGCTGCACACGCCGAGCACGGCGCAGGCAATCAGTTTCTTCATCATCGTCATGGGTTTGTCTCCTTCTGACATTCAAACAGGTTGGGCAGGACGGGGCCCGCGGGTGCGGCGTCTTTCAAAAATGCGCAGGGTCGCGTCGATGTCCTCGGCATCGATGTCGCGCGTAATGAACACAATGCGGGTGCGCCGGTCTTCACTGGGCCAGCGCGGCAGGGTCTGGGGCGGGTGGAACAGGTGCTGCACGCCGTGGATGACCATCGGGTGCTCCGGGTCGTCGGCCAGCTGCACGATGCCTTTGACGCGCAGCAGGTCGTCGCCGCGCATGGCCGCGATCATGTCCAGCCAGGCCATGAAGCCTTCGCGCGAGAGCGGCGCTTCGCGCACGATCACGTGCGAGCGAATGTGGTCGTCGTGCCGGTTCGGGTCGCGCTGACCTGGCGCGCTCACCGGGAAAAAGAACGAGCGCGTGCTGTCGGGGTCGGTTTGCAGCGGCATCGGCACCAGCGCGGCGCTGGGCCGCTCCAGCAGGCCGAGCAGCGCCTGCAGGGCGCCATCGGGTTCGGTGCTCAGGGCCGCCAGCGGGTTGATGGCGCGCAGCCGCTCGCACAGCGGCGCGAGCTGCCCTGGCGGCACCAGGTCGGTCTTGGTCAGCAGCAGGCGGTCGGCCACCGCGGCCTGCTTCACGGCCTCGGGGTGCTGGTCCAGCGTGGCCATGGCGTTGAAGGCGTCCACCGTACAGGCCACGCCGGCCAGCCGCCAGTGGCGCGCCAGACGCGGGTCGCCCATGAGGGTGTGCAGGATGGGCGCCGGGTCGGCCAGGCCGGTGGTCTCCACCACCACATGGCGCAGCTCACCGCGCTGCGCCTCGGGGCTCTGCGCCAAGCGCTCGAAGGCCTCAACCAAATCGCCGCGCACGGTGCAGCAGATGCAGCCGTTGGCCAGCAGCACCATGTTTTCCTGGGTGTGGTCCACCAGGTCGTGGTCCAGCCCCACCGAGCCGAATTCGTTGATGACCACCGCCGTGCCGTGCATATTCGGCTCGCGCAGCAGGCGGTTGAGCAGCGTGGTCTTGCCGCTGCCGAGAAAACCGGTGAGCACGGTGATGGGCACGCGCACGGCCGGGCCGGCGGTGTCGTCGTTCAGAGTGGGCAGGATGAAGGCCATGGTGGGGGCTTCCGAGTCAAACCGACGAAGGGCCGTGCAGCTTGGCGAACGAGTCGAGCGTGCGGGCCAGGCGACTGAGCAGCCAGTCGGCCACGACCTCGTCGCCCTCGCCCTCTTCCAGCCGGGCCAGCAGAGTCGCCACCGGCTTCTTCTGCTGGTCGATTGGGCCCGGCTGCAGCAGGAAGGCCACCACCACGGTCTCACCCAGGCGCTCGCCCTCGGCCCACAGGTAGTCGGCGATGTCGAGTTCAAAGTCTTCCAGCGAGACGCTGACCCCGCCCACCATGCAGCCGCAACCGGCGCCCAGCGTCACGTGCTGGGCCGAAAGCCGGCTCCACAGGTGGGCGAGGCGTTCGGCGCGCGGGTCGGCCACGGCGGTGCTCACTGGCCGTCCCAGGCCACGTCTTCGGCCGCTGCCGGGGCGTGGCCGCTGCGCAGGGCCTGCGTCGCGGCGTGGTCCACCTGGCCATGTCCATCCAGCGCCACCTTGTAGACCTCGCGCGCCACCTGGGCGCTCACATAGCCTTCGCGCACGTCATCGGCCACCAGGTCCAGTTCGCGGTCCAGCGGGCTGCCGAAGCCGCCACCTCCGCCCGAGAGCATCTTGTAGGCGTCGCCGCGCTCCAGCCGCACGTTGAAGATCTTGGCGTTCAGGTGGTCGGTCTTCCACTCGCCCTTGTGGCGCACGGCCAGGCCGTTGCCCATGGCGTCGCCGCCGCCTTCCAGACCCCAGGGCTTGCAATGCACGCGGTCGATGCGGGTGGTCACGGTGAACGGGCTGAGCGCCTGCACCACCATCTCGGCCCCGAGGCCGCCGCGGTAGCGGCCGGCACCGGCGCTGTCCTTGCGGATTTCGTACTTCTCGACCAGCACCGGGTACTTGGCTTCAAGCTGCTCGGTCGGGCTGTTGTGGGTGTCGCCATCGTTGATGCAGACCGTGACCGAGACGCCGTCTTCCGTGCTCTTGGCGCCCCAGCCGCCGCCCAGCGGGCCGATGCCGACGATGAAGAGGCGACCGTCCTCGGGCGAGATGCCGTGGATGTTCGGGAACACCAGGTCGGCGTGGTGGCCGGCGATGGAGCGGTGCGGAATCGCCGGCGCGAGCGCCTTGAAGATGGTGTCGATCACCGTCATCGGGAAGGTCATCCACACCCGCATCGGGTAGGGGCGCTCGGCGCTGATCACCGTGCCCATGGGCATGATGACCTTCAACGGCCGGAACGATCCGTCGTTGACCGGGTAGTCGGTCGGCGTGGTCAGGCACTTGTAGGCCACCTGCGCGCAGGCGATGCCGGTGGTGAAGCCGGAGTTGTAGAAACCGCGCACCTGCTTGGACACGTCCGACAGATCGACGGTCATCTCGTCGCCGGTCACCGTCACCTTCACGCGGATCGGGATGCGCTTGCCGATCTCCAGGCCGTCGTCGTCCATGAAGGACTCGGCCTCGTACACGCCGTCGGGGATCGACAGCGTGTTCTTGCGCGCCACCGCCTCGCTGGAATCCATGATCTGGCGGATCGACGCGTTCACCGCGTCGGCACCGTAGCGCTGCAGCAGCTCCACGTAGCGGCGCTCACCGGTGGTGATGGCGGTGATCTGCGCGCGCAGGTCGCCCAGGGCGCGCTCGGCCAGGCGCACGTTCATGGCGATGATGTCGATCAGGTCCTGGTTGACCACGCCTTCGCGCTGGTACTTCAGGATCGGGATCTGGATGCCCTCGCTGAAGATGTCGGTGGTGACGTTGCCCAGCGTGCCGCCCACGTCCAGCCAGTGCGCCATGCAGCAGGTGAAGCCTTCGAGCCGGCCCTCGTGAAAAATCGGCATCGTGAACGTGAAGTGGTTCAGGTGGCTGCCGGTGGTGTAGGCGTCGTTGGTGACGAGGATGTCGCCGGGCAGGATGTTCTCGACCCCGAAATGGCGGATCTTCGCCTTCACGGTTTCCGACATGCCGCGGATGAACATCGGCAGGCCCAGGCCAATGGAGACCGTGTCGCCCTCCTTGGTGAACAGGCCGACCGTGAAGTCGAGTGCTTCGTAAATGATGAGGTTGTAGGCGGTGCGCGTGAGGTTGGTCTTCATCTCCTCCGTCACGGCGTAGAGGCCGTTGCGGATGATTTCGACGGTGACCGGATCGACGGCCGGGTTCTGGATGTCTCGTGTGTTCATGACCGGTCATCTCCGATGTTGATTTGCAGGTTGCCGAGTTCGTCCACAAGCAGCGAGTCGCCTGGCTGCACCACCGTGGTGGAGGCGTGTTCCTCGATCAGCGCCGGGCCCGCGATCTGGTTGCCGGCGCGCAGCAGGTCGCGCTTGTAGACCGGCGTTTCGGCCCAGCCGCCCTGGCGGAAATACACCGGCTTGATGTCGCGCAGCGACGCCTTCTCGGGTGCGGCCACGCCCACGTCCACGCTGTGCTTGGGCGGCTTCTTCATGGTGCCCAGCACCGTCACGCGCAGGCTCACCAGGTCGGCCGGCTCCTTGGGCGCCGAGGTGCCGTAGCGCACCTTGTGCAGGTCGTCGAACTGGCGCTTGATGGCCGAGCGGTCCTTGTCCACGAAGAAAGCACCGGGCAGGTCCACCGTGACCGCGTGTTCCTGGCCCACGTAGCGCATGTCGGCGGCGCGTTCGATCACCACGTCTTCGGCCCGGGTGCCCGACTGCGTCAGTGCCGCGCGGCCTTCGTCTTCCATCGATTGGTAGAGCGCTTCGATCTCGTCAAACGACACGTCGTCGAGCTTGCGGAACACCGAGCGCACGTAGTCGTAGCGGCGGTCGGAGAACAGCATGCCGTAGGCCGAGAAATAACCCGGCGCGTACGGGATCAGCACCTTGCGGATACCGAGTTCGCGGGCAATGGCCGAGGCGTGCAGCGGGCCGGCGCCGCCATACACCACCATCGTGAAGCTGCCAGCGTCCAGGCCGCGCTCGGTGGTCACCGCCTTCACCGCGTGCGACATCTGCGTCACCGCGATGCGCAGGATGCCGTCGGCCGCGGCGGTCGGGTCCAGCTCCAGCGGGCCGGCGATGCGCTCCTGCATCTGGCGCTGGCAACCGGCCAGGTCGAGCTTGAGTTCGCCGCCCAGGAAGTGCTCGGCATCAAGCCGGCCGAGCAGCAGGTTGGCGTCGGTCACGGTGGGTTCGGTGCCGCCGCGGCCGTAGGCCACCGGGCCGGGGATGGAGCCCGCGCTTTGTGGGCCGACGCGCAGCGCGTTGCCGGTTTCAATGCGAGCAATGGAGCCACCACCGGTGCCCACCTCGTGGATGTCCATCATCGGGATCTGGATCGGCAGCGCGCGTTCGTAACCACCGATCAGGGCCGAACCCGTCGTCAATGGCCGGCCTTCGCTGATCACACCGGCCTTGGCCGTGGTGCCGCCCATGTCGAAGGCGATGGCGTCGCCCATGCCGAGCTGGGCGCAGATGGCCTGCGCGCCGATCACCCCCGCCGCGGGGCCGGATTCGAGCATGCGCACGCAGTCGCGCCGGGCGTGGGCGCTGGGGAACAGGCCGCCGGTGGACTGCACGACGTAGAAGTCGCCTTCAAATCCCTTCGCGCTCAGGTGCCGCTCCAGCTCGCCCAGGTAGGCCGAGACGCGCGGGCCCACATAGGCGTTGGCCACGGCGGTGGAGACGCGTTCGAATTCGCGGTATTCCTGGCTCAACTCGTGCGAGGCGCAGACGAAGGCGCCGGGCAGCTCTTCCTGCAGGATCTGCTTGACGCGCTGTTCGTGCGCCGGGTTGCGGTACGAGTGCAGCAGCAGCACGGCCACCGCCTCGATACCCTGGCCACGCAGTTCCTTGGCGAGTGCGCGCACAGCACCCTCGTCCAGCGGCTTGTGGATGCTGCCGTCGGCGCGCAGGCGCTCGGCCACCTCGAAGCGCAGCGAGCGTTTCACCAGCGGCTGGTGCTTGTTGAAGAAAAGGTTGTAGGCGTCGGGCCGGTTGACGCGGCCGATCTCGTAGATGTCGCGAAAGCCTTCGGTGATCAGCAGCGCGGTGTTGGCGCCGTTGCGCTCCAGCAGGGTGTTGATGGCGATGGTGGAACCGTGCAGGAACAGGTTGCCGTCCTTCAGGTCGATCTTCGCGCTGTCCAGCGTGGCCTGGATGCCGTTGACCAGCTGGCCGTGCGTGGACAGGGCCTTGCCGAACAGCAGCTTGCCGGTGGCTTCGTCAAAAGCCGCCATGTCGGTGAAGGTGCCGCCGATGTCGACGGCGACGCGCAGTTGGGGTTGGGTGCTCATGGGGGGTTGTCTCGGGTTCAGGCTGCGGAATGGTCGGTGCCGATGCGGTTGCGCAGCACGCCCAGACCAGTGATCTCGACCTCGGCCACATCGCCTTCCTTCATGTACAGCGGCGGTTCGCGGCGGTCGCCCACGCCACCCGGGGTGCCGGTGGCGATCACGTCGCCGGGCGCGAGAGGTGTGAAGCGCGACACATAGGCCACGATGGTCGGGATGTCGAAGATCAGGTCGCCCAGGCTGGCGTGCTGCATCACCTGACCGTTGACGCGCGTCTCCAGCGTGAGCGCGGTCACGTCGGGCACCTCGTCGCGGGTCACCAGCACCGGGCCGAAGGGCGCGGTGCCGGGGAAGTTCTTGCCGGGGGTGAACTGGTGGGTGTGCTTCTGCCAGTCGCGCACGCTCACGTCGTTGAAGCAGGCGTAGCCGGCAATGTGCTCAAAGGCGTTTTCTTTGGCAATGTGGCGGCCGCCGGTGCCGACGACGAACGCGAGCTCACCCTCCCAGTCGAAGCGCTCCGAGAACGCCGGGCGCAGCACCACGTCGCCGTGCGCGGCCAGGCTGTCATTGAAGCGCAGGAACAGCGAGGGGTAGTCGCTGTCGGCGCGCTTGGTTTCGGCCACGTGGCTTTTGTAGTTCAGGCCGACGCAGATCAGCTTGCCTGGATTGGGGATCACGGGCAACAGACGCACCTGGTCGGCGCGCAGGCCTGCGTCAGTAGCGGCCGGAAGGTTGGCCAGTTCGCCCGCGGCGATGACCGATTTCAGGTCGGCAAAACGTTGCTGAAAGGTTGCGGGTACCGGGTGGTACAACCCGGCGGCGTCGACGACACCGTACGTGGCGCGACCTTCTGTTTCAAAACTGGCGATCTTCATGGCGGTGTGTCTCCTGATGCTTCAAATGACGGATGTGGAAGGGATGGGCCAGAGTCTAGGAATCAAGGAGCCATCTGAATAGAATGCAAACTGAGATTTCAGACATCTCTCATAAGGCATATCAATGACGCCACGCCAACCCACCAACCCCAACAGCTTCCGTCTGTTTCTGGAAGTGGCCGAGCTCGGCAGCTTCACCAAGGCAGCGGCCCAGCGCCACACGGTGCAATCGCACATCAGCCGCCAGATCAGCGATCTGGAAGCGGCTTGTGGCGGCCCGCTGTTCCGCCGAACCGGGCGCGGGGTGGCGCTGACCGAACTCGGTCAGCGGGTGCAGACCCGGGTGCGCGGCTGGGTGCGCGACACCGACCAGCTCTTGGCCGACATCCGCGCCGACGCCGGCCTGCCCATGGGCGAGGTGCGGCTGGCCATCCTGCCCTCGGCCGCGCACCCGCTGATCACCCGGCTCTACCTGCGCCTGCAGGCCGAGTACCCGCTGATCCGCCTGAATATTCGCGAAGGCCAGGGCGGCGAGCTCGACACGCTGCTGGACACCGGCAGCGTGGACATGGCCGTGCTGTTCCGCTTCCGCAAACCCACCGGAGCGGACGAAAAGCTGCTGGCCACCGCCGGCACCTACCTGGTGTCGATACCGGGCGACCGGCTCACGCGCGATGGCACGGTCGACTTCGTGCAGTTGGAAGGCCTGCGCCTGGTGCTGCCGCGCCGACCCTCACACTGGCGCGCCGTGCTGGACGAAACCGCGCGCAGCAAGGGCTTTGCACTGCAGGCGGTGGTGGAGGCCGACTCGTTGCGCGTGCAGAAAGAGCTGGTGGCCCATTCACCTGGGCTGTACTCGGTGCTGGGGCCGTTTTCGGTGGCGGAGGAAATGCGCGCGGGCGGCTTGCAGGCCGCCCGCATCGTCAGCCCCGATCTGCGGCGCTACGTGACCCTGGCCCTGCCCAAGCAAGGCCACCTCACGCCAGCGGCCAAGGTGGTGGCCCGCCTCATCGGCGAAACCGACAAACCTTGGGGCACCTTGATCGGCGAGCCGTAACAGCAAGGTTCAGCAAGCTTCAAGGCCGTTGGTCGGTCGACGGCTTCTTCCAGAGGTTGATGCCGCCTTCCACCGCGTGCTGGTCGATCGCGGCCAGCTCTTCGGCGCTGAAGGCGAGGTTGTCCAGCGCGCCCGCCAGATCCACGATCTGCTCGGGCTTGCTGGCGCCGATCAGGGCCGAGGTCATGCCCGGCTGGCGCAGCACCCAGGCCACGGCCATCTGGGCCAGGCTCTGACCCCGCGACGCGGCGATCTCGTTGAGCGCGCGCACATGGGCCAGGTTCTGTTCGCTCAGGTGTTCGGGCTTGAACGAGCCACCGCCCGGCTGGTTGATGCGCGCCGACTCGGGGACGCCATTGAGGTACTTGCCGGTCAGCAGGCCCTGGGCCAGCGGACTGAAGGCGATGCAGCCGATACCCTCGGCTTTCAGGGTATCGAGCAGCTCGCCTTCGACCCAGCGGTTGAGCAGGTTGTAGGACGGCTGGTGGATCAGGCAGCGCACACCCATCTGCCGCAGCAGCGCCGCGGCCTCGCGGGTCTTGCCGGCCGAGTAGCTGGAAATGCCCACGTACAGCGCCTTGCCCTGCTGCACCGCCGTGGCCAGCGCGCCCATGGTTTCTTCCAGCGGGGTGTCGGGGTCGAAGCGGTGCGAATAGAAGATGTCCACGTAGTCCAGCCCCATGCGCTTGAGGCTCTGGTCCAGGCTGGCGAGCACGTATTTGCGCGAACCGCCACCCTGGCCGTACGGCCCGCGCCACATGTCCCAGCCGGCCTTGGTGGAGATAAGCAGTTCGTCGCGGTAGGGCCGGAAGTCGCGCCGCAGGTGTTCGCCGAAGTTGGTTTCGGCGCTGCCGGCCGGCGGGCCGTAGTTGTTGGCGAGGTCGAAGTGGGTGATGCCCAGATCGAATGCGGTGTGCAGCAGGGCGCGCTGGGTGTCCAGGTGCGTGCTGTCGCCGAAGTTGTGCCACAGGCCCAGCGAAATGGCGGGCAGTCGCAGACCGCTGTGTCCGCAAGTCCGGTAGGGCATGCTGTCGTAGCGGGTGGGGGCGGCGGTGTACATGGAGGGTCTCCTGGGATCGTGGTCGGTGATAACCAGCCACTCTACCCAGTAACCCGTTGAAAACCCAGCCCTTTGCGTCGACAACCTTGTTGCAAGCGGTGCTGGTGCTTGTTGGCTGGTGCTCGCAGGCCGGGTGTGGGCGACCCTCCGTGTTGGCTGGCCAGGTGCATGGCGTATCCGGCGCAGCGAAGTAAAGGAGGAGGATCGCAGGCCCGGGGGACATTCGCGGAGTCGGATATGCCCTACATCTGGCCGAAGAGAAGCAGGCACAAAAAAGCCCCGCCACCCAAAAGAGCGACGAGGCGACAGACCCGCAAGATGGAAGTGCGCCAGCCAAGGCCACCGCAGAACCGGCTCCGCCGGGCCGCCAGTGGCGCCCCCTGGGGGGTGACGCCGCAGGCGGCGCGGGGGGGATCTACTTCGCGGTCGGCATCACAAACTCGGCGCCCTTGCCGATCGACTCGGGCCAGCGCTGCATGATCGACTTCTGCTTCGTATAGAAGCGCACGCCCTCTTCGCCGTACGCGTGCATGTCACCGAACAGGCTCTTCTTCCAGCCACCGAAACCCTGCCAGGCCATGGGCACGGGGATCGGCACGTTGATGCCGACCATGCCCACCTGGATGCGGCGGGCGAACTCGCGCGCCACGTTGCCGTCGCGCGTGAAGCAGCTGGTGCCGTTGCCGAACTCGTGGGCGTTGATCAGGTTCACCGCCTCGGCGAAATCCTGCACCCGCACGCAGCTCAGCACCGGGCCGAAGATCTCTTCCTTGTAGATGCGCATGTCGGGGGTCACGTGGTCGAACAGCGTGCCGCCCATCCAGAAACCGCCTTCGCAGCCTTCGCCGGGCTGCTTCGCATCGAACTGGCGGCCATCCACCAGCAGCTTGGCGCCTTCGGCCGCACCCACCTCGATGTAGCCCGTGATGCGCTGGTGCGCGGCGGCCGTCACGATCGGGCCCATTTCGGCGGCGAGGTTGGTGCCGTTGAGCACCTTGAGCGCCTTGGTGCGCTCGATCAGCTTGGGCATGATCTTGTCGGCCACGTCGCCCACCAGCACCGCCACCGAGATGGCCATGCAGCGCTCGCCGGCGCTGCCGTAGGCCGCGCCGATCAATGCGTCCACCGCCTGGTCCAGGTCGGCGTCGGGCATGACCACCATGTGGTTCTTGGCGCCGCCCAGGGCCTGCACGCGTTTGCCGTGGTGGGCGCCGGTCTCGTAGATGTAGTTGGCGATGGGGGTGGAGCCCACGAAGCTGATGGCTTTCACGTCCGGGTGCACCAGCAGCGCGTCCACGGCTTCCTTGTCGCCCTGCATCACGTTGAACACGCCATTGGGCAGACCGGCCTGTTGCAGCAGTTCGGCCATGAAAAGGCTGGCGCTGGGGTCGATGGGGCTGGGCTTGAGCACGAAGGTGTTACCGGCGGCGATGGCCACCGGGAACATCCACATGGGCACCATCACGGGGAAGTTGAACGGCGTGATGCCGGCCACCACGCCCAGGGGCTGGCGCAGGGTCCAGTTGTCCATGCCCGTGGAGACCTGGTCGGTGAAGTCGCCCTTGAGCAGTTGCGGGATGCCGCAGGCGAATTCGATGATGTCGATGCCGCGAGCCACCTCGCCCTGCGCGTCGGTGAACACCTTGCCGTGTTCGGCCGTGATCAGCTGCGCCAGCGTGTCCTTGTGCTGGTTCACCAGCTCCAAGAACTTGAACATCACACGGGCGCGGCGGATCGGCGGCGTGTCCGACCAGGCCGGGAACGCGGCCTGCGCGGCGTCCACGGCGGCGTCCACGTCAACGGCGCTGGCCAGCGCCACGCGGCCGGTGACGGCGCCGGTGGCGGGGTTGAACACGTCCTGCGCGCGGGGGGAGGTGCCGGCAGCGCGGGCGCCAGCGATGTAGTGGGTGATGGCGGTGGTCATGGTGTGTCTCGGTGTGGGTAAACGGTGGATGCAGTGTAGGGAGCGCACCCGCCCGATACAAGGCCGAAAACCTGAATTGATTGTTCAAAATCATGAACAATACGCCCCATGAACGAACCGAAGATCCACGAACGGCACCAAGAGCTTTGGGGCCACTTCCACTGGCTGGGCGTGTTGGCCCAGCAGGGCAGCTACACGGCGGCGGCGGCACGGCTGGGCGTGAGCAAGGCGGCGGTGAGCCAGCGCATCGCCGAGCTGGAGCGCATGGCGGGCGTGGCGCTGGTGCAGCGCACCACGCGCAGCGTGCGCCTGACCGAGGCCGGCCAGCGCCTGGTGGACGACACCCGGGCCTCGTTCGAACACATCGCGCAGTGTTTCGCGCAGGTGCGTGATGCGGCGGGCGCGCCGCGTGGCCTGCTGCGCGTGACGGCGCCCGTGGCCTTCGCCCGCCAGCAGCTGGTGCCGCACCTGGCCGGTTTCCTGCGCCAGTACCCCGAGGTGCGGCTGGAGCTGAACCTGTCGGACCACCTGTCGTCGCTGGCCACCGAGGGCTTCGACCTGGCGATCCGCCACACGGCCAACCCGCCCGACACCCACGTGGCCTGGACGCTGTGCGCCACGCGCTCGGTGCTGGTGGCCAGCCGCGCCTACCTGCGCCGCCAGGGCACGCCGCAGGCGCCGGCCGATCTGGCGCGGCACAACTGCCTGCACTACCCACGCTCGCAGGACACACCGGCCTGGACGCTGGAGCCGCTCAGGCCTCAGGCCGGCGCCGATCGGGTGACGGTGCAGGTGTCGGGCTCGCTGGCGGCCAACAACAGCGAGGCGCTGCGCGACGCGGCCCTGGGCGGGCTGGGCATTGCGCTGCTGCCCGACTTCAGCGCGCAGGCCAGCCTGCTCGCGGGCAAGCTGGTGCAGGTGCTGCCGGCGTGGAAGCCGGTGGGCGCGTTCGCCGAACAGCTCTACGCGATCCGGCCCTATTCGGCCCACGTGCCGCGCGCGGTGACGGCCCTGGTGGCCTACCTGCGGGAGGCGCTGGCGCCGGGGTTTTTCGACGGCATCAACACAAAGACAGAGTGATCAACGGAAGACCACGAAGCATGAGGCGAAGCCGTATCCGTTCCCATGGCACCGGAGCGCCACCCGCAACGCATGAAGCGGCCCAACCCAGGGCACCGCCGGGCCGGCTCTGCCGGACGGCCAGTGCGCCTTGCAGGCCGCAGCCTCGCCAGAGGCGAGGCTTCTTCGGACCGTCCAAGCCTGCGCAGGCAGGCTTGGAGCCGCGGCCCTCAGCCCCCTGGGGGGTAGCGCGAAGCGCTGCGGGGGGACGTCAAACGTCAAAGCGCACACCTTGCGCCAGCGGCAGCTCGCGCGAGTAGTTGATGGTGTTGGTGGCGCGCCGCATGTAGGCCTTCCAGGCGTCCGAGCCCGACTCGCGTCCGCCGCCGGTGTCCTTCTCGCCGCCGAAGGCGCCGCCGATTTCGGCGCCCGAGGTGCCGATGTTCACGTTGGCGATGCCGCAATCGGAGCCCGTCGCTGAGAGAAAGGCCTCGGTCTCGCGCAGGTCGTTGCTGAAGATGGCCGAGGACAGGCCCTGGGGCACGGCGTTCTGCAGCGCCACCGCATCCTCGAAACGCTCGTAGCTCATCACGTACAGGATGGGCGCGAAGGTCTCGTGGCAGACCGTCTCGGTCTGCGCGGGCATCTCCACGATGGCCGGTTTGACGTAATAAGCCTCGGGGTATTGCGCCGCCAGCACCCGCTCGCCGCCGAACACCCGGCCACCCTGTTCAGTCGCCGCGCGCAAAGCGCTTTGCATGGCCTCGAAGCTCTGGGCGTCGATCAGCGGCCCGACCAGGGTGTCGGCCGCCAGCGGGTGGCCGATGGGCAGGCCAGCGTAGGCCTTCTTCAGCCGCTGCACCAGAACGGCCTGGTGGCTCTGGTGCACGATCAGGCGGCGCGTGCTGGTGCAGCGCTGGCCGGCGGTGCCGACGGCGGCGAAGGCGATGCCGCGCACCGCCAGGTCCAGATCGGCCGTGGGCGCGACGATGACCGCGTTGTTGCCGCCCAGCTCCAGCAGCGAGCGACCGAAACGGCGCGCCACCCGGGGCCCGACCTCGCGCCCCATGCGGGTGCTGCCGGTGGCCGAGACCAGGGCCACGCGCACGTCGTCCACCAGCGCCTCGCCCGCGTCGCGCGCGCCGATCACCAGCTCCGACAGGCCTGCCGGGGCCTCGTCGCCGAAGCGGCGCGCGGCGCGCTCGAACAGGGACTGACAGGCCAGCGCCGACAGCGGTGTCTTCTCCGACGGTTTCCACACCACGGCGTCGCCGCAGACCACGGCCAGCGCGGCGTTCCAGGCCCAGACCGCGACCGGGAAGTTGAAAGCGCTGATCACGCCCACCACACCCAGCGGGTGCCAGGTTTCCATCATGCGGTGGCCGGGGCGCTCGGAGGCGATGGTCAGGCCGTACAACTGGCGCGAGAGACCGACCGCGAAATCGCAGATGTCGATCATTTCCTGCACCTCGCCCAGGCCCTCGGAGCGAATCTTGCCCGCCTCCACCGACACCAGCTCGCCCAGTGTCTGCTTGTGCTCGCGCAGCTCCTCGCCGAACAGGCGGATCAGCTCGCCGCGGCGCGGCGCGGGCACGCTGCGCCAGGCCTTGAAGGCCGACTCGGCCCGGCCGACAGCCTCTGCGACCGCTTCGGCCGAGGCCGGATGCACGGCGCCGATCGCGCTGCCGTCGATCGGCGAGCACACGGTCAGTGCACCGCCGGTGAATGCGCTGGGGTCCACACCCAGGCGGGCCAGCCGTTGCGAAGTGGTTTGGGACAGGGGATGGGGCATGGGGATTTCAGGGGATGTTGTGGAAGGAGAGGTTGAGGGGGGAAGCCGCACAGCGGCGCAGGGGGTGTTGCTGATCACCGGGCACCGACGAGGTGCGAGAACTGCGCGCCGATCTCGTAGAAAACTTCCCGCGCCGCCTTCAGCCGCGCCGGCGCGGTGTCGGTGGCGGGCAGCGACAGGTCCGCGGCCGTGATCTCGCCCAGCACCAGGCGCGCCAGCTCGCGGCCCAGCACCGTGCCGGGTGCGATGCCGCGCCCGTTGTAGCCGCAGAAGGCCACGGTGTTGCGGGCCAGTGGGTGAAAACGCGGCAGCGCGTTGGCCGTCATGCCGATCTGCCCGTACCACTCGTGTTCAAAGGAAACGCCGCGCAGTTGCGGGAACAGCCGAACCAGGGCGCGGCGGCCCCAGTCGCGGTGGATGCGGTGGCCCAGGCCACGCAGCGCGCCGACGCTGCCCAACACCAGGCGTCCCTGGCGGTCCAGACGGAAGGAGGACAGCACCTGGCGCGTGTCCCAGGCGCCCTGGCGCTCGGGAAGGATGTGTTTCAGAACCGCGGGCGGCAGCGGGGTCGTCGCCATATTGAAGTACGGCAGCCGGACCAGCTCGGCCTGCAGCGCGCCCCAGGGCCCGTCGGCGCTGGAATAGGCGTTGGTGGCCACGATCACCCAGGGCGCGTGAACGGCGGCGCCACCCGCGGTGTCCAGGCGCCAGTGCTGTCCCTCGTCCTGCACCGAGGTCACCGCCGTGCGGGTGTGCAGCTGCGCACCGGCGGCTATGGCGGCATGGGCCAGCCCCCGGGCGTAGGCCAGGGGCTGGACGGTGCCCGCGCGCAGGTCCAGCAGCGCGCCCAGGTACGCCTCGGTGCCGGTCTTCTGCGCCGTCTCGGCCTGGGACAACACCCTCACGGGCGCACCCAGGGCCTGCCACTGGCGCGCCCGTTCGTGCAGGTCGCGCAGGCCCGCCGCGTCGGGGGCGCAGTGCAGGGTGCCGCTGCGCTGCGGCTCGCAGTCCATGCCGTGGCGCTCGATCAGCTCGAACACCAGGGAGGGTGCGTTGCCCAGCTGGTTCAAGAGCCGGGTGCCCCGTGTTTCGCCCAGCTCGCCGGGCAGCGCGGAGGGCATGACCCACATGCCGGCATTGACCAGGCCCACGTTGCGCCCGGAGCCACCAAAGCCCACCTCCTGCGCCTCCAGCACCACCACGCGGGCGCCGCGCTGCGCCAGGTACAGGGCGGCCGACAGACCGGTGTACCCGGCGCCGACCACCACCGCATCGGCGTGCAGCGTCGAGGTCAGCGCCGAAGTGGTCGGTGCCGGAGGTGCGGAGGCCTCCCACAGGCCGTGTGAACGGGGATCGAGGTTCATGGGCAGGCCCAATGCGAGCGGATTTCGTCGGGACTCAGGCGATCAGGGTGGTTCATGGCGACATGGAGGGGGACTTCCACAGGCACAGAGAGCAGCCCAGTTCATTCTGAAGCCTTCTCAACTCCGCGGTACAGGGAGGTAGTTTTGCCGGGACATAGAGGCAGGTCAAACGATAATGCCGACCGATGTCATTCGGTTTTCGAATGACCAACGGCAATGACCCAACCCCAACTCCCCCCACGGTTCCTGCCATCGATGGGCGTGCTCAGAGCCTTTGAGGCGGCCGCCCGGCTGGGCAGCTTCACCGCAGCCGCCGGCGAGCTCCACCTCACGCAAAGCGCGGTCAGCCGGCAGATCCGGGGGCTGGAGGAACAGCTCGGCGCCGAGTTGTTCACCCGGGAGCGCCAGACGGTCCGCCTGACCATGGCGGGCGAGGCCTACGCCCAGGAAATCCGGGCCGCGCTGCGGCGCGTGTCCGCCGCCACCCTGGCCTTTCGGGCCAACCCCCGGGGCGGCACGCTGAACCTGGCCATCCTCCCGACCTTTGGCACCCGCTGGCTCGCGCCCCGGCTGCCGCAGTTTCTGGCGCACAACCCCGGCATCACCGTCAATCTGACGACGCGACTGGTGCCCTTTGACTTCCAAGCCGAGTCGATGGACGCCGCCATCCACTTCGGCACGCCGCAGTGGCCCGGCGCCACACTGGATGGCCTGATGAACGAGACGGTGGTGCCCGTGTGCAGCCCCGGGCTGCTGGCACAACACCCGATCCGGTCCGCCGCCGACCTGCTCTCTGCGCCCTTGCTGCACCTGGTCAGCCGCCCCGACGCCTGGGAGCGCTGGTTCGCGGCGATGGGTGTGCACGCCGCCGAGGTCCACGGCATGCTGGTCGATCAGTTCGCGATGGCCGCGCAAGCCGCCACCGCCGGACTCGGCTGCGCCCTGCTGCCCCGGTTCCTGATCGACGGCGAACTCGCGCGCGGCGATCTGGTCATGCCCGTGGACGGCCCGCTGGAAAGCGGGAGCTATTACCTTGCATGGCCTGCGCACCGTGAGGGCTACCCGCCGCTGCAAGCGTTCCGTGACTGGATCCGGCGCGCCGCACAGCCGCAGGTTTGAACGGAACGCATGCCACCTCACACCGGGCTCGAAACGGGCATTGCGTCACGGCGCGTGGGGATTCTTGATCAGGGCTGATGCAAAAACCTAGGGTTTACCCTATACTGCACTGCAACATTTGTTGTTTGCTTGCTTGATAGGAGAAACGCCATGTCCAGCGTCCTTGCCCACACCGCCCACCCTTCCCTGGTCGCCCCGATCGCCGCCTGGTTCCACGAAGGCCTGCAACGCGCCCGCGCCCTGTTGAGCGCGCGGCTTCTGGCCGTCACCACCCCGCGCAAGCTGACCCGTTTCGAAGAAGCCGAACAGGTGCGCGCCATGGCCATGGACCTGCTGGACTCCGATCCGGCTTTTGCCCAAGACCTGTTCGCCGCCGCCGACCGGCACGAGGTGGAGTAACCCCCCTGCGCCGCTGACGCGGCTTCCCCCCTGAAAGGGGACGGCATCTGGGCCCGGCGAAGCCGGCTCCGCGATGCCCTCGGTCAAATCCTCCGCGCCGGAAAGTCCCTGCTCACTCCGGAGCGCGTGACTCTCTTCAGGATGCGGTGGAACCGGCTTTGCCGGGCCACTCGCATCGCCCCCTGGGGGGTGACGCCGCAGGCGGCGCGGGGGGAGCTACTTGATCATCCACTCATGCGCCGGGTCGTTCTTGAAGACCCAGAAGCGGTTCGGCCCCGCCATCACGTTCAGGTAGTACAGGTCGTAGCCGTGCGGCGCCACCACCGGGTGGTAACCGCGCGGCACCATCACCACGTCGTGGTCTTCCACCGCGCAGGCTTCGTCCATGCTGCGGTCGTCGGTGTAGACGCGCTGGAAGGCAAACCCCTGCGGCGGGTTGAGGCGGTGGTAGTAGGTCTCTTCCAGCTGGGTCTCGACCGGCGGCGTTTCCTGATCGTGCTTGTGCGGCGGGTAGCTGCTGGAATGGCTGGCCGGCGTCACCACCTCCACCACCAGCAGGTGCGCCGCGGTCGGGTCGTCGTGCGGCAGGATGTCGCAGACGTAGCGCGTGTTCGTGCCCTTGCCGCGCACGCTGCGTTTCATCTTTGAAGAATCCAGCACGCTGACCTTGCGGTTGCGCGCATCGGCCGGCGCCGTGCACAGCGCCACCTCGGCCGCGCGCACCGCACGGATGTGCACCACCTTGCCGGGCGGCACGTAGACCGCGGCCGGCGACACCTCTTCGAACACGCTGCTGCGCGTGCCCATGTTGGCGTACGTTTCACCGTCGATGGTGACGTCCACCGTGCCGGTGAGCACCACCAGGCACAGCTCGCGCTCGCCGGTGTCCACCGTTTCCGACTCTCCGGCCGCCAGGCGCAGGGCGCGAAAGCCCACATGCGTCCAGCCGGCCCTTTCGGGCGTGACGTTGACGATCTCGCGCCCGGTGGGCGCGGCCTTGGCGAGCAATGGGCTGACCATGGTGTGTCTCCTGTCGATCAGTTCAGGCTGTCCACCAACGAGCGCAGGGTCTCGTAGCCCTTCTGGGCGTACTGGTAGCTCGGCGCCACCGCCGGGTCCTGCTCGGCCTCGACCACCAGCCAGCCTTCGTAGCCGTTGTCCTTCAAGGTCTTGAGCACGCTGGCGTAGTCGATGCTGCCATCGCCCGGCACGGTGAAGGTGCCATTGATCACACCGTTCAGAAAACTCCAGCCGTCGTTGCGCGCCTGGGCGATCACGGGCGTGCGCACGTCCTTGCAGTGCACGTGCACCACACGCTTGACGTGTTTCTTCAGCAGCTCCACCGGGCTGGTGGCGCCACCGAAGTAGGCGTGGCCGGTATCGAACAGCAGGAAAACCTTGGCCGGGTCGGTGAGCGCCATCAGTTTGTCCACGTCGGCGGGCGATTCGACGTAGGCGCCCATGTGGTGGTGGTAGGCCAGCTGGATGCCGTAGGTCTGGAGCAGGTGCTCGCCGAAAGCGTTCAGGCGCTCGGCGTAGGCCAGCCACATTGAATCGCTGGCAAACTGCGGGCGCTTGGACACCGGCGTGTCCATCTGACCCTGCACGGTGCCGGCGCACTCGCCGTAGACCACCACCTTGACGCCGTTGAACTGCAGCTTGCTCATGTGCGCCTTGCAGCGTTCGATCTCCGCGGCGACGGCCTGTTCGTTGGTCTGGCCCGGCTCCAGCTCGGCCAGGAAACCCGAGTACCAGCCCGACACGCAGGCCAGGCCGAACTCGTCGAGCTTGGCCTTCAGGCCCGGGCCGTCCTTCGGAAACTTGTTGCCCAGCTCGAAACCTTCGTAACCGATCTCCTTGCCTTCCTTCAGTGCGGTTTCCAGCGGCGTTTCCCCGCCCAGCGAGGGCAGGTCGTCGTTCATCCACGACAGGGGGTTGATGCCGATACGGACGTTCCAGCTCATGGTGTTCTCACTCTTTCGATTTTGATGGGATGGGGGTCAGAGGCGCTGCAGTCGTTGTGCCTGGGTGTAGCGTTCATGGGCTTCGCGCACCCCGGCGCGGCCGGACACTTCAGGAATAGCCACTTCCCACCAGCAGCCGCCATCGGTGGTGCGGGTGTGGGTGGTGTCGATCACGATGACCTGGGTGCGTCTGGCCTGGCGGGCCTTGACCATGGCGGCCTTGAGCTCGGCCACGTCTTTCACGTGCACCGCGTCAGCGCCCATGGACCGCGCGTGCATCGCGAAGTCGATGCTGCTGCGCTCGCCGCCTTCGGGCACGCAGTCGTCGAGCAGGTTGTTGAAGGCCGGGCTGCCGGTCGCTGTCTGCAGGCGCTGGATGCAGCCGTAGCCGCGGTTGTCCAGCACCACCACGATGATCTTCTGGCCGAGCATGACCGAGGTGGCCAGCTCGGAGTTGGCCATCATGTAGGAGCCGTCGCCCACCAGCACGATGGACTCCTGGTCCGGACGGGCCATCTTCACGCCCAGTCCGCCGGCCACTTCGTAGCCCATGCACGAATAGCCGTACTCCATGTGGTAGTTGCCCGGCAGGCTGGCGCGCCAGAGCTTGTGCAGCTCGGCGGGCAGCGTGCCGGCGGCGCACAGGGCCACGTCGTGTTGGCCGCTGTCCAGGCCCAGCTCGGTGGCCGAGTCGCGCACCGCGCCGATGACTTCGGCGTCGTAGGGCAGCATGTCCTTCGGGACGTTGGTGGTCAGTTCGGTGATGCGGGCGTTCGCGGCCGCGGCCTGCTGCTTCGCGCGGTCCGTCCAGGCGGCGTCGGCGGCCCAGCCGGCCAGGCCGGTTTCGAGCTGGCCCAGGCCCACGCGGGCGTCGGCCACCAGGGCGGTGCCGCTCCACTTGCCGGCGTCGTAGGGCTGCACGTTCAGGCTCAGCAGTTGGGCCTGCGGGAACAGGGCGTGCGAGCCGGTGGTGAAGTCCTGCAGGCGGGTGCCGACGGCGAACACCACGTCGGCCTCGCGCGCCATCTCATTGGCCCAGGACACACCGTCGACACCGATGGCGCCGAGGTTGAGCGGGTGGTCCCAGGGCAGGCTGCTCTTGCCGCCGTGCGACTCGACCACCGGCACGCCGTGCGTCTCGACGAAGGCGCGCAGTGCGACCCAGGCCTGGCTGTAGAGCACCCCCCCACCGGCCACGATGAGCGGGCACTTGGCGCCGCGCAGCAGCGCGATGGCGTTGGCCAGTTCGCGCTCGTCGGCCGGCGGGCGGCGGAAGCGCAGCACACCGGGGTTGAGGAAGTCCTCGGGGCAGTCGAAGGCCATGGCCTGCACGTCCTGCGGCAGCGAGAGGCAGGCCGGGCCGCAGTTGGCCGGGTCCGTCATCGTCTGGATGGCACGCGGCAACGCGGTGAGGATGTGCTCGGGCCGGGTGAGGCGGTCGAAGTAACGCGTGACGGGGCGGAAGCAGTCGCTGGCGCTCACGTCGCCCTGGCCGAAGCTTTCGATCTGCTGCAGCACAGGGTCGGGGCGGCGTGTGGCGAACACATCGCCCGGCAGCAGCAGGACCGGCAGGCGGTTCACGTGCGCCACGGCCGCCGCCGTGACCATGTTGGTCGCGCCCGGGCCGATGCTGGTGGACACGGCCATGATGCGCTGGCGGAACTGGGCCTTGGCGAAGGCGATGGCGGCGTGCGTCATGGTCTGTTCGTTGTGGGCGCGGTAGGTCCTGAGATGGTCACGCTCGGCCGCCAAGGCTTCGCCCAGGCCGGCCACGTTGCCGTGGCCGAAGATGGTGAACACGCCGCCGCAGTAGGGTTCGATCGAGGTGCGGCCGTCGAGGTGTTCCACCTCCATCCGCAGGGCGGCCAGGTGCTTGACCAGGGCCTGCGCCATCGTGAGTCGTACGGTTTTCATGGTTTCAATCTTCGAACGTTTTCGGCGTGCGTGCCTTAGGCCCAGGATGCGGTGGAACCGGCTCCGCCGGGCCACTCGCATCGCCCCCTTGAGGGGGTGGCGCCGAAGGCGACGCGGGGATGGTCCATGTTCAGGCTGCTGCGCGTTGTGCGGTGTGGCGCGAGCGCCAGGCGTCCACCAGCACCGCGAAGTTGCGAGCCACCTCGTCGATCAGGGCCGCGTCGTCGATATCGCCGCGGAACCACTTGAGCGAGGCGTCGGCCCAGAGTGTGCGCCCGACCATGAAACCCTTGACGATGGGGTTGGTGGCGTTGGCAAAACTGGACGCCAGGAAATCCAGCGGCTGGTTCAGGCCCAGGATCACGGCGCCGCGGCAGTGGCGGTCGCGCTCGCTGATGAGCGCTTCCAGATCGCGCCAGCCTTGCTCCTGCATGGGCGCGAGCTTCCACCATTCGGGTTTCACACCCAGGTTGTAGAAGCGCTTGACCGCGCGCAGCACGGCGGCGTCTGCCGTGCCGTCGGGCGTCATCGCCTTCGGGGGAATGATCTCCAGCAGCAGCTCGTTGCCGCTCTCGCGCGTGGCCTCCCACAGTTCCAACACCGTCTGCTCCTGCTGCAGGCGCAGCTCAAAGTGATCGTCCGGGTGGTAGTGCACCAGGCACTTGACCACCTGCTCGGTCGGCCAGTGGATGAGCGCGCTGCCCACCGAACGCGTGCCGTCAAAACGCAAGGGGCGCGAACCGGGCAGCTCGACCGGGCGACCCACCCACCAGCCGCGCCCGGTGGCACTGGCCAGCGCGTCGCGGCCGTAGTCGCCGCCGTCGATCAGAACCCCGGTGTGGCCCTGCAGTTGGCGGCTGCGCTCCACCTGCTCGGCCGCCTGCACCAGCAGCTTCTTCAAGGCTGGAATGCGCGATTCGCTGGCGCCAGCGGCGCGCGCGATGTCGTAGAACTGGCTGCGGTGGTCGAAGGCCATCACGCACAGCTCGTTCCAGCTCGGGCGTGCGGCCGTCACGCGGTGAAGGTGGGCCAGCTGCTCGTCGGCGTCGACCTTGGGGCAACGGCTGCCGCCGAACCAGTGGGCCAGTTCGGCCGGCGTGGGCATGGCGGCCGAGCAGGCATGGCGCGAGACCACGATGGCGCCGCAGGCGTTGGCCACCTGGGTCGCTTCGGCCCAGTCCTTGCCCTGCAGCAGGCTGGCCATCAGACCCGAGAGGAAAGCGTCGCCCGCGCCCAGCACGTTGAGCACCTCCACGCGTTCGCCCCGGTAGGTGGGCGCGGCGTCGATGTGGTCGGGCACAGCGCCTTCGATCACGCAACAGCCCAGGGCGCCTCGCTTGACCACCAGCGTGGCCTGCGGGCACAGCGCGCGCACGGCGCGCAGGCTGGCGATCAGGTCGTCCGCCACACCTCCCGCAATGAAGAACTCTTCTTCCGTGCCCACCAGCAGATCGAACAGCGGCAGCGATTCCTGCAGCTGGCGCGTCACGCCCGCGTCGGCCACGTAGCGGTTCTCGCCCGCGCCGCGCGAGGTGAGGCCCCACAGCACGGGGCGGTAGTCGATGTCCAGCACGGTCACGGTGCCGTGGCGACGCGCGGCCTGCAGCGCCTTGTGCGCGGCGGCGCGCGTGCCTTCGGTGGACAGGTGGGTGCCGGTGATGGCCAGCGCACGGCACTGGGCGATGAAGTCCTCGCTGATGGCCGAAGCGTCGATGGCCATGTCGGCGCAGTTCTCACGCACGAACAGCAGCGGGAAAGTGTCGCGGTCCTTGATGCCCAGCAGCACCAGGGCGGTCAGGCGTTGCAGGTCGATCTGCACCTGGCTCACGTCGCAGCCTTCGGCCTGCAGGCGCTCCAGCAGGAAGCGGCCCATCTGCTCGTTGCCCACGCGCGAGACCATGGCGCTCCTGCAACCCAGGCGCGCCACACCGAAGGCCAGGTTGGCCGAGCTGCCGCCCAGGTACATGGCCAGGCTGCGCGCGTCTTCCAGGCGGCTGCCGAACTGCTGGGCGTACAGGTCCACCGCGAGCCGGCCCAGGCAGGCCAGGTCGTGCGTGCGCCCCGGCGGGAATGAAAGCTTGGGCATCAGATGGTCACTCCTTCCAGGTCTTCCATCAGCGTCTTCATCTCGGCCCCACCGGCCATCATGTCCAGCAGCGCTTCCTTGGAAATGTCGGCCTTGGCGTAGGTGCCCATGGACTTGCCGCGGTTGAGCAGGGTGAAGCTGTCGCCCACCGGGTAGGCGTGGTTGGCGTTGTGGGTGATGAAGATGACCGAGATGCCGCGTGCGCGCGCCTTGACGATGAGCTTGAGCACGTTCGCGCTCTGCTTCACGCCCAGGGCCGCTGTGGGTTCGTCCAGGATCAGCACGCGCGCACCGAAGTGGATGGCCCGGGCAATGGCCAGGCACTGCTTTTCTCCGCCCGACATGGTGCCCACCATCTGCCCCGCGTCGCGCACGCGGATGCCCATCTCGCTGAGCTTTTCCACCGAGATGCGTTCGGCGGTGGCGTGGTCCATCACCGGCACCAGACCCAGCAGGCGGCGCACCGGCTCGCGGCCCATGAAGAAGTTGCGCGCCACGCTCATCAGCGGCACCAGCGCCAGGTCCTGGTACACGGTGGCGACACCGGCGTCCAGCGCGTCGCGTGGCGAACGCAGGCGCACCTCCTTGCCATCCACCAGGTACTGCCCCTTGTCGGGCAGGTGCACACCGGCCAGCGTCTTGATCAGCGTGGACTTGCCCGCGCCGTTGTCGCCCAGCAGGCAATGCACCTCACCCTTTTTCAGTCGCAGGGTCACGCCGTTCAGCGCGATCACGGGGCCGAAGAACTTGGAGATGTCTTCGAGTTGAAGGATGTAGTCACTCACAAAATGTTCCTTCAGAAAATCAGCAAACGGGGTGTCACGAAGCAACGCCCACCCAAGGCCACCGCAGAACCGGCTTCGCCGGGCTGCCAGTGGCGCCCCCTGGGGGGTGACGCCGAAGGCGGCGCGGGGGGGTGTTCACGTCCTGCCCATCGCGTAGCGGCGACGGATGTAGTTGTTGAACAGCACGGCGATCAGCAGCATCACGCCGAGGAACACGCGGTACCAGTTGTTGTCGATGCTGGTGTAGCCGATGCCGATCTGCACCATGCCGAAGATCAGCGCGCCAAACGCCGCGCCGATCACCGAGCCGTAGCCGCCGGTGAGCAGGCAGCCTCCGATGACCGCCGCGATGATGGCTTCGAATTCTTTCTGCAGGCCCCGGTCGGCCGCGGCCGAACCGGCGTCGGCCACCTGCAACACCGCGAACAGCGTGGCGCAGAAGGCGGTGAACATGAACAGGCCGATCTTGACCTTGGCCACCGGAATGCCCACGTTCTTGGCGGCGTTGGCGTCGCCGCCCACCGACAGGATCCAGTTGCCCGCGCGGGTACGGGCCAGCACGAAGGCGCCCACCGCCGTGAGCAGCAGCCACCACACCACCACCTTGGGCACGCCAATCGCCAGCGCGGTGCCGTCGTCGCGCGCGGCCATCCAGCCCGCTGCGGACAGCGCGTCAAACAGGCCGGTGAGCACATGGCCATGGAACAGGGCGTTAACGATGGGGTCGGCCATCATGGCCTCGTGCAGCACCACGTCGCCGCTGCTGGAGAGGATGGTCTTGCCCGTCAGCAGCACGGCCACGGCGAGCGACAGGCCGCGCAGGATGAAGAAGAAGGCCAGGGTCACGATGAAGCTGGGCAGGCCGGTCTTGATCACCAGCCAGCCGTTGAGCCAGCCCAGGGCCATGGCGCAGGCAAAGGCGAACAGCACGGCCAGGCTCGGTGCCCAGCCCCACTCCAGGATCGGGATCGCCACCATCATGCCGGCGAAGCCGATCATGGAGCCGACCGACAGGTCGAACTCGCCCGCGATCATCAGCAGGGCCGCGCCCACGGCGATGATGCCCAGGAACGCCGCCACGGTGCCCCAGTTGACGGAGCCTTCGGCGCTGAACATGCCCGAATCGCCCGCGGCCATCACAAAGATCGCCACCACGAGCAGGGTGCCGGCGATCGCCCCGAACTCCGGTCGGGCGAGCAGTTTGCGCAAGGCGCCGACGTTGCGCATGCGCTCGTCGCCCGGCAGGTTGGCGGGCGTGCCGCTCAAGTTTGCACTGGCCATTTCATTTCCTCAGAGGGTTCACTGGCAGCGGACCGGGCCCATCCGGGCACCGGTCCGCGATCCGGTCAGCGGTACTGACCGGCGTACTTCTCCACCTTGGGCAGGGTGTCCTTGGTCACGAAGCCCGGGCCCGAGCCGATGTGGCGCGCGCCGAAGGCCGGTGCCAGGCCGTATTCCTTGAAGCGGGCCTGGGTCTTGGCGTTGGCCTGGATGGCCTCGGACACCTTCTTGATGTCGTTCGTCTTCATGGCCTTCATGGACGCCATCACCGCCACCGGGATGTAGCCCTGCAGGTAGGGCTGCTGGTCGATGCCGAACTGGACGGCGCCGCTCTTGATGCCCTTGCCGATCTCGTCGGACAGGTCAAAGGTGGCGAACCAGATCTTGCCGGTCTGGCCGCCCTTTTCCAGCGCCTTGAGTGTGGGGTGGGCCGAGGTCGGGCCCAGGGCCAGGACGGCCTGGGTGCCGCTGTTCTGGCGCAGGTAGGCGCTGACCTTGGACTCGATGGTGGTCGGGTCGTCGCCGGAGTCGATGGTGCTCTTCTTGAAGTCGGCGCCGATGGCCTCGGCAAATCCACGGCAACGGTCGAACGAGGCCGGGTTGGTGGCGTAGTGGTTCACGCACAGGAAGCTCTTCACACCCGCGGCCTTGGCGCGCTCGCCCGCGCCCTTGCCGGCTTCGTACTCGGGCTGGCCCACGTGCATGATGGCGCCGAGTTTTTCGCTCTGCGCGGTGGTGCCGGAGTTGATGGTGATGAGCGGAATCTTCTTGTCGGTCACTTTCTTCAGCGCGCCCTGCAGCACGTTGAAGTCGGCGATGGTGGTGATCACACCGTCCACGTTCTGCGCCGCGGCTTGCTCGATCAGGCGCGCCATGTCGGCCAGATCGCCGTTGGCGGGGTTGCGGTATTCGACCGTCACCCCGTAGTCCTCACCCGCCTGTTTGACGGAGTTCTTGATGGTGTTCCACCACGAGTCCGAATCCGGGGCGTGGCTGATGAGGATGTAGCGGCCCTCGGCGTGGGCGGCGCCGGCGGCCAGCAGGGCGGCCAGGGCCAGGGTCTTGAGCACGGGGCGCAGGGATGAAGCGTTCATGTTGTCTCCAGTCGGGTTGTGGAAGCGAAAGCCAGCGTGCCGTCAGGGGCGGGCAAGACCCAGCCAAACGGTGGCACGGGCGGATGTTAAAACCGGAAAAGAATATTTGTTCTAGATGTTTTCCCTAATGAAAGATTTTTTCTATTTTTCCATTTCTCGGCTACAGTTCGTTCCACCGCAGCGGAGCCCTTCTCCCTGCCCTTCACGCCACCCCAGACCATGACCCCAGCCAAGCCGCTCACCCCGGTGGACGAGTTCCTGCAACGCCTGGTGCGCGAGCACGGGCAGCTCAGCCGCCAGCTCAAGCTCATCGGCGCCTACATCGAGCAGCACCGCGACCACGTGGGGCTGGAACGCATCCAGGACATCGCCGACCACTGTGGCGTGCAGCCCTCGGCCGTGGTGCGTTTTGCCAAACATTTCGGTTTCTCGGGCTTCTCGGAGATGCAGGCGCTGTTTCGCGCCGGGCTGTCCACCCAGATCGCCCCCAGCCGCAGCTACCAGAATCGCATCCGCGAAGCCGTGGCGCGCAGCGACCACCCGCTGGACAGCGCCGGCATCGCCCAGGAATTCGTGGGCGGGGCCGTGGCCGGCCTCGAAGAACTGCGCCGACAGCTGCCCGACCTGCCGATCGACCGCGCGGTGGACCTGCTGGCCCACGCGTCCTCGCTCTGGGTGGCCGGCGCGCGCCGGGCTTTCCCGGTGGCCACCTACCTGGCCTACGCCCTGCAGCACACCGACAAACCGGTGCAGCTGGTCGACTTCACCGGCGCCATGCACAGCGGCCAGCTGCGCGGCCTGCGCCAGGGCGACGTGATGGTGGCTGTGAGTTTTGCCCCCTACGCCGAAGAAACCATGGGCGTGGTGCGGCAGGCCGCCAACGCCGGCGTGCCGGTGATCGCCATCACCGACAGCCGCGTCGGCGCACTGGCCCAGATGGCCGACGTGGCGCTGGTGGTGCAAGAAAGCGCGGTGTTCGGTTTCCGCGCGCTCTCCAGCACCATGGCCCTGGCGCAGTGCCTGTTCATCGCCCTGGCCTACCGGCTCGAACTCGAATACAAGCCCAGCGGTGCCGCGTCGCGTTGAGCGCCGTGGCACCGCGCAACCCCTTTCTCCAACCCACCACCTGACCGAACTTCCATGAAAAACGTTGCCGTTTTTGGCGCCGGCCGCATCGGCCGCATCCACGCCGCCAACCTCGCCGCCCTGCCGGGCGTCCAGCTCAAATACGTCTGCGACGCCGTGCCCGCGGCCGCCGCCGACCTGGCCCAGGCGCTGGGCGCCGAGGTGTCGACCATCGACGCCGTGTTCGCCGATCCGTCCATCGACGCGATGGCCATCTGCTCGCCCACCAGCACCCACAGCGAACTGATCACACGGGCCGCCGCCGCGGGCAAACACATCTTCTGCGAGAAGCCGGTGGACCTGTCCGTGCCGCGCGCCGAAGCCGTGGCCCAGGCCGTGGCCGCCGCTGGCGTGGGCTGCATGATCGGCTTCCAGCGCCGTTTCGACCCCACCTTCAACGAAGCCCGCCGCCGCATGGACGCGGGCGAGATCGGCAAGCCCGAAATGCTGGTCATCACCAGCCGCGACCCCGGCGCGCCGCCGGTGGACTACATCAAACAGTCCGGCGGCATCTTCCGCGACATGCTGATCCACGACTTCGACGTGTTCCGCTGGATCCTCTGCGCCGACGGCGACGAGGCCGCCTGGCTGTCCGCCACCGGCTCGGTGCTGACCGACCCGGCCGTGGGCGCCGCGGGCGACTTCGACTGCACCGCCGTCACCATCCGCACGACCAAGGGCCGGCTGTGCCAGATCAACACCACGCGCCGCGCCGCCTACGGCTACGACCAGCGCTTCGAGGTGCTGGGCTCGGCCGGCCTGCTGCAGTGTGGCAACCACACGCCCAGCGAAGTGCTGCAGTGGGACGCGAACGGCGTGAAGGCCGACAAGCCCGAGGCCTTCTTCCTGCAGCGCTACGCCGCCGCCTACCGGCTGGAGATCGAACACTTCTTCGCCTGCCTGCAAAGCGGCCAGCCCTTCAAGACCACGGTGCAGGACGGCGTGCTGGCGCAGAAGCTGGCCGACGCGGCCGCGCAGAGTGCCCAGACCGGTCAGCCGGTCGTCCTGTAACCCCCCTGCGCCGCTTCGCGTCTTCCCCCCAGGAGGACCACGCCTGTGGCCTGGCAAAGCCAGTTCCACGGCGTGCGCTGGAACAGAGACGCAAGCCCTTCACCCTCCAAGGACTGTCATGAGCATTCCAACACTCAACGTCGGCATCGCCGGCCTGGGCCGGCTCGGCAAACGCCACGCCGAACAGCTCGCACGCCACACCCCGGGCGCGTGCCTGGTGGCGGCCTGCAGCCCCGTGACCGCCGAGCTCGACTGGGCGCGCAGCGAACTGGGCGTGGGCCGCTGCCACGGCACGCTCGACGCCCTGCTGGCCGACCCGGACGTCGACGCCGTGGTGCTGGTCACCCCCACCACGCTGCACGCCGACCAGACCATCGCCTGCCTGCGCGCGGGCAAACACGTGTTCGTGGAAAAACCGCTGTCGCTGGACGTGGCCACCTGCGAGGCGGTGGAAGCCGTTGCGAAGGAGCACCCGAACCTCGTGGCCATGGTGGGCTTCGTGCGCCGCTTCGACCCCAGCTACGCCGAGGCCAAGGCCGCCATCGACAGCGGCGACCTGGGCAAGCCCTTCCTGGTGCGTTCACAGACCTGCGACCAGAACGACGAATCGGGCTTCTTCGTGCGCTTTGCCGGCTCGTCGGGCGGCATCTTCATGGACTGCAGCGTGCACGACATCGACCTGGCGCGCTGGATGCTGGGCAACCCGAAAGCCACGCGAGCCTTCGCCAGCGGCACCATCGCCCTGCACCCCGCGCTGGCCGAACACGGCGACGTGGACAACGGCATGGGTATCGTGGAGTTCGAGGGCGGCCAGCGCGCCGTGTTCTACGCCAGCCGCACCATGCCGCACGGCCACGAGACCACCACCGAGGTGATCGGCACCACCGGCACGCTGCAGGTGGGCATGGGCGCGCACCTGAGCCGCGTGCAGTACCGCGACGCCTGCGGCGTGGGCCACCGCGCCCTGCCCGACTTTTTCGCGCGCTTCGGCGACGCCTTCCGGCTGGAGATGGAAGCCTTCGTCGCGGCCTGCCGTGGCGAGCGCCCAAGCCCGCTCACACTGAACGACGCCACCGAAGCCACCCGCATCGGCCAGGCGCTCACGCAGTCGCTGCGCAGCGGGATGCCGGTAGCGCTCTAAGGTTCCCGGCGGCGGACCGCTCAGCCGCCCCGTGCGGCAGGCGCCCTATGCCACCGCCGGCTCGTCCACCATCCCGTCCACGATCACCTGCAGCGTGCCGCGCGAGCACGGCTCCACACGAGCGTTCACCTGGTAGATCTCGCTCAGCATCTCGGTCGAAATGACCGTGCTGCTGGAGCCGCTGGCGCACAGGCAGCCATTGGCCAGCACCAGTGTCTGGTCCGAAAACCGAAGAGCCTGGTTGAGGTCGTGGATCGCGATGAAGACCAGCAGCCCACGGCGGCGGGCCAGTTCGCGGGTGAAGGCGAGCACTTGCAGCTGCCGGTGCAGGTCGAGCGCGCTGGTGGGTTCGTCCATCAACAGCACCTCGGGGTCGCGCACCAGGGTCTGGGCGATCGAGGCCAGTTGGCGCTGGCCGCCGCTGAGTTCTCCGAGCTGGCGGAAGGCGATGTCGCGGATGCCGAGCGAGGCGAGCGTTTCGTCGATGAGCGCCAGGTCTTCGGGCCGCACGGCCCAGCCGCCGCCGTGCTGCTTGCGCGCCAGCAGCACCGACTCGTACACCGTGAGCGCCGGGCTGGCCGAGGTGTCCTGCGGCATGTAGACAATGCCGGCCTCGCCCTTGCGCGAGCCTTCGAGCTGGAGCTCGCCCGGGCCTTTCAGCAGGCCGGCGATGCGCTTGAAGAGCGTGGACTTGCCCGCCGCGTTGGGGCCGATCACGGCCACCACCTCGCCGCCGGTGAACACCGGCGTGGTGACGCCGGACACGGTGAGCGTGCGGCCGTAGCCGGCGCCCACGCCCTTCAGTTGCAGGCTCACCATGTGCGTCTCCGGCTGCTGAGGATGAGGGAGATGAAAAACGGCACGCCGATCAAAGAAGTGATCACGCCGATGGGGAAGATCGCGCCGGGCACCAGGGTCTTGCTGACCACCGAGCTCAGCGAGAGGATCAACGCCCCGGCCAGCATCGAGGCCGGCATGAAGAAGCGCTGGTCTTCGCCGATGAGCAGCCGCGCGATGTGCGGGCCCACCAGGCCGATGAAGCCGATGGTGCCGACGAAGGCGACCGGAAACGCCGCCAGCAGGCTCACCAGCACCAAGGTCTGCAGGCGCAGCCGCCGCACGTTGATGCCGAAGCTGGCGGCCTTGTCGTCGCCCAGGCGCAATGCCGTGAGCGCCCAGGCCTGCCTGGCGAACAGCGGCAGCGTGCACACCAGCGCGAGCGTGGTGATGGTGAGCTTGGGCCAGGTAGCCTTGGTGAGGCTGCCCATGGTCCAGAACACCACCGCGGCCACGGCCTGTTCACTCGCGAAGTACTGCACCAGCGCCAGCAGCGCATTGAAGGTGAACACCAGCGCGATGCCCAGCAGCACGATGGTTTCGACCGTCACCCCGCGGCGCAGGCTCAGGGCGTGGATGAGCCCCGAGCACAGCAGCGCCATCATAAAGGCGTTGATCGGAACGATGTAGTCGGCCACGGCCGGAAAGGCCACCGGCAGCAGCCGCACACCGAAGGCCAGGCCGAGTGCCGCGCCGAAGCTGGCCGCGGCCGACACGCCCAGCGTGAAGGGGCTGGCCAGCGGGTTGTTGAGCACGGTCTGCATCTGCGCGCCGGCCAGCGACAAGGCCGCACCCACCACGACGGCCATCAACGCCACCGGCAGGCGGATCTCCCACATCACCACGCGCGCCTGCGGCGAGGCTTCAGCGGGCCACAGCAGTGCGCGCACCACTTCCCCCAGGCCATAGCGCGTGGGGCCGAGCGCCAGGTCGAGCAGGAAGCTGCCCAGCAGCAGCAAGGCCAGCAACGCGAGCAAGGCCTGGCGGCGCTTGACCAGCACGCGGTACTGGCCGGCGGGTGGCGCGGTCAACGGCAGGGTGCTGCTCATGGCGCATCCCCTTTCGCGGCGGCCTCGCGCGCGAGGCTCACGAAATAGCCCGGGCGGTAGGCGATGGGCAGGAAGCGCTCGTGCAATTCGCGGAAGGTCGCGTCTGGGTCGAGGTCGGCAAACAACTCCGGGTGCAGCCACTTGGCCAGCTGCTGCACCGCCACGAACTGGTAGGGGCTGTTGTAGAACTGGTGCCAGATGGCGTGGAAGGCGCGGTTGCGTTGCGCACTGGTGGCCGCATACGCCGGTCGTTCGAGATAGCCCTCCAGCTTGCGGGTCGCCTCGGCGAGGTCTGCGCCCGGGCCCACGCCGACCCAGCGGCCGCCGGGCACGTAGGCCTCCCAGTTGGCGCTGGTCACCACCACGTGCGCCGGATCGGTGGCGAGCACCTGCTCGGCATTGAGCTGACCGAAGGTGCCGGGCACCAGGCCCTTGGCGATGTTGGTGCCGCCGGCCATCTCGACGTAGCGGCCGAAGTTCTCGTCGCCGAAGGTGAGGCAGCAGTCCTGGCTGTAGCCGCCGATGCGCTCGATGAACACCTTGGGCCGCGCCGGCTGCCGCGCTGCGATCACGTCGGTCACCCGCGCGAGCTGCTGGCGGCGGAAGTCGATCAGCGCCTGCGCGCGCACTTCCTTGCCGAGCAACTGGCCGAACAGGCGCATGGTGGGTTCGGTGTTTTCCACCGGCTGGTGGCGGAAGTCCACGTACACCACGGGGATGCCCACCGCGTCGAGCTTTTCGATATAGCGCGCATCGTCGGTGGCACGCTGCGCCTCCACGTTGAGCAGGATCACGTCGGGTTTCAGCGCGATGGCCTGCTCGATGTCAAAGGTGCCGTCCTCGAAGCCGCCGAAGGTCGGGATATCGGCGATTTTCGGGAACCTGGCCTTGTAGAGCGCATAGGTGTCCGGGTCGGCCTGGATCATGTCCTTGCGCCACGCGACGATGCGGTGCAGCGGGTCTTCGGTGTCCAGCGCGGCCAGCAGGTAGAGCTGGCGGCCTTCGCCCAGCATCACGCGCTGCACGGGCAGGCGCACCTGTACCTTGCGGCCCCGCAGGTCGGTGATCGTTGTCGCTGTCGTGGCCGTGGCCGCAGCGGGCGTCGCGGCCTGGGGCACATCGGCCGATGGCGTGGCGAGCCGCCAGGCCGCGATGGCGCCGGCGGCCACCGTCGCCCCGAGACCGGCGAGGAGCCACCGGCGTGATGAAGAAGTCTTGTGTTCTGTCGTGGGGTTCATGGTTTCTCTCGTGACAACTCAGGACGGCAGCTGTTCCGGCGCGGTGGCGGCGGGCGCGCTGCGCGAACGTCTTCGCATCACGGCGACGACCACCACCACCATGGCGTAGAACAGCGCGACGAAGGCGTAGATGTGCTCGAGGCCCGCCACCTGCGTGAAGCCCATGCCGAGCGCGATGCCGGTGATGGAGGCGAACTGGCCCGTGCTCTGCGCCACACCCAGCACGTGACCCTGGTGGCGCGGCCCGGCGGCGGTGGAGATCAGCGCGGTGAGCACCGGCGTGGTGGCGCCCAGCAGCAGCCCCCAGGCGAAGTGGATCGCCACGAACACGGCCACCAGGTGCGTGAAGCCGGCCAGCGCCGTGAGCACCGCGCAGGCCGCGGCCACCACGGCGACCTGCGGCAGCACCTCCGGCCAGGACTTGCCTTCGAAGTGGCGCGCCCAGCGCGGGGCCGAGACCACGAAGCCCAGCGCCAGCAAGCCATAGCACAGGCCCGCCACCCAGTTGTCCACGCCAAACACCGAACGCACGTACAGCGAGAACGTGGTCTGCGTGAGCATGCGGCTCATCAGCAGCAGGCCGATGATGAACAGCAGCCCGACGATGGGCGCACGGCGCCACGCCTGCCGGCCGGGTTCGGTCGTGGCGCTCTTCGCGGCGGGCGCTGGGCCCGAGTGCGTGGCCGCCGGCAGCAGCACCCATGTCGCCAGCGCACACGATGCGCACAGCAGCGCCGCCGTCGTGTTGATCCAGAAAAAGCTCGCCGTGTCGAGGATCAGGCCGCCCGCCATGGCCCCCCCCAGCGAACCCACGTTGGTGGACACCTGCAGGAAGGCGAAGAGACGCGCTCGCCGCAGCGGCGACACCACCGCCACGCCATAGGCCTGCGCCGGCGCAATGAATCCGGCGCAGGCCCCCTGCATGAAACGCAACGCGAGGATGGCCCACACGTCGGTGCAGAAGGCCAGCGCCAGCTGCGTGAGCGCCAGGCCCATCAGCGCGCGGATCATCATCGGCTTGTGGCCGCGACGGTCGCCGATGCGGCCCCAGAAGGCGCTGGTCAGCATGATGCCCAGCATGGGCCCCACGTACACCGCGATGGCGGCGAAGGCGAAAAGGCCCTCACTGCCGACGAGCGCACGCAGGTGCACCGGCCAGAAGGGGCCGCTCATCTCCATGGCCCCCATGGAGACGAGCTGGATCACGAAGAGCAGGCGGATCGCGCGCTCGCTGCCGCGATCCGCCGGTGGGGCGGAAGAAGCTTCTGTGCTCACGTGGAGGCGGTGGCCATCGGGTTGGGCAGCAGGTGCTGCAAGCGGTAGTCGGCGTAGCGCTGCAGGTGCATGCGCAAGACCGAACGGGTGGGCCACGGCTGCACGAGGAAGGCGTCACGCTCGGCCAGCCAGAAGGCCTGGGACGTGGTTCTCGACGCGACGGCGTCGAACGCCGCCGTGGTTTCTTCGCGCAGGATCTCCCACAGCCGCGTCGGCGCCAGCCCATACTCGTCGGTCAGCAGCAAGGCCACCTCGTGCAGGTGGCACACGAAGCAGGCGTCGATCACGAAGGTGCGCACGGGCTCGATGTCGTCGGTGAACACGGTGGGCAGGATGCCCTTGTGCACGTAAGGCTGCAGCGTGAGGCCGCGTTCGTTGAGCAGCGGTGCATAGGTGCGGCCATCGCCGAAGTCGCGGATCAGAAGGCCCTTGGGCTCGCCGTTCGCGTCGAACAGCACCGAGGTGTTTTGCTGGTGCGCTTCGAGCCCGATGCCGTAGAGCATGTAGATCGCGATCACGGGCTGCGTGACCACGCGCGCATAGCAACGGAAGAAGCTCTCCACGGCGTCGGCGGAGGCGCGCTGGCCGGAGCGCTCGATCAGCTCGGTGATGAGCGGCCGGTGCGTGAGCGGCGCCTGCGTGAGCAGCGCTGCCACGGGAACGGGCAGCAGCCCGTCCCTGCGCTCGAAGGCGCGCGTGCTCTGGCGGAAGGCCACCGAGAGGTAGCGGCCGGGCGCGTCTTCCTGCGTGACGGCGTTGCGGTAGTGGAAGGCCACCTCCTCGGCAAAGATCTCCAGCCGCCCTTCGAAGCCGCCTTCGGCCGCGAGGATGCGCTGGATCACATGGCTGATGCGCGGCCCCATGTGGATGGATTTCGCCTGCAGGCTGCGTTGCTCGCTGGTGAGCCACAGCGCCACCGGCAGCTTGATGAAGGGCGCGGTGTCCGGCGTGTCGGGCAACATGGTGCGGAACGACATCGTCGGCGCCGTGGCCACCTCGGGGCCCTCTGTGATCAGCAGGCCGGCTTCGATCTCGCTTGCGTATTGCTGCTTCACGAAGTTCTCGAGATGCCAGGCATGAAGGGGCAGCGGCAGCCACTGCGTTTCGTTCAGGCCGCGCGAGCGCAGGCCGGCCTTCCATGGCGCCCACAGCGTGGGGAACTCGGTGGCGAAGTAGTCGTGCAGGCTGCTGACGTGCGGCATGCGCTCCATGTAGGCCATGTCGGCGCGCAGGGCGGCAATGCGCACCGGCACGCGCGCGCCGAACTCGGGCGACAGCGCGGCCACCTGCGCAGCGTCGAGGTGGGGTTTGGCTTTCCAGGTGGGATAGAACGGGTGGCCTTCGAGCGAACCCCACTGGTCGAGCAGCATGGCGGCGCGGCGCGTGCTGCCGTTGCGGCGCAGGTAGTCCACCAGACCAGCCGAGCCGCTGTGGCGGATGCTCTGGCCCAGCGCCGCATTCCACGCCTCGCGGTGGATACGGGCCTGCGCGTCGTTGCCCACGCTGTTGGCCACGTCGGCCTTGAGCGCGGCCACGCCTTCGTCGGTGGGGGTGAAGTCGAAGCCGGGGCGCAGCAGGTCGATCAGCTGCCCGGCCGTCTCGATGGGCCGAGGGTCCTGGCCGGGCATCAGCACGCTGATGCCGCCCTGGTTCACGAAGGTGTCGGCCGGTGCGGCCCACAGCCGCTCGAAGTGCACCAGCGCGCGCTGCTCCCACAGCGGCAGCCAGGCCGTGCGGCCGTTCGGCGCGAACAGCAGCGCGCGGTGGTCGAGCACGCCTTCGGCAAACAGGCAGCGCACCAGGCGGCGCAGGGCGTTGCGTTCGGACAGCGCGATCGCGGCGCGCTGCTCGGCGGCTGCGGGCGCTGCGAGTGCGGCCGGGTCGGGAATCGATTCGAAACTCATGTCGGGTTCTTTCAGTGGGGCCAGGCCTGGGGCAGGTAGTCGCGCGGGGAATGGCGCAAGCCCCCCATGTAGGCCGAGGTCCAGGCAGAGATCTCTTCGATGTGCGGCATGGGCACGGCCAGCCTGCGCGCCATCTCCACCAGGGTGGCGAGGCCGTAGGCCACGTCTTCCTCGAAGGCGCGGCTGCGCTTGTCGATCCAGTGGCCGCCGGCTTCGTCGCGCACCAGGGGCGCGAGGATGTCGTCGTAGGCCTTGTTGGTGCGCAGCACCGAGAGCATGGTGCGCGGGTCGCGGATCTGGTCGCCGTAGGCTTCGACGATCTCCTGCCGCAGCGGCTTCACCGACGACAGGTCGATGCCCAGGCGCTGCTCCGCGGCCCGGCACAGGCGCTGGTTCTCCTCGTCGCTGCGTTCCAGGAAGTAGGCGCCGAGTTCGGGGCATTCGGTCCACCAGCGGATGGGCTGGGGCAACGGGCGCTCATGAAACTGCGCGTACGGGCCGACGAGGCCGTAGACCACCGAGCTGTGCATGATGGGGTTGCCGGGTGTCAGCGTGATTTCGAGGTAGTGCCGAAGCAGCTCCACCGGTGCGTCGTACAGCCGCTGCACCAGGGCCTGCGCCTGCTGCTGCAGGGCCGCCGTTTCACGCGCGTGCGTGGCGATGTGCAGCACGGCCTTGGGGCCGCCCATGCGCACCGATGCACCGGGCGTGAGTTCATACGCGGTGTGCGGCACATCCTTCATGCCCCAGATCACGGCGTTGGGACGCCCGGCGAGCGCCTGCTCGGCCAGCCAGTCGAAGCCGCAGAAGCCGGGAATGGCGCCCACGAACACCGGCTTGTGCACAGGCAGGCAGCCGGCGATGCGCTTGAGCACGGCGGGGCGTACATGCGCCGGCACGGTGATGACCACCACGTCCGCATCGCCTACCGACTGGCGCGGGTCTTCGCTCACCACGTCGGGCCGTGCCTGCAGTGCGCTGCCATCGGGCAGCCAGGCCGTGATGGCGTGCGCAGCGTTGCCCGCATGCGCAGCCAGCACCTGCGGATGCTGCGTCAACAGCGACACGTGCACACCGGGCCGCTGCTTGAACAGCACCGCATTCAGGTGCCCGGTGCGCCCGCCGCCCACGACGGCCACCTTCATGGTCGGGGCGCTGCTCAATTCAGCCACCGCGTCAGGTTGGCCGTGACCCGCGGGTCGAGCAGCTTGCGCTCGCGCAGCCACTCCTCATTGAACACCGTGTGCAGGTACTTCTCGCCACCGTCGGCCACCGGCACGAGCACGTTGCCACTGATCACGCCGCTGTGGATGAACTCCAGCGCCTTGTAGATGGCGCCCCCGGTGGAGCCGCCCACCAGCAGGCCGGTGCGGCGCGCCATGAAGCGGGCCGTCTCGAAGGCCTGTGCATCGGTGACCTGCACGCCCTGGTCGATGGTCGTGTGGTCCACCACCAGGCCCACCGTGTCGCCCTTGGGTGTGCCCGTGCCCGACTGGTAGTACGGATGCCCGGGCTGGCCGAAGATGATGGAGCCCGCGGGCTCCACGCCGATGACGGTGGTGCGAGCGTCGTGCTGCTTGAGCCCGCGCGCGATACCGGCCATCGAGCCGCCGGTGCCCACGCAGCCCACGTAGGCGTCCACCCGGCCGTGGGTCTGCTCGATCGCTTCGCGCACGAAGCCGGCATAGCCGTCGGGGTTGGCCGGGTTGTCCGACTGGTTCATGAACATCGCGCCCGGGACCTGCACGGCCAGTTCGGCCGCCAGCCGCTGGCGTTCGACCACGGCCACCTCGTCTTCGCCGTACTGGCCTTCGACGTAGCGGATCTCGGCGCCGAGCGCACGCATCACCTCGATCTTGTCGGGCGCAGCGTGGTGGTCCACCACCGCGATGAAACGCAGTCCGAACTCGATGGCGGCCAGCGTGAGGCCGATGCCGGTGTTGCCCGACGACGACTCGACGATCACGCCATGCGGGCGCTTCAGACGCCCCGACTCCAGCGCCGCCATCACCATGCTGCGCGCCATGCGGTCCTTCATGCTGCCGCCGGGGTTGTTCTTCTCGATCTTCAACAGCAGCATCGAGTTGCGTATGGGCACGGGGATGCCCAGGATCGGCGTGTGGCCGATGAGATCGCTGACCTTGCTCAATATCATTCTCGACTCCCTTCTTTCAGTTCAATCAATCGTCAGGCGAAACATCCACACCGCCTGCCGCGCCGTTCCTGACGGCGATGCGGCGCGGCATCGGGTGGCGGTGGAATTCGTTTTCCAGCAGGTCCATCTGGTAGCCCGCCGTGTTGGCGAAGACCAGCAGGTCGCCGGGCGCGGGCCTCGTCGCGAAGTCGATCAGCCGGTTGGTGATGACGTCGTCGTCCAGGCAGCTGTGGCCGGCGATGTAGGCCCGCATCGGCGCTTCGCCGTGCGGCGACCCGAAGCTCTGGAGGATCGGGTCGACCAGGTATTCGGAGGCGAACCAGGTTTCACAGGCGCTGAAGCTGCTGCCTTCCACGTAGACCACGTGGCGGCCGTCGGCCAATGCCTTCACGCGGTTGACGCGAAACACCGAGATCGCGGCCTGATCCACCAGGCTGCGGCCGGGCTCGATGGCCAGGCGCAGGCCTTGCGCGATGAGCGCTTCGGCCACCGTGGTGGTGGCGTCGAACGGCGCGGCAAGCAGCTCATCCAGCCAGGTGGGTGCGTCGAGCCCGCCGCCATAGGGGTAGAAGGACGTGGGCAGCTTGCCGTTGCGGTAGTGCGTGGCGTCCTGCGATTGCAGGAAGGCCGCGTAGCGCTCGGCCTCGACGTAGCGGATCGGCAGGCCGCCGCCGATGTCGATGACCTGCGCCGCCAGCCCGATCTCGCGCGCGGCGGCCACCTGCACCATCACCTCGCGCAGGGCCTGGGCGCGGGACGCATGGTCGTAGCCGCCCAGGTGGAAATGAAAACCCTCGAAGGCGAAGCTGTCGCGCGCGGCGGCCAGTTGGCGCAGGCAGTGGGCGACGTCGGCCTCACCCATGCCGAAGCGGCTGGCGCGGGCGGATGCCGGCCGGTAGCGCAGCAGCAGGCGGGCACGCCGGCTGGGCTGGCTCTGCCGCTCCAGCGCCTGCAGGGCCTCGAACTCCTCGACGGAATCGACCGAGATCAGCGAGCCGCAGGCCACCAGCTGGCGGTGGAAGCGCTCGGTCTTGGCCGGGCCGGTGGCCACCAGGCGCCGCGGGTCGGCACCGGCACGCAGCGCGTCGCGCATCTCGTATTCGCTCGACACATCCACGCCGATGCCGGCTTCGACCGCGGCGCGCACCAGCGCCTGCGACTTGTTGACCTTGGCGCCGTAGTACACGTCGAGCACCACGCCGTGGCGCCGGGGCACGGCTTGCAGCGCTTCGGCATTGCGCTTGAGCAACTCGGGCCACACCACGTTGAGCGGCGATCCGTAGCGCTCCACCCACGCCTTCAGCCGGATCGGCTGACCAAGCGCCACGCGCGCGACCTCTCCATCCAGCAGAGGCGGCAGCGTGGATGGTGACCACGCACGCGCCGCCACGGTGTCGTCCACCGGTATGGACGTTGCTTCGTATTGCATGGTCGGCAGCCTCCCTGAGCTGTGTTCTTGGATCGACCGTTTGGGCGGTTTGGGCGCTCGGATTGAGCGCCCATGACATGGCGCTCAATGTCCAGATGTTTAGAGGTCCACCGCCGCGGACAACAGCAGCGTGCGCGGTGCGCCCTGTGCGAGCCCACCGTAGCTCGACACACCAGACCAGTAATCTTTGTCAAACAGGTTGCGCATACCGGCCCGGAAGGTGGTGGTCTTCCCCTGCACCTTGGTGCGCCAGCGCGCGCCGGCATCCACGCGCGTCCACGCCGGGATGCTGCGCAGGTTGGTGCTGTCCGCGTACTGTTTGCCGGCGTGGGCCACTTGCATGGTCAGCGTGATGCCGGAGAGCCACGGCGTGTCCCACTCGACACCCATGTTCGCTTGCACCCGGGGTACGCCGATCGGCTGCTTGCCGATGGTGGCAGCGCTGCTGCTTTGTGTCATCTCTGCATCCAGCAACGTCAGACCAGTCAGCAGGCGCACGCGGGGCGCGATCTCGCCGTAGGCTTCCAACTCAAGACCGCGGTTGCGTTGCTCGCCATCGGCCGTGTAGACGTTGCCGGCGTTGAGCATGCCGCTCGGTTTGGAGATCTGGAAGGCCGCGACCGTGGTGGTCACGCGGCCGAGGGCGTACTTGACCCCCACTTCGTATTGCTTGGCCCGGTACGGCGCCAGCACATCGCCGGCGTTGGCCGCAGAGGCCGGGGCGATGTCGCCCTTGCTCAGGCCCTCGATGTAGTTGCCGTAGAGCGAGAGGTTCTGTCCCCACGGTTTGACCACCACACCGAGGAACGGCGTCGTCGCGCGCTCGTCGTAGCTCTGCGATACGGTGCCCGCTGCGCTGAAGTTGTCCGACTTCACCTGCTGCATGCGCGCGCCCAGGCTGACCTGAAGCTTGCGATCCAGCATCGACAGCGTGTCGGCCAGCGCGAGGCCGCTCAGCTCGCTCTCGGAGATCTTCGCAACCGGGGGCTCGGCCAGCGACTGGACTGCGCTGTCGAACGGCGCGTACAGGTTGGATGTGATCGCAGTCCCAGCGACCGATCCACGGCCCAGACGGTCGCGGTACAGCGAGGCCTGCAGCGACATCGCATGGTCCACACCGCCGGTGCGCAGCCGGGCACGCGAGCCCAGATTGAAGGTGTCGCGGGACACGTCGAACCGGAAACGCGATGGCGTCGCTGTCACGTCGCCAGCGGTGTTGGTCAGCACCGGGTTGCCGAACAGGCGATCCACCTCGGTGTGCGCGCCGCCGACGTCGGCGAACACGCTCACGTTCTCGTTCAGGTCGTACTCGGCACGCAGCAGCGCCGACTGGTCGTCCACCTTGGACCATTCCCACGGGTTGGTCACGTTGAGATTGCCATCCGGCGCGGAAGGGATCTCCGGTACTGCGTCGGCCGTGCCGAGGAAGACGGGGCGAGAAGGCGCATCGAAGCGCTCGTGCTGCGACACGAGATCCAGCGTGGCACGCATCCTGTTGCTCGCGTAGTCGAGCGACAGCGCCCCGACGCCGGCCTTGCGCGATTGCTTGTCCACCACGGTGTCGCCGTCGTGCACGCTGCCGTTGAAGCGAATACCGAACTCGCGCGACTCACCGATGCGCCGGCTCAGATCCACGCGGGTACCCAGCTGCGACTCGGAGCTGTAATCCAGGCCAAGCTGCGTCACGTCTTTGCCGTCGGCGCGCTTGGGCACGACGTTCACGCTGCCACCCACGCTGCCATTGGGCGACATGCCATGGAGCAGCGCCGTCGGCCCCTTGATGATCTCGACACGTTCGATGTAGTCCGAAAAGACGCGGTAGTTCGGCGCCACACCGTATACGCCGTCAAAGCCGAACTCGCCGAGATTGCCTTCGTTGACGGGGAAACCGCGGATGTAGAAGGCGTCGAGCATGCCGCCGGGCGACACCGAGAAGCGCACCGCGGAACTGTTGCCGATCACGTCGGCCACGGTGGACGCCTGCTGGTCAGCCACAACCTGCGAGGTATAGCTCGTCGTGCTGAAGGGCGCGTCCATCACGCCGGTGCTGCCCAGAAGGCCCAGGCGGGCATCGCGCCCCAGCTGGCCGCCGGGCAGCTTGCCATCCGTGGCGCTGGCCCGGACTTCGACCGTGGGCAGTTGCTGCTCTGGCTTGGCCCCCGAGGTGTCGCCTGGGGTGGCCTGCGCGTGCGCCGCGGCGCCTGCACCCAGTGCCATCCAGCCGGCCAACGCGAGGTGCGCGGCCACCGCCAGCGGCGCGGGGCGTGAAGGGGCTGTCGTGGAGGTGGAGTTGCTGTAAGTCATGGTTGTCAGCTTGGAAGATGGAGAGAGGTGAGCAGCTCGAGCAGGATCTCGGACCACACCGGTCGGTGTCGTCATCCGATGGATTTCCGCTCTATTTCCGTTATGCAAATGCCAATGATTCGCATTATGCATTAAAACATCTTCGGAACAAACCACCGATGGCGCCCTACTGGCGGCCCGCCGAACCCACAAAAAAGCCCGGGCATGCCCGGGCTTTTTTGTGGGGGGGTGAACGAAACCGCGTTCAGCCCATCAACCGCGTCAGCGCTTCCTGGTACTTGGCCGAGGTCTTCTCGATCACCTCTTTGGGCAGGCGCGGCGAAGGCGGGGTCTTGTCCCAGGGCTTGCCGCCGACCTGGGCGGTTTCCAGCCAGTCGCGCAGAAACTGCTTGTCGTAGCTGGGCGGGTTCTGGCCCACCACATAGCTCTCCAACGGCCAGTAGCGCGAGCTGTCGGGCGTGAGCACCTCGTCCATCAGCACCACGTTGCCAGCCTTGTCCAGGCCGAACTCGAACTTGGTGTCCGCGATGATGATGCCCTTCTTGAGCGCGATCTCGGCCGCGGCCTTGTACAGCGCAATGGCCTTGTCGCGGATCTGCGCGGCGATGTCGGCACCGACCATCTCCACCGTCTTTTCAAAGGTGATGTTCTCGTCGTGCTCGCCCATCTCGGCCTTGGCGGCCGGCGTGTAGATCGGCTCGGGCAGCTTGCTCGCGTTCTGCAGGCCCTCGGGCAGCTTCACGCCGCAGACCGAACGGCTTTCCTGGTATTCCTTCCAGCCACTGCCGGCCAGGTAGCCGCGCACCACGGCCTCGACCGGAATCGGCTTGAGGCGCTGCACCAGCATGGAACGGCCTTCCACCTGGGGTACCTCGTCGGGCGAGACCACGCTCTCGGGCGCATCGCCGGTCAAGTGGATCGGGCAGATGTTCAGGCCCTTGGGGCCGAGCTGGTCGAACCAGAACAGCGAGAGCTTGGTGAGCAAGGCGCCCTTGCCGGGAATCGGCTCGCCCATGATCACGTCGAAGGCGCTGATGCGGTCGGACGCCACCATGAGGATGCGGTCGTTGCCCACGGCGTAGTTGTCGCGCACCTTGCCGCGCGCGAGCAGGGGCAGGGATTTCAGGGCGGAGGTGTGGAGGGCGGAAGTCATGATCGGGCGCAGAAGAGTGACAGCCAAGAAAAAAGCCCGGTGACCGAACAGTCAACGGGCTCCGAACCATTCCGGGCGATTATCGCAGGTCGGTCACGGGGTCAGACCACCTTCTGCGCCAGCTCGCCCTGGGCGTACTTCGCCGCCATCACGCTGAGCGTGTCGCCCTTGATCTTGCTGCCCTGGCCTTCGCAGCCGAATTCCAGGTAGCGCTGCTTGCACACCGCCTTGGCGGCTTCGCGTGCGGGCTTGAGCCATTCGCGGGCGTCGAACTTTTCGGGGTTCTCGGCCATGAACTTGCGCACCGCGCCGGTCATGGCCATGCGGATGTCGGTGTCAATGTTGATCTTGCGCACGCCGTGTTTGATCGCTTCCTGGATCTCTTTCACCGGCACGCCGTAGGTCTGCTTCATCTGGCCGCCGTACTGGTTGATGATGGCCAGCAGCTCCTGCGGCACGCTGCTGGAGCCGTGCATCACCAGGTGGGTGTTGGGGATGCGGGCGTGGATTTCCTTCACGCGGCTGATGGCCAGGATGTCGCCGGTGGGCGGGCGGCTGAACTTGTAGGCGCCGTGGCTGGTGCCGATGGCGATGGCCAAGGCGTCGAGCTGGGTGGCTTTCACGAAGGTGGCGGCTTCTTCGGGGTCGGTCAGCATCTGGCTGTGGTCCAGCTTGCCCTCGGCGCCGATACCGTCTTCTTCGCCGGCGTCACCGGTTTCCAGGTTGCCCAGGCAGCCGAGTTCGCCTTCCACCGTGACGCCGCTCTTGTGCGCCATCTCGACGACCTTGCGGGTCACGTCGACGTTGTAGTCGAAGCTGGCCGGCGTCTTGCCGTCTTCCATCAGCGAGCCGTCCATCATCACCGAGCCGAAGCCCAGCTGAATGGCGCCTTCGCAAACCTTGACGCTGGTGCCGTGGTCCTGGTGCATCACCATCGGGATGTGCGGGTACATCTCGGCAGCGGCCTGGATCAGGTGCTTGATGAAGGCTTCACCCGCGTATTTGCGGGCGCCGGCGCTCGCTTGAAGGATGACGGGTGCGCCGACCTCGTCGGCCGCGGCCATGACGGCCTGCACCTGTTCGAGGTTGTTGACGTTGAACGCCGGAATGCCGTAGCCGTTGGCGGCGGCGTGGTCGAGCAGTTCGCGCATGGAAACGAGAGCCATGAAAAATCCCCTAAGGCTAAGTTGGTAACCGGTCTGTAACTCGGGGGAATTTTACCGCCCGTGCATCCCGCCATGCCGGCTTTGAGGTCGCTCGCAACGTGCGGACACCATTCGTCACAAAACACCGGGGAACTGCGGCCTACAAACCATGACCCTTCCTGTTCGAACAACCCCACCCATTGGAAGAGGAAGGACCCACATTCATGCCATGCCGCCCCCTGATCGTGAGCTTGACGTCGGCCGCGACGCTGCTCGTGCCCATGCTTTCGCAGGCCCAGGTCACTCTCATCCCCGACGGGCAATGGCGCTACCTGCTGACGGCGGGCGCCAACGTCTCGTCCGGCAACAACAAGGCCGGCTCGATCAACCTGGCGGCCGAGGGCGCCCAGCAGACCAGCGATGACAAATGGACCTGGACCGCCAAGGCCGACCGGGCGCAGAACGCGGGCGTGGCCACCACCGAGCGCTACGGCCTGCGCACCCAGTACGACCGCGATCTGTCCCCCGACTGGTTCGGCTTCGGTTCGGGCGAGACTCTGCGCGACAAGCTGGCCAACATCGCGGCCCGCCATTCGCTGGCCAGCGGCGTGGGGCGCCACGTCTGGCGCGAAGACAGCGGCTACTTCGACGTGTCCCTGGGCCTGGGCTATTCGCACGATCGCTACGTCACACCCACCGACATCGGCGGCACCCCGCGCGACACCTACGGCCGGCTGGAGCTGGTGCTGGCGGAAGAGTCCAGCCACCGGCTGACCGACAACACCAGCCTGCGCCAGAAGTTCACGCTGTACCCGGACCTGCGTGAATCGGGCCGGTACCGCGCCGTGCTCGACACCGGCCTGACCGTGGCCATGACCGAGACGATGAACGTCACGGCGGGTTTGAGCTACCGCCACGACAGCAAACCCGGCCCGGACATCAAGAAGGGCGACGCGATGTTCGTGACGGGGGTGTCGTTCCGGCTGGACTAGAAAAAGCACCCCCTGCGCCGCTGATGCGGCTTCCCCCTCTCTTGCGCCTTCGGCTTGGAGGGGGACGGCACCCGTGGCCTGGCAAAGCCAGTTCCACGGTGCCCCTGGATGGGACCGCCTCACGCATAGCGTTGTAGAAACTGATCAGAAGGTTTGTCGTTTCCTCTTGTTGCCACAGTGGAAGAAGACGCGACGCAGGGATGCGACTTCTACGCTGCGCGACAAATTTTCAGCGTGTTCGTGCCGCCGGGCTGGCCCATGGGCTCGCCGACGGTGATGGCGTACACGTCGCCGCTTTGCACGATGCCCTTGTTTTTCAGGTAGGCCTCGGCGTCGGCCAGGGCGGTGTCGCGGTCGGCGCTGGTGTCCATGAGCAGGGGGCGCACGTTGCGGTAGAGCGTCATCTTGCGCTGCGCCGTGAGACTGGAGGTGACGGCGTAGATCGGCATGCGCACGTTGTGCCGGCTCATCCACAGCGCGGTCGAGCCCGACTCGGTCAGCGCCACGATGGCCTTGGCACCCAGGTGGTGGGCGGTGAAGAGCGCGCCCATGGCGATGGACTGGTCGATGCGCTTGAAGGTCTTGCCCTTGAAGTCGGCACTGAGTTCGGCGTATTCGGCCTTCTCGGCCTCCTGGCAGATGTTGGCCATCTCGCGCACGGTCTCCAGCGGGTATTTGCCGGCGGCGGTTTCGGCGCTGAGCATCACGGCGTCGGTGCCGTCGAGCACGGCGTTGGCCACGTCGCTCACCTCGGCGCGCGTGGGCACCGGGTTGACGATCATGGACTCCATCATCTGCGTGGCGGTGATCACCACCTTGTCCATCTCGCGCGCCATTTTGATCATGTGCTTCTGCAGGCCGGGCACGGACGCGTTGCCCACTTCCACCGCCAGGTCGCCGCGGGCGACCATGATGCCGTCGGACACCCTGAGGATGTTGGCCAGCTCGGGAATGGCTTCAGCGCGTTCGATCTTGGCGATCAGCGCCGGCTTGTGGCCCACGGCCTCGCCGGCCACGTTGCACAACTGGCGCGCCAGCTCCATGTCGGTGGCGTTCTTGGGAAAACTCACCGCCACGTAATCGGCCTTCAGGCCCATGGCGGTCTTGATGTCCTCCATGTCCTTGGCGGTCAGGGCCGGCGCGGTCAGGCCGCCGCCCTGTTTGTTGATGCCCTTGTTGTTCGACAGCTCGCCGCCAAGCTTCACGGTGGTGTGCACCGCCGGGCCGACCACCTTGTTCACCGTCATCACGATCAGTCCGTCGTTCAGCAGCAGGGTGTCACCGGCCCGCACGTCGCGCGGCAGCTCCTTGTAGTCCAGGCCCACGCCGTCGATGTCGCCCGGCTCGGTGCGCGAAGCGTCGAGCACGAAGGGCTGCCCCGGCTCCAGCATCACCTTGCCTGCGGCGAACTTGCCCACGCGGATCTTGGGGCCCTGCAGGTCGGCCATGATGCCAACCTCGCGCCCGGCACGCTGGGCCGCCTCGCGCACCAGGGTGGCGCGGTCGATGTGGTCCTGCGCGGTGCCGTGCGAGAAATTCAGCCGCACCACGTTCACCCCGGCACGGATCATGGCCTCCAGCAAGGCGGGATCGCTCGAAGCGGGACCGAGGGTGGCGACGATTTTGGTGGCGCGTTGGGGCATGCTTGTCTCCGGGGCTGTTGGACGAAAAAACGACCACCACCCGGCGGTACGGGCGGCGGCCTTGTAATTTGGTTTCAATTATCAATGAAACCAGTTACATCCGAGTTTCAGGCTGCGGACCGGCGGCATGCGTGTGTACAGACAATAAAGTCAGTCGTCGCAATCTCACATCGTGAAAAACGGATACGGGGACTGATTTTGCTGGCGAGGTGACCCCGGGGCGTAGAAGTTGCCAAGCTGGGTTGAGCCTCATCAGAGAACGGATCTTCAGACACCCATCGAAGGCGTCTCTCAACGAATACAGCAGTCGACCCGCAGCCGTCGACGGTGACAGTGGTCATGACGGGCTCAGAGAGTTGTTGTTGAGACATCTTGAGTGTGAGCCCATGTCTCAGCACGCTGGCAACAAGGGGGAGGTCAACGCGGCATGCATGCCGGTCAGGTATTGGAAATCGGCGGCGCAATCAATTTGCGTTAGCGTGGTCAATCCCGTACGCTGCCCCGACGTCCACACGCAACGCCCGAGCCCATGCGGGCCACCGGGCCGGCCTTCCGGACGTGCAAAGGAGTCCAACCATGCCAAGCCGATCGAACGGCCTCACGGCCGAAATGAGAGCCGTGCGAACATTGGCGCTCGTGGGCGCCGCAGTCGCCGGCAAGACCTCGCTGGCCGAGGCCTTGCTGTACAAGGCGGGCGCCATCGGCGCGTGGGGCAGCGTCGAGCGCGGCAGCACCGTTAGCGACCACGACCCGCTCGAGCGCCGCATGCTGCATTCGCTCAACGCCTCGGTGATGCACCTCACGCATGCCGGCACGCGCATCTACCTCATCGACACGCCCGGCGGACCCGACTTCCTCGGCCAGAGCCTGCCGGCGCTGGAGGCGGTCGAGACGGTGGCGGTGGTCATCAATGCCGCCACCGGCATCGAGCCGATGGCGGTGCGCATGATGGAATACGCAGCCTCGCGCCGACTCGCCCGCATGATCATCGTCAACAAGATCGACGCGCAGGGCGTCTCGCTGTCGGGTCTGCTGGCCGACATCCAGGCCACCTTCGGCCGCGAATGCCTGCCGCTGAACCTGCCCGACGGGGTCAACCGGCAGGTGATCGACTGCTTCTTCAACCGCTTCGGACGCTCCGACTTCGGCCCCGTCGAAGCGGCGCACCGCGCGCTGGTGGAGCAGGTGGTCGAGGTCGACGCGGCCTTCGTCGACCGCTACCTCGAGAAAGGCGACGTCGACCCGTCGGAGCTGCACGCGCCGCTGGAGCAGGCGCTGCGCGAAGGCCACCTGATCCCGGTGTGTTTCGCCTCGTCGCGCAGCGGCGCCGGCGTGGCCGAGTTGCTTGACGTGATCGTCAAACTCCTGCCCGATCCGACCGAAGCCAACCCGCCGAGCTTCATCGTTGGCGAGGGCGCTGAGGCCATGCCCATGGAGGCCAAGCCTGACTCGACGCTGCACGTGCTGGCGCACGTGTTCAAGGTCACGATCGACCCCTTTGTCGGCAAGATGGGCATCTTTCGTGTGCACCAGGGCACGGTCACGCGCGACAGCCAGCTCTACATCGGCGACGGCCGCAAGCCGTTCAAGGTCGGGCACCTGTTCATGCTCCAGGGCAAGGACCACGTCGAGGTGTCGCACGCGCTGCCCGGAGACATCGTGGCGGTGGCCAAGGTCGATGAGATCCATTTCGATGCCGTGTTGCACGATGCGGCCGAAGACAGCCATGTGCACCTCGCTCCGCTGCCGTTCCCGGTGCCGGTGTACGGCCTGGCCGTGGAGCCCAAGCGGCATGGCGACGAGCAGCGCGCCTGGGAAATCCTCGGCAAGCTCGCGGCCGAGGACCCGTGCCTACGCATCGAGCATGTGGCCGCGACCAACGAGACGGTCCTCTACGGGCTCGGCGAGCTGCACCTGCGCATCGTGCTCGAACGCCTGCGCGAGGTTTACCGCTTCGATGTCCAGACTCGGCCACCGCGCATCGCCTACCGCGAGACCGTGACCGCGCCGGCCGAGGGCCACTACCGCCACAAGAAGCAGAGCGGCGGTGCCGGCCAGTTCGCCGAAGTCTTCCTGCGCATCGAGCCGCTCGCGCGCGGCGCGGGCTTCGAGTTCGCCGACGAAGTCAGGGGCGGTGCGATCCCGGGCCAGTTCATCCCCGCGGTCGAGAAAGGCGTGCGCGAGGTTTTGGCGTACGGCGCGATCGCCGGCTTCCCCGTGGCCGACGTGCGCGTCGTCGTGTACGACGGCAAGCACCACAGCGTGGACAGCAAGGACATCGCCTTCGCGACCGCCGGCCGCAAGGCCTTCATGGCGGCGATTCGCGAGGCCCGGCCGGTTGTGCTCGAGCCGATTGTCCAGATCGAGATCGCCGTGCCCGAGCATTCCGTGGGCGACGTCACGAGCGACCTGTCGTTGCGGCGCGGCCTGGTCACAGGCACATCGGGCTTGGGGGCCGGCACCGTGGCCATCGGCGGTCAGGTGCCAGAGGCCGAGCTGGCCGACTACCAGTCGCGGCTCAATGCGATGACCAGCGGCCAGGGGCGCTACACCGTCGCGTTGTCGCACTACGAGGCCGTTCCGCCGGCCGTCCAACAGACGTTGATGGGACGGTACCGGGTGCGCGAAGACGACTAGGAAAAGCGCAGCGCCGAGGCTCAGCTTGCACGCGCGTTGCCGAGCAATCGACTTGGGCGTACCGTGAGATCAAAATGCTCCCTCGCCCGGCGATTGCGATCACCCTAATTCTTGTGGCAAATGTCCGATACGCAGCGCAGGCTGCCGCTCGGCGGGCGCGATCAGAAGCACGGTTTAAGGCGCTTTGCGGTCGCTGACTGTGATTCCCATGCTCGCTTGCGCTAGATGCACGCCACCAACAACAGCTTGTGCCCTTCTAAAAGCGGGCATGGTGGCCACATGGGGTTGACGATCAATGCATGGACGCGCCCCCCATGATGCCTACCCGCAGAACTTTTCGGCTTTTTGGGATGGGGCGCGTCGTTGCCTTGCCAGGTGAAAGAGGAATCCACGTCCGCTGCCGTGCGCCTCGCTTTGCGGACGATGACGACCCCGTCGAACTGCTTGCCCTTGGCCTTGTGAAAGTTCATTACCTGCAAGCCCGCAGGAGCTTCGACGCCATCAAGAATTTTCTCTTGCGCGAGGGCTTGGTCCAAGGCCAGTCGAGTGCCGTTCCGTCGCCCTCAGTAGTGCTTCAGGTATCGCCTAGGGTGCGACGGCGGCAGCTCGGATAAGTCTGTAGCACCCGCCGCCCCGCCAGGCGACTAGTCATGAGATCGTGGATTCTGACTAGGAAGCGCTCGAAGCCATCGTAGTGGTCGGCGTAATGCGCGCGATGGGAATCGCGCAGCAGTTGCCAGAAGCGAGCGTTGTCACTCAGTCCCCAGGTCAGCAGGTGGTCGTAGAAGAGCGTGCCCCGTTCGAAGTCCAAGACTTGTGCCATGATCTCCTCGATCGTCAAGGTTTTCCCCTCGACTTCGGCCAGCCACGCCTCGACCTCCTGATGCGGTTGAATAGACAGAGGCGGCGGCACCAACATCACGCTTGCCATTTCCCTGCTGCCGCTCAAATCGGCGACGTCGGACCATTCAGGTTTTGCCGCCGTAACATGGCGACATACCGCGGGGTCCGGGTGTTCGACGCTTACGTAGTTGTCGAACCACCAGACGGGCAGGGCCTCCTGGATGTCGAGGAAGACCTGGCGGCGTTCCGCCTCGGGAGGGACGGTCAAGGGAGGTGCGCCTTCCACGGCCCACAGGTCCTCGAAATTGACCATGGATCGGATCCCCTTCCGGATGGTGCTCGGGTGAGCGCCGATGTTGTCGACACACACATCGATGATCCGGATGCCGAGGTCGAGGCGCGGCGGCGGGGTCCACGCACTCACGCGGAACTCCCGCAAGGGCTTCCAGCCAACCTCTGTGACGACCCGGGCTGAAAACGGGATGCTCCGTTGCGCGTCCATCAGGCAGAAGAGGTCCAGGTCGTCATCGTCGATTCCAGACCGGCGGCCAATGCGGATGAGGCGGATTCCGCGCTCAAGATCCATCGCGGTGTGGCGCAGCGCTTGCACCGTGCGGTCGTTATAGGTGAAGGGCAGATGGGTGTAGGTGCTCTTGAACATGGTCCTGACGTTTCGACGGGCGTGGTCAAGTGGCGGCGATGTGAGCCAAAAAAGGGTAAGCGGTTAACTGGACTACACGGATTTTCAATCCGGTGCACAACCGCGTTGCGCGTCGCCCGAGAGTCTCAATCCAGTCGAAGCTTATCTATAGCGCATGACCGCTATGCAGCGGGATGCTGCCGGCCGCAGGCGCCAGGCGAACTTACGCTGACAGCCTATTCTGTTGAAAAACTCGGCCCGCGAAGTTGGGCACGCCTCAGGGCAAAAGTCGACCTCTCAGATCGATCCAGGATCGACGATCGCAGGCTGCCCAAGGGTTCAAGGACCCCAAAAAAACTGCTCTTTGTGTCCCTGATGAGTTTTTCAACAGAATAGGCCGAAAGCGGAAAGTCAGCCAAGCGTTCCCTATGTCCGACAGCATTTTGAGCGGTTGGTGAGTTGATCTGCTCAAGCATTTGGGCCTCCAAAGAATCGTAGAAGCCGGCTGGTCAAAGTCAGGCAGCGGTTGCGGCCTGACTGTCGAGATGAATGGAAGAAGATTCACGCCGGAGGTCCAGTCGTAAGAACTTTGGCGGCGAAGTAAGCCAGTCGCATCAACTTTGACCCAGACCGGGCCGACCCTACGGCACGAGGTTTTGGAAACCCTTGATTTTTTGAATGTCCCAGAGCAGTTGCTGTGGCGCCCTACGATGAATGCGCCCCTGGACTGAAGGAGCATTTGCGCTGCCTTTCGCCTGCTTTTGCGCGTCTTGCCATCCCGCAGGGCCAATAGCATTTGCCCACACGGCGGTCTTTCGGGGTCGTCACTCGTGGCAGTCGCGGGAGGTGCAAACCTTTCCGCGTTCAAATGCGGTGGCTTTGCAACATGCGGTTCTTGATCTCTGGGCTCACAGTCGCGCTATTCGTCGCCCTGCTCGGCGGGCCGGCCCTGGCGGCAGGGGCCACGCCGTCACCCAACATGCCAGCTGTCGCTGCGTTGGCGCTGGCCCGACAGGTGATTGCCTCGGCAGACCACGGAGGCCTGCCGTTCGCTGTCGTCGACAAAAAGGCGGCCGTGATCGCGGTTTTCCTGGGCAACGGCCAACTCGTCGGCTCCACGCCGGTGCTGCTGGGGGCGGACTATGGCGACCGGGCCGTGCCGGGCGTAGGGGCACGCACCCAGAGCGGACAACTGCGAAAGGGCGACCGCGTGACCACAGCAGGCCGATTCGTCTCCCAGCCTGGCCGCAATATCGGGGGCGAATCCGTGGTCTGGATCGACTACGACAGCGCGCTGGCTATCCACCGATTGCGCCCAGGACCGTCGCAGCAGCACCGCGCGACGCGCCTGGCCTCGGCTGACCCGCAAGCGCGCCGCGTATCGGCCGGCTGCGTGGTGGTGCCGGTAGCCTTCTATGAAGCTGTCGTATCGCCTGTGCTTGGTCGCAGCCGCGCTGTCGTTTACGTGATGCCTGAAGCCGGCGGGGCGGCGGACAAACTATTGGCCCCCAGCAACGCCTGAGCATGTCGCCGGTGAGCCCCGCAGTTTCTGCAGGGACTGATTGGCATAAATAGAGGCCGAGTGGCAGCTGTCATAGGGCTGCAGAACCAGACCGGCTGCACCCAGCCTTGACCCGACCCTGGTCGTGACTGAGTGAACTTCGCTCACGAACTGCCAGTCCGATGGCGTGCATTCCCGACTGTTGCAGGCTGAACTGAGCCAGTCGTTTCGATGCCGCTGGACCTACCGCAGCACCACCGTCCGCAGTCCGTTGAGGAACACCCGGTGCTCCAGCACGTACCGCAGCGCGCGCCCCAGAGCCAGGCATTCCACGCTCCTGCCTGTGCTCAACAGCAGCTCCGGGCTGTAGGCGTGGTCCACGCGCTCAAGGGCCTGTTCGATGATCGGGCCTTCGTCCAGGTCGCTGGTGGCGAAGTGGGCCGTGGCGCCGATCAGCTTGACCCCACGCGCGTGCGCCTGCTCATAGGGCCGTGCACCCTTGAAGCCGGGCAGGAACGAGTGGTGGATGTTGATGACGCGGCCCGCCAGCTTCTCGCACATCTCCTCCGACAGCACCTGCATGTAGCGCGCCAGCACCACCAGCTCGGCCTCGTGCTGCTCGATGCAGGCCAGCAGTGCCGCTTCCTGCTGCGGCTTGGTGTCGGCGGTGATGGGCAGGTGGTGGAACGGGATACCCTCGGCCACGGCCAGCGGCCCCAGGTCGGCGTGGTTGGATACCACGGCGACGACGTCCATGTTCAGTTCCTTGCGGCGCCACTGGGCCAGCAGGTCGCGCAGGCAGTGGTCGGCCTTGGACACCATGATCATCACGCGCGTGGGGCGGCTGAGGTCGTGGATAGCGCCCTCGGCGCCGTCGAAGCCATCCATCAGCTGGGCGTAGGCCTCGCGCAGCGCGGCGATGCCGCTGGCCTTGTCGCCATCGAGGCGGAACACGATGCGCACGTAGAAGCGCGAGACCAGCGCGTCGTCGAACACCGCGAACTCTTCGATGTAGGCACCGTGCCGCTCCAGCAAGGCCACCATGGCCGCCACCTGGCCCTGCGCACTGGCCACCGCCAGCGTCAGCACATAGCGGGCAGGTTCACGGGTGGATTCATTGGGTGAGGCTTGCATGGGTGTCACCGTGATGCGTGAGGGTTTGGAGAAAGGCGCTCGTCTCGGCCGCCTGCAACCGCAGGGCCTCGAACTCGGCGCGCGAGGAGGCGCGCTCCATGCCCACCACCAGCGCCTGCTGGCTGACGCGCTGTTTGTACAGACCGACCCAGACGTGGCGCACGCGCGGGTCCGAGGCGAAAACGAAGGCCATGACCTGGTTGACCCGCGTTTCCAGCAGCGGCGTGTGCGGCGACTGCGGCCACTCCTGGGTCAGCCAGCGGCACAGCGGCTCGTAGTCGAAGCACTGATCCAACGAACCGGGCATGGCGCTGGCCTCGCCGGTGGTGGTCAGGCTGACCCACACCGGCTGCGCGGCCTGTTCGTTCGCGTAGATGCCCACCGGCAGCTGGGTCTCCAGCCGCTCGATGCGGACGGTCCAGGTCGCGTTCATGGGAAGCGCCGGGTCACCAGGCCACATTCCAGCGTGCAACGCTCCAGCATCAGCCAGACGTAGCCGCTGAAGCTGTTGCGCACCAGCATTTCGTACACCGGCGCCTCATCGGTCTGCCACAGCCAGACCGATGCCTTGAAGAAAACGGAGCCGGCGGCGGAGCCCGGGCGGAACACGCTGGGGTGCAGGTCCAGCGGGCAGCCTTGCGCCAGCACCTCGCGCACCGGCTGGCCGCTCAGGTGCAGCGCGGTGTAGCCGCTGCTGACGTCGGTCACGGCGAAGTGCTGTCCGGCGAGGGGCTGGCGCAGTCTGGCCTCGACGGCGGCGGCCCCGCCCTTGGGGCCGATGACGAACCAGTCGTCCGGACCGACCCAGACCAGGCGGAGCGAATCGTTGGTGACGGTGGTGCAGGCCTGCGTGGGCAGCGTCAGCCCGAGGGCCTGCGACACACCGTCGCGGAAGGCCGGGTCGTCGGGGTTGCCGCGCAGGTTGAGGACGGACAGTCCGTGGCGCCAGCCGGCCAGCAGGGACTGCTCGGTCGAGGCGCGGGCGGTGGGCACGCGGCCCATGGGCGCAAAGGAGCGTTCAGAGATAGGGCGCTGGAGGGTATCAAGCATTTTGGCGCTCCGCTTTGGGATCGAAGAAGACCGGGCTGGCGATGGTGGCCGTGGCGGTGCGGCCGCCCTGCATGGACACATAGACCTTCTCGCCCATGCGGGTCAGGCCGCCCTTGACCAGGGCCATGGCGATGGAGCGTTTCAGGGTCGGGCTCATGTAGCTGGAGGTCACGTGGCCGACCATGGGCGCGGTGGGGCCGGTGGGCGCCTCGTTGAGGATCTGCGCACCCTCGGTCAACACAAAGGCGGGGTCATCCGGCAGCAGACCGACCAGCTGCTTGCGGTCGGTGCGCGCCGTGTCTTCGCGCGTCAGCGAACGTTTGCCCAGGCAGTCCTTGGTCTTGGTGACCAGGCCACCCATGCCCAGGTCCATCGGCGTGACGGAACCGTCGGTGTCCTGCCCGATGATGATGTAGCCCTTCTCGGCGCGCAGCACGTGCATGGTCTCGGTGCCGTACGGGGTGATGTTGAATTCGGCCCCCGCGGCGTGGATCGCCTCCCAGACCTTCAGGCCATCGTTGGCCGCCACGTTGACTTCGTAACAGCGCTCGCCCGAGAAGCTGATGCGCATGATGCGGGCCTTGAACCCGGCCACCGTGCCTTCGCGGTACGACATGAAGGGAAAGGCCGCGTCGTCGAAGTCCACGTCGCTGCAAATCTTCTGCAGCACGGCGCGGCTCTTGGGGCCGGCCACGATGGAGGTGGACCAGTGGTCGGTGGCGCTGGTGAGAAACACCTTGAGGTGCGGCCACTCGGTCTGCAGCCAGCGCTCCATCCAGGCCAGCACGCGCGCCGCGCCGCCCGAGGTGGTGTGCATCAGGTAGTGGTTTTCGGCCAGACGCACGGTCACGCCGTCGTCAAACACCATGCCGTTTTCATCGAGCATCAGGCCGTAGCGGCACTTGCCGATCTCCAGCTTGGACCAGGCATTGCTGTAGATCCAGTTGAGCAGCACGCTCGCGTCCGGACCCTGGATGTCGATCTTGCCCAGCGTGGAGCCGTCGAGCGTGCCCACGCCGTTGCGCACCGCCAGCGTCTCGCGCGCCACCGCGGCGTGCAGGTCTTCGCCGGGCTTGGGGTAGTACCAGGGCCGCTTCCACTGGCCCACGTCTTCAAACAACGCGCCCTGCTTCACGTGCCACTCGTGCATGGCGGTGGTGCGGATCGGGTCGAAGGCATCGCCCAGCTCCAGCCCGGCCACCGCGCCGAAGGTCACCGGCGTGTAGTTCGGGCGGAAGGTGGTCGTGCCCACCTGCGGGATGGACTTGCCCAGCGCCTGGGCCACGATGCCCATGCCGTTGATGTTGCCGGTCTTGCCCTGCTCGGTGCCGAAGCCCATGGCGGTATAGCGCTTGACGTGCTCGATGGATTCGAAGCCTTCGCGCACCGCGAGGTGGATGTCGGACGCGGCCACGTCGTTCTGCAGGTCGACGAACTGCTTGGGCGCGCGGCTGACCGGCTTGGCGTGCGGCACCAGCCAGAGGGCGCGGATGCTGCCCGCGTCCTGCGCCGCCACGGCCGGGGCCGCCGCCGCGCCCGCCGACAGACCCAGCGCCTTCAGCGCCTGGGCACCGGCCGCCGCGCCGTCGTCGGCACTGGCCTTGAGCGTGAGCTGACCGGCGCAGGCGCCGGCCGAGATCTCGGACTGCGCCGGCGCGCCCGGCAGGAAGGCCGCCTGCGCATCGTTCCAGACCGCCTTGCTGCCGGCCTGGCACTGCAGGTGGACCACCGGGCTGACGCCGCCCGAGAGGGCGACCAGGTCGCAAGCGATGTCACGCACCGAGCCACTGAGCCGGTCCTGGCCGTCGATGGCCTGCACCAGCACGCCGCTCACGCGCTGGCCGCCGCGCGCTTCGGTGATGACGTGGCCGGCCAGCACCGAGATGCCTTGGGCCTTGGCCCGCTGGCTCAGCGAACCGCTGGGCTGTGCACGCGCATCCACCACCTGCACGCTGGCGCCCGCCGCCTTGAGCGCCAGGGCCGCGTCGTAGCCGGCGTCGTTGTTGGTGAACACCACGGCGTTGCGGCCGGGCAGCACCGCGTAGCGACGGATGTAGGTAGACACGGCGCCGGCCAACATGATGCCGGGCAGGTCGTTGTTGCCGAACACCAGTGGGCGCTCGTGCGCACCGGTGGCGATCACCACCCGCTTGGCCCGTACGCGCCACAGGCGCTCGCGGAACACCGGGGCCCGCTCGGCCGGCAGGTGGTCACCGCGGCGCTCGACCAGGGTCACCAGATCGTGGTCCTGGTAACCGAAGGCCGTGGTGCGTGGCAGCACGGTCACGTCGGGCAGCGCTGCCAGTTCGGCCAGCGCCTGGGCCACCCACTGGGCGGCCGACTGACCGTCCACCTGTTCGTCGCTGGACAGCAGCCAGCCGCCCGCCTCGGCCTGCTCATCGCACAGCACCACGCGGGCACCGGCGCGGGCCGCCGTGAGCGCGGCCGTCAGGCCGGCGATGCCGGCGCCGACCACCAGCACGTCGCAATGCGCATAACGCTTGTCGTAGCGATCGGGGTCGTGTTCGGTGGGCGAATGGCCCAGGCCACTGGCCGCGCGGATGTGCTTCTCGAAGAAGTGCCATGCGGCCTGCGAGGCCATGAAGGTCTTGTAGTAGAAGCCGGCCGGGATCAGGCGCGAGAACCAGCCGTTGACCGCGCCGGTGTCGAACTCGATGCTGGGCTTGGCGTGGATCGAGCGCGCGCTCAGGCCTTCGACCAGCGCCACCTCGGTCATGCGCGCGTTGGGCACGGTGCGGGCACCGTCGAACAGCTGCACCAGCGCATTGGGCTCTTCCACTCCGGCGGACAGGATGCCGCGCGGGCGGTGGTACTTCCAACTGCGCGCCACCATGCTCACACCATTGGCCAGCAGGGCCGAGGCCAGCGTGTCGCCCTCCAGGCCCTGGTAGGCCCTGCCGTTGAAGTTGAAGTTCAGCGTGCGGCGGCGGTCGATGCGGCCGCCGGTGGACAAGCGGGCGGTCATTGCGCGGCTCCTTCGTTGACGATGGCCGCGAACTCGGCTGGCGGGTGCTCTCCGATCTTCCAGGTCGCTTCAAAGCGGTAGCTCACCGTGTGGCGCAGCGCGTTGAACCAGCGACCGCAGCCGCTGGCGTGGCGCCACTGCTCATGCTGCAGCCCTTTGGGGTTCTTGCGCATGAACACGTAGTCGCCCCACTCGGTGTCGCTCATGGCCTCGGCGTTCAGCGGACGGACGATGCCGCCCTCCCCGCCGCAGGTGAATTCGATCTCGGCACGGGTGCCGCAGAAGGGACAGTTGATTTGCAACATGGTTTTCTTTCTCAAAGAACGGGGCGCAGGGGGTTAGCACAAGCGCCGCCGGCGCGAAGTGCCTGTGTCCAGGGCACCCGTGGAACCGGCTTCGCCGGGCCACAGGGTGCGTCCCCCTCGAAGCGCCGAAGGCGCGCCACGGAGGGGGAAGCCGCGCAGCGGCGCAGGGGGTGCTTCATATCAATGAGCAACGCCTGCTGCGCCATGCTCATCAATTAAGTGACCGTTGTAGAAACGGTTCAGCGACAGCGCTTCGTTGAGCGCGTGCGGGCGGTCTTGCGCCACGGTGTGGGCCATGGCCCAGCCCGAGCCGGGCGTGGCCTTGAAGCCGCCGGTGCCCCAGCCACAGTTGATGTAGAGGCCCTTGACCGGCGTGAGGCCAATGATGGGACAGGCGTCGGGCGAGACATCGACGATGCCGCCCCACTGCCGGTTCATGCGCACGCGCGAGAACATCGGGAACATCTCCACGATGGCCTGCAGCGTGTGTTCGATGGTGTGGTAACTGCCGCGCTGGCCGTAGCCGTTGTACTGGTCCACGCCCGCGCCGATCACCAGGTCGCCCTTGTCGGACTGGCTGATGTAGGCGTGGATGGCGTTGCTCATCAGCACGCAGGGGAAGATGGGCTTGAGCGGCTCGGACACCAGCGCCTGCAGCGGCTTGCTTTCGATGGGCAGGCGGATGTCGGCCATGCTGGCCATCACGCTGGAATGCCCGGCCGCGACGATGGCGACCTTCTTGGCCTTGATGAAGCCCTTGACCGTGTCCACCCCGACCACGGCACCGCCTTCGCGGCGGATGCCGGTGACCTCGCAGTTCTGGATCAGGTCCACGCCGCGCGCATCGGCAGCGCGGGCGAAACCCCAGGCCACCGCGTCGTGCCGGGCCACGCCGCCGCGGCGCTGCAACGAAGCGCCCAACACCGGATAGCGCGTGTTCAGGTTGATGTAGGGGATCATTTCCTTGATCTGCGCCGGCGTGACCACCTCGCCGTCCACCCCGTTCAAGCGGTTGGCGTTGACGCGGCGCTCGATGTCGCGCATCTCCTGCAGCGTGTGGCCCAGGTTGAGCACCCCGCGCTGGCTGAACATGACGTTGTAGTTCAGGTCCTGCGACAGGCCTTCCCACAGCTGCATGGACTTTTCATACAGCGCGGTGGACTCGTCCCACAAGTAGTTGGAGCGCACGATGGTGGTGTTGCGCGCCGTGTTGCCACCGCCCAGGTAGCCCTTCTCAATCACCGCGATGTTGCGCAGGCCGTGTTCCTTGGCCAGGTAGTAGGCGGTGGCCAGTCCGTGCCCACCGCCGCCCACGACAACGACGTCGTACTCACGCTTCGGCTCGGGCGAGCGCCACTGCTTCTGCCAGCCCTCGTGGTAGGACATGCTGTTGCGCAGCAGTGACCAGATGGAAAAATGTTGCATGGGGGGGTTCCTTCTCTCGTTCTCTTCAGCACTCGACAATGTTCACGGCCAGACCCCCGCGCGAGGTCTCCTTGTATTTCGTCAGCATGTCGGCGCCGGTTTGCCGCATGGTGCGGATGACCTTGTCCAGGCTGACGAAATGCGTGCCATCGCCACGCAGTGCCATGCGGGAGGCGTTGATGGCTTTGACGGAGGCGACGGCGTTGCGCTCGATGCAGGGGATCTGCACCAGACCGCCGATGGGGTCGCAGGTCAGGCCCAGGTGGTGCTCCATGCCGATCTCGGCCGCGTTCTCCACCTGCTCGGGCGTGCCGCCTATGACCTGCGCCAGCGCACCGGCCGCCATCGAGCAGGCCACGCCCACCTCGCCCTGGCAGCCGACCTCGGCGCCCGAGATCGAGGCGTTTTCCTTGTAGAGGATGCCGATCGCCGCGGCGGTCAGCAGGAAGTCGATCACGCCCTGTTCGTTCGCGCCGGGCACGAAGCGCGTGTAGTAGTGCAGCACTGCCGGCACGATGCCGGCCGCGCCGTTGGTGGGCGCCGTCACGACGCGACCGCCGGCCGCGTTCTCCTCGTTGACCGCCAGCGCGTACAGGTTGATCCAGTCCATCACCTGCAGCGGGTCCTTCAACGCGGCCTCGGGGTGCGCGGTGAGCGAGCGGTACAGCTCGGCCGCGCGGCGCTTGACCTGGAAGCCGCCGGGCAACACGCCCTCGGTGGCCACGCCACGCTTCACGCAGGCCTGCATCACGGCCCAGATCCGCAGCAGCCCCGAACGCACCGCCGCCGCATCGCGCCAGGCCAGCTCGTTGTGCCACATCAGCTGCGCGATGCTCAGCCCGCTCTCGGCGCAGCGCTGCAGCAGCTCGTCGCCGGTGGTGAAGGGGTACGGCAAGACCGTGGCGTCGGGCACCAGCGCGGGTTCACCCGCTTCGCTCTGTTGGATCACGAAACCACCGCCGATGGAGTAGTAGGTTTTCTCCAGCAAGACCTCGCCGCTGCCATCGAAGGCGAACAGGCGCATGCCGTTGGGGTGGAAGGGCAAGGCCTTGCGCAGGAACTTCAGTCCCTCGCGCTCGTTGAAGGCGATGCGGTTCGTGCCCAGCAGGTTCAGCGACTGCGACTCGCGCAGGGCCGCCAGGCGAGGAGCGATCGCGTCGGGGTCGATCAGGTCGGGCGCTTCGCCTTCCAGCCCCAGCAGCACGGCCTTGTCGCTGCCGTGGCCCTTGCCGGTGGCGCCCAGGGAACCGTACAGCTCGCAGCGCACCGATATCACGGCGGGCAGCAGGCCGCCATCGCGCAGGGCCTGCGCGAACAGCAGCGCCGCGCGCATGGGGCCGACCGTGTGCGAGCTGCTCGGCCCGATGCCGATCTTGAACAGGTCGAAGGTGCTCAGTGCCATGGTGGGTGACCGGGGTTCAGCCGTAGACCGGGAAGGCCGCGGTCAGCGCGGCCACGTCGGCGCGCACACGGGCGATCACGGCCTCGTCCTCGGGGTGGTCGAGCAGGTCGGCGATCAGGTGGCCCACCTGGATGGCCTCGGCTTCCTTGAAACCGCGCGTGGTCATGGCCGGCGAGCCCAGGCGCACGCCGCTGGTCACCATCGGCTTCTCTGGGTCGTTGGGGATGGCGTTTTTGTTGACCGTGATGTGGGCGCTGCCCAGCAGGGCTTCGGCGGCCTTGCCGGTCATTCCCTTGGCGCGCAGGTCCACCAGCATCACGTGGCTTTCGGTGCGACCGCTGACGATGCGCAGGCCGCGCGCCACCAGGGTGTCGGCCAGCGCGGCGGCGTTCTTCACCACCTGCTGCTGGTAGGCCCTGAACTCGGGGCTCAGCGCCTCACCGAAGGCCACGGCCTTGGCCGCGATCACGTGCATCAGCGGGCCACCCTGCAGGCCGGGGAAGATGGCGCTGTTGATCGCCTTCTCGTGCTCGGGGCGCATCAGGATGATGCCGCCGCGCGGTCCGCGCAGGCTTTTGTGCGTGGTGCTGGTGACGATGTCGGCGTGCGGGATCGGGTTGGGGTACTCGCCGGCGGCGATCAGGCCGGCGTAGTGAGCCATGTCCACCATCAGCAGCGCGCCGACGTCCTTGGCGACCTTGGCGAAACGCTCGAAGTCGATGCGCAGCGCGTAGGCCGAGGCGCCGGCGATGATGATCTTGGGCTTCGATTCGTGGGCCTTGCGTTCCATCGCGTCGTAGTCGATCTCTTCCTTGTCGTTCAGGCCGTAGCTGACCACGTTGAACCACTTGCCGCTCATGTTCAGCGCCATGCCGTGCGAGAGGTGGCCGCCTTCGGCCAGGTTCATGCCCATGAAGGTGTCGCCCGGCTTCATGAAGGCCATGAACACGGCCTCGTTGGCTTGCGCACCCGAGTGCGCCTGCACGTTGGCGGCCCAGCCGTGCTGGTCGGCGCCAAAGAGTTGTTTGACGCGGTCGATGGCGAGTTGCTCGGCCTGGTCGACGAACTCGCAGCCACCGTAGTAGCGGCGGCCCGGATAGCCTTCGGCGTACTTGTTGGTGAGCTGGCTGCCCTGGGCCATCATCACCGCGGGCGAGGTGTAGTTCTCGCTGGCGATCAGCTCGATGTGCTGTTCCTGGCGCTGGTGCTCCTGCTGGACGATGGACCACAGCGCGGGGTCGGTGGCCTGGAGAGACTGATCGCGGTAGCTGAACATGGGGTGTTTCCTCGGGTCTTGTAGGGGGGTTCGAACTGGGATGAATCTTCGTTTTCATCGCCTGGAGGCGCTGTGCTGATCGCGCCAATTTCTGTTCCCGATTCGACATGTGCACGCGTCGGATTCCGACATGCCACGGGCAGTGACACAGGGAGAGCACACAGAATCCACCCGGAGCGCGTGCCCGGGTCCAGGGCACCCGTGGAACCGGCTCTGCCGGGCCACAGGGTGCGTCCCCCTCGAAGCGCCGAAGGCGCGCCACGGAGGGGGAAGCCGCGTCAGCGGCTCAGGGGGTGCTTCACTTCAGCGCTGTTGCGTCTGCCAGTGCGGATGCAGCCAGACGGGTGCATCCGATGGCGGCAGTGCCTGGCCCTTGATCGCGTCCGCGATCTTCTCGGCCATCATGATGGTCGGCACGTTCAGGTTGCCGCTGACGATGAGCGGCATGATGGAGGCGTCCACCACACGCAGGGCCTGCACGCCGTGCACCCGCCCCTCTCCATCCACCACCGCCATATCGTCATGCCCCATGCGGCAGGAGCAGCTGGGGTGGTAGGCGGTTTCGGCCTGGTTGCGGATGTGTTCGTCGATCTCTGCATCGCTTTGCACCTGGGCGGTGGGCGAGAGCTCTTCGCCGCGAAAGCGGTGGAAGGCGTTTTGCGCAAACACCTCGCGCGTGAGGCGGATGGCGGCGCGGAACTCCTTGCGGTCCTGGTCGGTGCTCATGTAGTTGAAGCGGATTTCGGGCGCGTCGCGGTGGCTGGCGCTGCGGATGCGCACATGGCCGCGGCTGGTCGATCGCATGGGGCCGACATGGGCCTGGAAGCCGTGGCCCGCCACCGTCGCGCTGCCGTCGTAACGCACGGCCATCGGCAGGAAGTGGTACTGCAGGTCGGGGTGCCTGACACCGGCGTCGCTGCGGATGAAGCCGCCGGACTCGAAGTGGTTGGTCGCCCCCAGACCCGTGCGCGTGAGCAGCCACTGCGCGCCGATGGCGCCCATGGCGAGCGGCTTGGTGGCCGAGTACAGCGTGATCGGCTCCTTGCAGGCGTACTGCACATAGGTTTCCAGGTGGTCCTGCAGGTTTTCGCCGACGCCCGCACGCGCGGCCACCACCGGGATGCCCAGCGGACGCAGCAGGTCCGGGTGGCCCACACCGGAGAGCTGCAGCAACTGCGGTGACTGGATGGCCCCGGCGCTGAGGATGACTTCGCGCTGCGCCCGGTAGACCACCTTCTGCCCGCCCTGCTCCACCTCGACGCCGACCGCCCGGGGCAGGTCCTTGCCTTCGAACAGGATGCGCGAGACGGCGGTGCCGGTGTGCAGCGTGACGTTGCCGCGCTTGAGCGCCGGGCGCAGGTAGGCCATGGCCGTGCTCCAGCGCCGGCCCTTGTGCACCGTCATGTCCATGGGACCGAAGCCCTCCTGCCGGTGGCCGTTCATGTCGGCGGTGTAGCCATAACCGGCTTCCTGCCCGGCTTCGATGAAGGCCTTGTAGAGCGGGTTCTCGCAACGTCCGGTGGACACCTTCAACGGACCGTCCGAGCCGCGGTAGTGATCGCCGCCCTGCTCCCGGGTTTCGGACTTGCGGAAATACGGCAGGCAGTTCGCGTAACGCCATTCGGGCAGACCGAACTGCTCGGCCCAGCCGTTGTAGTCCTCGGCGTGGCCGCGGATATAGACCATGCCGTTGATGCTGCTGGAGCCGCCAATGGTCTTGCCGCGCGGGCAATGGATGCGGCGGTTGTTCATGCCGGGGTCGGCCTCGGCCTCGAACTGCCAGCTGTAGCGCGGGTTGGCCATCGGGTAGGCGAACGCGCTGGGCATGTGGATGAACAGGTTGTGGTCCATCGGGCCGGCCTCGATCACCAGGATCTTCACGTCCAGGTCTTCGCCCAGGCGGTAGGCCAGTGTGCTGCCAGCCGAGCCTGCGCCGATGATGATGTAGTCGAACGCTGCGGCGGGCTTGGTCATGCGGAAAGAGCGTGTGCGGCGATGTGAGGGAGACAGGGGAAAGACCGGCTCAGCGGTAGCCAGTCGCCACCTCGCCTAGCTCAACATACACGGTCTTGAGCTGCGTGTAGTGGTCCAGGGCGGCCATGCTGTTCTCGGAGCCGATGCCGGATTCACCGACGCCGCCGAACGGCATCTCGATGGGCGTGATGTTGTAGTTGTTGATCCAGCAGATGCCGGCCCGGATCTGCGCGGCCACGCGGTGGCCGCGTTGCAGGTCGGTGGTGAACACGCCGGCGGCCAGACTAAAACGCGACTGGTTGGCACGCGCGATGGCCTCGGCTTCGGTGTCGAAGGTCAGCATGGAGAGCACCGGCCCGAAGATTTCCTCGCGCACGATGCGCATATCGTCTCGGCAATCGGCAAAGATCGTCGGCGCCACGAACTGGTCGCCCAGGCCCTCGACCGCGACCCGCTCACCCCCGCAGACCAGCGTCGCCCCCTCGGCCTGTCCGCTGGCGATGTAATCCATCACCCGGGCGGTGTGGGCCTCGGAAATCAGGGCGCCGATCTCGGTGTCGGGGTCCGTCGGGTCGCCCACGCGCAGCAGCAGCGTGCGCTCCTTCAGGCGGGCCAGAAACCGCGGGGCGATGCCGCGCTGCACGAACACCCGGGTGCAGTTGGTGCAGACCTCGCCCTGGGTGTAGAAATTGCCCATCATCGCGGCCGCGACCGCCTGCTCCAGGTCGGCGTCGTCGAACACCAGCAGCGGCGATTTCCCGCCCAGCTCCATCGTCACCCGCTTCAACGTGCCGGCCGCCGTTTCCATGACCCGTTTGCCCGTGGGCACCGACCCGGTGACCGAGACCTTGGCCACGTCCGGGTGGGCCGCCAGCATGGCACCCACCGCCCCGCGCCCCTGCACCACGTTGAACACGCCCGGCGGCACGCCGGCCTCCAGGTACACCTCGGCCAGCTTCACGGCGGTGGCCGGTGTCAGCTCCGAGGGCTTGAAAATCATCGCGTTGCCCGCCGCCAGCGCGGGCGCCGATTTCCAGCAGGCGATCTGGATCGGGTAGTTCCAGGCCCCGATGCCCACGCACACGCCCAGCGGTTCCTTGCGGGTGTAGGCAAACGCGTTCTTCAGCGGGTACTGCTGGCCGGTCAGCGTCGCGGCCGCGCCCGCGAAATACTCAATGCAGTCCGCGCCGCTCATCACGTCCACGACCAGGGCCTCTTGAATCGGCTTGCCGCAGTCCCGCACCTCCAGCGCCGCCAGCTCGTGATTGCGCTCGCGCAGGATGTCGGCCGCCCGGCGCAGGATGCGCCCCCGCTCGGTGGCGCTCATCGCCGACCACAGCGCAAAGCCCGCCCCCGCGGCCTCCACCGCCCGGTTCACGTCGTCCTGCGTGGCTTCGTGCACGACGGCGTAAGCCCGCCCGGTCGCCGGGTTGACCGACTCAAAAACCTGCCCCCCGCCGTTGACGGTTTGGCCGTTGATGAAACTGAACAGGGTTGTGGGATTCATGACCATCCTTGCGGGGCCCGGCCCATGCAGGCCGGGCGCTCGGGGCCGCACACCGGCCACCCCCACACGGATGGAGGCCGGCGGTGCGGGCGGGTTTATTTCGCGAGAGCGGCCTTGACCGCGTCCAGGCCGGGCTTGCCATCGAACGTGGTCACGCCCGCCAGCCACTGGTCCACCGTGCCCGGGTTCTTTTTGAGGTAGGCCCGCGCCGCGACGTTGGGTTTGACCTTGTTGAGGATGGGGCCCATCACCTCGTTCTCGATGGTGGTGCTGAACTGCAGGTTCTTGAGGAAGGCGTAGACATTGGGGCAGCGCTTTTCATAGGACGGCGGGACCGCCGTGTAGACCTTGGCTTCACCCAGGTTCGGCCCGAACACGTCGTCGCCCCCCGCGAGGTAGCTCATCTTGATCTGCACGTTCATCGGGTGCGGCTCCCAGCCCAGGAACACGATGGCCTTCTGCTCCTTGCCCGCGCGCTGCGCCTCGACCAGCATGCCCGCCTCGCTGGACTCCACCAGCTTGAACGGCTTCAGGCCGAACTTGTTGTCCTTGATCATCCCCGCGATCAGGGCGTTGCCGTCGTTGCCGGGTTCGATCCCGTGGATCTTGCCCCCCAGTTCCTTCTCGAACCTGGCGATGTCGGCAAAGGTCTTGAGACCTTTGTCGTACAGGTAGGTCGGCACGGCCAGCGTGTACTTGGCGCCCACCAGGTTGGGTGTCTCCAGCACCTTGATGTCACCCGCCTTCACGAAGGGCTCGATGACCGGCGTCATGGACGGGTTCCAGTAGCCCAGGAACACGTCGATCTGCTTTTTCTTCATGCCCGCGAAGACGATGGGCACGGACGCGATGGTGACCCTGGGCTGGTAGCCCAGGCCTTCGAGCACCACCGAGGCCAGCCCCGTGGTGGCCGCGATGTCGCTCCAGCCCACGTCCGCAAAGTTGACGGTCTTGCAACCGGCGTCTTCGGCAAAGGCCTGCTGCCCCGTCAACAAGCTCACCGCGGCGAGTATTCCTGCTACCTTCATCTGCATGTTTGCTCCAGCTGGAAAAGACGACGCAGGCGCCCGGATGGTCGTTGACCAGGCCGTGCCGCGCCAGTTGGGAACACACCCCCGGGCAAGGGGCGCGGGAAGCGTCCGCCGCCACCACCAACGGCTTGGAACGGCTTGTAACGCCAGGCCATGATGCGGGGCATCGGCGCCTGGCGATTCGCTGAACACGCCAGTTTCTGGCCTGATTCCGACATGCAACGGGGCGACCTCACCGTGAATCGGCCGCCATCGCAACGAGCCGCTGGCGGAAAAAGCTCACGGCGGCGCAGCGTTCACCTTGCGTGAGAAGGCGACAGGGCGAGAGGCCAGGTAGACGCCGGGTAAGAGCAGCATGCCACCCCATAGGTGGTACCAGCCCAGGGATTCACCGAGCAGCCACCAGCCCGCCACGGCCCCATAGAGCGGGCCCAGGTACAGGGTGGCAGCCACCTTGCTGGCGCCCAGGACCTGCTGCGACCAGCCGTACAGGCTGAAGGCCATCAGGCCCGGAACCAGGGCCGCGGTGAGCCCCATCAAGAGGGCCTCGGTGCCTATCGCGGGAGCAAAGGGCGAAGACATCTCCCAGACCGCCCCCGCGGCCAGCACAGGCAGTGCGCCCCAGGCGGCGGCGGCCAAACGGGCGGCCGCTCCCAACGGACTGCGCCAGGCCTCCAGCAGGAGCGCGTAGAGCGCCCAGCAGACCACGCTGGTCAGAATCCAGAGATCCCCTTCGACGAACCGGAACTCGGAAAGGCTCATCCAGTTGCCCTGCACGATGACATGCAACACGCCGGCCAATGCCAGCACCAGGCCCGTCCACTGAAGGCCACCCATCCGTTCTCTCAACCACGCCGCCGAACTCACGGCGATGAGCGCCGGTGCAGCGGAGTAGATCAGGGCGATGTTGGTGGCGCTGGTCGTCCGACCGCCGATGTACACCCACGCCCCGCAGGCCACCATGCCCAGAAAGCCCAGCACCAGGTACTGGTACCAGTTCTGGACCAGGTGGCGCCATTCCCGCCGCAGCTCGTCGCGCACCAGCCAGCTCAGCAACACGCCGGCCAATCCCCAGCGCATGAAACCCAGCGTGTAGGGCCCGACAACCCCCGGCGCCATACGGGCCAGCAGGTTGTTGACCGTCCACATGAGCGGGATCAGCCAGATGGACCACATGGCGAGCCGGATGTTTGCGTTTGACCGCATGGAAGGTGCTTTCAGGGGGGAGGGTGAGCGGCTGGAAAAAACAGCCCGGATTGTCTCAGCAGCGTCCGGCGCCCCGGCAGAAAAAAGCGGCTGAAAACCTGCGGTCGGTACCCGTCGGCCGCCATGTCGTTTCTGAGCAAGTGCGCGTCTGTCGTGCACAAGCTCGCCAGGGACCGCGCCACAACAATGAACGCACTCGACAGCACCGCCTAACACAGAACCACGTCTTATTCGCGTAAACCCTTACCACCCTCAACCCATGAGCAACTTGCACCAGGACGCCATCGTCATCGACGGTCTCATCATCTCGAAGTGGGACCGTTCGGTCTTCGAGGACATGAAAAAGGGCGGCCTGACCGCCGCCAACTGCACCGTCTCCGTGTGGGACGATTTCAAGAGCACGGTGCACAACATCGCCCAGATGAAGAAGTCCATCCGCGAGAACAGCGACCTGCTGACCCTGGTGCGCAGCACGGCCGACATCGAACAGGCCAAGAAGGACGGCAAGACCGGGATCATCCTCGGGTTCCAGAACGCGCATGCCTTCGAAGACCACCTGGGGTACGTCGAAGCCTTCGCCGACATGGGCGTGCGCGTGGTCCAGCTTTGCTACAACACGCAGAACCTGATCGGTACCGGCTGCTACGAACGCGACGGCGGCCTCTCGGGCTACGGCCGCGAGGTGATCGGCGAGATGAACCGCGTCGGGATCATGGTGGACCTGTCCCACGTGGGCGCCAAGACCTCCGAGGAAGCGATCCTCGAATCGAAGAAGCCGGTAACCTACAGCCACTGCCTGCCCGCGGGCCTGAAGGAGCACCCGCGCAACAAGAGCGACGAGCAGCTCAAGTTCATCGCCGACCGCGGCGGCTTCATCGGCGTGACCATGTTCCCGCCCTTCCTCCGGCGCGGCATCGAGTCCACCGTGGACGACTACGTGGAAGCGATCGACTACGTGATCAACCTGGTCGGTGAAGACTGCGTGGGCGTCGGCACCGACCACACGCAGGGCTACGGACAGGAGTTCTTCGACCACATCACCCACGACAAAGGCCGTGGTCGTCGCCTCACCAACTTCGGCACCGTGCAGAACCCGCTGGGCATCCGCACCATCGGCGAAATGCCCAACCTGACGGCCGCCATGGAGCGCGCCGGCTGGCCGGCCAGCAAGATCACAAAGGTCATGGGGCGCAACTGGCTCCGTGTTTTTGGTGAAGTGTGGAGTGTGTAGTTCAAGTCGCCCCGCCCCCCGGGCCTTTCTCGCTTTCTTCTATCCATCGCAGGAGTTCCCCATCATGATCAAGTCGCAGCAACCGTCCCCCCGTCCCCGCCGAACGTTTCTGGCCCAGTCGCTGGGTCTGACCGCGCTGGCCGCCACGGGCATGGGCGCCCTGGCGCAATCCAAGTCCGCGCTCAAGATCGGTTTCGTGGACGGCTGGTCCGACAGCGTGGCGACCACGCACCTGGCCGCGGCCATCATCCGCAGCAAGCTGGGTCACCCGGTGGAACTGGTGCCGCTGGCCGCCGGCATCATGTGGCAAGGCGTGGCGCGTGGTGACCTGGACATGACCCTGTCGGCCTGGTTGCCCGTCACCCACGAGGCCTATCTGACCAACTTCAAGGACAAGGTGCAGATCATCGGCGCCAACTACCCGGGCGCCAAGATCGGCCTGATCGTGCCGGAGTACGTCAAGGCCACCAGCCTGACGGACCTGAACAACTTCCGTGCCGACTTCGACAACCGCATCGTCGGCATCGACGCCGGAGCCGGCGTGATGAAGAAGACCGAAGAGGCCATCAAGGCCTACGGCCTGGAGATGCGCCTGCTGCCCAGCTCCGGCCCCGCCATGGCGGCCGAGCTGGACCGCGCCTACCGCGCCAACAAGGCCATCGCCGTGACCGGCTGGATCCCGCACTGGATGTTCGCCAAGTACAAGCTGCGCTTCCTGGCCGATCCCAAGAACATCTACGGCGCCGAAGAACATGTGGACAGCGTGATCAACCCCGGCCTGAACGCCAAGGCCCCGTCGGTCGTGGCCTTCCTCAAGAAGTTCTCCTGGAAGCCCGAGGAGATCGGCGCGGTGATGCTGGCCGTCGAAGGCGGCAGCAAGCCCGCCGCCGCCGCCGAAAAGTGGATGGCCGACAACGCGGCGCGCGTCGCCGAGTGGACCTCCTGAACGGAAACACCCCCTGCGCCGCTGCGCGGCTTCCCCCTCGCGGGCGCCTTCGGCTTGGAGGGGGACGCACCCAGTGGCCGGGCCAAGCCCGTTCCACGGGTGCACTGAACTGGACCCTTTCACACGTCGCGGGTCACGCGCCCGCGTGGCGAAGTGATTTCGTCATCCGTCATTTCAAGAGCCCCACGATGAATCCCCAACTCCCCATCGACGTCGACGCGCAGACCGGCATCTGGACCACCGACGGTCTGCCGATGATCTATGTGCCCCGGCATTTCTTCGTCAACAACCACGTGGAAACCGAGGCCGTGGTGGGGCGCGAGATCTACGCCCCCGCGCTCTACAAGGCGGGCCACCGCTCGGCCTGGTTCTGGTGCCAGAAAGAGGCCGCCACCCACGGGCTGAGCGGCATGGCGGTGTACGAGCACTACCTCAAGCGCCTGTCGCAACGCGGCTGGGGCCTGTTCTCCTTCATCGAGGCCGACGCCACCACGGGCCACGCCCGCATCCGGCTGGAGCACTCGGTGTTCGTGCTGGCGCAGGGCATCGCCGGCGTGCCCGTGGACCACAGCAAGGTCTGCTACCTGTTCGCCGGCTGGTTCTCGGGCGCGATGGACTGGGTGCTGGACACCAGCGGCTCGGCGCTGCGCACCACCAGCGCGGAAACGCAATGTGCGGCGGAAGGCCACGGTCACTGCGAATTCACCGTCAGCCCCCTCTGAGAGAGCCACCATGCGTTACCCGCACCTGTTTGAACCGCTGCGCCTGAACCAGGTGCTGCTGCGCAACCGCATCGTGAGCACGGCGCACGCCGAGGTGTACGCCGAAGGCGGCCACCCGACCGAGCGCTACATCCGCTACTACGAAGAGAAGGCCAAGGGTGGCGTGGGCCTGGCCATCTGCGGCGGCTCCAGCCCGGTCTCGCGCGACAGCCCCTGGTCGTGGTGGAGCTCGGTCAACCTGGCCACCAACAGCGTGATCCAGCCCCTGGCCAACCTGGCCGAGACCATGCACAAACACGGCGCCAAGCTGATGATCCAGGCGACCCACATGGGCCGGCGCAACGCCTGGCACGGCTTCGACTGGCCGCACCTGGTCAGCCCCTCGGGCATCCGCGAGCCGGTGCACCGCGGCAACGCCAAGATGATCGAGATCGAGGAGATCCGCCGCATCGTGGCCGACTACGGCCGCGCCGCCAGACGCGTGAAGGACGCCGGCCTGGACGGCATCGAGATCTCCGCCGCGCACCAGCAGCTGATCGACCAGTTCTGGAGCCCGCGCGTCAACCACCGCAGCGACGAGTACGGCGGCAGCCTGGAAAACCGCCTGCGCTTCGGCATGGAGGTGCTGCAGGCCGTGCGCGAGCAGGTGGGGGCCGATTTCTGCGTGGGCATGCGTATGTGCGGCGACGAATTCCACGAAGACGGCATCAGCCACGAGATGGCCAAGGAGATCGCCCAGGCGATGTCCGAGAGCGGCCTGATCGACTTCCTGAGCGTGGTGGGCTCGGGTGCCGACACCCACAACACCCTGGCCAACTGCATGCCGCCCATGGCCCTGCCGCCCGAGCCCTTCGTGCACCTGGCGGCCGGCATCAAGTCGGTCTCCAAAGTGCCGGTGATGCACGCGCAGAGCATCCGCGATGCGTCGCAGGCCGAGCGCATCCTGGCCACCGGCATGGTGGACCTGGTGGGTATGACGCGCGCGCAGATCGCCGACCCGCACATGGTCATCAAGATCCGCGACGGCCGCGAAGATCAGATCAAGCAGTGCGTCGGTGCCAACTACTGCATCGACCGCCAGTACAACGGCCTGGATGTTCTGTGCGTGCAGAACGCCGCGACCAGCCGCGAACAGACCATGCCCCACGTGATCGAAAAGACCACGGGCATGCGCCGCAAGGTCGTGGTCGTCGGCGCCGGCCCGGCGGGCCTCGAAGCCGCCCGCGTGGCCCGCGAGCGCGGGCACGACGTGGTGCTGTTCGAGAAGCACAACGCCGTGGGCGGCCAGGTGAACCTGGCGGCCAAGCCGCCCAAGCGCGAACAGATGGCCGGCATCATCCGCTGGTTCGACATGGAGACGGTGCGCCTGGGGGTGGATCGGCGCCTGGGCGTGGCGGCCACGGCCGAGATGATCCGCGCCGAGCAGCCGGACATCGTGGTGCTGGCCACGGGCGGCACGCCGCACACGGGCCAGACCCCGGCCTGGGGCGCGGACCAAGGCCTGTGCGTCAGCGGCTGGGACATCCTCTCGGGCACGGTGGCTCCGGCCGAGAACGTGCTGGTCTACGACAGTATCAGCACGCACGCGGGCACCGGCGTGGCCGACTTCATCGCCGCGCGCGGCAAGCTGGTGGAGATCGTGACGCCCGACGTGAAGGTGGCCGACGACACCGGCGGCACCACCTTCCCGATCTTCTACCGCCAGCTCTACGCCAACGGCGTGATCCAGACCCCCAACTTCTGGCTGGAGCGGGTGTACCGCGAGGGCGACAAGCTGATCGCCGTGCTCAAGAACGAGTACACCGAGGCGCTGGAGGAGCGCGCGGTCGATCAGGTGGTGATCGAGAACGGCATCCTGCCCAACGACGGCCTGTACCACCAGTTGAAACCCCTGTCGCTGAACAAGGGGCAGACCGACATCGACGCCCTGTTCGATGCACAGCCGCAACCCGCGCTGGGCCTGAACACCGACGGCGACCAGTTCCTGCTCTACCGCGTCGGCGACTGCGTGTCGATGCACAACATCCACGCCGCGATCTACGACTCGCTGCGCCTCTGTAAGGATTTTTGAGATGAAGCACCCCCTGCGCCGCTTCGCGTCTCCCCCCTCCAGAGGGGCGGCACTGGCCGTCCGGCAAAGCCGGCCCGGCGGTGCCCTTGGGCTGGGTTCCTTCGTGCGTGGCGGATTGCGCGCCGGCGCCGTGGAGGCCTGAGATGTTGCTCCAGCATCTGGTGAGCGCCGTGTTCTGGCTGGCCGTCCTGGGCCTGGTCATCGGTCTGGCCCGGCGCGCGGCGATCTGGCGCGGCGGCCGTGCCGCGGTGGTGGACTTCGGCGGCCTGCTGCAGATCCCCAGGCGCTACTTCGTGGACCTGCACGATGTCGTGGCGCGCGAGCCCTTCGTGGCGCGGGCGCACGTCGGTGTCGCCGGGGGCACGCTGCTGGCCCTGTTCATCGTGGCGCTGAACTACGGCCTCGGGCTGTATTGGGCCGCGCTGGACGTGGTGCTGCTCATCGCCGGCTTGCTGGCCATCGTGGGCGCCGCTGCGATGGCCTGGCGCCGCCGCGCGGCACCGCCGCGCCTGTCGCAGGGGGCCTGGAAACGCCTGCCCTATTCCCTGCTGGCCTTCGCCGCCGCCGCGACCCTGGTCGGCGCGGTGGCCCTCACCGGCACCGCCCTCGCGCCCTGGCTCGCGGGCCTGATCAGCCTGGCCTTCGCCGCCGGCGTCGCCGAGCTGGCGCTGGGCATCGGGCTGGGCGGCCCCATGAAGCACGCCGTGGCTGGCCTGCTGCACCTGGGGCTGCACCCCCGCCCCGAGCGTTTCGGCGACCAGCGCTTCGCCACGGCCCTGAAACCGCTGAAGCTGACCCCCGAGGACATGGGCGTGGGCCAACCGGCCGACTTCGCCTGGAACAAGCTGCTGTCCTTCGACGCCTGCGTGCAGTGCGGCAAGTGCGAAGCGGCCTGCCCCGCGTTCGCCGCCGGCCAGCCCCTGAACCCCAAGAAGCTGATCCAGGACCTGGTGGTCGGCATGAGCGGCCGCACGGACGCCGCCTACGCCGGCAGCCCCTACCCCGGCCAGCCCGTGGGCCAGCACGGCGGCGCGCCCCATCGGCCCATCGTCAACGGCCTGATCAACGCCGACACGCTGTGGTCCTGCACCACCTGCCGCGCCTGTGTGCAGGAATGCCCGATGCTGATCGAACACGTGGACGCCGTCGTGGACATGCGCCGCCACATCACCCTGGTGCGGGGCGAGGTGCCGAACAAGGGCATGGAAGCGCTGGAACAGCTGCGCGATACCGACACCGTGGGTGGTTTCCCGCTCAGCGCTCGCCACCACTGGGCCGCCGACCTGAACGTGCCGGTGCTGACCGCCGGCGAGCACACCGACTGGCTGGTGCTGGTGGGCGAAGGCGGCTTTGACATGCGCTACCAGCGCAGCCTGCGGGCCTTCGTCAAGACGCTGCAGAAGGCCGGCCTGAAGATCGCCCTGCTCGGGGCGGCGGAGACCGACTGCGGCGACCTGGCACGACGGCTGGGCGACGAAGCGGGTTTCCAGCGGCTCTCGCGCCAGCTGATCGCCACCCTGAAGGCGCGCAGCTTCCAGCACATCGTCACGCCCGACCCGCACATCTTCCATGTGCTGAAGAACGAATACCCCGCCATGGGGGGCAGCTACGACGTCTGGCACCACACCCAGCTGCTGGCCGACCTGCTGGCCAAGGGCGCCATCACGCCCACCAAGGCGCCCGGCCAGGACGTGGTGACCTACCACGACCCGTGTTACCTCGGTCGTTACGGCCGCGAGGTGGATGCCCCGCGCCAGCTGCTCAAAGGCATCGGCATCCGGGTCGTCGAGATGGAGCGCCACGCCGAGCGCGGCCGCTGCTGCGGTGGCGGTGGTGGCGCGCCGTTCACCGACATCCCGGGCGAGACACGCATCCCCGACATCCGCATCGCCGACGCCCGGCAGACCGGCGCCACCGTGGTGGCCGTGGCCTGCCCCAACTGCACCGCCATGCTCGAAGGCGTGGTCGGCCCGCGCCCCGAGGTGCTGGACGTTGCCGAGCTCGTGGCCCGTGCACTGGAGGTCGCATGAGCACAAACACCACCGCATTGCGCCGCGTTGATCCGCGCCGCCCAGCCATCATCACGCCGCAAGGCCTGCGCCGCATCGTCCTGGGCAGCAGTGAGGGCGAACGCCTGGCCACCAGCGCCGCGCATGCGCCGCTGGCCAAGCCGGTTCGCAGCGCCGGCCCCTTCAGCGAGATCACCCTGGTGGTGACTCACTCGGACCGGGGCGCGCTGACCGATCTGGCGCACCAGGCGATTGCGGCCGCGGCCATCCTGGCGGCACCCCACACCGAGGTGGTACTGGCGGTGCTGGGCCCTTGCCACGACGACGTCGCGGCCCTGGGCGTGGACCGCGCCGTGGTCGCCGACGGGTTTGACGCCGAGCGCTACCAGCCCGGCGCCTGCGTGCAGTGGTTGCAGGACCTCTCGGCCCGCCTGGCACCACGGCGCTGGTTCTTTGCCGAGCGCGGCGCCGATGGCCAGCTGGGCCGCCGGTTCGCGGCCCAGGCCGGCCTGCGCTGCGCCTGCGGGGTCGCGGAGCTGGACGCCGACAGCCTGCGCATCCCGGCGGGCACGGGCCAGGACCGGCGGCTGCCGCACACCGACGTGATGCTGCTGGCCAAGGGCGTGGCCAGCACCGCGCTGCCCTTCGTGGGACAGGGTGTGCGCGCCGAGGCGCCCCGCTGGCCCGTGGTGAACGAGCGCGGCGTCGAAGACCTGGGCGTGGTGACCGGCGATCCCGCCACGATGGCCCTGGAGGAAGCGGACTTCATCCTCGCCGCCGGCAATGGCGTGAACGACCTGCCGCTGTTCCACACGCTGGCCCAGGAAGTCGGGGCCGCGGTCGGCGCGTCCCGCGTGGCCGTGGACGACGGCCGATTCGTACGCGCCCAGCAGATCGGCGCCACGGGCAAGACGGTCACCGCGTCGGGCTACCTCGCCCTCGGGATCTCGGGCGCCGTGCAACACCTGCAGGGCATCAAGGACTGCCGCCACGTGATCGCGGTGAACCTGGACGCGTCCGCGCCCATCACGCGCCGCGCAAACCTGACGGTGATCGAAGACAGCCGGTCCCTGATGCAGGCCCTGCTCGAACTGGTGCGACAGCACAAGGAGGCCCCATGAGCACAGCACCGGACCGTTCCCACAGCAGCCCGCAGGGCGACGGTACGCCCGTGAACAAGATCACGGTACTGGTCGCTGCGCGCGAGCACCCCGTCAGCGGCCGGCCCGTGCGCAGCCGGGCCGACGCCATCGCGGCGTCGCTGGCCCTGGGCCTGTCGGACCAGGCCCGGCTGCTCTCGGTTGGCACCCTGCCGGACAGCGTGGCGCGCGACTACCTGGCCCTGGGCGCCGCACGCGTCGAGGTGCTGGAGTGCGCAGCCCCCACCGACCTCACGACCGCCTTGAAGTCCGAGCTGCGGTCCGTGGCCTGGGTGCTGACCGGCACCCGCCAGGCGCCCGAACACGGCGAAGGGTTTCTGCCCTTTGCGCTGGGCGCGGCACTGGACCGGCCCGTGATCACCGACGTGCTGTCGGTCCAGCCCGAAGGGGGTGTCTGGATCGTGACCCAGGCCCTGCCCAGGGGCGCCCGGCGAAAGCTCCGCGTGCACCCGCCGGCCGTGCTGGCGGTGAGCGCCGCCGCGCCGCAGCCGCTGCGCCATTCCCTGGCCAGCGCGTTGGCCGGGCACATCACGCGCCAGCCCCTCTCTGCCGCGAACACCACCGCGTTCGCAGAAGGCCCGCTCGTGCCAGGCCCCAAGCGCCGAAAAGTGCTGGAAGCCCGCAGCCAGAAAAGTGGGCATGCCCGGATGCTGGGCGCCATCGAATCGACGTCGACCGGCGGCACGGTGCTGCAGACCGGCGACACGCGCAGCAAGGCACAGGCGGTGCTGGACTACCTGCGAACCCATTCTCTCGTTCACTTCTGAAGGGACACCCTCATGACAAGAACCATCTCTGCTCAGACACTGCTCACCCGCGAGTTGCTGGAACGCCGCCGCCCGGGTTACAGCCTGGAAGCCCCCTTCTACCTCAGCGACACGGTGCTGCAGGCCGACATGGAACACATCTTCGGCAAGCACTGGCTGTTCGTCGCCGTCGAACCGCAGATCCCCGAGCCCGGCGACTACGTCGCCATTGAATTCGGCAGCAAGTCCATCCTCATCGTGCGCGACGACGACATGGGGGTGCGGGCCTTCCACAACGTCTGCCGGCACCGGGGTTCACGGCTGTGCGAGAGCCACCAGGGCCAGCTGGGCAACATCGTCTGCCCCTACCACCAGTGGACCTACGACCTCACCGGCAAGCTGATCCACGCCAAGCACATGGGCGCCGACTTCGACCCCTCGGAAATGGGCCTCAAGACCGTGCACGTGCGCACCCTGTCGGGCCTGATCTTCATCTGCCTGGCCGACGATCCCCCGGAAGACTTCGAGCAGATGGCGGCGGAGATGACGCCCTACCTGGCACCACACCGCCTGCAGGACTGCAAGGTGGCGGCGCAGGTGGACATCATCGAGGACTGCAACTGGAAGCTCACGATGGAGAACAACCGCGAGTGCTACCACTGCGTGGCCAACCACCCCGAGCTGACCATCTCGCTCTACGAGTTCGGTTTCGGCTACCAGCCCAGCGCAGAGAACGCCGCCGAGCAGCAGCGCTTCATCGACATCACCAACGCCGCGTGCGAACGCTGGGAAAGCATGGGCCTGCCCTCGGCCGAAATCGAACGGCTGGACGACCGCATCACCGGTTACCGCACACAGCGCCTGCCGATCGACCGCGCCGGCCAGTCGCAGACCATGAACACCGAAGTGGCGTCGAAGAAGCTGCTGGCCGACTTCACCGACCCCGCGCTGGGCGGGCTGTCCTTCTGGACCCAGCCCAACTCCTGGCACCACTTCATGAGCGACCACATCGTCAGCTTCTCGGTGCTGCCGATCTCGGCCACCAAGACCCTGGTGCGCACCACTTGGTGTGTGCACAAGGATGCGGTGGAAGGCGTGGACTACACGGTCGAGAACCTCACCGCCGTCTGGAACGCCACCAACGCGCAGGACCGCCGCCTGGTCGAAGAGTCCCAGATCGGCATTGCCACCGGCGCCTACCAGCCCGGCCCCTACTCCCCCTACACCGAAGGGCTGGTCGAGAAGTTCTGCAACTGGTACGTCAACCGCCTGAACGCCCACTCGCGTTGACCGCCCGATCACCCACCACGCGCCAGCATCCTCCCCATGGTCACCCCCTCCCACGCGCACGACCTTGCCGCGCCGCCCCCGGCGGTGTGGAACTCTGATCGGGACGACACCCTGCGTTGCGTACAGGTTCGACAGGAGACACACGACGTCAAGACCTTCGTGCTCTCGGCCAATGGTCCCCGCCACTTCCGCTACCTGCCGGGACAATTCATCACCCTCGAACTGGACATCGGCGGGCGCAAGGTCAACCGCTGCTACACGCTGTCGAGCACACCCACCCGCCCCGATCTGGTGAGCATCACCGTCAAGCGCGTGCCGGGTGGCCCGGTGTCCAACTGGTTGCACGACCACCTGTCCGTCGGCATGACCCTGGGCGCGATCGGTCCGTCGGGCGATTTCAGCTGCTTCCACCACGCACCCGCACCGCGTTACCTCTTCCTCTCGGGTGGCAGCGGCATCACACCGCTGATGTCGATGACGCGCGCGCTGCACGACCTCGGCAGCCAGGCCGACATCGTGTTCACCCATTGCGCCCGCTCGCCGGTCGACCTGATCTTCCCCGAAGAACTCACGCTGATGGCGCGCAACATGGCGAAGCTCCGGCTGGCCATGGTGTGCGAGCAGCATGCCCCGGGCAGCGCGTACGCCGGGCACCTCGGCCGCATGGACGCGGCGCGCCTGGCGCACATCGCGCCCGACTTCATGGCGCGCGACATCTACACCTGCGGCCCGGCACCGTTCATGGCCGCGATCCGTCAGCTCCTGTCGGTCGCGGGTTACGACATGGCGCGCTACCGGGAAGAGAGTTTCTCGTTTGCCGCGCCAGCCTTGCCCGAACCGGCCCCTCAGGCCGAGGGCACGTCGGCTGTGCACAACATCGTGCTGCAGACCAGCGGCCAGACCTTCTCGTGCCGCAGCGATCAGACGCTGCTGCAAGCGGCCCAGGCGGCGGGCCTGCGTCTGCCCTCCTCCTGCAGCAACGGCGTGTGCGGCACCTGCAAGACACGCAAGAAGTCCGGTGAAGTCGAGATGAAACACAACGGCGGCATCCGGCCACGCGAGGTCGATCAGGGCTGGATCCTGCCCTGCTGCAGCAAGCCGCTCAGCGATGTCGCACTGGAACGGTGAGTGCGGAACATGCATGCACGGTTTCAGTCACCCCGAACCTCCGCGACACCGCCGAGACCGTGCACCGACGCGTCACTGGGGCTTGTCCCATACCCGAAACCCCCGACTTGACAGAGGATCGGTGGCCACGTCGATGGCATGCAGCTTGCTCATAAAAAAAACAGTTCCCGACAGAAGACAACCAGAGGCCCACGATGCAACAACCCAAAGTCAGCGTTCGAAGTCTGTACAAGATCTTCGGCAACAACATTGCAGAAGCACAGAAGCTGCTGGCCCAGGGGCTCAGCAAAGACGAAGTGTTTTCGAAGACCGGCCATGTGGTCGGTGTGAACAACGTCAGCTTTGACGTGGCGCCCGGCGATATCTATGTGCTGATGGGGCTGTCGGGTTCGGGCAAGTCCACCCTGATCCGGCTCATCAACCGCCTGGTCGAGCCCTCGTCCGGCTCCATCAACATCGACGGTGAAGACATCGCTGCCTTGCCGCCACACGCGCTGGTCAAGTGGCGGCGCCGACGGGTCGCGATGGTGTTTCAATCGTTCGCCCTGATGCCGCACCGCAGCGTGCTGGACAACGCGGCCTTCGGTCTTGAGATGGCGGGCACCCCACGCAAGGCGCGCGAGGAACGCGCGATGGCCGTGCTGAGCCAGGTCGGCTTGCAGACCTATGCAGGCAAGTACCCGGCACAGCTTTCGGGCGGCATGCAGCAACGGGTGGGGCTGGCCCGGGCGCTGGCGGTGGACCCGGACATCCTGCTGATGGACGAGGCCTTCTCGGCCCTCGATCCCCTCAAGCGTGTCGAGATGCAGTCCCTGATGCTGGACCTGCAACGCGAGCACCGGCGCACGGTCATTTTTGTGTCGCACGACCTCGAGGAGGCGCTTCGCATCGGGAGCCGGATCGGCATCATGGAAGGCGGCAATCTCGTGCAGGAGGGCACGGCCCACGAGATCATCACCCGGCCGGCCAACGACTACGTGCGCCGCTTCTTCAAGGGCGTGGACACCTCGCGCTACCTGACAGCCGGGGACCTGCTGGACCCTTCGCTGCAGGGTCACACGTTCAGCGACCACCACCGCATGTCCTCCCGGACACCCCTTCCCGAGGCCATGAAGATCGTGCTGGGCATCGAGCACCCGGTGGGCGTGTTCGACGAAACCAACCGCTTGCTGGGCGGCATTTCCGCCCGCAGCCTGCTCCAGAAAATCGCTCAAGAGGCCCGCCATGTCTGATCTGCTTTCACAGGTAACCCAGGCCTCCGAGAACATGCTGCCTCTCGGGCAATGGGTCAACGCCGGGGTGAAGCTGCTGCTGGACAACGGCGCCGCCCTGTTCGACGCCATCGGCCTCGTGGTCGAACAGTTCGCCCAATGGGTCGAGACCGCCATGCTGGCCATCCCCTTCTGGCTCGTGATCCTGGTCGCGGTGGGGGTCAGCGTCCGCAGGGTGAGCTGGCGGTTCGGCACGTTCGTGGCGCTGGCTCTGATGCTGATCGTCGTGACCGGGTTCTGGTTGCAGACCATGGTCACCCTGGCGCTCACGCTCTCGGCCACCTTCATCAGCCTGTTCTATGGCATCCCGCTGGGAATCTGGTGCTCGCGTGCGCCCCGCGTCAATGCGGTCGTGCGGCCCATGCTCGACTTCATGCAGACCATGCCGGCCTTTGTCTACCTGATACCGGCCGCCATGCTGTTCGGTCTGGGGCGCGTGCCCGGCATCCTGGCGACGGTGATCTTCGCCATGCCACCGGTGGTGCGCCTGACCAGCCTGGGCATCCGCCAGGTGAGTGCCGAGCAGGTGGAAGCCGGCAATGCCTTCGGTTGCACATCGACCCAGCTGCTGTTCAAGGTGCAGTTGCCGATTGCCCTGCCCACCATCATGGCCGGCGTCAACCAGACCATCATGATGGCGCTCTCGATGGTGATCATCGCCTCGATGGTCGGCGCCGGCGGTCTGGGCAACGACGTGCTCGCCAGCATCCAGCGGCTGGACATCGGCCTGGGTTTCGAGAGCGGGCTGGCCGTGGTGCTGCTGGCCATCATCCTGGACCGCATCACCGAAAGTTTCGGTGCCGGCCGCGAAAGCAACAAGGGCTGAACGCCCTCAGGAGCGCCCCATGACACGCCCCCCGCCTGAGCCCTTGTCACCCGGCGCCGTCCACCGGGAGCCCCCCTCCCCGGAAGGCTTTCACGTGGGGTTCGTCCTGCTCCAGGACTTCTCCATGATCGCGTTTGCCAACGCGGTCGAGACGCTGCGCATGGCCAACTACATCAGCCGGCGCACCCTGTACCGATGGACCGTCGTGGAACCCGAGAAGTCGCCACCCGTGGCGAGCAATGGATTGACCATTTCCCCGGTCGGCGGTGTGGAGGACCTGGCCACCTGCGACGCGGTGTTCGTCTGCGGGGGCCTCAACATCCGACAGGTCACCAATGAAGCCGTGCGCAGGCTGCTGCGCCAATGTGCCGCCAAGGGCGCCGTCATGGGTGCGCTGTGCACGGGCTCGTTTGCCCTGGCCAGCGCGGGTCTGCTGGACGGATACCGTTGTGCCATCCACTGGGAGAACCTGGCGGCGATCAGCGAAGAGTTCCCCAAGGTCCGGTTCACGCCGGAGGTCTTCATCTTTGATCGCGACCGCATCACCTGCTCGGGCGGCACCGCGCCGCTGCACCTGATGCTGCATCTGATCCGCGGACACCATGACGCCAAGCTGGTGATGGCGATCTCCGAGCAGTTCATCGTGGAGCGGCTGCGCGCCAGCAGCGACCGCCAGCGCATCCCGCAACCCGAGTGCATCGGCCCGGGCTATCAGCACCTGACCGAAGCCGCGGAGATCATGGCGGCGAACATCGAAGAGCCTTTGTCGCTGATCGATCTGGCCGGCCTGGTCGGGCTGTCGCTGCGGCAGCTCGAGCGCCTGTTCAATCGCTACTTCAGCATGAACCCGGCCCAGTACTACCTGAACCTTCGCCTGCGCCGCGCCCAGGAATTGCTGACGCACACCAGCCTGCCGATCATGCAGGTCACGGTGGCGTGCGGCTTTCAGTCGTCCTCGCATTTCTGCAAGGCCTATCGCTGCCTGTTCGGCCATGCGCCCAGCGACGAACGCCGGCGTCAGGCGGCCGAGGCAGGCACGGGACGCGCACCCCAGGACAGACGCCCACCCGAACTGGTCCGGGCGGCGTGACACTCGGGCGGGCGCCTGGGCCCTCCCTTGCCGACACAACACAATTTGGCGTCGCACGGGATCAATTCCTCCCTCTCCGATCTGTGACAGTTCCCCACGGGTCATCCCCACGCGCCGCGTGGATGGCCCGAGGGTGGCAGCAACCGCTGGCCACCCAACGTGGAACAACCAACCAACAGAGGAGACAGCCATGTCAGACAACCGAGGCGTCGTGTATCTGGGCCAGGGTCAGGTCGAAGTCCAGTCCATCCCTTTCCCCAAACTGCTGAGCCCGCTGGGGCGAACCGCCGAACACGGCGTGATCCTGAAGGTGCTCACCACCAACATCTGTGGCTCGGACCAGCACATGGTGCGTGGCCGCACCACGGCAACGACCGGGCTCGTGCTGGGTCATGAAATCACGGGCGAGGTGCTCGAAGTCGGTCGCGATGTGGAGACGCTCCAGCGCGGCGACATCGTGTCGGTGCCGTTCAACGTGGCCTGCGGACGCTGCCGCACCTGCAAGGAACAACACACCGGTGTCTGCCTGAGTGTGAATCCGTCTCGCGCCGGCGGCGCCTACGGCTATGTCGACATGGGCGGCTGGATCGGCGGGCAGGCCGAGTACGTGATGGTGCCCTACGCAGACTTCAACCTGCTGAAGTTCCCCGATCGCGAACAGGCGTTCGAGAAGATCCGTGACCTGACCTGCCTCTCCGACATCCTTCCCACGGGCTACCACGGCGCCGTGACGGCCGGGGTCGGCACCGGCAGCACCGTGTACGTGGCCGGTGCCGGACCCGTGGGCCTCGCTGCGGCGGCATCCGCACGCCTTCTGGGCGCGGCCGTGGTGATCGTCGGCGATGTCAATCCCGCGCGCCTGGTCCATGCGCGCCATGTGGGTTTCGAGACGGTGGACCTGTCCCGGGACGCCACGCTCGGTGAACAGATTGCCCAGATTCTGGGAACACCGGAGGTGGACTGCGCCATCGACGCCGTGGGTTTTGAGGCGCGCGGCCATGGCCATGCCGGGTCGCAGGAGGATGCCCCTGCCACGGTGCTCAACGCTCTGATGGAAGTCACGCGGGCCGCGGGCAAGATCGGCATTCCCGGCTTGTACGTCACGGAGGACCCTGGCGCCACCGACAAGGCAGCGAAACAAGGTTCACTGAGCATCCGCCTGGGCCTCGGCTGGGCCAAGTCGCACAGCTTTTTCACCGGACAGACGCCGGTCATGAAGTACAACCGCGCACTGATGCAAGCGATTCTGTGGGACCGGATCCACATCGCCGACATCGTGGGCGTCGAGGTGATTTCTCTCAACAACGCGCCCAAGGGCTATGCGGCATTCGACGCCGGCGCGCCGAAGAAGTTTGTCATCGATCCCCATGACCAGCTGAAGCTGGCCGCCTGATCCTCACCAGGCCAGGCTCCCCACCGTCGGTGCCCCGCCATGGTGGGGAACCTCGAAGCCGGAAATCGCCGTCATCTGAAATCGGATGCATCAACCCACGCCGCGGCGGGTGTTGTGCAGAGCTTCGTTGGCAACAAGGGTGGCGACTGACTTTAGGGTCTTTACCCATGGCATGCGATCAGACCGTGACCTCCACATCGCCCGCCACCTTGTACCGGTGCGCCGATCCCATGTCATTCGTGACCTGATCGCGGTAGACCTCGAATGGGACGTACTGCTTGTGTGATGGCATCCATTGCCCTTTTTGGGCATCCAGAATGCGCCAGCCCCCGTCCAGCAGCACCTCGGCCCAGTTGTGATAGTCCACGGCGCGCAGCAGGGCGTCGCGATCCACCACATATCCCCCCAGCATGCGTGCCGGGATGCCATTGGCTCTTGAAAGCGCGACCACCAACGCGGCGTACTCGGTGCAATCTCCCGTCTTCGTGCGCAGCGCATGCAGGGCCCCCCGATCCTGGGGCACGTAGCCTTCGTAGGTCATTTCTTCTTTGACCCATTGGTAAATGGATCGCAGGGTTTCCATCTCCGTGGACCTGCGCAACCGATTGCCCAGCGTCAGGATTTCGGGGGCGTCGGATTCGACGAACAGCCCTGGTCGCAACCATCGGTGTGGATCGTCGGAGGCATGAGCACACGGGATCTCGCTCTGCCTGACAAGCACCGAGATGCCGACCGTTTGGCTTCCATACGCGGGAAAACGATCGAAACGCAGCGAGAGCACCTGATGACCCCAGGCGTCCATCGTCATCTGATGTTCCACAGATGCCGTCACCTGGGACAGCGTCTGCCCCGAATCCGTCATGGGCAGATAGCACCAGAAGCGCTGGTCACGCAACTCGCGAGGAAGCGGGTTGTGGAACAGCACCTGCATTCGCAAGCGCCGGTCCTGCGTCAAGCCATCCCCCGCCCGGTCGGATGGGCAACTGGAAGCCACCGCAGCCAGCAAAGGGCCACCGTGAAGCACACCGGCCCCCGCCGCTGCGGTCAACAGAAGCGCGCGCCGACTCTGCGACATGTTCAACCGAGACAGGCGGTCTTCTTGGGACCGCGTTCATGGGATTTCCACACCGCGTTCTGCTTCGCGATTTCTCGCGTGTAGTCCGCATAGGAACCCGGGTAGATTAGCAGTGGTGTGGGGCTCACGGCCTTCTGCAGCTTGAGCAAGGCTTCGTCACCCAGCTCCTTGGACGTCAACAAGACGACCGCCATCGGCGTCCTGGGGGTCTTCTTGTCCACAGAGACGTAGGCTGAAAGCGCTTTTTTCAGATCCTGCTCATGGACTGCCGGCAACGGCCGCACATGCCGCATGTCCTTGAGAAATTCGGACCGATCGGCACCGGCCAACACCAACACCTGTGGCTGCCTGCCGAGGTACCAGGCCTCAGGAGCGGTCAGTCTGACCAGGTCGCTCAATCGGTCGGCCACGCCACGCAAGCTGGCCCCGTCTCTCACCAAGCCCAGCGCGCCCCCCTGCATGACCACCACATGCCGGTACCCCTTCCGCTTGAGCCTGCCGCACACCATGGCCAGTTGCAGGTCATCGGTGCCTCCACCCATCAGGACAACGTTTTTGTCACGCCAGTACGGCTTGGCCAGCAGCTCGGCCTCGTTGGACGAGATGGCGCCCTCGACGTGAAACTGTTCGTACTTCGCGCGCGAACGCAGATCGAACAAGACGGACGTTGATGGATGCCACTCCGCCTGCACGTCAGCAGGGGAGCGAACACAACCCAGATCCGCTTCGGAGGCCACCTCTCCCGACGCCAGCAGTGCAGCCGTCTCCGGCGCGTCTCTTCGGCACATGGAACCGGCCCTCGGCAACTCCTTGAGAACCTTGGGCAGCTCACTCGGCGAGAGAGCTTGTGCATCGGCCAGGGACGCGAAGGTCACGATGACGATCGACAGGAGCAGCTGTCGAAACTCACGTGGCCAGAGTCGATCGGTAGAAACGCTCAACATCGGTGGATGGGTCATATCACTTGGCAACTGGCGGTGGGTCCATGGGATCGGCGTTCTCGCCATCCTTCTGTCTTTCCGGGGGGACGGCCTCCGGCACGGAAGGATCAACGAACAACCATTCTGCATAGTTGGACTTGTCCGCGAGTGCCATCAGATCGGGATCGAATCCGTCTTTCTTGAGCACCGCGTCGGTGGACAAAGAGTGAACACCCACCACCCGGCCACCCTTCAGAACCAACCCCCATTCGGCTTTCCTCGTCATGGGATCGACAAAGATCTTGCGCAGGTGCCTGAGCTTGCCCGGCGATCTCGGGTCCAGCAACAGATCCTCCAGGGAAGCAGGGTATTCGCGCCGCCCACCGTCGGATCGAAACTCACGGTAGCGGCGGATCGCTTCCTGGAACTGTCGCCCGATGGCCATCAGCTCCTTTTCTCGCTCCCGCTTGGCAACCGTGCTGTAGACGTCGCTGGCCACGGACAGACCCAACCCCATCAAACCGACCAGCAGCAAGAGCCACAGATAGCTGAACCCGGATTGGGCCCGCCTCCCTCTGGACCCGTGGGGAACGGAACAAGGCATCACCATTCCGCGAACGCCGAACCGTCTTTGGCGACACCCTGCGCACCGCTGCTGACATCCGAAATGCCTTCGAACTCCGGGTCATCCACCGGAACGACCACCCAGGTCGTTGCGGAGTCTGTGATCGGATCCGGGGGGACGGCGCGGAGGTAACGCGCTTCGACCAGTTCGGCCAGCGACTCGGGATACCGCCCTTTGTCGCCGTGGAACCGGTCGATGCTGAGCCGCATGACCTTGAGGTCCTCCTTCAAGGCCACCTCCTTGGCGTGGTCGATGGACCCCATGTATCTCGGGGTCACGATTGTCAACAACAGCGCCACGATCGACAAAACGACCAGCAACTCGATCAACGTGAATCCGAGGCCCCTGCGCGCCCATCCACCACGCACGGTCCGTCGCCCGGCGCCACGAAGTTTTGGGTCCTGGTGGAACACAACCAGGAATCCGAATCTCGAATGCATCATTGAACCGTCACCACTCCCGATAGGGAACGCCATTGAGCCCCACCCTCTCGGATTTCGAATAGACATCGAACACGTCGTCACCCTCCTGCGGATCATCGGGCGGTGACTCATAACTTCTCAAGCCCCAGGTCTGCGCGGGTTCCTCGCTGGTTGTGGCCGCCATCGGGTCCCTTGGCAGGCGCCGCAGGAAATACAGCTTCCTGGCGGTGGGGCTGCGTTGGTCCGGAACACCCTCGACGAGAAGCTCAAGCGACTTGGGGTACCCGGACTCCCCGAGATGGACCGCGATCCTGCCCTGTTCCGTCGCACGCTTGTAGGCGTCCAGCGCCTCCCGTATCTCGGTCAACGCGGTCCGGAGTTCACGCTCCTTCTCCCGTTGTGCCGCGATCTGGGCGAAGGGGACGGCCACGGTCACGAGGATCGCCATGATGGCCAAGGTCACCATGAGCTCCACGAACGTGAAGCCGGCGTCGCCTCGAAGTCTTGGCAGCCGCGCCATTACGGTGTCACACGCACAGCCTGCGGCGGCGGCAAAACCATCGACACACCGGCCGGTTCCGGCGATGCCGACAGCACCTGCACCTTGGGTTCGGACGACGCCTTGATGGCCTTGAAGGTCACCACGACCACGCTGCCGTTGCCATTGATCCCGGGATCGCCCCCATTGGCACCCTGACGAACCAGGGACAGGAACAGCTTTCCTTGCGCCGGGTCGACCCGCTGATTGAACGTCGTGCGCGCGCCCCCCTGCCTGAAATAGTCCCCCTCCTTGACATGGGCCACCTGCAGGAGCAGGGGATCGAAGGCCAACAGGAGAGGCATGCCCTGCAAGGGTGTCTGGCTGCTCAACTGGAGCACCATGCTGAACTGCTCTCCCACCCGTATCTGAGCAGGAGCCTGCCAGGAGAGCTTGGGCCCATCACCCGCCACCGCGGGGCCATTCGATGCGGGTGGCTTTGTCAACGAGTTCCCCTTCGGTGCAACCGAAGCAGGAGTCGCCGAGGGCGCCGCTGACGCCGGTTGTGTGCCGCCCTGAACCTCGGGCCGCTCCGTCGCCGCTGTGCTGTCGCCTGCAACTGGTGCCGGCTCACGTGGAGCAATCGGCGACGGCGCCGTTGGTACGGCCTTTGGTGCGGTCGTAGGTGCTGCCTTGGGTGATGGCAAAGCGGGGTTCGCAGCCAGTGCCGGCGTGTCGGTGCCCCCGGCATCCACTGGTTCTGCAGCCCCCAACCGGAAATCGGCGGCGCCCACGTTGGATTCCGTTCCGCTCTCGAACTGTGCATCCAGAAGATCAGGGCGCTGAATGGAGCGGACGACGCGCGGGGTGATCGACAGAAGAATTTCGCTGCGCTGTGTATCGTCCTTCTGGCTTCCAAAGAGGCGGCCCGCCACGGGCAGCTCACCCAGGGCCGGAACCTTGTTGGCCGTGCTGCGATCCTCATCGCTGATCAGACCCGCCAGCACCTGGGTTTCCCCGTCCTTGAGCCGGAGGACCGTGTTGGCACCCCGCGTGCCGATCTGGTAGGACAGCGATCCGGCCGCACTGGTGATCTCCCGAACCAGGTTGGAGACTTCCAGATTGACCTTGATCGCCACCTCGTTGTCCAGATAGATGTTGGGTTCGACCTCCAGCTTCAGGCCCACGTCCACATAGCTCACGGACTCCGAAGCAAACCCGGTCGTGGTGGAGGTGGTGGTGATGACCGGCACGCGGTCGCCGATCTGTATCTTGGCCTTTTCCTTGTTCCGGACACGGATGCGCGGGTTGGCCAGGATCCGACCATCCTGGTCTTCTTTTCTGGCATTGACCAGTCCTTTGCCGACACCCACCTCGATGGTCGAAGGTCGAATGCGTGCGAGGTCCGTCAATCGCAGCGGCAGGTCGTCCACCAGAACCGGCGACAGCGACAACTGGCTCGGCCACTGGATCCCAAGCTCCAGCAGCCGCGAGCGCTTGACCTCCAGGATTTCCACATCCAGAACCACTTCCGGATCGCTCATGTCCTGCAGGGCCACGATGCGCTCGGCCATGCGAATGGCCTCCGGCGTGTCGCGCATGATGATGACCCCCAGCCGCTCATCGACCACCAGGTCCTTGGTCTTCACCAGCGTCTTGATCGAGGTGGACACCGCCTTGACGTCCGCGTTGGTCAGAAAGAACGTGCGCACCGACAGCGCCTGGTAGTCCTTGAGCTTTTGCGGCGTGTTGGGGTACACGAGAACCGAGTTCTCGTTCAGCACCTTCATCTCGAGCTGGTTGGTCAGCAGCATCATGCGAATCGCGTCTTCTATGGACGTGTTCTTGACCATGATCGTGGCCTTGAGATCGGGGCGGATGTCGCGGTCGTAGTAGAAGTTCAGACCCGACACCTTGGCCACCACATCGAACACGGCTCGCAAAGGGGCCTCTCGAAATTCCAGAGAGATCGGCTTTCGAAATGAAGCGGCCAGCACCGCGTCGGGTCGCTTGAGTTTGGCGCGCTGCTCATCGATGCGCGCCTTCAACGCCAGCGCATCGCGCTGCGCAGGGTTTTCGGCCAGCACCACCCGCACTTTCTCAAGCGCCCCGGCCAACGAACCGGGCGCCCCCTGTTTGAACAGCGCGTCTGCCTCCTGGACCATTTGCCTGTGTTGCCGTTCCTTCACCAGGCCATCAAGCCCCTGGCGGATCCGATCATTGCGGGGATCAAGGTTCTGGGCCCGGCGCAGCAGCTTCTCCGCCTCGCTGATCTGCCCACTTCGGGCCGCCGAGTCCGCGGAATCCAACAGGCGGTTCATCACGGATGTGCGGCTGTTGGCCAGGTGAATGCGGTACTCCGCATTCTTGGGCTCCAGCTGAACCGCCTCTTCCAGCTTGCGCAGCCCCTCCTCGGCTTTTCCTTCCGCCACCAAGGCCTTACCCTCTTTGAAGGAAGCCATGCCCGCGCAGGCCGTGAGCAGCAGTGCGATGGCACTCAGCGACAACACGAGGCCCCAACCGCGTTTGAGTTCGATGTGATTTGTTGGATTCGGAGACGCGATCATGTGAAGTGTTCTGGGTTTCATGACGGGTTGCCCAACTCAAGGCTTTGCAACTGGTCCAGGGGCAGGTAGCGCAGCATCAGTTTGCTGCCTTCGATCGCTTCGACCCGATACTGCTCCAGCAAGGTATCGCCGACTTGGACCACGAAGCTCCGCTCTGCGTAGCGAAGGAAATACTTGGGTTGTCCGCCCTCGTTCATGCTGCCGATCACCGTGAACGGCAGCGGTGGCGCGGTGGGCGCAGGGGGATCGGCGACCGCATCCTGCGGCCCGGCGGCCTCCGGCGCTGAAGGAGGCGCCTTTCGTGCCCAGGCGGGCGATGCAAACAGATCGCTCAGCGGGTCCGAGTCCTCTGCGTCAAAACGGGCGCGAATGACCAGGACCTCGGCCTCGTTTTTGTCAGCGGCAGAGCCAGCGCTTTCCCGGCCAGATGGTTCCCTGCCAGGTTGCTTCTCTGCGGCGCGCCCCATGTTGCCCGGTGCGACCGCTGGTTGAGCCTGCGGACGAGAAACCTGGTCTCGTGCTCGCGGACTCAAGGCGACATCTGCCGGGTCTTCCGCAGGCGGCGCCAGCCAAGCTGCGATCAAGGTGGCCATCAACACGAGCAACAGGACCCATCGGGTACGGTTCATCGCCCCACTCCTTCTTCGGACATGGACCCACGACCCGAAGCACTGTGGGCGGGCGTCCGGGTGAACAGCACCCAGCTCAGTTGCGCCTCGATGTCGCCCGTCTGCACCCCCTCCCGCTTGAAGCGGATCCCATCCAGCGCCAGTTGGGGTTGCGCCAGCAAAGCGGCCTTGATGAACCGGTGGATCGCCTCTGCGGGGCCCTTGACGGGCAGGTTCATCCGGAACCGCAGAAACTCACCCTGGGGGTCGGCCTGGGACTCGTAGTCCCCCCGTTCGATCAACAACCCTTGATCCTCGGCGTTCCGGAGCAGATCCTGAACCGCCTGCGCAATCGCGTCGTGCGCCAACAGGTGTTTCTCAAAAGCCAGCAGGTGCGCCCGCGCTTCTCGTCTGGGGTCCGGCAAAGACGGCGTCGAAGCGGCACCGGTCGTCGGCCGGGATGCCGTGGACGCCTCCGCGTTGGCCAACTGCCGCTGCAAGCGCTTGAGCGCGTCTTGCTGCAGCGCCAGAAACCCCAGCAGCGCCAACGATGCCAGCAGCAACGACAGATTGAGCCAGCCCCACACACCGTGCCGGAGGTTGAACCGCATGGCAAGCTGGCCAAGCTTCCACAGCGCAACCCGCCCGAACCGGGACGCGGGATGGCGATTCCGGGAACTGCCGACGATCAGTTGTTCCACGTCGCCTCCAAGGTGAACCGAACCTGCTTCTCGGTCGCGCCGTCGACCCACTCATGCTTTCGCAGATAGGCACCCGTGAAAGGCCTTCGCCCCGACACGAAGGCCACGTAGCGCATCATGTCGGCGCTGCTGGGCGCCTGCGCCACGATGCGCACGCTGGACGATTGCCTCGACGGCCCTCCCCGACCCACGCTGTCAACGCTCAAGACCGCCACCCTCAGGTCCTGGGGAGGTTCGAGAGAATGCAGCAAGGCGTGCACCGGCAAGTTGAGTTGTCGAATCGCCTGATTGACCGCTGGAATGCGCGCCAGCTCCTGTTTGGTCAGCGGATTCGCCGGCACAGAAAGGGCTGCGGGCTGGCTGTGCTGGGCCACCGAGGCCTCGATCGACGCCGTCAAACGGGCCCGGCTCCCTGCCATCGAACCCAGCAGCAGCAAGCCCAGGCACAAGCCCACCGCCAACGGGACCAGCACGGCTTTTCTGGGGCGACGGTCCGAGACCGCATCCAGCGCGTGGGGAGGCGCAGCGTCGACCAATCCAACCAGCACATCGCCCAGCGAAGGATCAAGCTCACCCGTCGATGCCATCCGGGTCTTCATGGACACAAACGGGGCCGGCCATTCCGTGCGGCGGGGATCGCCCAATCTGCCATCGAGCAAAGGCAGGTCGGTGGTGGACGCCCACTGCGGAAACCGCAAAGCCAGCCGGCGCCATCCGTGCGCCAGTTGTTGGACCACGTCTGAATCAGAGGATGGCGCGCCCGTTGGGTCGATGCGAGCGCCGCCATCCAGCGGCACCGCGTGCCATTCGGCCAGGTGCGCGCCGCGCACCCGGGAACCCGGGGCACCCATGATCACCAGGGCTTCGTCGTGGAGCACCGCCAGCATGGGGACAGACGCGTTGCGGCCAAATACAGACCAACAGGCCAGGGACGCCACCCTGACCGAACGCAGTCGCAGCGACCAGGCCCGCGCGTGGTCTTCCAGCCAGGCCAGCACCTCGCCCGGGTAGGCCACCGCCAGACGGGGCAGGCCCATGGGCGCATCGTCCAGGCGCACCCGGTCGGCGCCATGGACCTCATAGCCTTGCGCCATCAGGTGCGATCTCGCCAGTGCCATGGCGGAGGCCTCCCGCAGGAACCCGTCACTCCATGGCACCAGGTCCATGGCCACCCAGGGGTCGGCCAGCCACACATGCAGGGGGGTGTTCGGCGCGGCGTCGGCGAACGGCGTCGCTGGCAAACCCGCCAAGGCGGCCATCAGTGACGGGCGCGACACCTGAGGGTCACCGGGCACATCCACACACCCCCACGACTCCCATCGCGCCGCCTTGCCGGTGCCCACAACCGCCCCCCACCGCACCTGGCGCGCGCCCAGAACCAGCCACAGCGCCCGCACCACAACCTGGCTTTCGCGCGTGGACGCTTCAGCCGGCGACACGAAGCACCTCCTCCAGCGTGGTTTCTCCGCGGGCCACCCAGTCCAGCGCCGTATCGAACAGTGGGCGCAACCCGCCCTGCGCGGCGTGGCTCTTGAGCGTCGAGATCGGGGCCCGCTCGGCAATGAGCTCCCTCAGGGTGTCGTTGAGCATGAGGACCTCGGCGGCCGCCTTGCGCCCCCGGTAGCCGACACCGCGGCAGTGCCCACAACCCTGGCCAGCCTTGAACGACCAGCCCCTGACCCGATCCCGCGTCAACCCGGCCTGCTCCAGCGTCTCGTCGTCGACCGCCACCTCGACAGCACAATGGCTGCAATTCATGCGCAGCAAGCGCTGCGCCACGATGCCGTTGAGCGCCGCCGCAAAGCTGTAAGGGTCCACGCCCATGTGCAGAAACCGGCCCAGCACGTCGAACACATTGTTCGCGTGCACGGTGGTGAACACCAGGTGCCCCGTGAGCGCCGCCTGCACCGCGATCTGCGCCGTCTCGTCGTCGCGGATTTCGCCCACCATGATCTTGTCCGGGTCGTGCCGCAGGATGGATCGCAGACCCCGGGCAAACGTCAAGCCTTTCTTTTCGTTGACCGGAATCTGCAAGACCCGGGGCAGGCGGTACTCCACCGGGTCCTCGATGGTCACGATCTTTTCGCGCCCGCTGTGGATCTCCGTGATGGCCGCGTAGAGCGTGGTTGTCTTTCCCGAGCCCGTCGGCCCGGTGACCAGCAACATGCCGTGCGGCTTGGCCGCCAGCCGCCGGATCGCCGTCATGGACGCGCCGTCCAGGCCCAGGTTGTCCAGCCGCAACGACCGCGCCTCTTCGGTCAGCGACTGCCGGTCCAGCAGGCGCAACACGGCGTCTTCCCCAAAGATGTTGGGCATCACCGACACCCGGAAGTCGATCTCCCGGCCCGAGACACGCACCTTGAAACGCCCGTCCTGAGGCACCCGCCGCTCCGCGATGTCCAGCTCCGCCATCACCTTGATCCGCGAGATCACCTGCTCGGCCATCTCCTGGCCAGTCACCTGCGTGATGTGCACCAGCACGCCGTCGATCCGGTACTGCACGTACAGGCAGCCCGCGTCACATTCCAGGTGGATGTCGCTGGCCTGAAGTTTCAGCGCGTCGTAGAGGGTCGAGTTCACCAACCGAACCACCGAGCTGCCTTCGTCGTTGATGGACGCCAGCGAAATGTCGGCGGCCACCTCTTCGTCGGATGGGCGGTCCGTTACCGCATCGAACCCATCCATCGCCCGCATTTTCAGTTCCAGTTGGGCAAGGTAAGCGTTCAGATCGTCCGGATGCGCCAGCACCGGCTGGCAGCGGCCCAGCGTCGCCTGGGCCCGCCTGAGCGCCCAGGCTTCGGTGGCTTCGTCGAACGGATCGGCCATCACCAGCATGGCGTGCCCCGAGGAAGACCTGCCCAGCAGGACGCCCCGCTGCTGGCAATCGGTGAACGCGATGCCGTCGAACTCGGCGGCGAGGCCTTGCAGATCCGCCATGGACAGCACGGGATACCCAAAACCGCTCGCCAGCGCCGCCATCAACCACTGCGGGTTCCATCCCGTGGTCTGCTGCAGGGCCTGCACCATGGAAAGGTCCTGGGTCGCGCTCAGGCTGCGCGCTGCCGACAACACCTCGGCCGAAAGCTCGACCGCCAACGGATCGGTCACGCCGGCTTGAAACAATCCACTCATTGCAGGCTTCCCGCGAGGTCGAATATGGGGAGATACATCAGGACCACCACGACCCCGATCACGACACCGATGACCGTCATCAACACGGGCTCCAGCAGACGGGAGGTCCAGTCGACCCAGCGGGCGAAATCGTCGTCCACGAACTGGGCGGTGCGCTCCAGCATCTGGGCCATCTGCCCCGACCGCTCGCCCACCCGCACCAGGGACTCCGCCACCGGATGGGCCAACGAGGCCGCCACCAGCGCCACCGAAAGACTCTGCCCCTGCTCCACCGCCTGCTGGCAATGGACCAGCCGCGCCTGCTGGGCGCTGCTCAAGAGGCCCGTCACCATGCCCATGGCCTTGGACAAGGGAATGCCCGCCGCCAGCAACAGGCTGACGGCTCGGTAGAAACGCGCCAACCGGAACTCGTCCGACCGGCGGGCAAAGAAGGGCAGCTTCAGGACTTGCGCCAGCAACCAGCGACGCCCCTGCGGCCGGAACACCAGGCCCCCCAAGCCACCCAGGCCCAGCAGCAAAGCGGCCAGTGCGACGGGCCAGTGGTTGTAGATCGCCCGGCCAAAAGCCAGCAGGGCCGCCGACATCCACGGCAACTCCCGCCCGGACGATTCGTAGACCACGGCAAACCGTGGCACCACGTAGCCCAGCAGGAACAAGGTCACAAACCCGCCCACCGTCAGCAACATGGCCGGGTAGATGGCCGCCGACACCAGCTTCTTGCGGATGGTCTCGAACTGCGCCTGGTACGCGATGTAGCGTGCCAACGCCTGAGGCAGGTCACCCGTTCGCTCCGACGCACGAACCGTGGCCACGTAGACCTCGGGAAAATGCTGCGGCATCGAGCCCAGCACATCCGAGAAATTGCGTCCCTCCCGCAGCGCCTGCAGCACCTGCGTCAGCACCGACCGCGCCGCGGCCTGCCGTTCCTTGGCCTGCAAGGTCTCCAGGGCCTCGGTCAGGTTGAGCCCGGCATCCAGCAGCGCCAGCAGCTCCTGGCTGAACAGATGCAGCCCGAACCGCTCCCTTCCGGATGGCCTGACCGGGGTGCTGGCGGCCACCCCGGCATCCATGGCCATCACCCGAAACCCTCGGGCCACCAGCTTGCGGACCGCCTCGCTCTCGGAAACACCGTGCAGCTCCATCCACTGGACGGACCCGTCCGGCGCCTGCACCCGGGCGCGCACGAGCGAAGGCGAAGCTCCCAAAGGGCTTCCAACCGAAGCACTCTCTGCCGAGCGCTTCGTGACAGTGGGCACGGAAGACGACATGCGTCGTTACAGGACGGTCATCGGTAACTGATGTCCGCCGCGTCACCCTCACCACCCGGCTGGCCGTCTTTGCCGAGTGACGACAGATCGAAGTCATCGCTCTGGCCCGGCGAACGGTACACATACGGTTTGCCCCAGGGGTCCAGCGGCACCGCCTTTTGCAGATACGGCCCGGACCATTTGGCCTCGTCCTGCGGCCGAACGACCAGGGCGTTCAAGCCCTGCTCCGTGGTCGGGTACCGGCCCGTGTCCAGGCGGTAGGTGTCCAGCGCCTTGCTCAGCCCTTCGATCTGGGCCTTGGCGGTGCCGCGTTCGGACTTGCCCAGCTGCGCAAAGTACCGCGGTCCGACATAGGCCGCCAGCAGACCGATGATGACGATCACCACCAGCAACTCAAGCAGGGTGAAGCCGCGCGAGCGCACCGGTCGCGAAAAAGCTGAGCGAAGAAAAATGAAACAGACTGGCTTGTCGGACATGGGGGTGCTCGTAGGGGAACAGTTGCGCTGATGCAATTTCATGGCTGATCGATGCGGATCTGCCATCTGAAGCCCAGGGAGGACTTGATGAACGTGGGACTGAGCTTGAACGGCGAGCGAAGCGTCACGGTGTCGTTGGTGCGCCCCATGCCGTACCGACTCACGGCACCGAACCTCAGCAGCGGCTGAACCACCTTCATGCCCATCGGAGCGCCCACCAGACGCGCGTCAATTCTCCCCGCATCCGGGCCGATGTTGTTCACATCCGCGCGCAGCTTGTACTCCCAGGTCCGCCGGTCCACCCGCGTCTCGCTGACCAGCGTCGTGCCGCACATGTACACGTTCCGGTTGTCGGTGCGGCTCAGCCCGCTCCAGCCTCGGTCGAGGTTCACCATCTGATACGGCTGCCCCGTGATACCGAAGTAGTTCGGGTCCAGACTGTTGACCAGGCCCACGTTGATCTGGTACCTGGTGATGAACTCCGGCACGCAATCGCTGACCCCGGTGACGGTGGCCTCCTGCATCACGTTCCAGTTCTCCGGCGTGAAGGTCAGCTCCGCGGGCGCGACCACCCCTTCATTGGGCCGGCTGGAGGACAGCGGCACAACAACGGCGGCCGTCGGGCGAGTGCCCAGGCGCAGCGCGATCTTGACGCTCTTGCCTCTTTCGGTCGTGAGGCGAACGCGCTCTGGGTTGCGCTCCACCAGGAAGCCCGATTGCTGCGCCGGACGAACCACCACCGCTCCCGGCGCGAACGCCTGCGCGCTGCCTTTGGCATCGGTCACCGCGGCGTACACGTAGTGCACCCCCACCGGCAGGTCGCTCACGTCCCAGTCGTGGTGCCCGCTTTGCACCCCGGCCGGCATCGCGATGCCTTCGACGATCGGCGTGCCATTGAAGGCCGTGTTGGTGCTGCTGCGGTAGAGCGATACCGTGGGCGGGATGTTCGGGTCGTTGCTCTCCCAGGCCACCCGCACGATCCGGCGCTCGCCCATCAGCTCGCCCACCGTGGCTTTGCTGGGCGACAGCAGGGTGATCGAGGGCGACACGTAGGGCGCGGTGCTCACGTGCAACAAGCTGGGCTCGGTCCAGTCGCTGCTCTCGTTCTTCGCATCGATCGCCCGGGCCCGCCAGTAGTACGGCGTGCGGTCGTTCAGCGAGGGCGTGACGATCCAGCCGGTGTTGGGCGACTCGCCCTCGGTCACCAACTGGGTCAGGGCCGCGTCCTGGAACACCTGGAAGCCGTAGCGCACGGTGTCGCCGTCCGGGTCGGTGACCGCGTTGAGGAGCAGGCTCGGCTGCAGGGTCTCGGTCCAGGCGCCGTAGCCCGGGTTGCTGACCGTGGGCACAGGCGGGAGTTCGTTCACCGCGTTGACCCGGAAGTCGCCCCCCACCCAGGCCGACTCGGCGCGCCCGTCCTGCGCTTTGACGCGCCACCAGTAGCGCTGGTTCTCCACCAGGGTGGGCGTGGTCCACAGCGTCTGCCCGCTGCCGGAGGCGATCACCTGCCCTGAGCTGCGTTTGTCGGCCGAGTCGAAGGTGTTGGCCGTGTCCACCTCGAACACGTAGGTGAGCAGGTCGTTGTCGGCGTCGCTGCTGTTCTGGATCACCAGCGTGGTGCTGGGCGACGTGCTTTCGCTGCCCGCGGCCGGGCTCACCAGCACGGGCGCGCTGGGCGCGGCGTTGCCGGTGTTGACCGTGAAGGCGCGCGCGGCGGTCTGCGTCGTGGCGCCGTGGGCGTCCCGGGCGATCACGCGCCAGTAATACTGGGCGTGGTTGGTCAGCGCCTGGGGCGGCGTCCAGCTGGTGCTGCCGCTGGGGTCGGCACTCAGATCGGCCACCTCGGTCACCAGCTCGCTCAGCGCGGCATTGGCGTAGACCTTGACGCTGTAGGTGATCGTGTCCTCGTCGCGGTCGCTGCTGTTGGTCCAGGTGAGCACCGGGGTCAGCGTGGCCACCTCGCTGCCCGGCGTGGGGCCGGTCAGGTTGAAGGCATCGGGCGGGTCGTTGAAGGTGTTGACCGTGAAGCGGCCGTTGACCCAGGCGCTGTACACCGTGCCGTCAAAGGCCCGGGCGCGCCACCAGTAGCGGGTGTTGTCGTTCAGGTCGCTGGGCACCTGCCAGGTGGTGGGCTGGGCCACCCCGCCGATCGCGGGGGCCTTGGGCACGGTGGTCGTGGCCACTTGCTGGGTTTCGGCCGCGTCGGAGAACACCTCGAACTGCAGTTGTGTGGTCGGGTCGTTCTCTTGGGTCGAGGTCATGACCGACAGCGTGGGTTTGAGCGAAGTCACCTGCGTGCCCGCCAGCGGCGAGACGACGGTGGGCACGCCCGGGCCCGGCGCCGGGGTGTTCTCGGCGTTGACCTGGATGCTGGCCGAGCGCGTGGCCGACAGCAGGCCGTCGCTGGCGGTGTAGACGATCACGTAGGTGCCCGCCGATCCCTTGGGCGGTGTCCACTCGAACACCGCCGTGGCCAGCCCGGGGTTGTTCGGGTTGGCGGGTTGCTGGGTCAGGCTGGCGCCGGTGGGCAGGGGGGCGGCCGTGAGCGTGACCGGCTTGCCCTGCGGGCTGCTGGCCTCGACCAGGAACGACACGGTCTTGAGCTCGTCCGTGACCCGGTTGGGAATTAGCTGGATCACCGGGGGCAGCGCCTGCACGGGCGGCGCCTGGAACTCGGTGGTGTACTCGCCGGTGCTGTTGGCATCGAGCAGGTTGATCCAGTATTCGATCTGTTTGGTGTCCTTGTTGCGGGTCTTGGACAGCCAGACGTTCTCGCCGAGGATTTCCTTGGCGTCCGAGCGCAGCACGCGGCCCAGGGCCTTGGTGCCGCCGTACGGGTCGCGCAAGCGCACGTACACGAAGCCCGCCGTGGGCGGCATGCTCAGGCGGAAGTTGGCCGTCTCGCCCGAGCCGGTGGTCGCCGTCAGGGTGGCCAGCGCGGTCTGGTCGGTCACGAGGGTGTCGGGCCCGTCGGACTCGTACAGGCGGATCACGTCGCCGTCTTTGGCGAGGAAGTCGCGCACGGTGTCGCGCCCCGGCAAATCCACCCGCACGTCGCGGATCAGGAAGTGCGCGTTGGTGGCCTGCATGATGGAGGTGAGCGCCCCGCCCAGTTCGTCGGCGTGGGTGAACTTGGCCGTGAATTCGACGAACTTGCCCGCCAGCGTGGTCTCCATCACCCAGCGGCCCATCTTGGCGCTCTGGGGCGCGATGTCGCCGAAGTCGATCAGCAGGCTGTTTTGCACCGGGGCGTCGTTCACATAGCTGCCGGTGAGCAGGAAGTTGATCAGCAGGCCCTGGTTGTTCTCCACGATCTTGGGCTGGGCCGAGTCGATCTTGAGGTTGCGGGCCACGGCCAGGCCGGTGTTGTTCACCCGCACGCCCAGGGTGAAGGGCTCCACGGGTTCGATGGGCGCGGTCAGCGCGTCGTCGGCCCACACGTCTTCGGGCAGGAAGTAGTCCAGCGTGAGCAGGGGCAGGGGTTTGACGGTGATCACGTCGGGCGTCACGTCCAGCACGGTGTCTTCGCCGCCGTAGTGGTAGGTCAGGCGCGCGCCCACCAGGTATTTCTTGCCCAGGGGGTTGCTGGCGGCAGCACCCGGCGCGGGGATCAGCAGCCAGTTGATGGCCGCCGTGGTCTGCGGGCCGACCGAGCCGGTGCCGTCCACGTCGGAGATGTTCTGTTTGTTGGACAGGCGGATGAAGAATTTGGCCGAGAGGTTGTTGGGGTCGCTCGTGATCGCCACCGGTGTGCCGTCTTCTTCGGTGACCTTGACCTCGACCTTGACGTTCTCCACCACCCCGGCGTCGGTGGTGTTGTTGATCTTCATCTCGGCGTCGAAGGCCTGGCGCTCCAGCGTGAGTTCTTGCTTGATCTCGATCTTGACCCGCGCGCACACGGTCTCTTGCGCCAGCGCCGGCAGGGCCACCAGGCCCAGCACCATGACCGCGACGGCGGCGCGCGCGCGCCCCAGCAGCGATCGCGCCCAGATGTGGTTCACCGAATGGCCCTCCATCTCAGGCCCTTTGTTTCTGGTGTGCATAGACGTTGTACGCATGAGTGGGTGGGGGAAGGAAGAAAGAGAAAGCAAAGAAGTGCTCAGAGGTAGCTGGCGGTCTTGTGGCCGCTGGGGCCGAGCACGGTCTTGCCCACCACGCCGTAGTCGGCCTGCAGGTTCACGTGCAGCGTGGTTTCCAGGTAGCTGCCTTCGTCGGCGACCCAGGTGTAGATCGTGATGTCGTCCCCGTCGGCCCGCGACCCGGCGGGCTCGGTGCCGATGACGGTCTTGAGTTGGGTCAGGGACATGCCTTCGGTCACCACTTCGTACGCGCCGTAGAGGTCTTTGGAGTGCAGTTCTTCGTTGTCGCTGCCTCCGCAGGCGGTTAGGAGCAGGGTAGAAGCGATCAGAGCTAGGAAATGGCGTTTGAATAGAGGGTGCATGAGCGAGGATTCAGGGCTACTAGTTCGATATTAAAATTGAAATTTCGGATCGAACAAATCAAGGAAGAATATTAGAAAAGAGAAAAACCAAACCCCAGGAATGCATGAAAAACCAACAAACTCAAATAGGCTAAACGAATGTATCCATGACAACTAAGTGACTCCATGAGTCATCGAATGCACCCGAAAAATAAAATAAACCAACGCCAGCCCGAATGATTGGAAGAAGCGGAGCCAGTCCGTAATGAAGAATAACTGCCGATGATGTAAAGTCAGAAAACACTAGATCAGCAGCCAACTTTGCTTCACGAGCGGTTACGCAATTCGGGTCTAGGCAAACCAAACCGATATTAAAATCCAATTTTGAAACAAACTCTTGCCACCCGGGGATTAAGGTCACCAAGTAAACCAAGCAAGCCTGCTCGCCGGATGAAATCTCAAAAATTTCAGATGAAATGAAAACGCAAGAGCTCAAAACTTTTAAACGTGAAGCAAGCCTATATTTCGCACCCAAACCTTCAAATCGCTCTACAACCAAAATATAGAAATCCAAATTTTTACCTTGAGATGCCAACTCCTTTCTGGCAAGCTCAAGCGATTTCTCTCTCAATTCACTGCGTTCAGAGCTATAGATTCCCCTCTTTGACTCGTGCTCAACAATGAAGCCAGAAAACAAATGTGCACCCGAAGGTAGACGTCGCTCACTCAGCACATCCAACGCCTGCACTTGAAACTCGCTATTGCCCATAGAACTCAATAATCATAATGATCCCCTGTGGAGTCATTCCAATGAGGCCCTCGATTTTGAGGATCTCCAGGCCCATAGTTGTGAGGCGGGTCATCTCGGATGAATTTTTTACCGCCAAAGTTAAACTGACACTTCCCTGTTTTCTTGCCGAGATTATCAACTGCAGGGACCTTTTCAAAAGGAGCATTCATCGGCAAGCCCATTCTTCGCTTGGCTTCACGAAATGCACCATTTCTACCTGCACCCGGCGGACTGAAATTGGGAGGCCTTGCGTTATGCACCAACGCCCCATCCACCCCAACGAAGAAGGTGTGCGCATTAGCCACCTCCAGGTTGAACACCGGGACGGTTCTTTTCTCGATGCGGATGTCTTCAATGATGGCAACGCGTTCAGCCTGGCCTGAACCAGCCAGCGCATCAGGCGGCTCATCCCCACGGCCCTTGAGCAGCAGCTGCCCGCCCTTCCTCAGCAGGATGGCGTCCCTCCAGCCTTCCGTGGTCTTGAACGGGTGGCCCTCGGTGGCGGTGATGGTCTGGCCACCGTCCAGCGTCAGGTGCACCAGCACCGTCTCGGGCCTCGTGCTGGTGACGATGTCGGTGACCTTCTCGTAGCTCAGGCGCTGGTCCAGCCGCTGGCCAGCGCTGTTCTTGGCGCTGCCCGGCTCTTTCCACTCCGCCAGCGCCAGCACCTCGTCTCCGGGCCTCAGATCCTTGATCGCCTTGCGCTCGGTTCGACCCCATTGCGCGTCCTGCGCGCTGGCGCCCATGGGTTTGACGTGCACCTCGATCTCGGGCGTGAAGCTGTTGCCGAACAGGCCGCCCAGCGCACCCAGCCCGGCGCTCAAGAGCTTGCCGAACTTGCCGCAGGGGTCGGGCAGCGGCAGCATGTCCCACAGGCAGTCGACCAGGCACTCCTTGGCGTTGTCCCCCCAGTTGACCTGCCCGCACGCGGCCATGTCCATGAGCGCGCTGGTGGCGTTGCACATGAGGTTGCAGCGGATGTAGTTGGCCGCCATGCAGGGAAGCATTTCGCCGGTGGGGTCGGTGTAACGGTGGGGCGCAGCGCCCGCGTAGGCATACAGGTTGATGCCACCCTCGAACCCGATCGGGTCGCGGCTCAGGTAGCGCCCGGTGGCCGGGTCGTAGAAGCGCCGGTCGTTGTAGTGCAGCCCGGTCTCGGCGTCGAAGTACTGGCCGGGGAAGCGCAGGTGGTTGACCATGGCCAGACTCGGGTCGGCACTGGTCTGCACGGTGGCTTTGCCGAAGGCGTCGTACTCGGCCGCCCAGACGAGCTTGCCCGCCTTGTCGGTGATGCGCTGGGGCGTGCCCAGGTGGTCGTTGTGGTAGTAGACATAGCGGCTTTGGCCCGCGTTGGCCGGGTCGGGGATGCGCGCGTACAGCGGGCTGTCGCTGTTGCTGCGCTGGGGGTTCCAGCCGTAGCTGACCTGCACCTGCCCGCTGGCGTTGGCTTCGGCCAGCAGGCCCCATTCGCTGTGCAGGTAGTGGGTGGTGTCGGTGGGCGTTTCCTTGCGGATGCGCCGGTCAAACGGGTCGTAGGTGTAGCGCGCGATCAGGCCGTCGGCGCCGTCGCGCACTTCGCTCAGGCGGTTGAGCGCGTCCCAGACGTAGCGCTTGGTGCCAGCGGCGCCGCTGATGGCGCTGTGGGTCTGGCTGACGAGGTTGCCGGCAGCGTCGTAGGTGTAGGTGATGCTGCCGCCACCCTCAGCCGGGCGTTGCGTGAGCTGGCTGGCGTTGTCGTATTGCCAGGCGAGCGCGCCGGTGCGGTCGTGCGTGACGCGGTTGTTGTTGGCGTCCAGCGTGAAGGTTTCGCTGCGGCCAGAGAACAGGGGGCCTTCGACCTTGACCAGGCGCCCGGCGTCGTCTCGCGAGTAGTCGATGACCGTGCCGTCGCGTGTGCTGCGGGTCACGTCAGCGAGCTTGCCGAACTCGTTCTGCAAGTCGAACACCGTGGCCTGGGCAGGGTTGAGCACCTGCAGGCGGGTGAGCTCCTGGTAGCCGTTGAAGGTCTTGCGCTGCACGCTGCCACCGGGCAGCACGATCTTGGTCGGCTGGTACCACTGCCATTCGGAGACGCTGAGGATGCCTTCGCCGGGAATGGTGGCGCTTTCCAGCTGGGCGCTGGCGTCGAAGGTGTAGCTGATGGTCTGGCCGTCCGGGCCGGTGTAGGTCTTGGTCTGGCCGTTGCCGTAGTAGGTGTAGCTGTGGGTCAGGTTGAAGCCGGCCGTGCCTGCCGTGGCGCCATCCTTGCGGGTGAGGGTTTCGTTCAGCAGGCGGTCGGCGCCGTCGAAGGCGCTGACCGATTTGTATTCGGCGTCTTCCCACTCCAGCAGGTTGCCGGTCTTGTCGTAGCGGAAGTCAATGGTGCGCGCCAGCGTGCCCAGGGCGTTGTACTGGCGCTGCTGGGTCACCCGCCCGGCGTCGTCGTAGCTGTAGACGGTCTTCTGGCCGTTGGCCTGTTCGACTTCGGTGGCGCGTTCGGCGGCGTCGTAGCTGTAGCGGGTGGTGTTGCCCAGCGGGTCGGTCTTGCTGACCATGAGGTCGCGCCGGTCGTAGCCGAAGGTGGTCTTGCCGCCCCGCGGGTCGGTCACTTCGATCACGTTGCCGCGCACGTCGTGCACCAGCTTGAGCGTGTTGCCCAGCGGGTCTTTCATCTGCGTGGCCTGACCGTGCGGCGAGTACTCGTAGTAGTAGGTCTTGCCCTCGGCGTTGGTGATGGCTTTGCGCCGGCCGACCTTGTCGTAGGCGTAGCTCTGGACACGGCCCTCGGGGCCGACGTTGTCGCTGCGCAGGCTCAGCAGGTTGCGCTCGTTGTAGCGCTGGATGCGCTGGAACGTGGGGTAGCGGATGAGGCTGGCCTGGTGGAAGTTCTTGTCGGTGCCGTCGGCCTCGGCGTAGTCGAACTCGAAGCTCTGCTCCTTGCCGTCCTTGGCTTTGCTCAGGCGGGCCAGGGCGTCGTATTCCATGGCCATGCTCTTGCCGGCCGCGTCCTTGACTTGCGAGATCTGGCCCAGGGCGTTGTATTGGGTCTCGTAGATCTCGCCCAGCGGGTTGATGCGCTGGCTCAGCTGGTTGAACGGGTTGTAGCGCCACTGGTGGGTGCGCCCTTCTTCGTCCACCGCGCTGAGCATGTTGCCGACTTTGTCGTAGGCGATCTGCACCACGAAGCCCAGGGGGTCGACGGTGCGCACGGTGTAGCCATCCGCGTCGTATTCGTAGCGCCAGGTGTTGCCCAGGGCATCGGTTTCGCTCAGCAGGTTGCCCGCGCGGTCGTACTGGAGCTGGTAGGCGTGGCCTTCGGGGTCGGTGACGCGCTTGAGCTGGCCCTGCTCGTCGTATTCACCGAGCCAGACGGCGTCGGGCGTGACCGTGCCATTGGGTTCGGTGCGACCGACGTACTTGACCTCGGTGACCTGCTTGAGGGCGTTGCGCTTGAGCTCGATGACGCGCTGGTGCACCGTGCCCACGGCGCGGGTGATGGTCAGCAGGTTGCCGACATCGTCGTGGGTGTAGGTGGTGCGGAAGCCTTCCTGGTCCACCCGCTCGGTGGGCTGCAGGTGGATGGCCGAGTGGGTGGTGCGAACGCTGCCACCCGAGGGGTTGGTCACGCGGATGATCTGTTCGAACTCGTTGCGCTGGACCTGGGTGGTGTGGCCGCGTGAGTTGGTGCTGGCCTCGATGCGTGCGCCCGAGTCGTACAGCATCTCGTGGTCGGTCTTGCCGTTGGTGACCTGGCGCACCAGCTTGCCGATGCGGTTGTGGGTGAGCTCGCGGTTCAGCCGCCCCGCGGCCGTGACCGGCCCGGTGATCTTGCTGTTGAACTGTTTGTTGACGTCGTCGTAGCTGAAGGCGTAGTCGGTCACGCCGCCGTCGGCCGCGGTGTGCTGGCGCACCAGGCCGTCTTTGTAGGCGAGTTTCTCGATGCGCCCTTCGGCGTCGGTGATCTTGATGATGCGGCCCGAGCGGTCGTAGTCGTAGCGGGTGACGTGGCCGCGCACGTCGGTGACGGTGCTCAGGCGGTTGCCGGCGTTGTAGCTGTACTTGACGCTTCTGGCGGGCAGGTCGCCGGCCAGTCCGGCCACGGGGTAGTCCCTGACTTCGGTGATCAGTCCGCCTTCGTAGTGCAGGGTGAAGAGCACGCGCCCGTTGGCGTCGACCACGCCCTTGACTTCTCCCGTGCCGTCTCGCACCAGCCACACGGGGATCTGGTTGCGCTCTCCGTAGGCCACCACCTGGCCCTGGGTGTTGTAGTCGATCCAGGCGCCGCTTCTGTCGCCCCAGCGGTAGCCTTTGGGGTTGTCCACGGGGGCGAGCGTGATGCGCCCGCTGGTCAGCTGGCTGGCCGCGCTGGTGGGCAGTTCCTGCACCGGGCGTTTCTCCAGCCACGAGCGGTTGCTGAAGGCGTAGCGTCCGCCTTCGCCCAGGTACAGCTCGTTGACGCGGCGGATGCCTTCGAGTTCCTGGCCCTGGCTGTACATGGCGCCGCCACCGCCGCCACCCCCACCGCCGCACATGCTTACCCAGTCGGCGTTGACCCAGGTGCCGGGGCCGTAGCTGCTGGCGGAGGCTTCGCCGCCGATGACGCGGTTGAAGGGGGTGCCCCGGATGGGGGGGGCGGGCTCGGCCACGAATTCGTAGCTGTCTTTGCTGGCGATGCCGCCGTCGGCTATGGCGCTGCCCGCGGGAATGAACACCCTCTGGCCGCTGGGCTGCCAGTCTTCGTCGACCCAGACCCAGCAGGTCTGGTCGTCCGGTGGCGGGGGATCATCGTCGCATTCGGGGTCTTTGAGGGGGTCGCAGCGTCCCGCCGACAACACGGCCCCGTCGGCCTGGCGCCCGCCCGTGAGGTTGCTCCAGCTGACCGACAGGCTCTCCCAGTGGGGGTTGAACTTCCATTCCCGCCCGTCCCAGTAGCGCGCCCAGTCCACGGCACCGCCCACGCTGGCCAGGCTCATGTCGGTCTGCGCGATGGTCGCGAAACCGTTGGGCATCGTGACCTTGATGCCGTTGCTCTGCGCCACGCCCGCGCGGATGCCAGGCGGGGTTTCTGTGCCTTGGGCCTGGGCTGGAGCGCTCTGGAGCAGCAGACTCAGCGCGGCTCCCAGGCCCAAACCGACGAGCCTCGTCCATGTGTGAACCGATCGACGCTTCGACGCCCGGACCAGGTTTGCGGCAGATGATGGTGTGGTCATGGATAACTTGGCTTGCACAGAAAGGGACTCACGCTCGGTATCTCGTGGGCTCGTTTGGGGTGACGTCGGGCTCATTGGCACACCTCGACACCATTGCGGGGTATGCCCACGCACCGCGGGCCACCGGGAAGAATCCCGCCGCCTCCTCCACCGCCGCCAGACCCTCCACCGCCACAGCATTTGTCACCGCACCAGGCGAGGCACCCGGGTCGCGTCCACGGCAGAGGCGTCGAATTGCCGCCTGGAGGCGCAGGGCACGTGCTGTTGCTGAACCGGAAGAAGTTGGTCGCCGTGGCGCCCTTGGTGACTTCGCCATTGGCGCACTCCGCCTCGGATTCCACGGTGGTGCCGTTGTGGTAGTTGAAGCACCCTCCGCCCGAGGCTGTGGAGCTGCTGGCCGCACCTTCCAGGGACTGCAGCGCCACCACGCGGTACGGCAGGGTCACGCGTTGCTTGGCGCCCAGCGTCTCCGGCACAGGGCTCAGGAACTCGAACCGGAAGTAAGGATCGCTTTTCGGAAAAGTCTGCTTCAGGTTGTCGGCCCGCACCAGACCGTGGTTGGTCAGGCTGAGTTCGCCGTAGTACACGTCACCCGCCGCCATCGCGGGCAGGTTCACGCTGGAGGGCTGCAGCACCACCACGGCCGTGGGCACGTCGGTCTCGAAGGTGGCGCTCAAGGTGATGTCGTAGCGGTCTTCGATGATGATCTCCCGCACGTTCCACTCCACCGTGATCAGGTTGTAGTTGAGGAACAGCGGCTGGTTCTGCGTGATGCCGGGTTTGATCTGCAGACGACCTGAGACCTCCTGGTGGTTGTTGGCCTTGGCCTTGAACTGGTACCGCCCGGTGGGCACGTTCTGGAACAGGGCCTCGCCCAGGTTGTCGGTCACCATCTCCAGGGTGATGGTGGGCACGTCTTCGTGTTGCAGGGTGATGCTCGCACCCTGCAGGCCCTGGATGAGCTGGCCGTCCTTGCCCACGGTGGCGGTGTAGATGTCGCCCGCCTTGAACAGCACGTTGCCCTGCCCGCTCTGGCTGAGGCTGGCGTAGACCTTGACGGTCTGGGCCGCAACGTTGTCGCCCACGATGTTGAGCCAGAACTCGTAGACGCCTTCGGCCACGCTGGCCGAGGGGGTGAACGAGAGGTCCACCGTGCGCGTCTCGCCCACCGGCAGGCTGCCGTTGGCCTGGCTGGCGATGGCAACCCACGAGGGCACGGCGCTGCCGTCAGGCTGGCTCAGACTGAACTGCAGGTTGATGGCTTCTTGCAATCCGCTGTTCTTGATGGAGACCGACTCCACCTGCGCGCTGCCTTGGGCCAAGCCGGTTTCGACGAAGCTGGGCGTGCTGACCAGGTACGGCGTGGCTTCGGACAGGGTGTAGTCCACCCGCACCACGCCCAGGGGGGCGTTGGGGCTCTCGTCGGCCACGACGTTGAAGATCAGCGCGCCGCTGGGCTGGGCTTCGTGGGTGGCGCTGAAGACGGCGGGGATGTTGAGCGTCTGGCGCTCGACCACGTTGACCGGGGCGGCCAGGGTGACCTCCACGCCGGCCGGGATCTGGCCGGTGGGCTGGTTCACGGCGTCCAGCGTGAGGCGCAGGTGGGTGGCCGAGGTGCCCGCGCCCGCGGTGACCTTGAACGGGATGGTGAAGGGGTAGTTCTTGGGCAGGTTGAGTTTGGCCAAGGCGGGCGTGACCGTCACGCGGTTGATGGTGAAGCTCTTTTGCTCGGGCCGGTCTGTGATGTCCGGGTGCACGGCGCTGACCTTGAAGAGGCCGGCGTCGGTGACGGTGGGCTTGAAGGTGTAGCTAAACACCCCGGCGCTGTCAGTCAACACCTGGAAGCTGCGCTCGAAGCCTTGCTGGTTGAGCACCAGTTTGAGGCGGGCGTTGGGCATGGGCGCGGCGCTGCTGCGCTCGATGGCGCGCCCGCTGATCACCACGTCCTGGTCGCCGAAGGAGCTGATGGGGCTCACGTTGGTGACTTCACCCAGGTAGGCGGTTTCTCCGAGGGAGACGGATTTCTCCGAGCCGCGCCCGGTGATCTGGATTTCATCGGCCTGAGCGCTGTGGTAGCGCAGCTTGTCGACTTCGAGCTTCACGCGAATGCTGTTGGGGCTGGCGCTGGGCACGTTGAGTGCGAACACTTCGGAGACGTAGCTGCTGCCCGCGGCGATGCGGGCCACGGTCTGCCCGTTGGTGAGCGTGACCACGTTGGCGCCCAGCGCTTGCTGGTAGGGCTGGGTGGCCAGCACGTTGCCGTCGGCGTCCAGGATCTTGAAGCGCAGTTCGTTGGACGGGTGGGCTCCGTTGCCGGTGGCGGTGAGCAGCTCCACGTCGACTTCGGTGGTGTTCTCGATGCTGAGCTTGACCTGGCCCGTTGCACCGCGGGTGAACGATTCCGTGGCCAGGCCGACCACCAGGGCGCCTTCGCCCACCTGGACCGTCTGGCTGCGCGCGAGAGTGACCCGGGGGCCATCTTCGGGCGCGATCTCGATGCCCACCAGCACCTGGGGGGCCCCGGGCAGATCGGCATAGCCGCCCACCACCACGGGAACGAGCCGGGTTTCGTTGGGCGCCAGGCTGAGCACGGCCGAGCGGTGGTCCTTGAACTGGGTGGATTGCGCGTTGACGGGCACCCGCACCAGCGCGGTGACGTTGCCCAGCGTCTGGGCCGAGGTGTTGGTGACCTGGACCTGGAGCCGGTTCATCACGCCGCGCAGCAAGGGCAGCCCGGAGGCGATCTGGCCGCTGACGTTGGGCAAGAGCACGCTGCTGGCCAGCTCGATGCCGTTGGCGTCCACGGTGGCCACGGTGTAGCGCCGCTCGCCGCTGGTGAAGCCGGTGTCTTCGAACTGGGTGGCCGTGATCGGGGCCGGGGTGAGCAGCACGGGGCTGCTGTCTGGCCCGACGTACACCTTGTAGCCGGCCACGTTGCCGTTGGGCGCCGTCCACGACACGAGAGGCAGGGCGTTGCCGAGCTGCTCGACCTGGAGGTTGCGCACGGGCAGCAGGCTGGCGTTGAGGTAGGCCGAGTTGGAGATGGCCGATTCGTTGCCCGCCGCATCCACCGCCGTGACCACGTAGGCGCCTTGCGTGGGCGAGGGGCTGGTGTCGTAGGTCTGGGTGAGCTTGATCAGGGTCTTGATCGGGCTCAGGCCTTCAACGCTGTTGATCGCGGTGCCGGTGGCGCGGTACAGGCGGTAGTGGTCGACCTGGCTGGCCAGCGGGGCCTGCCAGGTGGCGTAGATGCCCTGGCCGGTGAGCGTGAGCGTGAGGTTCTGCGGCGCACCGGGCGCGTTGGCGATGGTGGTGACGCTCACGGGCGCGCTCTGGCCAGACAGGCTTTCCTGGCCGTTGACCTGCCGCACGGTGGCCACGGCATAGAGGTAGCTGCCATCGGCGGGCGTGCTGTCGATGTACTCGGTGCCGGCGTTGCGCGCCAGGGCTTCGAGCGCGGGCTGCCCCGGGCCACGGCGGTAGAGCTGGTAGCTGCTCGCGCCGTCGACGGCTTGCCAGCTCAGGCGGACTTTGCCGCCCGGTTGTGCCTTGGCCGAGAGGCCAATGGGCACGTCCAGCGGCGGCAGATCGCCCTGGTACACCTGGAACTGGTTGAAGGCGGCGACCTGGCTGGAGACGTTGTCCAGCGCGTCCTTGGCGGTGTGGCGCAGGCTCAGGGTTTCTGGCGCGCCCTGCCCTGCGTCAGCGGGCAGGGTGAAGCTGGCGCTGTAGGTGGTGGCGCTGGTGGCGGTGAGCGTGAGGTCCACCGCCGTGCGGTTGGCCCCGGAGAGCAGGTAGCGGACCTGGGGTGTCGCCGCCGGCGGTTTGCTGAAGGTGAGCACCGCGCCCAGGTTCGGGGAGCCTTCGTTGCGGATGGGGGCCGCGGGCGTGAGCTCGATGGACGTGAGGATCGGGCCTTGGGTGTCGATCTTGAGCGTGGCCCCGGCGCGCACTTGCGTGCCGCGGTTGCCCACGGTGTCCCGCGCGGAGAACAGCGCGTCGGCCACACCGGAAGGGGTGTTGCCCGCGATCAGGAAGCTGCCCTGGTACGCGGTCTCGCCGGTCTTGGACAGGTTGACGGTGATGGGGCTGCCCCCTTGCGGCACGATGGACAGGTAGGGCGTGGTCTGCAGCGGCTCGCTGGTGGTGAGCGTGAGGTCCACACGGCCTTGCCCGAGCGCGCCGGTGGCGGGGTCGGTCTTGCCGCTGGTGGCGTAGACGATGGAGACGGCCTCGGGCGCCGTGGAGTCGGACGCGGCACTGGCGGCGTTGGTGGGCTCGGAGGGCGTGGCGGCCGCGTTGACGGCGACGACACGGTAGGTCCAGCTGCCGTCGCTGGGGGGCAGGTCTTCGTAGGTGTTGGCCGTGACCATGCCGCCGTTGACCTTGGTGGCTTCACCGATGAGGGTGAAGCTGTTGGGCGCGCGGTAGATCTGGTAGCCCACCACGTTGGCATCGGTGGCGCGTGTCCATGTGAGTTTGACCGGCCCACCGGTGAGCGCGGTGGCCACCAGGTTGGACGGGCTGCCCGGCACGGTGGTGTCCAGGGTGATGGTGACGCCGGCGGACAGCTCGCTGCTGCCGTGGGCGTTGCTGGCCTGGGCCTGGATGAGGTTGGCGCCGGGCTGCAGCTCCAGGGTGGTGGTGAATCGTCCGTTGCTGCCGACGGCGATCAAGCCGCCTTGTGCCTGGCCGCCCCGGAACACCTGGACGTTGCTGCCGGCGGGGGCCGTGCCGCCCACGGTGGTGGAGGTGGCGCGGGTGACGCTGCCGTTGGCCGGCTCGCTGAGGCTGGGTGCGGCGGGCGCGGCGTGGGCCACGGTCACGGAGAAGGTCTGCACCGTGGTGTTGCCCAGCGAATCGATGACCCGAAGCGCCAGGGTGTGGGCGCCGTTGGCCACGGCGTCGATGTTCAGCGCCGCGCTGAAGCTGCTGGTGCCGCTGGCGGTGGCGACGACGGCGGCGTCGAGCAGCAGTTCGGCGCGGGCGATGCCGCTGCGGTCGCTGGCGGTGAAGGTGACGGACCCGCTGGTGGCGATGACGGCGCCGTTGGCGAGCACGGAGGTGCCCAGACGGATGCTGCTCACGTCGGGCCCTTCGGTGTCGGGGCCCAGGGGGACCCGCGCCAGGGTGACGCTGCGGGTCTGTTCGCTGGTTCGGCCGACGGCGTCGGTGGCGACCACGCGCAGGCTGTGTTCGCCATCGGGCTCGCTGTCGATGTTCCAGGCGAAGCTGTAGGGCGCGGCGGTGTCGGTGGCTTTGAGGGCGCCGTCGATGTGGAAGGCGACGCTGGTGATGCCGCCGCCGTCGCTGGCGCTGGCGTCGATGCTGACGGACTGGCTGATCACGCTGCCGGCGGCCGGGTTGGCGATGGCCACCACGGGCGCTTCGGTGTCGATGCGCACGCCACCGGCCAGGCTGGCCGTGACGATGGTGCCCGCGGCGTTGCGGCACTGGGCGCTCACGGGTTTGACGCCGTCACCGGCGGAGAGGGTCAGCTCGGCTTGCGCGCGCTCGGCGCCCAGCGGCTGGAAGGCCACGCCGGAGAACGCGCCGCCTTCGGCGATGCGGTATTCGGTGGCGTTGGTGCAGGCGATGTCGAACAGGACGTTGCGCTGGGCAAAGTAGGTCGATGGGCGGGCCAGGCGGATGGAGGGGTTGAGCAGGGGTGCGGCGGCCAGGGGCGCGCCGTGGTCGACCCCGGTGCTGACGGCATCGCCCTGGCCTTGTGGGTTGCCCACGCTGTCTTTGGCGCCGCTGGCATGCCCCCACCAGTTGCCTCGGGCGTTGAGCACCACGCTGGGGGTCTGGTTGTTCACGCCCGTGTTGCGGTTGCCCACGAACTGGGAGCCGGTGACGGTGGCCGCGCTGCTGTCGCTGGCGAGCAGGCCGGTGCCGTTGCGCAGGAAGCTCGATCCGGTGATGGCGGGATGGGCGCCGTCGAGCAGTTGCAGGCCGACGTCGCTGTCGCTCAGGTTCAGGAATTGCAGCCCAGGGCTCCAGCCGCGCAGGGTGAGCGCGGCTGCGGGCGCGGTGGCTCCCGGCGCGGGGCCGGCGTAGCGCACGCTCCAGCCGTTGAGGGTGAACTGTCCACCAGCGGCGGCGGACTTCTCGATGCGCAGGCCTCGCCAGTCGCCAGCGGCGGGTGTCTGGGGCGCAGCGCCCGCCTGGCCTCCGACGCTGTCGTCCTTCTGGCTGGTCAGGGTCACGTCCCGGCCCGGGCTCAGCTGGTCTCGCACCACCAGTTGTGCCTCCGGGCCGAATTTGATGACCACGCCATCGTCAATCGTGAGCGTGCCGGCGCCCAGAACTTGTGCGGACAACAGGACGGCGGCCACGGCGATCGCGGACCGGCGGATGCGCTGGGACTTCATGGAGAAGAGGGGTCGTGTGATGGGTGTTGTTGTCATGTTCACGCCCTCAAGGTGCCACCGTCACCACACCCGAGGTGGCGCTGAGCATGCCCGTGCCACTGGCCGTGACGGTGGAGGTGCCGGCCGCCAGGCCGGTGAGTTTGAGCGTCGAGGTGGTGTCGCTGCCTGCGGCAATCGTCCCGGTCGCCGGAACCGTGGCCACGCCGGGTGCACTGCTGGTGAAGGTGACCGTCATTGGGGCAACCACCGTTTGGTTGTTCGGGTAGACGGAGTCCGGCACCGACAGCGACACGGAGAAGTTCGACTGGCCACCCACGGTCGTGTTAGCGGGGCCGCTGAACACCAGTTGGGGCTCCACGGTGCGAATCGACAGATCGGGCGCGGTGGTGTGCCCCACGGCGGTGGCCGTGACGGTGGTGTCGCCCACACCCACGCCGGTGATCTGGAAGTACGCCGTCGATTGCCCCGCAGGAATGGTGACCGTCGCGGGAACCGAGCAGATCGAAGGCGCGCTGCACGCCAGACTGACGGTCAGAGCCTCCACGCCATTGAAAGCCGTGCCGTTGACCGCACGCTGCACCGCCATGGAGTACAGGTAGGTGTTCATCCCCTTGCCCACCACTTCCGCCGTCTGGG
>NZ_BCWR01000005.1 GCF_001592305.1 Hydrogenophaga taeniospiralis CCUG 15921
AACGGGTCTGAGCGAAAGCCTTATGGCGCGCTCTGCATGGCTTGGCCCACGACCATGTACCAGGTCACGAACAGTGCGCACAGGAACGCCGCGGGGAGTACCCGCGCGGTGCGGCGGTAGATGAACACCCCGGCGATCGCCACGGCGGCCATCACCGGGACGAAGTTGATCGCGATGATGATGCGCAGCGGGTCGAACATGTGGAACTCGATCAGCTTGTGGCCCAGGAGCAGCGAACCGTACTCCACCCCCAGGAAGAGCACGAAGCCACCGGCGAACGTGGCCACGGACAGTCCGTACAGGCCGACGGCCCCGGACACGCGTTGGCCCAGCATTGCGAAGTGCGCACGAAACAGGACGGCGAAGAACACGGCAAAGACCAGCAGGTAGACCGGAAAGGCCGACGCCTGCCAGGCGCTCATCGGCTTGAAGGCCATGAACCAGAAGCGCATGTCCACCGTGAGGAAAAACTGCACCGCCGCCACGAGTGAATAGGTCACGCCGAACGTGATCAACGCAATGACCGCCGACCGTGCTATCTGGTCGAATCCCTGCAGCACTTTGGTGCCGACTACGCGCAACACGATCAGCGCTATCAACGCATTGCCCAGCGCCCAGAAGGCGATTTCGTTGACGAACAGGGACGGAAGAAGGGTCGATGCGGGCAGCAGATCGCCGCCCAGCCGGCACAGCGGGAGGAAGGTCAGCGCGGGAACCAGCGCACTGGCAATCACAGTGGCCCACCATTTGCCGTCACGTGCTTGTGCTGGAGCTTCGGCAACCGCGGGGGTGCACAGCGACTGAAAGTAGGGCAACCGCAACAAGGTCGCAAACAGACCGAGGGCAAAGGCGACCAGCCCGATCAAGGCGATGGCCGTACCGGTTTCTTTCCAGTGCCACACCTGGTCGTCTGCGGGTCTCGGGTTGCCGCCTTTGAGCGTTTTCTGGAACCAGTCGATGGCGTGCCCGATCGCCGTCGGCGAGATGTGGTCCATCGGATGGGTGATGGCGGGGGTGTGGAGGATGCGTGCGGTGCCCCCTTCGATGTCCCCATAGACCTTGCCGGTCTCGACCGGTGCATCGGTGCTGAAGACGCTCCAGAGCTTCTTGCTCGACGCCACGTCTTTCGCCGCGCCAATCTGCCACATGATCCCGGGGAATTCGTCGTACTGGCTGAAGACCACCGCCAGGTTGCGCGGGAAGTCCGGCGTGCCTTCCGGCGCGAATGGCGCACCGGTGCTGGAGCCTTCCAGCACCAGGGCGCGATAGGCGTCCGGCATCGCCGCCGCGGCATTGACGACGGTCCAGCCGCCCATGCTGTGGCCTTCGAGACCGATGTTGTCCTTGTCGACGAAGTCCAGGCTGCGCAGGTACTTCAGGCCGTCGATGCCACCGAATGCGTTCGCGAACGCGGGCGGCGCGCTGTAGCCGTGGCCGGTCTGGTCCAGCGCGAGCACCACGTAGCCCCGTCGGGCGAACTCGATGGCGAATCCGCTCTGTGCTTCGCGCGAGTTGAAATAGCCGTGGACGGCGAGGATGCCCGGTGCGGGTGTTTTGGATGTGGCGCTGGCGGGTATGTAAAGGTGCGCGCTCATCGGGGTGCCATCTGCGCCCGTGAAGCGCACGTCCTGGATGCGCACACCGCCAGCGGTCTGGATGAAGTGCGCGAGCAAGGCGCCCGCGAGGACGATGAGCAGGCCACCCCACAGCAGCCAGGCGGATCGTTTTGAAAAGTGGGTGTCTGGCCCGCTGGCGTTGGCCGCGGCCGGGCTGTTCGCCAGAACGGGCGCGACCGAGGTGTGTTTTTGCATGATGTGTCTCCGATGGTTGTCGTCACCCATCGGTCTGCCTGGGGCGGCCGATGGGCCGGAGGCAATCTACGCCGGCGCCGGGCGTGCGTCTTGTCGCTTCTGGCGGGCTTTGTCGAATCCGGACGTCAGTGCGCGACGTTGTCGCGGTAGCGGCCTGGCGTGGTGCCGACGTGGCCCACGAAGTGGCGGGTCAGCTGGCTTTGGTCGGCAAAGCCGCTCTGAAGGGCCACCTCCGCGAGCGGATGGCCGCGAGCGATCAGCAGCTTGGCGTGTTCGACGCGGCGCTGCAGCAGGTACTGGTGTGGGGACAGGCCGGTGGCTTCGCGGAAAGCGCGGCACAACTGCCGCACGCCCAGGCCGGAGGCTTCGGCCAGATCGTGCAAGGTCACAGGCTGCGCGAAGCGCGCCTCGATCAGTGCGATGGCCTGGGCGCAGCTGCGTTTTGCTGGGTCGCTCCTGGGTTCCCGCAGACCCGCCAGGTGCGCCAGGAGCGCAGCGATCAACGACTCGCCGACCAGCGGGCCGCTCGGACTGCCTTGCGCAAGATCGGCCGCAAGCGCATCAAAGAGCAGTTCGAGCAGGTGCGAGCGCAAGGGCGCCTGTTGTCCCGATGGCGCCAGGATGCGCGAATCACCGAGCACGGACTCGACGATTTCCGGGGCGATGAAAAGAAACTGCGAGCGCCCACCGTCGCGCCATTCGAAGCGTTGTTCGTCGCCCGCGCGCCAGATCGAGAAGCCGGGCGCAAACCCACGCCAGTCCCGGTGGCCGAGCTGGCGGCGGGACTCCTGATGCATGCCGCGCTGGATGCAGTAGCGCGCGTGGCCATGATCCACGATGCCTTCGTCCGCCCCGGCGATGTCGGTGAAGTACGCACCCTGCCACCCGACACGCCAGCTGTCGAGCAGGAATCGCGGCATGGTCGAGACGTTGTAAAGGCCTTGCGGGCCTGGCAGAGGGGCGATGCGCATGGTGGACTGCTGGGAAGTTCCTCAACGCCGGATGGGCTCGCACGGTATTGAACGGGCGCGTCCGGAGGGCAAGGGTCTGATTCTTATGCCGGCTGAAGAAGCGTGATAGCTAGGGTCACTACCGATCTCCACCGCGGAGCCACAGCAGCGCGGCCAGGGCGCTCAGGCCCAGGCCGCTGGAAACCCACAGCGCGCCCGAACCCCAGCGTTCGATGCACATGCCAAAGAGCAGGGGCGCAAAGGCCTGCGCCACCCGCGAGGGCGCCATGATCAGGCCCTGGCGCTGGCCGTAGCCCTGCGGGCCGAAGTACACCAGCGGCAGGGTGCCCTTGGCGATGGTGAGGATGCCGTTGCCCGCGCCGTGCAGCACGGCAAACGCCGGGCCGGCGACCGGGCCCAGCAGCATCCACAGGCCCGCGCCCACCGGGTGGGCGAGCGCTGCCCAGCGGGCCGACAACAAGGGGTGCAGGTGGCGCAGCAGCCCGAATTCCAGCAGGCGGCCCGCCACCTGGGCCGGGCCGACCAGGGCACCGATTGCCACCGCGCCGGCCAGTGTGGCGCCGCTGGCCACCAGCAGTTGCGGCAGGTGGGCGGCCATGGCGGTGCTGATGAACCAGGTGGCCGCAAACACATAGGCCAGCACCCACGCGGTATAGGCGGGTGGCGGGGGTGTTTGATGGGCCGCCGGCGGGGCCGTGGCGGACAGCGGGGCCGGTGGATGCGCAGGCGTGGTCGTGGGGCCGGGCAGGGCCGCGGCGCGGGGCAGCGCCAGGTTGAGCGGCAGCCCCACCAGCAGGTGCAGCCCGGCCCAGGCCAGGCAGGCGCCGCGCCAGCCGACCTGGGCTTCGAGCAGGCCGCTCAAGGGCCAGCCCACGGTGCTGGCGAAGCCGGCCAGCAGCGTGATGCCGGTGATGGAGGCCCGCGCCTGGGTGCCCTGCAGCCGGACCAGGGCGGCAAATGCCGCTTCGTAGAGCCCGCCCCCCATGGCGATGCCCAGCACCAGCCAGGCCAGCATCAGGCCCGCCGTGCCCTGCACCTGGGACAGACCCGCCAGCCCGGCGGCGAACAGCAGGCTGCTGCCGGTGAGCACCGGGCGGCCGCCCCAGCGGTCGATGGCGCGGCCGGCGAAGGGGCCGAGCGCGGCCGAGGCCAGCAGCGCCAGCGTGAAGGCGCTCCAGACGTGGGAGACCGGCAAGCCCAGGCCACTGGCCATGGGGCGGGCGAGCAGGGCGGGCAGGTAATACGACGAGGCCCAGGCCAGCGTCTGGGCGGTGCCCAGGCGCAGCACGATGGGCCAGTTGCGCTGCTGCGGGGTCGTCATGCCTGCGGGATGCGGCCGGTGGGGCCCATCGGTGCGAACGCCATGGGCTCAGCCGCTGCGCTTAGGCGATGTCGAAGGCGTGAAAGCCGAAGCGGCCCGCGCGCCGGTCGGCAAAGTAGTGTTCCAGTGTTTCCTTGACGGTGCGAAACGCGATCTCGTCCCAGGGGACCTGGTCTTCGGTGAACAGCCGGGCCTCGATGGTTTCGCTGCCGGGGTTGAAGTGCGTGCTGAGCAGGCGCGCGCGGTAGTAGATGTGGACCTGGCCCACGCGCGCAACGTTCATGAGGGTGAAGATCTCGCCCATTTCGAACTGCGCGCCGGCTTCTTCGTCGGTCTCGCGGGCCGCGCCCTGCGCGGTGGTTTCGCCCAGCTCCATGAAGCCTGCGGGCAGCGTCCACTTGCCCCGGCGGGGTTCGATGTTGCGCAGGCAGAGCAGCACGTATTCGCCGGTCTCGCCCCACACGGGCACGGTACCGACGACGTTGAGCGGGTTTTCGTAGTGGATGGTGTGGCAGACGGGGCAGACCGCGCGGGGCTTGGTGTCGCCGTCGTCGGGGATACGGTAGCTGACGGCGGCGCCGCATTGTCTGCAGTGCTGGATGGGGCTGCGGTGCATGCCGCAAAGTGTAGGGGGAAATGAAAAAGGGCCCCTTGCGGAGCCCTTCAGGAGGTGTGGAGGCGCAGCCCCCGTCGCGGTTGGCGTTCAGCCCTTAGTGGTCTTGCCGTGCTTCTCGATCAGGGCCTTGGCGGTGTCGAGCAACTGCTTGCCGTTGAAGCCGCGCTTGTCCATGTCCTGCACCCACTCCACTTCCACCAGGCGGGCCTTGCGCTTGAATTCCTGCGCCTCGGCCGCGGGGATGGTGTAGATCGAGTTGCCGAGTTTCACGGCGGACTCACGGCCCGGCTTGTCGCCGCTTTGCTGCACCTTGCCCAGCCAGGCCGAGGTTTCCAGGCCCGAGTTCTTGTCGATGACGGCCTTGAGGTCGGGCGGCAGCGAGAAGTACTTGGCCTTGTTCATCGCCAGGATGAAGGTGGTGGTGTAGAGCGCGCCGCCCGAGGGGTCGAACTCGCTGTGGAACTTGGCCAGCTCCTGGACCTTGACCGCGGGGACCACTTCCCAGGGGATCACGCAGCCGTCGATCACGCCCTTGGAGAGCGCGTCGGGGATCTGCGGCAGCGGCATGCCCACGGGCGTGGCGCCCAGGTAGCCGAGCATCTTGGTGATCTGGCGGGTCGGGCCGCGCACCTTGGAGCCCTTGAGGTCTTCGGCGGTCTTGATCTGCTTGTTGCGCATGTGGAACATGCCCGGGCCATGCACCTGCAGGGCGATCGGCTGCACTTCCTTGAACTCGTCCTTGGCGACGGTCTGCACGTATTCCCAGTAGGCCTTGGAGGTGGCTTCGGCGTTGTTCATCATGAACGGCAGCTCGAACACTTCGATGCGCGGGAAGCGGCCCGGGGTGTTGCCCGGCAGGGTCCAGACGATGTCCACCACACCGTCCTTCGCCTGATCGTAGAGCTGCACCGGCGAGCCGCCGAGCTGCATGGCTGGATAGGCCTCGAACTTGATGCGGCCGCCCGAGTCTTTGGTGACCTTGTCCATCCAGGCCTTGTGCATGTTGAGCCACACGTTGGACTGCGGCGACATGAAGGTGTGGAACTTGAGGGTGACGGTCTGCTGGGCGAAGCCGACAAGGGCGGGCGCGCCAAAGGCCACGGCGGCGCCGGATTGAAGCAGGGTTCTGCGCTGGATCATGGGGAAGTCTCCTGGGGTCGGTCGAACGATGAGGGAAGGCAAGACCCGACAACGGTAAGGGTTTCGCACCGCGCCGGGCAGGGGTCAAACCCGCAAAAGGGATCGCGGGGGCGGTTTGCGTGATTTATTTTTGTAAAACCAATTCACCCCTGCGGAATTATAGGAAGGAGCCCCCAGGGGTAAACCCGGGGCCGGTGGGCCGGGTTCAGGCCACCTGGACGGTGATGCCGCTCAAGCCGTCGATGCCGCCGGTCATGGTGTCGCCACGCACCACCGCGCCCACGCCCTCGGGGGTGCCGGTGTAGATCAGGTCGCCGGCTTGCAGTTCCCAGGCGTTGGAGAGGTGCTCGATGGTTTCGGCGATGTTCCAGATGAGCTTGCTGACGGCGCTGCGCTGGCGGTCGCTGCCATTGACCTGCAGCCAGATGGCCGCATGGTGGATGTCGCCCGCGTCCGCCGCGGGCGTGATCGGGCCGATGGGGGCCGACTGGTCATAGCCCTTGCCGATGCACCAGGGCCGGCCCTGCTTCTTCATCTCGGTCTGCAGGTCGCGGCGCGTCATGTCCAGGCCGACCGCGTAGCCGTAGATGTGGCTGGCGGCGTCTTCGGCCTTGATGCCGCGACCGCCTTTGCCGATCGCCACCACCAGTTCAATCTCGTGGTGCAGGTTGGACGTGAGGCTGGGGTAGGGAATGGTGGCCACCTGGCCCGGCTCGGCGACCACGATGGCGTCGGCCGGCTTGAGAAAGAAGAACGGCGGCTCGCGGCCGGTGAAACCCATCTCTTTGGCGTGTTCTTCGTAGTTGCGGCCCACACAGTAGATGCGGTGGACCGGGAAGCGCTCGGCACGGCCGACCACAGGCACGGACACGACAGGCGGCGGGGTGAAGGTGTAGGAGGTCATAAGAGGGAGGGAAAGAGGTTAAAGAAAACTCGCGGCAGCACAGTGTGCCTCCGGCGCACGTGCCTGTGCCCAGGATGCCGCGGAACTGGCTTTGCCAGGCCGCAGGCATCGCCCCCTGGGGGGTGACGCCGCAGGCGGCGCGGGGGGAGCCTAATGCTGCTTCGCCGGCAGCCGCACCACCAGGCCATCGAGTTCGGGCGTGAGCACGATCTGGCAGCTCAGGCGGCTGTCGGCCTGGGCCGGGCAGGCGGCGAAGTCCAGCATGTCGCGCTCGTCGGCCACCGGGGGCGGCAACTGGTCGATCCAGGGCGCGTTGACCATGACGTGGCAGGTGGCGCAGGTCAGGGTGCCGCCGCAGTCGGCTTCGATGCCGCGCACGTTGGCGTCCACGGCGGCTTTCATGAGGCTCTGGCCGGGTTCGGCCTGGATGTCTTGCACCGACTGGTCGGCGGCGATGAATCGGATGTGGATCATGGTGGTGAAAAGGTTCAGATGCGGCTGAAGTATTCGCGCCGTTCGAAGTCGGCCTTGTCTTCGGCCTGGGCGTGCCGATGAATTTCGCTGCGCTTGATGCGGCAGAAATAGCGCACGACATCGGGGCCCAGGCCCTGGTTGAGCGCGGCGTCGTCGCGCAGGGCGTCCAGCGCATCGCTCAGTGTGCCGGGGATTTTCTCGAAGCCTTCGGCGTAGGGGGTTTCGCAGGCGGGCGGGGGCATGAGGCCACGCTCCAGGCCGTCGAGCCCGGCGTGGATCTGCGCGGCGATGTAGAGATAGGGGTTGGCCGCCGGTTCGCCCACGCGGTTTTCGATGCGGGTGGCCCCGTCGCCGGCCGCGCCCACCACGCGCAGCATGGCGCCGCGGTTGTCCTGGCCCCAGATCACGCTCTGGGGCGCCAGCGCGTTCGGGCGGAAGCGGCCAAAGCCGTTGATGGTGGGCGTGCACAGCGCCGTCATGCCCGGGGCGTGCGCCAGCAGGCCGGCGAGCCAGTGGGCGCCGGCGTCCGACAGCGTGTGGCGCGCGTCGGCGGGAGTGCTGCCCGTTGCGGGCGCGTCGCGCACGCAGGCGTTGCCCCCGGTGGCCAGGTCCACCAGCGACTGGTGCAGGTGCCAGCCGCTGGACATGATGTTGGGAAACGGCGGGCGGCACATGAAGGTGGCGTGGTAACCGGCGCGGCGCAGCGCCTGGCGCACACCGTTGCGGAACAGCACCATCTGGTCGGCCGCGGTGAGCGCGTCGGTGGCGTCGAACACGGCCTCGACCTGGCTGGGACCCAGCTCGATTTCCAGCGACTGCAAGGGCAGGCCCAGCGCCTGCGCGGTGCGCATAACGATGGACAGCGGTTCATCCGCCAGGTCGATCAGGGCCTCGGACTGCAGGTTGTAGCCGGGGTGGATCATTTCCACCTGCGGCGGCAGGCCGGGCCAGGCGGCCCGCTCGGGGTCGAGCTGGGGCGCGGTGTCGGTGATGCGGTAGATGTGGAATTCCACCTCGAGCCCCGTCTTGAGCCCATAGCCCGCCTGGGCCAGCCGCGCCAGCGCCCGCTGCAGCACGCGCCGCGTGTCCAGCGGCACGGGCGTGCCGTCGGCGAACCAGGGCTGGCAGCGCAGCCAGCCGGTGTGGGCTTGCCAGGGCAGGGGGGTGAAGCTGGCCGGGTCCGGCAGCAGCACCAGGTTGGCCGCGCCGGCAAAGCCGGGCAGGTCGTCCGCGCCACCGGCCTCGAACACCTTCCAGGCGGTACGGTCGGCGGTGTCCTTGAGCATGAGCGTGCCGACCATGCCAACGCCGTCGCGCAGGGCCTTGATGGCGGCGTGCGCCATCAGCGTCTTGCCGCGCAGCATGCCGTGCGCGTCGCACCAGCCCAGGCGCACGCGCTGGACGCCGCTGGCTTCGATGAGCTGGGCGGTCTGCAGGCAGGCGGCTTCGCGGGCCGCGTCGTGCAGGCCGCAGCGTTGGGCGAAATGGCTCATCTCGCGCCGGCCGTTTCGGTTGCGGCTTGCGCGGCGGCGTTCTGCCAGGGCGCGCCTGCGCGCTTGGCGCGCACCGCGTCCTGCCACCAGGTCTGCCAGCCCTCGGCGGGGGCAATGCCGTCCACGGTGTCGGGGCCCGTGATGTGGGTGTGTTGTGCCGGGTCGGCGATGCCGGGCGGCGTGCCGCCTTGCTCCACGGTGTCCATGGCCTGCAGCAGCATTCGCCGGTTCGCCATGATCACTTTGTCGGTCGTGCCCAGGTGTTCGCGCGTGCGGTCCTGGATGGCGCCCATGCTCTCGCAGGCCCACTGGTCGTGCACGTTGATGTCGTCCTCGCCCATGCCGAGGTAGGTGCGGTTCTGCTGCTCTTCGGCGTTGAAGCCCCAGTTGTTGTGGCGGCCCGATTTGGGGATGTAGTCGGGCAGGGTGACGGCGTCCAGGCGCTGGTTGCGCATGGTGTCCTTGTCCACGGGATCAGCGAAGCTGGTGAAGAAGGCGAACCAGTAACTGCGCGTGTCGTCCACCGGCACGTGCATCTGCGTGATGGTCATGGTCTCGGAGAGCGGGATCACGAAGGTCTGCGGGAACACCGCGTTGGTGATGCGCACGTGGGTGAGCGCCTCGGTCATGGGGCGCAGGGCGGTCAGCTGGATGCCGTAGGGCTGCTGCGTGAAACTGATCTGGGGTTGGCCGAATTCGCGCATCACCTTGGTCATGGGCCAGCGCTCGCCGCCCACCTCACCCACGCTGGCGCCGCGGAACTGTTTGCCGTAGCTGCCTTCGAGCGAGGCATCGTTGAAGAAGCGGTGCAGGTACGAAGCGTGCGCCGGGTCGATACCGACCTCGAAGGCCTGCAGCCAGTTGCAGTGCCACAGGCCCTTGAACACGAAGCTGTGCGTAGCGGGCGCTTCGAAGCAGTCCAGCGCGGGGAAGGGCGGCGGCGTGCTGCCCTCGGGGCCGAACCAGCCGAACAACGCACCGGCTTTTTCGATCAGCGGGTAGCTGCGCTGCCGGATGCGGGTGCACAAGGTGCTGCCGGCGGGTTCGGCCGGGGTCTCGGTGCACTGGCCGCTCACGTCGAACTTCCAGCCGTGGAAAGGGCAGCGCAGGCCGTCGCCCTCGTTGCGGCCAAAGGCCAGGTCGGCGCCGCGGTGTGGGCAGTCGCGGTCGAGCAGGCCGAAGGCGCCTTGGGCGTTCCGGAACAGCACGAAGTCCTGCCCTAGCACGCGCACCGCTTTCACCGGGCGCACGGCCATGGCCGGGTCCAGCGCGGGGTTGAACTCGTCGAGCAGGGCCACCGGCTGCCAGTAGCGGCGCAGCAGATCACCGCCCGGTGTACCCGGCCCGACCTGGGTGATGCGCTGGTTCAGTTCGGCTTTCATGTGGGGGCTCCTGTGGGCTGGTCGGCGGGTGTTGATCAAACGGTATCCCGTTTTGACGATTCAGTGTACAGTTTGCGGCATGAGCCTGCAAGAAACCGTTTTGATGCAACTGCGCGACCTGATCCTGAGCGGCGAGTTCGCGCCCGGTCAGCGGCTGGCCGAGCAGCAACTGGCCGAGCGCCTGGGCGCCTCGCGCACGCCGGTGCGCGCCGCGCTGGTCACGCTGGAGCAGGAGGGGCTGGTCGAGGCCAACGACACCGGCAAGTACCTGGTGCGCCAGTTCACCGCCCAGGAGGTGACCGACGCGATCGCGGTGCGGGGCCATCTGGAAGGCATGGCGGCGCGCCTGGTGGCCGAACACGGCGTGTCGCGCCAGCTGCAGGGCGGTTTGCAGGCCTGCCTGGACGAGGGCGACCGGCTGTTGGCCGACAGCCCGCTCACGATCGAGAGCTACGCAGCCTACGCGGCCATGAACGACCGCTTCCACGCGCTGATCCTGGAGGCCTGTGGCAACCGCGCGCTGCAGCGCGCCGTGGCGCTCAACGACAAGCTGCCGTTCGCCCCGGCGTCCGCCATGTTGCCTATGCAGGGCACGGTGGCGCTGGACCGCGACTGGATGCTCTACGCGCACCGCCAGCACCACATGCTCTTCGACGCGCTGCGCCGGGGCGAGGGCGCGCGGGCGCAGGCGCTCGGTGTGGAGCACACCGAGGTGGCGCAGATGAACATGCGGCTGGCGCTGGAGCGGCGCGCCGAGTCCGAGCGGTTCATGCCAGGGATGCGGCTGGTGGTCGGGTAGCCCTGGCCCTGGCCCGGGGCCGGTGTATCGTGTGGGTCAAACAGACCGAACCGCAGCCCATGCGGGTATGCCATGAGCGCTTTGAGCCAGACCCTCACCGATCAGCCTTGCACCGCAGACAGCGGCCTGACGCTCAGGCGCGTGGCCATCGACACCTACCACGAGAACGTGGCCTACCTGCACCGCGACTGCGCGGTCTACCGGGCCGAGGGCTTCCAGGCCCTGTCCAAGGTGGAGGTGCGCGCCAACGGCAAACGCATCCTGGCCACGCTCAACGTGGTGGACGACGCGAGCATCGTCGGGCACAACCAGCTCGGCGTGTCGGAAGACGCCTTCAGGCAGCTCGAAGTGCCCGACGGCCATCCCGCTTCGGTGTCGCAGGCCGAGCCGCCCGAGTCCATTCCCGCGCTGTTTCGCAAGATCAACGGCGAGCGCCTGGGCCGCGAGGACTTTCATGCCATCGTGCGCGACATCGCCGACCTTCGCTACTCCAAGATCGAACTGACCGCCTTCGTGGTCGCCAGCAACCGCAACGAGCTCGACCGCGAAGAGGTGACCTTCCTCACCGAGGCCATGGTGGCTGTGGGCCGCCGGCTCAACTGGCGCGAGCCGCTGGTGGTGGACAAGCACTGCATCGGCGGCATCCCGGGCAACCGCACCTCCATGCTGGTGGTGCCCATCGTCGCGGCCTACGGGCTGGTGTTTCCCAAGACCTCGTCGCGCGCCATCACCTCGCCCGCGGGCACGGCCGACAGCATGGAAGTGCTGGCCAATGTGCAGTTGCCGTTCGACCGCCTCACCGAGATCGTGCGCGCGCACAAAGGCTGCCTGGCCTGGGGCGGCACGGCCCACCTCTCGCCAGCCGACGACGTGCTGATCTCGGTCGAGCGGCCGCTGTCCATCGACTCGCCAGGGCAGATGGTGGCCTCCATCCTGTCGAAGAAGATCGCCGCCGGCGCCACCCACCTGGTGCTCGACATTCCCATCGGCCCCACGGCCAAGGTGCGTTCCATGCCCGAGGCGCAGCGCCTGCGCCGCCTGTTTGAGTACGTGGCGCAGCGCCTGCACCTCTCACTGGACGTGGTGATCACCGACGGCCGCCAGCCCGTGGGCCATGGCGTGGGGCCGGTGCTGGAAGCGCGTGATGTGATGCAGGTGCTGGAAAACGATCCGCAGGCCCCGAACGATCTGCGCCAGAAGTCGCTGCGGCTGGCCGGCCGCATCATTGAATGCAGCCCGGACGTGCGCGGGGGCGACGGCTTTCGCATCGCGCGCGACATCCTCGACTCGGGCCGCGCGCTGGCGCAGATGCAGGCCATCATCGAGGCCCAGGGCTCGCACGGCTTCGACCACCACCACCCGTCGCTGGGAGTACTCACGCTGGACGTGCTGGCGCCCGAGGCGGGCCTGGTGGCGGGCATCGACAACCTGCAGATCGCGCTCATCGCACGGCTGGCCGGCGCGCCCAAGGTGCAGGGTGCGGGCGTGGACCTGCTGTGCAAGCTGGGCGACACGGTGGCCGCGGGCGACGTGCTCTACCGCGTGTACGCCAGCTACGCCGCCGACCTCGAATTTGCGCGCCAGGCCAGCGCGCGCGCCAGCGGCTACAGCATCGGCAGCGCTGGGCAACTGCCCCATGTGTTTGTGGAGTTCTGATGAACGCATCCCTGAACGATCTGGCCGGCTGTCTGCTGTGTTTTGAAAACGAGCGTGTCATTGCGGCCAGCGCCGCCCACGCGGCCGGGTTGAAGCTGGCCCTGATCGCGCGCCACCGTTTCCCCGACGGCGAGCTGCGCCTGCGCCTGCCCGAAGCGCTGCCGGCGCGCGTGGTGCTCTGGCGCGGCCTGCACCAGCCCAACGAAAAACTGGTGGAGCTGCTGCTGGCCGCGCAGACGGCGCGCCAGCTCGGCGCGCGTCACCTCACGCTGGTGGCGCCCTACCTGGCCTACATGCGCCAGGACATCGCCTTCAACCCCGGCGAGGTGGTCAGCCAGCGCGTGATCGGCAGTTTCCTCGCCAGCCTGTTCGACGCGGTCATCACCGTGGACCCGCACCTGCACCGCGTGACCATGCTGAGCGAGGCCGTGCCGGTTCGCGACGCCATCGTGCTCAGCGGCGCGCCGCTGCTGGCCGACCACATCGCGCGCCACCGGGTGCGGCCGGTGCTGATCGGCCCCGACGAAGAGTCGCTGCAATGGGTGTCTGGCGCCGCGCAGCGCTTTGGCTGGGACCACGCGGTGTGCCGCAAGACCCGGCACGGTGACCACGAGGTGGAGATCGAGCTGCCCGCCTTGCCCGTGGCCGGGCGCCAGGTGGTGCTGATGGACGACGTGGCCAGCTCGGGCCACACGGTGGCGCAGGCCGCGCGGCTGCTGTGCGCGGCGGGCGCGGCCTCGGTGGACGTGGCCGTGACCCACGCGTTGTTCGCCGCCGACGCGGTGCGGCTCATCCGCGAGGCGGGCGCGGGCCAGATATGGAGCACCGACTGCATCCCGCACCCGAGCAACACGGTGAGCATCGTGCCGGTCGTGGCCGAGGTGTTGCGCGAACTCGTCGCGGTCGGCCGATCCGCAGCTTGAACACCTCGCAGCGGGGCGTGGGGCGCGCCGGGTAGGGCGGCGACGCCGCTACGCCGGCTGCGATGAACCTGCCTGCATGCCAGCGCCGTGCGGAGCGGCCGGCTTGCGCGATACCCCTCAGACTCTTACAGTGGGCTCGTGGTGCTTCTTGCAGGAGGTGCGATGCGGTTCGATCGGGTCGTGGATGCTGCGGCGTCTGCCGGGCGGGCCCTCCGTGTGGCAGGGCGTTGCGCGCTGGTGGCGCTGCTGCTGGGTCTGGCGGAGGTTGCCGCGCATGCCGCCGTTCCAGCCATGGTGCTCACGGTGCATGACGCCATTGGGCCGGCCAGCGCCGACTACATCGTTCGCGGGCTGCAGCGCGCGCAGCGGCAGGGCGCACCCCTGGTGGTGCTGGAGCTCGACACGCCGGGCGGGCTGGACAGCTCCATGCGCCAGATCATCCAGGCCGTGCTGGCCTCGCCGGTGCCCGTGGTCGCCTATGTGAGCCCGCCAGGATCGCGCGCGGCCAGTGCCGGCACCTACATCCTCTACGCCAGCCACGTCGCCGCCATGGCGCCGGCCACCACACTGGGCGCGGCCACACCGGTGGCCATCGGCATGCCCGGCGCGCCGCAGGCGCCCAGGGAGCGGCCCGACGCCGACCCGGCCCCCAAAGACAAGCCCGGCGAACCGGACGCACCGGCACCTGCCTCGCCCCCGGACGCCATGACCGCCAAGCAGGTCAACGACGCGGCCGCCTTCATCCGCGGTCTGGCCATCCGGCACGGGCGCAACGTGGCGTGGGGCGAACGCGCGGTGCGCGAGGCGGTGAGCCTGAGCGCGACCGAGGCCTTGCGCGAGAAGGTGATTGACGTGGTGGCCAGCGACATCCCGGACCTGCTGCGCCAGATCGACGGGCGCACCGTGCGCATGGCCAGTGGCGAGCTGCGCCTGCAGACGCGCGGCCTGAGCACCCAGGCCCTGCCGCCCGACTGGCGCCACCGCCTGCTGGGCGTGATCGCCAACCCCAGCCTGGCGCTGATCCTGCTGATGATCGGGGTCTATGGCCTGATGTTCGAGTTTTCCTCGCCCGGCTTCGGCCTGGCCGGTACGGCGGGCGCGGTCTGTTTGCTGCTCGCGATGTTCGCGCTGCAGTTGCTGCCCGTGAACTACGCGGCGCTGGCTCTGATCCTGCTCGGCTTTGCCCTGCTCGCCGCCGAGCTGCTGTCGCCGTCGTTTGGCGTGCTGGGCGTGGGCGGTGTCGTCGCGTTCATGGCCGGCGGCCTGCTGCTGTTCGACCGCGACGTGCCCGGCATGGGCGTGCCGCTGCCACTGCTCTTCGGCATCGCCGTCACGGCCGCGGCCGCGGTGCTGCTGGGTGGGGGCATGGCGCTGCGGGCGCGCCGCGCGCCCGTGGTCAGCGGCGCTGAAGACATGGTCGGTGCCCTGGGCGAGGTGGTCCAGGAGCAGGATGGCCGGACCTGGGCCGAGGTGCGTGGCGAGCGCTGGCAGGTGCGCTCGGACACTGCGCTGCGGCCCGGGCAGCGCGTGCGCGTGGAGGCCCTGCACGGCCTGTTGCTGCAGGTGCGGCCCGAGGCCGCCGCGCCATCCCCATCTCCCAACCCACAGCAAGGAGGCGTCCATGGTGTTTGATTTCAACCTGGGGCTGGGCACGATCCTCGTGCCTGTGGTGCTGATCCTGCTGGCGTCGTCGTTTCGCATCCTGCGCGAGTACGAGCGCGGCGTGGTGTTCCAGCTGGGCCGGTTCTGGAAGATCAAAGGCCCCGGTCTGGTGATCGTGGTGCCGGGCCTGCAGCAGATGGTGCGGGTCGACTTGCGCGTGGTGACCATGGACGTGCCGCCACAGGATGTGATTTCGCGCGACAACGTCTCGGTCAAGGTCAACGCGGTGGTGTTCTTCCGCGTGGTGGCGCCCGACAAGGCCATCATCCAGGTGGAAAATTACCTCATGGCCACCAGCCAGCTCGCGCAGACCACGCTGCGCGTGGTGCTGGGCAAACACGAGCTCGACGAAATGCTGGCCGAGCGCGAGCGGCTCAACCTCGATGTGCAGCAGATCCTGGACGCGCAGACCGATGCCTGGGGCATCAAGGTGACCAACGTCGAGATCAAGCACATCGACCTGAACGAATCCATGGTGCGGGCCATCGCGCGCCAGGCCGAGGCCGAGCGCGAGCGGCGCGCCAAGGTGATCCATGCCGAAGGCGAAAAACAGGCGGCGGTGTCTTTGCTCGAAGCCGCGCAGATGCTGGCGCAGCAGCCCGAGGCCATGCAGTTGCGCTACCTGCAGACCATGACCCAGGTGGCCGGCGACCGCGCCTCGACCATCGTGTTCCCGCTCCCGATGGACTTGTTGGGGCGGATGCTGCATCCGCCCGAGTCGCCACCGCAGCCCGTCCGGCGGGCGTGAAACCAGGAGACCATTCATGGTGCATGCGCCCATTCACAAAACCGTGGTTCCGGCGTCAAAGCCCAACCTGTCCGACTACGACGCCACGGTCGCAGGGTTCAGCTGGCAGGAGGCCGAGCGGCAGCTTGATGGCCTGCCCGGTGGTGCCGGGCTGAACATCGCCCACGAGGCGGTGGACCGCCATGTGCTGCACGGCCGGGGCCACAAGACCGCGATCCGCTGGCTGGGCAAGAGCGGTGAGCGGCGAGAGTTCAGCTACCTGGACCTGGCGCGGGCCACCAACCAGTTCGCCCATGCGCTCGAACACCTGGGGGTGCGACCCGGCGAACGCGTGTTCATCCTGATGGGGCGCCTGCCCGAGCTGTATGTGGCGCTGCTGGGTGCGCTCAAGGCGCGTTGTGTCGTGACGCCGCTGTTTTCGGCGTTCGGACCCGAGCCCATCGCCACACGGGCCGAAATGGGCGATGCGCGGGTGCTGGTCACGACGCCAGAGCTGTACCAGCGCAAGGTGCAGGATCTGCGCGAGCGCCTGCCCGGCCTGCGGCATGTGATCGTGGCGGGCGCGGTGCCCTCGGACGAGGGCGGGGTGCATCCGTGGGGGGCGCTGGTGTCTCCCGCCTCCACCACCTACACCATCGCCCCGACCGATCCCGAGTCCATGGCGCTGCTGCATTTCACCAGCGGCACCACCGGCCGGCCCAAGGGGGCGGTGCATGTGCATGCCGCGGTGCTCGCGCACATGGTCACCGGGCGCTACGCGCTCGATCTGCACGACGACGACGTGTTCTGGTGCACGGCGGACCCGGGCTGGGTCACGGGAACGAGCTACGGCATCATCGCGCCGCTGGTCTGCGGTGTGACCAATGTGGTGGTGGAGGCCGAGTTCGACGCCCAGACCTGGTACGGCGTGCTCGAGCGCGAGCGCGTGAGCATCTGGTACACCGCGCCCACCGCCATCCGCATGATGATGAAGCTCGGCGCCGAGGCATTAAAGGGGGTCGATCTGTCGGCGTTGCGCTTCATGGCCAGTGTGGGTGAGCCGCTCAATCCGGAGGCCGTGGTCTGGGGGCTGGAGGCGTTTGGCCTCCCGTTCCACGACAACTGGTGGCAGACCGAAACGGGCGGCATCATGGTGTCGAACTATCTGGCGATGGACATCCGGCCCGGCTCCATGGGCAAGCCCTTGCCGGGCATCGTTGCCGCGGTCGTGCGCCGGACCGGCAGCGGTCACGTCGAAGCCATCACGGCGCCCGATGTGGATGGCGAACTGGCGCTGCGCGCACCCTGGCCGTCCATGATGCGCGGCTACCTGCACGAGGACGAGCGCTACCGCAAGTGTTTCGTGGACGGCTGGTACCTCACGGGCGATCTGGTGCGCCGGGACGCCGAAGGCTATTACTGGTTCGTTGGCCGCGCCGACGACGTCATCAAGTCGTCCGGCCACCTGATCGGGCCCTTCGAGGTGGAGAGCGCCTTGATGGAACATCCGGCCGTGGCCGAGGCCGGGGTCATCGGCATTCCCGACCCGATGGCGGGCGAGGTGGTGAAGGCCTTCGTGGCGCTCAAACCGGGCCACGAGGCGAGCGAAGCGCTGCGGCGCGAACTGCTGGGCCATGCCCGCAAGCGCCTGGGGGCGGCGGTGGCGCCCAAGCAGATCGACTTCCGCGACAACCTGCCCAAGACCCGCAGCGGCAAGATCATGCGCCGCCTGCTCAAGGCGCGCGAGCTGGGCCTGCCCGAGGGCGATCTGTCCACGCTGGAAAGCGATGAAAAGAAGTGAGGCCACGACATGACCGACAAGCTCCATCTGGACCGCGCGCACCTGCACCACCTGTACCGGGAGATGCTGCGCATCCGCCGCTTCGAGGCCAAGTGCGTCGAGCTCTACCAGGCGCAGAAGATCCGGGGCTTCCTGCACCTGTACGACGGCGAGGAGCCGGTGGCGGTGGGCGTGATGGCCGCGCTGGAGGCGCGCGACGCGGTGGTGGCCACCTACCGTGAACATGGCCAGGCGCTCGCGCGTGGCGTGCCCATGCGGGCACTGATGGCCGAAATGCTGGGCAAGCTCGAAGGCTGTTGCCGCGGGCGAGGCGGCTCCATGCACATCTTCGACCGCCAGCGGCGGTTCTTCGGCGGCAACGCCATCGTGGGCGGCAGCCTGCCACTGTCCGTGGGCATCGCCATGGCGGACAAACAACTGCGCCCCGGCGCGGTCACCGCCTGCTTCTTCGGCGAAGGTGCGGTGGCCGAGGGGGCGTTTCACGAAAGCATGAACCTGGCCGCCCTCTGGCAACTGCCGGTGCTGTTCGTCTGCGAGAACAACCTGTATGCCATGGGCGTGCCCCTGAAGGACGCGGAGTCGCAGACCGATGTGTTCCGCAAGGCCGAGGCCTACCGCATGGCCAGTGCGCAGGTCGACGCCATGGAGCCGGTGCAGATGGCCGCGGCCGCCCGGCGGGCGGTGGATCACGTCCGTGCCGGCCAGGGGCCCTTCTTCCTGGAATGCCGCACCTACCGTTTTCGCGCGCACTCGATGTTCGATACCCAGGCCTACCGCACGCGCGAGGAAGTCGAGGACTGGAAGCGCCGCGATCCGATCGAGCGCCTGCGCCGCTGGATGGTGGACAACCACCTGCTGAGCCCCGATGAGGCCACGGGGATCGACGCGGGCATCGCGGCCGAGATCGACGACGCCGTGGCGTTTGCCGAGGCGGGCACGCTGGAGCCGGTGGCCGAGCTGGAGCGCTTCGTCCTGATGGACAGCGTCGTGCAGGAGCAGGCGACATGACCCACCGCGCTTGCATCCCTGGGGTGGCGACTCGGCAGGAGGTGCGATGAACACGTCCCCCATGAAGATGACCTACCGCGAAGCCTGCCGGCAGGCGATCCGCGAGGCCCTGCTGTCGGACCCCCGCAGTTTCGTGATGGGCGAGGACGTGGGCAAGTACGGTGGTTGTTATGCGGTGACCAAGGGCCTGCTGGAGGAGTTCGGCCCCGACCGCATTCGCGACACGCCCCTGGCGGAGAACGGCTTCGTGGGCGCGGGCATTGGCGCGGCACTCACCGGTCTGCGGCCCATCGTGGAGATCATGACCTGCAACTTCAGCATGCTCGCGCTGGACCAGATCATGAACAACGCGGCCACCCTGTCGCACATGTCGGGCGGGCAGTTTGCCGTGCCCGTGGTCATCCGCATGGCCACGGGCGGCGGCCGGCAGTTGGCGGCCCAGCACTCGCACAGCCTGGAGGGCTGGTATGCCCACATACCGGGCCTCCGGGTCCTGGCCCCCGCCACGGTGGAAGACGCCCGCCACATGCTGGCGGCGGCGCTGGCCGACCCCAACCCGGTGCTGCTGTTCGAGCACGTCGTGCTCTACAACGCCGAGGACGACATCGACCCTGCGGTCACGGCGGTGGACATCGAGCATGCCCGACGGCGCCGCGCCGGCTCGGACGTGAGCCTGGTCACCTACGGCAACAGCCTGCCGAAATGCCTGGCCGCGGCCGACGCGCTGGCGGTCGAGGGCATCAGCGCCGACGTGATCGACCTGCGCGTGCTGCGTCCGCTGGACACCGCCACGGTCATCGAGTCCGTGGCCCGCACGCACCGCTGCGTGATCGTGGACGAGGGCTGGAAGAGCGGCTCGATCTCGGCGGAGATCTCCGCCCGGCTGGCCGAAGACGCGCTGCACGAGCTTGATGCCCCGGTGCGCCGCGTCTGCGGCCGCGAGGTGCCGGTGCCCTATGCGGCGCAGATGGAAGAGGCGTCGCTGCCCCAGGTGGGCGATATCGTGGCGGCGGCGCGCGGTCTGGTGAACCCGGGGTAGCGCAGCGTGGCCGAATTCCTCATGCCCTCGCTGGGCGCCGACATGGAAACGGGCAAGGTGGTCCAGTGGCTGGTAAAGCCGGGTGACCGCGTGAAGCCGGGCGACGTCGTGGCCGTGGTGGAAACCCACAAGGGCGCGATCGACGTGGAGATCTTCCTCGACGGCGTGATCGATCAACTGGCGGCGCTGGATCAGGAGATGCCGGTGGGCGCGGTGCTGGCGCAGGTGAGGCCACAGGGTGAGGGTGTGCCCGATGCACCGGCACCGGAGCGGCGCGGAGTCGGGGCGCCCATGGTCGAACCGGGCGGGCCGCGTGCCCTCCCGGTGTCCGTGATGCCGGTACCGCCCCCCCCGCAGGTCGGGCCGCCGGTGCGCGTGCGGGTCAGCCCGGCGGCGCGGCAGCGCGCGCGGGCGCTGGGTCTGAACCCCGATGCCTTGCCTGGCAGTGGGGTGGGCGGCATGGTTTCGCTTCGGGACGTGGATCGTGCCGCGGCACAGGCGAAGCCTGCGCCGGATCGGGCCGCCACCGCGGCGGCTGCGCCGCACCCGCGCGCCGGTGGCTTTGACGCCGCCCAGATGCGCCAGGCCATCGCGGCCGCCATGAGCCGCTCCAAGCGCGAGATTCCGCACTACTACCTCAGCGACAGCATCGACTTCACGGCGGCCAGGGACTGGCTGGAGGCATGGAACCGCGAGCGGGCGCCCGAGCAGCGCCTGCTGGGCGCGGTGCTGCTGCTCAAGGCCACGGCACGGGCCCTGTGCGAGGTGCCCCAGCTCAACGGCTTCTACGAAAACGGCGCCTTCCGGGCCGCGTCGGGCATTCACGTCGGCTGGGCGATTGCCCTGCGCGGCGGGGGGCTGGTGGCACCCGCCATCCACGACGCCGATCGGGCCTCCTTGGGCGAACTGATGGCGGCCCTGAGCGACCTGGTGCAGCGCGCCCGCACCGGCCGCCTGCGCAGTTCCGAGCTGACCGACCCGACCATCACCGTCACCAGCCTGGGCGAGCGTGGCGCGCAAAGTGTGCTGGGCGTGATCTACCCGCCGCAGGTCGCCATCGTCGGTTTCGGCCGTGTGGTGCAGCTTCCCTGGGTGGTGGATGGCCAGGTGCAAGTGCGCCCGGTGGTGAACGTCACGCTCGCCGCGGACCACCGCGCCAGCGACGGGCACCTGGGGGGCCGGCTGCTGGCGGCCATTGAGCGGGCCCTGCAATCACCCCAAGACCTTTGAAAAGGCATCGAGACCACCATGAACGCCTCTGACATTCGACAGCTCGCCGCCGATGTGCTGGCCGGCATCGCACCCGAAGCCGACCTGTCCGGCGTGGGTGACGGCGAAGACCTGCGCGAAGCGCTGGACCTCGACTCGATGGACTTCCTCAACTTCATCATCGGCCTGAGCCAGGGCAGTGGCGTCGCCATACCTGAGGCCGACTATCCCCGGCTCTTCACCCTGCGGGGGCTGGTGGCCTACCTGGCGAAGTAGGCCCTGCGCGCCTGGGCCTGGCTTCGCGCAAAGCCGGGGGATGGTTCCTGGACGAAGGGGCTATGCGCGCCAGCGTACCGACAGCACCGCCTTGCCTGCCTAAGCTGCGTCGAGACGGATGCACAGGCTCACACGCCGCACATCCGCTCAAACCCCGCGATGGCCTGATCTGCCGACGCTCAAAGTCCGTGCCAGAAGCTGATCAACTCTGCAGGGCCTCTCTTCATGTGGGGGCGGTCCTTGTAAGCGACCAAGGAACCATCATGCACTCCATCAAACTCATCGCCGTTGCCGCGACCACTCTGGCATTGACCGCCTGCTTCTCGCTGCCAGCGGGCCCGACCGGCGCCACCGGCGCAACAGGCGCCACCGGCGCAACGGGTTATACCGGCGCCACAGGCGATACCGGTGGCACGGGCGCCACCGGTGCCAAGGGAACCACCGGCTACACCGGTGCCACGGGCGGCGCTGGCGCCACCGGTGCCACAGGCGACACGGGGGCGACCGGCTACACCGGGGCCACGGGCAGCACCGGGGCGACCGGCTATACCGGTGCCACGGGTGCCACCGGCAGCACGGGAACCACCGGTGCCCGGGGCGCGACCACGCAGGGCGACACGCTGGTCATTGTTCCGGCGCGCTAAGTCCCGGGAAGAACACCAACCCACTCTGAAAAAGGGTGGTTTGGTGTGCCGGGACAGGGCCGGCCAACCCGTTTATCCTTGGCGGCCATGAAGCTCTACAACTACTTCCGATCCTCGGCCTCGTTCCGTGTGCGCATCGCGCTCGCGCTCAAGGGGCTGGCTTACGAATACGTGCCGGTGCACCTGGCCAAGGGCGAACACAAGCGGCCCGCGTTCGGCGACATCGCTGTCGAAGGCCTGGTGCCGGTGCTGGAGCTGGACGACGGCACGCGCCTGTCGCAGTCGATGGCGATCATCGAATACCTCGACGAGGTGCACCCCGTGCCCGCGCTGGTGCCGGCGGACCCCATCGCCCGGGCCCGCGTGCGCGCGCTGGCGCAGGTGATCGCCTGCGAGATCCATCCCGTGAACAACCTGCGGGTGCTCAAGTACCTGAGCCATGAGCTCAAGGTGGACGAGCAGGCCAAGAACACCTGGTACCGGCACTGGGTGCGTACCGGGCTGGAGGCCTTCGAGCGACAGCTGGCGCTGGGTCCGACATCCACGTTCTGTTTTGGCGACACGCCCACGCTGGCCGACTGCTGCCTGGTGCCGCAGATCTTCAACGCCCGGCGCTTCGACACACCGCTCGACGGCCTGCCCCGCACCATGGCCGCGTTCGACGCCTGCATGGCCCTGCCCGCGTTCCAGCAGGCGCAACCCTCGGCCTGCCCGGACAACGAGGCCTGATGCCCCTGCGCGCAGAAGACGGGATCGTTCCCGAATGGCCAGCGCCGCCGGGGGTGCGCGCCTTGTTCACCACCCGCTCGGGCGGCGTGTCCGCGCCACCGTTTGACAGCTTCAACCTCGGCGACCATGTGCGCGACGCGCCCGACCGCGTGGCGGCCAACCGCGCGCGGCTGGGCGAGCGCATCGCGGCCCGCCCCGTGTTTCTTCAGCAGGTGCACGGGACCACCGTGGAGGTGCTCGACGCGGGCACGCCCGACGGCACGGTGGCCGATGCCTGCCTGAGCACCCGCAGCGGCGTGGCCTGCACCATCATGGTCGCGGACTGCCTGCCGGTGCTGTTCACGAACAGCGCCGGCACGGTGGTGGCGGCGGCACATGCGGGCTGGCGCGGCCTGGCCGGCGTGGATGCGAAACCCACGGGGCAGGGCGTGCTGGAGACCACGGTCGCTGCCTTTGTACGGGCGGTTCAGCAGATGGATCCGTCGGCCGATCGGGGCCGTGTGACCGCCGACCTGCTCGTCTGGCTGGGGCCGTGCATCGGGCCCGAAGCGTTCGAGGTGGGGCCCGAGGTGAGAGCCGCTTTCGTGCAGAGCGATCCAGCGGCCCAGCATGCTTTTGTGCTGCACCCGGCGGGTGGCGGGAAGTACCTGGCGAACCTGTCGGCGCTGGCCCGGCTGCGGCTGCAGGCCATGGGCATCACCCGCATCCACGGCAACGACGGCACCCCCGCCTGGTGCACCGTGACACAGTCCTTACGTTTCTTTTCGCACCGCCGCGACGCTGTCCGTCTGGGCAGCACCGGGCGCATGGCTGCCTGCATCTGGCGAGGATGAGGGCCCCAGCGCTTGCTGGCGGAGCGCGTCTTCGGCCGCTTCGCGCGCCTTCAGTTCCTTGCGGCGTTGCGGGGTGCGCATCAGGTAAACCACCAATGCCACCGGCAGCAAACCGTAAAGAAAGAAGGTCACAATGGCCCCGAGGACGGTGCCCGTCGTGTTGGAGGCTTCGGCCACCGCCATCATGAGCACCACGTAGATCCAACCAATGACCACCAGATACACAACACGCCTTGCAGCCCGGGAGGGTTTGTCAATCTGCAGAAAGCAGCCTGACAAATATTGGGGAAAACCCGGAAATTCCCCCAAGGGATTCGATAATAAACCGCTGCCAAAACCATTGGACCATTGGAGACCTGCATGACATCCGGGAACAACGCCCAACCCCCTTGGCTGGAGGCTGCGCAGCAGTTCCAGCAAAACCTCATCTCTCAATGGACGCAGGCGGCTCAGGCCTTTCCTGGCGCGGCCACGCAGCAGGCCCCTGAGGCCGCGGCCGACCCGTTTGCCGCTTTCAAGGCCTTCATGCCGCAAAGCGGCGCGGCCAACCCCTTTGGCATGGCCATGCCGGGCTCGGGTGGCGGGCTTGCGGGCATGAACGACCTGTTCAACCAGGCTGCCGGTCAGAAGGTCAGCTTCGATCCGGCCAAGCTGATGGAGATCCAGGCCAGCTACCTCAAGGACGTCGCCGGTCTGTGGAACCAGGGCCTGGACGCCAAGCCGGTGGGCGACCGCCGTTTTGCCTCCGAGGCCTGGAGCAGCAATCCCGTGGCAGCCTTCGCGGCCGCCGCCTATTTGCTCAACGCCCGCACCCTGATGGCCCTGGCCGACGCGGTGCAAGGCGACGCCAAGACCCGCACGCGCGTGCGTTTCGCGGTGCAGCAGTGGATCGACGCCAGCGCGCCGAGCAACTTCCTGGCCTTCAACGCCGAGGCGCAGAAGAAGGCGCTGGAGACCCAGGGTGAGAGCATCGCCAAGGGCATGGCCAACCTGCTGCACGACATGAAGCAGGGCCATGTGTCCATGACGGACGAGAGCGTGTTCGAGGTGGGCAAGAACGTGGCCACCACCGAAGGCGCGGTGGTGTTCGAGAACGAACTGTTCCAGCTGATCGAATACAAGCCGCTCACGGCCAAGGTGTACGAGCGGCCGTTCCTGCTGGTGCCGCCTTGCATCAACAAGTTCTACATCCTCGACCTGCAACCCGAGAACTCGCTGATCCGCTACTGCGTGGAACAGGGCAACCGAACCTTCGTGGTGAGCTGGCGTAACCCGGACGAGTCCCTGTCGCACAAGACCTGGGACGACTACATCGAGGACGCGGTGATCAAGGCCATCGGCGTCACGCAGGACATCACCGGTGCCGAAACCATCAACGCGCTGGGTTTCTGCGTCGGCGGCACCATGCTGGGCACAGCACTGGCCGTGCTGGCCGCGCGCGGTGAAGAGCCGGTGAACTGCGCCACCTTTCTCACCACGCTGATCGACTTCACCGACACCGGCATCCTCGACGTGTTCATCGACGAGCCCTTCGTGAAGATGCGCGAGATGCAGTTTGCCCAGGGCGGCCTCATGTCCGGGCGCGATCTGGCCACCACCTTCAGCTTCCTGCGCCCCAACGATCTGGTGTGGAACTACGTGGTGGGCAACTACCTCAAGGGCGAAACGCCGCCGCCGTTCGACCTGCTGTACTGGAACTCCGACAGCACGAACCTGCCCGGCCCGTACTACGCCTGGTACCTGCGCCAGATGTACCTGGAAAACAACCTGGTCAAACCCGGCAAGGCCACGGTCTGCGGCGAGAAGATCGACCTGGGTAAGGTCAAGCTGCCGGTCTACATCTATGGCTCGCGCGAAGACCACATCGTGCCCATCGGTGGCGCCTATGCCAGCACGCAGGTGTTTCCCGGCAAGAAGCGCTTCGTGATGGGGGCCTCGGGCCACATCGCCGGCGTGATCAACCCGGCGAGCAAGAACAAGCGCAGCCACTGGACCGGCCCGGCGGGCAAGTTTCCGGCCGATGTCAATGACTGGATCGCCAGCGCCACGGAGCACCCCGGCAGTTGGTGGGGTGACTGGGCCGCGTGGCTCAAGCCGCAGGCTGGCAAGCAAATTGCTGCGCCCAAGACCTATGGTCGGGGCGAGACCTACGCCGCCATCGAACCGGCGCCGGGCCGCTACGTCAAAAAGAAAGCGTGATCACCCCCGCAGCGCTGCGCGCTACTCCCTTCAGGGGGCAACCCGATGCGGTCCGGCAAAGCCGGTTCCGCCGGGTTCCCGGCTGAGACACATCGCGCCGGACAGGATTTGTTTTTTTCGCACTAGGAGACTCTTATGGAAGACATCGTCATCGTTTCAGCCGCCCGCACCGCCGTGGGCAAGTTCGGCGGCTCGCTCGCCAAGACCCCCGCCACCGAGCTGGGCAGCATCGTCATCAAGGAACTGCTGGCCCGCACCGGTCTGCCGGTGGACGCGGTGGGTGAAGTGATCATGGGCCAGGTGCTGGCGGCAGGCTGTGGCCAGAACCCGGCCCGCCAGGCCATGATGAAGGCCGGTGTGGCCAAAGAAACCCCGGCCCTGACCATCAACGCCGTCTGCGGCTCGGGTCTCAAGGCCGTGATGCTGGCCGCGCAGGCCGTGGCCTGGGGCGACAGCGAGATCGTGATCGCTGGTGGCCAGGAAAACATGAGCGCCAGCCCGCACGTGCTCAATGGTAGCCGCGACGGCCAGCGCATGGGCGACTGGAAAATGACCGACACCATGATCGTCGACGGCCTGTGGGACGTGTACAACCAGTACCACATGGGCATCACCGCCGAGAACGTGGCCAAGGCCCAGGGCATCACCCGCGAGATGCAGGACGCGCTGGCCGCCGGTAGCCAGCAGAAAGCCGCCGCCGCGCAAGCCGCGGGCAAGTTCAAGGACGAAATCGTCGGCGTGAGCATTCCGCAGCGCAAGGGCGACCCGGTGCTGTTCAACAGCGACGAGTTCATCAACGCCAAGACCACGGCCGAAGTGCTGGCCGGTCTGCGCCCCGCCTTTGACAAGTCCGGCTCGGTGACCGCCGGCAACGCCTCGGGCATCAACGACGGCGCAGCCGCCGTGATGGTGATGACCGCCAAGAAAGCCGCCGCCCTGGGCCTCACGCCGCTGGCGCGCATTGCCGCCTTCGGTACCAGCGGTCTGGACCCGGCCCTCATGGGCATGGGCCCGGTGCCCGCCTCGCAGAAGGCCCTGGCCCGCGCGGGCTGGAAGGCATCCGACGTGGATGTGTTCGAACTCAACGAAGCCTTTGCCGCCCAGGCGTGCGCCGTCAACATGGCGCTGGACATCGACCCGGCCAAGGTCAACGTCAACGGCGGCGCGATCGCCATCGGCCACCCCATCGGTGCATCGGGTTGCCGCATCCTGGTGACGCTGCTGCACGAGATGCAGCGCCGCGGCGCCAAGAAGGGTCTGGCCGCGCTGTGCATTGGCGGCGGCATGGGCGTGTCCCTGGCGGTGGAGAGGTAAGTACCCCCCCGCACCGCCTGCGGCGTCACCCCCCAGGGGGCGATGCGAGTGGCCCGGCAAAGCCGGTTCCACCGCATCCTGGGTGAAGACACCGCGTTTTCAGATCATTTTTTTAATGCCATTCGGCAACACCTAGAGGAGCACACAACATGAGTCAAAAAGTAGCGTACGTCACTGGCGGCATGGGCGGCATTGGTACCGCCATCTGCCAACGCTTGCACAAGGAGGGCTTCAAGGTCATCGCTGGTTGCGGCCCCACGCGCGACTTCACCAAATGGCTGGACGAACAGAAAGCCCTGGGCTACACCTTCTACGCGTCGGTGGGCAACGTGGGTGACTGGGACTCCACGGTGGAAGCCTTCACCAAGACCAAGGCCGAGCACGGCAGCATCGACGTGCTGGTCAACAACGCCGGCATCACCAAGGACCGCATGTTCCTGAAGATGTCGCGCGAGGACTGGTCGGCCGTGATCGAAACCAACCTGAACTCCATGTTCAACGTGACCAAGCAGGTCGTGCCCGACATGGTGGAAAAAGGCTGGGGCCGCATCATCAACATCTCGTCGGTCAACGGCGAAAAAGGCCAGGCCGGCCAGACCAACTATTCGGCCGCCAAGGCCGGCATGCACGGGTTCTCCATGGCCCTGGCGCAGGAACTGGCCACCAAGGGCGTGACGGTCAACACCGTGAGCCCGGGCTACATCGGCACCGACATGGTCAACGCCATCCGCCCCGACGTCTTGGAAAAGATCGTGGCCACGGTGCCCGTCAAGCGCCTGGGCAAGCCCAGCGAAATCGCGTCCATCATTGCCTGGCTGGCCAGCGAGGAGGGCGGTTACGCCACCGGCGCTGACTTCTCGGTCAACGGTGGATTGCACATGGGCTGAACAAGCGTTTGTGAACAGAAAAAGCCCCGCTCGACGGGGCTTTTTTCATGGGTGCGGCCGGTCAGAACCGCCAGCCAGCCCCCACGCGCACCAGATGGCGCTTGCCTGACCCTGCACCCAGACCACCGTTGAAGGTGGTGTTGCCGACCTGGCGTGCGAACGACAGGCCCACTGCCGTCTGCCCACCATAGGCAGCCACCCCCACATTCACCGTGGTCTCCCCGTCCCCAGCGGGGGCCATGGGCACCATGGCTGCCGCCTGGGCAATGCCGGCGAAGGCCTCTTTTTGAAGGGCGCCTACCCGAATGTCCGTGTGCTGGTTGGCGCTGTCCAGCGTGCGGGCGTCGCCTTCGTCAGCGTACTGGCGCACGGCCTGCTCCCGCACATCGGTGTAGTTCTTGGCTTGCCGAAGCGTGCGAGCGTCACCCGCATCGGCATACCGCTGTGCGCGATGAAGAGTGTCTGCGCTGATACCGTTGAGCTGATCCACGTTGACGGCATCGGTGCCATCCACGCCCGCTGCCACATTCGTGATGCGACGCTCGTTGCCCGCCGAGCCCACTGAAACGGTGTTGGCCTGTGTGGCGATCGAACCCGAACCCAGGGCCACGCTGTTGTCGGCCTGTGCTTGTGCGTTTGTGCCTATGCTGACGGTGTCGTTGGCGGTGATACCTGAGCCGGCATTGAGTCCCATGGCGGTGTTGCGGTCGCCGGTGACATTTCGACCGGATACTGTTCCATTCGCGGTGTTTCCGTGGCCCGTGACGGCAACACCGGCATACGCTCCGGTGGCGGTGTTGTAGTCGCCGGTCACCGATCCGCCTGAGGACATGCCAGTGGCGGAGTTGCCTGATCCCGTGACCCACGTGCCCGCATCCGCGCCGCTGGCGGAGTTGACGTCACCGGAGACATGAGATCCGGCTCCCGCGCCGCTGGCGGTGTTGTGGTCGCCGTTCACGAAGTTGCCTGCACTGGGTCCCAATGCAGAGTTACCGTCGCCGGTCACGTGTTGGCCTGTTTGGGTGCCCATGGCCGAGTTGTAGTTGCCTTCCACGACCTGTCCGGCCTGTGTGCCCGACGCGGAATTCGCATGCCCGGTGACGTGTTGGCCAGCTAGTGAACCGAATGCTGAGTTGTAGGCACCCACGGAGCCCAAACCAGCGCCGGTACCGATCGAAGTGCTTTCTACGCCATTCGCTTCGGCATCGGGTCCGCATGCGAAGCTGTTGTTTCCGATGGCTGCGGCGGTAGCGGCGCCGTCCATCGCACAAACAGTCTGAGCTTGCGCGGGCGCAGCCAGCAGTGAAAGCAGTCCACAGGTGAGGGTGGAGAGAAAGACCTGGCGCGCCCCATTTGGCAAGCGGCTGTTGGGTGCGGCATCCGGGAGAGCCGCGGCGAGTGCGGAGCCGGGTTGGTCAATCAATGCGTTCATTTTTTGTTGGGTGATCATGGTGATTACGGGATTCAAAAAGGGGTTCATGTCGAACTCCATGGGGTTGCTCGGGTTGGTTGGCCCGATGGCCCATGCATGTCCGGCGTTCATGAGCGCCTTTGCAATGCATCCATCGGTGAGGTGAGATTACGAATCTCGCCCCGATGGCACATCACTCAAATCAATTAGTTGGCGTTGATTTTTGGGAAAAACGAACCCGAATCCGTGACCTATTGCCACTGGGCGCCACCACGAACCCGTGGCTCAGCCGCCCGCTATTGCACGGCGCGGGCAGATGGCCAAGCCGATGGGTCGATCAACAAACAAGTGTTGGAGCAGTAAAACGCGCAGTGCCGTGAGGCACCAGTGGCACACAGCGCGGGAGCGGGGCGGAGCGAACAGCGCATCGGGCGCGCTGCGGTGGGTGGACCCTTGCTCTGTCGCCGCCGCAGGCTAAAACCGCAGTCGGTTCACGTACGCACCCAGGGCCACCTGGGTGGATTGACCGGTTTTGTCGAAAGTGTTCGACAAATGCTTGCGCAGCGTATGGATGGAAATCTCCAGGCGGCTTGCAATGGACTCGGTGGCTTCGCCATCAGCGATGGCCAGCGCGATCCGGGACTCTGCGGTGGTCAGGCCGCTGAGGGCGGAAAGCACCTCGATCGAGGGGGGCTGCGAGGAGGCTGCCGTGGTGACGAACAGTGCCGCCAGACCTGGCCCGAGCGCATGGCGGTACTCCGAGGTCGTCAAGGGAAGGAGATACGCGACGGCCGCCTCGTTCGCCTTGCCGGGCAGGGGCATGCCATTGCCCCAATAACCCAACGAGAGCTCGTCGGTGGTACAGGCGCGGGCCACGGCCTCTGCGAATGCAGCCTGCCGCTCTCGGGATTGCGGATAGATGCGTCCATCGCGAACGTCCAGGCAACTGGTTTGCGTCAGCACCATTTCTGCCGCTGCGTTGTGGTACATCAAGCGCGCATCGGGTCCCAACAAGAAGACAGCGGTGCCAACCCCGTCGAGCATGTCCCGGTACAGCTGAAGCTGCCGGTTCTTTTCTGCGGCCAGGTCAGAGATCAGGAATGCACGGCGCACATGGGGTGTCAGCATGCCCAGCAGTCGCCGATCATGCTCATCGAAAAGCTTCCTGCCCTGCGGGCTGACCGCCACGAGCCACGCGACCTGTCCATCGCGCCTGAGGATGGGTGCGTTGCAGGTGTCTCGCAAGCCTTGAGGCTCGACCCAGGTCCGGCAGAACTCGCTTTCCCTGAAGTCAGCTTCTTCCAAGAGCTGCATCTGGCTGATGGGCGTGTCAATCTCGGCATCCATCCAGACTTCGATCTTGGGTACCTTGTGCATCAAGGTCGGCAGAAGACCGATCCAGTGGTCATCCCAGGCGGTGCGAATGGCGCGTTGCAACGGTGGCTGGCCCGGTGCCTGGTCCCGGTAGTCTTGATGAAGCACCTGTACGAACGACAACCCCATGCGGTCACGAATCATCTGCAGTGCCGTGTCCCATTGCCCGGGGTCAACCGCACAGTCATAGATGGAACCGATGGTGTCTGAAAGCACTTCGGGACTGAATTCGTAGTTCATTGGTCAGCCTCGAAAGGTGCATCAGATGGAGCATGGGACGTGGGTCATTATCGTGAAAAAAGTCACCGTGGCCGCTGAAGGCCTGGCCGCAACCTTGGAAGAAGCGAAAAGGGATAATGCCTTCCGATGTCCCGCCTTCCACAACACCTCCTCGACGCCGATCGTTGGCGCCTGTCCGTCGCCCCCATGATGGGGTGGACAGATCGCCATTGCCGTTACTTTCATCGGCTGCTGACCCGTAAAACCTTGCTCTACACCGAGATGGTGACGACAGGCGCGCTGATCCACGGCAACGCCGCGCAGCATCTGGATTTCAACGAAGAGGAACACCCGGTGGCGCTGCAGCTGGGCGGCAGCGAGCCGGCCGACTTGGCGCGGTGCGCGAAGCTGGGGGAGGAGCGCGGTTACGACGAGATCAACCTCAACTGCGGCTGCCCCAGCGAGCGTGTGTTGCGCGGCGCTTTTGGCGCCTGCCTGATGGCCGACGCGGCGCTGGTGGCCGATGGTGTCAAGGCCATGGTGGACGCGGTGGACATTCCCGTGACGGTGAAACACCGCATCGGCATCGACCGGATCGAAAGCTACGACTTCGTTCGTGATTTTGTGGGCACCGTGGCCGACGCGGGTTGCCGTGTGTTCCTCGTGCACGCGCGCAATGCCTGGCTTCAGGGCCTGTCGCCCAAAGAGAACCGCGAGATCCCCCCGCTGCGCTACGAACTTGTGGTTCAGCTCAAGCGTGACTTTCCGCACCTGACCATCGCGGTCAACGGGGGCATCACCACCAACGAGCAGATCGCCAGCCACCTGAGGCAGCTCGACGGCGTGATGATCGGTCGTGAGGCTTATCACAACCCTTGGGTGATGACCGAATGGGACGCCCGGTTTTATGGCGAGGCTTCCGACGGGCCGGGCTTGACGCGTGAGGCGGTCGAGCTGGCCATGGTGGACTACATGGAGCGTGCCGCGGCGCACGACGGCGCACCCTGGTATTCCATTGCCAGCCACATGCTGGGCTTGCGCCACGGCCTGCACGGGGCCCGCAAGTGGCGCCAGGTGTGGAGCGACCACCGGCTCAAACCCCTGCCAGCGCGCGAAGTCTGGGCCATGGCGCAGGCACATGTCACGGTCGAAAGTGAACCTGTGCACATGGATGAGTGTTTACGCGCGTGACGCATGAACTTTTGAGCGCTACCATCGTCACACGCACACGGTCTGTCCAGCGCGCCAGTTTCGGATGGAGCAGACCCGGGTCGGGCGGATAAGAATTCCGACTGGCACCGACGTCGGTGGGGAGCGGGCCTTGACGTCGGTGATGCATCGATAGCGACCGCTTCAATAGGAGGTCGTATGGATGTTGTCCGTCATTTCCTGTCACGCTACGAGCAGACGCGTGAAGACGAGCTCTCGATCGAGGAATACCTCGAGGCTTGCAAGAACGATCCACTCGTCTATGCCACGGCGGCCGAGCGCATGCTCGTGGCGATCGGCGAGCCGGAGCTGCTGGACACCCGGCACGACCAGCGCCTCTCGCGCATCTTCGGCAACAAGGTCATCAAGATCTACCCGGCCTTCCGGGATTTCTACGGCCTGGAAGAACCGATCGAGCAGGTGGTGTCCTACTTCCGCCATGCAGCGCAGGGGCTGGAGGAAAAGAAACAGATTCTTTACCTGCTGGGGCCGGTGGGCGGGGGCAAGTCTTCCATCGCCGAGCGGCTCAAGCAGCTCATGCAGCAGGTTCCGTTCTACGCGCTGAAGGACTCCCCGGTCAATGAGTCTCCGCTGGGCCTGTTCAACGCCATCGAAGACGGGCAGGTGCTCCAGTCGCAGTACGGCATCGCGCCGCGATACCTGGAGCGAGTCATGTCGCCCTGGGCCGTCAAGCGGCTCGAAGAGTATGGGGGGGATATCCGGCGCTTCCGTGTGGTCCGGCGTTTCCCTTCGGTGCTCAAGCAATGCGCCATCGCCAAGACCGAGCCCGGCGACGAGAACAACCAGGACATTTCGTCGCTGGTGGGCAAGATCGACATCCGCAAGCTCGAAACCTTCGCGCAGGACGACCCCGATGCCTACAGCTACTCGGGGGGGCTGTGCCTGGCCAACCAGGGCCTGCTGGAGTTCGTGGAAATGTTCAAGGCGCCGATCAAGGTGCTGCACCCACTGCTCACCGCGACCCAGGAAGGCAACTTCAAGGGTACCGAAGGCTTTGGCGCGATCCCGTTCGACGGCATCGTGATGGCGCACTCCAACGAGAGTGAGTGGAAGGCGTTTCGCAACAACAAGAACAACGAAGCCTTCCTGGACCGCATCTACATCGTGAAGGTGCCGTATTGCCTGCGTGTGTCGGAAGAGATCAAGATCTACGAGAAGTTGATCCGCAACTCGTCGCTGTCCAAGGCCGTGTGCGCTCCTGGCACGCTCAAGATGCTGGCGCAGTTCGCCGTGTACACGCGCCTGAAGGAGCCGGAGAACTCCAGCATCTTCAGCAAACTCCTAGTGTACGACGGCGAGAACCTCAAGGACACCGATCCCAAGGCGAAGAGCTATCAGGAGTACCGCGACTACGCGGGGGTGGACGAAGGCATGAGCGGCATCTCCACGCGCTTCGCGTTCAAGATCCTGTCGCGGGTGTTCAACTTCGACAGCACCGAGGTGGCGGCCAATCCGGTGCACCTGATGTATGTGCTGGAGCAGCAGATCGAGCGTGAGCAGTTTCCGGCCGAGACCGAACAGAAATACCTGGCCTTCATCAAGGAGACGCTGGCGGTGCGCTACGCCGAGTTCATCGGCAAGGAGATCCAGACCGCCTACCTGGAGTCGTACTCCGAGTACGGCCAGAACATCTTCGACCGCTACGTGACCTACGCCGACTTCTGGATCCAGGACCAGGAGTACCGCGACACCGACACCGGCGAGATCTTCGACCGCTCTTCGCTCAACGCCGAACTGGAGAAGATCGAAAAGCCCGCCGGCATCAGCAACCCCAAGGACTTCCGCAACGAGATCGTCAATTTCGTGCTGCGCGCGCGCGCCAACAACGCGGGCAAGAACCCGCTGTGGACCAGCTACGAGAAGCTGCGCGCGGTGATCGAGAAGAAGATGTTCTCCAACACCGAGGACCTGTTGCCGGTGATCTCCTTCAACGCCAAGGCCAGTGTGGACGAACAGAAGAAGCACGAAGACTTCGTGAACCGCATGGTCGACAAGGGCTACACCACACGCCAGGTGCGCCTGCTTTGCGACTGGTACCTGCGCGTGCGCAAGAGCTCCTGAGCGCACAGGCGTCCTGGCCCTTCATCCGCTGAAAGCAGGCCACCATGCTGCAGCAAATCGTCGACCGTCGGCTCGCGGGCAAGAACAAGTCCATCGGCAACCGCGAGCGCTTCCTGCGCCGCTACCGCGAGCAGATCCGTGACGCGGTGAAGAAGGCCGTGTCCGGTCGCAGCATCCGCGACATCGAGCAGGGCGAAGACATCACGCTGCCGCGCCGCGATGTCTCCGAGCCGGTGTTTGGCCATGGGCAAGGGGGCGTGCGCGAGTCGGTGCACCCGGGCAACCGCGACTATGTGCGCGGCGATCACATCGGCCGCCCGCCCAGTGGTGGCGGGGGTGGCCGGGGCAACCAGGGCAGCGAAGACGGGGTGGGTGAGGACGATTTCGTGTTCCGCCTCACGCGCGAAGAGTTCATGCAGGTGTTTTTCGACGACCTAGCCTTGCCACGCCTGGTGCGCACGCAGCTGCTGCCCGACGCGCCCGAATGGAAGTCGCAGCGCGCGGGCTTCGTCTCGGCGGGCAATCCCGCTAGCCTGCATGTGGTGCGCTCGATGCGCACCGCGCTGGGCCGGCGCATCGCCATGGGGGCCGAGCTGCGGCGCCTGCTGCGCGAGCTCGAGGCCGAGCTGGCGCTGGCCGAGCGCAGTGAGGCGAACACGCCGTTGGGCAGCGTGCGCGCGCTCAAGGAACGGGTCGAGGCGCTGCGTCGTCGGGTGCGCCAGATCCCGTTCCTGGACCCGCTGGACCTGCGCTTTCGCAACCGCGTGCGCATCCCGCAGCCCACGGCCAAGGCCGTGATGTTCTGCCTGATGGACGTGTCCGGTTCGATGGACGAAGAGCGCAAGGACATCGCCAAACGCTTCTTCATCCTGCTCTACCTGTTTCTCATGCGGCACTACGAGCGGACCGACGTGGTCTTCATTCGCCACCACACGCAGGCGGCCGAGGTGAGCGAGCCCGAGTTTTTTCAGGCCACGGAGAGCGGTGGCACCGTGGTGTCCAGCGCCCTCACGCTGATGCACGAGATCATCCTGGCGCGCTACCCGCCGGGCGACTGGAACATCTACGGCGCCCAGGCCTCCGACGGCGAGAACTGGTACAAGGATTCGGCCCGCTGCAGCGAACTGCTGCAGCAGAAGCTGCTCCCGCTGTCGCGCTACTTTGCCTATGTGCAGGTGGCCGGGGACGAGCAGAACCTCTGGGAGGAATACGCACGGGTGCGGGAGACCGAGCCGAACTTCGCGATGCGCAAGATCACCGACGCGGCCGACATCTACCCGGTGTTCCGGGAACTGTTCAGGAAGGCAGGTACGTCATGACCCACGGTACCGATGTTGAACCGCCCCGGGAGGACGTGGCGCCTGTGGTGGTGGGCCCGCCGCGCAAGCGCGAGCCGCTGCCTTGTCCGTCGGACTGGACCTTCGAGCTGATCGAGCGCTACCACGCGCAGATCGCCCGAGTCGCCGGCGAATATGGCCTGGACACCTACCCGGTGCAACTGGAGGTGATCACCGCCGAGCAGATGATCGACGCCTACGCCTCGATCGGCATGCCGGTGAACTACCGGCACTGGTCGTTTGGCAAGCAGTTCATCGCGACCGAGAAAAACTACCGGCGCGGCCAGATGGGGCTGGCCTACGAGATCGTGATCAACTCCGATCCCTGTATCGCCTACCTCATGGAGGAGAACACTCTGACCATGCAGGCGCTGGTGATGGCGCACGCCTGTTATGGCCACAACTCGTTCTTCAAGGGCAACTACCTGTTCCGCATGTGGACGGACGCCTCGTCCATCGTCGATTACCTGGTCTACGCGCGCAACTACATCAACGAGTGCGAGGAACTGCACGGCATCGAGGCGGTGGAGCAACTGCTTGACGCCTGCCACGCGTTGATGAGCCAGGGGGTGGACCGCTACCGGCGTTCTCAGAAACCTTCCCTGGCCGAGGAGGAAGCGCGCCGCAAGGACCGCGAAGCCTATCTGCAGCAACAGGTGAACGATCTCTGGCGCACTTTGCCCCGGGCCGCCGACAAGCCGGAGGAAAAGTCCAGCCGGCGTTTTCCCGCCGAGCCCGAAGAGAACCTGCTGTACTTCATCGAAAAACACGCGCCGTTGCTGGAACCCTGGCAGCGCGAGGTGGTGCGCATCGTGCGCAAGGTGGCGCAGTATTTCTATCCGCAGCGCCAGACCCAGGTCATGAATGAGGGCTGGGCCACGTTCTGGCACTACACCTTGCTCAACACACTGTACGACGAGGGCCTGCTGTGCGACGGCTTCATGATCGAGTTTCTGCGCTCGCACACCAATGTGGTCCACCAATGGCCGGTGGGTCACCGGGCCTACAGCGGTATCAACCCGTATGCACTGGGTTTTGCCATGTTCAGCGACCTCCGGCGCATCTGCGAGAACCCGACCGATGAGGATCGGCAGTGGTTTCCCGACATCGCGGGCTCAGACTGGAAGGCCACGCTGGACCATGCGATGCGGCACTACCGCGACGAGAGTTTCATCGGGCAGTTCCTCTCGCCGCGGCTGATGCGCGAGATGCGTCTGTTCGCCATCGTTGATGATGCGCAGCAACCCGAGCTGGAGGTGGCCGCGATCCATGACGAGGCTGGCTACCGGCGCGTGCGCGAGGCCCTGGCGCGCCAGCACGACCTGAACGAGCGCGAGCCCAACATCCAGGTCTGGAACGTCAATGTCCGTGGCGACCGCTCCCTGACCCTGCGGCACACGCGCCAGCAGGACCGCCCGCTCAGTGACGATGCGCTGGAGGTGCTCAAGCATGTGGGGCGCCTGTGGGGCTTTACCGTGCGTCTCGAAAGCGTGGACCGCCATGGCAAGGTGGTGCAGCACTGGGAGGTGGAGCCCGCTCGCCCATGACGCTGCCACCCCGCTGCTGGCCCGACGGGCCAGCGAGGCGGGCGGATCACTGGCCCTGTTTGGCCTGCTTTTCCTTGAGCTTGGTGATGCCGATGAAGTCCATGATGAGCTTTTCGTAGATGGGCTCGGACGTGCCCTTCTGCATCTTGCGCATGAAGTACTTTTCGAACGCCACCTTGGCCAGGTGCACCCACTTGCCTTCGCTGAACCAGCTCACGTTGCGCGGCGGGATCTGCGGCAGCGCCACGAAGGCCGCACCGGTGTCGCCGAAGTCGGCCAGGCAGACCGTGTTCCAGGTGGCGTGGTGCGTGGGCTCCTTGCCGTCGAGCAGTTCGCGGATGTTGTGCGCCGTGGCCGTGACCATGGACTCGATCATGTAGCCGGTCTTGGGCGTGCCGCAGGGAATCGGCGTCACTTCCACCGGTGGAATCGCCACGCACACACCCACGCTGAAGATGTTCTTGAATTTGGCGTTGCGTTGGTGCTCGTCGATGGTGATGAAGCCGCGAGGGTTGGTCAGACCCTCGATGCCGAACACCGCATCCACCCCCTTGAAGGCGGGCAGCATCATGGAGTGCTTGAAGGGCAGCACGTGGTCCTTGACGGGTCTGCCCTGGTCGTCATGCTCGGTCACGTGCATCTGGCCGGCCTCGATCTTGGTGGTCTTGGCGTTGCAGATCCACTTGATGTGGCGCTGGCGCATGGCCGATTCGAGCATGCCCTTGGAATCGCCCACGCCGCCCAGGCCCAGGTGGCCGATGTAGGGCTCGGAGGTCACGAAGGTCATGGGCACCTTGTCGCGGATCTTGCGCTTGCGCAGGTCCGTGTCCATGATCATCGCGAACTCGTAGGCCGGGCCAAAGCACGAGGCACCTTGCACGGCCCCGACCACGATCGGGCCGGGCGCCTTCACGAATTCGTCCCAGGCCGTCTTGGTGGCCTCGGCATGGCTCACGTGGCAGATCGACTGCGTGTGGCCGCCATACGGGCCCAGGCCTTCGACCTCGTCAAACGCGAGCTTGGGGCCGGTGGCGATGACGAGGTAGTCGTACTCCACCCGGGAGCCGTCCTCCATTTCGATCTGGTTGGCGTCCGGGTGGACGCGTTTGGCGCGCTGGATGATGGATTCAATGCCCTTTTTCGCCAGCGCCGGGGCGATGTCGACTTCGATGTCCTTGCGGGTGCGCCAGTTCACGGCGACCCAGGGGTTGGAGGGCACGAAGTGGAATTTTGGCGCTTCGCTGATCACCGTGACCGTGTCGCCGGGGCGGGCCAGTGCCTTCATTTCATAGGCCATGGGCATGCCGCCGAGACCGGCGCCGAGAATGACGATTCGAGCCATGGAAGTATCTCCGTCGGAATGGGTGAGGGGAAGAATTACTAAATTCGCAAGTGCTTATATTGCGCGCACATGCGTTGCAGGTGTCTTGGTATATACCCTAGGGTGTATTTGGTCAAGTCACGGGGATGGTCTCTTTCCCCGTGCCAGGACGGCGGTATCTACAGACCCAGCGCTCGCAGATCGAGCTGGCCGTTGTGCACCGGCGGGCACCAGAAATAGGCGCCGGTTTCGGGTTCGGTGAAGGTGTACAGGGCATCGGTGATGCCATCTTCTGCGCCCGACATGCGCCGCAGCTGTGCTTCGAAGGCGTCCAGTGAATGCCCGAAGGCCGTGAACACGAGCCCGCCTTCGTTGCCCTCGGCCCAGGGCATGGAACGACGCAGCACGAAAGCCTCGGGTTCGAAGCTTTCCTGGGCGGTGCGCTTCACATGGGCCGATTCGGGCGCGTCGTCGATCTCTTCGTTGCTGTCGCGCTCGCGGCCGATGGCGTGGTCCTGCTGCTGGCGCGGCATGGCCTCGAAGCGGCTCATGTGGTGGCGCCAGCGCTGCACCGCCACGAAGCTGCTGCCGGCCAGCGCGCCCGCGCTTTCGGGCAGCAGGGCTGCCGCCAGCGCCGCATCGCCCTTGGGGTTTTCGGTGCCGTCTTCGTAGCCGGTCAGGTCGCGGCCGTTGTCGTGGCAGAAGGCGTCGGTGATGTCTGTGACGTCGAAGGCGGGTGCGAGCAGGGCCTCAAGATGGCGGCTTCGGATCAGCAACTCGCCCCGGTCGGTGCCGCGCAGCCAGAGCAGAAGATCGGTCGGGGTGGCGGGCAGCTTGGTGCGTGCGCCGTCGATCCCCCGAAACGTGCGCAGGCCGGGCAGTTCGACACCCAGCTCGCGCACCAGCGATTCACCCAGACCGGCCACGGTGGCGCGGCCATCGGCCTCTTGCGCCAGAGCGCGCAGCACGCTCTGTGGCTGGGCGCCCATCCTCAGCTGGCAGGTGAGGTAGCGGCCCTGGGCGGGAATGGGTTCAAGGATGCCGGGCTGGGCCAGACGGGCGAGAGACATGGGTAGGGCTCCTGATCGTGGGCGCTGTTCGCGGCCACGGTGTGGCGGGCGAACGGAAGGAGCCCGGAATTTACCAGCGCCGCGCCGCCAGGCAGGGCGGCGCTGGCTCGGCCTCTCAGGTGGCCGCTTCCAACCCGTTTTGGAAGTGCTCTTGCATGCGCTGGCGGGTGAGCGTGGCATCGCGCGCGAGCAGGGCGGCCATGACGGCGCGGTGTTCGGCCAGCGATTCGTCGATGCGCCCGGTCTTGAGCAGCGAGTTGTGGCGGTTGAGCTTCATGACCTTGCGCAGGTCGGCGACCATCTGTTCGCGCCAGCGGTTGTTGGCCAGTTCGAGCAGGCGCATGTGAAACCGCTCGTTGATCGCGAAGAAGCGGTCGCGCTGGCCCAACGCGGCTTCCAGTTCGGTGTGCAGGGCCTGCAGTTCGGCCAGCTCGCTGTCGGTGGCGCGTTCCGCCACCACACCGGCGGCGTCCGATTCGAGCAGGGCCAGCAGGTGGTAGACATCGGCCAGGTCTTTCTCGGACACTTCGGTCACGTAGGCGCCGCGTCGCACCTTCATGGTCACCAGGCCCTCGGCGGCCAGCACCTTGAGCGCTTCGCGCAGGGGCGTGCGGCTGATGCCGTATTCCTCGGCGAGTTTGAGCTCGTCGATCCAGCTGCCAGGCTCCAGCTCACGGCTGAAGATGCGCTGGCGCAGCAGTTCGGCGACTTCTTCGTACAGGGCGCGGGGGGCAAGCGACAGGGCGGACATGGGGCGTGTGACGGGATCGGTGTGACTGACAGGCGCTGATTGTAAGGCAGTAGGAATATTTTGCATCAATAATTATGAATGATATAAAATCAGCGCTGCTTTCCGCCGATGCCCCCAAGCCCGGATTGCCGCCGTTCCTGTTGCCTACCCACACCGCCCCGCCATGAGCCAGAGCCAAAACCCGCCCGAATTCAAGCCCGCCACCCTCGAAGCCTGGACCAAGGCGGCCCAGAAATCCGCGCCCGGCGGTGACGTGGCCGCGCTGAACTGGCTCACGCCCGACGGCATCAGCGTCAAGCCGCTGTACACGGCGGCCGACACGGCGAACCTGCCGTACACCAACACCTTGCCGGGCTTTGAGCCCTTCATCCGTGGCCCGCAGGCCACCATGTACGCGGTGCGGCCCTGGACGATCCGCCAGTACGCCGGGTTTTCCACCGCCGAAGAATCCAACGCCTTCTACCGCAAGGCGCTGGCCGCGGGCGGGCAGGGCGTGTCGGTCGCCTTCGACCTGGCCACGCACCGTGGCTACGACTCCGACCACCCGCGCGTCACTGGCGACGTCGGCAAGGCCGGCGTCGCGATCGACTCGGTGGAGGACATGAAGATCCTCTTCGACCAGATCCCGCTCGACAAGGTGAGTGTGTCCATGACCATGAACGGCGCCGTGCTGCCGGTGTTGGCCGGCTATGTGATCGCGGCCGAAGAGCAGGGCGTGTCGCAGGACAAGCTCAGCGGAACGATTCAGAACGACATTCTGAAAGAGTTCATGGTCCGCAACACCTATATCTACCCGCCCGAGCCGTCGATGAAAATCATCGGCGACATCATCGAGTACACGGCCCAGCACATGCCGAAGTTCAACTCGATCTCGATCTCGGGTTATCACATGCAGGAGGCGGGCGCCAACCAGGCGCTGGAACTGGCCTTCACCCTGGCCGACGGCAAGGAGTATGTGAAGACCGCGATCGCCAAGGGCATGGACGTGGACGGCTTCGCCGGACGCCTCAGTTTCTTCTGGGCGATCGGCATGAATTTCTACCTGGAGATCGCCAAGATGCGCGCCGCCCGCCTGCTGTGGACGCGCATCATGAAAGGCTTCGACGCCAAGAATCCCAAGAGCCTGATGCTGCGCACCCATTGCCAGACCTCGGGCTGGAGCCTGACCGAGCAGGACCCGTACAACAACGTGGTGCGCACCGCCATCGAGGCCATGGCGGCGGTGTTCGGCGGCACGCAGAGCTTGCACACCAACTCGTTTGACGAAGCCATCGCCCTACCGACCGAGTTCAGCGCCCGCATCGCCCGCAACACCCAGCTCATCATCCAGGAAGAGACCCACATCACCAGCGTGGTCGACCCCTGGGCCGGCAGCTACATGATGGAGAGCCTGACCCAGGAAATGGCCGACAAGGCCTGGGCCATCATCGAAGAGGTCGAGGCCATGGGGGGCATGACCAAGGCCGTGGACAGCGGTTGGGCCAAGCTGAAGATCGAAGCGGCAGCCGCTGAAAAGCAGGCGCGCATCGACAGCGGCAAGGACGTGATCGTCGGCGTCAACAAATACAAGCTCAAGACCGAAGATGCGATCGAAGCGCGCGACATCGACAACGTCGCCGTGCGCGACGGACAGATCGCCCGCCTGAAAGCCATCCGTGCCAGCCGCGATGCGGGTAAGGTGGAGGCGGCGCTGAACGCGCTGACCGCTGCCGCCGAGTCCGGCCAGGGCAACCTGCTGGACCTGAGCATCCAGGCCATGCGCCTGCGCGCCACCGTGGGCGAGGTGAGCGATGCGTTGGAAAAAGTTTTTGGGCGCCACCGCGCCGATACACAAAAGGTGACCGGTGTGTACGCTGCCGCATACGACTCTGCCGAAGGCTGGGACGCCCTGAAGGGTGAGATCAACGACTTCGCCGTCGCGCAGGGGCGCCGCCCGCGCGTGATGATCAGCAAACTCGGCCAGGACGGCCACGACCGCGGCGCCAAGGTGGTGGCCACGGCCTTCGCCGACCTGGGCTTTGACGTGGACATGGGTCCGCTGTTCCAGACGCCCGAAGAATGCGCCCGCCAGGCGATTGAAAACGACGTGCACGCGGTCGGCGTGAGCACGCTTGCCGCTGGCCACAAGACCCTGGTGCCGGCCATCATTGCCGAGCTCAAGAAGCAGGGGGCCGACGACATCATCGTGTTCGTGGGCGGCGTGATCCCGCGACAGGACTACGAGATGCTGTATGAGGCCGGCGTCAAGGGCATCTACGGCCCGGGCACACCGATTCCGGCCAGTGCGAAGGACGTGCTGGAACAGATCAAGAAGGCATTGGGACGGGTTTGATGCCTGCGTCGCGACCAACAACCTCCGTTCGGTCTGAGCCTGTCGAGGGGCTTGCCAGCCACGTCTTGTCTGGCGCCCCCATGGCACAGCGCCGCGCCATGGCCAAGGCCATCACGCTGCTCGAATCGACCCGCGCGGACCACCGCGCGTTGGGCGATGAGTTGTTGACCGCGCTGCTGCCGCACACCGGCCAGTCGTTCCGGCTCGGCATCAGCGGCGTGCCGGGCGTGGGCAAGAGCACGTTCATCGAGTCCCTGGGCTTGTATCTGATCGGGCTGGGCCACCGCGTGGCGGTGCTGACCATCGACCCTTCGTCCACCGTGTCGGGTGGCTCCATCCTGGGCGACAAGACCCGCATGGAGCACCTGAGCGTGCACGAACGGGCCTACATCCGCCCCAGCCCGAGCAGCGGCACGCTGGGCGGTGTGGCCGAGAAGACGCGCGAGGCCATGCTGGTCTGCGAGGCTGCGGGTTATGACGTGGTGATCGTCGAGACCGTGGGCGTGGGCCAAAGCGAAACGGCGGTGGCCAACATGACCGACATGTTCGTGCTGCTGCAGTTGCCCAACGCGGGTGACGATCTGCAGGCGATCAAGAAGGGCGTGATGGAGCTGGCCGACCTCGTGGTGATCAACAAGGCCGATCTCGACCCCGACGCCGCCACCCGCGCGCGCGCGCAGATCACGTCATCGCTGCGCTTGCTGGGTCTGCACGGGCATCCCGAGCATGCTCACCATGATGAGTCGATCTGGCATCCGCAAGTGATCCAGATCAGCGCGCTGCACAAGCAGGGCGTCGACCATTTCTGGGATGCCGTGACGCAGTTCCGCGGGCTGCAGACCGCCAACGGCCATCTCGCCGCGCGCCGCCAAGGGCAGGCCCGAGCCTGGATGTGGGAGCGCATAGAAGCCGGTCTGAAACAGCGTTTTCGCGACCACCCGGCGGTGCGCGCGCAACTGGATGCGGTCACGCAGGCCGTGCTCGCCGGTACGTTGCCAGCCTCCACCGCCGCGCGCCAATTGCTCGAACTGTTTGACTGAATCTGAACCGATTTTTCTGGAGAAAACGCATGCAAGACATCCTGGAACAACTCGAAGAAAAGCGCGCCGCGGCACGCCTGGGCGGCGGGCAAAAGCGCATCGACGCGCAGCACGCCAAGGGCAAGCTCACGGCGCGTGAGCGGCTGGAAGTGCTGCTCGACGAAGGCACGTTTGAAGAGTGGGACATGTTCGTCGAGCACCGCTGCACCGACTTCGGCATGCAGGACAACAAGATCCCCGGTGACGGCGTGGTCACTGGCTACGGCATGATCAACGGCCGCCTGGTGTTCGTCTTCAGCCAGGACTTCACGGTGTTCGGCGGCGCGCTCTCCGAGGCGCATGCCGAGAAGATCTGCAAGATCATGGACCAGGCCATGAAGGTCGGTGCCCCGGTGATCGGCCTCAACGACTCGGGCGGTGCTCGCATCCAGGAAGGCGTGGCTTCGCTCGGGGGTTACGCCGACGTGTTCCAGCGCAACGTGATGGCCAGCGGCGTGGTGCCGCAGATCAGCATGATCATGGGCCCCTCGGCCGGTGGCGCGGTGTATTCGCCCGCCATGACCGACTTCATCTTCATGGTCAAGGATTCGAGCTACATGTTCGTCACCGGCCCCGAGGTGGTGAAGACCGTGACGCACGAGGAAGTGACCTCCGAAGAGCTGGGCGGCGCCATCACGCACACGACCAAGAGCGGCGTGGCCGACCTCGCGTTCGAGAACGACGTGGAAGCGCTGCTAATGCTGCGCCGGCTCTACAACTACCTGCCGCTGAACAACCGCGAAAAGGCACCCGTGCGCCCCAGCGGCGACCCGATCGACCGCATGGAGCTGAGCCTGGACACCCTGGTGCCCGAGAACCCGAACAAGCCCTATGACATGAAGGAGCTGATCGTCAAGACGGTGGACGACGGCGACTTCTTCGAGCTGCAGCCCGAGTACGCGAAGAACATCCTGATCGGCTTTGCGCGCATGGACGGCCAGACGGTGGGCATCGTGGCCAACCAGCCGCTGGTGCTGGCCGGCTGCCTGGACATCAAGAGCAGCATCAAGGCTGCGCGTTTCGTGCGTTTCTGCGATGCGTTCAACATCCCGGTGGTCACCTTTGTGGACGTTCCCGGTTTCATGCCCGGTACCAGCCAGGAGTACGGCGGCATCATCAAACACGGCGCCAAGCTGCTCTACGCCTACGCGGAATGCACGGTGCCGAAGATCACAGTGATCACGCGCAAGGCCTATGGTGGCGCTTACGACGTGATGGCCTCCAAGCACTTGCGCGGCGACGTGAACTTCGCCTGGCCCAACGCCGAGATCGCGGTGATGGGCGCCAAGGGCGCGGTGGAGATCATCTTCCGCGAAGAGAAGAAGGACCCGGCCAAGTTGGCGGGGCGCGAGGCCGAATACAAGGCCCGCTTCGCCAACCCCTTCGTGGCCGGCGCGCGTGGCTTCATCGACGACGTGATCCTGCCGCACGAGACGCGCAAGCGCATTTGCCGTTCGCTGGTGATGCTCAAGGACAAGAAGCTGGAAAACCCGTGGCGCAAGCACGGCAACATTCCGCTGTGATTTCTTTTGCGCGTGCCATGATTTTCTCTGGCGCTGAATCGGGCGGCGCGGACGTTTTGCTCCGTGTCCCCCGCGCTGCGCGCTCCTCCTTTACCTCCGCAAAACGCCCGCACCACCCGATTCCGAGTGACGCGTGTTCGACCGGTTTCGTCTTCACCTCCTTCGCAGCCATGGGCACGGTGTGCCTGTCGCAGCGAAGTCAAGGAGGAGCCGCCCGCAGGTCGGCGGGGGACATGAGCGGAGGCAGGCGCACCGTGTCCATGGCGGGCTCAGCACCAACTCACCAAACAAACAACACACCTGCTCTCGTCTAGGAGACTGAAATGTTCACCAAAATTCTCATTGCCAACCGCGGCGAGATCGCCTGCCGTGTGATCGCCACCGCCAAGAAGATGGGCATCGCCACCGTGGCGGTGTATTCCGAGGCCGACAAGGAGGCGCGCCACGTGCAGCTGGCCGATGAAGCCGTGCTGCTGGGCCCGGCGCCCTCGCGCGAGTCCTACCTCGTGGCCGACAAGATCATCGAGGCCGCCAAGAAAACCGGCGCCCAGGCCATCCACCCCGGCTACGGTTTCCTGTCGGAAAACGAAGCCTTCGCCAAACGCTGTGAAGACGAAGGCATTGCCTTCATCGGCCCGCGCCATTTCTCCATCGCGGCCATGGGCGACAAGATCGCTTCCAAGAAGCTGGCCAACGAGGCCAAGGTCAACACCATCCCGGGCTGGAACGACGCCATCGAGTCCGCAGAGCGTGCGGTGGAGATCGCCAAGGACATCGGTTACCCCGTGATGATCAAGGCCTCGGCCGGCGGCGGCGGCAAGGGCCTGCGCGTGGCCTTCAACGACAAGGAAGCCTTCGAGGGGTTCACCAGTTGCCGCAACGAAGCCCGCAACAGCTTCGGCGACGACCGCGTGTTCATCGAAAAGTACGTGCTGGAGCCGCGCCACATCGAGATCCAGGTGCTGGGCGATTCGCACGGCAACGTGGTGTACCTGAACGAGCGCGAGTGTTCGATCCAGCGCCGCCACCAGAAGGTGATCGAAGAGGCGCCGTCGCCCTTCATCTCTGACGCGACGCGCAAGGCCATGGGCGAGCAGGCCGTGGCGCTGGCCAAGGCGGTGAAATACCAGAGCGCAGGCACCGTGGAGTTCGTGGTCGGCAAGGACCAGGACTTCTACTTCCTGGAGATGAACACCCGCCTGCAGGTGGAGCACCCGGTGACGGAGTGCATCACCGGTCTGGACCTGGTGGAGCTGATGATCCGCGTGGCCGCTGGCGAGCAATTGCCGATCACCCAGGCCGACGTGAAGCGCGAGGGCTGGGCCATCGAGTGCCGCATCAACGCCGAAGACCCGTTCCGCAACTTCCTGCCGTCCACCGGCCGTCTGGTGCGCTTCCAGCCGCCAGCGCAGAGCATGCACCAGGCCAACACCGACGCGCTGTATGGCGTGCGCGTGGATACGGGCGTGGTCGATGGCGGCGAGATCCCGATGTACTACGACTCGATGATCGCCAAGCTCATCGTGCACGGCAAGGACCGCAATGAAGCGATTGCCAAGATGCGCGAGGCGCTCAACGGCTTCGTGATCCGCGGCATCAGCAGCAACATCCCGTTCCAGGCGGCGCTGCTGGCGCACCCGAAATTCGTGTCGGGTGAGTTCAACACCGGTTTCATCGCCGAGCACTACGCCCACGGCTTCCGGGCCGAAGATGTGCCGCACGACGATGCCGACTTCCTGGTCGCGCTGGCCGCTTTCGTGCGCCGCAAGTCGCGCGAACGTGCGGCCGGCCTGACCGGCCAGTTGCCGGGCTACGGCGTCAAGGTCGGGCACGACTTCAGCGTGATCACGCTCGGCGCCAGCGGCAGCAACCGCTACACGGCGGTGCACGTGGACGAGGTGGTGGGTCAGGTCGGCTCGGCGGTGGTCTCGGTGGAGGGCAAGCGCTTTGCCATCAGCAGCCCCTCGCGCCTGAACGACGTATGCATCACCGGCGAGTGCAATGGCCAGCCCTTCACCGCCCAGGTGGAGCGCGGCACGCTGCGCAACCCGCTGGCCCTGGTGGTGCAGCACAACGGCACGCGCATCGAGACCGTGGTGGTGTCGCCCCGCATGGCCGAACTGCACCGGCTCATGCCGTTCAAAGCACCGCCCGACATGAGCCGATACGTGCTTTCGCCCATGCCCGGCCTGTTGGTCGACGTGGCGGTGCAGGTGGGGCAGAAGGTCCAGGCGGGCGAACGCGTGGCGGTGATCGAGGCCATGAAGATGGAGAACGTGCTGTTCGCCGCGGCCGACGGCGTGGTGGCCAAGGTGCTGGCGGGTAAGGGCGAATCGCTGGTGGTGGACCAGGCCATCGTCGAGTTCGAGTGAGCCTGGCCGGTTGCAGCTTGACACCCCTGGAGCGCAGGGAATTGGGATACGCTTCAGACCGCTGCAACTTCCAGGGGTCCCGCATGGAGCACGGTTTGGCATTCGCACTCGGTTGTCTTCGTCACCCGCGGCGCATGGGCGCCATCGCTCCCGCGTCCAGGGCCCTGGCCCGGGCCATCCGCGACGAGGTGCTGCGCAGCGAGCCCGGGGTGCTGATCGAGGTCGGGGCGGGCACCGGCGCCATCACCCGGGCGCTTGCACCGGCCCTGGTGGCGCTGGATCGTTTCGTGGTGTTCGAGCGCGATCCCGAATTCGCCGAGCTGCTGCGCGCCTCGTTCCCGCAGCTGGAGGTGCTCAACCATTGCGCCTCCCGCGTCGATCTGCTCACGATGGCCGCGGACACGCCGGTCACGCTGGTGTCGTCGCTGCCCTTGCTGTCCATGCCGGGCGACGAAGCGCGTGACTGCATCGAAGCCATGCTGACGCTGATCGCGCGCCAGCCCCGCTCCCGCCTGATCCAGTACACCTACGCGGCGCGCCATCTGCGCCCGTTCAGCGGCATCCCCGCTGGCTGGCGGTGGCGGCGTTCGGCCTCGGTATGGGCCAATCTGCCGCCCGCGACGGTCTGGGCGCTGGAGCAGGCGCCCCTTTCTCACAACGGAATTCACTGATTCATGAACGCAACGCAACGTCCCTTCAAGGTGCTGGGCATCCAGCAGATCGCCATCGGCGGCCCCGACAAACAACGCCTGCAGACCCTGTGGGTGGACATGCTCGGGCTGGAGAAGACCGGCAGTTTCCAGAGTGAGCGCGAAAACGTCGACGAAGACATCTGCGCCATCGGCAGCGGCCCGTTCAAGGTCGAGGTGGACCTGATGCAGCCGATGGATCCGGACAAAAAGCCGGCGGTGCACGCCACGCCGCTCAACCACGTCGGCCTGTGGATCGACGACCTGCCGGTGGCGGTGCAATGGCTCAGCGCCAACGGCGTGCGTTTTGCGCCGGGCGGCATCCGCAAGGGCGCGGCGGGTTTCGACATCACCTTCCTGCACCCGAAGGCGAACGAGGAGTTCCCGATCGCAGGTGAGGGCGTGCTGATCGAGCTGGTGCAGGCGCCGCCTGAGGTGGTCGCGGCTTTCGCGAGCTTGGCCACCTCACCGGGCTGATCGGGTTTTCCCCCGGCCCCGGTGCCGCGAAACGAAGCGCCTGGGCGGTTTTTCCCCCGCTGTTCGGGGCAAAGGCGTAGTGCCGGTTCCGTATTCTTGGCTTGTCCCCCGGGGGCGTTGACCGACGCCCCTCCGAGTTCCATCGTTCGAGGAGCACGCCATGAATGCCATGTCCCCGTCTTCGGCGGCCGCTTCAGCCGGCACCAGTCCCCAGGAGTTGCTGGCGCAAGGCGACGCGCGCTGGGTCCACCGACCGAGCCGCTGGCGCGAGCGTGAGCTGGCCATGCCCTGGCCGAACGATCTGCTGGAGATGTTCTGCCTGCGCATGGCGAACCACGGCATGAGCGTCAGCCGCACGCTGATGCAGTGTGACCGACGCTATGCCCTGCAGCAGCTGGCCGACGCGCACAACCTGGCCGACGACCGCTTGCGCCAGATGGTGGTTCAGTTGTTCCAGGACTACGAGGCCCGCCAGTCCGGCATCCGGAGCGCGCACTGAGCCGCCGCATTCCCGGCCTCAAGCTTGTCCCGTCGGGGTCGATAACCAGTTCATCCGTTTCGCCGAGAAACGAAGACCGAAAGAGTTCGCCCATGTCCTTATTCAAACTCTTGCAGCCGGGTGTGCGGTTGATGCGCTTGCTGCGCCTGCCCACCAAGTTGGCCGTGCTGGCGCTGTTGTTGTTCATTCCCCTGGTGGTGATCAGCGTCTTGCTCACGCAGCGGCTGAACGAGGCCATTGCTTTCACCCAGGCCGAGGTGGATGGCTCTCGCCTGGTCCAGCACGTGCACGCGGTCACGGTAGAGGTGCAGAAGCACCGTGGCCAGACCAATATGCTCATCGGCGGCGACGCATCGGCCCGCAACGCGGTGCAGGCCACGCGCGAGCAGCTGAAGCAGGCCCTGGCGAAGGTGGATGAGTCCCTGGCCAGGCGGCCGGACTTTGAACTGGGTAGCGATTGGGCGGCCTTGCACCGCGTGATGAGCGATCTGGCATCGAGTGAAAAACAATCGGCGCCGGACTCCTTTGCGCGGCACACCCAGCTGGTGCACGACCTGCACCGCTTCGTTTACACGGTGGCCGAGCGGTCGAATCTGTTGTTCGATCCGGACCCCGGCAGCTATTTCCTGATGGACATGGCGGTGACCCACGTGCCGCGCTGGGGTGAGTTGCTGGGGCAGGTGCGTGGCCTGGGAGCGGGCCAGCTCGCGCTCACCGAGCGCGATCCCGCGGTGGTCAATCGGGTGAACATGCTCATCGGCGATGCCAAGGCCACTACCGACGATGTGCTGCACCTGCAGCGTTTTGCACAGAAGTACGGCCAGGGTGACCGGCAGGGCCAGCAGACGCCACAGGCCGTGCAGTCTTTCCTGAGCGACGCCGAGCGGGCCATGGGCTCGCAGGGTGGCATGTCCGCCTCGGACTACTTTGCCTCGGGCACCCAGGCCGTCAACGCGGTGTTCGCCTACCAGAACGCGGTCCAGGAGCGCATGGACGCCTTGCTGATGGATCGGGTTTCCCAGGACCGGCGCTTGCGCATGCTGACGCTGGTCGTGGTGGGAACCGGCATCGTGCTGGTGCTCTATCTGATGCTGTCGTTCTATTTCAGCTTCGTGATCGACTTGCGCCACGTCATCGACGTGATGCGCGAGACCTCTTCGGGCAATCTGTGCGCCCATGTCCAGGTCCGTGGGCGGGACGAGCTGGCCATGCTGGCCTCGCTGCTGGAAACCATGAACCGCAACCTGTCGGCGATGGTGGCCCAGGTTCGAAGCAACTCCGCACTGGTGGCCCACGCGGGACGGAGCCTGGCCCTGGGCAACCGCAACCTGGCCGACCGGACCGAGCAGCAGGCGGCGAACCTGGAGCAGACGGCCGCCAGCGTCGAGCAACTCACGAGCACGGTGCAGCAGAACGCGCACACCGCCGGTGACTCCGATGCGCAGGCCGCCAAGGTCCGCGATGTGGCGGAGTCGGGCGCGCAGACCATGGGGGAGGCGGTCAACTCGGTGGAGGTCATCCAGAAGAGCGCGGTGCAGATGAGCGAGATCATCGGCGTCATCGACAGCCTGGCCTTCCAGACCAACATCCTGGCGCTCAACGCGGCCGTGGAGGCCGCCAGGGCTGGTGAGCAGGGGCGTGGTTTTGCCGTGGTGGCCAACGAGGTGCGCACGCTGGCCCAGCGTTCCGCAGCATCGGCCAAGGAAATCCGGCAACTCATCGAAGCGTCGGCCCAGCAGGTCGACACCAGTGTGCGTCAGATCCGTGCGGCCGGCACCAACATCACGCAGATCGTCAACGGCGTGCGGGGCATGGCGAGCAACATGTCGCTGATCTCGGCCGCCAGTGCCGAGCAGAGCAGCGGCCTGAGCGAAATCTCATCGGCCGTGCGCCAGCTCGACGAGATCACCCAGCGCAATGCCCAGATGGTCGAACGTGCCGTGGCACAGGCCAATCAGCTGGAGGCGCGGGCATCCCATCTGTCACAGGCGGTGTCGTCGTTCGTGCTCCAGCAAGGCACGGCGGAGGAAGCCATGGAGATGGTGCGGCGGGCCATCGAGTACCGCTCCCGGCAGGGTGGCCGTGCGTACACGCAAGGCATCACGGATCCGGCCAACGGATTCCATGACCGCGACATGTATGTGTTCGCGCTGGACAGCGGCGGTCAGTACCTTGCGTTCGGTGGCAAGCCCGAAAAGGTCGGCAGCCGCGTGCAGGACATCGCCGGTGTCGACGGTCAGGCGCTGCTGGAGTCCATCGTGGCCCAGGCGGAACAGGAGCCCGGCTGGGTCGAATACGACATCGTCAACCCGCAGAGCGGTGCGATCCAGGCCAAGATGTCGTACGTGACCAAGGTGGACGAGCTCTACGTGGGTTGCGGGGTGTACAAGACCGCGATCGTGGCCTGAGAGGCTGCGGCTCGGGCGCGCTGAGCCTCAGTCGGGCGTGGCCAGCCGTTTGGCCCGTGCCCGTTCAAGCGCGGCGGCGATCACGGCGCGCTTCTTGTCCAGCACGGCCGGGTCGGTGTGCTGCGAGTGTGCTTCGAGGTCGGCGTATTTCATGCGGGCCTTGGCCTCGAGCACACGGTCGTGCTCCGCCTGTTCACGCACGAGCCGCACGGCACGTTCCTCGTAGCGCTTGCGGGCGAGCGTGGCCTGCGCTGGCGACCAGGCCTGCCAGCCAGTGCGCTCGCCACTGACGATCTCCAGCGAGATGCAGTCCACAGGGCAGACCGGAATGCAGAGCTCACAACCCGTGCAATAGGGCTCAATCACGGTGTGCATGAGCTTGTTGCTGCCGACGATGGCGTCGGTGGGGCAGGCCTTGATGCACAGCGTGCAGCCGATGCACCAGTCTTCGTCGATCACCGCCACGGTCAGCGGCCCTTCCACGCCGTTGGCGGGGCTCAGCGGCTGGGCCGGCTTGCCGGTGATGGCCGCCAGACGCGCCACCCCCTCGACGCCGCCGGGCGGACATTGGTTGATGCCCGCCTCGCCGTCGGCGATGGCTTGTGCATAGCGCGCGCAGTCCGGGTAGCCGCAGCGCGTGCACTGGGTCTGTGGCAGGGCGGCGTCAATCCGCCGGGCGAGATCGTTCATGCCGGGAAATATACCCCGGGCCACCTGGCCGCCGGGGCCCGGGCACCGCGCTGTTAGACCGGCTGGCGGGTCTTGCGGGCCACTGCCGTGGACGGGGTTTTCGTTGCGGCGGGGGCTGCTGGGGTCGGCTTTGCTTTGACCGCGGCCTTGGTACTGCGTTTCGCGACCGGCTTCGGCGCCAAGGCCTTGGCTGGAACAGCTTTCACGTCTTGCGGCGCCGCCGCGGCGGATGTCGAGGTCAGAGCCTCCGCAGCGGGCTGGTGGGCATGAATGAAGGACTTCACCACCGGGCACACCATTTCGCGCCAGCGTCGGCCGCTGAAGATGCCGTAGTGACCTGCACCCTTGGCTTCATAGTGCATCTGGTGTGTCTTGGGAATGCCGGTGCACAGATCATGCGCGGCCTTGGTCTGGCCCGAGCCGGAGATGTCGTCGAGTTCGCCTTCGACCGTCAGCAGGGCGGTGTGGGTGATGTCCTGCGGCCGCACACGCTCGAGCTGGCCTTTTTCGTTCTTCACGTCCCAGGTGCCATTGACCAGTTTGAAGTCCTGAAACACCGTTTCAATGGTTTCCAGGTAGTAGTGGGCATCCATGTCGAGCACCGCGTTGTACTCGTCGTAGAACTGGCGATGGATCTCGGCGCTGGAGTTGTCGCCTTTGATCAAGTCCTGGAAGTAGTCGTAGTGGCTGGTGGCGTGGTGGCCAGGGTTCATAGCCACGAAGCCGGAATGCTGCAGGAAGCCCGGGTAGACCCGACGGCCGGCGCCAGGGAAGCTGTCGGGCACGCGGTAGATGACGTTGTTCTCGAACCAGCTGTGGCTGCGCTCGGTGGCGAGGTTGTTCACCGAGGTTGGCGACTTGCTCGCATCGATCGGGCCACCCATCATGGTCATGGACAGCGGCGTGGTTTCACCCCGGCTGGCCATCAGGGACACCGCCGCCAGCACCGGCACGGTGGGCTGGCACACGCTCATGACGTGGCAGTTGCCATAGCCTTTTTGCAGGTAGCGGATGAACTCCTGGATGTAGTTCACGTAGTCGTCCAGGTGGAAGTCGCCCTCGGACAACGGCACCAGGCGGGCGTTTTTCCAGTCGGTGATGTAGACCTTGTGGTCCTTGAGCATGCTGCGCACGGTGTCGCGCAGCAGCGTGGCGTAGTGGCCCGACAGCGGCGCCACGATCAACACCACGGGCTGGCCCTTGAGCGTGGCCAACGTCTCGGTGTTGTCCGAGAAGCGCTTGAAACGCCGCAGTTCGCAGAAGGGTTTGTCGATCTCCACCCGCTCGTGGATCGCGATGTCCACCCCATCCACGTCCACCTTGTGGATGCCGAACACCGGTTTTTCGTAGTCCTTGCCCAGCCGGTGCATCAGGTCGTAACCGGCGGAAATGCGCTGCGCCAGCGGAAACTGTGCCAAAGGCAGCAGGGGGTTGGAGTAGAGCCTGGATGCGACCTCGGCCAGGTCAGCGAAAGGCTCCATCACAGAGCGCTGTGTTTCGTAAATCTGGTAGAGCATGGTGGGTGGGCAATGAATGGTTATGTTGCAGTGCAATATAACAGCATGACCTGTCAGGCGTAAGAGTGAAAACACCTAAAAATCGGGCCCGTTTGTCACCATCGTGAAAGAATGCATCCAGGATGCCTTCCGCTTGCCACGAGGCCCAGGGCCCATGCGCCCGTCATCTGGATGGTGACGGGGCGGTTGCGGAAACAGAAAAGCCGCTCGATGAGCGGCTTTTTCTTGAGGGGCGACCCGATCAGATGACCTTGGCGATCGCCTGGCAGACGTAGTCGATGTTCTTGCTGTTGAGCGCGGCCACGCACATGCGGCCGGTGTCGGTGCCGTACACGCCGAACTCGCTGCGCAGGCGCACCATCTGGTCCTTGGACAGGCCCGAGTAGCTGAACATGCCGATCTGGGTGGTGATGAAGCTCATGTCCTTGGCCACGCCGGCGGCCTTGAGGCCGTCCACCAGTTTCTGGCGCATGGCCTTGATGCGCACGCGCATTTCACCCAACTCCTGTTCCCACAGCGCGCGCAGCTCGGGGTTGTTCAGCACCGCGGCCACGATGGCGCCGCCATGGGTGGGCGGGTTGGAGTAGTTGGTGCGGATGGCGATCTTGAGCTGGCTGAGCACGCGGTCGGTTTCTTCTTTGCTGCTGCCCACCACGCTCAGGGCGCCCACGCGCTCGCCGTACAGGCTGAAGCTCTTAGAGAAGCTGGTGGAAACGAAGATGTTCAGGCCGGCGGCCACGAACTTGCCGATCACGGCGCCGTCTTCGGCGATGCCGTAGCCAAAGCCCTGGTAGGCCATGTCGAGGAAGGCGGTGAGGTTGCGGGCCTGCACCACGGCGATCACCTGGTCCCACTGGGCGGGGGTGATGTCGTAGCCGGTGGGGTTGTGGCAGCAAGCGTGCAGCAGCACGATGGTGCCGGGGGCGGCGGCGTTCAAGGCGGCCAGCATGCCGTCGAAGTTGATGCCGCCCAGGCCGCCGTTGGCGCTCTGGTCGAAGTAGGGATAGGTTTCCACCGTGAAGCCGGCGTTGGTGAACAGCGCGCGGTGGTTTTCCCAGCTCGGGTCGGAAATCAGGACCTTGGCGTCGGGGCTGATCTTTTTCAGGAAGTCAGCGCCGATCTTCAGGCCGCCGGTGCCGCCGATGGCCTGCACCGTGGCCACGCGGCCACTTTTCACCACGTCGGAGTCCGCACCGAACACCAGGCCTTTGACGGCGGCGTCGTAGGCGGCGATGCCGTCGATGGGCAGATAGCCCCGCGCGGTCGGCTTGTCCATCATGGCTTTTTCAGCGGCCTGCACGCACTGCAACAGCGGCAGTTTGCCGTTGTCGTCGAAATACACGCCAACGCCCAGGTTGACCTTGTTGGGGTTGGTGTCGGCGGCGAACTGTTCGTTCAGACCCAGGATCGGGTCGCGCGGGGCCATTTCGACGGCGGTGAACAAAGACATGAATATCCTTTGGAAGTTGTCAGTAGCGGGATTTTCGGGGCTCGGTTAGCCTTGCGGGTTATCCATGATTTTACCCGGCCCCTACCCGGGCCAGCCGAGCGCGCCATGCCAAAAATTGCAGAAGTCATACCGGAAACACAGAAGGGCGAGTTCGTCCGTTTTCCCGGTTCGCCGTTCGAACTCTTCATGCCATACCCGCCAGCGGGCGACCAGCCCACCGCCATCGAGCAACTGGTGGAGGGCATCAACGACGGTGAGGTGTTCCAGACCCTGCTGGGCGTGACCGGCTCGGGCAAGACCTTCACCATGGCCAATGTGATCGCCCGCCTGGGGCGCCCGGCCATCGTGTTCGCGCCCAACAAGACGCTGGCCGCGCAGCTGTATTCCGAGTTCCGCGAGTTCTTCCCGAAGAACGCGGTCGAGTACTTCGTCAGCTACTACGACTACTACCAGCCCGAGGCCTATGTGCCCCAGCGCGACCTGTTCATCGAGAAGGACAGCGCGATCAACGAGCACATCGAGCAGATGCGCCTCTCGTGTACCAAGAGCATCCTGGAGCGGCGCGACGTGGTGATCGTGGCCACCGTCTCGGCCATCTACGGCATCGGCAAGCCCGAGAGCTACCACCAGATGGTGATGACGCTGCGCACGGGCGACAAGATCGGCCAGCGCGACCTGATCGCGCAACTGGTGCGCATGCAGTACGCGCGCAACGAGGCCGATTTTTCGCGCGGCAAGTTCCGCGTGCGCGGCGACACCATCGACGTGTTCCCGGCCGAACACAGCGAGATGGCGATCCGCATCGAGCTGTTCGACGACGAGGTGGAAACCCTGCAACTCTTCGACCCGCTCACCGGCAAGGTGCGGCAGAAGATTCCGCGTTTCACCGTCTACCCCAGCAGCCACTATGTGACGCCGCGCGAGCAGGTGCTGCACGCGGTGGAACTGATCAAGGAAGAGCTGCGCGTGCGCCTGGCGCAACTGGTGGGCATGGGCAAGCTGGTCGAAGCCCAGCGGCTGGAGCAACGCACCCGGTTTGACCTGGAAATGCTCAGCGAGGTGGGCCACTGCAAGGGCATCGAGAACTACTCGCGCCACCTGGCCGGCAGCGCCGAGGGTGAGCCACCGTCCACGCTGACCGACTATTTGCCCAAGGACGCGGTGATGTTCCTGGACGAGAGCCACGTGCTCATGGGCCAGTTCGGTGGCATGTACAACGGCGACCGCGCGCGCAAGACCACGCTGGTGGAATACGGTTTCCGCCTGCCCAGCGCGCTGGACAACCGGCCGCTCAAGCTCGAAGAGTTCGAGCAGCGCATGCGCCAGGTGGTGTTCGTCTCGGCCACGCCGGCCGACTACGAAAAGACGCACTCGGGCCAGGTGGTGGAACAGGTGGTGCGTCCCACCGGCCTGGTGGACCCGGAAGTGGAAGTGCGCCCTGCCACGCACCAGGTGGATGACGTGCTGCAGGAGATCCGCATCCGGGTGGAGAAGAACGAGCGCGTGCTCATCACCACGCTGACCAAGCGCATGGCCGAGCAGCTGACCGACTACCTGACGGAAAACGGCGTCAAGGTGCGCTATCTGCACAGCGACGTGGACACGGTCGAGCGGGTGGAGATCATCCGCGACCTGCGCCTGGGCGCCTTCGACGTGCTGGTGGGCATCAACCTGCTGCGCGAAGGACTGGACATCCCCGAGGTCTCGCTGGTGGCGATCCTGGACGCCGACAAGGAAGGCTTCCTGCGCTCCGAGCGCAGTCTGATCCAGACCATCGGCCGCGCGGCGCGCAACCTGCAGGGCCGCGCCATCCTGTACGCCGACCGCGTGACCGACTCGATGGCCCGGGCCATGGGCGAAACCGAGCGCCGCCGCACCAAGCAAGTGGCGCACAACCTGGCGATGGGCATCGAGCCGCGCAGCATCAACAAACGCATCAAGGACCTGATCGACGGCGTCTACAGCGAAAAGGCCGGCAAGGAAGCCGACCGTCTGGCCGCCGAGAGCGCGCAGCGCGCCAGCGTGGAGGACATGAGCGAGAAGGACGTGGCGCGCGAGATCAAGCGGCTGGAAAAACTCATGCTGGAGCATGCGCGCAACCTCGAGTTCGAGAAGGCGGCCGGGGTGCGGGATCAGTTGCACCACCTGAAGGCTCAGGTGTTTGGCGCCCCCGGGGTGGACAACGTGGCCTGACGCACAATCGGCGCACAAGCACCCGCGCAGGGGTCGGCCAGCATGGCCGGGACGCGGAGCACACCAGCACCAGATTCACACATGCAAGCTCAGGATGAACCGCGCAGCGGCGACGGCCCGGCGGACGACACATGCATCTACCTGATCGAGGACGATCCCACGGTTCTGCAGTTCGTGCGGCAGGCGCTGCTGTCCCGGCCGCACTGGCGCCTGCTCGGTCATTCGGACAGCCTGGCCCACGCCCGCGCGCATGCCTTGTGTGCGAACGCGAATGTCTTTCTGGTGGATCTGGGCTTGCCCGATGGCCGGGGTGAAGATCTCCTGCACCTGCTGGCGCGTGAGCGGCCCGGCGCCGAGCTGCTGGTCTTCACCGTGTTTGGCGAAGAGTCCCGGCTGGTGGGCGCGTTGGAAGCGGGCGCCACGGGTTATGTGCTCAAAGGCTGCACCGGCGAAGACCTGACGGCCGCGATCGAGCAGATTCGCGAGGGTGGGGCGCCCATCTCGCCCCTGCTCGCCCGCATGCTGCTCAAGCAGTTTCGCCTGGTGCAGGAGGCGCTGCCGGTCATTCCGGTCGTCGCGCTGCGCGAAGAGGTGCTGCTGTCCGAGCGGGAAACCGATGTGCTCAAGCTGGTCGCCCAAGGGTATGTGAACAAGGAAATCGCCAGCAAGCTGGCGATTTCCCCGACCACCGTCGGCACCCACATCAAGAACCTCTACCGCAAGCTCGCGGTACACAGCCGGGTGCAGGTGGTGAGGGCAGCGCAGGAGCGTGGCCTGCTGTGAATCTGAAGGCCCGAGCGCGCCAAACCCTCAGCAGGGTTCCTGCCTACCTCTGGGCTGCATTCCTGTTGGTGGTCCTGCTCGTGTTGCTCGCGACGGTTACCCAGGGGAGCGCTCCGCCGGGCGCGGCGCAGGTGACCCGGGCCGATCGCGTCACGTTCAGGAACGGGGTTGAAACGGTTCAACCCGTGGCCCTGCCGCACCTCTGGGACGACGGGACGAAAACCTGGGGGGATGAGGTCCATTACCGGTTGCGTCTGCCCCCGACGCCACCCGAAGCCACCTCCGGCGACGCGCAATTGGCACTGCTGCTGCCCCGCATCGGCGTGCGGTTTCGGGTGCTTTTCAATGGACAGGAGGTGGAATCGCAGGCTTGGCGGCGTGGCCCCGGTTATTTCGATGCCGGCACCCACGCGCACCTCGTGCCGCTGCCACCCAGCTTGCGCAAGCCGCAATGGGAGCACAACCGCGTCGAGATCCAGCTCCAGCCACAGGCTTTGCGCATCAGCGGGCTCGCGCCGGTGTGGATCGGCTCCAGGGATGCCTTGCAGGAGCGGCACCAGCGGCTCATCTGGTGGCAGGTTCACCTGACCTGGATGGTGGCGGCCTCGGCGCTGATGATGGGGCTGCTCTCGTTGCTGATCTGGATGATGTCGGAGGAGCGCCTGCTGGGCCTGCTCGCCGCGGGCCTGCTGGTGCTGACCCTGCGTCTGTACCTGTCGACGCCGCTGTTCCTGTCGGGGCCGTTCCTGGCCTGGGATTACCTGCACAAGCTGACGTTCACCCTCTACTGCGGCTTCCTGTACCTGTTCATTTCGGAGCTGTTCGACTTTCGCCAGAGCGTGGTGCGCAAGCTGGTCAAAATCATGATGGTGATCGGCCCGTTCTGGCTGGGCGTGCTGGTCTGGACGCAGAACTACAACCTCTACCGCCTGTGGACCGGGGTGATCGTGCTGGTGTGTGTGTTGGCCCTGCTCAAGGTGATCCACCGGGCGCGATGGGGCATGGACGTCAACCAGCGGTTGATGGTCGTGGTGGGGCTGGCCACCATGGTCACGGGCCTGCGCGACTTCCTGGTCGTCCAGGTCGGCTTGCCCGGTGACGTGGACATCCGCTGGATGACCGCGGGCAGCCTGGTGCTGATGTTCGCCATGGGCTGGGTGCTGGTGCAGCGCACCTCACAGTCGATGGAGCAGGTGGAACGGCTCAACGCCGAACTGGCCCACAAGGTAAACGAGCGCGAGGACGAACTGCACGCGATGTTCAGCCGGTTGCGCGCGGTGGAAAGCCAGCGCGTGCTGGAGACCGAACGCCGCCGGCTCACGCGAGACATGCACGACGGCCTGGGCAGCCAACTGGTCCAGACGCTCAACCTGGTGCACAGCAGTGGTGAGCGCGTCGAAAGCGCGACCATCGCTTTCATGCTCAGCCATGCGCTCGAAGAACTGCGCATGACGCTGGATTCGCTCGAACCCATGGGCGGCGACCTGCCCACCATTCTGGGCACCTTGCGCCAACGCATCGCACCCGCCTTGAAGGTCGCCGGTATCGAGCTCGACTGGCAGGTGCAGGAAGTACCGGTGGTGCCTGGCCTGGAAGCGCGCGGCGTGATGCACCTGTTCCGCTGCCTGCAGGAAGTGTTCGCCAATGTGGTCAAGCACGCGCACGCCAGCCGGGTCGCGGTGCGCACCTGGCAAGACGGCGAACGCATCTGTTTGAGTGTGACCGACAACGGCGTCGGACTGGGCGAGGCACCAGAGTCGGGATACCGCGAAGGTGGTCGCGGCATCAGCAACATCCGTCTGCGAGCGGCCGAAATCGGTGCCGAAGTATGGTTCTCCGGCGCACTCCCCGGCACCCGGGTGACTTTCAGCTTCGCCTGTGAGGATCCTTTGGCTGGCGGGGCCCCGGCCTGATCGCCGTGTGCAAGCCCCGCACGGAACGTGGTCTGGGGCGCGTCGGGATGGGTAGCTCCGCTCCGGACAACTTGCGGTAGGGCCCGTACAATGTCGATCAAATCGCTCGGCTTTGCGGTATACTCGACAAAAATAGTCGGGAAAGCCTTCAACGCATCGACCCATGGGTCGATCGGAGTGGGCGGAGCAGGGATCTGTGGGCGTTGTTTGGGCCTGCAGATCATCCAACGACGGTCAAGCCAACACTTCAAGGAGCTTGAATATGCGCCTCACGACCAAAGGCCGCTTCGCGGTCACCGCCATGATCGATCTGGCCCTGCGCCAGAACAATGGCCCCGTCACGCTCGCGGCCATCAGCCAACGCCAGCAGATTTCGCTGTCCTACCTGGAGCAGCTTTTCGGCAAGTTGCGCCGCCACGAACTGGTCGAGTCCACCCGTGGGCCCGGCGGCGGTTACACCCTGGGCCGCAAGGCCGCAGAAATCACCGTGGCCGACATCATTGTCTCGGTGGACGAACCCATCGATGCCACCCAGTGCGGCGGCAAGGAAAACTGTCTGGGCGAAGGCCACCGCTGCATGACGCACGAACTGTGGGCGGCCCTGAACGCCAAGATGGTCGATTTCCTCGACTCGGTGTCCCTGCAGTCGCTGGTGGACGATCAGCTCGCCAAAGGGGTGGTTGTCGAAAACGCCCCCATGATCAAGCGGGCCATTTCCAGCGCACCGGTGGTCAAGCCGATCCGGGTGAATGCGCCCAACTCGGTGTTTGCCCTGGGGGCGACCGCATTCTCGAAATGATGCCGGCGACCTGCCTGGAGCTCGGTTCCGCAGCCGGTCGCGCCGGCCCATGGAGCCGCTTTCAGGCGTCTGTCAGCCGCTGCCCACAGTATTCGATCTCTCATCCATTCAGCCAGCCCAAGCACCGCCAGCCATGAGCACACCGCACTTCCCCATCTACATGGACTACAGCGCCACCAACCCTTGCGATCCGCGGGTGGTGGATGCCATGATTCCCTGGCTGCGCGAGCATTTCGGCAACCCGGCGTCGCGCAGCCATGCCTGGGGCTGGGAAGCCGAAAAGGCGGTGGAAACCGCTCGCGAGCAGGTGGCCGCGTTGATCAACGCCGACCCGCGTGAAATCGTCTGGACCAGCGGTGCCACCGAATCCAACAACCTGGCCCTCAAAGGCGCGGCTCACTTCTACAAGACCAAGGGCAAGCACCTGATCACGGTCAAGACCGAGCACAAGGCCGTGCTCGATACCATGCGCGAACTGGAGCGCCAGGGTTTCGAGGTGACCTACCTCGACGTGCAAGCCGATGGCCTGCTCGATCTGGAGACCTTCAAGGCCGCGATCCGCCCGGACACCATCCTGGCTTCGGTCATGTTCGTGAACAACGAGATCGGCGTGATCCAGGACATCGCGGCGATTGGCAAGATCTGCCGCGAGAAGGGTGTGATCTTCCACGTGGACGCGGCGCAGGCCACCGGTCGGGTGGACGTGGATTTGCAGACCCTGCCGGTCGACCTGATGAGCCTGACCAGCCACAAAACTTACGGCCCTAAAGGCATTGGCGCGCTGTACGTGCGGCGCAAACCACGCATCCGCATCGAGGCGCAGATGCACGGCGGTGGCCATGAGCGCGGCATGCGCTCGGGCACGCTGCCCACCCACCAGTGCGTGGGCATGGGCGAGGCCTACCGCATCGCCAAGGAAGAGATGCACGCCGAGAACCAGCGCATCCGCGCGCTGCACGACCGCATGGTCGCTGGCCTGAAGGGCATCGAAGAGGTGTTCATCAACGGTCACGAAACCCAGCGCGTGCCGCACAACCTGAACATGAGCTTCAATTACGTCGAGGGCGAGTCGCTGATCATGGGCATCAAGGGGCTGGCGGTGTCGTCGGGCTCGGCCTGTACCTCGGCCAGCCTGGAGCCCAGCTACGTGCTGCGCGCGCTCGGCCGCAGCGACGAGCTGGCCCACAGCAGCCTGCGCATGACCATCGGTCGCTGGACGACCGAAGAAGAGATCGATTACGCGATCGCCACGATCAAGGAAAACGTGGCCAAGTTGCGCGAGTTGTCCCCCTTGTGGGAAATGTTCAAGGACGGCATTGATATCTCGACGATTCAATGGGCCGCACACTGAAGGAGAAACACCATGGCTTATTCTGAAAAAGTGGTTGACCACTACGAAAACCCCCGCAACGTCGGCTCGTTCGACAAGGGCGACGAATCGGTGGGCACCGGCATGGTGGGCGCACCGGCCTGCGGCGACGTGATGAAGCTGCAGATCAAGGTGAACCCGACCACCGGCGTGATCGAAGACGCGCGCTTCAAAACCTACGGCTGCGGCTCGGCCATTGCCTCGTCGTCTCTCGTGACCGAATGGGTCAAGGGCAAGACGCTGGACCAGGCCGCTGCGCTCAAGAACAGCGAGATCGCCGAAGAACTGGCGTTGCCGCCGGTGAAAATCCACTGCTCCATCCTGGCCGAAGACGCCATCAAGGCCGCGGTGGACGACTATCGCAAAAAGCATGTGAACTAACCCCCTGCGCCGCTTCGCGTCTTCCCCCAAAGGGGACCACGCCCGCAGCCCGGCGAAGCCGGTTCTGTGGCGTGTTCTGGAAGAGACTTCGCTTTTTGCGGCGCTTTGCATTGAACGACATGGCCATCTCGATTTCCGAAGCCGCCGCACGGCACGTCATCCGCTACATCGCCAAACGGGGCAAGGGCGTGGGCGTGCGCCTGGGCGTGAAAACCACGGGTTGCTCCGGTCTGGCCTACAAGCTGGAATACGCCGACGAAATCGCGCCCGAAGACGTGGTGTTCGAAGACAACGGTGTGAAGGTGCTGGTGGACCCGAAAAGCCTGGCCTACATCGACGGCACGCAACTCGACTTCGTGCGCGAGGGCCTGAACGAAGGTTTCCGCTTCAACAACCCGAACGAGCGCGATCGTTGCGGCTGTGGCGAGAGCTTCAGGATATAGGTTGTCCCCCCTGCGCCGGCTTCGGCGTCGCTCCTCCTCAATGGGGTGTCAGCAGCGGTCCGGCGAAGCCGGTTCCGCGCCGGCCTTGACCGGACTTTTTCCTCCTGGCCCCGTTGTTCCTATGATCCGGTGATGAACCTGCAATCCACCGACTTTGAAATTTTCGGCCTCACGCCGGCCTTTACCCTGGACCGCGATGCGCTCGACGCGCGCTGGAAAGACCTGCAGCGCGAGGCACACCCAGACCGTTTTGCCGCATCGGACGCACAGGCCCAGCGCCTGGCCATGCAATGGTCGGTGCGCATCAACGAGGCGTATCAACGCCTCAAAGACCCGCTGCGGCGCGCGGCCTATCTGTGCGAGCTCCATGGCGTGCCGATTGGTGCCGAGAACAACACCGCCATGCCCACGGCGTTCCTGATGCAGCAGATGCAGTGGCGTGAAGAACTGGAAGAGGCCCACGACAGCGAAGCGCTCGAACGCATGGCCGACGACGTGGCTGCCGCGCACCGGGAAAAGTTGCAGGCCCTGCAGCACACGGCCGACGAGCTGCGTGACTACGCTGCGCTGGCCCAGCAGGTCAGAGCCCTTATGTTTGTTGAGCGCTTTGCCCGCGACGTCGAGAACCGTCTCGATCAGCTGGGACAATAGCCCTTGCTCCAGGCCCGTCCGACGGCGGGCGCTGTCCCTACTTACCCATCACACGTTTCCATGGCGCTCCTGCAGATCTCCGAACCCGGCCAGTCCCTCGACCCGCACCAGCGACGGGTGGCGGTCGGCATTGACCTGGGCACCACGCACTCGCTGGTGGCCGCGGTGCGCCATGGCGTCTCCGAATGCCTGCCCGCGGCGGACGGCCGCGTGATCCTGCCCAGCGTGGTGCGTTACCTCGATCCGAAGCAGGGCGGGGCGGGCCGTCAGATCGGCTTCGAGGCGCTCGCGGCCCAGGTGCAGGACCCTGCCAACACCGTCAGTTCGGTCAAGCGCCTGATGGGCCGCTCTCTTGCCCAGGTGGCCGATGTGGACAAGCTGTCCTATGCCGTGGTCGAAGACAACGGCATGGCGGTGATCGAGACCGTGGCGGGCCGCAAGACGCCGATGGAGGTGAGTGCCGAGATCCTGGCCACCCTGCGTTTCCGGGCCGAAGACAGTTTTGACGACGAGCTCTTTGGCGCGGTCATCACCGTGCCGGCCTACTTCGATGACGCACAGCGCCAGGCCACCAAGGACGCGGCTCAGCTCGCCGGCATCAACGTGCTGCGCCTCATCAACGAGCCCACCGCCGCGGCGATCGCGTACGGCCTGGACAACGGCTCCGAAGGCATCTACGCCATCTACGATCTGGGCGGTGGCACCTTCGACATCTCCATCCTGCGCCTGACGCGCGGCGTGTTCGAGGTGATGGCCACCGGCGGCGACTCGGCGCTGGGCGGCGACGACTACGACCAGGCGCTGGCTGCCTGGGTGCTGGCGCAGCAGGGGGTGACCGCGGAGGACCTCACGCCGTCCGAACGCGCCGCGCTGCACGCGCAAGCGCGCCACTGCAAGGAGGCGCTCTCCAGCCAGGATGAGGTGCAGTTCAGCATGCAGATCGGCGGACGCACGTTGACACAGTCCATCACCCTGGCCCAGTTTGAAACCTGCACCACCGCGCTCACCGTGCGCACCATGACGGCGGTGCGCAAGGTCCTGCGCGACGCCCGCATCACCAAAGAAGACGTCAAGGGCGTGGTGATGGTGGGCGGTTCCACCCGCATGCCGGTGATCCGCCGCACGGTGGGCGAGTTCTTCGGCCAAGCGCCGCTGACCAATCTGAATCCGGACGAGGTGGTGGCGCTGGGCGCGGCCATCCAGGCCAATGCGCTCGCGGGCAACAGCCGCGATGGCGATCTGCTGCTGCTCGACGTGATCCCGCTCTCGCTCGGCATCGAAACCATGGGCGGGCTGGTCGAGCGCATCGTGCCGCGCAACAGCCCCATCCCTACCGCGCTGGCGCAGGATTTCACCACTTACCAGGACGGCCAGACCGCGCTGGCGCTGCACGTGGTGCAGGGCGAGCGCGACCTGGTGGCCGACTGCCGCAGCCTGGCCCGGTTCACGCTGCGTGGCATTCCGCCCATGGCCGCGGGTGCCGCGCGCATCCGCGTGAGCTTCACGGTGGATGCCGACGGCCTGCTGTCGGTCAGTGCCAAAGAGCAGGGCAGCGGTGTCGAGGCGAAGATTGACGTCAAGCCCGCCTACGGGCTGTCGGACGAGCAGATCGCCGCCATGCTCAAGGACAGTTTTGCCACCGCTCAGCAGGACATGCAGGCGCGCGCGCTGGTCGAAGCCCGGGTGGACGCCGAGCGCATGATCGCCGCCACCCGCAGCGCACTTAGTGCCGACGCCTACCTGCTGGAGCCCGCCGAGCTCGCGTCCATCGAAGCCCTGATCGCCGATCTGGCCCAGACCCTGTCGAGCACCGACGCCGCTGCGATCGAGGCCTCCACCCAGGCGCTGGCCAAGGGAACCGAAGCCTTTGCCGCATTGCGCATGAACCGGGGCATCCAGCAAGCCCTGGCCGGCAAAAAACTCGAAGAAGTCTGAAACCGCCCACACCGTTCGGGGAGCATTCCAACCCCGATGCAAAACACGCCATGCCCACGATCAAAATCCTGCCCCATCCCGAATACTGTCCACAAGGGGCCACCATCTCGGCGCCCGCTGGCACCTCGATCTGTGAGGCGCTGCTGGACAATCACATCCCCATCGAGCATGCCTGCGACATGAGTTGCGCCTGCACCACCTGCCATGTGATCGTGCGCGAGGGCTTCAACAGCCTCAACGAACTCGACGAAAACGAAGAAGACCTGCTGGATCGCGCCTGGGGTCTGGAGCCCAACTCGCGGTTGTCGTGTCAGGCCATCCTGGCGCAGCAGGATGTGACGGTGGAGATACCCAAGTACTCGATCAACCACGCCAAAGAGAATCATTGATCCTGCGAAAACCGCGTCAGGCCAAACCCAGGAGCCCCCATGCGTCAGATCGTCCTCGACACGGAAACCACCGGCCTGTCCGCCGAGAGTGGCGACCGGATCATTGAAATCGGCTGCGTGGAGCTGCTCAACCGCAAGCTCACCGGCAACAACCTGCACTTCTACGTCAACCCCGAGCGCGACAGCCACGAAGACGCGCTCAAGGTGCACGGCATCAGCAACGAATTTCTGCGCGACAAGCCCAAGTTCGGGCAGATCGTCAACGAGTTGCTGGACTACCTGCGCGACGCCGAGCTGATCATCCACAACGCGCCCTTCGACATCAGCTTCCTCAACAAGGAGCTGGACCGCCTGGGGCGCCCGCCGCTCAAGACGGTGATCGGTTCGGTGATCGACAGCCTGGTGATGGCCAAGGAAATGTTCCCGGGCAAGCGCAATGGCCTGGACGCTTTGTGCGACCGGCTGGGCGTGGACAACTCGGGGCGCACGCTGCATGGCGCCTTGCTCGATGCCGAGCTGCTGGCCGACGTGTACATCAACATGACACGCGGCCAGGACGCCTTGATCATGGATCTGGAAACCCCGACCGGGGAGGGGGGCGAGGTGGTGCTGGTGGACCTGAGCGGCATCGAGCTGCCGGTGCTGCGCGCCAACGAACAGGAGGCGTTGGCCCACGACACCGTGCTGGCCGAAATCGACAAGGCCTGCCGGGGCCAGGCGGTGTGGCGTCAACTGCAGTTGGCCTGAATCTGCAAAATTCCGGGTGCTGGCGAAAAGAGTGAAAAAAGCAGGCTATAATTTGAGGCTTCCGAGTGATCGGTTAGATCAATCGGGCGGTTAGCTCAGTGGTAGAGCACTGCCTTCACACGGCAGGGGTCGCAGGTTCGAACCCTGCACCGCCCACCAGACAAAGCCCCAAGCGTTTCGCTTGGGGCTTTTTCATTGGCCCAGCGCTATCGGGCCGCGTCTTTGACTGGAGATGGCTGCATGGAATCCGTGGATGTGGTGGTGATCGGTGCGGGCGTGGTGGGGCTGGCGGTGGCCCGTTCGCTGGCGCTGGCCGGGCGTGAGGTGATGGTGCTGGAGCGCGAGGCGGCCATCGGCACGGGCACCAGCTCGCGCAACAGCGAAGTCATCCACGCCGGCATCTACTATCCGCAGGGCTCCCTCAAGGCCCGCTTGTGCGTGCGGGGTCGGGAGCTGCTGTACGCCTACTGCACCGAACGCGGGATCGCACATCGGCGCTGCGGCAAACTGATGGTGGCCAATACCGCCTCGCAGGTGCAGGGGCTGCCCGGCATTCTGGCCCGGGCCGAAGCCAATGGCGTGCCCGATCTGATGCCGCTCACGCGAGCCGAAGCCCGGGCACTCGAACCCCAACTGGAGTGTCTGGCCGCGCTGCATTCGCCTTCAACCGGCATCGTGGACAGCCATGGCCTGATGCTGAGTCTGCAGGGCGACCTGGAACATGCGGCCGGTCTGGTGGCCTGCCGCAGCGGGGTGGCAAGCTTGCGGGCCACGGGGGCCGGGGTCGAGGTCCTGATGCAGGATGGCACCGCCTTGCTGGCGCGTGGTGTGGTCAACGCCGCCGGTTTGCACGCCTGCGAGCTCGCTCGGAACGCCCAGGGCCTGAACCCCGCCCACGTGCCCCGGGCGTGGTACGCCAAAGGCAGCTATTTCACCTTGAGCGGGCGTTCGCCGTTCGGTCGGCTCATCTACCCGGTGCCCGATCCTGCGTCGCATCTGGCCGGGCTGGGTGTGCACCTGACCATCGATCTGGGCGGGCAGGCCAAGTTCGGGCCCGATGTGCAATGGACCGACGATCCCGATGACCTGAGCGTGAACCCGGGCAGCGCCGATGGTTTCTACGCCGCCGTGCGCCAGTACTGGCCGGGCTTGCCCGATGCGGCCCTGGTCCCCGGTTACGCGGGCATGCGGCCCAAGATCAGCGGGCCCCATGAGCCGGCGGCCGACTTCCGCATCGATGGCCCAGCGGCGCATGGCGTGCCGGGGCTGGTCAACCTGCTGGGCATCGAATCCCCGGGCCTGACCAGTTGCCTGGCCATTGGCGAGCACGTCGCGACGCTGCTGTGAGCGCCGCTGTCGCTCAGTGGGACGCCGGCGCGGCGGCCTTGATCGCCTCGGCCGCTTCCCGGACGAGTGCCGGGCCTTTGTAGATCAGTCCGGTGTAGATCTGGACCACGTTGGCGCCCGACTGGATCTTGCTCACCGCATCTTCGCCGCTGAGGATGCCGCCCACACCGATGATGGGGAAACCCTTGCCCAGGCAGGCCCGCAGGCGGCGGATGACCCGGTTGCTGGCGGCGAGTACCGGCGCCCCCGACAGGCCACCGGCCTCGGTGGCGTGTTCCATGCCGGCCACGGCTTCGCGGCTCAGGGTGGTGTTGGTGGCGATCACGCCAAAAGCGTTGTTGGCCTGGCCCTGGCTGTCGGTGCCGTAGCGCATGAGCGTGGTCGCGATGACCTCGATCTGGGTGTCGTCCAGATCGGGCGCAATTTTCACGAAGATGGGGATGCGCCGGCCCGTCTGTTGCGCCAGTTGTTCACGCCGCTCGGCCACCGCCCCCAGCAGCGCGTCCAGCGCCGTATCGCTTTGCAGGCTGCGCAGGTTCTGGGTGTTGGGGCTGGAGATGTTGACGGTGACGTAGTCGGCGTGCGGGTACACGCCTTCCAGGCAGGTCAGATAGTCGTCGGTGGCGCGCTCGATCGGTGTGCTCGCGTTCTTGCCGATGTTCAGGCCCAGCAGCATGGGGCTGGCACCGGCCTTGCGGCGGAACTGGGCACGCTGCACGTTGGAGATGAAGGCGTCCAGCCCCTCATTGTTGAAGCCCAGCCGGTTGATCAGGGCGTTGGCCTGGGGCAGCCGGAACATGCGCGGCTTGGGGTTGCCGGGTTGCGCCCTGGGCGTCACGGTGCCCACTTCCACGAAACCGAATCCCATGGCGGCCAGGCCATCGATGCAGCTGGCGTTCTTGTCCAGACCGGCGGCCAGGCCGACGCGGTTGGGGAACTGCAGGCCGGCGAGCGTGAAGGGGTCGTTGACCCGTGGCTCGCTGTAGAGGCAGGTCAATGGCGAGTGCTGCAGTTTCGCGATGCTGTGCAGGGTGAGTTCGTGTGCGGCTTCGGGGTCGAGGCCAAACAGGAAGGGGCGGGCGAGCGCGTAGGGCAGGAGGGACATTGGATAATCTGCGGATTCTTGTAACCCGTGATTGTCTCAAATGACCCAAGACGAACTCAAAGCCCTGGTGGGGCAGGCCGCCCTGCAGTATGTGACCCCCGGCGAAATTGTGGGTGTGGGCACAGGATCGACCGTCAACAAATTCATCGATGCACTGGCTTCGATGAAAGACCAGATTCCGGGCGCCGTGTCGAGCTCGGAAGCCTCCACCGCGCGCCTGAAGGCGCTGGGCATTCCGGTGTTTGAGGCCAACGACGTGGCCGAGTTGTCGGTCTACATCGACGGCGCCGACGAAATCGATGCGCAGGGGTACATGGTCAAGGGCGGTGGTGCGGCGCTCACGCGTGAAAAAATCGTGGCAGCTCAGTCGCGCCGCTTTGTCTGCATCGCCGACGAATCCAAGCTGGTCAAGACGCTGGGGGCCTTTCCGTTGCCGGTCGAAATCATCCCCATGGCCACGGCCCGGCTGGTGAGGCAGTTCGAGGCACTGGGTGGTCGGGCCCAGGTGCGGCAGAAGGACGGCGCGCCACTGGTGACGGACAACGGACAGCACATTCTGGATGTGACCGGTCTGCAGATCGGGGACCCACTGGCGTTTGAAAGCCGTGTCAACCAATGGCCGGGGGTGGTGACGGTGGGGGTGTTTGCCCACCAGAAAGCCAGCGTGTGCCTGCTGGGCACATCGGGTGGCGTCAAGACCCTGACGTTCTGAGCGTCCGGCGCCGTTGCAGCCCGGAGCTTGGCGCTCCGGGTCTGGGTATCAGAAGCGGATACCCGCTGGCGGCGTGACGGAGGGTTCCGCCGGGGCCGCTGGCTCGCGGCTGGCGTCGCCCGGCGTGGCCGGTCGGGCGGCTGGAGCGGGTTTCACCGCCACCAGCGGGCTGGCGGCCGGGCGGCGGTAGTTCGGGGGCAGGGCCGATTGTTTGGGATAGCCGGCCGCGTCCAGGTACTGGGTCCATTGCGCGTCGGAATAGCCCTTGATCTGCTGGCCGCCGATGGTGATGAAGGGCAGCGAGGTCTCACCGCTCAGGCGTTTGAGCGCTTCCACATCTTCATTGGTGTCCACGGTTTTTTCGCTGTACGGAATGCCGCGGGCATTGAGCAGGTTGCGTCCGCTGTTGCAGGGCGCGCAGTCTTTGCCGGTGTAGAACGTGACCGGGTAGCGGCCCGCCACCTGGCGCAGCTCAAACGGCAACTGGGCGTTCGCGCTGGCGGTCGAACTGGCGCTGCTCACCGGTTTGGCTTCGACGTTTGCGGGTGGCGGCTGGTCCGAGTAGGTCACACGACCATCCGGCCCCACGATGCGGTAGACGCCCTGGGCCAGCGCGGAAGAGGCTGCCAGTGCGCACAGCAGGCCGAGCATGAGGGGGATGGGGGACCGACTGGCGGCGCGGGGGAAGGTGGCGGTCATGACAACTCCTATCGACAAATACAGGAACAGAACTCAGGCCATGCCCTGGTGGCGCAGCAGGGCGTCGATACTGGGTTCCCGGCCCCGGAAGGCCTTGAACGATTCCATGGCCGGGCGGCTGCCGCCGGCCTCGAGGATGGCCTGGCGGTAGCGCCGCCCGGTGTCCACATCCAGCGTGCTGTGGCCATGGCGCTGCGCGGCTTCTTCGAAGGCGGCATACGCATCGGCCGAGAGCACCTCGGCCCACTTGTAGCTGTAGTAGCCGGCCGAATAACCGCCAGCGAAGATGTGGCTGAAGGTGTGGGGTGTGCGGCTGTAGGCCGGCGGCTGAAGCACGGCCACTTCGTCGCGCACCTGTTGCTGCAGGGTCAGGATGGATTCGCCGCTGGTGACGGGGTCGGGCTGGCTGTGCAGCAGCATGTCAAACAGCGAAAACTCCACCTGGCGCAGCGTCTGCAGTCCACTCTGGTAGTTCTTCGCCGCCAGCATTTTGTCGAACAGGGCGCGCGGCAATGGCTCGCCGGTGTCCACATGGGCCGTCATGTGCTGGAGCACCTCCCATTCCCAGCAGAAGTTCTCCATGAACTGGCTGGGCAGTTCCACCGCATCCCACTCCACGCCGCTGATGCCCGAGACATCACGCTCGTTCACCTGGGTGAGCATGTGGTGCAGGCCGTGACCAAACTCGTGGAACAGGGTGATGACGTCGTCGTGCGTGAGCAGAGGGGGCTTTTTCACGCCGCCCACTTCCACGCCTTCGGCGAAGTTGCACACCAGGTGCGCCACCGGCGTCTGCAGGGCGCCGCTGTCCGGGCGCAACCAGCGGGCCCGCGCATCGTCCATCCAGGCGCCACCCCGCTTGCCGGTGCGCGCTGCGGGGTCGAGGTAGAACTGGCCCACCAGTTGGGGCCCCTCAGGTGTGCGGCGTTCGATGCGATAGAACTCAACGTTCGGGTGCCACACCGGTGCGGCGTCGCGGCGAATCGCCACCTCAAACAGGGTTTCAACAATCTGGAACAGGCCGGCGAGCACTTTGGGGGCGGTGAAGTAGGGTTTGACTTCCTGCTCGCTGAACGCATAACGCGCCTCTTTGAGCTTCTCGCCGATGTAGGGCCAGTCCCAGGCCTGCGGCTCGCTCAAACCAAGCTCGCTCGCGGCAAAGGCACGCAGGTCGGCCAGATCCTTTTCCGCGTAGGGCCGTGCCTTGCTGGCGAGGTCGCGCAGAAAGGTGATCACCTGTTCGGGTGACTCGGCCATCTTCGGTACCAGCGAAACGTCGGCGTAATGGCGGTGGCCCAGCAACTGCGCTTCCTCGTGGCGCAAGGCCAGCAACTCGCCCATGATGGCCGCGTTGTCGAACTTCACGGCGTCGCCGTCGGCTTGGTCGCTGGCGCGGGTAACGTAGGCCCGGTACAGCTTTTCGCGCAAGGCACTGCTGTGGGCAAACTGCATCACCGGCAGATAGCAGGGCATCTTCAGCGTGAGCTTGTGGCCAGGCTTGTTGTCGACCTGGGCGGCCGCCGCCGTGGCCTGCTGCACGTCCTCTGGGACGCCGGCCAGTTCTTCCGTGGGAACGAAAAGGGCAAACGCGTCCGTGGCATCGAGTGCGTTTTCACTGAACTTCTGGCCCAGTTCGGCTTGGCGTTCCTGTAGCCAGGCAAACCGGGTTTTGGCTTCGCCTTGCAGCTCCGCGCCGCCCAGCACAAAACTCCGCATGGCGTTTTTGTGAGCCTGCGCCTGCTCGGGGGTCAGGCTGGCTGCGTCCATTGCCTTGTATTTTGCGTACAGCCGCTCGTCGGCTCCCAGGCGGGTCCAGAACTCGGTGACCTTGGGCAGGGCCTCGTTGTAGGCGGCGCGCAGTTCGGGGGTGTCGGCCACGCTGTTGAGGTGACTCACCGCCCCCCAGGCACGCGACAGCCGTTCGGTGGGCACATCCAGCGCCAGCGAAATCTGGGTCCAGTGGGCGGGGAAGTCGTTCGCAGTGACCCGTTCCAGTGCGGCGCTGGCGTCCTGCAGCAGGCTGTCAATGGCGGGCGCCACCAGCGCAGGCTGGATCGCGTCAAAAAGTGGCAGGTCAGCGAAGTCCAGCAATGGGTTGCGTGCGGTGGTGTCGGTGCGGTCGTTCATGCGTTCTCAGATGCGGCGCGGTTCGCCAAGTTCAAGCTGGGACAGATCCAGTGGGCACGCCGTGTATCCGTGCCCGGGAGGACTCAACGGGCGCTTTTCTTGATGCTCTTTTTCATGACTTTGGCGCGCTTGACCTGACCGCCGGTGGTCAGTCGCTGGTTGCCCAGCACACGCACGACCTTGACCTCGGGGCGCTGACCGCCCCGTTTGCTGAATTTGAGCACCTTCACGTCGCGAGGTCCGGGCATGCGGTCTTCGTCAGCGGCTTTGACCTTCTCTGGCATCGGGCGCCACAGCACGAGCAGCTTGCCAATGTGTTGGATCGGTGCGGCATCCAGTTCGTCGGCCAGGGTCTGCAGCATGGCCTCGCGTGCGGCGCGGTCATCGCTGAAGACGCGCACCTTGATCAGGCCATGGGCCTTGAGCGCGGCGTCAATCTCTTTCTTGACGGAGGCACTCAGGCCGTCGCCGCCGACGAGGACGACGGGATCAAGGTGGTGGGCGTCAGCGCGGTGGACTTTGCGCTGGGCGGGAGTGAGTGTGATCTGGGGCATGGGACAATTATCGTTTACACAGACGGCGGGCGTCCCTCATGGGCATGAAAGTCAAAACCAAGAGCAAGAAGGTCAACAAGGCGTGGTTGAACGACCATGTCAACGACCCTTATGTGAAGCTCGCGACACGCGAGGGGTATCGCGCGCGTGCCGCCTACAAGCTCAAGGAAATCGACGAAACGCTGGGGCTGATCCACCCGGGCGACTGCGTGGTGGACCTGGGCTCGTCGCCGGGGGCCTGGAGCCAGTACACGCGCCGCCGCCTGAGTCCTCAGGGCGCAGCCGTCGGGGCGTTGCAGGGCACCATCATCGCACTGGACCTGTTGCCCATGGAGCCGGTCGAGGGTGTCCACTTCATCCAGGGCGATTTTCGCGAGCCGGCGGTGCTGGCCGAGCTGGAGCAGGCACTGATCGACCGCGGCATCCAGGCCGTGGACGTGGTGGTGTCCGATATGGCGCCCAATCTTTCCGGTATTGGCTCCGCCGATGCGGCCCGCATCATCGATCTGGTGGAGCTGGCGGTGGATTTTGCGGTCAACCACCTCAAGCCCGATGGTGCGCTGGTGGTCAAACTCTTTCATGGAGGGGCGTACGACCCGATGGTTGCGCTGTTTCGCCAGACGTTCCGGGTGGTCAAACCGTTCAAGCCCAAAGCCTCACGGGACAAGTCTTCTGAAACCTTTCTGGTGGGCATGGGTCTGAAAAACAGAGAGCGCGCGTGAGCCACCGTCGGGTTACAAAATTTTGCCTACCCCCTTGATTGACATTGCCAAGTCATTAATCAAGGCGGAGGTGCTTGAAAGTCCTAAAATGGACTCAACATGTCCAATTCAGTCATTGTTCTAGCCAGGAGCTGCATTTGAACAACCAGTGGTTCTCGAAAATCGCCGTGTGGATGGTCATCGCCATGGTGCTTTTCACCGTCTTCAAGCAGTTCGACGGCCGCGCTTCCGCGGGCGCTGGCTACATGGGGTACTCCGAATTCCTCGACGAGGTCAAGGCACAACGCATCAAGAGCGCCACCATTCAAGAGGGCCAGGGTGGCACGGAGATCGTGGCCGTGACCCAGGACGACCGTCGCATCCGCACCACGGCCACCTACCTCGACCGTGGCCTAGTGGGCGACCTGATCAACAACAACGTCAAGTTTGATGTGCGCCCCCGCGAGGAAAGCTCCTTGCTCATGACCCTGCTGGTCAGCTGGGGCCCGATGCTGCTGCTCATCGGTGTATGGATATATTTCATGCGACAGATGCAGGGCGGTGGCAAGGGTGGTGCGTTCAGTTTTGGCAAGAGCAAAGCGCGCATGCTGGACGAGAACAACAACACCGTGACCTTTGCCGACGTGGCAGGGTGCGATGAGGCCAAGGAAGAGGTCAAGGAAGTCGTGGACTTTCTGAAAGATCCCGCCAAATTCCAGAAGCTGGGTGGCCGTATTCCGCGTGGCCTGTTGCTGGTCGGCCCTCCGGGCACCGGCAAAACCTTGCTGGCCAAGGGCATTGCCGGTGAAGCCAAGGTGCCGTTTTTCAGCATTTCGGGTTCCGACTTCGTGGAGATGTTTGTCGGTGTGGGCGCTGCCCGCGTGCGCGACATGTTCGAGAACGCCAAGAAAAATGCCCCCTGCATCATCTTCATCGATGAAATCGACGCGGTGGGCCGTCAGCGTGGCGCCGGCTTGGGCGGCGGCAACGACGAGCGCGAGCAGACCCTGAACCAGATGCTGGTCGAGATGGACGGCTTTGAAACCAATCTGGGGGTGATCGTGGTCGCTGCCACGAACCGGCCGGACATTCTGGATGCCGCCTTGCTGCGCCCCGGCCGTTTCGACCGTCAGGTCTATGTGACGCTGCCCGACATCCGTGGCCGCGAGCAGATCCTGAACGTGCACATGCGCAAGGTGCCCCTGGGCACGGATGTGAACCCGAGCGTGATCGCCCGCGGCACCCCCGGTATGAGCGGCGCCGACTTGGCCAATCTGTGCAACGAGGCCGCATTGATGGCCGCACGCCGCAATGCCCGCGTGGTGGAGATGCAGGATTTCGAGAAGGCCAAAGACAAGATATTCATGGGCCCCGAGCGCAAGAGCATGGTGATGCCCGAAGAAGAGCGTCGCAACACGGCTTACCACGAGTCGGGCCACGCGCTGATTGGCAAACTGCTGCCCAAGTGCGATCCGGTGCACAAAGTCACCATCATTCCCCGTGGCCGCGCCCTGGGCGTGACCATGAGCCTGCCGGCACAGGATCGCTACAGTTACGACAAGGACTACATGCTGAACCAGATCAGCATGCTGTTTGGTGGCCGCATCGCCGAAGAAGTCTTCATGCACCAGATGACCACCGGGGCATCCAACGATTTCGAACGTGCGACAACCATCGCCCGCGACATGGTGATGCGTTATGGCATGACCGATGCGCTGGGCCCGATGGTGTATGCCGAAAACGAAGGTGAGGTGTTCCTCGGCCGTTCGGTCACCAAGACCACCAACATGAGCGAGTCCACCATGCAAAAGGTGGATTCCGAGGTGCGCCGCATCATTGACCAGCAGTACAAACTGGCGCGCGAACTGATCGAAGAGCACAGTGACAAGATGCATGCAATGGCCACCGCCTTGCTGGAATGGGAAACGATCGACGCCGACCAGATCGATGACATCATGGCCGGCAAGCCACCTCGTCCCCCCAAGGACTGGACGCCGCGCAATCCCTCGGTGGGGGGCGGTGGCAGTGGGGGTACTCCGGCTGTCAATACCGATCCCGCACCCAACGCGGCTTGATTGTTCTGCAGGCGGGTGTGCCTGCTGTGACCATACGGGGCCTTTGGCCCCGTTGTTCTTTTCGGGCCTTTCCCCATGCATTGGCAAACTACCCGTTTTGATATTGACCTGACCCAGCCCAAAGTGATGGGCATTGTCAATGTCACGCCCGACTCGTTTTCGGACGGTGGGCACTTTGCAGCCGCATCGGCAGCTCTCGCGCACTGCGAGCAACTCATCAAGGATGGCGCCCATATCCTGGACATAGGCGGTGAGTCCACCCGTCCCGGCAGCCCGGCTGTTCCATTGGACGCGGAACTGGCGCGTGTGTTGCCGGTGGTGCGCGAGGCGGTCAAGTTGGGGGTACCGGTGTCGGTTGATACCTACAAACCCGAGGTCATGTGGGCGGTGCTCGACGAAGGTGCCGATATCGTGAACGATGTCTGGGCCTTGCGCCGGGACGGGGCATTGCAGGTCGTGGCCTCATACCCTCGCTGCGGTGTGTGCCTGATGCACATGCATCGCGATCCACAGACCATGCAGACTGCACCCATGGACGGTGACGTGTTGCCACAGGTGATCCGTTTCCTTGAGCAGCGGATCGATGCAATGCACGCCGTGGGTGTGGCCCGTTCACGCATCGTGCTGGATCCTGGCATAGGGTTTGGCAAGACGGTGGCGCAGAACTTCAGCTTGCTCGCGCGCCAGACCGAACTGCTCGCCATGGGAGTCCCGCTGCTGGTTGGCTGGTCCCGCAAGTCGTCGCTCGGCAGCGTGAGCAACCAGGACGTGCCCGAAAAACGTGTTTCTGCCAGCGTGGCTGCGGCACTGCTGGCCGTTGAACGTGGTGCACACGTGGTGCGGGTACACGACGTGCGCGAAACGGTGGATGCGCTGGCCGTTCTGGCGGCCCTGGGATAGCTGCTTCCTGCTGCGCTTGAGGACCGAAGGACCGCAGGTCCAGAAACGAATCCGGCCTCTTTCCTGCTCATGCGGGCAGAAGAGCCGGGCAGAAAAAAGTGGGTCCAAACACTTCACTCCTGAATGATGTTGCATCGGTTGTAGTGCCTAAGTTACAATAAGGCGCGCTATCAAAAAACATTCAAGGAGGGATAGCCAGCATGTCAGTGCCTGACCAGTACGTTCAGTGCGCGCGCTCGCCGCGTCTGTATCGCTTCGGCACGACCTGCTGACTTTCATGGACATGCAGGACTGCCAGGATCTCGCCGTTCCCAAAGAGGTGATTCAGCACGTCGTGCACGTGGAGTCCTCGCGCAATCCCTTTGCCATCGGTGTGGTCGGCGGCTATCTGGCCCGGCAGCCACGCAGCCTGGAAGAAGCGCTCGCTGCAGTGCAGCAACTCAAACGGGAGGGCTACAACTTCTCCGTTGGCATTGCGCAGGTCAACCGGTACAACCTCGCGAAATATGGCCTGGCGACCTACGCAGAGGCGTTCGACGTCTGCGCCAATCTCAAGGCAGGCTCCCGCATTCTGCGTGAGTGCTACGACCGCGCCCAGGACTGGGGCAAAGCTTTCAGTTGTTACTACTCCGGCAATTTCGTCACCGGGTTCCACCACGGCTACGTGCAGAAGATATTTGCTTCCATGCGCAGGGCTCAATACGGCGTGACTGGTCAAGCCGAGCCGATCAGAATCATCCCGTACGACCGCGGTCCCCGGAAGCAATCACGTGAAGACAGCCTGCCGTTGGGGCGGGCCGGCTCCGCAACGGATGGGCCTGCTGCAGTGCATGCCGCTCCTTCTGCCTATCCCGAGCCGTACGCCATCCGCAAGTACCAACCATCAACACCCTTGTCGGTGACCGCCGCGGCAATCGCCAACAGCACACATGCTCCGGCGAGGCAGCTCGGGGAGGCTGAAGTCGCAGCGGAAACGGCTGAAGGCCGACCCGCGATGCCTGTTCCCGGGCCAGGCGCCGTGACGCCTGTTTCAAAAACACCCGCTTCGAACGACCTGAGCCACATCCCGACCCAAGTCGTGGGTGTCAACGGTGATCCTTACCAGACGCGTGTCTTGCCCCCCCAGACGGTGGGGCTGCCGGGTGATCGCTTGCCGTTGCCGGACCCGAACGCGCCGAATGCATCAGCCGAGATAAATCCACGCAAACCACCGAAGAGCAGCGCGGACCGCGCCATCACAGCGCGAAAGGGCGGGAGCCTGCTGCACACCAACGAATCGCCTGCGAAATCTGAAAACACCGCCGAAGGTGGACAGGCTCAAGGTGAATCCGTGCTTGAGCGTGGTGGGTCTGGAGCCGCGGATAAATCATTTGTTTTTTAACTACCTATAGAAAAGGGACTTCATCGTGCGTAAATCTGGTTTTAATTTTTCGATGATCGATTTGAAAGTTTTAGCAATTGGGTTTGTTGCGTTTGCTCTTCTTTCAGCGTCTCCCGATTTGCTTGCTGAGTCAACTTTCACAGAAGCCTGCGAAAACGTCAATACCTTTGTCACCACCTTGCTCACCTTGTTGCGCGTCATATCTGTTGGCGTGGTGACCATAGCTATCATTTTTGCTGGGTATCAGATTGCATTTGCGCATAAAAGATTCACGGATATTGCTCCAGTGCTGATCGGTGGGCTATTGATTGGCGGTGCGGCCGAAATCGCGAAATGGTTTGTTGGAAATACGGCGGCTGCAGGGTGTTAAGCAGACTGCTTTGATGCTGGGTCGTATCGATTGAAATAGAATCTCGCACCGGCTTCGGCCTTGGAGCTGGTGTGGTATTTTTGAAAGTTCGCTCGTGAAAAAAGATGTGCTGTTTCGTGGTTGTACCCGTCCGCCGATGATTTTGGGTGTGCCTTACCTGCCCTTTGTGATCGGGACCGGTATCCCACTCATGATGGCCATGTATTTTTCATTGTACTTTCTGCTTTTGATCCCGATCTCTATCTTCGTTATGAGGACAATGGCCAAAAAGGATGAGATGATTTTTCGTCTGATTGGGTTAAATCTGGTGTTTCGCTTTTTGCCCAGAAATCGACAGCAATATGGAGGCGCTTGGGTGTTTGGTCCATCCAGGTATAGAAAAAAAGCAATCAAGCCGACTGGATATGAAGTCTGAGTTGTGCGTGCTTTGCGTCAGCTAATTTTGAAATTTTGGTGCTCTTATGTTATCGCCTGATGCGAATTGTAGCAATTTCATTCCTTTCAGTACCCATGTGGATACCCACGTGGTGAAGTCTCGGGAAGGTGACTACACGATTACGTGGTTGCTCAGCGGATTTCCATTCGTGGGGCGGGAGGACTGGGAGCTCGAGCATCGGCACAGGACATTCAATAGCCTGCTTCAAAGCCTTCGAGCACCAGATTTTGAAAACGTGGCCTTTTGGGCGCACGATGTGCGCCGGCGCCGTCCGATCAAGGCCGAGGCCCGATTTCAACACCGTTTTTGCCAAGCGCTGCATGACACCTACATCGAGCGGCTTTCCGGCAAGCACTTGATGCAGAACGAGCTGTATCTCACCATGATTTATCGACCCATGGTCAGTGGGAAGAAGTTCGCCGCTGTTTCGCGGGATACCGATGTCTTGCGGCGTGAGGAGAAGGCGTATCTCGAAAAAATCTACGAACTGGTCGGAAACGTTGAGGCCCTGCTTCAAGACTACGCCCCGTACCGTCTCGGTCTTTACGAGAGCATCCACAAACAGGTGTTCTCTGAAAACCTGGAATTTTTTGGCTACTTGGTGAATCATGTGGACGAGCCCGTTCCGGTGTTGCCTGCACCGATTTACGATTACCTGCCGACCAGCAAACACATGTTTTCAACGGGGAGCGGTGATTTCGCGATTCGAACGGCCAATGGTGACAATTTCTATGGCGCGATTCTTAACATCAAGGAATACTCAGACAGTTCTTGGCCAGGTATTCTGAATGGCCTGAAATATCTGGAATTCGAGTATGTTGTCACGCATTCGTTTACGCCCATGAGCCGCTATGACTCCATGAAGGCGCTGGAGCGAACCAAAGGGGCCATGCTTTCCTCCGAGGATAAGGCGGTCAGTCAAATCGTGGAGCTGGATTTTGCAATGGATCAGTTGGCCTCGGGCAACTTTGTCTTGGGTCAATACCATTTCAACATGGCCGTCTTTGCCTCCGATCAGGAGGAGTTATACAACAACGTGTCTCAAGCTCGTGCGCAGTTGTCGGGTGCCAGCTTTGTCACAGTCAAGGAAGATGTGGCCATCCCTGCGGCTTTTTATGCGCAGCTGCCCTGCAACTGGCGCTTTCGTCCTCGTATCGCGAATCTGAGTTCGCTCAATTTTCTTGGTTTGAGTCCTTTGCATAATTTTGCCACTGGAAAACCCAACTTCAATCCATGGGGTCCGTCGGTGAGCATTCTGCAGACCTTGAACAATCAAGCGTACCATTTTAATTTCCATGCGACCAAGTCGCACGAGTATTCTCTGGGTGAAAAGGCCATTGCCAATACCATGGTGATTGGCAAGTCGGGCACCGGTAAAACTGCGCTGATCAACTTCCTTCTGGCTCAGGTGCAGAAAATCCAGCCCAATCCCACGATTTTCTTTTTCGACAAGGATCGAGGTGCCGAAATCTTCATCCGAGCCTGTGGTGGAAGGTACTTCACGCTGGAAAAGGGGCGTCCAACCGGGTTTAATCCTCTGCAATGTGATAACACGCCAGAGAACGAGCAGTTTCTGGTGGAGTTGATGCAGACTCTTTGTGGAAAGGACAAATACAGCGCGTCCGAGCAGGAAGACCTCATTCGTGCAGTGCGGGCCATTCTCGACACACCGATGCATTTGCGGACAATGACCAATCTTCAGAAGAGCCTGCCCAATATGGGTGAAGACAGTCTTTTCGAATGCATCTCGGTTTGGTGCAAGGGAGGGCCTGCAGCCTGGGTATTTGATAACGCCAAAGACAGGATCGACTTTTCTGGTTCCAATATCATTGGTTTTGACTACACGGAAGTCATCGAAGATGGCAAAACCCGAGAGCCCATCATCCAGTACCTGCTGCACCGCATGGAGAGCCTGATCGACGGCAGGCCATTCATCTACGTCATGGACGAATTTTGGAAAGTCCTTGAAGGCAAAGGTGGTCTCAAGGATTTCGCCAAGAACAAGCAAAAAACCATCCGGAAACAAAATGGTCTTGGAATCTTTGCTACCCAGAGCCCGCAGGATGCGCTCAACAGCGATATCTCGGCTGCGCTCATCGAGCAGACCGCGACGCTGATCCTGCTGCCCAATCCGAACGCGGATGCCAAGGACTATCTCGATGGCCTCAAGCTTACCCAGGCCGAGTTTGAACTGGTGGTCGGGCTGGACGAGCGCAGCCGCTGTTTTCTGGTCAAGCAGGGGCACAACGCCGTGTTGTGCCAACTCAATCTCAACGGCATGGACGACGAACTGGCGGTGCTGTCAGGCTCCAGCGACAACGTCGAAATCCTCAGCGAACTGCTTCGGGAGCATCCGGCACCTGAGCAACCTGATACATGGTTGTCGGAATTCCACGCGCGACGCAAAGGTCTTCGCACCCAACGCAAAGCCGTGATGGCCAACAGCAACGAGTTCTTGCGTCATGCGCCAACTTCGTTGGAAGAGATTAATTGATATAACCACTCTGCACGGGGAGAACATAACGTGAATATTGCATCTCGGGATTCTTTGATTGCGTTTCTGACGATTCTTTTCGCCTTTGGGAGTCAAGCAGCATGGGCGTCCAAATGCGGAGGTGTGGCGCAGGGCGGCAGCACCGGTGGTGCCTATTTCAGTCAAGGCGTCCCTTACGAGGAAGACGTTTTTTCGTTTTGCGCTATCGGTGTTCCGGCGCATTGTTGGGCGCCCACCGGACCTGGAACCTGGACCCAGACCTGCTATTACCTCAACAAAAAATGGATTCCAAAGTTCGAGGAAGTGTGCGTTCATGGAAAGACCATGGGTGCCTGGAAGGCGACCAGCAGCCATCAACCGTTGAACACCAAGGGCGACCCCAAAAGCCAGGATGGCATGAGCACTTGCGAACATGGAGATGACTTCTGAGCATGCTCATCTGCGTTCAGGAAGCCCCATTTTTCTAACGAGCTATCCCCAAAAATGATGATTTCAAAAAAAACCCTGTCTGTCACACCCCGCTTGTCTTTGCTGGCCTTTCTGGTTGTGCTCCAGGCCTGTACCACGCCTCAGGCTGTGGACATTGCGGACAACTGGACGCCGGTGAACTCGCTCAGCGAGGTTCCTCAGGAGATCCCGCTCAAGGAGGAGGCTGAGTTACCCAAGTTCCAGATGCTGCCAACGGATCCGACCCTGCGTCACATGCTGGAGCGCTGGGCAAAGGAGTACGGCGGTTCGCTGGATTGGCAGTACCCCAGCGATCTGACGCTGGTGAGCGGTCTGGAATCTGTCAAGGACAACAACCTGCAGCGAGCGCTCAATACGGTTCGCCGCAGTTATGCCGCGCAGAAGCTGCGGGTTCAGGTGACGGCCAACAAGTCAATGCTGGTGACCAAGATGCCTTGAGCACGGCATCTATCCACATGACGGTGACGAATCAACAAGGTTTTCAGGGCGGATATGGCATTTTTTAAACGCGAGTTGTCGCAGGCTTCGCAGGAGATCCTCAAGAAGTCGATGGATTTCGAATCGAACGTGATCACCATGGTCAAGCGCAGCGAACGCCGGGCCTGGATCGTGGCGTTTTGCTCGATGGCCGTCACGGTGTGTCTGGTGGTCAGCATCGCGTACATGCTGCCACTCAAGGAGAAGGTGCCTTATCTGGTGACGGTGGATTTGAAGCGAAGCACGAGCACGGTGTCGCACCTGCGGGACAACGTGGCGGCGACCGGCATCTACGCCAGCGAAGCGCTGAACCGAAGCCACGTGGCGCGCTTTGTGCAGGCGCGCGAGGGCTACGACTACGACACGATCAACGAACACGACTGGGAGTACGTGGCGGCGATGTCGAACGATCAGGTCAAGGGCTTGTTCGTGAAGCAGTTTGACGGCACCGACAACAGCCCGGAGAAGAAGTGGGGTCGCAATTTTGCGATCCGTATCAAGGTCAACAGCATTGTGTTCAATGGTCTGGACGAGGAACGCGGTGCGCGCCCGACGGGTGCGACTGTGCGGTTCGAGAAGTGGAAATTCGACAAGAGCACGGGCAAGAGCGAATACCTCAGCAGCCACGTAGGCACGTTGCGCTATGAGTACAAGGCCAATCTGCGCATGGAGGACAACCTGCGCTTGCGCAACCCGTTGGGCTTCCAGGTCACGGCCTTCAAGGTGGACGACGAGTTCAATGCGCCGGTTTTCAAGGCGGGAGAACAGGATGTGGGCATGCCCTTGCTCACGGAGGAGGAGGGCGTGTTGCACCGCGGTGCTGAGGCCGCGCAGACCTCGCAACCGACGTCACCAGTGGATGCAGCAACCAGCCTGCCAGGCGCGCCTGCCACGCCAACCCAGGGGCAATGATGTTGACCAAACCCAGCAAGCAATCTCGAACAGACAGGGACCGCCAGAAGATGATCAAAAACACTCGCTTTCGATGGCTTTTGGCCGCACTGGCCGCTTTCAGCGTGACCGGGTCAGGTGCCGCCTTGGCGCAAGAGGTGCGCGATGTGGTCTATCGACCCGACCAGGTGGTCCGTGTCAACACGGGTCTGGGCATTGCCACGCAGATCGAGATCAGCGCCCAGGAGCAGATCAAGGACTTTGGCACAGGTTTCAGCGACGGCTGGGAGCTGGTGCGGCGCGACAACATCTTCTACATCCGGCCGAAGAATGTGGACGTCGACACCAACATGTACATCCGCACGAACATGCGTTCGTACCTGTTGGATTTGCGGGTGTCGGCCACCAAGTGGCGCACGCTGGAAGAGGCGAAGAGCGCGGGGGTCTTTTACAAGGTGCGTTTTGTCTACGGCAGCGATGAGCCTGACAAGGCGAGCAGCATGGCGGCGGTGAATGCGGTGCTGTCGCCGTCGCCGAGCGGACTGAACTCGCAGAACAACTACCACCTGAACTACGACTATTCGACGGTTCGCGAGGACTCCACCATCGTGCCGACGCGGGTCTACGACAACCAGCAGTTCACCTACATCCATCTGCCGCCCATGGCGAACTTCCCGGCGGTGTTTGGTCGCCACGAACGTGCCGGCGAAGAGTTTCTGGTGAACACCAAAAGCGAAAAGAACGTGATGGTGGTCCTGGGCGTTTACCCGTATCTGGTGATGCGCCTGGGCAACGATGTGGTTGGATTGAGGAGGAACAAATGAGCATGCAATTTCCCAATGGGGGCAATCCAGGTCCGGCTTTGTCGGACAACATGCCCAAGCTGTCGGCGGGTCTCACGCGCGGCGTGAACAAGACGGCGGTGGCCTACATCGTCCTGGTGTCGATGGCCACCATCGGCATGACGCTGTGGGTGGCCAGCAATGCGTTCTCGGCCGATGGCGACGACAAGAAGCGGGTCACCTTTGAAGAAGTGACGGTGCCCGAAAAACCGGTGTTGAAGCTGCCGCCCCCGCCTGTGGTGCTGGCTGCGTCGACCGAGGCACCCCCGTTGCCGGAGCCAGCTGCGATGGCCGACGCGCCCGCAACCCGGGACGACCTTCTGGAGCGGCGCATGGCCAGCCGGGACAACCTGATCGCGGCGACCGACAAGGGTAAGAAGAACCCCTTCTTCGAAGACGAGTTCTCCGCCGTGAAGCGGGGCGCCGTGGAGGTTCTGGCCAACGCCGACTTCACCCTGACGCGCGGCACGTTCATTCGCTGCTCGCTGGAAACGAAGGTGGTGTCCACTTTGCCCGGCATGACTTCATGCATCGTCACCGAGCCGATCTATTCGGTGAACGGTCGGCGCCTGCTGATCGACAAGGGTTCCAAGGTCACGGGTGAATACAAATACGCCGATGAGCACTACGACCGTGTCGGTATCGTCTGGACCCGCGTGTTGACCACGACCGGTCTGGATGTTCGGATCGACAGCGCTGGCACGGACGCATTGGGCGGAACCGGGGTGCCGGGCCACTACGACGGTCACTGGGGGGAGCGCATTGGCTCGGCCTTGCTGGTGAGTCTGCTCGCGGACGGCATCGACGCCGGTGCGCAGAAGTTCGCGGATCGCAACGACATTCGCGGGCGTGAAACCTCGCAGTACGACAGCGATGGCCGTCTGGCCAGCACGCGGGTGGACCCCTGGGAATCTCAGACCGCCACCACGGTGAAGAAAGCGGCTTCAGACATGCTGGCCCGATCGGCCAACCGCAAGGCCACGGTGACCGTGCTCAACGGCACGGTGATCAACATCTTCGCCGCCCGCGACGTCGACTTCTCCAGCGTGATGCGGTGATCGCGGGCGTTTGCACAACATGACGGAACAGCCGAACGACGAACCGATCGCGAACATTTCCACGGAGTTTCTGGAGTACCAATACCACGTGTTGGGGATCTCCGGCTACCTGAGCGACCCCAACGTCACCGAGATCTGCATCAACCGGCCAGGCGAGGTGTTCCTGGAAACGGCGGCGGGCTGGCAACGGATGGATGTGCCCGGCCTCACGTTTGACCGGGCGCGCCAGTTCTGCACCACGGTGGTCAACGAGAGCAAGACGGGGCAGCGCATCACCAACGTGGACCCCGTGGTCTCGCTGACGTTTCCGACCGGGCAGCGTGCCCAGTTCGTGCTGCCGCCCGCGGTGCCGGCCGACCAGGTCTCCATCACCATCCGCCTGCCTTCGCGCTACACCAAGACGCTGAACCAGTACCAGAACGATGGCTTCTTCGATCAGATCCTTGAAGAGGATGGAAGCATCAGCGCGATGGATCAGGAGTTGCTGGAGCTCAAGAGAGCCCGCGACTACCACGGCTTCTTCAGCCAGGCCGTGCACTACAAGAAGAACATCGTGGTGTCGGGCGCCACCGGCAGTGGCAAGACCACGTTCATGAAATCGCTGGTGACACACATCCCCGACGACGAACGCCTGATCACGATCGAAGACGCCCGCGAGCTGTTCATCGAACAGCCCAACGCGGTGCACCTGATCTATTCGCGGGGTGGGCAGGGCACGGCCAACGTGTCGGCCAAGGGTTGCATGGAGGCCTGCCTGCGCATGAAGCCTGACCGCATCATCCTGGCGGAAATCCGCGGGGACGAGTCGTTCTACTACATCCGCAACTGCGCCTCGGGCCATCCGGGTTCCATCACCAGTTGCCACGCCGGCAGCACCAGCCAGACCTGGGACCAGATGGCCTTGATGATCAAGGCCTCGCCCGAAGGTTCGGGCCTGGCGTTCGCCGAGATCAAGCGACTCCTGATGTTGACCATCGATGTGGTGGTGCACATCAAGGCCCACGCGGGGCGGCGCTACATCACGGGCATTGACTTCGACCCGCAACGCCGATTGGCCATGGACTGACCTCATGTTGTTGAACAAGTTTTTTGTTTCGTGCGTGCTGGTGCCGTGCATGGCCATGGCGCTGTCGGGTGGTGCCCAGGCCGCGTCGCCCCGGGCGCGCCACGATTTGACGCCGGTCGGAATGCGTGGCATCTGGTACCCGAAGACCGAAGCCGGTGCACAGCAGTGCGCACGGTATGTTCGGCGGCGCCCGGTGGAGCTGGACCCCGGCGCATTGCAGATCGGCGACCAGAACCTCATGGAATGGGGACCTGAGGGTCGGCACAAAGTGGTCTTTGTGGTTAAAGTCCGGCCGAAGCGGCGTTGGACCTGGCGCCTGCAGGGGCTTCTGGACGTGTATCCGTACGAGGCGCCCAAGGTGTTGGAAACCTATGTTTTCGAGCTCCGCAAGGACGAGCTGCGCTGGTCCAGAAGAGTCGTTGACGTGGTGACGGAGCGGGTTGAAACCTCGGTGTACGTCCGCTGCGTCTAGGGATGGTGGCCGTCGGGGCGGGACTGTTTCGTGTGAACGTGAAATGAGGGAGTTGGAGTGATGAAAAAGAATGGCTGGTGGATGGTGTGCCGCTGGGTCGGCGTGGGCCTGGTGGGCGGTTGGCTGACCGCCTGCGCCGGGCTGGAAAAGATGGTGGATCGGGGTCTGGAGCCCATGCTGGTTCAGCTGGCGCCAGACAGCGAGGCCCACCGGTTCGACTTCGTGTTTGACGACAGCGCCGACGGTGACGATCAGTTTTATGGCGCGGGCTTTGTGGTGGTGAGTCAGGGCGACAAGGAGCTGCAGGCCATACCGCATGCGTTCGAGCTGCCGCGCGACCACCTCGATGGTCGGCAGTGGTTGAAGTTCTGGGACGCCAACGGCGATGGCTGGCAGGACTTCGCGGTGGTGCGCTTGCTGGCCCCCGAGAGCCAGATGCCCGTGTCGGTGCTGTACCAGTACGAACCGCAGACCCGCACCTTCGTGGCGGTCGAACCACTGTCGCATCTGGGCGAACTGATGCCGGCCGGCCGGGGTTGCCTGCGGTTACGCTTCGCCGTCGAGGCCGGGCACACCGCCCAGGAAACCCATTGTTATTCCGCCCAGGCGGCCCGATGGGTTCGCCAGCTGGGGCAGGGCACCGGGTGGGCACAGGCCCCGGCCGATCAGGCTTGCCAGGGGCCCACCCCCGAGTTGCTGGGCTGCCGCAAGTCGAGGCTGGAAGCGGACAAGGAGATGCAGGACGTGGTGCGCGAATACCGCAGCGCCCAGCGCCAGCTGCTGCAGCAGAACCAGAGCCGCGACTACGTGCAGGCCTTCTCGCGCAACCTGGCCATCTCGCACGCGACCTGGCTGCGCTACCGCAACGCACGCTGCGCCTTGTTCGTGCGCGAGCAGGCCCTGCCTGCGCCCTTGTTCAACTCGGCGATCGAGGCCTGTCGTTACGACCTGTCGCGCTCGCAGATCCAGCAGTACAAGGTGCAATTGGCGCGGCTGTCCAGCCAGAAGGAGTGAGCGGATCATGCGCCAGACCCGGCTGATGTTCCTGGCGGCCGTGCTGTTGGCGCTCTGCCTTGGTGGCGCTTACCTCAGTGGCCTGATTCTGTTCTGGCGCCTCGGTTTGCCATTGGAGGAGCTGGGCCTGACCAGCTACCCGGCGTACTGGTGGGCCCATTCGGCGCACCCCCAGTTCGGGAAAACCGTGCAGTCCAGCGGCCTGATGGGCTTTGCCCTGCCGTTGCTGGCGCTCCTGGGAGCACTGGTGCTGGTGTTGAGGAAACAGCGCCCGAACCTGTACGGTGAGGCCCGTTTTGCCCAGATGGCCGACCTGCGCCAGCGCAAGATGCTGGCGCCCTCGGACACCGCGCTGGTGGTGGGCAAGAAGGACGGCAAGTACCTGTATTTCAACGGGCAGCAGTTCGCCATACTGGCCGCACCGACCCGCTCGGGCAAGGGCGTGGGCCTGGTCATTCCGAACCTGCTGAGCTACCAGGGCTCGGTGGTGGTGCTGGACATCAAGCAGGAAAACTTCGATCTGACCAGTGGTTTTCGCGCCCGCTACGGACAGGAGGTCTACCTGTTCAACCCCTTCGCGGAAGACCTGCGCACCCACCGCTGGAACCCGCTGGGCTATGTGTCCGATGACCCGAACTTCCGGGTCAGCGATGTGCAGAGCATCGCGGCCATGCTGTACCCCGCCACGGACCTGCACAAGGACCCGTTCTGGGCCAACCAGGCGCAGAACGCTTTTGTCGCGTTCGCCCTTTACGCGTTCGAGCAGGCCGCTTACCTGGCCCGCTTCTTCGGCTCGGAGGGGGAGCGCCCTCCAGCGCCCACCATGGGGGCGCTCTACCGCCTGGCGTCCGGCCGCGCGGGCCAGGACATCAAGGCCTATTTGGCCGATCTCGCCAGTTGGCCCCACCTGAGTCCGAGCGCCAAAGCGGCGTTCGCCACCTTGCTGGGGCAGGCCAACGAGACCTTCGCCAGCATCATGGGGACGTTAAAGGAGCCGCTGAACCCCTGGCTCAACCCCGTGGTGGACGCCGCCACCAGCGCCAACGACTTCGACATCCGCGACGTGCGCAAGAAGAAGATGAGCATCTACGTGGCGATCCAGCCCAACAAGCTCGCCGAAAGCCGCTTGATGCTTAACCTCTTCTTCAGCCAACTGATCAACCAGAACACCAAGGAGCTGCCCCAGGCCAACCCGGCGTTGCGGCACCAGTGCCTGCTGCTGATGGACGAGTTCACCAGCATTGGCCGGGTGGACATCATCGCCAGTGCGGTCAGTTTCATGGCTGGCTACAACCTGCGCCTGATGCCCATCGTCCAGAGCCTGTCGCAGCTGGAGTCGACCTACGGCAAGGAGCATGCGCGCACCATCATGACCAACCACGCGCTGCAGATCATCTTTGCGCCGCGCGAACAGCACGATGCCAACGAATACAGCGACATGCTGGGCTACACCAGCATGCGCAAGGACAGCGTGAGCCGCAGCAGGTCGCGCGAAAGCAGCTACACGCGCAGCGAGAGCGACGAGCGCCGCGCGCTGATGCTGCCGCAGGAGCTCAAGGCCATGGGTGACGACAAGGAGATTCTGCTCGTCGAGGGCATGGCCCACCCGGTGATGGCGGACAAGATCCGGTATTACCAGGACCCGGCCTTCAAGGAGCGGCTGTTGCCCAAGGTGCCGGTGCCGCTGCTGACCCTGCCGGGCAGCGAGCCCCCGGTTCCCCACACCCGGGCCGACCCCGTGTTGACCCGCGATCCGATGCCGCAGACCCCACCGCCAGTGGTGCAGGAGAGCGTGGAGTCCTCATTGGCGCAGCAGTACGAGGCGCATCGCCAGCGCATGCCCGCGACCCCCAGCGAATACACCGGGCTGGCGGGGATTCAACACGAGGTGGATGGCTTGCTGCACCAGCTGGAGCGGTAGGGCGGGCCGAACCGTCCCGGGTTCTTGGAGGGCGATGCAGGCAAGTCCTAAAATGCCTACCAGGCCACCTGGGGTGGCCCTTGCCCCTTGCGGTCGAGCCCGCCCATCTTTCTTCCCCCTATGACACGACAATACTTTGGCACCGACGGCATACGTGGCACGGTTGGCCAGCCGCCCATCACGCCCGACTTCGTGCTGCGCCTGGCCCATGCTGTGGGGCGGGTGCTCAAGCAGCACGAAAGCCGACCCACGGTGCTGATCGGCAAGGACACGCGCATCTCCGGCTACATGCTGGAAAGCGCGCTGGAATCGGGCTTCAACTCGGCGGGTGTCGACGTGGTGCTGCTCGGCCCGGTGCCAACGCCCGCCGTGGCCTACCTCACGCGCGCCCAGCGCGCCAGCCTGGGCGTGGTGATCTCCGCCAGCCACAACCCGTTCGACGACAACGGCATCAAGTTCTTCAGCGCCCAGGGCACCAAGCTGCCCGACGACTGGGAACTGGCGGTCGAGGCCATGCTGGCGCAGCCGCCGGCCTGGGCCGATTCGGCCAGCCTGGGCAAGTCCCGCCGGCTCGACGACGCGGCGGGTCGCTACATCGAGTTCTGCAAGAGCACTTGCTCCCATCTGTTCACGCTCAAGGGCCTGAAGATCGTGGTGGACGGCGCGAACGGTGCGGCGTACCACATCGCTCCCGATGTGTTCCACGAACTCGGCGCCGAGGTGGTCCGGATCGGCTGCGCGCCCGACGGGCTGAACATCAACCAGGGCGTGGGCGCCACACACCCCCAGGCGCTGGTGGACGCGGTGAAGGCGCACGGCGCCGACTACGGGATCGCGCTCGATGGTGACGCTGATCGGCTGCAGATGGTGGACACCACCGGGCGCCTGTTCAATGGCGACGAGCTGCTGTACCTGATCGCGGCCGACCGCATCGCCCGCGACATCGACGTGCCCGGCGTGGTGGGCACGCTCATGACCAACATGGCGGTGGAGCTGGCCTTCAAGCGCAAGGGCGTGAAGTTCGTGCGCGCTCGTGTGGGCGACCGCTACGTGCTCGAAGAGCTGGAGCGGCACGGCTGGAGCCTGGGCGGCGAGGGTTCGGGGCACTTGCTGGTGCTCGACCGCCACACCACCGGCGACGGCCTGGTGTCGGCCCTGCAGGTGCTGGCCGCCTGCATGGACAGCGGCCAGACCATGGCGCAGCTGTTGTCCGACGTGACGCTGTTTCCGCAGACGCTCATCAACGTGCGCCTGCAACCCGGCCAGGATTGGAAGACCAACACCCGCCTGGACGAGGAGATTCGCGCGGTGCAAGCCGAGCTGGGCGAGACCGGCCGGGTGCTGATTCGGCCCAGCGGAACCGAGCCGCTGCTGCGCGTCATGGTCGAGGCGCGCGATGCGCAGCAGGCGCAGTCGTGTGCCGAGCGGCTGGTCGAGGCCGTGAAGTCGCAGGTGCCGGCGTGAGCGCCGCCCGGCCGCTCCGAAGGCGCTCAGCCCCGCAGTGCGCAGCACGGAGGGGCGTCCAATGAGCGCCGCGCCGGGCCTCTTCCCTGCAAGCCCGCTGGGCGAAGGAACCTCCTTGAACCGGCAACCCGCGTCGGCCATCACGGTGCGGCGGGCAGACTACACCGACCCGCTGCACCAGGCCGCGCTGGTGATGCTGCTCGACGCCTATGCCAGCGACCCGGCCGGCGGTGGTGAGCCGCTGTCCGCCTTTGCCCGGGCGCACCTGGTGCCCGAGCTCGCCGCCCGTCCGCAGGCCTACAGCGTGCTGGCGTTCGACGGCGAGGCGCCGGTGGGGCTGGTCAACTGCATCGAGGGGTTTTCCACCTTCGCCTGCCGTCCGTTGGTGAACGTGCACGACGTGGCCGTGCTGGCCAGCCACCGTGGGCATGCCATTGCCGAGCAGATGCTGGCGTTGGCCGAAATCATCGCCCGCGAGCGCGGCGCGGTGAAGATGACGCTGGAGGTGCTCTCGGGCAACGCGCCCGCGATCAAGCTCTACCAGCGCATCGGCTACGCCGGTTACCAGCTCGATCCTGCGATGGGCACGGCGCAGTTTTTTCAGAAACTGTTACCCCCCGCGCCGGGCTCTGAATGAGCCCGTCACCCCCCAGGGGGCGATGCAAGCGGCCCGGCGAAGCCGGTTCCGCCGCATCCTGCAACTTTGATCCTCGTTGCTCAGTAGAGCAAGTGGGGCTCGCGCTCCTTTTCCCAGGCCGCCTCGTCCGGCTTGGTGATCGCTTCGAGGTCTTCGGGCTTTGACTCCGGATCGTCCACCCACTCACGCAGTGCCGGCCCGCCGTTGATGAGGTCGATCGCCAGGCGGTCGTGTTCGTATTCGTAGGCGAAATCGCGCCACAGCGGGTAGTCGGGCGCCTGCAGCCGCAGGGCCTTGAACGCCAGTGCCTGCAGGCGCCAGGGCTGAAAGGCGGTGTGGTCATAGTGGGTCGGGTCTTCCACGTGGATCTGCACGCCGGCGCAGAGCTGGCCCGCGTGTTTGTGGAAGGTGGGCTCGAAGAAGCATTCGCGCAGCACGCAGCCGCGCAGCCATGGCGGGGCGATGCGGCGCATGTCGGCGATCAGTCGGCGGGCGTCGAGGTCGGGAGCACCGAATAGCTCCAGGGGGCGCGTGGTGCCGCGGCCTTCGCTGAGCGTCGTGCCTTCGAGCATCACGGTGCCGGCGTAGGCACGCGCCATCCAGAGGTTGGCAGCGTTCGGGCTGGGGTTGACCCAGGTGCGCTCGGCGGGCCAGCCAAAACCGGGAGCCGCGTCGGGCGCCCAGCCCTCCATGGTGATCACGCGGTAGTCGACCGTCAGGCCCAGCGTGGCGATGAACCAGTGGCCGAGCTCGCCCATGGTCATGCCGTGGCGCATGGGCATGGGGCCGGCGCCGACGAAACTTTCCCAGCCTTCTCGCAGCGTCAGGCCCTCGACCGGGCGGCCGGCGGGGTTGGGGCGGTCCAGCACCCAGACCGCCTTGCCGTGTTGTGCCGCGGCTTCGAGCACGTAGCGCAGCGTGGTGATGAAGGTGTAGATGCGGCAGCCCAGGTCCTGCAGATCGACCAGCAACACATCGAAACTGGCCATCATCGCGTCGGTGGGGCGGCGCACCTCGCCGTAGAGGCTGAACACGGGGATGCCCAGACGAGGGTCGAGGTAGTCGGGTGACTCGACCATGTTGTCCTGCTTGTCGCCGCGCAGACCGTGCTGCGGGCCGAAGGCGGCCGTGAGTTTCAGGTCGGGCAGGGCGGCGAGGGCGTCGAGCGAATGCGTGAGCCCGCGCGTGACCGAGGCCGGGTGGGCCAGCAGGGCGATCCGCCGGCCGGCCAGGGGCGCGCGCAGGGCGGGGTCTTCGATGAAGCGTTCGATGCCGAATTTCATGCGGTGTCTCGGGAGGCGGTGGGTGGGTCGAAGAGGGGCGGCAACAGGTCCAGGGCGAAACTGTCGCGGTGGTGAAAGTCGGGGCGCGCGCCCGGGTGCCGCAGGGCCCAGTAGCTGAGCCGGCCCAGGCGGTCTTCCAGCACGGCGGTCAGTCCGAGCTGCAGCGGCTGCCCCGCCGCTGGCGCGGGCAGGGCGTGGTGGGGCAGCCAGGCCAGCAGGGTCAGGGCGTGCTCGGTGGTTTCCAGTTGCAGATCAGGCACGACGGGCGCCTGTCCGGCTTCGGCCGGCAGGTCCCGCACGCGCTCGGCGCTGAAGCGGTAGGCCGCCCACTGGCCCGAGGGGGAGAAATTGAATTCGCGGTAGGCCGACTCACCGGCGCGGGCCACGAAGGCCTCGAAGCAGGTGTGTTGCCACAGGCCGTCGGCCGGGCCTGGCAACGTTGGCTCCGGGAGGCGCAGGCCGCCCACCTCACCGCGCAGGTGGTAGCTCAGCAGCCAGCCGGGGCCTTGTTCGGAGCCGGCCACCGCCAGCGCCACGCTCACCCGCAGATTCAGAGCGCAAGGGGTAGCCGGATGGCACAACAGGGGCTGCGCCGCGGCGGGCAGTTGCAGGCGGGAGGGCGCGGGGGTGGGGGCGTCGGGCGTCACAGCCCGTATTCTGGCAGGGGCGGGGGCTCAAGCCGGCTGGGGCACGAACCAGTGCCGCGTGCGGTTGATCAGCGCCACCAGCGACAGCATTACCGGCACCTCCACCAGCACGCCCACCACCGTGGCCAGCGCCGCGCCCGAGTGCAGGCCGAACAACGAAATGGCCACCGCCACGGCCAGCTCGAAGAAGTTCGAGGTGCCGATCAGGCAGGCCGGTGCCGCAATGTCGTGCGGCAGCTTGAGCCAGCGCGCACCCACGTAGCCGATGGCAAAGATGCCGTAGGTCTGGATCAGCAGCGGCACCGCGATCAGCCCGATCACCAGCGGCTGGGCCACGATGGTCTCGGCCTGGAAGCCGAACAGCAGCACCACGGTGGCGATCAGGCCCACCACCGACCAGGGCTTGAGCACCTTCACGAACGCGCTCACCGCCGCCTCGCCGCCGCGCGAACGCAGCCCTTGTCGCGTGAGCACGCCAGCCACCAGCGGCAGCACCACGTAGAGCACGGTGGACAGCAGCAGCGTCTGCCAAGGCACGGCCAGGTCGGTCACGCCGAGCAGGAAAGCAGCGATGGGTGCGAAGGCGAAGACCATGATCAGGTCGTTCACCGAGACCTGCACCAGCGTGTAGTTGGGGTCGCCCTTGGTGAGCTGGCTCCAGACGAAGACCATGGCGGTGCAGGGCGCCACGCCGAGCAGGATCATGCCGGCGATGTACTCGTTGGCCGACTGCGGGTCCACGAAGGGGGCGAACAGGTACTTGAAGAACAGCACGCCCAGCGCGGCCATGGTGAAGGGCTTGATGAGCCAGTTGATCACCACCGTGAGCATCAGGCCCTGCGGCTTCTTGCCGACGTCGCGCACGGCCGCGAAGTCGATCTGGATCATCATCGGGTAGATCATGATCCAGATCAGCACGGCAACGATCAGGTTGACGTGCGCGACTTCAATCGCCGCGATCGCCGCGAAGCTGGCGGGCGTGAGCAGGCCCAGGCCGACACCCGCCAGGATGCCCAGGCCGACCCAGACGGTGAGGTAGCGTTCGAAGAGTCCCATGGTGTTCAGTCTTTCTGTGCCAGATCGCGGGCCTGTTGTTGCAGCAGCAGACGGTCCACGCTCGCCAGGGGCAGGTTGATCAGCAGCTCCAGCCGGCGGTGGATGGCGAGCAGCGTCTGTTTGAAGGCGGCGAGCTTGTCGGCTTCACTGCCGGGCGCGTTCGATGGGTCGGCATAGCCCCAGTGCGCCGTGGCCGGCTGGCCGGGCCAGTACGGGCAGACCTCGCCGGCGGCGTTGTCGCAGACCGTGATCACCAGGTCCATGTGTGGCGCATCGGGCAGCGCGAACACGTCCCAGCTCTTGCTGCTCAGGCCCTCGGTGGAGATGCCCGCGTCCTGCAGGGCGCGCAGCGCGAGCGGGTTGGGTTGCTGGTTCTCGCGCGGGCTGCTGCCGGCGGAAAAGCCGCGGAATCGTTGCACGCCCTTGACCTTGCCCAGGTGGTTCAGGGCGGCCTCGGCCAGGATGCTGCGGGCCGAGTTGTGGGTGCAGAGAAAGAGGACGTTCAGGGTCGGGTTCGGTGTGGACATGGCGAAGGTGGGTTCGTTGATGGGGGCGCTCAGCAGCAGCCGGACGCTTGGGCGGACGACGAAGGGCCGCAGCACGGCGCGGCCGCGACCGGGATGGACACGGGCCGGGCCGCCGCCGGGGCCTGGGGGGCGCAGCAGGCCGAGGCGGTCGCCTCGGGTGCGCGGGCCTCGCTGAACACGGGGATGTTGTCCAGCGTGTGGAACTGTTCCCAGGCCACACCTTGCGGGTCGGTGATCCAGTATTTGTCGCTGCGTGCGTAGCAGCAGGTGGTTTCTCCTTCGTCGAGCAGGGCCATGTCGGCGCTCTGCGCCTGGGCCTTCAGGCCGGCGAGTTCGTCGGCGGACGAGACCTGGAAACCCAGGTGGTCCAGCCCGGTGCTGGCGCCGCGCGTGGAGATGGCGAAGTTCACCGGCGGGTCTTCCAGCATCCACTTGGCGTAATCGCCTTCGGTGCGGGTGGGCGGCTGGTTGAACAGGGCCGAGTAGAAGGCGATGTTCTGGTCGAGGTCGTTGACGTGCAGGTGGACGTGAAAACGTTTCATCGGAATCTCCGGTCAGGCTTGAAAAGGAAAGGGGTCGGGGAGCGTGGCGGCGGCCGGCAGCACCACCACCGGTGAGAAGCCGCCGCCTTCGGTGCGGAAATTGGTGGTCTGGCCCGACCAGGTGCGCGCGGCCAGCAGTTGCACCTGGCCGCGGTAGGTGTAGGCGCGCAGGTCCAGCTTGAGCAGCATGGTCTGGCCGTCCACGGACACCAGCCGTTCGCTGGGCGGCACCGTGGTCTGGGCGACGTAGTCCCCCGCGAGGATGTCGCCCCACACGCGCCGCGTGAGCTTGTCGCCGCGGTAGGCGGCGCGGGCGCCGAAGCTGGCGGCGGGCTTGAAGAACAGGGTGCGCCGCTGGGCCCAGAGCGCGTCGGCGTTGTCGGCTGTGACGCGCTGCGTGGCGGGCACCACCTGGCGCAGCACGGCGCGGTCGGTTTTACCCATGCCCCAGGCTTCGAGCAGCGCGGCGTCGGACAGCGCGATCAGGTTCCGTTTGTCGGCGTACAGCGCGTGGGTGCGCGGGTGTGGCGTGACCACGGCCGCGCCCGCGCGGTAGGCCTGCTGCAGCGGATCGTGGCCGCTGTCTTGCAGGTAGAAGTCGGTCAGGCGGTTGTAGACCAGGTCCACCGGCATGTCGCCTGGCAGGGCTGGGTGCCAGAGCGCGCCATCGCGCCATTGCAGTTCGCGCGCATCGGCCACCACGGCGATCAGGCCCTGCGCGGCGAACAGGGCGCGCGCCATCTCGAACTCGGGGGCCAGGTACTGCTCGCCGGGCACGTCGTCCACGATCAGCACGTTGCGCAGCGGCGCGTCGCCACGCTGCGCTTGCCACTCGGCGCGGAACATGGCGACGAACACTTCGTCGAGCCGCATCAGCGCATCGGTCGGGTCGAACAATGGCTCGAAGCCGGTGCAGCAGGCGCGGTGCGCCCGGGCCAGCGCGGCGTTGAGGAAAGCGCCGCCGGCGTTGCTGTTGATCTCGATCAGCTTGGGGCCGTCGGCCGCGAGGTGGAAGTCGTAGCCCATGAAAACGCCGGCCGGGCCCCAGTCCAGCGCCGCGATGGGGTTGGCGCGCGCCAATGCCTGTTCGCGCCAGGCGGGCAGGGCAATCACGCGCTCCAGCGTTTGCACGGCCTGCACGATCTGCTGCTGCACCCTGGGGTCCAGGAACACGGCGCTGGCGGAGAACAGGTGCGGGTGGCTCTCGGCCAGGCGCGCGGTGAGGCCACCGAGCGCCGGGCTGGTTTCCAGCTGCTCGCGCAGGCGTGAGGGCTGCAGGGTCTGGCAGGCGCAGCCCAAGTTGATGGCGTCGGCCAGGTTCATGGCGTCGTCCCGCAGTCGGTGCAGCCGGCATCCGACAGTACCTCGCAGGCCTGGCCGGCGCAGCAGTGTTCGGTGAGGTAGCCGAGCAGGGCGTTCATGCGGTCGAAGCTGGCGCGGTAGATCAGGTGGCGGCCCTGCGGCTCGGCGCTCACCAGATCGGCGTGGGCCAGTTCCTTGAGGTGGAACGAGAGCGCGCTGGGCGACACGCCCAGCTGTTCGGCCAACACGCCGGGTGTGAGGCCGTCGGGGCCGGCCACGACCAGCGCACGGAAGGCGCGCAGGCGCTGCACCTGGGCCAGCGCGGCCAGGGCGCTCAGGGCCTGGGATTCCTGGGGGGTGGTGATTTCCATGTTTCAATAATACTTGAAATATCGAATCGTGCCATGACCTGGGGCTGTTGGTTCCGGGTTTTTGTGGTGCGTCGGCCATGTCATGAAAGCTTCACGCAAGTGCCACAAACAGGTCACGCCCGGTTCCCAGAATGCAGGTTCATGAACAACAGCCCAATCAACACCGCGCCTCTGGCAGGCGCACCGAACCTGGAGCCGAACATGAAAGAACTGCCCACCCCGACGCTGGACTTCTCGCCGGTCACCCGGCCACGGAGGTCACTTCATCCCCGCACCGATTTCCAGCCACAAGCCCTGGTGGCGCCTGCGTTGGGGGCGCCTGCCGCAGGGAGCGGCATCGATGTCTCGTGGGCCCGGCATCTGGACGAGGTTCGTGAAGCCCAACGGCTGAGGCACGCCGTGTTCGCCGGCGAGATGGGGGCCATCCTGTCCAACGCCGTGCCCGGCCACGATGTGGACCTGTTCGACGACTTCTGCGAACACCTGCTGGTGCGCGATGCCACCAGCGGCCAGGTGATCGGCACCTACCGCGTCCTCACGCCGGCCCAGGCCCGCCGCGTGGGCAGCACCTACAGCGACACCGAGTTCGACCTGACCCGCCTGCGCAGCGTGCGCGAGCGCATGGTGGAGCTGGGCCGCAGCTGCGTGCACAAGGACCACCGCCACGGCGGCGTGATCATGGCCCTGTGGGGCGCGCTGGCCGAGTTCATGGTGCGCAACCAGCTCGACACCATGATCGGCTGCGCCAGCATCCCCATGCAATACGAAGGCCCGCACGGTGTGGTGGGCGGCGGTCATGCGGCGGCCAGCATTTGGCGCCAGGTGAAAGAGAAACACCTGGCCCCGATCGACTGCCATGTGCGCCCGCGTCTGCCGCTGCCCATCGAGCAACTGGACGACACGCTGGACGTGGAGCCGCCCGCGCTGATCAAGGGCTACTTGCGTCTGGGCGCCAAGGTGCTGGGCCCACCCGCCTGGGACCCGGATTTCAACGCCGCCGACCTGCCGATGCTGATGCGCATCGCCGACCTGCCGGCGCGCTATCGCAAACACTTCTTGGGGAGTTGACCCCCCCCGCCGCGCTGCGCGCGACCCCCCCAGGGGGCGGCACTGGCCGTCCGGCAAAGCCGGCCCGGCGGTGCCCTGGGATGAGTCACTTCTGCTCTGCTGGGCTTGCTGATCCCAAAGGAACCACGATGAGAACGACCTTTGAAGCATTGGGCGGTTGGGGGCTGGCTGGGGTTCTGCCCATCGGCGCCGATGCCGACGACGAGCATCCGGCCGATGGCGGAGAACGGTCCCGCTACCGGGCCGTTTTCATTTCCGATCTGCACCTGGGCACGGCGGGCTGCCAGGCCAGCGCCTTGCTGGAGTTCCTGAAGCACCACCCGAGCCAGACGCTGTATCTGGTGGGCGACATCATCGATGGCTGGCAGTTGCGACGCAAATGGTTCTGGCCGCAGGCGCACAACGACGTGGTGCAGAAACTGCTGCGCCGCGCCCGCAAGGGCTGCCGCGTGGTGTTTGTGCCGGGCAACCACGATGAGTTCGCGCGCCAGTTCCACGGCCACAGCTTCGGTGGCATCGAGGTCAGCAACGAGGCCGTCCACACCACGGCCGACGGGCAGCGCCTGTGGGTGGTGCACGGTGACCATTTCGATGGCGTGATCCAGTGCGCCAAGTGGCTGGCCTACGTGGGCGACAACCTCTACGAGTTCACGCTGCGCCTGAACCGCCACCTGAACTCGCTGCGCGCGCGCCTGGGCCTGCCGTACTGGTCGCTCTCTCAGTACCTGAAACACAAGGTCAAGAGCGCGCTGAACTACGTGACCGATTTCGAGCGCGCCGTGGCGGCCGAGGCGCGGCAGCGGGGCTACCAGGGCGTGGTCTGTGGCCACATCCACCGGCCCGAAATGCGCAGCATCGACGGCACGCTCTACTGCAACGACGGCGACTGGGTCGAGAGCCTTTCGGCCCTGGTGGAGCACATGAATGGCCGGCTGGAGCTGGTGCATTGGCGCCCGAGCGTCCATGCGGCGGGGGGCGCGTCCACGGCGCAGCCGGTGCCTGCGCTGGTCCAGGCCACGGACGAACCATGGCGCGAACCCAGCAACGCCTGAAAGGCGCACAGGCTGGGCGCGCCACCGGATATTGGGAACAGGGGAGACATGAATGAAGATCGTGCTGGTAACGGACGCCTGGCAACCCCAGGTCAATGGCGTGGTGACCACGCTGGTGGAGCTGGTGCGCGAGCTGCAGGCCCGCGGCCACGAGGTGGTGGTGATCCAGCCCGGCCAGTTCCGCACCCGGCCCTGCCCGGGGTACGCGGGCATTGACCTGGCCCTGTTTCCCGGACGCCGGCTGTCGCGGCTGATCGACGCGGCCCAGGCCGACGCCATCCACATCGCCACCGAAGGCCCGCTGGGCTGGGCCGCCCGGCGCCATTGCCTGCGCCGCCGCCTCGCGTTCACCACCGCGTTCCACACCAAGTTCCCGGAGATCCTGCACGCCGCCTTGGGGGTTCCGCTGTCCTGGGGCTACGCGCTGTTTCGCCACTTCCACCGCCCCAGCAGCGGTGTGATGGTGCCCACCGCGGGCGTGCTGCAGATGCTGCGCCAGCGTGGGTTCGGCCAGCTGCGCGAATGGACGCACGGGGTGGACACGCGCTTGTTTGCCCTGGCCGACGAGGCGCAGGTGTATCCGCCGCTGGGTCAACTGGCCCGGCCGGTGAGCCTGTTCGTGGGGCGCTTGTCCTATGAAAAGAACATCGGGGACTTTCTCGATCTGGACGTGCCCGGCAGCAAGGTGGTGTGTGGGGTCGGCCCGCTGGAGGCGGCCCTGCGCGAGCGCTACCCCAACGTGCACTGGCTCGGCGTGTTGCCGCGCCACGAGCTGGCGCAGGTGTACGCGGCCGCCGACGTGTTCGTGTTTCCCAGCCGCAGCGAGACCTTTGGCCTGGTGATGCTCGAAGCCATGGCCTGCGGCCTGCCGGTGGCGGCCTACCCGGTGGACGGACCGCTGCAGGTGGTGGCCGACAGCGCCGCCGGCGCGCTGCGTGAAGACCTGCACGAGGCCTGGGTGGATGCGCTCAAGGTCAAGCGCCACGAGGCCCGCGACCGGGCGCTGCTGTTCGGCTGGGGCCGGGCGGCCGAGCTGTTCGTGTCGTTTCTGGCGGTGGCGCCCGAGCGGACCACGACGCCGCGCAGCACCCGCCCGGGCGCGCCGGCGCCGCAGGGGTCGATGCTCAAGCGTGTCAAACTGTCACACAAACGTCATCCCGCCGTTGAATAATCGTCAAACAGGCGTGCCCTTGCCGATCGTTGGGGGAAGCGAGGCGGGCATGGCCGTACCCATTGACGGAACCCATGAGCGCCAACATCAACAACAACCGCCTGCAATTCCTCGACCGGGACCATAGCATCCTGGCCTTCAATGAGCGGGTCATGGACTGGGCCCGCCGCCCCGACGTGCCGCTGCTGGAGCGGCTGCGCTACCTGAGCATCGTGTCGAGCAACCTCGACGAGTTCTTCGAAGTGCGCATGGCGCCGCACCTGAGCGCGTTCAAGGCCAACGAGCAGCGCGGTCTGTACACCGCCGCCACGCACGATCAGGTGTCGGCCAAGGTGCACGAGCTGGTGGCCCAGCAGTACGCGATCTACAACGACGAGCTGTTGCCCCTGCTGGAGAAAAAGGGCATCAAGCTGGTGGCCCACGGCGAGCGCAACCCGCGCCAGCGCCGCTGGGTGAAAGACTTCTTCGCGCGCGAGGTGCAGCCGCTGTTGCTGCCTGTGGGGCTGGACCCGGCGCACCCCTTTCCCCAGGTGGCCAACAAGTCGCTCAACTTCATCGTGCGGCTCACCGGCAAGGACGCCTTTGGCCGCGAAAACGAAATCGCCATCGTCAAGGTGCCGCGCATCCTGCCGCGCTTTTTCCGCATGCCCCCGGTCAAGGGCTCCAAACAGACCCACTTCGTCTCCATCTCCAGCCTGATCCGCTCGCACCTGTCCGACCTGTTTCCGGGCCGCCAGGTGACCGAGTTTTCCCAGTTCCGCGTCACCCGCCACTCCGATCTGGCGGTGGACGAGGAAGAGGTGAAGAACCTGCGCACCGCGCTGCGCAAGGGGCTGCAGCAGCGCAACTATGGCGAGGCCCTGCGGCTGGAAGTGTCGGCCGGCTGCTCGGAGTACCTGTCTTCGTTTCTGCTGGCGCAGTTCGCGCTGCCCGTGCAGTCGCTCTACCGCGTGCCCGGCCCGGTCAACCTGGTGCGGCTGAACCAGCTGATCGATCAGGTGGACGCACCCGCGCTGCGCTTCGAGCGCTACAACGCCGGCTGGCCGCTGCAGCTCACCCCGGGACAGTCGTATTTCGAGCGACTGCAGCAGGGCGACGTGCTGATCCACCAGCCCTACGAGAGTTTCGACGCCGTGCTGGCCTTCTTGCGCGAGGCGGTGGAAGACCCGAACGTGCTGGCCATCAAGCAGACGATCTACCGCACCGGTGCCAAGTCCGAGCTGATGGACCTGTTGCGCGAGGGCGTGCGCCGGGGCAAGGAAGTCACCGCCGTGGTGGAGCTCAAGGCGCGTTTCGACGAAGAGGCCAACATCAACTACGCCGAGCGGCTGGAGTCGGTGGGCGCCCAGGTGGTCTATGGCGTGGTGGGCCTCAAGACCCACGCCAAGATGATGCTGATCACCCGCCGTGAAAACGGTCAGTTGCGCCGCTACGGTCACCTGTCCACCGGCAACTACAACCCCGGCACCGCGCGCCTCTACACCGACCTGAGTTACCTCACGGCCGATGACGCGCTCACCGCCGACCTGGAGCAGATCTTTCTGCACCTGGCGAGCCAGAACCGCCTGCCCCGGCTGAACAAGGCGCTGATCGCACCGTTTCATCTGCACAAGGCGATGCTGGAGAAGGTCGAGGCCGCAGGCGCTGCCGCCAAGGCCGGCAAAGAGGCGCGCATCATCCTCAAGATGAACGCACTGACCGACGAGCCGCTGGCGCGCGCGCTGGCGCTGGCCTCGCAGCAGGGCGTGAAGATCGACCTCATCGTGCGCGGCGCCTGCATCCTGCCGGCCCAGGTGCCCGGGGTGACAGACAACGTGAGTGTGCGCTCGGTGATCGGGCGCCTGCTGGAGCACTCCCGGGTGTTCTATTTCCGCGTCGATGGCGCCGAAGAGCTCTGGCTCGCCAGCGCCGACTGGATGAACCGCAACATGCTGCGCCGGGTGGAGCTGGCCTGGCCCGTGACCGATGCAGCCTTGCGCAGCCGCATCATGGACGAGTGTTTATCTGCCTATCTGCACGACACCAAGGATGCCTGGCTGCTCCAGCCCGATGGCCGGTACGTGCCCGCGGCCATCACCGGCACCGGCAAGACGCGCACGGTGCTGCATTCGGCCCAGGCGAGCCTGATGGCGCGCTACGGCAGCAAAGGCTAGGAGCCGAGGCATGGACCTGATTCTGTGGCGCCACGCCGAAGCCCAGGACCACCCCGATCCGCTTGGGGGGGCGCAGGGCGATGCGCAGGACATGGCCCGCCGGCTCACGCCGCGCGGCGAAAAGCAGGCCGCCCGCATGGCCGCCTGGCTCGACCGGCAGTTGCCCAACGGCGCGCGCATCTACGCCAGCCCGGCGCACCGCTGCGAACAGACGGCGCTGGCGCTGGGGCGCAAGTTCAAGCTGCGCGACGAGCTCGGGCCCGAGGGCGACCCGCTGACCCTGCTGGAGCTGGTGCAGTGGCCCCACGGCAAGTCCACCGTGGTGGTGGTCGGCCACCAACCCACGCTCGGCCGCGTGATCGCGCGCCTGCTCGGTCTGGCCGAAGAAGACTGCCCGATGAAAAAGGGCGCGCTCTGGTGGTTGCGCCAGCGCGAACGCAACGGAACCCTGCAGACCCTGCTGCTGACGGTGCAGACGCCCGAGCTGCTCTGAGGGGGCACCTTTCAGGCGCTGTGCTCCGTGTCTTGCGGGGGACTTGACGCGGTCGGCCCGCCACACGATCTGTCATAGGTGTCAGCGTCGGTGTGCAGTTCGACGATGCCGTAGCTTCGCGAGATCAGACCTTCCTCTTCCAGGTTTTTCAGTGCGCGGTTGGCGCTCTGGCGGCTCACGCCCATCATCTGGGCGATCACCTCTTGAGGGACTTGAACATGCTTCCCGGGCGTGACCCGACTGCCGTAGCCGGACGCGATGCGTTCGAGCCGCTTGAGGATGCGTTGCTCCAGCGTGAAAAAGGCCGGCTCCTGAATCACGTCCAAGGCCACACGGAGCTTGCAGCAGGCCAGCACGCTGACGTCCCGCCAGTACAGCGGGTGCGCATTGAGCCAGGGTTCCAGGCGGGCTCCATCGACACACAGAACCTGGGTGTCCCCGTTGGCGTAGGCGGAGAAGTGCCGCGGCCCGCGGTCAATGGTGGATATTTCCCCAAACCATTGAACGGGTTCCACCTGCGACAACACGGCCACTTGGCCATCCTTGTTCACATTGCTGAGCAGCAGCGCACCTTCCAGCACGCAGAACAGACCCTGGCTGTGTTCACCCAGGAGGAACAGCTCCTCCCCGTGGGCCAAGCGCACGGGGCGGGCCAAGGTCACCAGGGCCGTTTGCAGCTCGCTGTGACAGGAGCGATACCACCGGTCTGAACTGAGCGCGCGACGAAGTGTGACGTTTTTCATAAAAAATTCATAAAAAACAAACGATTGCAATAATTAATGAAAGCATAGTTGTTACAAATCAACACACTGTAAAAAGTTTGACACTCGTACGAAATGTGATCTTCCAGAATCGCGCTCCTCATCCACCGCCCTCATAGCGATCACTCATGACTTTCAACACGCGCATTCCGCATACGCCTTGTCGTCACAGGTCGAGGGTGGACGCCGCTGATTCCCCTGTTGGGGCAACTCTTCCTGCCCAATTGCAGCCGTGGTCCAGGGGAGCCCTCTCCCGAGCGGGTAGCTCGATCGGATCCTGGTGTCAGCATGCGCGAGCCGCGAAAGTGCAACGGCTGTGCGCATGAATGTGTTGGTCGATCAGGCCGGAGCGAGATGCAGGGTCTTGCGCCTGCAGTCATGGCTCCCGTTGACCCAGCCACAACCCGATCTTGTGTCAGATGTGGACTGCGTACGCGCGCCACCGGCCGTGCGCCCGATGGGGGGAAACCTCATCCAGATAAGCGGACATTCCAAATCGCTGACCGGGTCTGACGCTGAGCGCCGTTCGCCAACGTGCAGTCTCCATCTGATTGACCGGCTGTGGAAACGCCCAAACGACAACATCTGGCGCTGACATGGAGTGGACCGTGCTGTTCACTGGGCCTGAGGGCGCCGGAAAACCACAGGCCGTCTCGTCTGTGTTCGACATCGCTACTGTCGACACGGAAGTGGCCGAAACGGCTCGGATCGCCCAACTCAAAGCGTGTATCGCCATGGCCGTGGATGTTGACAGGGTCGAACTCGGCGTTGCGGGTACAGGCAAGTTGTCCCTCTTGGGCTCGCTCACGCAAAAAGCACAGCGGCTTGTCGCCACCGTTCTGATCCGGCTGGTGACAGGACTTTCCGACCATTCCCGTCGGTTGCGGACTGGGCAAATCGACCAGATCCGTCAGCAGATGGAGTCCGCCAATTTTTCGCGGCTTCCGGGGCCAGGTCCAGGTCCTTCAACTCTTCTTTATTCGGTTTACCTTTCTTGAAGGCATTTTCAGCATGAGCACATCTTCAGGTTTCACCTTGATCGAGTTGATGGTGACCATCGCGTTGGCAGCGATTCTGATGGCCCTTGCCGCACCCAGCTTCAGCGCCACCATCGCGTCCAACCGACTGAGCGCCCAGACGAGCGATCTCATCACTTCGCTGAACGCAGCCCGATCTGAATCCATCCGTCGCGGACGCCGGGTGACCGTATGCAAGAGCGGTGACGGGTCCAGTTGTGCGACCGAAGGGGACTGGTCCACGGGATGGATTGCGTTTGAGGACAAAGACTCGGACGCTGTCGTCGACGAAAAAGAAACCGTGCTCCTGGTTCATCAGACTGGCGAGAACCTCACCATGGTGAAAGGCACGACCAACGTCTCCTCCTATGTGTCCTTCACGCCGGATGGTCGCGCCAAATTGATAAACGGAAGCACGCAGTCGGGGACGCTGCGGGTATGCAGCAAATCCTCTGCCCTTGGAGACGCCCGGCGCGCCCGCAACGTCACGGTCAATCCAGTCGGCCGTATCGAGTCATCCGTCATCTCCTCGACCGTCACATGCCCCGCCGCAACATGAGCGATTCTGTAAAAGACCTCTGCCGAGGCCGGCATGTGCCGCCCCCAAAGAATGGGCCACCCCGCTCCAGTCAGCGAGGTTTTGCGATGCTCGAAACACTGGTCGCCGTGCTCGTGCTCGCCGTCGGTCTGCTGGGCATGGCAGGCTTGCAGCTGAACACCATCAAGACCACGCGCAGCAGCGAATTCCGCAGCCAGGCCGTGATGCTCAGCTACGCCATCCTGGACGCCATGCGAGCGGACAGGGCTGGCGCACTGGGCGGCGCTTACAACACCGCCACATCGAATACTTTGCCATTGAAGGCTGTGTGCAGTGCCGCTGGTATCACCGCTACCACCTTGGCCGACAACACCAAAAAAAGCTGGGTTGGGCGCCTCAGAAGCACCATGGGAGACCGCGATTCGACCTGTGGTGCTGTCTTTTGCCATGCGGACGGCGAATGCACGATTCAAATCAAATGGGACGACACGCTGGCTGGTGGCCTTGGCGCACAAACGGTTACGACAAGGAGTCGACTGTGAAGGCTCCTCATCGGCTTCGACCATGCCGGCACGCCGGTGTCTGCAGCCCTGCGCGACAACGGGGCTTTAACCTCATCGAATTGATGATCGCAGTCACTCTGGGACTGTTCATCATTGGCGGAACCATCGGCATTTATCTCGCCAACGTGCAGGCTTTTCGGACCAACGAGGGATTGAGTCGCATCCAGGAGAACTTGCGCACCTCTTTTGAGGTCATGGCCAAGGAGCTTCGGCAGGCCGGAGGAACGATGTGTGGCTCCACACAGATCGCCAATGTGCTCAACGGCAGTGCCAGCCAATGGTCATCGAACTGGGCGGGCGGTACCCTTGTCGGGTACGACGGCGCCGAAGCCCCTGCCGTTGCATTTGGCTCTGAAGCTGGGCAGCGTCTTGCCGGAACCGACGCGATCAGCATGCTCAGCGGAGACCTGGGCAACAGCTCGTTCATCGTTTCCCACGACACCGCCGCCGCCGAATTTGAGCTGCCGACCGGCCATGCCTTCAAGGGCGGCAAGCTCGTGGTGGTCTGCGATGGTCATTCGGCCACGTTGCTACAGCTCACGGGCGTCGATGGCACCCAAGCCTCTTATAAGGCGGCAGCAACGGATGATGAGGCGGCACCAACGGTGGCACCCGGAAACTGCTCGACCGCACTGGGCTACCCCACCAATTGCGATGCGGGAACCACCAAGGCGTTTGACACCAATGCCGTGCTGGCCGAATTGACCGCAGCCACTTGGTACGTGGGCAACAACAGCCGAGGCGGGAAGTCTCTTTTCAGAGCCGGTGCCACTGCCAGTGAAGAAATCGCCGAGGGCGTGAGTGACCTGCAGATTCAGTACCTGCTCCAGGACGTTGCATCAAGGGAGCTGGACTCAAACTGGGTCGACGCCTCCGCGATCACGGATTGGACCACGGCCGCAGCCAAGCAAGTGGTGGCGGTCCAGGTCACGCTCACGCTGGTGAGCAGCGGCAACATCGGAACCAACAACAACCCCATTCAGCGTCAGCTGACATTCGTTGCGAACCTCAGGAGTCGCACCCCATGAACCACCACATTCGCCAGCAACGACAGCCGCGCCTGCGACAACCGGCCAAGGAAAAGGGCGTGGTCCTGATCGTGGCGCTGATCATGCTTCTTGTCATGACGATCCTTGGGCTCACTGCCTTGAAATCCAGCGCCCTGGAAGAGCGCATGGCCGCCCACAGCTTTGATCGAAGCCTGTCGTTTCAGGCAACCGAAGCGGCCTTGCGTGAAGCGGAGGCACTGGTCGAAGAGTCCCGCCCCACACCCGCAGCAGGAACCGGATGCAGCGAGGGCTATTGTGGGGCGCCGTCACCCACGCAAAAGCCTCGTTGGAAGGACAGCGAATTCGCCGGGTGGAAGAGCGGCACCAAGGTCACCAGTGGCGGCATCTCGATCACGCCGCAGTACTTTGTGGAATACCTGGGGGACACCTTCCCTTGTCAACCGACAGACCCGAGCTCGGGCGTCACTTGCAAACGGTACCGGGTCACGGCGCGAAGCAACGCTGGTGCGGATCGGGCAGCCGTCACGCTGCAATCGATCTACGCCACTGAATAAGAAGAGGCTCGCAGAGAAACCATCATGAACATCCACAAGAACCTGAGAAGCTGGGCCCAATGGGGGCTGTGCGCCGCCCTGATTGGCTGCAACCTGGCTGTGAATGCCGTCACGTGGCCCAACGTCCCGCTGGGCTCGACAACGGGTGCCATCCCCATGACGATGCTGGTTGCAGGCAAAGACCACAAGCTCTTCTATGAGGCCTACAACGATGCGAGCGACATCGATGGCGACGGCACGCTGGATCTGCGCTTCAAGCCCTCGATCAAGTATTTCGGACTGTTTGACACGGACCTTTGCTACGACTACAGCTCGGCTAACAACCGCTTCGAGCCCAAGGGTGAAAGCAATGAAGAGGGTGCCTGCAAGAATGAAAGCCATGGCGCCTGGTCCGGGCGCTGGCTCAACTACATGACCACAAGCCGCATCGATGCATTGCGCAAGGTGCTCTATGGCGGCTACCGTGAAGTGGACACCAAGTCCGAGACCGTGATTCGGCGCGCCTACATTCCTCAAGACGCTCACAGCTGGGGCAAGGAATATCACAGCAGCGCAACGGATGGCTACCGGATTAGCGACTACACCGCGCTTGATCAACCCAAAAAGGGCACACGGCACTTCTTTGGCAGCATGACGCCCAATGCGGGGACGGACTGCAAGACACTCAGCGACTGCAGCGACAAGCTGCATCCCCTGTTGCGTATCAAGACCAACGTCGGGGGCCTCGACGGTGGGTGGAGCAACGGAGTCAAAAACCCGGATAAAGAAGTTCGCATCTGGCAGTGGGCCAGCAAAGAGCGCCCGGTGCTGTCGGACAAACTTGGCGTCCTGGATACCTACTATTGGGAGGCCGACTTTCCCAGCGGAACGGGCAACCAGGACTTTCAGGTGCGGGTTCAAGTCTGCACCGCGACCTACAACACTGACTGCAAGCAGTACGGCGACAGCGACAAGCCCATCTACAAACCGGTCGGTCTGCTTCACGAGTTTGGCGAAAAAGACAGCATGCTGTTCGGCCTGCTCACCGGCAGCTACGACCAGGCAATGAGCGGTGGCCGACTGCGCAAGGTCATGTCATCTTTCTCGACCGAGGTCGATCCGGACACGGGCATCTTTACCGGCGATGCCCGCATCGTGAAGACATTTGACGCATTGCGCATCCGCGATTTCAACAACGGCAGAAGCGACAATCTCTATCGCAATACGTGGCTTCTGGACCGCCCCATGTCCGAGGGCGAGTTCGTGGACTGGGGCAACCCCATTGGCGAGATGCTGTACGAAGCCACGCGCTACTACGCAGGCAAGAAGACTCCCACAGCGGCTTTCAACGGCACATCCACCGTGGACGCTGAAATGGGCCTGAACTCGGTCAAATGGGACGACCCCTATGACAGCGCCAGCGAGGCCAAGGCGGCGGTCTGTGCCCGTGCGAACTTCCTGACGATATCGGATGTGAATCCCTCGTACGACTCCGACTCGGTCCCCGGTTCTTCCTTCAAGATTCCGGTCAAGAACCAGTGGGGTTATTACGCTGGGGACATGGGCTTCTTCCTCGGCGACCTGGCGGGGCTAGACGTCACAGCTGAAGGTCGCGTGATCACAGGCGTTGAATCCAACATCACCGGGCAACGCTTCATTGGCCAGTCCGGTTCCACCTATGACAGCGCGCCCACGGCCAAGGAGGTCGAGTCGCTGGGGAACATCCGGGGTCTGGCCCCCGAGGAACCCACCAAAGAAGGCAGTTACTACAGCGCTTCGGTGTCCCGGTACGCCAAAACCACCGACCTGCGTCCTTCCATCGCCGGAGAGCAGACGGTGGACAACTTTGTGGTGGCGCTGAGCTCTCCCTTGCCCAGCATCGAGGCCACATTGCCCAGCGGCAAAGTCATCGCCCTGATCCCGTTTTCCAAGACGGTGGACAGCGACGCTTCTGCGGTCAAAGGCAAGTTCCAGCCAACCAACCAGATTGTTGACTTTTATGTCGAAAAGATCGCCAACTCAGGCCCCAAAGACCGCAACGAAAAGGTCAATGGGGGGCGCTACTACGCGGAGTTTCAGATCAACTTCGAGGACGTGGAGCAAGGGGCCGACCACGACATGGACGCCATCGCTCGCTATGTGATCAGGGCCACGGCGGACAACAAGCTGGAAGTCACCGTGACGCCCACCTACCAGCAAGGGAACAGCAAGCAGAACATGGGCTACATCATTTCGGGCACGAACCGCGATGGCGTTTATCTGGTGGCCCGCGATGAACCGGAGAGCCCTGCGTATTTCCTGAACGTGCCGGCCGGGGAGTCGGCCGGCTACTGCGACAAGACCACGCTGACAGCAGAGGAAACCACCAAGTGCAAGAGCATACCCAGCGTTGGGCAGCCTGTGACAACGTACGCATTCTCGCCAGGCACGGCAAATGCGGCCACCTTGTTGAAAAGCCCCCTGTGGTACGCCGCGAAGCACGGCGGCTTTGTGGACCGAAACGGCAGCAACACCCCCAATCTTGAACAAGAGTGGGATGCCGATGGCGACGGCGTTCCCGACACCTATTTCCTGGTGCAGAACCCGATGAAACTGAAAGAGTCCCTGAAAAAGGCGTTCAGCAACATCATCGAACGCAATGCCAGTGGCGGCAACGTGATTGCCAACAGCACATCCCTGAGCACGAGCGCCTTGGTCTATCAAGGTATTTACAACAGCGCCAAGTGGTCGGGCGATCTGGTTGCTTACCCCGTCACTACCAAGGGCGTTTCATCCACACCCGCCTGGAACGCTGCGGCGGAAATTCCGGAGCCCAATGGCAGCAACGGCAGGAAGATATATTTCGGTTCGACAAAGGGCGAGAGCCTGAAGGGCAAGCAGTTCACGTGGGCGAACTTGTCCGACAGCGAAGAAGCCATGTTCGACAACGACGAACACCTGCTGGACTACATTCGTGGCGTTCGCACCCGAGAATTGCAAAAAGGCGGCACGCTGAGGAATCGGTCCGCAACCACCGTCTTGGGCGACATTGCGCATTCGTCGCCGGCTTATAGCAAGGACTCTGGAACGGTGTTCATTGGCGCCAACGATGGCATGCTGCACGCCTTTGACGCAAAAACGGGCACGGAGCTGTTCGCCTACATTCCCAGCACAGGATTGCCGCGGCTGAAAGCCCTGACATCGCCAAGCTACGACACGAATCATCAGTATTTCGTGGATGGCGACATCTCTGTCACGTCCCAATCTCAGACACCTGGCGAAAATTTGTTGGTGGCGGCGCTGGGACGCGGTGGCAAGGGATTGTTTGCCCTCAATGTCACTACGCCAGGCAGCTTCAAAGGCGAGGATGTCCTATGGGAGCATCTGTCCGATACGGACGCGGACACGGATCTGGGCTATATGCTCGGCCGCCCCATGGTTGCAAAAATGCAAAACGGCGACTGGGCGGTCATCGTTGGAAACGGCTACAACAGTACCCGCCAGCGAGCCGTGCTCTATGTTTTCAATCTGAAAACAGGCAAATTGCTGAGCAAACTCGATACCGCGGTTGCTGGTGACAACGGCCTGGCAACACCTGGGCTGGTCTTTGACACGGCGGGCAAGGTGACCACCGCGTATGCGGGTGACCTGAAAGGCAATGTCTGGAAGTTTGATCTGTCCGACGCCGACCCAAAAAACTGGAAGATTGCCTTGTCGGGCAGCCCATTGTTCACCGCCAAGGACGGTAGCGGAAAAGCCCAGCCCATTACAGCGCGCATTACCGCGACCAAGAACACCGTGTCCGGTGATACCCACTTCGACAAATGGTTCGTCCATTTTGGTACGGGCAGTGATTTCCAGTTGTCTGACCCTTCCGACACCAGCCAGCAAACGTGGTACGGCCTGATTGACGAAGGCAGCCCCATCAGCGGTCGTGCCGATCTCAAGGAGCGCTCTTTTAAACAGAAGACCGGGACTGTTTCTGGCAAGCCGGTCAGGACCATTGAGGTGGCAACCAATGGGGACATGGTCGGGAAGAAGGGCTTCTACCTTGACCTGCCAGCTGCGGGAGAAAGAATCGTTACCGCTTCCAACTACTACAAGCTTGCGGAGCCTGTTCTCCTCGCCAGCTCAGTGATCCCGCTCGACGATGTGTGCCTTCCTGGTGGCAGGGGCTATCTCAACGCCATCAACCCGTTCACGGGCGCACGGCTGACCAAGCCACTGTTCGATGTCAACAACGACGGCAAGTTCGACAAGGGCGACGCATTGAATGGCGACTATGTCAGCTCGATCGATGTGGGCGTCGGCAAGCCAGGAGAGGCCATCCTGATTGGAGACCGCCTCGTCGTGGGTGGCTCGACACCAGAGCCAAAAGACGTACGGGTCAATTTGGGCGCATCCTCATTCAAGGGGCGAATCGCATGGCGTGAGATCGTCGACAACTGAAGCAGCAGTAGAAGATATGTACTCCCCTCCAAACAGTCGCTTGACACCCATGCGGCGCAACCGTGGCTTCACCTTGATCGAGTTGATGGTCACCGTGGTCATCGTTGCCATCCTTAGCGCCATCGCCTATCCCTCCTACCTCAGCCACGTCATCAAGACGCGTCGCAGCTTGGCCGCAGGATGTTTGATTGAACATGCGCAATGGATGGAGCGCAACTACACCACCTGTCTGGCCTACGACAAGACGGGGGCGGGGTGTACGACCACAGTGAATACGGCGGCCCTCCCGTCGTTTTCATGCAAGACCGACTTGACCGGGATCTACAGTTTTGCGATTGAAGGCACGCCTGCCATCAGTGGCTCAACCTATCTGTTGAGCGCCGCGCCCGTAGAGGGTGGCCCCCAGGCGAGTGACACCAAGTGTGGAAAGCTCACGTTGAACCAAGTGGGAACCAAGGGAGCAGCAGCCACCTCAGGCTGCTGGAAGTAAGCCTCGTTGGCGGAGGGCCATCCGCAGTACATGGACCTTGCCGTAGGGCCAGGCGCTCGTCAGGCGAAATTCCACGGCATCGGTGTTGGAGCCGACCAGCCTCGCCGAACGAGGGGAAGCGCAGGTTAGGCAGCGACCTTACTCTTACTGGCCGCCTTTTTCGCCGGAGTCTTCACCGCGGGCAGGGCTGGCTTGCGGGGAGCGGCTTTGGCGGCAGGTTTTGCCGCGGTCTTCACGGCGGCCTTGGGGGCTGCGGCTTTCGCGGTGGTCTTTGTCGCGGTCGGTGATGCCTTGGGGGGCACGGGTTTGGCCGCGGTGGGCGCCGCAGGGATCGCAGCGGTCGGGGTGGGCGGCGCGGCTTTGGTGGATGCCTTGGTGGCGCTCTTGCCCTGGGCACTGGGGCGGCCGGTCTTGAGCGTGGGAACGGCGGCCAGGGCGGACTTGAAGGCGCCGTCGTTCAGGCCCTTGAGCATCGTGAGGCCGGCGCGCAGCAGCTCACTCTTCTTCACCGACGTGCCCAGCGCAATGGCGCGGGTCTTGAGCAGGTCGATGATGGCGTATTCGGCCTTGGGGATGGTGAAACTGTCGCGCACGAGTTTCTGGTTCTTGGTGCTGTTCTTGCTGGCCATGGGAAGCTCCATAAAGGTATAAACGGTATATACAGTTTATAACAATATCGGATCATCCCCGGCGCGACCCGGGCGGGCACGGCTGCCAGGCCGGTGGCGCGGGCGGCCCCTGCACCGCCGCCTCACAGCATCACCGGATGTCCGCGGTGAACTTCCAGGCCGTCTTTTGCCAGGCCAGCACCTCTTCGCCCAGCAGCCAGGCCGACTGCGGGTAGCGCTTGGCCCAGCCCGGGTTGGTGGCGAGCTTGAACGCACCGGGCTTGAAGCTCAGCTTCACCGACTCGTGCTCCGGCATCTGGCGCGCATGGCACAGCAGCACCGCCAGGCGCAGGCTCATGAGCTGCTTGGCGAACAGTTCGTCGCCCAGCGCCTGCTCCAGCTTGCGCAGTTTGCCGCGCTGGCCCAGCACCAGTTGGCTCATGCGGTGCAGTTCGGGAAACGAGAACCCGGGCGCGTCCACGTTGTCCAGGATGTAGGCGCCGTGGTGGTACGAGCGGTCGTGCGAGATGTGGGTGCCGATCTCGTGCAGGCGCGCGGCCCAGGCCAGCTTCTGCGAATAGCGTTCGTTCTGCGCATCCACCGCGGCGATCTGGGAGAACAGGGCGGTGCTCACCGTGCTGACCCGCTGCGCCTGGGCTTCGTCAACGGAAAAACGCTCGGCCAGCCAGCGCACGGTGCGTTCGCGCACGTCGCCGCCGTGGGTGTCGCGGTCGATCAGGTCGTACAGGGCGCCCTGGCGCAGCGCGCCCTGCGCGGGCAGCATCTGCTGGATATCGAACAGGTCGAAGATGGCGCGCAGCACACTCACGCCGCCGCCCAGAACGGCCCGGCGGTCTTCCTTGAGCCCGTCGAGCCGGACCTGTTCCAGGTTGCCGGCCTTGATCAGCCGCTCCACCAGCCAGTCCAGCCCGGAGCGGGTGATCACGCCGGAGGCCCAGCCGTTGGCGGCCAGGATGTCGGCCACCGCGCCCATCGTGCCCGAGGAGCCGTAGGCCACGTTCCATTCGGAGGGGGGGAAGGTGTCCAGCGCCTCGTCGAGCACCGCCTTGGCCGCGACCTCGGCGGTCTTGAAAGCGGCGGCGGTGAACTGGCCCTTGGGAAAGTAGCGCGTGGACCAGGCCACGCTGCCCAGCCGGTACGACTCCATGCGGCGGGCCTCGTAGCCTTCGCCCAGGATCATTTCGGTGGAACGCCCGCCGATGTCCACCACCATGCGTTTTTCGTCGGACTGCGGCAGCAGGCGCGACACGCCTTGGTAGATCAGCCGGGCCTCTTCGTGGCCCGAGATGACCTCGATGGCGAAGCCCAGGATGGCCTGCGCGTTGCGCAGGAATTCGTCGCGGTTCTTGGCCTCGCGCAGGGTCTGCGTGGCCACGGCGCGCACCTGCTGTTTCTTGAAACCGTGCAGGCGCTCGGCGAAACGGGCCAGGCATTCCCAGCCGCGCTGCATGGCGGCCTGGTTCAGCACCTTGTTTTCGTCCAGCCCACTGCCCTGGCGGACGGTTTCCTTCAGGTATTCGATGCGTTCGATGTGGCCCGAGTGGAAGCGGCCGATTTCGAGCCGGAAGCTGTTGGAGCCGAGGTCGATCGCGGCCAGGAGGGTTCCGTTTTGCATAGGGAGAGATGACCACGGCGGCGCCCGTGGGGGGCCGGTGGTCCGGGAAGTCGGATGAGGAGCCCGGATTGTGACGCATGGAGCGCACCCCGGACGGCCACAGGCGCCCGCGTGGGCCGGCGAAAAATGGAAACTGTTTGTTGGCGCCGAGGCTCCCCGGGCGGCCGGGCCTGGCTACAGGCTGCTGATGTAGTCCGCCGTGTGCGGCCGCAGGCGCGGGGTCTTGCGCCGGGTGACGCTGCCGATGTTGATGCAGCAGATGGCCTGTTCGCCCGGCCCCAGACCAAACAGGCTGCGCAGGCGCGGCGAGGCCATGGCCTGACCGCTGGTCAGGCCGGTGCCCAGGCCGAGCGCGTGGGCCGTGAGCAGGATGTTCTGGATCGCGCAGCCCAGCGACACCAGGCGCTCGGCGTCGCCCACCTCGGCCTCGGCCGGCTCATGGGACCGGGGCGGGGTGTCGGCCAGGGCGTGTGGGTCGTTCAGGCGGGCCACGGCCAGCATCAGAAAGGGCGCGCGGTGGGCTTTCTCCCGCGCGTTGTCGATCTGCTCCCCGGTGGCGTTCGGGTCGCGGTCCATCAGGGCGAGCCCGAAGGCGTCGGCCAGCAGCCAGCGCCGCGCATAGGGCACGATCACGAAGCGCCAGGGCGTGAGTTGTCCGTGGTCGGGCGCGGCCGCAGCGGCGCCCAGGATGGTCTGCAACTGGGCCGGCGTGGGCCCGGGCGCGTCCAGACGACGGGGTGACACGTTGTGCCGCGAGTGGATCAGCGCGCTGGCGAAGTCCGACAGTTCCGGGCTGACGGTGGCGTCCATCACGCGCTCCTGGCGAGGGGCTGCTGGCCGGCCACGACGCTGGCGTGCCAACGCGCCGCGTCCTGCACCGCGTGCTCCAGCGGCATGTGGGCCTCGACCCGGTCCATGATCAGCCGCTGCAGGATGGCCCCTAGCATCGCCACGTTGTCGTCCATGTGCGGTTTGAGCTCGCTCAGGAACTGGCAGGTGGGCGGGTCGTAGGCGAAGGCCGCCAGGAAGTCGTCAAACGGTTTGTCGGTGGCCAGCGCGTAGCACATGTCGTAGATGAGGTTGAAGCTGCGGGTGTGCTGCGCCTCGTCGGTGGACAGGAGGTTGGAGCGCACTTCCTCGGCCAGATCGCGGCGGAAGTCGGCCAGGCCGTATTCGGCACGGGCCTTGACCACGTCTTCCACGGAAAATTCCCATTGCATGTTCTGGTCTCCTCGGGTGGGGGTTGATGACGGGGGTGGGGGTTCAGTCGTTGCCAAAGATGGCGGCAAAAGCGTCTTCGTCGTCGCTGCAGACCGTGCAGGTCTTCTGCGGCGAGGGCGAGACGAAATGGCGGTCGCAGCGCGCGCAGCGCTGCTTGGTCTGGCGGATCAGCGTGATGGCAGCCTGCTCCGGCCGTGCATCGAACGATGGCGCCGCGTCCAGCACCCGGGGCTGGCACACCTCCAGGCAGACCGCGCAGGCCACGCAGCGGTCGGTCTGGAAGGTCAGTGCCCAGTCGCCCGGGTTTTCTTCGATCTGCAGGGCGCCCGTGGGGCAGACCCGGAAGCAGGCTTCGCACAGCGTGCAGCCCGGCTGCAGGCTGAGTTGCAGCAGCGGCAGGGCCTCGTGGTAGGCCACATGAAACGGGGCGTTGTCTTTTTGGCGGGACACGATCTGCAGCAGCTCGCGCTGCTCCGACACGGCGTAGGCGCCCGCGCGGATGGCCTTCTGCGGCGTGTTCTGCGGCGCCTGCGCTGGCGCACCGCCATGGTTGGGCGCGGCCGGTGCGTCGCCACCGTGGCGGAAGATCCGTCGGAACAACTGGCGCCGGGAGGCGGCGACGGCGCTTTTCCGGGCGGCCAGGTCGCGTGCGCCGGGGGCGCGCTGGTCTTGCGCCAGGACCGGCATCCGCCAGTCGGGCAACGGGCGCGGGGGCTCGCCGTCGGTGTCGGGTGGGGTGGCGGCTTTCAGCAGTTCGTCGAGCGCTTCCAGGTTGGTCTGGAGCTGGGCCGCGCCGGTTTTTCCGTGCACGCACTCGGCGCAATGCCCGCTGCCGTGCAGGGTGAGCGGAATCCGCCGCCGGGCCATGTAGGCCAGCCAGACGGCATCGATCGCTCCCAGGCAGGGCACGGTGGCGTCCGCGACGGGGCCGCAGCCCGAGGGTTCGCAGGCCAGGCTGAGGGCGGACCGCTGTATCGCTTCGCGCAACAGGTCGATGGGTTTGAACGTGGGGCTGGTCCAGGCGCTGGTGTGGCAGGCGCTCACGCACAGGCCGCAGTCCTTGCAGGCGTCCGCGACCAGGGTGGCGCCTTCGTCGGTCAGGCCGATAGCCTCGTGCGGGCAGGCGTCGGCGCAGCGGCGGCATTCGCTGTAGCGGAAGCGGTAGCGGGTGCAGCGGTTGGCGCGAAAGTCGGGCATGGGCAAAAGCCGTCAGGGTTTGGGTTTGCCCTGCAGGATCTGCAGCGGCGTGCCGGTCTCGCAGGTGTTGTGCGGGATCACGAAGCTGATGCCGGGGCGTGCGCCCGGCGCCTGGGAAGACGGGGTGGTGCTCTGGGACTTGAGCACCGTTTCCCAGGCCGCCACGCCGCCCTTGACTGCGTAGATGGTCTTGCCCGGGTGCGCTTTGAGCAGGACCGCGGCGATGCGCAAGGCCTCCTGATCGCGGTCGGCCACGACGACGATGGCCGCGGTGGGCACGATCTGCAGGCCGGGCCGGTAACGCAGGGCCTCGGCCAGCGGGTGCTCGCGCTGGCTGTCTTCGCTGCGGGCGTCGATCACGCAGCACGGTGGCGCGCTCTGGAGGTCGTGCGTCAGCTCGGCTGCGCCACGCAGGGCAACGTCGGCCCGCGCGGGCGCAGCGCCGAGCAGGGCGGCCGCCAGCAGCACAGCCGGGAACGTGTGGACGACCCCGGGGAAGCTGAGAGAGAAAGATCCGAAGCGGCGCAGGGGGTGTTTCATGCGCGTTGCTCCGGGGAGAGCGCGGCCGGTAGCCATTCCTGGCGCCGGCCATAGAGCGCGGAGGGCAGGGCCAGCTGGGTGGCGTGGCCGTACTGGATCCAGTCGGCGATGGGCGGCGCCGGGTCGCGCAGCGGTGCGATCCACAGCGCCTCGCCCAGCGCCTCGACCATACCGGCGCACAGGTTGAGGTCGGCATCGTCGGCGATGTCCGCACGCAGCAGCACCGAGCGCACACCGCGGCGCAGCATGGCCTGGGCGCAGGCCAGCGCCCGTATGCCGGTGGGGGTGCCGTCGGCGCGGAGCACCTCCCAGGTGGGCTCGCACAGGGACGGGGTAACGACGTTGAAGTCTTCGTTGGAGGTGGTGTCGAACGACCAGCTCACCGCCTGGCGTTGCACCGGCAGGTGCAGGCCCACGCTTTGCGCGCCGAAGCGCCGGACCAGGCGGTCGATCACGCCCGCGTCGCGCAGGGCGGCTTCGCCCACGAACACCTTGCCGATGCCGGCGTCGAGCAGCGAAGCGGCGATGGCCTCGGACTCGGCGCCCAGCACCACGCCCGCGCGTGCGACGCTGGTGAAGCCGACGGCCAGCGCCGGTGTGTAGTGCACCAGGGTCGGCACGGTCGGGGCGATCTCGCCATGGTGGCGGGCCAGGCAGCAGAATTGAACGCTCACTGGATAAGCTCCGTGCTGCGCACTGCGGTGCGAGCTTGCTTGGGAGCGGCCCGGCGCGGCGCTCATGGGTTGGCCCGGTCGAATTCGAACTTCGGGTACACGAAGGGCCACATGGGGCAGTCCGCGTTGGGTGCCAGCCCCACGAGCATGGGGCGCAGTTCCTGCAGCGTGGCGTAGATCGGCTCGATCCTTACGCCCAGGTACGCCGGCCGGTACTTGCCGAGCGCGATCAGCGCGTCGTCCAGCATCAGCAGTGCGCCTTCCTGGTTCTGGTTCTGGGTGAAGAACAGCGCCAGGGTGGCGAACGCGAGGGCCTGCAGCAGCTCGGCCTCGGGGTCCGACTGGCCCAGCACGCTGTTGCGGATCAGGCGCGACCAGCGTTCATTGAGCCAGTCGTGCAGGGCGCCCAGCTCGTTGTTGTTCCACAGGGTGGCGACCTCGCCCCAGTCCAGCTCGGACAGCACTTGGCGGTCCGGGGGCAGGATGGGGCGCGCTTGCAGATCGAGCAACATGGTGCCTAGTCTCCGAGTTGAAGATCGCGCAGGGGCGTGATCGGAATCACGCGTGCGCCGGTGGCGGCCGCGCCGCGTTCGGCCAGGCCCGGCGGGCATTCGCCGCATACGGGCTCGTCGGGGTTGAACTCCAGCTGGATCTCCGACTTGGGCACCTCCAGCTGGCCCTGGTCCAGATCGTTCAGGTGGTTCAGGCCCATGGCCGCGATTTCCTCCACCGCGAAGCCGCCCAGAAAACGCGCCATCTCGCGGTAGAACGAGTGGTTCGACGCGCGGGCGATCAGGCCGCTGTAGCCACGCACCCAGCGCCCCAGGTGCAGCGTCCAGAAGCGCTTGATCTCTTTGTCCAGTTCGCGGTAGGCGGCCTGGTCGTCCTGCGCGAGCGCGCTGGCCGCGCGCGTGAGCAGTTCGGCCACGAACATCAGCTCCATGCCCAGCTGGTCGGGAAACACCTCGAAGCGCCCTTTGACCTGTTCGAAACCCAGGCGCTGGTACAGCGCGGCCATCTGGAAATGCGGTTCCTGCTTGAAACGCCCGGTCAGGCGCACCGACTCGATGGGCGGAAAACCACCCGACGAGGCGAACAGTGTGGCGTACTCGCAGGCCAGCGTCTCGGCCAGCGCGGGCAGATCGCTGGCCAGGAAGTCGGCACCGAAATCCAGGTTGGCGTCTTGCAGCGCCTGCAGCATGGCCGGCTCGCGCAGCGCGGCGAGGAATCCGGGTGAGGGCTCCTCGACGAACACGCCGGCCAGGATGCGGTACAGGTCGGCACGGGCCAGGCACTCCGCGCGCAGCGCCTCACCGCCGAGGGCCGGCTCGGCCACCGCTGGTTCGGCCGCCAGCGGCTCGTCCAGGGCGAAGGCGGCGGCGATCAATGTCCGCCCCCGGCCGGGTGCTTCACGCTCTCGGGCCCCGCCCACGACGCCATCTCGGGGTGCATCTTGCGGTGCAGGTCGCCGGTGTAGGCGTAGCGCATGGTTTCCTTGAAGGCTTCCACGTGCTTTTCCCAGTTCCCTTCGCTGTCGCCATACCGGTCATCGGGTCCGGCCTTGGTGACCTTCACCACCGTGTCGTACCAGCCCTGCGAGCCGCCGATCGGGTCGGCCACCACCGGGATGATGTTGTTCGGGTGCACGCCCTTGTCGTCCCACCAGACGTTGGCAAGATCGGGGTCGTCCTGGCCGTGGCTGGCATCGCCTTTCGCGCTCTTGTGCTTGAGTGTGGCCAGGCGGCCGTATTCCCAGTGGCCGAAGCCGGTGGGAATGGACACCACCTTGGGGTGGATGCCTTCGGTGACATAGGCCTTGGTCACCAGATGGCCGACCGGGCTGTCGATGCGCACCAGGTCGCCGGTCTTCACGCCCAGCCTCGCGGCCGTCTCGGGGTTCATCCAGGCCGGGTTGCTGTGGGCGATCTCGGCCAGCCATTTGACGGCAGCCGTGCGCGACTGCTTGTGCACGTTGAGCTTGAAGGTCGAGAGGATCAGCTCGTCGTCCTTCATGGTTTCGTGCCACGGGATGCGCTTGAAGGTCGGCATCGGGTTGAAGCCGTATTCGGCCCACTGGTCCACGCGCACGTTGATCAGCCGGTTGCCGGTCGGGAATCCCACGCAGTTCTTGCCGCCCCGCTGCACGCCGATGGCCTTGCCGCCCTTGGTGATGGTGCCGTCCTTCTCGACGGTGGCGCCGGCCATGTCGGCGGCGGAGAGTTCCTTCTGGAACAGCCCGTACTCGGCCTGGATTTCGCGCCCGGTCTTGTCCGACACCTTGCCCGTCTTGGGGTTGAGCGAGCCGTAGATGGGCCAGACGCCGTGCTGCTTGAGGAAGTTCAGGCCGCCGGCCTCCTTCAGGCCGGGCACGTTGTCGAAGTGGTGGCGCATGTAGTCTTCGCCGTCCTTGAAATTCCAGAACTGCTTCATGCCGCGCGCGCCGTCCGGGTCGAGCTTGTGGATGATGTCGCGCAGCATCACGCGGTTTTCGCGCGATTCGCCGAGCGACTTGTGCACCGGCTGGCGGATGCCCAGCCACGGCCAGAGCGAGTTGGGCATCGACTCCGGCTCCCAGCGTTCGAGGTAGGGACAATCGGGCAGGATCAGGTCGGCGAGCGCCGTTTCCTCGCCCATGAAGGGGCTCATCGAAACGAGGTAAGGAATCAGCTTCTCGTCCTTGAACAGCTTGCCCCAGACCGCCATCGAGCCCGGGTTGGTGTAGACCGGGTTGTCCTGGTAGGTGAAGTAGACGTTGATCTTCTGCTTGCCCTCGGCGATCCAGAAGGGCACCAGATGGCTGACTTTGTGCGCGGCCAGCGGGTAGTCCGGTGGGTGCGACAGGTAGGAATCCTTCGCGGGCTTGCCGGGCTCGGGCATCGGCTGCGGCCAGCCCATACCGCGCGGCAGGCAGTAGCCACCCTTCTTCTCGACGTTGCCCGTCATGATCGGCAGCATCATGCAGGCCTTCTCGTTGTACGAGCCATACAGGTGCTTGGCCGGGCCGCGGTAGGTGAACAAGGTGGCCGGCTTGGTGGTGGCGAACTCGCGGGCGATGCGCTCGATGGTCTCGACCGGCACACCGGAAATCTTCGAGGCCCATTCCGGCGTGTATTGCTGGTAGTGCGCCTTGAGTTCGGCGACCGTGACATTGGTCCAGTTGTTGATGAAGTCCGAATCCTGCAGGTCCTCGCGCAGGATGACGTGGCCGATGGCCAGGGCGACCGCCCCGTCGGTGGCCGGGAAGACCGGAATCCACTCGTCCGAGAAGCCCGCGGTGTTCGACAGGCGCACGTCGAAGGTCACGATCTTCATCTGGTTGTCGATCCGGCCTTCGGTCACCCGCTGCGACAGCGGGTTATGGAAGTAGGACGCTTCCAGCACGTTGGAGCCGAAGTTCAGCACGTACTTGGCGTTGGCGAAGTCCGGCGTCTCGATGTCCGGCCCCCAGGTCGGCTCCATGCCCACCTTCTTCGACGATTCGCAGACCGAGGTGTGGTTCACCACGGTGGCCGAACCGAGCGTCTTCATGAAACGGTCGATGCTGCCGCCGGTCCGGTTGCGACCGTACTTCAACATGATGGTGTTCGGGTCTTCCTTCAGGGCCGCGTCGAGCTTGCCCGCCAGTTCGGTCAGCGCCTCGTCCCAGGTGATGCGCTTCCACTTGCCTTCGCCCCGCGCGCCCACGCGCTTGAGCGGGTAGAGGATGCGATCCGGGTCGTAGCTGTACCACATGCCCGAATTGCCCTTGGCGCACAGGCGCCCGCGGGTGGACACATGTTCGGGGTTGCCTTCGAGTTTGACCACGCGGTCGTTCTCCAGGTAGGCGATCGCGCCGTCCTGGATGTTGCAGACGTGGCAGTTGGTGGGCACGGCGCGGCGTTCCACGGCGGTGACGGGGCCGATGTCCTTGCCGCCGAGGTCGTTCTCCATGGCGTGGAGCAGATGCGGCGCCGTGGCGGCGGCAGCACCCGTGCCGGCACCGACCTGGAGGAATGTGCGGCGCTTGAGGCTGGGGAGTTTCATGGTGGGGTCCTCTCTGGCGGTTAGTACAGGGTCTGCAGTTGTTGGGGCGCCATCAGGATGGCGTAGCGCAGCGCGGCGCTTCCGATCAGGATGAGCACGGCCGAGAGCATCAGCAAGCCCCGGGTCTGTTGGCCCACTGGCACCAGCAGCATCAGCGCCATGGGCGCGGCAATGCCGGCCAGAAGTCCCAGGCCCACGAACACCAGACCCATGTTTCCGCTGGTGAGGATCTGGAAGGTCAGCTCATCGGCCACGCCGCCGTAGTGGGTGGTGCCCAGGATGGCCACCAGCACCACGCCCACCGCTGCCGTGGACCACAGCATGAAGTCGCGCAGGACCTTCTGCGCCGCGGCGTTGGAACCCGCCAGCAGCGAGCCCACCGCGGAGCCCGAGGCAATGGCGAGCGCCACGAACAGCACCGGCATCGCCGGCGTGCTCCAGACCGGGCGCGACTGGTGCACCGAGAGGTCGAAGCCGGTGTAGACCGGCAGGCCCAGGGCCAGCAGGGCGGTGATGGTGGCCAGCAGCTTGCCGCGTTTCTCGTCGCCCTTTCGCAGGGCCAGGATGTAGAGCACCGAGGCGATGCCGAACGCCGTGATGTTCAGCGCGCCCCAGGCCAGGGGCGAGGTGAAGTGTATGTACATCGGGTTGAGCGTGTTGAGAAAACGCAGCGGCTGCGACAGGTCGGCGATCAGCAGCGCGCCGCCCAGCACCAGCAGCACGACGGAGATGTAGGCCGCCTTCTCGCGAAGGGGCCGCAGGGCCGGGGTCAGCCAGGAGCCGTAGGACAGGAAAGACAGCCCGGCGAGGATGCCGATGACGAAGAAGTAGATCGCGTAGCTCGAATGCCACGACACATCGTGGAACCAGACGTATTCACCCATGGTGTGTGCTCCTTACAGATTGAAGTGTTTTTTGAAGGCGGAGCGTTCCTGCTCCATCACCTCAAGCTTCTGGTAGCCCTCGCGGCCAAACTCGGTCTGGTTGCGGTCGGCGCCGATGTAGAACACGTGCGGCTTGGTGCCCTGTTCCGGGCGCAGCACCTGGGTCGGGTTCTTCGCGATCAGGTAGGAGACCTCGCTGTTGGGGTCGTTGATGTCGCCGAACACGCGCGAGCGGCCAATGCAGGTCTGCACGCAGGCCGGCACCAGGTTCTGCGTCACGCGGTGGAAGCAGAAGGTGCACTTGTCCACCACGTTGGTGATGGGCGTGTAGGTGCGGTGCGAGGGCAGCATGAAGCGCGCGTTGTAGGGGCAGGCGGCCATGCAGCTGCGGCAGCCGATGCAGCGCTCGTAGCGCTGCAGCACGAAGCCGCCGTCTTCCACCACGAAGGTGGCTTCCACCGGGCAGTTGCGCACGCACGGTGGGTCTTCGCAGTGGTTGCACAGCCGCGGCAGGAACTTGCGCGAGACGTTCGGGTATTTGCCGGTGACCTTGTACGGCACCCAGGTGCGGTTGACGCCCAGCGGCGTGTCGTACTCGGCCTTGCAGGCCACTTGGCAGGCCATGCAGCCGATGCAGCGGCGGGTGTCGACGACCATGGCGTACCGCTTCTTGGCGGCTTTGCCTCCCGCCGCCGGGGACGAGGTGCTTGTTGCTTCACTCATCGATGTGTCTCCTGGGATGGTGTGGGGGTTCTTGTTTCGGGCGTGTCTTGCAGCTTCTTTTGCGCAACTCGCGTGCCACCACCCACCTGGTGGGTGTTCGGGGCCTTTTTCCCTCTGGAGACGCGGCATGGCGCTGCCCGCGCGGCTGGCCCGGTGGTTACGAAAACGAAACGTGGCTAGGGTTTCTCCGGGGCGGCGGTGTTACGAAATCGTTATCTACTGCGGGCCTGTTTCGGTCACGCGGGGAACGCTGGATGCGACGTCGGGAAAGCTTGGGGTTGGGGGCCGCGATGGCCCTGACGCTGTTCGGCGCGCGCGCGCAGACGGTGGCGCCACTGCGCGTGGGCCTGACGGCGGTGATCCTGGCCGACCAGGCCGCGTTCCTGGCGCGCTGGAGCGAGTACCTGTCCGAGCGTGTGGGGGCGCCGGTGGTTTTCGTGGCCAGGGAGTCGTACCAGGCGATCCTGGATCTGTTGTTCTCCGACCAGCTGGACGCCGCCTGGATCTGTGGCTACCCCTATGTGCGCCACCAGGCCCAGCTGGAACTGCTGGCGGTGCCGCTGTACCGGGGCGAGCCGCTCTACCAGTCCTACCTGATCCGCACCCGGGGCGGCGCTTCCGGCCCACGGGGCTGGGGCGACCTGAAAAACAGCGTGCTGGCGTACTCCGATCCGCTGTCGAACTCGGGCTGGCTGGTGGCCCAGGCGCAGTTGCGCGCTGCCGGGCTGAGCCAGCGGGATCTGCGGCGCTCGTTCTTTGCCCACAGCCACCGCAACGTGGCCGAGGCGGTGGCCATTGGTCTGGCGCACGCGGGCTGCATTGATGGCTACGTCTGGGAAACCATGCAGTTGCAGAAGATGGCCTCGGCCGCGAACACCGAGGTGGTCTGGAAGTCCGACTTCTACGCGTTCCCGCCCATGGTGGTGCGCGCCGGTGCCCACGGCGCTGCACTGTTGGCCCTGGGCGGCGCGCTGATGCGCATGCACGAGGACGCCGCAGGGCAGGCGCTGCTGCGCGCGCTGAACCTGAACGGTTTTTCCAGCGCCGCGCCCGCGCTGTTCGATTCCATCAAGGCGCTGGCCCTCAGCGTGGGCGCCGTGCGCGCCTGAACTTCCTGCTGAACCATGCTGCCGCGACTGCCCTACCGCATCCAGATACCGCTGGGCCTGGCGCTGGCCGTGACCTTGTCGGTGCTGCTGGTGAGCGTGGTGGCGGCCCAGATTTCCGCCCGCAGCGCGCGCCAGGAGATCGTCAGCACCGTCGAGAGGGTCACCGCCTTGCTGGTGGCCCAGGGGCGCCCGCTGCTGGTGGCCGAGGACACCTGGGGCGCCTACGCGCTGCTGCGCAACACGGCGGCCCTGCTGCCGGATGCCAGCAAGGGCCATGCGCGCGCCGCCATCCTGGACGCGGAAGGGCGTTTCCTCGCGGGGTCCGATCCGCGCCGCCTGCCCACGGGCGACCAGGCCCTGGGCGTGGCCGTGAACGGCCGCCGCCTGCCCCCCGGCAAAGACGTGCCGACCACGCAGGCGCTGGACGCGGGCGACGGCAGCATGGCCCTGATCCAGCCGATCCGAAGCGACGATGAAAAAGTCATCGGCTTTGTCTATGCCGAGGTGGACGCCGCCGCGTTCGCTCCCCACTGGGCCGCGCTGGCGATGCCTGCGCTGATCGGAGCGGCGCTGGCCGTGGTCGTGCTGGTGCCACTGGGCTGGTTCGTGGGCGGGCGCATGGCGCAGCCGGTGGCGCAGATCGCCAGCAGCATCGCCCTGATCGGACGGGTGGACCTGCCGGTGTTGCAGCGCCTGGTGCCCCAGGTGACGGACCCCGAACTCGGTCGCATCGCCGGCGCGGTGCGGCGCCTGCTGGCCGAGATGTCGGTGCGCCAGGCCAACGAGCAGCGCGCGCTCTCGGCCGAGCGGCTGGCCGCCGTGGGCCGCATCACGGCGGCGGTGGCGCACGAGATCAACAACCCGCTGGCCGGTCTGCTCACCGCCACGCGCACGCTGCGGCTGCACGGTGACGTGCCCGACGCGCGCCTGCGCGCCGTGGACCTGATCGAGCGCGGCCTGCAGCAGATCCGCACCATGACCGCCGCCCTGTTGCCCCAGGCCAGGGTGGAAGACCGCTGCATGACCGAGACCGATCTGGACGATGTCATCACCCTGGCGCGCGCGACCGCCGCGCTGCACAGTGTCGTGGTCACCTCGGCGCTGGACAACCGGGCCGACCTGTGTGTGCCCTCCACGGTGTACCGCCAGGTCATGCTCAACCTGCTGCTCAACGCCATCAAGGCCGCGGGCGAGGGCGGGCAGGTCCACGCCGTGCTGAGCTCCGACGCGCAGGCCGTGCGCTTCGCTGTGGCCAACACCGGGCGGGTGCTGTCGGGCGAAGACCTGGAGCAGCGGCTCAACACCGAAGACCGCAACGATCCACGCGGTTTCGGCCTGTGGATCTGCCACGAATTCGCCGTGCGCTACGGCGGTGGTTTCTCCGCCACCGAGCCGGACGCCATCCCCCCGCCGTTTGGCACCAGCCTGAGCTTCTGGCTCCCCAGACAACACCACCATGACGACCCAAAAACTGCTGCTGATTGAAGACGACCTCATCCTGGGGGAGTCGCTGGTGCAACGCTTCGAACTGGAGGGTGTCGAGGTGAGCTGGTTTCGCCGCCTGGCCGATGCCTGGATCCACATCGAACAACCCTGGGGCGCCGTGGTCAGCGACGTGCGCCTGCCCGATGGCCTGGCCACCGAGTGGTTCACCCAGCTGCCGCAGCCCAGCCGCCTGATCCCCTGGTTCTTCCTCACTGGCTACGGCAGCGTGAACGAGGCGGTGAGTGCGCTGCACGCCGGCGCACGCGAGTACCTGACCAAGCCCTTCGACATCGAGAAGCTGGTGGCCCTGGTGCTCGATGCGCTGGTGTCGAGCGCGCGCGCGCCGGCGCAGGCCGTGCTGGGCATCTCGCCCGCCATGCGCCGGGTGGAGGAACTGGTGCGCAAGCTGGCGCCGCAGAAGACCTCGGTGCTGCTGACCGGCGAGTCGGGCGTGGGCAAGGAGGTGGTGGCCCAGATGATCCATGGCCTGGACCCGCGCAGCAAGAAGGCCGACTTCGTGCCGGTGAACTGCGCCGCGGTGCCCGAGTCCTTGATGGAGGCGGAGTTCTTCGGCTACGAGAAGGGCGCCTTCACCGGCGCCCAGCGCGCGCACAAGGGCTTCGTGGAGCGGGCCCACGGCGGCACCCTGTTCCTCGACGAGGTGGGCGACCTGCCCGCCAGCATGCAGGCCAAGCTGCTGCGGGTGCTGCAGGAGCGGTGTTTCTTCCGGCTCGGCTCCGAGCGCACCACGCACAGCGACTTCCGCATCATCGCGGCCACCAACCGCGACCTGTACGCCGACATGCTCGCGGGCCGCTTCCGCGAAGACCTGTTCTACCGCCTGGCCGTGATCCGCATCGCCATACCGCCGCTGCGCGAGCGCCCGGAGGACATCCGCTGGCTGACCGAGCTGATCCTGCAGCAGATCACCGCGGAGCAGGGCATACCGATCGCCATGTCCGAGCTCTTTCTGCGCGACCTGATGGCGCGCAACTGGCGCGGCAACGTGCGCGAGCTGCGCGCCTACCTGGAGCAGGCCGTGGTCATGAGCGACGGCGGCGTGCTGGACAAACCCATCGTGCTCAGCGGGGGCGCGGTACCCGAAGCTGCGGACGTGGCGCCTGCGGCCGAGACCCTGCCGTCGCTGCAGTCGGTGGTGGAAGACGCCGAGCGCATGCACATCCGCAAGGCGCTGGACCACTGCGAGGGCAGTGTGGGCAAGAGTGCCGACGCCTTGGGCATTTCGCGCAAGACGCTGTGGGAGAAGATGAAACGCTTGGCGATCAACGCGTAGCCGGGAAAGACCATGGTCAGCGTGTTCAATAGCCAAACGCTTATATTTACGCGTTGACATTGACATGAAGCTGCCCAGCCACCGCTGGCCCATGATTTCGCCGACATGAACACCCTGTTGTCCGTCTGGTCCCGCCACGAAGCCGAGCTGCGCCGCTGGCTGCTCGCGCGCGCGCCGGTGAAGAGCGAGGTGGACGATCTGCTGCAGGACGTGTTTCTCAAGACCCTGCGCCAGGGCGAACGGTTCAGCGCCATCGGGCAGCCGCGGGCCTGGCTGTTTGAGGTCACCCGCAATGCCCTCACCGACCGCCTGCGTGTGTCGCGCGATAGCCTGCCCCTGCCCGAGGGCCTGGACGAGCTGCCCGCGCCGGTCGAACACACCGACCCGGTGGACACGCTGGCCCAGGCCTGCCTGCCGCGCGTGTTGTCCGAGCTGGACCCGCAGGACCGCGAGGCCATTCAGTTGTGCGATCTGCAGGGCATGGCGCAGGGGGACTTTGCCCGGCTCAAGAACCTGAGCCTGCCAGCGGCCAAGTCCCGCGTGCAGCGGGCCCGCCAACGCATGCGCGAGCGTATGACCACGGCCTGCCAGGTCTCGTTTGACGAAGCTGGCCGTGTGGACGATTTTGTGCCCCGGCCACCGTTGCCCGCCCCGGTGGGCCGCGCTGGTGGAGCACCCCAGGAACCCCAGGATTTCCGATGACCCGACCCGAAACCGCCCCCCGTCCCCAGCCGAACGCCGTGCCCGACAACCTGCGTGCCCGGTGGACTCGCCGCGTCTGGCTGGGTGGTGCCGCCGCTGTGCTGGCCAGCCCGTGGCCCGCAGCCTGGGCCCAGCCGGTGTCGGCAGCCGCCGAGGAAGCCCAGGCGCCACCGCTGCCCGTGCTGGGCAGCGAGCTGAAGCTGCCGCGCATCGCTCTGCTCGACGGCTCGGTGTTCGAGCCGGCCCAGGCCGAGGGCCGGCCGCTGCTGGTGTACTGGTGGTCCAGCACCTGCCCGTTCTGCGCGCTGCAGAGCCCGAGCATGGACCAGCTCTGGCAAAGCCAGAAGGCCCGGGGGCTGCAGATGGTGGCCCTGTCCATCGACCGCCAACCCGAAGACGCCGTGGCCTATCTGAAAAAGAAGGGCTACAGCTTCCCCGCCGCCTGGGCCAGCCCAGACTGGCGCAAGGCCTTCCCCAAGCCGCGTGGACTGCCCATCACCCTGCTGCGCGGGCGCGATGGCCGGCTGGTGCTGGCCGAAAAGGGCCAGATGTTTGCCGAAGACGTGGAGGCCATCGCCGGGCTGGTCTGAGGCTGGATGTCTGTGGACGGACGGACCGCGGGCGGGCCGGCTTCCATCATTTCCTGAGCCGACCTGCATCTTTTGGCGAGGTGCCGCGTCTTCTGCGGCATGAACACCTCGGCTTCTCCCTCGCCCATGGCTCGCTGGCCGATGCGGCAGCCAGTCGCTTTCCTGATCGTGGCTGCGCTGGTCTGGTTCGCCCTGTACCAGACCTTGCTGCCGGGCTCCGAAGCGCTGGTGGCGGCCTTGCCGGTGGACCGCCAGAGCCACCTCGGCAGCGCGCTGCAATTCTTCTTCTACGACACCCCCAAGGTCTTGCTGCTGCTCACCGGCGTGGTGTTCGTCATGGGCATGGTCAACAGCTACTTCACGCCCGAGCGCACCCGCGCGCTGCTGGCGGGCCGGTCCGAAGGCGTGGCCAACGTCATGGCGGCGTTGCTGGGCATCGTGACCCCGTTCTGCTCCTGCTCGGCGGTGCCGCTGTTCATCGGCTTCGTGCAGGCGGGCGTGCCGCTGGGGGTGACTTTCTCGTTCCTGATTTCGGCGCCCATGGTCAACGAGGTGGCGCTCACGCTGCTGTTCGGCATGTTTGGCTGGAAGGTCGCGCTGCTGTATCTGGGCCTGGGGCTGTCGGTGGCCATCGTGGCCGGCTGGGTGATCGGACGGTTGAAGATGGAGGCGCATCTGGAAGGCTGGGTGCGCGACATGCCCCGCACCTCGGCCCGGTTTGAAGACAGCGGCGCCACGCTGGCCGACCGCGTGCAGGCGGGCTTTGCCGCCGTGCGCGAGATCGTGGGCAAGGTCTGGCCCTACATCCTGGCGGGCATCGCCATCGGGGCCCTGATCCATGGCTACGTGCCCGAATCGTTCATGGCCAGCTTCATGGGCAAGGATGCCTGGTGGTCGGTGCCGCTGGCGGTGCTCATGGGCGTGCCCATGTACACCAACGCGGCCGGCGTGATCCCGATCGTGCAGGCGCTGCTGGCCAAGGGGGCGGCCCTGGGCACGGTGCTGGCTTTCATGATGAGCGTGATCGCGCTCTCGCTGCCCGAGATGATCATTCTGCGCAAGGTGCTGAAGCTGCGCTTGATCGCCACCTTCGTTGCGGTGGTGGCCAGCGGCATCCTGCTGGTGGGTTTTGTGTTCAACGCCTTGCTCTGACGGCGGGCGTCTGCTGGTGGCGATTCTTTCCGGACAATTCAAGGAGACCCTGACCGTGTTGAAACCCTTTCTGTGGGCCTTGGGCCTGTCATGCACCACCTTGTGGAGCGGCCTGGCCCAGGCGGTGGAGATCGTCTTCAAACCCGTCGCCCCCAACGTGTACGCCCACGTCGGCGACATCGAGGGTCGAACCTACGAGAACGAAGCCCTCAACGCCAACATCGGCCTGGTGGTCACGCCCGCCGGGGCTTTGCTGATCGACAGCGGCGCCAGCTTGCAGGGCGCGAAGCAGATCGCCGACGCTGCGAAGAAGGTCACGGCGCAGCCCATCCGGTGGGTCATCAACACCGGCGGGCAGGACCACCGCTGGCTGGGCAACGGTTACTTCAAGGCGCAGGGCGCGGAAATCATGGCGCACGCCAATGCCGAGGCCGACATGAAGGCCCGCGGCCCGGAGCACCTGCGCGCCAACGCACCGGTGCTGAAAGAAAAGATGGACGGCACCCAGATCGTGCTGCCCACGCGCTGGCTCAAGGACGCCGACACCACGCTGGACCTGGGCGGCGTGGCCGTGCAGGTGGTGCACCGCCATGGCGGCCACACGCCGGGCGACAGCCTGGTCTGGTTGCCGCAGAGCGGCGTGGTCTTCACCGGCGACGTGGTCTATGTGGACCGAATCCTGGGCCTGCACCCGGTGAGCAAGACCAAAACCTGGCTGGAGTCGTTTGAAGCGCTGGAGGCGCTGAACCCGAGGGTCGTGGTGCCGGGTCACGGCAGTGTGACCACGCTGGCGAAGGCCCAGGCCGACACCGGCAAGCTGCTCAGGGCCCTGCGCGCTCACATGGGCCAGGCGGTGGAGGAGGGGACCGACCTCGGGACCGCCGTGAAGCGTTTCGACGCCGCACCCTTCAGGCACCTCAAACACGTGGAGATCTGGCTGCCCCAGCTGGCCAACCTCACCTATCTCGAAATGGAACAGGAGTGAATCATGGACATCAAGGTACTCGGAACCGGTTGCACCAACTGCAGGAACACCATCGCGCTGATCGAGCAGGTGGCGAAAGCCAAGGGTGTGGCGGTCCAGCTGGAGAAGGTGGAAGCGCTGCGCGACATCATGGGCTACGGTGTCATGAGCACGCCCGGCGTGGTCATCAACGGCCAGGTGGTGCACGCCGGCGGTGTGCCCAGCCGCGAGAAGATCGAGCAGTGGTTCGGCGCCTGAACGGCTGAGAACTTGGCGCCGGGGCCCGGGTTGCGGCGGCCCGGCTTGACGCGACGCTCCGGCGTGCGATGCTCGACCCATCACGACAGCAAAAAACATCGGCATGAACACCGGCCACGACCAGCACCACCACGACCACGCGCCCGCCAGCTTCAACCGGGCCTTCGCCATCGGCATCGGGCTGAACCTGGCCTTCGTGGCGATCGAGGCCTTTTACGGCTGGCGGGTCAATTCCCTGGCATTGCTGGCCGACGCCGGCCACAACCTGAGCGATGTGGCCGGGCTGGTGCTGGCCTGGGGCGGCGCGCTGGCGGGCCGGCTGCGGCCGGACGCACGCCACACCTACGGCTGGAAGCGGGGCAGCATTCTGGCGGCCTTCGCCAACGCGTTGCTGCTGCTGGTGGCCATCGGCGCACTGGTCTGGGAGGCGGTGGGACGGCTGATGTCGCCCGACCCGCAGGCGGGCGCACAGGGCGTGACCATCATGGCCGTTGCCGGCGTGGGCATCGTGATCAATGCGGCCACCGCGTGGCTGTTCATGCGTGGGCGCGAGACGGATCTGAACATTCGCGGTGCGTTTGTGCACATGGCCGCGGACGCGCTGGTGTCGGCCGGCGTGGTGGTGGCCGGGGCACTCACGCTGTGGGTGGGCTGGGCCTGGCTCGACCCGGTGGTGAGCCTGCTGATCGCAGGCGTCATCCTGTGGAGCACCTGGAGCCTGTTCCGGCAGTCGCTGCACCTGCTGTTTGACGGCGTGCCCGACAGCGTGGACCTGCTGGCGGTGCGTGAGAGCCTGCTGGCCCTGCCCGGTGTGACGCAGGTGCACGACCTGCATGTCTGGGCCATGGGCACCTCGCAGATCGCCATGACGGCCCATCTGGTCACCCCCCAGGGCCATCCCGACGATGCGTTCTACCGCGCCGCCACCGATCTGCTGCACGAGCGCTTCGAGATCACCCACGTGACGCTGCAGACCGTGCGCGAGCCCTTCATGTCGCTGTGCGGCGACGTGCGCGCCCTGTGACGCACCCGGCCGGCGCACCGGGTCGGCACGCTGGGGCGCCTTGCTTCAGCGGGCGGTCTTGAGCGGCTGCCCGGCGGCGTCCACCACCGGCTCGCCGTCTTCCTTGGCAAACGCGCCGCGCTGCGGCTGGGGCAGGATGTCCAGCACCTGCTCTGAGGGACGGCACAGGCGCGTCCCGAGCGGCGTGACGACGATGGGGCGGTTGATCAGGATCGGGTGGGCCAGCATGGCGGCGATCAGTTCCTCGTCGGTGCGCCCGGGATCGTCCAGCCCCAGTTCCTTGCACAGGGCCTCTTTGCCGCGCAGCAGCTCGCGCGCTGTCAGGGCGCCGTCGGCCATGAGCCGCAGCAGGGTGGGGCGGTCGGGCGGGGTTTTCAGGTATTCGATCACCTCGGGCTCGGTGCCGCTGTTGCGGATCATCGCGAGCGTGTTGCGGGAGGTTCCGCATTTCGGATTGTGGTAAATCGTGACGGTGTTCATGGCGGGCTCCAAATGGGCTGAGCAGTGTATCGGCGTCCGGCCTGAGGCGTGGCGCCTGGCCCGGGCCGATTCCGGAAACGGTCTTGTGACTGTCACAGAGATGTCACATTGCGTCCCTAGAGTCCGGGTTGTGAATTTGTTTCCACCAACACGAGGACTTCCATGAACACCAAACGCACCCTGCTGAAGACCATCGCCGCCGCGGCATTCGCATCCATGGCCATGGGCGCTGCCCTGGCCGCCGACATCACCGGTGCCGGCGCCACCTTCCCGTTCCCGGTCTATGCCAAGTGGGCCGAGGCCTACAAGGCCGCCACCGGCACGGGCCTGAACTACCAGTCGATCGGCTCCTCGGGTGGTCTCAAGCAGATCCGTGCCAAGACCGTGACCTTCGGCGCTTCGGACGCCCCGGTCAAGGGTGAAGAGCTGGAGAAGGACGGCATGATCCAGTTCCCGGCCATCATTGGCGGCACCGTGCCCGTGATCAACCTCGAAGGCTTCAAGCCGGGCGAGCTGCGCGTGACCGGCCCCGTGCTGGCCGACATGTTCCTGGGCAACATCAGCAACTGGAACGACCCCAAGCTGGCCGCGCTGAACCCGGGCAAGAAACTGCCCGACCAGGCCATCACCATCGTGCACCGCGCCGATGGCTCGGGCACCACCTACAACTGGACCGACTACCTGACGACCGTCAGCAAGGACTGGGCGGACAAGGTCGGCAAGGGCGCCGCCGTCAAGTGGCCCGCCGCGTCGTCGGTGGGTGGCAAGGGCAACGAGGGCGTGGCCGCCAACGTCAACCGCGTCAAGGGTGCGCTGGGTTACGTGGAATATGCCTACGTGAAGAAGAACAAGATGAACTTCATGCAGTTGCAGAACGCCGATGGCAAGTACGTCAGCCCCGACGACAAGACCTTCGCTTCCGCCGCGGCCGGTGCCGACTGGTTCAGTGTGCCGGGCATGGGCGTGTCCATGGTGAACGCCAAGGGCGCCGACAGCTGGCCCGTCAGCACCGCTTCGTTTATCCTGATGTACAAGCAGCCCGCCGACAAGGCGGCCTCCGCCGAAGCGCTCAAGTTCTTCGACTGGGCCTTCAAGAGCGGCAAACAACTGGCTTCTGATCTGGACTACGTGCCGCTGCCCGACTCCCTGACCGACCAGATCCGCTCCAAGGTCTGGAGCCAGGTCCAGAAGTAAACCGGATCGAGTGACAAGGCATCCGCCGGCCGGCGCCGAGCTCGCCGGCGGATGCTGTTTCGTGGTGGGTTCGGAGCACACAGACGGGAGTCAACATGAGCATGGGAACAACCATGAATGCGCCAAGCATGCCCCTTGAAACGGGCAACCCCAACATGGAGTCGATTGCCAGAAGGCAGCGGCTTCAGGACATCTTTTTTCACCGTTTGACCCAGGGCTTCTCGCTGCTGGTGCTGATGGCCCTGCTGGGCATCATCGTTTCGCTGTTCGTCAACGCCTGGCCGGCGTTCCAGAAATTCGGCCTGAAGTTCATCTGGTACGTTGAGTGGGACATCATCAACGAAGAATTCGGTGCCGCGATCGCCATCGTGGGCACCCTGGCCAGCGCCACCATCGCACTGCTGATCGCCGTGCCGCTGGCTTTCGGCATCGCGCTGTTCCTGACCGAAACCTGCCCCACCTGGCTGCGCCGCCCGCTGGGTACCGCCATCGAGCTGCTGGCGGCCGTGCCGTCCATCATCTACGGCATGTTCGGCCTGTTCGTGTTCGCGCCACTGTTCGCCGACTACGCCCAGGTGCCGATGCAGAACGTGCTGGGCGGCATGCCCCTGATCGGCTTCCTGTTCGGCGGCAGCACCAACGGTTTCGGCATCCTGGCCGCGGGCATCGTGCTGGCGTTCATGGTGCTGCCTTTCGTGGCGGCGGTGATGCGCGACGTGTTCGAGATCGTGCCGCCCATCCTGCGTGAATCGGCCTATGGCCTGGGCTGCACGACATGGGAAGTGGTGCGCAAGGTGGTCCTGCCCTACACGCAGAAAGGCGTGATCGGCGGGGTCATGCTGGGGCTGGGCCGCGCGCTGGGCGAGACCATGGCGGTCACCTTCGTGATCGGCAATGCCAACCGCATGCCCACCTCGCTGTTTTCGCCCGGCACGTCGATCGCGTCCACGCTGGCCAACGAGTTTGGTGAGGCGGCAGACTTCCACATCTCCGCGCTGTTCGCGCTGGGCTTCCTGCTCTTCGTCATCACCTTCATCGTGCTCGGCCTGGCCAAGTGGATGCTGTTGCGGGCTGAAAAGGCCAAGGGCCTTTGAGCGCGCCCACCCCATCGACGAGAAAAATCATGGAAATCAACCAAACGCTCTACCGCCGCCGCCGCTGGTCCAACCTGGTGGGCCTGGGTCTGTCAATGGCCTCGATGGCGCTGGGCCTGGTGGTGTTGATGTGGATCCTGGCGGTCCTGTTCAGCAACGGCTTTGCCGCACTCGACTGGAACATGTTCACCCATTCCACGCCCGCGCCGGGCACCGAAGGCGGTGGCCTGGCCAACGCCATCGTCGGCAGCCTGCTGATGGTCGGTTTTTCGGTGCTGGTGTCCACCCCGATCGGCATCCTGGCCGGGGTGTACCTGGCCGAGTACGGCGACCAGAGCAAGACCGCCGAGCTGACCCGCTTCGTCACCGACATCATGCTGTCGGCCCCGTCCATCGTGCTGGGTCTGTTCGTCTACGCCATCGCAGTGGCCACGATGGGCACCTTCTCGGGCTGGGCGGGCTCGCTGGCGCTGTCGCTGATCGCCGTCCCTGTGGTCGTGCGGACCACTGAAAACATGCTGCGCCTGGTACCCGGCAGCCTGCGCGAAGCGGCCTTCGCGCTGGGCGCGCCGCGCTGGAAAGTCGCGACCATGGTCACGCTGCGCGCGGCCAAGAGCGGCGTCATGACCGGCCTGCTGCTGGCGGTGGCCCGCATCAGCGGCGAGACCGCACCCCTGCTGTTCACCGCGCTCAACAACCAGTTCTTCAGCACCGAGATGAGCGGCCCCATGGCCAACCTGCCGGTGGTGATCTTCCAGTTTGCGATGAGCCCGTACGACAACTGGATCCGCCTGGCCTGGGGCGGCGCGCTGCTCATCACCCTGTCGGTGCTGGTGCTCAACATCGTGGCCCGCGTGTTCCTGCGCGAGAAGAACACCGTCTGAGGCCCGTCCGATCGGCCACCCACACCGCACATCCCCTCTTTTTCCGGATTTCACCCATGACCACCACCCCCACGCCCGCCAAGAACGCGCTGGAGCTGCGCAACCTGAACTTTTTCTACGGCAAGTTCCAGGGCCTCAAGCAGGTCAACATGGACATCGAGGAACGCAAGGTCACGGCCTTCATCGGCCCGTCGGGCTGCGGCAAGTCCACACTGTTGCGTACGCTCAACCGCATGTACAGCCTGTACCCAGGCCAGCGCGCCGAAGGCCAGATCAACTTCTACGGCCAGAACATCCTGGACGACAAGCAGGACATCAACCTGCTGCGCGCGCGCATCGGCATGGTGTTCCAGAAGCCCACACCGTTCCCGATGTCGATCTACGACAACATCGCCTTCGGTGTGAAGCTCTACGAAAATCTGAGCAGCGACGACATGGACGACCGGGTCGAGTGGGCGCTGACGAAGGCGGCCCTGTGGAACGAGGTGAAGGACAAGCTCCACCAGAGCGGCCTGTCGCTCTCCGGCGGTCAGCAGCAGCGTCTGTGCATCGCGCGCAGCGTGGCGGTCAAGCCCTCGGTGCTGTTGCTCGATGAACCGACATCGGCGCTGGACCCGATCTCCACCGGCAAGGTGGAAGAACTGGTGCACGAACTCAAGCAGGACTACACCATCGCCATCGTCACGCACAACATGCAGCAGGCCGCGCGCTGCAGCGACTACACCGCCTACATGTACCTGGGCGAGCTGATCGAATTCGGTGCCACCGAACAGATCTTCTTCAAACCCACCAAGACAGAGACCGAGGACTACATCACCGGACGGTTTGGTTGATATGGCCCAAGGTTCATCCATTTGTGCAACGGGAGTGCTTTCATGAGCGACAAACACATCTCCAGCCAGTTCGACGCCGAACTGAACTCCATCTCCACCCACGTCCTGGAAATGGGCGGGCTGGTCGAATCGCAGCTGCACCAGGCGGTGTACGCGCTGGTCAACCTGAGCACGGAGTCGGCCGACCAGGTGCTGGCCAACGAGGCGAAAATCAACCAGATGGAAATGCAGATCGATCACGAGATCATCTCCACCATCGGCCGGCGGCAACCCACGGCGCGCGATCTGCGTTTTCTGATGGCGATCTCGCGCACCACGCAGAACCTGGAGCGTGCCGGCGACGAGGTGGCGCGCATCGCCCGCATGGTCAAATCCATCATCCAGAGCGGCTCGCCGCGCAATCTGCCGAGCAAGGAACTGCGTGTGGCGGCCGATCTGGCGGCGGCCCTGCTGCGCAAGACGCTGGATTCGTTCGCCCGGCTCGACACCGCCATGGCCGTGGCCATCATCAAGGAAGATCACCAGATCGACGACGAGTACAACGGTTTCATGCGCAAGCTCATCACCTACATCATGGAAGACCCCCGAACGATCTCTCCCAGCCTGGACCTGCTGTTCCTGGCCAAATCGATCGAGCGCGTGGGCGACCACGCAAAGAACATCGCCGAGCAGATCATCTTCATCGTGATGGGCGAGGATGTGCGCCATACGTCCATGGACAAAGTGGAGTCGGTGGTCGGATGAGCTGGACAACATCCCCCGCGCCGCTTCGCGTCACCCCCCTGGGAGGGGAGCGCCAGCAGCAGCCCGGCCAAGCCGGTTCTGCGCTGGCCCTGGGGCAAAGCCGCTCCTTCGCCACATGCCGTGCTGTTCAGGGGGTGTCATCGTGAGAAAGCTACCCCGTGTCCTGGTGGTGGAAGACGAACCGGCCATCGCCGAGCTGATCGCCGTCAACCTGCGGCACAACGGTTTCGCACCCACCGTGGTGTTCGACGGTGCGGCGGCGCAGCGCGAGGTCGACGCGGTGCTGCCCGACGTCATCCTGCTCGACTGGATGCTGCCCGGCGAGAGTGGCGCCACGCTGGCGCGCCAGTGGCGCAAGCAGGAGCGCACGAAGACCGTGCCGATTCTCATGCTGACCGCGCGTAGCGACGAGTCCGACAAGGTGCAGGGGCTCGACGCCGGGGCGGACGACTACATCACCAAACCCTTCTCCACCCAGGAGCTGCTCGCGCGCATCCGCGCCGTGCTGCGCCGCCGCGCGCCCGAGATCGTGAAAGACTCGGTGCAGGTGGGCGATCTGTCCTTGGACGCGGGCACCTACCGCATCACGTTTCGCGGGGCCGAACTCAAGGTCGGCCCGACCGAATTCAAGCTCCTGCACTACCTCATGAAGCACGCGGAGCGGGTGCACACCCGTGGTACGCTGCTTGACAAGATCTGGGGAGATCATGTCTTTATCGAGGAGCGGACCGTGGACGTGCATGTCAAGCGTTTGAGGGAATCACTGGGCGAGGCCGCGGGCATGGTGGAAACCGTGCGCGGTGCCGGCTATCGCCTCACAGCGGTGAATTCCACGGGACGCCCGGCCCAAGGCACAGACACCGCCACCGCATGACGCGGCGTGCGATCGAGCTGCTGCTCCTGGTGGCGCTGGGAGCGGTGTGGGGCTGGGCCAACGATGCCACGGCCTGGACGTTTGCCGGTGCCTTGGTCGGCGCGCTGATCTGGAGCATCTTCGACGGCTTGCGCGCGCGCAGTGTGCTGCGCTGGCTCAACAAGGCCGACGCCTCGCGCTCGCCCCGCGTGTCGGGCACCTGGGGCGAGCTGGTCGAACGCAGCCGCAAGCTGATCAAGAAGCTGGAAAAGAAGGCGCAGAACAGTGACGCGCGGCTGGAGGATTTCCTCGCCGCCATCCAGGCCTCGCCCAACGGTGTCGTGCTGCTGGATTCCGCGGGGCGCATCGAGTGGTCCAACCTCACCGCGGCGGCGCATCTGGGCTTTGATCCCCAGCGCGATCTGGGCCAGTACGTGCGCAACATGGTGCGCGCGCCCGCGTTCACGGCCTACATGGCCGGCGGCGATTTCAGCTACGAAATCCAGATCGATGGTCCGGGTGTGCGTCCCTCGCAGCCGGCGAAGATCTCGCTGCAGATCCACCCATACGGCAAGAAGCGCAAACTCGTGCTCACGCGCGATGTCACCGCCGTGCAGTTGGCCGAGGCCATGCGCCGGGATTTCGTGGCCAACGTGTCGCATGAAATCCGCACGCCACTCACGGTGCTCAGCGGCTTCGTGGAGACCATGCAGAGCATTCCCCTCGAAGAGGATGACCGCGCGCGTTACCTTGGTCTGATGAGCCAGCAGGCGCAGCGCATGCAGACGCTGGTGAGCGATCTGCTCACGCTTTCACGCCTGGAAGGCAGCCCGGCGCCGGGGCCGGGCGAGTGGATCGATAGCGAAGAACTGCTCACCCACGTGATCCAGGAGGCACAGGGCCTGACGCAGGCGATCGCCCAGCCTCCGCACGAGATCCGTGCCATGGCCGCAGCCTCGTTCTGGGTCTCGGGCGCCAAGACCGAACTGCTCAGCGCCATGTCCAATCTGCTCAGCAACGCGGTGCGCTACACACCCGGTGGCGGACGGATCGAGGCCGGCTGGCGTCTGCGGCCCGATGGCGGGGGCGAGTTCTTCGTCACCGACACGGGCCCGGGCATCGCGGCGGAACACCTGCCGCGCCTGACCGAGCGTTTTTACCGCGTGGACCGCAGCCGTTCACGCGAAACCGGCGGCACCGGTCTCGGCCTTGCCATCGTCAAACACGTGGCCCAGCGCCATGGTGGTCAGGTGGAAGTGCAGAGCACACCAGGGCAGGGCTCGACCTTCCAGGTGGTGCTGCCGGCCTCGCGGGTGCGCGAGCGCGTCACCGGCTGAACTCAGCCGCCGACCCGCCGGTAGATCAACAGACTTTCCTTGTTGTCGGTGAGCCGGCGCACCTTGGCCCGGTAGGCCCATTGGGTGAGGGTGACCCGCTCGTCCAGCGTGGGCTGGCTCGCGGGTGCCACCACCAGCATGCGGCAGGCCGGTGCCGGCCCGCTGGTGCTGAGCACCAGCCGCAGGCGGCCGTGGTATTGCAGCGCCGCGATCTGGGCCTGTGTGAGCCCATCGGCGATCACGCAACTGCCCGCGGGCACCATGCTGGCGATGCGGCGCGAGATCGGCCCGTAGCTGCGACCAAAGTCGAGCAGGGGCAGCCACAAGGTCATGAGCAGCAGCCAGCACAGCGTGCTGCCTGCGGCGGGCAGCACCAGGCTTTTCCAGATGGCTTCGCGGTGCTGGCCGACACGCCAGGCCACCAGCCAGACCCAGGCGGCGGAGGCCAGCAGGGCCAGACCGAACAGCAGCCCCGAAAACTCGGGCACAAAACCCGGGGCCAGCCGCGCCACGTTGGCCGCCGGTTTGGCGGGCACACCGGTCTGCATGGCGAACCAGATCACCCAGATGATGAGGGCGCAGCCGGTGAAGAAGATCAGTGTGAACCAGTCGATCAGCGCCGACATGCTGCGTCGCAGCGTGGGCAGCGCAAACGCGGCCAGCGCGGCCAGCGCAGGCAGGGCCAGCAGCAGCGTACGGTCGTGCCGTTCGGACAGGGCGCTGGCGGTCACGCCCACCAGTGCGGCCCACAGGGGCAAGGCCACATGGGGCCTGAAGAGCTGGCGGCGCCAGCGCCACAGCGTCCAGAGCACCAGGGGCCAGGCGGGCCAGGTGAACCACAGCAGCAGGCGTCCCCAACTGGGCCAGTTCATCGGATCGGGCAGGGTCGGCATGCCGGGCATGGGCACCTGACCCGCCAGCGCCGACACGGCCAGCACGATCGCCAGCAGCGCGACAGACCACCACCACGGGTTGGCCCATACGGGCGCGGCGTCGTCCACGGAACCGCCGTCAGACTCCTGGCTGGCCTGCGTGCGGCGGGCCACATACACGATCACCAGAAGGCCGCCCCCCAGCAGGACCGTGGTCCAGGGGGCACCGCTGAACACCAGGCCCAATGTGGCCAGTCCCCACACCAGCACCGCGCGCCAAGGGTGGCGCGATGTTCCGTGCGCCAGGCTGGCGGCGGCATAGAGCATGGCCGAGACCATGGCCAGGCGGGCCAGGTCGGGTGTGGTTTCGTGTGACAGCTGGGCCAGGCCCAGGCAGGCCACCAGGGCCAGCAGCCCGGCGTCGGCCAGCGCACGCGCGTAGTCCAGGGGGTTGGCCTCGCCGCCGAACGCGAAGCTCACCGGCTGAGCCGCCGGCTGGCGGGCGAGATGGTAGACGCTGTACCAGGTGCAGAGCAGGGTGATGGCCAGCAACAGCGCGAAAGGAATGCGTGCGGCGAGGTCGGCGGGCAGCATCGGCAGCCACTGGATGAAGAGGGCGCCCAGCCAGTAGGGCATGGGGCCGGCCTCTTCCACCGCCCAGCCAAGGACCTGGGGCTGCCACCAGCCGCTGTGGCCGGCCGCCATCTCCAGCATCACGCCAAATGCCGTCACATCGGCGTTCTTCCAGGGCTCACGCCCCAGGAAGCCGGGCAGCACGTAGGCGATGCAGAACAGGATGAGTGCAAGCCGGGGCAAGCGGCGCACGGCCGTCTGGCTGACGATGGCGGGGGTGGTTGGGTTCACTGCGGGGAATATACAGGGCGCAAGAGGGCGAGCAAGGCTTGGCCGGGTGTCCTGGCGGCGGGTGTCGCCATGCTTTTTTCAGGGAGACCGCGCAAAAAAAAACAGCCGGGGTGACCGGCTGCTTTTGCAGGAGACTGCCGGAACCCGGAGGTTCCGAACCGCGGCCAGCTTATTTGGCGGCCGGGGTGCCCTTGCCGTAGCGGTTGCGGAAACGTTCCACGCGACCACCCATGTTGTCCACGCTTTTCTGCGTGCCGGTATAGAAGGGGTGCGACTCGCTGGAGGTATCCAGCTTGAACAGCGGCAGTTCGCGGCCGTCTTCCAGCTTGATCATTTCCTTCGTGTTGGCGCAGGAGCGCGTCACGAACTGGAAGTTGTTCGACAGGTCCACGAAACAGACTTCGCGGTAGTTGGGGTGAATGCCGTCTTTCATGACGTTTCCTTGAGTTCAGGTGCGGCAGCCGCAACGGAACCATTCCGCTGTACTTGTCGCAAATTAATAAAGCCGCTGATTATAGCCTGGAGAATGGACCTGGCCGGAGCGAGATGCCTGAAACCCAGAACACCGCGGGACCGGCTTTGCCGGGCCGCAGGTGTTGCCCCCTGGGGGGGGACGCCGAAGGCGGCGCGGGGGGGCTTTATCCGCCCCGCCGCATCATGTCGAAGAACTCGGAGTTGTTCTTCGTCGACTTCATGCTCTTCAAGACCATTTCCATGGCCTCAATCTCGTCCATGTTGTACATGAACTGGCGCAGGATGCGGGTCTTCTGCAGGATCTCGGGTTGCAGCAGCAGTTCTTCACGGCGGGTGCCACTGCGGTTGAGCTGGATCGAGGGGAAGACGCGCTTTTCGTACAGGCGGCGGTCGAGGTGGATTTCGCAGTTGCCGGTGCCCTTGAACTCTTCAAAGATCACTTCGTCCATGCGGCTGCCGGTGTCGACCAGCGCGGTGGCGATGATGGTCAGCGAGCCGCCTTCCTCGATCTTGCGGGCCGCGCCGAAGAAGCGCTTGGGGCGCTGCAGGGCGTTGGCGTCCACACCACCGGTGAGCACCTTGCCGCTGGAGGGCAGCACGTTGTTGTAGGCGCGGGCCAGGCGGGTGATCGAGTCGAGCATGATCACCACGTCCTTCTTGAGTTCGACCAGGCGCTTGGCGCGCTCGATCACCATCTCGGCCACGTGCACGTGGCGCGCGGCGGGCTCGTCGAAGGTGGAGGCAATGACCTCGCCACGCACGGTGCGCTGCATTTCGGTCACTTCTTCCGGGCGTTCGTCCACCAGCAGCACCATCAGCTCCACCTCGGGGTGGTTGGCGGTGATGGCATGGCAGATGTGCTGCATCATGACCGTCTTGCCGCTCTTGGGCGGTGCCACGATCAGTGCCCGCTGGCCACGGCCGATGGGGGCGATGATGTCGATGACACGACCGGTGATGTTCTCGTCGCTCTTGATGTCGCGTTCCAGGCGCATCTGTTCCTTGGGGAACAGCGGCGTCAGGTTCTCGAACATGATCTTGTGCTTGTTGTCCTCGGGGGGCAGGCCGTTGATCTTGTCGAGCTTGTTCAGCGCGAAATAGCGCTCGCCATCCTTGGGGATGCGCACCTCGCCCTCGATCATGTCGCCGGTGTGCAGATTGAATCGGCGGATCTGGCTGGGCGAAATGTAGATGTCGTCGGTGCTGGCGGTGTAGCTGGTGTCCGGCGCGCGCAGGAAACCGAAGCCATCGGGCAGAACCTCGAGCACACCGTCGGCGTTCACCAGTTCACCGCCCTTGGCGCGCTTCTTGATGATGGCAAACATGAGCTCCTGTTTGCGCATGCGGCCGGTGTTCTCGATCTCAAGTGCTTCAGCCTGCTTGAGGACTTCAGACACGTGCAGTGCCTTGAGTTCGTTGAGGTGCATGGAATTCACTCCGTGAGGGAGTTGAGTCAAAAAATCGGGGGAGGGGGCGCTGGCGTCCGGTTGTCGGACGGTACGCAATGAGAGAGCTGGTCTCTGTCTGGCCAGCGTTGCCGCAAATTATGACAGGAAAAGAGCAGCCCGGAAATCAAGGCCCGGGCATTGCACCTGGGCGGGTCTTGCGGGCTGCGGTCCGACGATCAGGCGAGCTGCTGGTCGATGAAGGCGGTGAGCTGGGCCTTGCTCATGGCGCCGACCTTGGTGGCAGCCAGCTGGCCATCCTTGAACAGCATCAGTGTGGGGATGCCGCGGATGCCGAACTTGGCCGGCACATCGCGGTTGTCGTCCACGTTCATCTTGGTGACCTTGAGCTTGCCGTCGTACGAGCCGGCCACTTCGTCCAGGATCGGGGCAATCATCTTGCAGGGGCCGCACCATTCGGCCCAGAAGTCGACCAGCACCGGCGCCTGCGCGTCGAGCACATCGGCCTGGAAGCTTGCATCAGATACGTGTTTGATCAGGTCGCTGGCCATGATTCATCCTAAGAACGTTGAACAGGGAGGTTAAAGTTTGGGCACGCGCATCGCAGGAGGGTAGGTACCACACATACCCCCAGGGGCGTGATTCGCTCCATTGTGACAGAAACGCCCGATCCATGACGCCTGCCAGCCTGTTCCCAGAACCCGGTGACGCCGCTGCGGGCCTGTCGGTATCCGCGTCCGGCGCCCAGCCCGCGCCACACCCCGCGTCGTTGCGCTGGGACGCGGTGATCGCGCGCATCGAAACGGCCATGGCCCGGTGCCAGGCCGAGGCCGATCGCACCCTGGTGCTCGTGCCGTACGCCCAGCTCATGGAGGCCGGACGGCGCGCCTGGGCGCAGGCCCATCCCAGCGGTTTTCCTCCCCGTTTTGAATCCAGCCGCAACTGGGCCACCTCGCTGCAGCCGTTCCTGCCGGGCCCGACCGATCTGAGCATGGACATGGCGCGCGACAGCCTGGTCGCGGCCGCGTTCATGGACCGCGTGGCCCAGGGGCGCACCGATGCATCGTTGCGCTCGGTCATGGTGGCCCGCCTGGTGGAGGCCACGCGTCAGCTGGCCCCGCTGGCCGCTGCGGTACCGCCCGAACAGCGCCTGGCCTGGGCCGAGCGTCTGCGCGAAGCGATCACACCCGCCCAGCAGGCCCTGCAGTGGGAGGCCCTGTTGGCCACGCTGGCTCTGGCCTGGGCGAGCACGTCCGCCTACGCCACCGACGTGCTGTGGGGTCCGCTCGCCGCGCCGGGGACGGGGGCCGATGCGCTGGTCCTGTTGCAGGGTTTCCAGCAGGACCCGCTCGCCAGCGCGCTGGCCAACCACTGGGGCGCTCGTGCCACGGTGCTGGCCTTGCACGAGGTCGCCACCGACGCCGCTGCGGTTTCAGTGGCCGTCGGCCCGCCACGCCTGCACGCCTGCGGCGATGCGGAAGACGAAGCCCAGCGCGCCGCCGCCTGCGTGATCGAGCGCATCAACGCCGGGCATGCGCCGGTGGCCCTGGTGGCGAACGACCGTCTGCTGACGCGCCGTGTCAGCGCCATGCTGCACCACGCGGGCCTGACGGTGCGCGACGAAACCGGCTGGAAACTCTCGACCACCCACGCGGCGGCGCAGCTCATGAGCCTGCTGCGCGCGGCCGATGCCCGGGCCCGCATGGACGACGTGCTGGACCTGCTCAAGCAGGCCCCGGCCTGGCCCGAAAAGCAGGTGCAGTTGCTGGAGCAGCTCGCCCGCGATGCCGGGGTGTCGCTCTGGCGCGCCGCGCTGCGCTCGCCCCGACTGGCACCCGCGCTCCCCGAGGGATTGCCAACCCTGCTGGAGGGGCTTCAGCCGGCGCGCGCCCTGGTGCCGTGGCTGACGGACCTGGCCGCAGCGCTCCTGGCCTGTGGTCTGTGGGAGCGGCTGCAGGGCGATCCGGCGGGACAACAGATGCTCCAGGCATTGAGGCTGGGCGATGGCGCGGCGCAGGAACTCGGGCTGGTGAGCGAGGCGCTCTCGGGTACCACGACGGGCACTACCCCGGCCGCGCGAGCACCCGGGCGCTCTGGCGCTCGCCTGTCGCTCGCGGCCTTCACCGCCTGGGTGCGCGACGTGCTCGAAGGCGCGAGCTTCATGCCCCGCAGCGAAGGGGAGGCCGCGGTGGTGATCCTGCCCATGGCGCAGTTGCTGGGCCGCGGTTTCGCCGCCACGGTGGTGCCCGGTTGCGACGAGTCGCACCTCAACCCCAGCCCCGAACCGCCGGGCCTGTGGACCACGGCGCAGCGCGAGGCCCTGGGCCTGCCCACGCGCGAAGCGCTGGCCGAAGCCGCGGCCCAGGCCTGGCAGGCCGTGCTGGCGATGCCGCGACTCGACGTGTTGTGGCGCACGCAGGAACGCGGCGAGACGGTGCTGCCCAGTGCCTGGGTGCAAGCGCTGCCGCCGATCGAATCTCTCGCCGAGGCTGAAGGCGCCGCCGATCCACGCGTGGCCCGCCCGCTGGATCCGTTGCCCCAGCCGCGCCCCCAGCCGTCGGCCGGCGATGTGTTGCCCGAGTCCCTCTCCGCCAGCGCCTACCAGGACCTGCGCGACTGCCCCTACCGTTTTTTCGCCTTGCGCCAACTGCGCCTGGCCGAGGCGCCCGAACTCGAGGCCGAACCCGACCAGCGCGACATGGGCAACTGGCTGCACGCCGTGTTGCGCGCTTTTCACGAACAGCGCGGCGACGCCAGACCCGGCCTGGCGGCCGACCGCGATGCGCTGGACCGGCTGGCCGACAGCACGGCCGATGCCATGGGGCTCAACGCCGGAGAGGGTGGGGCCGGCTTCCTGCCGTACCAGGCGGTCTGGCCCGCGCTGCGCGACGGCTACCTGGACTGGCTCGCCGGCTTCGAAGCGGCCGAAGGGCGCGCCGGCCCCCGCTTTGATCGGGCCGAAGCCGCGCTGACCGCTCAGGCAGGGCCCTGGAAGCTCTACGGCAAGCTCGACCGCATCGACCGGCAGGACAGCCCTGAGGGCGCCATTCCGTTCGTGATCGACTACAAGACCGAGGGCCGCCCCGGCACCCGGGAGCGCGTGAAAGAGCCGCTGGAAGACACCCAGCTGGCGTTTTACGCCGCGCTGCTGCCGGACGAAAACCTGCGCGCGGCCTACCTCAGCATCACCGACAAACGCGGCGATGCCGCCCGGGAGGCGCCGACCCTGCTGGTGGAGCAGCCCGAGGTGCTGATGGCGCGCGAGCGGTTGCGCGAGGGCCTGGCGCACGACATGGCGCGCGTTGCCGCCGGCCAGCCCATGCCCGCGCTGGGCGAGGGCCGGGTCTGCGACTTCTGCGCCGCGCGCGGTCTGTGCCGCAAGGACTTCTGGACATGACCCCCGCCGCCTACCGCATCAACGGCGCCCAGGTGGCGCGCGAAGCCTTCTATGCGCTGGCCTGCGATCCGGCGCGCAGCATCGCGGTGGAGGCCTGCGCCGGCGCGGGCAAGACCTGGATGCTGGTCTCGCGCATCCTGCGCGCCCTGCTCGACGGCTGCGCGCCACAAGACATCCTGGCCATCACTTTCACCAAGAAGGCCGCGGGCGAAATGCGGGACCGGCTCAACGCCGAGTTGCGCCGCTGGGCCCATTTGCCTGACGACGCGCTGGCCGGTGAACTGCGGGCCCGTGGCCTGTCCGAGGCCGACGCCGTGCGGCGCCTTCCGCAGGCGCGTGGCCTGCACGCGCGCGTCACGGCGCTGGGCCGCACGGTGCAGGTGCGCACCTTTCACAGCTGGTTCGCCGCGCTGCTGCGGGGGGCGCCACTGTCGGTGCTGCAGGAGCTGCAACTGCCGGCCCAGTACGAGCTGCTGGAAGACGATGCCCAGGCCGTGGCCCTGGTCTGGCCGCGTTTCTACGCCGCGCTGTCGGCCAGTGCCGACGACAAACAGGATTTCATGGACAGCGTGGCCGAACACGGCCGCCACCAGACCCTCAAGGCGCTGAGCAACGCGCTGCAGAAACGGGTGGAGTTCGCGCTGGCCGATGCCGCCGGGGTGGTGGACAGCTCGGTGGAGCCGTTCGCGGCCCTGTACCCGAATTGGGCTGGCCTGGCTGCGCCCGAACTGGCCTTGCTGCAGCCCGGTGCCCGCGAGCGCTGGCTGGCGCGCGCGAAGCTGCTCGGCGGTGAGGCCAACAAGACACCCAAGGTCGCGGCCAACGCCGTGGTCGACGCGTTTGAACTGGCCGACGAACCGGCGCTGATGGTCCGCCGCTTGGCCTTGCTGCGCAAGGGCTTCTTCGTCGCCAGCGAAGACCGGCTCAACACCAACCTCACCAAGTTCGCCGCCGCCCAGGATGCCGAGCCCGAGCTACAGGACCTGTGCAACGCCCGGCGCCAGCACACTGCCTGGCAGTACCACCAACGCATGGCCCGCCTGACCCGCGTGCTGCTCGTGGCCTACGCGGACCTCAAGCGCGAGCGCGGCTGGGTGGACATGAACGACGTCGAAGGCGCGGCCCTGCGCCTGTTGGGCGATGCCGAACTTTCGGGCTGGATGCAGCAGCGGCTGGACGCGCGCGTGCGCCACGTGCTGATCGACGAATTCCAGGACACCAACCCGCTGCAATGGCAGGCGCTGTACGGCTGGCTCTCGGCCTACGCCGGAGCGGGTTCGGGCGAGGCACCGTGTGTGTTCCTGGTGGGCGACCCCAAACAATCCATCTACCGCTTCCGCCGTGCCGAGCCCCAGGTGTTCAAGGCCGCGCAGGCCTTCGTGGTGCAGGGCCTGGCGGGGGCGCTGCTCAGCTGCGACCACACACGCCGCTGCGCGCAGGGCGTGGTTGCCACGCTCAACAGCGCCATGCTGGCCGCGGTGGAGGCGGGTGAATACAGCAGTGGCTACCGCGCCCACACCACCGAAAGCCTGCGGCCCGGCGAGGTGATCGCCTTGCCCCAGCTCGCGCGCAGCCTGCGCGAACGTGCGGCCGGCGGGGACAGCGACGAGCCGGTCTGGCGCGACAGCCTGACCACGCCGCGCGTGCTGCCCGAAGACACCATGTCCGCGCTGGAGGCGCGCCAGGCGGCCGACTGGGTGGCGGCCGAGATCGCCTCCGGCCGCGTCCAGGCCGACGACATCATGGTGCTCTCGCGCCGGCGCGAGCGCCTGGCCTGGATGCACGACGCCTTGCTCGAACGCGGCATCGCCAGCGAGCAGCCCGAAAAGCTCGACCTTTGCGAAGCCCCGGCGGTGCAGGACGTGGTGGCGCTGCTCGATGCGCTGGTTTCGCCGCGCCACGACCTGAGCCTGGCGCGCGCGCTCAAGTCGCCGCTGTTCGGCTGGAGCGACGACGCGCTGGCCCAGCTGGCGCGGCTGCGCCAGCGCTGGACGGTGCGGGCCGAAGGCGATGCCATGCCGTTACCCGTGAAGCCGTCGTGGTGGGACGTGCTGCAGCGTTTCGCTGAGGCGTCGTCGAGTGAGCAACCGGATTGGTTGCAGCGGCCCGGTTTCGATCCGCAACAGGCCCACGAGCAGGCGCGCGACTTTTGCGCCACGGCCGAGCGGCTGGCGCTGTACCGTGCCTGGGTCCACAGCCTGCCGCCGCACGACGCGCTCTCGGCGCTGTACGACCACGGCGACGTGCTCGCGCGGTTCGCCCAGGCCGTGCCACCCAGCCAGCGCGGCGCGACCCTGGCCCAGTTGCGCGATCTGCTGGCGCAGTCGCTGGCGCAGGATGGCGGGCGTTTCCTTTCGCCCTACCGCCTGGTGCGTGCGCTCAAGGCCGGCGGCATCAAGGCCACGCCGAGCCAGACCCCGGGCGCCGTGCGGCTGCTCACCATCCACGGTGCCAAGGGCCTGGAGGCCCACACCGTGCTCATGCTCGACACCGACGCCGGACCCTCGCGACCCGAGAACATGGGGGTGCTGGTGGACTGGCCCGGCGAAGACGCCGCGCCGCGCCGTTTCGTGTTTCTCGCGAGCGAAAAATCGCCACCCGCTTGCGCCGCCAGCGCGCTGGAACTGGAACAGCAGGCACGCGCGCTGGAAGAGCTCAACGCGCTGTACGTGGCCCTGACCCGGGCCGAAGAGCGGTTGGTGATCTCCAGCTTCGAACCCCACCAGCGCGGTAGCGCCACCAGCTGGTACCAGCGCCTGCAACCGCTGGCCAGCGCGGTGGACGCGCCGCCGCCGGCCGCCGACGCGGCGCCCCACATGGCCCATCACGGCGCCTTCAACCTGCCCGGTTTGCCCCCCGTGAACGTGCCGGGCGTGCAGCGTGAGGCTGTGGATGCGGCGGCCATTCCCGCGCCGCCGGTGGACGACACCGCGACCCGCCTCGGGCTGGCGTTGCACCGCCTGTTGCAATGGCGGCCCACGCCGGCCCAGGGCTTTGACTGGACGGGCGAGCACGTCCAGGCCGTCGCGCGCGAATTCGCACTGGACCCGGCCCAGGCCCGCGAGGCACTGGCCATGGCGCGGCGCATCGTGGCCGGCGAAGCGGCCTGGGTCTGGGACGCAGAGGTGCTCGACCACTGGGGCAACGAAGTCGAACTGTTTCACCAGGGCGAGCTGCTGCGGCTGGACCGGCTGGTGCGCGAGCGCGCCACCGGCACCTGGTGGGTGCTCGATTTCAAAAGCGCCGAACACCCCGAGCGCCAACCCGAACTGATCGCGCAGATGCGCCACTACCAGCAGGCCATGGCCCAGGCGCGCCCCGGTGCGCCACTGCGCTTGGCCTTCATCAACCCCATGGGCCGGCTGATTCCACTGCCGGTCGAACTCCAGACCCCATGACCGATTCCGACACCCAGCCCCATTTCAACCCGACCACGGCCGGCGCGGGCTTGCCCGCGCTGAGCGTCGATGTGGCCGTCATCGGCGGCGGCCCTGCCGGGCTGATGGCGGCCGAGGTCTTGAGCCGGGCGGGTCGGCGGGTGCACCTGTTCGACGCCATGCCCTCGGTGGGACGCAAGTTCCTGCTGGCGGGCAAGGGCGGCCTGAACCTGAGCCACGCCGAACCGCTGGAGGCTTTCATGGGCCGCTACGGCGAGCGCGCCGAAGTGCTGCGCCCCCTGCTGCAGGCCTTTGGCCCGCGGGCGGTGCGCGACTGGGCGGCGGGCCTGGGCATCGAGACCTTCGTCGGCACCTCGCAGCGGATTTTTCCCACCGACATGAAAGCCGCGCCGTTGCTGCGCGCCTGGCTTCAGCGCCTGCGCCACCCCGAAGCCGGCGGGCCGCCGGTGGTGTTCCACATGCGGCACCGCTGGCAGGGTTGGGCCGCTGATGAAGCCGCAGCCCCGGCCCTGTGCCTGACCACCCCGCAAGGCGCGCTGCAGGTGCATGCACGTGCCACCGTGCTCGCGCTCGGCGGCGCGAGCTGGGCCCGCCTGGGGTCCGACGGGGTCTGGGTGCCCTGGCTGCATCAGGCCGGCATCGACGTGGCGCCGCTGCAGCCCGCCAATTGCGGCTTTGACGTGGCGGGGTCGGCCGTGCACGGCATCGCTGCGGGCTGGAGCCCCCATTTCGCCAGCCGCTTTGCGGGCCAGCCGTTCAAATCCGTGGCCATCCGGTTCACCGACGGCCTGGGGCGCAGCTTTCAGCGCAAGGGCGAATTCGTCGCCACCGCCGGTGGCGTGGAAGGCAGCCTGATCTATGCCGCCTCCGGTCTGCTGCGCGACGAGATCGCCCGACAGGGCCGGGCCACTTTCGAACTCGACCTGCTGCCCGACCGCAGCGCGGAACACGTGCTGGCCCAGGTGGCGCATCCCCGCGGCTCGCGCAGCCTCTCGGGCCATCTCAAGAGCCGCCTGGGTCTGGACGGCATCAAGATGGCGCTGCTCAACGAATGTCTCGACAAGGACGCGCTCCACGACACAGCACGGCTGGCCGCCGCCATCAAGGCGCTGCCCATCACGCTGATCGCAGCGCGCCCGATCGATGAAGCCATCAGCAGCGCGGGCGGCGTGCGCTGGGAGGCGCTGGACGAGCGTTTGATGGTGAAGAACGTGCCGGGCCTGTTCTGCGCGGGCGAGATGCTGGACTGGGAGGCCCCCACCGGGGGCTATCTGCTCACCGCCTGCCTGGCCAGCGGCGTGGCCGCCGGCCAGGGCGCCGCCGCCTGGTTGAACGCGGCCTGAAGCGGGCGTCATTCCGGGGCGTCATTCCGTTTTCACACGGGCTGCCTACAGTGGTCACAACCCGGTCACCGGACCCGGATCAGGAGTTGAAACCATGTCTTTCCATGCACCCCACCGCCGCACATTCATCCGCCACCTGGCCATCGCCTCCCTGGGCCTGAGCGGGCTTGCCAGCCAGGCCGCTGGCACCTCCGAGCGGCCCATCAAGATCATCGTGCCCTTCGCGCCCGGCGCCGGCACCGATGCCATGGGGCGTCTGGTGGCGGCCAAGCTGGCCGAGCTGCTCAAGGCCACGGTGGTGGTGGAAAACCGGGTGGGCGCTTCGGGCGCGCTGGGGGCCCAGGCGGTCGCGCAGAGCGCGCCCGACGGACACACCCTGCTGTTGGCCGCCGCACCCTTCACCACCGTGGCCGCGGCCCTGCCCGGGGCCGGTTACGACCCCTTGGCCGACTTCGCGCCGGTGGGCATGATCGCCCAGGGCCCGCTGGTCTGGGCGGCCAACCAGCAGTTGCCGGCGAACACGCTGCCGGAACTCGTGGCCCTGGCCCGCCAGCGCCCCGGCGCGCTCAACTACGGCTCGGCCGGTGTCGGCGGCATCAACCACCTGGTGCTGGAGTCGCTCAAGGCGCGCACCGGCACCTACATCACGCACATTCCCTACCGCGGCATCGCGCCGGCCACCCTGGACGTGCTGTCGGGCGAAATCCATCTGCTGACCGGCACCATCCCCGCGCTCGCGCCCTACATCCGCGACGGCCGGCTCAAGGCGCTGGCGGTCACCAGCGAGCGCCGCAGCCCGGCCTTGCCGCAGGTGCCCAGCATGGCCGAGTCCGGCATGGCCGGCTTTGACGTGTTGAACTATTTCGCCCTGATGGCGCCACGCGACACCCCCGCGCCGGTGGTGGAACGGCTCAACACGGCACTCGCGCAGCTGGTGGACATGCCGGACGTGAAGGCCCGCCTGACACTGGACGCGCTGGAGCCCGCCACAGGCACGCCCGCCGCGCTGGCGAGCTTCCTGCGAAAGGACTTTGAGGGTTGGAAAAACGTGGTTCAGCGCCAGAACCTGAAGATCGACGCGTTCTGAGAACGGCCGGCAGGGGGCTGAATCGAAAAAAGGGGGGTGACGAGCCTTGACCCCGGCACTGGATTCACAGTTAGGGCTGCTTGGTTCCCCACCTGACCCGGTTGGCCGCTTCACCATGCGGGAAGGCCCGTCGGGGTCGATTGTAGGCGATGGCGAGCGGGTCCGCTGCCGTGGGGGCGCCGCTTAGAATCGAAGCCATGTCCTATGTCGTCCTGGCCCGCAAATACCGCCCGCGCAATTTCACCGAAATGGTGGGGCAGGAGCACGTGGTCCGGGCGCTGTCCAACGCACTGACCACCCAGCGGCTGCACCACGCCTACCTGTTTACCGGCACCCGCGGCGTGGGCAAGACCACCGTCTCGCGCATCCTGGCCAAGTCGCTCAACTGCCTGGGGGCGGACGGGCAGGGCGGCATCACCGCCGAACCCTGCGGCGTGTGCCAGGCCTGTACCGACATCGATGCCGGCCGTTTCGTGGACTACACAGAACTCGACGCCGCGTCCAACCGAGGCGTGGACGAGGTGCAGGCGCTGCTGGAACAGGCGGTCTACAAGCCGGTGCAGGGCCGCTTCAAGGTCTTCATGATCGACGAGGTGCACATGCTCACCGGGCACGCGTTCAACGCGATGCTCAAGACGCTGGAAGAGCCGCCCGAGTACCTCAAGTTCGTGCTGGCCACGACCGACCCCCAGAAGGTGCCCGTCACCGTGCTCTCGCGCTGCCTGCAGTTCAACCTGCGGCCCATGGCGCCCGAAACCGTGCTGGAACACCTGCGGCAGGTGCTGCAGTCCGAAAGCGTGCCGGCCGAGGCGCAGGCGTTGCGCCTGATCTCGCGCGCCGCGCGTGGCTCCATGCGCGACGCGCTCTCGTTGACCGACCAGGCCATTGCCTTTGGCGGCGGCCAGCTGCAGGAGGCCACGGTGCGCCAGATGCTGGGCGCGGTGGACCGCTCGCATGTGCTGCGCCTGATCGACGCGCTGGCGCGGGGCGACGGCGCCACCGTGGTGAACACCATCGAGACCTTGCGTGTGGATGGCCTGAACGCGGCCTCCACGCTGGAAGAGATGACCGGCGTGTTGCAACGCATGGCGGTGCTGCAGGCGGTACCCGAGCGCGCCGGCTCTCAGGACCTGGACGACCCGGATGCTGCCGAGATCGTGCGTCTGGCCAACGATCTGCCCGCCGATGAAACCCAGCTGCTGTACAGCCTGTGCCTGCACGGCCGTGGTGAACTGGGCCTGGCGCCCGACGAGTACGCGGCGCTCACCATGGTGCTGCTGCGCCTGCTGGCGTTCAAACCCGCCAGCGCCGAAACCCGCGCACCGGCGGAAAAAAAAACACTGAAAACAGGGGCTGAGGCCCCGAACACCCCGTCCCAGGCACCTCCCACGCCTCCCGCGCCGCTTGTGCGCGCACCGCAGACGCCAGCGGCACCGGTGGCCCCGGTGGCCGTACCCGCCCAGCCACCACAGGCCCCGACAGCGACGGCACCCGCCGCCGCCGCGAGAACCGATGCGCCGCCGCCGCCCGCCCCCGAGGGGTCCGTTCACCCAGCGGTGGCAGCGTCAAACACGGCGCCCAACGACGAGGATCTGCCGCCCTGGGTTGATGAAGAGCCTGCGCCACCCGAAGAAGGCGTGCAGACCTCGCGCCGCGTGGTGGCGATTCCGGTGCGGGACCCGGGGCCCTCGCAACGGCTGGACCAGCGGCGCGACCCGGGCGAGGCCCGCCCCGTGCCCGAGGTGGTGCCCAGCCCCGAGGGCGATTTCTGGTTCGACACCGTGATGCAGCTGGTGCGTGCTGAAGCGGTGACCGCGCTGGTACGCGAGCTCGGCCTGCAGTCTCAGCTGGTGGCGCGCGACAGCGGCCAGTGGGTGTTGCGGGTGGAGCGCGAGTCGCTCAACCAGGGCAACATCCGCGAGCGGCTGGCCACGGCGCTGGGCACTGTGGGGCACGAGGTCCGGCTGGCGGTTGAAATCGGGCCGGTGCAGGACTCCCCCTCGTTGCGCCTGGCCGCCGAGGCCGCGCGCCGCCAGCGCGAGGCCGAACAACGCATCATGGACGACCCGTTCGTGCAGAGCATGATGCGCGACTTTGGCGGCAGAATCGTGCCCGGCACACTCAAGGCCACGGCGGCCATGCAAACCCAGGCCGCGCCGCTGCGCGGATCGCCGTCTCCCGACGGGGCCCACGCATCCAGCGGTGGCCTGTCGGCGGATCGCTGAACCCTCCATTTCTTTCGCAATCGACCCCCAACCAAGGAAAAAGTCATGTTCAACAAAGGACAACTCGCGGGCCTCATGAAGCAGGCCCAGGCCATGCAGGACAACCTGAAAAAGGCCCAGGACGAACTGGCCTTCATCGAAGTCACCGGTGAGTCCGGCGCCGGGCTGGTGAAGGTGCTCATGACCTGCAAGCACGATGTGAAGCGCGTCACCATCGACCCCAGCCTGCTGGCCGACGACAAGGACATGCTCGAAGACCTCGTGGCCGCGGCTTTCAACGCGGCGGTGCGCAAGGCCGAAGAAACCACCAACGAGAAGATGGGCAAGCTCACGGCCGGCATGCCGGGCCTGCCCGGCGGGATGAAGTTCCCCTTCTGAGCGCGGCCGAACTGGCCGCAGGCCGGCATTCAAAAAAGCAAGATTCCCATGGCTGAAAACCACCCCCTTGAACTGCTCGTGCAGGCGCTGCGCCGCCTGCCGGGGGTGGGTGTCAAGTCCGCCCAGCGCATGGCCTACCACCTGCTGCAGCACGACCGCGAGGGCGCCTTGCACCTGGCCCAGGCCCTGCAGCACGCCTGCGCCGAGGTGCGCCATTGCGCGCTCTGCCACACCTTCACCGAAGACGATGTGTGCGCCACCTGTCGCGACCCGCGGCGGGACCACAGCCAGCTGTGTGTGGTGGAGAACCCGGCCGATCTGGCGGCCATGGAGCGCACCGGTGCCTACAAGGGGCTGTACTTCGTGCTCATGGGCAAGCTTAGCCCGCTCGATGACGTGGGACCGCGCGACATCGGCTTGCAGAAGCTCTTTGACCGCGTCGATGCGCCCGCCGGCGGCGAAGCGGGCGCTGAGCGCGAGGTGCGCGAGGTGATCCTGGCGACCAACTTCACAGCCGAAGGGGAAACCACGGCACACGTGATTGCGCAGGGGCTCAAGGCCCGGGGGGTCAACGTCACGCGGCTGGCGCGCGGTGTGCCGGTGGGCAGCGAACTCGAATATGTGGACCTGGGCACCATCGCCCATGCCCTGGTGGACCGGCGCTGAACCACACGCCGGGCAACTGAAAGACCTTTCATTCATGAAATTTGCAGGCCTGACCCTGGCTTACTGGGCCGTCCTGGCAACGGCGTTGTTGCCTTTCCTGTGTGGCTATCTGGCCAAGTGGGGCCGGCTGGGCAAGCCCCGGCGTGAAGGGGGCTATGACAACCACAACCCGCGCGCCTGGCTGGCGCGCCAGACCGACTGGCGCGCGCGGGCTAATGCCGCGCAGGCCAACAGCTTCGAAGCGCTGCCACTGTTTATCGGGGCCGTGATCATTGCCCACCAGCTGGGTGCGCCGCAGGTGCGCCTGGACCTGCTGGCCTTCGTGTTCGTGGTGCTGCGGCTGATCTACATCATGATGTACGTGGCCGATCTGGCCCTGGCGCGCAGCATGACCTGGGCCTTGGCGCTGCTGGTGAACATCGCCATCCTGTTCGTCTGAACGTCGCGCGTTCCTGAAGCCTCTCGCGCCTGCGCACGCAGGGCGAGACCGGTTACTTTTGCTTGCGTTTTCCCTCGGTGGAAACCCGCTCGGGATTGATCCCGATGCGGCTGGGGCCGGCCTCGCTTAGCCTTGCTGCAGCTTGGGTACCAGTGCAGGAAGGGATGTTTCATGTGGACTCGTCGTGGGTGGTGTCGGGTGTGCGCGTCGGCGCTGCTGGGCACCGTTCCGCCCGCAACCTGGGCGCAGGGGCCCGGCCCGGCTCCCTTGCCTCGCGCGGGCAGCTCCCGCGTGGTGGTGGCGGTAGAAGACAAGACCGCTTTCTGCTACCTGCCGCTGACCGTGGCCGAGCGCATGGGCTACTTTGCCAACGAAGGGCTGGACGTGCAGGTGCGCGAGTTCAGCGATCCCGGTCAGGCCCTGCAGGCGGTGCTTCTGGGTTCGGCACAGGTGTTCTCGGGGCCCTTCAGCAGCATCATCAACATGCAGGCCCGTGGCCAGATGTTCCAGTCGTTCGTGTTGCAGGGGCGCGCACCCCAGATCGTGCTGGGTGTCTCGCTTCAGACCCTGGGCCACTACCGCGGCTTGCGCGACCTGCGCGGCAAGAAGCTGGGCATCATGGCGCTCGGATCGGGCACACACAAAGTGGCGCGTCTGGTGCTGGCGCGCGCCGGGCTGGGCGCGCAGGACATTCAGTACACACCCCTGCCCAGCGCGACTTCCGCGGTGGCGGCGTTTCGTGCTGGAGCGATCGACGCGATCTGCTACACCGACCCGGTCATCACGCAGCTGGAGCAGGGGGGCGAGTTGCGGGTGGTGGCCGACACGCGCACCTTGCGTGGGAGCGCCGAGGTGTTTGGCGGGACCTTGCCGGCGGCCTGTCTGAGTGCGCCGGGGGCCTTTCTGGCTGGCAACGCACGCCAGAGCCAGGCCCTGACCGATGCGATGGTGCACGCCCTGAAGTGGCTGCAGACGGCGGGCCCGTCCGACATCATCAAGGTGGTGCCGGAGCGCTATTTCCTGGGCGACCGGGCGCTGTACCTGGCCGCCTTCAGCCGGGCGCGGGAAGCCTGGGCGCCCGACGGGCTGATGCCGGAGGATGGGCCCGTCACCGCAGCGCGCATGCTGGCTTATTTTGACCCATCGACGCAGTTGCAGCGCGTGGACCTGGCGCGCACCTTCACCAACGATTTCGCCCGCAAGGCCAAGGCCCGGTTCAAGGCCTGAGCCACACCCACCCGCCGCTTTCAGTTCTTCTTGCTGGCAGCCACCTTGGTGACCGCGCGTTTGGACGGTGTGCGGGCCTTCGCGGTGCGGGTTCCAGCCTTCTGGACCGCCTTTTTCCGCGTGGCGACCTTGACGGATTTTTTTGCACTGCGCGAGCTGGCCACCGCCGAGCGCTGCGGCAGCATCAGCGTGATGCGCTGGCCCGGTTTGAGCCGCGCGTTGATCGCCAGCCGGTTCCAGCCGGCCACGCTGACCGCACTCACACCGTAGCGGCTGGCCAGCCTGCTCAGGGTGTCGCCCTTGCGAGCCCGCACCGAGCTGCGCCGCAGGGTGACCTCGGGTTGCAGGCTCAGATGCCCGTTGTCGGCCACGTGCAGGGGAACGTCACCGTTGCGTGTCTGCGAGCGCGGCACCAGCAGACTGGAGCCCGCGCGCACCCTCATGCGGGGCGGGATGTTGTTGACTTCGCGCAGTTCCGCCTCGCTCATGCCCACCCGGGCGGCCGCCTGCGCGGCGGTCATGGTGGTGGGCACGACCCAGGCGGTCCAGCTGGCCAGCGGACCCGAGAAGGTCTGCAGGTTCTGCTGGAAGACCACTGCGTTGTCCCAAGGCAGCAGGATGTTGGGCGTGCCCGCGGCCATCACCACGGGGCGGTTGAGCGAGGGGTTGAGGGCTCGGAAATCCTTTTCGCTGACCCCGGCGAGCTGGGCGATGACGGCCACGTCCATGTCGCGCTCGAGCGTGACGGTGTCGAAAAACGGGTGGTTGCCGATCAGGGGCAGGGTGGTGTTGAAGGCTTCCGGCCGGGCCAGGATGTTTTTCACCGCCTGCAGCTTGGGCACGTACATGCGGGTTTCCATCGGCATGCTCAGGTCGAGGTAACCGGTCGGCAGGCCCGCGCGCTGGTTGCGCGTGATGGCGCGGTTGACGTTGCCCTGGCCCCAGTTGTAGGCGGCCAGTGCGAGGTGCCAGTCGCCGAAGCGGCCGTGCAGCTGCTGCAGGTAGTCGAGCGCGGCGCGGGTGGAGGCCAGCACATCGCGCCGGTCGTCGCGGAAGATGTTCTGCTTCAGATCGAAAGACTGGCCGGTGGCGGGCATGAACTGCCACATGCCGGCCGCCCGCGCGCTGGAGACTGCCTGGGGATTGAACGCGCTTTCAATGAAGGGCAACAGCGCCAGCTCCATCGGCATGTTGCGGCGCTCGATCTCCTCGACGATGTGGAACAGGTAGCGGCTGGAGCGCTCGGTCATGCGCTGGATGTAGTCGGGTCGGGTGGCATACCACTGCTCACGGTCGCGCACCAGCTCGTTGTCCAGATCGGTCATGGCGAAACCGCGCCGGATGCGGTCCCACAGGTCGGTGGGGGCCGCGAGGGTGACCACGGCGGGCAGGTTGGTGCTGGCCACGCCGATTTCGCTCAAGGGCGCATCGGGGAACACACTGGGGGCAGGGGAAGCCTTGCTGGTCGTGGCGCCCGGGGTGGTTGTGGTGGCCGGGGACGTGGTACCCGGAGGGACCGAGGCGCAGCCCGCGAAGAGCAATACCGAGGCCGCCAGCGTGCAGAAACCCAGGCGTGTGCGCCGCTGGGTTGGCGCTGACTGGCGCGGCGAACCGGCGCGAACGGCTGCAGGAACCGGTGCTGCGGAAAAAAGGTGAGCGGAAGCGGTGGGCACGGCAAGGGTCATCGGAAGTCGTTTTTCCATTCACGAAGCGTGGCGAAGAGGCTCACATCATCGTCGGGTGTGTGGGGAGCGTGGGCGATGGCGGCCCGCCGCACGGCCGTCTCGCGGGTGCGCAGAAACGGATTGATCTTTTTCTCGAGTCCGATGGAGCTGGGCAGCGTGGGAAAGTTCAGGGCGCGCTGTTGCTGGCAGTGCGCGGTGTACTCCGCCAGCGCGGCATTGCCCGGCTCCACCGCCTGCGCGAACTTCAGGTTGGACAGGGTGTACTCGTGCGTGCAGCAGACGCGGGTGGCATCGGGCAGGGCGCTCAGGCGGGTCAGAGAGTCCAGCATCTGCGCGGGCGTGCCCTCAAACAAGCGGCCGCAGCCGCCCGAAAACAGGGTGTCGCCACAGAACAGCAGTGGCGCGCCGTCCACGTCGGTGCAGTGGTACGCGATGTGACCGGCGGTGTGGCCAGGGACTTCCAGCACCTCGAACACCAGGCCCAGGGCTTCGACCCGATCGTGCGCGGACACGCGCCGCAGCGGTTCGGGCATGGGTTCGCGGGCCGGGCCGATCACCCGCGCGCCGGTGGCTTGCCGCAGCTCGGCCACGCCACCGGTGTGGTCCGCGTGGTGGTGGGTGATCAGGATGGTGTCAAGTTCCAGACCCTTGTGTTCCAGCCACTGGAGCACCTGGCCGGCCTCTCCGGGGTCGACCACGAGCGCGCGGCGCTGATCGTGCAAAACCCAGATGTAGTTGTCGGTGAAGACCGGGATGGGGTGTAACTGCATGGAAGTCATTCGGGTCGCCAGCGCAATGCTTGCCGGCACTTGGCCTGGTCGCGCCACCGCTGCGGGCGACGGCAGCTGGCGGACCGAGAGTATCGCAGAGCAGCACGCCTGTCCGTGTTTCAAAAACGAACCGACAGACGGCCGTTGGCTCGACCGGGCAGGACAGTCCGATGCGAAGGCACGCACCCTCCTGGTGGGGTGCCGTCCACGGGCTAGGTGGCGGTGGGCCGGGCGAGCGATTACGATGGCCTCCGCTTCACGGCGGGCAGCCCTTGCCCGCCCGTGCCACCCGGAGATTGTTTGCATTGAACCCCGACACCACCCCGGGCCTGCCGACCGACGGCATGACCGATTGGCTGCGCACCGCGCCAGGACAGTACGTGCTGGGCTGGGAGCAGGCCCAGTTCGATCTGGCCGTGGCCGACCTGTTTGGATACAACGCCCTGCAACTGGGCCTGCCCGAGCTCGCCACCCTGCGGACCAACCGCATGCCGCACCGCTGGCTGGCGCTGCCCGAGGAGCTGGCGGGGTCCGATGCGCCGGTCGCGGGCGGCCTGCACAGCCACCCGGGCGCTTCCAACCAGGGGGGATCGACCTGGAACCGTGGTGCGCCACCGCCGCAGACACCACCCCGCGTGGCCCTGATCACCGACGCCGCGGCATTGCCGTTTCCCGCCGCCTGTCTGGATCTGGTGGTGCTGCCGCACACCCTGGAGCTCAGTGCCGACCCGCACCATGTGCTGCGCGAGGTCGAGCGGGTGCTGGTGCCCGAGGGCCGGGTGGTGATCTCGGGCCTGAATCCGGCCAGCCTGTGGGGCCTGCGCCAGGGGCGCGGCCGGCTCGGGTCCCGCCTGGGCCTGACGGCGCTGGGTGCCGAGAGCCTGTATCTGCCCGAAGCGGGCGAGTTCATCGGCCCCTGGCGCTTGCGCGACTGGCTGCGCCTGCTCAGTTTTGAAGTAGAGTCGGACCGCTTTGGCTGCTACCGGCCCGCGGTGCGAACCGAGAAGTGGTTGCAGCGAACGGCCTGGATGGACCGCGCCGGCGCCCGCTGGTGGCCCATTTTTGGCGCGGTGTATTTCGTGGTCGCGGTCAAGCGGGTGCGCGGTGTGCGCCTGCTGGGGCCGGCCTGGAAACCGCGGCGAGCCACCTCGGCGGCCCCGGTGTCGGTCGCGCACCGCCACTGAGCGGAAGGCCGCCCGGCCCGCAAGCGTCGTTTTTTTCTCTGGAGCATATCGATTGAACCATGTGGTGATGTACACCGACGGCGCCTGCAAGGGCAACCCCGGCCCTGGCGGCTGGGGTGTTTTTCTCAAGGCGGGCGGACACGAAAAGGAACTCTGGGGCGGTGAGCGCGTGACCACCAACAACCGCATGGAGCTGACCGCCGTGATCGAGGGGCTCGCCGCGCTCAAGCGGCCGTGCAAGGTGTCGGTATACCTCGACAGCCAATACGTGCGCAAAGGCATCACCGAGTGGATACACGGTTGGAAGACCAAGGGCTGGAAGACCGCCGCCAAAGAGCCGGTGAAGAACGCCGACCTGTGGCAAAAGCTCGATGCGCTGGCGCACGACGGCGTGCACCATATCGAGTGGCACTGGGTCAAAGGCCATGCGGGCGACCCGGGCAACGAGCGCGCCGACGCCCTGGCCAACCGGGGCGTGCCGGGTTGAGTTGAAGCGGGCTGAGGCCCTCAAGCGCCGGGCGCAGGCGGATTGAACTTCCCAGGGTTCCAGCCGCTCTTGACTGATACATTGCAACTCTTTGTTGGCAACGGCGCCCAGGCTGGTACCGACTCCCCGATCCAGACGATTCAAACCATGGCAAACAAGACGCTCTATGTGGTGGTGGCCGCTGCTGGCCTGGGGCTGGCCTCTGCGGGCGCTTGGTGGTTCCAGCACCGGGCGGCGCCGGCTTCGGCCAGTGCCACCAGCGTCGGTCAGGGAACGACCGGCGCGGCTGCGGGTGGCGTGGCCGCAAGCCGTGCAGGAGGCGCCGCTGGCATGCCGGGGGTCGAGGTGACGCGGGTCAAGACCTTGCGCATCCAGGACGATGCCCAGGCCGTGGGCACGCTGCGTTCGCGCCAGAGCGTGACGCTGCGGCCGGAGGTCAGCGGGCGCGTCGCGCAGATCGCCTTCGCCGATGGGGCCCGCGTGCGGCGCGGCCAGTTGCTGGTGCAGCTCGACGACGTGCTGCAGCGGGCCGAACTCAGCCAGGCCCAGGCCCAGCTCTCGATGGCCCGTGCCAATTTCAAGCGCAACCAGGAACTGGTGGCCGAGAACTTCGTGGCGCAGCGCGTGCTGGACGAAAGCCAGGCCAGCCTGCAGGTGGCCGAGGCCCAGGTGGCGCTGGCGCAGGCGCGCCTGCAGCGCATGCGCGTCACCGCGCCGTTCGATGGCACGGTGGGCCTGCGCAGCATCGATCTGGGCGACTACGTCAAGGATGGCGCGGACCTGGTCAACCTGGAAGACACCTCGGCCCTCATGGTGGATTTCCGGTTGCCCGAGCGTTACCAGACTCGCATCGCCGCGGGCCAGACCGTGCAGGTGACGCTGGACGCCTTGCCCGGCAAGGCTTTCGCGGCCCGGGTGCAGGCGGTGGACCCGCTGCTGGACGCCAACGGCCGCTCGGTGGCCGTGCGCGCGATGCTGCCGCCATCGCCCGACGTCGAGCTGCGCCCCGGCATGTTTGCCCGCGTGCTGACGGTTTTTTCGGTAAACGACAAGGCGCTGGTGGTCCCCGAAGAGGCGATCGTGCCGCAGGGCGGCAAGCAGTTCGTGTTCCGGCTGGAGAAAGAAGGCGAGGGCGATGCGCTCAAGCTGGTGTCGCGCCGCACCGAGGTCCAGGTGGGCGTGCGCCAGGGCGCGCAGGTGCAGGTGGTGACCGGGCTGAGCGAGGGCGACACGGTGGTCGTGGCCGGTCAGCAGCGGCTGCAGCGCGATGGCACGGCCGTGCGGGTGGTGGAGATGGGTTTGCCCGAAGCGGGGCCCCGTGAGGCGGCTCCGGCGGCTGGCCCAGACGCCGCGCCGGTCACGCCGGCGCCCGCTGGCGCCCGCCCGGTACCGGCCGGCGGTTGACGCGCCAGGCACCGATGCACAGGAGCAGCCCGCATGCAATTGCCTGAAATATCCATCCGCCGGCCGGTGTTCGCCTCCGTGCTGTCCATGCTCATCCTGCTGGTGGGCTGGGTGGCGTTCAACGGCCTGACGGTACGCGAGTACCCCAAGATCGACGAACCCACCGTCACCGTCAGCACCACGTTTACCGGGGCCTCCAGCGAAGTGGTGGAGTCGCAGGTCAGCAAGACGCTGGAGGACTCGCTCGCCGGCATCGAAGGCGTGGACATCATCACATCCATCAGCCGGCAGGAGCGCAGCCAGATCACGGTGCGCTTCAAGCTGGAGCGCGACCCCGACTCGGCCGCCGCCGACGTGCGCGACAAGGTCAGCCGCGTGCGCCAGCGCCTTCCCCAGGGCATCGACGAGCCGGTGATCGCCAAGGTCGAGGCCGACGCCTTCCCGGTGATCTGGCTGGCGTTGAGTTCGGACACCCACGACTCGCTGCAGCTCTCCGACTTCGCCAACCGTCTGGTCAAACCGGTGCTGCAGACCGCGCCCGGCGCCGCCGACGTGCGGGTGTACGGCGAACGCAAGTACGCGATGCGCGTCTGGATCGACCCGGACCGTCTGGCCGCCTACAGCCTGACGGTGCAGGACGTGGAGGATGCGCTGCGCCGCTCCAACCTGGAGGTGCCGGCCGGACGCATCGAAAGCACGCTGCGCGAGTTCAACGTGACCGCGGCGACCGACCTGCGGACCCCGGCGCAGTTCCGCGACGTGGCCCTGCGCAACGTCAACGGGCAGACCGTCCGGCTGGGCGACGTGGCGCGTGTCCTGCAAGGCCCGCAGGACGAGCGCAGCTCGGTGCGCCTGAACGGCCGCGACTCGATTTCGCTCGGCGTGATCCGGCAGGCCACCGCCAACCCGCTGGAACTCTCGGCCGGCGTGCGCGAGCTGCTGGAGAAGGTCAAGAAAGACCTGCCGCCCGGGGTGAACGTGGACATCGCCAACGACAACTCGGTGTTCATCGACCGCTCCATCAAGGCCGTCTACCTCACCATCGCCGAGGCGGTGGTGCTGGTGGCGCTGGTGATCTTCGTGTTCCTGCGCACCTTGCGCGCGTCCATCATCCCGCTCATCACCATTCCGGTCAGCCTGATCGGCTCGTTCGCCCTGATGGCGCTGTTCGGCTTCTCCATCAACACCCTCACGCTGCTGGCCCTGGTGCTGGCCATCGGGTTGGTGGTGGACGACTCCATCGTGATGCTGGAGAACATCTTCCGGCACATCGAAGAGGGCCTGAAACCGTTTGACGCCGCCATCAAGGGCGCGCGGGAAATCGGCTTCGCCGTGGTCGCCATGACGCTCACGCTGGCCGCGGTGTACGCGCCACTGGCCTTCACCCCGGGGCGCACCGGGCGCTTGTTCGCCGAGTTCGCGCTGGCGCTGGCCGGCGCCGTCGTGGTCTCGGGCTTCGTGGCGCTCACGCTCTCGCCCATGCTGTGTTCCAAGCTGCTGCGGCACAACCCCAGGCCCACGCGTTTTGACGGTTTCATGGAGCGTGTGCTGGTGGCCGCCACTCGGGTCTACAGCTCGGCGCTGGCGTTGGCGCTGCGGGCGCGCTGGCTGGTGGTGGGCGTGATGATCGCCAGCGCCCTGGGCAGCTGGGCCCTGCTGCAGACCACCAAGCAGGAGCTCGCACCCCTTGAAGACCGGGGCGTGATCCTGGCCAACATCAACGGGCCGGACGGTGCCACCCTGGCCTACACGCGCCGCTACGCCGAAGCGATCGAACGCATCGGCCAGGACTACCCCGAGTTCGATCGCATCTTCAGCAACATCGGCAATCCCACCGTTGCGCAAGGCAGCGTGTTCCTGCGCGCCAAGCCTTGGGAGGAGCGCAGCCGCACCACGCAGGAGATCGCGCGCGAGATCGCGCCGCGCCTGGCGGCCCTGCCCGGCATCAGCGCCTTCCCGATCACGCCGCCTTCTCTGGGCCAGGGTTTCCGCGAACGACCCATCAACTACGTGATTGTCACGTCGGACAGCTACGACAACCTTGCGCGGGTGGTGCGCGAGTTCCAGGACGCGCTGGCCAGGAACCCCGGCTTCGTGCAGGTGGACACCGACCTGCGGCTGAACAAGCCCGAGATCCGCATGGACGTGGACCGCGAGCGGGCGGCCGACATGGGCGTGAGCGTGGACGCCATCGCGCGCACCGTGGAGACCCTGCTCGGCGGGCGCACCGTGACGCGCTACAAGCGCGAGGGCGAACAGTACGACGTGGTGGTGCAGACCGACAGTGCGCAACGCAGCACGCCCGACGACATCGACCGCCTGTTCGTGCGCGGCCGGGACGGCGCCATGATTCCGCTGGCCTCGCTGGTGAAGATTCGCGAGGTGGTGGTGCCCCGCGAACTCAACCACTTCGGCCAGCGCCGCAGCGCTTCCATCACAGCAAACCTCTCGCCCGATCTCGCGCTGGGCGACGCGCTCCAGTTCATGGACGCCACGGCGCGCGAGATATTGCCCCCGGGCTACACGACCGACCTCAACGGCCAGAGCCGCGAGTTCCGCAATTCCTCGGGCTCGCTGGCCATCGTGTTCGTGCTCTCGCTGCTGTTCATCTACCTGGTGCTGGCCGCGCAGTTCGAGAGTTTCATCGACCCGCTGGTCATCATGCTCAGCGTGCCCTTGTCCATGTTGGGCGCGCTGCTGGCGCTCAAGCTCAGCGGCGGCACGCTCAACGTGTTCAGCCAGATCGGGCTCATCACCCTGGTGGGGCTGATCACGAAACACGGCATCCTGATCGTGGAGTTCGCCAACCAGCTGCGCGAACAGGGCCTGGACATCTTCGAGGCGGTGAAGCAGTCGGCCGCGCTGCGCCTGCGCCCCATCCTCATGACCACCGGTGCCATGGTGCTCGGTGCCATGCCACTGGCGCTGGCCACCGGGGCCGGCGCCGAGAGCCGCCAGCAGATCGGCTGGGTGATCGTGGGCGGCATGAGTCTGGGCACCCTGCTCACCATCTTCGTGGTGCCGACCATGTACACGCTGCTGGCGCGCAAGAAGCATGGTTCGCGTGTGCTGCCCGCCGCGGCCGCGCCGGGCGAGCTGCTGAACGCCAAATAGGCTCTGTGGCCCCCAACAAGAAAGCCACCGCTAGCGGTGGCTTTTCTCTTTTCTGTTGGGGCGCTTCGTGTCTGGTGCCGGGGGTCAGACCGCGCCGTCGAACATCATCACGTCCACCTCGTCGCCCACCGCCACGTTGCCCTGACCGTGGTGCAGCACGATCAGGCCATTGGCCTCGACCATGGAGCGCAGTACGCCCGAACCCTGGTTGCCGGTGGTGCGCACGGTCAGGCGGCCATCGGCCGAGCGCGTGACGATGCCGCGCTGGTATTCGGTGCGGCCGGGTTTCTTGCGCAGGGGTTCCAGGCTGTGGGCCCTGAGCAGCACGGGTTCGGTCCCGGTGCTGCCCATCATGCGCTGCAGGGCAGGGCGCACAAAGGCCAGGTAGGTGACCATCACGGCCACCGGGTTGCCCGGCAGACCGAAGAGAATGGCCCCCGCGCTCCCCGCTTCGCCGTTGAACCTTTTGGGAATGCGGCCGACCGCCATGGGCCGGCCCGGGCGCATCGCGATGCGCCAGAAAGCCACGTCACCCAGCTGCTTCATCATGAGCTTGGTGTGGTCGGCTTCGCCCATGCTCACGCCGCCACTGGTGATGATGGCGTCCGCCTGGGCCGCCGCCTGGCGGAACGCGGCTTCGAGCAGGGCCGGCTGATCGCCCACCACGCCCATGTCGATCACTTCGACCCCCAGGCGCGTGAGCAGACCAAACACGGTGTAGCGGTTGCTGTCGTACACCGCGCCTTCGCGCGGCGCCTCGCCCAGGCTCAGGATTTCGTCGCCGGTGGAGAAATACGCCACCTTGAGGCGACGAAACACCCGCACGGTGGGCAGGCCCAGGCTGGCGATCAGGCCCAGCGCGGCCGGGCCCAGGGTCTGGCCACGGCGCAGCGCGGGCTGGCCCGCCATCAGGTCTTCGCCCGCGAAGCGGCGGTTGTCGCCGGCTTTCACCACGTCGGCCGGGATGTGCACGCGGTCGCCGTCGAGCTTCACGAACTCCAGCGGCACCACCGTGTCCAGCCCGGCGGGCATGATGGCGCCGGTCATGATCTTCAGGCACTCGCCCTCGGCCACCGTGCCGCTCCAGCCCTTGCCGGCGAAGGCCGTCCCGGCCACGCGCAGGCTCAGGGCCTGCCCGGTTTGCAGCTGGGCACTGTCGAACGCGAAGCCATCCATGGCCGAGTTGTCGTGCGGCGGCACGCTGATGGGCGAGACCACGTCTTGCGCCAGCACGCGGCCCAGGGCGCCGAACACGCCCACGTCTTCGGTTTCGGTCACCGGCTCGACCAGCCGCGCCAGGAACTGGTTGACGTCGGCCGCGCTCAAGGCCTGCGGGTCGTAGCCCTGCAGTTCGGCGGCGATCTGCTCAATGGTTTTCATGGTCTGTCGGAGTCAGGGTTTTTCCAGCGCGTGCAGCTCGGCCAGCGTGTTGGTGTTGAAGAAGGCCTTGGGGTCGTCGCCGGGCCGGTCAAACGGCACCACCACCGTGTGGTGCTGGTCGGTCCAGCGGTCGATCTTGCGGCCGCCCGCCTGCGTGAAAGCCACCAGGCTTTCGAGCAGTTGCACCCGCATCAGGCAAAACACCGGCTGGGTGCGGAGCTGCCCGTCGTCTTCGCGCGCCGCGGCCATGGCGATCTCGGTGCTTTCGTCGTCGAAGGCCTGGGCCAGGAGCTGCGCCAGATCCAGCGGGAACAGCGGCGAGTCGCAAGGCACCGTCAGCAGGTAGGGCGTTTCACAGCGCTCCAGCCCCGTCAGGAAGCCGGCCAGTGGCCCGGCGTAGTCGCTCAGCGTGTCGGGCCAGACCGGCGAGCCGAAGGCTTCGTAGGCCGAGAGGTTGCGGTTGGCGTTGACCATCAGGTCACCGATCAGCCCACCCTGCTGCATCTGCAGCCGCAGCAAAGCCTGCAGCGCCAGGGGCGTGCCGTTGAAGTTCTGCAGGCCCTTGTCCACGCCCCCCATGCGGGAGCCGCGGCCGCCGGCGAGCACGAGGGCGGTGATTTGTCCAGGTTGTATGGGATTCATGGCGGAACGCGTTCAGGTTTTGTGGGGTGCCGAGCGAGGTGATTTCAACCGGGGGCACCGCCGGGCCGGCTTTGCTGGACGGCTGGTGCCGCCCCCTTGAGGGGGTGACGCGAAGCGGCGCGGGGGTGTGCCTGCTCAGCCTCCGATGTAACTCATCTCCACCCGTCGCGTGCCGGTGGATGCGTCCGGTGGCAGGCTGGCGCGCAATTCGGAATAACGGTCGCTGCGACCCTGCCAGATCGCGGCGATGGCGCTGGCGAGCTCTTCGTCGCTGGCGTTGCCGCGCACCAGCGGCCGCAGGTCGTGGCCCTGGCTGGCGAACAGGCACAGGTAGAGCTTGCCCTCGGTGGACAGGCGGGCGCGGTTGCAGTCCTGGCAGAACGCCTGGGTGACGCTGCTGATGACGCCGATCTCACCCGCCTGCACGTCGTGCTGGCCGTTGGCGTCGGCATAGCCCCAGCGCTCGGCGGTTTCACCGGGGGCCGAGGGATCCAGCTGCACCAGGGGCAGCTCGCTCTGGATCAGCCGCACCACATCGGCGCTGGGCAGCACCTCGTCCATGCGCCAGCCGTTGGTGGCGCCCACGTCCATGTATTCAATGAAACGCAGCACGATGCCCGTGCCCTTGAAATGGCGCGCCATGGGCAGGATCTGGTGGTGATTGGTGCCGCGCTTGACCACCATGTTGACCTTGATCGGGCCCAGGCCTGCGGCCTGCGCGGCGTCGATGCCACGGAGCACGTCGGCCACCGGAAAATCGACGTCGTTCATGGCGCGGAAGATCGCGTCGTCCAGGCCATCGAGGCTGACCGTGACCCGCTGCAGGCCGGCGGCCTTGAGCGAAGCGGCCTTGCGCTCCAGCAGGGAGCCGTTGGTGGTCAGCGTGATGTCCAGCGGCCGGCCCTCCACCGTGCGCAAGGCGGCGAGCTGCTCGATCAGGACCTCGATGTTCTTGCGCAGCAGCGGCTCGCCGCCGGTGAGCCGGATCTTCTGCACACCGTGGGCCACGAACTGGCACGCGACACGCGTGATCTCCTCGAAGCTCAGCAGGGCGCTGTGCGGCAGATAGGGGTAATCCTTGTCGAACACATCCTTGGGCATGCAGTAGCTGCAGCGGAAGTTGCAGCGGTCGGTCACGCTGATGCGCAGGTCGCGCAGCGGACGGCCCAGTGCGTCGCCCAGCAGGCCGGTGGCGGCGATGGGCGCCGAAGGGACGGCCGCCAGCCGCGTGGTGCTGCGCTGATCGACCAGGGGAATGACGCGTTCGGACATGCCCTGGATTATGGGCGAGGACCCATCCGTTCGCACGGACGGACCCGGTGCCACAGGGGTCTCAGCATGGGTTTGTGAACTCCCCGGGCTCGCGCCAATGCCCGGTGGTGCCGGATCACGGCGCACTCACCGGGGTGAACAGGCGGGCGTTCTCGCGCAGCCAGTTGGCCGACAGATCGCTGGATTGCTGCGCCGGATGAAAGTCCGGCCGGAAATACGCGCGCCAGGGGCGGTAGCTCAGGCGCAGAAGGCCCTCGCGACCGAGCAGGTGGCGCACGGCGCTGCGCCAGGTGCTCCAGCGCCAGAGCGTGCCGTCGCGCCGCAGGTTGTTGGCGGTCTGGCGCAAGGTGTCGGAGAGAAAGATCCAGGTCACCCGGCGCATCCACTTCACGCGCCAGGCATGACTGCCGCCGAGCGCCTGGTACAGGTCGAACGCGGTGCATTTGTGTTCGGCTTCTTCGGCGCTGTGCCACAGCCAGAGGGCCTGGAGCCGGGGCTCGCAGCCGTCGAGCAAGCGCGCGTGCGACAGCATCCACTCGGCGAACAGGGCAGTGAAATGTTCGTTCGCCGCGGTGATGGCCAGGCCATGGCGCAGGTCCGTTCCCTCCACCAGCCGCAGCCGTTCACGGGCCCGCGGCTCCCATTCGTTGACCAGGCCGTGCTTCTGAATCTGCGCGTTGAACAGCGCGTGGATGCGGCGATGCGTGGCTTCCTGCCCGATGAACCCTTGCACCTCGTCTCGGCGCTGGTCCTGCTGTTCTGCGGGCAATGCCTTGAAGCCGTTGCGCACCGAATCGATGAAGAACTGCTCGCCGACCGGAAAGCTCATGGACAGGGCATTGAACCAGGCGCTCAGGAAGGCGTCGCCGTTACACCAGTGGCGTTCCACGGGTTGCTCCAGGTCGATCAACAGGCGGCGAACCAAGAGTTCGGTCATGGTGGGAATGGTGGGGTGTCTGGGTTGGTACTGATAAGTACCAGCTGCACCATGCTGATCCCCACCGACGGCCCTGTCAAGCGGGGAAACGGGTACCCCTCTGTCAGCTTTTCACCGGGTGGGCGAACTAAGATGCCCGCTCATGAACGTTCAGGAAGTCAGCGCCCCCGAGGCCGAACAGCACGAGCACCGTCAGCGCATGATGCGCGCCATGGCGGCCGTCGCGGCAGACAAAGGCCTGTCGGCCGCGACCATCGCCGACATCGTGCGCGAGGCCGGCGTGTCCAAACGCAGTTTCTATGAGCACTTCGACAGCAAGGAAGCGTGTTTCCTGGCCTTGTACCGGGCGGCCAGTGCCTCGGCGCTGCGCACCCTGAGCGAGGCGGTGCAGCCCGATCGGCCTTGGCAGGCCCAACTGGAGCATGCATTGGAGGCCTATTTTTCGCATCTCGCCGCTGGCCCCAGCCTGTTGCGCAGCCTGTTCGTTGAAATCCACCACGTCGGTCCCGCGGGCATGGCCGTGCGCCGCACCGTGATGCAGCAGATGGCCGACTTCCTGATGCGCACGGTCAACGGTGCCGGTGACCGCGGGCCCGCCGCTGCGTACCCGGCACTCAGCCCCACCATGGCCATGGCCGCGGTGGGCGGCATCACCGAACTGGTGCTCGACATCATCGAGCGTGGTGAAGCCGGCCAACTGGCCGGCCTGGCACCTCGCGCCAGCGAAATCGTGCGGGTGCTCACCCGTACGCAGCTCGACGGTCTCTGAGCGCTGGCGGACGGAACCGACGCCCCATGAAAAACGGCCCGCAATCGCGGGCCGTTGTGCTTCATGCGGGGGGCTCAGGCGGCCATGGGCAGCAGCGGCACGATCAGCAGGGCCACGATGTTGATGATCTTGATCAACGGGTTCACGGCCGGGCCGGCGGTGTCCTTGTAGGGGTCGCCCACGGTGTCACCGGTGACAGCTGCCTTGTGGGCTTCGCTGCCCTTGCCGCCGTGGTGGCCGTCTTCGATGTACTTCTTGGCGTTGTCCCAGGCACCACCGCCGGTGCACATGGAGATCGCGACGAACAGGCCGGTCACGATGGTGCCCATGAGCAAGCCACCGAGCGCCTTGGGGCCCAGGAACAGGCCGACCAGGATGGGGACGACCACCGGGAGCAGCGAGGGAATCACCATTTCCTTGATGGCCGCCGTGGTCAGCATGTCCACCGCGCGGCCGTATTCGGGCTTGGCCGTGCCTTCCATGATGCCCTTGATCTCGCTGAACTGGCGGCGCACTTCTACCACCACCGCACCGGCTGCGCGGCCGACGGCCTCCATGGCCATGGCACCGAACAGGTAGGGGATCATGCCGCCGATGAACAGGCCCACGATCACCATCGGGTCGGAAAGGTCGAAGCTGATCTGGTGGCCGTAGGACTCCAGCTTGTGGGTGTAGTCGGCGAACAGCACCAGCGCGGCCAGACCGGCCGAGCCGATGGCGTAGCCCTTGGTCACGGCCTTGGTGGTGTTGCCCACGGCATCCAGAGGGTCGGTCACGTCGCGCACGCTGCTGGGCAGCTCGGCCATTTCGGCGATGCCGCCGGCGTTATCGGTGATGGGGCCGTAGGCGTCCAGCGCCACCACGATGCCGGCCATGCTGAGCATGGCGGTGGCCGCGATGGCAATGCCGTAGAGGCCGGCCAGCGTGTAGGACGCCAGAATGCCGACGCACACGAACAGCACGGGCCAGGCGGTGGAACGCATGGACACCCCCAGGCCGGCGATGATGTTGGTGCCGTGGCCGGTGGTGGAGGCCTGTGCGATGTGTTTGACGGGCGAATACTGGGTGCCGGTGTAGAACTCGGTGATCCAGACCAGCGCGGCGGTGAGCGCCAGGCCCACAGCACAGGCGCCCCACAGGCGCAGCTGGCTGCCGCTGGTGGTGATGGCGTTGTCCGGCATGATCCAGGCGGTCACGAAGTAGAACGCGATCAGCGACAACACACCGGCGATCGCCAGGCCCTTGTAGAGGGCCGGCATCACGTTCTTCATGCCCGGGCTGGCCTTGACGAAGAAACAGCCGATGATGGAAGCGATGATGGACACGCCGCCCAGCACCAGCGGGTACATCACGGCCTGCATCGGGGCCGCGGTGATCATCAGGGCGCCGAGCACCATGGTGGCGATGAGGGTGACCGCGTAGGTCTCGAACAGGTCGGCGGCCATGCCAGCGCAGTCGCCCACGTTGTCGCCCACGTTGTCGGCGATCACCGCCGGGTTGCGCGGGTCGTCCTCGGGGATGCCAGCCTCGACCTTGCCCACCAGATCGGCGCCGACGTCAGCGCCCTTGGTGAAGATGCCGCCGCCCAGCCGCGCGAAGATGGAGATCAGCGAGGAGCCGAAGGCAAAGCCGATCAACGGGTTCAGCAGCTTGGCCAGGTCCTTGTCGGGCGTCAGGTTGCCGTTGCCCACCAGGAACCAGAAGAAGCCGGCCACGCCCAGCAGGCCCAGCCCCACCACCAGCATGCCGGTGATGGCTCCGCCGCGGAAGGCCACGTCCAGCGCCGGGCCAATGCCCTTGGTGGCGGCCTGGGCGGTGCGCACATTGGCGCGCACCGACACGTTCATGCCGATGAAGCCACAGGCGCCCGACAGCACCGCGCCCAGCACGAAACCGATGGCGGTCTGCCCGTCAAGAAAAACACCGATGAGAATGGTCAACACCACGCCGACGAGGGCAATGGTCTTGTACTGCCGGGCCAGATAGGCCGCGGCGCCGGTCTGAATGGCCCCGGCGATTTCCTGCATGCGGGCGTTGCCCGCGTCCTGAGAAAGAATCCAGCTGCGGGACCAGAAGCCGTAAGCCACGGCCACGAGTCCACACACCAGCGCAAACACCAGCGCAGATTGTCCAACCATAAAGTTACTCCTGCTCGTTTTTGACTTGGAGGGGGCAACGCCTCCGGGGTACCCCCGCTGCGTTGCTTCCTCGCGTCCTTGAACGGCATGCCCGAGAGCATGCTAGGCAGGGCGATTGGCCAACGCTCGGAATTTAGCGGGATTTGCGCCGCTTGGGAAATGATCTGGATCAGAAAGTAAGGCTGGCATCAGTAAAATCAGGGTAAATCCCGCCTGCGTGCGCACCGGTTTGCGCCCTCTTTTCGGGTTCCCTGCACCCTGCTGTGCGCAGGTGACCGCTTCCGATTCCTCAACTCTCAGAAAACCCCCATGTCTCTCGACAACGTCACCCCTGGCAAGAACATTCCCGAATCGTTCAACGTGATCATTGAAATCCCGATGAACGCCGATCCGATCAAGTACGAAGTGGACAAGGAAACCGGGGCGATCTTCGTGGACCGCTTCATGAGCACCGCCATGCACTACCCGACCAACTACGGTTATGTGCCCAAGACACTGTCCGGTGACGGCGACCCAGTGGACGTGCTGGTGATCACCCCCGTGCCGCTGATTCCCGGTGTGGTGGTGCCTTGCCGCGCCATCGGCATCCTGAAGATGACTGACGAAGCCGGCCAAGACGGCAAAGTGCTGGCCGTGCCGACCGACAAGATCCTGTCGCTCTACAGCCGCTGGCAAAAGCCGGAAGACCTCAACCCGATGCGCCTCAAGGCCATCGAGCACTTCTTCGAGCACTACAAAGACCTCGAACCCGGCAAGTGGGTCAAGGTGCAGGGCTGGGAAGACAAGGCTTCCGCCCACAAGGAAATCATGGACGGCGTCGCCGCCTACAACCAGAAGCAGGGCTGATCGGGCGCTGGGCGCCCGGGACGTGCCGTGTGCGCGTCACCATGCAACCCAAAGGCCTGTACGGTTCGCCGTACAGGCCTTTTTTTCGGGCGGCGCTGAAGGCCGTGCGAGGCTTCAGTTCGGGGCCGCGTCGATGTCGCCGCGGTACTCGATCTTGCCGCGCACCCGGGCGCGCGGGTGCATGTCGATCAGCTCGTCGTAGCTGGCGTCGCCGATCAGCGTGGCCGAACCGGTGATTTCCAACGCCTTGCGCGCGATCACGGTGCCGATCACCTTGCCTTCAATGAACACGTAGTCCGCTTCCAGCCGGGTGTTCTCGATCACTCCGGTGGCGCCCACGTGCAGTGTGCCGCCGGTCTCGAACGTGATGTTGCCCTTGAGCTGGCCGTCGACCTTGATGCCCTGGTCGCGCGTGGTGTGGAAGTTGCCGTCGAACACAGCACCTTCGGCGATCAGGCTGGTGATGGCCGAGAGGCGTTCGGCGGGGACGAGGCGGGTGGACGCGGGGTTGTGGCTCATGGGGTCAGGGCTCCTTGCTGTGCAACCAGTTTTCGGGTTTCAGATGGGATGGGGAAGGGGGGCGTGACGGGGGTGGCGCCGGTGGCGTGGCCTGCACCGGGGTTTGCGCGGTCGTCGCGGTGGACCAACGGGTTTCGAGCCGCAGGCCCGCGTCTTGTGCTGCCTCGACCGGGTCGACGCCCGAGGCGGGGGTGGTGCTGGGGGATGAGTCGTTCGCGGGTGGCGGCGTGATGGGGCCTTGAAGCCCTGGGCCGGTCCCCGTTGGCGGGATTGAGGGTGTTGGCGGCAATGGAATGCTGGATGCCACGGCCGGACGGGCTGTTTCGGCGGTCTTGCTCAGGCTGGGCCACACACCCAGCCACAACAGGAGGACCAGGCCGACGATCAGCACGATGGGCAACACATAGCGCTTCAGGCACCACAGCAGCCACCGACCCAGCAGCCTGCGCCGGGCGACCCAGCGGTCGCGCCGCCAACTGGCCCGCAACGCGGTCTGGCGCACAGCCTCGGTGTCGGGCACCGGCGCTTTCGCCATACGGTGGGGTGGTCGTGCCGATCCGTGCCACAGCATGGAGGACCGTCAGGCGCCCGGCTTCTGGACGGGCACACGCTCCAGCGTGGCGTTGAGATCGGCGCCATTGACCTGAATACGTCCATAACGCACCAGGCCGTGCACGCTGGCGGTGTCGTGCAACGACACTTCGCCCTGACCGGAGTCCAGGATGCCGTCGGTGTGGCCCATGACGGAGATCTTCTGCGCGGTGATGTCGCCCTTGACCCGACCGGTTTCGGTGACGACCACCGCCACCGCGACACCGGGAGCCTGCGTCAGGTTGCCATCCACCTGGCCTGCGACGCTGCAGGGGCCGCGCAGTTCAGCATTGCCCACGAAATGCATGCCTTCGGCCACCATGCTTCGGGCCTGCCCACCTTCGAGCAGTTCAACCGGCGCCGCATGCACCTGGGGCTGCAGCAGCGGCAGGTGCCCCGGCTGACTCGGTGGCATGGCGCGCCCCACATCGATTTCCAGCGTGTTTCCCTCACCGGGCTGCACGCCGGTGTTGTCCTGGCCCTGGAAGTCCTGCGGTGGTGAGGGCGGGTTGTCGTAGTCGTTCATGTCGTCGGTTCCTAAATCCTGTTCCAGATGGCGGTCGGGGTGCAGATAACGATCGGCTTTCATGGCGGTGGAGCGGGTCGAGGGGTGTCAGGGCTGGTCGACGTGTACGTCCTGCAGCACCGGCAGTTTGTTGCCGGGTTTGAGCGTCTTGAACGGCCCCTGCAGATCGGCGCCCTCGTACAGCTGCAGGCGCCGGGCCATGAGCGTGCCGGTGGAGACGCCGGTTTTGGACACGTAGGCCATGCCCTGGCATTCGAGGCTGGTGTCGCGCGGGTCGGCGCCCGTCGCACCCAATTGACCAAACAGATAGAAGTCGCCCATCACGCGCACCCTGCCACGAACCACGCCGCCTGTCCAGACGATGAGGCGGCCATTGACACGGATGTGGCCCGAGATTTCGCCCTGCACCAGCAGGCCGCCTTCAAACTGCAGCTCCCCGCTGAGCCGGCTGCCCGCCGCCACGCGGTTGACCACGTTCATGGCCACCGGGTCGAGCGTGAGCGTGTCCTGAGGGGTTTTCAGTTCCATTGCACGATTCCCCAGACAACCAGAGAAGCCAGCAGGCTCAGCAGCCCCAGCAGGGCGATCCACAGCGCGTGCCGTTCGAGCGAGCCCCGCACGCGGCCTGGGCGCAGACGCGGCCGGCCCGTCGGATCGTTGGCATGGCTGAGCACCACCCAGTCGCGCCAGAGCTGGGTCAGACCGCTCTCGCCACTGCGTGGGTCGATCTCCAAGCCTTGTGCCGGGTTGCGGGGTGCGACGCGGCGCCGTCCCAATGAGACCGTGAACGGAGCGCCCACGATGGTCTGGGTGAAAAAGGCGTCGGTTTCGTCCATGTCGGCTGAGTGTAGCGAGTATGTAACCAAACTTTACGAACGCGCGGGCCCAGGCGGGTGCGTGGGGCGAGTCCTGGTCTGGCGGCGTTCAGTCGCTATTGTGGGGGATGTACGTCTGCGGACCGTGTGGCGGCGCACGCAGCGGGCTGCGTTGGGCCAGGTCGTCCAGGTACTGCCCAATGCCCGCTCCCTCGCGCTCCAGGAAACGCTCGACCGCGTCGGCGAAGGAGGGGTGGGCCAGCCAGTGGGCGCTGGTGGTTTTGACCGGCAGCAGGGCGCGCGCCATCTTGTGTTCGCCCTGCGCGCCCCCCTCAAAGCGCTGGAAGCCGTGTTCGATGCACCAGGCCAGTGGCTGGTAGTAGCAGGCCTCGAAGTGCAGGCAGTCCACCCGTTCCAGCGCGCCCCAGTAGCGCCCATAGGCCACCCGCGCGTCGGTGTCGATGGCGATCAGGCTGCTGGCGATGGGGCGGCCAGCGCGTTCGGCCACGAACAGCAGCCAGTGGTCGGCCATGGTATGGGCCATGCGCTGGAAAAAGTCACGATTCAGGTAGGGCGCGTTGCCGTGTTCGAGGTAGGTGCGCTCGTAGCAGCGGTAGAAGAAAGCCCAGTCCGCAGGCGTGATGTCTTGTCCCCTGGACCATTGGAACGTCACCCCGGCGTCGGCCACCTTGCGGCGTTCCTGGCGGATCTTCTTGCGTTTTTCCTGCTGCAGGCTTGTGAGGAAATGCTCGAAGTCGGTGAACGGCGTGGAGAGTGCGGGGGCCCCGTTCGTCCAGTGGAACTGCACGGTGTGGCGCAGCATCATGTCATTCTGCTCGCAGGCCGTGATGTCCTGCGGGTGGGCGAACAGCAGGTGCAGCGAGGACAGGTCTTCGTCGCGTGCGTGCTGGAGCAAGGCGCGCACCAGCGCTGCTCGGGCCTCGGGGTCGCGGGCCAGCAGCCGCGCGCCCGGCACCGGGGTGAATGGCACCGCCACCAATGCCTTGGGGTAGTAGTCGAGCCCGTGCTGGGCGTAGGCGTTGGCCCAGGCCCAGTCGAACACGTACTCGCCGTACGAGTGGTTCTTCAGGTACATCGGGCAGGCCGCGTGCAGTTCGTCGCCCCGCCAGAGCGTGATGAACTGCGCCTGCCAGCCGGCGTGCTCCTGCGCGCAGCCGCTGTCGTGCAGTGCCGCCAGGTAGCCGTGGCGCATGAAGGGGCTGGGGTCGGCTTCCAGCGCCAGCAAATGGTTCCAGGCGGCGGCCAGGATGGCCGTGGGCGAGGCCAGGACCCGGGTGACATAATCGTTGGCGCGCTGGTGCGCAGACACTTTCTGCCCCTTCATGCCATGCCTGAAGGGGGCATTTCCCGGGGGAACAGACGGCGGCTTTTTGACCCCGTTGCGGTGGCCCCCGTAGCAACTTTTCCAGATTCCATGACACTTCCCATTTGCGTGGCTCAGCTCAATTTCGTGGTGGGCGACATGGCCGGCAACGCCCGCAAAATCATCGATGCCGCGCGCCAGGCGCATGGCCGCGGTGCGCGGGTGTTGCTCACACCCGAACTCGCCCTGTGTGGCTACGCCGCCGAAGACCTGTTCCTGCGCCCGGCCTTCATCGACGCCTGTGATGATGCCCTGAAAACCGTGGCGGCCGAGACCGCCGGCCTCAATGGCCTGCACATCGTGGTGGGTCATCCCGCCCGGGTGGCGGGCGCGGACAGCGTGGACCGGCGGGAACGCAGCGTGTCGGTGGCCCGCCTGTACAACGCCGCGAGCGTGCTGCTGGAAGGTCGGGTGCAGCAGACCTACGCCAAGCGCGAGCTGCCCAACTACCAGGTGTTCGACGAGCGGCGCTACTTTGTGCCGGGCCACGAGACCTGCGTGTTCGACGTGCGCATGGCGGGCGATGTGGTGCGGGTTGGTTTGTTGATCTGCGAGGACGCCTGGTTCGACGAGCCGGCTGCCGATACCCTGGCCGCGGGCGCCGAGGTGCTGGCGGTCATCAATGCGTCGCCTTTTCACACCGGCAAGGGCGGCGAGCGCGAAGCCACCATGCGCGAGCGCGTGCGCGCCACCGGCCTGCCGCTGGTCTATGCCCACCTGGTGGGTGGCCAGGACGAGATCGTGTTTGAAGGGCGCAGCTTCGTGCTCGGCGCCGACGGTGCACTGGTGGGCCGGGCGGCGAGTTTCGAGGAGGCGCTGTTCGACGTGGCCTTCACACGGCAGGGGTCGGGCTGGCAGATTGACGCAGCCACCGACCGCGCCCACAGCCAGGAGGCCGACCTGTGGCACGCACTGGTGCTCGGTGTGCGCGACTACGTTGGCAAGAACGGGTTTCCCGGCGTGATCCTGGGCCTGTCGGGCGGGATCGACTCGGCCCTGGTGCTGGCCATTGCGGTGGACGCGCTCGGCAAGGACCGGGTGCGCACGGTGATGATGCCCTCGCCCTACACGGCCGACATCTCCTGGATCGACGCGCGCGACATGGCAAAGCGCATGGGCGTGCGTTACGACGAGATCGCCATTGCGCCGCAGTTCGAAGCGTTCAAGGCCAGCCTGGCCACGGAGTTTGCGGGCCTGCCCGAAGACACGACGGAAGAAAACCTGCAGGCGCGCATCCGCGGCACGCTGCTGATGGCCTTGTCCAACAAGTTCGGCAGCATCGTGCTGACCACCGGCAACAAGAGCGAAATGGCCACCGGCTACTGCACGCTGTACGGCGACATGGCGGGCGGCTTTGCCGTGATCAAGGACGTGGCCAAGACCCTGGTGTTCTGTCTGGCTCGCTGGCGCAATGCACACGACCCCTATGGCACCGGTGCCAACCCGATCCCCGAGCGCATCATCACCCGCCCGCCCAGCGCCGAACTGCGGCCCGACCAGAAGGACCAGGACAGCCTGCCCGAATACGCCGTGCTCGACGCCATCATCGAGCGCTACATGGAAAACGACCAGAGCCCGGACAGCATCGAGGCGGCGGGCTATGCGCGCGCCGACGTGGACAAGGTGGTGCGCCTGATCCGGATCAACGAGTACAAGCGCCGCCAGGCGCCGGTGGGCATCCGCGTGACCCACCGCAGTTTTGGCAAGGACTGGCGCTACCCGATCACGAGCAAATACCGGGCATGAGGCTTCCCCCAACGGCCCGGGCCTAGGACAGCTGCAGCTCCAGCACCGCGCGCAGCTCGCCCACCTCGATGCCTGCGGCGTTCTTCAGCGGTGGCGGGATCAGGCTGGCCAGGGCCGCGTGGCTCTCGTCATCGAGCCACCCGAGCTGCTCCAGCGCCGCCACCAAGGCCACCATCAGCGGCGTGAGCTGTCCGTCGCTGCATTTGGCCGCGATGGCCACGCCCCGGCTGAAACTGGCCAGCGCCTGCACACCGTCGGCGCCCACCTTGCTCACCCAGTCGCCACGGCCGGCGCGCATCAACGCCAGATCGTTGCGACCCTGTCCGCTGACCAGCTCGGGGTGCTGGCTCATGGCGCGTGCAATGTGCTGTGGGGAGTCACCGTACACCGGGTCCGGTGTGGTGAGCGTCAGGCGGGCGAAGGCGTGAGCCAGCGAGCGCAGAGGCAACGCGTAGTTGGGAGCGCTGCAGCCGTCGATGCCCCACACCAACTGGTCCGCCGGCACGCCCGAGAAGTGGCTGACGCTTTGCCGGATCTGCTTCTGCACCGGGTGATCGAGGTCGAGGTAACCGCTCAGGGGCAGACCGAGCGCACTGGCCAGCAACAGCATGCCCGTGTGTTTGCCCGAGCAGTTGTGGTGCAGGCGCGTGAAACGCGTGCCGGGTTCGGGCGTGACGTCATTGAAGCGGTAGAAGAAGGGCTGGTGGGTGCCGCAGGCCAGCGCCGACTCGTTTGCGCCGATGCGGGACAGCAGCGCGGCGACGCGCTCCACGTGTATGGGCTCGCCGTTGTGGCTGGCGCAGAGCAGGGCGATGTCGGCGTCGTCCAATCGGTGGCGCTGCGCGGCCTGAGCGATCAAGGGCATGGCTTGAAAGGGTTTCAGCGCTGAGCGGGTGAACACCGGGGTGTCAACGTCTCCCACGCTCGCCAGCAGCCGGCCCTGTGTGTCCACCACGGCCAACGAGCCGAAGTGGACGTTTTCCGGGTGGGTACCCCGGACACTGACGGTGATAGGCACGTGACGGGGCAGGGCGTGGGTGGCTTCAGAAATGGGCATGGGCATGCTTCGATGGGGGACGCCTTCAGTGTACGCAGCGGGTGGCGGGCCTTGGGCATAAACTAGCGCATTCCCTCAAGACTTGCCCTGGAGAACACGCATGAAGCAGATCACCGCCGTCATCAAACCATTCAAGCTGGAAGAGGTGCGTGAAGCCTTGGCCGAGCAGGGCGTGACCGGCCTGACCGTGACCGAGGTGAAGGGCTTTGGCCGCCAGAAGGGGCACACCGAGCTGTACCGGGGCGCCGAATACGTGGTGGACTTTTTGCCCAAGGTGAAGGTGGAGGTGGTGGTCAAGACCGACGATCTGGACCGCTGTGTCGATGCCATCATCCGCGCCGCGCGCACCGGCAAGATCGGAGATGGCAAGATTTTCGTCACCTCCGTCGAGCGGGTGGTGCGCATCCGCACCGGTGAGGAAGACGAAACCGCCGTCTGACGGGGAGGGCAGGGGCCGACGAGGCCTTTTGCCCTTGGTTCAGATCGCGTCGAGCTGGGGGGTGGGTGAGAGGCCCGCAGCCTGCACCAGCTCGGGCAGCAGCCGGTGTGCGTCGCTGTCGACGCGGATCAGGTCCATCTGCCAGGCGCCCATGAACTGTGCTTCAACGCTGGTGCGCAGGAACTGCATCAACCCATCGTAGTAACCCGCCAGGTTGAGCAGCCCCACCGGTTTGTCGTGGTAGCCCAGCTGGCGCCAGGTCCAGACTTCAAAAAACTCCTCGAACGTGCCGATGCCGCCGGGCAGCGCGACAAATGCGTCTGCCTTTTCGGCCATCAGGCGTTTGCGCTCGTGCATGGTGTCGACCACGTGCAGTTCGGTGCAGCTGTGGTTAGCCCATTCCTTTTCCACCAGGGCTTTGGGGATGATGCCAACCACACGTCCACCCGCGTCCAGCGTGGCCTGGGCCACGGTGCCCATGAGGCCATTGCGCCCGCCGCCATAGACCAGTTGCCCTCCATGGCTGCCGATCCAGTGGCCGACCGCGCGGGCGGCGTCGGTGAACTCGGGGCGGGCGCCAGGGCGGGAGCCGCAGTAGACACACAGGGAAAAGTGGGGGGCCGTCATGGGTAGTTGAAGAAGGTGATGTGTTCAGGCCAGCCGGGTCCAGAGCGCCGCAGCCCAGACGCCCGCGCACAGCAGCAGGCTCAGCAGCACGGCCGCACTGCCCATGTCCTTGGCACGTTTGGAAAGGTCGTGCCACTCCGGGCCGATGCGGTCGATGGCGGCTTCGATGCCGGTGTTCAGCAGTTCGACCACCATCACGGCGAGCACGGTACCGGCCAGCAAGGCCACCTCGACCCAGCTGCGACCCAGCCAGAAAGACAGCGGAACCAGCACCAGGGCGGCCAGCGCCTCCTGCCGGAAGGCTGTTTCGCCCCAGCCTGCGCGCAGTCCGGCCATGGAGTAACCGAAGGCGTGCAGCATGCGCGCCAGGCCGGTGCGCTGTTTCTGGGCGTTGACGGGTTCGCGGGCGGAGCTGGATGACATCGCAGATGCGCTTGTGGCGGGGCGGTTCGGGGTGGCGGGCATACCGGTGGACAAGAGATTTCAGGCTTGTTGGGCCGCCTTGAGGGGAGCGGCTGGCTTGTGGTGAACCAGCCGTGTGCCCGCAAGTGCGTCGTGCAGGAACTGGCGCTGGGGATGGAACCGCGAAAGAACTGCCCACACGGCAACCCACCCGATCACCACCACCGTGAGCTCATCTCCCGGCAGCGCGAAGGCACCTGCGGTGGCCAGCGGAGGCAGGAACCACATCCAGGACAAGAGGTAACGCAACAGAGCCCGCCCCTGGGTGAGCGGCTGACCGCGGCGGTCCACCACCCGGATGTGCCAGGTTTTCATGGCCAGCGTCTGCCCCTTGGCCCAGAACCAGGTGAAGTAGATACCGAACACCACGAACAGGAAACCTTGTTGCAGGTGGCGGTTGTCGAGCGCGTGGCGGGTTTGCGTGAGGGTGGAGAACAGGTAGCCGGCGATGAACACCACGCCGAACAGCAGGATCCCTTCGTACAGCCAGCACGCCATGCGGCGGGTCAGGGAAGGGGCGGTCAGGGAGGGCAGGGCCTGCGGATGGGTGTCGGAAGCGGTCATCGGATGCGGTGGAAAATGGCCCCGAATTGTCGCATTGCCGCCAATATCGGCGACTTGGCCGCGATGGCATCGACCCTGGGTGATCCAGGGGGCGTGTTGCAGTGCGATAATCTCAGGCTGCAATTCAACAGGCAAACGGGCCAAGGTCCGGCGGGTTATGTGTCCGCCCATGTCCATTGGTCTCAAGTTCCAACACCGCTTCACAAGAGTGGGTGAAGGAGCACCCAAGGTATTTCGTCAGAGAAATTCTCGAAAGGTTCATCATGGAAATCAACAAGGCCGAACTGGCCTCCGCTGCCGCCGCCTCCGGCGCAGCCCCCCAAGAACTCCGCGGCGCAGAAATCCTCATCAAGGCCCTCCAGGCCGAAGGTGTGAAGTACATCTGGGGCTATCCCGGCGGTGCTGTTCTGCACATTTACGACGCGTTCTACAAGCAGGACACCATCCAGCACGTGCTGGTACGTCACGAGCAGGCCGCTGTGCACGCGGCCGATGGCTACGCCCGCGCCACCGGCGACGTGGGGGTGTCCCTGGTGACCTCGGGCCCCGGCTTGACCAATGCCGTCACCGGCATCGCCACCGCCTACATGGACAGCATCCCCATGGTGATCATCGCGGGCCAGGTGCCCACCGCCGCGATCGGCCTGGACGCCTTTCAGGAATGCGACACCGTCGGTATCACGCGTCCCATCGTCAAGCACAACTTCCTGGTGAAGGATGTGCGCGACATGGCGATGGTGATGAAGAAGGCCTTTCACATCGCGCGCAGTGGCCGTCCGGGCCCTGTGGTGGTGGATATCCCGAAAGACGTTTCCTTCAACAAGACCGCCTACACCGGTTACCCCGAGTCGGTGTCGATGCGGTCCTACAACCCGGTGCGCAAGGGCCACGGCGGCCAGATACGCAAAGCGCTGCAGCTGTTGTTGTCCGCCAAGCGCCCCTACATCTACACCGGCGGCGGGGTGTTGCTGGGCAACGCGGTGCAGGAGCTGCGCACCCTGGTCGACATGCTCGGCTACCCGGTGACGAACACGCTCATGGGCCTGGGCGCCTACCCGGCCACCGACCGCAAGTTCCTGGGCATGCTGGGCATGCACGGCACGGTGGAGGCCAACAACGCGATGCAGAACTGCGACGTGCTGCTGGCCGTGGGTGCGCGTTTTGACGACCGCGTGATCGGCAACCCCAAACACTTCGCACAGAACGAACGCAAGATCATCCACATCGACATCGACCCGTCGAGCATCTCCAAGCGCGTCAAGGTGGACGTGCCCATCGTTGGCGACGTGAAAGACGTGCTGACCGAGTTGATCAGCATGGTGCGCGAAAGTCCGCTTCGGCCCGACGAAAAGGCGCTCGCCGGCTGGTGGGAAGCCATCGAAGGCTGGCGTTCGACGGACTGCCTGAAGTATGACCGCGGCAACAAAGACGTGATCAAGCCGCAGTACGTGGTGGAAACGCTCTGGAACATGACCAAGGACGCCGATGCCTACATCACGTCCGACGTCGGCCAGCACCAGATGTGGGCCGCGCAGTACTACAAGTTCAACGAGCCACGCCGCTGGATCAACTCCGGCGGCCTGGGCACCATGGGCGTGGGCATTCCCTATGCCATGGGCATCAAGCTGGCCAAGCCCGAGAGCGAGGTGTTCTGCGTGACCGGTGAAGGTTCGGTGCAGATGTGCATCCAGGAGCTGTCCACCTGCCTGCAGTACAACACGCCGATCAAGATCATGGCGCTGAACAACCGCTACCTCGGCATGGTGCGCCAGTGGCAGGAACTCGACTACGAGGGCCGCTACAGCCACAGCTACATGGACGCGCTGCCCAACTTCGTGAAGCTCGCCGAGGCCTATGGCCACGTCGGCATGCTGATCGAGCGCCCGCAGGACGTGGAAGGCGCGCTGCGCGAGGCGCGCAAACTCAAGGACCGTACGGTGTTCATGGACTTCCGCACCGACCCGACGGAGAACGTCTTCCCCATGGTGCGTGCCGGCAAGGGCATCACCGAGATGACCCTGGGCGCCGAAGACCTCTGAGCTTATTCACCCTGCCGCCCATCCATCCAGGGTGGTCGGCAGTCCCTTGACGAATCTATTTGCAGCCAAGCCTGCGCATTACCGTGTGCAGGGGAGGGCTCAGAAAAGAGGAATCTCATTCATGAAACACATCATCGCTGTCCTGCTCGAAAACGAACCCGGCGCCCTCTCGCGTGTGGTTGGCCTGTTCTCGGCGCGGGGCTACAACATCGAATCCCTCACCGTGGCCCCCACGGAAGACCCCAGCCTCTCGCGCATGACGATCCAGACCACCGGGTCGGACGACGTGATCGAGCAGATCACCAAGCACCTGAACCGCCTCATCGAGGTGGTCAAGGTGGTGGACCTGACCGAAGGCGCCTACACCGAGCGTGAACTCATGCTGGTGAAGGTGCGCGCGGTGGGCAAGGAGCGCGAGGAAATGAAGCGCATGGCCGACATCTTCCGCGGCCGCGTGATCGACGTGACAGAGAAGAGCTACACCATCGAACTCACCGGTGACCAGGGCAAGAACGACGCTTTCCTGGAAGCCATCGACCGGGCGGCCATTCTGGAAACGGTGCGCACCGGTTCATGTGGCATTGGCCGGGGTGAGAGAATCCTGCGCGTTTGACCTATTTCAGGGCTCAGCCATCTGCCCGTTCGGGCTGAGCCTGTCGAAGCCCCTGTCCACCGGATGGGGGTCCCGAGAGCCCTTCGACAGGCTCGCGAAGAACGGCAACACACCTCAAATCCACTGGAGCAATAGATGAAAGTTTTCTACGACAAAGACTGTGACCTGAGCCTGATCAAAGGCAAGACCGTGGCCATCATTGGCTATGGCTCGCAAGGCCACGCCCATGCACAGAACCTCAACGACAGCGGCGTGAAAGTCGTGGTCGGCCTTCGCAAGGGCGGTGCGTCCTGGGACAAGGTCGGCAAGGCCGGCCTGACCGTGATGGAAGTCAACGACGCCGTCAAGGCGGCTGACGTGGTCATGATCCTGCTGCCCGACGAGCAGATCGCCGAGGTCTACACCAACAATGTGGCCCCCAACATCAAGCAGGGTGCTTCGCTTGTGTTCGCCCACGGCTTCAACGTGCACTACAACCAGGTCGTGCCCCGCGCTGATCTGGACGTGTGGATGGTCGCTCCCAAGGCGCCAGGCCACACCGTGCGCAACACCTACACCCAGGGTGGCGGCGTACCCCACCTGATCGCCATTCACCAGGACAAGAGCGGCAAGGCGCGTGACCTGGCGTTGTCCTATGCCATGGCCAACGGCGGCGGCAAGGCCGGCATCATCGAGACCAACTTCAAGGAAGAGACCGAGACCGATCTGTTCGGCGAGCAGGCTGTTCTGTGCGGTGGCGCTGTCGAGCTGATCAAGATGGGCTATGAGACCCTGACCGAAGCCGGCTACGCCCCCGAGATGGCCTACTTCGAGTGCTTGCACGAGCTCAAGCTGATCGTGGACCTGATCTACGAAGGCGGCATTGCCAACATGAACTACTCAATCTCCAACAACGCGGAGTTCGGCGAGTACGTGACCGGTCCCGAGGTGATCAACGAAGAATCGCGCAAGGCCATGCGCAATGCTTTGAAGCGCATCCAGAACGGCGACTACGCCAAGATGTTCATCCAGGAAGGCCGCCTGAACTACCCGAGCATGACTGCCCGCCGTCGCAACACCGCCGATCACAGCATCGAAGTGGTCGGTGCTCAGCTGCGCGCCATGATGCCCTGGATCGCCAAGAACAAGCTGGTGGACCAGACCCGCAACTGATCCGGGTGCGTTAGCGCTGCCGGCTGAGCGCCCCGTAGCGCTGTCCATTGCGATACAAAGGCCACTTCGGTGGCCTTTGTCTTTTCAGTCGATGGATTCGCTGGCTTACACTGCCACCCATGAGCCCATGGCTCGCCATACGGCTCCAACCGAGATATTCATGCACGACGGAATCGATCCCCTGAATCAGACAACCATCGAACCATCGCGGCGGCGCAAGGGCATCTACATGTTGCCCAACATGATCACGCTCGCCGCGCTGTTCGGTGGGTTCTATGCGATTGTCATGGCCATGAATGGCCGCTTCGATCTGGCCACGGTCGCCATCTTCGTGGCCATGGTGCTCGACAGCCTGGACGGCCGCGTCGCCCGGATGACCCACACGCAAAGCGCGTTTGGTGAGCAGATGGATTCCCTCTCCGACATGGTCTCGTTCGGTGCCGCGCCGGCGTTGATCGCCTATGTCTGGACGCTCAACGATCTGGGGCGTTGGGGCTGGATCGCCGCATTTGTGTACTGTGCCTGTGCGGCCCTGCGGCTGGCACGCTTCAACGTCAATACCGGCGTGGTGGACAAGCGCTTCTTTCAGGGGTTGCCATCACCCGCTGCGGCGGCTCTGGTGGCCGGATTCATCTGGCTCATGACCGAGGCCGAGATACCTCCCGCAGATGTGACCTGGGTGATGTTCGCTCTCACCCTGTATGCGGGTCTGACCATGGTCACCAATGTGCCCTTCTACAGTTTCAAGGATCTGAGCCTCAAGAAGAGCGTACCGTTCGCCGCGATCGTGCTGGTGGCCCTGGGCATCGCCATCATCAACATTCATCCACCCACTGTGTTGTTTGGTCTTTTTGTGGTGTACGGCCTGTCGGGCTATGCGGTCTATTTCTGGCGCAAAGCCAAGGGGCGTCCGACCAGCGTCATCAGCACTTCCACCGACGAGCCCGACGAGCGTGGACTGCACGATTGAGCGGGATCCATGGCGCTTGCGGCATCACGTTGACTCGGCGGGTCTTCCTTTGTGATACATTGCTTGGCATGAAACAAGTTTCTCTCTCGCTACTACTGGGTGTCCACAACGGGCAGGTCTGGTAACGCGCGAGTGATTTCCAACAACGGCCCGTTTGCACCTGCAGCGGGCCGTTTTGTTTTGGGCTGCGGGTTTTTTCAAGAGTGGTCTACGAGACCACACACCGGAGAATTGAGATGAGCGACAAACTGATCATTTTTGACACCACCTTGCGCGACGGCGAACAGTCGCCTGGCGCCTCCATGACCAAGGACGAGAAGCTGCGCATTGCACGCCAGCTGGAGCGCCTGAAGGTGGACGTGATCGAGGCCGGTTTCGCTGCCAGTTCCAACGGTGATTTCGATTGTGTTCAGGCCATCGCCAACACCATCAAGGACTCCACGGTGTGCTCGCTGGCACGGGCCAACGACCGCGACATTTCGCGTGCGGCGGAAGCCCTCAAAGGTGCCAACCGGGCGCGCATTCACACCTTCATTGCCACCAGCCCGTTGCACATGGAGAAGAAACTGCGCATGACACCCGATCAGGTGTTCGAGCAGGCCAAGCAGTCGGTGCGCTTTGCCCGCAACCTGGTGGACGACATCGAGTTCAGTCCCGAAGATGGCTACCGCAGCGACATGGACTTTTTGTGTCGCGTGCTTGAGGCGGTCATCAAGGAAGGCGCCACCACGCTCAACATCCCGGATACCGTGGGTTACGCGATTCCCGAGCTGTATGGCAACTTCATCCGCACCTTGCGCGAGCGCGTGCCCAACTCGGACAAGGCGATCTGGTCCGTTCATTGCCACAACGACTTGGGCATGGCGGTGGCCAATTCGTTGGCGGGGGTCAAGATCGGTGGTGCACGTCAGGTGGAGTGCACCATCAACGGCCTGGGCGAGCGCGCCGGCAACTGTTCGCTGGAAGAGGTCGTGATGGCGGTGCGCACGCGTCGCGACTATTTCAACCTTGACGTGGGCGTCGATACCACGCAGATCGTGCCCGCCAGCCGCATGGTCAGCCAGACCACGGGTTTTGTGGTGCAGCCGAACAAGGCTGTGGTGGGCGCCAATGCATTTGCCCACGCCAGCGGCATTCACCAGGACGGCGTGCTCAAGGCTCGAGACACCTACGAAATCATGCGGGCCGAAGATGTCGGCTGGAGTGCGAACAAGATCGTGTTGGGCAAGCTCAGCGGTCGGAATGCGTTCAAGCAGCGCTTGCAGGACCTGGGCATCGAGATGGAGTCCGAGAGCGAGATCAACACCGCATTTGCCGCCTTCAAGGAGCTGGCCGATCGCAAGAGCGAGATCTTCGACGAAGACATCCTCGCACTGTGCAGTGATGAGAGCGTGACCGCCGAAAAGGAGCAGTACGGGCTGGTGTCGCTCTCGCAACGCAGTGAAACCGGCGAACGGCCTCATGCCCGCGTGGTGTTCACCGTGGCGGGCAAAGAGTTCCTCGGTGAGTCCGACGGTAACGGCCCGGTGGATGCCTCCTTGAAAGCCATTGAAACCCATGTCAAGAGCGGCGCCGAACTGGTGCTGTACTCGGTCAATGCCATCACGAGTGGTTCGACCGAAAGTCAGGGTGAAGTGACCGTGCGGCTGCAACACAGCGGGCGGGTCGTCAATGGCGTGGGGGCGGACCCGGACATCGTGGTGGCGTCGGCCAAGGCCTATCTGAGTGCACTGAACAAGTTGCACAGCAAAGCTGATCGCGTGGCGGCTCAGGGATAAAGCTTTTGAAATCAATGACTTGCATACTTTGGTATCGTGAACGATTGAATTGATACCGAAAGTAGCACCTGTTCTACCGATCATCGAAGAAACGTAGGCAAGTTTTTGATATTGCTAGTTTTTCTTGAGTTGTCTATACTCCACTTCAGCACAACATTTGTTGCTGGAGTGGCGTCATGGTCCTTTGCGCGAATCGCATCCGAAAAATCCTGCAAACGACCGCTTGCCTGGCCTTGACCGCCGCGCTGGCTCTGCCGCTGACGGCGCAGTCCGCCACACAGAGCCAAAAAGGCAAAAGGCCCGTGGCGACCAAGTCCGCGGACAAGAAGAGCACTGCGGTTGCCAGGACCCACGCGAGAAAGACAGCGGTTGCGCAGGCCAAGCGCAGCACGAACCTGAGTTCCAAGCGGTTGGCCAAGAACACGCGCAAAAAGTCCGCGACGACCATTGCGAGGTCAAAAGGCGGGAAGCTGCGCGTGGCCAGTGGCAAGAAGTCCCAGCGCTATACGGCCGCCGCGTACAGTCGACGGGCGCCAGTGGTACGCGTGTCCGTTCCGGCCAGGCTGTCCATGGGCGAACGCCTGGGTCTGCGCAGCAGCCTGGACCCGTTGGATCTGAACTCCAGCGTTGCGCTGGTGATCGATCAGGACACCCACGAAGTGCTGTTCAGCAAAAACGATTCTGCGGTGCTTCCCATCGCTTCGTTGACCAAACTCATGACGGGTCTGGTGATTGCCGACGCCAGCCTGCCCATGGACGAGTCGATCACCATTACCCAGGACGACGTGGACACTCTCAAAGGCAGCAGTTCTCGTCTGGCCGTGGGCACCACACTGAGTCGGGGTGAGTTGATGCACCTCGCTTTGATGTCCAGCGAAAACCGCGCGGCTCACGCATTGGGGCGTACCTATCCGGGTGGCTTGAACCAGTTTGTGAGTCTCATGAACCGGAAAGCCTTTGAGCTGGGCATGACCGATACCCGTTATGTGGAGCCCACCGGTCTGTCGAGTCTGAACCAGTCGAGTGCCCGTGATCTGGCTACCCTGGTGTCCGTCGCCTACGAACGGCCGATTTTGCGCAGTCTGTCCACATCGCCTGGCTATCTGGTGGAGTTGGGGGACCGCATGCTGCAGTTCAAGAACTCCAATGGCCTGATTCGCAGTCCGGATTGGGACATTGGCTTGCAAAAGACTGGCTACATCTCTGAGGCTGGCCGCTGCTTGGTGATGCAGGCGAAGGTGGCGGATCGAAAACTCATCATGGTGTTCCTGGACTCAGCTGGCAAATTGGGTCGTGCGCAGGATGCCGAGCGTGTGCGTCGCTGGGTAGAGATGCAGGCGCCACCATCCCAGGCGGCTTTCGTCAGACCCCAAGGGTGATTGGACGGGATGGTGGCGCAGCGGTCCCCGCAACAAAAAAGCGGTCCCTTGTGGACCGTTTTTTTGTTTCTCCATGATGGGTGTTGATTTCCACCGAATCCTGACCCACCGTTTCCATCCGATATTGACCCACCCTGGGTAGTGCCCTGCAGGGCTCACGGTGTGGATAACTTCTTCGGTTTGGACTCCTTCTTGATGGGTTGAGCGGAGCTGTTCTTGAACCGGTAGCTGTCGTTGCCAGTCTCAAGGATATGACAGTGGTGCGTGAGGCGGTCTAGAAGCGCGGTGGTCATCTTGGCATCGCCGAACACGCTGGCCCATTCGCTGAAGCTCAGGTTCGTCGTGATGACCACGCTGGTGCGCTCGTAGAGCTTGCTGAGCAGGTGGAACAGCAAGGCACCACCCGAAGCACTGAAGGGCAGATAGCCCAACTCGTCGAGCACCACCATGTCCATGTGGGCCAAGCGGTGGGCCATCTGTCCGCTTTTGTTGCAGACCTTCTCTTGCTCGAGCATGTTGACCAGCTCGACTGTGGAGAAGAAGCGCACCCGGCGCCGATGGTGCTCGACGGCCTGCACCCCGATGGCACTGGCCAAGTGCGTCTTGCCGGTGCCCGGGCCACCGACCAGCACCACGTTCTCAGCCTTCTCCATGAACTCGCAGCGGTGCAGCTGTCGCACCAGGGCCTCGTTCACCTCGCTGCTGCTGAAGTCAAAGCCTGCCAAGTCCCGGTACGCCGGTAGCTTGGCCTGTTTGAGCTGGTAGGCCACGGCACGCACTTCTCGCTCGGCTGTCTCGGCTTTGAGCAACTGCGAGAGCATCGGCTGCGCGGCCTCGAAGGCTGGCGCTCCTTGCTCGGCCAACTCTGAGACGGCTTGCGCCATGCCGAACATCTTGAGTTCGCGCAGCATGATGACGATGGCTGCAATAGCGGGGTCATGGCGCATGACGCACCTTCCCTTCCGACGCACGCAGGTCGTCATAGCGGCTCACGTTGGCCAGCGGTTCGCGAACCAGACGCAGCGCCTGCGGTGCGGTCACTGGTGGTGGTGCGGCCTTGCTGTCCAGCAGCCGGTGCAGCACATTGAGCACGTGCATCTTGGTCGGCACGCCGGCCTCCAGTGCCAGCTCGACGGCGGTCAGCACTGCCTGTTCGTCGTGGTGCAACACCAGGGCCAGCACCTCGACCATCTCGCGGTCGCCACCGGGCTGCTTGAGCAGAGCGACCTGCAGCTGCCGGAAGGCCACGGGCAGTTCGACGAAGGGGGCGCCATTGCGCAACGCACCTGGCTTGCGTTGCAGCACCGAAAGGTAATGGCGCCAGTCGTAGACGGTGTGGCCTGTGGTGTCGTGGCGGCGGTCGATGACGCGGTGATGCTCGCAGAGCAGTTGGCCCTCGGCCGCCACCACAATCCGCTCGGCATAGACGCGCAGGCTCACCGGGCGGTTGGCGAACGAGGCCGGCACGCTGTAGCGAACACGCTCAAAGGTCACCAGGCATGTGGGCGAGACGCGCTTGGTGTGCTCCACGAAGCCATCGAAGGGGCGCGACAGCGGCATCAGCAGTGCCCGCTCCTGCATCCAGACGTCTGCGACGGTGCCTGGCAGCTTGCCGTGGTCAATCTCGCGCCACAGGGCCGTGCAACGCCCCTCCAGCCAGTCATTCAAGGCCGCCAGCGTGGGGAAGGCTGGCACGTGCTGCCAGAGCCGGTGGCGCGCATCGCGCACATTCTTCTCGACCTGGCCCTTCTCCCAGCCCGAGGCCGGGTTGCAGAACTGCGCCTCAAACAGGAAGTGACTGACCATGGCACCAAAGCGCGCGTTCACGTCGCGTTCCTTGCCACGGCGAACCTTGTCAACGGCGGTCTTCATGTTGTCGTAGATGCCGCGCCTGGGTACGCCGCCCAACACGCGGAACGCGTGGTTGTGGGCGTCGAACAGCATCTCGTGCGTCTGCAGCAGGTAGGCCCGCACAATGAAGGCGCGGCTGTGGCTGAGCTTGGTGTGGGCTACCTGCAGCTTGGTGCGCTCACCGGCGATGACGGCCCAGTCTTCGCTCCAGTCGAACTGGAACGCCTCACCGGCGCCAAAGGTCAGGGGTACGAAGGTGCCACGGCCGGTGGTTCGCTCGGCTTCCTGCCGTTTGGCCTGCCAAGCACGCGCGAAGGCGGCTACGCGGTTGTACGAACCATCGTAGCCCAGCGCGGCCAGGTCGGCGTGCATCTGTTTGACCGTACGTCGCTGCTTGCGCGACTTGCCGGCCTCGGTCTTGAGCCAGCCTGTCAGTTTGTCTGCGAAAGGGTCGAGCTTGCTGGGGCTGACGCGCTTGGCATAGCGCGGCTCGACCGCATCGGCCCGAAGGTACTTCTTGATGGTGTTGCGAGACAGGCCGGTACGCCGCGCTATCTCGCGCAGGGACAGATGCTCTCGCAGTGCCCAACGCCTAATGACACTCAATGTTGCCACGTCAATCACTCCTGTGCTCCTGCCACTAAAAGCAGCAGGTTAGGGTTCTTACGTGGGTCAGATTTGGATGGAAATTACCCGCGGTGGTGGGGCAGTTCTGGGTGGAAATCAACATGATGGGCTCAGTGCCCGGTTGGCGCCAGATTCTTGACGTTGGGGCAACCCAGCGCAGCCGATATCTCTGCTGCCGTGGTGCGCAGGCGGGGTACCCAGCTTTCATCGATACGGTCTGCAGGGGCGGAAATCGAGAGGCCCGCCACGAGTTTGCATTGATCGTCGTAAATGCCTGCCGCCATGCAGCGCACACCCAATTCCAGTTCTTCGTTGTCGCGTGCAAGACCAGCCTGACGGCACTGGATCAGCTCGCGTTCCAATGTGGCGAGCTGGGTCAGGCTGTTTCGCGTATTGCCCGCCAGGCCGGTGCGTGTGGCATAGGCGCGCACACGTTGCGGATCATCAGCGGCGAGAAACAGCTTGCCGACGGAGGTGAGGTGCAGGGGGGCTCGACCCCCAATGGCCCGCACCACCTGCATGCCGGAACGCTCGCTGTACGCCCGCTCCACATACACGATCTCGTCGCCCTGGCGAACACTCAGGTTCACCGGCTGCTGGATCAGTTTGTGCAGTTCGCGCATGGGCAGCAGCGCGGCGTCACGCACGCTCAGGCGGGCCTTCACCAGATTGCCCAGTTCCAGCAGCCGCATACCCAATCGGTAGCTGCCGGCCTCCGGGCGATCGACAAAACGCCCGATGGTCAGATCGTTGAGGATGCGGTGGGCCGTGGAAGGGTGCAAACCGGTCTTCTCGCTGATTTCCTTGAGTGAAACCGGCTCCTCGCGTGCGGCCAGCACCTCCAGCAGATTGAACATGCGTTCGATCACCTGAACGGTGGGGGTGCTGGGCAGGTTGTCGGATCGTTTGGTCATGGGCTCAAAATTGGTTGAGCGTATTTTACAAGATGAAATTACGTTTCTTGCTTGCGCTACAAAGTGCTCGCGCTCATCGGCCTGCAAGACCTGTCGTCAAGGCAGTCGGTTGCTCAGTCCCTGACGGTCCAATGTCCGTCAATGAGCACCTCGTGCGGGCGGAACCCGGACTTGTAGCGCATTTTGTCGCTCTGGGCGATCCAGTAACCCAGATAGACATGGGGCAGGTTCAGTGTCCGGGACTGCTCGATCTGCCACAGCACGCTGTAGGTGCCGTAGCTGGCCTTGTCATCCGGCTCGTAGAACGTGTAGACCGCTGAAAGCCCGTCGTTGAGCACGTCCACGATGGAAACCATCTTGAGTTGTGGGGGTTGTCCGTTCCTGCCGGGCTCGTGGAACTCGATCAGTCGTGAGTTGACGCGGCTTTGCAGCAGAAACTGGGTGTACTGGTCGATGCTGTCGTGATCCATGCCTCCGCCTGCGTGGCGGCTGTTCTGATAGCGCAGGTACAACTGGTAGTGTTCCGGGACGAAGCACAGCTTGAGCACCCGGGTCTGCAGGTGCGAATGGCTCGCCAGGCAGCGCCGCTGGCTGCGACTGGGGACAAAGCGTTTCACCGGAACCCTCAGGGGGACGCAAGCCTGACAGCCATCGCAGTGCGGGCGGTAGGTGAACATGCCACTGCGGCGAAAACCGTGCGTGACAAGGTCCGAGTAGGCGTCGTTGTGAATCAGATGGCTCGGGGTGGCCACCTGCGAGCGGGCCTGGTGCCCCTGCAGATAGCTGCATGGGTAAGGCGCCGTGGCATAGAACTGCAGCGCCTGAAGAGGAAGTTCTTTGAGATGGGTCACTCTCGGATACCGTCTTCGTTCAGGATTTCTTTCCAGTATACGGGGAGGAAATCCCACCGTGGCGTTGCATGCAGCAAGGCCATGCGCAAGTGGCGGCAGAACGCTTCGCGCGACATCAGTTCACCGCCCAGTGAGGCCAGGTGCGGGGTGTCTTGCTGACAGTCAATCAAGGGCAGGGCATGGGCGCGACAGAACGCCACCAGCGCCGCCAATGCGATTTTTGACGCGTCGCTTTGCCGGCAAAACATGGATTCGCCGTAGACCATGCCTCCCAGATTGACGCAATAGAGTCCACCCGCGAGCTCGCCGTCGATCCAGGTCTCCACGCTGTGGGCCATGCCAGCCTGGTGCAGGCGGACATAGGCCTGAATCACGGGGGGGAGAATCCAGGAGCCGCTTTGTCCTGCGCGGTGAGTGCGCGCGCAGGCCTGAATGACGCGTTCAAATCCGTGGTTGAAGCGGACCTCCAGCCGCCCCGTCTTGAGCAGGGTTTTCAAGGTCTTGCGCAGGGAGCGGTGCAGCCGGAATCGGTCACAGTGCAACACCATGCGCGGGTCCGTGCTCCACCACAGAATGGGCTGCCCGGCGCTGTACCAGGGAAAGATGCCCTGCGAATAGGCGGCGACCAATGTGGGAACGTCCAGCACACCGCCAGCGGCCAGCAGCCCTGGGGCGGGGTCGGATGATCCCCAGGCGGTTTCAACGGGTGGAAACGCCTGTCCAGGCTCCAGCCAGGGCAGCGTTCGGGCGGGCGGCGATTGCGTCATGGGCATATTGTGCGCGGTTGCCCATGGTCAGACCGTGTTGGCCTGGCAACGCTCAAGTGCGCGAAGCCACTGGCCAATAGCCTGCACTCAACTGCCGGTGCGTGGTCTGCAGAGTTGAAACAGTCGCCAGAGCAGAACGCCAGCCGCAATACCCAAGCCATCGGCCAACCAATCCAGCCAATCTCCATACCGCCAACCGGTGGTCGACTGGATCATTTCGATAGCTCCGCCGTACGCCAGCAGCCACAGCGCAAGGCGCCACGGGCGCGTGGGATACGGCTGCAGACCGAGCAGGGCCAGGCACGCAAAGGCCAGCGAATGCTGGGCCTTGTCCCACACGTTGAGCGTCTGGGGCGGCAGGAACTCAACGGGCAGCAGCGAGAGTACCGCCACGCCGATGAGACTGAGCCAGAAAACCAATCGTTTGATGGTCATCATGAAAGTGGTTGGCGCAAGGGCCGGCAATGCGGGTGTGTGACACCGCCAGAAACAACAAAGGCCTTCCGAAGAAGGCCTTTGTTGTTGCATATGCTTTGGCTCCCCGACCTGGACTCGAACCAGGGACCTGCGGATTAACAGTCCGTCGCTCTACCGACTGAGCTATCAGGGAACAGCCTCAAATTATAGTGTGATTTTTACCGTTTTCCGAGAGCGAAGCATTTTTGTCAAAAAAATGTCGCCGCATCCAGTGGTGGTGACGCTCAGTCAAACACCGGCGACTCGACGCCCAGCACCTTGTGCAGTTTCGGGCTGGTGGTGGTGTATTGCAGGAAGACCTTCTTCTCGGGAAAGATGAAAGGGACGGCGCCAAACGCGGCCAGCGCGCACTCGTGGAAGCCCGAGAGGATGAGCTTCTTCTTGCCAGGGTAGGTGTTGATGTCGCCCACAGCAAAAATGCCGGGGATGCTGGTGGAGAACTTCTCGGTGTCCACCACGAGCTGTTTGCGCTCGATCTCCAGACCCCATTCGGCAATCGGGCCGAGTTTGGGACTCAGGCCAAAGAACACCAGCAACACGTCCAGCGGCACCACGCGGGTCACGCCATCGGCACCGGTCACCTTGGCGCCGGTGAGCTTGCCGTCTTTCTCTTCGTAACCCGTGACCTGGCCGACGATGAACTGCATCTCGTACGCATCGCACAGCTCTCTCATCTTGGCCACGTTGGCCGGGGCGGCCTTGAAGCCATCACGGCGGTGGATCAGGATCACGCTTTCGGCCTTGTTCGGGCCCTCGGCCACGAAGTTCAGCGTCCAGTCGAGTGCCGAGTCACCACCGCCGACCACGACAAGGTTTTTGCCGGCGAAGTCGGCGGGGTTCTTCACGCGGTAGAAGAGTTGCGAACCTTCGAAGCGCTCCAGGCCGTCGACCTTGAGTGTGCGCGGCTGGAAGGCGCCCACGCCGGCGGCGATGAAGATGGTTTTGGTCAGGAATTTCGTTCCCTTGGAGGTTGCCACGAAGAAACGGCCATCGTCCTGTTTCTGAACCGTGGTGACTTCCTGACCCAGGTGGAAGGTCGCGCCAAAAGGCTCGATCTGCTTGAGCAGGGCATCGGTCAGTTCCTGGCCGGTGCACACCGGAACCGCCGGGATGTCGTAGATGGGCTTGTCGGGGTACAGCTCCACCGGTTGACCACCGGGGTAGGCCAGTGAGTCGATCACGTGGGCCTTGATTTCCAGCAAGCCAAGTTCAAACACCTGGAACAGTCCCACTGGCCCCGCGCCGACGATGACGGCGTCGGCTTCGATCGGTCCGTCGTGCGCGGCAGCGGTGTCCATCACTTCTTGGTTCAGTTGGGGTTCCATTTTTCAGCGCAACAGTTCAGGCAGTTTGCCTGTCCGGTCTTTCCATTCCTCGGCATCGGGAAGCGGATCCTTGCGCTTGGTGATGCTCTTCCAGCTTGGCAGCCGCGCCAGCTCGGCGTTGAGTGCGGTCATGTGCACCTGGTCCTTGGGCAGATCCTCTTCAGCGTAGATGGCGCTCACCGGGCATTCCGGAATGCACACCGCGCAGTCGATGCACTCGTCGGGGTCGATGGTCAGGAAGTTCGGGCCTTCGCGAAAACAGTCCACAGGGCAGACATCAACACAATCGGTGTATTTGCAGCGGATGCAGGATTCGGTGACGACGTGGGTCATGGTGATGGTGAGATAACGGTAAACCCCGAATTCTAGGGTTTCCCAGAGGTTAAGGCTTGGTCAAGTCCCTTGCCTTGACATAAGTTAAGGGTGATGGAGCCGGGTCAGTTCACCAGCAAAGCACCCGATGTCTTGTGGCTGGCGGTGTCCACCAGGACCAGCGATCCCAGCGCGCGCGATTGGGCAAAGGGCAAGGTGACGATGGGTTCCTGCAAGGCCAGTTCGATGTGACCGATGGCGTTGGGTTCCAGTTGGGTCGCATCTTCCTCGGCCAGGGTGTTGATGTCCAGCTTGTGCACGATGCGCTTGACCTTGGCCTTGACCCAGCGGTGGCCGTGCAGCGCCCAATACACGCGGCCAGCGACCAGGGTCTCATCGTCCATCCAGGCCACCGTGGCGCGGATCTCGCGGCTCGCTTCCAGCGCACGGCCTTGCTCGTCAGCGGCCAGGAGCCAGTCGCCACGCGACACATCAACTTCGCGGTCCAGCACAATGCCGGCACTGTGCCCGGCCTGCACGGTTTTCGGGTTGCGCGCATGGTCGAGCACCTGGGCCACGGTCGCGGTCTGGCCGCTGGGCATGACCTTGACGGGCTGGCCGGGCATCACGCCGCCGGTGGCCACGCGGCCCCAGAAGACGCGTCGGCCCTGGCTGGTGTCGGAGGACGAGGAGAACTTCTCCACCCACTGCACCGGGAACGCGAACGGCAGCGCGGTGTCGGCGGCCGTCACCGGCAAGTGCTCCAGGATGTCCAGCAGCGTGGGGCCGCTGTAGCCGCACCAGGCAGCCTCGGCCGCGGCGTCTACCACGTTCCAACCCTTGAGGGCCGACACCGGCACGGTGGCGGTCACGGTGATGCCGGCCTCGGCCGCGAAAGCGGCCAGCGCGGCGCTGATGTGGGCGAACGCGAGCGTACTGTCGGCCACGGCGTCGAGCTTGTTGACCGCGAACACGATGGAAGGCACGCGCAGCAGCTTGAGCAGCAGCGAGTGGCGGCGGGTCTGCACCAGCAGCTTGAGGCCGGCGTCCTGCCAGTCGAGCTTGGTGGCATCGACCAGCACCACGGCCGCGTCAGCAGCGGAGGCCGCGGTCACCATGTTGCGCGTGTATTGCTCATGGCCCGGCGCGTCGCCGATGATGAACTTGCGGGTTTCGGTGTTGAAGTAGCGGTAGGCCACGTCGATGGTGATGCCCTGCTCACGCTCCGCCGACAGGCCGTCGGTCAGCAGCGCGAGGTCGGTTTCACCCTGGCGCTGCACGCCGGCCAGGTGGTCTTGCAGCACCGCCTTGCTGTCCACCAGCAGACGGCCGATCAATGTGCTCTTGCCGTCATCGACGGAGCCGCAGGTGATGAACTTCAGCGCGGTGCGGGTGTCGGCGGCGGTGGAAGGGGAAACAACAGCGTTCATACAAAACTTTCGCGAGAAATGTCTGGTTCCAGAACGCCGCGGAACCGGCTTTGCCGGGCCGCAGGCGTTGCCCCTCGAGGGGCGGAACTGGCTACACGCAGTGAGCCAGCGATGGGGGTGGGCTAGAAGTACCCGTCTTTTTTCCGTTTTTCCATGGAGGCTTCGGAGGTTTTGTCGTCCATGCGCGTCGCACCGCGCTCGCTCACGTCGGCGGCCAGAGTCTCGATCACGATTTCACCGGCCGTGGCGGCCAGGCTTTCCACCGGGCATGTGCAGGTGATGTCGCCCACGGTACGGAAACGCACGTCGCGGATCTGCACGGTCTCGCCGTCCTTGGGCGGGGTCAGTTCGGTCACCGGCACCAGCAGGCCGCGGCGGTCGACCACCTCGCGCTTGTGGGTGTAGTAGATCGAGGGCAGGGCGATGTTTTCGCGCTCGATGTACTGCCACACGTCCAGCTCGGTCCAGTTGCTGATGGGGAACACGCGGAAGTGTTCGCCCGGGGCCAGGCGGGTGTTGAACAGGGTCCAGAGCTCGGGGCGCTGGGCCTTGGGCTGCCACTGGCCGAAGCTGTCGCGGTGCGAAAAGATGCGCTCCTTGGCTCGGGCCTTTTCTTCGTCGCGGCGGGCACCGCCGATCAGCGCATCGAAGCGGAATTCTTCGATCGCTTCGAGCAATGTGACCGACTGGTGCACGTTGCGGCTTTCGCCAGGGTGGGCCAGGCGCACGGTGCCGCGCTTCATCGAGTCCTCGACGTTGCGCACGATCAGTTCGGCCTGCAGCTCGGCGGCGCGGCGGTCGCGGAAGTCGGTCACTTCGGGAAAGTTGTGACCGGTGTCGATCATCAGCAGCGGGTAGGGAATGCGGCCGACGCCAAAGGCTTTTTCGGCGCAGCGCAGCATGACCAGCGAGTCCTTGCCGCCTGAGAACAGCAGGGTGGGGCGCTCGAAAGCCGCGGCCACTTCGCGCAGGATGAAGATGGTTTCTTCTTCGAGCGCGTCCAGGTGGGCGTTGCTCAGGTGGTGGCCGGCGGCGGCCTGCAGGGCGGTCTGGATCACTTCGGGCTCGGTGCGTGCGTTCATGATGGGTCTTGTGTCCTGATCAGTGGGCCAGGTGCAGGCCGCACTCGCGGTTGTCTTCGCCCTTGGTCGGGTCCACGTAGTCGAAGTTGTTGGGCAGGCCGTGGGCCTCACAGTATTGGTACAGCTCTTTGGACGACCAGTGCAGCAGCGGCGCGACCTTGATCAGGCCGTCGGGGTTGATGCTCACCGGGTCCATCTGGGCGCGCACGGCGGTGTCGGTGGCCCGCAACGCGGTGAACCAGACCTTGGGCGCCGTCTCGCGCAGGGCGCGGGCAAAGGGTTCCAGCTTCACTTCTTCGGTGAAGGCGGCGTGGCGCGGATCGTCCAGTGCCGGCGTGGCGCCTTCTACGGCCTCGCGGTGCGCGCGCGAGCGGCGCGGCAGGTAGATCTGCAGGTTCAGCTTGAGCTGGCGGGTGACTTCGTCGGCGAAGCGGTAGGTGGCATCGGTGTTGTAGCCGTTGTCCATCCAGATGACCGGCACATCGGGCTTCACGCGGGTGACCAGATGCAGGATCACGGCTTCAAAAGGGCGGAAGTTGGTGGTGACGATGGTCGGCTGACCCAGGCCGAGCGCCCAGCTCACCAGTCCGGGAGCGTTGTGGCCGAGTTCGGCATTGACTTGTGCGAGGTCGTTGGGGTTCATGTTGTGTGCTTCGTTCAGGCAGCCACGGCAAAGTGCGGTTGCGTATGCACCGCATCGCCCTGGTAGAAGGCGGGGTAGTGGGCCAGCAGCTTCTGGCCGTGTGCGATGTTCTGGTCGACGCGCAGCACGGCCTGTGTGAAGCCCGTGCGCTGCATCTGCGCCAGTTGGTCGATCAGCACGTCGCCGATGGCGCGGATCTCGCCCTTGAAGCCCAGTCGGCGGCGCAGCAGGAAGGCTTGGCTGAACGCGCGGCCGTCGGTGAACTTGGGGAACTGCAGCACGACGGTGGTGATGCCGTCGAGCGAGGCCTCGCGCGGATCGGCGTCGTTGGCCAGCGTCAGGGTGCCGGCTTCGTCTGCAGAGAAGGCTTCGGCCTTGAAGAGTTGGAGCGTGGGTTTCATGCGGGTCTCGGATGCTGGGCTCAGGCGGCTACCGGTGTGCGGGCGGTGGCCACGCGCACCGCGTTGGCGGCGGTCTTGAAGGGGTCGATGCCGACGCGCTTGACGGTCTGGACGAAGGTTTCGGCCGTTTGGCGCTCCGCGCGGTAGGTGGTGAGCAGGGCTTCGATCACGTCCGTCATTTCGTTGGCGGCGAAGGACGGACCAATCACCCTGCCTGGCACGGCTTCGCCCGACAGGCGCGTGCCATCCGATCCGCCCAGTGTCACCTGGTACCACTCCTGACCGTCCTTGTCGACGCCCAGGATGCCGATGTGCCCGCTGTGGTGGTGGCCGCAGCTGTTGATGCAGCCGCTGATGTGTAGGTCGATCTCGCCCAGGTCGTGCAGTTCGTCCAGGTCCTGGTAGCGCGCCAGCAGAGCCTGCGCGATCGGCAGCGAGCGGGCATTGGCCAGATCGCAGAAATCGCCACCGGGGCAGGCGATCATGTCGCTCAGCAAGCCGATGTTGGGCTTGGCCAGGCCGAGGCGGCGCGCTTCGCGCCACAGCTCGGGCAACTGGTCGCAGCTGACCCAGGGCAGCAGCAGGTTCTGTTCGTGCGTCACACGCGCTTCACCGGCCGAGAAGCGGTCAGCCAGGTCGGCGGCGCGCTCCAGTTGCTCGGCGCTCGCGTCGCCGGGGGCCGAGCCCAGGCGCTTGAACGACAGCGTGACGGCGCGCAGGTCGGGGTTCTGGTGTGGCTTCACGTTCTGCGTGAGCCAGCGGCTGAACTCCACGTCGTCTTCGGCCGCAGCCTTGAGGATGTGGGCGATCTTGGCGTCGGCGCTCTTGCGGTCGCAGTTCAGCGCAGGCGGCACGAAGAAGGCGCTCACGCGGTCCAGTTCGGCTTGGGTGATGGTGTGCGGCGCGCCGTCTTTCTCGATGATGTCGGCGTACTCGGCTTCCACCTGGTCGGTGAAGGCCTGGCCTTCGGCCTTTACGAGGATCTTGATGCGAGCCTTGTAGATGTTGTCGCGGCGGCCGAAGCGGTTGTAGGCGCGCACGACGGCTTCAAGGTAGTTGAGGATCTGGTTCCAGGGCAGGAACTCGCGGACCACCGTGCCGATGATCGGTGTGCGGCCCATGCCGCCACCCACGCGCACCTGGAAGCCCAGGTCGCCGTCCACGTTGCGCAGCAGGCGCAGGCCGACGTCGTGCCACGGCGTGGCGGCGCGGTCTTCGCGCGCGCCGGTGATGGCGATCTTGAACTTGCGCGGCAGGAAAGCGAACTCGGGGTGCAGCGTGCTCCACTGGCGCATGATTTCCGCGAAGGGGCGCGGGTCGGCGACTTCGTCCACCGCGATGCCGGCGAGCGCGTCGGTGGTGATGTTGCGGATGCAGTTGCCGCTGGTCTGGATGCCGTGCATGTTGACGCTGGCCAGCAGGTCCATCACGTCGGCCGCGCGGTGCAGCGGAATCCAGTTGTATTGCACGTTCTGGCGCGTGGTGAAGTGGCCGCAGCGGTCGGGCAGGGTGGGTACGTCGGCCAGGGCTGCGTTGGCCTTGGACACGTCGTGGTCTTCCTTGTGGTCATAGTCGCGCGCGATCTTCGCCAGCACGCGCAACTGGTCGCTGGAGATTTCGCCGTAAGGCACGGCCACGCGCAGCATGGGCGCGAAACGCTGGATGTACCAGCCGTTTTGCAGGCGCAGCGGCTTGAACTCGTCGCCGCCGAGCGTGCCGGCCTGCGAGCGTTCGAGCTGGTCGCGGAACTGGGCCGCGCGCTGCTGGACGAACTGGCGATCGAAGTCGGAATACTGGTACATGACGGAATAGATGGGCTTCGTGGGGAAAGAAGAATCAAAAGGCGATCAGCTTGGTGCCGGCGTAGGCCAGCAGCAGCGAGAGCACCGAACGCACCAGGCGCTCGGGCGTGTGGCGCATCAGCCGCGTGCCGAGCCAGATGCCGGGCAGCGAACCGGCCAGCAGCTGGGCCAGGAGCGGCCAGTCCACCGAACCCAGGCTGGTGTGGCCCAGGCCGGCCACCAGCGTGAGCGGCACGGCGTAGGCGATGTCGGCCGCCACGATGCGCGGCAGCGGCAGCAGCGGGAACAGGATCAGCAGCACCGAGACACCGATGGCTCCGGCGCCCACCGAGGTGAGCGTGACCAGGGTGCCGATAACGGCACCGAACAGCACGGGCAGGCTCCAGTGGCGGGCATGTGTGGCGCCCTCCAACTGGCCTTCGGGCAGGTTGCGCGGCAGCTGCTTGCCGCGGGCGGCCTTGTAGAACATCGCGGCGGCGGTCAGCAGCAGGGCGATGCCCAGGGTGTTGGTCATGAGCGACTGCACGGTAGGGCTGGCTGGCCCGAGGCGGTGCAACACCGCGAGGGTGATCAGGGCGGCTGGAAGGCTGCCCGCGCACAGCTGGGCCACCACGCGCCAGGGCACCAGGCGTTGGCGCGCCAGGCTCACCGTGCCACCGGCCTTGGTGACAGCGGCGAACAGCAGGTCGGTGCCCACGGCCAGGTAGGGCTTGATCCCGAAGAAGAAGATCAGGATTGGCGTCATCAGCGAGCCGCCGCCCACGCCGGTCAATCCGACGATGAGTCCCACGGCGAAGCCGGCAAAGATGATGGCAAATTCAGGCATGGGCGCGACTGTAAAGTTGCTCGCTTATATTGCAAACGATTTTTTTGTTCTTCATATATTCCTATATGGAATAAGCTGGTGAGCCGCTGTGCGAAGAGCCCACCTGGCGATCGCAAACGCATTTTCTGGGCCCTGCAAACCCGGTTCATTCGGGGGCCGGGAGGTTCCACACCGACGTAACATGGACGCCAACATGGACAAGCAGCGCATATTTGTGAGCGTGGTCGGCTTCTCCGACGTGGAGCGGCACGCCCTCAACACCGTGTTCCGCTTGTCGGAGGAGCGCGACCTGTCCTACGCGCCCTGGGTGCCACTCATTGCCCCCGGCGCAGAGGCGTCTCCGGAGGCCAACCGTATCGCCGACGTGGCGCTGGTGGATGGCGAGAGCGCCGAGGCCGTGTTGTCCCACGCCAAAGAGTTGCCCCCTGGCCAGCGCCTGATCTGGGTCGGCCCCGGCGGCCCGGCCCATGCCTGGCGGGTGCTGCAGCGCCCGATCCAGTGGGCCAGCGTGCTCAACGACCTGGATGCGGTGTTTGCCGCCCGGCAGGCAGACTCGGGGTATCTCGATCTGGACATCAGCGCGCCCGTGCCGCTGGACGTGGATCTGGACGAGCCATCGCCGCCAGCCAAACGCGCCTTGCTGGTGGGGACGGACCTGCAGGAGCGCACCTACCTGCGCTCGCGGCTGGCGCTGGCACGCGTGACCGAGGCCGACGAGGTCAGCAGCACCGAAACTGCGGTGGCCTTGCTGCGGCGCAACCGGTACAGCTGCGGGGTTTTCAATCTGGACGAGCACCAGCTCGACGTGTGGGCGCTGGCGCGGCTGTTTGCGCAGAAGAACCCCCAGGCGCTGCTGATGGGGATCAGCGAACACGCTGGCCCGCGGGCCACTTGGTGGAGTCGCCGCCGGGTCATGCGCGATACCCGCCGGGCCGGCATCAAGGCCCTGCTGGCGCGACCCTTGCAGCCGCGCGAACTCTCGCAGTGGATGGAGCTGCTTTAGGCCCCATGACGGGATAGCTGATCTTCAGGCGGCTTGCCGGCGCGCCTGTTTCCAGGCGAAACGGGCCGGGTCCAGGGCCTTGAGCAGGTCGTCGTCCACCGGGGGCAGATCCGCCTGGGTCTCGTCCATCTGCGCTGCCAGCCGCGTGGCACACCAGTGCGACAAGGTCAGCCCACGCGAGCCCAGGGCGCTCAGCACGAACAGACCCGGCCAGCGCGGCGTGTCGGCCAGCGGTACCCGGCCACGCCGCGCGCCGGCCTGTGCCATCCGGGTCTGCAGCGCGCCCAGATGGGGCACCGCACCCATCACGGGTAAGCGGTCCAGCGAGGCGCAGCGCACCTGCGCCCAGCCCATCAGTTGGCCGCTGGCGCGCGCCTCGTGCAGACGTTGCGCGGCGGTCGCGCTGATCGCCAGCAGGCTTTGGGCGTTGCGTTCGTGGGCCGCATCGCTCAGGTGGCTGCTGTTGTCGCCGCGTTCGTAGGTCGATCCCATGGCCCAGATCCGCGCGGGCCACTGTGGGGGCAGTCCACTGTCTTCGTACACCGGCACGAACACGCCGTTGTCGCGCTGCGGGCGTTCGGCCAGCGGCGCGTCGTGCAGTGCGGCCAGGCTCATCTGGCCCTTGACCGGGCGCAGCGGCAGGGCGTCGGCGTTCATCAGGTCGGCCGACGCCGTCAGCAGGGCAAAGCTGCCAAACGCCGCAGCGACCACCACCACTGGCGCCTGGGCCAGCACCTGGCCGCTGGCGTCCAGGGCCTGCCAGTCGGCAGGCTCGATGTCCGGGGTATCGGGGTTCGCCGTGGGCACCTGGCGCAGCCCGGCCACCTGGGCGTTCCACCGCGTGGTAAGCGCGCCCAGACGCTGGGCTTCATCCAGCCAAGCCTGCACCAGCGCCGCCGGGCGCACCAGCGCAGCGGGCCAGCGCCCGGGGTCGTGCCCGAGGTTGTCCACTTCGCAGGCCTGCCAGCCCTGGCCTTGTGGCACCAGCCGTTCCAGTTCGGCCCGCATGTCGGGCACACCCAGTTCACACAGGCGCGACAGCGGCGTGGGCGCGCGGGTCACGTGGGGGCTCAACATGCCCACGGGCAAGGCCGACGCGGCCTGCGCCGGGCCGCTCGCGGCGTCCAGCAGCGTGACGCGCCAGCCGCGCCGCGCCAGGGCTGCGCACACGGCAGCGCCGGCCAGGCCGGCGCCCACCACCAGCGCGTGGCGAACGGTTTCAGTCAAGGGGGGCCTGCAGGCGGTTTCGGAAATGCCGCAGGCCTTAGGCCGCGTCGGACGGAGGAACGTAACCGGCGGCCGCGTCGGCGCCTTCGCCGAAGAAATGCTTTTCCATTTGCCGCGCCAGGTACTGGCGGGCGCGCGCATCGGCCAGATTCAGCCGGTTTTCGTTGAGCAGCATGGTCTGGTGCTTGAGCCAGGCCGCCCAGGCTTCCTTGCTCACGTTCTCGTACAGGCGCTTGCCCAGTTCACCGGGGTAGGGCGGAAAGTCCAGGCCCTCGGCTTCCTTGCCGAGTTTGATGCAGTTGACGGTGCGTGCCATGTTGATGTCCTTGGGAATTGGGTACAGATGTTTGGGTAATAAACAACTGAAAACGTATTCGTTCCAGTTTTCACCCCTCGCTCCCATGATCCGCTCCGTTGTTCATTCATTCAACGGAGAAAAATTTCATGCAAGCACGCCGACACTTTATCAACGTTTTGTTCACCGCAGCCCTGGCAGGGTCGGGTCTGAGCGCTTTTGCGCAGCACTCCATGACCTTGCTCAATGTGTCGTACGACCCGACGCGCGAACTCTACGTCGAAGTCAACGCCGCCTTCACCAAATACTGGAAGGCCAAGACCGGCCAGGACGTGACCATCCAGCAGAGCCACGGCGGCTCGGGCAAACAGGCCCGTTCCATCATCGACGGCCTGGACGCCGACGTGGCCACCCTGGCCCTGGCCGGCGACACCGACGCGCTGCACAGCAACGGCGGCTGGATCCGCAAGGACTGGCAGAAGCGCCTGCCCCTCAACAGCTCGCCTTACACCTCCACCATCGTGCTGGTGACCCGCGCGGGCAACCCGAAAAACATCAAGGACTGGGACGATCTGATCCGCCCGGACGTGAAGGTCATCACCCCCAACCCCAAGACCTCGGGCGGTGCGCGCTGGAACTACCTGGCCGCCTGGGAGTTCGCCAAACGCAAGTACGGCAGCGACGACAAGGCCAAGGCATTTGTGGGCAAGCTCTACGCCAATGTGCCGGTGCTCGACACGGGTGCGCGCGGCTCGTCCATCACCTTTGCACAGCGTGGGCAGGGCGATGTGTTCATCTCCTGGGAAAACGAGGCCTACCTGCTGGAGAAGGAGTTCGGCAACAAGGTGGACTTCGTCTACCCGTCGCTCTCCATCCTGGCCGAACCGGCGGTGACGGTGGTCGACAAGAACGTGGACAAGAAGGGCACGCGCGCCGTGGCCCAGGCCTATCTGGAGTACCTCTACACCGAAGAGGCGCAGGACATCATCGGCAAGCACTTCTACCGCCCGACCTCGGCCAAGGCACAGGCCAAGTACGCCAAACAGCTGCCCAGGCTCAACCTCTTCACCATCGGTGACGCCTTCGGCGGCTGGGAGCAGGCCCGCAAGGACCACTTCGCCGACGGCGCGAGCTTTGACCAGATCTACGCCGGAAGTCGTTGAACGGCCACAGGCCGTCGCACCCCGGGTCGAGCCCGGCTTTTCAGCGGGGCGCGCCGGTTTCGATCAACGCACCGCTGGCCACGGCGGCCTGTTTGATGGCCCGGATGTCGTCCGGCCCCGTGCGGCAGCAGCCGCCGATGAGCCGCGCGCCGCGACCGTGCCAGCGCATGGCCTGGGCGGCGAAGTCGTGCGCCCGGCCTTCGCCGTGCCAGACCTTGTCGACCGCGTCGTAGTGTTCGCCCGAGTTGGGGTAGACCACGATGGGTTTGGTGGTGTGCGAGCGGGCCAGTTCCACCAGCGATTCGATGAACTCGGGTGCCGTGCAGTTCACACCCACGGCGGCGATCTGGGGCAGGGCGTCGAGCTGCGCCACGCAGTCGGCGAAGGGCTCGCCCTGGCTGTTGTGCGCGCCGTCCCGGCAGGAAAAGCTGAGCCAGGCCTGCACGCCGGGAAACTCGGGCAGCAGGCCCGCGATCGCCAGCGCTTCATCGAGGCAGGGAATCGTTTCGCAGGCCAGCAGATCGGCGCCCGCATGGGCCAGCACCTGCAGGCGCGGCCGGTGGAAGTCGGCCAGCGCCTGGCGTGAGATGCCCTGGTAGCCCCGGTACTCGGATCCATCGGCCAGCATGGCACCGTAGGGCCCGATGGACGCCGCTACCAGGGGCCGGCGGCGGCCCACGCGGTGGGCGGGCTCGGCCCAGAAGGCGTCCCGGGCCTCACAGGCCAGCGTCACCGAACGCCGCATCAGGTCGGCCGCCTGTTCGTGGCTCAGGCCGCGCCGTGCAAAGGCTTCAAAGGTCGCCTGGTAACTGGCGGTGGTGGCCACGTCGGCGCCGGCGAGAAAGTAGTCCAGGTGCACCTGCCGGATCAGGTCGGGCTGTTCGATCAGCAGCTTGGCGGACCACAGCGGGTCCAGCAGATCGGCGCCACGGCGCTCCAGCTCGGTGGCCAGGGCGCCATCGAGCATGAACAGGCCCTGTTCGGCCAGCGCGGTTTGCAGGGGGGACGTGGGTTCTGGGGTGGGCATCATGACGTTGGAAAAGGGATGAAACACGTTCGTCGAGCGTAGCCACGGGGTCGGGTTTCGGGCCGCGAAGAAAGGGTGGAATTGCCTGAAAACGGCATCCTCACCCGGACCCGCGCGGGCCGGCTACTGGCTACCGGCGGCCGGCCGGGCCGAAGCGCCGCTCGATCCGGCGCACGGCCAGCACCACCACCAGGGTGATGGCCGCGTAGACAACCCCGGCCACCACCAGCGCGTCGGTGGTGTACGAGGCGTTCGACAGTCGGCGCGCGACGCCGGTGAGGTCCAGCACGGTGATGGTGCTCACCAGGGCCGTGGCCTTGAGCTGGGCGATCACCTCGTTGCCCAGGGCCGGTGTGGCGATCCGCCAGGCCGCGGGCAGCACGATCCAGCGGTAGCACTGGAACGGGCTCATGCCCATGGCCAGGGCGGCTTCTTTTTCGCCGAGGGGCACCGCCAGGATGCCGGCCCGCAGGTCTTCGGCCATGTAGGCCGCCAGGTTCAGGCTCAGCGCGAGCAGACCGCAATAGAACGCGTCTTCCAGCACCCACCAGGCGGGCGAGTGGCGCACGGCTTCGAACTGGCTCACCCCGTAGTACAGGATGAACAGCTGCACCAGCAGGGGCGTGCCGCGAAACGCCGCGCTGTAGCCGCGCGCCAGCCGCGCCGGCCAGGCTTTGCCGGAGGTGGCCGCGAGCGCCAGGGGCAGCGCGAGCGCAAAGGCCAGCAGCACCGAGCCGCACAGCAGCTGCAGGGTGATCACCAGGCCTTCCCACACCTCCAGCATGCTGTCGGTGGGCAGCTCCAGCCACATTTCAAGCGCTTCGAAGTTCATGCGGCCCTCGCTTCAAAGCCCCGTCCGGCCCGGCGTTCCAGCCAGGCAAAGACCGGTTGCGAGGCGTGCAGGAACACGAAGTACACGGTCGCTGCCGCCAGAAAGAACAGGAACGGCTGGTGCGTGGCCTGGGCCGCCATGTTGGACTTCTTGAGCAGGTCCTCCAGCCCGACCACCGACACCAGCGAGGTGTCCTTCAACAGCGATTGCCACAGGTTGCCGAGGCTGGGCAGGGCGATGCGCCAGGCCTGGGGCAGTCGCACGGCGAAGAAGGTCTGGGTGGCGGTGAGCCCGAAGGCCTGCGCGGCTTCGATCTGTCCCCGGGGGATGGCCGCGAAGCTGCCGCGAAACACCTCGCTGGCGTAGGCCGCGAACACGATGGACAGGGCGAAGACGCCCGCCGCAAACGGGCTGATCTCCACCGCGCCGTCGAGGTGGTTGTTGATGAGGTTGGACAGCCCGAAGTAACAGACCAGCACGATCAGGAACTCGGGGATGCCGCGCAGCAGGCCCGTGCACAGCCGCACGGCGCGGCGCAGCAGCGTGCGGCCGCTCAGACTGCCGGCCGCCAGCACCAGCCCGAGGGCCAGGCCCACCACCAGTGAAGACAGGGCCAGTTGCACGGTGACCCAGGCACCCTGCAGCAACTGACCGGCGTACAGCCACAAATCGTCCATTCACCATCCCGCAAAAACAGGAAAACCAGGCCACCCTTGCCGGACAGCCTGGTCCCGAGGGGCGCCAGCTTACTTCAGCGCGGGCGCGATGCTGAAGGGGAACACCTTCTGGTTCTCGGCCGCGAAGCTGCCGTCGGTCAGCACCTGCTTGATTGCGGTGTTCAGGCGCGCGCGCAGCGGGTCTCCCTTGCGCACGGCGATGCCGGTGCCTTCGCCGAACATGGCCACGTCGTTCAGCGGTTTGCCCGCGAGGGCGAACCCCTTGGCCTTGCCGGTTTTCTCCAGCCACTCGTGGGCCACCGTGGTGTCGGTCAGCGCGGCCTGCACGCGGCCCGCCTCCAGGTCGAGCCAGATCGGGTCCTGCGAGGGGTAGGCCTTGATGGCGATGCCCGACTGGCTCTTGGGCAGGCGCTTCTTCAGGTAGGTCTCGTGGCTGGAGCCGCTGTAGATGCCGACGGTCTTGCCGCGCAGCGTGGCCGGGTCCTCGGTGATGCCCGAGCCGGCCTTGGCGACGTACTGCACCGGGGCCAGGGTGAAGAGGTCGGTGAAGTCCACCACCTTCTTGCGCTCGTCGGTGATCGACATCTGGGCCAGCACGGCATCGATCTTCTTGGCCTTGAGCGCGGGGATCAGGGCGTCGAAGTCCATCGTCACGTATTCGCATTTGGCCTGGATGTGCTTGCACATGAGCTTGCCCAGTTCGATCTCCATGCCCTTGAGCTCGCCCTTGGCATCGCGGTACTCGAATGGCGCGTAGTCCGACAGGGTGCCGATGCGCACCACATCTTCGGCGTGCACGGCGCCGGCGAAGGACAGTACACCGGCCACCAGGCAACTCAACAGGGAACGACTCACGTTGTTATCTCCAGAAAAAGGTCGGACAACCGACGGACAGGGCGACCAGAAGGTCTTTTTTCAGCGTAAAAAGTGGCGCAAGTATCCGCGTCTGGATTGCGGCCGGGCGGCAAAAAACGCCCCAAGCGCGCGGGATGGCGGCGATTCGGGCCGCTCTGGTGCGCTGCGGCGACGCGCTGGCGCAGTGCCTAGAATCGCCGCATGGACACCGAACTGGACGGTTTTGACCGGAAGATCCTGGACCTGGTCCAGAAGGACTGCCAACTGACGGCCGAGGTCATCGCGGAGGCGGTGGGGCTGTCGGCGTCCGCCGTCCAACGGCGCCTGCGCCGCATGCGCAGCGAGAAGACCATCAGCGCCGAGGTGGCGGTGGTGAACCCGCAGGCGGTGGGCCACACCATGAGCTTCCTGGCCGGTCTGGAGATCAAGGACAACTACGAGGCGCTGCCGCGCATTCGCCAGTGGGCACAGACCGAACCGGCCGTCCAGCAGGTCTACTACGTGACCGGCAGCTTCGACATCATGATGGTGGTCGTGGCGCGTGACGTGAAGGCCTACGACGCGCTCGCGGCCCGCCTGATGGCCGACGTGCCGCAGGTGATCCGCATGACAACCCATGTCGTCATCGACGCGATGAAGGTGGGCCTGTACGTGCCGCTGGATCAGGCCGGTTAGGCCGCGGGAAGAGGGCGGTCGCATGCCGACCGCGTCGGGCGTCCGGGTTTGTACCGAGTGCGCACGGCGGGCGTTTTACAATTCACGGGTTTTGTTGATCGTTTCCTCGCGGTGGCGTGCCGTCCCCGGTTCGATCCGATCCCGTACCGCTTGCAGTCATGTGCTGCCGGCCGATGCCCTGGGTGTCGGCCGGCATTTTCATGGCTTGTTCCGTCTTCCTTTTGCCCGGAGTCACACGATCCCATGAGTGCATTTCTTGAAGAGCGCGTCCTGAGCGTGCATCACTGGACCGACCGCCTGTTCAGTTTCACCACCACGCGCGACCCGGCGCTGCGCTTCTCCAACGGTCACTTCACCATGATCGGCCTGCGGGTGAACGACAAGCCGCTGCTGCGTGCCTACAGCATCGCCAGCCCCAATTACGCCGAACACCTGGAGTTCCTGAGCATCAAGGTGCCCGACGGCCCGCTCACCTCGCGCCTGCAGCACATCCAGGTCGGCGACAGCATCGTCGTGGGCCGCAAGCCCACCGGCACCCTGCTGATCGATTACCTGCTGCCCGGCAAACGCCTGTACCTGCTGGCCACCGGCACCGGGCTGGCGCCGTTCCTGAGTGTGATCCGCGACCCCGACACCTACGAGCGCTTCGAGCAGGTGGTGCTGGTGCACGGTGTGCGCGAGGTCAAGGAGCTGGCCTACCGCGAATTCCTCAGCCAGACCCTCAAGCACGACGAGTTCCTGGGCGAAATGGTGGAGAAGCAGTTCCTGTACTACCCGACGGTCACGCGCGAACCCTTCGTTCACCAGGGTCGCATCCCGACGCTGCTGGACAACGGCACGCTGGCCAAAGACCTGGGCCTGCCCCGGCTGGACCCGGCGCACGACCGCATCATGATCTGCGGCAGCCCCGAGATGCTGCGCGACCTCAAGGCCCTGGCCGAGAAGAATGGTTTCGAGGAAGGCAACACCAGCCGTCCCGGCGCCTTCGTGATCGAACGCGCGTTCGCTGGCAGCTGAACCCGAGCGCGGCAGCATCTGCCGCGATGCACCTGCCCATCTATAGATAGTTGGGCAATAAACAAACTTCTTTATATTCGTTTGGGTATGTGACCTTGCTCTCCACAATGCGGACCTCTGCATTGAAGGAGCGCATTGATGAGCACACTCAGACGGGGCGACACCGCTCCAGGCGTCACCCAGGCGTCCACCGCCGATCCGCGGTCCGGCCGTTGAGACCGGAGGCGGCATGTCCACACCCACGGTCATCATCGTGCCGGGTTGGCGCAATTCCGGCCCCGGGCACTGGCAGACGCTCTGGTGCGAGCGCCTGGGCCATGTGGTGCGCGTGGAGCAGGACGACTGGCTCTCGCCACAAAAGCGCGCCTGGGTGAACCGGCTGAGCGAGACCATCCTGCAGGTCCGCGGGCCCGTGGTGATCGTCGCGCACAGCCTGGGCTGCATCACCACCACCCACCTGCCCCTTGAAGCGGCCGCGCGTATCCAGGGCGCGTTGCTGGTGGCGCCGGCCGACCCGGAGCGGCGCGGCGTGTTGTCTGATTTCGCGCCCGTGCCCTACCAGAAGCTGCCCTACCGCAGCGTGCTGGTGGCCAGCGGCAACGACCCGTATTGCCCGGTGCGCCTGGCCGGGGCCTACGCCCGGGCCTGGGGCAGCGAGTTCGTGCGCCTCAACGAGGCCGGCCATATCAACGTGGACTCCGGTCACGGCGAGTGGCCGCTGGGCCTGGCCCTGCTGCAGTCGCTCGGGGCCGACGTAACGCCGGTCGTGCCGGCAGACGCCACTGCCTGACCGTCCTTACTCCTGATTCGAATAAGAGAACAAGAACAAGCCGTTGTTTCGCGGCGGGTCGATCTCCGCATTCGATGTATTTCCTCTATCGGCTCACCTCTTTTATGAAAACACCTGCAAGTTCACCTTCGGCACCCTGGCGCTGGCCGCCGCTTTCATCGCTTTGGTGCAGACATGCGCCCACGCAACGAAGCCGTGTTGAAGAAGTACGCCGCCGCGTTCAAGCCGATCAAGCTGTTTACCGTCAACGAGTACTTCGGCTCATTGGCCGACGCGCAGAAGCTGCACTTCAACGACGTTGGGCAGTTCGACAAGCTGTACACGAACAAGTAGGGCTCCGGGACCGCCCGCGTGTGCACCCACGCTCGGTGGCGTGGGCATGCGGTATCAGGCCATGAACACTGCGATGAAGGCCAGCATGAAGATCAGGATGGCCGCCATGCAGGGCAGGACGAGGGGCATGTACCAGATGACGGTATCGAGGATGTCTTGCGCCTGCTCATCGGCGTACACGCGCAGTTCCGGGTCGGAATATTCCAGCGGGTGTGCGGCCATGGCCTGGTCAGGTGCTAGGGCGGTGTGTTGCATGGTGATCTCCTTGCAAAACTTCAACGGCAACGCGGCAGGCCATCGCCTGTGGGCGCCAACAGCTGTGCCGCACCCACAGCCTGATCCGGACGCGAAGGACCGTCAACCCCGCCGCTCTTGTGGCTATTCCCATCGCTCGGACTTGTCATGACGCGAAACCATGAAAAAAGCATTTCCATGCCATTGAGGACCCTCTCAAGACCCACACTCCGCGTGCTGCCTGGCTTCAACCTCACGCTCGGTTTCACGGTCTTCTACCTCTGCCTGATCGTGCTGATCCCGCTGTCGGCGCTGGTCTTCAAGACCTTCACACTGACCTGGCCGCAGTTCTGGGAGGCGGTCACGGCGCCGCGGGTGCTGGCCTCGTACCGGCTCACCTTCGGCGCGTCGTTCATGGCGGCGCTGGTGAACGTGGTGTTCGGCCTGCTGGTGGCCTGGGTGCTGGTGCGCTATTCCTTCCCGGGCAAGAAGATCGTGGACGCGCTGGTGGACCTGCCGTTTGCCTTGCCCACCGCCGTGGCCGGCATTTCACTCACCGCGCTGCTGGCCGGCAACGGCTGGATCGGTTCGCTGCTGGAGCCGCACGGCATCCAGCTCGCCTTCAACCCCAACGGCGTGGTGATCGCGCTCATCTTCATCGGCCTGCCTTTCGTGGTGCGCACGGTGCAGCCGGTGCTGGAAGACGCCGAGAAGGAGCTGGAAGAGGCCGCGACCTGCCTGGGCGCCACGCGCTGGCAGACCTTCAGCCGCGTGATCTTCCCGAGCATTGCGCCCGCGCTGCTGACCGGCTTTGCCATGGCCTTCGCCCGCGCCGTGGGTGAATACGGCTCGGTCATCTTCATCGCCGGCAACATGCCCATGGTGTCCGAGATCACGCCGCTGATCATCATCGGCAAGCTGGAGCAGTACGACTACGCGGGCGCCACCGCGGTCGCCACGGTGATGCTGGTGATCTCGTTTGCACTCCTGCTTGTGATCAATGGATTGCAAGGCTGGCAGCGCAAGCGTTCAGCGGGGAATTCGCAATGAGTGGCCAGAACAACATCCGCAGCGCCCAGCGCGGCACCACCGAAGTGCCCTGGATCCGCTGGACGCTCACCGGCATCGCGCTGGTGTTCATGTTCCTCTTCCTGGTGTTGCCGCTGGCGGCGGTGTTCACCGAAGCCCTGCGCAAGGGCTGGGACGCCTACCGGGAAGCGCTGAAGGAACCCGACGCCTGGGCGGCGATCCGCCTGACGCTGCTGACGGCCGCCGTGGCCGTACCGCTGAACCTGACGTTCGGCATTGCGGCCGCCTGGGCGATTGCCAAGTACGAGTTCAAGGGCAAGTCCTTCCTGACCACGCTGATCGACCTGCCGTTCTCCGTCTCGCCGGTGGTGGCCGGCCTGATCTATGTGCTGGTGTTCGGCGCGCAGGGCTGGTTCGGCCCCTGGCTGGCCGAGCACGACATCAAAATCGTGTTCGCCGTGCCCGGCATCATCCTGGCCACCATCTTCGTCACCTTCCCCTTCATCGCGCGCGAACTCATCCCTCTGATGCAGGCCCAGGGCAACGACGAGGAGCAGGCGGCCCAGGTGCTGGGCGCCACCGGCTGGCAGACCTTCTGGTACGTGACCCTACCCAACATCCAGTGGGGCCTGATCTACGGCGTGATCCTGTGCAACGCGCGGGCCATGGGCGAGTTCGGCGCGGTCTCGGTGGTCTCGGGCCACATCCGTGGCCAGACCAACACCATGCCGCTGCATGTGGAGATCCTCTACAACGAATACCAGTCGGTCGCCGCATTTGCCGTGGCCTCGCTGCTGGCCCTGCTGGCGCTGGTGACGCTGGCCATCAAGTCGGTGGCCGAGTGGCGCATGGAGCGCGAACTCAAGGCACTGGCCGAGCTGCCGCCCGAGCGGCCCATCCCTGCGCTGGGCGCCGCTGTCGGCGGCCTCCACTGACCATCACCGGGAATTCCCATGAGCATTGAAATCCGCAACGTCAACAAGCACTTCGGCAGCTTCCAGGCCCTGCGCGACGTCAACCTCGATATCGCTTCGGGCGAACTGCTGGCGCTGCTCGGCCCCTCGGGCTGCGGCAAGACCACGCTGCTGCGCATCATCGCCGGGCTGGAAACGCCGGACACCGGCAGCATCCACTTCAGCGGCGAAGACACCACCGACGTGCACGTGCGCGAGCGCAACGTGGGTTTCGTGTTTCAGCACTACGCGCTGTTCCGCCACATGAGCGTGTTCGAGAACGTGGCCTTCGGCCTGCGCGTGAAGCCACGCGGCGAGCGCCCCAGCGAGGCTCAGATCAAACAGAAGGTGACCGACCTGCTCAAGCTGGTGCAGCTCGACTGGCTGGCCGACCGCTACCCCTCACAGCTCTCCGGCGGTCAGCGCCAGCGCATCGCGCTCGCCCGGGCGCTGGCGGTGGAGCCCCAGGTGCTGCTGCTCGACGAACCCTTTGGCGCGCTCGACGCCAAGGTGCGCAAGGAACTGCGCCGCTGGCTGCGCCGCCTGCACGACGAGCTGCACGTCACCAGCATCTTCGTCACGCACGACCAGGAAGAAGCCCTGGAAGTGGCCGACCGCGTGGTGTTGATGAACCAGGGCGTGGTGGAGCAGTCGGGCTCGCCGCAGGATGTCTGGGACCACCCGGCCAGCCCGTTCGTGTACGGGTTCCTGGGTGACGTGAACCTGTTCCATGGCCGCGCGCACGAAGGCCTGCTGCACCTGGGCGACGTGGCCATCGATTCCCCTGAACACGCCGAGACCCAGAACGCCCAGGCCTTCGCCTATGTGCGCCCGCACGACCTCGACGTGCAGCGCTACACGCCGGGCACCAGTGGCATCGTGGCCACGCTCAGCCGGGCCATCGTGGTCGGCCCGATCGCGCGGCTGGAACTCTTGCCGGTGGAGAACAATCAACCTGCGGGACACGACCCCCTGATCGAGGCGCAGATTCCTGCGCAACAATTCAGGGCGTCGGGCTTCAAGGACGGTGAGACACTGGTCGTCTCGCCGCGCAAGGCCCGCGTCTTCCTGCAAGGACACTGATTTGTCATCCGCTCTACCCGCCCAAGCTCTCGCTCTCATCGAACGTTTTCCCCGCCGCCTGCTCGCGCTGATTGCCCTGGGCTGCGTGGGCCTGCTCGCTTTTGGCCTGTACCTGCAGCATGTGGTGGGGCTGGAGCCGTGCCCCATGTGCATCGTGCAGCGTTACGCGCTGGTGCTGGTGGCGCTGGTGGCCGCCATTGCGGCTGCGCTGCCTGGTCGCGGCGCGCACGCGGTCGGCGCCGGCTTGATGGGCCTGCTGGCGGTCTCGGGTGCCTTCGTGGCCGCGCGCCAGAGCTGGCTGCAGTGGAACCCGCCCGAGATCCTGAGCTGCGGGCGCGATTTTTACGGGATGATCGAGTCGTTTCCGCTCAAGCGGGCGATTCCCATGATCTTCAAGGGCAGCGGTGACTGTTCGGCCATCGATTGGACCTTCCTGGGCCTGACGATCGCGAACTGGTCGTTTCTCTGCTTCTCGCTGATCGCGCTGCTGGCCGTGCTGCTGCTGGTGCGCCGCGCACCCGCCAGCGCCTGAGTCAACGAAGGCCACGCGCCCGTGGCCCAATCCGGCCGACGCGTGCTGTGGCGTTCAACCCAGCTTTTTCACCAGCACCTGGCTCTTGCGGTCCCAGTTGTACTTTCGCTTGCGCGCCTCGGGCAGCCAGTCGGGGTTGACCTGCACGAAGCCGCGCTTGAGGAACCAGTGCATGGTGCGCGTGGTGAGCACGAAGATGCTCTGCAGGCCCTGCGCCTTGGCGCGGGTCTCGATGCGCTTGAGCAGCCGCTCGCCGTCGCCCTGGCTCTGCGTGTCGGGCGACACGGTGAGGGCGGCCATCTCGCCGGTGCGGGCCTCGGGGTAGGGGTAGAGCGCGGCGCAGCCGAAGATCACGCCGTCGTGTTCGATGATGGTGTAGTTGCCCGCGTCGCGTTCGATCTCGGTGCGGTCGCGCTTGACCAGGGTGCCGTCCTTTTCGAAAGGCTCGATCAGCGCCACGATGCCGCTCACGTCGTCCATGGTGGCTTCGCGCACGCTCTCCAGCTTCTCGTCCACCACCATGGTGCCGATGCCGTCGTGGGTGTAGATCTCCAGCAGCAGCGCGCCGTCCACCGCGAACGGCAGGATGTGGCTGCGCTCCACGCCGCCTTCGCAGGCGCGGATGCAGTGCTGCAGGTAGAAGGCCGTGTCGGTCGGTTGCGTGGGCGAGGGCAGGGCGGCGAGCATCTTCTTCGCGTCGGCCAGCGGCAGCTCGGTGTCGATCTCGCTTTCCGGGTCGGCCGCGTCCAGGCGGATGCCGGGCACCTCGGTCAGGAACATCAGCTTGTCGGCCTGCAGCGCTACGGCGATGGAGGTGGCCACGTCTTCCATCGTGAGGTTGAAGGCCTCGCCGGTGGGTGAAAAACCGAAGGGTGAGAGCAGCACCATGGCGCCCATGTCCAGCGTGCGCTGGATGCCTTCGGTGTCCACCTTGCGCACCAGGCCGGAGTGGATGAAGTCCACGCCGTCGATCAGGCCCACCGGGCGTGCGGTGATGAAGTTGCCCGAGATCACGCGCACCGTGGCGCCGGCCATGGGGGTGTTGGGCAGGCCCTGGCTGAAAGCGGCCTCGATCTCGTAGCGCAACTGTCCGGCGGCCTCCTGCGCGCAGTCCAGCGCCACCGAGTCGGTGATACGCATGCCGTGGGAGTACTTCGCCGCGTGGCCCTTGGCCTGGAGCTGCTCGTTCACCTGCGGGCGAAAGCCGTGCACCAGCACGATCTGCACGCCCATGCTCTGGATCAGCGCCAAATCCTGCGCGATCAGGGGCAACTTGCCCGCCGCGATGGCCTCACCGGCAATGCCCACCACCAGCGTGTTGCCGCGGTGCTTGTGGATATAGGGCGCGACCGAGCGGAACCAGGGCACGAAGGTGAAGTTGAAGACGTTGGACATGGGCGCAGACGCGGATGGGCAGGAGGTGTGGAGCGGTCGTCAAGACCAGTGCATGATCATAAGCATCTGAGGCGCTCGCTTTCATGCCGTGGGTGAACCCGGGCGTCGCTGCCGAACTCGGCCAGTTTGCGGGCATATGGCTCCAGCACCAGCGCGTCGTGCGTGGTCTCTCCCGCATGGCCCACGGTGATGTGGTGCGGCCGCAGCAGACCGCGCACATCCTCGGGCGCCAGCATGCCCTGGGTCAGCAAGGCTTGCACCAGGGTCGAGAGGGCCGCGCGGTGGCCGCTCAGCAGTGACCGGGCCCGCTCGTACTCGGCCTGCAGCAAGGATTCGATGGCGGCGTTGCTGGGTCCGACGTCGGTGTTCACGTGGTTGTCCATGTCCACGGTGACGTCGGTGTGGCTGATGCGGTCGCCGAAGCCGTGCAGGCGGACGTACCGGGAGGCCACTTCGGTGGCCTGGCGGTAGTCGTGCTCGGCGCCGGTGGTGCAGGCCATGTCGCCAAAGACCAGGCTCTCTGCCACACGCCCGGCCAGGCTGACGCAGACGCGGTCCAGCAGGTTCTGGCGCGAAGTGACCTTCAGACCCACATAGCTGTTGTAGCCCCCCTCGAAAGATGCCAGGTTGATCTTGATCTCTTGAGGCGCCTGGCCAAACAGCAGGCAATACATCAGCCCGTGACCGGCTTCGTGCACCGCCAGCAGGGCCCGGAAATCGGCATTGGCGCGTTGCTTGATGCGGTTGAGCTCGAAGTTTACGGCCAGCCGGGTCCGCGGCGCGCCAGGGGTGGCGCCGGTCTTCACCACCAGATGGCGCCTGCCGGGGTCCAGGGCAATGGCATACACCTGGGTCCGGTCGGCTTCCTGCTCCAGCACCCACAACGCCGCCTTGACCAGGTTGGCGCTCAGGATGGCGTGCACCGAAGAAAACAGCGGCCGTGTGCCTTGCGCCGGAAACACCGAGTTGGCGTAGAGCTCATCGAGCACGTCCCGCTCCAGCGCCAGTTGCACGCCGGTCTGCGCGAACACTTCCTGCGTGTAGCGGGTGCACAGGTCCCGAATCAGCCGCTCGTAGGTGCTTTTGCTGAGCGAGGGATAGATCACGTGTTCGTTGCCGAGCCGGGCGATCTGTTCGGGCTTGAAGCGTTCGCCCAGTGCTTTCTTCACGTCGATCAGGGACAGCCGCTGGGTCAATCGGTGAAAGATGTCCGCGTCGGTGTCGCAGTCCTGGACCCGCTGCGCGGTCTCCTGGTACATCTCGTCCAGGTTGCCGCAGACGAACACCAGCAACTGGCTGTAGTCGGTTTCCCAGGCCTGGCTGGACTGCTGGAAGCGCGTCACCAGCGCATGCACCTGCTCGGTGGGCCATTGCATGATCTCCACCAGCGGCTCTTTCAGTTTGAGCATGCGCTTGAGTTCCTGGGCATCCCATGCGTCCAGACGGTAGCGGTAGGGCCTCTTGCCCGCGCGGTCGCTGTCTTCGTCGTCCTCGCGTTCGGCCTCATAGCCGGCTTCGGCCAGTTTGCGCTCGATGGCGCCAAGCGCGCTGAGCGGCGGCGGCAGGCGACCGTCCGACAGCAGAGCCCAGACGTCCTGGTAGCGCTCGACCTTGGCGTCGTTGCCCTTGCGGTCGATGGTGCGGAAGCGCTGGAATTCGTCCAGCACGAGGATGCCCGGCTCGCCTTCGTGAATGCCCGAGTTCTCCAGCATGCCGGAGATGGTCGAGCTGCGAAAGCCCGCGCCGTTGCTGAAGCCGTCCATCTGCACTTCGACAAACCGGTCGTAGAAACCCAGCAACTGCGCCAGACGGCGGGTGAGCTGGGTTTTTCCGGTGCCGGTCAGGCCCCAGAGGCAGACGATGACCGGCCGGTTGCACAGTTGCGGCAGAACGTACCAGGCACGAATGGCTTCCATCACGCGATCGATCACGTCGTCGATGCCGACGAGCTCGGTCTTCAACTGGAGCCGGGCCTGCTCGATGAGCTGTTGGCGCTGTGCCAGGGTGTCGCGGATGCCTTCCTGAGGCCCGCGCGGGGAGGTGTGCGTATGCATATTCAATCGATGTTTCGGTTTGACAGGGGCAGTGCTTTTTGCAAAGCCACCTTGTCTGCGCGGCGTTGGGCCGCATGGGTTCGGATGTGTTTGCCGGCAGCGCTGGACAGGCTGCGGCGGGCCAGAGCGGCGGCCACCGGGTTGCGCGGCGGGCCGGACGCTTCCAGCTTGAGCACGAGGGGCTGCTTCATGCGACGCAGCTTCTTGATGTCGCCTTGCGCAAAGGCGCGCGACGGTTTTTGGGCACTCATGTGCACTCCAGAAACAAAAAAGCCCCGGCGAAGTGCCAGGGCTTTTGGAGTGCGCGTGTTTGCGCCAGGGCCGTGGCTGGAATGTGTGTGCACAGTCCAGCCGGGGCGGTGGACTGTGGTCAGGCGGGGGAGTCGTACAAGGCAGACATGGCGGTGACCTCCAGAGAGTCGGTGGAGATGGCGGACCGGAATCGGTGTGGGCCATCTGGCGAAGCTGCGAATTGTGTCGATTCGGGCGCGCGCTGGCAACGCCGAAGGCCGAAAACACGGTCGAGTTGTCGCAAGAAACGCACAGGATGCGGGCGTGCAGGGCCCATCCGCTGCCGATAATCGCCACCTATGTCTTCTTCCGATACGGCGTCGTTCCCGGGGCGAACGCTGCCCGTCATCCAGTTTCCAGAGTCCCTGCCCGTCTCCGCCCGCCGGCACGAGATCGAGGCCGCCATGCGCGAACACCAGGTGGTCATCGTCTGCGGCGAAACCGGCTCGGGCAAGACCACGCAGTTGCCCAAGATCGCGCTGCAGATGGGGCGCGGCAAGCTCAACGCCAAACCGGGTCAGCGCCCGCAACTGATCGGCCACACCCAGCCACGGCGCATTGCGGCCTCCAGCGTGGCCAAGCGCATCGCCGAGGAGCTGAAAACGCCGCTGGGCGACGTGGTCGGTTTCAAGGTGCGCTTCCAGGACCGGCTCTCCAAGGATGCGTCGGTCAAGCTCATGACCGACGGCATTCTGCTGGCCGAGACGCAGACCGACCCGGACCTGCGCGCCTACGACACCATCATCATCGACGAGGCGCACGAGCGCTCGCTCAACATCGACTTCCTGCTCGGCTACCTGCGCCAGTTGCTGCCGCGCCGGCCCGATCTGAAGGTGGTGGTGACCTCGGCCACGATTGATGCGCAGCGGTTTGCCGACTACTTCGCTTCAAAGAAGGGGCCGGCCCCGGTGCTCATGGTGTCCGGCCGCACCTTCCCGGTGGAAGTGCGTTGGCGTCCGTTCGAGGAAAGCCGCGACTACGACCTGAACAACGCCATCACCGACGCGGTGGACGAACTCTGGCGCGGCCCGCAAGGGGGAGACATTCTTGTCTTCTTGCCCGGTGAACGCGAAATCCGCGAAGCCGCCGACCACCTGCGCAAGCACCTCAGCCACATCCCCACGCTGCGCAACGCCGAAGTGCTGCCGCTGTTCGCACGCCTCTCGCAGGCCGAGCAGGACCGCATCTTCCAGGACCACAGCGGGCGGCGCATCGTGCTGTCCACCAACGTGGCCGAGACCTCGCTCACCGTGCCGGGCATCCGCTACGTGATCGACGCCGGCACAGCGCGCGTCAAGCGCTACAGCTTCCGCCAGAAAGTGGAGCAGCTGATGGTCGAGCCCATCAGCCAGGCGGCGGCCAACCAGCGCGCCGGCCGTTGCGGGCGTGTGGCCGACGGCATCTGCATCCGGCTGTACGACGAGGCCGGCTTCAACGGCCGGCCCAAGTTCACCGACCCGGAAATCCTGCGCAGCTCGCTCGCGGGCGTGATCCTGCGCATGAAGGCGCTGCGACTGGGCGCGGTGGAAGACTTCGCTTTCATCGAAGCGCCGCAAAAACGCGCCATCGTGGACGGCTACCAGTTGCTCTCCGAGCTGGGTGCGGTGGACGAAGCCAACGAGCTCACGCCCATCGGCCAGACGCTCTCGCGCCTGCCGCTCGATCCGCGCGTGGGCCGCATGATTCTGGAGGCGCAGCATCGCGGCGCGCTCGACGAGGTGATGGTGATCGCTTCGGCGCTCTCGGTGCAGGACGTGCGCGACCGGCCAATGGACAAGCAGACCCAGGCCGACCAGGCGCATGCCAAGTTCGACGACGAGAAGAGCGAGTTCAGCGGCACGCTCAAGCTCTGGAAGTGGCTGGAAGACACCAAAGGCGGCCATGGCAAAGACCACAAACTCAGCCACCGCCAGTACGAAAACCTGTTGCGCGAAAACTTCATCAACGTCCGGCGCGTGCGCGAATGGCGCGACATCCACACCCAGTTGCACACCGTGGTGGCCGAACACAAGTGGACGCTCAACACGCAACCGGCGAGCTACGAGCAACTGCACTTGGCCATGCTCTCGGGCCTGCTGGGCAACATCGGCCAGAAGAGCGAAACCGAGGACTGGTACCTGGGCGCGCGCGGCATCAAGTTCTACCGCCACCCGGGCGCAAACCTGAGCAAGAAGCCCGGGCGCTGGATCGTCTGCGCCGAGCTGGTGGAAACCACGCGCCTGTTCGGCCGCGGCATCGCGAACATTGATCCGACCTGGCTGGAGCAGGTGGGCACGCACCTGCTGAAAAAACAGTTGCTGGACCCGCACTGGGAAAAGAAAGCCGCGCGCGTCTCGGCATTGGAGCGCGCCACGCTCTACGGCCTGGTGGTCTATCACAACCGCCGCACCGACTACGGCCGGGTGGACCCGGTGGGCGCGCGCGAGATCTTCATCCGCGAGGCGCTGGTCGCCGGCGAATGGGAGACCCGCCTGCCGTTCCTCGCCGCGAACCAGAAACTGGTGAAGCAGGTGGCGGAGCTGGAGCACAAGTCCCGACGACAGGACGTGCTGGTGGACGACGAGCTGATCTACGCCTTCTACGACCAGCAACTGCCCGCCGACGTGTGCAGCGGTGCCAGTTTCGAGCGCTGGTTCCAGGGTGCGGTCAAGCTCAATCCCAAACTGTTGCTGCTGACCAAAGAGGAGTTGATGCGCCACGAGGCGGCCGGCATCACCACGCAGGCGTTCCCCAAGACCTTGCGGCTCGGCGGAGTGGACTGCGCCTGCACCTACCTGCACGAGCCCGGCGACCCGCGCGACGGCTTGAGCGTCACGGTGCCGATCTTTGCGCTCAACCAAGTCAGCGAAGACCGCTGCGACTGGCTGGTGCCCGGCATGCTGAAAGAGAAGCTGCTGGCGTTGCTGAAAACCCTGCACCAGCGCCCGCGTTCGCGCCTGGTGCCGCTGCCGGCCACGGCCGAGCGCTTCGCCACCGCCCTTACCGAGCCTGCGGTGTTCGGCGCCGGCAACCTGATGGACGCGCTGCTCAAACTGGTGCGTGAAGCGACGCAGCTCGACATCGCGCGCAACGACATCAAGGTGGACATGTTGAGCGCCCACCACTTCATGCACCTGCGCGTGGTGGACGAACACGGCCGCCAGCTCGGCCAGGGCCGCAGCCTCGCGGCGCTCAAGGCCGAGCTGGGTGGCCAGGCGCGTGGGGCATTTCAGGCGCTGGCTTCCTTGAAACTGGAGGGCCTGCGTCCGGCATCGCCCGAGCCCAAGGCCGCGCCGGCACCGGCCAGCGCGGGTGGCGCGCACCGCGTCTCGGCGGAAGCGCCCGCAGCACCTACCGCCAGCGCCACCCAACGCCACACCAGCTGGGATTTCGGTGAACTGCCCGAATTGATGGAAATCCGCAAAGGCGGGCAGACGCTGATCGGTTTCCCCGCGCTGATGGACCTGGGCGATGCGGTCGGCATCGAGGTGTTCGACGAGCCCGAAGTGGCCCAGGCGCGCCACCGCGAAGGCCTGCGCCGCCTGTTTGCCTTGCAGATCCGCGACGCGCTCAAATACCTGGAGAAGAACCTGCCCGGCCTGATGAGCATGGCCACGGCCTACATGCAGGTGGGCAAGACCGAGAGCGGATCGGGCGGCGGCACGCTGGAAGAGCTGCGCAGCCAGATCATCGAACTCGCGCTGGACCGTGCCTTCCTGGCCGACCCGCTGCCCACCGACGAAGCCGCGTTCAAGAAACGGGTGGACGAGGGCCGCGGCCGGCTCACGCTGATTTCCTCCGAGATCGCGCGCAACGCGGGCCTGATCCTCACCGAATATGCGGCCGCCGCGCGCAAGCTGAAAGACAGCCGCCCGCCCGCCGACGTGGCGACCGACATCACCCAGCAACTGCAGCGCCTGGTGCCCAAGCGTTTTCTGCTGACCACGCCCTACGCGCAGTTGCAGCACTTTCCGCGCTACCTGAAGGCCGTGCAGCTGCGTCTGGACAAGCTGCGTGCCGACCCGGCGCGCGACGCCGCCAAACTGGCCGAGCTGCGTCCGCAGGACCAGCGCTTCTGGCGCATGGTGGCCGAGCGCAAGGGTGTGCAGGACGCCCGCCTGCAGGAGTTGCGCTGGCTGCTCGAAGAGCTGCGGGTGAGTTTTTTCGCCCAGGAACTGCGCACGCCGCAGCCGGTGAGCGTGAAGCGGCTGGACAAAGCCTGGGCTCAATTGAACACCTGAGCCGGTGCGCCCGGATCGGCGCCAATGCATCCCAGGGTCTGAAGTCCTGGCCCATGCCAGGCCAGGCCAGGGGCATGGTTGACAGCGCGTTCCCGAATGCGCTTCACTGCAGGGCGTGCCGGCCCGAGGGCAGGGGCCGGGCGTCTCATGGAGGCCCATTCATGGATCGACGCCAGTTCGTGGAAGGCTGTGCACTGGGTACCGGCACACTCGCCGCCACCCTGACCGGCAGCGCCTGGGCGCTGGATGCCCGACCCCGGACCTACGGTCGCGTGCTGCTGGTGGATGAGTTCGGCGACCCGCTCAAGGCCGCCAGCCTCCAGGCCCAGACCAACTACGTGTTTCACTACCCGTTCGAGGCCACGCCGGTGTTCCTGCTCGATCTGGGCAAGCCCGCCCTGCCCACGGTGCTGCGCACGCGTGACCAGCAGACCTACCAGTGGCCCGGCGGCGTCGGCCCGGCGCGCAGCCTGGTGGCGTTTTCTGCCATCTGCGCTCACCAGTTGGTCTATCCGACCCGGGACCTGAGTTTCATCAGTTTTCGCAAGGGCGCCGCGCTGAACCCGCAGACGCCGAGCAAAGGCGACGACCTGATCCACTGCTGTGCCGACCACAGCCAGTACGACCCGGTGCACGGCGCCCGCGTGATGAGAGGCCCGGCCGAACAGCCCCTGTGCGCGGTGTTGCTGGAGCACGACGCCAAAGCCGACACCCTGACCGCCACCGGCACCCTGGGCGGGGAGCTGTTTGACCAGTTCTTCAAGAAGTACGAGATGAAGCTGAGCTTGGAGGTTGGCCCGAAGGCCCGTCAGCCGGTGATGGGGCGCAGCGCGGTGCGCGAGCTGGACCGCTTCTGCAAGAACGCCGTGCGCTGCTGAGCGACACGGCGTTGCGTCGGAGCGCAGGTTTCAAGCCACGTTCACAGCCGTGCCAGCCGCTGGAGCGCCTCGCGCAGCGTGTCGTCTTTTTTCGCGAAACAGAAGCGGATGACTTTCTGGTCGAAACCGTTGCCGTAGAAGGCCGAGAGCGGAATCGCCGCCACCCCGATCTCGCGCGTGAGCCACTGGCAGAACGCCGCCTCGGGCAGATCGCGTTCGGGCACGGCCAGGGCCGAGATGTCCACGCACTGGAAGTAGGTGCCTTCGCCGGGCAGCAGCCGCAAGCGGGTCGAGGCCAGCCCTTGGCGGAACAGGTCGCGTTTGCGCTGGTAGAAGGCCGGCAGTTCCAGATACGGCGCCGGGTCGGCCATGTAGGCTGCCAGCGCGTGCTGCATGGGGGTGTTGACGGTGAACACGTTGAACTGGTGCACCTTGCGGAACTCGGCTGTCAGCGGCGCGGGTGCCACCACGGTGCCGACCTTCCAGCCGGTGACGTGGTAGGTCTTGCCGAAGCTGCTGACGATGAAGGCACGCGCCGCCAGGCCCGGAAACCGCGCCGCGCTCTGGTGCTGCTGCCCGTCGAACACCATGTGCTCGTAGACTTCGTCGCTGATCAGCAGCACGTCGGTGGGCGCCAGCAGGTCCTGCAGGCGCTGCATGTCGGCCGCGCTCCAGACCATGCCGCTGGGGTTGTGCGGGCTGTTGATCATCAGCGCACGCGTGCGCGGCGACAGGGCCGCGGCGATGGCATCAAAGTCGGGCCGGAAGCTGCCCGGCGTGAGCGGCACGCGCACGGCCACGCCGCCGGCGAGCTCGATGTTGGGCACGTAGCTGTCGTAGCAGGGTTCGAGCACGATCACCTCGTCGCCCGGGTGCACCACCGCCAGGACGGCGGTCAGGATGGCCTGGGTGGCCCCGGCAGTGACCGTGATCTCGCTGTTCGGATCACAGGCCAGCCCGTACAGGGCCTGCATCTTGGCGGCCACGGCCTGGCGCAGCGCCGGCACGCCGGGCATGGGCGGGTACTGGTTGTGCCCGGCCCGCATGGCCTGCGTGACCGCGTCCACCAGCGCCGGGTCGCAGTCGAAGTCGGGGAAGCCCTGGCCCAGGTTGACCGCCCCCGTCTCCGCCGCCAGCGCCGACATGACGGTGAAGATGGTCGTGCCGACGTTGGGCAGGCGGGATGTGAGGGCGGGGGTGTGAGGGGTGATCGAGGTCATGTCGGTCAACGCGAGGAATGCGGGAGAGAAGGGTCTTTGGCCAGAACACCGCGGAACTGGCTTTGCCAGGCCGCAGGTGTTGCCCCCTGGGGGGTGACGGCCGACAGGCCGGCGCGGGGGGAGTCACAACTCATAATCGTCCGGTGTGCCACTCATGGCCCGCAGGATCAGGTCGCGCGAGAGCCGGTCGCTCAGCAGTTCTGCGAAGCGCAGCACGAAGTGGCGCAGATAGGTACCGCGTTTGAAGGCCACGCGAGCCAGGTTGTGGCCAAACAGCTGGGCCGCCGGGCGTGCCACCAGATCGGGCGTGGCGTTCTCGCCCTGCATGGCCATCTCAGCCACGATGCCCACACCCATGCCGAGCTTCACATAGGTCTTGATCACGTCCGAGTCGATCGCTTCGAGCACGATGTTGGGCTGCAGGTGCCGCAGGGCAAACGCCTGGTCGATGCGGGTGCGGCCGGTGTAGCTGGGGTGGTAGGTGATCAGCGGCAGCTGCGCCAGGTCTTCGAGCGTGATGCGCTCGCGTTCCAGCAGGGGGTGATCGAACGGGAACACCAGCACGTGCTGCCATTCGTAACAGGGCAGGGTGACGAGCTCGGGGTAATTCACCAGCGACTCCGTGGCCATGCCGATCTCGGCCACCTCTTCCATCAGCATACGGGCCACCTGGTCGGGCGAACCCTGGTGCAGGCTGATCGCCACCTTGGGGTAGGCCAGGCGCAGCTGCGCCACCGGGCCGGGCAGCACGTAGCGCGCCTGGGTGTGGGTGGTGGCGATGGAGAGCGTACCGCTGTCCTGCGCCGAATACTGCTCGCCGATGCGCTTGAGGTTGTTGACCTCGCGCAGGATGATCTCGATGCTCTTGAGCACCTGCACGCCGGGCTCGGTCACGCGTTTGATGCGTTTGCCGTGGCGCGCGAAGATCTCGATGCCGAGTTCGTCCTCCAGTTCGATGATGGCCTTGGAGACACCGGGTTGCGACGTGTGCAGCGCTTTGGCGGCTTCGGTCAGGTTCAGGTTGCGGCGCACGGCCTCCTGCACGAAACGGAACTGGTGCAGGTTCATGGGGCGGCCTCCAGGGCAATCTGGGCCAGCAGCGCCGTGAGCCGGGGGTCTTCGCCCGCGGTGGGCAATTGCTCGAACCGCACCTGCGGGTGGGCCTGGGCGAGCGCACGCATGAGCACCGGGATGTCTTCGCGCGCGTGTTTGCCCATACCGAAAAACAGGGGCAGCACCCGCACATGGCGGGCACCAGCAGCCACCAGGTGGTCGGCCGCCTGACGCAGGTCGGGTTTGCACAACTCCAGGTACGCGCAACTGACGGCCACGGCGGGATCGGTCTGCGCGATCCGGGCTGCCACCGCTTCCACCGGGGCGCGCCAGAGCGGGTCGCGCGATCCGTGGGCGAACACAATCACGCCGCGCGCCGTCATCGTCTGAGCACCAGCCAGCCAAACGCACCCAGCGACATCACTGTATAGATCAACGCGGGCGACGCTGCGGCGAGCCAGGGGCGCCACTGGTTGAGGTTGCCGATGTAGCCAAACACGTTGTTGAGCAGGAAGAAGCTGATGCCGATCATCACCCCCAGGAAAACATAGCCGGTGATGCCGCCCGAGCGGAAATGCAGGTAGGCGAAGGGCAGGGCCAGCACCACCATGACCAGGCAGCTCAGCGGGTAGAACACCTTGCGCCAGAACTCGATTTCATAGCGCTGGGCAGACTGGCCATTGGCCTCCAGATGCTGGATGTAGGCGAAGAGATCCGCGGTGCGCATGCGTTCGGGTTTGAGCAGTGCCGTGGACACCATCTCGGCGCTGATGTCACTGGGCCAGCGCAGGGTTTCCAGCTTGCTGTGGTGGATGCGGGCCGACTTCAACCCGGCGGTATCGAACTCGCGGCGCTGGACCTTGTTGAGCGTCCAGGAGTTGTCGTTTTCGATCCGGCCACTTTGCGCCTGCAGCGTGGACACCAGGTAGCCCTGATTGTCGAATTCGAAGATGCGGATGCCGGCCAGCGCACCCTGCGCCGACATGGAGCCGACATTGACCGAGAAGTTGCTGTAGGTCTGGCGCTCCTTGAGCCAGGCACCGGTCTGGCCGATGCTGATGCGACCCTGATAGCGCGCCTTGAGCAACTGGGCGGTCCGGTCGGACAGCGGGGCCACATAGTCTCCGACCGCGAGGGTCAGAATGACGAAGATCAGACCCAGGCCGAGCAGGGTTCTCAGAGCCCGCCAGGGCCCCAGGCCGCTGGTGCGCAGAATGGTGTATTCGGAACTGTGAGCCAGCCTGGCCAGCACCGCCACCGAGCCGATGAGCACCGAGATGGGCAGCAGCTCGTACAGCCGGCTGGGCATCAGCAGCGCCACATACAGCAGCGCGTGCCGCATTTCGTAGATCAGGTTCGGCTCAAGTCGCGAAGGCTTGCCGATGGAGGCCAGTTCATCGACAAAGTCGAAGAAGAAGAACAGGGACAGAAAGGCCAGCAAAACGAAGCCCACGGCCGTGAAGATTTCGCCATAGATCAGGCGCTTGATGGTTTTCATTGGGCGGCCTGTGGTTCGGACTGCCGCACTCGACGGCTGTTGATCCATCCCTTGATGCTCAGATTGTGGTGCCGCTTGATCAGCCACAGCAGGATCGAGATGAACACCACGCCATGCAACATGAACAGCAGGGTGCCCAGGCTGAGCTGGCCGGACGTCACCCAGCGCTGACCGACATTGAGCAGGTTGAAATACACCACAAAAGCGAACAGGGTGAACATCAGGTTGCCGCCCCGTCCAGCCCGCGGGTTGCTGGTCGTGGCCGCCAGCGCGAGGAACACCAGGTTCAGCGCGGTCAGGCCCACGCCGATGCGCCAGCCCAGCTCACCCAGGTTGGCGTCGTTGCGATTCTGGATCAACTCCCAACTAGGGCGCGACTTGAGCGCCTGGCTGCTGCCCGTCAGGACGGACGAGGCACCGATCTGGGCGCCGTACTCCTCGAATTCACTCACCTCGAGCTGTCCATTCTTCGCGCTGCTTTCCAGCCGCTGGCCTTTTTTCAGCATCAGGAACTGCCGCTCACCCTCCCATTCGATGCGACCGGAACTTGCCGAAACCACGCTCTCCGTTCCATCGTCTTCGGTGCTGGAGATGAACACGTTGCGCCCCTCCGTGCCATCGGCGGTGTCCTTGTCGATGAAGAACACGCGCCGCCCGTTGGACGACTCCTGAAACTGGCCCGGGGCGATGCGCTCCAGATCACCACGGCGCTCGAAGCGGTCGCGCAGGCTGTCGGTCTGCTGGTTGGCCCAGGGCCAGACGAACAGCACCATCAGCATGATCACCAGCAGCACCGGCCAGGAAAAGCGCAGCACCGGGGAGAGGAAGCCGCCGAGCGAACGGCCACTGGAGAACCAGATGATCATTTCGCTGTCGCGGTACATGCGTGACAGGGTGGAAACAATGGCCACGAAGAGCGCCAGCGTCAGGATGGTGGGCATGCGCCCCAGCACCGTGTAGCCCAGCACCAGCATGATCTCTTCGGGGTTGACGCTGCCGCGTGAGGCCAGGCCCAGGGTGCGGATCAGCAGCATGGTCAGGACGATGGTGAACAGAACCACCAGCGTGGCTCCGAAACTGCGCGCCAGCTCTTTGCGAATGGAAGAATGGAATAACATCGAACGCAATCAGGAAACCGCAATTATGGACTTTGAACTCAAATCATTTTCTCCCGAGCAGGCAGCCCTGCTGGCCGCCGACGCGCTGCTGGTGCTGGTCCCGGACGCTTCAAGCGGAACACCCTTGCCGGGAGCTCTGACCGTCCTGATCGCGGAGGCCACGCAACGGGGGGATCTGGAAGCGGGTGTCGGCAAGGTCCTCTCATGCTACCGGGTCGAGGGGGTCAAGGCTCCCCGGCTGGTGCTGGTGCGCGCTGGCGACGGCAAGCCTGCCGCGGTGCGCAAGGCGGTGAGCGCAGGCATGGCTGTTCTCAAGCAACCTGGCATCAAGAAGCTGGGCCTGCTGCTCAGTTTGCTGGGCAACGACACCGATGGTGTGAGCGTGGCCATGCAGGCCTGCGCCGAAGCCAGCTACAGCTACACAACCACCAAACCCTCGGCCAAGGCGCGGGCTCTGCAGCTCGTTGTGGTGGGCGTGTCGCAGGTGGCGGCCGCCCGATCCGGTTTTGACGAAGGCAAGGCCCTGGTGACCGGGGTGGAATGGGCCAAGGAGTGGGCCAATCGGCCGGCCAACCACGCCACGCCCAGCATGCTGGCCGACGCCGCGCGCAAACTCGGACGCAAACCCGGCATCAAGACCGAAGTGCTGGGCCCGAGGCAAGTGGCGGCGCTGGGCATGGGCGCCTTCATGGCGGTGGCCAAGGGCTCGATCGAACCGCTGCGTTTCATCACCCTGCACTACAGCGGCGCGGCCAAATCCAGTGCGCCGGTGGTGTTGGTGGGCAAGGGCATCACGTTTGACACGGGTGGCATTTCCATCAAGCCGGCGGCCGAAATGGACGAGATGAAATTCGACATGGGTGGCGCAGCCAGTGTGCTGGGCACTTTCGCCGCGCTGGCCGAGTTGCGTCCGGCCATCAATGTGGTGGGCCTGATTCCCACCTGTGAAAACATGCCCGATGGTCAGGCGGTGAAACCTGGTGACGTGGTCACCAGCATGAGTGGGCAGACCATTGAAATCCTCAACACCGATGCCGAAGGGCGCCTGATCCTGTGCGACGCGCTCACCTACGCGGCGCGTTTCAAGCCCCGCAGCGTGATCGACATCGCCACGCTCACCGGAGCCTGCGTGATCGCACTTGGTGCCGTGCGCTCGGGTCTGTTCTCGACACGTGATGATCTGGCCACGGCCTTGCAGCAGGCCGGTGAAGCTTCTCTGGACCCTTGCTGGCGCATGCCCCTGGACGACGAATACGCCGAGGGGTTGAAGTCCAATTTCGCCGACATGGGCAACGTCGCCGGTCGGGCTGGTGGCTCCATCACGGCGGCCAAGTTCCTTCAGAAGTTCACGGCGGATTTGCCATGGGCCCATCTGGACATCGCGGGCACCGCCTGGAAGAGCGGCACGGCCAAAGGGTCGACCGGGCGCCCCGTGCCCTTGTTGATGCACTACCTGATGGACGAAGCCAGCAGGTCGACTGCCGCGGCGTCGGACAAGCCGACGAAGAAAGCCGCCGGCAAACGCGCGCGCAAGGCCTGACCGTTCCCGCGTTCAGAAGACCGCCGTGACCGAAGTGGCTTTCCATTTCAATGCGCCCGACAAGCTGGGCTATGCCTGCCGGCTGCTGCGCAAGGCCTATCTGAAGGGCGCCAGGCTGGTTGTGCTGGCGGAAGAGGGTTCCGTGAAGGCGCTGGATGCCGCACTCTGGACCATGGCGCAAGGCGAGTTCGTCCCGCACTGCCATTCTGGAGATCCTGCCCATGTGCGCTCACGATCGCCCATCCACATCGGCTCTCGTATCCCGGAGGGAGGCAACGCCGGGGTACTGGTCAATCTGCGTACGGAGATGCCGGCGAATTTCGATCAGTTTGCCCGCGTGATCGAAGTGGTGACTCTTGGCGACGATGATCGCCAACGCGCGCGCGAACGCTGGCGGCAGTACAAGGCGCTGGGTATCGAGCCTCAGCGACATGATCTTCAATTGGCCGCCAGCGATTGAACTGCCCGATTGGGTATGCGTGGTACTTATGCCGCATTCATTGGCCTGATTCGACGTCGGGCAAACCCTCGAACCCGGGCACTGTTCGATCATCCACTGAAATCCTCTGGATTTTTAGAGTATCTTTATGGATGTGGAGAAAAAAGTTCCCTCCGCATTTCAACTTTCATTCCTTTCCGAGGATACCTATGCAACTGAACATCAAACTGGCCGTCATCGCTGCGGCCGTCGCCTTGGCCGCTTGCGGCAAAAAAGAAGAGGCTGCAGCACCGGTCGAGGCGCCGGCTGCGGCTCCTGCGGCTGACGCTCAGGTCATCAAGATTGGTCACGTCGGTCCCACCAGTGGCGCTATTGCCCACCTTGGCAAAGACAATGAAAACGGCGCAAAGATGGCGATCGAGGAGCTGAACGCTGCCGGTTTGACCATTGGTGGTGCACCCGCCAAGTTCGAACTGCTGGCTGAAGACGATGCAGCCGATCCCAAGCAGGGTACCGCTGCCGCCACCAAACTGGTGGACGCCAAAGTTGCTGGCGTGATCGGTCACCTGAACTCGGGTACCACCATCCCCGCTTCGCAGATCTACAACGACGCTGGCATTCCCCAGATTTCGCCCTCGGCCACCAACCCCAAGTACACCCGTCAGGGCTACGCTGGCGTGTTCCGCATGGTGGCTGACGACGTGCACCTGGGCGGCACCCTCGGCAAGTACGCTGTGGAAACGCTCAAGGCCAAGACCGTCGCCGTGATCGACGACCGCACCGCCTATGGCCAAGGTGTGGCCGACGAATTCGAAAAAGGCGTCGCTGCAGCTGGTGGCACCGTTGTGGGCCGCGAGTTCACCAACGACAAAGCCACCGATTTCAACGCCATCCTGACCACCCTGAAGGCCAAGAAGCCCGACGTGGTGTTCTTTGGCGGCATGGACGCCGTGGCCGGCCCGATGCTCAAGCAAATGAAGCAGCTGGGCATCAACGCCAAGTTCATGGGCGGCGACGGCATCTGCTCGAGCGAGCTGCCCAAGCTGGCTGCCGATGGCATGGCCGATGAGCAGGTCTATTGCGCGGAAGCCGGTGGCGTCGAAGGCGAGCAGAAGGAAGGCATGGACAAGTTCCGCGCGGACTTCAAGGCGAAATTTGGTGCCGACGTGCAGGTGTATGCACCTTACGTGTATGACGCCGTGAAGGTCATGGCCAACGCCATGGTTACCGCTGGCTCCGCTGATCCGGCCAAGTACCTGCCTGCTTTGAAGGCGACCAACTACAAGGGTGTGACCGGCAACATCGCGTTCGACGAAAAGGGCGACATCAAGAACGGCGCCCTGACGCTGATGACCTACAAGGGTGGCGCACGCACCACCATCGCCGTGATCCGCTGATCACGGTTGAGATAGCGAGGGTCGATCAAGATCGGCTCTCGCCCCCAAAAAAAGCCACCGCATGCGGTGGCTTTTCTTTTGGGTTGGTGTGTCGGCGTTGGTATTCAGCGAGGCGGGCTGGCCGCCGATGCCTCAGCGGTGGCCAGGGGAACGCGGCGCGCACCGTTGAAACGGGTTTGCCAATAGGCCAGGCGCATGTCTTCGACCCGTACCTGTGAGCCAGTGCGTGGGGCGTGGATGAACTTGCCATCGCCCATGTAGATTCCCACATGGCTGAAGGCGCGCCTCATGGTGTTGAAAAAGACCAGATCACCCGGTTTGAGCTCGCTGCGATCAATCGCCTGGGTGGCTGCGGCCTGTTCGTCGGAGCGACGCGGCAGCACTTTTCCTACCGACTGTTCGAAGACAGCCCGGACAAATCCACTGCAGTCAAAACCGGTTTCGGCGGAATTGCCGCCATATTTGTAAGGCACGCCCAGAAAGCCCATCGCATTGATGACCAGTTCAGAGGCCTTTTCACCCACCGATTCCCGGGCTTGCTGGATTTGCTCACCCAATCGGGTCATCAGTCCTTTTTCGGTCAGCAGCGCGTCCATATCCTGATACGCCGTCTCGGATGGCTGGGCGTACACCGTGGCGGAACAGCTCAGCACAATGACAGGTATCAGGCGTTTCATCGCACGCAGGGTATCGGTGTTGTAACGGGAAGTCAAGTGAAGTGCATCATGCAACGCTTTGATTTTTATGAATTTTACCGAGGTCTCCGGTCGTGGGAGGGGGCCTTCCCGGTGGTTGGGGATCTTGGCGCACGACCTGCGAAAATCACCCCTTCGTTGTCTGAACCGAAGAAAGATTGCCATGTTGCTGGATGCCGCAGATTCCCAATTGGTGCTGGTGGATTACCAGGCCCGCCTGATGCCCGCCATTGTTGACGGTCCCGAAGTCCTCGCGAACGCCCTGCGACTCGCTCAGGTGGCGCGGATGCTGCACGTACCGGTATGGGGCACGGAGCAGAACCCGGAGAAGCTCGGGTCCAACCCGCCGGAAATGCGGGCGTTGTGCCAGAAGACGCTGTCAAAAATGCACTTTGGCGCAGTGTCTGACGGGCTTGCCGACTGGCTGAGGCCACCTGCGCGTTCGGGTGGTGGCAATGCGCGCAGCCTGCCCAAGCACCTGCAGAAGCCTGCTGCCGCACCGGCCCCCGAGCGGGCGGCTGTTGTGCTGGCGGGTTGTGAAGCCCATGTCTGCCTGCTGCAGACCGCTCTGGAGCTGGTCGAGCTTGAGATCGATGTCTGGGTCGTGACGGATGCATGCGGTTCGCGCACCGAGCGCAACCGGGACGCCGCTTTCGACCGCCTGGCTGGTGCGGGCGTTGAGCTGGTGACCACCGAGATGGTGGTTTTCGAGTGGTTGCGCACGGCCGAGCATCCGGCATTTCGGGATGTCCAGTCGCTGATCAAATAGACGGCGGGCGGGGGCGAATGCGCAGCCGGGTCGCCGTGGATGACATTGACGCCGCGTTGGCCCCGACACAGCGCAGAGAGGGCGTGGCTTGTGGTCCTGGTGGACAAATGTCAGACTCCCGCAAGTCTAAGATTCATAATTATGAATTCAATTTCGACCACTCGGTCTGTGCCGAGTGGTCGGTCTCGGCTGTCTCACTTACAAAACCACCACGCAGGAGATTCTCATGAGCAATCCACTGGGCTACACCGAATTTCACCGCCGCTCCATTGAAGAACGCGATGCGTTCTGGGCCGAGCAGGCCCAGTTGGTGGACTGGCACAAGCCCTTTGACCGGGTCTGCAACTACGACAACCCGCCGTTTGCCCGTTGGTTCGAGGGGGGGTTGACCAACCTGTGCCACAACGCGGTGGATCGCCATCTGAAGGACCGCGCCGATCAGAATGCGCTGATCTTTGTGTCCACCGAAACCGACACCGAAAAGACCTACAACTTTCGCGAGTTGCACGCAGAGGTTCAGCGCATGGCGGCCATCCTGCAGGCGCAGGGGGTCAAGAAGGGTGATCGTGTCCTGATCTACATGCCCATGATTCCCCAGGCCGCGTTTGCCATGCTGGCTTGCGCGCGCGTGGGTGCCATCCATTCGGTGGTGTTTGGTGGCTTTGCCAGCCATTCGCTGGCCAGTCGCATCGAAGATGCCTCACCGGTGGTCATCGTCAGTGCCGATGCCGGCTCGCGCGGCGGCAAAGTGGTGGAGTACAAGCCGCTACTCGACGAAGCCATCAGGCTCTCGGCCCACAAGCCGCAAAAGGTGGTGATGGTCGACCGCGGTCTGGCTGCATTTGATGCTGTCGAAGGGCGCGATGTGGACTACGCTGCCGAGCGGGCAAAACACATGGACACGGTGGTGCCTTGCGAATGGGTGGATGCCACGCACCCCAGCTACACCCTCTACACCAGCGGTACCACCGGCAAGCCCAAGGGCGTGCAGCGCGACACCGGCGGCTATGCCGTGGCGCTGGCCGCTTCCATGAAGCACATCTACATGGGCGAACCGGGCGAGACCTATTTCTCCACCAGCGACATCGGCTGGGTGGTGGGCCACAGCTACATCATCTACGGCCCGCTGATCGGTGGCATGGCGACCATCATGTACGAGGGCTTGCCGATCCGGCCCGATGCCGGCATCTGGTGGAGCCTGGTCGAGAAGTACAAGGTCAGCGTGATGTTCAGTGCGCCGACCGCTGTGCGTGTGCTCAAGAAATACGACTCGTCTTTCATCAAAAAATACGACATCTCCAGCCTCAAGGCGCTGTTCCTCGCCGGCGAGCCGCTGGACGAGCCCACGGCCCAATGGATTTCGGGCGAACTGGGCAAACCCATTGTGGACAACTATTGGCAGACCGAGACCGGCTGGCCGATTCTGGCAATCTGCAATGGCGTGGAGCCGGCGCCGAGCAAGTTCGGCTCGCCGGGCAAGGCTGTCTATGGCTACGACGTCAAGCTGCTCGATGACCAGAGCGGCGAGGAGCTCAAAGGCAGCAACCAGAAAGGGGTCGTGGCGGTGGAGGGCCCGCTGCCGCCCGGCTGCATGCAGACCATCTGGGGTGATGATGAGCGCTTCGTCAAGACCTACTGGTCCAGCGTACCGGGCAAGATGGTGTACAGCACCTTTGACTGGGGCATCCGCGACGCCGACGGCTATTACTTCATCCTGGGTCGCACCGACGACGTGATCAACGTGGCGGGCCATCGTCTGGGCACGCGCGAGATCGAGGAGAGCATTTCCAGCCACCCGCGCATCGCCGAGGTGGCCGTGGTCGGCGTGGCCGACCAGCTCAAAGGCCAGGTCGCGATGGCGTTCGCTGTGGTGAAAGACGCCTCCTTGCTCACCGACGATGCGGCGCGGCTCAAACTCGAAGGCGAGGTCATGAAGCTGGTGGATGAACAGCTCGGGGCCGTGGCGCGCCCCGCCCGGGTCCGGTTTGTGTCGATCCTGCCCAAGACGCGCAGCGGCAAGCTGCTGCGTCGCGCCATCCAGGCCGTGTGTGAAGGGCGCGACCCGGGCGATCTCACCACCATGGATGATCCGGCAGCGCTGCAGCAGATCAAAGATTTGCTGGCTTGAGCCTGGGTCGGGCCGTGACACGCGGGCGGTGGCCCGGGTCAATGCCCGACAAAACCACTTGGTTGTCGGCGGGCTTTGTAAGTATGATCCATGCTTATATTGACAAAAGTGTGGTCTGCCATGGAACAAATGATCGAATCCGATGCCAATGTGGAAAAGGTCCGGGTCTTCGAGCTCGCGGCCGAGCTGTTTGGCGTGCTGGCCACGCCGATGCGGCTGCGCATCCTGAGTGCGCTGTGCGACAAGGAAAAATCCGTGTCGCAGTTGCTGCAGGAGATCGACACCACCCAGCCCAATCTTTCACAGCATCTGAACCTGCTGTACCGGGCGGGGGTGCTGGCCAAGCGCAAGGACGGCACGCAGGTGATCTACCGTGTGCAAAGCGAAAAGGCCGTCACGCTGTGCCGCACGGTCTGCACACAGATCGCCATAGAAATGGATGAACCCAGTTCGGTTCCGGCGTCCGAACGACTCTCACCCCGTGTGGCGTCCTGAGCACGTGTTTGCGGTCTCTTTGGGTTGTGCTTGAAAGGCTGCGATCCCACACTCGTTGAACCGCTGACAGGCGTCCGTTGCATCGCGACGACGCAACACCCGCATGCCCATTTCACCCGCAGACGCGCGGGCGATCGCATCTTTTCCCCTGGGTCTTGACCAAAGTGGCACAATCGCGGGCTGCAGTCAGGTCCTTCCACAGTCACTGTCGCATCCGCCAAACGGTCCAGCCGTGTCGCGGAAGGTTTTTTTTAACCAGCTAATGTTTCCTCAAGGGAAACGGAGGTCAGCGGATTTATGAGCGATACCCAAGCGAACGGGGGCAACGTCTATGTTGCCTACAAAAGCAACTCGTACCTTTTCGGCGGCAATGCGCCGTATGTGGAAGAGATGTATGAGAACTACCTGGACAACCCGGGTAGCGTGCCGGACAACTGGCGCAGTTACTTCGACGCATTGCAGCACGTGCCCGCCGTCGATGGCACCGATGCCCGCGATGTGCCGCACCTGCCCGTCATCAATGCCTTTGCAGAGCGCGCCAAACAAGGGGGCACCAAGGTCGTCGTGGCCGCTGGCGCCGACTCCGACCTGGGCCGCAAGCGCGTCGCCGTCCAGCAACTGATCGCGGCTTACCGCAACGTCGGCTCCCGTTGGGCCGATCTGGACCCGCTCAAGCGCACCGAGCGCGACCGCATTCCCGAACTCGACCCCTCGTTCTACGGCTTCTCCGACGCCGATTTCGAGACCGTGTTCAACACCAGCAATACGTTCTTCGGCAAGGAAGTCATGTCCTTGCGGGATTTGCTCAATGCCTTGCGCGAAACCTATTGCGCCAGCGTGGGCGCTGAATACATGTACATCAGCGACCAGACGCAGAAGCGCTGGTGGCAGGAGAAGCTGGAGACGATCCGCAGCAAGCCGTCTTTCAATGCCGAGAAGAAAAAACACATCCTCGATCGCCTGACCGCGGCCGAAGGCCTGGAGCGCTTCCTGCACACCAAGTACGTGGGCCAGAAGCGCTTCTCGCTCGAAGGTGGTGAGAGCTTCATTGCCGCCATGGACGAGCTGATTCAGCAGGCCGGCGCGCAGGGCGTGCAGGAGATCGTGATCGGCATGGCCCACCGCGGTCGCCTGAACGTGCTGGTGAACACCCTGGGCAAGATGCCCAAGGACCTGTTCGCCGAATTCGACCACACCGCCCCCGAAGAGCTGCCCGCCGGTGACGTGAAGTACCACCAGGGTTTCAGCTCGGACGTGACCACCCCTGGCGGCCCGGTTCACCTGTCGCTGGCTTTCAACCCCTCACACCTGGAGATCGTGAACCCGGTGGTGGAAGGTTCGGTGCGTGCCCGCATGGACCGCCGTGGTGACCCCCAGGGCAAGCAGGTCCTGCCGGTGCTGGTGCACGGCGACGCCGCCTTCGCCGGCCAGGGCGTGAACCAGGAAACCCTGGCATTGGCCGCCACCCGTGGCTACACCACGGGCGGTACGGTGCACCTGATCATCAACAACCAGATCGGTTTCACCACCTCCGACCCGCGCGACCTGCGCTCCACGCTGTATTGCACCGACATCGTCAAGGGTGTCGAGGCGCCTGTGCTGCACGTCAACGGTGACGATCCCGAAGCCGTGGTGCTGTGCATGCAACTCGCGCTGGAATACCGCATGACCTTCCGCAAGGACGTGGTCGTGGACATCATCTGCTTCCGCAAGCTGGGCCACAACGAGCAGGACACGCCGAGCCTGACCCAGCCGCTGATGTACAAGAAGATCAGTGCCCACCCCGGTACCCGCAAGCTCTACGCCGACAAGCTGGCCGCCCAAGGCCTGGGCGAGTCGCTGGGCGACGACATGGCCAAGGCCTACCGCGCGGCGCTCGACGCCGGCCGCCACACGGTGGACCCGGTGCTCACGAACTTCAAGAGCAAGTACGCGGTGGATTGGAGCCCGTTCCTGGGCAAGAAGTGGACCGACAGCTGCGACACCGCCATTCCCATGGCCGAGTGGAAGCGCCTGTCCGATCGCCTGACGAACATTCCCGATACCGTGACCCCGCACCAGCTGGTGAAGAAGGTGTATGCGGACCGCGCGGCCATGGGCCGTGGAGACATTCCGGTGGACTGGGGCATGGGCGAGCACATGGCGTTCGCCTCCCTGGTGGCCAGTGGCTACCCGGTGCGTCTGTCGGGCGAAGACTGTGGCCGTGGCACCTTCACGCACCGCCACGCCGTGATCCACGACCAGAACCGTGAAAAGTGGGACACCGGCACCTACACCCCGTTGCAGAACGTGGCCGACAACCAGGCGCCGTTCGTGGTCATCGACTCCATCCTGTCCGAAGAGGCGGTGCTGGGCTACGAATATGGCTACGCCTCCAACGATCCCAACACCCTGGTGATCTGGGAAGCCCAGTTTGGTGATTTCGCCAACGGTGCCCAGGTGGTGATTGACCAGTTCATCGCCTCCGGTGAGGTCAAGTGGGGCCGCGTCAATGGCATCACGCTCATGCTGCCGCACGGCTACGAAGGCCAGGGGCCTGAGCACAGCTCGGCGCGCCTGGAGCGCTTCATGCAGATGGCGGCCGACACCAACATGCAGATCGTGCAGCCCACCACGGCCAGCCAGATCTTCCATGTGCTGCGCCGCCAGATGATTCGCAGTCTGCGCAAGCCGTTGATCATCTTCACGCCCAAGTCGCTGCTGCGCAACAAGGACGCCACCTCGCCCTTGTCCGAATTCACCAAAGGCAGCTTCCAGACCGTCATTCCGGAACAGAGCGCCGATGTGACGAAGAAGGCCGAGAAGGTCAAACGCATCATCTGCTGCTCGGGCAAGGTGTACTACGACCTTGTCAAGAAGCGCGAAGAGCGCGGCTCGGACGACGTGGCCATTCTGCGTGTCGAGCAGCTCTACCCGTTCCCGCACAAGGTGTTTGGCGCCGAGATCAAGAAGTACCCCAACGCCACCGAGATCGTGTGGTGCCAGGATGAGCCGCAGAACCAGGGGGCCTGGTTCTTCGTGCAGCACTACATCCACGAGAACATGCTCGATGGGCAGAAGCTCGGCTACGCCGGGCGGGCCGCTTCGGCCTCGCCGGCCGTGGGGTATGCGCACCTGCACCAGGAGCAGCAGAAGACCCTGATCGACGCCGCTTTTGGCAAGCTCAAGGGCTACATCCTCAGCAAATAACCCGGGTATGACGCTGGTGTGCCGCGCGCCGGCCCTTGTGGGGCACGCGCGCCGCGCCTTCCACGTCCCACGCAAAAAATCAAGGTAGAAGACACATGGCAATCGTAGAAGTCAAAGTTCCGCAGCTCTCCGAGTCGGTGGCCGAGGCCACCCTGCTGCAGTGGAAGAAAAAAGCCGGCGAAGCCGTCGCGGTCGATGAGATCCTGATCGAGATCGAAACCGACAAGGTGGTGCTGGAGTGTCCCGCGCCCGCCGCTGGCGTGTTGGTGGAAATCCTGCAGGGCGACGGCGCCACCGTGGCGGCCGATCAGCTCATCGCGCGCATCGACACCGCTGCCGTGGCCGGCGCTGCTGCCCCCGCTGCCGCGCCTGCGCCGGCCGCTGTGGCCGCCGCACCTGCGGTCGCCGCTCCCGCGGCCGCTGCATCGCAGTCCAAGGCCGGCGTGGCCATGCCCGCTGCCGCCAAGCTGCTGGCCGACAACAACCTGGCCGCCAGCTCGGTGGCGGGCAGTGGCAAAGATGGCCGAGTGACCAAGGGCGACGTGCTGGCCGCTGTGGCGTCTGGCGCTGCGGCACCCAAGGCTGCCGTGGCCGCACCGGCGGCCATCCCAACGGGCGCGCCCACCAAGGTGCTACCGCAGGTGGCCATGGTCGCCCCCGACCTGGGCGACCGCCCCGAAGAGCGCGTGCCCATGACCCGTCTGCGCGCCCGCGTGGCCGAGCGTCTGCTGCAGTCCCAATCGACCAACGCCATCCTGACCACCTTCAACGAAATCAACATGGCTCCGGTCATGGAGATGCGCAAGCGCATGCAGGAGCGTTTCGAGAAGGAACACGGCGTCAAGCTGGGTTTCATGAGCTTCTTCGTCAAGGCCGCGGTGCACGCCCTCAAGAAGTTCCCGATCCTCAATGCCTCGGTGGATGGCAATGACATCGTCTACCACGGCTACTTCGACATCGGTATCGCCGTCGGCTCGCCGCGTGGTCTGGTGGTGCCCATCCTGCGCAACGCCGACCAGATGAGCTTCGCCGAGATCGAGAAGAAGATCGCCGAATTTGGTCAGAAGGCCAAGGACGGCAAGCTGGGCATCGACGACATGACCGGTGGCACGTTCTCCATCTCCAACGGTGGCACCTTCGGTTCGATGATGTCCACCCCCATCATCAACCCGCCCCAGTCGGCCATCCTGGGCGTGCACGCCACCAAGGAACGTGCCATGGTGGAGAACGGTCAGGTGGTGGTGCGCCCGATGAACTACTTCGCCATGTCCTACGACCACCGCATCATCGACGGCCGCGAAGCCGTGCTGGGCCTGGTGGCGATGAAGGAAGCGCTGGAAGACCCAGCACGTCTCCTCTTCGACATCTGATCGAACAGTGAAATTGCAGACGCCCCTTCGGGGGCGTTTGTCCAACCTCATTTCTGGAAAAGAACATGTCTCAAGCATTTGACGTCGTCGTGATCGGTGCCGGTCCTGGCGGCTACATCGCCGCCATCCGCGCAGCCCAGCTGGGCTTCAAGGTCGCGTGTATCGACGAGTGGAAAAACGCCGCTGGCGGCCCGGCCCCGGGCGGCACCTGCACCAACGTCGGTTGCATTCCGTCCAAGGCGCTGCTGCAATCCAGCGAGCATTTCGAGCACGCCAACCACCACTTCGCCGACCACGGCATCAGCACCGGCAAGGTGACGATGGACGTGGCCAAGATGGTGGGCCGCAAGGACACCGTCGTGAAGCAGAACAACGACGGCATCCTCTACCTCTTCAAGAAGAACAAGGTCACGTTCTTCCACGGCCGCGGTTCGTTCGTGAAGGCCGCTGACGGCGGCTACGAAGTCCAGGTGTCGGGCGACAAGCCCGAGACGCTGGTGGGCAAGCAGGTCATCGTGGCCACGGGTTCCAACGCCCGCGCGCTGCCCGGCACGCCGTTCGACGAGGAGAACGTGCTGTCCAACGACGGCGCGCTGCGCATCGGCGCCGTGCCCAAGAAACTGGCGCTGATCGGCTCCGGCGTGATTGGCCTGGAAATGGGCTCGGTCTGGCGCCGCCTGGGCGCCGACGTGACCATCCTTGAAGGTCTGCCGACCTTCTTGGGCGCCGTGGACGAGCAGATCGCCAAGGAAGCCAAGAAGGCCTTCGACAAGCAGGGCCTGAAGATCGAACTCGGCGTGACCGTCGGCGAGATCAAGACCGGCAAGAAGGGCGTGAGCGTGGCCTACACCAATGCGAAGGGCGAGGCCCAGACGCTGGACGCCGACAAACTCATCGTCTCCATTGGCCGCGTGCCCAACACCATTGGCCTGAACGCCGAGGCTGTGGGTCTGGCGCTGGACGAGCGTGGCGCGATCGTGGTGGACGCCGAGTGCAGGACCAATCTGCCGGGCGTCTGGGCGGTGGGCGACGTGGTGCGTGGCCCCATGCTGGCGCACAAGGCGGAAGAAGAGGGCGTGGCCGTGGCAGAGCGCATGGCCGGCCAGCACGGGCATGTCAACTTCAACACCATCCCCTGGGTCATCTACACCAGCCCCGAGATCGCCTGGGTGGGCCGCACCGAGCAGCAGCTCAAGGCCGATGGCGTGGCCTACAAGGCGGGCACATTCCCGTTCCTGGCCAACGGCCGCGCCCGCGCGCTCGGTGACACGACCGGCATGGTCAAGTTCCTGGCCGACGCAACGACGGACGAAATCCTCGGCGTGCACATCGTGGGCCCGATGGCTTCCGAGCTGATTGCCGAGGCCGTGGTTGCCATGGAGTTCAAGGCCAGCGCGGAAGACATTGCCCGCATCTGCCACGCCCACCCCTCGCTGTCGGAAGCGACCAAGGAAGCGGCCCTGGCCGTTGACAAGCGCACGCTGAACTTCTGATCCGGGTTCGCCCTTGTCGGTCCGCAGCACCTACGAGGCCGCGCTCAAGGAGCGCGGCTACACCACCGACCCCGCCCAGCAGCGTGCCATCGACGCGCTGGAGCGGTGTGCGTCCGAGTGGGCAACGTACAAGCAGCGCCGCTCCAACGCGCTGAAGAAGATGTTCGTCAACCCGAAGGTCCCGCGCGGGGTCTACATGTTCGGCGGGGTGGGGCGGGGCAAGAGCTTCCTGATGGACTGCTTCTACAACGCGGTGCCGCTGCGTCGCAAGACGCGGTTGCATTTCCACGAGTTCATGCGCGAGGTGCACCGCGAGCTGCGCGACCTGCAGGGCACGGTCAACCCCTTGGACGAGCTCGGCGCACGCATTGCCAAGCGCTACAAGCTGATCTGTTTCGACGAATTTCACGTGGCGGACGTGACCGACGCCATGATCCTGCACCGCCTGCTGGACGCGCTGTTCAAGGCCGGCGTGGGCTTCGTCACCACCTCCAACTTCCATCCCGACGGCCTGTACCCGGACGGCCTGCACCGCGACCGCATCCTGCCCGCCATCAAGTTGCTCAAGGAGAAGCTGGAAGTCCTCAACGTGGACAACGGCACCGATTACCGTCAACGCACGCTGACCCACATTCAGCTCTACCACTGCCCGCTGGGGCCGCAGGCCGATGCCGCGATGGCGCAGACCTTTGATCAACTGGCGGAGATGGGTGACCAGGACCCGGTGATGCAGATCGAGGCGCGCCAGATCCAGGCCCTGCGGCGTGCCGGTGGCGTGATCTGGTTCGATTTCCGCACCCTGTGTGGCGGCCCGCGGTCGCAGAACGACTACCTGGAGATCGCATCGCAGTACCACACGGTCCTGTTGTCCAACGTGCCGCAGATGTCGGTGCGCCAGGCCTCGGAAGCGCGGCGTTTCACCTGGTTGGTGGATGTGCTGTACGACCGGCGCGTCAAGCTGGTGATGTCGGCCGCGGTGCCGCCTGAGCAGCTCTACACCGAGGGCCCGATGTCGCACGAGTTTCCACGCACGGTGTCGCGGCTGACCGAAATGCAGTCGGCGGAGTTTCTGGCGCTGGAGCATCGGCTGGTGGACACCGGCCTGACCTGAAAAGGCTGCCGGGCCGCCCGAGCAGCTTTCAGGACAGTGGGTCCATCTTGACGATGGCGATCGACAGGTTGTCGCCCATGCCCTTGGCGCGTGAGCGCGCCTTCTGGATCAGGAATTCGCAGGCCTCGCGCGGCGACAGCATGGCAATGGTGCTGGAGAGCTCTTCCGGGGTGAAGTAGTGCCAGACACCGTCGCTGCAGGCCATCAGCGCATCCCCCGGGCTCAGGTGCTGCACGACGTGGATGTCCACCGGCGGGTCGTTTTCGGTGCCCAGGCAGCCCATCAGGATGTTGGAGTGCGGGTGGTCCAGCGCTTCCTCTTCGCTGATTTCGCCCTGGTTGACCAGGGTCTGAACGTAGGAGTGGTCCATGGTGCGGAACACCATCTTGCCGTTGCGGAAGTGGTAGATGCGCGAGTCGCCGGCGTGTATCCAGTGGCTATCGCCCGCCGGGTTGATCAGGAAGGCCGCAATGGTGCTGTGGGGTTCCTGTTCGGCCGATACCGCCGTGAGCTTGATCACCAGATGCGACTCTTCCACGATCTGACGCAGCATGGCGGACGCATCGTCGGTGTCCGGGTCGTAGCGCTCGAACAGCTGGCGAGCGGTCAGCATCACCTGATCGGAGGCCTTGCGCCCGCCGCTGCGCCCGCCCATGCCGTCTGCCACCACCGCCAGCAGGCAGCCGCTTTGGCGCTGGTGGTGCAGCAGGCACACCTGATCCTGCTGGTAGTCGCGGTCGCCGCGGTGAATCCCGGTCGATGCGTGTATGCGGTAGCCTTTGGACATGTGTGGGGGTCGGACGACGAAACAGTGGGGCGGAGGGGGTCAGCAGACGTATCAATGGTAACCATGAATGCCTACACGGCGAGAGCCTATCATCAAAACCTGAGCCCTGGTCTCCTGCGCACACGTCGTGCGATGGCGGGTGTTGCTTGTATTCCACCGCGCGTGGTGTGATGTTCTGGACGGAGCTGGATTGACCCCACTTGAGACCGCTGTGGTGCGCGCCTTTGCCGGGCAGGCCGAATTGCAGCCGCGCCAGGGGCAGCTGGACATGGCCCTCGCTGTGGCCCAGGCGGTGGAATCGGGCTCGGCCCTGGCGGTGGAGGCGGGCACCGGTGTGGGTAAGACCTTTGCCTACCTGGTGCCGCTGTTGCTCAGCGGTCGCCATGCCTTGTTGTCCACCGCCACCCAGGCACTTCAGGACCAGCTTTTCGGGCGTGACATCCCCGCCGTGAGCCGCGCGCTGGGGCTTCCCGTGCGGGTCGCCTTGCTCAAGGGCCGTTCCAGCTATGTGTGTGTCCATCGCCTGGAGCAGGCACGTACCGCTCCGGCGCCCTCCATGCGGTACGACCCCGCGCTCAGCGCCGGTCTGGAGCATGTGCAGCGCTGGGCGATGGCATCCCGCAGTGGGGATCTGGCAGAGTTACCCGGGCTCGACGAACGTTCGCCACTGTGGCCGCTGATCAGTTCGACCCGCGAAAATTGCCTGGGAGGGGCCTGCCCGCGCCATGCCGACTGCCACGTCAACCGGGCCCGGCGCGAAGCGCTCCAGGCCGACTGGGTGGTGATCAACCACCACCTTTTCTTTGCCGACCAGCAGGTCCGGGAGTCCGGCGTGGCCGAGCTCTTGCCGAGGGCCGGGGTGGTGGTGTTTGACGAAGCCCATCAACTCAATCAGACCGGGATCGGTTTTTCGGGTCTTGCGTTGGGGTCTGGCCAGGTGCTGGACCTCGCGCGCGATCTGTCCAGCCAGGGGCCGCGTTGGGCGCGGGGCCAGCGGCCGTGGAGCCATCTGGCGCTGGGTCTGGAGCAGGCGGCCCGGGCGTTCCAGCGTCCGTCGGACCACGGGGCTTCACGCAGCCGCTGGCCGCTCAGGACCCCTGAAGGAGTGGATGCGGTGCACTGGGCGCGTGGCGTGGCCGGTGTGACCACGGCTTTGTTGACCGCCATCGAAGCGCTCGAAGCGACCGCCGGCGCCTCGGCCGACCTGCAGCGTCTGTGCGAGCGGGCGCAGGCTCTGCGGACCGACTGGGTTCGCCTGACGGCGTCCCGCGCATCCGATGCCGATGGTGCACTGGTGCGCTGGGTGGACTGGGGCACAGGCGCTGCGTGGAAGCTGGTCTGTGCGCCGCTTGATGCATCGGCCCACTTTCGACAACTCATGGGCGACCGGCAGGATGGACGCAGCTGGGTGTTCACCTCGGCCACCCTGGGCAGCGACGAGACGCTGGATACGTTCACCGGCCCGCTGGGGCTGCAGGCCCGGGCGGATCTGCGCACGCTGCTCGTACCGAGTCCGTTCGATCACATGGCGCAGGCGGCCTTGTACGTTCCACACGACCTTCCCGAGCCCGCCGACCCGGATCACACCCTCGAGTTGGCGCGTGCGGTGGCGCGCTGGGCATCGCGCCTGGGTGGCCGCACGCTCGTGCTCACCACCACGCTGCGGGCGACCAGCCGCATGGCAGCGCAACTCCAGGCCCTGGTGTCCGAAGGGTGTTGCGAACCGATGCAGGTGCTGGCCCAGGGGCATGGGTCCAAGCGGGCCTTGTTGGCCCGGTTCCGCGCTGCCGCAGCCTCGCCGCAGGGCGCGGTGCTGGTGGCCTCGGCTTCGTTTTGGGAGGGGGTCGACCTTGCGGGTGATGTATTGCAGCTGTTGGTGATCGACAAGCTGCCATTTCCTCCGCCCGACGATCCCCTGATCGAAGCCCGGGCCCGCCAGCTCGAACGCCACGGTGAGAGCGCGTTCAGCGCCTGCTACCTGCCGCAGGCGGCGCTGGCGCTCAAGCAGGGGGCCGGGCGGTTAATCCGCTCGGAAAGCGATCGCGGAGTGCTGGTGATCGGGGACCGCCGCCTGTTGACCCGCTCGTATGGTCAGCGCCTGCTGGGCGCTTTGCCGCCGATGCGGCGGCTGGTGGACGAAGAGGAACTGATGGTGAATCTGGACGAACTGGCGTTCACCAGACTTTCCACCACGGGTCACTCGCGCTCTTGAAACCGCGCGAGAGGTACTCGCTCTTCGGGTAGCTGTTCTCCATCACGCGGCGCGCGTCGTCGCGCAGCTGCGCCATGCCCAGCGCGTCGTAGGAGCGCACCAGAATGAACAAGGCCTCTTCGAGCGCTGGCGCGTCGGTGTAATCGGTCAACGCGGTCTGGGCGCGGTTGATCGCGGCCAGATAAGCGCCCCGCTGGTAGTAATAACGCGCCACGTGCACTTCGTACTGCGCCAGCGAATTGACGATGTAGGTCATGCGGGTGCGGGCATCGGGCGTGTAGCGCGAATCCGGGTACCGGCTCACCACCTCGCGGAACGATTCGAACGACTCCTTGGCCGCCTTCTGGTCACGCTCGGACAAGTCCTGCCGCGCGAGGGAGCCGAACAGCCCCAGGTTGTCGTTGAAGTTGACCAGACCCTTGAGGTAGTACGCGTAATCCAGGGCGGGGCTGGCCGGATGCAGACGCAGGAAGCGGTCCAGCACGGCCAGGGCCTGGGCCTGTTCGCCGGCCTTGTAGTGGGTGTAGGCCTTGTCGAGCTGGGCCTGCTGGGCCAGAGGGGTGCCTGCGGCACGGCCTTCGAGCTTCTCGTACAGCGTCACGGCCTTGTCGAAGTTGCCCGCGTCGCGCTCGTCCTTCGCCTCGGTGTATATCTTGTTGGGGCTCCAGCCCACGGTGTTGTCCACAGGCGTGCTGTTACAGCCCGAGAGGGCGACTGCGGCGCCCAGCGCGCACAGTGACACAGCAGATAATCTGAACGAAAGCATCACACGCACACCTTTAACAACGGGAAGACAGGTCTTGGCAACGGAAATTATATCGACGGGGGGTGTGCAAAGCCGTTCCGTGTCTGTGGAAGACCTTGAGACGCCCGCCTTCGGCGACGAGGTGCTGGAGGTCGAGATCCGCTTGTGCGAGGTTCCGGCCGAGATGCACGGCTGGCGCATTGACCGCGCCTTGGCCCGGCTCATTCCCGAATTCTCCCGCTCCTACCTGCAGCAGCTCATGGCCGACGGCGCGGTATGGCTGCGTGGCGCGCCGGCCCACAAGGCCGCTGCCCGCATCGCCGTGGGCGAGCGCCTGCAGGTGGAACTGCGCCCCACCCAGCAGGCGATGGCCTTTGTGCCGCAGCCCATGGCGCTGGAGGTGGTCTTTGAAGACGCCGACCTGCTGGTGATCAACAAACCGGCTGGCCTAGTGGTGCATCCGGCGGCGGGCCACTGGAGCGGCACCTTGCTCAATGGCCTGCTGGCCCACCATGCCGCGGCCGCCAGCCTTCCCCGCGCGGGCATCGTGCATCGGCTCGACAAGGACACGTCGGGGCTGATGCTGGTGGGCAAGAGCCGGCAGGCGGTCGAGGCGCTGGTGCGCGCCATCGCCGCCCGCGAGGTCAACCGGCAGTACCTGGCACTCGCACATGGGCGCTGGCAGGGGCCGGCTGAGCAGGCCGTCGACCAGCCGATCGGCCGCGATGTGCACAACCGGCTGCGCATGGCGGTGGTGCGACCCGAGTCCGCCACGGGCAAGCCGGCCCAGACCACGGTGCGCCTGCTCGACGGAACGGAGCAGGCCTGTCTGGTCGCTTGCAAACTGCACACTGGGCGGACGCACCAGATCCGTGTGCACATGGCCTGGCTGGGGCACCCCCTGGTCGGCGACACCCTGTATGGCGGCAAGCCTTTGTGGGGAATGGCGCGCCAGGCATTGCACGCGACGCGGCTGCGCCTGCTGCACCCCACGCGGGGCCAGTCGCTCGATTTCCTGATCCCCCCGCCAGCGGATTTCCAGCAACTGCTGGCAGAGACCGGTCTCCATTACAATGAGAGCCAGCTGGGGTGACGCCACGCCAGTCTGCGCAGTGGCCCGAAGCGGGCCCGGTTTCTCCCACAGCTCCCTATTGGCCCCTGATTGTTCCCTTGCGGGACGACGTGCCTGAAACCCGATGCTGAGGCCGCTGGACTCCATCCACGATGGGGCGCTTGCAGGCCATGCCGACCTTGTTCTCATGGACATCCCGCCCGGGCGGGATGCCGGTTACAGACAGACACGACGATGAACACCACGGATGCCAAGCGCGTCCTTGAGACGGCTTTGATTTGCGCGCCCCAACCGCTGACTGTGCGGGAATTGAGCGTTCTCTTCGACATGGAAGTCTCACCCGACGCGCTCAAGACCCTGCTGGCCGACCTGCAGCTGGACTGGGCCGGGCGCGGCGTGGAGCTGGTCCAGGTGGCCAGCGGCTGGCGCTTCCAGAGCCGGCCGGAGCTGCGCCCCTATCTGGATCGTCTGCATCCGGAAAAACCGCCCCGGTACACGCGTGCAACGCTGGAAACGCTGGCCATCATCGCCTACCGTCAGCCCGTGACGCGCGGTGACATGGAAGACATCCGGGGCGTGACCATCAACTCGCTGATTCTCAAGCAGCTGGAAGACCGCGGGTGGGTGGAAGTGATCGGTCACCGAGAAACTGTGGGCCGACCGGCGCTCTTCGCCACCACCCGCCAGTTCCTCGACGATCTGGGGATTTCTTCGCTCGACCAGTTGCCGCCGCTCGAAGGCAGCGATGTGCAGGAGTCGGCGCTGGACCGGCTCGATTTCGAGTCGCTTTCGGTCAGCTTGCAGCCCCCACACGAAGACGCCGAGATCGCGGCAGAAGCCGTTCCTGCCGCCGACGCCTCCCTTCCCGATTCCGCCCCCGGCCTCGCCAGCGAATTGCCGCTGGAAGCCTCCCCACAGGACAACCATGACACCGGTGCCACCCCCACACAACCCGCCTGAGTTGGCACCCGAGGGTCCTTCCCGGGACGACGCGGTGCAGCAACCCGTACCCGCATCCAGTCCGCCGGAGGTGGTCGAGGCCAGCCCGCCTGTGCCTGCAGCCCAGGCACGGCGACCCGCTGAACCCGAAGCGCTGCGCTTTGACGACGTGGTCAGCGGCGCTTTTGACGCCGAACAGGAAAAAGACCTGCCATTGCCCACCAAGCGGGTGCTCGCGCCCGAGGCCGAATCGCCCAAGCTGCACAAGGTGTTGGCGCAGGCGGGCATGGGCTCGCGGCTGGAAATGGAGCAGTTGATCCTGGAGGGTCGCATTTCGGTCAATGGCGAGCCGGCCCACATCGGCCAGCGCATTCAGTACGGCGATGTGATCAAGGTCAACGGCAAGCCGGTGCGGGTGCGCATGACGCCGCCGCCACCGCGCGTGCTGGCGTACCACAAGCCCGCGGGTGAGGTGGTGTCGCACGACGACCCGCAGAACCGCCCCACGGTGTTCCGCCGTTTGCCGCGCCTGTACCAGGGCAAATGGCAGTCGGTCGGCCGGCTCGACATCAACACCGAAGGCCTGTTGCTGCTGACGGACTCGGGGGAACTGGCGAACCGCCTGATGCACCCGCGCTTTGGCCTGCAGCGCGAATACGCGGTGCGTGTGCTCGGTGCCCTGTCCAACGATGAAAAGCAGCGCCTGCTCGACGGTGTGCGGCTCGACGACGGCGTGGCGCAGTTTGCCAGCATCGAAGACGGCGGTGGCGAGGGCGCCAATTGCTGGTACCGGGTCACGATTGGCGAAGGCCGCAACCGCGAGGTGCGTCGCATGTTCGAGGCGGTGGGCCATGCGGTGAGCCGCCTGATCCGCATCCGGTATGGCGCCATGATGCTGCCGCGAGGCCTCAAGCGCGGCGTGTGGATCGAGCTCGACCAGCGCGATATCGACCGGCTTACCGCCGCGGCTGGCATGCACGCCGCCGCCGGTGAGGGCGATCGAGCGGCCCGTCCCGTGGGCCGTCATCCCGCCAACCGGGGTAAGGCGGGCAACAAAGGGGGCAAGACCTATGGCAATCCGGCCGGCAGCCGTGGTGACGCGCCGCCGCCGGGTGCCCGTCGGGGTCGCAGCCTCTGGGCGCCAGACGGCACGAGCGCGCCAGGCACCGCTCCGAATGCCCGCGGTGGCAAGGGCGGCCCCAAAGGGCAGGGTGGCAAGCCTTCCCAGCCAGATCCCATGAAGACCTCGTTTGGCTACATCGGTCAGGACGCCTTGCAGCGCCAGCGTGAGCAGGACGGCGGCCGGGGCGGCCCAGCTGGTGGTGGACGCCGCCGTGGAGGCGGTCGCCAAGGCGGGCGCTGAGTCTGTGTTTCGTTCGCCTGGTTTCGCTGCGGCCAAGTCGCGCAGTGGGCTGGAAACCGGGCGCCCGTTGTAGAATCAAAGGCTTTGCGGGACATCGCAAATATCACGAATTACCCAACAAAACCCAAGGATATATATGGCCATCGAACGCACCCTCTCGATCATCAAACCCGACGCCGTCGCCAAGAACGTCATCGGCCAGATCTACGCCCGTTTTGAAGCCGCCGGCCTGAAGGTCGTGGCGGCCCGCATGGCCCACCTCTCGCGTGGCGAAGCCGAAGCTTTTTACGCTGTGCACAAAGAGCGTCCTTTCTTCAAGGATCTGGTCGATTTCATGATCTCCGGCCCCGTGATGATCCAGGCCCTCGAAGGCGAAGGCGCCATCGCCAAGAACCGCGACCTGATGGGCGCGACCGATCCGAAGAAAGCCGCCGCCGGCACCATTCGCGCCGACTTTGCCGACAGCATCGACGCCAACGCCGTGCATGGCTCCGACGCGCCCGAAACGGCTGCGGCCGAAGTGGCGTTTTTCTTTGCCGGCATGAACGTCTATTCGCGTTGATCATGTCATGACGGCCAACCTGCTCGACTTCGATCTTGAAGGCTTGGCCGCCTTTTGCGAAAAGCTGGGCGAAAAGCGTTTTCGCGCCGTCCAGCTGTTTCGCTGGATTCATCAAAAAGGGGCGTCGGGCTTCGATGAGATGACCGACCTCGCGCGCAGCCTGCGCGAGAAGCTGCCTTCGGTCTGCGCCATCACGGGCTTGCCGGTGCTCTCGCGCCAGGACTCTGCCGACGGCACCATCAAGTGGCTGTTCGATGTGGGTGACGGCAACGCGGTGGAAACCGTGTTCATCCCCGAGGACGACCGCGGAACCCTGTGCATTTCCTCCCAGGCCGGCTGCGCCGTCGGCTGCCGCTTCTGCTCCACCGGCCACCAGGGCTTTTCGCGCAACCTCACCACCGGTGAAATCCTGGCACAGCTCTGGCACGCCGAGCGGTTCTTGCGCAAGCACCTGGGCAAAACGGAGCGCGTGATCACCAACGTGGTGATGATGGGCATGGGTGAGCCGCTGCAGAACTACGGCGCACTCATCCCGGCGCTGCGCGTGATGCTGGACGACCATGGTTATGGCCTCTCGCGCCGCCGCGTGACGGTATCCACCTCGGGTGTGGTGCCCATGATCGACCGCCTGGCCCAGGACTGCCCGGTGGCTCTGGCCGTGTCGCTGCACGCCCCCAACGACGCGCTGCGCGATGTGCTGGTGCCGCTCAATCGCAAGTACCCGATCGCCGAGCTGCTCGACGCCTGCCTGCGCTATCTGCCGGCCGCGCCGCGCGACTTCATCACCTTCGAATACTGCATGCTCGACGGGGTGAACGACCAGCCCGAACACGCCCGGCAGTTGCTGGCCTTGCTCAAGGGCCATGGGGGCCGAGGGGTTCCATGCAAAATCAACCTGATCCCGTTCAATCCGTTCCCCGATTCGGGCCTGAAATGTTCACCCCGGTCGGTGGTGCTGCATTTCGGCAAGATTCTCAACGATGGCGGGATCGTTACCACGGTGCGCAAGACGCGTGGTGACGACATCGATGCCGCCTGCGGCCAGCTTGCGGGAGATGTGCTGGACCGCACCAATGCGGCGAGCCGTCTGTCGCAGCGCCGGCAGCAGACCGAGCAACCCATCCGGTTTGTGCACACAGCCAAGGAAAAACAGGCATGACACCAGTACTTCGATTCGGTTCCGACGGGCATGGTTTTGCGAAAGGATGGACCAGGCGCTACGCTGGGCTGGTCCTGCTTGTGCCGATGCTGCTGGCGATGGCGGTGTTGCAGGGGTGTGCCACCCCGCCCGCATCGGCCACGTCGACCACGGCCGAGCCCATCACCGAATCGGACGAACCCGAAACCCGCAAGCGCGCGCGCATCCGTCTGGAGCTGGCTTCCAACTACTTTGAGCAAGGGCAGACCTCGGTCGCTCTTGACGAAATCAAACAATCGCTGGCGGCCGACCCGACCTATGGCCCCGCCTACGTGCTGCGTGGCCTGGTCTATATGCGGCTCAACGACGCGCGCCAGGCAGAAGACAGCTTCAAGCGGGCCTTGCAGATCAATCCCAAGGACCCGGATGCCCTGCACAACTTCGGCTGGTTTGCCTGCAATCAGGGCCGCCACACCGAGGCGATCCAGTCGTTCACGCAAGCGCTGTCCAGCCCGATCTACAGTGGCCAGGCCAAGACCTTGATGCTCAAAGGCACGTGTGAGCTCCGCATGGGGCGCCTACCGGAAGCCGAAGGTAGTTTCGCCCGCTCTTACGAGCTCGATCCGGGCAACCCCTACGTGGGCTACAACCTGGCATCGCTGCTGTTTCGGCGGAATGAAGATACCCGGGCCCAATTCATTGTCCGGCGGGTGAACAACTCCGAACTCGCCAACGCCGAGACGCTCTGGCTGGGCATCAAGGTGGAACGCCGCCTGCGCAATAACGATGCGGTCAAGCAGTTGGCCCAGCAGCTTTCACGCCGTTATCCGCAGTCTCGTGAGTGGGCGGCCTACCAGCGGGGATCTTTCGATGAGTGAGCAGTGGTCCCAGGATCCTGACGCCATGGCTCAGATGGACGAGTCGGCGGAGAGCCCACCGGTCTTTCTTCGGCAGGCCCGCGAGGCCGCCGGCCTGCACATCGCTGCGCTGGCTGCGGCACTGAAGGTGCCCGTCAAGAAGCTTGAGGCGCTGGAGGCCGGGCGTTACGACGAGTTGCCGGACATGACGTTTGCCCGGGCGCTGGCTTCTAGCGCCAGCCGCCACCTCAAGATCGATCCAGCCATCGTCCTGTCGCAGATTCCGCTCGGACACGCACCCCAACTGGGTGCGCCGCACCCGGCGATCAATGCCCCGTTCAAGACCCCCAACGATGCCCAGTCGGGCAGTCCCTTGCGCTGGCTGCTTCGCCCCGCCGTGCTGGCCGCGGTGGTGCTGCTGCTCGCGACACTGGTGCTGGCTTTCCTTCCGGCGTTCGATGCCGGATTGCTGACCTCGGGCGGCTCGGGCAGCGAGGCACCACCCACGGTCAGTGAAACGGTGAGCCCCGCCGAGTCAGGGACGCCGGCGACCGAGGGCAGCGCCGTCGAGCCCGTTGCGCCCGTCGCTTCTGATGCATCGCCCGCATCTCCGGCGGCCCTCGGGACCCCACCCGACAGCCAGCCTTTGCCGCAGGAAACGCCCGTGGCCGAATCCTCCAACGCCGCCCCCGCTCCGGAGTCGGTGGCCGTACCGTCGGCATCTGCAGTTCCGTTGACCACGTCCGGTAGCCTGCTGAGCATCGCCGCCACGGGCGAGTCCTGGCTGCAGGTGATCAACGGTTCGGGCAAGGTGGTGGTGCAGCGCATGCTGAAAGCCGGTGATGTGATGGACTTCTCCGCAGCTCCGCCCTATTCGGTGGTGCTGGGGCGTGCTGACGCAGCCCAGGTCACGGTGCGTGGCCGCCCGTTCGATGTGACGCCCTATGCGCGCAACAGCGTGGCCCGTTTCGAGGTGAAATGAGCATGACCACTGACACCGCCGTCCGCCCGCCCGCGAGCAGCCGGACACTCGATGCCGAATCCCAGCCCATTGCGCTGTCCGCGGCGCGCGCGCGCCAGACCCGGCAGGCCGTGGTCGCCTGGGGCACCCATCGCGTGACCGTGGGGGGCGATGCGCCGGTGCGGGTGCAGTCCATGACGAACACCGACACCGCGGATGCAATCGGTACCGCGATCCAGGTCAAGGAACTGGCGCTGGCCGGCTCCGAACTGGTGCGCATCACGGTCAACAACGACGAAGCCGCCAAGGCCGTGCCCCACATTCGCGAGCAGCTTGACCGCATGGGGGTGAACGTGCCGCTGATCGGCGACTTTCACTACAACGGCCACCGCCTGCTCAGCGATCACCCGGCCTGCGCCGAGGCGCTGTCCAAGTACCGCATCAATCCGGGCAACGTGGGGCGTGGCGAAAAGGGCGATCGGCAGTTCGCCCAGATGGTGGAGATCGCGGCGCGCCACGACAAGGCCATCCGCATCGGCGTGAACTGGGGCAGCCTCGATCAGGATCTGCTGGCCCGGCTGATGGATGAAAACGCCCGGCGCGCCCAACCCTGGGACACCCGCCAGGTGATGTACGAGGCCCTGATCACGTCCGCGCTCGACTCGGCGCACCGGGCGCAGGACATTGGCCTGAATGGCAACAACATCCTGTTGTCCTGCAAGGTGAGCAGCGTGCAGGACCTGATCGCCGTGTACCAGGCCCTGGCACAACGTTGCGACCACGCGCTGCACCTGGGGCTGACCGAAGCGGGCATGGGCACCAAGGGCGCCGTGGCTTCTGCGGCGGCGCTGTCGGTGCTGCTGCAGCAGGGCATCGGCGACACCATCCGTGTGTCGCTCACGCCCCAGCCAGGCGAATCGCGCACGCAGGAGGTGGTGATCGCGTCCGAGATATTGCAGGCGCTCGGCATGCGCGCCTTTGTGCCCAGCGTGACCGCCTGCCCGGGCTGCGGTCGCACGACCAGCACCACGTTCCAGGAACTGGCCAAACAGATCGACGATTTCCTGCGCGGCTCCATGCCGCTTTGGCGCGCCCGTTACGCCGGGGTGGAAAACCTCAAGGTCGCGGTGATGGGCTGCATCGTCAATGGACCGGGCGAGAGCAAGCACGCCGACATCGGCATCAGCCTGCCGGGGACCGGCGAAGCGCCTTCCGCCCCGGTCTATATCGATGGGGAAAAAGCACTGACGCTGCGCGGCGAGGGCATCGCGCGCGAGTTCCAGCAGATCGTTGAAAACTACATCGAGAAGCGGTACGGATCCGGTTCCTGAAGGGCCGCGGCCGCGGCTTGTCCACGGCGGGCCGGCGGATGCCGCGCCCAGCCGGTTCATCTCTCCCTCTGAGCATCACCCATGGCTGAAAAACTGAGCGCTGTCAAAGGCATGAACGACATTGCCCCGCCCGTGTCCGCACACTGGGAGTGGCTCGAAGACCGCTTGCGCTCGCTCATGCAGCGCTACGGCTACCGCAACGTGCGCACCCCCATCGTGGAACCGACCGCGCTGTTCGTGCGCGGTCTGGGCGAGGTGACCGACATTGTCGAAAAGGAGATGTACTCCTTCGAAGACCGGCTGAACGGCGAACAGCTCACTCTGCGCCCCGAGAACACCGCCGGCGTGGTGCGCGCCGCTCTGGAGCACTCGATGCTGTACGACGGCGGCAAACGCCTGTACTACATGGGGCCGATGTTCCGCCACGAGCGTCCGCAGCGCGGGCGCTACCGCCAGTTCCACCAGTTCGGCGCCGAGGCGTTGGGCTTTGCCGGCCCGGACGTGGACGCGGAGCTGATCGTTCTGGCCTGCGACCTCTGGGCCGAGCTGGGTCTTTCCGGCATCGAGCTGGAGATCAACAGCCTGGGCCAGCCGGCCGAGCGGCTGGCACACCGCCGGGCGCTCATTGCCCACCTGGAGGCCCACGCTGACCGGCTCGATGAGGACGCGAAGCGCCGGCTGCACAGCAACCCGCTGCGCATCCTGGACACCAAGAACCCCGCCATGCAGGAGGTGGTCAACGCGGCGCCCCGCCTCATGGACCATCTGGGTGCCGAGTCGCTGGATCACTTCAACCGCCTGCGCGCTTTGCTGGACGCGCAAGGTATCGCGTACCGCATCAACCCGCGCCTGGTGCGTGGCATGGATTACTACAACCTCAGCGTGTTCGAGTTCGTGACCACGCAACTGGGCTCGCAGGGCACGGTCTGTGCCGGAGGTCGCTACGACGGCCTGTTCGAGCAGATCGGTGGCAAGTCGGCACCGGCCGTGGGCTGGGCGCTGGGCATGGAACGCATCCTGGAGCTGCTGAAAGAGCAGGGCTGCCTGCCCGAACAACCCGCACCCGATGCCTACGCGGTGGTGCCCGATGTGGCCGCGCTGCCGCAAGCCATGACGCTGCTGCGTGTGCTGCGTCAGCAGGGCGTGAGCGTGCTCATGCACGCCGGGGGGGCCGAAGGCATGGGCAGCATGAAGTCGCAGTTCAAGAAAGCCGATGCAAGCGGTGCGCGGTTTGCCCTGATCTTTGGTGCCGATGAATTGGCGCAGGGCATGGTATCCCTCAAGCCCCTGCGCGCGCCCGACACCATCGGCGCTCCGTCGACGGTGGTGGCGCAGTCGCTGCAGCCCCTGGCCGATCCCTCGGCCTGGGGCGCCATATTGCGCAGCGCCTGAACACCTCCAACCGCCGCCTACAATCGCCCGAACCGCATTTGCATATCCCACATGGCCAAACACCTCGACCTTGAAGAGCAGGAACAGCTCGATCAGATCAAACACTTCTGGGCTCAGTACGGCAACCTCATCACCTGGGTGTTGATCGCTGTCTTCGGTTCCATGGCCGCATGGAACGGCTGGAACTACTGGCAACGCAACCAAGCCATCAAGGCCGCGGCGCTCTACGACGAGATCGAACGGGCCGCCGTCGCGCGCGACGCGGACCGGATCGAGCGTGCGCTGACCGAGATGAAAGACCGCTTCGCGGGCACCACCTTCGCAGCCCAGGGAGCGCTGCTCGCGGGCAAGACGCTGTTTGAAGCGGGCAAGGCCGACGGTGCGCGCGCCGCTCTGTCCTGGGTGGCCGAGAAATCGTCGGACGAGTCGTACCAGGCCGTGGCGCGGCTGCGCCTGGCTGCGCTGGACCTGGAGGCCAAGGCCTATGACCAGGCGCTCAAGACCCTGGAAGCGCCACTGCCCAAGGCCTTCGAGCCGCTGGCGGCCGATCGCCGGGGAGACGTCTACCTGGCCCAGGGCAAGGCCGACGAGGCCAAAACCCAATACCAGAACGCCTGGCGCGCTTTGGGCGGGCGTTTTGAATACCGCAAACTGGTTGAAGTCAAGCTCGCTTCGCTGGGTGTGGATGTGTCCACCCTGTCCCCCGCCACGGAGGCCTCCCCTTGAAATCGCTGTCCCACTTGAATCTGTCCACACGCCATGGTTCCCGGGCGTTGATCGCTCTGGTGGTCGCGTCCGCTCTGGGACTGTCTGCTTGCTCGTCCAGCCCGGACAAGCCCAAGCCGGCTGAGCTGCCGCCGGTGGCAGCGCTCCTGACGGCGAAGCTGGCATGGACAGCCCAAGTGGGTCCGACCAGCGCGACGGTGACCCCCATGGTGGTCGGTACGCGCGTGTTCCTGACCGGTGGCGCCGGCACGGTGGTGGCGCTGGATGCGAACACGGGTCAGGACCTCTGGCGTCTGAACCTGGGCACACCGGTTTCCGCCGGCGTGGGCTCCGATGGCCAGACGGCCGCTGTGATCACCCAGGACAACGAATTGGTGGCCATCACCGAAGGCCGTGTCAGCTGGCGCGTGCGCCTGCCGGCGCGCTCTTTCACGGCGCCTCTCGTGGCCGGCGCTCGTGTGTTCGTGCTGACCGCCGACCGCGCCGTGACGGCGTTCGACGCGCAAACTGGTGCCCGTTTGTGGAACCAGTCGCGCCCCGGGGAGCCGCTGGTGCTGCGCCAGTCGGGCGTGTTGCTCGCGGTGGACGACACCCTCGTGGTCGGTTTGTCCGGCCGGCTCACCGGCCTGAATCCGCTCAATGGTTCCATTCGCTGGGAGGCCCCGGTGGCCACCGCGCGCGGGACCAACGAGGTCGAACGTCTGGTGGATCTGGTGGGGCCGGTCAGCCGCGTGGGCAGCAGCGTCTGCACCCGTTCCTACGGCTCGGCCGTGGGCTGCGTGGACACCAGCCGCGGTGGTGTGGTCTGGTCCAAACCAGCGCAGGGCAGGACCGGGGTTCATGGCGATGACAACCTGGTCTTCGGCAGCGAAGCGGACGGTCGGTTGCTGGCCTGGCAGCGCGCATCCGGCGAACAGGCCTGGGAGTCCAGCCGCCTGAAATACCGCGACCTGACAGCCCCGCTGGCGGTCGGTCGGGTGCTCGCCGTGGGGGATGGCACGGGACTGGTGCACCTGCTCTCGCGCGAGGACGGCAGCGAAATGACCCGTTTGTCCACCGACGGATCTCCTGTGATCGCCGCTCCCGTGCTGGCCGGGCAGGTCATGGTGGTGCAAACGCGCAAGGGCGGCGTGTACGCCTGGCGACCCCAGTGAGCGCGTGGCGCCGGTCCTTCGCGGTGTTGCACCGAGAATGACTGGACCCCCTCGTGGGGCCTGGCGAAGCCAGGGAATGGGACCGTGTTCTGGTCCATGCAATTGAAAGGTACTGTTTCGTGAAACCCGTCATCGCTCTGGTGGGGCGCCCCAATGTGGGCAAGTCCACCCTGTTCAACCGCCTGACGAGTTCACGCGACGCCATCGTGGCCGACTTTGCCGGCCTCACCCGTGACCGCCACTACGGCAATGGCCGCCTGGGCAAGCGCGAGTACATCGTGATCGATACCGGCGGCTTTGAGCCCGATGCCAGCGAGGGCATCTACCGCGAAATGGCCAAGCAGACCCGGCAGGCTGTGGCCGAGTCGGATGTGGTGATCTTTGTGGTGGATGCGCGCGCCGGCATCAGTGCGCAGGACCACGAAATCGCCCAATACCTGCGCCGCCTGGGCAAACCCACGGTGCTGGTGGCCAACAAGGCCGAAGGTATGACGCAGGGGCTGCAACTGGTCGAGTTTTTTGAACTCGGCCTGGGCGAGGTCTTGCCGGTGTCCAGTGCCCACGGGCAGGGCGTGCGCTCCATGCTGGAAACGGCGCTGGAAGCCATACCCGGGCTGCCGGATCTGGACGACGAAGAACCCGAGGTCGAAACCGGGGTGATCCGGTTGGCGGTGGCCGGGCGGCCCAACGTGGGCAAGTCCACCCTGATCAATGTCTGGCTGGGTGAAGAGCGCTTGGTGGCGTTCGACCTGCCGGGCACCACGCGCGACGCCATTTCGGTGCCGTTCGAGCGTGAGGGACAGAAATACGAGTTGATCGATACGGCCGGCCTGCGCCGCAAGGGCAAGGTGTTCGAGGCCATTGAGAAGTTCTCGGTGGTCAAGACCCTGCAGGCGATCGAAAACGCCCACGTGGTCCTGCTGTTGCTGGACGCCACGCAGGGTGTGACCGACCAGGATGCACACATCGCGGGTTACATTTTGGAGAGCGGGCGTGCCGTGGTGCTGGCCATCAACAAATGGGATGCCGTTGATGCCTACCAGCGTGAGCAGATCGAACGCCAGATCGAGACCCGGCTGGCGTTTCTCAAATTCGCCTCGCTGCACCTAATCTCGGCCAAGAAGCGCCAGGGATTGGGGCCGGTTTGGAAGTCCATCGCTCAGGCGCACGCCTCGGCCATGCGCAAGATGTCCACGCCCGTGCTGACGCGTCTGCTGTTGGAGGCGGTGGCGTTCCAGGCGCCGCAGCGCAGTGGTATGTTCCGCCCGAAAATGCGTTATGCCCACCAAGGCGGAATGAACCCGCCGGTGATCGTGATCCACGGGAACTCGCTGGAACACGTGCCCGACGCCTATAAGCGCTTCCTGGAAGGCCGTTTTCGCAAGGCGTTCGACCTGGTGGGTACGCCGCTGCGCATCGAGTTCAAAACCTCGACCAACCCCTTCAAGGAGTGAGCACTCCTGCGCGCAGCCTCGTCCTTGGGGCAGGGCTGTGGTATGGTGCATGCCTCATTAACTTTTTTTGAACACGGAGCATATCGTGAGCAATAACAAAGGCCAGCTCTTGCAAGACCCTTTCCTGAACCAGCTTCGCCGGGAACACGTTCCTGTGTCGATCTATCTGGTCAATGGCATCAAGCTCCAGGGTCAGATCGAGTCGTTTGACCAATACGTCGTGTTGCTGCGCAACACGGTCACGCAAATGGTCTACAAACACGCCATCTCCACCATCGTGCCGGGCCGTCCGGTGCAGTTTTCCGCCGCTGGTGCGGACGAGCCCGCTGCTTCTTGATTCACACCCTGAATCCTGCAAGCGACCGGGCAGCCCCGGCTGCGCGGTTGCCTGCAGCGCCGAAGGCCGGTTGAACTGATTTGAACCCGCCTGATCCTTCCCGCAACGCCACGCCATCGGTCATTCTGGTGGGCGTGGATTTCGGGTTGCCCCATTTTGACGCCGCGCTCGAAGAGCTTGGCCTGCTGGCGCAGACAGCCGGCTATCGGGTGGCCGACCGCGTCACCTGCAAACGGCGCGCGCCCGATCCGGCCCTGTTTGTGGGGTCCGGCAAGGCCGACGAGATCAAAATGCTGGCCCAGTCTTCTGGCGCCGCCGAGATCTTGTTCGACCAGTCGCTGAGTCCGGCGCAGCAACGCAACCTGGAGCGCCATCTGGGCCTGCCGGTGAACGACCGGACGCTGCTGATCCTCGAAATTTTTGCCCAGCGCGCACGCAGCCACGAAGGCAAGCTGCAAGTGGAGCTCGCGCGGCTGCAATACCTGTCAACCCGGTTGGTGCGCCGCTGGTCGCACCTGGAGCGACAAAGTGGTGGCATTGGCATGCGCGGTGGTCCGGGTGAAACTCAGATCGAGCTGGATCGGCGCATGATCGGAGAGGCCATCAAGCGCACCAAGGAGCGGCTGGAGAAGGTCAAGAAACAGCGTGCCACCCAGCGCCGCCAGCGCGAACGCCGCGATACCTTCTCGATCTCGCTCGTGGGTTACACCAATGCGGGCAAATCGTCGCTGTTCAACGGGTTGGTCAAAGCCCGGGCCTATGCTGCCGATCAGCTGTTTGCCACGCTCGACACCACCACCCGTCAGCTGTATTTGGGCGAAGCCGGGCGTTCGGTTTCCTTGTCGGATACCGTGGGTTTCATCCGTGACCTGCCCCACGGCCTGGTGGATGCATTTGCTGCCACGCTGCAGGAAGCGGCCGACGCCGATCTTTTGCTTCATGTGGTGGATGCGTCCAATCCGTCGCATCCGGAGCAGATTGCCTCAGTGCTGGGTGTGCTCAAAGACATTGGAGCAGATCAGGTGCCGCAGATTCTGGTGTTCAACAAGCTCGATGCCATGGATCCGGCGGCTGTTCCGCATCTGCTGAGTGACTCGATGGAACTGGATGGTGCCTCCGTGTCTCGTATCTACGTGAGCGCCAAGACTGGCGAGGGCCTTCCCGAGTTGCGTTCGCTGCTCGCGAGTCGCGTGATGTCACAGGCAACCGCCCTGGATCCGAATACCCCGGGGGAGACCCCCAGCATCGAAAATGTGCTGCCCTGATTGGGCACAATGTCGTGGTTTTGATTCGAAAAGAAGTTGGCAACACATGGATGTGAATCTGCAATCACCCGAGCGTGGCGCTGAAGCCGGCGTTCACGGCAAAATCCGTCGCGGCTGGCGTGTCCTGCTGGGCATGTTCAACCTCAACGATCCCCGTTGGGGACGTGGTGATGACGCCTCGCGTGGCGGTGACAAGCCGCAAAACGAGCCGGAGTCGGGGCGCGATACCGAGGAACGCCCTCAGCAGAAGCCACCGCGCGGTCAGGGCCCCAATCAGGGACCTCCCGATCTGGACGAACTCTGGCGCGACTTCAACCGCAAGCTCGGTGGCATGCTCGGTGGCAAAGGTGGCCGCGGCGGGCAGGGTGGCAACGGCTCGGGTGGTGGGGGAATGCCCAGTTTCAATCCGAGCCCCAAGAGCACGGGCATTGGCGCTGGTTTGATCGTTGGCGTGGTGGTGCTGATCTGGCTTGGCACGGGCTTCTTCATCGTGCAGGAAGGCCAGCAAGCCGTCATCACCCAGTTCGGCAAGTACCACAGCTCGGTGGGCGCTGGTTTCAACTGGCGTCTGCCTTATCCGGTACAGAGTCACGAGACGGTTTTCGTCACGCAGATCCGTTCGGTGGACGTGGGCGGCGACAACGTGTTGCCGGCCACGGGCCTGCGGGATTCGGCGATGTTGACCATCGATCAGAACATTGTCGAGATCAAGTTTGCGGTCCAGTACCGCCTGAACGATGCGCGTGCCTTCCTGTTCGAGAGCCGCGACCCGGACGCCGCAGTGGTCAAGGCCGCTGAAACGGCCGTGCGCGAGGTGGTCGGCAAGATGCGTATGGACGCGGCACTGGCCGAAGAGCGCGACCAGATCGCACCACGCGTTCGGGTCCTCATGCAGTCCATTCTGGACCGTTACAAAGTGGGTATCGAGGTCGTGGGCATCAACCTGCAGCAGGGTGGCGTGCGCCCCCCCGAGCAGGTGCAGGCCTCTTTCGACGATGTGCTCAAAGCCGGTCAGGAGCGTGAGCGTGCGAAGAACGAGGCCGAGGCCTACGCCAACGACGTGGTGCCACGAGCCCGCGGTGCGGCGTCCCGGCTGACCGAAGAAGCCGAAGGCTACCGCGCCCGGATCGTGGCGCAGGCCGAGGGCGATTCGCAGCGTTTCCGCTCGGTGCTGGCCGAGTACCAGAAGGCGCCGCAGGTCACCCGCGAGCGCATGTACGTCGATGCCATGCAGGAAATCTACAGCAACGTGACCAAGGTCCTGGTGGACACCAAGTCGGGTTCGAATCTGCTGTACCTGCCACTGGACAAGATCATGCAAATGGCCGCGCAGGCTCCTGTCGCCGCACCCAGCTCCGCGCCGACGCCCAGCCCGACGATTCCGTCGTCCGTACCCCCTTCCCGCAGCCAGGACAACGCCGCGCGCTCGCGCGAGCGTGAGACCCGCTGAGCCGGCGGACGGGTACGAGTGACTAGAGAGCAAAGCAAATGAACAAACTGGGTTTCATCCTCACCTCCTTTATCGTGGCGCTGGCCATCGCCAGTTCCATGCTGTTCGTCGTGGACCAGCGCCAGTTCGGCGTCGTGTTCCAGCTCGGACAGATCAAGCAGGTGATCACCGAGCCGGGGCTCAATTTCAAGTTGCCGCCGCCGTTCCAGAACGTGTCCTACATCGACAAACGCCTGCTCACGCTGGAGAGCACCGACACCGAACCCACGCTGACGGCCGAGAAACAGCGTGTGGTGATCGACTGGTATGTGCGCTGGCGCATCAGCGATCCCCAGCAGTACATTCGCAACGTTGGCGTCAATGAACGCGCTGGCGCCTTGCAGCTCAACCGTGTGGTGCGCAACTCCTTCCAGGAAGAGGTCAACAAGCGCACGCTCAACGAGTTGTTGTCGTCCCGCCGTGAGCAACTCATGGACGATGTCAAGCGCGAGGTGCTCGCAGCCGTGCGTGGAGCCGACAAACCCTGGGGCATGGACGTGGTGGACGTCCGCATCACCCGCGTGGACTACGCCGAGAGCATCACGTTGTCGGTTTACCAGCGAATGGAAGCCGAGCGCAAGCGTGTTGCCAATGAGTTGCGCTCCACGGGTTTTGCCGAAGGCGAAAAGATTCGGGCCGACGCCGATCGCCAGCGTGAAGTGATCGTGTCCGAAGCCTACCGCGCCGCGCAGCTCATCAAGGGTGAGGGCGATGCCAAGGCCGCCGCCGCCTTTGGTGAAGCCTTCGGTCGTGATCCGGCTTTTGCCCAGTTCTACCGCAGCCTGGAGGCGTACAAGGCCAGTTTTGCGGGCAAATCCGACGTGATGGTGGTGGACCCTTCTTCGGACTTCTTCAAGGCTCTGCGAAGCAGCGAAGTGGCTCGCTGAAGGGTGGTCGGTGTGCCTGCCGACGCGTTCTGGCTCGCCCTGGCCCTGGTGTTGATCTTCGAGGGCCTGTTGCCTTTCATCGCGCCGGGCGTCTGGCGGCGCATGTTCAGCGAAATCCTCAAGCTTCAGGACGGGCAGCTTCGCTTCTTTGGCCTGCTCAGTCTGGTCTCCGGCCTCCTGCTCTGGTGGTGGCTGATCTGAGGCTCTGGCCGTCGGGCACCAGGCCCGGCTGTTGAGGCCGGCGTCCGGCGAGGTCGGAACACCGTTTCCGGCCCGGTAAAATCACGTTTTTAACAGCTCCCGAAAATGCCCATGTCTGCCTGGGTCCTCCCGGATCACATTGCCGATGTCCTGCCTTCCGAGGCTCGCCACATCGAAGAACTCCGCAGGGGGTTGCTGGACACAGCACGTGGCTATGGCTACGAACTGGTCATGCCGCCGTTGCTGGAGCACCTGGAATCGTTGCTCACGGGCACCGGTGAAGCGCTTGATCTTCAAACCTTCAAGCTGGTCGATCAGCTCTCGGGCCGCACGCTCGGCCTGCGCGCCGACAGCACGCCGCAGGTTGCCCGGATCGACGCGCACCTGCTCAACCGTCAGGGCGTGGCGCGCCTGAGCTATTGCGGCCCCGTCGTGCACACCCGCATCGACCGCCCGCTGGCCAGTCGCGAGCCATTGCAGTTCGGTGCCGAGATCTACGGTCACGCCGGACTCGAAGCCGATCTTGAGACCCTTGAACTGGCCCAGGCTTGCCTGCGCGGTGCGGGTGTGACCGGTCTGCTGCTCGACCTGGCCGATGTGCGTGTGATCGATGCCGTGCTCGCGCCCGTGCCGTTGGACGCCCCTCGCATCACGCAGATCCACGCCGCACTGGCCGCCAAGGATGTGGCTGAGTTGCGCGCACTGGCCTCTGACCTGCCCGAGCAGGTGCGGCGCGACCTGTGCGCGCTGCCGCGCCTGTTCGGCGACGTCGCCGTGCTGGACGAGGCCCGGCGTTGCCTGTCGCCATCGCCCGCATTGCACGCGGCGCTCGACAGCCTGGCCTGGCTGGCCGCGCACACGCAGAACATCGAGGTGTCCATCGACCTGGCCGACCTGCGTGGCTATGCCTACTACACCGGCATGCGTTTCGCGTTGTTCGCGCGGGATGTCCAGGGTGAGCCGGCCGAGCTGGCCCGGGGCGGGCGTTACGACGAGGTGGGCGCGGTGTTCGGTCGCAAGCGTCCGGCGGTGGGCTTCAGCCTCGATCTCAAGGAGCTGGTGTCGGCCGTTGCGCCGCGCCCGCTGGTGGCCGCCATTCGTGCGCCCTGGGGCATGGACGCTTCGCTGCGCGAGGCCATTGCCCGGCTGCGCGGCGAGGGCCACACGGTGGTGTGTGCCTTGCCGGGCCACGAACACGAAGTGGATGAGTTCCGGTGCGACCGCGAACTGGTGTCCGACCCGGCGCATGCCGGGGCCTGGACTGTGAAGACTCTTTAACCGGAAACAGCAGATGATGAACAGCAACAGCGCCGTGGTCCCCGGGCGCAACGTGGTGGTGGTCGGCACCCAGTGGGGCGACGAGGGCAAAGGCAAACTGGTCGACTGGCTGACCGAGACCGCCACCGGCGTGGTGCGGTTCCAGGGCGGCCACAACGCTGGTCACACGCTCGTGATCAACGGCGTGAAGACCGCGCTGCACCTCATTCCCAGCGGCATCATGCGCGCGGGTGTGAAGTGCTACATAGGCAACGGCGTGGTGCTCTCGGTGGGCAAGCTGTTCGAAGAAATCGCCGGGCTGGAGACGGCCGGTGTGGAGGTGCGCTCGCGCCTTCGCGTCAGCGAAGGCTGCCCGCTGATCCTGCCCTTCCATGCCGCCATCGACATCGCGCGCGAAGCCGCCAAGGTGAAAGCCGGCACCGAAAAGATCGGCACCACGGGCCGTGGCATCGGCCCGGCCTATGAAGACAAGATTGCGCGCCGCGCGCTGCGCGTGCAGGACCTGAAATACCCCGAGCGTTTCGCCGCCAAACTGCGCGAGCTGCTCGATCTGCACAACCACCTGCTCACCAGCTACCTGCATTCGGCCGACATGGTCTGGGATGACAAGATCGCTGGCTACATGAAAGACGGCGCGATCCAGTTCGAGCCCGTGTTCGCCGAGGCCATGGAGCAGGCCGAGCGGCTCAAGCCCATGATCGCCGACGTGTCGAGCGAACTCAACGCCGCCCACAAGGCCGGCGCCAACCTGCTGTTCGAGGGCGCACAGGGCACGCTGCTGGACATCGACCACGGCACCTATCCTTTTGTCACCTCCAGCAACTGCGTGGCGGGCAATGCGGCGGCGGGCTCCGGCGTGGGCCCGGGTCTGTTGCACTATGTGCTGGGCATCACCAAGGCCTATTGCACCCGCGTGGGCGGCGGCCCGTTCCCGACCGAGCTGGAATGGGAGAAAGAGGGCACACCCGGCTGGCACATGGCCACGGTGGGGGCGGAAAAAGGTGTGACCACAGGTCGCAGCCGCCGTTGTGGCTGGTTCGACGCCGCGCTGCTCAAGCGCTCGGCCCAGGTCAATGGCCTTTCCGGTCTGTGCATCACCAAGCTGGATGTGCTGGATGGTCTGACCGAGCTCAAGCTGTGCACCGGCTACGAACTGGATGGTCAGACTATCGACATCCTGCCCATGGGCGCCGACGAGATCGCGCGCTGCACCCCGATCTACGAAACCCTGCCTGGCTGGAGCGATTCGTCGGTCGGTGCGACGCGTTATGAAGATCTGCCGGTGAACGCGCAGCGGTATCTGCAACGCATCCAGGAAACCACCGGGGTGCCGATCCACATCGTCTCGACCAGCCCGGACCGCGACCACACGATCTTGGTGCACCACCCGTACCACGGGTGAGCGACCGCCTGCCATCCGCAGCGGGAGTCTGCAGGGCCGATGGCCCGGCGGACCCCGGCTTCGTGCAAAATCCTGCCAGTCCCTCACCCCCGGAGACCCCATGCTGACCGAAGACGGCAAACACCTCTACGTCTCGTACGACGAATACCACAACCTCATCGAGAAGCTGGCGCTCAAGGTGTACCAATCGGGCTGGCAGTTCGACACCATCCTGTGCCTGGCGCGTGGGGGCATGCGTCCGGGTGACATCCTTTCGCGCATTTTCGACGTGCCGCTGGCCATCATGTCGACCAGCTCTTACCGCGCCAACGCAGGCACGCAGCAAGGCAATCTGGACATCGCCCGCTACATCACCACGCCCAAGGGCGAGATCGCAGGCAAGGTGCTGCTGGTGGACGATCTGGCCGATTCGGGTCACACGCTCAAGGCGGTGATCGGGATGCTGAAAAACAACTACGCGCCCATCACCGAGCTGCGCAGCGCCGTGATCTGGACCAAGCAGCTGTCCACGTTTACGCCCGACTATTCGGTGGAGTTCCTGCCCACCAACCCCTGGATCCACCAGCCCTTCGAGGGTTACGACGCCATGCGTCCTGCGCAACTGCTCGAAAAATGGAAGCTCTGATCTGAATGCGCGAGATCTCCACACAGCTGATCCACCACCCCTATCGCCCACCCGAGGGCTTTGATGCCGTCGCGCCCGGCGTTCACAAGGCGTCCACCGTCATCTTCCCCAACGTGCAGGCCCTGCGCACACAGGAGTGGATGGACAAAAGCGGCTACACCTACGGCCTGCACGGCACGCCCACCACTTTCATCCTGGAAGAACGCATCGCCACCGTGGAAGGCGGGCGCCACTGCGTGCTGGCGCCCAGCGGCCTGTCGGCCTTGTCGCTGGTGGACATGGCCTTTCTGCGCCAGGGCGACGAACTGCTGATGCCCGACAACGCCTATGGCCCCGGCAAGACCTTTGCCGCCGGGGAACTGGCCGCCTGGGGTATCACGCACCGCTACTACGATCCGCTCGACGCCGCCGATCTGGCCGCCAAGATGGGCCCGGCCACGCGCCTGGTCTGGCTGGAGGCCCCGGGCTCGATCACGCTGGAGTTTCCCGACATTCCCGCGCTGGTCGCGGTGGTGCGGGCGGCGAACCAGAGCCGTGGCGCCGAACGGCCCATCCTCACGGCGCTGGACAACACCTGGGGCGCGGGCATTGCGTTCAACGCCTTCGAGCTGGGGGTGGACGTGTCCATGCAGGCGCTGACCAAATACCCCAGCGGCGGCGCCGACGTGCTCATGGGGGCTGTCGTCACGCGCGACGAGGCGCTGCACCGGCAGGTTTTGCTGTGCCACATGCGGCTGGGCCTGGGCGTGAGCGGCAACGACACCGAACTCGTGCTGCGTGGCCTGAACAGCATGGCGCTGCGCTACCACGCGCAAGATGCCAGCACCCGCGAGCTCGCCACCTGGATGCAACAGCAAGACGGCGTGGTGCAGGTGCTGCACCCGGCCTTGCCCGGTTCTCCCGGCCACGAAGCCTGGCGCCGCGACGCCAAGGCTGCCGCATGTCTGTTCAGCGTGGTGTTTGATGAACGCTTCAGCCAGGCGCAGATCGACGCTTTCTGCGACAGCCTGCGTTTGTTCAAGCTGGGCTGGAGCTGGGCCGGCCCCATCAGCCTGTGTGCGCCCTACAACGTGTCTGCTATCCGCACCGCAGCCTGGCCCCACAAGGGCGGCCTGGTGCGCTTTGCCGTCGGCCTGGAGGCCGTGGACGACCTGCGTGCCGACCTGGCGCAGGCGCTCGCCACGCTCCACGCCTGACATTTCCTTCAACCCACCCACCCGAAAGACTGCTTTGGCCACTCCCAACTACGGATACGAAAAACGCCAGCGCGAGCTCGCCAAGAAGAAAAAGAAGGAAGAGAAGCTCAAAGCCAAGGCCGCGGGCAAGCACCACAGCGAGTCCGATGCGCCCGAAGGTCCGGGCGAGGACAACACCGACGCCAGCGATGCAGCACCCGCGGCCGGCGAGGGGTCGACCGCCGCAGACTGACGGCGCATACGGGTCCATCGCTTCCGCCGCGTGGCACCCCGTGCCCGATCAGGCGGGCGAGGGCGATGCAGCGGGCCCCGTGGCGATGAGCTCGCGTGCGGCATCGGCCAGAGCCTCGGCCGAACGGTCGCGCAGCACACAGGGCCGCGCCTGGCCGTAGCATTTGAAGTTGCGCGCAATCGACTGCGCGTACATCGGGTCGTAGTGCTGGGTCAGGAGTTCGAGCACCACCTCCGGCGTGTGTCCCTGCTGAACCTTCTCGATCCACGCCGACACCACCGCCTTGCCGCGCAGCTCGGTCAGGGCTTCCAGCCGGTGGCAGAAATGGGCACTGTCTTTCACGAAAAAATCGTAGTCCTCCAGCAGCAGCGCCACCCGCTCGGGATCTGACAGCTGCAGGTCGATGCAGGGACTCTCGCGCATGGCCTCGATCAGGGCGTCGGGCACGCGCACATTGCCCACCTTCTTGCTCTCGCTCTCCACGTACACCGGGCGCGACGGATCGAAGTGCCGCAACGCGTCCCATACCAAGCTGTCAAAACGCTTCTGGCTGGGCTGTTCCTGGCCCGGGATGTGGCCCAGCACCGAGCTGCGGTGGCTGGCCAGCGCCTCCAGATCGAGCACCTGCGCGCCCTGGGCGGCGAGCGCCTGCAGCAGGCGCGTCTTGCCGCTGCCCGTGGGGCCGCAGACCACGCGCCAGTGCAGCCGGGTGGCCAGGCCGGGGATGGAGGCGACGAGGGCGGCGCGCCAGGCCTTGTAACCCCCCTCGATCAGCGTGACGTGAAAGCCGATGGCGCCCAGGATGGTGGCCAGGGCGCCGCTGCGGTTGCCGCCGCGCCAGCAGTACACCAGCGGCTTCCAGCCGCGTGGTTTGTCGATCACCTCGCGCTCGATGTGGGCGGCGATGTTGCGCGCGGACAGCGCAGCGCCGCGTTTTTTGGCCTCAAACGGGTTGACCTGCTTGTACATCGTGCCGATGTCGATGCGCTCCTGGTTGTTGAGCGTGGGCCAGTTGATGGCCCCGGGCACGTGGTCGAGCGCGTGTTCGTCTTCGGTGCGGGCGTCTATGACGGTGTCGAAGCTGTCGAGTCGGGCCAGGGCTTCGGCGGCGGGCAGGGTATGAACGGGCATACCGGATTATCGTTTCGGCAGCAGCGGAGTCAGCGCGGGCCAGACGTTGGCCAGCAGCGTGGGTTGGGCGCTCTCGTTGGGGTGCATGCGGTCGCTCTGGAACAGCTTGGTGGGGTCTTCGAGGTCGGCCACGCCTTTGAGCAGGAAGGGCACGAGCGCGGTCTTTTCCTCGCGTGCCACCTGGGTGAACACTTCGCGGAACTCCTGCGCGTAGCGCTCGCCGTAGTTGGGTGGCATTTCCATGCCCACCAGCAGCACCCGTGCGCCGGCTTCGCGCGACAGGCGCACCATGGAGCGCAGGTTGTCGCGCGTGACGGACAGCGGCAGACCCCGCAATGCATCGTTGGCGCCGAGCTCGATCACCACCACCGCCGGTTGGTGTTGCCGAAGCAGGGCGGGCAGGCGGGATCGCCCACCCGAGCTGGTGTCGGCACTGACGCCGGCGTTGACCACGCGGGCGTTCATCTTCTGGCTGCTCAGGCGCTGCGCCAGCAGGGCCACCCAGCCGCTGCCGCGCCGCAGACCGTATTCGGCGCTCAGCGAGTCGCCCACCACCAGGATGACGGGCGTCGCGTTGCTGGCGATGCTGGCGGTGTGGGTCGCGGCTTGCGCCAGCGCGCTTCCGATTGACCCCGTCGCCGCGACCAGCAGGCCCAGCGCGTTAAAGTGACGTCGATTCAACTTGAGAGCCCTTCCATGTCCGAAGTGATGATTGCCGTGCAGCACGTGTTCAAGTCGGTTGTCGACTCCACGGGATCCCTGACGATTTTGCGCGATATCGATTTCACCTTGAACAGAGGGGAAACCGCCGCCATCGTGGGCGCGTCTGGGTCGGGCAAGAGCACGCTGCTGTCCATTGTGGCCGGGTTGGATACACCCAGCAGCGGCACAGTTCACATCGATGGCGTCGATCTGTTCGCGCTCGACGAAGACCAGCGCGCCGCCCTGCGGGCGCAGAAGGTGGGTTTTGTGTTCCAGAGCTTCCAACTGCTGGGCAACCTCACCGCGCTGGAAAACGTGATGCTTCCGCTGGAACTCGCCGGACGGCGCGACGCCCGCGCCGCGGCCACCGCCATGTTGCAGCGGGTGGGTCTGGGCGAGCGGCTTGCCAGCTACCCCAAGGTGCTGTCGGGCGGGGAGCAGCAGCGCGTCGCGCTGGCGCGTGCCTTTGTGATGCAGCCCGCCGTGCTGCTGGCCGACGAACCCACCGGTAGCCTGGATTTCGCCACCGGCGGCAAGATCATGGAGCTGATGTTCGATCTGAACCGCGAGCAGGGCACAACGCTGGTGCTGGTCACGCACGACCGCGCCATCGCCCAGCGCTGCGAGCGGCGCATCACCATCGAAGCCGGACAGGTGGCCGATCTGGAAGCGGTGCTCTGAGGGGTCAGTCCGGCCTGCCGCGCAGCCGCTGCCAGAGGGTGGCGACCCGTTCGGTCAGGCCCAGCGCGCTCGCCGAACCGCTTTGCAGTGTGCTGACCAGCCGCGCCAGCACCTCGGCCTGGGCGGGAATCGGACCAAAGAACAGCACCTGATCGCCGCGCGCCAGCAGCATGGTGGGGAAGGTCTCGATGTCGATGTCGAGCTCGTCCAGCAGATCGGCCTCGTCTTCGATGTCCAGCCAGCGCCAGCGCACGTCCTTGAACTCGTGTGCAGCCTGTTCGACCACGGCGTGCCAGTCGCGGCAGGTGCTGCACCATTCGGCGCACAGGCAGACGGCGGACAGGGTTTCGGAGGTTTCAGGCGGGTTGCGGGGCATGCCGGGATTCTCGCAGGCCTTGGCCCGTCGGCGCCCGGGCGGCTGCGTCGATAATCGGGCGATGTCTTCTCCCAAAGTGCTGTTCGGCTTTCACGCCGTGGGCGTGCGCCTGAAAACCGCGCCGCAATCCATCATCGAAATCTACTTCGAGCCGACACGGCGCGATGCCCGCATGCGCCAGTTTCTGGAGCGCGCCCGGGAAGCCAACGCGCGGCTCATCGAGGCCGATGGCCTGCGCATCGCCAAGCTCGCCGGCAGCCATGGCCACCAGGGCGTGGCTGCGCGGGTCGAAGCGCTGCCCCAGGCGCATTCGCTCGACGAGCTGCTGGAGAAGCTGGAGGCCGACGGCGTGGCGCCGCTGCTGCTGGTGCTCGACGGCATCACCGACCCGCACAACCTGGGCGCCTGCCTGCGCGTGGCTGATGGCTCGGGCGCGCACGCGGTGATCGCGCCCAAGGACCACGCGGCCGGCATCAACGCCACCGTGGCCAAGGTGGCCAGCGGCGCGGCCGAAACCATGCCGTACTTCATGGTGACCAACCTGGCGCGCACCCTGGGCGAACTCAAGGAGCGCAACATCTGGATCATTGGCACCAGCGATGACGCCCCCAATACGCTGTACCAGGTGGACCTCAAAGGCCCGGTAGCACTGGTGCTGGGCGCCGAAGGCGAGGGCATGCGCCAGCTCACGCGCAAGACCTGCGACGAACTGGTCAGCATCCCGATGCGCGGCGCGGTGGAGAGCCTCAACGTCTCGGTGGCCAGCGGCGTCTGCCTCTACGAAGCGCTGCGTCAAAGGACTGGATGAATCCCCCCTGCGCCGCCTTCGGCGTCACCCCCTCCAGGGGGCGCCAGCAGCGGTCCGGCAAAGCCGGCCCCGCGCTGGCCTTGGCTGGTGCATCCCCTCGCACCTGGAACCGTTGCTCTTTCGGGCCGGAGGGCTGACATGTCCGTTGCGCAAATGGTTCGCCAGTGGATCGGGAGCGCAAACCACATCGCCGTGCTCACCGGTGCGGGCATGAGCGCAGAGTCTGGCGTGCCCACGTTTCGCGACGCCCAGACCGGCCTGTGGGCGCGGTTCAAACCCGAAGACCTGGCCACCGAGGACGCGTTTCGTGCCCACCCGCGTCGCGTGTGGGACTGGTACCAGTTTCGCCGCGACATGATCGCCCCGGTGGAGCCCAACGCCGGGCATCGGGCGCTGGCGGCCTTTCAGCAGCGCCACCCGGGCCGGCTCACGCTCATCACGCAGAACGTGGACGGTCTGCACCAGCGCGCGGGCAGCGCCGAAGCGATCGCCCTGCACGGCAACCTGGCCGATGACCGTTGGCTGGACATGCCGCGCGACTGTTGCCACCCCGAGTTTGTCGAGGCCGGTCATCCACCCCATTGCCCCACCTGCGGCAACCTGCGGCGCCCGGCCGTGGTCTGGTTTGGCGAGATGCTGCCGCTGGCCGCGCTGGACGCGGCGCAGAAAGCCGCGAGCGGCTGCGACCTGATGCTGGTCGTCGGTACTTCGGGCGTGGTCTACCCGGCCGCCGGCCTGGCGCACGCCGCGCACCGGCGCGGCGCCCGGGTGGTGGTGATCAACCCTGAGGCGACCGAACTGGACGCCGTGGCCGACTTGTGCCTGCGCGAACCTGCGGCACAATGCCTGCCAATACTGCTGGAGGATTGAATGACGAGAACATCTGCACAACGCGCCGGGTTGGTGGCCGTCCTGAGCGTCGCCTTGTTCGCGGCGGCTTGCACCCAGGAGCAGCAGAACAAGTTCAGCCGGGAGATCCAGAACTGGACCGGCACCAACGGCGTGCTCGAGGTCTACGCCGGCGACAAGGTGGTGCGCCGCTTCCTGCGGATCGACAAGATCAGCACCGCGCTCGGCACCGACGACAACACCCCCCGCGCCTACCGCTATGGCTACGGCGTGCTCGACGAAAACCTGAACATGCAGGTCGATCCGGGCGAGAAGAAGGTCTATTTCGAGATCAGCGACTACACCAACGCCGTGTTTTTCGAGAGTCCGCGCTGAAGCTGGTTTCATTCAGGCAACCGTCCTTTCATTTCAAGGAGTGACCCATGAACATCGTCGAACGCGTGCAAGCCATCCTGCTCAAACCGGTGGAGACCTGGCCGGTCATCGAACAGGAGTCCACCGATGCCCAGGGCATCTACAAGAACTACCTGATTTACCTCGCGGCGATTCCGGCCGTGGCCGGCTTCATCGGTATGAGCCTGGTGGGCGCCGGCGCCATGGGCATGAGCTTTCGGGTCCCGATCGTGGCCGGACTGGGCAACATGGTGGTGGGCTACGTGCTCTCGCTGGTCATGATCTATGTGCTGGCCATGATCACCAATGCCCTGGCGCCGAGTTTCCAGGGTGAGAAGAACCAGCTCAACGCGCTCAAACTGATCGCGTTCGGCTCCACCGCCGGCATGGTGGGCGGCGTCTTCAGCCTGATTCCCATGCTGTCCGTGCTGGGGCTGCTCGCGGCGCTGTATTCCATCTATCTGGTCTACACCGGCATACCCGTGCTGATGAAAGCGCCCAAGGAGAAGGCGGCGGTGTATACCGCCGTGGTGGTGGTCTGCGGCATCGTCGCCGGCATCATCCTGGGCGCGGCCAGCGCGCTGTTCAGCGGCGGCGGACCGGGCTACATGATGGGTGGCGGACGCCCGGACGCCGGCGACGTCAGCATCAAGCTGCCGGGCACCGAGATCACGCTGGACACGGCCAAGCTCGAAGAAGCGAGCAAAAAAATGGAAGCCGCCAGCAAGAAGATGGAAGAGGCTCAAGCCCGGGGCGACAGCGCCGCGGCCGGCCAGGCCATGAACGAAATGATGGGCGCCGCCCTGGGCGGGAAGGGGGGCAAGCCCTTTGCACCCGACGTGCTGCAGGGTTATGTGCCCGCCACGCTCGCTGGCCTGAGCCGCAGCACGCTCGAAGCCCGCTCCGACAACGCCATGGGCATGAACTTCACCAGCGTCACGGCCGAATACGAAAAGGACGATCGCGTTCTGGAAGTCAAGGTGCAGGATATTGGCGCCGTGCCCGCCCTGGCGATGGCCATGGGCGCCTGGGCCCAGTCCACGGTCAACCGCGAAACCCAGGAAGAGGTGGAGCGCATCTATCAGAAAGACGGCGTGTCCATCAAAGAGGAATACCGCAAGGATGGCAGTCGTGCCGAGATGGCCCTGATGCTGCCCAACGGCGTGATGGTTGAGGTCAGTGGCAACAACCTCGACATGGATGCCGTGCGCAGCGCCGTGGCGACCCTGGACACCAAGGGCATGGCGGGCTTGCAGCGCCAGCCATAAGCGCCGGTACGGCCTGTGCGCCTTGGGCGCCCTGCCTCTCAGACCAGACCCAGAGCCCCCAGCACCGCGCCTGCGCCGATCAGCCACAGCAGGTGTATTCGGGTGCGCCACACCAGCACGGTGGCGGCGGCCGTCAGCAGCCACAGCGGCCAGTCGCGCGCCGGCTGGTTGTGGGCCGCGCTGAGCAGCCAGCCGGTGGCGATCAGCAAGGCGATCACGATCGGGGCCATGCCGGCCTTGAAGGCGCGCACCGCGCGCAGTTCGCGGTTGCGGTGGCCCCATCGCGTGGCGGTGTAGGTGAGGATGGACGAGGGCAGCATGATCGCCACCAGCGTCACCAGTACGCCCAGCAGCGCCAGCGCCCAGGCCAGCCAGCCGGCCGACGGGCCGCCCCCCGCGTTGAGTCCCACATTCCAGCCCAGCAGGGCGACGAACAGCACGTTCGGGCCGGGAGCGGCCTGCGACAGCGCGATCGACGAAGTGAACTGCGACTCGCTCAGCCAGCCCTGTTCGCCCACCAGGTAGCGGTGCATGTCGGGCGCGGTGGTGATGGCACCGCCCACCGCCAGCAGTGAGAGCGAGGCGAAATGCAGGAACAGGTCGGTCCAGTTCGCCAGCGTGGGGGCCATGCTCATGCCTCGCTCCCGTTGCCCGACCGCCCCAGCACCCGATACGCCCACAGGCAGGCCACGCCGCCCAGGCCCAGCAGCACCCAGGCCAGCGGCCAGCGCAACAGGGCGATCGCCACGAAGGTGAGCACCGCCAGGGCGATGCACACCCCGATGCCCATGGCGTTCTTGCCGAGTGCGGCGATCAGCTTGATGCCGGTGGCGGTGATGAGGCCGGCGGCCACCGCGCCCATGCCGCGCAGCGCACCTTGTGCGGTGGCGCTGTCGGCAACGCTACCGTAGAGCGCGGCCAGCAGCAGCACGATCACCAGCGGCGCGGCCAGCATGCCGGTGAGCGCGGCCAGGGCGCCAGGCAGGCCGAAATAGCGCCCGCCGATCATCATCGAAAGGTTGACCACGTTGGGCCCCGGCATGATCTGCGCCACGGCCCAGTCCTCCACGAACTGCTCGCGCGTCATCCAGCGTTTCTTTTCCACCAGCTCGCGCTGCACCACCGCCAGCACCCCGCCAAAGCCCTGCAGGGCCAGCCAGGTGAAGGATATGAAGAGGTCGGTTTTGGATCGGGGCTGGTTGGGGGCGGCGTCGATGGCCGGGGTGAGGGTGTTCGCAGAGGCGGGCATGGTGGAATTATCGGATGCCTGTCCTGGCCTCAGGGGCTGCCAAGGTATTGCGGGCCGTGGTGGCCCGCATCGGATGGGGGTGTATCAGCACGGGCGTGGTCTGGCGGGCCGCGTGGCCAGCCACAGACCCAGTGCGATCAGCACCAGGGCGCCGAGCGCGAACTGGTCGATAGGCTCACCGAGCAAGCCGGCACCCAGCAGCGCGGCGGTGACCGGGTTGAGCGCAAGAAACACCGTGACGCGGGTGGGCGATTCGTGTTTGAGCGCGTACAGCCAGACGAAATAGCCGGCACCGCTGGACAGGCCGATGAAGGCCACCACCGCCCAGGTGCCCAGGGGCAGGGCGAGCACACGCTGTGGCCAATGTTCGAACAAGGCGAGCAGCGCGAGACAGAGCACCGAGACGCCCATGGCCAGGGCCGACACCGGCACCGTGGGGTAGCGGCGCAGGTAGGGGCGGTAGAGCACGCTGCACACAGCGCCGGTCAATGCGCTGCTCAGCACCGCGGCTTCGCCCCACCAGTGGCCGGCGCCGCCGCTCGCCAGCCTCGGCCAGAGCGACAGCCCCACCCCGACGATCGACAACCCCACGCCCGCGAGCAGGCCCGGCGTGATGCGTTCATGCCCCAGAGCGCCCGCGAGCAGCAGGGTGAGCAGGGGGAACAGGCTGAAGATCAGCGCCGCGCGCGCGGCACCGATGTGCTGCAGGCCCACATTGAGCAGGGCGATGAGCAGTGCGAACTGGCCCACGCCCAGTGCGGCCATGGCCAGCAGGTCGCGGCCCGGTGGACGGGTGGTGCCGGCGGGCCAGGGGTGGGCACGCAGAGGTCGCCACACAAAGGGCAGCAGGCTCAGGAAGCCGATGGCGTAGCGCAGCAGGGCCAGCGTGAGCGGTGGCACCTCGGCCACCACGTAGCGTGAGGCGACGATGGTCGCGCCCACCTGAACGCCGGTGGCCGCGGCCGCCAGCAGGGCCAGGTTCACAGGGCGAGTTCCCAGTGTTCGCCCACCTGGTCGTGTCCGTAGCTGTGGTGCGTTTCGCTGTCCACCAGGGTGAAGCCGCGCCTGGCGTAGATGGCGCGCGCGGCGTCGAGGTTGCGATTGGTCCAGAGCACCATCTTGCGGTAGCCCTTGTCGCGCGCGAAGGCGATGCACTCGTCGGTCAGCCGTCCGCCCAGGCCGAAACCACGCGCCGCTGGCGTGAGGATCAGCAGGCGCAGCTGAGCCACGGTCTTGCTCTTGCGCACCACAAAAGCCGAGCCCACGCGTTCGCCATCCAGCTCGGCGATCCAGCCGCGCTCCCAGGCCGGGTCGTGGCGCTTCATCATGCCGGCCACAATGCTGGCCACCAGTGCCTCGAACTCGGCGTTCCAGCCGTATTCGCGCCAGTAGATCTCGCCGTGCTGCTGGATCACCCAGCCCATGTCGCCCGGGCGTGGGTCGCGCAGGTGGACGCTGGATGATTGGTCTGCTTCCATCTTCAGACTGAGAGGTCGCCAGAAAACTTGATCACCGCGTTGTTGATGTCGCTCGCTTCGTTGCTGGTCAGGCGGGGATTCAGTACACCGGCTGGTGTTCGCGGATCGCGGCTTTCACAGCATCGGTCAGCGCAAAGCCCGTGCCGAACTTCGCCGCCAGCTCGGCGCAACGCTTCTCGAACCCCTCGATGCCCGTGCCGTAGATGAACTGCAGCGCGCCGCCGGTCCAGGCCGGGAAGCCGATGCCGAAGATGGAGCCGATGTTGCCGTCGTGCACGCTGGTGAGCACGCCTTCGGCCAGGCAGCGCGCCGTCTCCACCGCCTGGCGGAAGAGCAGGCGGTCTTTCACCTCCTGCAGGTCCCAGGCGACATCGGGTTTTTCGAACAGGGTCTTGAGCTGGGGCCAGAGGGTTTTCTTCTGCCCGGCGGGGTAGTCGTAGAAGCCGCCGCCGGCCGCACGGCCGCCGCGGTGGTGCTGCTTCACCATCTGTTCGACCAGATGTTCACCCGGTGTGGTGTCGTAGTGGCGGCCTTCTTCGGCATAGTCGGCGCGGGTCTGCTCCAGCACGTGCACCGAGAGCGAGAGCGCGGTCTCGTCCAGCACGGCCAGCGGCCCCACGGGCATGCCGGCCTGCATGGCGGCGTTTTCGATCACCGGTGCCGGAATGCCTTCGCCCAGCATCGCCGCGCCTTCCATGACGAAGGTGCCAAAGGTGCGGCTGGTGTAGAAGCCGCGCGCGTCGTTCACCACGATGGGCAGCTTGCCCAGCGCCTGCACGTAGTCGTAGGCGCGGGCGATGGTCTCGTCGTCGGTCTCTTTGCCGCGGATGATCTCCACCAGCTTCATCTTGTCCACCGGGCTGAAGAAGTGGATGCCGACGAACTTCTGCGGCCGCGCGCTCGCCTTGGCCAGGCTGGTGATGGGCAGGGTGGAGGTGTTGCTGGCGAAGAAGCCGCCCTCGGCCAGCATGGGTTCGGACTCGTGCGTGACCGCTGCCTTGAGCTCGCGGTGCTCGAACACCGCCTCGATGATCAAGTCGCAGCCCCGCAGGTCGGCGGTGCTCGCGGTGGGCGTGATGCGCGCCAGCAATGCCTGTTGCTCGGCCGCGCTCATGCGGCCCTTGTCCACGCGCGGTTGCGTCACCTTCACGCTGTTGGCCTTGCCCTTGAGCGCGGCCTCCATGCTCACGTCCTTCAGCACGGTGGCGATGCCACGGCTGGCCTGGGCGTAGGCGATGCCCGAACCCATCATGCCGGCGCCCAGCAGCCCCACCTTCTGCGGCTTGTAGCGCGGCACGTCCTTCGGGCGGCTCTGGCCGGCCTTGATGGCGTTCATGTTGAAGAAGAAGGTGTTGATCATGTTCTTCGCCACGGGGCTGACCATCAAGCCCGCGAGGTAGCGGCTCTCGATGCGCATGGCGGTGTCGAAGTCCACCATGGCGCCTTCCACCATCGCGGCCAGCGCGGCCTCGGGCGCGGGGTAGAGGCCGCGCGTCTTCTGCTTGAGCACCGCTGGCGCCACGCTCAGCATGGCGGCGATCTTGGGGTTGCTCGGCGTGCCGCCGTGCATCTTGTAGTCCTTGCGGTCCCACACGTGCTGGCAGGCCTCGGGCTTGCCTTGCGCAGCCTCGATGTGGGCCAGCGCGCGGGGCATCAGCTCTTCGGGCGTGGCCACCAGCTCATGCACCACGCCGATCTTCATTGCTTCCTCGGGCCCGAAGAGTTTGCTTTCCAGGATGTAGGGCTGCGCGGCCACCAGGCCCAGCAGCCGCGTCATCTTGGTGATGCCGCCGCCACCGGGAATCAGGCCCAGCGTGATCTCGGGCAGGCCGAACTGGAGCTTGGGGTCGTTGACCGCGATGCGGTGGTGGCCCACCAGCGCCACCTCCCAGCCGCCGCCGAGCGCGGCGCCATTGAGGCAGCTCACCACCGGTACGCCCAGCGTCTCCAGCGTGCGGAAGTTCCGCTTGATGCGTTCGATCTCGGTGAACACGCGGTGGCCATCGGCGGCGGTCGAGCGCATCACGCCTTTGAGGTCGGCGCCTGCGAAGAAGGTGCTCTTGGCCGAGGCCAGCACGATGCCTTTGATCTGTTCGCGGTCCTTGCCCACCTGGGCGGTCACGGCGTCCAGATCGTCCTGCCACTGCAGGCACATGGTGTTGACGGGGGAATCCTGCTCGTCGAAGGTGATCGTTGCGATGCCGTCGGCAAGTTCGTAGCGGATGGTTTTTGTGATCATGTTGGTGTCTCCGCTCGGTTCAGATGCGCTCTACGATCGTGGCGATACCCATGCCGCCGCCGACACACAGCGTGGCGAGGCCGTAGCGCTTTTTCGTCCGGTGCAGCTCATCGATCAACGTGTTCAGGATCATCGCGCCCGTGGCGCCCAGCGGATGGCCCAGCGCAATCGCACCCCCGTTCACGTTCACCTTCTCGTGCGGTACGCCCATCTCGCGCATGAAGCGCATGGGCACGGCCGCAAAGGCTTCGTTCACCTCGAACAGGTCGATCTGGTCGATGGTGAGGCCGGCCTTGGCCAGCGCCTTGCGCGCGGCCGGCATCGGGCCGGTGAGCATGATGGTCGGGTCCGCGCCCGAGAGCGCAACCGACACGATGCGCGCGCGCGGCGTGAAGCCGTGGGTCCTGCCCGCGGCCTCGCTGCCGATCAGCATGGCGGCCGCGCCGTCCACGATGCCCGACGAATTGCCCGCGTGGTGCACATGGTGGATGCGCTCCACCTGCGGGTAGCGCTGCAGCGCCACCGCGTCGAAGCCCATGGCGCCGAGCTGCTCGAAAGCGGGCTTCAAACCGGCCAGGCCCTCCATCGTGGTGTGCGGCTTGATGAACTCGTCCACGGCCAGGATGGTCTGGCCCAGCGGATCTTTCACCGGCACCACCGAGTGCTGGAAATGCCCGGCGGTGCGGGCGGCCGCGGCGCGCTTCTGCGATTCGAGCGCGAAGGCGTCCACGTCTTCGCGCGTGAAGCCGTCGAGCGTGGCGATCAAATCAGCGCCGATGCCCTGCGGCACGAACAGCGTGGCGCTGTTGGTCTCCGGGTCCTGCGCCCAGGCGCCGCCGTCGGAGCCGATCGGCACGCGGCTCATGCTCTCCACGCCGCCGGCCACCACCAGGTCCTCCCAGCCGCTCTTGACCTTCATGGCGGCCATGTTCACCGCCTCCAGGCCCGAGGCGCAGAAGCGGTTGAGCTGCACGCCTGAGCAGCGCCAGTCCCAGCCGGCCTTGAGCGCGGCCACCTTGGGCAGCACCGAGCCCTGCTCGCCGATGGGCGAGACCACACCCATCACCACGTCGTCCACCGCCGACGTGTCCAGGTGGTTGCGGTGCTGCAGTTCGCGCAGCAGGCCGGCCAGCAGGTTGACCGGCTTGACCTCGTGCAGGCTGCCGTCCTTCTTTCCCTTGCCGCGTGGGGTGCGGATGGCGTCGAATACGAATGCTTCGCTCATGGGCTTGTCTCCAGGTTGACGGGCCGTGCCGCGCACCCGCCGAAAGATGGTTGCGGTTCTGTCGGATCAGTATAGACTTTTGCCAAGCAAATGCTTTGTGAAAATGGTGGCGCTGCCGTCAAACCCGCGACACCGCTCCATCATGCACATTGCGGCGTTTTCCGATACCCACGGCAACCCCAGCACCCGAGAACACCCCATGATTGACCGCAGCCTGTTCAACACCGACCACGAAGCCTTCCGCGACAGCTTCCGCCGCTTCGTCGAAAAGGAAATCACGCCCTTTCACGAAGGCTGGGAGGAGCAAGGCTATGTTGACCGCGCAGTCTGGCGCGCCGCCGGCGAAAACGGTTTTCTCTGCATGACCATGCCCGAGGCATACGGCGGCGCCGGGGCCGACAAGCTGTACTCGGTGGCGCAGATGGAGGAGATCGCGCGTGCCGGGGTGAGCGGCATCGGCTTTGGCCTGCACAGCGAGATCGTGGCGCCGTACATCCTGCACTACGGCACCGAAGAACAGAAGCGCAAGTACCTGCCCCTGCTGGCCACCGGCGAGATGGTGGGTGCCATCGCCATGAGCGAGCCCGCCGCCGGCAGCGATCTGCAAGGCGTGAAGACCACGGCGATCAAACAGCCCGACGGCAGCTACCTGCTCAACGGCAGCAAGACCTTCATCACCAACGGCTGGCATGCCGACCTGGTGATCGTGGTCGCCAAGACCGACCCGGCCGCCGGCGCCAAGGGCACCAGCCTGCTGCTGGTCGAGCAGGGCATGCCGGGTTTCAGCAAGGGCAAGCGCTTGAAGAAGCTGGGCATGAAGGCGCAAGACACGTCGGAGCTGTTTTTTGACAACGTGAAGCTGCCGGCCGAACAGCTGCTGGGCGGCCCGGCCATGGAGGGGCGCGGCTTCATCTGCCTCATGGAGCAGTTGCCCTGGGAGCGGCTGCAGATCGCCATCGGCGCCGTGGCCGCGGCGCAGGCGGCCATCGATTGGACCGTTCAGTACGTGAAGGACCGCAAGGTGTTTGGCCAGCCGGTCGCGGCGTACCAGAACACCCGCTACACCCTGGCCGAGCTGCAGACCGAGGTGCAGGTGGCGCGCGTGTTCGTGGACAAGTGCTGCGAGCTGATCGTGCAGGAGAAGCTCGACACCGCGACCGCCAGCATGGCCAAGTACTGGTGCTCCGACCTGCAGTGCAAGGTGATGGACGAGTGCGTGCAACTGCACGGCGGCTATGGTTACATGTGGGAATACCCGATCACCCGCGCCTACGCCGATGCGCGCGTGCAGCGCATCTACGGCGGCACCAACGAGATCATGAAAGAACTGATCTCGCGCAGCATGGGCCTGGGCGCGCGTTGAGTGCGCGGGCACGATCCACGTTCCGGTCGAATCCATCGGTCCACCCCACACCCGCTGCGCCATGAACGCCATCCTTCACCCCGGGCCCCTGTTGCTGGCCTTTTTGCTCGCCAGCCTGGTGCTCGCGGCCACGCCCGGCCCGGGCGTGCTCTACATCGTCACGCGCACGCTGGCGCAAGGGCGGCGCGCGGGACTCACGTCGGTGGCTGGGGTGGCGCTGGGCAACCTGGGCAACGCGCTCGGCGCCTCGCTGGGGCTGGCCGCGTTGTTCGCGATGTCCTCCTGGGCCTTCACCGTGGTGAAGCTGGCGGGGGCTGCCTACCTGCTGTACCTGGGCTTCAAGGCGCTCCAGCCCAGCAGCGCCGGGCCCAATGGGGAACCCCTGCCGGCACCGGCCCTCGGTCGCATGTTTCGCGACGGCTTTTTCGTGGCCTTGCTCAACCCCAAGACCGCGCTCTTTTTCGCGGCCTTCCTGCCGCAGTTCACGGACCCGGCCGCGCCAGTCCTGGCGCAGAGCGTGGCCCTGGGCGCCGTCTTCGTGCTCATCGCGGCCTGCACCGATTCGGCCTACGTGCTGGTCGCCGCCTGGGCGGCACCCCGGCTGGGAGGCTTCCAGCGGGGCGCCCTGGTCGGCCGCTACGCGAGTGCCGCCGTCTATACCGGCCTGGGCCTGTTCACGGCATTTTCCGGCGGCCGGGCCGCGAAGTAGGCGCGGCGGTCGACCTACCCCAGGCCCGTACAGGCTACTGGCACTGGTAGTCGACGGTGGTCGCGCTGTTGCGGAAAGGGTCGGTCAGGTCCGACGAGTACTCGCCCATGAGCAAGCGTTTCTTGGGCAGGAAATGCTGCCGGAAATAGCGCCCCGCGCGGGCGATCCGCTGGCCTTTTTCGGTGAGCTTGACGCAGCCGTTCTGGATCACGATGGTTCCGGACGCCAGTTGTTCGGTCAGCCGCACGTCGACCAGGCGGTGTTCGTTCATGTACTCCTGGGTGAACACCTCGGCGAAGCGCTGGTGCTGGATACCGCCGCCGCGCTGCTGGATCTTCTCCAGGATGTAGAACGACAGGGAACGGTCGATCACGGTCGGTACGGAGATGGCGAGGCAGTAGCCCGTCAGCAGCCAGATCACCACCAGCTGCAGCTTCTCGAAACCGCCCAGCGGCCGGAAGTAGCCCAGGGCGAACACCAGCGCGCCGGTGACCAGTGCGGCGATGATGCCGTCGGCAATGGCCGCGTAAAACACCACGTCGATGGCGAAGAAGCGGATGTGCAGCAGATAGACCACGACCAGCAGCGCCAGAAACAGCACCGTGGCGACGAGTGCGCGCAGGAATTTCATTTTTTGAACACCAGAAGTTTGTTGCCGAGATAGCTCAGCGAGATTTGCAGGGCGGTGGCCAGCACAAAGCCCTGGCGGTAGTCGAGCCCGAGCCAGTCCGTCCACACCATCAGCACGCCGCCGTGAACCAGGGCGATCAGCCCGTACAGGCCACTGAACTTCAGTGCCTGCCCGAGCAGCGGTTCGGCACGGTGCCCGAAGACGACATAACGGTTGCCGAGAAATGACACCGTGATGCCTGCGAGTGCCGCGCAGAGGTTGGCCAGACCGGCGGATGGAAAGTGCAGCACTTCGAGATTGACCGTGAGCACGGCGAAGTGCACCGCCGTGGCCAGCAGCCCGTTGATGGCGTAACGCAGCATCTCGCAGCCGTGCCGCCGTGCCAGTTGCTGCACCATCAGTCGGTTTCCAGAACCTGTTCCACGAAGTCGCGGTAGGCGATGGCCGTGGTCACCGTGCCGCCGCGCACCACGCCAGTCAACATCAGCGTCATGAGCGCCAGTGCACCGGTCTGCAGGAACATGAGCACCAGAATGCCCAGCACCAGCGAGAACCAGCCGGGCGTGGAGAACCCGAACAGTTTGAGGGCGACCGCGGTGAAGGTGCTGATCACCGACAAGGCCGCAATCACGGCGCAGGCGATGCCCACCCGTACCAGCACATCCTCGGCGAACACCATCAGGGCTTTGAAGCCGTGCAGCGTCAGGCCCACGAAGTTCATCTTGGAATGGCCGGCATAACGGGGGCCGCGATCCAGCGCGCAGACCTGGGTGCGCAGCTTGGACGCCAGCACCGCGCCGGCCACGTGGATGTTCAGCTCCTGCATGGCGACCAGGCGCTTGAGCGCGTGGGCCTTGATCGCCATGAAGTTGCCGAAGCTGATGGCCCGGCCCGTCATCAGGCGGAAGAAGCGTTTGTAGATGGCGTAAAAGGCCTTGAAGCGCAGGGTTTCCACGCGGCTCTTGCGCCGGGCGACCACCACGTCCACGTCGTCGCGCCGCAGCGCCGCAAGCAAGGGTGGGATGGTCGAGGGCAGGTCTTCGCCATCGGAATCCATGACCACCACATGCTGGTGGGGCTGGACGAACTCGGACGCATAGCCCAGGCCAATGGCGATGGCGCGCTGGTGGCCCACGTTGCGGCGCAGTTTGAGGATCACGCCGTCGATGCCGGCACTGCGCAGACTGTCGATGGACAGGGGCTGTTTCACCGAGCCGTCGTCCACCGCGATCACGAAGACCTCGCGGTCGAACTGGCTGGCCAGTTCCTGAAACAGGCGGCTGCTGGCTTCCTGGTCTTCATAGACCGGGGTCACGACGATGATGGGGTGCTTCGGTGTGCTCATGGGAATACCTTCGCCCCGCGGGCTGCGGTGCGAGCTGGCTTGGGGCGGCCCGGCGCTACGCTCATTCGGCGAGGCGACGGCGGAAGTAATGGATGGTCTTGTCCAGACCCGCGTCCAGCTGGACCTGCGGTTCCCAGCCCAGTGTGGCTCGGGCCAGGCCGATGTCGGGTTGGCGCTGTCTGGGGTCGTCCTGTGGCAGCGGCTTGAACACCAGCCGGGAGCTGCCTCCGACCTTCTTCAACACCGCTTCGGCCAGCTCGCGGATGGTGAATTCGTGGGGGTTGCCCATGTTGATGGGCCCGGTCACCCCGGCGCCACTGGCCATCAGGCGGGTGAAGCCCTCGATCAGGTCGTCGACATAACAGAAGCTGCGCGTCTGCGAACCATCGCCGTAGATGGTGATGTCTTCGCCCCGCAGCGCCTGCACGATGAAGTTGCTGACCACGCGCCCGTCGTTGGGGTGCATGCGCGGGCCGTAGGTGTTGAAGATGCGCGCGACCTTGATGTCCACCTGGTGCTGCCGGTGGTAGTCAAAAAACAAGGTTTCGGCGCAGCGCTTGCCTTCGTCGTAGCAGGAGCGGATGCCGATCGGGTTGACCCGGCCCCAATAGTTTTCCTGCTGCGGGTGGATTTCCGGGTCGCCATACACCTCGCTGGTGGAGGCCTGGAAGATCCGGGCCTTGGTGCGCTTGGCCAGTCCCAGCATGTTGATGGCGCCGTGCACGCTCGTCTTGGTGGTCTGCACCGGGTCCCACTGGTAGTGCACCGGCGAGGCGGGGCAGGCCAGGTTGTAGATCTCATCGACCTCCACATAGAGCGGAAAGGTCACGTCGTGGCGCATCAGCTCGAAGTGGGGGTTGCCCATCAGGTGCGCCACGTTGTCCTTGGCGCCGCTGTAGAAGTTGTCCACGCACAGAACGTCGTTGCCCTCGGCCAGCAGGCGATCGCACAGATGGGAGCCCAGGAATCCGGCTCCTCCCGTCACCAGGATTCTTTTGCGGTTGGATATACGCATGCTGGGCCTCGGTCTTTGCGAAGGAAATGGTTGAATGCCGCCATCAGGCGGGGATACAGGACTGGATTCTGAGGGCTGCAGTGTGCCGCACTGTGGGACTCATGGGCCAACGGGCGCCGATGCGGTGTACCTCTTGCAGTACGCAGAACCCGAGAAGTCGAACAGATAGGCCCCTGCGCCGGCATCCTCCCAGGCGGGTAGCGCAGGTGAGAGCGAGCTCAGAAGGGCCAGGAAATCCTGTTTTTGCCCGAACCGGTGGCTGATGATGATCCAGGTGCGCCCCGGGACACGGCCGCTGCAGATGCGCCGCACGAGTGCGTACGCGTTGTGCTGGACATTGGGGGTGTCCAGGTACAGCCTCAGCACAACACCGTCCAGCCCGTACGCTGGCGCGTAGACGCTGAAGGCCTTGCCCGTCCAGGTACTGACGGCGATCTGGTCACTGGCCTGGAGGTGACCTTGAACGTAGGCCATGGCCCCTTTGATGTTGGAGTGGTTGTAAGGCTGCCAGACTTTCGGGAGACTGTGTGAACCGGTCACCGCCATCAGACCGACCGCGACGCCGATGGCACCCCAGGTCCAGCTGCGGTGCCCGCGTTGCAGGGCCTGGTCGACCAGGACCGAGAGGGTGAGCAGTACCACGGGCACCAGAAACAGGATCAGGCGGGAGCGAAACGGGTACAGATGCAACAACGAAGCCAACAACACCGACAGGACCGACAGCACGAGGAAACCGGCCAGACGCGGGGGCGAGCGCAGCAGCGCCACCACGCCGGCCAGGGTCAGACACAGCAAGGCCACGTTCACCGGCTCGAACCAGTCGGGCAGGCCGAGGTGCCCCGCCACGCCCACATGGCGCAGCGCCAGATGCACCAGGGCCAGGGCGTTTTCCCAGTACCAGACGAGGTCTTCAAGGCCACGCGGCACGGGGGCGTAGGCGTAGCTCCAGAAGTCCTGCAGGCTGCTCTTGCTCGACAGCGCTCGCAGCGACACGCCGTAGTTGAGTGCGAAACTCGCCAGCCAGATCAAGCCGACGACCGAGATGGCGGCCCAGGCACGGTGCTGTTTGCTCGCTGCCATGTCCAGCCAGAGCGTGACACCCACCGCCGCCAGGACGAACACGGCGGGGTGCGAAAGCCAGACCCCCAGCGCTCCCGTGAGCGCCAGCACGGCGGTGCCCGAGCGCCAGCGCTCAGCCCGGAACGCGGCACCCGCCCAGAGGATGAGCATCGCCACCAGCACATCGCCCGAATACTGCTTGAGCTCCGAGCTGTAGTACACGAGCACCGGGGAAGACGAGACCAGGCCGACAAACAGCAGACGGGCGACAGAGTGGTTGAGCGTCAGCAGGGCGATGCGCCAGGCCACCAGCACGCTCAGGCACCCGGACAACAGGGGCACCAGGCGCAGAGCCAGGTCGCTGTCGTCCCAGAGCAGGACGCTGATCTTGACGAGCCACAGGAAGCCCAGCGGCGCGACCTGGTCATTGGCCAATGGGTGGGTCAGCAGATCCCCCATCGTGCGGCTGACGATGCTCGTGGCCAGGTAGGCCTCGTCCAGCCAGAGCGAGCGGTTGAACGCGTATTGCCAGATGCGCAGAAACAGTCCCAGCCCGATCAGCAGTGCGAACGCCAGCCCGAGCCGGGTCTGGGGCGTTGCCTGTGCCCACAGGGGGGCGCGGGTCGGTTTCGGGATGTCGCCGGGCGGTGGGTGTCCCGTGGCGGCGGGTGGGTTCATCGAGCGTTCTCCAGCACTGATCGAACGGATATCGGAGCCACAAAAAAAGCGCCCCGAGAGGCGCCTGTCTGCGATCAAGGGCGTCGTTCAGATCATATTCTGGACAGCGGCTCACTCCAGGACGATCTTGTTGGCCTTCGCAATGCTCCGGTAGAACTGGATGCGTTGCTGGATTTCCCGACGGTACTCCGCGGGTTTCACGTCTTCGGGAACCATCGCGCCGCGTGCGCGCCAGGCATCATGCGTCTGGGGCGCGCGCAAAACCGTGCGCATCGCGTCGTATAGCTGGGCGATGATGGGCTCGGGCGTTTTTGCGGGTGCGGCAATGCCAGTCCATGAGGTGAGGTTCAGATCGGGCAATTTGAGCTCGTCGAAGGTCGGCACGCCGGGCAATTGCGGCGCCCGCCCCGGAGACGCCACTGCCAGGGCTCGCAGACGTCCGTTCTGGATCATGGTGAGGTTAGAGCTCAGGTTGTTCCAGGTCATGTGAACCTGCCCCGACAGCAGGTCATTGAGCGCCGGCCCTGCGCCGCGGTACGGGATGTGGGTGATGAACAGCCCCAGCTTCGCTTTGAGCAGTTCCATGCTCAGGTGAGCCACCGAGCCGTTACCCGAGGAGGCATAGTTCCACTGGCCGGGATTCGACTTCACGTATGTCACGAACTCCGCGAAGTTCTTCACCGGCAAGGCAGGGTTGACCAACAGCACATTGGCCAGCCGGTCAATCAGGGTGATGGGAGCGAAATCGTTCACCGCGTCATAGGGCAGGCTGGGTGATACCGCCGGGTTGACCACATGGGTGCTTTGCGAGGTGACGATCAGTGTGTAGCCATCAGGTGCAGCCCTGGCCACCCAGGTGGAGCCGATCGAGCCGCCTGCGCCCGCCTTGTTCTCCACGACCACGGTTTGTCTCAGCACTTTCCCCAGGCGGTCGGCCATGGCCCGACCCGCGCCGTCCACCGAGCCCCCAGGCGGGAACGGCACCACCAGGGTGATCGGGCGGTTGGGGTAGCGGGCGGGCGCCTGGGCCAGGGCGGGCAAGGCGATGGCGCTGGTCATGGCGCAGGCGGTGCCGACAAAGCGGCGGCGGTGCAGGGTGGGAAGGGTGTTGGTGGACATGTGGTGTTCTCGTTGGGTTGATCAGAAGGGGGTTGAGGTGGCATCGCGGATGTGTGTGGCCATGTCGTGCAGCAGGTCGGTGATGTCGTCGCGCACGGAACTGGCCCGAGGGAGCAGTTCGCGCGTCTGTTCGTCCAGGTAGATCGCGCGGTTCAGTTCGATCTGCAGGCTTTCATGTCCGCGGGAGGGGGCGCCGAATTCGCGCAGCAGGTCTTGGCCTGCATACGGATCGTTGATGGCGACGCTGTAGCCCCGGCGCCTGAACGCGTCGGCCACCAGACCGGTGAATGCGGCGCTGCAGCTCTGGCCGTTCAGGTTGCCCAGCACCACGTCGGCCAGCGGTCCGGGCGCCACCAGGCCCAGCCGCTCATAGGCGTTGCTTGGCATGGAATGCAGGTTCAGGTGCCAGCGTGGGCCGCTGGGGGCGGCGGTCTTGAGCGCTTGCGCCAAGGTGTGCCGGTAGGGGCGCCAGTAGCGTTCGATGCGGTTCTCCAGCTCGCACGCCGACAGGCGGCGCGCATAGATGGGGTGTCGCGTGGGTGTGTGGCTGGATACCAGCCCATTGCCCAGTGCCAGGCTTCGTGCGGCAGGTGCCACCACGCCGGGCCAGGTGTCGGCCAGCATGGTTACGTCGATGTCGTGCTCAGGCCGGTTCGCGTCGATGTAGCTGCGCGCAAAGGTGGCGTGCACCAGGGTTCCGCCCACGCGGGGCACCGCGCCCCACAGCCAGTGCACGTGCGTGTCCTCGCACTTGCGCAGCTCGGTGATGGCCACGGCATGACTGAAGTCTGCTGGGTAATCGGTACCGCTGTGCGGTGAGTCGCATACCAGGGCAATGGCGGGCACGGTCGGCGGTATGACCTGGACGGGCATGGTGGGATGGGCGGCTTGGGGTGGCAACACGGTTCCTTGGTTTGTGGAAGGTGGGTGAAGCGTAGACAGGCCGGGCATCGCGGGCAAACGACAATTTGATCCAGGCTGATAACCTGATGTAATCAGGATCATGCGTTTCAAGTCGCCTTCATTGCCGGAATTGCATGCGTTCCTGGCGGTTTGCCAGTTGGGTAGCTTCCGGCAGGCGGCCGTTGCGCTGTGCGTGACGCAGGCGGCCGTGAGCCGCGCCGTGCAGCGGCTGGAGCAGCGACTGGAATGCACGCTGTTGGATCGCTCGGGTGCCAGGGTGCTGCCCACGACACGAGGCCGTGAATTCCAGGCGCTGGTGGAGGCGCATGTGGCGGGACTGGAGAACGCCGTCGGCCAGTTCGGCGTGCGCGCTGCGGCACGCAAGCTGCGCGTGAGCGTGATCCCCACGCTGGGCACGCGCTGGTTGGTGCCACGGCTCCCCAGGTTCCGTACGCTGCACCCCGACATCGAGATCGAACTGCGGCCCTACCACCACGACGAGAATTTCGCGCGCGACGATGTGGATCTGTGGATCGAGGTAAAGCGCCCTGCGCGGGCCTGGCCGCGCGGCATCCGTGCGTGTTACTTGTTGGGGCGCGAGATCCAGCCGGCCTGCACACCGGCGCTGGCCGCCGGCTTGCGCCAGCCGCACGATCTACTCAAGGTGCCGCTGCTGCAGCACATCAACTTCCCCGACAACTGGGCGCTGTGGCTGCGCAAGGCTGGCGGCGTGGACACACCGCCCACGCTAGGCCCGGGGTTCGATCTGGGCAACAACCTGATCGTCGCTGCCTGCGCCGGCATGGGGGCAACCGTGATCCAGCCGTGGCTGATCGAAGCCGAGCTGACATCCGGCCAACTCGTGCTGCCGTTCGCTGCGGCTGTGGCCACTGACCGAGGCTACCACCTTTGCAGCCGCGCAGCCTTGGCCGAGAACGAGGCCGTGGAGCGGTTCACGCGCTGGTTGCTTGACGAGTCGAAAGCCAGCACGGAGCGTTTCGGGCTGACATCGCGCCCACGTTGATCCTCGGATGCCCAGAAACAAAAAAGCCCCGCTTCGCTGGGGAAGACGGGGCTTTCAGGTGCCGTTTTGAGACGTTCCGGAACGCTCTGGGACTCATTTTTGGCGGAGAGGGCGGGATTCGAACCCGCGGTGGGGATTAGCCCACACACGCTTTCCAGGCGTGCGACTTAAACCGCTCATCCACCTCTCCGCGAAGCCTCGCATTGTAGCAGGCGGCGGGGCCTGTTTTCGACATCAGGCCGCTTTGCCTGTGCCGATCATCTTCATCGCCGAGCCGATCAGGCCCGCGACCTCGGTCATGTTGCCGGGAATGATCAGGGTGGTGGTGGCGTCCGCCGCAACCTTGCCGTAGGCATCGACGGCGCGTTCGGCCACTTTGAGCTGCACCGCCTGTTCGCCGCCGGGCTGGCGGATGGCGGTGGCGATGCGTTCGATGGCTTGCGCGGTGGCGTCGGCCACCGCGGTGATGGCTGCGGCCTCGCCCTGGGCGTTGTTGATGGCGGCCTGCTTTTCGCCCTCGGAGCGGGCGATGAAAGCCTCACGCTCGCCGGTTGCGATGTTGATCTGCTCCTGGCGGCGGCCTTCGGAGGCGGCGATCAGGGCCCGCTTTTCACGCTCGGCGGTGATCTGTGCCTGCATGGCCAGCAGGATTTCCTTGGGCGGCGTGAGGTCCTTGATTTCATAGCGCAGCACCTTCACGCCCCAGTTGAGCGCGGCTTCGTCGATGGCGTGCACCACCTGGGCGTTGATGATGTCGCGCTCTTCGAAGGTCTTGTCGAGTTCGAGCTTGCCGATGACCGAGCGCAGCGAGGTCTGCGCGAGCTGGGTGACGGCGATGATGTAGTTGGACGAGCCGTAGCTGGCGCGCATCGGGTCGGTGACCTGAAAGTACAGGATGCCGTCCACCTGCAACTGGGTGTTGTCGCGCGTGATGCAGACCTGGCTGGGCACGTCCAGCGGGATTTCCTTCAGACTGTGCTTGTAGGCCACTTTGTCGACGAAGGGCACGAGGAAGTTCAGGCCCGGCGCCAGGGAAGAGTGGTATTTGCCCAGGCGTTCCACCACCCAGGCGTTCTGCTGGGGCACGACCTTGATCGAGCGGGTGATGAAGATCGCGGCGATGACGAACAGGATGACAGCAATTTCCATGACTTGTCGCTTTGTGAAAGGTTGAGGAGGGGGGAGGGTAGCTCAGTTGGGCGCGGGTTCGAAAAACGGGCCGCGACAACAGCGGCCGGCTCGGTCTTTCAGGCCTTTTCGACCAGCAGGCGGTTGCCCACCAGCTCGGCAACCCGGTAGGTGCCCGGCACGGCCGCATTGCCCGGGCGCTGGATCACGGTCCATTGCGCGCCGCGGTACTTCACCTGCGCGGTGCCGTCGGCCTGCCATTCCTCGATCTGCAGCACCTCGCCCACATCCAGGTTCACGCTGCGCATGGCGCGCACCGAGGGGTCGGCCGGGCTGCGCCGCTTGATCAGGTACCAGCCCACCACGGCGGCCGAACCGACCACCGCGGCGGTGATCAGCTGGGTCGCGGTTCCGGCGCCGGTGTGGGCTACCAGGGCGGCGGCGACCATGCCCACGGCCAGCATCAGCAGGTAGAAAGTGCCGGTGAACAGCTCCAGCGCCACCGTGGAGCCTGCCAGTAGCCACCAAAGGGTTGAGTCCGACATGAATACCACCGTCCTATCAAAAAGCCATGACACCGCCGCGAGCCCGGCCCACGGCGAAACGTTTGTGTAACCAGCGCCACATTCTGCGCCAAAAGGCCGGGTGCCCCGGAGCGCCGCCCCTGTTTTCCGTACACTTCGCGCCTGCCTAGTTTCTTTTGAACCCGAGAGTCGTCCTGCGGCTGGAGATTGCCATGAAATTCCGTTTTCCCATCGTCATCATCGACGAGGACTTCCGCTCCGAGAACACCTCGGGTCTGGGCATTCGCGCGTTGGCACAGGCGATCGAAACCGAGGGCTTCGAGGTGGTGGGGGTCACCAGCTACGGCGACATGAGCCAGTTCGCCCAGCAGCAGAGCCGGGCCAGTGCGTTCATCCTCTCCATCGACGACGAGGAGTTCAGTCACGGGGATGACCTCGATCCGGTGGTGCTGAATCTGCGCAATTTCATCGAAGAGGTTCGCCGCAAGAACGCCGATGTGCCGATCTACATCTATGGCGAAACCAAGACCAGCCGCCACCTGCCCAACGACATCCTGCGCGAGCTGCACGGCTTCATCCACATGTTCGAGGACACGCCCGAGTTCGTGGCGCGCCACATCATCCGCGAGGCCAAGAGCTACCTCGAAGGCATCCAGCCGCCGTTCTTCAAGGCGCTGCTGGACTACGCCGAAGACGGCTCCTATTCGTGGCACTGCCCGGGGCATTCGGGTGGCGTGGCGTTCCTGAAGAGCCCGGTGGGCCAGATGTTCCACCAGTTCTTCGGCGAGAACATGCTGCGCGCCGACGTCTGCAACGCGGTGGAAGAGCTGGGCCAACTGCTGGACCACAACGGCGCGATCGGCGCGAGCGAGCGCAACGCGGCGCGCATCTTCAACGCCGACCACTGCTTCTTCGTGACCAACGGCACCAGCACCAGCAACAAGATGGTCTGGCACCACACGGTGGCGCCTGGCGACGTGGTGGTGGTCGACCGCAACTGCCACAAGTCCATCCTGCACAGCATCATCATGACGGGTGCGATTCCCGTCTTCCTCAAGCCCACGCGCAACCACTACGGCATCATCGGCCCGATCCCGCAGAGCGAGTTCGAGATCGACGCGATCAAGGCCAAGATCCGCGCCAACCCGCTGCTCGCCGGCGTCGATGCCGATGCCGTGAAGCCGCGTGTGCTCACGCTCACCCAGTCCACCTACGACGGCGTGCTCTACAACACCGAGGCCATCAAGCAGATGCTCGATGGCTACGTGGCCAACCTGCACTTCGACGAGGCCTGGCTGCCGCACGCGGCGTTCCACCCGTTCTATGGCAACTTCCACGCCATGGGCAAGAAGCGGGCGCGCCCGATGGAGTCGGTGGTGTACGCCACGCAGTCCATCCACAAGCTGCTGGCCGGCATCAGCCAGGCCAGTCACGTGCTGGTGCAGGATTCGCAGCACGTCAAGCTCGATCGCCACCTCTTCAACGAGGCCTACCTGATGCACACCAGCACCAGCCCGCAGTACGCGATCATCGCCAGCTGCGACGTGGCCGCGGCCATGATGGAGCCGCCCGGGGGCAAGGCGCTGGTGGAAGAAAGCATTTTTGAAGCGCTGGACTTCCGCCGCGCCATGCGCAAGATCGACGCCGAGTTTGGCCAGGACGACTGGTGGTTCCAGGTCTGGGGTCCGGACGACCTGGCCGAGGAGGGCATGGGCGAAGCAGCCGACTGGGTGCTCAACCCCGATCCCTCGGGTTCGCAGGCCACGGCCAAGGACTGGCACGGCTTTGGCGACATGGCGCCGGGCTTCAACATGCTCGACCCGATCAAGGCCACCATCGTCACGCCGGGCCTGAACCTGGACGGTCGCTTCGAAGCCACTGGCATCCCGGCGTCCATCGTCACCAAGTTCCTGGCCGAGCACGGCGTGGTGGTGGAGAAGACCGGGCTCTACAGCTTCTTCATCATGTTCACCATCGGCATCACCAAGGGCCGCTGGAACACGCTGCTGACCGCGCTGCAGCAGTTCAAGGACGACTACGCCAAGAACCAGCCGATGTGGCGCATCCTGCCCGAGTTCTGCCAGAAACACCCGCGCTACGAGCAGATGGGCCTGCGCGACCTGTGCCAGCATGTGCACGCGCTGTACGCGCGCTACGACATCGCGCGCCTGACCACCGAGATGTACCTGAGCGACCTCACGCCGGCCATGAAACCCAGCGACGCCTTCGCACACATCGCGCACCGCACCACCGAGCGGGTGCCGATCGACGAGCTCGAAGGCCGCATCACGACCAGTCTGGTCACGCCGTACCCGCCCGGCATCCCGCTGCTGATCCCGGGCGAGGTGTTCAACAAGAAGATCGTGGACTACCTCAAGTTCGCGCGGGAGTTCAACACCCAGTGCCCGGGCTTCGAGACCGACATCCACGGCCTGGTGGAGGTGGTGGGCGACGACGGGCGCAAGCGCTACTTTGCCGATTGTGTGAAGGCGGGGTAACCTGCACCTTTCCAACCCGGTTCAGCAAGGAGCGCCCATGTTTCCAGAATACCGCGAACTGATCTCACAGCTCAAAGGCCACGACGTTCACTTCACACGCTTGTTCGACAAACACAATGCCCTGGACCAGACCATCCGGAACATGGAGGCGCACATTGAGCCGGGTACCCAGATCCAGATCGAGGCGCTCAAAAAGGAAAAGCTGATGCTCAAGGACCAGATCTACGGTCTGCTGCGCCAGGCCGCTGCCTGAGCATTCATGGCCTCGGCTCAGGGCTGCTGAGCAGCCGCTGCGCCCGGCACATTCAGGTCCAGCCCCTCGCGCACGCGCGCAAAGCTGGCAAACCGGGGCAACCCGCTCTCGTGCAGACCGCGGAAGCGGTAGGTGACCCAGCTGCCCACCGCCGGTGGATGGCGACGCTGGGCATCGCTGAAGCCCGTGCCCAGACGGAAGCGCCGTCCGTCGGGGGTCTGCACCAGCAAGGCCCCCATGAGATCCGCGTATTTGCCCCGGCCGGGCAGGTGGGCCATGACCTGGGCCTCGGCGTCTTCGTGGGTCTTGACCTTGAGCAGGTCGTCGCTGCGAACACCGCGGTAGAGCGAATCGCCACGGTGCAGCATCAAACCCTCACCCCCGTCGCGCACCACACGGTCCAGCCGGGCCATCAAGGCCGCGTGGCTGTCCACCCGCTCCTGTGGCACCGGCTGCACCCAGGCTTGACCCAGTTGGGCCACGTGCTGCCGGTAGGCCTGCAGCCGTTCGGTAAAGGTGCCTGGGTGCGCGGGCAAGTCAAACACCATGAAACGGATCGCGCGCCAGGCCTCGTCGTCGGGTGTCTGCTGCCGCACGGTGGACAGCGTCTGCTCGAACCGGCCCCGTCCTGCCCAGAGCTCGCCGTCCATGGGCTGGGCCGGCCAGCCCGCGGTGAACCAGGCGGGCGCCTGTATGACTTCACCGCCACGGGTCAGCAGGCGCTGGCCATTCCAATAGCCCCGCAGCCCATCGTACTTTTCACTGACCCAATAGGCATCGAGCCGCACGCCCGGTCGGTACACCCCCGCCAGCATGAGCGATGGGTTGTCTTTCGCTGTGGCCAGCAGGGGTGCCGCCAAGACAGCGCCCAGCAGCGCCAGCAATGATCGGCGGCGCAGCGTCGGGCGGTGCATGGTTTTTTGGCGCGGTGCGCAGGGTGTTGCGGGTCGGGCGGTGCTCTCAGGCCACCGTTTCGCTGTCGCGGCTGGCGCCCGCGGTCTGGCTGAAGCCACCGTCCACATAGGTGATCTCGGCCGTGACGCCCGAGGCCAGATCGGACAGCAAGAAGGCTGCCACGTTGCCCACGTCTTCGATGGTGATGTTGCGGCGCAAAGGCGAGGCGGCGGCGACCATGCCCAGCAGCTTGCCGAAGTCCTTGATGCCGCTGGCGGCCAGGGTCTTGATCGGGCCGGCGCTGATGCCGTTGACGCGCATGCCCCGCGGCCCCAGCGATTCGGCCAGGTAACGCACCGAGGCTTCCAGGCTGGCCTTGGCCAGACCCATGGTGTTGTAGTGGGGAATGATGCGCAAGGCACCCAGGTAGCTCAGCGTGAGCAGGGCGGCGCGGTCGTTGAGGTAGGGCAGGGCCGCCTTGGCCATGGCCGGGAAGCTGTAGGCGCTGATGTCGTGGGCGACGCGGAAGCTCTCGCGCGACAGGCCGTCGAGGAAATCGCCGGCGATGGCTTCGCGTGGCGCAAAGCCGATGCTGTGCACGAAGCCGTCAAACCTGGGCCATGCCTGGGCCAGATCGGCGAACATCCGGTCGATCTGCGCGTCCTCGCTCACGTCGCAATCGAAAATCAGCTGAGAGTCGAATTCGGCCGCGAACTCGGTGATGCGGTCCTTGAAACGTTCACCCACGTAGCTGAACGCGAGCTCGGCGCCTTGCGCGTGGCAGGCTTTGGCAACCCCATAAGCGATCGAGCGGTTGGACAGCACACCGGTGATCAGCAGCTTCTTGCCAGTGAGAAAACCCATTGCACAGACTCCAGAGAAAATTCCAGCAGAATTGTCGCATGTGCTTTTTCTGCCCCCGTCTCCGTTCGCGCTGGATCACCCAGTGGGCGGCCGCCATGGCGCTGGGGTTCAGTCCGGGCGTGTGGGCGGCACACGGCTATGCCTTGTGGGGTGAGTTGAAGTACCCGGATGGGTTCACCCATTTCGCCTACGTGAATCCTGCCGCGCCCAAGGGCGGCGAGCTTCGGCTGGTGAGCAATCTGCGGGTGTCGACCTTCGACAAATTCAACCCGTTCACCCTGCGTGGCAATGCGCCGGCCTATCTGCCGGACCTGATGTTCGACACGCTCCTGACCGGCTCGCTCGACGAAACCGGTGCCGGCTATGGCCTGCTGGCCGAAGACGTGAGCGCCGCCAGCGACGGCCTGTCGGTCACCTTCCGTCTGCGGCGTGAAGCCCGGTTCCACAACGGGAAACCGGTGCTGGCCGCCGATGTGAAACACAGCTTTGACATTCTGATGGGTCCATACACCTCGCCGGCCTACAAGACCATCCTGGAAGATGTGGCCGGGCTGGATGTGCTGGACGAGCACACGGTGCGCTACCGCTTCAAGAAGCCCAACCGCGAACTGCCGCTCACCGTGGGCGGGCTGCCGGTGTTCAGCCGCGCCTGGGGCGACGCCCTCGACCCCAAAACCGGCCGGCGCAAGACCTTCGATCAGGTGGTGATGGACCCGCCCATTGGCAGCGGCCCCTACAAGATCGGCCCGGTGCAGTTCGGCAAGGACATCACCTATGTGCGCGATCCGGGCTACTGGGCGCGCGACCTGCCGGTGCGCCGGGGCACGGCCAACTTCGACCGCATCACGGTCAAGATCTACAAGGACAACACCGCGCGGCTGGAGGCACTGAAGGCCGGTGAGTTCGACCTGATGCGCTTCTTCTCGGCCGGTGACTGGGCGCGCCGGGTCAACGGCAAGCGTTTCAACACCGGCGAACTGGTCAAGGCCGAGTTCAGCCACCGCCTGCCCATGGGGTTCCAGAGCTACGTGCTCAATACCCGTCGCAAGCCGCTGGACGACATCCGCGTGCGCGAGGCGCTGGGTCTGGCGATGGACTACGAGTGGATGAACCGCCAGTTGTTCTACGGCGGCTACCAGCGCGTGCAGGGGCTGTTTGGCAACACCGATTGCTCGCCCACCGGGGAGCCCGGGTCGCAGGAGCTGGCACTCATGCAGCGCTGGCGTGCCCAATTGCCTGCGGCTGCCTTCGGGCCCATGTACACACCGCCCCGTACCGACGGCGAGAACTCGCTGCGCGCCAACCTCCGGCGGGCCCAGGCCTTGTTGCGTGAAGCGGGCTGGACCGTGCAGGGTGGTCAATTGCGCAATGCGCAGGGGCAGGCCATGGTGCTGGAATACCTGGACAGCGCCGAAACCGGTGCCCGGGTGGTCACGCCCTGGATGCGCAACCTCGAAAAGCTCGGTATCGAACTGAGGTTCCGACCCGTGGATTTCGCGCTGTACCAGCAGCGGCTGCGCGGTTTCGACTTCGACATCATCTCCATCGCCTTTGGCGGCACACCCAACCCTGGCGCCGAATACGCGGACCTGTTCGGTAGCCACGCGGCAAAAACCGAAGACTCGGGCAACTTCGCCGGCGTGAACAACCCGGCGGTGGACGCACTCATCGCGCGCATGGTCGATGCCCGCACGAAGCCGGACTTCCTGGCCGCCTGCCGCGCACTGGACCGCGTCATCAGCCACAGCCACTACCTAATCCCGCAGTGGTCGGCAACCACCCACCGCATGGTCTACAACGCCTGGCGGCTGGAGCGGCCGAAGGACATGCCGCCCTACGCCGCCGGGGAAGGTTGGGCCATCGACACCTGGTGGTCGCGGTGACCACCCCCATCGCTTGCTCGCTGCGCGTAGCCGCTCAGCCCCTCAAGGGGCAACGCTGGCGGCCCGGCAAAGCCGGTTCCGCGGCGTTCTGGACAGAATCCGTTCGCGCCGGATCATCCCGTTTTGATCCATGAGATCGGTTACAAACTGACCATGTGGGTCTACATCCTCAAACGCCTCCTGCTCATGATCCCGACGCTGTTCGGGGTCCTGCTGCTCACCTTCGTGGTGATCCAGTTCGTGCCGGGCGGGCCGGTGGACCAGTACCTGGCCGAGGCGCGCACCGGGCGGGGCGGCAGCGCTGAAGGGGGCTCGGTGTACCGCGGTGCCCAGGGCGTGGACCCACAGAGGCTGGAGCAGATCAAGGCGCTGTATGGCTTTGACAAGCCGGCGCACGAGCGCTTCGTCCAGATGCTGGGGCAGTTCGCGCGCTTTGACCTGGGCACCAGCTTCTTCCAGAACAAGGCGGTGTCGGAACTCATCATCGAGAAGCTGCCGGTGTCGATCAGCCTGGGCCTGTGGACCTTCTTCATCAGCTACCTGGTGGCCGTGCCGCTGGGGGTGGCGAAGGCCGTGCGCGCCGGTTCACGTTTCGATCTGGTCACCACGCTGCTCGTGCTCGTGGGCTACGCCATCCCCGGTTTTGTGCTGGGTGTGGCGCTGCTGGTGATCTTTGGCGGGCAACTGCAGTGGTTCCCACTGCGCGGCCTGACCTCGTCCAACTGGGAGGAACTCAGCTGGGGTGCACGCATCGTGGACTACCTCTGGCACATCACCCTGCCCATCACCGCCATGGTGCTGGGCAGCTTTGCGGTGACGGCGATGCTCACGAAGAACGCCTTTCTGGAGGAAATCCGCAAGCAGTATGTGGTGACGGCGCGGGCCAAGGGCCTGAGCGAGCGCCAGGTGCTGTGGAAGCACATTTTTCGCAACGCGCTCATTCCCATCGTCACGGGTTTTCCGTCGGCCTTCATCGGTGCGTTTTTCGCCGGCTCGCTGCTGATCGAGACCCTGTTTTCGCTGGACGGGCTGGGTCTGCTGAGCTACGAGAGCGTGATCCGGCGCGACTATCCCGTGGTGCTGGGCACGCTGTTCTTCTTCACGCTGATCGGGCTGGTGACCAAGCTGGTTTCCGATCTCTGTTACGTGTGGGTCGACCCGCGCGTCAAGTTTGATTGAGCGAGATGGCCGCCGCTTCCCCCTCCCGCCGCGCCTGGCAGCGCTTCAAGCGCAACCGCCTGGGTTACTGGAGTCTGGTGATCTTTTGCGTGCTGGTGGTGGCCAGCCTGTTCGCCGAACTGCTGTCCAACGACCGGCCGCTGATCGTGCGCTACGAGGGCAACACCTATTTCCCGATGGTGCGCGACTACCCGGAAACCGTGTTCGGGGGCGACTTTGAAACCACCACCGATTACCTCGACCCCTTCATCCGCGAACAGCTGAGCCGTGGCAACAACTGGGCACTCTACGCGCCCAACCCCTACGGGCCGAAGACGCTCAACTATTTTGCGAAGGAGCCCAACCCCTCGTCGCCCACGCTGGACAACTGGTTCGGTACCGACGACCGCGGGCGCGACCTGTTGGCCCAGCTGATCTACGGCTTTCGCGTCAGCGTGCTGTTTGCGCTGGCGCTCACTGCCATCGGGGTGGCCTTGGGGGTGGTCACGGGCGCCATCCAGGGCTTCTTTGGCGGCAAGACCGACCTGGCGTTCCAGCGGTTCATCGAAATCTGGGGTTCCATGCCCGAGCTGTACCTGCTCATCATCTTCTCCGCCGTGTTCGCGCCCAGCATCAGCCTGTTGCTGGTGCTGCTGAGCCTGTTCGGCTGGATGGGCCTGTCGGACTATGTGCGCGCGGAATTCCTGCGAAATCGCCAGCTCGACTACGTGCGGGCCGCGCGGGCGTTGGGTCTGTCGAACTGGCAGATCATCTGGCGCCATGTCTTGCCGAACAGCCTGACACCGGTCGTGACCTTTTTGCCGTTCCGCATGAGCGCGGCCATCCTGGCGCTCACGTCGCTGGACTTCCTGGGCCTGGGCGTGCCGCCGGGCACGCCGTCCCTGGGTGAACTGCTCAGCCAGGGCAAGAACAACATCGACGCCTGGTGGATATCCATGTCCACCTTCGCCGTGCTGGTGATCACGCTGCTGCTGCTGACCTTCATGGGCGATGCGCTGCGCGACGCGCTCGATCCACGCAAGGCCGACCAATGAGTGCCCCCATGCTCCCCGCCGCGCGTGGTTCGCTGCCCTCCGAGGAGGCTGCTCCGCCTTGGGACGGTCCGGCGGCGGGGTTCGGCGCTGCGCTGCTCGACGTCAAAGGTTTGCGCGTGGCGTTCGGCGCCCAGGAAGTCGTGCACGGCATCGACTTCTCCATCCGGGCCGGCGAAAAGTTGGCCCTGGTGGGTGAGTCGGGCTCGGGCAAGACGGTTTCCGCGCTCTCGCTGCTGCGCCTGGTGCACAACGCCGAGGTCAGCGGCTCGGCGCTGCTGCAAGGGCGCGATCTGCTGCAGATGAGCGAACACCAGTTGCGCGGCGTGCGCGGCGACGAGGTGGCCATCATCTTCCAGGAGCCCATGACCGCGCTCAACCCGCTCTACACCGTGGGCGACCAGATCGGCGAGGTGCTGCAGCTCAAGAAGGGTCTCACGCCCCGGCAGGCGCTGGCGGCCACGGTCGAGCTGTTGGCCTCCACCGGTATTCCCGAGCCCGCGCGGCGCGCCAACGCCTTCCCGCACCAGCTCAGCGGTGGCCAACGCCAGCGCGCCATGATCGCCATGGCGCTGGCCAGCAGCCCGAAGCTGCTGCTGGCCGACGAGCCCACCACCGCGCTCGACGTGAGCCTGCGCGGCCAGATCCTCGATCTGCTGGCCGATCTGCAGCGCCAGCACGGCATGGCGGTGCTGCTGATCACCCACGACCTGAACCTGGTGCGCCGTTTTGCCGACCGCGTGGCGGTCATGGAACGCGGCCATCTGGTGGAGCAGGGCGGCGTGGCCGAGGTGTTTGACGCGCCGCAGCACGCCTACACCCGCATGCTGATGGCCAGCAAACCCGAGCGCGACGTGGTGCCGGCGCCGGCTCAGGCGGCGGCGCCGGTGTTGAGGGCGCGGGGGCTGCGGGTGGGCTATCCCGTGCCCTTGCCGGGGCTGCGCGGCTGGTTCAGCAAGGGCGAGTTCGTGGCGGTGCAGGGGGCCGACCTGGATATTGCGCCCGGCCAGACCCTAGGGGTGATCGGCGAATCCGGCTCCGGCAAGTCCACGCTGGCCCTGGCGGTGCTGGGCCTGCTGCCGCATGGCGGCGAGCTGGCCGTGACAGGGCTGGACTGGGCCGAGGCCTTGCGCACGGGGCAGGCCCGCGCTCTGCGACAGCGCATCCAGGTGGTGTTCCAGGACCCGTTCTCATCGCTTTCGCCGCGCATGACCATCGAGCAGATCGTGGGAGAGGGCCTGCTGGTGCACCAGCCGCAACTCTCCGCCGCTCAGCGGCGGGAGCGGGTGGTGGTGGCCTTGGCCGACGTGGGCCTGGTGGACGATCCGCGCCACGGCAGCGACTGGCTGCAGCGCTACCCGCACGAGTTTTCCGGCGGGCAGCGCCAGCGCCTGGCCATCGCTCGCGCGCTCATCGTGGGGCCGCGCCTGCTGGTGCTCGACGAGCCGACCAGCGCGCTGGACGTGACGGTGCAGAAACAGGTGCTCGGTCTGCTGCAGCGCCTGCAGCGCGAGCGCGGCCTGAGCTATCTGCTCATCACACACGATGTGGACGTGATCCGGGCCATGGCGCACGACGTGCTGGTCATGAAAGACGGCCAGGTGGTCGAGCAGGGTTCCGTGCAAAACGTGCTGGAATCGCCCGGGCATTCCTACACGCACATCCTGGTTCAGGCATCGTCCTGAGAGGGGCCACACTGTGGCCTCTTGACTTTTATCAACCCCAAACAGGGGCCGGCCGGTTACAACACGCGGTTTGCCCGGCCCTCCGTCTTCTGGAACACAGCATGAACGACAGGCTTTCCCATCCACCCGCCACCCTGCCTGCCCCCGTCACCCTGCGCTCCCCCCTGCGCTGGCTGGCGCTGGGCTGGGCCGATCTGCGGCGCAACCCGGCACCCGGCCTGATCCACGGCCTGCTGCTGGCGGCGTTCGGCTGGCTGCTGCTGTGGGCCGCACGCGACCAGTTCTGGTGGCTCGCGGGCGCGTTTTCGGGCTTTCTCATCGTCGCACCCATCCTGGCCACCGGTCTGTACCACGTCAGCCGGGCCTGCAGCCGCGGCCACTGCGTGGGCATGGCCGAGGTGCTCCAGCTCTGGCGCTCGGGCGACGGCCGCCTGGTGCGTTTCGGCCTGCTGCTGGGGCTGGCGGGCACCGGCTGGGTGCTCACCTCCGCCGGTCTGATCACGCTGTGGTCGCCTGAGCCAATCCTGAAACCAGTCGATTTCCTGCGCCACGTGGTGCTCGTGCGCGACATCGGCCTGTTTGAAGTCTGGTTGCTGATGGGCGCGTTGTTGGCGGCCCCGGTCTACGCGTCCAGCGTGGTGGCGCTGCCCATGCTGGTGGATACCTCGGTCCCGGTGAGCATGGCGGTGGCCGAGAGCTGGCGAGCGGTGGCCACCCACCCGGGCCCCATGGCGCTGTGGGCGCTGGTGATCGCCGTCCTGGCCGGCATCGGCATGCTGACCGCGCTGCTGGGCCTGATCGTTCTCATTCCCGTGATCGCCCATGCCAGCTGGCACGCCTACTGCGATCTGAGCCAGCGCCTACCCGATCTCCAGGCGTCCGCGCCGACCCAGACCTGAATCCCACCGCTTTCATCATGGAAACCACCCTCTTTGGCTATACCGAAGGTCAGATTGCCCAGTTCGGACTGACTTTTGGTGTCGGCGCGTTCATTTTGTACATGCTGTTCATCGTGCTGAACCTGGCGCTGGAATCCAAAGCGGGCAAATTCGGAACCTTCGTTCTTTTCCTGGTGTTGTCGTTCGGCATGCTGGGTTTCCTGGCGAAAAACATCATCCAATGGGTGCTGGGGATATGAATTCGGCGCTTCGGTGCCTGATCGCCTGTGCGATCTTGCAAACGGGAGAGTAGACGGGTTACAATCCCGGCTTCACGACCAAATGGGCGGGTTACTACCGGCCCATTTTTTTTGGCCGAACGCTTTTCCTTTCACGCAAACCCTCAGGGCAGACACCACACAAGATGGCTTGGCAAGACACCGTAGAGCAGACCGTCACCGGACTGGGTTATGACCTGGTGGACCTTGAACGCTCCGCCAGTGGTTTGTTGCGGGTCACCATCGACTGGCCATGGCAGGCGCCGCAGGACGGGCAGGAACTGCCGGTCGAGCGTTTCGTGACGGTGGAAGACTGCGAGAAAATCACCCGCCAGCTGCAGTATCTGCTGGAGGTCGAGGGGCTGGAGTACCGGCGGCTGGAAGTGGGCTCTCCGGGCATCGATCGGCCGCTCAAGCGGGAGATCGATTACGTCCGATTTGCCGGCCACGTGGTGGACATCACCCTGAAGGCGCCGATCGGTGCCACGGGAACGGACGTCTCGGCCAATCGGAAAAAATTTCGCGGCACGCTGGAGCGCGCCGCCGATGGGGTGCAGTGGCAGGTGGTCTGGAGCGATGCGCCCGAACCCAAGCCCGGGCAGCGCGTGAGTAAGAAGCGTGTGCCTCCGCCTCTGCAGGCGCTGACCTTTGCGCTGGATGATGTCCAGCAGGCACGGCTGGCGCCCATTGTGAATTTCAAGGGCCGGCAGGCCCCGGGTGCAGCGGGCCCCCATTGAATGGCGCACGCTGCGTGGAAATGCATGGAAGCAACTGTTTTGAATCTGAAAACGATATCCGGAAAGGTGGGCGAGTGATATGAACCGCGAAATGTTGATGCTGATCGATGCCATCTCGCGCGAGAAAAACGTCGAACGCGACGTGGTGCTGGGCGCCGTTGAACTGGCGCTGGCCTCGGCCACCAAGAAACTCTACAAGGGCGATGTGGACATCCGTGTCGCGATGGACCCGGACACCGGCGCCTACGAGACCTTCCGTCGCTGGCTTGTCGTGCCCGATGAAGCCGGTCTGCAGAATCCGGACGCCGAAGAGCTGCTGAGCGATGCGCGCGACGAGATCGCCGACATCGAAGAGGGCGACTACATCGAAAAACCGGTCGAGAGCGTGCCCATTGGCCGCATCGGTGCCATGGCCGCCAAACAGGTGATCCTGCAGAAGATTCGCGACGCCGAGCGCGAGATGCTGCTCAACGATTTCATGTCACGCGGCGACAAGATCTTCGTCGGCACCGTCAAGCGCATGGACAAGGGCGACCTGATCGTCGAGAGCGGCCGTGTCGAAGGCCGGCTCAAGCGTGGCGAGATGATCCCGAAGGAAAACTTCCGCACGGGCGACCGTGTGCGCGCCATGATCATGGAAGTGGACCTCACCCTGCGTGGTGCACCGATCCTGCTGTCGCGCTCGGCGCCCGAGTTCATGATCGAACTGTTCCGCCAGGAAGTGCCCGAGATCGAACAGGGCCTGCTCGAGATCAAGACCTGTGCCCGCGACCCCGGTTCGCGCGCCAAGATCGCGGTGCACACCAACGACAAGCGCATTGACCCCATCGGCACCTGCGTCGGTGTGCGGGGCTCGCGCGTCAACGGTGTGACCAACGAACTGGCCGGCGAGCGCGTGGACATCGTGCTCTGGAGCGAAGATCCGGCCCAGTTCGTCATCGGCGCCCTGGCGCCGGCCAATGTGCAGTCCATCGTGGTCGACGAAGAGCGTCACGCCATGGACGTGGTGGTGGACGAGGAAAACCTCGCCATCGCCATCGGTCGCGGCGGCCAGAACGTGCGCCTGGCGTCCGAGCTGACCGGCTGGCGCATCAACATCATGACGGCCGACGAGTCGGCCCAGAAGCAGGCCGAAGAGGCCGACGGCATCCGCAAAATTTTCATGGCCAAGCTGGATGTGGACCAGGAAATCGCCGACATCCTGATCGAGGAAGGTTTCACCAGCCTCGAAGAAGTGGCCTACGTGCCGCTGCAGGAGATGCTGGAAATCGAGTCCTTTGACGAGGACACGGTCAACGAGCTGCGCACCCGCGCCAAGGATGCCCTGCTGACCATGGAAATTGCCCGGGAAGAAAGCGTCGAGGAGGTTTCGCAGGACCTGCGCGACCTCGAAGGCGTGACCCCCGAGCTGATCGGCAAACTCGCCGATGCGGGCATCCACACCCGCGACGAGCTGGCCGACCTGGCCACCGACGAGTTGACCGACATCACCGCACAGACGCCTGAAGAGGCCACAGCGCTGATCATGCTGGCCCGCGCGCACTGGTTTACCGGTGACGAAGCGCAATCCACGAATTGACCAGCGGAGGCCCCAGCGGAGAAAAGAACCTATGACAAGTACCACCGTCGCCGAATTGGCTGCCGAGCTGAACAAGCCCACCTCCGTTTTGCTGGAGCAACTCTCCGCATCCGGGGTTCCCAAGACGTCCGGGACCGATCCGGTCACCGAATCCGACAAGCAGATGCTGCTGGGCCATCTCAAGGCCAGCCATGGCACGGTCGGTGGTGAGCGCAAGAAGATCACTCTCGTCAAGAAGTCGACCTCTGAAATCAAGCAGGCCGATGCCACCGGACGTGCCCGCACGATCCAGGTGGAAGTGCGCAAGAAGCGCACCTTCATCAAGCGCGATGACGAAATCGTTGCGCCCGAGCCGGTTGCCGAGCCGGTGGCCCCCGCACCCGTGGTGGACAAGGAAGAACTGACCCGGCGCGAGGAAGACGCCCGTCGGCAGGCTGAGCTGCTGCGCCGCCAGGAAGAAGAGCTGACCCAGAAGCGTCTGGAGCGCGAGGCCGAAGAGGCGCGCCAGGCCGAGGCCGAGCGGGCCCGTGCTGCCGCCGAGGCCGCCCAGGCTGCCGCTCAGGCCGCGGCCGCGCAGCAAGAAGAATCCGTTGTCACCGACGAAGCCGCGCAAGCCGAACGTGCGGCCAAGCAGACCCAGGCCAAGACCGCGACGCTGGAGCGTGAATCGGCGGCCCGCGTGCTGGCCGACAAGAACGCAGAGACCAAGAAGACCGAGGAACTGCGTGCCCAGGATCTGGTGGAGCGTCGCCGCAAGGCCGAGGCCGAAGCCGCCAACATCCGCGCCATGATGGCCGCCCCGGCCAAGACCCTGGTGGCCAAGAAGCCCGAGCCCACGCCCGACCCCAAGGCCGGCATCAAAGGCACTTTGCACAAGCCCGCAGGGACGCCCGGCAAACCCGCCCCCGCGGTGGCCGGTGCGACTGCCGCGCCGGGCGCGGCTGGGAAGAAGGAGGTCAAGTCCGAGAACCTGTCGTCCACCTGGAAGGACGACGCGGCCAAGAAGAAGGAAATCAAGACCCGTGGCGACACCAGCGCCGGACGCTCCAACTGGCGCGGTGGTCCGCGCGGTGGCAGTGGCCGCCGCAACGACCGCGACAGCCGCGATGCGGGCCAGAGCAGCTTCGTGGCGCCGACCGAGTTCAAGGTGCTCGAAGTGCATGTGCCGGAAACCATCACGGTGGCCGAGCTGGCGCACAAGATGAGCCTGAAGTCGTCCGAGGTCATCAAGCAGTTGATGAAGCTGGGCCAGATGGTCACCATCAACCAGCCGCTGGACCAGGACACCGCCATGATCGTGGTGGAAGAGCTGGGCCACAAGGCCGTCGTGGCCGCGCTGGACGATCCGGAAGCCTTCACCGACGAAGATGCCTCGCAACACGAAGCCGAGTTGCTGCCACGTGCGCCTGTCGTCACCGTCATGGGTCACGTCGACCACGGCAAGACCTCGCTGCTGGACTACATCCGCCGCGCCAAGGTGGCCGCGGGCGAGGCCGGCGGCATCACGCAGCACATTGGCGCCTACCACGTGGAAACCCCGCGCGGCGTGATCTCATTCCTCGATACCCCGGGTCACGAGGCGTTCACCGCCATGCGGGCCCGTGGTGCGCAGGCGACCGACATCGTGATCCTGGTGTGTGCCGCCGATGACGGTGTCATGCCGCAGACCAAGGAAGCCATCAAGCACGCGAAAGCGGCGGGTGTGCCCATGGTCGTTGCACTCACCAAGATTGACAAGCCCGGCATCAACCTGGAGAAGGTGCGTTCGGAGCTGGTGTCCGAAGAGGTCGTGCCCGAAGAATTCGGTGGCGACGTGCCCTTCGTGGGCGTGTCGGCCAAGACCGGCGAGGGCGTGGACGCGCTGCTCGAACAGGTGCTGCTGCAGGCCGAAGTGCTGGAGCTCAAGGCGCCGGTGGACGCCATGGCCAAGGGCCTGGTGATCGAAGCGCGCCTGGACAAGGGCCGCGGTGCGGTGGCCACGGTGCTGGTGCAGAGCGGTACGCTCAAGACCGGCGATGTGATCCTGGTCGGTCAGACCTCGGGCCGCGTGCGTGCCATGCTCGACGAAAATGGCAAGACCATCAAATCCGCTGGTCCGTCCATCCCGGTGGAGATCCAGGGTCTGGCCGAAGTGCCTCAAGCCGGTGACGATTTCATGGTGATGACCGACGAGCGCCGTGCGCGCGAGATCGCGACCTACCGCGCCGGCAAGTTCCGCAACACCAAGCTGGCCAAACAGCAGGCGGCCAAGCTGGAGAACATGTTCACCGATATGTCCGCCGGCGAAGTCAAGGTGCTGCCGATCATCGTCAAGGCCGACGTGCAGGGTTCGCAGGAAGCGCTGGGCGCCTCGTTGCTCAAGCTCTCGACCGACGAGGTCAAGGTGCAGCTGGTGTTCTCGGGCGTCGGCGGCATCAGCGAGTCCGACGTCAACCTGGCCATCGCGTCCAAGGCCGTGATCATTGGCTTCAACGTGCGTGCCGATGTGGGTGCACGCAAGCTGGCCGAGGGCAACGACGTGGACCTGCGTTACTACAACATCATCTACGACGCCGTGGACGAGTTGAAGGCGGCCATGTCGGGCATGCTGGCACCGGAGAAGCGCGAAGAGGTCATCGGCTCGGCCGAGATCCGCACCGTCTTCGTGGCCTCCAAGATCGGTACCGTGGCGGGCTGTATGGTCACCTCGGGCATGGTCACCCGCAACGCGCACTTCCGCCTGCTGCGCGACAACGTGGTGGTCTACACCGGCGAGATCGACACGCTCAAGCGCCTCAAGGACGATGTGCGCGAAGTCAAGGAAGGCTTCGAGTGCGGTATCAAGCTCAAGAACTACAACGACATCCGTGAGGGTGATCAGCTGGAGTTCTTCGAGGTCAAAGAAGTGGCCCGTACGCTTTGATGCCTGGAGCACAAGACACCATGCGCCCGTCCAAAGGTTTCTGGCCAGAGTACAAGGGGCTGATGCTGTTCATCGGCTTCATGCTCGTGTTCCGCTCGGCCGTGGCCGACTGGAACTACGTGCCGTCCTCGTCCATGAACCCCACCCTGGTGGCGGGCGACCGTGTCGTGGTGAACAAGCTTGCCTACAGCCTGCGTGTGCCTTTCACGCTGACCCACATCACCCGCTGGGCCGAGCCCGAGGCGGGCGACGTGGTGACGTTCGACTCGCCCGCCGATGGCCTGAACCTGATCAAACGGGTGGTGGCGGTCGGCGGTGACACGGTCGAGATGCTCGACAACACCCTGATCGTCAATGGCCAGGCACAAGAACGGGTATTGCTCGACAGTGCCCGCACCGTGCCCACCGAGCAGGGTCCGCTGTCTGTGGAGGTCTGGCTTGAGAGCCTCGGCCAGCGTCGGCACGAAACCGCGCTGATTCCGCCGCTCAACCATGTCAAGGCGTTTGACCCGGTGCGGGTTCCCGAAGGGCATGTGCTGGTGTTGGGCGATAGCCGCGACAACAGCCGGGACTCGCGTTTCATCGGATTCATCGACGTCCACCGCATCACGGGCCGTGCCGAGCGCGTGGCTCTGTCGCACAATCCGCAGCGCTTCTACGTGCCGCGCGCTCAGCGCTGGTGGTTGCCGTTGGAAAGCGGGGTCTGAAGACCATGGCCGTCAAGAAATCATCCACTCCCAATCGCGGCTTCCGCGTGGCCGACCAGATCCAGCGCGATCTGTCCGAGCTGATCGCGCGCGAACTCAAGGACCCGCGGGTGGGCATGGTCACGATCAACGCGGTCGAGGTCACACCCGACTATGCGCACGCCAAGGTGTTTTTCAGCCTGCTCACCGGCGATCCGGCCGAGACCCTGCAAGGCCTGAACACCGCGGCTGGTTTTCTGCGCAGTGGCCTGTTCAAGCGCCTGCACATCCACACCGTGCCCACGCTGCACTTCGTGTTCGACCGCACCACCGAGCGCGCGGCCGACATGAACGCCTTGATTTCCAAGGCGGTGGCCTCTCGTTCCAAAGACGGAGACTGACCATGCAGCGCCTAAGCACCAGGGTGCAACGGCGCCCTGTGCATGGGGTGCTGTTGCTCGACAAACCGCTGGGTCTTTCCAGCAACCAGGCTCTGCAAAAGGCCAAATGGCTGCTGCGCGCCGAAAAAGCCGGCCACACCGGCACGCTGGATCCACTGGCGACTGGCGTGCTGCCCCTGTGTTTCGGTGCCGCCACCAAGTTCAGCCAGCTCCATCTGGATGCCGACAAGACCTACGAGACCACCGTGCGGCTGGGGGTGAAGACCCGCACCGGCGACGCCGAGGGCGAGGTGATCGAGACCCGGCCCGTGACCTGCAGCGTGGGTCAGGTGGTCGAGGTGCTGGACCGTTTCACCGGCCCGATCGAGCAGGTGCCGCCCATGCACAGCGCCCTGAAGAAGGACGGCAAGCCGCTCTACGAATACGCCCGCGATGGCGAGACGGTCGAGCGCGAAGCACGCCATGTGGTGATCCACGAACTGGAGTTGCTCGACATGCAGCTCCAGGGCGAAGCCCCTCAGCTGCGGCTGCGCGTGCGCTGCAGCAAAGGCACCTACATCCGCACCCTGGGCGAAGACATCGGTGAAGCGCTCGGCTGTGGCGGGCACCTCATCATGTTGCGCCGCACCGCCACCGGCCCGTTCGACGAATCACAGTGCACCACGCTCGAAGCGCTGGAGGCCGACAGCGAAGCGCAACGCGTGGCCCGACTCTTGCCTGTAGACATCCTGCTGGGCGGGCACACACCGGTGGCGCTCGATGCCGAAGGCGCCGGACGCTTCCTCAGTGGCGTTCGCCGTCGGGGCAACTGGCCCGATCAGGGGCAGGTGGCCGTGTTCGGCCCCGGGCCCGGAGCCGAATCCAGCGAAAACGAACCATCGCCCAGGCCCGTCCTGCTGGGCAGTGGCCACACCCAAGGTGGTGAACTGATCCCGGGGCGGCTGCTGAGCCCCATCGAAATACAGCAAATCCTGGAAACCGCAACATGAGCAAACAAATCCGCAACATCGCCATCATCGCCCACGTTGACCATGGAAAAACCACCATGGTTGACCAGTTGCTGCGCCAGTCCGGCACCTTCGCCGAGCACGAAAAAGTGGTCGACACCGTGATGGACAACAACGCCATCGAGCGCGAGCGTGGCATCACCATCCTGGCCAAGAACTGCGCGGTCAGCTGGCAGGGCACCCACATCAACATCGTCGATACCCCCGGCCACGCGGACTTCGGTGGTGAAGTGGAGCGCGCGCTGTCCATGGTGGACGGCGTGGTGCTGCTGATCGACGCCCAGGAAGGCCCGATGCCCCAGACCCGCTTCGTGACCAAGAAGGCGCTGGCCCTGGGCCTCAAGCCCATCGTGGTGGTCAACAAGGTGGACAAGCCCGGTGCCAACCCCGACAAGGTCATCAACGCCGCCTTCGACCTGTTCGACAAGCTCGGCGCGAACGACGAACAGCTGGACTTCCCCGTGGTCTACGCCTCCGGCATCAACGGCTGGACCTCGCTGGAAGAGGGCGCGCCCGGTGAGCAGTGGGGCCCGGACATGTCGGCGCTGTTCAACACCGTGCTCAAGCACGTGCCGGCCCAGCAGGGTGACCCAGCGGCGCCCCTGCAACTGCAGATTTCCGCACTCGACTTCTCGACTTTCGTGGGCCGCATCGGCGTGGGCCGCATCAGCGCGGGCACCATCAAGCCTTCGATGGACGTGCTGGTCATGGAAGGTCCGGACGGCAAGTCCTTCAAGGGCCGTGTCAACCAGGTGCTCACGTTCCAGGGTCTGGACCGCGTGCAGGTGACCGAAGCCGGTCCGGGCGACATCGTGCTGATCAACGGCATTCCCGACATCGGTATCGGCGTGACCGTGACCGATCCGCTCAGCCCGGCACCGCTGCCCATGCTCAAGGTCGACGAGCCGACGCTGACCATGAACTTCTGCGTCAACACCAGCCCGCTGGCCGGCCGCGAAGGCAAGTACGTCACCAGCCGCCAGATCTGGGACCGGCTGCAAAAGGAACTGCAGCACAACGTCGCGCTGCGTGTGAAGGAAACCGACGAAGACGGCATTTTTGAAGTGATGGGCCGTGGTGAACTGCACCTGACCATCCTGCTGGAAAACATGCGCCGCGAAGGCTACGAACTCGCGGTGTCCAAGCCGCGCGTGGTGTTCCGGGATGTGGACGGCGTGCGCCACGAGCCTATCGAGCTGGTGACGGCCGACATCGAGGAGCAGCACCAGGGCGGCGTGATGCAGGCGCTGGGCGAGCGCAAGGGTGAGCTGGTGAACATGGAGCCGGACGGCCGTGGCCGCGTGCGCCTGGAGTACCGCATTCCGGCGCGTGGCCTGATCGGTTTCACCAACGAGTTCCTGAACCTGACCCGTGGTTCGGGCCTGATCTCCAACATCTTCGACAGCTATGAGCCGCACAAGGGCGACATTGCCAGCCGCAAGAACGGCGTGCTGATCTCCATGGACGACGGTGAAATCTTCACCTACGCCCTGGGCAAGCTCGACGACCGTGGCCGCATGTTCGTCAAGGCCGGTGACCCGGTGTACGAAGGCATGATCGTCGGCATCCACAGCCGCGACAACGACCTGGTGGTCAACGCCACGCGCACCAAGCAGCTGACCAACTTCCGTGTCTCCGGCAAGGAAGATGCCATCAAGATCACGCCCCCGATTGATCTGAACCTGGAATACGGTGTGGAATTCATCGAGGACGACGAACTGGTGGAAATCACGCCCAAGTCCGTGCGTTTGCGCAAGCGCCACCTGAAAGAGCAGGACCGCAAGCGCGCCAGCCGCGATTGAGCCTGGACCCCACGCTCCGCCGCCGGGCCGTGCGCCTGGGGCGGGGCGACCGGGGCCACCGCGCGAACCACCCACCATGCCCTTCAAGGCCCTGAACCGCCTGACCCACACCCAGGCGGTGTTCCTCATGCTGGCGGTGACCCTCATGTGGTCGATCGCCGGTGTGGTTTCGCGCCAACTGGAGTCGGCCGCGCGTTTTGAGGTGACGTTCTGGCGCAGCGCGTTCACCGCGCTCTCGCTGCTGGTGATCCTGCCGATCTGGCGCCACATGGACCGCGGCCAGGGCCTGCTGCCACCAGAGCGGACCGACACCGGGCCGTGGCGCCTCTGGCTCAAGCGCCACTGGGGCCTGATTCCGGAGTCCGGGGCGTTCTGGATTTCCGGCGTGTGCTGGAGCGTGATGTTCACCGCCTTCATGCTCGCGCTGACCTTCACCAGCGTGGCCAACGTGCTGGTGATCATGTCGGTGGGGCCCTTGTTCACCGCGTTGATTGCGCGCATCTTCATCGGCCATCGCCTGGCCACACGCACCTGGCTGGCCATCGTGGCGGCCGGTGCAGGCATCGCCTACATGTACGGCAGCCAGTTCGTCGCTGCCGTGACCCACCCCGAGATCGATACCGGCGGACTGTTGCTGGGCTCGCTGTTTTCCCTGTGCGTGCCCGTGGCCGGTGCCATCAACTGGACGGTGGTGCAGCGCGGCCAGACCCATGGCGAAAAGATCGACCTGGTGCCCTCGGTGCTGCTGGGCGCGGTGATCTCGTCGCTGCTCACCTGGCCGCTGGCAATGCCTTTCGCCGCCACGGGCAGCGACGTGGCCTGGCTGGCCCTGCTGGGCCTGGTGCAACTGGCCATCCCTTGCGCGCTGTCGGTGGTCTGCGCCCGTGTGCTCAAGGCGCCCGAGGTCTCGCTGCTGGCCCTGCTCGAAGTCATCTTCGGCATTCTCTGGGCCTGGATCGGGGCCGGCGAAGTGCCGGGCGACGAAGTGCTGCTGGGCGGCAGCCTGGTCATCGGCGCCCTGGTGCTCAACGAACTGCTGGGCTGGCGTTCGCGCGCCGGCATGCCACGTATCCAGACGGTCGACAAACCGCCACAATGAACGCTTCCTCCGGAAACACGAAGATGAACGCTCCCACCGCCGAAACCCACGTCGTCGCCGAGATCCAGGGCCGGGTCGGCTGCATCACGTTGAACCGGCCCAAGGCGCTCAACGCCCTGTCGTTGGAGATGCTGCGCGCCATCACCCAGGCGCTGCTGGCCTGGAAAGACGACGGCATGGTGCTGGCCGTGGTGGTGCGTGGCGTGAACAAGGAAGGCCCGTTCGGCGCCTTCTGCGCGGGGGGCGACATCCGCTTCTTCCACCAGGCCGCGCTCGCAGGCAACCCCGCGCTGGAAGATTTCTTCACCGAAGAGTACGCGCTCAACCACCTGATCCACACCTACCCCAAGCCCTACATCGCGCTCATGGACGGCATCGTCATGGGCGGTGGCATGGGCATCAGCCAGGGTGCGAGCCTGCGCATCGTCACCGAGCGCAGCAAGCTCGCCATGCCCGAAACCAACATCGGCCTGTTCCCCGACGTGGGAGGCGGCTACTTCCTGAGCCGTTGCCCGGGCCGCCTGGGCGAATACCTCGCGCTGACGGGCCATGTGCTGGGCGCACGCGACGCCATGGCTGCGGGCTTGGCCGACGGTTTCATCGAATCCGGCCGTCTGCCTGGCTTGTGGGCCTCGCTGGCACAGACTCCGTTTGAAAACGGCGCCTCGGTGGAGCGCTGGTGCGCCAGCCACCTGAGCACCACGGTCGTTCCCGGTGCCTGGCCCATGCCGGAAATCGATCGCGTGTTCGCGCTGCCCGATCTCACGCAGATCATCACCACGCTGGAGGCCACCGACAGCGACTGGGCGCGCGCCACCGCCGCCACCCTGCGCCAGCGTTCACCGCTCATGCTGCATGTGGTGCTGGAGCAAGTGCGCCGCGCGCGCGCCATGGGCCTGGCCGACGACCTGCGCATGGAGCGGGACATGGTGCATCACTGCTTCCATCTGCGGCCCGGTGCGCAGAGCGAGACGGTGGAAGGCATTCGTGCGCTGGCGGTGGACAAGGACCACGCCCCGCGCTGGAACCCGCCGCGCATCGAAGACGTGACGCCCGCGCAGGTGGCCGCGTTCTTTGAGAGCCCCTGGGCTGCCAACGCACACCCCTTGCGTCAGCTGGGCTGACCTCGATTCCTCAGAGCTGGCCGTGAACCGCACGGGCCAGCGCCAGCAGGGTCTCGCGGGGCAGGGGGCCTGCCAGGGCGTAGCCAAAGCCCTGATCCACCCAGTAAAAGCGCGGTACCGGGCCATCGTCCGTGAAGCGAAACGCGGTTTCATCCCCAGCCGCGCCGTTCGGGCCGGTGTCCAGTGCGCCCAGGTACAAGGTCAGTCGGACGCCGCTGGCGTCCTGGTACATGAACTGGGCGCGCGCGCCGGTGTCACCCGGCAGCAGGCGGCCCCCCATCAACTGGTAGCCCTGCGGGCCCAGGTCCGGCATGGCCAGCGGCTTGCCCAGGCGCTTGGAGAGCCATTGCACCAGATGCGCCTGTTCGCTCGCGGAAACTTCCACGGGGTGGCGGACCTCGGGTGAATACACCACGTGGGCCACGGCCGCCTGCTGCGCAAACGCCAGGCTCCGTTGCCCCGCCAAGCTGGGCGTGCCCGCCCGACCTGGCCATGACCCGTGGCTCAGCCAACCCAGGCCGAAGGCCACCACCACGCTGGCAGCCATGCCGCCCCAGCGCCACCAGTCGTTGGTCTGGCGGCGAGTGGCGGCGGCACGTCCCAGCACGTCGCGCATCGGCTGCGGCACCGGCGCCTCCAGCAGGGGAGCATGCAGTGCCCGCAGGGCTTCGCGCTGCGCACGCCAGTCGGCGAGCCGGCGGCTGGCCTCAGGCTGCTGCAAGAGCCGCGCTTCGATGGCCTGGCGGTCCGCGGGCGGCAGGTGGCCGTCGATGAGGGCGTGCAGCTCATCGTCGGTCACGGGGGCGGCAACGGGCGGTGGCATCTCGGGTTTCATGGGTTCACTCATCCAGCAAATTCACTTCAGCCGGCGCAACGGCACCGGCTCGGCTGCACGCGGCAAGCCGGCCGCGGTCGGTGCGCCATCCATCAGGGCCTGCAGCCGGTGGCGAGCCCGCGACAGCCGGGACATCACCGTGCCTTCTGGCACGCCCGTGATCCGGGCCACGGTCTTGTACGACAGGTCTTCCAGCGTCACCAGCAGCAGCACCTCGCGCTGTTCCTCCGGTAATAGCAGCAGGCAGCGCTGCAGATCGAGCGCGGTGTCGGTGGGCAGGGCTGGCGCGATCAGTTCGGCTTCGCTGTCGTCCACATCCACCTCGCGTCCGGCGGCGTTCTGTCGTCGGACGCGTTGCAACTGGTTCATGTACAGGTTGTGCATCAGGGTGAACAGCCAGGCGCGCAGATCCGTACCCTCGCGCCACAGCCGGTGTTTCGTGCAGGCACGCTCCAGCGTGTCCTGCACCAGGTCGTCGGCCGCCCAGGCATCGCCCGTCAGCGCCCGCGCATAGCGCCGAAGACCGGGGATTTCGCTCAGGAGCTCGTTCGGATGCATGCGCAGGGCAGGGAAGAGCGGAACTCAGGGCTTGGCCGCGTGCCAGACATTGTTGACGCCGTCGCCGGTGGCGTCGCCAGGTTTGCTGTCCTTGACCCAGTAGTACAGCGGCTTGCCTTTGACGGCCCATTGTTTCTTGCCGTCGTCGCGCGTGATCACGGTGAAATCGCCGCTGGGCTGGTCGCTGTCGGCCGCCATGAGTGGCGGCCAGTTGGTGGCGCAGGGGCCGTTGCAGACGGATTTGCCGCTGCCGGCCACATCCTTGTCGAAGATGTAGAGCGTCATCTGGTTGGGGCCCACCAGCATGCCGTTCATGGTTTTGGCCGGCACCTCAGCGTAAACGGATGCGGTGGCGCCCAGCAGGGCGAGGGTCAGGGTGGCGAGCACGGGGAACTTCATGGAAACCTCCAGTGGGGATGTTGCGGAACGCAGCACAGGGCTGCACTCACACAAACACCCGGGAGACCCGGTTTATTCCCGGTGCTCGCAAAAAAACTAGCGGTGGCGCGACTTCATCACCCGCTCCACCTCGCGCTTGCCCTCGCGCTCCTTGATGGTGTCGCGCTTGTCGTGTTCGGCCTTGCCCTTGGCCAATGCCAGCTCGCATTTCACCTTGCCGTTTTTCCAGTGCAGGTTCAGTGGCACCAGGGTGTAGCCCTTCTGCTCGATCTTGCCGATGAGGCGGCGGATCTGGTCCTTGTGCAGCAGCAGTTTCTTGGTGCGCACCGCGTCCGGGCTGATGTGGGTGGAGGCGGTGTTGAGCGGGTTGATCTGGCAACCGATCAGAAACAGCTCGCCCGCCCGGATCACCACGTACCCGTCGGTGAGCTGCACCTTGCCTTCGCGCAGGGCCTTGACCTCCCAGCCTTCGAGCACCACCCCGGCCTCGAAGCGCTCTTCGATCGCGTAGTTGTAGAACGCTTTTTTGTTGTCGGCGATGCGGGTGTCGACGCCCTTGGCGGGCGCGGTCTTGCTGGGTTTGGTGGCCATGGGGTTTCAGTTGCGGCCGTTTCAGGCCAATACAATGGCAGCGAACACGCTGCGCGGGCGCCTTGCCGAATCTGGCAGATGGCCCTGAATGCACGCCGATTGTATGAAAACGATTCAAAAGTCTGTTTTGCTTTGGCACAGCGCGCACGAGATGTTCGCACTGGTGACCGATGTGCACCATTACCCGCAGTTCCTGCCCTGGTGCGATCACAGCGAAGTGATCGAGCGCGATGCGGGTGGCATGGTGGCCCGTGTCGGCATGGCGCTCAGTGGCCTGCGTCACAGCTTCACCACCCGCAACACCCATGTGGACGATCGCCAGGTGCTCATGGAGCTGGTGGACGGGCCGTTTTCACACCTGGAAGGTTGCTGGGATTTCACCCCGCTGGGCGACGGCAGTCAGCGGGCCTGCAAAGTGGAGTTTCGCCTGACCTATGGCTTTTCCAGCCAGACCCTGGCCACCCTCGTGGGGCCGATTTTCGACAAGATCGCCGGCAATCTGGTGGACGCCTTCGTCAAGCGCGCCGACCAGGTCTATGGTGCGGGCTGAGGGCACGGCATGAACATCACCCTGATGTACGCCAGCGCCGCACGCGAGGTGCATGAGCAGGCGCTGTCGGTGGACGGAGCCTGTACCCTGTGGCAGGCGCTGGAGCAGGCGGGCTGGCTGCAGCGTTTTCCGGAGATCGCGGCGCAAGGTCTGAGCACCGGCATCTGGAACCACAAAGCCGGTCCCGACACTGTGCTGCGCGAGGGGGACCGGGTGGAGGTCTACCGGCGGCTGCGGGTGGACCCCAAGGTGGCACGTCGGGAGCGTTTCGTAGGGCAGGGCGCGCGCGGCGCCGGTCTGTTTGCCCGCAGGCGCCCGGGCTCCAAGGCGGGTTACTGAGTCAAGTCAGACACAGCGCGCGAAACGCCTTCACTTGGGCGCAGGGAGCGGGCCGCAGTCGGAGCGCACGATGGCGTCGAGGCGCTTGCTTTCGGCCGCCCGGGCGTTGTCGTCCATGATTTCGCGCTCGCCCTTGGCGTTCATCGTGGCCATGCGCACACCCGAGTCGAGCGTGGTTTTGGCGCGCTTGGCACGTTCGCAGTTTTCAGCGCGGGCCTTGGCCAGTTTGGCCGCCTCGGCCTTCTTCTTGGCTTGCTCGGCTTCTTCGGCTTGTTTCTTCTTGGCTTCCAGTTCGTCGTCGCGCCCACTCAATTTCGGAGCGGTGGTCGGAGCGGTCGCGGCGGGAGTTGTTTCGGCGGCGGGCGCTTCGGCAGGCGTGGCGCGGGCGCCAGGGCCCTTCAGAATGTTCTTGTCCGGCACGCCCGCTGGTGGCGGCGTGTCGCTGAACACGCGGTTGCCGGAGCTGTCGATCCACTGCCATTGCGCCAGAACGCTGCCACAGCCGAGCAGTGCCACAGCCGCGACGGACCAGGCGCGTTTGAATGTTGGGGAGAGTGTGCGATGAGCCATGGGCCGCAGTTTAACGGCCTCGCCAGGCAAACGGCTTGACATACCACCATGCAAGGTCAACAAGAAGTGGTTTGGGTCGCTTTTTGTCACTCCCGTGCCCGGATTTTGACATCCGGGCCTTGAATGGGCATGAGGTGGTGGCGGATACAATGGCGCTTTTGGAGCTTTACCCCATGCGCCTACTCGGCAAAGCGCTCACCTTCGACGACGTGTTGCTGGTGCCAGCGTACTCCCAGGTCCTGCCCAAGGACACCTCGCTCGCCACCCAGTTCTCCCGCAATATCAAGCTGAACCTTCCCCTGGTTTCCGCGGCCATGGACACCGTCACGGAAGCGCGACTGGCGATCGCGATTGCCCAGGAAGGCGGCATCGGCATCATCCACAAGAATCTCACCCCGCAGGAGCAGGCCGCCCACGTGGCCAAGGTCAAGCGCTACGAGTCGGGCGTGCTGCGCGATCCGGTGGTGATCTCCCCGCAGACCACGGTGCATCAGGTCATGAAATTGTCCGACGACCTCGGCATCTCCGGCTTCCCGGTGGTCGAGGCCGGCCGGGTGGTCGGCATCGTCACCGGGCGCGACCTGCGCTTCGAAACCCGCTTCGATCTGCCGGTCAGCGAGATCATGACGCCACGCGAGCGCCTGATCACCATGCCCGACGGCACCACGCCGGCCGAGGCCAAGACCCTGCTCAACAAGCACAAGCTGGAGCGCCTGCTGCTCGTGAACGACGCGTTCGAGCTCAAGGGCCTGATCACGGTCAAGGACATCACCAAACAGCTCAACTTCCCCAATGCCGCGCGCGATGCGTCGGGCCGACTGCGCGTGGGCGCGGCGGTTGGCGTGGGCGAGGGCACCGAAGAACGCGTCGAAGCGCTGGTGAAGGCCGGCGTGGACGCCATCGTGGTGGACACGGCCCACGGCCACAGCAAGGGCGTGATCGACCGCGTGCGCTGGGTCAAGCAGAACTACCCACAGGTGGACGTGATCGGCGGCAACATCGCCACCGGCGGTGCGGCCATGGCGCTGGTGGAAGCCGGCGCCGACGGCGTCAAGGTCGGCATCGGCCCGGGCTCGATCTGCACCACGCGCATCGTGGCCGGTGTGGGCGTGCCCCAGATCATGGCCATCGACAATGTGGCCACCGCCTTGCAAGGCACGGGCGTGCCCATGATCGCCGACGGCGGCATCCGCTACAGCGGCGACATCGCCAAGGCCATCGCGGCCGGCGCCAACACGGTGATGATGGGCGGCATGTTCGCCGGCACCGAAGAGGCGCCGGGCGAGATCGTGCTGTACCAGGGTCGCAGCTACAAGAGCTACCGCGGCATGGGCTCCATCGGCGCCATGCAGCAGGGCAGCGCCGACCGCTACTTCCAGGAATCCAGCACCGGCAATCCCAACGCCGACAAGCTGGTGCCCGAAGGCATCGAAGGCCGCGTACCCTACAAGGGCTCGGTCGTGTCCATCATCTTCCAGATGGCCGGCGGCCTGCGGGCCTCCATGGGCTACTGTGGTTGCCCCACCATCGAGCACATGCGGCACAAGGCGGAGTTTGTCGAGATCACCTCGGCCGGCATCCGCGAGAGCCATGTGCACGACGTGCAGATCACCAAAGAGGCGCCGAACTACCGCGCCGAGTGATCGTCGTGCGACCCACACCACCGCCCGAGCCCGTGCAATGGCAAGTGTGGGCGCTCTACGCGCTGGCGCTTTTGCTAGGCGGCATGGTGGTCTGCGGATTGCTGACCGGTGAAACCCCGGGGCGGCAACCGTTCAGCCGGGTCAATGATCCTGAAAAGTTCTGGCAGTCCCTGTCCCTGCTGTTCTTGCTGGCGCTCGCTGCCTTTTTCGGCGCGCGCTGGCTGAATCGGCGCTGATTCTTTTACCGCGGTCCCGTCCTCCATGCAGCACCAGAAAATCCTCATCCTCGATTTCGGCTCCCAGGTCACCCAGCTCATCGCCCGCCGCGTGCGCGAAGCCCATGTGTATTGCGAGGTCCATCCCTGCGACGTGAGCGACGCCTGGGTGCGCGAGTTCGCCGCCGATGGCCAGCTCAAGGGCGTGATCCTCTCCGGTAGCCATGCCAGCGTCTACGAGGTGGACGACAAGGCCCCGAATGCCGTGTTTGAACTGGGCGTGCCCGTGCTGGGCATCTGCTACGGCATGCAGACCATGGCGCAGCAGCTCGGCGGCAAGGTGGAGGCGGGCCACACCCGCGAATTTGGCTATGCCGAGGTACGCGCCCGTGGTCACACGCCTTTGCTCAAGGACATCGCCGACTTCCATACGCCTGAGGGCCACGGCATGCTCAAGGTCTGGATGAGCCACGGCGACAAGGTCACCGAAATGCCACCCGGCTTCAAGCTCATGGCCAGCACCGACAGCTGCCCGATTGCCGGCATGGCCGACGAGGCGCGCGGCTACTACGCCGTGCAGTTCCACCCCGAAGTGACGCACACGGTGCAGGGCAGGGCGCTGCTGGAGCGCTTCGTGCTGGAGATCTGTGGCACACGGCCCGACTGGATCATGCGCGACCACATCGAGGAAGCGGTGCAGAAGATCCGCGAGCAGGTGGGCGATGAAGAAGTCATCCTCGGCCTGTCCGGCGGCGTCGATTCATCGGTGGCGGCCGCCCTGATCCACCGTGCCATCGGCGATCAGCTCACCTGCGTGTTCGTCGACCACGGCCTGCTGCGCCTGAACGAAGGCGACATGGTGATGGACATGTTTGTCGGCAAGTTGCACGCCAAGGTGATCCGTGTCGATGCGGCCGACCAGTTCCTCGGCCACTTGGCCGGGGTGAGTGATCCGGAAGCCAAACGCAAGATCATCGGCCGCGAGTTCGTCGAGGTTTTCAAGGCCGAAGCCGCCAAACTCATTTCAAGTGGTGCATCAACAAAAGGCGCCAAGTGGTTGGCACAAGGCACTATTTACCCGGACGTGATTGAGTCCGGTGGTGCCAAGAGCAAGAAGGCTGTCACCATCAAGAGCCACCACAACGTGGGCGGCCTGCCGGAGCAGTTGGGCCTGAAACTGCTGGAGCCGCTGCGCGACCTGTTCAAGGACGAGGTGCGCGAACTCGGCGTGGCGCTCGGTCTGCCGCACGACATGGTGTACCGCCACCCGTTCCCCGGCCCCGGCCTGGGCGTGCGCATCCTGGGCGAGGTCAAGAAGGAATACGCCGACCTGCTGCGCCGGGCCGACGCGATCTTCATCGAAGAACTGCGTTCCACCATCGACCACCCCTCTGGCAAGAGCTGGTACGACCTCACGAGCCAGGCGTTCACCGTGTTCCTGCCGGTCAAGAGCGTGGGCGTGATGGGCGATGGCCGCACCTATGACTACGTGGTGGCCCTGCGCGCGGTGCAGACCAGCGACTTCATGACCGCCGACTGGGCCGAGCTGCCCTATGCCTTGCTGAAAAAGGTGTCGAGCCGGATCATCAACGAAGTGCGCGGCATCAACCGCGTGACCTACGACGTGTCGAGCAAGCCGCCCGCGACCATCGAGTGGGAGTGAACGGCGCCTGAAGCGCATTGGTCGTGACCACCATGCCGGACACCCGCCGAAACCAACCCGCACCCCTGCAGGGCTCTCTGCCTGGGTTTGAAGCACCGGGGAAGCCCACTGATCGCCTGTTCCTGGCGTTGTTTCCCGGTGCCGACGACGCCGCCAGGTTGTCGCGGCAGGCGAGCGCGTTGCGCGAGCAATTCGGGCTGACGGGCAAACTGCTGGAGCCCGAGCGCTTGCACGTGACCCTGCACCACCTGGGCGACCATGTGGGCCTGCGCGAAGACATCGTGGACGCGGCGCGCCGTGCGGCCGACACGGTGCGTTTGCCGCCCGTGGAGGTGGCATTCGACCAGGCCATGAGCTTCACCACCCACCGGGGCACACACCCCTTGGTGCTGTGCTCCGGGCAGCCCCACGAAGCCCTGCGGCAGCTGTGGCAGAAACTGGACCTGGCGCTGCAACGCGCAGCCTGCCCCAAGCCCCGCAGTGGAACCTTCACCCCGCACATGACCCTGCTCTACGATCGCGAGCGAACGCCTGTCCAGGCGGTTGAGCCGCTGGCGTGGACGGCGCGCGAGTTTGTGCTGGTGCACAGCCTGCTGGGCCAGACGAAGCACATTGTTCTGGGACGCTGGCCACTGCGCTGAAGCTGTGCGGTACACCTCAGCCGCATGACTGCGATGTGCTTTGGGCATCGGCGGCCTCAGTGATCGCCGCTACAGTCGGCACCCAGGAGCCACCCACCTATGTACCTGCCACCCCAGTTCAACGACAAGGACCTCGTCCACGCACGGACGTTGGTGCGCGAGCACCCGTTCGCCAGCGTGATCTCGAACGACGACGAGGGATTTCCATTCGTCAGCCACCTGCCGCTGCACCTGGTGGCCGACGAAGAGCCCTGGCGGTTGCTGGGTCACTGCGCCAGAGCCAACCCGCACTGGCGTTACCTGCAGGCACGCCCCCGGGCCCTGGTGAGCTTTCTCGGGCCGCACGCCTACCTCTCGCCCAAGGTGTATCCCGATCTGGCGCGTGTGCCGACCTGGAACTACCTCGCGGTGCACTGCACGGTGGAAGCGACCCTGATCGAGGCGCCCGACGCCAAGGACCGCTTGCTCAAGCAACTGATCGGTGACCACGAGCCGCCATACGCCGAGCAATGGCGCGGTCTGGACCCGACGCTGGCGCAAAAGATGCTGGCCGGCATCGTCGCCTTCGAGTTGTGCGTCACGGGCGTGCAGTGCAAGCTCAAGCTCAACCAGCACCGCCCCGAGTCCCATGCGGCCATGCTGGCGATGTATGAGAGCGGCAACGCCGACGAGCGCGCGCTCGCTGGCTGGATGCACCGCCTGGGCATGACCGGGTCAGGCGCGGCATGAACCGACGTGGGTGTCTGGCTGCGCTGGCGGCCCTGATCTGGACCCGTTCCCAAGCCCAGAGCGATTCACCGGCCGAACTGCGCTGGAAAGCCGAGCTGGACGCCTTCGCCGCGGCCGACGGGCAGCGGCCACCGGTGCCCGGAGGGGTGCTGTTCGTGGGCAGTTCGTCCATCCGGATGTGGACCGGGCTGGAGACGACGGCTTTCCCCGAACAGCCGGTGGTGATCCGGCGCGGTTTTGGCGGCTCGCGCCTGTCGGATTGCGCCGATCTGGTGCACCGTCTCGTGCTGCCATACCGGCCGCGGCTGGTGGTGCTCTACGCGGGTGAAAACGATCTGACCGAGGGTGCCAGTCCACAGGACCTGCTGGCCCACTTTGTGCGGTTCGTGCAGCAGGTGCGGACCGCGCTGCCGAACACGCGGATCGCCTACCTGTCGATCAAACCCAGCCCTTCGCGGCTGGCGCACATGATGGCCATGCGCGAGGCCAACCTGCTGATCCAGACCCATGTGCTGGCGCACGACGATCTCGATTACATCGACGTGCACACGTCGATGCTGGACAACGACGGACAGCCCCGGCCCGAGCTGTATCAGCGCGACCGGCTCCACCTGAGCGCCGAGGGCTATGGCCTCTGGCGCCAGGTCGTCTCAGCGCATCTGCGCCCCTGAACGCCACACCAGCGCCAGGCGCCAGCCACGGTGCTCGCGTGCTTCCGCGGTCATCGCGACGGCGAACAGACCTGCGAATGCGCTCACCAGCAAGGCGACATCGGTGGTCCAGGGGCGGATGACCTGGGTGGACCCGAAGAAGGCGAGCGTGAAGAGCGCGATCACGATGTGGGCGCAAAACACCGACAGCGAGTTGCGCCCCAGCAATTCCAGCGGCCAGGGGCGTGGCAGAAACTGCCGCAGCCAGGGACCGGCCGACACCAGCAGCACGAACACGCTGGCGAAGTTCAGGACCCGCAGCGGTCCGAGCGACCATTTGTCGAGCAACTGGCCGACTGCGGGCACGCCAGGCATCGGGTCCTGACCCACCATGTGGCGCCACAGCAGCATGCCCAGCGCGTACAGCGCCGCAGGCACCAGCAGCCACCACGGGAAACGCGGCAACGGCTGCTGCCGCGCGCCGAGCCACAGGCCGGCCACCCAGAGCGCCTGCCAGGCCAACCAGTGGAAGGCGCCCATGTCCTTGTAAGGCACCGGAAAATCGATCAGCCGGCCGGTCAACCCGTGCAGCGCGAGACCCAGACCCCATTGCTGGGCCAGCCAGAGCAGGGCGCTGAGCGTGAGCACGCCGCGCCAGCCCTGTTGCAGGCCTCGGCGCAGCAGCCAGGGGCTCAGCAGCATCAGGGCGATGTACAGCGGCAGGATGTCCAGCAGCGGCGGGTTGTGGATCAACAAGGCGGCCCCCATCACAGCGGCCGAGGGATCTATGAAGAAAAATTCGAGCAGGCCGGTGACGCCGCCCTGCCGGTTGTGCACGCCGAGCCAGGCGATCAGCGTGAACGCCAGCAACAGCAGACCGACCTGGCACAGGTAGAGTTTGAGCGCGCGGCTGTGGAAGGCAGCCTGCATGGCCGGCAGACCGTCGCGCCGGGCCCGGCCGCCGTACACGCGGCCCGCCATGAAGGCCGACAGGAAAACGAAACCCTCGGCGGCCGAGACAAAGCCGAACGGCTGGCCCGATGGCAACGAATACATCGTCGGCATGTGGGTCAGCGTCATCAGGACGAGCATGAGGCCGCGCAGGGCGTCCAGCTCCCATCGGCGTTGAGAAGCGTTTGACATCAGGGTTAACCAGAAGAACCCGCGATCATGCCAGAGCCGGCAGACCCTGACCTACACTCGCCGCATGCCCGACACCGCCGTTCCCGATCACCGTTTCATGCGTGAAGCCCTGGCCGAGGCGCAGCGGGCGGCCCAGGCCGGGGAGGTGCCCGTGGGCGCGGTCGTGGTACAGGGCGGACGCGTGATCGCCACCGGCCGCAACGCGCCGATCGACGGCCTGGACCCCACCGCCCATGCCGAGATCGTCGCGCTGCGGGCGGCAGCCCGGGCGCTGGGCAATTACCGGCTGGACGACTGCATGCTGTACGTCACGCTGGAGCCCTGCGCCATGTGCAGCGGGGCCATGCTGCATGCGCGGCTCCAGCGCGTGGTGTTTGGTGCGGCCGATCCCAAGACCGGTGCGGCCGGTTCGGTGATCAACCTGTTTGCAGAACCCCAGCTGAACCACCAGACGGCCGTGCAGGGCGGGGTGCTGGCCGACGAATGCGGCGCGCTGCTCAGCGACTTTTTCCGGCAGCGGCGCGAAGACCAGCGCCGCGCCGCGCATCCGTTGCGGGAAGACGCCCTGCGCACGCCCGATGCGCGTTTCACCGGCTTGCCCGGCTATCCCTGGGCACCGAACTACGTCAGCGACTTGCCGTCCCTCAACGGCCTGCGCCTGCACTACCTTGATCTTGGCGCCAGCGATGCCAGTACCACCTGGCTGTGCCTGCACGGCAACCCGGCCTGGAGCTACCTCTATCGAAAGATGATCCCCGTGTTCGCCGCCAGCGGCGCTCGGGTGGTTGCACCCGACCTGATCGGTTTCGGCAAGAGCGACAAACCCAAGAAGGAGGGCGCCCACAGCTTCACCTGGCACCGGCAGGTGCTGCTGGAGCTGGTCGAACGGCTCGATCTGCACCATGTGGTGCTGGTGGTGCAGGACTGGGGTGGTCTGCTCGGCCTGACGTTGCCCATGGCGGCTCCCGAGCGTTACCGCGGCCTGCTGGTGATGAACACCACGCTGGCCACTGGCGATGCCCCGCTCTCGCCCGGCTTTCTGGCCTGGCGCGAGATGTGTGCCAAGAACCCCGAATTCGACGTCGCCCGCCTTTTCGCGCGAGGCAACCCGCAGATGAGCGCCGAGGAATGCGCGGCCTACAACGCACCCTTTCCGGACCGGGGCCACCGCGCCGCGCTGCGTGCCTTCCCGGCGATGGTGCCCGAACAGCCCGATGACGATGGCGCAGACATCTCGCGCCAGGCACGCGAGTTCTGGCGGCACGACTGGCAGAGCCGGACCTTCATGGCCATCGGTCAGCTAGACCTGGTGCTGGGCGAACCGGTGATGCGCGCACTGCAACGCGACATCCGCAGCTGTCCCGAACCGCTGCTGCTGCCCGAGGCCGGGCATTTCGTCCAGGAGCACGGCGAGCGCGTGGCCCATGAGGCCTGCGCATTTTTTGCGCGATGATCCTGCCCTTGACCGTTTTCGATCTTTTCACATGAGCCACATCTATATCTATTCCCCGTCCAGCGCAGTGCGCGACAAAGCAGCGTTCAAACGCGGTGTGGCCCGCCTCAAGAATCTGGGGCACGAGGTCGAGGTCGACGAGGCCGCGCTCGCCAGCCACCTGCGTTTTGCAGGCGACGACGCCACACGTCTGGCGGCCATCACCCGCGCCGCGGCCAGCGGTGCCGATGTGGCGCTCATCTCGCGCGGTGGCTATGGGCTCACGCGCATCCTGCCCGAGCTGCCCTACAAGAAAATTGCCAAAGCCGTCGAAAAAGGCACCCGGTTCGTGGGCCTGAGCGATTTCACCGCCTTGCAGTGCGCGCTGCTGGCCAAGACCGGTGCCACCACCTGGGCCGGCCCCGCGCTGGGGGAAGACTTCGGCACCGAAGACGCGCCCGACGACATCATGGAGGCCTGTTTTGACGACATGGTCTGTGGGCAGGGTGAAGGCACGGGCTGGCAACTGCCCAGATCCGATCTGCCGGCGCTGGCGGCGCGGGCCCAAAAGCCGACCGAGGAAACGCCGCCACTGCAGGTGCGCAATGCCACCCTCTGGGGCGGCAATCTCTCGGTGCTGTGTTCGCTGGTCGGCACGCCTTGGTTGCCTCGCGTCAAAGGCGGCATCCTGTTTCTGGAAGATGTGAACGAGCACCCTTACCGCGTCGAGCGCCAGCTTACCCAGTTGCTGCATGCGGGCATCCTGGGAGAACAGAAAGCGGTGCTGCTGGGCGCATTCAACCGATATCAGCTCAGCCCGCACGACCGCGGGTTCAAGTTGCAGACGGTGGTGGACTGGTTGCGCAGCAAGACCCAAACCCCGGTGCTGACCGGTTTGCCTTTTGGCCACGTGCCCACCAAGGTGATGCTGCCCGTGGGGCAGAAGGTGGAATTGCTGGTGCAGGGCAGGGATGCCCTGGTCTTCTGGGGGTGATTCCGGGGGCGGTACCCGTTCAGATGCCGGGTGGCGATGCCGCAGCGGCTCAGCGGCGCAGGCGGCAGGAGTCCATCAGACTCTGAGGCAGCAGGCCCTGGAAGAGGTGCGACAAGGCCATGATGGTGTCCACGGCTTTTGCTTCGCCATGCAGGCTGCTGAGCACCGCCACCATTTCCGAGCGGGCAAACCACAGGGCATGCACATCGTGCAGGTACAACAGTCTGTTTTTGAGGCGCGGGTTGAGCTTTGCCCCCTCTTGTCCCAGGGCTGCCAGCATGGCTTGGCGCACCGGCTCCAGGGCTTCGGGCGAGTCTTTGCGCAGTTCCGTACCCAGAAGGGCCGAAATGCTGTTGCGTAAACCGGGTTTGATCCAGCGCATGAAGTTGGCCTCAACGACTTTGTCTTTATTGGTCTCAAGAATACGCCGGTGGGCCGGTGCCCTGCAACGTTTTGTTATTGATGAAAATCAAAAAAACAACAAGCAAATCATGGGGTTAGTGAAGTCCTTTCATGCAAGATGTCTCCATTTTTAATACCTTGTGCATAGTCTTGGTGCGTGGCCAGTCGTTTTGCCCCCGTTATGTAGGACATTGGGACCAGAACCGGTGAAAACCCTCGTAGCGTTCCACAGCCGAAAATGTCACAGCGGGACCGTGCCAGGGCTTGGCAAGAATCGGGCCTGCGTCTGGCGAGACTCACGGTACTTTCCTGGCGAGATCCGGCGATTCGGTGTGTTGTCGGTGTGTTGTAATTCCAGGCAATTTCTCTAGTACCCATGGCCGAACTGACGATTGCATTTGTGGATTTGACTGGCAGCGTGTCCGTGTTCGAGACACTGGGCAACGACCGCGCCACCCAGGCCGTCACCAAACTGACGCAATGGATCGGCTCGGTGGGGCTGGAGAACGGTGGCAAGGTGGTGAAGATGCTGGGCGATGGCGTGTTGCTCTCTTTTTCCAGCAATCGCCACGCCATTGAAACCATGGTGCAGATCCAGCAGGAGCATGCCCAGCGGGTTGCCACCTGGCCCGACCGACTCAAACTCATGATGCAGATCGGTATGGCCCGGGGCCAGGTGGTGCAGATCGATGGCGACTGTTTTGGCGACGCCGTGAACCTGGCCTCGCGCCTGAGCGATCTGGCCGGGCCGGAGCAGATCCTGGTGAACGACGCGGTGGTGCGCAGGCTCAATCCCCGAAGCGGGGTGCGCAGCCGCAGCCTGGGGCCCATGCGCATCAAGGGTCGGGCCGAGCCGTGTGAGGTGTTCCGCATCGAGTGGCAGACCGAAATGCTGTCGGAGTTCCTGACCCTGCCCGCCGACCTGCACACCCTGGGCACGTCGGCCGAATCGGTGTTTGGTGGCATCGAGCTGGCCTGGCTCGACGCCACCCGTTCGTTCGGCGTCACCGATCTGCCGCTGACCATCGGCCGCGTGCCGGAAGCCGATTTCGTGGTCAACGATCCCCGGGTCTCGCGCACCCACGCCAGCATCGACATCCGTTCCGGCAACTATGTGCTGGAAGACGTCAGCAGCTACGGCACCTGGGTGCGGTTCGCCGGGGGTGACAACGTGATTGCACTGCGTCGGCAGGAGTGCCTGCTGCACAGCGATGGCGAGATCGCCATGGGGGCTCCGTTCTCGGATTTCAGCGCTCCGACCATCAGTTTCCGGCTGGTGGAGGGCAACGTGCTGCTCGGGCGCGGACAATTGCGTAAATAGCCCGCGGAATCCCCGCCACGGGGACGGCTGCCGGGGGGGGCTGCTGGGCCTTCCGGCAGGAATCCACACAACCAACGAAGTGAGACAACGTGCGCTGGACCAAACGTTTTGCATGGGCGTTGTTCGCCCTTCTGTGTGTGCTGGCGGTGGCCGCTGCAATCTACATCGGGCAAAGCCTGCCCCAGACCCGAGGTGAGCTGCGCCTGACAGGCCTTGGCGCGGGGGTGACCGTGCAGCGCGATGCGGGCGATGTGACCCACATCCAGGCCAGCGACCCGCGCGATGCTTGGATGGCCATGGGCTATGTGCACGCACAGGAGCGTGGCTGGCAGCTGGAGTTCAACCGCCGCATCATGCGCGGCACGCTCTCCGAGGTGGTTGGCCCGGCCACGCTGGACACCGACCGGCTCATGCGCACCCTGGGCATCCGCGAGGCCGCGCGCCGGCAGTTCGCCGGTTTGCCCGAGGAGGCGCAGGTGGCGCTGCAGGCCTACAGTGATGGCGTCAACGCGTTCTTTGCCCGCAGCGACCAGGCGCTGTCGCCCGAGTTCCACCTGATGGGCATCGACCCGCGGGAAGCGGCCCGGGCAGGACAGTACTGGGACCCGCTGGACAGCGCGGGCTGGGCGCTCATGATGGCGCTGGACCTGGGCGGCAACTGGGGCAACGAGCTCGCACGGCTCTCGGCCTTGAAGGTGCTGGACACGGCGCAACTGTGGCAGCTGTTCCCGCCATATCCCGGCGAGCCGCCGGCGGCGCAGGCCGATCTGGCGCGCCTGTACCGCGAGCTGGGCGTGTACCGCGCCGAGTCTGCCCAGACCTCGTCGCAAGCCGCCCCGGCGCCGACGATGATGGCGCAGATCGGCCGCGACATGCAGCTCTGGGCCAACGAGCTGGGCAACATCGAGGGCAAGGGCTCCAACAACTGGGTGGTGGCGGGCTCGCGCAGCGAAACCGGCCAGCCGCTGCTGGCCAACGACCCACACCTCGGCCTGAGCGCCCCGGCCATCTGGTATTTCGCGCATCTGCAGGCACCCGACGCGGGCGGCATCAAGGGCATGAACGTGATTGGCGCCACGCTGCCGGGCACGCCGTTCGTGGTGCTCGGTCGCACCGACCAGGTGGCCTGGGGTTTCACCAACACCGGGCCCGACGTGCAGGATCTGTACTTGGAGCAGATCAACCCCGCCGATCCTGCGCAATACCGCGTGCCGTCGGCCCCCGGCGCCCAGGCCTGGACCGCGTTTGAAAACCGGGTCGAGACGATCCGCGTCAAGGGCCAGGCCGACGTGCAGCACACGGTGCGCAGCACCCGCCACGGCCCGGTGCTCAGCGACATCCCCGGGCGCACCCAGGAGCTGATCGACACCGCCCGCTATGTCGTCGCGCTGCGCTGGACCGCGCTGGATGCGGACAACCGCAACGTGCAGGCCACGCTCGAATCCAACCGGGCGCAATCGGTGGAAGAGCTGCTGCAGGCGTTTCGCCAGTTCCACGCCCCGATGCAGAACGCCGTGATGGCCGATCGCAGCGGGCGCGTGGCCTACAAGGCGGTGGGGCGGGTGCCGGTGCGGTCCGCAGCGAACGACATCCGGGGCGTGGCCCCCGCACCCGGTTGGGACGCGCGCTACGACTGGGCTGGTTGGTTGCCGTACGAGGACACACCGCAGGACGACGGCGCCAAGGGCTGGATCGCCACCGCCAACCAGCGCATCCACGGCCCGGACTACCCGCATTTCCTGACCCAGGACTGGGCCGCCTCGTACCGCCAGGAGCGCATCGAGGCCCTGCTGGCGAAAACACCGCGTCACAGCATGGCCTCGTTCGAGGCCATGCACGCCGACCAGTTCTCCGCCGCCACCGTGCGCCTGCTGCCCTTCCTGCAGAAGACCACCTCCAGCCATCCACTGGCCGCCGCAGCCCAGGAAGCGCTCAAAGGCTTCGATGGCGTGATGCGCTCGGATGCCGCGGCACCGCTGATCTATACCGCCTGGGTCGACGAATTCACGCGTGGGGTGATCGGCGGCAAGCTGGGGCGAGAGCGCTTCGAGGGCATGTACGGCAAACGCCTGTTCCGCAACGCGGTGGAAGGCATCCTGGAGCGCGACGACGCCGGTTGGTGTGGCGCGCCAGGTTGTGCCGAGGCCAGCGCGCAGGCGCTGGGGCGCGCGCTCGACAGGTTGCAGGAAAAACACGGCCAGGACGTCTCGGCCTGGCGCTGGGGCGACGCGCATCCGTCGATTTCGGTGCACCGACCGTTGAGCAATGTGAAGACGTTGGCGCCGTTGTTCGAGGTGCGCGGCCCCACCGGCGGCGATCCGTTCACCGTCAACGTGGGGCAGTACCACCTGGACAAGGCCGATGCCCCGTTTGCCAACCGGCACGCCGCCAGCCTGCGCGCGTTGTACGACCTGTCCGATCTGGAGAACTCGCGTTTCATCTACCAGACAGGGCAGAGCGGCAACGTGTTTTCAAGCCGCTACCGCGACATGAGCGAGCCCTGGACCGCGGTGCAGTACCGGCCGCTGCGGATGCAGCCGCAGCGCTGGGCCAGCAGCCTGACCCTGGTGCCCTGAGGGTTCAGGCTCAGGCCGCCTCGTTCAGGCCACCGGTGGTGCCGAGGCCGGCGAGCGCGGTTTCGTTGTACTTGCGGGTGGCGGCTTCGATCTGGCTGTTGAGCTGGCTGACGAAGGTGGTCAGTTCGCTGTCGCTGATCTGACCGTCGCCGTCGCTGTCCAGGCCATCCATCAGGGCCTGCAGCGGGTCGGCCGGGGCGGCTGCCACAGGGGTGGTGGCATCGGTTTCGGCGGTGGTGGTGGCGGGCGCGACTTCACCGGTGGCCACCGGCGCGTCGGCATCGGAGCTCACCAGGGTGGTGGTGGTCGTAGTGGTGGACACGATGGACACCTCGGCCCCATCGGCCGGGACGCCCGTGAACTCCGCCATCGACAGGCTGCCATCCCCATCGGCATCCAGCGCCCCGAACTGTTCCTCGTTGCCGCGCGACTGCAGAAAGTCCTGGGTGTTCGTGGGTGGGGCGAACAGGTGCTGGATCACCTGGCCCAGCTCTTCACCATTCAGGGCGCCATCGCTGTCGCTGTCCAGGCCGGCAAACAGGGCCTTCGAATCCTGGCCCAGGTCGATGCCGTACTTGGTGGAAATCTTTTCCAGCGCGGCCTCGAACTCGGTCTGGCCGACCGTGCCGTTGCCGTCGGTGTCCGCCTTCTTCAGCATCTTGTCCTGCAGCTTGCTGGACAAGGCCGATCCGATGGACGCCAGGGCCTGCGACCACTGGCCAGTGACGCTGCTTCCGACCGTTTCGGTGGTGCTCATGGAATTTCCTTTCGTGTGGGACAACAGGGGGCGCCGTTCGGGCTGCGCCTATGTTCCGACAAAAGGAGGGGGGCCAAGCCGGCCAACAACAGGGCAAGATCCCCGCTGTTTCGCGTTTTTGACCGGGCGGGACCGGGTTATTTCAGGTTGCCCGAGAGAAACTGGGTCAGCCGCTCGCTCTTGGGCCGCGCCAGCACCTCGGCCGGCACGCCCTGTTCCTCGATGCAGCCCTTGTGCAGGAAGATCAGGTGGTTGGAGACTTCACGCGCGAAACCCATTTCGTGCGTGACCACCAGCATGGTGCGGCCTTCTTCGGCCAGCAACTTCATGACGCGCAGCACCTCGCCCACGAGTTCGGGGTCCAGCGCGCTGGTGGGTTCGTCGAACAGCATCACCTCGGGCTCCACCGCCAGCGCGCGGGCGATCGCCACCCGCTGCTGCTGCCCGCCCGACATGTGCGTCGGGTACTTGCCCTCCACATCGCGCAGCCCGACCTTTTCCAGGTATTTTCGGGCCGTGGCAACCGCCTCGTCCTTGCTCTGGCCGAGCACGTGCATGGGGGCCTCAATGATGTTTTCCAGCACCGTGAGGTGCGACCACAGGTTGAAGTGCTGGAACACCATGGCCAGCCGGGAGCGGGCACGTTGCAGCTGCTTTTCGTCCGCGGCCTTGAGCATGCCGTCCTTGGTCTTGACCAGCTTGAGCTCTTCGCCGGCCACGATGATGCGTCCCTCCTGGGGACGCTCCAGCAGGTTCATACAGCGAAGAAAGGTGGACTTGCCCGACCCCGAGGAGCCGATGATGCTGATCACGTCGCCCGCGTTGGCGGTGACCGAAACGCCCTTGAGCACTTCGTGGCTGCCGTAGCTCTTGCGGATGTCGATGGCTTCGAGTTTGGTGGTCATGGGTATTGAAGAGGATTCAAGGGCTGAGCAGGTTACCGGAACGGATGGGGGTGGCGCCGGCGACACGGCAGATTTCCAGGCCGCTGGTGGCCCAGCGCAGGTTGTGGCGGGCGTACACCACGCCGTCGATCGAACTCTGAATGGGGGTGGTACGTGGCGTCAGCGGGTCCACCACGTGGGCCAGCACCTGTCCGGCCTGCACCACGTCGCCCACCTCGCAGGTGAACGCGATCACCCCGGGGTGGGGCGCGTGCAGCGACTCGGTGCCCGCCAGCGGCGTGGCATTGCATAGGGCTGGCGGCAGAGCCGGTACAGGGCCGGCGAGCACGCCGGCGTGCCGCAGGTACTGAACGATGGCCAGCGCGTCCTGGCGCGCCAGCGCTTCGGACACATCGGTCTGGCCGCGCAGCTCCACCGTGGTGCTGGCGCAGGCCAGAGGCACGGCAAACCGGTCGGCGAAGTGTTCGCGCAGCCGCCACCAGGGGCCGGAGAGGGCTTCATCAAACGAAATGGACGATCCCGATCCCCTGGCCCACAAAACCGCCCGCGCGCCCAGGAAGCGCGCCAGCGGCTCGATCTGGTCCAGCATGGGCTGCTCCACGTACAGGTGCACCGCCGCTTCGAAGTCGCAGTGCAGGTCGAGCACGATGTCGGCGTCGTAGGACAGCTGCATCAGCGTCCGCCGCAGGCTCTGCAGTTCGGTGGTGGGCTGCTGGGCGTCCAGGGCCCGGCGCATGGCGGCGCGGATGAGGCGCTTGTTGTCCTCGGCCTGCGGCCCCAGCTGGTCCGCCACCTCGTCCTTCACCAGCGCAAAGAAGTCCGGGTAGTTGCGGTTGAAGTTCTCCATGCTGGCCAGCTCGAAGCGACCCATCTGGTGGTGCATGGTGGTCTGGTCCAGACCGATCGGGTTGGCCAGCGGCACCAACACAACCTCACCCTGCAACTGGCCGTCCTGTTCGGCCACTTCGAGCAGGCCGCGCAGATGGTGGGCCACCAGCATGCCGGGCAGTTCGTCGGCGTGCAGGCTGGCCTGCACATAGACTTTGGGGCCACGGCCAGCCGGACCGAAATGCCAGCTGCTCAGGTGGCGCTGGGTGCCCAGCGCGGGCGAGAGGAGGGGGTGGTTGATCTGTTGCATATCGACGTTCAAGGACCCCGAACCCGCCTTGGGGCGGGTGTCGGCCTGGCCAGGCCGGTCGGGCAGCACAAGGCTAACCCAAGGCGGGTGGTCGTGTCAGTGGGCAATGGGGCGCAGATAAGCGAGAAAGCGTCGCTCCAGCAGCCGGAACACGTACACCAGCGCGAAGGTCAGCATGAAATACAGAACCGCGACGAAGATGAACGGCTGGAACGCCAGGTAATAGGTCTTGTAGATGGCGTAGGCCGCGTTGGTCAGGTCGTACAGCGCGGGCACCACGCTGGCCAGCGAGGTGGCGTGCAACATCATGACCACCTCGTTGGAGTAGCCGGGCAGGGTGCGGCGCATGGCGCTGGGCAGGATCAGGCGGAACATCATGTTCCATTTGCCGAAGCCCGCCGCCTGGGCCGCCTCGATTTCACCCGCCGGGGTTTCCTTGATGGCGCCGGCCAGCATTTCCACCGTGTAGGCGCAGGTGTTGAGCGTGAACGCCAGCACGGCGCAGAAGAAGGGGTCTTTGAACCAGGTGAAGGGCCAGTGGGTGTCCCACAGGCCCTGCACCCACTCCAGCTGGGCGATGCCGTAGTAGATGAAATAGACCTGGATCAGCAACGGCGTGCCGCGTACCACATAGGTGAACAGCCAGATCGGGGACGACACCCAGCGGTTGCGCGACACACGCATCAGCGTGAGCGGCAGCGTCAGCAGGGCGCCCGCGATCAGGCTGACCCCGAGCAGCTCCATGGTGGCGATCAGGCCGGTCCAGTAGAGCTGCAGGTTCTGCGGCTGGAAAATGATGGCGAATTTGTCCATCAGAAATCCCCCCGCTTGACGCCGACCGAGTAGCGTTTTTCAGCGCGGCGCAGCAGCAGCAGGCTGATGCTGGTGATCAATAGGTACAACAGGCCGGCAAAGGCCATGAAGATGATGGCCGCGCCGGGGATCTGTCCGCGGGCTGCGGCGCCGGCCTGTTTGGCCAGATTGGTGATGTCGGCCAGGCCGATCACCGACACCAGGGCGGTGGCCTTGAGCAGCACCAGCCAGTTGTTGGTGAAGCTGGGCAGGGCGAAGCGCACCATTTGCGGGAGCACCATGCGCCGAAACGTGTAGAACCGACTCATGCCAAAAGCCCAGCCGGCTTCCGACTGGCCTTTGGGCACGCTCATGATCGCGCCCCGGAAGGTTTCCGTCATGTAGGCGCCATACACAAAACCGATGGTCAGCACACCCGCCACGAACGGGTTGATCTGTGGACCGCTGCGAAAGCCCAGGGCTTCCGCAATGTCGTTGACCAGGATCTGGCCACCGAAATACAGCAGGAGCATCCACACCAGATCCGGGACGCCCCGGATCACGGTGGAATAGATGTCACCGAGCCAGTTGAGCCATCGGTGGTGCGACAGCTTGGCTGCCGCTCCGGCCAGACCCAGCAGGGCGGCCACGATGAGCGCGCCCAGGGACACACCAATGGTGACCAACAGTCCTTGAAGAATGCTGAGAAGGTAAGTCGTCATCGGTGGGTGGCCTCCGGGCGCTCAGGCTCAGGAGCCCCAGATGTCCACGCCAGGGACGTGCTTCTCGGCGAGTTCTTTCCACTTGCCGTTGTCGCGGATGGCCTTGATGCCCGCATCCAGCGCATCACGCAGGGCCGTGTCTTCCTTGCGGATCGCCACACCGGCGCCAGCGCCAAAGTACTTCTCGAACTCGACCGGAACGCGGCCGCCCGCACAAGAGTAGTCCTTGCCGTCCGGGGTGGACAGGAAACCGCCGTTGACTTCGACCACGTCGGCCACGGTGCCGTCCAGGCGGCCGGACTTGATGTCCAGGTAGACCTGATCCTGCGCGTCGTAAGGCACGATGGTGGCGCCCGCGGGCTGGAGTTCGCCCATGGCGTATTTCTCTTGCGTGGATGCCTTGAGCACGCCGATCTTCTTGCCCTTGAAGTTGGCCGCTTCCGCACCCAGGTTCAGCGCCGACTTCACCACCACGCACGACGGCGTGTTGTAGTACTTGCCCGTGAAATCCACGGCCTGCTTGCGTTCCTCGGTGATCGACATCGAGGAAATGATGGCGTCGTACTTCTTGGCCTGCAGGCCGGGGATCATGCCGTCCCAGGCTTGCTCGACGAAGACACACTTGCTCTTGAGCTCGTCACACAGGGCCTTGGCGATGTCCACGTCAAAACCGGCGGGTTCGCCAGCTTCGGTCTTGTAGGTGAACGGCTTGTAGGTCGGGTCGATGGCGACGCGCAACTCGGGCCACTGGCTGGCGGGAGCGGGTGCCGCAGCCGCGGGCTCGGCCGGTGCAGGCGCAGCAGGCGCTGGCGCTTCGGTCTTGCCGCAGCCCACCAACGTGGCTGCACCAATCAGGCTCAGGGAAAGAATCAGGTTTTTCATGGATGTCCTTGGTCATCAAATAAACGGATCGACAGGATTGGCCTCCTGACGGGCGCACCAATTGTAGGTCTGGGCAGTCCAATTTCGGGGCATCGCCAGCAGGTGTTTCCCCGCATTGGCGACACCAGGCATGGCTGACGCAATATTTGGGCCGGGGGTGGATAGGCCTTTGCGGATTCTTTTGCTTAACATAATATACATCGTGGAACATCAAACCACCAGCCCGAAAACAGCCCTGCAGCCCTGAAGCCCGCATGGAACAAGGAACCCGGTTCAAAGCCATGTACGCCAGCCTGGGCCTCACGGTCGATGACGTGGCGAATTTTCTTCAGGTGTCACCTCGCACGGTGCAACTGTGGATCTCGGGGCGCGTGCGCATCCCTTACGCGGCCTACAAGCTGATGCGGCTGCAACTGCGCTACGAGCTGCCGGGTGATGCCTGGAAAGGCTGGCACCTGAGCGCTGGCCGGCTGTACACGCCTGAGGGCCTTGAGCTGAACCCGCACGATTTCAGCTGGTGGGGTCTGCTGGTGCGACGGGCTGCGATGTTCTCGGTCTGTTACACGGAACTGGTGAGCTTGCGGGCCGCCTGGTTGGGGGCGCTTGCGCACACGTCCGGGCGGCCCGCAGGCGATGTTCGGAGCTATGCTGAACCATGTGCTCAAAGTTTTGCGCCCGCCCTGGAAGTGTCCGCGCGAAGCGCCCCCGATGGTAATCACGGGGAGATTTATGTTGTAGGTGGGGCCAGTTTGGGGCCATACTGCTACGCATGGCCATCAACATACGTCTTTCACCCACTCTCGAAGCCCTTGCGCGGCAGTACTGCGAGCGCGTCGGCATCAGTCTTAACTCGCTCGTCGGCGTCTCTCTTGACGCCTATTTGCGACAGTCTGAGCGACCGTCTGTCACCTCTGCATCTGAGCCACCTGCTCCGGCACTCGGTCCAAGTCCTGCCCCTGTCGTGCCTTTTGCCCCGCCTGACCCTGCCCTGCTCCAGCGGCATCGAGACCTCAAAGCAGAAGAGCAGCAGCGCATTCAGCGGTTCCGGGAACTCAAGGAAGCACAGCAAGGGCTCGCGCCATCTGATCCCAAGCCAGTGTTACCGGCGAACCCCACGAAGGCCGACCGCACTCGCCTTGCGCAGTGGCACCAGCGCAACCCCTCCAAGTGATCAAGGGGGGCACTGATGCACTCCCTGGACACGAAAAGCGCCGCGTACATGCGTGGCTATCGGGCTGGGTTCCGTGTCGGCTCTGGACGGGCGCAGAAGCCGGTGGACCCTGAATATCGGCGCGGCTATCGCTCTGGTCATCAGGCTGCGGTGCGTCGAAAGCTTGCGAATCAAGCTGCATCGGCTGTTCTGCGTACACCGCGCAAACGGGTATCGCATGCCCTCCCTGAGGGTCAGGCACTGCGGATCGTGCAGGCCGACCCCTTGATGGCCGCATTCCGGCCGCTGGGGGGTGTGTCTTAAGTCCTCTGGTAGGCGTTTACAAAGCGAAATGCCCAGGTGGTAGCAACACCCGGGCATCTCTAACCAAATTGAAAAATCTGAGGTCTCAAAAATGGCTAAGCCTAAGTCTACATCTCGTGTCCGTCGTGGTGATCCTGAATTTGAACGCGACTATCTGTTGCGTATGGGATTGGTGAAAGCGGCGGGCCTTGCTCCCCTTGACTGGTCTGCTCACCTGGGTGAGCTGCAAGAGCTGCTCTCCTCCTGTGAGTTCCTGCTGCCGGTGGCAGAGGTGTCGGCGCGTCCTGGCAACGCTCCTGAGGTGGTTGCGCTGTGGCTCAAGGCCGTTGCCGCGACCGCTCGTATTCGAATCGCCAATTGTGGGGGTATGGGGGCTGTGGCCCCCATGGTGACACAAGAGGTTGATAGCCAATTGATCAATACGCGGAAGTAACCTAGTTACGCCAATTAAGTCATTCGCGCCCTGAAAAACGGGCGTTTATTTGCGCTTCAATTGAAAGAATTTCGCTATGATTAAATCTAATTCGCGATATACATCGTGGAATATCAAATCGGTAAGAACCAGGGGAACACTTTGATACAGAAAACCGCTGTGGCCTCCCATGTCGGCTGCCGATACAGGGTTAGCTTCCGGCGCACACCACAGGCCGAGATGTTCGTTCACCTTCAGAGACCAAGACCATGGTTGACCATCCATTCCTGACCATCGGCGCCATCATCAGTGCCTTCTTCTGGGTGCTGCAATGGGCGGGCGAACATCTGCGCATGTTTCTCTGATCCATCCGCTCGGATCAAAGAAAAGGCGCCTGCAGGCGCCCATGAAAAAAGCCCGGCCAATCTCTGCGCCGGGCTTTTTGTGTTCAACGGGAGCACTCAGTCTTCGACAAAGGCCTCTTCGCGTTTCTTCTTGATCGACGGCATGAGCACCACCACCAGCAACAGGGCCGCGATGGCCAGCAGGCTGGCGGACAACGGCCGCGTGACGAACACCGACCAGTCGCCGCGTGAGATCAGCAGCGCCCGGCGCAGATACTCTTCCATCATCGGCCCCAGGATCAACCCGAGCAACAGAGGCGCAGGCTCGCAGCCGAGCTTGATGAAGATGTAGCCGATCAGGCCGAACAACGCCACCATCCAGATATCGAACACGTTGTTGTTGGTGGAATAGACCCCCACGGCACAGAACAGCACGATGGCCGGGAACAGCCACTTGTACGGCACGGTCAGCAGCTTGATCCAGATGCCGATCAGCGGCAGGTTCAGGATGATCAGCATCGCGTTGCCGATCCACATCGAGGCGATCAGGCCCCAGAACAGTTCCGGGTTGCTGGTCATGACCTGCGGGCCGGGCTGGATGTTGTGGATGGTCATGGCACCGACCATGAGCGCCATCACGGCGTTGGGCGGAATGCCCAGGGTCAGCAGGGGGATGAACGAGGTCTGGGCTCCCGCGTTGTTGGCGGCTTCCGGTGCGGCCACGCCGCGGATATTGCCCTGTCCAAAGGGCACTTCACCCGGGTGCAGCTTGGTTTTCTTCTCGATCGTGTAGGCCGTGAACGAAGACAGCAAGGCGCCGCCACCGGGCAGGATGCCCAGCACCGACCCCAGCGCGGTGCCCCGCAGCACGGCGGGAAGCATGCGTTTGAAATCGGCGGCCGTCGGCATGATGCCGTGCACATCGCCCGTGAAGACCTCGCGGTGTTCATCGGGCCGAGACAGATTGCTGATGATCTCGCCGTAACCGAACACGCCCATGGCGATGGCCAGGAAGCTGATGCCGTCGGTGAGTTCGGGAATGTCGAAACTGAAACGCGCCACCCCGGAGTTCACGTCGGTGCCCACCAGACCCAGCAGCAGACCGAGCACGATCATGGCCAGCGCCTTGAGCAGCGAGCCCGAAGCCAGCACCACGGCACCGATGAGACCCACGACCATGAGGGCGAAATACTCCGCGGGGCCGAACTTCAGCGCGATTTCGGTCAGCGGAGGCGCGAAGGCGGCCAGGATGAGGGTGCCCACGCACCCGGCGAAGAAGGACCCCAGACCGGCCGCGGCAAGGGCGGGCCCCGCCCTGCCCTTGCGCGCCATCTGGTAGCCGTCGATCACCGTCACCACCGACGAAGACTCGCCGGGCAGGTTCACCAGGATGGCGGTGGTGGAGCCGCCGTACTGTGCACCGTAGTAGATGCCGGCCAGCATGATCAGCGCCGCCACCGGGGGCAGACCGTAGGTGGCGGGCAGCAGCATGGCAATGGTCGCCAGCGGACCGATGCCTGGCAGCACGCCGATCAGGGTGCCCAGCAGGCAGCCGACGAAGGCGTAGATGAGGTTCTGGAAGGTGAAGGCGACGCCGAACCCCAGCGACAAGTGGTCAAACAGTTCCATCGTGTGTACTCCTGATCAGTTCGAGAGGAACGCAGGCCACACCGGGAACTGCAGATTCAACAGATACACAAACGCGCCATAGCTGCCGATGGCCAGGAGGGTGGCCAGGATCAGCGACTCTTTCAGACTGGAGCCCTTGCGCGCCATGCTCGCAATCAGTACCAGTGCGTAGATCGAGACAATGAAGCCCATGGCGGGAATGCCCAGGGCCGGCAGACCCACCAGCAATGCGCCGAAGGCCAGGTTGGCACCCAACACGAAACCCAGGGGACGCCAGGCAAACGCACCGATGCGGTCCCCACCGGGAGGGCCGGCCTTGAACGAGTTGAATGTGACGATGATCCCCAGGATCACCAGCAGGATGCCCAACATGAGTGGGAAGTAACCAGGGCCCATGCGTGCGCCCTCTCCCACTTCATAGGTGGTGGCGCCCCAGGCAAAGGCGCCGCCCACTGCTGTGAACATGAGTCCCGAGAAAAAATCCTTCTGACTGGCCAGGGCCACGGTGCGTCTCCTCAAGTTTTGGATGTGCACGCATTCTGAAGGCCGCAGGGGCCCCCGGCCATGTGGGTTACACCTATCTACCAGCGGCCCTTGGGCTGCCGAGCGCGCACGAAGGATGCGATCAGGCTGGCATGGGCGTCGCGCTGGGCCCGGCGGGCGAAGTCGATCGCGGTCATGCCCTGCTCATTCCGGATCATCGGGTCCGCGCCCTCTTCCAGCAGGAGCTGGACCACTTCCGTCGAGCCATAGTGCGCGGCCATCATCAGCGGTGTGCTGCCGTTGGGCGAGGCAGCATCGATGTAGGCATGGTGTTCCAGCAGCAGGCGCACCATGTCCACGCTCACCGGCGCTGCGTTGCTGGCCGCATAGTGCAGCGGCGTCCAGCCCGGTTTGTTGACCTCGGCCTTGCGCTGGATGAGCCGGCGAGCCTGGGCCAGATGGCCCTTGAGTGCCGCCATCATCAGCGGGCTCTCACCCTGGGGGTTGCGCGCTTCGACTTGAACCACCGTCTGGTCAAGCAGGAAGTCCGCCACTTTCAAGGAGTCCTCGCGCAAGGCCAGAAACAGGGCGTGGTCTCCGTCGGGATTTCGGGTGTTGAGGTCAAAGCCCCGCAGGGTCAGCGCGATCACCGTCGACTCGTCGTCGCGCACGGCGGCGCTGAAATAGTCTTCAAAAGAACCGGCCTGAAGGAGTCCGGAAAAACATAAAACACATGAAATAACAAATGACTTTGCAAATTTGTTGAAGTGATTTCTTAACATTTATCACCCCACCACACGGTCAAATAGCTGCTCAAAGTTGCGGCTCGTCGCCTGGGCCACTTCGTCCAGCGGCAGCCCTTTGATCTCGGCAATCTGCTGCGCCACGAATGGCACGAAAGAGGGGTTGTTGGTCTTGCCGCGGTGCGGCACCGGTGCCAGATAGGGGCTGTCGGTTTCGATGAGGATGCGCTCCAGGGGCACGAAACGGGCCACCTCGCGCAAGTCGGCGGCGTTGCGAAAGGTCAGGATGCCGGAAAACGAGATGTAGAAATCCAGGTCCAGCGCCGCACGGGCCACCGCCTCGGTTTCGGTGAAGCAATGAAACACACCGCGTGAAACCGCGTGGTCGGACGATGGCTGGGCCGGACTGGAAAACCCCCCCTCTTCGCGCAGGATGGCCAGGGTGTCGTCGGACGCGCTGCGGGTGTGGATCACCAGAGGCAGACCGGTCTGCCGCCCGGCCCGGATGTGCGTGCGGTAGCGGTCGCGCTGCCATTCCATGTCGGCCACGCTGCGCTCGCCCAGGCGGTAATAGTCCAGTCCGGTTTCGCCGATGCCCACCACGCGCGCGCGCGCGGCCCGCGTCAACAAATCGTCCAGCGTGGGTTCGAGCACGCCTTCGTTGTCCGGGTGCACACCCACGGTGGACCACAGGTTGGTGTGCTCGCGCGCCAGCGCGTGCACATCTTCAAACTCTTCCAGCGTGGTGCAGATGCACAGTGCGCGCTCCACCTGGGCCTGCTGCATGGCCTCCAGGATGGCGGGCAATCGCTCGCGCAACTCGGGAAAACTCAGGTGGCAGTGGGAGTCGGTGAACATGAAGCGAAACGATCCATCAAAGACAGCGCCCGCCGGCAATGCGGGCGGGCGCTCGGGTGTTCAGCGGGCTGGCGAGTGCCGCGGGCTCAAATGGTCTGGGTCGATCGTTCCGAACCCAGGTGGGAACCCAGGATCTCCTCGATCCTGTTCTTGAGCTGGCGCGATTTTTCGTCGGCCGGGAAACGGATGCCCACGCCCTGGGTGCGTCCCCCCTGCGCCTTGGCGGGGGTCACCCAGGCGACCTTGCCGGCCACAGGGTAACGCTGCGCATCATCGGGCAGGCTGAGCAACACGTACACGTCGTCGCCAAGGCGGTACTCACGCGCCGAGGGGATGAAGATGCCCCCATCGGAAAACAGCGGGATGTAGGCCGCGTAGAGCGCCGCCTTCTCCTTGATGGAGAGCTGGATCACGCTCGGGCGCGCTGCATTGGCCGATAAAGAGGGAGAGGTGCTCATGGCGCTCAAGTTTAGCGGCAAACCCGTGGCCAGCGACCGTCTTGCTGGCCGCCCCGCCGGTTCACATCGCGGCTCAGCCGCGAGGGGGACGGCTACCGAGTGCCTGGCGGGTACTGGCGATCCAGGCTTCTTGCATCAGGCCCGGGTTGAACGGGTGTTCCACCGTGCGCGCGGCGTCCATCAGTTCGCGCGACCAGCGCGCCAGGATGCCCCAGCGTGGGGCCGTGGGCAGGTGCTCGGCGGCAAAAAAGCGCGGCGCAGCGCCCGAGGCCGACGCCATCAGATCGTGGCAGAGCTTTTGCAGCACCTCGAGCTGCTGTGCCGCGGGCCAGTCGGCCAGGGTGGTCCAGTCGCCCTGGGCCAGTGCCTTGGGCAGCAGGCCCCAAGACTGGGCGCTCAACCCCGCGCGTGCCCAGGCGAGCGCATCGTCGGGCCGCCCGCCCGCGGCGAGCAGCCACACCCGGGCCTCTTCGGCCGTGGCTTTCGGCGCACCCTGGGTGCGGGCCTGCGCCAGCAGCCATTCCAGCGCCTCGGCGGGTTCCGGCCAGCTCATGGCATGGGTCTGACAGCGGCTGCGGATGGTGGGCAACAGCTGGTGCGTGGCTTCGCTGGCCAGCACAAAGCGTGTGTCGCCCGGCGGCTCTTCCAGGGTCTTGAGCAGGGCGTTGGCGGTGACGTGGTTCATACGCTCGGCCGGGTACACCAGCACCGCGGTGCCACGCCCGCGCGCGCTGGTGCGCTGGGCAAAGGCGACCGTGTCACGCATCGCCTCCACACGGATTTCCTTGCTCGGCTTGCGCTTCTTGTCGTCGATCTCTTTTTGCGCCGATTCGGACAGCGGCCAGCCCAGCGCCAGCATCACGGTTTCGGGCATGAGGACGACGAAGTCCGGGTGGGCGTGGCTGCCGACCAGGTGGCAACTGCTGCACACCCCGCAGGGGCCCACGGCGGTGGGCGCTTCACACAGCCAGGCCTGGGCCAGGGCCAGGCCCAGTTCGTACTGTCCCAGGCCCGAGGGCCCTTGCAGCAGCCATGCGTGTCCACGCTGGCCGAGCAGCCGCGAAAGCTGGTGCTGGATCCAGGGCGCGGGCACCGTTGCGGCGTGGGACGGTTCCGTCATAGTCGCGCGCTCAATGCGAACCACCCGGGGCCAGCGGCGCGCCAAGCCACCAGCCGCGTTGCACAAAGGTGTGGGTGATGTCTTGCCAGACCCGCTCGCGCGGCTGGTCGGCGTTGATGCGGGCGAAGCGCTGCGGTTCGGCGGCGGCGCGCGCCGCATAACCGGCCGACACGCGCCGGAAGAACTCGACAGGCTGGGCCTCGAAACGATCGGGCGCGCGGGCATCGGCCAGGCGTGCCGCCGCGGTTTCGGCGGGCAGGTCGAACCACAACGTCAGGTCGGGCTGGCGAATGGCGGGTGCCTGCATGGCGGGCGTGGCCTGGACCCAGCGCTCCAGCACCGAGAGGGTGGCCAGGTCGAAACCCCGCCCACCGCCCTGGTAGGCGAAGGTGGCATCGGTGAAGCGGTCGCACAACACCACATCGCCGCGCGCCAGCGCCGGCTCGATCACGCTCAGCAGGTGGTCGCGTCGTGCGGCGAACACCAGCAACGATTCGGTCAGCGGGTCCATGGCATCGCCCAGCACCAGGGCGCGCAGCTTCTCGGCCAGCGGTGTGCCACCGGGTTCGCGCGTCAGCGTGACACGGCGCCCCTGCTCACGAAACGCCTCGGCCAGCCCGGCGATGTGCGTGGACTTGCCCGCACCGTCGATGCCCTCAAAGGTGATGAAGAGTCCGGCGGGTGGGAGCGTGCTGGTTTCGGCCATGGTGGTGTTCAGCGCTTCAGCTGGAAGCGGCGCACCGCCGCATTGTGCTCATCGAGTGTGGCGCTGAACTGGCTGGTGCCGTCGCCACGCGCCACGAAATACAGCGCGCGCGAGGCGGCCGGCTGCACGGCGGCGCGCAACGAGTTCCAGCCCGGCATGGCGATCGGAGTGGGCGGCAGGCCGGCGCGCGTGTAGCTGTTGTAGGGCGTGTCGGCCAGCAGGTCCGCGCGGCGCAGGTTGCCGTCAAAGCGCTCGCCCAGACCGTAGATCACGCCCGGGTCGGTCTGCAGGCGCATGCCGATGCGCAGTCGGTTGTTGAACACGGCGCCCACCATCGGGCGGTCGCGCTCGATACCGGTTTCTTTTTCGATGATGCTGGCCAGGATCAGAGCTTCGTCGGCCGACTGCAGCGGCGTGTCGGGCGTGCGCTCGGCCCAGGCCTGGGCCAGCCGCTCGTCCATGGCCTGCGCGGCCTGGCGCAACACGGTCGACGCGGGGGTGTGCTTGACCATGCGGTAGGTGTCGGGGAAAAACCGCCCTTCGGGGTGGCGCTCCGGGTAACCGATGCGCACCATCACCTCTTCGGGGCTCAGACCGTCCAGGTCCTGCGTCAGGTCGGGCGAGCTGCGCACCGCCTGCAACAGCTCGCGGATGTTCCAGCCCTCCACCAGGGTCAGACTGCGCAGCGCCTGCTCGCCACGCACCAGCTTGTCCAGCAGGCTGCGCGGCGTGGTGTCTGGCGTGAATTCGTAGGTGCCGGCCTTGATCGCACGCGACTGGCCGGACAAACGGAACCAGGCGTACAGCAGCACGGAGGAAGTGCGTACCCCGGCTTGGCTCACCGCCTGAGCGACTGCTCGGGCCGATGCCCCGGGGGGCACGTTCACTTCCAGCGGGGTTTCCACGCTCACTGAAGGCGGCATGTCCAGGGGATTCTGCAGCCACCAGGCGCCCAGCGCGGGCAGCAACGTAGCGACGATGACAGCGACGACCAGCAGTTTGAAAGCACGCATCGGGGGCTTGGTTTGAACAGGGACAGGAAAGGGGATAAACCAGGGTCAGCCCGGCGGCGGATCGGGCCAAAGATCATAATCGACCGCAGCTTTCCCGCCCTTTGACCTCCCGGCCCACCATGACCCTCGTCACCCCTTCCACTCCTGCCCCCACACCCGATCCGGCCCGGCTCCAGGGCGCCACGCCCCTGCCCCATCTGGGCGTCATCCGCGCCCAGGGCGAGGACGCGGCCAAGTTCCTGCACGGTCAGTTGACGCAGGACTTTTCGCTGCTCGGCCTGTCCGAGGCGCGGCTGGCCGGGTTCTGCTCGGCCAAGGGGCGCATGCTGGCCAGTTTTGTCGGCTTCAAGCGGGCGCACGACGACATCCTGCTGGTCTGCAGCCGCGACGTGCTGGCGGCCACGCTGAAACGGCTGTCGATGTTTGTGTTGCGCGCCAAGGTCAAACTGGTCGACGCCAGCGATGCGTTCCAGATCTGGGGCCTGGCGGGTGGCGCCGCGCTGCCCGGTGGCGCGCCAAAACCCTGGAGCCTGAGCAATGGGCCCGATGGCGGCCAGACGGTGCAGCTGTACCCGGCTGCGGGCGTGGCGCGCGCCCTGTGGGTGGCGCCCGCCGAGCAACCGGCCCCGGCCGGCGAGCGCCTGCCCGAAACGCTTTGGGCCTGGCTGGAGGTGCACAGCGGTGTGGCCACCCTCACCCAGCCCATCGTCGAGGCCTTCGTGCCGCAGATGCTCAACTACGAGTCGGTCGGCGGCGTGAACTTCAAGAAGGGGTGTTACCCCGGCCAGGAGGTCGTGGCCCGCAGCCAGTTTCGCGGCACGCTCAAGCGCCGGGCCTATCTGGTCCATGGCGACGGGCCGCTGCAGGTGGGGCAGGAAGTGTTCCACGACAGCGATGGCAGCCAGCCCTGCGGCACCGTGGCCGCGGTGGCGCCCCACCCCGAAGCCGGTTGGGACGCCATCGTCTCCATGCAGACCAGTGCCGCGGCCGGGGGCCACCTGCACGCGGGTGCTGCCGACGGCGTGGCGCTGACCCTGTTGCCCCTGCCCTACCCGCTGCTGGACGACATCTGAGCGCCTGAGCCCGCCACGGCACGGACACCGCCATGTGCCTGATCGCTTTCGCCATCGACGCCGATCCGGCCTGCCCGCTGCTGATCGCGGCGAATCGCGACGAGTTTTTCGATCGCCCCACCGCACCGCTGCACCGCTGGACGCTGCCCGACGGCCCCACCGTGGTGGCCGGACGCGACCTGCGCGATGGCGGCACCTGGCTGGGCGTGAGCGACGCCGGCCGTGTGGCCATGCTCACCAATGTGCGCAGTGCCCAACCCGGCCCCGGCCAGCGCAGCCGGGGCGAGCTGGCCACCCGCTGGTTGCGCGGTGACGGGGACGAAGCGGCCCTGCTGGCGCACATCGACCCAGCCGCCTACGGCGGGTTCAATCTGGTGGTGGGCGACTTCCGCCGTGGTGTCTGGGCCTGGTTCAGCAACCGCCACCCCGAGCGCCCCCACGACGACGGCGCCGCGGCCCTGCACCACCGGCGCTTGCCGGGCGGTGTGTACGGTCTGTCCAACGCCGCGCTGGACACGCCCTGGCCCAAGACCGAGCGTTTGAAGGACGCGCTGGGCGCATCGTTGCGGCGGATGGCGGCGACCGACGAAACCTGCGGCTGGTTGCCGCCATTGACCGAAGCGCTCGCCGATCGGCAGGTGTCGGCCGCGCACGAACTCCCGTTGACCGGTGTGTCGCCCGAGGTGGAATCGGTACTGTCCAGTTCCTTTGTGCACATGCCCGAACGCGGCTACGGCACACGCAGCAGCATGGTGCTGCGCGTGCGGCCCGCGACGAGGCCCCCTCAGACCGTGGCGCATGCCCCTCGCTGGCAGGTCCAGATCAGCGAATGGACACACGCCCCGGGCCCAGCGATGGACGGCCCGCGCGCCTGGGCCGAGCAGGCCCGGCGTAGCGAAACCCTGGTCTGGTAAGCACAGGCAGATCGCATCCGTCGCTTCACGCGACCCGCTATGCATGAAGCGGTCCAGCCGGGGACACCGCCGGGCCGGCTTCTCCGGACGGCTGGTGTCGCCCCTGGGGGTAGCGCGAAGCGCTGCGGGGGCGTCCTAGTTCAGTGGAACGAACATCTCCTGGTGGGCGATGCCCGCTTCTTCGAACGGCTCGCCCCGCCGCTGCCAGCCCAGCCGCTCGTAGAAGCCGATGGCGCTGCTCTGCGCGTGCAACATCACCTCGCGCTCGCCGCGCGCGCGGGCCGCATCCGTCAACGCCTGCAGTACCTGCTGGCCCAGATGGCCGCCGCGCAGTACCCGGTGCACCGCCAGCCGGCCCACCTGCGACACGCCCGTTGCGCCGGTGGGGATCAGCCGCCCGGTGGCCACCGGCTGGCCCAGCCGGTTGTAGGCCACCCCGTGCAGCGCCGTCAGGTCCGCCGCGTCATGCTCCAGGTCTTTGGGAATGCGCTGCTCCTGCACGAACACCTCGGTGCGGATGTGCTGCGCGTCGGCGCCGAGCTCGCTCCAGGCGCCCAGCTTCACCGTGCTCATGGCCTCACCGGCCTCGTAGCCCATGAGAATGTCGCGCAGCGCCTGCGGCACCGGGCGCGAGCGCTGGCTGGCCGGGTCGGCGAACACGTAGACGATGTCGCCCGAGATCAGGTGCTCGTCGCCCCGGAAGATGGCGCCGGTGAACTGGATCGACGAGGTACCGACGCGGCTGCATTTCATGGCCACCTCGATTTGGTCGTCCACCCGCGCCGAGGCGTGAAACTCCAGCGTGGCCTTGACCACGTACAGATCGCCTTCGAGCTGTTGCATGGCCGCCTCGTAGGGCAGCGCCAGCGCCCGCCAGTAGTCGGAGATGGCGGTGTCGAAGTACATCAGATAGTGCGCGTTGAAGACAATCTTCTGCATGTCCACCTCGGCCCAACGCACACGCAGGCGGTGGACAAAGCGGAAGTCGGATCGTTTGAGGTTCATGTCGGGGTCTCCGGGTCGGTGGCTGTGGGTTGCTGTCTGTGGGGTCAGGTCGCGCCCGGTTCCCAGGCGTGGCGCAGCGCGCGCGCCGCGTCGTTGTGGGCCTGGAGCGCCTGCGGAATGGCGCGGCCGAACTGGATGAAGCCGTGCACCATGCCGGCGTAGATTTCCAGATCCACCGCCACGCCGGCCATGCGCAGCCGGTCGGCGTACAACACGCCTTCGTCCACCAGCGGGTCGCATTCGGCCAGCCCCATCCAGACCGGCGCCATGCCCTCCAGGTCGCGCGGCTGGCCGCTGTCGTCCACGCCGTCGAGCGGGGCAAAACGCCAATCGTCGCGCTCGGCCGCGCTGCGCAGGTAGTGGCCAAAGAAAAAACCGATGTGGGCCTCTTCGAGCAGGAAGCCTTTGGCGAAGGTGTGGTGCGACGGCGTGTTCTGGTGGCCGGCGGTGCCGGGATAGAACAGCAGTTGCAGCGCCAGCGGCCAGCCGGCGTCGCGTGCGGTGATGGCCGTCACGGCCGACAGCGTGCCGCCCGCGCTGTCACCGCCCACGGCGATCCGGGCGCCGTCCAAGCCCAGCGCTGCTGCGTGCTCGCGCAGCCAGGCCAGGCTGTCCCAGGCGTCATGCACCGCCGTAGGAAAGGGCCAATCGGGCGCGAGCCGGTAGTCCACCGAGATCACCGCGCAGTGGGCCAGGTGCGCCAGGTGCCGGCACAGCGGTTCGTGCGTGGCCACGCTGCCGATGGTGAAGCCGCCGCCGTGAAAGAACAGCAGCACCGGCAGCGCCTGCCCGGCCACGGGCGCAAACAGACGTGCCGGCAGGGCGTGGCCGTCGCGTGCGGGGATGCGCAGGTCCTCCACGCGCGCGAGCTTGTGCGAGGGAACGTCGAGCACGCCCGCGCTCGCTTCGTAGCTCTGCCGGGCCTGAGCGGGTGACAGTGCGTGCATGGGCGGATGCCCGGCGCGGGCGATGCGGTCGAGCAATCCGCGCATGGCGGGTGTGAGCAGGGTTCGGGGGTTGGCGTGGTGCGACATGGGTGAGGGATTTTCACGCATGGCCTGGCGGCCGAAGTGGCCCATGTCCTGTGCGGGACCGCCACAGTGGGCATGGCATTGGCCCGGGAGCGGTGCGGCCGTATAGTTTTGAATCCCCATTCAGACCAACACACCGCGAGACAAACATGGCCCAGATACTCTATGTGACCAACATCCTGATCGACTTCGGCGCGCTGGCGCAGCTGCGGGCCGAATGTGAGCGGGTGGGCATCACGCGTCCGCTGATCGTGACCGACGCGGGCGTGAAGGCCGCAGGCCTGCTGGACAAGGCCCTGGCCGCCCTGCCCGGCCTGAAGCCTGCGGTGTTCGACCAGACCCCGTCGAACCCCACCGAAGCCGCCGTGCGCGCGGCCGTGGCGGTGTACCGGGCGCAAGGCTGCGATGGACTCGTTGCGCTGGGCGGTGGCAGCGCCATCGACTGCGCCAAGGGCGTGGCCATCGCCGCGGTGCACGAAGGCCCGCTCAAGACCTACGCCACCATCGAAGGCGGCTCGCCGAAGATCACCGACCGCGTGCCGCCGCTGATCGCAGTGCCCACCACGGCCGGCACCGGCAGCGAAGTCGCGCGCGGTGCGATCGTGATCGTGGACGACGGCCGCAAGCTCGGTTTCCACAGCTGGCACCTGGTGCCCAAGACCGCCCTGCTCGACCCCGAGCTCACGCTCGGTATGCCGCCCCTGCTGACCGCCGCCACCGGCATGGACGCCATCGCCCACTGCATGGAAACCTTCATGGCGCCGGCCTTCAACCCGCCGGCCGACGGCATCGGCCTGGACGGCCTGGAGCGCGGCTGGGCCCACATCGAGCGCGCCACCCGTGACGGCCAGGACCGCGAGGCGCGGCTGAACATGATGAGCGCCTCCATGCAGGGCGCGATGGCGTTTCAGAAAGGCCTGGGCTGCGTGCACTCGCTCAGCCACAGCCTGGGCGGCGTGAACCCGCGCCTGCACCACGGCACGCTCAACGCGATGTTTCTGCCCGCCGTGATCCGCTTCAACGCCGAGGCCGATTCGATGAAAAAGGACCGGCGCCTGGACCGCATGGCCCATGCCATGGGCCTGGCGAGCGGCAGCGACGTGCCCGAGGCCATCCAGGCCATGAACACCCGCCTGGGTCTGCCCAGCGGCCTGGCCGCCATGGGCGTCACGCCCGACCTGTTCGACCAGGTGATCGCCGGCGCGCTGGCCGACCACTGCCACAAAACCAACCCGCGCATCGCTAGTGCGCAGGATTACCGCGCCATGCTCGAAGCGGCCATGTGAACGGCCCGCACGGCGCCCCCGATCGGGGGATACTTGGCGCCCTGCTTCAATCAACCGGAGACCGCATGAAAGCCTTGAACATCCTCAAGACCATTGGCAACACGCCACACGTCCGCATCAACCGTTTGTTTGCCGGGGCCTCGCAGCAGGTGTGGATCAAGTCCGAGCGCAGCAACCCGGGCGGCTCCATCAAGGACCGCATCGCGCTGTCCATGGTGGAAGACGCCGAACAGTCCGGCGCCCTGCAGCCCGGCGGCACCATCGTCGAGCCCACCTCGGGCAACACCGGCATCGGCCTGGCCATGGTGGCCGCCGTCAAGGGTTACAAGCTGGTGCTGGTCATGCCCGACAGCATGTCCATCGAGCGGCGTCGACTGATGCTGGCCTACGGCGCCTCGTTCGATCTCACGCCGCGCGAAAAGGGCATGAAAGGCTCCATTGCCCGGGCCGAAGAGATCGTGGCCAGCACGCCCGGCGCCTGGATGCCACAGCAGTTCAACAACCCGGCCAACGTCGCGATCCACGCCAAGACCACCGCCGCCGAAATCGCTGCCGATTTCCCAGAGGGGGTGGACGTGCTGATCACCGGCGTGGGCACCGGGGGTCACATCACCGGCTGTGCGCAGGTGCTGAAGGCCAAATGGCCCCAGCTCAAGGTGTACGCGGTGGAGCCGGTGGCCTCGCCCGTGATCTCGGGCGGCAGCCCGGCGCCCCACCCGATCCAGGGCATTGGCGCGGGCTTCATTCCCAACAACCTCGACACCACGCTGCTCGACGGCGTGATCCAGGTGGACGCCGAACCCGCCCGCGAGATGGCGCGCCGTTGCGCGCGCGAAGAAGGCATGCTGGTGGGGATTTCTTCGGGCGCCACGCTGGCGGCGATTGCGCAGAAGCTGCCCGACCTGCCGGCCAACGCCGTGGTGCTGGGCTTCAACTACGACACCGGCGAACGCTACCTGTCGGTCGAAGGCTTCCTGCCGGCCTGAGGTCCCTGAGCATCTGAGACCTGCGAAAGGGATGTGCCCCGAGGGCACATCCCACCCCATGATTTCCATGGGTGGCGGGCTACTTCAGGTGCTTTCCTTGACGACGCGCCCATTGAGCGGCTGCAGTGGCCGCGCGTTGGCGTTGTACAGCTGGCGGAACGCCTTGATCTGCTGGGCGCCCAGCTTCACGGGTTCCTTGAGCACCATCCACTGCACGCCCTCGGAGCACGGTGGCGTGGTCAAGGAACCGGCAAAGCTGTAGTAGCCCTTCTGGGCGGGTAACAAGGTGCTGGCATCCAGGGTGAGACCGTCCACCGTCACATGTTCACCCACGCGCGGCAGGTGCTCGAAGATGGGCGCCCAGGCCGCGTTGGTCTTGCCCGGCTGGATCAGCACGGCCACCACACCCAGCTTGCCGTCCTCGCCCTTGTGCACGAAATGCGCCACCATGGCCGCGCGCTTGCCGCCAATGGCTTCTTCGCTGGGGGTGTGGAAGTGGAACTGCAGCAGCTCCATCGCCTTGCCATCCACCACCAGCTTGCTGCCAGCGGGCATGTTCACCTGCACGGTGTGCCCGTTGTTGACCAGCGTGGGGGCGCCAGCCGCGTACTGGAAGTCCAGCGCGGGCAGTGCTTCTTTCACAGTGTTTTGAATGTCGATGGGGCTTTGCGCCATGCCGCGTGCGCAGGCCTCGAAGCCTGGCTCCAGCGCGCCCCAGTGGGCGGCGCCGTGTTCGCCCTTGTATGCCCAATGCGGGCGAGCCCCTTCGGCGCCGGCCCAGGTGGTGGCGCACAGTGCGAGAGCGGCCACCGCAGTGTGCCGAATCAGTGTCTGGTAATTCATGGTGTTGTTGAAGACGGGTGAGGAAGCGCTACAAAGCACTGGCCCCGCAAGATGCAGGGCCGCCCGGATTCTCAACAACGCGCTACGGCGCGGCAACGTGCATCGCACAAGGCCCTGATGCCGTGTCAGGCAAGCCAATCGGCGGCCTTAGATAGGGTATATGCGCGCCTGATTTTTCAAAGAAATCAGGCGACTACAACCGTTTCTTCAACAAGACCTTGAAGTCAAGCCTTCAAGGTCTGGGAGGTCGCCAGAACCCCCGATCAGATGCGCGAGAGCTTGTACTCGATGAACTCGCTGGGGTAGCCTTCGGCGTCCTTGCCGGAGTCCGGGTCACCGATCTGCAGCAGGGTGCCATCGCTGTGCAGCAGCACCTTGCTCGAACCCTGGTCGGAGGTACCGGTGAACTTGTCGGCGGTCACACCCGCGGCCGGCTTGGTGCCCACGTGGGTCATCTGCAGATTCGTCAACACCTTTTCGGTCTTCACGCTCGGGCCGGAGCACGAGCGCCCGATATATGCGTAGGCGATCACGTCGCCCGAAAAACTGGTGGCGCTGGTCTTGGTGAAGTCGGCCCGCAGGTGGGCGGAGGCGCCGTCGTCGGTGTAGCACTCGCTTTCCCACGATCCGATGTATTTGGCCACCACGTCAGCCGACGCATCACCGGGCAAAGGATCATCGTTGCCACCACCGCAGGCGGTCAAGGCGGCAATGGCCAGACCCAGACCAAGCAGTTTGAAACTGAGGCGGGTGTTTGTAGTCTTCGTCATCATGGAATTTCCCAGGTTGGGTGAAACGGTGGCGCCGGGCCCTGGGTCGGGCCGTGGGCCACCGCTTCACGGGTCAAAGTAGCGCGGATTGTGCAGTACGGAAAACACATGCTCGGTGCGATCGGACACAGAGCCCGTCCGGGAGTCCCGGTTTTACACCTGCTTGCATCCGTGAACGGTCGACAGCCGGCTGCAGGAGGCCGGGTCCTTCAGCCGCCCCGCACCATCGCCAGCACCTTGCCCGCGTCCAGTGTTTGCGCCGTGGCCTGGATCTGCGGCAGGTATTGCGTCTGCATCTGCTTGGCCGGCGCCAGCAGGCTCTGGAAGGTTTCCTGCAGCAGTGCGGTGCTCATCACCCGGCCGCCCGCGTAGTAACGCTTGGCCACCTGACCCAGCGCGTAAGTGGTAGCAAAGGAAAACGCCACACCCGTCGCGGCACGGCCCAGCCCGCCCACGGCGCGCCCTGCCATCTTGCCGAGCAGGCCCCCGAGCAGCTTGCGACCGAATTGTTCGAGGTACTGCGACGTGGCGCCCACTCCTGCGGCGGCGATGAACTCGCGGATGTGGCCTTGGTCCAGTTCCACGCCGTGGACCTGGCCGATGTTGTAGACCAGCCGAACCTGCAGCGGAATGATGGCCATCGAGGCCCAGGACTGCGGCAACAGCTCCAACGCACCGTTGAGCAGCGCCGCGTTCAGGATGGTCTTGTCCAACTGGGCGTCGAGGGCGGCATCGCGTGGTGCAGCCTGTGGCACCGGCGGAGCGGTCATGGCTGTGGCAGCCACCGGAGTGGCTTTGTCGGCCGCATCGAGGATGGCCGCTTCTTCGCGCTCGAACGCCAGGGTCTGTGCTACGTCCAGCTTCAGACGGGTTTTCAGGTCGGCCAGGAAGGCGGTCTCGGCCGGGCTCTGGCGCCCGTCTGCATCGCAGACACACACGGCCATTTCGTAGGCGAGCTGGCGCTGGCCTGGGTCCGCCAGACCGGCCACAGCGTCGCCCAGTGAAACGCGCTGGAGCAGCACGTCCTGATACAACTTGGCAAGCCCGGCGCCGCCGGGCTCCTGGCCCAGGGTGTCGGCCAGGTGGCGGATGGCCTCGCGCTCGGCATCGGCCTTGTGACCGTCAGAGAAAGCGGCCAGCAAGGCGATGCTCAGAATGGACTGTTGTTCTTGAGGGGACATGGGCTGGAATCTCCTGGGTTGGATGGAATGGCGCCGAGTATGGGCCGCGAACATTTCGGGGCTCATGCTTCTGGTATCAAGACCTTTGCGGGTTCAACGGGATACCCGGAGCGCCAGAGCGGTTCCCCGAGCCGCAACCCCGATAATCCCCACATGCGCTTTCTGATCGACTTTTTCCCCATCGGCCTTTTCGTTGCGGCCTACAAACTGCACGACATCTACACCGCCACCGCCGTGCTCATGGTGGCCACCGTGGTGCAGACCGGCATCATCTATGCCATTGACCGGCGGTTGCAGACCTTGCACAAGGTGACGCTGGTGCTGGTGCTGGTGTTTGGCACGCTCACCCTGGTCCTGCAGGACGAACGCTTCATCAAGTGGAAGCCGACCGTGTTGTACGCGAGCATGGCCGTCGTGCTGGGCGCCGCGCTCTGGGGCTGGAAGAAGAATTTCCTGCAGTTGCTGCTGGGCAGCCAGTTGACGCTGCCCACACCGGTGTGGGCGCGGCTCACGGTGATCTGGATCGGCTACTTCCTGTTCATGGCGGGCATCAACGCCTACGTGGCCGCGTACTATTCCACCGAAGACTGGGTGAACTTCAAGCTCTGGGGCTATGTGTTCCCGGTGATCTTCATCGTGGGCCAGGGGCTGTACATCGCGCGCTATCTGAAAGACGACGGTTCCGCCGCGGACGGGGAGCCGAAACCATGACAGAGACGACCCTGCCCACCGCCGAGGCGCTGGACGCGGTCCTGCGCGCTGCGCTCGCACCCACCTCGCTGGAGGTGATCGACGAGAGCGCCGCGCACGCTGGCCACGCGGGCGCGAACGCGCTGGGGTACGGCACCCATTTCCGGGTGCGCATCGGCGGGCCGGCGTTTGCCGGCAAGAGCCGGGTGGCCCAGCACCGGCTTGTGTATGATGCGCTGCAAAAATTCACCAGTGCGGGCCTGCACGCGCTGGCGATTGAAATCAGGCCCTGAACCCACCCGTTGATGCACGCACCGCCAACCGCCCTGCCCGTTGGCCCCGACCGACCCTGACACCCTTTCCCCGGCCGCCGCGCCATGCAACTTCACCGCACGCGGCCGCTCCAACCCCTTTTTTCAACCCGAGGAACACCATGAAATTTTCCCTGTCGGCCCTGACCGCGGCCGCCCTGATCGTCGCTGCGCCCTGGGCTGCCGCGCAGAACGTGGCCGTCGTGAACGGCAAAGCCGTGCCCACCGCGCGCGTGGAGGCGCTGGCACAGCAGGTGGCGGCGTCCGGCCGCCCGGTGGATGACACCGTGCGTGCGCAGCTGAAAGAAGAAGTGGTGCTGCGCGAGATCTTCGTGCAGGAAGCGCAGAAGCGCGGCATCGCCGCCACCCCCGAATACAAGACCCAGATGGAACTGGCCCGCCAGACCATCCTGATCCGTGCGCTGTTCGCCGACTACCAGAAGAAGAACCCGGTGAGCGACGCCGAGGTGCAGGCCGAGTACGACAAGTTCGCCGCGGCCAATGGTGGCAAGGAATACCGCGCCCGCCACATCCTGGTGGAAAAGGAAGACGAAGCCAAGGCCATCATCGCCTCGCTCAAGGGCGGTGCCAAGTTTGAAGATCTCGCCAAGAAGCAGTCCAAGGACCCGGGATCCGGCGCCAACGGTGGCGATCTGGACTGGGCCGCGGCCGGCAGCTACGTGGCTGAGTTCTCCGAGGCCATGGTGAAGCTGGACAAGGGCCAGATGACGCAGGAACCGGTGAAGAGCCAGTTCGGCTGGCACATCATCCGTGTGGACGACGTGCGCCAGGCCCAGTTGCCCAAGCTCGAAGAGATCAAGCCGCAGATCGCCCAGCAGATGCAGCAGCAGAAGCTGATGGCGTACCAGCAAAGCCTGCGTGAGAAGGCCACCGTCAAATAAGAAAGAAGCGATGCGGCGCTCCGGCGCCCCTTCCCTCCCTGCAAAAAGCGCGACTCCGGTCGCGCTTTTTTTTGCCCATGCGCGTGGCGTGGAACATTGACGCAACCCTATCATTTGATCAAACAAGACATATTCATGGCTTAATTGTCATAATTCATGCCTTGATTTGATCAAATATGGTGACTTCCATGTATCCACCCAAACTCAGCATCCAGGACTTTCTGTCCCAGCACCGCATCCAGGAAGTGGAGTGCGTCATCCCCGACATGACGGGCATCGCACGCGGCAAGATCCTGCCCAAGGACCTGTTCCTCAACTCCGGCCACATGCGCCTGCCCAAGAGCGTGCTGCTCAACACGGTCAACGGCCAGCAGCCCGACAACGCCGCCTTCGTGGGCGATACCGACCCGGACATGGTCTGCGTGCCTGACCTGGCGACCGCGCGGGTCGTGCCCTGGGCGGCTGAACAGGTGGCGGTGATCATCCACGACTGCGAGGAGTTCGACGGGTCGCCGGTGAGCCTGTCGCCGCGCTGCGTCTTGCGCCGCGTGCTGCGGCTGTACCAGGAGCGTGGCTGGGAAGCGGTGGTGGCGCCCGAGATGGAGTTCTACCTGGTGGCACGCCACCAGAACCCGCACGAACCGCTGCAGCCACCGCTGGGCCGCACCGGCAAGCCCGAGGCCGGCCGCCAGTCGTATTCGATCGATGCGGTGAACGACTTCGACCCGTTTTTCCTGGAGCTCTCGCGTTTCTGCGAGGTGCACCGCCTGGGGGTGGAAACCCTGATCCACGAAGCCGGCGCTGGCCAGATGGAGATCAATTTCACCCACGGAGACGCCATGGACCTGGCCGACCGGGTGTTCCTGTTCAAGCGCACGGTGCGCGAGACCGCGCTGCGCCACGGCATCTTCGCCACCTTCATGGCCAAACCCATGGAGGCCGAGCCAGGCAGCGCCATGCACATCCACCAGAGCATCCTGGACGCGAAGACGCGCGACAACATCTTCAGCCTGCCCGACGGCTCGGTGAGCCCCGCGTTTCACCACTACATCGCCGGTCTGCAGCGCTACGTGCCGCAGCTCATGCCCATGCTTGCGCCGTATGTGAATTCGTACCGCCGGCTCGCACGCCACATGTCGGCGCCGATCAACGTGCAGTGGGGCTACGACAACCGCACCTGCGGCATCCGTGTGCCCGAGTCGGACGCCACCAACCGCCGGCTGGAGAACCGCGTGCCCGGCGTGGACGTGAACCCCTACCTGGCCATGGCCGCCACGCTGGCCTGCGGCTATCTGGGGATGGTCGAGCAGCGCCAGCCCACCGAACCCATGAACAGCAGCGCCTGGGCCATGGACCACGAACTGCCGAGCCACATGGAAGACTCGATCCGCCGCATGCGCGAATGCGAGCCGCTGCGCGAGGTGCTGGGCGGCGCCTTCATCGACGCCTTCCTGGCCGTCAAGGAGGTGGAGTACGCCACCTACAACCGCGTCATCAGCTCGTGGGAGCGTGAACACCTGCTGTTGTTGGTCTAGAAGAGCACCCCCTGCGCCGCTGCGCGGCTTCCCCCTCTCTCGCCTGCGGCGGGAGGGGGACGCAACCAGGGGCCCGGCGAAGCCGGTTCCTCGGTTGCCCTGGATGGTGCACGTGCTCCGGCTGAACCCTTGAAGTCATTGATCACCGATGTCCATGAACGCCACTTCCTCCCCCAGCCGCTCCGGTCTTGACTGGGCTCGTGCCCAGGCCTTCCTCGCTCGCGAGCGCGCCAGCTTTGCCAGAGCCAACCCGCGCTCCGCCGAACTCGCCGCACAGGCCCGGCAGCACCTGCTGTTCGGCGTGCCGCTGCACTGGATGAACGACTGGGGTACGCCGTTTGCCCTGCACGTGGACAGCGCGCAGGGTGCGCTGGTGATCGACGCGGACGGCCACACGCTGGTGGACTTCTGCCTCGGTGACACCGGCGCGATGTTGGGCCATGCGCCCGCGCCGGTGGCCGCCGCGCTGGTGCGGCAGGCCACGCGGGGGTACACCACCATGCTGGCTACAGCCGATGCGGCGGCGGTGGGCCAGGCCTTGAGCGAGCGCTTCGGCCTGCCGTTCTGGCAGTTCGCCCTGAGCGCGACCGACGCCAACCGCTACATCGTGCGCTGGATCCGCGCGGCCACCGGGCGCCAGAAGCTGCTGGTGTTCAACGGCTGTTACCACGGCACCATCGAAGACGTGTTCGTCGATCTGGTCAACGGCCAGCCGGCCCAACGCGACAGCCTGCTCGGCCAGGTGCACGACCTCACCGAGCACACCGTCGTGATCGAGTTCAATGACCTGCCCGCGCTGGAAGCGGCCCTCAAACAAGGCGACGTGGCCTGCGTGCTGGCCGAACCGGTCATGACCAACATCGGCATGGTGCTGCCCGAGCCCGGCTACTGGCAGGCCGCGCAGGTCCTCATCCAGCAACACGGCGCCTTGCTGGTGATGGACGAGACCCACACCATCAGCACCGGCCCCGGCGGCTATGCCCGCGCCCACGGCATCGAGGCCGACGCCCTGGTGCTTGGCAAGCCGGTGGGCGGCGGCGTTCCCTGCGCGGTCTACGGCATGAGCGCCCGCCTGGCCGAGCGCGCCGTGAAGGCCAAGCAGGATGCGCCACCCGGCCACAGCGGCATCGGCACCACGCTCACCGGCAACATGCTGGCCATGGCGGCCATGCGCGCCACGCTGGCCGAGGTGATGACGCCCGCCGCGTACGAGCACATGCTGGCCCTCTCGGCACGGCTCGCGGACGGGATTCGCCAGACCCTCGCGCGCCACGCGCTGCCCTGGTGCGTGACCCAGATGGGTGCGCGTACCGAATTCCAGTTCTGCCCCCAGGCACCGCGCAATGGCAGCGAGGCCGGGCATGCGCTCGACGGCGAGCTGGAACACTTGATCCACCTCGGCCTGCTCAACCGCGGTGTGATGATCACGCCCTTTCACAACATGATGCTGGTCTGCCCGCAGACCACTGTGGCCCAGGTAGAGCAGTTGCTCACCGCGCTGGACGAAGTGATCAGCCAGATCAAGGCCCCCGCAAGCCGATGAAACACACCACCGCCACCACCCAGCAGGACAGCACCTACCTGCGCCTGCGCCAGTGGGTCACGGTGGGCAAATTCCTGCCGGGCGAACGGCTCAAGATCCACCCCATCGCCGAGCAACTGGGCGTCGGCGTCATGCCTGTGCGCGCCGCTCTGCAGCGGCTGGCGGCCGAGGGTGCGCTGGTCAATGTGCCGCACAGCGGCATGCTGGTGCCCAGGCTGTCGCTCGCCGAGTTCGATGACGTGCTGCAGACGCGGTTGCTGCTCGAAGGAGAAGCCGCCGAACGTGGCGCGCACCGGCTGGACGCCGCAGGCGTGGCCGAGCTGCTGGCGCTGGAACAGAAGATGCGCGACGCGCTCAAGGTCAACGACGCCAAGGCTTACCTGGACGCCAACGAGCTCTTTCACCAGCGCCTGTACCAGGCTGCCGCGTCGCCCACCCTGCTCTCGCTGATCGAAACCGTCTGGCTCAAGGTCGGGCCACTGTCCAACAAACTGTTCGAGGTGCCTGCCTCGCTGCGCGTGATCAACGAGGCGCACGGCGACGCGGTGATGGCGCTGCGGCTGCGCGACAGCGCCGGGGTGCGGCGCGCGATCGAGAAAGACCTCTTTGTGGCCGGGCAGTTCCTGCGGCCGTTCTGTGCTGGCTGAAGATGGGCGCCCCACGCTCCACGGGTCGCACCACCCAAGGGGGCTGATCCACCCTGGGACGGCCAGGCGGGGGGTCAGGGCCCGCGCAGCCAGACCAGGGCCGTCAGCAATCCGATCAACACCGGCTGGTGCAGCAGGTAGTAGCTCAGGCTCCAGCGCCCCAGCGTCACCAGGCCGCGTTGCAGGCCGGTGGCCGGCGCGTCCCCCGAGCCCAGCCACTGCGGCCGGTGCAGCAAGGCCCAGCGCCCCGCGGCCACGCCCCACCACATCACGCCCAGCCAGGGCAGCAGCGGCACGTAGTCCTCCGTCACCGGCAGGCGGCTGATGAAGCCCAGCGCATTCAGGCCCGGGCTGTTGAACACGGTCAGTGCCGGCACGGCGGCGATCACCACCGGGGCGATGAATTTGGCCGCGATCGCCAGCGCGCCCAGCGGCCACAGCCAGGCGCCCCAACCAGCGGTCAGCCGCACCACGATCAGCATCACCGCGATGCCGTGCAGCACCCCGAAGTAGATGAAGCTCTTGGGAAACATCAGCATCGAGCCCACCGTGACCAGCAGGGCCGCGCCCGCCACCTGTCCCCAGCGCCGCCAGAAACGCGGCCAGCCCTGCCCCTGCGACAAGGCCACCGCCTGCGACAGCCCGGCGGTGAACAGGAACAGGCTCACGATGGCGCTGCGCTGCCAGGTCCAGAACGGATCGTGGTGGAAGTCCGCGCGGATGAACCCGAAGTGGTCGAGGTCAAAGCAGAAATGGAACACCGTCATCCACAGCATGGCGGTGGCGCGCAGCAGGTCGATGCGGTCGAGACGGCTGGCCATCGGGCCCACGCGCTGCATCATGGCGGCGCGATGTTCGCTTTGCGCCGATCGTCACACGACAGCCCCCAGCCGGGACGCGCGGCCAGCTTGTTGCTGGCGATTTGATGACCTTTCCTGGCGGCGGCCTGCAGCCAATAGCCCGCCGCCGCATCCACATCGGCCCGTTGAGCGGCGTCCTTCACGATGCGAGGCAACAGCACCGCCACGTCGTGGGCGGAATTGCTGTGCCCGCCCCGTGCGGCCATCAGGTGCCAGCGCAGGGCTTCTCGATGGTCAATGCGCGCGCCACCAAATCCTTCGGTGTGGGACGACCCCAGGCAATTGGCACCGCTGGGCAAGGCCAGAGCACCCGCCATCTGGCAGTGAGCGTACAGGCCGGCGAAGTCTTTCAGTGGGCGCCCCATGCCACCCCGCACATGGCTTTGGATCACTTCGCTCATGGCCCAGTCGCTGCCGACGGTGGCCGCGGCCATGGCCGCCTGGTACGCCTCATGGGGGCGGTCCATCTGTTTGAGGGCCCAGCTCCTGACTTCCCAGGCGCGGCGGTGCTGCGGGTACAGGACGTGAATGCGCTGCGTGATGTCCAGCAGCAGCGGCCAGTTCGTCAGGCGGTACTCGGCCTCCATCCAGTCCACCAGATTGTGCAGTGTCGGCGCCGCCGACACGCGCGCTTCCCAGTACGGGCGCACCGCCTGCGGGTTGGCGATGCGTTCGGGTGGGCGATCGATGGCGTCAAACGCCTGCTTCAGCGCGGTCATGTGCGGCTCGGGAAGCCGGTGCCGGTGCGCCAGGGCCAGCAGGGCCCGGAGGCGCATGGGCGAGGTGCCGCTGGACCACCGGGGATGTGCATACCCGGCAGCGATCTGGTAGAGGTTCTCGTCGTGCGGCGCGTAGGCAATGACCTCCATGAGCGCGGACCACCCCGCGCTGGAGCTGCCCCCCAGCATGCCGCGAGTGGCCAACAGGTAGCGCGCACCCATGCCGTAGATATCTTTTCTAGGCAACAGTGCCTCGATCAACGGGTCGGCGAGTTGGAAGCGCGCGCGCATGTGATCCAACTGGATCGAGCGCGTAAACCCAATGGCATTTCCGCCCCTGGCCTCCGTCGCAGCTTCGACGTAGGCCGTCGCCAAGGTCAATTGAGCCGCGGGGGACTGGGGGTGACGGGTCAACCAGGCCTGCGCCTTGTCCAAGAGCATCAGGCCCCGCCCATCCAGAGAAAACAGGCTGCGGGTCATCGCCCTCGTCTGCTGCTCTCGCACGGCCAGCTGGGCTATCTGGTCCCAATGGGCCTGGGCACCCGAAAAATCACCTGCGGCCAACAAAGGTGCCAGGCGCACGGGGCCTTTGGCGTAGCGCTGAACAATGTCCGTTGGCAGCGCCCCTCCTTTGACCGGGCCCGGGCTGGGCAGATCAAGACCGAACGTGACCAGGCCCCAGTCCTTGTCCGAACGTTCGCAATTGGCGAGGACCGCCACAGGCCATGCCATCAGCAAGGCGACCCAGGCCAAGTTCCGGCGGATCGCTCGCCGGATAGTGATCGAAAAGCTCATGTCTTCCCTGTACATCTGTCTGTCTGAATCATGCGGCCCTGTGGATGCCCAACAGCAACTCAGCCAACTCCTGCGGCGCGCTCACCATCGGGTCGTGCCCTGTCGCCAGTTCGTACACCGTCCAGCCCGGTTCGCTGCGCACGCGCTGGCGCGACGCCGCGATGGTGGCCAGCGGCGGGTTGGTGCAGTCGATGAAGCTGTGTGGCACGGCCCAGACCAGGTTCGGGTCGAAGTGCAGCGGCTCCTGGTACAGCCGGAACGGCTGGGGCGTCTGCCGGCGGTTGACCCAGTCGCGGTCGGCGCCTTCCAGGCCGAACAACGAAGCGTCCGGCGGCGGAAAACTCAGGCCGCCGCTGGCCTGCGATTGCTCCACGCGCTTGGCCACGGTTTCCGGGCTGTGTGGCGTGCTCCAGCTGTCGCCGGGGTTGGGCACGCCCGCGTCCACGTAAACGAGGTGGCGCAGCAGACCCGGGTGCGCGCGCTGCAGGCGGTCGGCCACGCAGGTGATGAGGTTGCCCCCATAGCTGTGGCCCACCAGCACCACGCGCTGCAGCTCTTCGGCCTCGATCAGACCGACCACGTCCTGGGTGTGGGTATCGATGCCGACCTCGGGGCTCAGCAGATGCGCCCGCTCGCCCACGCCGGTGAGCGTGACGGCATGGGTTTCGACACCCGCGCCGCGCAGCAGCGGCAGCACGCGGCGCCAGCACCAGGCGCCGTGCCAGGAACCGTGCACGAGCACGATGGCGGTGTTTGGAGTTTCGGTGGCTGCGTTCATGGGCGTTCTCCAGGACAATACCGGGTTTGGTTTTTTCCCCGATTCTGCCTCTTCGCCCAGCCCCACCGACCATGCTGCCGCACCAACTCGAACTGCTCTCCCCCGCGCGCGACGCCGACATCGGCATCGAGGCTGTGAACCACGGGGCCGACGCGGTCTACATCGGTGGACCGGGCTTCGGCGCCCGTACCAGCGCCGACAACCGCGTGCAGGACATCGTCCGGCTGGTGAAACATGCGCACCGCTTCGGCAGCCGCATCTTCGTGACCATGAACACCATCCTGCGCGACGACGAGCTGGAGCCGGCGCGCAAGCTGGCCTGGCAGCTCTACGACGCGGGGGTGGACGCGCTCATCATCCAGGACATGGGCCTGCTGGAGATCGACCTGCCACCGATCCAGCTGCACGCCAGCACCCAGACCGACATTCGCACACCCGAGAAAGCCCGCTTCCTGCAGGACGCCGGCCTGTCCCAGATCGTGCTCGCGCGTGAACTCACGCTGCAGCAGATCGCCGCCATCCGCGCCGCCACCGACCCGGATCGCTGCACGCTGGAATTTTTCATCCACGGCGCACTCTGCGTGGCCTACAGCGGCCAATGCTTCATCAGCCACGCCCACACCGGGCGCAGTGCCAACCGCGGCGACTGCTCGCAGGCCTGCCGCCTGCCCTATGAAGTGAAAGACAGCCAGGGCCGCATCGTCGCGCACGACAAGCACGTGCTGAGCATGAAGGACAACAACCAGAGCGACAACCTGCGCGCCCTGATCGACGCCGGCGCGCGCAGCTTCAAGATCGAAGGCCGCTACAAGGACATGGGCTACGTGAAGAACATCACCGCCCATTACCGGGTGTTGTTCGATGCGATTCTGGAAGAGCGCCCCGAGCTGGCGCGGGCCTCCAGCGGCGAATGCACCTTCCACTTCCAGCCCGACCCGGACCAGAACTTCAACCGCGAGTTCACCGACTATTTTGTGCAGGGCCGCCAGCAAGACATCGGTGCCTTCGACACCCCCAAGAACCCCGGTCGCCCCATCGGCTACGTGACCAAGGTCGGCCCCAACTTTGTGGAGCTGGAGACCGACGACCCCGCCACCGTGATCCACAACGGTGACGGCCTGTGTTACCTGGACCTGCAGAAAGAGCTGGTGGGCCTGCAGATCAACCGGGCCGAAAAACTCGGCAACCACTGGCGCGTCTATCCCAAAGACCCGATGGACAGCTTCAAGGACCTGAAGCGCGGTGTGCAGGTCAACCGCAACCGCGACATGGACTGGGTGCGCGGGCTGGAGAAGAAGTCGGCCGAACGCCGGATAGGCGCCTGGCTCAGACTGGACGAAACCACCGACGGCCTGAGCCTGACGGTCACCGATGAAGACGGCCACAGCGCCACGGCCACCCTGCCCTGCAAGCTGGAGCCCGCGAAAGACCCGGCGCAGGCCGATGCCCGGCTGCGCGACAGCCTCTCACGCCTGGGCGAAACCATCTTCCAGCCCATTGACGTGGCGCTGAATTTGAGTGGACCCCGCTTCGTCCCCGCCTCGCTGCTCAACCCCTTGCGCCGCGAAGCCATCGACAAACTCGAAGCCGTCCGCGCCGCCGCGTGGCAGCGCTTGCCGCGCGCAAAACCGGTGGAGCCGCCCGCCCCCTACCCCGAAGACACGCTGAGCTACCTGGCCAACGTGTTCAACCACAAGGCCCACGACTTCTACGCGAAACATGGCGTGAACGTGATCGCCGCGGCCTACGAGAGCCACGAGGAAGAAGGTGAAGTCAGCCTGATGATCACCAAACACTGCGTGCGCTACAGCCTCAGCCTGTGCCCCAAGCAGGCCAAGGGCGTGACGGGGGTTCAGGGCACCGTGCGTGCCGAACCCATGCAGCTCATCAACGGCCACGAAAAACTGACGCTGCGCTTTGACTGCAAGCCCTGCGAAATGCACGTGGTGGGCAAAATCAAGCGCAGCGTGTTGAACGCCGTCCCGGCGAGCCCGGTGACGTTCTATAAGGCGCGGCCGAACCGCTCGGCGGCGGGCTGAAGCCGGCCCAGCACCCGATCAGATATAGGCGTTCACCGGCGGCACATGCCGCATGTGCAGCGACATCCCCAGCGCGGCCATGTGGTTGCTGTTGCGACCGAGGATTTCTTCGCTCAGGGGCAGGAACTCGGTTTCCTCGAAGGTGGCGTGGGCCTTGTATTCGGTGACGAGGCGGTGCAGCTCGCTCACGTCCAGCCGGGTGCTCTGGCCTTTGGCGACCGGCTTCAGGCCTTTTTCCAGCTGTTTCCAGAGGGCCTCAATGGCGCGGTGTTCATCGGTCAGACGCTTGGCCATGGCCTTGACCCGTTCGAGTTCCGCGCCGGGCTGGGCACTGGCGATCACCGCGGGGAACAGTTCACGCTCTTCTTCCAGGTGGTGTTCGAAGATGGCTTCGCGGAAAAATTCGAGCGATTCCTCGGCAATTTGGCGCGCCCTGGCGGCAGGCTCCAGCAAGGCGGGCAACTCGTCAAGCGCGGTCAGGCGCTTGACGATCCCTGCGTGGCAGTTGGAAAAGTTGTTCAGCGGGGCGTCGGCATCGACCGGGGGCTGGGCAATCATGGGGGCTCCTGAGAGGTGTGAGGGTGATCAGCGCGGCGCATGGCGCCCGACCGCTGGGAATGGTTCTTTGTACCGCATGACCGGGCGTTCAGGGACGGGGCGTGAGCAAGGCTTGATGCATGTCAAGCGGCCTAGGGCTGGCGGTGCGCCACGAGTTCGAACACGTCTTTCTCCATTTCGCTGCCGGCCGCGGACAGAATGCGGCGCTGCATCTTCACGTAGCGTCTCACCTCGGGCGCGTACCACACCAGGTAGTGCACACGCACCGGTTCGACCTGGGCCACGGTAGGTCCGCCCGTGGCGCCACGGCTACTCCAGACCTCAACCTTGTGGGCCGAGAAGCTGCCGGCGGGCACGCTGACCGGCTCCTGCCCCAGCACCTTGGCCTGCGAATACCAGTTGCCCCACTGCGGGTCGTGGTCGGGGGTGGCGAAGCCGCGCTGCGAGCCCATCTCGGCGAGCGAGACGGACGCGCCCAGATAGGGACTGAACTCGAAGCCGATCTCGCTCCAGGTGACGAAGCCCGGTACGCCACTGCGCGAGCGCCGCGATTCGGCCCTCGGCCCGGCGTCGGGATCGACGGGGCGAAGGGCATCGGTGGCCAGGCCGTCGACCAGCGACTGGATCGTCACCTCGAACCGGCGCTTCGGGCTGGTGCGCCATTTGCCGGACGACTGGTAGACCCAGCTCTCGCCCCTGCGCGGCAGGGCCGAGGCCGACGACGCGGGCACGGTCGGGACGGGTCGCGCCTCGGGTGCCACGGGCACGACAGGCGCCACAGGTCTCGCCACGATGACCCGGGGCGGCGACACCCGCAGGGTCTTGCGCACCGCCTGGTCCGCGTGGCGCGCGGTGAGCGTGAACGTGGTGATGGCATCCACGTCCACCACCACACAGTCGCGGCCGGAGCGTTCGAGTTCACCGGGGCGCGGTGACAGCGTGACGCTGTCGGCGTTGCTGACCCGGTAACACAGGCGCGTGCCGCCCTCGCCCGCCTCGGCCCTGAATTCGTGGATCAGTGGCGGTGTGACCACCGGTGCCGGCGCCGGCGCCGGCGCCGGGGTTGGGTTTGGTGTTGGGTTTGGCAGGGATGGGGATGGTTTCACCACCTCGCCCGATGCCTTCGGGGCCGCCGGTGGCGGGGTGGTCGCACTGGGGACCACCACAGCCACCGGGGTCGGCGTTTCGGTCTTCGGCGCGGAGGCGACCACCACCGGCGCGGCCGGCTCGGGCTCGGCCGCCACCAGCGGCGGCGCTGGCGCCCGTGCTTCGGAAGGCGGCCCGCCCAGCGGCAGCAGCCACCACAAGCCCGCACCCAGCAGCACAGTGCCCGCTGCGGCGGCCGGCCAGACCCAGGGCACCTTTCTCCCCACGGCCTTGCTCGCCAACGCGGCCGGGCCCCGGCGGGCAACCTTGAGCGGCAACGGCTCCGGGCCGCCCTCGTGCACCAGAATCCGCTCCAGCGTGGCAATCAGTTCGCTGGAGGATGCGTCCCACTGCTTGTGGTTGATCTCCACCGCCTGGCGGCGTGTCAGCGGCTTGAGGTCCTCGGGCAATTCTTCGGCGCGCGGCATGACTGCACCGCCCACCAGCACCGGCACCACACGGATACCGCGTTGGAGCGCCGCGCTGGTTTCGAGCCGGACAAAGTCGTTGGGGTCGTCGAGCCGGCGGCGCCCGGCGGCGTCGGTGCCGTGGGTCCATTCGTCACCGATCATGACGATGAGCACGCGGCAGGAGCTCACCGCCTCTTCGATCGCGTTGACGAAATCGGCACCGGGTTCGATGCCCTCGACGTCCATGAACACGCGCTCGGTGCCGAAGTGGGTGGCCAGCCGGTCGTACAGGCGCCCGGCGTAGCCCGCCGAGTCGTCGCGTCGGTAGCTGATGAAGATCCCGTCCATGGGCGCTCGACCCCCGTTCTTCACGACTGTCGATCCCCGGGCGCAGGCGCTGCGCCGTGGCGCGGCCCGCCCGGGCCAGATCAAGGCGTATTAGGGGCTCATCACCCGCAATTTGCAAGGGCCCCCGCCCCTCTGATGGGGGATACGCCCGCCGTGCAAGCCGTGTGGGTTCAGGACGTGCCGCGCGCGCTCAGTGGGCCGCAGCCGATTTCCCGGACGAGCGGAATCGACCCCACAGCCCCACGACGGCCAGCACCACGCCGCCCGCGGCCAGCCCGACCAGGGCGCCGGCCAGGCTGGACACGATGGGACCCATCCAGCCCAGCGTGTGCGCAAAGTCTTCGATGCCGTGGCCGATGGCGGGCACGCCGTGCACCAGAATGCCGCCGCCCACCAGGAACATCGCGGCCGTGCCCACGACCGACAGGCCTTTCATCAGCCACGGTGCCGCGCCGACGATGCCGCGTCCGATGGCCTGCTTCCAGGCCGCCGCCTGGCGGCTGAGGTACAGGCCAGCGTCATCGAGCTTGACGATGCCGCCCACCAGGCCGTAAACACCGATGGTCATGATGATGGAGATGCCTACCAGCACGGCCACCTGGCGCGCGAAGCTGGCGTCGGCCACGCTGCCCAGGGTGATGACGATGATCTCGGCCGAGAGGATGAAGTCGGTGCGCACGGCGCCCTGGATCTTCTCCTTCTCGAAGGCCACCAGGTCGACCTGCTCGTCGTTGACCGCCTGCACCAGTTCGGCGTGGTGCTGCTGGTCTTCGGCTTTGCGGCTGGCCAGCGCGTGCACCACCTTCTCGGTACCTTCGTAACAGAGGAACAGGCCGCCCAGCATCAGCAGAGGCGTGATGGCCCAGGGCGCCACGGCGCTGATGGCCAGCGCGGCGGGCACGAGGATCGCCTTGTTCTTCAGGGAACCCTTGGCCACCGCCCAGACCACGGGCAGTTCCCGGTCGGCCTTGACGCCGGTGACCTGTTGCGCGTTGAGCGCCAGATCGTCACCCAGCACACCGGCGGTTTTTTTCGCCGCCATCTGCGTCATGGCAGCCACGTCGTCGGCGGCGGACATGCCCTGGCGGGCAGCCACCTTGGTCATGACGGCCACGTCGTCAAGCAGGGTGGCGATGTCGTCGATCAGGGCTAAGAGGCTGGAGGCGGCCATGGTTGCGTTCAGTCAGGTTTAGATAAACAACGAGTCAAGCCACCCATTTGCGCGCGTTGCGCCAGATGCGCATCCACGGGCTATGGGCACTCGGGTCGCCGCTGGTCCAGCTCATCTGGATGTTGCGAAACACGCGCTCGGGGTGCGGCATCATGGCCGTGAAGCGGCCGTCGGCCGTGGTCACGGCTGTCAGGCCGGCCGGGCTGCCGTTGGGGTTGAACGGGTATTGCTCGGTCGCCGCGCCCTGGTTGTCCACGAAACGCATGGCCGCAATGGCCTGCGCCGGATTGCCGCGGTGCTTGAAGTTGGCGAAACCTTCGCCGTGCGCCACCGCGATCGGCAGGCGGCTGCCGGCCATGCCCTGCAGGAACAGGCTGGGCGATTCCAGCACCTCGACCATGGACAGGCGGGCCTCGAAGCGCTCGCTCTGGTTGGTGGTGAAGCGCGGCCAGGCCTCGGCGCCGGGGATGATGTCGGCCAGCTCGGCAAACATCTGGCAGCCGTTGCACACGCCCAAGCCGAAGGTGTCTTGGCGGCCAAAGAAGCCCTGGAACTGCTCGGACAGCAGCGGGTTGAAGGTGATGCTGCGCGCCCAGCCGATGCCGGCCCCCAGCGTGTCGCCGTAGCTGAAACCGCCACAGGCGACCACGCCCTTGAAGTCGGCCAGTTTCGCGCGGCCCGACTGCAGGTCGGTCATGTGCACGTCGTAGGCCTCGAAGCCGGCCTGGGTGAAGGCATACGCCATCTCCACGTGCGAGTTCACGCCCTGCTCGCGCAGGATGGCGACCTTCGGTTTCGACAGGTTCAGGAACGGCGCGGCCACGTTGTCCGCCGAATCGAAGCTCAGCGCCACGTGCATGCCGGGGTCGGCGGCCAAGCCGGCCGCGGCGTGTTCGGCGTCGGCGCAGGCCGGGTTGTCGCGCTGCTGGTTGATCTTCCAGCTCACGCTGTCCCAGACCTGGTGCAGGTCGAACAGGCTGGCGCTGAACACGGCCTTGGTGTCGCGCCAGACCTGCAACTGGCCCTTGCCCACATCCATGCCGGACGACGCCGGGCGGGTCTTGCCGATGAAGTGGCTGTGTTTGGAGAGGCCGTGCTCGCGCAGCGTCTGCATCACGTCGTTGCGGTGCTCGGTGGCCACCTGCAGCACCACGCCCAGCTCTTCGCTGAATAGGGCCTTGAGCGTGAGTTCCTGGCGGCGCGCGGCCACCTGGGTGGCCCAGTTCTTGGCGTCGCCGCTGTCCATGCGGCTGTCGCTGATGCCGTCGCCCTCCAGCAGAAGCATGTCCACGTTCAGCGCCACGCCCACGTGGCCGGCGAAGGCCATTTCGGCCACGGTGGCCAGCAGGCCGCCGTCGCTGCGGTCGTGGTAGGCGAGGATGCGGCCCTGGGCGCGCAAGGTGTTGATGGCGTTGACGAGGTTAACGAGGTCTTTGGCATCGTCCAGATCGGGCACGGTGTCACCGAACTGGCCCAGCACCTGGCCGAGCACGCTGCCGCCCATGCGGTTCTGGCCCTTGCCGAGGTCGATCAGCACGAGCGTCGTGTCTTCGATCTGGTTGTTCAGCTGCGGCGTAAGCGTGCCGCGCACGTCGGCCAGGGTGGCGAAGCCGGTGACGATCAGGCTCACCGGCGAGGTGACCTTTTTCTTGTCCGAGCCGGCGCTCCACTGCGTGCGCATGGACAGGCTGTCCTTGCCCACGGGGATGGAAATGCCCAGCGCCGGGCACAGCTCCATGCCCACGGCCTTCACGGTCTCGTACAGCGCGGCGTCTTCGCCCGGTTCGCCGCAAGCGGCCATCCAGTTGGCCGACAGCTTCACGCGCGGCAATTCAATCGGCGCGGCCAGCAGGTTGGTGATGGCTTCGGCCACCGCCATGCGGCCCGACGCCGCGGCGTTGATGCCGGCCAGCGGTGTGCGCTCGCCCATGCTCATGGCTTCGCCCGCGAAGCCCTGGAAATCGGCCAGGGTCACGGCGCAGTCGGCCACCGGCACCTGCCAGGGGCCAACCATCTGGTCGCGGTGCGACAGTCCACCCACGGTGCGGTCGCCGATGGTGATGAGGAAGCGCTTGGACGCCACGGTCGGGTGGCTCAGCACGTCGATCACGGCCTGCTGCAGGTCCACGCCCGTCAGGTCCATGGGCTGGCCAGTGCGTTCGACTGTCTTGACGTCGCGGTGCATCTTGGGCGGTTTGCCCAGCAGCACGTCCATGGGCATGTTGACTGCAGCCCCCACGCTCCCCACTTCGTGTGGTTCGCTGCCCCCCGAGGGGGCTGTGCTTGCTTGGGGCGGCCCGGCGCGGCGCACGGCGTCTTCATTGCCCACGAACAGGTGCCGTTCTTCCGTAGCCACGCCCACCACCGAAAACGGGCAGCGCTCGCGTTCGCAGAAGGCTTTGAACTGTTCCAGCGACTCCGGCGCGATGGCCAGCACGTAGCGTTCCTGACTCTCGTTGCACCAGATTTCCTTGGGTGCCAGGCCGCTCTCTTCCAGCGGCACGGCGCGCAGATCAAAGCGGGCACCCCGGCCGGCGTCGTTCACCAGCTCGGGAAAGGCGTTGGACAGGCCGCCCGCGCCCACGTCGTGGATGAACAGCACCGGGTTCTGCTCGCCCTGCGCCCAGCAGTGGTTGATGACCTCCTGCGCGCGGCGCTCGATTTCGGGGTTGCCGCGCTGCACGGAGTCGAAGTCCAGCGACGCGGCGTTGGTGCCGCTGGCCATGGAGCTGGCGGCGCCGCCGCCCATGCCGATCTTCATGCCCGGGCCGCCGAGCTGGATCAGCAGCGTGCCGGCCGGGAAATCGATCTTCTTCGTGAGCTTCGAATCGATCACGCCCAGACCGCCCGCGATCATGATGGGCTTGTGGTAACCCCGGGTCACGCCCGCCACGTCCTGCTCGTATTCGCGGAAATAGCCCAGCAGGTTGGGCCGGCCGAATTCGTTGTTGAACGCGGCGCCGCCCAGCGGGCCCTCGGTCATGATCTGCAGCGGGCTGGCGATGTGCTCGGGTTTGCCGCCCGGCTGGTCGGAGAGGCCGCCCCAGAGTTTGGAAACGGTGAATCCGGTCAGGCCGGCCTTGGGCTTGGAGCCGCGACCGGTGGCTCCTTCGTCGCGGATCTCACCACCCGCACCGGTGGCGGCGCCGGGGAACGGGGAAATCGCGGTCGGGTGGTTGTGGGTCTCCACCTTCATCAGGATGTGATTGGTCGCGGCCTGACTGGCGTAGGCCGGCGATGCGCCCTGCCCGGCGCGCGCCACGAAACGTTCCACCTCGCTGCCTTCCATGATGGAGGCGTTGTCGGAGTACGCCACGATGGTGTGCTGCGGCGCCGTCTGGTGCGTGTGGCGGATCATGCCGAACAGGCTCTTGTCCTGCGCCACGCCGTCGATGGTGAACTGCGCGTTGAAGATCTTGTGGCGGCAGTGTTCGCTGTTGGCCTGCGCGAACATCATCAACTCGACGTCGGTCGGGTTGCGCTTCAGACCATTGAACGCGTTGACCAGGTAGTCGATCTCGTCGTCGGCGAGCGCCAGGCCCCATGTGGCGTTGGCCTTTTCCAAGGCAGCGCGGCCACCGCCGAGCACGTCCACGTGTTCCATCGGCGCCGGGTGCAGCTCGGTGAACAGGGCTTCGGCCTGGCTGCGCTCGGTGGTCACGGCCTCGGTCATGCGGTCGTGCAGCACATCGGCCACGGCGCGCAACTGCTCGGCACTCAGGCTGGCCTTGCCCAGCAAGCCGCTCTTGAGGCCAATGCGGAACTCGACCAGCCGCTCCACGCGGTGCAGCGCCAGGCCGCAGTTGTGCGCGATGTCGGTGGCCTTGGACGCCCAGGGCGACACGGTGCCCAGGCGCGGCATCACCAGCAGGGCTGGAGCGCCCGCTTTTTCCAGCGCCAAGTGGGCCTCGGTGGCCGGCTCGCCATAGGCCATGAGCTGGCCCACACGGTCCAGCGTGGCCGCATCAGGCGCCGCGTCGAACGACGCCAGGTGCACGAAGCGGGCCGAGAGGCCGGTGATCTTGTCGGAAATACCCGCGAGACGGGGCAGGATTTGCTGGACTTTGAAGTCGCTGACGGCGTTGCCGCCATCGAAGAAGCGCAGGTGCAGGGTCACGGTGGGTGGCCTTGGGGCTGGCGGGCGCGGGATGGCCCGGGGGGATGGGTGGAAACCCGGCATTTTACTCGGGGCCCGTGGCGGATTCCCCTGTCGTTTCAAGGCGTTGCGGTCCGCAGGATAATCGCGTCCCATGAGCATCACCTACAAAGACGAAGCCGGCATCGCGGGCATGCGCGTGGCCTGCAAGCTGGCCTCTGAAGTGCTGGACCACCTCACGCCACTGATCCAGCCGGGGGTGACCACGCTGGAGATCGACCGCCTGGCGGCCGAGTACATGAAGCAGCAGGGTACGGTCTCCGCCACCATCGGCTACCAGCCCGCCGGCTACCCCCCCTACCCCGGCCACCTCTGCACCTCGATCAACCACGTGGTGTGCCATGGCATCCCCAACGAGAAGCCGCTCAAGAAGGGCGACATCCTGAACGTGGACGTGACCGTGATCACGCCCGAAGGCTGGTATGGCGACAACAGCCGCATGTACATGATCGGCGGCGAGGCCGCCTGCAGCATCCAGGCCAGGCGCCTGTGCCGCGTGACCTACGAGGCCATGTGGAAGGGCATCGTCATGGTCAAACCCGGCCTGCACCTGGGCGACATCGGCCACGCGATCCAGGTCTTTGCGGAAAGCAACGGTTATTCGGTGGTGCGCGAGTTCTGCGGCCACGGCATCGGACGCCGTTTCCACGAAGAACCCCAGGTGCTGCACTATGGCCGCCCGGGCACGCTCGAAGAGCTCAAACCCGGCATGACCTTCACCATCGAGCCCATGATCAACGCGGGCAAGCGCGACATCAAGGAAATGGGCGATGGCTGGACCATCGTCACCAAGGACCGATCGCTGTCGGCCCAGTGGGAACACACCATCCTGGTCACCGAAACCGGCTACGAGGTGCTCACGCTGTCGGCGGGCAGCCCCGCCGCACCCGCCTTCGTGCCCCCAGCCAACAGCCTCACCGCGTAAGCCCGTGAAGGGCCAACACGCTGCCGCCATGGGCGATCTCAGTGAACTGCGGCTGCAATACCGCCGCGACAAAGCCGCCCTGCTGGCCCAACTGGCCGTGCAGGGTTCGTCCACCCGCGGCGTGCACAGCGCGCTGCAAAAGCTCTCGCGACTGACCGACCAGACCCTGCGGGAACTCTGGGCGCGCGCCGGCTTCGGCCCTGGTTTTTCGCTCATCGCCGTGGGCGGCTACGGCCGGGGCGAGCTGTTTCCATCGTCCGACGTGGACGTGTTGGTGCTGCTGCCCGAAGGCAGCCAACCCGACGAGGACAGCGCCCTCAAGGCCCGGCTGGAAACCTTCATCGGCGCCTGCTGGGACGTGGGGCTGGAGATCGGCTCCAGCGTGCGTACCACAGCCGATTGCGTGGCCGAGGCGGTCAAGGACGTGACGGTGCAGACCTCGCTGCTGGAATGCCGGCTGATCCGCGGCGGCAAGGCCCAGTTCGCGGCGCTGGTCAACCAGCTCAACGAGGCCATGGACCCCAAGGCCTTTTTCGTGGCCAAGACGCTGGAGATGCGCCAGCGCCACCACAAGTTCGAGAACACGCCCTATTCGCTCGAGCCCAACTGCAAGGAGTCGCCCGGTGGCCTGCGCGACCTGCAGATCATCCTCTGGGTGGCCAAGGCCGCCGGCCTGGGCCGCAGCTGGGACGAGCTCGCGCGCCGGGGCCTGGCCACGCCGCTCGAAGCGCGCCAGATCAAGTCGAACGAGGCCCTACTGAGCCTGATCCGCGCGCGCCTGCACCTGTTGTCGAACCGGCGCGAGGACCGCCTGGTGTTCGACCTGCAGAACGTGGTGGCCGAGTCGTTCGGCTACAAGGCTCCGGCGCCCGCCGTGCGCGGCGCGCGGCGCGCCAGCGAAGAACTGATGAAGCGCTACTACTGGGCCGCCAAGGCGGTGACCCAGCTCAACCAGATCCTGCTGCTCAACATCGAGGAGCGCCTCAACAGCGACGACATCGGCGTGGACCGCCTGCGTCCGATCAACGAGCGCTTCTTCGACAAGGCCGGCATGCTGGAGGTCGCGAGCGACAACCTGTATGTGCAGCAGCCGCACGCGATCCTAGAGACCTTCCACATCTACCAGACCACGGTGGGCATCAAGGGCCTGTCGGCGCGCACGCTGCGCGCGCTTTACAACGCCCGCCCGGTCATGAACGCGCAGTTTCGCGCCGATCCGGTCAACCGCGCGCAGTTCCTGCGCATCCTGCAGGAGCCCGAAGGCATCACCCACGCGATGCGGCTGATGAACCAGACCTCGGTGCTGGGCCGCTACCTCTGGGTGTTCCGCAACATCGTGGGCCAGATGCAGCACGACCTGTTCCACGTCTACACCGTGGACCAGCACATCCTGATGGTGCTACGCAACGTGCGCCGCTTCTTCATCGCGGAACACTCGCACGAGTACCCGTTCTGCTCGCAGCTGGCCGCCGGCTGGGACAAGCCCTGGATCTTCTACATCGCGGCCCTGTTCCACGACATCGCCAAGGGCCGAGGCGGCGACCACTCCGAACTGGGCTCGCGCGACGTGCGCACCTTCTGCCGCCAGCACCGGCTGGACCGCGAAGACGCCAAACTGATCGAGTTCCTGGTGGCCGAGCACCTGACCATGAGCCGCATGGCGCAGAAGGAAGACCTGAGCGACCCCGACGTCATCAACGCGTTCGCCCAGCGGGTGGGCAACGAGCGCTACCTGACCGCGCTCTACCTGCTGACCGTGGCCGACATCCGCGGCACCAGCCCCAAGGTGTGGAACGCCTGGAAGGGCAAGCTGCTGGAAGACCTGTACCGCTACACCCTGCGCGCGCTCGGTGGCCGCGCGCCCGACCCAGGCGCCGTGATCGAGGCGCGCAAGCGCGAAGCCCTGTCCATGCTGGCGCTGCACGCCCTGCCCCACCTGGCGCACAAGGCGCTGTGGGACACGCTGGACGTGAGCTATTTCATGCGCCACCAGGCCGACGAGATCGCCTGGCACACCCGGGTGCTGACGCGCCAGCTCGCGCTCAACGCGGCCCAGACCCCGTCGCAGCTGGCCACGCAACACGCGCGCGCCGCGGCACTGCGCCCGGCCGAAGCCCCGGGAAGCGAGACCGCCGCCGCCACGGAAAACTGCATCGTGCGCGCCCGCCTGTCACCCGAAGGGGACGGCCTGCAGGTGCTGGTGTACGCGCCCGACCAGAGCGACCTGTTTGCCCGCATCTGCGGCTATTTCGACGCCTCGGGCTTCAGCATCCTGGACGCGCGCATCCACACCACGCACAACGGCCATGCGCTCGACACCTTCCAGGTGGTGGCGCCCACGCTGTCGGAGCACTACCGCGAACTCATCGCGATGGTGGAAAACAACCTGGCCCAGACGATCGACCAGCGCGGCCCGCTGCCCGCGCCAAACAAGGGCCGGCTGTCGCGCCGGGTCAAGAGCTTCCCGGTGACGCCACGCGTGGACCTGCGGCCCGACGAAAAGGCCCAGCGCTGGCTGCTCAGCGTGTCGGCCAGCGACCGCACCGGCCTGCTGTACTGCATTTCACGCGTGCTGGCGAAGAACGGCATCAGCGTGCAACTGGCCAAGATCACCACGCTGGGCGAGCGTGTGGAAGACACTTTCCTCATCAGCGGCCCGCAACTGCAGGTGAACAAGCGCCAGATCGAGATCGAGACGGAGCTGCTGGAGACGTTGGAGGGGTGAAGCCCTCCAATACATGGCGGATTGGCGGGATCAGGAGGACGGCCCGCTCAGCTCCGCTCATGTCCCCCGGAACGGCTGCGCCGTTCCTCCTCCTTTACTTCGCTGCGCTGAGCGGGCCGCCCTCCTGATCTTGCGAGCGGGCCGGCATGCGATAGGTCGTTCGGCCTGGCACTTGATGCTGGGTGGGTGACGCAGCGAAGTCAAGGAGGAGACACGGGCGCAGCCCGCGTCGGGGGACATGAGCGGAGTCGCCCGCCCAGTCTCAAGTGCCCGCCCACCCCTCTGAGCGCAATGCCTGCGAACCCTTCAGGTGCTGGAGGGTGCCACCGCTGGCGGCACCTCCATGGGTTCCGGCCGACGTCCGAACAGCCGCGAAAAGAAATTGGCCACGTCGTCCACGATGGTGAATACCGCCGGAATCACCAGCAGACTCAGGAAAGTTGAGGTGATCAGGCCACCGATCACGGCCACCGCCATCGGTGAACGGAAACTGCTGTCGGCCGCACCCCAGCCCACCGCAATCGGCAACATCCCCGCGCCCATGGCGATGGTGGTCATGACGATGGGGCGGGCGCGCTTGTGGCAGGCGTCCAGAATGGCGTGCACCCGGTCCATGCCGTGTTCGCGCCGCGCCTCGATCGCGTACTCCACCAGCAGAATCGAGTTCTTCGTGGCCACCCCCATCAGCATGATCAGACCGATCAGCGAGGGCATGGAGAACGCCTTGTTCGTCAGCAGCAACGCCACGAAAGCGCCGCCCAGCGACAGCGGCAACGCGGCCAGGATGGTGACCGGGTGCAGGAAGGCCTTGAACAGCAGCACCAGCACGATGTAGATGCACAGCACACCGGTCAACATCGCCAGACCGAAGCTGGCGAACAGCTCGCCCTGCACCTCGGCGTCGCCGATCTCCAGCACCGACACGCCTGCGGGCAGGTTGTGGATGCTGGGCAGCTTCTCCACCGCGGTCTTCATGTCGCCCAGCGCAATGCCGGCGAGCTCGACCTCGAAGTTGATGTTGCGCGAGCGGTCGTAGCGGTCGATCACCGCCGGGCCACCACCAAACGACAGCGTGGCCACCTGCCCCAGCATCACCGGCCCCCGGCTGCCCGGCACTGCCAGGCGCCCCAGCACCTCCAGGTTCTCGCGCGCGGCGGCGTCCAGCTTGACCACGATGGGCACCTGGCGCTGCGGCAGGTTCATCTTGGGCAAGTCGCTGTCGTAGTCGCCCACGGTGGCGATGCGCAGGGTTTCGGCGATGGCGCTGCTGGTCACGCCCATCTCGGCGGCGCGGGCCAGATCGGGCGCGACGCTGATCTCGGTGCGCACCAGCGCCGCGGTGGACTGGATGCTGCCCACGCCCGGGATGGTGCGCAGATCGCGCTCGATCGCCCTGGCCGCGGTGCCCAGCGCGCCGGCGTCGTTGCCGGTCAGGGTGAGGATGTATTTCTCACCCGAACCGCCCAGGCCCACCTTGCTGCGCACGCCCGGCAGGTTGGACATGGCCGCGCGGATCTGGTTTTCGATGAGCTGCTTGCGCGGGCGCGTACCGCGCTCGTCGAGCTGGATCGTGAGCGCCGCCTTGCGCGACTCGGCCGCCCCTTGCGGCGCGAACGGATCGGTGCCCGCCGAGCCCGAACCGATGGTGGTGTAGATCGACTTCACATGGGGCACCGCGCCCACCAGCTGGCGGGCGCGCTCGGCCGTGGCCACGGTCTGCTTGAGCGTGGCGCCGGGTGGCAGCTCCAGGTAGACCTGCGTCTGCGAGTTGTCGTCCGCCGGGATGAAGCCCTGTGGCAACAGTGGGACCAGCATCAGCGAACCCACGAAGAACGCGCCGGCGGCCACCATGGTGATCCAGCGGTGGCGGATGCACCAGGCCGCCCAGCCGCCGTAAGTGTGCAGCCAGCCCGGCTCGCTCTGGTTGGTCATCCAGCCCCAGATGGCGCCCAGCACGCGGTTGCGGCGCGCCCAGGCGGGCCGGTCCTTGGCCAGCACCACGGGCTTGAGCAGGTAGGCCGCCATCATGGGCGTGAGCGCGCGCGCCACCACCAGTGAAGCGAACACCGCGAACGACGCGGTCCAGCCGAACTGCTTGAAGAATTTGCCCGGGATGCCCGACATGAACGCCGTGGGCAGGAACACCGCGATCAGGGTGAAGGTGGTGGCGATCACCGCCAGACCGATCTCGTCGGCCGCCTCCATGGCCGCCTGGTAAGGCGTCTTGCCCATGCGCATGTGGCGCACGATGTTCTCCACCTCGACGATGGCGTCATCCACCAGAAGCCCCACCACAAGCGACATGGCCAGCAGCGTCACCACGTTGATGGTGAAGCCCATATAGTGCATGCCGATGAAGGCCGGAATGGCCGACAGCGGCAGCGCCACGGCCGACACCACGGTGGCGCGGAAGTCGCGCAGGAACAGCCAGACCACCAGCACCGCGAGGATGGCGCCCTCATACAGCAGGGTCATTGATGCGTCGTATTCATCTTCTACCGGTGTCACGAAATCGAACGACTCGGTGATCTTCAGGTCGGGGCGGCTGGCCTGCAATTCCTTGAGCTTGGCGCGCACGCCATGGCCCACCTCGACCTCACTGGCGCCACGGCTGCGCGCCACCTCGAAGCCCACCACCGGCTTGCCGTCGAGGAAAGCGGCGGCCGTGGGTTCGGCGACGGTGTCCTTCACCTCGGCGATCTGGTCCAGGCGGATGCTGCGCCCGTCCGGGAGCGAGAGCTCCAGACGCGACAGCTCTTCGGCCGAGGTCAGCATGGAGAGCGTGCGCAGCGGCTGCTGGCTGCCGCCCACGTCGGCGCGGCCGCCGGCGCTTTCGATCTGCACCTTGGCGAGCTGGCGCGAAATGTCGGCCGCCGTGGCGCCCAGCGCCTGCAGCTTGAGCGGGTCGAGCAGGATCTGCACCTCGCGGTTGACCCCGCCCACCCGATTGATCGCGCCCACGCCGCGCACCGACAGCAGCAGCTTGGCGATGTCGTTTTCCACGAACCAGGAGATGGCCTCGTCGTCCATCTTGTCAGAGCTGACGGTGTAGGCCAGCACCGCGCCGCCGGCGAGTTCGAGCTTGTTGATGATGGGTTCGCGCAGGTCGGTGGGCAGATCGCCCCGGATCTTGGCCACGGCCGAGCGCACGTCGTCCAGCGCTTCCTGCGTGCTCTTTTCGATGCGGAATTCGGCCGTGATGGAGACCGTGCCGTCCTGCACCTTGGTGTAGATGTGCTTGAGCCCCTGCAGCGCGGCCAGGCTGTTCTCGATCTTGCGCGCCACGTCGTTTTCGAGCTGCGTCGGCGCGGCACCGGGCAGGCTGGCCACGATGGTGATATTGGGCACGTCCAGGTCGGGGAAGTTCTGCACCTTCATCGACTGGAACGAAAACAGCCCGGCGAGCGTGAGCATGACGAACAGCATCGCCGCGGGGATGGGGTTGCGGATGGACCAGGCCGAGACGTTCATTGCGTCACCTTGACAAGGTCGGCTTCGTTCAGGAAGCCCGCGCCCTGCACCGCTACCGTTTCGTCGGCCTTGAGTCCGGTGAGCACCTCCACGCGCTCACCGACGCGCCGCCCGGTCGTCACCTTGCGCTGACTCGCCTTGTTCTGCGCGTCGATCACGAACACGAAGGTGGTGCCGTCGCGCACCACGATGGACTGCGTGGGCACGGTGAGCGCGGTGCTCTCGCCCAGCGCGAAGCTGCCCTTGGCGAAGGTGCCGGCCTTGAGGTCGCCGTGCCGGGGCAGGTCCACGAACACCAGGATGTTGCGGGTCTGCGGGTCGGCCGTGGGCGCGATGGCGCGCACCGTGCCGGCGATCTGCACCCCGGTGGCCGCGGTCACCTGGACCTTCTGCCCCAGCTTGATGCGCCCCACTTCGCTGGGCGTGACCTCGCCGCGCCACTCCATGCGCCCCTGGCGCACCAGGCGAAACAGTTCCTGCCCGGCGCCCACCACCGCGCCCACGGTGGCTGCGCGCGCGGAAATGATGCCGTCGTCCGGCGCCAGCACCCTCGTGTTGTCCAGGCGCACCTGGGTCGCGCCCAGGGCAGCCTTGGCCGCTTCCCACTGGGCGTGGGCCACTTTTTCCTGGGTCTGGTACTGCGCGATCTGCGAGGCCGACAAGGCGCCGGTGTCCTGGATCGAACGGGCCCGCTCGGCATCGGCCTTGGCGTTTTCATAGCTGGCCTCGGCCTGCATCAGGCTGGCCCGGCTCTGCAGGCTCTCGGCGTGGGTGGTCTCGTTGGCAAACACCGCCAGCACCTGGCCCTTGCGCACCACGTCGCCGACGTTGACATTCACCAACGACAGGCGCAGCCCGTTGACCTCGGCGCCCACGCTGGCCTCCTGCCAGGCGCTGATGTTGCCGTTGGCCTGCAGGGTCATGGCCAGGTTGTCACTGGAAGGCCGGGCCACCGTGATCGTCATGGACGGCTTGGGGCCGACCTCGTCGGCCGGCAGGGTGGCCTCGGCCGATTGCGCAGGCTGGCGCAGGAACACGGCCAGGACCAGCAGCAACAGCGCCGCCAGGGCGACCGCCAGCCAGAGCCAGCGTTTGCGGGGAGATGGGGTGTGCAGCGGCGCGGGGTTCATGACGGCTCTTTGGATGCGTTGAGGGTGTCCAGCGGATCAAAGCCGCCGCCCAGGGCGACGTAGAGGCTGATCCAGGCGTTGATGCGTTCTTGCTGCAGCGTCACGGCGCTGCTGTCGGCGTTGAGCTTGAGGCGGCGCGCCTCCTCGAGCTCGTTCAGGTTGGCCAGGCCCACGCGGTAGCGCGCCTCGGTGGCGTTGAACGAGCGGGTGTAGCCCTCCACGGCGATCCGGGTGGCGTCCACCCGCTGCTGCAGGCTGGCGAGGCTCACCAGCGCCTGCTCCACCTCGGACACCGCGCGCCGCAGCGTGCCGGCATAGGCCGCGCCAGCGGCGTCGTACCGGGCCACGGCGGCGTCCGCGCCAGCGCGCAGGCCGGCACGCCCGATCACCGGCAAGCTCAAGGTGAGCGGACCGACCGACCAGCTGTTGAAGGAGCTGGTGGTGCCCCCACTGGACACCCGGTTGCGCAGCACGTTGCCCGACAGGCTCAGGCTGGGCAGCAGCGCCGCGCGGGCCACGCCCACGCCTTCGCTGGCGGCCACCAGGTCGCGCTGCGCGCGATAGACGTCGGGACGCTGGCGGATCACCTCCGCCGGTACGGCGTTCACCGCCAGCATGGCTTCGAGCCGGGGGCTGGCTGGCAAGCCCGGCGCAGCGGCCAGCAGGGCCCGCAGCGTGGGCTCGTCCAGGCCGGTGAGCGCCACCAGCGACTTGAGCTGCCGCTCGCACTGCTCGGTCTGCTGCTCGGCGCGAATGGCGCCATCGGCGCTGCTGGCGCGCGCCAGGGCGGCCACGGCGGGCGCGGTGAGTCCGGCACGCTCGCTCTGCGCATTGGCGTTGGCCGTGGCGGCGCGCGAGTCGCGGTCGCCGCTGGCCACGGCGAGCTGCGCCAGGCACAGGCGGTGGGCGAAATAGAGCTGGGCCACCTCGGACGCCACCAGCACGCGCGCCTCGTGCCAACCCGCTTGGGCCGCGTCCTGCTGGGCCTGGGCGCGCCGGGCACCGGCCGCCTGGCCGCCCCACACGTCCAGCGCCCACGACATCTGGGCGCCCGCGCTCAGGCTGGTGCCCAGGGGCTGCTGGCCCGGGGTTTCGCCGCGCGAGGCGTTGGCCACTGCGGCGACCTGGGGGCCGGCGGCGCTCTGCGCGCCCGCCAGGTCGGCGCGCGCGGCAAACACCTGCGCCCGTGCAGCGGCGATGCTGGGGCTCAGGGTCTGGGCGCTCTGGATGAACCCGGTCAACACCGGGTCATCAAACTGGTTCCACCACTGCGTCAGGTTCTGGCTGCTGCCCTGGTGCGCCAGGGGTGGCGCGTACCAGGCTTCGGGCAAGGCCACCGCTGTGTCGGTGGGCGGGGTGGTGGTACTGCAAGCGGCCAGCACGGTGGCCAGTGCCGCCATGGCAAACGTTCTCTTCATGAAACTCGGAACTCCCCCATTGGATGGCTTTTTTGGGCGGTTGACTCTCTGCTGTTTTCACGTCACGGGTGTGACCATGCGTTACGTCCCTGCCGGCATCCCGGGTATTTCCCCCGGGCGCCTTCAGTCGTCCTCGGGCACCAACCCGGGGAACAGCACCTCATTGAACCCGAACCGGCTGAAATCGCGCATGCGCATGGGGTAGAGCTTGCCCACCAGGTGGTCGCATTCATGCTGCACCACCCGCGCATGAAAACCGGCGGCTTCGCGGTCGATCGGTTTGCCCATGATGTCACAGCCCTGGTAGCGGATGCGCCGCCAGCGCGGCACCACCCCGCGCAGGCCGGGCACCGACAGACAGCCCTCCCAGTCCTCTTCTTCCTCGTCGCCCAGCGGGGTGATGACCGGGTTGACCAGCACCGTGCGCGGCACGGGCGCCGCGTCGGGGTAGCGCGGGTTGGGCATGCCGCTGCCGAAGATCACCACCTGCAGGTCCACGCCGATCTGTGGCGCGGCCAGGCCCGCGCCGTTGGCGGCGGCCATGGTGTCGAGCAGGTCGGTCACCAGTTGGTGCAATTCGGGGGTGTCGAACGCGGTCACGGGATGCGCCACGCGCAGCAGGCGCGGGTCGCCCATTTTCAGGATGGTTTGAACGGTCATGGTGCGGAAATGGATGGCGGTTCAGTGGTTTACCCCGTAGGGTGTCGGGCGCGGGTCGCGGTACATTGACCTTCGCCCACCGGGCACAGTGTGCCCGGGGCGCTTCAGGAGGATTTTCCATGCATTCATCCCGTTCCGCAGCTACCCGGGCACAGGCCGCACCGTCCAGGCCTGGGCTCAGCGCCGCGCTCGCCACCGGTTTGCTGCTGGCCGCCGGCCTGGCGCTGTGGAGCGCCCCGGCCCGCGCCCAAGGCGCTGAGATATTCAAGGGCGCCGACCTCGCGCTGGGCGAGAAGCTCATCGCCGAACACCGCTGCGCGCAATGCCACGCCAGCAAGGTCGGCGGCGACGGCAGCCGCATCTACAAACCCCAGGGTCGGATCAGCACCGCCGGGCTGCTGCGCGGCATGGTCGAGCAGTGCAACACCACGATGAATCTGCAGATGTTTCCGGAAGATGTGACCGCCGTGGCCGCGGTGCTCAACCGCGACCACTACAAGTTCAAATAGGCTTTTCCGAGCCACACCCGGTGTGGCGTGCCGCAGACAGAGGCAACCGGCCCCTGCTTTAGACTGGCTCACCGCTTGTTACAGCACGCCTCCATGTCTTTCTTCACCCCGTTTGCGCCCGCCTGTCTTGCCCTCGGGCTCCTCCTGAGCACACCGGCCACTCTGGCCCAGGACAAGGCACCGGCCAACGCCACCACCGAAGCCCCCTCGGTGGCACAGGCCGCCCTCCCCGAACCCTCGTCGTCGGCGCGTGCGCTGTTTTCCCGCTCCAAGGACGGCATCGTGCAGGTGCGGGTGCTGCTGGCCAGCGCGGGCGAGCAGTCGTCGCTGGGCTCCGGGTTTCTGGTGCGCGACGACGGCGCCCAGGGCGCCTGGGTGGTGACGAACTACCACGTGGTGTCGGCGCTCGCGATCGACCCGCAGAAGTACCGCATCGAGCTGCGCGGCAGCAACCAGCGCGTGGCCCGGGCCCGGCTGGTGGCCCTGGACGTGGTGCACGACCTGGCCGTGCTGCGCACCGAACCCGAGGCCAGCGCCAGCAACACCGCCTGGCAGGTGCTCACGCTGCGCGAGGCTCCGCTGGTGCAGGGCAGCAAGGTGTTTTCGCTCGGCAACCCGCTGGAACTCGGGTTCCTGATCTCCGAGGGCATCTACAACGGCTCGGTGGAGTCCCGGATCTACGAACAGATGCTGTTTTCGGGCGCGCTCAATTCGGGCATGAGCGGCGGCCCGGCCATCGACGAAAACGGCCAGGTGGTGGGCGTCAACGTGGCCACCCGCCGCGACGGTGAACAGCTGAGCTTCCTCGTGCCCAAGCGCTATGCGCTCGACCTGCTGCAGACCGCCTGGCGCAACGACGGCGGCGCACGCCCGGAATGGCGCAGCGAGATCGCCCGGCAGTTGCTGACCCACCAGCACTTCGTGGCGGGCAAGCTGCTCGACCCCGCCGCCAGTGCCGCGCCCAGTGGTGCCGGAGCGCAGGCGGGCTTCTCCAGCCAGGTGCTCAGTGGCCGCCCGGTGCCCACGCTGGACGGCAACCTCACCAAGTGCTGGGCCAGCGGCATGGACGGCGAACGCCTGCGCTACCAGCGCGATCGCCTGAACTGCGACCTGCAGTCCGAGCTGTTCGTGCGCGGCAACCTCCACACCGGCAGCCTGAGCATCGGCCACACCCTGCTGCGCAACGACCGGCTGGCCACCCCCCAGTTCCTCGCCCTGGGTGCGCTGGGCAGCCCCGGCTGGCGCGGCTTTGGCCAGGGCACGGGCGAGCTCACGCGGGCCGAATGCCAGGACGACTACGTGCAGACCACCAGCCATGTGTACCGCGTGGCCATCTGCGCGCGGGCCTACCGCAAGTTCGAAGGCGTGTATGACTACAGCGTGCAGGCCACCCAGGTGGACGACGCCCGGGAACGGCTGAGCAGCCACATCGACCTGCGCGGTTTTTCGTTTGACAACGCCCAGCGCCTGGGCCGCATGTTCCTGGAGCGGCTGCAATGACCTGGTTTGTCGAACATGTGCACCGCGATGGTTCGGTGCTGGCCCGGGTGGCGGTGCACGGCGAGGCCTTTCGCATCGGCCGCGCGCTGGACAACGACCTGGTCCTGGACGACGCGCACTGCGCGGCGCACCACGCGTGTCTGCGCCTCCAGGCCGACGGCAGCGCCGTGCTGGAAGACCTGGGCAGCGTCAACGGCATCGCGCGGCACCCGGGCAAGCCCGCCGGGTCGATCGCCATCACCGGCGAGCAGCCGCTGCGCGTCGGGCAAAGCCTGCTGCGGGTGCGGTCCACCGACTGGCCGCTGGCGCCCGAAAAACCGCTGTCTTCACGCACGGTATGGCCCTGGGCCCTGCTCGCCTTGGCGGCGGTGCTGGGCTACAGCGCCTGGGAGGTCTGGCTCAGCGACCTGAACGACAAGTCGCCCCCTTACCTGTACGTGCTGAGCGGCGTCGCCGCCGTGTTTGGCATCTGGAGCGCCGCCTATGCGCTGTTCGGCCGGCTCATCAGCGGTGTCGACCGCTTCTTTTCCCACTTGCTGATCGCCTGCTGCGGCTACCTGTGCGCGGAAGCCATCCACGCGGGGCTGGAGTCGCTGGCCTTTTCCACCGGCTGGCTGTGGCCGCTGCAGATCGCGCCCTATGTGCTGATCGTGGTGGTGGCCCTGGCGGTGCGCCAGCACCTGCGCCTGGCCGACCCCCGGCACTGGCCCACCACGCGCTGGGGAGTGCTGGTGGTCACGGTGGGCGCCTTCCTGGTGCCGCTGGGCCAGACCTGGATTTCGCAGCAGCGGCTGAGCGACATCCAGACCATGGAAGAGATTGCCCACCCCGGCTGGCGCCTGGCCCGGCCCGTGCCGGTGGGGGATTTCAGCGACCGCGCGGCCGCGCTGCAACAGCGCGTGGACGCGGCACGCAGCGCACCGACAGACGAAGAAGCGTCGTGGTGGGAAGAAGACTGAACGGCTGAGCCGCCCCTGGCTTCAGGCGTCGCCGGTTGAGGCGTCCGCACCGGGCGCGAGCAGGGCCAGCATGGCGGCCTCGTCGAGCACCGCCACACCCAGGTCGTGTGCCTTGTCCAGCTTGCTGCCTGCCTCGGCGCCGGCCACCACGTAGTCGGTCTTCTTGCTCACCGAGCCCGCCACCTTGGCGCCCGCGGCTTCCAGCAGGTCTTTGGCCTGATCGCGGCTGAGGGTCGGAAAAGTGCCGGTCAGCACAAAGGTCTTGCCCGCCAGCGGTTTGGGCACCTGCGCCGCGGGCTCGCCCTCTTCCCAGGTGACGCCACAGGCCCGCAACTGCTCCACCACCTCGCGGTTGTGCGGCTGCTCGAAGAAGGTGCGGATGCTTTGCGCCACCACCGGCCCCACGTCGTTCACCTCCAGCAACTGCTCGACCGTGGCGTCCATGATGCGGTCGATCTGACCGAAGTGGCGCGCCAGGTCTTTGGCCGTGGCCTCGCCCACATGGCGGATGCCCAGGCCGAAGAGGAAACGCGGCAGTGTGGTGTGTTTGGACTTTTCCAGCGCGGCCACGATGTTCTGCGCCGACTTGTCGGCCATGCGGTCCAGGCTGGCCAACGCGGTGAAGCCCAGGCGGTACAGGTCGGGCAGGGTCTTGACCACGCCCGAGTCCACCAGCTGTTCCACCAGCTTGTCGCCCAGGCCCTCGACTTCCACCGCACGGCGGTGGGCGAAATGCAGGATCGCCTCCTTGCGCTGGGCGCCACAGAACAGGCCGCCGGTGCAGCGGTAGTCGACCTCGCCCTCCTCGCGCACGGCATCGCTGCCGCACACCGGGCACTGGCGCGGCATGGTGAACACCTCGGCGCCTTCGGGCCGCTTTTCGGGCAGCACAGCCACCACCTCGGGGATCACGTCGCCCGCGCGGCGCACGATCACCGTGTCGCCCACGCGCACGTCCTTGCGGCGCGCTTCGTCCTCGTTGTGCAGGGTGGCGTTGGTCACCGTCACGTTGCCCACGAACACCGGCGCGAGCTTGGCCACCGGCGTGAGCTTGCCGGTGCGTCCCACCTGGACGTCGATGGCGAGCACCGTGGTCAGCTGTTCCTGCGCCGGGTATTTGTGCGCCACGGCCCAGCGCGGCTCGCGCGTGACGAAACCGAGCCGGCGCTGCAACGCGAGCGAATTGACCTTGTAGACCACGCCGTCGATGTCGTAGGGCAACTGGTCGCGGCTGGCGCCGATGCGCTGGTGGAAGGCGACCAGCTCGTCGGCCCCCGTGGCCACCGCTGTCTGCTCGGCCACAGGAAAGCCCCAGGCCTTGAGTTGCATGAGCAATGCGTAGTGGGTGTCGAACACCGGGCCGCCCTGCTCCGGCGGCGTGATCTCGCCCAGGCCGTAGGCGAAGAAGCTCAGCGGGCGCTGGGCGGCAATGCCCGAGTCCAGCTGGCGCACCGCGCCGGCCGCGGCGTTGCGCGGGTTCACGAAGGTCTTTTCGCCCTTGGCACCGGCGGCGATCTTGGCGCGCTGCTTCTCGTTGAGCGCGTCGAAATCATCGCGGCGCATGTAGATCTCACCGCGCACCTCCAGCACCGGCGGAGCGTCGGACGGCAGGCGCAGGGGAATCTGGCCGATGGTGCGGATGTTGTTCGTCACGTCCTCGCCCACCTCACCGTCGCCCCGCGTGGCGGCCTGCACCAGCACGCGGTTTTCATAGCGCAGGCTCATGGCCAGGCCATCGAACTTGAGCTCGGCCACGTAGGCCACCGGCGGGTCGGCCTCGGCCAGCCCCAGCGCGCGGCGCACGCGGGTGTCGAATTGGCGCGCGCCGCTGGGTTCGGTGTCGGTCTCGGTGTTGATCGACAGCATGGGCACGGCGTGACGCACCGGCGTGAACGCGTCCAGCACCCGACCACCGACACGCTGGGTCGGCGAATCCGGCGTCAACAGCTCCGGGTTCGCGGCTTCGAGCGCCTGCAATTCGCGGAACAGCCGGTCGTACTCGGCATCCGGAATCTCCGGCGCGTCCAGCGTGTAGTACAGGTGGGCGTGGTGGTTCAGCTGCTCGCGCAACTCGGCCGCGCGTTCGGCCGGCGCGGGCTCAGAGGAAAAAAGATCAGAAGTGCTCATGCAGACAAGATCACACAGCGAATGAGGGGAAGTCAACCGAGGATGCCGCGGAACCGGCTCTGCCGGGCCGCCAGCATCGCCCCCTGGGGGGTCACGCGAAGCGTGGCGGGGGGGGTCAACTGAATAATCTTCGGGCCTGCGGCGAACCGGCCGACAGGTCGTGGCTGTCCAGAGCGTCGTACAGGCTTTCCAGGTCGGCCCCGATGCGGTCCATGGTGTCGGTGGACAGCATCTGTCCGGCATCGTCGGTGACCACGCCGTCCATGGCTTCGGCCAGCGCGATCGCGGCCTGGCGCATGCGCACGAACGGCTGTTCGCTGCGCGGCACGTGCGTCACTTCCAGCGACAGCGCGATCTCGCGCAGCGCGCTTTGTTCGGGGTCTTCGGCCATGGCGGCCTGCGGGTCGAACACCAGGCTCAGGATGGGCGCCTGCCCGCTCTGGCTGCCCGCCAGCACCATGCGCCCGGGCAAGGCACCGGCCACGAAGCCGAGCCGGGCGGCGTTCTGCGCCACATAGCCCGGGCTCCAGGCGGCGCGGCGCGCCCGCAACACGAAACCGAGCTGGGCATCGTGTCCGCTGGCGAAAGCGTCGAGCTCGCGCGCACGGGCCACTTCGGCCCGCATGTCGGGGAAATCGGGGGTGGCACCCACGGCGTCGGCGAAAGCCTGGGCCTTCACGACGAACTCGGAGAACTCGATGTCGTTGAGCGCGCCGGCGCGGTTGGCCAATTGCACCCCGGCCTGCAGCGCGCGGTAGCGCTGGCCCGCGCGCGGGCTTTCCCACTCGCCGGTGGTTTCGCTTTGCCCTTCCACGGCGAACGGTTTGCTGCCCACGCGGCGCGTGCCCGGCAGCGCGGCCAGCAAGGCGTCGCCCGACACCTCGCCATCGAGCAGCATCGGCGTGATGACGTCAATCAGGGCGTCGAGCGCGGGCTTTTTCTCCGGCACATGGACCACGTTGCTGAGGGTCACGGGCACCACCGGTGGCCCCGGGTGGCGGGCCTCCTGGGGCGGCTCGTCGCTGGCGGCGACCGGTGACGGACCGTCGTCGAGCACGGGTTCGATGCGTTGTGAGATGTCCAGCCCCGGCCCGGTGTGCGACCGCTCGGCGAGGTCCACCGGGGCGGTGTCGTCGAAGCGTCCGGTCTGGGCGCCGCCCTCGTAGGCGCCAGGCGCGGCGTCCTGCGGCCCGCGCTCGCGTGCCGTGCGGGGCGCGCTCTTGCTGGTGACCCAGGCGTTGTAGGCCACCACGCCCGCCAGCACGAGCCCTCCGATGATGGCCAGACTGAGTTGCAGTGTGCTCATGGTGCGAGGAGAAATGGGAGGTGGGGTGGGGTGCTCAGGAGGCTTCGAGCATGCCGGCGGCGGACTCCATGTCCACCGCGACGATACGCGAAACGCCCTGCTCCTGCATGGTCACACCGATCAGCTGTTCGGCCATTTCCATGGCGATCTTGTTGTGGCTGATGAACAGGAACTGGGTGCCCTGCTTGCTCATGCTGGTGACCAGCCGGGCGTAGCGATCGGTGTTGGCGTCGTCCAGCGGCGCGTCGACCTCATCGAGCAGACAGAACGGTGCCGGGTTGAGCTGGAAGATGGCGAACACCAGGGCGATGGCGGTGAGCGCCTTTTCACCACCCGAGAGCAGGTGGATGGTCTGGTTCTTCTTGCCGGGCGGCTGCGCCAGCACCTGCACGCCCGCGTCCAGGATTTCCTCACCGGTCATCACCAGCCGGGCGTTGCCGCCGCCGAAGAGCTCGGGGAACATGCGGCCGAAGTGCTCGTTGACGGTGTTGAAGGTGCTGCCCAGCAGGTCGCGGGTCTCGGCGTCGATCTTCTTGATCGCGTCTTCCAGCGTGTTCATCGCGTCGTTCAGGTCGGCCGACTGGGCGTCCAGGAAGGTCTTGCGTTCGCGCGCGGCGGTCAGCTCGTCCAACGCCGCGAGGTTGACCGCGCCCAGCGCCTGGATCTCGCGGTGCATGCGATCGATCTCACCCTGCAGACCCGTGAGCCGCACATTGCCTTCGGTGATGCTTTGCGCCACCGCGGCCAGGTCGGCCTGGGCTTCTTCGAGCTGCTGGCTGTATTGCTCCACGCCCAGGCGCGCGGCCTGTTCCTTGAGCTGGAACTCGGTGATGCGGTTGCGCAGCGGATCGAGTTCGCGCTCCAGCTGCAGGCGGCGCTCGTCGCTGGCGCGCAGCTTCATCGTGAGGTCGTCGTACTGGCTGCGCAGGGCCCCCAGGGTCTGCTCGCGTTCGAGCTTCACGGCCAGCACGTTCTGCAACCCGGCCTCGGCGGCGGCGGCGCTCAGGCGGGCCAGTTCGTCGGTGGCGCGCTGTTCTTCATCGACCAGCGACTTTTCCTGCGCGGCCGCGGTTTCCAGCGAACGCTGCAGCTCGCCCTGGCGCGCCTGCAGGCTGCGCAGGGCGAAGGTGGCTTCCTGCGCGCTGCGCTCCAGCGAGCGCTGCTGCTCGCGGGCGGCATTCAGCGCGCGTTCGGCGTCGATCACCTGGTCGTCGAGCTGGGCGTGGCGTTCCTGGCTGTCGGCGAGCTGCATGTCCAGCTCTTCAAAGCGGGCTTCGGCGGTGACCCGGCGTTCCTGCAGCTCATCGAGCTGGGCGTCCACCTCGGCGAGGTCGACGGCGATCTGCTCGCTGCGCGCACGGGTCTGCTCGGCCAGTTGGGTCAGACGCAAGGTCTCGACCTGCAGCTCGTGCGCGCGGCTGCGGGTTTCGGCGCCTTCGCGGCGCGCGCTCACCAGGCGCTGCGAGGCGTCGGTGTAGGCCGCTTCCGCGCGCACCAGGGTCGTGCGGGCCTGCTCGGCCATCAGCGCCTGGGCGCGCAACTCTTTTTCCAGGTGTTCGATTTCCTGCGCCCGGGCCAGCAGGCCGGCCTGCTCGCTGTCGGGCGCGTAGAAGCTCACGCTGTGGGCGCTGACCGCGTGGCCGCTGGGCACGAAGATCACCTCGCCGGCCTGCAGCTGGGTGCGCTGCGCCATCGCCTCGTCCAGATTCGCCGCGGTCAGGCAACCCTGCAGCCAGTCGGCCAGCAGGGCCTTTTGCCCCGCGTCGTTCAGGCGCAGCCAGTCGGCCAGGGGCTTGAGGCCGCTGGCGCTGCCCGTGGCCACCCCGGCGGACACCGGGCTGTAGAAAGCGAGTTTGGCGGGCGGTGCATCGTTGCCGAAGGCTCGCACCATCTCCAGCCGCGACACTTCGAGCGCGCCCAGGCGCTCGCGCAACGCGGCTTCGAGGGCGTTTTCCCAGCCGGTTTCGATATGAATGCGGCTCCACAGGCCCTGCAGGCCATCGAGCCCGTGTTTGGCCAGCCAGGGCTTCAATTTGCCGTCGGTCTTGACCTTGTCCTGCAGCGCCTTGAGCGCTTCCATGCGGGCCGACAGGTCGGACTGTTTCGCCGATTCCTGGTTCACCGCCTGCTGGGCGGCGCGGCGGTCCTCGTCGAGCTGGGGCACGCTGTCCTGCAGTTCGTGCAGCACGGCGTCGGCCAGTTCGGCCGCTTCCTGGGCCACCGCCAACTGGCTCTGCGCGCTGAGCAGGCGCGCCTCGTCGGGCGCGGCCAGGGCGTTGCGGTCGGCCATCAGGCGTTCGCGGCGCTGGTTGAGCTGGCGGCTCTGCTCTTCCACGTTGCGCTGCTCGGCGGCCAACACCTGGATCTGCTGCTGCACCTGGGTGACGCTGCCGCGTTGCTCGTTGGCGCGGTTCTGCGCCTGGCGCAGGCCGTCTTCCAGCGCGGGCAGCGCGCCGGCCTGCTCCTCGCCCTGGGCGGCGAGCACCACCGACTTTTCCTCGGCCTCGACCACGGCCTCGGCCAGTTGCTCCAGTTCGACGCTGGCGTCCTGGCTGCGTGTGGACCACGAGGCCATCTGCTCCTTCAGTTGCAGCAGGCGCTGTTCCACACGGGTGCGGCCTTCGACCACGAAGCGGATCTCGGCTTCAAGCTTGCCCACCTCGGCGCTGGCCTCGTACAGCTTGCCCTGCGCCTGGTTCACCTGGTCGCCCGCGGCGTAGTGCGCCTGGCGGATGGTCTCCAGCTCGGATTCGATGCGGCGCAGGTCGGCGGTGCGCGACTCGAGGTCGTTGACCGCCTGGGCGGCGTCGGTCTTCACCTTGACCTGATCGGCCTCGGCTTCGCTGCGTTTCAGGAACCACAGCTGCTGCTGCTTGAGCGTGGCGCCGGCCTGCAGCGTGTTGTAGCGGGCGGCCACCTCGGCCTGTTTTTCCAGCTTGTCGAGGTTGGCGTTGAGCTCGCGCAGGATGTCTTCCACCCGGGTGAGGTTTTCACGCGTGTCGGCCAGCCGGTTGGCCGTTTCGCGGCGGCGCTCCTTGTATTTGGAGACGCCGGCGGCTTCTTCGAGGAACAGGCGCAGCTCTTCGGGCTTGCTCTCGATGATGCGGCTGATGGTGCCCTGGCCAATGATGGCGTAGGCACGGGGTCCCAGGCCGGTGCCGAGAAACACGTCCTGCACGTCGCGGCGGCGCACCGGCTGGTTGTTGATGTAGTAGCTGCTGGTGCCGTCGCGCGTGAGCACGCGCTTGACGGCGATTTCCGTGAACTGGCCCCACTGGCCGCCGGCGCGGTGGTCGCTGTTGTCGAACACCAGCTCCACACTGGAGCGGCTGGCGGGCTTGCGATTGTTGGTGCCGTTGAAGATCACGTCCTGCATGGACTCGCCACGCAGTTCGGACGCCTTGGATTCGCCCAGCACCCAGCGCACCGCGTCCATGATGTTGGACTTGCCGCAACCGTTGGGGCCCACCACGCCCACCAATTGACCCGGCAGCATGAAGTTGGTGGGTTCGGCGAACGACTTGAAGCCGGACAACTTGATCGAATTGAGACGCACGGGAGTTCGGTCGCAGGACGCTAACTGTTTGATTTGAAACGAAAATCCGGCCACACCCGGGGCCGGATCGCAAGCCGCATGATACCGTGTCCACCCGCCCTGGGGCCTGTACCCGACCCCACGCCGACGCCGCTGCGCACGCCCCCGGGATAATCGACCCCATGAATCCCAAGTTGTCTCTCCTGCAGCCTTATCCCTTTGAACGGCTGCGCCAGCTGTTTGCGGGCGTCACACCCAACCCCGACTACCGGCCCATCAGCCTGGGCATCGGCGAACCCAAACACGCCACACCCCAGATGCTCAAGGACGCGCTGGCCGCCGCGCTCGACACCGGACTCACCGGCTACCCCGCCACCGCTGGCGAACCGGCCTTGCGCGAGGCCTGCGCGGGCTGGCTGCAGCGGCGCTACGGCGTCACGGTGGACCCGGCCACCCAGGTGCTGACGGTCAACGGCTCGCGCGAGGCGCTGTTCTCCTTTGCCCAGACCGTGATCGACCCCACCCAGCCCGGCGCGACGCTGGTGTTTCCCAATCCGTTCTATCAAATCTACGAGGGCGCGGCCCTGCTCGGCGGCGCCCAGCCGTATTACGTGGCAAGCGACCCGGCGCGCAACTTCGCGGTGGACTGGGACAGCGTGCCGGACGAGGTCTGGGCCCGCACGCAGCTGATCTTCGTGTGCTCACCCGGCAACCCCACCGGCGCCGTGATGCCGCTGGACGAGTGGCAAAAACTGTTCGAGCTGAGCGACCGCTACGGCTTCGTGATCGCCTCGGACGAGTGCTACAGCGAGATCTATTTCCGCGACGAGCCGCCCCTGGGCGGGCTGGAGGCCGCGGTGAAGCTCGGCCGCACGGACTTCAAGAACCTGATGATGTTCACCAGCCTGTCCAAACGCAGCAACGTGCCCGGCCTGCGCAGCGGTTTCGTGGCCGGCGACGCGGCGCTGATCAAGCCTTTCCTGCTCTACCGCACCTACCACGGTGGTGCCATGAGCCCGGCGGTGCAGGCCGCCAGCCGGGTGGCCTGGGGCGACGAAGCGCACGTGGTGGACAACCGCCGCCAGTACCGCGAGAAGTTCGCCCAGGTCACGCCCCTGCTGGCCTCCGTGCTGGACGTGGCGCTGCCCGATGCGGCGTTTTATCTCTGGGCCGGTGTGCCGGACGTTTTTGTCGACCGGGTGCCCGGCCTGAGCGCCGACGAGGCCTTCGCGCGTGAGCTGCTGGCTCAATACAATGTGACGGTTTTGCCGGGCAGCTACCTCGCCCGCGAGGCGGGGGGCGTCAACCCTGGCCGGGGCCGCGTGCGCATGGCGCTGGTGGCCGAACCCGCCGAATGCCTGGAAGCCGCCGGGCGCATCAAGGCGTTCGTGTTCCACAACGACTGATCCTCTCTCTTCTTTTCATCTCCGTTCATCCCAACTGTCCGAGACACCATGACCCAACAACTGCAGACCCTGATCAACAACGCCTGGGACAACCGCGCCGACCTCTCCCCCGCTTCCGCCCCCAAGGAGGTGATGGACGCCGTGGACCACGTGATCAGTGAACTCAACGCCGGCACGCTGCGCGTGGCCACACGCGAAGGCGTGGGCCAGTGGACGGTGCACCAGTGGATCAAGAAGGCCGTGCTGCTGTCGTTCCGCCTGAAAGACAACGAGCTGATGCGCAGCGGTGACCTGGCGTTCTACGACAAGGTGCCCACCAAGTTCGCCGACCTGAGCGAAGCCGAGATGAAAGCCACCGGGGTGCGCGTGGTGCCGCCGGCCGTGGCGCGCCGCGGCAGCTTCATCGCGAAGGGCGCGATCCTGATGCCCAGCTACGTGAACATCGGCGCCTATGTCGACGAAAACACCATGGTCGACACCTGGGCCACCGTGGGCTCCTGCGCCCAGATCGGCAAGAACGTGCACCTCTCGGGCGGCGTCGGCATCGGCGGTGTGCTGGAACCGCTGCAGGCCGGCCCGACCATCATCGAAGACAACTGCTTCATCGGGGCACGCTCCGAAGTGGTCGAAGGCGTGGTGATCGAAGAGAACTCGGTGATCTCCATGGGCGTGTACATCGGCCAGAGCACCCCGATCTACGACCGCGCCACCGGCGAGGTGAGCTACGGCCGCGTGCCATCGGGCTCGGTCGTTATCAGCGGCAGCCTGCCCAAGGACGGCGGCAAATACAGCCTCTACGCGGCCATCATCGTCAAGCGCGTGGACGCGCAGACGCGCGCCAAGACCAGCTTGAACGACTTGTTGAGAGACTGAATTTGCCCCCCCCGTCGCTGCGCTCCGCCCCTCAAGGGGCAACACCTGCGGACTGGCAAAGCCAGATCCGCGGTGTTCCGGGTTGGGGCACGGTCGCCGATGAGTTTTTCTATTTTTGAGTTCTTGAAAGGTCTGGAATGAGCAGCGGAACCATGGAACGCATCCTGCGCCTGATGGCCGAAAAGAAGGCTTCGGACGTCTATCTCTCGGCGCATGCGCCGGCCATGATCAAGATCAATGGCCAGACCATCCCGATCAACAGCCAGGTGATGCCGCCGGACGCGCCCGGCAACCTGCTCGCCGAGATCGTGCCGGCCACGCGCATCGAAGAGCTGCATGAGACCGGCGAGCTCAACATGGCCGTGCCGCTGGAGGGCGTGGGCAACTTCCGCGTCAGTGCCTTTCGCCAGCGGGGCAACTACGCCGTGGTGATCCGTTTCATACCGGGTGACGTGCCCACCCTCGACTCGCTCAACGTGGCGCCGATCCTGTCCGAGCTGATCATGGAAAAACGTGGTCTGGTGCTCATGGTGGGCGCCACCGGCGCGGGCAAGTCCACCACGCTGGCGGCCATGATCGACCACCGCAACGACCGCTCCACCGGCCACATCCTCACCATCGAGGACCCGATCGAGTACGTCTACCGCAACCGCAAATCGGTGATCAACCAGCGCGAAATCGGCACCGACACCCAGTCTCTGCAGATCGGTCTGAAAAATGCACTGCGCCAGGCCCCCGATGTGATCCTGATCGGCGAAATCCGTGACCGCGAAACCATGTCGGCGGCGATTGCCTATGCCCAGTCGGGCCATCTGTGCCTGGCCACGCTGCACGCCAACAACAGTTACCAGGCGCTCAACCGGATCCTGAGCTTCTATCCGGTGGAAGTGCGTCCCACCATGCTGGGTGACCTGTCCTCCGCGCTGCGCGCCATCGTCTCGCAGCGCCTGCTGCGCACGCACACGGGCGGGCGGGTGCCGGCCATGGAAGTCATGCTCAACACCGCGCTGATCGCCGACCTGATTCAGAAAGCCGACTTCTCCGGCGTGCGTGAAGCGATGGAAAAGTCGCTGGCCGAAGGCTCGCAGAGCTTCGAGCAGGACCTGTCCCGGCTCATCGTGGACGGTCTGGTGTCGCGCAACGAGGGCCTGGCCCACGCCGACTCGCCCAGCAACCTCATGTGGCGTCTGCAGAACGACTTCAACACCTCGCGCAGCAACCAGCAGGCCACGCCGAACGAAGAGGAAAACGGCGACAGCGCCACCTTCACCGAGTTCACCCTCGACGTCAAATTCTGATGACCGCCACCCTGCGCCTGACCGAAGAACTGATCGCCCGCGCCTCGGTCACCCCCCTGGACGCGGGTTGTCAGGCGCAGCTCGCGTCGCGCCTGTCGGCCCTGGGCTTCGCCTGTGAAACGCTGGAGAGCGGCCCAGCCGATTTCCGCGTGACCAACCTCTGGGCCCGCCGCGGCCGCGGCGACCAGCCGACCCTGGTGTTCGCCGGCCACACCGACGTGGTGCCCACCGGCCCGCTGGAGGCCTGGGCCAGCGACCCGTTCGTGCCGTCGCACCGGGACGGCAAGCTCTATGGCCGTGGGGCCAGCGACATGAAAGCCTCGCTGGCGGCCATGGTCGTGGCCTGCGAAGAATTCATCGCATCGAACCCAGCCCCCGGCATCGACATCGCCTTCCTGCTCACCAGCGACGAAGAAGGCCCGGCCAACGACGGCACGGTGATCGTCTGCCGCGAACTGCAAAGGCGTGGTGAGCGGCTGGACTGGTGCATCGTCGGCGAGCCCACCTCGGTGGAGCGCACCGGCGACATGATCAAGAACGGCCGCCGCGGCACCATGAGCGGCAAGCTCACGGTCAAGGGCATCCAGGGTCACATCGCCTACCCGCAGCTCGCCAGGAACCCCATCCACATGGTGGCGCCTGCCCTGGCCGAGCTCGTGGCCACCGTCTGGGACGCCGGCAACGCCTTCTTCCCGCCCACCAGCTGGCAGATCAGCAACATCCACGGCGGCACGGGCGCGAGCAATGTCATCCCCGGCACCGTGGTGATCGACTTCAACTTCCGCTTCTCCACCGCGTCCACGCCCGAAGGCCTGCAGCAGCGCGTCGCGGACATCCTGCAGCGCCAGGGACTGCGGGCCTGCACGGATTTTGATCTGGACTGGACCGTGGGCGGCCTGCCTTTTCTCACCGAACCCGGCCCTCTGGTCGACGCGGTGCGTGCGGCCATCCGGGCCGAGACCGGCATCGACACCCAGCTCTCCACCACCGGCGGCACCAGCGACGGGCGTTTCATCGCCCAGGTCTGCCCCCAGGTGATCGAACTCGGCCCGCCCAACGCCACCATCCACAAGATCGACGAACACGTTGCGGTGGCCGACATCGAGCCGCTCAAGAACATCTACCGCCGCACCCTGGACCAACTGGCCCGACAGGCCGGCACCGGTTGCTGACCCGCCCCATGAACCTGCAACACACCCTGGCCGAGGCGCAGCGCCGCCTCGCCGCCGCTTCACTGGCCTATGGGCATGGCACCACCAATGCCCACGACGAGGCGGCCTGGCTGGTGCTGTGGCAACTCGGGCTGCCGCTCGACAGCGACCTCGACGCGCTGGCCACGCTGCCCGTGACCGACGAGGCCGCGCAGGCCGTCGCCGCGTTGATCACCCGCCGCATCGAGACCCGCCAGCCCGCCGCCTACCTCACGCGCGAGGCCTGGCTGCAGGGCGTGCCGTTCTACATCGACGAGCGGGCCATCGTGCCGCGCAGCTTCATCGCCGAGCTGATCGCCGACGGCGGCTTCGATGCCTGGCTGGGCGAACACACCACGCGAGTGCTGGACCTGTGCACCGGCAACGGCAGCCTGGCCGTGCTGGCCGCCATGGCCTGGCCCGACGTGCAGGTCACCGGCGCCGACATCTCTGCCGACGCATTGGCCGTGGCCCGCATCAACGTGGAACGCCACCGGCTGCAGGACCGCATCACACTCATCGAATCCGACGGGCTCGCGGCCTGCCCCGGCCCCTACGACCTGGTGTTGTGCAACCCGCCCTACGTGAACGCGCAGAGCATGCGCGAGCTGCCCGCCGAATACACCGCCGAGCCAGCGCTGGCCCTGGCCGGCGGCGCCGACGGCATGGATTTCATCCGCGCGCTGCTGCGCGACCTGCCCGCGCGGCTCTCTCCGACGGGTGTTCTGGTGCTGGAAATCGGCAACGAACGCGAGCACTTCGAAGCGGCCTTCCCGCAGCTCGAAGCCGTGTGGTTGTCCACCAGCGCCGGTGACGACCAGGTTCTTCTTCTCACCTCCGAATCCCTTTCGGCGCTGGCTGTCCAGCCTGCGCCCCACCCATGATCACACTGAAAAATCTGGTCCTTCGTCGTGGCACGAAGGTCCTGCTCGATGGCGCGTCCGCCACCATCAACCCCGGCGAAAAAGTTGGCCTCGTCGGTCGCAACGGCGCGGGCAAGTCCAGCCTGTTTGGCCTGCTCAACCACACCTTGCACGAAGACAAGGGCGACTTCTACGTGCCCGCACAATGGCGCATGGCGCAAGTCGCGCAGGACATGCCCGAGACCGACATGCCGGCCACCCAGTTCGTCATCGAAGGCGACGTGACCCTGCTCGCCGCGCGCCAGGAGGTGCAGGCGGCGGAAGACAGCGGCGATGGCGAGCGCATGGCCCACGCCTACATGGCGCTGCACGACGCGGGGGAACACGACGCCCCGGCGCGCGCGCAGGCCCTGATCCTGGGCCTGGGTTTCCGCACCGACGAGCTGGAACGCCCGGTCAACAGCTTCTCGGGCGGCTGGCGCATGCGCCTACAGCTCGCGCGCGCGCTCATGTGCCCGAGCGACCTGCTGCTGCTCGACGAACCCACCAACCACCTGGACCTGGACGCCCTGGTCTGGCTGGAGGCCTGGCTCAAGCGCTACGAAGGCACCATGCTCGTGATCAGCCACGACCGCGAGTTTCTCGACGCGGTGACCGACGTCACCATCCACATCGAGCGCGCCCTGCTCACGCGCTACGGCGGCAACTACAGCAAGTTCGAGGACATGCGCGCCGAGCAGATGGCGCTGCAGGCCACGGCGTATTCCAAGCAGCAGGAGAAGGTGGCGCACCTGCAGAAGTTCATCGCCCGCTTCAAGGCCAAGGCCAGCAAGGCCAAGCAGGCACAAAGCCGGGTCAAGGCGCTGGAGCGCATGGAGAAGATCGGCCCGGTGCTGGCCGATGCGGAGTTCACCTTCGAGTTCAGCGAACCGCAGAACCTGCCCAACCCCATGCTGGCGATGCACGAGGTCAGTTTCGGCTACCCGCCGCTGGAAGACGGCGGCGAGCCCACCGTCATCGTGCGCAACGTCAGCCGCTCGGTGCTGGCCGGCCAGCGCATCGGCATCCTGGGCGCCAACGGCCAGGGCAAGTCCACGGTGGTCAAGACCATCGCGCGCGATCTGGCCGCCATCAGTGGCGAGATCATCGAAGGCAAGGGCCTGAACATCGGCTATTTCGCGCAGCAGGAACTCGACGTGCTGCGCCCGGCCGACACCCCGCTGGAGCACATGATCCGTCTGGTGCGCGACTGCACGGCGCAAGGTCGGCTCAGCGGCCAGTCCACCCGCGAACAGGACCTGCGCAGTTTCCTGGGCAGCTTCAACTTCACGGGCGACCAGGTGAAACAGGCCGTGGGCAGCATGAGCGGAGGCGAAAAAGCGCGCCTGGTGCTGTGCATGATCGTCTGGCAGCGCCCCAACCTGCTGCTGCTCGACGAGCCCACCAACCATCTGGATCTCGCAACCCGCGAGGCCCTGTCGATGGCGCTCAACGAGTTCGAAGGCACCGTCATGCTGGTCAGCCACGACCGCGCGCTGCTGCGCGCCGTGTGCGACGAGTTCTGGCTGGTCTCGCGCGGTGGCATCGCTCCCTTCGACGGCGATCTGGACGACTACCAGCGCTACCTGCTGGACATGGCCAAACAGTCGCGCGAGGCCCAGCGACAGGAACAGCGCGATCAGGCGCGTGGCGTCGCCGCCGTGCCGGCACCCGCCCCGAAAGCCGCGGCCCCAGCACCGCAGGCCTCGGCCGCAGCACCTGCCAACGCCGCCGCCCGCAACCCGGACCAACGCCGACAGGATGCCCAGCGCCGCCAGCAGCTGGCCGAACAGACCCGCCCCCTGAAGAAGGAGCTGGAACACAACGAGAAGCGCACGGCAACGTTGGCGCAGGAAAGGGCGCAACTGGAGGCCCTCCTAAGCCAACCCGCCACCCCGGCGGCGATGGCCGACTCGGGCCGTCGCCTGAAAGCCGTCAACGACGAGATCGACACGCTGGAAAGTCGCTGGCTGGAACTCACGGAAGCCCTTGACGCGATGAACGCGGGTTGAGCCCGGACGGGGGGTGGCGCCCGTGCCCTGGACGCTATATCAGGGCGACACCCATCACGGCGGCTCGGCCCGGGCACCGCCCGCCACAACGAAAGCACCCGCTCGACGCTACAGTCGGGCGTGTTTTCCACCCTGATTTCTCAACCACCTTTGCTCGAAAGGCAGACCGCCCATGTTGTCCTTGCTTGGAACCCTCTTCATCGGTCTCATCGCCGGTTTTGTCGCACGCGCCCTCAAACCCGGCCACGACGGCATGGGCTGGATCATGACCGCCATCCTGGGCGTGGCCGGATCGTTTCTGGCCAGCTACCTGGGCGCGGCGCTCGGGCTGTATGCACCAGGACAGGCGGCCGGCTTCATTGCCTCCGTGATTGGCGCAATACTGCTGCTCGTGATCTATGGCTTCATCAAGAAGAAGTGACCCGCGCAACCCTGGATTGACCAGAATCCTCGGTTGGCAACGCGGTCAATCCTGGATACTGGTGTCAACCCTGCAGCTCTGAAACAATCCCGACCCCAGCATGTGCTGGGCGTTTGAGGGGTTTGTCATGAAGAGACTGTTGTTGACGTCCTGTGCCCTGGTGTTCACGGGCATGGCACTGGCCAATAGCTGCCCGGCCGAGATGAAGGCCATCGACGCCAAGCTGGCGACGAAACCTGCCTTGGCGGCGGCCGACCAGGAAAAGGTGATGACCCTGCGCGCCGATGGTGAGCGCCTGCACAAGGCGGGCGATCACGGCGCCTCGATGAAGGCGCTGGGAGAGGCCAAGAAAATCCTGGGCCTCTGAGCCCCCGAGCCGCACAAACAAAAAAGCCTGCTATCGATGAGATAGCAGGCTTTTCAGGCTTTACGCCGTGTTTTTGGTGGGACGTGCGGGGGTCGAACCCACGACAAACGGATTAAAAGTCCTACCAACCCGGTCAACCGCGAACAGTCGCGAACTGGCAACCGATCATAAGCCCTTGATTTTTATCGCCTTGTAGTTCACAGTAGTCCGTAAGCGTTCGTGACCATTCGCCTAAATTCTGGCAACGGTCTGGCAACGGGAAACAAACGGACTACACGACATGACGACGAAAATCAGCATCAATGACCTCGCGCCCGGCGTGTTCACCACGCTGTCCAAGGTCAAGCCCATGGGCGCCCTGCAGGCCAGGAAGCAGGTTTCCGGCGCGGTTGCCTTGTACTGGCGGTACAGCATCGGCAGTACCAGCGAGCGCGTGCCCATCGGCATCTACGATTCGGGCGCACCTCCCAAGAGCCTTGCGCCCACCAAGGCCGGCTACTCCCTGGCCGCCGCCGTGCGCGCCGCTGAGAATCTGGCGCTGGAACACCACCAGCACCGGGATGAAGGCGGGCGCCCTGCCCTGCTGGCCGCACAGAACGACGCCAGACGCGCCACAGCAGAGGCCCGGCGGCTGGCGGCCACCCACACGCTGCGGACACTGTTGGAGGCCTACTGCGACCACTTGGAGGCCATCGGTCGGCGATCACACAAGGACGCCCGCAGCATCTTCAAGCTGCACATCTTCGAGGCATGGCCCCAGGTGGCCCAGCTGCCCGCCAAGGATGTGACAGGCGAGCAGTTCGCCGACATGATGCGCACGCTGATTGAGGCCGGTAAGGGCCGCACCGCCAACAAGTTGCGCAGCTATGCCCGCGCCGCCTACCAGACGGCCAAGGCGGCCAAGTCGAAGCCCAGCATTCCCGTGGCGTTCAAGGCCTACGGCGTCACCACCAACCCGGTGGCGGAAACCGAGCCCGACGAGTCGGCCAACAAGCCCGACAAGCACCCACTGAGCGCTGACGAAATGCGCGCCTACTGGCAGGCCATCAAGGAACTGGAGGGGTTCAAAGGCGCCGCCTTGCGCCTGCACCTGCTGACCGGTGGCCAGCGAATAGAGCAGTTGGTCAACCTGCGCACCGCCGACATTGCGCCGGCCGCATTCACGCTGTACGACGGCAAGGGCCGCCCGGGAAGCGCACCACGGCCGCACACCATCCCGTTGACCACACAGGCCGCTGCAGCGCTCAAACAGTGCGACCCAGCGGGAGAGTTCGCCATATCCACCGATGGCGGAGAAACCCACCTGGCCGCCACCTCACTGAGCGCGTGGGCTGTGGATGCCGTGGGCGATCTGATCCCCGACTTTCAGGCGAAGCGAATCCGCAGCGGCGTTGAAACCCTGCTCGCCAGTGCGCGGATCAGCTCAGAAATACGGGGTCGCCTGCAGTCGCATGGCGTGGCCGGTGTGCAGGCTCGCCACTATGACGGCCACGACTACATGACCGAGAAACTGGAAGCGTTGAAGAAGCTGTATCAGCAGCTGCAGCCCGTCAAGGGCGGCAAGGTGGTTGCCTTGCGGCGCGCATAGAAAACCGGCAAGCCCTGCGCCGGTCTATGCAGGGCAAAAAAGGCGGGGCGCGGATGGTGCGCTAACACCTCCCGAGCCCCTGGCCACAACGAAAGAAGGACTTTCGCCATGGTTACCTCGAATGATACGAGAACGATTCTTGACCTTGACGACGCGATTTGTCGCAAGGCGAACCAGCTGTGTGCACTGACCGGGCATCTGTCCGGGGACGCTGGGCCGTGCTTCCGCGCGTTGCCCGAACACATGCGGTCCGCCTATCTCGGGCTGATACACGAGCTATCCGCTGAGATCGTGGACACGCTCGACGAGATCGGAAAGCTGCGGCTCAAAGCCCGGGACTTGAACCATCCCGGGTAGCCCCCGCGCCGTAGACAACGTGCAGAAGGACAAGATCAACGACGACTAAACACCGCAGTCATCCAACCGAGATAACCCCTTGATTTTTCAAGGGGTTATCTTTTGGGCGAAGGTTTGACACCACATCACCTCTATGGATTCGGCGCAATCGCAGACCAGCGTAACCCCTTGATTTGTCAGGAGTTTTGCTTTTTTTGAGCCTACGGTTGAGCGTTTACGTATGTGACGCATGCGTGTGCACGGGTGCCCAATACGTTCATGGTGATTCCACTCGTAGCGAGTCGGACACCAAAACCGAAAGGGTCTGATCGTGACACAGCAGGCATACACCATCGCTCAATTCGTTTCCATCTTTCAGGTCGGGCGCACCAAGCTCTTCGCAGAAATCGCCGCCGGGCGCTTGCCGACCTACAAGCTGGGCAGGCGGACATTCATCAGCGCAAAGGCAGCGACGGAGTGGCAGCAGCGCCTTGAAGACGAGGCGAAGCTGGCCAAGGAAGGCGCGGGAGTGCCCGCGTGATCGCTCCGGGCCTGGCGCCCTCAGAGGCACCGGACGGGCCTCAAGCCATCACCGCCCCACCCGGCCCGGAAAGCGCGCCCCAGGGGCTGGACGACGGCGCCATGGGCGGTCCTGCAGCATGGGCCGCGATCTGCGACCGCCTGGCAGGCGACGGACCAGCGGCGCCGGCCAGCGTGAGCCAGGTAGACCTACACCGGCTTGTGGCCGACCTCGAAGTGCTGGGCGTCCAAACGCGGCCCGCAGCTTCTGGCGGATGGTTCACCTGGAGCGAAAGCAGGACCGAGTTTTGCCGTGAACTCGCCGACCTACGCGCCGTCGCCAGACGGGCCAAGCACGACGCCAAGGTGGCCGGCAAGATCGAGTCGCACGCGGCATCAATGGAGCACTCCATTGGGCGAATGACACCGACCGGCAAGGCCCGGCAGCGGTGGGATCGCCCGGCCAAGCCGGTGAAGGCTGACCGCCCAGCGGTAGACCGGAAGAGCTGGCGCGACGACTTCTTCGATGCCCTGGGGCGTGTGTTGGCCCGGACCACGGCCCGGCGCGATGAAGGCGCGGATGGCCAGCAGGCGGGGGGTGCTTCATGAGCACGCCCATCCACGACGAAGAGACCCAGCGCCAGCTGGATAAGGCCGTGGCAACGCTCCGGGCACAGCTCGCGCTGCGCGGCATCCACTGCTATGACTGCACCACGGGCGGCTGGCTTGTGTGTGACCACACCATGAGCCGCCACTGCCCGAATGTCGAATCCCTGGATGCGTTCGCGCGCCAGGTGGGGGCGACCCGATGAACTATGAAGCCATGGCCGGCCCACCAAAAGATAAACCCCGGCTGCAGCGCCAACTGCGAACCGGGGCCGATAGGACACCACAGAGCCGCCAGTCTATCGCTACACGCCCACGCTGCCAAGCCGGGGAGGTCCGATAAATGGCAAAGAAGCCATCAGACCTTCCCATGGGTGATAACCGTTATCACTTCCTTGGGGGGGAGGTCCGATAAATGGCCAATGGACGCAACAAGGGCAGGAAAGGCGACACAGGGCGCGACCCTGGCGGCTTTGTGGCCCTGCCATGGGCCGTACTGGACTGCCCTGCCTATGCCCGCCTGAGCCATCCAGCGAGGTCACTGCTGTGGGAATTCGCCCGGCAGTACGTGCGCAACAACAACGGCATGCTGTTGGCATCTGGTGTCTACCTTGCAAAACGCGGTTGGACAAGCACCGATGTAATCACGCGCGCCAAGCGCGAGCTACTTGCGGCGGGCTTCATTCACGAGACTGTCCAAGGCCATCGGCCCAACAAGGCAAGCTGGTACGCCGTGACCTGGTACGTGCTGGACCGACACCCAACGTATGACCCCGGTGCAGTCGAAACATTCGAGCGCGGCGCCTACCGAAAAAACGCAAGCCTTACACCGTCTCACGGTGTAGAGAGGGCCGCTATAGCACCGTCTCACGGTGTAGGGAGAGCGCCGCCTACACCGTCTCACGGTGCTATGAGCCCCACTTTTGGCCGTCTCTCTACACCGTCTCACGGTGACCATCTAGAGAAGCCATCTGCCGCACCGGTTACCCCGGCTGTTGACCTGCACCCGAGTGCTCAGCAGCACAGCCCAAGAGCGAAGGGCGCAAAGTGACCGAGGACATTCCGCAACTCACCATAACCTCACTGCCAAACGGCAACGTGAGGCTGGAGAACGTCGACCCGGTTGGCAATGAGGTCAATGTCGTGGACATCCATCCGATTCAGGTCCGGCTGATAGCCGAGCGGCTGGGTCTGGTGCCCACGAGTGACGTAACGACCGCGCGCCGCATCGAAACGCTGTGCCGTCGTCTGAGGGTGCTGCAACACCGCGTCGGGCACCTGGCCGACTACCTGATCAACGACAGCGACCACGAGCACGCAAACCTTGAGTGGGAAATGACCTTTGCCGCAGGAACGCGGGACATTGCCGACGAGTTCGTGGCCGACCTGGACGACTGGCGCGAGGCGGCACCTGTTATGCCGAGCGCACCGAAAAAGGTGGAAATGGTTTCCACCTTTTCTCCGACGCCGAGCGCTGGCGGGCAGTTGGAGCTACCAACATGACCGACCAGACCGAAACCGACCGGCCCGGTCTACCGGTCGAGCAGGCCGCCGCAGAGCTGGACCTGAGCCCGGGTCAGCTGCGCCGGTTGGTGGCGCGTGGTGCACCGTGTGTACAGCGTGGTCAACGTGGGCGCGGTCGCGTGATGCTGGTCGATCCCGAGGCGGTGCGCATGTGGTCCGGTGCCAGTGCCCGGGATGCTGCGCTGCTCGAACTGGCTGCAGTGTTGCCCGAGATATTGGCCACCGCAGTTGATGACGCGTTCAGGCTGGACACCGGCCCGCACAAGGCAGCTACTGCCGGCGCGCTGGGTGCAGCTTGGGTTCTGGCCAGCAGCGCCGTGCTTGACCTCCTGCGTGAACGCTGCGCCAGCGTGCCCCAGGCCAATGGCCATCTGCCCGAGCCTATCGAGCGGCTGCGAAAAATTGCCAATTCGCAGCAATTTTGAGTGACCGGCGTAGTCTGGTTTTCATCGAAACCCAACCCTTCAAGGAACCCGAAATGGATATTATCGAACGCGCATACGCGGCCCGCGCCACCGCCGCCCTGAACATGCTCACCGAGGCCGAGAACCCGACCGAGACGAAGGCCGCCGCCTTTGTCGAGATCGCCCGTACGATGCTGGCGCACAACCGTCAAAAAGACGTGGCCTTGAACGTGCTCAAGGCATCGCGAAACGAATGGGTTTCCAAGGCCGTCGCCGAGGTTCTCGATGTCGATGGCATTTTTGCCGGTCCGGCGGCCCAGACCCTGGCCGAAGCCTACGTCGCCAGCATCGCGCAGTTCTCGCTGCTGGACCAGATCATGAAGTACGCGAAGACGATCCCGGCCAACCTTCGCAGCGTCATCATCGCAAGCGACAGCGTGGGCAATACGACCACCGAGGGAAACCCGAAACCGACGCTCAATCTGTCGCTGAACCTGGGCGACGTGACCCCCATCAAGTCCACCGCGATGATCGTCATGTCCAACGAGTTGGCCCGCCACACCAGCGCAGCCGGCCGCGCGATGTTCGAGCGTGAGCTTGAAAGCGCGGTGACAAGGGCGCTGAACAGCGCCGTGTTGAGCGCATTCGTCGATTCCGGGACTTCGGTGGTCGCGGCTGGTGCGAACCCGCTGGCAAGCCTGCGCGCTGGCCTGCAGGCCGCTGGCGGCTCGAATGGCTTTGTGGTCGCGGTCAACCAATCCGATGCGCACTACCTGGCAACCACTGTTGAAAACCGGGGCATGGGTGTTCGAGGTGGCGAGTTCGCGCCTGGCATTCACGTGGTGGCCGTCGATGGCATGAGCGGCATGCAGGTTTTCCCGGCATCCAGATTCGCGGTCTGGGATGGCGGCATGCAGATCAAGTCGAGCGGCGAAGCAACCGTGGACATGCGCGCCGCGCCGGCTGCACCTTACGAGCTGGTTTCCATGTTTCAGACCGACAGCACGGCCGTCCTGGCGGAGCGCTGGTGGAACGTGGTTGGCCCGACCGATGGCGTGGTTTCCGTCGAGGCGGCTTGATCATGGCCGGCGCAACCAAACCCGAGGGCACGGCCTGGCGCCGCCGCCGCCAGGGCACCGGGCCCAGCGCGGCGGCGATTGAGGAAGTCCGAGCCAACCTGAAAGAGGCGATTGCGGCGAAGCGCGCGGCAGAGGCCGCCGATCTGTCAAAGCTCGCCATGCCCGTCTACCCCGGCGACAGCGCGACGAACGCCGAAAAGGTCGCATGGGCGAAATCGGTTGAGACGATCAACAAGGCGCGCCCACGCACCGAGGCTCGAAAAGAGTTCGACCTTGAGGTGGCCGAAGTCCGCCACAACTACGAAAAAAGCGGACTGAATTGGGACGGCACGGCGTCAATGGGCACGCTGATGACAACCAACCTATGGCTGGTTCGCCAACTGGGCGCCGCTACCGACCGCATCAAAAAGCTGGAAGAGCAGGCGGTCAAGCTGCAGGAAGTCACCGAGCACGCAGCGAAACATCAGGTGCGATTCGCGGGCAGCTTCGACTTGACGAACCACTACAGCGAGGGCGCGATCACTCGCTACAAGGGCATGCTTTTCATCGCTGTGAAAGACATCGCCGCCGGCAAAACTTACCCACCGCGCGAGGGCTCGGGCTGGGCACCTTTCGCTTGACCCAACAGGAGCACACCATGGAATTACCAGAATGGGATATCGACCGCCAGGCCATCGAGGGCTCCCTGGTCGCAAAGATGACCGCCGGCTTTCAACAGCAGGTCGCAACCGGCGAATGGACGCAAGGCCAGGCCGATCAGGCAGTGGGTGCGCTCACGCGCTCCAAGGCCTTGCAGGAGGCGGTCGATGCCGAGGTGCAGCACCTCGAAGCCTTTCTGTCCGGTCGGATTCACTGAGGGCGCAGCATGGAAAGCGAATTCCATTTCGACCGCGAGCCGGTCCAAGCGCTGTTGATCGCGCAGCACCGCGAGCAGCTTGAATCCCTGGTCGCGCGCGGCATGATCACTTCCAACGAAGCGGCGCTGCTGGCCGCCCACTACTCGGTCGGCGATGCCCTGCAGCGTGCCGTGGATGCAACCTGCGCCATGATGGCCCAGCAGGTCGCGGAGAAGGTCCACTGATGGCGACGGGTTCAATGTCGGCGGGCAGGCCCGCACGTGAGAGCGATGTCGGATTTTTGATCAGCCTTGCCCGTGATCGCGGCCTCTACGTCCGTGAGAACGGCAGCGGCAGGGTTGAGCTGCAGGACACGCGAAACAAACAGATCGTTTTCAGCGGCTCAACCCGTGATGCCGTGTCCTATGTCCGAGACAGGAGAACGTCATGAGCACCGAACGACTCCCCGAGAACTGGCGCGAGGTCTGGGCGCAAAGGCAGCGCCTGGCCCAGCTCATCAAACAGGTGAGCTACTTCAACGTGCCATTCATGCGCAAGGCCTACGGCACCCACGAACACGACCTGCCCGAGCAGTGCAACGATTGCGGCGTGCAGCTCGGTGAACTCCACGTGATCGGCTGCGCCAATGAGCGTTGCCCGATATGTGCTCGCCAGTTCATCGTGTGCGGCCACCGAGAGGCCACGGCATGAGCCGATTGCGGACCGTGAAGCCCGGGGGGCCATCGCCTGAATCCGGGCAAGGCCTCCGGGACACCGTGCCCTCAGTCGTTTTTTCACGCGCTCGCATCAGAAATTTGGGAATTTGAGATGGCAAACCCTGGGAAACCGTACGCGCTCAAGCTGATCACCGGTAGCCGACGACTGGGCCGGCCAGTGGCTACCGCCGCGCTGCCCCTGTTGCAGCACACCCCCGCACCGCCTGACTGGCTGCTGAACGCGGAAGCGGTGCGCGAGTGGCACCGGTTGGTCCCGATCCTGATGAACTGCGGGCTCCTCAATGCGGCATCGAGCGTAGTGCTCGGGCACCTGTGCTGCGTGCATGGTGCGATCTGCCGAACGCTATCTGCGGGGCAGCAGCCGCGAGCGGCGATGGTTGCTCAGTACCGAATGATGCTCAACGATTTTGGCCTGACCCCAGCGACGGCCAGGGCCGCACAAAGAAAAGGGTTCACGCCATGACCAAGTCCAAGACCGGACTGCGCACGCTCAAGAGCAGCATCCGAACGCTGGGCCCCACGATCCGCCCGGCGCCATCCCGATCTGATCAACGTGTGTGGGGTCGATGGTCACAAGCCCGTCGCCTTCGCATGTGGACCGCGAACCCGTACTGCGTGGACTGCGGCAAGCTGACCGACTTCCCCAACGGGTTCGAGCTGGACCATGAAATCCCGGTCGAGGATGGCGGATCAGAGGACGACAGCAACCTTCGGGTGAGGTGCGTCTGGTGGGAGCATGGAAAGAAGTGCGGGTGCCATGAGGCCAAGACCCAGCGCGAAAAGCGTGCCGCTGGCCGTTGAACAGCAGAACGGCCCACAAGGCGCGCAAGCACCACGCGGCCACACCAGCACCACCCCGCCAGGGAAGGCGGCTCCAGCGCTCGCCAGGACCGGCAACAGGGCATCCACGACCACACAGACCCGGGGGGGGAGGTTTCAAATCCCAGAACCCGATCAGCGGGAAGCCGCGCCTCCTCCCACGCGTGGAATTTTTTCCCATAGAGGGAAACAATCAAACCCAATCAAATCCACGGCCACGAGGTTTGAACGGGGTTTCCGGGCGTAGAGGTGCCAGCGAGGGGCATTTTGAATTCATCAAATGCCAGTTCTTGCGCAGGAACGGGAAACGGCGGGGCACGGTCTGCAATGACCCGCAGTGCCCAGAGACGGCCGGATGGTCGAGGCATCAGACAGGAGCCACTACGACGATCTTTGAAACTCGATCAAGGGCCAATCTTCGCAACAACCACCCTCATCTGCTTGCACGAGGCTCCATTCAGATGCGCGAAATTGTCTGGTGGCCTGCAAATGCTCTGTGCATGACCAGTTCTTGAGGGAAACATAGAAGTCCGACACGAAGCCATCGTTGCCCTTCCCTTTGGAGAACACGTATGCGGCATCGTCAGCAATGACGAGCGTTCCGGGACTGGCCGGGTGATCCTGAGTCAATGATGAGCGGGAAAAATTCAGACGAAACGGTCCCGATGCGACCGCGATTACCGGCACCTTCATTTGAGCGGGAAACGGCTCGATAACAAATGGACTGGTGCCCGTCAGGCGCAATAGAGAAACCTCCTGGGGTCGTTCCTGCTGAGGTGCCAAACAGACGCCCTGTTCAAACGTGCTGTTGGCTCCATGCCAATACCAAATGAAGGTGCCGGGCTTGCACTCTCGAAGGTTTACAAGTCGCAGCGAGGTTGGATCGAGTCGCATCGGCATAGGTCTACGCTGAGAGCGTCCATGAAGTGAATGGAGTCAAGATCGTAGATCGCGCGGTGCTTCATGCCATAGGGGATTCCCCATCACCTCCCGCGCCGTACCATGGTGGCCAATTTGCATTCTGGCAACGGTCTGGCAACGGAGCACAAACAAAAAAGCCTGCTACCGATGAGATAGCAGGCTTTTCAGGCTTTACGCCATGATTTTGGTGGGACGTGCGGGGGTCGAACCCACGACAAACGGATTAAAAGTCCGCTGCTCTACCAACTGAGCTAACGTCCCACGGGCTTCGAAACTTTGGCTTTCAGCCTCGCTGCGAAGCCTCAAATTATAGCGTCATTTTTGGGTCTTTTGAAGACTCGATGGAATCTTGTGTGCGTTGGCCGCCAACGCGTTCATCAGCGCCCCTGCCGCACACAGACCGAAAGTGGCGGTCACGCTCACGGCTGAACCATAGCCGTGGCAATTGAGTGAGCCGTCGCCCGCATCGAGCTGGCAGGATGCATCGGGCGCCGCCACGGCTTCGCGGCTGAACACGCAGTTCACGCCGATGCGCCCCGCCCGGGCCGCGCCATGGTGTTTGCGCAAACGGTAGCGCAACTGGGCCAGCAGCGGATCGTGCGTGGTGTCGGCCAGATCCGCCATTTCCACCGCATGGGGCTGGCGCTTTCCTCCCGCGGCGCCCACCGTCACCAAGGGCGTATGCTGCTTGAGCGCCCAGGCGGCCAGGGTGGTCTTGGCGCGCACCTGGTCGCAGGCATCGATGAGCCCCAGGCTGCCCGCGTTGGCTTCGACACCGAGTGCCTCCAGCGCTTGGGGCCAGTTTTCCGGGGTCACAAAGTCGTCGATCACGTCGACCACGCAGTCCGGGTGGAACTGGGAGACCCGCTCACGCATGGCCAGCACCTTCGATTGACCCAGCGTGGCGTCGAGCGCGTGAATCTGCCGGTTGATGTTGGACTCGGACACGTGGTCCATGTCGATCAGCGTGAGACGTCGCACACCGCTGCGCGCCAGCGCTTCGACGGCCCAGGAGCCCACGCCCCCGATGCCGACCACCACCGCGTGCGCGTCGAAGATGCGCTGGGAACCCTCCACGCCGTAGAGCCGGCGCAAGCCCCCAAAGCGGCGCTCAAAATCGACGCTCATGAGTGGGCCCAAGCAAGAAAGGTCATGAGGGAGTTGGGCTGAAACGTCATGCGCGATCACTCACGCTCGATCAGCCACATCTGGAAGCGAAAACCGGCGATCGCTCCCAGCACAATGCCCGTCACGGCGATCATGCTCGTCAGGCTGAGGGTGGACAGACCGGAAAGGCCCTGGCCCACGGTGCAACCCAGCGCCGTGACTCCGCCCACGCCCATGCAGAAGGCGCCACCGAGGTGCAGTGCCGTGTCCTGCGTGTTGCGGAAGCCTTCCCAGTGGAAACTGCGTCCCACCTGTGCCTGCACGAAAGCGCCCACCACCACCCCGACCACGCTGACGACGCCGAGCGTCAACACCTTGGAGGTGTCACTGAACAGAATGAGCCAGTCCAGCGTGTAGGCCATTGGCGCGGTGAAGGTCAGCGACTCCATGCGCCCGGTGTTGGTGGCGAGGTACACCGAATCGAGGGTTTCCGGGTGTTCGTAGACGAACCCCAGGTGACCACTGACCCACCACATGGCAACGATCATGAGCCCGATGCCCACGCCACCGAGCAGATTGCTGCCGGTACGGAATTCCGACTCGGTCAAGGCCCACAGCACCAGGGCGCCGCCGACCAGCAAGGCCAGCAGCAACCCTACCAACGCGGGGTTGACGCCCAGAGCGCCCGCGACCCAGACGGGCACGGTGCCGCCCGCGGTGATGTCGAAGGCGATCTGGTCCAGCGTGTTGACCCGGACCACCGCCAACACTCCACGCAGTGTGGCGAAGGCGGCAAACCCCATGACGAAGAACACCACCAAAGACTTGAGACTGCCAGCCCCGATGCGCACCAGCGTCTTGCTGCCGCAACCCGATGCCAGCACCATGCCGAACCCAAACAGCACACCACCCACCAGCGCCGACAACCAGATGATGCGACCCGAGGAATAGATGGTTTTGCTGGTGTCGATCCAGCCCAGCCAGCCCATGGCGTAAAAGCCGATCATGGCCACGCCGACGGCCATGCCCCACATGCGCATGCGCGTCCACGCCCCCATATTGACGATGTCGCTGATGGCCCCCATGGTGCAGAAATGGGTGCGCTGGGCAATGAATCCAAACGCGGCGGAAACCGCGAAAGCAGCCCAAAGCACCAGGGTCTGCAGTTTGTGAAGGTCGGCGATTTCCATGGCCGCCATTGTAGGAGCAGGCCCGCGAGGGGCCTGCTGCTTCACGGGACCCGCACGGGCGGGCGCTGGCGCGTCAGCGCAGACCCGCCAGCCGTTCGCGGGCCGCTGCCGCAGCCTCGGACCGTGGATGCTGCTTCACCAGATCGTTCAGCGTGCGGCGTGCCGTCTTGCTGTCTTTCATTTCAATCTGGCTGTTGGCCATGGCGAGCATGGCTTCGGGCGCACGCAGGTGGGTGGGATACTGCGACACCAGACGGCGGTGGCTGTCGATGGCGTCCTTGTAGGCCCGGTTCGCGTACTGCGCATTGCCCAGCCAATACAAGGCCGACGGGGTGTAGCCGCTGTCCGGATAACGGCGCATGAAGGCCGCGTAGGCCTGCGATGCACGCACGAAGTCGGAGCGGCGCAGCACTTCCATGGCTGCATCGAAATCGCGTTTTTCCTCCGGTGTCGCCGTGAACTCCAGGCCATCCAGAGACACCCGCACCGGCTCGACTTGGCGCAGACGCTCGTCGATACCGACCTGCGCGTCCTTCTGTTGGCGCTGCAGCTCGGAGACCTCACGCGCGAGCTGTTCGTTCTGTCCACGCAGCCGGGCCAGTTCGCCGCGCAACTCTTCGATCTGATTGGAGAGCTCCAGCAGGCTGCGGCGATGGGCTGCCCCGCTCTCGCGGGCTTCGGCCAAAGCGGCATCGGTGGTCTGACTCTTGGCTTCGAACTTTTGCCGCAGTTCGATGATGGCCTTGCGCGCCTCGTCGTCTTCGAACAAGGCATGTGCCTGCAGTGGCCACCAGCCCGCAATGGTCAGCATCGCCGCCGCAGAAGTCAGGGAAAAACGCATGGTGATCAGCGGTAGGTCAGTTCAACGCGACGGTTCTTGGCAAACGAGTCTTCGTCAAAACCCGGCACGGCAGGCTTTTCTTCGCCAAAGCTCACGGGCTCCATCTGCGTCTCGGGCACACCCAACAAGGTCAGTGCACGGCGCACGGCTTCGGCGCGTTTCTGACCCAGTGCCAAGTTGTATTCACGCCCGCCGCGTTCGTCGGTGTGTCCTTCAAGGGCCACTTTGCGGTTGCGATTGGCGTTGAGATAGCGGGCATTGGCTTCCAGCGTGGCGGTGAAATCGGCGCGCACCTCGTAGCTGTCGTAGTCGAAGTAGATCACACGGGCCATCCCCGCGGGTTGCTGGGAATCCATACCCGGCACTTCGACCCCGGCAACACCGTTCGGATCCACGCCACTGCCCTGCCCGCCCTGGCCATTTGCCGCACCGGTCGAGGTACCGCGATCTTCCACCGGCACATCGTCGAGCTTCACGCTGGAGCCACAGGCGGCCAGCGACACCACCAGCACGGCGCCGGTAAGCCAGGTCAGCCAGCGGGACGTGTTGCGGATCGAGGCAGGAGCGTCGGGGTTGGACTTTTTCAACATGAGGATTTCCCTTTCTGAACGGGTGTGCAATGGAATGGATACGGTGAACCGGGGGCCCGCGGCCCTCAGCGGGTGAAGGGGCCCCACTCGGGCTCGCGAATATCGCCGCGCGCACCAGCGAGCCGGGTTTTGATGCGGCCGTCGACGGTGGTGGTCATAAGCGCCTCCTGGCCTTTGTCCCGGGTGGCATAGATGATCATGCGGCTGTTGGGCGCAAAGCTCGGGCTTTCATCGGCGCTGGTGTCGGTGACAGCGGTCACGTTGCCGTTGGCCAAGTCCATCACGTGCAGGCGAAAGGCGCCGCCCACGCGCGAAACGAAGGCCAGCCAGCGCCCGTCAGGGCTTGGCGAGGGCGAGATGTTGTAGTTGCCCGTGAAGGTCACGCGCTGGGGGCTGCCGCCCTGTGCGCCCATCTTGTAGATCTGCGGCGATCCGCCGCGATCACTGACGAAGAAGATGGTCCGGCCATCGGCGCTGAACACGGGTTCGGTGTCGATGCTGGAGCTCTGGGACAGCCGGCGGGGCTCGCCGCCGCCGGACGCCATGGCGTAGATCTGCGCGTTGCCGGAAATCGACAGCGTGGCCACCAGCTGTTGACCATCGGGCGACCACGATGGCGCGCTGTTGGAGCCGCGGAAGTTGGCCAGCAGTCGGCGCTTTTTCGTAGCAACCTCCTGCGTATAAATCACCGGCTTGCGCGACTCGAACGATACGTAGGCCAGATGCGATCCGCCAGGGGCCCAGCTGGGGGAAATGATGGGTTCCGCGCTGGTCAGCGCGGCTCGCGCATTTTCTCCATCGGCATCGGCCACCCACAGGTCGTAGCGTGAGCCGGCCTTGGTCACATAGGCGATGCGGGTGGAAAAAACGCCCTTTTCACCGGTGAGCTTTTCGTAGATGTAGTCGGCAATGCCATGGGCCGCGCTGCGCAGATCCTGCGTCGCCACGGGGTAGCTCAGCGCGCCGAGGTCTTTCCCGCGAACCACGTCCCACAGGCGAAACCGCACGTCGTAACGGCCATCGGCCAGGCGCGTCACGCTGCCGGCAAACATGGCGTCGGCGCCCTTGCTTCGCCAGGGCGTGAGGTCCGGCAGGGAGGTTTCGTCCATGCGGGCGGGCACGGGCTCGACAAAACGGAACTGCCCGCTGCGCTCGAGATCGGCCCGCACGATGGCGGCCATGTCCTGATCGACCTGAGCATTCTCCCGAAAGCTGACCGCGGAGAACGGTATCTGCGTCATGCCGGCGCCGGATACTTCAACACGGAATTGGGCCTGGGCAGCCTGCCAAGGCATCGCCATCAGAGGGAGGGCTGCGGCGCCACTGAGCATACCGCGTCGGGAAAGTCGCCAGTCAGATGGGTTCAAATCCAGCATTCGTCACAAGGTTGGGGAGGGCCGAAAACAACGCCACAGGCGCGTCCTGCGGGTCCGACAACGGATAATAACGGAACCGGGCACCGGCTCCGTGACAAGATGTGCTGTCGACCCACCTGCGGTGTGGCCGGGCACCCTCCCTACAGCCCGGACCGATCTTCCGACACTCCCCAAAGCCGACAGGCCCACACCGCCTTGACCCATCCGATATCCACGCCTTCCTCGTCGGCAGAGACGATCCGGCAACGCCTGATGCGACTGTGGCCGTATTTCCGCTCCGCCCGCGCCGGCATCGCTCTCGCAGCCATCGGTACCCTGCTGGGGGCGGCCACCGAACCCATGATTCCGGCGCTGCTCAAGACACTGCTGGACCGGGGGTTCGCCCAGGGCAACATCGCGCTGTGGATGGTGCCCGTGGCGCTCATGGGGCTGTTCGGCATCCGGGGCATGGCCGGTTTCGTGGCGCAGTACGCGCTGTCCTACACCGCCAGCCTGGGCCTGCTGAATCTGCGCCGGGCCATGTTCGTCAAGCTCAACCATGCACAGATGACGCTGTTTGCCCGCCAGAGCGCCAGCAAGCTCTCCAACACCTTGGTCTACGAGGTGCAGACCGGGTCCACCATGCTGGTGTCGGCCCTGTTGACGCTTACCAAGGACAGCCTGACCCTGCTGGCCCTGATGGGCTACCTGATGTACCTGAACTGGAAGCTCACCCTGATTGTGCTGCTGCTGTTTCCGGGGCTGATCCTGATCATGCGCGTGCTCTCGCGCCGCCTTTACAAGCTCACCAAATCGAGCCAGGACGCTACCGATGAACTGGCCTATGTGGTCGAGGAAAACGCGCTGGCTCACCGCATGGTGCGGCTTCATGGTGCGCAGCAGCGCCAGACCCACCGCTTCGACGGCCTGAGCATGGCGCTGCGGCGGCTGGCCTTGAAATCCACCATCGCACAGGCCGCCATGACGCCGTTGACGCAGCTGCTGGCGGCCGCCGCGCTGTCGGCCGTGATCGCGGTCGCGCTGTGGCAGAGCAGCAGCAGCGGGGTGACGGTGGGCAACTTCGTGGCCTTCGTCACCGCCATGCTGATGTTGATCGCGCCGATCCGGCACCTGGCGGAGATCGCCGGCCCCATCACGCGTGGTCTGGCCGCGCTGGAGCGGGGCCTGGATCTGATCGACCACACACCGGAGCAGACCGGCGGCACACACACCGCCGCGCATGCGCAGGGCGACATTTCGCTCAGGCAGGTGTGGGTGCGCTATCCCGCGAAAGACGGAGCGGCTCCGAACGACGCCGACGATGCCAGCCGTACCGCGCTGCGGGGCATCGATCTGCACATCCACCCCGGTGAGGTACTGGCGCTGGTGGGCCCCTCCGGATCCGGCAAGACCACCCTGGCCAACCTGTTGCCCCGCTTCGTGGAGGTCGAGCGCGGCGAGGTGCTGCTCGATGGCGTGGCGCTGCCCGACTGGGACCTGGGCAGCCTGCGCCGCCAGTTCGCCATGGTCAGCCAGGACGTGGTGATGCTCAACGACACCCTGGCGGCCAATGTGGCACTGGGCGCTGCGGACGACGAGATCGACGAAGACCGCGTGCGTGCGGCACTCGACTCGGCCAACCTGGGCGATCTGGTCGGGCGCCTGCCGAAGGGCGTGCACAGCACCGTGGGCCACAACGCCGCCGAACTCTCCGGTGGGCAACGCCAGCGCCTGGCGATCGCGCGCGCGATCTACAAGGACGCGCCGGTGCTGATCCTGGACGAGGCCACGTCGGCGCTGGACAACGAATCCGAGCGGCTGGTGCAGGATGCGCTCGCTCGCCTCATGAAGGGCCGCACCACCCTGGTGATCGCGCACCGCCTGTCCACCATCGAACACGCCGACCGCGTGGTGGTGCTGGCCAACGGCCAGATCATGGAACAGGGCACGCACCGCGAGCTGTTGCGTGCCGACGGCCTGTACGCCCGGCTGCATGCGCAGGGTTTCAAGCCGGAAGTCGAGCAGGAATGAAAAAACCGGAGCCACCTGTGCAGGTGGCTCCGGTTCCAGTCGAGACTTCCGAGCGGGTTCAGAAGTTGTATTGCAGGCCCACGCCGAAGTAGTCCAGATTGCCCCAGCCGGCGTTGTTCTTGCGACGCTTGAAGACGTGGTCGGCATCAAAGCGCACCGACAGGTTCTCCGTCAGACCGTAGGTGGCACCAAAGCCGATCAGAGGACGGGTCTGGCTGTCCGAATGGGAGGCACCGGGCACCTGGGTCCAATGCGTGCCTTTGGAGCTGCTGTGCTTCACGTTGGCCACGCCGGCCTTGGCGAACAGACGCAGATCGTCGGTCACGTTCGTGCCCACGGTCACACGTGCACCGAACACCCGCGTCGAGAGCGCGTTCACATAGCCATTCGCGGCGGGATACTCGAGGCTCTTGCCGCCCTGGTAGAACACTTCGGCGCCCAGCAGCTCGTTGAACTGCAGACCTGCGCCCAGTTGGACACCGGTTTCACTGGCACTGGCGCCCACGCTGTGGAGCGGGTCGATTTCGTGATGGATCACGCTGTCGTGCACCGAGCCGACCGTGCCGAACACGTAGGGCGACATGCGGGCAGGCGGCGGAGCGGCTTCAACGGGTGCGGCCACCGGCGCGGCTGCGACGGGTTCGGGCGCTGGGGCCGGAGCCGGAGTGGCTGCCACAGGCGCAGCAACCGGTGCGGGAGCGGGTACCGGCACCGCGCGGGGCATCACATCGGAGAAGCGGTTGTCGCACCGGGCCATGCTGGCACGGACGGCCACACCCGCCTTGTCGGCGTAGAGGTTGATGGGCATGTCGGGGCTGTAGGGGATGTACTTGCCACGCAGTGCCTTGGCGACGCCGTTGCGGCCGTTCTGGCGACCCACACCGAGGTCGCACGCGCCGAGCTTGTACTGCGGACCAAGATCCGACAGGCGCGCGGTGCGAACCGTCGCTTCACCTTTGCGCTTGAGCGCTGGCATGGTGGTCGATGGCTGGTAGAAGCGGGCCTGGCCCGACTGCACCGCGGCGTCGCATTCCGCGGCAGTGTCGTAGCCCACGTTCCCGTGCGAGTCGTTAACCATGCCGGCGTGGCCGATCGAGGTCACCAGCAAGCCGCTGGCCAGCAGTACCGAATTCAATGGTGTGAGTTTCATGATTTTTCCAGACAAAGGAAGATAAAAAATACCGAGGAAAAGACACATGCTTGATGAAAATGCACCCATCTCTTGTCACCGCTGGATTATCAAGGCACAAGCAGGTCGTCACGGCATCGAGGCGCTTAAACACAACGATGTGCGCCATCGCACAGACAGCCGGGCAAGAAGCCCGTGGAGCCGGGAGCTCTAAAGCAACACGATGTCGTACTGTTCCTGTGTCATGGAGCCTTCGGCCTGCAGCGAAATCGGCTTGCCGATGAAGTCGCTCAAGCCGGCCAGGTGTTGGCTTTCCTCGTCCAGGAACAACTCGACCACCTGAGGTGAAGCCACCACGCGGAACTCGCGCGGGTTGAAGGCACGCGCCTCGCGCAGGATCTCGCGCAGGATGTCGTAGCACACGCTGCGCGCGGTCTTGACCACCCCTTTGCCACTGCAGGCCGCGCAGGGCTCGCTGAGCATCTGGGCCAGCGACTCGCGTGTGCGCTTGCGCGTCATCTCCACCAGACCCAGTTGCGAGAACCCGCCGATCATGGTCTTGACGCGGTCGCGCGCGAGCTGCTTGCGGAACTCGGTCAGCACCGCCTCCCGATGGTCGTCGCGCACCATGTCGATGAAGTCCACGATGACGATGCCACCCAGGTTGCGCAGGCGCAGCTGGCGCGCGATCGTCTGGGCGGCTTCGAGATTGGTACGGAACACCGTGTCGTCGAAATTGCGCGCCCCCACAAAACCACCGGTGTTCACGTCCACCGTGGTCAGCGCCTCGGTCTGGTCGATCACCAGATACCCGCCGGATTTCAGATCGACTCGGCGACTGAGCGCACGCACGATGTCTTCGTCGATGTTGAACAGGTCAAAGATCGGGCGCTCACCACTGTAGTGCTGCAGTTTGCCTACCGTATCGGGCATGAACTCGGCCGCGAAGGCCTTCAGCAGGCCATACTGTTCGCGCGAATCGATGCGGATCGACTGCGTCTGCGCACTCACCAGGTCGCGCAGCACGCGCTGCATCAGGTTCAGGTCCTCATGCAGCAGCGTGGCGGGCGGCTGGCGCGTGGACGCCTCCTTGATTCGCAACCAGGTCTTGCGCAGGTAGGCTGTGTCTTCTATCAGTTCTTCGTCGGTCGCGTCCTCGGCATTGGTGCGCAGGATGAAGCCGCCCGCAGCGCTGCCGTCGGACGTGGCGGTCAGCCGCACCAGGCGCTGGCGCAGCGCTTCACGCTGGGCCGGCGGAATCTTCTGCGACACGCCAATGTGGTTGTCCTGCGGCAGGAACACCAGCAGCCGCCCCGCAATGCTCATCTGCGCCGTCAGGCGCGCGCCCTTGGTGCCGATCGGATCCTTGAGCACCTGCACCATGAGCGCCTGGCCTTCAAAAATCTGGCGTTCGATGGGCAGCACCGGATCGGGCGTGAGCACGCGCGCGTTGCCTCCGTTCGACGTCGGCGGGGCTGATATCTCGTTGGCGGACACGGCCTGGCTGCGCTCACGCGGCGCGGCGTGTTTGGCTGCGATGTTGGGCATGAGGTCGGCCACGTGCAGGAACGCGGCGCGGTCCAGACCGATGTCGATGAAAGCCGACTGCATGCCCGGCAACACCCGCGAGACCTTGCCCAGGTAGATGTTGCCCACCAGGCCGCGCTCCAGCGTACGCTCCAGATGCACTTCCTGCACCGCGCCCTGCTCCACCACCGCCACGCGGGTTTCCTGGGGCGCCCAATTGATCAAAATGTCCTGGCTCATGGCTTCGCTTGTCTCTGTTGTGGTCGGATGAGCGGCTCAGACCAGCCGCACGCCGGCGGCACCCAGCACCTGCGCCGTCTCGTGCGCGGGCAGGCCCATGATGCCCGAATAACTGCCGCTGATGTGGCGTGTCCACAGCGCCGCACGCCCCTGGATCGCGTAGGCACCGGCCTTGCCCAGCGGTTCGCCACTGTCGGCGTAGCGCCGGATTTGCGCGGGTGTGAGGGCGTCGAAACTCACCCACGAGGTGGACAGCGCGCTCCATTGCCGTGCGCCGCGGGCACCGGGTTTTCCAACGGCCACCGCCGTGAGCACCCGATGGCGGCGACCCGCCAGATCGGCCAGCATGCGGCAGGCCTCCGCCGCGTCGGCCGGTTTGCCCAGGATGCGCCGGCCCAACGCCACCGTGGTGTCGGCGCAGAGCACTGGCGCGGGCGGCAGGCCGCGGCGTTGGAGCCTGGTCAGCGATGCCACCAGCTTGAGAGCGGTCACACGCTGCACATAGGCCGCAGGCGCCTCGCCGGGCAGCACCGCTTCCAGCGCCTCCACGTCTTCATCGGCGTTGGGCAGCAGCAGTTCGCAGCGCACACCCCATTGTTCGAGCAGTTGCAGGCGTCGCGGACTCTGGGAGGCGAGGTAGATGAAATCGGACATAGGGAAACCTAGATCTGTGGATCAGCGCAGGGGAATGTTCCGCCACCGAACCGCCCCAAGGTGGAACGGCACGCAAGAAGGCCGCAACCCGCACGGCAGTGAGGCGCAGGGAACGAGATTCACTCTCGGTGGTACGGGTGGTTGGCATTGATCGACCACGCCCGGTACAACTGCTCGATCAGCAGCACCCGCACCATCGCGTGCGGCAAGGTCAGGTCGGACAGGCGAATGCGCTGGTGCGCGGACGCACGGAACGCCGGTTCCAGGCCGTCGGGTCCGCCAATCACCAGGGCCACGTCATCGCCATCCAGCTGCCACTGCTGCAATTGCTGAGCCAGTGCCTTGGTCGTCAGCGCCGTGCCGCGCTCGTCCAGCACCACCACGCGGCAGCCGCGCGACAGGGCCGCCTGGATGCGCTCGCGCTCGGCCGCCAGCAGCGTCTCAACGGTCTTGGAGCCGCGCGGTTCGGTCTTGACGGTCTTGATCTCCACCCGCAGCTCGGGCGGAAAGCGTTTGGCGTAGTCGTCGTAGGCGGTCTGGGCCCAGTCGGGCATGCGCTGCCCGACCGCGACGATCACCAGCTTCATGCCTTTTTCTTGGGTGCCGCTTTGGCCGCGGTCTTGGCGGCAGGCGCCCGTTTCACCGCCGGTTTGGCTGCCGACTTGGCGGCCGGGCGCGTGGCGCTCTTGGGCTTGACCACCACGGTCTTGAGCGGGGCCTTGGCCGGCACGGCGCCGGTGGCAGTCTTGCGGCTCGCAGGCTTCGCGGCGGTCTTGGCCGCGGGTTTTCCGGTCGCCCGCGTGGTCGTCTTCGCAGCGGCCTTGGCGGGTGCGGCCGCCACAGCTGCAGAAGCCGCCTTGGCGGCCTTGCGTGCCACCGACTTGGCGTCGATCGGCTTGACTTCCTTGGCTGCGGCGCCCTTCTTCGTGGTCTTGGCCGCCGTCTTGGCGGCGGGCTTGGCTTCGGCCGCCTTTTCCGCACCGTGCTTCAGGCGCACTGGCTTGGCGCCCCAGATCTCTTCCAGGCGGTAGTACTGCCGGATCACGGGCTGCATCACGTGCGCCACGGCTGCGCCGCAATCCACGATGATCCACTCTCCGTTGTCTTCGCCCTCGATGCGAGGCTTGTCGAAGCCAGCCTCGCGCACGGCGTCGCGCACGCTGGCGGCCAAGGCCTTGGTCTGCCGGTTGGACGTGCCACTGGCGACGATCACGCGCTCGAACAGAGGAGAAAGATGTTCCGTGTTGAAGACCACGATGTCCTGACCCTTGACGTCCTCAAGCCCATCGACAATGGCGCGCTGGAGTTTCTGGATGTCTTTTTTGCCGGTGGTTTCGCTGGTCATGAAGGATTCTGATAAAGGTGATGGAGTGAAATATAGCTTGCGACGGCCTCGGGCACCAGAACCTGCAGCGAGTCGCTGCGACTGATGGTCTGCCCCAGATGGGCGCGCACGGCGGTGGCACTGATGTTTTGCAACGGCATGTCCAGCCGCCGAAATGGCAGGTCCACGCCCGAAAGATCCGTTTCCTGTTGCGGGCCCAGCGTGGCGTCGGCGCCGATGTTGGTCGCGCGGTTGGCCACGGCCAGCGTGGCCTGCGCCAGCACCTCGGGCCAGCGCACCCAGCTCTTGAAAGCCAGCAATTGATCGGCCCCGAGCACCAGGAAGAGCTCCGCACCCGGGTACTCGGCGGCCAGTTCTTTCAGGGTGTCGGCGGTGTAGCTCGGGCCGGCGCGGTGGATTTCCCGCTCGTCGATGCGGGTGTTGGGCAGATCGCCAAAGGCGAGCTGACACATGTTCACCCGGTGTTGGGCCGGCGACAGCACGCGTGCCTTGTGCCAGGCCTGTCCCGTGGGCAGGATGTGCAGCACGTCGAGCCCGAGCTGGCTCAACGCCACGTCCGCCAGGGCCCGATGCGCCCAGTGGGGTGGATCGAAGGCGCCGCCGAACATGCCCACTCGCGGGCGTCGGGCGGTCATGGTGCTGGCCTGGGCCATCAGATCCAGTCCTTGCGCACCAGGAATTCCTTGTACAGCCGGTCTTCCGGCGTGCCTTTTTTGCTCTTGCGGTTGTAGGCCCAGCTAACCAGCGGCGGCATGGACAACAGGATGGACTCACTGCGCCCGCCCGACTGCAGGCCAAAATGGGTTCCCCGGTCCCAGACCAGGTTGAACTCCACATAGCGTCCGCGACGGTACAGCTGGAAGTTGCGCTCGCGCTCGCCATAGGGCATGTTCTTGCGCCGGTCCACGATGGGCAGGTAGGCATCGAGAAACGCATCACCCACCGAGGCCGTCATGGCAAAGCTGCCGGCAAACCCGAGCTCGGAAAAGTCGTCGTAGAACACGCCACCGATGCCGCGTTGCTCATCACGGTGTTTGAGATAGAAGTACTCGTCGCACCAGGCCTTGAACCGCGGGTACTTGTCCACCCCGAACGGGTCGAGCGCGGTTTTGCAACTGCGGTGGAAATGCACCGCATCCTCCTCGAAACCATAGTAGGGCGTGAGGTCCATGCCACCGCCGAACCAGTACACCGGCGCGCCGCCCTGGGGTTTGGCGGCGATCATGCGCACGTTCATGTGCACCGTGGGCACGTAGGGGTTGCGCGGGTGGAACACCAGCGACACCCCCATGGCCTCGAACGGCGCGCCCGAGAGCTCGGGCCGGTGCTGCGTGGCCGAGGGCGGCAGGCGCGGGCCCTTCACGTGCGAAAAACCGCAGCCGGCGCGCTCGAACACCGCACCCCCCTCCAGGATCTGCGTGATGCCCTGCCCTTGCAGCGATTCGCCGGGCGCCTTCTTCCACTTGTCCACCACGAAACGGCCGCCATCAATCAGGGCCACGGTGGATGTGATGCGCTCCTGCAAGTCGGTCAGGTAGTCGCGAACCTCTTGGGTCTGTTGGCTCATGCAGGTGTCCGGATGTGCGGAAATCGGGTCGCCCCGGCCAGGCGCGGCATCACGCCGCGCGGTAACCGATGTCGCGGCGGAACTGCATGCCGTCAAAGCGGATGCGGTCGATCGCGTCATAGGCTCTGCGTTGGGCGCTGGCCACGGTGTCGCCCAGCGCGGTGACACACAGCACCCGGCCACCCGACGCCACCACATCCCCACTGGACTCGCTGGTGCCGGCGTGGAACACCATGAGATCGGGCGCATCCGCCGGCAGGCCGGTGATGACGTCGCCCTTGCGCGGACTCAGCGGATAGCCTGCCGCTGCCAGCACCACGCCGAGCGCCACACGCGGGTCCCACTCCAGGGCGACCCGATCGAGCTCGCTGCGCGTGGCGGCCAGCAACACCTGCGCCAGGTTGCTCTTGAGGCGCATCATGATCGGCTGGGTTTCCGGGTCGCCCATGCGGCAGTTGAATTCCAGCGTCTTCACGCGGCCGTCGGGCGTGATCATCAGGCCGGCATACAGGAAGCCGGTGTAGGGAATGCCGTCGGCCGCCATGCCGCGCAGCGTCGGCAGGATCACCTCGTCCATGGCCCGCTGGTGCACCTCGGGCGTGACCACCGGCGCGGGCGAATACGCGCCCATGCCACCGGTGTTCGGCCCCTGATCCGCGTCCAGCAGGCGCTTGTGGTCCTGGCTGGTGGCCAGCGCCAGTGCACGCACGCCGTCGCACAGCACGATGAAGCTGGCCTCTTCGCCCGTGAGGAACTCCTCAATCACCACGCGCGCGCCGCCTTCGTTGTGGGCCACGCCCAGCGTGTTGTCCAGCAGCATGAAGTCGATCGCTTCGTGCGCTTCGGCGAGCGACATGGCCACCACCACGCCCTTGCCCGCCGCCAGGCCATCGGCCTTGATCACGATCGGTGCGCCCTTGGCATCCACAAAGGCGTGCGCCTGCACCGGGTCGGTGAAGGTCTGGTACTCGGCCGTGGGGATGCCGTGGCGCTGCATGAAGGCCTTGGAGAAGGCCTTGGAGCTTTCCAGCTGCGCGGCGGCTTTCGTAGGGCCGAAAATCGGCAGGCCATGGACACGGAACTCATCCACCACGCCCGCAGCCAGCGGGGCCTCTGGGCCGACCACCGTGAGCGCGACGTTGTTGGCCTGGGCCCATTCGCGCAGCGCCACCTTGTCCGTCACGGACAGGTTGGTCAGTTCGGCGTCCCGTGCGGTGCCGGCGTTGCCGGGTGCCACGAAGACCTGGCTCACGCCCTCGGACTGTTTCAGTTTCCACGCCAGCGCGTGCTCGCGGCCACCGCCGCCAATCACCAGGACTTTCAAACCTATCTCCAAAATTCAATCACAGTGTCGGAGCGCAATGCCCCATCGAGAACGCGGCGGAACCGGCTTTGCCGGACCGCATCGCGTTGCCCCCTGGGGGGGGTGACGCGCGCAGCGCGGCGCAGGGGGGATCACAGCTCGGCGTTGTGGAAGACTTCCTGCACGTCGTCCAGGTCTTCGAGCACATCCAGCAGCTTCTGCATACGGGCGGCATCTTCACCGGTCAGTTCGATGGTGTTTTCAGGACGCATGGTCACCTCGGCCACCTCAGGCTTGAGGCCGGCAGCCTCCAGCGCGTTCTTCACCGCTTCGAAGTCGGTGTAGGCGGTCAGCACCTCGATGGCGCCGTCGTCATCGGTGATCACGTCTTCGGCGCCCGCTTCCAGCGCCACTTCCATGACCTGGTCTTCCGAAGTGCCGGGAGCGAAGATGATCTGGCCGCAGTGTTTGAACTGGAACGCCACCGAACCTTCGGTACCCAGGTTGCCGCCGAACTTGCTGAAGGCGTGGCGCACTTCGGCCACGGTGCGCACCTTGTTGTCGGTCATGGTGTCGACGATGATCGCCGCGCCGCCGATGCCGTAGCCTTCGTAACGGATTTCCTCCAGGGCCTGCCCTTCCAGATTGCCCGAGGCCTTATCCACGTTGTACTTGATGCGGTCGGCCGGCATGTTGGCGGCCTTGGCCTTGTCGATCGCCAGCCGCAAACGCGGGTTCATCGTCGGGTCACCGCCACCGGTGCGGGCGGCCACCGTGATCTCACGGATGACGCGCGTCCAGATCTTTCCCCGCTTTTCGTCCTGGCGACCCTTGCGGTGTTGAATATTTGCCCATTTGCTGTGTCCGGCCACGAAAGATTCCTTATCCCCGTTTCGGGTTTGATCTAATAAGCAGGCGATTTTACGTTTTCACCCACCTTGCCCCCAGAAGGACCCCATCCATCATGGCCGAACCGATGCTGATTGCCCAGAACGCCACCACCCAGTGTCATCTGCTGCCGGGCCTGGCCAACCGACACGGCCTCATCACCGGCGCCACCGGCACCGGCAAGACCGTGACCCTGCAGACCCTGGCCGAGCAGTTCTCCAACATCGGCGTGCCGGTGTTCATGGCGGACGTGAAGGGCGACCTCACCGGCATCAGCCAGCTGGGCAGCTTCGGCGAAAAGATCAGCGCCGTGCTCAAGGACCGCGGCATCACCCTGCCCACCAGCCAGGCCTGCCCCGCCACGCTGTGGGATGTGTTCGGTGAACAGGGCCACCCGGTGCGGGCCACGGTGAGCGACATGGGGCCGCTGCTGCTGGCGCGCATGCTCAACCTCAACGACACCCAGGCCGGCGTGCTCAACCTCGTGTTCAAGATCGCCGATGACAACGGCCTGCTGCTGCTGGATATGAAAGACCTGCGCACCATGCTGCAGCACGTGGGCGACAACGCCAAGCAGTTCACCACCGAATACGGCAACATCAGCGCGGCCAGCATCGGCGCCATCCAGCGCGGCCTGATGCAGGTCGAGCAGCAAGGCGGCGACCGGTTCTTTGGCGAGCCCATGCTCGACATCAGCGACTTCATGCAGACGGTGGACGGCAAAGGCGTGGTCAACATCCTCGCCGCCGACAAGCTGATGAACTCACCGCGCCTGTACGCCACCTTTCTGCTGTGGATGCTGTCCGAGCTGTTCGAGCAGTTGCCCGAGATCGGTGACCCGGAAAAGCCCAAGCTGGTGTTTTTCTTCGACGAGGCCCACCTCCTGTTCAATGAAGCGCCGAAAGTGCTGATCGAGCGCATCGAGCTGGTGGTGCGCCTCGTGCGGTCCAAGGGCGTCGGCGTGTATTTCGTGACGCAGAACCCGCTGGACATTCCCGACAGCGTGCTCGGCCAGCTCGGCAACCGCGTGCAGCACGCCCTGCGTGCCTTCACCCCGCGCGACCAGAAAGCCGTGCGGGCAACGGCAGAGACCATGCGCCCCAAAGCCGGCCTGGACATCGAAGCCGCCATCACAGAACTCGCCGTGGGCGAAGCGCTGGTGAGCCTGCTCGACAGCAAGGGCCGTCCCAGCGAAACCGAGCGCGTGTATGTGGTGCCCCCGGGCAGCCAGCTCGGCCCCATCACCGCGCAACAGCGCCAGAGCCTGCTGCAGGGTTCGCTGGTGGCCGGGGTGTACGAAAAAGAGGTGGATCGCGAAAGCGCCCACGAAATCCTGCGTGCCCATGTGGACGCACGCACCGCCCCAGCGGAGCCCGAGGCGGCTGGCGTGCCCAAAACCCCGCGCATTCCAGGTGTGGCGAAACAGCCTGCCGAAGCGGCTGGCAGCGGCGGCATTGGCGGCATGTTGAATGAGGCCCTGTTCGGTCGCACGGGTCCACGCGGCGGCCAATACGACGGCCTGGTGCAAACCATGGCCAAGACCGCGGCCCGCAGCGTCGCCAGCGGGATCGGCCGGCAGATCGTGCGGGGGGTGTTGGGAAGCTTGTTGGGCGGCAAACGCTGACCCGGCGACTTTTCCGCCCTTCCCTGCGAACTTTCCGGCTCCCTGCGTGGGTCTGCTCAAAACACTGCTGTACGGCCTGCTCGCCCTGGCCGTTGTGCTCCTGATCGGCGCCCAATTCGACTGGTTCAGCGGCCATCAGCCTTCGGATCTCGGTGTGAGGCAAGGTCGACTGAAGCCGCCGTCCCTCACGCGCAACAGCGTCTCCAGCCAGGCCGATCTGTATCCGGACCACCCCCAACGGGCCCACGCTCTCATTCCGCCCCTGCCCCTCAAACATGGCGACGCCGCCGCCTCGCTGCGCACGCTGGCCGCCGTGCTGCAGGGGCAGCCCGGCATCACGCTGGTCGAACAGCGGCCGGACTACCTCTACGCGCAGGCCCGGACACGCTGGCTCAGATTCGTGGACGACCTCGAGTTCTGGTTCAATCCGGCGCGGGGCGTGATCGAGGTGCGCAGCGCAAGCCGCCTGGGCAGAGAGGACACCGGTCTGAACCGCCGACGCATGGAACACATCCGCGCGGCCTATCTGCGTCAATGAGCCACCTGCAAAACCGATTCCCCATCGGCAGCCCATCAAACCACCTTCTCCTGGATGCTTCATGCCTCAAAAAAAGACCCCCTCCCGTGCCGCCATGCTGCTGCTCACCGCGGTGCTCAGCGCCTGTGGCGGTGGCGACTCTGACGATGGTTCGGGAAACGCCACATCGGCGCTCAGGGTCGCGAGCTGTGGCGGCGAAGGTGGCCCGCTGCGCATCATGCCCCTGGGCGATTCGGTCACCCAGGCCGAGGCGGGACACAACAGCTACCGCCGGGTGCTCTGGCAACGCCTGAACGCCGCGGGCTGCTCGGTGGACCTGGTGGGCAGCCGCACCGGCGTCTCCAGCGGCTACCGCGACAGCCCACAAACCAGCGCCCCCAACCCCGATTTCGACCAGGACCACGAAGGCTATTGGGACTACCATGCCCACGAACTGGCGCCCCTGGTAGCCGGCAAGGTCGGCAACGCCCGCCCCGACGTGGTCTTGCTCCACCTGGGCACCAACGACGTGCTCAATGGCCAGAGCGCCGCCGGCATCATCGCGGAGCTGGGAAGCGTGATCGACGCTATCCGGGCAGGCAAGGCCGACACCCACATCGTGCTGGCCAAGATCATTCCGGCCGCCCCCGACACCGCAGGAACAGCGGCACTGAACCGCGGCATCGACGGCCTGGCGGCGTCGCGCAACTCAGCGCTCTCGCCCATCGCCGTGGTGAACCAGGCTGCGGGTTATTCGGTGGCGGACAACTACGACGGCGTCCACCCGAACGCCAGCGGTGAGGCCAAACTCGGCAACAAATGGGCCGACACCGTGCTGGCCTGGCGGACGCACTGACCGCTCAACAGCCCCAAAAACAAAGGCCCGGATGTCCGGGCCTTTGTTTTGTGTGCGCCAGGGCGCCCGGCATCAACCCGCCGTGGCCTCTTCCGGCTTGGCCTTGCCTTCTTTCTTCGGCAGCGGCTGGATGTCGAGCTTGACTTCCTGGGTTTCCTTGCCGGCTTCGTCGGTCTTGGTTTCCAGGTCCACCGTGAGCCGGCCGCCTTCGGTCAGGCGCCCGAACAGCAGTTCGTCCGCCAGAGCACGACGGATCGTGTCCTGGATCAGCCGCTGCATCGGACGTGCGCCCATGAGCGGATCGAAGCCCTTCTTGGCCAAGTGCTTGCGCAACGCATCGGTGAAGGTGACTTCCACCTTCTTCTCGGTCAACTGGCCTTCGAGCTGCAGCAGGAACTTGTCCACCACGCGCATGATGACGTTCTCGTCCAGCGCCTTGAAGCCCACGATGGCGTCCAGACGGTTGCGGAACTCCGGCGTGAACAAGCGCTTGATGTCGGCCATCTCGTCGCCAGCCTCGCGCGGGTTGGTGAACCCGATCGTGGCCTTGTTCATGGTCTCCGCGCCGGCATTGGTCGTCATGATGACGATAACGTTGCGGAAATCGGCCTTGCGCCCGTTGTTGTCGGTCAGGGTGCCGTGGTCCATCACCTGCAGCAGCACGTTGAAGATGTCGGGGTGCGCCTTTTCGATTTCGTCGAGCAGCAGCACGCAGTGCGGCTTCTTGGTGATGGCTTCGGTCAGCAGGCCACCCTGGTCAAAGCCCACGTAACCGGGAGGCGCACCGATCAGGCGGCTCACGGCATGGCGCTCCATGTACTCCGACATGTCGAAGCGGATCAGGTCGATGCCCATGATGTAGGCCAGCTGCTTGGCGGCTTCGGTCTTGCCGACGCCGGTGGGGCCGCTGAACAGGAAGGCGCCGATCGGCTTGTCGCTCTTGCCCAGGCCCGAACGCGCCATCTTGACCGACGATGCCAGCACTTCCAGCGCCTTGTCCTGGCCAAACACCACGCTCTTGAGGTCGCGTTCCAGCGTCTGCAGCTTGCCGCGGTCGTCGTTGGACACGTTGGCCGGCGGGATGCGTGCGATTTTGGCCACGATCTCTTCGACCTCAGCCTTGCTGATGGTTTTCTTGCGCTTGGACGCCGGCAGGATGCGCTGCGCCGCGCCCGCTTCGTCGATCACGTCGATCGCCTTGTCGGGCAGGTGGCGGTCGTTGATGTACTTGGCGCTCAACTCGGCCGCCGCCTGCAGCGCCGCCAGGGCGTACTTGACGTTGTGGTGTTCCTCGAAGCGGCTCTTGAGTCCCTTGAGAATATCCACCGTCTGTTCCACCGTGGGTTCGACCACATCCACTTTCTGGAAACGGCGCGACAGCGCGGCGTCTTTTTCGAAAATGCCGCGGTATTCGGTGAAGGTGGTCGCGCCGATGCACTTCATCTGACCACTGGAGAGTGCCGGCTTGAGCAGATTGGACGCGTCCAGCGTGCCACCCGAGGCCGCGCCGGCCCCGATCAGGGTGTGGATTTCGTCGATGAACAGAATCGCGTTGGGCTTGTCCTTGAGCGACTTGAGAACACCCTTCAGGCGCTGCTCGAAGTCACCGCGGTACTTGGTACCGGCCAGCAGCGCCCCCATGTCGAGCGAATACACATGCGACTCGGCCAGGATCTCGGGCACGTCCCCCTGGGTGATGCGCCAGGCCAGTCCCTCGGCGATGGCGGTCTTGCCCACACCGGCCTCGCCCACCAGCAACGGGTTGTTCTTGCGGCGGCGGCACAGGATCTGGATCACACGCTCGACCTCGTATTCGCGGCCGATCAGCGGGTCGATCTTGCCGTCTTTGGCCAACTGGTTGAGGTTCTGGGTGAACTGCTCCAGCGGCGAGGCCTTTTCGTTGCTCTTGGCTTCACCGGCCTCTTCGTTCTCGGCCGCGCTTTCACCCGACTTGGTGGGCTCGGGCGGATCGCTCTTGCGGATGCCGTGAGCGATGAAATTGACCACGTCCAGGCGCGTCACGCCCTGCTGGTGCAGGTAGTAGACAGCATGAGAGTCCTTTTCGCCGAAGATGGCAACCAGCACATTGGCGCCCGTCACTTCCTTCTTGCCGTTGCCGGTGGACTGCACGTGCATGATCGCGCGCTGAATCACACGCTGGAAACCGAGCGTGGGTTGGGTGTCCACCTCGTCGGTGCCGGCCACCTGTGGGGTGTTGTCCTTGATGAAATTCGCCAGCGACTTGCGCAAGTCGTCGACGTTGGCCGAGCAGGCGCGAAGCACCTCGGCCGCGCTGGGGTTGTCCAGCAGCGCGAGCAGCAAGTGCTCGACGGTAATGAATTCGTGTCGCTGTTGCCGAGCCTCGACGAAGGCCATGTGCAAGCTGACTTCAAGTTCCTGGGCAATCATGGACACTTCCTTTAGGGCTGTGGGTGATAGGAAACGCGGATTTCAGGGATAGAGATTACGCGGTAGCAGACCATCAGGTGGGGTGTGTTGTTATTTATTCAACCGGTTCACTCAAGCACTGCAGCGGGTGGCCAGCCGAGCGGGCCGCCTGCAGCACCTGGTCGACCTTGGTGCTGGCCACGTCACGGGTGTAAACGCCGCAGATGCCTTTGCCCTCCAGGTGGATCTTGAGCATGATCTGGGTCGCGGTTTCGCGGTCCTTGCTGAAGAACTCCTGGATAACGTGGACCACGAACTCCATGGGCGTGAAGTCGTCGTTGAGCAGCACCACCTGGAACATCTGGGGCGGTTTGACGCGCTGCGTGCGGCGCTCAAGCACCACGGAATCATCGCTGCCCACACTGGGCGGGGCAACGGGATTGGGTGGTTTTCTGGGGTTCTGGGTGGCCATGAATTTGATTCTAGCGGCGCACACCCATCCCCTGCGCGGCGAAGGCAAATGAAATGCCTGCGCCCGCTCGCTTCCCCTGGCATGGGGTTTGGGAGGGAGGCGCTGGACTGGCGCCAGGATCCGCTGTTGGGCATGCTCCATTGTGAGGCGCGCGCCCAAAAACGAAACCGCCGAGGAAGCCGGCTTCCTGGCGGTTTTTCGCGCTCTTTCACCACCCCGAGGCAGCGCCCGGTGACCCGGGTCCGCTGCGGGGCGGTGCCGGATCACATGTTGTCGATCATGACCTGACCAAAACCGGAGCAGCTCACCTGGGTGGCGCCGTCCATCAGGCGGGCGAAGTCGTAGGTGACCTTCTTGCTGGCGATGGACTTCTCGATCGAACTGATGATCAGGTCCGCGGCTTCCTTCCAGCCCATGTGGCGCAGCATCATTTCGGCGGAGAGGATTTCGGAACCAGGATTCACGTAGTCCTTGCCGGCGTACTTCGGTGCCGTGCCGTGGGTGGCTTCAAAACAGGCCACGGAGTCGGACAGGTTGGCGCCGGGGGCAATGCCGATGCCGCCCACCTGCGCGGCCAGGGCGTCGGAGATGTAATCACCATTCAGGTTCAGCGTCGCCACCACCGAGTACTCGGCTGGGCGCAGCAGAATCTGCTGCAGGAAAGCGTCGGCAATGCTGTCCTTGATCACGATGTCCTTGCCAGACTTCGGGTTCTTGAACTTGCACCACGGGCCACCGTCGATCAGTTCGGCGCCAAACTCCTTCTGGGCCAGGGCATACGACCAGTCACGGAAGCCCCCTTCGGTGTACTTCATGATGTTGCCCTTGTGCACGATGGTCACGCTGGGCTTGTCGTTGTCGATCGCGTACTGGATGGCCTTGCGCACCAGGCGCTCGGTCCCTTCACGCGACACCGGTTTGATGCCGATGCCCGAGGTGTTCGGGAAACGGATCTTGGTCACGCCCATCTCTTCCATCAGGAACTTGATCAGCTTCTTGGCCTTGTCGGACTCGGCTTCGTACTCGATGCCGGCGTAGATGTCCTCCGAGTTCTCGCGGAAGATCACCATGTTGGTCTTTTCCGGCTCTTTCACCGGCGAAGGCACGCCCTTGAAGTACTGGACCGGGCGCAGGCAGACGTAGAGATCGAGTTCCTGGCGCAGCGCCACGTTCAGCGATCGGATGCCGCCGCCCACGGGGGTGGTCAGCGGACCCTTGATGGAGACCACGTATTCGCGCAACGCGGCCAGGGTTTCTTCGGGCAGCCACACGTCGGGGCCGTAGACCTTGGTCGACTTCTCACCGGCGTACACCTCCATCCAGTGGATCTTGCGCTGGCCGCCGTAGGCCTTGGCCACGGCCGCGTCCACCACCTTGAGCATCACCGGGGTGATGTCCAGACCCGTGCCGTCGCCTTCGATGTACGGCACGATGGGCTGGTCAGGCACATTGAGCGACATGTCGGCATTGACGGTGATCTTCTCGCCTTGGGCAGGGATGGTGATGTGCTGGTACATGGGGACGGGTCTCCGTGAGAGGCTATGGGGTGAGGCGCCGGCCCATGTTGATGGGGTCCGGTGGCCGCACGGGATCGTGCTCGCAAATTCTAGTGCCGATTGTTCTGCCCGGGCCAGGCGCCGCCCCTGGAACCAGCCGGCTCGGCCCTACCACGGCGAATGGCGGACAATGTGAACTGCCCATGACCACCGCCATCGCCTCATGAACCGACTGCTCGTCCAACTCTCCTGCCTGCTGGCCGTTTTCGCACTCCCCGCCTGGTCCCAGGACACCCCCCAGCTCCAGTTGCCACGCGTGACACTCTCGGCGGGTATGCACCTGATCAACGCCCAGCTGGCGGCCACGCCGGAGCAGCGCACCATCGGCCTGATGTTCCGGCAGGAGATGCCGGCAAATGAGGGCATGCTGTTTGTCTTCGAGCAGCCCGCGGGCCAGTGTTTCTGGATGAAAAACACACTGCTGCCGCTGACCGCCGCCTTCGTGGCCGATGACGGCACCATCGTCAACCTGGCCGACATGAAGCCGCAGACGCTGGACTCGCACTGCTCGACCCAACCGGTGCGCTATGTGCTGGAAATGAACAAGGGCTGGTTTGCCAAACGCGGGCTCAAGTCGGGCTCCCGGCTGGGTGGTGCGCCCTTCGAGCGCCGCAAATAACCGAAGGCCGCGAAGGCTGTGGGCTCTGCATCGGCCCCGGCCGCATGACGCACCCCGTTCGCCCACAAGGACAAAGACAAAAGCGACCCGGACGGCCATGCCATCCGGGTCGCTTTTGAGATCAGCCGTCGTCGATGACGGCGCGTCCACCGGAACGGTGGAACGGCCTTCAGTGCCTTAAGCGGGGACGGTTTCCAGCGCCGCGTTCAGTGTGGGGCTCGGACGCATCACGGCGGCCAGCTTGTCAAAGTCGGGCTTGTAGTACCCGCCGATGTCCACCGGCTTGCCCTGCACCTCAGCCAGCTCGGCCACGATGGTTTGTTCGTTCTCCGCCAGTTTCTGGGCCAGCGGTGCGAAATGGGCGGCCAGAGCAGCATCTTCGGACTGCGCGGCCAGCTCCTGGGCCCAGTACATGGCCAGGTAGAACTGGCTGCCGCGGTTGTCCAGCTGACCGGTCTTGGGCGACGGGTTCTTGTTGTTGTCCAGCAGCTTGCCGGTGGCCGCGTCCAGCGTCTTGGCCAGAATCTTGGCCTGGTTGTTGCCGGTTTTGATGCCCAGATCTTCCAGCGAAACCGCCAGTGCCAGGAATTCACCCAGCGAATCCCAGCGCAGGTGGTTTTCTTCCACCAGTTGCTGCACATGTTTGGGCGCCGAGCCGCCGGCGCCGGTTTCATACATGCCGCCGCCCGCCATCAGCGGCACCACGGACAGCATCTTGGCCGAGGTGCCCAGTTCCATGATGGGGAACAGGTCGGTCAGGTAGTCGCGCAGGATGTTGCCGGTGGCGCTGATGGTGTCCAGGCCTCGGACCACACGCTCCAGGGTGTAGCGCATGGCACGCACCTGGCTCATGATCTGGATGTCCAGACCGGTGGTGTTGTGCTCGTGCAGGTACATCTTGACCTTGGTGATCAGCTGGGCCTCGTGCGGACGGTACTGGTCCAGCCAGAACACCACCGGCATGCCGGAGTTGCGCGCGCGTGTCACGGCCAGCTTCACCCAGTCGCGGATGGCGGCGTCCTTGACCTGGCACATACGCCAGATGTCACCGGCTTCCACGTTCTGGCTCAGCAGCACTTCGCCCGTGGCCAGATCGGTGATGTTGGCCACGCCGTCTTCGGGAATCTCGAAGGTCTTGTCGTGTGAGCCGTATTCCTCGGCCTGCTGGGCCATCAGGCCCACGTTGGGCACGGTGCCCATGGTCTTGGGGTCGAAAGCGCCGTGCCATTTGCAGAAGTTGATCATCTCCTGGTAGATGCGGGCAAAAGTCGACTCGGGCATGACCGCCTTCACGTCCTTCAGCCGGCCATCGGCACCCCACATCTTGCCGCCGTTGCGGATCATGGCGGGCATGGAAGCGTCCACGATCACGTCGTTGGGCGAGTGGAAGTTGGTGATGCCCTTGGCGGAATCCACCATGGCCAGTTCGGGACGGTACTCGTGGCAGGCGTGCAGGTCGCGCTTGATCTCGTCCTGTTTGCTCTGCGGCAGCGTGGAGATCTTGTCGTACAGGTTGGCCATGCCGTTGTTGACGTTCACGCCCAGTTCGTCGAACAAGGCGCCGTGCTTGGCGAAAGCGTCCTTGTAGAAGATCTTCACGCAGTGACCAAACACGATGGGGTGGGACACCTTCATCATGGTGGCTTTCACGTGCAGCGAGAACATGACGCCGGTCTTGTGGGCGTCCTCGATTTCCTTCTCGTAGAACGCTTCCAGCGCCTTCTTGCTCATGAACATGCTGTCGATCACCTCGCGGTCGAGCAGCGAGACCTTGGGCTTGAGCACGATGGTCTTGCCGCTGTTCGTGATCAACTCCATCTTCACGTCGCGCGCCTTGTCCAGGGTGATCGACTTTTCGCCGTGGTAGAAGTCGCCGGCGTGCATGTGCGAGACGTGCGAGCGCGAAGCCTGGCTCCATTCGGCCATGCTGTGCGGGTTCTTGCGGGCGTATTCCTTCACGGCCTTGGGTGCGCGACGGTCCGAGTTGCCTTCGCGCAGCACGGGGTTGACGGCGCTGCCGATGCACTTGGCGTAACGGGCGCGGATGGCCTCTTCTTCGGGCGACTTGGCCGACTCGGGATAGTCGGGCAGCGCATAACCTTTGGACTGCAATTCTTTAATGGCGTTGACCAACTGGCCCACCGAGGCGCTGATGTTGGGCAATTTGATGATGTTGGCCTCGGGCCGCAGCGTCAGCTTGCCCAGCTCGGCCAGCGCATCGGGCACGCGCTGTTCTTCCGTCAGGCATTCGGGAAACGTGGCCAGAATGCGTGCCGCCACCGAAATGTCGCTGGAGACCACGTTGATGCCAGCGGGCGCGGTGAACGTGCGGATGATGGGCAAAAAGGCGCTGGTGGCCAACAACGGCGCTTCGTCGGTCAACGTGTAGATGATGGTGGGTTGCTGGTTGCTCACGGTTTTCTCCAGATATCGTTGTAGGCATCCCGCTGGCCGTGTGGCAGGCCAACCGAATCGGCGGATAGTCCGAGATTTTGCTTTCAGCGCTCTGACCCAAACCCCGCTTTTTGAACTGCAATCTCACAATGCGAATTTTTGAGATCGATTGACCAACTTTTTTTGTGCGAATCGGCAAAAATGCCCCGAAAGCCAACGAAATCAGGGACACATCAGCACCGACTGGGCGCACACACCACGGCGCCGACGGGCAACAAAAAGGGCCCGAAGGCATGGCCTTCGAGCCCTTTTCTGTCAGCCTGAAAACCGCTTTCAGGCGAAGTTGGCTTCGGCGAACGACCAGTTCACCAGCTTGTCGAGGTAGGTTTCGACGAACTTGGGGCGCAGGTTGCGGTAGTCGATGTAGTAGGCGTGCTCCCACACGTCCACGGTCAGCAGGGCCTTGTCGCCGGTGGTCAGCGGGGTGCCGGCAGCGCCCATGTTGACGATGTCGACCGAGCCATCGGCCTTCTTCACCAGCCAGGTCCAGCCAGAACCGAAGTTGCCCACCGCGCTCTTGACGAACGCTTCCTTGAAGGCGGCGTAGCTGCCCCACTTGGCATTGATGGCCGCGGCCAGCGCGCCGGAAGGCTCGCCGCCGCCGTTGGGCTTCATGCAGTTCCAGAAGAAGGTGTGGTTCCAGATCTGGGCGGCGTTGTTGTAGATGCCGCCGCTGGACTTCTTGATGATGGACTCCAGGTCCATGGCCTCGAACTCGGTGCCCTTTTGCAGGTTGTTCAGGTTGACCACATAGGCGTTGTGGTGCTTGCCATGGTGGAACTCCAGCGTTTCGCGGCTGTAGTGGGGCGCCAGATCGTCCAGGCCATAAGGCAGTGCGGGCAAGGTGTGTTCCATGGGGGGTTCCTCGTGTGGTGGTTGTGTTGTGAGAGAAAGAACGCCGGGCCGGGCGCGAAGCCCTCCAGCAAGACGATCGCGCATTGTAGGCACGCACAAAGAGACAGCAGAGATCAGGGTTTCTTGGGCTCACATCCCTTACAAATTCACCGTGAGGCCCAGTTCGCCATCGGAGAGCGTGGCCCGCAAGGCCTGCCCCGCCCGAGTTTGGGCCACACGGGTGATGGCCAGGCCCTGTGCGTCGGTCAGGAACGCGTAGCCCCGCTCCAGCACCAGGTGCGGATCGAGCAGACCCAGGGCCGCATCCAGGCGCTGCAGGCGCGCACTGTGCTGCTCCTGCGCCCGCCGCAGGGCCAGTGGCAAGGCGGTTTGCAGGGACTGCAGCCGGTTTTGCTGACGCTGTGCCGCCAGCAGCAGCCCACGCTGCAGGCGGTGCTGCAGACCCATGAGCCGCTGGTGGTTGTCGTGCAGTCGACCCGAGGGCCTGCCCAGGCGTTGAGCGAGCCGGTCCAGCCGCTGCGCGCGCTGGTCGATGGCGCCGTAGGCGGCCTCGGCCAGACGTTCGCCCAGATAGGCCAGCTCGCCCAGGCGGGCCTCGCGTGTGGGGGCGCACAGCTCGGCCGCGGCCGTGGGGGTGGGCGCGCGCAGGTCGGCCACGAAATCGGCCAGGGTGAAGTCGGTTTCGTGGCCGACGCCACAGACCACGGGCATGGGCGCCCGCGCCACGGTGCGCACCAGTGTTTCGTCGTTGAACGACCACAGGTCTTCCAGCGAACCGCCACCCCGCACCAGCAGCAGCACGGCGCTTTCACCCGTTTGCTCGTGGCGGCGGTAGGCCGTCTGCAGCGCCGCACACAGTTCGGCCGGTGCCTGTGCGCCCTGCACCGCCGCGGGATACACCACCACAGGCAGGTGCGGCACACGTCGGCGCAGCGCGGTGATGACGTCGCGCAGGGCCGCCGCCCCCAGCGAAGTGACCACACCAATGCTGCGCGGCTGGGGCGGCAGCGCCCGTTTGCGGGCCGCATCAAACAGCCCCTCGGCTTCAAGCCGTGCCTTGAGGCGCAGGAATTCCTCGAACAGTGCCCCCTGGCCGGCAGGCTTGAGGCTGTCCACGATCAGTTGCAGGTCGCCGCGCGGACCGTACACGTCGAGTTTTCCCTGGGCCTCCACCACCTGCCCGTCGCGCGGGGCAAAGCTCAGCTGTTCGGCCGAGCGGCGAAACAGGGCACAGCGGACCTGCCCGGTGTCGTCCTTGAGCGAAAAGTAACAATGCCCGCTGGCCGCACGCGAGAAACCGGAAATCTCGCCACGCACCGCCACCGGGTTGAAGCGCGCGGACAAAGTGTCCGCAATGGCGCGCATGAGCGGCCCAACCGCCCAGACACGGCGCGCCGGTGCTGCATCAGAACCTGAAAATGGCTCAGACACAGGGCTCTCCAGACCAAAAGTGTCCACAATCCGCGTGATTTCTTGGGCGGCGACCCGAAAGACCGCGCTCCAACTGGCCCGAACGCCAAGCCCTTGAAATCAAAGCAGTTTCTGCTGCCTGTTTTGTCATCGAATTGTCTGGAGCGAGGCCTGGTGCGGCTTGAGGGATGGGATGGGGTGGGTTCTTCACAAAGTTATCCACAGAATCTGTGCATCGCGGCAGGCCCGTTCGCAGCGCGATGGTGGGGTGGCGTTCGCTGGGCTGCGGGGCGCTGGTCTGCACTTGAGCCGACCGCTTTGGAGGCTGAGCCATAATCGCCGGACCGCCCTTCGGCCGCAACGCGTCGGCCTTTCCTGGAGCCCTGATTTGCTTTCCATCATACAAGCCGCCGGCTGGCCGATCTGGCCATTGATCATCTGTTCCGTGCTGGGCATGGCCCTCGTCATCGAGCGCTTCATCAGCCTGAAAACCGCCAAAATCGCCCCGCCCAAACTGCTCGATGAAGCGATCATGGTGTCGCGCAGCGGCATACCCGGCCCGGACGTGGTCAAGCAGCTGGAACAGAACTCGGTGCTGGGCCATGTGCTCGCCAGCGGGTTCCGCACCTTCAACAGCAACCCGGTGGCCACCGAAGACGATCTGCGCGCCAACCTCGAGATCGCCGGTCGCCAGGCCGCTGCCAAGCTGCAGCGCTACCTGGGAGCGCTCGCCACCATCGCATCGGCCGCGCCCCTGCTGGGCTTGCTGGGCACGGTCATCGGCATGATCGAGATCTTCGGCTCGCAGGGCGGCGAAGGCGGCATGGGCGCAATGCCCGGCGGCGGCAACCCCGCCCAGCTGGCGCACGGTATCTCGATCGCCCTCTACAACACCGCGTTTGGTCTGATGATCGCCATCCCCGCGCTGATCTTCTGGCGCTATTTCCGGGCCCGGGTGGACGACTACCTGCTGGCCATGGAGCTGGCGGCCGAGCGCTTTGTGCGGCATTTGTTGAGCCTGCGCAAATGAACTTTCGACCCGGTTCCCGTGACGAGCCCGAGATCAACCTGATCCCGTTCATCGACGTTCTGCTGGTGGTGCTCATTTTCCTGATGCTCACCACCACCTACAGCAAGTTCACCGAGCTGCAGGTCAACCTGCCGGTGGCCGACGCGCAGGCGCAGCGCGAGAACCCCCAGGAAGTGATCGTCTCGGTCAGCAACGATGGGCGCTACTCGATCAACAAACAGCTGCTCGAAGGCAGTGGGGTCGAGATGCTCACGCGCGCGCTGTCGCTGTCCGCTCAGGACAACCGCGAGGTGGTGGTGGTCATCAGCGCCGATGCAGCGGCCACCCACCAGTCCGTCATCAACGTGATGGACGCCGCACGACGCGCAGGCCTGGTGCAGATCACCTTTGCCACCCAGCAGTCATCGGGTGGCAAGGCCGCCCGCGGCAAGTCCTGAACCCTTCTCCCCACATGAACCCCGGGCCAGCCGACCGGCAAGCGCGCTGGCTGGCCACGGCCCAGGAGCGTGGTCCTCGGGCCAGGCTGCTGTGGCCGCTCTCGCTGCTGTACCGCATGCTTACGGACCTGCGGCGCCGGCTGTACGTCATTGGCGTCTTCAAAACCCGGCGCCTGCCCGTTGCGGTGGTCGTGGTGGGCAATGTGGTCGTGGGCGGTGCGGGCAAAACCCCCACGGTGATCGCGCTGGTGCAGCAGCTGCGCGCACTCGGCTGGCAGCCGGGTGTGATCTCACGCGGCTATGGCCGCCGCAGCGAAAAGGTGACCGAGGTCGGCCCAGACACGCCCGCAGCGGACAGCGGCGACGAACCTGCGCTGATCCGCCGCGCCACCGGGGTGCCGGTTTTCGTGGCCAGGCGCCGGATCGACGCTGCGCAGGCGCTGCTCGCGGCGCACCCGCAGGTGAATGTGCTGCTCTGCGACGATGGACTGCAGCACCTGGCACTGGCGCGCGATCTGAGCATCGCAGTGTTTGACGAACGCGGCACCGGCAACGGCTGGCTGCTGCCCGCCGGGCTGTTGCGCGAGCCATGGCCCCCGGCTCCTGGCACACCGTTCAGCCCCGACCTGGTGCTGATTCAACACAGGCAGGACCGCGCCGCCCCCGTGGTCCCATCGGCTGCGGGTGTGCCCGTGTTCCATGCGGTGCGCCGCCTGGCGGACCACGCCGTGGGCGTTGGCGGTGAGCGCATCGCCCTCGAAGCACTTCAAGGCAAGGCCCTGACCGCCGTGGCCGGCATTGCCCGACCCGCGGTGTTCTTTGACATGCTGCGCGCCCGAGGCCTCACGCTGGCGCGCGAAGTGGCGCTGCCCGATCATGCGGATCAGGCGGTCTATGAAGCCCTGCTGGCGTCCCCCACCACCACGGTGGTATGCACCGAGAAGGATTCGGTCAAGCTGTTCGCCCTGCACCCCGACGGCGGAGCCGCAGGCTCGGTCGATGCCTGGGCGGTGCCGCTGGAGCTCGTGCCCGAAGCGGCGTTTTTTACCGCCGTCGGTGAGCGCCTGGCCGCCCTGAAAAACCGCCGCTGAGACGCATGGCCCGTGCCGGCCCGACTATCATCGCGGCATGGACACCAAACTGCTTGAACTGCTGGTCTGCCCGGTCACCAAAGGCCCGCTGATCTACGACCGCGAGAAACAGGAACTGCTCTCGCGCAGCGCGCGTCTGGCCTATCCTGTACGCGATGGCATCCCTATCCTGCTCGAACACGTGGCCCGTACCCTGACCGAGGAAGAAGCGGCCCGCCCACCGGCACCCGCGCCGCTTCCATGAGCCGCCCCGCCGAGAACACGGGCTTCACCGTCCTGATCCCGGCCCGGCTGTCGTCGAGCCGCTTGCCCGACAAACCCCTGGCCGACATCGCGGGCCTGCCCATGGTGGTGCGCGTGGCCCAACGCGCGCGGCTGAGCCACGCCACCCGCTGCGTGGTGGCCGCGGACGATGCCCGCATCGTGCAGGCCTGTGAAGCCCATGGCATCCCGGTCCTGCTGACCCGCACCGATCACCCTTCGGGCAGCGACCGCCTGGCCGAAGCCTGCACCCTGCTCGGCATGGCCGACGATGAGACGGTGGTCAATGTGCAGGGCGACGAACCGTTGATCGAGCCCGCGCTGATCAACGCGGTGGCGGCGGAGCTCCAGCGCCGCCCCGACTGCGTCATGAGCACCGCCGCGCACCCGGTGGACAGCATGGCCGACTTCCTCAACCCCAATGTGGTCAAGGTGGTGCTGGACCGGGCCCAGACTGCGCTGTACTTCAGCCGGGCACCCATCGCCTGGTGGCGCGACGGCATGGCGGCGCTGGATGGGGCGGCACCGAGCAACACACTCCCCTCGCCAGCGCCGTTGCGCCACATTGGCATCTATGGGTACCGCGCCGGTTTTCTGCGCCGATTCCCCAGGCTGGAACCCGCCCCACTGGAAATCACGGAGTCGCTGGAACAGCTGCGCGTGCTCTGGCATGGTGAACGCATTGCGGTGCATCTGAGCCCGGTGGCACCCGGCCCCGGCGTGGACACCCCACAGGACCTGGAACGGGTCCGCGCACTGCTGGGCGCACGCTGATTTCACTCTCAAATCCGGCCTTCTGGCTGTAAGCCAGCGCCCGGGATGCCCGTGCTATCCTCGACCGGTCGCCCCCGGCTCCCGGCCCAGGGGGCCGCCACGAGAGACACGTGGCCTCCGCATTGAAACTCTGAAAAAGGAACGTGATGAGACTGATTCTGTTGGGCGCTCCGGGTGCCGGCAAAGGAACGCAAGCCACTTTCATCTGCCAGAAGTACGGCATTCCCCAAATCTCGACGGGTGACATGCTGCGCGCCGCCGTCAAGGCCGGCACGCCTCTGGGCCAGCAGGCCAAGGCCGTCATGGAGGCGGGCGCCCTGGTGAGCGACGATCTCATCATCAATCTGGTCAGGGAACGCATTGGCCAGCCCGACTGCGCCAATGGTTTCCTGTTCGACGGATTTCCCCGCACCATCCCGCAAGCCGACGCCATGAAGGCCGCTGGCGTGAAGCTGGACTACGTGCTCGAAATCGACGTACCGTTCGACGCCATCATCGAGCGCATGAGCGGACGCCGTTCGCACCCCGCCTCGGGCCGCACCTACCATGTCAAGTTCAATCCCCCCAAGGTCGCCGACCGGGACGACGTGACCGGCGAACCGCTGATCCAGCGCGAGGACGACAAGGAAGAAACCGTGAGAAAGCGCCTGGATGTCTACAGCGCGCAGACCCGCCCGTTGGTGGACTACTACAGCAACTGGGCCAAAACCGATGCCGCTGCCGCGCCCAAATACCGCGCCATCAGCGGCATGGGTTCGGTGGACGACATCACCGCACGCGCCTTCGCGGCCTTGTCTGAATAAGCCCACCGCCACCCACCCCAAGCCCGGCCCGATGCCGGGCTTTTTGTTGTCCGCTCACTTTTTTATCCGTTGCTTGCAAAGACGTTGAAACTGGTTAAAAATACAGCCACTGGATAAGAAGACAGTCCCGCCCGGCGCCATTCATGCCGGAGCTGCTTTCCGCCCCCTTTGCTGCACGCTCCTGGCAGCGCCCGACGCCCCTACAAGAGGTATTCCATGATCGAGTCCGCGTTCTACCCGCCCAAGCTCACGGCCCGCCAGCAACAGATTCTGGAACTCATCCAGAGCGCCATTGCCCGCACCGGCGCGCCACCCACCCGGGCCGAAATCGCCACGGAGCTGGGATTCAAGTCGGCGAATGCGGCCGAAGAGCATCTGCAGGCGCTGGCGCGCAAAGGTGTGATCGAGCTGGTCAGCGGCACTTCGCGCGGTATCCGGCTGCGCAGCGAAGACCTCCAGTCCATCAACGAGTCGCGTGGGCGCCAGTTGACGCTGCCCTTGCCCAGCCTGACGCAGTTGATGTTGCCCCTGGTGGGCCGTGTGGCGGCGGGCTCACCCATCCTGGCCCAGGAACACGTGGATCAAACCTACCACGTCGAACGCAGCCTGTTTCAGCACACACCCGACTACCTGCTCAAGGTGCGTGGCATGTCCATGCGCGACGTGGGCATCATCGACGGTGACCTGCTCGCCGTACAGGCCACCAAAGAAGCCAAAAATGGCCAGATCGTGGTGGCCCGGCTGGGCGACGATGTGACTGTCAAGCGCTTCATGCGGCGCCAGCATCTGATCGAACTGCACGCCGAAAACCCGGACTACAAGACCATCGTGGTCGAACCGGGCGAACCTTTTGAGATCGAGGGCCTGGCCGTCGGACTGATCCGCAACAGCTTCCAGATCTGACCCACCGGGTCCATGTCGCCTCAGCAGGTGGCGGGCGTTTGGTCGGGCTCGTGCATGTTCACTGGCCCGACACATCCCTGCGCTGGCGACCCCATTCGCAATCCTGCCTGTGTTCAACCCCTTTTTTGGAGTTACGCATGGGAATCCGCTTCACCACCAACACCTGGCGCGCACCGTTGCAGTTGATCGACTGCTGGTTGCCCGCCGCCCCGCAACGCCCAACCACACCGCGCATCATGTCGCAGGTGGTGCGGCATTTCACCCGTGCAGGCTGGCTGGGTCGCACCATTGATGTCTCGACCCCCTCCGCCAACAACAGCATGGCCACCGGCAACAGAGCCATTCAGCCGCCAGCCGCCCACCGGGCCTGTCATGTGCGTGTGCTGCGTTCGGACGAAGCATCCGCCAGCGACCGCAGTGGTCCGCGTCTGGTGATCTCGGGCCGCATCAACGATGTTTGTGCCGAACTGGACCGGCTGGCCGCGTTGGAGCATCTAGCCGAGGCCCGGCATACCTGAACCTTGATTGGCCCTGGCCCCGATCAACAGCGCATCCTCGCCGTCTTGATCGGGGTTGGTTCGCAGGGCCAGTCCCGGTGCGGGGGCGCCTGACCATGCGGGCACAATAGCCCCCATGAATATTGTGATTCTTGACGACTACCAGGACGTGGTCCGCAAGCTGCGTTGCGCCGAAAAGCTCGAGGCCTATCCGGCCAAGGTCTTCACCAACACCGTCAAAGGCGTGGGTCAGTTGTCCATCCGTTTGCGCGACGCTGACGTGCTGGTGCTGATCCGGGAGCGAACCCAGATCACCCGACAGCTCGTCGAGAAGTTGCCCAAGCTCAAGCTCATCGCGCAAACCGGTCGCGTCGGCGGGCACATCGACGTCAATGCCTGCACCGAACGGGGCATTGCCGTTGCCGAGGGCGTGGGCGCACCCTTTGCCACGGCCGAGCTGACCTGGGCCCTGATCATGGCCTCCATGCGGCGCATTCCCCAGTACGTGGCCAACCTCAAACATGGTGCCTGGCAACAGGCCGGCCTGAAGTCGTCGTCCATGCCCGTGAACTTCGGCGTGGGCATGGTGCTCAGGGGCAAGACCCTGGGTGTCTGGAGCTACGGTCGCATTGGTCAACTGGTGGCCGGATACGGTCGGGCTTTTGGCATGCGGGTGATCGTGTGGGGCAGCGAAGCCTCCAGGCAGCGGGCCTCGGCCGATGGTTACGAGATCGCGAAAGACAAGATCGACCTCTTCGAGTCTTCCGACGTGCTGTCACTGCATCTTCGCCTGGGTGAGACCAACGCATGCAGCGTCACGCTGGAGGATCTTTCCCGCATGAAGCCGACCTCGTTGCTGGTGAACACCTCTCGTGCCGAGCTTCTGGAACCCGAGGCTCTGCTGGCGGCCCTGAACCGTGGTCGCCCGGGCATGGCCGCCGTGGATGTGTTCGAGTCCGAACCGATCCTTCAGGGCCATGCTTTGCTGCGTCTGGAGAACTGCATCTGCACGCCACACATCGGCTATGTCGAGCAGGAGAGCTATGAAACCTATTTCTCGTCCGCGTTTGACAACGTGGTCAATTACATCAAAGGCACGCCGACCAACATCGTCAATCCGGGGGCGCTGCAGGTGCGCCGCTGAAACATCGAAAAGCCCTGGGATTCCCTCGTGACACAAAAAACGCCGGATCGATCCGGCGTTTTTTCTGACGTCACTTCTTCGGGTCGGCCGGTTTGTTCTGCGACTCGCCATCGGGGGGCATGAAGTCCAGCACCTCGAAGTCGATCAGATTGCCCTCGGCCATCGTGAACGAGGGTTTGCCCGGCGCAGGAACGGATGGCGCGGAAGGCTCCACCGGCACGGCCACTTCAGGCAACGACGCTTCGAAGGCGGACATTTCCGCCAGTTCGTCCAGATCCACATCCAGCCCCAGGCGAGGTGAGACCGGTGGCATCAGATCCAATGGTTCGGTCTGACGCCCGGACGCAGCCGCCTCGGCCACCGATGTGGCCAGCGCCTTGCTACCGGCGGCTTTGAGCGGTTGCATGGCTGTGTGCTGAAAACCGTTGGCAGGTTTGGGTGATTCCGAGTCGTGCTGGATCATTTCCTTGGCAATCGCATGCAGCAGCAGCAATTCGCGATAGGCTTCCAGATCGAAGACCTCGGCTTCCGTGTCGTTGTGCTCTTTGAAGATCGACTGCTCGATCACCTCCAGCACCTTGGGGCCAGGCCACAGCGCCTGGATACGGCTGAACGCCGCCTCATAAGCTTCCAGGCCACGGCTTTCATCGGTGTACTGATCAAATGGCGGCGCACCGGCGTTGAAAATGCGGTTGAACTCTTCACGCAGCGCTTCGTAGTCGTTGCGGCGGTTGAGCTTGTGATAGAGCTTGAACAAATCCAGATAAGCCAGTGCGCTGGGCTCCTGGCTCTCGGCCAAGTGATGACGCAACACCTGGATGGCCTGCTCGACTTCCCCCAGGGAGACGAAGAAATCGGCTTGTTGCTGCACGTCGAACAGCTCTTCGGTCGCCACCGAACGCGAAACACCGATCAGACTCGGTGCGAACTCGCGTTTGTCCTTCGGGGGCAGTCCCGGCACGCTTTCAACACCCACCTCGGACAGCGGGCTGTATTCATCGAACGAGGACTCCCGGTCAAGATTCAGATCGATGTCCAGAGCCCCGGCCCTGGGTACGCCCGAGCGCACCACCGGTCGTTTTTCGGCTTTGCTGGAGGCGCTGGGGGCCCACCAGGCTCGGGAAGCATCGGAATCCGTGACCTGCGGACCCTTGCGCCGCCACACCACGAACAATGCCAGCAAGGCCAGCAACAACAAGGCGCCGAGCAGGTACACCAGCCAGTTCAGGTAGCGCTGGGAACGGGCCTGTTCCAGGCGGGCATTGAGTTCGCTGATGACCGCGTTGTTCCGGACTTCCTCCTCACGCAACCCCTTGGACTCGGCCTCCAGCACTGCCATCTTCTGGGCATCGCGCAGGATCTCTTCCGGCGACGCATTGATGGCTTTCCACAGCAAGCCGGCTGCGGCACGCTCTTCTTCCGATGTGGTCGGCTCGCTGAGCAGGGAGGGTGAGAGTCTGAGCACCGGATCGCGCTCGATGTTCAGGCTCAGATCCAGGGGATCGAGTTGCAGACGCGGCCCGGTAGGTCGTGCGGGTTCCGCCGGTCGACGCACCACGCTCGGAGGGCGTGGTCGGACCGGTCTAGCGCCAGATGGGCTGGGACTGGTCGCCCTCGCTGCCGCATCCGGACGCTTCGCAGGAGCCGCCGGTGCCGCTGCCCCCCCTTGGCCGCCAGTGGCCGAGGATGCTGGCGGCAAGGCCATGGTGCCGGTCCCCGTCGCTGGCGGGCTCGGCTCAGCCGATCTGGCCGGCTCGCTGATCAGGTCGGCCAGCAGGACGTAGCGGCGTGTGAATGGCGTGCCGCAGCCCGCCCGCACCAGGATCGTGACAATCGGTTCGGTGACCGGCTCGCTCGACTGGATGCGCACCGAAGCTCCGGCGTCGGGGGCGGATCTCTGAGGGGTGCTGCGCACTGCCCCGGCGGCGACCCGGGTGTCGCCGTACAGCACTTCGGCCTGTATGCACTGAGCGTCAATATCCTCCCCGGGGCTCAGCAGCGCTTGCACGCGCACGTCCAGCGGGCGCCCGATCACGGCTGCCCCACTGTGCCTCCCCAACGTTACCGCCGAACTGCTCAAAGCAGTTGATAGCAAAATACAGGCTGTCCAGATCTGGCGCACGTCAGAGACCCTTCATTTCTTTGTCGGAACATTCTGTCATAGCTTGCCGCTGTTTCGCCTTAAATAATACTTTCATATGCAACCCGTTTTCAGAACCGTCGGTATCGTGGGCACCGGTGCCATGGGTCGTGGCATCGCTCAAATGAGTGCACAGGCCGGCAGCGAGGTGCTGCTGTTTGACGCCCAGACCGGTGCCGCCGACGCTGCTCTGAGCGCGTTGCGGGACACTTGGCAGAAGCTGCTGACCAAGGGAAAACTGGGACAGACCGAACACGATGCCTGCGTGTCCCGCGTCCGTCTGGCCGACACCTGGGAGTCCCTGGCCCCTTGCGATCTGGTGGTCGAGGCCATCGTTGAAAAACTCGACGTCAAGCAGCGCCTGTTCGCCGATCTGGAGAACCTGGTCGGCCCTAAAACGGTGCTGGCCAGCAACACCTCGTCGCTGTCGATCACAGCGATTGGCGCCGGGCTCAAGAGGCCCGGCCAACTGGCTGGTTTTCACTTCTTCAATCCTGTTCCCCTGATGCGGGTGGTGGAAGTCATTGCGGGCCTGAAGACGGACGCCGTCGTGTGCCAGCAACTCACGGACTACGCGCGCCAGTTCGGGCACACCCCCGTATCGGCACAAGACACCCCGGGCTTTATCGTGAACCACGCTGGCCGGGGCTACGGCACCGAAGCATTGCGCGTGGCGGGTGAAAAAGTGGCCGACTTCGCCACCATCGACCGCATCCTGAAAGACCAGGCGGGTTTTCGCCTCGGCCCGTTTGAACTGATGGACCTGACCGCGCTGGATGTGTCGCACCCGGTGATGGAATCCATTTACCACCAGTACTTTGAGGAACCCCGCTACCGCCCGAGCGTGATCACCGCCCAGCGCCTGGCTGGCGGGGTGGTGGGCAAAAAGGTGGGCGAGGGCTTTTACAGGTACGACAACGGCGCGGCGCAGATGCCTGCCGATCCGCCCGTTCCCGAGGTGTCGGCGCTGCCGCCGGTCTGGGTGTCGCCCAAGGCGGCCCGGCGCGCCGAGCTCTACCAGTTGCTGAAAAATCTGGGGGCCAGCATCGAAACCGCGGCGGCGCCCTCGGCCGGCGCGCTGATTCTGGTGGCGCCACTCGGGCTGGATGTGACCACGCTGGCCGCCGTGGAGCGGCTGGACGCCACCCGCACCATCGGCATCGACATGATGCTGGACGACGCATCAACACGCCGCCGAGTGCTGGCCACCAACCCGGCCACCCGCCCCGACATGCGCGACGCCGCCCATGCCCTGTTTGCCCGCGACGGCAAGGCGGTCAGCGTGATCCGCGACAGCGGCGGCTTCGTGACGCAGCGTGTGGTGGCCACCATCGTCAACATCGCCACCGACATGTGCCAGCAGGGCATCTGCTCACCGGCCGACCTGGACGTGGCCGTCACGCTGGGACTGGGCTACCCCATGGGGCCGCTGGCCCTGGGTGACCGCATCGGCCCCACCAATGTGCTGGAGATCCTGTTCAACCTGCAGACCGTGTATGGCGATCCCCGCTACCGCCCGTCGCCCTGGCTGCGCCGACGCGGCGCCCTCGGTCTGAGCCTGACGCACGAGGAGGTGTAGCCACTCCTGCGCACGCGACATCTCAACGATCTCTGAACCCGCTTTACACCTCATGACCGCCAGCCTCAAAAGCCACAGCCATGGCCAGACCATGGTGCTGACCATCAGCAACCCCGAGCACCGCAACGCCCTGGGACCGGACCTGTACGCCGCTGGCGTGGAGGCGCTCAACGTGGCCGAGAACAACCCGGAGGTGCGCAGCGTCGTCATCACCGGAGAGGGCAACCACTTCTGCGCCGGCGGCAACCTGCAACGGCTGATGGACAACCGCCAGCAGCCGCCCGAAGTCCAGACGCAGAGCGTCGAAGGTCTGCACAACTGGATCGAGACCATCCGTGCCTTTTCCAAACCGGTGGTGGCGGCCGTTGAAGGCTCGTGCGCGGGCGCCGGCTTTTCGCTGGCGCTGGCCTGCGACCTCGTGGTCGCGGCGCACAACAGCGTGTTCGTCATGGCCTACAGCAACGTGGGCCTGTCGCCCGACGGCGGGGCCACCTGGAGTCTCATGCGCGCCCTGCCCCGCGCCACCGCGCTGCAGTTGCTGATGGGCGGCGAGCGCATCAGCGCCGAGCGGCTGCAGCAGCTCGGCGTGATCAACCAGGTGAGCGCCCTGGGTGAGTCGCTGAACGACGCGCTGGCGCTGTGCGAACGGCTCAACACCCGCGCGCCCAATGCGCTGGCCAGCATCAAAGAACTCGCCAACGAAGCGATGACCGGTTCGCTGCACGCCCAGCTCGGCGCCGAGCGTGACCACTTCGTGCGCAACCTGCACCATGCGAACGCGGGTGAAGGGATCGCGGCTTTCCTCGAAAAGCGCCGCGCCAACTACCTCTGAGCCACGCGCCGCCGTCCGGCGACCGCAAGGACACTTGCGGGACACGGCTCATGCAAACCCTGATGCCCGCCCTGGTCGCAGTGGCGACAATGGGGCACACCCCCAGTCACTCATAAGACAGCCGATGGACGAACCGATTCTGACAATGGAAGAACGCGAGGCGATCAACAGTGGTCGCTGGTTCAGCAGTCTTTCACCTTCCCTGCGTCACGACATACTCCGATGCGCCTACGTCAAGCGATTCAAGGATGGCGACCTCATCGTCGCCCGCGGCGATCCGCCCACCGAATGGACAGCGGTCGCCAAGGGCGCGGTGCGCGTGAGTTCGACCTCGCTCTCGGGCAAGCAGATCACGCTGACCTACGTGGAGCCGGGCGTGTGGTTTGGCGATGTGGCCATGTTCGACGGCGACCAGCGCACGCACGATGCCTACGCGCATGGCGCCACCACCCTGCTCTGCGTGGCCCGCAACGACTTCCAGAAGATTCTCGGCATGCACGTGGAGCTGTACGAAGCATTGATGCGGCTGCAGGCGCGCCGCATCCGCACGCTGTTCGGCCTGGTGGAAGACCTCAACACCCTGCCCCTGCGCGCTCGGCTGGCCAAGCAGCTGCTGCACCTGGTGCGCAGCTACGGCGTGCCCTGTCTGTCGGACGGCAACGAGATGCGCATCGGCCTGCAGCTGGCGCAGGAAGAACTGGCGCAGCTGCTCGGTGCTTCGCGCCAGCGCGTCAACCAGGAACTCAAGTCGATGGAACGCGAAGAAGCCATCCGCATCGAACAGGGCGGCCTGGTGGTGCGCAACCGCGACATGCTGATGCGCATCGCCGAAGCCGAATCCTGAACCGCCGGTCCCGCCCCGCGGCCGAGCCCATCGTTTCCGCGCAGGGTTGCGCGTGCCCGAACCCCACCGAGACCCGCGCATGAGTGATTCCCAGAGCTTCACCGGCACACGTGCCGTTTCCGGACAACACGCTTTTGATGTCGCGGCGCTGCAGCGCTGGCTCGCGGCCCACCTGGACGGCTTTGCCGGCCCGCTGACGGTGGAGATGTTCAAAGGCGGGCAATCCAACCCGACCTACAAGCTCATCACGCCGCAGCGTGCCTACGTGATGCGCGCGAAACCCGGCCCGGTGGCCAAGCTGCTGCCCTCGGCCCACGCCATCGAGCGCGAATTCCGCGTCATGAGCGCGTTGCACGGCACGGGCGTGCCAGTGGCGCAGATGCACGTGTTGTGCGAAGACGAATCGGTGATCGGCCGTGCCTTCTATGTCATGGAGTGTGTGGACGGCCGCGTGATGTGGGAGCAGTCCCTGCCCGGCATGGGCCGCGAGCAGCGAGGCGCCATCTACGACGAGATGAACCGCGTCATGGCCGCGCTGCACACGGTGGATCCGGTGGCCGTCGGTTTGGAGGGCTACGGCAAGCCCGGCAACTACTTCGAGCGCCAGATCGGCCGCTGGAGCAAACAGTATGTGGCCTCCATCACCCAGCCGATCCCCGAGATGGACCGGCTCATGGCGTGGTTGCCGCAGAACATCCCCGCCATGGCGCGCGACGAGTCCCTGGTGTCGGTGGTGCACGGCGACTACCGGCTCGACAACCTGATGTTCCACCCGACCGAGCCGCGCGTGCTCGCGGTGCTGGACTGGGAGCTCTCCACCCTGGGTCACCCGCTGGCCGACTTCAGCTACCACTGCATGTCGTGGCACATCCCGCCCGGCGCGTTCCGCGGCATCGGCGGCCTGGACCTGCAGTCCCTGGGCATTCCCACCGAAGACGACTACATCGCGCTCTACTGCGAACGCACGGGCTTTGCCACGCCGGAACAGCTCAAGGCCGACTGGAACTTCTACCTCGCCTACAACCTGTTCCGCCTGGCAGCCATCCTGCAAGGCATCGCCAAGCGGGTCGAGACGGGAACCGCCTCCAGCGCGCAGGCCGTGTCGTCCGCCGCGGGCGCCCGGCCCCTGGCCGAAATGGCCTGGCGCTTCGCCGGCGCCGTCTGACCCCTTTTCTGTTCAAGCCCATCCCCACTGGAGACACGATGAATTTCGACTACACCGACAAAGTCAAGGACATGCGCGAACGCCTGCTGGCGTTCATGGACGCGCACATCTATCCCAACGAGGGCCGCTTCTTTGCCGAGATCGCCGCGAACCGTGCCCAGGGCAACGCCTGGCTGCCCACCAAGATCATCGAAGAGCTCAAACCCAAGGCACGCGCCGCGGGCCTGTGGAACCTGTTCCTGCCGCGCAGCCCGCGCGCGCCCGAGGGCCTGTCCAACCTGGAATACGCACCGCTGTGCGAGATCATGGGCCGCGTGCCGTTTGCCGCCGAGGTGTTCAACTGCTCCGCGCCCGACACCGGCAACATGGAAACACTGGAGCGCTACGCCAGCGAGGACATCAAGGACGAGTGGCTGGAGCCGCTGCTCAAGGGCGAGTTCCGCTCCGCCTTCCTCATGACCGAACCCGAGGTGGCTTCGTCGGACGCGACCAACATCCAGTGCCGCATCGAACGCGATGGCGACGACTACGTGATCAACGGCCGCAAGTGGTGGTCGTCGGGCGCGGGCGATCCGCGCTGCGCCGTCTACATCGTGATGGGCAAGACCAACCCCGACGCACCGCGCCACTCGCAGCAGTCCATGATCGTGGTGCCCTCCAACACCCCCGGCATCGAGGTGGTGCGACCGCTGACGGTGTTCGGCTACGACGACGCGCCGCACGGCCACATGGAGGTGGTGCTGAAGAACGTGCGCGTGCCGGCGCGCAACCTGCTGCTCGGTGAAGGCCGTGGCTTCGAGATCGCCCAGGGTCGCCTCGGCCCGGGCCGCATCCACCACTGCATGCGCTCCATCGGCGCGGCCGAACGCGCGCTCGAACTCATGTGCAAGCGGCTCAACAGCCGTGTCGCCTTTGGCAAACCGATCTCGGCCCAGTCGGTCTGGCACGAACGCATCGCCGACGCCCGCTGCCGCATCGAGATGGCGCGCCTGCTCACGCTCAAGGCCGCGTACATGATGGACACGGTGGGCAACAAGGTGGCCAAGGCCGAAATTGCGATGATCAAGGTGGTGGCGCCCAACATGGCCTGCGACGTCATCGACATGGCCATCCAGGCGCACGGCGGCGGCGGCGTGAGCGACGATTTCCCGCTCGCCTACAGCTACGCCAACCAGCGCACCCTGCGCCTGGCCGACGGCCCGGACGAGGTGCACCGCCAGTCGATCGCCAAGCTGGAGCTGGCCAAACACATCCTGATCAAGGCCGAGGTGGACATGCCGGTCACGCGCGGCTGCTGAAACCGCCCGCGCTGACCCAACTCCCGGAGCCCTACGGCAGAGCCATCGCCTGAGCGCACGCCTGCTCGAACAGTTCGAGCGCGTGCAGCACGCTGCCGGTGGGGTTCTTGCCCGGCACCTGCATGCGCAGATAGGTTTTGCCGCGCATGAGCATCAGCAACACCGGTGTCTGCGCATCGACGCCCCCCTCCGGCCATGCCATCAACCGGGCCACCATCGCGTCATCGACCCAGTACCTCGCGGTGTCAGCCGCATCGGCCAGCACCGCGTAGCGGGCCCAGAACGCGGGGTCCGGCCCCTCCCAGCCCAGGTCTCGGTACATGGACACCCAGCGCATCTCCTCGGGCAGCGGCTCGGTCACGGTCTGCAGCTCGTCCGTGACCTGCTCGTAAAAACGGTGGGCCTGCTCGGTCAATTGCAGCTTGAGATGGCGGTTCATCAGCACCACGGTCGCTGCCGTGTCCAGCGCCAGTTCGGCCCGTGCCGAGATCTCCCGCCCGCGGATGAACGGTCGCGCGGGCGGACCGTATTCCACCCGCAGCGGCCGGCCGAGCAGCATGCCGCCGAGGGCGAAGCCGCCCTCGGGCATGTGCGTGAAATTCAGCGAACGCGCTTCGGACCAGCTCTGCACCGCATCGGTCGAAAGCCCGTCGCTGCCTGCGCGCAGCAGATTCTGAAACCGCTCAAACATCGCCAATGGTTTTCCCGTAAAGTCGTTCGGGCGGACAAACAACCACCCCATCAAAAGAAAGAGGCACGCGACCCATGATCGACGTCTACTCCTGGCCCACACCCAATGGGCACAAGGTTCATATCATGCTGGAAGAATGCGGGTTGCGCCTGGGGCGGGACTGGCGAGTCCATCCCATCAACATCGGCCGGGGCGATCAGTTCCAGCCCGAGTTTCTCAAGATCAGTCCCAACAACAAAATCCCCGCGCTGGTCGACACCGAGGGGCCCGACGGAAAGCCCATCAGCCTGTTCGAGTCGGGCGCCATCCTGCTCTACCTGGCCGCCAAGACCGGCAAGTTCCTGCCCAAGTCAGACCGGGCCAAATTCAAGGTGCTGGAGTGGCTGATGTTCCAGATGGGCGGCGTCGGCCCCATGCTCGGCCAGGCGCACCACTTCCGCATCTACGCTCCAGAAAAGATCGACTACGCCATCAACCGCTACACCAACGAGGCCCGGCGCCTGTATGGCGTGATGGACAAGCAGTTGGCCGATCACAAGTACATCGCGGGCAACCAGTACACCGTGGCCGACATCGCCATCTTCCCGTGGCTGCGCAGCTGGCAGAACCAGGGCATTGACTGGGCCGACTACCCCCGGCTGAAAGACTGGTTCGACCGCATCGCGGCCCGGCCGGCCGTGGCGCGCGGCGTGGCCGTCCTGGCCGGTGCGCGCCAGCCACTCACCGACGACAAAGCGCGCGACGTGCTGTTCGGACAGACGCAGTACAAGAAACACTGAACAAAAATCCATGGCCCGGCCGGAAGCGGGTCCGCCAGCGGGTACAATTCGCCGCTTAGTCGGAGCGTAGCGCAGCCTGGTAGCGCATCTGCTTTGGGAGCAGAGGGTCGCGAGTTCGAATCCCGCCGCTCCGACCATTGATCGAAAACAAAAGGGCCCACGATGTGGGCCCTTTTTGTATCGGCTGTCACCCGTCTGCCCGTAGCTCAACCGGATAGAGCAGCTGCCTTCTAAGCAGCAGGTCGGGGGTTCGAGTCCCTCCGGGCAGGCCACTTCTGTGCGAGCAGCGTCCACGCGAACGCGCTCGCCGCCCCCTCCCCAATCTCTTCATTCCCCCCGCTGGAACGTCGCGTCGTCTGATTCCTGCGTGCGCTCGTGCGCGCCATTCCGTGCAACACACCGAGGGTTTTCACGGGGCTTCAAACCCCACCTCATGCAATATAGTGCATCAACCGAGCCACTCACAGGCGGCATGGTTCGACCAGTGGAATGCAATATAAATCACCAAGTGGTATGCCCCACAGGCACCGAAACCGACGCCATTCATGCATCAATAGTTTAGATATCAAGTACGGGTAATTCACTATCCCCAAGACCACACCGCCCGCATACAGTGATCCGACCCTTGAAACCACCCACCAGGAGAACCCCCATGACCACCCGCCGTCTTGTCCTCACCCGCAGTGCCGCCGTGATCGGCGCCGCCTCCAGCGGCTTGCTGCTGCCGCAGATCGTCCGGGCCCAGTCCGACAAGGTCCGCGTGGGCTTCATGCTGCCCTACACCGGCACGTTTGCGCAGCTCGGTGTGGCCATCGAGAACGGCTTCCGTATGGCGCTCAACGAACAAGGCGGCAAGCTCGGCGGCCGTGAAGTGGAGTTCTTCAAAGTGGACGACGAGTCCAACCCGGCCAAGGGCATCGAAAACGCCAACCGCCTGGTGCAGCGCGACAAGGTCGACGTGCTGGTGGGCACGGTGCACTCGGGCGTGCAGATGGGCATCCACAAGGTGGCACGCGACAGCGGCGTGCTCAACCTGATCCCCAACGCCGGCGTGCATGTGGCCACCCGCGCGCAGTGCGCCCCCAACGTGTTCCGCACCTCGTTCAGCAACTCCCAGCCCACGCTGGCGCTGGGCAAAGCCATGATGGAACGGGGCCACAAGAAGGCGGTCTGGATCACCTGGAACTACGCCGCTGGCGAAGAAGCCTATGAAGGCTTCGAGCAAAGCTACACCGCCGCGGGCGGCACCATCGTCAAGAAGCTCGGCCTGCCCTTCCCCAACGTGGAGTTCCAGGCCCTGCTGACCGAAATCGCTTCGCTCAAGCCCGACGCCGTGGCCTGCTTCTTCGCGGGTGGTGGCGCCGCCAAGTTCCTGCGCGACTACGCTGCCGCCGGGCTGAACAAGAACATCCAGCTCTACGGCTCGGGTTTCCTGACCGAGGGCGTGCTCGAAGCCGCCGGCCCGGCCGCCGATGGCGTGCTGACGACCATGCACTACAGCGACTCGCTGGACACGCCGCGCAACAAGAAATTCCGCCTCGACTACGCCAAGACCTTCAAGGCCCAGCCCGACGTGTACGCCGTGCAGGGTTACGACACCGGCCTGCTGCTGGTCAAGGGCGCCAACGCGGTCAAGGGCGACCTGTCCAACAAGAAGGCGCTGTACGCGGCCATGGAAGGCGCGACCATCGACAGCCCGCGTGGCCAGTGGACCATGAGCAAGGCCCACAACCCCATCCAGGACATGTACCTGCGCAAGGTGGAAAACAAGGAAAACAAGGTGATCGGCGTGGCACAGAAGGCCGTGGCCGACCCGGCCACCGGCTGCAAATTGAGCTAACCCCCCGCGCTGCCTTCGGCATCACCCCCCAGGGGGTGATGCCAGCCGCCCGGCAAAGCCGGTTCGGCGGCATCCTTGACCTTTCGGGTCTGCCATGGACTTTGCCAATTTCCTGATTCAACTCCTCAACAGCCTGCAATACGGCCTGTTGCTGTTCATGCTGGCCGCCGGCCTCACCCTGATCTTCGGCATCATGGGTGTGGTCAATCTGGCCCATGGCAGCTTCTACATGCTGGGCGCCTACCTCGCCTGGTTTCTGGCTTCGCAGTTCGACAGCCTGGTGCTGGCCATCGTGGTGGGCACGCTGCTCGCCGTGGCTCTGGGCTGGGCGCTGGAGTGGCTGCTGTTCCGCCACTTCTACCACCGCGACCACCTCGATCAGGTGCTGCTCACCTTCGGCCTGATCTACATCTTTGAAGAGGTGCGCTCCATCCTCTGGGGCGACGACGTGCACTCGGTGCCCGTGCCCGAACTCGTGAACTGGTCCATCCCGCTCACGGAAAACCTGTCCTACCCGGTCTACCGGCTGGTGATCTCGGCGGTCTGCGTGGCGCTGGCGCTGGGCCTGTACCTCCTGATCTCGAAAACCCGCCTCGGCATGAAGATCCGTGCCGGTGCCTTCAACCGCGAAATGACCGAGGCGCTGGGCATCAACATCCGCCTGATCCACGGCGTGGTGTTCGCGCTTGGCGTGGCGTTGGCCGCCATCGCCGGCATGATCGCCTCGCCCATCTCCAGCGTGTACCCCGGCATGGGCAGCTCGGTGCTGATCATGTGTTTCGTGGTGGTCGTCATCGGCGGCATCGGCTCGGTGCGTGGCGCGCTGGTGGCCGCGCTCATGGTGGGCCTGGTGGACACCTTCGGCAAGGTGCTGCTGCCACAGATCGCCGGCATGGCCGTCTACATGCTGATGGCCGGCGTGCTGCTCTACAAACCTGAAGGCCTGTTCAAACAATGAGTTCGCCCAAAGCCCAACTCGAAAAACTGCCACGCAGCGTGCAGGTGCTGCTGGCGCTGGGTGCGGTCGCGCTCGCCGCGTTTCCGCTGGTGCCCTCCGACAGCGCCGACTTCTACCTGCAGATGCTCTCGCAGATGATGATCCTGGCGATCTTCGCCATGAGTCTGGACCTGCTGCAGGGCGTGAGCGGCCTGGTCTCGCTCGGCCACGCCGCCTACTTCGGCCTGGCTGGTTACGCGCTGGCGTTCCTGACCCCGGCCGATGCCCCCATCAGCCTGTGGTGGGCGCTGCCGGTGTCGGCGCTCGGCGCCGGGCTGGCGGCCCTGGTGATCGGCTTCTTCGTGGTGCGCACGCACGGCATCTACTTCATCATGGTCACCATGGCCTTCGCGCAGATGGTGTTCTTCCTGTTCTTCGACAACAAGGAGCTCGGGGGATCGGACGGCCTGTACGTCAACTTCCGGCCCGACGCGACCCTGTTCGGCTGGGCCGGCATCGACCTGGAAAACAAGACCACCTTCTATTACTTCACGCTGGCGATGCTGGTGGCCGTCTATGCCTTCCTGCGCCGCCTGCTGTTCTCGCCGTTTGGCCGGGTGCTCGCGGGCATCCGCGTCAACGAACACCGCATGCGTGCGGTGGGCTACGGCACGTTCGGCTACAAGCTCGCCGCCTTCACGCTGGCGGGCACCCTGGCCGGCGTGGCCGGGTTTCTATGGGCCGCGCAGACCGGCTTCGTGAACCCCGATCTCATGGGTTTTCACATGAGCGCGCACGCCATCATGATGGTGATCCTGGGCGGCATGGGCAACTTCGCCGGGGCCATCGTGGGCGCCTTCGCATTCGAATACGTGATGCACTTCTTCAAAGACCTCACCAAACACTGGCAACTGCTCATGGGCAGCTTCATCGTGCTGGTGGTGGTGTTCGCGCCGCGTGGCCTGCTCGGCCTGAGCGAGAAGTTCCAGCGTCGCGGTGGGGGGAACAACGATGAGTGACCTCCTGCTCACCGCCCGCAGCCTGACCAAGCGTTTCGGTGGCCTGGCCGCCGTGAACGACGTGTCGGTGGATCTGTTTCGCGACCACATCCATGCCGTGATTGGCCCCAACGGCGCGGGCAAGTCCACCCTGACCAACCTGCTCTCGGGCGACCTGCCCCCCACCTCGGGGAGCATCACGCTCAACGGCACGGAAACCGCCGGCCAGAGTCCGGAGCGCATTTCGCGCCTGGGCCTGGGCCGCAGCTACCAGAAGACCAACATCTTCCTGCCCTTCACGGTGTGGGACAACGTGCGGCTGGCCGCGCAATCGCGCGAGCGCCACTGGCCCTGGAACCCGCTGCGCTGGATCGGCTCGGCCCAGGCCATGGCCGGGGTCAACCAGCGCTGCGAGCGTGCCATCGAGCTCGCTGGCCTGACGCACCGCAGCCAGACCGCGGCCGGCACCACCAGCCATGGCGAGCAGCGCCAGCTCGAAATCGCCATGACCCTGGCGACCGAACCCACCGTGCTGCTGCTCGACGAACCCCTGGCCGGCATGGGCCAGGCCGAGGCCGAAAGCATGATCGCCCTGCTGCAGAAGCTGAAGAAGGACCACGCCATGATGCTGGTGGAGCACGACATGGACGCCGTGTTCTCGCTGGCCGACCAGCTCACCGTGATGGTCAATGGCCAGGTGATCGCCAGCGGCACGCCGGCCGAGGTGCGCAGCGATCCGCTCGTGCAAGCGGCGTATCTCGGAGAGGACCACGCATGAAAGCCACGCCGCTGATCCAGGCCTCTGGCCTGCACACCCACTACGGCGCCAGCCACATCCTGCGCGGCGTGGACTTCACCGTCGACCAGGGCCAGACCATTGGACTCATGGGCCGCAACGGCATGGGCAAGACCACCCTGCTCAAGTCGCTCATGGGCATCGTCAAGCCCAGCGGTGGTGGCGTGCTTATCAAGGGCCGGCCCATGACGGGCGCCTCCACCTTCGAGATCGCACGCGAAGGCATCGCCTACGTGCCCGAAGGCCGCGGCATCTTCGGCAACCTCAGCGTGAAGGAAAACCTGGTCATGTCGGCCCGCGCCGGCTGCAAGGGCCAGCGCGACTGGACCTACGACCGCGTGCTGGAGACCTTCCCACGCCTGGCCGAGCGCCTGAACCACGGCGGCCAGCAGCTCAGCGGCGGTGAGCAGCAGATGCTGACCATCGGCCGCGCGCTCATGACCAACCCCGACGTGCTGATCCTTGACGAAGCCACCGAAGGCCTGGCGCCGCTGATCGCGCGCGAAATCTGGCGCATCTGCGGCCTGATCCGCGAAAGCGGTATCAGCAGCGTCATCGTGGACAAGAACTGGAAACACGTGACCCAGATCACCGACCGCAACGTCATCCTCGTCAAGGGCGAGGTGGCGTTCGAAGGCAGTTCGGACGAACTGCTGTCAAAGCCAGAATTGCTGGAGCAGTACCTCGGGGTGTGAAGCCGCGCCATGCGGCTATAGTGCGGCGAGCGATTCTTGGTCCCAAGCCAGGGACGACATGGACCTGGATGTGCCCACCGGCTTTGCTGCATCCGTCATGACTGATGAGTCGTCTACATCAAAGTCAGCCTCATGAAGTGCCTCGTCGTCATCGCCCACCCCAGCACCGACAGTCTGTGTCATTCGATGGCACAGTCCGCCATTGCCGCCTTGAAAGCGGGCGGCCACGAGGTCATGATTGAAGACCTCTACCTCTCTGGTTTTTCTCCCGCCTTGACAGTCAATGAACGCCAAAGCTACTACAGCCCGGCGTTCGACTCTGCCGCTGTCCAAGATCAAATCGACCGTTTGCTGTCCGCCGAAGCCCTGGTGCTTGTTTTCCCCACTTGGTGGTTTGGCTTTCCCGCCATCCTGAAAGGGTGGTTTGATCGCATCTGGGCACCCGGCATTGCATACGATCACGCCACCGATCTTGGCGCGATCAAGCCACGGCTCCACAACCTGCGAAGTGCATTGGCCGTTACGTCTCTTGGCTCGCCGTGGTGGGTTGACCGCTTGCTTCTCTGGCAGCCTGTGAAACGTGTGCTCAAGACGGCGCTGCTGGGCACTTGTGCGCCCCGCTGCCGGTTCGAGATGTTGTCGCTTTACAAAGCAGAATCGCTCACCCAAGTCGGGGTCCAATCGTTTTGCTCGCGTGTCGAGCGCGCAATTGGCAAATGGACTTGACTGCTCGCCATCTGTCAGCGACCCCTCCGACCGGGCAATAGGAGCTGCGGCGATATTCGCCCGCTTACAGCAACGGTCGCAGTTCCCTCGCGGCGTCCAGCAGAAGCGGCAGCAAGTCCTGGCGCATGGCCGCCGACTCCAATCGGTCGGGCGACGCCACCACGTTGAGCGCTGCCACTGTTTTTCCTTGCATGTTGCGCAGCGGCACGGCCAGCGCGTGCACGCCGAGTTCGTGTTCCTCGCTGGCCACGGCGTAGTCGTCGGCCTTCACCTGTGCCACGACCGCGCGAAACGCCTTGTGGTCGATGATGGTCTTCGGCGTCAGCCGCGCCAGTTCGCGGCCCTTGAGCCAGGCGTTGAATTCGGCGCGTGGCAGCGCGGCCAGCAGCACACGGCCAGTGGAGGTGGCGTGCACCGGCAGCCGCGCGCCCAGGTGCAGGCCGTAGGCCATGAGGCGCTGACCGCCGATGGACACGCTGCGCGCCACGATCACCACCTCGTCGCCATCGAGCACCACGGCGGAGAACGACTCGCGCGTCTGCGCCGCCAGCCGGTTCAGCGTGGGCTGCAGCAGGCGTGGCAGCCGGGCCGAAGAGAGGTAGCTGCCCGAAAACCGCAGCACCTTGGCCGAGAGCCAGTAGTGGCTGCCGTCGGTGTCCAGATAGCCCAGGTAGGCCAGCGTGAGCAGGTGGCGGCGGGCGGCCGCGCGGGTCAGGCCGGCGCGCTCGGCGGCCTGCGTGGCATTGAGCCGCTGGCGTTCGGTGTCGAAACTCTCCAGCACGGCCATGCCCTTGGCCATGCCTTCGATGAAGTCGGCCTTGGCGATGACTTTCGGTTCATTGTTCATGCTGCGCGATGATCGCACAAGACCACTGATGATCGCGCAGGTATCGACTTCATCCATTGAAAACCCGATGGCTTCTACCTATTCTGCAGACTCCTTCAACCACATTTTTCGCCCACCCGCCACGCCAGAGGCTGTCAATGCCAGGGAACCGCCGAACCGGCTTTGCCGGGCGGCTGGTTCCGCCCCCTTGAGGGGGTGACGCCGAAGGCGGCGCGGGGGTGAACCCACTCACATGCGTACCCAGGTTGCCATCATCGGTGCAGGCCCCTCCGGCCTGCTGCTCGGCCAGTTGCTGCACAAGGCCGGCATCGACGCCATCATTCTGGAGCGCCAGACGCCCGACTACGTGCTCGGCCGCATCCGCGCTGGCGTGCTGGAACAGGTGGCCGCCGACCTGATGGACGAAGCGGGCGTGGGCCAGCGCATGCATGCCGAAGGCCTGGTGCACAGCGGGTTCGACATGCTGTTCAACGGCGTGCGCCACCGCATCGATCTGGAAAAGCTCACCGGCGGCAAGAAGGTCATGGTCTACGGCCAGACCGAAGTCACCCGCGATCTGATGGACGCGCGCGCAGCCGCCGGCCTGCCCACGGTCTACGAAGCCGCCAACGTGCAGGTGCACGACTTCGACACCGCCAAGCCGCGCGTCACCTACGAAAAAGACGGCCAGACCCACTCCATCGATTGCGACTTCATCGCCGGCTGCGACGGCTTTCACGGCGTGTGCCGCGCCAGCGCGCCGCGCTCGGCCATCACGGAATTCGAGAAGGTCTACCCCTTTGGCTGGCTGGGCCTGCTCTCGGACACGCCGCCGGTGCACCACGAACTGATCTACGTGAACCACCCGCGGGGTTTTGCCCTGTGTTCTCAGCGCAGCCACACGCGCAGCCGCTACTACTTGCAGGTGCCGCTGACCGACAAGATCGAACAATGGAGCGACGACGCTTTCTGGGCCGAACTCAAGCGGCGCCTGGACCCCGAAGCCGCCGACAAGCTGGTCACCGGCCCGAGCTTGGAAAAGAGCATTGCGCCCCTGCGCAGCTTCGTGACCGAGCCGCTGCGCTTTGGCCGCATGTTCCTGGCGGGCGACGCCGGCCACATCGTGCCGCCCACCGGCGCCAAGGGCCTGAACCTGGCCGCCACCGACGTGAAATACCTGTCGAATGCCCTCATCGAGTTCTACCAGGACAAGACCGAGGCAGGCATCGACAATTACTCCGAACGCTGCCTCAAGCGCATCTGGCGCGCCGAGCGCTTCTCGTGGTGGTTCACGTCGATCATGCACAACTTCGATGGTGAAGGCGCCATCAACGGCAAGCTGCAGCAGGCCGAACTGGACTACCTCATGCACTCGGAAGCGGGCCTCAAGACCATCGCCGAGAACTACGTCGGCCTGCCGCTGAATTTCGGCGAGTAGACGACCCACCCCCGCGCCGCCTGCGGCGTCACCCCCTCAAGGGGGCAATGCGAGTGGCCCGGCAGAGCCGGTTCCACCGCATCCTGGGTGACGTCACGTCGTGCCGGCGGTGGCGTTTGCGTTGGCACCGGGATTTCGCCGCAGCGTTGTCGCGCTCGCGCTTCGAAGCGACCTGACCAGGCGGTACATTGACGTAAACGTCAACCGGTAACGCCATGTCCTCACCCGCCCCCTCCCCGATCAAAGCTCTCAAGCCGCTGCGCGCCGTGCGCGTGCTCAGCCTCGCGCTCAACCTGCCCGGGCCGGCCGCGTTCATGCGCCTCAAGGCCATGGGCGCCACCTGCATCAAGGCCGAGCCGCCCGGCCCCAAGGGTGCGCCCGCAGGCACCAGCGGCGACCCGATGGGCCAGTACAACCCGACCGCCTACGCCACGCTGCACGCGGGCATCAAGGTCCTGAGCATCGACCTGAAGACCGACAAGGGCCAGGCCCGGCTGCACCGGGAACTGGCGCGCACCGACCTGCTGCTGACCTCGTTCCGCCCCTCGGCGCTGGCCAAGCTGGGCCTCTCCTGGAAGGCGCTGCACAAGGCCTACCCGCAGCTCTCGGTCGTGGCCATCGTGGGTGCGCCCGGCGCGCGCGCCGAAGAGCCGGGGCACGACCTGACGTATCTGGCCGACGCCGGTCTGGTGACGGGGCTGGAGCTGCCGGCCACGCTGTTCGCCGACATGGGCGGCGCGCTCATGGCCTGCGAGGCGGCCCTGAAGGCCGTGCTGGCGCAGAAAACGAGTGGCAGGGGTTCGTTCCAGGAGGTCGCGCTCTCGGACGCCGCCGCCTGGCTCGCCCTGCCCCGCGACTGGGGCCTGACCCTGCCCAGCGGCTCGGTGGGCGGCGCCCATGCGGGCTACCGCGTCTACCCCTGCCAGGATGGCCGTGTGGCCGTGGCTGCGCTGGAGCCGCACTTTGCCGCGTCCCTCTGCGCAGCCGCAGGCGTGGCCATGGCCGATGTGCGCACGATGTTCCGGCCCGAGGTGCACACCGCCATCGCCCGCTTCCTGGCCGGCCAGACGCGCCAGCAGCTCGACCAGCTCGCCGCCGCCCATGACATTCCCTTGCACACCTTGCCGGCCTGAACGCGCATGTCAGGCGGGTGCCGCGAGCCCGGCTTCACCCGTCTTTGGCAAGGGCCAGGCCCGGCCTGCCGTGCCGGTGGGCTGCGGAAAGCGGATGGTTTCGGGCTCGTGGTGCGACCAGACTTCCCGCCCCATCACGAACACCTTGCTCTCGCCAGTGCGCAGCGCGCGCCAGGGTTCGTCCAGCGTCAGGGGTTCGGTGGCGATGATGACCATGCAGTCCACTTCGCCATTGAGCGCGCCCAGGTCCATGCGGATGTCGCAGTCCACCAGCCGGGCCATGGGGAACGGATGCGCTCGCTCCAGGCTGGCCAGCTGGCTGGAGCAGTGGGCGTACAGCGCATCGCCGTTGGTCAGCAGGTAGTTGAAGTTGCCGTAGCGCGCCACCTCGCGGTTGAGCCGGGCCAGCACTGGCGCCAGTTCGGTCCATTCCGGCGGACGCAGCCGGTCAGCGAAGGTCTGCCGCAGGCATTGCATCAGGTAGCAGAACGCCTTCTCGCTGTCGGTGTTGCCCACCGGCAGGAAGCCGCCGTCGAGTGCCGGATGGAAGTTGCGCAGATCGCCGTTGTGGGCGAAGAACCAGTTCTGTCCCAGCCACTCGCGGGTGAAAGGATGGGTGTTGGCCAGGCTCACGGTGCCCTGCGTGGCCTTGCGGATGTGCGAGATCACCGTGCGCGACTGGATCGGGTAGCTGCGCACGAATTCCGCCAGCATCGACTCGCTCGCCGGCCGGTCGTCGAGAAACATGCGCGAGCCGGTGGGCTCGTAGAACGCGATGCCCCAGCCGTCCACATGGTCGGCGGTGCAGCCCCCACGCTGGGCAAACCCGGTGAACGAAAACCGGATGGACGCGGTGGTGTTGCAGCTCATGCCCAGCAGTTGACACATGTCGATGCGCTCCCCGGGCCGCTCACTCGGCCAAGGCGAAGTTCACGGCCGCCATGGCGTGCAGCGCCGTGGTGTCGAAGGTGGGCAGGCAACTGTCTTTTGGCCCCACGATCAGCGGCAGTTCGGTGCAGCCCAGCACCACGCCCTGGGCGCCACGTGCCTTGAGCGACGCGATGCAGGCCGAGAGCCAGGCGCGCGATGCGGGTGGCAGCTGGCCCTGGCACAGCTCTTCGAAGATGATGCGGTGGATCTCGATGCGCTCGGCCTCGTCGGGGATGACGCAGCGGATACCGCGCGAAGCCAGCCGCTCCACGTAGAAGTCCTGCTCCATGGTGAAGCGCGTGCCCATAAGGCCCACCGCGTCCAGCCCCTGAGCCAGGATGGCGTCGGCGGTCACATCGGCGATGTGCAGCAAAGGAACGTCGGACGCCGCTTGAACTTCTGGCGCCAGCTTGTGCATGGTGTTGGTGCCGATCAGCAGGCACTGGGCACCGGTCTCCTGCAGACGCCGCGCCGCCTGGCGCAGGATGTCGGCCATGCCCGACCAGTCACCGGCGCGTTGCCGTTGCGCGATGTCCTGGAAGTCCAGGCTCACCAGGTTCAGGCGGGCGCTGCTGAGGCCGCCCAGGCGACGCGCCACCTCGCGGTTGATCAACTGGTAATACAGGGTGGTCGATTCCCAGCTCATGCCGCCGATCAGGCCAATGGTTTTCATGCGTGCTCCAAAGCGTGTTGTGAATGCTGGGAGTGTGCGTGGACGGACGCAGAACCGGCTTGCCTTTCCAGCGCAGGAAATGGCCTAATGGGGAAACTATTTCTACAAAATCACATGAAAAAGAAACTGGATGCGATTGATCGGCAGATTCTTACGATCCTGCAGCGCGACGCCGAAACCCCGCTGGCCGATCTGGCCCAGGCGGTGAACCTCTCGTCCACGCCTTGCTGGCGGCGCATCCAGCGGCTGCGCGAGCATGGCTTCATCACCCGCCACGTGGCGCTGGTCGACCCGCGCAAGATCAACCTCGGCGTCACCGTATTCGTGGCGGTGCGCACCAACCAGCACAGCCAGGCCTGGTTCGAGGGCTTTCGCGACACCGTGCGCGACATCCCCGAGATCGTCGAGTTCTACCGCATGAGCGGCGACGTGGACTACCTGCTGCGTGTGGTGGTGCCCGACATCGCTGCCTACGACGCGGTCTACAAGCGCTTGATCCGCTCGGTCGAGCTCTCGGACGTGAGCAGCAGTTTCGCCATGGAGGAACTGAAGTTCACCACCGCCCTGCCGCTGGACTACGCGGACTGACCCGCGAGCCGAAGCCTCGGCCGCTCATCGCATGGGCTCGGGCGACACCACCTGTCGGGCCCAGGCTGGCAGCGGGTCGGCCTGCCACACCAGCTCGCCGCCGCGCAGCCGCGCCACCAGCCGCGGCGGCTGAAACACCTGGTCGGGCGGCAACGAGGTGTCGTAGAGCAGCGCCAGATCGGCTCGCCGCACCGCCACGCTCAGGTGGCGCACCGTGCGCGGGTAGCGCGCCAGAATGCGCTCGGGCGGCACGGGGTGGCCGCCCTCCTCCACGCGCTGGCTCACCCTGCCCAGCAGTTGCTGCGGGTCGTCCACGCACACCACGAGTAGCACCACGCTGAACCCGGCGCGCCTGGCCGCGGCCATCAGATCAAGCTTGGAGGTGTGGGAAAACACCGTCTCACTGGCGAACGAGCGGCCTTCGGCCAGACACTGCACCCGCCGCGCATCGGCCCATTGGCGCGCCTGGCGCGAGCGTTCGGCGGCGTCCACCACATGCTGCAGATGGTCCGCCTCGTGCAAGTCGGCGTTGACGAATTCGGCGTTGGCGGGAATCAGGCCCTGGGCCACCGCGCTGCGGTAGAGCGTGGACTTTCCCGCGCCGTTGGGGCCGGCCAGCAGGTAAAAAACCGGAGCGGCCAAAGGATCGCGGCGTCAGGCTGCGCGGCGGGTGGGCGCGGCTTTCTGGCGGTTGGCCAATACGGTGTCTCGCACCGCCTGGGCCAGGCGGCCGGTGGATTCGGCGGCCATAAAGCGCGCCTCGATGGCGTCAAGAGACTCGTCTGCTGGAGCGCGGTGGCGGGCGTCGTAGAGCGCAATTGCCTCGCGCGCCTCCTGCACGGTGAGGCCGGTTTCGTCGGCAATGCGCCCCAGGGTGGCCCAGTATTCGATCTGGCCCGCAATCGAACGGCGCTGCGGCTGGGCCGCTTCTCGGGCCTGCTGCACCAAGGCGGTGGGCAGTTTCACGGATGCAAACGGGCTGGCGGCGGTGGACATGGCAAGACTCCTGTTTGGCGCATTTTGCGCCATTTCAGCCCATTTGACCACCCTGCGACGGCCGGGTTCAGGGTTCAGTCGTCGCGGCCGAACATCCGCGCGAAGAAGCCGCGCTTCTTTTTCAGTTGCAGCTCACGGATCAGCTCTTCCTTGATCTGTGCCTTCATGTCGGCTTCGCCGTGGCTGACGTTCTTCAGATAGACCTTCACCGCATCGGCGTAACTGCGGTCGTCGTTGCGGATGTGGTTGAACAGCCAGCGCGAGAGCATGGCGTGCAGCTCGGAGGCCACGTCTTCGCCCGCCTCGAAGCGCATGCGGTATTCGCCCACCTTGCGCGTGAACAGATCGTGCACCTTCTTGTGCGGGCCGGCAAACATGTAGCCGGCGTCCGCCATCAGGGACTCCTCGAACGCAAAGTGCGACAGCGTGTAGTCCACCATTTCGTCGATCACCGCGCCCACGGCCTCGCGGTCGTGGTGGTCGCGGGCGTCGTAGAGCTGGTTGATGTAGTCGACGATGCGCTTGTGCTGCCCGTCGATTTCACGGATGCCCGTTTCAAGATCGGGCGTCCAGTTCAGATGTGCCATGGAAAATGTCCCCAAAATGGGCGACAGGTGTCGCCCGAAAGTAACGAATTGTGTGAGAGAACCCGTTGCGACGGGGGGGAATCAGCACAGTTCATGACATATCTCAAGCCTTCGCGCACGGCAAGATGCCGTCCATCAGAACACGCGGCTGATCTTGAATCCTTTGGATTCCAAAAGGGCTGGCAGCCCCTGTGGCCCCACCAGGTGCAAGGAACCCACCGCCGCGAACACGCTCACCTCGGCGTGCAGCCGCTCGATCGCCTCGGCCATTCCGGGGTTGCGCCCGCCCACCAGGCGGGCAAACACCTCCCGGTCGGTCGGCGTGTTCAGGCAGTCACACCAGTCGGCGTAGGCCTCCAGGTCTTTCAGGTCGCGACTGGCCCAGGCCTGCGCCAGTCGCTCCAGGCTGCGCACGGCCTGGGGGCGCTGCAGCTCGGCCAGCATCTCGCGCACCATGGTGGTGGCCTCTTCGTCGTCGCGCGCCAGCAGCGCCGAGAGCTGCGTCTGCACCGACTCCAGCCCCACCACAGGGCGCTGGGCACGCAGGCTGTGCATCAGCAACACCGACTCCGCGCCATACAACGAAAACAGCCCCTGGCGCTGCGCCTGCGCCACGGCCAGCAGGGTGGCGTGGTACTCCGCCGCCCCCTGATCGAGAGCCGCCGCCGGCAGGCATTCGGCCGCCCAGGCCGAGCGCAGCGACTGCATCAGTTCGGCCGGCAACGACCGCGCCGGCCCCTGTGCAGTGGCGCGCAAGGCATCCAGCACCGCCGGATCGGTCACGTTGACCTCCAGCGCCAGCAGGCCCGTACGAGCCAGCGAAGCCTCTGCCCGCGGCCCCAGCGCAAACCACTCCGGCCGCCCGGCGTGAATGGTCCCGTACAGAAAGGAATCGCGCCCGTCGCGGCTGATACGCCAGAGAAACCCCCGGTCGGTCGCCTGCCGCTGGGCCTTCTGCATCAGCTCGCGGCTGGGGGGTGAGGGTTGGGGTGGGCAGGAGGCGGCATCGGCAGGCGCCGCCATGGCCGGGATCGCTGAGCACAAGGCGGCGAATGCCGCGGTGGCAGTGAAGCGGCGCCAGAAAATGGATCGATAGAACATCGTCGGATTGTCGGTGTAGCGCCGTAATTTACAATTTGTAGCAGTCTCGGTTAATTCATTTTTTCAAGGAGGGTATTCGTGAATCGTTTGTTCAAAATTTTCCTGGCGTCGGTGGGGGCTTCCGCCCTGGTGGCTTGCGGCGGGGGCTCTGACGACCCCGTCGACATGTATGTCGGAACGTGGCGATCTGCCTGCTTTCCTTACGTTGCCAACAATGGCAACACATACTTTGCAAGGGACACCTCCAGTTTTACAAAAGCCTCATCCACATCACTGAACGCGACTCGCTCCGACACGACCGCCTACTCCGACTCCGCCTGCAACAACGTATTGGCTGCTATTTCCAATGGCCCAAACGCAACAATCCAACTGGGACCAAAAGCCAGTTTTTTAGGCGCAGAAGTGGACACGATTAGCATGGCCTTTCCCACGGAGACCCATGTCGGCTACATGACAGCCAATGCGACGCAGCTATTCATCATTGCGGAACCGCCAGATGTCATCCCGAGCGGCTGGGGTATAGGATCGCCCTACACCAGAATGGAATCCAAGCAGGCGTCAGCGTCTACGCTGACCAAGACCATGGAGAGCAACGATCACTTGGCTCCTGCAAAACCACTGGGGGCCTACTTCAGATAACCGGCCAAAGCCACGGGGGCATGTGCTCGGAGCGCGTTCTTGCGTTGCGCCTTACTGCCCCCGGCCTTTGGCTCCTGCCCGCGGCGGCAAGCCCGTGTGCTGCGTCAGGATGCGGCCTTTGGTCGGCGCTTTGCCGGTTGAGGCTGTGCCCTTACCCATTCCGCCCGGCTTCACCACCGCAGCTGCCCGCTCGCTGGGCTTGGCGCCACCCGGCGTCGAGTTCTTGCGGCGCGCGCTCTGGTACCCGCCGTCGGTCATAGGCTGGAAGGTCGGAATCAGGTGGTGTTTGCCGTTGCCGATCAGGTCGGCGCGGCCCATGGTCTTGAGCGCTTCGCGCAGCAGCGGCCAGTTGTTCGGGTCGTGGTAGCGCAGGAAGGCCTTGTGCAGGCGGCGGCGTTTGTCGCCTCGCACGATGTCCACCTTCTCGGCCCGATCGTCGCGGTGCACGCCCTTGAGCGGGTTCAGGCTGGTGTGATACATCGCCGTGGCCGTGGCCATGGGGCTGGGGTAGAAGGTCTGCACCTGGTCGGCGCGAAAGCCGTTTTTCTTCAGCCAGATGGCCAGGTTCATCATGTCCTCGTCGCTGGTGCCGGGGTGGGCGGCGATGAAGTACGGGATGAGGAACTGCTTCTTGCCCGCCTCTTCGCTGTACTTCTCGAACATGGTCTTGAAGCGGTCGTAGCTGCCGATGCCGGGCTTCATCATCTTGGACAGCGGCCCGCCTTCGGTGTGCTCGGGCGCGATCTTGAGGTAGCCGCCCACGTGGTGCTGCACCAGTTCCTTGACGTACTCCGGGCTCTTCACGGCCAGGTCGTAGCGCAGGCCGGAGCCGATCAATATCTTCTTGATGCCCTTGAGCGCTCGCGCCCGGCGGTAGATCTTGATCAGCGGATCGTGGTTGGTGTGCAGGTTCTGGCAGATGCCGGGGTAGACGCAGCTGGGCTTGCGGCAGGCGGCTTCGATGGCCGGGCTCTTGCAGCCCAGGCGGTACATGTTGGCCGTGGGGCCGCCCAGGTCGGAGATGACGCCGGTGAAGCCGTCGACCTTGTCGCGGATGTCTTCGACCTCCTTGATGATCGAGTCTTCCGAACGGCTCTGGATGATGCGGCCCTCGTGCTCGGTGATGGAGCAGAAGGTGCAGCCGCCAAAGCAGCCGCGCATGATGTTGATCGAGAAGCGGATCATTTCCCAGGCTGGGATCTTGGTCGCGCCGTCGTGTTTGCCGTGTTCGTCGGCGTAGACCGGATGCGGGCCGCGCGCGTATGGCAGGTCGAACACGTAGTCCATCTCGGCCGTGGTCAGCGGGATGGGCGGCGGGTTGATCCACACGTCACGCGCCGTGGCGCCTTCGCCGTGCGCCTGCACCAGTGCACGGGCGTTGCCGGGGTTGGTTTCCAGGTGCAGCACACGGTTGGCGTGGGCGTAGAGCACGGCGTCACTTTTGACCTGCTCATAGCTGGGCAGGCGGATCACGCTGCGGTCGCGCGGCAGCTTGGCCACACCGCTGGCGCCTAACGGGCGGTGGATGGTAATGGGTTTGTAGGCTGAAGAACCCTCACCCCGGCCCTCTCCCGCAGGCGTGAGAGGGGGTTGGGAGCCATCTTCCTTGGAGCAGCTCTGCCCCTGGGCCTGCGCCTGTTCGCTGGTGGTCTGGTAGGGATTGATGTGGTCTTCGACGTGGCCGGGCTGGTCCACCTCGCTGGAATCGATCTCGATCCAGCCCTCCGCCGTGGGGTCGTGCGGGCGGCGGATGAAGGCGGTACCGCGCACGTCGGTGATGTGTTCAACCGGTTCGCGTGCGGCGATGCGGTGCGCCACCTCCACCAGCGCGCGCTCGGCGTTGCCGTAGAGCAGCAGGTCGCATTTGCTGTCCACCACGATGCTGCGGCGCACCTTGTCGCTCCAGTAGTCGTAGTGGGCGATGCGGCGCAGGCTGCCTTCGATGCCGCCGAGCACGATGGGTACGTCCTTGAAGGCCTCGCGGCAGCGCTGGCTGTAGACGATGGCGGCGCGGTCGGGCCGCTTGCCACCCACATCACCAGGTGTGTAGGCGTCGTCGCTGCGGATTTTTCGATCAGCCGTGTAGCGGTTGATCATGGAGTCCATGTTGCCCGCGGTCACGCCCCAGAACAGGTTGGGCTTGCCCAGCGCCTTGAAAGGCTCGGCGCTCTGCCAGTCGGGCTGGGCGATGATGCCGACGCGAAAGCCCTGCGCCTCCAGCACACGGCCGATCACCGCCATGCCGAAGCTGGGGTGGTCCACATAGGCGTCGCCGGTCACCAGGATGATGTCGCACGAGTCCCAGCCCAGTTGCTCCATCTCGGCGCGGCTCATGGGCAGGAACGGCGCCACGCCGAACCGCTTGGCCCAATAGGGGCGGTAGCTGGTGAGCGGCTTGGCGGCGCGCGCGAAAAAAGAGACGTCGATGGGCGCGTTCATGGGGGCAATCGGGGGATAACCCGCAAGTGTACGGTTTACCCCCTGCCCTGCCTCTTTATAGGGCTGCTGGTTTCAAAGGTCTTTCAGCGCCGCGTCGATGTGCGCCTGGAACACCGCCGGGTCGGCCAGCGCGTGGGCGTTCAGCAGCGCGAGCTTGACGAGAAACAGCTCGGTCTTCTCCGGGCCTGCCGCGTCGATGGCCGTGGCCAGCGCGTCGTAGACCTGCTCCAGGCCGGAAGTGGTCAAGGTGTTCTGGTTCATGTTCATGCCTCTTTTTTCAGACCAGCGGCGTTGATCAGGGCAGCGCGCAGGCGCGTCGCATCCAGGCTCATCCAGCGGGCGCACACGTGCTGGTCGGGCCGCAGCAGGTAGGCCGCGCCGCTGGCCAGCACGCCGTAGCGCTCGCGCAGGTGGCCATTGGCGTCGGCCAGCGTTTCATCGGCGCCAGCGACCGGCTGGGCGCTGCCCACGGCGATCATGCGCAGCGGCAGGCCCCGTGCCCGCAGTTGGTTCACCTCTGCTTGCAACGCATCGGGCACGGCGGCGGCTTCGGTGAAGTACAGCAGAGAAAAACGGTGGTCCAAGTGGTCCAGCAGGTGGTCGTCGGCGCCCAGGCGCACGTTCTGCGGCGGCGCGCCGTGGCCCGGCCCGGCCTTGAACAGCGCGTTGTCGTCACCCGCGCTGTTGGCCGGCGAGTGGCGGTACTCGTGCGGCCGCGAGGTGCGCCAGTGGTAGAGCGGGCCCACGAAAGGTTCGCTGAGCGAGAGTGAGAGCACTGCGTCGCGCAGCAGGCGGAAGCCGCGCGTGGGCGGGGTCATGAAGCGCGTGCTCTTGCCGGCCTCGTCGATGATTTCGCGCGCCGCACCCACGCGTTCGCTGCTGTAACCCGCCAGCAGCGGCGCGCCGGCCAGACCCCGGACCACGAAGGCCAGGCGCCAGGCCAGGCACTGCGCATCCTGGAACCCGGTGTTGGCGCCGCGCACGCCGAAGATCGGCAGCAGGTGGGCTGCGTCGCCGGTGAACAGCACGCGGCCGTGCACGTAGTTGGGCAGCGTGAGCGCGCGGGCCGAATAGACCGAACACCAGTCCATCTCCCAGGGCACGCCGGCGTGGCCGATCATGGCCAGTTGGGCGTCGATGCGGGTCTTGAGCGATTCGGGCCTCCGGGCGGCTTCGGGGTCCTCGCCGGGCGGCAGCTGGTAGTCCACGCGCCAGATGCCGTGCGGCTCGCGGTGCATGAGGATGGTGTTGCCGGGGTTCCACTCGGGGTCAAAGAACGCCAGGCGTTCGGTGGGCAGCGGCAGGTCGATGCGGATGTCGGCGATGACGAAGCGGCCTTCGTAGGACGCGCCTTCGAGCTTCAGGTCCAGCATCGTGCGGATGCCGGAGCGCGCGCCGTCGGCGGCCACCAGCCAGTCGGTCTGCAGCATGTAAGGGCCTTCGGGCGTGTCCACCTCCAGCGTGGCGCCCTGCCCGTCTTGCGCCACGGCGGTCACGCGGTTGCCCCAGCGCAGCTCGATCAGCGGGTTCGCCCGCACCGCATCGATCAGGTATTCCTCCAGGTACTGCTGCTGCAGGTTGATCATGGGGAAGAAGCGGTCGTCCGGGTCGTGCGGGGCTTCCATGCGGAACACGCGCTGACCGCGGTAATACGAGTTGCCAAAGCGCCAGGGTAGCCCGTTCTGGGTGACGCGGTCGGCCACGCCCACCTGCTGCAGGATCTCCATGGAACGGCGCGTGAACACGATGGCGCGGCTGCCTTCGGACACCTGGCGCTCCGATTCGAGCAGCACGCATTTCACGCCGTGGCGGGCCAGTTCCAGCGCCGCCACCAGCCCGATCAGCCCGGCCCCGGCGATCACCACGGCGTGGTGCTGCGGCTGCGGGTGCTGTGAAGGCAGCCAGGCGTCGAACACCTGGTATGGGTAGTAGATGGAGCGCCGGGGTTCGGCGTGCGGCTGGTGCATGGCGGGTCTCCTGACGATGGGCGCAGTGTAGGCAAGGCCTCTGCTGTGTATGTCCCCATATGGGAACTGCGCGGTTCGGCTGAGGGAAGACCCCGATCAGGTGCCGCTGTCGAGCAGGAGCGCCAGCAATTCGCGCTGCCCGGCCACGCCGAGCTTGCTGTGGACGCGCTTCTGGTAGGTCCGGGCGCTGGCCAGCGTCAGGCCCAGGCGCGCGGCCAGCGCCTCGGTGGACAGGCCGTCCATCAGCGCGGCCACCACGTCGTGGTCGCGCTGCGTGAGCACCGGAAAACGACGCACCAGCCGCGCCAGCAGCAGGCCCGACACATCCTGATGCACCGCCTGCCCGGTGTGGTGCAGGCGCACGGCGTGCACGATCAGCGGCGCAAACGCATCCACCACGGCCAGGGCGGCGGCGTCGAACGGGCCGTGTTCGGTGCCGCGGTACAGGTTCACCGAGAGCCAGCGCCGGCCCTCGTAGAGCGCCAGCACCGCCAGCCGCTCGGCCACCTGCGGCAGCTCGTAGCAGATGCGCCGGTACTCGGGGTGGGCGATGTCTTCGCCGCGCTGGCGGTGCAGCACGATGCGCGGCTCGGCCATGCCGGCCTTCTGCGCCGCGGCCAGTTCGGCGCGCATCACGGCGGCACTGCCGTCGAGCCGGTGGAAGCGGCTCACGTAGGCCTCGGCGATGTTCGGCAGCTCCTGCGTGCGCGAGCGGTCGCCCACCGCCACGATGGACGGGCGCCGCCCCGCTTCGAACGCAAAGATGGTGCACTGCGCCAGCGGCACCTGCGCTCCCACCAGCCGCAGCAGGTCCTCGGCCACGGCATGGCGGTCCGACTGGCCCAGGCGCGCCAGCAACGCGCTTACCTGGGGCAGCGGCAAGGCAATGGACGGCGCCAGGCGGCTGCCCAGCACCCAGTGATCGGTCATGGTGCGGGCACTGTAGCGCAGGCAGCGCGGCCAGCGCACCTGTTCAGCGCCGCCTGACGCTGAACGTCACGGCGCCCCGCACCTGTGGCCAGACCGTTAACGGGCCAACGCCCCGATGGCAGCCGCCGACAGCGCTCCGCTGTAGATGCGGAAGTCCTGCATGCGGCCCTTGAAGTACCGGTCCCCCCCGTATTGCGAGCGTCCCAGCCACGTCTGCTTGGTGTGGCCCATCTGGTAAGGGTTCATCCAGACCTCGTTGTGGGTGGCGACCGGCAGGCCGTCCACATACAGCGTGCCCACTGTCCCGGCGAGGGTGACGGCCACGTGCACCCAGCGGCCCGTGGGCAACGGGTCTGCGGCCAAGGGCTGCGCGGGCCAGAACTGATCGCGTGACGCCATGAGTTGGAGCTTTTGCTCTCCGCTGCGGGGGGACAGGGCGATGTAGGCCACGTCGTCCGAGCCGAAGTCGAAGATGCGGGTGTTGACGGCGGTGGTGTCCACCTGGACCCACACCGCGACCGTGAAGTCGCCCAGGGCCGACACGGCTCCGTCGGGCAGGGCCACGTGTCCTTTGTCGCCGTCAAATACCAGGCAGTTACCGCCGGCGCGGCCGGTGTCGAAGCTGGTCCCTCCCTCCAACTTGGCGTGTCGCCCATTGCCGCTGGCATCATCGGCATTGCCGTTCAGGGGCAGGTGCAGCCACAGCTCGCCCGGGGTGACCACGCGGGCCTTGTCGACCCCGAGCCGCTCGCCCTGGGGGGTGACCGCGCTGATCCGGTAGTACCAGGTGCCCGGGGCCGGCGCATCGGTGTAAGTGCGCGGCTCGGTGACCTGGGCGATTGTGGCGAAGGGCCCGTTGCGGGAGCCCGAGCGCTGAACGAGGTAGTGCGTGGCGTCCGCGCTGCCCCACCACGACAGCAGCACCTTGCCGTCGTTGAGAAAGGCCGTGAGCCCCCTCGGGGGCGCGGCGGGGGCGGCGCTGCGCGTGTACAGCAGCGTGCCCATGCCGGGGTCGTCGCCGCCGTCGATGCGTTCCGGCCGCATCTGGTCGAGCATCGCTCTGGTCCACGGGGCCGACAGGCCCCTGCGGCTCACGTAGTGGTGGTAGATGCGCTCGAAGCAAGGGCGGCGGGAGCCCGTGCCGGCGGCGGCAAGGCCCGTCCCGTGCACGCCCGTATATGGCACGAAGGGCATCGTGGCCGGGTCGTTCAGGTTGTTGCGGGCCACGTATTCGGCACCGGCCAGCAGGCGGTTGTTGGCATAGCCGTAGAGGTCCACGCCCTGGTTCCAGGCCATTTCGCAAAGGCAGCCCGCCAGCGCGATGCCCAGGGTGGAGTGGCCCTGGTCGCGGTGCGTCTCCTGCCATTGGCCCAGGTGCCCCGGGTGCAGGTAGTAGACATGGTGGGCGGAGGCGCCGTTGCCCCGGCCGTTCTTGTAGTAGTTCACTGCGAAGTCCGTGATGTCGGACCGGTCGCAGAACACGCCAATGGCATACGCGGCGCAGAGGTTGGCCAGGTCCCAGTTGGCCCAGTAGTGGGTGACCTTGCGGATTTCGCTGCCGTTGTGGTTGGTCAGGAACTCGTGGGCCCGCGTGTAGAACACCTTGAGCAGCATGTCCTGGAAGCGGGCCCGGTCCTCTGGCGCCCAGCCGGGATAGTTGCGCATCAGCTCTGCGGCATTGGCCCACTGGGTGCCATACAGGCCCGACGAGAGATACAGATTGGAGTTGCCACCCAGCTCCTTCAGCGTGGACGACCAAGCGTTGAGGAACTTCACCGCATCCCGGGCATAGGCTTCGTCGCCCGAGATGTGCCAGCGCAGCGCCAGGTGGTAGGTACGCATCATGTCGGTGACCATCACGCCGTAGTTCTCGGCGCCGGAAACGCCACGGATGACCACCTCCAAGGGGAAAGGCGTGGCGTTCAGGTTGGCGCGGCGGCCGCCCAGCAGCACGTTCCATCCCCCCAGCCAGGGCTCCTGGCTGACGGCGACCATTTCCGCCATGCGTTTAAGGTCGCTCGTGGTGTGCAGCAGACCGGGATGCCCGGCCGCCACTGGTGCTGGTTCGGGGGCTGGCGCTGGTTCGGGCGCCGGCTCAGGTGCTGGTGCTGGTGCTGGTGCTGGTGCTGGTGCCGGCTCGGGCACAGGGGCTGGTGTAGACGGATGAGGATGTGGCTTCGCAGACGGTGGGTGTGACGCCCCCGGGGACCCCCCACCGTCGGGGAGTGGGGTGTCATCGAGGAGCGGCTCATCGACGCTGGCGCTCCCGGGGTCGCCGCCGCAGGCCACGAGGGTCCCAGCGAGCGGCAAGACGGCCATTCCCTTGAGCACACAGCGCCGTGCCGTGAAGTCCTTATTGTTTTCCTTGATTTTCATCATCATTTCTAGGCGCTGGTTGGACGGAAGGCCGCTGTGTCGTATGGAGAGCTTGCGCTGTGGTCGTCGATGGGCCTGCAACGTTGAGTCGCGACATGGGGCCACTTGCGGGTACCCGTGGTCTGCTGACCGGCTCTTCCGGGCTCTCCTGGACTGCCTTCGGGCCGAAGCGGATCGAACGAAATTTGAGGAAAAGCTCAAAACAAACGATTGCGGGTGCGGAAAATATCACGACTTATCGCTTGTCTGCCAAAGATTAAATTGCTTGTAATAATTTGTTGTCGTGTCGCTTCAACCTCAAGAATTTTAATTATATTTTAATAAACCAAGGTTTGCATTGTGCTAAGCGCAGAGGTTTTTGCACTCCGGCGAGGTTTGCGCATGGGGCTTGGGGCTTTGAAAAGGGGGCGTGGCGCGGACGAACCCCTCGCCAGGCAGTCGCTTCTGGATCGTGCAGGCCAAACTGGTTGCACGGGAAGCCCAGCAGGTGGTCAACCAGGTGATGCTCACCATGGGGCTGGAGCAGTCACAGCAGATGGCCACGGTGTTCGACGGCATCACGCGCCACAACCCCGAAGGCGACGAAGCGCGGGCCTTGATCCGTGACATCGAGGCGCGCCGCCCGTCCCGAGCCGTTACAAGAAAAAATGCAAAACCGGCAACGGAAAGTACGGTTCATCCCGTTACCACTCTTACGGTCGCAGCAGGAATGTAAGCCGCATGGCCCTTAGCATGAACGCTTCACTTTTTGAAGGAGCTGGCATGGCATTGCATTTTGGAAAACGCGAAACCGAACTACCCAAACCCCTGACCCAAGGCCAGACCCCACAGCGCTACGGAGCGGTCGGCAGCGGCGTTTCCACCCAGCCGCAAGCCCCGGCCCAGCCCCAGACCCCCGCAGCACCGGCCCCGGTGGCCAGCAGCGCTTCGATGGCGTCGAGCACCGTGGTGCCCGAGGGCGGCAGCAAGCTGACCGTGGGCCCGAACATCAAGCTCAAGGGCGTCGAAATCACCGACTGCGACACCTTGGTGGTGGAGGGTCTGGTGGAGGCCACGATGGACTCGCGCGTGATCCAGATCGCCGAACAAGGGGCCTTCAAGGGCTCGGCCGAGATCGACATCGCCGAGATCCGCGGCGTGTTCGATGGCAACCTCACGGTGCGCCAGAAGCTGGTGATCTACGCCACCGGCAAAGTGACCGGCAAGATCCGCTACGGCAAGGTCGTGATCGAAGAAGGCGGCCAGCTTTCGGGTGATATCGAATGCTCGGTGGCCTCGGCCGCCAAGGCTTCGGGCGGCTCCGCCAGCGCCGGCACAACCACCAGCGCCTCCGCCAGCAAGCCCGCCTCCATGCAGCTCGCGGCCTGAGCCAAGCCACTCTGCTGCCGCACCCTACACGCCCGACCCGCCCGCGGTCGGGCGTGTTTGCCCGGCCCTGAGGGGCCCGGTATGCTTGGACCATGTACGCCGAATACTTTGGTCTAAAACAAGAGCCTTTTTCGATAGCTCCCGATCCGCACTACCTCTTCATGAGTGAGCGCCATCGGGAGGCTTTGGCCCATCTGCTCTACGGCATCCGTGGTGGTGGTGGATTTGTATTGCTCAGCGGTGAAATTGGCGCGGGCAAGACCACCATCTGCCGTTGCTTCCTTGAGCAGTTGCCAAAGCACTGCCGGGTGGCCTACATCTTCAACCCCAAGTTGACGGTGTCAGACCTCCTGAAGACGATCTGCCACGAGTTCCAGATCCCGGTCCAGCACACAGGCATTGGCCCGGCCACGATCAAGGACCACCTTGATCCGCTCAACGAGTACCTGCTGGCCAGCCACGCCAAGGGCCAGCAGAATATCCTGATCATTGACGAGGCACAAAACCTCACGCCTCACGTGCTGGAGCAGTTGCGGCTGCTGACCAACCTGGAAACCGCCGAGCGAAAGTTGCTGCAAGTGATCCTGATTGGGCAACCCGAACTCCGCCAGATGGTTGCACGGCCGGAACTGGAGCAACTGGCGCAACGCGTCATTGCCCGGTTCCATCTGAGTGCACTCACCGAGATGGAGACCCGTCAGTACATTCAGCACCGGATGGGCATTGGCGGACTGCGTGGACCGATACCGTTTTCTGCGACGGCGCTGAAGCGCATTCACACCATCACGCGCGGCGTGCCCCGCCGCATCAACCTGCTCTGTGACCGCTCCCTCTTGGGCGCCTACGCCAATGGCTTGCCCCGTGTGGACCAGGCCGTGGTGAATAGGGCAGCAACCGAAGTGTTTGAATCCGAAGCCCTCCCCCCTTCAGCAACCCCTGTGTGGGTTCAGCGGTGGACCGCTGGCGCCAAAAACCTGCTGCTGGGCGCATTGGGTGGAGGTATTGTCGCCGCTGCGCTGTTCTGGCTGTGGCACGGGTCGCCGGCTCCCTCGGGAAACATCAGCGAGCCCACATCGCCTACGGTGGCCGCATCACCACCAGCGACAAACCCGTCAACCACCACGCCAGTGCCGGCCCCCGCTGCCGCCTCAACACCGTCAGACGTCAGTGCCACCGATCCCGTCCCCGACCCAACTGCACGGGTAGAAGCACCCCTGCCTTCCATCAGCCTGCCCACAGCCAGCGCTTTGCTGACCAGCGAACTCGCCGGATTGCGCGAATTGGGTGTGCTTTGGAGCAAACCGCTTGAAGGCGCCGACCCCTGTGCCAGCGCGTTGCGACTCGGCCTGCAATGTTTCCGGACCGATCGCATGACATTGCATGGCCTGATTCAGATGGATCGCCCGGCGGTGCTCACCTTGTACCTTCCCGGCCATGACGGTCGCTGGGCCTTGCTGACGGCCATCACGCAGGACTCGGTCACGCTGCATTCAGGATCTGAAGCATGGCGGCTTCCCCTGAGCGTGCTGGCCGACATCTGGCGAGGCGACTACGCCACACTGTGGCAGCATCCGCCGGGACACCAAGGAGTGCTTCGTCGGGGAGACGACGGTCCGGCAGGTGCTTGGCTGCGTCAGCAGCTCGACCAACTGGCGACGAATCAACCGATGATCGCATCGGCAAACAATTTGACAAGAAAAATTGAAGCGTTTCAGCGCAGCCAAGGCCTGGAAACAGACGGCCTGGCGGGTCCGATGACCTTCATGCAAATCAACCGGGTCAGCGGCGTGAAAGAGCCTCGCCTCAGGTCGCCAACCATCTGAGGAACGCCCATGTCCTACATTCTTGATGCGCTCAAACGCGCGGACGCCGAAAGAGAGCGCGAGCGTGGCCACGTGCCGGGCCTGCACAGCCACGGCACGGCCATCCAAGCCCGGACCGGCTCCCCGGCCATGGGCCGCCGCACGCTCATGCTCGGCGCCGCGGTGCTGGCGGTCGCTGCGGCACTGGTCTGGTGGTGGAATGGCCGCGCACCGGCCGCCCCACAGCCTGCCGCAGCGTCCACAGCCGCCTCCCAGATCGCCGCCCGGCTGGCCCTGGCGCCACCATCGCCACCACCCGCCTCCGCGCTGCCCATCCTGGCGCCCGAGCCCGCGCCCGTTCCCCCACCCGCTGTGCCACCTGCCCCGCTGCAAGCGCCTGTGGCCCTGCCGGTCGCCGCTCCGCCCGTGGCCACCCCAGTGCCCCCCGACACAGCGGCGCACAACCCCGATGTCGGCGTGCCGAAGCCGCCCACCCCCGCCACAGCCCCCGCGCGCCCCGCCAGCACGCTGCCCGTCTACGCCAGCGGCGTGGGCCCTGAAGTCAAGATCAGCGGCGCCACCTACTCCGAAAACCCGGCCCACCGCATGCTCATCGCCAACGGCCTGGTGCTGCACGAAGGCCAGGACATCGCGCCCGATCTCAAGCTGGAAGTGATCGGCCCTCGCGGCGCCGTGCTCAACCACCGAGGCACGCGCTACAACATCCAATACTGAGGCACACCGTGATGGACAAGCCCCCCGTGCTGCTCGTTGACCGGTTGAGTTTCGGCTGGCCCGGCCGGACCCTGTTCCAGGAACTGAGCTTCAACATCCCGCCGGGCGTCAGCCTGATTCGTGGCGACGATGGTTGCGGCAAGAGCACCCTGCTGGGTCTGATGGCGGGCGACCTGCAGGCCCAGGGCGGCACGCTCAGCGTGCACGGCGTGCGGCTGGACCAGCATCACGATGCCTACCGCCAGCAGGTGTTCTGGATCGATCCGCAGACCGAAGCGCACGACGCCATCAGCGCCGCCGGCTACCTGGACAGCCTGAGCCACCACTACCCCGCCTTCAGCCGCGCCGCACTCACCGAGCTGGTGGCGGGCTTCACACTGCGACCCCATCTGGACAAGCCGCTGTACATGCTCTCGGCCGGCAGCAAACGCAAGGTCTGGCTCTGCGCCGCGTTTGCCGCTGGCACCGCGCTCACGCTGATCGACCAGCCCTTTGCGGCACTCGATGCACCGTCCATCCGCTTCTTGCTGGAGCTGCTGCAGGACGCGGCCGATCACCCCAGCCGGGCCTGGGTGCTGGCGGACTATCTGGCCCCCGAAGGTGTGCCGCTGGCCCGGGTCCTCACCCTGGGCGAAACGCCGGGCGGCTGAGGCCGGGTTTCACTTCAAGCGTCCCTGCTATTCGGCGCCCCGCCATGTTCCCGTGGCCATGTAGATGCCACCCATCATCCAGCTGTTGTCCACATCGACCGCGCCCAGCTGATCGGCCAGACCGCTCCAGGGTTGCCCCAGGCCGTCCATCGTGGTGACCGAATACAGCGCCGCCCCCAGCACGAACAGGTTCACCGGCCAGGCCCACAGCGGCGCCCACTGCAGCCCGGTGGCGACCACGCGCGCGCCGGGCTTGAGGTGGCGCAGTATGTTGGCGATGGCCTCGGGGCACCGCAGCACGTCGTGCGTGAAATGAAACAGGGCCGCATCGGCCAGCGCGTCCAGCCGCGCCGTTTCGGCGGGCGCCTGGATCAGGCTCACATGGCGCCAGCCCTGCGCGGCGACACGCTCGCGGGCCTTGTCCATCATCTCGGGGCATTGTTCGATGCCCACGATGCGACCTTTCCGGCCCACCGCGTCGTCCAGCAAGGCAAAGCTCAGGCCGGTGCCACAGCCCACGTCCAGCACGGTGGCACCGCGGCTCAGGTTCAGGTGCCCGATGGCCTCTCGGCGCAAGGGTTCGAACAGCGCCAGCTCCCTGTCGTAGTCATTGGCGCGTGAGCGGTATTGCGCCAGGGCCGCTCGGCGGTCGGGCTGCCGATGGTGCGGCGTGGAAACAGGGGATTTGGGCATGAAACTCCAGCAGGGTTGCCGGGTTCAGCATAGGGCCCCCATGGTGCAGCGGCAAGGGCTGGGCGGGCGCCGTTGTTACCAACTGTCGGGACCGCTCAACGGGCCACCCTCTGCGGTGGGTGCAGCCCCCAAACGACAAAAGCCGGAATCGGGTTCCGGCTTTTGGGCAGTGGGGGGTTGCGAATCAGTTGTGGATGGCGTTGGACGCCACCTTGAGGCCTGCCGTGTCGCAGGTCAGCAATTCCAGCGCATTGATGCGATTGAAATAGCCTTTGGACAGCGTCTGGTATTGCTTCAGCTCTTCACGCGAGACATAAGAAAGAATCAATTCTTCCTTCTCCTGGTGCGAAACCGGTTTGTTCAGCAAGCGGTTGGCACGGCTGTCAAAGCAGGCTTCGGCGGTCAGGTGCTTGTAGGCCAGGTCTTCCTGGTATTGCCGCTGGGCAACGGTTTTTTCGATGGTGTGCTTGTACAAGGCCACATAGGCACTCGCGGCCTCATTCACGTCGGAGTGCGAAAACCGGGTGATGTTGGCGTCGAATCCTTCGGCCACGGCCGGGTTCGTCACGGGTGTGGAGCAAGCGGCCAGGCCAGCCAGAGCGGCCATTGACAAAACCCATTTGGCGTATTTCATGCTATTACCCTTTCAATTGGATCAATGTGCCTATGCGGAGCGATTCTTCCCATCCACACAATCCAACTATCGGCAGGGCAGCTGACAAATTAAACGAATAAGAGAACATTTTTTCGGCTAATCCAATGGTATTCATCAGAGCCCTGCAACCCACCAGAATGCATTAAAAAAACAGGCGGTCGAATAAACAAAAGGCCCGGGGTCCACGGGGCGGGCCGGTCGGGGGCGCAGAATGCGTGGATGAAAGCACCCCCCAGACTCCAGTCGCTGATCGAAGAAGGCCTGATCGACACCGTGGTGCGTCAGCTCATGAGCGGCAAGGAGGCCATGGTGTACGTGGTGCGCTGCGGTGACGAGACGCGCTGCGCCAAGATCTACAAGGAAGCCACGCAGCGCAGCTTTCGCCAGGCGGTGGACTACACCGAGAACCGCCGCGTGAAGAACTCACGCCAGGCCCGCGCCATGGCCAAGGGCACGAAGTTCGGCCGCCAGGCGCAGGAAGCCGCCTGGCAAAGCGCCGAGGTGGACGCGCTGTACCGCCTGGCCGCTGCCGGCGTGCGGGTGCCGCAGCCCCACAACTTTCACGACGGCGTGCTGCTGATGGAGCTGGTGACCGACGCCCACGGCGACGCCGCGCCGCGCCTGAACGACGTGTCATTCACACCCGAGGCCGCGCGCGCCCACCACGCCACGCTGCTGGTGGAGGTGGTGCGCATGCTGGGCGCGGGCGTCGTGCATGGCGACCTGTCGGAATTCAACATCCTGCTGGGCCATGTGGACGGCGCCGATGGCCCGGTGATCATCGACCTGCCGCAGGCGGTGGACGCCGCGGGCAACAACCACGCCCAGCGCATGCTGCTGCGCGACGTGGCCAACCTGCGCGACTTCTTCGGCCAGTTCGCGCCCGAGCTGCTGGCCACCTCCCACGGCCCCGAGATCTGGGACCTGTACCAGCGCGGCATGCTCGACACCGACGTGGCACTGACGGGCCACTTTGCGCGCCCACAAGGCGCGGTGGACCTGGGCGGCGTGCTGCGCGAAATTGGCGACGCGCAGGCCGAGGAACAGGCGCGGCGCTTGCGCATGCAGTCCGCGGCATAGCCCGGCTGGCCCCCGGGCCCGTCAGCCGGGGGGATGCTGTGCCGACTGAAGCGGGCCGTTGCCCAAGGCCGCCAGAACGTGGTCGATGAACACTCGCACTTTCAGCGGCATGTGCCGGTTGGCGGGATAGATGAGCGAGAACGGCCGTGAGCGCCCCGCGTAAGGCTGCAGCAGTTCAACAAGCTCGCCGCGCGCCAGGTCTTCCTCCACGATGAACCGGTAGGTCTGCAGCAAGCCCGCGCCGGCGCGCGCCAGGGTGACCACACCCAGCAGGTCCTCCGAGCAAGTGAACCCCCCGTCCGTGTTCACATCGATGTCCTGCCCGTCCAGGCGAAAGGCCCAGGGCACCCTTTGGCCGGTGGCGGGCAGCACGAACTGGATGCACTCGTGCTGCGCCAGGTCGTCCAGCGTCACAGGTCGCCCGGCCTGCGCCAGGTATTCGGGCGCGGCCACCACCACCAGCGCCGCGTCCATCAACTTGCGGGCGACCAGGCCCGAGTCGGGTTGCGCGCGTGCGCGCACGGCCAGGTCGAAGCCATCCGCGATGAAGTCCACGTTGCGGTTGCTCAGATGCACCTCGACCTGCACCTGCGGGTAGCGGCGGCGAAAACCCGGCAGCAGGCGCAACACGCCGTGGTGCCCCAGGGTGGTGGGCACGCTGATGCGCAGCACACCCGCCGGCGCCGCCTGGCGGCCCGTCAGCTCGCGCTCGGCCTCCACCAGCTGGTTGAGCGCCTGTCTGCACTGCGCCAGGTAGGCCCGACCTCCCTCGGTCAGGCGGATCCGGCGGGTGCTGCGCACGAACAGGCGCACCTGCAAGCGCGCCTCCAGCCGTCCGATGGCCCGGCTGACTGCCGCAGGCGTGAGACCGGCCTGCGTCGCGGCAGCGGTAAAGCTTTCCAGCTCCGCCGCCAGGCAGAAAAGCTCGATGCTGCCGAGCATCACCGGGTCGAATTGCCGGGCCATGAATTACTCCATGTAATGAATGAATTGAAGCGAAGGCAGTTTATCTGCCTGAATGAAGTCAATAACCTTGCGCTCTCCCATCAACAAGGACAAGGAACCCAGGCAATGACCTCCCCGATCAGCATCGTGTTTCACAGTGGCTACGGCCACACGGCCAAAGTGGCGCAAGCGGTGGCCCAAGGCAGCGGCGCCACGCTGCTGGCCATCAACGAGCAGGGCGAGCTGCCGCCCGAGGGCTGGGACAGCCTGGCGGCATCGCGCGCCATCGTGTTTGGCTCGCCCACCTACATGGGCAGCGTCAGCTGGCAGTTCAAGAAATTCATGGATACCAGCTCAGCCGTCTGGGCCCGCCAGGGCTGGAAGGACAAGCTCGCCGCGGGCTTCACCAACAGTGCCGGCATCAACGGCGACAAGCTGTCCACCCTGCACACGCTGTTCACGCTGTCGCAGCAACACGCCATGCTCTGGGTGAGCACGGGAATGATGCCCAGCAACGCCAAGGCCTCGGCGCGTGACGACGTCAACTACCTGGCCTCTTTCGCCGGCCTGATGACGGCTACCCCGGCGGACGCGACGCCCGACGAGATGGTCGCCGGGGACCTCGAGACGGCACGGTTGTTCGGGCAACGCATCGCCGACTCGGTCCGGCGCCTGGGTTGAAGGAGGTCCACATGCCTTACGTCAACATCAAGGTCACGCGCGAAGGCGTGACGCGCGAACAGAAAGCCGAGCTCATCGCCGGGGTGACAGACCTGCTGACACGGGTGCTGCAGAAGAACCCGGCCTTGACGCATGTGGTCATCGATGAAGTGGATCTGGACAACTGGGGACTGGGCGGCCTGACGGTGACCGAGTTCCGCCGGGGCAAGCCATGAGCGCCGCGCCGGGCCGTTCCCAAGCAAGCTCGCACCGCAGCCCGCAGGGCGAAGGCATTCCAACCACCGCCGCGCCCGACTTCAGCGGCGTGACCGCGGTGCTGGGTGACTACTTTGCCGGGCTGCGCCACAGCGACACCGCGCGTCTGAAGCGCGCCTTCCACCCCGAGGCGCACTACTTCTGCGCCACCGACGGCACGCTGCTGCACCTGGACATGGCGCGGTATTTCCCGGTCGTCGAGCAGCGGCCTTCACCCGCCAGCCAGGGGCACCCGCCCACGGACCGCATCCTGGCGATCGAATTCGCAGGCCCGGTGACGGCGTTTGCCAAGCTGGAGTGCTCCATCCCGCCCAAGTTCTTCACGGACTTCCTCGTCCTGCTCAAGCTGGACGGCCGCTGGCAGATCGTCAGCAAGGTCTTTCACTACGAGACCCGGCAGGAGTGAGGCCGGCTTGCTGCGCGAGATGCAGGGGTGCGCCTGGATCGGCCAGGAAATCCAGCGCGATCCCGCTGAAATCCGCCGGCCGCTCCACCATGGGCGCATGCCCGCAGGGCGCGAGCACCACCGGCTTCGCGTGGGGCACCAGCCGCATCAGGGTGTCGAGGTGGCCCACGGGCAGGAAACGGTCCTGCTGGCCCCAGACCACGCAGGTGGGCGCCTGGATGCGCCGTGCCTTGGCATGGGAGTCGTCAATGACCGATGAGCGAAAGCCGCCCAGGTGGATCAAGCCCCGCAGGGTTTTCAGGAAGGCCGCCTGCGCGCCCGGTTGCCGGGCCAGCGCCACTTTTTCCCGCACCATCTCTGGCGTGATGCACGCCGGATCGGCCACCGCCGTTCGCCACAGCCGGGCGGTGCCGAACGCGGTGGGCCGGGTGAGCAGCTCGCCCAGCACCGGCAGCGAGGCCAGCCTGAAATCGAACAGGGTCGGGTTGTCCATGGCCGCCGGGGCCGAGAGCACCAGCGAGCGCACCCGTTGCGGGGCCACCGCAGCGCACTCCATGGCCACCCGAGCGCCCAGCGAGTTGCCCACCAGCGACGCCTGATCCAGCCCCATGGCGTCCATGAACCCCAGCGTGAACCGGGCCAAGGCCGCCACGTCGTAGCTCGCATCGGCGGGCTTGGCCGTGAGCCCACACCCCAGCAGATCCAGCGCGTATACCCGGTGCCGCGTGGCCAGGGCGTGGATGCTGTGTTCCCACTCCAGCACCGAGCAGCCGATGCCGTGGAGGCACACCACCCCCGGCCCTTCCCGGCCCACCTGCCAGTACCGGACTTGGTGGCCCTCTACGGTGGTGAACTGGTCATGGGGTCGGTTCATGCTTTGGAGCTCACTGGAGTACCTTCGCCCTGCGGGCTGCGGTGCGAGCTTGCTTGGGAACGGCCCGGCGCGGCGCTCATGCTTTGGCCTTGAGCATCTGCTCGCACACGTAGTGCGCCAGCGCGTACACCGTCTCCGACGGGTTGTAGCCGATGGAGGTGGGCAGCAGGCTGGCGTCCACCACGTAGAGGTTTTTCACGTCGTGCGTCTCGCCGTGGGGGTTGACCACCGTCTTCTTCGGGTCGCGCCCCATGCGGCAGGTGCCCTGCGGGTGGAACGAGGTGTACTTGTAGCGAGCGGGTTCGTTCTTCAGGCCGCCGATGACCTTGTCCACGTCTTCCACGCGGTCGATGCTCGAGATGTGGGTGGTGGGCAGGTACAGCCGCTTAGCGCCCGAGGCGAACAGGATCTTGGCCGTGGCGATCAGCCCCTTTTTCATGGACTCGAAGTCCTGGTCGTCCACAAAGTAGCTGATGTCTTTCTGTCCGTCCTTCCAGCTCACCTGGCCCACGTTCTGGTCATGGATCAGGCTGATCAGGCGGATGGTGTTCTTGTAGCCCGACATATAGGCCACATACGGCTTGCCCGTGCCCGGCTCGGCCTGGAAGCTGGCTTCCACCGGCTCCTGGATGGCGTTGAGCAGGATGTAGCCGCCCTTGTCGGGCAGGGTGTTCTGGTCCATGTACAGCGAGTGGGTGGCGCCGTGGAAATCGCGCACCTCGTGCGGAAACTCGGCGGTGACCGACATGGACGGATGGCACGCAAAGTTCTTGCCCACCTGTCCGCTGCTGTTGGCCAGCCCGCTCTTGAGCAACAACAACGGCGTCTGGATCGGGCCGGCCGCCAGCACCACCAGAGGCGCGTCGACCTGGATGTCCGCCTTCTTGCGGCCGGTGGCCGGGTCAATGATCTCGCCCTTGACGCCCACCGCCTTGCCCTCTTTCGACAGCAGCTCGGTGACGCGGGTGTCCGAATGGATGACGGCGCCGTGCGCCACCGCCCACGGCAGGTAGGTCACCAGCATGGACTGCTTGCGGTCGGTGGTGCAGCCGCTGAAGCAGAAGCCGGTCATGGCGCAGTCTTTGATGTTGCGCCGGGCCTTGCCCTGGGGGTAGCCCAGCTTGTCCATGCCCTGGCCGATCAGCAGCGCGCCCGGGCTGGTTTCCTGCGGCCCCACCGTCTTGATGTGCAGATTGCGCTCCACCTTTTCAAAGATGGGCTTCATCACCGCCGGGGTGAGGTTGGTCAGGCCGAATTCCTTGGCCCAGAGCTTGAGGTAGTAGTCGGGCGTGCGAAAGCACAGCGCGGCGTTGACCACCGTGGAGCCGCCCACGCAGGCGCCCTGCAGCACCGAGATGTCGCCCGCCGAATTGGTCTGCCCGCCATGGTCCTGGTAGAGCGTGCCCATGGCCACGGCCAGCATCTCGGGGAACTTGTCGGAGGTGATGTACGGCCCGGCCTCCAGCACCACCACCTTCTTGCCCGCCTTGGCCAGCTCGTAGGCGGCGATGGCACCGCCCGCCCCCGAGCCCACCACCACGGCGTCGGCCTTCAGGTGAAGCTGGCTGTCTTGGATGTCCGCGGCCTGGGTGACCTTGAGGCCTTGCTTTTCAACTTTGATCGCGTGTTTTTTCATGTTGTCTCCGATGTGGGGGCTCAGCGCGTGGGCAGCGGGGCGTTGCCGAGGGACTTCAGGCCGTTGCGTTTCGATATCGGTCCGTCGTATTCCAGCGGCGCCCAGGACGCAGGGTTGGCCCAGTACGAGAGCTGCACCAGCTTCTTCAGGCCCGAAGCCAGGGCACGGTGTGGCACCTCTTTGGCGTTGCCCCAGGCGTCCAGAAAGGCGGTGGCCGTGGCGTCGTCCAGCGCCGTGAAGCGCTTGCCGTGCTGCGCCACCGGGCCTTCGTTGAAGTACTGCAGCCCGCCCTTGAGGCCCGCCAGCACGTGGGGCGGCATGGTGCCCAGCAGGGCCGCGTCCAGCGTGCCCAGCAGCCCCTCGGGCGTCCAGGGCGCCAGCGGGCTGCCGCCCACCGGCAGCACCACCTCGGCCACGCGGCGGAAGATGGCGGCCTCGGCGGCGTTGATGCTCTTGAGCGCCGGGGCCTGGGCCTGCGCCACCGACGCGGCGCCACCGGCGGCCACGCCCACGGCGGCACCGGCAAAGACCATGAAGTCGCGACGCGACAGACGCCCGACGATCTTCAGGGCCTGGTTCAACGGGGATGGGGTGTCCAGAATCATGGTGTGTCCTCTCTGTGTCCGTGGGTCAGAAGGGGTAGACGATGGGTTGCTCCATCACGCTGACCCACTGGGTCTGGGTGAACTCGTCCAGGTTGGCCGGGCCGCCAAAGCGCCCGCCGTTGCCTGAGGCGCCCATGCCACCGAAGGGCACGTGGAATTCGTTGTTCACGGTCTGGTCGTTGACGTGGATCATTCCGGTGTGCAGCCGGTTGGCCACGGACATGGCGCGCGACACGTTGGCGCTGTGGATGGCGGCCGCCAGCCCGTAGGGCGAAGCGTTGACCAGCTCGACGGCTTCATCCTCGGTGTCGAACACCGTGATGGGGGCCACGGGGCCAAAGATCTCGTCGGCGAACGCGGGCATGTCGGCGGTCACGCCCGACAACACCGTGGGCTGGAAGAACAGGCCTTCGTGCGTGCCCCCGGTCAGCAGCCGGGCACCCTGGGCCACGCTCCGGTCCACGATGTCCTGCACGCGGTTGCACTGCTTGGCGTTGATGATGGGGCCCAGGTGCGCGGGGCCGGCGTGCGGGTCGCCCACGTAGAGCGCCTTCGCTCGCTGGACCAGCTTGTCGGCATAAGCCTGGGCCACCTTGCGCTGCACCAGGTGCCGCCCGGCCTGCATGCAGATCTGCCCCTGGTGCAGAAAGGCACCCCAGGCGCCGTTGGAGGCGGCGGCGTCCAGGTTGGCGTCGTCCAGCACGATGAGGGCGTTGTTGCCCCCCAGTTCCAGCGCCACCTTTTTCAGCAGCCCGCCACAGGTGGCGCCAATGCTCTTGCCCACCGCCGTCGAGCCGGTGAAAGAAATCATGGTCACGTCCGGGTGGCGCACCACCGCGTCCCCTGTTTCGGGGCCGCCCGGCAACACGTGCAGCACACCGTCGGGCAGGCCCGCATCGGCAAACACCTGGGCGATCAGGTGGCCACCGGTCACCGCCGTCTGGGCGTCGGGCTTGAGCAGCACGGCGTTGCCCAGTGCCAGCGCCGGCGCCACCGAGCGCATGGCCAGCAGCAGCGGGAAGTTCCAGGGGGCGATCACCCCCACCGTGCCCATGGGCACCCGGCGCCAGAGGTTGGTTCGCCCGGGCATGGACGAGGGGAACAGCTGCCCGTTGGCCTGCATGGGCAGCGCGGCGGCCATCAGCATCTGCTCGTAGGTGGCGTGCAGTTCCCATTCGGCCTTGGGGCCGATGGAGCCGCATTCGCGGATGTTCCAGATGTTGATGTCGGCGGCGCGCTCTTTCAGCAAACGCGCGGCCTCGCGCATCACCGCCGCGCGCTGGTCAAACGGCGTGGCGGCCCAGGCGGCGCGGGCGGCCTTGGCACTGGCGGCGGCGCGGTTCACGTCGGCCGGATTGGCGATGCCGGTTTGTTCCAGGGACTGGCCGGTGGCGGGTTCCCGCACGGCCTGCACGCCGCCAGCGGCGTCTGTCCATCCGTTGCTGAAAATCTTGCCTGACCAGATGGCGGGGCTGCTTGCACTCATGGGTTGTCTCCGTATTTAGGTTCGTGATGGGTCACCGGCGGTGTTTCTGCAAGCGCTGTGCCAAAACGGCAATCCAATGCATGCGCGCCATTTTTCTGCGGGTTTGTCCGGGGTTTTGGGTCCATCGGAGGCCGTCCAACGGGTTCGTTCCTACGCCAGCCCCGGCGAAGACGTCTCACCGAGACGCGCTTTTCGTCTCAACCCGGGACGATCCGTCTCAACGCCGGGTAAACCCGCATGAGGCAGCCAACAGCATGAACTAAAGTGCATCAACCCCTCTCACCTGCCGCCCATGAACGACCCAGCCCCCACCCTGCCGAGTCCGCGCATCGACTACCGGCCCGAGCGCATCTGGGAAGCCCGCCAGCACTATTTCAACGACGGCAGGCTGCCCGACGGGCTGCTGGAGCAGCCCTTGCTGCGGTCATGGGAGCGTTGCCGCCAGTCGGGCCGCGCGCCCCAGGAGCATGTGGTGTTCGACCCGGTGGAGCGCAGCCACCTGAGCGCCCTGCTGGAGCGCGAACACCGCTTGCTGCAGGCCGCCCGCCCCGAGCTCGACGTGCTGGCCGGGCGTGTGTCCGACGTGGGTTACGCCGTGCTGCTGACCGACACCGTGGGCCAGGTGCTGGCGGTGGCCGGCGCGCTGGACCGCCACTGCCAACCCATGCGCCAGGCCTTTCGCCCCGGGGTGGACGTGTCGGAAGCGGCCATCGGCACCAGTGCCATGGCCGTGGCGCTGGCCGAGCAGCGCACGGTGCGCGTGCTGGGCCCCGAGCACTACTTCGCCAACAACCAGATCTTTCATTGCTGCGCCGCACCGGTGTTCGACCCGCGCGGGCGCCTGATGGGCACGGTGGACGTCACCCGCGACGCACCGCAGCTGGTGACCGGCGTCATGGGCCTCACCCACCAGTGCGCCCAGCAGATCGAACACCGGCTGTTCGACGCCCTGCCCGTCTTTCTGAGGATCGAGCTGGCCGACACCCAGGGCGCCGCCCTCGCCTTTGACCGCGACGGTGTGCTGCTCGCCGCCAACGGCGCCGCCCGCCACCTGTTTGACATGCCTGTGGTCCGCGAAGGTTGCACCTTCGAAGACCTGTTCGAAGGGCGCTTTGACACCTGGGCCTCCCGGACCAGCCGCCAGCCGGCCGGCCGGCTCCCCCTGCAACTGCACGGCGGGGTGCGGCTGCAAGGCGTTTCCCTGCCCCTGGCCCAGCGCGCGACGGCCCGTGCGGTGGCCAGCCCGGTGGCCCCCGTCGTCAGCGCGCCCCGCGCCGCCGCCCCCGCCGGGGCCAGCACCCCGCTACCGCCGGAGCACCCGGTGGCGTTGCGCGCGCTCGAAGCGGGCCTGCCCGTGCTGGTGACGGGTGAAACCGGTGCCGGCAAAGAGGTGGCCGCGCGAGCCCTGCACCACGCCAGCCAGCGTGCGCAGGCGCCGTTCCTGGCCATCAACTGCGGCGCGCTCACCCCCGAGCTGATCGCGTCGGAACTGTTCGGCCATGTGGAAGGCGCCTTCACCGGGGCCGTGCGCGGCGGCAGCATCGGCAAGTTCGAAGCGGCACGGGGCGGCACCGTGTTCCTGGACGAAATTGGCGACATGCCCCTGCCGCTGCAGGTGGCCCTGCTGCGGGTGCTGGACCGCGGCGAGGTGCTGCCCGTGGGCGCCACCCAGCCGCGCGCGGTGGACGTGCGGGTGGTCTGCGCCACCCACCGCAACCTGCAGGCGCTGGTGGCCGAAGGGCGCTTTCGCGAAGACCTGTACTACCGCATCAGCGGCTTCGTGCTGGCGGTGCCCCCGCTGCGCGAACGCGACGATTTCGACGCCATCGTGGACAGCCTGTGCCACCGCATCGGCGCCGACGCTTCCCGCCTGGGCGACCCGCTGCGGGCCCAGTTGCGCCAGCGCCCCTGGCCCGGCAATGTGCGCCAGCTGCAGCACGCGCTGACGCTGGCTTTTGCGGTGGCCGAACCGCTGCGCCCGCTGGCGCTGGACGACTTTGGTCAGGCGCCGTCAGCGGCTGCGGCGGCCCCGGCACAGCCCTGGCCCTCGCAGCCACCCGGCAGCGCGGTCGGTCTGTTGGTCCACGACGCCCAGCGCAAGGCCATGGCGACCGCCCTGCAGCAGACCCGGGGCAACGTCACCGCGGCAGCGGCCTTGCTGGGCATGGGGCGCGCGACGCTGTACCGAAGGCTCAAGGCGGACCCGGAGTTGGCTGCCTGCGGCGATCCGCGCGGGTAGCCCATCCCAGGATCACAACAGCAACCTCTCGTCGTCTTGTGCACAGCGGAACGTCAGCATTGATGAAACCGCGGCCCACCACGACCACGCCTGCTTTGTCAGCCATGTTCTTCTTGGCGTTGCACTTGGGGCTTGAATGCGCCCGATAATTCAGGCCATGGACAAAGATCAGCTTCGTAAGTTTCGAGCCGCGTTGGTGGAGGTCGATACGGCCATTGCGCCTGATGACCCGCGGTACGTACCCGGCCTGCATGGAAGCGACGACGAAGATGTGATCAGCGCATTGCTCGAAGAAATCCTGACCCGCCCCGCGCTGGACAGCCACCTGTTCTATTTCAGCGGGCAACGTGGCACGGGCAAAAGCACGGAGCTTCGCAGGCTGGAACAATTGCTGTTGGGTGAACAAGCCCAAGTGATTCGATTTGACAGCCTGGACTTCATCACGGAAACCGAGAAGGTCACCGTAGAGAGCGTATTGCTCCTGGTCACGGCCGGCTTGGCCGCATGGGCAGACGCGAACTACAAGCAGGACTTTCTGCATGCCAGCGCGTGGACCCGCTTTTCAAACTGGCTGCAGTCCGACGTCGAGTTGACCGAATTTACCGCGCAAGGCCTGAAGGTCAAGCTCAAGGAACAGCAGGTTTCGGTCGCGACGAAGATTCGCAACCTCTCCACGCCGCTGGAATGGACGAAAAAGGTTCAAGAGTTCGCTGGCGAAATCGTTGAATTCATTCGCCAACGAACCCACCGTGAGCGCGTGGTCGTGATTGTGGACTCGCTGGAACGCCTGCGTGGCGTTTCCGGCGCCGACCAGGACGCCATGTTTCAGCACGTCATCACCACGTTTGCTGGGGATTTTGACCGTTTGCGCATTCCCAACGCCAGTGTGGTGTATTCGGTTCCGCCCTATCTCGCCTTGCTGGCCGATGTGCGCAACTTCATCACCTGCTTCTCTCTGGCCTCCGTGCGCGTCTATGGCAAGCCCATCGCCAACGGCAGCCCCACAACCCACAGGCGCCAGCCCCGGCCCGAAGGTTTGGAGAAAATGCGCAGCCTCATCACCCGGCGGTATGCCGACTGGGAGAAGGTGCTGGACGCCTCGGCGTTGGACACCTTGGCCAAGGCTTCAGGTGGCGACTTGCGCCATTTCATGCAGCGGCTGGTGTCTGGCGTGGTGGGCAAGGCGCAGTTTGCCTTGGACCGCTTGCCCTTGCGCGAGGACGACCCGCTGATCAAACAGGTCATCGATGAAAACCGGGGCGAGACCGAGCGCTTGACCGTGCAAAGCGAATGGCCTTTGTTGGCCGACATTGCCCGAACCCACAACGCCATTGCCGCGGATCGCGGCGACTCTTTGCGCACGATGGCGCGCCTTTTCGACACCCGCGTCATCCTGAACTACCGCAATGGAGCGGAGTGGTTTGATATCCATCCCCTTCTGTGGCCCTTGATTGACAAGCTGAATGAACAGCCCGCTACCGCCACTTGAGTCGGCGTGGCAAACGCTGAGAAGCAGCCTCGAATGGGCTCAGGAGTTCGGGCTGGTATTCGTTTTTTGCAGCGATGTTCACGCAAAACAGGCGCTGTTCCAAAGGGCCAATGAGCTGATGCATGCACAGGTTCGCCCTTTTCAGCGGCCTGAAGCGAAACAAGCATCTGCCCTGATCAAGCGACTGCTGCCCTTGGCGATCAACCCTGCAAGTGCACATGTCGACATGGGAATGCCCTTGTGGCTGGACCTGGATGGCCATCCGGGCGACCCCCATTGGGATCGAGCCCGACGAGAATTTCTGCATCGGCTCAATGAACGACGCGCGGCAATGGCACGCGAGCACAGCCGCACGGTGGTTCTGGTGTTGCCGCTGGACTGGACCAAGCAGGCCGCCGAATCGGCACCTGATCTGTGGACGATTCGCCAGCCTTCGGTCTACCTTGATACCCACAGCCCTTCGCCGCCACTCGCATTAGAAACAGGTTCAGTGGAGCGCCCGACGCCATCAGCGCCAAGTCGCGAGCTACCCGCTGCCGTGTTGCATTGGCAGGCAGCCCGTGAGGGTGGCCAAGCACAGATTTCTGCTTGGAGCGCTGCGCGAGCAGTCGATGCAGCCTTAGCATCTGGCCACAGCGAACTGGCTTGGCAGATTGCCCAAGAAGCCACATCCAGGAGTAGAGAGCAGATCAACGATCTAGGTAAAACGCCTGAACGCCTGCGTGATCTGTCGATCTCCTTGGACAAGCTGGGGGACGTGGCCCGAGCGCTGGGGTGGCTGAGTGAAGCCCAGCAGGCTTACCGCGAGAACGATACGTTGCGCCGCGCCTTGGTCGCCGAGTTTGGCAAAACGCCCGAACGCCTGCGCGATCTATCAATCTCCTTGGACAAGCTGGGCGCGGTAGCCCAGGCGCTGGGGCGACTGGATGAGGCCCAGCTGGTCTTCCGTGAGAGCGAAACACTGGTCCGCGCCTTGATCACCGAATTTGGCAAAACGCCTGAACGCCTGCGCGATCTATCGATCTCCTTGATCAGACTGGGCGACGTGGCCCGGGCGCTGGGGCGGCTGGATGAGGCCCAGCAGGTCTACCGCGAGAGCGAGGCACTAGTCCGCGCCTTGATCACCGAGTTTGGCAAAACGCCTGAACGCCTGCGCGATCTATCGATCTCCTTGATCAGGCTGGGTGTGGTTGCCCAGGCACTGGGGCGGTTGGATGAGGCCCAGCAGGTCTACCGCGAGAGCGAGACACTAGTCCGCGCCTTGATCACCGAGTTTGGCAAAACGCCTGAACGCCTGCGCGATCTGTCGATCTCCTTGAACAGACTGGGCGACGTGGCCCGAGCGCTGGGGCGGCTGGATGAGACCCAGCAGGTCTATCGCGAGAGCGAGACGCTGCGTAGCGCCGTGATCACCGAGTTTGGCAAAACACCTGAGCGCCTGAGCGATTTGTCGTCTTCCAAAAGCAAACTGGGCGAGGTTGCCCAGGCGCTGGGGCGGCTGGATGAGGCCCAGCATGCCCATCGCGAGAGCGATACGCTGCGCCGCGCCTTAATCGCCGAGTTTGGCAAAACACCTGAGCGCCTGCGCGATCTGTCGGTCTCGAAGAGCAAACTGGGCGAGGTCGCCCAGGCGCTGGGACGGCTGGATGAAGCTCTGCAGTTCTACCGCGAGAGCGAGACGCTAGACCGCGCCTTGATCGCCGAGTTTGGCAAAACGCCTGAACGCCTGCGCGATCTGTCCGTTTCCAAGAACAAATTGGGCGAGGTGGCCCAAGCGCAGGGGCAGTTGGATGAGGCCCAGCAAGCCTACCGCGAGAGCGAAGCGCTGCACCGCACCTTGATCACCGAGTTTGGCAAAACGCCTGAACGCCTGCGCGATCTGTCCGTCTCCAAGAGCAAATTGGGCGAGGTGGCTCAAGCGCTGGGACAGCTGGACGAGGCCCAGCAGGCCTACCGCGAGAGCGAGACGATTCGCCGTGCCTTGATCATCGATTTTGGCAAAACACCTGAACGCCTGCGCGATCTGTCGATCTCCATGGAAAGGCTGGGCAACGTGGCCCTAGCCCTGGAGAGATTGGATGAGGCGCAGCAGGCCTTTGAAGCAGAAGTAAACGCCGCAACCGACTTGACAGAGACCTACGGCGAAACGGCTGCGGCGCTGGAAGTGTTGGCACATGGTGAAATGCAGCTTGGACTGACCTTGGTTCACCGAGGAACGCCCGAAAAAGCCAGAGCCCATTTGTCACACGCACGCCGTTTATATGAGCGCCTTGCACACGTACTACCGCATGAGGAACGGTACATAGCCACCCTCAAAAGCTTAGAAGCGCCTGAAATCGACCCTCGCCTCAGTGGCGACCACTGAGAAAAAGCTAGGACGGTTTCCCTACCGGGCTTTTTGTGTCTGCGCGCGGTGAAGCGCCCTACTTCTTCGCCAGCGGCAAGCTGGAACAGGACTCGCGTGCCACTTCCGTAGCGGCGCCTACTCTCGACCAGCGCGAGATGTGAATGGTCTTGCCAAGACCCCAAGTATCGGCACCCAGCCAGCCCCCACTCCATCAGTTGCCAAGCAGATCCAGCACCGGCAAGCGGTTGGACACCTTCATCTCGCGCAATGAGATGTTCGACCGGATGCTCAACACCCCCGGCAACTGCCGCAGGACCCGGTCCACGAAACGGCTGTAGTCGTCCAGATCCTTGGCCACGACCTTCAACAAGAAGTCCGCCTCGCCGGTGATGTTGTGGCAGTCCACCACGTTGGGGCAGGCCCGGATGATTCGCTCGAAGTGGGCCGTGACTTCTTCCCCGTGCTGGGTGCAGACGATCTGCACAAAGGCCATGACGCCGATGCCCAGCTTTCGGCGGTTCAAGGTGGCCTGGTAGCCCTCGATGACACCCAGCTCTTCCAGGCGCTTTTGCCGCCGCCAGCAAGAGGCTTCGCTCAGCGCCAGTTCCTCGGCCAGCTTGGTGTTGGCCAGCCGGCCGTCCTGTTGCAGTCGGGCCAGCATGGCGAGGTCGGTTTTGTCCAGTGCGTCCATTTTTGAAAGATTCCTTCAGCAGCCTTCAGCAGGCCGCGAAAGAGTTTATCGAAATGCGCCACAAACTCGATGCACACCGCAAAACACCGCCACATGAAATCCATAAACTGATGGAATCATTCACCCACTTGGAAACCCATGAAAGCCGTCCTCTACGAGTCCTTTGGCGCCCCACCCCGCTTGACCCAGGTTCCAGACCCCACACCCGAACCCCATGGGGTGGTCATCAAGGTCATGGCCACAGGGGTCTGCCGCAGCGACTGGCATGGCTGGGTGGGCCACGACCCCGACATCCAGCTCCCCCACGTGCCAGGCCACGAGTTCTCGGGCGTGGTGGAAGCGGTGGGCAAGCAGGTGCAGAAATGGAAGGTCGGCGACCGCGTCACGGTGCCGTTCGTGGCGGCGTGCGGGCATTGCCCCGAATGCCATGCCGGGCACCAGCAGGTGTGCGACCACCAGTTTCAGCCCGGCTTCACGCATTGGGGTTCGTTTGCCGAGTACGTGGCCATTCACCAGGCCGACATCAATTTGGTGGCCCTTCCAGAAACCCTCGACTTCGCCACGGCGGCCAGCCTGGGGTGCCGGTTTGCCACGTCGTTTCGTGCCGTGGTTGACCAGGGCAAAACCTCGGCCGGGCAGTGGGTGGCGGTGCATGGCTGCGGCGGGGTGGGCCTGTCGGCCATCATGATTGCCAACGCCGTGGGCGCCAACGTGGTGGCGATCGACATTGCCGACGACAAGCTCAGCATGGCACGCGCACTGGGCGCGGTGGCCACCGTGAATGCCACGCAGGTGGCCGACGTGGCGCAGGCCGTGCGCGAGATCACCCGGGGCGGCGCGCATGTGTCGCTGGACGCGCTGGGCCACCCCACCACCTGCTTCAACTCCATCAGCAACCTGAGGAAGCGGGGCAAACATGTGCAGGTCGGCCTCATGCTGGGCGACCACACCACGCCAGCCGTTCCCATGAGCCGGATGATCGCGCACGAGCTGGAAATCCTGGGCAGCCACGGCATGCAGGCCCACCGGTACGGCGCCATGCTGGCGATGATGGAGTCGGGCAAGCTGTCGCCCGAAAAACTCGTCGGCGAAAAAATCAGCTTGGCGCAATCCATTGATGCGCTGATGAACATGGACCGCTTTGCCGTGGCCGGGGCCACGGTCGTGACCGAGTTTTAAGAGCCAGCTCTTTCAAGACATGGGGTCAAGCACGCCGCACCCGACCCCGGATCTGCCAAGCCACCAGCGCGCGCAGACCGCCTTTCGGCCTGCGCGCATCTCCGTTAGTTGGTTACGTCGAACGTGGCATCGCTGCGGCCGGTCTGGTTGCTGATGGCATCCAGGCGCAACGTGTAGGCGTAGTGGCGAATGTAGTGCGTCGGATGGCTATAGGCCTGGAAGGAAAAGGCCTCCGCATCAGCCAGGCCCGGCACCTGCTTGAACGTCGCGTCGGTCGCGAACTGCGGCGAACCGTCATAGGGCGCCAGCTCGAAGACGAAGTTCTTGTGCCGCAGGTAGTAGCCAGGGAAGTTCACCGAGGCGAAGGACACGTAGCCCGAGTTGTTCGCCAGGCCCTTCACCACCCGGAACTTCGAATCATCCAGCGGCGAGACGTTCGCATCAATGCGCACCGACGTGAAGCCGGCATGCCGCACGTACCGGTCCGGAAAGTTGGAGGACTGGATTCGGTTGATGGGGGTGCTTCCTCCCCACTGTGCGTTCAAGCGGCTCAACTCCGCGGCGCTCAGGTTCAGGACTCCACCGTGCCGCTTGTGACTCGATCCCAGGTTGAACGAGCCCGACGGTACTTTCTGCCAGTTCTGCGCACTGCCCATGTTGGTCGAGGTCAGCGGCAGATAACCCTTGCCCGAAGCGTACTGGTCGACCCACATGCCCCACTTGCTCTCGTTGTTGAACTGGAAAAGGATGGGCCCTTCCACCATGCTGCCCGTCAGGCCGATCTGAGACAGATCGCCAATGGTCGTCCATGCGCCCAACACCGACTGGCTGCCTTCGACGGTGATCTGGCCATCGCCCGAGGCCCGCACGTACTTGTACCCGCCGACGCTGCCTGGAATCTCAAGAATCTGCGTGTCGATGATGCCTTGCGTTCCGGGCCGGTCGATGTACATCTGCGGCGCGGTGAAGGTGCGGAAGTCGGTCGTCTTGGCGTAGTAAATGCGTGGCTTGTCGACGCCGTTGAGCGGCGAGATGGTCGCCCAGTACACGATGTAGGCGTTCGATGCCGGGTCCCAGATGGCTTCGGGCGCCCAGGCGCAACCCGCGTTCGGGATGGCGCCGGCGACGTCGACCAGGCGCGGTTCGGACCAGTGCACGAGGTCCGTGGATTCCCAGATGACCAGCTTGGTGCTGGCGCTGTGCTGGGCGGCGTCCCAGCCCTTGCCACTGGCGATGCGCAGATCGGTGGCGAGGATCCAGTACTTGGAGCCATCGGGTGAGCGCACGATGGTCTGGTCGCGCACGCCCTTCTCACCCACGGTCGACCTGAGGACGGGCTGGCTGTTGTTCAGGTCCGTCCAGTACATGCCGTCGGTGCTGACGGACATGTAGGTTTGCTCACCGTGCGCGGATTCCCCGGTGAAATGAACCAGCAGGTAACCCGCCGACTGCGCTTGTGCGCCGCCGAAAGCAGCGGTGAGCATGGTGGCGGCAACAGCCGACCGAATCGATTTGAAAAAAGTTTTCACAAGTAATTTCCTGTCTCCGTGGAAGGCAGCCTCTTTTTTGTTCGCACCTCATTGGCAGGCGGTCGTTTTGAAAGGCTTGCCCAATTCCCGCTATCGCAAGTACAGCGTCGTTTAACGGACGGACTCACGATTTGACGGGCTCGTTGCTTCTCGCTCATTTCGGCGAGTTGGCGACGGCGATGCTAAAGAGGCACCGGTATAAGCGCCAATCGTTTTTTTCCGTATTGCGATAACAGATCGGGCATCCGGGAATACCCCCGACCAGTAACACTTCAACTCAGTGAGACCGGTACGGCGCCATGCTGGCGATGATGGACTCGGGAAAACTACCGAGCTTTAAGAGCCAGCTCTTTCAAGGCATGGTGTTCTGCACGCTGCCTGACCTGCGCCTGCGCCACGGGGCGCAGGTCCAGGCGCACTACCCCGTGAACCACCGCATGGGCACCAGCACGATGGAGGGGAACAGCACCATCAGGAACATCATGGCAAATTGCGCCGCCATGAAGGGGAGCACGCCTCGGGTGACCTCGTCCATGCGCATCTTTCCCACCCCGGCCACCACGTTCAGCACCGTGCCCACCGGCGGCGTGATCAGGCCGATGGCGTTGTTCATGATGAACAGCACGCCGAAGTAGACCGGATCGATGCCGGCGGCCTTGATGACAGGCATCAGCATGGGGGCCAGGATCAGGATGGTGGGTGTCATGTCCATGGCGGTACCCACAGCGATCACCAGCAGCATGATGGCGATCATCAACAGCGTGGGGTGATCCATGAAGGGGCGCAGCAGCTCGATCAGTTGGCGGGGAATCTCGGCCACCGTGATCAGCCAGGCGCTGACCATGGCGGCTGCCACCAGAAACATGATCACGGCGGTGGTTTTGGCTGCGCTGACAAACACGGCCGTCAGCTGGCGCCAGTGCAGTTCGCGGTAAACCAGCGTGGCCACCAGCAGCGCATAGACCGCCGCCACCGCCGCCGCCTCCGTGGGGGTGAACACCCCCATCTTGAGACCCACGATCACGATCACCGGCAGAAACAGCGCCCAGGTGGATTCCTTGAGCGCCCGCAGCTTCTCTGCTGCAGATGCCTTGGGCGGCGGCGTGATGTGCTCGCGCTGCGACACCCAGTACCACGCCACCGCAATGGACACCCCCATCAGCAGTCCCGGCACGATGCCCGCCAGAAAAAGCTTGCTGATCGACACATTGGCCGCCACGCCGAACACCACGAAGCCAATGGACGGAGGAATGACGGGTGCGATGATGCCGGCCGACGCAATCACCCCCCCGGCACGGGCCTTGTCGTGGCCGGCCTTCACCATCATGGGCAGCAGCAGCGCGGCCAACGCCGCGGTATCTGCCACGGCAGAGCCCGACAGTGCCGCGAGCATGCAGGCCGCCAGGATGGCCACAAACCCCAGTCCGCCGCGCCTGTGCCCGACCAGCGTGAGCGCCAGCTTGACGATGCGCTGAGACAAGCCGCCCACGTTCATGATCTCGCCCGCCAGCATGAAGAAGGGCACCGCCAGCAGCGGGAACGAATCCGCGCCGTTGATGACGTTCTGCGCCAGGATCTGGGCGTCGAACAGGTCCAGGTGCCACATCAGTGCGACGCCAGACGCCAGCAGCGCGTAGGCGATGGGCACACCAATGGCCATGGCTGCCAGCAGCGAGCCGAGGAAGATGAAAACAGTCATGGCATGTCTTTCCCAGGGCCGGTGGCGCGATCAAGGTGGAAATCGGGGGTAACAACCAGCTCTTCGGACCCGATGGCCTGCACCAGCTGATCGTCGGGCACCTGCCCGGACAACAGGCGCCAGAGGTCCAGCAACAGCAGCAGCCCCGACGCCACGGCGAACACCACCCCGGAGGCGTAGAAGATGGCCACAGAGGCCCCGGTGACGGGTGCTTCCACATCCCAGTTGATGCGGGCCTGTGCCAGTGCGCCACTGAACAGCAGCCAGGTGCAGAACAGCATCAGCCCATGGCTGGCCACCAGGCAGATGCGCCGACCGATGGGGGGCAGCTTGCTGAGCAGCATGTCGGTGCCCAGGTGGCCATGCTCCTTGACCGCGACGATCGCGCCCAGGAAAGTGATCCACACGAAGAGCCAGCGCGACAGCTCCTCGCTCACGGAAATGCCGGAGTTGAAGGCGTAGCGCAGCACCACGTTGCCAAACACCAGCAGCAGCATCGCGGCCAGTGCCAGGGCGATCAGCACATGGATCCACCGGGCGCAACGGTCGATGAGGACGGTCAGCATGGGGGTCTCCTTTTTTGCTTCAGAGTGCCGTGCCCTGCAGCAGCCCGCGCTGCGTCAGATTGCTGATGAAGGCGCGCAAACCAAAGCGCCAAGGCGCGGCGGTTTCGCTGTGTGTCACGCGGTTGTGCAGGCCGCCGAGCCAGGCGCTCTGGATGGTGACGACATCGCCCAGCTTGTGGGTAAAGCCGCTGCCAGGCTGGTCGCGGTCTTCGATGGGGGCGAACAAGGTGCCCAGGAACAGCATGAACCCGTCGGGGTACTGGTGCGCCGCCAGGGTCTGAGCCACCAGGTCGGTCGGGTCGCGGCTGATGCTGGCCATGGTGTTGATGCCGCGCAGCTCATAGCCGTCCACCCCCACCACGCGCAGGTGCACGGTTTCGCTGCGCACCTGGTCCATGCCAAAGCCGGCATCGAACAGGCGGATGAAGGGGCCCAGCGCGCACGATGCGTTGTTGTCCTTGGCCTTGCCCAGCAGCAGCGCGCTGCGGCCCTCGATGTCGCGCAGGTTCACGTCGTTGCCCAGCGTGGCACCCACGATGTCGCCGCGGCTGTTCACCGCCAGCACCACCTCGGGTTCGGGGTTGTTCCAGGCCGAATCGGCGCGGATGCCGATGTCCCCACCACAACCGACCGAGGCGAGCACGGGCGCCTTGGTGAACACCTCGGCGTCGGGGCCAATGCCCACCTCCAGGTACTGGGACCACAGCCCCTTTTCTTGCAGCAAGGCCTTCAGGGCCATGGCTTCTGGGGACCCGGGCCGGATGTCTGCCAGGTTCTCGCCGATCAGTCCCAGCACCTGGCTGCGCAGCGCCTGCGCGCGGCTGGCATCGCCGCGCGCCTGCTCTTCGATCACGCGTTCGATCAGACTGGCCGCAAAGGTGACGCCAGCGGCCTTGACCACCTGCAGGTCGCACGGGGCCAACAGCCAGGGGGTGTCGGCTGTGCGCTGGCCGGGCAGGCTGTTCTGGACCAGCTCATCCACACCGCACAGGCGCCGCCCAGGGGTGTCGTGCACGGCCTGGGCGGGCTGGGCGGTGTCGAGCAGCGTGCTCATGGTCGGGTAGCTTTCGCTCAGGTCAAACACCCCCTCGGGTCGCAGCGCCACCACGGCCGGGCCAGGAATGGCGCCGTGCGCCCACACGCGACCCACCAGGGTGCCTTGCAGCCCGTCGGCAGGCAACACCCGGGCAAGCGCTTGGGCGTGGTGGTCCGCACCGGTCAAAGTGGCCGCTGTCATGTCGTTCATACGAGTCCTTCAAGGGTTCAGTTCCCAGCCCGCGCGCGGGTCTGGGTGGCAAGCTGCATCGCCCGCCTCAATGGTTGTGGCGTGGGGTCTTTTCCGAGATGCGCCGGTACGCCAGCGCAAAGTCCAGCGTCGCGCCGTCGGCCAGCTGTCCGGTTTTTTCGCGGTACAGGGCTTCCCAGGGGGAATGGCTTTGGGGAATGGGCGGCGCAGGCAGCTCGCGCTGGCGACGTGCAATTTCTTCCGGCGCCACCAGCGCATCGCAGCGGCCGGTGTTCAGGTCGATGCGGATCGTGTCGCCGCTCATCAGCCAGCTCAAGCCCCCGCCCACGGCACTCTCCGGCGACGCGTTGAGGATGGAAGGGCTGTCCGCCGTGCCCGACTGGCGCCCGTCGCCCAGGGTGGGCAGGGTGTTGATGCCGCGCCGGATCAGCGCGTCGGGCGGCTGCATGTTGACCACTTCGGCAGAGCCGGGCCAGCCGATGGGCCCCGCGCCGCGCATCACCAGAATGCAGCCTTCGTCGATGTTCAGCGCCGGATCGTTGATGCGTGCGTGGTAGTCGTCCGCCCCCTCAAACACCACGGCGCGGGCTTCGAAAATGCCCTCTTGTCCAGAGCGGCTCAGGTAGTGCGCGCGGAAGGCTTCGGAGATCACCGAGGTCTTCATGATGCCGAAGTCGAACAGGTTGCCGCTGAGCACCATGAAGCCCGCCTTCTCCATCAGCGGCTCGTTGAACGGGCGAATCACTTCGCGGTCGCGCGCGTCGCGGCCTTGCAGGTTCTCGCCAATGGTCTTCCCGGTCACGCTGGCGCAGTCGTTGTGCAGGCGGCCGGCCTGCTGCAGCTCCCACATCAGCGCGGGCACGCCGCCGGCGCGGAAGAATCGCTCTCCGAGGAATTTGCCCGCGGGCTGCATGTTCAGCAGCAACGGCAGGTCGTAGGCGTGTTCGGTCCAGTCCTGGGCCTCCAGCACCACGCCCGCGTGGCGCGCCATGGCCATGATGTGCACCTGCGCATTGCTGGATCCGCCGGCCACGCTGACCACCGACAGCGCGTTCAGAAAGCTCTCGCGCGTCAGGATGCGCGAAGGTCTCAGATCTTCGTAGGCCATCTCGACGATGCGGCGCCCGGTCTCGTAGGCCATCTGACCGCGCTCGCGGTAAGGCGCCGGAATGTCCGCGCAGCCGGGCAGCGACAAGCCCAGCGCCTCGGCCACGGCGTTCATGGTGGAGGCCGTTCCCATGGTGTTGCAGTGGCCCGCCGAGGGCGCGCTGCTGCAGGCGCGCTGCAGGAATTCTTCTTCGTCGATCTCACCCGCCGCCAGTTGGCGGCGGCTGCGCCAGATCACGGTGCCCGAGCCCACCAGCTCGCCGTCGTGCCAGCCGTCCAGCATGGGCCCGCCCGAGAGCACGATGGCGGGAATGTCTACGGTGGACGCCGCCATGATCCCGGCCGGTGTGGTCTTGTCGCATCCGGTGGTCAGCACCACGGCGTCGATGGGGTAGCCGTACAGGATCTCGACCAGGCCCAGATAGGCCAGGTTGCGGTCCAGCGCCGCCGTGGGGCGGCGGCAGTTCTCAAAAATGGGATGGACCGGAAACTCCATCGGAATGCCTCCCGCATCGCGGATGCCATCGCGCACGCGGTGCGCCAGGTCCAGGTGGATGCGGTTGCAGGGCGACAGGTCGCTGCCCGTCTGCGCAATGCCAATGATGGGCCGACCCGAGCGCAGCTCTTCGGGCGTGAGCCCGTGGTTCATGAACCGTTCCAGGTACAGCGCGGTCATGTCCGAGCGCGCAGGGTCGGCAAACCAGTCGCGTGAACGAAAGGGGCGACGGGGTGTTTTTTGCATGGGGCTACCAGTGGCGCAGGGCGGGAAGACGGAGGCTGCCTGCCGCGGCATCGGGCCGCGCGCAGGCAGGTGGGTGGCGAAGGCGGTCTACTTGGCGGCGGTGCCGCGCGCCTTGGCCAGTTCGCCCATCATCTCGCTGGTCGTCTCTTCGCCAAACTCGCGTCCGTACTTGGTCAACACAGGTTGCAGCTTGGCGCGCAGCTTGGCCTGCTCGGCAGCCGGCAACTCGGTGATCTGCATGCCCACCTTCTTCAACTCGCCCAGGGCGGTTTCGCTGAAGGCGCGGATGGTCTTGCGCTCGAACAGCGTGGCTTCGCGCGCAGCTTCCTGCACGATCTTCTGCTCCTGGGGCGACAGGCCATCCCAGGTCTTCTTGGACATCAGCAGCACCCAGGCGCTGTACATGTGGCGCGACAGCACCAGGTGCTTCTGCACCTCAAAGAACTTGCTGGCCAGGATGGTGGCCGGGGGGTTCTCCTGCCCGTCCACGGCGCCCTGCTCCATGGCCGTGTACAGCTCGGTGAAGGGCATGGGCGTGGCGTTGGTGCCCAGGGCGTTGAAGGTGTCCAGGAACAAGGGGCTCTGGATCACGCGCAACTTCAGACCCGCCAGGTCGTCGGCCTTGTTGATGGGTCGACGCGAGTTGGTCACATGGCGAAAGCCGTTTTCCCAGAAGCCCAGCCCGACGAGGCCCTTGTCCGGCAGCATGGCCAGCAGCTTCTGTCCAAAAGGGCCGTCCAGCACGGCGTCGGCTTCCAGCTCGTTGTTGAAGGTGAGCGGCAGGTTGAGCGCACCAAACGGTTTGATCAGCGACATCAGCGTGGAAGAGTCCGGAACGGTCATCTCCAGCGTCCCGCCGCGCAGGGCCGAGGTCATGCTCACGTCGTTGCCCAGCGTGCCGCTGGCAAACAGCTTGGCGTTCATCTTGCCGCCGCTCTTGGCCGAGAGCTTTTCGGCAAAGTGCCGCACGGCCTGGGCCTGCGGGTGGTCGTCGCTCAGGCCGATGCCGACCTTGAACGTGTGTTCCTTGATTTGTGCAGACACGGGTGCGGCCAGGGCGGCCAGCACGGTGGCGACCACGGCGAGGGTTTTGAACTTCATGCTTTTGTCTCCGATGGAATGGTTGTTTCGCGACGGACGAGGCCGTCGGCGCCCTGCAATCCCTGGGTGGAAACGTCTTGACGCAGGCCAGAGGTTAGGGATGGCACCGGTGCGGGTCCACTGAATCTTTTGCTACGATCCATTCCAAACGCTTATGAGTCCAGACGAATTTCCGGGTAAACCCTTGTCGCTGGCGCAGGCGTGTGCGCGGTTGCGGTTCCGGCATCTGCAGTTTCTGGACATTCTGGGGCGCACCCGCAACCTGCGGCTCACGGCCGAACAGATGCACGTGACGCAGCCGGCGGCCACCAAGATCCTGATGGACATCGAAGAGATCCTGGAGGCGCGCCTGTTCGACCGCCTGCCGCGCGGCATGCGACCCAACGAACTGGGGCTGTTCACCTTGCGCTATGCCAGCACCGCGCTCGACGGTCAGCGCAGGTTTGTCGATGAATTCAACGCCCTCAAGCAAGGTGGGCACGGCCACCTGACCATTGGCGCGATCACCGGCTCCGCCGCCCATCTGCTGCTGGCCTCCGTGGTGGAAATCCAGCGCCTGCGACCGTTGCTGGTGCTCAAGATCCTGGAGCAGAGCAGCGATCAGCTCATCTTGTGGCTGGCCGAACGCAAGATCGACCTGATGATCGGGCGCTTCACCAACGAGGAGCAGCGCAGCCAGTTTCACTACGAGCGCCTGTCTGACGAACCGCTGTGTGTGGTGGGTGGTCTGCGCCACCCCCTGCGCGGCGCGACGGACCTGACACTGACCGAGCTCGCCCACTGGCCCTGGATTCTGTACCCGCCCTCCACCGCGGTGCGCAAAGTGTCGGACGACCTGTTTGGCGGTGCAGGGCTGGCGCTCACCGCAGGGGTGGTGGAAACGCCCTCCTTCCTGTTTGCGCTGGAGCTGATGAACACCACCAACATGATGTCGCTGCAGCCCGCCGCCCTGGTTGAAAAATACGTGAACAGGGGCCTGCTGGCACGCATCCCGGTGAGCTGGCCGGACCGCATGCCCGACTACGGCCTGATCTCGCGGCTGGGAGAGCCGCTCACGCCGTCCGCACAGGCGTTCATCACAGTGCTGCGCGAGACGGCGAACCTGGCTCCTGACGTGGTGTGATGAGAACGCCAACGGGCGGGTGCGTCAGCGCTCCCCATTGCATAAACTGGTCAGGCCAGTACAGTAGAGCAGGAATTGGCCTGACCACACGGGCCGCCCACCCTGGGTTTCGCCTTGCCGTCACATAAACTGCAGCCCACGCGGAGAACTCATGCTGGACCCACTCAAACAGGTAGACAACCGTCGGCTGTACCAACAAATTGCCGACCAGATTCGCGCCTACATTGACAAGGGCAACTACACCGCCGGCATGCGCCTGCCGCCCGAGCGGGACCTGGCCCAGCAACTGGGTGTGTCGCGTCCCTCGGTGCGCGAAGCCCTGATTGCGCTGGAGATCGAGGGCAGCGTGGAAGTGCGCATGGGCGCTGGCGTGTATGCGTGCAACCTGGCCCAGCGCAAGCCCCAGGCGCTGGCCACCATGGGCGAAAGCCCTATCGAACTGATGCAGGCCCGCGCCGCCATCGAAGGCACGGTGGTGATGATGGCCTGTGGCAAGGCCACGCCGGAGGCGCTGCAGGCGCTGCGCCAGATTCTGGACGACATGCTCGCCGCCATCGCGCAAAACCGGTCGCCACTGCCGTTTGACCGCCAGTTCCACCTGGCCCTGGCCGCCATGACCGGCAACGCCGTGCTGGAGCGCCTGGTGGGCGAGTTGTTCGACGAGCGCCACAGCCCGATTGCCGCCCGCCTCAGCGCCCATTCCGAATCGGGACAGACCTGGGCTGCGGCGCTGCACGAGCACGAAGCCATTCTGCGTGCTCTGGAAAATCGCGACGTGCTGGCCGCGCAAACCGCGCTGCGCATGCACCTGCAGGCATCGGAACAGCGCTGGGTCGAAAACAACCGCCGCGAATGGTCCTGACCCCCTGAACACCAGCCGTCGCACCACGGTCCGCGTGGTCAGGCCTGTGCACCTGCACAGGCTTTTTTTGCGCCATTTCTACCCACATCCCAGAAAAGATGCCGGGTAAATACCGATACGTTCACCCACATTGGTAAGGCCAAATTGTGCCGATCGCGTCAGGCAGCCTGACCAATTTGCCGTGGCGCAACCCTCGCTGTTTTGGAGCCTTTGACTGCCCTACAGGAGTCTGCATTGCCGCCATCCGCGCCCGATCCCGTCCATGCCGAGCCGCCCAGCACCGCGGCCACCGCAGCCGTGCTGTTGCGGCTGGAGGGCATCAGCAAACGTTTTCCCGGCGTGCTCGCGCTCGATGGGGTGAGCTTGGAAGTGCGCCGCGGTGAAGTGCATGCGGTGTGCGGCGAGAACGGTGCGGGCAAGTCCACGCTGATGAAGGTGATCAGCGGCCAGTACCCGCCCGACGCGGGCACCCTGCACTACCGGGGCGAGGTCTGCCAGTTCCGCTCCCCCGCCGATTCCGAGGCGGCGGGCATTGCCATCATCCACCAGGAGCTGAATCTGGTGCCCCACCTGTCGGTGGCCGAAAACATCTTCCTGGCCCGCGAGCCGCGCAAAGGCTGGCTGATCGACCGTGCCGCGCTGCGGCGCAACGCCCAGCACTGCCTGGACCGGCTGGGCCTGGACATTGCGCCGGATGTGCTGGTCAAGACCCTGTCGGTGGCGCAGCAGCAGATGGTGGAAATTGCCAAGGCGCTGTCGCTGAACGCCCAGGTGCTGATCATGGACGAACCGACTTCGTCGCTGACCGAGTCGGAGACGGAAAAGCTCTTCGCCATCATCCACGAGCTCAAGCGCGCGGGCGTGGGCATCGTCTACATCTCGCACCGGCTCGACGAGCTGGCGCAGATCGTGGACCGGGTGACCGTGCTGCGCGACGGCCGCTACGTGAGCACCGACCGCTTTGCCGACACCACCGTGGAGCAGATTGTGGCCAAGATGGTGGGGCGCTCGCTGGACGATGTGTTCCCCAGACGCACTTCGGTGCCCACGCCGGAGGTGCTGTTGCGCGTGCAGGGCCTGACGCGCCAGGGCGCGTTCCACAACGTGAACTTCGAGCTGCGGCGCGGTGAGATTCTGGGTTTCGCGGGCCTCATGGGCGCAGGGCGCACCGAGGTGGCCCGCGCGATTTTTGGCGCCGACCCAATTGACGCCGGTCAGGTGATGCTGGGCGAACAACGGCTGGCCATCCATTCCCCGCGCGACGCGGTGCGCCACGGCCTGGCCTATCTGTCGGAAGACCGCAAGCACGATGGCCTGGCGCTGAAGATGACGGTGGCGCAGAACATCACGCTGGCCAACATGGAGGCGGTGTCCAACCGCGTCGGCCTGATCCGCTTTGACAAGGAGCAGGTCGCCGCGGCGCGCTACATCAAAGCGCTGGACATACGCACCCCCAGCAGCAGCCAGATCGTGCGCCTGCTCTCGGGCGGCAACCAGCAGAAGCTGGTGATCAGCAAGTGGCTGTTCCGCGAATCGCGTGTGCTGTTCTTCGACGAACCCACCCGCGGCATCGACGTGGGCGCCAAGTACGCCATCTACCAGTTGCTGGACGAGCTCGCCGGCCAGGGCATCGGCGTGGTGATGATCAGCTCGGAGCTGCCCGAAATCATGGGCATGACCGACCGCGTGGCGGTGTTCCACGAAGGGCGGCTGGTCACCGTGCTGAACACCCGCGACACCAGCCAGGAGGAAGTCATGCACTTCGCCTCGGGCCGCAGCATCCCCTCCCCCGTCTGAAACGCCCCCGGACCACCCCATGACCGAACGACAAAAAGACCTGCTCCAGAAATTTGCCGCGCTCGCCAGTCTGTTGGGCCTGATCGTGATTTTTTCCTTCACGAGCGACGCCTTCTTCACGGTGGGAAACGGCATGACCGTGGCCCTGCAGGTGACCTCCATCGCTTTCCTGGGCATTGGTGCCACCTGCGTGATCATCACCGGTGGCATCGACCTCTCGGTGGGCGCCATCCTGGCGCTGGCGGGCGTGGTGGCCGCCCTTGCGGTCAAGGCCGGTGTTCCCGTGCCGCTGGCCATGCTGGCCGGGTTGCTGGTGGGTGCTCTGTGCGGCCTGATCAACGGCCTGTGCGTGACCGTGCTCAAGCTGCCGCCCTTCATTGCCACCCTGGGCATGATGCTGGTCGCGCGGGGCGTGGCGCTGCAGATCACCGACGCAAAAGCCATTGGCGGCCTGGGCGAAAGCTTTGCCGAACTGGGCAACGGCTCGCTGTGGCGCGTGGTGAACATTGGCCCCGACGGTTTTCCCGATGTGGTGTTCGTCGGCATTCCCTACCCCGTGCTGCTGATGGTGGTGCTGGCGGTGGCCGTGTCCATTTTGCTCAACCGCGCCACGCTGGGCCGGCACCTGTATGCCGTGGGTTCCAACATGGAAGCCGCCCGCCTCTCGGGTGTGAACGTGCAGCGCGTGACGCTGTTTGCCTATGTGCTGTCCGGCCTGCTGGCGGGCCTGACCGGCTGCGTGCTGATGTCACGCCTGGTCACCGCCCAGCCCAGCGAAGGGTTGATGTACGAACTCGACGCGATTGCGGCCGCCGTGATTGGCGGCACCTCGCTCACCGGGGGCGTGGGCACGATCTCCGGCACCGTGATCGGCGCCTTCGTGATCGGCATCCTGCGCAACGGTTTGAACATGGCCGGTGTCTCGGCCTTCACGCAACAGATCCTGATTGGTCTGGTCATCCTGCTCACGGTGTGGATCGACCAGATGCGCCACCGCAAGTGATCCCTACCGGCAGGGTTTACCGGGACATCCGCACCACCCCATCGATAAAGAGGAATGACATGAAACAACTGCTGAGCACCCTGATCGCGGCCACGCTGGTGGCCGCGTCGTCCCTGGCCATGGCGGCCGACAAGGAAATCGCCGTGATCGTGAAGACGACCAACTCCGACTTCTGGCAAAACGTGAAGAAAGGCTCGAACGACGCCGCGAGCAAGGCGAAAGGCTACACCGCAACCTTCCAGGGCGCGGCCTCCGACACCGATCTGGCCGGCCAGGTGGCTCTGGTGGAAAACGCCGTGAACCGCAAAGTGGCCGGCATCGTACTGGCCCCGTCCGACCCGGATGCGCTGATCCCCGCCATGAAAAAAGCCTGGGAAGCCAAGATCCCCGTGGTGCTGATCGACTCCGCCGCTTCGGATGCTGGCAAGGCGTACTACCAGTCCTTCCTGGCCACCGACAACAAGGCCGCGGGCGAAATGTCGGCCAAGACCCTGATCGACAAGATCGGCACCACCGGCAAGATCGCCATCATGTCCTACACCGCCGGTTCGGGGTCGGAAATCGGCCGCGTGGGCGGCTTCACCGACTACATCAAGAAGCACTCCAAGCTGCAGATCGTCGGGCCCTTCTACTCCAACTCGCAGATGGGCACGGCCTTGAACCAGACCACCGACGTGCTGGCCGCCAATCCCGATCTGAAGGGCATCTTCGGCGCCAACGAACCCACCGCCATCGGCATGGGCCGCGCGCTGGTCCAGGCGGGCAAGGCGGGCAAGGTGGTGGCCATCGGCTTTGACGGCAACGCCGACCTGCAGGGCTTCGTGAAGGACGGCACCATCGAAGCCATTGCGGTGCAGAGCGCGTACGAGATGGGCAACCTGGGCGTGAAGACCGTGATGGAACTGGTGGAGGGCAAGAAGGTCCCCGCCTTCCGCGACACCGGCGTGTTGATGGTGAACAAGAAAAACATCGACAGCCCCGCCGCCAAGAACGTCCTCTACTGAGCCTTCCCCGCCCCACCCGCCAGACCGACGCGGCGCTGCTGCGTGTGCGGCGCGTGGGCGCGTGCTGGTGGCAGGAACCGGGCCGGTGGGCATAGCGGTCCTGCTGTCAAGGCGCTGGTCGAATGCTGACCAGGGAAGCCCGCTTCAACCTTCAGAGAAGCGTCGCCGCGATTTGTGGAGTTGCTGCGCGGCGCGTCGCAACGCGCTGCAGCGGCGCAAGGCCTGCTCCATGTCGGTCAGTGCCAGACGGGCGTCGGCACCGGCGGACAGCAAAGTGGCCTTGAGGTCTTCATAGTGCGCCTCCATCGTGCCCAGATCGGCCTCCAGCGCGTCAGCGTCCACCGGCCCGGTCGGATCGCAGCGCGACAACAAGGCGCTGGCCGCTGCGGCAAACGCCGCCTGGGCCGAGGCCAGCCCCGCATCGGCCGCGCCCAGCGGTGGTAGCGCGGCGGCGGCCACGGCCTGTTCCGCGGCGGTTTCGTGGTAGCGCTGGATGCGCAGCAGCGCGGCCAGCCGGGCGCTGGCGGCCTGCGACATCAAGGCCTCGCGCAGACGCTCGACGAAGCGTTCGATGGCGGTGTCCAGACTCGTCAGGATGGTGTGGTCGGCCTTCAGCGCGACCGCATCGGCGCCAGAGAGGGCGCTTCGGGCCATGCGGAGCGCCACCTGGCCGGCACGCGCCACCTCGCGAGTCAGCGCGTCCAGCGCCAGCGTGGGCACGGCGAGCACGGTGACGTCCAGGAACTGCGGCTGCGCCTCGTCCTCCTCGCGGGCCCGGAAGCGCTGCTGCAGCCAGCGCGTGAGCCGGGCGGCCAGGGGCCACATCAGCAACACGCCGAGCAGGTTGAACGTGGTGTGGAACAGGGCCAGTTTCGCGGCCGGGTCAGGTGGCAGGTCGAGCGCCTCGCGCGCCAGGCCCAGCGCACCGATGAGCCAGGGCAGGAGCAGCAGCGCCACCACCCCCGTGAGCAGGTTGAACACGATGTGCGCCGACGCCGCGCGGCGGGCGTTCGGCGTGGCGCCGATGGCCGCCAGCAGCGCCGTGACCGTGGTGCCGATGTTGGCACCAATGACCACGGCCGCCGCGCCCTGTGCGTCAATCAGCCCGCCTTGCGCGGCGGTGAGGGTGATGGCCATGGCCGCGCTGGAGGACTGCATCAGCACCGTCATCAGCAGCCCGATGCCGAGTTGCGCCAGCACCGCCAGCGGGCCGTCGCCCTGCGGCAAGCTGATCTGGCCGGCCAGCCCCGCAAAGGCCTGCTGCAGCAGGGCGATGCCCATGAACAGCAGGCCGAAGCCGGCCAGCGCGGTACCGATGGCGCCGCTGCGCCGCCCTTCACCCGTCAGCCGCAACAGCGCGCCCAGGCCCGCCAGCGGCATCGCCACCGCCTCGACCTTGAACTTGAGACCCACCAACGCGACGATCCAGCCCGTCATCGTGGTGCCGACGTTGGCGCCGAACAGCACCCACAGCGCCGGCCCGAGCCCCAGCAGGCCGGCGTTGACGAAGCCGATGGCCGCCACGGTGACCGCGCTGGACGACTGCACCAGCGCCGTGACCAGCATCCCGGAGCCCAGCGCATGGGCGCGCGTGCGCGTGGTGCTGGCCAGGATGCGGTGCAAGGCGGGGCCGGCCGCCAGCTTCAGGCCATCGGTCATCAGGCCCATGCCCAGCAGGAACAGGCCCAGCCCACCCACCATCACGCCCAGGGTCTGCCAGTCCATCATGCAAACACCAGAGTCGCCATGGCCGTGATCGCCACGATGCACACAGCGTTCAGGACCAGCCCGCAGCGCATCATGGTCGCCTGCGGCACCTGCTCGGTGGCGTAGACGATGGCGTTGGGCGGTGTGGCCACTGGCAGCATGAAGGCGCAAGAGGCCGACACCGCGATGGCTGCCGCGAACAGTGGCGGCGGCAGGCCGAGCGCCGCGGCCACCCCCAGGAAAATCGGCACCAGGAGCGCCGCCGACGCTGTGTTGCTGACCAGCTCGGTCAGGAAGACGACGAAAGCCACCACCGCCAGCAACAGGAGCATGGTGGGGGCATCCTGCAGCGCGTGGGTCAGCGCGTCGGCCATGAAACGGCTGGCGCCGCTGCTCGACATGACCTGGCTCAGCGCCAGACCGCCACCGAACAGCAGCAACACGCCCCAGTGCGTGCGCGCTTCGATGTCGGGCCAGCCAATGGCACCACTGGCCACGAGGGCGATGATGGCCGCCACCGCGACGACACTGTCGACATCGGCCGTGATACCCAGTGTGCGGCCGAGCGGCGCTGCGGCGATCCAGCCGGCGGCCGTGAGGCCGAACACGGCCAGGGTGATGCGCTGCGGGCGGGTCCACGGCTGGGCAGACGGGCCATCAAGGGGCGGCACAGTCCAAACGCCAAGGCGGGGACGCAGCAACAGGAAGAGCACGCCAACCATCAGCGGTAGCAACAGCAGCACCAGTGGCACCCCGATGCGCATCCATTCGGCAAAACCGATGCCGGCCTGAGCTGCCGCGATGGCGTTGGGCGGACTGCCCACCAGCGTGCCGATACCGCCGATGCTGGCGCTGTAGGCCACCCCCAGCAGCACGAAGGCTCGCTCGGGAGGCCCATCGTCGTCGCGCAGCAGGCCCAGCGCCAGCGGCAACATCATGGCGGCGGTGGCCGTGTTGCTGAGCCACATGGACAGCAGGGCCGTGAGCCCGAACAGCAGCGCCACGGCCGTGCTGCGCCGCCCTGCGGCCAGGCGCAGCACGGTCAGTGCCAGGGCGCGGTCCAGGCCCTGGCGCTGCAACGCCGCAGCCAGCGCGAACCCGCCGAGGAACAGGAAAATGATGGGGTGCGCAAACGGCGCCAGCGCCGTGCGCAGGTCCATCAGGCCCGTCAGCACGGCCAGCAAAGGCACCAGCAACGCGGTCACACTCAGGTGCAGTGCCTGCGTCATCCACAGGCCACCGATCAGCACGAACAGCGCCAACCCGGTGCGCAAGGTATCCGGTGGCGGAGCCCACCCATAGACCAGCGCCGCCAGTGCCAGGCAGCCGACCATGCGTGGCAGCGAACCCGAGAACCCCATCATGCCCCGCCCGCCACGACAAGCCCGACGCCCCTCGGCGCCGCAGCGATGCCGGCCCCTGCGCCCATCGGCAGGAGAAGGACAGGTTCCGTGAGGGGGCCAGGCATGGTGAGGAAAAGGAGCGGCACTTGATGGAAAGACAAACGTGCACCAGTTTACCGACCAGATTCCCCGCATCGGCCAAAGGCGCATCCCACCCGGTTCGACCATCCCAGCACGGATGCGGGCCCGCATCCACATGGTCCGTCAGCCATGCGCCACAATCGCCCATGACATCCCATGCCGCTCCCGCCGAACAAGGGTCCACCGCCACACTCCCGTGCGCCCAGTGCCCCTTGCGCTCACTGGACCTGTTCCAGACTCACGAAGCCGCCGAGCTGGAACTCGTGCAGTCGCTCAAACGCCGGGACATGCGCCTCGCGGTGGGTCAAGCGCTGATCCAGGAGGGTCAGGTCGACGCGCCGCTCTACACGCTGCAATCCGGCTGGGCGTTTCGTTTCAAGACGCTGAGCGACGGGCGGCGGCAGATTCTCAATTTCCTGCTCGCGGGCGACTTCATCGGCGTGCAGCAGAAGATGGGCGATGCCGCGGCCCATGGCGTCGAGACGCTGACCGATGCGGTGTTCTGCGTGTTCCAGCGCGACTCGCTGTGGGAAATCCACCGCCGCTCGCCCAGCATGGGTTTCAACATCACCTGGCTCACCGCGCACGAAGAGTCGCTGGTGGACGACACCCTGCTCTCGGTGGGACGGCGCAGTGCCGAAGAGCGCATCGCCATGTTGCTGATCCTGCTCTTCAAGCGCGCGGCAGCACTGCAGGCCGATGCCGGCGCGAAGGGGGTGCCTTTTCCCTTGACGCAGCAGCACGTGGCCGATGCCCTCGGCTTGTCACTGGTGCACACCAACAAGACGCTGCGCAAACTGGAGCGCCGGGGCCTGCACCACATTGGCGATGGTCGGCTGTACATGCGCGACGTGAAGGCGCTCGCCCGCCTGGCCGACCTGTACGGCGACGGGCGCCCGCCCGTGCGCCCCCTGGTGTGAGCCTGGCCCACCAGGCCCCTTCGGCGCAGGCCGGGCCCGCTGACACTCCGTAACACCTTGATCGGCCGACATGTCTTTGTACACAGTGAACGGATGACGGGCCACCTACATTGAGTTCAACCCTGCTTCCCGCCTTTCAGGCCAGCAGGGACATCGAAAGACCCAGGGCCGTCAAGACCCGGGGCCTGCGATGGAACGACATGCACATGGAGGCCACATGACCGCCACCGCTTCAAGGTTCAACACGAACCAACTGCTCGCCACCCTCTCCAGCACCGAATGGCGCCACCTGGAGCCCGATCTGGAATGGGTCGATCTGTCGACCGGTACGGTGCTGCATTCGAGCGGCAAGGGCCTGCGCCACGTGCACTTCCCGGTCACCGCCACGGTGTCTCTGGTGTCCTCGATGGCCGATGGCGCCTCGGCCGAGGTGGCCGTGGTGGGCAGCGAGGGCATGGTCGGCATCTGCGCTTTCATGGGCAACGCCAACGCCCTGAGCGATGCCGTGGTGCAGCGACCCGGACACGCCTGGCGCATGAGCACGGCGGCGGTGTTGCACCACACCCGCCGATCGCCCGACTTCATGCAGCAGTTGCTGGGCTACACCCAGGCCTTGTTCACGCACATGGCGCAGTCCTCGGCCTGCAACCGCCACCACGCGCTGGACCAGCAGCTGTGCCGCTGGCTGCTGCAGCACCTGGACCGCCAGGAGGGCTGCGACATGCAGATCACGCAGGAACGCATTGCCAGTCTGCTGGGCGTGCGACGCGAGGGCGTCACCAGCGGGGCGATCAAGCTGCAGAAGGCCGGCCTGATTGACTACCGCCGGGGCCACATTTCCATCATCGACCGCCATGGCCTGGAAGCGCGTAGCTGCGAGTGCTACGGCGTGGTGCGGCAAGCCTACGACCGCTTGTCTTGCTCCCACGGGGCACCGCGCCGTTCCGCTGGCATGGCCGACCTGGGGCTGGCCACTCTGGTGGTGCACCGCCAGCCCGTGCAAACCGCCTGAAGCTGGCGGGGTCACCCGCGTGCGAGCACGGCCAGCTCCTGGTGCAGCAACAGTTCCACCTCGGTCGGCTCGAACTGCTCCTGCAGCAGCGGAATGGTAAAGCGGTATTCGCCCCCTTCGTGCTTGCGCAGCACATAGGCCAGCTGCAGCCGCGCCAGCGACTGGCGCAGCGCCTGCGCGTCGCCCGTGATGCCGTGGCTTTGCAGCAGCTGGGCCAGGGTCACCAGGCTGGTCTGCCCGACCTGGGCCGTGTGGTAGACCACGATGCGGTCGAGGCGGCAGGCGGCTTCGTCATGGCTCAGGCGCCCCCAGCCGGCCAGGGCGTCCTGCACGGCCTGCGAGGCCAGGGCCTGGGTGAGGTGGCGGGCCTCGATGACGCGCTCGCCAGGCGCCAGCGCTTCCAGGCATTCCTGGCACAGGATGGCGACCAGGTTGGCGCGCTGGCCGCTGGCGTCGATGAGGCGGTCCACCAGGCGTTCGTTGTCAAAACCCAGACGCAATTTGCGCAACGGCTCGGTGGCCAGCTCGCGGCAGGCATCGCGTTCCAGACCGCCGATGGTCAGCACCTCGCCAAAGTTGCGCAGCGGGCTCTGGTAGTCCAGCACAGCCGTGGCATACAAGTCCCAGAAACCAGCGAGCATGAACCAGCAGCGCCCCTCTTCGCTAAGCGCGCGCAGGGTGGACAGCTGCACGTAGCCGTTGGCCGATTCATCGCGGAAGAACAGGTCAGCCTCGTCGATCAGCAGCACCAGGCGCTTGCCCTGGTACTGTGCCTGCAGATGGTCCACGATGGCTTCAAGCGGCGTGTCGGCCGGCAGGCCAAACTGGAGCGCCATGCGCGGCGCCAGGCGGTGGTCGCGCAGCGAGACGTAGTGGCACACCGTATGCGGATGGCCATGCATGCGGCGCTGCACGGCCTTGAGCAGGCTGCTTTTTCCCAGTTGCCGCCCGCCCACCACGAGGTAGTTGGCGGACTCGCGGTTGATGACGCGCGCCAGCAGCTGGGCGCGGCCGAAGAAGGCGCCTTCGCGCGTGACGCCGCCGCGCGTCTGGTACGGCGAGATGCGGGTGATGCGCAGCTGTGCGGCCAACTGGCGCAGCAGCACCTGCAACGCCTCGCCGCCGATCAGCCACTCGGTCTGGCTGGCGCTGTCCACCATCACGTGCAGGTTGGCGCGGTCTTCGGCATGGGCCATCAACAGCGGCCAGGGCGTGTCCACGCTGTGATCGCTCAGGATCAGCAGCACGTCGCTGCCGGTCTGTGTGGCGCGCAACTGGCGCAGCACGGTGGCTTCGTCGATGCCCGGGGTGGGCACAAAAACCAGGCAGCGGTCCAGCGACACGGGCAGGTCGGGCGGAAACTGCCACTCGAACACCTGGCCGGGCAGCGTCCAGTCGGCGCTGGGCTGGCATCGGGCCGATACCCGCTCGGCCATCGCGCGCGCCAGGGCCCGGGCATGCTCGGCCCCCGTGGCCTGCGCACACAACACGGCGCGGCGCCAGTCGCCCAGGCGGATGTCGGCCGCCAGCAAGCTGGGCTCCAGCCGCCGCAGCCAGCGCAGCAGCCGGTCGATCTGCGGCAGGCGCGCCAGCGGCGTGCGCCGCAGGCGCGCGGGGCGCAACTGGCCCGCGCCGACCAGGGGATGGCGCACCACCCACACCACGGCGCCCACGGCAAAGATCACGCCGCACCACAGAATGAGCGAGCGCAGCCAGCCCAAGGGATCGGCATCGGCGGTGATGGGCGGCACGCCGGGGGAAAAATCGTCGGTGCTGCCCTCCAGGCAGTTGATGGGCAGGTAGCCATGCGGGATCGGCGGGTTGCCGGGGCGGCAGGTCCAGACGTGGGTGCCGGGCTTGAACTCCACCACCACCTGTGTGCCGGCCAGCTCGCCCAGCTCGGGGTTGTGGGCAATGTCGGCCTGCAACACGTTGGGACGCGGTGAGGTCACGCGCAGTTGCGGGTTGGCGATGCGCGGTGCGTAGGGCTGGATGTCCTCGGGCCAGCCGTCCAGCTCGTTGCGCGCCTGGATCATGGCGATGCGCCACTGCACCAACTCGCCCCACACCGGGCCGACGTTGACCGACGCGAGAAACGAGCCGCGCGTGACCGGGTTGAGCTGAGGCGTGAACAGCGCGCTGGCCACGAACAGCGTGACCACCGCAATGACCACGCCGCGCACCACGGCCTTGGAGAGGAAGGGGCTCAGACGTTCGAGCATGATTCCAGCACCATCCCACCGGCTTCACGAATGGTGGGGCAGCGCCAGTGCAGGCGCGCCGCATCGCCCGTGCCGCGCACATGGATGAGGTTGCCCCAGAACAGGCGGCGCAGCTCGTCATCCTGCAGATAGGGCCGCGCACGGCCCAGGTCGTCGGCCTGCAGCAGTTGCTGCAGACGCGCGCGGGTGGCAGGCGACTGCGCCAGCGGCAAAAAGGTTTGCCACAGACGCGGGCTGCTGGCCAGGTGCGTGCGCAGCGCAGCGGATGACGCATGGCCCTCGCCCACACCCTGGTCCACCAGCCACTGCAACCCCTCTTCAAACAACGCGGGGTGGCCGCCGCTGAGCGCCTGCAGCTCGGCCACCACCGGCTCGGTCCAGGTGTGCTCGGGCCAGCGGTGGCGGGCCAATTGCGTGAGGTCTTCCAGCGATGGATCCGGCCAGTGGTTGACCTGCGCGATGTTGAGCAGCGAGAGGTCGCCGCTGCGGTATTTGAGGTCGGCCAGCGCCTCGCCGCCGCACAGCAGCAGGTGCAGGCGGCCGCTGTGCATCTCGCTCAGGCTGCGCAAAATGCCGGCCAGGGTTTCGCGCAACGCGGGCGTGCCCTGCTCAAAGCGGCTGACCAGACAGAACAGGCGCTCACCCGCCAGCAGGCGGCGCTCCAGTGCGGATTCGAATTCGTAGTCGGACGCCACCTCGCCCAGGCCACACTGGCGGCCGATGGCGGCAAAGTAGTCTGCCTGCGCGGTGCTCACGCTGTAAGGCGGCTGGATGTGCAGCACCGCGCCCTCGCCGTACTGCGCGCGGGCGCGCTGCAGCAGCTCTTGCCGGAACGGCGGCTGGCCCCAGTGGGCGGGCGACAGCAGCAGCGAGATGGGGTACGGCACGGCCTGCGCGAGCTGGGCGAACAATCGGTCCTGAAACGCCGCAAATGGCTGCGCGCCCACCGACTCGGCCTGCAGTGGAAATTCGGGCTCGAAGCCTGCGGCGCTGAGCAGGCGGTTGGCCTCGCTCTCCGTGAGACGCAGGTAACGCGTGCAGGCCACCACGCGGTCGCGCGAACGAACGTTGGGGGCAGAGACGCCGTTGCGCCAGTTGTTCACCGCCTCGCGGCTCAGGCCGATTTCGGTGGCCACGCCCGAGGCGCTGGCGCGGATGCGCCGCATGTAGAGCGACAGCAGATCGGCAAAAGAATCGGTGGCCATGAACAGGAGGGGCAAGAGGCTGGCGGCCCGGCAAGGCCGCCAAAGACCGGGAAGAGAACGAGAAGTGCGGCGGGTGGCTGGCACGGATTGTCGTCTGCGCCAAGGGTGTTGGACCTAGACCAGCCGCTGAACCATCGGCCACGCCTTGGAACAGCCGAGTCCGCAGGCAACAAGCACCGGGCTGTAGAGCACCGTAGCCCCCACCACCGACATCAACCAGCCCGGATCTTCGTCGTCACCTTCTTCAGTCTGCTTCGCTGCTCCCCCCTCTCCTCTCTTGCCTCCCTTGTCTTTCTCATCGTTATTGTCGGCGTCGCCCGTCACCTCCTGCACCAGCATCACCACAACCACCACCAACGCTGCGCCCAGCGCTGCAAGGTAGGCGTACTGCAGTGCGATGCGCTCCAGCGGATAGAAATAGCCCGCCAGAACCACCGCAGGCAGCAGGTAGAAAGCGTGCATCTGCAGCCGGTACCAGGGGATGCCTTCGTCCTTCTTTTCCAGTGCACCCATCACCATCCTGTAGGTCAGCGCGCCCAGCACAAAGATCAGACCACCCCACCATTCGATTTGCGTCAGCATGTTGCCTGTCTCCTGGGTTCAGCGGTTGGCCATGACGGTGACCGGGCCGCCGTTGTCGTCTTTGCCGTCGTCGCTGCTATTGCTGTTGTTATCGCCATCCGCATCGCCGTCATCGCCCTTGATGTTCTTGTATTCGGCGAGCATGTAATACAGCGGCAAGACCACCGCGAGCACCAGCCCCAGGCCCAACCACAGCCAGAATCCCTTGAACAGCAGCACGGTGACCACCGTGAACACGATCGCCTGCAGCAGCCCCTTGAGCCCGGCGCGCAGCAGCAGCACGGCGATCAGCCCTTGCACAGGGGAGGTGCCACTCTTGCCCATGGCCTTGGCAAAGTCGACGATGGCCTCAGCGGCCTCCTGCGCCTCACGCTTGCGCTTGGCCTCCTGCTGGCGCAACTGGGTGATGGAGATGGGCTTGGCGGGGTCTTTGGAACAACCGTGGTCGGCATCCGAATCCTCATCGCCTTCTTTGGCATCGCCCGGGCCGCTGCGCTCGGCCTTGGGTTCCAGCACGGGCAGCCACTGCGGGTTTCTTTGAAAGAAGGCCTGGCGCGACACCCATTGCCCACTATCGAAATGCATGCGCTCCGTCTCGCCCACCTGGTCATAGAACACCTCCAGCACGGCCGCTTGCAGGCCGTGGGCAAACAGCGCTTCCAACGCGGTCAGCGGCAGGTCGTCGTGGGTGCCCGTGTCAAAGCGCAGCGTCAAGTGATCGGGCTCGGCAAACACCTCCTGGTTGAACCACAGGGCATCCCACAGCGCATCCAGATCGCCCCGACCGAGTTTGTCGGCCCAGCGCTGCGCCTGCTCGGTGTTACCCGCCGCCAGGTACTGGTAGACCAACTGGCCGATCTTGAGCTTGACCGGGTCTTCAAAGAAAAGGTGAAGGGTATGGGTGTTTTGTGACATGGCAAACCGTCTGTGAAATGGGTGCGTGTTGAAGTGCACGAATTCTTGCGGTCCGGCCCAGGACTGTCCCTCCCAGGCTTGTCCATGGCGCGCGCTCAGGACTTGACGGAATGTCAACTGCCAGCGCCCTCGGCCTGCGCGCACGAAGCCCACGCCATCGCCGTGGCCACAAGCGCCACAGCAAAAAAGCCCGGACAGTTCCCCGTCCGGGCTTTCTGTGTCTGCGAGCGGTGAAGCGCTTTACTTCTTCGCCGGCGGCAGGTCGGTGCACGACCCATGGGCCACCTCCGCCGCCATGCCGATGCTCTCGCCCAGCGTGGGGTGCGGGTGGATGGTCTTGCCGATGTCCACCGCGTCGGCGCCCATCTCGATCGCCAGCGCGATCTCGCCGATCATGTCGCCGGCATGCGTGCCC
>NZ_BCWR01000006.1 GCF_001592305.1 Hydrogenophaga taeniospiralis CCUG 15921
TTCCTAGAAAGAACAAACCCGTGTCACGGTTTTAGGTCTGCACCCCACTGCTGATTCGCCCCGCACGGGGACAGGGCGGCGTGAGATCGCAGACCGGCTGAAATTACTTGGAGCGTGCCGCGACGATGGCTTCGGCCACGTTGCGCGGTGCTTCGGAGTAGTGCTTGAACTCCATCGTGTAGGTGGCACGGCCTTGGGTGGCAGAACGCAGCGAGGTCGAATAGCCGAACATTTCGGACAGGGGCACTTCAGCCTTGATGGCCTTGCCGCCACCGACCATGTCTTCCATGCCCTGCACCATGCCACGGCGGCTGGAGAGGTCGCCCATCACGGTACCGGCGTAGTCTTCCGGTGTTTCCACTTCCACGGCCATCATGGGTTCCAGAATGACCGGCTGGGCCTTGCGGCAGCCTTCCTTGAAGCCAAAGATCGCGGCCATCTTGAATGCCAGTTCGTTCGAGTCCACGTCGTGGTACGAACCGAAGTGCAGCGTGACCTTGACGTCCACCACCGGGTAGCCGGCCAGCACGCCCTGACCCAGGGCTTCGATCACGCCCTTTTCCACCGCGGGGATGTACTCGCGCGGCACCACGCCGCCCTTGATGGCGTCGACGAACTCAAAACCCTTGCCGGCTTCTTGCGGCTCGATCTTGAGCACGACGTGGCCGTACTGGCCTTTACCACCGGACTGGCGCACGAACTTGCCTTCGGCTTCGTCAACGGTGCCGCGAATCGTTTCGCGGTAAGCCACCTGCGGCTTGCCGACGTTGGCTTCCACACCAAACTCCCGCTTCATGCGGTCGACGATGATTTCCAGGTGCAGCTCGCCCATGCCGGCGATGATGGTCTGACCCGATTCTTCGTCGGTGCGCACGCGGAACGACGGATCTTCGGCGGCCAGGCGGCTAAGGGCGATGCCCATCTTTTCCTGGTCGGTCTTGGTCTTGGGCTCGACCGCCTGGGCGATCACCGGCTCGGGGAACACCATGCGCTCCAGCGTGATGATGGCCGACGGGTCGCACAGGGTTTCACCCGTGGTCACATCCTTCAGGCCCACGCAGGCAGCGATGTCGCCGGCACGGATCTCTTCCACTTCCTGGCGGTTGTTGGCGTGCATCTGCACGATACGGCCGATGCGCTCTTTCTTGCCCTTGACCGCGTTGTACACGGTGTCGCCCTTCTTGAGCACGCCGGAGTACACACGCACGAAGGTCAGCTGACCCACGAACGGATCGGTCATCAGCTTGAACGCCAGCGCAGACAGCTTCTCTTCGTCGTCCGCCTTGCGGGAGGTCGGCACTTCGTCTTCGTCGGTACCGGTCACCGGAGGAATGTCCACCGGCGAGGGCAGCAACTCGACCACGGCGTCCAGCATGCGCTGCACACCCTTGTTCTTGAAGGCGGTGCCGCACAGCATGGGCTGGATTTCACAAGCCAGGGTACGCGCGCGCAGGCCAGCGGTGATTTCCGCCTCGGTGAGCTCACCCTCTTCGAGGTACTTGTTCATCAGCTCTTCGGTGGCTTCGGCAGCGGCTTCCACCATCTTTTCGCGCCATTCCTTGGCCTGCTCCAGCAGGTTGGCCGGAATTTCCTCGAAAGTGAACTTCATGCCCTGGGAAGCCTCGTCCCAGATGATCGCCTTCATCTTGCGCAGATCGACCACGCCGGTGAAGTGCTCTTCAGCGCCGATCGGGATCACGATAGGCACCGGAGTTGCTTTCAGGCGCAGCTTCATCTGGTCAACGACCTTGAAGAAGTTGGCACCGGTGCGGTCCATCTTGTTCACGAAGGCCAGACGCGGCACCTTGTACTTGTTGGCCTGACGCCAGACGGTTTCCGACTGGGGCTGCACGCCACCCACGGCGCAGTACACCATGCAGGCGCCGTCGAGCACGCGCATGGAACGCTCCACCTCGATGGTGAAGTCCACGTGGCCGGGGGTGTCGATGATGTTGAAACGGTGCTCCGGGAAGGAGTTGTCCATGCCTTTCCAGAAGCAGGTGGTGGCAGCAGACGTGATCGTGATGCCACGCTCCTGCTCCTGCTCCATCCAGTCCATGGTGGCTGCACCGTCGTGCACTTCACCGATCTTGTGGTTCACACCCGTGTAGAACAGGATGCGCTCGGTGGTGGTGGTCTTGCCAGCGTCGATGTGCGCCGAGATACCGATATTGCGGTAACGCTCAAGGGGCGTATTGCGTGCCATGAAAATTCTCCAAAATTAAGTACCAGAGCCCGCTGCCCTCATGAGGCCAGCGGGCTCGCTTCTGACAAGGATGGCGGACCCGAATGGAGCCCGCGAGCTTCAGAAGCGGAAGTGGCTGAAAGCCTTGTTGGCTTCGGCCATGCGGTGCACTTCGTCACGCTTTTTCATGGCGCCTCCGCGGCCTTCGGTGGCCTCGATCAGCTCGTTCGCCAGGCGCATGGCCATGGACTTCTCACTGCGCTTGCGCGCAGCTTCCTTGATCCAGCGCATCGACAGCGCCAGACGACGCACCGGGCGCACTTCAACAGGCACCTGATAGTTCGCGCCGCCCACACGGCGGGACTTGACCTCCACCATGGGCTTGACGTTGTTGATGGCGATGGAGAAGGCTTCGACCGGGTCTTTGCCGGTCTTTTTCTCGATCTGCTCCAGGGCACCGTAGATGATGCGCTCGGCGACAGCTTTCTTGCCGCCTTCCATGATCACGTTCATGAACTTGGAGAGCTCGACGTTGCCGAACTTGGGATCCGGCAGGATTTCACGTTTAGGGACTTCGCGACGACGTGGCATTTTTTCACCTCATATTTGTTCAGTTGGCACCTTTTCAGGCACCGCGAGAGCCATCCTGAACTCTCACTTACTCGACCCGCACGGACGATTCCGTGTTGTGGGCCTTGGCGCTCGATCCACCGGCCAGGCAGAAGCGGCACCGGAATTTCCAAAGAGTCAGGCCTTCTTGGGACGCTTGGCGCCGTACTTGGAGCGCGACTGCTTGCGGTCTTTCACGCCCTGCAGGTCCAGCGAGCCACGCACGATGTGGTAACGCACACCAGGCAAGTCCTTGACACGACCACCGCGAACCAGCACGACGCTGTGTTCCTGGAGGTTGTGGCCTTCACCGCCGATGTAGGAGATGACCTCAAAACCGTTGGTCAGGCGCACCTTGGCGACTTTACGCAGAGCGGAGTTGGGCTTCTTGGGGGTCGTGGTGTACACACGGGTGCACACACCGCGACGCTGCGGAGAGTTTTCCATGGCCGGGCTCTTGGATTTGGTCTTTTCGACCTCCCGGCCGTGGCGCACGAGTTGATTGATGGTTGGCATGAAACGTCCCTAAACGTTTAAAGAAAAGCGAAAACGAAAACCTCTCGGAAAATTCCGAAAAGCCCTCTACTGTAGCACGGGCCTGGTTTTCTGACAAACCAACGCATGGATTCGACCGCCCTCATAGGGCAAGGCCGCCAAATGCCCCCTCAGCACTTCGGCGGACCTCACTGGATCCAGAGGCGCAAGGCATCCCAGGCGCGGCCAAAAACACCGCTTTCGTCCACCGTTTCGAGCACCGTCAACGGCACCTCGGCCACGGGCGCGCCGTTGGCCAGGGTCACGCGCAGCGTGCCCACGGGCTGCCCGCGCGTCAAGGGCGCCACCAAAGGCTCGGGCCGAACGATATCGGTCTTCAGCTTGGCCCCCTCCCCGGTCGGCACGGAAACCACCACGCCCTCGGGTCGCCCCAGCTTCACCTGGGCGGCCGTACCCTTCCAGACGCGCGGCGTGGCCAACGCCCCACCCACCGGGGACAGGCGCACGGCTTCGTACGCCGTGTATCCCCAATTGAGCAGCTTTTGACTCTCCGCCGCCCGCGCGTTTTCACTGGTCGCCCCCAGCACCACGCTGAGCAGGCGACGCTGCCCTTGCGCACCCTCACCCAGACCGGGAACCTGGCGCCGAGCAGTGGCCACCAGGCAATAGCCCGCGGCATTGGTATGCCCCGTCTTCAACCCATCAACACTGGGATCGCGAAACAGCAACAGATTGCGGTTGGTGTCGTTGGAGGCCGGCGTGCCTGGGTAACGGTAGCGCTGGATCGCGTAGTACGGCACATACTCCGGAAAATCCCGAATGAGGCGGGTGGCCAGGGTGGCCAGATCCCGGGCGGTGGTGGTGTGGCCGGCCACGGTCAACCCCTCGGGGTTCTTGTAGCTGCTGGCCTTCATGCCCAGGGCCTTGGCCTGATCGTTCATCATCTGGACGAACCGCTCTTCGGTCCCCCCGACGCCCTCAGCCAGCGCCATGGTCGCATCGTTACCCGACTGCACGATCATGCCCTTGACCAGGTCTTCAACCGGCACTTGCATCTTGGGGTCGATGAACATGCGCGATCCCGGCATTTTCCAGGCCCGCTCGCTCACCGGCAGGGTTTGCTTCAGACTGATCTTGCCCGACTTGAGGGCATCAAACACCAAGTAGGCGGTCATCAGCTTGGTCAGCGAAGCGGGCTCCACCGGCTTGTCGGCATCCCGGGCCGCCAACACCTGCCCGGAGGTCACATCCAGCAACAGGTATGCCTGCGCGGCAACCTCGGGTGGTTGGGGCATCTGGGCCGCCGCCGACATGGCCACCGTGGCGGCCAACACAGAAACTACACGGGAAAACAATCGACGCAACAAATCCGGTCCTTGAGAAAAAGTAGAAAGAACACCCGCCGCCAGTTCAGGCACGCAGGTGACGCAAGACCAGCTCCCGGAGCAAGGGCAACTGGCCATGAAAGAAATGCCCTCCACCGGGCACTACCAGCACCGGCAACGATTGGGGTCGCGCCCAATCCATCGCGGCCGACAGCGGCACGGTATCGTCGCGCTCGCCATGGATGACCAAGGTGCGCAGATGGAGTTCCGCAGGAACGCTCGCCACCTCGAACCGGCTGGCGGCAGTGCCCACCAGAACCACCCGTTGAATGTCGCGCCGTGGGTGCAGCGCTGCCACCGCGTGACTGGTGACAAAGGCGCCAAATGAGAAGCCGGCCAGACACAGCGGCCCCTGCGGTGCCTGGGCTTCCACAATGGACAGCAGATCGGCCAACTCGCCCCGACCCTCGTCGTAGGCGCCTTCGCTGCGCCCCACACCCCGGAAGTTGAAACGCACGGCGGTCCAGCCCCCGAGCACCCAAGCGCGGGCCAGGGTCTGCACGACCTTGTTGGTGAGCGTTCCACCGTGCAAGGGGTGAGGATGTGCCAGCACCGCCACCCCCAGAGAGGTCCCCTCGGGCCGGTCAATCGCCACTTCCAGCAAACCAGCGGGGCCGGTCTGTAGCAAGTATTCGGTCTGCGCATTCATATGCAGGCTCCATGGACCAGGCGTGCGACCGGCCCCAGGGCAGGACACACCGGTGCGGGCACCATGGCTAGCGCCCCACGTCGGGGGGCGTCAGAAGGCGCTGCACCACCACGCCATCACGCAGATGGGACTGCACGATCTCGTCGATGTCGCTCTCGTCGACATAGCTGTACCAGACGGCTTCCGGGTACACCACCGCGATCGGCCCTCCCGCACAGCGGTCCAGGCAACCGGCCTTGTTCACCCGGACTTTGCCGACCCCCAGCAGGCCGAGGCTTTTCGCCTGGGACTTGCAACGGTCAAACGCCGCCTGGGCCTTGTGCTGGGCACAGCAGGCCTCCCCGCCATCGCGCTGGTTGAGGCAGAAGAAGATGTGCCGCTCGTAATAAGACTTGTTTTCAGGCATCGGTGGATTTTAGTGGGGGTGGGGTGATGGGGTCGGCCGGGCCACGGCCATCACCCCATGGATCAACGCAGCAAACGGCCAGAGCCAGCCCAGCCACTGGGACAGGCCATGAAAGCGGATGAACCGGCCCTGCTCCCAGACTTCCAGCGACTGGGCGAAGTACGGACTGGCCGGCGCGCGGTTCAACAGGCTCAGCGACACCGCCAGACTCAGCAACATGCCCACGTTGCAGACCCGCCTGGGCAGGGGCAACAGCGCGAGCCCGACCAACAACGCCAAGCCCATGCCCAATACCGCTTGAGGACTGACCCATGACCAGACGTGCTCCGGACCGTAAGTGAGTGCTGACGATACACCGGCCGCCGCCGTCGCGCACAACAACAACATCACCATGAAACCTGCCCGACGGGGGACGGATCGCATGTCGGCGTATCCCATCAACAAAGGAGCCAACAGGCTCAGGACCACGCACAGCGTCTCCGCCAGCGGCCCCAGGGGAACCGATGCCTCCCCCCGCAGCGGCAGCCATTCCAGAAAGGGCGTGTCCTCCAGCAGGGCGGTCAGACCCGCCTCCAGCCGATCCCACACCTGCCCAAGACCGAAGGGCACTGACACCGGATAAAGCAGCGCAAAAGGCCACAGGGCCAGCAACACCAGCCCCCCGCGGGCGCTGGGCTCGAACCAGTCGGCGCGAAACCGGGCCCAGCGCCTCACCCCCCCCAGCCGCTCCAGCACCCAGGCCGTGCTCGCTCCCAGCACGGCGCCAGCCGCGTTCAGCGCGAAGTCCACATTGGACGGAATCCGCATGGGCAGGTAGTTCTGCAGCGTTTCCACCACCAAGGACAACAGGACGGGCAGGCCGACCGCCAAGGGCCAGGACCAGTGCCCCCAGCCGGAGCGCAGCATCGCCAGCGCCAGCAGGAATCCCAGCGGCGCATAACCGAGCAGGTTGGCGACCACATCGAACCCGGTCCAATACTGCGGCAAGGGCGCCTGGAGGAACGCCATGGGCAGGACGCCCTGCACCCGCCAACCCGAAAACGGATAGAGGCTGGCGTAGACCACCAGCGCGCCAAACAGCAACGCCAGTGGCCAGGCGGAAGAAGACGGTTTCACAGCGGAATCAAGTCCGCAAAACGGACGTCAAAAGGGTTTGACCACGACCAGCAGGACCACGAGCACCAACATGATGACCGGCGCCTCGTTGAACCAGCGGAACCAGCGATGGTCGCGCCGATTGGTTCCCCGCACGAACTGGCGCAGCAAGACCCCACAGGCGTGGTGATAGCCCAGGATCAACACCACCACCGCCAGCTTGGCATGCAGCCATCCGTTGCCCGCGCCGCGCCCGATGCCGTAGCCCAGCCAGAGCCACAGCCCCAGCCCCAGGGCAGGGACCGCCAGCATGGTGGTGAAACGCATCAGTTTGCGCGCCATGAGCAACAGGCGCTCGCGTTCCGCCACGCTCTCGGGCGGCATCATGGCGAGATTCACGAAGATGCGGGGAAGGTAGAACAGGCCGGCAAACCAGCTGGTCACAAAAACGATGTGAAAGGATTTGACCCAAAGCATGAGGTCAGTGTAGCCCCCGCACTGAGCCCATCGAAAAAGCCGCGGGCAAAAAAGAACCCGGCCGTGGGCCGGGTTGGGAAGCCTTTTTGCTGTCACACACTAAGGCACCCGCTCAGGGAGGAAAAGCGGGAGGCTCACCTTTCGGCTCGCCCAGCTAGATGTTACACCAAAAAAACATTTCCTCCAAAAAACACCCTGTCAATTTTGACAATTTCGCGGCCTGCACAGGCCACAGAGTGTGACATTTACATCATTTTTGCAAGTTCGAACATGACGGCGGTACCCAGCGCCTCGCGAATATTGCCGCGCCCAACCTTGGCCATGGAAAACTCGCCGAACCCGGACATGTCGAACGAGCTGTCGTCGGGAGAGATTTCAACAAACGGGAACTCGAACACTTCGCGCAGCAGGTCGCGGCGGAAGCTCTCGAACGCGTCGTTCTTGATTTCAGAGTCAACCACGATCAGGTTGGGCATGCGCGCCTTGATCGCATCGCGGGCCTGCTCGAAGTCCACCACGCTGTCGGAAACGATGCCGATCTCCCGCAGGGCGTCGCGCACGTCGGCACGGATCTGCAGGCTGGGCGAAATGGTCAGCACGTAGGTGCCCGAGAGCGACTTGAACATGGAGGAGTGATCGTCGGACAGGTCGACAGCCGAAATGCCATCGATCGCCTGCACGGTGCGGTTGAACAGCGCCGTGAAGTTGACCCCTTCGTCGGTCATCTCCCGCGAAATCTCGATCCCGCCTGCGCCCAGCGCAATCTGCCGGATCAACATCCAGCTCAGGTTGTCGGACGAAGTGACGCTGGAGGGCGGCACGCCATCGTTGGACACCCGCATCTGCAACCGGGCGTGCTGGGGCCAGGCGTTGAGGTCCATGCGCACGTCCACCCGGTTGCCGAACGGCATTCCCCAGTCCAGCACAGCGTTCACGAAGGTGTGCGCCACCGTGGGGTCGATCAGCACCTCGACCGGCTTGAGCTTGCGTCGAAGGGCAATGCCCAGGATGGCCAGCTCTTTCTTGCGCTCCTGCAACACGCCCTCGACCAGCACCGACATGTCCACCTTTTCATGGGACTGGCGGATGCGTCCGCCATGGAACCGGTTGATCTGCTGGGCGCTCACCCCCGCCAGCTTGATGCGCTCGGCCGGAACGCTCAGCGCGCGGTGTTCCAGCTTGTTGATGCGGCCGTTGGCCAGCAGGTTGTCGATGTGCTGCTGCAGCGTGCTCACGCCTTCGGTGATCTGATCGGCCAGGCCCGTGACCAATTCGGGCCAGTGGGCCTCCAGCGACCAGGCATCGGCGTCGCCAGCACCTCCCGCCTTGCCGGCGGCCGTGGGGTTGGGAGAGCTTTTCTTGGTTTGCAACATGGTGAGGACTCGTGAATTAGGTGCAGGATCCCCAACCTGAGCGCACCGGGAGCACAGACGCCGGTTTCACCGCATGGTCAAAAGCGGCCCGGAAGGCCATTTGACGGTAGGGGGCGACATGAAAGTACCACCGCCTCCCCGAGCGCGATACGGGGACAACTGCAGTATTTTCTTCTTACTGTGGAGTTCAACACAATCCCCCATATTTTTCAATCTCATTGCTCTTCTTACCAACTGATACATGCGGGATCGGCCCCGCTTGCCCGGTGTCGCCCTTGAAAACACCAAGCGTCCAGCCCGGCGCGGCTTTGCCACAATAGCCCCCATGCATCTACCCACCCCCTACCCCCTCGCCCGCCCGCGTCGCCTGCGCCGCGATCCTTTCACCCGGGATCTGGTGCGCGAACACCACCTCACCGCGTCGGACCTGATCTACCCGGTGTTTGTGCTTGATGGGCACCACCGGCGCGAAGCGGTGGGCTCCATGCCGGGCGTGGAGCGCCTGAGCCTGGACCTGCTGCTGCCGGTGGCGGAAGACTGTGTGAAGCTGGGCATCCCGGTGATGGCGCTGTTCCCGGTGATCGACCAGTCGCTCAAGACATCCGACGGCCAGGAAGCACTGAACCCCGACGGCCTGGTGCCACGCGTGGTACGTGAACTCAAGAAGCAATTCCCCCAGCTGGGTGTGATGACCGACGTGGCGCTCGACCCGTTCACCAGCCACGGGCAGGACGGCGTACTGGACGAGCACAACTACATCCTGAACGACCCCACGGTCGAGATCCTGGTGCAGCAGGCCCTCACCCAGGCCGAAGCGGGTGTGGACATGGTCGCGCCCAGCGACATGATGGACGGCCGCATCGGCGCCATCCGCCGCGCCCTGGAGGCCAAGGGCCTGGTGCACACGCGCATCATGGCCTACAGCGCCAAGTACGCCAGCGCCTTCTACGGCCCGTTCCGCGATGCCGTGGGCTCGGCGGCCAACCTGGGCAAGGCCGACAAGAAGGTCTACCAGATGGACCCGGGCAACAGCGACGAAGCGCTGCGTGAAGTGGCGCTGGACATCGCCGAGGGCGCCGACATGGTGATGGTCAAACCCGGCATGCCGTACCTGGACATCGTGCGCCGCGTGAAAGACGAGTTCCATGTGCCGACCTTCGCCTACCAGGTCAGCGGTGAATACGCCATGCTCAAGGCCGCCGCACAGAACGGCTGGCTGGACCACGACGCGGTGATGATGGAAAGCCTGCTGGCCTTCAAGCGCGCGGGCGCCGACGGCGTGCTGACCTACTTCGCTCGCGACGCGGCCCGTCTGCTGCGCGCCTGAGCCTGCTCCCACCGCCCGGAACCCGTCACCCCCCATGCGCATCTTCCACATCCAGCCCGGCGGGGTCCGTGAAAGCGATCAGCTGCCGGGGCCACTGGAGGGCCCGGGATACGTCTGGATCGCGTGCGGACGGCGGGAATTCGAGATCGGGCAGGCGGAGATCCAGGCCACGCTGCAGGCGCTGTGTGGCATGAAGCTGGTGGACCTGCACCTGTCGGACCTGCTGAACAACCAGCTGCCCTCCCACTACGACTACACCTCGCAGTACGACATCCTGGTGTTCCGGCGCCTGGCCGCCGGCCACAGCGAAACCGATCTGTCCCGGCCCGGCGCCGTGCTCACCGAGCCGATCAAGCGCAGCGGCCCGCCGGTGCTGCGGCGCATCGACACCAGCCCGGTCGGGTTCGCCGTGTTTGACCGGGTGCTGCTCACGGTGCACCCGGCCGGCTGCACCGTGCTCGAACAGTACGCCACGCGGCTGCTGTCGGCCGCCACCGTCACCGCCCGCGCTGCTGGTGTGCACCTGCCCCCCCACCCGGCCGATCTGATGCTGCGCATCGTCAACCAGATGGTGGACGGCTATCTGGAGCTGCGCCGCGAACTCACGCGCCAGCTCGACCACTGGCAGGCCGAGCTGTTGCACCCCAAGGGGCGTTTCAACAACTGGGGCTCGCTGCTCGACGCGCGCAATTCCCTGCACCACCTCGACGAAATCTGCGAAGACCAGCGCTCGGCGATCCAGGACTGGATCGAATCGCTGGCCACCTGGGACGCGAACGAGCACAGCGGCGGACAGGCCGGGCTCGAAATGCTCATGGTGCGCAGCCGCGACGTGCTCGAGCACATCGAACGGGTGGTGCACCACGTGCGCCGGCTGGAACAGAACGCGGAAACCGCGGTGCAGATGCACTTCTCGGTCCAGAGCAACCGCACCAACGACATCATGCGCACGCTCACGGTGCTGACCGCGATCTTCCTGCCGCTGAACCTGATCGCGGGTATCTTCGGCATGAACTTCGAGTTCATCCCGCTGCTGCACCGGGAGTCGGGCTTCTGGTGGGCCATGGGCACCATGGCGTTGACGGCGGTGCTGCTGGGTGTGCTGTTCTGGCGCAAGCGTTACCTGGCACGCACGGCGAGATAGGCTCAAACAAACGGCGGACTCAGACCTTCGTTGGCCAGGGCGCGCTGAACCGCTGGCCGCTCCAGCACGCGCTGCAGGTAGGGCCCCAGATGGGGCCGGTCGCGTGCCGGTGTGCTGGCGAAATTCCGCGTCCATCGGCACAGGGTGAACACATACGGGTCCAGCGCGGTGTACGAGGTCCCCATGAACCAGGGCCCGGCGTGGCGCGCCAGCTCGGTGTCGAGCTGGTCCAGCAGGATGCGGATGCGGGCCTCGGCATGGATCTTGACCTGGGCCACGCCCGAGGCATTGCCGGCGTTGACCCAGCGGTCCGGATGGAAATACACCATCAGCGTGCTCTGCAGCGTGTTGGTCAGCCACATCAGCCACTTGTAGAAATGGGCGCGCTCGGCCGTGCCCAGCCCGGGCACCAGACCGGCCTCGGGGTGGGTGTCGCACAGATGCAGGCAGATGGCGGCGGTCTCGTAGAGCACCAGATCACCATCGGTCAGCACCGGGATCAGGCCATTGGGGTTGAGCCGGAGGTAGGCGGTCGTCTTCTGCGCGTCCTGCGTGCGGTCCACCAGCACCCGCTCGTAAGGCAGGCCCAGTTCTTCGAGCAGGATGTGCGGCACCATGCTGGCGGTGCTGGGGTAGTGGTACAGCTGGATCATGGTCAGTTCTTCGGGGTGGATGCACCCAACAGATTGGCGGCATTGTCCCAGGCGATGCGGCGCGTCACATCCACGGCGTACATGGCGTCAGGCGAGGTGCTGGGCCAGGAAGGCGAGCGTGCGCTCTCGCGCGAGCTTCGCAGCCGGGGCGTTCCAGGCGCCGCGGTGGTCGCAGTTGAAGCCGTGGTTCGCGGCATAGACGTGCACCGCCACACCGGGCTGGAGCTTTTCGAAGGCGTGCACGCTGTCCAGCGGAATCCAGTGGTCCTGTTCGCCGAAGTGGGCCATCACCGGCACCCGGGGCTGGCGCGCCACCTCGGCCTCGGTGGTCATGCCGCCGCCGTAGTAAGGCACGGCGGCCGACAGGCCTTTGAGCGCGCTGGCCGCACGCCATGTCAACAGGCCGCCCCAGCAGTAGCCCACGATGCCGACCTTGCCCGCCTGCGCCGCGTGGTCAATGGCGGCCTGGATGTCGGACATCACGCCCGGCGCCGGCAGCGCTTCCACCGCGGCCTTGAGCGCCATGCCGGCCTGCATGTCGGCTTCGGCGTAGCCCATTTCCACACCAGCCTTCACGCGGTGGAAGGTCGAGGGCGCGACAACGAAATAACCGTCGGCCGCGTAGCCATCGGCCACGGCGCGGATGTGCGCGTTGACGCCGAAGATTTCCTGCAACACGACAAGGCCGCCTCTGGGCTGGCCCGCGGGTTGCGCCACGTAGGCGGGAAAGGTGAAGCCGTCGGCGGCAGTGAGGTTGGTGAATTGCCCCATGCAATGCTCCTGTGTCGAAGTTAAAAAAGGTGGTCAGGCGAGTAGCCGGCGTTCGACGAAATCGAGCCGGTCCTGGCCCCAGAAAACTTCGCCGTCGATGACGTAGCTTGGCGCACCGAACACCCCGGCGTCAATCGCCTGCGTGGTGTGAGCCGTGTACAAGGCCTTCACGCCGTCCTGCTGCGACTGCGCCAGGCGCTGCGGGTCCAGCCCACATTCGTCCAGCAGTTCGGCCAGCACGACGGCGTCGGCGATGTCGCGCTCCTGCGCCCACACCGCCCGGCCCACCGCGCCGGTCAGCCGCATCGCGGCGGCCTCACCGTCCTGCCCGGCCACCACCGTGATGAGCCAGCCCGCGGGATCGCCCGCCACCGGGAAGCAACGTGGCTGCGGGTTGAGCGGAATGCCCAGCGCCTCGCTGAAGCGGCGCAGTTCCACCAGGCGGTAGGCCTGGCGCTGGGGCGCCCGCTGCGGCAGCGGCAGACCGCCCGAGGCGGGGAACACCTGGCCGAAGTCCACCGGCAGCACGCGCACCTGGGTGTCGGTGCGCTGCAGCAGCTCGGCAAAGCGCTCGTGACCGAGGTACATCCAGGGGCTCTGGGGAGCGAAGTAGTAGTCGACGGTGCGACGCATGGAGGTCTCCTGACGCTGTTGTAATGGCGGACTGGGGAGCCGGTGTTGTAAGCGATGCCGGCGGCTTTTGCAGGAGACAGGTTATGGGACAGGACGACAACGCAAGGTATCCGAAGGTGTTGCTGGTGACGGGTGGTAGCCGAGGCATCGGTGCGGCCACCGCCCTGCTCGCCGCGCGCCAGGGCTGGGCCGTGGCGGTGAACTACACCGCCAACTCGCTCGCGGCCGACGAGGTGGTGCGCGCGATCCGCGCGGGCGGCGGCACGGCGATCACGGTGCAGGCCGATGTGGCCGACGAGGCGCAGGTGCTCAAGATGTTCGAGAAGGTGGACGCCAAGCTCGGACGGCTCACCGGGCTGGTGAACAACGCGGGCGTGGTGGACGTGACCGCGCGGGTGGATCAGATGAGCGCTGCGCGCTGGAAGCGCATGTTCGACATCAACGTGTTCGGCAGCTTCCTCTGCGCGCGCGAGGCGGTGCGCCGCATGAGCACGCGGCACGGCGGCGAGGGCGGGTCGATCGTGAACGTGTCCAGTGCCGCGTCGCGCCTGGGTTCGCCGGGGCAGTACGTGGACTACGCGGCGGCCAAGGGCGCGGTCGACACCTTCACCATCGGCCTGGCCAAGGAGGTGGCGGCCGAAGGCGTGCGCGTCAACGCGGTGCGACCGGGCCTGATCGAGACACAGATCCACGCCTCGGGCGGACTGCCCAACCGCGTCAACGAGCTCAAACACCAGGTGCCCATGCAGCGCGGCGGCACGGCCGAGGAAGTGGCGCAAGCCATCGTCTGGCTGCTGTCGGACGCGGCGAGCTACACCACCATGAGCCTGCTCGACGTGTCTGGCGGCCGCTAGCCACAACCGCTGCGCACGAATGCCCCCTGAAATCCGCTGATGCGGTGTGGGCGCCCCGTTCCTGCCCCACAATGCCGCCCATGGATTTCAAGCCCCTCATCACCCTGCTCGCCATCGTCAACCCGCTGGCGATCGTGCCCTTTTTCATCCACTACACGCAAGGCTTCAGCGGCCAGCAGCGCCGGCGCACCATCCTGATCTCGTCGATCAGCGCTTTCGCGGTCATCGCCACCTGCGCCATCATCGGCCTGCAGATCCTGGAGTTTTTCAGCATCTCGCTGGCGAGCTTCCAGGTGGGCGGCGGCATGCTGCTGCTGACCTCGGCGCTGTCGATGCTGAACGCGCAACCGGCCGAAGCCAAGACCACCCAGGGCGAGGTGGACGACGCCTCGGCGCGCGCCTCCATCGCCGTGGTGCCGCTCACCATCCCGCTGCTCACCGGCCCAGCCACCATGTCCACCGTGGTGATCTACGCCGACCAGGCCAAGACCTTCTTCCAGCACGCCGCGCTGGTGGGCTACGGCGTGGTGGTGGCGCTGGCCACCGCCGTGTGTTTCTCGCTCGCCAAGCCGATCGCGCGCCTGATGGGCCAGACCGGCATCAACGTCATGACCCGGCTGATGGGCCTGATCCTGGCCGCGCTGTCGGTGGAGGTGATGGCCGCTGGCCTGACCAAGCTGTTCCCAGCCCTGGGCGGTTGAAGGTCGAACCCGAGCTCGGGCTGCGCCGGCACACCGCGCTCGACGCGCGGCAGGCGCCCGTCGACCGCCACACCTTGGCCGCCACCGTGGACGGCGCGTTCGCCTGCCTCGAAGCCGTGCACACGACCTGGACCGGCTACCGCTTCAACCTGGCACAGAACACCGCCGACAACTCGTCCGCCGGCCAAGTCGTCGTCGGACCGCGCCTGCCCGTGACCGACCTGATGGCGCTCGATGCCGTAGTGGTGCGCCTGCACGACGGCAGCCGCACGTTGGGCCACGCCCTGGACGCGGTGGCGCGGCTGGCGCGGGAGCTGGCTGCCACGAACAGCGCGCCCACGTCAAGTTACTGCTGCGCCAACGCCAGGTCGGTCGAGAGGATGCCGGCAGCCTTGCAGGCGGCGCGCACGGTGGCGATCCTGTCTAGGATCACCTTCTGACCTCGGCTGACCGGATGGCTGCACAAAACCCTTCCCCAAATAACTGTATGAATGTACAGTTTTGTGGTGCCATCTTGCACTCCAAACCCACTCAAGGACCCCACCATGCTGGACCACATGACTTTTCGCGTGACGGACATTGCCAAGGCCAAGGCCTTCTACAGCGCAGCCCTGGCGCCGCTGGGCTACAGCGTCTGCTTTGAAGGAAACTACGGCTCGAACATCCTCGGTCTGGCCTACCCGGACGCCGCCGAGCCCGACGGCAAGAAGGCCGACGTCTGGTTCATCGACGGGCCTTCGCCGTACGGCGGGCCCCCGGCCACATCGGGCTGCCATCTGGCGTGGCGCGCATCCAGCCGCGCGCAGGTGGACGCCTTCTACAAGGCGGCGATGGCCGCCGGCGGCAAGGACAACGGCGCGCCCGGCCTGCGCCCGGACTACCACCCCAACTACTACGGCGCCTTCGTGATCGACCCTGAGGGCAACAACGTCGAAGCCGTCTGCCACCTGCCCGAGTGAGCGGCCAGAAAAAATCTTCAGTCGCCCGACTTTTTCTTCAGAAACCGGGTTTTCGGAGATTTTTTCTTCAGATTTGGCGCCCTGCCGTCGCTCAGTACCCGCCCGAAGGCGACGCCGGCGCCTTGGAAGCACCCGCACTGAACCGCTGCACCAAGCCACTTGCCGCCTTCACCAGCAGCGTGGTGTCCAGCCCCACCGCCACGAACAGCGCGCCCGCGTCGAGGTACTGCTGCGCCAGCGCCGGGTCGGTGGCGAGGATGCCGGCGGCCTTGCCGGCAGCTCGCACGGTGGCGATGCCGTCGAGGATCACCTTCTGCACATCGGGGTGGCCGGGCTGGCCGCGGTGGCCCATGCTGGCCGAGAGATCGGCTGGACCGAAGAACACGCCGTCCACGCCCTCGGTTTCGGCGATGGCCTGGAGGTTCTTGATCGCTTCCACCGTCTCGGCCTGCACCAGCAAACACATCTGGCCGTTGGCCTGGTTCAGGTAGTCGTCGACCTGGTTCCAGCGCGAGGCGCGCGCGAGCGCTGCACCCATGCCGCGGATGCCTTCGGGGGCGTAGCGCATGGCCTTGACCATCAGCGCCGCCTGCTCGGCCGTGTCCACCATGGGAATCAGCAGCGTCTGCGCGCCCACGTCGAGGTACTGCTTGACCAGGGCCACGTTCGCCTCGACGGCGCGCACCACCGGGTGGGTGGCGCTGTAGGGCGCGACGGCGCGCAGCTGGTCGAGCACGGTGCGCGGATCGTTCGGCGCGTGTTCGCCGTCGAGCAGCAGCCAGTCGAAGCCGCAGCCGGCCAGGGCCTCGGCCACATCGGGCGAGGCGAAGCCGACCCAGCAGCCGATCTGGGGCTGGCCGGCTTTCAGTGCGTCGCGGAAGGTGTTCTGGGGGATCTTCATGGGTTGTTCGGGTAAAGGTTTTTCATCTGCCCCATGAGCCGGGTGAGGCCCATGAGCGCGTCCATGTTCGGCGTGGCTTCGCCCAGGTGCTGGCCGATCTCGCGCACCGCGCCCACCAGGGCGTCGAGCTCGATGGGGCGGCCGGCCTCCACGTCCTGCAGCATCGAGGTCTTGAACGAGCCCATCTTGCGCGTGACGGCGTGGCGGTCTTCGGGCTGCTGGTCGATGGGGATGCCGATGCGCGCGCCGATGGCCTGCGCCTCGCGCATGACGGCGCTGCAGAAGCCGCGCACGAGCTCGTCGTCGAGGATGCGGTCGCAGGGCGCGCCGGTGATGGCCGAGACCGGGTTCATGGTCATGTTGCCCCAGAGCTTGAACCAGATGTCGCGCTGGATGCGTTCGGTCACCGTGACGCCGAAGCCGGCCGCGCCCAGCAGCTCGGCCACGGCCTGCACGCGCGGGGTCACGCCGCCGGCCGGCTCGCCAATGATGAGCTGGTTGTTCTTGATGCGTTCGATGCGCGCGAGCTGCGGCGCGGCGGCGCTGGCGTGCACCACACAGCCGATGACCTGTGATGTGGGAATCTGCGCGGCCGTCACGCCGCCCGGGTCCACGGTCTGCAGTTGCAGGCCCGCGGCTTCACCGGGCAGACCGTCGAAGAACCACCAGGGCACGCCGTTCATGGCCACCAGCACCACCGTGTGCGGTCCCATGAGCGCGCGCACGGCAGGCGCGACCACGGGCATGGCCGGGCCCTTGACCGAGACGATCACCAGGTCCTGCACACCGAGGCTGGCCGGGTCGTCGCTGGCGTTGACCGCGACGCGGTGTTCGGCGCCCTCGGCGTCGACCCAGGTCAGGCCCTGCTGGCGCAGGGTGCGCAGCGTGTCGCCGCGCGCCACGGCGGAGAGCTGGATCTGGCCGGCCGGCAGGCGCGAACCCAGCCAGCCCGCGAACAGGCCGCCGATGGCGCCGACGCCGACGATGGTGATCTTCTGGAACACAGAGGTTTGATTCATGCGCGGTACCCTGGGTCGATGCGGTCGATCAGGCGCTGCATGGCGGCGAAGGAGTCTTCACCGGCGCCGTATTTCGGATTGAAGTTCAGCGAGTCTCGCACGCAGCTTTCCAGCACCGGCACCGGGATCTGGCGCATCGTTCCCAGCGCCGCCGAGGCCACCTGGACCTCGCAGGCGCGCTGCAGCAGCCACAGTAGGTTGAAGGCTTGAGGCAACGTGTGGCCGATGACGACAGGGCCGTGGTTGCGCAGCAGCAGCACGCGCTTGCCACCAGCCGAGGCGAGGATGCGCGCGCCCTCTTCGCGGTGCACGGTGATGCCTTCGAAGTCGTGGTACGCCACCTGGCCGTGCAGCTGCGCGGCGTAGAAGTTGGTGTAGCTCAGGCCTTCTTCGCTGCAGCACACGGCCATGGTCGGCGTGGTGTGCACGTGCATCACGCAGTGCGCGTCGGGCAGCGTGGCGTGGATCGCGCCGTGGAAGGTGAAGCCGGCCGGGTTGATCGGCCAGTCGTCGTTGCCGATGATGTTCCCGTCCACATCGACCTTGACCAGGTTGGACGCGGTGACCTCGGTGTAGTGCAGGCCGAAGGGGTTGATGAGGAAGTGGTCGTCCGGCCCCGGCACGCGCAGCGAGATGTGGTTGTAGATGAGCTCGGCCCAGCCCAGGTGGGCAAAGATGCGGTAGCAGGCGGCGAGCTGCACGCGCGCCTGCCATTCGGCGTCGCTGAAGCGTGCGGGTCTGAGGAAGGCGTCGGCCATGGGGGGCTCCTTCTATATATATATGTGTGTGCGGTCAGACGAAGCGGAAGCGCAGGCAACCGAGGGGGCCGTAGTCCGCCTCGAACAGGTCGCCCGCCCTGGCCGCGACGGGCCGCGTGAAGCTGCCGGCCAGCACGATCTCGCCGGCCTGCAGCGTCTCGCCCCAGGGCGCGAGCTTGTTGGCCAGCCAGGCGATGCCGATGGCCGGGTCGCCCTGCACGCCGGCCGCCAGGCCGGTCTCTTCGACCGCGCCGTTCTGCCGCAGGATGGCGCCGCACCAGGGGCGGTTAGTACTGCGCGGGTCGGCGCGGAAAGCGGGATCGCCCTCGCCGATCACGATGCCGGCGTTGGCCGCGTTGTCGCTGATGGTGTCGTAGACCTTGCGCATCACCTTGGTGTGGCGGTCGAACTGCTCGATGCGCGCGTCGATGATCTCGATGGCGGGCGTGATGTAGTCGGTGGCGGCGAGCACGTCGTCGACCGTCACGTTCGGCCCGGCCAGCGGCGCCTTGAGCACGAAGGCCAGCTCGACCTCGACGCGCGGGGCGATGAAGTTCTCGACTGGAATCTCCAGCACCTCGCCAGCCTGGGCGACGTAGAGCATGTCGTCGAGCAGGGTGCCGTAGTCGGGCTCGTCGATCTGGCTGCTGATCTGCATGGCGCGGCTGGTCAGGCCGATCTTGTGGCCGATGACTTTTTTACCGGCAGCTTTCTCCAGCTCGACCCAGGCGCGGCCGATGCGGTAGCCGTCTTCGACGGTCATGCCGGGGTGGCGCTTGGAGAAGTGCTCGACCTGGGTGCGGGTCTGCTGGGACTGCTGCAGCTCGGCGGCAAGCTGCTGAACGAGGGCGTCGTCGAACATGGTTTATGGCTTATTGAAGAGCGGGTGCAGCGAACTGTTCTTGGCGTCGAAGACCTCGTGGCCTTCGTCCACCTGCACGGTGATGCCGATGGGACGGCGAGCGAGCTGCTCGGCGAAACGCTCCTTGACACAGGCGTTCAGCGCCTCGCCCACGCGCTGGTGCACGACGGCGCTGCGGCCCTTGGCCATGCGCACGTTCATGTAGACGAAGGCGTAGTCGCCGCCCAGGCCGGCCGCGATGCCGGCCGCTCCGCCGTCGGACACGGCGCTGTGCGCGGCCGGGTAGGCCAGCACGCGCGTGCCGCCGGTGGGAAAGACCTGCCGGTCCTGCTCGTCGCGCACCGCGAGCATGGCATCGCACAGGGCGCGGCACAGGCCGCCCATGTCGACGCCGCCCTCGGCCGCGGGCTTGTCGAGGTTGGGGGTGTAGAGGATGACGAGGTGGGGCATGGGGTGGCCTTGATTCAGAGGCGCGAACTCACAAGGCTGAAGCCATCGGCGGCCGAAGCCTGCTCCTTGGGAATGGCTTTGCCGGTGACGGGGGTGACGGGAAACACGGCGTTGATCTGGCCGGTGCCCGAGGCGCCGAAGTACGGCGTGATGACCTCGGCCTTGCCGTCGTATTCGCTCCAGCCCAGCACACCCAGCATCATGGCCGTGTCGTGCATGAAGCCTTCGCCGTGGCCCTTGGCCGCGTACTCGGGCAGCATGCCGCAGAAGTCGGCCCACTCGCCGTTTTCCCACATCTGCACCACGCGGTGGTCCAGGGTTTCAAGGAAGGGGCTCCAGACCTTGAAGGCGAATTCGGGCGCGAGGCCGTTCTGCGCGAAGCGGTGACTGAGCGAACCGCTGGCGAGGAAGGCGACGGTGCCGTCGTAGTGGTCTTCCACCGCACGGCGCATGGCCCAGCCCAGGCGCGCGCTGTCGTTGAGGTAGTGCACCGTGCACAGCGCTGAGACGGAGATGGCCTTGAAGTGCTGGTCGGCGTTCATGTAGCGCATGGGCACGAGGGTGCCGTACTCGGGGCCGAGCGTGGTGGCATGGTGGGCCAGGGTCTCGACGCCGTGCTCGTTGGCCACCTTGGCCAGCAGTTGCCCGAGCTCGGGGTTGCCGGGGATGGAGAACGGCAGGTTGCTGATGAAATGCGGCAGCTCGTTGCTGGTGTAGGTGCCCTCAAAATGCGGCGCGCAGTTGAGGTGGTAGCTGGCGTTGACGAGCCAGTGGGTGTCGAAGACGACGATGGTGTCCACCCCGGCTTCGCGGCAGCGGCGTGCGATTTCGATGTGGCCGTCGATGGCGTCCTGCCGGGTGCCTTTGCGCGGGCCGTCAAGCTCGCTGAGGTACATGGAGGGGACGTGGGTGATCTTGCCGACGAGTGCTACTTTGCCCATGGGGTTTGTCTCCTGTCAGTGCTTAGGATGTGTTTCGTTCGCCCCGTGGGCTGGCCACGCCGGGCGCCCACCTACGCTCATGTCCCCCGGTCTGCGCTGCGCGCAGCCCTCCTCCTTTACTTCGCTGCGGTGGACACCCATCGCCGCCTTCTCGCTACGCATCGGTTCGCCCACGGTTCGCTCCCACGTTGCTTCTGGATCAGCGAGTCGGGGTATCCGACGCAGCGAAGTAAAGGAGGAGAAACGGGCGCAGCCCGTTTCGGGGGACATAAGCGGAGTCGGGTACCCCGGCTCGCTGAGCCCGCCCAGGTCCACGAGCGAAACGCAGGAGAGCAAATCAAACTCCCCAATGAGGAATGTGGTGCGCCCCCAGAGACACGGCGACGTTCTTCGGCTCCAGGAACACCTCGTAACTCCAGGTGCCGCCCTCGCGCCCCGTGCCCGACGCCTTGGTGCCGCCAAACGGCTGACGCAGGTCGCGCACATTCTGCGAATTCACGAAACACATGCCCGCTTCGATTGACGCGGCCATGCGGTGCGCCTTGCCGATGTTCTCCGTCCAGACGTAACTGGAAAGACCGTAGGCAATGTCGTTGGCCAGCTCAATGGCGTGCGCCTCGTCGCGGAACGGAATCAGGCACGCCACCGGGCCGAAGATCTCTTCCTGCGCGATGCGCATGCGGTTGTCCACGTCGGCAAACACGGTGGGCCACACGTAGTTGCCACGCTGCACATGTGCCGGCAGCTCGGCCGCATAGCTTGGCCGATCCAGGCCACCGCACAGCAGGGTCGCGCCCTCCTTCGGACCCAGCTCGATGTAGCTGCGCACCTTGGCTAGGTGGCCCTGACTGATCATCGGACCGATGGTGGTCTTCTCGTCCTGCGGGTCGCCCACGATGATGCGTTTGGCGCGCTCGGCGAATTTCGCGGCGAAGTCGGCGTAGATGCTCTGCTGCACCAGGATGCGCGAGCCCGCCGTGCAGCGTTCACCGTTGTTGCTGAAGATCATGAAGATCGCTGCGTCGAGTGCGCGGTCCAGGTCGGCGTCGTCAAAGACCACGAACGGGCTCTTGCCGCCCAGCTCCATGCTGAACTTCTTCAGGCCCGCGGTCTTGACGATGCGGTTGCCCGTGGCGGTGGAGCCGGTGAAGGAAATCGCGCGCACATCGGGGTGCGCGCACAGCGGCTCGCCCGCTTCCTTGCCGAAGCCGTGCACCACGTTCAGCACACCGGCCGGGATGCCGGCCTCCAGCGCCAGCTCGCCCAGGCGCGCTGCGGTCAGGGGCGACAGCTCGCTCATCTTCAGCACCGCCGTGTTGCCAAACGCCAGCGCGGGTGCGACCTTCCAGGTGGCCGTCATGAAGGGCACGTTCCACGGGCTGATCAGCGCGCACACGCCCACCGGGTGAAACAGCGTGTAGTTCAGGTGCGTGGGCGTGGGGTAGGTGTGGCCGTCCACGCGGGTGCACATCTCGGCGAAGTAGCTGAAGTTGTCGGCCGCGCGCGGAATCAGCTGCTTTCCGGTCTGCGAGATCACCTGGCCGGTGTCGTCGGTTTCGGTCTGCGCGATCTCGGGCACGTGTTTCGCGATCAGCTCGCCCAGCGCGCGGATTTTCTTCGCGCGCTCGGTGGCCGGCAGGCCGGCCCACTTGGGGAACGCGTCCTTGGCGGCCTGGACGGCAGCGTTGACCTCGACCTCGGTGCCCGAAGCGACCTCGGCGAGGACGCCCTGCGTGGCCGGGTTGACGGTTTCGAAGTAGTCGCGGCCGGCGACGGTCTTGCCGTTGATGAGGTGATCGATGCGGGTCATGTCGTTTCCTGGGTGCAATCGGTTGAAGGGTTGTCGTCCAGCACACGCCGTGGAACTGGCTTTGCCAGGCCACAGGCGTGGTCCCCCTCAGGGGGAAGCCGCGAAGCGGCGCAGGGGGGTCATCTGTTCGTGATGGTGTTCGTGAGGGCGCCGATGCCCTCGATCTCGGTCACGATCACGTCACCGGGCTGGCAATCCACCACGCCGTCGGGCGTGCCGGTGAAGATCAGGTCGCCGGGCATCAGCGTCATGAAACGGCTGAAGTACTCAATCAACGTGGGCACGTCGAAGATCATGTCTTTCGTGCTGCCTTGCTGCGTGAGCTGGCCGTTCACGGTCGTCTTCAGCGCCAGGTTCATTGGGTCGGGCACGTCGGCCGCGTCCACCAGCCAGGGGCCGATGGGCGTGCAGGTGTCGCGGTTCTTCACCTTGAGGTTGGGCCGGTACCAGTTCTCCAGGTAGTCGCGGATCGCGTAGTCGTTGGCCACGGTGTAGCCGGCCACGTACTGCAGCGCGTCGGCTTTCTTCACGCGCTTCGCCGCGCGACCGATCACCACCGCGAGTTCACATTCGTAGTGCATGAACATCACGCCGTCGGGTCGCACGGTGAAGGCGCGGTGACCGATCAGCGAAGCCTCGCCCTTCACAAAGGCCAGCGGCTCTTCGGGCGCCTTGAAGGCCAGTTCCTTGGCGTGGTCGGCGTAGTTCAGCCCCAGCGCGAGTACGGTGCGCGGGCGATCCAGGGGCGCCAGCGGCGGCAGCCAGACCACCTCGTCAAACCCGACGCGGCGGCCCTTGAAAGCGGGCGTGAGCAGTTCGAGCTGGCCATCGGCTTCGGTGGCGTCGTGGACCGCGCCGGCCCAGGCGATGCGGGCTCTTTTCATGACGCTTCTCCGACAAAGGCGTTCACCAGCGGCTTGAAGCCGGTGGCCAGGATCTCCACCGCGTCACCCGCTTTGGCGCGCGGGCGGCTGCCGTCGGGCAGGCAGTCGGTGCCGAGCATCAGCACGTCGCCCGGCCGCATCGTCTGGAACGCGTTCACGTCGGCCCAGAGCGTGGCCGCGTCGCGCACCAGCTCGGCCAGCGCCACGGTCTGGCGGTGCACACCGTTGATGCGCAGCTCGATCACGAGGCTGGCCAGACCGTCGAGGCCCCCCAGCGCGTCCAGCGCCACCGCATCGCGCCCCACACCCAGGAAACCGTCCACACAGCGGAACTTCACCGGCGGGCGGTAGTAGCTGTCGTGCGGGATCGCCACGTCGTTGAACAGCACGGCACTGGCGATCCGGCCGCCCTCGCCCGCGACCAGACCGATGGCCGCGCTCACATCGACCTCGGCGACCCGGCGGGGCAGCGGGATGGCGTGGCCCGACGGCGTGAAGGTGTTGGCGGTCTTGATGTAGAGCACCGGCGCCTGCGGCTGCGCCTTGTACGGCGCCTCGTTCATGCGCGGCGCCCACAGCGCGTGTTCGCGCCGGAAGTTCAGCAGGGTGCCGTAGACCGTGCCCTGCGGCAGGTACGGCGGGGTCCAGGGGGTGTTCATGGATGGTCCTTCATGCGGCGTCTTCTTCGACCCCGCCTTCGCCCGCATCGGCATCGGGCACTTCCAGCGCGATCACGCTGTCGAGCAGGGTGTAGAGCTGCGCCAGCCGCGCCTTGCCCAGGCGCTCTTCCATCCAGGCGTAATGCGCCTCGATGGTCTGCGACAGTGTGGCGACCAGCTTCAGGCCGGCCGGCGTGGCGCGCACCACGGTGCGGCGTGCGTCCTGCGGGCAGCGCGCGCGGCTGATCAGGCCGTCGCGCTCCATGCGCGTGAGCACGCCGGTGAGGCTGGGGCCGAGCAGCAGCGCTTCGCGCGCCACGCGCCCGGTCTCCACGCCCGCCGGATCGGCCGCGTGTTCGCCCAGCACGCGCAGCACGCGCCACTGCTGGTCCGACAGGCCGTGCTCGCGCAGGCTGGGCCGGGTGTGTTGCATCACGGCCTCGCGCGCTTCGAGCAGCAGGCGCGGCAGGTTGCGGTGGACAAAGGGGGTTTCGGCGCTCATTTATTTAATATGTTAAATGATTTTCTATGACCTTGTTTTCGGGTTTACCCTGAGCCGCTCAAAGGCCTATCCCAGTGCGCTGGTCACATGCGTGCGGCGCACCGACAATCCGCGCATGACCATCCTGACCGAGCTGCTGAACACCGAATTCCCGTTGATCCAGGCCCCGATGGCCGGCGTGCAGGGCGCTGCCCTGGCCATTGCGGTGAGCAACACCGGCGGCCTGGGCTCGCTGCCCGGCGCCATGCTCACGCCCGAGGCCCTGCAGCGCGAGCTGACGACCCTGAGAGCCGGCACGCAGCGTCCCTGGAACGTCAACTTCTTCTGCCACACCCCGCCCGAGCCCGATACGGCCCGCGAAGCCACCTGGCGCGCTGCGCTCGCACCCTTCTATGCCGAAGCCGGGCTGGACCTCGCCGCGGTGCCGGCCGGCGCCGGCCGCGTCCCGTTCAGCGCCGCAACGGCCGACCTGCTCGAACCCTTCCGCCCGCCGGTGGTGAGTTTTCACTTCGGTCTGCCGACGTCCGATCTGGTGGCCCGCGTGAAAAGCTGGGGCAGCGTGGTGCTGTCCAGCGCCACCACGGTGGACGAGGCGCGCTGGCTCGTGGCCCATGGCGCCGATGCGGTGATTGCCCAGGGCCTGGAAGCGGGCGGCCACCGAGGGCACTTTCTGTCGCACGACCTCAGCCAGCAGATGGGCAGTTTCGCGCTGCTGCCGCAGATCGCGGCGGCGGTGAACGTGCCGGTGATCGCGGCCGGCGGCATCGCCGACGCGGCGGGGGTGGCCGCGGCGATGGCGCTGGGCGCGGCGGGCGTGCAGGTGGGCACGGCTTACCTGTGCAGCGCTGAAGCCACCACCAGCGCACTGCACCGCGCCGCCCTGCAGAGCGATGCCGCGCGCCACACCGCACTCACCAACGTGTTCACCGGCCGGCCGGCGCGCGGCATCGTCAACCGCGTGATGCGCGAACTCGGCCCCCTGAGCCCCGCCGCGCCGGCCTTCCCGCTCGCCACCGCCGCCATGGCGCCGCTGCGCGCGCACTTCGAGGCGTTGGGCAGTGGCGACTTTTCACCGCTGTGGTCAGGCCAGAACGCCAGCGGCTGCCGGTCGCTGCCGGCGGCCGAAATCACCCGTCAACTCATCCAAGGATTCGAGTCCATGGCCCCCACGCTCCACCGCTTGCGCGGGTCGCTGCCCCCCGAGGGGGCCGCGATTCCAGCTGGGGGCGGCCCGGCGCTGGAATCCGGGTTTGTCGTGATCTTCCGCGCCAAGGCGCGCGCGCTCGACGCCGAATACAGCGCCATGGCGGCTCAGATGCGTGAACTGGCATTGACCCAGTTCGGTTGCCTGGATTTCACCGCTGCCACCGAAGGCGACCAGGAAATCGCTCTCTCTTACTGGCCCGATGAGGCCAGCATCCGCGCCTGGAAACAGCACACCGACCACCTGGCCGCGCAGCAGCTGGGGCGCGAGCGCTGGTACGCCAGCTACTCGGTGGAGATCGCCGAAGTGAAACGCCGCTACAGCCACCCGGCGAAGTAAGTCCACAAGGCGCGGTTCAGAAATAGTCGTCGGGATCGCGGTCCGCACGCACACGACCCGGTGTTTCGCGCTGCTGGTTGAGCCAGCGCTTGAGGCCGGCGGGTTCCTGCACCCGCTCCAGATCCTGCTCGGTCTGCGCCACGGCCGACTCCAGCGCTGCCACCTGGGCCAGCAGATGCTGTTTGAGCGTGTTCGGGTTGGCCACCTGGCCCGGTGGCAGGTCGAACTCGCCCGCCAGACGCTGCTGGCGCGCGGCGCGCTCGCGCTCCAGCCCAGCCACCTGCTGTTTGAGCAACAGGGTCAGCGCAGCCAGCCGGTCGTCGGCCAGGCGCGACACGGCGGCCGGGTCGGCCAGCTCGGCGCGCAGCTGGATCTGCATCAGCGTCACCAGATCCTTGCGGCCGTAGGCGGCGTTGGCCTCGCTCATGAGCGCGGTCTTGCGCAGGCGCTCCTGGGCGTCGGTCTCGCGGTCCGGGTGCAAAGCGCTGGCGAGCTGGCGGAACAGCGTGCGCAGCTGCGTCTCGGCGTCGGCCTGCTGCACCTGGGCCTGGGTCTGTTCCGCGCCGGGTTTCTGCCGCGCCTTGCGGGCCTTCGCCTTCGCCTGGCGGCGCGCCTGTTCTTCGTCCTGCGACTCGCGCAGCCGCGCCATGCCGGCGCGCAACAGCTCTTCCATCGACGCGTCTTCACTGGCATCAGCCAGCGGTTCGCCCAGCACCTGTTCCAGCCGCTCGCGCAGGGCATCGGCCGCGGCCTGCTTCTTCTGCGCCAGCGTCTGCGGGCTGTGCTGGTCGTGCAGCGCAGCCATGGCGCGATCGCCCTCCTCGGCCAGGGTCTGCGCCAGCCGACACAGGGCTTCGGTCGCCGTCGCCTGCTGCAGGCGACTCAGGGTCTTGCCCTGCAGGCACTCCGCCAGCCACAAGGCCAGCTCGCGCATGCGTTGGCGCTGGCGCTGCTGCAAGGGCGCGACCCAGCGGTGCAACTCCACCCGGTGCGCCTGGCCCAGCGCGTCCAGCTCGTCGAGCTGCGCCTTGAGCTTGTCGACGCGGGTCAGTTGCAGGTTGAAGGCCCGCGCGGCGGCCGAGAGCGGCTGCTCGCCGGGCGGCAGCGCGCGCAAGACCGCGGCGGGCGGCGGGGAGGGGTGGTGGGGCACGGGCGAAAGGGGTCCAGGGGGCAGGCCGGGCCGGAGCCGGCCCGGCGGGACTCGACTATATTGCCTGCCACATGGCCAAAGACAAAACCCAATACACCTGCAACGAATGCGGCGGCACCAGCCCCAAGTGGCTGGGCAAGTGCCCGCACTGCAACGCCTGGAACACGCTGATCGAATCGGTGGCCGAATCGCCGTCGGCCCCGGCGAAGAACCGCTTCGCCTCGCTGGCCAAGACGGCCGAGGTCACCACCCTGGCCGACATCGACGCCACCGACGTGCAGCGCACGCCCACCGGCCACGACGAACTGGACCGCGTGCTGGGTGGTGGCATCGTGGAAGGCGGCGTGGTGCTGATCGGCGGCGACCCGGGCATCGGTAAATCCACCCTGCTGCTGCAGGCGCTGGATTCGCTGCAGCGCTCCGGTCAGAAGACGCTCTACGTCACGGGTGAAGAGAGTGGCGCCCAGGTGGCGCTGCGCTCGCGCCGGCTCGGACTGGACGGCTCGCAGGTCAGCGTGCTGGCCGAGATCCAGCTGGAGAAGATCCTCGCCACGCTGGACCACACCCAACCCGCCATCGCCGTGATCGACTCGATCCAGACCGTGTACTCCGAACAGCTCACCAGCGCACCCGGTTCGGTGGCGCAGGTGCGCGAATGCGCCGCCCACCTGACGCGCGCGGCCAAGGCCAGCGGCACGGCCATCGTGCTGGTGGGCCACGTGACCAAGGAAGGCGCGCTGGCCGGCCCGCGCGTGCTGGAGCACATGGTCGACACCGTCCTGTATTTCGAAGGCGACACGCACTCGAGCTTTCGCCTGATCCGCGCGATCAAGAACCGCTTCGGCGCCGTGAACGAGATCGGCGTGTTCGCCATGACCGAGCGCGGCCTCAAGGGCGTGAGCAACCCGAGCGCGATCTTTCTGTCGCAACACTCGGAACCCGTGCCGGGCAGCTGCGTGATGGTGACGCTGGAGGGCACACGGCCGATGCTGGTGGAGATCCAGGCGCTGGTGGACAGCGGCGGCCCGTCGCCGCGGCGCCTCAGTGTGGGCCTGGACCGCGACCGCCTGGCGATGTTGCTGGCCGTGCTGCACCGCCACGCCGGCGTGGCCTGCATGGACCAGGACGTGTTCGTCAACGCGGTGGGCGGCGTGCGCATCAGCGAACCGGCGGCCGACCTGGCGGTGATGCTCGCCATCACCAGCAGCCTGCGCGGCAAGGCCCTGCCCAAGGGTTTCATCGCCTTTGGCGAGGTGGGCCTGGCCGGCGAAGTGCGCCCGGCGCCGCGCGGGCAGGAGCGGCTGAAGGAAGCCGCCAAACTCGGATTTTCCGTGGCGGTGGTGCCCAAGGCCAACGCGCCGAAGAAAAACGACAAGGCCTTCGAGGGCCTGACCATCCACGCCGTGGAGCGCATCGAAGAGGCCATGTCCCTGGTCCGCCAACTCGCCGATTGAGGGGACCATGAAATTCAATCCCGTCTTGCACGGTCTGCGGGGCATGGCCGCCTTGCTGGTGCTGCTTTACCACTGGATCGGCAACTTTCCCGCTCTCGCCAACCACCACAGGAGCGTCTCGTTCCTGGGCACGGACTGGGCGCCCTTCTTTTTCATCGACTATGGATGGATCGGCGTTCATTGGTTTTTCGTGCTGTCGGGCTACCTGCTGGCCGCAACCATCTGGAACCGGCCGCTGACCCGGCACGACGTCGTCCAGTTCTGGCAACGGCGCTTCATGCGCATCTACCCGGCGCTCTGGGTCCAGCTCGCCATCTCCATCGTCGCCACCTACGCCTTCCTGGGCTCGTTCCAGTTCCTTGAGGCGCGGCAACTGGTGGGCAACTTCCTGCTCTGGCTGGCACCGCTGCCCGGTGGGGTCAACATGTACAACGGGGTGTGGTGGACGCTGCCGGTGGAGCTGCTGTTCTATCTGCTGCTGCCGCTCCTGCTGCTGTGCCAGCGTCGGTGGGGGCTGTGGCCCATCGTGGTCATGGCCTTGCTGGTCAGCCTGGGCTGGCGCGCCGGCGTGGCGCAACAGCATGCTGGCGAAAGCCTGCAGCGCTATGCGTACCTGCTGAAGGCCTTCCCGGGCATGCTGTTCCTGTTCGTGGCGGGGCTGTCCATCAACCACTGGGCCGGTTCCGCCCACCTGGCGGTCCGCCGCGCCCTGCTGCTGCCGGCGGTGGCCATCTATGTCGCGCTGCTCTGGCTGCTCGACGCCAACAAGGCCGTGCTGGAAAAAGGCGGACCCCTGCTGGTCACCTGGGATCTGCTGGCCGGGCTGTCCATCGCCCTGGTGATCGCCGCACTGATCCATCCGGGCAAAAGCGTGCGCTGGCTGGGCTCCACCGTCCTGGTGCGCCTCGGAGACTGGAGCTATGGCATCTACCTCTGGCATTTCCCGGTGCTGCGCTGGCTGCCCAAGCTCCTGCCCCTGCCATGGAACACCATCCAGGGCAGCGCAGGGGCGCTCGGCCTTTGCCTGGTCATCACCCTGTTGCTGGCCTTCGCGAGCCACGAGTGGGTGGAAAAGCCGGCCCTGGCCTGGCTGGCCCGGCGCCAGCGGGCGCCCAGGAGGACCTTGAGCCAGACATCGCAGAATCCCTCACTTCCACCGCCCCAAACTCCATGAACACCCGTGTGAAAAACGCAACCCTGGCGCTCGCCGCCCTGTTCCTCGTTTATGTGGCCTGGCAGCGCTACGGCTGGCCCGGCGTGGTTGCCGTGTCGGGCGGCCTGCTCATGTGGCTGCTGCTGCACTTCACGCGGCTGATGACGGTCATGAAACGGGCCGCGAACCGGCCGATCGGCTGGGTGGACAGCGCCGTCATGCTCAACGCAAAGCTCAAGACCGGCGTGACGCTGATGCACGTGATCGCCATGACGCGCGCGCTCGGTGAACGCCTGTCCGTCGAGGGCGAGGAGCCCGAAGTGTTCCGCTGGACCGACGGCAGCGCCTCATCGGTGACCGCCACATTCCGGGGCGGTCGGCTGCAGATCTGGGTGCTGAACCGCCCGGCGGCCGACCCGGGCACGGAAACAGCGCCCGCCCCGGCGCCGGATACCGCGCCGTAAAATCGCCGGTTGGCAGGCCTGGCCCCGGGCCACCCCCTCATCTCCAAAGGACGAATGCATGAGCCCCGTAGTTCCCTCGATGTCTGACCGCGACGGCAAGATCTGGATGGACGGCCAGATGGTCGACTGGCGCGATGCCAAGATCCATGTGCTGACCCACACGCTGCACTACGGTTGCGGCGCGTTCGAAGGCGTGCGCGCCTACAACGCGGCGGGCGGCACGGCCATCTTCCGTCTGGAAGAGCACACCGAGCGCCTGTTCAACAGCGCCAAGATCCTGCGCATGAAGCTGCCGTTCACCAAGGAAGAAGTGAACGAGGCCCAGAAGGCCGTGGTACGCGAAAACAAGCTCGAGAGCTGCTACATCCGCCCGCTGACCTGGATCGGCGACAAGAAGCTGGGCGTCAGCCCCAAGGGCAACACCATCCACCTGATGGTCGCGGCCTGGGCCTGGGGCGCCTACCTGGGTGAAGAGGGTTTGAAGCGCGGCATCCGCGTCAAGACCAGCAGCTACACCCGCCACCACGTCAACATCACCATGACGCAGGCCAAGGCGGTGAGCAACTACACCAACTCCATCCTGGCCAACATGGAAGTGACCGACGAGGGCTACGACGAGGCCCTGCTGCTGGACAGCTCGGGTTTCGTGAGCGAAGGTGCCGGTGAAAACATTTTCGTGGTGAAGAACGGCGTGATCTACACGCCCGACCTCTCGGCCGGTGCGCTCAATGGCATCACCCGCAACACCGTGTTCCACATCGCCAAGGACCTGGGCCTGGAGATCGTGCAGAAGCGCATCACGCGCGACGAGGTCTACATCGCCGACGAGGCCTTCTTCACCGGCACCGCCGCCGAAGTGACCCCGATCCGTGAGCTGGACCGCATCGAACTCGGCGCCGGCAGCCGCGGCCCGATCACCGAGAAGATCCAGAGCGCGTTCTTTGACATCGTCAATGGCCGCAATGACAAATACGCCCACTGGCTGACGAAAGTGTGATCCCCCCGCGCCGCCTGCGGCGTCACCCCCAAGGGGGCAGCACCTGCGGCCCGGCAAAGCCGGTTCCGCGGTGCCACTGGAACAAGTCCCGGCATTTCCACCGAACCTGAATATTCCTATGAGCACTTCTTCCACCATCGAACTCGCTGCCGCCGATCTGAACCACCAGGGCGGCATCTTCTGCCCCAGCCCCAAGGCCGACATGAAGCTCTGGAACTCCCACCCCAAGGTGTATCTGGACATCGCCACCACGGGCGAGGCGCGCTGCCCCTACTGCGGCACGGTGTACCGGCTCAAGGCCGGCGAGACGGTTTCGCACGGGCACTGATCCCGAAGCGTCGGCATGAGCCGCATGGGCCGACCTGGGTGTCGGCCCATTTTTTTGGGCGACGGCGCGGCAGGCCAAAAAAAAGCCACCCGGAGGTGGCTTTTGGAAGGTCCTTGGAAGGACGTCGTTGGGAGACCAGTTTCAAACGTGCTTGTGACGTGTGTTGTTTGCCGGATCCGTCTGTTGGTGATGTTGTGACAGCAACAACTTAAATTGTGCGCCGCCACATGCTTTTGCGCCATCCCCCGTTTGGGGGATTTGTGGTATTTCGAGGGTGAATATGACCCGAAATGTTTGTGATCCAGATCACAAATCCACGCCTACAGCGGCAGTTCGACCACGAAACGGGCGCCGCCGCCTTCGCTGCCCTCACAGCGCACGCTGCCGCCATGGCGCTCGGCAATGGTCTTGACCAGCGCCAGCCCCAGGCCGACCCCACCCTCGCGCTCGCTGGCGCCGGGCAGGCGGTAAAACGGCTCGAAGATGCGCTCGCGCAGCTCGGGCGGCACCCCTGGCCCGTGGTCCTCGACCCACACCACGGCGCGGGAAACCTGGGTGGCGGGCATGGCGCTGCGCGAGCGCCGAGCCGGCTCCACCGTCCGCACGAAGATGCGCAGGTGCACGTCGGCGTCGCCGGCCGCCTCCGGCTGCGATGCGCGCACGCCATAGCGCCGCGCGTTCTCCAGCAGGTTGCGCAGCAGGCGGCGCAACAGGCGGGCGTGGCCCTGGACGAGCACCGGCGAGGCGCCCTCGGCGATCTCCAGCTCGGCGCCGGTGCGGGCGCATTCTTCGGCCGCCAGGCCCACCAGGTCCACTTCCTCCGTGGGCCCCAGGACCGAGCTGTCGTTGGCATCGCGCACGTCGAGCCGGCTGGCGAGCAGGATCTCGTCGATGAGCTGGTCGAGTTCTTCGATGCTGCGCGCGATCTCGGCGCGCTGGCCGGTGGTGGCGTTGTCGCGCCCCAACAGCTCCAGCCCCATGCGGATGCGCGCCAGTGGCGAGCGCAGTTCGTGCGAGGCGTTGGCCAGCAGTGCCTTGTGCGACATCAGCAGGGTCTGCACGCGCTCGGCGGCGGCGTTGAAGCGCGCGGCCAGGAAGGCCACCTCGTCCTGCCCATGCACCGGCAGCCGCGTGGACAGATCCCCCTGGCCCCAGCGCTCAACCCCTTTTTGCAGCGCTTCGAGCCGCTTGGTCAGACGGCGCACGATCGGGTACGCGCCAAAGGCCACGGCCAGCGCCACCATGCCCAGCAGCCAGGCAAAGCCAAACGGTGCCTCCAGCCCCAGGGGGGCGCGCCGGGACGACACCACGCTGCCGGGGGGCCGGTTGGGGCGCGGCAGCTGGACGTACAGGGTCTGGCCGTCTTTCATCGTGACCTGGAATTCCAGCCCCTGGCCGGGCACACGCACGGCCTTCGCCGGCGACTGGCCCACCACCTCGCCCGCGCTGTTGCGCAGCACGATCTCGCGCGCCATGCGGGCGTCGCGCTCCTGCCGGTCGCGGTCGAGCGCCATCTGCCACAACCAGCCGACCACCAGGGTCAACACCGCCACCGCGGCGACCACCGCCAGCCAGATGCGCAGGTACAGGCGCTGCCCGAGCAGGCTCTTCATTCCTGCAGCTTCGCGAAAACGTAGCCCACGCCACGCACCGTGAGGATGCGCTTGGGGTCTTTGCTGTCGGTTTCGATGGCGTTGCGGATGCGGCCGATGTGCACGTCGATGGAGCGGTCGAAGGCTTCGAGTTCGCGCCCGCGCACGGCCTCCATGATCTGGTCGCGCGTGAGCACGCGCCCGGCGCGCTCGGCCAGCGCCACCAGCAGGTCGAACTGGTACGAGGTCAGCTCACACGCCACCCCGCCGACCTGCACCGAGCGGGCGTCGCGGTCGATTTCCAGGGAGCCGAAGCGCAGCACCGGCGTGCTGCGCGTGGTGGAGGTGGCCCCGCCGTTTTCCGAACGACGGCGCAACACGGCGCGGATGCGCGCGAGCAGCTCGCGCGGCTCGAAGGGCTTGGGCAGGTAGTCGTCGGCCCCCATCTCCAGCCCGATGATGCGGTCCATCGGGTCGCCCTTGGCGGTGAGCATGATCACGGGCACGCGGGCGGCCTCGCCCGGCAGGGCACGGATGCGGCGGCAGACTTCGAGCCCGTCGATGCCCGGCATCATCAGATCCAGGATGACCAGCTCGGGCAGCGCCAGCTGGAGTTGCTCCAGGCCTTTTTCACCGTCGGCGGCGTGGGTGACCTCGAACCCCGACTGGCCGAGGTACTCCGCCACCATCTGGGCGAGGCGGCCGTCGTCTTCAATCATCAGCAATGGAGATGTCATGGGTTTCAGTGTAGCGGTGTCCACCAGGGCACACCATGGTGGCGCGGCCCGGTAAACCGGGTGGGTGGCTCGCGTAAAGTAAGGTGAATGTCGCCACTTCCGCCCTGGCCGGTCACGGTCACACCCCCCGCCTTGCCGGCCGGCTCGTTCGATGCCCTGCTGGGGCGGCTGGCCACGCAACGGCCCACGCAGCCGCTGCTGCGCTGGCGCGACCCGGCGGCCACCAGCACCGATGCCGACTGGGCCGTGCTCGATGCGGCGGCGCTGCGCCAGCGCGTGGAGGGCGTCGCGCAATGGCTGCACCGCCAGGGGCTGCGGCCCGGCGAGCGGGTTGCCTGGCTGGGGCTGAACCACCCGGCGCAGATCGTGCTGCTGTTCGCCCTGGCGCGGCTGGGTGCGCTGCTGGTGCCGCTGAACCACCGCCTCTCGCCCGCCGAATGGGCGTCGGTGCTGCTCGACTGCACGCCCACGCTGCTGCTGCACGACGACGCCCTGGCCGCCGCCGCGCAAGACCTGGTGCGGCGCGCCCACCCGGCGCTGGCGCTGTGGCCTGTGCACGCGCTGGAGCCCTCCTTGCCGACAGGCGATGCGGCGCCCGCCAGCGATGCGTCGCCGCCGCCCCTCACCGACGACCCCTTGCAACGCCCGCTGCTGCTGGTCTACACCTCGGGCACCACCGGCCAGCCCAAAGGCGCGGTCCACACCCAGGGCAACCTGCTGGCCAACATGGCCATCGCTGCCCAGGTGCAGGGCCTGAGCGAACGCGACGTGGTGGCCACGGCGTTGCCGCTGTTCCATGTGGGCGGGCTGTGCATCCAGACCCTGCCGGCGCTGTCGGTGGGCGCACAGGTGCTGCTGTTCACGCGCTTCGATGCCGGCGCCATGCTGACCTGCCTCGAGACCGACCGCCCCACGCTCACGCTGCAGGTGCCCGCCACGCTGCAGGCGCTGACCGCGCACCCGCGCTGGGCCGGCACCGATCTGTCCAGCCTGCGCGCGGTCTGGGCCGGCTCCAGCCTGCTGCCGCCCGGGCCGCTGCAGGCCTTTCACGCGCGCGGCGTGCCGGTGTGCAATGTGTACGGCAGCACGGAAACCGGGCCGTTTTCCATCGCCCTGCCGCCCGGCTGCGCCAGCAGCCACCTGGGTTCGTGCGGCTGGCCCGCGCCCGGGGTCGGCGTCGAACTGCGCGATGCCCGGGGGCAGGCGGTTGCCCAGGGCGAGGTGGGCGAACTCTGGATTCGCGCGCCCAACGTGGTGCGCCACTACTGGCCGCGCTGGCCCGCCTGCGACGACGCGGCCTTTTTCCACACCGGCGACCTGGCACGGCAGGCGCCCGATGGCAGCTACACCGTGGTGGACCGCGCCAAGGACATGATCATTTCCGGCGGCGAAAACATCTACCCGGCCGAGATCGAGAACCTGCTGCTGCAGCACCCCCTGGTGGCCGAGTGCGCGGTGGTCGGCCAGCCGGACGCGCGCTGGGGCGAAGTAGCCGCGGCCGTGCTGGTGCTGCGCGAGGGCGTCCCCAGCGGCGACGACTGGACACAGCCTCTGCTGGAGTTTCTGGACGGACGGCTGGCGCGCTACAAATGGCCGCGCCGCTGGCACCGGATGAACGCCCTGCCCAAGACCGCCCTGGGCAAGGTGCAGAAGCCAGCGCTCAGGGCCGTGCTCGACACCCTGCACCCGAGCTGAAGCGCCAGAACACGGCCCGGTTCAGGGCTTGTTCTGGGCAGGCACCAGCCGCGTGGCCAGCCAGATCAGCGCCCCACCGGCAGCAGCCGCTTGGACAAGACCACGAGCACCAGAACCGGCAGGCCCATCAAGGTCGTCAGCATGAAGAACCCGGGGTAGCCCAGCGCGTCCACCATGCCACCCGAATAGCCGCCCAGCGTCTTGGGCAGCAGGGTCATGAGCGAGCTGAAGATGGCGTACTGCACGGCGGTGAAGGACACGCTGGTCAGGCTGGAGAGGAAGGCCACGAACGCGGCACTGGCGAAACCGGCGGCTAGGTTGTCGGCCGCGACCACGGCGTACATCAGCTGCACGTCGTGCCCGGCAAACGCCAAGGCCACGAAACCCAGGTTGGTCAGTGCGGCCAGCACCGCGCCCCAGAACAGCGAACGCATCACGCCAATGCGCGTGGTCAGCAAGCCCCCCACAAAACCGCCGGCAATGGCCACCACCACACCAAAGGTCTTGACCGCGTAGGCGATCTCGGTCTTGGAAAAACCCATGTCCTGGTAGAACACGTTGGAGATCACGCCCAGCACGATGTCCGAAATGCGGTACAGGCCGATCAGCGCCAGCAGCAGCCAGGCGGTGTGCGCGCCATAGCGGCGAAAAAAGTCCAGCACCGGCAACACCCAGGTCTCGCGTGCCTGTTCCCGGCTGGCCAGGCCCGCGTGCACCATCAAGGCGCCCACGCCGAAGGCCGACGCCAGCGCAGCCCCCATGCGCAAGGCCTCCACCAACAGACCCAACAAGGGGCCAGGCTCGGCCGGCGACAGCCATTGCCCCCAGGACCAGAACACCCCCACAAAGCCCAGCACCGCGCAGAGAAACACCGCCAGCAGGCGCGCGTGCGCCCCCGAAGGCTGGGGTTCGCGCTCGGCAACCACGGGCTCGCGGATCAGCAGCGTGGTCAGCACCCCCACGCCCATGGCCAGGGCCATCACCAGATAGGCCTGCTGCCAGGCGGCGTACACATAGGCCTCGCGCGCCGAGCCCCAGTGCGAGGCCAGAAACAGCGCGCCCGCGCCCGCCACGATCATGCCGATCCGGTAACCCGCGATGTAGGCCGAGGACAGCACGCCCTGCCGCTCGGGCGGAGCCACCTCGATGCGGTAGGCGTCGATCACGATGTCCTGCGTGGCCGACATGAAGCCCAGCAGCACCGCGAACAGCGCCATGGCGGTCAGGCTGGTGGGGCCGCTGGCCGGATCCGTGCTGGCCATGCCGACGATGGCCACGATCACGCCCAGCTGCGCGAGCAACAGGTAGGCGCGGCGCCGGCCCAGCCAGCGCGTCAGCAGGGGCAGCGGCATGCGGTCCACCAGCGGCGCCCAGATGAACTTGAACGAATAGCCCAGCGCCGCCCAGCTGAAGAAGGTGACCGCCGCGCGCTCCACCCCGGCCTCCACCAGCCACAGCGAGAGCGAGGAAAAGATCAGCAGGATCGGCAGGCCGGCGGCAAAACCCAGGAACAGCATGGTCAACACACGCCGGTCCCACAGGGAGCGCAAGGTGTCGCGCCAGGGCGGGCGGGAAGGCGGCCTTCCCTGGCCGGCGTCAGGGGCGTTGGGGGAAGCGTTCGCGACAGCGCTGGGTGTGGGTTGGGCCATGCCCCCATTGTGCCCATGCGCCAACCGTCCCCCCTATCATGGCGGCATGTGTCTTCTCTGCGATCTCAAGTCCCCCCGCCCTGCCGTTTCCGCACCGCTCCCCGGCCACGGCTGGTCGTCGCGGCGCGCCTTCGTCCTGGCCGCCGCCGCCTCGGCGGCCACCACCACCCTGCCCGTGGCGGCGCAGGTCGACGTGGGCAAACCGTCTTCCCTGCGCAAGCTGGTGCCGGCCGACGAAATCGAGGGCGCGGCCACGCAGCAATACGTGCAGATGATGCGCGAGGCCCAGGGCAAACAGGTGCTGCTGCCCGCCAGCCATCCACAGGTCAAACGCCTGCACACCATCGCGCGGCGCATCATTCCGCACACTGCGGCCTGGAACCCGCGCGCACGCGAATGGAAATGGCAGGTCAACCTGATCCAGAGCCCGCAGATCAACGCCTTTTGCATGCCGGGCGGCAAGATCGGCTTCTACACCGGCATCCTGGACCAACTGGCGCTCAGCGACGACGAAACCGCCATGATCATGGGCCACGAGATGGCCCATGCGCTGCGCGAACACGCGCGCGAGCGCCTGGCCAAGAGCAGCGCCACCGACATCGGCCTGCGCCTGGGCGCCCAGCTGCTGGGGCTGGGCGATCTGGGCAACGTGGCCGCCGGGCTGGGGTCGCAGTTGCTCACGCTGCGGTTCAGCCGCGAGGACGAGTCCGAGGCCGATCTGGTGGGCCTGGAGCTCGCGGCACGCGGCGCCTATCAGCCCCGGGCCAGCGTGAGCCTGTGGCAGAAGATGGCCGCCAAGACGGGCGGCCCGGGCATCGGTTTTCTCTCGACCCACCCCACCGGCCCGAACCGCATTCGCGATCTGGAGGCGAATGTGCCCAAGGTGATGGGCTTGTACGAGCAGGCCCGAAAGGGATAGAGCCCCCACGCTCCACCGCTGCGCGGGTCGCTGCCCCCCGAGGGGGCTGGGCCTGCCTTGGGGCGGCCCGGCGGCTGGCCCGTCGCCCCCACGCTCGGCCACTGCGCGGGTCTCGTGGCGTCGCGCGCAGCGCGGCAGGGGTGATTCAATCAGCGCACGTAGGGATTGTGGCGTCGCTCTTCGCCGAACGTGCTCTCCGGCCCGTGCCCGGGGATGAACACGGTGTCGTCGCCCATGGGCCAGAGGCGCTGCTGGATGCTGCTGATCAGCTGGGCGTGGTTGCCCTGCGGGAAGTCGGTGCGCCCGATGCTGCCGGCGAACAGCACGTCGCCCACGAACGCGCGCTTGGCCTCGGGCGAATGGAACACCACGTGCCCCGGCGTGTGGCCCGGGCAATGGCGCACGTTGAGCGTGCTGTTGCCGATCTGCACCGTGTCGCCGTCGGCCAGCCAGCGCGTGGGCGTGAAGGGGCCGGCGGGCGGGAAACCGAACATCTGGCTTTGTTGCGGCAGGCCGTCGATCCAGAACTGGTCGCCCGGGTGCGGGCCGATGACGGGCAGCGCCAGGCGCCGGGCCAGCTCGGCCGTGCCACCGGCGTGGTCGATGTGGGCGTGGGTGAGCCAGATCGCCTTGAGCGTGACGCCCAGGCGCCGGGCTTCGGATTCGATGCGGTCCAGGTCGCCGCCGGGGTCGATGACGGCGGCGTCCAGCGTCTCGTCGCACCAGACGATGGAGCAGTTTTGCGCAAACGCGGTGACGGGAACGGTGAGGTACTTCAACATGGGCATGGGCCAGAGGGTGGCCCGGATTATCGTTGGCCCGGCGCCTCGGCCGCCCCGCTGCGGTCCCGCGCAGCCGCCTCGCTCAGCGCGTAGGCGGGCAGGGCCAGCGCCAGCGGCAACAGGTAGTAGGTGGCGCGGTAGGCCAGCACCGTGGCGAGCACCTCGGCCACCGGCAGGCGGCCGCCCAGCATGGCCACGAACACCGCTTCCAGCACACCCAGGCCCGCCGGCACATGCGTCAGCACGCCGGCCAGCGCCGCCAGCAGCAGGGCCCCGAGCACGGTGGGGTAGTCGATGCGGCCACCGAACAGACTCCACACCGTGGCGCCGATCAGCAGCCAGCTCGCGCCACCCGCCACCAGTTGCCACACGGCCAGGGGAGCGCTGGCCAGTGTGATCGACTGGCCGCGCCAGGCCAGCCGGTGCGGGCGCGCGAAGCGGCACAGCACCGGGTAAGCCAGCGCCGCCAGCACCATCGCCAGCCCGATGGCGCGCAGGGCCGGGTCCGGCAGCGCCCAGCCCTCGCTCAGGCGGGGCGGCGCCCACAGCAGCACCGCGCCGCCCACCCAGAGGTAGCCCAGCCAGTTCGTCGCCATGCTGTGCGCGATGATCTGCGCCACGGTCGACGCGGACAGGCCCCAGCGCGTGTACAGGCGCAGCCGCAGGGCGAAGCCGCCCACCAGCGAACCGGCGTTGAGGTTGAAGGCGTAGCAGATCGCGGCGGTGCCGAGGGTTCGCCGCGGCGACAACCGGTGGCCGGTAAGCCTGCGCCCGATCAGGTCGAAACTGGCGTACAGGCCATGGCTGAGCAGCGCCAGACCGGCCGCCGCCGCCAGCCGACCGGGCGGCATCTGCTGCAGCGCCTGCCACACCGCGGGCCAGTCCACCGTGCGGGCCTGCCGCACCACGAGTGCGAGCACCAGCACCGCCAGTGCCCATGGGGCCACGCGCTTGAACCACGACCAGGCGGTGCGGGCCCAGGGACTCATGGAGCGTCGGCCCGCAGGGGAACGACCCGCGGCGCTCGCGCAGGCTTGAGCAGCGCCCAGGTCGGGTAGCGGCGCAGGACGTGGAACACCACCAGGCTGCGCAGCGCGATCCAGGCCGAGCGCAGTGGCCCCGGCGTCGGCAGCCGCACACGCTGGCACCCGTGCCGCAGCAGGTGTTCCAGGCGCCGGCCCAGATGCCGGGCGAACGCGCCGTCGCGCACCACCACGTTGGCCTCCAGGTTCAGGCTGAGGCTGGTCGGGTCGAGGTTGCTCGATCCGACGGTGGCCCACTGGCCATCGACCACCGCCACCTTGGCGTGCAGCGGGCGCTCGCCGTACTCGTAGACATGCACCCCGGCGCGCATCAGATAACCGTACAGCAGCGCCGAGGCTTTTTGCACCCAGGGCTGGTCGGGCCAGCCCTGCAGGATCAGGTCGACCCGCACGCCGCGCCGCGCCGCGTGGCGCAGGTCGCGCAGGAACCGGTAGCCGGGAAAGAAATAGGCGTTGGCGATCAGCACGCGGTCGCGCGCGCTGCGCACCGCGGCGCGGTAGTGGCGCTCGATGTCGGTGCGGTGGTCGCGGTTGTCGCGCGTGACGAAGGCGGCCACGGCTCCGTCGCCGTCGCCTTCGTCATCCGGCTCGCCACCCCAGGTGCGGATGGCGCGCCAGCGCTGCAGCCACACGCGGCGCGCGGGTTGGGGTGCGTCCAGGTTGGCGCGGCAGAAAGCCTGGATCTGGCCCACCAGCGGGCCCTCGATCTCGACCGCGTAGTCCTGCTTGGCCAGCGGCCCGAACTCGGCCAGGTGGTCCAGTGCGTAATTGATGCCGCCGACAAAGGCCCGCCGGCCGTCCACCACCACCAGCTTGTGGTGCATGCGCCGCAGCATGTTGATGCGCGCGCCAAGCAGGATCCGGGCCGGCTCGAAGCTGCGCAGCCGCACGCCCGCGTCGAGCAGCGGCTGCGTGAACGACGGTGACAGGTCGGGCGAGCCCCAGCCATCGACCAGCACGTGCACCACGGCGCCACGCCCAGCCGCGCGCAGCAGCGCCTGCTGCAGCTCGCGCCCGACCTTGTCGTCGAACAGGATGAAGGTTTCGAGCAGCACCTCGTGCTCGGCCGCGGCGATGGCGTCGAACACGCGCGGGAAGTAGGCCTCGCCGTTCTCCAGCAGCGTGATGCGGTTGCCCGGCACCCAGTGCGAGTTCATGGTGCCTCCTGCAGGTCGATGCCGGCGGCCAGCGGCGCGTGGTCGGACAGCCGGGACCAGGGCCGCAGCGGCAGCGGCAGCGGCCGGGCCGCGGCCACGCCACGCACGTAGATGCGGTCGAGCCGCAGCAGCGGAAAGCCGGCCGGAAAGCTGCGTGCGTGCGCCCCCTGGTGGTGGCGGAACACCTCGGTGAGCCCGCAGCCGCCCAGGCTGGCGTCGGCGCGGGAACGCCAGTCGTTGAAGTCACCGGCCACGAGCAGCGGCGCGTCGGCCGGCACCTCGCGCCGCACCGTCTCGCACAGGCGCGCCAGTTGGTGGCGCCGGTGCGACTCCCTCAGCCCCAGGTGCACGCACATCACCTGCAGATCGGGCAGGCCGTCGGGCATGGCCAGCACGCAGTGCAGCAGGCCGCGCGGCTCCACGCCGGGCAGCGAGATGTCGTGGTTGGCGCTGTGCAGCACCGGGAAGCGGGAGAGCACCGCGTTGCCGTGGTCCAGGCCCTCGGCCACCGCGTTGCGCCCGTAGGCATGATCGGACCAGATCTGGTCGGCCAGGAACTCGTACTGCGCGCTCTCGGCCCCCGAACCGCCTTCGACCTCCTGCAGGAACACGAGGTCGCTGCCCACCGCGCGCACCGCCTCGCGCAGGCCGTGCAGCACGGAGCGGCGGTTGAAGGCGCTGTAGCCCTTGTGGATGTTGACGGTCAGCACACGCAGGAAGCGGGAAGACGGAAGGATGCTCATGGGTTCGCGTCGGCTGCGGGCAGCGCGCTGGGGATGCGCGGGGCCAACGGTTGGCCCCAACGCGGGTGTTGGCTTGAAGACACAGCCATGCTCCTGGGTTGAATGGGGGCGGCCTCGGACGGACCGGGCAGCGTTCCATCTTGGCCCGTCGTTCACCACATGACTGTGCGTCATCGCACAGACGTTTTGAGGCCCGCAGACCACGCTTGCACCCATCCCTGCGCCATGAAATCCACCACCCCACACCGGCATTCCCAGCACCCGCGGCCCGCCCTGCGGTGCGGGCCGCGCACGCCGGCCGCAAAAGCGGCGCGGCGGGTCTGACCATGTCCGCGCAACCCAGCCCCCTGGCCGGGCAGCTCGCGGGCGCCGAAACGCTGATCGACGTGGCGGCGCTCACCGCCGCCTATTACGATCTGCGACCCCACCCCTCGGAGCCGGCTCAGCGCGTGGTCTTTGGCACCTCGGGGCACCGCGGTTCGGCGCTGGACGGCAGCTTCAACGAATGGCACGTGCTGGCCATCACGCAGGCCATCTGCCAGGAGCGCAAGGCGCACGGCGTCACCGGGCCGCTGTACCTGGGCGTCGACACCCACGCCCTGTCGGCCCCGGCCTGCGCCAGCGCGCTGGAGGTGCTGGCGGCCAATGGGGTGCACACCCTGCTGGCCACGCACGACGAGCCCACGCCCACACCCGCCGTGTCGCACGCCATCCTGGCGCACAACCGCCAGCGCCAGGGCCCGCCGGGCGAAGCCCTGGCCGACGGCATCGTCATCACGCCATCGCACAACTCGCCGCGCAATGGCGGGCTGAAGTACAACCCACCCCACGGCGGGCCGGCCGGCCCGGCCATCACGGCGCGCATCGAAGACACGGCCAACCGCCTGCTCGAACGCGAACTCGGCGGCGTGCACCGCATGAGCCACGCCCAGGCGTTGCGCGCCGCCACCACCCACCGCCACGACTTCCTGCACGCCTATGTGAACGGCCTGGCCAGCGTGATCGACATGGAGGCCATCCGCGAGGCCCGGGTCCGCATCGGGGTGGACCCGCTGGGCGGCGCGGGGGTGCACTACTGGGCCGCCATCGCCGAGCGCCACGGGCTCGACCTGCAGGTGATCAGCGACGCGGTGGACCCCACCTTCGGCTTCGTGCCGCTGGACGCCGACGGCTGCCTGCGCATGGACCCGTCGTCACCCTGGACGCTGCGCCGCCTCATCGACCTGCGCCAGCGCTTCGACATCGCCTTCGCCTGCGACGCCGACCACGACCGCCACGGCATCGTCACGCCCGGCGCGGGCCTGCTGCCGGCCAGCCACTACCAGCCGGTGGCGATCGACTACCTGTTCCGGCTGCGCCCGCGCTGGGGCCAGCACACCGGCATCGGCAAGACCGTCGTCAGCACGCAGCTGATCGACCGCCTGGCCACCCGGCTGCACCGCCCGCTCTACGAGGTGCCGGTGGGGTTCAAGTGGTACGCGCCGGGCCTGCTGGAGGGCACGCTCGGCTTTGCCGGCGAAGACAGCGGGGGCGCGAGTTTTCTGCGCGGCGATGGCCAGGTGTGGACCACCGACAAGGACGGCATCACCGCCGCCCTGCTCGCCGCCGAGATCACCGCACGCACCGGCCAGGATCCGGGCGCCCACTACCTCGCGCTGGCGAACGAGCTGGGCCAGCCGCAGAGCGAGCGGGTGCAGGCGCCGGCCACGCCCGTGCAGAAAGCCCGGCTGGCCGGGTTGTCGGCACACGACGTGAAGGCCCACACGCTCGCGGGCGAACGCATCGAGCGCATCACCACCCACGCCCCGGGCAACCGCGCGGCCATCGGTGGCCTCAAGGTCAACACCGCCAGCGGCTGGTTCGTGGCCCGCCCGTCCGGCACCGAGGACATCTACCGGATCTGCGCCGAAAGCTTCGCCGGCCCGCAACACCTGCAGCGCCTGCTGGAAGAGGCGCAGGCGCTGGTGGATGCGGTGCTGGCGGCCGACGAGGCCTGAGTGCCCCTCCCTGTGGCGGGCGGTACACAGCCCCCGGCGATTCACGGCAACGTCACACAAGCGTCCGATCATGCAGCCTGTCCCTGGAACCGCCGTGGAACACCATGCTGAACAAAACCGACAAAGGCCGGGCTGAAGTGCAGCCCGGCGCACGCACGCTGGGCCAGCGCGAACGCGCCGTGCTGCTGATGACCGATGGCCAGCGCTCCACCGACGAACTGAACCAGCTGTTTGGCGGGCTGGGCCGTCCCATCGTGGCGCAGCTGCTGGCCCAGGGCTACATCGCCGAGGTGCGCACGACAGCGCGCACCGCTCCGCCCGAACGCCAGGTCTCGGCCGACAGTTTTTCCGGGCCGCGCTCCCTGGCCAGCGCGCGCATGTTCCTGTTTGATCTGAGCGAGCGCATGTTCACCCCACGCGACCCCCAGCTGGCACTGCGTCACCGCGAGGCCCTGCGGGAGGCGAAAGACGTGGACACCATGCTGGCGGTCAGCCGGCGCATGCTGCTCGACATCGAGCGCATGGCGGGGACCGAGCGGGCCGACGCCATCAGCGAACGACTGGCCAAGCTGCTGCCAGAGTCGGCCCTGGCGTAGGGGAACACCCCCGCCGCGCTGCGCACGACCCCCTCAAGGGGGCGACACCAGCCGTCCGGCAAAGCCGGCCCGGCGGTGTCCTGGGCTGGGCCACTTCATGCGTCCGGGTCACACTTGGAGGCGGGGGCGGGCACCCCCGCCATGCTCACAGGTCGAGGTCGTACTCGATGGTGATGGGGGCGTGGTCGCTGAACTTCTCGCCTTTGTAGATCGCCTCCGAGCGCGCCAGCGCCGCCAGCGCCGGGGTGGCGAGGTGGTAGTCCAGCCGCCACCCCACGTTGTTGGCGTAGGCCTGGCCCCGGTTGCTCCACCATGTGTAGCAGGTGTCGGTGGTGTCGGGCTGCAGGCGCCGGTACACGTCGACCATGCCGCCGTCGTTCAGCAGCCGGGTCATCCAGGCGCGCTCTTCGGGTAGGAAGCCGCTGTTCTTCTGGTTGCTGCGCCAGTTCTTCAGGTCGGCGTTCTGGTGCGCGATGTTGACGTCGCTGCAGACGATGAAGTCGCGCTGGCCCTTGAGCGCCATCAGGTGCGGGTAGATCAGGTCGAGAAAGCGGTATTTGGCTTCCTGCCGTTCGGGGCCGGAGGAGCCGCTGGGAAAGTACACGCTGATGATGGAGCGCTTGGCACGGGGGGTGTCGAAGCGCAGTTCCACATAGCGGCCCTCGGCGTCGAACTCGCCGCCATCGAACCCGATGACGACCTCGCTCGGTTCGTGCCGGGTGTACACCGCCACGCCGGAGTAGCCCTTCTTCTCGGCGAAATGGAAATGCCCCTTGAGACCGGCGATGGCTTCGAAGCGCCCGCTCACGTCGGGCGCCTGGGCCTTGACTTCCTGCACGCAAATACAATCGGGGGCGTGCCCGGCGAGCCAGGCCTCCAGCCCTTTGGTGCTGGCGGAGCGGATGCCGTTGAGGTTGAGGCTGGTCAGTTTGAACAAGGAATTCCCCATGGTGTTGGAAACAGGCCCGGCGGCGACCGGTGCCGACAGTGGCGCGCTGGCGCAGGACTTCGTGCAGTTCTGCGTGGACTCAGGCGTGTTGCGCTTTGGCGAATTCAAGACCAAAGCCGGGCGGCTCTCGCCCTATTTCTTCAATGCCGGCCTGTTCGACGACGGCGCCAAGCTCGGCCGGCTCGCGCAATTCTATGCAAAAGCCCTGCTCGACAGCGGCCTCGAATTCGACATGATTTTCGGCCCGGCCTACAAGGGCATTCCGCTGGGCGCGGCGGTCGCCATCGAGCTCGCGCGACTCGGACGCAACGTGCCGTTCGCCTACAACCGCAAGGAAGCGAAAGACCACGGCGAAGGGGGTTCGCTGGTGGGCGCGCCGCTCCGGGGCCGGGTGCTGATCGTGGACGACGTGATGAGCGCCGGCACCGCCGCACGCGAGTCGATCGCGCTGATCCAGGCGGCTGGGGCCACGCCCCACGCGGTGGTGATCGCGCTGGACCGCCAGGAAAAAGCCACCGAAGCCGGCCCGGACGGCACCGTGCGTGACGTGGACCACAGTGCGGTGCAATACGTGCAACAACAACTCGGCCTGCAGGTCTGCGCCATTGCGAGGCTGGCCGATTTGCTGCAGTATCTGGCCACACACACCGGTGGGGGGCTTGGGGCTCATCACGAGCGCGTGCTGGCCTACCGCCAGCGCTACGGTGTGGCTTGAGGACGACGTGTTTTCCCCGACCCCCTCCCCGCTTCACCGCCAACGCCTGATCCGTGCCGGTCTGCCCTGGCTGGCCGGCGTCGTCGTGTCGGCGAGCGCCCTGGCGCAATCGTCCAATCCGGGTGGCATCTACACCTGCATCGACAGCAAAGGGCGGCGCCACACCTCGGACCGTCCCATCATCGAGTGCCTGGACCGCGAGCAGCGTGAGCTGGACGGAACCGGCCTGGTGCGCCGCGTGTTGCCGCCGAGCTACACCGCCGAAGAACGGGCCCGGATGGCCGAACAGCGCAGGGCCGAGGACGAACAGCGCGCGCGCATGGCCGAAGAACGGCGCCGTGACCGCGCCCTGGTGATCCGCTACCCCAACCAGGCCTTGCACGACAAGGCGCGCGCCGAGGCGCTGGCCCAGATCGACGAGGTCGTGGGCGCGGTGCACAAGCGCGAACAGGCGCTGGAACAGCAGCGCAAGGACATCCGGGCCGAGCTGGAGTTCTACCAGAACGATCCGAGCAAAGCGCCGGTGGCGCTGCAGCGCAAGGTCGAGGACAACACCCAGCAGATGCAGGTGCAGAAACGTTTCCTGGAAGAGCAGGCCCAGGAGAAGAAGCGCATCAACGCGCGCTTCGACGAAGAGCTGGCCAAACTGCGCCAGCTCTGGGGCGGCAACGCCGCGGCCAGCAGCGGCGCGGTGCCGCAACGCTGACGCAGCGCGCCAGCGCCACGGCACGGTCTTATTGCAGCTTCTGACGCAGCAGGTCGTTGACCTGCTGGGGGTTGGCCTTGCCCTTGCTGGCCTTCATGACCTGGCCGACCAGGGCGTTGAACGCCTTGTCCTTGCCGGCCCGGAACTGGGCCACGTTGTCGGCATTGGCGGCCATCACCTCGTCGATGATTTTTTCCAGCGCGCCGGCGTCGTTCATCTGCTTGAGGCCCAGAGAGTCGATCATTTCAGCCACACTGGTAGTTGGATTTCCGAACTGTGTGACGGGGTCTAGTGAGCTGGCCTGGCCGACCTGTGCCGGATGCTGCCATAGGTGATCAAAAAGCTGCTTTGCTCCGCCATTGTTGATCGTGCCAGAGACGATATTCGTAATGATTTCGCCAAGCTGCTTAGGGCTTACAGGCGCATGATCGATGCCGATCTCGCCGGCATTCAGCCGACGCGACATCTCCCCCATGATCCAGTTGCTCACCAGTTTCGGCTGGCCGCAAGCCTTGGCCGCGGTTTCGAAGTAGGCCGCCATCGCCGGGCTTTGTGTCAGCGTGGTGGCGTCGTACTCGGGCAGCGCATAGTCGCGCACGAAGCGCTCGGCCATCTGGCGCGGCAGCTCGGGCATGCCGGCCTTCACCTGCTCCACCCAGTCGCGTGCGATCACCAGCGGAGGCAGATCCGGGTCGGGGAAATAGCGGTAGTCGGCCGCGTCTTCCTTGGTGCGCATGGCGCGCGTCTCACCGGTGTCGGGGTCGAACAGCACGGTGGCCTGCTGGATGGCGTGGCCGTCCTCGATCTGCTCGATCTGCCAGCGCACTTCGTAGTCGATCGCCTGCTGCATGAACTTGAACGAGTTCAGGTTCTTGATCTCGCGGCGCGTGCCCAGCGGATCGCCGGGCTTGCGCACCGAGACGTTGGCGTCGCAGCGGAAGCTGCCTTCCTGCATGTTGCCGTCGCAGACGCCGATCCAGGTCACGATCTTGTGCAGCTCTTTCGCGTAAGCCACGGCCTCGGCGCTGGAGCGCATGTCGGGCTCGGTCACGATCTCCAGCAGCGGCGTGCCGGCGCGGTTCAGGTCGATGCCGCTCATGCCGTGGAACTCTTCGTGCAGGCTCTTGCCGGCGTCTTCTTCCAGGTGCGCGCGCACCAGGCGCACGGTCTTCTTCTCGTCACCGAGGAAGAAGCTCACCTCGCCGCCCTGCACCACCGGGATCTCGAACTGGCTGATCTGGTAGCCCTTGGGCAGGTCGGGGTAGAAGTAGTTCTTGCGCGCGAACACGCTCTGCTCGGCGATGTGCGAACCCAGCGCGAGGCCCAGACGGATAGCGTGCTCGACCGCGCCGCGGTTCATCACCGGGAGCGTGCCCGGCAGGGCCAGATCCACCGCGCAGGCCTGCGTGTTGGGTTCGGCGCCGAAGGCCGTGGGCGCGCGGCTGAAGATCTTGGACTGCGTGGCGAGCTGGGCGTGGGTCTCGAAGCCGATCACGACCTCGTAGCCTCGCACCAGCAGGGACGCTTCTTTTTTGACTTGTTGGTTCATTCCAGAAAACCTCTTTCAATCCGCAAGGTTCATGCGCGAAGTGTCTACGTCGAGAGTCACCGCGGAACTGGCTTGGCCAGGCCGCTGGTGACGCCTCCTTGAGGAGGTGACGCCGAAGGCGGCGCGGGGGTGGTTAAAGCGCAGGTGCGCGCTCATGCCAGTCGGTGGCCTGCTGGAAGGCGTGCGCGGTCTGCAGCAGCTCGCCTTCCTTGAAGTAGTTGCCCACCAGTTGCAGACCCACCGGCATGTGGGCCGCGCCGAAACCGGCCGGCACGCTCATGCCAGGCAGGCCGGCCAGCGAGGTGGACAGGGTGTAGATGTCGGCCAGGTAGTTGGCGACCGGGTCGTCGCTCTTCTCGCCGATCTTCCAGGCCACCGTGGGCGCCACCGGGCCGGCGATCACGTCGCACTGGGTGAAAGCGCTCTGGAAGTCCTGCGCGATCAGGCGGCGGATCTGTTGTGCCTTCAGGTAATACGCGTCGTAGTAGCCATGGCTCAGCACATAGGTACCGATCATGATGCGGCGCTGCGCCTCGGGCCCGAAACCTTCGCTGCGCGACTTCTTGTACATGTCGGTCAGGTCGTCGAACTTGGCCGCGCGGTGACCGAACTTCACGCCGTCGAAACGGCTGAGGTTGGACGATGCTTCGGCCGGCGCAATGATGTAGTAGACCGGGATGGAGAGTTCGGTGCGCGGCAGCGAGATGTCCACCAGCGTGGCGCCCAACTTTTCATATTCGGCCAGGGCGGCTCGCACGGCAGTCAGCACGTCGGGCGCACAGCCTTCGCCAAAGAACTCTTTCGGCAAGCCGATGCGCAGGCCCTTGAGCGGCTGAGCAGCGCTGGCACCCTCGCGCGGCTGGCCCAGCAGGCGCGTGTAGTCCTCGGCAGGGTGGTCGAGGCTGGTGGAATCGCGGTCGATGTCGGGGCCGGCCATCGCCGTCAGCAGCGTGGCGCAGTCGGCGGCGCTGCGCGCCATCGGGCCGGCCTGGTCTAGGCTGGAGGCGAAGGCCACCATGCCGTAGCGCGAGCAGCGGCCATAGGTGGGCTTGATGCCGGTGATGCCGGTGAAGCTCGCGGGCTGGCGGATCGAACCGCCGGTGTCGGTGCCGGTGGCGGCGGGCACCAAGCGCGCGGCCACGGCGGCGGCCGAGCCGCCCGAGGAACCACCCGGCACACGCGCCGTGTCCCAGGGGTTGTGCACCGGCGCGTAGGCCGAGTTGTCGTTGCCCGAGCCCATGGCGAACTCGTCGCAGTTGAGCTTGCCCAGGGTCACGGCGCCGGCCTGGGCCAGGTTGGCCACCACGGTGGCGTCGAACGGGCTCTGGTAACCGGCCAGCATCTTGCTGCCGGCGGTGGTGGGGAAGCCCTGGGTGACGAAGATGTCCTTGTGCGCCAGCGGCACGCCGAGCAGCGGTCCGCGTTCGCCGGTGGCCACGCGGGCGTCGGCGGCCTTGGCCTGCGCCAGGGTGAGGTCTTCGTTGAAGGCGAGGTAGGCGCCCAGGCTCTGGTGCTGCTTCGCCCGGGCGAGCAGGGCCTGCACGGCTTCGACAGAAGAGGTCTTTCCGTCGGCAATGGTGGTGGCCAGTTCGGCCACGCCCATTTCGTGAATCTGCTTGGAGCTCATTCGATCACCTTGGGCACGAGGAACAGGCCGCGCTCAACGGCAGGGGCGCTCTTCTGGTTGGCTTCGCGGTTGTTGGGTTCGCTGGCCACGTCGGGGCGCAGGCGCAGGCTCACGTGGTCGATCACGGCCGTGGGGTGGGCCAAGGGCTCCACGCCGGTGGTGTCCACGGCATTCATCTGCTCGACGATGTCGAAAAAGCCGTTGAGCTGGCTGAGCATGCGCTCGCTCTGCGGTTCGGACAGCTCCAGGCGCGCCAGATTGGCGATGCGCCCGATGTCGGACAGGGTCAGGGACATGGCTGGACTCGGTTCCGGTGTAAGAAAAAAGAAGCCCGCTCAACCGCGCCCAAAGAGCACCGAAACGGGGTGTAAAGTGAAGATTTGCCCCCTGGAAGCGTGCAGTTATGCACAGGGGATGCGGTATTATCCAAGGTTTAACGGCAATTCCTGCTCCGAAACGGTTTTTGTCGCTGAATCAAAGACTTAACACCCGACCTCCCCGTTTAGAACCAGGCGATGGCCGCACGAAGCTGCTGCCATGCCCCACAGGATTTTTGCACCATGTTTGAAGCTTTTCGTCGGCAGTTTTCGACCGACCTCGCCATTGACCTCGGCACCGCCAACACCCTGATTTACGTCCGAGGCAAAGGGATCGTTCTTGACGAGCCCTCGGTGGTCTCGATCCGCCACGAAGGCGGCCCCCAGGGCAAAAAAACCATCCAGGCGGTGGGCCACGAAGCCAAGGCCATGCTGGGCAAGGTGCCCGGCAACATCGAGGCGATCCGCCCGATGAAAGACGGCGTGATCGCCGACTTCACCGTCACCGAGCAGATGCTCAAGCAGTTCATCAAGATGGTGCACCCGCGCTCGATGTTCAAGCCGAGCCCGCGCATCATCATCTGCGTGCCCTGCGGCTCCACCCAGGTCGAGCGCCGTGCCATCCGCGAGTCGGCCCTGGGCGCCGGCGCGTCCGAGGTGTACCTGATCGAGGAACCCATGGCCGCGGCCATCGGCGCTGGCCTGCCGGTGTCCGACGCCTCGGGCTCCATGGTGGTGGACATCGGCGGCGGCACGACCGAAGTCGGCGTCATCAGCCTGGGCGGCATGGTCTACAAAGGCAGCGTGCGCGTGGGCGGTGACCGTTTTGACGACGCGATCATTGCCTACATCCGCCGCAACTACGGCATGCTGATCGGCGAACCCACCGCCGAAGCGATCAAGAAGAACATCGGCTCGGCCTTCCCCGGCTCCGAAGTCAAGGAAATGGAAGTCAAGGGCCGCAACCTCTCCGAAGGCGTGCCGCGCAGCTTCACGATTTCCAGCAACGAGATCCTCGAAGCCCTGACCGACCCGCTGAACAACATCGTTTCGGCCGTCAAGATGGCGCTGGAACACACGCCGCCCGAGCTGGGCGCCGACATCGCCGAACGCGGCATGATGCTCACCGGCGGCGGCGCGCTGCTGCGCGACCTGGACCGCCTGCTGGCCGAAGAAACCGGCCTGCCGGTGCTGGTGGCCGAGGAGCCGCTGACCTGCGTGGTGCGCGGCTGCGGCATGGCCCTGGAGCGCATGGAGCGCCTGGGCACCATCTTCACCAGCGAATAAGCCCCCCGCCGATTTTCGGCCCCACCCCGACACCCGCCAGCCCACCCCGCCATGCCACTGGGCACCCTGGACCGCACGCCGCCCCCCTTTTTCAAGCAGGGGCCGTCGGCCATGTCCAAGCTCATGGTGTTCAGCGCGGTGGCGCTGTTCCTGATGGTGGCCGACCTGCGTTTCCGGGTCGCGGTGCCGGTGCGTGCGGCCATGGCGACCGCCCTCTACCCGGTGCAGTGGCTGGTGCTGCAACCGGTGCAGGCGGTGGGCATGGCCGGGGGCTATTTCACGTCGCTGCACCGGGCACAACAAAGCGAAGCCGAGGCGCTCCAGCGGCTGGCGGCCCAGGCCGGCAACGCGCTGCAACTGGACCAGCTCCAACTGGAAAACCAGCGCCTGCGCGAACTGCTGGCCATGCGCGAACGCCTCAACGCCCAGGCCACGGGCGCCCAGGTGCTGTACGACGCGGCCGATCCGTACTCGCGCAAGGTCGTGATCGACCGCGGCCAGACCCACGGCATCGAGGCCGGTTCGCCGGTGATCGACGAGAGCGGTGTGCTCGGGCAGGTCACGCGCGTCTACCCGCTGCTGTCCGAGGTCACGCTGCTGACCGACCGGGACCAGGCCATCCCCGTGCTCAACACACGCACCAGCGTGCGTGACGTGGCGTTCGGCCAACCGTCGTCAGACGGCGATGGCCTGGAGCTGCGCTACACCCTGGCCAACGCCGACATCCAGGAAGGCGACCTGCTGACCACCAGCGGCGTGGACGGGGTGTACCCGCCGGGTCTGCCGGTGGCGCGGGTGGCGCGGGTGGAAAAGCGCGCCGAATCGTCCTTTGCCCGGGTGGTGTGCACGCCGCTGGCCCGCACGCAGGGCACGTTGCATGTGCTGGTGCTGTCACCGGCGGCGCACACGCTGCCGCCCGCACCACCCCCACAGGAGCCGGCCGGCCGACCACGCCGCAGCGGGCAGCTCGACATGCCCGGCGGCAGGAGCGCAGCGCCATGATCATGCGTCCCGGCCAGCAACTGCTGCTGCCCGCCAACCCGGCGTTCATCTGGTTCAGCCTGCTCGGCGCGCTGATGCTCAACATGCTGATGAACATCGGCCTGTGGGGGCGCGAGGCCTGGATGCCCGATCTGCTGGTCGTGGCGCTGGTGTTCTGGAGCGTGCACCAGCCCCTGCGCATCGGGGTGGGCGTGGCGTTCGCCTTCGGTCTGGCCATGGACGTGCACCAGGGCGCCCTGCTTGGCCAGCACGCGCTGGCCTACACCGTGCTGGGTTATTTCGCCATCTTCATGCACCGGCGCCTGCTGTGGTTCGGGGTGCCGACGCAGGCGGTGCAGGTGCTGCCGCTGTTCCTGTGTGCGCATGTGCTGGTGCTGCTGGTGCGCCTGGCCTCGGGCGGCACGTTTCCGGGCTGGCCGGTGTTCCTGGCCCCGTTCATCGAAGCCGCGCTCTGGCCCGTGGCCAGTGTGCTGTTGCTCGCGCCGCAGCGCCGCGCGCCGAACCCTGACGACAACCGGCCGCTCTAGATGGAACACCCCCGCGCCGCCTTCGGCGTCACCCCCTCAAGGGGGCGATGCGAGTGGCCCGGCAAAGCCGGTTCCACCGCATCCTTGCGCGAGGCATCCCGTGCCGGAGAGGGCTCGCCTGCATGACCGAGATCCGTAACGTCGAGGCCGACCTGGCGCAGTTCCGCACCCGCGTGCTGGTGGCCGGGCTGGCGGTGGTGTTCGCGTTCGGGCTGGTGGCCGCGCGCATGGTCTACCTGCAGGTGACGCGCCACGACGATCTGCTGGCCCAGGCCGAGAGCAACCGCACGGCGGTGCTGCCGGTGGTGCCCAACCGGGGCCAGATCGTGGATCGCCACGGCCGCGTGCTGGCCACCAACTTCTCGGCCTACACCCTGGAGATCACCCCTTCCCAGGTGGACGATCTGGATGCCACCATCGAAGCCTTGTCCGGTCTGGTGGAGATCCAGCCGCGCGACAAGCGCCGCTTTCGCAAGCTGCTGGAAGAGTCGCGGCGGTTCGACTCGCTGCCCATCCGCACCCGGCTGAGTGACGAGGAGGTGGCCCGTTTCACGGTGCAGCGCTACCGCTTTCCCGGCGTGGAGGTGCGCGCGCGACTGCTGCGCCAGTACCCGAACGGCGAAATCGCCAGCCACGTGATCGGCTACATCGGGCGCATCAACCAGCGGGAAAAGGAGTCCATCGAAGACTGGCCCGAGGAAGAACAGGCCAACTACCGGGGCACCGAACACATTGGCAAGCTGGGCGCCGAACAGAGCTACGAACGCGAACTGCACGGCATCACGGGCTTCGAACGGGTGGAAACCTCGGCCGGGGGGCGCGCCGTGCGCTCACTGGCCAACATCCCCGCCACCCCGGGCAACACCCTGGTGCTGTCGATCGACATCCAGTTGCAGAAACTGGTCGAGGACATGTTCGGCGAGCGCCGGGGTGCGCTGGTGGCGATCGATCCGCGCAATGGCGAGGTGCTCGCCTTCGTGAGCAAACCGACCTTCGACCCCAACCTGTTCGTCGAAGGCATCGACACCGACAACTGGAAGCTGCTCAACGAGTCGCTGGAAAAGCCCCTGCTCAACCGCGCACTGCGGGGCACCTACCCACCGGGCTCGACCTACAAGCCCTTCATGGCGCTGGCCGCGCTGGAGACCGGCAAGCGCAGCGCCGAAACCGTGATCAACGACCCGGGCTACTGGATGTTCGGCAACCACCGCTTCCGCAGCCACGGCGACGGCGGCCTGGGCGCGGTGGACATGTACCGCAGCATCGTGAAGTCCAGCAACGTCTACTACTACTCGCTGGCCAACGAGATGGGCGTGGACGCCATGCACGACTTCATGCAGCCACTGGGCTTTGGCCAGATCACCGGGCTGGATCTGCGCGGCGAAGTGCGCGGCGTGCTGCCCAGCCAGGCCTGGAAACGTAACAACTACAAGCGGCCCGAACAGCAGCGCTGGTACGCGGGTGAAACCATCTCGCTGGGCATCGGCCAGGGCTACAACAACTTCACCATGCTGCAGCTCGCCCACGCCATGGCCACCCTGGCCAATGGCGGCACCAAACACACGCCCCATGTGGCGCTGGCGATCGAAAACGTGCTGACGCGCGAACGCAGCCTGCTGTCGCCCCAGGAGACCGTGAACCTGGGCTACAAGCCCGAGAACGTGCGCACCGTGCTGCACGCCATGCAGGGCGTGACCACCGAAGGCACCTCGACGCGGGTGTTCGCGGGCGCCGGCTACGCCAGCGGCGGCAAGACCGGCACCGCCCAGGCGGTGACGATCGGGCAGAAAGACCGCTACGACGCGCGCAAGCTTGAAGAGCACCAGCGCGACCACGCGCTCTACATCGCCTTCGCCCCTGTGGACAACCCGCGCGTGGCGATCGCCGCGGTGGTGGAAAACGCCGGCTTCGGTGCCGCCCACGCCGCCCCCATCGCGCGGCGCGTGTTCGACTACCTGCTGCTCGACCAGTACCCCAACCCGCAGGATCTGGCGGCGGTGCAACGCGGCGAGGCCAGCGCCCCCATCGGCACGCCGCTCAAGGCCAGCGCGATGCCATGGCCGCCAACACCACTGGCGTCACCGGCCACGGCCCCATAACGGCCCACAACGGCCCGCCGGCCAGACTCTGGTGAGTGAGTCGTGGGTAGCAGCCAGGCGCCCGTTTCTGGCTCTAAATAGCAACAAAAAGTATTCGAATCGCTGATCTTGCCATCGGCTGCGATACGATCCTGACCGGCGTCGCCATGACGCCGCACAGCCGTCGCACGACGGTTTCGATGCAGGGTTTGCAGGGAGGACATCGATGAAACATCCAGGCTTGGGCGCGCGCGCACGGGCGCTCGATCCACGGGCACGTGCAGCGGGCCCGTGGGCTCGCCGTCATCCCATCGCGCCAACAGGAGGCGACGCAGATCGCACCACGGCACACCCCTTGGGCGCCGATCTTCGGAACATGGCGCCCTGCCCGACCCACACCCATCCATACACACAGATGCGCGCGCCGGTGAAGGCATGCGTCTGAACCCTGTTCTGTCGAACATCACACACATCCACACACCACATCAGGAGGACTCACATGGACCACCCACTCACCCGGGCACCCCACCACCACCCCATGCACCGACGGCAATGGGCTCGCCTGGCGCTGGCCGGTGCAACAGCACTGGCGCTGAGCGCTTGTGGCGGGGGCAGCGGCGGTGATGACGGGGGATCTTCGAACAACCTGCGCGAGGCCTTCGACAAGCTGGAGCCGGGCATGCTCAAGGAAGATGTGATCGCTTTGGTGGGACGGGCACCGGATCACGACAGTGCCGACAAATACGGTGGTTCGCTTGGGTGGCGGGCCGGATCGGAATGGCTTGACGTGGAATTGAGCATCCAACAAGGCGAGACGATTCCCATCATCACCTCGGCACGCTGGGACAGCGGCACGACCTCGGAAACGCGGCTCTACGTTTAAAGGGGCGTCTCATGTTGAAAACTCTGCTGACCCTTTGGGCGCTGATCGGAACGACATCGGCGACTGCGCAGTGGGCGGTCTATGACGACAAGGTCAAGGAGCAACTTGTCTACATCAATACAGTTGCCTCCATTGGGGACAAAAAGCTCTCTGAGTTCGACAAACAGGCGATCCTGAGCGAAAAATTCGAAACCAAGGCACCCGCCGACCCCACCAAGTACATCGGCACCGTCGCCGACTGTGGCGACCCGAAGCTCAACGCCCACCACCACAACGCCTGCCTGGGCCTGCGCAACCTGCGCCTCAAGACCCTGGAGCAGACCGAGGCCATCCTGGTCAAGATCGACGCACGGCGCACCGAGCTCAAGAACCTGATCGCTGAAGCCAAGAAAGCCAAGGACAAGGCGGGTGTTCTCCAGCGCTACGAGTTCGAACTGCAGGGCCTGCAAGCCCACATGCAGAACGACGCCATGCAGCTCCAGGCCCTGCGCGACGGCTACCAGCAGCGCGAGAAGATGTACGAGATGCAGATGGCCGAGGCGCGCCGGGCCACCGACACCCGCCCGCCCAATGGCGCGGTCAGTTTCGGGGCGGTGCCCTTCGTCAAGCCCCCCAAGAACTGGTGAGGGACCGGCCCGACCTGCACGCCCCACTCTGCGAGGGGGCATGCCGGGCGGACCGTTTCCACCGGGTTTCCATACACAACAACATCAGGTGAGGTGATTCCATGACTTGTGGCGACGCCGCTGTTCCGGGTTTTCTGCTGGCAGCGCTGGGCATGCTGGACCCCAAGTACATCAAGATGATCGACGACGCGGTGTTCATGTGCAGCATCCGCGAGTACCTGATCGACGACATGTTGATCGGCACCTACCGCGAGCTGGTCGCGTCGCGGCTCGGCACGGCCCTGGCGTATCTGTCGACGGCCATCATGACGGCCTGGGTGCTGGTCCAGGGGTTCACGCTGATTTCCGGCACCAACCGCCAGCCCGTGCTGGGGCTGGCTTTCAAGACGGGCAAGATGGTGTTCATCCTGTCGCTGGTGACCCTGTTGGCCACCAAGTCGCCCGTGATCGCCGACACCGTGCTCGATGTCCAGGCCTTGATCACGGCGGCCATCGTGGGCGAAGGGACCGACGTCTACCAGATCATCGACTTCAACCTGGCCCTGGCCCAGGTGTTCAACGCACTGGTGAACAGCCTGGTGGGTGGCCAGCAGGTGGGCGCGCAAGGCAATGCACTGACGTCCTTGTCCGGGATGATCGGCCAGAGCGGGCCGGCCATGCTGGTCTCGGTGCTCGCGATGATGGCGGAGATCTCGATCACGCTGGCCGTGATGCTGTCGCCCCTGTTCATCTTCTTCCTGTTGTTTCAGCAGACGGCCAGCATGTTCTGGTCGTGGGCGAAATTCCTGCTGGGCACGATGGTGTCGCTGGCGGTGCTGGCGCTGCTGTCGGGCGTGCTGCTGAAGATGACGATGTTCTACGGAGGCTCGGTGCTGGCGGCGTTCTACATCAACGGTGCCCTGGGTGACGCGGGGACGATCGACATGGCGAACAGCGCCTTGCGCATGAGCGTCATGGGCGTGCTGTCCAGCATGCTGGTGATGCTGGTCCCGCCCCTGATCATGCAATTCTTCAACTCGGGGGCGTCGTTCGCGGCGGGTGCGATGACGGGCGCCATGGCAGGCGGCGGCGCCATGGCGGCGCACGGCTCGCCAAGCGCGGGGCTGGCGGGTGCGCTCGGCGCCATGCAGAACGGACCACCCGCCCTGGGGAACGGCACCCCAGGGGGTGCGCCCGGAGGCCGCGACGCCCACAACGAGGCGGGGGGCCATGGCAACTTTGCCGCGGCCAACAACCAGGAACTGCTTGCGCGCTCCCGAAACCTGGCGGGGCCAGACGCCGAGGCCGGCGGGGGTGCCCGTAGGGGGGCGGTGCTGGGCCAAGGCCTGCGGGGCCTGGCGAACCAGTCTTCGGACGCCATGGCGCTGGCGGGCCTGCAGCAGCGGCAAAGCACGAACGAATTCCGCGGCGGCGCATCCGGCGGATGGAGTGGGTCCAACCGGGTTTCGTCGGCAGACGCCATCGAAGATGCGGTGATCCGCGACCCGGCACTGGGCAGCGGTGGGCACCTGGGCGTGCATGGTGGGGGTGGGGGTGCGAGGGCTACGGCCCAGGCACCTACAGAATCCACGGCGGCCCCTGTGGGCCATCCATCCACGGCCAGCGGGCCAGCAACCACGACGCCCGTCCATGCCACGCCGCCGACCCGGGCCCAGCACGCGAACCAGGCGTCGCCGCAGCGACCGAACATCCGCCACGCACCGAGCGTGGGGGCGGTGCGCAGGCCCTGACGCAGAGCCTCCTGCTGCCCCTTCGGCAGCAGGGCCCATCAAGCCATCCCGCGCCTGGGCGACTTACATCGCGCGCAACTGCGGCTCTTGCACCGGCGTCTGCGCCCAGCCGGGTGGCATCCCGTTGCGGGGTTCCAGGCTCGCCTGCCGGTCCAACATGGCCAGCCGCGACAGCGAATCGGCGGCCGGCGTATTGGCCGCCTGCCGGGCGTCGAGCACGCCGTCCTTGAGCAGGCCGTGCTCGTGTTGACCGAACCGGATCTGGCCGTTGTTCACCCTCAGCAGGTTGATGCCGCTCAGACCGTTTTCCCGCGCGCAGCGGGCCAGCGAGCAGACGGTGTTGTCCAGGCCCCGATCCCAGGGCAGGTGGTGGGTGGCGGCGAGCTGGCGCACTTCGCGCTGGCTGTCGCTCAGCAACGCCTGGGAGACGCGTGAGAGCGCCGGCCCCGCATCCGCTTCGCGCTCGCGTCGGGCGGGTTCACCGGGCGGCAGTGGGCCACGCAGGGTGTCCACCGCATCCAGGGCATTGCCCACGGGCCCTCGACCCACGGCGGTGATGACGCTGCGCATGCCTTGCACATCGCGCCGGTACTCACCGATGCGCGTGGCGTTGTCCTGCGCACGTTGCACGGTGGCCGGGTCCTCCAGCACCGAACGGTCGGGTCGGCCGTTGGCATCCACGCTGGCGAAGTGGTGCATCTTGTGGCTATCGCCCATGGCGATGGCGGCTGCCGTGGTGGTGGGCGGGGTGAATCCGGTGGCCAGCTGGATGGGGCCGCGACCGCGCAGGGGGTCGCTCCAGTGGGTCTTGTTGTCGTAGCCATGGGCGTCCAGGGTCTGGATTTCCTGGGCCGTGGCGTGAACCTTGACCTGGCCGTAGTGGGCGCTGGCGGCACTGACCAGGTCGCCGGCCATGACGTGGTTGGTGACCGAACTGCCCCCGGCGGGGATGCGCAGGCCCAGGCTGGTAGCGCCGTAGGCGTTGAAGGTTTCTCCGCGCAGATCGAAGTGGTGGGCCGTCACCTGCGCCAGCGTGCCGCCGAGGGAGTGGCCGGTGACGGTGACGGGGGGCGCGATGCCACCTTCTCCAATTGCTTTTTCTTGTGCGATCTGCAGCGCTTTGCGGGTCAGCGCGATTGCATCGGAAGCCTGCAAGTTGGAGCGGTTGAGCACCATGCCGCCGTCGGCCAGCAGCCCGTCTTTCAGGGCTTCGCGGTCGAACTCGGTGCCCCGGTGGGCGACGATGATCTCGTTGGTGTCCACCCGCTGGTAGATGGTGCCCTGGTAACCGGTGCGTGGGTTGTCGTGGTGCTCAAGAATCCTGTATTTGTGACCACCTATCGTCTCGGGCTTCTCGTCACGGCGCGTCACCGCTCGGCTAGCGTACGAGTCCAATGCCAAGTCGGCGTAGTCCTGGCTGCTCATGCTCATGGCTGCACCTTTTTAGGCGTCAACGTCATGGAGAAGAGGTTGTCGCGAGCCTCTGGCGCAAATTGCTCTCGCGTGCTATTGCCCCAGGTCTTGAATCCATCGACCTTGCTTTGAGGGTAGTAACCTTTCCAATAAAACAACTGCACTGGCTGCTCTGCCAACAACTGCTCGGAAGACAGATCGGTGTCAAACAAGGTTTCTGCGGGTGATCCAGTCGCCATGACCCAAGGCCCCACGCTCGTCAGCGTCCACTGGCACACCCCATTGCCGTAGTAGTCCTCATCCAGCATGGCGTCGAGGTAGACGGTGGCGGCGAAGCTGCCATCGGGCCGCTCGGTGAAGGGCAGGACCACCGTGTGTTCCGGCTCCCCCCGCACGCCAGCGAAGTCGTTGACGACGTAGTTGCAACCCTTGGCCTGGTACAGCGCGCTCCAGCCCATTTTCTTGAACGGCCCCGGCGCGTCCTGGATGGTCAGCACGAGCTCGTAACCCTGCCGGGGCGTGGGGTTGAGGCGGTAGAGGTGTGGTTGCGCGGACTTGTCGTTCTTGCCGGCGCCGGGACTCGCTGGGGCATCGGGTGTCATCGTGGGCTCCGTGGTGGATTGGGGTTGGCAGCCCGTGGCCCACAGCGTCAGGCTCAGGCACAGGGCGAATGGCAGTCGGTGTTTGAACGACAAGGGGACCTCCTTTGAGAACTTTTGGACTCAGTCTACCTGTGTTCAGGAGCGGTACCCGGGATGACCTGCGTTGAACAACGTCTGTGTCACGCAGCCTCGTCCCCCTTCATACCTTGGGGAGCGGCATCCGATGCTTAATTAGCATAACTTATGACATTGGCTTTCATGGCGAATGTCTTTATGATTAGGGTAAACCCTAGTCCCAAAGAAAAGAGAAACACCATGAACACCAACACCGAGTCCCTGTGGTCCCGCGTGACCCGCACCATCCGCGACCTTTTCAACCGCGCCACCGCCGGCACGTCCGACGAGTTGGAGACCTACCTCAGCACGGCAACCAGCCTCACCCAGCTGGAAGACATGCAGCGCCGTTGGGACCAAGCCCACCGTGGGCACAACAGTTCTGGTGCTTACTGAGCGAGAAATGCCATGCTGAAATTCCTCAAATCCCTGTTCGAAAGTCAAAGGCCCCGGTTTTCTATCGGTGCTCGCGTCAACCGCTTCAACAAAGGCAGCATCGACCGCCTCGACGGCCGCGTCATGGCCCAGACCGATGAAGGCGTGCTGGTCGATTGGCCGCGCTACGGCTCGGGCTGGGAGCAGCCCCACATGCTCTGCCTGCAGGTCTGAAGCCCGCTGCTCCGCAGGCCTTTGTGGGACACGCCCCTCTGACATCGACCGACTTCGCCAGCGTGCGGGCTTGATCCCAGGATGCGGTGGAACCGGCTTCGCCGGGCCACTCGCATCGCCCCCTTGAGGGGGTGACGTCGCAGGCGGCGCGGGGGTGGACTCACCGCCACCAGGCGTCGTAGCCGGTCTTCAGGATCAGCGCGGCGACCACCACGATGAAGGCGCCGCGCACGAAACCGCTGCCGTGTTTGAGCGCCAGCCGCGTGCCGAGCAGGCTGCCCACCACGTTGGCCACAGCCATCACCAGCGCGAAATGCCACCAGACGTGGCCTTTCAAAGCGAAGAGCATCAACGCCGCCAGATTGGACGTGGTGTTGAGCAGCTTGGCACTGGCGCTGGCGTGCAGGAAGTCGTAGCCCAGCCAGCGCACGAACAGGAAGACGAAGAAACTGCCGGTGCCCGGGCCGAAGAAACCGTCGTAAAAGCCGATGGTGGCGCCCAGCGTGGCCGCGGCCATCGCCTCCTGGCGGCCGCTGAAGTGCGGCGTGTGGTGCCGGCCCAGGTCCTTGCGGGCCAGGGTGTAGCCCAGCACGCCGAGCAGCACCAGCGGCAGCGCGCGGCGCAGGAAATCGGGCGAGATCACCGTCACCGTCCAGGCGCCCAGCATCGAGCCCACGAAGCACACGGCCGCCGCCGGCAACAGCGCGCGCCAGGGCATCTGCACGCGCTGCGCGTACTGGATCGTGGCCACCCCCGTGCCCCAGATCGACGCGCCCTTGTTGACACCGAACAGCGTGGCCGGGTGGGTGTTGGGAAACACCGCGAACAGCGCCGGCACCAGGATCAGGCCGCCACCGCCGACGATCGAATCGACAAAACCGGCGAACAGCGAAGCAATAGAGACCAGCAATAGTTCCATGCGGTGGATTGTCGCCGCCCCCCTGCGCCGCTGCGCGGCTTCCCCCCGAGGGGGACCACACCCTGGGACCGGCAAAGCCGGATCCTCGGCGTGTGCTGGGTTCAGGCACGCACTCCGGTAGATGGGCTTGCGCTACTGCGCCTTGGGCAGTTCGAGGATGAACTCGGCCCCACCGCTGTCCGAGTTGCGCGCGCTCAGGCGCCCGCCGTGCTGCTCGACGATGCCGTAGCTGATCGACAGGCCCAGGCCCGTGCCCTTGCCCACCGGCTTGGTGGTGAAGAAGGGATCGAAGATGCGCAGCAGGTGCTCGGGCGGAATGCCCGGCCCGTTGTCGCGCACGCTCACATGCACCTGCGCGCCTTCGTAGGCCATCGCCACCCAGACGCAGGGCGACGCCACCCCGGGGCCGCCCACGGCATCGAAGGCGTTCTGCAGCAGGTTCATCATCACCTGCTGCAGTTGCCCCGCACTGCCCATCACGGTGCAGCGCTCGCCTGCCTGCCAGCGCACGTCCACCGGCGTCGGTCGCCCTTTTTGTACCCAGTGGATCGCACGATCGATCACCTCCACCAGGTTCACCGGCGTGCGCTCCTCCGGGTCCATGGCCGAAAACCGCTTGAGCCCGTGCACGATGTCGGCGGTGCGCTGCGCGCCTTCGAGCGTGCCCTCGATCAGTGAAGGCAGGTCGCCCAGCAGGTGTTCGATGCGCAGCTTCTGCCGCAACGCCTGCAGCACCGGCTCGGGCTCGTGCGCGTGCAGTGCGGCCATGTAGGTCTGCAGGCGGTCGCAGTACTTGCGCAGCGCGTGCACATTGCCCAGCACGAAGCTGATCGGGTTGTTGAGCTCGTGCGCCACACCGGCCACCAACTGGCTGAGCGAGGCCATCTTTTCCGAATGCAGCAGTTGCTGCTGGGTGCGCTTCAAGGCCTCGTGCGCGGCGCGCATCTCGTGGTACGCGCGCTTGAGTTCGGCCGTGGGCCGGCCCACCCACACGGTGCCCACGCGCCGGCCGTTGCCGCCGATGCGTGGTGTGCAGTTCGCGTCCACCGAGATCGCCTGGCCCTGCTGGTCGAGCAGGTTGAGTTCGATCGCCTCGCCCGCGCGCGGCGCGTCGGCCTTCTCCATCGCCGCGCGCGCCGCGTCGACGCTGGCGTCATCGGCCAGCAGCTCGTACAGCCGCGTGCCACGCAATTGCGCTTCGGAACGCCCGACCAGCTCGCACAAGGCCGCATTGGCCTGCTCGATCAGACCGCCCTCGTCGCACACCACCAGCACGTCCGACATCGAGGTCAGCACGCTGAAGATGAACTGCTGCGACTGCTCCAGCTCGGTGTTCTTCTTCTCCAGCTCCACCTCGTCGTCGATCAGCCGCGTGTAGACCTCGTCCATCTTCTGGATCACGTCCAGCCAGGTGGACTCGTCCACACCCTCCATCGGCACGGTGGGCAAGGGGCTGGGAGAACGGGGCTTGCTCATGATCAATCTAGTGCACCGTGCAGACCATGCAGGGGTCGAAGGAACGCACGATGTGCTGGACAGCGACAGGGGTTTTTTCGCCTTCCCGCACCGGTGCGTCCACCAGCGCCTGCTCCAGCGCACCGGGCGTTCCCTGCGCATCGCGCGGGGAAAAATTCCAGCTGGTGGGCGCAACGATCTGGTAGTTGGCGATGCGCCCGCGCCGCACCACCAGCCAGTGGCCCAGGCTGCCGCGCGCGGCCTCGCTCAGGCCCACGCCACTGCCCTCGTCGGGCAGCGTCGTCGGCACGCAGAAGGCTTCGGTCGGGCGGATCGCCTGCAACCAGTTTTCCATCAGCGGCACCACGCGCGCGAGCTCGATCAGCCGCGCCAGCACGCGCGTGTAGACCGTGCCGCCGTGGCGCGCCACCGCGTCGCGCACCAAGGGCATGCCGCTGGTGAGCTGGCGGGCGATGGCGCCGGTCTCGACCACTTCGCCGCCCAGCCGCGGCGCCTTGTTCCAGGTGTAGGCGCCGGGCTTGTCGGGCTCGGGGCGGGTGATGCCGTGCAGCGGGTGCAGCGGCTCGCGTGCGTGGGCCAGCCAGGCGTGGGTGGCGTCTTCGGTGATGGCGTGCGGGTTCAGCGCTTCGACCGCGCCGGTCTGCGCGCGCCACACCCCACCGGGCAAGGCCCAGCCACCACCCGACTGTGCATAAGCGCCATAGCTCAGGTAGCGGCCCGGACCGGGGCCGAGCGTGTCGAGCCGCAGGTCGCGCACAAGGGTGAGGAAAAAACGCAGGTCGCCGCCCAGCGGGTCCTGTGCGTGCCAGTCCCAGAGCGCGTCTTCGTTGGCCAGCGCGGCCACGGCTTCCAGCGGCGCGGCGAACAGCTGGCGCTCCAGGAAGCTGCGGAACTCGCGCACTTTCGCCAGCAGGCGCACACGCTCGGCGGCGTCGATGGCGCGGGTGGAGCCGCCCGGTTCGACCGACTGCGTGTGCGGCCACTTGCCGCCCAGCGTGCCCAGCAGCGTGAGCCAGCGCTGGCGCGCCGCGGTGGCACCGCGCACCTGCTCGCCGTGGTCGGGCGCGAAGCGCCGTTGCGCTTCGGCGTGCCAGGGCTGCCCGGCGTAGACCGGGCGGGCGAAGTCCGGCATGAAGAACAGGTAGAAGTGCGTCAGGTGGTCGGCCAGGTTCTCGGTCGCCAGGATCAGGTTGGTGGCGTGCTGTCCGTTGGTTGGCATCGCTATGCCGGCCAGATCGGCCAGCGCACGCGCCGAGGCCACCGACTGCGACACCGAGCAGATGCCGCAGATGCGCGGCACATAGATCAGCGCGTCGTGCGGCACCTTGCCCTGCAGGATCTGCTCGAAACCGCGGTACATGGTCGCGTTGACCTGCGCGGAGGTGACGCGGCCGCCGTCGATCTCCAGCGAGACTTCGAGATCGCCTTCGACGCGATTGAACGGACCCACGAGCAAACGTGCCCCCACGCTTGTCGCTTCGCGTACTGCGCTGCCCCCCAAGGGGGCGCTCGCGCCTTGGGGCGGCCCTGCGTCGCTCGGTCTGCTCATTTCAGTCTGGTCTTTCTCACCGCGGGTTTGACAACGAGGTGGTCCGCCACCGCGTTGTTCTTCACCCGCTTGGGCGTGGCGCTCTTGGAGAGCGAGGCCAGCGCGACGAACCAGGCCTTGGGCATGTCGGTCGGCAGGCCGATGGGGATGCCGGCGAGCTTGGGCGTTTCGTGGAACGGGTGGCCCGGCTCCTGGAAACCCGGCTCGGTGCAGGCGATGCAGGCGTAGCCGCCGCGCGTGCAGCTGCCTTCGCCGTTCCACAGGCGGGTGTTGCAGTCGGCGTGCACCTGCGTGCCCTTGCAGCCCATGTGCTCCATCATGCAGCCCAGGTCCGACGGCTTCTCGGCACTGGCCTTGAACTCGTAGTACTCGTTGCGCGTGCAGCCGTGGTGCACCAGCTGGTCGGCGTAGAAACGCGGCCGGTTCAGCGGGTCGAGGTCGTCGGCCGCAAAGCCGTCGGCGGCCAGCGCCATGAGCGTGTCGATCACCCAGCTCGGGTGCGTGGGGCAACCCGCGATGTTGATCACCGGCAGGCCGCTGGTTGAGCGAAAGTCCGCGCCGAGCAGGCCACCGATGCGGTCGTCTTCGTACTGCAGACCGCAGGCGTCGGTGGGGTTGTCGCCGCCGGCGGTGATGCCACCCCAGGCCGCACAGCTGCCGACGGCCAGCACGTGTTTCGCCTTCGCCGCGAGCTCGCGCACCCAGTGGATCATGGGCAGGCCGGTGCCGGCCAGCATGTGGAACCGCCCGCTGCCGTTCGGGCCGCGCAGCAAGGAGCCTTCGACGCACAGCGCGTCGAGACGCGTGCCGCCGTCCTGCACCGAGTGCAGCAGCGCGATCACCTCTTCGCCACTCGCCATCGACAGCGAGGGGTGCCACAGCAGGTTCACGCCACCGTCGCGCAGGTGGCCCTGAAAATCGGTGGTGTCGGCGCACAGCAGCGACATGCTGCAGCCACCGCAACCGCCACTTTGAAGCCAGAGCACGTTCATGCGGGTATCTCCTCGGGCAGACGGGCCCATTCCATCGCCCAGGCCAGGGCCAAGGCCAGATCGGTCAGGGCCTGTTCGCCCGGCGCTTCACCGAGCTCGAAGCGCTGGGCGCGGATGGCGAGCAGCGTACAGGGCGGCGGCTCGGCGCGTTCCAGATCACGATACACCTGCAGCAGCGCCTCGGGCGCCAGCGCGTGGGTGGTGAAGCCGGCGACCGGCGCAGGCACCACGGTGCTCACCGCAAACGGGGTCTGCAGGCCGATGGCGGCGTCCACGAAGAGCACGCGCTCGCGGCCCACGAGGTCCAGCGCATGTTCGACCTGCAACTGGAAGTCGGTGAGGCATTCGAGCCGCCGTGCCTGCGCGCGGCCGGCCAGCTGTTCGACCAGCAGCGGGCCGAGCGCGTCGTCGCCCCGGCCCGGGTTGCCCCAGCCGAACACCAGCAGCGGCGCCACCTTGGAGCTCATAACGCAGCCTCCGCCGAATGCGGCCGGGTGCCGCGCACGGTGTCGCCACGGGACGAACGGTGCACGTGGTCGAGCACCTCGCCGCGCGCGTTGCGCAGCGTCACCGCCAGCGGCATCTGGCCCAGCGCATGCGTGGCGCAGGACAGGCAGGGGTCGTAGGCGCGGATGGCGACCTCGATGTGGTTGAGCAGGGGTTCGGTGATGGTCTGGCCGTCGAGGTACTGCAGGGCGATAGATCGCACCGCTTCGTTCATGGCCTGGTTGTTGTGGGTGGTCGAGACGATCAGGTTGCAGCGCGTGACCAGGTCGTCGTCGCCCACTTCGTACTCGTGGATCAGCGTGCCACGCGGCGCTTCGATGATGCCCACACCACTGCGCTGGCGCTCGCCGGTGGCGATCAGCGGGCCACCGAGGATGACCGGGTCGGCCAGCAGATCGGCCACCACCTCCACGCCGTGCAGCAGCTCAATCATGCGCGCCCAGTGGGTCGCCAGCACCGCGTGCACCGGCCGGCCACCGTGCGCCGCGACAAAGGCCTGGCGCCGTGCTTCGGCGCGGGGCGTGGCAATGAAGTCGCAGTTCTGCAACCGCGCAAGCGGGCCGACGCGGTACCAGCCGGCATCTGGTCCGAGCGTCAGGCGGTAGGGAAACTTCATGTAGGTCCAGGGCTTGACGCCCTCGCCGATCAGCTCGCGGTAGCGCTGGTCCTCGAAGCCGTCGACCGCGATGCGACCGTCGGCCTCGCGCACCCGCAGCGTGCCGTCGTAGAACTCCAGGGCGCCGCCTGGGCCGACCAGCGACATCATGGCCGCCGGTGTCTCGGCAAAGCCGACCAGATGCGCCGGCAAGCCGGTGTGCAGGCGCTGTGCCAGATCCACCGCGGCTTCGGCCCAGGCCAGCACCTCGGGCAGTTGCGCGCGCAGCGTGTCGCGTTCGGCCGCATCCACCGCCCGGTTCATGCCACCGGGTATGGAGCCGGTGCCGTGCACCCGCTTGCCCGCCGTGATGCGGATCACCTCCTGACCGAACTTGCGCAGCATCACGCCCTGGCGCGCGGCCTCGGGGTGCGCCATCGCCACGCCGACGATGTTGCGCTGCGCGACGTCGGCATCGAAGCCGAACAGCAGGTCGGGCGAGGACAGGTGGAAGAAGTGCAGCGCGTGGCTCTGCACGATCTGGCCGTAATGCATGAGCCGGCGGATCTTGTCGGCGGCTTCGGGCACGGGCCAGCCGCCAACCACGCGGTCCAGCGCCTTGGTGGCGGCCAGGTGGTGCGACACCGGGCAGATGCCGCACAGGCGCTGCACCATCACCGGCACCTCCCAGTAGGGCCGGCCGACGATGAACTGCTCGAAGCCCCGGAACTCGACGATGTGCAGCCGCACCTGCTGGATGCGGTTGTCATCGCCGAGCAGTAGCGTGACCTTGCCGTGGCCTTCCACGCGCGAGACCGGATCGATCACGATGCGGCGCAGGCTTTGCGGGTTGGCGGCGGTTTCGAGCGAAGGGGTGGTCATGGCATCAGTCGTAACGGATCAGGCCTGGCGCGGGCTCGCGCCCGGCCATCAGGTCCTGCAGCAGTTGCCAGAACGCGTCCGCCGGTGGCGGGCAACCGGGCAGCGAGTGGTCGATGCGCACCACCTCGTGGATGGGGTGCACCTTGTTGAGCGGCAGCGGGAGTTCGGGGTCGTTGGGGACCTCACCGTAGACCGCCTGCAGCATGTCCCCCACATCGAGGTGGTTGCGCAAAGCCGGCAGGCCGCCGGTGATGGCGCAGGCGCCCACGGCCACCAGCACGCGGCAGTTGGCGCGGAAGGCGCGCAACACCTCGACGTTCTCGGCGTTGCACAGGCCGCCTTCAATCAGGCCGATATCGCAAGGGCCCACGGTCTTGATGTCGGTCAACGGCGAGCGGTCGAACTGAATGTGTTCGATGAGCTCGAACAGGCGCTCGTCGATGTCGAGAAAGGACATGTGGCAGCCAAAGCAGCCGGCCAGCGAGACCGTGGCCACGCGCAGCTTGCGGGGGGTGGGGGTCTCCGCGTTCATCCGCGCGTCTCCGCGTCGTCGAAAGGCCGTTGCCCGATGGGCACCGCAAACCCGACCCGCTTGGGCAGCAGCGCGCCGACCGGGCAGATGTGGGCGGCACGGTCGTCCACCGAGAGCGCGCTGTCACCGAGCCGGCCGCTGTCGCTGTTGATCAGCAGATGCGTGCCGATGCCGTGGCCGCCGATGGCGAACACCTGTTTGCCGTCGAGTTCGTCGCTGGCGCGCACGCAGAGCTGGCACAGGATGCAGCGGTTGGGCTCGAACAGCACATCGAGGTGGCTGGCGTCGACCGGGCGCTCGGGGTTCAGGGTCTCGAAATGCAGATCGGTCATACCGGCGCGTTCGGCCTGGTGCTGCAGCAGGCAGTGGCCGCTTTTTTCGCAGCCGGGGCAGAAGTGGTTGCCCTCGACGAAGAGCATCTGCAGCAGGCGCAGCCGCTGCGCGCGCAGTTCGGCGGTGTGGCAATCCACGCGCTGCCCGGCAGCCGCGGCGGTGGTGCAGGCTGCGACTGGCCGGCCGTCCACGTGCACCGTGCAGACCCGGCAGGAGGCGCTGGCCGACACCTCGGGGTGCCAGCACAGGTGGGGCACGTCGTGACCAGCGCGTTGTGCGGCCTGCTGGATGGTGTCGCCGGGCTGCAGCGGCACCGGCTGGCCGTCGAACTGGAACAGGGGTTGGGACGTCACATCGGTCATGACAGATGCTCTGTATTGAGGTGGGCACCCGGGTCGGTGCGACCCGTGACGCGCCGGGCCGCCGAGAGTTCGGCATCGAGATCGAACTCGGGTTCGAACTGTGGCGTCGTCGTGCGCGACGCGTAGACCTCTCCGAAGTGGGCCAGCGTGTCGCGCAGCGGGTTGCAGGCCGAGGCGCCGAGGCCGCAGTGCGTGCCGCTGTGCAGCAGCTCATCCAGCTCGTGCAGGCGTTCCAGGTCGAAGGCCGAGCCGCGACCGGCACCGCGTGCCTGGGCGAGCTTGTCCAGGCGCCGCACCACCAGCTCGGTGCCCACGCGGCAGGGCGTGCAGAGCCCGCAGCTTTCGTGGGCGAAGAAACGGGCGAAGTGGTGCGCCACCTCGAACAGGTCGCGCGTGCCGTTGAAGACCATGAAGGCGCCGGCGCTGGGCACGTCGTCGAAGGCGATGGTCCGGTCGAAAGCCGATGCGGGCACGCAGGTGCCCGAGGGGCCGCCCACCTGCACCGCCTGGGCGTCGCGGGCGCCGCAGTCGGCCAGGATGCGCGCGATCGGCGTGCCCAGCGGGTATTCGTAGAGGCCGGGGCGCTCGCAGTCGCCCGAGACCGAGTGGATCTTGGTGCCGGTGGACGCGCCCGAGCCCATGGCGGCCCACCAGTCGCCACCGCACCGCGCGATGTGGGCCACGGCGCAGAAGGTCTCGACGTTGTTGACCACGGTCGGGCGCCCCAGGTAGCCGCGCTCCACCGGAAACGGCGGGCGGATGCGTGGCGTGCCGCGTTTCCCTTCCAGCGATTCGATCAGCGCCGACTCTTCGCCGCAGACGTAGGCCCCGGCGCCGAGGTGGATGCCGATGTCGAAGTCCAACCCGGCCAGGCCGGCGGCGTTGGCGCCCAGCAGGCCGTCCGCGCGGCGGCGCTCCAGTACGGCTTGCAGCTGCGGCAGCAGGTAGCGGTATTCGCCGCGCAGGTAGAGCCAGCCCTGCTGTGCGCCGACGGCGCGCGCGGCGATGGTCATGCCGTCGAACACGGCGTCGGCGTGCTCGCTGAGCAGCACGCGGTCCTTGAAGGTGCCGGGCTCGCCTTCGTCGGCGTTGCAGACCACGCAACGCTGCGGGCCGCTGGCATCGCTGTCAGCGTCTCGACAAGCCTGCCACTTGCGCGCGGTCGGGAAGCCAGCGCCACCGCGGCCGCGCAGTCCGGCGCGGGCCAGCTCGTCGATCAGGGCCTGGGGCTCACGTGCGATCACGGCGGGCAAGGCCGGCGCGTGCGCCGGCAGCCCGCTCAGCAGCACATCGGCACGGTGCACTGTGTTGTCCACATGGAACCAGTCGGCAGGCCAGTCCTCCACCGGCACTTCGGACAGCATGAGCGCGGCGAGCGCATCCACCCGCTCGGCATCGAGGCGGGTGATGACCTGGTGGTGGTTGATCAGCAGCGCCGGACCCTGGTCGCACAGGCCGGTGCACGACGCCCGGTCGACGCTGAACCGGCCCTGGGCATCGGTCTCGCCCGGCGACACACCGAGGCACTCGCAGAGCCGGGCCAGCAGCGCCTCGCTGCCCAACATGCGGTCGGTGATGTTGTCGGAGAACAGCACCCGCAGCCGACCCACAGGCCGGATGTGGAAGAAACGGTAGAACGTGGCCACGCCTTCGACCTGGGCCAGCGGCAGGCGCAGCGCCTGCGCGATGTGCGTCAACAAGGCGCGCGGCAGCCAGTGGGTCAACGCCTGCGTCTCGCGCAGCACCTGGACCAGCGCGTGCGGGTCGTGGCCCCAGCGGGCCAGCACCGCGTCAGCGAGCGCGTGGTGGTCGGGGCTCATGGTTTGTCCAATCCGAAACGTTGCATCTTGCTACGCAAACCCACACGCGACAAGCCGAGTTCCTGCGCCGCCCGGGTCTTGTTCCAGCGGTGGCGCAGCAGGGTTTCGCGCAGCAGCATGGCCTCGATCACGTCCAGCCGTTCGCCCAGCGTGCCGCTTTGCGGAATGGCCGCGGTGAGGTCGTCGGCACCACCCGCGGCGCGGCCCTGCAACACGCGGCTGGAGAAGGCCGCGGCGTCCAGCCGGGTGCCGTCGTGCAGCGCCAGCGCACGCGCGATCTCGTTGCGCAGCTCGCGGATGTTGCCCGGCCAGGGGTAGGCCACGAGGCAGGCCATGGCTTCATCGGGCAGGGTCGCGCCCGGGTGCCCGAGTTCGGCGGCCACGTCCAGCACCAACTGGCGCGCAATGGGCGGAATGTCGGCCACACGCTCGCGCAGCGGCGGCACGGTGATGGTGATGCCGGCGATGCGGTAGTACAGGTCTTCGCGGAACAGGCCGTCGCGCACGCGCTGCTCCAGCTGGCGGTGGGTGGCAGCGATCACGCGCACGTCCACCGGCACCGGGCGAGCACCGCCCACGGGCCGCACCTCACCCTCCTGCAGCACGCGCAGCAACTTCACCTGGAACGCTGGCGAGGTCTCGCCGATTTCATCGAGGAACACCGTGCCGCCGCTGGCGCGCTGGAACAGGCCCGGGTGGTCTTCGTAGGCGCCGGTGAAGGCACCGCGCTTGTGGCCAAAGAGTTCGGATTCGAGCAGCGAGTCGGGAATCGCGGCGCAGTTTTCCACCACGAAGGGGCCGGTGAGCCGGGGCGAGGCGTAGTGGATGGCACGCGCCAGCAGTTCCTTGCCGGTGCCCGACTCGCCCAGCACCAGCACCGGGATGTCGTAGCGCGCGGTGCGCTCGGCCATGGCGCAGACGAGGTCCAGCGGGCTGCCCGGTGCGCGCACGATGCGGTCGAAACCGAAGCTGCTGCGCGCCTGTGCCATCTGTGTGGCCGTGCGCTGGCGCAGCACGCGGTTGCTGGTGCGCAGCTCCAGGTCGAGCCGGCTGGTCTGGCGCTGCAGCGTCTGCGCTTCCACCGCGTTGCGCACCGAGTCGAGCAGGTGGTCGGGTGCCCAGGGCTTGAGGATGTACTGGTAGATGCCGGCCTCGTTGATGCCGGCAATGATGTCTTCGGAATCGGTGTAGCCCGAGATGACGATGCGCACGGTCTCCGGCCACTGCTCGCGCACCTCTTTGAGAAAGGTCACACCCGTCATCCCGGGCATGCGCTGGTCGCACAGGATCACGCTCACCGGCTGGCGCTGCAGCAGACCACGCGCCTCGTCGGCGCTGCTGGCGGTGAAGACCGTGAAATCTTCGTCCAGCGTGCGCCGCATCGCGTCCTGCGAACGCACCTCGTCGTCCACCACGAGCACGGTGGGCAGGGCTTCGGGAAGGAGTGGAGGTGTCACAGCCGGTGCACCGCGAGGTGCCTCGGGGTCCAGGCGTGCGGCTGCTTGTGCACGAAGTGGTGGCGCGCCACGTGGTAGCTGGGATCGAAGCCGTAGAAGTTGCGGTGCATGCGCGCCAGTTCCTGTTCACGGTAGTGGGCCAGCGGTCGGCGGGCTTCGTCCTGCGCGCGCCGGGCCTGTTTGGCCGCCAGCTCTCCGTTCAGATTGTAGGAGGCGGCCAACGCCAGCGCGCGCTCCAGGCAACGTTCTTCGAAGCCTTCGCGCGCCCCCTCATCGTTGTGGTCGATCAGGCCGATCCGCAGCGCCTCGGCGGCCAGCAGCGGCAGGCGCTGGGCCATCAGGTCTTTCGCACCGGCCTCACCCAGGCGGCGCGGCAGCAGGTAGGTCCAGTATTCGGAGCCGTACAGGTTGCCCATGTTCTTGTAGTGCGGGTTGAGCACCACGCTGCCGTGCGCCCACACCTGGTCGGCCGCCAGCGCGAGAAAGGCACCGCCGGCGCCCGCGTTGCCGCGCAGCACGCTGACCGTGAGCCGGTCGGTGGTCTGCAGCACACCGAGCGCCACGTCGTTCATGGCCTGGATGTTGCGCCAGGAGGCGTCGGCGGCGCTGTCGCCCGGGCGGTGGGCCGCGGCCTCGATGCTGTTGAGGTCGATGCCGTTGCTGAAGAAGCCCTCGCCGCCCATCAGCAGCAACACCTGTGTGGGCCGCTCGCGCACCTGCAGCAGCGCGGCGCGCAGGCGCTCGCAACGCGCGGTGGACATGGCGCCGTTGTAGAAATCGAAGCCCAGGCAGCCCACGCGCGCGCCTTCGGGGCCGTGTTCGGTGTAGCGCAGCTCGCCCCATTCGTCGGGCGCGCGCTCCAGCGGCACGGGGCGCTGCGGCAGGCTGGCCGCCTCCGTGGCGAACAGCTCGGCCGCCACCTGCTTGAAACTGCGGTGTGCCGGGTCCGTCTCTGGCGGATCGACGCGCCGGGCCTGGCCGATCCAGACGCCGCCGTCCACCGTGCGGCGCAGCAGCGCGCCGTCGCGCACGGCCAGCAAGGCGCCGGGTTCGCCGTCGCTGAATTCGGCCATGGTGGCGACGCTGGCCGGATGCGCATCGCCCAGGTAACAGGGCTGGCCCCAGAGCGCGTCGAGCACACCGGGCTGGCCATCGCCGCTGCGAATTTTCGCGAGCACGGTGGCCGTGCTGTCGGTGGCCCAATCAATCGCGCGTTCGCCCTGGCGCAGCAGTGGCTGCCATCCACGCCCCCACGCTCCGCCGCTGCGCGGGTCGCTGGACGGGACGCTGCCAGAGTCAGCGTCTATTCGCGCTGTCCAGACGTGCGCAGGCACGTCCGGAGCCGCGGCGCTCAGCCCCTCGGGGGCTGATTCGCCTTGGGGCGGCCCGGCGGCGAATCGGAGCGGTGGCGCCTCGCGCTCGCCACCGGCGAAGCGCTGCACGGCGGCCAGCGTGGCCTGCAACGCGGCCTGCGTGACCTCGCGCCGGTACAGGCTGCCCTTGGTGGCCGGGCGCATGTCAAACGAGGCATGGGCCCAGACCGGGCCGGCGTCGAAATCGCCATTGCCCTGCAGCACCGTCACACCCCAGTGCGGCTCGCCGCGCCAGACCGCCCAGTCCAGCGCCGAAGGCCCCTGGTCGCCCGGCGGGCCGGGGTGCACCACGAGGCAGGTCACGCGCTGCCACACCGTTGGCGGGATGCGGCGCTTGAGAAACGGCGCCAGCACCAGGTCGGGCCGGAACAGGGCCACGGCCTCTTCGGTCACGCTGTCGGCGATGTCGAGCTCCACGCTCAGGGTGTGGCCCGCCGCGCGCAGCTCGGCGAAGAGCCGCTGGGTGAGGCTGTTGAAGCTGTGGCAGAGCAGGAGGATGCGCAAGGGGTTCATCGAATGGTCAGGTGGCGGGGCGCAGCGCCTGCAGCTCGCGCGCGGCCTGCTTGCGCCCCATGTAGATGGCGAGTTTGGACTCGATGCCGTCGAGTGCGGCGTTGAACTCGGTGGCCGTTCGCGCGGCCAGCAGGGCCTGGGCCACGAGGGGTGTGTCGGGCCCGAAATGGTTGCCCAGATAGGCCATGGCCTGGCGGCGCAGCGTGTCCAGGCCGGGTCCGGCGGGCGCCGCGTGTGCGAACACGGAACCCGGGACAGAGACGGCCCGCTCGGCATCGTTCGCCGGTGGCGCCACAGGCGCGGCACGCGCCACCACCGGCTCGATCAACCCCAGCGCCAGCAACGTGTCCAGATGCCCCTGCAGCTGCGGCAGACCACGCGCCGCCAGCACGTTCACCGAATCGTTGCCATTGACCATGATCAGCACCGTGCGCGTGGCGGGCGACAGCCCCGCCTTGCGCTGGGCGATCTCGGCCTTGCCGCTTTCGGTCTTCTGAAACACCCCACTCGACATGCCCGTCTCCTCGTCTCTTTTGTTATGGGCTGGCGAAAACAACGACCAACATGCCCCCGCTCCGGAGCGCGTGCAGCGCCTCACCCAGAACGCCGCGGAACCGGCTTTGCCGGGCCGCCAGCGTTGCCCCCTGGGGGGGTGACGCCGCAGGCGGCGCGGGGGGATCAACAAATCCGTGGCAGTTGTTCCCCACTCAGCCAGTCCACCACCCGCCGCCCGCCAAAACGCGTGGCCATCTGCACGAAGTGGTGCGGGTCGGCCGTCACTTCGCCGATGCGTGCCGCGTCCTGCCCCAGCGGGTGCGTACGCATCGCGGCGAGCACTGTTTCAGCGAATTCGGGCGACACCACCGCGATCAGCTTGCCTTCGTTGGCGACGTAGAGCGGGTCCAGCCCCAGCAACTCGCAGGCCGCGTCCACCTGCGGCTTGACGGGGATGGCGGCCTCCTGCAGCAGCATGCCCACACCCGACTGGCGCGCCACCTCGTTGAGCGTGGTGGCGAGGCCGCCGCGCGTGGGGTCGCGCAGCACGCGCACCGCGCCGGGTGCGGCGGCCAGCATGGCCGCCACCAAGGTGTGCAGCGCGGCGGTGTCGCTCTCGATGGTGGTCTCGAAGGCCAGCGATTCGCGCTTCGAGAGCACCGCCACGCCGTGGTCGCCGATGCTGCCCGAGAGCAGCAGCACGTCGCCCGGCCGCGCGTTGCGCCCGCTGATGTGCACGCCCGGCGGCAGCACGCCGACGCCGGTGGTGCTGATGAACACGCCGTCGCCTTTGCCCTGCTCCACCACCTTGGTGTCGCCGGTGACCACGGGCACGCCGGCCTCGCGCGACGCGGCGGCCATGCTCTTCACGATGCGCTGCAGGTCGATCAGCGGGAAGCCTTCTTCGATGATGAAGCTCGCGCTCAGGTACAGCGGCTTTGCGCCCGACATCGCCACGTCGTTCACCGTGCCGTGCACCGAGAGGCAGCCGATGTCGCCACCGGGGAAGAACAGCGGCGAGATCACGTGACCGTCGGTGGCCATCACGAGGCGGCCCTGCGCCGGGTCGAAGGCAGGCAGCGCCAGCACCGCACCGTCGTCGCCCTGGCGCAGGAATTCGTTGTCGAAGGCCGCGAGGAACAGCTCCTCGATCAACTGTGCCGCGGCTTTGCCGCCCGCGCCGTGGCTCATGTCGATGCGGCCGTGTTTGATGTCCAGCGGCCGGATGTAGTTCTTCTTCACCGGCTGGGGCGCGGGCGCCTCGCCACCGGCCGGTTGTTCGATGTCGGTTCTCATGGGGTGACCTCTTCGGTGGCGGTGGCGGCGACGATGGGGATGTCGCGGAAACGGCCGTAGGTGTAGTGCGCGGCGCAAGCGCCTTCGCTCGACACCATGCAGGAGCCGACCGGGTTTTCCGGCGTGCAGACGGTGCCGAAAATCTTGCAGTCGGTCGGCTTCTTCACGCCACGGAGGATAGCGCCGCACTCGCAGGCCTTGTTGTCGGCCACGGGCGTGTAGCTCAGGTCGAAACGGCGTTCGGCGTCGAAGGCGGCAAAGGCCTCCCGGATCTTGAGCGCGCTGTAGGGCACCTCGCCCAGGCCACGCCACTCGAAGCTCGGCCGCAGCTCGAACACCTCGGACACCAGGGCCTGCGCCTTGAGGTTGCCCTCGGGCGTGACCGCGCGGGTGAATTCGTTTTCCACGTGGGCGCGGCCCTCGTTGACCTGGCGCACCAGCATCAGGATCGCCTGCATCACGTCCAGCGGTTCGAAGCCGGCGATCACCACCGGCTTGCGGTACTCCTCGGCGAAGTGGTCGTAGGGCGCGGAGCCGATGACGATGCTCACGTGCGCCGGGCCGATGAAGCCGTCGATGGGCACGGTGCCGAGCTGGCGCACCTCGGGCGATTCGAGGATGTGGGTGATGGCCGAGGGCGTGAGCACGTGGCAGCACAACACACTGAAGTTGGCCAGTCCCTCGCGCGCCGCGTCGCGGATGGCGAGCGCCGTGGGCGGCGTGGTGGTCTCGAAACCGATGGCGAAGAACACCACCTCGCGCTGCGGGTTCGCGCGTGCGATGGCCATGGCGTCGGCGGCGGAATAGACCATGCGGATGTCGCCGCCGCGCGCCTTGGCCTTGATGAGCGAGAGACTGTCGGAGGCCGGCACGCGCATGGTGTCGCCGTAGGTGCAGACGATGGCGCCACGCTCCAGCGCGAGGCGGATCGCGAGGTCGATGCGGCCGATGGGCAGCACGCAGACCGGGCAGCCCGGGCCGTGGATCATGCGCACGTTGGTCGGCAGCAGCTCCAGCACGCCGTAGCGGCTGATGGCGTGTGTGTGACCACCGCAGAACTCCATGAAGCTGTAGCGGCGGTCCGGGTGCGCTTCGGCAGCGATGCGCGCGCCAATCTGGCGGGCGAGATCGCCGTCGCGGAATTCGTCGATGTATTTCATGGCTGGACCTCCGCGCCTTCAAGCGCCTGCATCTCGGCAAACAAGGCCAGGGTCTTCTCAGCTTCCTCCGGGTCGATCACGCCGATGGCGTGGCCCACGTGCACGATCACGTAGTCGCCCACCTGCACGTCGGCCACCAGGGCGATGGAAATTTCCTTGCGGATGCCGCCGAGGTTCACCACAGCCTGGTCGTTGGGGCGCAGCTCCACCAGGAGCGCGGGAATGGCTAGACACATGGTTCGGGTTCCTTCGTGGTGTGTTCTTGTGGGGCGGTCGCGACCAGCTGCTGGGCGGCGACCCAAGCCTGGCCGAGCGCGAGACCGGCGTCGCCGCAGCCTTTTTCGAGTGGCCTGTGCACTCGCAACACTGCCGCCTGCAAGCGCGTGGTCACGCGCTCACGCAGGACGCGGTTGAAGAAGCAGCCGCCACCGAGACACACGTCGCGGCTGCCGCGTTCCATGGCGGCACGGACAGCCCAGTCGGCCAGCGCGTCGGCCAGCGCGAGGTGGAAGCCCGCGGCGGCTGCGTCCACGCCATCGGGGCTGGCGTCGAACAGCGCGGGCATGAGGCCGCGCAGGTCGAGACGGTTCTGGGCGTCGATGCGCACGCCGTGCAGTGGTTCGGAGTGGGGGTTTTGTTCGAGCCAGCGCGCAGCGGCGGCTTCGAGCGCGATGGCGGCTTGTGCTTCGTCGGCCTGGCGAACGCTCAGACCCAACGCGCCGGCCGCCGCGTCGAACCAGCGGCCGGTGCTGCTGGTGGCCGGGCAGTTCAGGTTTTTGGCCAGCATCTGCTGCACGCCAGCGGCCACCGCCTCACCGACTTGCGGCGCGAAGCGTGAAGCGATCTGCTCACCACGGCCCATCGCGTGCAGCGCGCTCGCCGCCATGCGCCAGGGCTCGCGTGCGGCGCGGTCGCCGCCGGGCAGCGCCAGCGGCACCAGGTGGCCGAGGCGCTGCCACTGCACGCCGTCCACCCAGAGCAGTTCACCGCCCCAGGCTTGGCCGTCGGTGCCCAGGCCCACGCCGTCGAGCGCGAGGCCGATGACCGGGCCGTTGATGCCGTGCTCAGCGACAACAGCAGCGATGTGCGCGTGGTGGTGCTGCACGCCGATGGCGGGCACGCCCAGCGAACTGGCGAGCTGCACCGCGAGCTGGGTACTGAAGAAGTCGGGGTGCAGGTCGTGCGCCACGGCGGCGATGGGCGCGCCGTGGCCGGCCAGCAGGGCCTCCACCGAGGCTTCGAGCGCGGCGCAGGCCGCCGGGTCGCTGAGATCACCGTGCACCGCCGACCAGATCGGTGTGCCATCCACCAGCAGGCAGGCGGCGTTCTTCAACCAGGCGCCGCAGGCGAGCACTGGGGGCAAAGGTGCGGTGTTCATGGCGGGCGGCGGGTCAGAGTGTGGCGTCTGCAGACAACGCTGCGCGCGCTCGCGCGAGTTCGGCTTCCAGCTGCGCCACACGATCCCGCAGCGCCGCTTCGGATGCCGAAGGCGCGGGCTCTTCGTGGTGGTGATGGCCGTGGCCCATGGCGTGGTCCAGCCAGTGCAGCCAGGCGTCCATGCCTTCGCCGGTGGTGGCCGAGAGCTGCAGGATCTCGATGGTGGGGTTCACGCGGCGGGCGAGTTCGATGCAGCGCGCGACGTCGAATTTCACGTGCGGCAGCAGGTCGGTCTTGTTGAGGATCATGAGCTGTGCCGCCGCGAACATGTCGGGGTACTTGAGCGGCTTGTCTTCGCCCTCGGTCACCGAAAGGATGGCGACCTTGGCGGCTTCGCCCAGGTCCCACACGGCGGGGCAGACCAGGTTGCCCACGTTTTCGATGAACAGCAGGCTATGTTCGTCGCCGTGGTGGTGACCGTGCGAGTGGCCATGCCCGAGATCGTGATGGTCATGACTGTGCAACTGCGCGAAGGCTTCGCTCACCATGGGCGCGTCGAGGTGGCAGCCCTTGCCGGTGTTGACCTGGATCGCGGGCGCGCCGGTGGCGCGGATGCGGTCGGCATCGAAGCTGGTCTGCTGGTCGCCTTCGATCACCGCGACGTGCAGGCCGGGCGCGTGGGCCTTGAGCGCTTCGATGGTCGCGCAGAGCAGCGTGGTCTTGCCCGAGCCGGGGCTCGACACGAAGTTGAGCGCGGTCACACCGTGCGCTTCAAAGTGGGACCGGTTCTGCAACGCCACGCGGTTGTTGGCGCCGAGGATGTCGGTCTCCAGCTTGATGGCGCGCGCCTGGCTCATGCCCGGCACCGAGACGCGGGCCGCACCCGCGCCGAAATGCAGGTCGCCGTTGCCGGGGTTCACCTGCACCACGCCGGCCTCGCCCTCGTGGGAATGGATATGCCGGGCATGGGCCGGGCTGTTGTCACTGCATCCACAAACGACACACATGGTCTGTCTCCTGGTTCACTCAATCATCACTGACTTGCATGTCTATGACACGCAATTCCATACCGCCCGTAGGTTGTAGCTGGTAGCCGCCGCAACCCGGGCAGGCGTCGCCGCGCTGGGCGATGGCCACCGTCTGGGCACAGCCCATGCACCAGGCCTGGCCGGGGGGTTCTTCGATCTCGATCTGGGCACCGTCGAGCACGGTGCCGGGCGCCAGGCTCTCCAGCGCGAAACGCAGGGCCCGCACGTCCACGCCCGCGAGCTGGCCGGCTTCGAGCCGCAGCGACAGCAGGCGCGAAAAGCCTTCGCTCACGGCCGTGTCTTCGACCAGCTGCAACACGCCACCGGCGAGGCTGGCTTCATGCATGTTGCGTCTCCTTCAGGCTCGGCACAGCGTGCGACACGTCAAACGGCACGCAGGGGTCGAACGCGGCCATGAGCAGGCGCACGCGGCGCTCGATGTCTTCGACGGGTTCACCCCCATCCAGCGCCGCGATGGTTTGCGCCACCACACCCTGCGGGTGGAAATTCCATTCGGTCGGCGCGAGCACCCGGCAAGCGGCCACGCGCGCCGGCGCATCGCCGGCCGGTTGATCGATCTCCACCTGGTGCACCAGCAGGCCACGCGCCATCTCCACCCAGGCCATGCCCTGGCCCGGCCCGGTGCGGAGCGAACCGAACGACAACCAGCCGGCGCCGCTCTGGCCCGGTGCGTCGGGCTGGCACAGGCGGATCAGCTCGGCGATGCGGCTGCCCAGCAGAGCCCAAGGACTCAGGGGCAGCTCGACGTCCATGCCGTTCAGGCGCGTCCAGCTGCCGGTGTGGGCGCAGGCACCGTGCCACAACGGGCGCAGCGCGAAGCCGGGCTGGAGCGCCAGCGCGGCGGACAGCGTGCGCTGGTCAGACCCATCGGCATGGGCGTGCAATGCGTCGGCGTGCGCCAGCGTGTTCGGCAGGTCCGACTCGCGCGCAGCGCGCAGCAACGAGGGCAGCCAGCCCGTGTGGCGGCGGCTCCAGTCGTTTTGCCAATCGGCACCGCAGGCATTCCAGGCACGCAGCCAGGTGTGGGGCGGCATCTGCAGCAGCTCGTCTTGCAACCAGGTGAGGGTGGCGGGCCAGGGGTCGGCCGGCAGCGTGGCCGCTGGCAGCAGCAGCGGGCAGCGTTGCAACGCGGCGTGTGCGGCATCGGCCCAGGCGGTGGGGGCAGGACCGGACTCGGCGGCCAGCAGGCGTGGCCAGTCCAGGCCGATGCGGCGGATGTGTTCCTGCGCGGTCTCGGTGCGCAGGCGCTGCGCCACTTGTTGGGGTGCGGGCAACAGGCCGGGCGAAGCGGCTTCGAAGGCGAGCTGCGAGCACAGGCGGTGCGCGTGGCTGCAGAGGTTGAACAGGCTGGCCATCAGGCCGGGCAAGGCGCTTACCGCCTGACCGTGGGCCAGGCGCGGCGCCCAGTCCTGGCGGCTGCTCTGCAAGGCCAGCGGCAGCGATGCGCCCGGCGCCACGCGGAGGCTGCCGGCCAGCGAGGACAGCGCGGTGCTCATACAGCAGCTCCCGCGTCTGGCCGGCGGGCCATGAAAAAGGCGCGGCGCGGTGGCAGCGGCTCGGCCGCAACGGGCGGCACCGCGTCGGATTCGGGCTGGAGACGGACCAGGGCCAGCGAAGCCAGCGCGGTCTCGCGCGCCAGGTTCTGGCTGGTGAAACCGTTCATGGGCGAAAACAGCGCGCAGGTCTCGTGGTAGCCGATGGCGGGGTCGTGCGCGCCGATGAAATCGAACCGTTCGCTGCCGAAGCCATGCACGGCCTTGCGCCCCACGCGGTTGCCGTGGGGCAGGTTGACCGAAGGCAGGCGCAGCAGGCTCATGAACCAGGGGGTGATGAGCACGCCTTCGGCCACCGCATCTGCAGTTTCCTCCGCGCCAGCGGCCCATTCAAAACCCACGGATTCGACATGCAGCGCGGGGTTGAGCAAGGGGATGCCTTGCATGCGTTCGTTTTGCACGTGGCGGTAGAAGTCCACGAGGGTCTGCACGCGTGCGGCCAGCTGCGCAGGTGTGACTGCGGGGGTGTCTGTGCGGGTGAGCGGGCTCATGACTGTTGTCCCTCGCGTTGCCCACTGCCTGCGATACACGCGGTTGGCGCGGCTGGCCCCTCACCCCAACCCTCTCCCCAGAGGGGCGAGGGAGTGACGCCCCCTCTACCGCTCGCGGGAGAGGCTTGGCCTGTCCTGAGCGGGTCGAAGGCCGGTGAGGGTCTGCGGAAGTGTTCCAAGTCCATCACTCCAGCATCAGGAACTGTTCGGCATCGCCATCGCAGTTCGGGCATCGCCAATGCGCGGGCAGGTCGGCGAACGGTGTGCCGGGGACGATCTGCCATTGCGGATCGCCGAGCGCCGGGTCGTAGACCCACCAGCAGATCTTGCATTCGAGGCGCGAGGCGGGTTTGAGCACGTCGCGGTTGCCGAGGTACGAGCCTTCAAAACCTTCAAACCCGTTGGAGTGGTCCGCGCCGGCCATGGTCACACTCCTTCTAAGTAGTTCATCACGTCGGCCAGTCGCTCGTGCGAATCGCGCAGGTCTTCGGGTGCGGCCATGGCCACTTCGGGCATGTCCACCACCTCAACCGTGTTGAGGATGACCTTGTCCATCGAGTTGTAGTACACCACGCGCCAGCAGTTGGGCAAGCGGGTGTTGGAGATGCGGCAGTTGCCGTAACCGCGCGAGAGCATGAGCACGCGGCCGGTGCCGAGGTGGTGGTCGAGAAAGCCGATGTCTTCTGGCGTGACCGGCAGCAGCGTGAGGTTGACCACGTGCGAGACCTGGCCGGGTTTCCAGCCCGCGACCTGGTCGCGGATCTCTTCCACCAGCAGGGGCGCGTTCTGCACATTGGGTGGCAGCGGTCCGGCCCAGTGCGGCATGGCGCCCTGCGGCCACACGTCGTCCACCGCGATGGCGCGCAGCAGCGCAGGCACCGGGCCGACCTCGATCACGTCGTCGATCAGGTTGCGCTCGCCGTCCACGGTGCGGAAGGTGATGAGGCGCCACACGCCCGCGAGCACCGACTCCTGGATGCGCACTTCGAGCGCACCGTCCTCTTCGCGCACCAGGGCGCTGGCCTCGCCTTCGCCCAGGATCTGGTTGACCAGCCGCAGGTCGGCCGCGGGCAACGCGGTCAGCGACACCTGGCCGCCGGGGCCACGCTCGGCCGTGCGGTCGAGCAGCGCCAACACCTGGCCGAGCACCGCGCGGGCCGCGTCGCGCCCGGCCAGCTCTTCGGGTTCGGGCAACACCGGCGGGCGGTAGGTGTCCATGTCTTTCGGCATCGGCAGGTAGTCCAGCGACTGATCTTCGGACTGGGTGCCCGGGCCGAGGGCGACGAGCGGAATGGGGAAGTCTTTCATGGGGTGTCCTTGGTGGTCTGACGGTTCAATGGCAGCCGCTGTCGCTGCTGGTACTGCCCTGGCTCACCACCGGGATGCCGATGGTGGGTGGGCGCGAGGGCGACATGATGAGCGCGGCGGCCACGCCGCTCAGGTACATGTCCCAGTCCTGCATGCCGGCGATGGCGGTGACGTACTGGCCGTCGCGGAAGAACAGCAGCGTGGGCCAGCGTTGCGAGCCGTAGCGGCGCGCCACCGCGTCCTCGTTGTCGCGCGGCACCACGGCGATCTGGAAGCGGTTGGGGAAACTCTTCATGAGTTCGGGCAACACCGCCGCCACGTCCTGGCCTTCGGGGAAACGCACCGGGTCGCCGGCCAGCAGCACGACGCGGTCGCCACCGCCCGCGCTCCACGCGGCCACGGTGGTCTCATCCACCCAGGCGGCACCGAAGTCGCGCGCCAGGCGCATCACCAGCGGGGGCGCGGGGTTGGTGTCGGGCACGGGCAGCGCAAAGGCGCGGCTGGGGGTTTCTGTGGCGGTGTTCATGGGGTCTCCTGTTTGTAGAAATTCAGAGGGTTCGCCGCCGGGCCGCCCCAAGGCCAACCAGCCCCCTCGGGGGGCAGCGACCCGCGCAGCGGCGGAGCGTGGGGGCCTGTCTGACCGGAGAGCTGCTTCAGCTGTTCGGCGGTCATCCGGGAAGGCAAAACAAAGCCGGCGTCGCCGCTGGCATCGAAGCCCTGCATGGCGCCGAGCACCAGATCGAGTGCGCTGTTGACCTCGGCAGCGCGGGTGGCGTCGATGCGCTCGCGGGCGTCGCCCAGGAACACCAGCAACCAGTCGCCAACCTCCAGCGGACCGACCAGCGCGGTGGTCACGCGGCGGCGCTCGCCGCGGCCTTCGCACCAGGCGTGGCCGGGCTCGATGGCGGTGACTTGCATGGGCATGCCGATGCACATGGTTCAGTGCTCCACCGTCGTGGGGAAGAAGCGTTCGTCGCCTTCGCGGCACGCCTGCTCAGGAGCCGGGCGATGCGTTTCGTAGGCGGCGAGCGCGAGTTCGTCCATCGTCACGGCCTCGCGTTCGCCCAGCGGCGTACTGCGTGGCGCAGGCTCGCCGCCCCAGCGCGCGATCTGGTCCACACCCAGGGCCAGCGCCTCTTCCATCGCGGCCTTCACGACCGGCCGCAGGCTGCCGCCGTAGTCTTCCAGCTCCTGCGGCTGGCAGCCGATCAGCAGCACGTTCGTCGGGTACTTGCCGGTGAGCTGCGCGAGCGACAGCACTTCCTGGAAGCCGGTCTGGTGCAGGCTCATCTTCTTGGCGCCCATGAAGCGCGGCACGTCGTCGTCGCGCACCTCTTTCAACGTGCCGGGCTCCAGGCCGTAGTCGATGGCGTCGAAGATCAGCAGCGCGTCGGCCGCCTGCACGTGCTGGATCAGGTACAGGCCCTGCGTGCCGCCGTCGATGAGCGACACGTGTTCGGCGAACTCGTAGCGGCGCTGCAGCGCTTCGATGCAGCGCACGCCAAAACCTTCGTCGGCCCAGAGCAGGTTGCCGATGCCGAGCACGACGATGGTCTGCGGCTGGGCGGGGGTGTCACCACCTGGGTGACAGGTGGATTCGGACGGATGGGCGCTCATGGTGGGTGGTCCCGAAAAACTCAGTGGGAGACGGAAGGGGTGACCGAACCGGAACAGAGGCGCTTCCAGGCGTGGAAGCTGTCCCAGGCGGCCTGGTGCGCGAGCCAGAAGCCGGCGTCGATGCCGAACTGGCGCGCGCAACGGATGGCGGTGTCGGGCGACATCGCCCGCTGGCCATGCACCAGCTCGTGCAGGCGGCGACGCGACAGGCCCAGCACCCGGGCCGCCTCGCTCTGGCTCAAGCCCAGCGGCGCGAGGCAGGTGCGCGCCAGCAGCCGCCCCGGGTGCATGGGCGTGCGCACCGGCACGCCCCGCGGCGGGATGGACCAGCTGACGGCAACCGGCTTCATGGCTTCAGTCTTTAAAAGACGGCCAGAAATCATGGTCGACACGATGCTCTGCCGCCCCATGATGTCTTCGCGGATCGCGGCGTACACGTGCAGGACGATGAAGATGATCAGCGCCCACATGCCCATGCGGTGCCAGGTGTGCACGTCCTGGCTCTGGCCAAACAGCGGGATCACCCAGCCGAACATCCGCTCCTGCCACGAGCCCATCTGTGAGCCTTCGCCATACAGCGCAAAGCCAGTGACCACCATGAAGATCGAGAGCATCAGGAAGCCCGCGAACATGGCCAGCCGCGCCAGCGGGTTGTGGCCCACGTAGCGGCCCGGCCGCGGGATCAGGAAGGCGTACCACTTGAACATGGTGAGCACCTCGTTCCAGTAGGCCCTCTGGAAGATCGGCACCCAGAAGATTTCGCGCGCGTGGTGGTTGCCGACCAGTGCCCAGTAGGCGCGGCCGAGCAGGCCCACGGCCAGCAGGTAGCCTGCCGTGAAGTGCGCGAAACGGATGTAGCCCATGAGGTAGTTCGCACTGGCCTCGCCGGGCATGGTGGGCAGCGGCTGGCCGATGAAATAGCCGGTGAGGGCCAGCACGGTGATGGACGCGGCGTTGATCCAGTGCCAGAGGCGCACGGGCGCTTCGTACACATAGACCGACTTGGTGGTCTGGCCGTGCGAGACGGCGCTCTCGTCGATGCCGGTGACATCGGCGAGTCGTTCGGGGGACGTGGTGGACATGGTGGCCTCCAAATAGCGGTTGCCGTTGATCGGGGTGGCCGTCAGGCCGCCAGCTGACCGAAGAGCACCAGGCCCGATGCGCCCAGCACCGCGCCCAGGCCACCCAGCGCCCAGCCGCTGCGCTCATTCAGCGCGCGACGGATGCCGAGACCCGCGAACACGCCGCCGATGTGCAGCGCGGCGGTGGTCAGCAAAAAGCCCGCGGCATAACCCGCGAAGCCGCTGGCCGGTGTTTCAGCGCCGTGCGCCAGGCCGTGCAGCGCAGCCGCCGCGGCCACCAGCCCCAGGCCGACGGCGGCAGGCATCGGCTGGCGGGCCAGCACCAGCATGGCGCCGAACAGCACCACCGACAGCGCCACGCCCTGTTCCAGGAACGGCAGGCTCACGCCCGCTGCGCCCAGCGCGGCGCTCGCCACCAGGGCCAGCAGGAAGGTGGCCGGGCCTTGCCAGGCCTTGCCTTTCGGCAGGGCCGAGACCGACCACACGCCCACGGCCACCATGGCCAGCAGGTGGTCCAGGCCGAAGGGGTGAACCAGGCCTTCCATGAGGCTGTGGGTGCCGTGGCCGGTGTGTGCCTGGGCGGCGCCGGCCAGACCGGCCAGCAGCATGGCCGCGGTGGCGCGACGGATGTTCTTCGATTGCATGTGTTTCTCCTCGTGGTCTGGGGCGTTCAACGGACGGTCACTTTCGCCATCTCCTGGCCGTCTTCGCTCATCACGTGAGTCGAGCAGGCCAGGCAGGGGTCGAAGCTGTGCAGCGTGCGCAGGATCTCCAGCGGCTGCTCGGGGTTGACCATGGGCGTGTTCATGAGCGAGGCCTCGAAGGCGCCGATCTGGCCCTTGGTGTCGCGCGGCGAACCGTTCCAGGTGGTGGGCACCACGCACTGGTAGTTCTCGATCTTGCCGTCCTTGATCTTGATCCAGTGGCCCAGCATGCCGCGCGGTGCGGCGACCGTGCCCACGCCCTTGGCTTCTTTCGGCCAGGTGGACGGGTCCCACTTGTCGGTGTTGACGGTGCTGGTGTCGCCGGCCTTGATGTTGCCGATGAGCTGCTTGAAGTCGTCCATCATCATCTCGGCGGCGTACTGGCTCTCCAGTGCGCGCGCCAGGGTGCGGCCGATGGTGGTGGGCAGCAGCTGCTTGAGCGTGTAGTTGGTTTCCGGCAGGCCCAGGGCCTTGGGGATCGCGCTGTTGATCGCCACGGCGGACGCGTCCACTTGCTCCTTCACGCGCTGGCAGTATTTGTTGCCCTGCATGGCGTGGGCATAACCCAGGATGTAACGCGACAGCGGACCGACCTCGACCGCGTGGCCGCGCCAGCGCGGGCTCTTGATCCACGAGTACTTGGCGGACTCATCCAGGTTCTCGATCTTGGTGCGCGTGCCCTTGAAGTTCGGGCCTTCGGGGGCGTAGTTGGCTTCGGTGACGCCGTCCCAGGGGTGCAGGCCCTTGGTTTCGTCGCCGTACTTGTACCAGCTGTGGCTCACGAATTCCTGCACCTGCTCGGGGTCGCGCGGGTCGATGGCGTGGATCTTGTCCCAGTTGCCGTCGAGGATCACGCCGCCGGGCAGCTGGTGCGTGCTGTGGTCGTAGGGCACCTTCTCATACGTGCCGTAGTCGGCCACGTTGGTGGCGCTCAAGCCGCCGCCGTAGAGCCAGCCGGCGTTCTTGTAGATGGTGCCGATGGCGAGCACGTCCGGGATGTAGACGTTGTTGTTGAAGTCGATCATTTCCTGGATGCGGGCCTGCACGAAGTTCAGCCGCTCCATGTTGATCGGGGCGCCGGCGGCGCCGTTGCCGTCGAGGTTGATGGCGCAGGGCACGCCGCCCACCAGGTAGTTGGGGTGCGGGTTCTTGCCACCGAAGATGGTGTGCACCTTGACCCACTCTTTCTGCAGGTCCAGCGCCTCCAGGTAGTGCGTCACGGCCATCAGGTTGGCCTCGGGCGGCAGCACATAGGCCTTGCTGCCCCAGTAACCGTTGGCAAAGGGGCCCAGCTGGCCGCTTTCAACGAACTTTTTCAGGCGGTTCTGCACATCGCGGAAGTACCCGGGCGACGACATCGGGTGCGCGGGCGACACCATCTGCTGCAGGTCGCTGGTCTTCTTCGGGTCGGCCTGCAGGCAGGACACGACGTCGACCCAGTCCAGCGCGTGCAGGTGGTAGAAGTGCACCGCGTGGTCGTGCACCTGCAGCGTCTTGGCCATCATCTCGCGGATCAGGTGGGCGTTCAGCGGGATGCGGATGCCCAGCGCGTCTTCCACCGCGCGCACCGAGGTGAGCGCGTGGCAACCGGTGCAGACGCCGCAGATGCGCTCCACAAAAGCCCAGGCGTCGCGCGGGTCGCGGCCTTTCAGAATCACTTCCAGACCGCGCCACATGGTGCCGGTGGACACCGCGTTGCGGATGACGTTGTTGCTGTCGAGGTTGACCTCGCAGCGCATGTGGCCCTCGATGCGCGTGACCGGGTCGACGACGATGCGCCGGCCGGTGTTGTCCATCTTGAAGCCCTGTGTTTCGTAAGCACCCATGGTGTTCTTCCTCGTTTTTCTGGATCAGCTATTGGTGGACGCGGCTTTTTTCTCGGCCGCCTTGTCACGCGAGCGCTTGGCCACCGAGATGGCGGCGTGCGCCGCGACCGCGGCCCCCACCACACCGGCCGCCGTGCCGCCGATCTCGTCGGCGTTGGCTTCGATACCGAAAGCGTGGATGTCGGTCAGGCGGTCGTAGAACGAGCCCTTGTCCCAGAAGCCGTCTTCCGAGCAGCCGATGCAGCCGTGGCCGGCCTTGATCGGGAAGCTGGTGCCCTCGTTCCACATCACCGTGGAGCAGGCGTTGTAGGTGGTCGGGCCCTTGCAGCCGACCTTGTAGAGGCAGTAGCCCTTGCGAGCGGACTCGTCGTCCCAGGTCTCGACGAACTGGCCGGCGTCGAAGTGCGGGCGGCGGTAGCACTTGTCGTGGATGCGCTGGCTGTAGAACATCTTGGGCCGGCCCTGGCGGTCCAGCTCGGGGATCTTGTCGAAGGTCAGCATGTAGGTGATCACGCCCGTCATCACCTCGGGGATGGGTGGGCAGCCCGGCACCTTGATGATGGGTTTGTCGGTGATGACCTTGTGGATGGGCGTGGCCTGCGTCGGGTTCGGCTTGGCGGCCTGCACGCAGCCCCAGCTGGCACACGAACCCCAGGCGATGATGGCCTTGGCGTCCTTGGCCACGTGCTTGAGCTTGTCGATGAAGGGCTTGCCCGACTGGATGCAGAACATGCCGTCTTCGTTCAGCGGCGGGTTGCCTTCCACCGCCAGGATGTACTGACCCTTGTACTTGGTCATGATCTCTTCGAGGATCGCCTCGGCCTGGTGGCCGGCGGCGGCCATCAGGGTGTCGTCGTAGTCCAGCGAGATCATGGACAGCACCACGTCCTTGGCCAGCGGGTGCGCCGAGCGGATGAACGATTCGGTGCAGCAGGTGCACTCCAGGCCGTGCAGCCAGAGCACAGGCGTGCGCGGCTTGGTTTCCATGGCGTGCGCGATCTGCGGCACGAACGAGGGCGCCAGCCCGAGCGAGGTGGCGGTGAGCGAGCAGTACTTGAGAAAGCTGCGGCGCGAAATGCCCTTGCGGCGCATCACCTCGTAAAAGGTTTCCATCATGGGTTGTCTCCGTTGGCTTGTGTGGGTCGGGCCGGCTCTCACCGGTGGGTCCCCCTGGTCCCGCCGCTCATGCAGGCAGGTCACCTACCGTTCGCAAGCCGCAGGCCATCACAAGCCATCCCCGGGAAAACACCGAGAACGCTCCGCAACATATTGATTTTCATCAAGTTTTTTTTGGCTTCAGAGATCACACTCGAAGCCGGTCAATCCAGCAATGGAAACCAATATTCCAGTTAACCAGACAAACAGGACAACCATATTCCGATTGATTTCCAAAAATCGGTGGCCCAAACGGCCAAAAAAAAGCCGACCCTCGTGAGGTCGGCTTGTGATCTGGTGCATCTCTGGGGACGCTGAAAAACCATTTTCTGGTTGGACTGGGTTGTCTCCTCGGTCCCCCGCGGTCGACAGCGGCAAGGCCGCTGTGAGCGAGTGACAGCACTGTAGCCGCTCGCACCGTTCTCGTGCATACGGGCTTTCCCTTGGTTCCGAGGCCGACTGGCACAGGAAATGCTCTGGGCCGTGGGTCGTTGGAAAAGGTAACCAGATGCACCAAAACCGTAGATTCCTTGTGGCTCTGACGTGCGGTCTGACGCTCGCCACCCCTTCCCTGCTCTGGGCGCAGGCCGCGCCCGCCGAGCCCCTCACCGCGCCCGCCCTGGTGGCCGTGGACAACATCCACAACGCCGACACCGCCTGGCTCATGGTGAGTACCGCCCTGGTGCTGCTCATGACGCTGCCGGGCATTGCACTCTTTTATGGCGGCATGGTGCGCCGCCACAACGTGATCAACACCATGGCCAGCGTGGTCGGCATCGCGGCCGTGGTCAGCGTGCTGTGGTTTGCGCTGGCCTACTCGCTGGCGTTCACACCCGGCGACGGCACGCTGGCGGGCTGGATCGGCGGCGCGCAGCGCATGGGCTTTGCCGGGCTGGACTTCCTGGGCGCCAGCGGCCAGGTGGCGGTGAGCCACATCGCGCCGCACGTGCCCGAGTCGGTGTTCGCCATGTTCCAGCTCACCTTCGCCATCATCACCTGCGCCCTGGTGGTGGGCGCGCTGGTGGAGCGCATGCGCTTTGGCGCCCTGCTGCTGTTCGCCGGCCTGTGGCTGCTGCTGGTGTACGCGCCCGTGGCGCACTGGGTCTGGGAGCCGGGCGGCTGGCTGGCCCAGCTCGGTGCGCTGGACTTCGCCGGCGGCGCGGTGGTGCACATCAACGCCGGCGCGGCCGCCCTGGTCTGCGCCTACGCGCTGGGTCCGCGCCAGGGCTACGGGCGCGAGCCCTTCATTCCCTTCAACCTGGGCCTGACCATGGCCGGCACCGGCCTGCTCTGGGTGGGCTGGTTCGGCTTCAACGCCGGCTCGGCGCTCGCAGCCGACGGCCGCGCCGGGCTGGCACTGGCCGTTACCCACATCGCCGCCGCCGCGGGCGCGGTGGCGTGGATGGGCGCGGAGTGGCTGGCGCGCAAACGCGCTTCGCTGCTGGGCCTGTGCTCGGGTGTGGTGGCGGGCCTGGTGGCCATCACGCCGGCCGCGGGCTTCGTCACGCCGCGCTCGGCGCTGATCATCGGCCTGGTGGCGGGCGTGGCCTGCTACTGGGGCGCCACCGGCCTGAAGCGCCGGCTGCGCGCCGACGACTCGCTCGACGTGTTCGGCGTGCACGGCGTGGGCGGCCTGGTGGGCGCGCTGCTCACCGGCGTGCTGGCCGACCCGGCGATCTCCGGACTCGAAGGCAGCCTGCTCAAACAGCTGATCGCCTGCGTGGCCGTGCTGGCCTACAGCGTGCTGATGACGGCGGTGGTGCTGTGGATCACCTCGCGTTTTGCGCGGCTGCGCGTGCGCGAAGGCGACGAGCGCGCCGGGCTGGACCTGGCGCTGCACAACGAGCAGTTGGGACACTGAACCCGGGGGTACTACCATGGCCCACAACGACGCTTTCGCCACCGCCGCCCACCTGCATGTGCTGCTGCGCCGCAAGACCGGGCGCGTGACCGACACCGAGTGGATGGCCACCAACGCCGACTACGCGCACGAGATCGTGCGTTACGCACGCGAACAGGCGGCCACCGAAGGCCACGCCGAGCTGCTGCCCTGGGCCGAGAAACTGGACACCCTGATTCCACAGATGGGTGCGGTGGTGCGCAAGCCCTTGCTGGTGGTCGCCGGCGAGCGGCTCAAGGCTGGCCAGACCGCGGCCAAATCCGCCGGGGCCACACCCGGGCGCCCCAGCGGTTTTTCAGACTCGGCACAACCCAGCGGCTTTCTGGAGTCCACACTCAACTCGGTCTTCGGCACCCCGCGCAAACACGAGGGTGGGGAGCCCGACCTGCGCTACGTGGGCGGCATCCGCTGAGGCTGCGCGCCAGCGGCGCGCAGCCAGCCCAGGCCGTCCGACGTGCCGCCGGGCACTGCGCCGCGCGCCGGCCGGTACTCGCAGCCCACCCAGCCTTGCCAGCCGCAGGCGGCGGCCACCTCGTCGATCACGCCGAACAGGTAGGGGTGGTTCAGCTCGCCCAGATCGGGCTCGTGGCGCATGGGCACACCGGCGATCTGGAAGTGGCCCACGCGCCCGGTGGGCAGGTACTGGCGGATCTTCATGGCCACGTCGCCTTCGACGATCTGGCAGTGGTACAGGTCGAACTGCACCTTCAGGTTGGGCGCGCCGATGGCCATCACGGTGCGGTGCGCCTCGTCCTGCCGGTTGAGGAAAAAGCCCGGCATGTCGCGCGTGTTGATGGGTTCGATCAGCACGTCGCGCCCTGCGCTGGCGGCCTGTCCGGCGGCCCAGGCCAGGTTGGCCTCGTAGGTGGCGGCCAGCGCGGCGCGCTCGGCCCCGGCGGGGGCGAGGCCGGCCATGACGTGGATGCGCGGGCAGTCCAGCGCCTGCGCGTATTCGAGCGCCTTGGCAAAGCCGGCGCGGAACTCGGCCTCGCGCCCGGGCAGGCAGGCCAGGCCACGCTCCCCCGCGTCCCAGTCGCCCGGCGGGGCGTTGAACAACACCTGCTGCAGGCCGTGCTCGGCCAGGCGCCGGGCGATGTCGCTGGCGGCGAAGGCGTAGGGGAACAGGTACTCCACACCTTTGAACCCGTCGGCCGCCGCGGCGGCAAAACGGTCCAGGAAGGCGTGCTCGTTGTAGAGCATGGTGAGGTTGGCGGCGAAGCGGGGCATGGGGTTGGCGGCAAGCGCTGAACGGTGGGTCAGGACAGGCGGTAGGTTTCCAGGTGCAGGCTGGTTTCGGTGTTGCGGATGCCGCGCACCAGGCGGATGCGCTCCAGCACCTGGGACAGCTCCGAAAGGTTGGCCGCACGCAGCTCGGCCAGCAGGTCCCAGCGGCCGTTGGTGTCGTGCAGCGCGGCCACGCCCGGCTCGCCCAGCAGGCTGGCGATCACCGCACGGGTCTCGTTGCCTTCGACGGCCACGCTCATCCAGGCGCTGATCTGGTTGGGCTGGGCGTCGGGCCGCAGGCGCACGGTGTAGCCCACGATCACGCCCGTGTCTTCGAGCTTGGTGATGCGGTTGGTCACGGTGCCGCGCGAGACCCCGAGCTTCTTGGCCAGCGTGGCCACGTTGGTCCGGGCGTCCTTGCGCAGCAGGGAGAGCAGTTGTTGGTCGGTGGCGTCCATGTTTGTCATTATGGCAATGACCATTGGCATTTGTTCAAATATTTGCCAAAAAGCTCGCACAGTTGCCGATTTACATTGCCATGGGCGGTTGAGACATTAACAGTCATACCAACGGAGCTTCCCATGACAACGCATCTTTCCCCCCTACCCACCCAATTTCTGAGCGCCCAGGACGTGGCCCACGTGGTCCACCGCCTGGGGCTGCCCACCGCCCTGGCCCGCATGGCCGAGTACATCCACGCCGACTACCTGCGCTGGCCCGCGTTCGACAAATGCGCCCGCGTGGCCAGCCACTCGGCCGACGGCGTGATCGAGCTGATGCCCATCGCCGACGCCCGGACCTACGCTTTCAAATACGTCAACGGCCACCCCAAGAACACCCAGGGCGGCCTGCCCACGGTGATGGCCTTCGGCGTGCTGGCCGACGTGGACACCGGCGTGCCCGAGCTGCTGAGCGAGCTCACGCTCACCACCGCGCTGCGCACCGCGGCCATGTCGGTGGTGGCCGCGCGGGCGCTGGCCCGCCCGGGCAGCCGGCGCATGGCGCTGATCGGCAACGGCGCGCAAAGCGAGTTCCAGGCCCTGGCCTTCCACCACCTGCTGGGCATCGAGGAAATCCGCCTGTTCGACACCGATCCCGCGGCCACCGCCAAGCTGATGGACAACCTGGCCCACACGGCGCTGCGCCTGCTGGCCTGCGACAGCATCGCCCAGGCGGTGCGCGGCGCCGACATCGTCACCACCGTGACGGCCGACAAGACCAACGCCACCATCCTCACGCCCGAGCTGATCGAGCCCGGCATGCACGTCAACGGCGTGGGCGGTGACTGCCCGGGCAAGACCGAGCTGCACCCCGACGTGCTGCGCATGGCCTCGGTGTTCGTCGAGTACGAGCCGCAGACCCGCATCGAAGGCGACCTGCAGCACCTGCCGGCCGACTTCGCCGTGACCGAACTCTGGCGCGTGCTGGGCGGCCAGGCCTCGGGCCGCCGCAGCGATGCCCAGGTCACGCTGTTCGACTCGGTCGGCTTCGCGCTGGAAGACTTCTCGGCGCTGCGCTTCCTGCGCGACGCGGCGCGCGAACTCGGCCTGGGCCAGCTGTTGCCGCTGATCCCCGGCCTGGCCAACCCCAAGGACCTGTACCAGCTGATCCGCGCCAGCGCCCCGCAGCCGCGCGCCGCCACGGCCACGCCCGCCGCCCACGCGCCGCGGCACCCGCGCGCCAAAACCCCCGCTCTGAGCGCATGACGGCGCCGCGCACGGGCCACTTCGCAGCGGGCGGAGTGAGTCTGATCGGCGTGCCCACCGACATCGGTGCGGGCACGCTGGGTTCCCGCATGGGCCCGGAAGCGCTGCGCGTGGCCGGCATTGCCCCGGCCCTGCAGGCGCTGGGCGTGAAGGTGCGCGACCGCGGCAACCTGCAAGGGCCGGCCAACCCCTGGCTGGCGGCCGTCAACGGCTTTCGCCACCTGCCCGAGGTGGCGCTGTGGAACCGCCTGCTGCACGACGCGATGCACGCCGAACTGCGGGCCGGGCGCCTGCCCATCATGCTCGGTGGCGACCACTGCCTGGGCATCGGCTCCATCAGCGCGGTGGCGCGTCACTGTCGCGCCAGCGGCCAGCCACTGCGTGTGCTGTGGTTCGACGCCCACGCCGACTTCAACACCGCCACCCTCACCCCCAGCGGCAACATCCACGGCATGCCCGTGGCCTGCCTGTGCGGCCAGGGGCCCGAGGAGCTGACCGGGCTGGCCGATCGTGTGCCCGCCATGGCCCCCGCGGACATCCGCCAGATCGGCATCCGCAGCGTGGACGCGGGCGAGAAGCGGCTGGTGCACGACATGGGCATCGAGGTGTTCGACATGCGCTGCATCGACGAGTGGGGCATGCGCCAGGTGATGGAGCACGCGCTCGCCGGGGTGGACCACCGCACCCACCTGCACGTAAGCCTGGACGTGGACTTCCTCGACCCCGACATCGCCCCCGGCGTGGGCACCACCGTGCGCGGCGGGCCGACCTACCGCGAAGCGCAGCTGTGCATGGAAATGATCGCCGACACCGGCCGCCTGGGCTCGCTCGACGTGGTCGAACTCAACCCCGCGCTGGACGTGCGCAACCAGACCGCCGAGCTCGCGGTCGACTTGATCGAGAGCCTGTTCGGAAAGTCCACGCTGATGCGCCAGGCCGACGGCTGACGCCTTTTTTTTCCCGCCCCCGTTCATCAAAACCACAGGAGACAAGACCATGAAACACATCGCCCATTGGGTTCTCACCGCGCTGCTCGCGCTCGGCAGTCTGGGCGCGCAGGCGCGCAGCCTCGACGCCATCCGCAAGGACGGCAAGATCGTCATCGCCACCGAGGGGCAGTTCGCCCCGTTCAACTACTTCCAGGGGGCCAAGCTCAGCGGCTTCGAGATCGAGCTGGCCGAGATGGTCGCGAAAAAAATGGGCCTGGCCGTGGAGTGGAAAGCGCTGAGCTTTGACGCGCTGTTCGCCGGCCTCGGCCAGGACCGCTGGGACCTGGTGATCGCCTCGCACGGCATCACCGAAGAACGCGCCCGGGCCGTGACCTTCACCGCGCCGCACTACTGCTCGGGCGGCAGCATCGTCTCGCTGGACCCGGCGATCCGCCGGCCGGCCGACCTGCAGGGCAAGGTGGTGGCGGTGCAGACCGGCAGCACCTACCTGGAGAACGTCAAAAAGCTCCCGGGCCTGAAGTCGGTGAAGAACTTCCCGCAGGACACCGACGCGCGCAGCGCCCTCATGAGCCGCCGGGTGGACGCCTGGGTCACCGACAAGTTCGTGGTGCTCGCCGCGCTCAACGCCCACCCCGCCTCGGGCCTGAAGGTGGGCGAGTTCCTGTTCGTCGACCGCATCGCCGCGGCCGTGACCAAGGGCAACGACAGCCTGGCCCAGGGCTACAACGCGGCGCTGGCCACGCTGCTCGCCGACGGCAGCTACAGCGCCCTCTCGCGGAAGTACTTCCACGACGACGTGCGCTGCCGTTGAACGGTGTGACCCCCTCCCACCGCTCAAGGGACAACACCCCATGAACGCCCAACTGCTTGCCTGGCCCGGCCAATGGAGCCGCCAGCAGCGCGCCACCGCCACCATGGCCACGGCCGGCGCGGCGCTGATCGCGCTGCTCTGGCTGATGGCCCTGCCACTGTCGCTCGCCCCCGAACCCATCGGCAGCAACGCCGTGCTGTTCGCCGAGGGCACGCTCGCCACCGTGCAGCTCACACTCACCGCCGGTCTGGCGGGCATCGTCATCGGCGTGCTCGCCGCGCTCGGGCGCACCTCGCGCATCGCGCCGGTGCGCTGGTTCGCCTCGCTCTACGTCTGGGTCGTGCGCGGCACGCCGCTGCTGGTGCAGATCCTGTTCGTCTTTCTCGCCCTGCCGGCGCTGGTGCCGGGGCTGCAGCTGGAAGACTTTGCCTCGGCCTGCGTGGCACTGGCCTTCAACGTCGGCGCCTACAACGCCGAGGCCATCCGCAGCGGCCTGCTGGCCGTGCCCAAGGGCCAGGCCGAGGCGGCGCGTTCGCTCGGGCTCTCCAGCTGGCACACCTTCATCGACGTGAGTTTTCCGCAGGCCTTCAAGGTCGCGCTGCCGCCGCTGGTGAACAACACCGTGGCCCTGCTCAAGGACTCGTCGCTGGCCTACGCCATCGGGGTCGTGGAGCTCACCAACGTGGGCAACCGCATCCAGGCCGCCACCTTCCTGCCGCTGCCCACACTGGCCACCACGGCGCTGATCTACCTCACGCTCACCACCGTGCTGACCCAGATTTCCGGCGCCGTGGAGCGCCGCTACGACGTGGAAGGCCGACAGCCATGAACACCCGCCCCCCGCTCATCCGCATCGAAGACGTCAACAAACACTACGGCGCGCACCACGTGCTGCGCGGCATCAGCACGCAGTTCCACGCCGGGCAGGTCAGCGCCATCCTGGGCGCCTCGGGCTCGGGCAAGAGCACGCTGCTGCGCACGCTCAACCGCCTGGAACGCCACGACTCGGGCCGCATCGTGGTCGACGGCATCGAGGTCAACGACGACCTGCGCCAGCTCGAAGCCCTGCGCCGCGAGCTCGGCATGGTGTTCCAGCAGTTCAACCTGTTCCCGCACCTCACCGTGCTGGACAACGTGACGCTGGCGCCGCGCCGCATCCGCAAGACCGCGCGCGGCGAGGCCAACGAGCAGGCCATGGAGCTGTTGCGCTCCGTCGGCATGGAAGCCCATGCGCACAAGCACCCCTTCGCGCTCTCGGGCGGGCAGCAGCAGCGGGTGGCGATTGCGCGCGCGCTGGCCATGCAGCCCAAGGCCATCCTGTTCGACGAACCCACCTCGGCGCTGGACCCGGAGATGGTCAAGGAAGTGCTCGACGTGATGAAGCGGCTGGCCCAGTCGGGCATGACCATGATCATCGTGACGCACGAGATGGGCTTTGCCCGCGAGGTGGCCGACCGCATCCTGTTCGTGGACCAGGGCCAGGTGGCCCAGGACGCCCCGCCCGAGGCCTTCTTCCGTGCCCAGGACAACCCGCGCGTGCGCGCCTTCCTCGGGCAGATCAGCCACTGACCCGCGCGGGCTGCGGGCGGCTCAGTCCCCGCGCAAGATCCAGCGCGCCGCCTTCTCCGCGATCATCAGCGTGGGGCTGTTGGTGTTGCCGCTGGTGATAGTGGGCATCACGCCGGCGTCCACCACGCGCAACCCGGCCACGCCGCGCACGCGCAGGTGGGTGTCCACCACGGCCATCGGGTCGTCGGCGCTGCCCATCTTCGTCGTGCCGACCGGGTGAAAGATGGTATTGGCGATGTCGCCCGCCAGGCGCGCCAGCTCTTCGTCGGTCTGGAACTGCACGCCGGGCTTGAACTCTTCGGGCTGGTAGTTGGCCAGGGCCGGCTGCGCCACGATGCGCCGCGTCACGCGCAGGCTGTCGGCGGCCACGCGGCGGTCTTCGGGCGTGCTCAGGTAACACGGCGCGATGGCCGGCGCGTCCGACGCCTGGGCCGAGCGGACGCGCACATGGCCGCGGCTCGTGGGGTTGAGGTTGCACACGCTGGCGGTGAAGGCCGGGAAGCTGTGCAGCGGCTCGCCGAACGCGTCCAGGCTCAGCGGCTGCACGTGGTATTCGATGTTCGGGTAGGGCTGGGCCGGGTCGCTGCGCGTGAAGGCGCCGAGCTGGCTGGGCGCCATGCTCATGGGGCCGCTGCGCGTGAGCGCGTATTCGAGCCCGATGGCGGCCTTGCCCCAGAGCGAGTTGGCCAGGGTGTTGAGCGTTTTCGCGCCCTTCACCTTGAACACGGTTCGGATCTGCAAATGGTCTTGCAGGTTGGCGCCCACGCCGGGCAGATCGTGCTGCACCGGTATGCCCAGCGGCTGCAGCAGCGCGGCCGGGCCCACGCCCGAGAGCTGCAGGATCTGCGCCGAGCCGATGCTGCCCGCGCTGAGCACCACCTCTTTCGCGCAGGCCACCTTCACCGTCTGGCCCCCGCGCTGCAGCTCCACGCCGGTGCAGCGCAGAGCACCGTTGGCCTCGCGCTGCAGCGTGAGCCGCTGCACCTGCGCCTGCGTCCACACCGTGAGGTTGGGCCGCCGCTGCACCGGCCGCAGAAACGCCTTGGAAGCGTTCCAGCGCCAGCCGGCTTTCTGGTTCACCTCGAAATAGCCCACGCCCTCGTTGGTGCCGGTGTTGAAGTCGGTGGTGGCGGGGATGCCGGCCTGCTGCGCGGCCTGGGCGAACGCGTCGAGCACGTCCCAGCGCAGGCGCTGTTTTTCAATGCGCCACTCGCCCGTGCTGCCCAGGCTGCGGTTGCCGTGCAGCAGGGCCAGCGCGGGGTTGGTCATGCTTTCGTTGGCGGCGTCGAGCCGGTAGTGGTCTTCGTGCGCCTTGAAGTCGGGCAGGCACTGGCTCCACGACCAGCTGGGGTCGCCGGTGAGCTGCGCCCACTGGTCGTAGTCCCGCGCCTGGCCGCGCATGTAGATCATGCCGTTGATGCTGGAGCAGCCGCCCAGCCCCTTGCCGCGCGGGTAGCGCAGCTGGCGGCCGTTGAGGCCCGGGTCGGGCTCGGTCTGGTAGAGCCAGTCGGTGCGCGGGTTGCCGATGCAATACAGGTAGCCCACGGGGATGTGGATCCAGTGGTAGTCGTCCTTGCGGCCGGCTTCGATCAGCAGCACGGTGGTGCCCGGGTCGGCGGACAGCCGGTTGGCCAGCAGGCAACCGGCCGTGCCGGCGCCAATGACGATGTGGTCGAACGTGGGTTGGCTCATGGGGACGGCTTCACTCAAAGGGTTTGTTTATTTGCGATGCTCATGGTCTTCACGCAGGAATGGGCCGAGTTTGTGGACCGAGCGCGTGAAAAGTCCAATGAAATCGCCAGAGGCTTGGTATAAGTCTGGCAAATAATGATGACCGCCATGCCCAAGCCCACACCGCCCCCTGCCACCCCACCCGCCCGGCTGCCCACGGTGGACCCGCAGACCCTGCGCGCCTTCGTGGCTGTGGCGCGCGAAGGCAATGTGTCGCGCGCCGCGTTGCGCCTGCACCTGAGCCAGCCGGCGGTGAGCCTGCAGCTGAAAACCCTGGCCGAGGCCACGGGGCTGGCGCTGTTCACCCGCACGCCCCAGGGCATGGCGCTCACGCACGATGGCGCGGCCCTGCTGCCCATGGCCGAGCGCGCGCTCGCCACCCTGGCCGACTTCGGCCAGGCCGCCGCCGCCCTGCACACCACCGTGCGCGGCACGCTGCGCATCGGCACCATCCTCGACCCCGAGTTCACCCGGCTCGGCGCGTTCCTGAAACAGCTCGTCGAGTCCAGCCCGCAGGTGGGCACCGAGCTGCGCCAGGGCATGAGCGGCGACGTGCTGGCGCAGATCGCGCGCGGCGAGCTCGACGTGGGCTTCTTCCTCAACCTGCCCGACGACCCGGTGGGCGCGCCCTACCGGCTGCGCGCGCTGACCCGCTTCACCTACCGCGTGCTCGCGCCCGCCGGCTGGGGCCCGCAGGTGCGCGGCAAAGACTGGAAAGCCCTGGCCGCCCTGCCCTGGCTCGCCACGCCACCGGCCAGCGCCCACCACCGGCTGCAGCGCCGCGTGTTCGGCCCCGGCTCGCTCACCGGGCTGGAGCCCCGGCGCGTGGCCCTGGTGGACCAGGAAGCGTCCATGCTCGACCTGGTGAAAAGCGGCGTCGGCCTGAGCCTGGTGCGCGACGCCATCGCCATGCGCGAAGCCCAGGCCCACGGCCTGGTTGTGGCCGACCAGGTGGCGCTGGAATGCGACCTGAGTTTTGTCTGTCTGGCCGAACGCGCGGGGGAGCCGGTGATTGCGGGTGCCTGGGGGGCGCTGGAGGCGGTTTGGGGGTGAGGGTGTTGCATTCAACGAAATCCAACACCTCGCCTTCTCAGGGCTGAGAAGCGGCTGAAAGTGGGTGGATGGCCAGCAGGTATGCTGATACGTTCAGTTACCATTTGCCCATGGGATGGCAGCAGACCGCGCGGCGCTGAACGAGATCTTTTGCAGATCTCGTGAACGACACGATGAACCACTTCGTGCGGGAAGAAGAGCTGTTCCAGCGCTTTGGCCACCCGGAAACCGCCCCGCCCATGCTCCACCGCATCCATCCCGCCCCCATCGTCTGCTCCGACCACGAGCGCTCGCAACGCCCCCGCGCCGAGGACAAGGCGGCTCCATGAACCATGCCGATCTGCAGCACCTGGCTCGCCTGAGCGAGCTGGCTTGTGAAGCCAACGCCGAAGCCTATCGCCGCAGCGTCAGGTGGTTCGCACTCCTGGGTTATCTGTGGGTTCTGCTGTGCCTGGCCGTCGGTGTGGCGCTGTTGGGCTGGCTGGCGCTGACCCTCGTGCAAGGCGGCAAGTTCAGGGGCTACATGATTGGGGGCTTCCTTCTCGGCACCGGCCTGCTCACGGCCGGGGTGTCTGCCCTCTGGCTGCGCCTGGAGCCCCCCACGGGCCAGCCCCTCAGCCCCGAACAGGCGCCCGAGCTGTTCAAGCTGCTGCGCAAGATCGGCAAAAAAATCGGCGGACCGCCGATTCACCATGTGCTGGTCGACGACGATTTCAATGCCTTCATCGTCCAGATTCCGCGGTGGGGCCTGATAGGGGGCGCCAACACCAACTACCTCGTGCTGGGGCTGCCCATGCTCATGGCCATCGAGCCGGCCCGTCTGGCCTCGGTCCTGGCGCACGAGTATGGGCACCTGCGCGAAGGCCACGGCAGCTTTTCGGCCTGGATCTACCGCTCGCGCATGGCTTGGCAGCGCTTCTACGAACGCCTGGACGACCAGCAGAACATCGCCGCCGCCGTCAACAACCACTTCATCCGCTGGTATTTCCCGCGCTTCATCGCCAAGAGTTTCGCGCTCGCCCGGCAAGACGAGTACGCCGCGGATCGCGTGGCCTGCCGCTTGATGAAGCCGGAAGTCACCGCCGCGGCGATGAAAGAGATCGTCGTCAAGGGCGACTGGTTGCACAACGAGTTCTGGGATGCCCATTGGAGGCTGGCCCGCACCCACCCGGGGCCGCAGGGCCCCCTGGCGTCCATGCAGCAAGCCTTGCTGCTCCAGCCCGAAGCATCCTTCGCCCAACGCAGCCTGCAACGCGCCTGGCAACAGGCCTCCTCGGTCGAGGACACCCACCCCGGACTGCGCGACCGCCTGGAGGCCCTGGACCCGGAGCGACGGGCCGACCGCCGCGCCCCGGTCTGGTCGCGTCAGTCCGCCCTGTCTCTGCTGGGCTCGGCCCTGCCCAGCCTGATGCAGCAACTGGACAAACAGTGGTGCAGCGCCAACGCCAGCGCATGGAAGGAATACCACGCCGACATGCAGCGCTGGGCCCAACGCATCGAGCAATTGCGGGCGAGCTCGGCGGGCAACCAGGCAGCGGACTGGACCGAGCTGGGCGATCTGATGCTGCGCCTGGACCCGCAGGCCGATGCCGCCGCGATGTACGAGCGCGCGCTCGCGCTGAGCAGCCAGTGGCCCGAGGCGCTGCTGGGCCTGGCCCGGCTCAGCGCCAAGACCGCCCCGGAGCAGAGTCTGGCCTGGGCGCAGCGCCTGCACGAGAACAGCCCGCAGTTCCGCCACTGGGCGGCGCGCCATGCGGTGGCTCTGCTCGAAAACAGCGACGCGCCCGATGCCAAGGAACTGGCCACGTGGCGCCAGCGCCTCAAAGACGCAGAACAAGCCGAAGAGCGCGTGTGGGACGAGCTCACGAGCAACGATTGGCATGCGCAACTGGAACGGCACGACCTCAGCGAGTTCGAGCGCGGCGAGTGCGCGACATTTCTGCGGCACCAGAAGCCCATTCAGCAGGCATGGATCGCGCGCAAGCTATCGCGCGAATTTCCATGGCGCCGCTGTTATGTGCTGGTGGTTGAACTGACCCGCATGAGCGAGGACGAGACGAGGGACTATGTGCACTGGTTGATGCAGCAGTTCCCGACCCCAGGCCCATGCCTGGTCGGCTGCGCCCAATTGGGGATGGACCCCAAACAGGCGCCGCGCGGCGTGCTGAGCCCACTGTGCCCGTCAACGGCCTCGGGCGGTGCGTCCGCTGGGCAATGAGACGGCATCGGGCGTCAATACACATGAACGAGAACTGGTACGACTTGGTGCACGAAGCGAATGAGGACGGCGAGTCCTGTTTGGGGCCTACGGTCCTGTACACGTCGCGCCTGGGGCTTCGCAATCTTGCCAACGAATTGCAAAGGATTGCCAGCGTCGACCGGCTCGGTCGATTTGAGCTGAACATCGCAGAGATGGATCACGATTGCTACGCACCGTTCACCCACGTCGAAGTAGCAGAAAAGCCACCCGAAGAAGCCAAACGTTCCAAGGGAAATAACAGAGCGATTTATTGGTTTTTTGGGGTGATGGTCGGCGTCCCCCTGCTTGCTCTCTATGGTGTGGTCCGCCTGGCAATGGACATCATCGGATGAACCTTTGCTGCAGCTAAGTCAGCCGGTGATGGCCCACCCTTGGGGCGGATCCTCACCGGCAAGGCCGTCACTGAACATGCAGGCTACGCCTCCAGGATGTCTTCGTGGATGCAGAGGTAGTTCCCCTCCGTGTCCTTGAACCAGGCCGCCTTCTCCGCTCCCAGCACGCAGACGTGGTTCACCGTCTTCAGCCCTGGGAAGTCGTAGTCCTCGAACTTCACCCCCGCTTGCTTCAACTCGTCAATGCTGGCGGCAATGTCCTCCACCCGGAAGCTGATCGCCGTGTGGTCGGCCTTGGTCCCTTCAGGCTTCGGAAACAGTGCCAGCGTGGTGCCGCCCACCGTGTAGATGAACTTTCCGTCAGGCCTGAACCCACTGGGTTTCAGACCCAGGCAGCCCTCGTAGAAGGCGCGGGCGCGGTCCATGTCCTTGACCGGCAACATCGTTGTGACAGAGGCATCGGACAACATATGCAGTCCTTTCGCTCAACCCGGTCGTGTCCCAGCTACCAGACACCCGGTACGCCGTCCGCCGGGGCTCAAGCTTATGCCTCTCGGTGGCGTGGCGCCAGTGCAGACGCGGGACGCCATCGCCATGCGCGAAGCCCTGGCCTGCGGCTTGGTGGTGGCCGATCAGGTGGCGCTGGAATGTGACCTGAGTTTTGTTGGCCTGGCCGAACGCGCGGGGGAGTCGGTGATAACGAGTGCTTGGGGGCGTTGGAGGTGGTTTGGGAGTGCTCGGGTGTCGTGTTTCGACCTGAGCAGACAATCCCGCACCTTCCGCAAAGCGGTCACTCCACACTCCAAATAGGCATGGACCCACTCGTTGCTGAGGCTATAGTGGATGTAACGAATACGTACTCGCGCCAGTTCAAGGTACCGATGGAGCCGACGGCGTGGTGCCGGGTTTCGCAAAATTTTTATAACTGTATGTACAGGCAGTTAATGCAGTCAGAAGCAAGACTGCAAGCCACATTCAGGAGGAATCGATGACCAACTTATGGAGCAGCGCCCAACTTATAGAGCAGGTTTTGCTCTGGACATTACGTTGGGCGTCATGATTGATCCGCATCTTTGGAAGATCTGGGGCATTGCCGAAACAACCCTAAAGGACGCTCGGCGATACGTTGTTGAGGCAGCCGGGGAAGCCCTCACAGACGAAGACAAATCTTCTCTCAACCAGTTCGATGAGTACGTTGCTCACAATGAGTTTGGGTTAGCACTGGAAGAGATGGCCAGCCTAGGCAGCGGCCACGCCCCAAAGGCTGCATTCTGGAAGAGGCTCGAAGCGGTGGCAGAGGCAATGGAGTTGCCCGAGGCAGCTTCAATCTATCGGGAGAAGTTCTTTGCGGAAGTTCATCGCCAATAGTCGGTCGTCGAGGCAAAAAGCCAAAATCAAGGAACCCATTGGTGTGTGCCGCATGACGCCCAACCCTTCCATCGAGAGGACTCGCCCCGGCAAGCCGGGTCGAGCCTCTCATGTCAAACGTTAGGCGTCACAGCCAGAACCTCCCCCTTCTCGCCGAGTCTCCGTTCAGTCCAGCTTGGAACCTCGTACACTTTGCACACACAGGCTACAAAATAAGAATGCCAATGGAGGACGTATATGCATAGCTCACTTACAGCAATACTCGCGCAACTCAAAACCGTCGTCACGCAACTCCGTTCAGCGGTGCCCAACGACGAACCATTCGGTAATGCACACAACAACTGGAGCTTTCCCGGCTTGAATCGGGCGGAGCTAATTGACGAAACAGAGTCTCTCATAAAGGTCATTGAGGAGAATGCAATTGAAGATATTGAAAAAGATCGCGCCGCGGAACTAAATGATTATGTTCGGCGTCTGAAGCACCTTCATACCCAAACGATTCCCAATCTTTGGGGAAATGCAGGTCAAGCCGTAACGGCTTTCATGCTGACCTTGCAAGGCTTACGGCGCGCACTCACCAAGGCTCTACCGCTTGATAACCATGCTGCGGCAACGACGACACTTCGTCGCCTGACTGCGCAAGTAAGAAGTATGGAAGCTAGGTTGCTCGATCTTGAACCGCGAACAACATCACTGACGTCAATGGTTTCACGCATAGAAGCGGCACACGAAGCAGCGGACCAATTGCCGACTGATCTTGCATCTCTCGCGGAATCCAGATCCAAACTCGAAACGCTGCTTCACGACTCAACGATAGATTTTGGAAGGATTGAGTCGCTGCGAACGCAGGCAGATGAACTTGACCGAAAACTTCGCCAGAGTGCCGACGACGCAAAGGCAGTTATTGATCGTTGCGAGACAGCCTACTCTGCCGCGACAAGCGTAGGCTTGGCAGCGGCCTTTTCCGAGCGATCGTTGACGCTGTCCAAGTCTATGTGGTTCTGGGTTGCGGGGCTCATCGCTGCACTTGCAGCAGGCAGTCACTTCGGCTCAACACAACTGCAAAGCCTTGTCAGCCTGTTTACGCAACCAAACGTAGGAACTGCAGTTATTGCTCTAAATCTCTTGCTCTCCATACTTTCAGTAGCCGCTCCAGTTTGGTTCGGTTGGCTCGCAACAAAGCAAATAGGCCAAAGATTTAGGCTTGCAGAGGACTATGCCTTCAAGGCTTCAATTTCTCGGGCATATGAGGGCTTTCGCCGCGAGGCTGCTAAGGTTGACAAGAACATGGAAGCTCAGCTGCTAGCTTCGGCACTAAATCGCCTTGACGAGCAACCTCTCCGCCTTGTCGAATCCGACAGCCATGGTAGTCCTTGGCACGAGATAGCGGCATCAGACTCTGTCAAACAAGCTCTGCGCGCTGTTCCCGGATTTGCTGGACAGATTAAGGAGTTGGCAGAATCGGCGATAGACGCAGTTAAGTCCAGAAGGACTACTGCACAAAAGGTAGCTCCCGATCAAGATGCTGCATAGCATCGCACGGTGACGCCTAACCACTCGCTCAAGCGGAGCACCAACGGCAGGACGCCAGGCCCGGGCCGGTGAAAATGTACCGTGTACCACCGGCCTGGGCCTGGTGGCCTGCCGTTGGCGCCCGCTTAGCTCGAACGTTGACCGACCGCTTACTCGCTTGATCGATGGCCGCTCCTGGCCGGTACCACTAGTTCCCGCCCGCACCAAGATGCTGACACTCACCGTGGAGCTGGACCTACCGACTGCTTTCTTAGGCTCCAGTCGGCTCAAGCCGACCCTAAGCGGTCTTTCGGCGGAGGGCCTCATAGCGCCATCCCGTTTGCAGCTATCGGCAGGTCCTGTGGAGTCAAACTTGAACGGCACAGTAGACTGTCAAAGCGATTTGGGGGACAGACCGGCGACTCGGTGGGCTGTTCGGAATTTGTCGGGTTTGTCGGATCTGTTATTCCTGCTCACCAACCCGCCAGTTTGGGTCAACTGGTTGACTTCAAACAATTTTCGGAGGAAGCATGCGACATTGTTTGACGACTGGCGTTGTGGGGACCCGGTGTTTTTCCTATTTAATCAAAGTTAGCCAGCCTATTCCAGTTGCGCGATAGACCAACGTGAACTATGTGGAGAAATCATTGATACTAACCAGCGTTACTAAAAGAGCATGGCCTTCTGTTATTGCTTTTGCATTGACAGCTGCCTATTTCGGCAATTGCAAAAAAGCTCATGCTGAGGATTGGAAGCCCAGTCCTGCGCAAGCCAAAACAATTGCATCTGTGTGCGATGGATATCAACTCATCGCTGGTGCGATGTTTAGCTTGAAACAGCAAGGTAAACCAAGGGTACCGGGATCCAACCACTTAGCCGAAAAGATCGCCGACGAAATATTTTCGCCAACTACTTCCATCACGACGGAAGAAATGGCCAAGAAGTGGAGTGATGAGATATGTATTCCTCTCGTCACTAAAAGCGAATACCTAAAACAGTTGCGAGCAAACAAGTAAATGCGCGTCGCCGTGCTCGCGCTGGCAAACATTCCAATCCACCGAACCGTCAAAAGCTGTGCTTTTGCCGTCCGGTAATTTACAACGTTAATCCAAAGGAGGATAACCTTGGGAGCATGGGGTCACAAGAATTTCGAGAACGATGATGCCGGTGACTGGGTCTATGATTTGGAGAAGTCGAAAGACAAATCTGTCATTCATCAGGCTCTGGACACCGTGCTGAACAATCAGGAATATCTGGAAGCACCAGATTGCTGTGTTGCACTCGCAGCCGCAGAGGTTGTCTATGCTGGGAAGACATCGGATCACTCACGTGTTTCAGAAGATGTGTCCGCCTGGCTAAACCGGAAGCACGGCTTCATCAAGAAGAAGGCAATTACATTCGATTCTGAAGATGTCTCCAAATCAATCCAGGCTGTTGGAAAAATACTAGACTCATCCGAGCTGAAGGAGTTGTGGGAGGAATCTGATGATTTTCAATCATGGGTCGATTTGCAGATTGAACTTATAGCCAACCTAGAAGAGAGGGCATGACAAATGCTTGCAGCCGCCACACTATGGTGCGTTGCTGAAACGGGAAGTTGAAGGACTGCTTTTCGGTTTGACAACCGACCGGTGTTGGCCGGGGTCGGGCCTTCGTTTGTTTTACGATCTCTTCGCACCTGCGTGCGTCCTCACATGGTGCACTCGAACTGGGCTTTCATGCTCGGGAGTGAGTGGGCCAACTCATGATTGGTTAGGCGTTACTACAGATGTTCATATGAACGAAAAACAATTGAAGCTACTAGCGGTCCTCATCTCCGCTTTCAGCGCCATGCTTCTCACAGGCTGTGACACGATCAGCGGCAGCAGGCGCACTGTGCAGGTCCACCGATTACCAGAGGCTTCGGCTGTCGTCGCCGCCCTCAAATCTGTTCCTGGCGTTCAGCGCGTCATGCAACGAGAAGCCCCGCCTCGAACATCCTGGGGTTTATACGACGGTGTCAGACGCGACCCCGCTTTTAATCAGTTCTCATTTGCGACCACTACAACCGGAGGCGTAGTCGAGACCAAGCAGGATTCCGAGGGCGTAAAGACCGTTAGCGTTTACTCTCACTGGATGAACCACACTCCATCAAAGGCCAAGTTCGATGAGACTCGCGCTTTGCTCGACGCTGCATACCTCAGCTTGCGACGCGAAGAGTCCAGCTTGCCCCCGCCCGAAGAATTGAAAGAAACTCTCATTCGCTACCCCTCCAAATGATTGCAACGCCTAACCATGCGCTGCAGCGAACCCGGCCATTGCATCACTGTTGCAAGCTTAGCGTCCCGCAGGCCGAGTCGCTAAGCTTGGGTCGTTGACCGTCTGCTTCACCGCATGATCACCGACTGCTTCAGTTAAGGCTTGTGTGACACCTGCCCAGCCGCACAAGCGGTCGAACACCCTCACTGCTGTCGGGCAGGTGTTGCATAAGCCTCGAGGGAGGAAACCGCGGCGAGCGCCACGGTAGATGTCGAGCGCGGTGGCTATGGCGATTGCTCTGCGCTCGCGTCGCGAGTTGGCAGCCTACGACTGAGCATCGACACCTCATCGATGACCGCAGGCGCCCGTGCGTGTGCCACTTCGATACGACAGTAGCTCCTAGCCGAGCCTGCGCAGACGCTGACCAAACGACGCACGCAGCAGCCCACCGGACGCCATGTCCAGCGTCGAGTTGATCGGCGGTGTTCGAGCGTGGTCATGGTGCCGGCGGCGCCCGAATCGAGCAGTCGCGCAAGAGGACCTGCAGCACCGTCATCGCGTGGCCGCAGTGCGCGCAGACGAAGGTCGGACGCGGCGAGTCCAAGCCATCGGCGGCCGGCGCTTGCGGCGATGACGGCGTCACCTGCAACAACTGGCGCGCCAGCGCCAGGTTGACCCGCCGGTTGCTGTTGGCCAGCAGACCGTAGTGCCGGATCCGGTGGAAGCCGCCTGGGAGGACATGCAACAGGAAGCGGCGCATGAACTCCTGCGGGCTCAGCGTCATCGCCTTGTGGCGCTTCTTGCCCATGCCAGGCTTGTTCGCCCGGTAGTCCTTCCAGCGGAAGGTGACGCCGCGCTCGTCCATCGCGAGCAGCCGGCTGTTGGAGATGGCCACGCGGTGCGTGTATCGCGACAGGTAGGCCAGTACCGCCTGCGGTCCGGCGAATGGCCGCTTGGCATAGACCACCCACTCGCTCTTGCGCAGTGGCGCGAGCCACGCCTTGAAGGCATCGGCGTTGGTCAGCGCCGCATGCTCGCCGAAGAACCTGAGTTTGCCGCCATCGTGCAGCCGCTGCAGTTCCTCCAGGAAGCGGCGCCTGAACAACCGAGACAGAACGCGCACCGACAGGAAGAACCCCGGCCGGCAGGCCACCCAGCGCGAGCCGTCGGGCGCCAACCCGCCACCCGGCACGATGCCATGCACGTGTGGGTGATGAGTCAGGGCCGAGCCCCAGGTGTGCAGCACCAGCGTGGCGCCGATGTGGGCGCCCAAGTGCTTGGGGTCGGCCGCGATACGCAGCAGTGTCTCGGCGGCGATGTCGAACAGCAAGCCGTACAGCGCCGCCTTGTTCTGGTACGCGATGTCGGCGATCGGCGCCGGCAGCGTGAAGACCACGTGGTAGTACTCCACCGGCAGCAGATCGGCCTGGCGCGCATCCAGCCAGCGCTTGGCTGCGCTGCTCTGGCACTTCGGACAGTGCCGGTTGCGGCACGAGTTGTATGAAACCTGATCCAGGCCACACCCGTCGCAGCGCAGGACATGGCCACCCAGTGCCGCTGTGCGGCACTGGGTGATGGCCGACATCACCTTGAGCTGCGCCAGGCTCAGGTGGCCGCGCTGGGCCTCACGCCAGGCGGGTCCATGGGCACGGAAGATGTCGGCGACCTCCAGGGCGGGTCGCGCCTGCACGATGGCGTACCACTACAGGGCTGGCGGCTGCGGTGCAGGTTCGGGCGCTGGTTCGCCTGCGGGCTTGGCGGACGTGTGATCCAGAGGGCTGATGACCCGGCGCAGCAGGTCGGTGGCCACGGCAGCGTACAGGGTCGTGGTGTCCAGCCGCTTGTGCCCGAGCAGCACCTGGATGACGCGGATATCGACCTTCTGCTCCAGCAGATGGGTGGCAAAGGCATGGCGCAGGCCGTGCGGCGTGATGCGCTTGTCGATGTCGGCCGTGGCGGCGGCCAGGTGTACGGCGCGGTTGAGCTGGCGCGCGGTCACGTGATCGGTGGGGTCCAGGCCCGGGAACAGCCAACCACCGTGCCGGATCTTGCCCTGGGCATGGCCCAGTCTCCACCAGGCGCGCAGCCGCTCCAGCAGCACGGGGCTGAGCATGGCGTAGCGATCCTTGCGGCCTTTGCCCTGCTCCACGCGCAGGGTCATGCGCTCACCATCGATGTCGCCGACCTTGAGCGAGACGACCTCGCTGACGCGCAGGCCCGCGCCGTAGGCCACCGACATGGCGGCCTGGTGCTTGAGGTTGGGCGCGGCGGCGATCAGGCGACCGACTTCCTCGGGGCTCAGGATCACGGGCAGCTTGCGAGGCACAGCCACATGCGTCATCTTGAGCATGAGCTCGGGCCGGCCCAGCGTGATGTCGAAGAAGAACTTCAGCCCGGTGATGGTGGCGTTGATGGTGACCGGGCCGGTGCCGGTGTCCACCAGGTGCAACTGGAAGCGGCGCAGATCCTCGGCGGTGGCGGTGTGCGGCGAGCGGCCGAGGAAGGTGGCGAGCTTGCGCACGGCGCGGATGTAACCCTCCTGCGTGTGCTCTGCGAACTGGCGCATGCGCATGTCGTCGAGCATGCGTTGGCGCAGCGGCGAGACGGCCGCGGATGGGGTCGGGGTGGAAACGTCCATGATCCTGCTCCTGTCGGTGACCGAGGCGGATTGCCTCGACCGCCAACATCGCAGAATCACAGGCGCAACGAAGGCCACCAACGTAGCCGGAGCGCCTACCGCGCGAGCGGTTTAGTCCCCTGGCCGACACCCGCCCGTCGTAGGCTTCACACGAACAACGTTTCGATGCGCGCATCTGACGGCCCCCTTCAGGCGCTCGGTTCGTCTCCCGCACCAAGGGACCGCGGCTCCCCGCGACGGCCCAAGTAGGGCAACGCGAACAAATACAGCCCCGTCAACAGCAGCAGCCCCAAGGGGAGCAGCGGCGCGTAGGTCACCCAGGGTGGGGGCTCGCCCTGCCCTTGTGCGCGGACGACGAAGTTGGCGATGACCGTCGCCGTAAAGGCCATGGAGACCCAGCGGTGGGTCCGGCGAAACCAGGCACTGCCGTTCATTTCGAGCCCTCCGCCGCCTGGATCATCTTCCAGCCGTTGCCCGCCGGGTCGCGGAAACCGGCGTCGATGCTGCCAAAGCGTTCCACCGGCTCCTGCGTGAATTCCACGCCCAGGGCCTGCAACTGCCCGTAGGTGGCCCGGCAGTCGGCCACGGTCAAGACCAGCGGCGGCATCGCGCCCTTGGCCACCATGGCGCGCAGCGTCTGCGCCGTCGCCTCGTCGTGCATGGGCGGCCCCGGTGTGAACAGGCCAAGCTGGAACGACGGCTGCTGCGGGTGCTGCACCGTCAGCCAGCGGTAGGCGCCATTGCGCACGTCGGTGTGCACGCGAAAACCGAGCTTGCCGACGTAGAACTCCAGCGCTTCGTCTTGGTCGTTCACGTACAAGCCCACCACATTGATACCTTGGCTCATCACATCTCCTTGGTTGAATCCTTGAGGGATGGCCGGTTTGTACCCTTCGCGGCGCGGCGCCGCTTCTCCGAAACTGCTGTGGTGAGGTCTGGCCGCTGCGCGGCTTTCAGCACGCAGGCGGGCACGCGGTCGAGGGGCCCCGCCGCGGCCCTGGCCTGCAGGCGCAGGGCGCTCGGGCTCTGGCCGGTGATGTCGCGGAAGATCCGCCCGAAGGTGCCCAGGCTCTCCCAGCCGGTGGCGAAGGCGATCTCGATGATGGGCAGCTCGGTGTCGCGCAGCAGCGTGGTGGCCTGCTCGATGCGCCGCGTCAACAGGTAGCGGTGCGGCGGGATGCCGAAGGCCTGCTTGAACGAGCGCGCGAAATGGGCTTCGGAAACACCGCTCACCTCGGCCAGCCGCTTCACGGGCCAGGCTTCGTGCGACGCCGCATCCATGCGGTCTTTCGCACGCAGCAGGCGCCGCAGCAGGGCCGGGTCTTGCAAGCCACCCGCTTCCGGCGATGCGATGGGCGATGCGTCAGGGGCTCGGCGGGGCGGCATGCAAGGCAAGGGGGTCGACGGTGGTCCCTTCGCCTTACCGCACCGCCCCAAACCGCTGCTCCATCTCGCGCCGCATGGCCTTGCGCACCTCGGCCGCGGCGTGGCGGCGGCGTTCGTCGGGGGAGAAGGGGCGCAGGGGGGCCACGGGGACGGGTTTGCCGGTGTCGTCCACCGCCACCATGGTGAAGAAGCAGCTGTTGACGTGGCGCTTGGCCTGGGTGCGGATGTTTTCCGCGATCACCTTGATGCCCACTTCCATGGAGGAGCTGCCGGTGTGGTTGACGGAGGCGAGGAAGGTGACGAGTTCGCCCACGTGGATGGGTTGGCGGAACATGACCTGGTCCACGCTGAGGGTGACGACGTAGCTGCCGGCGTAGCGGCTGGCGCAGGCGTAGGCCACCTGGTCGAGCAGTTTGAGGATGGTGCCGCCGTGCACGTTGCCGGAGAAGTTGGCGGTGTCGGGGGTCATCAGCACCGTCATGCTGAGCTGGTGAGCGGGCAGTTCCATGGGGTCTTCGCGGAGGTGTGGGTTGAACGGGCGGCCGCGGTGCGCGGGCGCGAGCAGCCGCGATGGTGCCACGCAGCGCAAGGGCCCGCCAGCGGGCGGGCCATGAGGCCGGCCGTGGCAGGCTCGGCACGGGCCACGGGCCCAACCCCTCTCAGGCGCTCAGACCCCGGCGGTCTGCCAGCCTTGCCAGAGCGTCCACACCCCGCCCACCACCAGCAGCCAGCCCAGGCTCTGCCCGGCCAGCACCTGGGCGCGCCCGCTGCCGCGCAGCCAGGCTTTGACGCGCACGCCGCCCAGCGCCACGGCGCCGTACACGCCGATCTGGGTGGCCGCGATGATGGCACCCAGGGCCACGGCCTGCACGGCCAGCGGGCCGTAGGCCGGGTGCACGAACTGCGGGAACACGGCGACCATGAAGAGGTAGGCCTTGGGGTTGAGCAGGCAGGTGAGCAGGCCGCGCCGGAAGGTGGCGGCGAGCGGGCGCGAGGCCTGCGCGCTCACCTCGCCCAGCGCGGCGGCGCCGCGCACAAGCTGCCAGCCGATCCAGGCGAGGTAGAGCGCGCCGGCGATGAGCATGGCGTTGAACAGCTGGGGCAGCGCCTGCAGGGCCAGGCCCACGCCGAGGCTGGCCATGGCGGTATGCACCACGCCGCCGGCGACCACGCCCGTGAGCGCAGCCAGGCCGCCTTTGAGGCCGTCCACCAGCGAGCTGCCGAGCACGAAGGCCATGTCGAGCCCGGGCAGCGCGATGATGCCGAACACGAGCAGAAAGAAGAGCCAGAGGTGGGCGGTGTGGGCGAGGGGGAAGCTGAGCCAGTCCATGGAGGGTATGGGGTGAAAGTTGCGATGGGCAGAGCTTGCCTGCCATAACATGCCATGTTGTGTCATGTATTAATCACGTCCACCCCTGCCGCGCTTCGCGCGACCCCCTCAAGGGGGCATCACCAGAGGCCCGGCAAAGCCGGTTCCTCGGTGATCGCTGGGATAGGGCGCTTCATGCGTTGTGCATGTCACTCCGGAGCCATGGGAAATTGAGATGAAAGCGAGCCGCCTGCTGTCGATCCTGATGCTGCTGCAGGCGCATGGCCGGCAGACGGCGCCCGCGCTGGCACGCGCGCTGGAGGTGTCGGTGCGCACGATCCTTCGCGACATTGACCAGCTCTCGGCGGCGGGCGTGCCGCTGTGGGGCGAGCGCGGGCGCCAGGGCGGGTTTCAGCTGCGCGAGGGCTGGAGCACACAGCTCACGGGGCTGACGGAGCCGGAGTCGCAGGCGCTGCTGCTGGCCGGGCTGCCGGGCGCGGCGACGGACCTGGGCCTGGGCGCGGCGGCGGCTTCGGCGCGGCTGAAGATGGTGGCGAGCCTGCCGGCCGAATGGCGCGAGCAGGCCGACCGCGTGGGCGCGCGCCTGCACATCGACCCGGTGGACTGGTACCGCGCGCAGGAGACGCCAGCGCATCTGCGCGAGGTGGCCGAGGCGGTGTGGAACGCGCGGCGCGTGGCCGTGCGCTACGAGAGCTGGCGCGGCCAGGCCGAGCGCGAGCTGGAGCCGCTGGGCCTGGTGCTGAAGGCGGGCACCTGGTACATGGCGGCGCGTGCGACGGGGCAGGACGCCGTGCGCACCTACCGGCTCGGCGCCGTGAAGACACTGCGCACGCTGCCCACGAAATTCCGCCGGCCCAAGGCGTTCGACCTCGCGGCCTACTGGCAGGCCTCGGCCGCCCGCTTCGAGGCCGAGTTGCGCACGCTGCAGGCGCGGGTGGCCGTGTCGCCGCGCGCCCTGGGCTGGCTGCACAACGAGCGCATTCCCTTTGCGCCCGACGCGGCGCCGGGCGCTGAGCCGAACCGCGTGGGCTGGACGACGGTGCTCATGCCCATCGAGTCCGTCGAACACGGCGCGCGCCGCTTGCTGTCTTACGGGGCCGAGGTGGAGGTGATCGCGCCGCCCGCGCTGCGGCAGCGGCTGCTCGACGAGCTGGCGGCCACCCGGGCGCGTTACCCTGACGGCGTGTGATGCCGGGTCAGTTCGCCCGCGGTTGCGCCAGGAAGAAGCGCAGCATTTCGGCCGAGGCGTTGGGGCCGGCGCTGTCGGTGTAACTGCCGGCCGCGTCGCCGCCAGACCAGGCGTGGCCCGCGCCGTGCAGCGTCCAGACTTCCACGCGCGGCTGGCCGCTGGCGTCGCTGTGCACGGTGCGGGTGTAGCCGCGACCATCGGGCGCCACGCCTTGCTCGGTGTGGCTGCGCAGGCCGGCCTGGCTCGCCGCTGTGTGGGCGGCGTGGGCACCCAGGGCCTGCTGCTCGATGTGTTCGGCGTTGCTGAGCTTCACGGTGCGGTCGTGGTCGCCGTGAAAGACGATGGTGGGCACGGCCTGCGTGGTCTGGCGGCGCGGGTCGTCTGCGGTGCCGGGAAAGTGGGGCCTGCCCATCACGCTGTGGCCTTTCATGGCGGACAGGGCCGACGAGATGTCGTGCGCGGCGGCGTAGGGCAGGCCCGAGTGGGCGCCCACGGCGGCGAACAGCTCGGGGTAGGTTTCCCCCAGGATCACGGCCATGGCCGCACCGGCCGAGAGACCCGCGACGAAAACGCGCCGAGCGTCCACCGGCTGCTCGGCCACCACGGCCTGCACCATGTCGGCGATCAGCTCGGCCTCGCCACCTTCGCGCGCCTGGCTTTCGGCGCGAAACCAGTTCCAGCAGCGCGAGGCGTTGGCGGCCACGGCCTGCTCGGGGTAGAGCACGAGAAAGCCGTGCTGGTCGGCCAGGCGGTTCATCTGCGTGCCGGCGGCAAAGTCGTCGGCCGACTGGGTGCAGCCGTGCAGCATGACCACCAGCGGCATGGCTTTGGCCTTGGCCTTAGCGACCTGCGGGGGCAGGTAGAGCTTGTAGGCGCGGGTGCCCACGGCGGCGCTGAAGTTGCCGGCGAGGAACTGGCCTTCGGCGGTTTCAGCGGCTTCGACCGTGTGGTCCGGCTCATTGGGAGGGGCCGGCTCGGCGGCGGGCCGCTTGGCGGCCGGGGCCGTGGTTTCGGGCGGCGTGGCCACCTCGCGCGCCACCACGTCGATGGTGTCGGCGTCAGCGGGCGGGCGCCTGGCGGGCGCTGCGCCGGACGGCTGTGCCCCGCCACCCAGGCCCGCCGACGACAGGGCCTTGCGGATCGTCTCGGTCACGCCGCGCATGGGGCCGCTGCCGGTGTTCAGCCCGGCGGCCTTGAGCGCGCGCTCGATGGTGTCTTGGATGTTCATGGCAATGGCACTCGGGATGGGGGTGAGGTGGGCGGGCGGTGAGGTGCGTTGTTTCAAATCGGGAGGGTTCTTTCAGCAAGCGTGGGCATGGGCGGGCGCCTGCGGGTGGGTGGATGTGGTTGAAGAAAAGGCGGCGTCAGAGCATGCGGCCGGCCAGCGCCTGCCGCACGGCGGCACTGGCGTGGAAAGCGCCCAGCACCGACACGGAAGCGATGGCCGCCAGGGCCAGTTCGGGCGACACGTCGTCGGCGATGCGCGCCAACCCGACCACCTGGATGTTCAGCTGCTGCCCGGCGGCCACGGCGCGTTCCAGATCGGTGCGGCTCAGGTGCTGCAGACCCAGCATGAGCATGCGGCGTGCCACCGTCTGGCGCAGCGTGTCCGCGTGCGAGGCGAGCAAGTTGCGCACGGCGGTACGGATCAGGTCGGAGCGGTTGGAATAAAAGCCCTCCTGCACCAGCAAGTCCACCTGCCCGAGGTCCACCACACCGAGGTTGATGGTCATCTTCTCGGTCTCGCCGACCCGGGCTCTGGGGTCGGTCAGTTTGTTCTCGGCCATCTTGGCACCATCCTTATGGATTCCATATGGATGGTATTGAAGCACGTTTGGGGATAAGGCGGGGATCTTTCGGATCGGCGGTCTGGGGTTCGCGGGACTGTTCAGCACGAAACCTCCGACCTATCATCCGCCTGCTTTAGCACCCTTCTTTCACCATCAAGGAGCAGACATGGCAGGCAGCTACGAATTGGGTTCCAACGACAAAGGGCAGTTCTCATTTGTCCTGAAAGCGGGCAACGGGGAGGTGATCCTGCGCAGCGAGCAGTACGCCACCAAGGCCTCGGCGGAGGGTGGCATCCAGTCGGTGCAGGCCAACTGTGGCGACGACGCGCGCTACGAGCGCAAGGACGCGTCCGACGGGCGCTGCTACTTCAACCTCAAGGCCGCCAACCACCAGGTGATCGGCACGAGCCAGATGTACAAGGCGGCGGCGGGCCGCGATGCGGGCATCGAGTCGGTGAAGACCAATGGCAAGACGACGACGGTGAAGGTGGTCTGAGCGGCTGAGGGCTTCAGCGCTTCTGCAAAAAAGCGACCCTCGGGTCGCTTTTTTTCGGCCGCTCACATCACGCGGTAGACCCTGCCGGTCTGCGCGCCTTCCACGCTGCGCTGGTAGGCCAGGCCCACGCGTTGCGACGACACGGTTTCGAAGCCGGGAAAGAACGGGCCGTAGGTGGGCAGCGATTCGGTCAGCAGCGTCGGGCTGACGGCGTTGATGCGGATGCCGCGCGGCAGCTCGATCGCCGCGGCGGCCACAAAACCTTCGATCGCCGCGTTCACCGCCGTGGCGTTGGCGCCGTTGCGGATCGGCTCGATCGCCAGCACGCCGCTGGTCAACGTGATGGAGCCGCCATCGTTCAGGTAGCGGTGGCCGGCCAGGGCCAGTTGCACCTGGCCGAGCAGCTTGTCCTGCAGGCCGAGTTTGAACTGCTCGGCGGTCATCTCGGTCAGCGGGCCGAAGTGCAGGTTGCCGGCGGTGCTGATGATGGCGTCGACGGGGCCCACCGCTTCCAGCAAGGCCACCAGGCTGTCCGGTTGTGACAGATCGGCGCGGTGCTGGCCGCTGCTGCGCCCGGCGCTGACGATTTCGTGGCGCGAACCCAGGGCCTGCACCGCGGCTTGTCCGATGGTGCCGCCGGCACCGATGAGAAGAATCTTCATGGCTGTTTCCTGTTCAGTGGAAGTTGAGAAGCCGCCATTGTTTGCCTAACACTTTATGGCATAAAGTAGCAAACTCTTCTCACACTACAAACCATTGGTTAGGAATACGCATGGACAAGCTGCGCAGCATGGAGGTGATGGTGGCCGTGGTCGACGCGGGCAGTTTCGCGGCTGCAGCGAGCCGGCTGGAGATCTCGGCGGTGATGGTGGGCAAGCACATCCAGCAGCTGGAAGCCCACCTGGGCGCCCGCTTGCTCCAGCGCAGCACGCGCCGCCACAGCCTCACCGAAGTGGGCGCGGCGTTCTACGAAGACTGCAAGCGCGTGCTGGAGCAGGTGCGCTGGGCCGAGTCGGCGGTGGAGCGCAGCCGCGCAGCGCCCCAGGGGCTGTTGCGTGTGAGCGCGCCGGTCACGCTGGGCAGCCACACCATCGCGCCGCTGGTGGCGCAGTTTCTGTTGCGCTATCCAAAGGTGCGTGTGGACCTGCAGCTGACCGACGGCGTGGCCGATCTGGCCGGCGAGGGGATTGACGCTGCCGTGCGCATCGGCCGCGTCGCCGACGAAAGCCTGGTCGCCCGGCCGCTGCGGCCCTACCGCATGATGATCGCCGCCGCGCCGGCTTACTTGCAGCGCCATGGCAGCCCGCAGAGCGCCGCCGATCTGGCGCGGCATGTCTGCCTGAGCCATTCGGTCTGGCAGCGCCGCACCGAGTGGACGCTGCACGAAGGCTCACAGTCGTACCAGTGGCCCGAGCAGGCCCGCCTGACCTGCAACCACGGCGACGGCCTGCGCCGCGCCGCCCTGGCCGGGCTCGGCCTGGTGATGCAACCCGAGGTGCTGCTGGCCGACGACCTGGCCAGCGGCCAGCTGGTGGCAGTGCTGCAGCACTGCTCGCCGCCGGCCCGGCCGGTGCACCTGGTGTACGCGTCCGACCGCCGCCAGTTGCCCAAGCTGAGCCGTTTCGTGACCCACGTGCTGCGCGCGATCGGGCTGCCGCCGCGTTGACGCCCCGGTGCGCGTGCCCTGCGATTCAGGGCCCGAGGGCAGCGAGCTCGCCACACAGCCGCGCCTGCACCGCCACCATGCCGCGGTAGGCCACCACGGCCTCGCTCATTGAGGCCAGCGCTTCGGCCAGCTGCGTGGCGCGCCCGGGCTCGACGCCCAAGGCCTCGGTGAGCGGGCACACCATCACGCGGATGAAGAACACGCCGCGCCGCAGCGCGGGCAGCGGCAGCGTGGTCTGGCGCTCGACGCGGAAGAACACCTGGTCGATCAGGCGGCCCGACGCGCCCGATGCGTCGGCCTGCGCCACCGCGTCTTCCCAGCGCGTGCGGCGGGTCTCGGGGTGCTGGGCCAGATCGCCGTTGGGGGTGAGCAGCCAGACGTGGCGCAGCATGCTGGCCTGGCGAAAGGCCATGTCGATGATGGCCTGGCCGCCGGCCTGCAGCAGCGCGTTGTCGGCGACCGGCGCGTGGATGGCGGCGAAGTCCAGATGGATCTTTTCGGCGGGCGCCCAGTTGGAGGGGAAGCACACCGAGAGGAAGCGCGTTCGCATGCCTTCGCGGTCGTCGTGCAGGATCACGAAGTCTTCCTGCAGGCCCTGCGCCAATGCGTCGGCCTCGGGTGCGATCGCGACGCCGGTCTGCCGCTCGTAGGCCTCAGCGATGGCCTGCAACACGGCCGGGTCGGCCTCGCCGATCTGGCTACGTGCGCGGTGCTGCTGCAGCGACACTCGTTTGTGTTCGGCGTAGGCGGCGGCCTGCGGATCACGCACGAACAGCGGTGGCGCTGCCTCGGGCGCGCCGTGCACCGTGGTCAGGCGCGCGAGACCCGGGCGCATGCGAAACGGGCTGCTCACGGCCCAGGGGACTTGGGTGGCGGGGGTCTGGACGTTCATGAAGTCATTGTGCAAGGCCCCCTGTTCCGCCTTCAGGCCAGACACGACGACTTCCGCAGAACCACGGCCTGCGCGGTGCTGCACCAGTTGGTAACAATTATTGCTTATATCCACATACGATTTAAGGTTATCCAAAGCCGCGGGACCTAGCTTCATTTCACGCAATACGCGTGAAACCAAAGAGAAGGAGAAATCATGAAAGTGACGCAATGGCCCCGAAGTCGGGTGTTGCACACCGGCTTGATCGCCCTGACCGCTGCTTGCGCCCTGGTGGCCTGCGGTGGTGCGACCGACTCGGACAGCAACGCGGGGCTGACCCGCTCTAAAACCGCCCGCACCGATCCCGCTTCCCCCGGCCTTGAAACCCAGGCCAACACCAACAGCGGGACCGCTCTGACCACCACCGAAACCTCCACCGATGTGGCCGACTTGGCATCGCCGCAGGGATTGAGCAAAGACTCGTCGGGCGGCCGCATCGTGCAGCCGAAGAACACCGAAGGGCGCCTTCTTGCTTCCAATTGTTTCCAGTGCCACGGCACGATGGGCAGCGGCGGTTTCGAAAACATCCGCGGTGGGGAGGCTGAAGAGGTGCTGGAGTACATGACCAAGACAGCGAGCCGCGACATCATGGCCGCGCACGCGCAAGGCTACACCACGGCGCAGCTCCAGAAAATCATCACCTACCTCCAACAGTGAACGGAATCACCATGAAAAACAATCCAATCGAAACTGGGCTGTCTCGTCGCCAATGGGTGGGGCTTGCGGCGGGTGGGCTGGCCACAGGGCTGCTGCCGTTTGCGGGCTGGGCCGACAGTGGTGTCACCTCCCTGCGGTCCGTCAAGGGCCGGAAACCCGTCACGGTCGCCAGCGAGCTGGCGACGACCGGCATCTCGGGTCAGCGGGTGGTGGTGGTCGGTGGCGGCATGGCCGGCATGACCGTGGCCAAGTACCTCCGCCTGTGGGGCGGCAGCGGCCTGCAGGTCACGCTGGTGGAGCCCGACGCGCTCTACACCTCCAGCATCATGAGCAACCTGGTGCTCAACGGCAGCCGCAACATTTCAACGCTGCAGTTCACGCGCGACGCGCTGACCACCCGCTACGGCGTGGTCCGCAAGGCGGGCAGCGTGGTGGCGATCGACCGCAACACACGAACCGTCACGCTGTCGGACCAGTCGACGCTGATGTATGACCGCCTGGTGCTCGCGCCCGGGGTCAGCTTCGACGACGCCTACGGCCTGACGCAGGCCGACTACGAGGCGCGCACCCCTCACGCCTGGCGGGCCGGTGCCCAGACCACGCTGTTGCGGCAACAGGTTGTCGCCATGCGCGACAAGGACGTTTTCGTGATGACGATCCCGAAGGCGCCCTACCGCTGCCCACCCGGCCCTTACGAGCGCGCCTGCGTGGTGGCAGATCACCTGAAGACCACCCAGCGCGCGGGATGCCAGGTGATCGTGCTCGACGAAAACCCGTCGATCCAGGCCGAGCGGCACACCTTCGAAACGGCCTTTGGCCAAACCCACGCGGGCGTGATCCGCTACGTTCCCGGTGTCACCGGGATCACCATCGACCCCATGACCAAGGTGGTGTCCTACGTGGACGCCCTGGGGGTGAGTCAGGTAATTCAGGCCAGGGTGGTCAACCCCATCGTGCCGCACCGAGCCACCGGCAGCGAGGCGGGCGGGTGGCTGGCGCAGGCGGGCCTGAACAACGGCACCGCAGGTCGCTGGGCCAATGTCAATGTCCTGAGCTATGAGTCGACGGCGGCGGGCGCGGTCGGCATCCACGTGATCGGCGATGCGTCCAGCTGCGGCATGCCCAAGGCTGGACACGTGGCGAACCAGGAGGCCAAGATCTGCGCCGATGCCATCGTGCGACTGATGACCGGCGGCCAGCCAGACCCACAGCCAGTGGCGAACTCGGCCTGTTATTCGCCGATCACCGCGAAAACCGCCTCGTGGTTGACCGCCGTGTACCAGTACGACAGCGCCGACGGCAAGATGAAGATTGCTTCCAATGGCGGCCAGTTGCTGATCAATGGCGTACCGGCCGTGCCCACCGAGGCCGCAACGGTCAGCCAGGACAACTTCAAGGACATGGGCACCTGGTTCACCACCTTGATGCGGGACACGGCGGCCTGAACGGCCGGTTCCGACAGTCCCCCGGCCACGCTGCCCCGTCTCTGGCGGAGCAGCTTTTTTATTGCCTGGATCACACCGCCGCGAGCAGCTTCTGCACCAACGGGTGCTGCACCTTGCGCGCGGTGCCGATGGCGAAGAAGTGTTCCTGCACGCCTTCGCAGGGCGCGAACCATGTCAGGCCGTGGCCCTGCGAGAGCTGCTCGCGCATGCGTTCGGGCGCGGGGAACACGCCCATGCCCGAGGCGCCGAAGGTGGCCAGCAGGGCGCTGTCTTCGAACTCGCCCACCAGGTGGGGCACCACGCCCTGCTGCTCGAACCAGTGGTCGATGCGCAGGCGCACCGAGGCGTGCGAGCTGGGCAGCAGCACCGGCACCTCGGCCAAGCTGTGCGGGAAGTTGTGGCGGGCCTGGGCCAGCCAGGCCTTGGGCGCGTACCAGCCCAGGGGCGAAGAGCCCATGGCGTGGCTGTAGAGCTTGAGGTTGGGGTTGGCGGGCGCGGGCCGGTCGGACAGCACCACGTCGAGCCGGTGCAGGGCGAGGTCGGCCAGCAGGTCGTCGAAGTCGTCTTCGTGGCACACCAGGCGCAGGCGCGGCTCTTCGAGCGCCGGGGCGAGCAGTTCGCGCACGGCCAGCTTGGCCAGGCCGTCGGAGATGCCGACCACGAGGCGCACGCTGCTCTGGCTGGTGGCGTCGCGCACGGCGGCGGGCAACTGTTCGCCGAGCTGGAAGATCTGCTCGGCCACCTGCAGCGCGGCGTGGCCGGCCTCGGTGAGGGCCAGGCCGCGCCCGGCCGGCTTGAACAGCGCGTGGCCCAGCGACTGCTCCAGCAGCTTGACCTGTGCGCTGATGGTCTGCACCGCCATGCCCAACCGGTCGGCGGCGTGGGACATGCCGCCCTCCTTGGCCGTGACCCAGAAGTAATACAGGTGCTTGTAGTTCAGGTCCTGACTCATGGTTCGTTGTTGACTGAATGATTGTTCGTTATTGTCTGCTTTTTAGGAAGCGAGTGCAGCCCTATCTTCGAGGCTCCCTGTTCACCTCTGGAGAACCCTCATGGAACGCACGACACGCCACCCTTCCCTGCCCGCCCGCCCCTCGCTCGCCCTGGACCGCCCGCAGGTGGCCCGGGTGCTGCGCAACACCTACGCCCTGCTCTCGCTCACGCTGCTGTTCAGCGCGGGCGTGGCCGCGCTGGCGGTGGCCGGCAACTGGCCTGCGCCCGGGCTGGTGATCACGCTGGCGGGCTACTTCGGCCTGCTGTTCGCGGTGCACAAGCTGCAGAACAGCGGCTGGGCGCTGCCCGCCGTGTTCGCGCTCACCGGCTTTATGGGCTACACGCTCGGCCCGCTGCTGACGCACACGCTGGCCCTGCCCGGCGGCGCCGGCACCATCGTGGCCGCGCTCGGCGCCACCGGTGCCACCTTCGTGGCGCTGTCGGCCTATGTGCTGACGACACGGCGTGACTTCAGCTTCATGGGCGGCTTCCTGTTCGCCGGCCTGGTGATTGCGCTGGTACTGGCCGTGGGCGCGTACTTCTTCCAGATGCCGGCGCTGGCGATGGCGGTGTCGGGCCTGGTGGCGCTGCTGTCGGTGGGTCTGATCCTGTTCGAGACCAGCCGCATCGTCAGCGGCGGTGAGACCAACTACGTGCTGGCCACCGTGGGCCTGTTCGTCTCGGCCTTCAACCTGTTCACCAGCCTGCTGAGCCTCATGGGCATCGGCGGGAACGATTGAGCCCGGCAGGACTCCCTTTCAACAGGCACACGCACATATATATAGATAGAGCGCGCCCCATGCAGACCTACCGCACGAACAGCCCGCAGGCCGCGGCCCGCCTGGTGGCGATGGCCCTGGTGGCCGATGGCCAGTACGCCATGAGCGAGCTGCAGGCGCTGGCCCGGCTCGACGCACCGCGCCAACTGGGGCTCAGCGCCGAGGCGTTCCAGGCCGTGATTCAGCGCTTCTGCCAGGACCTGTTGCAGGCCAGCGGCGGCGTCTGGACCGGCGTGGTGGACGACGCAACGCGGGCGCAGCTCATGGCGGAGGTCACCGATCCGGCCCTGCAGGACCAGATCGTGCAGCAGTGCGAGGCGCTGATGCTGGCCGACGGCCATCTGGCCGGTGGTGAGATCGCGCTGATCGACGCGTTCAGCGCCCGTTGGCGCCGGCCGGTGCGGCTGTGATCGCGGTCTGGAACTTGAGCGGTTTTCAGCCGCGTGCGAAGAACAACGCGCTCATCACCAGCCCCACGGCGATCACGCCCACGCGCACCCAGTGCGCCGGCAGCCGCCGCGACCAGCGCGCGCCCACGTAGCCGCCCGCCGTGGCGGCCACCATCATGAGCAGGCCTTCTTTCCAGGCGATGGCGCCGGCCAGCACGAAGGCCGCCACGGACAGCCAGGACAGCACCAGCGAGTTGAGGTTCTTGAGCGCGTTGACGACGTTCAACCGCGACTCGCCGGCCACGGTGTAGAGCGCCATGAGCAGGATGCCCAGGCCGCCGTTGAAATAGCCACCGTAGATGGCCACGCCCAGCAACGCGGGCTCGCGCCAGCGCGCCAGGCCCTGGCCTTCGTGCGAGGCCAAGGCGGCGCGCCGGGCGATGGCGGGGCCGGCCGCGAACAGCACGGTGGCGAACAGCAGCAGCCAGGGCACGATGCCGGCAAACAGCTTGGCCGGCGTGACCAGCAGCAACAGCGCACCAGCCACGCCGCCCGCAGCCGAAATCAGCATCTCACGCCGCAGGCGCCGTGCTGGCAGCGCGCGCAGCTCGGGCCGGAAGCCCAGCGTGCTGCCCAGGTAGCCGGGGCTGACCGCGAGCGCGCTGGTGGCATTGGCCACGATGGGCGGCACGCCGGTGAACACCAGCGCGGGAAACGTGAGGAAACTGCCGCCACCGGCGATGGCGTTGAGCACGCCGGCGGCAAACGCGGCGGCGGCCAGCAGGGGCAAAGCGGTGAGAAAGTCCATGCGCCGATTATTCCGGCCCGCCCACGCTCGATTGCCTTCATGGCGGGCAAAACTGTTCGACGGGTAGCCACGCGACGCGACCGGTGCAAGCGCTTTCTGGAGCGCAATGCCCAAACCCAGAACGCCGCGGAACTGGCTTCGCCAGGCCGCAGGCGTTGCCCCCTTGAGGGGGTCGCGCGCAGCGCGGCGGGGGTGGGGCTACCGTGCGCGGCCCAGCTTGTGCTGCAGGCGGTCGAGCACCTCGCTCACCGCCTGCGACGAACCGCCCGCACCGGCGGCCAGTTCCTGCTCCGCCAGCGACAGGTTGAGCCGCACGAAGGTGCTGTCCAGTGCGTGGCGGGTGGCCAGCAGCTGCTGCGCGATCTTGGCGCAGTCGGCGCCCTCTTCCAGCAGCTTCTGCAGGCCGCGCACCTGGCCCTCGGCCCGGCGCAGCCGGTGCATCAGTTCGGCCTTGCGCTCGCTGGGGAGCGGCTGGGGGCCGGGGGTGGCGGCGGCGTCGCTCATGGTCTCGCGTGTTCGGCCGCTCAGGCCGACGCGGGAATGATGTTGGCCACCGGTTCGGGCGCCAGCAGCGAGCCTTCGCGCAGGCCGCGCACGGTGGCGAAGCTGAGCCAGAGCACGGTCATGGTGGTAGACGCGAGCAGCAGCACGCCGGCGTTCTGCAGCACGCCGTGCCAGACGCTGTCGGGCTGCAGCTCGGCCAGGCGCAGGGTGAGCGTGGTGAAGGCGGCGAACGGGAACGACAGCGCCCAGAACGGCACCGCGAAGGGCTGACCGGCGATGCGGCGCACGACCGGCAGCAGCCACAGCACGAAGAACAGCGCCACGCCCCAGAGCGCCTGCACCGCCGCCACCGGCGCCTGCATCTGGACCAACACCAGGCCGATCACCGCGGGCGGCGCGATGGTGATGAACCAGGCCGGCAGCACACGCTCGGGCAGCGGGCTGTGGGCGAGGCGCCGGACCAGCACCAGGGTCAGCACCACCGGCCAGAAGAACACGCCGATGCCCATCTGCGCGGCCGACCAGCCGTCAATGCCCAGCGGCAGACCCGCCAGCGGCGCGACGACATTGCCCACCACCGGGATCAGCAGTACCGGCGTGACCGACGGCCACAGCCCCGTGTTGCCCGGGCCCTGGCCGGGCTGGGCTGCGGCGGCCGGCGAGATCCAGCGGCTCAGCACCCACAGCGTGGCCCAGAGCTGGGTGAGGCTGCCCGCCCACCAGAGCACGCGCCAGAGCGGGGCCAGGCCGCCCTCGGCGCCCCCCAGCGCCACGCCCACGGTGGCCAGCAGCAGCAGCGACACCGGGAACGCGGCCACGAAGGCGTGGCGCACCGGGTGCTTGAGGTCTTCGGCGAGCGCAGCGGGGTAGCGCGAGATGCGCAGCAGCGAAGCCACCAGCAACACCAGGAACACCAGCAGCGCGAGCGCGCCGATCACCAGCGCGACGCCGCTGGCCATGTCGCCCAGCACGCCGTGCGCGCGGTGCCAGGCCAGCGCCAGGCCGCACAGGCCCATGACCAGTGCGAACCAGCCGGGCATGAGGAATTTCAAGGGGGTGGGGCTGGACATGGCGCTGACTTTCAGGGGTTCAGTGGGTGGTCAATTGCATTTGCCGCCGGAGCATGAGCCGTTGCCCTCGGGCACACCCAGCTTCTTGAACAGGATACCGGGCGGGCAGAAGCCGGTGATGCCGGACTGGAACAGGTTGAAACCGGCGAAGGCGGTCAGCGCGAGGAACCACTCGCTGACAAAAATCGGGCTGCCAGCGTAGCCCAGGGCCAGCGACAACATGACAAAAAAACCGGCCATGACGCGGATGTAACGTTCAACAGTCATTTCAAACTCCTAAAAAGACACAAGGGGGGAACCAAAAATCAGGCCGCGGGTGCTTCGTACTTTTTCCGGTACACCGCGTAGTACAGGACGGGGATCACGACCAGGGTCAGCATCGTCGACACCGCGATGCCGAAGATCAGCGACACGGCCAGGCCGTTGAAGATCGGGTCGTCGAGGATGAAGAAGGCGCCCATCATGGCGGCCAGGCCGGTCAGCGCGATGGGCTGCGCGCGCACCGCGGCGGACTGCACCACGGCCTCGGCAAAGGGCACGCCGCGCTGGGTTTCCAGCTCGATGAAGTCCACCAGCAGGATGGAGTTGCGCACGATGATGCCGGCCAGCGCGATCATGCCGATCATGCTGGTGGCGGTGTACTGCGCGTTCAGCAGCGCGTGGCCCGGCATCACGCCGATGATGGTCAGCGGGATCGGCGCCATGATGATCAGCGGCGTGAGGTAGCTCTTGAACTGCGCCACCACCAGCAGGTAGATCAGGATCAGGCCCACGCCGTAGGCGGCGCCCATGTCGCGGAAAGTCTCGTAGGTGATCTGCCACTCGCCGTCCCATTTCACCGCGTACTGGCGGTACGGGTCCTTGGGCTGGCTGATCCAGTACTCGCCCATCTCGCCGGTGTTGGGCAGCGCGGCTTTGTCCATGGACGAGCGGATGCCGAACAGGCCGTAGAGCGGCGAGTCCAGCGAGCCGGCCATGTCGCCGAACACGTAGGTCACGGGCAGCATGTCCTTGGTGTAGCGCGGCTGGTCGATCACGCCGCGTTCCACCGTGACCAGTTCGGACAGCGGCACCATGGCGCCGTTGGCCGCCTTCAGGGGCAGGGCGAGCAACGCATCCAGGCCGATCTGCTGGTCCAGCGGCAGCTGCAGCCGCACCGGCACGGCGAACTTGGCGTGGCCGTCGTGCAGGTAGGCGGCGTCCGAACCGGACAGCGCGGCGTAGACGGTCTGCGCGATCACCTGCACCGGAATACCGAGCGATTCGGCACGCTGGCGCTGGATGCGCAGGAAGGCGCGCGGTGCGTGTTCCTTGAGCGAGGTGTCCACGCCCACGATGTCGGGCGTGTTTTTGTAGGCCTGGGCCACGCGCTGCGCGAGTTCGGCGCGGCCGGCCTGGTCGGGGCCATAGACCTCGGCCACGATGGGCGACATCACCGGCGGGCCGGGCGGCACTTCCACCACTTTCACGCGGGCGCCGTGGGCGGCCGCGATCTGCTCCAGCGCGGGCCGGTGGCGCTGCGCGATGGCGTGGCTCTGCTCGCTGCGGGCGTGCGCGTCGATCAGGTTGACCTGCAGGTCGCCGCCTTCGGCTTCGGCGCGCAGGTAGTACTGGCGCACCAGGCCGTTGAAGGTGATGGGGCTGGCGGTGCCGGCGTAGCCCTGCACGTTGGCGACTTCGGGCTGTGCGGCGAGGTAGGCCGTCATGTCCTGCAGCGCGGCGGTGGTGCCTTCAAGCGGCGTGCCGGCGGGCATGTCGACCACCACCTGGTACTCGCTCTTGTTGTCGAAGGGCAGCATCTTCAGCACCACGCCCACGAAGGAGTTGGGCACCAGCGCCAGGCTCACCGAGAGCAGCAGCGCGCCAGCGATGCCGGCCGCCAGCAGCCAGCGCTTTTTCGGGCTCTGCAGCAGCGGCGTGAGGATGCGCGTGAACGTGCTTTGCAGCGTGCGCGTGATCTTGCCCGGGCCGTGGGCGGCGTGGCCCTCACCGGTCTTGGTGAGCTTGAGCGCGAGCCAGGGCGTGACGGTGAAGGCGATGGCCAGCGAGATCGCCATGCCCATGCTGGCGTTGATCGGGATGGGGCTCATGTACGGGCCCATCAGGCCGGTCACGAAGGCCATGGGCAGCAGGGCCGCGATGACGGTGAAGGTGGCGAGGATGGTGGGACCGCCCACTTCGTCGACCGCGCGCGGGATGATCACCGTGAGCGGCACGTCGGGCGTGAGCATGCGGTGGCGGTGGATGTTTTCCACCACCACGATGGCGTCGTCCACCAGGATGCCGATGGAGAAGATCAGCGCGAACAGCGAGACGCGGTTGAGCGTGAAGCCCCAGGCCCAGCTGGCGAACAGCGTGGCCGTGAGCGTGAGGATCACGGCCGCGCCGACGATCACCGCCTCGCGCCGGCCCAGCGCCAGCCCCACCAGGATGATCACGCTGCCGGTGGCAAAGATCAGCTTCTGGATCAACTTGTTGGCCTTGGCTGCGGCGGTCTCGCCGTAGTCGCGCGTGATGGCGACTTCCACGTCGTCCGGGATCACGGTGTTCTTCAGGTTGTCCAGCCGCTCGCGCACGCCAGCGGCCACGTCCACCGCGTTTTCACCGGGCTTCTTGGTGACGGTGATGGTGACGGCCGGGTGGTTCTGGCCTTGTTGTCCGGCGTGGGCCGCGTCGGCGGCGCCGGGCGTGAACCACACGTAGCGCTGCGGCAGCTGGGCGCCGGCTTCCACGCGCGCCACTTCGCGCAGATAGATGGGTCGCCCGTTGGAGACACCGACCACGATGTCGCCCACGTCTTTCGCGTTCTGCAGGAATTCGCCGGTTTCCACCGACAGCATGCCGGGCTCGCCCGCCGCAGGGCTGGGGTTGACCACCGAACCCGAGGGCATGGCCTGATTGGCCGAGGCAATCGCGCCCTGCAGCGCCTGCACGCTCACGCCGCGCTCACGCAGCTTGGCGGGCTCCAGCCACACATGCACCGCGCGGCCCGGGCCGCCGATGGTGACCACCTCGCGTGTGCCGGGCACGCGCTTGAGCTCGGTCTCGACCGCGTGCGCCACCCGCTCCAGGTCCATCGCGCTCTGAGCGTCTTTGGTCCACAGCGTGGCGGCGAGCACCGGCACGTCGTCGATGCCCTTGGGCTTGACGATGGGCGTGAGCACACCCAGGCCCTGGGGCAGCCAGTCCTGGTTCGCGTTGAGCACGTCGTACAGGCGCACCAGCGCCTCGGTGCGGGGCACACCCACCTTGAACTGCACCGTGAGCACCGCGACGCCGGGGCGCGCCACCGAGTAGCTGTGTTCGATGCCCTGGATCTGCGAGAGCACGTGTTCGGCCGGCGCCGCGACCATCTTCTCCACGTCGGCGCTCGACGCGCCGGGGAAAGGAATGATCACGTTGGCCATGGTCACGTTGATCTGCGGCTCTTCCTCGCGCGGCGTGACCAGCACGGCGAACAGGCCCAGCAGCAGCGCGACCAGCGCCAGCAGTGGCGTGATGGCGTTGGACTGGAAGGCCCGCGCCACCGAGCCGGAGAAGCCGAGCTTCTCGACAGTAGAGAGTTCTTGAGAGGAGTTCATGTCAAAGGTCCAGAACGCAACGATGGCCCGTGCGCCATCCGGCACGCGCCGCGCAACCGGCTTCGCCGGGGCGCTGGCGCGGTCCCCCCTTCGGGGGGGGAAGACGCGAAGCGGCGCAGGGGGGTCATTCCGGCCTCGCGGCAGGCTGAGCGCCTGAAAGTCCGGCGCGCACCGGATCCAGCGCCACGCGGTCGCCGGCCTTGAGTCCCGCGAGCACCTCCACCCCGTCGCCGTGCGAAGCCCCCGTGCGCACCGCGCGCAGCGCAAAACCAGCGGGCTGGCCTTCGCCGCGGGTGGCGACCACGTAGACCCCGGTGAGTTCACCGCGGCGCAGCAGCGCCGACTCGGGCACCAGCAGGCGCTGGCTGCCCGGCTGGCCCTGGCCACCCACGAAGCGCACCCGCACCTGGCGGCCGGGCGCCTGGTTCGCGCCGTCGGCCGCGCTCAGGTCGAGCCGCCATTCCACGGTCTGCGACACCGGGTCGGCGGCCGGCAGGCTGGTCTTGGCGGCGGGCAGCACCCACTGCCCACTGCCGGGCAGCTGCACCTCGATGCGTTGCGACTGCAGGGCCAGCGCCTGCTGCGAGGCGGGCACGTGCACCACGGCGCGGATCGGCTGCGGCGCGTAGACCGTGAGCACCGGGGTTCCGGGCATCGCCAGCGCACCGGCCTCGGCGTGCGTCTGCAGCACCCAGCCGTCGTAGGGCGCGGTCAGGCGCGTGAAGCCCTGGGCCACGCTGGCCTGGGTCTGGCCGGCGCGGGCGGCTGCGGCGGCGGCCTGGGCCGCCTTGTACTGGGCCTGCGCCGTGTCCAGCGCGGCCTGGGCCAGGAAGCCCTGGGCGCGCAGATCGCGCGAACGCTCGTAGGCCGCCTTGGCGTTGGCCAGGTTCGCATCGGCCTGGGCGAAACCCGCCAGCGCCTGGGCCACACCGGCCTGGGTGGCGCGGTCGTCGATCACGGCCAGCACCTGGCCGGCCTTCACCGGGTCGCCGGCTTTCACCGACAGCGTGGCGATGCGGCCCGAGGCCTGGGCCGAGAGCACGCTCTGGCGCACCGCCTGCAGGTGGCCGTCGAGCAGCAGGCCGGCGTCCACCGCCTGGGCGCCCACCACCACGACCGGCACCTGCGGGCCGGCAAGGGCCGGGGCCTCGCCCGCCGCACGCACACCCGCCGCGCTCAGCAGGGCAGCACCCGCCACCAGGCTGAGCGAGAGCGCGCCCCAGACGATGCGGCGCTGCGCAGGCCGCCAGCGCGCCAGGGTCGGCGCGACGGCGTTGAGGGGCGGAAACAGGGGGCGCGTGGAACGGGCAGGCATGGTTTTCTCCTATACGGCCCGCAGTATACACACATACCCCCAGGGGTACAAGCGAAGGCCCATGGAACGAGAGTACGCCTCGCGCCGCCGGTTCGCGTTGATTTTTCTGGTTTTTGGTTTTTTTTGGCTGACGCCCGCCCTCACCCCAGCCCGCTCCCAGGGGGAGAGGGGGTGATGACCAGCGGTTCAGAAGGGAGAGACAGCGGAGGCGGAGTCGCGCGACCCCGCATCACCTCAGCTGGAGGTCAATTCAGAGGGCAAAGGGCACCCGGGCCGCCACCGCGCACAGCAGCTCGTACGAGATCGTGCCCGCCGCGGCGGCCACCTCGTCCACCGGCAGCGCCGCGCCCGTGGCCGAGACGCCCCACAGCACCACCTCGGCCCCGATGCCGCACGGCACACCGGCCACGTCCAGCGGCGACAGGTCCACCGCGAGCATGTCCATGCTGACGCGGCCCAGCACCCGGGTGCGCACCCCCGCCACCAGCACCGGCGTGCCGGTGGGCGCGTGGCGCGGGTAGCCGTCGGCGTAACCGCAGGCCACCACACCCACCCGCATAGGGGCTTCGGCGGCGAAGGCCGAGCCGTAGCCCACGGTGTCGCCCGGCTGCAGCAGCTGCGTGCCGATGATCCGGCTCGACAGCGTCATGGTCGGCAACAGGTTCCAGCCGGCGGCGGTGTGCTCGGGGTGGTCGGGCGCGCCGCCGTAGAGCGCGATGCCTTCGCGCACCCAGTCGGCCGCCAGCGTGGTCACGCCGTCGCCGCGCAGGGGCGAGCGGGCGTGGCGCAGGATCGCCGCGCTGTTGCACAGCGTGCGCTCACCCGGCAGGTCGGCGGTGGCGGCCTCGAACGCGGCCACCTGGTGCGCGATGCCGCGCGGGCCGTCGGCGTCGCTGAAGTGGGTCATGAGCGAGATTTCTTCCACCTGGGGCAGCGCGTTGAGCCGGGCCCAGGCGGCGCGGAAGGCGCCGGGCGCAAAGCCCAGGCGGTTCATGCCGCTGTTGAGTTTGAGGAAGACGCGGTGCGGCACCTGCGTCTTGTGCGCCGCCAGCCAGTCGATCTGCTCGTTGCAATGCACCGCGTGCCACAGGTGCAGGCGCGAGCACAGCTCCAGGTCGCGCGGCTCGAACACGCCTTCGAGCAGCAGGATGGGGCCGCGCCAGTCCAGCGCGCGCAGGCGCTCGGCCTCGGCCAGGTCCAGCAGGGCAAAACCGTCGGCGCTGCGCAGGGCCTCGAACACGCGCTCGATGCCGTGGCCATAGGCGTTGGCCTTGACCACCGCCCAGACACGGGCGTCTGGCGCGCGCTCGCGGGCCTGGTTCAGGTTGTGGCGCAGGGCCTCGGGGTGGACGGTGGCGAGGATGGGACGGGGCATGGTGCGGAGAACGGATGAGGACAGCGACGACTGTCGCACAAACCGGCCCGCCAGCCAGCGACACGCACCGCGATTCATGCGCCTGCAGCGCAGCTACTACAAGCAGCCAACCCAGGTCATCACCGCAAGACACGCGCCCGAAGCGCGTGCCTTTCCCAGCACACACCGAGGAACCGGCTCTGCCGGGCCAAGGGTGTGGTCCCCTTGGGGGAAGCCGCACAGCGGCGCAGGGGGGGGACCCTATACCGCCTCCAGGCTCACGTACACCAGGGTCTGGTTGAGCAGCTGGTAGGCGATCTCGCCGAAGGTCATGGGCCCGGTGAGCGGGCCGGTGCGCTGCCCCTCCAGGTTCGCGTGCAGGTAGTTGAGGATGCAGTTGCAACTCCAGCCGGCGGCGCGTGCGTCGGCCGGCAGGCCCTGGCCGAAGGCCCGGGCGGCGTCGGGCACGGGCTGGGCCAGCCGGTACTCCACGTCGTCGAACACTGGCGCGTAGAAGTCCACCTGCCCATGGGCCGCGTCCACGCCCTTGAAGGACACGTTGACCAGGGCGCCCGAGTAGTCGGCCACCAGGGGCAGGCGGGTGTCGATGGCGCGCTCGCCCAGGTACTGGGCAAAGTCGCACAACTGGCCGTTGACGTAGGCCTCGCGCGCCGAAAAGCCGGTGGAGGGGAAGCGGATCGTGTCGCCCGGCCCGGGCTGGAACAGGTTGACGATGTCGATGCGCGGGTACACGTTCCCGGGCAGCGGCAGGTGCAGGGCCAGCGCCTGGTCGCTGCGGAATTCCAGCGTCTGGCCATTCGCCACCACAGGCGCGGCGCTGCCCAGATCGTCGAGGTGCACGCCGGCGATCCAGCCCACCAGGGGCTTGAGGTACATGTCTTCGTAGCCCGGCGCCTGGCGCGCGTACAGCGAATGCACGCCGGAGAACGCCGGAATGATCAGCACGCTCAGACCGTGCGCGGGCGCGTCCAGTGCGACCCGATCCAGGTTGTCTTCGCCGTACCAGCGCAGCGTGGGCGCGGCGTCCAGCACCGGCAGCTCGCTCACGAACAGCTTCTGGCGCGAGCTCTCGCCGCCGTCCTGCCCCATGAAATAGGGAATGCTGCCGGCGATCCAGTTGCCGCGCGGCAGCTGGCGCAGCAGGGCCTCGTCGGCGGCCAGGCACAGGAAGGCGCCGCTGCGGATCGCCTGCGTGGCCTGCTCCAGGCTCATCAACACGCCGCTGCCGGCCGGCACGGTGCTGGAAGATGGGGGGGTGATCATGGGGCTCCTCAGCCTTGGCGCAGTTGCGCGAGTTCGTGGGTGAGCACGCGTTCGTTCTTCACGAAATAGCGGTGCAGTTCGCGCAGCTTGAGCAGGCGGACTTCTTCGTCGTTGATGAGTTCGAGCTGGGAGCGCACGCGGGTGAGCATGAGCTTGAGGCTGAGCACCCGGATGTCCAGCCCCATCTCGGCGTTGAGCAGACGCATCCAGACCGGGTCGGTCAGGTCGGGCACGTTCGGGTGCCCGGGCTCGTCGGCCCAGGGCGCGCGGGGTGCCGCCGCCGGCGACGCGGCCACCGGTGCCTCGGCGACCCCGCTGGGCCGGCCGCTGTCGATGGCGTAGCGGTAGCGCCAGACGTCCTGCAGGCTCAGGTCCATCAGCGTGCACACCGACTGCAGCGACACGCCCTGGTTGAACATGGCGAACACGCGCTGCGACAGCGCGCGCGTGAAGGGCATGCCCGGCTCGCCCAGCCACTCCAGGCCGGGGTGGTGCTGCCCCGGCGGCAGCGCGACGTGCAGATGGCACTGGATCGGCCCGATGGACAGGTGGCGCCAGGATCCGGTCAGCGTGGAGGCCGCCGGCTTGCGCTCGCGCCCGAACCAGCCGCGCTCCACCTCGGGCGCCACCCAGACGTCGCAGCGCCGCTTGCGCGGGTCGAACTGGTATTCGCGCACCTCCCAGGGGCGCTCGATCAACAGCAGTTGCCGCAGCAGCGCCTTGTCGATACTGATCATGGGGTTTGTCTCCTCGGTTGTTTGAGTTGGGGTGAGGCCATCCGGGTGTGACACAAACACCCCGGACGCGGCCGGGACCGCAATTGCCGTTCCACGTCCTGCAGCGGGCCGCCGCGGACCCCTGAAGCGGCGGCCCTCCGTGACGCTGTTCACGCCCGGCCCCCGAATGCGCGGGCGCTCCCGGGGTCGGCCCGGCCCGGGGTCGCCCGGCCGGGCACCGGGCCCCGGGCTGGCCCTGCGTTGCAGGGGAACAGCTGCGCCAAACTGGCACAAGCGAAGCGCCCCAGCGGGTACATCGCGGGGCTCAAACGGGGCCGCGCAAGGCCCCGAGCAGTACACACTTGGTATTACAAGCTGTCACATTTGGCGTGCTATAACCAATGCCTCGTTGGAGACCAGAGGTCGCTCGCTCACCCACCCCCACGGCGCCCAGCCTGGGCCGTCACGCCGCACAAGACCACAACAATCCATGAAGCGCGGCTTCTACACCATCATGACGGCGCAGTTCTTCAGCTCCCTGGCTGACAACGCGCTGTTCGTGGCCGCCATCGAACTGCTGCGCAACCGGCATGCGCCCGAGTGGCAGAGCGCGGCTCTGGTGCCGCTGTTCGCGCTGTTCTATGTGGTGCTGGCCCCGTTCGTGGGGGCCTTCGCCGACGCGCGACCCAAGGGCCAGGTCATGTTCATCAGCAACGCCATCAAGGTGGCGGGCTGCCTGCTGATGCTGGTGGGTGTGCACCCACTGCTGGCCTATACCCTGGTGGGCCTGGGGGCCGCCGGCTATTCCCCCGCGAAGTACGGCATCCTCACCGAGCTGCTGCCGCCCTCGCAGCTGGTCAAGGCCAACGGCTGGATCGAGGGCCTGACCATCGCCTCCATCATCCTGGGCGTGCTGCTCGGCGGCCAGCTGGTGGCGCCCTGGGTGTCCTCGCGCCTGCTCGCGATCGATCTGCCGGGCCTGCACACCGGCATCCACCACCCGGCCGAGGCGGCCATCGGCGCGCTCATGGTGGTCTACGCGCTGGCGGCCTGGTTCAACACCCGGATTCCGCTGACCGGCGTGACGCCACGCGCCATGCCGCGCAACCCGCTGGCCCTGCTGCCCGACTTCTGGCGCTGCAACAGCCGGCTCTGGCGCGACCACCTGGGCCAGATCTCGCTGTCCACCACCACCCTGTTCTGGGGCGTCTCGGGCAACCTGCGCTACATCGTGCTGGCCTGGGCCGGCGCTGCGCTGGGCTACAGCACCACCCAGGCGTCCAGCCTGGTGGGCGTGGTGGCACTGGGCACGGCTGTGGGCGCGGTGGTGGCGTCGATGCGCATGCGGCTGGACCAGGCCACGCGGGTGATGCCGCTGGGCATCGCCATGGGGGTGCTGGTGATCCTGATGAACTTCATCGACAACGTCTGGGTGGCCGCGCCCTTCCTGGTGCTGCTGGGCGGCCTCGGCGGTTTCCTGGTGGTGCCGATGAACGCCCTGCTGCAGCACCGGGGCCACAACCTGATGGGCGCGGGCCGCTCGATCGCGGTGCAGAACTTCAACGAACAGGCCTGCATCCTGATCCTGGGCGCGCTCTACAGCTTCTCCACCGCGGCCGGCCTCTCGGCCTTCGCGGCCATCACCATCTTCGGCCTGGTGGTGGCCGGCTTCATGTGGGTGATCATGAAGTGGCACCAGCACAACCTGCGCCACCACCCCCACGAGCTGGAACGCCTGATGGAAATCGCCCGCCGCGACGACCTGCACGGCTAAGCGGCACGGGCCGCCGGGCTCAGAGGCTGGGAGTTTTTCGGGCGTGTCCGAGCAACGCGCCACAACGCGCCCGATCAAGGCGCAAAGCACAGCCATAGCTCGGGCTATGGCGCGCATTTGCAACGCGGAGCGGGTGCGTTTTGGCGTGGTGAGCGGGCATGAGCGAAAGACTCTCAGCCTCTCAGAACCCGATGTTGGTCGGCTGGAAGTCTTTCATGCTCACCAGCCGGTGCCGGGCCAGCACCTTGTACAGATCGGCCTCGTTCACCGCACGGGGCAGATAGGCGTCGCTGCCGGCCAGGCCCGCCTTGATGCGGTCCATGCTGCCCGCCGTGGGCGCGAACATGATCACCACCGGGCTCTGTCCATCGGCCAGCTTGCGCTGCTTGGCGCCCCGGCAGATCTGGTAGGCGTCGGGCTGGCCGTTGAGGCGGTCGATCACCACCACCCGGTAGGTGTTGGCCTGCAGCAGGGCCAGCGCCTGGGGCGCCTCGCGCGACCAGTCGATCGTGAGCCCGTATTTCTTGAAGCGCTTGTGCAGGATGCGGCCTTCGACCAGGCTTTCGGCCACCAGCAGCAGGTCGTTGCGCGGCAGCTCGGGCAGCGCCGCCGGGGTCTTGCCACGGGTGGACTTCGACGCTCGCGCCGTTGCCGCGCGGGGCGCCGAGGACGCCCCGGGCAGCTCTTCCAGGCCGCCGAAGTCGGACAGACCCATCACGCCGGGGCGGGCCGCCCGCGCCGATTCCGCGGCCGTCGGTGCGGCGGGCCGCCGCACCATGACGCGGGTCGGAGGGAACTCGGTGGCGTCCAGGCGGCGGGCCGCCGGTGCCCGGGCCGCGGCGTCGCCGATGCGCACGCCCACCAGGGCGTCGAGCAGGCCCAGCACCGACACCAGCTTGACCGGCTTGCGCTGCAGCGGCCAGCCGGTGCCACCGTCGCTGTGCCCCACCAGCAGCACCTGGCCCGGCAATCGGGCCTGGCGCACCAAGTGCAGGGCCTGCATGTTGTCGGCGTTGACGATCAGCAGCTGCGCGTCCGCCACGTCGGCCTGCACCCGGTACTCGGGCGGGCGCCGCGCCGCGAGCCGGAAAAACGATTCGAAGGTGGTGGACTCGCTGTCCGTGAAACCCACCAGAGCCACTGAGTAACTATTGGCCATGAAGCACCCGAAAACGCATACCTAGGAATTAGATTTTTTGAGGAGTATGCCGGTTTTGGTGAGCCCCCCGGGGTAGTGGAAACGTCATCCCTCGCCAGCGTGACCGATTTCCCCTGTGCGTGGCGGGCCTGCACGATCTGCCATAGTGAAGCCCTTCTTACAGGAGTGCCCACATGTCCAGCATCTACGACTTTGAAGCCCGGTCCATCGACGGCGAGCTGGTTCCGCTGCAACAGTTCAGGGGCAAGCCGCTGCTGATCGTCAACACCGCCAGCGCCTGCGGTTTCACGCCGCAATTCGGCGGCCTGGAACAACTGCACCAGGCTTACGGCCCGCGTGGCCTGGTGGTGCTGGGCTTCCCGTGCAACCAGTTTGGCCAGCAGGACCCCGGCAGCGACGAGGAGATCGCCACCTTCTGCCAGCGCAATTTCGGCGTCACCTTTCCCATGATGAGCAAGATCGACGTCAACGGCCCCGAGGCCCATCCGCTCTACCAGTGGCTCAGCGCCGAGGCGCCCGGCCTGCTGGGCAGCAAGGCCATCAAGTGGAACTTCACCAAGTTCCTGGTGGGCAAGGACGGGCGCGTGCTCAAGCGCTACGCCCCGCAGGACGCGCCGCAGAAGCTGGCCTCGGACATCGAAGCGGCCCTGCTCTGACCCCGCCGCGCAGCCAGGCGCCGCCCGCGCCCTGAGCCTGCCGCGCGCCCCTTTTCAAGCCTCCGGATCCCGTGCGCCCAGCGCGCCGGGAGGGGCAATCCTGCGCGCCAACCACACCGCGAACCCGTCAAGCATTAAAGCTTTATTAAAACACTAGGGATTACAGGCAAAACAACAACGAATTGTTACAGAAACTTAAATTTCCCACAACCTGGCGAAACACCATGATATTTTCCCAATTGCAACCGTTTGTTTTGAGCTTTTCTCCACCACCAGCCCGATTTCCCGCACCGGCCGCGCGCCCCGGTGCATGGCTGGACACCGGAGCCGCCTGAAGCGGCCACGCCACCGCCCCGAGGGTCTGGTGGCCCCGCGCGGGGTCGACGCCTCCCCAGGAGAGCCCAGAAGAGCCGGTCAAAGGCATTGAGGTGGTCCCACCAGACCACCGGTACCCAGGTTGGGACCCGTGTCGCGATCCCCCGTTGCAGGCCCCATCGACAACCACAGCGCAACCGTTCCATGCGACACAGCCGTCTTCTGTCCACCAACGCCACGTCCCAGCTGGGCCCCCAGTTCGCCGTGTTGCGTCTGCGCTCCTGGCCCGATCTGCGCCACGTCTCGGACCGCCTGACCCCCGACGTGATCCGCATCTGCGCCCTGCTGGCGATCCGGCCCACGGGCGCGCCCCTGATCCACCGCCTGCTGGACATGCCGCGCGAACGTGCCCAGCACGTCGTGGACATGCTCTACCTCCACGGGCATCTGAGCGACGGCGCCCCGGCTGCCCCCCTGGAAAAGAAGGAAGAAGCCCCGGCCATCGCGGCGCCCGGGGTCCAAGCGCCCAAAGAGGTTCCCCCTTCGGTGACCGGTTTTCTGGATCGTTTCCGGAAAAAGCTGCTGCCCGCCGGAGCGCACTGAGGTGGAGTGCTCCGTTCTGTTCATGGGCCCGGTGGGCGCCGGCAAGAGCATGGCCGTGCAGACCCTGTCGGACATCGACGTGCTCGACACGGACGAGCGCGCCACCGACGAGACCGCCGCGTACAAACAGAACACCACCGTCTGCATGGATGCCGGGGTGCTGGAGCTGGGTTCCGGCGACAAGGTGCGGCTGATCGGCGCGCCCGGCCAGGACCGCTTCGACTTCATGTGGGACATCCTGCTGCAACAGGCCCGCGCGGTCATCCTGTTGCTGGACCACAGCCGGGTGAGCCGGCTGGAAGACCTCGACCATTTCATGGACCGCCTGGGCGAGCGTCTGGTGGGTCGCAAGCTGCCCCTGGCCGTCGGCATCACGCATGTCGAACTGCTCCCGGAGCTGTCGCTGGGCATCTACCGCCGTCGCCTGCGGGAACGCGAAGACAGCTTCCCGGCCTGCGTGGTGCCGGTGCTCCCGGTCGACGCCCGCGAAAAAAAGGACATGCAGACACTGGTGCTCACCGTGGCGGCCATGCTCGAAATGATGCACCGCTATGGTTAATGTGTCCCTGCGTCTGCGCGGATTCGGTCTGGCCTACGACGACCGCGTGGTCTTGCGCGGCATCGACCTGGATGTGCCCGCGCAAGGCTGCACCGTGCTGCTCGGGCCGGCCGGCACAGGCAAGTCGTCGCTGCTGCGCACCCTGGCCGGGTACAACGACAACAACCCCAGCCTGCGTGTCTGGGGCCAGCTGCAGTACCAGGGTGCCGCCCGCACCCCCGACCACCAGCCGGCGCTGGTGGTGCAGAAGGCCCAGTTGCTGGTGTCCACGGTGCTGGACAACCTGCTGAGCGGCCTGCCCGACCGCTCCCGGCTGACGCGCGCGCAGCAACTGGACCGTTTGCGACAGATAACCGGGGAGTTGCACCAGGCGTGGATCATGGACCGCCTGCACACCTCGGTCCTGGACCTGAGCCTGCCGCAGCAGCGGGTGATCGCCATCCTGCGCGAGTTCCTGGGCCGGCCGGCCCTGCTGATGCTCGACGAGCCCACCACCGGCCTGAGCGACGACGAGGCCGACGGCCTGGCGGACTTCATCGAAGACATCGGCCGCCAGCAGGCCATGCTGCTGGTGCTGCACCACCTGCGGCTGACCCGCCGGCTGGCCCAGCATGTGGTGCTCATCGCGAGCGGCCGGACCCAGGAAAGTGCACCCACCGAGCGCTTCTTCGACCAGCCGCAGAGCGAGGCCGCCTGCCAGTTCATCCGCACCGGTTCCTGCCCGGAGTTTTCGCCTGCGCAGGAGGCGGATGCCCTTCCCGATGAACCCGCGGCGCCACCCCGGACCCCCTGCCTCTCCACGCTGGTCAGCGCGGCGAGCGGCCCACGCGGGTTCGCCTGGCTGCTGCCCGGGCGACTGGCGGGCACGCCATGGCCGGGCCTGATCCGGGAGACCGAAGACGATCTGGGCGCGCTGCGCCACGTGGGCGTCACCCGGCTGGTGAGCCTGACCGAGCAGGCGTTTCCAGAGGCGCTGGCCGCGCGCTTCGGCCTCCAGTGCGCCAGCCTGCCCATCGCCGACATGCAGGCGCCCACCCTGGCCCGCGCGGCCGCCCTGTGCAACGACATCGACCACTGGCTGCGGGCGGGCGAGGTGGTTGCCCTGCACTGCAAGGCCGGCCTGGGCCGCACGGGCACCCTGCTGGCCGCCTATTGGCTCTGGCAGGGCAATGGCCAACGCAGCGCGCTGGAGAGCATCGACCGCATCCGCCGGCTGGACGCCGCCATGATCCAGGCCCCCTCACAGACCGCATTCCTGTCTGGCTTCGCCGACTTCCTCAGCCGGCGACCGTATCCCCCCCTCACGACCTTGGGTAATGGTCGATTCCACAAAAACGATTCCCCTGAAAGGAAATTCCCTCATGAACAAACTTGACGACACCCTGCAACGCGCCATGACCGGCATCCCCGAATGCCTGGCCGCTGGCATGGTGGACCTCGCCTCCGGCATGGTGCTGAGCATCAAGACCGTCGACTCCCACCCCTCCGAGGTGTTCGACATGCTGGCCGCGGCCACGTCCGACCTCTTCCAGGGCCCCAACGTCGTGGCCATCGAGAAGGTGTTCAAGAAGTCGCGCGGCCTGCCCGAGAGCGTGGACCACCACTACTTCCAGGAAATCATCGTCAACAGCGAGAACCTCATCCACGTGTTCCTGCGCAGCAAGCGCCAGCAACAGGTGGTCTGTTTCGTCTGCCGCAAGGGTGCCAACCTGGGCATGGTGCTGACCAAGGCGCGCTCGGCCATGCCGGCCGTCGAAGCCGCGCTCTGATCGGGTCAGGACGGCCCATGAACACCCTGTTGACCCAAGACGCCCTGGCCAGTCGGGCTCGGGGCGTCCTGCGCAGCCTCCACGCCGGCCTCGCCGAGGTGGAGGCCTCGGCGGTGGTAACCCGCGACGGCTTCACCATCGCCTCGCTGCTGTCCACGGGCACCGACCCGGACCGCTTCGGTGCCATGTGCGCATCGCTGCTGGCGCTGGCGGCCCGTGCCAGCAGGGAAGTGGACCGCGGCAATCTGCGCCAGATCATTCTGGACGGCCAGCAAGGCCCGCTGTTGCTGACCCACGGGGGCGACTCGGCCGTGCTGGCCGTGGCCGCCACCCCCCGCGCCAACCTCGGGCGCCTGATTCTCGAGACCCGCCGGGTGGCGACCGATCTGGCGACCCTCTGGGCGCAGGCCTGAGTCCGCTATGAACCCGATCCAGTACCAGGGGCAGTCCCTTCGCTGCCGAGAAGACGAAAGCCTGCTGGACGCCTTCGTGCGCACCGGCGTGGCGATCGACTTCTCGTGCAAGAGCGGCGTCTGCCGCCGCTGCCTTGTCAAGGTGCTGGACGGGGCGGCGCCGGCCGAGGCCGCCCGCTCGCTGCCCACCCATCTTCAGTCGGCAGGCTATGTGCTGGCCTGCCAGTGCAAGCCCTCCGGCCCCCTGAGCCTGGCGCCCAAGTCGCCCGCGGACATGCTGACGCAGTGCATGCTGGTGCGGCGCGAGCACCGGCCCGACGGCAGCTCCGTGCTCGGTTTCGAGGCCGCCACCGAACTGGCCTTCACCGTGGGTCAATCGGCCCAGCTGTTCGACGGCCCGTTCTCTTCCCCGGTCACCGTCCGCCTGACCGGGCGGGACGAGGCCCAGGGACTGATCCAGGCCGAGGTGGCGCACGATGTGCTGCCCCAGGCCGCGTTTTCCGATGACGCGCTATTCGGCGCCGACTTCCAGCTGCGCGGACCGTTCCCGCTGGAGCCCGAAGACGAGGCCCTGTTGCCCGAACCCGATCTGGCGCTGTGGCAGCTGCTGGAGCACGGCCGGCTGGTGCGGCGGGTGCTGGAGGCCTTCTACCAGAAGGTGTACGCCGACCCCCTGCTCCAGCCCTTCTTCGAGCGGGTCTCGATGGAGCGGGTCATCGGCAAACAGTATTCTTTCCTCATGCAGTGCATGACGGGCGACAACGTCTACATCGGCGAGCGCCCGAAAAATGCCCACCACTGGATGGTCATTCCCGACACGCTGTTCGAACACCGCCAGCGCCTGATGGCCCAGGCGCAGCGCGAACAGGGCCTGACGCCGGAGCAGATGGCCGGCTGGAGCCGCTTTGAGGAACACTTCCGCGCCGACATCGTCAAGCACGCGCCCTGGCCCAGGCGCATGGGCGATCAGATCATCGAAACCGAGCGCTACGACAGCGTCACCCTGGACGAGGGCACCGTCTGCGACCACTGCGGCGCCGAGATCGCCGCGGGCAGCACCGTGCGTTTCCACCTCCGGCTCGGGCAGGTCGGCTGCCCGAGCTGCGAGCGCGGCTGAACCGCTTTCACCCATGCCCCTCAGCGCCCGGCGACACCGATGAACCCGCCCGCCCGCCACCTGCACGTCCGGCCCCAGGGCATCACCGAGTGGATGACGCTGGCGCCCGATGCGCGGCGGCCGGATCAGCGCCTGTTCCGGGCCCTGTTGCGGCAGTCTCACGACACCACGGTGGTGGACGTGGGGCGGCTGAGCCAGAGCAGCGGCCTGTCGCGCAGCGAGGTGGCGCGCTCGTTGTTCGGCCTGCATCGGCTCGGCAGCATCCACGTGTCCGTCGACGCACCAGCGGTGCCCCACGCAACGGGCCACCCGGCCGCGGACATCCACCAGCAGTTGCAACGGCTCTGCGGCGACACGGCCGGCGCGGCCGTGCTGGCCGACCCCGATGGCCTGTGCCTGACGAGCCATGGCGTGGCGCACGAGCACGCCCAGGGCCTGGCCGCCGGGTTCGCGCACTTTCGCCATGCCATGGTCCGGGCCATGCCGCTCTACATCGGACGCCGGCCCTGCCGGCTGCACATCACCTCTTCGGCGCTGGTCGCCCACGAGGCCCTCGTGGGCCTGGTGCGAAGCCTGCACACGCTGCTGGCGGACTAGGATGAAACACCCCCCGCGCCGCTTCGCGTCACCCCCCTCAAGGGGGGCGGCACTGGCCGTCCGGCAAAGCCGGCCCGGCGGTGCCTCTGGGTGGCGTTGTTTCATGCGTCGCGGGTGGCGCTCCGGCGCCGTGGAAAACTGACATGCCCGAGATCCAGGACATCCTTGACCAGATCACCGAATGCCCCGGCAACGCCGGCGCGGTGCTGGCCACCGCCGATGGCCTGCTCATGGCGTCCGCGGGCGCCTTGCACGGCGACGTGGCCGCCGCCGCCGCCGCAAGCCTGGCGCTGGCAGGGCAAGAGGCGCTGGCGGCACTGGGGGAGCGACCCTGGGCCGAGCAGTTGATCTGGTCCGACACCCAGGTCTGGTACCAGACCCAGTTGCGCGGCACCCACGTGCTGCTGCTGGTGAGCGACGACCACGGCCACGCCGGCGCGCTGCGCTGGACCGCGCGGCGCATGGCGCAGCAGCTGGAGCCCAGCCTGCTTCAGCTGTGACGCCGCCGCGCTATGGATGCTCGGCCTGGTACTGCCGCAGCAGGTCGGCCAGCGTCTTGCCCGGCTCGTCCGCGTAGCGGCGCGGCAGCGGACGCACGCTCTGGATGCGGTCGGCGCGAAAGCTGCGAAAGGCCTGCCGGGTTTCGCACCAGGCCGCCAGCGTCCACACCTTGCCCCAGAAGAAGCAGCCCAGCGGCCACACGGCGCGGGTGCTGGGCTGCTCGTTCACGTCGCGGTAGTCGAGCTCCAGCACCGTGCGCGTCTGCGCGGCCTCGCGCAGCACCTGCAGCACCCGGGCCACGCCGGGTTTGAGCCCCAGCGGTGGCACCAGCAGCGGCATCTTCTCCACCTCGGTGCGCACCACCCCGGGCAGCACCGACAGCACGCGCGACATGGCGTCGCCCGCGGCCAGCGCCAGCGCCGGGTCCAGCCACTGCTGCGCGATGCGCGTGGCCACGGCCAGCGCACGGGCCTCGTCGGCTGTGAACATGAGCGGTGGCAGATCGAAACCGCGCCCGAACCGGTAACCCACGCCGGCCTCGCCCTCGATGGGCACACCCTGCGCCTGCAGGTCGGCCACGTCGCGGTACACGGTGCGCGGCGACACCTCCAGCCGCCCGGCGAGCCAGGCGGCGGTGGACAGGCGCCGGCCACGGATCAGCTGCACCAGGGCAAAGAGGCGGTCGGCGCGTCGCATGCGGCTCAGCCCAGGCCGGGCGTGGGCCGCAGACGCGCGCGCTCTTCGGCAGAGAGCACCGTGGGCTCGGCCACCGGCGCCCCGGAGGCGGTGAAAAACGGCGTGTCTTTGTAGCGCCCCGACAGCCGGCTGCCCAGCACCATGCCCAGGATGCGCAGCACCGCGCCGGCCATGCCGAAGGCCCGGGGCTTGGGCTCGCCGATCGCGCTCGCGGTGTTGGCGCTCGCGCGCACCGGGCCGAACGCGGCCTCCAGCGGCGCGCTGTCCAGGCACTGCGCCAGCAGGCCGGTGAACGGCATGGCGCGGCTGCTCATGGTGTTGCCCACCGGGGTGCGGCAACACGCGGCGTACCAGCGCAACATGCCTTGGTCGGACAGGCGCATCACCGCCAGCTGCGCCGCGCCCTGGGTGATCCGGATACGGTGCGGCGCGAGCTGCACCACGTCCGAACCGCCTTGCGCGTCGAGCACCTGGTCGGGCGAGCCCAGAAACCGCGCAAAGGCCTGGCAGTCCTGGCAATAACACCGCATGCGGTTGCTGAGGCCGCTCAGTTCGACCTGGCCTTGCAGCGCGCCGCAGCGGCAGCGCAGGGGATGGACGACAGGGGGCATGGGGGCTCCGGGAGTGACGGGTGGCGCTTATTGTGCGGTGGCCTTGAAGCCCCCGGGAGCGTAGCCGCGCCCGCGCAGCGCGTGCTCGGCGCTGGCAACCGCGATCCAGTGGCGGGGCTTGTGCTCATGAGGACCGATACCGTTTTTATTCACAGCGGTATCCGTTTTCATGGTGCCGGAGCGCCACCCCTTCGCATGCAACGGTGCAGCCCAGGGCACCGCCGGGCCGGCTTTGCCGGACGGCCAGTGCCGCCCCCTTTGAGGGGGTCGCGCGCAGCGCGGCGGGGGTGGGCCATGTCATGCCAGGGCATGCAGGCCGACGCGGTTGCCTTCGCTGTCGATGATGTGGGCGAAGACCCCCATGCCGTCGGGCAGCGTCACCTTGGGCTGGGCGATGCTGCCGCCAGCGGCGGGCACCCGCGCCAGCCAGGCGTCGATCGAGGGCGCGGCGTTCAGGTACACCAGGGTGCCGCTCGCGGCGGGCTTGAAGTCCGGGTGTTTCATCAGGGCGCCTTTGACGTCCTGTTCGCCGCCCACGTCAAAAACCCCCAGCTCCTCGCCCGGCCCGCCAAAGGCTTCGCGGCGCAGTGCGCGGCCGGTGAGGGTGGCGTAAAAGCGCAGGGCGCGGTCCATGTCGGACACGGGAATTTCAAACCAGTTCAGGGCATGTGCCATGGCAATCTCCAGAGGGGTTGTTGAACAAGCCCCGCATTCTGTGGACCCCCTGCTGACAGCGCTGTGTCAGCAGGCTGTCATGCCCGGTTGAAAGCGGCTGCCAGCCTCTCAGATCCAGCGCAGCAACCAGCCCGCCACCAGCGGCAGCGCCACCGCGCTGAACAACGCCGTGAGTCCCATGGCCAGACCGGCGAAAGCGCCCGTTTCTTCGCTCACCAGAAAGGCCCGCGCGGTGCCGATGCCGTGTGCCGCGGTGCCCAGCGCGAAGCCCCGCACCGACGGGTCCTGGATGCGCAGCGCGTCCAGCACATGGCGCGCGCTGGCCGCGCCCAGCACGCCGGTGCACACCACCAGCACGGCCGTCAGCGTGGGCAGGCCGCCGATCTTTTCCGAGATGCCCATGGCCACCGGCGCGGTGACCGACTTCGGCGCCAGCGAGGCGATGGTGGCTTTGCTCGCACCGAGCGCCCAGCCCACACCGATGGCGGTGGCCGTGGCGGCCAGCGTGCCCACCACCAGCGCCCCCGCCATGGGCAGCCACAGGCGCTTGACCCGCGCGAGTTGTTCGAACAGCGGCACGGCCAGCGCCACCGTGGCCGGCCCGAGCAGGAAGTGCACGAACTGCGCGCCTTCAAAGTAGGTGGCGTAGGGCGTGGATGTGGCCCACAGCAAGGCGCCCAGCACGATCACCGAGGTCGCCACCGGATTGGCCAGCGGATGAAAGCCGCTGCGCCGGTACAGCAGGAACGCGCCCTGGTACACCAGCAGCGTCACCGTGAGCCCCAGCAGCGGTGTGGCCGAGAGGTACACCCAGACATCGGCCAGCCGCCCCGCCGCCACGCTGGCGAGCGGCAGGCCTTCGTTCACGGAGCCTCCTGGCGGGAGCGCGGTGGCGCCGTGCGCTTCATCAGCCAGGCCATGGTGAGCGCCGCGCTGGCCAGGCCCACCAGCGTGCTGAGCACCAGGGCCACGCCGATGGCCAGCACCTCGTCGCCCAGGCGCTGCAGGTGCAGCATGACGCCCACGCCCGCGGGCACGAACAGCAGCGAGAGGTGTTGCAGCAGGGTCTGTGCGGTGGGCTTCAGGCCCGTGAGCAGCGCAGGCCGCGCCACCAGCGCGAGCAGCAGCAGGGCCATGCCCACCACCGGCCCGGGCACCGGCACCGCCAGCGCGCGCACCAGCGCCTCGCCGAGCAACTGGAACACGAGCAGGGTGGCGAACGCGGGGATCATCCGTGGATCAGAGCAGCTCTTTCGGGATGTTGCCGCCGTTGGCCGCGATGTGGCCCAGCACGTTCTTGTGCAGCCACATGTTCATCTGGGCGGAGTCGGCCATCTTGTCGTCGGGGCAGTAGAGCTCCTTGGCCAGTTCCTTGCGCGCGGCCAGGCTGCTGTCCAGGCCCAGCAGCTTGAGCAGGTCGACGATGGAGGTCTTCCAGTTGAGCTTTTCCGGGTGGTGGGCGGCCTTCTCCGTCAGCAGGGCGACCACGTCCACCATGGCAATGGGGTTGACCACCGGCTCGGCCGGCGCGGACGCTGCCACCGGGGCGGGTGCGGCGGCGGGCGCCGGTGCAGCGGCGGCAGGCGGCGGGGTGATGACGGGTGCTGCGGCCGCTTCTTTCATGCCCAGCTTTTCCAGAATGTTGCTGAAGAATCCCATGATCAATCCTTTGATGGCGTCGTGAACAGAAGGCGCTGTACCGGACGCCGACGGCAACGCGCCCCCAGCTTATAGGCTGCGCGTCCCACCGGCATGACACCCCGGTGAATATTCACGCGCCGCAGCGGCGCCCAGGCGTGCGAAAGTGCCGCCCGGTGTCAGGCCAGCGCGTCGTCCAGCAGCTCGACCCAGTGCCTCACCGGCGTGGCCGTGCCGCTCTGCAGGTGGGTGATGCAGCCGATGTTGGCGCTGGCGATCACCGCCGGTTGCAGCTCGCCGAGGTGGCCGAGCTTGCGGTCGCGCAGCTGGTAGGACAGCGTGGGGTTGAGCACCGAATACGTGCCGGCCGAGCCGCAGCACAGGTGGGCCTCGTTCCTCGCCACCTGCACCGTGAAGCCCAGCGCGGCCAGGTGCTGCTCGACACCGCCCTTCAACTGCTGGCCGTGCTGCAGCGTGCAGGGCGGGTGAAAGGCGATCAGCTTCTGCGCGTCGGGCTGTTGCGCCAGCTTCGGCCGCAACACTGGCACCAGCGCGGGCAGCAGTTCGCTCAGGTCCCGGGTGAGCGCGCTGATGCGCGCGGCCTTGTCCGCGTAGGCCGGGTCGTCGGCCAGGATGTGGCCATATTCCTTGACCGTGACGCCGCAGCCCGAGGCGTTCATGACGATCGCTTCCACACCACGCTCGATGTGCGGCCACCAGGCGTCGATGTTGGCGCGCATCTGGGCTTTGCCGCCGTCCTGGTCGTTCAGGTGGAACTTCACCGCGCCACAGCAGCCCGCCTCGGGCGCGACCACGGTCTGGATGCCGGCGGCGTCGAGCACGCGCGCGGTCGCCGTGTTGATGTTGGGCATCATCGCCGGCTGCACACAGCCCGCCAGCATGAGCACCCGGCGCGCGTGCGTCTGCGTCGGCCAGCGTCCGGCGTCCTGCTTGGCGGGTACCTTGTTTTTCAGTGAGGCGGGCAACAGCTCGCGCACCAGCTGGCCGAGCTTCATGGCCGGGCCGAAGGCGGGCGAGGTCAGGCCCTCTTTCAGCAGCCAGCGCACCGCCGTTTCGCCCGCCGGGCGCGGCACTTTTTCGTCCACGATCTTGCGGCCGATGTCGATCAGGTGGCCGTAGTCCACGCCGCTGGGGCAGGTGGACTCGCAATTGCGGCAGGTGAGGCAGCGGTCCAGGTGCAGCTGCGTCTTGCGCGTGGGCTCGGCGCCTTCGAGCACCTGCTTCATCAGGTAGATGCGGCCCCGCGGGCCGTCCAGCTCGTCGCCGAGCAACTGGTAGGTCGGGCAGGTGGCGGTGCAGAAACCGCAGTGCACACACTTGCGCAGGATGGCCTCGGCCGCGCGGCCATCGGCGCGCTGCTGGTATTCGGGGGAGAGGTTGGTTTGCATGTGAATTCAGCCCATTGAAACCTGGCGCCGGGCCGCCCGAAGCCGGGTCTGCACCCTCTGGGGGAGCAGCGCCCCGCGCAGCGGCGAAGCGTGGGGGCTCATGTTCTTCCGGGGTTGAAGATCCCCGCCGGGTCGAACTCGGCGCGCAGGCGCTGGGTGATCGCCGTGAGGGCCGGGCTTTCGCTGTCGAAACGCGGCACGCCGGGCGCGCCGTCGGCTCCGGCGCGGAACAGGGTGGCGTGGCCGTTCACGGCCGCGGCGGCGCTGCGGATCTCGGCGGCGGCCGAGGCCGGTGCCCACAGCCAGCGCTGCGCGCCTTGCCACTCGATCAGCGGCGCGTACGGCAGCGCGATGACCGGGGCGGTCTGCGGCACGGAGAGCCGCCACAGGCAGAGGTCCGCCGATGGTGCCGTGAAAAACGGCAGGCGCTGGTCGCGGCAGGCGGCCCAGTCGGGTCCGGCCTGGGCGTTGTCCATGCGGGTGCCACCGGCCTCGCGCATCAGGCGCTCGCAGGCGGCTTCCACCGCCGCCACCGCGCCGCGCAGGCGCAGGAACAGCAGCTCGGGTGCGTCGCTGGCTGTTGTGTCACGCACCCAGCAACTGGCATTGAGCGGCAGAGGCTGGCCGCCCCAGCGGTGCAGCTGTTCGAGCGCGTCGTGCTGGCCCATGGCAAACACGAGCGTGGCTTCGGCCGGTGCCACCGGCAGCACCTTGAGGCTGATGTCGGTGATGACGCCGAGCGTGCCCATGGCGCCGGCCATGCCGCGGCTGACGTCGTAGCCGGCCACGTTTTTCATGACCTGGCCACCAAAGGTGAGCCACTCGCCACGGCCGTTGATGAACTGGAGGCCGAGCAGGAAGTCGCGCACGCCGCCGGCCGTGGCGCGGGCCGGGCCGGCCAGGCCCGCCGCCACCACGCCGCCGATGGTGGAGGCGGCGCCGAAGCGCGGTGGATCAAACGGCAGGCACTGGCCTTGTTCGGCCAGCGCGGCTTCCAGTTCGACCAGCGGTGTGCCGGCCCGCACGGTGACCACGAGTTCGCTGGGCTCGTGGCTGACGATGCCGGACCAGCCGGTGGTGGACAGGCGCTCACCGTCGGTGGGCTGGCCGTAAAAGGCCTTGGTATCGCCTCCGGTGATGCGCAGGGGCTGGCGGGCGGCCGCCGCGGCCTGCACCTGCTGGATCAGGTCGCGCGGGGAGTCGGTGGGGCTGGAGGTCATGGCCGCCATGGTAGCGGCCACCCCCTGCGCGGCAGTTGAATTTTTTGCACGCCGCGCTGCAAATGCGCCGCGCCGTGGCAAACAGGCGGTCTACCGCGTGAAGCCCAGGCACGCGCCCGCGTTGGGCCGGCCCTTGCACTCACGCCGCAGGCGCTTTTCCCGTGCGGCGGGGGTTTCGCTGGAGGGCGCGTTGATGAAGCTGACCTTGGCAGGGACCTTTTTGCCCCCGGTGCCCGATGGGCTGGCGCTGGCGGCGAAGGCCGCCGCGCCAGGCAGGGCCAGGGCCCCGAACAGAGCGGCAGCGACGAGCGGGCGCGCCATGGCGCGCGTGAATGGCTGGGACATGGTTTCCTCCTGCATGTTGTGATGAATGTCCGGCGAGGATCATACGCAGCGCGCCATAAAAAAACCCCGCGTGCCGGGCGGCAACGCGGGGTGAACATCCAAAGGAAACTCTCAAAAACGTCGTGGCGGCTTCATCCAGAAGGCATGTTGCGCGCCACGTCGGCCAACCGCGCGAATCAGCGGTTGTAGGCGGTCTCGCCGTGGGAAGAAATGTCCAGACCTTCGCGTTCCTGCTCTTCGGTCACACGCAGACCCACGGTCAGGTCGACGATCTTGAAGGCGATGACGGAGACCACACCCGACCACACGATGGTGATCAGCACGGCCTTGGCTTGCGTCCAGACCTGGCCGGCGATGGTGTACGCATCGGGAGCGACCATGGCCACCGTGGTCCAGTCGGCCACCAGCGAGGGGCCACCCAGATTCGGGGAGTTGAACACGCCGGTCAGCAGGGCACCGATGATGCCGCCCACGCCGTGCACACCGAACACGTCCAGCGAGTCGTCGGCACCCAGGATCTTCTTCAGACCGGTCACACCCCAGAGGCAGGCGAAGCCGGCGATGAAGCCGATGATCAGCGCGCCACCCACACCGACGTTGCCCGCAGCGGGGGTGATGGCCACCAGGCCGGCCACGGCACCGGAAGCGGCACCCAGCATGGAGGCCTTGCCTTTGGCCAGGGCCTCACCGATGCACCAGGCCAGCACCGCGGCGGCCGTGGCGATGAAGGTGTTGATGAAGGCCAGGGCGGCGAAGCCGTTGGCTTCCAGAGCGGAGCCGGCGTTGAAACCGAACCAGCCCACCCACAGCAGCGAGGCACCGACCATGGTCAGCGTCAGGCTGTGAGGCGCCATGGCTTCCTTGCCGTAACCGATGCGCTTGCCAACCATGTAGGCACCGACCAGACCCGCCACGGCGGCGTTGATGTGCACCACGGTGCCGCCGGCGAAGTCCAGCGCGCCCATTTGCCAGATGAAGCCGGCCTTGCCGTTCATCTCATCGGCCACAGCGGCGGCGGAATAAGCGTCCGGACCCATCCAGAACCAGACCATGTGGGCGATCGGGGCGTAGCTGAAGGTGAACCAGATGGCGGTGAACAGCAGCACTGCGCTGAACTTGATGCGCTCGGCAAAGGCACCGACGATCAGCGCGCAGGTGATGCCGGCGAACGTGGCCTGGAAAGCGGCGAACACGATCTCGGGGATCACGACACCCTTGCTGAAGGTGGCCGCGTTGGCGAAGGTGCCGGCGACGTTGTCCCAGGTGCCCTTGAGGAACAGCCGGTCGAAGCCGCCGATGAAGGCGTTGCCTTCGGTGAAGGCCAGGCTGTAGCCGTAGATGGTCCACAGCACAACGATCATCGAGAACGTCACCATGACCTGCATCAGCACGGACAGCATGTTCTTGCTGCGCACCAGGCCGCCGTAGAACAGGGCCAGGCCAGGCACGGTCATGAGGATGACCAGCAGCGTGGCGACCATCATCCAGGCGGTGTCGCCTTTGTTGGGCACAGGTGCCGGTGCGGCTTCGGCAGGAGCGGCTTCAGCGGGCGCTGCAACGGCAGCGGCCGGGGCCTCGGGAGCAGCGGCCGGTGCAGCAGCGTCGGCAGCCGGTGCGGCCGGGGCCGCTGCTGCGTCGGCGGCGGGCGCCGTGGCAGCGGCCGGGGCCTCGGTGGTTTGCGCCAGGGCGTTAAGTCCGCCGAATGCCAGGCCAGCGCCCAGCAACAGGGTTGCAAGTAGTTTTTTCATGTGCGTGATCTTTCTTGTGCTCGGGCGTTGATCAGAGCGCTTCCTTGCCGGTCTCGCCGGTGCGGATGCGAACCACCTGTTCCAGGGAGGTGACGAAAATCTTGCCGTCACCGATCTTGCCGGTGCGTGCGGCGCCTTCGATGGCCTCGATCACGCGGTCCACCAGGTCGTCGGACACGGCGGCCTCGATCTTGACCTTGGGCAGGAAATCGACCACGTATTCCGCGCCGCGGTACAGCTCGGTGTGGCCCTTCTGGCGGCCGAAGCCCTTGACTTCGGTGACGGTGATGCCTTGCACGCCCATGCCGGAGAGCGCTTCGCGCACTTCGTCCAGCTTGAACGGCTTGATGATGGCTGAAACCATTTTCATGCTGTGATTCCTCTACTAGTACAGGGTGCTCAGACCGGGTGGCCGACACCGGGGGTGACACGGGCAATGCCGGCCGGGACGGCTGACACCACTTTGGATGCGGACTGTTTCGTGGGAACTCCACGCCTTTGATTCAATCGCTTACAGCCCCAAGCATGTACCGTGCCAGGCGCAGGGCAGCCCCACCCGGCGGGCTGTCGCGAAAACACCGCGCCCGGACGGCCCTGCGCGGCGGTACGGCGGTGCCTGTGCCATGATGAAAGCGTTGGCTTGCGTGCGATCTGTCACTCGAAAAGCGCAAGCACCAAAGCTGTGCATCACCATCTGCGGGTTTTCCCGGGAAAACCGGGTGTCGAATGCACCGAAAAAGGGAGGAAATATCAATGAGTCTGTCATTGGTGCACAGCCGTGCACTGCTGGGCCTGGAAGCCCGTCCGGTCTGCGTGGAAGTCCATCTGGCCAATGGCCTGCCCAGCTTCACGCTGGTGGGCCTGGCCGATACCGAGGTGAAGGAAGCGCGCGAACGGGTGCGCTCGGCCATCGCCAACGCGGGGCTGGAGTTCCCCTCGACCAAGCGCATCACCGTCAACCTCGCCCCGGCCGACCTGCCCAAGGACTCGGGCCGTTTTGACCTGCCGATCGCGCTGGGCATCCTGGCCGCCAGTGGCCAGATCAGCGCCGCGCGCCTGGCCGGCTGGGAATTCGCCGGCGAACTCTCGCTGGGCGGTGAGTTGCGCCCGGTGCGCGGCGCATTGGCCATGAGCCTGGCGCTCCATGGTGGTGCACACGCCACCGAAGGCCCTCCGGCCCGCCTGGTGCTGCCGCCCGACAGCGCCGAAGAAGCCGCGCTGGTGCCGCAGGCCCAGGTCTACCGGGCGCGCCACCTGCTGGACGTGGTGCGCCAGTTCCTGCCCGAAGGCGCCGCCGCCGCAGAGCCCGCGGACGACGACGGCTGGGCCCGGCTGATGCCGACCCAGGTGGGCCAGGGCCCGTCCTACGCCGACCTGGCGGACGTGAAAGGCCAGGCCGCGGCCAAACGCGCGCTGGAGATCGCCGCCGCCGGGGGCCACAGCGTGCTCATGGTGGGGCCGCCGGGCTCGGGCAAGTCCATGCTGGCGCAACGCTTCGCCGGCCTGCTGCCGCCCATGAGCACCCGCGAAGCCTTGGAATCGGCCGCCGTGGCATCGCTGGCCGGGCGCTTCGCGCTGGCGCGCTGGGGCCAGCGCCCGACCTGTTCGCCCCACCACACGGCCAGCGCGGTGGCGCTGGTGGGCGGGGGCTCACCGCCCAGGCCGGGTGAAATCTCGCTGGCGCACCACGGCGTGCTGTTTCTGGATGAATTGCCGGAATTTCCCCGGGCGGCCCTGGAGGCCCTGCGCGAACCGCTGGAAAGTGGCCACATCCGCATCTCGCGCGCCGCCATGCAAAGCGAGTTCCCGGCGCGCTTCCAGCTCGTGGCCGCCATGAACCCCTGCCCCTGCGGGTTTCTGGGCCACCCCACCCGGGCCTGCCGCGACACGCCCGACCAGATCTCGCGCTACCAGGGCAAGCTCAGCGGCCCGCTGCTCGACCGCATCGACCTGCATGTTGAAGTGCCGGCCCTGCCCAGCGACGACCTGCTGCACGGCGCGCTGGGTGAGAGCAGCGACACGGTGCGTGAACGGGTGCAGACCGCGCGCGACCGCGCCCAGCAGCGCCAGGGCCACACCAACCAGGCCCTGGCCGGCCAGGCGCTGGACGAGCACCTGCAGGCCGACGCCACCGCCCTCAAGTTCCTCAACACCGCCGCCGCCCGGCTGGGCTGGAGCGCCCGCAGCACCCACCGCGCCCTGCGCGTGGCGCGCACCATCGCCGACCTCGCGGGCAGCGATCTGGTGGGGGTCGGCCACGTGGCCGAAGCGGTGCAGTACCGGCGGGCGCTGCGCTCAGGGGGTTGATCCGTCGGCGACGTCCGGCTGAACAGAGGGGGCAGGTGTTTGATCGGACGGGGCCCCATGACGCCGGACAAAGGTGACCTTCGCGCGCTCGGAACGCAGGAGGTAGATGCACCCGACCAGCGCGAGCACCTGCGCTGCCACGTCCAGCGCCAGCTTCTTGGCGTCCACCGAAGCGTCCCCATAGGCGAACGCGGTCAGTGCAATGACCATCGCCACGACGCCGACCACACCTTGCAGCCAGAAAGTCACCCGGGGAACACTGGATCGGCGGCCGAAATACAAAGCCAGCTGCACCACGTAAGGCGTCAGCAGAAGCAAGAAAGCCCCCACCGAAAAAAGATCAGTCCAGGTGGACCCCGGTTGGTAGCCCGGCGCGCCTGCGGACTGAAGAATGGCCCGGACATCGCCCAGAACCACCGACATGAACGGCCACGATTCTTTCAGCGCACTGGCCAGGCTCAGCGCCAGAAAGATGCCGAACGCGAGCGCCCAGCCCCTCAACGGTTGGCCAGAAACGGAAGGCTCCGTCACGACCTGCCGGGGGTTGTAGCGGTACAACTTGCGAGCGATCCCGTAGCAGGCGGCGCTCAACAACAGGAAATAGAGCGCCACGGGCCAGCCGAACGAGTCCAGCCGGACGAACGCTTCGGTGTCGGCCGGTGGGGGCTCGGCAGCCGCTGGCGTGTAGGTGAGCTCCAACCACATGGCCGTGCGCGCGTCCTCCAACTGTTTCACGTAGTCGACCATCTCCTCGGCCTTGACGTGGTCCCTCAACGACACATAACGGCTGACCTGCGTGAGCAGGCGCGGCGTAGTCATCAGCGTGTAGGTGAACTCGAACGCCGGGTGACGGATCTCCGCATGATCGGGTTCCACGCGCCAGTCCTCGGGCAGGAGCACCTCCGTGACGCTGTCAACCTCCACGACGTGACCGATGGCCAACGGCGCGTTGCGCACCCGTTCGCCCGGCTCGCGCAGCTGGCTGAGCATGTCGGGATTCTTGATCCTGGCCTCCAGTTTGCCGGGCTTGTCGCCTTTGGCCCAGAAGTCCGCGATTCGGTACCGTTCCACCACCTGGATGGCATTGGTCTGCTGGTTGTCGTCAACGGTCATCGGGCCTTCGGCCACGAGGCCCGGGTAGTAGCCGGCGTAGAAGTTCACGTACTGGCGCTGCAGCTCTTCCCGATTGCTGCGGGACATGTCATCGCGCATCCGTTCAGCGCTCAGGCCTTGCAACTCGGTGGTGATGGTCACGGTGACAGGCTGGCCAATTCCCTGGGTCGCGTCGAACACCGTGTTGACATTTCGCGTGGATCGCGTCGCGTCGCTGCGCGGCATGGGTTCCAGGTCCTGGGTGGCCGGATCGACGATCAGTGCGTATCCGAAATAGGGTTGGGAGATGGCGTCCAGCCGTCCCGTCTGCGGATACCGCGTCGGGTCGATCCAGTAGCTCTGGCCGTTGACCTGCACCCGCACCAACACGTGGTCAAAAGCGCCCGGTGACGGGATGCGCTGCATCAGCCCCTCCCGAAGGCGGGTGTTGACCAGCGCGGCTCGCGCCTCGATGCCCAGCGCCTTGAGCATCGTCAGCGTCAGCAGCGTCTTGTCTTTGCAATCACCGAAGCGGCGCGCCATCACCGTGCGGGGCTGGCTGGGCGTGTAGGAGCCCACGCCAACGTCCACGCTCAGGTACCGGATGTTCTTCTGCACGTACTGCAGCACTGCGGTCACTTGGTCATCCGGCTCGGAGAACGTCCGCTGGATGCGCTCGACTTCTTCGCGCAATTCGCCGCCGGGCAATGCGGGCGGCGCATACAACGGCACCGCCCAGTGACTCACCTCGGACCAGTCCCGGAACGAGCTCCACTGCACGTAGGGATAAGGATCGAACCACACCGGCGCATCGTCACTCAAGCGCAGGCCCGGCACATCCTTGGCCACCCATTCGTATTGCCGCACGCCGCCCTGCTCGCTCTCGACCGCGGGTTCGCTCAGGTTCATGTTCTTGAACGTGATGGGGCGTTTGGCCGGCCACAGCAGGCGCATGTACAAGGCATGCACGGGGTCTCGCCATTGCATGTCGAAGCCACCAAAGTGGCCACCCTTCATGCTCGGATGCACGCCACGAACGGTATAGGCGTACTCCACGACATCGCCCACCCGCACATCCTGGACCAGAAGGCTCGCGGTCAAGCGGCCATCCAGGATCAGCGCCTCCAGCTCCTTCTCTCGCTGCAGGGTGCGGATCGGCACGGTGGCCAGTTGGGAAATGACCCGGCCATTTCGATGCACCGCGAGGGTGTGCAGCTGCAGTCGCTGGAACGTGGGGTCGAAGTCAATATCGATGCTCGCCGCATGCTCCATGCCTTTGTCGTTCACCACCTTGATCGCAAACCGGTTGAACTGTTGCCGCTCGTTGCCAGCGACCCGGGTCTGCCGATCGACCAACAGGTAGTACACGCCGCTGCGAATCTGCTCCACCGGAGCGGATGCATCCGCCTCCAGCTCGATGGGCTTGACCCAGGCGGGCGTCGGCCCTTTCGATGGTCCGACAAGGGCGGCTGCGTGGCACGAGCCCATCGCCAACAAGGCCACCAGCGAAAGGCCCAGCGGGCGCGTCAGCAACCGGCGCAGGCCGCGCGCATGTGCTGCCAGATTCGACCAACCCATCAAGATGCTCCCTGAATGCTGCGCACCAACACCGGTGCGCAATTTGTAATGAATTGTATTCAGGCGGATTTTCAGACGGCCGGCGCAACGGCAGGACCGTCGACCCAGCCTCTCACGGCCACCGGCCGGAGAACATGCGCGCGAACGTCAGACCGTCATTTCAAGACGGCATGGGGCGGGATCGTCGTCCCGGCCAGCTCCACGCCCGACGCCACCGGCTCGCCGACCGGGGACGCCACCGCCACCCGAGACGCCGTTGACGCGGCTTTCCCGCGGTTCGTGCCGAACCACCAGCCGCCCGCCGCGGCGCTCGCCAGCACAAGGCCCACCAGCACGAGCCGGCCGGCGTTCGACCGCCGGGCCACGGGCGTGGCCTTGCGGCTGGGTGCCGCCAGCGAAGGGAGCAGGGAGGTGCGACAGGTCCGGCAGGCCGTGGCGGCCAGCGGGTTCTTGGACTGGCAGGCCGCGCAGGTCTGGAACAGCCCTTCGGCCTGGGCGGGGGCCTGGGGCTCATGGCGCGGGGCCGCCGTGGGCCTGGCCCCCAGCGAAGTCCCGCAAGCTTGGCAGAACCGCGCCCTCTCCCCGTTTTCCGCCCCACATGCTGCACACACCGCCATGAATCACCTGTCGATTGAGAAATGCTTGCCGGGTTTCTAGCACCGCCCGGCACCCCGACCCGCCGCCAGCCCGCAGGCGGGCGCGGCGCCAGGACGGGCGGTTGAAACGCCCGCGGGCGGCGCCAAAAAGGAGAACCAAAGCGGGATACTCGAAACCCGCACACCACCCCGGAACCCGCCCACCATGAGCATCGAACTCTCCAAAGAAGCCCGGCAACAGGCCACGACCTCCATCGAACGCTATTTCCGCGAACACATGGACGAGCCCATCGGCAACGTGGCCGCGGGCGGGCTGCTGAACTTCTTTCTGAAGGAGATCGGCCCGAGCATCTACAACCGGGCCGTGGCCGACGCCCAGGAGCGCCTACTGGGCCGGGTGCAGGAACTGGACATCGAGGTGCACGAGGACGAGTTCGGCTACTGGAAGACGGCCAGCCGCCCGCCCCGCAGCCGCGGCTGACGCCCAACGGCCGCGCCCGGGCGCTGAGCGGGTGCCCGCGCTGCCCATACTTCAACCCCTGAGACGCTTTCCCCCCAACCACAACCACGGAGACAAACCCATGAAGACCAAGATCCTGAAGATCCCCTCCCCGCTCCAGCTGATACTGGCCACGGCGCTGTTCGCCGCCGCAGGCGCTTCAGGCGCGGCCACCGCCTTTGAAAAGACCAGCTCCCTGGCGGGCACCACGCTGGTGATGAACGGTTCGGGCACGCGCTACAAGGCGATCTTCAAGGTGTACGACATGGCGATGTACCTGCCGGCCACGGCGAAGACCCCCGAGGCGGTGCTGGCGCTGCCCGGCCCGAAGCGGCTGAGCTTCGTGGCGCAGCGCAAGGTGACGGGCACCGACCTGGGCCTGGCTTTCATGCGCGGTCTGAAGGACAACAACCCGCCCGAGCTGATGCGCAAGCACATCCCCGCCACCACGCGGCTGATCGACATCTTTTCGGGCAAGAGCTTTGTGGACGAGGGCCACACCTTTGCCATGGAGTTCGTGCCGGGCAAGGGCACGCAGTTTTTCATCCAGGGCGAGCCCCAGGGCCAGCCCATCGACGACGCGGAGTTCTTCCAGATGATCCTGCGCATCTGGCTGGGCAACGACCCGGTGGACATGCGCCTGAAGGAAAGCCTGCTCGGCGGTTGAGAGGCTGAGCGCCACCCATCGAAGAAACCCATGACGCTCGACGACCTGAACGCCGCACACGCCCTTTCCGATCAGCTGGCCTTCATCGCCGGGCCAGGTGGCCTGCCGCTGATCCAGGTGCGCAACGCGCATGCCCAGGCGCAGGTGTCCATGCACGGCGGCCAGGTGCTGTCCTTCCGGCCACACACCGCCAGCGCCGACCTGCTGTTCGTGAGCGAACGCGCCCGGTACCAGGCGGGCGCGGCCATCCGGGGCGGCGTGCCGGTGTGCTGGCCCTGGTTTGGCGCCGACCCCGAGGGCCTGGGCCGGCCCAACCACGGTTTCGCGCGCACCCGGCCGTGGTCGGTCAGCGGCACCACCGCCCTGCCCGGCGGCGCCACGCGGATCACACTGGCGCTGACGGACAGCCCCGACACCCGGGCGATCTGGCCCCACAGGTTCCGGCTGACGCTGGAGATCACCGTCGGCCCCAGCCTGCGACTGGCGCTGGTGACACACAACACCGGCGACCAGCCTTTCACCCTCACCCAGGCACTGCACAGCTATCTGGCGGTGGGCGAACTGGCGCAGACCAGCGTGACCGGTCTGGACAGCTGCCACTACCTCGACAAGGCCGCTGGCGCCCCGGGCGCGCCGCGCAAACAGCTGGGCGCGGTGGTGTTCACCGCCGAGGTGGACCGCATCTACACCGGGGCCCCCGACACGTTGAGCGTGCAGGACGGTGCCGGGCAACGGGTGCTGCGCATCCGCAGCGAAGGCAGCCGAACCGCCGTGGTGTGGAACCCCGGGGCGGCGCTGGCGGCCGGCATGGCCGACCTGGCAGACGAGGAATACCGGCGCTTCGTCTGCGTGGAAACCGCCAACGTGGCGGACGACGCGGTGGCGCTGCCGCCCGGTGGCGAACACCGGCTGGTGGCCGAGATCGGCTGGCACGGCAGGCCGGGCTGAACGCGGCGGGAGCGCGTTATCCCAACCTCGACCACAAGGCCTCGAACGCTGCGTCGAACTGCCGCAACAGCGCCGGGTCGTTGCAGAGCACCAGGTTTTCTTCGTTCTGCGCGCTGGCGCTGCGGGTCCAGTTGTAGCTGCCGTTGAGCAGCCAGCGCCCGTCGAACAGCGCGAATTTGTGGTGCATGTGGGCGGCGCTCTGGTCCACCCGCACCGGCACGCCCGCGCCCTGCAGAGCGATCACGTCGCTGCCGCGGTCAAAGGCTTTGTCGTTGTCGGTGATCAGGCGCACTGCCACGCCGCGCCGGTGGGCCGTGAGCACCTCGTCGCTGATGCGGTCGTCGGACAGCGTGAACACGCAGAGATCGGCGCGCTGGCGGCAGGCGCGCAACTGGCCGACGATGGCGTTGCGGCAGTCGTCGCCCGGGCTGAACCAGGCCTGGGCGCGGTAGGAGCCACCGGCCGTGCGCGACACGTCCAGCGCGCGCACCACGCCTTCGAGCCAACGCACCAGCGCGCCGGGGTCGTTGTCTTCGACCTCGGCGAGGTGCGCGCGCACCAGCTCAAAGGCCTGGTTGCGCAAGCGCCGCAAGCCCTCTTCGGGCAGTTGTGCCGAACGCAGGGTGTCGGTGAGCGCGCGCTTTTCGTCGTCGGAGAGGCGCACGTCGGCCAGGCTGTCTTCGAGCTGCTGGCGCAGCCGGTGCAGCGCGTCTTCGGTGGTGGCACCCACCTCAGCTTCCCCGGACCTTGAGTTCCGCCTGTCGCGCCTTGACCTCGTCGAGCTGCTGCGCCACCTTCTCCACCTCGGTGCGGATCGAGTGGTCCATCTTCAGGCGGCGCTCGGTGGCCGAGATCAGCGGCAGCAGGATGGTGCGGTAGGTCACCGCGATCTCCAGCACCGCCTCGGCCAGGCGCAGCGCCTCGGAAGCCTGGCCCTCTTTTTCACCCTCGGGCTTCTTCAGGCCATCGACCGCGCGCGCCACATCCAGCAGCCCCGAAGTGATGCGGGTGCCTGCATCGGTGTCGCTGCCACCGAGCTTGCGCTGGCGCACGAATTCGCCGCAGATGTCCACCCAGCGCCGCGCTTCGTCGGCCGTGGGGCTTCCCAGCAGCTGCGCGAGCTTGAGCAGGTTTTCTTCGGCACCGGTGGTGAGCGTCTGGGCCTCGCCGCGGTAGTGGTCGCGCAGCAGGGCGTCGAGCTCGTCGTCGCGCATCTGCGGCGTGATCTGCGCCGCCAGCTTGGTCATGTTGCGGTAGCTGCCCTGCAGCTTGAAGGGCGGCTCGGTGCGGTAGTCGTCTTTCTGCGCCGCCGATTCGATGTAGCTCAGGTTGACCTTGAGCAGCAGGTCGCGCGCGCGGAACAGGCGCTTGAACAGCTCGGTGAGTTCATCCAGCTCGGCCGCGCCGTAGGGGTGCGCGAACGCGGTGGCGGGCACGTCCTGCCCTTCGGCGCGCCGCACGAGCAGGTGCACGTCTTTCGGGTCGCGCGATGAGAGCGGCAGCAGCACCGGGTTGGCGGTCAGCGCGTTCTCCAGGTAGGACAGCGCAAACAGCGCCTCGCGCCCCGAGAGCACATCGCCCAGGTTGTAGATGTCGGCGCGGTTGGCCAGCATGTCGGGGATCTTGAACACGTCGCCCGACTCGGTGTAGGGGTTGCCCGCCATCACCACGGCAAAACGTTTGCCGCGCAGGTCGTAGCTGCGCGACTCGCCGTTCCACACGCCTTCGATGCGGCGCGTGCCGTCGGCCAGGGCGATGAACTTCTGCAGGAACTCGGGGTTGGTGTGCTGGATGTCGTCCAGGTAGAGCATCACATTGTTGCCCATGGCCAGCCCCAGGTTGAGCTTCTCCAGCTCCTGGCGCGCCGCGCTGTGTTCGGCGCTGGCCGGGTCGATGGACACCACGTCGTGGCCCAGCGCCGGGCAGTTGATGCGCACGAACACCATGCCCAGGCGGTCGGCCACGTACTCCATCAGCGTGGTCTTGCCGTAGCCGGGCGGCGAGATCAGCAGCAGCATGCCCATGCGGTCGGTGCGCGAGGCGTCGCCCGCGGCGCCGATCTGCTTGGCCAGGTTGTCGCCGATCAGCGGCAGGTAGAGCTCGTCGATCAGGCGGTTGCGCACGAAGGTGGACAGCGGCTTGGCCTGGAACTGGTGCAGGCGCAGGCGCTGTTTCTCCTGCGTGACCAGCTCGTGGCGCAGGCGGTGCCAGGCTTCGAACGCGGGCACGTTGCGGCTCTGGTGGTGCAGGAAGCGCTGCCAGAAGTGGTTCAGGTTGAGCGCCATGCCGCCTTGCACCACGCGCGGGTGCTCGCTCAGCAGGCCGTCCACTTGGGTCTGCAGCACGGCGTTCACGCGCTCACGCGGCACCGGCAGGCAGAGCACGCCCGCGGCCTCGTCCACCCAGCCCGCCGCGTCGGCGGCCTGCGCGGTGGCGAAGGCGCGCACCCACTCGCGCGCGCGGTGCCAGCGTTCGCCGGGCATGCAGGCGTCCAGATCGTGCTGCCAGTCGGCCCAGCGCCCGCCGCGCTCCAACTCGCGCTTGAAGGCGTCGGCCAGGTCCTGCGCCGGGCCGGACACGGCCCAGGTGGGCGTGGCGGCGTCGTGGGCCGCGAGCTGGCGCACCAGGTAGGCGGCGGCCTGTGCGCAGCGCGTGGCGGCCTGTTCGGGGTCAACGCCCTCGCCGCCCAGCTCGGGCTGGAACTCGTCGGCGAAGCGTTGCAGGGCGGTGGCGGTGTCGGCCTCCACGGCTTCGAGCGCAGCCTGCGTGCCGAACAGCTGCTGCATCTGCAGGGCCGCGCGGGCGCGGCGTTGCAGCGCGTCGCGCTCGTTGACGAAGCGGCCGTGTTGCCAGTAGAGCAGCGCCAGCGTGCGCTCCGACGGGCCCCAGGCCAGCAGGCCCGCGCCGTCCTGCATGCGCACCAGGGCGGCGGCGAGGCGGGCAGCGTCTTCGTCGTGCACGCCCTTCTGGTAGCCCTCCTGGTAGCGCGGCGCGGCGAAGGCGCGCACGCGCTCCAGCAGGGGCGCGGGCTGCTCGGGCGTGGCGGCCTGCACCGCGCCCACCAGCGTGGCCCAGTCCAGCCCCTGCTCGCCGCGCAGCGCGGCCTGCACCAGACAGCCCGCGAGGTACTCGGCGCGGCACAGCTCGGGTGTCTCGGACACCAGCGCCTGGTCCCAGCGCGCACGGTAAGCATCGAGCCGCGTGTCCTGCACCGGGGCCATGTAGTCGGTGCCGGTGATCTGGAAGCTCAACCCGCCCTGGCTGGGCACGAGCGAGAGATCCAGCGGCTGGCGCTGGATGGTGAAGGCGTGGCGGCCGAAGCGCAGCGTGTTGCCGTCGGCGGCGACGAGCTCGCTCTTGTCGCGCACGGCGCGCAGGGCCTGGTCGCGCGCGGTCTTCAGGCGCGTGGCGATGTCGTCGGCCTGCACCTGCGCACCCAGGGCACGCAGGTCGGCCATGAGCTGCTGCAGCTTGGCCAGCAGCGGGTCGCCGGCGAAGTAGCCGTGGATCTGGCCCACGTCGGCGAAACCGGCCACGCGGCGCGGAATGCCGTCGAGGATGCGCCCGGCCGCCTCGCTCACCGCCTGGGCGCGGCGCTGGCGCGCTTCGACCAGGGTCTGGCGGCGCGCAGCGAGCGCGTCCACCACGGCCTCGCGTTTGCTCGCCACGTCGGTGATGAAGACCTCGTGGTCGGCGAAGCGGCCTTCGAGCTCTTCGAGCTGCGCGAGCAGGCGGGTCAGCGCCTCGTCGCATTTCTCGGGCGTGTCGGCGAATTCGAGCGCGTTGTCCACCGCCTGGCCAAACAGCTTGAACTGCGCGCCGAACTCGGCGGCGGCCTCGGTGGCGCCCAGGCTCTTGCGGCGGCTGCGGGCCTCGGCGCGCAGGCGGTTGATGTCGGCGTAGAGGCCGGAGATACGGTCCAGGATCGCGGTGCGCACCACCGCGTCGCCGCCAGGCAGGCTGCCCAGCTGTTCGGTCAGCAGGTCCAGCCCGGAGGCCTGTTCGTCCAGCGTCTCCAGCAGCTTGCCCAGCGCGGGCGAGGTGTTGGCCTGCGCCAGGGCCGCCGTGGTCTGCACCAGGGCCTGCTGGTGGCCGTCGAAAGCGTGTTTGTCGGCCAGGAACGCCATGGCCTTGTGGCCCACCTGCAGCTGCTGCGCCTGCAGCGCCTCGTCCATCGCCTCGATGGCGGCGAGGTCGGCGTAGCGCAGCTCTTTGAGCGGTTGCAGCCGCCCGCGGCGCTCGCGCAGGCGCCCCAGGGCCTGCACGAAGTCTTCGGGGCGGCGCCACAGCGTGCTGGCGATGTCGGTCAGCAGGCTGTGCTGCTCGCCTTCGGCCTGCTGCAGGGCGCGCGCCGTTTCGCGGCGGATGCTGTCCACCTTCTCGAACTCGGCCAGGGTCTGGCGCGCGCCTTCGACGATGGCCTGCAGCTCGGTGCCGAGGCGTTGGGCCTCGGGCTCGCCGAGCCAGAAGTAGGCGTCACCCACGCGGGTGCACTGGCGGATCAGGTCTTCGTAGGCGGTGCGCGTGGGCACCTGCTCGCGCACCGCGCGCGCGATGCCCATGAGGTCGGACACGCCGCGCACCAGCTCGGCGTTGCCCACCTTGGCGAAGAAGCCGGTGCCGCGCGGCAGCGAGGCGGCGTGCTCTTCGCTGGCGAACGGCGTCTGCCACAGCTGCATGGGGTGCACGCGCGTGGGCTCTTCGTTATCGGCCAGGAAGACCAGCATGCGCCCGTCGGGAAAGCGCGCGTAGCCGTGCGCCACGATGGGCGCGGCCAGGGTCTTGTTGATCAGGTGGTAGCTGAACAGCGCGTAGTGGCCACCGCCCGGCTGGTAGAACACATAGAGCACTTCCTCGCCGTGCGGCGAGCGCAGCATGCGCTTGAAACGCAGGCTGCTGCTGAGCTGCGCGGGCAGATCGAAGCGCTTGTACTCGCCCGACTGCAGGTACATGCCGCCGGGAAAAATGATGCCGTGGTCCTCGGGCAGCTGCACGCAGGAGACGCCGATGGCGTCGATGCGTTCGACCTTCTGCGTGCGGGTGTTGAAGACGAGGTAGCGCGTCTCGGACTCGCGGTAGGGCTTGATCCGCAGCAGGATCAGCAGGCCCAGGCGCGCCCAGGCCACCTCGGCGTCCACCAGCGCCTGGTGCTTGTCTTCCACCGGCTCGCTGTAGATGCCCAGGCCGGTTTCGGTGTTGTTCTCGATCTTGACCGTGAGGTCGCCGCCCAGGGTCTCGACGAAGATGGTGTCCAGCACGTTGATGTGCGGGTGCTTGCCGCCCACGTGGTCTTCGCGCGTGGCCACCGTCCACTCGAAGTCGTGCGTGGGCGGCAGCGCCATGTCGCGCTCGCCCCGGTTGTCCACGTAGCGGATCGCGCCGCCGGGCTCGATGCTCCAGCGGAACACGCGCAGGTCGTGCAGTTGCTGACCGATCTGGAAGGCCGCGAGCAGCTTGTCCTGCGTGACGCGCAGCTGCAGCAGCGTGGCCTGCTTGTAGTAGGCGTGCAGCTCGCGGAAGTCGGCCACGAAGCGCGGGTCGTCGAGGAAGCTGCCGGCCAGCGGCACCGCCTCCAGCTCGTCGGCGCCATCGTGCTCGGCCAGGCGGTAGAGCGCGAACACGTCGCCCACCGCCGTCTCCTTCTTCAGGCCGATGAAGACGTTGTAGCCGAACAGCAGCACGTCGCCGATGCGCACCAGGTCGCGCGCAACGCAGTTGTTTTCGGTGCGCGCGCGGGTGCGCAGCAGCAGGCTTTGCTCGGAGCGGCCGAAGGTGCCCAGGCGGGCTTCGTTGAGCGCCTGGGTCTTGTTCTGCAGCGCGTCGCCCTGGGCCTGCAGGCGCTTTTTCAGCAGCTCGTAGCTGCCACCGTCGGCCACCAGGCGTTCAACGGCGTCGGCGCCGGTTTCCCCACCCGGCGCCGCGGGATCTTGTCTGGACATGTCGGACTTTCTGTGGTGCCTGGGGTCACCAGCCGTTGCGGATCAGTTTGAGCACCACCCCGGGTTCGGCCTGCTGCTGCAGCCACTGCCGGATGCGCAGCACCTCGTCGATGCATTCGGCGCCATGGCGCTGGCGCACCTGCGCGTCGCGCCGCTCCTGCGCCTGCGCCTCGCGCAGTTGCCGCTGCCACATGTCGGACAGCACGTCGTCCAGCCGCGCCTGCTGGAACTGCAGGGCCGCCCATTCGCCGCCGTCGAGCCAGACGGCATGGCAATGCACGCAGCGGTCGATGCGGATGTCGGGCTGGCCACCGGTGCGCAGGCGCTCCATGATGCGCTGGCAAGCCGGGCAGGCTCGGGCCGGCGAATCGGCCTCGGGCAGCCAGTGTTCGGCCAGCTCGGGGGCCTCGGCCTGCGGCGCGCCGCTGGCGACCCATTCCCGGTGGTCGTCCAGGCGGACCCAGTGGCCGTTGCATTCGACGCATTCGCGCGTGGGCAGGCCGGGCGAGAGCGATTGTTCGCTCAGGGCAGGTCGGTGGTCACAGGCGCAGCAGTGCCAGGTGTTGGACATGGTGGTGTCTCCGTTCAAAAAGGGATCAGCCTTTGTCCAGGCCATTCATCAGGGTCCGCAGGGCACTCTTCTGGGCCTCGGTGCCGTCGCGCATGACCTTGCTCAGCAGGCCCGCCACGCTGAGGTTCTGGATCTCGCTGGACGAGCCACCGAGCGCACCCAGCAGGCTCTGCAGATCGGGCACCACGTCGCGTTCGCCCGCGAGCTGGTCCTTGAACGCCACCTGCAGCGTCTTGCTCTTGTTCACCACTCCGTCGATGCCCTTGCCCACGGCCAGCGCGCCGACGAAGCGGTCGAAGTAATCGCCCTGCCCGCCCACGATGTCGATCTTGGCGTTGGCCATGGCGGCACCCAGCACCTCGGCCTGTTCGCGCGCGATGGCGGTCTGCGCGTCGATGCCCTTGACGGTTTCCACGTGCGCCTTCTCCAGCTGCATGCGGAACTCTTCGTGGGCGCGGGTCTGGCCGCTCATCGCGCTCATGGCCTCGAACTTCTCGCGCAGGCCCTTGGCCTCAGCCTGGAAGCGCGCCTCGATGGTGGCGGCGTCGGCCTGGCCGGCCTTGACCACGGCGTCGGCATCGGCCAGGCGCACCTGCACCTCGGCCAGACCCAGCTTTTCCTTGCCGCTGGCTTCGGCTTCCATCTTGGCGCGCACGCCCACGGCCTCGGCCTGCGAGCGCAGCTCGATCACCTGGGCCTCGGCCTGGCCTTCCTTCAGCATGGCCTCGGCACCGGCGGCGCGCACATGCACCTCGGCCATGCCCTGTTTCTCCACCGCGTCGGCGTTGACCATGGTGACCTTGGCCGCGGCCAGGCCCGGCGCGGCGGTGAGCGCTTCCAGGCCTTCGGCTTCGCGCTTCTTGGCCTCGGACTCCTTCTCGGCCACCTTCAGGCGCGCCTCGGCCAGCGTGGTCTCTTCGGTGGCCTTGTGGCGCGCCTTGCGCTCCTGCGCCTCGGCGGCCTTCACCTCGATGATCAGTTTTTCTTCGGCCTGGCCCTCGGCCATGATCACGGTGGACTGCTTGGTGCGGTCGGCCTCGGCCACCACACGCAGTTCCTTGATGGCTTCCTCCTGCTCGGCCACCGTGCGCTCGACCACGATGCGCTCGCGGATCACGTCGGCGATCGCTTTCTTCTGCACCTCGACCGCCTTGTCCTTCTCGATCTTCTGCAGGGTCACTTCCTTCTCGCGGTCCACCACCTCCAGCTCGCGGGCGCGGATCACTTTTTCTTCCTCGATGGCCACCGCACGCTTGCGGTTGTTCTCTGCCACTTCCTTCTCGCGCAGCACGTTCTCCTGCTGCACCGAGACCGCTTGCTCGGCCTGCAGGCGGGCCAGCTCGGACTTGGTTTTTTCCTCGGACTGGATCTTCAACGTTTCGGCCTCTTCGCGGGCCTTGACCGTGGCCACCTCGCGCGACTGGCGGGCCTGGGCATCGGCGGCCTGGCGCTCCAGCTCCAGCAGGGCCTCCTGCGTTTCCACGTTCTTCTTCTTGATCTGCATCTCTTCGTTGCGGCGCAGCTCGTTGGTGCGCACGTGCTCCACCGCCGTCAGCTCGGTGATCTTCTTGATGCCCTGTGCGTCCAGGATGTTGTTGGCGTCGAGCTTGGAGAGCGGGGTCTGCTCCAGGAAGTCGATCGCCGCGTCGTCGAGCACGTAGCCCGAGAGGTCGTTGCCGATCTGGGCAATGATCTCGTCGCGGAAGCGGTCGCGTGCCTGGTACAGGTCCACGAAGTCCATCGCCTTGCCCACGGTCTTGAGCGCTTCGGAGAACTTGGCCGAGAACAGCTCTTCCAGCGTGTCCTGGTTGGAGGCGCGCTCGCAGCCAATGGCCTGCGCCACCTTGAGCACGTCGTCGGCGGTCTTGTTCACGCGCACGAAGAACTTGACCTTGATGTCGGCGCGGATGTTGTCGCGGCAGATCAGGCCTTCATTGCCCGAACGGTCGATGTCGATGGTCTTGACCGAGATCTCCATCAGCTCGGCCTTGTGGATGATGGGGTAGACCATGCGGCCGGTGAAGGTCACCTCGGGCTCGGCGCGCAGGGTGTTGATGATCAGCGCGTGGCCCTGTTCGATCTTGCGATAGAACTTGGCGAACATCACGATGAAGCACAGCAGGAAGAAGGCTGCGATGCCGGATGAAATGAGGATCGGCTCCATGAATGTCCCTTGTGGTGTGGGTGGGGTGAGATGAAGAAAGAAGACGTTGGGGCGGTGTGTGCGGCGAGCGCCGCTCAGGGTTCGCCCCGGATGAGGTAACGGTTCGCGGCGGCGTCGTATTCCAGGATGTAGGCCGGCATGCCCTTGGTCAGGGTGTTGGGGGTCTCGGCGTGCACCTGAATCTGCAGGTTGGCGCCGCGCTGGGCCACCTCGGCATGGCCGTGGCGCTCGTCCACGCGCTGGCTCATCACGGTGCAGGTCTGGCCGACCAGGCTGGCGTTGCCCATGGCTTGGTGGGTGACGAACAGGCCGCGCAGGGGCCGCACCAGCAGCGCGGTGACGAAGATCGCCAGCGCCACGCTCAGCAGCAGCACGCCGGTGCCGACCACGACGTGCAACAGCAGCGTGGGCACCCAGGGCATCAGCCACTCGCCAGCCAGGCAACTGAGCGTCCAGGCCACCAGCACCAGCAGGCTCACCACGATGGAGAAGGGCACGCCGCTCAGGCCCAGCGCCATCACGTAGCCGGCCAGCGTGGAGAGCTCGCCCGCGTCGCCCTCGGTCTGTGGCGCGAGTTCCAGGTCAATGCCCGTGGACTCGAAGTCCACCCAGCCGACCAGGGCCAGCAGCCAGTACACCAGCACCACGAGCAGCAGGGCCGTGAGCACGGCGGTGGGGTACCCGATGGCAGCGTCTATGAAGCGGTCCATTCCGCTCCTCCCTCGTAGTTGATGGTTGTGAAACGCCGGCGCTGGGCCTGGCGATGGGTTTTTGTGAAAGCTATGGGTGTGGGTCCGGTGACTGGGCGAAACGGATCAGCTCCTGCGTCACCCGCTCCTTGATCGCCAGCCGGTCGTCCGCCGGCAGGCCGTAGCGCCCGGCCAGCAGTTCGTAGTCCTGGCTGGTCAGCGACACCGTCAGGCGGGGCCGTTTGGGCCGGGTGGCGCTGGACAGCTTCAGCAGCTGGCGGATCTGGTCGGAGGTGGACAGGTTGTTGTGGAAGGCGGCGGTGCGCACGGCGTCGAGCACGGCCTGCTCCACGTCGAAAGCCACTTGCACCGCGCGCAGGGCATCGTCGGAACCGCTCCAGCGAGCGGGCTTGCGCGCCACCATCAGTCGGCCGCCTGCGCCGGATCGTTGCCGGGCGTGCCCTGGGCACCCTGGGCGCGGCGGGCGCGAATGCGGTCCATCACCTGTTGCTGGCGCTTCGCTGCCTCGCCGATGCCGGCGGCCGCCAGCTTCTGGTCCAGCGCGTCGCCGCCCAAGGCCTGTTCGAGCTGCTCGGCGGCGCTCATGCGGTCGGCCAGCTCTTCGTGCCGCTGCCGGATGCGCTCCAGCGACTCGCGCGCGCTCACCAGGCGCGAGCCGCCCTGCGTGATGTTTTCCGAGATGGAGCGCGTGGCGCGGTAGACGCTTTCGGTGGTCCTGGCCACGCCGATCTCGCGCTCGTGCTCCCGAATGCGGGCCTCGGCGGACTTGATCAACTCCTTCAGGCGCGTCACCTGCGCCTCGCCGGCCGCGTGGGCACGGGTCTGCGCCTGCAGCTCCTGCTCGACCGCGCCGACCTTGCCGGCCACCTCTTCGGCGAGCGCCTCCTGGGCCTTGTCCAGCGCCTCGACGGCCAGCGCCTCGTAGCGGTCGATGTCGGCTTGCAGGCGCTCGATCTGGCGCGCGCTCTGCATCTGCCGGGCCATCACACCGGCCAGCTCGTCCCTGGCCTGGGCAACGCTGTGTCTGGCGTCCAGGATTTCCTGTTCGTAGATGCGGGTGGCGTTGGCATCGACCACGCTCTCGCCGATTTCCCGCACGCTGCCGTGCAGCAGGGTCATGACTTTCTTGATCACGGACATGGCGTTTTCCTCCCGGGGTATGGCGTTACTTCAGGTACTCGGACAAGGCGCTGAGCGCGTCGAGTGCGTTGTCGCTGAGCACGGCCACCTCTTTGGCGATGTCTTCCACCCGGGCATCGCGGCCCAGCGCCCCCAGCAGCACATAGCGGTCACCCACCCGGCCGAACGACGACAGCGGCACCGAGGGGTTGAGGTCGAGCAGGGTCTGCAGCAGCTCCATGCGCCGCTCCGGCAGCACCTCGTCGTCGGCCCAGAGGTAACACAGGCAGAGCATCTGCGCGTCCGAGCAGGTGATGTAGATCGGCAGCTCCTGCCGGTCTTCGATGCTGACCTGCACCACCGGCACGTCGCCGGGAATGGGCTGCAGGTCCACCACCAGGCCGCCCATCGCGTCGGCGGTCAGCGTGTCCAGCCCCTTCAATTGCGCCAGCAGTGTTTTCATGGCCCCCTCACCTCATCGGCGGTGTTTTTGATGAATGGGCGCAAGGATAGGTGGGCCGACATATCATGTCAACACACTTTTTTACATTCGTGTCAAACGCGCACCAGGGGACCGGCCTGGTGCGTCAGTGTGTGGGGGGTGACCGCTGGACCGACGCGGTTTCGGGCACCGTCGGGGCGGTCGCGGGCAGGGGTGGCGGGCTCGCAGCCCCTCAGTTCAGCCCGTCCAGGGCCTTGTTGAGATCGGTGCTGATGTCGAGCCGGGCCGGCCACCACTGGCCGTCGCTGCTCTTGTAGAAATAGGCGCTCCAGATCAGCGGCGTCTGCGGGTATTTGCCCAGGTACATCAGGCGCGTGAGGGACGGGGCGACGCTCCATTCCCGCACCTTCTCGAAACCGCTCGTGCTGCCCAGCGTGGGCAGCACGGTCTTGAGCTGCTGCTGCATCATGAGGATCTGCGGCATGGCCACGCCGGCCCCCGGACTGGGCCGGAAAAACGCCTGCACCGCCGGCTCTACCCCCTGTTGCTCCAGCTGGAGCAGGAAACCCTCCATCTGCTCCGTGGGTGTGGCCGCGCGGGCCACGGCCGTGAGGCCCCACAAGGCGAACCCGATCACCATGCTCTTTTTCATCGCTGGACCTCCCTGGTCGTGTCCGTGTTGGACGCCCCCATGGTAGCGATTCGGACCCGCGGGACAAGCCTGCCCCTTCCTTGACCCTTCCCCTGCCCGGGCACGATGCCGCCGGCCCGCGCCAGGCAGCCCGCGAAGGGGCTCAGTTGGCCAGCTTGCGGCGGGTCGCTTCTTCCATTTCGCGGAACCGGACGCAGATCGGGTCGCTGGCGAAAGAGGGCTTGCGGCACTCGCGGATGCGGCACAGGTCGCGGGCGAAGAAGTTGGTGCTGCCGGCGCAGGCGGCCTCCACCGTGGCGGCAGACGCCGCCAGAGGTGGGGCGGTTTCCGTTTTCGCTTCCGCTGGTGTCGCTGCCGTCGACGGCTGTGACGACGATGACGCGGAGGCCGAGTGGGAGGCAGCGGCCGCCGCAGCCGCCGCGGCGGCTTCGGCACGGCGGCGGGCCAGCTCGGCGCGCCGCTGCTGCTCCGCCGCCATGGCCACACGCCGCTGCTCCAGCGCGGCGGTGCGCTCCTTGTCCTCGCGCTCCAGGCGCTCCAGCGACAGGCGCAGACGCTCGGCCTCCGAGAGGTGGGTCGCGTCGCCGGGTGCTGGGGAAGTGGCGGCGGCGTCCGGAGCGACGGCGCTGGCGGGTGTGGCCTGGGCAGGGGCCGGTGTCGCGGGCCCGTTGGGCGACGTCGATGCCGGTACGGGCGCCGTGGCCTCAGCCGTGGCGGCCAGCGATGGCGACCCGTTGCTGTGGCTCAGCTTCCACCAGGTTCCGAGGCCCGCCAACACCAGCACCAGCCCCGCCAGCAGGACACCGACGCGTTGCCGGGACCCACCCCCCGGCAGCTCGGGCATGGGATGAAAAGCCACCGACGGCGGAACCAGGGGCACGCCGCAGGCCTGGCAGAAAAGGGCTTTGGCCGAGTTGCGCACCTTGCAGGTCGGGCAGATGTGTTCTGGCAGCACGCCACCGCGCGCCGAAGCCGGTTCTGGCGGCAATGGCGCAGCGCAGCCCCTGCAGAACTTCGCCTTGTTTCTGTTCTCTGTTCCGCAAGCCTTGCACACCGCCATGATCTACCCGTCACTTGAAGTCTGGGCACTTTCTAGCACAGTGCGCCCACGCTGTGGACCCGCAGGTGTTCGAGCGGAAGGATCACCCACACAAACGGTTACAGATTGGGCCCGAGCCAGCGCCGCAGCTCGCTGGCGGCCACGCCGCTGCGCTCGGCCAGGTCCTCCACTTGGTCCTCGCCGATCTTGCCGACGTTGAAGTAGCTGCTGTCGGGGTGGCCCAGGTAGAAGCCGCTCACGCTGGCCGCAGGCGTCATGGCCAGGCTGTCCGTCAGCGCCATGCCGATCTCCTCAGCCTGCAGCAGCGCGAACATGGCGCGCTTGACCGAATGGTCGGGGCAGGCCGGGTAGCCCGGCGCGGGGCGGATGCCCTGGTACTTTTCCTTGATCAACTCGTCGTTCGCGAGCTGCTCGTCGGCCGCGTAGCCCCAGAGGTCGGTGCGCACGCGCTGGTGCAGGCACTCGGCAAAGGCTTCGGCCAGCCGGTCGGCGAGCGACTTGAACAGGATGGCGTTGTAGTCGTCGTGGGCGTCCAGGAACTGCTGCTCTTTCTTGTCGATGCCCAGGCCGGCGGTGACGGCGAACAGGCCCACGTAGTCGTCGGCCACGCCCTTGGGCGCCACGAAATCGGCCAGGCAGCGGCTGGGGCGCAGCACGCCATCCACTTCCTGCTTTTCCGTTTGCTGGCGCAGGCCGTGCCAGGTGAGCGCGACCTGGCTGCGGCTCTCGTCGGTGTAGAGCTGGATGTCGTCATCGTTCACCGTGTTCGCCGGGTACAGGCCGATCACGCCGTTGGCCTGCAGCCAGCGGCCTTCGATGATCTTCTTGAGCATGGCCTGCCCGTCGGCAAACACCTTGCTGGCCTGCTCACCCACCACCTCGTCCGTGAGGATGGCGGGGTAGGGGCCGGCCAGGTCCCAGGTCTGGAAGAACGGGCCCCAGTCGATGTATTTCGCGATCTCGGCGAGGTCGAAGTTCTTGAACTGGCGCTTGCCGATGACCTTGGGTTTCATCGGCTTGAAACCGGCCCAGTCGATGGGCGTCTTGTTGGCACGCGCCTGGGCCAGCGGCCACAGCGGCACCTGCTTCTTGTTGGCATGCTGCGTGCGCACGCGGTGGTAGTCGGCGTTGAGCTCGGCGATGTATTTCACCCGGCTGTCGCCGATCAGGCTCTGCGCCACGCTCACGCTGCGCGAGGCGTCGGGCACGTAGACCACCGGGCCTTCGTAGTGCGGCGAAATCTTCACCGCGGTGTGCACGCGGCTGGTGGTGGCGCCGCCGATCAGCAGGGGGATGCCCTTCTCGCGGAAATGCGCGTCCTTCTGCATCTCGCCGGCCACGTACTGCATCTCTTCCAGGCTGGGCGTGATCAGGCCCGACAGGCCCACGATGTCGGCGCCCTCTTCCTTGGCCTTGGCCAGGATCTCGTGGCACGGGACCATCACGCCCATGTTCACCACCTCGAAGTTGTTGCACTGGAGCACGACGGTGACGATGTTCTTGCCGATGTCGTGCACGTCGCCCTTCACGGTGGCGATCACGATCTTGCCCTTGGGCTTCACGTCCGCGCCCGCGGCCTGCTGCGCCAGCTTCTCGGCTTCGATGTAGGGCAGCAGGTGGGCCACGGCCTGCTTCATCACGCGCGCGCTCTTCACCACCTGGGGCAGGAACATCTTGCCCTGGCCGAACAGGTCGCCCACGACGTTCATGCCGTCCATCAGCGGGCCTTCGATCACGTTGAGCGGGCGGCCGCCCTCGGCTTCGATCTCGCGCCACATCTCTTCGGTGTCTTCGCTGATGAACTCGTTCATGCCGCGCACCAGCGCGTGGGCGAGGCGCTCACGGATCGGCAGCGCGCGCCACTCGTTCTTCTTGCTGTCGTCCTTGGCCGCGCCCTTGGCGTTCTCCGCCACTTCCACCAGGCGCTCACCGGCGTCGGGCCGGCGGTTCAGCACCACGTCTTCCACGCGTTCGCGCAGCTCGGGCTCCAGCTCGTCGTACACGCCGACCATGCCCGCGTTGACGATGCCCATGTCCATGCCGGCTTTGATGGCGTGGTACAGGAACACGGTGTGGATGGCTTCGCGCACCGGGTCGTTGCCGCGGAAGCTGAACGACACGTTGGACACGCCACCACTCACCTTGGCGCCCGGCAGGTGCTGCTTGATCCAGCGCGTGGCGTTGATGAAGTCGACCGCGTAGTTGTTGTGTTCTTCGATGCCGGTGGCGATGGCGAAGATGTTGGGGTCGAAGATGATGTCTTCGGGCGGGAAGCCCACCTCGTCCACCAGGATGCGGTAGGCGCGTTCGCAGATCTCGACCTTGCGTTCGTAGGTGTCGGCCTGGCCCTTTTCGTCGAAGGCCATCACCACGGCGGCGGCGCCGTAGCGCTTCACCAGCCGCGCCTGGCGCTTGAACTCGTCCACGCCCTCTTTCATGCTGATCGAGTTGACGACGCCCTTGCCCTGCACGCAGCGCAGGCCGGCCTCGATCACCTCCCACTTGGAGCTGTCCACCATCACCGGCACACGCGCGATGTCGGGCTCGCCCGCGATCAGGTTCAGGAACTTCACCATGGCGGCCTTGCTGTCGAGCATGGCCTCGTCCATGTTGATGTCGATCACCTGCGCGCCGTTCTCCACCTGTTGGCGCGCCACGGCCAGCGCCTGCTCGTACTCGCCGTTCAGGATCATGCGGGCGAAGGCCTTGGAGCCGGTCACGTTGGTGCGCTCGCCCACGTTCACGAACAGGCTGTCGTCACCGATGCGCAGCGGCTCCAGGCCGGACAGCAGCATGGGCGGCACGGCGGCGGACGAAGAGGGAGAAACGGCGGAGTCGGAAACTGCGGACATGGGGCTCACCAGGGTTGCGGACAAAAACTGGTGAGCGCCGTTGGGGGTCTGTGTGACCGGCCGGGACCATGTGACCCCGACGCCTCAAGCCTGACACCGGGTGCGGGCATCGGGACGATGCCCCCGGCGCTGCAGCGCTCCTTGAGAGGGGGTGATTTTAGCCGCCAACGGCGCCAGGCATGACGCTGGTGCGATGTTTGCTTGTGCTCCCGCCAACCACCCCACGCCCATGCCACCGCCCCACCGCACCGACCCCGACACCCCCGCCACCGACTGGCACGCCCAGGAGCTGCTGCTCATGCGCGAGGTGATGAAGCTGGTGGGCCGCAGCCTGGCGCCGGCTTTTGTGCTGCGCGAGATGCTGCACCTGATGAGCGAGCTGCTGGGCCTGAACCGCGGGCGCATGGTGCTGGCCGACGAGGCCACGCCCGGCACATCGGGCGCCGAGCGCACCGCCTCGGTCCGCCACGCCTACGGCCTCACCGCCGAGGAAGCGGCGCGCGGTGTGTTCCGCTGGGGCGAAGGCATCACCGGCCGGGTGCTGGCCAGCGGGCTGCCCGCCATCGTGCAGGACGTGGACGCCGAGCCCTTGTTTCTCTTTCGCACCGTGGCCCGCGCCCAGCTGCCGCCGCAGACCGTGGCCTTCATCGCGCTACCGATCGAGGTGAACGGCGCCACCGTGGGCGTGCTGGCCTGCCACCGCATCCGCAGCCGCCAGCGCCACCTGAACGACGACCTGGCGCTGCTGCGCATCCTCGCCACTCTGGCCGGCCAGCTGCTGCAGCTGGAGCAGCTGGTGGCCGAAGAGCGGCGCCAGCTGGCCGCGCGCAACCAGGCGCTGGAGCACGCGCTCGACGTGGGCAGCGCGCGCTACGGGCTGATCGGCCGCTCGCCCGCGCTGCTGCGGGCGCTGGGCGAGCTGGAGCGCGTGTCGCAGTCGCAGGCCACGGTGCTGCTGCTGGGCGAGTCGGGCACCGGCAAGGAGCTGTTTGCGCGCGCGGTGCACCTGGCCAGCGGCCGGCGCGACCAGCCCTTCATCAAGGTCAACTGCTCGGCCATTCCGGACACGTTGTTCGAATCCGAGCTGTTCGGCTACGAGCGCGGCGCCTTCACCGGCGCGAGCACGGCGCGCGCCGGCTGGTTCGAGCAGGCCAACAGCGGCACGATTTTTCTGGACGAGATCGGCGAGCTGCCGCTGGCCATGCAGAGCAAGCTGCTGCGCACCCTGCAGGAAGGCACGCTGGTGCGCCTGGGCGGCACGCGCGAGATCCGCGTCGACGTGCGGCTGGTCGCGGCCACCAACCGTGATCTGGCGCGCGAGGTGCAGGCCGGCGGCTTCCGGCAGGATTTGTATTACCGCCTCAACGTGATCCCGATCCGCCTGCCCAGCCTGCGCGAGCGGCGCGAAGACGTGCGCGCGCTGGCCCTGCATTTTGTGAGCCGCGCCAACCAGGCGCACCAGCGCAACGTGAACCTCGCGCCCGACGCGCTGGCGCGGCTGGAGGCGCACGACTGGCCCGGCAACATCCGCGAGCTGGGCAACCTGATCGAACGCCTGGTGCTGCTGGCCGACCACACGCTGGTGACCGCCGCGGCGCTGGAGCGCTTCATGCCCACCGCCCTGGACCGCGCGCCCCCGGCGCCCGCCTCGGCCCCGATCCCGCCCGCCCTGCCCGCAGCTGGTGGCCTGGTGCGCGACTACCTGAGCGCCACGTCACACGACGCGCAGACCTTGCAGGACGCGCTGACCCGCCACCAGGGCAACCAGTCGCGCGCGGCGCAGAGCCTGGGGCTCACGCTGCGGCAGTTCGGCTACCGGCTGCGCAAGGCGGGTTTGCGGTGAAGGCCAGGGTTGAAGGGTTGGGCTGAAAGCCGACGCAACGGATCTGTGACAGCATCAGGGCCATTGACCAAGACTTGCGAGAAGCCGCCATGAAAACCATCGACGAAATGCTGAACCTGGCCTTGCTGACCCCCGATCAGCACCAACAAATCAGCCGCTGGATTGCGCAGGCCGCCTCGCCCGACGAGATTCTGAAGATGCCGCCCTTGCTGTGGCGGGCCGTCGAACGGGCCAGCGCGGTCATGGGCATCGACGAAGACCTGATGCGCCCGCCTGCGCTGGATGCTGATGATTTGGTTTGCGGATAGGCGGCGCACCGGACGGGTCGCGGGGCGCTTCACCGGACAAGACGGTCGGGGCGAGCATGGCACTCATTGCCAGGAACGGTCATCCGTCCATCCATAAGCCGATGAACCCGTCGCACAACGTTCGAGCTACGCGGGCGAGAGCGGTAGGACGCCAGACCAAGCTGGTGGCCTACCGACGGGCGCCGGAGTTAGGCATCACCCCCATCCCAGTGCTTGCGTCCGCCTCTCCATGTTTGTGTTTGAAGAACCACGGTCCTAACAATCATCAACCTTGCACATAGTGGGCGAAAGAGACTCTCTTCAACTTTCTTTTGCACAGCCTTAAGTTTCTTGTCAATTACATATTTCTTAAGCGCATATATGCCAACCAGAACGACTGAACCTAACCAAGGCAACGAAGAATAGGTAGCAGTTAGCCCTTCTATTGCGCCTTTGGAAATAGCCGAGTACCCAATGCCAAGAACGAGAATCGGCACAAGAAATATGAAGGAGTGAAACTGAAGAAACACTCTCACACGGGCTCGAAGGTACTGTGCATAGATCGCGAATATCTTCGAGTCGACCCACAGCCCGGCCCAAGACATACCGCGCCAGACTGGTGACATATCAAGGCTGATCGCTTCCAAGTCAAGAAGCTCCCCGTAGATGTCTTCTGCCGCCACGGCAAGTGGCGATTTGTCAACCCGAAGTCTGGCGATACTTGCGGCAAGTTCCCTCTGATGGATCTCGTCGACTTGCCTTCGGTCGCGCTCCCACTTTGCGCTCTGCGTCGCGAGAGTGCGATACCGCCAGAAGTCTTTCCATGACCATTTGACGCTGAGAACAATGTCGCGCCGCACAAGTGCAAATTCCTTCTTCAGCACGTCGAGCGCCACCTCATGTTGCAGCGTCCCGAGACATTGCTGTACTTTTAAGAAGGCGTCAGTGATGCTCTTGAACTTCTTGAGCGGCTCAGAGCTACCAAGACGCTTTGACTCTTGGCCGAAATGCTCAATCTGCTCGTGAATGTATCGTTCCAGCGGATTGCAAGAGGAAATCATGGCAGTTATAAAGCCAGTCTAGGTTGTACGGCTAAATGAATGAAAGGGCCTTTCCCGTCCCCAACGATCCGCGCAGTTGCGGGGTATTGCATCCAGGTGCCACGATGAGAAGTGCGAGCCCTCATCAACTCATTCGCTTTTTGGAAGGGGGTGGTCCATCGCAATGGTATCTCTTGGCGTCGATCTGGCAAAGAACGTCTTTGCTGTTCGCTGCGTTGACTTTCGGGGGAAGCCTTTGCAACTTTGCAAGATCCGGGATTGAAGCGCAAGAAATATACCGATCCCTATTGGAGCACCTGTTTAATCATCTACCGGCTTGCCATAAGAAATAAAAGTCATTTTTTCTTGCCTCTTGTTTTTCCTTGAGAGTTTGATTGAACTCCAAAAGAGGACCAACAACGGCCGAGGTGCCACCCAAGGCAGCAACAATATCACCTATATTCGAAGGCAATACGCCTCCATACAACCCAAAAGACGCAGTTGCAACTCCAAATAGCACCTTTTCGGCAATTGATGTGCGAGAGTTTTCTTTCCAGTCCTTGATCTTCTTGTCAATTATATTGATTTCAGGAAGAATTTCGTCGCGAAATATTTTTGAAACTTCTTCTTCATTCCATTGACGAGTTTCCCTCATTAATTTATTTAACTTATCTCGATAAACTGCAAAAGCTTCTTCCTCTTTTTTACGCAGATCAAGAATAGAAGAAACCTGCGCGAAATGAACGGTAGGCAAATAATGCTTCATCGCATTCTCAAATGCCGCCGAGTTTGCAATATAAGCCTTCGAGTTAATCTTGGATGCAACTTTTAAGCTGGTTCTATTGTCGCAAAGATATGAAGTCCCGTTAAGAGCGGAATGCCATTCTTGAATTGATAGATCATGCACAATCGGCCCAACTATTTGATGCAGGATGTTGCACTCTTGTACTTCATCTTTTTCAAGGCTATATGGCGCTGATTTCTCCATAAATGGCAAGAACAAACTGGATATGGGCGCGTGAGCGTGAAAATATATTGCTCCGTGCTCGATGATTTCCTCAGGGCCAGTAACTTCGAAAAATGGTTTGGCTTTGTTTCCGCCCACGAAGTCAAATGTTACCTTGCATCGCTCGAGCATAAAACCTTCTAAAGCCTGATATAGCTTTTCCTCTTTTTTGGCGATGGAAGCTGAAAGAGGCTTGGCAATCTTCTCGGCGTGCAGGTCGCAAAAACTAGCGTTTACAGAAGCATACTTAATTAAGCCAATATCAATCAAAGGCTTAAGATATAAATAGTTGGATATACCAGATAGAACCTCTTCACGTTCAATCTCCCGAATAGGTCGATCGCCTCGCAGGTATACGGATTCAAATGGACTCTGAATATACACCTCATCCGCATAAAGGGACGCAAACGAAACGAGCTGATCCAACTTTCTCTTTCTACACTCGCGTGCCGAGCAAGGATGCGGCCCTCCACTTAATGCGGAATTAGCGATAAAGGAGAAGTTTTCGTTAGACGATCCACCAGAGCCAAAATGATGCCTTGATATTAGGGATGCGACTTCAACAAACTCGAAAAGATCTTCCTCCGCACTATTGAATACGGCATCTCTTATATTACCCTCACCCCAGAGAGCAATAGCCTCATCCATTTCTTTTATAAATTCCATAAGATCTCCGAATATTCAACTTTAATTCAATCGGCAACACGTCGAATAGCAACAATAGCCGTAGCTAGAAAAAGCCCCATGAAAGTCAAAAATATTATGAACTCAATTCCATACAACATCGTGCCGTATGCATACGCAGACTTAATAGATTAAAAAAGCCTGACAAGGACTGCTGCTCGCCCCCGCGTTGACAAGTCCGGGTCGCTATTCGTTAGCAGTCTACCGGGGGGAAAGGCATTGAGGGTGCTGCGGCTGACGATATTGAACAATAGATAAAGATTTGCGACGCTTTGCTGACGCCCTCACTCGGGAACGAACTCTTCCCGCACGGTCGCGAGCTAAGACGTCAGTCATCCACCATCGCCACTGTGTTCACATTGTGTCAACACAGTGGCGATTTCTCGCGGCGAAATCCCTCAGCGTACTTCTGTGCAAATCTCCATAAACCTATTGAAATCAACGGCTTCCGCGCGTTGACCTAACTACGCGCCGCCTTGGCACGACCGTTGCAAAAGAGCACCCAGGCCATCCTGCCTTTGCCCTTTTCAAGAGGTCCCCATGAGCATTGAAGCCACCCTGATCGCTCCCGATCAACTCGCCTCCCTGCAAGCCGCCGAACCGGTGGTGATCATCGACACGCGCGACGCCGACACCTTTACCGCCGGCCACATTCCCGGCGCGGTGAACCTGCGCGAGGTGTTCACCTTTCTCGCCACCTCCACGCCCGAGGGCCTGCAGGCGCTCAAGGCCACCTTTGCCGACGCGCTGGGCAAGGCCGGCCTCTCGGGCGCCGAGACCGCCGTGTTTTACGAAGACGCGATGAACAGCGGCTACGGCCAGTCGTGCCGCGGCTACTACCTGCTCACCTGGCTGGGCTACCCCAAGATCAAGGTGCTCAACGGCGGCTTCAGCGCCTGGAAGGCCGCCGGCCTGCCGGTGTCCACCGAAGCGGCCACGCCCACGCCCGCCACCTTCCCCGAGCTGCCGATGAGCGACGTGATGCTGACGCAGGCCGATGTGCAGGCCGCGCTGGGCACCGACACGGTGTTGCTCGACGTGCGCGATGTGGACGAGTGGATCGGCGACAGCTCCAGCCCCTACGGCAAGGACTTCGCGCCGCGCAAGGGCCGCCTGCCGGGCGCCAAGTGGATCGAGTGGTACCGCTTCATGAAGCCCTCGGCCCAGGGCCCGGTGTTCAAGACACCCGACGAGGTGAAGGCCGAGTGCGCCACCGCCGGCATCGCGCCGGACGACACGGTCTACCTGTATTGCTTCAAGGGCGCGCGCGCGTCCAACAGCTTCCTGGCGCTCAAGCAAGCCGGCTTCTCGGACGTGCGCATGTACTTCGGCTCGTGGAACGAGTGGTCGCGCGACGAGAGCCTGCCCATCGAGACCGGCCTGCCGGTCGCCAAGTCCAGCAAGCCCGCCAGTCTGGCGATGGCGGCTTGAGCCGTTTTCTTTTCAACCCCCTTCTTTTCACCCTTCAGGAAATTTCATGTCTTCCACCGACACCCTCGAACCCACCGCCCCGGTCACCACCGTCAAGACCTACCTGCGCCCCATCGACGCCAACGGCCTGGCCGACTTCGCCGCGGGCGGCAAGGCCAACCCGGCGCGGCGGGGCACCAACAAGGTCCACACCGTGATGGAGGGGCAGTACCGCTCGCTGTCGCACGTGGGCGAGAAGCACTTGGTGGTGGTGGACGAGCCGTTGCACCTGTTCGGCGAAGACACGGCGCCCGCGCCCGGCGAGATCGTGCTCTCGGGCCTGGGCGGCTGCATCGCCGTGGGCGTCACGGCCGTGGCCACCTGGAAGGGCGTGAAGCTGAGCAAGCTGGAAGTGTTTCTGGAAGGCGACATCGGCAACCCGGCGGCCTGGGGCGCGGGCGGCGCGCTGGAGAAGACGCCGCTGGAGATGGGCTTTCAGGCGATCCGCGTGAAGGTGCTGGTGGAGGGCGACGCGAGCCGCGAGGTGCTGGACGAAATCGTGCAGCACGCGAACTTCTACTCGCCCGTGGCCAACACCATGCGCAACCCGATCCCGTTCGAGATCTCGATGGCTTGAAAGCACGGACATGAACCCCGCCGACCTGCCCCCCGAACTGGCTGCCCAGCCCGCCCACCTCATCGACGCCGTGCGCGCCATCGCCCAGGGCCCGCTGGCCGAACAGGCCTACGCCATCGACCGCGGCGCCTACCCGGTGGACGTGATGAAGCAGCTGGCCGCGGCCGGCGCCATGAGCGCGCACCTCACGCGCGCCGACGGCACGCCGGGTGACTACGGCCAGGCCATCCTGGCCATGGCGGAAGCGGCCAAGGTCTGCGGCGCCACGGGCTTCATGATGTGGTGCCAGTGCGTGGCCGGGCTGTACATGCAGGCCTCGGGCAACCCGGCGCTGACGGGTGAACGGCTGGCGCGCCATGTGCGCGGCGAGACGCTGGGCGGCACCGGCCTGTCGAACCCGATGAAGAGCTTTGCGCAGATCGAAAGCCTGCTGCTCAAGGCCACGCCGGTCGAAGGCGGCTACCTGGTGAACGGCACCCTGCCCTGGGTCAGCAACCTCGGGCCCGACCACTACTTCGGCGCCATTGCCAGCGTGCAAGTGGACGGCGCCTGCGCGGGCCGCGAGATGATGTTCATGCTGCGCTGCGACGCGCCGGGCGTGGCGCTCAAGACCTGCCCCGAGTTCTCGGGCATGGAAGGCACGGGAACCTACAGCGTGCACTGCAAAGACCTGTTCGTCGGCACCGACGACGTGGTGGCCGACCCGGCCAAACCATACATCGCGCGCATCCGCGGCGGCTTCGTTCTGCTGCAGTGCGGCATCGCGGCCGGCATCATCCAAGGCGCGATCGACAGCATGTGGGCGGTGGAGGGCCAGCTGGGCCATGTGAACCAGTACCTGGAAGACCGGCCCGCCGAGCTGCAGGCCGAGTTCGACGCGCTGGTGGGCCGCATCATGAAGCTGGCCGAGACGCCGTTCGACACGTCCACCGACTACTTCATCGACGTGCTCGACGCGCGCGCTCACGGCGCCGAGCTCTGCCTGCGTGCCGCCAACTCCGCGCTGATGCACCAGGGCGCGCGCGGCTACCTGATGAGCAGCGAGGTGCAGCGCCGCGTGCGCGAGGCGCAGTTCGTCGCCATCGTCACACCGGCCATCAAACACCTGCGCAAGGAGATTGCGCGGCTGAGTGCCGAGGAGATGCCGGCATGACACCCGCCGCCCAGCCCACTCCGGTGGCCCAGGTCGTCGCAACCCTGGGGGCACCTGCATTCAAGCAGTACATCTGTCACGCCTGCGGCTACATCTACGACGAGGCCGCAGGTGACCCCGACAGCGGCCTGGCCGCCGGCACGCGCTTCGAAGACATCCCCGACGACTGGGCCTGCCCACTCTGTGGCGTGACCAAGGGCGACTTCGAGCCCTACAGCGCGGCCAGCCTGGACGAGCTGCGCGCGCGCGCCGGCAGCGCGGCCCCGTTGGCGAAACGCGGCGGCACGCCGGGCGTGGTCATCGTGGGCGGCGGCCGCGCCGGCTGGCAGATGGCCGAAGCCCTGCGCGCACTCAACGCCGCGCTGCCCATCACCCTGGTGAGCGCCTGCGCCGCCGACGTGTACGACAAACCCCTGCTCTCAGTGGCCGTGGCGCGCCAGATGGACCCCGGCAAGCTCGTCAAGGAAACCGGCGCCGACGCTGCGAAACGCCTGGGCGTGCGCCTGCTCGCCCACACCGACGCCGTGCGCATCTGCCCCGATACGCGAAGCCTGCGCACCACGCGCGGCACGCTGCGCTACGACCAGCTGGTGCTGGCCCACGGCGCGCAGGCCGCGCTGCCGCCCGCCCTGCCCGCTGCCCACTGCTGGCGCATCAACCACCTGGGCGCTTACCAGCGCCTGCGCGCGGCGCTCGGCACCGTGGAACAGTCCGGGGCGAAAGACGTGGTCATCGTCGGCGCTGGTCTGATCGGCAGCGAACTCGCCAACGACCTCGCGCTCGGCGGTCACCGCATCACCCTGCTCGACGTGATGGCCGAGCCGCTCGCGCGCTGGCAAGCCGAGCAGGCCGGCACGCAACTGCTGGCCGCCTGGAAGGATCTGCCGATCCGCTTCATCGGCGGCGTGCAGGTGGTCAGCGTGGAGAAGCTGGGCGACAGCTACCGTATCACCACCGCCTGCGGCCAGAAGTTCGTGGCACACCAGGTGATCGCCGCCGCCGGCCTGATGACCCCGCCGCGCCTGGCGCAAAGCGCCGCGCTGGACTGGAACAACGGCATCGCCGTGGACGCGGCCACGCTGCGCACCAGCAACGATCGCATCCACGCCCTGGGCGACTGCATCACCATCGCCGGCCAGGCCAGCCGCTACATCGAGCCGATTGCGCGGCAGGCGCGGGCGATTGCGGCGCACATCTGCAACCGCGATCCGGTGCCTTACGAGGCGAAACCGGTGGTGGTGCGGGTGAAGACCACGTCGCACCCGATGACGCTGCATTGAAGTGAGACACTCCCGCCCCGCCACAGCGGCAAGCCATATTCAAGCAAGGTTGAATGTGAGGCCAGCGTTTTAAAGCCGGCTTTAAAACACGCGCTCAAGACTCCGGCGCCGCATGCGCCTTCGCGAACGCCAGGATCACCTCGCGCACGATCTTGCGTTGCGGGGCCGGCAGCTTCAGGAAGGCTTCGAAGGCCTCGCGCTCCTGGTAGCCCACGCCCTCGTCCCAGCGCTGGCGGCGCTCCTGCACCGAGTGGCGCACGGCCACGCCAAAGCGCAGCACTTCGGGCTCCACCCCGAGCCAGTCGGCCAGCACCTGCAGCTTTTCCTGCGACGGTATGGCCTCGCCGCGCAGCCAGCGGCGCACCCCCTGCAGCGTGACCGAACGCCCCCAGTAGCGCGTGTTGAATTCGCGTTCCAGCACCACCGGGCGCAACTCGTAGCCCGCCTGGGTCATGGCATCGCGCAGGCGCTGGGCAAACTCCGCTTTTTCATTCATGAACAGGAAAGTAAGTTTCGGGCACCCTCCTGAACACCTTTTGGTTGTTGTTTTGTTAAACTTTTTGTTCACACCAGGGGGAACAAAAAGCCATGAAGAAGTCACTGCTCCTGCGGCTGCCCGACATCGTTGCCCACGGGCACCGGCAGGCCAGCCACTTTCTGGCCAGTCTGGAAGACCGGCAGCGCATCGCATGGCACCCGCGGCAGCGGGCATTGTCCGCCCATGGCGCCGCGCACACCCCCGACCACTCGGACCACCCCAGCAGCGACCACCGCGATCACCTGGTGTGTGGCGACGATCTGGCGGTGCTGGCCGCGCTGCTGGCCGGTCACCCCGGCCTGCCCCGGCTGCGTGGCCGGGTGGGTCTGATCTGTTTTGACCCTGGCCCGGACGCCCCGGCGGCGCGCGCCGGCAGCGCGGCACAGGCCGACAAGGAGCGCCTGACCGGGCTCACGCTGCGGCTGCTGCTCATGCGCGCGCTGCTGGCGGACACCGGCTTCATCCGCGTGCGGCTCGGGCAAGACCCGGCGGGCTGCGCCCGGCTCGTGGTGGACACGGTGTTCGGCTCGGAAAACTGCGCGCAGGACATCCTCTGGCACACCCCGCCCTCGCCGCGCATGGCCAGCGCCGCCCTGCGCCACGGCATGGTGCATGTCTACGCCAAACACCGGCGCCGCGTCGAGCCCGTCCTGCCCGGCCCGACGGTGCCCTGGGGCCCGTCGTCCAGCCCGGCCGAGGCCATGCTGCGCCACCTGCTGGCCGTGTCCACCGCGCCGGGCGACACCGTGGTGGCGTTCAACGCCGGGGCCGAGATCGCCGCGGTGGCCGCGCCCTCGGCGCGCCAGTGGGTCATCACCGCGCCGGACACGCCGGCTTGCGACACCCTGCACCAGCGCCTGAGCGCCCGGGGCGCGCGGCCTTTTCTGCGGCAGGCCGTGTAGTGAAGCCCCCCGGCGGCGCTCAAGGCGGTCTGGAACCTGGAGACGCTCAGGGCGCTGATGCCACAGGGCCCATCCCGTACCGGGTCGTCAGCAGCACCTGGATCCTTGCGGCAATGGCCGCACATTCACCGGGCTCCAGAGCACTGAACTGCGCGCACCAAGCCTCCGACTGGGCAAACGCCGGAAACCGGGGCGGCTCGCCCCATTGCCAATCGGGATGCATCGCCTGCGGGCTTCTGCCAAACACATGCAGGTGCATCTTGCGGTGCAGCCGAGGGGTTTTGGGCCCCACAGGCTGGGCCAGCGCATTGAGCGCGTTGTTGCCGGCCTCCCAATAGTTCAGGCACCCGCCATCGAGCTGCGGCAAGGTGTCCAGCATGGCCTTTCCGGTGGCCGCCACCAGACAGGCCCAACGAACCAGCTCATCGGGTGTCAGCTCGCTTCTTTCCCAGACCGGTCGGGGCGGGTTGACCAGCAGGTGCCCGCCGTCCCTGCCATGGTTCATCGGCCGATTCGGCAGACCCACGGTGCCGCCGGCACAAACAACGAGGGTGTGATGCATGTCCAATTCGAGGTCTCCAAAACAAATGGGGTAAAAAAAGCCGGTACCGGTTTTCCATGGCGGCGGAGGTGTTTCACTTCAATCGCGGCGCCGCTTCACGCAGGCCAGCGCCGTGCCAGCCAGCAGCAGTGCCGCGCCGCCATAGATCCACGGCGCCGGCGCGATGGGCAACAGCAGACCCGCCAGCACGGGGCCGCCGCCCGCCCCCATGTCCCGCCAGACCGACCGCGTGGCCAAGGCCTGTATGCGGCCGGGCCCCGGTGTGCGAAGCGCGACCAGCGGTGGCAGCAGCGGCAGCAACAGGGCGCGCAGGATCACGATGGCCAGTGCGCTGGTCCACAACCAGCCGAAACCAAAGCCCACGAGGGCGACGGAGGTCAGCACCGAGAAGACCAGCAGCAGGACCTCCGGGCCATGCCTTTCGGCCATGTGTCCGCCCGCCGAACTCAGCACGATTTCCGCCAGGTAACGGACCGACAGCAACAGGCCCGCCACGATGACCGGTTGGCCCGGCAGCAGGTCACGGCCCAGGTACGACAGGCCGATGATGAACAGGCCGTCCAGCACCAGGCCTTCAACAAAAGAAAAGCGGTCCAGGCTGCTCGGGCGCCTGGCCCCTTTTTTTCCGGACGGCGGCTCGGCGTGGGGGGCGGTGGGCAGCTGGCGCGCGACCCGCACCGCCGCCAGCGCGGCGATCACGAACAGGAAAAAGATCGCTTTGGGGCCCAGCCACAGCGCACACACACCGCCCAAGGGCAGCGCCAGCATCGGCCCCAGGGCCGTCACCGCGCGGGAGCGCCCGGCCCGGCGCGCGGCGCCCGCCGGTTCGGCCGTGGCCAGGGCCTGCGTGGCCAGGTTCAGCGCGGCGAAGGCCAGCCCCCACAGCAGCCGAAGACACAACAAGGCGACGAAGCCGGTGACGGTGGCGTAGCCCAGCGCGCACACCGCAGCGGCCAGCGCCGCCAGCGTGCAGGTGAGCCGCTCACCGTGGCGGGCGTAGAACCGTGCCACCGCGCCGTACCCGGCGATGCGCACCAGGCGGTTCGCGGCCAGCAACATCCCCGCTTCGGGCAGGCTGACGCCAAACGCGGGCGCGAACATGGGCAAGAGCAGGTGGAGCACCGTGTCTCCCGGCAGTGACAGCCCGAGCACCCAGGCCGCCAGGCGCGCATCGCGGTCGGAAGCTGAGGCAGAAGGGGTGGTGGGCGCGGGCATGGGTGCATGGTGCGCAACGCCGCCACGCTCGACAAACGGTATTCCTGCGCGGTACGCGTGAGAAAATCGCACGCATGTTGCCCCGCCTGCCTCCGTTGAACGCGGTCCGTGCTTTTGCGGCGGCCGCGCGCCATCTGAGCTTCACCCGGGCCGCGCTGGAACTGCACGTCACGCACAGCGCGATCAGCCGCCAGATCCAGGCGTTGGAGGCCCACCTGGGCGTGGCCCTGTTCGAGCGCAAAACCCGGCAGGTGCTTCTCACGGCCGCCGGCCACCAGTTTTATGCGCAGGTCGGCCCCGCCCTGGAGCAGATCGGCGCGGCCGCCGAATCGCTCAGGGGCGGTGCGCCACCGCGCACCGTGAAGATCAACGTCCGGCCGACGTTCGCGGTGCGTTGGCTGATCCCGAGGTTGCCGGGGTTTGTGGCCCAGCACCCGGACATCGAGCCGCAAGTGATGACCAGCACCCTGCCGCCAGACAAGGCGCCGGATCCATTCGACCTGGCCATCCGGCGCGGCACCCGGGGATGGCCGGCCGCGATGCAGGTCCACCCGTGCCTGGAAGACGAGGTCCTTGTCGTGGGATCGCCCGTGCTGTTTGCCCGGTCTCCGGTCAATGGCCCCGCGTCGCTGGCGTCCCATGTGCTGCTGCTGTCCAGATCGCGCAGCAACGACTGGGTGCACTGGACACAGCGGGCGAACGTGCCCGCGTTGAAGCCCGCCGGTTGCCTGCAGTTCGAGCACCTGCACTTTGTGCTTCAGGCCGCCGTGGATGGACTGGGCTTCGCCTTGGCGCCGACATCCCTGATCGCCCATGACGTGGCGTCGGGGCGCCTGGTCTGCCCTTTGCCCGATGTGCGGATGGCACTGAGCAGCCACTGCGTCGGTGTGGCCCCGAACGCGAGCCCGCAGACCCAGCAGTTTGTCCAGTGGCTCCTGGCCGAGATGAAGACCCCATCGGCATGAGCTGAGAGGCTGAGCGCCTTTCGGGCGCGTCCAGCCACCCGCCGCAGCCCTGGCCCGGGCGGCGGCTCAGCTTCCGACGGGAACGATGGAAATGTTCCGGCGCACGACCGGCATCGAAGCCCGCGCACGCAGCTGGCCACACCCACCGTCCACGTCCTGCCCGGCGGACTGGCGCAGCTTGGTGAGGATGCCGCGGCGGTGCAGGCGGCGCGCGATGTCGGCCGCCTTTTCCCAGCTCGGGCGCTGGTAGGGCATGCCTTCGACGCTGTTGAACGGGATCATGTTGAGGATGGCGTACTTGCCCGTGAGCAGGCGCACGATGCCGTCGAGTTCTTCGTCGCTGTCGTTGATGCCGTCGAGCAGCGTCCACTGGTATTGAATGGGGTAGTCGGTGGCGCGGGCATAGATCTCGCCCGCTTCCACCAGCGCTTCGGGCGACAGACGCGGCGCGCGCGGCAGCAGTTGTTCGCGCAGATCGGCCCGGGTGGTGTGCAGCGAGAGCGCCAGCGCCGGCTTCACGCGGCCCAACGGCAAGGCCTCGAACACGCGCGGATCGCCCACGGTGGAGAACACCAGGTTCTTGTGGGCGATGTTGCCCACCGTGCCCAGCAGGTCGATGGCTTCGAGCACGTTGTCCAGGTTGTGCGCGGGCTCGCCCATGCCCATGAACACCACCTTCTTCACCGGGCGCAGGCTGCGCGCCAGCGCCACCTGCGCCACGATCTCGGCGCTGCCCACCTGGCGGATCAGGCCGGTGGTGCCGGTCATGCAGAACACGCAGCCCACCGCGCAACCGATCTGCGTAGAGACGCAGACCCCGTCGCGCGGCAGCAGCACGGTCTCCACCATCTGGCCGTCGCCCAGCTTCACCAGCAGACGCGCCGAGCCGTCTTCGCCCGGGTGTTGCGATTCGAGTCGCGCCAGCGCGGCCAGCTCGTCGGCAATGGCCGGCAGCTCGGCCACCAACGCGGACGGCAGGAAATGTTCGATCTGGCGCCGGCCACTGGTCTGCGGCAGTGCCTGACTCCACAGGCGCAGCACGCGCTGCTCGTGGCGGGGGTTGGCGCCGAGCGCGCGCAGGCGCTCGCGCAGGGTGTGAATACGCATGAACGCGATTGTCCCAGCAAGTACCACAAGCACCATGTCCACGTCGGTGGAAGAATCCGCCACTGCGGCGGACAATGCGCTTCCTTAGGAGACCCCACGATGAAATCCGTGTCCCACATCCAGCGCAACCCGCACGGCCATTGGGTCGGCGACGGCTTTCCGGTGCGCAGCATCTTTTCGTACAACGACAACCCGGCCGCGTTCTCGCCCTTTCTGATGCTCGACTTCGGCGGCCCCACCACCTTCGACCCAACCACGAAGCGCCGGGGCGTCGGCGCCCACCCGCACCGCGGTTTCGAGACCGTGACCATCGTCTACGACGGCGAGGTCTCGCACCGCGACTCCACCGGCGCGGGCGGCACCATCGGCCCGGGCGACGTGCAGTGGATGACGGCCGCCGCCGGCATCGTGCACGAGGAGTTCCACAGCGAGGCCTACGGCCGCAGCGGCGGGCCATTCCAGATGGTGCAGCTCTGGGTGAACCTGCCCGCGCGCCACAAGATGGCAGCGCCCGGCTACCAGGGCATCACCGCCGCGCAGACGCCCACGGTGGACTTGCCCGATGGCGCCGGCACGGTGCGCCTGATCGCCGGTGAATTCATGGGCACCAAAGCCCCGGCCAAAACCTTCACGCCCATGCAGGTCTGGGATGTGCGGATCAAGGCCGGCCACACCGTGACCCTGCCCGCGCCCGAAGGCCACACCACCGTGCCGCTGGTGCTCAAGGGCCGGGTGAAGACGCAAGGCGGCGCCGAAGCCACCGACGCCGAGATGATCGTCTACGAGCACGCGGGTGAGGGCGTGACGCTCACCGCGATGACCGACACCACCTTGCTCTGGCTGGCCGGTGAACCGATCGACGAACCCGTGGTGGGTTACGGGCCGTTCGTGATGAACACGCCGCAGGAAATTCAACAAGCCTTCGTCGACTTCCAGAGTGGACGAATGGGCAGGCTCTGAGCAACCACAGACCGGAGAACACGATGCTCGAAATGGTGATCAATGCCCGCGCCGCCGACCTCGGTCATGGCCTCAAGGTGCGGCGCGTGCTGCCGTTCGCGAAGCGCCGCAACGTCGGCCCCTTCGTGTTCCTGGACCACGCCGGCCCGGTGCCGCTGCCACCGCAGTACGACCGCGCCGCCGACGTGCGCCCGCACCCGCATATCGGCCTGTCCACAGTGAGCTATTTGCTCAGTGGACAGATCACACACCGCGACAGCCTGGGCACGCTGCAGATCATCCGACCCGGCGAGGTGAACTGGATGACGGCCGGGCGCGGCATCTCGCACAGCGAGCGCTTCACCCACCCCGACTCCTACGCCGGTGGCGGGCTGGAGCTGATGCAGCTCTGGGTGGCGCTGCCCGAGGCCGACGAAGAAACCGAGCCCGCCTTCACCCACTACGCCGCAGACGCCTTGCCCGTGATGGAAGCGGAGGGTGTGTGGATGCGCCTGGTGGCTGGCAGCGCCTACGGCAAGACCAGCCCGGTGCGCACGCATTCACCGCTGTTCTACCTGCACACCGAGTGGCAGGCCGGCGCCAGCAAGGCCCTGCCGGGCGGCCACAAGGAGCAGGCGGTGTACGTGGCCAAAGGCGAAATCGAATACGCGGGCGAACTCTATCAACCGGGCCAGCTGCTGGTGTTCGGCGACGACGCGGACGCCGTCCTCACCGCGCGCACGCCGGCCACGCTGATGCTCTTCGGCGGCGAGCCGCTGGGCGAACGCCACCTCTTCTGGAACTTCGTGTCCTCGCGCAAGGAGCGCATCGAACAGGCCAAGGCCGACTGGGCGTCCGGCCGCATCCCGCTGCCACCAGACGACAAGGACGAGTGGATTCCGTTGCCGGGATAAGACCGCTCAGAGACCCAGCTCGGTCAACCCGGGATGGTCGTCGGGCCGCCGCCCCAGCGGCCAGTGGAACAGGCGCTCGCTTTCAGGGATCGGCCGGTCGTTGATGCTGGCGTGGCGTTGCTCCATATAGCCCAGCGGATTGAACTGCCAGTTCTCGTTGCCGTGCGAACGGAACCATTGCCCCGAATCGTCGCGCCATTCGTAGACAAAGCGCACCGCGATGCGGTGACCGTCAAAGGCCCACAGTTCCTTGATGAGCCGGTAGTCCAGTTCCTTGGACCATTTGCGCACCAGAAACGCGTGCACCTCGGCCCGGCCCACCGGGAACTCCGCGCGGTTGCGCCAGCGCGTGTCCTCGGTGTAGACCTTGACCACCCGGTCCGGGTCGCGTGAATTCCACGCGTCCTCGGCCCCGCGCACCTTTTGCGCGGCGGTCTCAGCGGTGAAGGGCGGCAGCGGTGGGCGCGGTTCCATCAGTACTGCTTGTAAGGGAGGAACTTGCCCGACATGACGATGTTCACGCGGTCACCGTTCGGGTCGGCCTGGCGCTGCATGTCCATCTTGAAATCGATCGCGCTCATGATGCCGTCGCCGAACTCTTCGTGGATCAGTTCCTTGAAGGTGGTGCCGTACACGTTGACCAGTTCGTAGAAGCGGTAGATCAGCGGGTCGGTGGGCACGGTGGTGGGCAGCGAGCCTTTGTAGGGCACGACCATCAGCCACTTCTGCTCTTCCACGCTCAGGCCGAAGAGTTTGCCCAGCGCCTTGGCCTGGGCTGGCGTGGCCGTCATCTGGCCCAGGCACAGGGCCGTGGTCCATTCCTTGGACTGGCCCACTTTCTTGGCCACGTCGGCCCAGCTCAGGCCTTTGCTGACTTTGGTGGAGATGATTTTTTCGGTGACGTCGAGTCGGCTCATGGTGTTGCCTCTTGGTGGTGATGAAGAAAAGGTTCAGTGCGCTTTTGCGCGGGAAACGAGGAAATCAACAATGTGATTTCTGAGGTCGTAATAGCCGTCCAGGTGGTGCAACTGCGCCCGCGTGCGGCTGCGTGGCAGCGGGTTGACCACCACCTCGGCCATGCCACCGGGGCGGTAGCCCTGCTCGGTCTCCTGGCCGTTGGTCATGAGCAGGATGCGGTCGGCCAGAAGGATGGCTTCGTCCACGTCGTGCGTGATCATGAAAACGGTCTGGTGTGTCTCGCGCACGATGGCCATCAGCTCGTCCTGGATGGTGCCGCGTGTGAGCGCGTCCAGCGCGCCGAAGGGCTCGTCGAGCAGCAGCATCTTGGGACTGATGGCAAACGCGCGCGCGATGCCCACGCGCTGCTTCATGCCGCCCGAGAGCTGGCTCGGCTTCTTGTCGATGGCGGGCAGCAGCCCCACCATGGCCACGTGTTTTTCGACCTGCTGGTTGATCTGCGCCTTGCTCCATTCGGGCCAGCGCGACTTGACGGCGAAGGCGATGTTCTGCCGCACCGTGAGCCAGGGCATGAGCGCGTGGCTCTGGAACACCACGCCGCGCTCCAGGCTGGGGCCGCTGATCTCGCGACCGTCCATGAAACAGTTACCGCTGGTCGCGGTGTCGAGCCCCGCGAGCACGTTGAGGATGGTGGTCTTGCCGCAGCCGCTGTGGCCGATGATGCAGACGAACTCGCCCTGGTCGATGGCGAAGGAGACATCGGCGAACACGGGCTTGTCCGCCTGGTAGGCCTTGGCGAGCTGTTCGACTTTGAGGAAACCGGACATCGGGGAGGCCTTTTCGGTTGCAGCGGCCACCGGGGCCGCGTGGGCTGCGAGCGCCGTGCTCTGACGCACGCTGGTGTCACTCCACATAGGTCACCGCCTTCTGCAGTTGCGCAAACATCAGGTCGAGCAACATGCCGACCACGCCGATCACCAGCACGGCAAAGATCACGTTGGTCAGCGAGAGGTTGTTCCACTCGTTCCACACGAAGTAGCCGATGCCCGTGCCACCCACCAGCATCTCGGCCGCCACGATCACCAGCCAGGCGATGCCCATGCTGATGCGCATGCCCGTCAGGATGGTGGGCGCCGCGGCCGGCAGGATCACCTGGAAGGCCTTGCGCAGCGGGTTCACTTCCAGCGTGCTGGCCACGTTGAGCCAGTCGCGCTTGACCGCCGCCACGCCGAAGGCGGTGTTGATCAGCATCGGCCAGATCGAGCAGATGAAGATGACGAAGATGCCGCTCACGTCGGAGTCTTTCAGCGCGTAGAGCGCCAGCGGCATCCAGGCCAGCGGGCTGATGGGCTTCAACACCTGCACGAAGGGGTCGAGCGCCTTGCGCATCAGCGGCGACATGCCGATCAGGAAGCCCAGCGGGATCGCCACCACCATGGCCAGCAGGTAGCCCGCCGCCACGCGCGCCAGCGAATGCCCGAGCTGGATGCCGATGCCCTTGTCGTTCGGGCCCTTGTCGTAGAACGGGTCGGACAGGTGCACCCAGCTCGCCTGCGCCACGGCCAGCGGCCCCGGCACACCGGCGGTCTTTTCGGCGCCCGGGTCCTTGCCCATCATCTGCAGGTATTCGATCTCTTCGGCCGTCATGCCGGCCGACGAAGCACCGACCGACGGGCCGCTGGTCGCCAGCTCCCAGACGCCGAGAAAGCAGACCAGCAGCAGCAGCGAGACCACCGCCGCGCGTGCGTTGAGGCTGATGCGTTTCATGTCAGGCTTTCGAGATCGCGAAGCTCTTGGCGTACGCCGAGGCCTTGGCAGGATCGAACTCCTTGCCCATGATCTGGTGCTTGGTGTAGGTCGGGCCGGCCTTGAACTCGTGCCCCAGGTCCTTCATGTGCTTGCGCGCGTCGGTGATCAGGAACACCTTCTCGGCGATCGCCTTGTAGTCGACGTCGCCCTTCACGTAGCCCCAGCGCTGCATCTGCGTGAGCATCCACACGGCCATGCTCTGCCAGGGCATGGGGTCGAAGTCGGCGCGGTCGGGCACCTTCTGGATCTTGCCCAGGCCGTCGGCGTAGGTGCCGGTGAGCACCTGCCTGACCACGATCTCGGGCTGGTTCAGGTACTGCGCAGGCGCGATCACCTTGGCGATGAGTTCGCGGTTCTTCGGCTGGCGCGCCATGGCCGCAGCGGTGAGCACGGCGCGGTAGAGCGCGGCGAAAGTGTTCGGGTTCTTCTGGATGAACTCGGTCGTGGTGCCAAAGGCGCAGCAGGGGTGGCCGTGCCACAGGTCTTTGGTGAGCGTGTGCAGGTAGCCGACCTCTTCGTAGACCGCGCGCTGGTTGAAAGGGTCGGGGCCGAGGAAGCCGTCGATGTTGCCGGCGCGCAGGTTGGCCACCATCTCGGGTGGCGCGATCACGCGCAGCTGCACGTCGGTGTCGGGGTTGATGCCGTGCTCGGCCAGGAAGTAGCGCAGCAGGAAGTTGTGCATCGAGTAATCGAACGGGATGCCGAACTTCATGCCCTTCCAGTTCTTCGGATCGCGGTTGTCCTTGTGGCGGATCGACATCGTGATGGCCTGGCCATTGATGTTCTGGATCGTCGCCACGTTGGTGGGTATGGCGCTGGAGCCCAGGCCCATGCTCATGGCCAGCGGCATGGGGGAAAGGAAGTGCGAGGCGTCGTATTCCTTGTTGATCACCTTGTCGCGGATCAACGCCCAGCCCGCCGTCTTGGTGACTTCAACCTTGAGGCCCTGCTTCTCGTAGAAGCCCAGCGGGTGCGCCATGATCAGCGGCGTGGCGCAGGTGATCGGGATGAAGCCGATCTTGAGGCTGGTTTTTTCCAGCGCGCCCTTGTCCTGCGCCATGGCCTGCAGGCTCGCCACCGGCAGCACGCTGGCAATCGCCGCCATGGCGGTGCCCTTGCCGACCGCGCGCAGGAACAGGCGGCGCTGCTCGTCGTGCGGAAACAGCGCCTTCACGAGCGTGGCTTCGATGAACTGATTGCTGTAGGCCTCGAACTCGGCGCTCTCGCTGCGGCGGCGCAGCTCGGTGGCCGCGCTGTCGGCCGCGACCTCGGCGTGGTGGTCGGCCACGGTGTGGTCGCGCCCGCAGCTGCACTTCATCATGAGCGGACGGTCGGCGTTGTAGGGATCGAAGAATTCGGACATGGCGCACCTCGTGAGTTGATGACGGGGTGTGCATTGCAAGCGACGGGCCAGAACGCATGCCAGGCGGGGCCGATGGCGGGCCCTTGCCGCATTTCGCAGACGCCGCACCGACCCCGTGTAGGGCCAGCCCTACACGGGGGGCCGTTTCAGGGCGTTCTGGGCGCGCGCGCGTGGCGCTCGGCGTACAGCGCGAGCTCCACGTCGTTCTTGGTGCCGGTCTTTTCCAGGATGCGCGCACGGTAAGTGCTCACCGTGTTGGGCGCCAGCCCCAGCTGCGCACCAATTTCGCTCACGGTCTGGCCCTGGGTGAGCAGGCGGTAGACCTGGTGCTCGCGGTGCGACAGGGCTTCGGGCCCGGCCTGGGCGCCGGTCTGGCCCACGGCGGCGGCCAGGGCTTCGGCCGTGGCCTGCGTGAGGAACACCCCGCCCGCGGCCACCTTGCGCACCGCGGCGAGCATGTCGTCGGGGTCGGCGCTTTTGTTGAGGTAGCCCGAGGCGCCCAGGCGGATGCAGCGCACCGCGTACTGCTTCTCGGGGTAGGTGCTGAGCATGAGCACCGGCAGCCTGGGGTGCTCGCGCTTGAGCGCCTGCAGCACGTCCAGCCCGTCCAGCCCGGGCATGGCGATGTCGAGCAGCACCAGGTCGAGCCCGTCGCGCCCCCGCAGCGCGGCCACCTGGCTCAGCACCTCGGGGCCGCTCTGCGCCTCGGACACCACCAGCACATCGGGCGCCTCGGCCAGCACCTGCTTGAGGCCTTCGCGCACGATGCGGTGGTCGTCGCCGATCAGCACACGGATGGTGTCGACGATCACGGCGGGTTCTGCGTTCATTCGGTGGCCTTCGTGTGGTGTGCCGCGGTTCGATCTGGCCTGGGACGGCCCGGTGCGGTGTTCATGGCGTGTCTTGTGTGGGCAGCGCGAGCGTGAGGCACATGCGCGTGCCCCGCCCTGGTGCGCTGTGGATGTCGATGCGGCCGCCGAAGTGCCGCGCGCGCTCGCGCATGCCCATCACGCCGTAGGCGTTGGCCGCCTCGAAGGCCTGGGCGGGCGCGCCCACGCCGTCGTCCTGCACCGCCAGGCTCAGTTCCGCGCCGCTCAGCGCGATGGCCACGCCCAGGTGCCGCGCCCGCGCGTGGCGCCCCACATTGCTGAGCATTTCCTGGAAGATGCGGAACACCGCCATGGCCAGCGGCTCGGGCAGCTCCAGGCTTTCGTCCACCGCCATGCGCCAGTCCAGCGCCAGCTCGGCCGAGGCCACGAACTCCTGCGCCTGCCACTCCAGCGCCGCCCACAGGCCCTGGTGGTCCAGGATGCTGGGGCGCAGATCGGTGATGATGCGACCCACGTTGTCCACCGCGTTCTCGATCAGGCGGCTCATGTTCTGGCACTTGCAACGCATGCGGCTTCGCATGTCTTCGGCCGCGTCGGCGCTGCGCTGCTGCTGCTCGGACAGGCGCTTGTCCATCCAGTTCACGTCCATCTTCAGCGCCACCAGCAGGCTGCCGAGTTCGTCGTGCACCTCGCGCGCGATGCGCGTGCGCTCGTCCTCGCGCACGGTTTCGGACCAGGCCGCGAGCTCGCGCACCTGGCGCAGCGCGGTCTCCAGCGCGCCGGTGCGCTCGCGCACACGCTCTTCCAGCTCGTCCTTGGCGCGCCGCAGCGCGTCGGCCGCGCGCTTGCGCTCGGTGATGTCGACGAAGGTGATCACCGCGCCGCGCACCCGCCCGTCTTCCACGATGGGGTGGCTGGAGTACTCCACCGGAAAGGCCGTGCCGTCGCGGCGCCAGAACACCTCGCTGTCGATGCGGCAGGGCAGGCCCTGGCGAAAGGCGTTGAAGATCGGGCACTCGGCCTCGGGGTAGTGGCCGCCCCCGGCGCGCGAGTGGTGGGTCAGCTCGTGCATGTTGCGCCCCAGCAGCTCCTGGGGTTCGTAGCCGATCATGCGCGCGCCCGCTTCGTTGATGAAGACACAGGCGCCGTCCAGGTCCACGCCGTAGATGCCCTCGCCGGTGGACGCCAGCAGCAGGGCCAGCGGGTCGCGCCAGGCGTCGGCGGCGACCGGGCGCTGGTGCAGGAAGGGGGCATCGACGGTCATGGCGAAGACCTAGCAATCGATGTGCCACACGTGCGCAGCGGCCGCGAGGCGTTCACAATAGGCGCCTTTGCGCTTTGGCGCCTTTCCTCTTCGCGGCCCCACCGCCGCTCCCCATGGCCCTGTTCGACAAACTGTTTGCTGCCCGTCGCAAGTTCGACGCCCCCGAATCGCGGCTGCCCGAAGAGCGGCAGGCGATCGTGGCGGGGTCGGACATCGCGCACGAGGCCGCGCACATGCTGCGCGCCCCCACGGCGCTGATGCAGCTCAGCGAAGCCGAGGCCCTGACGGTGGTGGGCTTCATGCGCCCGCGCCTTTTTCACAACGGCACCACCTTCATCCACCAGGGCGACGCCCGAGACACCGGCTTCATGGTGCTGGTGCTTGACGGCGAGGTGACGGTGGAGTCGATCTCGGTCAGCCGCACCGAGGCGGTGACGCTGCGGGTGCTGGGGCCGGGCAGCCTGATCGGCGAAATGGCGCTGGTCGACGGCGCCGCGCGCTCCGCCTCGTGCACCGCCAGCACCGACGTTCGCTGCGCCGTGCTCACGCGCGACGCGCTCGAAACCCTCATCCGGGAACAGCCCGCCACCGGCGCCAAGCTCATGACCGCCGTGGCCCAGCGCCTGAGCGAGCGCCTGCGCGAAAGTGGCGACAAGCTCCGGCTCTACATCCAGATGGTGCAGGCCATGCAAGAGGAAATCGACCGGCTCCTGCCGGAGGACTGATCCACGCCAGGGCCTGCGCTGGGCCTCAGGTGTTCGGCGCCGTCTTGTGGCTCCAGACCATGGTGATCGCCAGGATGCCCAGCACCACACCGAGCGACACCGCCACCGGGATCTTGAAGACGTCGATCAGCAGCATCTTGCTGCCGATGAAGACCAGGATCACCGCCAGCCCGTAGTTCAGCAGGTGGAAGCGGCTGGCCGCCGCCTGCAGCAGGAAGAACATCGCGCGCAGGCCCAGGATGGCGAACACATTGCTGGTCAGCACGATGAACGGGTCTTTGGTGATGGCGAAGATGGCGGGAATGGAGTCCACCGCGAAGATCACGTCGGTGAGGCCCACGAGCGCGATCACCATCAGCAGCGGCGTGGCGATCCTGCGGCCGTTCTCCAGCGTCCAGAACTTCTCGCCGTCGTACCGCTGGCTCACCGGCAACACCCGGCGCAGCAGCTTCAAGGCAGGGTTGTCGCCCAGGTCGGGCTCCTGGCCGGCGGCCAGCCACATCTTCACGCCCGTGAGCACCAGGAAAGCGCCGAACAGGTAGAGCAGCCAGTGGAACTGCGCCAGCAGCCAGCCGCCCACCAGGATCATCACCGTGCGCAGCACGATGGCGCCCACGATGCCGATCATCAGCACCCGCTTCTGGTAGGCCGCGGGCACGGCGAAGTAGCTGAAGATCAGCAGGAAGACAAAGATGTTGTCCACCGCCAGGCTCTTCTCGATCAGATAGCCGGTCAGGAACTCCAGCGACTTTTCATTCGCCAGCGCGGTCGAGCCCGTGCCGTCCTTCACCGCCCACCAGAGCAGGCCGTTGAACAGAAAGCTCAGGCCCACCCAGATCAGCGACCAGTTGACCGCTTCCTGGATGCCCACGGCGTGGGCGCCCTGCTTCTTGAGCACGACGAAATCGACGAACAGCGCCGCCAGCACGAAGCCGACGAACACCAGCCAGAGCCACAGGGGCGCGATGGTTTCCATGGATGACAAGACCTTTTCAGAACGGACGGTGTTGATGAACAAACACCCTCCAAGGTCTGGCCGAAGCCGGGCATGGCGCCCGACCCGGGGTATCCGGCGGCCGTTTCCAGCTGGATCGGGCCGCGTACTGACGGAAACCCCACCCGCCGGGGCCGGGCTGTGCGTCCGGTGGCGGGCTGGTTACTCCCCTTGATGGGAAGCCGCGATTGTGCAGGCCCGGCCAAAGTCCGTCACCGGGAAGGTTCTTCTGGAAAAAGCAGAAAGTGGTTGCCCGTCACATCCGGTTTCGATTGCTGACAACTTGCCGCTTCATTCCCCTGCGCCCCGGGCGATACAGCCAGAGACCCACCCACGGAAAAGGAGGCGTCAGATGATGTTCACCAACAGCACGGACGAATGGCTGCAGAGGTCGATCTCTGGAACCGCCGGGAAACCGAAGACCTGCTCGCGGCACTGGAGCAACGGCAATCGGTCGGCATGTTCGAGTTTGCGTCCAGCGACGACCGCGAGCGCAGCTTCGTGATGGCCCCCCATACCAACTGCGTTCTGGTCCTGGCCTCGGACACGGCGCGCCTGGCGCTGGCAGAGCGGCTACGCCGCTCCCTGCACGGGGAGTGGGACAGCTGCCTGATGGTCTACATGAACGCGGCCCCGACCTCCGGGGCTGCCGGCACGACCCGGTCCCGCCTGATGTAGCTCAGGCGGCTTCGCGGTAGAAGCCTGCGTTGCGCCCCACCGCCCGCGGCGTCTGGCTCGCCACCGCCTCGTGGATCGCCCCGATGTGCTGCGGCGTGGTCCCGCAGCAGCCGCCCACGATGTTCACCAGGCCCTCGGCGGCGAACTCGCGCAGCAGGCGACTGGTCACGTCCGGCGTTTCGTCGAAGCCGGTGTCGCTCATGGGGTTGGGCAGGCCGGCGTTGGGGTAGCAGCTGATGAAGGTGTCGCCCGCGACCTTGGCCAGCTCCTGGATGTAGGGGCGCATCAGCGTGGCGCCGAGCGCGCAGTTCAGGCCCACGGCCAGCGGCTGGATGTGGCGCACACTGGCCCAGAAGGCGGTGACGGTCTGGCCGCTGAGGATGCGGCCCGAGGCGTCGGTCACGGTGCCGCTGATGATGACGGGCAGGCGTTCGCCGCTGTTCTCGAAATACTCGTCGATGGCGAACAGCGCGGCCTTGGCGTTGAGCGTGTCGAAGATGGTTTCGACCAGCAGCAGGTCGGCACCACCTTCCACCAGCGCTTCCATCTGCTCGTAGTACGCGGCGCGCAGCTGCTCGAAGGTCACGTTGCGGGCGCCAGCGTCGTTCACGTCGGGGCTGATGCTGGCGGTCTTGGGCGTGGGGCCCAGGGCGCCGGCGACGAAGCGGGGCTTGTCGGGTGTGCTGAATTTGTCGCAGGCTTCGCGGGCGATGCGGGCCGAGGCCAGGTTCATCTCACGCGCCAGCGAGGCCATGTCGTAGTCTTCCTGCGCAATCGTCGTGGCGCCGAAGGTGTTGGTTTCGATGATGTCGGCGCCGGCGGCGAGGTAGCCCTCGTGGATGTCGCGGATCACGTCCGGGCGCGTCAGACTCAGCAGCTCGTTGTTGCCCTTCACGTCCTTGTGGAAGTCCTTGAAACGCTCGCCGCGGTACTGCGCCTCGCCCAGCTTGAAGCGCTGAATCATGGTGCCCATGGCACCGTCGAGGATGGCGATGCGTTGCGAGAGGATGGCGGGCAGCGCCTGGGCGCGGGTGTAGACGGGCGTTTTCATGCCCCGATTGTAGGAAGGCACCGGCGCACCCACGAGGCCTGCGGGCTTTGGCTGTGGCGTCAGGGCCCGGCCAGCGCGCCGAGGCGGTAGGTGGCGAGCAGCTGGGTCGCCTCGGGCGAATGGGGCCGGCCCTTGGTTTTGGTCCTGTAGGCCTCCGATGCTTCCTTGCCGCACCAGGGCACGATGACGCTGGGCCGGGTCGGGTGCTCGGGCAGGTAGGCGGTGAGGTCGTAGACCGAGCCGTCGATGGCCATCCAGCAGTCCGTCTCCACCGCATGCCGGGCCACGTCGGCGAGCGTGTAGCGCTTCTCGGTCACCACGGGGGTTTTGGCGGGCGCGGGCGCGGTGGACGTGCCCGTGGCGGCAAACACCGCGACGGCGAGCCAGAAGAGAGCCGTGGCCACCAGAACCAGTTTGCGCATGATGATTCACCTGAAGTCAAAGCATTCGAAATGGATGTGGGATGCGGCCACGCCGCGCTCGCGCAACCGCTGGACGGCCGCCTCCAGCAGGCCGGGGGGGCCGCACAGGTGGCAATGCCGCCCGCGCAGCTCGCCCGCATCGGGCAAGAGCTGGCCGAGATCCGGCGCCGTGTCGCCGGTGTCGACGACCTGCAGGCGTAGCAGGGGCTGCGCCGTGGCCAGCGCGGCAAGCTCGGCCGCGTAGGGCGCGCCCGCGTGGTCGCGGTGCAGGTAGATCAGGTGCACCGGGTGCGCCAGGGGGCCGTTGCGCAGCGCGGCGACAAATGGCGTGATGCCGATGCCCCCCGCCAGCCACAGGCTGGGCCCAGCGCCTTCGGCCAGGAAGCGGCCAAACGGCCCCTGCACGCGGGCTTCGGTGCCGGGCTGGGCCTGCTGCAGCTGCTGGGTGCAGTCGCCCAGGGCTTTGATGCCCAGCACCATGCGGCCGTCGGCGCCCATGGCGCTGATGGTGAAGGGGTGGTATTCGCCGCAGCCCTGGAAGCGCGGGCCGGCCAAAAAGGCGGCCAACACGAACTGCCCGGGCTGTGCGCCCAAGGGACGGGCTAATGGCTGGAGCGTCACCTCGACGGTCGCCGGCGAGAGGTGTTCGACGCCCTGCACCACGTAGGGCTGCGCACCCAGCCCCTGGTCGGCACGGAACACCCGCCACAGCAGCAGCGCCAGTACCAGCGCCGGCACCGCCAGCAGCACGCCGTCCAGCCCCAGCAGCACCAGATGCGCGGCGCCCACGACGACGGACAGCGAGAGCAGGTGGTGCAGCTTGCGCCAGGCGGCGTACGACAGGCGAGGCCACAGCGCGATCAGCAGGCCGGCCATCAGGCACAGCAGCGAAACCCACCCCGACCAGACCGGCCAACCCTGTTGCCACGGCGCGAGCGTGGCCCACGCCAGCGCGGGCGATTCGCCCCAGGCGCTCGCCGCCAGGGCCAGCGGGTGCACCAGCAGCGCCAGGTAGGCCCAGACGCCCAGCCGGTGGTGCCAGCGGTACATGGGCTCCAGGCCACCCAGCCACCGCGCCAGCCACGGTTCGCGAACCATGAGCAGCAGGCTGGTGAGCAACAGGCCACAGCCCACCCAACCCGAGACGATGCCGCCAGCGCGCAGCGGCGGTACATCGGACGGAAAGGCCCAGAACACCAGCGTGCCGACCACCGCCACCCCGATCAGGGGGTTCCACAGGGAGGAAGGGCGAACCGGGCTGCGCATCGGTGGGCCTTAGGGTTGGGCAGCCGGCGGGCGCAGGTGTTCGCAGATATCGCGGCGGCCCGGCTGCAGCGCCTGTCCGCTGGCGCGGGCCCGGGCCTCCATCTGCGCGTGGTGGCGCAACTGGTAGGCGCGGCACTCGGCGAGGTTCGTGAAGGCGCGCACCGTGGCCTGGTGTTCGAGCCGTTCTTTGGGGGTCATGAGCGCCCACCCACGGGTGTTGCGCTCGCTCGCACGCCACGGCCCGGCGGCGCTGGCCGTGCCGACACAGATCAGGAGCAGGAAGAAGAGCGGGCGCATGGTTCCACTTTCAACGAAGCCAGCATCGCAGACGCCTGGATTCTGATCTTGACGCGGCGCAAGAAGACGGCAGATGCCGCCCGGGTTCCGGCTCCGCGGCCGATCCGCTTCCACCCGGTAGGCCCCGGGGATGGCGCACGGAGCATGCCCGACAATAGCCGCCTATGAAACACCTGCTCCCGAAGGAAGCCTGGGCCTGGCTGCAAGCCGAGACCGAGCGCCGCACCGCGCTGGGCCAGGAACCGCCGCTGTTCCTGGACGTGCGCATGGAGATCGAGTCGCTTTACGTGGGCCGCCCGCCCGGCGTGGAGAACATTCCCTGGTACGAATACCCCGACCTCACACCCGACCCGGTGCGCTTCGCCGCCGCCGTGCAGGCCGAAGCGGGCGCCAAGGACCGGCCGATCCTGCTGATCTGCCGCAGCGGCAAGCGCACACAGGACGCGGGCGCCGCGCTGGAAGCGGCCGGCTTCAACGACGTGTCGCACGTGGTGCACGGCTTCGAGGGTGACCTGAACGACGCTTTCAAGCGCTCCAGCCTGAACGGCTGGCGGTACGACGGCCTGCCCTGGGAACAGATGTGAACGGGCTGATCGACATTTCTCCCGACGGCGAAACCCTCGAAGCCTGCGCCGGTGTGCTGCAGGAGGTGTTTGGCTACGACGCCTTCCGGGGCCCGCAGGCCGACATCGTGCGCCACGTGAGCGAGGGCGGCGACGCGCTGGTGCTCATGCCCACGGGCGGCGGCAAGTCGCTGTGTTACCAGATTCCGGCGATCGCGCGCGCGCGCGCCGGCCACGGGCTCACGGTGGTGGTCTCGCCGCTGATCGCGCTGATGCACGACCAGGTGGGCGCCTTGATCGAGGCCGGCGTGTCCGCCGCCTTCCTCAACTCCAGCCTCACGGGCGAGCAGGCCCAGCAGATCGAAAAGCAGATGCTGCGTGGCGAGCTGACCCTGCTCTACGCCGCGCCCGAACGCCTGACCACGCCGCGCTTCCTGGCGCTGCTCGATTCGCTGCACGAGCGCGGCAAGCTCAGCCTGTTCGCCATCGACGAGGCGCACTGCGTGAGCCAGTGGGGCCACGACTTCCGGCCCGAGTACCGCGCGCTGGTGGTGCTGCACGAGCGCTTCGCCGGCGTGCCCCGCGTGGCGCTCACCGCCACCGCCGACGACCTGACGCGCGAAGACATCGTGACGCACCTGCAGCTGCAGGACGCGCGCCGCTTCGTCAGCAGCTTCGACCGACCCAACATCCGCTACACCATCGTCGAGAAGAAGGACGGCTCTGCGCAACTGATGCGCTTCATCCGCGACGAACACACCGGCGCGCAGGGGCACGACGCGGGCATCGTCTACTGCCAGTCGCGCAAGCGGGTGGAGGAAGTGGCGGGCATGCTGAACGACGCGGGCTTCAACGCCCTGCCCTACCACGCCGGCCTGGACGCGGCCCTGCGGCAACGCCACCAGGACCGTTTCCTGCGCGAAGAGGGCCTGATCATGGTGGCCACCATCGCCTTCGGCATGGGCATCGATAAGCCCGACGTGCGCTTCGTGGCCCACCTGGACATGCCCAAGAACATCGAGGGCTACTACCAGGAAACCGGCCGCGCCGGGCGCGACGGCGAGGCCGCCAACGCCTGGATGGTCTATGGCCTGCAGGACGTGGTGAACCAGCGCCGCATGATCGACGAGAGCCCCGCGGCCGACGAGTTCAAGCAGGTGTTGCGCGGCAAGCTCGACGCGCTGCTCACACTCGCCGAGGCCAGCGACTGCCGGCGCATGCGCCTGCTGTCCTACTTCGGCGAAGCCAGCACGCCCTGCGGCAACTGCGACAACTGCATTTCACCGCCCGCGCTGGACGACGCCACCGAGTCCGCGCGCAAGCTGCTCTCGTGCATCTACCGCGTGCAGCAGTCCAGCGGCATGGCGTTTGGCGCCGGCCACCTCATGGATATCCTGCGCGGCAAGGTGACGGAGAAGGTCACGCAGTACGGCCACGACAAGCTCAGCACCTTCGGCATCGGCGCCGACCTGAGCGAGACGCAGTGGCGCGCGCTGATGCGTCAGCTGATCGCGCGCGAGGCCATCCACGTGGACTCGGCCCACTTCAACACCCTGCACCTGGCCGACGCGGCGCGCGCCATCCTCAAGGGCGAGAGCCAGGTCTGGCTGCGCCAGCTGAGCGAGAAGAAGGCCTCGTCGCGCAGCAAGAGCGGGCGCGCCAGCCAGACCGCGCGGGCGCCGGACGGCCAGCCGCTCAGCCTGTCCGAACGCGACTGCCTGGACGCGCTCAAGGCCTGGCGTGGCGAGGTGGCGCGCGAACACAACCTGCCGGCCTTCGTGATCTTCCACGACAGCACGCTGCGCGCCATCGCCGCACAGAAGCCCCGCACGCTGGCCGATCTGGACGGCATTGCCGGTCTGGGCCAGAAAAAGCGCGAAGCCTACGGCGCGGACGTGCTGCGGGTGGTGAGTGCTTTCGATTGAGCGGCAACGGCCCGCAGCGGCCGTTGTGTCAACCATCGTCTGAAGCCCGGGAAGCGACCCGACCACTCGTCGGGCGCGGCCGTGTTTTCGGGCAGCGCGAGCTCAAGGCGGGGCGCCGTTTGCCGATGTTTACGGTGAGCCCGGAAATATCACGTCGGGCAACCGAACACCCTGCGATGGAGCCCACCATGTTTTTCAAACTGCCCTGGTTCAACAGCCACAAGGCCCGACGCGACGAGAAGTACCACGACACGCAAGTGCTCGAAATGGACTTTCTCGTGGACGAGTTTCACGATGCGATGGCGGACATCCAGGACCCGATGCGCACCCGACTGCACGCCGCGCTGATCTCGTGCGAGAACCCCAAGGACCTGTGGTTCCTGCGCGGCAAGCTGTTCAACCTGATCTCCAAGCACCACTGCGAGTTCGTGGCGAACGAGCGCGTGGCCCGCCTCGACCAGAAGCTGCGCTTTTTCGTGGGCCACCACCCGGACCATTCGCCGGAAGAGCTGCCGTCGGGGCCCATGGCGCTGATGCACTGAGCCGGCGCACCGCCCCGGCCTTCGTGAGTCTCCCGCCGCCCGGTTTTCCGGGCGGTTTTTTTTGGCCCTAGAGATCCAGCACCAGCCGGGCGCTGCGTGCGCGGGAACAGCAGGGCAGGAACTGGTCGTTGGCGGCCTGTTCTTCGGGGGTGAGGTAGTGGTCGCGGTGGTCGGGCTGCCCGCTCTTGACCCGCGTGAGGCAGGTGCCGCACACGCCCTGCTCGCAGGACATGGGAATGTCCAGACCGGCGTCGAGCAGGGCCTGCAGGGCGGTGGTGTCGGCCCGCACCGGGATCACCCGCCCGCTGCTGGCGATTTCGATGTCAAAGGCGGCGTCCTGGTCGCTCGCCACGGGCGCGGCGCCGAAGAACTCGTAGTGCAGGCGCTCCTCGGGCCAGCCCCCGGCGCGCGCCGCGCCCAGCACCGCGTCCATGAAACCTTGCGGCCCGCACACATAGAGGTGGGTGCCGGCGTCGCAGGTGCCCAGCAGGGCCGGGATGTCCAGCTTCTGCGCGGCGTCGCCATCGTCGTGGTGCAGCCGCACCCGGCTGGCATAGGCCGCCGCGCCCAGGCGCTCGACGAACGCGGTGCGCTCGCGCGAGCGGGTGCAGTAGTGCAGTTCGAAGGCCGCACCCTGCGCGCTCAGGGCCTCGGCCATGGCCAGCATGGGGGTGACGCCGATGCCGCCGGCCAGCAGCAAATGCCGCTGCGCCTGGGGGGCCAGCGGGAAGTGGTTCTTCGGCGCGCTGATGGTCAGCACGTCGCCCTCGTGCACGGCCGCGTGCACGGCCTGCGAGCCACCGCGCGACTGGGCGTCGCGCAGCACCGCGATCTGGTAGCGCTGCGTCTGGCCCGGCGCGTTGCACAGCGAGTACTGACGCACCAGCCCGCCGGGCAGGTGCACGTCGAGGTGCGCGCCCGCGGTGAACGCCGGCAGGGGCTGGCCCTGGGGGTGCTCGAGTTCGAGGCTGCAGATGTCCTGGGCTTCCTGGCGCTTGCGCGCCACGCGCACCGCGAGCGTGTCGCCGGAAGTGGTCACTGGACTACCCTCCGCGCTGCGCACTGCGGGGCTGAGCGCCTTCGGATCGGCCGGGCGGTGCTCATGGGGTTTGCGCCGCTGGCGCGGCGCCCTCCCGTTCGGCCGCGATCACCCGGTCGATCACGCGGCGCGACTGCACGCCACCGGCGTCGATGTTGAGCTTGAGCAGCCCGCGCTGCGGCCAGGTCAGCAGGTTGGCCTGCTGGCGCTCCAGCATCTCCAGGTCTTCCGCGAAGATCTTGCCCTGCCCCTCGCGGATCTGCGCGGTGAGCGCCTTGTCCTGCGGGTTGAACTGGCGCGCCATGCCCCAGAAGTAGTGCATCGAGGTGTCGGTCTCGGGCGTGATGAAGTCCACCACCACGCTGTAGACCTTGTGCTCCTTGGGCGCGTTGTAGCCACCGTGGCCGGCGTGGGCCACGCCCACTTCGATCATCACGTGGCTGGGCGGCGTGAAGCGGCAGATCTGCCAGCGGTCCACCGGCACGTCGTCGGCCAAGTGGTTGGCGCGCAGGGCCATCTTCCAGAACGGCGGCGCCATGATGTTTTCCATGTAGCGGCTGGTGATCACGGTGTCGCCCTCGACCACGGTCTTGCACGGCGTCTCGTCGATTTCTTTCTGGCCGATGCTGGTGGAGTGCACATAGGTCTCGTGCGTCAGGTCCATCAGGTTGTCGACCATCAGCCGGTAGTCGGCCTTGACGTGGTACAGACCACCGCCATAGGCCCACTCGGGGTTGTCGTACCAGGCCATGTGGGGGATCAGGGCCGGGTCGGCGAGCGCGGCGTCGCCGGGCCAGACCCAGATGAAGCCGTAGCGCTCCTGCACCGGGTAGCTCTTGATGGCCGGGAAGCCGCCCACGCGCTGGCCGGGCATGGCCACGGTCTTGCCGTTGCAGCCCATTTCCAGGCCGTGGTAGCCGCAGACCAGCTTGCCTTCGCTGACATAGCCCAGCGAGAGCGGCGCGCCCCGGTGCGGGCAGAAGTCTTCCACCGCCGCCACTTCGTTGGCGGCCACGCGGTAGAACGCGATGCGCTCGTTGCAGATGGTGCGGCCCAGCGGCTTCACGTCGATCTCGTCGGGCGTGCAGGCCACGTACCAGGTGTTTTTCGGGAACATGAGGGTGTCTCCTTGTTCAGTATGCTGAATGTGATTCATTGTACTGAATGAATGGCCGCGGACACAAGCGATCCGGGCTCGGGTTAACCCTGAGCGGTGTCGCCGTCCGTCGGGTCGTTGAGCTGCACGAACTTGCGCAGCAGGCGCAGGAATTCGGCCTGTTCACCCGGCGTGAGCGAGCCCAGCAACTGGCTGTACATGGGGTTGACCTTGGGCAGCATGGCGTCGAGCACCGCCTGGCCCTCGGGCGTGAGCAGCAGGCGGCGCTGGCGCCGCGCCATCAGCTCGCGCACGATCCAGCCCTTGCCTTCGAGGCGCGCGGCGATGTCGGCGGTGGTGGAGGTGTCGAGGGCCACGCGCTGCGCCAGCGTGACCTGGTCGATACCCGGCTCGTCCTGCAGGGCGCGCAGGATGGCGTATTGCACGGGCGTGATCTGGCGCCCGTGCGTTTCGTGAAAGGTGGACACCGCGATCTGGTGCGCGCGGCGCATCAGGTGACCGGGCTCGTTGAAGAGTTCGATGACCTCGGTGGGTGTTCTGGCATTCATGGCGAGGGCGGGCGGGTCGAAACGGGTCGGCGGACTATAAACCGCGCGCTGCGCGGCACCCCTGTTGTCGCCTGGATGGCGAGTCCGTATCAGCTGTCGAGGAAGCCGATGCCACGCGCCTCCCGCACCTCGGGTTTGATGCGGTGCTCGGCTTCGAGCTGGGCCATGAACTCGTCCGCGCCAAGCTCGGCCGCCAGGATCTCCATCTGGCGTTTGACGGCCGCGAAATCGCCCGGGCAGAGCTGGTCGAGCCGGGCCAGCCGCGCGGCCAGCGCCGCGTCCAGCCGCGACGCATCGCCCCCCAGCGCTTCGACCACGAACATGGTCTCGCGCTGCGCCGCGGTGAGCGGCTTGAAGCGGATCTTGAAAGTGAAGCGCCGCAGCGCCGCCTGATCGATGCTGTCCATCAGGTTGGTGGTGCAGATGAAAACACCCGCGAAGCGCTCCATGCCCTGCAGCATCTCGTTGACCTCGGTCACCTCGTAGGTGCGCTGGGCGCCGCGGCGGTCCTGCAGGAAGCTGTCGGCCTCGTCGAGCAGCAGCACAGCTTTTTCGGCCTCGGCTTCGCGGAACATCGCGGCCATCTGCTGCTCGGTCTCGCCCACGAACTTGCTCACCAGATCGCTGGCGCGGCGGATCATGAGCGGGCGCTCCAGCTGCTGGGCGATGTACTCGGCCAGAGCGGTCTTGCCGGTGCCGGGCGCGCCGTGGAAACACAGGCAACCATGGCCCCGCGCCTTGAGCGCGCCGATGATGCGCGCGGGCTCGTAGCGCGACTCGACGTTGAGCATGTCCAGGCTGTACTGCGTCACGCTGGGGCGCTGCACCGTATCGGGGGCGCGGCCCAGCGCGAGGTCGGCATTCTTGAGCTGGCGCTCGATCAGGTCGTCGAGCAGGGCCGGGCCCGCGCCTTTCGCCGGGGCTTTGGCCAAACGCCGGGCCGCCGCCTTGGCCGGGTGCACCGCCAGCTGGGCGAAGCGCACCGCGGTGCGGATCTGCGCGGGCGTGAGGCCCTTGCGCTCGGCGAGCCGGCCCACCAGGGCGTCGGACACCGGCACGTCTTCCAGCGTCTTGCGCACCAGCTGTTCGCGTGCGCCGGGCGGCGGGCTCTTGAGCTCCAGGTGGTAGGCGAAGCGGCGGCGGAACGCCGGGTCGATCTGCTCGATGCGGTTGGTGACCCACAGCGTGGGCACGGCGTTGGTCTCCAGGATCTGGTTCACCCAGGCCTTGCCGCTGACGCTGCCGGTGTGGGGCGCGCTCACGTGTTCGGCGCGCGCCATGAGCTGCGCCGCCTCGCTGGAGATGGGCGGGAACACGTCTTCCACCTCGTCGAACAGCAGCGCCGAGTGCGCCGTGCCCTTGAGGAACACCTGGGCGATCTGCAGCGAGCGGTAGCGGTCGCGGCCCGAGAGCGCGTTGCCGTCGCGGTCGGCGTACTCCACCTCGAACAGCTCCAGCCCGGCGGCCTGCGCCACCACGCGCGCCAGCTCGGTCTTGCCGGTGCCGGGCGGCCCGTAGAGCAGGACGTTGACGCCCGGCTCCTTGCGCGCCACGGCCTCGCGCAGCAGGCCCGAGAGCAGGCGCACGTCCTCGCCCACGAATTCGAAGTCCTTTTCGCTGAGCGCCGAGCGCGCGGCCGGCCGGGTGAACACCGCCATGAGCTCGCTTTGCGTGCGGTACTCGCGCATCAGCACCGGGGGCAGCTTCTCGCTGACCTTCATGAGGTCGGCCAGGTCGGTGATGTTGTGCTCGGAGATCAGGTTTTCCACCATGCCGATGCGCTCCAGCCGCGAGCCCGCGCGCAGCGCCTCGCCGACTTCGCTGGCTTTCACGCCGGCCACGTCGGCAATGGCCGCATAGGCCTCGGGTGCGTTGTTCACCTTGAACTCGACCAGGATGGAGCGCAGGTCGCGCTGGTAGCGCGCCAGCGTGCCATACAGCAGCAGCGCGCGCTCGGCGCGGTTGAGCTGCAGCAGGCCGGCCAGGGCGTCGATGTTCTTTTCCACCAGGGTGGACTGTTTCTTGAGCGACTGGCTCAGCCAGTCACCGGTCACGGCGAGCACCGCCAGCAGGTCCTTGGGCGACTCCTTGGCGTATTCGTCGAGGTAGAAGAACAGCGTGCCCTCTTCGTAGGGGCCGCGCCAGACGCCGTAGCGCTCCATGAACGCGCCCATGGCCAGGCGGTCGTGCCCGCTCCAGAGCTCATTGTCCTTGCAGCGGCGTTCCAGGAACTCGCGCAGGCGCGCCAGCACGGTCAGCGGCCAGACCAGGTGCCGCCCCGCCAGCGACAGCAGGGTGTTGAGGTCGCGGCGCACGTTGAAGCGCGGTCCCTGGCGCGCGGCCAGGGTGAGCACGAAATGCGAACACATGAGGTCGAGCACCGGCGCCTGGCGCAAGCCATGCGGCACGAACACGCGCCCTTCGCGGGCGTCGGGCACGCCGCGCACCATCGGCGCCGCGTGCTCCCCCGTGCGTTTGTTCATCCGGTCACCTCCAGACGGCGTTCCATTCCAGCGATGCGATACCGGGGACCCCCGGCATTCAAGCGGACCATAACCCAGCTTGATCTTTCATGGAAGAGCGTGATGGAGCGCGTTCGTGCAATTTATCGGGCTTTCCCCAAAGCCATTTAGTGCTAACGACAGGCCACAATCGCCCCATGCTGGAACGACACGATATTGAAGCCGCCGCGCAACGGCTGACCGGGCAGGTGCTGGACACCCCCTGCGTCGAATCGCGCACCCTTTCGCAGCTCACCGGCTGTCAGGTGTTCCTCAAGTTCGAGAACCTGCAGTACACCGCCTCGTTCAAGGAACGCGGCGCCTGCAACAAGCTCGTGCAGCTGACGCCCGAGGAGCGCGCGCGCGGCGTGGTCGCCATGAGCGCGGGCAACCACGCCCAGGGCGTGGCCTACCACGCGCAGCGCCTGGGCCTGCGCGCGGTCATCGTCATGCCCCGCTTCACGCCCGGCGTGAAGGTCGAGCGCACGCGCGGCTTCGGCGCCGAGGTGGTGCTGCACGGCGACACGCTCGACGAAGCCCGCGCCCACGCCCGGGAGCTCTCCGCCAACGAGGGCCTGGTGTTCGTGCACCCCTACGACGACGAGGCCATCATCGCCGGCCAGGGCACGGTGGCGCTGGAGATGCTGCGCGTGCAGCCCGATCTGGACTGCCTGGTGGTGGCGATCGGCGGCGGCGGGCTGATCGCGGGCATGGCCACGGCCGCCAAGGCGATCCGGCCCGGCATCGAGGTCATCGGCGTGCAGACCGAACGTTTCCCCTCCATGTACAACGCCATCAAGGGCACGCACCTGCCCATGGGCGTGAGCACGATCGCCGAGGGCATCGCCGTGGCCTCACCCGGCCAGATCACCCAGGCCATCGTGCGGAACCAGGTGGACGACCTGCTGCTGGTCGACGAGGGCGACATCGAGCAGGCAATCGTGATGCTGCTCGAAATTGAAAAGACCCTGGTCGAGGGCGCGGGTTCGGCCGGACTGGCCGCGCTCCTCAAACACCCGCAACGCTTCGCGGGCAAGAAGGTGGGCCTGGTGCTCAGCGGCGGCAACATCGACCCGCTGCTGCTGGCCTCCATCATCGAACGTGGCATGGTGCGCGCCGGCCGGCTCGCGCGCATCCAGGTCAATGCACGCGACGTGCCGGGCAACCTGGCGCGCATCACCGCCATCGTGGCCGAGGCCGGCGCCAACATCGACGAGGTGCACCACCAGCGCGCCTTCACCCTGCTGGCGGCTCAGAACGTGGCGGTTGAACTGGTGCTGCAGACCCGCGGGCGCGAGCACATCGCCGAGGTGATCCGGCAGTTGCAGGCGCACGGCTTCGAGGCGGCGCTGGTCTGACGCAGCGGCCCCCAGACAAGCGGAATTGAACATCACCAGAAGCGATGCCGCACCGGCCATCGGCGGCCAGCGCTTCGCGGTTCGTGCGTCCGTCGCCATCGGTGCTCCACATCCGCCGCCGATCGTGTAACGAGATGTGGAGCCGCCCTCCAGAGGTTGACGCTGGGCCTTGCTCACTTGCATCATGGGTGCCCGACAGTGGTCAACCAACGGAGGAGCTGCATGAACATGAATGCCTTGTGGGATTCGCTGCAAAGCGCGCTCGGGACGCACATCCCTCAATTGCTGGGTGCGCTGGCCATCTTCATTCTGGGCTGGCTGATCGCAGTGGTGGTGCGCGCGGCGGTGCGCAAGAGCCTGGGCTTCGTCGGTGTGAACCACCGCTTCGGCAAGCTCACCGGCACCGGCGTGGACATCGAAGGCGCGGTCGCGCTGGGTCTGTTCTGGATCGTGATCCTGCTCACGCTGGTGGCGGTGTTCAATTCGCTGAACCTCGCGATCGTCTCCGGCCCCTTCTCGGCCTTCACCACCCAGCTCTTCGAATACGCGCCGCGCGTGCTCGGTGGCCTGGTGCTGGCCCTGGTGGGCTGGCTGGTGGCGAGCGTGGTGCGCGCCGTGACGCAGAAGCTGCTCGACAAGACCTCGCTGGACGAATCACTGTCCGAACACGCCGACATGTCGCCCATGAGCGAGAGCCTGGCGGGTGCGCTGTTCTGGCTGGTGATCCTGCTGTTCGTGCCCGCCATCCTGGGCGCGCTGCAGATGGACGGCCTGCTCGACCCGTTGCGCGCCATGGTGACCAAGACGCTGGACATGCTGCCCAACGCGGTGGCCGCCTTTGTCATTGGTGGCGTGGGCTGGATCCTGGCCACGGTGCTGCGCAACCTCACCACCAACCTCTCACGCACCGCCGGGGTGGACAAGCTGGGCGGCCGGGCCGGGCTGGCCGACACCGTGCGGCTCTCCAGCGTGATCGGTCTGCTGGTGTTTGTGGCGGTGTTCCTGCCCTCGCTGATCGCGGCGCTGGACGCCCTCAAGATCGAGGCCATCTCCCGGCCCGCCACCAACATGCTGGGGCTGATCATGGACGCGGTGCCCCACATCATCGCGGCCGGCCTGATCCTGGTCGTCACCTGGCTGGTGGCGTCCTTCGCCAGCAAGCTGCTCGCCAGCCTGCTGGCCACGCTGGGCTTTGACACCCTGCCCGCGCGCGTCGGCCTGGCGCACGCCTTCGTGAACACCAGCGCCTCCACCGCCGTGGGCCGTGTCGCGCTGTTTTTCGCTATGCTGTTCGCCACCGTCGAGGCGGCCGCGCAGCTCGGCTTCGTGCAGGTCAGCGACATCGTGTCCACCTTCATCCGTTTCGGCGGCGACGTGCTGCTGGGCTCGGCCGTGCTGGTCATCGGCTTCTGGCTGGCCAATCTGGCCCACGACGCGATCGACCGCGCCAGCGGCCCCGACACCAAGGGCCTGGCCCGCGTCGGCCGCTTCGCCATCCTGGCGCTGGTGATCGCCATGGGGCTGCGCGCCATGGGCATCGCCGACGACATCGTGAACCTGGCCTTTGGCCTCACGCTCGGCGCGGTGGCGGTCGCGGTGGCGCTCTCCTTCGGCCTGGGCGGGCGCGAGGCCGCCGGCAAGCTGATGGAGCACTGGCTGGCCCGCTTCCGGCGTGGAGAATGAGGGCATGACCGAACCCGACACTCCCGCGCTCACCACCGATGCCCTGCAACAGCTCCTGTCCGACTGGTTCGCGCCCTGGGTCCAGGCGCTGGGCCTGCGGGTCGAGTCCTTCGCCGACGGCGAGGTGACGCTTCGCCTGCCGCAGAACGAACAGCTCAGCCGCGTGGGCGGCATGTTGTGCGGGCAGGCCATGATGTCGGCCGCCGACACCGCCATGGTGCTGGCCATCGTCACGCAACTGGGCCCACAGCGCCCCATGACCACGGTGCAGCAAAACACCAGCTTTCTCAAGCCCCTGTCGGGGCAGGACGCGCGGGTCACGGCGCGCGTGGTCCGCGCGGGCAAGAGCCTGGTGTTCGGTGAAATCGACATCTGCGGCGCCACCGATGGCCGCAGCGTGTGCCGCGCCAGCACCACCTATGCCCTGCTGTAGGCCCCCGGATCAACCCTGAGGACGGGCTGAACGCCGCCCCTCGGCGGCATCTGCCTATAAAATCGGCCTTGATTTAGATCAAACCTTCCGGAGATTCCATGTCGCACACCGATCACGCCAGCCCCACCGACCAGCCGCAGGATGTGGTCGAGTCCATCGTTCCCCTGATGCCGCTCGTGCTGCCCGTGGCCGGCGCGGTGCTGATCTTCCTGCTGGCTTTCATTGCCGTCTTCATGGCCTGAGCCCCTGGCCAGCCCATCAGGCCGAACGCCCCCCGGGCCTTCGGCCTTTTTCTTGCCCGCACGGCACAGATCCGGCCCCAGATGTGCCGCCACGGCACATCAATCCATGCATCAGGTTATGCAGGTTTTGCATGTAACTTGCCGGTAACTGACCGGGTGCTTTCATAAAATTGAGGCACAGGCCGACACGCGGAACAAACACTGGGTCCACAGACCCCCTTTTTGCCCTTCGCGCTGCACCCGCAATCCGCACGCAGCCCCGAGCGCCGACCGCCCTTCTCGCACCAGAGACCTTCTACAGCCGCCCGCCTACTTCGCTGTGGCCCGCGGCTGTTGCCGTCTCTTGTGCCCGCCGATTGACAAACTTCTGGAGCCATTCCCATGAACTCTCCCGCGATGCAGGGCCTCAACCTCAACCAGCCCGCCTACGTCAAGAACGCCCGGCTGGTCGCCTGGGTGGCCGACATGGCCGCCCTGTGCAAACCCGATGCCATCTACTGGTGCGACGGCAGCGAAGCCGAATACCAGCGCCTGTGCCAGCAACTGGTGGACGCCGGTACCTTCAAGAAACTCAACCCCGCCAAGCGCCCCAACAGCTTCCTGGCCTGCTCCGACCCCTCGGACGTGGCGCGCGTGGAAGACCGCACCTACATCTGCTCCGAAAAGAAGGAAGACGCGGGCCCGACCAACAACTGGATGGCCCCGGCCGAGATGCGCCAGACGCTGCAGCCGCTGTTTGACGGCTGCATGAAGGGTCGCACCATGTACGTGGTGCCGTTCAGCATGGGCCCCCTGGGTTCGCACATCGCCCACATCGGCGTGGAGCTGACCGACAGCCCCTACGTGGTGGTGAACCAGAAGCTCATGACCCGCATGGGCAAGGCCGTGTACGACGTGCTCGGCACCGACGGCGAGTTCGTGCCCTGCATGCACACCGTGGGCGCCCCGCTGGCCGAGGGCCAGAAGGACACCACCAGTTGGCCCTGCAACCCCACCGTCAAGTACATCGTCCACTACCCCGAGACGCGTGAGATCTGGTCGTATGGCTCGGGCTACGGCGGCAACGCCCTGCTGGGCAAGAAGTGCCTGGCCCTGCGCATCGCCTCCAACATGGGTCGCGACCAGGGCTGGCTGGCCGAGCACATGCTGATCCTGGGCGTGACGAATCCGCAAGGCAAGAAGTACCACGTCGCCGCCGCTTTCCCCAGCGCCTGCGGCAAGACCAACTTCTCCATGCTGGTGCCGCCCGAGGCTGGTTTCGCGGGCTGGAAGGTCACCACCATCGGCGACGACATCGCCTGGATCAAGCCCCACGCCGACGGCAAGATGTACGCCATCAACCCCGAAGCGGGCTACTTCGGCGTGGCGCCCGGCACCAACATGCACACCAACCCGAACTGCATGCGCTCGCTGGACAAGGACGTGATCTTCACCAACGTGGCGCTGACCGACGATGGTGACGTGTGGTGGGAAGGCATGGAGAAGGACACCGGCACGCTGCCCGATCACCTGATCGACTGGCAGGGCAAGGACTGGACGCCCGCCATTGCCAAGGAAACCGGCGCCAAGGCCGCGCACCCCAACTCGCGCTTCACCGTGGCCGCCACCAACAACCCGGCACTCGACCCGCAGTGGGACGACGCCAACGGCGTGGCGATCGACGCCTTCATCTTCGGCGGGCGCCGCTCCACCACCGTGCCGCTGGTGACCGAGGCCCGCACCTGGATGGAAGGTGTGTACATGGCCGCCACCATGGGTTCCGAAACCACCGCCGCCGCCTTCGGTGCCCAAGGCGTGGTGCGCCGCGACCCGTTCGCCATGCTGCCCTTCTGCGGCTACAACATGAGCGACTACTTTCAGCACTGGCTCGACATGGAGCACAAGCTGGAGGAATCGGGCCACACGCTGCCCAAGATCTTCTGCGTGAACTGGTTCCGCAAGAACGCCGAAGGCAAGTTCGTCTGGCCGGGTTATGGCGACAACATGCGCGTGCTCAAGTGGATGATCGACCGCCTCGAAGGCCAGGCCCAGGGGACGGACACCATGTTCGGCATTGCCCCGAACTACGCCGAACTGAACTGGACCGGCCTGGATTTCAGCGCCGAACAGTTCAAGACCGTGACCAGCATCGACAAGGCCGCCTGGGTGGAAGAGCTCAAGCTGCACGACGCGCACTTCGAGCAGTTGGCCTACCACCTGCCCCAGGCGCTGGTGGACACCAAGGTGGAACTGCAAAAGCGCCTGGCTTCGCTCGCCTGATCGGCTCCCCCGCAGCGCTTCGCGTCCCCCCAAGGGGGGACGCATGCCACGGGCCAACAAAAAAGCCACCGGAACCCGGTGGCTTTTTTGTTGCGGTCGATGCCCGGGCCGGCGGCTCGCCGGCTGGAGCGTCAGACGTAATACAGATGGATGTTGCGGCTGCGCTGCTCGATCAGGCGGCTCACGAAGCGGTCCCAGACCCCGCCTTGCGTGGCGGCAGGCGTGGCCTCGGCCTCCATGCCCAGTGGCGCCAGGGCTTCGCTGAAACCGGCGGGCTCGGCCACCACCTCGGCGCTGGCCTCTTCGGCGCGCATGCGGGCACACAGCAGATCGTTCATCACACGCGGGTCCTGGCGAGCAATTTCCCACATGCGGGCCTCGGCGCGGGCTTCGGCCAGTGCCTGGGACCAGCCGTCGAGCGAGCGCAGGGCGCTGCGCGCCAGGTTGCGGGCGGCGCCGGCGAACAGGGCCAGCCCGGCAAAGACCACCACCCACAGGAACACCCAGGCCAGCAACAGGTGGCCGTCGGCCCAGGTGCTGATCAGCCGGTCAGCCAACACCACCATCGCCGCCACGGCGGCGGCGAGCAAGAGGGCGGCGAGACCGCGCGAACCGTCGAAGTTGCGGCGGGCCTGGTAGGTACCCGTGTTGGCGCCGGCACCGGATGAAGGCAGGCCCAGGGGGGAGACAGAAGAAGAAGTTGCAATGCTGCTCATGGAAGACTCCTTGGAAAGGAAAGTGTCTTGTGGACAGGGGGAATATAGGGTAAACCCCCATATGGCGCCAATTTATTTTTGTGATGCATTACATTCACAATCATGATGAATGAGCCGAACTTCCGCACCCTGGATCTGAACCTGCTGCGCGTCTTCGACGAGGTGATGACCGAGCGCAACCTCACCCGGGCCGCCCACAACCTGGCCATGACGCAGCCGGCCGTGAGCAATGCGCTCAAGCGGCTGCGCGAGACGCTGGGCGACGAACTGGTGCGGCGCTCGGGCTACGGCGTGGAGCCCACGCCGCTGGCCACGGCCCTGTGGCCCACGGTGCGCGACGCCCTGCAACAGCTGCGCGAGGTACTCGCCCCGGGCACCTTCGACCCGGCCACCGCACACAACGCCTTCGTGCTGGCGATGGCCGACGCCACCGCCGCCAAGCTCGTGCCCGGGCTGGTCGACATCCTGGAGAACGAGGCCCCGGGGGTGAACCTGCGCATACTGCCCCTGACCACGCGCGACCCGCGCGACCTGCTGGAGTCCGGCTCGGCCGACCTGGCCATCGGCCATTTCCCCGGGGTGCTGGCCGAACTCGGCGCGCTGCACCTGCAGGAAAGCAGCCCGCGTTTTCTGCACCAGCGCCTGTACGACGGCGAGTACGTGGTCGTGATGCGCCGGGGCCACCCGCTGTCCCAGGGGCCGCTGAGCCTGGACGACTACTGCCAGGCGCGCCACCTGCTGGTGAGCTTCTCCGGCCGGCCGTTCGGTTTTGTGGACGAAGCCCTGGCCGGGCTGTCGCGCCAGCGGCGCGTGGTGCTCACGGTCAACCAGTTTTTCACCGCGGGCCGGGTCGTGGCCACCACCGACCTGCTGACCGTGTTGCCGCGCCATTTCGTGGGCGCCACCGGCATGGAACACGAACTCGCCCTGCGCGAGCTGCCGCTGCCGGTGCCGGCGGTGCACGTGGACGCGCTCTGGCACCGCCAGGCCTCGCACAGCAGCGCCCACCGCTGGCTGCGGCAGACCGTGGAGCGGGCGTCGATCCTGGGTTTCCGTGCCGATAATCCGGACGCAGGCACGAACACAGCCTGAAAGGCGCACCGATGTCCATGAGATTCCTGCTGGCGGTGGACGGCAGCAAGTACACCCGACGCATGCTCACCTACATCGCGTCCAACGAACTGCTGTTCCGGCCCAGCTACGAGTACGTGCTGTTCCATGCCCAGCCTGGCAACGACCGTCCCCTGGATGTGGACGCCCTCGACACCGTGCTGGACGAACCCGCGCATTTCCTGCGAACCCAGGGCTTCAGGCCGAGGCGGGTGTTGCGGCAGGGGTCCGTGGCGCAGGAACTGGTGCAGGCCGCCAACGAGATGCAGGCCAACATGATCGTGATGGGTTCCCGCGGTCTGTCCGCCCTGGAAACCGTGATGCTGGGCTCGGTCACGGTCGAGGTGCTGGCCAGCGCCCACGTGCCGGTGCTGGTGGTGCGCTGAGATCGCCCACACCCGCCGGGCCACTGCCGCGCCCGCCTGTCCGACAATGGGCGCATGAACATCCAGTTGCTGAGCGACCTGCACCTCGAAGCCAATCCGGACTTCGTTGCCACCCCGGCGCCCGGCGCCGACCTGCTGGTGCTTGCGGGCGATGTGGGTTCGTACCAGACACGTCGGGACGGCAGCGTGATGGCCGAACCCGACTGGGGGCTGCAGCGCTTTTCCCCGCTGCCCCAGTACGCGGGCTGGCCGGTGCCGGTGCTGTTCCTGCCCGGTAACCACGAATACGACGCGCTCGACGTGGACGACGCGCACCGCGAACTGCGGCGCACCTGCGAGCGGCTGGGCATGGTCTGGCTGGAGCGCGAGACCCTGGTGCTGGACGGTGTGCGGTTCGTCGGCACCACGCTCTGGAGCGACTACGACGCGCTGGGCCAAGAGCAGCGCGACAAAGCGTTTCGCGCCGCCAACTTCTACCTCGGCAAGATGGCCGGCCAGCGCCACGGCCAGCTGTTCGACGCTGCCGCCATGCGCGAACTCGGGCTGGAGTGCCAGCGCTGGCTGCGTGAGGCCCTGGCCCAGCCGTTTCAGGGGCCCACCGTGGCGGTGACGCACTTTGCGCCCACGCTGCACAGCGTGGACCCGCGCTACGGCCTGAGCCCCGGCACGGCGGGTTTCTGCAACGCGCTCGACGAGCTCCTGCCGCTGGCCGACCTCTGGCTGCACGGCCACCTGCACCACGCGCTGGACCTGCAGGTGGGGCGCTGCCGCATCGTGGCCAATCCCCTGGGCTATGCGCACAAGAACGAGCAGGACGGCTTCCAGCCTGCGGGCCTGATCCAGGTACCCCTGGCCGCCGAGTCGTCCGGCGCCGCTCAATCGGAAAGTACCTACGCTGGCCCGCCAGCCAAGACCCTACACTCGATCCAACCCAACTGACAAGGAGACCCCGATGAAAGTCCTGCTCGCGGTGGATGGCAGCCTCTACACCAAGAAGATGCTGGCCTACCTGACCACCCACGACGAGGTGTTCAGCGCCAAGAACGAGTTCACCCTGCTCACCGTGCAAGCGGCGCTGCCACCACGCGCGCGCGCCGCCGTGGGGGCCGAGATCGCCAACAGCTACTACGCGGACGAGGCCACCAAGGTCACGGCCCCGGTGGTCAAGTTCCTGCAGCGGCACGGCATCGAACCCAAGGTGGTGCACAAGGTGGGCTCGGCGGGCGAGCTGATCGCCAAGACCGCCACCGCCGGCAAGTTCGACATGGTGGTGATGGGCTCACACGGTCACAGCGCCCTGGGCAACCTCGTCATGGGCTCGGTCACCACCCAGGTGCTGGCCCATTGCCAGGTGCCGGTTCTGTTGGTCAGATAAGGAGCCCCCGCGCCGCTTCGCGTCACTCCCCAGGGGGCGATGCGAGTGGCCCGGCGTAGCCGGTTCCACCGCATCCTGGGTCAGGGCAGGCGCGCCGGAGGAGCATAGGAACAGGCGAGGGGGAGTTCACCCAGGGCACCGCGGAACCGGCTTTGCCGGGCCGCCAGTGCCGCCCCCCTTGGGGGGGTGACGCCGCAGGCGGCGCGGGGGTTACCTCTTCCTCAGTCCGTCGAAACAGGTGCTCAGCACCATCTCGATGATCTGCTCGTTGCTGTACAGCCCCGCGCCTTTGAGGAAACCCAGCACCGGGTCGCAGGCGCGGGCATACAGGGTGTAGAGCACCGCGATCGGGGGCAGGGCCGGGTTCAGGCTGCCATCGGCCTGGGCCGCGCTGATCCAGGCGCCCAGCCGTTCGCTCACCTCCATCAGCCCATCCACGTAGCCCTTGTGGGTCGTCAGGGTCGCGCGCAGACTGGAGTTTTCGCTCGGCAGGGACGGCATTTCGCCCGCCAGCTGCACCTCCATGGTCCAGCGCGCCGCGTCGCGCAACAGTTCCAGCGGCGCACGCGAACCATCGAGTCCCTCCAGAAAGGCACGGGCCCGCTCCATCACGCGCGCCATGGCCGCCGCAGCCAGATCTTCCTTGCTCGGGAAGTGTTTGTAGAGGCTGGCCTTGGCGATGCCGACCTCGACCGCCACCTCGTCCACCGTCATGGCGTCGAACCCCTTTTCGGCCAGCAACCGGTTCACGGCCGAGACGATGGCGTCTTCGCGCGCGATGTGCATCTGCTCGCGAAAACTGCGTTTGGGCGGGGTGCCGGGTCGGGGGGTGGGGACGGCGCTGGCCATGGGAGATCCTCTGGGTGGAGCGGGAATTCCGCCCCTGGGTCGACGATGAGGTCGATTATCTGACCAGCAAGTACCTTTGCAGCCGATCGGGTCTATTTTGAGACCTGATGAATCAGATCTTGCCGGTCCGCAGGCTGTGGGTGGCCGCCTGGCGCAGGGCGCTGCTCAGAGCGTCCAGCACGTCCGAGCTCAGGTTCCAGCAGTGCCAGTACAGCGCCACGCCCAGCCGGTGGCGCGGGGCCAGGTTGACCAGCTCACCGCTGGCGATGAGCTCGCGCACCTGCAGTTCGGGCACCACGCTCACGCCCCAGCCCGCGCGCACCGCACGCACCTGGCCTTCGCTGGACGGCACGAAGAGCTGCTTGAGCATGACGCGCGGCAGGCCGAAGGACTGGGTCACGAATTCGTGCTGCAGGTGGTCCTTGCGGTTGAAGGCCACGAACGGCACCTTGTGGAAGTTGTGCGCGTTCAGCCCCTTGGGGCAGTGGCTCGCGGCGTAGTCGGCGCGGGCCACCGCCACGTAGTCCATGGCGCCCAGCGGCTCCATCTTGCAGCCACGCAGCGCCTGGCCCAGCGAGGTGACGCAGCCCAGCACCTGGCCCTCGCGCAGCCACTCGTGGGTGAACTCCTGGTCGTCGGTGATGATTTCGATCGGCAGGCCGCCCTGGGCCAGGGCGTCCAGCGCGGGCAGCGCCCAGGTGGCGATGCTGTCGGCGTTGATGGCGACCGAGATGCGCTCTTCCTCGCGCCCGTTGCCGGTGGAGCTCGGTGCGAGTTCCTTGAGGTCTTTTTCCAGGTCGGCGCGCAGCAGCCGCATCATCTTGGCGTGCTTGAGCATGAGCTGCCCGGCCGAGGTGGGCTTCAGGGGCCGGCTGCGCACGATCAGCACCGTGCCCACCTGCGCCTCGAGCGCGCGCAGCCGCTGCGAGACCGCCGACTGGGTGATGGACAGGCGCTGCGCGGCGCGCTCGAACCCCCCTTCTTCAATGATGGCGGCCAGGCATTCCAGGGCGTCGGGATCAAAAGTGCTCATGCGCGCAAAGGTGTTGGAGAGCGACCCGCTTTCATTAGCGAATCTGATGACAAAAATTTTAGGTTAATTACGCTTCACTTGCGTCGGGGTTTTTCCCATACTCGCGCCCAGTTGTCCCATTTTTTCTGGAGCGGATCATGCAAGTCGTTGTATTGGGTGCAGGCATCATTGGTGTGAGCACCGCGTGGCATCTGCTGCAGCGGGGCCACGAAGTCACTCTGGTGGATCGCCAGGCCGATGCCGCGCTGGAAACCAGCTTTGGCAACGCAGCGCAGATTTCGGTGAGCTATTGCGAGCCCTGGGCCAACCGCGAGGCGCCCCTGAAGGCGCTGAAGTGGCTGTTCGACCCCGAAGGCCCGCTCAAATTCCGTCCGCAGCTGGACCCGGCGCAGTGGCTCTGGGGCATGCAATTCCTGGGCCAGTGCAACGACGCCGCCTTTGAACGCAACGTGGCGCAACTGGTGGCGCTGGGCAGCTACAGCCACGCCGCGCTGAAGGACGTGGTGGCCAGCACCGGCCTGCAATACAACCGCCTGACCAAGGGCATCGCCCACTACTACACCAGCCAGAAGTCGTTTGACGAAGCCGGCAGCGCCGCCGAACTGATGCGCCGCCACGGCGTGAACCGCAAGGTGGTGAGCAAAGACGAGCTGCTGCGCATCGAACCGGCCCTGTGCGGCTTTGCCGACCACATCGTCGGTGGCACCTACACCGAGAGCGACGAGTCCGGCGACTGCCTGGCCTTCACCCAGAAGCTCGCCCAGCTGTGCCGCGACAAGGGCATGCAGTCCCTGATGGGCCACGACATCCTGCGCATCCAGTCCCGCGGCGGCGAGGTGGACGCGGTGAGCGTGCGCGATCGCGCCACCGGCCAGACGCGCGAGCTCAAGGCCGACGCCTTCGTGGTGGCCGCCGGCTCCTACTCCACCGCGCTGCTGCAGCAGGTGGGTGTGCGCGTGCCGATCTACCCCGGCAAGGGCTACAGCGCCACGCTGAAACTGCTCAAGCCGGAAGCGGCGTCCCAGGTCAGCCTGCTCGACGACCAGCTCAAGATCGCCATCTCGCGCCTGGGCGACCAGTTGCGAGTGGCCGGCACCATCGAACTCGGCGGCTTCGACCTCTCGCTGGACACGCCGCTGGCGCGCACCCGCGCGCAGATGCTGGTCAAGCGCATCGAGCAGGTGTTCCCCGGCGTGGCCGACACCCGCACACCCGAAGAAGGTGGCGACCCGCAGTTCTGGTGCGGCCTGCGCCCGGCCACGCCAACCAACATCCCGCTGATCGGCCGCACCAAGGTGGGCAAGCTCTGGGTCAACGCCGGCCACGGCACGCTGGGCTGGACACACGGCGCCGGCTCGGGCAAGGCCATGGCCGAGCTCATCAGCGGCGAAGTGCCGGCCATGAACTTCGGCTTCTACGGCGTGGCGCCGCGCAGCGCCCCGATCCCCGCCGCCAGCGCCCCCGCAGGCCTGCCCAGCCAGGCCTGAGAGATCCGTTCCGGCCGGTGGCGCGGCCCAGTCAAAAGAGCCCGCATCGCGGGCTTTTCCTTTTGGCAAAAGACGCCCGATCTCTCAGCCGGTCTTTTTCGCTTTCACCGGCACCACCTTGCCGGCCGGTTCTCCTGGCACGATGCGCTCGCTCATCCAGCGCAGCAGGTCGAGCCACATCTGGCGGACTTCCGCGTCCAGCGGGGTGCGGAACGCGCTGGGCAGCTCGATGGTGACGACCGGCATGCCTTTGTGCACACCGCCGTAGTTACCCAGGCTGCCGGGGAAGATGCCGACCTGGTCCAGGTACAGCCGCCCCAGCTGGGGCGGGGGCACGCCCGGGCCATCGAAATCGAGCACGCCGTAGGGCGCGTGGATGCTGACGATCAGGTCGGGCTGGAAGCGCTCCATCTCGTCGTGCAGGAAGCGCGACTCGGGCTCCGACAAGGGGCTCGGACCGGGCCAGCGGCGCGGGTCCTTGCGGGTGCGCTTTTCCCAGTAGACCTTGGCGTCGCGCACCCAGTTCGGCGTGGGGAAGTTGCGGTTCAGATCGACGCCGCGCGCGTTCATGCGGGTCGCGGGCCGGACCATCAGGCCGTCGGGGTTGAGCGCCGGGATGAAGCGCCAGTGGGCGTTGGACGGCGTCTCCAGCGCGCGCTGGATCCAGTGCAGCGCCACCGAGGCGGACGAGAGCTCGTCGCCATGCATGGCCCCGATCACCAGCACGCGGATGCGCGCATCGGGCGCGACCACGTCGCGTGCGTACAGGGTGCGGCCCTTGAAGGAGCGCCCCACCGTGGGCTTGAGCTGGGCGGCCGCGCACAGCGGCGCCTTGACGTTGGGCAGTCGGGCCACGAATTCGGCGCAGGGCTCGCTGCCGGCGATGTCGGCCGGTGGGTGCCCGGGGCCGCTGCGCACGGTCGAGGCCATGGCGGCGGCCGGCAGCCACAGCAGGCTCAAGGCCAGGCCCAGGCAGGGCAGGCCGCGCAACGATCGGGGCTGAAGGGAAAAACGCATCCGGGCATTCTAGGGAGCGCCCCCGCCTGGCCGGGTGGTGCGGGGCAATGGCCCCGGGTCCATCCGCCCTTTTCACCCATCCTTGTTCACTCGTCCTTTTCGCCGGCTTCGTACAGCGTCTCGCGGCCCATGCGGTCCAGGATGAGTTCGGCCGTCCAGGGCAGCATGAGCGCGCCGCAGCGGCTGTCGCGGTACAGGCGCTCCAGCGGCAGGTGCTTGAGCATGCTCTGGCCGCCGCAGGTGCGGATCGCCAGGCGCGCGATGTCGTTGGCGCCTTCCATCACGCTGTAGTGCGCGGCGTACAACCGCAGTTTTTCGTCCTTGCTCGGGTTGGGTTTCGCCTCGGCGATGGCGCGCGCGAAGATGCTCTTCATGTTCTCCAGCTGGATGCGCATCTGCGCCACCGCGATCTGTTTGGTGGGGAACTGGCGGCGCTTGATGGGTGGCTCGCCCGGCACCTCGCCACGCAGGTACATCACGGTGAAGTCGTAGGCGGCGTTGGCCACGCCCAGGTAGGTGGGCGAGAGCGTGAAGAACATGGCGGGCCAGGTCTGCGCGCCCTTGAAGTAGATGCCGCGCGGCATGAGCTGCTCGGCGTCGCTCACGAACACGTCCTTGAACGCCAGGTTGCGGCTGACCGTGCCGCGCATGCCCAGCGGGTCCCAGTCGCCGCTGATGCTGAAGCCTTCGGCCGTGGCGGGCACGCTGATGTAGAGCGTGTCGCGCGCGTCGGGGTGCTGGTCGCCCTTGTCTTCGGTACAGAGCACGCCGTAGTAGTCGGCCGCGCCCGAGAGGCTGGCCCAGATCTTCCGCCCGTTGATGAGCCAGCCGCCTTCGACCTTCTTCGCCGTGGTGCCAAAGGGCGCGCGGCCGGCTGCGGCGGCCGTGCCTTCGCTGAAGGGCTGGGCGTAGAGCGCGCCGTCGTTGACGATGCGGCCGAAGTGCAACTCACGCCGCGCCGCGTGTTCGCGGCGCTCGGCGTCCGTCATGGGGATGCCATCGGCCAGCACGCCGGTCCACATGGTGCTGCAGATGTGCATGTTCCAGGTGAGCGCGGTGGCGCCGCAGAAGCGGCCGATCTCGGCCGCGACCATCATGTAGGTGGTGTAGTCCGCGCCCAGGCCGCCGTGCGAGGTGGGCACGCAGAGCTTGAGGAAACCGGCCCCGCGCAGGTCGTCGTAGTTGGCGAACGGGAAGCTGGCTTCCTGGTCCCATTGCTGCGCGCGCGCGGCGAATTTGTCGCGGCCCAGCGCGTGGGCTTTGGCCAGCAGTTCGCGCTGCAGCGGCGTGAAGGCCATGTCGCCCACGGCGGGGGTGAAGTCCAGGCCGGTGTTCGGGTTGACGGGGCGGGTGCTCATGCGTTTGTCTCCTCTTCGGGTGTGTCGTGTTCAGTGCAGGTCGGGGCGCAGCTTCGGCGGTCGCTCGCGCAGGAAGTCGAGCAGGATTCGGTCGAACTCGTCTGGCGCTTCGAGGTTCATCAGGTGGCCGACGCCGGCCATCTCGACGTAGCGCGCGTTCGGAATCGCTTGCGCCATCTGCTTCATCACCGACGGCGCGGCCACGCGGTCGAACTCGCCGCCCACCAGCAGCGTGGGCACGCCGATCTGCGCCAGCGCGGCCTGGCGGTCGAAGGTGACCAGGCAGTCCAGCGCGCGGCGGTAGGTGGCGGCCGGCACACGCGCCATGCACTGCTCGGCCAGTCGCACGCCCTCGGGCAAGGAGCCCGGCCCCACCATCTGCGGCACCAGCTTCGCGGCCATGTCGGCCATGCTCTGGCCGGCGTCCAGCGGCGCGGTGCGCTGCGCGATGAACTGCCGGGCCCAGACCTCGGCGTTGCGGCCATCGTTGCGTTTGCCGAAGGCGGCCGAGGTGCCGCAGAGGATGAGCTTGTTCACCTTGTCGGGCCGCCGCGCAATCACCTCTTGCGCCACCATGCCGCCCATGCTGTGGCCCAACAGAACCACGCTCTCGCACTGCAACGCATCGATCAGGTTCACGCAGCTCTGCGCCAGCCCCTTGAAGGTGTAAGGCTCGATGGGCGCGCTGTAGCCGTAGCCCGGCATGTCCCAGGCCACGGCGCGGTAGCCGACCTCGCCCAGGGTCTCGACCTGGGGCGCAAAGGCCAGGTGCCCGCCGCCGATGCCGTGCAGCATCAGCACGGTGGTCTCGCCGTCGCCCAGGGTGGTGAAGGTCGGCAACATCATGATGCCCCCACGCTCCACCGCTGACGCGGGTCGCTACCCCCCGAGGGGGCTGGCCTTGCTTGGGGCGGCCCTGCGCGGCGGCCGTTCACGCGACCACCTTTCCGGCGTCGACGACGACCGTCTCGTCCAGCATCACCGTGCAGCCGCGCATGGGCCAGTCAAAGTGGCCTCGCGTGTAGCGCCCGGCGGTTTCGTTGGCGCCCGTGCTGTAGAGGAAGTTGCCGGCGAAGGCGCGCAGTTCGGTACCGTTGAAATCGCGTTTGTCGTAGAGCGCCATGCTGTCCCAGCGCGCGGCGTCGCAGAGGCCATAGCCCACATGACTCACCGCATAAGCCTCTTGTTCGTTCCACGCGGCGAAGTACGAACGCAGCAGCTCGGCATCGACCCCGCCGCCTTCGATGTGCGTCACGTAGTCGTGCTCGATGGTCAGCGTGATGGCGCGTTCGATGTAGCGCTTGAAGGTCAGGTTCACGTCGCCCTCGGCCAGCACCAGCGTGCCGTTCACGCTGCCCGCCGCCGGGAAGGCCAGCACCAGGCCTCCGGGCCAGTGGGTCAGCGTGCCCGGGCGGGTGGTGCTGCCCCAGTTGCCGCCGGCCACCGCGCCCTGCAGCGAGATGGACAGATCGGTGCCGGCGGGCGAGGTCACGCGCATCGCCTTGGCGCCGCGCAGGTGCTTCACATGCGCCTTCACGCGCGCCTCGGTCGCGTCGTCGGGCAGCAGGCGCGCCAGCGCCTCGGGGTGCTCGTTGCTCACGTAGACGATGCGCGGCTGCGTGGTGCCATTGCCCTGCAGGATGGCGGGCAGCTCGGGCGCGTGCATCAGGCCTTCGACCGTACAGTCCACCACCAGGGTGCAGGCTTGCAGCGCCGCGATCACCGGGCCCAGTTGCTGGATGGCCGGTGTGGCGCCGGTGGAGCGCGTCACCGGCTCGCCGCGGGTGAACACCGAGGGCAGGGTGAGCGTGAAGGCATCGGCGCCGATGCGCGCCGCCGCCAGCCGCGCCAGCTCCAGCAGCACCGGGCGGCTCTGGGTTTCGCCGAGAATGGCCACCGTGTCACCCGGTTGCAGCGCACAACGCCGCAACACGGCCTCGAAGGCGTCGATCCAGGCGGGTTCGGTCCGCTCCTGAAGCATAAAAAGTCTCCTGTCCCCCCGCGCCGCCTGCGGTGTCACCCCCCGGGGGGCGATGCCTGTGGCCCGGCAGAGCCGGTTCCACGGCATCCTTGACGAAGGCACGCGCGCTGAAAAAGTGGTTTGATCAACCCTGCTCTTTTGATGGTGAGCAGGGGGTAGCGCCCATTATTCATGAATTTTCATATAAATTCCACGTATGTCCCCTGCCCGCTCCGCCGGCCACCAGGCACGGCCTCCCGACTTCTCCCCGCGCGACTTCCGCTCGGCGCTGGGCATGTTCGCCACGGGCGTGACCATCGTGACCGCGCGCACCGCGTCCGGTGAACTCGCGGGGCTGACCGCCAGCTCGTTCAATTCGGTCTCGCTGGACCCGCCGCTGGTGCTCTGGAGCCTGGGGCGTGCGGCCGGCTCGATGGCGGTGTTTGCGAACGGCCGGCACTACGCCATCAACGTGCTCGCGGCCGACCAGCAGGCGCTGGCCGAGCGCTTCGCCGCGCGCGACGTGGACCGCTGGCAGGGCGTGGACTTCGTGGAAGGCGTCAGCGGCGCACCGGTGCTCACGGGCTGCGTCGCCACCTTCGAGTGCTTCAACCGCAGCCAGTACACCGAAGGCGACCACGTGATCTTCGTCGGCGAGGTCGAGCGCTGCACGCGCCGCGCCTCCGCCTCCCCCCTGCTCTACCACGGCGGGCGCTTCTACACCGAACACCCGCTGCAGGCCGACCCCAGCGCGCCCCAGCCCACCGACGGGCGCTTCGTCGGCAGCTACCTGGGCTACCTGCTCGGGCAGGCCAACCACGCCGTGTACCGCGACTTTGAAAACGCGATCACGGCCCAGGGCCTGACACACATCGCCTGGCGCGTGCTCGCCGTGCTGCACGACGCGGCGCTCTCACCCGGCGAGCCGGCCGGCGTCGCCATCGGCCAGCTGGCCCACGACGTGCTCGCCAAACAGCCCACCGTGACCAAGCTGGTGCAGCGCATGGCCGAAGAAGGCCTGGTCGCGCTGCACGCCGACGCCGCGGATCAGCGGCGCACGCTGGTGGTCGCCACCGACACCGGACGGCGCATCGCCGCCGCCCTGATCGCCCAGGCGCGCCAACAGGAAACCACCCTGCTCGCGCGCTGGTCGCCCGGCGAAGCCGAAGCGTTCAAGCGGTACCTTCAAAAGCTCGTGAACGAGCCCCCACACTCCGCCGCTGCGCGGGTCGTTGCCCCGGCACGGGGAAGGGACCCGGTGCCTCCCGGGTCCGGGGGCTGATCCGGCTTGGGGCGGCCCGGCGCCGGATCGCCAGTGATTCCCGGGCGCGACAGAGCGCGCCCCGACCCCGCGATACCCTCGACACAATGACCCCCGTCCAACGCAAAGACCACCTCGACACCCTCGCCATCACCCTGCTCGTGGCCTGTTGCGCCTTCTGGGGTTTTCAGCAGATCCTGATCAAGTTCGCCTCGCGCGAGATCCCTCCGCTGTGGCAGGCCTCGGTGCGCATGGCGGGCGCCACCGCCCTGCTCTGGCTCTGGTGCCAGCTGCGCGGCGTGAAGCTGTTCCAGCGCGACGGCTCGCTCAAGGGCGGGCTGCTGGTGGGCCTGCTGTTCGCGGGCGAGTTCTGCTTCATCTACCTCGGCCTCACGCACACCAGCGCCTCGCGCCTCACGGTGTTCCTCTACACCAGCCCGTTCTGGGTGGCCCTGCTGCTGCCGCGGTTTGTGCAGGCCGAAAAGCTGCGCCGCATCCAGTGGATCGGCTTGACGCTGGCATTCACCGCTGTGGCTGTGGCCTTCAGCGAAGCCTTCCTGCACGCTTCGGCGCCGGCACTGTCGGGCCCCCTCGCTCCGCCGCTGCGCGGGTCGCTGCCCCCCGGGGGGGCCAGCCCGGCTTGGGGCGGCCCGGCGCCGGGCCAATGGATCGGCGACGCCATGGGCCTGGCCGCCGGCATGCTCTGGGGCCTGACCACGCTGGCGATCCGCACCACCCGGGTGGCCACGGTGGCGGCTGAAAAATCACTGTTCTACCAACTGGGCGTGACGGCCGTGGTGGCCCCGCTGCTCTCGCTCGCGCTGGGCGAGACCTGGGGCTTCGGTTACTCGGCCATGGCCTGGGGCTCGGTCTTCCTGCAGACCGCCGTGGGCGCCTTCGCCAGCTACCTGACCTGGATGTGGATGCTGCGCCACTACCCGGCCACGCAGATGTCCACCTTCACCTTCCTCACACCCGTGTTCGCGTTGGTGTTCGGCGTGGTGCTGCTGGGCGAGCCGTTGACGCTGCAGCTGGTGCTCGCGCTGCTGGGTGTGGCGGCGGGGATTGTGCTGGTGAGCCGCAGGGGGTGACCGTCCAACCGGTGCTGCAGCACACAGCGGAGCCACGAGTCGCGGATCACCTGCTCATGCCCCGGCGTGGCCTGCGCCCCCGCGCCGTCGGCGGCCAGCTGCATCACGGTGGCGATGTGCTGGTGCGGGGTGGTGGGCATGGCGCGACGCCGGGTGAAAGGCTGGCGGGCGGGCCTTGCACCTTCGGTGGAGCACGGGGTGGTGTCAATGGAGGTTCTACCCGGGGAGGGACCGGTGTCGGCCATTTGTTGACGTTCACGGGGGTGCGCTTGTGGGCGTCCTGCGGCTCGATGCCTCGAAGCTGCAAGTGAACTCCACAAGAGCTACCTCAACTCGTCGAGCGCTGGGTCAGCGTCCTCAGTGGGGAAACTGGAGTTGACGGAATTCCGCCGGGTATGGCGGTCGTACATTGGACATTTGAGACTCCTTGAGCACAAAGAATGATGTGTCCACGGAATCGGGTCACCTCCAAACGGAGCGGGGTTTGCCAAGTAGGCCTTGAACAGGCGGGCGAACTGACCGCCGTCGGTCGTGATGGTTGCCGACGTGCTACCGCCTGCGCTGAACACGATGGCGAACGTACCGATCGCTGTGTACTGGGTCGGATGCGTCAGCATGTACTGCACTTGGTTGTCCCGGTAGTGTCCCGGCGTGCCGCCGGGAGTGGCCGAGGGCACCCCCATCGGCGTTTGCCAGAACAGGATGGGCAGATTGCCGAGGATGCTGCGCACGGTGCTCCACTGCGCGAGGCTCTCGTTGAAGTTGGGTGACGTGGTATTGGTCTCGTCCCAGTAGAAGGGTCCGCTGCCACGGCCAGCACACTCGTCCACCGGCGTTGGCATTTCGAAACAGCCGGCATCACGGTCGCTCGTCTGCGCCACGATGAAGTCGGCCTTGTCCGCGCCGACCTTCGCCATGAAATTGCCCACGCTGGTGGCAGTGCCTCCCCAGAAGGACGGCGGGAAGCCCAGCTTCGCCTTGGGCGCATACATGCGGCCGAGGGTCAGCAGGCACCCCGCGATGCCTACGGCCGTATCCGGCTGGCTGGCGCACTCCGCGACCATGCTGACGCGCGCCGGCACCTTTGTCGGATCGCCGCCTGACTTGCCCTGCAGGAAGCCCCAGAAGTCAGGCTCGAGATTGACCAGGGTGGGCTGGCCGGTCGCTCCGATCTTCTGGTACATCAGCTTGGCTTGCGACCAGTAGCTCGTCATGAACGCCACGTCGTTGACCTCGATCATGTCGGCTTCGCCAGGTTGGGCCATCTGATACAGCGTGAACATCGGCACAGCCCCGATCGCCTTGTTGTTGGCCGAGACGTAAGTCACATAGGCACCGTCCGGACTGTTCCAGTAGGGCCATGAGCCCGGGCCGACGCCAACGAGGTAGGTGTCGATGATGTCCGGATGAATCTGCTGGCTAATCATGTCCGAGATCGCATTGCCGGCGCCGAGGCCGCCGAGAAGCCGGCCGGGCATGCCGAGGGCTGTAGTGATCGACGGAGCTTGAAGGACGTAGTAGGCGATGCCCTTATGGTTGTACTGTGGCAAGTTGTCGATGACGTTGTCGGGCTCGGTCGACCTGTTGGAATAGAAGTGAAAGCCCTTTGAGGCCAGGAAGAACCGGTACAGCGGTGTAAAACCGGCACCCGCCTGAGTGCTTGCGTAGTAGGCAATGCCCTCATAGGTGAACTGAGGCAGCGTGGCGGTCACATGGGCGCGCTCGGTCTCGCTGATGGTGTAGAAATGCACACCAGTCTGTGTGTTGTAGAAGCGATGGACTGGGCTTAGGCCAGCGCCAGACGTGGTGCTGGCATAGAAGGCTGGGCCTTCGTAGTTCATGATGGACGACAGCGTGTTGATGACGTTGTCGCGTTCGGCCACGCTGGTGGTGAAGAAATGAGCGCCGGTGCGGGTGTTGTAGAAGCGGTAGGCGACTGTGGGCGTGGCCGCCTTGGTCTGGCTCTGTGCTTTGGATGATGCAGCACCGCTGAGCAGCGGGCCATCAAATGGATCAGGCAGCACACCGGTTTTGGCAATCTGAGCCAACTCCAATGCATTCAGGCGTCCGCCTTCTTTCTGCAGTTCAATGGGATCGGCGCTGGGTGGCTCTTGGCGGCTTGGCGTGACCGAAGACAGCGGTACCACTGCATTGGTGGTATCTGGGCTCGAAAGAGGCGACTGTGCTTGGTCCGATCTCTCTTGCCCTCCGCCACAGGCTCCTAGCAACAATGCAAAGCAGCACGAAGCCGCCAATATGAGCCTACGGGGAAATATCATTTGGAGTCGTGCAGAAAGGGCCAAACCACAGGCAAGGCTCAGCCAAGGCTAAAGGGAATGCCCCTACGTCTAAAGCAATGCAGAAAATATGCATTGATCTTTTGGTGTTACAGGGAAGCAAATTTTGTGCCAAAAGTCACGCTATCAGTCTCAACCCTGACTACGCGAAATATAGTGCTGGAGGCCAAAGAATGTCATTTAAAGATTGTCAGATGACAATCTTTGACACTTGGGCAGCACACCTCCGAATACGGCGCATTTTGCTGGAGCTGAGACCTGGACCTAGTGCTGGTGCTGGAGCCGACGCGAACGTCGGGTCGGTGTTTGTCGATGACGACCCGCCACGCCTGCACTCCGTGGATCGCCCCTAAATTGCAACAAGCTTTGTTACGCCTGCTACCTCTCGTTGCCAACCAGCGCTCCAGCGGTTGCGCGCCAGCGGTGACTTGAGGGAACGGTCGTTCGGTCCGGCTCGATTGCGGGCGTCGGCTGTCAGCTGTCGCAGGGACATCAGCATCGTCAACGCTTCTTTTTCTGCCAGCGAATCCATGGACCCGATGCCGTCCGCTGACCCGCTCAAGCGTTGAGCACCGGGTTTGGCGCGTATTTGTCACCCACCCTCTCGCGCAGCGGATGCGTGTCGTAAACGATGTGCATGCTGTTGATGCGGTCGCTGCCCGGCCGGAAGCCGAACACGTCTACGCAGGTGAAGTCGACCACCCTCCCGTCATTGAGCGTCCAGTCGTAGCGGAAATAGGCTGCGACACGCACGGTGTCTTCCGCAGGCTGCACGGACGCAAACAAATCGATCAGCGTGATCACGCTCTGCCTAGAGGCCTGCGCAAGCTTGGGAAAGAAGTCTCGCGCCTTCATCGTGCCGAGAAACGGGGAGTGCACAACGCCGTCGTCCTCGAAAGTGGAAATCAGCCCCGCCGTATCGCTCCCATGAAGGTGCCGTAGGTAGGTCCGCACCATGTCCAGTTGAAGTTGACTCATATCTTGGTTCCTTGTCAGTTCGCAGGCCAGATCGTTCCAGACACCGTGCCCGCCGACAAGACAGCGTGGCTGGAAATACATTAAAGTTGTTTATGAATTTGCGCTACCTGCAATACCTCAGGCTGGTGATCGAGCACGGCAGCTTCGCTTCAGCGGCGCGGGCTGGTGGTGTGTCGCAGCCAGCGATCAGCCACGGCATGACACAGCTCCAGCGACGGTTCGACACTCCGCTGTTCGTTCGGTCGGGGCGCAAGCTACTGCCCACCGAGGCAGCATTGCATGCGGCGTTGAAGAGCTTGGATCTCGCTGAGCGGATGGACGCACTCACTGCGACAGGCGCCAACCCGGCCAATCGCGACACGTTGCTCGTCGGGGTAACGCCTTCAGCCGCCTTGGTCTGCGGCCCGGCCTTGCACGTCAGTTGGTGCCAAGGCCACCCTCGCCGCCGCCTGGACATGTCGAGCACTGATGAAGGACGCATGCTTGCCAGCTTGCAAGGCGGCGAACTTGACCTGGTGATCTCACCGCAGCCGCGTGGCCACCATGCCACCGGATTGGACTGTCAGCCGCTTTACCAGCTCACGCCGCTGGTTTACGCCCGCCGCGCCCACCCGTTAGTCAAGGCGCAATCACTGGTGGAACTTCAAGCAACGTCTTGGGCCATCGTCGGGCCCAGCGTGAGCGGGCCTGTGGACATGCTGCATGAAGCCTTTGCCGTCCGTGGAATGAAACCACCACCTGTAGCCGCATCGTGTCCCGACTACGCCAGCCTTCTCCATTTGATGACCCACAGCGACTTGCTAGGAGTGCTCCCTCACCCAGCTCTGCTGGGCAGCGCGCCGAAGGGCCAAGTCGTGCCCCTGCGCCTGCGCGAGGCCCTTCCGCGCTACGAGATGCATCTGTTCACGCCGATACGGTCGCGCCGCGACCTGGGGCCTGTCTTCGCCGGATTGCAGCGACAGGCCGCCTTGATCTCCGAGGCGCCAGGACTTGCGCAGAAATCAACCGAACGACAGGTTTAGGCCGATCCAACAGGGCCGACGAAGTTATGCAGTGGGTCGACAAGTGCCAACGGCTGAAAATCCACCGTCAAGGCCCCGTCGGACAGTAGGAGGTGGTTCATTCACCTGTTGCAAGCAAAAAAAAGCAACCCAACAGGTGAATTCTTTTAAATCAACAAGGTATTCACTGCTCGGATCGCTCACTGCGACCAGTGGCGACAGCGGCGCCGGGCCATGCCCTTGGGGTCGCGCCAAGCGCTGCAGAGGCGTTCTATCTCAAGCGCCCTGCGGCCCGGCCAGGTAGTCCACCTTGCCCAGGTCCACGCCGTTGTGGCGCAGCAGCGCGTAGGCCGTGACGACGTGGAAAAACATGTTGGGCAGGGCGTAGTGCTTCAGGTAGGCCTCGCCCTGCATGCTGCGGGTCTTGTCGCGGCCCACGGGGAACACGATCTCGGCCTCTTCGCGGCCGTCGATGGCGGTGGCGGGCACGGTGGCCAGCCAGTCCAGGGTTTTGCCGATGCGCGCCTTGAGTTCGGCGAAGGTGGTTTCGTTGTCTTCGAACTTCGGCGCCTCGATGCCGGCCAAGCGCGCGGTGCCGTTTTTGGCCGCGTCGCAGGCGATGCGGATCTGCGCGGTGAAGGGCAGCATGTCGGGCGCCAAGCGGGCGGCGCACAGCACGTTGACGTCGAACTTGCGCGCCGTGGCGCTGGCCTCGGCCTTCTCCAGGCAGTGCAGCAGATTGCTCAGCGCGGTCTGGAAAACGGGCAGGCTGGCGGACGAGAAGGTGATGGCCATGGGGGTTCCTGAAAGGGATGGGGGGATGAGCTCGGGAGCGCATGCTACGCGCCCCCGCAATGCCTTGCAGGTGGCCGGGCACTATAGATCCGGCCCTGTGAAGTCTTCAGCCGCATAGCGAAAGTCCTGACGCCAATCGGGTATTGGGTTCACTGTGGCCTGGAAACGAGCAGCTCGAATTCGCCAAGATCCGTGAAGACGACGTCGCCGTTGTTGGCTGTGACGTTGAGTCGGTAGTAACGATAGAAGCTGGGATTCGCGATCGCGTAAGTCCTCAGCTCGAAGCGTCGGGCAAAGGCCTGGTTGCTTTGCGTGTCGAGCGTTGCCCAGGTGGCGCCGTCGTTGGAGCCCTGGAATTGCCAGTCCTTTGGATCGCGGGGGACCTGGCCGTTGGCGCTGCGGATGGCATAGCGCTGGACGCGCTCCGTGTGGCCGAGGTCATACCGCAGCCAGCCGGTCGTGCCCTTGTAGAACCATCCCGTCCCCGTGTTGTGGTCGAAGGCCCTCATGGCGCCGCTCGTGTTCCCGCTGTCGCTTGCTTCGCCACCGGTCGCGACGTTCACCATCTAACGCGGTGTGGCGCTGTCCACGGGAGAACTACCGCTCGTTCCAGCGGCGTTGGTCGCCGTGACGGTGTAGTAGTAGGTGGTGCCATTGGTCACGGACTTGTCCGTGTAGCTACTGCCCTTGACGCCCGATGCGATCGTCTCGGAGGGCCCACCGCTGAAGGTGGAGCGGTGAACGGTGTAGCTGGTGGCACCGAAGGACGCCTGCCAGCGCAGCGGCACGGCGCCATCGCCCGGCGAGGCCAGCAGCATGGCGGGCGGCTCGGGAATGACGCTCGGCGCACCACCGTCGCCACCGGTGATCTGGACATTGCTGAAGACGCTGTTGTTTAGCTGGCTTGAGACCGACGAGACCACCAATCCGACATAGATGGTGTCCGGAACCGGGGCGTTGATGCGGCCGACATTGGTGGCGGCCCAATTGGTGCCATCGGGAGAAACGTAGCCGGTGATGATGTTCCCGATGCGTTCTAGCTTCACCCAGTTAATGGGCCCGGAGCTCCCATTGGTTAATGCCTTGTTCGCGTAGTTCGCGCCGCCATACACCGCCAGTTTCGTCATGTTCTGTAAGACTTGACCTTGGTAATTTATCGCCATCCAGGCGCGCGGAGCGCCTGGATCCAGGCTTGTGCGCATCATCACGCCCGCCACTGCGGACGGGTGGGTGTTCTGGAGCGACTCGACTTTCGCGATGATGGCGCTGTTGCCGGTGAGGGCCTTGTGGGAGAAGTGGGAACTGTCGCGTTCGCCCCAGATATCCCAGCCTGCCCCAGCCACGTTCCATTTGCCGGCGGCGTATGTGGCCGTGCCGGCCGGGCTCGCGCCCCCGATGTCAGCATTGCTGAACCCCGAGGTGATCGAGGTGGTCGAAGGAATGGGTAGCGGCGGCGGTGGCGTCGCCTTCGAGGTGTCGGACTCCTTGAGGAACATGAAACTGGTGCCGTCCACGGACGTCCCAAGGCGCCTCTGAGCGATGAAGGGTGCCTGGAGACCTTTGCGCAGGACGTAGGCGCCATAGAGCTGAGTGAGCGCCACGCTCCCGCGATTGGCGCCGTCCCAGCCGCGATTGGTGACGTCAGTGGTGTAGTAGCGATCGGTGGTGCCGAAAGGAAGGGCTGTCGTGGGAACGAGCTCGTTCACCCGCGCGAAATACTCACCCGCGGCCAGCAGGCGGTTGTCAAAGTCGGAATAGATGTCGATGCCTTGGGTCCAGAGCGCCTCAGCCAGCATGGTCAGTGACCTCAGCTGCCCATAGGCGTGCCCCTGGTCGCGGAGGTAGTCGCCGAGCATGCCGATGTCGTTGGTGTTTCGCAGTCCGATATGGGCCAGCGTGCGCGCCTGGTAGACGACCCGGTCCAATGTCTCGATGTCGTCGTTGTAGATCGCCATCAGTCCCAGCGCGACGAGGGACAGTCCGCCCTTGTTGGCGGCCCCGAACATGCTTTCGCCATAGGGGTTCGCTGCCGGCATCAGAACGTCTTTGAAATACTTCTTCACCGTCGCCGTGTCGGCCTCCGTCCAGCCCGGGTAGGTGCTGCGCAGGATTTCCGCACCGCCCACGAACGCGGCAGCGTAGTCGCCCAGATCCAGCATGGACTCGCGACCTGAGAACTCAACGTGGGTAGTGGCCCACCTAAGCAGCAGCCACTTTGCAGTCTTCGCGTATCGCTCGTCCTGAGTGAAATACCACATCAGTGATTGGTCCGAGATCGCGGCCATGTCGCTGCGCCAAGCATTGAGATTCTCGTCGGGGGCGCGGCTCACCTTCGCGAACGGGCCACCACGCCCTGCGTAGGTGAGCCTGGCGTTGGGACGGTTGGCCAGATTATTGAACCCAGACTTCCATGGCTCCCTGCCCTGATCTACGTTCGCCTTGAGCGTCTGGAGATCCGAGAGGGTGACTCCCGCGCCTGGATGTTTGATAGCGCGGACAACAGGGTCTACCGGGACAGTGGGCTCCGTAGGGGGGTCTACCGGGACAGTGGGCTCCGTAGGGGGGTCTACCGGGACAGCGGGCGCCGCAGGGGGGCCTCCGGCGACAACGGGAGCCTCGGGAGCATCTCCCGTCTCGGCATCTTCATCTCCAGGTTGTCCACCGCAACCCTGTAGCACGACCGCACTCAACACGAGTAACGCAGCAGCAAAATCGGTTCTGTCAAACATGGGCCACCAGCGTTCCTCGAAGCGTTAATTTCATTGATAAGCCCGCGATCCGCTTTGAATGCTTTTCGGCTCGCGAGGCAGGCGAATTCTATTGATCCGGCCCTGTGAAGCATCGGGTATCAGCCGTTCGCCCTGCGCCTGTCAAAGGGTTTGCCAGAGTGTGGGTGAGGGCTTCGACAAGCTCAGCCCGAACGGACCTTACGGTAATAGCTGAACCCGAGCAGGAACCCGAGCCGGCTCGGGTTCCTGAGGAGGCCGCGCATTTCTCACGGCCGTGAACGGACCATGTTCTGCCCACTGTGACGGGTTAGAGCACCTTGAACACAATGCTGCCATTGCGTTCTGACGCGGACACTCTCTGGCCTGGCTGGACGGTGGTGGTGGCCGACACAAACGTTCCGCCCGAGCCCAGGATGGTGACCTTGGTACTGACTGCGGTGCTTCCCGGATTGGTCAGCACGCAGGTATTGGACAGGCCACCCGTGACCGTCTGTGCAGTGCCCGCGCCTACCACGCTGGCATAAGCGCGCAGCGTGTGCACCACCGACTTCTGCAGATCCTGTGTCAGCGTGGCGACGCCTTTGCTGCCGGTGACCTGCGATACCACTGGCAAAACCGGTGCGCCCTCGTTGGTGGTCAGCTCGATGGAGGTGTCCCCGGAGCCATCAAAGTTGCTGGCCACCAGGAAGCGGTAGTTGCGCTCGTCCTGCACGATGGAGGCGGACCATCCAAACTCCACCGGGGGACGCAACAGATTCGCGCTCAGCTGAGCGGTCTGTGCTGCCGTCTGGTTGACCGCAGCCACCACCACCTTGTCGGAAATGATTTCATCGGCCGCGGCAGCCTTGGAACCTGTGAAGTACGAACCATACATGCGCGAACTCGTGGCGCCGGCCTGTATGCCCTTGGATCCAAAGTTGAAGCCTTTGCCGCCTTTGACCACCACGCCCAGCTTGCCATCCACATTCATCCAGTCGCCGCTGTACGAGGTGAACTGCGTGGGCATGCTCGTGGTACCCGAAGCGGAATACACCGAGCGCGCCGCGCCCGACATGGCGTCGCGCTCAAAGTCAAACGCCCCGCCATATTCCTGAACAATGGTGACGGCCTCATTGGCCACGACCCTGTCCATGTAGACCACCAGGTTGTTGTCTGGCAAAGAGGTGAAGGACAGGTAGCGGGTCAGCTTGCCGGCGTTCTCCGACAGCACCCCACCCGTGGTGAACCAGGTGGCCGCGGTCTGATTGGTGTGTGTGATGTAGGACGCATTGGTGGGCACTCCGTTGAGGTTGTAGTACCCCACGAACGACTTTTGGTAAGGCACCAGCACATAGGGTTCGTCCATATAGCTGGAGGGGTTGGGGCCGATGTAGCCCATGAACTTGCTCTGCCACGAGAAAGACGAATACTTCTGCGCGTTGCGGTGCAGCAGTACTTTGGTGTAGCTGAAGTCTGTCACGCCGCTTTGTGCGGTGACAAAGCTGCTGGGCGTGCTTGGCGTGGTGGAGCCAGGGCCAAAAAACTCGTGGTACAGAAACGCATCGGCCAGCCGCTGTGCCGCCACGGACTCCCGACGTGGGCCAATATCGATCAGGTTGCCAAAGTAGCTGCCGTTCGTTTGCAGGTTGGCCCGCGCGCGCATGTACTCCAGCGTGCGGCTCTCCAGCATGGTGGCGTCGGGGTCCTTGAAGTAGGCAGCCAGGAAGCTGTAGGCAGGCAAATGCTCGTAGTCATGCACCATCCAGTCCACGCCATTGGGGTACATCCATTCGCCCTCCGGAAGGGCGATTTTCTTGAGCACCTTGTTCCACACGTTGAGGATGTTGTGCTCAACCGCGGCGGGCGGGGTCAGGTTGCCCATCTTGTAGAAGACGGCGGAGGTTCCCAGCTCGTTGATGGGGACCATCTGGTAGATGGGGTGGAAGATGTCGTGGTTTTCCGCCGTCAGGTCGGGGTGAAGGTTGGCACCGCGCACCCAGGTGCTAACAGCCTTGCCGTCGACCACCGTCGCATCGGATTTGTCAGCCAGCGTGGAGTAGGTGTTCATCATGTAGCTCTTCGCCATGTCGTCCCACTTGGCCGCATTGGCATGGTTGGGCTGCATGCTGCGGGCCAGCGACAGGATGTTGGTGTCCCAGCCGTTTTCTTCTGCCTTGGTGTCACTCCACTCCTTGTAGGGGGGCAGGGTTGCGGCCTTGAAGTCGGCTTCGCCGCTGACCAGCAGGTTCAGCTTGTGTTGCGTGTCGAGGTCCAGTTGTGCCCACACCATCCAGCCGCCCACGGCCGCATACGAAGACCACATGCTGGACTCCCACACCTTGCCCCATCTGGCCCCCGATGTCGTGTTGTAGCTCCCCGACGACTTGTGGGTGTTCACGAGGTACTTCAGGTTGGCGACGAGATGGGCCTCCACCGTTGCGCGGGGAATGCCGTTGAAGGAAGCGTCGGTCGTGCGCGTCAGCAGCAGTGCATACAGGTAGGCGTAGTTCGCGGTGGTGCGGATGCCGTCTTCTGTGGCAGCACCCGAATGAAAGTAGCCTGCACCGGGAATACTGGCGGAGTAGTCGTGATAGATGCTCTCTGCATATTTCACGTGCTTCTTCAGCAGCTCCAGGGTGATCGATTTGATTTCAGACTCTTGCAAAGTCTGCGCAGAGATGCTCCCGGTGGGGTATGCATTTGCGGAAATTCCAGCGCAGGCGAGTGCGGCGGCCAGTACCAATGTCATTGCTTTCATATGTCTCCTAGGGTCCATTTAAATTAGCGTGGGGGGGGGAATCGTTGTACTTACTTGTGTGTTCGAAAAAGACACCGTGGGGGCTTGGGTTCGTCTGAAGGATCGGTACGCGTCTCATCCTGGACGCGGCACTTAAAAATGAAATCGATCAATGTTGCTGACGTCAAAGGTCGTTGGCACACCCAGAATGACCTCGCCTTTTGATCCGACGATGTAATCGCCCAGGCGGCCCGCAGAAAAGCTATCGCCTTTCGTGCCGCTGATCTGCCCCTTTGTAAGACTGGCCGCTGCATAGGCCGCCAGGTAGCCCAAATCCACCGGGTTCCATAGCTGGAAGGCCCGCACCGTGCCGTCTTTCACAAACGGGCGCATCTGGTTGGGCGTACCCAGTCCGGTAACGTGGACCTTGCCCTTGAATGGTGATGAGGCCACGTACTCTGCGCTGGCCAGAATGCCCACGGTTGTGGGGGAAATGATGCCGCGCAGGTTGGGGTTTTGTAGCAGCGCTATGCACTGTTCGCGTGACTTCACGGCATCGTCGTTGCCATAGAGCACCTTGGTCATCTTCATGTTCTTGTAGGCGGGGCGACGCAGCTCCTGCAGCATCCAGTAAATCCAGGCGTTCTGGTTGCTGGCCGTGACCGTGGCGGAAAGAATGGCGAATTCGCCTTGCCAATCCATCAGCTTGGCCATCAGCTGCATTTGCGCGCGGCCCACGCCTTCCTGGCTGGCCTGGTTGATGAACAAATCGCGCGCGTCAGTGGCCAGATCCGCGTCCACCGCCACGATCTTGGTGCCCACGGCAATGAGCTCCCGCACTTTGGGCAGCAGCGCCACCGCCTCGTTGGCAGCCAAGATGACGGCGTTCAAGCGCTCCGCAATCAACTGATCGATGAATGGCACTTGGGCCAGTGCTTGGGCGGTGGTGGGTCCCAGCATGCGCGCCTGTGCCCCCATTTCGCGTGCCGCTTCCATCACGCCCTGACCCAGCATTGCGTGGTAGGGGTTGTTCACCTGCTTGGGCAGGTAGGCCATCTTCAATGCACCGGATGGCCCAGCCGCAGCAGCCGCTCGATGGGTGCCCAAGACGTGGCAGAGGGCGGTCAGTAAAGTGGCTCGCCGAACCAAAGAGGGCCTAGGGCTGGCTTTTGTGTTTGTCATGGGGCACTCGCTCCAGGTTGGCATGTCCTGTGCGTTAGCCCGCTGGACGATGACGGTCACTGTAGGGAGTGATCAACATCAGATCAATGCATGGCTTTTTATGCAATTCATCAAAATCTGTGATGGATTGTTCGGCGTAGCTGCCGTGTGGCCCCAGTCCACCGAACTTGAGCCGCTCGCTTGTATGACTGCGAAGGATGAGGCTTTATCTGAGCGGGTTTTTGGATCAGGATCAGGTTGTCCGCCAGCACCTTGGTGGCCACGCTCCGCCTCCTGTTTTTTGCATCCGGCATGGCGAACCAGTTCTCAGGGGGTAAGTACTTAGCCGCTGTCAAATCGAGCTGCAGGGCCGGACTCCAAAAAAACAGGGTAATCCTGCATCTGTGAATGCAGCCAAGCACCCAATCGTTGCAGCCCGCTGGCGCGTTTCTGTTTTTCCTGTGGGTCTTTGATGGCGGCCGGCGGTATTTCCCGGGTCGCATGGGTCACCGAAAAAGACCCTTCAGAGGGTTGCCCTCCTTCCCTCTGAGCGGGTGAGGCGCCACCGCCATGCGCCAAGCTCAAGCCGCCAAGGTTTCAGCCTCTCAGAACACGGTCTCCGGCTCGCCTTGCACGCGTTTGAAGCGCCGCACCACGCAGCCTATCTGGGGCATCTCAATGGGTATGTGCACCGGAAGAGGTTCCTTCTGGGGCAATTCCACCGCGCCATAGCTGCGCGAAATGAGCCCCATCTCTTCCAGGGACTTCAGCGCCTTGTTGGCGCTCTGCCGACTGATGCCCATCATCTGTGCAATCACTTCCTGAGGCACCTTGACCCGCTTGGCGGGAACCACCCGAGACCCATAGCCTGTGGCGACCCGTTCCAGACGCTTGAGGATGCGCTGCTCCAGCGACAGGAACGAGATTTCCTGGAGCGAGTCCAGCGCCCCTCTGAGCTTCTGACACGCCAGGATGCCGATGTGTCGCCAGTACTGCGGATGCTGGTTGAGCCAGGGTTCGAGGGCATCACCCGGGACAAAAAGCACCTCGGTGATTCCATTGGCATAAGCGCCCATGGCGCGCGGGCCACTGTCAAGGGTCGAGATCTCGCCCATCCACTGGCAGGGCTCGACCTGGGCAAGGACGTGGACCTTGCCCTCTTCATTCACGTTGCTCACCAGCAGTGAGCCACCCACGACGCAACACAGGCCGCTGCCTTTTTCGTCGGGCTCGAAGAGCGCCTGTCCATGGCGCAGCTGGATCAACCGCGACAGTTTCACCAGGGCCACCTGCAGCTCGGGCGGGCAGGACACGTACCACCTGTCGGCACTCAGACGGAGGCGCAGAGAGGATTCCATGTTGGGCCCAGCCGCTCACACCAGCGCTTCGTCCGCCACAGTGGACCACTGGCGAAAGCGCTGCAGCAGGCTGTGCGACACCTGGGCCGTGGGGGGCGGGACGCTGGCATAGGCGTCGCGGCCGTGCGAGGGCATGGCCCAGCGGGTACTCAGCCAGGCACCGCGCGCCGTGCCTTCGACCTCGTCCTGGCTGCGCACCACCGCCAGCGGCGCGAGCAAGGCGCTGAGCGCGGCCGCGTAGGCCGGGTTGTCGGCCAGCGGCCCTTCGAGGATCACCACGGACAGCGCGTCGCTGCGCTGCGGGTTGCCACGCAGCGCCAGGGGCAGCAGGTCGAACAGGATGCGGGTGGTCATCATGGCGCAGTACATCGCGGCCAGGGCCGGCCGCAGGTGCAGGGGCACCACCTGGGGAGCGCTGCCCATGGGCTGGTCGCCGCGCACGATCTCGCCGGCCTGGCCGAAGTTGGCCGCGGGCCCGGCATCGTGGCCGGGCAACACCAGCCAGCCGGCCTCCAGCACCTCGTGCAGGGCGCTCTCGGTGGCCAGCGCGGGGTCGGCGCCGTGGCAGAGGTGGGCGAACTCGCGCCCGCCCATGAAGCGGGCGGTCGGCACAGGCCGGCCTTCGATGGACTGGTTGAACAGCTGTTCGCGCGCCGGGTCGAGCGCCTGCTCGCGGCCCGTCACGCCGGGCGTCATGACCACGCACCAGGTGCCGGTGGACACCACGCTGGCCCCTGGCAGGGCATGCAGGTGGCGCGCCAGGCAGGCGTTGCTGTCGTGCAGGCCGGCGTACACCACGCAGCCGGCGGGAAGGCCCAGGCGTTCGGCCAGGGCGGGTTGCACCGGGCCGATGGCCTCGTATGCCAGGCGCAGGGGGGGAAAGCGCTCGACCAGGCCCTCGCGCACGGCCCACGGCGCGAAGCGGTTGCGCGCCGGTTGCCAGAGGTGGGTATGGCAGCCCAGCGAGCTCACTTCGTAGGCGGCCACGCCCGTGAACCACCAGGCCCAGTACTGCGGGTAGGGCAGCCAGGCTTCGATGCCTTGCCAGGCCTCGGGCTGGGTCTGCTGGAGCCAGAAGAGTTGCAGCCCGGCGTTGAGCCCCAGGGGCAGCAGGGGTGTGCCGGTGGTCTCGAAACCGTCGATGCGGCTGGCGTAGTCCGCGCGCAGCTCGCCGTAGCCGTCCCATTCGTAGTCGATGGCGGGCAGGGCCAGGCCGCTGCCGTTCACGGCGCAGAAGGCCGCGCCGTGGGTGGTGATGCCGATGCGCCCGATGCGCGCGTGCTCGGGCAACGTTGGCACGCTCTCCTGCACCCAGGCCTGCAAGGCGTCCAAGCCCAGTGCGAGGTAGTGCGGGGTCTGCACCGAGTGGTTGGCGCGCACACGGCGTGCGATCACGTCGCCCTCGGCGTTGAACAGCACCAGCTTGGCGTTGCTCTTGCCGACGTCGAGCACCAGGGTATGGGCGTTGCTGTCCATGATCAATCGAGGTGGAACAGACACGGCAGGTCCTCGGCCACGGGGGAGCCGTCGGGGTGGCAACGCATGATGTCGCTCATGTGCTGCCACCAGCGCTGCATCACCGGGTGCTGCGGCAGGCTGGCCATGGTGTGGCCGGCGCGGCGGCGCAGCACGGCGAACAGCACCAGGTGTTCTTCGTCCAGGTAGATGCTGTAGTCCTCGATGCCCGCGTCCTTGAGCAAGGTCACCAGCTCGGGCCAGATGGCGTCGTGGCGGCGGTGGTACTCGGCCACGCAGCCGGGGTTGAGGAACATGCGGAAGGCGTGTTTTTCGGTGGGCATGTCAGGCACTCCGTGAGGCCGGAGCCTTCTGGAAACGCGCCGCCAGGCGGCGCAGATATTGGGGCAGCACCATGGCCACGATCAGCAGGCCGCCCACCACCATGGACACCACGATGCCGGTGACGTTGAGCATGCCCATGGCAAAGGTGAAGCTGCCCAGCAGCACGGCCGCCAGCAGGGTGCCGACCACGCTGCCGCGCCCGCCCTGGATGGACACGCCGCCCAGGATCACGATGGTCACGGCGTCCAGCTCCCAGCCCATGGCCAGGTTGGGCCGCGTGCTGCCGATGCGCCCGGTCAGCAGCACCGCGGCCAGCGCGGCCATGACGCCGGCGAAGATGAACAGGCCCAGGCGGTAGCGGTCCACCGCGATGCCGGAGAAGCGCGCGGTCACCGGATTGGCGCCGATGGCGTAGATGCGCCGCCCGTGCACGGTGGCGTGCAGGAACAGCCCCACCAGCAGCGCCGCCACCAACATCACCGCGAACTCGATCGGCACGATGAACCCGGGCATGCCCATCAGGTCGCCAAGGTAGCCGTTGCCCCAGGTGACCAGTGTTTCGGGGTAGCCGGTGATGGCCTGGTCGCCCAGCACCACCTGCGCCAGCCCGCGGTACAGCGAGAGCGTGCCGATGGTGACGACGATGGAGGGCAGCTTCCAGCGCGTGACCAGCCAGCCGTTGAGCGCGCCGCAGGCCGCGCCGGTGGCCAGGGCCGCCAACACCATGGTGCCAACGCCCGCGCCGGCCTGCATGGCGAAGCCCATGGCCATCGAGGCCAGCGCCATGATGGCGGCGATGGACAGGTCGATCTCGCCGCCGATCACCAGCAGGGCCATGGCCAGCGCGATCAGCGCCTTCTCGGAAAAGTTGTAGGTGGTGTCGGCCAGCGCATAAGGCGTGAAGAAGCCTTCGATGCCCAGCCCGAAGCCGAGGTACACCAGCACGATCAGCGCGATGAGGATGCGCTCCCAGGTGTCCAGCGCCTTCATGGTTTGGCTCCTTGCGGGGTTTCAAGAATCTGGCGCCCGTGCGTGCGGTCGGCCCGCGCGTTGAGCACCACTGAGATCAGGATCACCGCGCCGGCAATGGCCTGCTGCCAGAACGGCGAGACCTGGATCACCGGCAGCGCGCCGTTGATGACCCCGATGAACAGCACGCCGAGCAGCGCGCCGGCGATGGTGCCCACGCCGCCGCCGATGCTCACGCCGCCGATCACGCAGGCGGCGATCACGGTGAGCTCGTAGCCCGAGGCCAGCTCGGTGAAGGCGATGGAATAGCGCCCCACCCACAGCAGCCCGGCGAGACCGGCCAGCAGGCCCGAGAAGGTGTAGGCCATGACCAGGCGCTGGCGCACCGGGATGCCGGCGTACAGCGCCGCGTGCGGATTGCCGCCGTAGGCGTAGAGCTCGCGCCCTTCGCGGCGCCAGCGCAGCAGGTAGGCGCTGGCCAGCAGCACGCCCAGCGCCACCCAGATCAGCGCGGGCAGGCCCAGCCAGTCTTCGCGCGGCAGGCCCTTGATGAGCGGGTGGATCTCGTGGTCGGAGATCCAGGCCCCGCCGCTGACGACGAAGGTGGCGCCGCGGTAGGCCGAGAGCGTGCCCAGCGTGACCACGATGGGCGGCAGCGAGAACCGCATGATCAACCAGCCGTTGACCGCGCCCAGCAGCGCGCCCACCACGCAGGCCATGAGCAGCAGCGCGGGCAGCGGCATGCCCGGCCAGGCGCGCGCGGCCAGCGCGCAGAGCATGCCGGTGAGCGCGAGGTTGGACGCCACCGAGAGGTCCACACCGCGCGTGAGCAGCACCAGCATCTGGCCCATGACCAGGATCACGAGGATGGCCGAATCGTTGCCGATGTCCAGCACGTTGCGCCAGCTCAGGAACACCGGCGCGCGCCAGCCCACGGCCAGCACGATGAGCACGATGATGGCCGCGAGCAGCCACTCGCGGCGGCGTGTGTGAAAGTGGGAAGACAGGCTCATGCGGCCATCTCCAGAACGTGTTGGTGGAGCGCCTCGGACTCGATGCCCGAGGCCGCGGCCACGATGGTTTCGGCGTCGGCCTGGCCCTGTTCGTAGGTGGCTACCATGCGGCCCCGGCGCATGACCACGGTGCGGTGCGCAAGGTGCATCACCTCGGGCAGTTCGCTGGAGACCAAGATCACCGCCAGGCCCTGCGCCACCATCTCGGCGATCAGCTGGTACACGGCCTGCTTGGCGCCCACGTCGATGCCCTTGGTGGGCTCGTCCAGGATCACGATGCGCGGGTTCAGCCCCAGCCACTTGGCGATCACCACCTTCTGCTGGTTGCCGCCCGACAGCCCCGACAGCGGCGTGTCCTGGCTCTCGGTCTTGATGCGCAGGCGCGCGATCATGGACTCGGCCAGCGCGGACTCGCGCGCCCTGGACAACCAGGGACCGCGCGCGAGCGACGCGGCGTTCGTGACCGGGCCGGCCAGGCCGGCGAGCGTGATGTTGTGGCGCACCGAAAAGTCCAGGATGCCGCCCTGGCGCTGGCGCTCTTCGGGCACGTAGGCCAGACCGGCCGCGATGGCATCGGCCGGCTCGCGCACATTCAACGCTTTTCCAGCGACGCGGATCTGGCCGCGCGCCTGCGGGTTCAGGCCCATCAGCGCGAGCATGGCTTCGCTGCGGCCCGCGCCGACCAGGCCGTAGAAGCCGAGGATTTCGCCAGCGCGCAGAGAAAAGCTCAGGTCGTCGAATTCGGTGGGGTGACTCAGACCCGATACCTCCAGCACCACGTCGCCCGCGCGGCGCGGGATGTGGGGGTAGATCTTTTCAATTTCCCGGCCCGCCATGAGCTTGACCAGCTCGCCCTCGTGGGCCTCGGCGATGCGGCCGTGGCCCACCGAGGCACCGTCGCGCAGCACCACGTAGCGGTCGGCAACGGCGAAGATTTCGTCGAACTTGTGGGTGATGAAGAGCACGGCCACGCCCTGCGCCTTCAGGCCCCGCACCAGGCCGTAGAAGTCGCGGATCTCGGCCTGCGAGAGCGCGGCGGTGGGTTCGTCGAGGATGACCACGCGCGCTTTTTGCGACAGCGCGCGGGCGATCTCGATCAGGTGGCGCTGGGCCAGGCTCAATTGTTTGACCGGCGTGGTGGCGGCAAAGCCGGCGCCCACCTGGTCAAGCACGGTCTGGGCTTCGGTATTCATGCGCGCCCAGTCGATGAAGGACAGCGGCCCCAGCCGGCGCAGTGGCTGGCGGCCGATGAAGATGTTCTCGGCTGCGCTCAGCTCCTCGAACATCACGGTTTCCTGGTGCACGGCCACGATGCCGGCGGCCTGCGCGTCCTGCGCGCGGGCAAAGCGCACCGGCTGGCCGCCCAGCTCGATGCGGCCTTCGTCGGGCTGGTGCACACCCGTGAGCGTCTTGACCAGCGTGGACTTGCCGGCACCGTTTTCACCGATGAGCGCCAGCACTTCGCCCGGCACCAGGTCCAGGTCCACGCCCTTCAAGGCGTGGGTCGGTCCGAAGCGTTTGTGGATGCCGCGCAGCGAGAGCCACGCGGAGGGGGAATCAGGGTTCATGGTGGCGCTGTGGAGACAAGAGGCTCGGCAAGAGTACGGCAGCTTCCCCCGCAGCGCCGTTACCGGCCATCAGGAGTCGAAGCTTGGGTTTTCCATGGCACCGGAGCGCCGCCCACACCGCATGAAGCGGTGCAGACCCAGGGCACCGAGGAACCGGCTTTGCCGGGCCTCTGGTGCCGTCCCCCTCCCGCCGAAGGCGAGAGAGGGGGAAGACGCGAAGCGGCGCAGGGGGTGCCTCAAAAAATCTTCGAAAACTTCTCGACGTTGGTCGCGTCGTAGGTGAAGGGCTCGGCCATCGCGGCTTCGCCGTTTTCATCCAGCGTGGCCTTGCCCACGCGGCCCAGCGAAATCACCTCGCCCTTGGTGCCCTTGACCGTGCCCTTCATGAAGGCGTGCACAGCGTGGATGGACGAGTAGCCCAGGTCGATCGGGTTCCAGATCGCGAAGGACTTCACCGCACCGCTCTGCACGTGGCCAGCCATCTCGGAGGGCAGGCCCAGGCCGGTCACGAAGATCTGGCCGACCTTCTTCTCGTCCTGCACGGCCTTGGCGGCCGCGGCGATGCCAACCGTGGTCGGCGCGACGATGGCCTTCAGGTTGGGGTAGCTCTTGAACAGGCCCTGTGCTTCGCGGTAGCTCTTGTCGGTCTGGTCGTCACCGTAGACCACGTTGACCAGCTTCAGACCCGCGTACTCGGGCTTGGCCAGCACCTTCTTCATCTCACCGATCCAGATGTTCTGGTTGGTGGCCTGCGCGGTGGCCGAGAGCACGGCGATCTCGCCCGTCTTGCCCACCACCTGCTCGCTCATCTTCACCAGCTTCTCGCCGATGAGCGCGCTGTTCGAGGGGTTCAGCTGCATCAGGCGGCCTTCTTTTTTCACGCCCGAGTCGAACGAGATGACCTTGATGCCGCGGGCCATGGCTTTCTTGAGCGAGGGCACCAGCGCGTCTGGATCGTTGGCGGAAATCACGATGGCCTTGACGTTCTGTGCGATCAGCGAGTTGACGATCTCGATCTGCCCTTCTGCGGTCGCCTTGGCCGGGCCGGTGTAGATGATCTCCACGTCCTTGAGCTCCTTGGCGGCTTCGAGCGCGCCCTGGTGGGCGGCGTCAAAGAAGCCGTTGCCCAGGCTCTTGACCACGAGGGCGATCTTGTCGGCGGCGAAGGCCGGCTGGGCCAGGGCCAGCGCCAGGGCGGCAGCGGTCAGTGCGAAACGGGATTTTTTCATGTATGTCTCCAAAGGATGTCGTCGCGGTTGAAAAAGGCCGACCTGTCGGGGTCGTTGTCCTGCCGTCGGTGCTCAGAAACGCCAGCGGTCAAGATGGGTTGGCCGGCCGGGGCGGCTCGCACGCCGCCCCGGCCGGTGAAGGGGTTCACACGATGCCGCCGCCACCGCCCACGGCGGCCGGGCGCTCGCCGGCCACACGCTGGCGGTAGCCGCTGGCGCGGTAGGCGGCCACCGGGTCGATGGCGCCGCCCGCGTCCAGCCGAACGCGCTGCAGCAGCGGGGTCACGTCGGTCTGGAAGGCCTGCTTGAGCAGGTGCGTGGCGGTGAGCGCGTCGTTGGCTTCCTGCGCGGCGTCGAGCGCGGCGCGGTCCACCAGCAGGGCCTGCGCGTAGCTGCGCTGCACCTGGACGGCGCTGGTCATCAGGCTCTCGATGGGGTCGGTCACGTTGTGGCTCTGGTCCAGCATGTAGGCCGGGTCGAAGGGCACGCCCTCGTGCGCCGCGGCCACCAGCTCGTTGAACACCAGGAACAGGCGGTAGGGCGAGACGCTACCGGCGTCCAGATCGTCGTCGCCGTATTTGCTGTCGTTGAAGTGAAAGCCCGCGAGCTTGCCGGCGGCAATGAGCCGCGCGACGATGAGTTCGATGTTCACGTTGGGCGCGTGGTGGCCCAGGTCCACCAGGCACTGCGCCTTGGGGCCCAGGGTCTGCGCGGCCAGGAAGCTCGATCCCCAGTCCTGGATCACGGTGGCGTAGAAGGCCGGCTCGCAGATCTTGTGCTCCAGCATCATGCGCCAGTCGCCCGGCAGCGCGGCGTAGATCTGCTGCGCGCTTTCCAGGTAGCGGTCGAAGGCGCGGCGGAAGTGCTGCTGGCCGGGGAAGTTGCTGCCATCACCGACCCACACCGTGAGCGCCTTGCTGCCCAGCGCCTGGCCGATGTCGATGCACTCCAGGTTGTGCGCCACGGCCTGGGCGCGGGTGGCCGCGTCGGTGTGGCTCAGGCTGCCGTACTTGTAGCTGTGGGCCTGGCCCGGCTGGTCGCTGAAGGTGTTGGAGTTCATGGCGTCGAACGCCAGGCCGGCGCTGGCCGCGGCCTGGCGCAGCTCGCCCCAGTCGCTGCACTTGTCCCAGGGGATGTGCAGGCTCACCGTGGGGGTGGCGCGTGCCAGTTGCTGGATCACGCCGCAGTCCTGCAGCTTGTCGAACACGTGTCGCGGCTCGCCCTGGCCGGGAAAGCGCGCGAAGCGTGTACCGCCGGTGCCCACGCCCCAGCTGGGGATGGCCACGCCGAAGGCCGCGACCTGCTGACGCACGGTCTCGATGTCGATGTCGCGGCGCGCGAGTTGCTCGCCCAGGTGCTCGTAGTCGTGGTGCGCGTGGCGCGCCAGCGAGTAGTTGTGCGAGGCGAGAAAGCTGCTGTCGATGGTCTTCATGTTGTCTCCTTGTTGAGCGAGTGCCTGAGCACCCCTCTCGTCCGTGGACGCCGCGAAACCGGCTTCGCCGGGCCGCTGGCGTCGCCCCCTGGGGGGCGGGGGTTTACCTTGTAAAGGCGGCGAGGTTGCCGGCGTCCACGTTGAGAATGTTGCCGGTGCTCTTGGCGCTGAGGTCTTCGCAGGCGAAGAAGTAGGTGGCCTCGGCGATGTCTTCCGGGAACACGCTGCGCTTGAGCATGGAGCGGTCGCGGTAGAAGGCTTCGAGGTCGCCCTCGTCCACCTTGTTGGCCGCGGCGCGCTCTTCGCTCCACTTGCCGGTCCAGATCTTGGAGCCGCGGATGACCGCGTCGGGGTTGACCACGTTGGATCGGATGCCCAGCGGCGCGCCTTCGAGCGCGAAGCTGCGGGACAGCTGGATCTCCGCGGCCTTGGCCGCGCAGTAGGCCGTGGCCTGGTTGCTCGCGACCATGCCGTTCTTGCTGGCGATCATGACGATGGAGCCGCCCGTGCCCTGCGCCTTCATCAGCTTGAAGGCTTCGCGGGCCACCAGGAAATAGCCCGTGGCCAGGATGCTCTGGTTGCGGTTCCACAGCGCCAGCGTGGTTTCGTCGATGGGTGCGGCCGAGGCGATGCCGGCGTTGCTGACCAGGATGTCCACCCCGCCGAACGCCAGCGCGGCGCGGCCGTAGGCGGCGATCACCGACGCCTCGTCGGTCACGTCGCAGCGCACACCGCGCACGTGGTCCTTGCCGTGGGCCTTGGCCAGGTCGGCGGTGACGCTGGCGAGCGCGTCCTCGTCGATGTCGGCCAGCACCACGCAGGCGCCCTCGGCCAGCATGCGCCGGGCAATCGCCTGGCCGATGCCACCGGCGCCGCCGGTGACCAGGGCGACCTTGCCCACCAGCGGCTTGGGCTTGGGCATGCGCTGCAGCTTGGCTTCTTCGAGCAGCCAGTATTCGATGTCAAAGGCTTCCTGTTCGGGCAGACCCACATACTGGTCCACCGCGTTGGCCTCGCGCATCACGTTGATGGCGTTCACATAGAACTCGCCGGCGATGCGGGCGGTGGCCTTGTCCTTGGCGATCGTCACCATGCCGATGCGCGGCAGCAGGATCACCACCGGGTTGGGGTCGCGCAGCGCCGGGCTGTTGGCGCGCTTGCAGCGCTCGTAATAAGCGGCGTAGTCGGCGCGGTAGGCGGTCAGCAGGTCGTCCAGCGCGGTCTTGAGCGCGGGGCCTTCGAGGGTGTAGACCGCCTCGGGCACGATCAGCGGACGGATCTTGGTGCGCAGGAAGTGGTCGGGGCAGGAGGTGCCGAGCGCGGCCAGCGGTTCGAGCTCGGCCGAGTTGACGAACTGCATCACCTCGGGCGAGGTGTTTACGTGCAGCAGCTTGGGGCTGCCCTGGGCGGCCAGGCCGCGCAGCACCGGCAGCACGCGCGCCAGCGTGGCCTCACTCGCCGCGCCGTCGAGCGTGTCGAAGCGTGTGCCGCCGAACACCTGCACCTGGCGGCGCTCGCGCTCCCGGGACAACCAGGCCTGTGCGCGCTCAATCAGGTCCACCGTGTTTTCGTAGCAGGCGCGGGACGATTCGCCCCAGCTGAACAGGCCGTGGCCGCCGAGCACGATGCCGCGCAGGCCGGGGTGCGCGGCGTTGTAGGCGGCCAGGCGCTGGCCCAGTTCGTAGCCCGGACGCAGCCAGGGCATCCAGCCCACGGTGCCCTCGTACACCTGGCGGGTGATCGCCTCGCCGTTGGCCATGGCCGCGATCGCGATCACGGCGTCCGGGTGCATGTGGTCCACGTGTGCATAGGGCAGCGAGGAGTGCAGCGGGGTGTCGATGGAGGCCGCGCGGGCGTTGAGGTTGAAGGTGCAGTGCGGCAGGTAGCCCACCATCTCGTCTTCGTGCTCCAGGCCGCGGTACAGGCCCTTGAGCGCGCGCAGCTTGTCCATGTAGAGCGTGGAGAAGCCGTCGAGCTTCATGGAGCCCACGTCGCCGCCCGAGCCCTTGACCCAGAGCACTTCGGCGTCGGCGCCGCTCAGGGGGTCGCGCTGCCAGATCTTGGCCGAGGTGTTGCCCCCGCCGTAGTTGGTGATGCGCAGGTCCGAACCGAGCAGGTTGGAGCGGTACAGAAGCAGATGGGGCTGGTCCATGCCGGCGGTCGCGGCGTCGTCCCACTGGGGAAAGTCGGGGGGGGTGGCTGTGTTCATGGAACGGGATGCTAGGCCGGTCCCTCGACCGCGGCTATTGATGGAAATTTATCAAATCGATAACGAAGCCTTATATTCCAGCCCATGCCCCGCCGGCCACGGGTGGCGGGCGCGCTGCGGCGCTGTTTTTGTCCGGGAATGTCCTGAGGAGAAATCGAGATGATGGAGTTGAAGGTCCGGCATTTGCGGGTATTCGAGGCGGTGGCCAGCTGCGGCAGCTTCTCGCGCGCGGCCGAACAGCTGGCGCTGACGCAGCCCGCCGTCTCGATGGTGGTGCGCCAGCTGGAACAGGAGCTGGGTACGGCCCTGTTCGACCCGACCGACCGCAAACGCCTGAGCGACGCCGGGCAGGAGCTGCTGGGGCACGCGCGCATCATCCTGGCGCAGGTGCGCGCGGCCGAAGAGGCGATGGCCTTCTACACCGAGAGCGGCAGCACCGAGGCCTCGCGTGGCCTGCGCGGGCTGCTGCACCTGGGCGTGGTGCAGACCGCCAACTACTTCGCGCCGCGCCTGCTCAGCGAGTTCCATCGGCGCCACCCCGACGTGCACCTCAGGCTCACGGTGGCCAAGCGCTCGGAGATCCTGGCCATGCTGGCCGAGCGCCGGCTGGACATCGCCATCACCGGCTACCCGCCGTCCGAGGCCGACGTGGAGGCGCACAGCTTCGCCCGCCACCCGCACTGCCTGGTGGCCTCGGTGAACCACCCGCTGGCCCGGCGCCACGGCCTGGACTGGGCCGACCTGCGCCGCGAGGACTTCATCTTTCGCGAGCAGGGCTCATCGACCCGCGTGTTCCTGGAACAGCTGTTGCAGTCGCAATCGCTCCAGGTGCGACAAAGCCTGGAGCTCTCGGGCAACGAGACGGTGAAACACGCGGTGATGGAAGGCCTGGGCATCAGCTTCCTCTCGGCCCACGTGTTCCAGGTGGAGCTCGAAGCCGGCCGCATCGCCGTGCTGGACCTGGCCGACATGCCCAAGTACATCGACTGGTGCTTCATCCACCGGCGCGACGTCACGCTCAATGGCGTCAACCAGGCGTTCAAGGACTTCGTGTTCGCGGAAGGGACGCGGATTGCGGCGTGTCTGGTGCGGGGGTGATCACGGCCCCCTAAGAGCCGCTGGCCACCGCGATCTCGTAGGGGGACGCGTCGATCCGTTCCAGTAGAACCAGGGTCGTGCGTTGCAGCTCAAGCAAACGATCCGGGCGCAACTGACCTTCGACGATGGCCTCCACCAGGAAGCCGTCACTTTCCTTGAAACGCACCTTCAGCCCATCGATCATGGTGCTGAATGTGCCGTACTCAGCCTCTTCAATCACCGGGGACATTTCTCCAGGCAGGCGATACAGCGCATCCAACGCAGCAAAGTCCGGCGGTTCACTGTGGCGCCAAACGTGCTCAAGCCCAAGAAGTGCATGGTCACGGCGCACATGTTCGCAGTGCCACCGGGCATGTCGCGTATCCCCAAGCCGATTGCGTTTTCGGTCCACCCGCCACATGACCCAGTGTTGCCAGTGATGTTGGGTCAATCGTGTCCAACGGCCATTGCGTGTATCCAGCGCCCAGGTGTCGACGTTTTCTTGGGTTGCCCGTTGTTCACCGCGCCAACGCTCACCTCCGCTGATGACAAGCGTGTGACCATCGGACGCGAGCGAAGCCTGATGTTCGTAGATCCACCCGGGTGACTCGCCGAGGGTTTCGACCGCCTCCATCTGCATGGAGTCGAGCGAGAGCTTGAAAACCGGTGTCACGCCCAAAGTACGACTCTCCGCATAGCCCAATCGCCCGACGATGTAGATGGCGCTTCCGATCCGGGTCGCGCTGTGAAAGTCGGTCGGGGGAAAGTCCTCCTTGGGGTAGCCGTGGATGGCAATGGAGCCGGCAGCATCCACGACGGTCACATCGTTGTAAATGCAGAAATCGGGGTCGTAGTGGTCCTCGTGCTCGCCACCGATGTAGAGCACCCGGCCATCCTCCAGGGTGGTTTCGCTCATCCCATAACGCTGAAAACACCACATCGGTCCGGCGGTGAACGGCGATGGTCCACCAAAGACGTTGTTGGCACTGTAGCCATCCCAACGGGTACGCACCAGCCAATGCCACAGCGGGTTGTCGAGTCGGGTCGGATTCGCGGTGCCGATCCGTGGCGATCTCCAGGCCAGAAACTCGGCTTCGCTGATCTTGGGTGCGGGCTCTTCCTTGCGGAGGCGATCTACTTCCTCCTCAGCTTGTTCACGCGCCCATTCGTCTTCGTCGTTCAGGGAATCTGCAGGCATAGGGGGCTCGGGATCGGGTACTGGCTGTCGCACAAGCTTGAGCACTATACCGAGTGACTTCATCGCCAGACAATCCCCATGCTTTCGCGCCCGACCACCCTTTCGCCACACGCCCATCTGCCGCACGACCGGGGCAGGACCTCACGCCCCGTCAATCCCCCTGCCTCCTTCAACCAGGTTATCGCCGACGTGTGACCAGACAAGTACCGGCGCCTCGATAAGACGCAAGCACTGCTGCAGACCCTGACCACATTGCCCGCCTCCCGCGCAATGGTGCTGTCGTGGTCATGGGCATCGTGCGGTCTGTGCGGTGCGCCGTCTGAAGCACCGCCCGGTCAACCCTTCTTCGCCAGCCCCAGCCGCTCGATGGTGGCCTTCTCGGCCTTGAAGGTGCGCTCGCCGTAGGCCTGGTAATCGGCGCTGTTCATGTAGATCACGGGCTGGAAGAATTTGTCCAGCGTTTCCTGCACCTTGGCGTCGTCCAGCGTCTTTTTGAACGCGTCGTGCAGCACCTTCACCACCGCCGGGTCCATGCCCTTGGGACCGCCGATGCCGAAGGGCGATTCGCTGATCGTGTCCCAGCCGCTTTCCTTCACCGTGGGCACGTCGGGGAAGGCCTTGTTGCGCTGGCTGCCCAGCGTGGCGAGCAGGCGCAGCTTGCCGCTTTGCACATGCGGCGCGAACTCGGTGGTGCCGCTCATCATGCGGATGTGGCCGCCCAGGATGGCCTGCATGATCTCGGCCGAACCCTTGAACGGAACCGGGTTGAGCCGGATGCCGGCTTTCTCGCTGAACTCCTCGATCGCCAGGTGCGGCGTGGTGCCCGTGCCCGTGTGGCCGTATTCGAGCTGGCCCGGGTTGGCCTTGGCGTAGGCCACCATGTCCTTGAGCGTCTTGAACGGCGCGTCGGCCGTGCAGGCAATGCCGAAGGTGTAGCCGGTGAGGCAGACGATGTGGGTGAGATCGGCCACCGGGTCGAACGGCATTTTCTGCATGTGCGGCAGGCGGTAGATGCCCAGCGGTAACTGCGTGAGCGTGTAGCCGTCGGGCGCCGCGCCCACCATGGCGGCGGCGCCCAGCGTGCCGCCCACACCGGGTTTGTTCTCGATGATCACGGGCACGCCCAGGGTCTTGCTGGCGCTGTCCGCGAAGGCACGCATGACGCCGTCGCTGCTGCCCCCGGCGGGCCAGGGCGCGATCAGCTTGATGGGGCGCGAGGGGTACTTCTCTTGCGCGAACGCCGCGCCGCTGAACAGGCCGGGCGCGGCCACCAGGGCGGTGCCGCCGGTGGCGAGGCTCAAGACCTGGCGCCGGCTGATGGAACGTTGGGTGGATGGCATCGGTTTCTCCTGGGTGGGTGGTCACACAAGCCTCATGGCGAACAGCCCCAGACACTAGCCGCTGCGGCGGCCGCGGGGAAGCGGGAGAGTCCGGGGACCGGGCCGTTTCCCGTCACCCCGGCGACTGAGCCCCACCTGTCCACCCGCTCCGGAGCGCCATCCGAACCTTCCGGTGTCGGTGGGTCCTCCCCAACCTGGCCATTGACTTGGTTATGTGAAGTAACTATTCTGCGAAACGCTTCGACCCACACACAAGAACCCAGGAGACCTGCATGCACACACGCCCCCAACCGGGAGGCCCAAGGGCCTCGGCCGCGCTCATCGCGCTGACGGCCGCCACGCTCGCGGCCTGTTCGTCCGCACCCAGTCAGCCCCCCGGCGCCGCGCTGGCGCCGGCCCGGCCGGCGAGCATGGCCGGTTGTGATGCCCTGGCGGGCCAGCTCGCCGGGCTGGCCCACACCCGCATCCAGAGCGTCACAGCGGTGGCCGCGGGCGAGCTCAAGGCCGGCACGCAGGACGTGGCCGCACACTGCGTGGTGCTGGGCGCCATGCACGAGCGCATGGGCGCCGACGGCAAGACGCCCTACGCCATAGGCTTCGAGATGCGCCTGCCGCTGCGCTGGAACGGCCGTTTCCTGTACCAGGGCAATGGCGGCATCGACGGCGCGGTGCTGCCCGCGCTGGGCGCCTTCGGCGGCGGCCCGATCGCCTCCGCCCTGCACCAGGGTTTCGCCGTGATCAGCTCCGACGCCGGCCACGACAACCAGCTCACGCGCGGCCCCGGCTTCGGCTTGGACCCGCAGGCGCGGCTCGACTACGGCTACCAAGCTGTGGGCAAGCTCACGCCCATGGCCAAGGAGGTGGTGCGCCGGGCCTACGGCAAGGCGCCCGACCGCTCCTACATCGCCGGCTGTTCCAACGGCGGGCGCCATGTGCTGGTGGCCGCCGCGCGTTACCCCGAGATGTTCGACGGCTACCTGGCCGGCGCGCCCGGCTACAACCTGCCCAAGGCGGCCGTGGCCAACATCTGGGGCGCGCAGCAGTACAAGAAGGTGGCCACCGACCCCAAGGACCTGGGCAGCGCCTTCACCCAGCCCGAACGCCAGACCGTGGTGAAAGCCGTGCTGGACAAATGCGACGCGCTCGACGGCGCCCGCGACGGCATGGTGCAACACCCGAGCGCCTGCCAGACCGCGTTCAACCTGGCGCGCGACGTGCCCACCTGCAGCGGCGAGCGCAATGGCAGCTGCCTGAGCAGCGCGCAGAAGGCGGCGATCGCGCCCATCTTCAGCGGCGCCACCACCCGCGACGGAAAGCCCTTCTACGCCAGCTTCCCCTACGACAGCGGCCTGGCCAGCCCCGGCGTGGCCAACTGGGAGTTCAGCGCGCCGATCCAGCGCGACTCGGGCGCCGTGGGCCTCATCTTCGGCGTGCCGCCGCAGAACCCGGCCGGCTTCAACGGCGAGGCCTTCGTGCTCAACGGCGACGTGGACGCGATGCTCGCTTCGGTGCAGGCCACGGCCGGGCCGTTCACCGAGTCGGCCATGGGCTTCATGACCCCGCCCAACGCCACCGACCTGGGCCGCGTGAAGGCCAGGGGCGGCAAGCTGCTGGTCTACCACGGCATGAGCGACGCGATCTTTTCGCCGCACGACACGCAGGCCTGGTACGAGGGCCTGGGCCAGCGCACGGGCGGCGATCCCTCGGGCTTCGCGCGCTTCTTCCGTGTGCCGGGCATGGACCACTGCCGCGCCGGCCCGTCCACCGACCAGTTCGACGCGCTCGGCCCGCTGGTGAAGTGGGTGGAGCAAGGCATCGCGCCCGACCAGATCATCGCCACCGCGCGTGGCCCGGGCAACGCCGGCGAGGTCAACCCCGATGTGCCCGCCAGCTGGGCGCCCAACCGCTCACGGCCACTGTGCGCCTACCCCAAGGTCGCCACCTACAAGGGCTCGGGCAGCCTCGAAGAGGCCAGCAGCTTCGCCTGCCGCTGAACCGCTGGGACCGCATTCACATCGGAAATACCGGCTCAGCCCAGGGCACCGCCGGGCCGGCTTTGCCGGACGGCCAGTGCTGCCCCCTTGAGGGGGTCGCGCGAAGCGCGGCGGGGGTGTTCCATTTCAGCCCGCCTGGCGGGCTGCGGCAAAAGCCACGTACCAATCCAGGCAGCCCGGGTTGACCATGGCTTCCTTGTTGATCACCTTGTCCAGCGGCTGGCCCAGCAGCAGCTTCTTGATGGGCAGCTCCTGCTTCTTGCCCGAGAGGGTGCGCGGGATCTCGGCCACCTGGAACACGGCGTTGGGCAGGAAGCGCGGTGAGAGCGCGGTGCGGATGGCGCCGTTGATCTTGGCCGTCATCGCATCGTCCAGCGTGAGCCCTGGGCGCAGCACCACGAAGAGCGGCATGTAGCTCTCGCGGCCGAGGTATTCGAGGTCCACCACCATGGAGTCCAGCACCTCGGGCAGGGCCTCGACCGCGCTGTACAGCTCGCTCGTGCCCATGCGCAGGCCGTGGCGATTGATGGTGGCGTCGGAGCGGCCGTAGATCACGCAGGAACCGTCGGGGTGGATGCGCAGCCAGTCGCCGTGGCGCCAGACGGCGCCGGCCGTCGCATCGAGATCACCGCCGCCGGGCTTGCGGCCGTGACCGGGCGGGTAGCTGTCGAAGTAGCTGCCGAGCAGGCGCTGGTTGTCTTTGTCGCCCACGAAGTACAGCGGCATCGACGGGATGGGTTGCGCGCAGACCAGTTCGCCCACCTCGTCGATCACGGGCTGGCCCTGCTCATTCCAGGCCTCGACCGCGCAGCCCAGCAGTCGGCACTGCATGCGGCCGGGCGTTTGAGGCAGTTCGCGGTGGCCGCCGATGAAGGCGCCGGCGAAGTCGGTGCCGCCGGAGATGTTGCACCACCAGATGTCTTTCTGGGCTTCGGTTTTCGCGATGGCGGCGAACTGGCTCGTGCCCCAACGCTGAGCATCCTCGGACAGCGGCGACCCCGTCGTCCCCAGCGCCCGCACCCGCGACAGATCACCACACGCCGACAGGTCCACCCCCGCCTTCAGGCAGTTCGCGAAAAACGCCGCGCCGGCGCCGAAGAAGGTCACGCCGAGGTCGGACGCGAAGCGCCAGAGGGTGGTCCAGTCGGGCTTGTCTTTCGAGCCGCCCGGGTTGCCGTCGTAGAGCACGCAGGTGGTGCCGTTGAGCAGGCCGCTGGCCTGGGCGTTCCACATCACCCAGCCGGTGGAGCTGTACCAGTGGTAGCGCTCGCCCCAGCTGTTGGGCGCGTAGCTGCAGCCCACGTCGTTGTGCAGGGTCTTGAGCGCCAGCGCGACGACCATGGTGCCGCCGTGGCCGTGCACGATGGGCTTGGGCAGGCCGGTGGTGCCGCTGCTGTAGACGATCCACAGCGGGTGGTCGAAGGGCAGCCACAGCGGTTCGAAAGCGTCGGTGGCGGCGTCATTGCGCGCCGTCGCCTCGGCGAATCCGACGCAGGGTGACGCGTCGGCCAGGGCCTTCGCTGCGGCGGCCGGGTCGTCGGCCAGGTTGGCGTGCAGGATCACATGGCGCAGCGTGGGCAGGGCCGCGCGCAGCTCGGCCACCACGCCCAGGCGGTCGAAGTCCTTGCCACCGTAGCTCACGCCGTCGCAGGCGATCAGCGCCACGGGTTCGATCTGCTTGAAGCGGTCGAGCACGGCATTCGTGCCCATGTCGGGCGCGCACACGCTCCACACACCGCCGATGCTGACCACCGCGAGGAAGGCGACCATGGTCTCGGGGATGTTGGGCAGGTAGGCCGCCACGCGGTCGCCGGGCATCACGCCCTGGGCCCGCAGGTGCAGCGCGAGCGAGGCCACCTGGCGCCGCAGCTCGGGCCACGACAGTTCCACATGACGGCCCTTTTCGTTGCGGCCCTCGATGGCCGAGAAGCCCGCGGCATGGGCCGGCTGGACGTGGCGGAACACCTGCTGCGCGTAATTCACCTGCGCGCCCGGGAACCAGCGCGCACCGGGCATCACGTTGCGCTCCAGCACGGCCGTGTGCGGCGTGGGTGACTGCAGGTCGAAGTGGTCCCAGATGCTCTGCCAGAAGGCGTCGAGCTCGGTGGTGGACCAGCGCCAGAGCGCGTCGTAGTCGTCGAACCGCAGGCCGCGGTGTTCGGCCAGCCAGTCCTGGTAGAGGCGAATCTGGGGGATGTGCGGGGGCGGTGTCGTGGCCATGTTGTTGTCTCCTGCGCCGCAGGGTAGCAGCGACCCGGCGGTCGCGCCTATCGCGCAGTTGTCACTGGCACGGCCCCGCCCCCGCGCAAGGGTTTGTACGGATGTACAAGTTTTTTGCACAAACGTTCAATACCGGCCATGGTCACCCGCCCCGCCTCCCCTTCGTCCCGTGCCCGGCTGGCCTCGGCCCGCGGCACGCCGCGGCCCGACCGGCAGATGGCCATCCTGCTGGCGGCCGAGAAGCTGTTCGCCCAGCACGGCTACCACGGCGTGTCGATCCGGCAGATCGCCGAGGAAGCGCAGGTGCCGCTGGCTCTGGTGGGCTACTACTACGGCCCCAAGAGCGAGCTGTTCCACGCCATCTTCGAGCACTGGCAGGGCACCATCCAGGAACGCCTGGCGCTGCTACAGCAGGTGCTGGCCGGGCCGCCGACCGAGGCCTTCCTGCGCCAGGTGGTGGAGGCCTTCGTGCGGCCGGTGCTGGTGCAGCGCGCCAGCACCGAGGGTGAGTACTACGCCCAGCTGGTGGGCCGCGAGCTGGCCCGCCAGACGCCGGAAACCCACCGGGTGCTGACCGAGTTCTTCGACCCGTTGGCCCACAGCTTCATCGACGCCATACACGCCGCTCGCCCGGGCCACGACCGCGCGCGGGCCGCCTGGGCCTACCAGTTCGCGCTGGGCGCGCTGCTGCACCACATCACCGACCACCGGGCGCCCACGCTCTCGCGCGGGCGCAACCAGGTCTGCGCGCCCGAGGCCGCGGCGCTGCTGGTCGACTTCATCACCGCCGGCATCGCCGCCGTGATGCCCCTTCCCTCGTCACTTTCCCCGTCCCCCACCGCGTCCCCTTCCCCGCGCCGCAGAGCGCCCTCGCCTTCCACCACCTCACGGAGACAAGCATGAAACGTCGGATTTTCCAGGCCACTGTGCTGGCATCGGCCCTCACCCTCGGTGGCCTGCACAGCGCCCACGCGCAGCAGACCATCAAGCTCACCGCCGCGGGCGGCCACCCGCCGGTGTTCCTGTGGGTCAAGCTGCTGGACGAGTTCTACATCCCCGAGGTGGACAAGCGCCTGGCCGCGGCCGGCGGCAAACACAAGGTGGAATGGACCAAGGCCTGGGGCGGCACGCTGATCAAGATCGGCGCCGAGTCCAAGGGCATCTCCGACGGCGTGGCCGACTTCGGCTTCGTGGGTACGCTGTTCGAGGCGGCCAAGTTCCCGATGCAGAACGTGAGCTACGTCGCGCCTTTCGGCACCGACAACCTGGGCGCGGTCGGTTCCATCGTGGCCGACATGCAGAAGAAGATCCCGGCCATGGGCGACACCTGGACCAAGAATGGCCTGGTCTACCTGGGTGGCACGGCGCTGGACACCTACCACCTGTGGACCAACTTCCCGGTCAAGTCCATCGACGACCTCAAGGGCAAGAAGATCAGTGCGCCCGGCCCTTCGGCCAATTGGGTGAAGAACACCGGCGCGGTCGCCGTGGCCGGCTCGCTGCCGACCTACTACGAGGACATCAAGTCCGGCGTGTCCAACGGCGCCATCACCTTCAGCACTGGCGCCTGGGGCGCCAAGCTGCACGAGGTGGCGCCCTATGTGACCAAGGTGAACTTCGGCTCCATGTACGCTGGCGCCGTGGTGATGAACAAGCGCCGTTTCGACAGCCTGCCGCCCGAGGTGCAGCAGGTGTTTCGCGAGGTGGGGCTGGAGTACGACAAGCGCTTCGCCGAGGCGCAGCGCTCCACCGCCGACGCGCTGCTGCAGAAGATGGCCGCGGCCGGCGCCACCGTCAGCGAGCTGCCGGCCGCCGAGCGCCAGCGCTGGGCCGACACCATTCCCAACGTGGCACAGACCTGGGCCACCGACCTGCAGGGCAAGGGCGCCCCGGGCACCGAGATCCTCAAGGCCTACATGGAAGGCCTGAAGAAGAGCGGCGCCCAGCTGCCGCGCGACTGGTCGGTCAAGTAAGCCCCCGCCCGGAGTCCCCATGAACCTTTCCACGCCGGGCACCGGCGGGGCGGCGTCCCGCGTGGACGCGGCCCCCCAGGACGCCTACAACCTGCCGCTGCCCTTCGGTCTGCACCGCCTGACCCAGGCGCTCAACGCCCTGGGCACGCTGATGATCATCGGCCTGATGCTGCTGATCAACGCCGACATCGTCGGGCGCACCGGCTTTGACGCGCCGGTGCGCGGTGTGACCGAGCTGGTGTCGCTGTCCATCGTGGGCATCGTCTTCCTGCAGCTGGCCGACACCCTGCGCTGCGGCCGCTTCACGCGCGCCGACATGCTGCTGGACGGTCTCAAGCGCGACCGGCCGGTGCTGGCCGCGCGCCTGCAGGCGCTCTACCACCTGCTGGGCGCACTGCTGATGGCGGTGATCCTCTGGGCCGCCTGGCCCTCGCTGACCGAGTCCATCGCTTCGCGCGAGTACGTGGGTGCGCTGGGCGACTTCACGGCGCCGGTCTGGCCGGTGCGACTGATGATGCTGGTGGGCCTGAGCGTGACGGCGCTGACCTTCGTGCTGCTGGCGGTGATCGACCTGCAGCGGGGTCAGCGCCTGGCTGCCAAACGGGAGCACAAGCGATGAGCACCGCCCGGCCGTTCCGAAGGCGCTCAGCCCCGCAGTGCGCAGCACGGAGGGAAATTCTATGAGCGCCACCACCGTTGCCGTGCTCTCGCTGGTGCTGATGCTGCTGCTGATCTGGGGCGGCCTGCACGTGGCCGTGGTGCTGGGTCTGGTCTCTTTCGTCGGCGTCTGGATCATCCGCGACGACATCGGCGTGGCCGCCAACCTGCTGGCACAGGCCTCGAGCGACGCCATCGCCAGCCACATCTTCGGCGTGGTGCCGCTGTTCGTGCTGACCGGCTTCCTGGTGGCCCGGGCGGACATCGGCAAGGACGCTTTCGAGGTCGCCAATCAGCTGTTCCGCCGCCTGCGCGGGGGCCTGGGCGTGGCCACCGTCGCGTCCAACGCAGTGTTCGCCGCCATCACCGGCATCTCGATTGCCTCGGCCGCGGTGTTCACCCGCGTGGCGGTACCGCAGATGATGCGCTTCGGTTATCAGCCGAAGTTCGCGGTGGGTGTGGTGGCCGGCTCGTCGGTGCTGGGCATGCTGATCCCGCCCAGCCTGCTGATGATCCTCTACGGCTTCCTGGCCAACCAGTCGGTGGGCGACTTGTTCACCGCCGGCATCGTGCCCGGCCTGCTGCTGGCCTCGGCCTTCGCCATCGGCATCGTGCTCGCGGCCTATTTCAAGCCATCCATGGTCTACGCGGGCGGCGAGATGCCGGTGCCCGACGGGGAGGACATGAGCCCGCTGACCATGGCGCTCAAGCTGGTGCCCATCGTGCTGATGATCGGTGGCGTGCTGGGCGGCCTGTACGGCGGCCTGTTCACCGCCACCGAGGCCGGCGCGGTGGGTGCGGCGCTGGCGCTGCTGATCGCGGTGCTGCGCCGCAAGCTCACGGCACGCAGCTTCTGGGAGGTGCTGACCGAGACCGGGCATGTGACGGTGGCGGTGAGCTTCCTGATCATCTGCGCCAGCATCTACACCCGCATGCTGGCCATGTCGGGCATGCCGCAGTTCCTGATGGAGCTGATCAGCCACGCCGGCTTCGGGCCCTTCGCCTTCCTGCTGGTCTACGTGTTCATCATCATCCTGCTGGGCACGGTGATCGACTCGTCGTCCATCCTGCTGATCGTGTTGCCGCTGATGCTGCCGATCGCCGAGCAGTTCGGCATGAACCTGATCTGGTTCGGCGTGGTCACCGTGGTGGCGGTGGAGATCGGCCTGCTCACACCGCCCTTCGGCCTCTCGGCCTACGTGGTCAAGAGCTCGCTGAACGACCCGCGCATCACGCTGGGCGACATCTTCCGCGGCACCGGCCCTTTCACGCTCATCATGGTGGCCGTGTTGCTGCTGCTGATGGCGTTTCCCGCGCTGAGCCTGGTGCTGCTGTAGCTGCCGACTTTTCTTCTTCATTTCTTTCAGGGAGACCCCCATGCCCCGCCGATTCGTCGACCTCTCGATCTTTCTGGAAAACGATGTGCTGAGCGACCCGCCGGCCTTCGCGCCGAAGATTCAGTACTTCACCCACGAGCACACCTTCGAGCAGATCGAACCCTTTTTTCCGGGTTTGAAAAAGGAAGACCTGCCCGATGGCGAAGGCTGGGCGGTGGAGCTGGTGCAGCTCTCTACCCACAACGGCACCCACCTGGACGCGCCTTACCACTTCCACTCCACCATGGACAAGGCGCTGGGCGAGAAGAAGCCCGCCATTGCCATCCACGAGGTGCCGCTGGAGTGGTGTTTCCAGCCCGGCGTGAAACTGGACTTCCGCCACTTCGCCGACGGCTACGTGGTCACGGCCGACGACGTCGAAGCCGAGCTGAAACGCATCGGCCACACCATCCAGCCGCTGGAGATCGTGGTGGTCAACACCCGCGCCGGTTCGCGCTACGGCCACAACGACTACGTGTCCGCCGGCTGCGGCATGGGCTACGAGGCCACCATGTATCTGCTGGAGCGCGGCGTGCGCCTGACCGGCACCGACGCCTGGAGCTGGGACGCGCCCTTCGTGCACACCGCGAAGAAATACGGCGAAACCAAAGACGCCAGCCTGATCTGGGAAGGCCACAAGGCCGGCCGCGACATCGGCTACTGCCACCTTGAGAAGCTGCACAACCTGGAAGCCCTGCCGCCCACGGGTTTCACCATCAGCTGCTTCCCACACAAGATCCGCGGTGCCTCGGCCGGGTGGACCCGCGCGGTCGCGATCTTCGACGAGAAGCTGTGACCCGCCGTGAACAACTGACAGGATTCACCCCATGGAACTCAACCACACCCACGACGCCAGCGTGAAGAGCTGGCTCGCCTCAGCCAACGAAACCGGCACCGACTTCCCCGTCCAGAACCTGCCCTTCGGCGTGTTCCGCCGCGCCGGCTCGGACGAAGCCTTTCGCGGCGGCGTGGCCATCGGCGACCAGATCGTTGATCTCGCCGCCGCTGCCCGGGCCGGGGTGTTCGAGGGCCTGCCCCAGCTCGCCGCGCAGGCCTGCTCGGACACGGCGCTCAACGGGTTCCTGGCCATGGGGCCGGTGGCCTGGCGCGCGCTGCGCCACGCGCTGTTCGCCGCCCTGCGCCACGATGCCGAGGCCCGCGTGGTGGGCTTGCTGCAGGGCTGCCTGCTGCCGCAGGCCGAGGCGGAACACAGCGTGCCCACCCGCATCGCCAACTACACCGACTTCTACACCTCCATCCACCACGCCCGCAACGTGGGCCGCGTGATCCGGCCCGACGACCCGCTGACGCCCAATTTCCAGTGGCTGCCCATCGCGTACCACGGCCGCGCGTCGAGCGTGGTGGTCAGCGGCACACCGTTTCGCCGCCCCATGGGACAGGCCCTGCCTCCGGGCGCCCAGGCCCCCGTCTACGGCCCCTGCGCGCGGCTCGACTTCGAGCTGGAGCTGGGCTTCTACATCGGCCCGGGCAATGCCCTGGGGCAGCCGATTCCGCTGGACAAGGCGGAAGACCACATCTTCGGCGTGAGCCTGCTCAACGACTGGTCGGCGCGCGACCACCAGTTCTGGGAGATGGCACCGCTCGGGCCTTTCCTGGGCAAGAACTTCTGCACCAGCGTCTCGCCCTGGATCGTGACGATGGAGGCGCTCGCGCCCTACCGCGTGCCCTTCGCCCACCCCGCCGACGAGCCCCAGCCCCTGCCCTACCTGGACGGCGCGGCCAACCGCGCGCACGGCGGCGTGGACGTGCAGCTCGAAGTGCGGCTGGAGACCGCGCAGCACCGCGCGCAGGGCGTGGCCCCCGACCGGCTCACGGCCACCAGCTTCCGCCACCAGTACTGGACCCTGGGCCAGATGGTGACGCAGCACACCGTGGGCGGCTGCAACCTGATGACCGGCGACCTGCTGGGCACGGGCACCATCTCCGGCCCGACCCCGCCCGAGGCCGGTGCGATCGTTGAGCTCAGCCGGGGCGGCACGGTCGCGATTGATCTGCCGGGCACCGGCGAGCAGCGCCGCTTCCTGGAAGACGGCGACAACGTGATCCTGCGCGGCTGGTGCGAGAAGCCGGGTGCCGCGCGCATCGGCTTTGGCGAGTGCCGGGGCGAGATACTGCCCGCCCTCGCCGCCTGAATCACGCCCGCGCCGCGCCTGCTGCATCGCAGCGTGCGCGGCCCCGGGCCACCCGGCAGAATCGCGGCCACCCGACACCCGGTTTCACCACCACAACAAGGAGTTTTCATGGGTTTGTTCCACTGGACGGAAAAATCATCGGCCACGCTCGCGGACGGCGGCGTCATCGGCCCCGACGAGCGCCTGCCCTGGCCGCAGACGGCCGTGATGGGCGTGCAGCACCTGATCGCCATGTTCGGCGCCACCGTGCTCGCCCCCATCCTGATGGGCTTCGACCCCAACGTCGCCATCCTCATGAGCGGCATCGGCACGCTGATCTTCTTCGTCATGACCGGCGGCAAGGTGCCGAGCTACCTCGGCTCCAGCTTCGCCTTCATCGGCGTGGTGATCGCGGCCAGCGGCTACGCCGGACCGGGGCCCAACGCCAACATCGGCGTGGCGCTCGGCGGCATCGTCGCCTGCGGCATCGTCTACACGCTGATCGGCGCGCTGGTGCAGGCCATCGGCACGGGCTGGATCGAACGCCTGATGCCGCCGGTGGTCACCGGCTCGGTGGTGGCGGTGATCGGCCTGAACCTGGCCGGCATCCCGATCAAGAACATGGCGCCCACGGGCTTCGACGCCTGGATGCAGGGCGTGACCTTCGTCTGTGTGGCGCTGGTGGCCGTGTTCAGCAGCGGCATGCTGCAGCGCCTGCTGATCCTCATGGGCCTGATCATCGCCAGCGTCATCTACGCCGTGCTCACCAACGGCCTCGGTCTGGGCAAACCGCTGGACCTGAGCGGCATCGCCAGCGCCGCCTGGTTCGGCCTGCCCAATTTCAGCGCGCCGGTGTTCAGCGGCAACGCCATGCTGCTGATCGCGCCCGTGGCCATCATCCTGGTGGCGGAGAACCTGGGCCACATCAAGGCCGTGACGGCGATGACCGGCAAGAACCTGGACCGCTACATGGGCCGCGCCTTCATGGGCGACGGCGTGGCCACCATCGTGGCCGGCAGCGCGGGCGGCACCGGCGTGACCACCTACGCCGAAAACATCGGCGTCATGGCCGCGACCAAGATCTACTCCACCGCCATCTTTTTCGTGGCCGGCTGCATGGCGATCCTGCTCGGCTTCAGTCCCAAGTTCGGCGCGCTGATCCAGGCCATTCCGCTGGCCGTGATGGGCGGCGTGTCCATCGTGGTGTTTGGCCTGATTGCCGTGGCCGGCGCCAAGATCTGGGTCGACAACCAGGTCGACTTCTCGAACAACAAGAACCTGCTCGTGGCCGCCATCACCCTGGTGCTCGGCACCGGCGACTACACGCTGCGCTTCGGCGAATTCGCGCTCGGCGGCATCGGCACCGCCACCTTCGGCGCGATCGGGCTCTACGCCCTGCTCAACCGCAAGGGCTGAACGCTGCGGGGCTTCGCCCCAAGACCCCCGGCCACTAGCGGCTCGGGGGCCTTCCGGCCTCATTCCCCTTATCGTGTGAACGCGCGGGACAAGTCCACGTCCGCCGGGTATCCATCCGCCTGCAGCGCCGCCCGGTTGCCCAGGTAAAGCCGGCCGTCCTTGAGCAACAGCAGCTCCGTGTAGGACGACAACGCGCCCGGATTGTTGGCGTCGCTCAACTGCACCATCACCATGGCGGCCGTGCCCGACGCAGTTTCACGCGTGCCCGCCAGGGGCGCGGTCAGGTTGAACCATGTCACCTTCTTCGGCGAACCTGAACAGCTGGTGTTGCCATACACGTTGACGGCTTTGCTCCCGCTCAGTTCGGACGCGGTACTGGCATTGCTTCTGAATTCCAGCACCTGGGTCTCCGATTGGCTCCCGGTCTTGACGCACGAACCCGTCCACAGGCCGGTGTACTGGCGCAGGTCGGTGGAAGCATCATCACCGCCGCCTCCGCCACCACAGCCGGCCAGGAATGGCAGGGCGGCGACCAGTGCTGCGCCCAGAAGGTGTTTGCTGGAAATGGATCTCATGTTTTCTCCTTTTAAAAAATGCTTCGTATTCAGACCGCTGGCCAGGTCACGACCTTGGTGGGCTCGGTGGTCGTGGGCGCCAGCTGCTGCATGGCCTTGCCCGCAAACACCTGGTGGCGCAGGTCTTCCATGATCTTGGGAATGCCCCCGAACGGCGCGACCACATCCACCAGCCAGATGTCCTCGCCGCTGTTCCAGTCGTTGAACGACAACTGGTGCGGTGGATGTCGGTACCGCTGGCCCAGCGCGGGCGACAGACGGGCCCACGACACGTACGCCAGCGGCGAGTCGTCGCGCATGTACAGCTTGGCCTGGTCCAGCATCAAGGCCGGAATCACGCGCCATTCCAGCTCGCTGATCAGCGTGTGCCGGGTGTGCGTCTGCTGCATCATCAGCCAGGTCACCGGCCCCAGCAGGGGCAGCTTCTGGAACATCTTTCCAGCCTGCTCCTTGGCAAACGCAATGACCTTCTCCGCCTCTTGCGGGCTCATGGTGGGTGGAATGTCTTTCATGGGGTGTTTCTCCTGGGTTCCATGTCCATGGGGGATTCGTCGAGCGTCTGAAGCACATCGGCGCCGACCGGCTGGCCGTCCTTGTCCAGCCAGGCATTGACCTGCTGCACGCTGTCGTCATTGAGTTCGCCCGCCGCGGCCTTGAGCTTGACCCACTGCATCACCGTGTCGGCCCGGGCCTTGGCGAGATCGCGCTGCGCGCTGAAGTACTGATTTTCAGCATTGAGCACATCGATGTTGATGCGGGTGCCAATGCGATACCCCACCTTGCTCGCGTCCAGCGCCTTTTTGCTCGACAACAGGCCCGAGGCCAGCGCCTTGAGCTGTGCGTGGCCGCTGCGAATACCGGCGTAGGCCTGTCGCACCGCCGTGGTGGCTTGCCGCTGCGCGGCGTCCAGCTCGGCGTCGGCCTTGGCCATCTGGTAGGCGCCCTCACGCACCCGGTAGTAGGACTGGCCGCCCTCGAACAAAGGCCAGTTCAGCGTCAGCGCGGCCTGGGTGGAACGGGTGCGATAAGCCACGTCGGTGGGAGAGGTCATGCTACCGCTGCTGCGATCCGTGCCCTTCTTGAACGTGAGGTCCAGCGTTGGCAGAAACCCCGCCATGCTGCGGGCATGGTCTGCCTGGGCCACAGCCACCGCTGCCTGGGCCACCTGTGCATCGGGTTGGCTCGCGCGAGCGCGTTCCAGCCAGAGGGCCATGGGATCGAGCTGCGCGCCCGGCAAGGGGGCGTCATCGGCAATGCCGTGCAGACGCTCGGGCTGAAAACCCAACATGCGCTCCAGTTCGGCCAGCCGTGTCGCCAGATCGTTGCGCGCACCGATGGACTGGGCCAATGTCAGGTCGTATTTCGCCTGCGCCTCGTACACATCGGTGACGGTGGTGGCACCCACCTCGAAGTTGCGCTGCGCCAGCCCCTGCTGCGCCTGCACCGCGTTGAGCTGCACCGCCGAGACGCGCAGGCTTTCGCTGGCCACCCAGGCATCCAGATAGGCCTGCACCACGCGCAGGATCAGCGCCTGCTGCGCACTCTGGAACTGGGCTTCAGCCTGGGCCTCGACGGCATTGGCCTGACGCAAAGCCATCCACTGCTCGGGCCGCACAATGCCCTGCGTGAGCTGCAGCGTCCGGCTGCGCGACTCCACGTCCTTGTCCACGGGGTCTTCTTCCGCGAAGAACAAGGGCCCCTTCTGCTCCTGGCGGCTGGCCGAATAGCTCAGTTGTGGCAACAAGGCCCCACGCGCCTGGGGCGCACGTTGCCGAGCCGCGTCCAGTGCGTGGCGCGCAGCCCGGAAGGTGGCGTCGTTGTCACGGGCGGCCGCATACAGGGTGGACAAGTCCTGAGCCCAGGCAGATCCACACCCGATGACAACCAGGGCCAGGGCCTTGAACGCCCGAGCCGGCGAAACGGAGCGTCGAAAACGTTTGTTCCAATGCATCACCGCTCCCTCAGGCTTTCTTCCTTGTAGCGCAGCATGGGCGCCAGGAAATACTCCAGCATGCGGCGCTCGCCGATGCGGATGTCCGAGGTCACGCTCATGCCCGCGGTGATCTGCCCCCGCTCGCCGTGAACCACGTTGGGCGTTTCGCTGCGCGAGAGTTTGATGCGAACCGGATACACAGGCCCCAGGTGCTGGTCCACCACCGCATCGGTCCCTACCCATTGCACCTCTCCCTCGATATAGCCATAGCGCGTGAAATCGAAGGTCTCGATCTTGTTGATCACCCGCTGCCCCACCCGCACATGGCCGATGTCGCGGTTGAGCACCTTGGCCTCCACTTCGAGCGCGTCGTTCTTGGGCACGATGGCCATGAGCACCTGGGCCTGCGTCACCACGCCGCCCTCGGTGAACACGGCCAGTTGCTGCACCACACCGTCGATGGGCGAGCGCAGCATCTGCAGATCCGCGCGTTGCGTGGCCTTGACCAGCTCCTGCTCGGTGGCATCGCGCTTCTTGGTCGCCTCCACCAGTTCGCTCGTGACACGGCTCTTGAACTCGGCCTGAGCGAGAGCCTTCTGCTGCACCGCCGCCTGGATGCCGGCCACCGATTCCGCCAGGCGTTGCGTCTGCACGGCCACCTCTTTTTCCTGGTTGGCCAGCTCAAGCTGGGTCTCGATCAAGGCCAGCTCGGCAATGTGCCCGCTCTGCGCCAGCTCCTGCCGCATCTGGTGGCGCTTCTTCACCAGGGCCAGACTGCCTCCTAACTGGTTGAGGTTCATGGAGACCGCATCGCGGTCGGCCTGGCGCTTCTGGATGTCGGCGTCCAGTGCGGACAAGCGCGCCCGCATTTCCAGTTGCCGGTTCTCAAACAAAGCCATCTGGTTGTCCAGGACCTGGTCCGGAATGTCCTCGTCCACCTCGCTCCAGTCCCGGCCTTCGAGCAGGGCCTGCAACCGCTGCACCTCGGCCCGTGCCTCGGCGAATTCACGCGTCAGGCGCTCGGTATCGGCCAGACTGTTGGTCGGGTCGAGTTCCACCAGCACGTCGCCAGCACGCACCTGCTGGCCGTCACGCACCTTGATGGCCCGCACCACCCCAGCCTCCATGGGTTGCACCACCTTGCTGCGCCCGGGTGTCATCACACTGCCCTGGCTGCTGACCACCACGTCCATGTGGGCAAAGTAGGCAAAGGCCAGCGCGGCCAGCGCCATGACGCAAAGACTCAGGGTCACCATGCGGGCCAGCAGGCGCGGAGGGCGCTGCTGCATGGCGATCGAAGCCGGCGTGAACGCTCCCCACTGTTGGTGAAGATCGGTGGGCACGGCGTTTGGGTTCGTGGATGCGTCAGACACGGGCCATCTCCTCGGCTGCGGCTTTCTTCAAGGTCGTCTCCAGAATCTGGTGGGCTTGGTAGAGGTCGTGGTAGCGGCCCTTGGCGGCCATCAGGCTGGCATGGCTGCCGGATTCCACCAGGCGCCCGCCCTCAAACACCAGGATGCGGTTGGCCATGCGCAGCGTCGGCAGCCGGTGCGCCACGATGAACACGGTGCGCCCCACGGTGATCTCGGCCATGTTGTCGTGGATCACCCGCTCGCTTTCGTAGTCGAGCGCGGCGGTGGCCTCATCGAGCAACAACAGGCGCGGGTTGGTCACCAACGCGCGGGCGATGGCCAAGCGGGAACGCTGCCCACCGCTCAGGCGGCTACCGCGCTCGCCGATCAACGTGTCGTACCCCTCGGGCAGCTCCAGGATGAACTCATGCGCTCCGGCCAATTTGGCCGCGTTCATGATGGCCTCCATCGACAGGTGCTGATCGGCCAGCGCGATGTTCTCGCGCACGCTGCGGTTGAACAACACGCTGTCCTGCGACACCACCCCCATCTGGCGGCGCAGCCAGCTCGCGTCCAGCAGATTGAGGTCCATGCCGTCCACCAGGATGCGGCCTTGCTGGGGCGTGTACAAGCGCTGCAACAAGCGCAGCAGCGTGGTCTTGCCGGCCCCTGAAACGCCCACGATGCCGATCACCTCGCCCGGCTGCACTTGGAACGACACATCGCTGAGCACCTCGCGCCCGTTGGGCTGGTAACGGAACCCCACGTGGTCGAACTTCACCGCCCCTTGCACCGCCGGAGGCACCGCACGCTGCGCCTGGAAGCCCGGCTCCGCCGGCGCGTCCATGATTTCGCCCAGCCGCTTGACGGAGACCTTCATCTGGGTGAACTCCTGCCACAGCGAGGCCAGCTTCAGGATGGGCGCATTGACCCGACCGCTGAGCATGTTGAAGGCGATCAGACCGCCCACCGTCAGGTCCCCGTCGATCACCGCCCGGGCGCCAAACCACAGCAACAGCACCGTGAGGACTTTGCTGGCGAAGCCGATGAACTGGTTGGTGGCATTGCCGATATGACCGGCCTGGAACGAGCTCTCCACAAACTCACCCAAGCGGCGTTCCCACTGGCGCTGCCACTGCGGTTCAACCGCCTGGCCCTTGAGCGTTTCCATGCTGGTGACCGTCTCCACCAGAAAGGCCTGGTTCTCGGCCCCCAGGGCAAACTTGTCTTCCAGGTTCTTGCGCAGGATGGGCGTGACGATCCACGACGCCGCAAAAAACACCGGCAGGGCCGCCAGCACGATGCCCGTGAGCATCGGGCTGTAATAGAACATCACCGCCAGGTAGACCACCGCGAACAGCAAGTCCAGCCAGCTGGTGAGGGCCTGGCCGGTCAGAAAGGCCCGCGCGTTGTCGAGCTCGCGCACCCGGGCCACCGTGTCGCCCGCGCGCCGGCTCTCGAAATAGCTCATGGGCAGGCGCATCAGGTGGCGAAACAGCTTGCTGCCCAACTCCACGTCCAGCCGGCTGGTGGTGTGGCTGAACAGGTAGTGCCGCATGGCGCTGAGCGCCACCTCGAACACCGCCAGCGCCACCAGCGCCAGCGCCAGCACATCCAGCGTCGACAGGCTGCGGTGCGTGAGCACCTTGTCGATCACCACCTGGAACACCAGCGGCGTCATCAACGCGAACACCTGCACGAACAGCGAGGCCATCAGCACCTCGACCAGCAGCGCGCGGTATTTCTGCATGGCCTGCAAGAACCAGCGCACGCCGAACTTCTCCTGCGCGTCTGGGGCGCCCGCCTCACCCGCCTGCCGACGACGCGCCTCGATCCACTGCCCCGACCACATGTTTTCAAACTCGGCGCGGGCCAGCTTCTGCGGCTGGGTCTGCCCCTGTCGCTGCAGCACCAGCCCTTGTTCGGTAAACCCCCCGGCAATCGCCATGGCGCCGTCCTTGAGATGCACCACCACCGGCTGGGTCTTCTGCCGCAGCCCGGCAAAGCCGGTGCGCACCACCTTGGCGTCGAAACCGAGTTCCTGCAGCGCCAGGTTGAACTGCGGCAGCTCGAAGGGCGCCGCCTGATCCAGCCAGCGGTGCTGAAGCTGCCCGGCATCGACCGGCAGATCCTGCAGCTGGCAGTACAGGCGCAGCAGCTCAATGGCCTGGCCCGAAGCCGTGCCAGGTGTGGCGCCCGGTTCAGGCAATGGGGCGCCTTGCGGCACGGGTGCCGTTTCTTCTTCTTGCATGGGGAATTCCCTCTTTCTTGAAATATCAAAACTGGGCGCAGTCCTGTGCGGGCCCGACCCGAAGGCCGTGCCCTCCACGGGTCGGCATTGGGTCAGGCGGGAACCAGAGTGGGTGCGCTGGGAGCGCTCACGGTCGGTTCGTCGTGGAGCACGATGATCACGTCGGGCTCGGGCGCCAGATCCAGCTGGTTCGCGTCCACAAAGCCCAGGGGCTCACTCGGCACGTCCTGCGTGGCCACCGTCTGGGTGAACACATTGGCCTGCTGCTCGATGCTGGGGGTGGGCTCGGTGGTGGATGCCGACGGTTCGGTCGCCACATCCGTCGATGCCTGCACCGGCGCCGGCGTCGAATCCTGCACCGGGTCCTGCGCCACCACCCCGGTGTCCACCGGCGCCGCAGACGCTGCCAGCTCCTCCTGCACCCAGTCGGGAAGTTCCACCCCTTCGGCCGCAAACATCACGTCGCCCGCGGTCGTGGTGCCGCCATCGGTGAAGGTCACGGTGGTGGTGCCGAACACCACGTTGCCGTTGTTCAGCTCCGGGCTCCCCTCGCTTTGCATACCGATGCTCTCCACGCCCTGGTCCGTCAGCGACATCCACTCGCCCTCGTCCTGCACACCGTTGTTGTTGTGGTCCTGCAGCAAGCCAAACTGATCCCACTGTTCATCGCTGGCCGTCAGGCGACCATCACCATCGGTGTCAAACGCCGCCAACCCTTCCAGGTCGGTCCGCGCGCCGGGCTTGTAGCTCACGAAGCTGGTTTCGTCGGGGTCGGTGATGAGCCCGTCCCCGTCCTTGTCAAACGCCAGCACCGCGTCGGTGGGCGCCACCCAGCCGATGCGCTCGGGCGTGCCGTCCAGGTTCACGTCCATGGTGCGCATGGAGTAGTTGGGCGGCAGCAAGTCCAGGCCATTGCCGTTCATGTCCACCACGATGGGCGGGTAGCCGTTGTTGGCGTTGCCCCAGCCCACCGCTTGCACATTGATGGTGTAGGTGGTGGAAGCGCCCCGGCTGTCCGTCGCGGTCACCGTGAAGCTGTCCAGACCCGTGTAGCTCGTCACATCCGTCACGATGTACTGCCAGGCGGCGTAGGCGTTGTGCCCGTTGCTGCTGGCATCGCGGACCAGGTAGTTGGTGTTGGCGCCGTCCAGGTGGTCCGGGTCTACGCCCGGCAATTGCACCGTGGACCCCATGCCACTGTTGTAGCGGTCCCAATCGTAGGTGGGCTGGGCGCCCATGAGCTGGGCGCTGGACAGGTAGCGCGGCGTGCTCAGCGGCGCGTAGTAGTTGATGAAGACGTTGCCGTGGTCCGGTTTGTGGTTGAACTGCACGGTGAACGTCACCGCATCACCATCCGGGTCGTGGGCGTAGATGCGCCCATTGGCGCGCGTGCGGTCGCTGACGGGTTCGGTGCGCACAAAGTAGGGATCGATCCCCTCGTCCCAATGCGGGAAGTAGCCATACGCCAGGGTGGCGTTGGCCCGCCCCAGCCAGGCCGCGCCCAGAATGTCCACGCTGTCGATCACCGGCGCCCGGTTTTCGCGCTCCAGGTCGATGTGTGCCGTGGCCCAGGTGGTGCCGCCCTCGCCGTCGTTCGCGCGGTACTGGAAAGAAGCCGCTCCGTAGTAGTCGTGCTGGGGCGTGAACGTGACCACGCCGTTGTTGAGCGAAACCGTGCCATGGCTGGCGCTGCCCACCTGATCCACCTGCAGGCTGGTCAGGCCCGAGGCGTCGGGGTCGCTGTCGTTGCGCAGCAGCTCCGACACGTTGATCTCCATGCGCACGTCTTCGTAGCCCTGAAAGGCATCGTCCACCGCGACCGGGTTGACGTTGACCCGCTCGTAGTCAATGTCCACGTGGCCCACGGTCTCGCCCCCGTCCGGGTCGCGTACGGTGTACTCGAAGCTGCCGTATTGCGCGGGGTCCCAGTCGTCATAGCCCCCTGCGGGCACGAACTGGATGCGTCCATCGGGCAGCATCGTCACCGTGCCGTTCTCGGCGCCTCCCACCGCCACGATCTGCAGCCCGGCGGGGTTCTCCACGTCGGTATCGTTGGCCAGCAGGGCGGGCGCCGTGAAGGTGTAGGTGTTGTCGCGCTTGCCCAGCACCAGCTCGTCGTTCACCACCGGCAGATCGTTGACGGACGCGTAGTCCAGCGTCATGGTGGTGGTGCTCTCGCCCCCCACGCCATCGCTCACGGTGTAGCTGAAGCTGGCCTGGCCGTAGAAGTTGAGCGTGGGCGTGAAGGTGATGTGGCCTTGCGCATCCATGGCCACCGTGCCGTGGGTGGCGCCGCCCACGCTGGTGATGCGGAGCTCGTCGTGGGCGTTGTCCACGTCGTGGTCGTTGGCCAGCAGGTCGGCGGCCGACAGCGTGACCACCGTGTCCTCGTCAACGTCGGCCTGCTCGGCCTGCAGGCGCGGCGCGTCGTTCACCGGGGTGACGTCCAGCGTCACCGTGGCCAGGCTTTGCCCGCCCGCGCCATCGTCCACCAGATAGTCGAACTGCGCGGGGCCAAAGTAGTCGGCATCGGGAATGAAGCGGATGCGCCCGTCGGGCAGCAGCTCCACGCTGCCGTTCTGGGCACCCCCCACCTGGGTGATGCGCAGCTCGCCGTGCGCGTTGTCCACGTCGCTGTCGTTGGCCAGCAGATCGGCCTGGGTGTAGATCAGCACGTTGTCTTCCGCGATGACCGCCTCTTCACCCTGCACGTCCGGCGCATCGTTGACCGGCGCCAGGTTGAGCACCACCGTGGTGCTCACCTGCCCGCCCGCGCCATCGTCCACCCGGTAGTCAAACGAGGCCGGGCCGAAGTAGTTCAGGTCGGGTGTGAAGCGCACCTGCCCGTCGACGATTTCCACCGTGCCGTGCTGCGCGTTGCCCACGGCGCTGATGGTGAGCGTCTGCACGCCGGTCTGGTTCAGCGTGGGGTCGGTGTCGATGTCGCTGTCGTTGGCCAGCAGCACATCAAACGGGAAGTTCAGCACCACGTCTTCGTCGCTGCCCACCAGCTCGCCCTGCACCACCGGCAGGTCATTGACCTGCAGGATGCTGAGGTTGACCTCGGCGCGCACCTGCTCGTGCCCGTCGCTGACCCAGTAGGCGTAGCCGGCGGGGCCGTTGTAGTTGGGCGTGGGCACGAAGCGCACGCTGCCATCGGGCTGCAGGAACACCGTGCCGCCACTGGCCTCGCCCACGCGGCTGATGCGCAGGCTGTCGCCATCGATGTCGCGGTCGTTGCGCAGCAGGCTGCCGGCGGTGAAGAGCAGCTCGGCGTCTTCGCTGCCGCTGGCGCTTTCGCCCCGGGCCTCGGGCGTGTCGTTCACCGCCTGCACCAGGATGCTGGTGGTGCCGGTGTGCGTCAGGCCGTACATGTCCTGCACGGTGTAGCTGAAGGTGGCGATGCCGTTGTAGTTGGGGTCGGGGATGAAGACCAGCTCGCCGTTGAGGATGCCGACCTGGCCGTGTGTGGCCTCGCCCACCGAGATGATGCGCAGGCCGTTGAAGTAGTCACCGCTGCTGCCCCGGGGCACGGGGTTGGGCGTGCTGTCGTTGGCCAACAGGTCTTGCGCGCTGAAGCGCAGGCCCTGGTCTTCGGTGCCCTGGAGCTGGTCGCCCTGCGCGGTGGGGTAGTCCAGCACCAGGTCTTCGCCGGCCTGCAGCACGGCCGATGTGTCGCCGCTCTCTTGCGCGCCAAAGCCCGGGGGCAGCGCGCTGGCGCCGCCAGGGCCTGCATCGGTGGCCGCTGGCTCGCTGATGAGTTCGGGGGTTTCGGTGCGGGGCGTCTGCAGGGCGCTGTCCCCGTCTGTGCCGCCCTCGCTCGCGCTCACGCTGCCCGTGCTGCCCGTGCTGCCCGTGGCGGCGGGCCAAGTGGTGCCGCCGGGGGCGATGGTCTGGCCGTTGGCGTCGGTCCAGCCACCGGGGCTCGGGGGCGGTGCGAAGGGTTCGGCCTGGCGGTTGACCAGGAAGGAGCCGTTGATGCCCCAGTCGTAGGTGCTGTCGCCGCCGCCTTCGCCCTGGGTGTCCGCGCTGCCCTCGCCCGCATGGCTGATGAGGGGCAAGGCCCCGGCCCCCAGGGCCAGCGCCATGGCCGCGAGCTGGGCGTCGCTGAACAGGTTGTTGCCGTCCAGGCTCTGCACCATGCCGCTGGTGACGTTCACGCTGCCCCCACCGGCTCCGATGGGCACGAACACGATGGGGTTGCGCCCGCGTGGGATCTGCGGGCCGTTGGGGTTGGCCCCCATGGCCGCCGGGGCGGGCACGGTGTTGATCTGCCCCGCACCCAGGGTCTGCTCGGTCTGCTCGCTGCTGTTCTCGATGGTGTGGTCGTCGAACCCATACATCAGGAAGCTGTTTTCGTCGATGAGCACGTCCCCGCCGTCGCTGTCTTCTTCGCCGCCGTGGGTGTGGGCTTCGCTGTTGTCGTAGGTGCCCAGCGCGGTGGCGTACAGCACGGTGGCCACGCCGTAGTCCAGCTGCAGGATGCCGCCGGCCACTTCCTGGTACATCACGGGCGGCCAGTTCGGCTCCAGGCTCTGGCACAGCAGCAGGTAGTCGCGCATGATGTCGCTCTGCCCGGGCACGCTGTCGCCGTCCCAGGCCATGCCCGAGCTGTCGTACACGCGCTGGCGCTCGGTGCCGTCGGCCTCGGTCCAGCGCAGCACGAGCTGGCCGGCGCTGCCTTCGAAGTTGAAGCCGTCGGGATCGAAGTAGTAGCCCACGCTGGGCAGGTGTTGCGCGGCCGCCCCGGCCTGGGGCGCGCTCATGCCGGCTTGCTGGGCCATGTGGGCCAGGGCTTCGGCCCAGTGCGCGGCCGTGCTGCCCCCGCCTTCGTCGTCCTGTGTGGTGTTGACCACCACCTGGCCGTTGGCGTCGATGTGCACTTCGGCTTCGCCGATGCTGGGGTCGATGTCGGCGGGGAAGAGCGCGGAAACGATCGTGATCACCGCGGCAATGATCTGTCCGTACACCGGAATGAAGGCCGCTGCCGCGGCCACCGCGCCCCAGGGGTTCTCCTCGATGTTGTCCAGGGCGATGATCAGGTTGAGGATGGGCACCACCTGCCCCGCGCTCACGCCCAGGGACTGGCCGATGGCTGAGTCGGCAATGGCCGAACTCACGATGTTGCTGCCTTCGCCCAACAGGGAGCCCACGGCATTGCCGAGCTGGATGCCGCCGCTGAGGACTTGCAGGGCGTTGTCGTTCTCGATGCCGCCCACCAGGCTGATCAGGCCACCGAGCGCGCCCCCGGCGCCACCCAGGTTGCCCGGCAGGGCTCCAGCGCTGAGGTTGTCGATCTGGTTGTACAGGTTCACCAGGGTGTTGAGGCGCTGCGCGTCGTTGAGCTGGCTCCAGTTCTCCAGGCCCACCACCGAGTTCAGGAGGCTCAGGCCCGTATCGGCCTGCTGGAGCTGATCGAGTTCTTCCCGGCTCCACTGCTGCCCATAGGCATCGGTGATGACTTCTTGACCGGCCAGGTTGGTGAACACGGTGGTCTGGCCATAGCCTTCGCTGAGGTAGCCGACCACGTCACCCTCTTGGTTGGTGACCATGCTGGTGCCGTCGGGCAGGCCGATGACGTTGAGCGCGGCGGGGTCGAGCCCACTGCCCTGCAGGCCTAGGGTCAGTGCTTCGGTCTGGGCCTCACCCAGGATGTCGAGCACGCTGGGCCAGTCTTGCTCGGGCGCGGCGTCTCCCGCTGGCACCGGGGTGTCTCCCGCTGGCACCGGGGTGTCTCCGTAACCGTTGACGACCCCGCTATCGGTTGTCACGCCTTCTGCGCCATCGGCGATCACGGCGATGGGGTCTCCGGGTTCGGGTGGGGTGCCGATGTCGGGCAGCGGTTGGTTGAAGCTGTCGTCCGCGCCGGACCCTGGCGCGGGCGGCCCCATCTCGTCTGGCGACAGGGCCTCATGGGTCACCGGGTCGATGGCGATGCGCAGACCTGTGAAGCTGTCGAGGTAGTAGGCCTGTATCTCGATGACCTCGCCGCTGGCGCCATCGATGGTGCGCTCGGTGACGGTACGCCCGCCTTCTCCATCGGGCACGCTGGTTCTCATCAGGGTATTGCCCTGAGCATCGGTTTGCAGGTGGGTGATTTCTCCGGTGCGGGTGTTGGTGGTCTCGGTGCTGCCGTCTGGCCTGTGAATGGTCAGGTTGTCTCCCACGCGAACCGGCACGTTGAGTGTGGCGCCTGCGGGGATTTTGGTGACATCGTCGTACTGCGGATTGGCGGCAAGAAGGTCGTTGACCGTGATCGGATTGCCACTGTTCCCTTGAAGCAGAACGATGTCTGAGAGTGTTCCGCCTGGACTCAGGACAACGGTGTGCGCGCCGGTACCGTCAACGAAGGTATTGGAATCCGGGCGCGGCGGTGGAGTTGGCGTGGTTGGCGCTGAATTTTCACCCGTGTCTTGCGTAACTGGTTCTGAATGATGGAGCCCCTCATTGGAATAGTCGGCAGCATTCAGACCAGGAAGCGCGTGCGGGAGGGTTTCTTCTATAGGTGGGGTGACATGGGTTGTTATCGGCTTACCATTTTCATCCTCTCCATAGATATAGCCGCTCCCAATTGGAATTGCGCCCGGCCTCGGTGTGAACGTTTGATCGGTTACCGAGCCCAGAAGACGAACCTCTACGATAGCGCCGGTCTGAGGGTCTTTATAGGTATTAACCTGAAAGGTGCCACCACCAGTGGCATTTTCATAGTGAACAGACCCGGGTTGATAGCCGCTAATGCTAAGGTCATTTCTAAGATTGAATTCTGCGGGAGTGATATCTGGATCAATTCCATTTGCCCGAATCGTCCCCTTGACAACCTCAATTGCGATATCAGAATTCACAACCGGGAGAATTGGCCCACCCGAACCCATCCCCATATTAGGGTTTTTCGTATACACGAAAGTGAATGGCAATCCATCTTTGTCAGTTGACTGGAGGACCCAATATGGCGCACCATTTTCGCCTACATATGTAGGAGGCAAGTCAATCGCAGCACTAAAATCCGGGGCATTATTTTGAATATACTGGTCATAACCGGCACTTTGCCCCAAGTAGTTGGCCGCCAACGATGAAGCTACCGGACCAATAACGGCAACATACGGATTCGAACTGGCTCCCCATATAAGCGTACCAAGTATGCCCCCACCAGCAGAACCCAACGCCCCACCAGTTGCCACGTAAGTATTAACATCTCGTCCTTGAACCAAGGTACCAACGACGGTTGCCGCATCGTGGATATATCCAATTGGTGCCGCATTCGCCACGGTGGTGCCAACTGCGATGATCACATTTGACGAATGGCCATTATCAGTGAGCAAATCCAGCGGAGCAGTAGCGTCTGCAACGATATTGTTAGCGCCCTGAACAAGATCAAGCACTTGATCTTGAGTTTGCTCCGCGCTCAGTGCAGCATCCCCTCCAAGGACGTAAATTGGAGAGGACGAGGTTGACTCAGCCATTATGATGCCCTACCTTCTACTTGAGTAAACAATACTCGAACTGCATAACCAACGATGAGTGCAGCCAGCGCATATCGAAATGGCGCAAAAATGCCAAAGTATGTTTTATAAGCGCCCCCAATAAATCCCGTAGGCGGCAGAAACAACACAATCAACCCCACCAATAGCAAAATAGAGATATTAACTTTAAGGTTAAATATTCCATCGACCTTCTTAAGGATGCCCGCTTGATTAACGTCGTACAAAGCCATAGATTTTGCCGCAAGAAACACACTAGGAATCGTGAAAAATATCGAGACCAACAACTGAGAGTAGGGGACGTGGAATGCTCGATTTTGCACCTCATAGAACCAAGCTCCCGGAACAACTCTGCTCATAAATTCCGAAATGCCCCGCACAAACGACTGTGCAGACTCAACCTCTGAAATGGAAAGAAAGTAGACAGACAAGTGAATAAAAAAAATCACTACAGAAAATAATCCGCCACCCCACAATATTTTTCTATCGTAGGGAGTTTTTTTGATCATTTGTTTTTTCATCAGTCAATATCAAACAAGGTTGCACTATCAAACCAAATAGTCCCCAAATCAATTGGGAATCTGTAGAGGCATTCAAGCGCCAGCGCCACCGCGGGGGACCGCCAGCCTCTTACGGAGCCGTCGAGTATGTGCAAAGGTTTGCAATGATCTCCAGATGTTACAGAAGTAACATCTCACCCCTGTCAAACTTGACAGGGTCAGGTTGACATTCCGACAACTCCATCCCTGCGTTTCCCGAGCTCAGTCCGTTGATACCCCGGTCGTAGGCGTCGTCGCCCTCGCCTGCATTGCTGCCCGTCGCTGACCCAGTAGGCGTAGTCATAGAGGGTGGCGGCATTCGCCGGAGAAGGCTGTGACCAGCGGGGCCGATCAGGGCAAACCCTTATGTCGGCAGCAGCCGGCTGTTACCCCGGCCACCAACCGCGCTTCAACAATCGTCTCCCGATCCCCCCACACCACCAGGAGACTCCCATGGGCAAGAAACTGTTGATGATCTGCGGCGACTACTGCGAAGACTACGAAACCATGGTGCCGTTCCAGGCGCTGCAGGCGATGGGCCACACGGTGCACGCCGTGGCGCCCGACAAGAAGGCCGGCGACTTCATCCTCACCGCCATCCACGACTTCGAAGGCGCACAGACCTACAGCGAAAAGCCAGGCCACCGCTTCACGCTCAACGCCAGCTTCGCCGACGTGAAGCCCGAGACCTACGACGGTCTGGTGATTCCCGGTGGGCGTGGCCCCGAGTACCTGCGCATGCACGCCAGCGTGGTGGCGCTGGTCAAACACTTCACCGGCGGCGGCAAACCGGTGGCCGCCATCTGCCACGGCGCGCAGCTGCTGGCGGCCACGGGCGACATCAAGGGCCGCACCATCTCGGCCTACCCCGCCTGCCAGGTGGAGGTGGAACTCGCGGGCGCGATCTACGCCCACATCGCGGTGGACCAGGCCGTGACCGACGGCCCCTTCGTCACCGCCCCCGCCTGGCCGGCCCACCCGGCCTGGATCGCGCAGTTCCTGGCGGTGTTGGGCACGACAATCACACATTGATGCGCATCCCCCGTGTGAAGCCGCCGACCAGGCAGCTTCGTCCGCCAACGCAGGAGTGTCACCATGTGTGAAGTCTTCATCAGCGCCGACCCCGAGAGCTACGCCAGCCGCACCCGCTCGGTGCGGCTGCACGGGGTGGTCACCAGCATCCGGCTGGAAAACCTCTACTGGGACGTGCTCACCGAGATCGGCGAGCGCGACGGCATGGCGGTGGTGCAGCTGATTGAGAAGCTGTACGACGAGCTGGTGGCCGCGCGCGGCGGAGTGGGCAACTTCGCGTCCTTCCTGCGCGTGAGCGCGTTGCGCTACATGGCGCTGCAGGCGCACGATCGCATCCCCATGGACAACGCGGTGCCGATCCGCTCGCTGGACGCGCGCGCCGTGCTGCACGCGCTGCCCTCGCACTGGGCGCTGCCGCCCGCGACGGCGTCGGGCACGGTGGTGGCACTGCGGCGCAAGGGTTGACGCTGCCGCGGCGCGGCCGTCGGTGGGCGCAGGCGACACCCGGCGCTGTGCGCGCGGGCGGTGGGCCGCTACAGTGTGGGCGATCCGTCCCCCAACCCGCAGCCTGTTCCACCCCCATGACCCTCTGGAAAAAACCCCTCTCTGTCAAAGAACTCACCGCCATCCACGTGGGCACCGCCGTGCAGCACCTGGGCATCGAATTCCTGGAGGTCGGCGACGACTTCATCCGCGCGCGGGTGCCGGTGGACACCCGCACCAAACAGCCCTACGGCCTGCTGCACGGCGGCGTGAGCGTGGTGCTGGCCGAGACGCTGGGCTCGTGCGGCGCGGCCTACAGCTGCCCCGAAGGCCACCGCGCCGTGGGCCTGGACATCAACGCCAACCACCTCAAGGGCGCCACCAGCGGCTGGGTCACCGGCGTCACGCGGCCAGTGCACATCGGGCGCACCACCCAGGTCTGGCAGATCGATCTGACCAACGACGCGGGCGAGCTGACCTGCGTCTCGCGCATCACCATGGCGGTGCTGGCGCCGCGCTGAACCAGGCGGGGAGACATCGCCCGGGGTCCGGTCGTTTCGTTTTCTTTTTTTTGTCCGCTGAGGGAGAACACCGTGCATCTGTCTTTTGGTTCCGCATGGGCATCGGGCTTGAAGCCCGCATTTGTCGGGCTCTGCGCGGCCCTGGTGCTGGCGCTGGCCGCCTGTGGCGGCGGCAGCAGCGCCAGCACCGACACCGCCACGGGCGGCACGGGCACCGGCAACAGCAGCGCCCTGCCCACGCAATGCACCGGATCGTGCAACGCGGCCACCCCGGTGGCGCCCACCGTCTCCGGCACCGGGGGCGAAGGCAACGTCACCCTGTACAGCACGAGTGCGAGCAACGGCGGCGCCTGCGGCTACGGTTCCACGAACATCCAGTCCTACGCCGCCATCCACGCCAACGTGGCGGCCGGCGACGGCCAGGGGCCATGGCAGCACGGCAAGGTCTGCGGCCAGTGCGCCGAAGTCACCGTGCTCACCTCGCAGGGCCTCAAGACCACCACCGTGCGCATCGTGGACAAGTGCCCGGACGACCACTGCGGCATCGACCTGGGTGGCACCGCCCCCAGCGCGGTGATGGCCGACGGTTTCGGGCGCTACGCGGGCCAGTGGCGCTTCGTGGCCTGCGGCGGCCACCCCGGCGTGTCCGACGGCGCGCCCACGCTGAACGTCAAGGACGGCAGCAACCCCTGGTGGTCGCGCGTGCGCGTGCACAACCCCGCCACCGGGGTGGCTTCGATCGACTACCAGGACACCGGCAGTTCGGCGCAGGGCAGCTTCGCCTTCGACACCACCAACGTCGAGAACGCGTACGAGGTCCCCGTCGCTGCGGTGCTGCAGTCCAGCGCCGCGACGTTCCTGATCACGGTGAACTACGTCGATGGCACGAAGGCGACCGTGCAGCTCAGCCCCGCGCAACTCGGCGCGGCCAGCGCGAGCTACCCGCTCCACTGAGGGGGAATGAGGACGTCCGGCCGGGCGACCGACGCGGGCGGGTGGGACTGCAAGGCTTGACATTTTTCCCCGTTCGCGCCGATAAGCTGGACGTACAGTTCGATGAACCTCACCGACCCCGCCATGGACCCCAACCCGCTCTCGCACAACGACGACCTCGGCCACTACCTGTCCATCATGGTGGAGCAAGGGGCGTCCGACCTGTTCCTCTCCAGCGGCGCTGCGCCTTCGATCAAGGTACAGGGGGTGGTCAAACGCCTGTCCGAAGCGGTGCTCGACGCCTCCCGCGTGCAGCGGCTGGCCTATTCGGTCATGCGCGAGACACAGATCCGCGACTTCGAATCCACGCTCGAATGCGACCTGGCCATTACCATCGAGGGCCTGGGCCGCTTCCGTGTGAACGTCTACCGCCAGCGCGGCGACGTGGCGGTGGTGGTGCGGCACATCAACGCGCAGATTCCGACGCTGGAGTCGCTCAAGCTGCCGGCGGTGCTCAAGAAGCTGTCCATGCTCAAGCGCGGGCTGGTGCTGGTGGTGGGGGCCGCGGGGTCGGGCAAGTCCACCACGCTGGCCGCGATGCTCAACCACCGCAACCAGTCCACCAGCGGCCACATCCTGACGGTGGAAGACCCGATGGAGTTCGAACACGCCCACGGCAAATCCATCGTCGACCAGCGCGAGGTCGGGCTGGACACCCAGTCGTTCGACGAAGCCCTGCGCCACGCCATGCGCGAGGCGCCCGACGTGATCATGATCGGCGAGATCCGCGACCGCGAAACCATGCAACACGCCATGGCCTACGCCGAGACCGGGCACCTGTGCGTGTCCACCCTGCACGCGAACAACGCCAACCAGGCGGTGCAACGCGTGCTGAACTTCTTTCCCGAAGCCGCGCACCGCCAGGTGCTGATGGACCTGTCGCTCAACCTCAAGGGCGTGGTGGGCCAGCGGCTGATCCGTGGCGCCGTGGGCAAGCTGGTGCCCGCGGTGGAGGTGATGCTGCTCTCGCCCTACATCGCCGATCTGATCCAGAAGGGCCAGACCGACGAGATCAAGGAAGCGATGGCCAAGAGCAACGAGCTGGGCATGGCCACCTTCGACCAGTCGCTCTACGACCTGTACCAGCAGGGCGAGATCACCGCCGAGCAGGCGGTGGACAACGCCGACTCGCGCACCGACCTGTCGCTGCGCATCCGGCTGAACGCGGGCAAACGGCCGGACACGCAGGGCCTGCGCATCGACTGATCGCTCAGTCGATCTTCACGTACTCGTAGTCCACCGGCTGCTGGTTGATGCCCATGCGCGGAGGCGCGATCCAGCTGGCGTATGCACCGGCCTGGTGGCAGGGCTTCATGAGCGAGTGGATGAAAGCGATGTCGTCGCCGTTGGGCAACCACTCGTCCTTCAGCGCGGCCCAGCTCTCGGCGCCCAGCAGCTCGCCAGCGGGGCTGATGGCGTGGCCGGCGAACTCGCCGATCTTGCGGTTGAAACCCTTGTGCGGCTGGGTGAAGCGGAAGTGGATACCTGCTTTCTCGATGGCCTTGTTCCAGCGATCGATGCCGCCTTGGCAGTCGGCGATGTAGTCGTCGAGCAGGCGGCTGTTGATGGCGCGCAGCGCGGGCACGTCCTCGGTCACGAGGCGGCCGTCGACCACGCGGGTCACGGCGTAGGTGGCGTCCTGCAGCTGGTGGTCGTCGCCCGTGAGCTTGGCTTCGTTGAAGCGACCCTTGAGGCCAGCGCTGAAAGCGTCGGCGGCGTTGGACGAGATCTCGGAGCCGAACAGGTCGCGCGTCACGCTCATGTGGAAGTTGGCCTTGCGCTGCAGCAGCGGCAAGTCCACCACGCCCAGCTTGCGGATCGCTTCGGTGTCAAAGGGGTCGGTGATGCCGGCCTTGTTCATGGCGGCGCAGGTGGCCTCGATGGTGCGGCCCACGCCGGTCTCGCCCACGAAGAGGTGGTGCGCTTCTTCGGTCAGCATGAAGCGGCAGCTGCGGCTCAGCGGGTCGAAGCCGCTCTCGGCCAGCGCGGCTAGCTGCATCTTGCCGTCGCGGTCGGTGAAGTAGGTGAACATGAAGAACGACAACCAGTCCGGCGTGCGCTCGTTGAAGGCCCCGAGGATGCGCGGGTTGTCCTGCTGGCCGCTGCGGCGCTCCAGCAGAGCCTGGGCCTCTTCGCGGCCGTCCTTGCCGAAGTGCTTCACCAGCAGGTAGACCATGGCCCAGAGGTGGCGGCCTTCTTCCACGTTCACCTGGAACAGGTTGCGCATGTCGTACAGGCTGGGCGCGGTCTTGCCCAGGTAGCGCTGCTGCTCCACCGAGGCCGGCTCGGTGTCGGCCTGCACCACGATCAGCCGCTTGAGCAGCGCGCGGTACTCGCCCGGCACCTCCTGCCAGACCGGCTCGCCCTTGTGCTTGCCGTGCGGGATGGTGCGGCCTTCGACCTTGGGCGCCAGCAGGATGCCCCAGCGGTACTCGGGCATCTTCACGTAGCCGAACTTGGCCCAGCCGGCCGGGTCCACGCCCACGGCGGTGCGCAGGTACACGTCGGCTTCCTGGAAGCCGTCGGGCCCCATGTCCTGCCACCAGTCCAGGTAGCCGGGGTGCCAGCTTTCCAGCGCACGCAGCAAGGTGCGGTCCGAGGACAGGTCCACGTTGTTGGGAATGGCGTCGTCGTAGCTGACTTCCACGAAACGGTCGCTGTTCACCGATTCCGGGGCTTCGATCAAGGTGTCTTCTGAACTCATGGGGTCTCCTGGGTGGATTCAATGCACTTTAATGCCTTCTTCGGAGCAGGCGATGCGTACTATCCTGCTTATTTTCGGGCGCAGGTTTGCGCCAGATCAAATGCAGCCCAGAAATGGATACCGGGCGCCCGGGCCCCGCCCAGCCGTTACCCCGGTGGAAGTGTGAAGGCGCTCAGCGGGCCCGTTCGCAGCGGCCCTGCGCCGTCGCCAGGCCCCGGAAATCGCTGGTCCAGGTCAGGGTGGCGGTGTCGATCTGGATGCGCTCGTTGTCCAGCGCCGTGAGGATCAGCGTGCCCTGCACCGTGAACGTGTAGACCGGTATGCCGTCGATGTGCACGCTGCGCACGCGCTGCTGGTCGTAGGCAATCTCCACGCCGCGCAGCCAGGGCGTGCGCGCGGGCAGATAGACCGCCTCGCAGACCAGGCCGACGCGCTGCGTGCCTTCCCCCGGGCGGCCCGGTGCGTCAGCGATCTGGGCCGTGGCCTGGGCGCTGGCCAGCGCCAGTGTGGCCCAGAGCATCGGGGCCACCAGCGTGCAGCGCACCGCGTTCACTCGGCTGCCCCGCGCGCCAGGCGTTCGCTCTTCCAGTACACGTCGTCACCACCGTTCATGCGGTTGAGCACGCGCGCGAGCACGAACATCAGGTCCGAGAGCCGGTTGAGGTACTGGCGCGGGGTTTCCCGCAGGGTCTCGTCAAGCCCCAGCGCGACCACCGCGCGCTCGGCGCGGCGCGCCACGGTGCGGCACACATGGGCCTGGGCCGCCGCGCGGTTGCCCGCGGGCAGGATGAACTCCTGCAGGCGCGGCAGCTGCTCGTTGTAGGTGGCCAGCGCTTCGTCCAAGGCGAGCACCGCGTCCGACTTGAGCAGCTCGAACCCCGGGATGGAGAGCTCGCCGCCGAGGTTGAACAGCTGGTGCTGGATCTCCACCAGCAGCGCGCGCACGTCATCGGCCATGTCTTCGCACAGCAGCACGCCGATGTGCGAGTTGAGTTCGTCCACGTCGCCCATGGCGTGCACGCGCAGGCTGTGTTTGGACACCCGGGTGTTGTCGCCCAGGCCGGTGGTGCCCGCGTCCCCGGTGCGGGTGGCGATCTGCGTCAGGCGGTTGCCCATGGGGTCTCCTTCGTCGGTGGGGTGCGAATCCCGCATTGTGCGGGGGATTCGGCAGCCGTTACAGCGGGCTGGGAAATGTGTCTGAGGCAAGCATCCTGTCAGCGAGGCAACCGCAGGCAAAACCATTCGCCCTGCCGGCCTTTTTCCCTTGAAATGGGCCAGCCCGTCGCCTCTGGACGGGCTCACTTTCAACACTCAAGGAGCAAGATCCCATGTTCGACCGAAAACGAATCGCCCTGTTTGAAGCCCGCAGCGTCATGCTGTTCGCCACCCTCACGCTGGGCACGGCCGGCGCCACATTCGCCCAGGACTCCACACTGCCCGACGCCCCGGCCAACAACAGCGAAATCAGCGCCGCGTTCGCCACCGCCGACAAGGACGCCAGCGGCTCGCTCAGCCGCGAAGAGGCCAAGAGCCTGCCCGCCGTGGCGGAAAGCTTCGCACAGATCGATGTCAACAAGGACGGCGCCATTTCCATGGCCGAATTCATGCGGGCCATGAAGGGCTCCAAAGGCTGACGGCCTGAACCACCCCGGTACCGCGCCGGCCATCGGGGGCTCTGCGCGGGGCGGGTGTCGGTGCACAACCCCGGCGGTAAACTGGGCGGCCCCAGGATTGGCCCAGAACGGAGACCGCCATGAACGCCCCCGAAAACCTCGCCCATCTGACCCCTGAAATCCGGCAGCGCCCGGTACCGCCCGGGCTCATGGCCGCGCTGCAGACCCGTTTCGCCGCCCAGTGCTCCACCGCCCAGGCCGTGCGCGAACAGCATGGTCGCGACGAGTCGGTGTACGACGTGCCGCCACCCGCCGCGGTGGTGTTCGCCCAGAGCACGCAGGACGTGGCCGACGCGGTGAAACTGGCCGCCGCACACCGCGTGCCGGTGATCCCGTTTGGCGTGGGCTCCTCGCTCGAAGGCCACCTGCTCGCGGTGCAGGGCGGCATCAGCATCGACGTCAGCCGCATGGACCAGGTGCTGTCCATCAACGCCGAAGACCTGACCGTGACGGTGCAGCCCGGCGTGACGCGCAAGGCCGTGAACGAAGCGGTCAAAAGCGAGGGCCTTTTCTTCCCCATCGACCCCGGCGCGGACGCCTCCATCGGCGGCATGGCGGCCACGCGCGCCAGCGGCACCAACGCCGTGCGCTACGGCACCATGCGCGAGAACGTGCTGGCGCTCGAAGTAGTCACCGCCAGCGGCGAAGTGATCCGCACCGGCACGCGCGCCAAGAAGAGCAGCGCGGGCTACGACCTCACGCGCCTGATGGTGGGCAGCGAAGGCACGTTGGGCGTGATCACCGAAGTCACGCTCAAGCTCTACCCGCTGCCCGAAGCGATCTCGGCCGCGACCTGCTCGTTCCCCACCATTGAAGCGGCGGTGCGTACGGTCATCCAGGTGATCCAGCTGGGTGTGCCGATCGCGCGCTGCGAGCTGATCGACGCCAACACCGTGCGCATGGTCAACACGCACAGCAAACTCGGCCTGCGCGAAGAACACATGCTGCTCATGGAGTTCCACGGCTCGCCCGCGAGCGTGAAGGAGCAGGCCGAAACCGTTCAGGAGATCGCCACCGACTTCGGCGGCAACGAGTTCCAGTGGGCCACCACACCCGAAGAGCGCACCCGTCTGTGGACCGCGCGGCACAACGCCTACTTCGCCGCGATCCAGAGCAAGCCGGGCTGCCGCGCCATCAGCACCGACACCTGCGTGCCGATCAGCCGCCTGGCCGACTGCCTGCTCGACTCGGTGGCCGAGGCCGACGCCAGCGGCATCCCCTACTTCCTGGTCGGCCACGTGGGCGACGGCAACTTCCACTTCGGCTACCTGATCGACCCGGCCATCGCTGAAGAGCGCGAACGTGCCGAGGGGTTGAACCACCAGCTGGTGGCCCGGGCGCTCAGCCTGGAAGGCACCTGCACCGGCGAGCATGGCGTGGGCCTGCACAAGATGGACTTCCTGCTCACCGAGGCCGGCACGGGCGCGGTGGACATGATGCGCAGCATCAAGCGCGCGCTCGACCCGGACAACATCCTCAACCCCGGCAAGATCTTCACGCTCTGAGAGAGCGCTGTGCGGATGCTGCACCGCGTCTTGCGTGCGTCCCCCGAATGGGGTATCAGGGCAGCTTCGCCGCCCGCGCCATGGCCCGTCGCGAGGGCCGCAGCACACCCCGATTGGCTATACTTGAATACCAAATGTGTACCTGAAACACAGGGAGGTTGCCCGCCATGAACCGTTTGTTTTTTTCCCTGCTGCTGGTTGCTGTCACGGCCAGCGCGCAGACGCCCGAACCGGGCAGCACCGTGCGCATCTGCGACGCATCGGGCTGCTCCGACCGTCCACGCAACTCGTCCAGCTTCCAGGTGGAACCCAGCGACCCCGTCGCCGAGCAGCGTCTGGCCGCCCTCACCGTGCTGGCCGACAAAGACCCACGCGCGGCCTTCGACCTCGGCCTGCGCTATTTCCGCGGCGACGGCGTGGAAAAGAACAGCTACCAGGCCCTGCAGTGGATGCGCAACGCGGGCGAGCGTGGTGTGGTGGGCGCCCAGCTGGCGCTCGGTCGTTTCTATCTGATGGGGCTGGAGGAGATGGGCTCCGACCCCGCAGAGGCCGAAACCTGGTTGACCATGGCCGCGGCCAAGGGCAGCAAGGAGGCCAAAAAGCTGCTCGCGGAAGCCACGGCCGCCAAAAAGGACGAGCAGCGGTATTACCAGTGGCGGGAGGCGCACCGCAAATCCTGGGCCGGCTACTGGTACACCGGCTACACCTACTACTGGCATTGGGGGCCCAGCGGCTGGTACGACCGCTGAAGCCCTGCCCATTCACACACCTCAAGCATCCGTCCATCAAGAAAGAAAGTAGCTTCATATGAGCCATACCTCGACCACTCTCCGCTGGGCCGCTCTGGCCACCTCGCTGGCCCTGGCCGGCTGCGTCACCCCGGGTGGCGGCATCGTGTCCACCGGTGGCAGCCCCACCGCCACCACCGGTTCGGCTGGCGGCAGCACCAGCGTCAACGCCAACAGCGGCCTGGAGCGCTGCGATTCGCCGCTGGGCACGCTGGCCGTGGACGATGGTCGCGGCAAGGAGTGGTACGCCAGCTTCGGCGCCGCCACCCAGGTCACCACCATTGAGCCGCTGATCCGTCTGGCGGTGCAGCAGTCGAACTGCTTCGTGATCACCTCGATCGGCAACAACCGCACCGAGAGCAAGATCTCCGCGATCACCGACAAGCAACGCAACTCGGGCGAATTCCGCGCAGGCTCCAAGCAGCAAAAGGGTCAGCGCGTCGCCGCCGACTACTACCTGGAACCCGCCGTGATCATCGACAACGAGTCCACCGGCCAGCTCGCCGGCACGCTCGGTGGCCTGCTCGGCGGCCGCAACCGCAACCTGGCCGTGCTCGCTGGCGGCCTGGAGAGCAAGGCCTCCGTGGTCACCATGACCCTGCTGGACATCCGCTCGGGTGTGCAGATTGCCATCTCCGAAGGCAATGCCACGGCCACCAACTACGGCGCGGCCCTCGGCGCCTTCGGCCCCAGCGCCGGTGGCACACTCGGTGGCTTCTCACGCACCCCGGCCGGCAAGGCCACCGTGGCCGCGTTCACCGACGCCTACAACAACATGGTGATTTCGCTGCGCAACTACAAGGCACAGGAAGTCAAGGGCGGCCTGGGCCGCGGTGGTCAGCTCAAAGTCGGGAACTGAACCCCCACGCTCCGCCGCTGTGCGAGTCGCTGCCCCCCGAGGGGGCTGATCCGCCTTGGGGCGGCCCGGCGGCGGATCGTCGCCCCCCCTGCGCCGCTTCCCCCCAGGGGGACGATGCCCTTGGGCCGGCGGAGCCGGACCTTCGGCATCTGCTGAGGGGCTTCCCCTCCATCGAACAAGGCCTCCTTCTGGAGGCCTTGTTTTTTGGGTTGTACCTGGAATTGACTTGGGTCTGATGTGTCTCTTGCCCCGATGACTGGAAGCGCAATCGGCGCGCCAGTGTTTTGCCCAGAGGTGCCGACGATCCGGCTCCGCCGGTCAAAGGGCGCCGTCCCCCTTGGGGGAAGCCGCGCAGCGGCGCAGGGGGCTACTTCCTCAGTTTATCGATCAGCCCATTGAGCTCGTCGAGCGAACCGAACTGGATCGCCAGCTCGCCCTGCTCTTCCACCCGGCCGTGGCGCTTGACGCGTTTTTTTACCCGCACCTCCACCTCGGCGGTCAGCAGGTCCGACAGTTCTTCTTCGACGCGTTTGATGTCGCGCGATTTCTCTTTTTTCAGCTTCTGCGGCGCCAGTTCAAACTCGGCGCTGAGTTTCTTCACCAGGCTCTCGGCCTCGCGCACCGACATCTTTTTGGCCGCGATCTGGTTGCCGGCCGTGATCTGGGTGGCCTTGTCCAACGTCAGCAGCGCACGCGCATGGCCCATGTCCAGGTCGCCCGCCATCAGCATGGTCTGCACCGGCTCGGCCAGTTGCAACAGGCGCAGCAGGTTGCTCGCCGCGCTGCGCGAACGGCCCACGGCCTGGGCCGCCTGTTCGTGAGTGAGCCCAAACTCCTTTACCAGACGTTGTAAACCCTGGGCTTCTTCCAACGGGTTGAGGTCTTCACGCTGGATGTTCTCGATCAGCGCCATGGCCGCAGCGGCCTCGTTCGGCACATCGCGCACCAGCACCGGCACGCTGTCCAGCCCCGCGAGCCGGGAGGCGCGGAAGCGCCGCTCGCCCGCGATGATCTCGTACTTGCCAGCGTTCGGGCCATCGACCAGCTTGCGCACCAGGATCGGCTGCATGATGCCCTGGGCCTTGATCGACTCGGCCAGCTCGTACAGCGCGCCCTCGTCCATGCGCGTGCGCGGCTGGTAGACGCCCGCCACGAGCTCGGTCAATGGCAGGCTGGTCGGCGTCTGGTTGCGCTCGTTTTCCTGCGCGTCGGGCGAAGTGGCTTCCGCCACTTTGGGGCCCAGCAGGGCTTCGAGTCCGCGGCCTAGGCCTTTGGGTTTTTTGGTGACCATGGCATTTCCTGAGCGTCAGTGTTTGTTCTGTTGAGCTTGTGCGTGCAAGGAAGGTTGTCGGGCAAACCACCGACGGAACCAGGCACGCTGCAAGAAATAAGCGACACCAACCGCCAGCAGGACCAGCAGCCAGTTGGTTTGGGAGAAATCCGGTTGATCGGTGCGCACCGGCAGTTTGGTGGCTTCCACCAGGAATGCCACCTCCACCACAGACAGCGCCAACAGCCCGGGGCTGCTCCACAGGGGCAGGCGATAGGTCGTTTCAGTCCGCACAGCTGGGCGCCTGCGACGCAGGCGCAACACCACACCACACACGACGCCGGCCAGGATGGCCGCCAGAAAGAGCTTGCCAAAAAACAGGGCGACCGGAATACCGGTCAAAGACAGCACGCCCGCGAAGGCCTCGGCCACGACGGACACGATCCCGAATGTCGTGTCGAAAAATCCCGTGCGCGTCGAATTCACACCTGCGTGCGCCGGTGTCTTGTCGGACCACAGCTTCAAGCGCATGCGCCACCTTCCAACTCGGCCAGCAGCCCTCGTCCTTCAGGCCAAGCCCCCAAACCCGACTCGGCATTGATGTGCCCCCGCTCGCCAAGATCGACCAAGCGGGAGCCCCAACTCTCGGCCAGACCCTGCACGCGCTCGAAGCTGCAATACGGGTCGTTGCGACTGCCCACCAGGATGCTCGGGAACGGCAGGCGCTGACGCACGATGGGTGACCAGCTGGGCAGCACGCCGCGCAGTTCCTCGCGCTCGGCGTCACCGGGGGCGACCAGCAGCGCACTCTGCACCCGTGCAGTGCTGCGCGAGACCTCGGCCCAGGCGGCGGTCAGGATGCAGCCCAGGCTGTGGGCCACCAGCACCACCGGGCCATCGGTGCCCAGGATCACATCTTCCAGCCGCGCGATCCAGTCGCCGCGCCGGGGACGCATCCAGTCGTGCTGGTCCACGCGGCGGTAGCCGTACAAGGCTTCCCAGCGGCTCTGCCAATGGTCTGGCCCGCTGCTTTGCCAGCCGGGCAGGATGAGGACGTTGTCTGGTTTCACGTGAAACAGTCGCCGGTCACAGCGCCCGGATGCGCTCGACCATTTCGGTGGCGAAGGAGACGAAAGCCTGGCTCCCGCGCGCCGCCGGGTCGAACACCACGCCGGGCAGGCCGTAGCTCGGCGCTTCGGCCAGGCGCACGTTGCGCGGGATCACGGTGTCGAACACCTTGTCGCCGAAGTGGGCCTTGAGCTGGTCGCTCACCTGCATCTGCAGGGTGATGCGCGGGTCGAACATGACGCGCAGCAGGCCGATGATCTGCAGGTCGGGGTTGAGGTTGGCGTGCACCTGCTTGATGGTGTTGACCAGATCGGTCAGGCCTTCGAGCGCGAAGTATTCGCACTGCATGGGCACGATCACCCCGTGCGCAGCGCACAGGCCGTTGAGGGTGAGCATGGACAGGCTGGGCGGGCAATCCACCAGCACGAAGTCGTAGTCGGCGTCGACCGCTGCGAGTGCGGCTTTCAGGCGCTTGTCGCGCCGCTCCAGCTCCACCAGTTCCACCTCGGCCCCGGCCAGTTCGCGGTTGGCGCCAAGCACGTGGTAGCCACACTTCTCCGACAGCACAGCCGCCTCCGCCACCGTGGCGGACTCCAGCAGCACGTCGTACACCGTCAGTTCCAGGCTGCGTTTGTCCACGCCCGAGCCCATGGTGGCGTTGCCCTGCGGGTCCAGGTCCACCATGAGCACGCGCTGCCCCACCTTGGCCAGGCCGGCGGCGAGGTTGACGGTGGTGGTGGTCTTGCCGACGCCGCCCTTCTGATTGGCGACACAGAAAATCTTAGCCATGCATGGCCCCCAGGCAGGTCACTTCGGGTACCGCACCACCGCTCAAAGAGGCGCGCGCGGCTTGGGACGACCCGGCACCCCGCACGCCGTGGCGTGCTTTCATGGCGGCAGGGCTCATTTGGTGATGGCCAGCTTGATGCCGAAACCAATCAGGAAAATGCCGGCGAGTTTTTCCAGCGTGCGCGCGATCCGGGGGTTTGCCCGCATGCGTTCGGCCAGATGGTGCGTCAGCAGCACCACGATCAGGCCGTACAGAAAGGTGAGCACGGCGATGGTGGCGGCCATGGCGCCGAAGGTGAGCAGCCCCTGGTGGTTCGCCGGGTCGACAAACAGCGGGAAGAAGGCCATGTAGAACACGATGGCCTTGGGGTTGAGCAGGGTGATGGTGAGCGCCTGCTGGAAGTACTGGCGCGGGCGGATGTTGAGCACGGGTTTGGCGCCGGGCTTGGCGGTGAGCATCCGGAAGCCCAGCCAGGCGAGGTAGGCCGCGCCCAGCCATTGCACGGCGCTGAAGGCCGTGGGGTAGGCCGCGAGCAGGGCCGCCACACCGGCCACCGCCATCCACATCAGCACCTGGTCGCCCGCAATGAGGCCGAAGGTGGCCGCCAGCCCGCCGCGGACGCCGCCCTTGCCGGTGGAGGTGATGAGTGCGAGGTTGCCCGGGCCGGGAATGGCCAGGAACAAAACAATGGCGGCGACAAACGCGCCGTAATCTGCGATGCCGAACATGTGAAAACCCCGGGAGTTGAGGGGCTGAGTTTACGTGACTGCCCTGCTCTTCTTCTGTGTGTCTTTGCTTGCGTTGCGTTTTGCGTTGCGTTTTGCGCTCGCGGCGTGTTCGCAGAGGTGGTTGGTCCGGCTGGGATTGCTCCGGCCCACGCTCGCGGGCAGATGCTTTTGGCGTGCTGCCGGGCTGGCGTCAAGACCTGTTTTGCGCACCCGCTCTGTGGCAACCGCGAATCGGGCCTGCACCCTCCCACCCAAACCAACCACCCCCAGTGACAGAAGGGTCACCCAACAGGCGTCCAAAGGACGCCCACAACCGCCACTCACAGGACGGTAGTGGCCATTCGCGGCCGCCACAATAAGAGGCGTGTCAGCCCGGCGTTGACGAAGCGACGCCAGCGAACAAATCAGTCAGCCCGCGAGCGTGGGCCGGAGAACGCGCATGACGCCACCGGCCTGACGCGAGGTGCAACGAGCGAAACGCGGGGGAAGAGAAGGACTCAGACCGAAGGAGACGGACGAAGCCACACGATGCAACGCTCCGCATCCAGCCCCGGCACCACCAACTGTTCCACGTGAAACACCGCCACCGAAGCCGGCAACGCAGCGATCTCTTCAGAAGGATGTTTGCCCTTCATCGCCATCCACACCGCCCCCGGTTTCAGCGCCGGCGAAGACCAGGCCGTGAAATCCACCAGCGAAGCAAAGGCCCGCGAGCAGACCACATCGAAGCCGGCGCCCTCTTCCGCCCTCAACGATTCCACCCGCGCGTGCACACCCCGCAGGTTCGGCAGTTTCAGGGCAGCGGCCGCCTGCTGGATGAACGCGGCCTTCTTGCCCACCGTGTCCACGCACGTCACGTCGATCTGCGGACAGGTGATGGCGATCACCACCCCCGGCAGCCCGCCACCCGAGCCCACGTCCAGCAACTTCACCGGCTGACCGCCGGTCTGGCGCAGCAGCGGGCCGATGGCGGCCAGGCTGTCCAGCAGGTGGTACGTCATCATCTCGGCAGGGTCGCGCACAGCGGTCAGGTTGTAGACCTTGTTCCACTTCTGCAGCAACGCCAGGTAGTCCAGCAGCAGGCTCACCTGCTCGTCGCTCAGTTGCAAGCCCAGGGCTCGAAGACCGGAAGTCAGCACATCCTGGCTCATGCCTCGGCGCCTTCCACCGTCACAGTGGCAAAACCCTTGAAGCCGCCCTTCTTCAGGTGGATCAGCAGCAGCGAGATGCTGGCCGGCGTGATGCCCGAGATGCGCGAGGCCTGCCCCAAGGTTTCGGGCCGGTGTTTGGCCAGCTTCTGCCGTGCCTCGAACGAGAGCGCCGTCACCTGCAGGTAGTCCAGATCAACCGGCAGTTTCAGACCCTCGTAGTGCGACGCCCGCTCCACCTCATCCTTCTGGCGGTCGATGTAGCCCGAGTATTTGGCGGCAATCTCCACCTGCTCCACCACCGGCTCGTACAGCTCTCCCAGTGTTTCACGTGAAACCACCGGGCGGGCATCGGCGTCGTCGGCCCGGGCGGCCGGGTGGTACTTGCCACCGCCCATGCCCAGCAGATCGGCGTAACCCACGGCCGGGCGACGCAGCAGGTCGAACAGGTTGTGTTCGTGTTCAATCGCCTTGCCCAGCACCCGCTCGCTCTCCGCCGCCGGCAGGTTGCGCGGGTTCACCCAGGTCGATTTCAGGCGCTCGGTTTCCCGCGCCACGGCATCGCGCTTGCGGCTGAAGGCGTCCCAGCGCGCATCGTCCACCAAGCCCATCTGGCGACCGGCTTCGGTCAGGCGCATGTCGGCGTTGTCTTCGCGCAGCTGCAGGCGGAACTCGGCCCGGCTGGTGAACATGCGATAGGGCTCGGTCACGCCCTGGGTCACGAGGTCGTCCACCAGCACACCCAGGTAAGCCTCGTCGCGGCGCGGCAGCCAGGGCGCTTCGCCTTTCACCTGCAGCGCGGCGTTGAGCCCGGCGAACAGACCCTGGGCGGCGGCTTCTTCGTAGCCCGTAGTCCCGTTGATCTGGCCGGCGAAGAACAGGCCCTGGATCTGTTTCGTCTCGAAGCTGTTCTTGAGCGAGCGCGGGTCGAAGTAGTCGTATTCGATGGCGTAGCCCGGGCGCAGGATGTGGGCGTTCTCCAGCCCCGGCATGCTGCGCACCAGCGCGTACTGGATGTCGAACGGCAGGCTGGTGCTGATGCCGTTGGGGTAGACCTCGTGGGTCGTCAGGCCCTCGGGCTCCAGGAAGATCTGGTGGCTGTCCTTGTCGGCGAAGCGGTTGATCTTGTCTTCCACGCTCGGGCAGTAGCGCGGGCCCACGCCCTCGATCTTGCCCGTGAACATGGGGCTGCGGTCGAAGCCACTGCGGATGATCTCGTGTGTGCGCAGGTTGGTGTGGGTGATCCAGCACGGCACCTGCTTCGGGTGAGGTACCGATTGCCCCATGAAGCTGAACACCGGCACCGGCTGGTCGGGGTTCATGCCACCGGGCACGCCGTCGCCCGGTTGTTCCTGGCACTTGGAATAGTCGATGCTGCGGCCGTCGATGCGCGGCGGGGTGCCAGTCTTCAGGCGCGCCTGCGGCAGCTTCAGCTCCTTCAGCCGGGCCGACAAGCTGATGGCGGGCGGATCACCGGCGCGGCCGGCGGCGTAGTTGTTCAGGCCGACGTGGATCTTGCCATCGAGAAAGGTGCCTGCGGTCAGTACCACGGTGCGGCTGCGGAATTTGATGCCCACCTGCGTGACGGCGCCCACCACCCGATCGCCTTCGACCATCAGGTCGTCCACCGCCTGCTGGAACAGCCACAGGTTCGGCTGGTTCTCCAGCATGCGACGGATCGCGGCCTTGTACAAAATGCGGTCGGCCTGGGCGCGGGTGGCGCGCACAGCCGGGCCTTTGCTGCTGTTGAGGATGCGGAACTGGATGCCGCCCTCGTCCGTGGCCAGCGCCATCGCCCCGCCCAGCGCGTCCACCTCTTTCACCAGGTGGCCCTTGCCGATGCCGCCGATGCTGGGGTTGCAGCTCATCTGCCCCAGCGTCTCGATGTTGTGCGTGAGCAGCAGCGTGGCGCAGCCCATGCGCGCGGCGGCGAGCGCGGCCTCGGTGCCGGCGTGGCCACCGCCGACGACGATGACATCAAATTCTTGTGGGTACAACATGGTGAAAGCTCCAGGGCACGGCGGCTGGCGCGCTGCCCGACAATGCGGATGCGGTGTGTTTCACGTGAAACACCCGCCGCCCGGCCGGCGTCTGGCTCGGGCAACCCGCAATTGTCCCATCAATGCCCCTTCGCCGCCCACCCGTGCCCAGCACCACCCCACGCGCAACCGGCGAACCGGCGCTGGCCGCCCTGCCCGGCCTCGGCCCGAAGTCGCAGGCCATGCTGGCAGCGGCCGGCATTCCCGATCTGACCACGCTGCGGCGGCTGGGATCGGTGGCCGCCTACGCCCGGGTGAAGCGCAGCGACCCACGCGCCAGCCTCAACCTGCTCTGGGGGCTCGAAGCGGCGCTCACCGGCCTGCCCTGGCAGACCGTGGCACGCGAGCACCGCACCAGCCTGTTGCTGGCGCTGGACGCGCTGGAAGAATTCGGCGCGCCGAAGACACCACGCCGCTGAGCGCTGAACCGGGCGCCTTTCGCCCAGACCCGCACACCCGCCCGCGGCCAAGCCCGAAAACCCTCTGGCTCCGAGGCGGACACCCCAGCCCCACAATCGGAACATCCACGCGGCCCACCGGGCCGCCCATCGACGGCCCGCACCGCCGCGCGCACCACCAAGACCCACGCATGACCACCGCCACCCCCATCCCCCTCCTCGTTTTCGCCGGCAGCAGCCGCGCCCAGTCCTGGAACCGCAAGCTCGCCAGGGTCGCGGCCGACGCCGCCCGCGCCGCCGGCGCCCAGGTCACCCACCTGGAGCTGGGCGACTTCGATCTGCCGCTCTACAACGGCGACCTGGAAGCGCGCGGCATCCCACGCGACGTGATCCGCCTGAAGGAAATCTTCCACACCCACCCGGCCTGGCTGGTGGTTTCACCCGAGTACAACGGCAGCTACACCGGCCTGCTGAAAAACACCATCGACTGGGTGTCGCGCCCCGTCAAAGACGACCCGCTGTGGGCCAACGGCGGCAAGCCCTTTGCCGGCAAGGTGGTGGGCATGCTCTCGGCCTCGCCCGGCGCACTCGGCGGCCTGCGCAGCCTGAGCCACCTGGCGCCGCTGCTGATGAACCTGCAGTGCTGGGTGTCGCCCAAACAATTCGCGCTGTCCAAGGCTGGCGAAGCGTTTGATGCAGACGGACAACTGATCGCAGAGGCCGCCCGCACCAGCGTGCAAGGCGTGGTGGACCAAGTACTCAACGCCGCCCGCCGCTTTGCAGACTGAGACATCGGAGCGCGACCCACAACGCATGAAGTGACCCTCCCCAGGGCACCGCCGGGCCGGCTTCGCCGGACGGCCAGTGCCGCCCCCTCGGGGGGTCGCGCGCAGCGCGGCGGGGGTGTTCTGTCTAAGGCACTTTTGCGTGCAACAGGATCTGCTCGCCCAGCAGCTCGTAGTTGCCGCCGAAGTGGTGGTCGCCCTTGAGCTGCACCGGCGTCACCAGTTCGGTCGAGGTCGTGGGGCAGATGGTGTCGCGGTCGTCGCTGCCGTAGAGGCAGGTGGTGGTGGCGGCCGACAAGCTGGCCAGCTCGGGTTTGAGCCGCAGACCCAGGTGGTTGCGCACCACCCAGTTGGACAGTTTGAATTCGAACGAAGCCTTCTCGCCCGGCCCGATCAGCACCGTGTGCGCCACCAGGCTGCGGGACGCGCTGGACATGCGGTTCAGCGCGAACGGCAGCACGTCGGCCCCCTGGGAATAGCCGATCAGTACCACCCGGCTCTTCTTCCATTGCACGGCGTAGTGCCGCAACAGCCTGTCGAGGTCGCTGGCCAATCCCTGCGGCGTGCGTTGCTTCCAGAAATAGCGCAGCGAATCCAGCCCGACCACCGGCACGCCGCGAGTGGCCATGACGGCCGCCACCTTCTTGTCCAGGCCAGCCCAGCCGCCATCCCCCGACACCAGCACAGCAAACACGTCGGACGGCACGCTGGACGGCACCTCCACCAGCGGCAGGTCGGCGATGTCGCTGCCCGCGCCCTGCGGCTTGACCACCACCCCCGCCGCGAGCTTGCGGTAGGCGGCCTGGTAGGCCGTCAGCCCGCCCTTGCCGGACAGCACGCCGTGTTCGGTGGCCCCCGCCAGCGGCACCAGCTCGGCCCCGGGCACCTGGGCCACGAAGGCCTGGGCGGCCCCGGCCTCGCACACCTTGTCGTCGCTCCCGTGCAAGGCGATCCAGGGCGCTCGCAGCTTCTCGGCAGGCAACAAAGTGAGGGCACGCTTGTCGGCCTGCTGCCTGAAATGAACGCCCTCGCCTTTGCACAAGGGCTTGGCAAACACCAGCTCGGGGCAGAAACCCGCCGACAAGGCGCCGCCAAACGTGCCTTCGGGCGCCTGAGCGATCAAGGCGTAGGCCAGGCTGGCGCCCGAGCCCTGCCCCACCAGCAGCGGCGGGTAATAAGCCTTCAGACGCGCATAGCCTTGCAGGAAGTGCGACAGGTTCTCGAAATCGCCGTCGGGCAGCGCGCAGTCGCCGCCGTCTTTCTCCAGCAGGGCCAGCAGCTGCGGCGTGTTCACGCCCGCCACCACCGCGCCCTGCTCCACCAGCGGCCTGGCCAGCGCGGCCATGGCGGGCGTCCAGCCCGCTTCACCCGAGAGCAGGATGGCGAACGACTTCACCTCGCCCTTGGGCCGGTAGAGCGACACGTCCTTGAAGCGGCCGTGCGAGATTTTTTCCTGCGCCTGGACCAGACCCGGCGCGGTCAGCGCACAACAAAACGCCAGCAAGGCGGTGGCAAAGGTGTTCATTTGGACATGACCCGTCGGAAGCCGCCGGCGATCAAAGCGGCGATGTCGGTGAGGATGATGAAAGGCGCCAGCCCGCCCGGCGCGGTGAGGTAACGGGGCTCCCAGACCGGATCGAACTTCGCCTTGAAGGCGCGCAGACCCTGGAAGTTGTAGAAGTTCTCGCCGTGGTTGAACAGCAGGCGCGCCAGGCGCTGCCAGTTGGGCGCCAGCGGGTGCTGGGCCATGCCCGCCAGCGGCACCATGCCGAGGTTGAAGCGCTGGAAGCCCTGGGCCTGGAAGTGCAGGATCACCTGGGCAAACAGGAAATCCATCGAACTGCGCGGCGCGTCGGGCAGCTGGCGCATCAGGTCCACGCTGGCCTCGATCTTCTGGTCGGTGCACATCAGGGTGGCAAACGCCACCGCCCGCCCGGCCTGCCGCACCAGCGCCACCGGCTGGCCCAGCACGTAGTCGCGCTGGAACGCGCCGAGCGAAAAAGCCTTCTCGGCCGTGTTGTGGTCGTTCAGCCAGGCGTCTGAAATCGCCTGCAACTCGTCGAACACCGGCGCCGCCGCACCGGGCGCCAGCACCTCGAAACTCAGGCCTTCGCGCTGCGCACGCGCCACGCCGTGGCGCAGATTGGAGCGCTGCTTGCCCTGCAGGCTGAAGCCGGGCAGGTCCACCAGCGCGCACTCGCCCAGCTTGTAGACACGCAGGCCGGCGTCCAGGTAGACCGGCAGCGCCTCGGGGCGCACCTGGTAGAACGCGGCCCGCCCGCCGGACTCGCGGGCCTGCTCGACGAAGCGCCACACCAGCTCGGGCCACTCGCTCGCAGGCCCCACCGGGTCGTACAACGCCACCCAGGAGCGGCCGCGCCGCCCGAACATGACAAACGCGCGCTGCGACTCGGAGACCATCAGACTCTTGTCGCCCATCATCACCAGCCCCGCGCCCGCCACCCCTTGCGCACGCACGATGCGCGCCGCCTGGTCCAGATCGCTGGCGCTGGGCTTGATCAGCGCCGGGTGGGGCCGGCGCAACAGCTGAACCAGGGCGACGATGAGGGCCAGCAACGCCACCGCCACCATGGCCCGCAGCGAGCGCGGCGCGTGGCCATCGAAGGCGAACTGCCACCAGACCTGGTTCACGTAGGCGACGTCGCGGTAGACGAAAAACAGCAGGGCACCGGTGGCCGCCACCACCACGGCCACCGCGGCCAGCCAGCCGCTGGTGAAGGCCTGCGAAAACAGCGCCGCCTTGCGGTTGAACTGCCGGCGCGACAGCGCCAGGCTCGCCGTCAGCACGCTGAGCAACACCGCTTCGGACACCGCGATGCCCTTGGGCAGGCAGAGCACCAGACTCACCAGCGCCAGGATCAGGCCAGCCCACCAGGAGGCGTCGAGCCGCAGAAACATGCCCCGGGCCACGAACAGCAGCGCCAGCCCGATGATGCTGCCCAGAAAGTGCGCCGCTTCGACGATGGGCAGCGGCATCAGCTGCGCGAGCGCGGCGGTTGCGTCTTCGCTGGCCGGCGTCACGCCCGACACCAGCAGCATCACGCCGATCACGAAGGTGAAGGCCGACAGCAGCAGCGGCGACAGACTGGCCGCCGCCCGCACCACCGGCGTGGCGGCACCGCGCTGCAGCTCGGACAGCACCAGCAAGGTCAGCGCCAGCACCAGCGGCAACAGGTGGTAGACAGCGCGGTAGAGCACCAGCGCGCTCACCAGCTGGTGGGCGGGCACCTGGTGGCCCAGGGCCAGCAGCATCACTGCCTCGAACACCCCCAGGCCGCCCGGCACGTGGCTGATCACCCCCAGGGCAATGGCCAGCGCATAGAAGCCCACGAAGGCGGGGAAACCGATCGCTCCCTCAGGCAGCAAGACCCAGAGCGCGGCCGCGGCCGCCACCACGTCCAGGGCCGAGGCCAGCAGCTGCTGGGCCGCGATCGACGCGCTCGGCAGGCGCAGCGACCATCCGGCCAGACGCAGATCGTCACCACCGCCACGACACACCCCGACGAACCCCGCCGCCGCCAGCAGCACCGCCACACCCAGGGCCTTCAGCAGCCCGGCCGACAGCCCCACCATGGCCGCCACCGCACCGGCGCCCCACACCACCGCGGCCGCCCCCACCACCACGATGCCGACGCCAAAACCGACGGCGTTGAACGCGATGGCGCGGGAAATCAGCCCCGCCTCCAGCCCCGCCGCACCATACAGGCGCATGCGCACCGCGCCGCCCGTGAGCACGCCCAGCCCCATGGTGTTGGACAGCGCAAAGGCGATGAAAGAGGTCTCGGCCACCACGCGGTAGGGCAGCCGGGCGCCCGCGTATTGCAGGGCGGAGCGGTCGTACAAGGTCAGCGCCAGAAAGCTCAGCGCCGTGGCCAGCACCGACAGCAGCAAGGTGGCCGGCGGCGTGCCGCGCACCGCCTCGACGATGGCGCCGTAGCTGAGTTCGGCCATCACCTTGTGCGCCGCCTGCACCAGCAGCGCGCCCAGCAGCAGGGCCAGCGCGGCGTACAGCCACAGGCGCCAGCGCGTCAGTCGGGCGAGCAGCGTTTCAGGGGTGGGGATCTTCACGGTGTGGGCCAGGGCATCAAACAAATACAGGGGGTCATCGACACGCCCACCGCGATCTCAAGTCGGCGGCAGAGTGTAGCGCCCGGCCTGCGACGAACCGCTGACAATCGGTGCCATGCCAGCATCCCCCGCGCCCACCCTCGCCTGCCGCCCCGGCTGCGCCGCCTGCTGCATCGCGCCATCCATCAGCAGCCCCATGCCGGGCCTGCCGAACGGCAAACCCGCAGGCATGCCCTGCCCGCACCTGGACGAAGCTTTGCGCTGCCGGCTGTTCGGCCTGCCCGAACGGCCCAAGGTGTGCGGCTCACTGCCGCCGAGCCGGGAGATGTGCGGCGACACACGAGAACACGCCATCCATTTCCTGGAGCGCCTGGAGCAAGCCACAAGCCCATGACAAAGGCCCGCAGAAGCGGGCCTTTGTTGAGGACGTTCCGGAGCACGTGCCCGGACCCAGCACACGCCAAGGATCCGGCTCCGCCGGTCCAAGGGCGTGGTCCCCCCTCCGGGGGGAAGCCGCGAAGCGGCGCAGGGGGGTTACTGTTTAACGGCTTCCACCTGGATCACCAGGCGCACGTTCTTCGGGAAGCCCCAGTCCACGCCGTAGTTCGCGCCGAAGGCGGTGCGGTCGATGGTGGCTTCGAAGTCGCCGCCACAGACTTCGCGCTTGAGCATGGGGCTGTCGTAGCAGTTGAACTGGTTGGCCTTCATCGTCACCGGCTGGGTCTTGCCCAGCAGCGTCAGGTTGCCTTCAACGGAAGCGACCTTGTCGCCGTTGAACACGAACTTGCTCGACACGAACTGGGCCTTGGGGTACTTGGCGACGTCAAAGATGTCCGGGCTCTGCAGGTGCTTGTCGAACATGGCCGTGCCGGAGTTCACCGAGGTCATGTCGATGCTGATGTCCACCATGCCGGTCTTGGCGGCCTTGTCGAAGCTGACCTTGCCTTCTTTCTTGTCGAAGCGGGCGCGGTTCACGCTGGCGCCGAAGTGACCGATCTCGAAGGTGGCAAACGTGTGCGTCGGGTCGATCGCGTACTCGGCGGCCTGGGCGATGCCGGCGGTGGACAGAACGGCCGCAGCGGCCAGCAAGGACAGGGATTTGCGCATGGTTGAACTCCTAGGTTCGGGTTGGTTGAAAAGAACGATCAAAAAATCTCCGGCGCGCGTGTCCAAAACCCAGGATGCCGTGGAACCGGCTTTGCCGGGCCACAGGCATCGTCCCCTGGGGGAAGACGCGCAGCGGCGCAGGGGGGATCACAGCTTGCCCACGCCCGTGAGCGCAATCTTGAACTTCACCTGCACCTCGTCGGCCACCATCGAGGTGTCGGCCCACTCCTGCTCGCCGATGCGGAAGGACAGTCGCTTGATCGGGAAGGCGCCGGTGGCGGTGGTGGTGGCGCCGCTCTGGGCCAGCGTGACGGGCACCACCACGTCGCTGCTCACGCCCTTGATGCTGAGCTTGCCGGCCACTTCGTACTTGGTGGCGTCGATGCGCTTGATGCCGCTGGAGGTGAAGCTGGCCTTGGGAAACGCGGCCACGTTGAACCAGGTCGCCTTGGGCAGCTCGGCGTCGGCCTCGCGGCTGATGCTGGCGCTGCCCGTGTCCACCGTGAAGGCGATCTTGCTGGTCGCGAGCTTGGCCGGGTCGAATGCCACCTGGGCGCTGAAGCGCTTGAACTTGCCCTCGACCGGCACGCCCATCTGGCGGCTCACGAAGGCGATCTCGCTTTGCGCGGGCACCAGTTGCTGCTGGGCCTGGGCGCCCAGGGGCATCAGGCCGCTCAGAGCAAGCCCACAGACCAGGGGGAAGGATGTCGGGCGCAGAGGCATGTCGGGACTTTCAAAAACGGGGCATCAAAAAGAGGATGGCGTGGGCTTTGGACGCTCAGCGACCGCCCCAGCCCATGCGCAGCAGCAGGCCGTCGCGGTCCACGAAGTGGTGCTTGAGCGCGCCGGCCACGTGCAGCAGCACCAAGGCCGCCATCGCATAGGCCGAGAGCCGGTGCAAAGGCTTGAGCACGTCGGCCAGGGCCTCGCTCACGGGCACGAAATCGGGCAACTGCCACAGGCCGAACAGCACGATGGGGAAACCGGCGGCCGAGCTGTAGGCCCAGCCCAGCAGCGGCACGGCGAAAAACAGCAGGTAAAGCCCGCCGTGCGTGGCGTGGTGGGCCCCGCGCTGCCAGGCCGGCATGGCCTGGACAATGGTCGCGGGCAACGCGGGCGGGCGGTGCACCAGGCGCCATATGAGGCGCACTGCGGTGAATGTGAGCACCAACACACCAACCCATTTGTGCCAGCTGTAGAGTTTCAGGCGCTGGGGCGAAAACGGCAGGTCGGCCATGTACAGCCCCAGGGCGAACACCCCGATCAGGGCCAGGCCCAGCACCCAGTGCAGCACACGGGCGACGGGGTGGTAACGGAGGATGGCGGAGTCAGACATGCCGGGAGTGTAGGCACCCGGTCCGGCGCCAAGCGTCAAACCGCTTGAAGCCTGAATTCAAAAAATTCGAACGAACTTCCCTTTCCAGTTCGCATCTTCCGCTGCCACCGCGCTCCTACAATGCGCCATGCCCACCCCGACCCCGCCCGATCTGCTGTCGCTGTACCCGGCGCTGGGAGGGCTGCCCGGCCTGTTGCCCCGGCTGACGGTGATGCAGGTGCCCGCCGGCACCCAGCTGTTTCGCGAGAACGAGGCCTGCCAGGGTTTCCCAATGGTGCTCAGCGGCGAGGTGCGGGTCTCGCGCAGCGCGGCCAACGGGCGAGAACTGGAGCTTTACCGTGTCTCGCCCGGAGAGATGTGCCTGGTGTCGTCGGCCGGCCTGTTCGCGGACCAGCCGCTCACGGCGCGCGGCGTGGCCACCTGCGAAACCCGCCTGGCCCTGCTCTCGCCGGCGGATTTTCGCGCCGCGCTGACCGATGACCACTTCCGCGCCTACGTGCTGGGCCTCTTTGCCGCGCGCATGGCCGACCTCACCGGCCTGATCGAAGCCATCGCCTTCCAGCGGCTCGACAGCCGCCTGGCCAGCGCCCTGCTCGGCCACGGTCAGCAGGTGCGCGCCACCCACCAGGCGCTGGCCGACGAGCTGGGCACGGTGCGGGAGATCGTCACCCGCCTGCTGCACCGCTTCGAGCGCGAAGGTCTGGTCGAGCTCTCGCGCGAGTGCATCACCATCCGCGACAGCGCCGGCCTGCGCGCCGTGGCCGCGTACCAGTCGCGCTGATCCCCCGGCCAGTGCCGGCGCCGCCGCCCTCGCGTGCGCGCCGGGCGGACGGGCTTTGTGACACAGGTCACATACCGCCGCCCGCCCAACCGGTTCAATACGCCCAGCCCCACCGTGGCCAGCGCGCTGCACGGCGCCGCCCCGCGGTGGACCCGGTTCCCTTCTTTCACTGGAGTATTCCCATGAGCAAAAACGAAGGCGGCATCGACCGCATCCTGCGCATCGTCGCAGGCCTGGCCCTGATCGCCGCCGCCGCCACCGGCGCCATCGGCGTCTGGGGCTACATCGGCGTGGTGCCCCTGCTCACCGGCCTGATGGGCTGGTGCCCGGTGTACACGCTGCTGGGCTTGAACACCTGCGGTGTGAAGAAGTAGCTCCCCCCGCGCCGCCTGCGGCGTCACCCCCCTGAGGGGGGCATCACGAGTGGCCCGGCCAAGCCGGTTCCGCCGTGATCTGGCGTGAAGCCACTGCACGCCGGGCTGTCCGACTTGCGACACCCCGCCAGCCCTCTGCGCATGACCATGTCACCCACAGCCGCGCACCTCGACGCGGCCCAGGAGACACGGCATGCTCAACATCCCCTCGCTCAAAGACTCCGTCAACCCCGAAGAGTGGGCCTTGCGCTGCGACCTCGCGGCCTGTTACCGGCTGGTGGCGGCCTATGGCTGGAGCGATCTGGTCTTCACCCACATCAGCGCCAAGCTGCCCGACAGCGTGACCGGTGGTGAGCACCAGTTCCTCATCAACCCCTACGGCCTGATGTTCGACGAGATCACCGCCAGCAGCCTGGTCAAGGTCGACATGGCCTGCAACAAGCTGCTGGACAGCCCGTTCCCGGTCAACCCGGCTGGCTTCGTGATCCACAGCGCGGTGCACGAAGCCCGCCCCGACGTGGGCTGCGTGCTGCACACCCACACGCGTGCCGGCGTGTCGGTGAGCGCGCAAACGGCCGGCATTCTGCCGATCAGCCAGCAAAGCACGTTCGTGCTGGCCTCGCTGGCGTACCACGACTACGAAGGCGTGGCCTTCCGCCCCGACGAGAAGCCACGCCTGCAGGCCGACCTGGGCAGCGCGAACCACCTGGTGTTGCGCAACCACGGCCTGCTCACCGTGGGCCGGACCATCGCCGACGCCTTCCTCTCCATGTACACACTGGAAAACACCTGCCGCATCCAGATCGATGCGCAGGCCGGCGGCGGGGAGCTCTGCCAAGTGGACCCGGCCATCCTGGCCGGCATGGCCGACGTGATGCGCATCGCCACCGCGGGCCAGGGCGCGATGCTCGCGTGGCCGGCGCTGCTGCGCAAGCTGGAGCGGCTCGACCCGGGCTACCGCTGCTGACCGGAGGTGTCGACGAACGCGACCATGCCTTCCAGCACGGTGCGCAGCCTCACCAGTTCACGCGAATGGTTCAGCCGGGTGGACCAGGCCGCGATGCGTGACACACGCTGCAACCGTGGCAGCAGGTGGGCCAGGAAGGCTTGCAGGCTGGAGTGGCCGCGCTCGGCCGGATGCGCCGCTTCGTGCGCCTCGCGGTAGGCGTTGAGCACCGCCAGCACCGCCTGGGGCCCCAGCGGCTCCAGGAAACGGGCCAGCGACATCACCAGCTGCAGCGCGTCGTAGCGCTGCACCATCTCCAGCGACAGGCCGGGAAACAGGCGTTCCTCGAAGTCGATCCGGGCAAAACGCTGCCCGTCCCAGGTCAGGTTGCGGGCCTGCGCGCCGCCGTGCCACTGGCCGCGCGCGTGAAACACCGCCAGATCGGCGCTGGCCGCGCACATCAGGGGCAGGCGCTCGGCCTCGGGCAGGCGGTGCAGCAGGTGTTCCAGCGTCGTGCCCACGTCGCCCGTCACCAGCGATTCGCCGTCGAAAGCCACCACCGGAGGCACCTGCTCACCGGCCGCCGCCAGCGCCAGCAGGCGCTCATGCTCGTAGGCCAGCAGCGCCGCGCCGTCGGTCTGGCGCACCGCGCTCCAGGGCACGGGCACACCCACGAAATGCGCGAACAGGTAGGCCCCGAGCGATTGGCCCAGGCCACGCAAGGGCCGCCGTGCGGTCTTGGTCCAGGTTTTGAGGGGGGGAGAAGTGTTCAAGACCCGCGATTATCCTGAAATCGCTCCACCGGGCGGCATCTGACCCAGGCAGGGTCAACCGGCGTTGGCGTAGCGCCGCAGCTCCCAGCCGCTCACCTGCTGCGCAAAAGCGTCCCACTCGGCGCGCTTGAGGCGCAGGAACTGGTCACAGAACGCCACGCCCACCGCCTCGCGCAACACCGCATCGGCCTGCAGCGCGGCGAGTGCATCGTGCAGGTCGCGCGGCAGCCTGGGCGGCATCGTCGCGCCGCTGGCCTGGCGCTGGTACAGGTCGTCGTCGCAGGGCGGCGCGGCGGGCAAGGCGCTGTCGATACCGTCCAGCCCCGCCGCCAGCGTGGCCGCGAGTGCGGCGTACACATTGCACGAGGGGTCGGGCAGGCGCCATTCGATGCGCCCGGCCACGGTGCGCACGAGGCAGGTGCGGTTGTTGTCGCCCACGGTCTTCCACACCGGCGACCAGGTGGTGCCCGATGCGCTCTCGCTGCTGGCCAGGCGCTTGTAGCTGTTCACCGTGGGCGCGCAGAGCGCGGCCAGCGCGTCGGCGTGGTCGATCAGGCCAGCGGCGAACCGGTGGCCGGCCGTGCTCAGGCCCAGGGTGCCGGCCGGGTCGGCCATCACGGCCTTGCCCTGCGCGTCCGTGAGGCTGACGTGGAAATGCAGGCCGCTGCCCGGCGCGCCCGCCAGCGGCTTGGGCATGGTGGAAAACGTGCAGCCGTGCCGCGCCGCCACGGCGTGCGCCGTGAGCTTGAAGAGCTGGTAGCGGTCGGCCGCGGCCAGGGCCTCGTCGTGCCGGTAATTGATCTCGTACTGGCCGACGGCGTCTTCGTGGTCCATCTGCTGCAGTTCAAAACCCAGCGCCGTGAGGTGGCGGCGCATGTCGTCCAGAAAGCCGAAATTGCGGTGGATCGCCTTCAGGTCGTAGGACGGTTTGTCCTGCCGGTCGTCCGCATCGGCCACGCCCCAGCGGCCCTGCGGATCCTGTTTCAACAGGAAGAACTCGGGCTCGATGCCGACGTGAAAGGTCCAGCCGCGCTCGCGCAGGCGGTTCAGCTGGTGCTTGAGCAACTGGCGCGAGCAGGTGTCCAGCGGCTCACCGCCGGCAAAACCGTCGCACACCGCGTGCGCCACGCCGGGCATGAAGGGCAGCAGGCGCAGGCTTTCGGGCACCACACGCCCGTGGTACTCGCTGCGCGCGCCCCTGCGCGGCAGGCCCGTACCCCAGATGCTGGGTCCCGCGAAGCCCGCGCCGGTGGCCACCGCGTCGGGCAGCGCCTCCAGCGGCACCAGCTTGCCCTTCGGGCTGCCGTGCAGGTCGGTGAAGGTGGCCATCACCGAGTGGATGCCCTGCTCGCGCAGGCTGTTGATGCGTTGATCGAGGCTGGGCTGACCCATGCGGATTCCAGACACAAAAAAGCCGGGGCTTGCCCGGCGGAAGTGGAGGTGGCTCAGGCCAGCGTTTCGGCCATGGCGGCATCGAGAACGCCCAGGGCTTCGGCGAACACGCTGTCTTCGATGGTGAGCGGGAACAGGTAGCGGATCACGTTGCCGTAGACGCCGCAGGTCAGCAGCAGCAGGCCACGTTTCAGGGCCGCGGCTTGCACCTGCTTCGTGGTGTCGGCGTCGGGCGCGCCGGCCGCGTCCACGAACTCGCAGGCCACCATCGCGCCCAGGCCGCGCACCTCGCCGATGCGTGGGTATTTCGCTTTCGCTGCACGCAGGTGCGCCACCAGCTGGTCGCCCAGCCGCTGCGCGCGCTCGGGCAGCTTTTCTTCGGCCATCACGTCCAGCACCGCGTGCGACGCCGCAATCGCCAGCGGATTGCCCGCGTAGGTGCCGCCCAGGCCACCGGGCGCCGGGCCGTCCATGATGGCGGCTTTGCCGCTCACGGCCGACAGCGTGGTGCCGCCTGCCATGCTCTTGGCCATCGTCATGAGGTCGGGCGACACGCCGTAGTGCTCCATCGCAAACATCCTGCCGGTGCGCGCAAAACCGGTCTGCACCTCGTCGGCGATCAGAAGGATGCCGTGCTGGTCGCACAGCGCGCGCAGCCACAACACGGCATCCTTCTGGATCGGGTTGAAACCGCCCTCGCCCTGCACCGGTTCAAACACGATGGCCGCCACGCGCGACGGTTCGATGTCGCACTTGAACACGTGGTCCATGGCGCGCTTCGTCTCGTCCAGCGAGGCGCCTTCCGCAGGGAAAGGCACGTGGTAGATCTCGGGCGGGAAGGGGCCGAAGCCGGCCTTGTAGGGCTGGACCTTGCCGGTGAGCGAGACGGCGAACAGGCTGCGGCCGTGGAAGGCACCGCCAAAGGCGATCACGCCGCTGCGGCCGGTCGAAGACCGCGCGATCTTGATGGCGTTCTCGATCGCCTCGGCACCGGTGGAGAAGAAAGCCGTCTTGGCCTTGCCTTCGATGGGAACGATGGCGTTGATGCGCTCGGCCAGCGACACGTACTCGGCGTAGGGAACGACCTGGTAACAGCTGTGCGTGAAGCGCTGCAGCTGCGCCGCGATGGCGGCCTGCACCTTGGGGTGCACATGGCCGGTGTTGAGCACCGCGATGCCGCCCGCGAAATCGATGAAGCGGCGCCCCTCGATGTCCCAGAGCTCGGCGTTCTTCGCGTGGTCGATGAAGAAGTCGCCCATCACGCCCACGCCACGCGGCGTGGCATCGAGCCGGCGCTGGTGCCAGGCGGCGTTGGTGTGGTCAGTTTTCAGGTCATTCATGGCGTTCATGGGTGTCTCCTTCGAAGGAAAAAAGTGTCCGGTGCGAAGTGTCTTGTCCAAGGGCACCGCGGAACGGGCTTTGCCCGGCCGCCAGTGCCGCCACCCTCTGGGGGGTGACGCGAAGCGGCGCGGGGGGGGCCCAGTTACACGGGGCTATCGATCCGTATCCACGTGGTCTTCGTCTCGGTGTATTTATCGAAAGCGTGCAGCGACTTGTCGCGCCCCACCCCGCTCTGCTTGAAGCCGCCGAACGGCACGGTGATGTCGTCTTCGTCGTACTGGTTCACGTGCACCGTGCCGGCGCGCAGCGCGCGGGCCACGCCGTGCGCCTTGTTGATGTCGCGCGTCCACACGCCGGCCTGCAGGCCGTACACGCTGTTGTTCGCGGCGCGCACCACGTCGGCGGCGTCGGTGAAGCTCTGCACGGCCAGCACCGGGCCGAAGATCTCTTCGCGCGCGATCGTCATCTGCGGCGTCACGCCGTCGAAGATGGTGGGCTGCACATAACAACCGCCCGCCACCGGCGAAGCCAGCGCGCCCCCCGCGATCAGCTGCGCGCCCTCGCTCTGGCCGAGGCCGATGTAGCGCATCACGTTGTCCAGCTGCATCTGATCGACGATGGCGCCCATCACCGTGCCCTTGTCCAGCGGGTTGCCCGGCTGGTACTGCGGCACCAGCTTCAAAGCCTTTTCCAGGAACGCGTCCTTGATCGAAGCCTCGACGAACAGGCGCGAAGGCGCGTTGCAGCTCTCGCCCTGGTTGAAGAAGATGCTGCCCACGGCGGCTTCCACCGCACGGTCCAGGTCGGGGCAGTCGGCGAACACGATGTTGGGCGACTTGCCGCCGAGCTCGGTCCAGGCGCGTTTCAGGTTGCTCTGCCCGGCCATCACGTGGATCTGCTTGCCCACGCGCGTGCTGCCGGTGAAGGCGATGCAGTCCACGTCCATGTGCAGCGCCAGCGGCGAGCCGGCCTCGGTGCCGAAACCCGGCACCACGTTGAACACGCCCGGCGGGATGCCGGCGGCCAGCGCCAGCTCGGCCAGGCGTAGCGCGGTCAGCGGGCTTTTCTCCGACGGCTTCAACACCACCGAGTTGCCTGCGGCCAGGGCCGGCGCGATCTTCCAGGCCGCCATGATCATGGGGTAGTTCCAGGGCACGATGATGCCCACCACGCCCACCGGCTCGCGCGTGATCAGCGCCAGCGCGTTAGCGCCCGTCGGCGCGATCTCGTCGTACACCTTGTCCACCGCCTCGCCGTACCAGCGGATGCAGTTGGCCGCGCTGTTCACGTCCACGGCGCGCGCGTATTTCACCGGCTTGCCCATGTCCAGCGTCTCGGTCAGCGCCAGCTCGTCGGCGTGCGCCAGCAGCTGGTCAGCGAACTTGATCATCACACGCTTGCGCTGCGCGGGGGCCATGCCGCTCCAGCGACGGTCCTCGAACGCGGCGCGGCCCGCGGCCACCGCGGCGTCGATGTCGGCCTGACCGCCGCGCGCCACCTGCGTGAGCACGCGGCCGTCCACCGGCGAGATGCAATCAAAAGTCTGGCCGTCGCGCGCGGCCACGCGTTCGCCGTTGATGACGGCGCGGCCGTCGAAGCTGGGCTGGCTGGTATCGGTCATGGGAAAGCGTCCACTGCAGAAAAGTGGACCCATGCTACGCCGTTATTGCCACCGTTGCAGCATCCACTTCCGGTCCACATCGACCATCCACTGGGCCGCACACGGCGGCCGCAGGCCCAGGTCATCTGACACAATGCCAGCGGCCCCGGTGCTTCAAGATCTCTCGAAGACGCTGGTCGTTTTCGGGCTGTGGGGCATCCCCACGGCGACGATGCTTTCCTGGACACACGGCGCGCGATCCCGACCTGCGCCGCTGGCGCAGGACAGATAGCGCCAGACCTGCTGGTTGAAGCACCGGGGCCACCCTCTACGCCCGCTGTCCCTCCACCGATGCCCCCCGCACACCACCGCCGCTGGCTGGCCACCGGGCTGGCCCATGCCTTTCTGGCCGACCACGAGCAGCCGGGCGCCCGCACACCCGAGGCCTTGCTGGCGCGCGCCAAGGTGTGCCTGGGCTGCGAGGGCGCGGCCCCCGGGTGGCTGGCATCGCTGGCGCAAGCCGTCGCCATCCGCTGGGCACGGCAGGGGCTGATCGACACGGTCGACAGCCTCGCGCAGATGCTGCTGCAGCGCCCCGAATGGGCGCTCGACAAACAGGCCTTCGACGAAGGCGACGAGGAACCCAGCGACGACAGCGCCAACCGCCCCGAACCCGTGCCGGTGGGGCAATGGGCCGTGCGCCACTGGCTGCTGCGGCCAGCGCGCATGGCCGCGCCGCCCTGGGGCCTGCAGCACATCGACACACCGGACCTGCCCACCGCGGCCGACTGGGTCCAGTGGCTGGGCATCGAGCCCGACCGGCTGCTCTGGCTCACGCACCCGTCTCAGCACTGGCGCGAGGGCAGCGAGCGCCCGCACGCGACCGTGGCCCACCACTACCACCACCGCCTGCTGCCCAAACGCAGCGGCGGGCTGCGACTGATCGAAGCGCCCAAGTCCGAGCTCAAGCAGGTGCAGCGCCTGCTGCTCGACCGCCTGCTGGCCCAGCTGCCCACCCACGAAGCGGCCCACGGTTTCGTGCGCGGACGGGGCGTGCACACACATGCGCAGGTCCACGCGGCACAGCCCTGCGTGATCTCGTTCGATCTGCGCGACTTCTTCCCCAGCATCGGCGCGGCACGCATCCGCGCCTTCTGGCGCAGCTGGGGCTACCCCGAGGCCGCGGCCCGGATGCTGACGCAGCTGTGCACCACCCGCACACCCGTGGCGGTGCGGGAACGCCTGCGCGAAGCCCAGGCGCTGGACTTCAACGCCGCCAAACGGCTCGCCACGCCCCACCTGCCACAGGGCGCGCCCACCTCGCCGGCGCTGGCCAATCTGTGCGCCTTTGGCCTGGACCTGCGGCTGGAGGGCCTGGCCCACCGCTTTGGCGCGCGCTACTCGCGCTATGCCGACGACCTCGTGTTCTCCGGCCCGGCGCCGCTGGCCCAGCGCTTTCGCCAGCTCCACGCCTGGGTCGGCGCCATCGCCGCCGACGAGGGCTTTGCCCTGCACCCCGGCAAGCTGCGCCGCGCCTTGTCTCATCAGCAGCAGCGCATCACCGGGCTGGTGGTCAACGCGCAGCCCAACATCGCGCGCGCCGACTACGACTTGCTGCGCGCCGAGCTGCACCATGCGGTCCGGTCGGCCTCGGTGGACGCCCAGCAACGGGCCCATCTGCAAGGCCGCGTGGCCTGGGCTTGCCAGGCGCTGGCCCCCTCCCGGGTCGCCAAGCTGCAGGCGCTGCTGGCCCGGATTGCCTGATAGCCCCCGCGCTCCGCCGCTGCGGCCGCCGCTACACCGCCGTCTGCCAACGCAGGCCGTGGGGCAGCGAACGCGGGCCATAGAGAAAGTGCAGCACGCGGCGACGCCCCGTGCCCAGCGACTTCGACGACGCGTGCAGCAACAGCGGACGCATCACCAGGGCGGTGCCGGCCTCGGCCTCGCAGACGCATTCACCCAGGGCATCGCGGGTTGCGGTCGCGGCGTCCGGCGCCAGCACCCCCAGGGTGTGGGAGCCCGGCACCACGCGCAAGGGGCCGTCGCTGGAGGCACAGCAGTCCAGGTGCAGGCGAACGGCCACCAGTTGTTCCAGCACCGCGACGGGGGCCTGCACGAACACCGCCCCCTCCTTGTCCGCCCATCCCGACCAGCCGGCCCCCTCGACCCGCTCGGCCACCGGAATACTGAGGTCCTGGTGGAGCGGCACCAGCCAGTTGCGCGCGCTCGACTTCTCGAAATACGTGCACTGGACCGCCACGTGCCCAGGCGGAATCAGGCGCCCCAGATCGCCGTGCTCGCGAAGGCGCCTGGCCAGCGCTGCACACCAGTCGGCCGACAGCAGACAACGGGTACCGCCCGACGCGCCCACCCCCGGGTCGACGCTCTGAACGGCATCGCCTGCGAGGGCGGACAGCACACCGGGCACGCTGACGAACCCGTTGCGGGCAAACGACTCAACCCACATGCCGGTCAGGACGCGCGAAAGGTGCTTGGCACGAACCCTTCAGCCCGCGCCGAGGATCTGCCTGCACTCACTGGGTCGTCAGCGCCGCCAGCTCGGCGCGCGTGGCCGCCGCGATCTCGCGTTCGCGCTTGCGCGTCTGCCGCGCCACCCACACCGAGTACCCCACGATCACCACGGTGACGGTGGCGATGAGCAGCGTGGCGGCGGCGTAGATGGTGGGGTTGATGCCGCGCCGCGCGTAGCCGAAGATCACCTGCGGCAGCGTGTTCACCCCCGGGCCGGAGAGGAATTCGGAGATCACCACGTCGTCGAACGACAGCGTGAACGACAGCAGGAAGGCCGCCAGGATGCCCTGGAAGATGTTGGGCAGGGTGATCAGGAAAAACACCTGGAACGGCCGCGCGCCCAGGTCCATGGCGGCTTCCTCGATGCTGCGGTTCATCTCCATCAACCGGCTCTGGATCACCACCATGCCGTAGGCCATGCCCAGCAGGGTGTGGCCGAGGATGATGGTCAGCATGCCGCGCTCGGGCCAGCCCAGGGCGTTCTGCGCGCCCACCATCAGCAGCAGCAGCGACAGGCCGATCACCACCTCGGGCATCACCAGCGGTGCGTTCACCATGCCCGAGAACACCGTGCGACCGAGGAAGCGGCGGTAGCGCACCAGCACAAAGGCGGCGAAGGTGCCGAGCACGGCCGAAAGCACACCCGTGACCGCGGCCACCTTCACCGACAGCCAGAAGCCTTCGACGATCTTGCTGTCGCGCGTGAGCGCCTCGTACCAGCGCAGCGAGAAGCCGGTGAAGTTCGCGTCCTGCCGGGTGCTGTTGAAGCTGAACACGATCATGAAGAACAGCGGCAGGTACAGGAACAGGTAGACCGCCGCCAGCCAGAGCTTGCCGAAGTGTTTTTCAAGAAGCTGTTTCATTGCCAATCCTTTGCCAAATGCCTGGGAGGTCCGACGGATGCTTTGCGGGGATGCGGTGGAACCGGCTTTGCCGGGCCACTCGCATCGCCCCCTGGGGGGGTGACGCGAAGCGGCGCGGGGGGTTACTTTTCTTCGGCTGTGAAGTGGTAATAAATGGCCAGGGGCACGATGATCAGCAGGATCATCACCACCGCCAGCGCCGAGGCGCGTGGCCAGTTGTTGCTGGTGAACATCTCGTCCCAGACCACGCGGCCGATCATGATGTTTTCCGGCCCGCCGAGCAGCGAGGGGATCACGAACTCGCCCACGGCGGGAATGAACACCAGCATGAAGCCGGCGACGATGCCGGCCTTGGACAGCGGCACCGTCACCAGCCAGAAGGTCTTGAACGGCGAGGCGCCCAGGTCGTAGGCGGCTTCGAGCAGGCGAACGTCCATCTTCACCAGGTTGGCGTAGAGCGGCAGCACCATGAAGGGCAGGTACACATAGGTCATGCCCACCAGCATGGACACGTTGGTGTAGAGCATCTGGATCGGTTCGCTGGTGATGCCGATGCCCATCAGGATCTGGTTGAGCACGCCCTGGTCGGCCAGGATGCCCTTCCAGGCGTAGACGCGCAGCAGGAACGAGGTCCAGAACGGCAGCATCACCATCATCAGCAGCGCGGGCCGCACGCTCGGCGCCGAGCGCGCGATGAAATAGGCAAACGGGTAGCCGATCAGCAGGCACAGTACGGCGGTGCACAGCGCGTACCAGATCGATCGCAGGTAGGCCTCGATGTAGATCGTCTGGAACAGCTCGCCGCCCTCCACGTCGCGGAAGATGGTCCAGTAGTTCTCGTACTTCAGGCTCAGGATGCCCGTCACCGGGTCCCAGATCGGCTTGAACGGGTTGATGCTCTCGCCCATGTCCACGAAGCTGATGTACAGCAGGATCAGGAACGGCAAGAGGAAAAAGACGAACAGCCAGACGTAGGGCACGCCGATGACGAAGCGCTTGCCGGGCATGGGGAGTGACGAAGTGGCCATCAAGAGTCTCCAGAAACTTTCAACCTGTGAGCGCTACAACCTGAACCAAGGATGCGGTGGAACCGGCTCTGCCGGGCCACTCGCATCGCCCCCCTCCGGGGGGTGACGCGAAGCGGCGCGGGGGGCCGGGATTGAAGTCAATCCCGGAGCACAACTGCTGCCCCATCGTCCCACCAGAAATACACGTCGTCTTCCCAGGTGATGTCCGACAGGTCCTGGCGCGTGGTGTTGGCCTCGGTGATCTTCACGCGCGAGCCGTCGCTGGCCAGCACGATGTAGGTGTTGTACGAGCCGAAGTAGGCGATTTCCTTGACCCGGCCGGCGAACAGGTTGGGACCCACGTTGTCGGGCCGCTGCTTGCTGATCTCGATCTTTTCCGGGCGCACGGCGATCGACACCGGCATGTTCAGCGTGCCGCTCACGCCATGGCCCACGTGGATCTCGCCGATGCCGGTGTGCGCCGCGCAGTGGTCGGCCTCGTCCACGCTGAGCTTGCCGGCGAACAGATTCACGTTGCCGATGAAATCGGCCACGAACTTGTTGCGCGGGTGCTCGTAGATTTCTTCGGGCGTGCCCACCTGCAGCACGCGGCCCTTGCTCATGATGGCGATGCGGCTGGCCATGGTCATGGCCTCTTCCTGGTCGTGCGTCACCATCACCACGGTCACACCCACGCTCTCGATGATGTTGACCAGCTCGAACTGCGTCTGCTCGCGCAGCTTCTTGTCCAGCGCGCCCAGCGGTTCGTCGAGCAGCAGCAGCTTGGGTTTCTTGGCCAGGCTGCGCGCCAGCGCCACACGCTGCTGCTGCCCGCCCGAGAGCTGGTGCGGCTTGCGCTTGGCGTAGGGCGTGAGCTGCACCAGGGCCAGCATCGCGTCGGTGCGCTGCGCGATCTCGGCCTTGGGCAGGCCTTCGCGCTTGAGGCCAAAGGCCACGTTCTCCCAGATGTTGAGGTGCGGGAACAGCGCATAGCTCTGGAACATCATGTTCACCGGCCGGTCGTAGGGCGGCATGTTCGCCACGTCCTGCCCGCCGAGCAGGATGCGCCCGGAGGTCGGCTTTTCGAAGCCGGCCAGCATGCGCAGCAGGGTGGACTTGCCACAGCCCGAACTGCCCAGCAGGGCAAAGATCTCGCCCTTGCCGATGGAGAGCGACACCTCGTCCACGGCCACCGCTTCGTCGAAGCGCTTGACCAGTTTTTCCGTGACGAGGTAACCCTCTTCGTATGTGATGTTGCAGTGGGGTGCGGACATGCCGTCTCCTGGGGGTGGGTGGGCGCCAAGAAAAAGGGCTGTTCCTACACGTGGTACGAACAGCCCCAGGCTCGGGTCAGGTGGTGACCAGAACGTTCACTTGCCTTTTTTGAAGCTGTTGTAGGCGTTGGCCATGGCTTCGCGGGCTTCGTTGCTGAAGCTGCTCGGCGGGATCATCTTGGCGAAGTAGTCGGACTCGACAAAGATGGTCTTGTTGCCCGCGATCTCGGGGTTGATCTTGTCGATGGCGGCCTTGTTGCCGGTGGGGTAGCTCATCTCGTTGGCCATGGCCGCGGCATTTTCCGGGCGCAGGTAGAAGTCGATGAAGGCCGCGGCGTTGTTCGGGTGCTTGGCGTCCTTGGTCACGGCCATGGTGTCAAAGAAGATCAGCGCGCCGGTGCTGGGCAGCAGGGCTTCGATCACATCCTTGGAACCGTTTTCCTTGGCGCGCGTGGCCGCGATGTTGATGTCACCCGACCAGCCGATGGCCACGCAGGCCTTGCCGCCAGCGACGTCGTCGATCATGGTCGAGCTGAACAGACGCACGTCCTTGCGCACCTTGGCCAGCATGGCGCCGGCTTCCTTGTAGTCGGCCGGATCGTTGGAGTAGGCGTCCTTGCCGATGTAGTGCAGCGCCACCGGGATGATTTCCGTGGGCGAGTCCAGGTAGGCAATGCCACAGGACTTCAACTTGCTCGTGTACTCGGGCTTGAACACCAGGTCCCAGGCGTTTTCCGGCATGGCCATGCCGCCCAGGGCCTTCTCGACCTTGGTCTTGTTGATGCCCACGGTGGTGAAGCCCCAGGCCCATGGCACCAGGTGCTTGTTCTCGGGGTCCGCCTTGGTCAGGGTGGCCATGATGGCCGGGTCCAGGTTGGCCAGGTTGGGGATCTGGTCCTTCTTCAGCGGCTGCAGCAGACCGCCTTCGATCTGGCCCTTGGCGAACACGGTGCCGGGCACGACGATGTCGTAGCCGGTGTTGCCCGCCACCAGCTTGGCGTGCAGCGCTTCGTTGGTTTCGAAGGTGTCGTAGTTGACCTTGACGCCGGACTCTTTCTCAAAGGCGGCGACCATGCCTTCGGGGATGTAGTCGGGCCAGTTGTAGATATTCAGGACTTTTTCGTCGTCGTACACCGGGCCGGCGGGCGCGGCCGGGGCAGCGGGTGCGGCCGCCACCGGAGCGGGTTCCGCGGGCGCGGCCACCGGCTCTTCTTTTTTGCCGCAAGCGGCCAGCAGCATGGCCGAGATGGCCAGAACCAGAACGTGCTTTTTCATGGTGAGAGACACTCCAGAAAGATGAATTGAGATCCGACGGTTGACACACGGCAGCGGTCGGTATCGGAATGCCCTGCGGGCATGCAATTTACAGACCAGCTTTGTCCCCAGTCTGGGGCACGGAGCACTGTAACAAAGAATCCCTCAGGCGAGCTCGCCAGCGGAGCGCAAATCGTCGAGCGTGGCGTCCAGGCAGCGCACGATCAGCGCCATCATTTCGTCGATCTGCGCGTGCGTCATCACCAGCGGCGGCGCGATGATCATGCGGTCGCCCACGGCGCGCATGATCAGCCCGTTCTTGAAGCAGTGGCCCCGGCAGATCATGCCCACGCCCAGGTCGGCATCGAACATCGCGTTCGTGGCCTTGTTCTTCACCAGCACCAGGCCGGCAACGAAGCCGCAGGTCTCGGCGCCGCCCACCAGCGGGTGGTCCTTGAGTTCGGCGAAGCGCCGGGCCAGGTAAGGGCCGGTGTCGTCCTTCACCCGGCCCACCAGGTTCTCGCGCTCCATCAGCTCCAGGTTGGCCAGTGCCACCGCGCAGGCCACCGGGTGGCCGCTGTAGGTGTAGCCGTGGTTGAACTCGCCGCCCTTTTCGATCAGCACCCGGGCCACGCGGTCGCCCACCATCACGCCGCCGAGCGGGATGTAGCCACTGGTCACGCCTTTGGCGAAGGTCACCAGGTCGGGCCGGTAGCCGAACTTCTCGTAGGCGAACCAGTGGCCCAGGCGGCCGAAGGCGCAGATCACCTCGTCGGAAATCAGCAGGATGCCGTACTGGTCGACGATGCGCTGGATCTCGGGCCAGTAGGTTTCGGGCGGGATGATCACGCCGCCCGCGCCCTGCACCGGCTCGGCGATGAAGGCCGCCACCTTGTCGGCGCCCACTTCCAGAATCTTCGCTTCCAGCCAGCCCGCGGCGCGGCGGCCGAAGTCGGCCTCGCTCTCGCCGGGCCGCGCGTTCTCGAAGAAGTACGGCTGCTCGATGTGCGTGATGTTGGGAATGGGCAGGTCGCCCTGCGCGTGCATGCCGCCCATGCCACCCAGCGAGGCACCCGCCATGGTGCTGCCGTGGTAGGCGTTGTTGCGGCTGATGATCACCTTGCGCTGCGGCTGGCCCAGCAGGTCCCAGTAGCGGCGCACCATGCGCACGTTGGTGTCGTTGCTTTCGCTGCCGCTGCTGCTGAAAAAGACATGTTCAAAGCTGCGCCCGCCGACCTTGGGCGCCAGCGAGGCGAGCTTGGTCGCCAGTTGCACCGCCGGCACATTGGTGGTGTTGAAGAAGCTGTTGTAGAACGGCAGCGTCATCATCTGCTGGTAGGCGGCGTCGGCCAGCTCCTTGCGGCCGTAGCCCGCGTTCACGCACCACAGCCCACTCATCGCGTCCAGGATCTTCGCGCCCTCGGAGTCCCACACGTAGATGTTGTCGGCCCGCGTGATCACGCGCGCGCCACGCGAGGCCAGACCCGCGTGGTCGGTGAACGGGTGCAGGTAGTGCGCGCTGTCCAGCGCCTGGATGGCTTTCGTGTCCTGCTGCTCGGCGCGGCGAACCAGGGCAGGCGGGGCGATGAGGGTTGAGGGGTTCATGGTCGGTCCTTGGATGGCGTGTTCAAACGTGCAGCAACAAATGTTCGCGTTCCCACGGCGAAATCACCTTCATGAACTCGTCGAACTCCAGTTCCTTGATCTCGGTGTAGATGGTGATGAACTCCTTGCCCAGCACCTCGTGCAGGTCGGGTTCGCGGCGCAGCCAGTCCAGCGCTTCGCCCAGCGAGCGCGGCAGCGAGTACGGCGCCAGGTAGGCGTCGCCCTTCATCTCGGGCTTGGGCTTGATCTTGTTCTTCATGCCCAGGTAGCCGCAGGCCAGCGTCATGGCCATGGCCACGTAGGGGTTGGCGTCGGCACCGATCACGCGGTTCTCCACCCGACGCGCGGCCGGGCTGGAGATCGGCGAGCGGATGCCCACCGTGCGGTTGTCGTGGCCCCACTCGATGTTGATCGGCGCGGCCGTGTGGCGCGAGAGGCGGCGGTAGCTGTTCACGTAGGGCGCCACCAGCACCATGGCCGCCGGGATGTAGCGCTGCAGGCCGCCGATGTAGTGGTAGAAGGACTCGGAGGCCGTGCCGTCCTCGTTGCTGAAGATGTTCTTGCCGGTGGCCTTGTCCAGGATGCTCTGGTGCACGTGCATGGCGCTGCCGGGCTCGCCCGCGATGGGCTTGGCCATGAAGGTGGCGTACATGTCGTGGCGCAGCGCGGCTTCGCGCACGGTGCGCTTGAAGAAGAACACCTCGTCGGCCAGGCCCAGCGGGTGGGCATGGAAGAAGTTGATCTCCATCTGCCCCGCGCCCACCTCGTGGATCAGCGTGTCCACGTTGAGCTCCATCTTGTCGCAGTAGTCGTAGATCTCCTCGAACAGCGGGTCGAATTCGTTCACCGCGTCGATGCTGTAGGCCTGACGCGAGGTTTCGGCGCGGCCGCTGCGGCCGATCGGCGGCTTGAGCAGTGTGTTCGGGTCGGTGTTGCGCGCGGTCAGGTAGAACTCCAGCTCGGGCGCCACCACCGGCTCCCAGCCCTCGGCCGCGTACAGGTCGCAGATGCGGCGCAGCACGCTGCGCGGCGCGAAGGGCACCAGCTTGCCGTGGTGGTCAAAGCAGTCGTGGATCACCTGCGCGGTGGGGTCGGTGGCCCAGGGCACGATGCGCACCGTGGTCGGGTCCGGGCGCAGCTGCATGTCCTTGTCGGTCGGGTCCACCACGTCGTAGTACGGCCCGCTCTCAGGGAACTCGCCCGTCACCCCCATGCCCACGATGGCCTGGGGCAGGCGCATGCCGCGGTCTTCGGTGAACTTCTCGCGCGGCAGGATCTTGCCGCGCGCCACCCCGGTCAGGTCGGGCACCAGGCATTCGACCTCGGTCACGCGGTGCTCGTTGAGCCAGTTCTCCAGATCGTTGAAGCTGTTGACTTTTTGGGAGGCTGTCATGTGCCGGTTCCTTGTCGGTTCGAGGGGTTGTGCCGGATATGGGAATGCAGGGCAGGTTTCAGGCGCCGATGGTGGCGCGGCTGCGGGCCAGGTCGGCGGCCTGCAGGCGCAGGCTCTGGCGGGACCGGCAGGCGCGACCGAATTCCTCGAAGATCGCGGCGTAGAACGGGGTCTCCCAGCAGCGCCATTCGGGGTGGAACTGCACCGCGTAGGCGAAGGTGCGCGCGCCCTTCACGGCAAACGCCTCCACCACCCCGTCGGGCGCGTGGGCCATGGCCTGCAAACCGCTGGCCAGCCGGTTGATGCCCTGGCCGTGCAGCGAGTTCACCATCGTCTCGGGGCCGCCGGCCCAGGTCTCGAAGATGCTGCCGGGCTCGAAACGGATCGGGTGGCTCGGCGCGTACTGTTCTTCAAAGGGCGCGGTCTTGGGCTCGCGGTGGTCCATCAGGCCGGGCACCTCGTGCACACGCTGGTGCAGGGTGCCACCCAGCGCCACGTTGATCTCCTGAAAGCCCCGGCACACGCCCAGCAGCGGCACGCCCTCGTGCACACAGGCTTTCACCAGCGCCAGCGTGAGCGTGTCGCGCTCCAGGTCCAGCGGCAGGCTGGGGTCGGCCACGTCTTCGTCGAAATGCGAGGGGTGCACGTTGGAGGGCGAGCCGGTCAGCATCACGCCGTCCACCAGGGACAGCAGTTCGGGAATCTGTTCGGCGTCGGCCAGCGGGAACATGACCGGCTGGGCCTGCGCGCCGACCTTGACGGCGCGGGCGTATTTGTCGCCCAGCAGCAGGAAAGGCATCTGGTGCCCGTGGTCGCCCATGAGGCGGTGGTCGGCAGGCAGCCAGACCATGCAAGGCGGTTGGTTCATGGTGTCTCCAAACACGAAGTTTGATTCTGACCCGTAAATTGGATCACAATCAGGGCCAGTTCACACCACCTTATGGTGCCATTTCTTTACCCGAACCCGCCAACCCGCACCACCAGCTTTGAGGGGCATCCAGGATCCGGCTCCGCCGGTCCGAGATGCCGCCCCCCTCCCGCCGAAGGCGAGAGAGGGGGGTGACGCGAAGCGGCGCGGGGGGTGCTTGCTGCCCATGCTGTCTGAATTCCTGCTGACCGAGATGAACCGCCTGGGCGCGCAAGACGCCCTGCCCCTGCACCGCCAGCTCTACGAGGCACTGCGCCGCGCCATGCTCGACGGCAAGCTGGGTGCGGGCGAGCGCCTGCCCTCCAGCCGCGACCTGGCGCAGGACCTCGGGCTCTCGCGCAACACGGTAGTGGCGGCGATCAACCAGCTCAGCGTCGAGGGTTACCTGGCCAGCCGGGTCGGCAGCGGCACCTATGTGAACGAGAGCGTGCCCCGCGCCCTGCCCGGGCGCGCCACCCGCCGGCCGGGCGCCCCGGGCGGCAACGGCAGCGTGCCCACTGGCCGCCTCTCGACGCGCGGGCTGGCGCTGTCCACCACCTTCTGCGCCACCGAGCTCGAAGTCCAGCCCTTCACCCCCGGCATCGCCGACTTCAGCGCCTTCCCGCTCACGCTCTGGCAGCGCCTGCAGAACAAGCACTGGCGCATGACCTACCCGGACATGCTGGACTACAACGACTCCGGCGGCTACGCGCCGCTGCGCCGGGCCATTGCCGACTACCTGCGCGTGTTCCGCAGCGTGCAGCTCGACGCCGACCAAGTCATCGTCACCACCGGCACCCAGCAGTCGCTCGAACTCTGCGCCCGCCTGCTGGCCGACCACGGCGACACCGTGTGGGTGGAAGACCCGGCCTACTGGGGCGCGGTCAAGGCCTTCATGGCCACCGGCCTGGCCATCCACCCCGTGCCGGTGGACGACGAAGGCATCCATCCCGGCACAGCCGACGACGCGCACCCGCCCAAACTGATCTACCTCACGCCTTCGCACCAGTACCCCACCGGCGCGGTGATGAGCCTGCCGCGGCGCCACCAGTTGCTGTCCACCGCGCGCGCCCACGGCGCCTGGGTGCTGGAGGACGACTACGACAGCGAATACCGCTTTTCCGGCCCGCCCATCTCCAGCCTCGAAGGCCTGGACAACGACGGCCGCGTGTTCTACATGGGCACCTTCTCCAAGGTGCTCTACCCCGGCATCAAGCTCGGCTACCTCATCGCGCCCCGGCCGCTGGCGGCGGCCTTCAAGCAGGCGCACTACGACCTCAACCGCCCGGGCCAGATGCCGCTGCAGGCCGCGCTGGCCGAGTTCATCGAGATGGGCCACTTCAGCAGCGCGCTGCGCCGCGCGCGGCAGAACTACGGCGAGCGCCGCGCCGCGCTGCTCGACGCGCTCAAACCCGTGCTCGCTCCCGGCACCGAAGGCCCGTTCATCAGCGGCGCCGAACAGGGCCTGCACCTGTGCCTGCGCCTGCCCGCCACGGTGGACGACGCCGCGCTCGCCCAGCGCATCGCCCAGCAGGGCCTGACCGTGCGCCCGCTCTCGGCCTACTGCCTGGCGCGCCACGACCTCAAGGGCCTGGTGATCGGCTACGGCTACGCGCCGCTGCGCGAGATCCAGCGCTGCGGGCCGGTGCTGGCTGCGGCGGTGCGGCAGGCCCTGGGCACCCTCCCCGCCGAGCACTGACGCTCCCCGCAAAACCGGGGGCGTACGCCAGCGCACAGACCCCGGCGCCGGGGCGGCGCAGGCTCTGGGGTGACAACCCTTCTGGAGACACCTCATGACTTCCTTTCCAAGCACCCTGCTGGCCGTGGCCGGTATGGCCTTCAGCGCCCAGGCGGCCGCCCAGGCCACCTTCTACGAACACCCGGATTTCGGCGGCCGGTCCGTGCGAGCGAACCAGGAAATCAGCCGGTTCGACCGCTACAGCTTCAACGACCGCACCTCGTCCGTGGTGATCGTCGGCAACCGCTGGGAGGTCTGTGAGCACGTCGGTTTCCAGGGCCGCTGCGTGGTGCTGCGCCCGGGCGAATACCCCTCGCTCGCCGACATGGGCCTGAACGACCGCGTCTCCTCGGCGCGCGTCATCGCCCGCAACGCCCGCGTGGACGACGACCGCTACGCGCCGTTGCCTGGGCCATTGCCGGCCGCCACGCAGGTCACGTTCTATGAGCGCGAAGGTTTCGACGGCCGCTCCTTCACCACCACCGGCGCCATCCCCAACTTCCGCCGCTACGGTTTCAACGACCGCGCCTCGTCGGCCGTGGTGGTCGGCGAACGCTGGGAGGTCTGCGACGACAACCGCTACCGCGGTCGCTGCGTCGTGCTGCGCCCCGGGCGCTACCCGTCGCTCGAAGCGATGGGCCTGGACGACGAAGTCAGCTCGGTGCGCACCGTGCCGCGCAACGTGCGCATCCGCGACGACCGCTACGCCCCACCGCTCGAGGCCGCACCGGACGACGACGGCCAGATCACATTCTTCGGACGTGAGGGCTTCCAGGGCCGCTCCTTCACCACGGAAGAAGCCGTCGCCAACCTGGAGCGGGCCGGCTTCAACGACCGAGCCACCTCGGCGATCGTGATCGGTGAACGCTGGGAGGTCTGCAACGACACCCGGTTCAGCGGGCGCTGCGTCGTGCTGCGTCCCGGGGGCTACCCGTCGCTCGAAGCCATGGGCATGAACGACCGCATCTCATCCGTGCGCACCGTCGAAGGCCGCGGCCGCATCGACAACGACCGCTACGCGCCACCGCCACCGGCGGCGGTCTACGACGGCCGGCGTCGCCAGGGCGAGCGGCTCTTCGAAGCCCCGGTCACGTCCGTGCGGGCCGTGCTCGCCACCTCCGGTCAGCGCTGCTGGGTCGAGCGTGAGCAGGTCCAGAGCCAGGGCGGCAACAACGCCAACGTGCCTGCGGCCCTGGCAGGCGCCCTCATCGGCGGCATCCTGGGCCACCAGGTGGGCGGCGGCACCGGCAAGGACATCGCCACCGTGGGTGGGGTGATCGCGGGTGCCGCGCTCGGTGCACAGGTCGGTCGCGACGGACAGCCCGCCACGCAGGACGTGCGGCGCTGCGAAGACACCCCCGGCGGCGCGCAGCCCGCGTTCTGGGACGTGTCCTACAACTTCCGCGGCCAGGACCACCGCGTCCAGATGGCCATGGACCCGGGCAACACCGTCACGGTGAACGAACGGGGCGAGCCGCGCCAGCAGCAGTGACACTTTGAGGGCCGATGGCCCTCAAAGTGCGTCGCGCAAGCGGTACCACAGCATGCCCAGCGCCAGGCTCGGCGTGCGCAGCAGCGGCCCGCCGGGAAAGGCGTGGTGCTTCAGGCGGGCGAACACGTCAAAGCGCCCGGCCTGCCCCGCCACGGCCTCGGCCACCAGCCGACCGGCCAGCCCGGTGAGCGCCACGCCGTGGCCGCTGAAGCCCTGCAGGTAATAGAGGTTGTCGCCTAGCCGGCCGAAGTCGGGCGCGCGGTTCATGCTGATGTCCACGAAACCACCCCAGACGAACTCGACCGGCACGCCCTGGAGCGCCGGGAACACCGCACCCATGCGCCGCGCCATCACACCTTGGAGGTCGGGCGGCGTCATGGTGGTGTAGCTCACGCGCCCGCCGAAGAGCATGCGGTGGTCGGCGCTGAAGCGGAAGTAGTCGAGCACGAAGTTGTTGTCGCAGACCGCCGCGTTGTGCGCGATCAGGCGCTCGCACAGGGCCGGGTCCAGCGGCGCGGTGCCGATGATGTAGGTGCCCACCGGCATGATGCGCGGCGCGATCTCGGGGGCCACCTGCGGGCCGTGTTCGGGCAGCATGCAGTTGCCCGCCAGCACACCGAAACGCGCCCTCACCTGCCCGCCGGCGGTGCTCGCCACCAGCGTGGCGCCACGCTGCAGGCCGGTCACCGGCGAGCCCTCAAACATGCGCACCCCCGCGGCCTGGGCGGCGCGCGCCAGACCCAGCGCGTACTTCAGCGGGTGCAGGTGGCCCGAGCGCTGCTCGTGGAACGCGGCCACGTAGCGCGGGCTGTCGACGAAGCGCGCCACCTCGTCACCCTCGGCCCAGGCGCAGGGCACACCGCGCCGGTGGTGGTCGTCGCATTCCTCGCGCAGCGCGCGCGCCTTCTTCGCCGTCTCGGCCACGTAGGTGTAGCCGCGCTGCCAGTCGCAGCCGATCCCGTGCTCGGCGATACGCTGCTCGATCAGCTCCACCGCCTCGACCGACATGTCCCAGGCGCGCTGCGCATCGGCCGCGCCCAGCTGCTGCTCGAACGGCGCCTGCCCGCTCGCGTAGCCCACGATGGCCTGCCCGCCGTTGCGCCCGCTCGCGCCCGAGCCGATGCGGTCGGCCTCCAGCAGCACCACCGACAGGCCCCGCTGCGCCAGCTCCAGCGCCGCGCTCAGGCCCGCGAAGCCGCCACCGACCACCACCACGTCGGCCACCACCGTGCCCTGCAGCGGCGGGCAGGGCGCGGGCCGGTCGACGCTGGCCTCGTAATAGCTGGTCTGGTTGAGCTGGGTGTCGGAGCCGAGCAGGGAACGGGCGAACATGTCAAAAGACCCTCGTGTGAATGAAGGACCCACATGCCGAAAGCATGCCTGCCACCAGGGCACCCGTGGAACCGGCTTCGCCGGGCCACAGGGTGCGTTCCCCCTCCCGCAGGAGAGGGGGGAAGACGCGCAGCGGCGCAGGGGGGTGCTTCATCTCTTCGCGATTTGACCGCAGAGGTAGGCCCACACGAAGGTGGCGGCCGCGTTGGTCGTCAGCTCGGCGTGATCGTAGGCCGGCGCCACCTCGACGCAGTCCATGCCAATCCAGTTCAGATCGGCCAGCTCTTCGATGAAGCTCAGCACCTGCGAACTGCTGAGGCCGCCGGGCTCGGGCGTGCCGGTGCCGGGTGCAAAGGCCGGGTCCAGCACGTCAATGTCCAACGTCAGGTAACAGGGCCGCTGGCCGATGCGCGCGCGGATCGCGTCGATCGTGGGCCTCAGCCCGGCGCCGTCGAGCCCGCGCAGCGCGCGCGCCGTGAAGATCTGCCCGCCCTGGTCGGCCACGTACTCGCGCGCGGCGCGCACGCCGGGGGAGCGGATACCGATCTGCACCGTGTGTTCGGCGCTGATCAGGCCCTCCTGGATCGCTTCATAAGTCCAGGTGCCGTGGCCCGAGGGTTCGCCGAAATGGTCGGTCCAGGTGTCGCAGTGCGCGTCGAAATGCACGCAGGCCAGGGGCTCGCCATGTTTCGCACGGGCGGCGCGCAGCAGCGACAGCGTGACCGAGTGGTCGCCGCCGAGGAAGACGCAGTGGTGCTTCGCCATCAGCTCGGCCGCCTGCCGCTCGATGTGCGCACGCACCTCGGGCAGCGGCGAGGCGTTGGGCAGGCGCATGTCCAGCGCATCGCCCAGGTGGCCCAGCGGCGACACGTCGAACACCGGGTGGATGCCGTCGCACAGCATCAGGCTGGCCGCGCGGATCGCCTGCGGGCCGAAACGCGCCCCCGGTCGGTGCGTCACCACGCCGTCGAACGGCACACCGGCCACGGCAAAGGGCTGCGCGCCCAGCTCGGGCGCCCCCAGAAAACGGTTGGTGTTGTTGGCGTAGGCAAACTGTCCCGTGGCCATGTGGGTCCTTGCTGTGGCGATGCTGGAAAGTGGAACCATAAGATATCAACGATCCATCGCATCGATGGATCCAATTGAATGCCCCGGCCACCGTCCACCATCCCCCCGGGCGAGGCCCACAAACAGGGGGCCTCCGCGCGGCACGACGCCGCCGATCACCCTAGAATCGTGACGACATGCCCGACACGCCGTCCTCGCCGCTGCTCTCGCCCGACGCGGATTCGTGTGGGATCGGTGTGCTGGTGGTCGACGATCACGACCTGATCCGCCTCGGGCTGCGGGCGCTGCTGGGGCAACGCACCGACGTGCGCCTGCACGAGGCCCGCACGCTGCAGGAAGCGTTGGTGCTCTACCGCCGTGGCGACATCGACCTCGTGCTGCTGGACCTGCACCTGCCCGACGCGCACGGCCTGACCGGCCTGACCACCTGGCTGCAGCAGCATCCCCACGCACGGGTGGTGGTCCTTTCCGGGGACAGCGACCCTCAGATGGCGCAACGTGCGCTGGCGCAAGGGGCCGTGGCCTACCTGCCGAAGTCGGGCGACCTGCGGTGTGTGGTGGACCACCTGGCGCCGGGCGGATCGCGCGGCCTTCCGCGCGATGTCGCCGACACGCTGCCACCGCGCGCCGACGATCCCCGCTCACAGCTGAGCCCGCGGCAGACCCAGGTGCTCGACTGGCTGCTGGCCGGACAGGCCAACCGCGACATCGCCGCGCGCCTGCAGATCAGCGAAGGCACGGTCAAGAACCATGTCTCGGCACTGCTGCTGATCTTCGGCGTGCGCTCCCGGGCCGAACTCATCAGCACCCAACGCTGAGCGGCCGGGCACGATGGCCACGACCCCGCCGTCGATCCAGCAGCGGGTGATGCATGAGCAGGTGGCTGCGCTGTATGCGACCACCGCCAGCGCCACCATCGCCGACGTGATCGTGTCCTGGGCCGTGGCGCTGCTGTTCTGGTGGAAAAACGGCGACAGCATGGCCTTGGTCTGGATCACGCTGCACTCCTCGCAGCTGCTGCGCTATCCGTTCCAGGCCGCCTACTTCAAGGACCCGGCGGTGGCCGAGCGCACGGCGTTCTGGGCCCGGCGCCACCGCAACGAAATGCTGTGGTATAGCGGCACCTGGGCACTGGCGCCATGGCTGATGCTGCCCCGGGCCGACACCTCGATGACCGCAGTGCTGGTGCTGGTGGTGCTGGGCGTGACCAGCACCGGCATTCCCGCCGTGGCGCCGCGCTGGGCCTCGGTGCTGGGTTTTGCCCCCCCGATGGTGCTGGGGCTGATCGGCGCCCTGCTGTGGCAGGGTGGCGCGGTCGACCTGGTGCTGGCCCTGTGCTGCCTGGTTTACCTCGGCGTGTCGCTGTACATCGCACACAGCCAGCACCACCTGCTGGCCCAGACCCTGCAATCCCGGTTCGAGAAGGAAGCGCTGGCCCAGCAACTGGAGCAGCAGATGACGCTGACCCGGCAGGCGAGCGAGGAGAAGACCCGCTTTCTCGCAGCCGCCAGCCACGACCTGCGCCAGCCGCTGCACGCGATCGGCCTGTTCGGAGCCGCGCTGGAGCAGGCGCTGCGAGGGCAGCCGGCCCACCAGCACGCGCTGCGGCTGGAGGATGCGGTGCGCTCGCTGCACCACTCGCTTGGCGCGATGCTGGACATCTCGCGCCTGGACGCCGGCGTGATGGCCCCCGAGCGCCAGCCGGTGGCCTTGCGCGAGACCTTGTTGTCCATGCACCGCCTCTTTGCCGGTCGGGCGCAGGACAAAGACATCGCGCTGCGCATCCGCACCAGCGCGCTGCACGTGACCTCGGACCCCCAGATGCTGGAGCGCCTGCTGGGCAATCTGGTGGAAAACGCGATCAAGTACACCCACCAGGGTGGTGTCCTGGTGACGGCCCGCCAGCGCGGGCAGCGGGTGTGGATCGAGGTGGTCGACACCGGCCTGGGCATCGAGCCGGCGCAGCATGAGCTGGTGTTCCGGGAGTTCTACCAGGTCGACAACCCCTCGCGCGACCGCAGCCTGGGGATGGGCATCGGCCTGTCGATCGTGCGCCGCCTGTCCACGCTGCTGGAGCATCCGGTCAGCCTGAGTTCCCGGCCCGGCCGTGGCACCCGGTTCCGCCTGTCGCTGCCCCTGGCCCCCGCCGGCCTGCCCGCCGCCACACCGCCTGCCGCCGCCCCGACGGAGGGTGAACTGCCGCGCAGGGTGCTGCTCATCGACGATGAAGCCATCGTCACCCAGGGGCTGATGGCGCTCATGCACACGTGGGGGGTTGAGCTGCTGGCCGCTGCCGACGAAGGCGCCGCCCAGGAGGCCATGCGCCAGGCCGCCGAAGAACACCGGCCGGTCGACGTCATCCTGTCGGACATGCGTCTGCGCCACGGCGTCAGCGGCCTGGACGTGGCCCGCCGACTGCAGGCGGCAACGGCGCCGCCGCCGGTGCTGGTCATGATCACGGGCGAGACCTCACCCGAACACCTGCGCACCCTGGAACACACGGGACTGACGGTCCTCTTCAAACCGGTGGACCCGCAGCTGTTGCGGCATACCCTCATTGAGGGACGCCGGGTGGCCCACCATGACTTTCGACACTTCGCAGCGGGCGCCAGGTCCCATACCGTCGACCCCGGCACGCTGCAGCGGGATGAGGGTCAGTGACTGTTGCAGCTTCTCTGGCACTGACCCGTCACAGGAGTATCAACATGGCACGTTTCAATCGCTTTTCCAAACTCGGTCTGGTTGTGGGCCTGGTGCTGGCACAGGTAGCCGCGTACGCGGCGTTTGACACCCAAGGCAACACCGTCCCGGCCCAGTCTTCCGGCCTGCGGCTGCTGGTGCAGCCCGACAAAAAGGCCGGCGGATCGACCCTGGCCATGTTGCCGGCGTCGCCCATGTGCACCTATCTCGGCAAGCGCTGCGAGGGCGGCGACGGTTCGGCCTGCAAGGCCTACTTCGCCAACTGCTGAGCACACACCGGCAAAACCTGCACGCCTGCACGTTTTGCGAAGGCCCACTAGCATGAGCGTCCGCCGCCACCAGGTGGCGGCGTCACCTTCCGGAGACCCCATGCTCAAGCTCTATTACTCCCCCGGCGCCTGCTCGCTCTCACCCCACATCGCCCTGCACGAGGCCGGCCTGCCGTTCGAGGCTATTCCCGCGCCCACCAAGACCCACAAGCTGCCCGACGGCAGCGATTACTACCTCGTCAACCCGCTGGGCTATGTGCCCTTCCTCGCGCTCGACAGCGGCGAGACCCTGCGCGAAGGCCCGGCCATCGTGCAGTACATCGCCGACCAGGTGCCCGACAAACAGCTCGCACCGCCGGCGGGCACCATGGCCCGCTACCAGCTGCAGTCCTGGCTGAACTTCGTCAGCACCGAACTGCACAAGGGCTTCAGCCCGTTGTTCAACCCCGCTGTCCCGGCCGACGCCAAGCCGGTCTTCAAGGACCGACTGCTGCAACGCCTGACCTGGGTGGACGGCGAACTCGCCGGCCGGCAGTACCTGATGGGCGAGCGGTTCACCGTGGCCGATGGCTACCTCTTCACCGTGACCAACTGGGCCAAGCCGGTGGGCCTGGACATCGAGGGCCTGGCCCACCTCGCGGCCTACCGCAGCCGCGTGGCCGCGCGCCCGGCCGTGCAGGCGGCGATGAGCGCCGAAGGCTTGATCTGAATGCAATACGCCGCGTTCTTCCGCAACCTGAACCTGGGGCGGCCGAACTGCCCGACCAAGGCCCAGTTCGAAGACGCGTTCAGGGTGGCCGGTGCGGCGTCGGCCGCGTCGTTCCTTACCAACGGCACCCTGGTCTTCACGGTCCCCTCGGCCGGACGGGCGCGCAAGGTCTTCGCGGGCGCCTGCGAAGCGCTGCGCGACAGCTGCGGCCTGCGTGAGCCGGGCTACATCCGCAGCGTCGAGCACCTGGCCCGGCTGGTCGCCCTCGATCCCTTCTCGGCGGTGGACCGGCGCAGCGTCTACGCCTGCTGCGTGACCTTTCTGCACCCCGACAGCGCACCAGCGCCCGCCCTGCCGCTGGTGTCGGCGCGCGGCGACGTGCAGGTGCTGCAATGGACGGGACCGGAGGCGCTGAGCCTCAGTTTCAAGCCGGGCAAGTCGCCGGGCAGCCCCAACGCGTTTCTCGAAAAACTGCTCGGCCTGCCGGCCACCACGCGCAACTGGACCACGGTGGAACGCCTGGTGCACAAACACGCCGGACCGCCCGCCCGCTGAACGTGGGCCGGCCTGGCGGCCAAGGGCATGATCGAAAGATTCGGCCGCTCAGGCGGCGCAGGCGTCCTGCCAGAGGCTGTGCCGCTGGCAGGCCAGCACGTGCCCGATATCGGCCTCCAGGCGCCGTTGCCGCTCCAGGGTCAGGTAACCATCGGCCAGCATCAGTTGCACCAGCTCGAACAGCACGGTGTCGTCGGTCCAGGTCTGGCGTTCCAGCCAGCGCATGCCTTCCAGGACGTCCCTCAGGCCCGTGGCGTCCCCATCGTCGATGTTGAACAACGCGGCGCGCACCGCGTCGAAAAGCCGTGCGTGCGAACCGCCACCGTCCGCAGCGGGCGTGCCTTTGAGCGCCTGCATGAGGGACTGCAATACGCGGAGCAACCGGGCGTGCTGGTCCCAGATGTCGCGCATGGTTTGGAGCTGCATGGTGTTTCCTGTGGTCGGGTCTTGAAAAAGACAACCAAAGGATCACACAAAACGGCCGATTTGGCATTTACGCCTGTCAGTTGGGCACTTTGGTCCTAACTTTATCGGCCGTTTCGCCCAGAAAATCACGCCCGCCGTTGCGCGGGCGAGACGGGCTCAGCTTTCGCCCAACCCCACCGGCGCGGGCGCCAGCATTACGATGCGGGTGAACAGGCGGTCGAACTGCGGGTCGCGCGGGATGCGGCCGTTCAACGGGTCCTGGTTGGTCGCGAAGGCGGCGTTGAGCGCGTGCCAGTCGGCGTCGCTCAAGCTGTTTTCGGCCTCGGGCAGCACCACGGTTTCCTCCAGCCGCATGTGCTCCAGGTAGAACGCCACGTAGCGCGCCACCTCGTCTTCGAACGCCTGGCGCCGTGTGTCGCCCAGGTACTCCCAGGCCATCAGCAAGTGCATGAGCGCGCGCACGTTCTGCTCGCCCTGCATGTGGTCGCGCTCCAGCTGATCGATGGCAGCCATCACGTGCGGCGCCACGCGGGCCACGCGGGGAAACAGCAGGTCCGACTCCTTGGGGTGGTGGTGCTTTTCCGGAAACTCGTCGATGTAGAACAGCATGGCGCGCAGCACGTCGAAAAAGCGCTCGTGCTGCCCCCCCTTGCCTTCGGGGTCCGGACCGCGCTTGACCATCTGCGTGAGCGATTGCAGCATGGCCGCCAGCGTGGCGTGTTCGTCGCGGATGACGCGCAGGGCTTCGTGGTTCAAGACATGTCTCCTGATTCGCCGACCGATAGGTCGGTCATTGCGAGAGGCTGACTATCGCCGACGCACGCCCGGTGGTCCTTGATGCACGTCAAGAGCGAATGCCAACCCGCCAATCAACCCCTGCATTGAAGCACGTGATTACAAAAAGAAACGTTTTCGGGGCGTTAAAAATGCCCGATTTCCGCGTGCTTTTTTCCGCCCCGGCTGGGCCACGGTCAACCGGCGAAGCCCCCTTTGAACGCCAACGGTCCATCGTTTCGCTTCCGTTTCGTCCCTACACCGGCGGCTTCCAGCGCTTGAGCAGCAGGGCGTTGCTCACCACGCTGACCGAACTCAGCGCCATCGCCGCGCCGGCCAGCACCGGGCTCAGGTAGCCCAGCGCGGCCAGCGGGATCCCGGCGGCGTTGTAGGCGAAGGCCCAGAATAGGTTCTGCCGGATCTTGCTCACGGTGCGGCGCGAAATGTCGAGCGCGGCGGCCACCAGCATCGGGTCGCCGCGCATGAGCGTGATGCCGGCCGCGTGCATCGCCACGTCCGAACTGCCGCCCTGGCTGTGGCTCATGGCCAGGCCCACGTCGGCGGCGGCCAGCGCGGGCGCGTCGTTCACGCCATCGCCCACCATGGCCACGGTATGGCCTCCACCTTGCGTCGCCGGCGCGGGCCGCACTTCTGCGACGGGCTCGGGCTCGCCAGGCGCGTGGCCGCCTTCCACCGCGGCCAGCGCCGCCAGGCCCGGCGGGGCTTCACGCTCGCCCAGCTTGAGCCGCTGCACCACCGCCGCCTTGTCGCCCGGCAGCACCTCGGCGATCACCTCGCCGGCCTCGGCCCGCAGCCCCAGGGTCCTGGCCATGGCCAGGGCCGCGCCCCGGTTGTCACCGGACACCATGAACAGGCGCAGGCCCTGCGCCCGCAGCCCGGCCAGCGCCGCGGCCGCGCCGGGTTTGGGTTCGTCGGCGAACGCCAGCAGGGCCAGCGGCGCCCACAGCTTCGCGCCGTCCGGGCCGCCGTCGCCCTGCGCCGCGAGCACCGACACCGTGGCGCCTTCGTCCTGCAGCGCCTGCGCGCGCTCGGCCAGCGGGCCCAGGCTGGCGCCGAGTTCGCCCATCCAGCGCAGGCTGCCCAGCGCCAGCGGCGCGCCCTTCACGGTACCCAGGGTACCGCGGCCCGAGACCGCCTGCACATCCTGCGCCGCGTCGGCGGCCACCGTCAGACCCCGCGTGGCCGCCGCCTCCAGCACGGCGCGCGCCAGCGGGTGCGCGCTCTGCGCCTGCAGCGCGCTCGCGGCCTGCAGCACCGCGAGTTCGTCCACCCCCGCAGCCGCCTCGATCACCCGAAGGCGCGGGTGGCCCACGGTCAGCGTGCCGGTCTTGTCGAAGGCCACGGTGTCCACACGGTGCGCGATCTCCAGCGCCTGCGCGTCCTTGATCAGAATGCCGTGCTGCGCCGCCACGCCGGTGCCGGCCATGATCGCCGCTGGCGTGGCCAGGCCCAGCGCGCAGGGGCAGGCGATCACCAGCACCGCGACGGCGTGCAGCAGCGCCTCTTCCACCGGCGCGCCGGTGTAGAGCCAGCCCGCGAGTGTGACCAGCGCGATCACCAGCACCACCGGCACGAACACCGCCGCCACCTGGTCCACCAGGCGCTGCACCGGCGCCTTGGCGGCCTGCGCGTCCTGCACCAGCGCGATGATCTGCGCCAGCACGCTCTGCGCCCCCACGGCGCGCACCCGCAGCTCCAGCGAGCCTTCACCGTTGAGCGAACCACCGGTGACGAAATCGCCCACATCCTTGGTCACCGGCATGGCCTCGCCGGTCAACATGGATTCGTCGGCCTGCGAATGGCCCAGCAGCACCTCGCCGTCGGCGGCGAACCGTTCGCCGGGCAGCACACGGATCAGGTCGCCGGGCAGCAGCTCTTCCACCGGCACGTCGGTCAGCTCGGTGCGTTGGATCCCATCGGGTAAGAGGTGCGCTCGCTCGGGGCGCAGCGCGTGCAGCGCGCGGATGGCGCTGGTGGTCTGGCGCTTGGCTCGCGCTTCCAGCCATTTGCCCAGCAGCACCAGGGTGATCACCACCGCCGAGCCTTCGTAATACAGATGCACCATCTCGTCCGGCTCGGCGCGCCACCACAGCCAGGTGGACAGCGCCCAGCCCGCCGTGGTGCCAATGGCCACCAGCAGCTCCATGTTGCCGGTGAGTGCCTTGAGCGCGTGCCAGCCGGCCTTGTAGAAACGCGCGCCCAGCCAGAACTGCACCGGCGTGGCCAGCGCGAACTGCATCCACGAGGGCAGCATCCAGTGCTTTCCAAACAGGTCCCCCACCATGGGCAGGGCCAGCGGCGCCGAGAGCAACATACCGGCGAGCACCGGCAGCAGGTCCAGCGGAATGCCCATCCAGTGCTCGCCGACGTCGTCGTCCATGGCCTCCAGGGCGCGCGGCTCGTAGCCCGCGTCGCGCACCGCGCGGCGGATGCGCGCCACGGTCTCGGCGTCCTGCGCACCGCTCAGGGTGACGCGCGCCGACTCGGTGGCCAGGTTCACGCTGGCGGCGCTCACGCCCGGCTGCTTCTTCAGCACCTTTTCGACCCGGGACACGCAGGAGGCGCAGGTCATGCCGCCCACGCCCAGATCGAGCTGGTGCGAAGAGGAAGGGGTCGGGGCTTCTAGGGTTGCTGTGTTCATGGGATCTTTTCAAGCACACGCCGGGAACCGGCTCTGCCAGGCCGCTGGCGTGCTCCCCGTGGGAATACGCGCCGCGCGGTGCAGGGGGACTTCAAGGTCGCAGCATAAGCTTTCCCCCCATGGGAAGGTCAAGCGGCAAGGTGTATCGCGAGGTGTATCGTTCGGTGCTTGACCTTGACACGGTGTCAAGCCTGAAGATACCGTTCCCCCAACCAGGAGTTCCCCATGAACCAGATTTTTTCCGTGCAAGGCATGACCTGCGGCCACTGCGAGAAAGCCGTGACCACCGCCATCCGCACCCTCGACCCCCAGGCCGAGGTGCGCATCGACCGGGCCCAGAACCGGGTGGAGGTGCAGACCGAACAGCCGCGCGAGGCGGTGGCCGAAGCGATCCGCGAAGAGGGCTACACGGTGGCCGCATGAAAACGGACAGCGGTGTACTCGAACCCGTCGACGCGGACGACGCCACGCTGTCGGCCGTGAGCGGCTGGCCGGTCAACATCGGCACCGCCGCGCTGCTCAGCGGCATCTCGCCCAAGATGCTGCGCCACTACGAGTCGCTCGGCCTGCTGGCCGCGGTGACCCGCACCGACAGCAACTACCGCCAGTACAGCCTGGCCGACGTGCACACGCTGCGCTTCATCCGGCGCGCACGCGACATGGGCTTCAGCCTGGACGCCATCGCCGAGCTCGTGGGCCTGTGGCACAACCGCCGACGCAGCAGCGCCAGCGTCAAGCGCATCGCGCAGAAGCACCACGACGAACTGGCCCAGCGCATCGAGGCGCTGCAGGCCATGCAGCGCGCGCTGGGCGATCTGCTGTGCCACTGCCCCGGCAACGAGCGGCCCGACTGCCCCATCCTGGACGATCTGGCCCAGCTCTGAGGGTGTGTGCGACCCGGCCCCGGCGGGCTCACATCGCCGGTGGCCAGTGGTGGGTTTCGCCCTGCCCTTGTTCGCACCAGGTGTGCAGCGCGTCGTACATCACCATCCCATGGCCGAGCATCTCCTGGTCGTCGGCGAAGCGCTTCGACAGCCCGAGTGAAAACGCATACAGCCCCGCCGACTGCGGCGTGAGGTCCAGCTGCCCGGTGTCGGCGCCGCGCACGATCCCGGCGAGCTGCCGCAGGGCCGGCGTCTGCAAGGCGTAGCGCTCCAGGAAGGCATCAAAACTGCACAGCGGCCCCACATGGCTCAGCGCCACCCCGGGGATGTCGAACGGCGTGGCCCCGGTCTGCTCGGCCACCCGCAGCACCTCGGCCGCGGGCACGAACAGAAACCGCGCCTGCGGATCGATGAAACGCGCCACCAGCCAGGGACAGGCGATGCGGTCGATCTTGGGGCGCTCGCGGGTCACCCACAGTGAGCCCGCAGGCGCGGCCTGGGTCAGCGCCTGCACCGGGCACCCCGCCGCTTGCCAGTCGGCGAAACCGCCCTGCAGAAAGAACGCCGGCACACCCATGGCGCGCAGGGCCGCGGTCAGGCCCTGGCTGATCTCCATGCCGTGCGCGCAGTACAACACCACCGGGCCGGTGCTGGGTGACTGCACCACGCTGTCCTTCCAGTCCAGCCAGTGCGCCGGGTCGTGCCAGGCCGCACCCGCGATCTGGGCACCCGCCTCCACACGGGCCGCTTCCCGCCGCACGTCCAGCAGCACGGGCGCGGGGTTGCCGCGCAACAGCCGGGACAGTTCTTCCACCGATACAGCATCCATGGTTCACTCCTTGAAAAGGACCGATGCGCTCAACCCCACCAGCGCCACAACAGACCCAGCACCGCGCACGCCGCGATGACCTCCATCACTCCGCGCTTGAACCGCAGCAGCGCCACCGCCGCGCCCAGCGCGATCAGGGCCGAGACCGCGTCGAACGGCCCGGCGAAACCCTGGGGCCACAGCACGTGGTAACCGAAGAACAGCGTCAGGTTCGCGATCACGCCCACCACCGCGGCGGTGATGGCCGTCAGCGGCGCGGTGAACTTGAGGTCGCCGTGGGTGGACTCCACCAGCGGCCCGCCCGCGAAGATGAACAGGAACGACGGCAGGAAGGTGAACCAGGTCACCAGCGTCGCCGCCAGCGCGCCGGCCAGGAACAGCGCCTCGGGGCCGAAGACCGCCTTCACGTAGGCGCCGACAAAGCCCACGAAAGCCACCACCATGATCAGCGGGCCCGGCGTGGTCTCGCCCAGGGCCAGGCCATCGATCATCTGCACCGGCGTGAGCCAGCCGTAGTGCCCCACCGCGCCCTGGTAGACGTAGGGCAGCACGGCGTAGGCCCCACCGAAGGTGAGCAGCGCCGCCTTGGTGAAGAACCAGCCCATCTGCGTGAACGTGTGCTGCCAGCCCAGCATTACCGTCAGCAAGCCCATGGGCACAGCCCAGAGCAGCGCGCCCACCACCAGCACCGCCGCCAGCCGGCTCCAGCGGAACCGGGCGTGCGCCGGAGGCGGGGTGTGGTCGTCGATCAGCGCCGGGCCGTACGAGGCGCTGCCCTGCCCATGGCCGCCACCGGTGGCGAAGTGTTGTGGAGCCATCCGGCCCCCGACGTAGCCCACCAGGGCCGCGGCGGCGACGATGGCCGGGAACGGCACGTTGAGCGCGAAGATCGCCACCAGCGAGGCCGCCGCGATGCCCCAGAGCCAGCGGTTTTTCAACGCCCGCGAGCCGATGCGGTACGCCGCCTGCAACACGATCGCCGTCACCGCGGGCTTGATGCCGTAGAACAGCCCGGCCACCCAGGGCACATCGCCGTACGCGATGTAGACCCACGACAGACCGATCAGGATGAACAGCGAGGGCAGCACGAACAACACCCCCGCCACGATGCCGCCCCAGGTGCGGTGCAGCATCCAGCCGATGTAGGTCGCGAGCTGCTGCGCCTCCGGGCCGGGCAGCAGCATGCAGTAGTTCAAGGCGTGCAGAAAACGCCGCTCCGAGATCCAGCGCCGACGCTCCACCAGTTCCTGGTGCATCACGGCGATCTGCCCGGCCGGCCCCCCGAAGCTGATGAAACCGAGCTTGAGCCAGAAGGCAAAGGCCTGCCAGAAGCTGGCCGCCTCGGGGGACGCCAGGCCGGGTTCGGCGGTGGGGGTGGGCGAGGGGTTCATGGTGGGGGGGCGCCTGGGGTGAAACTGGCCAGCAGACCGTCGAACACGGCATGGGCCGTGGCCAGCAATTGATCGTCGTCGGTGATGGCGTCGCGCAGCCCGGCCAGCACGCTTTCCACGCCCGCCGCCTCGGGCGGCTGCACGCCACCGACGTCGAGGAAATGCACCAGCTGGCCCAGGCGCACCAGCGCCGGCTGCTCCAGCCCGAAGCTGGCCAGCAGCACCTCGAACGTGACGCGGGCCCCGACGTGGCTGAACCGGGCGCCATCGAAGTCAAAACCCAGCGCGTCGGCGGGGCAGTCCCGCGGGTCGGCCAGCCAGTGCAGGCGGGCCTGCCGGTCGATGAAGCGCTGGATCAGCCAGGCGCTGGCCAGCCGGTCCACCCAGGGCCGCTGCCGGGTGGCCCAGGTGCGGCCCTGGTGGTCGGCCAGCGCCAGCCGGGCAATGGGGCCTTCAATGGCTTGCGGCTCGTCGGGGGCCGCGGCGCGGGCGCAGGCCAGCTCCAGTTCCAGCACGGCGGCCTCGGCCTGGCGGCGGGCTTCGCCCGGGAAAAAGTCGATCTCGCCCAGGCTCCCCAGGGCCTTGCGCAGCTTGCGCGTCTGCTTGAGCGCATCGGGCGGGTCGCCTGCGCCCAGCGTCTGGCGCACCCGGGCCACCTCGGCGAGCAGGGCCGCGTAATCCGCGCTGCGGTCGAACAGGCCCCGGAAATCGGCCTGCGGCGGCTCCTCCATGCGCAGCACCAGGGCGGTCCCGCCGGCGTCGCGCACATCGGCCGCCAGGCCGTCGAGCGTGGCGCGGCAGGTGCCGGTCTCGGGCAGCACGTACACACCGTCGCGCAGCACCGCCGCGCCCGAGGCCTTGAGCGCCCGCCAGGCCCGCATGCGCACGGTGGTGTTTTCGGTCGGCAAGCTGGTGATGAGGGATATCCAAAACATTGTGTTTACTATTATTCATATTTGTAGAAAAGTAAACACATATTTTTCCCACGGGAAACGGAACAAATCTTTACAGAGCGGCAGCACAGCCGCACAAGGCAGAAACACGCGGCGACCACACTGGCGTCACTCCACAGCAAACACCGCATGTGGAAGCCCAGGTCCATCAACATCTCAGGAGTGATCATGAAAATGTTCCCGAAACGCGCCCTCATCGCCGCCGCCCTCGCCACCGCCTTTGTCGGCCTCTCGGCCACCGCCATCGCCCAGGGCGCAGCGGGTGACATGCCCAGCGACATGCGCGCCCAGCACATGGCGCAACGCGCAGAAGCCACCACGCCCAGCGCACAACAGCCCGAGCAACGCCATGCCCAGCGCCTGGAGCGCATGCAGAAACGCATCGCCGAGCACCAGGCCAAGCTCAAGGCCGAACTCAAGCTCAGCGCAGACCAGGAAGCCGCCTGGAACGCCTTCGTGGCGCGCACCGCCCCCGAGCCCCGTGGCCCCATGGCCGGCGCCCGCGAAGACTGGTCCAAGCTGACCACGCCGCAGCGCCTGGACAAGATGCAGGCGCTCAGGGCCGAGCGCGACGCGCAGATGGCCAAGCGCATCGACGCCACCAAGAGCTTCTACGCGGCCCTCACGCCCGAGCAGCAAAAGGTGTTCGACGCCCAGAGCCACGGTGGTTTCCGCCACGCCGGCCTGAAGGGTGAACGCGGCGTGGGTCACCACGGTGGCGGCATGGGCGGCCACCACGGCAAAGGGGGCATGAGTGGTATGAGCTGCGACAGCCCGGCCCAGCCGCGCAGCTGATCGCCCGCCCACCTCCTCTCGGCTCCACAGCCCCGGCATGCCGGGGCTGTTTCACTTGACCTGAGTCAATCCGCACCGCGTGGCCAGCCGATAAGCTGCCCCGCCATGGACTTCGACCTCATCATCATCGGCGCGGGCCCCGCCGGCCTGTGCCTAGCGCGTGCGCTGCGCGGCAGTGGCCTGCGCACCTGCCTCATCGAACAGCAGCCCCGCGAATCGCTGCAAGACCCCGCTTTCGACGGCCGGGAAATCGCCCTGACCCAGCACAGCGCCGAACTGCTGCGCCAGCTCGGCATCTGGCCGCTGCTGGGCGAGGCCCACATCGCGCCGCTCAAGGACGCGCTGGTGCTCAACGGCGGCTGCGGCCCGAACCAGGCGCGCATGCTGATCAGTCACCGCCTGAGCCCGCGCTCCGAACTCGGCCACCTGGTGGCCAACCACCACATCCGCCGCGCCGCCTTCGCCGCCGCGCTGGCCGACACCGCCGGCGACGGCCCGCCCCCCGAGCTGCGCTGCGGCGAACAGGTCGTGCGCATCCACACCGACGCGCACGCCGCCCAGATCACTCTCGGCAGCGGCCAGACGCTCAGCGCCCGGCTCGCCGTGGCCGCCGACAGCCGCCACTCCAGCACGCGCCGCGCCATGGGCATCCCGGCCGACATGCACGACTACGGCCGCACCATGCTGGTCTGCAACATGACGCACGAGCAGCCCCACCACGCCACCGCCTGGGAGTGGTTCGACCACGGCCAGACGCTGGCGCTGCTGCCCATGAACCCCTGCCCCCAGACCGGCCAGCACCGCTCCTCGGTGGTGCTGACCCTGGCCAGCCACGAACTGCAGCCCCTGCTGGACCTGGACGAAACGGCCTTCGGCCAGGCCATGACGCGGCGCTTTGGCCAGCAACTCGGCGCCATGCGCCTGTCCAGCACGCGCCACGCCTACCCGCTGGTGGGCGTGTGGGCACGCCGCCTGGTGGCGCAGCGCTTCGCCGCCGTGGGCGACGCCGCCGTGGGCATGCACCCGGTCACGGCGCACGGCTTCAACCTCGGCCTGCGCAGCATCGACACCCTGGCCACCGCCCTGATCGCGGCGCACCAGCAGGGCCAGGACATCGCCTCGCCCGCCCTGCTCGACCGCTACCAGCAGACCCACCAGCGCGCCAGCCGCGGCCTGTACCTGGCCACGCACGCGGTGGCCACGCTCTACACCCGCGAACAGACGCCCGCGCGCTGGCTGCGCCACGCCATGGTGGGGCTGGGCGAGCGCTTCACCCCGTTCAAACGCGCCATGGCCGCCAGCCTGACCGGCCTGGCCTGAACACGCCTTTTCGCCCACGCCCGCTGTACGAAAACTTCACGCGGGGCGCATGATCTCCAGCCAGAACGATCCCCCACTGCCCCAGCCCGGCCCCCGGGTCGCCTGACGACCCCCGGGCGCGTGCACCACCGGCGCGAGAGCCCCATGGACAAACACTACCTCACCCCCCTCTTCCAGCCCGACACCATCGCGGTGTTCGCGGGCAAGTCCGACGAGCCCGACACCCAGACCCCCCAGGCCCGGGGGCTGCTGGCCGCGTTGCGCGCGCAGCGCTTCAAGGGCACGCTGGTGTTCCTGGACATCCACACCACTGGCACCCTGGCCGATCTGGCGCAGACCCGCGCCGACCTGGCCATCATCGCCCTGCCCCCGCTGGAGGCCATCGCCGCGCTGGAGGTGGCTGGCCGCATCAAATGCCGCGCCGCGCTGGTCATCGGCAGCGGCACGCCGGCCCTGGAAGCCGCTGAAATGCACCGCGTGGCGCGCCGCCACGGCATGCACCTGCTCGGGCCCAACAGCCTGGGCCTGCAGCGCACGCGCTGCCTGCTCAACGCCAGCGTGGCCGGGCCGCTGGCCGCGCCCGGACCGCTGGCCCTGGTGTCGCAGTCGGGCGCGCTCACCGCCTCCATCCTCGACTGGGCCACCGAAAACGCCGTGGGCTTCTCCACCGTGGTCTCGCTCGGCCCCAACACCTCGGTGGACATCGCCCAGGTGCTCGACTTCCTCGCCTCCGACGCCCAAACGCACAGCATCGTCGTCTATCTGGAAGGCATTTCCAGCGCCCGGCGCTTCATGAGCGCGCTGCGCGCCGCCGCCAACGCCAAGCCGGTGATCGTGCTCAAGGCCGGCCGAAAGCCCGCCGGCAACCTGGCCGCGCAGACCCACAGCGGTGCCATCGTCGGCGCCGACGACGTGTTCGACGCCGCCCTGCGCCGCGCCGGTGCGGTGCGCGTGCGCTCCTTCGTCGAGCTGTTTTCGGCCTCCAAGTGCCTGGCCTCGCGCTACCGCCCGGTGGGCAAGCGCCTGGCCATCGTCACCAACGGCGGCGGCCCCGGCGTGCTCGCCGCCGACTGGGCCAACGAAATCCAGCTGGAGCTGGGCAAGCTCTCGCCCGAAACCGCCCAGGCCCTCAAGCCCCAGCTGCCCGCGCTGGCCTCGCTCACCGACCTGATCGACCTGTCGGAAGAAGCCAACGCCGAGCACTACCGCGCCGCGATCGACGCCGCCGGCCACGAAAAAGCGGTGGACGGCATCCTGGTCGTGCATTCGCCCAAGGCCGGCATCGACCCCACGGCGGTGGCCCAGGCCATGGCCGAGCTGAAGAAACGCCTGGGCAAACCGCTGCTGTGCTGCTGGATGGGCAGCGCCTCGGTGGCCGCCGCGCGCGAGGTGCTGGCCAGCGCCGCCATTCCGAGCTTTCGCACGCCCGAGGCCGCCGTGGGCGCCTTCGGCAACATCGCCAGCTTCTACCAGAACCAGCAGCTGCTGCAGCAGACCCCGCCGCCCCTGTCCACCCTGGCCAAACCCGACATCGAGGGCGCGCGCCTGCTGATCGAAAACGTGCTCACCGAGCGGCGCAAGGTGCTCACCGAGATGGAGTCCAAGTCCCTGCTCTCGGCCTTCCACATCCCGGTCACCCAGACCATCCTGGCGCGCAGCGCCAACGAAGCCATGATGATCGCCACCCAGCTGGGTTACCCGGTGGCGCTGAAGATCGACTCGCCCGACATCAGCCACAAGAGCGACGTCAACGGCGTGGCGCTCAACGTGCTCAACGCGGTCGGTGTGCGCGACATCTACAACACCATGATCCAGGCCGTCACCAAGGCCCAGCCCGGCGCACGCATCAACGGCGTGACGATCCAGAAGATGGCGCGCAACAAGCGCGGACGCGAACTCAACGTGGGCCTGGTCACCGACGACCCCTTCGGCCCGGTGATCGCGTTCGGTGCCGGCGGCACCATGATCGAGCTCATCAACGACCGCGCCATGGAGCTGCCCCCGCTCAACCAGTTCCTGGCGCGCCGCCTGATCGACCGCTCGCGCGTGGCCGAAACCCTGGGCGAGTGGCGCGGCGCCAGCGCGATCAACCGGGACGCGCTGGAACACGTGCTGCTGCGCGTCTCGGAAATGGTCTGCGAGCTGCCCCAGCTGCGCGAGATGGACATCAACCCCATCATCGTGGACGAATCGGGCGCCGTGGCGGTGGACGCGCGCATCGTGATCGACAGCGCGCCGGCCACGGCGCGCAACTACGCCCACCTGGCCATCCTGCCCTACCCGGCGCGCTACGAGCAGATCTGGCCGCTGCGCGGCGGTGGCGAATACACCATCCGCCCGATCCACCCGGACGACGCTCAGATGCTGCAGGACCTGGTGCAGAACCTGTCGCCCGAGAGCCGCTATTTCCGTTTCGTGTCCTCGCTCAAGGAACTGCCCGCGTCCATGCTCTCGCGCCTGACCCTGATCGACTACGACCGCGAAATGGCCCTGGTAGCCATCCACCGCAGCCGCCAGGCCGATGCCGACGGCGGGATCGTGGAGACCGAACGCGTCGTCGGCGTGTCGCGCTACATCACCAACCCCGACAAATCGAGCTGCGAGTTCTCGCTGGTGGTGGCCGACGACTTCAACGGCAAAGGCCTGGGCTCGCGCCTGATGCTCAGCATCATGGAAGAAGCCCGCGACAAGGGCCTGACCGAGATCGAGGGCCTGGTGCTGGCCAACAACCCCGGCATGCTCAAACTCATGAAGGGCCTGGGCTTCACGGTCAAGACCTTTCCCGAAGACGCCGACTTCAAACTGGTCACCCACAGCCTGTGAAACCGGGCCGGCCGGGTGACCGCGCCGGAGCACCGTGCCTTGCAACCGCCCACCGGGCGGTTTTTCTTTGTCCCTTGCTATCTCTCTATCTTCTTTAATTCAAATTAGTAGCAGTAGTAGAAGGGCCCGTTTTCTGTGGACAAGGCGCTTTTCCCGTAGCGCGACAAGCACTTGGCGACCGTACAAGCGTGTGCAAACCGCCCCGCTGCCCAAATCCCGAAACGGGGACAACCCGGCCTTGGGTGCCTCATCTGTGGATAACGAAAGGCTTGTTAAAAAGTTAATCACAGGGTTGTGATCAAGCTCCGGGCGAAGGCCTGGCCAAGCGGGCCCGACACCAGCTCCCAAGCACCCAGCCGCTGCTTTCTGCCGCCAGCACACGGCCGAACCTCTTGGGCCACGGTCAGGACGGCTGGCAGGTCCAAAGAAGGCCCCCACCCCCACGGAGCACCCGGAAAGACCACCTGGGGGCTTCCAGCCGCTGGTTTGGACCAGTTTGGACCATGGAAACAGGTCCCGAAACCCGTTCCCAACCCTTGACCAGGCCCGAAACATCTACAACCCCTGGAAAACCGCCTCACCCGTTGACCGCCAGGCCATGAGTCGGTCGGGCCGGCATCCCGGGTGCCCCAACGAGGGAGAGTCCGGTTTCCGCGGCTGTTCTCTTATCTCTTATTTCCAATTATTCAAATTAGTAGCAGTAGTAGAAGGCCCTGTTTTCTGTGGACAAGGCAGGTTTTTCCTAGCGCGACAAAGACTTGATGACCGTACAAGCGTGTGCAAACCGCCCCGCTGCCCAAATCCCGAAACGGGGACAAGTGTCGGTTTTCCACTGTTTCTGTGGATAACACATGGTTTGTTAGAAAAATATCCACAGGGTTGTTGTTAACCTTGAGCTGGGCAAGACTTCAAACGCCCGCTACGCATCAAGCGGTGCGACTCAGGGCACCGCCGGGCCGACTCTGCCGGACGGCCAGTGCCGCCCCCTTTGGGGGTCGCGCGCAGCGCGGCGGGGGCTATCTCAAACTCAGCTGGGCGAAACCCCAGGTCATGCCCAGGCCGTGCAGCAGCGTGGCCGCCACGGTGAGGGCGAGTGCCGGTTTCAGCCGCTGGGGTTGCCGGGCATGCCACAGCAACCAGACCAGCGCCGCCAGCGACAAGGGCAGCGACACCAGGCCCCAGAGCGCCTGGGTGGGCGGGATCAACAGCCAGACACTGGCCACCAGCCACAGGTGGGCGCCCACCACCAGACCCCCGTAGAGGGCGCTGGCGCCCACCGGCCCGAGCCGCACCACCAGGGTGCGTTTGCCCACCCGGGCATCGGCCGCCGCGTCGGGTATGCCGTTGATCACCAGCAGCGCGGCCACCATCAGCGCGAACCCCGCAGCCACGCTGGCCGGGATCACGAAGAACTGGCGCCGCTGCACATAGTCGGCGCCGATCACCACCAGGAACCAGGTCAGCGCCACCGTGAGCTCACCCAGCCCACGCGACATGAGCTTGAGCGGTGGTGCGGAGTAGGCCCAGGCCAGCAACAGACCGGCCATGCCCAGCAGCAGCACACCGCCTCCGGTCTTCACCGCCAGCAGCAGGCCGGCCGGCACCAGAAACAGCAGCAGGGACTTGGCCAGATCGGCCGTTTCACGTTCGCTCACCACGCCGCTCTGGATCAGCCGCGAGCCGCCGGTGAAGGGAAAGATGCCCTGGGTGTTGGCCGCGTCCGCGCCGTTGCGCGCGTCGTGCAGGTCGTTGAGCACGTTGCCAGCGGCGTGGGCCAGCACCGCCAGCGCGGTGGCCCCCAGCGCCAGCGGCACGTCAAACCCGCAACCGCAGGCCGCTGCCGTGGCCGTGCCCAGGGCACAGGCCACCACCGTGAGCAGCAGAAAGGCCGGGCGCGTCATGCGCACCAGCAGGCCCAGGCGCGCCAGCCGGGTCGGGGGTGGGTTGGGGGCATTTCTCATACAGGGGCCAGTATGCACCGGCGTCCCCGGTTCGGGGCCGGTCCGATGGCCCGGGCGGCTGGGCCGTGTGGCGTGAAAACACGTGTGCTGACAGCTCTCACAGGAGGTCACGCGCCCCTCTTGGGGGCCTGGGGGGTGGCTGGTAAACTGCCCGCTTTATAGGGCCTGGCAGCGGCTGGCCCCGATCGGCCCCCGTACTGCCCCATGTCCACCACCCTCAGCGCCAGCGCGCCCTCCACCTTCGAGATCAAGAGCGCCAACCTGCCACTGGTGGCCCTGCTGCTCAAATCCGCCGATCTCACCCGCCTGAGTGCGGAGTTCGCCCAGCGTTTTGGCGACGTGCCCGATTTCTTCGACCACGATCCTCTGGTGGTCGATCTGTTTCCCCTGCAGGTGTTCGAGCCCGGCGCCGCGCTGGATGTGGGGGCCCTGTGCGCGCTGTTGCGCCAGTACCGCCTGAACCCGCTGGCCGTGCGCGGCGGCAACGACGAACAAATGGCCCTGGCCCTGGCCGCCGGCCTCACGCCCGCGCCCGAGGCCACCGTGCAGCGCCCGGCGCCGGCCGCACCCATCACCGCGGCGGCACCCCTGCCCGAACCGGTTGCCCAGCCACAGCCAGCGCCCGGTGCCCTGGTCATCGACAAACCCCTGCGCTCGGGCCAGCAGGTCTACGCGCGTGGCCGCGACCTGGTGGTCATGGCCATGGTCAACCCCGGTGCCGAGGTGATCGCCGACGGTCACATCCACGTGTACGCGCCGCTGCGCGGCAAGGCCATCGCCGGCGCGCGCGGCAACGTCGACGCCCGCATCTTTGCCCTGTCCATGGCGCCCGAGCTGATCTCCATCGCCGGCATCTACCGCACCAGCGAAGTGGCCCTGCCCGAGGCCATCCAGGGCAAGCCGGCCCAGGTGCGCCTGGTGCCCGGCCCCGATGGTGACAAGCTCGTGATCGACCCACTGTCCGTCTGAGCGTCGGAAAGGTCTTTCGTCCATGCCCGCCCCGCACGCCCGAAACACACCGCCGTTCTGATACCGGCACCCACCCGCTCCTGTTGCCTTCCGTCTCCACCCCGATCCTGAAAGACCCCTCACCATGACCAAAATCGTTGTCGTCACCTCCGGCAAAGGCGGGGTTGGCAAGACCACCACCAGCGCCAGCTTTTCCACCGGCCTGGCCCTGCGCGGCCACAAGACCGCCGTGATCGATTTCGACGTCGGCCTGCGCAACCTGGACCTGATCATGGGCTGCGAGCGCCGCGTGGTGTACGACCTGATCAACGTGATCCAGGGCGAGGCCAACCTGAACCAGGCGCTGATCAAGGACAAGCAGTGCGACAACCTGTACGTGCTGGCCGCCAGCCAGACCCGCGACAAGGACGCGCTGAGCCAGGAAGGCGTGCACAAGGTGCTGACCGATCTGGCCGCCATGGGCTTTGAATACATCGTCTGCGACTCGCCCGCCGGCATCGAGACCGGGGCCCTGATGGCCATGCACTACGCCGACGAAGCGCTCATCGTGACCAACCCCGAGGTCTCCAGCGTGCGCGATTCCGACCGCATCCTGGGCATGCTGGGCAGCAAGACGCAGCGCGCCATTGAAGGCAAGGATCCCGTCAAGGAACACCTGCTGATCACGCGCTACAACCCCGGGCGCGTGGCCGACGGCCAGATGCTCAGCCTGGAAGACATCCAGGACATCCTGCGCATCCAGCTCATCGGCGTCATTCCCGAGAGCGAAAACGTGCTCACCGCGTCCAACCAGGGCACGCCCGCGATCCACCTCAAGGGCACCGACGTGGCCGAGGCCTATAGCGACGTGATCGACCGCTTCCTGGGCGCCGAAAAACCCCTGCGCTTCATCGAGGCCGAGAAGGCTGGCTTCTTCAAGCGCGTGTTCGGAAGGAAGTGAGCATGTCCTTCCTGTCCTTCTTTCTGGGCGAGAAAAAGAAGACCGCCAGCGTCGCCAAGGAGCGGCTGCAGATCATCCTGGCGCACGAGCGCAGCGGGCGCAATGCCTCCGAGCCCGACTACCTGCCCGCCTTGCAGCGCGAGTTGGTGGCCGTGATCGGCAAATACATCAAGATCAATCCGGACGACATCAAGGTCATGCTGGAGCGCCAGGACAACCTGGACGTGCTCGAAGTCAAGATCGAACTGCCCGACCGCAAGTAAAGCCGTCGCCGGACAGCGGTGTTCAAGAAGGTGCTTCCTGGAGCACCGCCGCGGTGTCGGCCAGCGAGGGCATGCCCGCGATGGCGCCGCTGGCGCGCACCGACAGCGCCGCGGCCGCGTTGGCCCAGCGCAGGGCCAGCTCCAGCGGTTCACCGCGCGCGAGCGCGGCCGCAAGCGCCCCGTTGAAGGTGTCTCCGGCGCCGATCGTGTCCTTCACCGTCATCGAATGGCCGGGCACGGTGTGCACCGGCTGGCCCTTTCGGTAGAGCGCCGCGCCCTGCGCACCCAGAGTCACCAGCACCGCGGCCACGCCCTGGGCCAGCAGGGCCTGGGCCGCGCGCCCACGGTCCCCCTCGATGCCGCTGAGGGTGGCGAGTTCGGTTTCATTGGGTGTGAGCAGGTCCACCAGCGCCGCCAGCTCGGCCGGCAGAGCACGCGCCGGCGCGGGGTTGAGCACCGTGGTGACCCCAGCGGCCCGCGCCAGGCGGAAGGCTTCCAGCGTGGCCGCCAGCGGCACCTCGAACGAGGCCACCAGCACCCGGCTGGCCGCGATGGTGGCCGCCGCGCCCTGGATCTGCCGGGCATCCAGGCCCGCGTTGGCCCCGGGGCTGACCACGATGCTGTTGTCGCCATTGGGGTAGACCAGGATCTGCGCCACGCCGCTGCTCTCGCCGGCCACCTGCCGCACGTGGGTGGTGTGAATGCCCTCGTGCCGCCACAGCTGCATGGCCATGTCGCCGAAGGCGTCCTGCCCGATGCGGGCCACGATGTGCACCTGCGCCCCCTGGCGGGCCGCGGCCACCGCGGCGTTGCTGCCTTTGCCGCCGGGGCCGATGGAAAAGCCGTGGCCCATCAGGGTTTCGCCGCGCGCGGGCGGGCGCCCGGCGTGGGAGGTCAGGTCGGCGTTCCAGCTGGCGATGAGCACGACCCGGCCGCTCATGGCAGTCCATACCCCATGGATTGCGGCAACCACAGCACGATCTGCGGAAACAGCGTCAGCAGCAGCACCAGGCCCAGCAGCATGATCAGGAAGGGCCAGCCTTCGCGCAGCATGTCCTTGATGGGAATCTGCGTCAGCGCGTTGGTGACGAACAGCAGCATGCCAAAGGGCGGCGTGATCAGGCCGACCATCATGTTGACCACGATCAGCACCCCGAAGTGCACCAGGTCCACGCCCACGGCCTTGACCGCCGGCAGCAGCATGGGCACGAACACCAGCAGCATGACGGCGGTGTCGAGGAAACAACCCAGGACCAGGAACACCAGGTTCACCACCAGCAGGAAGGCCACCTGGCTGAGCGACTGCTCGGCCACCCACTGCGCCAGCGCCTGCGGCACGCCTTCGGCGGTGAAGGCGTAGTTCAGCATGAAGGCGCCCGCGATGATCAGCGTGATCACGGCGCTGGAGCGGGTGGACTCCAGCATCACCCCCCACAGGCTGCGCCAGCTCAGGGCGCGGTACACCAGTCCGGCGAGCACCAGCGCGTGCAGCGCGGCCACCGCCGCGGCTTCGGTGGGGGTGAAGGCGCCGCTGTAGATGCCGCCCAGCAGCACCACCGGCAGCGACAGCGGTAGCGCACCGCGCCACAGCACCGAAGGCCAGTCCTTCAGCGGCACGGGTTCGTCGCGCGGCATGTGGCGGCGGGTGGCGATGATGTGCACCGTGATCATCAGCACCACGGCCATCAGCAGGCCCGGGAGCAGACCCCCCAGGAACAACGCTCCGACCGAGGTGCCCGAAACCAGGGCGTAGATCACCAGCGGGATGGAGGGCGGAATGATGGGGCCGATGGTGGCGCTGGCCACCACCACGGCGCCGGCGAAACCGGGCGCGTACTCGGGCTTCTTGAGCATCTGCCGGATGGTCACCAGGCCGGGGCCGGCCGCGTCGGCGATGGCGCTGCCGCTCATGCCCGAGAACACCACGCTGACCAGGATGTCCACCTGGGCCAGGCCGCCGCGCATGCGCCCGACCAGGATGCGGCAGAAATCGAAGATGCGCTCGCTCACCGTGCCCGCGTTCATGAGGTTGGCCGCCAGGATGAACAGCGGCACCGCCAGCAGCACGTAGCTGTTGTACATGCCGTTGAGCACCTGTTCGGCCGCCAGGCCCATGTCCTGCTTCGTGGCGGCCAGGTAGGCCACGCCACTGAGCAGCATGGTGAAGCCGATCGGGGCGCGCAGCACCAGGCCCAGGGCCAGCACCAGCAGCAGGGTCCAGAGTCCGAGGGTCATGCGTCGTCTCCATCGCCGCGCAGGGCCCGCCAGGCGATCCAGCCGTAGCGCACCACCACCGCCGCCAGCATCAGCACGAAGGGCAGGAACACCCACATGAAGGACAGGCCCAGCACGGGCGTGCCTTCGCGGTCCATGAACCGGATGTAGTCCCAGCTGCCGGGAATGGCCACGGCGGCCAGCACCGCCAGCATCGTGCTGCCCAGCACCCGCATGGCACGGCGCTGGCGCGGCCCCACGCTGTTGTAGGCCAGGTCGAACATCACGTGTTCGCGGGCCTTGACCATGAAGGCGCTGGCCCACAGGATCACCCACACGTAGAGGATCACCGCCAGCTCGTCCGTCCAGGGCAGGGGGCGGTTGAAGCCGAAGCGCGCCGTGATCTGCACCAGGAACACACCGAACAGCGCGGCAAAGAGGGTGGCCCCGACGACATCGGCGGCGCGTTGCAGCCAGCGTCGCATGCGCGCTTACTGGGTGGCGTTGATGCGGTCGAGCAGACCGGCCGGCCAGGTCTTGGCCAGGTCGGACTTCAGGTAGGTCTGCTGCACGTGGCTGCGGAAGGCGGCCAGGTCGGGGGTGACGACCTGCAGGCCCTGCTGCTTGAAGAAGTCGACGATCTGCGCCTCTTCCTTCAGGCGGTTCTCATTGTTGAAGGCCGCCGCCGCGGCCGCCGCGTCGCGCACCTTCTGCTTCTGCGCGGCGCTCAGCGCGTTCCAGGTCTTGTTGGACAGCGACAGGAAGATGCCGTCCACCAGGTGGCTGGTGAGCACCAGCTGTTTGGTCACCTCGTAGAACTTGGCCGCGCGCACCGTGGGCAGCGGGTTGTCCTGGCCATCGATGGTGCCGGTCTTCAGGCCCAGGTAGACCTCGCCGAAGGCCAGCGGCGTGGCGGTGGCGCCCAGCGCCTCGCCCAGGAACAGCCACTCCTTGCTGCCGGGCATGCGCAGTTTCACGCCCTTGAGGTCGGCCGGCGTCTTCACCGCGCGCGGCTCGCGCAGGTTGAGCTGGCGCGTGCCCAGGTAGATGGTGGAGAGCACGGTCACGTCCATCTTGTCGGACACCAGCTTGAACAGCTCGTTGCCGATGGGGCCGTTGAACACCTTCTGCTGGTGCGCCGGATCGCGGATGACATAGCCCGCGGTGAAGACGGAGAACTCGGGCACCAGCTTGGCGATGTCGAAGGCCGAGATGGTGGCCAGTTCCAGGTTGCCGCGCGCCATGGCGGCCGGCTCCGCGCCCTGTTTGAACAGCGAGGCGTTGAGGTTGATCTGCACGTCGAATTCACCGGGCGCGCTCTTGTCCAGCGATTCCTTGAACACGGTCCACATCCTGGCGTGCCAGTCGTCGGCCACGGCGGGGGTGGAAATGCGCATCGGGACCCGGGTCTGGGCCTGTGCGCTCAGCACGGTGCCGCCCAGCAGCACGGCGCTGGCGGTGGCGGCCAGCAGGCCGCGGCGCAAGATGGATGGGGTCATGGGTGTCTCCTCGGGGTGCGGGTGGAAGGAAAAGGGGGCTCAGTCGCGGCTCGCATCCAGGCCGAAGGCCTGCAGGCGCTGGCGCAGTTCGGCCTGTTCGGTGGCCGACAGGGCCACCAGCGGCGGGCGCACCCGCAGCCAGCCGGCGTGGCCCTCGCGTTCGGCCATCACGCCCTTGAGCGCGGGCATGAGCGAAAAACCATCGAAAACGGTGAGCAAGGCCTTGACCCGCGCGAGGTCGCGCCCGGCGTCGGGCCCGTCGGGCTGTGTCACCAGCCGGTGCACCAGGCGCGGTGCAAAGTTGGCCAGCCCGCTGATCGCGCCGGTGCTGCCCAGGCGGCCCAGCGCCGGCAGGTCCGGCTCGAACCCGACGTAGACCGTGATCGGGGGCATGAAGGCCTGGGCCAGGCCCACCGAATGCACCTGGTCGCAGCCGCTGTCCTTGATGCCGGCGATGGTGTCCGGGTACTGCGCCAGCAGGCTGCGGATGACGCCGTGCGAGAGGCCCACGCCGGCCACCTGGGGGATGTGGTACAGGTACAGCCGCAGGCGCGGGTCGGCCACGCGGTCGATCAGCCAGCGGTAGGCGTCGACGATGCCCTGGTCGCTCACGCCCTTGAAGAAAAAGGGCGGCAGCACCAGGCAGCCGTGCACCCCCAGCCCCACCGCGTGTTTCGTCAGCGCCACCGTGTCGGTGACGGCCGCACAGCTGGTGGAGACCATCAACCGCTGCGCCGGCACGCCGCGCGCCACCAGCGCTTCGACGGCGGCCATGCGTTCGGCCACCGAAAACGACGGGCCCTCGCCGGTGGTGCCGAAGGCGGTCACACCTCCGCAGCCCGCGTCCAGCAGCGCCAGGGCGTGGCGGGCAAAGGCGTCGTGGTCGATGTCCAGCGACGCGGTCAGTGGGGTCAGCATCGCGGGCCAGATGCCGCGAAAGGCGAGGGTGTGGGCAGGTGTCATGGGGCGTCCAGTTGGGAGGATGACCAGGGCAGCGCCGGGCGCGGCAGCCCCAGCACGCGCCGGCGCGCGCTTTCGATGTGGTGGCCCAGGCGCTCGGCCACAGCGGCGGCGTCGCGCCGGCGCAGGGCTTCGATGAACCACAGGTGTTCCTCCATCGCGGCCAGCAGGATGTCGGCCGCCAGGCTGGAGTGCTCGAACTTGATCAGGCGCACGCGCAGGCTGTTGATGCGGTAGGCCTCGGAGATGAGCTCGTTGCCCAGGGCGTCGATCATGTGTTCGTGCAGGCCCCAGTCGACCTGGGTGGCCTCGGCCAGCAAGGCCTCGTCGATGGGGCCGGCGCGCGCGCGGCGCACGATGGACAGGTGTTCGGCCTCGATGCGTTCCAACTCGGCGTCGCTCGCGCTGGTGGCAAATCGCACCGCGGCCTCGCGCTCCAGCAGCAGGCGCAGCTCGAAGGCGTTCTTGATCAGTTTCAGGTCCACGTTGGCGATCTGCAGCCCGCGCTGGGGCACGGTGTGCAGCAGGCCCTCGGCCTCCAGGCGCGGGATCAGTTCGCGCACCGCGCCCAGGGGCATGGCCAGCAGCTGCATCAGCTCGCGCTGCGAGATGAACTGGCCGGGCCGGATCTGCGCCCGCATGATCTGCTGGCGGAAGTTTTCATAGGCCTGCGCCCGCAGGTTGGGCGCACGCACGGCGGCCGTGGGCGGTGGTGGCTGGTGCGAAAGCATGCGGATGTTCACTGGTTGCTCACTAACATGTTAGTTCGACAACAGGTAGCCGTTCACTGGTGGAAACCCTGAAGCCCGCCGGGCGCAGTGCTGGCCCGCCCGGCAGGCCCCGGCCTGTCTATGATGGCCCCATGCTGATCGAAACCCTGGGCGCTGCCCGAGACATGGGCCGCCTCAACACCATCCTGGGCGTGCTCATCCGCCACGGCTTCGGCGACAGCGTGCGCCGTCTCGGCCTGGCCGACCGGCTCGAGCGCGCTGGTCACGCCCTGAAGTGGAACCACGCCGCCGACCTCGCGCGCCTGGAACCGCCGGTGCAGGTGCGCCTGGCGCTGGAAGAACTCGGCCCCACCTTCGTCAAGCTCGGCCAGATCCTGGCCGGGCGCGCCGACCTGTTTGGCCCCGACTGGATCGCCGAATTCGAAAAACTGCACAGCCAGGTGCCGGCCGTGCCGCTGGACGAGCTGCGGCCCCAGCTGCGTGAAGACCTGGGCGACGAGCCCGAGGTCGTTTTTGCCCGCTTCGACGTGGAGCCGCTGGCCGCCGCGTCGATCGCGCAGGTGCACCGCGCCCAGCTGCACGACGGCACCGAAGTCATCGTCAAGATCCGCCGCCCCGGCATCACCGACACCATCGAAGCCGACCTGCGCCTGCTCGCGCGCCTGGCCGTGCTGGCCGAGGCCGAACTGCCCGCGCTCAAACCCTACCGCCCGCAGCAGCTGGTGCGTGAGCTCGCCCGTTCGCTCCGGCGCGAGCTGGACCTGGCCAGCGAGTGCCGCAGCGCCGAGCGCATCGCCAACAACCTGACCAGCCTGCCCTGGATCGTGGTGCCCCGGGTGCACTGGGCCCACACCAAAGAGCGCGTCAACGTGCAGGACTACGTGGGCGGCGTGCCCGGCAACCAGATCGCCCTGCTGGAAACCAACGGCTACGACCGCAACCTGCTGGCCCGGCGCGGCGCGCAGGCCGTGCTCAAGATGATCGTGCAGGACGGCTTCTTCCACGCCGACCCACACCCCGGCAACGTGTTCTATCTGGAAGGCAACCGCATCGCCTTCATCGACTTCGGCATGGTCGGGCGCCTCTCGCAGCGCCGCCGCGAGGAGCTGCTGAACCTGCTGCTCGGCCTGGTCGAACGCAACCCCCAGACCGTGGCCGACGTGCTGCTCGACTGGACCGGCGACGAACACGGCGTCAACCTCTCGCTGCTCGAAACCGAGATCGAGACCTTCGTCGACCAGTACCACGGCACCCCGCTGGCCCAGCTCAACCTGGGCCAGATGCTGGCCGACGTCACCACCATCCTGCGCGAACACCACCTGGGCCTGCCCACCGACATGGCCCTGCTCATCAAGGCTTTCATCACGCTCGAAGGCATGGGCCGCAGCCTCGACCCGGCCTTTCACATGACCACCGAAGCCCTGCCCATGCTGCGCCAGGTGCTGCGCGCGCGTTACCGGCCCAAGGTGGTGGCCAACCGCGCCTGGCAGACCCTGCGCCGCACGCTCGCCGTGGCCGAACAGCTGCCGCACGACGTCTCGCGCCTGCTGCGCAACGCGCGCCGCGGCCGGGTGCACGTGGGCATCGAACTCGCGCACCTCAAGCGCGTGGGCGACCAGATCGACCGCGCCGCCAACCGCCTCACCATGGCGCTGGTGATCGCCGCGCTCATCATCGGCTCGTCCATCGTCATGACCGTCAAAGGCGGCCCCACCCTGTTCGGCCTGCCCGCCTTCGGCTTCATCGGCTTCGCCAGCGCCTTCGTGGGCGGCCTGTGGCTGGTGCGCGCGATCTGGCGCAGCAGCAAGGGGCGGGATGTGGGGGAGGACTGAGCGAGCACGGCAGGGGGCAATGGCGATGCTTCACACGTGCACGTTTTTCCACATCGTGGTACATTAACTGGTTCGCCTTGGGCGACCAGCCGCGTCTGGGTTTCACGACCTTGACGCACCGCCCCCGGCAGAGGGGCCGCTGGTCCAGCCCCTCCATCGCGAGCCGCGCCAGCCCCGAACCCTTTCCAGGTCGGCGCCGTCGCAATCTTCTCCCTGCTGTTGCCGATGCCCCTGCCGTGGCTCGTGCTCCGGTTCTGGCTGGTGTTCCCGACACCGGGCCGGCGCCGGGTGATTCAGTCGGGCACCCCGGCGCTTGGGGCTGCCAATGTGTTTTTCGGGCGTTTTCCTGCTGTGCGGTCCACGAGACCGCGGCGTTCCGCCCTTTGATGTTTTTGATGATTCATACGATTTCCACGACCACAACAACGAAGAGACTGTCTCCTCTCACCCTGGGCAAGTACCGCATCGCGGCTTGCCCCCGGCCGCTGCCGTGCGGCCGTTTTGCCGCCCAGGTGTCCATCGCCAGCGGCTCGGGCAGCGCCAGCACCGACCGTGTCATGCGCTTCCACGATGATTTCCCCACACACGACGCAGCGGCGCATTACGCCGTGGCGCAAGGCATCGACTGGGTGAACGACGCGTTGCGCGCTTGCGTGCGCCCGTCCGCCTCGGTGACGATGCTGCCGTCTCCCCAGATCTGTATTTGAAGCAAAGGAGCCTCACATGGCCAAGGAAGAACTGATCGACATGATGGGCATCGTCAACGAGGTGCTGCCCGACACGCGCTTTCGCGTGACGCTGGACAACGGTCACCAGCTGATTGCCTACTCCGCCGGCAAGATGAAGAAGAACCACATCCGCATCCTTGCGGGTGATCGGGTGTCTCTCGAACTCTCGCCCTACGACCTGACCAAGGGCCGGATCAATTTCCGCCACATCGAGGGCCGCGGCCCGATGGTGCCGCGCAAGCCGCGCTGAGCACCGGGGCCACCGGCCGGGCCCCGTGCCCGGCCTGGCCTCACATGCCCATGCCGCCGTCTACCGGCAGGCCCGCGCCCGTGATGAAGCGCGAGGCGTCGGAGCACAGGAAGACCACCGCGTCGGCCATGTCGCTCACCGTGCCCAGGCGGCCCAGCGGGGTTTGCTCCACGATGGCCAGCACGGCCGCATCGGGCGATTCGAACAGCCCCGCGCTCACCACGTCACTGGCGAGCTTCATGCCCATGTCGGTGGGCACGAGGCCGGGGTAGATGCAGTTCACGCGCACCCCGTAGCCCAGTTTGCCGGCCTCCATGGCACCCACGCGAGTGAGCCGGTCCACGGCGGACTTGGTGGCCGAGTAGCCGGCAATGGCGGGAAACGCGATGGTGGACGCCACCGACGACACATTGACCACCACACCACCCTGCCCGGCCAGGCCGCCGGGGCGCATGGCGCGAAATGCGTGCTTCATGCCGAGCGCGGTGCCGACGATGTTCACGTCGAGCATGCGGCGCAGCGCATCGGGGTCGATCTCGGTCACCAGGGCGGTGACCTCGATACCGGCGTTGTTGATCAGGATGTCAAAGCCCCCGAACGCCGCGTGCGTGGCGCTCACGGCGGCCAGCCAATGGGCTTCGTCGCTCACGTCCAGATGAACGAACGCGGCCTGGCCGCCGGTGGCCTTGATGGCACGGGCGGTTTCCCGGCCCTGCTCTTCCAGCAGGTCGCCGATCATCACCGCGGCGCCCGCTTCGGCCAGGGCCTGCGCCATGCCGGCGCCCAGGCCCCGGGCACCGCCGGTGACCAGGGCCTTGCGGCCCTTCAAATCGAACTGGGACATTCAACGCTCCTGTGAGGTGGGTGGACAAGGGCCCGGCCTGGCGCCAGGCCGCCGCCACTCTATCCACCTCCCGCGCGAGCGCTGCGCCCTCCCCTGTCGAGCCTGACACCGGGCGGCGCCGGCCCGCCCTGGCCGTTCAGCCCCTTATTGGCCCCTCATCAGCCCTGGCGCTTGGCCCGCCGCGCCCGTACCGCCGCGGCCAGGCCTTGCAGCACCGGCACGGTCTGCTCGAAGCTGATGCAGGCGTCCGTCACGCTCACGCCGTGCTGCAGCGGCTGGCCGGGCACGATGTCCTGTCGGCCTTCTTGCAGATGGCTCTCGATCATCACGCCGGTGATGCGCGCGTCGCCCGCCGCGATCTGCTGCGCCACGTCGGCCGCCACCTCGATCTGCTTGCGGTGCTGCTTGCTGCTGTTGGCGTGCGACACGTCGGTCATCACCTGCTCGCGCAGGCCGGCCGCCTTGAGCAGCGCGCAGGCAGCGTCCACGTCGGCCTTGGAATAGTTGGGCGCCTTGCCGCCGCGCAGGATCACGTGGCAGTCGGCGTTGCCGCGCGTCTCGAAGATCGCGGCCTGGCCCATCTTGGTCATGCCCATGAAGGCGTGCGGTGCCTGCGCAGCCTGGATGGCATCGCTCGCCACCTTGATGCCGCCGTCGGTGCCGTTCTTAAAACCCACCGGGCACGACAGGCCGCTGGCGAGCTGGCGGTGGCTCTGGCTCTCGGTGGTGCGCGCTCCGATGGCGCCCCAGCTCACGAGGTCCGAAATGAACTGCGGCGAGAGCAGGTCCAGGAACTCGGTGCCCACCGGCAGGCCGATGGCCAGCACGTCCAGCAGCAGCTGGCGCGCCAGCTCCAGGCCTTCGTTGATGGCGAAGCTGCCGTCCAGGTGCGGGTCGTTGATGTAGCCTTTCCAGCCCACGGTGGTGCGCGGTTTTTCGAAGTACACGCGCATGACGATCAGCAGGTCGTCGGCCAGGGCATCGGCCTGCGCCTTGAGCAGGCGCGCATAGGCCAGCGCCTGGTCGTGGTCGTGGATGGAGCACGGCCCCACCACCACGATCAGCCGGTCGTCCTGCCCGTGCAGCACGCGCGAGAGCGCGGCGCGACTGCTCTCCACCAGCGCCAGCGCCTCGGGCGGCGTGGGCAGCCATTCCTGCAGCAGCGCGGGCGTGATGAGCGGGCGCACCGCGCCGATGCGCAGGTCGTCGATGCGGGTGGTGTCGTGGGTGGACAGCGGGGTGGCGGAGCGGAGGGCGTGCGTGGTCATAGCCCGGTATTGTCGCGTGGCCGCTGGGGGGGTTATCTCAAGGGCGGCGGAAAGCGGTGCGCTGACGTACCCAGTAACTGCCATTCAAACGGTCCAGCCGCACCGTGCCGCCAGTGGACGGCGCGTGCACGAAGCGGTCTTCGCCCACGTAGATGCCGGCGTGGAACGGCCGGCCGCTGCCAAAGATCACCAGGTCGCCGGTGCGCAGATCGCGGTTGCTCACCGGCTGGCCGAAGTCCGACAGCTGGGCCACCGTGCGCGGCGGCGCGACGCCGGCGCGGCTCTTGTACACGTAGCCGATCAGGCCGCTGCAGTCGAAGCCACCTTCCGGTGTGTTGCCGCCGTAGCGGTAGGGCGTGCCCACCAGGCCCAGCGCATGGATGGCGATGTCGCTCGACTGCTCGGCCGACAGCGCGCGGTAGACCGGCCCGCGGGTTGGCGGCGCGCTGCCGCAGCCGGCGAGCAACAGGGTGGTGGTCAGGGCGAGGCAGGGCAGGACACGGCGCATGGGGGTCAAGCGTAGCGGATCGCCACGCGAAGCGCGGCGGGGGTGCTTATCTCAAGTCGTGGCCACCGCGCGGGCCCGGAAAAACTTCGGTAACGCCGCGCGCGTGCAGGCCTGCAGCGCCATCAGGAAAGCGTGGTCGGGCTCGGCCACGCCGTGGCGCGCGCGCAGATCGTGCTGGATGCGACCCAGCAGCTCGTGGGCCATTTCGGCGTCGGCCAGGGCTCGGTGCGCCTGGCCCGTGCGGGGCAGCTGGAAGTGGTCCACCAGCGTGCCCAGCTTGTGGCTCGGCGCTTCGGGGTAGAGTCGGCGCGAGAGCAGCACCGTGCAGGCAAACGGCTGGCACGCGGGCAGCCCGGCGCGCGCGAGCTCGGCCACCCAGTAGCGGCGGTCGAACGAGGCGTTGTGCGCCACCATGGGCACCTCGCCGACGAAGCGCGCCGCCTCGGCCATCACGCGCTCCGCCGGCGGCGCGCTGGCCACCATGGCGTTGGTGATGCCGGTGAGCTGGGTGATGAAAGGCGGAATGCGCACGCCGGCGTTCATCAGGCTCTGGAACCGGTCGACCACCCGGCCACGCTCGGTGAGCACAATGGCCACCTCGGTGGCGCGGTCGCCCATGCCGGGCGAGATGCCGGTGGTCTCGAAGTCGATGACGGCGATGCGGGACATGGGCGAAAGCCGCTCAGGCCTTCTTCAGGAACTCCGACTTCAGCAGCATGCTGCCCAGCTCGGTCTTGCAGTCCACGTTGTGGCCGTCGGCGCCATCCACCAGGCGGATGCCCTTGATCTTGCTGCCCTTCTTGAGCACGCTCGACGAGCCCTTGACCTTCAGGTCCTTGATCAGGATCACCGAGTCGCCATCGGCCAGCGGGTTGCCGTTGGCGTCTTTCACCACGCCGTCGCCGGCCTCGTCGTCGCTGGCGGCGGCCTCGGCCAGCGGCCACTCAAAGGCGCAGTCGGGGCAGACGAAGTTCTCGCCGTCGGTGTAGGTGTTTTCAAGGCCGCATTGCGGGCAGGCGGGGGCGGTGTGGGGCATGATGTTGTCGAGCCAGAAGCCGGGCTCTGGCGCTTGGGGGCAAAACCGGTATCTTAGAACGCCACTTCACCCCCCCATATGGAGGCGTTTGGGCGCCCAGCCGTTCAGGCCAACACAGTGGCGCCCTTGAGCAGCGTGGCGACCCCCGCCAGCGCGGCACGCCTCGTGCTTGTTCTCCGGCATGGACCCCGCCACGCCCGTCACCCCCATCCCCACCGCCCACTCCTGGTTCGACGACATCCACGCGCTCATCGCCGGCTCGCTCTTCGTCGCGCTGGGCATGACCATGTTCGGCCACGCCGGCCTGCTCACCGGCGGCGTCGCGGGCGTGGCCTTCCTCGCCAGCTACGCCAGCGGCCTGGCCTTCGGCCTGTTCTTCTTCCTGTTCAGCCTGCCGTTCTTCGTGCTCTCCTGGGTCCGCCTCGGCCCGGTGTTCACCTTCAAGAGCTTCGGCGCCGTCGCCCTCGTGTCCGCCTGCACCACGCTGGCGCCCAAGGTGGTGCGCTTCGAGCTGCTCAACCCCTGGGTCGCCTCGGTTTTAGGTGGCTTCCTGATCGGCTTTGGACTGCTCGCCCTGCTGCGCCACCAGGCCAGTGTGGGCGGCGTCAACATCCTCGCGCAATGGCTGCAGCAGGCCAAAGGCATGAGCGCCGGCAAGGTGCAGATGTCGGTCGATCTGGTCGTCGTGCTCGCGGCGTTCTGGGTGTTGCCACCCATCCAGGTGGCGCAATCGGTGGTGGGCGCGGTGGCCATCGGCGCCATCCTCGCGCTCAATCACCGGCCGGGGCGGTATCTGGGGGTCTGAGCGGGTTGTTGGCTGGTCCGGAGGCCCGTTGGATTGAAAGTGGGATCGCTAATCGCGACTTCATTCCATGAGGTTGTTTTTCATGAGCAAAGCGCAATAGCTTTCCCCCTGAGGTTCTCGAACACGCTGTTCGTGTGGTGTGTAAGCACCGAGGCAAATGCCAGCCCCTCATTGAATGTGTGATGCGCAACCAGAAAGAAGCTTTAAAGAATGTTGGCTGATCAGCATCGACAGACTCACGTGGCAACGGGCACCGCAGATGGCCTTCCAAATCTGGCCAAAACGGTCGCTGAGAACTTGCGCCCCCATGCAACTGACGGCCGCTCGATCCACCGCTCGCTGATCCAGGCGAGGGGCCAGGTCAGGAGTAGCGAGATCAGTCCCACGAGCAAACCCGCTTCCAGTGCGTATGTTTTGGTCCATGTCATCGCGTCGGTAAACGCCCACAGTAAATAGAGGACCGGGACGTTTAGTAAGTAGAGGCTGAAACTGATGCGACCGAGTGCCTGTGCACATCGCCCCTCCAGCAGCGCCGCAAGAGAGCCTCGTTGGCCATAAAGAAGGCCCGCGACAAGAAAGGCTGCTGAAAGTCCCATGGATACCAACGCGATCAGCGAAGAATGCGGATGAAACGTCCGGCAAAAAATAAGAACCACAAGGGCCAGCCACCATGATGACGCCGGCGCTTGTTGAATTAGAGGGCGCAATAGAGGTTCTGAAGCTAGCATGCCTGCCATGAAGGCAAACAGGTAGGCGTGCATATTCGGCAGGTTGAACGCCAAGCGAGAGAACTCCAACGCCAGCATTGCATAAATGAATGCCATGACCAGTCCGGGCAAGCCAAGGTATCGGCGCAATAGCCAAGCGGCCAAAACGAACGGAATCACCAACACTTCAGCCTGAATGGTCGCGCTCGGTCCGTGCATGGAGATTTTCAGAAGTAAACCGTTCTCGATGACTTGCCAAAATTGAAATTGAGGATAGCCGGGGATGCCGATCATGCCCATGGCGTAATACAGCACCAGACAAGCGATCAGTGGGGGGTATAAGCGCAGAATTCTGGCACCAGAAAATGCCATGCATGTAACCAGCCACCGCTCTTCGTTGCGCCGTTCGAGTGACCGGCATAGAACGGCACCACTCAATACGAAAAAAACATACACCGCCGTCTCGCCGTTCAATAGAACGAGTGCCAGTTTGGTCAAGGCATCGCGGAAGTTTGACGCAACTTGAAGAGGTGGATATAGAACTCGATTGATTAAAGAAAGATCATTGTGGAGGATTGCATGGTAAAAAACCACGGCTGCTGCCGCAAAGCCTCTTAGACCATCCAGCGCATGTGATCGCCCAACCGGACTTTTATCTTCAAGAATCATTGCTTGCATAGTCCCATTGCATGAAATCATGACTTGAAGCGTGGAGGTGGAAAGAGTGCGTCGTGGCAGGTGAGCAGCCGGCTGGTTTGTTCCAACAGCGTGCCCATCGCGCTGGCGTTGACCCTCTCTTGATGAGATCGCCCAGAAAGTAGCGTATCAGACCGAACAGATTGCCATCACGGTGGACGGTTTTGCCGATGGCGCCTGGGTGGGGTGCTTTGCATCTGCGGACCTTACGCGGTGACAGGTGTTGCACTTCAGACTTGAACCCGTCCTTTCCATTTTCGGCTGGCTGCAGAGCGCGCTTCCGTATGAGCCAACCAAGCTGAACCTCAAGACCCATTTGCAAACTATGGCCGTTGGCGAGCGGCCCACCACTACCCTGGAAGCCACAGACCAGACCACCCGCTGTCTCTCGAGCAACGCCATGGCATCACAATGGCGTGTGTCCAGCAAATGGCCGAAGCTGCCTTGCACGTTGGGCATCTCGAAGACGACCTATGACGAATCTCACGACCCTGTATCGACCCACCGGACCGGAAGAACTCGAGGCGCTCAACGAGAGCATCGTCGGCTCGATTGAGGTCATCGCCGAGTTCACGGCATGACCGAGCCGCCTTTTCCCATGCGGCCCTCGCATTCAACAGGCTCCCGCCGTTTGGGTGTGGCGCTTCTGTTGTGTGCTTTCGCGGCACTCGTTGGCGGGGCGTTCATTTTGTGGCCGGTGTGTGTTCCGCTGTCCGCGGAACAGGTCGCAGCATCTCAACCGCCCATCTCGGAGCGCAATGACACCTACCTGTTCGGGCGCATGTTTCAGCAGGACGCCGGGCAGTGGTACCAATGCAAAACCCGCATCGCCAGAGCGTTGTTCTTCTAGCCACGACGTCCGCGTCACATCACTTCACTTCGGTCGCGAACTGCTCCAGTGGCCGGCGCACTTTCTTCAGGTTCACCAGCCAGTCGCCTTCGTCGGCGCGGTAGCCCAGCGGCAGGATCGCGACGCTGCGCAGGCCGCGCTCGCGCAGCTTCAGGATCTCGTCGAGCTTGGCCGGTTCGAAGCCTTCCATGGGCGTGCTGTCCACTTCTTCGAAAGCGGCGGCGATCAGGGCGGCGCCCAGGCCGATGTAGGCCTGGCGCGCGGCGTGCTGGAAGTTCACTTCGGCGTCGCGCGGCGGGTAGGTCTTGAGCAGCAGCTGGCGGTAGTTTTCCCAGCCTTCGTTGGTGCCGCCGCGCTGCTCGTTGGTCAGGTCGAACATGTGGTTGATGCGCTCGGGCGTGTAGTTGTCCCAGGCGGCGAACACGAGCAGGTGCGAGCCGTCGGTGATCTGCGCCTGGTTCCAGGCGATGGGCTGGATCTGCTCGCGCACGGCCTTGCTGGTGACGACGATGATCTCGTACGGCTGCAGGCCGCTGGAGGTGGGCGCCAGGCGTGCGGCTTCGATGATGCGGTCCACCTTGTCTTGCGGCACGGCCCGGGTGGCGTCCATCTTTTTGGCGGCGTAGCGCCATTGCAGCTTGTCGAGCAGGACGGGGGCGTGGGTGGGTAACGACAGGTCGCTCATGGGGTTCTCCGTTTTTGAGGGGGGCGCCGACACAGCGTGGGCGGACGCGTCATCTTGCTGCATCGCAGCAAATGTTGCCGACTGTCGCGCAGAAGACAGCGTGGTGCCGCCCCGAATGGCGGGCGCTCAGCGCGAACCGGCGGGATCGGGTATACGCCGCATCGCGATCGCGTCAAACGGGCACTTCAGCGCGCACTTCGCGCAGCCGGTGCAGCCCGGCGCATCGTGCAGGTGAGCGGACTTCTTCCAGTTCTCCACGGCCAGCGACAGCACATGCGGCGGGCACGCCGCCACGCACCAGCCGCAGCCCGTGCAGCGAGCGAGATCGATGGCCGGCAGGGCCTTGGGGGCGGTAGCCATGCGGCGCATTGTGGGCCACAGCGCGGGAGTGCGTCGCCGGTTTATCGCCGCAAATCGAACGTCTGGTGTGTGATCTTCGGCAGTGATTGAGCGCCACATCGAATGCACCCTGCGCCAGCGCCTTGGCGCCGTCGTGCCGGCCGTGGTGCTGTTCGGTCCGCGCCAGGTGGGCAAGACCACGCTGGCGGCCCTGCTCACTCCCCCGACTTGAAGCTGCGCGGGAACACCGTGGGGTGGTCCCGCCCGCGCAGGCGGTAGCCCATGGCCGCACGGCCGTGGTCGCCGGTGACCATGCCGGCCTCTTCCAGGTAGTCCGCATCCAGCATGCGCTTGCGAAACGCGCTCTTGTCCAGCGGCCGGCCCAGCACCACCTCGTACACCCGCTGCAGCTGCGGCAGTGTGAAGGGCTCGGGCAACAGGAAGGCGGGCAGCGAGGTGTATTCCACCTTGCTGCGCAGGCGCTCGATGGCGGCACCCAGGATGGTGTTGTGGTCAAAGGCCAGGCGACGGCGCGCGGCCTGGTCGCAGGGCAGCCACTCGGTGATGGTGGTGGCGTTGTCGTCGACCGCCTCGGGTTTCGGGATCAGCGAAAAGTAGGCATGGGTGGTGGACCAGCCGCGTGGGTCGCGCCGCGCGTCGCCCCAGCTGCCCAGTTGCTCCAGGTAGGGCGCTGCCACGCCGGTCTTGTCGCGCAGCTTGCGCTCGGCGCAGGCCAGCAGCGAGGCGTCGCGGTCCACGTCCACGAAGCCGCCGGGCAAGGCCCAGCGCGCCGGGAAGGGCTCGCCGTCGCCCTCGGGTCGGCGCACCAGCAGCACGCGGAGTTGATCGGCCATCACCGTGAAGATGACCACGTCGACCGTGACCAGAGGCCGCTCGAAATCCGTTGCCTTGAAAACCACACGCGGGTTGGACATGTCTTGACACCCCTTGATTGAGTTGTACTATACAACCCATGAAAGTTGCACAGTGCAACTCATAAACCACAACACGCATTCACCCAACCCTTTCCCCTACCATCAACCCAGGAGGACCCCATGAACCGCCAGATCACCCTGTTGATCATCGACCCGCAGAACGACTTCTGCGACCTCCCCGAGGCCTGGCGCGCGCCCGACCCGGTGCGCAATGCCCTGGCGGCTCCCGCGCTGCCCGTGAGCGGCGCGCACGCCGACATGCAACGCCTGGCGACACTCATTGACGCGGGTGGTGCAGGGATCTCCAGCATCATCGTCACGCTCGATTCGCACCAGCGCTACGACATCGCCCATCCCACCTTCTGGCGGACCGGTGCGGGCGAAGCGGTGAGCCCCTTCACCGCCATCACCGCCGCACAGGTGCGCGCCGGCAGCTACGCGCCGCGCGACCCCGCCGCGCTCCCGCGCACCCTGGCCTACCTCGACGCGCTGGAGCGGGCCGGCCGCTACACGCTCATGGTGTGGCCGGTGCACTGCGAGATCGGTAGCTGGGGCCACAACGTGCACCCCGCCGTGAGGGCCGCCTACAACCGCTGGGAAGACCAGTGCCTGGGCGTGGTGCAGAAGGTCATCAAGGGAACCAACCCCAGGACCGAACACTACAGCGCCCTGCAGGCCGAGGTGCCCGACGTCGCCGACCCCGACACCCAGCTCAACCGCGATCTCATCACGCAACTGGACGGGGCCGATCTCATCGTCATCGCGGGCGAAGCCAGCAGCCACTGTGTCAAGGCCACCACCGAGCACATCGCGCAATACCTGCCTTCCCGCGAACTGGGCAAGCTGCTGCTGGTCAGCGACGCCATGAGCCCGGTGGCCGGCTTCGAAGCGCAGGCCCAGGCCTTCCTCGACGACATGCGGCGCCAGGGCGCCCGCAGCGCCACCTGCGCCGACGTCCTTCCCCTGCTTCTGGCCAACGCCTGAACGCACCGAACACCGGAGCCCCCATGGAACCCGTCATCACCAGCCTGCTGGACACCGACCTCTACAAGTTCACGATGTGGCAGACCATGCTGCACCGCCACCCGCAGACGCAGGCCGAATACAGCTTCGTCTGCCGCAACCAGCCCGCCTACCCGCTGGCCGAGCTGCTGCCGCAGGTGAACGCCGAACTCGACGCGCTGTGCGCGCTCAGCTTTCGCGAGGACGAGCTGGCCTACATCGGCGGACTGCGCTACATCAAGAGCGACTTCGTCGACTTCCTGCGCATCTTCCGTTTCCAGCGCAACTTCATCGAAGCGCGCGCCGAGGGCGAGCAACTGCGCATCGTCGCGCGCGGCCCGCAGGTGCACGTGATGGCGTTCGAGATCTTCGTGCTCGCCATCGTCAACGAGCTCTACTTCCGCCGTTTCGATCGGGCCGCCGCCGAGGCCGAAGGGCGTCGTCGCCTGCAGGTCAAGCTCGACCAACTGCGCGCCCTGGGCAACGAGGCGCCGTTGCGCCACCCCTTCGAGCTGTTCGACTTTGGCGTGCGCCGGCGCTTCTCGCGCCGCTGGCAGCGCGAGGTGGTGGCCGCGTTCCAGACCCAGGCGCCACAGTTCTTCAAGGGCACGTCCAACGTCTTGCTGGCGCGGGATCTGGGTCTGGTGCCCATCGGCACCATGGCGCACGAATACCTGCAGACCTACCAGGCCCTGGGCGTGCGTCTGCGCGACTTCCAGAAGGCCGCACTCGAAGACTGGGTGCAGGAATACCGGGGCGACCTCGGCATCGCGCTCACCGACGTGGTTGGCATGGACGCCTTCCTCGCCGACTTCGACCTCTACTTCGCCAAGCTCTTCGACGGCCTGCGCCACGACTCGGGCGACCCGCTGGTGTGGGCGAACAAGGCCTTGGCCCACTACGAGAAGCTGCGCATCGACCCACACACCAAGCGCCTCGTGTTCTCCGACGGCCTCACCATCGACAGCGCGCTCGCGCTCTACCACGCGCTGGGCAACCGCACGCAGCTGGGCTTCGGCATCGGCACCCACCTGAGCAACGACGTGGGCCTCACGCCGCTCAACATCGTCATGAAGCTCACCAGCGCCAACGGCCAGCCGGTGGCCAAGCTCTCCGATTCGCCAGGCAAGACCCTGTGCGACGACCAGACCTTTCTCGCCTACCTGCGCCAGGTGTTCAAGGTGCCCGCCCTTCAGGAGGCCGCATGATCAAAGTCACCCTCGCCCAGCTCAACGTCACCATCGGCGACATGGACGGCAACGTGCGCAAGATGATCGCCGCCGCCCAGCGCGCGCGCGACGAAGCGGCCGATCTCGTCGTGTTCTCCGAGCTTTCGCTCACCGGCTACTACCCCGGCGACCTGCTCGATGAACCGCACTTCATGGCGCGGGTGGCCGCGGGCTTCGCCGCACTGCTCCAAGCCTCGCGCCAGATGCCCGCGCTGCACTGGGTGGTGGGCCTGCCCGCGGTGCACAATGGTCCGGGCAAGCCGCTGCGCAACGTGCTGCGCGTGCTGCGCGGCGGCGAGGTGCTGCTCGAATACGCCAAGCAGCTGCTGCCCACCTACAACATCTTCAACGAGCGCCGTCATTTCGAGCCTGGCCCCGACGTGGCCAAGGTGCTGCGCATCGGCGCCGCGCAGGTGGGTTTCATGATCTGCGAAGACGGCTGGAACGACGACGGCAGCGCCTACGCCGTCAACCCGTTTGACCGCCTGCGCGACGCCGCGCCCGACCTGGTGATCTCCATCAACGCCAGCCCGTCCCACATCGGCAAGCGCGAGCAGCGCCACCAGATCTTCGCCGCCGCCAGCCACCGCAACCAGCTGCCCATCCTGTACGTGAACCAGGTCGGTGGCCACGACCAGCTGGTCTACGACGGCGCGTCCTTCGCCGTGGAGCCCAAGGCGGGCGTGGTGTTCGAAGCGCGCCGCTTTGAAGAAGACGTGACCACGCTGCGGATCGACGCCCACGGCTTCAAGGCCGCCGACGGCGAACCCCTGCCCGCCGTGGCCAGCGATGGCCTGCCCACCATGGCCTTCTACCGCCAGCAGATCGTGCTCGGCCTGCGCGATTACGCACGCCGCTGCGGCTTCACGCAGGCGGTGGTCGGCTCCTCCGGCGGCATCGACTCGGCCATCACCCTCGCGCTCGCGGCCGAAGCCTTCGGACCGGATCGCGTGACCGCCATCACCATGCCCTCGGTGTTCTCGTCGGCCGGTTCGGTGGACGACTCGCAAACCCTGTGCGAGGGCCTCGGTGTGCGCCTGTACCGCCACCCGATCGCCGACCTCGTGCAGGGCTACAGCGCCGGTTTCGAGGCCGCCTTCGGCGCGCCGCTGCAGGGCCTGGCGCTGGAGAACCTGCAGGCCCGCATCCGCGGCACCATCCTCATGGAGTACTCCAACACCTGGGGCCACCTGCTGCTCACCACCGGCAACAAGTCGGAAATGTCGGTCGGCTACTGCACGCTGTATGGCGACACCAACGGCGGCCTCGGCCTCATCGGCGACCTCTACAAGACCGAGGTCTTCGCGCTCGCGCGCCACCTCAATCAGGCCGCGGGCCGCGAAGTCATTCCGCAGGCCATCATCGACAAGCCGCCCTCGGCCGAGCTCGCGCCCGACCAGAAGGACACCGACAGCCTGCCACCCTACGAGGTGCTCGACGAGGTGCTCAAGCACCTGATCGAAGGCCACGGCCTGGCCTGCGACGAGCGTGAACAGGTCGAGGCCTTTGTGGCCCAGCTCGTGCACCGGCCCGACGGCGCCGCGCTGGTGGACCGTGTCCGCCGAATGGTCGCGCGCAGCGAGTACAAACGCCGCCAGGCCCCGCCCATCATCCGCGTGCGGGCCCGCGCCTTTGGCTCGGGCCGTCAGATGCCCATCGCCGCCCAACACTTCTGAACGACATGAACGTCATCGCACAGAAATACACCGGCGCCGTCTGCATCGGCCGTTTCCAGGGCCTGCACCTCGGCCAGCTCGCGGTCATCCGCCGCGCCCTGCTGCTCGCGCCGCGTGTCGTCGTCGTCATCGGCTCGGCGTTCCAGGCGCGCACGCCCAGGAACCCGTTCACCTGGCAAGAGCGCGTCGAAATGATCCGCCTGGCCTTGTCGGAGGACGAGGCCGAACGCGTGGGCTTCGTGCCCGTGCGCGATTACTTCGACGGACAACGCTGGGTGGTCGCGGTGCGCCAGGGTGTGCGGGCGCAGCTGGGCGACCTGCCCGCGGGCCAGACCGTGCTCGTGGGCCACCGCAAAGACGCCACCAGCGAGTACCTGAGCGACTTTCCCGGCTGGCTGCTCGACGACGTGGGCAGCCAGGGCGACATGCATTCCAGCACCCTGCGCGACGCCTTCTTCGGCGCCGTCGGCCAGCCCCTGGAGCCCGCGCTCGCGGCCATGGTGAGCCAGGCGCCGCCCTCCACCCTCGGCTTCCTGCGCGCCTGGGCACAACTGCCCTGCTACCGAGAGCTCGCGGCCGAGTGGGCCAACCTGCGCACCGAGCGAGCGCTGTGGGCCAGCGCGCCCTACCCGCCCGTGTTCGTCACCGTGGACGCACTGATCGAATGCGCGGGCCACGTGCTGCTCATCGTGCGCGGCCGCGCACCCGGCAAAGGCCTGTACGCGCTGCCCGGCGGCTTTCTGGAGCAGCGCGAGACGGTCTACCAGTCGGCCCTGCGCGAGCTGCAGGAAGAGACCGGCCTGCACCTGCTGCCCGGCGACATCGCGCACGCGCTCAAGGGCGTGCGCGTGTTCGACCACCCTGATCGCAGCCAGCGCGGCCGCGTCATCACCCACGCCCACCACTTCGATCTGGGCGCGCGCCGCCTGCCCGAGGTGAGCGGCAGCGACGATGCGATGTCCGCCAGCTGGGTGCCTATTGCCGAGCTCGCCGCCCTGGAAGACCGCTTCCACGACGACCACTTCCACATCCTAGACAGCTTCCTGGGCCTGACCCCGTGACGCACGCCCATCCCCGCGTCGGCCTGCAAGGCATCCGCCGCCGGATCGTCTACGTCGGCCTGTACGAGTTGTTCGCCATCGCCATCTCCAGCGCGGGGCTGGCGCTGGGCTCGGGCAGCAGCGTCGAGCGCGCGGGCGTGGCCGCCATCGCCTCGACGCTCATCGCCGTGGTGTGGAACGTGGTCTACAACGCCGTCTTCGAGCGCTGGGAAGCGCGCCAGACCGTGCGCGGCCGCAGCTTCCGGCGCCGCGCCGCCCACGCCATCGGCTTCGAGCTCGGCTTCATCATCACCCTGGTGCCGCTGTTCGCCTGGTGGCTGCACATCGGCCTGTGGCAGGCGCTGGTGCTCGACATCGGCCTGTCCGTCTTCTTCCTCGTCTACACCTTCGTCTTCAACCTCGGATTCGACAAGGTGTTTGGCCTGCCGGCCTCGGCGGTCTGACCTGGCCGCACGAGGGGCCGCGGACCCCTGCGCGCCGGCCAGCAATAGACGTCCCCCATGGAAGGGGCGCTAACCGCCCGCGTTCATCAAGGCGAGGGATGACGCCACCCGATGGCGGCTCCAGCATGCACCAGCCGCTCCAGCCGGGGCGGCCCGACCCCAACCCGCAGGAGAACCCCATGGCAACACAGACTGTCGTCCGTCCCAGCAAGAAAGTCCCCCAGGTGCGCGAGCTGCGCGTCGCGCTGCCCAGCGACATGCCCTTCGACAAGATCGTCGACGTGCTCAAGCAGACCCTCACCATCCCCGAGCTTCCGGGCATCAAAGGCTGCCGGCCCTGCCTCTCGGGGCTGGACCGCTTTGTCTTTGAAGACATCGTCAACGGCCGCTTCCGCTGAACGCCGGGGAGCCGCCATGCAAGCCTTGCCCAAGCTCGGCGTGGGCGTGGCCTTCCAGGCCCCGCTCAAAAGCCTGATCGAGCAGCCTGGCGGCGACTTCGACATGGTCGAGGTCGTTCCGGACATCCTCTGGACCGACCTCGGCCCGGGTCAGCGCCCGCGCTACCTGGACGACACCGAACACCTCGCCTGGCTCGACGGCGTCGCCCGCACCCTGCCCGTGATCCCCCATGGCATCGGCATGTCCATCGGCAGCGCCGCTCACTTCGATGCGCAGCACCTGGCCCAGCTGCAACGCTGGCACCAGCGCATGCGCTTCCCCTGGCACAGCGACCACCTGGCCTTCCACATCGCCGACCACGGCGGCAATGCCGTCAATGTCGGGATCACCCTGCCCCTGCCGCGCGACCAGGCCACCCTCGATCAACTCAAGCCCCGCGTCGCCCGGGTCAAGGCGGCGGTGCCCACGCCATTCCTGCTGGAAAACAACGTCTATTACTTCGACATCACCGATGCCGAGATGGACGAAGCCCGCTTCCTCAACGCGCTGTGCCACCAGTGCGGCTGCGGCCTGTTGCTCGACCTGCACAACGTCTACACCAACGCCGTCAACCACGGTTTCGACGCCTTCGCGTTTGTCGACGAACTCGATCTGCGCCAGGTGGGCGAGATCCATGTGGCCGACGGCATGATGCTCGATGGCTTCTACCTCGACGCCCACAGCGGTGCCGTGGCCGACCCGGTGTGGGCCCTGCTCGAACACGTGCTCCCCCGCTGCCCCAACGTCGGTGCCGTGGTCTTCGAGCTCTTCGGCTCCTGGTTCGAGGTGGTGGGCGAAGAGCGCGTGCGCGCCGATCTGCGCCGCCTCAAACGGCTGTGGCAACAATGCCAGGCGCCACAGCCCAGCCGCCCCGCGGCCAAGCCCATGCGCGCTCGCCGCGTGGCCGAGTCGGAGACCCTGCCATGAGCGCCGCCCGGCCGTTCCGAAGGCGCTCAGCCCCGCAGTGCGCAGCACGGAGGGTCGTCCCGTGAGCGCCGCCAGCTTCCAGAGCCTGATGGCACAACTGGTCATCGACCCTGCGTTTCGCCATCGCGTGCTGGCCAGCGGCTTTCCTGCCGATGCGGACCTCAACGCGCGCGAGCGCCAGCGCCTGCAGCACATCGCGGCCAGCCCCGGCCTGGACATCAATCACACGCTCCACAAAGGTTTCCGGTTTGGCAAGCTGCGGGCCCTGCTGCCGCTGACCTGCGCCCTGCTGCAGGGCACCCGGCTCAACGCCGCCATCGCCCGGTTCTGGGCGCTGCACCCGCCGCGCAGCTTCTACTTCCTGCCCGAAGCCATCGAGTTCTGCGACTTCCTGCTCGCGCAGCCCACGCACTCGAAGTACCTGCACGAAGTGGTCGGCTTCGAGCGCGCTCACCTCGAACTTCAGCGCGCACGAACCGACGAGCCACCCCCGCAGACCGTGCACTTTCAGCACGACCCCAGCAAACTGCTGGGCCCGCTCGCGCAAGGCAAAGTCCCCCTGGGCGTACCACTGCAGACCTGCACCGCCGTCGGCACGCTCGACGGCCAAGGCCAGGCCCAGTGGGTGCTCCAGTCTTGATGCAGCATGGGGGCCCGGCCCCGGGGGACAATCACCCACACCAGCGGGCAGCCGGCCCGCGCCCGGCGTGCCCCCCGATGCGAACATGAGCCCCAACCCACCAGACACCACCCTCACCCGCCACCTGCGCATCACCGGCCGCGTGCAAGGCGTGGGCTACCGCTGGCACATGACCGACGAAGCCCGGCGCCTGGGCCTCACGGGCTGGGTGCGCAACCGGCGGGATGGGAGCGTGGAGGCCGTGGTGAGCGGACCGGCTGGAGCGGTGCATGCGCTGATTGAGTGGGCGAGGCGTGGGCCGAGCCTGGCTCGGGTGGACGAGGTGGTGGTAGGGGATGCCGAGGGGGCGTTCGAGGGCTTTGAGCCGCGGGAGACGGTGTAGACCTGCTGGCGCCACCTATGATGTGGCCACCCAGCAGAGGGAGGGCTGCGCACATGGCAAACACCCACCCCGACACCGACACACTGGCCACCTCCTGACGTCGCCATCCTTCCGCACATGAACCTCACCGAACAACAGTTCTTCAACGATCTCGAAAAGAAACTCTGGACCGCTGCCGACAAGCTGCGCTCCAACCTCGACGCCGCGGTCTACAAGCACGTCGTGCTCGGCCTGCTCTTTCTCAAATACGTGTCGGACGCTTTCGAAGAGCGCCAGAAGGAGCTCAAGGCCCAGTTCACCGACCCGGCGCACGACTACTACATGAACCCGGCCGAGTACCCGGGCTCGTACGACGAAGACCTGGCCGCCGAGCTGGAGGTACGCGACTACTACACCGAGAAGAACGTCTTCTGGGTGCCCATCGAAGCCCGCTGGCCAACCCTGGTGCAGTGTGCGCAACTGCCGCCCAAGAGCGACCTGCCCTGGCTGGCACCCAAGCGCGATGCCGATGGCCGCTACCTGCGAGACGGCAACGGCGAACTGGTGCTGGTGCCCGAGAAGATGCGCACCGTCGGCTGGCTCATTGACAACGCCATGGAGGCCATCGAGCGCGAGAACGAGAAGAAGCTCAAGAACGTGCTCAACAAGAACTTCGCGAGCACCGAGCTGGAGTCCGCCAAGCTGGCCGACCTCATCAACCTGTTCTCCGACACCAACTTCCACGCAACCGAATACCGGGGCCAGCCACTCAACCTCCAGGCCAAGGACATCCTGGGCCACATCTACGAATACTTCCTCGGCCAGTTCGCGCTGGCCGAAGGCAAGAAGGGCGGCCAGTACTACACGCCAAAGGCCATCGTCAGCCTCATCGTCAACATGCTCCAGCCCTTCAAAGGCCGCGTGTACGACCCGGCCATGGGCTCCGGCGGCTTCTTCGTGCAGAGCGAGGAATTCATCGAACAGCACAGCGGCAAACCGGCGAACAATGGCAAAGCGGGCGTCGGCAACAAAGCCAGCGGCCAGATCAGCGTCTACGGCCAGGAGAGCAACCCCACCACCTGGAAGCTCGCGGCCATGAACATGGCCATCCGCGGCATCGACTTCAACTTTGGCGGTGGCCATGCCGACACGCTGTTGAACGACCTGCACCCCGACCTGCGGGCCGACTACGTCATGGCCAACCCGCCCTTCAACATGAAGGAATGGTGGAACGCCAAGCTGGAAAAAGACCCGCGCTGGATCGCCGGCACCCCGCCCCAGGGCAACGCCAACTTCGCCTGGCTGCAGCACATGCTCTACCACCTGGCGCCCACCGGCAGCATGGCCCTGCTGCTGGCCAACGGCTCCATGAGCAGCAACACCAACAACGAAGGCGAGATCCGCAAGCGCCTGGTGGAAGACGACTACGTGGAATGCATGGTGGCCCTGCCCGGCCAGCTCTTCACCAACACCCAGATCCCGGCTTGCATCTGGTTCCTGACGCGTGACAAAGCCAACGGCTTCAACCTCAACAAAAAGAAGCGCGACCGACGCAAACAGTTCCTCTTCATCGACGCCCGCCAGATGGGCTACATGAAAGACCGCGTGCTGCGCGACTTCACCCAGGCCGATATAGACAAGATCGCCGACACCTTCCACGCATGGCAGCAAGGCGAGGGGTACGAAGACGTCAAGGGCTTCTGCTGCTCAGCCAGCCTGGACGACATCCGCAAACACGAGCATGTGCTGACCCCCGGGCGCTATGTGGGCGCCGAAGACCAGGAAGAAGATACCGAAGCCTTCGCCGACAAGATGGCGAGGCTGACCGCGCAACTGGCGGAGCAGTTCGCGGAGAGCTCGAAGCTGGAGGGCGAGATCAAGAAGAACTTGGCGGGGTTGGGATATGCTTTTGAAGACTGAGCCGCTTGCATCCATGTGCGAAGCAGTCGTTGACTGTCCCCACTCGACTCCAGTTTGGACGGACTCTGGATATGTCGTTCTCCGAAATCAGAACATCAAGGACGGTCGCCTCGATCTATCCGCTCCCAGCTATACGGACGAAGAGCACTTCAAGCATCGGGTTCGACGGATGGCTCCACGAGCGGGTGACATAGTTATTACACGGGAAGCACCCATGGGCGATGTGTGCAAGGTCCCGGAAGGTCTCACCTGCTGTCTGGGTCAAAGGCAGGTGCTGCTTCGCCCAAAGGTGGGGGTCAACTCGGACTATCTGCTCTATGCGCTGCAATCCCCCTTTGTGCAGGATCAGATCCGTTGGAACGAAGGAACGGGTTCGACCGTAAGCAACATCCGAATTCCTGTCCTGGAAAAGATTGAGATTCCCAGACTGGGTTCTAGCGAGGAGTCCATCGCAGATGCTCTGCGATCACTCGATGCAAAGATCGACGTCAACCGCCGCATCAACCAAACCCTCGAAGCCATGGCGCAAGCCATCTTCAAGTCGTGGTTCGTCGATTTCGACCCCGTCAAAGCCAAGATCGCCGCCAAGGCCGAAGGCCGCGACCCGCTGCGCGCGGCGATGACCGCCATCAGCGGCAAACCCGACGCCGAACTCGACACCCTGCCCCCCGACCAGTTCGCCTCCCTCGCCGCCACAGCCGCGCTGTTTCCGGATGAGATGGAGGACTCGGAGCTGGGCGAGATTCCGAAGGGGTGGCTTTGGGAAACTTTCGGAACCATTGCTGAGCTATCCAAGGGCTCAGTGAACCCGCTGCTCTCACCTGAACGGGTATTTGAGCATTACAGCTTGCCGGCGTTTGACGCAGGCAAACAGCCAGTTGTCGAGGAAGGTGCTCAGATCAAGAGCAACAAGACAAAGTTTGCTCGTGGGTCAGTTTTGCAATCAAAGCTCAACCCGCATATTCCGCGCGTTTGGTTTCCGCTCAGGGTCAGCGAAAACGCGGTCTGTTCGACAGAGTTCCTACCCTGGATAGCCAAGGAGCCAGCGTCGCCGTCTTTCTTGTATTGCTTACTGACTTCGGACCTCTTTGGGGTACAGGTTCGCAGTCTGGTCACAGGGACTTCCAATAGTCATCAGCGAGTCAAACCTGATCAGGTCTCTGGCTTGCTTGCGGTTGTACCGCCCAAGGATCTCCTGAGCGCATTTACAAAAACAGTCGACCCTTTCTTCGAACGCGTCGAAAGCGGAACAAGCCAAATGCGAGATCTTGCGGGTTTGCGGGACGCTCTACTCCCGAAGCTTTTGTCGGGTGAATTGCAAGTCCAGAGCATCGAACCGGAGGTCGCAGCGTGAGCGAAGCCATCGAACCGCCAGTCGCTGATGAGACTGCTACATCCGGCGACTACTTCGCCAAGATTCCACTCTGGAACGCGGATGGTCAGACCAAGCGCTTCGAGGTCATGGCCGATGAACTGAGCGGACGCATTCCGGTGACCCGGCTGGAAAGCTGGCGCGACTTCACCCAACTGTTGGAAAGCGACTTCTTTAACCGCCATGGTGTGCAACTGGTCTTCCGTGGACACCGTCGGCACGACTGGGGCCTGATGCCCACGCTCGGGCGGGTGACCACCAATGGGATCATCACCGAGGTACTGGCCGATGATCAGTTGGACCGCTTCAGGCGCGCAGTGCGTGGTCGACTCAGCGACACGGCCTTGGTGGACGAGCCGGACGAGTTGTGGTCTGTGGGGCAGCACCATGGCCTGATGACGCCGCTGCTGGACTGGACCTACTCACCCTACGTGGCTCTGTTCTTCGCCTTCCACAAGGAAGACGACAAGGACGAAAAGGACAACCCCTACCGCGCGGTGTACGTGCTCAACAAGAGCTTTCTGGCCGAGAACGAGGCCGAGACGGAGATCCGCGTGTTCGAGCCGCGCAAGGACCACCATGGCCGGCTGGTGAACCAGGCGGGGCTGTTCACCTTCTCGCCCTACGACGCGACGCTGGAGAACAAGCTGACCGATGTGCTGGCCGATGAAGACGGGTTTACCGACGAAGAGCTGCGCTCCGCGTCAGAGGAAGAACAGCCCGAAATCCTGGCGCGCTACATCTGCAAAATCTACATCCGCAACGAAGAGCGCGACGCCTGCGTGCGCCATCTGCGGCGCATGAACGTGCACCACGCCAGTCTGTTCCCCGACCTGATCGGTGCGTCGGACTACTGCAACATCCTCACGGCCGAGGCGGCAGGTGCGGATGCAATTCGACGAGCTGGACAGAAAGAGGCCAGTCTGGCCAACACTGCGATTGCTAGCAGCTTCATGGATGCTGTCGCGATACCTGCGGCACCTTTGTCTGCCCTAGAGAGCATTCAGACGGTCTTGAAGGAGACTGCAGGCGCTCAGCAAGTTGAGCCTGGGCGACTGGCAATAATTGCCGAAGAGCTAGCAAAAGCCATCGAGCAGAACAAAGTAGTGGATTGGGAAACGCGGGATGCGGTTCAGGCTCGATTGCGCAATGTGGTCCGCGTGGTATTGCGGAAGTACGGCTATCCCCCCATGTTGCGTGAGCAGGTTGCGCAGCAGGTGATGGAAATGGTTCGACAGGATTCAGCCTGAAAGGGTGGTGATGATCGATTTCCAGCACCTTGAAGACCTCGCGTGCCTGCGCGAGTCGGTCTCTCTCGAATGCAAGCTGGCCAACGGCCGCGATGGCAAAGGCGTGCTGCCAGACGACTTCTGGCCCACCTACAGCGCCATGGCCAACACCGAGGGGGGCGTGGTGATTCTGGGCATGCGCGAACGCAAGGCGCACTTTGAGCCAGCGGGCATAGCGAACGCCGACAAGGTGCGGGCCGAGCTGTTCAACAACCTCAACAACCGTCAGAAGGTCAGCGTCAACCTATTGAGCGACGCCCATGTGCGCGAGTGGTCGGTTGAAGGCAAGACCTTGCTGGTGGTGGAGATTCCCCGCGCGGGGCGCCAGCAACGGCCGGTGTACCTGACCACCAACCCGCTGAACGGCAACACCTACCGCCGCCTGAACGAAGGCGACCGACCGCTCCCGGACGAAGACGTCAAGCGCATGCTGGCCGAGCAGGTGGAAGACAGCCGGGACAGCCGCATCCTGCCGCACTTTGGCCTGAAAGACCTGGACGCCGACAGCCTGAAGGCCTACCGCAACATCTTCCGCGCCGACAAGCCCGACCACCCCTGGCTGGCGCTGGACGACGAGGGCTTCTTGCGCATGCTGGGCGGCTGGCGCGAAGACCGCGCCACGGGCGAAGCGGGTCTGACGGTGGCCGGTCTGCTGATGTTCGGCCAGTGGCCGTCGATCAGCGAAGCCTTGCCACACTATTTTTTGGACTACCAGGAGCGCCCGGCCGACTACGCCAGCAGCGTGCAATGGCTGGACCGGGTGGTGCCCGACGGCACCTGGTCGGGCAATGTGTTCGACTTCTACCGTCGGGTGGTGACGCGGCTGACGGCGGATCTGAAGGTGCCGTTTGTGCTGAAAGACGGCGTGCGGCAGGACGACACGCCCACGCACAAGGCACTTCGCGAGGCACTGGTGAACACGTTGGTGCATGCGGACTTCACGGGGCGCATTTCCGTGTTGGTGGTGAAGGAGCCCGCAGGGTTCAGCTTTCGCAACCCGGGCGATCTGCGGGTGCCGGCCTCGCTGGCCTTGCAAGGCGGCGTGAGCGACTGTCGCAACCGAACGATGCAGCAGATGTTTCTGATGATCGGCCTGGGCGAGCGGGCGGGCTCGGGCATGTCGCGCATCTTGCACGGCTGGAGGGACCTGGGTCACACGGTGCGGCTGGCTGAGCACTATGAGCCGCAGGAACATTCGGTGCTGGAGATGGGTTGGGCGAGCGCCACGGTTACCCCGACAGGTACCCCCGAAAGTTCGGGAGAAAGTTCGGGAGAAAGTTCGGGAGAAACTACGGCCCGGATTCTTTCCCTGCTTTCACAGAACGCCAAATTAACCGTGCCGAACGTGGCCCAACACTTGGGTTTGACGACCCGGGCCGTGGAAAAGCAACTGGCCAAACTGAAAGAACAAGGCCGGTTGCGCCGCGTCGGCCCGAACAAAGGCGGCCACTGGGAAATTCTGGAGCCTTGAGATGCTGAACGAACAACAACTCGAAGACCTGTGCATCGGCTGGTTCCAGCAGACGGGCTGGCAGTTCGCCCACGGGCCAGATATGGCCCCGGAAGGCGACCGACCAGAAAGAGCCGACTTCCGGCAGGTCATCCTGCGCGACCGGTTGTTGGCGGCCCTGGCCCGCATCAACCCCCAGATTCCGGCCGTGGCGCTGGAGCAGGCGGTGCACACGCTGCAGACCGTGAGCGAGCCCATGCTGGTGGTGCGCAACCGGGCGGTGCACCGGCTGCTGCTGGGTGGGGTGGATGTGACGTTTGCCAACCCCCATGGCGAAGGCAAGAAGACCGACCTGGTCAGCATGATCGACTTTGCCAACCCCACGAACAACGAGTTTCTGGTGGTCAACCAGTTCACGGTGTCGGGCAGCAAGCAGCCGCGCCGGCCAGACCTGGTGGTCTTCATCAACGGCCTGCCGCTGGCGGTGATCGAGCTCAAGAACCCGGCGAACGAGCAGACCGACATCTGGGACGCGTTCAACCAGTTGCAAACCTACAAGGACGAGACGGCGGACTTGTTCAATTGCAACGCGGCGCTGGTGATCAGCGACGGCTGGACGGCGCGTGTGGGCGCACTCACGGCGGATGCCGAGCGCATGCTGCCCTGGCGCACCATCGCCAATGAGGACGACCGCCCGCGCCTGCAGATGGAGCTGGAAACGCTGGTGCGCGGCTTCTTCAAGCCCGAGCTGTTTCTGGATTACGTGCGGTACTTCGTGCTGTTTGAGCAGGACGGCGACAGCATCGTCAAGAAGATCGCGGGCTACCACCAGTTTCACGCGGTGCGCGAGGCGGTGCGCGCCACGGTGATCGCCGCGCAGGACGCCGACAAGGGCTTGCTGGAGGTGCGCGAGGAACGCGCTACCTACGGCAAAGAGGTGCAACCCGGCTCGCGCAAGGCGGGCGTGGTGTGGCACACGCAGGGCTCGGGCAAGAGCATCACCATGGCCTGCTACGCGGGCAAGTTGCGGCAGCAACCTGAAATGAAGAACCCCACGCTGGTGGTGGTGACCGACCGCAACGACCTGGATGGGCAACTGTTTGCCACCTTCAGCGCGGCCAGCGACTTGCTGCGGACCAACCCGGTGCAGGCGACGGGGCGCGACGAGCTGAGGGACATGCTGGCCTCGCGCGAGGCGGGCGGCATCATCTTCACCACGGTTCAGAAATTCGCGCTGCTGGAGGGCGAAGAGGCGCACCCGCTGCTGTCGGACCGTTCGAACATCGTGGTGATGTCGGATGAGGCGCACCGCAGCCAGTACGGCACAAAAGGCCGGCTGGACACCAAGACCGGCAAGTACGTGTTTGGTTACGCCAAACACCTGCGCGACGCGCTGAAGAACGCCACCTTCATTGGCTTCACCGGCACGCCGATTGCGCTGGAAGACAAGGACACCCGCGCGGTGTTTGGCGACTACGTCAGCATCTACGACATCCAGGACGCGGTGGATGACGGCGCCACGGTGCCGATCTTCTACGAGAGCCGGCTGGCCAAGCTGGACGTGAAGCAGGCCGAGATCGACGCGCTCAATGTCTTGGTGGACGAAGTCGTCGAAGACGAAGAAGACGCCGCCAGCCGCGAGAAGACCAAGAGCGAATGGGCTGCGCTGGAAAAGCTGGTGGGTGCCGAGCCGCGCCTTCGGCAGGTGGCCACGGACTTGGTGGAGCACTTCGATGCGCGCATCAGCACCATCGAGGGCAAAGCCATGATCGTGTGCATGAGCCGCGACATTTGCGCGCAGCTCTACAACGCCATCGTGGCGTTGCGCCCGGACTGGCACAACGCCGACCCGGAGCAGGGCTCCATCAAGATCGTGATGACCGGCTCAGCGGCAGACAAGGCGCTGCTGCAGCCACACCTGTACACGCACAAGGTGAAGAAGCGGCTGGAAAAGCGCTTCAAAGACCCGAAGGACCCGCTCAAGCTGGTGATCGTGCGAGACATGTGGCTCACGGGTTTTGACGCGCCTTCTTGCCACACCATGTACGTGGACAAACCCATGAAGGGCCACAACCTGATGCAGGCGATTGCGCGGGTAAACCGGGTGTTCAAGAACAAGCCCGGTGGCCTGGTGGTGGACTACATCGGCATTGCCGGCGAACTGAAGGCCGCGCTGAAAACCTACACAGAGTCAAAAGGCAAAGGCGACCCCACGCACAACGCCGCCGAGGCGCTGGCCGTGCTGCTGGAGAAGATGGACATCGTGCGCGGGCTGATGCACGGCTTTGACTACAGCGCCTTCGAGACCGATGCGGTGCCGCTGCTGGTGCCCGCGGCCAACCACCTTCTGGGCCTGAAAGACGGGAAAACGCGGTTTCTGGATGTGATGACCGCGGTGAGCAAGGCGTTCTCGCTCTGTGGCACGCTGGACGAAGCCAGCGCCCTGCGCAGAGAGATTGCTTTCTTTGCAGCGATCAAGGCGGCCATCACCAAGTTCACCACGGTGGACAAGAAGCGCACCACGGAAGACAAGAACAGCGCGCTCAAACAGATCCTGGACAACGCCATCGTGGCCGATGGTGTGGCCGACATCTTTGCGTTGGCCGGGTTGGACAAGCCTAACATCGGGTTGCTGTCGGACGAGTTTCTGGAAGACGTGCGCCAGATGAAGACGAAGAATCTGGCCGTGGAGTTGCTGGAGAAGCTGCTGCGTGACGAGATCAAGGCCCGCGCGCGCAACAACGTGGTGCAGGAAAAGAAATACGGCGACCGGCTGTTGGAGACGCTGCGCAAGTACCACAACCGGGCCATTGAAACCGCGCAGGTCATCGAAGAGCTGATCCAGATGGCCAAGGAATTCCAGGCCGTGCTGGAGCGTGAGGCCGCACTGGGCCTGACCCCGGACGAAATCGCTTTCTACGACGCGCTGGCCAACAACGAGAGCGCGGTACGCGACTTGGGTGACGACATTCTGAAAAAGATCGCCGTCGAAATCACCGAGAAGCTACGCAACAGCACCTCGGTGGACTGGCAAGTGCGCGAGAGCGTAAGGGCTCGGTTGCGTATCCTGGTGCGTCGAACACTGCAGAAGTGGAAGTACCCGCCCGACCAGCAACCTGAAGCCGTGGAGCTGGTGCTGAAGCAGGCGGAGTCGCTGTCGAATGAGTGGTCGAAATGATGCTGGACACCCAAATTGAGTGAACCGAATCCACAAGAAACTCGGACCGCAGGATCAGCCATCGCTGCTGACAGCCAAGACGCAGGCCAGCTCAATCACAACGCCCGTTCAATGCGGTTGCCGAAGTGGACTTGGCAAGGATTCCTGACGGTGACTTCCGTCTTGATGGGGGCTTCTGCGGTACTTCTTCACCTGATAGGCAGTGCGATTCACCAGACGTATTTGTCGCAGTGGGGAATCGATGCTGGGCAGTTTCCCAAGTCGACCGACTGGCTGGTGATTCAGGGCTATTACGGCATCTGGAGCGCCTTGGGCATAGCCTTCACCGCACTATTGAAGAATGCGCCATGGGTGATCCTGTCTGGAATAACCGTCGCGCTGTATCTCGCGATCGTTTTCGGATCTTGGAGTCCGTTCGGGACCCGGGTGGACACACCGAATCGGGTCTCAAAGTGGCCAGGCTGGGCGCGCCGGTTTTTCCTGATTTCAGTCGTGGGTGGGGTGATCGCTGCGGCCCTGCTGCCCATCACCCTTGTCTTGTTCTTGTTGGCAGGCATTCCTGCCGTCATTGGGAAAGGCATTGGAGAAGAGGTTGCTGTGAAACAGGCCCAAGACTTCGCCACAGGATGCGCTGCATCGAAAGGTGCATGCATTCGCCTTTTGAAGGAGGGCAAGTTGATTGGCGAGGGTTACCTGATTGACAGCTCTTCGTCGCACATCGCTTTTCTGGACGTGTCGCTGAAGAAGGCACGCGTCATTGCCAGAGACGGTCTTGAACTTCAAGCCACCCGATTGCCAACGCCACAGTGACGCATGGTTGCCATGCAGAAAACAAAAAGCCATAAGCGGGTGGTTCGCTTATGGCTTTGACAGTAAGTCTTTAAAAATCAAAGACTTACTTCTTTCTGCAAACCGTTGGGAGAGGCGGTCTGCAGAAAGGTTTGCAGAAACGATCAGACGTCTATGTTCCCCGCCCTCAGCGCGTTCGTTTCGATGAAATCGCGCCGTGGCTCCACCTCGTCGCCCATCAACATCGTGAACACGCGGTCGGCTTCGATCGCGTCGTCGATCTGCACGCGCAGCAGGCGGCGCACGTTGGGGTCCATCGTGGTTTCCCAGAGCTGGGCGGGGTTCATCTCGCCCAGGCCTTTGTAGCGCTGGCGGCTGGTGGTGCGCTCGGCTTCGCTGATGAGCCAGCGCATGGCGACGCGGAAGTCCGCCACTTTCTCTTCCTTCTGTTTGTCGCCTTCGCCGCGCATGACCTTGGCGCCCTCGCCGAGCAGGCCGCGGAAGGTCTCGGCCGCGATGGCCAGCGCGGCGTAGTCGGCGCCGTGCACGAAGTCCTGCGTGAGCACGCTGCTCTTGATGTTGCCGTGGTGGCGGCGGCTGATGCGCAGCACCGGTTTGTCGCTGCGCGCGTCGAACTCGGCCGTCACTTCGGCGGGCACGCCGGTGGTGGTGAGTTCGCGCAGCTTGTCCTGCAGCGCGACGGCACTGGCCTCGGCCTGTTCCACCGTGTCGAGGTTGATGCTCACGCCGTCGGCGATGGCGCGCAGGGCCTCTGCGTCCATGAAGTTGGACAGGCGGGCGATCACGCTCTCGGCCACCTGGTGTTTGCGCGCGAGTTCGCCCAGGGTGTCGCCTTCCAGCAGCGTGTTGGTGGCGCCGCCGGTGGCCACTTTCGCGTCCTTCAGGGCGATGCGCAGCAGGAAGCCGTCGAGCGCCGGGGCGTCTTTCAGGTACAGCTCTTCCTTGCCGGCCTTCACCTTGTAGAGCGGCGGTTGGGCGATGTAGATGTGGCCGCGTTCCACCAGCTCGGGCATCTGCCGGTAGAAGAAGGTGAGCAGCAGGGTGCGAATGTGCGCGCCGTCCACGTCGGCGTCGGTCATGATGATGATGCGGTGGTAGCGCAGCTTGGCGACGTTGAAGTCGTCCGCACCGGTGCCGCCGTTGCCACCGCCGCCTTCACCGCCGGCCTTGCCGATGCCGGTGCCCAGCGCGGTGATGAGGGTGAGGATTTCGTTGGACGTGAGCAGCTTTTCGTAGCGCGCTTTCTCCACGTTCAGGATCTTGCCGCGCAGCGGCAGGATGGCCTGGAATTTGCGGTCGCGGCCCTGCTTGGCCGAGCCGCCGGCGGAGTCACCCTCGACGATGTAGATCTCGCACAGTGCCGGGTCTTTTTCCTGGCAGTCGGCCAGTTTGCCGGGCAGGCCCATGCCGTCGAGCACGCCCTTGCGGCGCGTCATCTCGCGGGCCTTGCGCGCGGCCTCGCGGGCGCGGGCGGCTTCGACGATCTTGCCGCAGATGATCTTGGCGTCGTTCGGGCGCTCCTGCAGGTAGTCGCTCAGCAGGCGGCTCACGATGTCTTCCACCGGGCCGCGCACTTCGCTGGACACCAGCTTGTCCTTGGTCTGGCTGCTGAACTTGGGCTCGGGCACCTTGACGCTGAGCACGCAGCACAGGCCCTCGCGCATGTCGTCGCCGGTGACCTCGACCTTGGCCTTCTTGGCGAACTCGTTTTCTTCGATGTACTTGTTGATCACGCGCGTCATCGCCGCGCGCAGGCCGGTGAGGTGGGTGCCGCCGTCACGCTGCGGGATGTTGTTGGTGAAGCACAGCACCTGTTCGTTGTAGCCGCTGTTCCACTGCATGGCCACTTCCACACCGATGTTGGTGCCTTGGTCGCTCGCGCGGTCGCCCAGCGCGTGGAACACGTTGGGGTGCAGGACGGTCTTGCCCTTGTTGATGAAATCGACAAAACCCTTGACGCCACCGGCGCCGGAGAAGTCGTCTTCCTTGCCGCTGCGCTCGTCCTTCAGGCGGATGCGCACGCCGTTGTTCAGGAAGCTGAGCTCGCGCAGGCGCTTGGACAGGATCTCGTAGTGGAAGTCGGCGTTCTCGCGGAAGATGTCGTAGTCGGGCAGGAAGTGCACCTCGGTGCCGCGCTTCTCGGTGGCGCCGCTCACCTTCATGGGCGAAACCTCGACGCCGTCCACCGTCTCGACGATACGGTTCTGCACGAAGCCGCGCGCGAACTCGATCTGGTGCACCTTGCCTTCGCGTCGCACGGTCAGGCGCAGCCACTGGCTCAGCGCGTTCACGCAGGACACGCCCACACCGTGCAGGCCACCCGAGACCTTGTAGCTGTTCTGGTTGAACTTGCCCCCGGCGTGCAGCTCGGTCAGCGCGATCTCGGCGGCCGAGCGCTTGGGCTCGTGCTTGTCGTCCATTTTCACGCCGGTGGGGATGCCGCGGCCGTTGTCCACCACGGAGATCGAGTTGTCGCTGTGGATGGTGACGACGATGTCGTCGCAGTGGCCGGCCAGGGCCTCGTCGATCGAGTTGTCCACCACCTCGAACACCAGGTGGTGCAGGCCGGTGCCGTCGGACGTGTCGCCGATGTACATGCCGGGCCGCTTGCGCACCGCCTCCAGGCCCTCCAGGATCTGGATCGCGCCTTCGCCATAACCTTCGCTCGCACCGGCCTGATGGGCGTCGATGGTGGGCTGGAAGTTGGAGCTGGCGGACCCTGCCTCACCCGTATGGACGGCATCGGTTCCGGGTTCTGCGGGCTGGTTGGCTTCGGACATGGTGAATCTCTCTGACTTCTAGAAACGCCAAACCCGCAAAGTGCGGGTCGGACAAAGGTGGCGGCATGACGGGCTCCCGTCCAGGCCAGCGTGGATCCGGCTTTGCCGGTCCGCTGCTGGCGCCCCCCAGTGAGGGGTAGCGCCGCAGGCGCTGCAGGGGGCGTCCATGTTCCGGGGAATCAAATCCTCATCGGCATGACGACGTACTTGAAGGCGTTGTCGTCGGGGTTGGTGACCAGCGCGGAGCTGTTGCCGTCGGAGAGCTCGATGCGCACCATTTCCTGGCTCATGTTCTGCAGCGCATCGATCAGGTAGGTCACGTTGAAACCGATCTCGATCGTGTCGCCGTTGTAGTCGATGTCGAGCTCGTCCACGGCCTCTTCCTGTTCGGCGTTGCTCGATGCCACACGCAGCACGCCGGGTTCGATGTTCAGGCGCACGCCCTTGAACTTCTCGCTCGTCATGATGGCGGTGCGCTGCAGCGAGGCCAGCAGCGGTGCGCGACCCAGGGTGACGATGTTCTTGTGGTTCTTCGGAATCACGCGGTTGTAGTCGGGGAACTTGCCCTCGACCAGTTTGGTGACGAACTCCATGCCGTCAAAGCTGAACTTGGCCTGGTTGGCCGCGAACTGCATCTCGATCGCACCTTCCTTGTCGGACAGCAGGCGCTGCAACTCCAGCACCGTCTTGCGCGGCAGGATCACTTCCTGTTTCGGCACCTCCACGTCCAGCGTGGCGCTGGCGAACGCGAGGCGGTGGCCGTCGGTGGCCACCAGGCTGAGCTGCCGGCCTTCGGCCACGAACAGGATGCCGTTGAGGTAGTAGCGGATGTCGTGCACCGCCATGGCAAACGACACCTGACCCAGCAGGCTTTTCAGCGTCTTCTGCGGCACGCTGAACACCGGACCGAAACTGGCCGATTCCTGCACCAGCGGGAAGTCCTCGGCCGGCATGCTCTGCAGCGTGAAGCGGCTCTTGCCCCCTTTCAGCACCAGCTTGCCGGCGCTGGACTCCAGGCTGACCGACTGGTCGGCCGGCATGGTGCGCAGGATGTCGATCAGCTTGCGCGCACCCAGGGTGGTCGCGAAATTGCCGTCGTCGCCATCGAGCTGCGCCGTGGTGCGGATCTGGATTTCCAGGTCACTGGTGGTCAGCTGCACGGCCGAGCCGGTCTTGCGCAGCAACACGTTGGCCAGGATCGGCAGGGTGTGGCGGCGTTCCACGATGCCCGCGACCGACTGCAGAGCAGCCAATACTTTGTCCTGGGTCGATTTCAAAACGATCATGTCAGACTCTTTCGTCTCTGGTTGGCTGGGTGCGCTCGCCGTTGGCGCTCTCTGGTGGCGTCCCGTGAAAGCCGGCCGGGGGCCAAACCACTCTATTTTCGCCGTTTTGCAAACGCAGACGGCAAAAGCTTCCGTGCAGGCGCGGCGCTCCGTGGCGGGGGATGCGTTGGACCGGGCCGGGCATCGCGGGGCTCATCCCTTGAGGGTCTGTTCCAGCACGTGCAACTGCTGGTTGAGCTCGGTGTTCTGCTGCCGCTCGGCGCCGATCTTGCGCACCGCGTGCAGCACCGTGGTGTGATCCCGCCCGCCAAACAGCTCGCCGATCTCGGGCAGGCTTTTTTGGGTCAACTCCTTGGCCAGGAACATGGCGATCTGGCGCGGCCGGGCAATGCTGGCCGGGCGCTTCTTGGAATACATGTCCGCGACCTTGATCTTGTAATAGTCGGCCACGGTCTTCTGGATGTTCTCCACGCTGATCTGCCGGTTCTGGATCGACAACAGGTCTTTCAGCGCCTCGCGCGCCAGCTGGATCGAGATGTCCTTCTGGTTGAAGCGGCTGTAGGCCAGGATCTTGCGCAGCGCGCCTTCGAGTTCGCGCACGTTGGAGCGCACGTTCTTGGCCACGAAAAACGCCACTTCCTCGGGCATCACGGCGTTTTCCACCGCCGCCTTGTTGATCAGGATCGCCACCCGCATTTCCAGCTCTGGCGGCTCGATGGCCACCGTCAGCCCCGAATCGAAGCGCGAAACCAGGCGCTCGTGGATGTCGGCCAGGCCCTTGGGGTAGGTGTCGCTGGTCAGCACGATGTGCGACTTGCGCGCCAGCAGGGCCTCAAAAGCGTTGAAGAATTCTTCCTGCGTGCGCTCCTTGTTGGCGAAGAACTGCACGTCGTCGATCAGCAGCAGGTCCAGCGAGTGGTAACGCTCCTTGAACTCGTCAAAGGTCTTGCGCTGGTAGGCCTTGACCACATCCGACACGAACTGCTCGGCGTGGATGTAGAGAACTTTGGCCTGTGGACGGTCGGCCAGCAGATGGTTGCCGATGGCGTGCACCAGGTGGGTCTTGCCCAGGCCGACGCCGCCATAGATGAACAGCGGGTTGTACAGCTGGCCCAGGCTGCCGGCCACGTGCATGGCGGCGGCGCGCGCCATGCGGTTGGCCGAACCTTCGACCAGGGTGCCGAACGTCAGCGCCGGGTTGAGCCGGGTCTTGGGGGCGTTGGGGCTGACCGCCTCGGCGGGCGCCAGATCGGGCAGCTCGGCCAGCACCTGTTCCTGCACGGTCCGCGGCGCCGGTGACGTGCGGCTGGGGCCTTCGCGCGGAGCGAGTGCCAACTCCAGCGTCACGGGAGCGCCTTGAACGGCCTCCAGCAGCGCGGTGATGCGGGCCGCATACTGGGCCCGGATCCAGTCGAGCTTGAAACGGTTGCCCACCGCCACGACCACCTTGGCACCGTCCTCGGACACTTGGCCCGAGAGCGGGCGGATCCAGGTGTTGAACTGCTGTTCGGGAATTTCCCGGGCCAGCCGGTCCACGCAGGTTTGCCAGAGAGACTGGACGTCGGTGGACAGGGTGGCTGGGGGGGTGCCCTCGATCATGCTGGAGATGGCGGATGCGCTGTTGTTGTGGACAAATGACTCGGGGCGGACCGGGCATTGTAGTGCGGCCGGCGACTTATCCACAAGGCGCGCCGGACCCCCGGTCGGAGCCCCCGGAATTTCCCGATGCTGAGATGGCGTGGCGAGAAATGCCGCCAAGTGCTTGCCGCACATCGGGTTTCTTTGCGATAATTGCGGGTTTCCCCGATTTTTACCGAGCCATCATGAAACGCACCTACCAGCCTTCCAAAATCAAACGCGCCCGCACCCACGGCTTTCTCGTTCGCATGAAGACCCGTGGTGGCCGTGCTGTGATCAACGCTCGTCGCGCCAAGGGCCGCAAGCGTCTGGCTGTCTGAGCCCGCGCATGCCGTGCCGCCGGCGTCGGCCTGGCCGACCCTCGCACTGACCGGGCCTGGTGGTTCAGCAGTGGTCCAGCGGCTCAGGTCACGGCAGCAGTTCCAGGCCGTCATGGCGGGTTCCCCTGTGGCCAAAACCCCCCACTTTGCCCTGCACCGTGCGGCGCTGAGCAGCGCCCACGAAGGTCGGGCGCTGTTTCCCGTGGCCGATGCCTGGCTGGGCGTGCTCCTGCCCAAGCGCTGGGCCAAGCGCGCTGTGACGCGCAATGCGATCCGCCGCCAGATCTACGAAGTGGCCCGCGAGAAAGCGGGCGGCCTGCCCCAGGCGGCGCTGGTGGTGCGACTGCGCAGCGAGTTCAGTCGCCAGCAGTTCGTGAGCGCCACATCCGACGCCCTCAAGCGCGCGGTGCGGGCCGAACTCGTCCAGTTGCTGGAGCGTGTGGCTCCCCGGGGCGCCGCTGCGGTGCCCGGCCACGCCACCTCTGCTTCAGGGGATTTCCATGCTGTCTGACTGGCCGCGTCTGGGGCTGCTCGGCCTGGTCAAGGGCTACCGGCTGCTGCTCAGTCCCTGGCTGGGCAGCAGTTGCCGTTTTGAGCCGAGCTGTTCGGTGTACGCCATCGGCGCGCTGGAGCGCCACGGAGCGCTGGCGGGCAGCTACCTCACGCTCAAGCGGCTGGGCCGCTGCCAACCGTGGTGCGCCGGTGGTTGCGACCCGGTCCCGGAGGTCGCCCCCGGCCTGTTTTCCGGTCTGATTTCACCTTCCTCAGAAAAGAAGAACCCGTCATGAATGACATCCGTCGGTCCATCCTGTGGATAGTTTTTGGTCTTTCGATGGTCCTGATCTGGGACAAGTGGCAAATCCACAACGGCCAAAAACCCACCTTTTTCCCGGGTTCGGCCCCGGTGGCCAGCCAGGCCACGCCCGCCGGCACGGCGCCCGCTGCGGCCGGCGATGCGAGCCTGCCGGCGGCGGTGGGTCAGCCGGCTGCGCAGGCCAGCGGCGAAGCCCCGGCCGGTGCGCCCAGCGCGGTGGCGCAACGCGTCGAGGTCAGCACCGATGTGCTCAAGCTGGTGTTCAACACCGAAGGGGGTTCGGTGATCGGCGCGCAGCTGTTCAAGCACGCCGAGGCCACGGGCTCCAGCAAGGACCAGCAGAAACAACCGTTCACCCTGCTGACCCAGGACGCCAACCGCACCTACGTGGCCCAGACCGGTCTGATCGGCGGGACCTTTCCGACCCACAAGACCCCCATGACGCTGGTGCCGGGCAGCACCACCCTGGCCGATGGCCAGAACGAACTCCAGGTGCGCTTTGAGTCGGCCGAAGTTGGTGGCGTGAAGCTGGTCAAGACCTACACGCTGACCCGTGGCCGCTACGACATCGGTGTGCAGCACGAGGTGGTCAACAACAGTGGCCAGCCCGTGAGCCCGCAGCTCTACCTGCAACTGGTGCGCGACGGCAACAAGCTCAGCAGCGAGACGCCGTTCTACTCCACCTTCACCGGTCCGGCGGTCTACACCGAGGCGCAGAAGTACCAGAAGATCGAGTTCACCGACATCGAGAAGAACAAGGCGAATTTCGAAAAGACCGCGACCAACGGCTACGTGGCCATGGTGCAGCACTACTTTGCGTCGGCCTGGTTGCTGGCCGACGGTGTGGCGCGCGACAACTTTGCCCGCCGCATCGACAACAACCTGTACGCCGTGGGCGCGATCACCACCCTGCCCGCGGTCGCACCCGGCCAGAGTCAGAGCGTGCCGTCGCGTCTGTTCATCGGCCCACAGGAAGAAAAAGTGCTGGAGCTCATCACCCCCGGTCTGGAACTGGTGAAGGACTACGGCTGGCTCACCATCCTGGCCAAGCCGCTGTACTGGCTGCTGGAGAAGATCCACGGTTTCGTGCAGAACTGGGGCTGGGCTATCGTGCTGCTGGTGGTGCTGATCAAGGCGGCGTTCTACTGGCTCAATGCCAGCGCCTACCGCAGCATGGCCAAGATGAAGAAGATCAATCCCCGCATCATGGAAATGCGCGAGCGCCTCAAGGGCAACCCGCAGCAGATGCAGCAGGAGATGATGAAGATGTACCGGGAAGAAAAGGTCAACCCGCTGGGGGGCTGTTTCCCGATCCTGATCCAGATCCCGGTGTTCATCGCGCTCTACTGGGTGTTGCTGTCCAGCGTGGAAATGCGCAACGCGCCCTGGATGGCCTGGATCACCGACCTCTCATCGCCCGATCCGTTCTACATCCTGCCGCTGGTGATGGCCGTCACCACCATGATCCAGACCGCGCTCAACCCGTTGCCGCCCGATCCCCTGCAGGCCAAGCTGATGTGGATGATGCCGTTGATGTTCTCGGTCATGTTCTTCTTCTTCCCGGCCGGTCTGGTGCTGTACTGGATCACCAACAACGTGCTGACCATCGCGCAGCAGTCCTTCATCAACAAGCGCCTGGGCGTGCCGCTGAAGTTCAACATGCCCAAATTCAAATGACCCCCCTGCGCCGCTGACGCGGCTTCCCCCCTGGGAGGGGGACGACACCTTGGGCCGGCGGAGCCGGACCCTCGGTGTCTTTGGTGGGGGACATCCTCCCCTCCTTCTTGGGCCTGCTTTGCAGGCCCTTTTTGTTGGTTTCCGGGCATTGCCCTTTATGCTTGTTACCTATGCTTGCAGCTTCCCGCGACCCCATCGTTGCCATCGCCACCGCACCGGGCCGTGGGGCGGTGGGCATCGTGCGGGTCTCGGGGCGTGGGCTGGGGGCTTTTGTGCAGGCCCTGCTCGGGCGCGATCTCAGGCCGCGCGAGGCAACCTACCTGCCTTTCCCGGACGAACACGGCCAGCCGATTGACCACGGCCTGGCCCTGTGGTTTCCCGGGCCCCATTCCTACACCGGCGAAGACGTGCTGGAACTGCAGGGCCACGGCGGCCCGGTGGTGCTGCAGTTGCTGCTGGCGCGCTGCCTCGCCGTGGCACAGTCTGCCGCTGTCGAGGTCCCGCCGCGGCTGCCCGGCCTGCGCCCGGCGCGGCCCGGTGAGTTCACCGAGCGGGCCTTTCTCAACGACAAGCTCGATCTGGCCCAGGCCGAGGCCGTGGCCGACCTGATCGATGCCAGCACCGAGGCCGCCGCGCGCAGCGCCAGCCGTTCGCTCGCCGGCGTGTTTTCCCAGCGCATCCACGCCTTGCGCGATGCCCTGATCCACCTGCGCATGCTGGTGGAGGCGACGCTGGATTTCCCCGAGGAAGAGATCGATTTCCTGAAGCAGGCCGACGCTGCCGGCCAGCTGCAGCGCCTGCGCGATGCGCTCGCGGGTGTGCAGGCCCAGGCGCGTCAGGGTGCGCTGCTGCGCGACGGCCTCAAGGTGGTGATCGCCGGGCAACCCAACGCGGGCAAGAGTTCCTTGCTCAACGCACTGGCCGGCGCCGAGCTCGCCATCGTCACGCCGATCGCCGGCACCACACGCGACGTGGTGCAGCAGACGATCCAGATCGAGGGCGTGCCGCTGCACGTGATCGACACCGCAGGCCTGCGCGACAGCCCGGATGTGAACGAAGTGGAAAAAATCGGCATTGCGCGCGCCTGGGGTCAGATACAGGGGGCCGACGCGGTGCTGTTCCTGCACGACCTCACGCGTTGCCATCTGCCTGCGTACCAGGCCGACGACGCCGCCATCGCGGCGGCCCTGCCGGCGGACGTCACCGTGCTGCAGGTGTGGAACAAGGTGGACCAGATGGACGCCGCCGCCCGCGCTGCACTGGAGCCGCGCTTGCTGCACGGGGACCTGGTGCTGTCGGCCAGACAGGGCGACGGGCTGGAGGCCTTGCGCCAGCGGCTGCTGACGCTGGCGGGCTGGCAGCACGCGGGCGACGGGCTGTTCATGGCGCGCGAGCGCCACCTGCAGGCGCTGCAACGCGTGGGCCATCATCTCGATGGCGCGACCACCTGGCTGTCCGCGCAGGCCGAGCACCTGGACCTGCTGGCCGAAGAGCTGCGCCTGGCGCAGCACGCCCTGGGGGAAATCACCGGGGAGTTCAGTGCCGACGACCTGTTGGGCGAGATCTTCTCGCGCTTTTGCATCGGGAAATGACATGTTCCGCCCGACGTGCTCGTCGCCGCCAGGGGATGCTTCCATGATCCCGGCAGCCGACGTCAACGCGCGGGATGCGAGCCCCCTGCCCTGTGAGGCCGACGCGCATATCTGGTCCGCTATCGCCCGGATCGGGCGCACGGAAGACCTGCACTTTTCGCCGAACAACCAACGCCTGGCCTTGGTGGGGCACCTGAAGAACCAGCTGCTGGTGCTGGACATCGAGGTGCCGCCACTCGCCCAGGGCGGGTCCATCCGCCTGATCGACTACCTGGAAGTCCGCTCGGACGCCCTGGTCTATCCCCATGGCGTGTTCTGGCTGGACGACCAGACGCTGATCGTGGCCAACCGCCAGGGCGAAGCGCCGGTGCTTCACATCCCCTTGGTGGGGCCGCCGGAGCGGTCGCTGCACATCGAGCCCTTGCACATGCTCGGCATCGGGCCTTTGGGTGCCGCGCACACGCCCGGCTCGGTGGCGGCCGCCCGTCTGGGAGATGGCTGGATCGAGGTGCTGCTGTGCAACAACTACGCACACACGGTCTCCCAGCACCTGCTGAATCTGGAGCAGCCGGCCACGTCGGACATGGCCTCGGTCCTGCTGGCCGATGGTCTGGACATTCCCGATGGCATCGCCCTCAGCCACGACGGCCGCTGGATCGCCGTGAGCAACCACAACCACCACTGCGTGTTTGTGTACCCCAACGCTGCCACGCTCGACCCCGGCAGCCAACCCGCGGGGGTGTTGCGGGGGGTCAGCTATCCCCATGGGCTGCGCTTCACGAGCGACGACAGTTTCATTCTGGTGGCCGACGCGGGCGAGCCGTTTGTCCAGCTCTACGGCTGTTCCGAGGATGGCTGGTGCGGTGAATTCCAGCCGCTGCAGACCCTGCGCACGGTGGATCAGGCCAGCTTTCTGCGCGGCCGCCACAATCCCCAGGAAGGGGGTCCCAAAGGCATCGCGATCGACCGCAGCAACCACGTCTTCGCCACCACCTGCCATGAGCAGCCGCTCGCTTTTTTTGAACTGCCCGCTGTCCTGCGGCCATCGACGAGTACCTTGCCTTGCACGCCTTCACAGCCTGGCTGGACCGCCGCGGAGCCGACCCGCTGGGCGCGCCATCTCCTGGGATTGAGCCGTTCGAGGGAGCAGCTGTTGGCGCAACACCGGGCGGAGATGGCGGGCGTCGAGCAGGCGCTGGAACAACAACGTCGCCTGGCGCAAGACCGTCTGGCCGACATCGAGGCGTTGCAGCAGGCCCTGCTGCAACAGCAGCGGCATATGGACGCCGTGGCGCGCAGCCACTCCTGGCGCATCACCGCGCCGCTGCGGACCTTGGCCAGCAGCCTTCGCCGATGGCGGCCCGATCGGTCCGGGGCCCAAGAGGCTGAGAGCCTTTGAGTTTCGCGTGTCCGCGACAGCCGTCCCGTCGCGAACACCGTCTGGCGCCAAATGCCCACCGCCCGGAACCCAACTGTAAGCAGGGGTAAACGCGTGCTTGCGTCGAGCGACCGCGCCCGGGTAAGGTAAGAGGATGAATGCGTCCTTGCCCCATACCGAGCGTGCCGACGTCATGGGCCTTGCCCAGGCGATGGCCCACAGCAATGCGCTGGATGCGGTGCCGCTGAATCTGGACGACGCCAAGTGGCAGACGCTGGCCAACTACCTGCAGCCGGTGACCCTGCAGCAGGGGCAGGTGCTGATCGAACAAGGGGTCAAGGACCGCACCGTGTATTTCGTCGAAAGCGGCAGCCTGACCGTGCACTACGAAGACAGCCGCGAGCGCGTTCGCATCGCGGTGGTGGGGGCGGGATCGCTGCTCGGTGAAGGGGCGTTCTTCAGCCACTTGCCACGCAGTGCCACCGTGCATGCCGGCAGCGCCAGCCGACTCTGGTGTCTGACGCCCCTGCGCTTTCGCGAACTGTCCACGCGTTACCCGGAGATCGCCCTGGAACTCACGGTGGCGATGTCGGCCGTGTTGGCGCGCCGCATGTACAACAAGCCCAAGAGAGTGGCCGTGACTTGAATGGCCTACCCGGTGTGTATGACATGCACCGGCGGGCTCACACTTTTTCTCTATACTGGCCGCAGCTGTCCTGCACACTTCCATCATGTCCCTATTCAGCTGGCTGCGCGCCAAAAACACATCCCATCCCGCCAAGGCTTCCAAGGGCTCGCGAGGGCGACCGCGCAAGTCGTTTGGCCAGACCACGCTGCCGCTGATCTCGCCCCGGCGCGGGCGGCGCATCCTGCGCCGCGAGCAGCTGTTTTCGGTGGTGCGCGAATCGCTGATCCGCGGAGGAGTGCTCTCCACCAGCTACGAGTTCAAGGTGCTCACACTGGACAGCAACGGCGACAAGTTCCTGGTTCTGGTGGATCTGGCTTTGCCTGCCGAGGCCATGCCCGATGAATACCTGCTGGAGATCGAGCGCTGGATCCAGGCGAGCGCGAGTGCTCGCCACGAGATGACGGTGGGCTCGGTCTACTGGCGGCGCAAGCCCGGACACGACCAGCATGGCATCGCGCTCAGGGCGGCCGTGTCGGCGCAGACCCGGCGCGAAACCGAACTGATCAGCGCCACCTCGATTCCGGTGCCTCCGCGCCCGAAGATGCCCGAGCGCGTGCAGACGGTGGCCCGGGACGAGGTCGAGGCGTTTCGCCGTGCGCTGCAGAGTGGCGAAGCGCCCACCCGTGGCCAGCCCGATTCGGAGCTGCACCTGCCGGTGCCTGAATCGCACAGCGACTTTTCCGCGCTGAGCGACACGCAGTACGGCAAACTCTGAGGCCGCTGCCGCGCCGGGCTCTCAGTGCCCGGCGAAATCGACCAGCGTGAACAGCTTCAGGCCCGAAGCCCGCAGCTTGTCCGAGCCACCCAGTTCGGGCAGATCCACGATGGCGGCGCCCTCCATCACCTCGGCCCCGAGTTTTTCGAGCAGGCGGCGCCCGGCCATCATGGTGCCGCCGGTGGCGATCAGGTCGTCGATCAGCACCACACGGTCCCCCGCCTTGACCGCATCGGTGTGCAGCTCCACCGTGGCACTGCCGTATTCCAGTTCGTAGGTCTCCTGCACGGTGGTGAACGGCAGCTTGCCCTTCTTGCGGATCGGCACGAAGCCCACCCCCAGCTCGTAGGCCAACACGGACCCGATGATGAAGCCGCGTGCGTCCAGGCCGGCCACGACGGTGGGGCGCAACGCCGCATCCATGTAGCGGTGCACGAACGCATCGATCAGCACCCGAAAGACCTTGGGATCCTGCAGCAGCGGCGTGATGTCGCGGAACATCACGCCCGGCGCGGGCCAGTCAGGGACGGTGCGGATGTGGGACCGGAGGTAGGCGGACGTGTCCATGGGTTGTGGAAGGATGGGGGTCGGCGGGCTGGGCAGCGGTCATTCTGCGCCAGAAAGGGTTGGCGCTGGCGTCAGCCTGTCAGCAGCTTGTCTTCGGCCAGGGCCAGGGCCGGGGCCTTGCCGCTGAGCACCAAGGTGTCACCGCTTTCGAGCACAGTGTCGTCATCGAAGCGGGCGGGCTGCCCGCTGGCGCGGCGCAGACTGGCGACGCGCACGCCGATGGCTTCCAGCGCCAGGCTGCCCAGGGTCTTGCCCACGTGGCGCCCGGCGGCGGGCAGTGTCACGGTGTTGAGCCGTTCGTGTTCGATTTCGTCGGCGCCATCGTCGTCGGCGCCGTGGAAGTAGCCCTTGAGCAGGCTGTAGCGGGCATCGCGCTGGTCCTGCACCACGCGGATCACGCGCCGCATTGGCACGCCGACCAACGCCAGCGCGTGGCTGGCCAGCATCAGGCTGGCTTCGATGGCTTCAGGGACCACTTCGGTGGCGCCGGCTTGGCGCAGCTTCTCCAGATCGCCGTCGTCCACCGTACGCACCACCACCGGCACGTTCACCGCCTGCTCGTGGGTGTGGTGCAGGACCTTGAGCGCGCTGGCGGTGTCGAGGTAGGTCACCACCACGGCGCTGGCACGGTGCAGGCCGGCGGCCATGAGCGCCTGCAGGCGCGCCGCATCGCCGTAGACCACCGAATGGCCGGCCGCCGCGGCCTGGCGCACCCGGTCGGGGTCGAGGTCCAGCGCCATGTAGGGAATGTGTTCGGCTTCGAGCAGGCGGGCCAGGTTCTGCCCGCAGCGGCCGTAGCCACAGATGATGACGTGCTTGTCGGTGTTGATCGCCTTGCGCGCGATGCTGGTCATCTGCACCGACTGCATCAGCCAGTCACTGCCGACCACGCGGGTGACGATGTCGTTGGTGTACATGATCACGAACGGCGTGGCCAGCATGGACAGCACCATGGAGGCCAGGATGGGGTTGAACAGCTGTGGCGGCACCAGGTTGTTCTGCCCCGCCAGTGTCAGCAGGACTAGGCCGAATTCACCCGCCTGCGCCAGATACAGGCCGGTGCGCAGAGCCACTCCCATGGACGCGCCGAACGCGCGGGTGAGGCCGGTGATCAGCGCCAGCTTGAAGGCCACCGAGAGCGAGAGCAGCAGCAGCACCAGCGGCCAGAGGTCCAGCACCAGGCGCCAGTCCAGCGTCATGCCGATGGTGATGAAGAACAGGCCCAGCAGCACGTCGTGGAACGGTCGGATGTCGGTCTCCACCTGGTGCTTGTACTCGGTCTCGGAGATCAGCATGCCGGCCACGAAGGCCCCCAGGGCCAGCGACAGGCCGGCGTGCTCGGTGAGCCAGGCCAGTCCCAGCGTGATCAGCAGCAGGTTGAGCATGAAGAGCTCGTCGCTCTTGCGCCGCGCCACCAGCGTGAGCCACCAGCGCATCAGCCGCTGGCCGCCCGTGAGCAGCACGCCCAGCAGCACCACCGCCTTGAACAGGGCCCACCCCAGCGCGGGCAGCAGATTTTCCGGGGCTGCGCCCAGGGCTGGAATCAGCACCAGCAACGGCACCACGGCCAGGTCCTGGAACAACAGGATGCCCAGCACACGCTTGCCGTGTTCGGACTCGAGTTCCAGGCGTTCGGCCATCAGTTTGATGACGATGGCCGTGCTGCTCATGGCCATGACGCCCCCGAGCGCCACCGCGATCTGCCACGACACGTTCCACCAGGTCGGCAGCACCAGCGCCAGCAGCAGCGAGGCGGCGGTGGTCAGCAGCACGGTCAGCGCCACCTGCGACAGCCCCAGACCGAACACGTGGCGCTTCATCGCGCGCAGCTTGGGCAGGCTGAATTCGAGTCCGATCACGAACATCAGGAACACCACGCCGAATTCCGCCAGGTAGCGGATGCCGCCGGAATCCTGTGCCAGCGCCAGGGCGTTGGGCCCGATCAGTACGCCCACCACCAGATACCCCAGCATGGGCGGCAGCTTGAGCATGCGGCAGCCCACCACCCCCAACACGGCAGCGAGCAGGTACAGCAGGGCAATGTCGAGCGAATTCATCATCGGATGTTAACGGGCGCCGATCGCTCCGGACGGTGGTCTGGCGTGGTCCTGCTGTGATAATCCAAGGATGAGTTTGCCTTCCACATTCGATCCCTCCCGGGCCCTGTCCCTGGCGCGCGAGACCCTCGATATCGAAGCCCAGGCGGTTGCCGCGATGGCCCTGCGCCTGGACCAGCGCTTTGTGGCCGCCCTGGAGCTGGTGCTGAAGAGCCGGGGTCGGGTGGTCGTGATGGGCATGGGCAAGAGCGGGCACATCGGTCGCAAGATCGCCGCTACGCTGGCCTCGACCGGTACGCCGGCGATGTTCGTGCACCCGGCCGAGGCCAGCCACGGGGACCTGGGCATGATCACCGCGGACGACGTGGTGCTGGGCATCAGCAACAGCGGCGAGAGCGAAGAGCTCACCGCCATCCTGCCGCTGATCAAGCGCATGGGCGTTCCCTTGCTGGCCATCACCGGGCGTGGCGACTCCACCCTGGGCCGCCATGCCGACGTGGTGCTGGACGCCTCGGTGGAGAAAGAGGCCTGTCCACACAACCTGGCGCCCACGGCCAGCACTACCGCGCAACTGGCGATGGGCGACGCGCTCGCGGTCGCCCTGCTCGACGCGCGTGGCTTCAAGGCCGACGACTTTGCCCGTTCCCACCCCGGTGGCTCGCTGGGGCGCAAGCTGCTGACCCATGTGAGCGATGTGATGCGCAGCGGCGATGCCGTGCCCCGCGTCCCGCGGGAAGCCGGGCTGATGGACCTCATGCGCGAGATCAGCGCCAAGGGCCTGGGCATGAGCGCCATCGTGGACGCGGACAACCGGGTGCTGGGCATCTTCACCGACGGCGACCTGCGCCGACTGATCGAAAGGACCGGCAGCAGCGCGGATCTGCGCGCCTTGTCCGCGCGCGATGTGATGCACCCCAACCCCCGCACCGTGCGCGCCGAAGCGCTGGCGGTGGAGGCCGCAGGTCTGATGGAAGCCAGCCGCATCACCAGCGTGCTGGTGGTGGACGAGCTGGGTCGTCTGTCGGGCGCGCTCAACAGCAACGATCTGATGCGAGCGAAAGTGATCTGACCCCCTGCGCCGCTGTGCAGCTTCCCGCTGGGGGACGGCGCTGGCGGCCCGGCAAAGCCGGTTCCGCGGCGCCCTGGCGCGAAGGCACTCCACTCGAACGCATCCTCTCCAGTTAGCATTGCCCCATGTCCTTGTCCGAATTGCCACCACTGCGTCCCACACTGAACTTTGCGCCCGAGCTGTTGCTGCGCGCGCAGTCCGTGCGCGTGGTGTTTTTTGACGTGGACGGGGTGCTGACCGACGGCGGGCTGTATTTCACCGAAAGCGGGGAAACGATCAAGCGTTTCCACACCCTCGACGGTCACGGCATCAAACTGCTGCAGCGCGCCGGCATCACGCCCGCGGTGGTGACCGGGCGCGATTCGGCCGCTCTGCGCCAGCGCCTGGGTGCCCTGGGCGTGACCCACGCCCGTTTCGGCACCGAAGACAAGTGCCCGGCGGCCGAGGCCATCCTGGCCGAACTGGGATTGGACTGGGCCGAGGCCGCGGCCATGGGCGACGACTGGCCCGACCTGCCCCTGCTGCGCCGTGCCGCGTTCGCCTGCGTGCCGCCCACCGCCCACCCCGAGGCGCTGGCGCTGGCCCACCACGTGACGCAGCGACAGCCCGGCGCGGGTGCCGTGCGTGAGCTGTGCGATCTGTTGCTGGTGGCCGGTGGCCGCTATGCGCGGGAATTGGAAATGGCCGCCCGATGAGCACAACCGCCCCCAGCGTGCCTGACTTGAGCGTGGTTCGTCGATCGGGGTTCAGCCCGAGCCGGTTCTGGGACCAGATCTCCATCTACCTGCCGGTGTTGATCATGGGCTTGCTGGCCCTGGCTTCCTATTGGCTGCTGGCCTCCACCCCGGAGCCGGAACTGCCGGTGGCGGCCCGCCCTCCGACCCACGAACCCGACTATTTCATGCGCCGCTTCTCGGTCAAGGTGTTCGATCCGGTGGGCGCGCTCACCACCGAGGTCTATGGGGTCGAGGCGCGCCACCATCCGGACACGGACACCATCGAAATCGACGACGCCCGCATCCGTTCGTACAACCCCCAGCGTTTGTTGACCGTGGCCACCGCGGAAAAGGTGACCAGCAACGGCGACAGCACGGTGTTCATTCTTGAAGGCAACGCATCGGTGGTGCGGCAGGCGGGGCGCAACGCCGCCGGCGAGTTGCAGCCCCGCATGGAGTTCCATGGGGAATACCTGCGCATCACGCTCGATCCCGAGCACATTGAGTCGAACCGGCCCGTTTTGCTGATCCGTGGCCGGGACCAGATCACCGCCGACGTGCTGGACTACCGCGGGGACAGCCGTGTGGCGGTGCTCAGCGGGCGCGTGCGCGCCCAGCTCGCCCCGCGCTGACCGTTGCGCCCCGAGGCTGGCAGACCTGATTCCGGAGTCCATGGCAGCACTTTATCCACCTCTCGCCACCCCGCTGGTTTTCATCACCGGGGCCTCCAGTGGCATCGGCCAGGCGCTGGCCAGCCGGTTCGCGCGCGCAGGGTACCGGCTGGCACTGGTGGCCCGGCGCAGCGCCGAACTGCAGGCCTGGGCCGATGCACAGGGCCATGGGCCCGAGCGTTGCCGTGTCTACAGCGCCGATGTGGCCGACACCGACAGCATCGTGGCCGCCGGTCTGGCGTGCATGGCCGCTCAGGGGGTGCCCGATGTGGTGATCGCGAACGCCGGCATCAGCATCGGCATGGACACGGCCGAGCGAGGTGATGTCGACGTGATGGCCCGCACCTTCGCCACCAACAACACCGGTCTGGCCGCCACCTTCCACCCCTTCCTGAACGCCATGGTGGCGCGCGGCAGCGGGAGCCTGGTGGGCATCGCCAGCGTGGCGGCCATTCGTGGTCTGCCCGGGCACGGTGCCTATTGCGCGAGCAAGGCCGGCGTGGTGGCCTACTGCGAAAGCCTGCGTGGCGAACTGCGTGGCAGTGGCGTGGCGGTGGTGACACTGTTGCCGGGCTACGTGGACACCCCCCTGACGCAGAAAAACCGTTACGCCATGCCCTTCCTGTTGAGTGCCGACACGTTCGCCGACCGGGCCTTCGACGCCATCGGCGCACAAACCAGTTACCGCGTCATTCCCTGGCAGATGGGTGTGGTGGCCAAGCTGTTGCGCGTGTTGCCCAACCCCGTGTACGACCGTCTGCTGGCCGGGCGGCCACGCAAGCACCGGGAGCCCCAGCCGCACAACCCCGGGGCATGAAAAAAGCCCCGAGGCGCGGAGCCTGAGGGCTTTTGGGATGTTCAGATCGCTGAAGCGGTCTGGTAAGGGCGATCAGTAACCGCCGCGGCCACCACCGCCACCACCTTCACGACGGCCACCGCCGCCGTAGGGGCTGCGGAAACCACCGTCGCTGCCGCCACCGCCACCAAAGCCGCCGCCACCGCTGCGGCCACCGCCGAAGCCGCCACCACCGGTACGGGGGGGGGCGGGCTTCCATCGGACGGGCTTCGTTCACGACGAGGCTACGACCACCCAGGGACTGACCATTCATGCCTTCAACGGCGGCCTGTGCCTCGGCATCGCTGCCCATTTCCACAAAGCCGAAGCCTTTGGAGCGGCCGGTGTCACGTTCCATCATGACTTTGGCGCTGTTGACAGAGCCGTAGGCGCTGAAAGCTTGCTGCAGGTCTTCGTCGCGCACGGTGTAAGGCAGGTTGCCCACGTACAGTTTGTTGCCCATGGTTGGGACTCCTAATAACACTGAGAAAAATAGCGATGGAGCCCCGTTAGCACACAAAAACCTGTAGCACGCGAAACCAACCGATCACTGGTCAAGCGAGGTTTCAAGACACTCGCGTGGGCATTATGCGCCCAATGCCCCATCAGCAGGGACATTTTTTCCCGGCCCGTCAAGCCGCTCATACCGCGATGCGGAATAACAACACCGACGTCCTCGAGGCACGCCGTATCCGCGAAACGCTCGGCGAGCGCTGGCCTGGTGGTTCCTGACGCCGGGAGGGGGCTGCGCGAGCCTGCCGCTTCCATCTATACTCGCCACCAGCGCCGATTTGATCCAGATTGCGGGCGCTTTAGAAATGCCGCTAAAGGGGAGATTCCCGGTCTCGCTCTTGGCGGCACCGGGTTTTTTGTTTTTGGACCCTGCCGCGCAGGGAAGCACCAGTGATCGTCACGCCCCAAACGTTCCGATTCGATACGCCGTTGCCCTTGAAGAGCGGCGCGACACTGCCTGCTTACGAGCTGGTGGTGGAAACCTACGGCACGCTCAACGCCGACCGCTCCAACGCGGTGCTGGTGTGCCATGCCCTCAACGCCTCGCACCACGTCGCCGGCTGGCACGCCGACGCCAACGGCCAGCCGCTGCCGCGCAGCGAGGGCTGGTGGCACAGCATGATCGGCCCTAGCAAGGCGGTGGACACGGACAAATGGTTCGTCATCGGCGTCAACAACCTGGGCTCCTGCTTCGGCTCCACCGGCCCCACTCACACCAACCCCGCCACCGGCCAGCCCTGGGGCGCGGACTTCCCCGTGGTCACGGTGGAAGACTGGGTCAACGCGCAGGCGCGCCTGCTCGACGTCATGGGCATCGAGCAACTGGCAGCCGTCATGGGCGGCAGCCTGGGCGGCATGCAGACGCTGAGCTGGACGCTGCAGTACCCCGAGCGTGTGCGCCACGCCATCGTGGTGGCCAGCGCGCCCAACCTCACGGCCGAGAACATCGCCTTCAACGAGGTGGCGCGCCGCGCCATCGTGACCGACCCCGACTTCCACGGTGGCCACTACCTGCGCGAAGGCACCCTGCCCCGGCGCGGTCTGCGCATCGCCCGCATGATCGGCCACATCACGTACCTGAGCGACGACGTGATGAACGAGAAATTTGGTCGTTCGCTGCGCACCGCCAACGGGGACGACCCCGCCGACACCGCCGAGCTGGCCTACCGCTACACCACGCAGGACGTGGAGTTCCAGATTGAGAGCTACCTGCGCTACCAGGGCGACAAGTTCAGCGAGTACTTCGACGCCAACACCTACCTGCTGATCACCCGGGCGCTCGACTATTTCGACCCCGCGCGCGAACACGGCGGCAGCCTGAGCGCCGCGCTGGCGCGCGCGAAAGCCCGGTTCCTGCTGGTGAGCTTTACCACCGACTGGCGCTTCTCGCCCGCGCGCAGCCGCGAGATGGTCAAGGCCCTGCTGGAAAACGGGCGCGACGTGAGCTACGCCGAGATCGACGCGCCGCACGGCCACGACGCCTTCCTGCTCGACGACCCGCGTTACCACCAGGCGGTGCGGGCCTACTTCGAGCACACGGTGGCCGGCACGGAGGTCGCGAAATGAGCGAAAAAGCCATTCTGGAATCGATCGCCCGGCTCGTGCCGCCGGGCTCGCGCGTGCTCGACCTGGGCTGTGGCGACGGCGCCCTGCTGGCGCACCTGCAAGCCACGCGCGGCTGCAGCGGCTACGGCGTGGAGATCGACGACGCCAAGGTGCTGGCCTGCGTGAAACGCGGTGTCAACGTGCTGCAGCTCAACCTGGAAGGCGGCCTGACCATGTTCGGCGACGACGCCTTCGACGTGGTGCTGCAGATCGACACCCTGCAGCACCTGCGCAATGCCCAGACCATGTTGCTGGAGACCGCGCGCGTGGGCCGCCTGGGCATCGTGGCCTTCCCCAACTTCGCCCACTGGCCCAACCGGCTGGCGGTGCTGCAGGGCCACATGCCGGTGACCAAACGTCTGCCCTACCAGTGGTACGACACGCCCAACATCCGCGTCGGCACCTACCGGGACTTCGAGGTGCTCGCGCGGCGCAACGGCCTCACCATCGAAGACAGCTTCGGCCTGCACGAAGGGCGCGAGGTCCGCACCTTGCCCAATCTGCTGGCCAGCACGGCGGTGTTCCGCTTCTCCAGCTGAGGCGCAGCGCAGCGCGGTCGGCGCGATGCCGGCCTTCGTGCCCGTCCGGGCACGCTTAAAACGCGTTCGTCTGCCAGAAACCGCACATATGCACCGGTGCGGCGCTCTTTATCCGGGCTTCAGTCGGGTTTAAGTCGGTCGATAGTTCAAACAACGATGGGTCGCGTTCTGCCTGGCGCAAACGAATCCCCTCCGACCAACCTGCACGTCGCGGCGCCGATGGGTGGGTTGTGAACAGACCGGCGCCTCAACCACTCAGGACAACGACATGAACTCGGCATTTACGTTTGGGATTGCGAAGCGGTTGTACGCGGTCAGCATCGCCATTTCGCTGGCGCTCGCTGCACTCGGCGCTTTCGCCTACATCAACTTGAGTGATGCGGCCGATCTGGCCGACAACACGGAAAAAACCAGGGTACCCCAGCTGGAGGCCATGGCGAAGCTGGAGCTCAACGTGACCCAGGTCTCGCTGCAGATCCGGCACTCCATCCTCGCGCGCACCCCGCAGGAACTGGATGAAACGCTGAACTACATCGGCGCCAAGCGCACCAGCATGGACGAAACCCTCGCGACTTTCGAAAAACGCCTGTTTTCAAAAGAGGGCAAGGAGCACTTCGCCAAGCTCCCGCCCCTGATGGCCGCGTTCTGGAAATACGGGGAAGCCAACATTGCCCTGATCCGTGAAGGCAAGAAGGAAGAAGCCTTCGCTTACCTGGTGGACGTGACGATTCCCGCGCGCAATCTGCTGCTGGCCGAGCTCGATCGCGGACGGCAGATCCAGGCGCAGGGCCTGACCGAGGACATCGCCCACATCGAAAAAGGGGTGCTGACGACCTCGAACCTGATCGCCATCCTGGCGCTGGTGATCGCAGGCAGCCTGCTGGCGTTTTCCTGGTACGTGGCGAGTCTGCTGCGCCGGCGCGTGGCGGTGTCGCAGGCCGTGGCCGAGCGGGTGCGTGACGGCGACCTGACCAGCGTCGCGGAAAACAGCAGCAGGGACGAGTTCACGCCGCTGATCAATGCCCTGAACGACATGCAATCGTCCCTGACCAAGGTGGTGTCCGAAGTGCGTCACAGCGCGGACAGCGTGGCCACGGCCAGCGCGGAAATCGCCCAGGGCAACTCGGACCTGTCCAGCCGTACCGAGCAACAGGCCTCGGCCCTGGAAGAAACCTCGGCCTCCATGGAGCAGCTGGGTTCCACCGCCCGCCAGAACGCCGACAACGCCCGCCAGGCCAACCAGCTCGCTTCCAGCGCCAGCAGCGTGGCGGTGCAGGGCGGCGAGGTCGTGGGCCAGGTGGTGCACACCATGAAGGACATCAACGACAGCAGCCGCAAGATCGCCGACATCATCGGCGTGATCGACGGCATCGCTTTCCAGACCAACATCCTCGC
>NZ_BCWR01000007.1 GCF_001592305.1 Hydrogenophaga taeniospiralis CCUG 15921
CTGGGTCCGTAATTGTTCATGGAGGCCCACGCAGGCCCTACGGATAGTACTCAGGCATTGACCACGAGGGAGCCTTGAAGGTGAAGAGCGTTGCTGTGCTTCAGCTCCACCAACAGGTCGCGCAACCACTCTCGCTGTTCCATGGGGTCGGGGTTGTCGGGTGGCATCGACGTGCGCAGGTAGGGCGTACTTCTTGCCCAGGCCAGCAAATCCTCTTGTTCAATGGATTGCCACTCGAGCAATCTGAATTTGATGAGCACCTTGACCGCATGGCGGTGGTGCTTGGTGGGTGCGTTGACGAACCGGTTGAGCCGAGTTCGGGCGCGTTCAAGGGCCTCCGCAATGTCCTGGAACACTGGGCCATGGCCTGGAATCACGGTCTCCGGTTGAAGTGCTTCAATCGCATCCAAGGTCTGCGCCACCTCGTCAAATGCGGCCACGCCCTCCAACTCCGGAAACACCACGCCAAATCCGTTTTGCCAGAGAGCATCCGCCGAAATCAATAGCCTTGTGGCCGGTTGAAACAGGATGATGGAGTGGGGGTCGTGCCCTTTGGCACCATGGATCTCCCAATCGAGAGCGCCTAGTCGCACGCTTGAGCCTGGTTTCAGCAGGCCTTGGCGGGTGAACCTGGGGCACTCTTGCCCCGTGGTGGCGTAAGTCAGCGCGATGGTGTCCCAACGGTCGACAGCATCGGCCTGCCCCGGCGGAATCCAGGTTCGCAGTGCTGGGTAGCGTGCCTGGAGCGCCGCGTTGCCACCGCAGTGGTCGCTGTGCAAGTGGGTGTTGAGCAGCAGATCCAGTGTGGAGCGCCCAAGGGCCTGGCTCACGAGGGCCACGGTCTGCTGGGCATGGCAGCCATATCCGGAGTCGACCAGTGCACTCGGCCCGTTGCCTTGCAGCAGGATGTTGTTCGCCGACAGCCAGCCCCGCTCGAAGACGGTGACGCCCGCAGCAGTGAGCACATCGGAAATGGCCGGAGGACTCATGGGCAAGCCATGGAGGGCATTCAGTTCACCGCCCGCAGGGCGCGGCGCAGGACCTTGCCGACGTTTGTTTTGGGCAATTCGCCCCGGAACTCGATGTACTTGGGCCGTTTGTAGCCGGTGAGGTTGTCGTGGCAATAGCGGGCCACGTCTTCCTCACGCAAGGTGGCGTCGCTTCGAACCACAAAGACCTTGATCGCCTCGCCTTGTTTTGCGTCCTCGACGCCTATGGCGGCGCATTCCAGCACGCCCGGGCACAAGGCAATGACGTTTTCCAGTTCGTTGGGGAAGACGTTGAAGCCAGAAACCAGAATCATGTCCTTCTTGCGATCCACGATGCGGGTGTATCCGCGCTGGTCCATGATGCCCACGTCACCGGTGCGCATGAACCCATCGGGTGTGAAGGCCCGGGCGGTCTCTTCGGGCTGGTTGTGGTACCCGGTCATCACGTTAGGGCCCCGAATACAGATCTCGCCGGGGGTGCCTTCGGGCAAGCTGTTTCCCTCGTCGTCCTTGATGGCGATGGCGATGCCAGGCAAGGGCAGGCCGATGGTGCCGCTGAACTCGCGGGAGGTCACGGGGTTGTTAGTGCCGATGGCGCAGGTTTCACTCATCCCCCAGCCCTCGGTCATGGGGCAGCCGGTGACGGCCAGCCAGTGTTTGGCGGTGGCCTCGGACGCCGCCATGCCACCGGCCTGCGACAACGCCAGGCTGGAAAAGTCGAGTTGGCGAAACTGCGGGTTCTGCAGCAGTGCGTTGAACAGCGTGTTGACCGCGGGCAGCAGGTGGAACGGGCGACGCTTGAGCGTGGCCACGAACTGTGGCACATCGCGTGGGTTCGGGATCAACGTCATGTGGGCGCCCCAGCGCATGGTTAGCAGGCTTAAGGTGAGCGCGAAGATGTGGTACAGCGGCAAAGCCGCGATGGCGTTGGTGTTGTGGACCTCTCCCACGCGCACCAGCGCCGACTGGAACCAGGCGTCGGCCTGCAGGATGGCGGCGACGATGTTGCGGTGCGTCAGCACCGCGCCCTTGGACAGACCGGTGGTGCCGCCGGTGTACTGCAGGAAGGCCACCGAATCCAGCGTTGCCGCACTGGGCTTGAGCGCTTGCGTGGACCCGTCGGCCAGGGCCTTGCGAAAGCTGACAATGGTCCGCGGTCCCAGCGGACCGGTCTTCGCCAGTTTGTAGGCGGGCACCATCTTCGCCAGGTGGCGCACCGCGAAGCTGAGCCAGCGGCCGTACCAGAACCCGAGCAGGTCGCCCAGGCTGGCCACCACCACATGTTGAACGGCGGTGTGATCGATCACGGCTTCCAGCGTGGTGGCGAAGTTCTCCAGAATGACGATGGCTTCTGCGCCGCTGTCTTTGAGCTGGTGTTCGAGTTCGCGCGCGGTGTACAGCGGGTTCACATTGACCACCGTGTAACCCGCGCGCACGATCGCCGCCATCGCCACGAGAAACTGCGGCACGTTGGGCAGCATGACGGCGATCCGCGCGCCCGCGGGCAGCCCGCGCGACTGCAACCAGGCACCCAGGGCTGCGCTGTGCTGGTCCAGTTCCCCGTAGGACATCCAGCGCTCCATGCAGACCGACACCGGTCGGCGCGCGTTCTTGCGCAGCGATTCTTCGAGCAACACGGCCAAGGAGCGGTACTGTTCGGGTTCGACGTCGTGCGGAACACCGGGAGGATAGTGGGACAGCCAGGGTGCGTTCATGAGAGCCGGGGCGGGATCGTTGCGGATCGCGCCATTCTGGCGGACCCGCTTTTCTCGGCACACAGGGCCAGCCCTAGGGTGCTGTCGCCCAAAGCTCAGGCCAGGCCTTCACGACGCGACTCTGGCTCGAGCCAGCTCGTCGCTCAACCCACGCTGGCAGACCGCAAGATCTTCGTCAAACAGGCGTTCGATCCAGAGGTTCTCTCGCTGCGCGATGGTGGCCAGAAACGGTGTGGCATCGCCCAGAACGCCAAAGGCTTCGAAACCGTCTTCCAGAAACTGCTGCAGTGCTGCAAGACCGGCCGCCTGGGCCGGGCGGCGCATCAGCTTGAGCGCGATCAGCAGCGACTTCATGCGGGTCAGGCGTTGCAGCTCCCGGCCCATGTGCTGCACCACGGCCAGTTGCCGCTCGCGCTGGGCACGCTCCCCGGTGCGTCGCCAGCTGAGGGTGTAGCGTTCGGCCGCGGGCAAGTCCGGACCGAGGGACAGCCAGTGCTGCGCCAGCTGCTGGTCCAGCGTCTCCGTGAGGGCATGGGTTTCGGCCATGTCCACCGCCAGCTGGGCCACCGCCTCCGGAAACAGCCGTTCGATTGCGCCGGCGATGCGGCCAAACTGTTCGTCGCGTTGGGTGAAGTCGTGCTCGCCGTACAACTCTTCCAGAAAGAACCGGGTCGCTGCGCCATAGCTGGGGTGGGACAGCCAGTCGGCATAGGTGCCCCGAAAACGCCGGGCCTGCAGTTGCTTGACCTCGTGCACCGCCTGGGCCAGGCCGGCGGTATGGGCCTGTTCGCGCAGGTGCGCGACCCGAGCCAAGTGGGTTCGAATCTCGTCTGCGGCGCGGCGGGTGTCATTCATGGCGCGACCAGTCTAGCTGTGCGGAGGCCCTCGGTGGGTAGAGGCAGAGCTCTAGCGCCGCCCGCCCACCCAGCTGCGGCGCGTGCGATAGTCCAAAAATGACACAGAACCCCCAAGCGCTGCATGACCGGTCCGCCACCCGGCGGCCTCCATCCCGCCTGGCGCGTATGCAGCAGACCATCGCGCTCTCGACCGTCGCCCTGGTGGCGGGCTGGGGCGGGTTCACCTGGGAACGGTCGCCATTCCTGGCGCTCGCCGGGGCGGCGGTGCTGGTGTTTGGTTATGCGATCGTGCTCGCGGTGGAGTTTCTTGCCGTGGCCAGGGTCAACCGAGGTGACCCCTCACCGCGAGCGAGCGTCGCAGAGCTGGTGGGCGCCTGGTGGCAGGAGGTGCGGGTCGCGCCGCAGGTGTTTTCGTGGCGCCAGCCGTTTCGCTGGCGCAGCCTGCCGGATGACGAGTCGGCCCAGGCTGGCGGCAACACGGGGCCCGCAGTGGTGTTCATTCACGGTTTCGTGTGCAACCGCGGCCTCTGGTTGCCCTGGATGCGCCAACTGCGCGCCCAAGGCGTGCCCTACACCTCGGTGAACCTGGAACCGGTGTTCGGCTCCATCGACGACTACGTGCCGCTCATCGATAACGCTGTGCACCGCGCCCAGGCCCTGACCGGGCATCCACCGCTGCTGGTCTGCCACAGCATGGGGGGCTTGGCGGCACGCGCCTGGTTGGCCGCCACGCCGGATGCGAAGGGGCGGGTCCACCGTGTGGTGACCATCGGCAGTCCACACGCCGGCACCTGGCTCGCGCAATTCAGCCGGGTGACCAACGGGCGCCAGATGCGGCAGAACAACGGGTGGTTGCGGGGCCTGCAGCAACGGGAAACGCAGAGCACGCCGCAGGCCACCCACGCGCACTTCACCTGCTGGTACTCGAACACCGACAACATCGTGTTCCCCGCGTCCACCGCCACCCTGCCCGGGGCCGACAACCGCCTGGTGCGCGGTGCGGCCCACGTGGCGATGGCGTTTCATCCCGAGGTGATGCGTGGGTCGCTGGCCTTGCGCACATCGCCAGCGAATGCGCCGGGTGAGCCCGCGGGTTCGTAGACCTCCGCCCGCAGAGTCGGTCAGGCCTTCAGCACACCGCGGCGCATCTGGTCGAGTTCCATGCTCTCGAACAGCGCCTTGAAGTTCCCCTCGCCAAAGCCCTGGTTGCCTTTGCGCTGGATGAACTCGAAGAAGATCGGACCCAACTGGTTCTCGCTGAAGATCTGCAGCAGCAGCTCACCCGGATGGCCGTCCACCAGGATGTTGCGCTGCTGCAGGGCCGCCACGTTTTCCCCATGGCCGGGAATGCGCTTGTCCAGCAACTCGTAGTAGGTGTCGCCCGTCGTCAGCAGTTTCACGCCGCTGAGTTCCAGCGCATCCACCGTGGCCGGCAGGTCGGTCGAGCCCAGGGCGATGTGCTGGATGCCCTCGCCATGGTACCGGTCCAGGTATTCCTGGATCTGACCGGCCTTGTCGTTGCCTTCTTCGTTGATCGGGATGCGGATCTTGCCGCAGGGGCTGGTCATGGCCTTGCTCTTGATGCCGGTCTGCTGGCCTTCGAGGTCGAAGTAGCGCACCTCGCGGAAATTGAAGATGCGCTCGTAGAAGCTGGCCCACTCGGCCATGCGGCCGCGGTGCACGTTGTGGGTCAGGTGGTCGATGTAGTTCAGGCCATGGCCGACCGGGTTCAGCTCGGCGCCGGGCAGCGGATAGAAGTCGACGTCGTAGAAGCCGATGTTGCCGATCTCGCCTTCCTTCGCGCCGTTCTTGCCGCGCCAGCGGTCGATGAAATAGATGATGGAGTCGCCGATGCCCTTGATGGCCGGGATGTTCAGTTCGCCCGGGCCCGCGGTGTGCGCGTAGCCCCAGGCGCCGAGCGAAATGGCACGCTCATACGCGGCTTTGGCGTCCTGCACACGGAAGGCGATGGCGCAGACGCTGGGGCCATGCAGGCGGGCAAAGCGCTGGGCGAAGCTGTCGGGTTCGGCGTTGATGATGAAGTTGATCTCGCCCTGGCGGTACAGCGTGACGGCCTTGTGTCGGTGCCTCGCGACCGGCTTGAAACCCATGCGTTCGAACAGCGCACCCATCGCGGCGGGGTCGGGTGCGGCGTATTCGATGAACTCGAAACCGTCGGTGCCCATGGGGTTGGCCCATTCGGTGGCATCGGCGGTGGCGGAAAGGGGCAGCGCAGCGTTCATGGTTGTCTCCGTGTGGGGAAGAGAAAGTGATCCGCCACTGTATCGGCGCAGGTTGTCACGATTCCAGCGTTTTGGGGCGTACCGTCCGTCCTTTTTGCATGAATCCTGCTAAATTCAAAACATGCAAGCACTTGACAAGCTCGATCGCCACATTCTGCGCAGCCTGCAGGCCGATGGCCGGGCCACCTACGAACTCATCGCCGAGGCCGTGGGCCTGTCGCCCAGCGCGGTGCTGCGCCGGGTGAAGCGGCTGGAAGACGCGGGCGTGATCGACCGCTACGTGGCCCTGGTGAAACCCGAGGCCGTGGGCCTGGGGCTCACCGCCTATGTGAATGTGCGGCTGGAAAAGCACGCCGAGAGCGCCAAGCGCAACCCAATGGACCAGTTCCGCGCCAGCGTGCAGGGATGGCCTGAGGTGGTGGAGTGTGCGGCGCTCACCGGCGAGATGGATTTCCAGCTGCGCCTGGTGGTGGCCGACATGGCGGCGTATTCGCGTTTCATGATGGACACCCTGCTCAAACACCCCAGCGTGCAGGACTGCAAGACCAGTTTCGTGATGGATCGCGTGAAAAGCACCACCGCTTTGCCGTTGTAACGCCCGGAAGCGGGCTTTTACCCGCCCATCGGGTTGAGAGGGCTTTAGTGAGCCAAGTCCTTGTCGATATAGGGAAAACCCTTATATTCCCCGCATGCTCAACCCCGCTTCCTGGTTCAAGTCGGCCCCGCCCGGTGCACGGGCGCCGATGGCCGTGCCTGCAACCGCGCGCGACGAACCCAAAGCCACCGCCACGCCGGGCACGGGCTCGGTGGTGGTGCCCATCCGCTCCATCGGCCCCGGCCAGCTCGAACGCATCGCTGCCCATCTGCTGGCGCTGGAGCCGCACGACCGCTACCTGCGTTTCGGCTATGCCGCGAACGACGAGCAGATCCTGCGCTACGTGCACCAGCTGAATTTCGAGCGCGACGAACTGTTTGGCATCTTCAACCGCAAACTGGACCTGATCGCCATGGCCCACCTGGCCTTTTCGGTGGACCCGAGCTGCACCAGCTGCGCCGAGTTCGGCGTCTCGGTGGCCCAGGCGGCGCGTGGCCGGGGGTATGGCCGCCGTTTGTTCGAGCGCGCGGTCATGCACGCCCGCAACGAAGGCGTGAGCCAGCTGTTTGTCCACGCCCTGACGGAAAACACCGCCATGCTCAAGATCGCCCGCCGCGCCGGGGCGCTCATCGAGCGCGATGGCCCCGAAAGCGAAGCCCACTTGCGCCTGCCGCCGGCCGACTTCGATTCGCGCGTGACCGAGCTGGTCAACCAGCAGGTCGCCATCACCGACTACCACCTCAAGGCCCAGGCCAAACAGTTCTGGAGCGTGCTGGGCCTGCTGCAGGAAATCCGCCAGGGCGTTCGCGAGGCGCGCGACAAGATGAAGTGACCCCCCTGCGCCGCTGACGCGGCTTCCCCCCTGAGAGGGGGGACCACGCCTGCGGCCCGGCAGAGCCGGTTCAGCGGCGTGTGCTGGTCATGAGATCGTTGTCTGGCCGGTGTCACCGCCTTGCGGTATCCTTTGCCGCTGTTTCAACTCACCTTTCCCCCTCAGTGGCCGACAACCCCCCCAGTAGCGGGCCGCAGCGCAGCCTGCGGCACGAAGACAAACGCGGTTTCCTGCAAAAGCTCGCGGAATTCATCCACCCCGGGCCGGACTCCAAGGACGAGCTGATCGAAACCCTCGCCGACGCCGAGGAAAACGACATCATCAACGCCGAATCGCGCGTCATGCTCGAAGGCGTGATCCGCATCGCCGACATGTCCGCCGGCGACGTGATGGTAGCGGCCCCGCGCATGGATGTGCTCAACATCGATGCCCCCTACGACGAGTTGCTGCACCAGGTCATCGACACCGCGCACTCGCGCTTCCCGGTGTACGAGGGCGAGACCGAAAACATCATCGGCATCCTGCTCGCCAAAGACCTGCTCAAGCTGCAGCGCGCGCCCGAGCTCAACATCCGCGCCCTGCTGCGCCCGGCCACCTTCGTGCCCGAGAGCAAGGGACTGAACGACCTGCTGCGCGAGTTTCGTGGCAACCGCAACCACCTGGCCATCGTCATCGACGAGTTCGGCCGTGTGGCCGGCCTCATCACCATCGAGGACGTGCTGGAAGAAATCGTCGGTGAGATCGAAGACGAATTCGACGTGGCCGAGGACGAGGGCGACATCTTCGCCCTGGCCGACAGCACTTGGCGGGTGAGCGGCGACACGCCGGTCGAACGCATCAACGAATCCTTCGGCCTGAAGCTGCCTGAGGTCGATTTCGACACCATCGGTGGCCTGATCGCGCACACCATGGGCCATGTGCCCAAGCGCGGCGAGTTCCACGAGATCGAGCGCCTGCGCTTTGTCGTGCTGCACACCAAAGGTGGTGCGGTGAAGTGGTTCAAGGTGATGCCGTTTCCTTCGGAAGACTGAGCCGTCCAGGCTCCGAACACACACCATGCGCAGCCTGTTCGGCAACCTGCACACGCCTTCGAGTTTTTCTCCCCTCAGTGGCCAGCCGCCGGGCCGCCCGGCGCGCGGCAGTGGTCTGGGCTGGTTGCTGGTCTGTGTGCTGGCCGGCGCGCTGCAGGCCGCGTCGCTGACCTGGCCCCTGCCGGGCTGGGGTGTGCCGGGTCTCACGCCGGGGCAACCCAGCGGCTGGCTGCAGATCGCCAGCCTGGCCCTGCTGGTGCTGGCGCTGCAGCACGCGGGGGGCGCCCGCGCCGCCGCCTGGCGGGGCTGGCTGTTTGCCACCGCCTGGCTGGTGGGCACCTTCTGGTGGCTGTTCGTCTCCATGCACACCTACGGCGGTCTCGCGGCCTGGCTGGCCGCGCTGGCGGTGTTGGCGCTGGCGGCGTTTCTGGCGCTGTACTACGCGGTGGCGGCGGCGCTTCTGGTGGCCTGTGCGCCTCGCTCGCGCAGCGCGCAGGCGGTCCTTTTCGCGGCGGTGTGGACCCTGGCCGAACTGGCGCGCGGACGCTGGCTGACCGGTTTCCCCTGGGGGGCCGGCGGCTATGCGCAGGTGGATCTGATGGCCGCCTGGGCGCCCTGGGTGGGGGTGTACGGCATGGGTGCCCTGGCCGCCCTGCTGGCCTATGCCCTGGCCTCGTTGCTGACCGGCCTGGGCAACCAGGCCCAGCGCTGGTTGCTCGGCCCGGTGCGCCAGTCCACACCGGGGCGACGCCCCGGGGGGCGGCGCCTGTCGGTGGGGCAGCCCGGTCTGGTGGGTTCGTGGCTGGGCCTGCTGTTGCTGGGCGCTTTGCTGCTCAGCTTGTTCGCGGGCGAGCGCTGGCGCGACCTGGGGCAGCGTGGCACGGCGGCCAGCGGGGAACTGCGCGTGTGGCTGCTGCAAGGCAACATTCCCCAGGACCAGAAATTCGAGCCCGGAACCGGCCTGGCGCAGGCGCTGAGCTGGTATCCGCAACAGGTGCTGGAGGCCACGCGCGCGGGCGCCGACGCCCCGCAACTGGTGGTGGCGCCCGAAACCGCCATTCCCCTGCTGCCCCGGCAACTGGACGCGGAGTTCTGGCAGCCGCTGTTGGGAGGGCTGGCACAGCAGGCGGGCGGCGCCCAGCCGGTCGGCGCGATGGTGGGCCTGCCCCTGGGCAGCTACGAGCAGGGCTACACCAATTCCGCCTGGGGCATCTCGCCCGGGTCGGCGGCGCGCGCGTTGTCCGCCACCGAAAAGACCTTGCCGGCCGAGCCCGGTTTTCACCGCTACGACAAACACCATCTGGTGCCGTTCGGCGAATTCGTGCCGCCCCTGTTTCGCTGGTTCATCGACCTGATGCGCATCCCGCTGGGCGACTTTGACCGTGGGGGGCTCGCGCAGGCGCCGTGGGTCTGGGCCGGTCAGCGCATCGCCGCGAACATCTGCTACGAAGACCTGTTTGGCGAAGAGCTGGCCGCCGGGTTTGCCGACCCCGCCAGCGCGCCCACCGTGCTGGTCAACCTGAGCAACATCGGCTGGTTCGGCGACACGGTCGCCATCGACCAGCACCTGCAGATCTCCCGCCTGCGTGCGCTGGAACTGGGGCGGCCCATGCTGCGCGCCACCAACACCGGCGCCACCGCCGTGATCGATCACCGCGGTGTGGTCACGCAGCAGTTGCCGCGCCTGACGCGCGGGCGCCTCGCGGCCACGGTGCAGGGCCGCAGCGGCCTCACGCCCTACGCCCAGTGGGCCTCGCGCTGGGGGCTGTGGCCGCTGTGGGGGCTGTGTCTGGCCGTGGTGACGCTGGCCGCGGTGCGGCGCCGTTCCGGGGCTCGCGGGCATCGCGCCCGGGCGGCGTAGGCGTTCGCGTCCGCACCCGTAAAATCAGCCCCTTGTGCGCGCGCCCGGTCGTGGCCGTTGGCCGCCCGCCAGCCCGGCGATCCCGCCCCGTTTGTTCCCGCTTTTCCGGACCCGGCCACCAGGCCGGGGCATGCCGACCATGTTGACCTTCCAGCAAATCATTCTGAAACTGCAGTCCTATTGGGACGCCCAGGGCTGCGCGCTGCTGCAGTCCTACGACATGGAGGTCGGCGCCGGCACCAGCCACACCGCCACCTTCCTGCGCGCGCTCGGCCCCGAGCCCTGGAAGGCCGCCTACGTGCAGCCCAGCCGCCGCCCCAAGGACGGCCGCTACGGCGAAAACCCCAACCGCCTGCAGCACTACTACCAGTACCAGGTGGTCTTGAAGCCCGCACCCAGCAACATCCTGGAGCTCTACCTGGGCTCGCTCGAAGCGCTGGGTTTTGACCTGAAGAAGAACGACATCCGCTTCGTGGAAGACGACTGGGAAAACCCCACGCTCGGCGCCTGGGGCCTGGGCTGGGAGGTCTGGTTGAACGGCATGGAAGTCACGCAGTTCACCTACTTCCAGCAGGTCGGCGGCATCGACTGCAAACCCATCACCGGCGAGATCACCTACGGCCTGGAGCGCCTGGCCATGTACCTGCAGGGCGTGGACAACGTCTACGACCTGGTGTGGACCGAAGGGGCCGACGGATCCAAACTCAGCTACGGCGACGTGTACCTGCAGAACGAAAAGGAACAGTCGGCCTACAACTTCGAACACAGCGATGCCGACTTCCTGTTCACCGCCTTCAGCGCCCATGAGAAGCAGGCCAAGCATCTGATGGAGCAGCAGCTCGCGCTGCCCGCGTACGAGCAGGTCCTGAAGTGCGCGCACAGCTTCAACCTGCTGGACGCACGCGGCGCCATCAGCGTGACCGAGCGCGCCGCCTACATCGGCCGCATCCGCAACCTCGCGCGCGGCGTGGCCCAGAGCTACTACGAGAGCCGCGAGCGCCTGGGCTTCCCCATGGCGCCGCGCGAGTGGGTGGCGCAAATCGAAAAGAAAGCCGCTTGAGCGGGAGAGCACAAGAATGACAACGAAGAACCTTCTCGTCGAACTGTTTGTGGAAGAGCTGCCGCCCAAGGCGCTCAAGAAGCTGGGCGACGCCTTCGCAGGCGTGCTGTTTGAGCAACTCAAGGCCCAGGGTCTGACGGCTACCGACTCCGCCGTGACGCCCTTCGCCTCGCCGCGCCGCCTGGCCGCGCACGTGAGCGCCGTGGCCGAGCGCGCCGCCGACAAGGCCGTGTCGCAAAAGCTCATGCCGGTGAGCGTGGGCCTGGACGCCAGCGGCCAGCCCACGCCGGCGCTGCTCAAGCGCCTGGGGGCGCTCGGGGCCGACGCCTCGGCCGTGGCCGGCCTGAAGCGCGCGCCCGACGGAAAGGCCGAAGCATTGTTTTACGACAGCGTGGTGCCCGGTGTGGACCTGGCCGTGGGCCTGCAGAAGGCGCTGGACGAAGCGATAGCCAAGTTGCCCATCCCCAAGGTCATGAGCTACCAGCTCGAAACCGACTGTGAGCTGCCCGGCTGGAGCAGCGTGCACTTCGTGCGCCCGGCGCACGGCCTGGTGGCGCTGCACGGCAGCAGCGTGGTGCCAGTCAAGGCGCTGGGGCTCAAGGCCGGCAACGCTACCCAGGGCCACCGCTTCGAAGCGGCCAAGTCGCCCGTGGTGCTGGCCGACGCCGACAGCTACGCCCAGACCCTGCTGAGCGACGGCGCGGTGATCGCCAGTTTCAACGACCGCCGCTTCGCCATCGTGCAGCAGCTCGCGCAGGCCGCCGAGCGCCTGGGCCCGGGCTACGAGGTGCTGATGGACGAGTCCCTGCTGGACGAGGTGACCGCCCTGGTGGAGCGGCCCAACGTGCTGACCTGCGGCTTCGAAGAGCAGTTTCTCGAAGTGCCGCAAGAGTGCCTGATCCTCACGATGAAGGCCAACCAGAAATATTTCCCGCTGGTCGACACCCACGGCAAGCTGACCAACCGCTTCCTGGTGGTGAGCAACATCAGCCCGATTGATGCCAGCGCCGTGATCGGCGGCAACGAGCGCGTGGTGCGCCCGCGCCTGGCCGACGCCAAGTTCTTCTTTGACCAGGACCGCAAGAAGACGCTGGCCTCGCGCGTCGAAGGCCTGGGCAAGGTGGTCTATCACAACAAGCTCGGTACGCAAGGCGAGCGCGTGGAGCGCGTACGCGCCATCGCCCGCGCCATCGGCCAGCAGCTCGGTGGCGATGTGCTGGCGAAGAGTGCCGACACCGCGGCCCAACTGGCCAAGACCGATTTGCTGACCGACATGGTGGGCGAGTTCCCCGAGTTGCAGGGCATCATGGGCGGCTACTACGCGCGCCACGATGGCCTCTCCGAAGACATCGCCTTCGCGATCGAAGACCACTACAAGCCGCGCTTTGCCGGCGACGAGCTGCCGCGCACGATGACTGGGGTGGTGGTGGCGCTGGCCGACAAGCTGGAGACGCTGGTCGGCATGTTCGGCATCGGCAACCTGCCGACCGGCGACAAGGACCCGTTTGCGCTGCGGCGGCATGCGCTGGGCTTGATTCGCATGCTGGTGGAGAAGGATCTGCCGCTGGACCTGAGCGCACTGGTGGCGCGTGCCGTGCCCGCTTTTGGCGACAAGATATCCGATGCGTCGGAGGCACTGGCTGACTTCATCTACGACCGCCTCGCCGGCAGCCTGCGTGAGCAGGGTTACAGCGCCCAGGAAGTCGACGCCGTGCTGGCCCTGCGCCCGCAGCGACTGGCCGACGTGACCCAGCGCCTGCAGGCCGTGCGCGCCTTCGCGGCGCTGCCCGCCGCAGCGGCGCTGGCGGCCGCCAACAAACGCATCGGCAACATCCTCAAGAAGTCCGAAGGCGAGGGTGCCGCGGTGGAGGAATCCCGCCTGGTCGAAGCGGCGGAAAAGGAGCTGTTCACGGCCATGCAGAAGACCGTGCCGGCGGCCGACGCCGAGTTCGCCAACGGCGACTACACCGCTTCGCTGATGACGCTCGCCGCGCTGCGCGCGCCGGTCGATGCCTTCTTCGACGGCGTGATGGTCAACGCCGACGACCCGGCGCTCAAGGCCAACCGCCTGGGCTTGCTCAAGAGCCTGCACGAAGCCATGAACCGCGTGGCCGACCTGTCTCGCCTGGCGACATGATGACCCCCACGCTCCGCCGCTGCGCGGGTCGCTGCCCCCCGAGGGGGCGCGGCCTTGCTTGGGGCGGCCCGGCGCAGCGGCCCAGACCTCTGTGGAGCACCGCATGAAACTGCTCATCCTCGACCGCGACGGCACTTTGAACCGCAACCGCGACGACCACGTGGCGTCGCCCGACGAGTGGGAGGCGCTGCCCGGCGCGCTCGAGGCGGTGGCACGGCTCAACCACGGCGGCTGGCGGGTGGTGCTGGCCACCAACCAGTCGGGCATCGGACGTGGCCTGTTCGACATGGCTTCGCTCAACGCCATCCACGCCAAGATGCATCGCCAGCTGGCGGCGGTGGGGGCCCGCGTGGAAGCCGTGTTCTTTTGCCCGCACGCGCCGGAAGACGCCTGCCACTGCCGCAAACCCGAGCCGGGCCTGTTTGAGCAGATCGGAGACCGTTTCGGCGTGCCGCTGCACGAGGTGCCGGCGGCGGGCAACGCGGTGCGCCACGTGCAGGCGGCCGCGGCCGCCGGCTGCCCGACCCACCTGCTGTTGACCGGCAAGTCCGAGCACCTGCGGGGGCGCACCGGCCTGGGCGCCGACGCCGACCTGGCCGTGCTGGCCCCCGATCTGCCGCCCGGCACCCACCTGCACGACGACCTGCCGGCCTTCGCCGACTGGCTGCTGGCGCAGGACACCGTGGCGCCCAGCTGAGCGGTGCGGCGCCTTTCGTCCATGCCCGCCCGCCCCATCAACCACACACCCCGCTTCTGAACCCATACTGCCCCCATGATCGTCATCAACTTCCTGCGCGCCGTTCTGCACCTGCTGTTCATGGTGGTGACCGTGATTCCGTGGGCGCTGGCGGTCGTGGTGGCCGCGCCGTTCATGAAGCCCGAGCGCATCTACTGGATGTGCGCGCGCTGGCTCAAGCTGGCGGTGGATGGCGGCACGGTGATCCTGGGCATCCGCAACCGGGTGATCGGGTTCGAGAACCTGCCGGTGGGCAGCACGGCGCCCGCGGTGCTGCTGGTCAAGCACCAGTCGCTCTGGGAGACCTTCAGCATGGCCGCGCTGATGCCGCACCCGCTGGCCTTTGTCTTCAAGAAAGAGCTGCTGCGCGTGCCATTTTTCGGCTGGGCCATGGCGCGCATGGACATGATCCACATCGACCGCGCCGACGGCGCACGCGCTTTCGCCAAGGTGGTGCAGCAGGGCCAGCGCCTGCTGGACCAGGGCACCTGGGTGATCATGTTTCCCGAAGGCACGCGGATTGAGCGCGGCCAGAAGGGCACCTACAAGAGCGGCGGCACCCGGCTCGCGATCCGCACCGGCGCGCCGGTGATCCCGGTGGCCGTGACCTCGGCCAAATGCTGGCCGCGCAAGGCCTTCATCAAGAAGCCTGGCGTGGTGGAGTTCTCCATCGGCAAACCGATTCCCAGTCAGGGCCGCAAGCCCGACGAGCTGATGTTGGAGGTGGAAAACTGGATCGAGGCGGAGATGCGGCGTCTTGATCCGGAGGCGTATTCATGACCACCCCTGCCGCGCTGCGCGCGACCCCCTCAAGGGGGCAACACCTGCGGCCTGGCAAAGCCAGTTCCGCGGTGTTCTGGGTTGGTGCATCTCGCGCCGGAGGGGGCTGAGTCCATGCAGCGCTTTGTGCAGCTGGCGCTGGATTTGTTCGCGGGGTCGGAGCCGGTGGCTCCTGCGCCCGCACCGCCTGTTCGTGTTGTCCAACCCGACGCGCCCGCCGCCGAACCGCTGAACCAGGTGTTCCAGCCTGGCACCTGGCACCACCCGCGCGCCAACCGGCTGCTGCGGCTGAGCAACTGCGATGTGGCCTACGAATTCAAGCGCGGCAAGCGCCGCACCATCGGCCTGTCGGTCGGGCCCGATGGCCTGAGCGTGAGTGCGCCGCGCTGGACGCCGGTGGGCGAGGTTGAGGCGCTGTTGCACGACAAGGCCGGCTGGGTGCTGGAGAAGCTGCAGCGGGCCCGCGAGCGCGCGGGTGAGCTGGAGCGCTCGCGCACGACCTGGGCCGATGGCGCCGAGCTGGACTTTCTGGGCCAGCGCCTGCGTCTGATGCTGGACCCGGCGCACGGCTTCGCCCAGGTGGGGGCGGTGCTGGAGCCGGCCACCGAGGGCCCGGGCACCCTGCGCCTGGGGCTGGCGCGCAACGCCAGCGAGGCCCAGATCCGCGACGCCGCCCAGGCCTGGCTGATGCGCCAGGCCAAGCGCGTGTTCGCCGAACGGCTCGATCTGTTTGCGCCGCAGCTCGGGGTGCGCTACGAGAAGCTGCGCCTGTCCAGCGCCGGCACTCGCTGGGGCAGCGCCAGCGCCGACGGCACCATCCGCCTGAACTGGCGCCTGATCCACCTGCGGATGGACATGGTGGACTACGTGGTGGTGCACGAGCTCAGCCACCTGCGCCACATGGACCACAGCCCGCAGTTCTGGGACGTGGTCGCCAGCGTGATGCCGGACCACATCGAGCGCCGGAAAGCGCTCAAGCGCGCTGCGGTGCCGCTGGGGGAATAAGGCCCCCACGCTCCGCCGCTGCGTGGGTCGCTGCCCCCCGAGGGGGCGCGTTTCGCCTTGGGGCGGCCCGGCGGCGAAACCCCTTTTCAGACCGCGCTGAACCGCCAGATCCGCTGTGCATCACGTTCCCGTCGCACCTGTCCGGCAAACCACAGCCGGTGCAGATGCGCCACCGCCTCGCCCATGGCGAAGGTGGTCTGGTGCAGGTCCAGCTCGCGCTGGAACAGCACGGGAATCGCGTCCGCGCCGCTGATGGGCCTGGCGCTGCAGGCGTCGAACAGCTCGGTCAGGCGTTCGGCGTGGTGGTCTTTCAGCTGCTGGAGGCGCTCGTGCAGCCCGGTGAAGGGCTTGCCGTGCGAGGGCAGCACCAGCGTGGCCTCGGGCAGCGGCAGGTATTTGTCGAGCGATTCCAGAAACAGCAGCAGCGGGTCGCTCTCGGGTTCCACGTCGTACACGCTCACGTTGGTGCTGATGCGCGGCAGCACCATGTCGCCGCTGATGAGCACCTGCAACTCGTCGTTGTACAGCGCCATGTGTTCGGGCGCGTGACCGTAGCCACTGATGCAGCGCCAGGCGCGTCCGCCGATGGACACGGCTTGACCATCCATCAGGCGGCGGTAGCTCGGTGGAACGGCCGGCACCATGCTGGGGTAGTAGCTCGCCCGGCCCCGGATTTTGTCCAGGCTGTCGGGGTCGGTCAGGCCGTGCGACGCAAAGAAGTTGGCCGCACTGGCGCCACCAAAACCGGTGGTGCTTTGCGAACCGATGCGCGCCGCGTTGTAGTCGGTCGCGCTGATCCAGAGATGGCAGGCCCCCACGCTCCACCGCTGCGCGGGTCGCTGCCCCCCGAGGGGGCTGGCCCCGGCTTGAGGCGGCTCGGCGCCGGGGCCGTCCACGCCGGACCACCGCTCGCACAGCCAGTGCGCCAGCCCGATGTGGTCCGGGTGCATGTGGGTGACGATCACGCGCAGGATGGGCAGGCCGTCGAGCTCGTTCACGAAGATCTGCTCCCACTGCGCCTTCGAGCGCTCGTGCGAGATGCAGCAGTCCACCACCGTCCAGCCCTCGCGGCCGTCCAGCGCATCGCGCAGCAGCCAGAGGTTGATGTGGTCCAGCGCAAACGGCAGCGCCATGCGGATCCACTTCAGGCCGGGCGCCACGGTGATCGTGTGGCCGGCTTCGGGCAGCGCGTCGCCCAGCGGGTAGTGCAGGCGGGCTTCGAGCTGCTCTCGGGTGGGTGGATTCATGCGGTGTGGATTCCGTTAAGATGCCGACGACTGACGTTGACGTAAACGTCAATATGCAGGGCATTCTACGGAGCGGGGTCCCGATCCGGTGTCCGCCAGTCGACAAGACCCCACCCTTCCATGGCGAGCAACCCGACCTACACCATCAGCGATCTGGCCCGCGAGTTCGACCTGACCACGCGCGCGATCCGCTTTTACGAAGACATGGGCCTGCTGCAACCGCAGCGCGAAGGCCCGGGCGGGCGCAACCGCGTCTACAGCGCGCGCGACCGCACCCGCCTGAAGCTCACGCTGCGCGCCAAGCGCCTGGGGCTGTCGCTGACCGAGGCCAAAGAGATCATCGACATGTACGACAGCCCGCGCGACACCGGGCCGCAGTTGCGCAAGTTCCTCACCGTGCTGGCCGACCACAAGCGCCAGCTCGAAGAGCAGATGGCCGATCTGGTGGCCAACCTCGACGAGGTGAAGGTGCACGAGAAAGAGGCTCGGGCCTTGTTGGCGAAGGCCGAGAAGACGCTCAAGCCCGGCCAGCCGGTCTGAGCGCGGAGGGGGCTGCTACGATGGCAGCCCTTTTTCCAGCAGGACTCGCCATGTCACTCATCGCCAGCATCGTCATCGGTCTTGTCGCACTCTTGCACATCTACTTTCTGGTGCTGGAGATGTTCCTGTGGGACAAGCCGGCCGGGCTGAAGGCTTTCGGCAACACGCCGGAGAAGGCCGCCCTCACCAAGGTGCTGGCGGCCAACCAGGGGCTGTACAACGGCTTCCTGGCCGCGGGCCTGATCTGGGGCTTGCTGCTGGGCCCCGATGGCTTCGGGGTGAAGGTGTTTTTCCTGGGCTGCGTGCTGGTGGCCGGCCTGTACGGCGCGGCCACCGCCAGCCGCAAGATTCTCTTCGTGCAGGCCCTGCCGGCGGCCTTGGGCCTGGTGCTGCTTTACCTGGGCCGCGGCGCGGTCTGAGGCAGCGTCAGGCGGCGGCGCCACCGCCACCGCCAGCGGCCGCGCCTTCGGCGTACTGACGCAGGAAGGCTTCGCTGGGTGGGATCGGCTGGATCACGTCGATCATCACGCCATTCGGGTCCTGCACGATGAAGTGGCGCTGGCCGAATGCCTCATCGCGCAGCGCCAGCAACATGGGCAGACCTTGCGCCACAGCGCGCTGGTACTCGGCGTCCACATCCGCCACCTCGAAATTGAGCAGCAGGCCAGCGGCCTGGCGGCCGCGCCCGGCCTCGGGGATGGTGTCGTGGTCGCGGTCGAGGATGGCCAGGTTGACCGATGGGTCTTCGGTGGACTGCAGGTGCACGTACCAGTCGCTGTCGAACTGGCGGGTGAAGCGGAAATGCATTTCGTAGAAGCGGGCGGTCGCCGCCACGCGGTCGGTCATGAGAACGGGGTAGTACTGCGTCGATTTCATGGCTGGGCTCCTGGGCGAAAATTACATACAGTCTGTATGCAAGTTCAATATAACATACAGGCTGCATGTATGAGAGGGCCGCCATGAACCGTCGATCGCAAGGAGAACGCACCGAAACCACGCGGGCCGCACTGATGCTGGCCGCGCGGGGGCTGTTCGAGGAGCGTGGCTACGCCGGTACCGGCACACCCGAGATCGTGGCGGCGGCCAGCGTGACGCGCGGCGCGCTCTACCACCACTTCACCGACAAGGCCGAGCTGTTCGAGGCGGTGGTGCGGCAGGTGGCGCAGGAGGTGGCGGACGAGATCGCCCGGCAGGCCAGCGGGCACAGCGATCCGGCCGAGGCCCTGATGGCCGGCGCCCAGGCCTATTTCGCGGCCATGGCCGGGCGCGGACGGGCCCGCCTGCTGCTGCTGGAGGCGCCCGCCGTGCTCACGGCCGAACAGGTGATGGCGCTGAGCGACCTCGCCGGCTTCCAGGCCTTGCAGGAAGGGTTGCGGCAGGCGCTGCCGGCGGAGGGTGCCCGGCTGCCGCTGCGCGAACTGGCCGTGTTGATGTCGGCCGTGTTCGACCGCGCCGCCCTGGCCATCGCGCGGGGCGAGGCGGCCGCCCCCTACGAAAAGGCCACCCGCCTGCTGCTCTCCAGGCTGGTCGCCGGCTGAGGTGGTCCCTCCGGGGGCTTTTCGGGTGGATCGACATTCGGTCATAATTGACGTTTACGTAAACGTAAATCAAAATCCCGATCCGCCATGACAGACCCCACCACCGACCACCACGCCCTGCGCCAGCGCGTGCAGACCAGCCTGGACCGCCAGGGGATGATGCAGGCGCTGGGCGTGCGGCTGCTGGCCGTGGCGCCGGGCACCGTGACGCTGGCGCTGCCGTACTCCGACCGCGTGACGCAGCAGCAGGGTGGTTTTCACGGCGGCGCCATGGGCGCGCTGGCCGACATCGCGGGCGGCTACGCGGCGCTGACCGTGGCGCCCGAGGGCATGGAGGTCACGACCGTGGAATACAAGATCAATTTCCTCGCGGCCTTTCAGGGTGGCGAGCTGCAGGCCACGGGCCGCGTGACCAAGGCCGGCAAACGCATCATCGTCACTGCGGCCGAGGTGGTGCACGTGGCCACCGATGGCAAACGCTCGGACTGCGCCGTGATGCAGCAGACCCTGGTGCCGGTGCCCAAGACTTACTGACCGCTGTTGCCCTCATCCCGGCCCTCTCCCGGAAGAGCGGGCCTGAATACCCAAACCCCATCCCCAGGAGACACCCGATGAACAACCTGCCCGGCCTCAATTTCCAGCTCGGTGAAGACATCGACGCGCTGCGCGACGCGGTGCGCGAATTCGCGCAAGCCGAGATCGCCCCGCGCGCCGCCGAGATCGACAAGAGCGACCAGTTCCCCATGGACTGCTGGCGCAAGATGGGTGAGCTGGGCGTGCTCGGCATCACCGTGCCCGAGCAATACGGTGGTGCCAACATGGGCTACCTGGCGCACATGGTGGCCATGGAAGAGATCAGCCGCGCCAGCGCCTCGGTGGGCCTCTCTTACGGCGCGCACAGCAACCTGTGCGTGAACCAGATCAACCGCAACGGCAACGATGCGCAGAAGGCCAAGTACCTGCCCAAGCTGATCAGCGGCGAACACGTGGGCGCGCTCGCCATGAGCGAACCCGGCGCGGGCTCCGACGTGATCAGCATGAAGCTCAAGGCCGAAGACAAGGGCGGCTATTACCTGCTCAACGGCAACAAGATGTGGATCACCAACGGCCCCGACGCCGACACCCTGGTGGTCTACGCCAAATCAGAACCCGAGATGGGCGCGCGCGGTGTCACGGCCTTCCTGATCGAAAAAGGCATGCCCGGTTTCAGCATCGCGCAGAAGCTCGACAAGCTGGGCATGCGCGGCAGCCACACCGGCGAGCTGGTGTTCCAGAACGTCGAGGTGCCGGCACAGAACATCCTGGGCGGCCTGAACATGGGCGCCAAGGTGCTGATGTCGGGCCTGGACTACGAGCGCGCCGTGCTCACCGGCGGGCCGCTGGGCATCATGCAGTCGGTCATGGACAACGTGATCCCCTACATCCACGACCGCAAGCAGTTCGGCCAGAGCATCGGCGAGTTCCAGCTGATCCAGGGCAAGGTCGCCGACATGTACACCGTGCTGCAGGCCGCGCGCAGCTTCGCCTACACCGTGGCCAAGAACCTCGATTTGCTGGGCACCGAGCACGTGCGCCAGGTGCGCAAGGACTGCGCGAGCGTGATCCTCTGGACCGCCGAAAAGGCCACCTGGATGGCCGGCGAGGGCGTGCAGATCTACGGCGGTAATGGTTACATCAACGAGTACCCGCTGGGCCGTTTGTGGCGCGACGCCAAACTGTACGAGATCGGCGCCGGCACATCGGAAATCCGCCGCATGCTGATCGGCCGCGAGCTGTTTGCCGAGACCTGCTGAAACACCGGGTGAAACGGCCTTGCCCGACAATGGCCAGGCTGTTCAACCACTTCCGATTGCCCCATGAGTTCATCGCTGCAAGACCTGTTTGACCACAACCGCGAATGGGCTGCGGCCATGGTTCGCGAGAAGCCCACCTTCTTCACCGACCTGCTGGCCCAGCAGAGCCCGCAGTACATGTGGATCGGCTGTTCCGACAGCCGCGTGCCGGCCAACCAGATCACGGGCCTGGCCCCGGGCGAGGTGTTCGTGCACCGCAACGTGGCCAACGTGGTGGTGCCCACCGATCTGAACTGTCTGTCCACCATCCAGTTCGCGGTCGACCAGTTGCAGGTGAAGCACCTGATGGTGGTGGGCCACTACGGCTGCGGCGGCGTGAAGGCCGCGCTGAACGACACCCGGGTGGGGCTGGCCGACAACTGGCTGCGCCACATCAAGGACGTGCGCGACCGCCACGCCGCGCTCATCGCGGCCACGCCCGAGGACTTCCGGGTCGAGGTGCTGTGCGAACTCAACGCCATCGAGCAGGTGATGAACGTGGCCCAGACCACGGTGGTGCAGGACGCCTGGGCGCGCGGACAGTCGCTCACGCTGCACGCCTGGGTCTACGCGCTGAGCGACGGCCTGTTGCGCGACATGCTGATGACGGTGGACGGCGCCGGAGGGCTGGAGTCCATCTACCAGGCGGCCCTGGCGGGCGTGGCCGCCAAGCGCCGGCACACGGCCGCCTGAACCCGCCGACACAAGGCCCGGCATGTTTCCCCAGCGGCTCGATTCCACCGTGGCCTACGACATCGCCAAGGCGATGATGGACGGCTTCAACCGCCACTACCGGCTGTTCCGCACCGAGTCGGCCCGCGCCAAACACCGTTTCGAGACGCGCGACTGGCACGGCCAGCAGCGAGCGCAGCGCGAGCGCATCGAGTTCTACGACCTGCGCGTGAACGAATGCGTGATGCGGCTGCACAAGGAGTTCAAGGCCGACGAGCAGGCCATGGACGTGTGGGAGCAGGTCAAGCTGCACTACATCGGCCTGCTGGTGAACCACCACCAGCCCGAGCTGGCCGAGACCTTCTTCAACTCGGTCTGCACCAAGATCCTGCAGCGCGCCTATTTCCAGAACGACTTCATCTTCGTGCGCCCGGCGGTGTCCACCGAGTACATCGAAAACGAAGAGCCGCGGGCCCTGCCCACCTACCGCTGCCACTACCCGACCGCCGCCAGCATGGAGTCCGAGGTGCTGCGCATGATCGCGGACTTCAACCTGCGCGTGCCCTTCGAAGACCTGGAGCGCGACGCCCATCTGGTGCTCGAAGCCATGAAGCCGCACTTCGACCACGTGAAGCTGCGCGCCAACTTCCAGTTCCAGGTGCTCTCGGGCCTGTTCTTCCGCAACAAGGGCGCCTACGTGGTCGGCAAGATCATCAACGGCTTCCAGGAAGTGCCGTTCGCCCTGCCCATCCTGCACAACGAGCAGGGCCAGCTGGTGGTGGACGCGGCGCTGTTTGGTGAAGACGACCTGCTGATCCTCTTCAGCTTCGCGCGTGCCTACTTCATGGTGGACATGGAAATCCCCAGCGCCTACGTGCAGTTCCTGCGCAGCATGATGCCGCGCAAGCCGCGCGCCGAGTTCTACAACGCGCTCGGTCTGGCCAAGCAGGGCAAGACGCTGTTCTACCGCGACTTCCTGTTCCACATGCGGCACAGCACGGACAAGTTCCGCATCGCGCCCGGCATCAAGGGCATGGTGATGTTGGTGTTCGACCTGCCGAGCTTTCCGTTCGTGTTCAAGGTCATCAAGGACTACTACCCGCCGCAGAAAGACACCACGCGCGAGCAGATCCGCGACAAGTACCTGCTGGTCAAGCAGCACGACCGCGTGGGCCGCATGGCCGACACGCTGGAGTTCTCCGAAGTGGGTTTCCCGCGCGAGCGCTTCACCGACGAGCTGATCGCCGAGATCCAGAAGTTCGCGCCCAGCCAGCTGGAGATCAGCGACCGCAACGGCGACGGGGACATCGAGGTGGTCGTCAAACACGTCTACATCGAGCGCCGCATGATTCCGCTCAACATCTATCTGCAGGAGGCGTTCGATGCGCTGCAGGCCCGGGCCGACGATCCGTCCGCGCACGCCCAGCTGGAGCGCGCGGTGGTCGAGTACGGCAACGCCATCAAAGACCTGGTGGCCGCCAACATCTTCCCCGGCGACATGTTGTGGAAGAACTTCGGCATCACGCGCCACGGCAAGGTCGTGTTCTACGACTACGACGAAATCGAATACATCACCGACTGCAACTTCCGCCGCGTGCCCGCGCCGCGCAACGAGGAAGACGAGATGTCGGGCGAGGTCTGGTACTCGGTCGGCCGGCACGACGTGTTCCCCGAAACCTTTGGCCCCTTTCTGCTGGGCAACCCGAAGGTGCGCGAGGTGTTCATGAAACACCACGCCGATCTGCTCGACGTGGCCTTCTGGCAGTCGCACAAGGAACGCATCGCCGCCGGCCACGTGTACGACGTGTTTCCCTACGAGCGCGACCGGCGCTTTCACATCCAGGCCGACAAAGCACTTCTAGATTGACTTTTCAAAGGAGCTCTCCATGACCACTACCACCAATACCGATCCCGTCGTCATCGTCGGCGCTGCCCGCACACCCATGGGCAGCTTCCAGAGCGACTTCGCCAGCCTCTCCGCGCACGATCTCGGTGGCGTGGCCATCCGGGCCGCGGTCGAACGCAGTGGCGTGGACAAGGCACTGGTCGACGAGGTGCTGTTCGGCAACTGCCTGATGGCCGGCCAGGGCCAGGCGCCCGCGCGCCAGGCCGCGCTCAAGGGCGGGCTGCCGCTCTCGGCCGGCGCGGTGACACTGTCCAAGATGTGCGGCTCGGGCATGAAGGCCACCATGCTCGCGCACGACATGCTGCTCGCCGGCAGCGCGACCGTGATGGTGTCGGGCGGCATGGAGAGCATGACCAATGCGCCCTACCTCATGCTCAAGGGCCGCGGCGGCTACCGCATGGGCCACGACAAGATCTACGACCACATGATGCTCGACGGCCTGGAAGACGCCTACGAAGCCGGTCGCAGCATGGGCACCTTTGGAGAGGACTGCGCCGCCAAATACAGCTTCACGCGTGAGCAGCAGGACGCGTTTGCGATCGCCTCGGTCACGCGCGCCAAGGCCGCGATCGAGAACGGCGCCTTCGCCGCCGAGATCGCCGCCATCACGGTGAAGGATCGCAGCGGCGAGCGCGTGATCGGCATCGACGAAGGCCCGGGCCGGGTCAAGCTCGACAAGGTCACCTCGCTCAAGCCCGCGTTCAAGAAAGACGGCACCATCACCGCCGCCAGCAGCTCGTCCATCAACGACGGCGCCGCCGCGCTGGTGCTGATGCGCCAGTCCACCGCCGAGAAGCAGGGCCTCAGGCCGCTGGCCCGCATCGTGGCCCACGCCACCCACGCGCAGGAACCCAACTGGTTTGCCACCGCGCCTGTGGGCGCCACGAAGAAGCTGCTGGCCAAGACCGGCTGGGCCGTGGGCGACGTGGACCTGTGGGAAATCAACGAAGCCTTCGCCGTCGTTCCCATGGCGCTGATGACCGAGCTGTCCATCCCGCACGAGAAGGTCAACGTCAACGGCGGCGCCTGTGCGCTGGGCCACCCCATCGGCGCCTCCGGCGCCCGGATTGTGGTCACGCTGCTGCACGCGCTGAAGGCGCGCGGTGGCAAGAAGGGTGTGGCGACCTTGTGCATCGGCGGCGGAGAGGCGACCGCGATGGCGGTAGAACTGATGTAACGCCCCCGCGCCGCAGACCGTGATCCCCCCGCCGCGCCTTGCGCGTCCCCCCCAGGGGGCGCCACGGGCGGCCCGGCGGAGCCGGTTCCGCGGTGACTCTGGCCCCAACACCCTTCATCACATGAGCACAGTCCTTGTCATCGGCGCCTCGCGAGGCATCGGCTTTGAGTGCGTGCGCCAGTACCTGGCCGACGGGGACCGCGTGATCGCCACCGCGCGCGACGACGAGGGGCTGGAGCGCCTGCGTTCGCTCGGGGCCGAGCCGCTGCGGCTGGACGTGGCGCAACCCGCCAGCGTGAGCGGCCTGGCCTGGATGCTCGATGGCGAGAAGCTGGATGTGGCCTTGTATGTGGCCGGCGTCATCGACCGGGCAGGTGCCAACACGCCGCCCACGCAGCAGACTTTCGACGCCGTGATGCACACCAATGTGCTGGGCCTGATGCAGGTGATCCCGCAGGTGCTGCCCATGGTGGAAGAAGCCGGTGGCGTGTTCGGCGCACTGTCCAGCGGCATGAGCCAGATCGCGAGCGTGCCGGCCAGCAACGCCTGGCTGTACCGCGTGAGCAAGGCGGCGCTGAACATGGCCGTGAGCAGCGCGCGATTCGACTACCCGTTGGCTCGCCTGGTGCTGCTGGACCCGGGCTGGGTGCAGACCGACATGGGCGGTGATGGCGCACCGCTGAGCGTCGAGGCCAGCGTGCGCGGCCTGCGCGCCGTGCTGGCCAGCGTGACCCCAGAAGACAGCGGTCGCCTGATCCACCGCGATGGCCGGCGCGCCGACCACTGGTGAGCCGACCAGACCCGATTCAGAACGAGACACAACGAAAGAGACCCGATGCTGCTGACCCAAGACCACGTGATGATCCGCGACGCCGTGCGCGCCTTTGCCCAGGCCGAACTCTGGCCCAACGCCGCCAAGTGGGACAAGGAACACCGGTTTCCCTCGGCGGCGCACAAGGGCCTGGCCGAGCTGGGCGCGTATGGCATCTGCGTGCCCGAAGCGCTGGGCGGCGCGGGGCTGGACTACCTGACGCTGGCACTGGTGCTCGAAGAGATCGCGGCCGGCGACGGCGGCACCAGCACCGCGATCAGTGTGACCAACTGCCCCTACAACGCCATCCTCATGAAGTACGGCACACCGGCGCAGCAGCAGCAGTGGCTGGTGCCGGCGGCGCGCGGCGACATCCTGGGCGCCTTCTGCCTGACCGAGCCGCATGTGGGCTCCGACGCCTCCGGCCTGCGGACCACGGCGGTGCGCGAGGGCGACGAATACGTGATCAACGGCGTCAAGCAGTTCATCACGTCCGGCCAGAACGGCCAGGCCGCGGTGGTGATTGCCGTGACCGACAAGGGCGCGGGCAAGAAGGGTATGAGCACCTTCATGGTGCCCACCGACAACCCCGGCTACGTGGTCGCGCGGCTGGAGGACAAGGTCGGCCAGCACAGCAGCGACACCGCGCAGATCAATTTCGATAACTGCCGCATCCCCGCCGAGAACCTGATCGGCCAGGAAGGCGAGGGCTACAAGATCGCGCTCTCCGCGCTCGAAGGCGGACGCATCGGCATCGCGGCGCAGAGCGTGGGCATGGCGCGCAGCGCGCTGGAGGTGGCGATCGCCTACGCCAAGGAGCGCCAGAGTTTCGGCACCGCCATCTTCAACCACCAGGCCGTGGGTTTCCGCCTGGCCGAATGCGCGACCCGACTGGAAGCGGCGCGCCAGCTGATCTGGCACGCCGCCGCCCTGCGCGACGCCGGCCAGCCCTGTCTGAAGGAAGCCGCCATGGCCAAACTGTTCGCCAGCGAGACCGCCGAGCAGATCTGCTCAGCCGCCATCCAGACGCTCGGCGGTTATGGCTATGTGAACGACTTTCCGCTGGAGCGCATCTGGCGCGACGTGCGCGTGTGCCAGATCTACGAAGGCACGAGCGACGTGCAGAAGATCATTATTCAAAGAGCACTTTGACTCCCCCGCGCCGCCTGCGGCGTCACCCCCCAGGGGGCGGCACTGGCGGCCCGGCAGAGCCGGTTCCGCGGTGCCCTTGGCGGAAGGCACGCGCGATGAGGCGTTGGTCGGAGCGCACGCAATAAGTCCAACTCCCCCTCCGGCGCGAAGTGCCTGAGCCCAGGATGCGGTGGAACCGGCTCCGCCGGGCCACTCGCATCGCCCCCTTGGGGGGACGCCGCAGGCGGCGGGGGTGGGCTCATCTTGCGGCGCGGGGGGTACCATTGAACACATGAACATCATCATCTTGGGCGCCGGCCGTGTGGGCGAGAGCGTCGCAGAAAGCCTGGTTTCCGAACAGAACGACATCACGGTGATTGACATGGACCCCGCCCGCCTGCGTCTTCTCGAAGACCGGCTGGACCTGCGGGGCGTGGTGGGCAATGGCATTCAGCCCTCGGTGCTGCGCGAGGCCGGGGCCCAGGACGCCGACATGGTGATCGCCTGTGCCGCCAACGACGAATCCAACCTGGTGGTCTGCAAGGTGGCGCACGACATCTTCAACGTGCCCAGCACCATCGCCCGGCTGCGTTCGCCCGAGTTCGTGGAAGGCGACGAGCTGCTGGGCAAGAACGGCTTCGCGGTGGACCACGTGATCTGCCCGGAAGAGTCGGTCACGCGCTACATCCACCAGCTCATCAGCTACCCCGAGGCCCTGCAGGTGCTGGAGTTTGCCGATGGCCGGGCCAGCCTGATCGCCATGCGCGCGGCCTACGGCGGCGCCTTGGTGGGCCACACCATCGGTGAGTTCCGCGAACGTTTCCCCCACGCCGAGATGCGGGTGGTGGCGCTGTACCGGCTCGACACTGAAATGGAGGCCACCAAGACCACCCGCATCCTGGCCGGCGACGAGGTGTTCGTGCTGGCCGACACGCGCAAGATCCGCTACGTGCTGGGCGCCATCCACAACATCGACAAACCGGTGCAGCGCCTCATGATCGCGGGCGGTGGCAAGGTCGGCCTGCGGCTGGCGCGCAGCCTGGTCGGGCAGTGCGAGGTGAAGATCATCGAGCGCGACAAGAAGCGCTGTGAATACCTGGCCAGCCAGCTGCCGTCGAACATGCTGATCCTGCACGGCGATGGTGCCGACGAAGACCTGCTGCTGGAAGAGAACGTGGGCCAGATGGACCTGTTCCTCGCGCTCACCAGCGACGACGAGGACAACATCATGTCGGCCATGCTGGCCAAGCGGCTGGGGGCCGGGCGCGTGATGTCGCTCATCAACCGCCGCGCCTACGCCGACATGATGCAGGGCAGCACCATCGACATCGCCATCTCGCCCGCGCAGACCGTGATCGGCGAACTGCTGACCCACCTGCGCCGTGGTGACGTGGCGGCGGTGCACAGCCTGCGCCGCGGCGCGGCCGAAGCGCTCGAAGGCATCGCGCGCGGCGACGTGAAGACCTCCAAGCTGGTGGGGCGCCGGGTCGAAGAGGTCAAGCTGCCCACGGGCACGCGTATCGGCGCCATCGTGCGTGGCGAGGGCCGCAAGTCCGAGGTACTGATGCCGCACCACGACACGGTGATCGAGGCCGACGACCACATCATCATCTTCATTCCGAACAAGCGCCTGGTGCGTGAGGTGGAGAAGCTGTTCCAGGTCGGCGCGACCTTCTTCGGTTGAAGCCGCTCGGTTCCTTCATGCCCTTTCTGCGCGTCTTTCCCATTCTCGGGGCCATCGTCATGGTGTTTGCCCTCACCATGCTGGTGCCCTTGGGCGTGTCGCTGTGGACGCAGGACGGCGCCAGTTCGGCCTTTCCGGTCGCCATGGCCCTGACCTTCGTGTGCGGGGCGCTCATGCGTTCGGCGGTCTGGCGGGTCGGGCACAAGCTGGAGCTGCAGAAGCGCGACGGCATCCTGCTGGTGGGGCTGGCCTGGACGCTGCTGCCGCTGTTTGCCTGCGTGCCCTTGCTGCTGTACTTCGGCCCGACGAGCACACCGCTGTCGTTCACCGATGCGTACTTCGAGGCCATGTCGGGGCTGACCACCACCGGCGCCACGGTGCTGGTGGGACTGGACCGGCTGCCCGGCTCGATCAACCTCTGGCGCTGCTTCCTGCAGTGGCTCGGTGGCATGGGCATCCTGGTGCTGGCCGTGGCGATCCTGCCCATGCTGGGCGTGGGTGGCAGCCAGCTCTTCCGAGCCGAGGCCACCGGCCCCATGAAGGATGCCAAGCTCACGCCGCGCATCACCGAAACCGCCAAGGGGCTGTGGACCGTGTACTGCCTGCTCTCGCTGGCCTGCGTGCTGGGCTACTGGCTCGCCGGCATGTCCGCGCTGGACGCCTGGATCCACATGTTCGCCACGCTCAGCCTGGGCGGCCTGTCGTCGCACGACAGCAGCTTCGGGTATTTCCAGCTGCCCGCGGCGGAGTGGGTGGCGATCGTCTTCATGCTGCTGGCGAGCTGCAATTTCGCGCTGTATTTCGTGGCCCTGGTCAAGCGCCAGCCCGCGCGCATCTGGCGCGACGCCGAGTGGCGCGGTTCCATGCTGTTGCTGGTGGGCTCGGGCCTGTTCATCGCCGGGCTGCTGCTGGTCAAGGGCAGCCTGAGCGACCCGGTCGTGGCGGTGCGCACGGCGCTGTTCAACGTGGTGTCGATCGCCTCGACCACCGGGTTCTCCACCGTGGACTACACCACCTGGCCGGTGTTCGCGCCCCTCTTCATGCTCATGCTCTCGGGCGTGGCCACCAGCGCGGGTTCCACCGGCGCGGGCATCAAGATGGCGCGCATCGTCATCCTGGTCAAGCAGGCGCGGCGCGAAATGGCGCGCATCGTGCACCCGCGCGCGGTCAACCCCGTCACCATGGGGGGCAACGTGGTGGACAGCAGCACCATCTTTTCCGTGCTCGGCTTCATGCTGGTGTACGGCGGCACCATCATCGGCCTGACCATGGTCCTGCTGCTGACCGACATGCCCTTCGACACCGCGTTTTCCGCCGTGGTGGCCAGCGTGAACAACATGGGCCCAGGACTCAACGAGGTCGGCCCTGCCGGCAATTTCGCGGGCCTGAGCGACTTCCAGACCTGGGTGTGCGCCCTGGCCATGTTGCTGGGCCGGCTGGAAATGCTGTCCTTCCTGGTGCTGTTCACACCCGGTTTCTGGCGCAAATAGCCACCGCCATGTTCGGCATCCTCCCGGTCGTTACCGTGTTCTCCCGCATCCTGGTGGCGTTCTCCTTCGCCTTCCTGGTGCCGCTGGCCTGGGCCTGGGCGCACGACGGGGTGGAGCACCTCTACGTCTGGGGCGGCGGGTTCGCGCTGGCCCTGTTCAGCGGGCTGGCGCTGTGGGCCGTGGCGCACCACCACCGCCGCGAGCTGCAGGCGCGCGACGGCTTCCTGCTGGTCAACCTGGTGTGGATCGTGCTGCCGGCCTATGCCGCCGTGCCATTGATGTACACCGTGCCCGACATCGGCTGGACCCAGGCCTACTTCGAGTCCATGAGCGCGCTCACCGCCACCGGAGCCACGGCGCTGTCCGGGTTGGACGGGCTGCCGGTGTCGGCCAATGTGTGGCGCTGTTTCCTGCAGCTTGTGGGCGGGCTGGGCATCATGCTGCTGGTGGTGGCGGTGCTGCCCCTGCTGGGGCTGGGCGGCCTGCAGCTCTACAAGGCCGAAACCCCCGGCCCCATGAAAGACACCAAATTCACCCCTCGCATCGCCGAAACCGCGCGCGGCCTGTGGGGGGTCTACTTCGGTTTTTCGCTGGCCTGTTTCCTGGCCTACCGCTGGGCCGGCATGGGCTGGGCCGACGCCTTCATGCACATGTGTACCACCATGGGCCTGGGGGGCTTTTCGTCGCACGACGCCAGCTTCGGCCACTTCGACTCACCCCGGATCGAAGCCGTTGCCACCGTCTTCATGGCGCTCGCGGGCGTCAGCTTCATGCGCTACTTCATCGTGCTGCGCAACCGCTCGCTCGGGCCGCTGTTCAGAGACCGCGAGATCCGCACCTACGTGGCGGTGCTGCTGGCGTCCATCGGCCTCATCGCGGCCCTGCTGGCCTGGCACGGCGTGGTGCGCAGCTTTCCCGAGGCCCTGCGCACGAGCGCGTTCCACGTGCTGTCGCTGGCCACCACCACCGGTTACGCGTCCGCCGACTACGCGCAATGGCCCGTATTCGCGCCGGTGCTGCTCATGTTCCTGGGCTGCTTCGTGTCCTGCGCCGGCTCCACCGGCGGCGGGATCAAGATGGTGCGCATGGTGCTGCTGATCAAGCAGGCGCGGCGCGAGCTGGTGCGCATCGTCCACCCGCGCGTGGTCAACCCGGTGACCATGGGCGGCGCCGTGTTGCCCATCTCGGTGATCACCGCGACCCTGGGTTTCATGCTGATCTACGGCGCCACCACCATGGGGCTGACCATGGTGCTGCTGTTCACCGGGCTGGACATCGTGACCGCGTTTTCCGCCGTGGTCGCCACCGTGAACAACATCGGCCCCGGCCTGGGCCTGGTCGGCCCCACCAGCAACTTCGGGGTGCTGAACGATTTCCAGATCTGGGTGCTGACCTTCGCCATGCTGCTGGGCCGGCTCGAACTGCTGACGGTGCTGGTGCTGTTCACCGGGGCGTTCTGGAGACGGTAGAGGTGGCCGCTTAACTTCTGGCCGGGATGGTGAGCCCGCGCTGCACGGCGGGGCGGGCCTCGAAGGCGGCGAGCACGCGGGTGAGTTCGGGGAAGTCCTTGAAGCCCACCAGATCGCCCGCGCCGTAGAAGCCCACCAGATTGCGCACCCAGGGCCAGGTGGCGATGTCGGCGATGGTGTAGGCCTCACCCATGATCCAGTGGCGCCCGGTCATGCGCTGGTTCAGCACCGCGAGCAGGCGCCGGCTCTCGGCCACGTAGCGGTCGCGCGGGCGTTTGTCTTCATAGGCGGCACCGGCGAACTTGTGGAAGAAACCGAGCTGGCCAAACATCGGGCCGACCCCGCCCATCTGGAACATCAGCCACTGCAGGGTCTCGTAGCGCGCGGCGGCGTCCTGCGGCAGGAACTGGCCGGTCTTCTCGGCCAGGTAGATCAGGATCGCGCCCGATTCCCACAGGGTCAGCGGCTGGCCGCCCGGCCCGTTGGGGTCGATGATCGCGGGGATCTTGTTGTTGGGGTTGAGCGAGAGGAAGGCCGGCGACAGCTGGTCGTTGGTCTCGAAGCTCACCAGGTGCGGCTCATAGGGCAGACCGGTCTCTTCCAGCATGATGGACACCTTCACGCCGTTGGGCGTGGGCAGCGAATACAGCTGGAGGCGGTCGGGCTGTTGCGCCGGCCATTTTTGCGTGATGGGGAAGTCTGAAAGCGGGTTCACGAAAGCTCCTTGTGGTGACGGGGCAAAGGCATGCGACAGAGCCGCTATTGAACACCGCCGCGCAAAAGCCCTGCCCGTGCGCGCCCATGGAATCTGGCGTAGGGGCTGCGGGCCGGGCACGGATAATGGCCGCCACACCGAAGACAAGGAGACCACCCTCATGCCCATCACCAAAGGATTCCGCGCGCTCGTGGACGAAGCCACGGCGCAGATCACCACCTACAGCGTGGCCCAGGTGCGCGAGCGGCTGGAGCGCGACCCGACGCTGCAGCTGGTGGACATCCGCGACGTGCGCGAGCTTGAGCGCGAAGGCACGGCGCCGGGCGCGGTGCACGCGCCACGCGGCATGCTGGAGTTCTGGGTCGACCCGGCCTCGCCGTATTTCAAGCCCGTGTTCGGCGACGACAGCAAGGAGTTCGTGCTGTTCTGTGGCGCCGGCTGGCGCAGCGCGCTGGCCACCAAGGCGCTGAAAGACATGGGCATGAGCAACGTGGCCCACATCGACGGCGGCTTCACCGAGTGGGCCAAGCAGGGCGCCCCCACCGAAACGCTCGAAGCCCACAAGGCGCGGGCTGCGGCGCACAAGCCCAAAGCCTGATGGCCGAGCCCGCCTGCCCCTGTGGCCAGACCGACCCGCGCGGCCGGGCCCTCGCGTTCGGCGCCTGCTGCGGGCGCTACCTCGACCACGACACGCCCGCGCCCGACGCGCAAAGCCTCATGCGCTCGCGCTACAGCGCCTTCGTGCTCGGGCGTGTGGACTACCTCAACCGCAGCTGGCACGCCAGCACCCGGCCCGCCGATCTGTCGCTCGAACCCGGCGTGAAATGGCTGGGGCTCGAAGTGCGATCGCACCGCCTGATCGACGCCGACCACGCCGAGGTGGAGTTCGTGGCGCGCTCGCGTGTGGCCGGGCGCGGCCAGCGCCTGCACGAGACCAGCCGTTTCGTGCGTGAAGTCGGGCGCTGGTTTTATGTGGATGGAGATATGAAGTGAGTGCAATGTTCGAAGCCGTGCTTTTCGACTGCGACGGCGTGCTGGTCGACAGCGAGCCCATCACCAACGGCGTGTTGCGCGAAGTGCTCAACGAAGCCGGCTGGGCGCTGAGCCAAGCCGAGTGCATGCAGATCTTCATTGGCAAGGCCGTGCGCGACGAGCGCGCGCGCATCGAGGCCGAGACCGGCCAGCCGCTCACCGACGACTGGATGCGCGCCTTCTACGCGCGGCGCGACCAGCGCCTGCGCGCCGAGCTGCAGACCGTGGCGGGCGCGCTGGGCGCCGTCATGGCCGCGCACGCGCACACGGCTGGCCGCATTGCCTGCGCCTCCGGCGCCGACCGGCCCAAGGTGGTGATGCAGATCGGCATGGCGGGTATGGCCCCGTACTTCGGTGAGCGCATCTTCAGCGGCCACGACCTGCCGCGCTCCAAGCCGCACCCCGACGTGTACCTGGCCGCCGCGGCCCACCTCCGCGCCGACCCGGCGCGCTGCCTCGTGATCGAAGACACCGCCACCGGCGCCCAGGCCGGTCTGGCCGCGGGCGCCACCGTCTGGGGCTACTGCCCGCAAGGCCACGGCCGCGCGTTCGACGGCCTGCCCGTGGCGCGGGTGTTTCGCCACATGGACGAGTTGGCGCGGGCCTTGCCCGCACTGCGGTAAAACGCGCCATGCCCAACCCGCTCACCCGCCGCCAACTGCTCGCGCACAGCGCAGCCCTGCCATTCTTGCCACTGGCCGGTCTCGGCCTGACCGCCTGCTCCAGCATCGACAAGCCCAGCGTGCAGGCCCGTTTGCTGGGCCGCTCCATCACCGTCGTCAGCACCCTCGGCACCACGCTGCGCCTCTCCTGGCGCGGCACCACCCTGTTCAACAACGAGTTCGGCGAAGCCTTCGTGCCCGACTGGGGCTTCAAGGAGCAGCTCGAAACCGGGGCCGTCGAACTGCTCAAAGCCTCGGGCCGCTTCTCAAGCGTGCAGCGCGCCACCCTGTCGGCGACCCGCCGCGAAGAAGCGCTCAAGGAGCTGAAGGAACTCAAGACGCCGACCGACCACGTGCTACTGATCTCGGGCGCATCCAGCAGCGACACCCTCTGGGAAACCAGGGAAGGCTTCTTCGGCCTGGGGCTGGCCCAGCGCAGCATCCTGCAACTGGGCACCGAGTCGGCCGCCCACGTCTCGCTCCGGGCCGAACTGCTGGTGCCCAGCACCTTCGGCGCCGTGCTGGGCGAGGCCACCACCCTCACCGCCCAGCGCGTGCCCGCGCCGGCGCTGTTGCGCGGGCCGCGGCTGAACGAGACCTACGCGGCGACGGCACGGGAGTCGCTGAAGGTGCAGGTGGATGCGGCGGTGCAGAGTCTGGTGAATCAGTTGGGGTTGGGCAAGGGGGCGCCTGCGCCAGTGGCACCGAAGTCTGAGCCTGCACCCGCAGCGGCGCCCGAGATGCCGCTGGTCAATGGCTCGCCGGTGATGTCGCCGAACGTGGAGGGGCGGGGTATTCCGGCGCCATCTGGGGCCGGGGCTTCAGGCGTCCTGCCAGCGGGGCGCTGACGGAGGCTGTTTCAGCTGTCGTGTTCGGAAGCGAGGGGGTTGTGCCGAACCCAATCGGGTTTTTGGGTTTTTGCGGCTGGGTGCTGACGGAGAGCGAGAAAGATCGCGCTCCGCCCATTCAATCGATGGAGCGGCCATTCAATGAGTTGGTTGACCAGCCCTGTCCTGCGAAGAGAGCAATGTGGGTCAACCTCTTTGGAAAGCATTGACCCATGGCAAATTTTGTGTTGCGCACCCAGCTTGGCTAAGAGGTGACTTTCTGCTGTTGAATTTCACCTCAATCCCTGTCTGAACTCGGAAATGCCGCTTACCGTGTGGCGCTGCAGTTGCCGAGTTTGGCCATGTCAAGCTCCACCACATCACTCATGCCTTGCTTTTCAGAAACCTGCACAACTCCCGCTCCGCCGACAAACATGCCCATCTTGATGAACTGACGGATGAAGTAGTTTTTGCCAGACACGAACATCAACTCCAGGGTGTTGGGGGAAAACTCGGATTCCGTGTCAATTTTGTGGGTTTTTCCACCCTCAACCTCGGTGTAAAAGAAAACGTCCGGGGCACTCTCTCCAACGCACTTTCCATCAACCCAAATATCTTTCTTCAGCGCTTTCCCGGTGAAGCTGTTTCTGTAAATGTAGACACCGGCGTTGCCTGGGCTGGGTTGATTGAATTCCTTTGCTTTGGCTGATTCTTCTTTGGATGCCATGTTCACAGATGCACACCCGGTAACAAGCAAGGTTGCAGCAAGAGCAAAGAGCGACGCGACTTTCATGAAATTAATACCTTAATAATCTTGTGAATAGAGAAAACTGATTGACATCAGCTCGTGGCGGATGAGCGCCTCATGTAGTGTATGCCGCAGAAACTGCTGAGTAAGCAGTTCGGTGCAGTCATCCTAGTCATGACGCTCTCCTCAATATACCCGGGCACTTTACCGAACTCGGTCTTCTCGGCCTGCTCTGGCTGCATTGCGACAATGCCGTTTTCAGCCACGGCGAGAAGTCTGCATGGTACCTTTGAGCCCAATGGGAGGGCGATATGAATTTCTTTTCCGAGTGCGTCAAACCACACCTCAAGGCGGCGGTCATCTACTGCATCCCCCTGTTTGGCGTGGTGTTCTTATCGTTGGTCGTGCCGGTGTCGTCTCTGGATGCCGCCGATGCGGTCGGTCGATGGAGTGGGATGTTTGGGATTTTGTGGCTGGGGGTGGGCGTGTTCATTTTCCCCGCGTGGCGGCTTTACATCGCGTTGGGGCAGGGCCTTGTTCGCTCGCGGATGTTGCGCGGGGTCTTCGCTGTATTGGGCGGGTTCTTGAATTTCTGGTTGGTCGGATCCCTGGTGCGGTTGTCAGGGGCTGGCGACTATTTGTATCGGAACCAGCGCCTGGGTCTGGGCATGGACTCGGGTGCCGATGTGTGGAGTTCGTACCTGAAGATGACCGAACTCTTGCTGGCGATGGGTGGTTTGCTGGTGCTGTATGCCGTGCTGGTGCCGGCATGGGTGTGCCGGCTGGGACGGCTCAGGCGTTCGAGGGTGACCTCGCTGGAAAGGCCGTAGCCGCTCCACCGACTCCCGGTGCGCCGCAATTTCAGAGCCGCAGGTCGGGCGACGGTGTGGGGTCCACCTGCTGGTCCAGGGCCGCTTCCCGCTCCACGCGCAGGGCGCGCTGGAAGGCCGGGCGGGCCTGTAGCCGTTGCCAGTAGGCCGCCACCGCAGGCGGGAACTGGGCGTCCAGGCCCAGGTGGCGGGCGAGCACCAGGGCGTAGCCCACGGCCACGTCGGCGGCGGTGAAGCGGCCGGCGCACAGGTGCTCATCTTTTTGAACGGCAACATCCACCGCGCGCAGCCGGGCCAGGAACCAGCGCGCGTAGTCGGCGGCCACCTGGGGTTGCAGTCGCTCGGGCGGCTCGAAGTGTGTGTAGCGCAGCACCAGCGTCTGCGGAAAGGTGAGCGTGGCGTCGCTCATGTGCAGCCAGTTGAGGTAGGCGCCAAAGGCCGGCTCATCGGCCTGCACGTCGAGACCGTCCGGGCTGTGGCGCGCCGCGAGGTACTGGCACATCGCGGCCGATTCGGTCATGCGGGTGGCGCCGTCTTCCAGCAGGGGCACGGTGCCGAGCGGGTTCAGGTCGAGGTAGGGCCGGGCGTGCACGCGCGGCGGGAAGGGCAGCATGCGCAGCTCGTAGGGCAGGCCCAGCTCTTCGAGCATCCACAGGGGACGCAAAGAGCGGGCGCTGACGCAGTGGTGCAGAACGATCATGGGGGCAGTCTAGGCAGGGTGGTGGCCATGGCTGCGCCATCGGGGTTGCAGATCAGGCCAAGGGTGGGGTCTTGCTCCGGAAGTCCCCCGGTGTCACCCCCGTCCAGCCCTTGAACGCACGGATGAAGCTCTTCTCGTTCTGAAACCCGGCCGCTTCGGCCACCTGTTTGATCGGCCGGGACGTGCGCTGCAACCACTCAATGGCGCGGTCGCGGCGCACCTCGTCTTTCAGCGCCTGCAGCGTGGCGCCTTCGTCTTTCAGCTGCCGGTGCAGCGTGCGGGCCGAGGTGTTGAGCAGGGCCGCGAGGTCGTTGGCATTGTGCGCGTCCAGCGGCTGGGTTGTGAGCACCTGGCGCACGCGCTGCACCAGCAGGCGGTCGCGCCGGTAGGGGCGCACCTGGATCGGCAGGGCGCGCTGCAGCATCTGGTTCATGGCGGCTTCGTCGCGCTTGACGGGCAGGGCGAGGTAGCGCGCGTCGAAGCGGATGGCGGCCTCGGGCGCGTCGAACACGGTGGGGCCGTCGAACAGCACGCGGTAGGCCTCGGCGTGCGCTGGCGCGGCGAACGGAAAGCTCGCACCCAGCAGCGGGATGCGCGAGTCCACGAACCAGCAGGCCAGGCCCAGGCTGTTGCGCAGCACCGAGACGAAACAGAACTCGCGCAGGCTGCCGTCGCCGCCCGGTGGGCGGTGTTCGGTGAGGCCGATGCTGGCCACGTCGCCGCTGGTGGTCACGGCCAGGGTGATGTCGGGCGTGAGCAGGCCGTGGTGGCGGCACCAGCGCTTGAGCGCGGTGCCCAGCGTGGGAGCCGAGAGCGAGGCGCGCGCGAGCATGCCGTAGCTGCCCCAGGGCAGGGGCCGGGCAAACCAGCCCAGGGCCTCGTCGTTGAGTTCGCGCATGGCCGCGCCCGACACGGCTTCCATTTGCGCGGCGGTGATGTGGCCCACCCGTTGCTGCAAAAGGGCTGGCGCGATCTGTGCCTGCGCCAGCGCGGGTGCCGGGTCCATGCCGCGCAGTCGGTACGCGCGCACAATGGCCCGTACAAAGGCCATGGGCGTGGCGGCGCGCGCCATGCGCAGATCGCTGCGGGAACCCGAGGATGTTGGGGTGGGGCTGGGCATGGCCGGCAGTGTGCCTCAGCGGCGGCACGATTTGCAACCATTCTGGCAACCGGTGCCCGGCACGAGCTTCTATGCTTGCGCTTTACGCCCGGCCCGGCCTGGGCGACCGCCTTCGGAGGAGACACACCCATGAGCGCAGCCCTTTCAACTGCCGCACCGCTGGTGCAAAGCCTGGCGCGCGGCGCGACCGACGTGCCGCTGATCGAGCAGACCATCGGCGCGTTTTTTGACGCCATGGTGGCGCGCCAGCCCGAGCACGAGGCGCTGGTGAGCGTGCACCAGGGGCGGCGTTACACCTACCGCGCGCTGCAGGCCGACGCGCACCGCCTGGCCAGCGCGCTGCTGGCGCAGGGCCTGAATCCGGGCGATCGCGTGGGCATCTGGTCGCACAACAATGCCGAGTGGGTGCTGATGCAGCTGGCCACGGCGCAGGTGGGCCTGGTGCTGGTGAACATCAACCCGGCCTACCGCACGTCTGAAGTGGAATACGCGCTCAACAAGGTCGGCTGCAAGCTGCTGGTGACCATGGCGCGCTTCAAGACCAGCGACTACCTGGGCATGCTGCGCGAGCTGGCGCCCGAGTGGGCGCACGGGCAGCCGGGCGCGCTGGAAGCCCAGCAGCTGCCGCACCTGAAGACCGTGGTCTGGATCGACGAGCCGGGGCAGGGCGCCGAAGAGGCCGGCCTGATGCGCTTCTCGGCGCTGCTCGACCAGGGCGACGCCGCCGACCCGCGCGTGGCGCAGGTGGCGGCCATGCTCAAGGCGAGCGACCCGATCAACATCCAGTTCACCAGCGGCACCACCGGCTTCCCCAAGGGTGCCACGCTCACGCACCGCAACATCCTGAACAACGGCTTCTTCATCGGCGAGTGCATGAAGCTCACGCCCGAGGACCGGCTGTGCATCCCTGTGCCGCTGTACCACTGCTTCGGCATGGTGCTGGGCAACCTGGCCTGCTTCACGCACGGCGCCACCATCGTCTACCCCAACGACGGCTTCGACCCGCTGACCGTGTTGCAGACGGTGCAGGACGAACGCTGCACCGGCCTGCACGGCGTACCCACCATGTTCATCGCCGAGCTGGACCACCCGCGCTTCAAGGAATTCGACCTCTCCACCCTGCGCACCGGCATCATGGCCGGCTCGCCGTGCCCGACCGCTGTGATGCAGCGTGTGGTGGACGACATGCACCTGTCCGAAATCACCATCGCCTACGGCATGACCGAAACCAGCCCGGTGAGCTGCCAGAGCAGCACCGACACGCCGCTGGACCGGCGCGTGTCCACCGTGGGCACGGTGCAGCCGCATCTGGAAGTGAAGATCGTCAGCCCCGACAGTGGCGAGGTGATGCCGACGGGTCGGTCGGGCGAGCTGTGCACGCGCGGTTATTCGGTGATGCACGGCTACTGGGACGACCCGGCCAAGACGGCCGAGGCCATCGACGCCGAGGGCTGGATGCACACCGGCGACCTCGCCACCATGGACGCCGAGGGCTACGTCAACATCGTCGGCCGCATCAAGGACATGGTGATCCGCGGCGGCGAAAACATCTACCCGCGCGAGATCGAAGAATTCCTCTACCGCATGCCGCAGGTGCAGGACGTGCAGGTGGTGGGTGTGCCCGATCCGAAATACGGCGAAGAGCTGTGCGCCTGGGTCATCGTCAAGCCCGGCCAGGCGCTGGATGAAGACGCGGTGTGCGCCTTCTGCAAGGGGCAGATCGCCCATTACAAGGTGCCGCGCTACATCCGCTTTGTCGACGCCTTCCCCATGACGGTGACCGGCAAGATCCAGAAGTTCAAGATACGCGATGCCATGAAGGACCAGCTGGGGCTGGCCGAAGCCAAAACAGCCTGACCGAGAGAAACCCATGCCCGCACTCGACACGAAACTCAACGCCCGCTCCGCCGACTTCCAGGCCAACGCCGCCGCCATGCGCGCGGTGGTCGACGACCTCAAAGCGCAGGTTGAAAAAGCCACGCTGGGCGGTGGCGACGCGGCGCGCGCCAAACACACCGCACGCGGCAAGCTGCTGCCGCGCGACCGCGTGCAGATGCTGCTGGACCCGGGCACGCCGTTTCTGGAACTGAGCCCGCTGGCGGCGATGGGCATGTACCCGGACCGCGACGGCAGCGACAGCGCGCCCTGCGCCGGTGTCATCGCCGGCATCGGCAGGGTGAGCGGCGTGGACTGCATGATCGTCTGCAACGACGCCACGGTGAAGGGCGGCACCTACTACCCGCTCACCGTCAAGAAGCACCTGCGCGCGCAGGAAGTGGCGCAGCAAAACAACTTGCCCTGCATCTATCTGGTGGACTCGGGCGGCGCCAACCTGCCGAACCAGGACGAGGTCTTTCCCGACCGCGACCACTTCGGCCGCATCTTCTTCAACCAGGCCAACATGAGCGCGCAGGGCATCGCGCAGATCGCGGTGGTCATGGGCTCGTGCACCGCGGGCGGCGCCTACGTGCCGGCCATGAGCGACGAGACCATCATCGTCAAGAACCAGGGCACCATCTTCCTGGGTGGCCCGCCGCTGGTGAAGGCTGCCACGGGCGAGGTGGTGACGGCCGAAGACCTGGGCGGTGGCGACGTGCACACGCGCCTCTCGGGCGTGGCCGACCACCTGGCGCAGAACGACCTGCACGCGCTGGCCCTGGCGCGCCAGGCGGTGAAGAACCTCAATGCGCGCAAGGTCCCGCCCATTGCGACCATCGACCCGGTGGCGCCGCTGTACCCGGCCGAAGAGCTGTACGGCGTGATCCCGACCGACACGCGCAAGCCCTTCGACGTGCGCGAGATCATCGCCCGCATCGTCGACGGTTCGGACTTCGACGAGTTCAAGTCGCGCTTCGGCACCACGCTGGTCTGCGGCTTCGCGCGCATCGAAGGCATGCCGGTCGGCATCATCGCCAACAACGGCATTTTGTTCAGCGAGTCGGCGCTCAAGGGTGCGCACTTCATCGAACTGTGCTGTCAGCGCAAGACGCCGCTGGTCTTCCTGCAGAACATCACCGGCTTCATGGTCGGCCGCAAGTACGAGAACGAAGGCATCGCCCGCAACGGCGCCAAGATGGTGACGGCCGTGGCCACTGCCGCTGTGCCGAAGTTCACCGTCATCATTGGTGGCAGCTTCGGCGCCGGCAACTACGGCATGTGCGGTCGCGCCTACAGCCCGCGCTTCCTGTGGATGTGGCCGAACGCGCGCATCAGCGTGATGGGCGGCGAGCAGGCTGCGAGCGTGCTGGCCACTGTGAAGCGCGACGGCATCGAAGGCAAGGGCGGCAGCTGGAGCGCAGAAGAGGAAGCCGCGTTCAAGGCCCCCATCAAGGAACAGTACGAGGTGCAGGGCCACCCCTACTATGCCACCGCCCGCCTGTGGGACGACGGCGTGATCGACCCGGCCGACACGCGCCGTGTGCTGGCGCTGGGCTTGTCGGCCTCGTTGAACGCGCCGATCCCCGAGACGAAGTTTGGACTTTTCCGCATGTGATGTGTATGATTTTCATGTTTCATACACATTGAAGGGGATTCCTCATGCGAACCAACATCGTGATCGACGACAAGCTCATGGCTGAGGTCATGGCGTACGGCGATTTCAAGACCAAGCGCGAGGCGGTGGAAGAGGGCTTGCGCATGCTCAAGCGGCGCAAGGTCTATGACGGCTTGTTGGCCTTGCGGGGTAAGTTGCAGTGGGACGATTCCGACGAAGGCTGGGCACGGTACCGAGCGGAACAGTTGGCTTTGAAGGCCGCCGGCGCACCTTATGACAACGACATTGACACGACAGCGGACGCCCAGCCGGGCGCTCGCCCGCAGGTGCTTCAAGAGCCCGCGCCCCCGTCTCTGGCAGTCAAAGCCCGAAAGACGCCATGATCTTGGTGGACTCCAGCGTCTGGGTTGACTTCTTCAATCAGGCAAAAACACCTCAGAGCCTGCAACTGCAGCTTTGGCTTGAGCGCGGTGATGTTTCCCTCGGCACCGCAGATCTGGTGGTGTTTGAAGTGCTTCGGGGTTTTCGCCGGGACAAGGCATGCCAGGGGGCGCAAAGCCTGCTGGCCGAATTGCCTGTGGTTGATATCGGCGGACTCGACAACGCACTCCATGCCGCCACCCTTTACCGCCGCCTGCGCGCGCAAGGCCGCACCGTGCGCAGCCCCATCGACGTGCTGCTCGCCAGCTACTGCATGACGCACGGCCACACGCTGCTGCACCGCGACGCCGACTTTGAATCACTCAAAACGCTGGGAGGGCTTGAGACATGGCCGAACTGAACCCGTGGCACATCCACTTTGCCCGACTGGCCCGCTACAACGTCTGGGCCACCGCGCGCCTGCTCGACGCGGTGGCGCCGCTGTCCGACGCCGACTACCGGCGCGACATGGGCCTGTTCTTCAAGAGCATCCACGGCACGCTCAACCACCTGCTGGTGGGCGAACACATGCTCTGGTACCCCCGCTTTGCCCGGGGCGTCTCGCCCAAGCTGGAGCTCGACGCCGAGGTCGAACCCGAGCGCGACAGGCTGGGCCAGGCGCTCAAGGGCGGTGCGGCCAACTGGCTGCCGCTGATCGCCAGCTGGCCAGCGGAGCGCTTCGACGCCACGCTGGACTACACCACCACCAAGGGCGTGCCCGTCTCACTGCCGTTCGCCGCCACGCTGGCGCACGTGTTCAACCACGGCACGCACCACCGCGGCCAGATCACGGCCGCGCTCACCGCGCTCGGCCAGCCCTGCCCGGAGCTGGACTTCGCCTACTGCCTGCACGAAGAAGCTGCCCGGGAGAAAGCCGCATGAGCCAAGCCCTGACCATTGCGGTGCAAGACCGCATCGCCCGCATAACGCTCAACCGTCCCGAGGTGCGCAACGCATTCAACGACGCCGTGATCCAGGAACTCAAGGCCGCGTTTGAAGATGTCGGCGCGCGCGACGACGTGCGCGCCGTCGTGCTCGCAGCCGTGGGCCCGGCCTTCTGCGCCGGGGCCGACCTGAACTGGATGCGCCGCATGGCCGACTACACGCGCGAAGAAAACGTGGCCGATGCGGGCCAGCTCGCCGCGATGTTGAAAGCGATCTACGAATGCCCCAAACCGACCATCGCCTCTGTGCAGGGCGATGTGTTCGCCGGCGGCATGGGTCTGGTGGCGGCCTGCGACATGGCGGTGAGCGTGGACAGCGCCACCTACTGCCTGAGCGAGGTCAAGCTCGGTCTGATCCCGGCGACCATCAGCCCCTATGTGATTCGCGCCATGGGCACGCGTGCGTCGCACCGCTACTTCCTCACGGCCGAGCGCTTCAGCGCGCAGGAGGCGCACCGCATCGGTTTCGTGCACGAGCTGGTGAGCGGTCCGGAGGCGCTGGACGGGAAGGTCAACGAGCTGGCCCAGGCGCTGGTGAGCGCCAGCCCGGCGGCCGTGAAAGCCTGCAAGCGGCTGGTGCAGGACGTGGCCGAGCGAGCCATTGACGACGCGTTGATCGCCGCCACGGTGCAGGGCATTGCCGACATCCGCGCGAGTGAACAAGGTCGCGATGGAGTGCAATCTTTCCTGCAGAAGCGCAAGCCCGCGTGGCTGGCGGGCTAGGCGGTTTCTTCCCTCAAGGAGAACTCCATGGACGCACTCTGGACCACCCTCGTCAACTGGCTGCACGGCCTGGGCCTGCACGCGGGTACGGGCGTGGTCCATGAGGTCGGTGGCCAGGTGGTCGAGGGCGTGAGTGCCGCCGCCAGTCAGCTCGACATGCCCAGCCTGCTGGCATTGGCCGCCGCGCTCGGATGGGTCAGCGGTTTCAGGCTTTATGCGGTGGTGTTCATCGTGGGCATGGCCGGCTGGGTCGGCTGGATTCCGCTGCCCGAAGGCCTGCAGGTGCTGCAGCACCCGGCCATGTTGGCCGCCAGCGGTGCGCTGCTGTTCGTGGAGTTTTTTGCCGACAAGATCCCGGGGCTCGACTCGCTGTGGGACATGGTCAACAGCGTGATCCGCATCCCCGCCGGCGCCGCGCTGGCGGCGGGTGCGCTGGGCGCTGACGGCAGCACCATGGCCCTGGTGGGCGCGCTGCTCGGCGGCACGCTCGCAGCCAGCAGCCAGGCCGCCAAGACCACCACACGCGCCGCCATCAACAGCTCGCCCGAGCCGTTCTCCAACATCGCCATGAGTCTGGTCGAAGACGGTCTGGTGGTCGGCACGGTCTGGCTGGCCACCCAGCATCCGCTGGTGTTCGGCGTGTTGCTGGTCATCGCCGTGGTGCTGATGTGGATCGTCACCTGGATGCTGTTCAAGTTCCTGCGCGCGGTGTTCCGCCGGGCGCAATCCCTGTTTTCTTCTGCTACCGCCTGAGGCCTCGAATGTTCACCAAGATCCTGATTGCCAACCGTGGCGAGATCGCCTGCCGCGTTGCCGCCACCGCCCGCCGCATGGGCGTGCGCACCGTGGCCGTGTACTCCGACGCCGACGCCAGCGCCAAACACGTGGCGGCCTGCGACGAGGCGGTGCACATCGGGGGCAGCGCGCCGAAGGACAGCTACCTGCAGTGGCAGCGCATCCTCGATGCCGCCAAGGCCACGGGCGCACAGGCCATCCACCCCGGCTACGGCTTCCTGAGCGAGAACGAGGCCTTTGCCAACGCCTGCGCCGAAGCCGGCCTGGTGTTCATCGGCCCGCCCGCGAGCGCGATCCAGGCCATGGGGCTGAAGGCCGAGTCCAAGCGGTTGATGGAGAGCGCTGGCGTGCCGCTGGTGCCGGGCTACCACGGCGCCGACCAGGACCCGCACATGCTGCAGCACGAGGCCGACCGCATCGGCTACCCGGTGCTGATCAAGGCCAGCGCCGGCGGCGGCGGCAAGGGCATGCGCGCGGTGGAAAAGGCTGAAGACTTTGCCGCTGCGCTCGCTTCGTGCAAACGTGAGGCCATCAACAGCTTCGGCAGCGACGCGGTGCTGGTGGAGAAATACGCCCAGCGCCCGCGCCACATCGAGATCCAGGTGTTTGGCGACACGCACGGCAACTGCGTTTATCTGTTCGAGCGCGACTGCTCGGTGCAGCGGCGCCACCAGAAGGTGCTGGAAGAAGCGCCCGCGCCGGGCATGACGCCCGAGCTGCGCGCGCAGATGGGCGCCGCGGCCGTGGCGGCGGCCAAGGCCGTGAACTACGTGGGCGCGGGCACGGTGGAGTTCATCGTCGAGCAGCCGCCCGAAGGCGGCATGCGCTTCTATTTCATGGAGATGAACACGCGCCTGCAGGTCGAGCACCCGGTGACCGAGGCCATCACCGGCCTCGATCTGGTGGAGTGGCAACTGCGCGTGGCCAGTGGCGAGCCGCTGCCGCTGAAGCAGGAAGAGCTGCACATCCAGGGCCACGCCATCGAAGCGCGCATCTGCGCCGAAACACCGGACAACCAGTTCCTGCCCGCCACCGGCCGGCTCGACGTGTTCCGCAAGCCCGCCTGCACCAGCTTCACCCGGGGCTCGGTGCGCATCGACGACGGCGTGCGCGAAGGCGACACCATCAGCCCCTTCTACGACTCCATGGTCGCCAAACTGATCGTGCACGGCCGCACCCGCGCCGAAGCACTGGCCCGGCTCGATGCGGCGCTGGCCGAAACGCGCATCGTCGGCCTGTCGACCAACGTGCAGTTCCTGCGCCATGTGGTGACCAGCCCCTCGTTTGCCCAGGCCAACCTGGACACGGCGCTGATTCCGCGCGAAGCGGGTGTGCTGTTCAACCGGGACAAGGTCGGTCTGAATCTGGCCGTGGCCGCCGCCGTGGCGCAGACCCTGCTGGCCGAGCGCGCGAGCGAAGGCAAAGACCCGTTCTCGCGCCGCGACGGCTGGCGCCCGCATGGCCTGACCGTGCGCCGCTTCGATTTCGAATACCAGGGCGAGGCGATGCAGGCCAGCCTGACCTACCTGCACGATGGCACGCTGCAACTGGCGCTGGGCGAGGTCTGCGGCGTGTTGGCTTTTGACGCCTTGCCAGCGGAAAAGGGCACCTTGATGGACCTGCGTTTCCTGGGCCAGCGCCAGGCGGTGCAGACCTGGCAGCGCGAAGAGGTCGTGCACGTCTTCTGCGCTCTGGGCGCCACTCAGATCACCGAGCTCGACGCGCTGGCCCACGCGGGCGAAGCCGCGCACGACGTTGGGCGCCTCACTGCGCCCATGCCGGGCAAGGTGGTGTCGTTCGCCGTGAAGGCCGGCGACGTGGTGAAGAAGGGCCAGCCGCTCGCGGTGATGGAGGCCATGAAGATGGAACACACCATCGCCGCGCCGGCCGATGGCACCGTGGCCGAGTTGCTCTACGCGCCGGGTGACCAGGTGGCTGAGGGCGCGGAGCTGCTGAAAATTCAGACCGCCTGACCGCCCGCGAGCCCGGTTTCAAGGTGGTGCGGGTCCGCATCTTCCGTTCGCCCCGAGCCTGCCGAAGGGCCCGGCGCGAACGGGCCTCCCGGCCGACAGGCTATTCGTCTTGCCATAAGCTCGCCGCATCATGAACATCACTTTCTGCTGCACCGACACCAAGGCCGAACCCTGGCTCGATGGCCTGCGCGCGGCGCTGCCGGGCGCCACCGTCGAGGTCTGGCAACCGGGTGCGCCGCAGGCCGACCACGCCGTGGTCTGGGCGCCGCCGCAACAGTTCCTGGACGAGCAGCCCGCGCTCAAGGGCCTGTTCAACATCGGTGCGGGGGTCGATGCGCTGCTCAAGCTGCGGCTACCGCCGGGCGTCAAGGTCGTGCGGCTGGACGACGCGGGCATGTCGGTGCAGATGGCCGAATACGTGTGCCACGCGGTGATCCGCCATTTCCGCGAATTCGATGGCTACGAGGCCGATGTGAAGGCCGGGCAATGGTCGTACCGCAAGCCGCGCAACCGCCTGGACTTCCCGGTCGGCGTGATGGGCCTGGGCGTGCTGGGCGAGCGCGTGGCCAAGGCGCTGCGGGTGTTCGAGTTTCCGGTGCACGGCTGGAGCCGCACGCCCAAGGCTGTCGAGGGCGTGCTCACGCACAGCGGCGAGGTCGGGTTCCAGACCTTCCTGTCGTCCTGCCGGGTGCTGGTGAACCTGCTGCCGCTCACGCCCGAGACGCGGGACATCCTCAACCGCGACACGCTGGGCCGCTTGCGGCCACAGGCCTACCTGATCAACGTGGCGCGCGGCGCGCACCTGGTGGAGGCCGACCTGCTGGCCCTGCTGGAGAGCGGCCACATGGCCGGCGCCACGCTCGATGTGTTCCGCACCGAGCCGCTGCCGGCCGAGCATCCGTTCTGGACCCACCCCCGGATCACCGTCACACCGCACACCTCGGCGCGCACCCTGCGCGACGAGAGCATCGCGCAGATCGCCCGCAAGATCGTGGCGCTGGAGCGCGGTGAGCCGGTGGCCGGCGTGGTGGACGCGGCGCGGGGATATTGAGTCCTTTCTGAGACCGAGACTGCACAATAGCAAGGCTTTGCATTCGTGTTCGTACAAGAAGTCTCAGGAGGAAAACATGTTCAAAGAACCGATGGGAGAGCTGTGCCCGCCCGCCGTGCGCCGCCCGCCCGTGCCCCAGGTGTTGCGAGAAGCGCTGAAGGACCACCCTTCGCTTATCACCGAGTTGCAGCACGCCTTGAACCAGATCGAGCTCACACCCACCATGAACAAGACCCAGCGCTTTGATCTGTTCGAGCGGGCCACCCTGTCGCTGGAGGGCCGGTTGGAAACCTTCATGGCCCGCGCCCAGGCCGAGCTGCTGGCGGCCAACGCGGTGGGCGATGGCATCGCTGCCGCCAAGGCGAGGGACAAAAAGGCCCTGATGTTGCGGTGCCGGGGCGAAGGGCACCTGGAACTCATCGGATTTTTTGACCTCAGAACACTCCCGCCCGACACGGCCGACCTGCACGCTGGCGCGGCGCAGGGTTGACCGGCGCCGGCCAACCACCCACACCACCCGGATGCCCACCATGCAAACCCCGATCCGCACCCCTGCCACCCTGCCGTCGCTCGTCGAGCTCGTGGACGTGGGGCCGCGCGACGGCCTGCAGAACGAAAAGCAGCCGGTGCCGGCGGCGGTCAAGATCGAGCTGGTGCACCGTCTGCAGGCGGCGGGTCTGAAAGAGATCGAGGTCACCAGCTACGTGAGTCCGAAGTGGGTGCCGCAGATGGCCGACAACACCGAGGTCATGTCCGGCATCCAGCGCCTGCCCGGCGTGCGTTACTCGGTGCTCACGCCCAACCTCAAGGGTTTCGAGGCGGCGCTGCGTGACCAGCCCGACGAGATCGTGGTGTTCGGCGCGGCCAGCGAAGCCTTCAGCCAGAAGAACATCAACTGCTCCATCGCCGAGAGCATCGAACGCTTCGCCCCGGTGGTGGACGCGGCCCGCGCCGCCGGCATTTACGTGCGCGGCGCCATCTCCTGCGCGGTGGGTTGCCCGTACGAGGGCTATGTGCCGCCGGAGAGCGTGAAATACGTGGCCACGCTGATGAGCAGCATCGGCGTGCAGCACATCGGCGTGGCCGACACCATCGGCGTGGGCACGCCGCTCAAGGTGCAGCGCGCGCTGGACGCGGCCTTGTCGGTGTACACGGTGGACGACATATCCGGCCATTTCCACGACACCTACGGCCAGGCCCTGGCCAACACCCTGGCGGCGCTGGAGATGGGGGTGTGGCAGTTCGACACCTCGGTGGCCGGCCTGGGCGGCTGCCCCTACGCCAAGGGCGCCACCGGCAACGTGGCCACGGAAGATGTGGTCTACATGCTGCACGGCATGGGCATCGAAACCGGCATCGACCTCGACGCCCTGGTGGACGCGGGCCAGTACATCAGCGAACAGCTGGGGCGGCCCAGCGGCTCGCGCGTGGCGCGCGCCCTGCTGGCCAAACGGGCGGGTTGAGCACCATGGATCTCAACGTCTGGCTGGCTTTCTTTGCCGCGTCCTGGGTGATCGCGGTGTCGCCCGGTTCGGGTGCGGTGCTGTCCATGAGCCACGGCCTGGCCTACGGTGTGCGCCGCGCGGGCGCGACCATCGTGGGGCTGGAGCTGGGCCTGTCGGTGATCCTGCTGATCGCGGGTGTCGGGGTGGGTGCGCTGCTGCTGGCCTCCAGCACCGCGTTCCTGGTCGTCAAGGTGTTGGGCGCGGCCTACCTGATTTGGCTGGGCTGGAAGCAGTGGCGCGCGCCCAGCGGTGCCGCACAACTGCCCGGTCCCGATGCGGCCGGCAGCGCCCCGGCGGGCGACGCGCACGGCCTGCCTTCGGTCCGCGAGCGGCTGCTGACCGGCTTCATGACCAACGTCACCAACCCCAAAGGCATTGTCTTCATGGTGGCGGTGCTGCCGCAGTTCATCGACCCGGCCCGCGCCCTGTGGCTGCAGTTGCTGATCCTGCTGCTGACCTCGGTCGGGGTGGACGTGCTGGTGATGCACGGTTACGCCTTCCTGGCCTCGCGCGCCAAGGCCTGGCTGGCCACGGCCCGGGCCCGCCGCGCGCAGAACCGGGTGTTTGGCGGCGTGCTCATGGCCATGGGGGCGAGCTTGCTGGTGGTCAAACGCGCGGCCACATGACGCGGCCCGGCCCGGGCCGCTACCATTTCCGACCATGAGCGAACCATCCCCGAACACCCTTGATCTGCCTGCCGGCGTGTTGCGCGTCACCGAAGCACTGGCCGCGCTGGGCCATGCCCACACCCCGGTCATGCTCGACGACGCCGCGCGCACAGCCCAGCAGGCCGCCGACGCGCTGGGCGTGGCGCTGGGCCAGATCGCCAAGAGCATCATCTTCCGCCGCAAGAGCGACGACGCCGCCGTGCTGGTCATCACCTCGGGCGACCTGCGCGTGGACGAGAAGAAGGTGCAGGCCATCGTCTGCGCCGAGGGCGGCAAGCTCGGCCGCGCCGACGCCGATTTCGTCAAGGCGCGCACCGGGTTTTCCATCGGTGGCGTGTCCCCGCTGGCGCACGCCACCGCGCCGGTGACGCTGATCGACGACCAGCTGTTCCGCTTCGACGTGATCTGGGCCGCCGCGGGCCATCCGCATGGCGTGTTCCGCCTCACGCCGAACGACCTCCAGCGGCTCACCGGCGCGCCGGTGCATGACGTGACCGCGCTGCCGCCCACGCCCTGACCCCCATGCTGTTCAAGAAACTGTTTTCGCGCCGCGCGGCGCCCGCGCCCAGGCCGCTGATCAACCTCGACGACGCGCGCGCCCGCCACGTGGACCCCGAGGTGCCCTCGCCTTGCATCTCGGTGTGCCAGATGGACCCGGCCACCCAGCTGTGCAGCGGCTGCTACCGCACGTTGGAAGAGATCGCGGCCTGGAGCACACTGGACGACCCGCAGCGCCTGGTGGTCTGGGAGCGCATCGAGGCGCGCCAGACGGCTGGATGACCCCCCCGCCGCGCTTCGCGCGACCCCCTCAAGGGGGCGGCACTGGCCGTCCGGCAAAGCCGGCCCGGCGGTGCCCTGGGCTCCACCACTTCATGCGCTGCGGAGTGGCGCTCCGCCACCGTGACATCCTGACTGTGGAGACCTACCCATGAGCACCGACACCCTGCACGACATCAGTTTCTGGTACGACCCGATCTCGCCCTACGCCTACCTGGCCTTCGAGCGCCTGCCCGAAGCGCTCATGGGCTTGAGCGTACGGGTGCGCTACAAACCGGTGCTGTTCGCCGCGCTGCTCCAGGCCCACGGCCAGCTCGGGCCGGCCGAGATCCCCACCAAGCGTGACTGGACCTACCGCCAGATCGGCTGGCTCGCGCAGCAGCATGGTGTGCCGCTGGAGCTGCCGGCCGCGCACCCGTTCAACCCGCTGGCACTGCTGCGCCTGGGCCTGTGCACCGCCACCGACGAGGCCCCAGGCGAGACCAACCGCTATGTGACCGAGCAGCTGTTCCACCACGTCTGGCGCGGCGGGCATCACGCCACCGACCCGGCGCGTCTGGCCGCGTTGCAGACCCTGCTGCAGGACCACATGGTCCAGCGCCAGAAGCCTTGGGCCGCGCCGGACAGTGCGCCCGTGAAACAGCGCCTGCGCGACAACACCGACGCGGCGCTCGCGCTCGGCCTGTTCGGCGTGCCCGCGCTGGTGGTGGACGGCCGCGTGTTCTGGGGCCACGACGCCCTGCCCATGCTGCGGGCCTACCTCGATGGTGACGCCTGGTTCCACTCCGGCGCCTGGGAGGCCGCAGCCCGCGTGCCGGTGGGCGTGCAGCGAAACCCCGCCTGACCGGGGCGCCGGCCCCGGCGCCCTGTCGGTCTCAGAGGCTGAGAGTTTTTCGGGCGTGTCCGAGCAACGCGCCAAAACGGGCCCAATCAAGGCGCAAAGCACAGCCATAGCACGGGCTATGGCGCGCATTTGCAACGCGGAGTGGGTGCGTTTTGGCGTGGTGAGCGGGCATGAGCGAAAGACTCTCAGCCTCTCAGTCCGGAAACGCCTCTTCCAGCGTCAGCACCCGCCCGGTGTCGGCGGCTTCGTAGCCTTTGAGCGCCGCGACCCGTGCGCGGAACGCGGGCGACTGCAGCACCGCCAGCACCGGCCTGAGTTCGTCGCGCTCCAGGGCGCTGGCCGAAACCGCGAAAAAGTAGCGCTCCTTGAGCAGCGGGATGAAGTGCAGGCCGAAGCGGTGCGCTGCAGTCTGCACGCCGATGCCCACGTCGGCCATGCCGCTGGCCACAAAGGCGGCGACGGCGGCGTGCGTGAGTTCGGTGTTGTCGTAGCCGGCGATCTGGCGCGGCGCGATGCCCTGGCGCTGCAGCAGCAGCTCGGTTAGCACCCGCGTGCCCGACCCTTCGGGCCGGTTCACGAAACGCAGGCCCGGGCGGGTGAGGTCGCCCAGGCCGTGCAGGCCCAGCGGGTTGCCGGGCGCCACGAACAGGCCCTGGGTGCGCACGGCCAGCTGCACCAGCCGGTGGGTCTCGGGCCGCAGCCAGTGCAGGTAGCGCTGCGCCGCCGCGGCCTGGAACGTGCCCAGCGGCACGTGAAAACCCGCCAGATCGCAGTCGCCCTGGGCCAGCGCGGCCACGGCCTCCAGGCTGTTGCGGTAGCGCAGCTCCACCGCCACCTGGCGCGCCGCCAGTTGCTCGCGCAGCGCCGCCACCGCGAACCCGTGGCTCGCGTGCAGGCGCGGCGCACCGCGCTCGCGGCGCTGCACGCGCCCGAGCGCGCCTTCCAGTTCCGAGGCCAGCGACTCCAGCAGCGGTTGCAGCCGCGCGCCGATGCGGGCGTCGGCCCAGATGAGCTGCTGGCCCAGCTCGGTCAGCAGCGAGCCGCGGCCCCGCCCGCGGGTGAGCAGCGCCTGGCCGAACAACTGCTCGGCCTGCCGCACCAGGCCCCAGGCGTGCCGGTATGACAGCCCCAGGTCGCGCCCGGCCTGCGAGATGCTGCCCGAGTCCTGCACGGCGGCGAGCAGGCGCAGCAGGGTATTGGCGTCGAGCGCGGCGGCGTCTTCGTGGCCGATGCGCCACTGGGGCTGGAGGGTGATGCGCAGCATGTGGGCAGGGGTTTCGTGGGGCGGGGGAAACGACCGACTTTATGAAATTCTGAACATATTAAATCCCCCCTCCGGTGCTACGCTGAATCCATGACAAGCAGCCCCCACGAATCGCGTGCCACGCCGGTCACGCCGGTGATCCCCATCCGCCCCGTCGGGGCACCTGGCCGCGCCCGGCCGCGCTTCACGCCCAAGGGCCGGCAGGTCCTGCCCGCGGCCAGTGCGCGCGTGGCCGCGCTGTGCGAGGGGCTGGCGCCGCGGGCCGATCTGCTGATCGAGCACCTGCACCGCCTGCAGGACGCCGAGGGCGCGCTGCGCCACGGCCACCTGGCGGCGCTGGCCGAGCGGCTGCGCCTGAGCCAGGTGGAGGTGTTCGAGGTGGCGAGCTTCTACCACCACTTCGAGATCGTGGCCGACGACGCGCCCGTGCCCGCCACCGTGGTGCGGGTCTGCACCAGCCTGTCGTGTTCGTTGGCGGGCGGTGCATCGCTGCTGAGCGATCTGCAGGCCCGTCTGGCGGGCAACGGCGAGGTGCGGGTGCAGGCCGCGCCCTGCATCGGCCAGTGCCACCAGGCGCCGGCCGCCTGCGTGGGCCAGCGCCAGCTGCCGCACGCCAGCGTGGACGAAGTGCAGGCCCTGCTGGCCCGGGGCGAGACCGGGCCGCGCGAGCTGCCGGTGCCCACCGCGTCGGTGCTGTCGCAGCTGCAGCGCCTCTTGTCGGGCGCGCTCACGCCCGAGCAGGTGCTGGCCGAACTCAAGACCTCGAACCTGCGCGGACTGGGCGGCGCGGGTTTTCCGGCCTGGCGCAAGTGGGAAACCGTGCGTGCACAGCCCGGGCCGCGTTATATGGTGGTGAACATCGACGAGGGCGAGATCGGCACCTTCAAGGACGGCCACCTGCTCACCAGCCTGCACGGCGGTGCGCCCCAGGTGCTCGAAGGCATGCTGATCGCCGCGCAGGTGGTGGGCGCCGAACGCATCTGGCTCTACCTGCGCGACGAATACCACGACGCGCGGGGCCTGCTGGCGCGCGAGATCGACGCCCTGCGCACCCGGCTGCAGGGCCTGGCCGCGCAATACCCCGGCTACACGCCGCCGCAGATTGAGCTGCGGCGCGGTGCGGGTGCCTACATCTGCGGCGAAGAGTCGGCGCTGATCGAATCGCTGGAGGGCAAACGCGGCATGCCGCGCCTGCGCCCGCCCATTGTGGCCACGCACGGCGTGTTCGGTCGCCCCACGCTCGCGCACAACCTGGAGACGCTGTGGTGGCTGCCCGAGATCCTGGCCCAGGGCGGCGCCTGGCTGGCCGCGCAGGGCCGGCGCGGGCGCAGTGGCCTGCGCCGCTTCTCGGTGTCGGGCCGCGTGCGCCAGCCCGGCGTCTACCTCGCGCCCGCCGGCATCACGCTGCGCGAGCTGATCGATGAACACGCCGGCGGCATGGCCGAGGGCCACACGCTGTACGCCTACCTGCCCGGCGGCGCGTCGGGCGGCATCCTGCCCGCGGCGCTGGCCGACGTGCCGCTGGACTTCGACACCCTGGCCGAACACGGCGCCTTCATCGGCTCCATGGCGGTGGTGGTGCTGGGACAACACGACAGCGCACGCGACGCCGCGCTCAACCTCATGCAATTCTTCGAACACGAATCCTGCGGCCAGTGCACGCCCTGCCGCGCCGGCACCACCCAGGCGGTGAGGCTGATGCAGGCCCCGGTGTGGGACGCGCCGCTGCTCGCGGAACTCTCGCAGGTGATGCGCGACGCGTCCATCTGCGGCCTCGGGCAGGCGGCACCCAACCCGATGGACTCGGTGCTGCGGTTTTTCGCGCACGAGGTGAGCGCATGAACGCCCGCGATCTGCCCCCGGGCATGGCGCCCGTCGCCTTCACGCTCAACGGACAGCCGGTGGAGGCCGCGCCGGGTGAGAGCCTTCTGAAAGTGGCGCAGCGCGTGGGCATCTCGATCCCGCATCTGTGCCACAAGGACGGCCTGCGCAGCCCCGGCAACTGCCGCGCCTGCGTGGTCGAGGTGGCGGGCGAACGCGTGCTCGCGCCCTCGTGCTGCCGCGCGCCGCAGCCGGGCATGGTGGTCAGTACCGACAGCCCGCGCGCCGCCGCGGCGCAGAAAACGGTGCTGGAACTGCTGCTGGCCGACGCGCCCGACACCACGGCGCTCAAGCACGACAGCGAGCTGGCGCACTGGGCCGGGCTGGCCGGCGCTCAACCGGGCCGCTTTCCCTTGCGCGCCGCATACGCCGTTCGCCCTGAGCCCGTCGAAGGGCGCACCCACACTGCGGCCGGGCTTCGACAGGCTCAGCCCGAACGGTGGGGTACTGACACATCGCACCCGGCCATGACGGTGAACCTCGACGCCTGCATCCAGTGCACGCGCTGCATCCGCGCCTGCCGCGAGACGCAGGGCAACGACGTGCTGGGGCTGGCGTTCCGGGGCGGCCATGCGCAGATCGTGTTCGACCAGAACGACCCCATGGGCGAGAGCACCTGCGTGGCCTGCGGCGAATGCGTGCAGGCCTGCCCCACGGGCGCCATCGCCCCCGCCAACGGCGCCTACGCCAAGGCCTCGCAGCAGCGGGTGGACTCGGTCTGCCCCTTCTGCGGCGTGGGCTGCCAGATGAGCTACCACGTGAGCAACGGCAGGATCGAACACGTGGAGGGCAAGGCCGGACCGGCCAACGAAGGGCGTTTGTGCGTGAAAGGCCGCTTCGGCTTTGACTACGCGCACAGCCCCGAGCGCCTCACGCGGCCCCTGATCCGCCGCGCCGACGCGCCCAAGGACCCCGCCAGCGTGATGCATCGCGACTGGCGCGAACTGTTTCGCGAAGCCACCTGGGACGAGGCGCTGGACGCCGCCGCCACCGGCCTGCGCCGGGCCATGGCCAGCACCAGCGCGCGTGGCCGCCAGGGGCCGGTGGCGGGTTTCGGCTCGGCCAAGGGCACGAACGAAGAGGCCTACCTGTTCCAGAAACTGATCCGCTCCGCTTTCGGCACCCACAACGTGGACCACTGCACCCGCCTGTGCCACGCCTCCAGCGTGGCCGCGCTGATGGAGGGCCTGGGCTCGGCCGTGGTCACCAACCCGCTGCGCGACGTGGTGCACGCCGACGTCGTGCTCATCATCGGCGCCAACCCGGCGCAGAACCACCCGGTGGGCGCGACCTGGATCAAGAACGCGATCCAGCAACGCGGCATGAAACTCGTGCTGATCGACCCGCGCCGCACCGAACTCGCGCGCCAGGCCTGGAAACACCTGGGTTTCAAGTCCGGCACCGACGTGGCCCTGCTCAACGCGCTGCTGCACACCATCATCTTCGAGGGCCTGGCGAACACCGCCTACATCGAGCAGCACACGCTGGACTTCGCGCGGCTCAAGGCCCATGTGGCCGATTTCAGCCCCGAGGCCATGGCGCCGGTGTGCGGCATCGACGCGACCACCCTGCGCGAGGTGGCACGCGCCTACGCCACGGCCGGCAGCGCCATGATCCTCTGGGGCATGGGCGTCAGCCAGCACACCCACGGCACCGACAACGCGCGCTGCCTGATCGCGCTCTCGCTCATCACCGGTCAGATCGGCCGCCCCGGCACCGGCCTGCACCCCCTGCGCGGGCAGAACAACGTGCAGGGCGCGAGCGACGCGGGCCTGATCCCCATGGTGCTGCCCGACTACCACCGCGTCTCCGAACCCGCCGCGCGCGCGAAGGCCGAACGGCTCTGGGGCGTGCCCGCCGGCACGCTGGGCAGCGAGCCCGGCCTGACCGTGGTGGAGATCGTCAACGCGGCCTACGACGGCCAGATCCGCGCCATGCTGATCCAGGGCGAAAACCCCGCCATGAGCGACCCCGATGCCCACCACGCCCGCGAAGCCCTCGCGCGGCTGGACCACCTGGTGGTGCAGGACATCTTCCTGACCGAGACCGCCTGCCTGGCCGACGTGGTGCTGCCCGCCACCGCCTGGCCCGAGAAGACCGGCAGCGTGACCAACACCGACCGCTGCGTGCAGCTCGGCCGCAAGGCCGTGCCGGCGCCGGGCGAGGCGCGGGCCGACGCCTGGATCACCGAGCAGCTCGCGCGCCGCCTCGGCCTGGGCTGGGCCTACGACGTCGCGCCCGACGGCACGGCCAGCGTGGACGCAGACCACGGCATCGGCGCCGTGTTCGAGGAAATGCGCGCGCTCATGCCCAGCATCGCCGGGCTGTCGTGGGCGCGGTTGCAGCGCGAAGGAGCCGTCACCTACCCGGTGGACAACGAGAGCGACCCCGGTCACCCGGTGGTGTTCACCGACCATTTCCCCACGCCCACCGGCCGCGCCACCCTGGTGCCATCCGCGCTCACGCCGCCGGCCGAGACGCCCGACGCCGATTACCCGCTGGTGCTCATCACCGGGCGCCAGCTCGAACACTGGCACACCGGCAGCATGACACGGCGCAGCCAGGTGCTGGACGCGGTGGAGCCCGGCCCGGTGGTCAGCCTGCACCCCGAAACCGCGGCCCGGCTCGGTCTTGTGGCGGGCGAAGTGGCGCAGGTGCGGTCGCGGCGCGGCAGCGTGGCGCTGGCGGTGCGGTTCGACGCGGGCATGCCGCGCGACACCGCTTTCATCCCGTTCGCCTACGCCGAAGCCGCGGCCAACCTGCTGACCAACCCCGCGCTCGATCCGGTGGGCAAGATCGCCGAGCTCAAGTACTGCGCGGTGGATGTGCGGCCGATGAAGGCAAACTGATACGGCATGAACGCGGCGCTCATCTTGACGCGTCTCAAGCACCGCGCCGTGCCAGACCGCTAAGATGGGTTTCGCGAACGTTGCGGCAACACCGTGGCGTTTTCCTTCAACAACTTCCCCCATCAGGAGGCATGCCATGTTCAAGAAAATCCTCGTCCCCACCGACGGTTCCCAGCAGGCGGCCCGCGCCTCGACCATCGCCGCGCGGCTGGCCAAAAGCCAGGGTGCCCAGGTGGTCGGTGTGTATGTGATCGATCCGTTTCCCTACATTGGCATTGGCGACGCGTCGGCGATCGGCCTGCAGGCCTACCTGACCGAGGCCAAGTCGGCCGCCGGCCAGGCGCTGGACGCGCTGGGCAAGGTTTGCGCCGACGAAGGCGTGCCCTTCGTCGGGGACACCATCGAACGCAATGTGGTGTACGAGGGCATCCTGGAAACCGCCGAGGCGGAAGGCTGCGACCTCGTGGTGATGGGCTCGCACGGCCGCCAGGGCATCAAGGCGCTGATCCTGGGCAGCGTGGCGCAGAAGGTGCTCACGCACGCCAAGGTACCGGTGCTGATCGCCAAGTCCTGAACGTCCTGGCGATCCGAGGGCGTCACCGTCTGAATTTGCCGGTGGCGTCCACGATGGACAGGTCGGCAAAGTCCAGCCCGGTGTGGTTCGTGGGGCTGTAGCTGACCGACAGTCCGCCCAGGTTGAAGTTGCGCAGGCCTTCGAGCGCGTCGCGCAGCGCCACCGGCGTCGGGTTGGGACCGGCGCGCCGCAGGCCTTCCACCAGCACCTTGGCCGCGGCAAAGCCTTCCATCATCGCGGGCGATACCCCGTCCATGCCCTTGGCCTTGGCCAGGTCCAGCGCTTCCTTGATCAAGGGATACGCCACCGAGCGCTCGTTGGGAAACACCTGGGTCACGATCACGCCGCGCGCGTGTTCTCCCAGCAGCTTGATGAAACCCTCCGAGGCGTTGTTGGAGAGCGTGACGATCTGCGCACGCGAACCCGCGGCGCGGATCGCTTTCACCGCGTTGGCCGTGTTGCCGGCCGAACCGATGATCATGACCGCCTGGGCGTTGCTCTGGTGGACCTTGGGGGCCAGTTCGGCGAAGTCGGGTTTGTCGCGTGGGAACTTGTCCTGCAGCACCGGTTTGATGCCCGCTTTGGCGAAACCGGCCAGTGCGCCCTTGGCCGAATCGGCGCCGAAGGAATCGTCGGTTTCCAGCACTGCGATGCGGGCGATGCCGATGCTGGCCAGATGCTCGATGGCCTTGGCCGCCTCACGCTGGTAGGTGGCGCGCACGTTGAACAACCAGGGGTGGACCGGATCGTGCAGCGCCATGGCGCCGGTGCTCGGGCCCACCAGCGGCACCTTGAGCTCGCTCAGCAGCGGCAGAAGGGCCTGCGCATGCGGTGTGCCGCGGTTCAGGAACAGGGCCAGCACGTTTTGCCGGGTGACCAGCTCGCGCGCGGCTTCCACCGTGAGTTTCGGGTCGAACTTGTCGTCCACCGAAATCAGCTCGATCTTCTGGCCGTTGACGCCACCGCGCGCGTTCACCGCGTCCAGATACAGCTTGGCACCCTCGGTGTTCTCCTTCACGCCGGCCGCCACCGAGCCGGTGAAGCCCGAGGGCTGGCCAATGCGCAACTGGGCCCATGCGGGCGCGCTCAGGGCGAGCAGGGCCGCCATGCCCCAGGTGGTCAGCGCACGGCGCGTGCCCGATGTGGCAGTTTTCATGGGTTTGTCTCCGGTTGTATCTGTCCAATGGGGGAGTCTGGTGAGTTCGCCCGGGCACTGCATTGTGGATATTACCTACGCGGTCTCGGATGGCGCACCCCCTCCGTAGAATGTTTGCCTCCCACTCTGGAGCCCCCCGCATGTCCGACGCCTTCCTGCCCGCCGAACCCTTGTCGGCCGAAACGCCTGTGTCTCCAGTCGCCACCGAGGGGGAGGGCCGCACGGCCGAAGGCGGTACCGGGCTGATCCGCATCCGCGGCGCGCGCCAGCACAACCTGAAGAACATCGACCTCGACATCCGCACTGGCGAGCTCACGGTGGTCACCGGGCCCAGCGGCTCGGGCAAGTCCAGCCTGGTGTTCGACACGTTGTTCGCCGAGGGCCAGCGCCGCTACGTCGAGACCTTCAGCGCCTACGCGCGCCAGTTCCTCGACCGCATGGACAAGCCGGCGGTGGACCGGGTGGAGGGTGTGCCGCCCGCCATCGCCATCGACCAGACCAACCCGGTGCGCTCCTCGCGCTCGACCGTGGGCACGATGACCGAGCTGAACGACCACCTGAAGCTCCTGTTCGCGCGCGGCGCCGAGCTGTTCGACCGCGAAACCGCGCTGCCGGTGCGGCACGACTCGCCCGAGTCGATCTACGCCGAGCTGCAGAAGCGCTGTGTTGAACTGGGCGATCCGCGGCTGGTGGTGACCTTCCCCGTCGAACTGCCCGCCAGCACCACGCCCGAAGAAATCGAACAATGGCTCTCGGCCAGCGGCTACACCCGCGTGCAGGCCGAGCGTGTGGTGCAGCGCGCCGCGCCCGCGCCCGACGCCAAGGCGGCCAAGACCCCGAAGGCGAAAACCGCCAAAGCGGCCAAGGCTGCCGCGGTCAGCGAATCGGTGAAAGTGCTCGACGTGGTGGCCGACCGTTTCCGCATCGGCACGGCCGAGCAGGCGCGCGTGATGGAGGCCATCGAAGCCGGCCTCAAGCGTGGCAGCGGCAAGCTGATGGTGTATGTGCTTGGTGAGGATGGAGCCGAGCCAGTGATTTGGCGTTTTTCGACCGGCCTGCACTGCCCCGAAAGCGACATCCGCTACAGCGACCCCACGCCGTCCATGTTCTCGTTCAACTCGGCCGTGGGCGCCTGCGAGGCCTGCCGGGGCTTTGGCCGGGTGATCGGGGTGGACTACGGTCTGGTGATCCCCAACGACAAGCTCACGCTGCGCGCGGGCGCGGTCAAGGTGTTCCAGACGCCGGCCTGGAAGGAGGCGCAAGACGATCTGATGCGCCACGCCGAAGCCGCCGGCATCCCGCGCGACACGCCCTGGGCCAAGCTCACGCCCGAGCAGCAGCACTGGGTGAAGGCCGGCTCGCCGAACTGGAACGGCAAGTGGAACCAGCACTGGTTCGGCATCGCGCGCTTCTTCGAGTACCTGGAGAGCAAGGCCTACAAGATGCACATCCGGGTGCTCTTGTCCAAGTACCGCAGCTACACCGAATGCCCGAGCTGCGGCGGCGCCCGTCTGAAGACCGACAGCCTGCTCTGGCGCGTCGGCACCCAGCAGCAGGCCGACGCGGTGCTGCCGCCCGAGCAACGCTATCTGCCGCAGGGCGTGAAATGGTCGCGCGCGCAGCTCGAAGCCTTGCCCGGCCTGTGCCTGCACGACCTGATGCTGCTGCCGCTGGACAAGCTAAGGCTGTTTTTTGCGTCCCTTGCTCCGTTCCTCGTTGGGGGCGGGCAGGAGTCCCACACCGGCCAGGCGCAGGCCCTCAAGCTCCTGCTCGACGAAATCAACACCCGCCTGCGCTACCTCTGCGAGGTCGGCATCGGCTACCTCACGCTGGACCGCCAGAGCCGCACCCTCAGCGGCGGCGAGGTGCAGCGCATCAACCTCACCACGGCGCTCGGCACCTCGCTGGTCAACACGCTGTTCGTGCTCGACGAACCCAGCATCGGCCTGCACCCGCGCGACATGGCGCGCATCAACAAGGCCATGCTGCGCCTGCGCGACGCGGGCAACACCCTGGTGGTGGTGGAGCACGACCCGGCGGTGATGCTCGCGGCCGACCGCCTGATCGACATGGGTCCGGGCCCGGGTGAGCGCGGGGGGCAGATCGTGTTCGACGGCACGCCCGAAGCCATCCGCGACGCCGACACGCTCACCGGCGCCTACCTGGGCGCGCGCAAGCAGGTCGGCATGGGCTTCAAGCGCATGGTGACCGACAACACGCCGCGCCTGATCCTGGAAGGCGCGCGCGAACACAACCTGAAGAACGTCACCGTGGACTTTCCGCTGCAGCGCCTGGTGGTGGTCACCGGCGTCTCGGGTTCGGGCAAGTCCAGCCTGATCCAGGACGTGCTCGCGCCCGCGCTGCTGCGCCATTTCGGCAAATCCACCGACACCCCCGGCGCGCACGACCGCCTGCTCGGCGCCGACTTCCTGAGCGAGGTTGTGTTCGTCGACCAGTCGCCCATCGGCAAGACCGCGCGCTCCAACCCGGTGAGTTACGTCGGCGCCTGGGACGCCCTGCGTGCCCTGTTCGCCGACGCGCCGCTGTCGCGCCAGCGCAGCTACACCGCGAGCAAGTTCAGCTTCAACGGTGGCGACGGCCGCTGCCCCACCTGCGGTGGCTCGGGCTTCGAGCACGTGGAGATGCAGTTCCTGAGCGACGTGTACCTGCGTTGTCCGGACTGCGACGGCAAACGCTACCGGCCCGAGATTCTGGAGGTGCGCATCGAACGTGGGGGCCGCACGCTCAACGTGGCCGACGTGCTCGACCTCACCGTGAGCGAAGCGGCTGCGCTGTTCGGCAACGACCGCGAAGTGATCCGCGCCCTGCAGCCCATCGTGGACGTGGGGCTGGAGTACGTGAAGCTCGGCCAGCCCGTGCCCACGCTCTCGGGCGGCGAAGCGCAGCGGCTCAAGCTCGCGGGCTTCCTGGCCGAGGCGGCCAAGTCGGCCAGCGCCAGCCGCCAGCCGATCTCGCGCAAGGGCACGCTGTTCCTGTTCGACGAACCCACCACCGGCCTGCATTTCGACGACATCGCCAAACTCATGCGCTCCTTGCGCAAGCTGCTCGACGCCGGGCACTCGCTGGTGGTCATCGAGCACAACCTGGACGTGATCCGTGCCGCCGACTGGCTGATCGACCTCGGCCCTGAAGGCGGGGAGGGCGGTGGTCTTGTGGTGGCCGAGGGCACGCCCGAGGAGGTGCGCAAGCACCCCACGAGCCACACCGCGCTGTCGTTGCGCGAGTACGCGCTGTCAATGGGCGAGGTGCACGAAGCGCACGAGGGCCGGGTGACAGACTACCTGGCGCCCGCCAGGGGGCCGGGATCGGCGAAGGCCGCACGGGTGGCCACGCCGCAGCCCAACACCATCCGCATCGTCAACGCCAAGGAACACAACCTCAAGAACCTGAGCGTGGACATCCCGCGCGGGCGGTTCAACGTGATCTCGGGCGTGAGCGGCTCGGGCAAGTCCACGCTGGCGTTCGACATCCTGTTCAACGAGGGCCAGCGGCGCTACCTGGAAAGCCTCAACGCCTACGCGCGCAGCATCGTGCAGCCAGCGGGCCGGCCCGAGGTGGACGCGGTCTACGGCATCCCGCCCACGGTCGCCATCGAGCAGCGCCTGAGCCGTGGTGGCCGCAAGAGCACCGTGGGCACGACCACCGAGGTCTGGCATTTCCTGCGCCTGCTGTACGTGAAGCTGGGCACGCAGCACTGCGTGCACGACGGCGCGGCCGTGATGCCGCAGAGCCCCGAGAGCATCGCCGCGGCCATCCTCACGCGTTACGCGGGACAACACATCGGCCTGCTCGCGCCGCTGGTGGTGAACCGCAAGGGCGTCTACACCGAGCTGGCCGACTGGGCGCGCCCGCGCGGCCACACCCACCTGCGGGTGGACGGCGAGTTCCTGCCCACCACCGGCTTCCCGCGCATCGACCGGTTCAAGGAACACACCATCGAGCTGCCGGTGGCCGACGGCGTGGTCAGTGCCGATGAAGAGACCTGGTGGCGCCGCCAGCTCGCGAAGGCGCTGGAGATCGGCAAAGGCCAGGTGCATGTGCTGCACCCGCTCGAGGGCCTGAGCCAGGCGCTGGCCGAGGGCACGTCCACCGTGGGCCTGGGCCGGCTGGAGGTGTTTTCCACCACCCGCGCCTGCCCCGTCTGCGCCACCAGCTACCCCGAGCTGGACCCGCGCCTGTTCTCGTACAACAGCAAACACGGCTGGTGCCCCGACTGCGTGGGCACGGGCCTCGCGCTCTCGCGCGAACAGCGCAAGGCGCTGGACGACTCGGTGCGCGACGACGGGGAGCGCGGGCGCGAGCAGAGCTTTGCCGAGCCCGAGGTGGAAGACCTGGCCGATCAGCCTTGCCCGAGCTGCGAAGGCACCCGCCTGAACGCCCAGGCCCGCGCGGTGAAGTTCGGTGGTGTGGGCATCACGGACGTGGCGCGGTTGTCGGTGAACGAGGTGCGCAGCTGGGTGCACGGCTTGCAGAAAGAGGCCGTGTTGAGCAGCCGGGAAGCCGACATCGCACGCGACCTGCTGCCCGAAATCGAAAGCCGCCTCGCTTTCCTGGAAGAGGTGGGCCTGAACTACCTCACGCTCGACCGCGGCGCGCCCACGCTGTCCGGTGGCGAAGCGCAGCGCATCCGCCTGGCCGCACAGCTCGGCAGCAACCTGCAGGGCGTGTGTTACGTGCTCGACGAGCCCACCATCGGCCTGCACGCGCGCGACAACGCCATCCTGCTCAACGCCCTGCACAAGCTCGGCGACCAGGGCAACACCCTGGTGGTGGTGGAGCACGACGAAGACACCATCCGCCGCGCCGACCACATCATCGACATCGGCCCCAGCGCCGGCAAACGCGGTGGCCGTGTGGTGGCGCAGGGCACGGTGGCCGACCTCTCGGCAAACGAAGAATCCGTCACCGGGCGCTACCTGCTCCACGCCATGAAACACCCGCTGCAGCCGAGGCGAGCGGTTCTGGCTGCATCGGCCGTTCCTGCGGCTTCATCGCCAGCACCACACGACAACCACTGGCTCGAAGTCCGCGGCGCCCGCCTGCACAACCTGCAGAACCTCAACGTCGCCGTCCCGCTGCAGCGCCTGGTGGTTGTCACCGGCGTCAGCGGTTCCGGCAAATCCACCTTCGCGCGCGACGTGCTGCTCACCAACGCGGCGGCGGCGGTGTCCCAGCGCAGCACCTTCGCCGGCCGCACCCGCTGGGATGCGGGCGAGCGCCCCACCTGGACCGGCTGCGACAAATTGCTGGGCTCCGAGGTGGTGGACCGCGTGCTCGAAGTCGACCAGACCCCCATCGGCAAAACGCCGCGCAGTTGCCCCGCCACCTACATCGGCTTCTGGGACACGGTGCGCAAGCTCTTCGCCGATACGCTCGAAGCCAAGGCTCGCGGCTACGGCCCGGGCCGCTTCAGCTTCAACACGGGCGAAGGCCGCTGCCCGGGCTGCGAAGGCCAGGGCATGCGCACCATCGAGATGAGCTTCCTGCCCGACGTGAAAGTGCCCTGCGAGGTCTGCCACGGCGCGCGCTTCAACCCCGAAACCCTTGCCGTCACCTGGAAGGGCAAGAGCATCGGCGACGTGCTGCAGATGGAGGTGGACGAGGCGGTGGAGTTCTTCGCCTCCATGCCCAACATCAGCCACCCGCTGCAGCTGCTGAAAGACGTGGGCCTGGGCTACCTCACGCTGGGGCAACCATCACCGACGTTGAGCGGCGGCGAGGCGCAGCGCATCAAGCTCGTGACCGAACTCAGCAAGGTGCGCGACGACGTCACGCGCCGCGGCCAGAAGGCGCCGCACACGCTTTACGTGCTGGACGAACCCACGGTGGGCCTGCACATGGCCGACGTGGAAAAGCTCATCCGCGTGCTGCACCGCCTGGTGGACGGCGGCCACAGCGTGATCGTGATCGAACACGACCTGGACGTGATGGCCGAGGCCGACTGGATCATCGACCTCGGCCCCGAAGGCGGCGGTGGTGGTGGTCGCGTGGTGGCCGAGGCGCCGCCCGACGAGGTGGTGCGGCTGGGCACGCACACCGGGCGCGTGCTCGGGCCGGTGCTGGCGCGGGTGTAGCCTTCTCGCCGCTGAGCGTCTTCCCCCAGGGGCCGAGCCTGTCGCCCGGCCAGGCCGGTGGCTGCGGCGACAATGCCGCTCACCATGCTGATCTGGCCACTCCCCGCACTGCTGACCTGGGCGCTCGCCTGGGGTGTTTTCCTGGGGCTGCGCGCGGCCGGGTTGGGGGCTGTGGCGGCCTTCGTGCTGGCGCTGCTGGTCTCGGGCCTGCCGGCCTGGACCGGGCGCACGCCCTGGCGCCGGGTTTTCATGCTGGCCGGGTTCCCGCTCTCGTTGCTGGCCAGCGGCGCGGCGGGCGGCCTGCCGGCCTGGGCCTGGCTGCTGCCGCTGGCGCTGCTGCTCGCGCTCTACCCGCTCAACACCTGGCGCGATGCGCCGCTGTTTCCTACCCCGGCCACGGCGCTGCGGGGCCTGGCGGGCCAGGCGCCCTTGCCGGACGGCGCGCGGATGGTGGACGCCGGCTGCGGGCTGGGCGCGGGCCTGAAGGCGCTGCACGGTGAATACCCCCAGGCGCGCATTCAGGGCCTCGAATGGAGCTGGCCGCTCGCGGCTTTGTGTGCCTTGCGCTGCCGTTTTGCCCAGGTGCGCCGGGCCGACATCTGGGCCGCCGACTGGTCGGGCTACGATCTGGTCTATCTGTTTCAGCGGCCCGAGAGCATGCCGTGGGCGATGGACAAGGCCGCAAGCGAACTGCGGCCCGGGAGCTGGCTGGTGAGCCTGGAGTTCGAGGCCAGCGGCTGGGCGCCGCAGGGCCGGCTGCAGAACGTGGACGGCAAGCCGGTGTGGCTCTACCAGGCGCCGTTCCGCCGGCGCTGACGCCGTCCGACTGACACCGTCGGGACGGATTCCCGGTTCAGGCCCAGGCCATCCAGGCCAGGGCCAATGCCAGTGCCACGAAACCCCAGAGCAGCAGGCGCGTGCGCACGCGCAGTGCCTCCACGGCGGTGACCAGGCGCGCGTTCTGTTCGGCCAGTTCGGCCACGGTCTGGGTCAGCTGTTCCTGCGCCTGGGCCTGTTGATGGATCTGCTGCTGCGCCACGATCAGGCGGTTGGTCAGCTCCCCCAGGCTCGGCGTTTCACCCGCCGGCATCTCGATGACATCGGCGGCCGGCGGTATGGCCGGGGTCTGCGCGCGCTGGCGCTCCAGCAGCTTGCGCGCGGCGCTGAGCACCTTGGGCGCGTGTTCGATCACGTCGCCCCAGGGAATGACCTTGAGCGCAACCAGCCAGGGAATGGCCATGGGGAGTCCTTTCGTCGTGGGTACGGGGTGGAAGGTCTTGGGCGTTGGAGCTTACCCCGCCCGCCGGGTTCGCCAGAAGTTGCGCCGCATCAAGCTTTGTGGTGGTCGGGCGGCGTAACATGAATGTTTGCGCATATCTTCATAAATGGAGACGTCATGGACTGGACAAGCTGGATCGAGCGGGTGGGCGAACCGGGCGTGCTCGCCCTGTGCGGTCTGTTGGCCGGGCTGGGCTTCGGCTTTTTTGCCCAGCGCTCGCGTTTCTGCCTGCGCGCGGCGGTGATCGAGTTCTGGCACGGCCACTTCGGCGACAAGCTCACCGTGTGGCTGCTGGCGTTTGCCACGGCCGTGGTGGCCGCGCAGCTGCTGGTGTTGTCCGGTCTGCTGGACGTGAGCACGGCGCGCCAGCTCTCGGCGCGCGGCAGCCTGTCGGGCGCGCTGCTGGGTGGCCTGATCTTTGGCGTGGGCATGGTGATGACGCGCGGTTGCGCGAGCCGGCTGCTGGTGCTGTCGGCCAACGGCAACCTGCGCGCGCTGCTTTCGGGGCTGATCTTCGCGGTCACGGCGCAGGCCTCGCTCAACGGTGTGCTCGCGCCCTGGCGCGAAACCGTGTCGACCTGGTGGGTGGTGGAGGGCGGCCCTTCGCGCAGCCTGCTCGCGCTGCTCGGCGCCGGGCCCTGGGACGGTCTGGCGTTCGGCATGGTCTGGCTGGTGACCGCGCTGTTTTTTGCGGTCCGCAGTGGCTGGGGCTTCTGGAAATGGGCCGGCGGCATCGGTACCGGGCTGATGGTGGCGCTGGCCTGGGCCGGCACCTACCAGGTGATGGCGCATTCCTTCGAGCCGGTGCAGATCCAGGGCCTGACCTTCAGCGGCCCCTCGGCCGAGTGGCTGATGCGGGTGCTCAGCAAGCCCGGCGAACCCTGGACCTTCGGCCTGGGCCTGATGCCGGGGGTGTTCCTCGGTTCGCTGGTGGGCGCCCTGGTGGGCGGCGACTGGAAGCTCGAAGGCTTCGGCGGCGGCTACACCATGCCGCGCTACATCGTCGGCGCCATCCTGATGGGCTTTGGCTCCATGCTGGCGGGGGGCTGCGCCGTGGGCGCGGGCATGACGGGCGGCGCTATCTTCGCAGTCACCGCCTGGGTGACCCTTGCGGGCATGTGGATCGGCGGTGGCGTGGCCGACCGCGTGTTCGACGGCGCGAACAAACCCGCGCCTGCACCCGCCCCGTCGGCCGATCCGGCGCCGCGGGCGGCGAATGCGCCGACGGCTGCGCCTTGAGGAGGTCCCCCCCGCGCCGCCTTCGGCGTCACCCCCCGGGGGGGCGCCAGCTGCGGCCTGGCGAAGCCAGTTCCGCGCTGGCCTGGGTTTGGCGTTGCTTCGGGCGTTGCTTTGTGGCTTTGAGCGCGGCAGCCTCTGCTGCGGCTGGGCGAAGCCCGTTCTGCGCTGGCCTGGGCTGGCCGTTGTTTCAGGCGTTTCCTTGAGCCTTTGACTCGCGATTTTCCTTGCGCAGCAGCCACCAGCCTGACCCGGCCACGGCCAGCAGCAGCGCGGGGAAGCCGAGCACCGGCGCCCAGTCCAGCATGGCCGCGCCCAGGGCCGGGGCCAGCACGCCGCCCAGCGTGTACGACAGCACCAGCACCGCGGTGCTGTTGACCAGGGTGATGCCTTCTTCGCGCGAGCCGATGTCGATCATCGCCAGCGTGTACAGGCTGCCGCCCGCGCCGCCCCAGAAGAAGGCCACCGCCGCCGCCAGCCAGGGTGTGCCGGCCACGAAGGGAATGAGCGCCGTGGCCGCCAGCGTGACCAGTGCGCAGGCGTGCATGATCGCCAGCCGCGCGCGGTGGGCGCCACCCCAGCGTGGGTGGCCGCCCAGCCGGTCGGCCAGCAGGCCGGCGGGCAGCATCATGAGCGCGCTGCCCAGGCCGCTGGCCGACACCAGCAGCGCCGCCGCCGCGACGCCCAGGCCCAGGCTCAGGCCGTACAGCGGCAGGATGGAGGTGAGCCCGCTCTCGAAGAAGCCGCCAACGAAGCCCACCGTCATGATCAGCGGGTGCGCGCGCAGCGCATGCCACACGCCGTGCAGGCCGACGCGCGCGCTGTGGGCGTCGGCCGCGTCCGGCAGCGGCGGGATCGCCAGGCTCCACAGCAGGCCGATGAACAGGCTGGCCAGCACCAGCCACAGCGCCACCGGGTTCTGCGGCCCCAGCACGGCGAGCAGGGCGGGGCCGATCACGAAGGTGGTGCCCACCATGGTCTCGAACAGGCCCACCATGCGGCCGCGCTTCAGGGGCGGCGCGAACTCGGCCACCACCGCCTCGGCCAGCACCCAGCGCAGGCCCGAGGCCGCGCCGGCGATGAAGTCCAGCACGAACCACGCGGGCAGCCAGTCGGTGAGCAGAAAGCCGGTGGTGGAGATCACCGGAATCAGCGCCGACAGCCACAGCGTAGGCCGGCGCCCGAGCCGCTGCGTGATGGCCGAGGCGAACGGCGTGATGAGAAACACGCCCACCCAGCCGCTGGCCGCGAACAGGCCGGCGAGTGTGGTGGACACGCCGTCGCCCTTGAGCCGCAACAGCAGCAGCGGCAGCAGCATGAAATAGCCCACCAGTTCGAAGAAGGTGGCGCCAAAGATGGCCACCAGCCCGAGCCGGGCGTGGGCCGGAGGGGTTATGGGCAGGGGCGAGCCGCCGTGGCCGGGCGGCAGCGGGTGTTCGCTCATCGGGGAGCCTTGGCTGCCAGCACTGCGTGCGCCAGCTCGGCGAAGCCCGCGCCGCGTTCGCCCGGCGTCAGGTAGCGCGGGCGGTGGGTCAGCTGGTCCCAGAAGCGCGCCACGTTGGCCACGCCCACGCTGTGCGGAAAGTGGCCAAACATGCGCGCGTCGTTGGTGGAGTCGCCCACGTAGACCCAGCGGTCCAGCTCGGCGTCGAGTTCACGCGCCAGGTGGGTGCGCACGATCCAGCGCGCGCCGGCGAGCTTGTCGTGCCCGCCGATCCAGCCGTTGATGTGGATGGAGCTGACCGTGGCGTTCAGGCCGCCGGCCCGCATCAGGCGCACCACCTCATGGATCGATGCGTCGTCCAGCTGGGCGAACTCGCTGTGGTCGATGGCGATGTCGGTTTCGCGCCCGGGGCTGTCCTGCGACAGGCGCGTGTGCGGCAGCTCGGTCAGGATGGTCCGCGCCACCGCCTGCAACCGCGCGAAGTTCGCGCGGCGCGTGACCTCGTCCTGCAGCCAGGCCTTCTGCAGCGTGCCGTCCGCGCCGCGCCACAGCGCCACGGCACCGTTCTCCGCCACGATGGCGTTCACCGGCCAGGCCAGGGCGAAGGTTTCGCTCCAGCCCGCCGGGCGCCCGGTGATGGCGAACACCGGCAGGCCGGCGGCGCGCAGCGCGTGCAGGGCGGCCAGGGCGTCGGGCGTGATCGCGCCCTCGGTGGTGAGGGTGTCGTCGATGTCGGTGAGCACGCCGTGGATGGCGGCGCGCTCGGCCTGCGGCCAGTCGGAAAGGGTGGGATGGGTCATCAAGGCCCGCCAGTTTCGCAGATAGCCAAAATGGGCGCCTGCGTTAGAATCGTTGCCATCCGAGGAGCGTTGCAGCGCACCCCTGACCACCGGTCAGCGCGGGGCGTGAGGCTCGGAAATCCATGCAACGACGCTCATCCACTTCCGTGCGATGGGCTTTTTTATTCCCGTTTCGCGCGTGAGGTGGTTCATTCAACCTTCTCTGGAGCGAACCATGAACGCACGCATTCCCGCCGCCGTCGCCACCGACTGCGTCATCACCGACATCGGCCTGGCCGACTGGGGCCGCAAGGAAATCCGCATCGCCGAGACCGAGATGCCCGGTCTCATGGCCATCCGCGAAGAGTTCGCGGCCAAGCAACCGCTGAAAGGCGCACGCATCACCGGTTCGCTGCACATGACCATCCAGACGGCCGTGCTGATTGAAACCCTGCAGGCCCTGGGCGCGCAAGTGCGCTGGGCCTCGTGCAACATCTTCTCCACGCAGGACCACGCCGCCGCCGCCATCGCCGCCGCCGGCACGCCGGTGTTTGCCGTCAAGGGCGAAACCCTGACCGACTACTGGGACTACACCCACCGCATCTTTGACTTTGGCGCCAAGGGCACCGAGGGCGAAGGCCCGAACATGATCCTGGACGACGGCGGCGACGCCACGCTGCTGATGCACCTGGGCAAGCAGGCCGAGCGCGACCAGAGCGTGCTGGCCCACCCGGGCAGCGAAGAAGAGCGCATCCTGTTCGCCGCCATCAAGGCCAAACTGGCCGAGGACAGCACCTGGTACAGCCGCAAGAGCGCCCAGATCATCGGCGTGACCGAAGAAACCACCACGGGCGTGCACCGCCTGAAGGAAATGAGTGCCAAGGGCACGCTGCTGTTCCGCGCCATCAACGTCAACGACTCGGTGACCAAGAGCAAGTTCGACAACCTCTACGGCTGCCGCGAGAGTCTGGTGGATGGCATCAAGCGCGCCACCGACGTGATGATTGCCGGCAAGGTCGCCTGCGTGGCCGGTTACGGCGACGTGGGCAAGGGCTCGGCCCAGGCCCTGCGCGCCCTGAGCGCTCAGGTGTGGGTGACCGAGATCGACCCCATCAACGCCCTGCAGGCCGCGATGGAAGGCTACAAGGTCGTGACCATGGAGTACGCCGCCGACAAGGCCGACATCTTCGTGACCACCACCGGCAACCGCGACGTGATCACCTTCGACCACATGGCCGCCATGAAGGACCAGGCCATCGTCTGCAACATCGGCCACTTCGACAACGAGATCCAGGTCGCCAAGCTGGAAGCGCACTGCCAGTGGGAGGAAATCAAGCCCCAGGTCGACCATGTGATCTTCCCGGACGGCAAGAAGATCATCCTGCTGGCCAAGGGCCGCCTGGTGAACCTGGGCTGCGGCACCGGCCACCCCAGCTTCGTGATGTCGTCGAGCTTCGCCAACCAGACCATCGCGCAGATCGAGCTGTTCACCCACCCCGAGGGTTACGACGTGGGCAAGGTCTACGTGCTGCCCAAGCACCTGGACGAGAAGGTCGCGCGCTTGCACCTGAAGAAGGTCGGCGCGATGCTGAGCGAGCTGAGCGACGAGCAGGCGGCCTATATCGGCGTGCCGAAACAAGGTCCGTACAAGCCGGACACGTATCGGTATTGACCCCCCCCCGCGCCGCCTTCGGCGTCACCCCCCAGGGGGCGGCGCTGGCGGCCCGGCAAAGCCGGTTCCGCGGCGCCCTGGGGCTCGCGGCCTTCGGACCGCTCGTTTCGCTCCGACGAGGTTGCTCTATTCGTTGCTCTGTGCCACCCATGCGTGCTGATCAGTTGATTGTTGAGCGAGGCCTCGCCGCTTCGCGCTCGCAGGCCCAGCGGCTGATCGCTGCGGGGGTGCGCTGGCGTTTGCCTGGCGGCGACTGGAAAGCCGTGAGCAAAAACGGCGACGAGTTGCGCGAGACGGTGGAGCTGGAGCTGCTGGACACGGCGGAGTCGCGTTTCGTGTCGCGTGGCGGGCTGAAGCTGGACGGTGCGCTCACGCATTGCGGGATGGAGGTGACGGGTCAACGGTGTCTCGACGTGGGCCAGAGCAGCGGTGGCTTCACCGACTGCCTGCTGCAGCGCGGCGCCGCCCAGGTGGTCGGTGTCGATGTCGGGCAGGGCCAGTTGCACCCCAAGCTGCGTGCCGATGCGCGCGTGCTCTGCATCGAAAAATGCAATGCCCGCGAACTCACGGCGGAGCAACTGGTGCAAGCCGGGGGCGAGGCCGCCGCGGCGCCGTTCGACCTGATCGTGGGCGACCTGTCGTTCATCTCGCAGACCTTGGTCTGGCCGGCCATCGTGCCGCTGTTGAAAGACGGTGGCGACCTGCTGATGCTGGTCAAGCCGCAGTTCGAGCTGCAGCCTGAGCACATCGGCAAGGGCGGCCTGGTGAAGGATGCGGCGAGTTACGCGCGGGTGCGCGAGCGCATCGCGCAGGCCTGCGTGGACAACGGCCTGGCGATGCGGGACTATTTTGAAAGCGCCATCACCGGCGGTGACGGCAACCGCGAATTTTTTGTCTGGGCGCGGCGCACGGCCTGAGGCCGGCGCCCCGTGCCACCCCACTGAGGCAACACCATGGCACTGCCACTGAGTTTTGAGTTCTTTCCACCCAAGACGCCCGACGGCGCCGAGAAGCTGCGCGCCGTGCGCCAGCGGCTCTACACCCTCAAGCCCGAGTTCTGCTCGGTCACCTTTGGTGCCGGTGGCTCTACGCAGGACGGCACGCTGCAGGCCGTGACCGAGATCATGGCCGAGGGCTGCCCGGCGGCCCCGCACCTGAGCTGCATCGGCCAGTCGCGCGAGTCCATCCGCGAGCGGCTCGCGGCCTACGCGGGTGCCGGCATCCACCGCCTGGTGGCCTTGCGCGGTGATCTGCCCAGCGGCTACGGCCTGGGCGGCGAGTTCCGCTACGCCAGCGATCTGGTGGCCTTTGTGCGAGCCGAAACCGGCGACCAGTTCCACATCGAGGTGGCGGCCTACCCGGAAACCCATCCGCAGGCCAAGTCGCCGCTGGCCGATCTGGACGCGTTCGTGGCCAAGGTGCAGGCGGGCGCGAATTCGGGCATCACCCAGTACTTCTTCAACAGCGACGCCTATTTCCGCTACGTGGACGATCTGCGCCGGCGGGGCGTGGACGTGCCGGTGGTGCCGGGCATCATGCCCATCACCAGCTCCACCCAGCTGATGCGTTTCTCCGACGCCTGCGGCGCCGAGATTCCGCGCTGGATCCGCATGCGCCTGCAGGCCTATGGCGACGACACCGCGTCCATCAAGGCCTTCGGGCTGGACGTGGTGAGCGACTTGTGCGATCGCCTGCACCGCGCCGGCGTGCCCGGGCTGCACTTCTACACCATGAACCAGAGCGCCGCGACGATGGAGATCGTGCAGCGCCTGCGGTTGTCATGAGCTCGCGGGCCGCGCTGCTGCTGGCCCTGGCCGCGGCATTGTGGCTGGGCGGTTGCTCCACCACGCGCGAGCCCTCGCCGTCCGACCTGGGACTTCCCGGGTCATGGGACGGGCCGGGCGGCGGCAGCGAAATCGAACGCGGCATGGCCTCCTGGTATGGCCAGCAGTTCCAGGGCCGGCGCACCGCCAGCGGCGAGCCGTTCGACCGGCACGCGCTGACGGCGGCCCACAAGACCTTGCCGTTCGGCACCTGGGTGCGGGTGCGCCACCTGGGCACCGGCCAGGAGGTGGTGGTGCGCATCAACGACCGCGGCCCCTTCGCCAAAGGGCGCGTCATCGACCTCAGCCAGGCCGCGGCATCGGCCATCGGGCTGATCCAGTCCGGCACGGCCCGGGTGGTGTTGCTCAGACCTTGAAGCCGGGCGCCCCCCGGTTTGATCCAGATCAAGCCACGGGCAATTCCACCCCGCACAAGGGGAGTGCAGGGGCGTGGTTTGACGATCCTCAAACGCCCGCATGCCCCGGTCTTCTGTAATTCCAGCCGGGAATGTTCCCGTGTTGAGGACTGAGAGATGACCATGAAAAAGCACATCATCGCGATTGCCGCTATAACGTTGTTGGCATCGGGCGCCGCCATGGCGCAGGATTTCAAGGCAGGCTCGCTGCTGGTGCGTGCCCGTGCCGTGCACCTGGACAGCGCCAACAAGGACACTACCGGCCTGGGCCTGGAAGTGAACAACAAGTGGCTGCCCGAGGTGGACTTCAGCTATTTCCTCAGCCCGAACCTCGCGGCCGAGCTGATCCTGACCGTGCCCCAGAAACACACCGTGACCGCCGGCGGCGCCAACATCGGCTCGCTGCGCCACCTGCCGCCCACGCTGACGGTGCAATACCACTTTGACTTGGGCGGGGTGAAGCCCTATGTGGGCGCCGGCCTGAACTACACCCGCTTCAGCTCGGTGAACCTGCTGGGCGGTGCCGCCGACGTCAAGCGCAACAGCTTCGGCCCGGCCCTGCAGATCGGCATGGACGTGCCCCTGACGGGAAACATGTACCTGAACTTTGACGTGAAGAAGGTCTACATCAAGACCGACGTGCTCGCGGGCGGCGTCAAGGCAGGCACCTTCAAGGTGGATCCGGTGCTGGTCGGCATGGGCCTGGGCTGGCGTTTCTAAGAAAAAGCGTTTCTTGTTTTTGTGAGGGGTTGTGGCCCGGGGTGCCAAGGCGCTCCGGGCTTTTTTTGTGCGCTCAGGCCAGTCGGGCCAGTCCCAGCGTGAACAGCACGCCATCGGTCGCGTTGCGCGCCTGCACCGTGCCGCCCATCTTGCCCATGTAGGTCTTGACCACGAACAGGCCCTGGCCGCGGTGGCCTTCGGTCGGCGGCAGGTCGGACACACCGTAGTCAAAAATCCGCGGCAGCAGCGCCGCGTCGATCGCCGGCCCCTGGTTGTGCACCGCGATCCAGGCGTGCTGCGGGTCGGCCGTCAGCGACAGCGTGATGGCGGTGCCTGGTGTGCGGCAGCGCTGGGCGTTGCGCAGCAGGTGCGTGACCACGTCTTCCAGCGCGAAGCCATCAGCCCGCACCTGCAGGCCCGCCAGCCCGGTGTTGTCCGCGTCCAGGTAGCGCACGCCGTCGATGCCGGAGAAGTGCGCGTTGTCGGCGATCTGCCGCAGGAAGGCGTGGATGTCCAGCCGCTCGCTGGCCATGTCGGCGGCGACGATCGCCTCGCTCGGGGAGGCGTGGCCGTACAGCACCTTGACGGCCTGCTGCATGCGCTGCACGTAGCGGTGGCTCGGGTCCTCGGGTCGGCCGTGCAGCACCATCAGCGACTGCAGCGGCGACATGATCTCGTGCCCCACGGCGTGCCACATGTCCAGCTCCTGCTGGGCGCGCTGGTGTTCGCGCGAGATGTCGTTCTTCACCCGCTGCAGCAGGTCGGACAGGCCCCCGGCCAGGATGCCGAGTTCGTCGCTGCCACGCAGATCGCTCACGTCCAGGTCGGCGAGCCGGTTTTCCGGCAGGGGTGCGTGCACGTTGTACGACACCGCCGCCGCGCGCCGGGTGAGCTGGGTCACGCGGCGGATGAGGCCGATCTCGATCAGCAGCCAGGCCAGCACGATCGCGCCCAGCATGGCCCCGACCAGCCAGAGCAGGCGCGTGGCGACGATGCTGATGCGGCGCTCCACCGTGCGCACGTCGCCCGTCAGCGTGATCTCGAAGCGGCCCACCGGCGTGGCCACGGTGTCCACCGCCTGCAGCGGCGGCACCTGGGCGCCCACCGGCAGCAGGCCCACGATGTGGCGCACCCAGGGCGATTCGCGTTCCCCCGGGTCGGCGCTGCCGTGCAGGGTCTGCGTGGCGGGGGGACGCGTGAGGCCCGGGGCCAGGGTGCTGGCCAATCGCTGGATCCGCAGGCTCTCGCCCGGCAGCAGGGACTGCGCCAGCTCGGCCAGCGCGGACGGCTCGGCCTGGCGCGGTGCGGCGGTGTCCAGCAGTTGCGCGGACGCGGGCCCCACGATCTGCAGCCCGACGCGGATGTCGGCGAGATCGGCGGGCGGCCAGACCACCCGGGCGGGCGGCAGGTTGGCCACGCGCAGGGCGTCCGAGGGCAGGCGGATGGAATAGAACGCGCGGCGCGGGCAGTCGGGCTGCGCCTGACCCTCCTCGGCGCAGTCCGGGCTTTGCCAGACCCAGCCGCGGAAGTCCCGCACCGGGCGGGTCTTGCGTTGCAGCGTGTCGGGCGCCGCGCCGACCTCGGGTGCCCGAAAGCCGGCCCAGCGCCCCACCAGCGGCGCCTGCGGCTGGCTGGCGGCGCTGGCCACCAGCTCCAACGGCGCGATCCAGCGGGTGGTCTGGCCGCGCAGCGTCAGGTGCACGCGGGCGCGGTGCACGTCCTGCAACTCAAGCTGGCCCCGCTCGCGGCCCACCAGCGGCGGGCTGACGAAGCTGCCCGCGAGGTAGACGAAGCCGCCCGCGTAGGGGTTGCTGCCGATCGCCGCGCAGGCGCTGGAGCCGTCCTGGAACAACACGGCGCAACCCGAGCTCTCCAGCGCCTGCTGGGCCTTGAACGGGTCGTCGAAGTCGAGCGCGCCAAAGGGCAGCAGCAGCGGCGAGAGCTCGGCGCCCTGGCCGGGCGCGGCCGGTTCGTGCTGCGGATTGAGCAGGGCGAGCTGGCCGGCCGGGTGGCGCAGGCGCGCGAGGATCTCCGACTGGGTCTTGCGAAAGCTGTTCTGGTAGTTGAGGTAGCTGCGCTCCTTTTCGTGCCGCAGCACGGTCAGCGCCAGGCCCAGCGTGGCCAGCACCAGCAGCGCAAAGACGGCGCGAAAGAAGATGCGCCGCCGAAAGCCGGCCAGCCCCAGGCGCGGCACGCCGAGCTTGCCCATGCGAAAGCGGGGCAGGTCGAGACCCGGCACCTTCATGCGGGCTTCCGGCCGGGCGCGGAAACCAGGGCTGTGCGCACCCAGCGAAAGCCCCGCATCGGCACGTTCTCGATGCCCTCGAACTGCGGGTCCACCTCGCGGAACGCGTCGCGGATGGTGCTCACGTGTTTGCGCACGTTGTCGCGGTTGCGCCCGCTCTTGACCACGTCGAACAGCTCTTCGTACGACACCACCTCGCCCGCGCGCTGGTGCAGCGTGGCCAGGATGCGCTGCGCGGTCAGCGGCAGGTTGATGCGCTGGCCGCGCCAGATCGGCGTGCGCTGCCACAGCGGGTCCAGGCTCAGCTCGTCGGCGGGTGCCGCGGGTGCGGCCACCGCGGCCTGCTTGCGCGAGACGCGCAGGATGTCCAGAAAGGTCTCGATGAAATCGTGCTCTTCGAAGGTGGTCTTCTGCAGGTAGTCCCAGGCGTCCAGCGCCTTCATGATGCTGCGGTAGATGGCCGCGGGCATGGCCGAGACCACCAGCACCGGCGTGCCCTGGCGGTTCTTGTTGATCGCGTTGATCAGGGCCACGCCGGCATGGCGCTCGTGGCCGAGCTCGATGTCGAGCACCACCAGGTCGTAGGGCACGCGGTTGATGGCGTTTTCCGCGTCGTCGCGGTTGAACCACTGGTCGATCCGGATGTCGGGCCGCGCCGACCGGATCCAGGTGGCCAGCTGTCGGCTGGTGGGTTGATCGTCCTCGATCAGGGCCACGCAAAGGGTCGGGTTGGGGCTGGACATGGTGCGCCATTATGAAATGGCCCCCAGCGCGCGGCGCGGAAGGAATCTTCCGCGGACGAAGCAAATCCGCCGCGGGCCTGAAGCCTCTCGCCCGGCGCCTGCGTTGTAGCTTCCCGGGCCCTTGCGAAGAATCGGGTTCATCGGTTGAGCGGCGTCTGCCCCCCGATCTCCAGGAGTCTTCACCATGTCGTTTTCGCTCAAGCAACTCACCGCCCGCCTGCGCCAGGCCTTTGTCCGGCCGGCACCCGACGCCAGCACCGCGCCACTGTTCGACGATGTTGCGCCGCCGGCACGGCCCCGCCCGCCGCTGCGCCTGCCGCGCCTGCCCCGGCACACCGCCCCGGTGGTGGTGGGGGTCCTGCTGCTGGTCGCCGGCGGCTACACCCTGGTGCGCCACCCGCCCGCGCTGACGATCAACCCGGGCCAGGCGGCGCTGCGCACCAACCAGCTCACCGGCCACCAGCAGGAACTGGGCGCGGGCAATGTCTGGGTGGTGCCCGGCCTGCACCGCCTGCGGGTGCTGTCGCTGCGCGACCAGAACTGGAAGTCGGCCGAGATGGCGCGCCACGACGGGCCGGCGCCGGTACAGTCGGTGGAAGGGTTGTCGCTGGGCGTGGACGTGACGGTGCGCTTCGCGGTCAACCCGGCCCAGCTCGCGCTGGTGGCCAGCCGGCTGCAGGCGGACGCGGGCGCCGAGCTGGTGGACCCGGCCCTGCAGGGCGTGGTCTACAAGACCTTCGCGCGCTACACCGCTCGCGAGATCTTCTCGACCCGGCGCACGGAGATCCAGCAGGCCATGGAAGCCGAACTCAAGCCGAAGCTGGCCGCCGAGGGCCTGATCCTGCGCAATGTGCAGGTGGGCAAGATCGACCTGCCGCCCCAGTACAGCGAGCGCATGGAAACCCTGCTGGCCGAAGAAATGGCCAGCGAAAAGATGCGCTACACGCTGGAACTGAAAGAAAAACGCGTGAAGGAAAGCGAGCTCGAAGCCCGGGCCGAGATGGTGCAGCGGGAGCTGCAGGCCGAGGCCGCCGGCAAGGTGCAGGTGATCGCCGCCAAGGCGCAGGAAGAGGCGATGAAACACGTGCTGCCCTTCAAGCAGCGCCAGGTGGAGCAGCGCAAGCTCGAAGCCGAGGCCGACAAACAGTCGCGCATCCGCACCGCCGAAGGCAACGCCGAAGCGCGGCGCATCGAAGCCGACGGCGAAGCGCTGGCGCGCCAGCGCCTGGCGCAGGCCGAGGCATTCCGGCTGGACGCCGTGGGCAAGGCCAACGCCGAACAGATGGCGCGCGAAGGCAGCCTGCTGAGCCGCCACCCGCTGTTGATCCAGAAGGTCATGGCCGACAAGCTGTCCGACAAGGTGCAGGTCATCATCGCCGCGCCGGGAGCCGACGGCGGCTTCATCGGTTCGGGGCTGTTGGGCCACCCGGGCAAGGCCGTCGCGCTCGCCTCGGGGGCCGCCGCCGACGAAGGGGAAGAAGAATGAGAGCCCCCGCCCACCCACCCGAGAAGACGGTGAAGACCTGCCTGCGCTACGTGGCCACGGCCGTGCTGGCCGCGGCGGCGGCCTGGCTGCTGGTGTTCGTGGCGCCCCCGGCGCACGCCACCGTCGCGCAGCCGCCGGCGATGCCGCCGCAGGCGCTGATCGTGCAGGACGCCGTGGCGCTGCGCGCCGCGCCACGCGAGGCCGCGGCCCAGCAGGCCCGGCTGTGGCAGGGCGAGCTGGTGGAGATCCGCGGCGAGCGCCTGGAGTATGTGCAGGTCTGGGACCACCAGCGCGAACGTGGTGGTTACGTGCGGGCCAGCCAGTTGCGTCGGCTGTCGCTGGACGCGGCCCACGCCGACGAGCTGCTGGCGGTGCTGCGCTTCGTCAAGGACAGCGCGGGCAGCGAAGGCCTGGGTTTCGGCTACGGCGCGGCCTGGCTGCAGGCGGCCAGCCCAGCGCAGTTGTCGGGCCCCGTGGGCGCCGAGGTGCTCGATGCCGTGGCCGGCGCGGCACAGCGGTTGGCGCAACGGGCTTCGGCCGCGGGCCTGTCCCGCAGCGCGCAGGAAGCGCTGATGGGCCAGCTGGACGCGGCGGGGCGCTACGGTATCCGCTTCAACAGCCACGAGCGCGGGGACCGCATGCAGATCTGTTACGACGGGGAGCTGTTCACGCGCGTGCTGGCCATGCCCGCGACCAGTGCCGAGCAGCGCGCCCGCGCCGCGCTGGCCCTGACCGACCCGGCGTGTGAAGACCCCGCGCTCGGTGTGCTGCAACGCATCCAGCGCCAGGAGGACAGCGCCAGCCTGCTGGACCAGGCCGATGCGCCGGGCCTGCCGCCGGTGCTGAAAAACCGCTTGCAGATTCGGCGTGCCAGCGTCTGGTCGGCGGTGGCTTTCGAGCGTTCGCGTGGTGCCCCGGGTGCTGCGCACGCCGCCACCGCCGCCGAGCGCGCGCTGGAGGCACTGGCGCGGGTGGACCCGCAGGGCCTGCCCGACACAGACGCGAGCCTGATGAACGACGCGGTGATGCGCGTGAACGCTTCGCGCTGGGCCGCGGTTCCCGCCAGCATGCCGAGCAAGGGCCTGCAACTGCGCACCAGCCCCGGCGCGCAGGCGGGGCAGACCTGCGCGAGCCTGCACGGCGGCGCGGTGGGCAGTGCGCCGCTGTGGACGCAGTGCAGCCACGGCGTGGTGTGGCCGGCCTCGTTCAGCGTGAACCGCGAAGGCAATGCCGCGGCGCTGGCGGTGCAGCCGATGGCGGGGTGGCGCGAACTCTGGCTGCTGCGCAAACAGGCCGGGGGCTGGACGCTGAGCGTGCTGCCGCCGGCGCCCACCTTGCCGGGCATCGGCTACGCCGAGCTCGCGGGCTGGGTGCCGGGCGGGCGCCAGGTGCTGGTGGCGCGCGAGGCCCGGGGCGAGGGCAAGTACCAGCGGCGCTACGAAGTGCTCGACCTGGCCACGCTCGCCCCCCAGCGACAGGCCAGCGACCCGAGCGTGCTGGGTGCTTTCCAGCGCTGGCAGATGCCACAGTGGAAGCAGCAGAGCGTGAGCCTGCGTTGATGATCGGGGCGCTCCACAGCGCGTGAGGCGCATGGCGCTCGGGTAAGGTGGGGGGCCGGCTCCCATGAGCCGAGAGAAAACGCCATGCCCACAGCACCGAATCCCGCCGCCGGCCGCCTGCGCCTTGCGATCACCCTGCTGGCCGCCCTGGTCGCCGCCTGCGCCGGGCCTTCGCCCGTGCCCGTGGATGCGCCCGATGGCCAGCGGCCGGGCCCGGCGGTCCGTTCCACCGCACCGCCGGCGGACCTGCCGGCAACCGCGTCAACGCCTTCGCCCGCGCCCGGCATCCCGGAACCGGCCACCGCGGCGGTGCCCCCGGTGGATGCTGCGCCAGCGGCGCCATCTGCCCCCGATCAACTGATCGACCAGGGGCTGGCGTCCTGGTACGGAAAGCGTTTCCACGGCCGGCGCACCGCCAGCGGCGAGCGCTACGACATGCACGCCTTCACGGCGGCCCACAGGACCCTGCCCTTCGGCACCCGGGTACGGGTGCGCAGCGTGCACACCGGTAAGGAAGTGTTGGTGCGCATCAACGACCGTGGGCCTTTCAGACGCGGGCGCGTCATCGACCTCAGCCGGGCGGCGATCAACGCCCTGGGTCTGCGCCAGCGTGGGGTGACCACCGTGGAGCTGCTGAGAGAATGAGCGCGCGAATTCGCAACAACACCATCAGGAGAGCGACAGCATGAAGATCGAAACCATCGCCGTGCACGGCGGCTACACGCCCGACCCCACCACCAAGGCCGTGGCGGTCCCCATCTACCAGACCGTGGCCTACGCCTTCGACGACACGCAGCACGGTGCCGACCTGTTCGATCTCAAGGTGGCCGGCAACATCTACAGCCGCATCATGAACCCCACCAACGGCGTGCTCGAAGCGCGCCTGGCCGCGCTCGAAGGCGGCGTGGGCGCACTGGCCATGGCCTCTGGCATGGCGGCGATCACGGCCGCCATTCAGACCATCGCGGAAGCGGGCGACAACATCGTCTCGGCCTCCACGCTGTACGGCGGCACCTACAACCTGTTCGCCCACACCTTTCCGCAGCAAGGCATCACCGTGCGTTTTGCCGACCCGCGCGACCCGGCCGCGTTCGCCGCGCTGATCGACGAAAAGACCAAGGCGATCTACTGCGAGTCCATCGGCAACCCGCTGGGCAACGTGACCGACATCGGCGCGCTGGCCGCCGTGGCCCACGCCGCCGGCGTGCCGCTGATCGTGGACAACACGGTGACCAGCCCCTACCTGTGCCGCCCGTTCGAACACGGCGCCGACATCGTGGTGCATTCACTGACCAAATACCTGGGCGGTCACGGCACCAGCATCGGCGGCGCCATCGTCGACAGCGGCACGTTCCCCTGGGCGCAGCACAAGGCGCGCTTCAAGCGCCTGAACGAGCCCGACGTGAGCTACCACGGCGTGGTCTACACCGAGGCGCTGGGTGCGGCGGCCTACATCGGCCGCGCCCGCGTGGTGCCGCTGCGCAACATGGGTGCGGCGCTGTCGCCCATGAACGCGTTCCAGATCCTGCAGGGCATCGAAACGCTGGCGCTGCGCATGGACCGCATCTGCGAGAACGCCGTCAAGGTGGCGACCCACCTGCAGAACCACCCCAAGGTGGCCTGGGTCAACTACGCGGGCCTGCCCGACCACAAGGACCATGCACTGGTGCAGCAGTACATGGGTGGGCGCGCCTCCGGCATCATCAGCTTTGGCCTGAAGTCCAGCGATGCGATCGCCGCCGGCACGCGCTTCCAGGACGCGCTGCAGCTCTTCACCCGCCTGGTGAACATCGGCGACGCCAAGTCGCTCGCCTGCCACCCGGCCACCACCACGCACCGCCAGCTCAACCCCGACGAAATGAAGAAAGCCGGCGTGAGCCCCGACATGGTCCGCCTGTCCATCGGCATCGAACACATCGATGACCTGATGGCCGATCTGGAGCAGGCGCTGAGCAAGGTGTGACCCCCCCTGCGCCGCTTTGCGCGCCTTGCAGGCCGCGTCTGCGTCAGAGCCGCAGACACTTCGGGCTGTCCGAATCTGCGCAGGCAGATTCAGAGCCGCGGCCCTCAGCCCCCCAAGGGGGACCACGCCCTTGGACCGGCGAAGCCGGATCTTCGGCGTGTGCTGGGATGGGGCACGCGCACCGGCTCGGCCAATGGGTGCGGGCAGCGTCGAATGTGGGGGTCAGCGCTCGTCGTAGCTCACCACGAGCCGGTCGGTCGTCGGTCGCGCCTGGCAGCTCAGCACGAAGCCCTTCTCGGTCTCCCAGGGTTCGAGCGTGAAGTTCTTGTCCATGGTCACCGCGCCTTGCACCACCTTGGCGCGGCAGGTGCAGCACACGCCACCGCGGCAGGACCAGGGCAGGTCCAGCCCGGCGTTGAGGGCGACGTCCAGCACGTGTTCGTCCTTGCCCATGCGCAGCTGGTGCGGTTTGCCGTCGAGTACCACGGTCAGCGCGACCTCGCCTTCGGTCGGCACGGCCGGGTGGCCCAGCACCGCGGCCCGGCGCTGATCGGCGGGCAGGGCTTCCAGCGTGGGCGAGGTAAAACGTTCGGCGTGCAGGCGGTCGGGTCGCACGCCCGCTTCCAGCAGCGCCCGCTGCGTGGCCTCGATCATGGCCTCCGGGCCGCAGATGAACACCTCGTCCATGCTGCCCACGGGCAGCAGCGTGGCGATGAGGGCGCGCACCTTGTCGCCGTCGATGCGGCCTTCGAGCAGCGGCACTTCCTGCGCCTGGCGAGAGAGCACGTGGATCAGCGTGAGGCGGCTGGGGTACTTGTCCTTCAGGTCCTGCAGCGCTTCGTTGAACATCACGCTGGCCATGCGGCGGTTGCCGTAGACCAGGGTGAATTTCGCTTCGGGCGATTCTTCGAGCGTGCTGGCCATGATGGACAGGATGGGGGTGATGCCCGAGCCCGCCGCGAAGCCCACGCGATGGATGGCGCGTGGCTTGTGCACGGTGAAGCGGCCGTCGGGCGGCATCACACGCAGCGTGTCCCCGGCCTGGAGATCGGCCGCCGCCCAGTTCGAAAACACGCCGCCTTCGACCGGCCGGATGCCCAGCGTGAGTTCGCCCCGCTGCGTGAGCAGGCTGCGCGGGCTGCTGATGGAGTAGCTGCGCCGCACGTCCTGTCCGCCGATGGTGGTGCGCAGCGTGAGGAACTGGCCCGGTTCGAAAGCGAAGGTGTCGCGCAGCTCGGGCGGAATGCGCAGCGACACCGCCACCGACCCGGCGGCCTCGGGGTGGACGCGCGAGACGGTGAGGTCGTGGAAGCGGGGGGCGGCGTGGCTCATGGCGTCAATATGGTTTGAAGTAGTCGAAGGGCTCCAGGCAGTCGAGGCACTTGAAGAGTGCTTTGCAGGCGGTGGAGCCGAACGGCGAGGTTTCCGTGGTGTTGGTTGAGCCGCACTGGGGGCAAGGCACCGCGATGTGCCGGGTCGCGTGGCGGCTGAACTTCAGCACCCCAGCGGGCGTATCGGCGTGGCTGCCGCACTGCGGCGGTGCGATGCCATAGGCGCGTAGCTTCTCGCGCGCGGCCTCGCTCATCCAGTCGGTGGTCCAGGCGGGCGAGAGCTGCGTGACGACGCGGCCGGGCAGCCCGGCATCGCGCAGTGCGGCGACGATGTCGTCCTCGATCTGGCCCATGGCCGGGCAGCCGCTGTAGGTGGGCGTGATGACCACTTCCGGCACGCCGTCGGCCCCCTCGCGCACGGCGCGCAGGATGCCCAGCTCGCGCAGGCTGATGACCGGAATCTCCGGGTCGGCCAGGTGCGCCAGCGCCTCGGCGATGGCGGCGAGCGAAGCGGGGGTGGCCGCATGCATGGTGTTCACCAGACGGCGGTCGGGTGCGCCCGCGCCAGGCTCTGCATCTCGGCCAGAAGGAAGCCCAGGTGCTCGGAGTGCACGCCCACATGGCCTTGTGCCACGTAACCCGCGTGTGGCTGGTCGTGGCGCGTGAGCGTGGCTTCGGTCAGGGTGTCGTTGACCAGGGCGTTCCAGTGATCGCGCAGCGTTCGCACGTCCACGCCACTGCCATCGGCGGCGGCCGCCTGCTCAGCGGGCGACGGGTGCCAGAAGGCTTCGCAGTAGGGCAGCAGGTGGTCGATGGCCGCCTGCGCGCGGCGGTGCGATTCTTCGGTGCCATCGCCGAAGCGCACCAGCCAGTCGCTGGCGTGGCGCAGGTGGTAACGCACTTCCTTCAGGGACTTGGCCGCGATGGCGGCCAGTTGCGCATCCTTCGACGCCCGCAGGCCGTCCCACACCAGCACCATGAGTGCGCTGACGAGGAAGTTGCGTGCAATGGTCACGGCGTAGTCGCGCTCGCTCACCGCGTAACCCACCAGCGGGCCGTGGTGCGGCAGCTCCATCAGCGTGTGGTTGCGGAACTCGGCAGTGCCGCGGAAGTAGGCCAGCGTGTCCTCGGCGATCAGTCCGTTCTGGCGTGCGCCCTGCAGGTGGGCGAATCGCAGTGCCTCGGCCGGGTCGGCGTTGATCAGGCTGGCCGCGTGCTGATACAGCAGGCGCGCCTGGCCGATCAGGTCCAGGCTGTTGTTGGCCAGGGCCAGGTCTTCTTCCAGGACGGGACCATGGCCGCACCACTCGGCGTTGCGCTGGCCCAGCACCAGGGCGTTGTCGGCCAGGTGCAATACATAGTCCACTGGAGCCCCCACGCTCCCCGCTTCGCGTGGTTCGCTGCCCCCCGTGGGGGTGCTCGCTTGCTTGGGGCGGCCCTGCGCGGCGCTCGGTTCGGTTGCTGCCATCACATGTGCCCCACTTTTTCGGGGATTTCGTAGAAGGTCGGGTGGCGGTAGATCTTGTCGGCCGCCGGGTCGAAGAAGCTGTCCTTGCTGTCGGGCTCGCAGGCGGTGATGGCGTTGGACGGCAGCACCCAGATGCTCACGCCTTCCTGGCGGCGGGTGTAGACGTCGCGCGCCATCTGCAGCGCGTGTTGCGCGTCGCTGGCGTGCAGGCTGCCGCAGTGCTTGTGCTCCAGGCCCTGCTTGCTGCGCACGAACACTTCCCAGAGCGGCCACTCTTTCAGTGCGGGCGCGGCCTCTCCGGGGAGGGGGCTGGGGTGAGGGCTCTGGTTCATGCGGCCTCCTTCTGTTGACGTTGCTGTTGCTTGGCGGCATGGGCCATCGCGGCTTCGCGCACCCAGGCCCCCTGTTCGTGCGCCTTGACGCGGGTGGCCAGGCGCTCCTTGTTCATCGGGCCATGGCCGTTGACCGTGGCCCAGAACTCGTCCCAGTCGATGGGTCCGTAGTCGTAATGGCCGCGCTCGGCGTTCCATTTCAGATCGGGGTCGGGCAGGGTCACGCCCAGCACCTCGGCCTGCGGCACGGTCGCGTCGATGAACTTCTGGCGCAGGTCGTCGTTGCTGATGCGCTTGATGCCCCAGCGCATGCCCTGCACGCTGTTGGGGCTGTCGGCGTCGGGCGGGCCGAACATGGCCAGGCACTTCCACCAATAGCGGTTCACCGCGTCCTGCACCATGGCCTTCTGCTCGGCCGTGCCCTGCATCATCACCAGCAGGGCCTCGTAGCCCTGGCGCTGGTGGAAGCTTTCTTCCTTGCAGACGCGGATCATGGCGCGCGCATACGGCCCATAGCTGCAGCGGCACAGCGGGATCTGGTTCATGATCGCCGCGCCGTCCACCAGCCAGCCGATCACGCCGACGTCGGCCCAGTTGAGCGTGGGGTAGTTGAAGATGGAGCTGTACTTGGCCCGGCCAGCGTGCAGCGCGTCCAGCATCTGGTCGCGGCTGGTGCCCAGGGTCTCGGCGGCGGAATAGAGATAGAGCCCGTGGCCGCCTTCATCCTGCACCTTGGCGATCAGGATGGCCTTGCGCTTGAGGCTGGGCGCGCGGCTGATCCAGTTGCCCTCGGGCAGCATGCCCACGATCTCGCTGTGCGCATGCTGGCTGATCTGGCGCACGAGGGTCTTGCGATAGCCGTCGGGCATCCAGTCGCGCGGTTCGATCTTGCCGTCGGCGTCGATCACCGCATCAAAGTGGGTTTGCAGCGCGGTGTTTTCGGCGGAAGGCGGGGCGGCGACCGATTTCAGATCCGGCCTGGCCTCGCTGTCCGCAACCGAAAAGGACTGGGTGTACATGGGCTTCTCCTGCTCCGGCCGGTGGGTGCGACACGGGTAGGACGGCAGTATAGGTAATTAACCGACCGATCGGTTGGTTAATTGTGGGGCGCGGCGTCAGGGTTTTACCGAGGGTGCCGTGAGGCGACACATTCCCTTACCCGATGAGCGGCATTTGCCCCTAGAGTCGCGCCCATGACGTCTTCCCTTGTGTTCTCGGTGCCAACGGCGCGGCGTGTGCCGGCCTGGCTGGGTGTGGGTGCCGTGGGGGTGGCGCTGTTGATCGCCTGTGGTGGCGGCGGTGGGTCTGACGCCCCGGGGTCCGATCCGTCCGCCAGCGGTCTGCTGCCGCTGGACGCCAGCACCAGTTGTGATCTGCCCGATTTCCAGGCGGCCCTGCTCCGGCAGGTCAACGCGGCCAGGGCCCGCGCGCGCAGCTGTGGCTCGACGGCCCTGCCGGCGGTGCCGCCGCTGGCCTGGGATGCGCGCCTGTTTTCAGCGGCGGCCCGCCATTCGACCGACATGGCGGTGCACGACTATTTTTCGCACACCGGGCGCGACGGTCGAACCGTCGACCAGCGCGTGCTGGCCGAGGGCTACGCCTGGACCTCGGTGGGGGAGAACATCGCCGCCGGTCCGCCGTCCGTCCCGGCCGTGGTGGCGGGTTGGCTGGACAGCCCCGGCCATTGCAGCAACCTCATGCGTGCGGGGTACGTGCACGTGGGTGTGGCCTGCGTCCAGCGCAGCGGCAGCACCTACGGCCGCTACTGGACGATGGTGCTGGCGCGTCCTTGAGGCGCCGGGCGCGACTCAGCCGCCCGTATCCAGCGACTGGGACTTGCCCCGACCACGCCCCAGAATCGCCAGCAATTGCGGCAGCGCTGCCTGCAGCGCGGCCTTGAGCGTGTGCGGTGGGTTGATGACGAACATGCCGCTGGCGGTCAGGCCAGGGCGGTCGTCCGGGCCGTGCGTCGGGTCCTGCCCGATCGCCAGCGTGGCATGCAGCCAGGGCCGTTGCGCCTGGTTGGCCAGGGTCTTGAGGCGGCGCGGCAGGTCGTGCGCCTCCGGGCGCGGAATGATCGGGTACCAGACCAGGTAGGTGCCGGTCGGGAAGCGGCGGATGAGTTCCTGTATGCAGGCGCTCACTTTCCCGTAGTCGCTCTTGATCTCGTAGCTGGGGTCGATCAGCACCAGGGCCCGCTTGGAGCCAGTGGCCGACGGGGGCGGGGGCAGCAGCGGCTTGACGCCCTCGAAACCGTCCTGCAGGGCCACCGCGATCTGCCGACCGGCTTCGAGCTGGCCGATGTTGGCCGACAGGGTGCGGCTGTCGGTGGGGTGCAGCTCGAACAACTTGAGCCGGTCGCGCGATTCGGTGCGCAGCAGGGAATGCATGACGAAGGGCGAACCCGGGTAGACACGCAACAAGCCCGAGGGGTTGAAGCTGGCGATCAGGTCCAGGTAGTCGTCCAGCGCCGGCGCGGCGGCCACGGGTTCAGCACCTGCCGGGCGCAGCGCCGCCATCAGCTTGACCACACCGTCCTTGGCCTCGCCGCCGGTTTCGGTGTAGTCGCCGTCCAGCCGGTACAGCCCGGCACCCGCGTGGGTGTCGATCAGCGTGATGCCGGCCTCTTTCTGCATCAGATGGCGCAGCGTGGCGATCAGGGTGGTGTGTTTGAGCACGTCGGCGTGGTTGCCGGCGTGGAAGGCGTGTCGGTAACTGAACATGCGTCGATGGTAGCGCCCCGGACGCCGATGAGAGACAAAACTTGCCGCCGCGCTTGCCAGCAGCGGCGGTAATTTCGTACAATGGAGGGCTTCGCAGCGAAACGCATGGCTCCGCGACGAAGACCGCGCACCGGGCAACCGGGGTGCAAAGCCCCACCTAAGAGTGTTCCGACAGAGAACAACCGACCGTGGAAAAGAGCCGCCAAACCACTTCTTTGAAGAGAAAACTCATGACCAAAACGTTCAGCGCCAAACCCGCTGACGTGACGCACGAGTGGTTTGTGATTGACGCGACCGACAAGGTCCTCGGACGAGTTGCCAGTGAAGTGGCTCTCCGTTTGCGCGGCAAACACAAGGCCATTTACACGCCTCACGTCGATACCGGTGACTTCATCGTCATCATCAACGCGTCCAAGATCCGCGTCACGGGCACCAAGTCCCTCGACAAGATTTACTACCGCCACTCCGGCTACCCGGGCGGTATCTACGCCACCAACTTCCGCGACATGCAGGCCAAGCACCCTGGCCGCGCGCTCGAGAAGGCCGTCAAGGGCATGCTGCCCAAGGGTCCTCTGGGCTACGCCATGATCAAGAAGCTCAAGGTGTACGGCGGTGCAGAGCACCCGCACACCGCCCAACAGCCACAAGTGCTGGAACTCTAAAGGAGCCTTGAGATGATTGGTGAATGGAACAATGGCACCGGCCGTCGCAAATCCAGCGTCGCCCGTGTGTTTCTGAAAAAAGGCTCCGGCCAGATCGTGGTCAACGGCAAGGACATCCAGTCCTACTTCGGCCGCGAAACCTCCATCATGATCGCCAAGCAGCCGCTGATGCTGACCAACCACGCCGAAACCTTCGACGTGATGGTCAACGTGCACGGTGGTGGCGAGTCCGGCCAGGCCGGTGCGGTGCGCCACGGTATCACCCGCGCCCTGATCGATTACGACGCAACGCTCAAGCCGGAGCTGTCCAACGCCGGTTTCGTCACGCGCGATGCCCGTGAAGTCGAGCGCAAGAAGGTCGGTCTGCGTTCCGCACGCCGCGCCAAGCAGTTCAGCAAGCGTTAACGCGCCTGGCTCCTGTCGCAAAAGCCGCCCACAAGTTCGTCTTGGGGCGGTTTTTTGCTTTTGAGGGCCCCTTGTGGGCGTCTGAATCGTTCGTTAGAGGTGAGTGAATGCGGTTTCGCCTGTTGCGCAGACGGTTGACGGTGAGCGCCCCCCGGGTCTCGGTGCGCAGCGCCCTGCCGTGGCCGTTTCGCTGGCTCCTGGGGGCCGTGGTCCTGGGTTTTTCCGGCGCGCTGGCGCTGTGGGCCTTCGAGTTCGGCAAGGACATTGCCGGTCTGGACCGCAACGCCAAGCAGGAACTGCAACAGCTGCGCGCCGAAGTGCAGGTGCTGCGGGCCGAACTGGGCAAGGCGCAGTCCGTGTCCAACACGTCCGAAAGCCTGCTCACGGCCGAAAAGGCCGCCCAGGCGCAGCTCATGCTGCAGATCCGCCAGCTCGAGGCCGACAACCAGGTCTTGCGCAGCGATCTGGGCTTCTTTGAGCGCCTCATTCCGGGTTCGGGCACGAACGCCTTGAGCATCCGTGGCCTGCAGGTGGAGCGCGTGGCAGAAGGGCAGCTCAAATGGCAGGCGCTCATGATCCAGGCCATGAAAAACGCCCCCGACTTCCGGGGCACGCTGGAAATCACCTTTGCCGGCACGCTGGACGGCAAGCCCTGGGCCACGACCCAGGCGCCGCAGCCTCAACCGGTCCTGATCCAGAGCTACCTACGCCAGGAGGGGCTGGTGGATGTGCCGGTTCAGGCCGTGGTAAAAACCGTCACCGCCAAGATCCTGCAAGGAGGCGCGGTGAAGTCGGTGCAAACCCTCAAGCTTTGAGCTTTGAATAACCATTAGTCGTCTGGAGCATTTCCCTATGTTTGGCAAGAAGAAGCAGCCACCCATCAAAAGCCTGATCGCGCATGGCACCCGCATCGAAGGCAACGTCCTGTTCCACGACGGCCTGCGGGTCGACGGTGAGGTGGTGGGCGACATCCGCGCCAGCGACGCGCAGCCCAGCATCCTGGTGGTGAGTGAAACAGCCAGCGCCACCGGCCAGATCCACGCGGACCACGTCATCATCAACGGCACCGTCAAGGGCCCCGTGTTTGCCTACGATCTGCTGGAACTCCAGCCCAAGGCTCGCATCGAGGGGGATGTGTCGTACAAGTCGCTGGAGATGCACCAGGGCGCCACCATCTCCGGCCAGCTCAAACCCATGGCCGGTGGTGGGATTGAGGAAAAACCCCCACTGAAGCTGGCGGCAAACAACGGCTGAGCACATTCCCGAGCGATTTGCTATAGCATTCAGATTCCGGTGGATGGTCGACATTCACACCACCATTTCCCGTGTGCGGGCCCACCCGCCACAACCACGACACGAGGTGATCCATGAGCGCAGTGGCCGACAACATCCAGACCGAAATGCCAGCCCCGCTGGTCTTCACGGACAGCGCTGCGGCCAAGGTGGCCGAGCTGGTGGCTGAAGAGGGCAATCCCGACCTGAAGTTGCGCGTGTTCGTGCAAGGTGGGGGCTGCTCTGGCTTCCAGTACGGCTTCACGTTTGACGAAGTGGTCAACGACGACGACACCACCATGACGAAGAATGGCGTGTCGCTGTTGATCGATGCGATGAGCTACCAGTACCTGGTGGGCGCCGAGATCGACTACAAGGAAGACTTGGAAGGTGCCCAGTTCGTGATCAAGAACCCCAACGCCAACACCACCTGCGGGTGCGGTTCGAGCTTCAGCGTCTGAAGCGGGGTTGCCGGACAACAAAAAGGGGAGCCACTGGCTCCCCTTTTTGTTGGTCTGGAACAGGCCCTATTCGGCGCTGGCCTGTTCGATGGTGGCCGCCGCGTCCAGATGCAGACGCTGGGCCTGCGCCACCGCATCGAACTGCGAGCGCAGTGCCGGACTCAGCGGGACGGTTTCACTGCGGCGTGCGACTTCCAGCGGGTCCTGGTGCACGCCACGGTCGCGGAATTCGAAATGCAGGTGGGGCCCGGTGGACGCACCCGTGGAACCCACGGCGCCCACACGTTCACCCTGTTCCACCTGCTGACCGCGCCTGACGTCGATGCGGCTCAGGTGCGCGTACAAGGTGGACTTGTTGTCCCGGTGGCTGATTTCGATCACGTTGCCATAGCCGCGCTGCCATCCCGCAAAACTGACCACGCCGTCGCTGATGGTGCGAACCGGTGTGCCACTGGGTGCGGCATAGTCCACGCCGAGGTGGGCTTTCTGCCTGCCGGAGATGGGGTGGAAGCGCATGCCGTAGCCGCTGCTCACGCGGGTGAACTCCAGAGGAGAACTCAGGAAGGTCTTGCGGGAGCTTTGCCCGTCAAAACCGTAGTAGGCCCCTTTTTGGCCGGGGGCCTCAAACCACACCGCCTCGTGCGCGCGTTCCTGGTTGACGAACACCGCGCTGAGCACCCGGCCCGCGCGCAGGCTTTCGCCATCGGCCTCCAGGCTTTCGTACACCACGCTGAAGCGGTCGCCCTGGCGCAGATCGCGCCGGAAATCGATGTCGGAGCCAAAAATCTCCGCCAGTTGCACGGCCACGTTCTCGGGCAGGCCCGCTTCATCGGTTGCCGCGAACAACGAGCTGCGGATCACGCCACCGGCGAGCTTGGTGCTGGCGACCAGCGCACCGGTTTCGACCCGGGCGGACAGGCCATCGGCACCCGGCTCGATCACCAGGCGGTGGAACACCCGCCCCTCGTCCGGCAGCCAGCGCGCGCTCAGGCGCATCAGTTCCTGGCGGTCGTTGGTCTCGACCGTCACCAGTTTGCCGGTGCGCCCGCCAAAGAGCTGGCGCGCGGTCGGATCGTTGCGCAGGAATTCCGAGGCCGCCGCGTCCAGCACGCCCAGGCGTTGCAGCAGGCTTTGAGCGGTGTCGTCCCGGCGCACGGTGTCGCTGCGGTACAGGACAAAGGGAACGGCCGTGGCGGGCAGTTCCAGCGTCAGCGGCTCGGCGGCCAGGGCCTCGATCACCTGATGCACCGGCAGCGTGGCCGCGTCGGGGGCCATCGGTGCGATGCCGAATGCGGTGACACCGGTGCCCAACAGCAACAGACCGATGCCGGCCATGATGCGGCGGGGATGCCGGCCAAGGCTGGCGGCCAGACGTAGCGGGGCGGTGCGCGCCGCCAGGCTCATGGTGTCCAAGTTGGATGGTTTCAAGATACAGGTCCAGCGGGCGCGCCGCGTGAACGGCGCACAAAAATGGGGAAGAGAATCAGCGTTGGAGGTGGTGGTTCCCGCTGGCCGATCAACGGCAAGGGACACACTTTGTGCTGGCATGAATCATGCCAACTAGAATCCACGGTTCTGTCGATCAAAAGTATAGCCAGATCCAGGGCTGCAGCATCTGAAAAAACCCGTATGAACACCCCCCAAAAAGACGGCAAAAGTTCTCAAAAACAGGCCCTTGTACCGGGTGAACTGACGGAAGGTGTGCGCGAGGCCCTGAGCGTGACGCTGCGCGGCTGCGAAGAACTCATTCCGCAGGACGACTGGGTGAAGAAACTGGCGCGGTCGGAGGCCACGGGCGTGCCGCTGCGCATCAAGTTGGGGCTGGACCCCACCGCGCCCGACATCCACATCGGCCACACCGTGGTGCTCAACAAGATGCGCCAGCTCCAGGACCTGGGGCATCAGGTGATTTTCCTGATCGGCGACTTCACCAGCCTGATCGGCGACCCCTCCGGTCGCAACAACACGCGCCCGCCGCTGACCCCCGAGCAGATCAAGGCCAATGCCGAGACCTACTACCGGCAGGCCAGCCTGGTGCTGGACCCGGCGAAGACCGAGATCCGCTACAACAGCGAGTGGAGCCTGCCGCTGGGGTCCATGGGCATGATCCAGCTCGCGGCCAAGTACACCGTGGCGCGCATGATGGAGCGCAACGATTTCCACGACCGTTTTAAGGCCGGCACGCCGATCAGCGTGCACGAGTTCCTGTACCCGCTGATGCAGGGCTACGACTCGGTGGCCTTGAAGAGCGACCTGGAGCTCGGCGGCACCGACCAGAAGTTCAACCTGCTGATGGGGCGCCACCTGCAGCAGGAGTACGGCCAGGAGCCGCAATGCATCCTGACCATGCCGCTGCTCGAAGGCCTGGACGGCATCGAGAAGATGTCCAAGTCCAAGAACAACTACATCGGCATCACCGAAGAAGCCAACACCATGTTCGCCAAGGTCCTGAGCATTTCGGACACGCTGATGTGGCGCTGGTACACGCTGCTGTCCTTCCGGTCTCTGGCCGAGATCGAGGCGCTGAAACAGGAGATCGACGGCGGGCGCAACCCCAAGGACGCCAAGGTGATGCTGGCCAAGGAAATCACCACCCGGTTCCACAGCGCTGCGGCGGCCGAAGCGGCCGAGCAGGACTTCATCAACCGCAGCAAGGGCGGTGTGCCCGACGAGATTCCCGAGGTGACGCTGCCGGGCGCGCCCATGGGCATCGGTGCGCTGTTGAAGGCGGCCGGTCTGGCGGCGTCGTCCAGTGAAGGCAACCGCTTGATCGACGGCGGCGGCGTGCGCATCGACGGCGTGGTGCTCAGTGACAAGGGTCTCCGGCTCGACGCCGGGTCGTACGTCGTTCAGGTGGGCAAACGCAAGTTCGCCCGTGTCAGTCTGGTGTGACGTGGCACTGGCCGGCCCGAAGCGCCGGCTGGCCAGGGCGTATCCTGGCGTTATGCCCCAGCCGTTGAACGCCGGAGGCCCCGCCTGTTCTTCCGATTCACAAGTGGTGCAGCCATGATGATGCGATTCCTGACGCCCCAGCGCCTGTTGATGGCCTCCGTGGCGGTGGCGGTGATCACCATCACCCTCAAGACCCTGGCCTGGGTGATCACCGACTCGGTGGGGCTGCTGTCCGACGCCATGGAGTCGCTGGTGAATTTGGCCAGCGCCATCTTCGGACTGGTGATGGTGACGATCGCGGCGCGTCCGGCGGACGAGGACCATCCTTACGGTCACCACAAGGCCGAGTATTTTTCCTCCGGCTTCGAAGGCATCCTGATCATCGTGGCCGCGCTGGGCATCGTCTGGACGGCGCTGCTCCGCCTGCTTGACCCGCAGCCCATCGAGCAGGTGGGCTGGGGGCTGGCGCTGTCGGTGGCCAGCTCGGCGCTCAATGGCCTGCTGGCCTGGGTGATGTTCCGCTCGGCCAAGCAACACCGCTCGATCGCGCTCGAAGCCGATGCGAAGCACCTGATCACCGACGTCTGGACCTCGGCCGGTGTGGTGATCGGCATTGGGCTGGTGCATTTCACCGACTGGCTCTGGCTGGACCCGGTGGTGGCCATCGGCGTGGCCTTGAACATCCTGAAAGAAGGCTTTCACCTGCTCTGGCGTTCGTCGCAGGGGCTGATGGACGAAGCGGTGGAGCCCGAGGTGATGGCCACGATCCAGCAGACGCTGGACGGGTTCGAGAGCCAGCGCGGCGAAACGGCCATCATCCGTTTCGACCACGTGAGCACCCGCAAGGCCGGGCAACGCCGCTTCGTGGACCTGCACATGCACATGCCCGCGGCCTGGTCGCTCGGGCGCGCGGCGGCGGTGCGGGCCAGCGTAGAGCAGGCGCTCATGAGCGCGGTGCCAGGCCTGCGCGCCACCATCCAGCTGTTGCCCAGCGACGTGGAGGCGCATTTCGACGATGAAAAGGATCTGATTTGAAGCCCACCCCCGCCGCGCCCCCGGTTTGCTGCGCCGCGCGTTGCATTGGGGGCTGTTGACATGATCGCTTTGCTGCAACGCGTGAGCGAGGCCCGCGTGGTGATCGCTGGCGAGACGGTGGGCGAGATTGGTGCCGGGCTGCTGGTGCTGGTCTGCGCCGAACCCGACGACAACGAAGCCGTGGGCGAGAAGCTGCTGTCCAAGATCCTGAAGCTGCGCATTTTTTCCGATGACCAGGGCAAGATGAACCGCAGCGTGCAGGACGTGGGCGGCGGCCTGCTCATCGTCAGCCAGTTCACGCTGGCGGCCGACACCCGCAGCGGCAACCGGCCCGGTTTCACCGGTGCGGCGCCGCCGGCGTTGGGCGAGGCGCTCTACGACGACTTTGTTGAAAAGGCTCGCGCGGCGCATCCCGAGGTGCAGACCGGCCGATTCGGTGCCGACATGCGGGTGCACCTCGTCAACGATGGCCCGGTGACGATCCCGTTGCGCATGGCGCCGCCATCTTCTTCCCCACTGTGAACCCATGACGCTTGAATTGATGTCCACCGTTTCCCCGTTCACCGGGGAAGGCTCTCACGTGCTGGGTGCCAGCTTGCTGGGCAGGTCCTTGCCCGCCAGCCGGCCAGACTGGCCGGTGCAGCGCCTGGAGGCGCCGCTGCTGGGCGCCGGGCCGGGCGTGCTGCACGAAACCTGGGTGACGGACGGACCCACGCTGGAGGGCCATACCGAAGGCATCCACTGGCGGCGCAGTGGCGATGTGCTCTTCGGCCAGATCGACCTCGCCGAGCCGCTCGCCGATTCGGCGTCCCCTGCGTCCGCGCAGCCCGTCTTGCAGGTCCTCAGCGAGCAGGCCTATGCCCGCCTGTTTCGCCTGCTCGACGCGCAGGGTCTGCCGCATCTGTGGCGGGTCTGGAACTACATGGCCGACATCACCGGCCAGTCGGGCGAGCTCGAACGCTACCGGCTGTTCAACCTGGGACGCGGTTCGGCGTTTGTGCAGAGCGCCCGCGGCGTGGAGGGCCAGGTGCCGGCCGCCTGCGCCATCGGGCTGGCCGGCGGGCCCTTATCGATCGCCTTCCTGGCGGGCGCCACGCCGGTGCTGCCGGTCGAGAACCCGCGCCAGGTCAGCGCCTACCACTACCCGGCCGACTACGGGCCGCGCAGCCCCACGTTTTCGCGCGCCGCGCTGGTCTACCCGCCGGGGCAGGAACTGCTGTTCATCTCGGGCACGGCCAGCATCGTCGGCCACCGCAGCGTGCACCCCGGCGATGTGCGGGCGCAAAGCCAGGAGGCGATGGACAACATCGCCGCCGTGGTCGCCGAGGCCAACCGCCATGCACGTGGCGGCGCTTTCACCCTGCCGGCGTTGAACTACCGGGTCTACATCCGCCACGCGGCGGACCACGCCGCTGTGCAGGCCGTGCTGGCGCAACGCATCGGCGCGGCGCCCCTGGTGTGCCTGCAGGCCGACATCTGCCGGCAAGAGTTGCTGATGGAAGTCGAAGCGATGGGCGCGCAGGCCGCTTGACGCGGCGGCAGCGCCCGACCGGGTCAGTCGCGCCGGTACGGGTCCGGCTCGCCGAGTCCGGCCAGGATGGCGGTTTCGCGCGCTTCCATCGCCTGCGCGTCTTCTTCGCCGGTTTCGTGGTCCCAGCCTTGAGCGTGCAGCGTGCCATGCACCAGCAGGTGCGCGTAGTGCTCGGCCAGCGGTTTGCCCAGATCGGCGGCTTCGCGCGCAACCACGGGCGCGCACAGCACCAAGTCGGCCATCACCACCGGTTCGGTGGCGTAGTCGAAGGTCAGCACGTTGGTGGCGTAGTCCTTGTGCCGGTAGTCGCGGTTGAGCGCCTGGCCTTCTTCGGCGTCGACGACGCGCACCGTGATCTCGGCGTCGGCGTCGAGCGCGTGGCGGATCCAGCGCACCACCTTGTGGCGGGGCAGCGCGGCGCGGTGGGGGGCGGCGTCTTCCAGCGCGCCGAATTGCAGGGAGAGGCTCAGGGAGGGCAGGGCCATGGTGGGGATGTGTTCAGGCGGCCGTGCGGCGCGCGCGTTTGGCGGGGGCCACGTCGGTGCTGGGGTGGCGCGCCTCGTAGGCGTCCACGATGCGCGCCACCAGCGGGTGGCGCACCACGTCGGCGCTGCTCAGGCGCGTGATGGCGATGCCCTGCACGCGCTTGAGCACCCGCTCGGCGTCGATCAGGCCGCTGAGTTCGGTGCGCGGCAGGTCGATCTGGCTCACGTCGCCCGTGACCACGGCCTTGCTGCCGAAACCGATGCGGGTGAGGAACATCTTCATCTGCTCCACCGTGGTGTTCTGCGCCTCGTCCAGGATCACGAAGGCGTGGTTGAGCGTGCGCCCGCGCATGAAGGCCAGCGGCGCGATCTCGATCTGCTGGCGCTCGAAGGCTTTCTGCACCTTGTCGAAGCCCATCAGGTCGTGCAGCGCGTCGTACAGCGGGCGCAGGTACGGGTCCACCTTCTGGCCCAGATCGCCGGGCAGGAAGCCGAGCTTTTCGCCGGCCTCCACCGCCGGGCGCGTGAGCACGATGCGCTGCACCGCGCTGCGCTCCAGCGCGTCCACCGCGCAGGCCACGGCCAGGTAGGTCTTGCCGGTGCCGGCCGGGCCGATGCCGAAGGTGATGTCGTGCGTGGCCATGTTTTCCAGGTAACGCGCCTGGGCCGGCGTGCGCCCGCGCACCTCGCCGCGACGCGTCTGCATCGCCAGGGCGTCGTCGCCGGTGGCGGGCAGGGCGGTGTCGCCGCTGAGCATGAGCTGCACCGTTTCGGCCGGAATCGGCTTCTTCGCCATTTCGTACAGCGCCTGCAGCGTTTCCATCGCCTGGGTGGCTTTGGCCTTGGGGCCTTCGACGCGGAACTGCTCGAAACGGTGTGCCACCTTGACCTGCAGCGCCGCCTCGATGCTGCGGATGTGGCTGTCCATCGGTCCGCACAAATGGCCCATGCGCAGGTTGTCGGGCGGAGAGAAGGTGTGTCTGAGAATCAAACCGATAATCCGGTGAAGTTGATGGCCCCCGAACCTGGCCGAGCCAGGCCCCCAGAGGGGGTGCAGTCGTTCCCGGGGCGGCCCGGCGAACGACTTACAAAGGAAAGTTCCCAATGATAGGCAAGTTGACCGGCACCCTGCTGGAAAAGAATCCGCCGCAGATCCTGATCGACTGCCACGGTGTGGGCTACGAGGTGGACGTGCCCATGAGCACTTTCTACAACCTGCCGGGCGCGGGCGAGAAGGTGTCGCTGCTGACGCACTTCGTGGTGCGCGAGGACGCGCAGATCCTCTACGGCTTTGGCAGCGCGCCCGAACGCGAGGCCTTTCGCCAGCTCATCAAGATCAGCGGCGTGGGGCCGCGAACGGCGCTGTCGGTGTTGTCAGGCATGAGCGTGGCCGATCTGTCCCAGGCCATCAGCGCGCAGGACAGCGGGCGCATCGTCAAGGTACCCGGCATCGGCAAGAAAACCGCCGAGCGCCTGCTGCTCGAACTCAAGGGCAAGCTCGGCGCCGACCTGAACCTGGCCAGCGGTGGCCCGGTGCAAAGCGATGTGCAGAGCGACATCCAGCAGGCCCTGATGGCGCTGGGTTACAGCGAAAAAGACGCCGCCGCCGCCCTCAAGGCCCTGCCGGCCGATGTGGGGGTGAGCGAGGGCATCAAACTGGCGCTGAAGGCGCTGGCGAAGTGAACACCCCATGAGCATCCAGACCGACGATTTCGCCCCTGCGCCCCGCGTGGTGTCCGCCGCGCCCGCGTCGCCCAAAGAGGAAGCGATCGAGCGCGCGTTGCGCCCCAAGCTGCTCGACGAGTACGTGGGCCAGGTGAAGGTGCGCGAGCAGCTCGAAATCTTCATCGGCGCGGCCAAGAAGCGCAGCGAGGCGCTGGACCACGTGCTGCTGTTCGGCCCGCCAGGTCTGGGCAAGACCACGCTCTCACACATCATCGCGCAGGAGCTGGGTGTGAACCTGCGCCAGACCAGCGGCCCGGTGCTGGAAAAGCCGCGCGATCTGGCGGCCTTGTTGACCAACCTCGAAGCCAACGACGTGCTGTTCATCGACGAGATCCACCGGCTCAGCCCGGTCGTCGAAGAAATTCTCTACCCCGCGCTGGAGGACTACCAGATCGACATCATGATCGGCGAAGGCCCGGCCGCGCGCAGCATCAAGCTCGACCTGCAGCCCTTCACCCTGGTCGGCGCGACCACGCGCGCGGGCATGTTGACCAACCCGCTGCGCGACCGTTTCGGCATCGTCGCGCGGCTGGAGTTCTACACGTCTGAGGAACTCGCGCGCATCGTCAAGCGCAGCGCGGGCCTGCTGGGCGCGCCCATGGACGAAGAAGGCGGTTTCGAGATCGCGCGCCGCTCGCGCGGCACGCCGCGCATCGCCAACCGGCTGCTGCGCCGCGTGCGCGACTTCGCCGACGTGAAAGGCCGCGGCACCATCACGCTGGACATCGCCAACCGCGCGCTGGCCATGCTCGACGTGGATCCGCAGGGCTTCGACCTGATGGACCGCAAGCTGCTCGAAGCCGTGATTCACCGCTTCGACGGCGGGCCGGTGGGGCTGGACAACATCGCCGCCAGCATCGGCGAAGAGCGCGACACCATCGAAGACGTGATCGAGCCCTACCTGATCCAGCAGGGCTTCCTGCAGCGCACGCCGCGCGGGCGCATCGCCACACTGGCGGCCTACCGCCACCTGGGGGTGGCGCCGCCGGCGAACGAGGGCGCGCTGTTCAGCGAGTGAGCCCCGGGGCGCTGCCGCGCAGCACGCCCATCACCATCAGGCACTGCGCCGCGTAGTAGCTGCCCAGCACCCAGAAGGCCGACATCGGCAGCGGGTTCACGAAACGGTTGAGGGCCAGCAGGGCGTCGCTCGCCATGAAACACGCGGCGCCCACCGCCACCATCAGCGACGGGAAGTCGCGTTGCACGCTGGCGCGGCCCATGGCCTGCGCGGCCATGAAGCCGATGGCCAGCACATAGGCCGCCACGGGCCCGCGCAACCCGATGGGCAGGCCACCGAACCACAACACGACATACATGCCCAGCCCCACCGTGGCCACCGCGCCCAGCGCCCGGCGGTTCGCCAGCCACGGCACGCCCTGGCGGAACAGCACGGTGTAGGCGATGTGGGCGAGCAGGAAGGCCGCCAGCCCGGGAATGAACAGGCCGTCGAGCATCAGGAACACGTCGCCCGCCAGCGAAGCGGCGAGCGCGGCCAGCAGCCAGGGGGCGCCCCGCAGGCCAGTGGGGGCGGCGCGCATGGCCCGCAGCACCAGGCCCAGCGCGACCAGCATGCTCAGGGGCTTGAAGACCTGGTGCGCCGTGGTCCAGCCGAGGGTGGCGCTGGCCATGGACAAGGCGGCGCATTCGATCAGCAGCACCTCGCCCAGGGTGATGCGCCCCTGCAGCAGCGCGCCCAGGGCCCACAGCCCGGCCAGCAGCGCGGTGAAACCGGCGATGTTGTGCGCCAGCGGGGCGGCATCGGCCTGCCAGAGAAACACCGCCACGCCGGCCAGCAAGGCCACGAACTGCAGGGCTGCGAAGACCGCCACGGGGCGGGCAATGTTGGGGGCGTAGGGGGTCACGGTGCGGATGTCAAACGCCGGCCTGGGGTGCGTCGCCGCCACGTCGGCCGGTCGCCAGCCCGGTGGCTTGAACCAGAGGCGCAGCTTGTCGGCCCAGTGGCGCGTGCGCCAGGCGTCCTGGCCCAGCGCCCAGTAGACCTCGGCGTTGGCCCAGAGCGGGTCCCAGCTGTTGAGCGGGCTGCGCGTGCCGTAGACGCAGGGCTCGCGCGGGTCCTCCGCGGCGAAGCTGCCGAAGAGCCGGTCCCACAGGATCAGGATGCCGCCGTAGTTCTTGTCCAGGTAGCGCTCGTTCACGGCGTGGTGCACGCGGTGGTTGGAGGGCGAGGCGAACACGCGGTCGAACCAGCCCAGGCGCCCCACGTGTTCGGTGTGAATCCAGAACTGGTAGAGCAGGTCGATCAGCCCCACCACCACGAACACCAGCGGCGGCACGCCGGCCAGCGCCATCGGCAGGTAGAACACCCAGCCGAGCAGCGGGTAGCTGCTGGGCTGTCGGAGGGCGGTGGAGAGGTTGTAGTCCTGACTCTGGTGGTGCACCACGTGCGCGGCCCAGAACACCGCCACGGTGTGGCCCAGGCGGTGGTTCCAGTAGTAGAGGAAGTCGTAGAACAGCAGGGCCAGCAGCCAGCCGGGCAGCGTGGTCCAGAAGCCGGTGTCGGGCACCAGGGCCAGGCTGCTGTACACGGCGGTGTAGATGCCGACCCGGAGCAGCGGCGTGAACACCGCGCTCACCTGGCTCAGCATGCCCAGCGAGACGCTGTTGATGGCGTCGTCCAGCCGGTAGGTGTTGCGGCCGCAGCGCAGGCCAACCAGGTATTCGATGGCGATGAGCAGCAGGAAAACCGGCGTGGCCAGCACGATGATCTGGCTGGGACTCATGGGCAAAAGGCTCGTTGGCGGGGGCGGTGCATGCGGGCATTGTGGCGGGGTTCGCCACCGCGCGGCGCTGGCATCAACCCGCATGCGCCATGCCAGAATCCGGCATGCCCGTCACCCCGCCGACCGCCGCGATCGCCCCGGAGAGCGCCACCACCGCGCTGTACCGCGCCGCCATCGGGCCGGTGAACACGGCGCACTACCTCGCGTTGTTCGCACGCTTCAACGACGCGGGGCGCGCCGGCCCGGCGTGGAACGGGGCCGCGGGTTTTCTCACGCTGAACTGGCTGGTGTTCCGCCAGCTCTGGATCGCCGCGCTGGGGTACGTGGCCTGCGCGGAAGGGCTGTCGCTGCTGGTCCTGGGCGTGGGCCGACGCCTGTTGCAATGGCCCGCCGCGGTGGAGTGGGGCGTGCTGGGCGCGCTGCTGGTGCTGAGCATCGCCATCCCGGGAGCCTATGGCAATGCCTGGCTGCACGCCGAGACCCGCCGCCGCATCACGCGCGCCGTGCGCGAGGCCCGCACCGTGCGCGAAGCCTGTGCCGCGCTGGAGCGCCAGGCCAGCACGCCGCGCCGACTGTGGGGTTTGGTGGTGATCAATGGTGTGCTGGTGGTGGCGCTGATCGGGGGCTATGTGGCCTGGTCGGTGGTGCTGGCCGGGCGGGGGGCGGCCGTGGGGTCGATCAACACGCCGCCGCCGGCGCCTCGGCCTGCGCCGCAGGTGGCAACGGCGGCTGTGCCTGCCGCTGTGTCTACGACCGAGCCCGAGATCAAGCCAGTGCCTGTGCCTGCGGCGGCCCCAGCGCCCGTGGCCGGGCCAGCGAAAGAGGCCTCGCCTGTGTCGCCATCGGCAGCCCCCGCCATGCAGCGCATGCCCCAGGCGGCCCCAGCACCACAACCCGTTCTGGCCCCTGCTTCCACCGCTGCCGCAGCCCCACCCGTCGCGCCACCCTCCGCTGGCTTTGCCATCAACGTGGGCCTGTTCGCCGACCCCGCCAACGCCGGGAAGGCCCACGCCCGGCTGATCGAGGCGGGTCTTCCCGCGTTCACGCAGACAGTGACGATGGCCAAGGGTCCGCGCGTCCGGGTGCGCGTCGGCCCGTTCGCCACGGGGCCGGAGGCCGAGGCCGCCGCCGAGCGCGTCCGTGCGCTGAGGCTGGAGGCGCAGGTCTTTCCGTTGCCGTAGCGCGGCAACGCCGAGCGGCTCCTGGGGGATGGGCGCGCCGCAGGGGACTTCTTCAGTGCTTCCCTACCCCGCAGCGCCCCGCGCATCGACGCGCACGATGCGCTCCACCCGCCCGGCCGCCAGCCCGCCGCGCACGCCCACCAGGGCGTCGTGCAGGTTGACCGTGGGGTCGCAGTGGCCGGGGATCAGCCAGACCGTTTCGCCCAGCTCGGGCAGGGGCGTGCCACCCTCGGTCGCGCGCAGCAGGCCGTGTTCGTCACCGCCGTTGGCGTACAGCAGGCCGTCGGGGAAGGTCACCTGGGGCAGGCCGCTGTCGATGGCGTGGCTCTTGTGGCCGGCGTCGCACACGGCGTGGTCCACGCCGCGGCTCATGACCTGGGTCTTGATGAACAGGGCGTGTTCGAAGGCCGGTGCCTCGGGGTGTGGTTCGTTGGCGGCGTAGTCGGCGTCCATGAACAGGTAGGAGCCGGTCTGCAGCTCGCCCCAGACGCCGCTGGCGGCCTCCAGCGGGAAGCTGCCGGTGCCCGCGCCGGTGACCAGCGGCACGGCGATGCCGGCCGCAGTCAGCGCGTCGCGGGTAGCGGCCACGGCCTGGGTGGCGCCCTCGATCGCCTGCTGGCGTTCGGCCAGCGTGCGCAGGTGCTGCGCCCGGCCGTGGTAGGCCTGCAGGCCCGCGAAACGCAGCGCCGGGTGGTCGCCGATCTGGCGCGCCAGCGCCACCGCCGCTCCGCCTGGTGGCAGGCCGCAGCGACCCTGGCCGACGTCGATTTCGATGAACACGTCCATGGCCTGGGGGCGTTCCACGCCCGCGTGGGCCAGCGCAGCGGCCAGCCGCGCGATGCCCAGGGCGCTGTCCACCGCGATGGCGAAGCGCGTGGGCAGCTCGCGCACCGCCTGGGCCAGCCGCGCCAGCTTGGCCGGCGCGATCACTTCGTTGCTGATGAAGATGTCACCCACGCCCCCGTGGGCCAGGGCCAGCGCTTCGTCGGTCTTCTGCACGCACACGCCCACCGCGCCGTGCGCCATCTGCAGCCGCGCCAGTTCGGCGCTCTTGTGCAGCTTGGCGTGGGGCCGCAGCCGCAGGCCACGCTCGGCGGCGAAGGCGGCCATGCGCGCCAGGTTGCGGTCCATGGCGTCGAGGTCGATCACCAGCGTCGGGGTATCGATAACGCTCACACCCTGGCCGACCCAGGCCAGCGCGCGCTGCCATCGGACGGAGGTGAAAGCGTGGCCCATGCCGGTCCCGTCAGGCATGGCGCTCGTCCAGCGTGTCGCTGCCCTCGGGTGCCTGCAGGTGGGTGGTGTCGGCCCAGCCCACCAGGCTCAGACCCTCAGGCGTCCACAGCAGCCGGTTGATGGCGGTGTTGGTCAGCTCCCAGCTGCGCGGCGCTTGCAGTTCGAGCCGGGTGGCGGCGCGGTACAGGATGTCGAGCACACCACCATGCGCCACCATCAGCACCTGTTCGCCGGGGTGGCGCGCGGCCAGTTCGACCACGGTGTGCACCACGCGCGCCTGCAGCTGCAGCAGCGACTCGCCGCCGGGGGGGGCGAAGTCGGGCACACGCTTGCGCCAGGCCAGGCTTTCCGCGGGGTGGTGGGCTTCGAGCTCGGCCCAGGTGCGGCCTTCGAAGCTGCCGAAATGGCGTTCGCGCAGGCCGGTGTGGGTGTGCACGGGTTTGTTGTGCCGGCCCGCGACGGCCAGCGCCGTTTCCCGGGCGCGGCTCAGGTCGCTGGCGTAGATGGCGTGGATCGGTTCGTCGGCCAGCGCGCGCGCCAGCCGTGCGGCCTGCCAGCGGCCCCGTGGGTTGAGTTCGATGTCGGTGTGGCCCTGGATGCGGGTGTCGCGGTTCCAGGCGGTTTCACCGTGGCGCACGGCCAGGATGCGGGTGATTTGCAAGGGGGAGTCCTGTGGGGTTGTCGGCGCAAACATGCACTGTAGCGGTTTGGCCGCTGGCTGCAAATGGCGAAGCCCGGCCCGAAACCGGGCGGTTTTTCACGACAGCGCGGGCGGGCTTTCGGCCAGAATCGGCCCATGACGACAGACGCCCGGCCGCCGGACGGGGATTTCTCCTCCTTGTTCAACTTCCTGCCCATCGGGGCCTACCGCAGTTCGCCCGAAGGCCGGATGCTGCGTTCCAACCCGGCGCTGGTGGCGCTCAACGGTTACGCCAGCGAGGCCGAGCACCTGGCCAGCGTGAAAGACATCGCCGTTGAGTGGTACGTGGACCCGCAGCGGCGCGCCGAGTTCAAACACCGGCTGGAGCGCGACGGTTTCGTGCGGGGTTTCGTCTCCGAGATCCGGCGCCACAAGACGGGCGAGCGGATCTGGATCAACGAAAACGCCCACGTGGTGCGCGATGCGGCCGGGCGCATCCTGTTCTACGAGGGCACGGTGGAAGACATCACCGAACGCATCCAGGCCCAGCAGGCGCTGGCGCAAAGCGAAGAGCGCCTGCGGCAGATCACCGCGCAGGTGCCCGGCCTGGTGTTCGTGGTGTACGTGCGCCGCGACGGCGGGCGCGAATACCGCTACGTGAGCCCGGGCGTGCGCGACATCTATGGCTTCGGCCCCGAAGACCTGATGCGCGACCCCGAGCTGATCGCGCGCTACCGCCACCCCGACGACGTGCCCCTGCTCCGGCAGGACCTGAAGGCGATCGGCCAGGGGCCGGTGGACCTGGGGGGCGAGTTCCGCATCGTCCTGCCCGACGGGCAGGTCAAGTGGGTGTTTCGCCGCTCCTGCACCGTGTCGTCGGACGAGCAGGGTTTCCTGCGGGTGGGCGTGTTGCTCGACGTGACCGACCGCAAACGCGCCGAGGCCGCCCTGCACTCGAACGAGGCGCTGTGGAAGCTCGCGCTGGAGAGCGCGGGCGACGGGGTCTGGGACTGGAACCTGAAGACCGGCGAGGAATTTTTGTCCCACGGCATCAAGCGCATGTTTGGCTACGAGGACGACGACCTGAGCAACCTGGCCGCCGAGCTCGACAGCCGCACCCACCCCGACGACCTGGAGCAGATGCGGGCCGACCGGGAGGCACATTTCGAGGGCCGCGCCCCGGTGTACCGCAACGAACACCGGGTGCGTTGCAAGGTTGGCAACTGGAAGTGGGTGCTCTCGCGCGGCATGGTGATCGGGCGCGACGACGACGGGCGGCCACTGCGCATGGTGGGCACCCACACCGACATCACCGAACACAAGCAGGCCGAAGCCCACCAGCGCGCCCTGGAGACGCAGCTGCGCGAGTCGCAGAAGATGGAGGCCATCGGCACCCTGGCCGGGGGCGTGGCGCACGATTTCAACAACCTGCTCGCCGCCATCCTGGGCAACCTGGCGCTGGCGCGCGAGGACGTGGGCGCGCACCACCCGGCGCAGGAAAGCCTGGCCGAGATCAGCCGGGCCGCCATCCGCGCGCGCCAGCTGGTGCAGCAGATCCTGACCTTCAGCCGCCGCCAGACGCAGGAGATGCAGCGTCAGCCGCTCACGCCCCTGGTCGAGGAGGCGCTGGGCCTGATGCGCTCGCTGCTGCCCGCCGGGTTCCGGCTGGTATCGCGGCTGCCGACCACCGCGCTGCCGGTGCTGGCCGACGCCACCCAGATGCAGCAGGTGCTGATGAACCTGTGCACCAACGCCTGGCAGGCGATGGAGGGCCGCTCGGGCGACATCACGGTGGCGCTGCGCGAGGTGAGTCTCGATGCGTCGCAGGCGCTGCAGCTGGGCGAACTGCCCGGCGGCGCCTACGCCTGCCTGAGCGTGGCCGACAACGGGCCGGGCATGGACGAGGAAACCCAGCGCCGCATCTTTGAACCCTTTTTCACCACCAAGGCCCCGGGCACGGGCACCGGTCTGGGGCTGGCGGTGGTGCATGGTATCGTCAAGGCGCACCGCGGCGCCATCGCGCTGCACAGCAGCCCCGGGGCCGGCGCGCGCTTCGACGTCTACCTGCCGCTGGCCACAGGCGCGCTGCCACCCACCGCTCTGGAGGAGCCGCCGGCCGCGCCCGTGGCCGCACCGGTGAACCCGGGCAAACACGTGATCTACATCGACGACTACGAGGCCATGGTGTTTCTCGTGGGGCGCCTGCTGCGCAAGCAGGGCTACCGGGCGAGCACCTTCGAGTCGGGCGAGGCGGCGCTGGACTGGCTGCGCGCGCACCCGCAGGACCCGGTGGACCTGGTGGTGACGGACCAGAACATGCCCGGGCTCTCCGGGGTCGAGGTGGCGCGCGAGCTGCGGCAACTGCGCCCGGGCCTGCGGGTGGCCATCGTCTCAGGCCATGTGAACGACCGCCTGATCGCCGATGCCGCCGAGGCCGGGGTGTGCGACGTGATGGGCAAGCAGGACAGCATGGACGCGCTGGGCGACGCGATCCGGGCGTTTCTGGAACGCCCTCAGCCCTGAGAGTTCAGCGCGGGACTTCGATGTTGACCTGCCGCACCCCGGTGGGTGGGGTCGGGAAATCGCGCAGCGCCGCGTCGATCATGGCCGTCCACAGCCCGGGCGTGCTGTTCCAGGGGCCTTCGTGGGCGGCGTGGGTTTCGTACACCACCTGGCCGCTGGCCGCGTGGCGGATCACCAGCGAGACTTCGCGCTTGTAGTACGGCGGGTCCAGGTGCATGAACATCGGCGCCCAGACGATCTGGCCGTGCACGTTGACCAGGTGGCCGCGATGCCCCGACAGGCCGAAACCGCCCCAGGGCCCGTACCACGGGTCGTCCCAGGGACTGCGGGACAGGCGCAGGGTGTCCGCACCGATCTGCACCGTCCAGGGGGCGGACGCGGGCGCTTCGGCCAGCGACCAGCCCAGCCGGGACAGCGCCGGGCGGGCCAGGTTCTCCAGCTCGGTCTGGGCGGCGGCGGACGAGCCCTCGCGCTGAGACGGCAGGCGCTCGAAGCGGTAGCCCTGGGGCGGCAGGGGCACGGCGGCGGGCGCCTGCGCCGAGGCGGGCCGGTCGCCCCAGCGCGCGAAGCTCTGCACCTGGCTGTCCACCACATACACGCTGGCGCAGCCGCTCAGGGCCAGCAGCGTGAGCGCGGCGAGGGCGCTGCGCAGGCCGCTGGCGACACCGGGGCGTGGTGGGGCAATGGTTCGGGCGGTCGAAGGGCGAACGGTCATGGGGTCTCCTGCGGCGGGTGGCACGGTCCGGCGGCGGACCGTGGGACGGTCAGTGTGCCGAAGCAATCGGTATGACCGCTTTGCCCCCCGCTGCGTTCCCCGGGGCGTCGGGCTCGGGCCAGGCGTGCGCCGGTGGCGCGGCCGGCATGGGCAGGGGCTCGTCGTCGAACGCCTTGTCGCCGTCTTCGCTGGCCTGGCCGGTGGCGCGGATGGTCTGGAAGGGGAACAGCGCGCGGTCCATCAGGTGGCTGGGCACCACGTTCTGCAGCGCCGAGGCCATGTTCTCCACCCGGCCCGGAAACTTCTTTTCCCACTCTTTCAACAAGTTACCGACCTGCTTGCGCTGCAGGTTTTCCTGGCTGCCACACAGCGTGCAGGGAATGATGGGGAACTGCCGCACCTCGGCCCAGCGGGTGAGGTCTTTTTCGGCCACGTAGGCCATGGGGCGGATCACCACGTGCTGACCGTCGTCGCTCACCAGCTTGGGCGGCATGCCCTTGAGCTTGGCGCCGAAGAACATGTTGAGCAGCAGGGTCTGCAGGATGTCGTCGCGGTGGTGGCCCAGCGCGATCTTGGTCGCGCCCAGTTCGGTGGCCACGCGGTACAGGATGCCGCGGCGCAGCCGGCTGCACAGGCTGCACATGGTCTTGCCCTCGGGGATCACGCGCTTGACGATGGAATACGTGTCCTGGTTCTCGATGTGGAACTTCACGCCGAGTTTGGTCAGGTAGGCCGGCAGGATGTGGTCGGGGAAACCGGGTTGCTTCTGGTCGAGGTTGACCACGATGAGCTCGAAGCGCACCGGCGCGCGCGCCTGCAGTTTCTGCAGGATGTCGAGCATGCCGTAGCTGTCCTTGCCGCCCGAGAGGCAGACCATCACGCGGTCGCCCTCTTCGATCATGTTGTAGTCCACGATGGCGCGGCCCACTTCGCGGCACAGGCGCTTTTCCAGCTTGTGGTTCTCGCGCAGCTGCCTGCCGGCGGCGCCGTGTTCGGCCACCGGGGCCGGGGGCGTGGTGTCGTCGGTGAGGGTTTCGACCCAGCCAAAGGGTTGGAGCGTGTGGTTCATGGTGTGGTGGCCGGCCCTGGGGCTGGCGGGAAAAACGGGGGTGGGCCGGGGAGGCTGGGCCGGAAGTGGCCGGCGCCCGCGCCCGGCGGATGCGTCACCGTGAATCGTACCGGGTACGGGCGGGGCTGTGCGCGCGACTCAAGCCGGCACACCCACCGCAGCAGAGGCGGGCCTGCGCCCGAGCCAGTGCGCCAGCCGCCCGCCGAACAGCAACTCGTACAGCACCGGCACCAGCCCCAGGGTCACCAGCGTGCCCAGCAGCAGGCCGCCCATGATGGTGACGGCCATGCCGGACCACAGCGGGCCACCGAACAGCAGCAGCGGCACCAGGCCCGCCACGCAGGTGAGCTTGGTCATCACAATGGGGCGCAGGCGCTGCACGGCGGCGCCGATCACCGCTTCCCGGCGCGACCGGCCTGCCGCCAGTTCGGCCTCGATGCGTTCGAGCAGCAGCACGGCGTTGTTGACGATGATGCCGGCCAGCGACAGCAGGCCGAAGTTGGCCATGAAGCCCAGCGGCTCGCCTGCGATCTTCAACGCGGGCGCCACGCCGATCAGCGCAAACGGAATGATGCTGAGGATCAGCGCCAGCTTGCGGAACGAGCCGAACTGCCAGACGAAAAGGATCAGCATTGCCACCGCGGCGTGCGGCAGGTACTCGCTCAGCGCCGCGTTGGCCTCGGCCGCCTCTTCGATCTCGGCACCGAGCTCGATGCGGTAGCCCGGCGGCAGCGCCAGCGCCGCCACGGCCGGGGCGAGCTGGTCCACCACCTGCTGCGCGGTTTGCGTTTCGCTGCGGCCCTGCACCGTCAGCGTGCGCGACAGGTCGCGGCGGCGAATGACCGAAGGCTCCGAGTTCACCGAGACCGTCGCCACCGCCGACAGCGGCACCGGCGTGGCGCCGGTGGCCGGGTAGATCAGGCTGTTCGCCACGTCCTCGGGCTGCTGGCGCTCGGCCAACGAGCCGCGCACGACCAGCGGCACCAGTGTGTCGCCATCGCGCAGTGCAGAGACGGTGAGGCCGCTGAAGCGTGCACCCAGCGAGGTGGCCACGTCTTCGCTGGTGATGCCCAGGCGGCGCGCCTTGCGCTGGTCGATCTGCACGTCCAGCCGCGGCACGCGCTGGTCCCAGTCGTCGCGCACGCTGACCACGCCGGGCACGCCGCGCAGCGCGGTTTGCAGCTGCTCACCCAGGCTGCGCAGCTCGCGCTCGTCCGGCCCGGCAATGCGGTAGGCCACCGTGCCGGAGTCGGTCGCGCCCAGCGAGAAACGCTTCACGTCGGCGCGCAGCTCGGGGTGGTGGCTGGCCAGCCAGTCGCGGGTGCGCTCGATCATCGGGTCGAGTGCGTCCTTGTCGTTCACGCCGACGGTGAAGTAGCCGATGTGCGAGGCCGGCAGCGGCGGGTTGAGCCCGAGGATGATGCGCGGCCCGCCGTCGGCCACGTAGCCGATGCTGGTCGTCACCTCGGGGTTGGCCTGCTTGTCGGTCAGCCAGCGGCTGACGCCCTGCACGGTGGACAGCGTGGCGCGCGAGTCGCTGCCCGGCTGCAGCTCGATGGCGATCTGGTACTGCGGCCGGTCGGACGGCGGCAGGAAACCCGCAGGCACGCTCGACAGCAGCAGCATCGCCAGCGTGAACAGGAGCGCCATCGCCCCGAGGAAGATCGCCTTGTGCTCGAGCACCGTGCCGATGGCGCGCCGGTAGGTGCGGTAGAACTTCGACTCGGCGTCGGGCTCAGGCTGCGCGGCGTGCTGCGACGGCTTGAGGAAGTAATAGCACAGCAGGGGTGTGACGGTCAGGCAGAACAGCCACGAACCCAGCAGCGCCAGCGCGAGCACGATCACCAGCGGGCGCAGGTATTCGTTGATGGAGGTGTTGCCGAAGAAGAAGGGCGAGAAGGCGAAGATGATCACCAGCGACGAGGTGAGCAGCGGGATGGCCAGCGTTTGGCCCGCCCGGATGCAGGCGTCGCGGCGCTCCTCGCCGTCGGCCAGCCTGCGTTCGATGTCTTCGGCGATCACGATGCCGTTGTCCACCAGCAGGCCCAGCGCGATGATGATGGCGGCCATCGACACGTTGTGCAGCTCGATGGACAGCATCTGCATCGCGATCAGCGTGCCCAGGATCGTCAGCGGCACGATGCTGCCGACGACCAGGCCGGCGCGCCAGCCCAGGAACAGCACCACGACCGCCATCACGATGACGATGGTCTCGCCCATCACGCGGTTCATCTTGCCCATCTCGTGCTCCACCACGTCGGCCTGGAAGGTGACGTAGTCGAGCGCGAAGCCGGCCGGCAGTTGTTGCTGCAGTTCGGCCACGCGCGCCTTCAGCGATTCGCCGAAGGCCTGAATGTTCTGCCCGGCGCGCATGGACACGCCCAGCACCACCGCCGGTTCTCCCTGGTAGACGGCCGCCGAGTCCGGCGGGTCGGCGGGCAGCACCTGGATGCGTGCGATGTCGCCCAGGCGCACGGTGCTGTCGGCGTTGCCGCTGCGCTGTGGGATGCTGAGCACGAACTGGCGCAAGACCTCCAGCGAGACGATTTCGCCGGACGCGACCAGGGCGCTGTTGAGCCCGCCCAGCACCACCTGGCCGCCCGAGAGCACCACGTTTTGCTGCTGCAGCTGCTGCAGTACGGCCGGGGCGCCCAGGCCCAGGCCGGCCAGGCGCGCGCGGTCGAACTCGATGTAGACGCGCTCGTCCTGCAGGCCATGGAAGCTCACGCTTTGCACGCCGGGCAGCTCGTAGAGCCGGTCGCGCAGGCGCTTGAGCGGCTCGCGCATCTCGCTCATGGCAAAGCCCGGCGCGGTGACGGCAATGGAGGCCACCGCGACGCGCCCGAAGTCGTCGTTCACCTGCACCGGCAGCGTGCCGTCGGGGAACTGCGGTGATGCCTCGGCCACCTTGGCGCGCACCTTCTGCCAGATCGGTTGCAGGTCGGCCTGGTTCTCGTGGACCGTGACCTGCACGATGGACAAACCGGTGCGCACGGTGCTGACCACGTGCTTGATCTCGGGCAGCTCGCGCAGCCGCTCTTCCAGCGGGCGCGCAATCAGCTGTTCCATGCGCTCCACCGGCAGGCCGGGGTTGGCGACGAAGATCATCGCGTCGCGGATGGTGGTGGACGGTTCTTCCTGCGACGGGAACTTCAGGAACGCGAACACGCCGGCCAGCAGCACCAGCGCGGCCACAAAGAAGGTGAGTCGGCTGGAGCCGAGCGCGGATTCCGTCAGCTTCATGGTTGCGCTCCGTGCAGCAGGGTGGTCGATGCGTGTTGCACGGCGGCCTGGCCTTCGGTAAGAAAGGCGGCGCCCGCGACCACCACCTGGTCGCCCGCGTGCAGGCCCGCGCTGACCGGGATGCGGCCACCGGGCAACACACCCTTGCCGAGCTGCACGGCACGGCGCACGAGCCGGCCTTGGGTAGCGTCGAGCAGGAAGACGCTGGCCGAGCCGGGCTCGGCAGTAGGCAGCAGGGCCGGTGCCGGCACCGAGACGACCGAGGTCGGGGTGGCCTGCGGCAGCTCCACCGACACCACCGCGCCACTGCGCAGGCCGGGCGTGATGCCGTCCAGGCGGAACACCGCCTGCACCAGGGAGCCACTTTCGCTGCGCGCGGACAGCCGCTCCAGCTTCAGCGGGTGCGTGCTGCCGGCCTGGGCCGGTGTGCCGATCCGGGCGGCCGCTGCCTGCCCGGGAGCCAGGCGCGCTGCGACGGCCTCGGGCAGCATGCTCACCACCTCCAGCGTCTGCCCCGCCTCGATCTGCAGCACGGGCTGGCCAGCGGCGATGTCGCTGTGCGGCTGGGCCGCGCGGACGACGATCTCACCGTCGAACGGTGCCTTGATGTCCGAGAGCGTGAGGTCGCGGCGCGCCATGGCCAGCGCGGCGTCGGCGGCCTGCAACTGGCTGAGTGCGAGCCGATGCTGGGTTTGCACCGCTTCCAGCGCGGTGGCCGAAATGATTTTGTCCTTGGCCAGAGACTCGTGCTGCTGCAGCTGTGTCGTTCGTTCGGCGAGCGCAGCGGCGGCGGCCGTGCGATCGGCCTGTGCCTTGTCCAGGCGCCATTGCGCGGGCGAAGCGTCCAGGCGTGCCAGCACCTGGCCCGCGCGCACGCGGTCGCCCACATCGACCAGGATGGCCGCGATGCGCCCCGGCTGTTCGAAACCCAGCTCGGCGCGTTGGCGCGCGCGCAGGGTGCCGATGAAGGTTTCGTGGGTCGCGGTGGCGCTGTCGGCGACCCGCTCCACTTTGACGGGTCGGGGCGCTGCGGCGGTGGGTGGCGGCGGTTCGGCGCAGCCGGTGAGCAATGCGGCCAGCAGGGCGGTGGCCGCGAGGGCCTGGCGGTGGGGGAAGGGCATGGTGGTCCGGTCGGGGGGAGATGAGGTGGGGGTGTGGGTCACTCGAAGCGCTGGGTGATCCGCTGCAGGACCTGCCGCATGGCGTCGTGTTGTTCCGGGCTGAACTGGTGCAGGTTCAGCAGCTCCATCAAACTGATGCCGTCGAGGGCCGCCGCCACCACCAGGGCCAGGCCGGCCTCGGGCCCTGCCTGGGTCAGCTCGCCATACAGGCGGTTGTAGAGCTGCTGCACCGGGCCGAGCAGGTGCGGGTAGCTGGTGGCCGCAGCCAGCAGGTTCGTCAGCAGCCGTTTTTCGCCGGGGGGCATGTCGAAGGTGTCGTCCACCAGGGCCATCAGCAAGGCGCCGGTGGTGTCACCGCGCTGCGCGGCCTTGGCCCGGCTGCGTTGATCGAGCTCTTGGCTCATGCGTTCGACCAGCGCGCCGAGCAGCTCGTCCTTGGTCTTGAAGTGGTAGATCAGACCGCCCTTGGTGACGCCGGCGGCGGCGGCCACGCCTTCCAGGGTCAGCTCCTGAACACTGTGGGTGGCGATCAGTTCGGCGGCGGCGTCCAGCAGCTTCTCGCGGGAACTGCTGCGTCCGGGTGGGTTGCTCATGGAAAACCTCCGTGGTGGTTGAAACTGTACTGCACGTATAGTAAAGTTACGAACATCGTTTGTCAACACCGGAGATCGTTCATGTCCTGTCATTCCCCGGCCCGCCTGGGCCTTGTCGCTGCCGCGCTGGTGGCGTTGGCGGGTTGCGCCGTTCCTGCCGCCGCGCCTTCTTCTTCATGGGTGGCGCCGGCTGCCTGGAGCGTTGATGCCCGCCCCGTGGCGCCTTCCGATCCCCAGGTTTCAGAGGCCTGGTGGCGCGATGTCGGCAGTGCCGAACTCGCTGCGCTGGTGGAGTCCGCCCTGCGGTCCAACCGCGACCTGCACATCGCGGCCGCCCGTGTGGCGCAGGCGCGTGCCGGTATCGAGGCGGTCGATGCACAAGGCCTGCCGCAACTGGGCTTCGCCGCGGGCGCGCAGCGTGGGCGCGATTCCAGCGCCAACCCCAAGTCCGACGTGGTGCATGGCGGCCTGCGTGCGAGCTGGGAACCCGACCTCTTTGGCGCGCAGGGCCTGGCCAGTCAGGCGGCGACCCTCGACGCGCAGAGCGCCGAGCTGGCGCAGCAGGCGATGCGCGTGGCCATCGCGGCCGATGTGAGCACGGCCTGGTTCGAGATCCAGGCGCTGTTGCGCCGCGAGGCCGTGGCGCGCGACGCCATGACCACACTGGAACGCCAGATCGAGGTGGCGCGGCGACGCTTCGAGGTCGGCCAGTCCAGCGTGCTGGACGTGGACCGGCTGATCGCCGAGCTGCGCCAGGAAGCCGCGACCGCGGCGCAATTGCAGGGCGCCCAGCGCGCGCGCCAGCGCCAGCTGGCCGTGTTGACCGGCGACGCGCAGCCCAACCCCACGCTGCTCTTTTCCGACGCGCACACACCCACCCTCGCCGCGCCGGCCGGCCTGCTGCCGGCCGAACTGCTGGAGCGCCGCCCCGACGTGCAGCTGCAGGCGAGGGCGCTGGAGGCCGCCGCAGCGCGGCTGGGCGTGGCCAGGCGCGACATCTACCCGCGCATCCAGTTCGACTGGGCGGGTCGCAAGGAGCGTCTGAGTGTGGGCGGGGCGAGCGCATCGCCCACGCTGGTGGTCGGCTACGGGGTGTCGCTCGCGCTGCCGATCTTCGACGGTGGCCGCATCCGCGCGAACATCGCCGTGCACGAAGCGCGCACCCAGGAAGCCATGGCGGGCTACGAAAAGGCCATGCTCGGCGCGCTGGCCGATGCCGAGACCGCGCTGGTCCAACTGGCCGCCGCCGAAACCACCGTGGCCGAACTGGAGCAGGCCCAGCGCGCCGGTGCCGACGCGGCCAGCCGCAGCCAGCGCCTGTTCGAGGCCGGCCTGGTGGACCTGAACACCGTGCTCGATGTGCGGCGCAGCCACCTGCGCGCGCAGGACGCCCTGCTGCAGGCGCGTAGCGCCCAGTGGGTGGCGGGGGTGTCGGTGCGGCGCGCGTTCGCTGGGGGGGTGTGAAGGCCCCCCCCCGCAGCGCTTCGCGCTACCCCCCAGGGGGCGGCACTGGCCGTCCGGCGGAGCCGGCCCGGCGGTGCCCTGGGGCCAGACACTTCATGCGTTGCGGGTCGCGCTCCGGCTGGTGGGCTGCTGAGAAGCTGAGCGGTCTCTCAGCCCACGGATGAGTCGGGCCGGGCGCCACGGGGTTTGCGGGTTGCGGGCTTGGCCGGCTTGACCGTGGCGGGTTTTCTGCCCACCGGCCGCACGCGGGTGAGGTGGCTGGCGATCATGCCGGCCACGGTGCGGGCCACGGCTTTCACGTCCAGCGGCTCGTCAAAGATCATCTCGACGGTGGCGTAGATCAGTTCCACCACGATGCGGCTGACGAGCTGCAGCTCGGCCGCGTCGGCTTCGGGCAGGGCCTGCGCGAGCAGCCGGGTCTGCTCCTGCGTGACGGCGGTGTGCGAGGCCAGCCGCACCTGCTGCAAGGCGGGCACGGCGCGCAGGGCCCGCATGATCCAGACCCCGCCCACGGTCTGCACCGTGGCTTCGTAGGTGTCGATGATCAGCCCCTCGATCGCGCGCTCCAGGCTGTCGACACCGCCGCTGAACACCTCCAGCGTGATCCAGCGGTCAACCCGCTCGTTCTGCGCCTGCATCAGGCGCTGCCCCAGTTCGGACAGCAGCGCGTACTTGTTCGGGAAATAGCGGTAAAGCGCCGGCGGCGTGAGCCCGGCGCGCTCGCACACCAGGTTGGTCGACAGCCGCTCGATGCCCACGTCGGCCAGCGTCTGCGCCGTCACTTCCAGGATGCGCTCGTAGGTCTCGGTGGCGCGCTGCTGCGCGGGCTGCTTCTTGGTGACCAGGGAGGGCTGGGGTTTTCGGATCGGGGGCATGGGGCGGAGCAGGGTTGGCATCAGGGATTCTCCCAATATTTTTTTGACAACAAACAGTAGTCATCACTATATACTAGCCATCACTATCTAAATGATCCTTGTCCTAACGCAAGAAAGGTGCACGCCATGAAGACCCTGACCCGCCTGATCACCGTTGTCTGCTGGTCGCTGGCCGTGTCGGCACAAGCCGCCGGGCCCGATGACGCGAAGGGCTTGTGGATGACCGCGGAGAACGACGCGGTGATCCGCTTCGCGCCCTGCGCCGAGCTGCCCGGTGCGCTGTGTGGAACCATCGTCTGGGACAAGGACGCCGGCACCCCGGCCGACACCTGCGGTGTGCGCATCGCGCAGCTCGCGCGGTACGACAAGGAAGCCTGGCGCGATGGCTGGGTCTACGACCCGCGCGACGACAAGAAATACAAGGGCGTGGTGCGCGCTCAGGCCGACGAGCTGCGCATCCGTGCCTTCGTCGGCGTGGAAATCCTGGGCCAGACCGAACAGCTCAAGCGCGTGGCGACTCTGCCCACCGCGCCGGTCTGCAAACCCTGATCCCGTTCGCTGCGCTTCTCCTCCCGTTCCCCCACCCCCCAACCACCGCCCAAGGAGAGTTCCCCATGCATCCGATCCGCCCCCTGTCGCTGGCCATCGCCAGCTTGCTGGCCGGCGCTGCCGTGCCCTCGTTCGCCCAGGAAACGGCCAGCTTCGCCGTGACCACGGAGATGAAAGTCAGCTCCGACCAACGCAGCCGGGGCGTCTCCGATTCGTTCAACCGGCCCGGCCTGAAGCTCAGCGTGCAGGCCGCGCACGAGAGCGGCCTGGTCGGCCTGGCCGAGTTCGCCACGGTGAGCAAGAAGCAGTTCCTCGGCGGCGAAGGCCTGGGCGTCACGCTGGCCGGCGGCTACCGTTTTGGCGACCCCGAGGGCTGGCACTACGGCGTGGGCCTGGCCACCGAACTGTTTCCGGGTGCGCAGTTCGAAGCGCCCCACGGTTTCGACATGGGCACCGGCGCACCCACCGACTTTCGCCGCACCAAATACGACAGCGCGTTCGCCGTGGCCGAGATCGGCTACGGCGCGCTGGAAGCGCGCGTGATGAACGTGATCTCCAAGACCTACCGCGGCGCCAACACCGGCGGCGTGTGCGGCACCATGCTGTCGCTGATGGCCGACCCCATGCCGGGGTTGGCCTGTTATGCGCGCGGCGACCACAACTCGCGTGGCAGCTGGCTGTTCGACCTGGGCTACAAGATCGATCTGAACCCGACCACCGCGCTGAACCTGCACGGCGGCTACCAGAAGATCGCCAACTTCAAGGAAGCGAACTTCTCGGACTTCGCCATCGGCATCGCGCACAAGCGCTGGGGCTTCACCTGGAGCGCCGACTGGATGACCACCCGCACCAAGGTGCGCGAGCTCTACATCGCACTCGATGGCGACAAGGCCCGCGCCACGGACAACAGCCGCCTCGTCGTCTCGGTCGCTCGCTCTTTCTGAAAGATGGAACACCCCCGCAGCGCTTCGCGCTACCCCCAAGGGGGC
>NZ_BCWR01000008.1 GCF_001592305.1 Hydrogenophaga taeniospiralis CCUG 15921
CCCGGCGGTGCCCTGGGCTGGGCCGCTTCATGCGTCGCGGGTTGCGCGCCATGCGGTGGAGCCACTGAGATGCACCCATCGCTCGACAAACCCATCGGCCAGGCCGACGCGCGCCTCGTGCTCGCGGTGGACCTGGGCACCTCCGGCTGCAAATGCGCCCTGGTGTCGCTGGATGGCACGGTGCAGGCCTGGGCGTTCCGGGCGGTCCAGCTGCATGTGCAGGGCGCGCTGGCCGAGCAGGAGCCGCAGGACTGGTGGAAGGCCTTTCTGGACAGCGCCGACGAAATCCTCGGTGCCGATGCCGGCCTGCGCAGCCGCGTGGTCGCGGTGTGCTGCTCCACCCAGACCGAAGGCACGGTGTGCGTGGATCGCAATGGCCAGGCGATCGGGCGCGCGCTGACCTGGCTGGACGCGCGCGGCGCGGCGGCGATGGCGCGCCGTGTGCGCGGGCGTGGCCTGAGCATCGAGGGCTACGGACCGCTCAAGCTGTGGCGCTGGCTTCGGTTGACCGGCGGCGCGCCCTCGCTCTCGGGGCGCGACTCGGCCGGTCACATGGTCTACCTCCGCGATGAAGAGCCTGAGCGCTACGAGCGCACCCACAAGTTCCTCAACGTGCTGGACTACATGAACCTGCGGCTGTCCGGGCGCTTCTGCGCCACGCAGGATTCGGCCGTCACCGCGTGGGTCACCGACAACCGCAATCCGCACCAGATCCACTACGACGCGGGCCTGATCCGCCTGCTGGGCATCGACGCCGCCAAGCTGCCCGAACTCGTGCACTCGACCGACGTGTTGGGACCGTTGTTGCCCGAGGTGGTGCAGGCCCTGGGCCTGGACCCGCAAACGGTGGTGGTCGCGGGCGCGGTGGACAACTCCGCAGTTGCGGTGGGTGCGGCCGTGAACGACTTCGAGACCCACCTGTACCTGGGCACCTCTTCCTGGTTGGGCGCACACATTCCGTTCATGAAAACCGACGTGCGCCACAAGATCGCCGCCATCCCCTGCGCCATCGACGGGCGCTACCTGGCGATGGCCTTGCAGTCCACGGCCGGGGCCAACCTCTCGTTCCTGCGCGACCGCATCTTGTACCACCCAGACGAACTCGCCAGCGACGAGGAGCACCCCGCCGTCTACGAGATGCTCAGCAAGATCGCCGCCCGCGTGCCACCGGGCGCCAGGGGCCTGATCTACACCCCATGGCTGCTCGGGGAACGCACGCCGGTGGACGACCCGCTCCTGCGCGCGGGCCTGTTCAACATGTCGCTGGAGCACACCCGCGAAGACATCTTCCGCGCCTTTCTCGAAGGCGTGGCGCTGAACACGCGCTGGATGCTGGAGCCGTTTGCGCGCTTGCTCGGGCGCAACGCCGGGACCATCACCGCCGTGGGCGGCGGCGCCCAGTCCGACGTGTGGTGCCAGATCCTGGCCGACGTCACCGGACAGCCGATCCGCCAGGTCGACAACCCGATCCAGACCAACGTCATCGGCACGACCTTCATCGCTGCCGTCGGCATCGGTGCCCTGACCATCACCGACCTGGGTCATCTGCGGCGGGCGCATGCCATCTACGAGCCCTCCAGCGCGCTGCGCCGCCAGTACAGCGACCAGTTCGAAACCTTCAAGGAAGTGCGCGCCCGCCTGGCGCCGCTCTACCACCGACTCAACGCACCGCAGGGAGCCGCCGCATGACCACGCTGAACATCCGCCAGACCGTCGTCGAGCTCTGCGTCGAACTCTCGCACCGCGGCCACTTCTCGGGCACCGGCGGCAACATCGCGCTGCGCATCGACGCGACGCACATTGCCGTCACGCCATCGGCCACCGACTACCTGACGATGACCCCGGCCGATGTGTGTGTGCTGCGCCTGGCCGACCTGAAACAGGTCGAGGGCGAGCGCTCGCCGTCGGTCGAAAGTGGCCTGCATGCGCGGGTGCTGCGTGCGCGGCCCGATGTGCAGGCCAGCATCCACACCCACCAGCCGGTGGCCAGCGCCTGCGCGCTGCTGGGCCGTGCGCTGGAGGTGCCGCCCAGCCCGTTGCAGCAGTTGCTTGGCCGCCGCATCCCGGTCGTGGGTTATGCCCCGTCGGGCAGCGGCTGGCTGTCGTCCAGGCTGGCGCGCGCGCTGCGCCCCGACACCAACGCCTACCTCATGTTCAACCACGGCGTGCTGTGCTGCGGCGCGAGCACGGAAACGGCCCTGCAGGCCGTGGAAGACCTCGAAGCCCTGTCCAAGACGCTGCTGCTGCAAGCGATCGCTGCCCGTTGCGAGCGGGAGCCCTTCATGCAGCCGGCCCTGCGGCGCGTCGCCGACGCGCTGGCCGCCTGATCCAACCTCAACCCGAGCCCAGCCCATGAGCAATCTCGCCTCCGTTCACTCCGCCGCGACGGCCAAAGCGCCGCGCCCCGCCATCTCGGCCTGGCCCGATGTCGACAGCCTCTACCGTCGCTTCGACAAGCTGGTCAAGCAGCCGATGCGGCCCATCCGCGCCGACAAGATGCCGCAGGTGATGCGCTACTTCGACGAGCGCTGCCAGGGCTCGAAGCGCCTGGCCGAACGGGCCAAGGCCGTGATCCCCGGCGGCGTGCAGCACAACCTGGCCTTCAACCACCCGTTCCCGCTGGCCATCACGCAGGCCGACGGCGCACACATGACCGACGTGGACGGCAACCGCTACATCGATTTCTTGCAGGCCGGTGGCCCCACGCTGCTGGGCTCCAACCACCCGGCGGTGCGCGAGAAGGTCAACGAGGTGCTGGACACCTGTGGCCCGGTCACCGGCCTGCTGCACGAGTACGAGGTCAAGCTGGCCGAGCTGGTGGTGCAGTCCATGCCCGCGGTCGACATGGTGCGACTGCTGGGCTCGGGCACCGAGGCCGTGATGGGCGCCGTGCGCCTGGCGCGTGCCTACACCGGCAAGAAGTGGATCATCAAGGTGGGTGGCGCCTACCATGGCTGGAGCGACCAGGTCGTCTATGGCATGCGCCTGCCCAAGACCGGCCGCATGGAGGCCGTGGGCATCCCGCGCGGCGCCACCGGCAACACCCAGGAATGCAACCCGAACGACCTGGATGCGCTGCGCCGCAAGCTGCAGATCAACCGTCTGCGCGGTGGCACGGCCGCCGTGCTGCTGGAGCCGCTGGGCCCCGAGAGCGGCACCCGGCCCGTGCACCCCGACTACAACCGCCAGGTGCGCAAACTGTGCGACGAGTTCGGCGCGTTGATGGTCTTCGACGAGGTGGTCACGGGTTTCCGCGTCGGCATGGGCGGCGCGCAGGCCTACTTCGATGTCAAGCCCGACCTCACCGTGCTGGGCAAGTGCCTGACCGGCGGCTACCCCATGGCTGGCGCCATCGGTGGCCGCAAGGACATCATGATGATGCTGGTGGGCGGCATCGGCGCGACCACCAAGCGGGCTTTCGTCGGCGGCACCTTGTCGGCCAACCCGCTGTCGTGTGTAGCCGGCTACTACGCGCTGCTGGAGGCGCAGCGCACCGACGCCGCGGGCGTGGCCGGTCGTGCCGGTGACCGCCTGCGCCAGGGGCTGGAGGAGATCATCAACCGGCTGGGGCTGCCCTACGTGACCTACAACATGGGCTCCATCGTGCACCTGCAGACCTCGGGCGTGCTGCTGCTGGATACGAGCAGCTTGTGGAAGCTCTTCAAGGTCAAGGACGAAGCCAAGCGCCGCAAACACATGATGGAAGAGATGGGCGCGGCCTACACCGCGCACGGTCTCATCACGCTGGCTGGCAGCCGCATCTACACCAGCCTGGCCGACACCGACGCCGTGATCGACGATGCGCTGAACCGCTTCGAAGACGTCTTCAAGCTGGTCTAAGAGGCCAAGGGTCATTCGCCATGAACACCGAAGAAAACCTGCGCGCGCACTGGCCCGAGTTGCGCGATCGGCTGCAGGCCAAGCGCCTGCTGGACGGTGAGGGCGCGAGCCTGTCGCTGCGCATCCCCGGCAGTGAGGCGATGTGGTTCGGTCTCGCATCCGACACCACGCCGCAGCGCATGCCGTGGCGGGCCGCGCCGCACCACGCCGAGGTACATGCCGCAGCCTATGCCGCGCGCGGCGACGCGGGCGCCATTGTGGTGGGCGGCGGGGCCTTCGGTCGCTGCCTTGCGGACTTCGGCGGCGCCATGCCGCAGGTGTTCGACGAGCAGGCGCGCCACCTGGGCCCGATGGGGCCGGCCAGCGCGGACGCCAGCGAGGCGGCCACGGCCTTGCACGGCCGCGGCAACGTGCTGCTGGTGCAGGGTCGCCCGGTCTGCCTGGGCATGACCGCCATGCGCCTAGCGCTCAATGCCGAGCTGTTCGAGAAGTGCGCCAAGGCCTATGTGCTGGCCGTGGCCGGTGGCGGGCGTGTGCGTGCCTTGCCCTGGATCGTGCGCCTGGTCGCCAACCGGCGGCTGGCCAAAGACGAGCAGCGCGCCTTGGCGCGTTTCCTGCAGGGCCAACTGCCCGAGGAAAGCAAGGGCTACTGAATCCACCACGAAGGGCATCCCATGTCACCCCACCACGATCTGAAGATGTTCCCGGCACAGGTGGCTGCCGCATTGGCCATCGGCACCATCGCCGTGCTCATGGTGGGCGTGCAGCCCATCCTGCTCGGGGAGCTCGTCGAAGCCCGGCAGGTCAGCCTGGAGGGCGTGGGCATCGTGGCGATGGCCGAGATCATCATGCTCGGCCTCGGCGTGGTGCTTGGCGACGCGCTCTTGCCCGGTGCGCGGCTGCGGCTGATCACCATCGTGGCCGCGCTGTGCGCCGCCGGCCTGGACGGGCTCACGCTGCTGGCCACGGGTGACGGCGCCATGACCGGCGTGCGCGCGGCCGCCGGCCTCGCCGAGGGCGTGCTGATCTGGGGCACCACCGGCGTGGTCGTGCGCACCGCCAGCCCGGCGCGGGTGGGCGGCATCTTCTTCGTCGCCCAGACCCTTGCCCAGGCCTTGCTGGGCGCGGTGCTGGCCAACGCCATCATCCCGCGCTGGGGCTGGCCAGGCGGCTTCGTGGCGCTGGGCCTGCTGGCGTTGCTGCCCTGCCTGCTCGCCTTCCTGCAGCCGGCGCGGCTGACGCCGCTGGCGCCGCCGGCGGTGTCGGGTTTTCGCTGGTCGGCTGCGACGCTGTTGCCGCTGGCCGTCGTCTTCCTGCAGCTCGCCACGCTGGGTTCGTTCTGGGCCTACCTGGAACCCTTGGGCAAGGCTGCGGGTTTCGACGCCCGCGCCGCGCAGACCTTGATCGCCGCCGTGCTGGCGATGCAGGTGGTGGGCGGCAGCGTGGCCGCGCTGGCGGTGCGCCGCCTGCCCGTGGTGCCCACGCTGGTGGCCTGCTCGGTGCTGCTGGCCGCCCTCACCGCCACCATCCACCAGCTGCCCGCCGGCAGCACACGAGACTTCGCGCTCGCCTGCGCGCTGTTCGGCTTTGTGTGGTTGTTCATGCTGCCGTTCCACATCGGCCTGGCGTTCCGTGCCGACCCCAGCGGCCGCCTGGCCGGGCTGGTGCCGGCGGCGCAGTTGCTGGGCAGCGCCTTCGGGCCGCTCACGGCCTCGTTCATCATCGAAGCCGAGAACGCCAGCGGGGTGCCCTTGCTCAGCACCGGCTTTGCGATGGCGGCCGCTGCGCTGCTGTTGCTCACGCGCCGCCGCGCGGGTGCTGTGACCCGCATGGAGGGCGCACGATGAACTTCGATGGCAAGGTGGCGCTGATCGTCGGCGCCTCGTCGGGCATGGGGCGCGTGCTGGCGCTGCGCCTGGCGGGTGAGGGCGCGCATGTGGTCGTCACCGCGCGCCGCAAGGACAAGCTCGAAGCCCTGGTAGCCGAGATCGTGCAGCAGGGCGGCCGGGGGCTGGCGCTGGCCGCCGATGCCCAGGACCCGACCGCGGCCGAGCAGGTGGTGCAGGAAACCGTGAGGCAACTTGGCCGCATCGACCTGGTGGTGCTCAACGCCGGCGGTGCACCGGCGCTCGACATGCGCGCCATGAACGCCCGCGAGGTCACGGCCTATATGCGCTCGAACTACGACGTGGCGGTGAACGTTCTCTTTCCGGTGCTGCACCAGATGGTGCGCCAGGGCGGTGGCCTGGTGGCGCAGACCAACTCGCTGGCGGGCTGGCTGGGTGTTCCCTTGCAAGGCCCGTACTCGGCGGCCAAGGGCGCGCTGCGGCTGCTGATCGACACCTGCCGCGTCGAGTTCGGCCCCTACGGCATCCGGTTCGTCTCCATTTACCCAGGCTTCGTCGCTACCGAGGCCACCGCTAACGACGGCATGCCGGCGCCGCTGGCGCTGTCGGAGGTGCAGGCCGTCGATCACATCGTGCACGCGCTGCGCCGCGAACCCCTGGACTACCTGTTCCCTTTCACCATGCGCTGGCTGGTGCGGCTGGCACTGCTGCTGCCCAAGCGGCTGACCACGCGCATCCTGCGCCACGAGCTGCCGCCTGTGACCGCGCCAGCGGCGGGCGCTCCGCCCCTCGCGTGAAAGACCTGGCCATGCACCCCATCGACGATGCCGACCCGCAGACCCTCCAGCGCCTCTTCGAGCAACAGGCACCGACCGCGCTGGCTTTGCGCAGCTCCACCGCCCGCGAGCGCGTGGCCAAACTCAAGCGGCTGCGCGATGGCCTGCTGAGACGCCGCGAGGCCTGGTACACCGCCTTCGCGGCCGACCTGCGCAAGCCACCGCTGGAGGTCGACCTGACCGAGCTGCTGCCGGTGCTGGACGAAGCGCGTCATGCGGCTGCGCACCTGGCACGCTGGATGCGACCACAGCGCGTATGGCCCACGCTCACCACGCTGGGCACGCACGCGAAGGTGCTGTACCAGCCGCGCGGGCGCTGCCTGATCATCGGCCCCTGGAACTACCCGGTGAACACCTTGCTCGGCCCGCTGGTGTCGGCCATCGCGGCGGGCAACACGGTGATCCTGAAGCCTTCGGAATTCACGCCCCACGTCAACGCGCTCGTCGCCGAGCTGGTGGCCGAGTTGTTCGACCCGGCCGAAGTCACGGTGGTGCAGGGCGGGGCGGCCACTGCGCAGCAGCTGCTGGTGCTGCCCTTCGACCATGTGTTCTTCACCGGCTCGCCAGCGGTGGGCAAGATCGTGATGGGCGCGGCCGCGCAGCACCTGACTTCGGTGACGCTGGAGCTGGGCGGCAAATCGCCGGTGATCGTGGACGAGACCGCCGACCTGCAGCGCGCGGCCGAGCTGATCCTGTGGGGCAAGTTCACCAACGCCGGCCAGACCTGTGTCGCACCCGACCACGTGTTCGTGCAGCGCAGTGTCAAAGACCGCTTCACTCGCCTATGCCAGGAGCTGATCGCAGCGCGCTACGGTGTGACCGACGCGGCCGTCGAAGCCAGCCCCGACCTGGCGCGCATGATCACGCGCCGCCACACCGAGCGCCTGGGCGCCTTGATCGACGACGCGCTCTCGCGCGGCGCCACGCTGCTGGCTGGCGGCCGCCACGACGCCGCAGCACGCTACGTGGCGCCGACGCTGCTGGCCGACGTGCCGGCCGATGCGCGCATCGGCGCCGAGGAAATCTTCGGCCCGGTGCTGCCGATCGAGGCCTTCGATTCGATCGACGACGTGATCCGCCGCATCAACACCCAGCCCAAACCGTTGGCGCTCTACCTGTTCAGCCACCACCGGCCCACCCAGGCGGCAGTGACCACGCAGACCAGCTCGGGCGGCATCTGCCTCAACCACTGTGTGCAGCAATACGCCCACGGTGGCCTGCCGTTTGGCGGTGTCAACCACTCGGGCATCGGCAGCGCGCACGGCGTGTTCGGCTTCAAGGCGTTTTCGCACGAACGGGCCTGCCTCGCCTCGGGGCGTTTGATGGTGCTGAGCCTGTTCTACCCGCCTTACACCCCGCGCAAGAACCGGCTCAGTGCGGCGCTGGTGCGGGCGCTGCGCTGGGTCTGACGAGAAGGAACACACCATGAAGATGAGCACCGTTTTCGCAGGGATGTTGATCGGCGCCAGCGTGGGCCACGCGCAGGCGCAGGACAACGGGGACGACTTCGTCGGCTACTGGAAGACGGCCCAGGGCGAGGGCATCGTTCAGTTGCAGCGCTGCCCGCTGTACAAGAACGCCCCGCCGACGGCGCTGTGCGGTGTGATCGTGTGGGATGCCGAAGTCAAAAACCCCCGGCGCAGCACTTCGCTGGACTGCAACCGCAAGGTCTTCGAGGCGTCGAAGTTCGACGGCGGTGTCTGGCGCGAGGGCTGGGCCTTCGACACCCGCAAGCGCAAGTTCTACAGCGCCAAACTGCGCTTGAAAGGCGGCAACCTGCATGTGCGCGCCTATGTGGGCAGCGAGATCAATGGCGAGACGGAGATCTTCACCCGCGTGGCGGAGGTTCCCCCTGGCTGCGCGGACCGCAAACCCGAGTCCATATCGGTCAACGGCGCGGGGCGGTGAACCGCGGTTGGAGGTCCGCGCCACGCGCGTCTCGGCGCCCGTGACGGGCGTGCCCTGCGGCGATAATGAACGGCTGCTCTGTGTGTGGGGCAGGGAGCCTCACTTTATGGAACTGCTGACGCTGGAACACTTTTCGGGCTGCGTGAACGAGCCTTTCGCCACCCGGCTGGACGATGTGAGCCTGGAGTTCGTGCTGGTCGAAGCCCGGCCCCTGGGGAACGGTGCGACCCACCCGGTGCGCCAGCCGTTTTCCCTGCTGTTCCGCAACACCGCCGCCGTGGTGTTCCCGCAGAAAATCTACCCGATGCACCACCCGCGGGTGGGCGAGGTGGGCATCTTTCTGGTGCCCATCGCGTACGAGAAGGCCGGCTTCCTGTACCAGGCGGTGTTCAACTGAGCGGCGTCTCTCGGGGCGTCCAGCGCATCAGCAGGTGCGAGCCCTCGCCGTCTTCGGCGACAAACCCCAGGCGTTCGTAGAGCTGGCGGGCCCCGGTGTTGGTCTGCAGCACGTGCAGGCGTACACCACATCCCACGGCCGCCGCATCGGCCTGGCATTGCCGGATCAGCGCCGAACCCAGCCCGCCCTTGCGCAGGTCTGGAAACAGGCTGATGTGGATGATCAGGTGCTCGGGTGGCGTGCGCAGCAGATAGCAGTTGCCCGCCGCACCGCCGTGCCGGTGTTCGATGGCCCAGAAACAGGCCTCGGGGTAGTGCGCCAGATAGTGCCGGTGCTGCAGCGTGAACTGCTGTTCGATGAACTGTCGTTTGACCGGGTCCGGCCACGGCACCAGGGCCATCTCGTCGCTGCGCGTGCTGGCATAGAGATCGCATAGCCAGGGCAGGTCCGCATCGCGCAGTGCGCGCAAAGAAAACCCGCGCTCGGTGAAGAGCGCGGGTTCGGGCAGGTGCCCGGCGCGTTCCGGCGGGAACGGCGCCAGGCCTTGCAGGGTGGCGGTTGCCACGTCAGGGGAAGGCGGGGAAGACACCCTGCAGCGCGATGCAGAAATTCACGCCGAGATACGGTTGCTGGTTTTCATGCGGGAAACCACCGCCCTGGTTCGGCGAGATCATGTTCGGGGCAAAGGTGGTGCTGGGGGACGCATCATTGAACGGTCTCGCGGTATTGCTGCCCAGCGTGGAGAGCGCGCTGTTGTTGCCAGGCGTGCCACTCTTTTTGGCGCGATCGGATTGGGCGAACGCGTTGACGCCGTGGTTGTGCACCGGGATTTCAGTGCTGATGAGGTTGACGCTACTGACGCCGAAGGTCTCGCCCAGCGCCCTGTCGCTGAGCCCCGGACTCTGGCCTTGTTCACAGCCGGCGCGGGCCGCGAAATTGGGCAGCTGGAACGTGGTCGTCCCGTTGCCGCCGTAGATGGTGCCGATGAGGGCGAACAGCGCGGTGTTCTGCGAGATCGGCAGCGTGGCGCCGTTGCAGTACGCCCAGTTGCGCGGGTTGAAGTAGAAGCCGAACATCTGGATTTCGCCGATAAAGGGTTCGCTCATGATCTGATTCCTTCGTGGGGTTGTTCTGCGTTCAGGCCTGCTGCGGGAAGATGCCTTCGGTGGCGATGCAGTACTGCACCGTCAGCGTGGGCATGGTGTTTTCGTGCGGTTGCGAGCCGCCAGCGATGGTGGTGGATTGCGCGGACATCGGGGCGGGAGTGGCACCGGTGACATCGGTGGCGTAGAAGACGTCGCCGCTGACCGAGCCGGGCAGCAGGGCGCTGCCCGGTGTCAGTGCGGTTGCCGCGCCCGTGGTCGCGACCATGGTGTGCGTGTGCGTTGGCATCTGGGTCGTCAGCAGCGTCACGTTTTCGGTACCGGCCATCTGGCCAATGACGTAGTTGCTCAGCCCCGGGCCCTGGCCCTGGTGGATGGGCAGGCGGCCGCGCAGGTCGGGCACGGCGAAGGTGCTCTGGCCATCGCCACCGTAGGTGGTGCCGATGAGGACGAACAGGGTTTCGTAGAGGGAGATCGACAGCAGGCTGCCGTCGCAGGCCTGCCAGCCGATGGGGGTGCGGCCGAAGCCGAACATGCGAATTTCGCCGATATAAGGTGTGGACATGAAACGGTACTCCGAATGATCTGTCAGGGGCCCTGGGGTCAGGCCGTCAGTCGCGCGAGGGGAAGATGCCGCTGAGCGCGATGCAGAAATTGATCGCGGTGTAGGGCTGGAGGTTCGGGTGCGGCTGGTTGCCGCCGGCCGTCGCCACCGACTGGGTGTTCATTGCCACCAGCGCACCGTTCGAGGGCGCGTACAGGTTGGCCGCCGTCGCGGAGTTGGTGCTGGTGGCCAGCAGACCGTTCACGGGGGTGCGGTTGTCGCCCGCCGCGGTCGACGCCGCCATGGTGTGGGTGTGCGCCGGCAGGTTGGTCGACAGCAGCGTGACGTTCTCGGCGCCGCCCGTCTGGCCCATCTGCACCGCGGGGGGTTGCCAACTCGGGTCCACCGAGCTGGCATAACCCACGGGTGAGCGTCCGCGCAGGTCAGGCAGGGCGAAGTTGGTGGTGCCGTTGCCCCCGAACTGCGTTCCCAGCAGTGAGAACAGCGCCTGGTTCTGGCTGATCGGCAGCAACTGGCCGTTGCATTGCGCCCAGAATTTCGGCGCGAAATTGAAGCCGGTCATCATGACCTGGCCAATGAAGAAATCGCTCACTTCAGTCCCCCCTTGTGGTGGTTGGTGGCTGGCGCAGATGCCGCGTCGCCTCGTTACATTCTGTGTGCTTTGAGCGAACGAGGCAAGGCCGTGCCAGGCGTCCATGTCGGCATGGCCGCCGGGTTGTGCCCCAGTTTTCCGGGGACATCGTCCTGCCGGGGTCTTGCCATGGGTGACGCCTTGCCGGGGGGCGGTCAGCCGGCTGTCTGGGCGGGCGGTTCTTCCGTAAAAATCCTCACGGAAGGCGTCCAAAAAAATGGCAAAAACGAGGGCGGCTGTCGCCAATTCACCACTTTTTGTGTAGCCCGCTGTAACTATACTGACCGGACTGACGGGCATTTTCGTGCACCGATCAAATCAACAGCTCAGGTCGAAACGACTGTGAGGGAGGTGCAAATAATGCCGGCAGGATTTCTGAATCTGGATGCGTCGTCGTGGGTGCGCTGCTTGCGCACTTGGTCGCTGTCACTGACGCGATGGATCTGGCTTTCCATGGCGTTGTGCCTGCCGAGTCTGGCGATGGCCCAGGGGGTGTCGCCCTACTGCCCTACGCAAAACCTCTCGGTGAGCAATGGCGGGTCGGTGACCTCGATCGATCTGATCAATTGTGATGGTCCGTTCAATTTCGGGATGGGTGGGCCTTTCGCGCCCGACCTGCCGGTGAATGGCACCGCGATTCTTGGCCCGCAATCCGGGCCTGGCAATCAAACGGTCACCTACACCCACAATGGCAGCGCAACCACCACCGACACCTTCAAGCTGGAAGATGAAAACGGTGACTTGCTGACTTTCAACGTCACCATCAGCCCGCCAGCCTCGGCCATCGTGGTGTCCCCGGCGTCGCTGCCGACCCTGACCGCCGGCACGCCGTTCTCGCAGACCCTCACCTCCAGCGGCGGCACCGCGCCTTACACCTACACCTTGCAATCCGGCACCTTGCCGGTCGGCCTCAGCCTGTCTGGTGCCGGGGTGCTCAGCGGCACGCCGACCGAGCGCGGCAGCTACAGCTTCACCGTCCGCTCTACCGACAGCGTCGCCGATTTCGTGGACAAGGGCTACACCGGCACGGTGGAGAACCCCACACTGTCCATCACGCCGACCAGCGCCACCGCCATCCAGAGTGTGGCGTTCTCCCAGACCCTGACCGCCATCGGTGGCGTCGCACCCCATTCCTACCTGCTCGAAACCGGCAGCTTCCCGGCGGGCATCTCGATCTCCAGCGCTGGTGTGATCAGCGGCACCACGGCCGCCGCGACCGGCGCCTACCCGGTCACGCTGCGCGTCACCGACGCCAGCACCGGCCCGGGCAGCTATTTCGAGCTTGAATCCTTCACGCTCAACGTCAGCCCGCCGCCGTCGGTGTCGATCGCGGTTTCCCCAGCCAGCGTGTCCGAAGACGGCGCGACCAACCTCGTCTACACCGTCACCCGCAGCCTGAACCTGGCCTCGGCGACGGTGGTCAACATCACCACCAGTGGCACCGCCACCTCGGGCGTGGACTACACCGGCGGTGTCGCCACCGTCAGTATCCCCGGCGGTGCGACCACGGCCACCATCACCATCAACCCCACGGTCGACGGCACGGTCGAGACCGATGAAACCGTCACCCTGACCGTCGCCGCCGGCACCGGCTACACCGTGGGGGCGCCCGCCAGCGCCACGGGCACCATCCTCAACGACGATGTGCCCACGGCCTCCATCGCGGTGGCGCCGGCCAGCGTGGCCGAAGACGGTGCGAGCAATCTGGTCTACACCGTCACCCTGAACCAGGCCTCGTTCTCCGCGCTGTCGGTCAACTACACCGTGGGCGGCACTGCCACCTCCGGCACCGACTACGCGGCCGTGACCTCACCGTTGGTCATCCCGGCGGGCAACACCACCGGCACCATCACGGTCGACCCGACCGCTGACACCACCATCGAAACCGACGAAACGGTGAGCCTCACCCTCGCGGCCGGCACGGGCTACACGGTGGGTGTGCCGACCAGCGCCACCGGCACGATCCTCAATGACGACCTGCCGACGCTGACCATCAACGACGTGACGCTGGCCGAAGGCAACGCCGGCACCACCAACGCCACGTTCACGGTGAGCCTCAGCGAGCCGGCCGGCCCGGGTGGTGTGACCTTCGACATCGCCACCGCCAACGGCACCGCCACGGCGGGCGTCGATTACGTCGCCAACAGTCTGACCGGCCAGACCATCCTGGCCGGCAGCAGCACGTACACCTTCACCGTGTTGATCAACGGCGACACGCTCAACGAGCCCAGCGAAACCTTCTTCGTCAACGTCACCAACGTGGTCAACGCCGTCGTCGCGGACGCCCAGGGCCTGGGCACCATCGTCAACGACGATCCGCTGCCGAGCCTGTCCATCAACGATGTCACCGTGGTCGAGGGCAACAGTGGCACCACCAATGCCGTCTTCACCGTCACCCTGAGTGCGGCCAGTGGCCAGACCGTCAGCGTCAACTACGCCACCGCCGACGGTACCGCCACACAGCCGGCCGACTACACCAGCGCCAGCGGCACGCTGACCTTCACCCCGGGCCAGACCACGCAGACCATCACGGTGCAGGTGGCGGGCGAAACCGTGCCCGAGGCCAACGAAACCTTCTTCGTCAACCTCAGTGGCGCGACCAACGCCACCATCGCTGACAACCAGGGCGTCGGCACCATCACCAACGACGACGTGCCGGTGAGCGTCAGCCCGAGCACACTGCCCAACGGCGCGGTCACCGTGGCCTACAGCCAGACCCTCACCGCCAGCGGCGGCGTGTCGCCGTACAGCTTCGGGGTGACGGCAGGCGCCTTGCCCGCGGGCCTGAGCCTGTCCTCGGGGGGCGTGCTCAGCGGCACGCCGACGGCCGGCGGCACTTTCAACTTCACCGCCACCGCCACCGACAGCAGCCCCTTCCCGGGCCCGTTCGCAGGCAGTCGTGCCTACACGCTCGTGGTGACCCCGCCCACCATCGTCCTGCCGGCGACCAGTCTGGCCGGTGGCACGGTCGGCACGGCCTACGCAGACAGCATCACGGCGGCCTCGGGCGGCACGGCGCCATACAGCTACGCGGTCACCGCCGGCGCACTGCCGGGCGGCCTCACCCTCAACGCCGCGAGCGGCGCCATCACCGGCACCCCCAGCGCGCCGGGTACCTTCAATTTCAGCATTACCGCGACCGACAGCAGCACGGGCACCGGCCCGTACACCGCGACCCAGGCGTATGCGATCACCGTGATCGACATTCCGCCGGTGGCCAACGCGGTGTCGCTCACCGTGGCCTACAACGCGGCCGCCACGCCGGTCACGCTCAACATCACCGGTGGCGCGGCGACCTCGGTGGCCGTGGGCACCGCTCCGAGCCATGGCACGGCCATCGCCGGCGGCACCAGCATCACCTACCAGCCGACCACCGGCTACGCCGGCCCCGACAGCTTCACCTACACGGCGACCAACAGCGGCGGCACCTCGGCGCCGGCCACGGTCACCGTCACGGTGAACGATCCGGTCATCACCATCACCCCCAGTGGCGGGTTCGCCGCCACCGTCGGCGCTCCGTACACCCAGACCTTCACCTGGAACGGGGGGGCGCAGCCCTGGAGCGGCTTCCAGGTGACCAACCTGCCGGCGGGTCTGTCGATCACCGGCACCACGGCCAACAGCGTCACCGTCTCCGGCACCCCGACCCAGGCCGGCAGCTTCACGCTCAACGTTTTCGCCACCGACAGCAGCACCGGTAACGGCCCGTACACGGTCGGCCAGGCCTTCGTGCTGAGCGTGGCCGCGCCGGGTCTGGCCCTGACCCCGGCCGCCACCACCTTCAACACGCCCTACGCCTCGCCCTACAGCCAGAGCTTCACGGCCAGCGGCGGCACCGGGCCGTACAGCTACGCCATGACGGCGGGCTCCCTGCCGAGCGGCGTGAGCTTCTCGGGCAACACCGTCTCGGGTACACCCACCGTGCCGGGCAGCACCAACTTCACCATCACAGCCACCGACACCGGCTCCACCGGCACCGGTGCGCCGTTCTCGATCGCGCAGAACTACACGCTGACGGTTGCCGCTGCGGCCATCGTGGTGAGTCCGGCCACCCTGCCGGGCGCCACCGCCGGCACGGCCTACAGCCAGACCCTCAGCGCCAGCGGTGGCGTGGCCGCCTACGGCTTCTCCCTGAGTGCCGGCAGTCTGCCCACCGGCCTGACCCTGACCACGGGGGGCGCGCTGAGCGGCACGCCGACCGAGGCCGGCAGCTTCAACTTCACCGTGACCGCGACCGACGCCAACAGCCAGACCGGCAGCCGCGCCTACACACTGGTGGTGGGTGCGCCCACGCTGACCATGACGCCGCCCCCGGGCACCCTCAATGCGCCCTATGGCGTGCCTTTCAGCCAGACCTTCGTCGTCAGCGGCAGCCCGGGCCCATACAACCGGGTGATGATCGGCTCACTGCCGACGGGCCTGACCATCAGCGGCTACACGATCTCGGGCACGCCGACGCAGTTGGGCAGCTTCAACATCAGCATCATGATGGTCGACTCTGGCCTGACCGGCACCGGCGCGCCGTTCTCGATCACGCAGAACTACACCATCGAGGTGGCCGCGCCGACCGTCGTGGTCAACCCGGCGACGCTGCCGAACCCCACCCCAGGTGTGGCCTACAGCCAGACCCTCACGGCCAGCGGGGGCATCGCGCCCTACAGCTTCGCCCTCTCCAGCGGCAGCCTGCCCGCGGGCCTCACCCTGGGCAGCGGGGGCGCGCTCACGGGCACGGCGACCGAGGTCGGCAGCTTCAACTTCACGGTCACCACGACCGACAGCTTCAGCCAGGTCGGCAGCCGCGCCTACACCCTGGTCGTCGGCGCACCGACGCTGACGGTGTCACCCGCCGCCGGCACGCTGACGGCCCCTTATGGCAGCGCCTACACGCAGAGCTTCACCACCAGCGGCAGCCCGGGCCCGCATACCTACGTGCTGACCGGCGCTCTGCCAACGGGCCTGAACTTCAGCGGCAGCACACTCTCGGGCACGCCGACAGCGCCGGGAAGCTATCCGGTCACGGTCACGTCGACCGACAGTGTGCTGACCGGCGTGGGGTCGCCCTTCGCGGTCGCGCAGAACTACGTGGTGGAAGTGGCCGTGCCGACCATCGTGATGGCGCCGGCCACGCTGCCCGAGCCGGTGGCCGGGGAGGCCTACAGCCAGCTCATCACCGCCACCGGCGGCGTGGCGCCCTACAGCTTCGCGCTGACCGGGGGCGCGCTGCCCGCGGGCCTGAGCCTGAGCGCCGCCGGCTTGCTGTCGGGCACCGCCACGCAGGTGGGTGCCTTCAACTTCACCGTGGCCGCCACCGACGCCAACAGCCAGGTGTCGAGCCGCAGCTTTGCCATGGCGGTCACGGCGAACCCGAGCCAGACCCTGGTGAAAGAGTTGGTGAGCAACGCGGACCAGGACGGCAACGGCCAGGTGTCGATGAACGACACCCTGACCTACCGCATCACCGTGGGCAATTCGGGCTTCGTGGCGCTCACCGACGTGGTGATCAGCGATCCGTTGATCAACCCCGGCAATGTGGTCTGTGCCAGCGTGCTGCCGGGCCAGACCTGTGTGCTCCAGGGCACCTACACGGTCACCGCGGCCGACGTGCGGGCGCGCCGGGTGGTGAACGTGGCCACGGTCACGGACAACATGTGCGCCTCGGGCAGCCAGGAGGCCCAGTGCCGCGTCACGCTGACGACGGAGGTGGTCCCCGCCGTGATACGGGCCAAGGACGATGACTTCGGCGAGGTCATGTGCCCGAAATCGGACGTGGTGGTGGGCAACGCCTACAAGAACGACACCCTGAACGGCCGCCCCATCCGTGCCGCCGACGTGCTGGGCACGGTGACCTCCGCGGCCAAGCCCGCCAAGCCGGGCAAGCCCGTGCCCGTGCTCAACACGGCCACGGGTGAGGTGAAGGTGCCGGCCGGCACGCCAGGGGGCACCTACGTCATCGGATACAGGATCTGCCAGCGCAGCGTGTCGAACAACTGCGACAGCGCCCGGATCGTGGTGACGGTCAAGCAGTGCCAGGTGCAGGTCCGGGTCATCAAGACGGCGCAGACGAAGCAGGTCCGCGTGGGCGACTTCGTGTCCTACACCCTGCAGGTGGACAACCTCACCGAGAACGACGGCGAGGTGGACGGCCTGCGGATCGTGGACACGCCGCCACAGGGCTTCAGTCTGGTGCCGGGCAGCGTGCGCTTCCAGGACGAGGACACGCACGGCTCGGTCGACGGGACCGGCCCGATCACCCTGGGCCAGATCGACCTGGCGGGCAACGGCCGGGCGTACATCAGCTACCTGATGCGGGTGGGCGCTAACGCGCGCCGGGGCGAGGCCGTCAACACGGCCGATCCGTTCCTCGTGGTCGGGAAGGCCGGCAGAACGGCCGATCCCGAGGGCGGGAAGGTCGGCAACACGGCCAAGGCCGTGGTGGTGGTGATCGCTGACGCCGATGCCGATGAGACCTCCATCATCGGCAAGGTGTTCATCGACCAGGACGGCGATGGCTGGCAGGACAGCGCCGACGCGCAGGATGTGCGCATCCAGGGCGGCATCGATCCGGCGGTGTACGTGGCTGGCTCCACCACGGTGGACCGCGGGCAGGGCGCGCAGCCCGAACCGGACGCGAACGCGCCGCTGTTGCACGGCATCCGCATCGGCACGGTCCGTGGGCGCGAGGGCGACGACGAGACGGTGCCACTGCGCCGGGTGGTGATCAGCCAGTGGGTGACGGAACCGGTGTTCAGCGGTGACAGCGTGATCACCAGTGGAGACGGAACCCGAATCGTCGTGAGGCCCAGCGGTGAAGTGCGCTACGAACACTCGGGCGATGTGGCCGCCGGCCTGAACCTCCAGGACCTGCGCGTGCAGCGCACGGTCACGCCGCTGGAGGGCAAACACCGTGTCGACTACGTCATCACCAACCACGGGGTCTCCGAAGTGGGTATTCCCGGTGTGCGTCTGGCCAGCCCCGAAGGCCTGGTGGTGCAGACGGACAGCTACGGGCGATTCCACCTGGAAGACATCGATGTCGGGGAACGTGCCCACGGGCGCAACTTCGTGCTCAAGGTCGATCCGGTCAGCCTGCCGCCGGGCGCCCGGGTGATCACGGCGAATCCCCTGGTGCGCCGCCTCACGGGGGGCCTGATGGTGCGCTTCGACTTTGGCGTCGGGTTCGGCACGCAGACGCCTGCCGTTGCCCCCGCGGCCAAGTGATGGCGCCGAAACCCGCAGCCCCCAGTACGGATGACCGCAAGATGAACACCCAATCCAATCACATCGAACGTCTGTTGTGCGCACGCCGCCAAAGCCAGGGTACGGGCTGGCTCCATGGCCTCGCCCTGGTTCCGCTGGGCGCGCTCTTCGCGTTGACCCCCTTGGCCGCGAGCGCCCAGGCGGTGGAGCGTGCGCCCCTGGCGCAGGCGGCAGGGGCGCCCGGGGCGGGGCAACCGCAGGACGTGGCCGCAACCACCACGGCCAAGCCGGTGGTCAGGCCCGGGCAGGTCCTGTCCCTGCCCGGCGGAGGCCGGGTGTGGGCGACCGAAGACCCGGCCAACCTCAGTCCGCAGATGAACGTCTCGGGCCAGAGCATCGCGGGTCTTCGAGACGACCGGCTGGTCGAAGGGCTTAGCTTCAACGTCAGCAACAACTACGCCAGTTTCATCGAACGCATGGAGCTGCTCATCTACAGCGGGCGCGACACCGATCTGGTCAAGCCGCTGGTGCGGCTGCCCGTGCCGGTGAGCGGGGAAGGGGTGATCCAGTGGGACGGCCAGTTGCCCGCCGGCCACCGGTTGCGGCCGGGCGACACCCTGGTCTATCTGGTGCGGGCCTATGGCCAGGGTGGACAGGCCGACGAAACCCAGGCGCGCACGGTGCGCCTGTACACCGAGGAAGAGTGGCGTGTCGCCCGGGAGCAGCTGATCAGCCAGAGCAATGAGCTGGCCGATGGCTTCACGCTGGACCAGCGCCTGGCGCGCGAGGCGCAACTGGTCAACGGCCTGGTGAAGCAGAACATCCCGCTGTCGGGTTCGATCGTGCGCATCTTTGGCCAGGACATCCCCGACCAGGCCGGCATCCGGATCAATGGCAAGAGCGCGGCCATCGACGTCAACCAGCGCTTCGTCTCCGAGTTCCTGCTCCCGATCGGCGCGCATGCGCTGACGATCGACGTCAACGGCCTGCCGGGCCAGCCGGTCTTCACGCGCCATCTCGACGTGAACATCAGTGGCGAGTACTTCTTCATGGTCGGCATGGCCGACTTCTACCTCTCCAAATCCCAGGTCACGGGCAACATCGTGCCCGCGGCCGCGGAAGATGGCTTCGACCAGGAGCTGCTCAAGGAAGGGCGCCTGGCTTTCTATCTGAAGGGCAAGATCCAGGGCAAGTACCTCTTCACGGCGCAGGCCGACACCGAAGACCAGGAACTCAACAACCTGTTCCACGACTTCTTCAAGGCCACGCCGCAGGACATCTTCCGTCGCCTCGACCCCGATCAGTATTACCCGGTGTATGGCGATGACTCCACCAGCTACCGCGACGCCGACAGCGAGGGCAAGCTCTACCTGCGCCTGGACTGGGACAAGAACCAGGCGGTGTGGGGCAACTTCAACACCGGCATCAGCGGTGGCGAGTTCAACCAGTACAACCGCACCCTCTATGGCGGTGCGCTCAGGTGGCGCAGCAACGAGACCACGCCGTACGACGACCCCAGGTCGCAGCTCAGCGTTTTCGCCTCAGAGTCCCAGACCGCCAAGGGCTACAGCGAGCTGCTGGGCACCGGGGGAAGCCTGTACTACCTCAAGCACACCGACATCCTGCGCGGCTCCGAACAGCTGCGCATCGAGGTGCGTGACACCGTCACCGGCCAGGTCGTGCAGCGCGGTCGCCTGGCCTATGGCACCGACTACGAAATCGACTACATCCAGGGCCGCATCATCCTGAGTCGCCCGCTGGGGCGCAGCGAATTGGACAGCGGCTTCGGCATCGTGCGCCTGAGCGCCGACGGCGATTACGAAAACCACCTGCTGGTGGACTACGAGTACGTGCCCGAGGGCTCGGAAAACCTGGTCGCGGGCGGGCGGGGCCAGGTCTGGGCCGGCGACCACGTGGCCGTGGGCGGCACCTACGTGTCGGAAGAGCGCGCCGGTGACGACTACCAGCTCCATGGAGTGGACCTGACCTTGCGCGCCGGGCGTGGCACCTACCTCAAGGCCGAGGTGGCACAGAGCGAATCGACCCAGGCCAGCGTGCACTATTCCGACAACGGGGGCCTGACCTACACCGACCGGACCGCCGAGGTGGAAACCGGGCCACGCTCCGGCCAGGCCGTGGGGGTCGAGGCCAGGGTCAACCTCAACGAGCTGGGCTGGACGCGGGAGAACGTGAGCGCCGGGGCCTGGTACAAGGACCGCGAGGCCGGTTACTCCACGGCGCGGGCCGAAACCGGGGGGCTGCGCAGCCGCGAGTCCGGGGTCGAGACGATGGCCGAGGTGGGCACCGATCTGGACGTCGGGGCACGCCTGAGCCGCCGCGAAGTCGAGGGGCAGAACCGGCTCGACCAGGTCCAGCTGGTGAGCAACTGGTACCTGGACGAGAAGCAGAGCCTGGGGCTGGAGCTGCGCCAGGTTCGCAGCTCCGAGGCCAGCGAAGAGTTTGCCGACCCCGACGCGCAGGCCGGCGCCGGCGTGGGCACCGCGACCTACGCGGGCCTGCGCTACAAGCGCAAGCTCAGCGGCCGCACCGAGGCGTACGGCTTTGTGCAGAGCACGCTGCAAAGCGACGAAGGGTTGAAGAACGACCGCTACGGCGTAGGGGCGACCCGGCGCTTTGGCGAGCGCTCGTCCGCCACCGGCGAGGTCTCCACCGGCACGCTGGGGCTGGCCGGAAAGCTCGAAGGCAGCTACTACCTCACGCCCGACTACAACCTGTACTCGCGCTACACCTATGCCCACCAGCCCGGCGACATCTTCGGCAGCGAGTTCCTGGAGGACGGGGCCGGTCGCACCTTCTCGGTGGGGCAGCGCTGGAACGCGGGCGGGGGCCTGAGTCTGTTCCAGGAGGCGCAGCTGAGCCACCGGGCCGATGAAGACGGGCGGGGCCAGAACCTGGGTCTGGACTACAACGTCGCGCGGCACTGGCAGCTGGGCTTCCGCTACGCGCAAAGCCGGATCGAGCACGCCGCGGGTGGCGAAACCACGCGCCGCTCTGGCACCGTGCTGGCCAGCTACAACGACAACCGCACCAGCTTCACGCCGCGCTTCGAGGTCCGGCGCGACCGGGGCGCGCAGTCGCGCGACCAGTACCTGCTCAGCGTGGGCCTGAAGCACAAGTTCAGCGAAGACTGGCGCACGGCGGTCCGCCTCAGGACCTCGCTCACCCAGGACAAGCTCTCCAGCGTGGACGAAGCGCGCTTCACCGAAGCCAACTTCGGGCTGGCCTACCGCCCCGCGGGCAACAACCGCTGGGCCTGGCTGGGCAAATACACCTATGTGTACGACCTGGGCGCGCTGACGCAGGTGTCGCCCACCTCGGGCGTGGCCAACAACGAGGTGGACCAGCGCGCGCACATCCTCGCCAACGAGCTGCTCTACCGCATCAACCCGCTGTGGGAGGTGGGCGGCAAATACGCCTACCGCAACGGCGAGTTGCGCGAGGGCCGCAACACCGGCGCCTGGTACAAGAACACCCGGCACTTCGCCGCTGGCCAGGTGCGCATGCACATGCTCCAGTCCTGGGACGCCCTGGTCGAACACCGCTGGCTGAAGACGGTGCAGGACAAGAACACGCGGTCGGGCTGGCTGGTGGGCGTGGACAAGCAGATCACCCCCTATTTCCGTCTGGGGGTGGGCTACAACTTCACCAGCTTCAGCGACGACCTGCGCCACACCGACTACCGCTTCAAGGGCTGGTACCTCAACGCCGTGGGCGTCTATTGAGGGGCGGGGGGATGTGAGCTTCTGAGCTCTTGAGGGTTACCGCAGAGGAGGGTGGCCCCAACGGCACAGGGCCCGCCGTCGCAAACCGCGACGGCGGGCCCTGTGGTTTCAGCGCTACCCCGTCAGCGCACCTGGGTCCAGTTCTGGTTGTTGCCGCTGTGGCAGGTCCAGGTGATCAGCGGGATGTCCTGTGCCGTCGAGTTGTTCGGCACGTCCAGGCAGGCGCCCGACGCCCGGTTGCGGATGGTCGATCCCACCAGGCTCCACTGCGCCGTGTTGCCGCTGTTGCAGGCCAGCTGAACCACCCCGGCGCCGCTGGTCACCGCGCTGTCCTGCGCCAGGCACAGGTTGCTGTGCTGGGCGACCAGTTGCACGTAGCCGTCGGCGACGTTGCGCACCGCGAAGGTCTCGTTGCTGGCGGTGCCGCAAGGCCACTGGATGGCGACTGTGCCGCTGGCCTGCGAGACCCCCCGGATGTTGACGCACAGCCCGCTGTGGTTGGAGCGCAGGCGCGTGCTGACCTCCGACGCGGTGTCCTGCGAGCGCACGTAGTCGGCGATCGCCTGCTGGTCTGCCGCGGGCAGGCCCGAGGCGTTGCCGTGGCCGCCCGCGATCACGTCCAGCACGCTGGCCTTCTGGCCGTTGTGCATGTAGGACTTCGCGGCCCAGCTGCCGATCAGCGTGGGCGTGTCGAAGCCCACACCGGCCAGCGGCTGGTTCATGCCCAGGCCGGACGACGGCTGGATCGTGCCCACGTCGTGCCGCAGACCGTCGCGCAGGGTGCCGCCCGAATGGCAGCTCGCGCAGTTGGCGCTGGCGAACAGGGTCTGCCCGCGCGCCGCTTCCACGGTCAGGCTGCCGTTGGCTGTGCGCACCGGGCTGCGCATGAACTTGTTCAGCGAGCTCAGGTAGGCCGCCAGATCGTCGAGCTGGGTGCTGCGCCCGGCCTTGGGCGTGCCCAGCGGGTCCTGCGTGACGGCAAAGTCCGCGTCGCTCAGGAAGCCCGTGCCGCCGAAGGCGTTGCGCATGTCGTTCTCGAAGTCCTGCACCTCGTCGAAGTTGGCGCTCCAGTGCAGCTTGCCGTGGCCCAGGCCGGCCCGACCCTGCAGGCTGATGGTGCGGCGCAGGCCCTCGCCGCGCTGGGTGAAGTCCCACACCATGCCGTCGTCCCCACCGTCGGCGTGGCAGCTGGCGCAGGACATGTAGTTGTCCTTGCTCATGCGCCGGTCGGCCGCGTTGTAGAACACCAGCTTGCCGCGCAGCGCCGCGGCGGCCATGGGCTCCTGCGCCACCGTGGGGACGTGCTGCAGGAAGACCGCGGCCGCGCTGCGCGAGGCCAGCACGTCGGCCACGTCGTGCGCGGTGACCGAGCGCGCCAGGAAGTTGTTGACGAACAGGCGCTTGCGCGAGGCGTCCAGGTACAGGCCGTGCGGTGCGCTGCTGGCGCTGATCTCGCCGCGCACGGCGTGGCTGTAGGCGTCGACGATGGCGACGTTGTTGCCCTCCATCTGCGCCACGAACAGGTAGTCGCCGGCCGGTGAGAAGAGGGCGGCGCGTGCCGGGGCCCGGTCGTCGAAGTCGATTTGCTCGCCCGCCACGTGCGTGTTTTGCGAGAGGTCGACCTGCGACAGGATGGAGCGCACCGTCTGGTCGTGCTCCAGGTCGCTGCCATCGCGGAAGCGCCCGCGCACGATGTTGTCCTTCTTGCCCGGCAGCACCGCGCGGCCGCCATCGGGCGAGATCACCACCTGGCTCAGGTAGTTGGCCACGCCGCGTGCGCTGTTCTCGGTGTCCACCGTGGTGGTGTCCACCGGCAGCGCGATGGAAGACAGCAGGCCCATGGCATTGAGGTTCACCTTGTGCAGCTGCCCACCCGTCATCTTCGACTTGAAGCGCGTGATGTAAGCCGTCTGCGAGTCGGCCGCCACCGCGATGCCACGCAGCTCGCCCTCCAGGGCCAGCGTGCCCGTGGTGTTGCCGCTGGTCGGGTCGAAGCTGATCAGCGTGGACTTGCTCTCCAGCGTCAGCAGGCCCTTGGCGCCGTTGGGCGTGAAGGCCACGCCGTAGGGGCCGCTGCCGTAGGGCAGTGCCACCGTGGTGGAGAGGCTGCCGTCGGCCGGGTTCAGGGCCACCAGCTTGTCCTCGCCCTGCACCGTGACCCAGATGCGGCCGTCGGGGCCGCGTGCGAGGGTCTTGGGCTCGTCGCCCACGCGGATCTCCCAGCGCTTGGTGAGGGCCTGTGCATCGATGGCGGCGACGGTGCCGCTGTCGGGGTTCACCGCGTAGACGCTGCCCGCGTCGCCCACGATGTTGCTCGAATGCGTGGGCGCGGTGGCCGTCACCGGGAAGGTCACGGTGACGTTGTAGGTGTAGTAGGTCTCACGGCCCGAGGCGTCGCGCACCGTGAGGGTCACGGTGTAGTGGCCGGGGCGGTTGTAGCTGTAGGTGGTGCCCAGCTGGCTGGAGAAGGCCGTCTGCGTGCCGTTGCCGAAGTTCCAGCGGTAGGTGAAGCCGCTGCCGCCGCCCAGCTGGGGCGGGTTGAACGTCAGTTGGCCGTTGACCATTTGCGGGCCGTCGCTCAGGCCCACGTCGCCGACGAGGGCCTGTTGCTGCAGAGCCGTGACGTCGGCATCGCTGAGTACCCGACCGTAGACCCGCACGTCGGCCAGGCTGCCACGGAAGAAGTCCGTATTGCCCTGCATCTGCCCGAGCAGGGTGAACCGGTTGAACAGGCCCTTGGTGCCCGTGAGGCCGGTGGAGCTGGTCTTGATGCCATCGACGTACACGGCCTGCGCGCCCGTGGTGGCGTCGCGCGTCATCACCACGTGGTGCCAGTTGCCGTCGTTCACCGCGGCGTTGGAGCGGGTGCCGGGGTTGTTGGTCGCCGCGTTGCCCACCGACAGGTTCAGGCGGCCGGTGTTGTCGATCCAGCCCCAGAACACGTCGTCCGCGCCGCCCACCTGGTCGCGTCCGAAGATGCCGGGTGCCGTCCAGGCGTTGGCCGAACCGGCCTGCGTGGTCTTCATGTAGAAGGCCAGCGAGGCGGTGCCGCCCAGCGCGCTGGCCACGCTGTCGTTCTTGAGCGTCACGCCGCCGCTGCGCTGCGCGAAGTTCAGGCTGATGCCGTCGAACTGGTCGACCGCCGAGGCCGTGCCGTTGTTGGCGCCGACTTCATCGGACAGCCCGCTTGCCAGGGGCCAGTGGTTCATCAGGCCGATGTCGTTGGCGGTACCGGTGTTGAAAACGGCGCGGTACTCGGCGGCGATGCCGTTGCCCGCGTAGTCCTTCACACCGCCGGCCGTCAGCAGCAGCTCGTAGGCGGTGCCGGCCTCCAGAGGCTGCGCGGGGTGGAAGTTGATGATGCCCAGCTGCACGCTGTAGGTGCCCGCCAGCGCGTTGCCGTTCACCGGGCGCACGATGAAGGTGCTGGCGTTGACGCTCTCGGGCAAGATGCTGTCCGAGAGGCCAACGCCGATGCGCGATGTCATGGCCTGCTGTTTGGCGCCGTTGGCCGGTGAGGTCTGCTTGACCGTCGGCGGCGTGGTGTCGCGCTCCGTCTGGTGCACGATGAAGCCGCTGCCCGAGCCGTGGTCGTTGCCGATGAACACCAGGTTGCCGAAGGGCGCGACCTGGCCGTGGTCGGAGTGCGAGAGTTCGGGGTCGCTGGCCTCGAACAGGCTGCCCTGGCCCACCTCGACGTGGTTGAGCGGGTTGCTCACGTCCACCTTGTGCACCTTGGTCTGCGCGCCCTGGAACACGTAGTGGTCCTGCGTGCCGCAGTACAGCTGCTCGTCGATGACCAGCCGGTTGTCCTCGGCCACGAATTGGGTGCGGTCGCTCAGGTCGTAGCTGTACATCTTGGCGCCGCCGCCGCGCGCCGAGGCGTGCAGGCTCTTGCCGTCGTAGCAGGTGGCGTAATAGAAGGCGTTGGACCCCACGGTGTCCAGCACCTTGGGGTTGAGCGGGTCGGAGATGTCCAGGCTGGCGAATCCGTCGCTGTTGTCCATCGAGGTCAGCACCATCTGGTTGCCCATGGTGAAGATGGGCCCGACGCGGAAGCCCCCGAGCTCGCCGGTGGGCACCGGGTTGGGCCTGCCGGCGCCGCGGTTGGCGATGAAGGCGTTGAGCGGATCGCGCGCGTCCACGATGTAGATGCCGTCGTTGGCCGAGGCCACGTACAGGTACGGTGCCTGCCACCACAGCTGCCAGGCCACGTTGGCGTAGTCGCCACCGTTGACGGTGGGCAGCGCCAGCTTCTTGACCTGCTGGATGTTGTTGATGTCGGTGAAGTCCCAGAACTCGACGCCCTTGATGCTGGGCACCACCACGTACTGGCGGCCACCGATCTTCGCGGTGCCGAAGGAGTGGGCCTCGCGGAACTCCTGGGTGCGGCCCTCGGGCTCGTAGATCTTCTTGACGAGCTGGATGGCGCGCGGGTCGGACACGTCGTACAACAGGAAACCGCCAGGGCCCAGGCCGCTGTCGGGCGCGAAGGAGGTCAGGAAGTAGCCGTTGATCATGATGCCCACGTTCAACCCGTAGGCCTTGCGGCCGGGGTAGGTGGCCGGCACGTCGCCCGATTCACGGGTGATCATGGAGACCGGCTTGAACAGCTCGGTCGAGGAATAACTGAGGTTGCCAAGACCCGGTCCCTGCAGGGGGAGCGGTTCCTCTGCGGCCAGCGTGACCGCGTCCGCCATGGTGGAGAGGGTGGTCATGGGGCTGACCCCCGTGATCGCCGCGTGCGTCAGCAATGTGACGAACGGCAGCAAGATTGCCATCAGGTAATACCGGGTTTTCATCGTCGTCTCCAGGTTGTTAGACGTTCTTCATCAATCCATGTGACAGGCCGCTGACCATGGCGTGCAGGCACGCCTCGCCGGTGGCGTAGGGTCACCACCGGCCGCAGGGCTCTCTCTCTTTCTTCTCTTCTTCTCTTCCTCGGCGCTGGCTGGATCAGGCCTGCGCTCTGCCTGTCAAGGCACCGGTCGCCCAGGCGCCCACGATCACACCATCGAGAGCATTGGGGACTTACTTCTTTCTCTGTACGAATAGGTTGCGACGCGCATCCTCGGGATGTGCGAAGGTGACCGAGGAATTGCGCACCAGTCCCACCACCAGCATGTTCTGGCTGATCGCCTCCTTGTCCTCTGGCGAGAATGGCTTCTCGTACGTGGCGACCACGCCGTAGTAGATGCGGTGGATGTTTTCCAGCGCGTTCTTTACGGTCGGGCCACTCAGGTCACCGTTGCGGATGCCCAGCAATGCATAGGTCAGCAGGTAGGTAGCGTCATAGGCCTGAGCCGCTGCCACTGGCACACGGATGCGAGACATGCTGAACTTGCGGGCATACGTGCTGAGGAATGCGGCACGGCGCTCGTTGCTCGGCTCGGCGATGAAGGTTTGCGCCATGAGCGAGCCTTCCGCGCCGCCATAGGCACCATCGATGTAGTTCGGGAACGAGAGTGGCCAAGCGCCAACCTGAGGCACTTTCCAGCCCATGATCTTGCGGCCGTTGGCGATGGTTGCGGCCTCGGGGCCCACGGCGTAGCTCAGAATGACATTGGCGTTGGCAGCTCTGGCCTCGGCCAACTGCGCCGTGACATCCTTCGCGCTTGATGCGACGCGGGCCACGTACACAGGTTTTACGCCCTGCTGCGCCAGGGCTTGGGTTGTGTCGTGCAAACCGGCATCGCCATAGTCCGTGGTGTCGGCGAACACTGCCACCCGGTTCCAGCCACGTTTGAGAATATCGTCGACGATGAACGACGCTTGGATCGCATCGCGTGCGGAGGTGCGGAAGATGAAGCTCTGCGCCGGCGGGAACTTTGTCGTGAGCGGCGTGCCCGTGGCGCACGGGATCAGGAGTGGCACCTTCGCTTGCTGGAAGACGTCCACCACCTTCATACCCACTCCGTTGTCGCAGACGCCGATCGTGGCCACCACCTTGTCGGCCACCAACTCTTTGGCGGCTGCCAAGCCCTTCTCGGGATCGGCGAAGTCGTCCTTGATGTCGAGTTCCAAGGGGCGGCCCAGGTAGCCGCCAACCGCATTGATCTCGTCCACAGCCATGCGGATGCCATTGAGCATGGTGGTGCCGACGTCGGCTGACCCGCCAGTGAAAGGGCCGATCACGCCGATGCGCACCGGGATACCCTGTGCCAGTGCGCCAGCCGAAAACAGCGCTGCCGCGAGGATCCAGGGCGTTTTCATGGGTGATCAGGCCGGAGTGGATTCGTACAGGCCCCAGGCCTCGGAAGCGCTCGCGCCGCGGTGGATCATGGCCATCAGCGCGCTCACCACCGCCGAGGGGTTGGCGTGCTGGTACACGTTGCGCCCGTAGACCATGCCCGAGGCGCCCTGGTCCATGAGCACGCGGGAGCGGGCGAACACCTGCTGCAGGTCTTCGCGGCCGCCACCGCGCACCAGCACCGGGCAGCGCGCGGCCTGCACCACGCGGTGGAAATCGGTGGGGTCGGTGGTCGGGTCGGCCTTCACGATGTCGGCGCCCATCTCGCGCGCCAGGCGCACCAGGGTGACGATCTTCTCGGCGTCGCCGTCGACCATGTAGCCGCCCTGGGCGCTGTGCGGGCGCATCACCAGCGGCTCGATCATCAGGGGCATGCCGTAGCGGTCGCAGTCGGCGCGCACGCGCGCGATGTTCTGCACGCACTGGCGGAACAGGTCCGGCTCATCGGGCAGCATGAACAGGTTGACCACGACGCAGGCGGCATCGCGCTGCACGGCGGGCAGCACCGGGTCGTGTTCGTTCTGCAGCACGGCCCACATCACGCGGTGCGCGGTGGCGTTGTAGGGGTTGCCCATGTCGATGCGCATCACCAGCGCCGGCTTGTTGCGGCCCGGGCGGTCCTGCAGCAGGTCCGATTGGCCATAGTTCAACTGGATCGCGTCAGGCCCAGCGGCCACCAGCTTGTCCATCACCTGGGGCATGTCTTCCAGCCCGTTGAGGAACGAGGGCTCGTTGCACACGCCATGGTCCAGCGCGATATCCAGGCAGCGCCCGTTGCTCAGCAAGCGGTTCAGGCGCGCGGTCTTGTCCTTCGACATACGAAGAGGTCCTTTGAAAAGAGGGGGGGGGAAGAAGAGGGGGTCAGGCGAGTGCCTGCAGGTGCCGGGCCGCGGCCTCGTCGATGCGTTGCACCGCCTCCTCGGGCAGGTCCAGCGCGCCGGCCGCCGCGTTCTCGATGGCCTGCGGGCGCACGCGCGCGCCGCACAGCGCCACCGACACGCTGCCGCGCGCCAGTGTCCAGGCGATCATCAGCTGGCCGAAGGAGCAGCCGAGCGGCTGGCGCACCGGTTCCAGTTCGTCGAAGAAGGCCTTGAGCCTGGCGCGGTTGGCAGCGCTGAAGCGCGGGTTGCTGGCGCGCTGGTCGTCGCCCGTGAATTCGCGCGCGGGGTCGATGGGGCCCGCGAGCAGGCCCAGCGCCAGCGAGGAATAGCCGAGCACGGCCACGTTGTGCCGCTGGCACAGGGGCAGCAGCGTCTGCTCGATCTCGCGGTCGATCAGGCTGTAGCGCTCCTGGGCCGCGTCCACCGGGCCATAACGCAGGTACTCGGCCAGCGTCTCGGGGTCCACATTGCTCACGCCGATGGCGCGGATCTTTCCCTGCCGCTTGAGCGTGAGCAGGGCGTCCATGGTCTCTTCGACCGGTGTCGTGCTGTCCTGCCAGTGTGTGATGTAGAGGTCGATGTAGTCGGTCTGCAGGCGCTTGAGGCTTTCTTCTGCCTCGTGAAAGATCGACTCGCGGCCGAGGTGGCGGTACACGGGGTGGCCGTCTTCGTCGAAGAAGTGCGTGCCCTTCTGTGTGTGCCACACCAGTCCGCACTTGGTGGCGATCACCGCCTCGTGGCGGCGGCCCTGGAGCGCGGCGCCCACGATGCACTCGGAGGCGCCCAGGCCATAGGCCGGTGCGGTGTCGATCAGCGTCACCCCGGCGTCCAGCGAGGCGTGGATGGCCTCGGTGGCACCGGCGCTGTCCTGGCCGCCCCACATCCAGCCGCCCATGGCCCAGGTGCCCAGGCCGATGGCCGAGCATTCGATGCCCGAGGGGCCGAGGGTGGTGGTCTTCATCGCTGCGTTCATCACGGCGTTCATCGCTTGGTCTTTCGGGTATTCATGAGGTGGTCGATGGTCACGGCCGCGAGCAGGATCAGGCCCTTGATCACGTCCTGCCAGTACGGCGACACGTCCAGCAGGATCAGCGAGCTGGTCACCACCGAGAGCAGGGCCAGGCCCAGCACGGCGCCCAGCACCGTGCCCGAGCCGCCTTTGAGGCTGGCGCCGCCGATCACGGCCGCGGCGATCACGTTGAGCTCCATGCCGATGCCGAAGGTGGGCGTGGCCGCGCCGAAGCGCGCGGTGTAGATCACGCCGGCCAGGCCGGCCGACGCCGCGCACAGCACCGTCACCCAGAACTTCACCCGGCCCACGCGGATACCGGAATACAGCGCCGCCTTTTCGTTGCTGCCGGTGTAGAACACGCGGCGCATCAGGCTGGCGCGGCGCAGCACGAAGTCGCTCACCACCACGATCACCAGGAAGATGATGATCACCGCCGGCATGCCGAATACCGTGCCCTGGCCGATGAACTTGAACGATTCCGGCAGCGAGAACAGCGACTGGGGCGTGCCCTGCGTGAGCGCCAGGCTCAGGCCGCGCACGATCACCATGAAGGCCAGCGAGGCGATGAAGTGGTTGAGACCGATGCGTACCACGCAGCCGCCGATCATGGCGCCGATCATGGCGCTGGCCGCAATGGCGATGAGTCCGGCCGTCCAAGGGTCGAGCCCCATCAGAAACAGCTTGCCCGTGACCACCATCGCGAAGCACACCACCGAGCCCACCGACAGATCGATGCCGCCCACGATCAGCAGGATCGTCATGCCCACCACCACGATGCCCTCGATGGAGAACGAGAGCAGCATGGCCCGGATGTTGTCCCAGGTGAGGAAGTAGGGCGAGGCGAAACTCATGCCCACGCACAGCACCGCGATGATGGCCAGCAGGCCCATCTCGCGCATGCTGGTGAGCTTGTGTCCGCCCGGCTTGCCGGGGCCTCCCTGTTGCGCCGGGCGCGGGGGATGCAATCCAGCCACGGGGCCGGCGTCCAATTGTGCGGGGTGATTCATGCCATCTCCTCTTGTTCCAGACCCGAGGCCAGCCGCAGCAGGGCCTCTTCCGTCATGTCCTTGCCTTGCACCTCGCCCGCGACGCGACCGTCGCGGATGACCAGTGCCCTGTCACACAGCCCGATGATCTCGGGCAGTTCCGAGGAGATGACCACCACGCCCACGCCCTGGCAGGCCAGGTCGCGCAGGATGTGGTGGATCTCCGACTTGGCGCCCACGTCCACGCCGCGCGTGGGCTCGTCCATCAGCAACACGGCGGGGTTCGTGGCCAGCAGCTTGGCGATGGCCACCTTTTGCTGGTTGCCGCCCGAGAGGCTGGCCACCTCGATCTGCACGCCGTCGGACTTGAGCCGCAGGCGCGCGCCCAGCTCCTGCGCCAGCCGGTGTTCGGTCGCGCGCTGCAGCAGACCCCAGCGCGAGCTCACGCGTTGGAGCGCCATCGAGGCGATGTTCTGGGCGATCGGCAGGTCCAGGTACACGCCAGCGGCCTTGCGGTCCTCGCTGAGGTAGGCGATGCCTTCGCGCAGCGCGTCGCTGTACTGGCGGATCGTCACCGCCTTGCCGCGCAGGCGCACGTCGCCGCCGGTGGCGGGCCGCAGGCCGCACAGGGTCTGCGCGAGCTCGCTGCGCCCGGCGCCCATGAGCCCCGCGATGCCCAGGATCTCGCCGCGCCGCAGCGTGAAGGACACACCGTGCACGCGTTCGCCGTCGGCCAGGTTGTTCACCTCCAGCACGTGTTCGCCGCGGTCGACCTCCTGCTGCTTGGGCGGGTAGTAGTTGCCCAGGTCGCGCCCGACCATGCGGCGCACCAGATCGTCCGCGTTCAGTTCGGCCAGCGGGCCCGAATGCACGTTGCGCCCGTCGCGCAGCACCGTCACCCGGCTGCAGTGCGCGAAGATCTCGGCCATGCGGTGGCTGATGTAGATGATGCCGATGCCCTGGTCCTTCAGGTCGTGCAGCACCCGGAACAGGGCGGCCGACTCGTTGTCGGTGAGTGCGGCGGTCGGCTCGTCGAGGATCAGCACCTTGCAGTCCAGCGTGAGCGCCTTGGCGATCTCGATCAACTGCTGGCTGGAGATGGAGAGATCGCACACGCGGGTGGCGGGGTCGATGTCCTGGCCCAGCCGCTGCAGCACCTGGGCTGCGCGTGCGTTGAGGCCGGCGTAGTCCATCCACGCCTGCCGGCCGGCGTTGATCTCCGGCATGAAGATGTTTTCGGCCACGGTGGCGTCGCCGCACAGCGCGATCTCCTGGTGCACCAGGCCGATGCCCAGGCGCATGGCCTGGGCCGGGCCATCGATGACCACCACTTCGCCGTTGAGCACGATCTCGCCCGCGTCCGGCTGGTGGATGCCATCGATGATGTTCATCAGCGTGGACTTTCCCGCGCCGTTCTCGCCGCACAGGGCGTGGATCTCGCCCGCCTGCAGCGAGAAGTCCACGCCCGAGAGCGCATGCGCGGCGCCGAAGCGCTTGCCGATGCCGCGCAACTCGAGCAATGAAGGGCCCATGGCGTGGCTCACTCGTTGATGCCCTTGGTGCCGCGGCGGGTGAGGTACTTGTCCCAGTAGAAGTCGTCGGCGTTGGCCTTGCTGACCACGGCCAGGCCGTTGTCCAGGAAGGGCACGGACATGGGGTTGGTGCCGTTGCGCTTGGCGTCGTTCATCGGGTCGATGAGGCCGGGGTTCTTCGCCAGGAACAGCATCATCATGCCCATGTAGCCCTGCATGCCCTGGTTGGGGTTGATGGCGCCGAACACGTCGCCGGACTTGATCATGTCCAGGATCTTGGCGTTCACGTCGCAGCACATCACCTTGATGTTCTTCTTGGTCTCCACCTTGGCCTGCGCCGCGCCCAGGGCCGAATTGGCCTCGGGCATGAACAGGGCACCCAGGTTGGGGTTGGCCTGTGCCAGGCTCTGCACCGCCTGGTAGGCCTTGTTCGGGTCTTGGTTGCTCGCGGCGCGGCCCACCAGCTTCATGCCGGGGTGCTTGGCCTTCATGCGGTTGATGAAGGCGGCGATGCGGCGGTCGTGGTTGTCCTGGCCGGGGTTTTCCAGCACGGCGTATTCGCCCTTGCCACCCAGGGACGCGGCGATGGCGTCGGCCGCCTGCGCGCCTTCGCGGTCGTTGTCCGAGGTGATGAACGAGGTGCGCTTGGAGTTGGGCGAATCGGCCGCGAATGTGACGACCGGGATGCCCATGGCCGCGGCGCGGTTGATAGGCTCGATGAACGGGTCGGGGTTCATGGGGTGCAGCAGGATGCCGGCGGGCTTGCGGGCCAGCTCCTGCTCGAACGAGGCCAGCTGCTTGTTCACGTCGTACTCGGGCGTGCCGGAGTAGCGCGTCTTCACGCCCAGCGTGCGGCCGAGCTGCTTCATCATTTCGTAGACCGGGAACCAGTACTCCACGCCCGAGACCATCACGTTCATCACGTAGACGTCGCTGGGGTTGCCGCGCAGACCGGCGCCTGCTGCTGCGGGTTGCTGCGCGAAGGCGCTGGTGCCGGCCAGGCCGATACCGGCGGCCGCTGCGGATTTCAGGAAATTACGTCGCATGTGGGTCTCCTCTTTGTTGAGTGGTGCTGCTGGCAATGCCGTTCTTTCGATGGCGGCGGTGGGTTCGGTGGTGTCACACAGTTGTTATGACAGGTGGACTATAATTCAGGCCGAACCAGCCAGGTAGTTAGGGGAAACACTACTGGATGAATCCGCTGGATGAGCGGAAGCTGTTATGACATGAAGACCAAGATACTCATCGGAATCGACCTCGGCTCCAGCAGCCTGAAGGCCCTGGCCCTGGAGGCCGTCAGCGGCCGCACGCTCGCGCTGTCGCGCATGCCCCTGCAGCACCACCGGTTGCCCGGCGGTGGCTGTGAGCTGGGCGCATCCGCCATCCGCGCAGCCCTCTCCACGGTGCTGCGCGACGTGGCACACCAGCTCGGCCCGCGCGTGGGAGAGGTGTGTGCCATCGGCTGCACGGGACACGGCGCTGGGCTCTATGCGCTCGACGCGCGCGACGAACTCGTGGTCGGGCGGGCCGTGGCCTCGACCGACCAGCGCGCCGACGCGCGGGCTTCGTCCCTGGCGCGCCAGCGCGGCCCGCAGCTGTGGGCCGACGTCGGTTGCCAGCCCTGGCCGGGCCAGCCCACCGTGATTGCGTCGGAACTGCTCGGCGCCGACGCGGTGCGCAGCGGCGCCTTGCGGCGCCTGATGTTCGCCAAGGACTATCTGGGCTTCCTGCTCACCGGTGAGATCGCCACCGACGCCAGCGACGCGAGCACGGCGGGGCTCATCTCCGTGGCCACCGGCGTCTGGTCGCCCCTGGCCTTCGAGGCTTCGGGCATCGCGGACCTGTCGCCGCAGGCCTTCGGGCCGCTGGTGCCCAGCGGCGAGGCCTTTGGCACGTTGCAGCCTTCGGCCGCCACGGCGCACGGCCTGCCCGCGGGGATACCCGTGGCCATGGGCGCCATCGACCTGTTGGCCTCCATGACCGCCATCCGCGCGCAGGAGCGCGGCCGCGCCGTGTCGGTGCTGGGCACCTGGTGCGTGAACGCCGTCATCGGCCCGGTGATGGAGCCCCGGCCCGACGTGGCGGCCATCGTGCATTTCGGCCCGCGCGACCAGCGTCTGTACATGGAGAACAGCCCCTCGTCGATGGCCAACATCGCCTGGCTGGCGGGTGTGCTCGGCCTGCCCGATGCGCGCGCGGTGGTGGACCTGGCGATGTCGGTGCCCTTTGGCGCCGGGGGCCTGCGCTTCCTGCCCTTCGTGAACGGCGGCGCGGGCGTGACGGCCGGTTTCGTCGGCCTCCAAAGCCACCACACACGTGGCGACATGGCGCGTGCCGTGGTCGAAGCGGTCGCGGCCTTGCATGCGCGCCACACGGCCCGTCTCGCCACGGCGGGCTTGCCGGTCGCGGCAACCACCGTGCTGGGCGGCGGCGCCAGCGACGCGCGCCTGGTGCGCCTGCTGGCCGGCCTGCTGGGCCGTCCGGTGGAGCGCTGCGCCGATGACGAGACCGGCGCGCGTGGCGCCGCGATCTACGCCGCGATGTCGCAGGGCATCGCCACCGAGCCCCTGCGCGCGCCCTGCGACACGGTTGAACCCGATGCCGCCCAGGCGCGGGCCCACGCGGACTTCAACGCCGCCTTCAACGAACTGATAGCCACCATGTCGCCTGTGTTTGACCATCTGGCGGACCGCCCGCCGAGCACCGCCCCCACGCCGCCCCAGGCCCTGTGCGCGCCTGCGCAGAGCGCGGAGGTGTCGCCATGAGCGCCGCCGGGCCGTTCCCAAGACGCTCAGCCCCCGCAGTGCACAGCACGGAGGGTCGTCCAGTGAGCCGCATGCCGCCATTGCCTTTCGTGCGCCCGGCCGCTGTGGCCGGCCGCCATTTCTCCACCGTGATCGTGGGCGCCGGCATCAACGGCGTGGGCGTGTTCCGCGACCTCGCGCTGCAGGGGGTGGATTGCCTCATCGTCGACAAGGGAGATTTCAGCGCCGGTGCCAGCAGCGCGCCCTCGCGCATGATCCACGGCGGCCTGCGCTACCTGGAAAGCGGCAGCTTCGCGCTGGTGGCCGAGTCCACGCGCGAGCGCAACCTGTTGTTGCGCAACGCGCCGCACCTGGTGCAGCCCTTGAAGACCGTGGTGCCGCTCTCCAGCTTCTTCGGCGGCCTGATGAGCAGCGCGCTCAAGTTCTTCGGCCGCACGCCGCCCCAGCGCACGCGCGGCCTGCTGGCCGTGGCGGCGGGGCTGCGCCTGTACGACCTGTTGGGCCGGCGCCAGCGCGTGATGCCCAATCACCGCATCGGTCGCGTGCAACCGGCCGACCGCCGGTTGTTCCGCTCGGCCGTGCGCTGGACCGCGACCTTCTTCGACGCCTGGATCAGCCACCCCGAATGGCTGGTGCTGGAGCTGATCCGCGATGCCTGCCGCGACGAGCCCCGCTCGGTGGCCACCAACCACTGCCGCGTGATGGGTTGCGCGGGCAAGACCCTCACGCTGCGCGACGAAACCACGGGTGAGACTGTTTGCGTGACGGCCGATGCCGTGGTCAACGCCAGCGGCGCCTGGCTGGACCGCAGCACGGCGCTGCTCGGCGGCGTGGTGCCGCGCGTGATGGGCACCAAGGGCTCGCACCTGGTACTCGACCACCCCGCGCTGCGCGACGCGCTGGAAGGGCGCATGGCGTATTTCGAGGCGCTGGACGGGCGCGTGTGCATCGTCTACCCGTTTCTGGACCGGGTGCTGGTGGGCTCCACCGACATCCCGGTGGACGACCCTGACCAGATCGCCACCGAGCCCGCCGAGGTGGACTACCTGCTGGAGGTGCTGGGTGAGGTGTTCCCCAACCTGGCCTTCGACCACAGCGACGTGGTCTACACCTACGTGGGCGTGCGGCCGCTGGCGCGCTCGGACGCGGACAAGCCCGGTCAGATCTCGCGCGACCATTCGGTCGTTGTCGACCCACCGTCCGCTTCGCGCGACGTGCCGGTCGTGGGCCTGGTGGGCGGCAAATGGACCACTTTCCGGGCCCTGGCGGAAGAGGCCACCGACGAGGTGTTGCGCCTGCTGGGCCGCAGCCGCAGGGCTTCCACGCGGCAACTGCCCATTGGCGGCGGGGCGGACATGCCGCAGGGCGCGCAGGCGGCGCAGCGGTTTGTCGAGCGCATCGCCCAGGATTCGGGCCTTTCACCTGCGCGAGCCCAGGCGCTGCTGGCCCGCTACGGGTCCCACGCCTGGCGCATGGCGCAGGGCTTCAAGGTGGCGGGTGACGTGCCGCTGCAGCATGCGCCCGATTATTCGGCGGCGGAGCTGGCGTACCTGTGCACCGAAACCGGTGTGATCCACCTCGACGACCTGGTGATCCGCCGCACGCTGCTGGCCATCCGCGGGCGGGTCACGGACGCCGTGCTGGCCGAGGTGGCCGGCGTCGCGGCCCTGGCCCTGGGCTGGGATGCCGGGCGTGAACACCGGGAACTGCACAATTGCGCCACCGCCCTGCGTGAGCGCCACGGCGTGCGCCTGGCCCCCGCAGCACCCGACACCGACGCGGCGCCGGTTTCCCCTGCACCATTGACCATCCAACCGGCCCTGAGCCCGTCCTGACGTGAACGCTCCGAACGACACCCCAATCCTGCTCGACCGCAACTCCGAATCGCCTCTGTGGGCGCAGTTCCGCGATGCGCTGCGCCTGCAGATCCTGCAAGGTGTGCTGCCCATCGGCGCCAAGCTGCCGTCCGAGGCCGAGCTGGGCGAGCAGTTCGGCATTTCGCGCATCGTGGTGCGCGAGGCGCTGGCCGACCTGGTGCGCAACAACCTGATCTACAAGATCAAGGGCCGCGGCGCCTTCGTCGCGGCGCGCGAGCGCGACGAAGACTTCGTCTCGACCGTGCTGGGCTTTTCCGACGAGATGGAGCGCAAGGGGCGCTCGGTGCGCACCCAGGTGCTGGCGCAGCAACTGCGTGCGCCGACCCCGCAGGAGATCCAGGCCTTGGGCCTGACGGACGACACCCAGGTGGTGGCCTTGAAGCGGCTGCGCAGCGTGGACGGCGAGCTGCGCTTGCTGGTGGACACCGTGGTGCCGGCCGACCTGGCTCCCGGGTTGCACCGCATGCGCCTGGACGACCGTTCGTTGTACGACGTGCTGCGCCGTCAGTACGGCGTGCGCCTGGTGCGTGCCGAGCGCTGGATCGACGCGGTGCTGCCCGATGCCGAAACCTGCGAACTGCTGCAATTGCAGCAACCCGAGCCGCTGCTGCGCATCGAGTCGATCGCCTACGGCGCCAACGGCCGGCGTCTGGAGTACTACAACGCCTTGCACCGCTGCAAATCCAGCCGGCTGCACGTGCAGACGACCACGTAGCCGAGTCGGCTACCCGTTCACCACTGCCCGCTTTCCATGCGGATCGCGACCTCACAGTCGTCAAAGATTTCCAGCTTCGCGATCTTCACGCGCACGCCGATCACGCCCGGCAACAGCATGAGCCGGCGCGTGAGCTTGCCGATCAGGCTCTCCAGCAGGTTCACGTGTTCGGCGGTGCACTCGTCGATGATGATCTGGCGCACCTTGCGGTAGTCCAGCACGTGGCCGATGTCGTCGTCGTGCGGCAGCAGCGGCTGGGTGCCCTGGTTGAGCTCGGCGTCCACCTGGATCGGCTGCGGCGCCGTCTTCTCGTGGTCCAGGATGCCCAGATTGGCGTCGAAACGCAGGCCGGTGAGGGCCAGGATCTGGGTGCCGGCTTGGGGCGCAAGGGGTGTGTTCATCTTGGATGGGGCCTGTGGCCGGTCACGTCACATCAGCGAAAAATCGCGCTCGAAGCGCATCAGATGCTGGCCACCGTCGACCAGCAGCGTGGTGCCGGTGATGGATCGGTTGTTCAGGGCAAAGGCCACGGTGGTGGCCACGTCCTGCGGGGTGGACGAGCGGCCCAGCGGCGACTGGCGGTGCAGCTCGGCGAACTTCTCCTCGCTCAGCAGGTGGCTGGTGAGCGTGAGTCCGGGCGCCACGCCGACCACCCGCACGCGCGGCGCCAGCGCCAGCGCCAGCATGGTGGTGGCGGCTTCGAGCGCGGCCTTGGAGAGTGTGTAGCTGAAGAAGTCGGGGTTCTGGTTCCAGAGCTTCTGGTCCAGCAGGTTGACCACAGCGCCCTCGCGTGCGTCGCCCGCGGTCAGCAGGTGCGCATGCAGCGCCTGCGCCAGCAGCACGGCCGCCCCGGTGTTGGTGTGCAGGTGTTGGTCCATGGCGGCGAAGCCGAAGGTCTGCGCGCTGTCGTGTTCGAACAGCGAGGCGTTGTTCACTACCGCGTCCACCCGGCCGAAACGCGCCACCACGGTCGGCAGCAGGGCGCGCACGCTGGCCTCGTCTCCGAGGTCGGCATACACGGGCTGGGCGCTGCCGGCGCGGCCGCTGAGCGCGTCGCAGTCGGCGGCGGTCTGCCGCGCTTCGTCCACCGACAGCCGGTGGTGCACCGCCACGTTCCAGCCACCGCGCGCCAACGTGAGCGCGATCTCGCGGCCCAGGCGCCGGCCCGCGCCGGTGATCAGCACAGTGCGGGGGGCGGTGGGTTCGGTGGGGGAGGGGCTGGGCATGTCGGACCGTCTCGGATAATGGGCGGGTGAACACCGAATCTGTGAGCGAGCCGACAAGTTTAACGAGCGCCCTGCGGGAGCGCCTGCGCGAGGCCATCCGCGCGTCGGGCGGCTGGCTGCCGTTTGACCGCTTCATGGCCATGGCGCTGTACGAGCCGGGGCTGGGCTATTACGCCAACCAGAACCCCAAGTTCGGCCAGATGCCGGCGGGCGTGGCGGGGCAGGGCAGCGACTTCGTGACCGCGCCCGAGCTCACGCCGCTGTTTGGCCACACGCTGGCGCGCCAGGTGGCGCAGGCGCTGACGGCGACCGGAACCGACGAGCTGTGGGAGTTCGGCGCCGGCACCGGCGCGCTGGCGCTGCAGGTGCTGGACGCGCTCGCCGCCATGGGCCGGCCGCCTCGGCGCTACACCATCGTCGATCTCTCGGGCAGCCTGCGCGAACGCCAGCGCCAGACCCTGGCCCGGCATGCCGACCGTGTGCATTGGGCCGACCAGTTGCCTGAAGCGTTCGAGGGTGTGGTGCTGGGTAACGAGGTGCTCGACGCCATGCCGGTGCAGCTGTTGCACCGCGTGGGCGGGCAGACCGGCGGTGTCTGGCACGAGCGCGGCGTGGCGCAGGGCGAGGGCGGCGCGCTGGTCTGGGCCGAGCGCCCCACCGATCTGCGCCCGCCGCTGGACATCGAAGGCCCGCACGACTACCTGACCGAGATCCACCCGCAGGCCGAGGCCTTCATCCGCACGCTGGCCGACAGGCTGCAACGCGGCGCGGCGTTTTTCATCGACTACGGCTTCCCCGAAGCCGAGTACTACCACCCGCAGCGCCACATGGGCACGCTGATCTGCCACCGCGCGCACCAGAGCGACGACGACCCGCTGGCCGACGTGGGCGACAAGGACATCACCGCGCACGTGAACTTCACCGGCATCGCGCTGGCCGCGCAGGACGCCGGCATGAGCGTGCTGGGCTACACCAGCCAGGGCCGCTTCCTGATCAACGCCGGCCTGCTGGAGGTGGCGAAAGACGCCGGCGCGCGCGAAAACGCCATGCTGGGCAAACTCGTGAACGAGCACGAGATGGGCGAGCTGTTCAAGGTGATCGCGCTGGCGCCGGCGGCCAGTGCGCAAGGCTGGCAACCACTCGGTTTCAGCGCGGGTGACCGCACACACCGTTTGTGAACAGGACCTTGCCATGATCCGCTGGATGATCGTCATTTTCCTGGCCCTGCTGCTGATCAGCTGGTTCACGCCGCTGCTGCAGAAGCTGGGTTTCGGCAAGCTGCCGGGCGACTTGCGTTTCAAGGCTTTCGGGCGCGAGTGGTTCCTGCCCATCACCACCACCATTCTGCTGAGCTTCGTGGCCAGCCTGGTCAGCCAGATCCTCTGAGAGGCTGGGGCCGGGACCACTTCATGGCCGGCGGCTGTGCGTGACTTTTGTGGCAGTTGAGCGCTCGGCCCGACTCCAGGCACCCGTTTTGCTTCTTCGGGGCCAGCCGGCTTGCGGTGTAATTCACCCCTGCACTTGAGCGTTCTTTCCCCCATGTCGTCCGCACAGATTGGCCGGTACCTTGTTCTTGACACCCTGGGCGAAGGCGCCATGGGTGTGGTGGTGCGGGCCTACGACCCGGACCTGGGGCGGGTGGTTGCCATCAAGACCCTGCGCTCGTCGGGCTTGTCGGTGGAGGCCGTGCAAGCGCAGGAACGGCGTTTCGTGGTCGAGTCGCGCTCGGCCGCCCGCTTGCGCCATCCCGGCATCGTGGCCGTCCACGACGTGGGGCGAAGCGACCAGGGCGCCTACATGGTGATGGAATGCGTCCACGGGCTGAACCTGCGCCAGTGCCTGAACCACGGTGTCCGCTTTTCAGTGCCGGGGGTCTTGCACCTGGTCGACGGGGTCCTGGCGGCGCTGGAACACGCGCACGAGCACCATGTGCTGCACCGGGACATCAAGCCGGAGAACATCCTGGTGGATCACCAGGGAAACGTGAAACTCACCGACTTCGGCATCGCCAAGATGCTCGACCTGGATGGCGCACAGGCCACCTGGGTCGATGGGCAATTGATCGGCACGCCCCGCTACATGGCGCCCGAACAGCTCCGGGGAGAGCCGCTGGACGGGCGTTGTGATGTCTTCGCCTGCGGCGTTCTGCTGTTTGAGCTGCTGACCGGCCGTCCGCCGTTTGGCGGGGCGCAGTTTGTCGAGATCACCCAGAACATCCTGAACCAGGTCACGCCCAGGGCCTCGGACCTGTCGCCAGAGGTGACCGATGGGCTGGACCGGGTTGTGCAGCAGGCTTTGCAAAAAGACCGGTCGCTGCGGTTCCCAACGGTGGCCCATTTGCGCCAGGCATTGGCCGCGGCCGGTGCCGAGGCGACGCAGGGCGCGGAGGGGCCCGCACCCGGCGAACCTTCGGAACTGCGTGACTGGGTCGCCGCAGACAGCCATTCCAGTCTGGCGGAATTGCTGGCCACGGTGGGGCCGGCAGACCTGGCCGGCAAGGTGGGTTCCGGCCCGTTGCCCCGTTCTGTGCCCGTGCCGATCGACGTCGGTCTCACGGACACGGCGCAGGCCTTTTTCTCGGACCCGGCCGGGGCGCCGTCTGGCTTCGAGCGCACGCAGCCGTTGCGCGGCAGAACCCTGCGGTTCTGGGAGCGGGTCCCCATGGGGTGGCGTTCGCGCCGAGTGGGCCTGCTGCTGGTGCTCGCCATCGGTGTGGTCGGGCTGCCCGGGCTTCCGGTGGGACCGACCGACAGGGCCACCGAGCCGGCACCGAAGAAGGTCGTCGCGGTCCGGGACGAGGTGTCTCCCGCCGCGGAGCCCTTGCCTTCCCTGCTGGAGAGCAAGCCGCTGACCAAGCCGGCGCAGCCCAGCGAGCCTTGCACCCATCTGGGCATCTTCCAGCGCGAACGCTGTCTTTGGAAGCAATGCGAAACCGCCCGCTACCGCGGCCACGCGGTGTGTGCCCGGTTTCGCTGAGGCGTGCATATACCCCGTGGAGTGTCTTGAAATCCATGGATGAGGCCTGCATCTGGCGCCCAACGCTCACGAGGTCCATCCATGTCCACCACCGAATCCCTGCACATCGTCTGCCCCCACTGCCACACCACCAACCGCATCGCCAGCGCCAACCTCTCGGCCGCGCCCGACTGCGGCAAATGCCACCGGCCGCTGTTCACCGGCCACCCGGTGGCGCTGGACGAAGCGGCGTTCGAGAAACACATCGCGCGCTCGCAGGTGCCGGTGCTGGTGGATTTCTGGGCGCCCTGGTGCGGCCCCTGCCGCATGATGGCGCCGGCGTTTGAGCAGGCCGCTCAGCAGCTGGAGCCCGGCATGCGCCTGGCGAAAGTGAATACCGAAGAGGCCCAAGCCCTGGCGGCGCGTTTCAACATCCGCAGCATCCCCACGCTGGCGCTGTTCATGAACGGCCGCGAGGTGGCGCGCCAGCCCGGCGCCATGGGCGCGGCCGACATCGTGCGCTGGGCGCGTTCACAGCGCGTCTGACCGCGGGCGCGAGGGGGCGGCGGCGGGCCGGGCCGTTCTCCCCGTATTGGCATCCATGTAACTGAGTTACATGTCCGGCATAATCCGCTTCCTTTGCCGGGCGGTCATGGGGTACTGTTCGGGACGGACTTTGTGGGTCAGATCAGATGCCAAACCAGACTACCGGACTTCACCACGCCCGACTGCTCGCCGACGTGGGCGGCACCAACGCCCGTTTCGCGTGGCAGGCCGGGCCGGGCGAGCCCATCACCGACGTGCGCGTCTTGCCCTGCGCCGAACACGCCCGCCTGCAGGACGCGATCCGCGTCTACCTGGACGACCTGGGGCGCGGCACGCCGTACGCTGTGGCGATCGCCATCGCCAACCCGATCACCGGCGACCACATCCGCATGACCAACCACCATTGGTCGTTTTCGCAGTCGGCGGTGAAGGCCGAGTTCGGCTTTCACACCCTGCGCCTGCTCAACGACTTCACCGCGCTCGCGCTGGCGCTGCCCGACCTGCCCGCGGCCGAGCTGCGCCAGGTGGGCGGGGGCCAGGCGCAGCCGCGGGCCGCCATCGGGCTGGTGGGCGCGGGTACCGGCCTGGGGGTTTCGGGCCTGCTGCCCGTGGGGCGTACGGGCTGGGTGCCGCTGGAAGGCGAGGGCGGTCACGTGACGCTGCCGGCCACCACCGCGCGCGAGCGGCTGGTGATGGACGGTCTGATCCACCGCTACGGCCATGCCTCGGCCGAGCGGGTCACCAGTGGCCAGGGCCTGCTGGACACCTACCTGCTTCTGTGCGAGGCCGACGGGGTGGACATCGGCAGCGTGGTGGGGGCCGCCGACGTGAGCGACGCTGCCCTGAAGAACGGCCAGCCCCAGGCGCTGGAGGCGCTCAACATCTTCTGCGCCATGCTTGGCTCGGTGGCGGGCAACCTGGCCCTCACGCTGGGCGCGCGCGGTGGGGTGTACGTGGGCGGCGGCATCGTGCCGCGTCTGGGCACCTGGTTCGACGGCTCACCGTTTCGCGAGCGTTTTGAGACCAAAGGCCGGTTCAAAAGCTACCTGGCCGAGCTGCCCGTGTGGGTGATCACGTCCGCCCGGTCGCCCGCGCTGATGGGCGCGGCACGGGCACTGGACGCGCTGGGTTGACTTTTTTTCGCTACGTCGGGTTTTCCCCCCCTTGAACAGATACATTTATTAATGAAAAATTAACATATCTGGATTGGCATGGTGTCAATCCAGATTGAATATCGCTTGCGGTCCCCTGTGGCTGCGGCGACCTTTTTTATGGAGTCATGATGTTGAAACTCTCGAAACTTGCTACCGCTGTTGCTTTGGTCATGGTGGGCTCGGCCGCTTACGCGGGTGAGGTGGAAGTCCTGCACTGGTGGACCTCGGGTGGTGAAGCCAAGTCGGTGGGCGAGCTGAAGAAGATCATGCAGAGCAAGGGCCACACCTGGAAAGACTTCGCCGTGGCCGGTGGTGGCGGCGACGCGGCCATGACCGTGCTCAAGAGCCGTGTGGTGGCGGGCAACCCGCCGGCCGCCGCCCAGATCAAGGGCCCTGGCATTCAGGAATGGGCCAACGAAGGCGTGCTGGCCAACCTCGACTCTGTGGCCCAGGCCGAGAAGTGGGACAGCCTGCTGCCCAAGGTCGTGGCCGACGTCATGAAGTACAAGGGCAACTACGTGGCCGCACCGGTGAACGTGCACCGCGTGAACTGGATGTGGGCCAACGCCGCCGTGCTGAAGAAAGCCGGCGTGAGCGGCGCCCCCAAGACCTGGGACGAGTTCTTCGCCGCCGCCGAGAAGGTCAAGAAGGCCGGCCTGATTGCTGTGGCGCACGGCGGCCAGAACTGGCAGGACTTCACCACCTTCGAATCGGTGGTGCTGGGCGTGGGTGGCGCCAAGTTCTACCAGGACGCGCTGGTCAAGCTGGACCAGAAGGCCCTGACTAGCCCGACCATGAGCAAGTCGCTCGAAACCTTCCGCAAGATCAAGGGCTACACCGACGCCGCCGCCCCGGGCCGCGACTGGAACCTGGCCACGGCCATGGTGATCCAGGAAAAGGCGGCTTTCCAGTTCATGGGTGACTGGGCCAAGGGCGAGTTCACCGCCGCCGGCAAGGTGCCGGGCAAGGACTACATCTGCGCCGCCGCTCCCGGCACCGCCAACGCCTACACCTTCAACGTGGACTCCTTCGCCATGTTCAAGCTGAAGGACGCCAGCGCCCAGAAGGCCCAGGGCGACCTGGCCGCCGCCATCATGGGACCAGAGTTCCAGGAAGTGTTCAACCTGAACAAGGGTTCGATCCCGGTTCGCCTGAACATGAAGATGGACAAGTTCGATGACTGCGCCAAGCTCTCCAGCAAGGACTTCGTGGCCACCGCGGCCGGTGGCGGCCTGGTGCCGTCCATCGCGCACGGCATGGCCGTGAGCCCGGCGGCCGAAGGCGCCATCAAGGACGCCGTGAGCCAGTTCTGGAACGACGACAAGATCTCGGTGGCCGATGGCGTGAAGACCATCGCCAAAGCCGCCGCGACCAAGTAAGCATCCGCTGGCAGACCCGATAACCCCATCCCTGGTGGATGGGGTTATTTTTGGATGAACCCCATGAAAACTGTTGAAAATCTGCTGCCCAAGCTGGTGATCGCGCCGGGCTTCGTGCTCGGCTTCGCGTTCATCTACGGCTTCATGATCTGGAACGGCGTGCTCTCGCTGACCGGATCGCGCATGCTGCCCAACTACGACAACTTCGTCGGGCTGGAGCAGTACGTCCAGCTCTGGGACATGGACCGCTGGTACGTGGCGCTCATGAACCTGGGCATCTTCAGCGTGCTCTACGTGGGCGGCTCGATGGCCCTGGGCATGGTGCTGGCCATCTTCCTGGACCAGAAGGTGCGTGCCGAAGGCGTGTTGCGCACCGTGTTCCTGTACCCCATGGCGCTGTCGTTCATCGTGACCGGCACGGCCTGGAAATGGATTCTGAACCCCAGCCTCGGGCTGGAAAAGCTCATGCACGACCTGGGCTGGACCAGCTTCACGTTCGACTGGCTGGTGCAGTCCGACTACGCCATCTACTGCGTGGTGATCGCGGGCATCTGGCAGTCGGCCGGTTTTGCCATGGCCCTGTTCCTCGCCGGCCTGCGCGGCATCGACGACAGCATCATCAAGGCCGCGCAGATCGACGGCGCCGCGCTGCCCCGGATCTACTGGCGCATCATCCTGCCCATCATGCGGCCGGTGGTGTTCTCCACCATCCTGGTGCTCTCGCACCTGTCCATCAAGAGCTTCGACCTCGTGATGGCGCTCACCGGCGGCGGCCCCGGCTACGCCACCGATGTGCCGGCCACCTTCATGTACACGATGAGCTTCACGCGCGGCCAGATCGGCCTGGGCGCGGCCAGCGCCACCATGATGCTGGCGACCGTGGCGGCCATCGTCGTGCCCTATCTCTACAGCGAACTGCGGAGCAAACCCCATGACAGGTAAGAACGCCCCCCCTGCGCCGCTTCGCGTCTTCCCCCCGGTGGGGGGACGCACCCAGTGGCCTGGCAAAGCCAGTTCCACGGGTGCTCTTGATCAAGCCCTTCTCTCCGGGTGCTCCATATGACTGCCAAACCATTCTCTTTCGGGCGGATCATCGTCTACGGTGTGCTGCTGGTGGCCGCGCTGTTCTTCCTGGCGCCGCTCTACGTGATGATCGTCACGTCGTTCAAGGACGCCGACCAGATCCGATCCGGCAACCTGCTGAGCCTGCCCACCGGCCTGAATTTCGAGTCGTGGCAGCTCGCCTGGTCCACCGCCTGCACCGGCGTGGACTGCCGTGGCCTGCAACCCTACTTCTGGAACTCGGTCGCCATGGCCGTGCCGGCCGTGCTGATTTCCACCGCCTGGGGCGCCATCAACGGCTACGTGCTGAGCATGTGGAAGTTCAAGGGCAGCGACGTGCTGTTCGGCTTCATGCTGTTCGGCGTCTTCATGCCGTTCCAGGTGGTGCTGCTGCCCATGAGCCAGGTGCTGGGCTACCTGGGCCTGTCCAGCTCCATCGGCGGGCTGGTGCTGGTGCACTGCCTGGCCGGCGTGGCCGGCACCACGCTGTTCTTCCGCAACTACTACACCGCCATTCCGCGCGAGCTGGTGAACGCCGCGCGCATCGACGGCGCGGGCTTCTGGCGCATCTTCTGGCGCATCGTGGTGCCCATGTCCACGCCGATCATGATGGTCACCCTGATCTGGCAGTTCACCAACATCTGGAACGACTTCCTGTTCGGCGTGGCCTTCAGCGGCGCCGACAGCAAACCCATCACCGTGGGCCTGAACAACATGGCCAACACCACCAGCAGCGTGAAAAGCTACAACGTGGACATGGCCGCCGCCATCATCGCCGGCCTGCCCACCATGCTGGTGTATGTGCTCGCGGGACAGTACTTTCTGAAAGGTCTCACAGCCGGCGCTGTGAAAGGATAAAAAACCCATGGCTTCTTCATTGCACATCGCGGGCATCCGCAAGGTTTTCGGCAAAGGCGACAAGGCGGTCGAGGTGCTCAAGCGCATCGACATCGACGTGGCGCCCGGTGAGTTCCTGATCCTGGTCGGCCCCTCGGGCTGCGGCAAGTCCACCCTGCTCAACATCATTGCCGGCCTGGAAGAACCGTCCGAAGGCGAACTGCTGATCGCGGGCAAGAACGTGATCGGCATGGCGCCGGCCCAGCGCGACATCGCCATGGTGTTCCAGAGCTACGCGCTCTACCCCACCATGACGGTGGCCGACAACATCGGCTTCGCGCTGGAGATGCGCAAGGTGCCGGTGGAGGTGCGCAAGAAACGCATCCAGGAAGTGGCCGTGCTGCTGCAGATCGAGCACCTGCTGGACCGCCGGCCGTCGCAACTCTCCGGTGGCCAGCGCCAGCGCGTGGCCATGGGCCGGGCCCTGGCGCGCGACCCGCAGCTGTTCCTGTTCGACGAGCCGCTGTCCAATCTGGATGCCAAGCTGCGCGTGGAGATGCGCGCCGAGATCAAGCGCCTGCACCACGTGAGCGGCATCACCACCGTGTACGTGACGCACGACCAGATCGAGGCCATGACCCTGGGCAGCCGCATCGCCGTGATGAAAGACGGCATCCTGCAGCAGATCGACACACCCGACGAGATCTACCGCCGCCCGGCCAACACCTACGTGGCGGGCTTCATCGGCTCACCCACCATGAACTTCATTCCCGGCAAAGTGGAGCGCTCGGGCGACAACGGCAAGTTCGTGTTCGAAGGCGGCTCGCTGGACCTGCCGTGCCCGGACGTGCAGCAGGTGACGTTGGGCCAGCGCCCCGAACACATCCACCTGAGCAACGACGCGCCCTGGCGCGGCGAGGTGGTGCTGGTCGAGCCCACTGGGGCCGACACCTACGTGGTGGTGAAAACCGCGGTGGGTCTGATGACGGTGCGCGCACCGGCCAACACCAAGATCCAGCTCGGCGAGACCGCCGGCATGACGGTGAGCGGCCGCCACAACAACTGGTTCGATCAGGCCTCCGGCCTGCGCCTGAAGGAGATGGACGGGCACCACGCGTCCTGATCCTCGGGAATTCATCGCCCTCTCCCTCTGGGAGGGGGCAGGCGAGAGGGCTCTTCCCTCGACGCTCCGCTCAACCCAGCCGCAACTCGATCCGCAGCCCCTGCGGCTGCAACAGCTCAACCCGCGCCTCGCCCCCATGGCGGTGGGCGATCTCCTGCACGATGGCCAGGCCCAGGCCGCAGCCGCCAGGCAGCTCGCTGCCGCGCCAGAAGCGCTGGAACACATGGGCCAGGTCCTCGGGTTTGAGCCCTGGGCCGTTGTCTTCCACCGCCAGCCGCGCTCCGTCTGGCCTGCGGTCCACGCGCAGCGTGATCGTGCTGCCGCGCGGCGTGTAGCGCAGCGCGTTGTCGATCAGGTTGCTCAGGGCCTCGCGCAGTTGCAGATCGTCGCCTTCGATGCGCAGGTGCTCTTCCCCCTCGTAGCCCAGGTCCATGCCGGCGGCCAGGGCGCGCGGGGTCCACTCGCGCGCCACCTCGCGCGTCAGCGCGGCCAGGTCCAGCGGTTCGTGGCGGGCCTGGGTTTCGGTGCGCGCCAGCGTCAGCAGCTGGTGTACCAGGCGCGCGCTGCGTTCGGCGCCGGTGTGTACCTTCCTAAGTCGCTCCAGGAGCACGGGGTCGCTGGTGTCGCGCTGGGCCAGCTCCACCTGGCTGATCAGTCCGGCCAGCGGCGTGCGCAGCTGGTGGGCGGCGTCGTTGATGAAGCGCTTTTCCTGGTGCACGCTGCGCGCCACCTCGTCGAGCAGCCCGTTGATGGCCTGCACCAGCCCATGCACCTCGCTCGGGGCCTGGGTCATGCAGATCGGCGAAAGCGCGTTGACCGAACGGTTTTCCAACTGAGCGGTGAGTTTGGTCAGTGGCGTCAGGCCACGCTGGATGCCCGCGTACACCAGCATGCTCAGCAGCACGCCCAGGGCCAGCAGCGGCGCGAGCATGTCGGCCACCAGCTCGCTGGCGATGCGCTGCTGCAGCGCCGTGCCCTTGGCCACCTGCACGCGCAGGGTCTGGCGGTCGTCCTCGGCGCCGTAGCTCACGTCCAGCGCGACGATGCGCAGGGGTTTGCCTTCGAGCAGGCCGTCGTAGAACAGCGGCTCGTTTTCGCCGCTCGGCGCCGTGGGCGGCGGTGGCAGGTGCTGGTTGCCCAGGAGGAACCGGCCCGGCGGCGACGACACCATGTAGCTGATGCGGTCCTTCGGGTCCTGCTCCAGCACATCCTGCGCGGCGCGCGGGAAGTCGATCAGCAGCCCCGAACCGATGGGCTTGACCTGGCGTGCCAGCGCCCGCACCGACTGGGTGAGCGACTGGTCGATGCCTTTTTCGGCGTAGGTCAGCGCGAAGCGGTACGCCAGCAGACCCCCGCCCGCCCAGAGCACCAGCTGGGGCAGCAGCAGCCACAGCAGCAGCTGGCGGCGCAGCGAGAGGCGGGACGGTTCACCCATGACAGGCCCTGCACTCAGGCGTAGGCCGCCTCCAGCATGTAGCCCAGGCCGCGGATGTTGCGGATGATCAGGGGCGCGTTCGCGAGCTTGCGGCGCAGCCGGTGCACGTACACCTCCAGCGCGTTCGAAGCCACCCCGCCCGCCTCGTTGGGTTCGGACTGCCAGGCGGCCAGCACGTCTTCGCGGCTGACCACCCGCCCGCTGTGGCGCACCAGCAGATCGAGCAGCACCCATTCGCGCTGGGTCAGATCGATCGCCTCGCTGCCCAGCCAGGCGCGCGGCAGTAGGGGGTCGATCCGCAGATTGCCGACGCCGGATTCCGAGACTGGCGCGGGGCTGGGCGGGCCGAACGCGGGCAGGCTGGCGCGGCGCAGCATGGACTGCAGGCGGGCCAGCAGTTCGTCGCGGTTGAAGGGTTTGGTCAGGTAGTCGTCGGCGCCGGCATTGAGGCCCTCGACCCGGTCCTCGATGCCGTCGCGCGCGGTGAGGATCAGCACCGGCAGGGCGGGCAGGCGCTCACGCAGGCGGCGCAGGACCGTCAGGCCGTCGACATGGGGCAGCCCCAGATCGAGCACCACGCCCTCAAAAGCCGTCGACTGCAGCACCTGCAGTGCTGCATTGCCATCTTGCGCGGTGGTGATGCGGTGTCCCGCTTGCATCAGCTGGGCGCTCAACGCATCGCGCAGCAGTTCGTCGTCTTCAACAATCAGTAGGTGTGCCATCCAGCCAGTTTAGCCGGGCTTGCAGGGGCAGCGACCTGCGCAGCGGCGGAGCCCCGGGCCGCGCCCGATGGGCGCGGAACGCAAGGGGGCACTCATCTCATGCCTCCTCAATGCTCCAGCAGAACTCGCAGCGCTTGCAGCACACCGGCACCAGGCGGGCACGGGGTTCCTGAACACTGTCCTGCAGGCGCAACTGGCCATAGGCCTTGCACTGCGGGCAGTTGGCCTGGTTGGCCATTTCTTCGGCGTGCATGAGCAGGTACAGGTAGCGCCGCAGCGCCCACAGGGTGATGCCCGCGCTCACCAGCACGAAGGCGGTGTTGAGCAGTTTTTCGCCCGCGCTGGCGCCGTGGAAGGCCTCGAAGCTGGCGATCAGCGCCACCGCCGCGAACAGGGCCAGCGCCATGTGGGCGTGGCTGCTGAGCAGCTCGCGGGCGTACCACTGGCGAAAACCCACGCGCGCGATGCCCTCGGCGAGGGGTCGGTTGAGCGGGTTGCGGGCGGCCATGGCGAGGGGCGGGCTGAGCGCCACATGGTGGCACAGCCGGCCCCGATCCGCCAGGGGTGCTCAGCCCCCCGGGACGGCGGCGAGCGCGCTCAGGAAGCGGTGGCGCCACCAGTGCACGTCGTGTTCGCGGATGTTCTGCAGCAGCGCCTGGTGGCGGTGCTGGCGCTCTTCCAGCGGCATCTGCAGCGCGCGCTGGATGGTCTCGGCGGTGCGCGTGGTGTCGTAGGGGTTGACGAGCAGGGCATCGCGCATCTGCTCGGCCGCGCCGGCAAAGCGCGAGAGCACGAGCACGCCGGGATCTTCCGGGTCCTGCGCGGCGATGAATTCCTTGGCCACCAGGTTCATGCCGTCGCGCAGCGGCGTGACCAGCGCCACGCTGGCCGCGCGGTACAGGCCGGGCAGGCGCTTGCGCGCCACGCTGCGGTGGATGTAGCGCACCGGCATCCAGTCGAGTTCGCCGAAGTTGCCGTTGATCGCGCCGCACAGGCTTTCCAGCTCCTGGCGCAGCGCGGCGTAGGCGTCGACCGACTCGCGGCTGGGCGCGGCGATCTGGATCAGCGTGGCGCTGCCCAGGTTCTCCGGGTAGTTCTGCAGCAACTGGCGAAACGCCTTGAGCCGCTGCGGCAGGCCCTTGGAATAGTCCATGCGTTCCACCCCGAGCAGCAGGCGGCGGCGCGAGTATTCGTCGCGGATCTGGTTGTACATGTCCTGCGCTTCGCGGGCCTGGCCCAGCGCGATGAACTCGTCCACGTCGATGCCGATCGGGAAGGACTGCACCTGCAGGGTCTTGCCAAAGGCCCGGAACTCGTGTTCGCCCAGGATGTCGGCCGAGGTCTCGGTGCCGACGTAGCGCGAGAAATGCGCCACGTCCGCGTCGCTCTGGAAACCAACCAGGTCGTAGGCGAAGAGCGAGCGCATCAGCCAGTCGTGCTCGGGCACGGCCGCCAGGATCAGGGGCGGCGGTAGGGGAATGTGCAGGAAGAAACCCATGCGCTGCTGGCAGCCCATGTTGCGCAGTTCGGCCGCCAGCGGGATCAGGTGGTAGTCGTGTACCCAGATCACGTCGTCGGGCCGCAGCAGGGCCGCCAGCTTGCGCGCGAACATCTGGTTGACACGCCGGTAGCCGCCGATGAAGCCGGCGTCGAAATCGGCCAGGTCGAGCCGGTAGTGGAACACCGGCCAGAGCACACCGTTGCTGTAGCCCAGGTAGTAGCTGTCGTGGTCTTCGCGGCTCAGGTCCACGGTGACCAGCTGCACATTGCCGGCGGTTTGCCGGTGCAGATCGCCTTCGCCCGGCGTGCCGTTCTCCACCACCTTGCCGCTCCAGCCGAACCACAGACCGCCCGAGGCCTCCAGCGCCTGGCCCAGCGCCACCGCCAGCCCGCCCGACGCGGTCTTGCGCGGATCGGCGACGCGGTTGGAGACGACGACGAGGCGGCCCATCAGTCGCGACCCGCAACGATGGAGGCAACGCCAGCCCAGAACACCGCGGAACCGGCTTTGCCGGGCCGCAGGTGTTGTCCCCCGGGGGGTAAGCGCCGCTGGCGCTGCGGGGGGGGCGTCATATCACCGTGTCCCAGGCCGCCGAAAGGCGCACGGCCGCGTTGATGATGCCCACCATGGAATAGGTCTGCGGGTAGTTGCCCCACATCTCGCCGGTGGTGGCGTGGGTGTCTTCCGAGAGGATGCCCAGCGGGTTGCGTGCCTTGAGCATGGTCTCGAAAATGGCGCGCGCTTCTTCCACGCGGCCGATGCGCGCGAGCGCATCGATGCGCCAGAAGGTGCAGATGTTGAACGCGGTCTCGGGCTTGCCGAAATCGTCGGCCGCTTCGTAGCGCCGCATGTAGGGGCCGTCACACAGGTGTTTTTCCAGCGCGTCGAGGGTGGCGATGAAGCGCGGGTCGCTCGGGTCGATGAAACCCACTTCGGCCATCAGCAGCACGCTGGCGTCGAGGTCGCGCCCGCCGAAGCTCTCGGCAAAGGCCTGTCGCTCTTCGCTCCAGGATTCGCGCAGGATGCGCGCGCGCATGCCTTCGGCGTGTTTCTGCCAGTAGGCGGCGCGCTCGGCCTGCTGCAGGGTGTGCGCGATCTTGGACAGGCGGTCGCAGGCCGCCCAGCACATCAGCGCCGAGGAGGTGTGTACGCGGGCCCGTGTGCGCAGTTCCCACATGCCGGCGTCGGGCTGGTCGAAGATGCGGACCGCCTTTTCACCGACCGTTTCGAGCCGCTCGAACTCGGCCAGACCGGCCGGATTGAGCAGGCGCCGGTCGTGAAACGCCTGGGCCGCGCCGAGCACGATGTTGCCGTACACGTCGTGCTGGAAATGCTCGAACGCCTGGTTGCCCACGCGCACCGGGCCCATGCCCCGGTAGCCCGGTAGCCGTTCGCAGATGCGCTCGGTCAGTTCGCGCTCCAGCCCGATGCCGAACAGCGGCTGCACATGGCCCCCGTTGGCGCCCACCACCACGTTGGACAACCAGCCCAGGTAGTCTTCCATGGTGCCGACCTCGGACAGGCTGTTGAGCGCACGCACCACGAAGAACGCGTCGCGCAGCCAGCAATAGCGGTAGTCCCAGTTGCGCTGCGTGCCCGGTGCTTCCGGGATGCTGGTGGTCATGGCCGCGACGATGGCGCCGGTGTCCTCGAACATCGAGAGCTTGAGCGTGATGGCCGCGCGGATCACCGCGTCCTGCCACTCCAGCGGCAGCGCCAGGCGCTGGCTCCAGCCGCGCCAGTAGGACAGGGTTTCCTGTTCGAAGTGCCGCGCCGTGTCGCCGATGCCGCCCTCCAGGGTTTCGTCGGGGCCGAACAGGAAGTTGAGTTCGCGCGTGAGCAGGAACGGCTGGCGGCTCAGCACGTGGGATACCGAGGCGTCGGTGTGCAGCCGCAGGGTCTGCTGTTCACCCACGTAGCGGATGTGGTTGCTGCCCGAGGTGATGACGGGCTCCTGGGCGCCCCAGTTGAAGCGCGGCGCCAGGCTCACGCGGATGCGGGGCGCGCCCTTGAGCACGCGCACGCGGCGCACCAGCATGGTGGGGCGGAAATAGCGCCCGCGCGAGAGGAAGCGGGGCGCGAAGTCGGTGATGGAGATGCCCTGGCCGTTGCGATCCCAGAGCTCGGTGACCAGCACCGCGGTGTTGGGCTCGTAGCGCTGGCGCGCTTCGGTCAGGTGCTCCAGTTCGATCGCGAACGCCCCGGCCGGCTCCTCGCCGCCGAGCAGCGCGTGGAACACGGGATCGCCGTCGAAGCGGGGCAGGCAGCTCCAGACCACGCGCCCGTGCGGGTCGATCAAGGCGCTGAAGGCGCAGTTGCCCACCACGCCCAGCGAGAGGGATGAGGGGGCGGGCGCGCCGAAGCAGTCGCCGTTGGGAGGGGTTGTTGGGGTGTCGGTGCTCATGAGGTGGCGAGGAGGGTTTCGGCGGTGTCGGACAACCAGCGCTGCAGCGCCTGCGGGTGGGCGATGCGGTGCAGGGCGCAAGTATCACCGCTGCCCACCTTGATGCCCGCGCCACCCAGCCGCTGCACCGTCTCGAAACCGGGTTCATCGGTCACGTCGTCGCCCACGAACAGCGGCAGCCGGCCAGCGAACGGCGGCTCGGCCATGAACGCGGCGATGGCCAGGCCCTTGCCGACGCTGGCGGACTTGACCTCCACCACGGCCTTGCCGCGCAGCAGCTGCAGGCCCGGGTCGTGCCGGATCGCCGCGCTCATGGCGGCGGTGCATTCGGCTTCCAGATGCGGTGCGGCCCGGAAGTGCAGGGCCAGGGCGGTGAGTTTGTGTTCCACCAGCAGGCCCGAATGACGCGCCGCCAGGGCCTGCGCCACGGCCAGCGCGGGGCCGAGTTCGGGGCTGTGCGCCCGCGTGGTGATGCCCGAGGCTGAGCGGCGCACCGCGCCGTGCTCGAAGGCCGCGGGCAGGTGCAGCGGCGCGATCAGGGGCTCGATGTCGGCCTGGGCGCGCCCGGTCACCAGCGCCAGGGCGCCATCGAGCTGCTCGCGCAGCCGTTCCAGCAGGTCCAGCAGCTCGCGGGTGACCACCACCGCGTCGGGGCGGGGGGCCAGTTCGGCAAGCGTGCCGTCGAAATCCAGAAACAGGGCCGACCGGGTGGTCAGCAGCATGGGTAAGGTGTTGATCACCCGCCGACCGTACCAGACCCGGGCGGGGTGTGACAAATGTCGCGCGTTTTGCCCCACCGCCGGGGTGCGGGACTGGCGCAGGACTTGACGCCGCGGGTGCCGCGCTCTCAGGCCGGTGCGGCGGTGGCCGCGTCCCCGTTGGCCGCGGCCACCGCCGCCACCCGCGCCTGGTGGATCAGCGCTCCGACCTGCGGGCCCGAGTGCCCCAGCGACTGGGCGTGGGCGGCGATGGCCGATGTGCTCACCGCGCGGGCCGCGGCCAGGGCCGTGAGCAGCCATTCGCGCTGCGGGTAGGCGTCGTCGAAATGGCCCAGCCGGCCGCGCGCGTCGCATTCGCAGGCCAGCACGATGTCTTCGAACCGGGCCGGTTTGCGAAACGCGTCGCAGCGCTCCAGCAGGCGCACCCGGGCCGCCGGGCCCAGGTCCAGGCTGCGGTGCAGGTGGCCATGTTCGCGGGCCACCACGTCGGCCAGCTCCCGGCATTCCACCGGCACACGCAGGCGCTCGCACACCCCCTTGAGCAACTCCGCGCTGCGCGCTTCGTGGTCGATGTGGCGCGGCAACACGTCGGCCGGTGTCGTGCCCTTGCCCAGGTCGTGGCACAGGCAGGCAAAACGCACGGGCAGCGTGGCGCCCAGGCGCGCGCTCATGTCCAGCACCATCATCAGGTGCACACCGGTGTCGATCTCGGGGTGGTAGTCGGCGCGCTGCGGCACGCCCCAGAGCCGTTCCACCTCGGGCAGCAGGCGCACCAGCGCACCGCATTCGCGCAGCACCTCGAACATGCGGCTGGGCCGCTGCTCCATGAGGCCGCGCGCGAGTTCCTGCCACACGCGTTCGGCCACCAGGTGGTCCACCTCGCCGTGGTCCACCATCTGGCGCATCAGGGCCAGGGTCTCGGGGGCCACCGAGAAGTCGGGAAAACGCGCCGCGAAGCGCGCCAGCCGCAGGATGCGCACCGGGTCCTCGGCGAACGACGCGGTGACGTGGCGCAGCACCCGATCGCGCAGGTCGCGCTGGCCACCATAGGGGTCGATCAGCCGGGCGCGGGGTGGGTCGTCCGCCTCGGCCTGGGCCACCGCCATGGCGTTGATCGTCAGGTCGCGCCGCGCCAGATCGTCTTCGAGCGTGACGCCCGGTTCGGCGTGGAAGGCAAAGCCGCGGTAGCCCGGAGCGGTCTTGCGTTCGGTGCGGGCGAGCGCGTATTCCTCGCGCGTCTGAGGGTGCAGGAACACCGGGAAGTCGCGCCCCACGGGCAGGAAGCCCTGTTGCACCATGGCCTCGGGCGTGGCGCCGACCACGACCCAGTCGCGGTCCACGTGGGACGGCTCGGACGCGGCGCTGTGCGGGCTCATCAGGGCGTCGCGCACCGCCCCGCCCACAAGGTAGATCTCCATGGCGCCAAGTGTAGAGGCGCCGGCCGGGGCCCTACTCGAACACGGGCCTGAAGAAGCTGCGTTCGTAGCTGAGGATGCAGCGCGTTTCCTCGGCGTAGCGGAACGCAGCTTGGCAGTCCGGGTCTTCGAAGGAGCGGGAGCGGTAGCTTTCGTAGAGGGCCAGGCTGGGGAAGCTGAACAGGGCCAGCGCGACGTTGTTCGCGCCCTCCGAGGGCAGGAAATAGCCATGGTGTTGCCCGCCGAATTTTTCGACGAGCGGAATCCAGAGCTTGCCGTAGTGCTCGAATTCCTTGAGCTTGGCGGGGTCGATGACGTAGCGCAGATAGCAGGTGATCATGAGGTATGAGGTTCTTCAGGAGTCGAGGGAAAGCTGCTGTGTCTGGGTCAGGCGCGCGGTACCACCGGCCCACAGGCGCTCAATGCCCGATGAGCCAATGTCCAGAGAAACGTTGATCAGGCTGGGGGATGGGTGGGGCATCAGGCGGCCCTGTTCCAGCACGAAGCGGGATTGGGCCATGCCCAGCCGGTCGTGCAGCCAGCAGGCCAGCGGCCCGGCGGCCATGCCGGTGGCCGCTTCCTCGTTGATGCCGTAGCGCGGCGCGAACATGCGCGCCGCCGCGTGGCGACCCGGCATGTCGGGCTGAAGGCAGAACACGTACAACCCGATCAGGTCATGGGCGTCGCTGAGGTGGTGAATCCGTTCCAGCCGGGGCTGGATGGCGGCCAGGCACTCGCGGCTGCGCACGCCCACCACCAGGAAGGCATTGCCCGTGTGCACCACCGCGGGCGGCGGCCCGGCGATCAGGTCGTCGGCCTGCAGTTGCAGGGCGTCCAGCAGCTGCTGCAACTGGGTGCCCGCGGCCAGCTCGGTGTAGGTGGGCGCGCGTTGTTCCATGGCCACGCGCGTGCCCTCGATCAGGATGGCGCGGTTGCCGTCGACGGTTTCCTTGCTGTGCACCCCGCCGGGCAACTGGCCCAGGTGTTGCATCAGCCAGAAGGCGGCGATGGTGGCGTGGCCGCAGTGGGCGATCTGCTGGGTCGGGGTGAAGAATTCCAGCCGGCGCGAAGCGGTCGCCGATGCGCCGACGAAAACGGTCTCTGACAACCCCAGGCGTGCGGCAAGCGCCTGGCGCTGGTCGGCGCCGAGCCCGTCGGCGGCCAGCACGACCCCTGCGGGGTTGCCCCCGAGGGTGGATCCCGCCTGGTCATCGACGAAGGCGTTGACCGTGTGAACGGTGATGCCCATGGCCATCCTTTCTGATGCGATGGCCGCTCAGCGCCCCAGGCGGTAGGGCTCTTCGAAATCCAGGAAGTCGTGTTCGGCCAGCGCGCCGTCAATCCAGGCCTTCACCCCCGGCAGGGCGGCCACACGTTCCACGTAGGCCTGCAGGTCGGCGGGCAGGGGCAGGCCGTAGGTCTTGATGCGCATGCACACCGGGGCGAAGTACGCGTCGGCGATGCTGAAATCGCCGAACAGCAGGGCGCCTTCAGGTTGCGCCGCCAGCAACTCGCCCCACAGGCCGCACAGCCGCGCCACGTCGGCGCGCACGCCGGCCTGGTCGCGCCAGATCAGGCGGCCGGTGTCGGGCAGCGAGGCTTCGATGTTCATGGGGCAGTGGCTGCGCAGCGAACCGAAGCCGCTGTGCATTTCGGCGCAGACGCTGCGTGCCCGGGCACGCGCTTTCGCGTCGGCCGGCCACAGCTGCTTCTCGGGGAAGCGCTCGGCCAGGTACTCGGCGATCGCCAGCGTGTCCCAGATGGCAAAGCCCTCGTCCACCAGCACCGGCACCTTGCCCACCGGGTTGACGCCGCGCAGGCCTTTCTTGAATGCCGAGTCCGCCGCGAACGAGTCGAAGCGCACCATCACTTCCTCGAACGCAATGCCGGCCTGGGTCATCAACACCCAGGGGCGCATGGACCAGGACGAATAGTTTTTGTTGCCGATGTAGAGCTGCAGTGCCATGGGGGGAATCTCCTTGTGAGGACGCCCATGCTAAGCCCTGGCTGGCAGCGCATTGATGCCAAAAAACCGCGGTATTGATTCGAGCGAAACGGTCACTGATCAGCGATGCAGCAACCAGAGGCGCAGGGATATGGGCGACCCCCGGCGCGAAGTGCCCTATCCCAGAACGCCGCGGAACCGGCTTTGCCGGGCCGCCAGCGTTGCCCCCTGGGGGTAGCGCGAAGCGCTGCGGGGGGAGCCCCTTATGCGTACTTTTCAAGAATCCGCGTCGAGCGCTCCACCTCGCGGAAGGTGTCGACCTCGGAGTTCGAGGTCGACACCGCCTCCATGACCGAGCAGGCCATCATGCGGTAGAAGGCTTTGTCCATGGCCTTGCGCGCGGCCGACATCTGCTGGGCCACGTCCTCGCAGGAGCGGCCTTTTTCCACCATGTCGATCAGCCCGCGCACCTGGCCCTCGATGCGCTTGAGGCGGTTGATCACGTCGCGTTCGTGTTCCGAGCGGTAGGCAGCGGCCGTGGGCGCCGGTGGGGTGGGGCTGGACGGGGATTTTGCTGGAGTGGCTGCCATGGTGGTGGTCCTGTGAATGGAGACTGGCCCCGAGTTTGCCAAAAATCCGGCGTGCGCGTCCGCTGGTGTTCCCTGATGCGCTGCATCTCGGTGACTACCCTACCCCCTAGGGTAGTCACCGATGGCGCGAGGAAGCGCCTCCGATATCGTCCGATGCGCAGTGATTTGAGAAATATCAAGTCACGCATTTTTTCCAACCCCATCGCGACACGAGGACAGCACCATGCACATCTGCAAGCGTTTCTCCATTGGCCTGGCCCTGGCGGCCACCCTGCTGGCCACCACCGGCTGCGGCACGATCTCCACCCTTGGCCAGTTGGAGGACGGCGCGGGCGCCGAGGCCTCGCGCATGTGGGATCGCTGGGTGGACGGCCAAGGCGACATCGCCGTGGCCACCACCTGGGAGCGCAAGGTCAAGGACGGTGTGAGCGCCAAGGACGTGGAAGAGATCCTCAAACTCGTGGCGGTGGAGCGCAACATGCGCGACGTGGGTGTGCTGCCGCTGTCCAAGGAGCTCGAAGCCCGCTCGGGCAAGAAGGAAAAGCTGCTCACGGTCTATTCCTACTGCAGCCCGGCCACCGCCCGCAAGATGGTGGACTTCAGCCCCCACATGGCCGCCTACCTGCCCTGCCGCATCAGCGTGGTGGAGCACGACGACGGCAGCCTGTGGCTCTACACCCTGAACATGGACATGATGGTCAAGATGGGCCGCAAGCTGCCCTCGCCGCTGAAGGAAGAAGCCTGGGCGGTGCGCGAGACCATCTGGCAGATGATGGAGCGCGCCTCCAAGGGAGAGTTCTGACCCTGGCAAACCCGAACACCAAAAAAAGCCAGTGATCACGACCACCCGAGGAGACACCACAATGACATTCCAGATCAGCGCCCTGCGCGCCGCCACCCTGATCGCACTGGGCCTGACCGCGCTGTCAGCCCATGCCACCGACGGCTATTTCTCGCACGGCTATGGCATCAAGGCCAAGGGCATGGGTGGCGCGGCCACCGCCCTGGCGCAAGACGGCTTCGCCGGCGCCAACAACCCGGCCGCCGCGGCGTTTGCGGGCAACCGCTTCGAGGCTGGTGTGGACCTGTTCATGCCCGACCGTGAGATGTCGCGCAGCGGCACCGGCGGCATGCTCGACACGCGGGTGCGCAGCGACAAGCGCGCCTTCCTGATCCCCGAGCTGGGCTACAACCAGGACCTGTCGCCCCGGCTGGCCGCGGGGGTCACGGTGTATGGCAACGGGGGCATGAACACCACCTACCCGGGGGGGCAGCTCAACTGTGGTCAGGGGCCGGCCAACGCGCTGTGTGGGTCGGGGCAGCTGGGTGTGGACCTGATCCAGCTGGTGGTGGCGCCCACGGTGGCCTACAAGCTCAACGAGCGCCACAGCGTGGGCGTGTCCCCGCTGCTGGTGTTCCAGATGTTCAAGGCCTATGGCCTTGAAGGGTTTGGTGGCATGTCGGTGGATGCGGCCCACCTCACCGGCAGCGGCTATTCCAACAGCACCGGCCTGGGGCTGCGGCTGGGCTACATGGGCAAACTCTCCGAGCGGGTGAGCATCGGCGCGTCCTACGCGCCCAAGGTCCACATGAGCCGCTTCAAGGCATACGCGGGCCTGTTCGCCGACGGCGGCGACTTCGACATCCCGGAAAACGCCAGCGTCGGCATCGCCGTGCAGGCCACGCCCGAGGTATTGCTGGCGGCCGACTACCAGCACATCGGCTACGGCGGTGTGCCGGCGATCGGCAACGCCGCCACCGCCGGCCCGCTGGGCGGTACCCCGGGGGGTGGTTTCGGCTGGAAGAACATCGGCGTCGTGAAGCTGGGCGTGCAGTGGCAGATGAGCCCCCGCGTCACGCTGCGCGCGGGCTACAACCGCAGCGAGAACCCGGTCACCGCGGCCAACATCACGCCCAACGTGCTGGCCCCGGGGGTGATGAAGTCGCACTTCACGCTGGGTGCCACCCACGCACTGTCGCCCCGTTCGGAGCTGACCTGGTCGTTCATGCATGCGCCGCGCGTGTCGGTGAGCGGGCCTTCGCTGCTGGCCGGCACCGAGACGGTGAGCATGCGCCAGAACGCCATCGCCATCCAGTGGGGCTCCAGGTTCTGAACACCCCTCCGGCGGGGTGATAGACCGGAAACGGATCGATCGGAGGGGCACCGCCAGACGCGGTCTCTCCGGTGCGAAATGCCTGCGCCCAGGGCACCGCCGGGCCGGCTTTGCCGGACGGCCAGTGCCGCCCCCTTGAGGGGGTCGCGCGAAGCGCGGTGGGGGTGTTCCTTCCTAGCCACGCCGCAGCGTGAGCAGGCGGCTGCGGCCGTTGCCACCGCCCAGATAGGTGGGCGCCACCGCCACCACGGACGAGGGCCGGATGCCCAGATCGGCCAGGCCGGGCAGTTGGCCCGTGGCCACGTTGTCGACCCGCATGGCGTCCAGGTTGTCGCGGCTCATCAGCGGTTCGCCCGGCGCCAGTTCCATCATCAGCGCCTGCAGCCGCCCCAGCGCCATGGGCAGTGGGACGATGGGCCGCTGGTGGCTGCCGAGGCGCCCGGCCAGGCGCACCAGATCGGCCAGCGTGAACACGTCGGGCCCCGCGCACTCGTAGGTCTGGCCCACGCTGTGGCGCGCCGGGCCGGTGCCCAGGGCACAGGCCACCACGGCACGGGCCACGTCTTCCACCCACACCGGCTGGAAGCGCACGCCCGCGCCAGCCAGCGGCAGCACGGGGAACACCGCCTGCAGCCGGGCGAACAGGTTGAGAAAACGGTCGCCGGCGCCAAAGATCACGCTGGGGCGCAACACGGTCAGGTCCAGCCCGGCCTGGCGCAGCACCTGCTCGCCGCGTGCCTTGCTGCGTTGGTAACGCGACGGCGCGTCCAGGCCCACGCCCAGCGCGCTCACATGCACCACGCGGCGTACCCCGGTGGCCGCGCAGGCGCGCGCCAGCGTGGCCGGCAGCGCCACGTGGGTGCGCTCGAACGCCGCTTCGCTGCCGTGCAGGATGGCCACGAGGTTGATCACTGCGTCGTGCCCGGGCAGCAGCCGGGCGAGCTGTGCCTCGTCGTGTACGTCGGCTTCGATCACGGTCAGGCGCGGCAGGTGCTGCACGGCGCTGGCATTCGCGGCGCGCCGCGTGGGCACCGTGACGCAGCCGTCAGCACGCTGCAACTTCTCGCAGACGTGGCGTCCCACGAATCCGGTACCCCCCAGGACAAGGATGTTTTTCATGGAGCGATCACGGGGTGGGAACGGTTGAGGGGGTCAAGGCAGCTCGCGGTTGACCGCGGTGGGGTCGGCGCGCGGCCCCACCATGCCCAGCCGCGCGCGCAGCGACTGCGGCCGGCCGCTCAGGATGGCGGCGTAGTTGGTGGTGTTGGCCAGCACGCGCTTGACGTAGTCGCGGGTCTCGTCGAACGGGATGTTCTCGGCCCAGATGTCACCGGGCAGCACCGGCCCGTTGCGCCAGGCCCGGGGCCGCCCGGGGCCGGCGTTGTAGGCGGCGGCGGCCATGGGCAGCGAGCCCTCGAAGTCGTCCAGCGCGAATTTCAGGTAGGCCGTGCCGATGGCGATGTTGGTGTCGCGCTCGCCGATCTGGTGCGGCCGGAAGTCGGTCAAGCCGATCTTGCGCGCGGTCCAGCGCGCCGTGGCCGGCATCACCTGCATCAGGCCCGACGCGCCCACGCCGGAGCGCGCGTCCATCACGAAACGGCTTTCCTGGCGGATCAGGCCGTACACGTAGGCCGGGTCCAGGCCGATCTCGCTGGCGCGCCTCACCACGGTGCTGCGGTACGGCATGGGAAAGCGCTGCGCATGGTCCTGGGCCATCGGCGTGCGCTCGCTGGTGTTGATGCAGCGGTCCCACAGATCGTTCTGGCAGGCCAGTTGGGCGGCGGCGAGCAGTTCGCGCTCGTTCATGCCGCCCGGCGTGTGCAGGCCGACGGTGTAGTTCCACTCACGCACGCCCTCGCTGCGCAGCCCCAGGCGGATGGCGGCGAGCGCGCGTTGCAGGCCGGGGTTGCGCTCGGCGGCCCGCAGCTCCTGCGGCTGAAGGGGTTCGGGCGCGGGCGGCACCGTCACCAGGCGGCCCAGTTCCTCCAGCGCCAGCTGCTCGTAAAAGCCGCGCGACGAGGCGATGGAGGCGTACAGCTCGCGCGAGCGGGCCGTGGCCGCCAGCGCGTCGGGCTCCTTGAGCGCCTGCATGGCGCGGGCGCGCCAGTACACCCACACCGGCTCGCGCTGCTGGGTTTCGTCCATCGCGGCGATGGCATCGCGCACCAAGCCCCAGGCCCCGGCGCGCAAGGCGGCGCGCGCCATCCAGGCCAGGTGGTCGCTGGGCATGAGGTTCGTCTGTCCGCGGGTGAAGTGCTCCAGCGCGTTGTCGTGCAGCTTCTGCGCCGCGCGTTTGCCGATCACGCCCCAGAGCCAGCTGCGCTCTTCCTGTGTGAGCTGGGCCTTCCAGCGTGTGCGCTCCATCTCCAGCGCCGCGAGCGCCGGCTCCTTGTCGGCCAGGCGGATGATGGCCAGCGTCACCATCTCCTTGGTGCGCGGGCGGATCGCGGTGATCTTTTCGTCCAGGTACTTGGCGGGGTCGCTGGCGATGGCGCTGACGGTGGCCACCCAGTCCGGGTCCAGCATGGCCACGGCCTGTTCGGCCGCGCGCGGGCGGTTGGCCTCCATCGCCAGCCGGGCGCGCCGCCAGGCCACCTCGGGAGCGAGATGGCCGCTGTTGAGCAGGGCCTGCGCGGCGGTGGCGCAGCCGACGTCGGCATCGCGTTGGCTCAGCCAGAGGCGCTGCACCTGGGTGGCCACCACATCGGCGGGCGTGCGCCGGTCCACCGCGTCGAGCATCAGGGCGTAACAACGCAGCTCGCGGTCGTCGTTCATGCGGTAGTGGGGCAGTTCGCTGGCCAGGGTGGCCCAGTCGTGCCGCTGGCCCAGTTGCAGCAGCCAGTCGTTGCGCAGGCGGTCTTCCCAATAGGTGCCGGGGTGGCGTGCCAGCGTGGCGCGCACCTCTTGCGCGCTGGCGGTCTCCAGCCGGGCCTTCATTTCCCAGTAGCTGGCCAGGGGCTCGAGCAGGTGGCCGCGCACGCCGGGCAGCAGGGCGCTGAGCTGTGCGCTGTCGTTGCGTCGGAACGCTTCACGCATCTTCAGCAGCGTCGCGTCGGCACTGGCTTGCGCCCAGGCAGCGCCCGGGAGCACGAGGGCGGCCATAATGGCCACGAGCCCCCGTTTCATTCTTTCCTGTTGCAGGCTTACCAGTTTCATTGGCTGATTATGGACAACAAAGACGCTCAAAGTTCCTCGACCAGCGGGGCGGGTGGATCAACGGCGGCGGTGCAGAAAACCGCCTGGCGCAAGGACCTGATCGACAAGCGGCTCTCGCTGGCCGACCGTGCCCTGCGCAACGACCTGCTGCAGCGTGTCATGCGCGTGTGGCTGATCGACCGGCCCGACGCCATCATCGGCGCCTACTGGCCCATCAAGGGTGAGTTCGATCCGCTGCCGGCGCTGTTCCGCTGGCAGGAAGCGGGGCTGGAGGAAGACGCGCAAGGGGCGCAACGGCACCGGCGCATCGGCCTGCCGGTGGTCAATAAGGTGGACAAGACGCTCACCTTCTACACCTGGTACCCGGGCTGCCCGATGGAGGAAGACGCCTATGGCATTCCCAAACCCAAGGACACCGAGATCGTGGTGCCCACGCTGATCTTCGTGCCCTGCGTCGGTTATGGCCCGGGCGGCTTCAGGCTGGGTTACGGCGGCGGTTTCTACGACCGCACACTCGCTTCGCTTCAACCCAAACCCTTCACCGTGGGACTTGGTTACGACTTTGCCTACGTGCCCGATCTGAAGCCCGAGATCCACGACGTGCCGCTGGACGCCATCCTGTCGGACACGGGGGTGATGTGGCCGGAGAGATGAAACACCCCCGCCGCGCTGCGCGCGACCCCCTCTAGGGGGCAACGCGATGCGGCCCGGCGAAGCCGGTTCCGCCGCGTTCTGGGCAAGGCACCTGCTTCGACTGGCAGGCGGGTATTCACCCTATCCTCTGTCGCCACGGGCTCGTTCCGTCGGCTGTCCTACGGGTGCTCGGCGTTGGCGTGCACCTCGGTGATGCGCTTCTCGCGCCGCACCAGGTACAGGCCGCTGCCCACGATGATGGCGGCGCCCAGCCAGGTGTGGGCGGCGGGCAGGGTCTGCCAGACCAGCCAGTCCAGCGCCACGCCCCAGGCCAGGGCGGTGTATTCGAACGGGGCGACGGCCGAGGCCTGGCCGTGGCGGAAGGCTTCGGTGATGGCGAGCTGGCCCACGAAGCCGGTGAGCGCGAGCGCCAGCAGCAGGCCCGCGTCGGCGGGTGCCAGCGGCACCCATTGCGGCGCTGCCAGCAGGCCCGCGCCGAGCGACATGAAGACCATCATGGACAGGATCATGCTTTCGCTGCTGTCGGTGCGGCTCACCAGCCGCCCGGCCACCGCCGCCACCGCGTAACAAAATGCCGCGGTCAGCACCGCCAGACCCCCCACGGTGACGAAGCCCGCCTGCAGGTCTTCACCGCTGGGGCGCAGGGCGATCAGCACGCCGGCAAAGCCCACGCCAATCGCCCACCAGTGGGCGCGCGGCACACGCTCCTTGAGCACCGGCACCGACAGCGCGGTGATCAGCAAGGGGGCGATGAAAAACAGCGTGTAGGTGGCCGAGAGCGGCAGCTCGCGCACACCGCGCGTGAACAGCGCCAGCATGATGATGCCCAACACGCCGCGCAACAGGTGCAGCTTCCAGCGGATGCGCAACACCGAGGGCCAGGCGCCGCGCCAACTGATGTAGGCCAGCACCAGCGGCAACGCCGTGAGGCCGCGCAGCGTGGCGATCTGCAGCACCGGGTAGCGCGCGGACAAGGTCTTGAGCACCGCGTCCATGAGCGCGAACGACCCCACCGCCATCAGCATGAAGGTGATGCTGCGCAGATTGCCTTGGGCGTGGTGGGCGGAGGAGGTCATGGGCGCGGAAGAAAAGCTGCGCAGTGTGCCTGAAAGACGGCGCCGACCAAGGCACCACACGCGGCACTGCGGAGAGAGCCGCTGCTCGGCACAAGCCGGGGCTCCGGCTAAGCCGGGCCAATGGCGTGGTGCCCCCGGGCGAAGCCGCACGGATGGCAAGAACATCGGAAAAGAAGACGGGTAGTCACCGAGCACACGCCGAAGATCCGGCTCCGCCGGTCCAAGGGCGTGGTCCCCCTTGGGGGAAGCCGCGTAGCGGCGCAGGGGGTTAATCAATGTAATCGACGGTGTCCGGATCCGGCACCTCACCGATCGCCTGGCGGGTGCGTTCGGCTTCTTTCAGCAGCCAGTCGCAGAAAGCCTTGACCTCCGGGCGCACCACGCTGCGTGGCGCCTGCACCAGCCAGTACACCAGGGGCGAGTCCAGCCGCATGCCGGGCAGCGGCTCGACCAGATCGCCACTGGCCAGGCTCTCGGCCACCAGCGGCATGCGGGCCAGCGCCACGCCCTGTCCGGTGAGCGCGGCCTGCACGATCTGGTTGGCGTAGTTGAAGTACAGCCAGCGCTGCGGCGTGAGCCGCGCTTTGGGTCTGGCCGCGCCCGGCCCGGCCTTGGCGCGCGCGCCGCCGGTGGCCGGGGCGGGTGTGGCGAAGTGGTCGAGCCAGCGCTGCCAGGTCAGCCACTCCAGGTGGCGCGTGCGGTGCGCGTCCCCCGCTTCGATGAGGGTGATCTTCGACAGGTCTTCCACCTTGCACAGGCGGTGCGTCTTGAGCAGCCAAGGGCTGGCCACCGGGGTGAGCTGCTCGCCAAACAGCCGGATCGCGTGGGCCGGCATGGCCTGGGGCACGGCGTAGCGCAGGGCCAGGTCCACGTCAGCGGTGGCCAGATCGATCGCGGCGTCGGAGGCGTCGATGCGGATGTCGATGTCCGGGTGCTCGCGCTGGAAGGCCTCGAGGCGTGGGATCAGCCACATCGAGGCGAACGAGGCCCAGGTGGTGATGGCCACGCTCTTGCGCCCGGCGTTCTGGCGGATCTGCCGCACGGCCGCATCAATGCGCTCCAGCGCCACCCCGCTGGCGCGCAGCAGCTGCGAGCCCGCGCTGGTGAGTTCGACAGCGCGCGTGTGGCGCAGGAAGAGGGCAGTGCCCACCTCGTCTTCCAAGGCCTGGATCTGCCGGCTCACCGCGCTCTGTGTGAGGGACAGTTCCTCGGCGGCGGCGCGGAAGTTCAGGTGCCGGGCGACGGCGTCAAAGGCGCGCAGATGCCCGGCGGAGATGGGGCGGGTGCGGGGATGGCTGGCCGGAAGCGACATGGGCAGGTCCAATCAATTGATGCGGAATCCGTATCAATAGCTTACCGCCATTTCATTGGACCCATGGACAAGGGAGCGGGAAGATGGCATCCGTGTTTCTGTCACTGGACGACTGTCACTGGAGAACCCTATGTCACACCCCGCAGCTTCTTTGTCCGCCCGCCGCGCACCCATCGGCGCCTGGCGACTGCACCCCGGCCACGCCATGAGCCTGAGCCCGAAGAAGACCGCCGTGCTGCGCATCTTCTGCGGCCAGGTGTGGGTGACCCTGGGCGGCCCTTACCAGGGTGCCCCCAACGAACTGGGCGACCGTTTCCTGGGCCCGGGTGACGTGCTGGCCGTGCCACCCGGCGCGCAGCTGGTCATGGAGCCCGTTGCCCGACCTGACGACGCCGGGCCGGTTCATTTCGACTGGTCCGACGCCGCGGCGTCGGCGGCCCCCAGCCGCTTCGCCCGCGAAGTGGCGTCGCCCGCGCGCGAGCTCGGCGCGGCGCTGGGCCAGGCGGGCGTGGCCACGGCGCGGGTGTTGCGCGGCCTGCTCGGCTACAGCGAGTTCCTGGCGGCCGGCCGGGGGCGGGTGCTGGGCCCGTACGAGGCCGGGCACTGGTGAGCCGGGCGCGGCCAGCGCCTGCCCGGGCAGGCCGCTAGCGTGCCGAGGACTTTTTGCGCTGCGGTGCCGGCTTTCGCGCCGCCACCGCAGCGGCCAGCGCCAGCCGGGCCCAAGGCGACATCAGCGCGGGCGATTCCAGCGCGTCCTCGGGCGGCGTGTGGTAGTGCAGGCGCATGGTCTTGCCCTTGGCCTCGTACTGAAAAGGCCGCCCACCCGCGGCCAGCCACTGGGGCTCCGTCTCGGCATTGGTCTTGAGAAACAAGGTGTCCCAGGCAATGATCGCGACGTTCATGCCGTCCACCGACAAGCCATAACCCCCGAACATGCGCGTGGCCTTGCACGGGCCGAGACAGGACAGCAGCTCGCAGGCGTGCAGCACGAAAGGATCGGTGATGGGTTTGGTGGCCATGCGCGCATGGTAGACAAGCACGCGCAAAGTGCCAATCCGGCTGTGGCGAGGGGGAGCAAGGCCAGAATGCCGCGGAACTGGCTTCGCCAGGCCGCAGGCATTGCCCCTTGAGGGGCTGAGCGGCTACGCGCAGCGAGCAAGCGATGGGGGTGGGCCACATCCTGCATGGGTGGACAATGTCCACCCATGGCCCGCCCCAAATCCGCCACCCACGACCTCAAGCGCGACGAAATCCTCGACGTCGCGGCGCAGTGTTTTGCCCGCCAGAGCTTCCCGGCCGCGAGCATGAACACCATCGCCACCGCCTGCGGCACCAGCAAGGCGCGGCTCTACCACTACTACGAGAGCAAGGAAGCGATCCTGTTCGATCTGCTCGACCGCTACACGCAGCGGCTGCTGGCGCTGATCGGCGAGGCCGAGGCGCGGGCCCAGCGCAAGAACCTGAGCGAACGCGATGCGCTCAATGAACTGGTGCGCGCTTTCCTGGCCGAGTACGAAAGCTCGGCCACGCGCCACGTGGCCCTGGTGTCCGACACCAAGTTCCTGGGCGAGGCTCAGCGCGAGCTCATCCTGAACCGGCAGCGCGACGTGGTGGCCGCCTTCACCCGGTTCATCCGGCGCGCCTACCCCGAGCGCGTGACGCCCGCCAACCAGACCGCGCTGACCATGATGCTGTTCGGCATGATCAACTGGACCTTCACCTGGCTGCGCCCCGGCGGCCCCATGAGCTACGCCGCTTTTGCCGACGAGGTGGTTGCCGTGCTCGAGAAGGGTTTGGCCGGATGAGTCCCAGTGTCTCATAGGGATATTTGTTTACTTATTCGTAATTGATTTCGTTTAGTTAAAATTCGCCTGTTTGCCGATCTGCGCAGCCGACACCCCCACAGGAGACCCCCATGAGCAAAGCCTTCGCTTCCCAGGCCGACCTGGAAGACAAGAAGATCACCTTCGAACAGCTCAGCCCGCACTGCTGGGCCTACACCGCCGAGGGCGACCCGAACTCGGGCGTCATCATCGGTGACGACTTCATCATGGTCAGCGACGCCACGGCCACGCCGGCCATGGCGCGCGACCTGATCCAGCAGATCCGCAAGGTGTCCGACAAGCCGATCAAGTACGTGCTGCTCACCCACTACCACGCGGTGCGCGTGCTGGGCGCCAGCGCCTACTTCGCCGAGGGCGCGACCGAGATCATCGCCAGCCAGGGCACGCTGGAGCTGATCCGCGAGCGTGGCGCGCAGGACATGCAAAGCGAGATGGAACGCTTCCCGCGCCTGTTCCGTGGCGCCGATTCGGTGCCGGGCCTGACCTGGCCGAGCATGGTGATCGGCGGTGGCGACCCGACCAAGGGCGAGGTGCCCGGCAAGCTGTCGATCAACCTCGGCGGCGTGGTGGTGCAGATCTGGAGCCCGGGGCACGGCCACACGCGCGGCGACACCATCGCCTGGGTGGAAGAAGAAAAGGTGCTGTTCAGCGGCGACCTGGTGGAGTACGAAGCGGGTGTCTACACCGGCGATGCCCAGCTCGAAGAATGGCCCGCCACGCTCGAAGCACTGCGTGCGCTCAAGCCCGAATTCATCGTGCCCGGTCGCGGCGAGGCCATGAAGGGCAACGCCGACGTGAACAAGGCGCTGGACTACACGAAGCGCTGGGTCACCACCCTGTTCCAGGCCGGCAAGGAAGCCGCCGCCGCCGGTATGGACCTCAAGGCCGCCATGGCCCACACCCGCCAGAGCATGGACCCGGTGTTTGGCCACGTGTTCATCTACGAACACTGCCTGCCGTTTGACGTGAGCCGCGCTTACGACGAAGCCAGCGGCATCAAGAACCCACGCATCTGGACCGCCGAGCGCGACATGGAGATGTGGAAGTCGCTGCAGGGCTGAGGTTGTTCGCTCAGGCAAAAAGCAAAAGACCCGCCTCGGCGGGTCTTTTGCTTTGGGGTAGCGCCAGGCGGGAACCCACGCAACGGGCTACTCGGTCGCCGACTGGGTCGATGTCGATGTGGACGTGGTCGTCGTCTGGCTGGCCGGCTTCACCGTGATCTCTTCGGTCGTGCTGCCCTCCCGGCCCACGCTGTCCGTGACCGTGAGGGTGACGGTGTAGGTGCCCGCGGCGGCGTAGGTGTGGCTGACCGCTTCGCCCTTGGCGCTGCTGCCATCGCCGAAATCCCATTTGTAAGACGTGGCGACGGTATCGGCCGGCTTGTTCGAGATCACGGTCCCGGAGCCGTCGAACGTCACCGACTCACCCACCGTGGCAGGTGAAGGGTCCGCGCTGATGATGGCGATCGGGTTGCAGGCGGCGAGCAGCACCACCGCGCTGATCAGCAGCGGTTTGCACCAGGAAAGAAGCGCTTTTTTGCAGGACATCATGGTCGGAAATGCAGGTGGGTGAATAGGAGGGGAGGTGTGGGTTCCAGGGGCGGACGTGGTGGTCGGTCGCCAGGCCTTTGCTACCATGCCGCACCACCCAGAGCCCGCCTTCATGACGCCATCAACCGCCCTGTTCGGGCATTCTGCCACCGACTGGGGCATCGTCGCGGTTTTCGCGGTCGTGTACCTCGGCATGTTTCTCGGCGGTCTGCCGCGCCTGAAGCTCGACCGTTCGGGCGTGGCCCTGCTCGGCGCCATCGCGGTGATCGCGCTGGCCGGCCTGCCGGTGGAAGACGCTGCGCGCGCGGTGGACCTGCCCACCATCGTGCTGCTGTTCGCCTTCATGGTGGTGTCGGCCCAGATGCGGCTGGGCGGCTTCTACGCCGAAGTCACGCGCCGTGTCGGGGCCATGCCTCTCTCACGCCCCGGGCTGCTGGCGGCGCTGATCGCTGTGGCCGGCGCGCTGTCGGCGGTCTTTTCCAACGACATCATCTGCCTGGCCATGACGCCGGTGGTGGCGCGCCTGTGCCTGCAGCGCGGGCTGAACCCGCTGCCGTTCCTGATCGGCCTGGCCTGCGCCGCCAACATCGGCTCGGCCGCGACGCTGATTGGCAACCCGCAGAACATGCTGATCGGCTCCGTTCTGCAACTGCCGTTCGGCGGCTATGTGCGCCAGGCGCTGCCACCGGTGGTGCTGAGCCTGGGTTTGCTGTGGTTGTGGCTGGCCTACGGGCCGGGGGCACGCACGGGGGCGGGCGAACCGCGCCGCCCGGCGGACATGGCGCTGCTGCCGGCCGCGAGCCCGGAAGAGGAGCCCGCATTCGACCGTTGGCAGACCACGAAGGGACTGGCGGTGGCCACGGCCCTGATGGGCATCTTCCTGTTCACCGACTGGCCGCGCGACGTGGCGGCGCTGGTCGGTGCGGGCGTGCTGCTGCTGAGCCGGCGCCTGCATTCCTCGCACGTGATGGGTTTTGTGGATTGGCCGTTGCTGCTGCTGTTCATCGGCCTGTTCGTGGTCAACCACGCGTTCGAAACGACGGGTCTGGCGGCGCAGGCGGTGGCATGGATGTCCAGCCAGGGCGTGCACCTGGCCGACCCCGGGCCGCTGCTGGTGCTGGGTGTGGCGCTGTCCAACCTGGTGTCCAACGTGCCGGCGGTCATGTTGCTGCTGCCGCACCTGGGTGCCAACGCCAGCGAGGCGGGCGTGATGCTCGCGCTGGTGAGCACCTTCGCCGGCAACCTGCTGCTGGTGGGCTCGATCGCCAACCTGATCGTGGCCGACCTGGCTGCCAAGCAGGGCATCGGCATCAACTGGAGGCAACATGCGCTCACCGGCATCCCGGTGACGGTGGCCACGCTGGCCGTGGTGTGGGGCTGGATGCGCTGGGCTGGCTGAAGCACGGCACCTGGGTGCATTCCCCGGCGCGCGGACTGCAACGATTGAAGCCACCCCCGCGCAGGGCACCGCGGAACCAGCTTGCCGGGCTACCCCCCCCTTGGGGTGATGCCGAAGGCGGCGCGGGGGGTCAGTGGATCGACGACAGGAACTGCTGCAGCTCCGGCGTCTGCGGGTTGCCGAACAGCTCGGCCGGCGTGCCCATCTCGTGCACGCGCCCCTGGTGCATGAAGATCACGCGGTCGCTCACCTTGCGCGCGAAGCCCATCTCGTGCGTGACCATCAGCAGGGTCATGCCCTCGTCGGCCAGCGATTCCACCACGCGCAGCACCTCGCCCACGAGCTCGGGGTCGAGCGCGGAGGTGATCTCGTCGCAGAGCAGCACGCTGGGCTCCATCGCCAGCGCGCGCGCGATCGCCACGCGCTGCTGCTGGCCACCCGAGAGCTGGTCGGGGAAGGCGTCGAACTTCTCGCCCAGGCCCACGCGGTCCAGCAGCTGGCGCGCCTTGGCCTCGCCGGCGGCGCTGTCGGTCTTCTTCACCAGACCGGGCGCGAGCATCACGTTCTTGCCCACGCTCAGGTGCGGGAACAGGTTGAAGTTCTGGAAGATCATGCCCACGTGCTGGCGCAGTTCGCGCATGGCGGCGGCGTTGCCGTGCAGCAGCGGCTGGCCGTCCACGCTCAGGCTACCGCTCTGGAACACCTCCAGCCCGTTGATGCAGCGCAGCAGCGTGCTCTTGCCCGAGCCGCTTTTGCCGATGATGGCGATCACCTCGCCCGGCTTGACCTGCAGGTCGATGCCCTTGAGCACCTCGTTGCTGCCGTAGGACTTGCGCAGCTGGTGGATGTCGACGACAGGTTTGATCGAGGCTTGGTCGGTTTGAGCATTCATGGTGTGGGCTCCATCAGAGGGGGAGTCGAATCCGGGGAAACCGCGGAACGGGCTTTGCCCGGCCGCTGGTTTCGTCCCCCTGGGGGGAAGGCGCGAAGCGACGTAGGGGGGAACCTACCGCACCGCATTCATCTTCCTTTCCAGGGAACGCGCATAAAGGCTCACGGGGAAGCACAGCGCAAAGTACAGAAGGGCCACGCAGCTATACACCAGGAAGGGCTGGAAGGTGGCGTTGGTGATCATGGTGCCGGCCTTGGTGAGTTCGACGAAGCCGATCACCGAGGCCAGCGCCGTGCCTTTGACGACCTGCACCAGAAAGCCGACGGTGGGCGCGATGGCGATGCGCGTGGCCTGCGGCAGGATCACGTGGCGCAACTGCTCGCCAAAGCTCAGCGCCAGGCTCTGCGCCGCTTCCCACTGGCCCTTGGGCACGGCGGCCACACAGCCGCGCCAGATTTCCACCAGGAAGGCGCTGGTGTAGAGCGTGAGCGCCACGGCCGCGGCCATCCAGGCCGAGGTGTCCACACCAAACAGCGCGAGGCCGAAGTAGGCCAGGAACAGCTGCATCAGCAGCGGCGTGCCCTGGAACAGCTGCACGTAGCCGGCCACGAAGCGCTCGGCGCCGGGCCAGCGCGCGGTGCGCGCCACCAGCAGGGCCAGGCCCACCAGACCGCCCCCGACGAAGGCGATCAGCGAAAGGCTCACCGTCCAGCGCGCGGCCAGCAGCAGGTTGCGGAAGATGTCCCACAGCGAAAAGTCAACCACGGCGGCCTCCAAAGAGATAGCGGGGGCCAGCCCAGTTGAGCAGGGCTCGCACGCCCATCGACAGCAGCAGGTAGATGCCGGTGGCGACGATGAAGGCCTCGAAGGCGCGGAAGTTGCGGCTCTGGATGAGGTTGGCCGCGTAGCTCAGCTCTTCGGTGGAGATCTGGCCACACACGGCAGAGCCCAGCATCACGATGATGATCTGGCTGGTGAGCGCGGGCCACACCTTCTGCAATGCCGGCGGCAGCACCACGTGCAGGAAGGTCTGCACGCGCGAGAGCGCCAGGCTGGCGGCGGCTTCGAACTGACCCTTGGGCGTGGCATCGATGCCGGCGCGGACGATCTCCGCCGCGTAGGCGCCGAGGTTGATCACCATCGCGATCACCGACGCGATCTCGGGCGTGAGCTTCACGCCCGCGGCCGGCAGGCCGAAGAACACGAAGAACAGCTGCACGATGAAGGGCGTGTTGCGGATGAGCTCCACATAGCAGCCCACCACCCAGCGCAGCCACAGCGGGCCGCTGCTGCGCGCCCAGGCGCAGAGCGTGCCCACCACCAGACCGATCACGGCCGAGATGGCGGTCAGGCCCAGCGTCCAGAGCACGCCCTTGGCGAGCAGCGGCCACTGCAGCAGCACGGTGATGAAGTCGAGTTCGATGCGCATGTGTGTGCCCTCAATGCGTCATGGGGTGCGAAGGTCGATTCGCCGCCGGGCCGCCCCAAGGCGAATCAGCCCCCTCGGGGGGGCAGCGACCCGCGCAGCGGCGGAGCGTGGGGGCCTGTTTCATTCAGGGAGCGTGCCGGCCGGGCGGCCCAGCCACTTCTTGGCCAGGGCGTCGATCTCGCCCGACTTCTTGGCCGCGATGATGATGTCGTTCACCTTCAGGCGCAGCGCGTCTTCACCCTTGGCCACGCCGATGAAGTTGGGGCTGTCTTTCAGCAGCAGCTTGTATTCGGCGCCCAGCTGCGGGTTGCGCGCCATCATGTTGCCGGCCACCGAAGCGCCGGTGGCGATGAGCTGGGTCTGGCCCGAGACGAAGGCCGAGACGGTGGCGTTGTTGTCTTCGAAGCGCTTCACGTCGGCCGTGGGCGGTGCGAGCTTGGTGAGTTCCTGGTCTTCGATGGCGCCGCGGGTCACGCCGATGGATTTGCCAGCCAGGTCGGCAAAGCTGGTGACCGTGAGCGACTTCGACGCGAACACGGCCTGGAAGAAGGGTGAATAGGCGGCGGTGAAGTCGATCACCGCCGAGCGCTCGGGGTTCTTGCCCAGGGTGGAGATCACCAGATCGGCCTTCTTGGTCTGCAGGTAGGGGATGCGGTTGGCACTGGTCACGGGCACCAGCTCCAGCTTCACGCCGAGCTTGCTGGCGATCAGTTTGGCGGTGTCGATGTCCAGGCCCTGGGGTTGCAGGTCGGTGCCGACGAAGCCGTAGGGCGGGAAGTCGGTGGGGATGGCGATCTTGATGGTCTTGGCCTTCATCACGTCGTCGAGCGCGGTCTGGGCGTGGGCGGCGCCCAGGCTGGCGAATGCGCCGAGCGCGACGGCGGTGGCGAGAAACAGGCGTTTGGTGGATTTCACAGCAAGGCTCCTAGGTAGGTTTCGGGGGCGGGAGGGGTGGGTTTGCGGGTGCGGCGGCCGGCCTTTCGGGCGGCGCCTGGCGGGGTGCCGGGGGTGGCTTCGTGCAGCGGCGCCAGGGCTTCGCGCAGGTTGGCCAGGGGGTCGTTGGGCGCGTTCAGCCGCAGGGCGGCCTGCACCTGGCCGATGTGCGCCTGCATCAGGCGCTCGGCGTGTTCGGTGTCGCCGCGCTCCAGCGCTTCGACGATGTCCACATGGTCCTGGCAGGACTGCACCGCGTCGTGTGAGGACTGGTAGAGCATGGCGATGAGCGTGGTGCGGGCGGTGAAGTCGCGCAGCGTGTCGGCCAGCAACTGGTTGCCCAGGCATTCGGCCAGGCACACGTGAAAGTCGCCCAGCAGGTAGCTGCGCTGGCCCACGTCGCTGCCCTTGAGGGCGGCCTTTTCCTGTTTGAGGTGCTGGCGCAGGCGCTGCAGCGCGGCCTTGTCCATCGGGCCGGCCTGGCGGATCAGGCCCATTTCGATCACGCGGCGCGCCTCGAAGGCTTCGCGCGCTTCGTCGTGCGAGGGCTGCACCACGTACCAGCCGCGGCGCGAACTCACGGTGACGATGCCGCGCGCGGCCAGCCGCATGAGGGCCTCGCGCACCAGGGTACGGCTGCAGTCGAACAGGATGGACAGGTTCTGTTCACCCAGGCGCGCACCCGGCGCGAGCCGCTGCGCGAGGATGGCTTCAACGATGCGCTGGGCAATGACTGTGGAATTCACCATGCCGCTTTATATGCGAATTCCGTGCCATGTCATACAAGACTTGTATGCAAGATATGTGCACCAGTGTTGTGCGAAAGACCGGTTCGCTGGTGCGACATGCACCAGCAATGCGTGCGCGGCGGCGCCGTTGTGGTGCCCCGGCCTGATGCGCGGGCGCGGTGCTCAGTGCGTCGCCATCAGCGCGCGCAGGTCTTCCTCGTAGCCCTTGAGCACGTCGACGGCGTGGGCGCGTTGCGCCGGGCTGGTGCTGTTGTGCAGGGCGGCGAACTGCTCGCAGCCTTCGCGCACCAGGCTTTCGCTGTAGGCGTGAAAACCGGGCACGGGCGCGCGCATCACGCGGTCGTGCCAGGCGCGCAGGGCCGCCACGGCGGCGGCTTGGGTCGCCGGGGGCGTCGTGGGCGCCGTGGCGCTGGGGCTGGTGCCGTTGTCGCCGCCCGCGTGACCCAGCAGCCCGCGCAGTGTCTGCAGCAGATCGTTCTGGCGCCGCAGGCGTTCGGCGTGAATGCGCTGGGGGTCGAACGCCGACTGGCGCAGCCGTTGGGTCAGCAGGGCCGTCTGGGCGTCGGTGAGCGTGCCGTACAGGGTTTCGTAGCGGCTGGTGGCCTTGTCCAGCAGGGTGTCCAGGCGCTGTTCGGGGCTGCCCAGATAGTCCTCTGCAAAAACCTGGTTGCTCTTGGCGTAGTGCCGCTCCATGTGTTGCAACTGATCGGGGGTGAGCTGCAGGGCCAGCCGGGCCAGGGGCTCCAGGCTGCGGTCGATCAGCCGCAGGTAGCTGCTGCGCAGGCGCTCGAACTGGATGCAGGTGAGCTGGGCGGTGCTGTCTTTCACCGCCAGCTGTTGCCACTGCATCAGAAACCCGGTGTAGATGGGCAGCTCGGTGCTGCGGTGCCAGGCGAAAAAGCTGTCGATGTCCTGGCGCAGCTGGACCGATTGCGCATCGTTCAGGTCGGTGTAGCCGTCGATCCACCAGTACACCAGATTGGGGGCCTGGTTGTAGGCCAGGCGGGTTGCGCTGCAGGCGCCCAGCAGGAGTGTGAGCAGGGCCAGCGCGAGGGCCAGCACACCGTGGCGCAGCGGTCGGCGGGAGATAATCCGCGGCAGGTTTTGTCCCAGATTCAATCCGTGGCCCGGCGCGGCCCCAGCAAAGGTGTTCATGTCTTTCCCTGTGGATGTGGTGGTGATGGCGGCGGGCAAGGGCACGCGCATGAAGAGCCTGCGGCCCAAAGTGTTGCACCGATTGGGCGGGCGTGCACTGGCCCAGCACGTGATCGACACGGCGGCCCGGATGTCGGCGCGTTCGGTGGTGGTGATCACCGGGCACGGTGCCGAAGCGGTGGAGGCCGCCTTGCGCGCGCCCGACGCCATGGCGCTGCGTTTCGTGCGCCAAGAGCCGCAACTGGGCACCGGCCACGCGGTGCAGCAGGCCGTGCCCGTGCTGGCGGACGACGGAATCGTGCTGATCCTCAACGGCGATGTGCCCCTGATCGGGCGCGCCACGCTGGACGCCTTGCTCACAGCCTGCGCCGGCGAGCACCTGGCCCTGCTCAGCGTGGACACGGGCGAAGACGCCGGTGGGTATGGGCGGATCGTGCGCGACAACGACGAGGACCGATCGGTGGTGGCCATCGTCGAAGCCAAGGATGCCGATGCGGCGCAGCGGGGCATCACCGAGTGGTACAGCGGCGTCATGGCCGCGCCGGCCGAGCTGCTCAAACCCCTGCTCGCCCGTCTGTCGAACGACAACAGCCAGCACGAGTACTACCTGACCGACGTGGTCAAGCACGCGGTGGCGCAAGGCCTGTCGGTGCGGGCCCTCACCACGCGGGACGCGGTCGAGGTGGCCGGCGTCAACAGCCCGCTGCAGCTCGCGCAGCTGGAACGGGCCTACCAGCGCCGTGTGGCCGAGGCGCTGATGGAGCAGGGCACCCGCCTGGCCGACCCGGCGCGGCTGGACGTGCGCGGCGAACTGCTGTGCGGCCAGGACGTGGAGATCGACGTCAACTGCGTGTTCGAAGGCCGCGTGGCGCTGGGTGCGGGTGTGCGCATCGGTGCGAACTGCGTGATCGCCAACGCGGTCATCGAAGCGGGCGCGGTGATCCACCCGTTCACCCACATCGACGGCGAAAAACTCGGGGTCACGGTCGGCCGCGGATCGCTGGTGGGGCCGTTCGCGCGCCTGCGCCCGGGCGCGGTGCTCGGGGCCGAGGTGCACATCGGCAACTTCGTGGAGGTGAAGAACTCGACCCTCGCCGATGGCGCCAAGGCCAACCACCTGGCCTACCTGGGCGACGCCACGGTGGGCGAGCGGGTGAACTACGGCGCGGGCAGCATCACGGCCAACTACGACGGCGCCAACAAGCACCGCACCGTGATCGAAGCTGACGTGCACGTGGGCAGCAACTGCGTGCTGGTGGCACCGGTCACCCTGGGCGCCGGTGGCACGGTGGGCGGGGGATCGACCATCACCAAGAACACGCCGCCGGGCGCGCTGTCGGTGGCGCGCGGCAAGCAGGTCAGCCTGCCGAACTGGCAGCGCCCCAGCAAGAACAAGGGCTGAGCGCCAGCCCTGGTGCCCTGGCCGGTGGGCGTGGGGCTCAGTGCGCGCGCGAGCGCTGCGAGGGCGGGCGCTGCCGGTTCTGGCGTTCGGCGTCTTCTTCCCCCAGATTCATCAGCCCACTCAGGCCCATGACCTCGGAGTCCCGGAAGCCGGTGGCCGGATAGAGCTGGTCGAATTCCGAGATCCGGGATTCCAGCCGCTGCTGGGGGGTTTCCACCTCTTCCTTGGGCTTGGGCTGGGGCAGCGCGGCCAGATTGAGCTGCGCACGGAAATCGTCTGGCGAAGGCATGCGGTGGATGCCGTTCTTGAGCAGCAGAAAGCGCACCCCGGCGGTCTTGAGGATGCGGTTCTTGATCTTCACCTGGTGCTCTTTGGCCTTGGCGTTGCTCAGGTGGTACTGCTCCACGTCGAACGCGAACTGGGGGCGGCCGTCTTCGCCACACACCACGAAGTCCACCTTCTGGGTCCGCAGCCGCTCCTGGGCGGTTTTGTGGTCGGCGGCGCGCCGCACCGAGAGCATGTCCTTGAGCGGCAGGTTCGGCAGCACCACGTGGCCGGGAAAGGTGTCGTGCAGGTAGTCCAGCATCTGCACCTGTTCTGGGGTGAGCACGCGCTCGGGGGTGTAGCGGTCATCGCGGCCCGAACTCTTCTCGGTATTGCGGCGGTAGTAGAGCCAGGCGCCCAGGGCCACCAGCGCCAGAACAACCATGAGAGCGATCCACAAGGCGAACATTCAACCTCCAGTTTGTTGCTGATTCCAGCCAGTTGCTGAATTTTGTGGTCGGATTCTAGGAGCCTGTAACCGCTTTTTGGTCGTTCTAACGCTTTGTTACCGCGCGATGACGGTCCCGCCGACGGGTCGCAGCGCCAGCCGTGGCTCGAACTTGGCCCGCTTGATGCTGAAGAAACTCTTGACGTTGCGCACGTTGGCATCGCTGGTGAACAGGCGCTGCGCCAGCGCGAGGTAGGCGGGCATGTCAGGCACGTGCACCACCAGCATGAAGTCGGGGCCGGGGCTGACGCGGTAACACTGCTGCACCGCCGCCTCGGCTACGGCGCGTGCCTCGAAGGCGTCCAACTGCTCGGCGCCCTGGCGTTCCAGTGTGATTTCGAGCAGGGCCGTCAGACCGTGGCCCAGCAGCGGCGCGAGCCGGTCGGCGCTGAGCAGGGCCACCTCGCGCTCGATCAGGCCCAGCTCGCGCAGGCGCTTGATGCGCCGCAGGCTCGTGGGCGGCGAGAGGTGCGCCAGCTCGGCCAGGGTCTGATTGCTGCGCGAGGCGTCGGTTTGCAGCAGATCGAGCAGGCGAAGATCGGTGTCGTCTATGTTCATTTATTTCATTGTTTGTAATTTCAGGGAATAAAAAACCAAATCAGTCTTATGGTGAAATTATTGGTCAATATGTGATGAAATTTGATCTGAAGTTTCCTCGCTGGCTGTATAGCATGCACAACATCAATTTTTCAAGGAGCGCGTTATGTGCGGCATCGTGGCAGGGGTTTCCGGGCGTGACGTGGTGCCCGTGCTGGTTCAGGGGCTGCAACGGCTGGAGTACCGCGGCTACGACTCCTGCGGTGTGGCGGTCCACAGCGGTGGTCTGCGGCGCGCGCGCAGCACGGCCCGCGTGGCCGAACTGATCGAGCAGGTGAAGCTGGAGTCCATCGCCAGCGGCACCGGCATCGCCCACACGCGCTGGGCCACCCACGGCGCGCCCGCCGTGCACAACGCCCACCCGCACTTCAGCCACGGCCCCGGGCACAGTTCCACCGATGGCACGGCCGGCCGCGTCGCGTTGGTGCACAACGGCATCATCGAGAACCACGACGAGCTGCGCGCCGCCCTGCAGGCCAAGGGCTATGTGTTCGAGAGCCAGACCGACACCGAAGTCATCGCCCACCTGATCGACTCGCTCTACGAAGGCGATGTGTTCGCCGCGCTGCAGGCGGCGGTGGCGCAGCTGCACGGTGCCTATGCGCTGGCGGTGTTCCACAAGGACGAGCCGCACCGCGTGGTGGGCGCGCGCGCCGGCTCACCGCTGATCCTGGGTGTGGGCGACGGCGGTCAGGAGCACTTCCTGGCCAGCGACGCCATGGCCCTGGCCGGCGTGACCGACCAGATCGTCTACCTCGAAGAGGGCGATCTGGTGGACCTGCAGCTCGGCCGCTACTGGGTGGCCGACGCCCAGGGCCGCAGTTTCGACGCGACCCAGCGCCCGGTGAAGACCGTGCACGCGCACAGCGGCGCGGCCGAGCTCGGCCCCTACCGCCACTACATGCAAAAGGAGATCTTCGAGCAGCCGCGCGCCATCGGCGACACGCTCGAAGGCGTCGCCGGCATCACGCCCGAGCTGTTCGGCGACGGTGCCTGGCGCATCTTCAAGGACATCGACAACGTGCTCATCCTCGCCTGTGGCACCAGCTATTACAGCGGCTGCGCGGCGAAATACTGGCTGGAAGACATCGCCAAGATTCCGACGCAGGTCGAGGTGGCGAGCGAATACCGCTACCGCACGAGCGTGCCCAACCCGCGCACGCTGGTGGTCACCATCACGCAAAGCGGCGAAACCGCCGACACCCTGGCCGCGCTGCGCCATGCCCAGGGCCTGGGCATGAAACACACCCTGACCATCTGCAACGTGGCCACCAGCGCCATGGTGCGCGAATGCGAACTGGCCTACATCACCCGCGCGGGGGTCGAGATCGGCGTGGCGTCCACCAAGGCCTTCACGACGCAGCTCGCGGGCCTGTTCCTGCTCACGCTGGCGCTGGCCCAGGTGCGCGGCCACCTGAGCGACGAGGCCGAGGCGCAGCACCTCAAGGCCATGCGCCACCTGCCCGTGGCGCTGCAGGCCGTGCTGGCGCTGGAGCCGCAGGTGATCAGCTGGGCCGAAGACTTCGCGCGCATGGACAACGCGCTCTTCCTCGGCCGGGGGCTGCACTACCCGATCGCGCTCGAAGGCGCCTTGAAGCTCAAGGAAATCAGCTACATCCACGCCGAGGCCTACCCGGCGGGTGAACTCAAGCACGGCCCGCTGGCGCTGGTCACCAGCGCCATGCCGGTGGTGACCGTGGCGCCCAACGACACCCTGCTGGAAAAGCTCAAGAGCAACATGCAGGAAGTGCGCGCGCGCGGCGGCGTGCTCTATGTGCTGGCCGATGCCGACACCCGCATCGGCAGCAGCGAAGGCATCCACGTCATCCGCATGCCCGAACACTACGGCGCGCTCTCGCCCATCCTGCACGTGGTGCCGCTGCAGCTGCTGGCCTATCACACGGCGCTGGCCAAGGGCACGGATGTGGACAAGCCCAGAAACCTCGCCAAGAGCGTCACGGTGGAGTGAGGTGGCGGAGAACCATTGACCCGTGGCCCTTCAGGTTCCCGGTCAAGACACATCCGCCGGGCCAATCCCTTGAATCAAGGACTGGTCGCCGCGCAGTACTCCAGCGGCACACCAGGCGCGTAGGCTGCCAGCACGGCCGCGCTGGCACTTTGTTGGCTGGAGAGTGTTGGCACTTCCACCAGCACACACCGGCTGACACTGCGGGTGGCGCCTTGCAGCTGGTTCATGTTCATGAAGGCCAGCGCCGATTCCAGCGGTGAAAGGCTGGGGTTGTAGGCCGCGTTTTCGGCGTTCCGTCCCGCGTAGATGCTCCCGTCATTCAGTTGCACCGCAATGCCCGCGTAACCGTAGGCGGTGTCGGTGGGGTAAGGGGCGTAGCAACCCTGGGCTGCCGCAAGCGCGGCCGCAATGACCGGGTCGCTGGGCGCGCCACCAGGCAGGCTCACCGCATGGGTGCACAGCTTGGGGTCCATCAGCCCACCGGTGATGCCCAGGTCACTCGGCCCGAAGGCATCGGGCAGAAAGGTGGTGAGCGGCGTCATCGTGTACGCGTAAGGATTGTTCGGGTTGGCCGGTACCGGTGGCAGCAGGATGTTGAGCTGCTGGGCGGACACCAGTTCGTACAGGAACTGGCGGCAATACCCGCACGGCGCGGCACTGATCGCCAAGGCCTGCAGACCCGCTTCACCGTGGAGCCAGGCGTTGTTGGTGGCGGCCTGCTCGGCATGCACCGTGAAGCTCAGGGCGACGTCGCTGAACTCGAAGTTCGCGCCCAGATACAAGCTGGCCCAACCCGTGCCCGGAACCGGCATGCCGGCCGCCACGGCCCCGACCTGGTAGTGCGAGACAGGCACCACCGCATAGGTCTGCGCCACCGGCAACAGCTGCATCATCAGCGTTCCGATCTCAGCCTGAGCGCCGAGCTTGCCCAGAATGGTTCCCACCTGGTTGGCCGACAGAAAACCACCCTGTTCCCACATCGCATCGACGTCCGGACGGATGTCGGCAGGCAGGGTGTTGATGGCTGTGATCCAGGCGGAACTGCGTTGAGAAGTGCTGGGCATGTTGTCTCCAAAGTGTGTGAATGAACCCTCTCCCTGAGTGCCACCTTTGAGGCGTGGCACCACCGGCCTGAACGTATCAAGGACGGCAACCGGTCAGGCGTGCCTACCTGTCATGGTTACCAATTCGGCGCGTTGTGGGTTCGTGGGGGCGCCGTCATTGCCTGCCGGTTGATTGCGAGGCAGAAGCGGCCTTTAGAGTTCGGTGGGCGGCTTTGCAGCGTGTGCTGACGGTGGGTGCGCTCAAGCGTACTCACGCTGACTGCCACGAAGCGGATGTTGGCCGCTGCTACATGTGACGGCCCGAATGGCGGCAGTACGAGGTACTGCTGTCATAGGGCATTCGCGACCCGGCTGGCGCCGCGCCGCCGACCGCTTCCCCATCACCTGGACTGGCGGTACCGACGCTGAGGAGTCGTTTGACTCAAGGTCCCAAAGCCGTCATTCCTGGTTCGGTGATCGGCAGGGGCTACTGCATCCAGTGGTTTCGCCCGAGTAGACTGCCAAAGTGTTTGCGGACCCAAATGTCCAACCCGGTGGTACGTTGCGAACCCGGTCGGATCTGTTTCCAATAATCAAAGCTGTGCTTGCGGGTGACCTACGCGCTTTGCACTCCGGATCGGCACGCCGCACAACCCGCACCCTCGGTGTACAACCACTTCGATATCTGTATCCAGCATGCAAAAAGCCCCTGAAATTGAACTGCTCGATGCCCGCAGTCGACTCCTTGAGTTCGCGGAGGCATACGACACAGCTCCGGCGAGGACCGTCTTGAACACCGTGTGGGAGCGCGCGCGCGAAGTCTCAAAGAGTGCCAGTGGTTCCTGGCTTGGGTATCAGGCGAATGTGTACTACAAGAATTTTTCGACTCCTCCTGCCGGCACTCACTTCGACATAGAGCATGGCACTAGCGGCACCTACTATGCTGCTCCAGACCGCAACTGGATCGAGTTGACCGATCAGCAAGTGTTTGACTTTCTTGTGGATCAGAGCGGCAATGAGGCACTTGCAATCGCCGAGGATCTTGCAGACCAAGGTCTTGCACTATTCAACAGCTTCAAAGCTGACGTGATTTCGATCCTCACTGTTTACCTTGATGCGCATGACGACAAGTACGTTAGCCGCATGTTGGAAGAGATCGAAAAGGCCGAGGTTTTTGACGCAGCCGGCATCGCAAACCAGTTGTCCCCCAAGCGTCAGCTAATAACCAGCGACATGCGCGCAATTCAGCAAGGTACTTGGGCGCCGCCCCATGTGAAGATCCAGGCCCGAATCACCGCTGCAAACCAACCCGCAGCGCACTGCCAAGAACTCGCGAATCGTCTCGAAAAGATTGCAGCCCACCTCAGTCGTGTGAGCAGGGTGGAAGTGCGCTCCTCTCGGATCGGCACGAACGTCTTTATCGGCCACGGCCGCTCATTCGTGTGGAGAGATCTCAAGGACTTCATAAAGGAACGACTGAGGCTTCCTCACGACGAATTCAACCGCATCCCAGTTGCTGGGATCACGAACATTGCAAGGTTGTCTGAGATGTTGGACTCGGCTGCTTGTGCATTCGTCATCATGACGGCAGAAGACGAACTTGCTGATGGGAAGGTTCAGGCTCGAATGAACGTCATCCACGAAGTAGGCCTCTTCCAGGGCCGCCTCGGATTCACAAAGGCAATCGTATTGCTCGAAGAGGGTTGCGAAGAGTTCAGCAATATTCAAGGCCTTGGTCAGATCCGATTTCCCAAAGGAAACATAGCCGCCAAATTCGAGGAGATTCGCTTGGTGTTGGAGCGGGAGGGTGTACTTGAAGCGCCGAACGCGTCCTAGCAAGTCGGTCGAGTCAAGTTTCAAAGGCTGAGCCCGTCAGACCGGCTTTGCCTATGTTGGTAGTGACGGGCTTAGCGGTTGGCACCGTCCACACCCCGATTGTTGAATGACCGACTCTCTTTGCTCAAGCCGCCGCCCCTGGCCGGTTCTGTGGGTTCAGAGCACATCCCGTCAGCGGTCTCCTGGTCTCGCCGCATCACCGACCAACGGCTGCTTCCAGCGCCGTCCGCGAATTGGAGGATCCGGCCAGAAGCGGGCGATCCTCAATCGTGAATGCGGTCGCTCAACGTTTGACATGAGGGGCGGCCGAGGGCGATAGCCCTTGGACGTCCCTCTTGATGGAAGGGCTAGGCGCCTGCCCTGCGAGTAGGCCCAGTGAACTTTGGAGCAACAAGCTTCCGATAGGCAGCCGAAAGATCTGTGAGCTTGATTCCCATTTGCTTTATGTCTTCTTCCGAGAACGTTTCAGGGCTTAGCCAGTACTCGGCCTTGTTCTCGCAGTTCATTGCAAGTTCTTGGTCAATATGTCGCAAAGGTATTGCGGCGGCGGCCCAGTACTTTGCGAGCTGGCTCTCAATGTCTCGGCTGCGCTCTTTGCCAAGGCCGAGGTCTCTGTAATAGAGTTTGGTTTCCTGCAGCGCATGAGAGATAGAGCGTAAAGCGTTGTCTTGCAGGTCTCGCTTTTCCTTAGCCATTGTGGCGATTGGGCCAAGAAGAGAGATCAGTCGTTCGACTACCCATTGCATCATTACTTGTTCCTCCCTGTGATCCAGGTCGATGGTGGCATGTAGGTTGGTGATTTTGCAGGCGCCTAACGCTTTGCGTGAGGGGCGCATTTGGAGTGAAGCCGAAGGAGCAGCGGAAAATGCGTCCCACTCCACGCGATTGCCAGGTGCTTAGCCGGGTAGCAGTGCGACAAACTCTTCATCACTGATCTCTTTTTCCGGGTAGGGATGGTCGTCATGTACGGTCCATCCCTTGTGCCCATGTTCTAGCCGATGCTGCGGGCCGACCAACACACAGTTTGGCAACACTACTTCTTTGACGAATGGCGTGCTCTCATGCTTTCGCGCCACATACATGGCACCTTTTGTTCCTTTGATATACCAAGGCTGGAGACCAAAGGCAGAAAACTGCTTTTCTACTATTTTTTGAAGTGTAGTAATAGCTTCAAGCGCAGAATCCCTCGCAGTGGTATCTGTTTCCGGGTTAAAGTGAATTGAGTGATGCCGAATGGCAGCAAGCTTCCGGAATAGGTTGGCTGGTTCAGGTAGCAAGACTTCCCACGAAACAAGAGTGGCAATCGCCACCTCCCAGTTATCGAAGGACTCCTTCCGGTAGATGGTTTTATACTCAACCGTCGACTTGTAGTATCTGCGAAGGTGGATTACAAGCCTGTTTAGAATCCGCTCGCCGAGCGTGCAAGCCGATACCAAAGCTGGGTAATAGCTTCCATACACGAATGCGCTTCGACATTGCCGGAGAAACACGTTGTGGAACGAAATGAGCGACATTGGATTCGCACCCAACGCTACGAAGTCTTCGATCTTGCGCTCATGCTCTTTCGGACCGAACTCAAACACCAACCCATCACGAATGGATCGCCTATTTCGTAGCCAGAGCTGACGATTATTCTCCTCCCAATCGTCTTTGATTTCGGTCTCGAGCATTACTGCCCGTGTGTCGAAATCGTATGCCAGTACCCGATAGCGCTTCACGATGTTTTTACACCTAACGTTTGAGGTGAGCGGCGGCAAACGGCTGGCCGCTGGAGGGATGATGAAGCAAGCCCGGAAGCGGCCAGCCGGTTGACGTCCGCTCGACCGAAGGGTTAGGCGTCACTCGTTCCAACTCGGTATTCATAGCTTTCACCTTGAAGCTTGAAATCCTGGACCTGCATGGCAGTGCCGTTCGAGAGAACAGCGAGGCCAAGCTGGTTTATCTCATCTTGTAGCTGATCTGGATCGACTGAGGAACTTCCCGCCTCAGCTTCGAAATAGGCCCTCTCAAGAAGTGCAAGACGCTCCGCCAGGATGCCGAAGTTCTTGCCCGGCTTGAATCTTCCATAGCACCAGAAGTGATCGACATTCGTGCTTTCAAGAATGCCGATCTGGTGCTCTCCCAACATTAGGAACTCAGGCATCTATTCCTTCGGCTGGTGAGACTTTCGATGAATGGACTGCGTGGCATTGGACGCCTAACGTAATGTCCAGAGCAAAACCTGCTCTATAAGTTGGGTGCTGCTCCATAAGTTGGTCATGTATTCCTCCCGTAAGTGGCTTGCAGCTTGGCTGGTTGACTAATTTACTGGATGTACGTACAGTTACAAAAATTCCGTCAAACCCCGCGCGCCAGAGCAGCAGTCGACCCGGCTTTGGGACCAGTTGAGCGAGTGAATCCAGTACATGCAATATAGCCTCAGCATCGAGCAGGTAGGTACCGAGATCCGAACCGTGCACGAGCTTTTGGGGCATTCCAACGTGTCGACAACGATGATCTACACCCATGTGCTGAAGGTGACGGTGGATGCGGGGGGCACGGCGAGCCCGCTGGATGCCATTGCACATGGGCATTGAAGATCCGCTCCGAGGTTCGCGGACATAGGACTGCTCCGGGTCGGGCACAGCCGCTCACCTCAGGCGCGAGAAGTCGTTCTCGAAGCGTGACCAGGCTGGCCTGCGTTGAGTGATCGGTGACGGTTGTGCAGCGGTCGTTCGACCCTTGCATCCTCGAATGACAGGTGACCGCGGCGGCCGACATTCAGGCGTGCCAGGTCACCGGCAGCAGCCAGCCTTGAAGCGACTTTCGATGGATCTTGATATCACGGGGAATGGTGCGAAAAGTCCGGACTTCTTAGATGCATATTTTTTATAATCAAATATTTGGCTGTGCCCCGACCCGTTGACGTGTTCAGGGAATGGTGCAGAAGGCCTCGGCTTTCGGGGTGTATCGAATTTTTGTCGACGACCCATTCTCAGCAAACAAGGCCATGTGCCGGGAGCGACCCATCACGCTCCTGACGGCATCCGATTTCAGCATCCATGATCATCAGACCCACGGTCAACATCCGCCCATTTACGCTCGTCGAGCACGCTGGGTTTCGCTATCTGGCGGTTATCCAGAACGGAACCCAAATCGGGGCATTGGCTCAGACGCCCGAGGGGCGGTATGTGCAGGTCAACGGTGCAGTGGTTCAGCCACTGAATACGTTCAAGGTGCTCCGTGCGCTGAAGCATGAGTTCCCCCGAAAAAACTGGAGTCGTCGTCCATCGCTGCCCGTCGTTGCGCCAGTGGGGAGCGTCCTGCCTCAGGCTCTTGATTTCGAACACCAGATCGAACGTCCTGTCGCCGCGCCTGTGGTGAGCGTGCGGCGGCGCCGCCGTGTCCCCGTTGAGGCCCTGCAGGGGTGATTGGCTAAGCACCAAATAGGTGGCGCAGCGAAAAAGTAGAGCGGTGCAAAAGTGACCCGGTTGCACGACCGCAGACCAGCGGTCTGGCGTTTGGTGTCAGGCCCGGCCTCAGGCGTAGAAGTCGTACGGAGACTTCAGGCCATAGATGTGCACGGCGCCAGGGCCTCCAGCGAAACACTGGGCCAGCTCGGGCACCGCAGGGACGGAAAGGATGGCCATGTCCTGCGTACCCAGCGTCTGAAAACTGGCGTTGCTCGCGCCGCTCCGGTTGGGGTCGCCGCCGACGGCGGGCTGTTGCACGCGCGCCAGCTGGGTGTGGCCCGCGTACGCGGGGTTGCTGGCGTCAAGGTAGTTGGCGTAGACGCATTGCACGCTGTTTTGCACACCCTGGCATGCCGTGCCGTTGCTGGTGTCCAGGGCGTACTGGCCGTCGCAGTTGAAGACAAAGCCCATGGCGTCGGCGGCCACGCTGGGCGCGGCGATCTGCATGCCGCACGAGGGGATGATCTGCACATGCAGGGCATCGACCGCCTGGGGCCAGGGCTCGTTGTCGATGTTGCGGCGCAGGCGCACGTCGCTGTGGTCCAGGCAGACCTCCACGCCGAAATCGACGTACTGCGGGAAATTCTCCGGGCCGTAGTTCTGCCGGAAGATGGCGTATTTGTCCTTGGCGCTGGCCTTGAGGTCGCCATCGCTCAGGTCAATGAAAGGGTAGGCCGTCATCTGCTCCGTCACGACGTCTTGGCGGCCAGTGGTGTCGTAGAGCACGAAGTCTTCGTTGGAGACAAAGTACTTCTCGCAGGTCATCTGGTCCGTGCCCAGCGAATGGGTGGGCGTGTCCAGCGCGACGTTGCTCACGATCAGGGCCCGGTTGCGCACCTCCATGCAAGGGTAGGAGTGGCAGTTCTTGATGAAGTTGACCAACATGTCGAACACTACGCCGTTCAGTGGCCCGTAGGCCGCCAGCCACTGCTCGGACAGGGACTGCACCACGGCATTGCGCACCTGGGTGCTGTTGGAGGCCAGGATGGTGGTCACGTCGTGCACACGCGAGGTGATCGCCGAACCACAGACAAAGGTCCAGTCCGGGTACTGGCTGGCCGGAAAAGCCTGGCGCAGCTCGCTCAGGATGAAATCGGTTGGGTCCGCATCCACATGCCCGTAGATGTACGGACCCTGGGTGCCATGAAAGTAGAACTCGGGGGCCACGAACAGGTTGAGCACGCTGCCTGGCGCCTCGTCCGATGGCAGGGCCGCAAGCGCCTGCTCGGCGGCGTTCTTCAGCACCGCGATGCGTGCCCGCACATCCGCCTGAAAATCCTCCAGCCCCAGGTAGGTCCCCGCCACCGCGCCCGGGCCATTGGGGTTGCCAATGGCGACCATGCTGGCCGGTGTGGTGGGGATGGTGTACCCGATGAAGCGGATCTTGGAATAGCGCTGGGTCATGAAAACTCCCTCTTTGAATGAAACATGTGAAACGTGCCTGCAGCTCATGCCGACCGGCTGCGTCCGGCCGTGGCCCGGTGATCTCGTCGGGAGGGCTGGCGCAGGTCAAACGTGGCCAGCAGCAGCCAGCGCCGCGCCTTGTGTTCGGCACCCGGCTTGGCGCGCAGCGGCGTGGTGTAGTGCCAGAAGGGCAGCCGGTACAGCGCCACCGAACCATCGCTGGCGGCCGGATAGACCCCTGTCAGATGACCATGCTCTTCGCAGACCAGGAACTGGTCCTGAACGCCTTCGTTGCACAGCGAGATGTGCAGATCGACAAAGCCCTCGCGGGCGTGGGCGTTCTCGGGGTGGTGGTCGTTGTGCGGCCCCGAATAGTCACCCGGCTCGTACAGGATGAGTTGCACGCCGCGCCGCCGCTCCAGCGGCAATCCGGTGATCCGCTCGGCGAAGAGGGCCAGGCTCTCCGAGCGCAGCATTTGCAGCAGACCGATCTCTGCTGCGGCCCGGTAGGCGGCGCTTCGGGGTGAGTCGAAATACGCCGTCTGGATGCGCATGCTCTTGGGCAACTGTTCGGTGTAGTTGCGGCGCATGCCGGTGATGGTCTCGGGTGGAATGCGCGACTCGATGCGGCGGACGTGGGCCGGCATGGTGGCGTCGAGCAGGCGGCGCGCTTGCATCGCCCAGGTCTTGCTGAGCATGCCCGGCAAGAAAGCCAGTGGTGTCTGGCCAGACCCCGCGTCCTGGGTCGCGGCCCTGCCCGCAAAGCGTGCGGTGTCTGCAAAACCTTGCCGCAGCATCGCCTTGCCGGGCGCGCTGAGCATCTCGGCAAACTCAGCCGGAAACTTGTCCATTGCCTCCCCCTCATTTCTCTTTTGTTTTTGCCGTTGGAGGCAGGTCGCCTCTTGATGGCGCCCAGGGCTCCTGTGCGGCTCATCTGGCTGGCAATGCTCGGGGCATTCGGCGGGCCCGCCAAACGTGGCCCTGGCAACTCTGACAGGTGGGGGCGTGCCGGGCTCACCCTGCGGCGCTGCTGCGGATGGCCGCTCCTGGCCGATCAGGCGGAGCGCCGCTTCATCGGGATGCCGTCACTCACCGATGTCCTCAACCGTCAGGCCATGGTGGTCCATCAAGGCCTTGATCTCCCGGATCACCTGCTGACGCTGGGCGGCTGTGTGGGCCTGGGTATCGTGTTCGGTTGCCTGGAAGAAGTGATTCAGGCCGCGCATGAGTTCCTGATAGCGCTGCTCTCCCATGGCCTCGCTCGGCCGAGCGCGAGACGGCTCGATCCTGCTGCGGTCACGTGGCTTCTGATGGTTCATGTATGCATGGCCTTCGCGGCCGGTCCGGACGTCTCGAAACTCCCATGGTGATATGGGTTATTTTCTACACAACACCCGGGCGATCAGGCGCTTGCACCGAATGCCCTTCTGTTTGAACTGCGGCCAGGCTCTCTCCAGGAGTCCCCGATGCGCCGCCACATTCCACCCTGTCACCGACGCTTTGCGCACGGGGAAGACCTGCACGGCTGAGGCGTGGCGGTAGGCGATCGCGTCGTCCAGGCTCGCCCGGAACAGCTAACGCTCGAGCCACAGGACGATATTCCAACTCCAGATGACGCCCACCCTGTGGCTTGAGCAGGCCGGCACGCCACAGCGCCGGTGATGCAAGGCATGGAGGCTGCGGGTAGATGTTTTATGCAGGGTGCGCAATAGCCTCAGCCTTTGGCTGCAAGTACGCCGTCAGCCCCTGGAACCACATCACCTCGACAAAGTCACCGCGGATCACCAGATCCCCATCGCGCAAGGCCGACAGAAAGGCGTCCGTTCCGTCTTTCGCGGACAGAACGGCATAGCCTCTCTCCGCATTTCTGAACGTCATGGTGAAGCGTGGGCTTTCCGTGAGCCCTGCGCTTGAGCCCACCTGGCCGTTGGCTATGTGGAAATGGCGCCCCACGCCGTCGGCCGTCTGGATCTGAAACACCAGCGTTTTTCCATCGATGTAGCTGGCGCAAGCGGGGTTCTTCTTGACCGCTCGCTGCAGCAGCTTGGTCAAGGCCCACAGCAGGAATTTGAACTTCAGCATGGTGGTATGTCTTTCTTCAAGGGAGTGTCCAGCGACTCGCGGGTGCGCTACTCGCCGAGGAACTGGATGGCGTGCTTCAGGAAGCGTTCGGGGTACTGGAACTGCGCGGCGTGACCGGCATCCGGGTAGACGAACAGCTGCGCGTTCGGAATGTTCTGGACCATATGCCAGGAGTTGATGGTCGGAATCATCACGTCGTTCACGCCATTCAGAATGAACGTGGGCTGCCGGATCTCGCGCAGGTGGGCGAACGGTGCCTTGGGATCGGGTTTGGCCAGGTAATACATATTGGCCTCGATCTGGGCCTGCATCACCGCAGGGGAACTCGGTGGGTCCTGGTCCGCTCGCTGGTGGCGGCGGTTCCAGAAGTCACGCCCGGCCTGCTTTGCTGCCTCGGAGGCTCCGAAGAAGAGAAACAGGAAGTCTTCAACCGTTGGAACAGGGCGCGGCGCTCTCTCCAGCACGCCAGGCTCCGAGTCGGGGTTGCCGCCCCGTGGACCGGTGCCCAGCAGCATGAGCTTGCGAACCAGTTCAGGGTGGCGCCGCGTCAGGTCCTGTGCCTGAAACCCACCCAGCGAGAAACCCAGAACATCCACCTGGCGAAGTCCCAAGGCCCGGATCACCGCCGCCGCGTCATCGGCCATGTCCTCGATCCGGGTACGCGGCGTGCCGGTGGAAGAGGCGACGCCGCGACCGTTGAACAGGATCACTTCGCGCCCCGCGGCCAGACCGTCGGTCATGAGTGGGTCCCAATGGTCCATGCCCCCGCGGAAATGCTGCAGGAAGAACAGGGGTGGCTGGTCCGTCGTGGTGTTGCCCCAGCGGCGGTAGGCGAATTGGTCGCCGTTGACTTCGACGAAGCGAGTGGGTGCGGTGAGGTGGGTGTCGGTCATGGTGAGACAGTCCTGTTGGCAAGCGTCAGCGGGCCAGAAACTCGAGCGTGCTGCGCACGAAGTCGGCGTGGAACTGGAAAGCACCGCCGTGTCCGGCATCGGGGTAGATGATCAGCTGGCTGTTGGGCAGCCGCCGGGCCAGGTCGTGCGTGTTGACCGTCGGGACCATGCGGTCGTTGTCACCGTTGACCACGAGCACCGGCTGCTGGACCACCGACAGATCGGCGGGCGCCTTCTTCCCCCACACGCGCAGCGCCTCCAGCTGCGCGAGGAATGCGCTCACCGTGATCTCGGTGTCACGGTCCTCGGTGCGTTCCTTCAACCGAGCTAGAAAGGCCTTGCCGGCCTCGATGCCACCGGGGGTCCGCGTGAAGAACAGGAACTGCTTGGCATCCTGGCCCGTGAAGAAGCCCCGGAGCATGTCGTAGACGGTCACCCCCGCCACGGTGCTGATGCCTTCGCCACCCGCAGGGCCGGTGCCCGCGAGCACCATCTTGCGCACGAGTTGCGGCTCCTTCAGCACGATTTCCTGGGCGACCATGCCGCCCAACGAAAAGCCCAGCAGGTCCACCTGCTGAAAGCCCTTGGCGTGGATGAAGCTGATGGCATCGTCCGCCATCTGTTCCATCGAATTCGACGGCGAGCCACTGGAGGCCCCGATACCGCGGTTGTCGAAAGCGATGACGTGGTGCTTCGCCGCGATACCGTCCATGATCCGAGGGTCCCAGTTGTCCAGGACCGCAGCCAGATGGACCAGAAACACCACGGGCGTTCCGCCGTTGTACTGGCCCATTTCCCGGTACGCGAAGTTCACGCCGCCAACCGTGATGGTTTGGGTAGGGACGTTCTTCCAGGTGACTTCAGACGGTCGTCCGAGCGAGAGCTGGCTTGGGTCCGCCCCGGTGGCGACAGGCTCTGCCGCCAGCAGCGTGGACGTCTGGAGGGTCGTGGACAGAGCGAGGCCCAGCACGGTCGTCTTGAGCAGGTGTTTCATCGTGAGTCTCCCATCAGGTGCCGAGCGCTGGATAGTCGGTGTAGCCCTTGGGACCCGGCGTGTAGAACGTCGTCATGTCCACGGGGTTCAACGCCGCCTTGGCTTGCATGCGTTCCACCAGATCGGGGTTGGCGATGAACGGGCGGGCAAAGGCGATCAGATCGGCGTGACCCGCTGTGAGTGCACTTTCTGCACCCGCCCGATCAAACCCACCGGCCAGGATGAACAGGCCGTGAAACGCCACACGAAGGCGGAACTTGAACTCGGCAGGCACGGGCGGCGCGCCCAGGGCCGAGTGGTCCAGCAGGTGCACATACAGAATGCCCAACTGCGCCAGTTCTTCGATGAGGGCCAGGACCTGCGCCTCGACCTCGGGGTATCCGCCCATGCCGTTGAAAACGCCGTAGGGCGAGAGCCGGATGCCCACCCGGTCTGCGCCGATGGCAGCGACCGTGGCGCGAGCCACCTCCAGTGCGAAGCGGTTGCGGCCCTCGATGCTGCCCCCGTACCCATCGGAGCGGTGGTTCACGTTGGCGTTCAGAAACTGCTCTATCAGATAGCCGTTCGCCGCGTGCAGCTCGACACCGTCGAAGCCCGCCTCAATGGCCAGCTGGGCCGACCTGGCGTACTCCGCCACGGCGTGGGCGATGTCGTCAGCGGTCATGGCGCGTGGTGCGCTGTGCGGCTGCATGCCCTGGGTGTCGGTAAACATCTCGCCGGGGCAGACCTCGGCCGTCGGCGCGAGCACTTGCGCACCGGCAGGCAGGTTGGCCACATGGGCCACGCGCCCCGTGTGCATCAGCTGCACAAAGATCTTGCCGCCTTTGGCGTGCACGGCGTCTGTCACCAGCTTCCACCCCTGCACATGCGCTTCGGTGAACAGGCCCGGAATGCGGGCGTAGCCCAGGCCGTTGGGCGAGGGCGAGGTGCCCTCGGTGACGATCAGCCCGGCCGAGGCCCGCTGGCCGTAGTACTCGGCCATCAGGGCATTGGGCGTGTTGTGGTCCACCGCCCGGCTCCGCGTCATGGGCGCCATGACGATGCGGTTGCGGAGCTGCAGGGAAGGCGCAGAGTGTGTGGTGAAGAGCATGGCGGTCTTTCTGTGGGTGGTGTTGGCGTGGGGCCGGAGGGGTTGGGCTCATTGGCCCTGGGGGAGGTAGACCGGGCGCGTTGCCGTCAGGCCCTGCCGGACCTGCTCGGTGAGCGCGTCGGCCAGCACCTCGTCGGCGCCCGCTTCCAGACCGTCGAGCGCCCGTTGCACGATCTCTTCGGCGCTGCTTTTCGGGACCTCGAAGCCCCGTGTGAGGTCGGTGTCGACATAGGCCATGTGCAGGCCCAGCACCTGGGTCTTCTGGCTGGCCAGCTCGTGGCGCAGGGCGTTGGTCAGCGACCACGCCGCCGACTTGCTCGCCGAATAGGCGGCCAGTTCGCCGCCGTTGACCCAAGACGCCACCGACAACACATTGAGCAGTGCGCCACCACCGTTGGCCTTGAGCACCGGCGCAAAGGCCTGGCTCACGTTCAACACGCCAAAGAAGTTGGTCTCGAAGACGCGGCGCGCCACCGCGTCGCTGTCGGGTGCCAGGAAACCGCCGGGCTGGGCAATGCCCGCGTTGTTGATCACCAGGGTGACGTCAGCGGCCTGTTGCGCGGCGGCCGCGATCTCCTCGGGTTGGGTGACGTCGAGCCGCAAGGCCTCGACGCCGGCCAAGGTCACGGTGGCGGGATCGCGCGCGGCGGCGTAGACCTTGCTGGCGCCACGGGCCAGCAGTTCGCGCGCAAAGGCCAGGCCGATGCCGCGGTTGGCACCCGTGATCAGGACGACGGAATTTTCAATGTTCATGGGAGGCTCTAAAAAGGTGGGTGAGGGGGATGTCATATGACGTTTGTCATATGAGAAGGTGTGCGAAATGGTTGAGGTGGAACGGCTCATCGGACCTTGATGACCACCTTTCCTTTGGCTCGGCCGCTTTCGACGTAGGCCAAGGCCTCGTTGGTGGCTTCGAAGGGGAAGACCTTGTCGATCACCGGGCGGATGGTTCCCGATTCGATCAGCGGCGTGATCTGCCGCAACTGGCTGCCGCTGGCCTTCATGAACAGGAAGGCATAGCCAACCTGGAGGCGCCGGGCTTGCCTGCGGACACCAAAGCTCAGGGCGCGCACGACCTGCTTTACCACCCACGGGGCCTTGATGTCTTCGGCAAACCGGGGATCGGGTGGCCCCGAGATGGAGATGAGGCTGCCGCCGGGTTTGAGCACGCCCAGGGACTTGCGCAACGTCTTGCCGTCCTGGCTGTTGAGCACCACGTCATAGCCGCTCAGGCGTTTTTCAAAGGCGTCCTTCTTGTAGTCGACGATCACATCCGCACCCAGGCTCTTGACCAGGGCTGCGTTGCCCGCGCTGGTGGTGGTGGCCACCGTCGCACCGAGGTGCTTGGCCAACTGGATGGCAAACGTGCCCACGCCGCCGGAACCCGCCTGGATGAAGACCTTCTGCCCCTTTTTGAGTCTGGCCTTTTCCACCAGCGCCTGCCACGCCGTCAGGCCCACCAGAGGGATGGACGCGGCCTCTTCCATGCTGATGTTCCGAGGCTTGATCGCCACCGAGTCCTCTTTGACGGCCACCAACTCGGCGAAGGTGCCGATGCGGAAGTCATCGGGCCGGGCGTAGACCTCGTCGCCCAGCTTGAACTGGCGCACCCGCGGTCCGACACGGACCACCACGCCGGCCACGTCGTGCCCCAGCACGAAGGGTGTGCGGTACGGCAGGATGAGCTTGAACTCGCCGTTTCGAAGCTTGGCGTCCAGCAGGTTCACCGCGGTTGCGTGCACCTGGATCAGGACCTCGTCTTCACGCAGCTCCGGTTCCGGCACATCGGCGGCCCGCAGTGCTTCTTTCTTCCCGTAGCGGTCCAGGACGAAGGCTTTCATGGCGTTTCCTTTTTCAAAACAGTGCAAGAGACGAACCCAGCGGACCGGGACAGGAGAGTATTTGACATGATGATCATCATATATATGGGCAAAAAAAAGCGGGCCCACGGGTCAGGCCCCGGAAGGGGCCAGGCGCTTCAAGGCCGCGCTGCACAGCGCGTCCGACAACGCCGGGTCGTCGACCGCGCGGGCCAGCATCAGTGTGCCCACCATGGTGGACACCGTCACCAGCGCGCGCTCATGGGCGCCGGGCTGCCCCCAATCCGGTGACTGACGCGCCACCAGATCGATCATCTCCTTGATGCGGCGTGTGGCCGCCCGGCGCACTTCGGGCGACTGGCGGGGCATTTCAGAACCCAGGGCCGACACAGGGCAACCGGTTTCGATACCCGCCAGGTGCTCTTTGGAGAGATAGGTCTGCATCAGCGCCTGCAACGCCTGCTCGGGCGGGGCAGCGGCAATGACACGGGCCGCGAAGGCGTTGGACTCGGCGCCCGCACGGTCCGCCGCCTCGGCCAGCATGGCTTCGCGGGACTCGAAGTGCGCATAGAACGCACCGTGCGTCAGACCCGCCTCTTTCATGATGTCGGCCACCCCCGTACCGTCGTAGCCGCTGCGCCGGATGGCGCGAGCAGCGGCCTGCACGATGCGCTCGTGTGAAGCTTCTTTGGCGGCGGCCCGGATGTTGGTTTGCGTCTTTCGCATGATGTGCATCATACATAACATCTGCCAACTGTGCAATGGCTCCCGTTTTTCAAGCTCTGGAGCCCATCACAGGAAAAGTCTGCGGGACAGAGTCCCTTGGGCCTCAGTGCCTGGCCGGCGCGGTGGCCCGGGCGGCGGCGTCAAACCCGCCCTTGGCTTTCCACTCCTCCATGCCGCCTTGCAGGATGCGCACGTTGTCCCAGCCCGCCACGCGCAGGGCGAAACCGGCCTGGGCCGAGAGCGACCCGGTGTTGCAGTAGATCAGCACCGGTTTGTCTTTCGGGATGGTGCTGCGCTGGGCCAGCACCTGGCGCCAGTCCATGTGGATCGCGCCGGGGATGTGGCCCTTGGCGAACTGGCCCGCGTCGCGCGCGTCGATGACGATCATCCTTTTCCACTCATCGGCCGGGATCTGCTCGGCAAAGATCACGCCGCCGCCGTAGTCCACGAATTCCAGGTAGGCCGCCATCTCGTCCACGGCGATGGCCTGGTTGTCGGCGTGGGCGGCGGGGGCCAGCCACAGGCTGGCGGCGGTGAGGGCGGCGAGCGCCAGGTGTTGCGGTTTCATGGGATTTCCAGTGGGGCGGTTTTGAAACAAGTCGTTTATCAGCATTAACTGATATTGTCTCGGGGCAACGGGATAAGGCAGACAGGTGTTTCCCCTCATCCGCGCAGGGAAACGCTCAGGGGTCGTTCCCGACGTGGGGTTCGGTGCAGGGGCGGCGGTTGATCGCGTAGTCGGTGACCTGCCCCTTGAAGGGCAGCATCAGCATGCCGGGCAGGCGCGCCACCTCGTGTGGGTCGGTGTGGCCGTGGATGCCGATGACCATGCCGATCTGACCGGCGCGCGGCTGTTCGCGGTAGGTGCCGAACAGGCGGTCCCACCAGGGGAGGTTGAAGCCGAAGTTGGAGTTGCTCTCGTCGTCTTCCACCGAGTGGTGCACGCGGTGCATGTCGGGCGTGACGAGGACCCAGCGCAGCGCTCGGTCCAGCCGATCGGGCAGGCGGATGTTGCCGTGGTTGAACATGGCGCAGGCACTGAGCAGCACCTCGAAGACCACCACCGCCAGTACCGGCGCGCCCAGCAGTGCGATGGTGGCGAACTTGATGCCCATGGAGAGCACGATCTCCAGCGGGTGGAAGCGTGTGCCCGTGGTCAGGTCGTAGTCCAGGTCGGCGTGGTGCACCCGGTGCAGCCGCCAGAGCGCAGGCACGGCGTGCACCATCACGTGCTGCAGCCAGATCACGAAGTCCATCGCCACCACGGCCAGCGGCACCGCGAGCCAGAACGGCACGGGGAAGTTGTTCAGCAGCCCCCAGCCCCTCTCGGCCCCCAAGGCGGCCATGCCCACCGCGGCCGTGGGGAACACCAGGCGCACGATCGCGGTGTTGAGCAGCACGACGCCGAGGTTGCTGGCCCAGCGCTGCGCGCGCGGCAACTGGAGCGTCCGGCGTGGCGACGCCAGCTCCCACAGGGCCACGAGGGCGAACACCCCGGCGAAGGCGCCGATGCGGATCATCCATTCGTGCGTCAGCACCCAGGCTTCGATGTTCATGAAACGTCTCTCAGCGCTCCAGTGGCAGACCCGCGGCCTGCCACTCGCTCACGCCGTCGGACACCTTGCGTGCGCGGTAGCCGTGCGAGAGCAGCAGCGCCACGGCTTCGTCGGACAGCAGGCAGAACGGCCCGCGGCAGTAGGCGACGATCTCCTTGTCGCGCGGCAAGGCCGCGAGCCGTTTCCCGATCTCGGCCAGTGGCATGGAGCGCGCGTACGGCAGGTGTGCCGCATCGAACTCGTCCTGCGGCCGCACGTCGATCACCACCACCTCGCCGCGCTGCGCCTGCTCCATCAGCGCCTGGCGGTCCACGGCCGCGAGTTGGCCGGGGTGGGCGGCCATCTGGTCGAGCGCCAGGCGCAGCTCCAGCAGGTGTTCTTCGGCCACCTCGCGCAGCTTCACGCCCAGGCCCGCCACATCCGGCCCGCTCAGGCGGTAGTGGATGAACTTGCCTTCGCGCCGGCTCGTGACCAGCCGCGCATCGCGCAGCGCCTTCAGGTGGGCGCTGGCGAGCTTGATGTCGATCGACAGCTCGGCCGCGAGCACGTCCACCGACTTTTCGCCCTGCGCCAGCATTTCCAGCAGTTCCAGCCGCTTGGGGCTGCCCAGTGCCTTGCCGATGCGGGCCACCTGCTCGTACAGCAGATCTTTGAGTTGGCGTTGTTTCATGAATAACATTCTATTGATTGTTTGAATGATGCGGAGAAAGCGACCGACCAGCGGTCACGGCTTCGCGCTCGCGCGCCCGGCGCCAGCCCGGGATGGGCATCATCCGAATTTGATTCATATCAAGTGCACCTTTTAGGAATTCCATCTACAATAGATTCATTCAAAATGCATCTTTAAACGGATGCACGGCGTTGCCAGGCACCGGTGCTGGTCGATGCGGTGCTTGCGGAGGGGTGCAAACCGGCGCTTCCCGCTTCCTGTCTCTTCCTTCTTCACGAGGTTCCCATGAGCAACACATCACCCCTCCAGAACGTCCACCTCTTCGACGCCCGTGGCGTGGCCAAGCGCTTTCGCCACGCCGCCATCTTCGGTGCGCTGAAAAGCCTGCAGCCGGGGGAAACCATGCGCTTCGTCAACGACCACGATCCCATCCCGCTGCTGGCGCAGATCCGCCAGACCTTCGGGGACGCGGTTTCCCTGGAATACCTGCGTCGTGACCCGGGTGAAGTGGTGCTCGACTTCAGTGTCATTGGTTGAATGCCGGGTGTGCCGCCCGGCGCGCAGGAGCCTTCCATGACATCCACCCCCTTTCCCTACGACGGACCGGACGCTCTGCTCGAACCGATCGCCAAGGCGCTGCGACGCGTGGTGGACCCGGAGGTTTCGATCAACGTGGTGGACCTGGGCCTGATCTACCAGGTGAGCGTGGCGGACAACAAGGTGCATGCCCGGGTGACCATGACCTCGGCCGCCTGTCCGGTGACCGATCTGATCATCGAAGAGATCGAAAACGAGCTGGACCGGGACCTGCCGCCGGACATGCTGATCCAGGTGGAGCTGGTCTGGGAACCGCCCTGGAGCGAGGAGCGCCTGAGCGAGCGCGCCCGGCGCTTCATGGACCGCTGATGGTCGAGCGCGCCTCCCGCATCGCCCGCCCGCGGCCGCGCCGCCACCGGTTGGCGCCCGGGCTGCTGGTCCTCGTGGCCATGGCGCTGCTGGGGGGCATTGCCGGTGGGCTGCTGCGAGCGGGCGTGCAGCTGCCCCAGCTCTTCCAGTCCCATGCCTGGCTGGGGTACGCCGCGCTGTCGCACGCGGCCCTGATGATCTGCGGCTTCATGGGCACGGTCATCGGCATCGAGCGGGCCGTGGCCGTCAAGGCCGCGGGCGCCTGGCTGGCACCGCTGGCCTCGGGCCTGGCCGGGCTGTGCCTGCTGCTCGGGTTCAGCGGCCCGGCGGCCGTGCTGATCGTGGTGGCCGCGGCCATCTTCGTGGTCGTTAACCTGGTGATCGTGCGCCGCCAGCGCGCGGCCCACACGGTGCTGCTGCTGGCCGCCGCGCTGGCCTGGCTCGCGGGCGGCCTGGTGTTCCTGTTACGGCCGGGTGACGTGGCGAGCCTGCCCTGGTGGTTCGCCTTTCTGGTGATGACCATTGCCGCCGAGCGGCTGGAGATGACCCGGCTGATGCGCACGCGCCCCGGCGCACGCTTCTCGCTGTTCCTGGTGTTGGCCGCCATGGTGGGGGGCGCCAGCGTGTCCTTGTTCGCGCCCGTGGCCGGGGGCGTTCTCTACGGCGTGTCGCTGTTCCTGTTGGCCCTTTGGCTGGGGGTGTTCGACATCGCCCGCCGCACCATCCACGCCGACGGCCTGACGCGCTACATGGCCGTGTGCCTGCTGGGCGGGTACGCCTGGCTCGCCGTCGCGGGCCTCGCCTGGGCCGGGGCCGCGCTGGGCCTGCCGCTGCGGGACGCCGCGCTGCACGCTCTGGGGCTGGGCTTCATCGTCAGCATGATGATGGGGCACGCCCCGGTGATCCTGCCGGCCATCGCCCGGGTCAAGCTGCAGTTCGGCTGGCCGTTCTATCTGCCGCTGGCGGCCCTGTACCTGTCGTTGCTGGTGCGCCTCGGGCCAGGCTTGGTGGACCTGGGCCTGCGCGCCAGCGGCGCCCTGTTCAACGCCGTGGCCATGGGCCTGTTTGCCGCCACCGTGGCCGGCGCGGCGCTGGTCTGGCGCCTGAAGCACGGCGCTCCCGCACCGTAGGCGCGGGCAGCTTACGCAGAGGCTTCTTCCAGCTGGCTTCGCAGGGCCTGCACCTGCTGGCGCAGGGCGGTGTTTTCTGCTTGCAGCTGCGCCACCTGCTGGCGCAAGGCCGCCAGCTCGTCGGTGGGCTGCTGTGCTTCCTGCGGCGGCGTGTCGGCGTCCGCGTCCTGCGGCTTGCGCCGCGATTCACGCACCCGCTTGGCCGCCAGCTTGAGTTCTTCCTTGCCGGCCAGCGCGGCCGCCTTCTGCTCCTCGGCCGGCAGGCTGGCCACGGCCGCCGCGGCGTTGAGCGAGATCGTGCCGGATTTCAGGGCCGCGACCAGCTCGGGCTCGGCCTGCTTCTGGATCTTTTCGATCATCACCACCTGGCTGCTGCTGAGCCGCGCCGCCTTGGCGATGTCTTCACGGCTGTTCAGGGGCTTGGGTTCGAGCGCGGGGGCGGTGGCCGCCGGGCTGTCCGCCGGCATGGCCGGCTCGGCATGATCGGATGCCTCGGGCAGGGCGTCCGGCGGCGGCGAAGCCAGCACCCGCGAGCGCCGCTCGGCGATGATCTCGCGCTTGCGCAGCGCCAGCACGCCGCGCTGGAAGTCCGACACGCTGCGCCGGCCCAGGTGCTGGTCGATCATCCACAGGTGCACGTCCTCCATGGACTGGAAGCGCGGGTTCTGCACCGTCTGGAAGGGCAGACCGTGTTTCTGGCAGATGCCGTAGCGGTTGTGCCCGTCCACCAGCACGTCGCCCCAGAGCACCAGCGCATCGCGGCAGCCCTCGGCCAGCAGGCTGCGCTCCAGCGCTTCGTGTTCCTCCGGGGTCAAGGGGTCGATATAGGCTTTGAATTCCGGGTTGACAGTGATGTTCATGGGGTCGGGGTTCGGGGCGTGGCTCGGGGGCGCGAATTGTAGATGGGCGGGCAGCGCCCCGCCCCGCGCTGGCATCACTGGTCGGCGAACAGTTCGACGATCAACTGGCGCAGCCACACACTGTCCGGGTCGCGGTTGTACTTGGCGTGCCAGAACAGGTTGATGGCGATCTCGGGCAGCTTCACCGGGTGTGGGGAGATCACCAGCTTGAACGGCTCCTGGCAGCGCTGCGCAAAACGCTCGGGCAGCGTCGCGATCAGGTCGGTGCTCTGCAGGATGTGCCCCACGGCGATGAAGTGCGGCACCACCAGGCGCATGCGCCGCTCGATGCCGGCGCGCGCCAGCAGGCCGTCCACCTCGCCGTGGCCGGTGTTCGGCGCCACCACGCCCACGTGCTCCAGCTTGCAGAACTGCGCCAGGCTCATGGGCGAGCGGGCCGTGGGGTGGCCCTGGCGGAACATGCACACGTAGCGCTGCCGGAACAGCCGGCGCTGGAAAAAGCCGGCCTGCAGGTGGGGCATCAGGCCCAGCGTGAGGTCCACCGAACCCGAGGCCATGTCGTCCCGCAACTGGTCGGCGTTCGGCCGGTGGGTGTGGACCCGTACCTGCGGCGCCAGGCGCGACAGAGCGTCCATCAGCGGGGGCATGAAGTACATCTCGCCGATGTCGGTCATGGCGAGGTTGAAGGTGCGCTGGCTGGTCAGCGGGTCGAACGAGTCGCGCCGCGACAAGGCGGTCTGCAGCGCGTTGAGCGCGTACACCACCGGCTCGGCCAGGTGCAGCGCATAGGGCGTGGGCTCCATGCCGCGCGAGGTGCGCAGGAACAGCTCGTCCTTCAACACCACCCGCAGGCGCTTGAGCGCGTTGCTCACCGCCGGCTGCGAGAGCCCGAGCTTGTCGGCGGCCGTGGACACACTGCGGTCGAGCAGCAGCTGGTTGAACACCACCAGCAGATTCAGGTCGATGTCGCGCAGGTCCATGGGGTGCTGGCCATATTCATGATGGTGATTCTATCTATGCGGTTTGCTTTATCGACTGATAAGACTCGGCGCTCCAGAATCGGCCCACATCGGAGACATCGAGACACAAACCGCCATGGAACTCGTCGTAGAACCGCTCAAGCTTCGCCTGAACGTGGACAGTGGAAAGAACCTGCTGGACGTTCTGCGGGCCAATGAGGTTCCCATCTCCTACAGCTGCATGTCGGGGCGCTGCGGCACCTGCCGCTGCCGCGTGGTGGACGGCGACCTGGTGGACGCCGGCCCCGAAGCCGGCCGCCCGCAGACCGGCGCAGGCCGCTACGTGCTGGCCTGCCAGGCGGTGCTGACCGAGAACTGCACCATCGAAGTGCCTGAGGTGGACGAGGTGGTGGTTCACCCGGCGCGCATCGTCAAAGGCACGGTCACCGCCATCGAAGACGCCACGCACGACATCCAGCGCCTGCGGGTCCGGCTGGCCAAGCCGCTGGCCTTCAGCCCGGGGCAGTACGCCACGCTGCAGTTCACCCCCGAGCACATCCGGCCCTATTCCATGGCGGGCCTGCCCGACGACGCCGACATGGAGTTCCAGATCCGTCGCGTGCCCGGGGGGCGTGTCACAGGGTACGTGTTCGACGAACTCAAGCCCGGTTCGACGATCCGCCTCAGTGGCCCGCTCGGCACGGCCTATCTGCGCCGCCAACACACGGGGCCCATGCTGTGCGTGGGCGGTGGCACCGGGCTGGCGCCCGTGCTCTCGATCGTGCGGGGTGCGCTCGAAGGGGGCATGGAGAACCCGATCCACCTGTACTTCGGGGTGCGCAGCCAGGACGACCTGTACGACGCCGACCGCCTGAGCGCCCTGGCGCAGCGCCACCCCAACCTGCGCGTCCACATCGTGGTGGCCACCGGCACGGTGGGCGCGGGCCTGCGCAGCGGTCTGGTGACAGACGCCATCGCACAGGACATCGCCTCGCTGGCCGGCTGGCGCGCCTACCTGTGCGGCGCGCCCGCGATGGTGGAAGCGCTCAGCCTGCTGGTGCGCCGCATGGGCGTGGCCCCTGAGCACGTGCACGCGGACGCTTTCTACCCCGGCGGCGTCTGACACGCGCCACCCGCCCCCACACAACACCCCACCCCAGGAGACCCCACGATGAGCGACACCCCCACCGTGTTTCCCCAGAACCCGGCATGGCCGGGTGACGGCACCAGCCAGGTTCCGTTCTGGGCCTATACCCGCGACGACCTCTACCAGCGCGAGCTGGACCGGCTCTTCTACGCCGGCCACTGGTGCTACGTGGGCCTGGAGGCGGAGATCCCCCACCCGGGCGACTTCAGGCGCTCGGTGATCGGCGAGCGCTCGGTCATCATGGTGCGCGACCCCGATGGCGGCATCAACGTGGTGGAGAACGTCTGTGCCCACCGCGGCATGCGCTTTTGCCGCGAGCGCAGCGGCAAGGCGGCGAAAGACTTTTTCTGCCCCTACCACCAGTGGAACTACAGCCTCAAGGGCGACCTGCAGGGCGTGCCATTCCGCCGTGGCGTCAAGCAGGACGGCAAGGTCAACGGCGGCATGCCCAAGGACTTCAAGCTCGAAGACCACGGGCTGACCAAGCTCAAGGTGGCCACCCGCGGCGGTGTGGTGTTCGCGTCGTTCGACCACGGCGTGGAACCGTTCGAGGACTTCCTCGGCCCCACCATCCTGAAGTACTTCGACCGTGTGTTCGATGGCCGCCCGCTCAAGGTGCTGGGCTACCGGCGCCAGCGCATCCCGGGCAACTGGAAGCTGATGCAGGAGAACATCAAGGACCCCTACCACCCCGGCCTGCTGCACACCTGGTTTTCCACCTTCGGCCTCTGGCGCGCCGACAACAAGTCGGAGCTCAAGATGGACGCGCACTTCCGCCACGCCGCCATGATCTCCACGCGGGGGCAGGGCGGCAGGAACGAGGAGGTGGTGGCCGGTGTGGACAGCTTCAAGGAGTCCATGAAGCTCAACGACCCGCGCCTGCTCGACATCGTGCCCGAGCCCTGGTGGGACGGCCCGACCGCGGTGATGACCACCATCTTCCCCAGCGTGATCATCCAGCAGCAGGTCAACAGCGTGTCCACCCGCCACATCCAGCCCAACGGGCATGGCTCGTTCGACTTCGTCTGGACCCACTTCGGCTTTGAAGACGACTCGCCCGAGATGGAGCAGCGCCGCCTGATCCAGGCCAACCTGTTCGGCCCGGCCGGCTTTGTGTCGGCCGACGACGGCGAGGTGATCGAGTGGTCACAGGAGGGTTTCGAGCAGAAGCCCGCGCACCGTACCGTGCTCGAAATGGGCGGGCACAACATCGGCGACACCGATCACATGGTGACCGAGACCCTGATTCGTGGCATGTACGACTACTGGCGCAAGGTGATGGGGGAATGAACATGATCGACTTCAAGACCTACTTCGAACTGCTCAATCTCTACAGCGACTACGCCATGGTGTGCGACTCGGCCGACTGGGAACGGTGGCCCGAGTTCTTCGTCGAGGAAGGCAGCTACCGGCTGCAGCCGCGTGAGAACCACGAGCAGGGCCTGCCGCTGTGCCTGTTGGCGCTGGAGAGCCAGGCCATGATCCGGGACCGGGTGTACGGCGTGAAAGAAACCATGTACCACGATCCGTACTACCAGCGCCACATCGTGGGCACGCCGCGCGTGATCCGGATCGAGCAGACCGCAGACGGCGAGCGCATCGAGTCCGAGGCCAATTACGCCGTCATCCGCACCAAGATCGACGCGGAGTCCATCGTGCTGAGCGCCGGCTTCTACCGCGACGTGATCGTGCGCCGGCCCGAGGGCCTGAAGCTGCTGTCGCGCCTGTGCGTGTACGACAGCGAAATGATCGCCAATTCCATCATCTACCCGATCTGAGGCAAGTCCATGGCAGACGACAACTGGACCGACGCGGTGGCGCTCGACGACGTGCCCGAGGGCGATGTGATGGGCATTGTGGTGGCGGGCCAGGAGGTAGCGCTCTACGAGGTGGACGGGCAGGTGTACGCCACCTCCAACCTGTGTACCCACGGCGCGGCGCGCATGAGCGACGGCTTTCTGGAAGGGCGCGAGATCGAATGCCCGCTGCACCAGGGCAAGTTCGACGTCTGCACCGGCCAGGCCCTGTGCGCGCCGCTGACCGAGAACATCCCAACCTACCCGGTGAAGATCGAGAACCGGCGGGTGTGGATCAAGCTGGGTTGACGCCCGGCCGCCTGAAGGCCTGGCGCGCGCTCTGGGCCTTCGGGCGGATCGTGCACTGCTCCGCGTGGTCGTTGATCAGCCCCATGGCCTGCATGAAGGCGTACACGGTGGTGGGGCCGACGAACTTCCAGCCGAGCTTTTTCAGGTCGCGCGACAGCCGGTCCGACTGTGCCGAGGTTGAGACCGTCTGGGGCACGGCCAGTTGCGCGGCCTCGGGCTCGTAGCGCCAGATGAACGCGGCCAGCGAGCCTTCGCGCTGGACGAGTTCCACCGCGCGTGCGGCGTTGTTGATCACCGCTTCGATCTTGCCCCGGTGGCGCACGATGCCTTTGTCCTGCAGCAGCCGCTCGACGTCGCTCTGGGTGTAGCGCGCGATCCGGTGGAAATCGAAGCCGTGGAAGGCGGCCCGGAAGTGCTCGCGCTTGGCGAGGATGGTGCGCCAGCTCAGCCCCGACTGGAAAGCCTCCAGGCTGATCTTCTCGAAGAGGCGCCGGTCGTCATCGACCGGGAAACCCCACTCGTGGTCGTGGTACGCCAGGAACTCGGGCGCCGCCGCGCACCAGCGGCACCGCGCTGCCCCGTCGGGGCCGTTGATGGTTGTGTTCATGCTTTGGCTTTCCTCTCACTGTCTGAAGGGATCGATACGACTTGCTCAAGCCATGTGTGCAGCTGCTGGACCTCGCGGCGCACGAAGCGCTGGTCGCCCAGGGCATTCGCGAGGGTGGCCACGCCCTGGCTGCGGCCCAGCAGGTGCATCGCCAGCGCATCGGCGTCGGACTTTCGGCCCAGCGCCACAAACTGCCGCTTCAACCAGGCGCGAAACAGCGTGAACAGCGTGTTCGCCTGCGCCCGTCCAGCGTGGTTGAGCTTGGCGAGTTCGGTGCACAGCGTGCCGACCGGGCAGCCATGCCGCAGGATCGGCGCCTGGTTGACGATCAGCATGTCGATGAACTTGCGGATGCGTTCGATGGGGGTTTGGGCCTCCTGCTCCCACTGCTCCAGCATCCGCTGGGTGTTGGCCAGGCGCAGCGTGATCACCGCGTCCAGGATCTCGTCCTTGCTCCTGAAGTGGTAGTAGAAGTTGCCGCGCGAGATCTTCACCGACTCGGCGATGTGGGCGAACGAGGTGTGCTCGTAGCCGTTTTCGTAGAACAGCCGGTCGGCGGCGTCAACGATGTGGTCGCGTGTCTGTTTGTCACCCATGACGATGCGCTCATGAAGAAATGAGTCCGCCGTAGGACGGTTGTCCTACGGAGCGCGAATATAGGACAGTCGTCCTACGCCGTCAATGGAGCGCGATCTGAAGGTGTTCTGCCTCTTCTGGCGGGTGTGCGGGCTGTCAGGCCGCGCAGCGGCGCGCGATCCAGGCGTCGATCGACAGCTTGCCCGGGCCGTGCGCCATCAGGTAGAGCAGCACGGCGGCCCAGGTGCCGTGGGTGGGGTAGGCGTCGGGGTAGACGAAGAGCTGGATCACCAGCGTCATGCCCAGCAGGCCGAGGGCCGACAGGCGCGTGGCCAGGCCGAGCAGGATGAAGACGGGCAGGATGTGTTCGCCCAGCGCGGCCAGGGTCGCGCCCAGCTCGGGCGACAGCACGGGGAGCTTGTATTCCTCCTGGAACAGGAACACCGCGTTGTCCGACAGCCGGGGCATGCCCAGCGTGAATTCGCCGCTGACGATGTCGATGGCCAGGCCTTCGATCTTGGTCTGGCCCGATTTCCAGAATACCGCGGCGATGGAGAAGCGCGCGATGAAGGCCAGCAGGGTGTTGGGCAAGTGGCCCATCGCGCGGTGCACGCTCTGCAGCAGCGCGCTCAGGCGCGCCATCGGGCCGCCGTGGGCTGCGCTGGCGGCGGGGGTGGTGAGGGTGTTCATGAGGGTCTCCTGCGGTGTCGTGGGCAAAGGGCGGCTCAACGGCTCAGTGGGCGCTCCACCCCGACTAGCAGTTCGTGGCGGATCAGGGTGGCCAGGGCCTGGGCCAGGTCGAAGTCGGGCGCGGCGGCCAGGGCCCGCTCCAGGGCCTGGCCAAAGGGGTCGTCCAGCAGCAGGCCCACCACCAGCTCGGCCATGCCGGGCGGGGTCTGCCAGACCATCACGTCGAGCCCGCTGCGGAACACCAGCGCCGACTCGGCCTGCGCGAGGTCAACGTGTTCCAGCGCGAGGCCGCTGCCCTCCTGGTGGGCCGCCCAGAGCGACACGGCCGCTTGCGCGGAGTGCAGGACGTGCAGGCTGGGCGCCAGCCGCCAGCGCAGCGAGGGCAGCGCCTGTGCGTCGTGCATGACCGCCGCGATGGCCGTGGCGTCCATGGGCTGGGCGTCGGCGGCGTGCAGGGCCTGCAGGCGCAGCATTTCGAGCCGGGCCACGTCCGGCAGGTAGGGCAGGCTGGCCGCCGGGGCGAAACGGGCGATGAAGCCGGGCAGCTCGGCGCCGTAGTGGCTGAGCACCCGGCTGCGGGGCGGGTGGGCGCGCACGAACCGCTGGGCCATGGCGCGGAAGAAGGGTTCGCCCACCAGTTGCTGCGTCACGGGAAAGGTGTGGGCCAGCGCGTCCACCAGCGACACCACTACGTTGTTGCGGTGGACGGCCAGACGGCGCTCGGGGTCGCTGTGGTTCCAGGTGGTGAGGCCGTTGGGCACGGCCTGCGCCGGGTCGAGCAGGGCCTGGGCCCAGGTATGTTGCGTGCTCATGTTTGCGCCTCCAGCGCCGAGGCGTAGCGGGTGCGCGTGGGTGGGCAGGGCCGGGTCGGGGGCGCCTCCCGCGCTGCGGCCGACAGGTGCTGTTCCGCCAGCCGGGTCTCGTGGAGCAGCACGTCGAAGCCGGGCACGTCGTTGTCGCGCTCGATCAGCGTGGGCTGTGCGCCGGCGAGGGCCAGCGCGGTGTCGTACAGCGCCCAGAGCGCCTCGGCCACCGGGGAGCCGTGGGCGTCGATCAGCAGGCGGTCGCCCGCGCCATCGACGTCTTCGGCAAAACCCGCCAGGTGGATTTCGCGGGTGGCGTGGCAGGGCAGTTCGCACAGGCTGCGCTGAGGGTCGCGGCCGTGGTTGATGCTGGAGACGTAGACGTTGTTCACGTCCAGCAGCAGGCCGCAGCCGGTGCGGTGAATCACCTCGCGCAGGAAGTCGCCTTCGCTCCAGGTGGAGCCAGTGAACTCGACATAGGTGGACGGGTTCTCCAGCAGCATGGCGCGGCCCAGCCGGGTCTGCACCTGGTCGATGTGGTCGCACACGCGCTGGAGTGTGGGCAGGTTGTAGGGCAGCGGCAGCAGGTCGTTGAAGAACACGCCGCCGTGGCTCGACCAGGCCAGGTGTTCGGAAAACAGCGCGGGCTGGTAGCGCTCCACCAGCCGGGCCACCGCCGCCAGGTGCTCGGCGTCGAGCGGGTCCTCGCCGCCGATGGACAGGCCCACGCCGTGGATGCTCAGCGGGTACCGCTCGCGGATGCGGGTCAGGTGGTGGTGCATGGGGCCGCCGGCCACCAGGTAGTTTTCCGCATGCACTTCGAAGAAACCCAGGTCGGGCCGCTGCGCGTGGACGTGGGTAAAGTGTTCGGGTTTCAGGCCCAGCCCGGCGCGCCGCGGCAGCGGCCCGGGAACGGGCGGGTGGGCCTGGCCGGGCGCGGCCGACGGAACGGGACCGGAGGCAGAAGCGGGGTGAAGGCTCATGGGGGTGTCTCCGGTGTCCGGCGGCCGCGTGGCCTGGGTCAGGCCTTTTCCTGGAAGGCCTTGAGCTGGCCAAAGCCGGTGGGCGACTTGGGCGATGCGGTCTTCTCGCAGCTGCCCTTGGGCACCAGCGACCAGGCGTTGCCCTGGTGGTCCACCTTGGAGGTGCCGGCGCAGGTGGTGCCGGGGCCGGCGGCGCAATCGTTCTTGCCTTTGAGGGCCACGCCAAAACATTTTTCCTTGTCGGCGTTCTGGGCGGCGGCCGGGCTGGCGGCCAGCGTGAGGGCGGCGCCCATGGCCAGGGCGAGAGCGGTGCCCGAGGCGATGCGGGCGGCGTTGCGGCGGGTGAGGGTGTGGTTCATGGTGATCTCCGGAATGGTTCGAGGGTGGGTTGCTTGCCAACAAGATGGGCTTGCAAGGTGTAGTCGCGGTCACGCAGGGGTTCTTACAGGGCACCCCAAGATTTCGCTCGGCGGCCGGCGAGACCCAGGCCGGCGCAGGCCCGCATCGGTGGCCGCTGTAACGAATGGCCATGCCCGAACGACCAGACAGCTCTTCACGCACCGTTTCACACCGGAGGTCCCCATGGGTTGGCTGCTGTTTCGCGGGGCGTGCTTGGACACCGATGCCAGGCGCGCGGGCCTATGCGCGAGAATCCGCCCCTGCGGTGCCATGGGAGCGTGGCGCCGCGCGTCGCATCGTTTCATCGGAGTGGTTCATGCAGGGTTTTTTCAGCACGGTGTTTTCCCGGCCGATCGTGATCGGCGCCCTGCGCGTGTCTTTCGTGGTGGGCTGTGTGCTCAACCTGATCAACCAGGGCGAGGCCCTGTTGGCCGGTGCGGGCATTTCGTGGGGCCACGTGGTGTTGAATTTTCTGGTGCCCTACGCGGTGTCCAGCTACAGCGCGGCCCGCAACCAGTTGACGAACCGGGCCGCACCGTGAGCGCGACGGGCCTGCCGCCGGGGGTCGATCCGGCTGAACTCAGCGCCCTGCGGGGCAAGATGCTCAAATTCGCGTCGCTGCAACTCGGCGACGCCCAACTGGCCGAAGACGCGGTGCAGGAAGCCCTGCTTGGTGCCTTCAAGAACACGGCCACGTTCGCCGGCAAGGCCAGTTTGAAGACCTGGGTGTTCGCCATCCTCAAAAACAAGATCACCGACATCCTGCGCCACAAGCAGCGCCATGTGTCGTCGCAGCAGGTGGTGGGCGATGCCGACGAAGAGGCGGACCTGAACGAGCTGTTCGATGCCCGCGGGATGTGGGCGTCCGACGAGCGGCCAGCCAGCTGGGGCAACCCCACGGAGACCCTGCACGACAAGCAGTTCTGGAAGGTGTTCGAACTGTGCCTGGAGGGGCTGCCCGGGCAGCAAGGGCGCGTGTTCATGATGCGCGAGTACATCGGCCTGGACGCGCGCGAGATCTGCGCCGAGGTGGGGATCACCTCGACCAACCTGAACGTGATGCTCCACCGCGCCCGGCTGCGGCTGCGCGAGTGCCTGGAGAACCGCTGGTTTGCGCAAGGAGGGCAACATGCTGAACTGTCGTGAGGTGACCCGCCTGGTGTCCGAATCCCAGGAGCGCAAGCTCTCGGTCGCGGAGCGGCTGTCGCTCAACCTGCACCTGATGATGTGCGACGGCTGCAAGAACTTCAGCCTGCAGGTGCCGTTCCTGCGCCGGGCCATGCGGGCCTACGCCGAGCGGGTGGATGAGGTGGTGGACGGCGCAGCCGAGCCACCGGCCCGGCCCCAGGGGGACGGCGAAGCCTGAGTGCTTGGGCGGCCCAGTCGATGCGGTGGTGGCTGAGCGCGTTCAGGCGCCGTCACAGCGACATTCTTTGCCCCCGTCGAAACTCCGCCGGGGTGCACGCCTCTTCGCGCTTGAAGAACTTGCTGAAGTTGGTGGGTTCGTCGAAGCCGAGCCTGTCGCCGATGGTGGAGATGGCCAAATCCGTATGCACCAGCAGGCGTTTCGCTTCCAGAACGATCCGTGCCGCGATGAAGGCTTTGGCCGTGATGCCCATGGAGGCGGTCACAGCGCGCGCCAGACTCTTCTCCGTGTAGCCGAGATGGCTCGCATAGTCGGCCACCTGGTGCCATTGCGGGAAGCGTTCCTCCACCAGCTGCTGGAACCGCTGGAAACGTTGCGATGCAGGGGAAACCAGTGACCCTGCTGCTTGTCGCCTGCCTTGCAGAATGCTCAGACGTGTCAGGAGTGCATGGAGCTGATGGCGCAGCAAGGCATGCACGTCTTCTTTGGGCGCGTCGATCAGCGTGTCCTCACGCAACTGCTCAACCAGGCTCGTCACCTTCTGCAGCTCTTGGCCGCTGAGCACCATGTGTTCAGGCAGCCTTCCCAGATCGGGTGCGAACCTGAGATCGTGGGAGGTCGTCGCAGCGGGCAACACGAACGCTGGTTGGAACAGCACGTTCCAGCCGTCCCAGTCTTCGTCCTGTCCGTAGTTGTGGGCCTGCCCTGCGCGCAACACGAGCAGCGACCCCGGCTCACAGGGGATCGACTTGAAGTCGACCACCTGGGTGCATTGCCCCTGCGTGACGCACACCAGGGTGTGGAACTCGTACCGGTGGGTCATGCGCACCTGCTCCTTGCCCCGTTGCCTCAGGTCGGCGACGGAAAAGACCTCCAGGTCGAGGGAGTAGCTGGCATCGGGTTGGTAGCCCAGGCGCTGAATGTCCTTGTTCACTTTCTGCCTTCCTGAGGGGCTATGGTTTTTCATTTTCGATGGATGCCGGTATGTCCGTTATCAATCATTGTTTGTCGGGAATTAACCGGGATTTTCGGTGTAGTTTGTCCAACAATAACCATAAATCAACCAACTTGAACGGACCCGCAATGAAGACCGCAGACGTCAGCAAGATCACCGAAACCATCCTGGCCCTGGAGCTGGCCATCAACGAGCGCTGGAACAAGGGCGATGTCGATGGGGCGCTGGAGGTGTACAGCGAAGACGTGAGCTATTTCGACCCGCTCACCGAGACGCGGTTGGATGGCCGCCCGGCCGTGGAGGCGTACTTCCGCCAGTTCTTTGAAGGCAAGCTCAACATCCTGCGCAACGAATTCCCCAACCCCCAGGTGATCGTCAGCGATGGCGGCGACATGGCGGTGCTGCACTACAACCTGGTCAACTTCATCCCCGACGGACAAGGCGGAGAGAAGCAGGGCGCGCTTTGGAACTCCACCCAGGTGTACCGCCTCATCGACGGCCGGTGGCGCGTGGTGCATGTGAACTGGTCGTTCACGCGCCATCCGGCGGCCATGCAGGGTTTGATGAGCTGAGTTTTCAACACAGGAGCACACCATGAACAACATCGACATTGCCAAAAGCTACATCAAGGCCGTACAAACCGGCGACCAGGCCACGCTGGGCAGCCTCATTTCGCCCGACGTGATCTGGCATCAGCCGGGCCATAACCGGTTCTCCGGCACGCACCGCGGCATGGCCGCCGTGGGCCCGATGCTGGGCAAGATGATGGAAGTCTCCCAGGGCACGTTCGCGATCACCCGGGCCGACCACTACATGGCCAATGGCGACTGGGTGGCCATCACCATCGAGTTCGCCGGTCAGGCCAATGGCTTGAAGCTCAAGCAGCCGGGCGTGGACCTCATCCGCATCGAGGGCGGCAAGATCGTGGAAGTGCGGCTGTTCTCCAGCGATCAGACGCAGGAAGATGCCTTCTGGGGGCAGTGACGCCTGCGTCGCGCGTGGGAAGTCCATCGGTGGGGCCGCTGGGCTTGTGTTCGGCGCGGGTGCCGACTGTCGACAATCGAGGCATGGCAAGACCGTCACCGTCATCTCGACACGCTTCAGGACCCCAGGCGGGCGTCGCGCCTGAGTGACTGAGGCGGCTTGCCGAAGCCCCGCATGAACGCCTCGCGAAGATGGCGCCGATCGCGAAAGCCCGTTTCGCGTGCAACCACCTCCAGCGGATGGCGGCTACGCTCGATCATCAAGCGCGCGGCCTCCACGCGCAAACGCTCTACCGCCTTGGCCGGCGACTGGCCGGTCTCGGCGGTGAACACACGGCTGAACTGGCGCGGGCTGAGGTTCGCGGCCGCAGCGAGTTCTTCCACACCCAGCGGCTGCGCCAGGTGGCTGCGGGCATGCTCCAGCGCGCGCGCGATGCGGTCCGAGCGCGGCGCGAGATTCAGGATCTCCGAATGCTGCGACTGGCCGCCCGAACGGCGCTGATGCATGACCAGCCGGTGTGCCACCGATCGCGCCACGTCGTCGCCCAGGTCCTTCTCGACGAGGCCGAGCGCCAGGTCCAGCTCCGCCGTCATGCCGGCCGAGGTCCAGATCGGGTCATCCGCGATGAAGATGCGGTCCGGCTCAACCTGGACATCGGGATGGCGCTGCTGCAGTGCGTCCGCATAGGCCCAGTGCGTCGTGGCACGTCGCCCTGCCAGCAAGCCGGCCTCGGCCAGCACGAAGGCTCCGGTGCACAGCCCCACGGTCCGACGCGCCCGAGCGCTGCACTTGCGCAGCGCATGCAGCAGGTCGGACGGCGAGGGCGTGGCCAACGGGTCGATCACGCCCACCACCATCCAGGTGTCGGCCGTGCTGCGTGCGGTGAAGGGCCTCGTCTGCAGGACCGTGCCCAGCGAAGCCTCCACGCTGCCGCCGGGCATTGAGTGACAAGTCACCTCGTAGAAGGGTTCGCCCGCCACAAGGTTGGCGAACTCGAAGACCGCCTGCGTGGCCAGCGCCATCACCTGGAAGCCGGCCGGCAGTACGTAGCCAATTTTGTGCATGAGTGGTCCCGGGAGCCTATGGCATAAAACACGACTATAAGCGTCATTTACGCCAGACGCCAGACGGCGCAACATTGGCTCCATCGCAACCCCGAAACGGAGCACCACCATGACGCAGACGAACCTGGGCACCGCCCTCATCACCGGAGCCTCCTCCGGCATAGGAGCCCTCTACGCCGACCGCCTGGCGCGGCGCGGCTACGACCTGATCCTCGTTGCCCGCAACCGCGAGCGCTTGAACCCTTTGGCTGAGGAAATCACCAGCCGCCACGGCCGCGCGGTGGAGGTCTTTCCCGCCGACCTGAACGATCCGGTGGCGCTGCGCAGCGTGGAGAACAAGCTCAAGCGCGATGCCAGCATCACCCTGCTGGTCAACAACGCCGGCATCGGCACGCACACGCCGCTGCTGGAGAGCGACGTGGACCAGATGGCGCGCATGATCGACATCAACGTGACGGCGCTCACCCGGCTGAGCTACGCCGCAGTGCCCGGCTTCGTGGCACGCGGCAACGGTGCGTTGATCAACATCGCCTCCATCGTGGCCGTCTCGCCGGAAACCTTGAATGGCGTGTATGGCGGCAGCAAGGCCTTCGTGCTCGCCTTCAGTCAATCGCTGCAGCACGAGCTGGCCGGCAAGGGCGTGCGGGTACAAGCCGTGCTGCCGGGTGCGACGGCCACCGAATTCTGGGCGCGCGGCGGCCTTCCCGTGGAGCACCTGCCGGCGCAGATCGTGATGCGTGCCGAAGACCTGGTGGATGCCGCCTTGCAGGGCTTCGAGCGCGGCGAGTCGGTGACGCTTCCTGCGCTGCATGACGGCACCCTCTGGGATGCCTTTGAGGGCGCGCGCAAGGCGATGGCGCCCCACCTGTCGAGCAACGAAGCTGCGTCGCGCTACCAGCCCTTGCGCTGAGCCCCCCTGAAAACTCAAGGAAACCCACCGTGTCACCCACCAGCATTGATTCACATTCCTCAATCATGATTCCCGGGACCGGGGAACACTTTCTCGATCCGCTCGGATCAAGCAAGAAACGCCTGGGGCGATTGCGCTATCTCTCGGGTGGAATGGGGCCACCGTTGGTCCTGCTGCACACCGTGCGCACCCAGGCCGAGCACTTCCGCCACCTCATCCCGTTGGTCCAGGATCGGTACACGGTGTATGCCCTCGATCTCCCTGGAATGGGCTATTCGGAGATCGTGCCGGGCGCTTCTTATGACGAGCCCGCGATGCGCGAGGCGGTCAAGAGCCTCATCACCCGACTCGACTTGCGCGACGTGACGCTGCTCGGCGAGTCGATGGGCGCGACGCTCGCCCTCACCACCGCGGCCGATCTGCCCGAGCGGGTGCGGCGTGTCGTGGCGATCAATGCCTATGACTACGCGGGCGGCATCGCGCGGTCCAGCCTGCTGGCCCGGTTCGTCGTGACCGGCGCGCTGGCGCCGGGTGTCGGCCAGACCATCGCGGGCGTCCAACCCAAGCCGATCGTGCGCGCCGTGCTCGGTGGGGGCCTCGGCAACAAGGCCGCCCTGCGCGATGACTACCTCGATGAACTGTTGAAGGTCGGCCGCCGCCCCGGCTATCCGGTCGTCGCTCGCGCGGTGTACGGGAACCTGCCCAGCCTCATCGCGGCCCGCGCCCGCTACCCCGAGGTCAAGGCACCCATCCACCTCATCTACGGAGAGAAGGATTGGTCCAGACCCTCGGACCGACAAGCCAACAAGCAGATCCTCCCCGCGGCCGAGTTTGTCCAGGTGCCTGGCGCCGGCCACTTCATCGTCCTTGAGCGCCCGGACTTGGTCGCCAAGGTGTTGAACGATCAACCCGCAACCACCTGAGGAGCTCTCATGCCTACCCCTGACATCGTTCTCTGCGCGCCGGTTCGATCCCCCATCGGAAGCTTTGGCGGCTCGCTCAAGGAAACGCCCGCGTCCGCACTGGGCGCCGCGGTGATTCGCGAGACCCTGCGTCGCTCCGGTCTGGCCGCGCAAGCCGTCGACACCGTGGTGATGGGACACGTGATTCAGGCCGGCACCCGGATGAACCCGGCGCGACAAGCTGCCATCGGCGGCGGGCTGCCTGTGCAGGTGCCCGCCCTGACAGTGAATCGGGTGTGCGGATCGGGTGCCCAAGCCATCGCAACGGCGGCACTCGAGATCGCGGCGGGGTATGCCGCGGCTGCGGTGGCCGGCGGCATGGAGAACATGGACCAGGCCCCCTATCTGGTACCCGGCGCGCGCTGGGGACAGCGCATGGGGGACGCCCAGATGCTGGACAGCATGCTGCGAGACGGTCTCCACGATGCCTTCAGCGGTCAACACTCGGGCTGGCATACCGAGGATCTTGTCGGTCGGTACGGCATCACGCGCGAGGACCAGGATCGCTGGGCCGCGCGTTCACAGCAACGGTTCAGTGCGGCTCAGGCTGCAGGCACGTTCGCCGAAGAGATCGTCGCCATCGAACTCTCCGGCCGCAAGGGACCGGTGAGCTTCTCCAGAGACGAAGCCCATCGGCCTGACACCACGGTCGAATCACTGGCCAAGCTCAAGCCGGCGTTTCGCAAGGACGGAACGATCACTGCCGGGAACGCGCCAGGGCTGAACAGCGGCGCAGCGGCGGTGATCGTTGCGGAGCGAAGTTTTGCCGAGAAGCACGGGCTACGGCCATGGGCGCGCCTGGTCTCGCACGGCGTCGCGGCGGTTGAGCCGGGCATGTTCGGTATCGGGCCGGTGCCGGCGGTCCAACTGGCCCTGGAACGCGCCCACTGGAAGCGCACGGACATCCAGCGCATCGAGATCAACGAGGCATTCGCCGCGATCACGCTGGCCTGCCTGCGTGAGCTGGACCTGCCGGAAGACATCGTCAACGTCGAGGGTGGCGCCATCGCCCACGGCCACGCCATCGGCGCAACGGGCGCCGTGCTGACCACGCGTTTGCTGCATTCGATGCGACGCGACGGCCTGAGGCGGGGCATCGTGACTTTGTGCATCGGCGGCGGTCAGGGCATCGCGCTGGCGCTTGAAATGCTCTGATGGAAAGGATGGCCATGGGCCTGTACGCAGAGACCCATGCCGCGTTCACAGCGGCATGCGCTCGTCCTTGAGCACGCGCAGCACGAAGCTCGATTTGCTGTGGCGGATGCCGGGGATCTTGTAGAGCTTCTCGCGCAGCAGCCGCTCGTAGTCGCGGGTGTTCTTCACCGCGATGCGGATGTAGTAGTCGTAGTCGCCCGAGATCAGATAGGCCTCCATCACCTCGGGAATGGTCGCCAGCGTCTTGCCGAATTCGTAGAGCGCCTCGTCGGTGTGGCTGTCCAGCGTGAGCTGCACGATGACCGTGTCCTGCCAGCCGAGCTTGGCGCGGTTCAGGTCCGCCGTGTAGCGCTTGATCACGCCCTCGGCCTCCAGGCGCTTGATGCGGCTCCAGCAGGTGGTGGGCGAGAGGTGCACCGCCGCACCGATCTCCTGCAGGGTCTTGCGCGAGTCGGCCAGCAACTCCCGCAGGATGGCCATGTCGTGGCGATCAAAGCTGGCCGGCGAATCTTCGTCAATGGGCTGCTTTGGCAGATGGATTTTCGGCTTTGCCACCAGAAGGTCTCCAATAAATCGAAAACATTCTGGCATGTTTGCAGAAAAATATGCCGATGAACACCGCCACCGCCGAACACTTTTCGGAAACGCCGCTTTCAGAGGCCCCGCTTTCGGAAGACCCGATCACCGCCACCGGGCCGCAGGCCGCCCGCAACGGGGCCGAGCTGCTGCTCGACACCCTGCTGGCCTGCGGCATCGACACGGTGTTTGGCTACCCCGGTGGCGCCGCGCTGCCGCTCTACGACGCGCTGTTCAAGCGGCCGGCCCTGCGCCATGTGCTGGTGCGCCACGAACAGGCCGCCGTGCACGCGGCCGAGGGCTACGCGCGTTGCACCGGCCGCGTGGGGGTGGTGCTCGTCACCTCGGGCCCCGGTGTCAGCAACACCCTCACCGGTCTGCTCGACGCCCACAGCGACGCGATCCCGGTGTTGTGCATCAGCGGCCAGGTGGCCACCGGCGTGATCGGCACGCAGGCCTTCCAGGAATGCGATGCGATCGGCATGTCGCGTCCCGTGACCAAATGGAACCACCAGCTGCGCGACGCCAGCGAGGTGGTGGCGGTCGTACGCAAGGCCCTGCGCATCGCCGCCTCGGGCAAGCCGGGGCCGGTGCTGCTGGACGTGCCCAAGGACGTGCAGCTCCAGTGCCCCGCGACGCCGGCTGGTGAAGACGGTGGCGATGAGTTCACGGCGCTGCCCCCGCTGCCGACCGCGGCGGCCCTGCGGCGCGCCGCCGGGCTGATCCTCGAGGCGCGCCAGCCGGTGCTGTACGGTGGCGGTGGCCTGATCAGCGCCGGGCCCGCGGCCTGCGAGGCCTTCACCCGCCTGGCCCGCTGGCTGCACCTGCCGACCACGCTGACCCTCATGGGCCTGGGTGCCTTTCCCGCGTCGGACCCGCGCTTTCTCGGCATGCTGGGCATGCACGGCACGCTCGAAGCCAACCAGGCCATGCACCACGCCGACCTGATCGTCTGCGTGGGCGCGCGTTTCGACGACCGCGTGACGAGCAAGCTCTCGGACTTCGCGCCGCGCGCGCGCAAGATCCATCTCGACATCGACGCCAGCAACATCAACAAGGTGGTGCCCGTGGATGTGGCCCTGCAGGGCGACTGCGGCGCCGTGCTGCAGGCCCTGCTGGCCAGCCTGCCCGCCGAGCCGCCCTCAGCGCAGCGGCTGGACGCCTGGTGGCAGCGCATCGAGGGCTGGCGCGGCTTTCACAGCCTGGGCTTCACGCCGCGCAGCGACGCCATCCTGCCGCAGCAGCTCATGCACGAACTGCAGCGGCAACTGGCGCCGCGCGACGCCATCGTGGCCACCGACGTGGGCCAGCACCAGATGTGGGCGGCGCAGCACCTGCGCTTTGAGGCGCCCCGGCGCTGGCTCACCTCGGGCGGCGCGGGCACCATGGGCTACGGCCTGCCGGCGGCCATCGGCGCGCAGATCGCGCACCCCGACAAAACCGTGGTCTGCGTCAGCGGCGACGCCTCCATCCTGATGAACATCCAGGAGCTGTCGACCGCCGTGCAGCACGGCACGCCGGTGAAGGTGGTGCTGTCCAACAACGGCTACATGGGCATGGTCCGCCAGTGGCAGGAGCTGGTGCATGGCAACCGCATCAGCCACAGCTGGAACGCCGCGCTGCCCGACTTCGTGGCGCTGGCCCGGGCCTTTGGCTGGGGCGCGCGCCGCGTGGGCGCGCCCGACGAGCTGGCGGATGCGCTGGCCGAATGCCTGGCCCACGCCGGCCCGTTCTTCCTCGACGTGCGCGTGGTGCCGCAGGAGAACTGTTACCCGATGATCCCGGCGGGACGCGGGCACCAGGAAATGATGCTGGGCGACCAGCGCTGGTACGCGTCGGAGCGGGCGGTCGCCGGGTGACGGTGGGCTGGGTGATCAATAGCCTCTGAGCTGGTTGTAGACCGCGATCTGCCGAGCGGTCAGCAGCTCCGACATGCTCAAGTGGTATTCGAGGTGGGCGGCACGCAGCTGCCCCTGTGCGTTCGCCACTTGCAGGGTCGCGGCCAGCAGGTTGTCCCGCGAGACCCGGTGCTCCTTGAAAAGCGCATCCAGCCGGCCTTCGGCGGCGATGACCTCGGCGCCCAGCGTTCGCGCCTGTGCCTTCATCTGCTCCAGCAATTGCTGGGTCCTCGCGCGCTGTTCTGCGCTCAGGCCCAAGGCATCCGCCAATTCCAGCACGTGCGATGGCCCCGGAAAGCCGTTGAGCTCGGCCGCCAAGGCCAGGGACATGCCCTTGCCTTCACGAAGATCGGCGACCTGCTGCGGCGAGAGTGCCTTGATGTCGCGGCCCTGCATGCCGGCGTAAGGCGTGGCCCGTTCCGGCGCCACGGACGGGTGGTGGGCGGCGTGCTGGGCGAGCGCCGCCGATGGCGCCGTGACCAGGATCGGTCCCGACAGCAGCGCGGTGAAAAGAATCGATGGGTGCATCGGCAGAACTCCGTGAGATCGTTACAGGGGACGGCCCGGATGATCCACGCCAGAGCGGCACACACCGTATGATTGTGATCATATGAAGATCGAAATTCCCTTGGAGTTGGAAACACTGCTCACCCCGGCGCTGATGGCGGCTGCGGAACCTGTGACCGTGGGCAAGGGCCTGCCTTTGTTCAGGCAACGGCAAAAGCCCCGGTTCATGCACTTCGTCGTCACCGGCGAGGTGCTGCTGCAGCGCATGGACGAACAAGGCGCCGCACTGGTGCTGCAACGGGTGCGGCGTGGTTTTGTGGCCGAAGCCAGCCTTCAGGCGCTCGTCTACCACTGCGATGCGATCGCGGCGACACCGTCCCAACTGGTTCGCCTTCCGTTGGCGGACCTCCGGATGGCCCTGGCGTCGGACGCCCGCTTCTCACAGAAGTGGATCAGCATGCTGAGCGCTGAACTCCGGCAAGCACGCCTTCAGTGCGAGCGGCTGTCCCTGAAAGGGGTGGGGGAGCGGCTGGTGCACCTGATCCGTACCGAAGGCGCCCAGGGCCGCTTGCCCATGGCCTCCGGGTTGAAGAGCCTGGCCGGGGATCTGGCGGTGACCCATGAAGCGCTCTACCGCGCCGTTGCGGCGCTGGAGCGCGAGGGCCGGTTGCAGCGGGTGGACGGGCATCTGGTGTGGACGCCACCCGGTCAACCGGCCAACCGGTGAATGGAGACCGAAACCCCGCGGTCAACGGGCGCTGACGGCCCTGACCGGCGTCTCAACCGCCGACGGGGGCGCGCAGGGCGATGTTCAACTGATCCACCACTTCGGCCCAGTCCGCATCCTCCAGCAGCTCTTCGCGCAACAGGGCTGCCTGGGCCGGCGTCCAGAAGGGCGCGTCGGCCAGCAGCACATCGTCTGGCAGGGGCGAGTGCGTTTTCAGGAACGCCCGGATGCCGGCCTCGTCCATGCGCAGACCCAGCTGGGCAAAGAGTTCGGAGAAACGGTGGAATGACTTTTCCATGGTGCTGATCCCTCTGTTCACATACGTGCCACATACACAACTTCTGAAGCCGTGGCCGGCGAGGCGTCACGCCAGCCTCACCCAAGCGCCACGCTCAGCGCCAACACGATCGCTCCACACGCCAGCGCGGCCAGGTAACCCAGAAACACAGGCTTGCCGACCTGCGAACCACCCGTCGTCCATGCGATACCGATCTTGGTCACCATGTTCGCCAAGGTCGCGAGGCCGAGCGCCGTGACGCTGGCGACCGTGGACAGTCCACCCGTGCCATGCAGCCGGGCGAGCGAGATCAGGATCGCGTCCACGTCCACCAGACCGGACACCGCCGACAGCACGTAGAGGCCGCTGGTGTCCAGCCACTGTTTCGCTGCGGGCACCAGCACGCTCATGACGGCGAGCAGCGCGCCAAAGCCGAGCGCGGTGCCGAGATCAAAAGGCGCCATGGTGTCGACGGCGCCTTCCCCCACCGAGGTGTGTGCCTGCTTGCGCCACCGCCAGAGCGCCACACCCAGCAACACCAGACCCGAAGCCACCAGGCTGCTGCCCAGGGTGGACAGCAGCGAGGGCTGCACCACGGCCAGCAGCACGAGCATGCGAAAGAACATCACGCCACACGCGGCCAGCGAGCCGGCCGCGGCCGGCCCCGCCAGGCGTGGCTGCTGGCGTGCGTAGCGGGCCAAAGCCAGTGTGGCGGCCGTGGAAGAGGCCAGTCCGCCCAGAATCCCGGTCCACAGCAGGCCTCGCTGCGCGCCGGTGATCCGCATCGCGAAGTGGCCCGTCAGCGACAGGCCCGCGATCAGGATGACCGCCCACCACAGCTGGTACGGATTGAGCGCGCCATAGGGTCCCAGACCGGTGTTCGGCAGATAGGGCAGGATGACCATGGACAACACCAGCAGCTGCAGCGAGGCCGTCAACTCGCGGTGGTCGATCACGCGCAGCCAGCCGTGCAAGGTGGGCTTGAGGTCCAGCAGCACGGCGCCGATCACGGCGGCCGACAGGGCCAGGGTGATGTTGCCGTGGGCCGCAAAGGCGCCCAGCGCCAGCGTCAACAGCATCGCCACGGGGGTAGTGGCGCTGAGATCGCCCGACAGTCGGGCGCGGCGGGCGTAGGACACCGTCAGCAGCAGGGAGAGCCCGAGCAGCGCACCCAGCAAGGGCCAGGCACCGAAATCGGGCTGCAAATGCCCCAGCACACCACCGAGCAGCCCGGTCAGCGCGAAAGTGCGCAGGCCTGCCACGCGGCCTCCCTCCGGCAGTTCGCGGTTGTGCCAGCCGCGCTCCAGGCCGATCACCAGACCGACGGCCAGCGCGGCGACAAGACCCTGGGCACCTGGCAGCAGTTCGTCGCCGTTCATCGCACCTTTCCCATGGCCGCCCGCGCAGCCCCTTGCGGCATCTTACGCACACACCCGTCAAGGCGTGGCGCTGATGCCGTTGGGCGCCTGGCCCACGGGAACGGTCTTCGCGATCTTGCGGTCTTTCAGGTCCAACACGGAGACGGTGTTGGCGTAGGTGTTGCTCACGTAGGCGTACCGGCCTTCCCGGTCGATGGCCACGCCATGGGCGCCGGCGCCGGTCACCACCGTCTTGGCGACCTTGAAACGCTCCAGGTCGATCAGGCTGACGGTGTTGCCGGGCTTCTGGCGCGAGCCCTGGTTGGCCACCAGCAGCGTGCGCGAGTCCGGCGTGGCGTAGAGCTGGATCGGGACCGATCCGACGGCGATCTTGCGGACCACCTGGCGCGTGGCGGGGTCGATCACGGCGACCGCGTTTTCCTGCGACAGCGAGACAAAGGCCCAGCGACCGTCTGGCGTGAAGCCGGTCTGCGCCGGGCCCTTGCCCACAGCCACCTGCGCCACCGCCTTCTGGCTGGCGGTGTCGATCACCGACACCGTGCCACCCTTGAGGTTGGCGACGTAGACCTCTTTGCCATCCGGGCTGATCCGAAGGCCGTGGGGAAACGGGCCGACCGGAATGCTCGCCACGAGCTTGCGTGCCGAGGTGTCGATCACGCTGACCGAGTTGTCGCCTCCGTTGGTGACGTAGGCCAGGCGGCCGTCGGGCGACACCACCACATGGGCCGGGTGCATGCCCACCGGCACCCGGGCGACGATGGCCTGGGTGCCGGTGTCGATGACCCAGACCGCCCCGGGCTGTGCCATCGCGCCGTGGGCGCCTGGGGCCATGCCCTTGTGCGCGGCAGCGTCGGCCATCGGGCCCGGCTCGCCGTTGTTGGTCACCCAGGCGAATTTCCCGTCGGGCGATACCTGCACGTTATGCGGCATCCGGCCCACGCGCACACTCGCCAGCGTCTGGAACGAAGCGGCATCGAGCACGCTGACCGTGTCGGCGCCTTCATTGGCCACATAGACCTGGTCGGCGGCCCAGGTGGCGCCCGACCAGGCCAGCAGGCCCATCTGCACCACGGCCCAGAACCCGTTGTTCCTGTTTGTCATCACGAACCATCCTTGTTGAAACATCAGAGTTGCCAGCGGAAGCTGCGGGGAGCGGATTCGCCCGGGCGGTGAATCCGCAGTTCGACCGCGGCCGGGCGCGGCGCCGGCACATCGAAAGCCAGCACGCCTTCGCGGTGGTGGCCGCCCGGAGGCGCGCCGACCCAGCCCGTGGGCTTGAACGTGCGTCCGTCGTCGGTGGTCAGGGTGGCGCTTTGAACGAGGTCATCGCTCAGGTCGGCACTGTGCGTGTCCAGCACGACCGCGAACTCCCACGGACTGCCCGCCACGCCGATCGACTTCGCGCTCACCTTGACCGTCACGCCCTGCTCGCTGGACGACTGCTCGGCGGCGGCCGCAGGGTTGGTCTGGGCCCAAACGACCCAGGGCGCCGCGACCATCAGCAGGCCGGCCAAGGCCATGGAAGCCATCCACCACCGGCGCCGGCCAGCCACGCCGCCGGTTTCAAAAGCCGTGGAGTGCTCCTTGAATAGAAGATCATTTTGCATACATCCAACCTCCAAAAAAACGAAACGCCTGCTCAGGCTTTCACTGTGTAGCGCAGCATCATTCCTGCTTCCGCATGCTCCAGCGAGTGGCAGTGAAAGACGTAGTCCTGGTCGCCCGCGTGGGGGTGAGTGAAATCAATGGCGATCCGCACCGATTCGCCGGGCCACACGTGCACGGTGTCCATGACGCCCTGGTCCTGCGGCAGCAGGCCCCTGGCGCCGGCCAGCTCGCGCACCAGTGCGGGGCTGCCCAGGCGCTCGATCACCCGGAACGAGAAGCCGTGCAGGTGCATGGGGTGGGGCATGCTGCGCTCGGCGTTCTCGATCAGCCAGGTCTCGCGGGCACCACGCTGCACGCTCAGCGCCGCCGCCTTCGGATCGAAGAGCCCGCCGTTGATCGTCCAGTTGCCCCGGCCGTTGTGCCCGAGCTGCATGCGCCGCGGCGGGCTCGCCGAGGCGATCGTGGCGGCGGGCAGGCTGGAGAGCACGGTGGGCATGCGGCGCTCGTAGGGGGCCGACGGTTTCAGGTCGATGCGCATCAGCGCGCGAGCGTCGCCTTCCATGGCCATCGGGATGGACGGCCCCGCCGTGGGCGCCGCGCCGTGCTGGCTGTGGTCCATGCCGGCCATCCCGGCCATGGAGGGCGCGGCAGGGCCTGCAGGGGCCATGTCGTGGCCGCCCTCGGCGTGCATGGGGTCGAAGGCGAGCGAGGCCAGCGTCACGGGCCGGCCGGGATCGGCTTCGCGCAGGTCCACCAGCACGTCCAGCCGCTGGCCGGGGGAGATGAAGGTCTGGTCGATGCGCAGCGGCTGGGCCAGCAAGCCACCGTCGGTGCCCGCCAGGAAGAAGCCCAGGCGGCGCCCGCCCTGCACGAAAGCCAGCCGGTAGCTTCGCGCGTTGCTGCCGTTGAGGATGCGAAAGCGCACGATGCGGCGCCCGGCCTGGAGGAACGGCCGCTCGGTCAGGTTGACCAGCAGACGCTCACCCACCCAGCCCCCGAAGGACTGGGCCGCGGTGGGCGCGTAGTGCAGCCGGCCCTGCGCGTCGAACTCGCGGTCCTGCAGCACCAGCGGGATTTCGGTCTCGCCCAGGGCCAGGTCCAGCTCCTTGCGCAGCGCGGCCTCGTCGTCGTCTTCCACAAACAGCAGACTGGCCAGGCCGTGGTAGGCCTGCTGCGGGATGTATCCGTGCGCATGGGGGTGGTACCAGTACATGGACGAGCGGTCGCGCAGGGGAAAGGCGTAGTCCATGCGGCCCCCAGGGGGCACCACGTTGAGACCATTGCCGTCGTTGCGCGAATCCACGCTCAGGCCGTGCCAGTGGATCACCGTCGGTTGATCGATGCGGTTGATCAGCCGCACACGCATCTCGTCGCCACGGCGGGCCAACAGGGCGGGGTTCAGGAAGGTCTTGCCGCCCGACTCCACCGCATAGGCCAGGATGGGGGTGCGCCGGCCGGGCAGCACCTCGATCTCGCTGCGCACCACCTGCACCTCGCGGAATTCGGACACCGGGAGCACGCCAAAGAGGCCGCTGCTGCCGGGCAGCCGCAGCGGGTTGGCGAAGCCCGCCGCTTCCTTTTCAATGCCGGTGATGGCTTCGTCCATGGCGCCAGACCCGCCGGGGGTGGCCGCCAGAACACCCGGAACAGAACCGGCCGCGCCCAGCGCGCCCAGACTGCCGAGGAAGTGCCGTCGTGTGAACGTGGACACCCCATGAGACATATCGATTTCCTTTCATGACAGAACCCGGGCCAAGGCGCCTGGAGCCGGCGTGGCGGGCATCGACCCTCGGTGGGCGCCGGAACCGCCAGGCCATGAGGGCACTGTAGAAAGGGGATGGGGTTGGCGAGATGACGCCAGGATGACAAAAAAGTCAGCTTCAGCGGCGGGCTTGCCGGGCCTGCCGGTTGATGCCGTCGTGGGTGGCCTGAATGTCGGCGGGCCACTGGGACTTGATCCACGACAGCACGGCCACGATGTCGGTGTCGCTGAGCGTGGCGCCGTAGGCCGGCATGTTGGATTCGTAGTCCGGCAGGCCGGCGGCCTGCGCCACGCCTTCCTTGGTGATCCGGAACAGCAGCTCGTCCGGGTGGTGCCAGGTGTGCCCGGTTTCGTCGTGGGGGGGTGCGGGCAGGCGCCCGTCGGCGCCGCGTTCGCGCCAGCGGGCCTGCCCTTCCCGCTCTGCGCCATGGCAGCTGGCGCACTGGGCCACATAGACCTTGCGCCCCTGTTCGAGCAACTGCGCATCGTTCGTGCGCAACAGGGCGGGCGGTGGTGCCGCCAGGCCCCACCACAGCGCCAGCCCCGCGAGGGCCAGGGCTGCCGCGGCCCACAAAGTCCAGCGGAATGCCGGGTTCACTGGGCGGGCTGGATGTCCGTCACCACCATCTGGCGGTTTTCGTTGACGACCATGAAGCGCACCTTGTCGCCCACTTGCACCTTGTCGAGCAGGGCCTTGTCTTTGGCCACGAACACCATGGTCATGCCGGGCATGTCCATGTGTTTGATCTCGCCGTGTTTGAGGGTGAGCTTGCCGGTGGCCTTGTCCATTTTCCTGACTTCGCCATCGGTCCAGCCGGGTGCGGCTGCCGCGCCCATCTGGCCGTTGTCCATGGTCGTTTGCGCGAAGGCCGGGCCGACGGCCCAGAACGACAGGGCCAGCAGCGTTGCGCCCAAGGCGGTGAAGATGCTTTTCATGGTGGAGTCCTTATTTCGCCGCCACCTTGACCACGCCCTTCATGCCCGCGTCGAAGTGACCGACGTGCAGACAGGCGAAGTCAACGGCGCCGGCCTTGGTGAATTGCCAGATCACTTCACCCTGTTGGCCGGGGGCCAGCGAAATCTTGTTGGGCTCGTCATGTTCCATGTCGGGGAACTTCTTCATCACCTCGTAGTGCTCCAGCAGCTCCTGTGGCGTGCCCAGGCTGAACTCGTGTTTGACGCTGTCGGTGTTCTTCAGCACGAAGCGGATCGTTTCGCCCTGCTTGACCCGGATGTCCGAGGGCTTGAACCGCATGCCGCTGCTCATGTCGACCTCGATCGTGCGGTTGACTTTCGACGCCACGCCGGGCTTGCCGATCGGCGATTCGTGGTGCCCGCCGGCGTGGTTGCCGCCCGCCATGGCGGCTGTGGTGGCCAGCAAGACGCCGGAGAAAAACAGCGCGGAGCGAGAGGGCAGGAGGGATCGTGCAAAGCTCATGTGGGTTCTTTCAGGTGAGGGTTTTGGAAAAGGAAACGGAACGGGGAACCGTCAGTGCGACATGCCTTTGCCCGTGGGTTTGATCGCCTTGGCGTTGGCGGGGGGCGCGTCCCTGCTGGCCGCGGGGCGCTGTGCAGGAGGGAGTGCGCCGTTCCACTCGTAGGCCACGGTGCCTTCGGGGAACTTGTAAGGCCCGGGGTCTTTGTAGTCGCCCGGCTTCTGGTCCTTGCGCACCTTGAAGACCGTGAACATGCCGCCCATCTCCAGCGGGCCGAACTGGCCGGTGCCGGTCATCATGGGCGCCGTGTTGTCGGGGATGGGCATTTGCATCTCGCCCATGTCGGCCATGCCGCGCTCGCCCATCAGCATGTAGTCGGGCGCGACCTTCTGGATCTTCTTGACCAGGCCACGGTGGTCCACGCCGATCATGGTCGGCACGTCGTGCCCCATGGCGTTCATGGTGTGGTGGCTCTTGTGGCAGTGCATGGCCCAGTCGCCTTCTTCGTCGGCGATCAGCTCGATCTGGCGCATCTGGCCCACCGCCACATCGGTGGTGACTTCGTACCAGCGCGAGCTGGGCGGGGTCGGGCCGCCGTCGGTGCCGGTGACCAGAAACTCGTGGCCGTGCAGGTGGATCGGGTGGTTGGTCATGGTGAGGTTGCCGATGCGGATGCGCACGCGGTCGTTCAGGCGCACGTTCAGGCTGTCGATGGCCGGGAAGACGCGGCTGTTCCAACACCAGATGTTGAAGTCGGTCATGGTGTTGATCTTCGGCGTCTTGCTGCCGGGCTCCACGTCGAACGCGTTGAGCAGAAAGCAGAAGTCCCGGTCCACGGCGCTGATGTGCGGGTGTTGGGCCTTGGGGTGCGTGACCCACATGCCCATCATGCCCATGGCCATCTGCACCATCTCGTCGGCGTGCGGGTGGTACATGAAGGTGCCAGGGCGGCGCGCCTCGAACTCGTAGACATAGGTCTTGCCCACGGGGATGGCCCGCTGGGTGAGCCCACCCACGCCGTCCATGCCGCTGGGCAGCCGCTGGCCGTGCCAGTGCACCGTGGTGTGCTCGGGCAGCTTGTTTGTCACGAAGATGCGCACCCGGTCGCCTTCGACCACCTCGATCGTGGGCCCCGGGCTCTGGCCGTTGTAGCCCCACATGTTGACCATGAAGCCCGGTGACACCTCGCGCACCACGGGCTCGGCCACCAGGTGGAATTCCTTCACGCCGTTGTTCATGCGCCAGGGCAAGGTCCAGCCGTTGAGGGTCACCACGGGGTTGTAGGGCGGGCCGCTGGTGGGCACGAGGGGGGGCGCGGTGTCGACGGAGGTCTGGATGACGGGCTCGGGCAAACCGGCCAGTGCGGAACGGGCCACCGCCAGACCGGCCACGGATGCGGCGGCGCCTGCGAAAAACTGTCGTCTTGAAGGGATGCGGGTCATGAAGGGGTCCTGTCAATGCGCTGCGGCCGCGGGGGCTTCACCACCACCGCCCAGCGATACAAAGCTGTCGGGAGCTCCGCCCTGCAGCACCCACTGCAGATCGGTTTCGGCGACCCAGAAATCGCGCTGCGCCCCGATGGCATCCACCGTGGCCTGCGACTGGTTGCGGACTTCGTCCAGCAGATCCCACACGCTCTTGAGCATGCCGTTGTAGTGCAGCACCGTTTCCTCGGTGATGAATGCACGCGTTTTCAGCACCTCGCCCTGGCTGTCCTGCGCCAGCGCGTGGCTGGCCTGGTAGGCCTGCACGGCCATCGTGGCGAGTGCCCGGTGGCGCATGCGCTCGGCCGCGGGCAACTGGGCCTGAACGGCCAAAGAGCGCTGCGCCAGATCCGCGGCGCCCAGGGCCTGCGGGGGCACGTCCGGCAGCTGATCGGGCAGCGCCACGCCATCGTGCACGCCCATCACACCCAGGGTCTTGAGCAGATGGCCCTGGGCCTGGGCGGCGGCATATTGCGCCCGCCGCAGGTTCATGCGGGCCGTCGATGTGGCCAGCTGGACTTGCGACAGCTGCAGCCGGCTCCAGTTGCCCACGCTCACCATGCGCTGGCCCAGTTCGCTGGCCGCCTGGGCGGCGTCCAGCATGTCGCGCTGGTGCTTCAGCACCTGCTGCGCGGCCACGGCCTGAAACCAGGCCTTGCTCGCCTGGGCCGCCACTTCCAGCAGTTCGTCCATGTCATCGACACGGCGCTGCAGGCCGGGGTCCACCTCAGTCCACCGGCCGCTCGCGATCAACTGCCCGTTCTGGGCGCCGAGGCGGGCCAGGGGGCTGACCAGCTCACGGTGCTGGCGCCAGGCCTGGCGCACGGCGTGTTCGGGCGTGGGCAGGGCCAGGCCGGCGACCGGGGACGCATCCGCCGGTTCGGCCGACGGGTGGGCCTGCTCCCACTTGAGCACGTCGGCGTGGCCGCGCTGGAGCGTTCCGACGGCATCGTTGGCCTGTCGCCAGTCAAGCTCCGGGGGTGGGGTCGCGGTCTGGGCCGACAAGGCCAAAGGCCCGGCGAACGCAGCCGCAGCCAGCAGCCGGCAGGTCGCTCGGACAAGAAAAGGGGAATTCACTGTGATCGCTCCTTTTTGATCTGGATCAAACGAGGCGGATTCTGCTGGGGGCTGTCCGTCGTCATCCTGTCGGGTGGATGACAAATCTGTCATTTTCGTCCGCACGGCGGCGCGCGCAGGCAAACTAGCGTGAGGAGCATGACCGTGAAGATACTGATTGTTGAGGACGAGCCCAAGGCGGGCGACTATTTGAGGCAAGGCTTGCGGGAAGCCGGCTACGTGGTGGATCTCGTTACCAACGGCGTGGACGGCCTGCACCATGGGCTCGAAGGCGACCACGACCTGGTGATCCTGGACGTCATGCTGCCGGGCATGGATGGCTGGCAGGTCCTGAGCAGCCTGCGCAGCCAGGGGCGGGAGATGCCGGTGCTGTTCCTCACCGCCCGCGACCAGGTGGAAGACCGCGTCAAGGGCCTGGAGCTGGGGGCCGACGACTACCTGGTCAAGCCGTTTTCGTTTGCCGAACTGCTGGCCCGGGTGCGCACCATCCTGCGGCGCGGTCGCTCGGGTCTGGAAGCCACCACGCTGCAGGTGGCCGACCTGGAGCTGGACCTGCTGCGCCGTCGCGTGACCCGGGCGGGCAAACGCATCGACCTCACCGCCAAGGAATTCGGCTTGCTGGAGCTGCTGATGCGCCGCCATGGCGAGGTGCTGCCGCGCTCCCTGATCGCGTCGCAGGTGTGGGACGTGAACTTCGACAGCGACACCAATGTGATCGAGGTGGCCATGCGCCGCCTGCGGGGCAAGGTGGACGATCCCTTTGAGCCCCGCCTGATCCAGACCGTGCGCGGCATGGGCTATGTGCTGGAAGTGCCGGAGGCTTCGAACTGATGCTCGGGCGGCTGCCACTGACCGCACGTCTGACCGCTTTCTACGCGCTGGTGTCGGCCACGGTGCTGGTGGGGCTGGCGGTGCTGGTGGCGTTCGCGACGAGCCGCCACTTCGTCGAACTGGACCGGGACTACCTGCAGGACAAGATCGGGCTGGTGCAGAAGATCGTCAGCGAATCCGAGTCGCCGGAACTGCTGTCCCGCCGGCTCGATGAGCTGCTGGGCAGCCACCACGGGCTCTTCATCGAGCTGCGCCAGGGCGACCGTGTGGTGCATGGCACCGAGGGCATGGTGTTCCCCTCGAGCCTGGCACCGGAAGGCGCCACCCCCACCGACTGGACCGAGGGCGATCAAACCCTGCGCGGTCTGAGCGCGCGCATCGAACCGCCCTCCACGCCGTCGAACGCGCCGGGCGCGGGCGGCGCGCCCCTGCAACTGCGCATTGCCCTGGACACCGGGCACCACCGGCATTTCATGTGGGCCCTGAGCCAGACGCTGGCGGTCTACTCGTTGGGGGCCATCCTGGTCAGCGGCGTGTTGGGCTGGTGGGCGGCGCGCCGCGGCCTGGCGCCGCTGCGCGTCATGAAAGAGCGCGCCATGACGGTCACCGCGCAGAAGCTGGACCAGCGCATGCCCGTGGACGCCGTGCCGGTGGAGTTTGCCGACCTCGCCGAAAGCCTCAACACCATGCTCGGGCGCCTGCAGGCGGACTTTGCGCGTCTGCAGGAATTCTCCAGCGACCTGGCCCATGAGCTGCGCACCCCCATCAACAACCTGCTGACCCAGACCCAGGTGTCTCTGGCGCAGAAACGCGATGCCGACGCCTACCGGGACATCCTCGCTTCCAACGCCGAAGAGTTCCAGCGCCTGGCGCGCATGGTGTCCGACATGCTGTTCCTGGCCAAGACCGAACACGGGATCGAGCTGCCCCACCCGGAGGCCATACCGCTGGCCCGCGAGGTGCAGGCCCTGTTCGACTTCTACGACGCGGTGGCCGATGAGAAACAGATCCGCCTGACGCTGGCCGGTGAGGCCGAGATCGTCGGGGACGGTCTCATGGTGCGGCGCGCCATCAGCAATCTGCTGTCGAATGCGCTGAGGCATTCCCCGGAGGCCGGCGAGGTTCTCGTGGCCATCCGGCGCAGCGATCAGGGAACCGTCTTGAGTGTTTCCAATGCCGGAACCATTCACACCGAGCATCCGCTGCGGCTGTTCGACCGCTTCTACCGGGTCGACAAGTCCCGCGCGCATCCGGACTCGGACGGCACGGGGCTCGGGCTGTCGATCACCCGCGCCATCATGGAGGCCCACGGTGGCCGCGTGTCCGTCGACGCCGACCCGCAGCACACCGTCTTTTCCCTGCACTTCCCCCCGGCTCAGAGCAGTTCGATTTCCCCGTAGTGCAGGCGCACCACGCCGCGCGCCTCCAGCGTCTTCAGGGCCTTGTTGACGCTTTGCCGGCTCACGCCCAGCATGTGCGCCAGCACCTCCTGCCCCAGGCGGATGCGGCGGCGCGGGGCGTCGCGGCTGCCGTAGCCCTGGGCCAGCAGCCACAGGCGCTGGCGGATGCGCTCTTCCAGCGGCAGTTGCGCCAGTTCTTCCAGCACCGCGAAGGCCACGCGCAGCTTGCGGCAGGCCAGGCGGGCCAGCTCGCGCCACATCGTCGGGTGCGTCTCCAGCCAGGCCAGCAGCCCGGCGCGCGGCACCTCCAGCACCTGGGTGTCGCCGTCGGCCACCGCGTCGTGGGTGCGCGGCAGCTCGTCGATCATGGAGATCTCGCCAAACCACTGGTAGGGCTCCAGGTAGGCCAGCACGGCGGGCTGCCCTTCGGCGCTCACCGCGCCGATGCTCAGCGCGCCCGCGGTCACGCAGCACAGGCCGCTGGCCTGTCCGCCGCGCGCGAACAGAGACTCGCCGTGGGATAGGCGGTGCAGGCGCGAGCGCGCCAACAGCGCGTCCTGCAGCTCGGCCGGGCAGGCGCCGAACCAGTCGTCGCTGGCCAGCGCGGCGCGCAAGCCGGGAGGGAGGGCATCAGGGCGGGGCATCGGGGGCGCCGTGGGCGGCGGCGTGGTGGGTGGTGGTGGTCGCTGGAGAGAGTGGGCCACCGGGATTGTCGAACTTTTGACAGACGCTGTGGCGCCGCCACGGCATTCTTGGCGCCCCACATCCCCACCCACCTTGAACGCAAGACCCGCCATGCATGCACCCTCCCAGACTCCCTTGCCCGACCGGCGGACGATGCTGATCGCCCTGCTCAGCGCCGCCCTGTTGCTGGCGCTGGCCTTCGTCGGCGCGGACCTGACCAGCGACAGGGCGCTGTTCTCGCTGCAGCCGCCGGGCGGCGGCGCGCCCGACATGCTGCCCGCGCAGCGGCTGGACCTGCACCGCACCTTCTTCACCATCTGGGCCGCGCTGGTGCTGGTGGTGCCCGCCCTGAGCCTGTTCGGGTTCCGGCGCCGCTCGGAGCACGCCGCGCGCTACTGGCTCGCGTTCTGGACCGCGGCCCTGCTGGTCTTTCTGGTGCATTTCTACTGGGCCGTGGTGGTGCTCTTCGGCAACGACTGGCAGCGCATCCTGCACACCCCCCGGGTCAGCGCGCCGCGCCTGGACACGGTGTTCGCGGTCTGGTGGTGTGTGGACGTGCTGCTGGCCTGGACGCTGGGTTCCGAGGCTGTGTGGGTCCGCGCGCAGCGCTGGGGCGTGCACCTGCTGGCCTTTGTGCTGTTCTTCATGGGCGCGGCGCGTGAAGGCGAGCTGCTGTGGTCGCGCGGCCTGGGCTGGTCGCTCGCGGTCTGCGTGGCGATCAGCCTGCTGCTGCTCGCGGTGCGCCGCGCGCGGCCCGGCGTCCGGGGCTGAGCCGGTCCGCTGTCGGCGCACCTCGTGCGCCGGTGCAGGCGCTCACTCGTCGCGCATCGCCTGCTGCCACCCGGGCAGGTTCAGCAGCTCGACCTCGCCGTAGTGCAGCTTCACCAGCCCCTGCAGCTCCAGGTCGCGCAGCACCTTGTTGGCGGTCTGCCGGGTGATGCCCAGCGTGGACGCCAGTTGGTCCTGCGACAGGCGCAAGCGGGTTCGCGGCGCGTCTTCCTTGAAACCGTAGCCGTGGGCCACCAGCCAGAGCCGCTTGACCACACGGGCCCTGGCCGGCAGTTGCGCGTCCAGCGGGATGAGCTGGTAGGCCCGGCGCAGCTTGCTCACGGCCAGGCGGGCGATGTCGCGCCAGCACCCGGGGTGCAGGTCCAGAAACGGCAGCAGGTCTGCGTGGGCGACACACAGCAGCAAGGCCTGCTGCTCGGCCACGGCCACGTGTGAGCGCGGCTCGGCGTCGATGAACGACATCTCGCCGAACCAGTGCGAAGGGTCCAGCGTGGCCAGCAGCGGCATGGAGCCCGAGGGGTCGGGGTAATACGCCTGCACCTGGCCGCTCAGCACGCAGTAGAGCGCGTGGTCGGTCGCGCCGTGCTCGAACACCCAGCCCCCGGCCGACACCTTGCGCAGGCGGCCGTTCTGGAGCAGCGCGTCCTGCAGTACTGCGGGGCAACTGGCGTACCAGGCGTTGCCGAGCAGGGTGGGTTTCCAGACGGCGTTCTGTGCGGTGCGGGAGGCCGGGGTCATGGGGGTCCAATGCAACAAGTGTCGGCGAGTTGATATTCAGGCATCGGCACCCTGCCTAACATGCGGTGCTGGCGCAGAGGTGCGCCCGCCCTCTATTTCTTCCCGCTGGAATCACGATGAAAACGGTCTCCCTGGCTTTGTCTTTGCTGGTCTGCGCTATCCATGTCTACATCCTCGCCGTCGAGATGTTCTTCTGGAACAAGCCACTGGGCATGAAGACCTTCAAACTGACCCCGGAGTTTGCCAGCGCCACCACGGCCATGGCGGCCAACCAGGGTTTGTACAACGGGTTCCTGGCCGCGGGCATCCTCTGGGCCCTGGTCTTCCAGCAGGTGCCGAGCCTGGCGTTCGTGCTGGCCTGCGTGGCCGTGGCGGGCCTGTACGGCGCCTACACCTCGACCGCGAAGGCCTTGTATGTGCAGACCGCGCCCGCGGTGCTGGCCCTGCTGGCGCTGTACTTCTCGCGCTGATCCCTGGCAGGGAGGCCCCGGGCCTGCCGGGCGTGGCCCGGCGTCAAGCGTCCGACCCCTGGGGCCCCTGGTGGAACACCAGGTCTTCGACCACGCGACCGTGCTTGAGGTGCTGGTCGATGATGCGGTCCATGTTGGCGTCGGTCACGTTGTAGTACCAGGTGCCATCGGGCTGCACGCACATCACCGGCCCGCCCTTGCAGGCGGCAAAACAGCTCACACGGCTGCGTTTCACGCGCAGTTCGCCGTCGTGCAGCCCGGCCGCCTTGAACTTCTCGCCCAGGCTGTCGAACAGGTCTTGCGAGGCGCCGTCCTGCGTGCAGCGCGGACCGGTGCAGATCAGCAGGTGGCGTTTGTAGGCGCCGATGCGGGGCTTTTCCACGGTGTCCTGGCTCATCCCTCGGTCTCCTCGGTGGGGGTCGTGGTTTCCGGCTCGTCCACCGCCGCGCTCAGCACCGCCTCGATGTAGTCGGGCGGCAGCCCGTGCTGCTGCGCGAGCGTGGCCACACCGATGCCCTCGGCATGGTCGGCGCGCAGCTGCGCCATCCAGCCCAGCAGCCCGCTCGACAGGGAGCGGCCCGCCTTCTCGCCTTCGCGCGTGCTGCCGCCTTCGTCCAGGTCGTACTTGTTGGCGTAGCCGCGCGGCGTGACCATCAGGCCATGGCGCACGAAGGTGTGGCTGTTGCCGATCAGCACGGTGGTGAGCATGCCGATCTCGCACTCGCTCATGTGCGCCAGCGTGGTGAACTCGACGCGCTCGCGCTTGCGGTAGGCCGACTTGACCACCGCCACCGGCGTGTCGGGCCGGCGGTGGCGCAGGAACAGCGCCTGCGCCTGCACGATCTGCTGGGTGCGCCGCCCGCTCTTGGGGTTGTAGAGCGCCACCACGAAGTCCGACGCCGCGACCGCGTCCAGCCGGCGCGCGATCACCGGCCAGGGCGTGAGCAGGTCGCTCAGCGAGATCGAGCAGAAGTCGTGCGTGAGCGGCGCGCCCACCAGCGCCGCACAGGCGTTGATGGCCGAGGCGCCCGGCACCACCTCCACGCTCACGTCCGACTCGGGTGTCCAGCCGGCCTGGAACAGCACCTCGTAGGTCGGCCCGGCCATGCCGTACACGCCGGCGTCGCCGCTGGAGATCAGCGCCACCTTCTTGCCCTCGCGCGCGCGCTCCAGCGCGTGCACGGCGCGGTCCAGCTCCTCGGTCATGCCCTTGCGGATGACCTCCTTGCCTTCGAGCAGGTCGGCCACCAGCTTGATGTAGGTGACGTAGCCCACCACCACGTCGGCCTCGGCGATCACCGCGCGGGCCCGGTGCGTCATGTGGTCGTGGCTGCCCGGGCCGATGCCCACCAGTGCGATGCTGCCGCTCACGGGGCGGCTTTCGCGGGCGTGCCGGCCGTGGCGTCGGCGGGTTTCAGGGCGTGTTCCAGCGCCGGGCGCAGCCAGCGCCCGAAGGCCGGGCCGCCCACCGCGCCGAGGCTGGCCCAGAAGCCGAGCGACAGCCAGGTGGTGGCCCAGACAAAATCGCCGCCCAGCCGGCGCAGGGTCGCCTGGGCCTCGCCGGTGAACCCGGCCAGCGGATCGGCCGCGATGTGCGGCGCTCCCACCACGAACGGCAGCGCCAGCCACGCCAGCGCGGCGGCCCAGCGCAGGGGGCTGCGCAGTCCGGCCACCGAGGCGCAGGCCAGCGCGGCACTGCCCGCCGCCAGCAGCCACCAGCCCTGGCGCGAGCCCAGACGGGCGGCGTCCATGCCGGGGATTTCGGCGGGCAGACCCAGCGATGGCCAGAGGTGGAACACCAGCCAGCCCGCGGCCGCCGTCCACAGCGCCAGCGGCACGGAGCGCTGCGTGGCGCCCCGCCACAGGCACAGCCCCATCACCGCCAGCAACAGCAGCGCCATGCTGAAGGCGTGCAACAGATGGGCCACCCAGGACCAGAACAGGCGCTCGGCGCCATCGGCCGGCGCCCAGGCCTCGGCGGTGTCGCCATGGTCGTGCGCCGTGCCGTCCGCGTGGTCGTGCGTGGCCGCCATGGCCGGTTGCGGTGCCTCGGCCTTCTGGCTCTCAAACACCTCGGCCGCCAGGATGATGGGCACGGTCTGCAGCTGCTGCAGGCCCGATTGCAGGCTGCCCACCAGCAGGGCCACGGCCAGCGCCGCCCAGATCAATCGTCGAAAAATCATGAAACTCTCCAGTCAATGACAAGGCTTGACGGTGACGTGGCGGACGTCGTGCGCGGCGTTGTGGGCGATCGGGCTTTCGGCGAAGGCCACGCCGTATAGGACGACCAGGCCCAGCGCGGCGCCGGAGGTCAGTTGCAGCAGCAGGCTGCGCGTGGCACTCACGCGCTGGGGGGTGGCAATGGGGGCGGTGGTGGAAGAACTCATGGCGTGCTCCAGTCAGGGTTGGGGAAAAAGAAAACGGTCACAGCGGGCGATGGAAACCGTGGCGTTGCGCCCATCGGCGCCACGGTGTTTGAATTTTTCGACCAGCAGGGCGGTCATGGGCAAGGCCTGTTCGTGGCCGAGCGCGCGGGCCCCCGCCAGCAGGGCCGCGGCCTCGCTGACCGAGGGCGTGCCGGTGTACCGGCGCACGGTCTCCGACGGGTTGGGCACCGGCACCCCGGCGAGCTCGGCGGGGGCGTAAAACGCCATGGCCCAGCCGTGTTCGGCGGCCAGGGCGAGCAGGCCCGGCTCGTCGGCCTTGAGCGTGATGCTGGCCGCGGCCACCACCTGCCCGGCCTGCGCCCCTGCCTGAACCAGCGCCGCCCGCAGCGCGTGCTGCAGCGTGGCCAGTGGCGTGCCGCGGTCGCAGCCCAGGCCCAAGGCCACGTTCACGCCACCGCCTCCAGCGGAGGGCGGTACACGACCAGGCGCTCGTGCAGCTCGGCCCAGTGCGCGTCCGTCACCGGCGCGTGGGTGATCCACAGCACGGCCTTGAAGCGCGCCAGGTCCACGTCGGCCAGGCGCTCGAAGCGCTGGATGCTGGCCGGCAGCGGCGTGGGCCGGGTCCACCAGTGCGGGCTGCCCGCTTCCTGCACCACAGCCACCGGCTCGCCGTTGACCACGTGGGCCGACACGCGGGTGATGTTGATCTTGGGCGCCTCGACCTTCCAGCCCAGCTCGCGGCCCAGGATGTCCACCGGAATGGTCTTGCCCACGTCCGAGGCGGTGGTCAGCACCGGCGTGGCGCCCAGCAGGGCGGCCACGGTCAGGGCACAAGCGTTGGCGCCGCCCACGTGGCCCGACAGCACCGGGATCACGAACTGCGCCGCGTCGTCCACCACCAGCACGCCCGGGTCTTCGTCCTTGCTCTTGAGGTGCGGCGCGATCAGGCGCACCACGGCGCCCAGCGACACGAAGAACACCACCTGGTCGAAGTCGGCGAACAGCGTGGCGATCTCATCGCGGAAGGCGCCGCCGTAGGCGCGCACCGGGTTGGGCAGGCCCGCCATCAGCGGCGCGAACTTGTCGGCCACGCAGACGCTGGCGCCGGGCATCTGGCGCGCCAGATCGGCGGTCTGCTGGGCGCCGTGTTTGGTGATCGCCACCAGGACGACGCGCACGGCGGTTTCGGGGGTGGTCATGTCTGGGTTTCCTCTTCTTCGATCTCGGTGCTGGTTTTTTTGCGGCAGCCGCGTTGCAGCTCGCCGCGCTCGCGCCCGGGGTTTTTCACCAGCAGCAGCGACAGGTAATTGACGGGCGTGCCCTTGAGCTGGGCCACGTCGGTGACGACGCGTTCCAGCGGCGAACCGGCTTTCTCGATGAAGCGGCTGTGCGCCAGCAGGCCGCGCCGCTCCAGCAGGCTGATCAGGTCGTCCAGCAACGGCTTGACCTTCATCAGCACCAGGGTGTCGAAGTGATCCAGCATCTTCTCCACCGCCGCGATGCCGTAGGCGGCGGGCACGATGGCGATGGTGTCGTCCTGCTCCGAGAGCGGCACCTGCAGCCGCGCGCAGGCGGCGTTGAACGAGGTCACGCCGGGCACGATCTCGATGCGGGCATCGCCGTCCAGCTCGCGCAGCACGCGGGCCAGGTAACAGAAGCTGGCGTAGGTGGAGGCATCGCCTTCGACCAGGAACAGCACGTCCTGCCCGCTGGCCAGCAGCTCGCGCACCGTCTCAGCGGCTTTCAACCAGTGGCGCGCCAGCTTCTCCGCGTCGTGCGTCATCGGGAACAGCAGCGACTGGTGTCGCTCGGGCAAGGGCAGGCCGGCGCGCAGCGCGATGTCCAGCGCGTAACTGTCTTTGCGCAGGCTGCGCACCGGGTAGGTCCAGATGGCGTCGCGCCGCTCCAGCAGCGCCCAGGCGCGGCGGGTGATCAGGCCCGGGTCGCCGGGGCCGAGGGAGATGCCGAACAGCGTGCCGGCCCGCGTCATGCCGCACCCCCGGCCTGCGCGCACACGATCCACACCGGGTTCTCCGCCGCCATGCGGTGCATGTGCAGGATGGGCTTGCTGCGCGAGGCCTGCAGCTGCAGCACGTCCCAGCTGGCGCCGAGCGCCTTGAGGGTGTCGACCGCGGCCGCCAGGTTTTCGATCGTCACGAAGTTCATCACCAGCCAGCCCTTCGGTTGGAGTCGTTTCAGGATCAGCGCGATCAGCTCGGCCAGCTCGCCGCCCGAGCCGCCCACGAACACCGCGTCCGGGTCGGCCCAGTCCTGCAGGCCTTCGGGCGCCTTGCCGTGCAGCAGCGTGTGGTTGCTGATGCCCATCGCCAGGCGGTTGCGCTGCACGATGGCCGCGTCGTCGGCGTTCTTTTCGATCGCGTAGACATGGCCGTTGCGGCACAGGCGCGCCGCCTCCAGCCCCACCGAGCCCGAGCCCGCGCCGATGTCCCACACCACGCTGTCGGCGCGCAGCTGCAGGCGCGCCAGCGACACGGCGCGCACCTCGTGTTTGGTGATCAGCCCCTTCTCGGGGTGGCGCTGCTCGAAGCTCGCGTCCGGCAGACCCAGCAGCACCTGCGGCGCGCGCAGGCGGCTGCGCCAGAGCAGCACCACGTTGGGGTCGGCAAAGTCCATCTGCGCCGCAGCGCTGATGGCCATGCCGCTGACGATGCGTTCTTCGGGCTGGCACAGGCGCTCGGCCACTGCCATCTGAAAGTCGTCGGCCAGGCCCTCGGCCATCAGCATGCGGGCGATGCGGTCGGGCGTGTTGTGCGGGCTGGTCAGCACGGCCAGGCGGTCGTGCTGGCGGATGTCGCGCAGCAGCGCGTACAGCCCATGCCCGGGGGGCGAGCCGGGTACCCAGTCGCCCGCGTCCTTGCTGTGCACCGAGGCGAAGCGCATGTCCTGCCAGGGCAGGCCCAGGCGGGCGCAGGCCAGCTGCAGGGTCGACACGTTGGGAACCACTTCGATCACCTCGATACACAGGCGCGATCCGAGGTAGGCCGCGATGCCGTGGCACAGCGGGTCGCCGGTGGCCAGCACCACCACGCGCCGGTGTTCGGCCTGCGCGGCGCGGATCCACTCAGGCACCTGCGACAGCGCGCCACCGAGGTCGCGCTGCTCGGCGCCAGGCGCCATCTGCCCGGCCAGCAGTTGCAGCGTGCGGGCCGCGCCAATGACCAGATCGGCCTGTTGCAAGTGCCGCAGCGCCGTCGCGCCCAGGCTGGCGACACCGTCGTCCAGTACGCCGACGATGCGGCATTTTTCGATCACAGTAGCTGACGCCATTTCAGTGACTCCACAGCGCCCGGCACGGGCCGCGACGCATGAAACGATCTAATCGGGGGACACCGCCGGGCCGGCTTCGCCGGACGGCTGGTGTCGCCCCCTTGAGGGGGTAGCGCGAAGCGCTGCGGGGGTGGCTCACGTCGCCTCCGCTATTTTTTTGCCGTCGAAGTCGCAGACCAGCACCTGCAGCTCGAACTGATCGGGGTAGCGCGTGCGCAGGGTCTGAATGACCTTCTGCGCCAGCGCGGTGTGAAACGCGGTGCCCAGGCCCAGCGCGTCCATGCGCTCGCCGGCGTAGCGTGCCGTCTCATTGCCGCGGATGGCCTCGCAGACCTCGGGTGGCGCGCCCACGCTCGCGGCCAGATCGGCCAGCAGGCCGGTGTCCACCTCGGCGCGGCCCGCGTGGGTGATGGTTTCGCCCTGGGCGATCTTGGTCAGCTTGCCGACCATGCCGCCGATGACGACCTTCCTCAGCCCGGCCTTCACCGCCGCGCCCATGGCGTAGCGCAGGAAATCGCCCATCTGCACGAAGGCCGGCTCGGGCAGTTCGGGCATTTCTTCCATCACGAACTTTTCGGTGCGCCCGCCGGTGGTGAGCACCACCACGCCGTGGCCCAGCGTGCCCGCCACCTGCACGCCCTGCACCACGCTGGCGCGGTAGGCGGCGGTGGAGTAGGGCTTGACGATGCCGGTGGTGCCCAGGATGGAGATGCCGCCCAGGATGCCCAGGCGCGCGTTCAGCGTCTTCTTGGCCATCTCTTCGCCCTGCGGCACGGAGAGTGTGACCCGCAGGCCCACTTCGTCGAGCAGGCCCTGGCCGACGGCGCGCACATTGGCCTCGATGTTGCGGCGCGGCACCGGGTTGATGGCCGGGCCGCCCACCGCCAGGCCCAGGCCGGGCATGGTGACCGTGCCCACGCCGACGCCGCCGGCCAGCAGCACCTGGCCCGGCTGCTCGGGCAGCAGGTGCAGGTCGGCGGTGAGGTGGGCCTTGTCGGTGCAGTCCGGGTCGTCGCCCGCGTCCTTGATCACCATGGCGTGGGCGGTTCTTTGCGCGCCGCTGCCCTCCACCCGGCCGTCGTGCACCACGAAGTTCACCCGGTCGCCGTTGGGCAGTTGGCACTCGACCTCGCCGGGCACCGCGCCCGTGACCAGGCCGATGACCGCCGCACGCGCGGCCGCGGCCGAACACGCGCCGGTGGTGAAACCGGTGCGGGTGCCGCGCGGCGCGTCCTTCTTCATCATGCGGCGAGCTCCTGCGCCTCGGCCAGGCCCAGCAGCGCGTGGATCGCGGCCACCACCAGGGTCGAGCCGCCCTTGCGCCCCCGGATCACCACCCAGGGCACGCCGGTCTGCAGCGCCATCAGGTCCTTGGATTCGGCGGCCGAGACGAAGCCCACCGGCATGCCCACCACCAGCGCGGGGCGCGCGGCCTCTTCATGGATCAGGCGCACGATCTCGATCAGCGCCGTGGGCGCGTTGCCGATGCCCACGATGGCGCCGTCGATCAGGCCCAGCCGGTGCGCCTTGCGCATGGCCTGCACGGCGCGGGTCGTGCCCTCGGCCTTGGCCTGCTCGATCACGTCGGCGTCGCTGATGAACTGGTGCGTGCCCATGCCGAAGTGGCCCAGGCGCGGGGCCGAGAGGCCGACGCAGATCATCTCCACGTCGGCCACCACGCGGGTGCGGCGCGACCGGATCGCGGCCAGGCCCGCAGCCACCGCCTGCGGGTGGAAATCGGTCAGGCCGTTGAAGTCGAAATCGGCGTTGGCGTGGATCATGCGGCGCACGATGGGCCATTGCCCGGGCGTGTAGCGGTGCGAGCGCACCTCGCGGTCGATCACGGCGAACGAGTCGTGCTCGATGGCGCGGCCCGCCGCGGTGAGCTGCTCGGTGACGACGTTGGCCGTGTCAGGCGCGGGCGTGGTCATGGGGGTGTCCGTGGTCGTGTCCATGGGCATGCCCATGTTCGTGCGCGTGGGGGTGTTCATGCGGGTGCGCGTGGTCGTGGTCGTGGCTGTGCGGCAGCGCGTCGTCGTGGTGGTGACCACCCAGGCCGTGTTCCTCGGCAAAGTGGCGGTACTTGCAGCCGTCGCAAGGCATGAGCGCGGCCGGCGCGTGGCGCCGCATGTCGCCCACGCGCTGCTCCAGCAGCTCGAAGATCTCGGGCTCAAAACCGAAGTACTTCGTGGAGACGAAACGCAGCGTCGGGTACTGGGCTTTCAGGTGCTCCACCTGGCGCGCGATGCGCTCCACCAGGGTGCCGTTGAACAGGTAGTACGGCAGCACCACCACCTGCTTCATGCCCAGCAGGTTCTGGCGCTGCACCACCGTTTCCAGCCGCGGGTGGGTGATGCCGGTGAACGCGAGGTCCACCAGCTCGTGCTCGGTCTCCTCCATCAGCCAGCGAGCCATGCGGGCCATGTCGCCGTTGGCCTGCCGGTCGGACGAGCCGCGGCCCAGGATCACCACACCGGTGGTGCGCGGGTCGGGCATGTCCAGGGCCTGGATCGCGCTCTTGAGGCGGCGCCGCAGGATGGCCAGCATCGGTTCGCCCGCGCCCAGGTGGGGCGCGTACTGGAACTGCACCCGCGGGAACTGGAGGCGGGCGGAGGCGATGGCCTGCGGGATGTCCATCTTCACGTGGCCCGCCGCGTTCAGGATCAGCGGCAGCACCCACACGCGCTGCGCGCCGCTGGCCGCGCGCTTCAGGCCCTCGCTCAGGGTGATCTCGGAGAACTCGATGAAGCAGACCTCGATGCGCCAGTCGGGCTGGCGCAGGCGCAGCCGTTCGGCGAAGACCTGTATCTCTTCGTTGCCCGAGGGCTCGCGCGAGCCGTGGCCCACCAGCAGAAGGGTTTCAGACGTCATGGGAACTCCGGGGCGGTGGGGGTGGCGGGCGCGCTGGCGCGGCGGAAGCGGTGGGTGAAGCTGGGGTCGTAGAGCCGGGACTTGGCCAGCGTGGGCCAGTGGCGCGCGCCCAGCGTGGGGCTGGCGATCACCATGGACTGGCTCACCACCTTGGCCTCGCGGCAGCGCTGCCGGATGTCGGCCAGGGTGCCGCGCACGATCAGCTCCTCGCCCGGCCAACTGGCCTTGTGCACCACCAGCATGGGCGCGTCCTCGGCCCAGCCCGCGGCGCGCAGGCCCGCTTCCACCTTGTGCAGCAAGGTGATCGAGAGAAAGATGCACAGGGTGCAGTGGTGGCTGGCCAGGGCGGCCAGGTCTTCGCCCGGGGGCATGGGCGTGCGGCCCTCGACGCGGGTGAAGATCACGCTCTGGGTCACCTCGGGTAGGGTGAAGCTCTCCACGCCGGCCGCCGCCGAGGCCATGGCCGAGGACACGCCCGGCACCACTCGCACCGGCACGCCCGCCGCATCGAGCGGCTGCACCATCTCGATCAGCGTGCCGTACAGGGCGGGGTCGCCGGTCTGCAGGCGCACCACCGTCTCGTGCCGCTGCGCCTGCGCCAGCAGCCAGGCGGCCATCTGGTCCAGCGTCATGTCCTTGCTGTCGGCGATCGCGCAGCCCGGGGGCGCCCAGCGGGTGGCGGCCTCGTTGACCAGCGAGCCCGCGAAGAGGATCGCGCCGGCCCGCTCCACCAGGGCGCGGCCCTTGACGGTGATCAGTTCCGGGTCACCCGGACCCGCACCCACGAACCAGACGGTGCCGGTCATGGCCGTGCGGCCCGGTGGGCAGATATTTCGAAAGCGACGACGAGCCGCCGGCAGGCCTGGGCCTGCCCCGTGCATGAAACCATTCCAACTCTCCAGACGCACACCCGCGCACGAGAAGCACAACGCGGACGCGGGGAGGAATGAAGAAGAGACAGCTCAGGCGCACGTGGGCCTGCCACCGGCTCACATCGCCCACCGCAATGCCGCACATGTCGTCACAGGCCGGTCTCCGGGCTCGCAAGTGAAGAAAGGGCTTCTTCTGCCTGGCGCCTTCCCATGCGTGAGCACAGTGGCTGTCTTGCCAGGTTTGTCTTGCTTACCGTTGCGGGGGCAGCGTCGGAATAGGGGGTCCAGGTTTCTGGGCCAGCGCACCGACTTCCCGTTTAATTCCGTCGACTGAACAGTCTTGGAACACCTCTAACGTGGGGGCGATGCTATCAGAAGGTATCGGTGATCTCGCTGGGGGCGAGGTCTCAGAGGCAGGTCCTTCTTGAAGTTCGTTGGGTTGCTCTACCAAGCCAGGGAAGGCACCGACAGCGGTGGGTCCCGGGCCGAAGCCCGCGAATTGGCGGCGAAATCCGGCTCGCTTCGGGCGTACAGATTGCGTCCGATCGGCCGATAGTTAGGGCTTGCTCCACCATTTTCCAAGATGCGTTGCGGATCGTTCCGCCCTGCATGGATCCCATGACCCGCGCACTTGGCGCCCCTCTCCGACAGGACCCACCATGTTCCAATCGACATCCCTGAGCGTCTCGCGACGCCTTTTCATTCTGGTTGCCAGTGCGGTCATGGGGCTGGTCATCCTGCTGGCCCTGTTCCTCACGTCCGAGCGGGCGCTGATCATGGAAGAGCGCCAGAGCGGCGTGCGCCAGACCGTGGAAACCGCCCATGGCCTGATCACGCACTACCACAGCCTCTCCGCCAAGGGCGGCCTCAGCGAGGCCGATGCCAAGGCCCAGGCGCTGGCCGCCATCCGCGCGCTGCGCTACAGCGAGGTGGAGTATTTCTGGATCAACGACATGAAGCCGGTCATGGTCATGCACCCGATCCGCCCCGAACTCGAAGGCAAGGACCTGAGCGAGAACAAGGACCCCGAAGGCACCTTCCTGTTTCGGGAATTCGTCAACACGGTGAAGAAAAGCGGCGCCGGCTACGTGTCCTATATGTGGCCCAAGCCCGGCAGCGAAAACCCGGTGCAGAAGGTCTCGTATGTGAAGGGCTTCGCGCCCTGGGGCTGGGTGATCGGTTCGGGTGTGTACGTGGACACCGTGACCACCACCATCTGGGACCGCACCGTGAAGATGGGCCTGAGCGCGCTCGCGCTGGCCCTGGCGCTGCTGGGCGTCGGCCTGCTCATATCGCGCAGCATCGTGCGCCAGCTCGGCGGCGAGCCGGCACTGGCCAGCGCCATCACCGAACGCATTGCACAAGGCGACCTGTCGGTGAACGTGCCGATCCGCGCCGGCGACACCCACAGCCTCATGCACAGCCTGCGCTCCATGCGCGACAACATGGCCGACATCGTCAGCCGCGTGCGCCAGGGCAGCGAGTCGGTGGCCATGGCCAGCACCGAAATCGCGCAGGGCAACCACGACCTCAGCGGCCGCACCGAAAGCCAGGCCAGCGCGCTGGAACAGACGGCGGCCAGCATGGAAGAACTGGGCTCCACCGTGCGCCAGAACGCCGACAACGCGCGCCAGGCCAACTCGCTGGCACAAAGCGCTTCGTCGGTGGCCGTGCAGGGCGGTGAAGTGGTCGGTCAGGTGGTGGACAACATGAAGGCCATCCACACCTCCAGCCAGAAGATCTCCGACATCATCTCCGTGATCGACGGCATCGCCTTCCAGACCAACATCCTGGCGCTCAATGCAGCGGTGGAAGCCGCACGCGCTGGCGAACAGGGCCGGGGCTTTGCGGTGGTGGCCGGCGAAGTGCGCCTGCTGGCCGGGCGCAGCGCCGAAGCGGCGAAGGAAATCAAGACCCTGATTGCCAACAGCGTGGACCACGTGGAACAAGGTTCCGCCCTGGTGGACCGCGCGCGCAGCACCATGCAGGACGTGGTGCAGAGCATCCGCCAAGTGACCGACATCGTGGCCGAGATCAGCGCGGCCAGCACCGAGCAGAGCAGCGCGGTGGGTCAGGTCAGCGACGCCGTCACGCAGATGGACCAGAACACGCAACAGAATGCGGCCATGGTGGAACAGATCGCGTCCGCCGCGAGCAGCCTCAAGAGCCAGGCCGGCGACCTGGTGCAGACGGTCGCCGCCTTCCGGTTTGCACCCCGCCACGGCCTTGTGGCACCCGTCGAATAAAGGTCGGGATAGCCCAACCCCAGACGCAGTGCGTCACGCCAGCCGCGCGCGCAGCCAGTCGGCCAGGTCGGCCACCACCTGCCCGCCCACCGGCGAGACGGCCGTGAAGTGGATGCAGGCGTGGATGGCGCCGGGGTAGTGGCGGTGCTCGGTGGCGACCCCCGCCTGCTCGATGCGCTGCGCCAGCGCGTGGCCTTCGTCGCGCAGCGGGTCGTGGCCCATGGTGGCGACCCAGCTCGGCGGCAGCGCGGCCAGCGTGGGCGCGCTCAGCAGGGCGAAGTCCGGGTGCCGGGTGAGTTCGCTGCGGCCGTCCAGGTAGCAGTTGATGAACCATTGCATGACACCGTGGGTGAGGAACTTGCCTTCGCCGTTCTCGGCCATCGAGGCGCTGGGTTCGCTGTGGTGCTGCGCCACCGGATAGATCAGGCCCAGGGCGCGCGGCGCGATGGTGCCGGCCGTGCGCAGGCAGGCCGTGGCGGCCAGCTGGGCCCCCGCGCTGTCACCCGCCAGGGCGATGCGCGACGGGTCGGCGCGCAGTTCTTTGGCGTGCGCTGCCAGCCACTGCAGCACGCAGACCACGTCGTCCACGGCCGCGGGAAACGGGTGCTCCGGCGCGAGCCGGTAGTCCACCGCCACCACCACGGCGCCCACGCTGTGGCACAGGGTGCGGCACACCGCGTCGTGGGTTTCCAGGTCGCCGATCACGTAGCCGCCGCCGTGCACATAGAACAGCGCGGGCAGGGGCCCGGCCGCGTCGGGGTGGTAGATGCGCAGCTTGAGCGGCCCGCCGGGGCCCGCGATGCTGCGGTCTTCCGTGGCGACCACCGGTGACGGCAAGCCCAGGCCCGCGGCCAGGTCGCGGTAGATCTGGCGCCCGACCGCGGGCGGCAGCGCTTCCAGCGGCGGGTTGCCCTGCGCGGCGGCCTGGGCCAGAAAGCCGGCGAGGCCCGGGTCCATGGGCGCGCGGGGGAGGGTGGTGGTGACGGTCATGGGGTCTCCTGTTGGGGGAATGGGAAAAGGGGTTGGGGGTGTGGAAACGGAGGGAAGGGCGGCTAGCGCAGCAGGCGGCCGTCGCGTGCGCGCAGGCCGACCTCGACGAACTCCGAGCCGTGGTGCTGGCCGGGGCCGAAGCGCAGGCGAAAACCGCCCATGTCGAGCGCGCCCAGGGCCTCCAGGCTCTGCGCGATGCGGGCGCCGTCGGCCGACGGGCCGGCCCGGCGCAAGGCTTCGGCAAACAGGCGCAGGTTGAGGTAGGCCTCCAGGCCTTCGAAGGTGATCGCTTCGGGGCCGATGAAGGCATCGGCGTCGCGCAGGAACTCGCGCACCACCGGCAGGCGGGGCGTTTCCGGGTTGGGCACCACGCTGGTGTAGCCGACCACGCGGCCGGGAAACAGCCGCGTCATGTGGGTCAGGCCGCCCGACGACAGCGTGGCGATGGTGCCGGGCACGCCTGTGAAGAGGCTGGCGTCCAGCCGGCCCAGCGCGTCCTGGCCGTCCAGCCCAAGGTGGATGACCAGCGCCTGCTGCGCGCCGGGTGTCATATGCTGCAAGGCGCCTGCGATCGCGTCCTTGGTGGCGTCGACCGTGGCGCGTTGCAGCCGGATGCCCGATGTTTCCAGGGCCTGGGCCAGCGCCTCGCCGCGCGCCGGTTCCGCACCGTCGCTCAGCAGCAGGGCGCGTGTGATGCCGATGGACTGCAGCTGGCGCGCCAGCGCAGCCGCTTCGCGCGCGTCGTCCGGGCGCAGGCTGAACACCTGCGGGAGCGTGGGCGAGCGCAGCGCGAGCGCGCCCGACATCGGGCCGATCAGCGGCAGGCGCAGCTCGCGCGTGGCCTCGGCGGCGGCCCGGCAGGCGCTTTCGCCCAGGCAGTTGAGCACGGCCACCGCGCGGTGCTGGCTGGCCAGGGTGCGCAGGTTCGCCGCATGGCGGCCGGGGTCGCCCCCGTCGTCCAGCGTCACCAGCTCCAGCGGCCGGCCCTGCAGGCCGCCGCTGGCGTTGAACCGTTCCACATAGGCCTTGGCACCGGCCAGCACCCGGTTGGCCACCGGAAAGCCACTGCCCGTGAGCGGCAGCGACTGGCCGATGACGACGGGCTCGGCCGGCATCGCCAGACCGGCCTGGCCGGCCAGCGCCAGCGCGATCAACCAACGAAGCAGGTGGCGCATGGGTATGGGCATGGGGGCGTGTGCTGTGTGGTCAGGCCGTGGACTGCGGACGACCGCGACGGGTCTTCAAACGCATGCGCTCACAAAGCCGTTCAGCGCGCGATTGAACTCGGTCGGCTTTTCCAGCTGTGGGGTGTGTCCGCAGTCTTCCAGCACCAGCAGACTTGAACGGGGTGTGATGGCCTGGGCCGCCACGGAGTGCTGAAGGGGCAGCACGGTGTCGTGCCTTCCGTGCACAAACAGCACCGGCACCTGCATCGCCTTCAAGATGCTGAGGGTGTGCGAAAAGGCCTTCTTGCTTTGACCACCCAGATCGGACATGGACCGCAGCGTGGCCAGGAAGGCCTTGCCGCCTTCGGGTTTGTGAACGTTGCGGCTGATGGTTTCGCGGATCTGTGCGGTGGCCACCGAAGGCTTGTGAAAAATGGCCTGGATCTGACGCTCCACCCCGGCTTTGCCAGGCTTGCTCATCAGCTCGCCCAGCACCGGCAGCGTCATGACCTTGAAGGGTGCGAACACCTCGCGCCCCAGCGAGGCCGAGTTGGCCAGGACCAGGCCGGCCACCCGGTCCGGGGCGAGACCCGCCATGCGCACCGAGACCGCTGCGCCGAGCGAGTTGCCCGCGAGCACCAGGCGCTGGATGCCCAGGGCGTCCAGGAACTGCCACGCAAACCGGGCGAATTTGTCGGCGTCGTAGGGCTGCTCGCCCATGCCGGACAGGCCGTGACCCGGCATGTCCCAGGCGATCAGGCGGTGCGCCTGAAGGTCTTCGCTGAACTGCGAATCCCACAGTTCCAGTGAGCCCCCAATGCCGTGGGACAGCAGGATGGGCATGCCCGGGCCACCGCTGTCGCGGTAGCGGATCGGCACACCCTGGACGTTGATGTGAGCTTCATGGGTCATGGGATGGACTTTCAAAGTGGGGGGACCAACCTGATCAGGCGCTTTGGACGGACGTCGTGCGGTCGGCAGTGGGAGTGGCGGTGGGGGCGTTCTCGATTGGGACGGTGCGGGCGCTGGGCAACAGGAAGTGCGCGAGCGCGGGCAGCAGCACCAGCGCACCCACCATGTTCCAGACGAACATGAAGGCCAGCAGGATGCCCATGTCGGCCTGGAACTTGATGGGCGAAAACGCCCAGGTGCCCACGGCCAGCGCCAGCGTCACGCCGGTGAGCATCACCACGCGGCCGGTGAACTGCAGCGCGTGCGCATAGGCTTCGGCCAGGCTGTCTCCGGCGCGCAGCCGGGCGAGCGTGACGCTGAGCACGTAGAGCGCGTAGTCCACACCGATGCCCACGCCCAGCGCGATCACCGGCAGCGTGGCCACCTTCACGCCCATGCCCAGGCCCACCATCAGCGCTTCGCACAGGATGGAGGTGAGCATCAGCGGCAGCACTGCCACGATCACCGCGCGCCAGGAGCGGAAGGTGATCCAGCACAGGATCACCACGGCGGCGTAGACCCACAGCAGCATCTCGCGCATGGCCTGGCGCACCACGATGTTGGTGGCCGCGTCGATGCCGGCGCTGCCCGCGGCGAGCTTGAAGCTCAGCTCGGGCGAGTCGTTGTCGGCCTTGAAGCGTTCCACCTCGGCCACCACGCGCTCCAGCGTCTCGGCCTTGTGGTCTTTCAGGTAGACGTAGAGCGCCAGGAACGAACAGCTCTGGTTGAACAGCTCACGCGGCGCGCGGGTCTGCACACCACCCAGGGCGCTTTCGTTGGGCAGCAGCTCGAACCACTTCAGGTGCCCTTCGTTGTAGCCCACCATGGCCAGCTTGGACAGCGCGGCCATGGAGTTGGTGGACTCCACCCCGGGCAGTTGCTCCAGCTGCCAGGCCAGCGCGTCCAGCGTGGACAGCGAGCCGTAGCTGGTGCAGCGGTCGGGCGGTGTGGTGGCCATCACGGTCAGGATGTCGGTGCTGGCCGCGTAGTGCGAGATCAGGTAGGCGTTGTCCTGGTTGTAGCGCGAGTCCGGGCGCAGCTCGGGCGCGCCCGGGTCGAGGTCGCCGATGGACAGGTGCAGGCTTACCGCGAAGCCGGCCACGGCCAGCAGCGCGCCCGTGCCCACCGCGATGGCGGCGGCTGGCCGCTGGGTGAAGCGCGTCAGGCCCGACCACAGCCACGAGCGCTGCAGGGCCTGCGCCGAGTCCGCGCGCAGGCTGCGCTCGGCCGCCTTGGGGCTCACGCCCACGTAGGACAGCAGGATGGGCAGCAGCAGCAGGTTGGTCACGATCAGCATGGCCACGCCGATGCTGGCGATCAGCGCCAGGTCCTGGATCACCTTGATCTGGATGATGAACAGCACCGCGAAGCCCACGGCGTCGCACAGCAGCGCGGTGGCGCCGGCCACGATCAGGCGGCGGAAGGTGTAGCGCGCGGCCACCACGCGGTGCGTGCCGCGCCCGATGTCCTGCATGATGCCGTTCATCTTCTGCGCGCCGTGGCTCATGCCGATGGCGAACACGAGGAAGGGCACCAGCACCGAATACGGGTCGAGTTCGAAGCCCAGCAGTGCCAAGGTGCCGAACTGCCAGACCACCGCCACCAGCGAACACGCGACCACCAGCGCCGTGCTGCGCTTGCAGTGCGTGTAGCCGTAGAGCAGGGCCGTGGTGATGGCCAGCGCCAGTAGGAAGAACAGCAGCACCTGGTGCAGGCCTTCGATGAGGTCGCCCACCACCTTGGCAAAACCGGTCACGCGGATCTGCAGCGTGTCGCTGTCGTAGCGCGCGCGCAGCGCCTCGATCTGGCGCGAGAGGTCGCCGTAGTCCAGCGCCTGGCCGGTCTCGGGGTGGCGGTCCAGCAGCGGCACGAAGACGATGCTGGACTTGAAGTCGCCCGCCACCAGCTGGCCGATCTCGCCCGAGCGCTCCACGTTGGCGCGCAGTTCGGCCAGGCTTTGCGGCGAGCCGTCGAAGGCATCGGGGATCACCGGCCCGCCGTCCAGGCCCTCTTCGGTCACGGCCACCCAGCGGGTGTTGGAGGTCCAGAGCGACTTCATGAATGGGCGGTCCACCCCGGGCAGCAGGAAGATCTCGTCGTTGATCTTCTGCAGCGTCTCCAGGTACTGCTGGTCGAAGATCGTGCCCTGCTTGGCCTGCACCACCAGGCGCAGCGCGTTGGTCTGGCCGCCCAGGTCGGCCTTGTGCGCCAGGTAGTTGGCGATGTAGGGGTGGCCGGTGGGGATGGTCTTCTCGAAGCTGGCGTTGAGCTGCAGCCGCGTGGCCTGCCAGCCCAGCACCAGGGTGAGCAGCAGGCTCAGCAGCAGCACCCAGGGCCGGTGGTTGAAGAAGGCGCGTTCGATGACCGAGCCCGAGGCCGGGTCAAAGTCCTCCAGCCGCGTGACGACGGGCTGGGCGTCGAGGGGGGAATCGTGGTTCATGGGAACGGGTTCACTCGATGGGCAATGAAGCCAGGCGGCGCATGCCACGCAGGCTGGCCAGGACCAGGGCGCCGTCGGCGGCCAGGGCGGCGCCGGCGATGGGCACGGCTTCGCGCACCGGCAGGCGGCGCAGGGTGGCGGCGTCGGGTGGGGCGATCAGCACCTCGCCGACCTGGCTGACCAGCACGAAGCCGCCGTTGGGCAATACGGCGCTGGCGCCCAGCGTGGCCGCGGTCTGGCTCTCCAGCCGCTCCCACCGCGCCGCGTCGGGGCCGGCGCGGTAGGCCGAACCGCGCAGCCCGTGGGCGACCAGCTGGCCGCCGGGGGTCTGCAGCAGGCCGAGGAAGCTGCCGTTGTAGGGCGAGCTCAGGGCCGAGAAGCTGGCGCCGCCATCCACCGAGCGCATCAGCAGGCCCTGCTCGCCGGCCACGACCAGTTGGTCAGCCGTGGCCCGCAGGCCATAGAGGTGCAGGCCCTGCGGGTTGGCCGCGCGCGCCGGGAGCGGCTGCCAGGTCTGGCCGCCGTCGGCCGTGGCGAACAGCAGGCCGTAGGCACCCGCGGCAAAGCCGCGCCGTGTGTCGACGAAGCTCAGGTCGAAGAAGGGCTTGTCCGGGCCTTCGTTCACCAGGGCCTGCGCGTCGGCCAGGGCCTCGGCGTCGCCCGAGGCGCGCGCCGCCTCGGCCATGCGCGCGGCGGCGGCGATGCCGTCGAACTGCTTGCGCCAGGTCTGGCCACCGTCGTCGCTGTGCAGGATGGTGCCCAGATGCCCGGCGGCCCAGCCGTGGCGCGCGTCGGCGAAGGTGACGCAGGTCAGCGTCACCTGCACCGGCGTCGGCGCCTGCTGCCAGTGCTGGCCGTGGTCGTCCGACAGCAGCACCGTGCCGCGCTCGCCCACGGCCACCAGCCGGCTGCCGGCCCGGGTCACCGCGAGCATCGCAGCCCCCAGGGCCTTGGGGCTCATCAGGGCCGGGCGCGAGAGCACGGCGGGGACCGCAGCGGTCTGCGCCGCACGGGCGCCAGCGGGCAACAGGCCCGCCACGGCCCAGCCCGCCAGCCCAGCGAGGGCGCGGCGGCGCGCCACGCCGACCGGGGCCACCGCGGAACCGGCTTCGCCGGGCCGCAGGTGGCGCCCCCCTGGGGGGGAGGCGCCGAAGGCGCTTCGGGGGGGGGCCATTACCTGCCGCCCTCGTTGGCCAGCGACGCGGGGCTGAACACCGAGCGCGACAGCGGCGGCGTGACCTCGTACTGCTTGGGCAACTCGTTGGAGGCCATGTTCAGGTAGTAGGCGCCGGTCTGCATGTCATAGCCGCCCCACATCACGAAGCTGGTCACGGCCGGGATGTCGGGCGCGGTCAGCATCAGCGAGTAGTTGGTGCGCCAGAGCTGGCCCTTGGCGTCCCAGCCGTCGAACAGCACGATCTGCCACGTGTCTTCATCGATGTAGTACTTGCGCTTGGGCACCACGTGGCGCTTGCCCGCGCCCAGCGTGGCCTCGACCACCCACACCCGGTGCAGCTCCCAGCGCACCTGGTCCGGGTTGAGCGTGCCCGGGGTCACCAGGTCGTCCACCTTGGCGGCGGCGGCGCGGTTGTTGTTGTAGGGGATGTAGATCTCCTTCTTACCGATCAGCTTCAGGTCGTGCTTGTCGATCGGGCCGAACAGGTTGAAGGCTTCGTCGAACAGGCCGATGCCCGAGGTCACGGAGTCGGGCGTGTCGTAGGCCACCGAAGGGGCCTTGCGCACGCGGCGTTGTCCCACGAGGTACTGCCACAGGCCGCGCGGCGCCGAGGCGTTGACGCCGTCGTGCGCCAGGATCGCTTCGCCGGCCTTGGAGCCCGGGGCGTTGGCCACGAACTTGCCGAAACTGTAGAAGCCGTCGAACTTGTCCAGGCTGCCGGTCTTGTCGTAGAAGGCTTGGCTGATGGTCTGCACCCCGCCCGAGGCCATGTTGCGCTTGCCATCGGCCGTGACCACCCAGACCCGCACCGGCATGGTGTAGTTGCCGCCGCGCCAGGCCAGGCGGTGGTTCCAGATGGCTTCATAGCCGTCCTTCGGAATGGGGAACGGAATGCCACCGTAGGCGCCTTCCACACCGTGGCCTTCTTCCACCGTCTTGGCGCGGGTCGCGTTCTGGAAGGTGTTGTCGTACACGAACTGCGGCATGGCGGCGCTGCGGCGCGTGGGGTAGACGTCGATGCGGAAGTCCGGGTGCTTCTTCATCAGCGCCTGCACACCGTCGGTGAGCTTGTCGGCGTGTTCGGCCATGTTCTTCGCGCTGATCGACAGCAGGGGCTTGTCGGCGGCGAAGGGGTCGGGGCGCGCGTCGCCGTTGCGGTAGGCCGCGGGGGCCTTGCTCAGGCCGCCGTCCCAGGCGGGAATGGTGCCGGCCTTGTTGCCGGCTTTTTCCGCGCCCACGGGGGTCAGCGTGGACTTGAGTTTGGCGGCCTCGTCGGCCGTCACGGCGGCCTGCAGCGGGAGGGCGGTGGCCAGCAGCGCGGCCAGCAGCCAGTGGGGTTTTGCGTTGTGCTTCATGGTGTTTCTCGGGTGGGGGTCAGAAGGTGCGGGAGACGTTGAAGGACAGGTAGTTGCGGTCCTTCTGGGTCTGGCCATAGGACAACATGCGCGTGGGGGTGCGCGGGTCGGCCACGGTGAAGGTGTTTTCCTTGCCGAAGAAGGCCGTGTAGTTCAGACCGATGTTCCAGGCGTTCTGGTACTTGGCCTTGATGCCCACGCTGACGTCGCCCGCCTTGCTGGCGCCGCCGGCGAAGTTGAAGATGGCCGAGGAACGGCCGCCGAAGTTGTAGCCCAGGCCGATCGGGATCGACAGGTCCAGACCCGGCAGCACCTGGAAGTACTGCGGCTCGAAGATCATGCGAAACGCCATGGCGCTGCGGGTGGTGTTGGGGTCGAGCCCGCCAAAGCCCACGGTGCCGGGGTTCTTGTCCACGCTCATGAGGCGGTTCCAGGCCAGTTCGGCCACCAGCGCGCCGCCGTCCCACAGGCCGGACTTGTTGAGCACGTAGATGCCCGAGAGGTTCAGGTGCGCGGTCTTGCCGGTGGCGTAGCAGGGGTTGCCGGCGGAGCCGTCGCAGTTCACCGGCGGCATGAAGGGCGCGCCCCCGAGCACGGCGGGGTCGTTGGCCAGCGGCGCATCGGTGCGCACCGAGCCTTCGAGCGCCCAGTTGAGCTGGCCGATGGAGGACGTGACGCTGGCGCCCACGGTCTTGATGCCGGTGGCATAGACCTTGTGCACGTTGCCGTTGATCAGATCGAACACCGGCACGGCGGGCGTCTTCTCGTGGTAGCGCGCGGCGTAGAAGCCGAACTCGTAGTCGCTGCCCGAGGGGGACCAGCGCAACTGCCCGCCGAACTGTCCGCTGTCGGGCGGGAGCTGGTCCTTGCTGTTGTCGGTCACCAGCACCGGCGGCAGCGGCGGGCCGAAGAACACCTGGCCACCCCCGATGTAGTCCTGGTTCGAGAAGTAGCTGCCCACGCCCGGGATCTTGCTGGGGCGCCACTTGAGCTGGTAGTAGCCGCCCAGCGTCACGCCTTCGGCCACCTCCAGGCTACCCGAAACCTGCTCCACCGGCAGCAGCACTTCCTTGAACTGCCAGTTGGGCACCGAGACGATCTTGGCCACGTCCACCGGGCCCTGGGCATTGGCGATGCCGTTCTGGCCGAAGAACAGGCTCTCGCCGTATTGCAGCGCGTGTTTGCCGACGCGGATGGAGCCGGGCATGTCGCCCACCGAGCCCTTGGCGTAGACGAAGGCGTCGAGCACCTCGCCGCCGCGGCCGTGCTGGCTGCGCGTGGCCGGGATGAAGGCGTTGGCCGGCTGGCCCGGCTGGTTGCTCACGCCCATGGTGCCGGGGTTGTCGTTGCGGCCCAGGTACTTCGAGTCGTACCAGGCCGCGTGGCTGAAGCGCAGGCCCCAGTTGCCGCGGCTGTAGTCGAACTCGCTGAGCAGGTCCAGGCGGTTGGACACCACGCCTTTGCCGAAGTTGAGGTCACCGTCGTTCTCGTTGGTCACGCCGCCGTCGCCGATCGCGGCGGGCGAGGTCAGCAGGGCCGACGGGTCCTTGAGCCGGTAGGCCAGGCTGTATTTGGGCGTGAAGTCGAGCCGGATCTTGGTGTCCGGGTCGTCCGACGCCAGTTCCATGGCGAAGGCTGGCAGCGCGCAGGCCAGGCCGCAGGCCAGGGCCAGCGCATGGCGCCGGTGGTGGGTGAAGGTTCTTTTCATGCTGTCTCCTCGTTGTGGTGGGGGGGAATGGGTCGGGGGCGAGGCGTGGCCGCCCCCTGGTCTTTGGGATCAGATGTAGGTGGAGGCCAGGCCGCCGTCGACCGGCAGGTTGATGCCGCTGACCCAGCGCGACGCGTCGCTGCACAGGAAGGCGATCACCGGGGCCACCTCGTCGCTGAAGGCGGGGCGCTTCATGCGGTGGGCGTCTTTCTCCACGCGTTCGTTGCCCAGCATCTGCACGAAGTCGCCCAGGATGGGCGTGAACACCGGGCCGGGCGCCACGCAGTTCATGCGCACGCCGCGCTCCAGGAACTGCTTCTGCGACTGGGTGTAGGTCCAGACGATCAGCGCTTCCTTGAAGTACTGGTAGCAGGTCTCCTGCGGCACCGGGTGTTTCGCGAGCCAGGCGGCGCCGGCCTCGAAGCTGGCGGTGGCGCCCAGTTCGCGGTGCAGCTCCAGCCGGGCCGGCCACTCCGCGCCCAGGATGGACGAGATGTTGACCACCGAACCGCCTTCGCCCATGCGTTCCACCACGCGCTGCGTGAAGTGGCGCAGGCCCAGGTAATTGACACGGCCCACCAGCTCGGCGGGCGCCGTGCCGGGCACGCCGGCGATGTTGGCCAGCGCGTCGATGTGCGCGGGCAGCTGGGCCATGGCCGCGTCGATGGCGGCGGGGTCGCCCAGGTCGATCTTCACGAAACCGTCCAGCGTGAGCATGGGGTCGTTGCGGTCCACGCCGATCACGCGCGCGCCCTGCAGGCGGGCGAGTTTGGCGAAGTCCGAACCGATGCCCGAGCCGCAGCCCGTGACGACGATGGTTTTTCCTTGGAGGTTCATGGAGCAGTCCTTTCTTGGGGGGTGGAAACAGGGGAAACCAGGGGGCGGGTGACGAGCCGTGACAGGTGGGGGCTCAGTGCCCCCCACAGGCCTTGCGGCAGAAACAGGGCACAGCCGGCGGCCGCCGCGCCCAGGCCGGCGAGGTACCAGGCGCCGAAGTCGCCCATAAGTTCCTGCAGCGCGAACAGCAGCAGCGCGCCGATGTAGGGGCCGGGCCCGCTGCGCAGGCCGCCCACCAGCACCATGAACAGCATCAGCACCGACCACTGCACGCCAAAGTTGGTGCGCGGCAGGAAGGTGATGGCGCTGGCCAGCCAGGCCACACCGGCCAGGGCCGCACCGAACGCGGCCAGCACGTAGATCGCCTGGCGGGTGCGCAGCACGCGCACGCCCAGCGAGGCGGCGGCCGCGTCGTCGTCACCGATGGCCTTGGCGGCGGTGCCCACGTGGCTGCGCAGCAGCACGGCCATGGCCAGCGCCATGCCGGCCAGCGCGGCCAGCGCGAACCAGTAGCCCACGCTGCGGCGCAGCTCGGGCTCCACCGCGTTGAGCGCGATCAGCGAGGTGCCGGTTTCGCCCTGGATCAGCGGGTCCAGCATCACCAGGATGCGGATCACTTCGGCCACCACCCAGGTGCCGATGGCGAACTCGCCGTCCTTCAACCGCAGCACGTAGAACGACATCACCCAGGCCAGCAGCGCCGCGCCCAACGCACCGGCCAGCAGCGCGGGGTAGGCCGGCAGGCCGCCGTCCACCAGGCGCAGCGCGAAGTAGCCGCCCAGGCCGAAGAAAGCCTGCTGACCCACCGACACCAGGCCCGCGTAACCGGCCATCAGGTTCCAGGTGGTGGCCAGCAGCATGTAGATGAAGAGCGTGGTGAGCTTGTCCACCACCGAAGCGCCTGCGAAGGCCGGCACGCAGGCCAGCAGCAGCACGGCGGCGAGCGCCAGTCCGAAGTGTTTGGAAGTGTTCATGCCTGTGCCGCCTTTCCTGCGCGCAGCTGGCGCCAGCCCGGCAGCGCGGGGCGGCCCAGCTGGTGGCGGTGCTGGCGCCACAGGCGCACGCCCAGCACGGCCAGGAACAGCAGGTGTCCGGCGAGCTGGAAGCCCTGCGGCGCCCACAGCGCACCCAGGCTCTGCGCCACACCCAGCAGCACGCCGCCGAGCAGCGTGCCCCACAAAGACCCGATGCCGCCGATGACCACCGCCTCGAAGGCCTGGATCAGCAGGGTGGGTCCGCCATAGGGCTCCACCGTGGCCTGCATGGCCAGCAGCGCGCCGGCCAGCCCGGCCAGTGCCACCGCGATGGCGGCGGCCGCCCGGTGCACGCGCCGCGCGTCCACACCGCACAGCGCCGCGGCCTCGGGGTCGCTGGCGGCGGCGCGGATGGCGCGGCCCAGCGCCGTGTGGCTGAGCAGCAGCTGCAATGCGCCCAGCACCGCCACCGCGATCACGAAGGTGATCACCGGCAACTGGCCGACAACGATGCCGCCGGGCAGCTCCCAGCTGGCCCAGGCCAGATCACCCAGCGCGCTGCCCAGCGAGCGGGCCTCGGAGCCGAACGCGCCGTACAGCGTGTTCTGCAGCACCGCGCCCAGGCCGAAGGTGACCAGCAGCGGCAGCAGGATGCCGGCACGCAGCGTGCGCGCGAACAGCCAGCGCTGCAGCCCGATGCCGATCAGCGCCATCACCGGCAGCACCAGCAACAGCGCCAGCCAGGGCGAGAGGCCGAAACGTTCGGTGAGCGCGATCACGCCGAAGGCGCCGACGATGGCCAGGTCGCCGTGCGCGAGGTTGATGATGCGCATGACGCCGAACATCAGGGACAGGCCGGCCGCGAGGATGGCGTAGAAGCCCCCCAGCAGCAGGCCCTGGATCAGGGCTTCGGTCATGACTGTGTCTCCAGGGAGCGTTCGGCTTCGACGCCGAAGTAAGCCGCCGTGACGGCTTCGCGGGTGAGCGACTCTGCGGGGCCCTGCAGCACGATGCGGCCCTCGCGCAGGCACAGCACGCGGTCGGCGAAGGCCATGGCGCGCGACAGGTCCTGCTCCACCAGCAGCAGGCTGGTGCGCCCGGCCTCGCGCAGGCTGGCGAGGTTGCGGTAGACCTCTTCCACCGCCAGCGGCGATAGGCCCAGCGACACCTCGTCGAGCAGCAGCACGTCGGGGTTGGTCATGAGTGCGCGGCCGATGGCGGCGGCCTGGCGCTGCCCACCGGAGAGCGCGCCGGCCGGCCGGTCGATGATGGGCGGCAGCGCGGGCAGCGCCTCCAGCACCCGGGGCAATGTCCAGTCACCCGGGCGGCCGTGGTCGCCCGCCACGCGCAGGTTCTCGCGCACGCTCATGTCGTCAAACAGGCGCCGGCCCTCGGGCACCATGGCCAGGCCGCGCCGCACACGCTGGTGGGCCAGCAGCGCGGTGATGTCCGTGCCAGCCAGCGTCACCCGCCCCGCCGCGCTGGGGTGCACGCCCGCCAGGCAACGCAGCAGCGTGGTCTTGCCCGCGCCGTTGGCGCCGATCAGGGCCACCACCTCGCCGCGCGCGATGGAAAAACCCAGGTCGCGCACGGCGACCAGCTGGCCGTGCGCGGCGCGCAGGCCTTGGACTTCAAGCAACGCATCGCTCATGCCGCAGCTCCCCCGAGGTAGGCGCTCATCACGCGCGGGTCGGCCATCACCTCGTTGGGCGTGCCCTCGGCCAGGATGGCCCCGGCGTCCATGCAGACCAGGCGGTCGATCACGCGCAGCAGCGCGTGCAGCACGTGTTCGATCCAGACGATGGTCAGGCCGTCGTCGCGCAGCGTGCCGATGAGATCCACGAGCTGGTGCAGTTCGCCCTCTGTGAGCCCGCCACCGATCTCGTCAAGCAGCAGCACGGTGGGCTGGGTCGCCAGGGTGCGCGCCAGTTCCAGGCGCTTGCGGTCGAGCAGGCCCAGCGTGGCGGTGGGCCGGGCCGACAGGGCACCCAGGCCCACGCGGTCCAGCGCCTGTTGCGCCTGCTGCAGCGCCGCCGCGCCGCGCATGCCCGCGCCGTGTTGCGCGGCCACCAGCGTGTTCTCCAGCACCGACATGCCCAGGAAGGGGCGCGGCACCTGGTGGGTGCGCGCAATGCCGTGGCGGCAGCGCGTGGCCGCGGGCCAGGCGCTGATGTCCTGGCCTTCAAAAAACACTTGGCCTTCGCTGGCCGGCAGCGTGCCCGCCAGCACGCCAAACAGCGTGGTCTTGCCCGCGCCGTTGGGCCCCACCACGCCCAGCGCCTCACCGCGCCGGATGCTGATATCCACCCCGCGCAGCACGGCCAGGCTGCCGAAGCGCTTGACGATGCGTGTACCGCTCAAGAGATCCATGATGGCCTTCAAGAAGAGGAACGAAGAAACACAACCGGAGGAGAAAAATGCCCGCGCGGCCCCTGGACCAACCCTCAGCCATCCGCGCGGGCAGGAAAAACAACCAACCGAACAAAGCAAGCTCAAACCGGAGCGCCGCAGGACCGGCCCACCAAGCCCCAAGGGCGCGGGCGGAGGGAGGGGAAGCCCAGCCCAGGGCGCCGTGGAACCGGCTCCGCCGGGCCACCAGCGCCGCCCCCTTGGGGGGTGACGCCGCAGGCGGCGGGGGGGGTTAGGTCCTGCCCATTGCGTAAGCCTTCATCTGCGAAGTCACCGCCACGCGCGGGTGGTCCGCGTTGGAGACGATCTCGACGTCGAACTTCGCTTTCGCGCCCGGCTTGGCGCGCACCCACTGCACGCCCACCAGACCAGTGGGGGCGCAGTTGGGCACCGGGCCGCTGGTGAAGTCCACCAGGCCCACGGCGGTTTCGGTTTTCAGCGTGGCCAGTGCCTTGGCCATCGCCGCGCGGTCCTTGGGGTTGGGGCAGGCGCGCACGGCGGCCAGCGCCGCGTCGAACAGCGAGGCGGTGGCGCCGAGCTGTTGGTTCACACCCTTGCCGCTGGCCTTCTCGAAGCTGTCGGCCAGTTGCGCGCACGACAGGCCGGTGGACGACGACTGGAACGGGAAGCTGCGGTGCCAGTAGGCCCCGGCGTGCAGGCCGTGGCCCAGCGTGCCCAGCGCGTCCAGCTCGGCGGCGAACAGGCCGGCCTTGGCCAGTTGCACGATCTTCATCTGCTGCGCCAGCCCACGCTGGGCCGCCTGGCGCCAGAACACCGCGAAGTCGGGCGGGAAGGGGAAGGTGTTGAAAATCTCCACGCCTTCCTTCTTGAACAGCGCGATCTGCGCCGAGAAGTCGGCCACGCCGTTCTGGTACGGGCCGGCGTCCACCACCGTGAAGCCCGCCTTCTGCAGCGCCGGGATCAGCAGGCCGCGGATCGCGTTGCCGTCGGCGTCGGCCGGCAGCAGCATGCCCACCTTCTTGTTGGTGGCGACCTTGCTCCACTGGTCGGCGTACAGCTTGGCGAAGTTGCCCACGCCGAACGAGAAGTGGTAGGTCCACTTGAACGGCGAAGGCTCGCCCGGCTTGGCGCCGCGACCGAAATAGAAGGCCTCCCAAGGCGAGGTGGTGGACAGCGCCGGAATGCCCGCCGCCTCGCAGGCGTCGGCCACCGGGTTCACCGTCTCGGGCGTGGAGGTGGAGAGCACCAGGTCGACCTTGTCGCTGTTGATCAGCTCCTTGGCCACCTGCGCGGCGCGCACCGGGTTGGACTGCGTGTCCTTGTGGATGAACTCCACTTTGAGGCGCTTGCCGCCCGCTTCGATGCCCCCGGCCGTGTGCTTGCGCACCAGTTCCAACACATGGCCGTCGCCCTCGCCAAAGATGCCCAGCGGGCCCGAGGTGGGGCTGACCACGCCGATGCGCAGCGTGTCGCTCTGCGCGCGTGCCAGCATGGGCAGCGCCGCGCCAGCAGCGGTGGCCACACCAGCGCGCAACACCTCGCGGCGGCCAACGTTCGTTTGTGTCTTGTTCATCTTTGTCTCCTCGTTTTTTTGGGTGGATGGCGCGGATCAGAACGGGAAAGGTGGAGGGGCGTCCTTCACCGTGATCCACTGCCACTGCGTGTACTCGTCGATGTCGGCCGGGCCACCCACGCTGCCGCCGTTGCCACCGATGCCGGGGCCGCCGAAGGGGTTGGTGCACTCGTCGCAGACGGTCTGGTCGTTGATGTGGACCATGCCGGCGCGCAGGCGCTGGCCGATGGCCATGGCGCGACCGATCGAGGGGCTGATCACCGCGGCGGCCAGTCCACCCTGGCTGGTGTTGGCCAGTTGCACGGCCTCGTCGTCGGTGCGGAACGTGACCAGGTTGACCACCGGGCCGAAGGGCTCTTCGTCGAACGAGCGGATGCCGGGCTTCACGCCCGAGAGCACGGTGGGCTTGTAGCAAAGGCCCTCGTAGGTGCCGCCCGCTTCGAGCACGGCGCCCTGCTTCACGCTGTCTTTGATCACCGAGTCGAAGTGCGCGAGCTGCTTCGCGTCGATCATCGGGCCCAGGGCCACCTGGCCGCTGGCGCCGTCGCCCACCGGCAGGTGCGTGGCCTTGCCGACCATGCGCGCCTTGAAGCCTTCGGCGATCGACTCGTGCACCAGGATGCGGTTGGAGGCCATGCAGATCTGGCCCTGGTGGAACCAGGCGCCGAAGGCGGCGGCGCTGGCGGCGGCGTCCAGGTCGGCGTCTTCCAGCACGATCAGGTTGTTGGCACCGCCCAACTCCAGCGACACCTTCTTCAGGTGTTCACCGGCCAGCGCACCGATGCGGCGACCCACGGTGGGCGAGCCGGTGAAGGCGATCATGGGCACGCGCGGGTCGGTCACCAGCGCCTCGCCGGCTTCGGCGTCACCCGGCAGCACCTGCAGCACACCGGCGGGCAGGCCGGCTTCTTCGAACACGCGGGCGATGATGAAACCGCCGCTCACCGGGGTGCGCGTGTCGGGCTTGAGCACCACCGCGTTGCCCAGCGCCAGCGCCGGGGCCACCGCACGCAGGCTCAAAATCAGCGGGAAGTTGAACGGCGAGATCACACCCACCACGCCGTGCGGCACGCGCCGAGCGAACGACAAGCGGCCGGCCGCGGCGGGCAGCACCTGGCCCTGGGCCTGCATGGGCAGGCCAGCGGCCAGGTGGCACAGCGTGATGGACTCGTTCACCTCGTGCTGGCCCTTGGGCAGGATGCCGCCGGTTTCGCGGGCGATGGTCAGGGCCAGCTCGGCGAAGTGCTGCTGGAAGAGGGCGGCGGCGCGGTGGAACACGGCCGAGCGTTCGCGCGGGCCGGTGGCGGCCCAGGCGGCCTGGGCCGCGTGGGCCCGGCCGATGGCGGCGCGCATGTCGGCCGCGCTGGCGATGCCCACTTGCGAGAGCACCTGGCCGGTGGCCGGCTCCTTCACGTCGCGCACGCTGGCGAGTGCGGTGGACCATGTGCCGTCAAACGCTTTGCCGGCAGTGAGGCTGCTGTCGAGCCAGACCGGATTTTCGGAAACACCCATTGCTTTGCTCCTGTTGATCGTTCATGCACACCACACGGTGGCTGCAACAGGTTTTGCAACGGGCGTACCAGCGCGCGCCGCAACGCGGCGCCGGAGCGGCCCACCAGGGCCTTTCCTCAGAGGCAAAGATCGGGAGTTTCCCTAGGATGAAAAAGAGGCCGCTGGCCGGCCCTCAAGCGCCCGGAAAATTGATGAGGTCTGCACATGTTTGATGTGCTTGGTTCATCAAATGGTGAATTGTTTGATGAATTAATGGCCTTTCAAGGCCGCTGCCGTGATGCTGGCGGCGTCGACCTGGAAGTACGAGCGCAGGGCCGCGCGCGTGTCGCTGCGGCCGAAGCCATCGGTGCCGAGGGTGGCGTAGCGCCGGCCCGCTGGCATGAAGGCGCGCACGCTTTCCGGCACGGCGCGCACGTAGTCGGTGGCGGCCACGATGGGGCCGGCGGTATTGGCCAGCAGTTGTGTCAGGTAGGCCCCGGCCCCGCTCGCCTCCTGCGCCATCCCATCGCGCGCCAGCTCGCTCCAGCTGGTGATGCTGAACACGTCCACGCCGATGCCCTGCGCGGCCAGTTGCTGCGCGGCCTGGATCACTTCGGTGAGGATGGCGCCCGAGCCCAGCAGGGTGATCCGCTGCCCGCCCTGCGGCCCGAAGCTGCTGAAGTGGTAACCACCCTTCAGCACGCCCTCGGCCGCGCCCTCGGGCAGGTCGGGGTTGGCGTAGTTCTCGTTCATGAGCGTGACGTAATAGAACACGTCGCGCTGCTCGACCAGCATCTCGCGCATGCCGGCGTCGACGATCACGGCCAGCTCGCCCGCAAACGCCGGGTCGTAGGCCTTGCAGTTGGGAATGGTGGCGGCCACCAGGTGGCTGCTGCCGTCCTGGTGCTGCAGGCCTTCACCGCCGAGCGTGGTGCGGCCCGAGGTGGCGCCCAGCAGGAAGCCGCGCGAGCGCTGGTCGGCCGCGGCCCAGATGGCGTCGCCCACGCGCTGGAAGCCGAACATCGAGTAGTAGATGTAGAACGGCAGCATGGCCAGGCCGTGCACGCTGTAGCTGGTGGCCGCGGCCGTCCAGCTCGCCAGCGCGCCGGCTTCGCTGATGCCTTCTTCCAGAATCTGCCCTTCCAGCGCCTCGCGGTAACTCAGCACCGAGCCGATGTCTTCCGGCGCGTAGCGCTGGCCCACGCTGCTGTAGATGCCCACCTGCTTGAACAGGTTGGCCATGCCGAAGGTGCGCGCCTCGTCGGCCACGATGGGCACAATGCGTGGCCCCAGCGCCGGGTCTTTCAGCAGCGTGCCCAGCATGCGCACAAAAGCCATGGTGGTGCTCATCTCCTTGCTGTCGGCCTTCAGCGCAAAGCTGGCGTAGGCGTCGATGGCGGGCACCGGCACCACCTCACATGCGGTCTCGCGCCGCGGCATCGCGCCGCCGAGTGCCGCGCGGTGCTCGCGCAGGTAGCGCATCTCGGCGCTGTCGTCGGCGGGTTTGAAGAAGGCCAGGCCCTTGGCCTGCTCGTCGGTCAGCGGCAGGTTGAAGCGGTTGCGGAATTCGATCAGGTCGGTCTCGTCGAACTTCTTCTGGCTGTGCGTGGTCATCTTGCCCTGGCCGGCCGCGCCCATGCCGTAGCCCTTCTTGGTCTGCGCCAATATCACCGTGGGCTGACCCTGGTGGGCGTTGGCCGAAGCGTAGGCGGCGTGGATCTTCACCAGGTCGTGGCCACCGCGCTTGAGGCGGTCGATCTGCTCGTCGGTCATGCCCTGGGCCAATGCCGCGAGTTCGGGGTTCTGGCCGAAGAAGTTGTCGCGGTTGAAGCGGCCGTCTTTGGCGGCGAAGGTCTGCATCTGGCCGTCCACCGTGTTGGCGAAGGCGCGCACCAGGGCGCCGGTGGTGTCGCGCGCGAACAGGCCGTCCCAGTCGCTGCCCCAGACGAGTTTGATCACGTTCCAGCCCGCGCCGGCAAAAAGTTTTTCCAGCTCGTCGATGATGCGGCCGTTGCCGCGCACCGGGCCGTCCAGTCGCTGCAGGTTGCAGTTGACCACCCAGACCAGGTTGTCCAGCTTCTCGCGCGCGGCCAGCGTGAGCGCGCTCATGCTCTCGGGCTCGTCCATCTCGCCGTCGCCGAACACACCCCACACCTTGCGGCCCTCGCAGTTCAGCAACTGGCGGTGCGTGAGGTAGCGCATGAAGCGCGCGTGGTAGATCGAGCTGATGGGGCCGATGCCCATGGAGCCGGTGGGGAACTGCCAGAAGTCGGGCATCAGCCACGGGTGCGGGTAGCTGGAGAGGCCGCGCGCGCCGCTGGCCGGCGCGGTGATCTCCTGGCGGTAGTGCAGCAGGTCGGCTTCGCTGAGGCGGCCTTCGAGGAAGGCGCGGGCGTAGACGCCGGGCGCGCTGTGCGGCTGAAAGAACACCAGATCCCCCTGGCGCCCGGCGCGGAAGAAATGGTTGAACCCGGTCTCGAACAGATCGGCCGCGCTCGCGTAGCTGGCGATGTGCCCGCCCAGTTCGCCATACGCCTGGTTGGCCCGCACCACCATGGCCAGCGCGTTCCAGCGCATCAGCGAAGCCAGGCGCTCTTCCACCGCGAGGTCGCCAGGGAAGGCTGGCTGGTCTTCCACAGCGATGGTGTTGATGTAGGGCGTGTTCAGCTCGGGCTGCCAGCCAATGCGCTGGCTGCGCGCCAGGCGGGCCAGCTCGTCGAGGATCTGGCGCACGCGCGCCGGGCCTTCGCTGGCCGCCAGCGACAGCAGGGCATCGCGCCACTCCTGGGTTTCGTCGGGGTTGGTGTCGGCGTTGGCGGCGAGGTGCCAGGCGGGTGTCATGTCGTTCATGGCGAAGGTCTCCTGATCCCGGGACTGTAGGCACAAGGCGCAGGCAGTTGGTGTCGATTTGTGAGGTGGTTCGGCCCGTTCGACCAATAAAATGCCGCACACATGAGCAATCAAAGCACAAACAACCTTGATGCGACCGATCTGAGAATTCTGGAAGAGCTCCAGACCGACGCCAGCCTGTCCAACGTGGAGCTGGCCCGGCGCGTGCACCTCTCGCCCTCGCCCTGCCTGGCCCGGGTGCGTGCGCTGGAAGCGCGGGGGCTGATCCGGCAGTACGTGGCGCTGCTCGACGCGAAGCAGCTGGGCCTGCACCTCAACGTGTTCATCTCCATCAGCCTCAAGCAGCAGAGCCGCGAAACGCTGCAGGCCTTTGAAGAGCGCATCACCCTGCGCGACGAGGTGATGGAGTGTTACCTGATGACCGGCGACGCCGACTACCTGCTGCGCGTGGCCGTGCCCGACATGCCAGCACTGGAGCGCTTCATCCTGGAACAGATTTCACCCATCGCGCAGGTGGAGAAGATCCGCTCCAGTTTTGCGCTGAAGCAGGTTCGGTACAAGACGGCGTTGCCGCTGCACGCGGCATGAGTGAGCTGCCCTCACCAGCCGTACCAGCCTGAAGTTAGCGAAGTCCGTCAACCACCAACGGGCTGCATCATGGCGCTGCGTCGGACTCACGCTGCCGGTCAATACCTGTGTGTTCCAAGCTGTACAAGCGCGCCAGCGTTGTTTCACCACCACCCCTAGCCTCGGCAAGTGGGCCAGCGTATTCAGGATGCCAAGATGATCACACCACTGCTGGACCGGATGACTCATCACTGTCGTCGGATATGCTAAATTGATGGCGGACTCGCAGACAGATTTTTTGCCATGCTTCATGGCATGTGAAACAAACGTCCGCAGGAAATGCTCCTCGGTGTTCCTCGCCATTCGGCTACTCGCGATCATTGCGTTCGCGTAGGAGTGTTTGCGAGTCCAACTAACACATGAAGCTTGAAGAACTAAAGGCAGCAACGAATCTGCGCGATGTAGCGAGACTTTTGCAAGTCAAGCCCGGCATGCTGTCGTACGTTTTGTATACGAAGCCTAAGTCCGAGCTATACACCAAGTTCGAAATACCGAAGCGCACCGGCGGTGTTCGGGAAGTATCAGCGCCATTTAGTCACCTGAAATTAATTCAACAGCGACTGGCTGCAATACTGCTCGAATGCACAAAAGAATTGCGTGAAAAACACGCAAGCAAATCAAAAAACAAGAACTTTGAGTTCCGTGGAGTTTCCCACGGATTCATGCCAGGTCATAGTATTATGACCAATGGGCAGGCTCACACAACAAGGCGCTTCGTATTTAATGTCGATTTATCTGACTTCTTTGGAAGCATAAATTTCGGCAGGGTAAGAGGTTTTTTCATTAAAGACAATAATTTCGCACTTGATGAAAAAACGGCGACAATTCTCGCTCAGATTGCTTGCTTTGATAACAAACTCCCTCAAGGAAGTCCGTGTTCTCCGGTAATATCTAACTTACTAGGGCACATTCTTGATGTCGCGCTCGTGGAATTGGCGCGAAAGAACAAGTGCACATACACCAGGTATGCAGACGATCTTACCTTTAGTACCAACAAGCGCATTTTCCCGTCTGAGATCGCATTGGCGACCGAGGATGATGGAAACTCTTGGCTTCCAGGGAATGAGTTAATAAGAGTAGTCCGGCGCAATGGCTTTGATTTCAACGAGAGAAAAACTCGTATGCAATACAAGGATTCGCGTCAAGAGGTTACGGGTTTGTCTGTGAATAGGAAAGTGAATGTTCCGGCAAGCTACCGATACACGGTCCGAGCTATGGCTAGTAGCTTGTTCAGAACCGGGAAATTCGAACACATTATTAAGTACAAGAGTGCTAGTGGTGACGAGATCGTCTCGAAATGTGATGGCAAGATCAATCAGCTTCTCGGTATGCTCAGTTTCATACATCAAGTAGATGTATACAACGAAGCACTCGCGGTTAAAAACAATCATCCTATAATTGAAACCCCGGGCAGGCTTGAGTTGTACCGAAGAGTTATCTATTTTGATGCGTTTTATGCACCAGAGCGGCCGATAATTGTGTGCGAAGGCAAAACAGATAACACGTACATAAAGAATGCTATACACCGCCTCTCTCAAAACTACCCACTGCTTGGTGGATTGGATTCGGAGGGAAAGCCGCAATTGAAAATTCGTTTATTTAAATATGCTGACAGACGCACGGCATCTATTACAAAACTAGGTGGGGGTGTAGGAGGGTTATGTCATTTGATAAAATATTACAAGGCAGACATAGCGAGTAAATTCAGCGCCCCTCGACCCAAACATCCTGTAATAATGCTAGTCGACAATGATTCGGGTGCTGATGCGATATATGGTGCGATAGCGGGCATTCTAAACGTACAAAAACCCAAAGGTAAAAGGCCATTCATTCGCGTCTATGAAAACCTTTATGTGGTGCCAACCCCATTTGGATCAAATGGTGAGAAAACAAGCATTGAAGATTTTTTCGATAAAGCTACGCTGGCAGTGCAATTAAATGGGAAAAGTTTTGAGAGAAAAAATGATGCTGACAATGAGCATCATTATGGGAAGGCCGCCTTTGCCCGCGACGTAATTGCGAAGAATGCTGCCGCCATTGATTTCAATGGCTTCAAGCCTATTCTGGATAGAATTGAGGCTGCAATAAAAGACTACGCCACACAAACTCAATAGTATATTGGCTGAAATGTGGGCCTTTTTACAAAGTTGGTCGATAAGTTGGCGGTGCACTTGAAGCCCATTTGCATATCCGGTAGGGCATGGCTGGGGCTTTGATGTGGATTAGTCAATGTCTTGTTTAGGTGTCGAGCACCGGTTAGCAATTGGGGGCAGCGGACGTTCAAGACGAAGTTCCGTACTGGCATGTTCCGATGTCGGCCATGTCACTCAACCGGCCATCGTTCTTGCGAGCATCGCTGTCCCTCGGACAACCAGTGCTGGCCACGGCCCCGTCAGGTCACGTTGCGCTCACTGCCGAATCGCCTGTCATGCACAGGCATCGCTGAGCGCTCTGGGCTTGAAAAGCAGGGTTCAAGGTCGTTGACGCGAGGGGGTGTACGGGTTGGCGTGGCCCCTCACCCCAGCCCTCCCCTCAGAGGGGCGAGGGAGTGAAGGCACGGCCCACGCCTTGAGGTCATGTTGTGCGCGGTCGGGGCATTCAGCCATTCCTGAACAGAAAGCTGTACGCATTGAGCGCCGGCACACCGCCCAGGTGGGCGTAGAGCACGCGCGAGCCTTCGGGGAATTCGCCTCGGCGCACCATGTCGATCATGCCGTGCATGGATTTGCCTTCGTACACCGGGTCGGTGAGCATGCCTTCCTGCCGGGCGCAGAGGCGGATGGCTTCGAGCGTGCCTTCGTTGGGCAGGCCGTATTCGGGGCCGCCGTAGCGCGTGTCCAGCACCACGTCGTCGGCGGTGAGGTCCTGGCCCAGCTCCACCAGCAGGGCGGTGTTCTGAGCGATGCGCAGGATCTGCGCGTGGGTCTGCTCGGGCTTGGCCGAGGCGTCGATGCCGATCACGCGGCGGGCGCGGCCGTCCGCCGCGAAGCCCACCACCATGCCGGCCTGTGTGCTGCCCGTCACCGAGCAGACCACGATGTAGTCGAACCGGAAACCCAGCTCGGCTTCCTGCTGGCGCACCTCTTCGGCAAAGCCCACGAAGCCCAGGCCGCCATACGGGTGCTCGGAGCAGCCGGCGGGAATGGGGAAGGGTTTGCCGCCCGCCGTGCGCACGTCGTCCATCGCCTGCTGCCAGCTGGGGCGGATGCCGATGTCGAACCCGGCCGCGTCCAGCCGCACGTCGGCACCCAGGATGCGGCTCATCTCGATGTTGCCCACGCGGTCGTACACGGCGTCGGAGTAGTTGACCCAGTTCTCCTGCACCAGCACGCACTTCATGCCGAGGTGCGCGGCCACGGCGGCCACCTGGCGGGTCTGGTTGGACTGGATGCCGCCGATGGACACCAGCGTGTCGTAACCCCCGGCGATGGCTTCGGGGATCAGGTATTCGAGCTTGCGCGTCTTGTTGCCGCCGAAGGCCAGGCCGCTGTTGCAGTCCTCGCGCTTGGCATACAGGTGCACCTTGCCGCCCAGGTGGGCGCTCAGGCGTTTGAGCGGCTGGATGGGGCTGGGGCCGAAGGTGAGTGGGTGGCGGGGAAATTTCTGCAGGTTCAGGGGGTGAGCGCTTGGGGTGGTCATGGCATGGAGGGGTGGTTGCAACCCAGGTGCGTACAGCGTCATGGCGGCAAAACACGTGGGCATGGGGTGGAACTTCGGTGTCGTGAAACGAAGTTCATCGTAGGGCGGCGGCGCTGCTATGAATTGCGAACTGAGCTTCAGGAATTTGTCTTCCATGCTCATTCCTTGGTGTTTGTCGAATAGATGGTGTGAAATTGCCATCTGACGCAACAAATGAAAGTAACGGCTATGGAAACGCCCCTCGACCGTATCGACCGCAAACTGCTCGAACTGCTGCAGCAGGACGCCTCCCTGCCCAACTTGGAGCTGGCCGAGCGCACCCACCTCAGCCCGCCGGCCTGTTCGCGGCGGGTGGCGCGGCTGAGGGCGTCGGGCGTGATCCGCAAGACGGTGGCGCTGGCCGACCCGCGCGCGCTGGGTTACACGGGGCTGGTGATCATCGGTGTGGTGCTGGACCGGTCCACGCCCGATTCATTCGCCGCGTTCGAGAAAGCGGCGGCCAAGCTCACCGGCTGCCTGGAGGTGCAACTGGTCACGGGCGAGTTCGACTACTTCGTCAAGCTGCGCATCCAGGGCATCGACTCGTTCAACGAGATGCACAGCGCGCAGCTGATCGGCCTGCCCGGTGTGCGCCAGGTGCGCACCTTCGTCTGCCTGAAGGAGGTTTTCGAGACGACGGTGCTGCCGGTCATGGGGTGAACCACGATGGCGCGACAACGCTCAGAAAATTATCATTCATAAACATATTTGATGTGCCCTTCATCAAATGATCACTTCCTGAGCGCGCCCCATGCCCAAACAACGCATTTCCCTGGCCGATCTGGTCCGCACCTCGGGCGTGCCCAGCGGGGCGGGGCCGCTGTCCTCCGCCATGGGGGGCTTTGACACGCGGGACGTCAGCAGCCAGTCGCACCCGACCGTGGCCGATCTCAGCGAGTGCCTGTTTTTCTCGCCCGGGGACGGTCGCATCTGGCTGCAAGACCAGCGCATGATCCTGCTGCACTCGGAGACCCTGGGCTCGCTGCGCCGCGAGCTCATCGACAGCATCGGGCTGGACAAGGCGCGGGGCCTGCTCACGCGCGCCGGCTACGTGAGCGGCGCGCGCGACGCGCAACTGGTGCGCCAGCAATGGCCCGACGCCGACCCGCCGGCCGCCGCCATCGCGGGCACCCGGCTGCACGCGCTCGAAGGGGTGGTCAAGGTCGAGGTGGTGCACGTGCACTACGACGCCGATTCGGGCGACTACGAAGGCGAGTTCCTCTGGCACAACTCCAGCGAGGACGATGAACACATCGCGGCCTACGGCGTGGGCGGCTCGCCCGCCTGCTGGATGCAGGTGGGCTACGCCACCGGTTACGTGAGCACCCTGTTCGGGCGCCTGGTCGTGTTCCGCGAGGTGAACTGCCGTTCCTCGGGCGACGCGCTGTGCCGGGTCATCGGCAAGTCGGTCGAGCGCTGGGACGACCCGCAGGAAGACCTGCGCTACCTGAACGCGCAGGCCTTCGTGGGCGCCGCATCGCCCGACCACCCGGCCGCCGCGCGCGTGGTCGACCTCGACGCCTACGCGCCCGATCGGCCGGGGCCGGACCCGACGCTCGTGGGCGCTTCCTCGGCCTTCAACGCCGCCTGCCACATGCTGCAGCGCGTGGCGCCCACCACGGCCACGGTGCTGTTCACCGGCGAGTCGGGCGTGGGCAAGGAAATGTTCGCCAGCATGTTGCACCGCATCAGCCCGCGCATCGACAAGCCCTTCGTCGCCCTGAACTGCGCGGCCATTCCCGAAACGCTGATGGAGTCCGAGCTGTTCGGCGTGGAGCGCGGCGCCTACACCGGCGCGGGCCAGTCGCGCCCCGGGCGCTTCGAGCGCGCCAACGGCGGCACGCTGTTCCTCGACGAGATCGGCACCCTGAGCTTCGTCGCGCAGGGCAAACTGCTGCGGGCCCTGCAAGAGGGCGAGATCGAGCGCGTGGGCGGCACGCGCACCATCCCCGTGGACGTGCGGGTGGTGGCGGCCACCAACGTGGACCTGCGCCAGGCGGTGCGCGACGGCAGCTTCCGCGAAGACCTGTTTTTCCGCCTCAACGTGTTCCCGATCCACCTGCCGCCCCTGCGCGACCGGCGCAACGACATCCCGCTGCTGATGAGTCATTTCCTGGCGCACTACCAGAAGAAGCACCAGCGCAACGTGCCCGGCTTCAGCCAGGCGGCCGTGAAGGCCATGTTCAATTACACGTTCCCGGGCAACATCCGCGAGCTGCAGAACCTGGTCGAGCGTGGCGTGATCCTGGTGACCGACGGTGAGCCCATCGAAGTGCACCACCTGTTCAGCAGCGGCGAGCCGCTGACGCAGGAGGTGCTGTCGCTGGAGATGCATGGCGACAGCGCCGCCACCTTGAGCCGGGCGCCGCTGCCCGGCGCGTTCGGCCTCCCGGCCCAGCCGGTGGCGGCCGACCCTGCGGCCCGGCCGCTGGAGCAGGCCGAAGTGACCCTGCTGCGCCAGGCGATCCGGCGCAGCGGGGGCAACCTGGCCGCGGCGGCCCGCCAGCTCGGCATCAGCCGGGCCACCGTGGCCTACCGGATCAAGAAATACTGCCTGGACACCAGCCGTCCATAGCGCCGCTCAGGCGCTCAGGCGATCAGGCCCCGGCCAGGGCCGCCTTGTTGGCCTCCAGCCAGGCCGCGAAAGGCTGGGGGTCGGTGCCGGTGAGCGCCTTGAAGTCGCCACTCAGCTCGGCCACCCGGCCGGCGGCGGTGTTGGTGTCGAACGAGGCGAACACGCGGGCCAGGGGCTCGGGCAGACCCGCGCCGACCATGCCCTGCACCAGGCCTTCCAGCGGCACCGGCACCACCTGGAGCGGCTTGCCCAGCGCAGCGCTGACCAGGGACGCGATCTCGGCGGTGGTGAAGGCCTGCGCGCCGCTCAGGGTGAGGGTGCGCTTGCCGCCGGCATCGCTGGCCAGGGCGGTCGCCGCCGCGCGGGCCAGATCGTCGCGCGCGATGTAGGCGACGCGGCCGTCCTCAGCGGCGCTGTACCACTGGCCCGACGCGAGCGCCGAGGGCAGGGACATGAAGAGGTTTTCAAAGTACCAGTGGTTGCGCAGCACCGTCCAGCCCGGCAGGGTGCTGGCGGCCAGGGCCTTTTCCGTGCCCGCGTGGTCGGGGGCGATCAGCAGCGGCGAGCCTTCGGGCAGGGGCATGGAGGTGTAGACCAGGTGCTGCACACCGGCGGCCTGCGCGGCGGCCACGGCGTTCTGGTGTTGCTCCAGGCGGCGGCCCGGGCGGTCCAGCGCATCCGTGCTGATGAGCAGCAGGCGCTTCGCACCTTCAAAGGCGCTGCGCAGCGAGGCCGCGTCGTCGAAGTCGGCGCTGCGCACCGTGACGCCCAGGGCCGCCCAGGCGGCCAGGCTCTCGGGCTTGCGGCTGGTGGCGATGATCTGCGCGGCCGGCACCTTCAGGGTGTGGACCAGGTGCTGCAGCACGCGCTGGCCGAATTGGCCGGAAGCGCCGGTCACGAGCAGGGGATACGACGAGGTCAAGGGCATGAGAGAACTCCGGAAAAAAATGACAAACCACCTGAAAGTGGTGAAAATCGGGCTTCTGGTACCAAATCGGTAGTCAGTTCCGAAATGGTAGTTATGTCCGGTGTGGGCCTCAAGTAGGGAGCCCGCCGTAACCTGGTTACTGGCCAGTAACGAAAGGCTTTCAAGATGGGGCTTCACAAGCCAAAGGCACCGCTGTCAGAGCTGTGCCCGATCCGCGATGTGCTCGATAGGTTGGGGGACCGCTGGACCGTGCTGGTGCTGCACGAGCTCGCGCTGGGCACCTTGCGGTTTGGCGAGCTGCGCAAGCGCATCGAAGACATTTCCCCGCGCATGCTGTCGCAGACCCTGCGGCAGCTGGAAGAGGACGGCCTGGTGGGCCGGGAGGTGTTCGCGAGCGTGCCGCCCCGGGTGGACTACACCCTGACCGGGCTGGGTGAGTCGTTTTTCCAGAGCATCCAGACCATGCTGCAGTGGGCGGTGCAGAACCAGGAAGCGGTGCACGCCGCGCGGCGCGCCTACGTGGCGCCCAAGGCCATCGCGGCCAAATAGGTGGGGTTCAACCCCGCGAGGGGGCCATGAGCGCAGGGCTCAGGGCGTGGTCGCCAGCGCCTGCGGCTCGGGCAGTTGCACTTTGTCGTCGGTGCTGAACTGGTAGTCCTTGAACACGTGTTCCGCGCTGAGCAGTTGGTAGCTGCCGTCCGCATGGCGCACCGTGGTGTCTTTCAGGCGCCAGGTCAGCTGGCCGCAGGTCCAGATGTCGAAGTTGCGCATGTGGGTGCACAGGCAGGTCTTGTCCATCACCGAAATGCGGCGCACGCCCGGGTGGGCCGCCACTTCGCGGTTGTAGGACGTAACGTAGGCGCATTTGCCGTTGGCGTCGAGCAGGTAGCCGTAGGCCTCGCAGTTCGGGCGGATGCCGTCGCCAATGCCGGGGCTGCTCTTGATCATGCGCATCGGGTAGCCGGTGGGCGAGATCTCGTTGACCTCGATGTCTTCCTCGTTGGCCTTGAAGTATTCCTGCTTGATGTCGTCGGGCAGGCCGCACTCTTGGGTGACGGTGAAGCGCGTGGCCACCTGCACGCCCGAGGCGCCCATTTCCATGAAGCGCACGGCGTCGCTGCCGGTGAAGATGCCGCCGGCCGGAATGACCGGAATGTCCAGCTGCTCGGCCTTCAGCCAGGCCAGGATCTCGGCCACGATGGTGGCCAGGTCGTACTGTGCCCAGTCCATGCCGAAACCCAGGTGGCCACCGGCCAGCGGGCCTTCCACCACCACGTAGTCGGGCAGGCGGTTCAGGCGGCTGTTCTTCTTCAGGAACAGCTGCAGCGCGCGCAGCGAGGACACGATGATGCCGAGCTTGGCGTGGCGGAAGCGCGGGTGGTCTTCGATCAGGGCGAACGAGCCCAGGTGCAGGCCGGCGGCCAGCGTGATGCCGTCGATGCCGGCGTCCAGCGCCGAGGCCATGCGCACCCGCAGGGTTTCCTTGGGGCCGTTCATCGTCAGCTTTTCCATGCAGTTGATGAACACCATGCCCGGGCCCTGCTTGCGGGCCATGGTGCGTTCCACGTGCATGCGCGTGGCTTCGGCCAGGTCGCCCAGGTCGAACTTGACGGCCGACTTGTCTTCCGAATTGACGTTGTACTGGTACATCGCCTGTTTGGCCTTGACGTACTTGGTCTTGTAGCGGCGGTCCGTGACCGTCTTGACCATGGCGTCGGAGATGTGGCCCACGCCACCCAGGCGGGCAGCCTGCAGCGCCAGGTCGGAGGACGAGATATCCACGCCCATGCCGCCAATCACGATGGGCACCAGTTCCTGTTGGCCCATCTGCAGGCGGAAGTCGTCCAGACGTTTCATATTCGGTTTCTCGATTTCTCGGTTTCAGCCCGGTTTTGGCCGGCCCAACGATCGTTTGTTGAACCCGGGATTATGAACCGGCGCACCCATGTCGAGGGGGCAAGGCCCCATGGGCGGATCCGTTGAACGGCCGCGTCCCATGTGGAAGTTCACGCATGGTGGCGTGATAGAGGTGACAAAATGCAAGCAAATCAGAGGGGCAAACCATGTCAGGACAGCTTGGGCCACCCCGCCAGGGGTTGCAGCATCGGACGTTGGAGGGAGGTGAGGGCGTGCGCCGCTCCGCCACACTCACGCCCGCCGCGGAGCCGCCTCTGTGAGGCCGGGCCGCTGGCTGGTGCAACTGCCGGGCCGCTGGCTCGCGCCCCTGCTGCTGGCCTCGTTTGCGGTGCTGGCCGCCTTGCTGAACTACGGCCTGCAGTGGCGTGCGATGGACGAGCGGATCACGGCGCAGGAGTCCGTCCGGTTGCGCGAACGCCTGGGCCTGGAGCAGACCCTGGCGGAACTGCAGACCAGCCGTGACACCGGCGTGCTGGTGCGGCGCCTGGTGGGCAGCCTGGGCCCGTACAGCGGCCTGGAGCGGGCCTGGCTGGTCCAGGGCGATGGCCTGGTGCTGGCGTCGATGAGCCATGCCGATGTCGGGCGCCCGCTGCAGGAGGTGCTGGGCGCCGAGGCCGGGCTGTTCGAGCCCTGGGGCGAGCCGTCGGGCTCCAGCCGGCCGAACGAGGTCCGGGTCACCCGCCCGTCCGGCTCGCAGCGCGTGCTGGGGACCGCGCCGATCCAGTCCGACCGGCAGTTGTTGACCGTGGTGAATCTGGGCCCCGCGCTGGCCGTGCGCGAGGCCGAGCTGCGCAACGAGGTGCTGCGCGAGGCGCTGCTGCTGCTCGCGCTCTCGGCTCTGCTGGCCTGGGTGTTGCACCACGTCTGGTTCCTGCGCGCGCAGCGGCTGGTGCACACCCTGAGCGACATCGGCCGGGGCCAGCTGGAGGCACGCAGCGGCTTGCAGGGCCGCGACGAGCTCGCGCGCATCGGCCAGGAAGTCGACCTCATGGCGCAGCGGCTGCAGACCGATCAGGCCGAGATCCGGCGCCTGAACGCGGTGGTGAACCGCTCACCGGTGGTGGTCATCGAGTGGCGCGATGCACCGGGCTGCCCCGTGGACTACGTGAACGACGCGGTGTCCCAGTGGGGCTATGGCAAGGCCGACTGGCTCGATGCCTCATGGCGCTTCGACGACCTGATCCACCCCGAAGACAGGGGCCGCGTGCTGGCGGAGTCCACGCGCCACCGCGAACACGGCCCGGACGAGTTCCAGCAGGAATACCGGCTGCACTGTGCCGACGGCGGCTGGGCCTGGGTCAGCGACCGCACCTCCCTGCGACGCGACGCGGCGGGCCGGGTGGTGGGCTCCAGCGGCATCCTGATGGACATCACGCCTCAGAAAACGGCCCAGGTGGCCGCGATCGAACAGGCCGAACTGCTGCGCCTGTTTTACGAACTGCCCTTCATCGGCATGGCGATCTCTTCGCCCACCAGCCGGCGCTGGTTGCAGGTGAACGACCGGCTGTGCGAGATCCTGGGCTACGGGCGGGACGAACTGCTGAGCAAGACCTGGGCGGAGATGACGCCCGAGCCGGACCTGCAGATCAACATGGGGCACTTCAACGAGATGCTCGCGGGCCGTTGCGAGAGCTACCAGCTGGGCAAACGCTTCCTGCGCAAGGACGGGCAGTTCGTGCACACCGAGATCCACGTGCGCGCAGTGCGCCACGCCAACGGCGCGCTCAAGCACCTGTTCACCACCATCCAGGACGTGAGTGAGCGCGTGCGGGCCGAGGCGGCGCTGCAGGCGTCCAAGGCCGAGCTGGAGCGGCGCGTGGCCGAGCGCACCGAGCAGCTCAGCGAGGCCAACCGCGAACTCGAAGCCTTTTCCTATTCGGTCTCGCACGACCTCAAGGCACCGTTGCGTGGCATCGACGGCTACAGCCAGCTGCTGGAGGAGGAGTACGCCAACCGGCTCGGCGACGAAGGCCGCCAGTTCATCGGCCGCATCCGCCGCGGCGTGCAGCAGATGGGTGACCTGATCGCCGATCTGCTCAATTACTCGCGCATGGAACGCCGTGCCATGGAGCTGCAGCCGGTGGACCTGGGGCAGCTGATGGACGAGGTGATCGAAAGCCATGCCGCCGACATCGACAGCAGCGGCTGCGCACTGCGCCGCACACTCGAACCCATGACCCTGGTGCTGGACCGGGAGGGCATGGCGGTGGTGTTGCGGAACCTGGTGGGCAATGCCGTGAAGTTCAGCCGCGCCAGCACGTCTCCCAGCGTGGAGATCGGCTCCCGCAGTGAGGCGGGCAGGCGTATCCTGTGGGTACGCGACAACGGAGTGGGTTTTGACATGAAGTACCACGACCGCATCTTTGGCATCTTCCAGCGGCTGCACCGGGCCGAGGACTACCCTGGCACCGGCGTGGGGCTGGCGCTGGTGGCCAAGGCGGTGCAGCGCATGGGCGGCCGTGTCTGGGCCGAGAGTTCCCTGGGTGCCGGGGCCACGTTCTATCTGGAGTTTCCTGCATGAGTCAAGCCTTCAACATGCCGCCGATCCTGCTGGTGGAAGACAACCCCATGGACCTGGACCTCACGCTGCGGGCCTTCGCCAAGCGCAAGTTCTCCAACAGCATTCAGGTGGCGCGCGATGGCGAAGAGGCGCTGGCCTTCCTGCCGCGCTGGGCGGCCGGCGAGACCATGCCGGCGGTGATCCTGCTGGACATCAACCTGCCCAAGGTGAACGGTCTGGACGTGCTACGGCAGATCAAGTCGCACGAGCAGTTCCGCCGCATCCCGGTGGTGATGCTGACCTCGTCGCGCGAACACAGCGACCTCAAGGCCGCCTACGACCTGGGCGTGAACTCCTATATTGAAAAGCCGGTGAGCTTCAGCAAGTTCATCGAGGTGGCCGGCCAGATCGAGCTCTACTGGTGTGTGCTCAACGAGCGGCCCGTCTGAATTTCCAGTGCAACAAGGACAAGAACCATGCTGAAAATCCTGATTCCAGTGGATGGATCGGAACTCTCTTTGATGGCCGTGCGCTACGCGATGCGGCTCACGGGCTGGGGGCTCAAGGCGCGTTTCGTGGTGGCCAATGTGCAGCCCACGGCCAATCTCTACGAGCTGGTGGTGGCGCACGATCCGGCGGTGTTGCAGACGGTGGCGGAGGAAGCCGGCCACGATCTCATCGCCCCGGCGGTGCAGTTGCTGCAGGCCGCCGGTCTGCAGGTGGAGCAGGACGTGGCGATCGGCGACCCGGCGCACATGTTGGTGGACATGGTGGAGCGCAACGGCTGCGGCGCGATCATCATGAGCGCGCGCGGCAGCAGTGGTCTGAGCGGGGCGGTGCTGGGCTCGGTGTCGCAGGAACTGGTGCACCTCTCGCCTGTGCCGGTCACGGTGGTCAAGCCGTTGGCCGACTGATTTCCCTGGGCTCCCTTCTGGGGGCTCTTCTGTGTGGGTCCTGCTCTGTGGGGGGCGCGCATGCTGGGCGGCCGACTGCGCTCATGTCCCCCGGGCCGTTCCGGCCCTCCTCCTTTACTTCGCTTCGTCAGCCACCCAGCATGTGCGACTGGCCTGCGGGTGGGCGCTCGACGCGGGGACAGTGCGTTTCTTGTTTCCTGGGCGGACTCCCGACGCAGGCGTGCCTGCACGTCCGTGGCTTGGCGGGGCGGGGTGTTCTGCACAGCGAAGTCAAGGAGGAGGGCCGGAACGGCCCGGGGGACATGAGCGGCGCAGAGCGCCCCGGTCCGCCAAGCCTGCGAGGCAGTCCGACTTCTGTAAATTACGTTTAGAGAAACGTATTTACTGATGTGAAATTATCGGCTACAGTCCAACCCTGACAACGCCGCCGCCATTTCGCACGCGGGGCGACAACGAAGGAGCAGACAACGGATGGCCACCTACACCTACCCCACCTTTCCGTACACCGGCCCGGCCGACCTCATGCAAGGTGCGTCGCAGCGCAAACCGCTGGTCGTCATCGGCGCCGGCCCGGTCGGTCTCGCCGCCGCCATCGACGCCCGCCTGCAGGGGCTGGACGTGCTGCTGTTCGACGAAGAAGACAGCGTCTCCTTCGGCTCGCGCGCCGTCTGCTACGCCAAGCGCGCGCTCGAAATCCTCGACCGCCTCGGCGTTGGCGACCCCATCGTCGACAAGGGCGTGAGCTGGAACGTGGGCCGCACCTTCCTGCGCGAAGAAGAGGTCTACCGCTTCAACCTCGTGCCCGACGCCGGCCACAAGCGCCCCGGCATGATCAACCTGCAGCAGTACCACCTGGAAGAAGCGCTGGTGCGGCGCGCCGAAGCGCTGGGCGTGGATCTGCGCTGGAAATACAAGGTGGTGGGCGTTCAGCCGCTGGGAGATGACGGCAACAGCGGTGCCCGCGTGAGCATCGAAACGCCCGACGGCAACTTCGAGATCGACGCCGACTGGCTGATCGTGGCCGACGGCGCGCGCTCCAACGTGCGGCGCCAGCTCGGCCTGGACATCGAAGGCCATGTGTTCAAGGACCGCTTCCTGATCGCCGACGTGATCATGAAGGCCGACTTTCCGGCCGAGCGCTGGTTCTGGTTCGACCCGCCGTTCCACCCCAACCAGAGCGTGCTGCTGCACAAGCAGAGCGACAACGTCTGGCGCATCGACTTCCAGCTCGGCTGGGACGCCGACCCGGAAGAAGAGAAGAAGCCCGAGAAGATCATCCCGCGCGTGAAGGCCATGTTGGGCGACGACCGCGAGTTCGAGCTGGAATGGGCCAGCATCTACACCTTCCAGTGCCGGCGCATGAAGAACTTCCGCCACGGTCGCCTGCTGTTCGTGGGCGACGCGGCGCACCAGGTGTCGCCCTTCGGCGCACGCGGCGCCAACTCCGGTTTCCAGGACACCGACGACCTGCTCTGGAAGCTGGCGCTGGTCATGAAGGGCCTGGCGCCCGAGGCCCTGCTCGACACCTACGACGCCGACCGCACCTACGCGGCCGACGAGAACATCCGCAACTCCACCCGCTCCACCGACTTCATCACGCCCAAGAGTGCGGTCAGCAAGCTGTTCCGCAACGCGGCGCTGGAACTGGCGCGCACGCAGCCGTTCGCCCGCAAGCTGGTGAACTCCGGACGCCTGTCGGTGCCGGCCTTCCTGGTGAACTCGGCGCTGAACACGCCCGACGTGGACGCCTTCGAAGGCAACATGGTCCCCGGCGCACCGCTGGACGACGCGCCGGTGCGCGTGGCCGGGCAGGACGCCTGGCTGCTTGACCAGCTGGGCAACCGCTTCCAGCTGCTGGCCTTTGCCGACAGCGTGGAGCAGCTTGACCCCGTGGTGCGTGCACAGGCCGCGGCGCTGGCGGGCGGAGCGATTCCCGTGGAGGTGGTGCTGGTCACCGCCCACGCGGGTGAATCGGCCGGGCTCAAGACGCTGCACGACCGCGACGGCCTGATGGCCCAGCGCATGGATGCGCGCCCCGGCACCTGCTACCTGCTGCGCCCCGACCAGCACGTGGCCGCGCGCTGGCGCCGGTTTGACGTCGCCGCCGTGCGCGCCGCGCTGGCGCGGGCCACCGCCCAGACCGCGGCCGAAACCGTGCCTGCCTGAAACAGAACCAAGGAGACCGAGATGCCCCTGCAACTCCAGCCCAACCTCGCCGAACCCGGCCAGCGCTATTTCCGTGACTTCACGCCCGGCGACGATTTCTACGAGGCCCTGATCGAGACCCACCGCGACCTCAGCGACGAACAGAGCCAACTGCTCAACGCCAAGCTGATCCTGCTGCTGGCCAACCAGGTGGGCGACATCACCGTCCTGAAAGACGCCCTGCGAATCGCCCGCGAAGGCGTCTGAACCCATTCACCCGAAGGAGAACACCATGCCCAACATCCGCAAGATCCACCACGTCGCCTACCGCTGCAAGGACGCCAAGACCACCGTCGAGTGGTACCAGAAGCACCTGGACATGAAATTCGTGCTCGCCATCGCCGAAGACCAGGTGCCCTCCACCCACGCGCCCGACCCCTACATGCATTTGTTCATGGACGCGGGCGGCGGCAACATCCTGGCTTTCTTCGAGCTGCCCAACGCGCCCGAAATGGGCCGCGACCCGAACACGCCCGACTGGGTGCAGCACATCGCGCTGGAAGTGGACAGCGTTGAAGAACTCGAAACCACCAAGGCCCGGCTTGAAGCCGCCGGCATCCCCGTGGTGGGCCTGACCGACCACACCATCTTCAAGTCGATCTACTTCTTCGACCCCAACGGTCACCGCCTGGAGCTGGCCGCCAACACCGCCACGCCCGAGATGATGAAGAAGCTCGATGACGTGAAGTGGGACATGCTCAATGAATGGGACAAGACCAAGCGCGCGCCCAAACACGCCGCCTGGATGCACGAGAAAGAGTTCACGGCGGTTTGACCCGCGGGTAACCGATTCACGCTCTGCCGTCCATCGGAAAGTAGGGGGTAAAAGGGCTCAAGTTCTCCCGGCACTGGTCGAAACCCTTGAGAACAGCGGCCGTGTTTTTTCGGATCGCTGACTCAGTGGAGAAGGGATCTGCCATGTTGAGCATCAACTCCGGTCCAGCCGTCGCCTGGCCCACCGCTGCGCCGGTGACGGTCGCACCGGTCAACGCCGTCACCGCCATCACACCCGCGCAGCGCTCATCGGGCGATGGCAACGCGGGCCTGGACTCGGGCCGCCGGGGCCAGACGCCGAACGGCGGCGCACCTGCCGCCGCCGTGGCCGATGCGCCCGAAGCGGCCCCCTTGCTGCCACGCGAACGCACCGACGGCGGGCGTGAGCAGGCATCGACCGACACCGCCGAGGCCGCGGCCAGGGCCGAACTGCGCCAGAAGGCGCTGGAAAAGGCCGAGGGACAGGCCGAGGAAAAGGCGGCGGAGCTGAAACTGCAGGACGTGCTGGCCAATGTCTGGAAAGCCAGCGCGGCGGTGGTGGACGCGGTGCTGGGCCGCAACGCGGCCGGCGCCACGCCGGCACAGGGTGACGATACCGCCCAGCCCGCAAGCGATACCCCCCGGGTGGAGGCCAGGCCCTTGCCGCGTGGCGACACGCGACCGGCCGGCGGTGCCACCGATGCGTTGGCCGATCCGCGCGATGCGCAGGACGTGGTGGCCTACGACGAGCGCGGCGCCAGCAGCCTGGCCCCGCTGGAGTCGGGCAGCCTGGTCAACCAGCGGGTCTGAGACCACCACGGCGGTTCACAGCGCCGGAGCGCCACCCGCAACGCATGAAACGGTCCAGCCCAGGGTACCGCCGGGCCGGCTTTGCCGGACGGCCAGTGCCGCCTCCTTGAGGGGGGCGCGCACAGCGCGGCGGGGGGGTCTGTCAGATGCGGTGGCGCACGCCGCCCGGGCTGCTCGCCAGGCGGGCCAGCAGGGCGTCGGCGATCTGCGTCAGCGGCAGGATCTCGTGGGCCGCGCCGTACTGGATGGCCATGCGGGGCATGCCGAACACCACGCAGCTGGTTTCGTCCTGCACGTAGTTGTAGCTGCCGGCGTCCTTCATCTCGCGCATGGCCTGCGCGCCGTCGGCGCCCATGCCGGTGAGCATGATGCCCAGCGCGTTCGGGCCCAGCACCCGCGCGGCCGACTTGAACAGCACCTCCACCGAGGGCCGGTGCCGGTTCACCGGTTCGGTGTCTTCGACCACGGCCACGTAGTTGGAACCGCTGCGGTCGATGCGCAGGTGGTGGCCGCCGGGGGCGATGTAGGCGTGGCCGGGCAGGATGCGCTGGCCGTCGCTGGCTTCCTGCACCTGGATGCGGCACAAGGTGTTGAGCCGGTTGGCGAAGCTGGTGGTGAAGCCCGGCGGCATGTGCTGGGTGATGACGATGGCCGGCGAGTCGGCCGGCATGCGGGTCAGCACCTCGCGGATGGCCTCGGTGCCCCCGGTGGAGGCGCCAATGCAGATCACCTTTTCGGTGGACAGGCGCGGCAACGGGGCGCGGGGGGTGTCGGCCACTCCGCCGCCGGGGGTCGGGCGGGCGTCGGCAGCGGCCGGCGGGCTGGCCAGGCGGTGTACCTGGGCGCTGGCGGCCACGCGGATCTTGTCCACGATGTCGCCGGCCAGTTCGTTCAGGCCGCTGCTCACGCCGATGCGCGGTTTCGCCACGAAGTCCACCGCGCCCATTTCGAGCGCGCGCAGGGTGGTTTCGGCGCCCTGCTCGGTCAGGGTCGAGACCATCACCACCGGCATGGGGCGCAGGCGCATCAGGCGCGAGAGGAACTCCAGGCCGTCCATGCGCGGCATTTCCACGTCGAGCGTGATCACGTCGGGGTTGAGCTCGCGGATCATCTCGCGCGCCACCAGCGGGTCGCTGGCCGCGCCGATGCAGCGCATGTCGGGTTGCCGGTTGATGATTTCGGTGAGCAGACTGCGCACCAGCGCGGAGTCGTCCACCACCACCACTTTGATCTGGGCCATTGTTGTGTACTCTTAAAACAGGTCGATCGAGCCACCGGATGTCGCCTTGGCCACCACGGCGGCGCTGCCCTTGCGTTCCTGGGTTTCGAGGGTGTCGGGGTGCGAGTGCGCGAGCCGCTTGACCATGGCCTTGCCGCTGGCGGGGAAGTAGCAGACCTTGCGCGGATGGATGTCGAGCACGTCCTTGGAGACGATGGCGATGCGTTCGGTCTGCAGGTAGTCCAGCACGAAGCGGGTGTTGCGCTCGCCCACGTTCAGGCTGGTGAAGTTGTGCATCACCTGGCCGCCGCCGAAGACCTTGGCCTGCATGCTCTCGCGCCGGGCACCGAGTTTCATCATCTCGTTGATCAGCAGTTCCATCGCGTAGGAGCCGTAGCGGCCCGAGGTGTCGGCGCCACCCTCGGGCAGCATGAAATGGTTCATGCCGCCCACGCGCACCTGGGGGTCCCAGATGCAGGCGGCGATGCACGAGCCCAGCACCGTCATGATCAGCATGTCGTCGGCGGTCACGAAATATTCGCCCGGCAGCACCTTCACCGCGTCGTGCCCGAAATGCGGGTCGTGAAAGAAGAACGAGGCCTCGCCCGGCTTGCGTGGCTGCGCCTTGAGCGCGTCCAGCGACGGGCTTCGGGAGATGCTGCTCACACGGCTGACCAGACCCGCGTTGGGCGGGGCCAGTGCGGTGCGCGCGCCGCGGGCCAGCGGCAGGGCGGACTCAGACGCGCTCATAGACCGTCTTTCCCCGCAACTCGAAGAGCTTGCGGGCATCGCTGAAATTCTCGGCGTGGCCCACGAACAGCATGCCGCCCGGCTTCATCACGCGGTGGATGCGTTCGAGCACGCGGCGCTGCGTTTCCGCGTCGAAATAGATCATCACGTTGCGGCAGAACACGATGTCGAAGGGCTCGTTGAACGGCAGCTCCTCGATCAGGTTCACGCTCAGGAATTCCATGTGCTTCTGCAGCTCGGGCTTGACGCGCATCAGGCCCGCGTTGCTGCCCTTGCCGCGCATGAAGAAGCGCTGCAGGCGCTCGGGGCTCAGGCCCTTGACGCCGTCGCTCTTGTAGACCCCTTGCGCGGCGGTGGCCAGCACCTTGGTGTCGATGTCGCTGTTGACCAGGTGGAACGAGCCGCTCGACCCCAGGGCTTCGGTGGCCGTCATGGCGATGGAGTAGGGCTCCTCGCCGGTGGAGGCCGCCGAACACCAGATGCGCCAGTCGTGCGTGCGCCGCGCGCGCATCAGCTCGTCCAGGATGGTGAAGTGGTGCTGCTCGCGGAAGAAGGCGGTGAGGTTGGTGGTCAGCGCGTTGATGAACTCCTGCCACTCGGCGCCGTCGTGCTGCTCCAGCCAGTCCAGGTAGGCCCTGAAGCTGGTGTGGCCGGTGTCGCGCAGGCGGCGCGAGACGCGGCTGTACACCATGGCGTGTTTGCCGTCGTGCAGGCTGATGCCGGCGCGCTTGTAGATCAGGGCCTTGATGCGCGTGAAGTCGCCGTCGGTCCAGACGAACTCGCGCCCCTGGGCCAGCGGGCCTTCTTCTTGAGTGGCCGGCAGCGCAACGGGGGCACGGCGGGGGAGAGTCGTCTGCTGCAGCATGGGGAGTCCTGACCGGTGGGTGGGCGTGGCCTGGGGCCGGTGGTACGGGTTCAGTGGCGTGAGCGCCTCACCAGGCCGGAGGTGTCGAGGATCAGCGCGACCTTGCCGTCGCCCAGGATGGTGGCGCCCGAAATGTTGGGCACCTTGCGGTAGTTGGACTCCAGGTTCTTGATCACCACCTGTTGTTGGCCGAGCAGCTCGTCCACCATGAGCGCCACGCGCGCGCCCTCGGCCTCCACCACGACCATGATCGGGCTGACCGCGTTGTGTTCGAAACGCGGCACCTGGAACACCCGCTCCAGTTCGATCACCGGCATGTATTCGTCGCGCACCTTCACCAGCTGCGCGCCCTGGGCCACGGTGTTGATGTCGCTGGGCTTGATCTGGAACGACTCGATCACCGACGACAGCGGCAGGATGTAGACCTCGTCGCTCACGCGCACGGTCATGCCGTCCATGATGGCCAGCGTGAGCGGCAGGCGCACCTTCACGCTCATGCCGTAGCCTTCGGCGGAGTCGATCTCCACCGTGCCGCCGAGCGAGGCGATGTTCTTCTTGACCACGTCCATGCCCACGCCACGGCCCGACACGTCGGTGACGACCTCGGCGGTGGAGAAGCCCGGCGCGAGGATCAGGCCCCAGACCTCGGCGTCGCTCAGCGAATCGGGCGCGTCCATGCCCTTTTCGCGCGCCTTCTGGAGCAGCTTCTGGCGCGAGAGGCCTTTGCCGTCGTCGCGCACCTCGATCAGGATCGAGCCGCCCTGGTGCGAGGCCGAGAGCGTGATGGTGCCGTGTTCGGTCTTGCCCTTGGCCAGCCGCTCCTCGGGGGGTTCGATGCCGTGGTCGCAGCTGTTGCGGATCAGATGGGTCAGCGGGTCGGTGATCTTCTCGATCAGGCCCTTGTCGAGCTCGGTCGCTTCACCGTGGGTGATCAGCTCGACCTTGCGGCCCAGCTTGCCCGCCAGGTCACGCAGCATGCGCGGGAAGCGGTTGAACACCACCGACATCGGGATCATGCGGATCGACATCACCGCTTCCTGCAGGTCGCGGGTGTTGCGGTCCAGGTCGGCCAGACCCGAGAGCAGCGGCTGGTTGGCGCTGCTGTCGAGCTCGCGGCTCTTCTGCGCCAGCATGGCCTGTGTGATGACGAGTTCGCCCACCAGGTTGATGAGCTGGTCCACCTTGCTCACCGAGACACGCAGCGTGCTCGATTCGAGCTGGGCCGTGCTCGGGGCGCGGGCGTCGACCTTGGGAGCGGCCACCTTGGCGGCGGCGGTGCTTGCCGCCGGTGTGGGGCTGGCGTCCGTCGGCTGGGGCGGCGCCTCTGGCGGCGAGCCCGGGGAGCCTTCGAAGAAGCCGAAGGCCGTGCCTTCACCGCCGGTGACCGGCACCTGCCCCTGGGCCGCCAGGATCGCGGCCGTATCAACGATCTGGATCTGCTCCTTGCTCACATGGAAGGTGAAGAGGTCAAGCAGGTCGGTGTCGCTGGCCGTGGTGAGCGCGCGGAAGATGCGCCGGTCTTTCTGGTCGCAGGGCAGGGGGCTGATCTCGCCCAGGCCCGGGATGTCGCGGAACAGCTCGGCGATGCAGTCGGCGTCGCTCGGGTTCTCCAGCGGGCCGATGTGGATCTCCAGCTCGCGCATGGCCGGGGCGGCCTTGCGCGCCGCCGGGGCGGGGGCAGGCGCGACCTCGATCGGGGCGGCGACCGGAGCGGGTGCGGGCGCCACCGCGGCGGGCGGGGCCACCGGCTCGTCCTCGTCCTCGCTCTGCGCCAGCACGGCGATGCGGGCCACCAGCGCGTCGGTCGGCGGGGAATCGGTGCTGCGGCCCTGGTGGCGCGCCAGCAGCAGGCGCAGCGCGTCGGACGACTCGAGCAGCACGTCCACCATCGCCGTGTTCGGCTTGAGTTCGTGGCGGCGCAGCTTGTCCAGCAGCGACTCCATCTGGTGCGTGAGCTCGGCCACGTCGGTGAAGCCGAACGTGGCGCCGCCGCCCTTGATGGAGTGGGCGCAGCGGAAGATCGCGTTGAGCTCCTCGTCGTCGGCCTGCTCCACGTCCAGCTGCAGCAGCATCTGCTCCATCTGGTCCAGGTTTTCGCCGGCCTCTTCAAAAAAGATCTGGTAGAACTGGCTCAGATCGATGTTGTCACCGAGATGTTGGCCGTCGTTCATCATTTCACCCATGGGGGACTCCTTGCCTGTGTGGCGTGTGTGCTCGTCAGGCGACTGTTCAGCGGATGACTTTCTGGATGACCTCGATCAGGCGGCCCGGGTCGAACGGCTTGACCAGCCATCCCGTGGCGCCAGCGCTGCGCCCGGCCTGCTTCATCAGATCGCTCGACTCCGTGGTCAGGATCAGGATGGGGGTGTTCTTGAACTTGGGGTTCTCGCGCAACCGGCGCGTGAGCCCCAGGCCGTCCAGACGCGGCATGTTCTGGTCGGTCAGCACCAGGTCGATGGCGTGGGCGTGGGCTTTCTCCAGCGCGTCCTGTCCGTCCACCGCCTCCACCACGTGAAAACCAGCGCCAGTCAGGGTGAACGACACCATTTTTCGCATGGAGGCCGAGTCGTCTACGGCAAGAATCGATTGCATGGAGTACTCCGTGTTTCGAACAGATATCGACAGAAAGAGGGTGGGCTTGAACAGCGCATCGTCAGAACAATTCGATGGAACCCGCGTCCATCTCGCTTTGGGTCACCGGGCTGGGGCGCTCGGGCACCGGGTCCAGGCAGATCGGCAGCTCGCCTTCTTCCGGTTCCATGGTCTCGTCGGCCAGCTTCCAGGCACAGCCTTGAAGAATCTTGCCGGTGTGCACCAGCAGCTGGGTCGCCATGTCGTGGAACTGCAGTTCGGTCACGGCCTGGTGCAGGCTGTGGCGGATGCGGCTCAGGTCTTCGTCGTCGTGGCGCGCGAGGTGGGCCAGCGCATGGTTGGCGGAGCCGAAACGCTCCAGCAGATTGCCCGTGGCGTGGTCCAGCAGGCCTTCGAGGCGCTGCAGATCGGTCATGGCCATGAGCAGGGCGTCCTGCACGTCGGCCACCAGACTCACGGGCAGCGAGACGGACGGCTGGGGCTGTGGCATCGTCGGTTGGTCCATGGTGTGGGCTAGGTGTGGCCTGGCGGTTGGAGGGCGGGCATTACAATTTTCCCGACCTGTGACCCTCTGTATCGGCAGATTACGGGCCGAATTCAGCACCATTTCCCGGCGTTGCCCACGCGTCCTTGCAGGGTGCGCCCTACCAGGCGTCCAATCCGTCACACCATGAACGCAGCGCCCACCCCCAGCGACCGACCCCCGGTCCGCATCCTGCATCTGGAAGACTCGCGGGTGGACCACGCGCTGGTCAAGTTCGCCCTGCAGCGCAGCCAGATGCCCTGCGAGCTCACCCTGGTGGACACGCTCGACGACTTCCGCCGGGAACTGGGCAGCGGGCAGTACGACATCGTGCTGGCCGACTACCACCTGCCCGGTTTCACTGGCCTGGACGCCTGGGAGGTGGCCGCGCAGACCCACAGCGAGCTTCCGTTCGTGATCCTCTCCGGTGCCATCGGCGAGACCGCCGCGGTCGATGCCATGCACCGCGGCGTGAGCGACTACCTGCTCAAGGACAGCATGCACCGGCTGTCGCACGTGATCGAGCGCGCCCTGGAAGTGAGCGAGACCCGCCGCGCCAAGGCCCGTGCCGACGCCGAGCTGTCCGACTCGCGGCACCGGCTGGCCGAGCTCGCCGAACACCTGCAGACCAGCATCGAACAGGAGCGAGCCGACATCGCCCGCGAAATCCACGACGACATCGGCGGCGCCCTGGCCGCCGTGAAGCTCGACCTGGCCTGGGTCGGGCGCCGCGTGGCCGACGAAGAAATCCGCGCCCACGTGAACAGCGCCCTGGAAATGCTGCAGCACGCGCTGGGCGCGAGCCAGCGCATCATGATGAACCTGCGCCCGCCCATCCTCGACCAGGGGCTGGTGGCGGCGGTGCAGTGGCTGGCGTCCAGCTTCGAGCGGCGCACCGGCCACCGCGTGCTGGTGCGCCGCTCGTCCGAATTCATCGACGTGCCGCGCGAGGTGCAACTGGTGGCCTACCGCACGGCGCAGGAAGCCCTGACCAACGTCGGCAAGCACGCGCAGGCCAGCGTGGTCGAGATCGACCTGAACGACCGCGAAGGGGTGCTGACCCTGGAAGTGAAAGACAACGGCCAGGGCATGGGCCCCGAAGCGCTGCGCAAGGCCAAGTCGTTTGGCCTGCTCGGGCTCAAGGAGCGCGCCGAAAAGGTGGACGGCTGGCTCGACGTCAGCTCTTCACCCCGGGGCACCTCGGTCATTCTGTCGGTGCCGCTGCGCGCATCGGCGAACCCCGACAATGCAGACGCTGGCAAGGAGGAACGAGACCATGATCAAGGTGATTTTGTGTGACGACCACGCGATGGTGCGCCGCGGCATCCGCGACACCATCGCCGAGGCGGTGGACATCCAGGTGGTGGGCGAAGCCGGCAGCTACCCCGAGCTGCGTGAACTGCTGCGCAAGACCCCGTGCGACGTGCTGGTGCTCGATCTGAACATGCCCGGGCGCGGTGGGCTGGAAGTGCTGGCCGCCCTGCGCGAAGAGGGCTCACCGGTCAAGACCCTCGTGGTCTCCATGTACCCGGAAGACCAGTACGCCATCCGCTGCCTGCGCGCCGGCGCGCGTGGTTACCTGAACAAGGCGGGCGAGCCGGCCGAACTGGTGAACGCCGTGCGCACCGTGCAGCAGGGTCGCAAATACGTCACGGCCGACGTGGCGCAGATGCTGGTGGACAACCTCAGCGCGCCCGAAAGCGAAGAGCTGCACGCCAGCCTGTCCGAGCGCGAACTGCAGACCCTGCAGAAGATCGCCACCGGCAAGAAACTCTCCGAGATCGCCGAAGAACTCATGCTCAGCCCCAAGACCGTGAGCGTGTACCGCGCGCGCGTGCTGGAAAAACTGCACATGAGCAACAACGCGGAACTGACGGTCTACGCGATCCGCAACAGCCTGGTTTGAGGGTGGCGGTTCCGGCTGACGGTCTGCACCATCCGCAATAACCTCGCGCAGCCGCCTTCCCTGGCCGCTCCGGCATACTGGCCCGATGGTGCCATCCCACTCGATCTGGAGCCCCCTGCGACAACCCGCCTTTCGGGGGCTCTGGGTGTGTGGCGGGGTCTTTTTCATTGGCGCGGGCATGCAGACCATGGCCGCGGCCTGGCTCATGGTGGAGCTCACCGGCTCGTCCTTCCTGGCCGCGCTGGTGCAGACGGCCGTGTTCCTGCCCATGTTCCTGCTGGCGCTGCCCGCCGGCGTGCTGGCCGACACCACCGACCGGCGCCGCCTGATCTCGGGCGCGCTGATCGCGCAGGTGGGTGCCTGCGCCCTGCTGGCCGCGCTGGTGCTGGCCGGCTGGGGCGGGCCGGCCTCGGTGCTGTTCCTGGTGTTCGTCTGCGGCTGCTGCACGGCCGTGCTCACGCCGGCCTGGAACTCCTCGGTGATCGACCCGGTGCCGCGCGACGAGTGGCCGCAGGCCATCACCGCCATCGGCATCGCCTACAACGCGGCGCGCGCCATCGGCCCCACGCTGGCCGGCCTGCTGTTCGCGCGGTTGGGCGCGGGCTGGGTGTTCGTGGTCACGGTGTTCACCACGCTGGTGATGTGGGAGTCGATCCGCCGCTGGCCGCCGCGAGCGCACCCGCCGTCGAGCCTGCCGGCCGAGCGGCTGTGGGGCGGCACCCTGAGCGGCCTGCGGTTCGCCTGGCACTCGCGCATGATCCTGGCGCAGCTGGTGCGCGTGATGGCCTTCAGCGCCGCCGGCTCGGCGCTGTGGGCGCTGCTGCCGGTGATCGCGCAGCGCCAGCTCGGCACCGGCGCCGAAGGCTTCGGCCTGCTCATGGGCTGCCTGGGCACCGGCGCGGTGGCCTCGGGCCTGGTGATCGGGCGCGTGCGGGCCCGCTTCGGGCTCGACGGCATCGTGGCCGTCAGTTGCGCGGCGTTTGCCGCCGTCATGCTGGTGGCGGCCTGGGTGCGCGTGCCGCTGCTGGTGTACGCCGCCATGGCCGTGGGCGGCGCGGCCTGGATGGCCACCATGTCCACCTTCAACACCGCCACCCAGGCCAGCGCGCCGCCCTGGGTGCGCTCGCGCGCGGTGGCGCTGCACATCGTCTCCGCGCTGGGCGCGTTTGCCATCGGCTCGGCGTTCTGGGGCGCGGTGTCCGACATCGCCGGCCTGACCGCCGCGCTCTCAGCGGCCGGTGTGCTCATGGCCGCGGGCCTGCTGCTGGCGCGCCCGTTTCCGCTGCGCGTGGGCGAGGCGCACGACGTGACCCAGGGCACGCCCTGGGACGAACTGTTCGTGGAAGCCGAGCCCAGCCCCGAGGCCGGCCCGGTGGCGGTGGAGGTGGGCTACCGCATCCGCCCCGGTGAAGACAAGGCCTTCCTCGACACCATCGCCCGCATGAAGGCCCCGCGCCGGCGCGACGGCGCCACCTTCTGGCGCATCTACAAAGACCTGGGCGAACCCTCGCGCTATGTGGAGCGCTTCATCGTCGCCTCGTGGGCCGACTACCTGCACCAGCGCGCCCGCGCCACCCTGGCCGACGGCGCGATCGAAGCCGAGGTGCGCGCCTTCCTGGCGCCGGGCGAGGCCGCGCGCATGTCGCACTACATTGCCGAGCGCTGAAGCGCCGAACCCCTGGAGCCTTGATGAACGCACTTGAACTGAAGATACCGCCCGTGGCCCTGGCGCTGCTGGTGGGCGCGGCCATGTGGGGCGTGGCGGTGTGGGTGCCCGGGCAGGCCGGGCCGCTGCCCCGCCTGCCGGCGGTGGCGCTGCTGCTCGTGCTGGCCGGCGCGCTCGTGGCCGTGCTCGGGGTGGCGTCGTTCCGGCGGGCGAAGACCACCGTCAACCCGACCACGCCCGGGGCCGCGTCCGCGCTGGTGGACAGCGGCATCTACCGCTACAGCCGCAACCCCATGTACCTGGGCCTGCTGCTCGTGCTGTCCGGGTGGGGCCTGTGGCTGGCCCACGCGCTGGCGCTGCTCGGGCTGCCGGCCTTCGTGGTGTACATGAACCGCTTCCAGATCGCCCCGGAAGAGCGGGCACTTACTGCGGTGTTTGGCGACGCGTTCACCGCCTACCGGCAGAAGGTGCGGCGGTGGATATGAAGCCAGGGTTTCCCCTGCCGCTGTTGCGTGGGCTGTGGGCGGCGTGGCTGCTGGGCGCGTTGCTGTTGCTTGCCGCCTGCGGCAAAGACGACCCGCAGGCCCGGCTGGAGGCGGCGGTACAGCAGCTGCAAGACAACCTGGAGGCGCGCGACAGCGGCGCCGTGCTCGACCAGCTGGACAAACGCTTCCGCGCCCAGGACGAGTTCGACGCGCAATGGGCGCGCAAGACCATGCTGCTGCTGTTCCACCGCTACGCCCAGGTCAAGGTGGTTTCGCTCGGAAGCCAGACCCGCGTCGACCCCGGCTCACCGCTCACCGGCCACACCGAAGCCCAGCTGCTGATCACCGGCGCGCAAGGCCTGATCCCCGAGCGGGTCACGCCCTACACCGTGCGGCTGGAGTGGCGGCGCGACGGGGACGACTGGAAGCTGTATGACTTGAAGTGGGAGTGAGGCTGGGGGAGTTGGCTGATTGGGTGTGCTGTGCCCAGTGCCTGCTGAGGCACTGGATTACCGCACTAGCGAACTGCCTACTTAATGACCAGTTGTTCCTCATCATTCCCCAGTGGCCTGAACCTCTTACAGGCCTCTAGCGGCTTTTCGCGCTTCAAGTTTTCCTGGCAAAACCTGACGTACGCTGCGGCTGTCTCGGCGCGGTCTTCTCTTCGTTGATTTTCGGCGCGTTGGTGCTGCGCTTGCCTATGGGCATTCTCTGCGATCGGGTAGCCGGGAAGGACGACAAAGTAGATCAATGCGACTACCCACTTCAAAAGATACGCCTTGTGGGTTCGAGACTCGCTGCGTGCAAGCCATACCAGAACAACCATCGCTCCCGCACCATAAAGTGCGAGCGTGATGACCAGCCCCATGAGATCGAAGTACACAGGCCCAGCTGCGTACGCGATGGAGGGCGCGAATAGGAAGAGGGATAGTCTTGAGTTACGTGTCATGCGTGCCTGCAAAGAATTGGACTTGCGCGAAGTGCTTCGAATGCCGCTTCTGGCCGACACTGGTCAGCCGCGACGGCTCCATGTCGACCCATTCCGGAGTTTTTCGGGTACAAGCCGAAAAAACCGAATACACGGCAGCCTTCGGGTGATGCGACTTGCCTTTGAGGCTCGTATGGGTTGCGGTGGGCTTCGGCCCATTAGGTCCCCTACGGCTTAGCCTTGGAATAGTTGGCAGGCACACGCTCCAGGTACTTCTTCAAGACCCAGCCAGTGCGGTACTCCTCGTGCAGCCAGTGGTAGTACTCGACCTCTACCCACTTACCGTCTTTGTCAATGGCTCGCACCACTTCGTTGGGCATGAGCATCCCCTCCACGGCAGATCCGTACTTGGGTTTTGAGCGAACAGTGACGGTGCGATCACGCACGACAAAACGCTCTTCCTGGGCTTTGGCAGCCTGTTCCAAAGCTTGCTCAACCAAGCGATTGAGGCTTTCAAGCTGACGCCGTTGCTTGGCGGCCTCCTCGTCGTTCTTGGCCTGTTGCGCTGCCCCTGCAGCGTCTTGATAGTAGAAAATTTGGATCGTCATCCAAATGCCGATGAAGGCTAGCAGCAAGCTAACCAGGGCTACGGCGTCAGCCTGCTTGCGGCTTAAAAGCCCCTTCTCAGGTGCCTCTGTGGGCTCGTGCAAAGAACCATTGGGCTCAATACCCAAATAGGCCAGTTGCTCTTCCAAGCCCTCTTGACCCAAGAGCGTTGCCAATGCGGCAGCTGAGCCCCAGTCGATGGTGGGAAGGGCCACCTTACCGATCTGATCTTGGAGCCCCTTGAGTGAACCCACAAGATTCAGCAGCTCAGGGGACACCCTCCACTGTTTGTTGATCTGCTCGAAGTCTTTGAGGTGCTGACTGATGGCACTACCAAGCTTCAAGCCTTCAAAAGCACTGCGGGTTTGAGCCTGAGTCTCCTCCATCTGCTGGGCCCACATCTTGGCGACTGAGCCAACACCCGAGAGGCCAGAGAGCACGTCCTTGAACTGATCTCGAATCGTCGTGGCACCCATGGCTGTGACTTTGAAGAGCTGCGTGGTGCCGTCATCGAGCATGAAGCTCTTACGAATGTCCGCCAAGGGTTCGAGCATCTTGCGGACATGTGCTTGCTGCGCACTTTGGGATTCCTGCCAGGCCTTGATGGCCTGAGTTGCGGGCAACGTAGTCGCCATGAGCTCCTTGTACTGCTGACCGATCAGGGATGTGGCCGAGCGAACGTGCTCCACGTCTTTGGAGATTTGCGACCAGGCGGAACCTACTTGCGTGAGCTCCTTAAATTGCCGCGCCGCACTCACGCTCTGAGCCAGAGCATCGCGCCACGACGCACGCTCCTGCTCCATCCTCGTCACTTCACGTGCGAGGGTGCTGCCAGCTGTTGCCGCTTGAAGTAGTTCTAGATTGGTCCTCACAGTCAGTGCCCTTCTAGTCGTCTACTTGATGGCCCAAACTGAATCGTAGGCGTACTCGGCTAGCCTGGTAGTGCGCTGCTCAATGTCGGTGTCCGCCCAAGCCGAGGCAGCCGCAATCTCTGGCTCCAAGGCGTAGCCATGCTGCGTGAGCAAGGCCTTTTTATGAGCAAAGGGCTTATCCCCCAAGACCTCACCATTGAACTTCACGGGCACTACCAGCAGATTACCAATGTTGTGCACAGCAGCCGAGCCACCAGACTGCGACATCAGGTGTTCAATCGATGCGGTTGAGCGGTCTATGTCCACCGCAGGATTCATCTTCTTGTAGATCCACCACAGGGTGTAGCGGAGCACCTCTCGCTGGCGTTGGTTCTGGTACGAGAGCTGTTTGAACTTCGAGATAAACGTATCTCGGGATGGCACCTTGCTGACGATCTTCCTCTTGAAGTCCGTGATGCAGATGCCCAGGGCATTGGAGTTTGCAGCGTTGGCAATTTCGCGGGCGTGCGCGGCGTACATCTGACCAACACCACCTGACGATGGCAGCACACTGATGGTCGTGTACAAGAAGTGGTAACGCTCGACCAGCGAAAAGAGTTCACGCACCTGGCCGTCCTTCAAGCGGTTGGCCTTATACAGGCGCAGCACCGTAAGCAAAAGCGGGTTGGCAATCTGAATGTTCAGGATGTCCGAGATACACAGCAGCGAGTCTTCAATGTCGCGTGTAGCTTTGCTCCACAGCGTCAAGCCGCCAGGCTCGGTGATGCCTCTGTACAAGACGGCATCTGACCGCAGCTCATCGAGAACGTCCTTGACGTTTAAAGCTGTGACTTCATCCTTGATCGCTTTAAAAAGCTGCTTCTCGGTGGTGAAGGGGTACTTGGAGAGCCAGTAGTGGTGCAGGAATGTCTTGATCTGGATGGGGCGATCCGCCTCATCTAGCGTGGACTGAATTTCCATCCAATGGTCCTTCGGACGGTCCAGTGCCTTGCCCTTGGCAGGCAGCAACCGCAAGAAGTGGTTCTTCGCCAGGTCTGCTGCCGTAAGGTCCTTGCCACGGGTGTTCAGCGTCTCGAAGATCAGGTACGCATCGTCCTGATTGTCCAGAGTGATCGAAATGACTTTGAGCGCCAAGAGCTTGTTGCGTGCTTGCTCCAACCACTTCTTGCCAGCAGCCTTCGCCTTGGATGGGTCCGCCTTGGAGATAGCCGCATCCACACCGTCCTTGATAAAGCTCGCCAGGGTTTGGTAGGCCAAACTAATTGCCTTCTCCTCCTCGCCGGCCTCAATGTCGGATTGCTCCTTCTCCAAGCTCTGAATCTTGGCCTGCAGGTATGGGTACGAGGTTTCCGTTTTGAGGACGAACTGGGCTTGGTTGTTGAGGTCCCTCGTTTCAATGAGTCGATGCACACCGTTGCCCAAAGCGTCGTGGCGCAGCTCAATAAACTTGTCCCGAATGGCGCACAGGGCAATGGTGATGGTCGTTAGGCGCTGCTGACCATCGACCAAGCCATAGGAGGAGCTGGAAATGTTGTACGTAACGAAGGCTCCAATGAAGTAGTCCTTCTTGACCTCAGCGGTGCTATCGACCCAAAACTCTTCGACGTTCTCCTTGTCCCATGAAAAGGGCCGCTGAAAACGCGGAATCAGGTAGGTCCCGGACTCCAACACCTGGCGAATGTCACGCTCAACGCACTGAATTTTCATATCGCTCCTCCTGTTCTTCGTCTGAGTTTACGGGTGTTCATGGGCAGCAAGTCTGTACACGCGAAGGCCCGCCTCTTCTCCCCAGTTGGTCGCACAATGGTTGCTATGGCGGATTGAAGCACCTCAGCACGACAGTGCAGCGTTGGGCCGACGACCGATTCCGGCGCGAGTAGTCGTTCACCGGTCGAGTTCTGGAGTTGGAGCTGACCCGGTTCCGTGGACACATCATTCTTTGTGTTCAAGGAGTCGCAAATGTCCAAAGTACGACCGCCGTACCCGGCGCAATTCCGCCAGCAGATGGTCGAGCTGGTTCGAGCCGGCCGCTCGCCTGCGCAGCTCTCGCGTGAGTTCGGCGTCACCGCCCAATCCATATCCACCTGGGTCGGCCAAGCCGCTATCGGCCACGGCCCGCCCTAGCCGGGGCCGTTCATTCCATATGGCTTTCGGCCCAACCTTTCGCATGCCGGCTCCGAAACCTCACCCCCCCGTGAAGATATCCGTCGCCAGTTTCATCAGCGCCACCACCGGCGCGTCCAGCATGGGCAGGGTGAAGGCGATGCCGAGCAGGCCGGCTGAGAGGGTGATGGGGAAGCCGATGGCGAAGGCGTTCATTTGCGGCGCGATGCGCGAGACGAAGCCCAGCACGATGTTGATGAACAGCAGCATGCCGATCATGGGCAGGGCGATCCACAGGCCGTAGCGGAACACCACCGCGCCCAGCTCGTGCAGGCGCAGGCGGTTGATGGACTCGAAGGCGCTGGCGCCCACGGGGAAGGTCTCGAAGCTGGAGACCACGGCCTGCAGCACCATGAGGTGGCCGTTGAGCACCACGAACAGCAGCATGGTGGTGTTGCCGAAGAAGCGGCCCACGGCGCTGGTCTGCTGGTTGGTGGAGGGGTCGAAGAAGCCGGCGTAGTTCAGGCCCATCTGCAGGCCGATGATCTCGCCCGCGAGTTCGACCGAGGCGAACACGATGCGCACGGCCAGCCCGATGGCCACGCCCACCACCACCTGCTGCAGCACCACGGCGAAGGCGTTGGGGTCGGTCAGCGCCACCACGGGCTGCTCGGGCAGGCCGGCCTGGGCACACACCGCGATCAGAAACGCCAGCGCCACGCGGCTGCGCACGGGCACCGAGCGCGCCGAGAAAATCGGCGCGCTGGAAAACACCGCCAGCACCCGCAGAAAGGGCCAGAACACCGGCGATACCAACGCCATGATGTCGGCTTCGCTGAAGGTGGGCATCTAAATGGCGTGGTTCGGTATCGAGAGGATCGTGCTGCGGATGAACTCCACCATGGTGGTGAGCATCCAGGGGCCGGCCACGGCGAACACCGCGATGGCCGCGATCAGCTTGGGCACGAACGAGAGCGTGGCCTCGTGGATCTGGGTGATGGCCTGAAACAGGCTCACCAGCAGGCCCACGCCCAGCACCGTGGCCAGCACGGGCGAGGCCACCATGAGGATCAGGAAGAGGGCGTTCTGCCCCATCGTGAGCGCGGCTTGTGGGTCCATGGTTGTTTCCTAGGTGGCGAAACTGGCGGCCAAAGAGCCGATCAAGAGGTTCCAGCCGTCGGCCAGCACGAACAGCATGAGCTTGAATGGCAGCGCCACCAGCACGGGCGACAGCATCATCATGCCCAGCGACATCAGCACGCTGGCGACCACCATGTCGATCACCAGGAAGGGAATGAAGATCATGAAGCCGATCTGGAACGCGGTCTTGAGCTCGCTGGTGACGAAGGCCGGCACGATGACGCGGAAGGGCGCGGTCTGCGCGGTCACGTCGGCGGGGAGCTTGGCGAGTTTGGCGAACAGCTCGAAGTCGCTCTGGCGGGTCTGCTTGAGCATGAAGGCGCGCATGGGCTCCTGGCCGCGTTCCAGCGCCTGCTCGAAGCTGATCTGGTTGCTGGTGTAGGGCGCGTAGGCGTCGCTGTAGACCTTGTCCAGCGTGGGGCCCATCACGAACAGGGTGAGGAAGAGCGAGAGGCCGACCACCACCTGGTTGGGCGGGGCCGACTGCGTGCCCAGCGCCTGGCGCAGCAGCGAGAGCACGATCACGATGCGGGTGAAGCCCGTCATGAGCAACAGCACCGCGGGCAGGAAGGAGAGCGCGGTGAAGAACAGCAGGGTCTGGACCGGCACCGAGTAGGTGTTGCCGCCCGAGCCCTGGCCGATCACCAGCGGCAGCGAGGCGCCAGCGCCGGGCGCGGCGGGCGCGGCCTGTGCCCAGGCGCCGGTGGCCAGCAGGGCGAGCAAGGTGAGCAGCAGGCCGCTGCGCAGCCAGTCAGCGGGGCGCATGGGGAGCCTTGTGGGAAGAAGTGAACTGGGCCAGGCGCGCCGCGAAGCCGGTGGCCATGGGTGGGTTGGTGTCGGCCGATGCCAAGGGTTCGGCGGGCAGCGGCAGGCTGTGCAGCGTGTGCACGCCGCCCGGGGCCACGCCCAGCACAAGGCAGACGCTGTCGGCCCCCTGGCCCACCTGCACGGTGACCACACGTTGCTGCGGGCCGAGCGAGAGCGAGTTGAGCACCTGCAGCGCCGGGCCCTGCTGGCGAGAGACGCCCGGCAGGTGGCGGCGGTAGCGTTGCAGCAGCCAGGCCACACCCACCATCACGATGAGCAGGATCACGGCCGGAGCGGCGTTTTGCAGCATGGTCAACTCTTGCTGATTCTGCGCATGCGCTCGGAGGGCGTCACGATGTCGGTCAACCGGATGCCGAACTTCTCGTTGACCACCACCACCTCGCCCTGCGCGATCAGGTAGCCGTTGACCAGCACGTCCATGGGCTCGCCCGCGAGCGCGTCGAGTTCCACGATGGAGCCCTGGGCCAGCTGCAGGATGTATTTGATGGGCACCTTGGTGCGGCCCAGCTCCACCGAGAGCTGCACCGGGATGTCCAGCACCATCTGGATGTCCTGCATATGGGCGCCGCCGGTGGCGCTGTGGCCGCCGCCGGTGCTGGCCGGTGGGCTCACGGCGTCGAACGCGGGCGCGCCATCGGAGGCGTGGGCGCTGGCTTGTTCTTCCAGGGCCTGGGCCCAATCGTCGGCGACGGCGTCGTTGTCAGTTGACATAGGTATCTCCCAGCCAGTTGATTTCGGTTCCGCGCAGCTTGTTGTCGATGCGCAGGGCGTATTTGCCTTTGTGGGTGCCGTACTGGCACTCGAACAGCGGCACCCCTTCCACCCGGGCCTGGATGTTGGGCGTGCGTTCCAGCTCAATGAAGTCGCCCACCTGCATGGCGAGCAGCTGCTCCACGGTGGCGTCGGTCTTGGCCAGCTCGGCCACCAGGGTCAGCTCGGCGGCCTGGATCTCGTGGCTCAGCAGGCGGATCCAGCGCCGGTCCACTTCGATGGCGCTGCCCTGCACGGAGGAATACAGCACGTCGCGGATGGGCTCCAGCGTGGCGTAGGGAATGCAGATGTGCAGGCCGCCGGTGATGTCGCCGATCTCCACCGAGAAGCTGGTGGAGACCACGATCTCGCTGGGCGTGGCCACGGTGGCGAACTGGGGCTGCATCTCCGAGCGCTGGTAGGCCAGCTCCAGCGGGTAGATGCCGGTCCAGGCCTTCTTGTATTCCTCGGCCACCACCTCCACCAGGCGCGTGATCACGCGGTGCTCGGTGGGGGAGAAGTCGCGCCCTTCGATGCGGGTGTGGAACTTGCCGCTGCCGCCGAACAGGCTGTCGATCACGCCGAACAGCAGCGTGGGCTCGCACACCACCAGGCCGTTGCCGCGCAGCGGGCGGATGGCCATGATGTTCAGGTTGGTCGGCACCACCAGCTCGCGCAGGAAGGCGCTGTATTTCTGCACCTGCACCCCGCCCACGGCGATCTCGGGGCTGCGGCGGATGAAGTTGAACAGGCCCAGCCGCAGGTTGCGCGAAAACCGCTCGTTGACGATTTCCATGGTGGGCATGCGCCCGCGCACGATGCGCTCCTGGCTGGAGAGGTTGTAGCTGCGCACCCCTTCGGTGGACAGCTCCTCCTTTTCCAGTTTCTGGCTTTCACCGGTCACGCCCTCGAGCAGGGCGTCGACTTCTTCCTGGGAGAGAAAAGATTCGGACATGGCGTGGGCCTGCTGGGTTATTGGATGAGGAAACTGGAGAACAGCACGCCCTGCACCGGGTGGGGCTCGCCGGGCGGTTGTTTGCCCTTGGGGCCGGCGCCGGCCTTGGGTGGCGCGGTGTAGTGCATCACGCGCGAGATCTCGTTGATGATGTCGGCGGCCAGCTTTTCCTTGCCTTCGATCTGCAGCATCTCGTCGGAGGTGCGCTGCGAGATCAGGATCAGGATGCTGTTGCGGATGGACGGCATGTAGACCTTGATGTCTTCGCTGGTCTTCTCGTCCTGCAGCTGCAGCGTGATGCCGAGCTGCGCAAAGCGGTTGCCGCCCGCGTCGGCCAGGTTGACCACCATGCTGTCGAGCGGCAGAAAGGTCGGGGGCGTCCGGTGTTCATCCACCGAGGTGGTTTCTTCTTCCGCGCCGTCTTCGCCCTCAGTGGTGTTGGCCTTGAGCAGGAAGAAGGCTCCGCTGGCGCCGATGATCGCGAACACCACCAGACCGATCAGGATGAACAGCAGTTTGCGGCTCTTCTTCGGTTTGACGGGAACCGGGGCTTCGGCGGTCGCGGCGGCAGCGGACATGGGCATTCTCCAGAAGATCGCCCCGGGCGGGGGGCGGACCACGCCGGGAAAGGCGCGGTGTTCGGAAGAATTATTGAGCGCCCCCCCCTGTGGCGCTCCCCGGAAAAGGGCGGGAAAAGCCCCTTATTCCGGTCCGATCCGTTCAGACAAAAAGGTCCAGCGGCTGGCTGCCGTCGGCGCGCGGGCGCGGGGGCACGGGCGCCTGGGTGGCACTGTCCGCTGCGCCCGGGGCGCCGCTGGTGCGGGCCGCGCGGATGGCGGAATCGGCAGGCCGTTGGCCGGTCCCGCCGGAGGCCTGACCCTGGCCGCCACCCACCGACACCCCGCCGAGCTGGATGCCGCTGCGCTGCAGCAGGTCGGCCAGCGACTCGCCGGCGTTTTGTGCCAGGCTGGCCCGGGCCTCGGCGCTGTCGGTGCGGAAGTCCACCTGCACTTCCTGGCCGGACATGGAGAGCTGGATGTCGATCGCGTCCTCACCGCCTTCGCCCACGCGCAGGCTGGCGTGGCGCAGGTTCTGCGTGCCCCAGTGGCCGGCGAGCTCGGCCTCGGGGTCGGCCTCGCCGTTCAGCGCGGCTTCCTGGGCCGACTCGCTCCAGGCCTCGTCGGTGGACAGCTCGGCCTCGCGGCTCTCGGCCACGGCGCCCGGCTGGGCGCCACCGCCGCCGCTGGCGCCGGAACCGGTCTGCGCGCTGGCGCCGCCGCCCGCGCCGAGCGTGAAGGGAGCGGCGGCCGCGCCCTCCGCCGCGAGCGCCGGGGCCTCGGTGATGCTGGCGCGACCCATGCGGTCGTGCAGCGCCACGGTGCTGTGCATGGCCGTGAGCGAGGCCGTGGTCTGGCTTGGGCCGGCTTCGACCGAGAGCGTCGCACTGTGCTGCTGGTGAGCCGAAACGGTGGCGCTGGGCGCGGCGGCCGTGTGTTGGGCCACGGCCCCGGCGCTGCGCCATTGCAGGCTGCGCGTGGTGGGCACCTGGCCCAGGGCCGGTGGGGGCGTCTTGGCCGAGGCCTGGGCCGGGTCGGTGGGGGCGGCCGGTTCCAGCGCGCTCGTGGCGTCGGCGCCGGGTTCGCCCGATGTGCCACGCCCCAGCGCGGCCAGGGTCTGGGCATCGGGCTCGGCCGGGGTGTCGAGCACGGTCATGCCCTGCAGCGCCGGGTCGGTGGCTGGTGGGGTGGTGGTGGAGGGCGGTGTGCCCGCGCCGGCCATGCCCTGGGCCTGAGCCGCGAGGGTGCCCGAGGGTGGGGTCGGGGCCAGGGCGCTGCCCGGGCCGGGCCAGGTCAACAGGGCGGCCAGCGGGTTGGCGTGGGGGTCGGCCGGCGCGTCGCCCGCTGCGGTGTCGGCATCGCCCAGCAAGTCGGTGTCTGGCGTGGCGCTGGCGGGCGGCTCGAAGGTGGCGCTCAGCAGCGAGAGCAGGTTGGAGAACAGGTCGGCGCCGTTGGCCGCGCCCGAGGCCTCGCGTGCGGGCTTGCCGGCGGCATTGTTGCGTGTGGCGCCGGTGGCGTTGGCGCTGGCGTTGTTGCCCTGGGTGGCAGAGGGTGCAGCTGCGCTCATGAACGGACTCCCTGGAGCTGGGCCTGGGCCAGGCTCTGGCGCAGGTGGATGGTGAGGGCCATTTCGTCGGTGTTCTTCTGGTCCTGGCGCTGCACGCGGTGGTCGATGGCCTGCTGCTTGCGCTCGGCAAACCGGCGCAGGCCGGCCACGTCGCGCTCGGCGGCGTGCAGCTGGGCCTGGCCGCGCTCGATCAGCGCCTCGCGGTCCTGCAGCACCCGCGCCTGGAAGTTCATGGCGTGGTCGATCTTCTGCATGAACTGGCGGTGGTGGTGCAGCAGGTTGGCGTCCACGCCCACGCTGCTGCGCGCCGACCAGCGCGCCATGGCCTCCTGCGCGTACGACTCCAGTTGCACCATCTGCTCGCGCGCCATCTGCAGCTCACGCTGTTGCTGGGCCAGCGCGGCCAGCGCCTCGTCGCGGCGCTTCTCGGCCAGTTCCACCACCTTGTTCAGGGTCTTCATGTTGCTCATGTCGGTGCTCCATCATTCATGTGGGTCGTCCCTGGCGGGCATTCGGGTCGCGCGCAGATTTGTTGTTGTCTTCCTGCAGCGCGCCAGCGAGCTGCTGCAGGCTGCCCGCGAGGCTGGCGGCTTCGTGCATGTCCTGCATCAGGAAGCGCTGCAGCGCGGGGTAGAGCACGATGGCGCGGTCGGTTTCCGGGTCGCTGCCGGCGGCGTAGGCGCCGAGCTGGATCAGGTCGCGGCTCTTCATGTAGCGCGAGTACAGGCCGCGGAACTTGCGCGCGAGCTCCAGGTGCTGCGTGGTGGCCACGTTGTGCATCACGCGAGAGGCCGAGGCCTCGACGTCGATGGCCGGGTAGTGGCCCGACTCGGCCAGCGCGCGCGAGAGCACGATGTGGCCGTCCAGGATGGCGCGGGCCGCGTCGGCGATCGGGTCCTGCTGGTCATCGCCCTCGCTGAGCACGGTGTAGAAGGCGGTGATCGAGCCCTTGCCGTTCAGGCCGTTGCCGCTGCGCTCCACCAGCTGCGGCAGCTTGGCGAAACACGAAGGCGGGTAGCCCTTGGTGGCCGGCGGCTCGCCGATGGCCAGGGCGATCTCGCGCTGCGCCATGGCGTAGCGGGTGAGCGAATCCATGAGCAGCAGCACGTGCAGCCCGTCTTCGCGGAAGCGCTCGGCGATGGCGGTGGCGTAGGTCGCGCCCTGCATGCGCACCAGCGGCGGCGCGTCGGCCGGCGCGGCCACCACCACCGAGCGCTTGCGCCCTTCCACACCCAGGATGTCTTCGATGAATTCCTTCACCTCGCGGCCACGTTCGCCGATCAGGCCGACCACGATCACGTCGGCCTTGGTGTAGCGCGCCATCATGCCCAGCAGCACCGACTTGCCCACGCCGGAGCCGGCGAACAGGCCGATGCGCTGGCCACGGCCCACGGTGAGCAGGGCGTTGATCGCGCGCACGCCGGTGTCCAGCGGGGTGCGCACCGGGTCGCGGTCCATGGAGTTCAGCGGCTGGCGGTCCAGCGGCTCGATGTCCACATGGCTGATCGGGCCCAGGCGGTCCAGCGGGTTGCCGTGCGAGTCCACCACGCGGCCCAGCAGGCCACGGCCCAGCGGCAGACGCAGGGCGCCCCGGTCGTCGGGCGAGGGCGGTTTGTTGATCTGGCCCACACGCGGCACGGGCCGGTAGGGCGCCAGCGGCGTCACGCTCGCGCCGCTGGACAGGCCGTGCGTGTCGCCCGCTGGCATGAGGTAGGCGCGGTCGCTGGAGAAGCCCACCACCTCGGCCAGCACCGGCTCTTTCTTGCCGTTGCCGATCAGGCACTGCGAACCCACCGGCACCTTCAGACCCACCGCCTCCAGCACCAGGCCCGCCAGCCGCGTGAGCGTGCCCCGCACCTCCAGCGGTGTGTGCACGCTGGCGTTGGTGCGCACGTCTTCCATGAAATGCCCCCAGCGGTTTTCCGGACCCAGTGTGCTGTCGGTCATGCGGAAGCCCTCGCGTGCAGTGGCTCAACCCAGAGTCGCCGCCGGGCCGGCTTTGCCGGACGGCCAGCGACGCCCCCTGGGGGGTAGCGCGAAGCGCTGCGGGGGGGGACCCATTCAAACATCGGCATTCTCCGGATTCCAAGGCGTGTCCAGACCCAGGTTGCCCACGGCGCGCATCCAGCGTTTTTCGATCGTGGCGTCCACCGAGGTGCTGGGCGATTCGACCAGGCAGCCACCGGGGCTGATGCTGGCGTCGGCGACGAACTCCGGCCGTGGGCCGGACAGGGCTTCCTGCAGCGCGCCCTTCATGAGCGCGAGGTCGCCCGGGTTCATGCGCACGGTGGCAGGCAGGCCGTCGTCCACCAGCTGGGACAGCGCCTCGTGAATCACCGGGCGCAGGTGCTGGGTGTTGACCTGCAGCTCCTGGCGCACCACCTGGCGCGCCAGATCGCAGGCCAGCTCCAGGATGTGGCGCGAGATCTGTTCCTCGCTGCGCGTGAGCTGTTCTTTCGTGGTGTGCAGCAGCTGGGCCATGCGCACGGCCGTCTCTTCGGCCGTCTTGCGCACCGTGGCTTCCAGCGCGTCGCGCACCTCCTGGCTGCCCGCGTCGTGGCCGTGGGCGAAGCCCTCGGCGTAGGCCTGCTCGCGCACCTCGTTCAGCGCCTGCTGGACCGGGCCGTCGATATGGTGGCCGTCGGCCTCGATCTGAGGCGCGGCCGCCTCGTCGCTGCCGTCCATGGAAGAGAACTTCCAGGCCGAGACCTCGTCGATCTCCTCGCGCGGGATGAAGCGCGAGCTCGGGGTGGACCTAGACGAAGCTGTCATCGCCGCCTCCGCCGATCACGATCAGGCCTTCGTCCGACAGGCGCCGCACGACCTTGAGGATTTCCTTCTGCTGGTTCTCCACCTCGGAGAGCCGCACCGGGCCGCGCGATTCAAGGTCTTCGCGCAGACCCTCGGCCGCGCGCGCGGACATGTTGGCCAGGATGTGCTCGCGCAGCTCGGTGGACGAACCCTTGAGCGCGATCACCAGCGAATCGGTGGACACTTCCTTGAGTGCCATCTGGATCGACTTGTTGTCCACCTTGAGCAGGTCCTCGAAGGTGAACATCTTGTCCATGATCTTCTGGGCCAGCTCGGCGTCGAGCGCGCGGATCGACTCGATCACCGCCGTCTCGATCTGGGTGCCCATCATGTTGATGATGTCGGCGGCGGTCTGGACCCCGCCGAGCGAGGTCTTGCGGATCTTGTCGCCACCGGCGAGCACCTTGTAGAGCACCTCGTTGAGGTCGTTGAGCGCGGTGGGCTGGATGCCCTCGAGCGTGGCGATGCGCAGCATCACCTCGTTGCGCTGGCGGTCCGGCAGCTGCTTGAGCACGCCCGCGGTGAGATCGCTCTCCAGGTGCACCAGGATCGCCGCCATGATCTGCGGGTGTTCGTTGCGCAGCAGCTCGGCGATGGACACCGGGTCCATCCACTTCAGGCTCTCGATGCCCGAGACGTCGCTGCCCTGCATGATGCGGTCGATCAGCAGCGAGGCCTTGTCGTCGCCCAGGGCGCGCTTGAGCACGGCCTTGACGTAGTTGTTGGTGTCCGACACCAGCAGGCTGTGCGAGGCGGCCTCGTCGGTGAACTTGCCGATCACCTGGTCCACGCGCTCACGCGTGACCGAGCGCATGTTGGCGATGGTCTCGCCCAGCTTCTGCACTTCCTTGGGGCTGAGGTGCTTGAACACCTCGGCCGCCTCTTCCTCGCCCAGTGACATGAGAAAGATCGCGGCGTCCTGGGTTCCCTGGTCTTCCATATCGGTCTCTCGGTGGTGTGCTCAACGGTGAACCCTGCGGGTTCAAGCCGGGGACTCGCCGTTGACCCAGGTCTTGACGATGTTGGCCACGGCGATCGGGTTTTCCATGGCCAGCCGTTTGGCGTCGGACAGGCGGGCCGCCTCGGAGGTCGGCGTGACGAGGGCCAGCGGCAGGCCGGGGCGCTCGGGCGCTTCGTTGAGCATCGCGTTGAGCTGGGGTACGGAGGCGCCGGCCGGGAGGGCACTGGCGGGCGCCCGCATGAGCTTGATGCCCGGGCGCACCAGGCCCATGAGCACCAGCAGGCCCATGCCCACCATGCCCACCGGCCAGGCCATGGAGCGCGCGAGGTCCTGGTTGGCGGGCTGCTGCCACCAGGCGACGGGCACTTCCTCGACCGGCTTGGCCACGTTGAAGACCGCGTTGACCACGTTGACCGAGTCGCCGCGGTCCTTGTTGAAGCCGATGGTCTCGCGCACCAGCGCGGTCATCTGTTCGAGCTGCTCGGGCGGGATCGGGGACGAGACTTCCTTGCCGCTCTTGTCGGTGGCGCTGCGGTGGTTGATCACCACGGCCGCGCTCAGGCGGCGCACCGTGCCGCTGGCTTCGCGCACCACCTTCACGGTCTTGTCCACCTCGTAGTTGATCACCGACTCGCGCCGCGAAGAGCCAGGCTTGTCGCCGCCGTTGCCGGCCACGCCCAGCGCGGCGGCGGGGCCGTTGATGGGGGCGCTGCCGGTGGCGGGCGGCTGGTTGCTCACCGCGCCGGGCACGCCCGCGGGCTGGGCCGTGGCGGGGCTGCCGTCTTCCACCAGCTGCTGGCTGCGCACCGCGCCGGGCTCACCGCCCTGGTTGGGTTTGTGCAGCTCGCTGGTGGACTCCACCAGGGAGAAGTCCACGTCGGCGTTGACCTGGGCCTTGACGTTGCCCTGGCCCACCAGCGGCTCGATCATGTCCAGGATGCGGCGCGTGTACATCTGCTCGATCTGCTGGGTGTACTGCAGCTTCTGGGTGTCGGCACCCTGGGCCACGCCGTCGCTGGAGGCCGAGAGCAGGGAGCCCGCGTCGTCCACCACGCTCACGGCCTTGGGGTTCATCTCGGGCACGCTGGAGGCCACCAGGTGCACGATGCCGGCGATCTGCGCCTTGTCCAGCGTGCGGCCCGGGTGCAGGGTGAGCAGCACCGAGGCGCTGGGTTTCTGCTGTTCGCGGAAGAAGCCGTTCTGGTTGGGCAGCGCGAGGTGGATGCGCGCGGCCTGCACGGAAGAGAGCGACTGGATCGAGCGCGTGAGCTCGCCTTCGAGACCCCGCTGGAAGGTCAGGCGCTCCTGGAACTGCGTCATGCCGAAGCGGTTGGCCTCCATCAGCTCGAAGCCGTTGACCGTGCCCTTGGGCAGGCCCTGCGAGGCCAGGCGCAGGCGCGTGTCGTGCACCTTGTCGGCCGGCACCATGATGGCGCCGCCGCCCTCGCTGTGCTTGTAGGGCACGTTCATCTGCGTGAGCTGCGCGACGATGGCGCCGCCGTCCTTGTCGCTCAGGTTGGTGTAGAGCACGCGCCACTCGGGCTGCTGGCCCATGAAGAACAGGGCCAGCGCGATCGCCAGCAGGGCCAGCGCCCCCAGGCCCAGGCGGATCTTCTGGGTCTGGTCCATGCGCGCCAGGCCCGCGCCGAAAGCGCTGCGGCTTGCGGGTTGAAGGTCCAGTTCTGCGACGGTGTTGCTCATGGTCGGCTTCGGAGGTTCGGGTTTGCTGGGGGAAATCACCCCCGTTGCGACCGATTATTCGACCCCGCCGCCCGCGGCATAGCTGTGAAAAGGCCCCGGTTTGTGCCCCTATTCCCGCCGCGCGCCGGCCGCGGGCTCACTAGCATCAAAGCGTCACGTTTTATGTGGAAGGAATCCGCCATGGACCTGCGAATCAACCCCATGCCCAGCCAGGCACTCACCGGCGTGGGGCAGACCGGCATGAAGCGGCCCGCCGCCACCGGCGGCGTGGGCGGCGGCTTTGCCGAGAACTTCAAGACCGCGCTGAAAGACGTGAGCGCGGCACAGAACGAAGCCTCCCGTCTGCAGACCGAAGTCCAGCTCGGCAACCCCAAGGTCAGCCTGGAAGAAACCATGCTGGCCATGCAGAAAGCCCAGATCGGCTTCCAGGCCACGCTGCATGTGCGCAACCGGATGGTGCAGGCTTATACCGACATCATGAACATGAGTGTCTAGAGATACCCCCCCGCGCCGCCTGCGGCGTCACCCCCCAGGGGGCGGCACTGGCGGCCCGGCAAAGCCGGTTCCGCGGTGCCCTGGGTTGGGGCCCGCTCTCCGGCTCGGTGCCTTCAGTGCACCGGTTTTGCGTCCATTAATTGTTCTAGGTCGCTCAGCCACGGTTCGGCCAACACTCTGATCTGGGCGTCGGCTCTGAGGATGCGCTGCATGATGCGGCTCTTTTCCTTGCGTTCTTCCGGGGCCAGTTCGGTGTGGCGCGACTTGTGGCGCAGCTGGGCGATGAGTACCGCACAGGTGCTCTCCAGGTGCACCACCGCGTCCCAGTCTTCGGCCTTCGCCGCTTCCAGCATCCGCGCGCTGGCGTTTTCGATGGCGGTGTAGTAGTCCAGCAAGCTGTGCTCCATGATCAGACTCCACGGCCCGCGACGGGCGGAAGGTAGGCGGGCCCCGGGCCCTTGATTTGTTTCCACGACTGCGCCAGCGGCTCGATGAGCAGGGTCACCTCTTCGAGCGCCTTGGGGTCGTTGCGCAGATTGGCCTGGGTCAGGCGCAGCACGCTGTAGCTGTAGAGCTGGTGCAGGTTGGCGGCGAGGTCGCCTCCTTGCTGCAGGTTCAGGCCCGCCTTGAGTCCTTCTTCGATGATGCGCACCGCCTTGCCCAGCGCGGCGCCCTTGGCCCCTGCGTCATCGCGCGACATGGCGCCGCGCGCTGCGGCGATGGACTGGAGCAGCGCATCGAACAGCAGGCCGACCAGCTGGTGCGGGTCCGCGCCCTGCACGCTGGTTTCGGCGGCAACGCGTTTGTAGGCGGCGGCGGCGCGAGAGTTGACAGAGGTGAACATGGTGTCATTTCCTTGTGTCTGATGCCTTTTAGTATCGGCACCGCCGGCAGGGACTGTAGTTTCCGTAGCGGGCTTTTGGGGCGGAAATGTCATGGTGTTTCAACGCTGCGCGTCGCTCCCAGGCGCTTCAAACACAAAGGCCCGACGCATCGCCTGGGGCGCGCTCGGGCCGGCAGGGGTGGGTCGGTTTCGTCAACTCTTGTTCCACAGCGTGATCTGTTGCGAGACGAAGGCACTCAGGCCATTGAGCTTGCCCACCGCCGTGTCCATCGCGGTGTACTGCGCCAGGTAGCGCGCTTCGGCGCGCTGCGCGCGCTCGTTGACCTTGTCCTGCTCCAGGCCGTTGCGCTTGATCGAGGCCTGCAGGGCCGTGGTCTTGTTGGCCACCAGGCCATCGGCGTCGACCAGACCCTTGGCGAAGGCCTGGATCTTGCGGCCGAACCCCTCGGTGGTGGTCACGCCGGTTTCGATGGTGAACAGCGACTTGAGTCCGTCCATGTCGGCAATCGCGGCGTTGAACTTTTCGCTGTTGATGCTCAGCTTGCCCCCGGTCTGCAGCTCGATGCCGACGTCCGCCAGGCGGGTGTAGGGGCTGCTGGAGGTGACCGAACGCATCATGCTGCGCAACGCGTTGTGCAGGCCGGTGGCGGTGGAGTCGCCTTGCAGGGCGCCCGCCGTCTTGGTGGCTTCGTCGTAGCGGGTGGCGTTGGCCAGGGTGGCGTTGATGGTGTTGTAGGCGTCCACGAAGGCCTGCACATTGGCGCGCACGGCATCGGTGTCGGAGATCACCTCGATCTCCACCGGCGCGGTGGTGACCTGGCTGAGCTGCAGCGTCATCCCGGGCAGGGTGTCGCTCAGCCGGTTGCTCGCCGAGCTGATGGACACGCCGTTGATGGTGGCCAGGGCGTTCTGCGCGCTCTGCGACGACGCCATGCCGTTGGCATTGCCCACGGCAAAAGCCAGACGCGAGAGGCCGCTGGCGTCGGTGTTGTTGCCGTCGTCGTCGGCCACCGTGATGCGAAAGCCGTTTTCCAGGCCGGTCTCTTTCGAGCGCACCAGCAGGCGTTCGCCGCTGGCGTCCTTGAGCACGGTGGCGCTCACGCCCGCATCGGCGTCGTTGATCTTGGCCGCGATCTCGGTCAGCGTGTCTTCCCCAGCGTTGATTGTCACCGCCACCGGTGTGCCTGCGCCGGCGGTGAAGCTGCTGCCGCTCCAGCTGCCGAGCTCGATGGTCATGCTGCCCGTGCCCATGGCGGTGTCGGTGGCCACGGCGCTCGACGCGGTGGACTGCGCCTTGGCCAGTTGCTGCACGGTCATGGTGAGCGAGGTGGCGGGCGCTCCGGCGGTGACGGTCACGCCGATGGCGCTGGGGTTGGACGAGGTGGCGCTGACGGCGTTCCAGCCGCTGGCGCCGGCCAGCTTGCCCGCGGCGTCGCCCAGGGCCGTGATCTGCGACTTGATGGTGCCGTAGGTGGAGAGCCTCGTCTGGAACGAGGAGGCCTGTGTCTGCAACTGCTTGAGCGGTGCTTTTTCCAGCGCCACCAGTTGCGTGACGATGCTCTGCACGTCGAGCCCGCTGCCGATGCCGGGCGAAGAGATGGTGGCCATGGTGTGCCTTCCTCAGGATGGACGCACCGCACGCGAAGGCATGCGGTCTGTGCATCCCACGAATGGGAGCGCGGCGGGGCAGGGGACTGCCGCCGCCGCTGGCTCGCACCACCCTCGGGTGGTGCGCAGCGTTCGGTGCCGATCAGCGCAGCAGAGACAGCACGCCCTGGGGCAGCTGGTTCGCCTGGGCCACCATGGCGGTACCGGCCTGTTGCAGGATCTGGCCGCGCGACAGGTTGGAGGTCTCCGTGGCGAAGTCGGCGTCCATGATGCGGCCCCGCGAAGCAGCCTGGTTCTCGGCCGCGACCTGCAGGTTGGAGATCACGGCGTCGAAACGGTTCTGCACGGCACCGTAGGTGGCACGGGCGGTGGTGATCTCGTCGATGGCATCGTCGAGGTCGTCCATGGCGGCCAGGGCGTTGGTGTCGGAGGTGATGTCACCCGCCGTCACGGCGGCCACACCCGTGCCCGTGGTCAGCACGGTGGTTGCAACGTCGATCTGATCGGTGGTCACGTTGTTCGCACCCACCTGGAAGGTCAGGGTGGCGGCCGTGTTCAGCAGATCCACGCCGTTGAACTTGGTGCCCGTGAGCACGCGGGTGACTTCGTCGTTGAGCTGCTGGTATTCGGCGTTGAGGTTGGTGCGGTCCGACGTCGAGTTCGAGGCGTTGGCCGACTGCACGGCCAGTTCACGCATGCGCTGCAGCGAGTCACCGACCTTGCCCAGCGCGCCTTCAGCGGTCTGCGCCAGGGAGATGCCGTCGTTGGCGTTGCGGATGGCGACGTTCATGCCCTTGACCTGCGCGTTCATGCGCTCCGCAATGGCGAGGCCGGCGGCGTCGTCCTTGGCGCTGTTCACACGCAGACCCGAGGACAGGCGCTGCATGGAGGTGGCGAGGGAGCCCGCGGACGCATTCAGGTTGCGCTGGGCATTCAGAGACATCACGTTGGTGTTGATCGAGCTCATGTTTAACTCCTAAAAAAATGACAAAGTAGTCCGGCATCACTGCCAGTCCCAACGACAGCCATGTGGCTGGCCGCCATGACCGGAGCTTCCGTCGTGCCAAGCCGGTCAGGCCCTGTGGCCTCCGACCGTCTCGCCGCTTCTGCTTGCCGGACGACGAACCTTTTTAGAAGTCCGTTGAGTTCAATTTCGGTGGTCCGGGCCTATTCTTTAGCGCCCTGTTGCAAAGATTTCCTTGGATAAGCGTGGGATGGGTGTGCCATTTCTCGCGTTATCGCCGTTGCGTGGTGTGCGCAGCGCCTTCGGTGGGGGTACCGTTGGCCTGACATCGGCGCGCCGTCACATCTCTTGATGAGCGCGGGTGGGCAAGGCACCAGAACCACCACCACGCCCCGGCCCATGCCGGCCGCACCCGCCACCGGGGTCCGTCACCACACCCCGCCGCGTGTACCAACGATGTAAGAAAAAACCTGACACGCCACGGCGCTGTGCCTGACAGCTCAAACAGCCATTCGCCGATTCAAGAAATTTTTACGGTCGACACAATTAAACACATCGGGAAAGCAGATGTAAGCAAGTCGCTCACCAAGCCGACCCGGGACCTCAAGGAGAATTTCATGGACAGCGAACAACTCTTGGCCGAAATCCGCGAAGCGAACCTGACCTACCTGATGCTGGCGCAGAACCTGATTCGCAAGGACCGCGCCGAAGCCCTGTACCGCCTGGGCATCACCGAAGAGGCCGCCGACCTGCTGGGCATGCTCTCCACCGCCCAGCTCCTGAAGATCGCGTCGAGCAACATGCTGCTGTGCCGCTTCCGGGTGGACGACGACCTGGTGTGGAACCTGCTGACCAACCACAACGTGAAGAAGGTGGACAACACCACCACCACGCAGCTGCACGCCTCCATCCTGATGGCAGGCCGGTTTGCTGAGTCGATGGCTGCTGCACATTAAGAATCCCCCCGCGCCGCCTGCGGCGTCACCCCCCAGGGGGCGGCGCCTGAGGCCCGGCGAAGCCGGTTCCTCGGCGCCCTGGGTTGGCTGGCATCTCCTCGGTTTGTTACCTCTTCTCTCTCGGAGTCTCATCATGGCCACTGTCAAGAGCATCCTCACCGAGTCCCGCGACATCGAGCGCGCGGTGGCCCTGATTCAGCTGGGCGCGCGCCTGCAGGTGCTGGAGTACGAAACCGGTCTTTCTTATGAGCGCCTGCTGCGCCTGTACAAGGAAGTGGCCGGCAAGTCGCCGTCCAAGGGACAACTGCCGTTTTCGACCGACTGGTTCCTGACCTGGCAGCCCAACATCCACGCCTCGCTGTTCCTCAATATCCACGAGTACCTGTCCAAGACCAGCGAACTCGAAGAGATCGACACCGTGATCAAGGCCTTCCGCCTGTACAGCGAGCAGATGACAGCCAGCGCCATCGAGCCCCTGTTGTCCATCACCCGCGCCTGGCGCCTGGTGAAGTTCGTGGACAACGGCATGCTCACCTTGACCAAATGCTCCTGCTGCGGTGGCCACTTCGTCACCGAGCCGTACCAGAACCGCCATTTCGTGTGTGGCCTGTGCCAGCCGCCGGCGCGTGCGGGCAAGGGAAGTGCAAACGGCGGACTCCGCCTTCATTGACCCCCCCGCGCCGCACCTAAGGGCGCGTCACCCCCCAGGGGGCAACACCTGCGGCCCGGCAAAGCCGGTTCCGCGGTGTTCTGGGTTGGGGACACTTCGCTCCGATTGTTCAAAGTTTGAAAAGGACCCCCATACGGGTCCTTTTCGCATTCATGGGCTGGGGCGATCGCACCTAAAGTTGCTCAATGGAAAGTGCATTTGAACCCCTATGCACGCGCCGGCTGCGGTGGTGTCGCAGCCCAGGTCAGCGCGGAACCGGCTGTGCCGGGCCGCTGCTGGCGCCCCCTTGAGGGGGTGACGCCGAAGGCGGCGCAGGGGTGTTTTTTCTCTCAGGGTCTAGAACATGTTCGTCATCATCGGTTTCGTGATCTCGATGGTCTGCATCTTTGGCGTGTTCATTGGCCATGGAGGCAACATCGGTGTGGTGCTCGCGGCCTTGCCGTTCGAGCTGACCACCATCCTGGGCGCTGCGCTCGGCGCCTTCCTGATCAACAACCAGATGAAGGTGGTCAAGGCCTCGGCCAAGGGGCTGGCCAGCTGTTTCAAGGGCAGCCGCTACACCAAGGCGCGTTACATGGAACTCATGGCGCTGCAGTTCGACATCCTGCAGAAGGCCCGCAAGGAAGGCCTGATGGCCATCGAGCAGGACGTGGAGACCCCCGAGCAGTCGGCGCTGTTCAAGAAGTACCCCACCATCTCCGCCGACCACCACGTGGTCGAGTTCATCACCGACTACCTGCGCATGATGGTCTCGGGCAACCTCAACGCGCACGAGATCGAGTCGCTCATGGACGCCGAGATCGAAACCCACCACCAGGAAGCCCACGCGCCCGTGGCTGCCATCGCGCGCCTGGCCGGCGGCCTGCCGGCCTTCGGCATCGTGGCCGCCGTGCTGGGTGTGGTCAACACCATGGGCTCGGTGGGCCAGCCCCCGGCGGTGCTCGGCGCCATGATCGGTTCGGCCCTGGTGGGCACCTTCCTCGGCATCCTGCTGGCCTACGGCGTGTTCGAGCCGCTGGGGGGCCTGATGGATCAGAAGGTGGAAGAAAGCGGCAAGGAATTCGAGTGCATCAAGACCACCCTGCTCGCCAGCATGCAGGGCTACGCCCCCGCCACGGCCATCGAGTTCGGCCGCAAGGTGCTGTTCTCCGACGTGCGGCCCAACTTCATCGAACTCGAAGCCCACGTGAAAGGCAAAAAGTGAAAAGGATGAGCCACCCCCTGCGCCGCTTCGCGGCTCCCCCCTGGAAGGGGGGCGACATCTCGGTCCGGCAAAGCCGGCCCCTCGCTGTCTCTGGCAGAGACGTCGCTCCGGAGCGCGTGACTTGTTTCAGAACACTGCGGCGGGGCGGATCCACCTTTCCGGAGTGCGTGACTTGTCCAAGGGCACCGCGGAACCGGCTTTGCCGGGCCGCCAGTGCCGTCCCCCTAGGGGGAAGCCGCGTAGCGGCGCAGGGGGGGACACACCATGGCTGATGGTAAGAAGCTCCAGCCCATCATCGTCAAGCGCATCAAGAAAAGTGCGCACGTGCCGCACGGGGGCGCGTGGAAGATCGCCTACGCCGACTTCGTCACCGCCATGATGGCGTTCTTCCTGCTCATGTGGTTGCTGGGTTCGACCTCCCGGGGCGAGCTCAACGGTATCGCCGACTACTTCAACAACCCGGTGAAGGTCACGCTCATGGGCGGGGTCGGCACCGGCAACAGTGACAGCATCCTGCCCGGGGGCGGGCGCGACCTGAGCCAGACCTCGGGCCAGGTGGCCGGGGGCGAGGCCGAGCGCGCTGCCAGGCTCATGGGCGCGCAGATGGCGCGTGCCGAACTGGCCCGCAAGGAAGCCCAGCGCATCGACGCGCTGGAGAAGAAGATCACCGAGGTGATCGCCCAGAACGCCTCGATCGCCGAATACGGCTCGCAGATCCAGCTGGAGAAGACCGGCGACGGCCTGCAGATCCAGATCATGGACACCCAGAACCGGCCCATGTTCGACGTGGGCAGCGCGCTGGTCAAGCCGCACATGCGCGAGATCCTGCGCGAGATCGGCGCGGCCATCGGCGACATGGACAACCGCATCGCGCTCTCGGGTCACACCGACGCCACGCCCTACGGCAGCGGCACACGCGGCTACAGCAACTGGGAGCTCTCGTCCGACCGCGCCAACGCCTCGCGCCGCGAGCTGGTGGCCGGCGGCATGTCCGACGACAAGCTGGTGCGGGTGGAGGGGCTGGCGTCGAGCCGCCTGCACGACGAGGCCAACCCCACCGCCGCGGCCAACCGCCGCATCAGCATCATGGTGCTGACCAGCGAGGCCGAGCAGCGCCTGCTGCCCATGGCCGCACCCTCCAACGTGCCCTTTCCCATTCCCGAGACGGCACCCGCCCCCGGGGCGCTGCCCGTCCCGGCGCCCGGGGCGGCGCCCGCGCCCCTGACCGGGCCGGAGGCCGCCGAGGGGCTTCAGATTTCTCCCGAATTGCCGAAAACCCTTGCACAGGCCGGTGGTTGAAACCTCGCCGACCCGCTCCCTTGTCCCTTTTCCTCCCGCGGAGGTATCCATGTCCACCCCGATGAAGTTCCTGATCGTTGACGATTTCTCCACCATGCGCCGCATCGTGCGCAACCTGCTCAAGGAGATCGGGCACGCCGATGCCGACGAAGCCGAGGACGGCGTGATCGCGCTCAACAAGCTGCGCGACGGCAACTTCAACTTCGTCGTCTCCGACATCAACATGCCCAACATGAACGGCTTCGAGTTGCTGGCCAAGATCAAGCAGGACGACAAGCTCAAGCACCTGCCGGTGCTCATGGTGACGGCCGAGGCGCGCAAGGAAGACATCGTGATGGCCGCGCAGGGTGGCGCGGCCGGCTACATCGTCAAGCCCTTCACCAAGGCCACGCTGGAAGAAAAGCTCGCCAACATCTTCAAGAAACTCGGCCTGTAAGCCGCCGTCGGAGACATGCCATGACACACAGCGTTTCCAAAGAAGCTTCCGGCAGCCCGGAGATGTTCCAGCAGCTCGGCAACATCACGCGCCAGCTGCACGACGCGCTCAAGGAGCTGGGCTACACCGACAAGCTCAAGGGCACGGTCAACCAGTTGCCCGACGCGCAGAGCCGCCTGTCCTACATCGCGCGGCTGACCGGCGAGGCGGCGGAAAAGGTGCTCAACCACGTGGAGGCGGCCAAGATCGAGCAGACCCTGATCATCGAGCGCGGGCGCCAGCTCTCCGGCACCATCGCGGCCGTGCCCGGCCTGGCCAAGGCCATGCCCGAGCTGCTGCAGTGGTCCAAGGACGTGGTGGAGACCAGCGAAAAGAGCGATGCCCGCCTGACCGAGATCATGATGGCGCAGGACTTCCACGACCTCACCGGCCAGGTGATCGGCCGTGTGGTGCAGCTGGCCAGCACCATCGAAGAACAGTTGCTGGGCCTGCTGCTGCAGGCCGCGCCGTCCGGCCAGCCCGGGCATGACCAGGCCTACGAACTGGCCGGCCCGGTGGTGAACGCCGAAGGCCGCACCGACGTGGTGAACGACCAGAAGCAGGTGGACGACCTGTTAGCAAGCCTCGGCTTCTAGTCGGGGCTGATGGCCCACCCCCGCCGCGCTGCGCGCGACCCCCTCAAGGGGGCAACACCAGCGGCCCGGCAAAGCCGGTTCCGCGGTGTTCCGGGCTCAGGCACTTTTCTCCGGAGGCGTCTATGGCCGTTTGAGCTTCTGCTTCCGGAAAAGCGCCGTCAGAGGCTGCTTTATCGCGCTTTAGTTTTTCCCCCCCACTTCCACAATCTGACCCATCAACCCGATGAGTCAGAGCGATGGAATCCTCCAGTCAGGACAAGAACCTACCCGCCACCGCGCAGCGCCTGAAGAAGGCGCGTGCCGATGGCCAGGTTGCGCGCTCCAAGGATCTGTCGAACCTGGCCGTGCTCGGTGGTGGTGCGGTGGTACTCATGGCGCTCTTGCCCATGGGCTTCGAGATGCTGCGCGGCGGCCTGCAGCAGCAGCTGCGTTTTGACCACAGCATGCTGCAACAGCCCCAGCTCGTGCTGGAACGCCTCACCGCCGGTTTCGGTCAGGGGCTCCTGATCTACCTGCCGCTGGGCCTGCTGGTGGTGGCCATCGCCATCGTCACCGCCATCGCCTCGGGCAGCTGGGCGCTGAGCACCAAACCCATCGTGCCCGACCTCACGCGGCTCAATCCCCTGTCGGGCATCGGGCGGCTGTTCTCCAAGCAGCAACTGGTCGAGACCGCCAAGCTCGCCGGCGTCACCGCCGTGGTCGGCGTGGTGGCCTGGCGCTTCATCGCCTCCCATGTGCAGCCCTTCAGCACCTTGCTCATGCGCCCGCTCGAAGGCGCGCTGGGCCAGCTCGGCAGCTGGATGGGCACCGGCGTGGGCCTGCTGCTGCTGGTGGTGCTGTTCTTCGCCCTGGTCGATCTGCCGCTGCAGAAATTCCTGCACGCCAACCGCCTGAAGATGTCGCTCGAAGAGGTCAAGCGCGAGCACAAGGAAAGCGAGGGCGACCCCCACATGAAGGGCAAGCGCCGCCAGCGCCAGCGCGAGCTGGCCCAGCGCAACAGCGTGGGCGCCGTGCCGCGCGCCGACCTGGTGGTCATGAACCCGACCCACTACGCCGTGGCCATCCAGTACGACGACGCCACCATGAACGCGCCGCGTGTGATCGCCAAGGGTGCCGACCTGATCGCGCTGAAGATCCGCGACGTGGCCCGCGCCAGCCAGGTGCCGGTGCTGCAGGCGCCCATGCTGGCGCGTGCGCTCTACGCCCACGCCGAGATCGACGGCGAAGTGCCCTCCGCGCTGTACACCGCGGTGGCCCAGGTGCTGGCCTACGTGTACCAGCTCAAGGCCGCCCTCAAGGGCCAGGGCGCCATGCCCGGTGAGATGCCGGTGCCGCAGGTACCGCCAGAGCTCGATCCCCACTGGAAGAAACCCGCTAACGAGACCACACCATGAACGCACAACTGCAGATCCTGCGGCGCTGGTTCGGCCGCCACGCGGACTGGGCCAACGGCCTGGCCGCACCGTTGCTGGTCATCACCGTGTTGTCCATGATGGTGTTGCCGCTGCCGCCCTGGCTGCTCGACACCTTCTTCTCGCTCAACATCGCCCTGGCCCTGGTGGTGATGATGGTCTCGGCCTACATGCGCCGGCCGCTGGACTTCTCGGTCTTCCCCACCGTGCTGCTGCTGACCACGCTGCTGCGCCTGTCGCTCAACGTGGCCTCCACCCGGGTGGTGCTGCTCGAAGGCCACACCGGCCCGGGCGCGGCCGGCGCGGTGATCGAGGCCTTTGGCCACTTCCTGATTGGCGGCAACTTCGCGGTCGGCTTCATCGTGTTCGCGATCCTGGTGGTGATCAACTTCGTGGTGATCACCAAGGGCTCGGAGCGCATCGCCGAAGTCTCGGCGCGCTTTACCCTGGACGCCATGCCCGGCAAGCAGATGGCGATCGACGCCGACCTGAACGCCGGCCTGATCGACGAGGCCGAGGCCAAGCGCCGCCGCGCCGAAGTGGGCGACGAGGCGGAGTTTTTCGGCTCCATGGACGGTGCCTCCAAGTTCGTGCGCGGCGACGCCATCGCCGGCATCCTGATCCTGGTCATCAACATCATCGGTGGCCTGATCATCGGCGTGGTGCAGCACGGCCTGAGCGCCGGCGAAGCGGCCGACAGCTACATCCTGCTGGCCGTCGGCGACGCGCTGGTGGCGCAGATCCCCTCGCTGCTGATCTCGGTGGCCGCGGCCATGGTGGTCTCGCGCGTGGGCAAGGACGAGGACCTGGGTGGCCAGGTGATGAACCAGATGTTCATGTCGTCCAAGGTGATGGGCATCACCGCCGCCGTGCTGTTCATGCTGGGCATCGTGCCGGGCATGCCACACACCGTGTTCCTGATCTTCGCCATGATCACCGGCGGCATCGCCTGGTGGCGCCATCAGGAAGAGAACAAGCCCGCGCCGGTGACCACCGAGGCGCCCGCCCCGAGCGACGGCGAAGCCAGCTGGGACGACCTGCAGCCGGTCGATCTGCTCGGTCTGGAGCTGGGCTACCGCCTGATCGCCATGGTGGACAAGAACCGCGCGGGCGACCTGCTGACCCGCATCAAAGGCGTGCGCAAGAAATTCGCGCAGGAAGTGGGTTTCCTGCCCCCGGCCGTGCACGTGCGCGACAACCTGGAGCTGCGCCCCAGCGCCTACCGCATCACCCTGCGTGGCGTGGTGGTGGGCGAGGGCGAGGTGTTCCCCGGCATGTTCCTGGCCATCGACCCCGGTGGTATCGGCACCCCGCTGATCGGCACCCCCACCACCGACCCAGCTTTTGGCCTGCCGGCGCACTGGATCGAAGAGAAGCAACGTGAAAACGCGCAGATGGCCGGTTTTACCGTGGTTGATTCCGAGACTGTGCTGGCCACGCATCTTTCACACTTGATGCAAGTCCAGGCGGCCAAGTTGCTGAGCCGGACAGAGACCCAGGAACTGGTCGAACACGTGACCCGCCTGGCCCCCAAACTGATCGAAGAGGTCGTGCCCAAAATGGTCTCCGTCGCCACCTTCCAGAAAGTGCTGCAGCTGCTGCTGGAAGAGTCGGTGCACGTGCGCGACATCCGCACCATCATCGAAGCCCTGGCCGAACACGCGCCGCACACCACCGACCCGGTCGAACTGGCCCGCCGCGTGCGCATGGCGCTCTCGCCGGCCATCGTGCAGCAGATCTACGGCTCGGTGAAAGAACTCGAAGTGATCGCCATCGAACCCGGCCTGGAGCGGCTGCTGATGCAGGCGCTCTCGGGCGCGGCCAGCGGCGCGCTGGATCCGGGCGTGGCCGAGATGCTGAGCAAGTCGGCCTCCGACGTCGCCAACCGGCAGGAAGAAAAGGGCGTGCCCGCCTGCCTGCTGGTGCCCGACGCGATCCGCAACGCCATGTCGCGCCTGCTGCGCCGCGCCGCGCCGCGCCTGCAGGTGCTGGCGCACAGCGAAATTCCTGACACCCACCTCATCCGTATTGGCCCGATTCTTGGGGAGCTTGCAGCATGAACATCCAGCGTTTCACCGCCCCGACCTCGCGCGAGGCCATGGCCAAGGCCCGCCTCACCTTCGGCGACAGCGCCGTCATCCTCTCCACCCGCTCCACCGACGGGGGCTTCGAGGTGATGGCCGCCGCCGAAGAAAGCCTGGCGCCCGTCGCGAGCCCCACGCCCCAGGCCGTGCGCGGCGAGCGCGCGCAGCCGGCGCGCAGCCGCCTGGCGCCGGCCACCGAATCGGTGGAGAGCGACACCGAGACGCTGTCCATGAGCACGCTCTCGTTCCAGGAGTACGTGCGCGAACGCATGCTGCGCAAGCGCCGCGCCGAGCAGGCGGGCGAAGCGCCCCAGGCCGAGGCCGCACCCATGCCCGCACCCGCCGAACCGCGCCGCGCCGCGCCGCGCGCCGAACCGATCCACATCCCGGTGCAGCGCTTCAACGCGCCCCCGCCGCCCCCGGTGGCCACCCCGATGCCGGCACCGATCCGCACCCGCCCGGTGGTCAACGCCGCGTGGGAAGACTCGCAGCCCGCGCCGCGCCTGGCCGAGCGCGCCGACAGCAGCGTCGCCGTGGAGCTCTCGGCCCTCAAGGACATGATCGAAGAGCGCTTCAACACCCTGGCCTGGCTGGGTTCGTCCAAGCAGAACCCGATCCAGTCCGGCCTGATGCTCAAGCTCATCCGCTCCGGCTTTTCGCCGGCCATGGCGCGCTCCGTGCTGGAGCGCATGCCGGTCGACGCTGCCGCGCCCGAGGCCATGCGCTGGGTCATGGACGTGCTGGCGCGCAACCTGCGCACCGCCAGCCCCGGCGCCGGCTTGTGCGACGAAGGCGGCGTGGTCACCCTGATCGGCGCCACCGGCGTGGGCAAGACCACCACCGCCGCCAAGCTCGCCGCCCAGTGCGTCAAGCAGTACGGCCCCGCTTCCGTGGGCATGATCACGCTCGACACCTACCGCGTCTCGGGCTACGAACAACTGCGCACCTACGGCCGCATGCTCGGCGTGGTGGCCCACCTGGCGCACGACCGCGCCGCGCTCAAGGACCTGCTCAACCTGCTGGCCAACAAGCGCATGGTGATCGTGGACACCGCCGGCCTGGGCCAGCGCGACCAGCGCATCCAGGACATGCTCGACGTGCTGGACATGCCCAAGGTCAAGAAGACCCTGGTGCTCAACGCCAGCTCGCACGGCGACACGCTCGACGACGTGCTCACCGCCTTCAAGGCCCGCACCCTGCACGGCGTGGTGCTCTCCAAGGTGGACGAGGCCGTCAAGCTCGGCCCGGCCCTCGATGCCCTGATCCGCCACCAGGTGGTGCTGCGCGGCGTGGCCAACGGCCAGCGCGTGCCCGAAGACTGGCAGAACCCCGAGGCCAACGCGCTGGTGCGGGTGTCCATGGGCACCGACGGCAAGTCCGCCTTCGATCCGCAGTCCACCGACATGGGTTTCTATTTCGCCCAGGCTTCGAGCCTCGGCCTCGACCTGGGAGCCTCGCATGTTTGATTTCGGTTTCGACCAGGCCGCCGGCCTGCGGGCCGAACCCGCCCGCGCCAGTGGCCCCAGCGTGATGCCGGTGGCCAGCCCCGCGCAACCCGCGCGCGCCTACGAGCTGCTGTGCACCCTGGCGGCCCACCTCAGCGCGCTCGGCCGCGAGGTCGTCATCATCGACGCCACCGCCAGCGAAACCCCGGTGCGCCGTGGCAACGACGGTGCCCACCTGGGCCTGCTGCACGCCATGCACGACCCCTCCATCTGCGGCCTGGCCCGCTCGGGCGAGGGCGTGGACTGGCTGGTCATGCCCGGCGCGCTCGGCATGCAGGCCCTGCAACAGACCGCCCAGGCCTCGGGCGGCGCGGTGGCGCTCTCGCGCCTGCTCGCCCCCTTCGGGCCGCGCGCGCTGGTGCTGCTGTTCGCGCCCCCGCAAGGCCTGGCCACGCTGTTGGCCGGCCTGCCCGCCCGCGCGCTGGTGCCGGTGCTGCCCCAGCCGCAGGCCAGCATCGACGCCTATGGCGCGATCAAGCTGCTGCACGCCGCCGGCGTCTCGCCGGTGCTCGCGCCGCTGGAGCAGGGCCTGGCGCCCGAGGCGGTGCCGCTGCAGCAGGTGGTGGACACGGTGGCCGACTGCGCGCAGCGCTACCTGGGCCTGCCGCTGGATACCTGGCCGCTGAACACCTGGGGCCTGCGCGTGCAGGAAAGCGCGCTCACCCGCTGCGACCCCCGCGCTGGCGCCCCCGCCGGGCTGTGGCAGCCCCACTTTTCCGCCCCGCAGGCCGGCCGCGCCGCGACCGCCCACACCACATGGAGCTGACGACGATGTACACCGCCAAAGGCACCCTCAACCGGGACGACCAGTTGCGCAAATACAGCCCGCTGGTGCGTCGCCTGGCCCACCACATGATCGCCAAGCTGCCGCCCAGCGTGGAGCTCGACGACCTGATCCAGGTCGGCATGATCGGCCTGACCGAAGCCATCGCGCGCTTCGAGCCCGCGCAGGGCGTGCAGTTCGAGACCTTCGCCAGCCAGCGCATCCGCGGCGCCATGATCGACGAGCTGCGCGAGGGCGACTGGATGAGCCGCGGTTCGCGCAAGAGCCAGAAGGACATCGAAGGCGCCGTGCACCGCCTGCAGCAGAAGCTGCACCGCCCGCCCATGGAGTCCGAGATCGCCAAGGAACTGGGCATGGAGCTGGCCGAGTACCAGCACCTGCTGGCCAAGGTGCGCGGCACCCAGCTGGTGTACCTGGAAGACATCAGCGGCCACGGCGATGACGAGGACAGCTTCCTGGACCGCCACATGGGCGACACCGAGGCCGAACCCTCGGCCGTGCTGCAGGACCACCGCATGCGCACCGCCCTGGTGGCCGCCATCAAGGTGCTGCCCGAGCGCGAGCAGCACATCATGAGCATGTACTACGAGCACGACATGAACCTCAAGGAAATCGCCGCCGTGCTCGGCGTGACCGAGTCGCGCATCTGCCAGCTGCACAGCCAGTCCATCGCACGCCTGCGGGCCAAGCTGCGGGAGCATTGAGGTCTGGCTCGGGCGTCGACGCGCGTCTTGCCGCTGCTTTGACGAATGCGCCTTTTTTGCACCCAACGCACGAGCAACCGACATGCACACAGCCAGAAGACTCAAGTTCACGCAGGTCGTTTTCACCGGCGATCTGCTGCGGCCCTTTGCCCATGGAAGCGAATGGGAAAGCGCCACATGGAAAAACATCCGATGGCTGCAGGCCCACGTCGCGCCCCATCTCGAGCGGTTGGGCGTCGATCACAGATCCTTGACATGGGATCCGCACCTCAATCCGAAAAAGAGCACCTACTTTGATACGCCCGCGCTGTATGACCGTCTCGGGCTTGAACTGGGCATGGTCAGCTGGACGATCCTGGCATCCCTGAAGTCAGCGCCAGCGGCCCTGATCGATCAACTCGCGCCAACGGTCAAAGATGCACTGGTCATCGGCTACGAGATGCCCGACCTGATGTTGGACGCCCTGACGGAACTGGGGGTGCCCTACATCGATGTGGTCTTGCATGCTGTGCGGTTCATGCCGGACCTGATGTTTGCCATGCGAACCAACCATCCGGATCTGCACGAGTCGCTATCGTTCAACAGGGTTCAGGAAGCCGATATCCTGAGCCGAGCCGCCGACATCAAGGCCAAGGCGGCCTGGATGTCTGCCCCCGTCGACGCAGCTCCAGGCTCCCTGGTGATCTTCGGACAGGTCCACGGCGACCGGTCGCTGGTCGCAACCGAGGGTGGCGGATTCTGCAGCCTGGAAAGCCATCTGCAGGAACTGGTCGAGCTGTGCCATTCGCATGCGCATGCGTACTTCAAGCCGCACCCCTATGACGTTCAAGAAAGCCCCTCCGTCCGGGCCATTCGCCACATAGGCTCTGTGGAGTTCACCTCTGCCAATGCGTACCACCTGATGGCACAGGACAACATCAGGACCATCGCCGCCTTGAACTCCAGTTGCCTGTTCGAAGCCCGCTATTTCGACAAAGAGACGGTGCGTTTCAAACCCTGTCTCTATGACTTCGATGCCCACCATGGCCCTCGCGATGGTCTCCCGGGAGCGCTCCTTTCCCAGACACCTTCATGGCTGGACGCGGCATTCTGGGGGGAGCTGCTGTCACTTGAGACGGCGCCATCGCTGGCCGTCGCGCAATGGATGCCCGATCGACTGCGCAGAAGCATGAACGCGGACTGGGGCTATGGGCAGATTGGCAAGGTGGTGGCATGAACACGTTGGCTTATTCAGATCCGGATGAGGCGCTGGCCCACTTGCTCCAGTGCGCGCAGGAAGTGCCCGCCGCCGACTTGCTGCCCAACGCGCAAGCGGCGATCAACGGCTTTCCCCACGACGCCCGGCTGCGAACGATGCAAGCGATTCTTCATCGCGCGTGTGGACAACCCGAGGCAGCCCTGGACGCCAGCTGGAAGGCACTGGTGCTCTCCCCGAAGGATGAAATTGCACGGCAGGAACTGCTGTTCTGTGTGTCCGAACAGGTGGGGTTGGCCCCTTCCGACGGACACGACTTCTCTCTGGAAAGCGGCGAGCGTCAGACAGCCCCCCATATCCATGGCATTCGCGCCGATCACCGTGCCAGGTATGCATGGGCTGCCCGGCTGCTGCGCAGCCACTTCCGGGACAGCTCCCGCCTCACAGGACTGGATGCCTTTTGCGGGAACGGCTACGGCAGCCGGATGATCAGCCAACTGACCGGATCGCGCGTGATCGGGATCGATGGCTCCACCGAAGCCGTGGAACTGGCCGAAAGACACTACGGCAACCATCGGGTGGCGTTTGGGCAGGCCGTATTTCCTTTCGAACTGACGCCCGGTTTGTTCGATTACGCGGTCTCCTTCGAATCGGTCGAACACGTTCCCGACAGCGAAGCACTGCTGGCACAGATCTGCCGTTCCACGAAGGGCCCTGTGTTCCTGTCGGTCCCGAATGAGCGAGCCCTTCCCCATGCCGACTTCTCGGCCCAATTCGGCTTCCACTGTCGTCACTTCACATCGGAAGACATCTGCCAGTTCATGCGCCGTCTGGGCTTCCCATGCGTGCTGGCCAGTGCCGGACAGCAGGTGTATCGGGTGCAAGACAAGCGATTGGCGGGTCTGCTGCCCGAGAGCCAGATGCACTTGCGCCCCCTGACAGACAACAGTCAATTCATCATGCTCATGTTCTCGCGTGAAGGCGGACAAGCAGGCGGACAGACCGCGAACCCTGCCCTGCAAGGAGTCCTCGGATGAAGCTCAACGTCGGCTGCGGCAACGTGCATCGCCTGGATGGATACGTGCACGTGGATGCCAGGGAAACGCCGATCACGGACCTGGTCTGTGATGCATGGGCGATCGATCTTCCACCAGGACAAGTGACCGAGGTCTACTCCCGTCACATGCTGGAGCACCTGCCCCGACACCAGGCGATCCTGACCCTGCGCTCATGGTTTCAGCTGCTGGCACCCGCGGGACGTTTGCACATCATTGTTCCGGACATTCTTTTTCATGCCAGGCAACTGCTGGGGCTGGAATCCAGCGTCTTTCCCGATCAATATGAGCATGCGATGGCCGGGTTCTATGGCTGGTGTGATCCGGACCGTGGTGGCGACATCCATGACAGCCACCGCTGGGGATACTCATTCGAGACGCTGGCCGCACACCTGCAAGAGATCGGATTCACGGGTGTCCGACAACTCCAGCAAGGCAAAGACAGCGAGCCCTGGCACCTCAATGTCGAGGCATTCAAGTAGGTGCATCACCCATTGCCATGGACCGGGCGGTGACCGTCCATGCCGCGCAGGCCTTCCATGTGAGGCCCTTCATACCGGCTCCTTGATGGGGCTGGATGCGGTGAGGATCGTTTCGTAGGGAGCCGCTGCTTCGTGGGCGCTGTGCGAAGCAGCATCGGTTGATTCGGCCCGCGCCAGCACCGGGCGGAACACCACGCGGATCATGAATTTTCCGTGTTCCTTCGAGCCACAGGCTGGGAAATACATCATGCCGCCAGGGCTGAACTTGACCAGCGTGCCTTCGACCTGTTCCAGGCCGTCGAGGAGCACGGCCTCGCCCAGCGCCAGGTCTTCGCCCGGTTCCTTGTCGTCCAGTGGCACCTTCTGGATGCTGTCGAGCTGCAGCCACTCGTGGGTCTGCCCCAGCAGCAGGCTCTGGTCGAAGGCGGCGCTCATGGGCAGGTGCAGGCGGTAGTAGCCGTCGTAGGTGGCGGTGGCCAGCGTCTGGACGAGGGCGTGCTGGTCGCGGTTCGCGATCAGCGTCGGAATGCTGGTGGTCCGGAAGCTGGCTTCGGACGGTGCGAGGCTGTAGCCAAAGCGCTGCGCCGACAGCAGCGTGGTGGCCAGCGAGATGTCCATCTGCCGCATCTCCATGGGGTAGCTGATGCGCATCGCCTTGAGTTCCTGGGTCATGAGGGCGAAGCCCTCCTTGCGGTACTCGTGGATGCCGGCTTGCAGGTTGGCCGTGGGCAGCAGCAGGTCGGTCCCCAGGTTGAAGTCGAACTCGAACGCGGAGAGGCAGGCGATCTCTGGTGCGCTGGGGAAGTAGAGCAGTCGGCCGAGGTCGGCCGCCGCCTGCTGCGCCAGCTCCAGCGGCGTCTGGCGCGGTTGATGGCGCTCGGGTGTGCGCGCCATGTCGGCCACGAAACGCAGGCAGGCCGCCTGGATGTCGGCCACCACCTCCGACTGAGGACGCGCGGTATTGGACTGGCTTCGGATGGGTTCACCCTGTTCGGTGTAGTCCACCGTGCTGGCCTCGGGCGTGGTGCACATCATCTCGAACAGGCCGATGTACGCCGTCATGGCCAGGATCAGGCGTTCGTCGGCCCAGCTGGCATCGATCAGGCCCTTGCGGTCGGTCTGCTGGCCCTTGACGCGGCTCGCGATCAGGTAGAGGCCGAAGAGATCGACATCCATGGCCTGCTTGAACACCGGGGCCAGGCGGGTCTGTGCCGTGCCGCTGTAGCCGAGGTCCACCAGGACCAGGGTCTCTCCCGGTGCCAGACCGGTGCGCTGCCTGACATGGGTGAACATGCGCTCGCGAAAGGCGGCCGATTGCTGGAACACCAGTTTCAAGGTGTCGTCGCGCAGCACCAGGCGGGTGAAGGTTTGGGTCGGCTGGTCCGATCGGGTGGCCTGGTCCAGCAGCGCCTGGGCCTTCGATGGTGGAAGCAGCAGTTGTTTGGCCATGGCCGGCATGGAGCTCTCCGACAGGCTGCCCGCCAGCAGCTGGACCACGTCGGCCTTGGTCTGCAGCGAGGAGGCGATGGCGGTGAATCGCGAGACGTTGATCTGATGCAGGCCCTCGGCGCCCATCAGGACCTCGCACACCTTCGCGGGCAGGTAGCCGTCGCGCAGCAGAAAGGCGATCTTGACCAGCTTGCCGGCCGCCTGGAGCGCCTGAATTTGCTGCTCGATGAAGCGGCCGAAGCTGTACAGAATGGGGCCCAGCGAGCGGTAGCCGATCTGCTGCGCCGCGCTCAGCGTTTCTGTATCGGTCGCCGCCAGCAGGCCGTGAAAGTAGCTGGGCAGCGCGTGCGTGTGGCGCAGCTCGGGCATGAGCTGAACGGCGGCGCTGGCGCGCTGCTCCAGCTGGCTGGTGACGGACGCCGGATGTTGTCGCAGCCAGGCCGAGGCGATGCCATGCCGTGCCGGGCCTTGCAGGTCGGCGTGGCGGTTGTCCCCCAGATGAAACACCTGTTGCGGCTGGACTTTTTCCCGCCGCAGCACCTCTTTCCAGATGCCCGAGGTCTTGGAAGCACCGACATCGCAAGAGCAATAGATGTGCGAAATGGCGTCGGCGGTCTCTCCCATCAGGGCGCCGAGCATGTGGCCGAGCTGCTTGCCGGTGAAGTAGATGTCGCTCACCACGATCACGCGCAACCCCTTGGCGCGCGCGCTCCGGATCAATCGCGCGATCGGTTCGAAGATGAAGGCGTGTGCGATCTCGCAGGCGATTTCGACTTCGCCGGCCTCGGCGATGCCTTGGGGGTCTGCGTGCGGCAGCAGTTCCCGGTGGATGTCTTCCAGGGTGATTTCGCTGATGCCGGTGAGCAGCTGCTTGCGGCGGCGCAGTTCCGATTCACCTTTGGCCCGCAAGGCGGCGGTGATACCGGCCGAACGGAAAGGCTCCAGCGACTGCAGGCTGAAAAACACATCGGTCGGACGGGCCACCTTGCGCCACAGGATGGTGTCAAAACAATCGAGCGAAAGGACCTTGGTCTGGGGCGGGAGCTGCTCCAGCAAGGTGTCCAGTTCGTGAGCGCCAATTTCTTGATTCATGGGGGGAGACTTCCTGCCGGGCGTGGAGCCGTGGGGTGAAAGTCAATGTAGCAGCGCGCTTTCGGGCTGAAGCCCTGAACACATTGCCCTGAAGACGGTTGTTCGGACGATTGGCCCGGGGGCCGGGCGAACTGCGGGCAGGATTCGTTGCATGGGTTGCTGGAATCGGCCCGATGTGTTGTTTTTTCTGTGAATTTCCCAGCCGAATGACGCGCGAGCGCAATCGATTGCTGAATGTGGTGTTTTTGAATGTAACAATCGCCGCAAATTTTTTCCACCAACCGGTGGTCAAAAGTTATCCGCTTTCAGGGAGTTTCATGGAATCCGCTTCTCGCGTGGGGCAACGTACGCCCACTGTTTTGCTTGGTCTGGTGGCGCTCCTCGCGCTGGCCTCTTGTGGCACCCTGACCGGCATCCCCGCCCACGGCGGGGGTAAACGCTTTGCCACCGAACAACGCCTGGTGTCGGCCAGCATCCGGGCCGCACTCAAAGACATCGACGTCACTGCGCTCAGGGGCAAGCGCGCTGCCCTGGTGTTCGACCTGGTGGCCGACGAAGGCGGCGGCACCCTGTCGGGTGGCCGCTGGACCCCGGGCCTCTTGTTCAGCGCGGGCAGTGTGCTCAGCCCGGTGACCACCACCAGCAACGCCTTCCAGGTGTTCAACCTGGCCGAATCGGGCGGCAACTACAGCAACAGCGGCTCCAGCGGTGGCACCACCACCGTCAGCACCACCTTGCAAAGCGGCAGCAACACCAGCAGCGGCAGCAGCACCCAGCAAGGCAGCTCGTCCAGCAACGGCAGCAGCACCAGCGACGGCAGCACCAGCAGCAGTGGTACCAACACCAGCTCTGGCTCGAACACCAACACGAGCAACACCACCAATACCGGCACCAGCTCAGGTGGCAGCACCAGCACCACCGGGGGTACCACCACCAACAGCAACTTCAACCAGACCGACAGCAGCACCAACGCCACCACCGGCAGTGGCACCAGCACCAGCAGTGGGACCAACACACAGAACACCACCAACACCGGTAGCGGCACCACCACCCAGGACGCCACCAGCAGTGGCAGCGGCACCAACAACAACACCGGCAGCAACAGCGGGACCAGCACCACCACCTCGACCAGCAGCAACAACGGCGGAAGCACCACCCGGGGCGGCTTCAACAGCCAGCGCCAGACGGTCAGCCCAACACCCAGCGAAACCACCAGCGTGACCGAGGGCACCCGGCGCGAGCACACCGCCACGCTGCAATACAAAGGCCTGGGCGACTATCAGAACTTCAACGTGCCCAAGAGCGATGCCAGCCTGCTGATGGGATTGGTTCGCAACTACCTGCTGTTCAGCGGCGTCATTCCCACCACCCCGACCGACCCCAGCGCCGAGGTGCTGGTCTACATCACGGTGGACATCTTTGGCACCGTGCGCAGCCGCTTCGATGCACTGGTCTACAACAACGAAACCGTCAAGGCCGAAACCAGCTTCGAGATCAGCGCTTTTGACCGCGAGGGAAAGCTCATCATGCGCCCCCAGGTGGCCAACCGCGAATCGCAGTACCGCGAGCACTACCTCATGTGGGCCGGCCCCGTCACCACGAACGAGCGCGTCGACCAGGGCCAGGGTCTGCTGGTCGACTTCACCGATGTGGACGGCAGCAAGGCCAGCTACAACGCCGCTGCGCCGGTTGAACGCACCCACCTGTTGGGCAAAAACTGAACAGCCGGCCCGTCCGCACGGATGGGCGTTCATCGTCATATGGGGAGGAATACAAACGCGCGCACTGCCTGCTTCGAAACCCGGTGGGATGGCCACCCTCCCCCGACGACTCACGATCACTTCACTTCACTTCACTTTAGGGAAACTTCTATGACCACGATCCAGTGGCGAATCTCTACCGCCGCAGCGCTTCTTTTCGTCTCCACCGCCAGCTTCGCCATCGAACCCGACCAGCGGGCGCTGGAGCTGGCGCTGTCTTTGTCTGCCCAGGCTCCGACCGTCATGGAGAAGAGCGGTGTGGACCAGCGTGCTGCCGCACAAGCGGCCCTGGTCAACGAGGCGAGCAAGGCGCAGTCCACCGACACGAACGCCCAACAACAAGGAGCGAAATGATGTTTGCACGGAACAAGAAATTTCTTGCTGCTTGCTCGGTGGTGGTGCTCTCCATGGGGTTGCAGGCCTGTGGTGGCGGGTCCTCATCGGACGCCGACACCTCGGCCGAAGTGCCTTCGTTTGCCGGTACCTATGACGTGACGCTCAGCAAGACCTCGGACAGCTGTGCAACGGGCCTTGACAAGTCCTTCAAGGTTGTTCAGACCGTGACCCAGTCCGGCCGCGCCATCACCCTGGTCAGTAACGCTGTCACTCTGCAAGGCTCGGTGGACGCGGACAACGCCGGTCTGTCGGCATCGTTCCAGAACACGACCAATGGCGTGCTTGTGACCACCACCACGGTCTATCGGAGCACCGCTACCCCGGGGCTGTACGGAGCCGGGTTCTCCGTGGTGGCAAAGTCCGGCAACGAGACCTGCTCGGTGAGCTACAACGGCCAGGCCAAGCTGAAGTAAGCCGCTTTCTGAATGGGGCAACCGACCGGCGCCTATACCGGTGGTTGCCCCTTGATCGATTGCTTCACGGGCGCTGAGGGTCCGTGCTGCGATAGGTGGGTTTCATTGAATCAAGAAAAAAAACTGGAGGATTTCATGAAGAAAATTTGTGCACTCGTGCTGGGCCTCGCAGGCCTGGTATCCACGCCCGCCATGGCTGAAGTGCCTGGCTCGGCCGCTGCGGCCAACTGCTTTACTGCCATGTCCAACACGCTCTATGAAGTGTGGCCAGGTGTGCAGGCGCTCAAGGTGGGCAGGTTTCTCAACGACGCAAATCGCGTCCACCTCAATTCGCTCGATTCGAACGAAATCAGCCAGCTGTGCAGTACCCAGGGCTGGCATCTGTCCACCTGGGGCAGCAATGTGCTGCACAACTTCCGCGCTTCGGCCCATGCGTTTCAGGGCGGTGTTCCTGTGTATCGGTTCCGGCACAAAATCATTGGCAGTTATTTCTACACGTCGAACTACGCCGAATACATGAACACGCTGAATCAGCCGGCTCACTGGGTGTCCGAAGGCGTTGCGTTCTATGTGCCAGATATTCACAGCGCCCCCATGCTGCTCGACCAGACCGACCCGCAGACGGGTGAGGTCAAGCGGGTCAGCCAATACCCGCTCGCGTGCGCCCGCCAGATGCCTCCCCGCGAAGACTTCGTCAGTATCCACTGCGAAGAGGTGCCCGCACCCAGCACCGGTCTCACGCCGGTGTACCGCTTTTACAGCCCGAGTCGTGGTCACTTCTACACGGCCATCTTCGATGAGGCGGTGTCCGTGAACGCGAACAGGGCCACCAATACCTATCAATACGAAGGCGTGGCATTCTGGGCATTCAGCCATGCAGCGTTGGTGAATCAGCCCGATCTCCCGGGCTGGATGACCGGGGTGTACTACTCCTACAGCGGACCTATCTTCTTCTGAAGCTGAGACCCCACTGCCAGACGGCTCGGCCCGTCTGGCAGTGAACAAGACCCATCCCCCAAGGAGCACACCATGAACATCGGCTCTCACCGTCACGTCCTCTCGGGCTTCGCGCTCGCCGTCCTCACGGCCGTGGCGGCCGGCCCCGTGGCGGCTCAAACCACCCGCGCCAGCGCCGCCTCGGTCGAGAAACTCGTTGCCATCAACGGCGCGCAAAAGGCTCTGGAGCAGGCCGTTGGCGGCATCGAGACCCAGGTCAGGTCGCAGGTGGTCATGAGCCTCCTGCAGCAAAACGGTGGCGCGCCGCTCAACGCGCAGCAGCAGACCGCGGTCAACAAGGTCGTCCCCGCGGTTGGGGCCGTGCTGCGCCGTGAAATGGGCTGGCCAAACCTGAAAGACCCCTACGTCAAGCTCTACCAGGCCCAGCTCAACCAGGACGAGGTCAACCGCCTGATCAAGCTCTACGAAGACCCCGGCTACCAGACGCTGATGCAGAAGATGCAGACCGTCAACCTGCAATCGGCCCAACTGATCCAGCAACAATTGCCCGTCATCCTGCAGAAGATCCAGCCCGTGCTCGAAGACACCCTGAAAGACGCCTTGAAACAGTAACGGCGCCCCCAGCAATGCAGGCCGGGTGCGTAGACGGTTCATCCCTCGCGCACCCTTTTGACGTGGGCACACCGGCCCCTTGACGCAAGAAGAATTTCGGGAGGAGCGCGATGACACAAGAAGCAGACACGCGATCATTGGCGCTGTCGACAGCCCCCCATCAGAGGCCCGCGTTCTGGAAGCGCCTGATCGCCGGCCTGCTGATGCTGACGATCAACGTCAGCAGCTTCGCGCAAGCGGTCAGCCCGGTGCTGGGAGGC
>NZ_BCWR01000009.1 GCF_001592305.1 Hydrogenophaga taeniospiralis CCUG 15921
GGTGGCGCCACGGACGTAGGCACGTTGAACATCACCGTCACACCGGCCAACGACCCACCAGCGCCGGTGCCGCCACCTGCGCCTGAACCAACCCCGGCGCCGTCCCCCGCTCCTGCACCCGCACCCGCCCCGTCCCCGGCACCCGCTCCGAGCGAACCGGGCCAGCCTGGCAAGGAAGGATCGCCGACCCCTGGCCCCAGCTCTGTTCCGGAGCCCTTGGCGCCCTCCAGCCCGGTGGTGCACGTCTCCTTCGCGGTGGGTGAGTCCAACACGGGTAGCAGTTTGTCGACGTCCCTGGGAACGCTCCCGACGGACTCCCCGCTGCAGGCCGAGGCCCTGGCGCAGGTGCCCGACAGTCTGATGTTCGACGCTGGATTGCGGGGTGATGTGGGCGAGCTGCAGGTCATCGCTCCCGCATTGCACGTGCAGCACGCCGTGAGGCACCAGCCGATCGTGATGGAGCGGGGCCTGTTCGTTCAGCACGCGGTGCGCGCCTCGCAACTGGAGTCGCTGGTGCGAAGCGCGATGATCGACGCACAGAGTTCGGCCACCACCACCTTGTTGAACCCCTTCGCCCTGGGCGCACCGGCGCCGCTGGACGCCCAGACGCGCGCCGCCGACGTACCTGCGGACTCCAAGCCCGGTGAGGCCGGGACGCGCAGCGCGCCACCCGACACCGCGACCCCCCCGGCCGAAGCCGACCGGGTGGAGGCGCCGCAGGACAAGGAACCGGTTGTCAAGCCCAAGGCCGCCGTCGGGTTCAAGACCCAGCTGCAGCGCCTGGCGAACGACCGGGTCCGTGGCGACCGCCCCGTGACGCGTGCCGTGACACGCCCCGTGGCCAGCGCCTGAACGCCCAACCGAACCCCTATCTGATTCTTTAGGACAACGACATGAGCAAAATGCAATCGATTTCTCTTCAGGCCGCGGGCTTCCTGCCGCGCAGCATGGTGGTGCTGGCCGTGGCCGCCGTGATGGCCGGCTGCACCGTGGCCCCCAAGGCCCTGACCCAGGACGAGGTGCGCGAGCGCGTCAAACACGACACCGCCAAGATGTACAGCGGCCAGGCCCCCATCACCGCCGCCATCACCATGGAAGAAGCGGTGGCCCGTGCCCTCAAATACAACCTGGACTACCGCCTCAAGAAAATGGAGTCCGCGCTGGCCCAGGGGCTGGCCAACCACACCAGTTACGACATGTTGCCCCAGATGGTGGCCAGCGCAGGCTACCGCGAGCGCAACAACTTCTCCGGCGGCACCAGCATCGGCATCCTTGACGGCGAAGTCTCCACCCGCCCCACCTCGTCCGATGAACGCGCGCGCACCCTGCGCGGCATCGAATTCAGCTGGAACGCGCTGGACTTCGGCGTCTCGTACTACCGCGCGCGCCAGCAGGGCGACCAGTTCCTGATCTCCGAAGAGCGCCGCCGCAAGGTGGTGCAGAACATGCTGCAGGACGTGCGGGCTGCCTACTGGCGCGCCCTGGGCGCGCAGCGTCTTAACGCCCAGGCCGACGAAGTCCTGCAGAAAGCCTCGCTGGCGCTGACCCGCTCGCGCGAGGCCGAGGCGCAGAAGATCATCCCGCCCGGCGTGGCCCTGGCCTACCAGCGCGCCCTGCTCGACGCCACCGTGCTGCTCAACCAGCGCCGCCAGGACCTGGAGTTCGCCAAACGTGAACTCGCCGCTCTGATGAACGTGCCGCCGGGGGTGGACTTCCAGGTCGCCGAGGCCAGCGAAATGACGCTGCCGGCGGCACCCAAGGAAATCACCAAACTCGAAGACATGGCGCTGCTGCAGCGCCCGGAACTGCGTGAAGAAGACTTTCGCAAACGCATCACCGCCGACGAAGCGCGCAAGCAGCTGCTGGGCATGCTGCCCGGCATCACCTTCAACCTGAGCCGACAGCACGACTCCAACAACCTGCTGTACAACAACAGCTGGAGCGAAGGCGGCGTGAACCTGGCCTGGAACCTCATGCGCCTGGTGGCCCTGCCGTCGCTCAAGAACGCGCAGCAGTACCAGGAGCAGACCGACGAGACGCGCCGCATGGCGCTGTCCATGGCCATCCTCACCCAGACCCGCGTGAGCGCCGAGCGCTACCGCATGGCGCTGGAAGACTTCCGGTTGGCCGACCAGGCCGCGCAGGTGGACGTGCGGCTCGCCGCCTACACCAAGGCCTCGGTCTCGGCCAGGCTGGAAAGCGAGCTCGAAGCGATCCGCACCCAGGCCCGCGCCGTGCTCGGCGCCTACCAGCGCGCCAACGCCTACGCCAACGCGCACATCGCCTTCGGACGCCTGTACAACACTCTGGGCTTCGACCCGATCGCCGACGACTTCGAGGGCAACGACCTGAACACGCTCACGCAGCGCGTGCGCGCCCACCTGAAGGCCACGGAGAGCGACGCCTTCGTGATGTCGTCCAACCTGTTTGGCCGACCCGCAGTGGTCAACGTGCAGCTCGAAGGCATCCAGGACCCGGTGCAGAAGGTGCGCATGAAGGCCCTGGTGACCGAGCTGCTGGCCCGCCACCAGATCGGCACCGATGCGAAGCAGGGCGCGCCGCTGCACCTGGCGTTCGAGTCGGCGGGCCGGAATGGCGTGGAGAAAGCCACCTGGACGCTGAATCTGACCGATGAGGCGGGGCAGTCGCAGCGCGCACGTTTCGCGACTACCATACCGGTCAACGCCCGGGCCTCGGTCTACGAGTCCAGCCTCATGGCGGCCATGAATGCCCATCTCGGCGAGCTCAAAACCTGGTTGAATGTTGACTGATATGTCCCGTAAATCTCTGTGGCGCGCCACCGGTCTGGCAGCGCTTCTGGGTGCTCTTTCTCTGGGTGCGTCGGCCCAGAACAGTCCGGCCGGTGCGGCCAAGGCGGTGGCAAGCCCCGCCAAGGCCGCTGCGCCCGCCGCCGCCGCATCCGTGCGGGTGCTGGTGCTGCCGGCGGGCGAAACGGTGCTGGCCAGCCCGGTGCCGGGACGCATCGTGCAGCTCAACACCGGTTTGGGCATGGCGTTCAAGCAGGGCTCGGTGCTGATCGCGCTGGATTGTGACGAGCCGCGCGCGCGCCAGGCCATGGCCAACGCCGACTTGGCGGCCGCGAACGACCAGTACGAGGCCAAGCTGCGCATGCAGGGGTTGGAGCAGGCCAGCGATGTCGAGGTGGCCCTGGCGGCCAGCGCCGTGGCCAAGGCCAAGGCGCAGACCGATCTGTACCAGTTCCAGATATCCCAGTGCACCATCCGGGCCCCCTGGAGCGGCCAGACCGCCAAGCTGCATGTGCGCAGCCACATGACGGTCACCGCAGGCCAGCCCCTGCTGGATCTGGTGCGCAGCGGGCTGCTGCTGCTCAAGCTCAACGTGCCGTCGAGCTGGATTTCTACCCTCAAGATGGGCCACCCGTTCGACGTGACCATTGATGAAACCGGCAACACCTACCCGGCGCGCGTGCAGCGGATCAACAGCCGGGTCGATCCGGTGAGCCAGACCATCGAGCTGGAGGCCACCTTGCTGAAGTCGCACCCCGACTTGCTGCCCGGCATGAGCGGCGTGGCGAAATTCACCGGCATGCGGTGAGTCCGGCCCATGTCTGAGGTATCAGATCTGGGCGTTCTGCTGCAGATCGAAGCCCGTGCGCTGCAAGCGCAGACCCTCGCCGCCCTGCGTTTCACCATCGTCAACGAAACCCACGCGTTGACGCCCTACCGGCAGGCGGCCCTGTTTGAAGCTGACGGCGAGCAGTTGCGGCTGAGCGCGGCCTCCGGGCTGGTCAGCGTGGCCAGCGAATCGCCGTTCGCGGTCTGGCTCGGGCAGTTCGCCAGGCGCTTTCCCCGGGACGGCGCGGTTCACCGCCTGGATCTCGCGGACGCCGCCAGCGAAGACGCCGACAGCTGGGCCGAATGGCTGCCCGAACACCTGCTGCTGGTGCCGCTGTCGGGCCCGCAAGGGCAGGCCCTGGGCGTCGTGCTCTACGCCCGAGAGCAGCCCTGGGACGAGGCCTCGGTGGAACTCGCGCAGCGCCTGTACAGCACCTACGGCTACTGTTTCGCAGCCCTGAGCCAGACCTCGCGTCCGGCCTGGAGCCATGTCAGGCAATGGTTCAAGGGTCGCAACCGCTGGCTGGCGCTGGGAGCGCTGGCGCTCGGCATGCTGATTCCGGTTCGTTTGTCGGTGCTGGCGCCGGCCGAGGTGATCGCGCTGAATGCGGTCGCGGTGGCCGCGCCGCAGGACGGCGTGGTCGGCTCGTTCGCCGTGGCGCCCAACGCCCGGGTGAAGGCGGGCGATCTGTTGTTCTCGCTGGACGATTCGGCGCTGTCGAACCGGCGCCAGGTGGCGCTCAAAGGGCTGGAAATCGCCCAAGCCGATGCGCACATCGCCCAGCAGCGCTCGTTTGACGACACCAAGAGCAAGGCCGACGTGGCCGTCGCGCTTGGACGGGTGCGGGAGAAAGAGGCCGAGCTGGCCGCCGTGGACAGCCAGGCCCAGCGTGTCGAGGTGCGGGCGGACCGCGATGGCGTGGCCATTTTCGCCGACGCCAACGACTGGCTGGGCCGGCCGGTGCAGACGGGTGAGCGCGTGATGCAGCTGGCGCGGCCCGAGGACGGCGGCATCCTGGTCTGGCTGGCCGTGTCCGATGCGATCCAGCTCGAAACCGACGCGCCGGTGCGCCTGTTCCTGCACACCGAGCCGCTGAGCCCGCGCGCGGGGCGATTGATCGAGGCCAGCTACCAGGCCTCGCTCAGCCCCGACGGCGTGGCTTCCTACCGCCTGCGTGCCGGGTTTGAACCCGGTACCGAGCTGCCCCGTATCGGCCTGCGCGGCACCGCGCGCATCTCGGGCGACTGGGTGCTGCTCGGTTACTACCTGTTCCGCCGCCCCATCGCCAGCGTGCGGGAATGGACCGGCCTGTGAATGCCGGCGCCATGCCCGCGCCGCCAGGCCTGCAAGGGCAGCTGAAGATCGGCGGCGCCAAGCCGGTGGAACTGCCCCGCATCCGCGACGAACTGGTCCTGTTTCCGGCCGCGCCCAACGAAGACGGCACCCCGGCCTGGGTGATCCAGGACCCGGTGAACAATCGCTTCTACCGCATCGGCTGGATCGACTTCGAACTTCTGCTGCATTGGGCGGACCACGACGCAGCCAGCCTGGTGCGCACCGTCAATGCCCAGACGCCGCTCAACGTGACGCTGCAGGACGTGCGACACCTGATGGGTTTTTTGTCGGACAACCAGTTGCTGCGCCTGGACAAGCCGGCCGACGTGGCCCGCGTGTTGGACCGCAGCGAGAAGCTCCAGCGCTCGCCGCTGGAGTGGCTGGTGCACAACTACCTGTTTTTCCGCCTGCCGCTGGTGCGCCCGCAGGCCTGGCTGGCCTCGATCCAGCCGCTGCTGGCCTGGCTCAACCTTTCGGTGCTCGCGGCGCTGTTTGGCGCCATCACCGTGCTGGGCGTGTACCTGGTGTCCCGCCAGTGGGATGTCTTCACCCACACCCTGGTGGACAACCTGACCTGGTCCGGCGTGCTGGGCTATGGGCTGGCACTGGTGTTCGCCAAGACCGTGCACGAGCTGGGGCACGCTTTTGCCGCCACCCGCTACGGCGTGCGCGTGGCCCACATGGGGGTGGCGTTTCTGGTCATGTTTCCCATGATGTACACCGACACCGGCGAGAGCTGGCGCCTGAAGGATGCGCGCCAGCGGCTGGTCATCGCCAGCGCGGGCATCGCGGTGGAGCTCGCGCTGGCCGGTGTGGCGACCCTGGCCTGGGCGCTGGCGCCCGATGGCTCGTTTCGCAACGGCCTGTTTTTCCTGGCCACCACCAGCTGGGTGATGACGCTGGCGGTCAACGCCAGCCCGTTCATGCGCTTTGACGGCTATTTCATCGCCAGCGACCTCCTGGACCTGCCCAACCTGCACGAACGGTCGAGCGCGCTGGCCCGGGTTTGGCTGCGCCGCAGCCTGCTGGGCCTGCAGGACGAATGGACCGAGAGCTTTTCGCTGGCCAAGCGGCGGATGCTGATCGCCTTCGCGCTGATCACCTGGGCTTATCGGCTGGTGGTGTTTCTCGGCATCGCGGTGCTGGTCTATGTGTTCTTCTTCAAGCTGCTGGGCCTCATGCTCATGGCGCTGGAGCTGCACTGGTTCATCGGCCGGCCGGTGATGAAGGAACTGGCGGTCTGGCGGGAGCGCCGGGCCGAGATCACCCGTCCCCGGCGCCGTCGCCTGTGGGTGCTGGGCGCGCTCGTGCTGGTGGTCCTGGTGTTCCCGTTCAACAGCCGCGTGATGGGTTTCGGCTGGGTCCATGCCGACAACCAGCAGCTCATCCACTCACCGTTCGCGGCCCAGATCGTCTCCGTGCCGCAGCAGCGCCAGTTCAAGGCGGGGGACGTCATGTTTGTGCTGGACTCCTCGGCGCTGGGCATTGCGCAAGACAGATCGCGGCAGCTGGCGCTGGCCCGCGAGAGCCAGATCGCCGGGCTGATGGGGCTGCCCGACGGCGAATCGCAGCGCCAGTTGCTGACCTCGCAGAAGGCCTATTTCGAGGCCGAGGAAAAACTCAGCGAGGACGAACTGGAGCGGCTGACGCTGCGCGCGCCGTTCGACGGCGAGCTGCGGGATCTGGACCATGCCCTGGCCCCCGGGGTCTGGGTCAAATCGCGCCAGCCGCTGGCGATGATCGTGGACCACCAGCAGTGGGTCATCGATGCCTACATTCCCGAGGCCGATCTGGCGCGCGTCGAGGTGGGCCAGGCCGTGCGTGCGCGCCTGCTGTCCGACCCCGCGGCATGGACCGGCGGACACATCGCCGCGATCGATGTCTCCAGGACCACGGTCCTGCCCAGCCCCATGCTCGACGCCCGCAACGGCGGGCCGATCGCCACCGTCCAGGAGGCTGCGGCGGCCGGTCAGGCATCGGTTTCGGTGGCGCGCGATGCCCTGTTCCGCGTGCGGGTGGTGCTGGACGAGCCGCTGACGGTGGACCGCTCGGCCACGGTGCGGGTGCGCATCGAGGGCCGTGCCGATTCGATCCTGATGGGCACCCTGCGCCAGGTGGCGTCCGTCGTGATCCGGGAAAGCGGTTTCTGACCCATAAGACCTGAACACCGGGCCGCGCCAACATGCGATCATTGCGCGCATGAGCATCTTGCGTGTGGCCACCTACAACATCCACAAAGGCGTGCAGGGCCTGGGGCCGGCGCGCCGGCTGGAGATCCACAACCTCGCCCACGCGGTGGAGCAGTTCGACGCCGACATCGTCTGCCTGCAGGAGGTGCGCCGTCACCACCGAAAGCTGGAAAGACACTTCACGCGCTGGCCCGATCTGGACCAGGCCAACTACCTGACCCCCGATGGCTACGAGGCGGTCTACCGCACCAACGCCATCACGCGCCACGGCGAACACGGCAACGCCCTGTTGTCGCGCTGGCCGGTGATCGAGAGCTGGCACTCCGATGTGTCGGACCACCGGTTCGAGCAGCGCGGGCTGCTGCACGTGCAGCTGCTGGTGGACGGCAAGGACGTGCACGTGGTGGTGGTGCACCTCGGGCTGATCCACGCCAGCCGGGAGCGCCAGGTCCAGCGCCTGGGCCAGTACGTGGCGAGCGAGGTACCTCCTGGCGCACCGCTGATCGTGGCGGGGGACTTCAACGACTGGGGCGTGCAACTGCACCGGCCCATGGCCGAACTGGACTTGCACACCTTTGACGGCATCCGCCTGCCCACCTACCCCTCGCGCCTGCCACTGCTGCACATGGACCGCGTGTACATGCGCGGGCTGCGCCCGGTCTCGGCGCAGGTGCCGCACGGGCGCGCCTGGGCGCGCATGTCGGACCACCTGCCGTTGATCGCCGAGCTGGAGCTGTGACCACCGCGCGCCGCCGTGCTCCGACCCCACCCAAGGCGTGTGGACCGGGCTTGGGCGCCATGCAGGGCGGGCATCAGTTGCTGCTGCTGGAGGGGGGCGAGACCCTGTTCCCGGCGCTGGTCGAGGCCATGGACGCCGCGCGCCGGGTGGTGCATCTGGAAACCTACATCTTCGAATTCGCCGGCTCGGCGCTGAGCGTGGCGCAGGCGCTGGAGCGCGCGGCGCGGCGCGGTGTGCTGGTGCGCCTGGTGCTGGACGGCGTGGGCACACCCCAGGTGCCACCCGAATGGCGGCGCCGCTTTGACGCCGCCGGCGTGCGCTGGCGCGTGTACGCCCCGCTGGGGCGGCTGGGCCTGCTGATCCCGAGCAGCTGGCGGCGGCTGCACCGCAAGCTCTGCGTGGTGGACGGCACGGTCGGGTTTTGTGGTGGCATCAACATCATCGACGACCAGGACGATGTGGCCCTGGGGCGGCTGACCGCGCCACGGCTGGACTATTCACTGCGCGTGGCCGGCCCGCTGGTGGCCGACATGGTGGAAACCATGGAACAGCTCTGGTGGCGGCTGCAGGCGGTGCGCAAGGCGCGCCAACGGGAGTTCATGGCGGCCTGGGACGCGCTGCGCGAAACCCTGCCGGTGGGCGACTTTTCGCGTCTGCTGCAGAAGTTCGAGGCGCACAGCGGATCGGCCTCCGGCCATGGCGAGCCGCTCGGGGCGGGCGAGGGCGCTTTCCACTTCGGGGTGGACGACGCCCGGGCCTGCCTGCTGCTGCGCGACAACGTCAGCCACCGGCACGACATCGAGCGCGCCTACCTCAAAGCCATCGGCGAGGCGCGACAGGAGGTCGTGATTGTCAATGCGTATTTCATTCCCGGGCGCAAGCTGCGCCGCGCGCTCACGATGGCGGCCGCGCGCGGGGTGCGGGTGCGGCTGTTGCTGCAGGGGCGGTACGAGCACTTTCTGCAGTACCACGCGGCGCGTCCGGTGTACCAGCATTTGTTGAATGCCGGCATCGAGATCCACGAGTACGCACCCAGTGCGCTGCACGCGAAAGTGGCGGTGGTGGACCGGCGCTGGGCCACAGTGGGCTCGACCAACCTGGATCCGTTGTCTTTGCTGCTCGCGCGCGAGGCCAACGTCATGACCACCGACCGGCGCTTCGCCTCGCAGTTGCACGAACACCTGGAGGCCCTGGTGCAGCGCAGTGGCCAGACGCTCAGCGCCCACGCGCTCGGGCAGCGCCCGTGGCGCCAGCGCGTGCTCGACCGGCTGGCGTTTGGCGTGATGCGCGCGCTGCTGTTCATCACCGGGCACCGCTACTGAACCCAGGACCCAAAGGCCCCAGCTGACCGCCTGGTATTCGCCGGTTTCAGGCCTGGTGATAGCATGCCCCATGCTCATGAAAACCGAAAGCCCCATGACCACCGCCGCCCCCCCAGACGATGACCAGGGCGTGCCCGTCTCCGTCAAGATCCGCGAGCGCGTCCAGGCCGCTCGCCGCCGTTTCCATTCCAACGACAACATCGCCGAGTTCATCCAGCCCGGCGAGCTGGAGCAACTGCTCGACGAAGTCACCGTCAAGATGCAGGGCGTGCTCGACAGCATGGTGATCGACACCGACAGCGACCACAACACCGGCGACACCGCGCGCCGGGTGGCCAAGATGTACCTGAAAGAGGTGTTCAACGGTCGCTATGTGCACGGGCCCAGCGTCACCGAATTCCCCAACGCCGAGCACCTCAACGAACTGATGATCGTCGGCCCGATCACCGTGCGCAGCGCCTGCAGCCACCACTTCTGCCCGGTCATCGGCAAGATCTGGATCGGCGTCATGCCCAACGAACACACCAACGTGATCGGCCTGTCCAAGTACGCACGCCTGGCCGAATGGATCATGGGCCGCCCGCAGATCCAGGAAGAGGCCGTGGTGCAGCTGGCCGACCTGATCCAGGAAAAGACCCAGCCCGACGGCCTGGCCATCGTCATGGAAGCCAGCCACTACTGCATGGCCTGGCGTGGCGTGAAGGACATGGACAGCAAGATGATCAACTCGGTCATGCGCGGCGTGTTCCTCAAAGACCCGAACCTGCGCCGCGAATTCCTCTCGCTCATTCCCCGCAATTCCTGAAGAAAACACCATGCTGGTACGCCTGCTTTACGTCAGCCGAGCGATCGACAAAGACTGCTCCAAGGCGATCGAATCCATCCTGGATGTTTCGCGCGCCCACAACATGCACAACGGCATCACCGGGGTGCTGTGCTACGGCGGCGGCGTGTTCCTGCAGGCCATCGAGGGCGGGCGCAACGCCGTCAACACGCTCTACAACCACATCGTGGCCGACCCGCGCCACACCGACGTGGTGCTGCTGCATTTCGAGGAAATCAGCGAGCGGCGCTTTGGTGGCTGGACCATGGGACAGGTCAACCTCTCCAAGCTCAACACCTCCATCGTGCTCAAGTACTCCGAACGCCCGGAGTTCGATCCCTACAGCGTCTCGGGCAAGGTCTCGCTGGCCCTGCTCGAAGAGCTGATGGCGACGGCCAGCATCATCGGAAGGGCCTGACTAGGCTCTCCCCCCTGCGCCGCTGCGCGGCTTCCCCCCTCTCTGACGCGCCTGCGGCGCTGGGAAGGGGGACGGCAGCTTGGGCCGGCGGAGCCGGACCCTTGCTGCCCCTGGATTGCGCTTTTTCTGTCGTCGCATGTCATTGACCGCCTTCGGTCTCATCGTTCTCGCCGGCCTGATCCACGCGGGCTGGAACATCGCCGCCAAGAAGGCCGCTGGCGATGCGCGTTTTGCGTTTTTCAGCGCCTTTTTGATGATGCTGTTCTGGGCGCCGCTGGGCTGGTGGCTGGGTCGCACCGCAGTGCCGCTCTGGGGCGTCACCGAATGGGGTTTTGTGGTGGCCAGCGGTGTGCTGCATGTCTTTTATTACGTCATCCTGCTGCGCGGCTACCGCAAGTCCGATCTCACCGTTGTGTACCCGGTGGCGCGCGGCTCGGGGCCGCTGCTGTCGTCGCTGGTGGCCATCGTGTTCCTGGGCGAGCGCATCTCGGCGCTGGGTGCGGCGGGCATCGCGGGTGTGGTGGGCGGCGTGTTCCTGATCGCGGGCGGCCCCGGCTTGCTGCGCGCCGCGCAAGACCCGCAAGCGCGCCTGCGGGTGCTCAAGGGCATGCGCTACGGCCTGCTCACCGGCGCCTTCATCGCGTCGTACACGGTGGTCGATGGCTATGCGGTCAAATTTCTGCTGATGTCGCCCATCCTCGTGGACTACATGGGCAACTTCGTGCGCGTGGCGCTGCTCGCACCGTCCGTGCTGCGCGATCTGCCTACCGCCGGGCAGTTGTGGCGCCAGCAATGGCGCTACGCCTTGCTGGTGGCGGTGATCAGCCCGGTGGCCTATGTGCTGGTGCTGTACGCCATGCGCGAGGCGCCGTTGTCGCACGTGGCGCCGGCGCGTGAAGTGTCCATGCTGTTCGCCGCTCTCATCGGCGGTCATCTGCTGGGCGAGGGCGACCGCGTGGCCCGCTTGCTGGGTGCGCTGTGCATCGCTGCCGGTGTGACGGCCCTGGCGCTGGGATGAAACCATGAACCCCGCGGCAAGTCCCCCCATGCCTGAACCCACCGACCCCTTGCTGCTGGGCTGCGACTTCACCAGTGCCCCGTCGAGGCGCAAGCCCATCACCCTGGCGGTGGGCCGTGTGGACCGGGGCCGTCTGCTGCTGCAAGCACTCGAGCGGTTCGAAACGCTGGAGTCCTGGAGCGAGCGCCTGGCCGCGCCCGGGGCCTGGGTGGGTGGGTTCGATCTGCCTTTCGGCCTGTCGCGCGAGCTGGTGACCACGCTCGGCTGGCCCACCGACTGGCGCGCCTGCATGGCGCACTATGCCGGTCTGAGCCGCGCCGAAGTTCGTGAGGTCTTTGCCGCCTTTTGCGACGCGCGACCGGTGGGTGGCAAGTTCGCCCACCGCGCCACCGATGGCCCAGCCGGCTCCAGTCCCAGCATGAAGTGGGTCAACCCGCCGGTGGCGTTCATGCTGCACGCGGGCGTGCCCCGGCTGATCAAGGCCGGCGTGAGCCTGCCGGGCCTGTGCGAAGGCGACCCGGCACGCATCGCGCTGGAAGCCTACCCTGGCTTGCTGGCGCGCAGCGTGCTGGGCACTGCGTCGTACAAGAGCGACGACAAGGCCCGCCAGACGCCCGACCGGCTGATTGCCCGCCGCACCCTCATCAACGCCCTGGAAAACGGCCAGGCGCCGCTGCTGCAAGCCGCGGGCCTGCGCCTGAAGCTCACGCACGCCCAGCGCGACGCCCTGGCCGACGACGCCAGCGGCGACAGCCTCGATGCCGTGCTGTGCATGGCACAGGCGGCCTGGGCACTGCGCCAGCACCAGACTGGCCACCCGCTCTGGGGTCTGCCCGACTTCGATCCGCTCGAAGGCTGGATCGTCACGGCCTGAACCCATCCATCGGCGCGGGCCGGCTGGGCCTGGGCAAGCGGTGACTGCTGGGTTTGCCTGGCCTTTCCCGGTGTCTTCCCTGTGGCCAACGGTCGGCGTAAGCTGTGATTCCGATTCAGGGAGGTGCTTATGTTTCCATGGTTGTTTCTGTTCGCGCCACAGCTGTACTTTCCATTCAGCGGCAGCGTGGCGCAGCGCATCGAGCCGGACACGCGCTGGTTCTTTGACGGCATCGATGCTTCGGCGGGCGACGCACGGATCGAGCGCCAGGCCTTCGAGGTGGCGAGCTATGGCCGTCAGCTCGGCTTGATCGCCGAGGTGCTGGTGGAGCAGGCTGAGCAGACGCCGCCGCGGACGAAGGCGGCGCGCGAGGCCCTGCAGCGGCTCAAGCAGATCCAGGCCGACATCGAACAGATCAAGACCCAGGACGCGGCCACTCTGGCCCGGGACGTGGAGGCCGGTCTGCTGCGCCTCAAGCGCCTGCACCCGGGGGACTACAAGGCCCTGGGCCTCCGTCTGCAGCGCAGCCTGGCCGACGACGTCTGAAGTGCCGGTGCCCGTGTCTGCCAGCGGTGCTGGCGAAGCGGGTCCGTAGGGGCGTTTGCCCGCCAGGCGGTGGAGGGTGCCGTTCATGGCGGCAGGGCGCTGCCGGCGTGCCGTGGGACTGACCTGCGTCAAGGCCGCTGCCCTGTCCATCGGTGACACTGCGTCGCTGGGTCCATTCCTGCGGGTCAGCCATTCATTTGTCCGTCCATCCCATGTCCGTGTCTTCCCTGTTGTCCCGCTTGCGCTCTTCTGCCGCCCCGGTGGCGGGTGCCGCAGCGTCGGCGCGCCACCAGCCGCACGAGGACGTGCAGGCGCTGCTCACGGGCACGTTGTTCGTGGCGCTGGGCGTGGTGCTGTTCCGCCAGGCCGGGTTGCTCACCGGTGGCACGGCCGGGATCGCCTTTTTGCTGCACTACGCCACCGGCTGGAACTTCAGCCTGGTGTTCTTCCTGATCAACCTGCCGTTCTATGGTCTGGCCTGGAAGCGCATGGGGCCGCTGTTCACCTTCAAGACCTTTGCCGCCGTGGCACTGCTGTCGGTTTTCGCGCAATGGGTGCCGGCCTGGCTGTCCATCGGTGAGCTCAACACCGCTTTCGCCGCAGTGGCCGGCGGGCTGCTCACCGGCGCGGGCATGCTGATGCTGTTTCGCCACCGTGCCAGCCTGGGCGGCTTCAACGTGCTGGTGCTTTTCCTGCAGGAGCGCTTTGGCTGGCGCGCCGGTCACGTGCAGATGGCAATGGACTGCACCATCGTGCTGGCCGCGTTTGCCGTGGTGGACTGGACGCAGATCGTCTGGTCGGTGGTGGGCGCGGTGGTGCTCAACATGACCCTGGCCATCAACCACCGGCCCGGGCGCTACATGGCGGTCTGAACCGCTGCCCGCGGGCCGGGTGCCCGGTTCCTGGCGCCGATGGTGGCAGACTCGGGCCATGAATTTTTCCTTGATCGAATCCACTCGGGTCCTGGTGGGTCAGCGCATGGGCTGCAAGCCATGGTTGCTCGCGCTGCTGCTGTCCACACATACCGTCGCCAACGCAGAAGGCGGCGTCGATGTGACGGCTCCGACACAGCCCAAGATGTATCAAGCCCGCGTGACGCGCGTGTCCGATGGCGACACGCTGTGGGTGAAGCCGCTCGCGGGCGGCCGTTACCGCAAGCTGCGGCTGGACGGCATCGATGCACCGGAAATCTGCCAGGACGGTGGTGTGGCGTCGCGCGACGCGCTGGCGGCGCGTGTGCTGGAGCAGGTGGTCACCGTGCATGAGCGCTATCACGACACCTATGGCCGTGCCCTGGTGCGGCTGACCCACGGGGGCTCGGATGTGGCAGCTCGGCTGGTGCTCCAGGGCCATGCCTGGTCGCACCGCTGGAGGCGCAGCCTGGGGCCCTACGCCCGGCAGGAGGCATGGGCGCGCAAGCAGCGCAAGGGCATCTTTGAAGGCGATGTGCCGGCTGAGTTGCCACGCGACTTTCGCCAGCGTCATGGGCCCTGCCCGCTACCCCGGGAGGGGCAGCTCAGTTCCTGACTCAGCGCTGCGGGTGGCCGCACACGGCGCACAGCGGGTTCCGCGGCAGGGCGATCTGGTTGAAAGCCATGTCACGCCCGTCGATCATGAGCAGCTGTCCCGTCAGGCGTGAGCCCAGGCCGGTGAGCAGCTTGAGCGCTTCGGCCGCCTGCATGGTGCCCACGATGCCCACCAGCGGCGCGAACACCCCCATGGTGGCGCAACGGGTTTCTTCCACGTCCGAGGTCTCGGGGAAAACACAGGCGTAGCAGGGGTTGCCAGGCGAGCGCTGGTCAAACACGCTGAGCTGACCGTCCATGCGGATGGCCGCGCCCGACACCAGAGGTTTGTGGTGCTGGACGCAGGCCCGGTTGATGGCGTGGCGTGTGGCGAAGTTGTCGGTGCAGTCGATCACCACGTCGGCGCCGGGCACCAGCGCATCGAGCAGCGCTGCGTCGGCTCGCTGGATCACGGGCGTGACGATCACATCGGGGTTGATGGCCGCAATGGCTTCGCGCACCGAAGCGGCCTTGGGGCTGCCCACCCGCGCGAGGTTGTGCGCGATCTGGCGCTGCAGGTTGGTTTCGTCGACCATGTCGTGGTCGACCACCGTGATGCGCCCCACGCCCGCACTGCCCAGGTAGAGCGCCACCGGTGAGCCCAGGCCACCGGCGCCGACCACCAGCGCGTGCGATGCCAGCAACTGCTCCTGGCCCTCGACACCGAGTTCGTTGAGCAGGATGTGGCGCGAATAGCGCAGGAGCTGTGCGTCGTTCAAGGTCGATGGCGGCGGCGCGGGGCCGCCGCAAACTCAGTTTTCTTTCTTCTCTTCGGTGCGCACGGTCAGGGTCTTGCTGACCACCACCGGGCGGCCCCTGAGCTGGTTCATGGCCTGCTGCAACTGGAAGTCCTTGTCGCTGCCGAACTCGGGCACGAGGCGCTGGCCGGGGTTCTTCTTGGACTCCTCTTCCAGCCGCTTGCGGGCCTGTTCACGTGCTTCTTCGCGCTGCTGTTCCTCGGCGCGGCGTGCGTCGGTCATGGGTTGGACTTCCGTACTCGGGTCCTTGCCATTGCCCAGGTGCTTCTGCAGATCGGCCTCACGGGTGCGCAAGGCGGCGAACAGGTTGCCTTCCAGCGTTTCGTCCACCATCACGTCGGGCACGATGCCCTTGGCCTGGATGGAATTGCCAGAGGGGGTGTAGTAGCGCGCCGTGGTGAGCTTGAGGCCCGTGTCGGGGCCAAGCGGACGCACGGTCTGCACCGAGCCCTTGCCGAAGGTCTGGCTACCCAGGAGGGTGGCGCGCTTGTGATCCTGCAGGGCACCGGCCACGATCTCGCTGGCCGAAGCCGAACCTTCGTTGACCAGCACCACCAGCGGAACCGTGCGCAGTGCGCCGCGGGTGGCCTCGGTCAGGTGCTTGATGGGGTCGGCGCCGCCACGGCGCAGGTAGTGCTGCGGCACGGCCTTGTAGACGAACTTGCTGTCTTCGAGCTGGCCATTGGTGGACACCACGGTCGCGCCCTCGGGCAGGAAGGCAGCCGACAGCGCCACCGCCGCGTCGAGCAGACCGCCCGGATCGTTGCGCAGGTCGAGCACCAGGCCCTTGAGCTTGGGGTCGGCCTTGTAGATTTCTTCGACCTTGCGTGCGAAGTCCTCGATAGTACGTTCCTGGAACTGCGACACGCGAACCCAGGCGTAGCCGGGCTCGATCATCTTGGTCTTGACGCTCTGGGTCTTGATTTCCTCGCGGGTGATCGTGACCGGGAAGCTGCGGTTTTCATCCTTGCGGAAGATGGTCAGCAGCACCTTGGTGCGCGGCTCGCCACGCATGAGCTTGACCGCGTCGTTGATCGACAGGCCCTTGACCATGGTGTCATCGATCTTGGTGATCAGGTCGCCGGTCTTGAGGCCGGCGCGGAAGGCGGGTGAGTCTTCAATGGGGGAGACCACCTTGACCAGGCCGTCTTCCATGGTGATTTCGATGCCCACGCCGACAAAGCGCCCGCTGGTGCCTTCGCGGAAATCCTTGAACGACTTCTTGTCGAAATACTGGGAATGCGGGTCCAGGCTGGCCACCATGCCCGAGATGGCTTCGGAAATCAGCTTTTTCTCGTCCACCGGCTCGACATAGTCGCTCTTGACCATGCCGAACACGGCCGCAAGCTGCTGCAACTCTTCCAGAGGCAGGGGCGCGAGGGTTCCGCGCGCCACCGCCTGCAACTGCACCGTGGTCAAGGCTCCGGCCACCGCGCCAATGGCCACCCAGCCCACGATTTTCAGCTTGTGACTCATTTGTTTACCCATCGAAACACCCCAAAAAAAAGCCAGCGAGACACGATTTGGCCCGCTGGCGAACCAATATACACCTTGGAGCACGGCCGGGGATTTCGGTTCCATATCCCTGGGTGCCGTGGTTTCCCGCGGTCTGGTGGGAGGGTCAGCCTTTGCCCTGGGCGGCCACGGCCGCCGCCGCTTTGGCCGCTGCCTCGGCGTCGCCCAGGTAGTAGCTCTTGAGCGGCTTGAGTTCGGCGTCGAGTTCGTAGACGAGCGGGATGCCGTTGGGGATGTTCAGGCCCACGATGTCGGCATCGCTGATGCCGTCGAGGTATTTCACCAGGGCGCGGATGCTGTTGCCGTGCGCGGCGACCACCACCCGTTTGCCCGAACGGATGGCCGGGGCCATGGCCTCGTTCCAGAACGGCATGACGCGGGCCACGGTGTCTTTGAGGCACTCGGTCAGAGGCACTTCCTCGGGTTTGAGCTTCTCGTAGCGGCGGTCGCTGCGTTCGCAGCGCGGGTCGTTTGCATCCAGGGCCGGAGGTGGGGTGTCGTAGCTGCGGCGCCAGATCAGCACCTGTTCGTCACCGTATTGTTTCGCCATGTCGGCTTTGTTCAGACCTTGCAGGGCGCCGTAGTGGCGCTCATTGAGGCGCCAGCTGTGGGCCACCGGCAGCCAGGTGCGGTCCATCTCGTCAAGCACATGCCACAGCGTGCGTGTGGCACGCTTGAGCACGCTGGTGTAGGCCAGGTCAAAGTCATAGCCTTCGGCCCGCAACAGCCGGCCCGCGTTTTTCGCCTGTTCCAGCCCGAGCGGCGTCAGGTCAACGTCGGTCCAGCCGGTGAAGCGGTTTTCGAGATTCCAGGTGGATTCGCCGTGACGAATCAGGACAAGTTTGTACATGGGCGGTGAAGAACGGTGAATGGCGCAAAGCCGGGTGGCACACCCCACAGCGGGGCGGTCTGCGGAGTTCAGCCGGACATTCTAAAATCCCAGGCTTAACTGAAAGGTGTTCCTGTGAGTTTTTTTATTGAAAACTGGATTCTGATTGCGGTGGCGTTCGCTGCCGGTGCCATGCTGGTATGGCCTGCGGTCACGGGAGGCGGGCGGGCGGGGGCGCTGAGTGCGACCCAGGTGGTCCAGCTGATGAACCGGGAAAAGGCGGCGGTGGTGGACGTCTGTGGCGCTGATGAATTCGCCGCCGGCCATGTGGTGGGAGCGAAAAACGTGCCGCTGCCCGAACTGGAGGCCAAGTTGCCGGGCCTGGTCAAGAACAAGGCCACACCGGTGGTGCTGGTCTGTGCCTCGGGCATGCGTTCAAACCGGGCCGTGGCGATTGCCAAGAAGCTGGGTTACGAAAACGCCCATTCGCTCGCGGGCGGCATGGGCGCCTGGCGCTCGGCCAACCTGCCGATCGAGAAGGCCTGATCGTTCTCCGGACACTTCTCTCTTCAACCCCATTGACAGGAACTCGCATGGCCACGGTCAAGATGTACACCAGCGCCTATTGTCCCTACTGCAGCCGGGCCAAGGCCCTGCTGGAAAAGCGCGGCGTGACCGATCTGGAAGAGGTGTTTGTGGATGGACAGCCCGAGTTGCGGGCTCACATGCGGCAGCTCACGGGCCGCACCAGCGTGCCGCAGATCTTCATCGGGCAGACGCATGTGGGGGGCTGCGATGACCTGCACGCGCTCGATAGCCAGGGGGGGCTGATGCCGCTGCTGCAGGCCTGAAGCGGCGAGCGTGAGCGGAACGTCCCTTGGGACGTTGATCGTGCGTCGTTGACCGACACGGCGGGCTGACATAATTGCCCCCGGTGCCCGCTGCGGGAACGCTTGTCCCCGGCGGGTTTCGTTTTTTCCAGATTACCCGAGATCGCAACATGGCCGACAACCAAGAACCCGTATTCCAGATCCAGCGCGTTTACCTCAAGGAAGCGTCGCTGGAGCAACCCAATTCGCCGGCCATCCTGCTGGAGCAGGATCAACCGTCGGTGGACATCCAGCTCGGTGTGGAAGCCAACCCGGTGGCCGACGGTGTCTACGAGGTCTGCGTCACGGCCACCGTGCAGACCAAGATCAAGGACAAGACGGTGTTCCTGGTCGAAGCCAAGCAGGCCGGCATCTTCGAGATCCGCAACCTGCCACAGGACCAGATGGGCCCGATCATGGGCATCGCCTGCCCGCAGATCGTGTACCCCTACCTGCGCAGCAATGTGGCCGACCTGATCCAGCGCGCCGGTTTCCCGCCCGTGCACCTGGCCGAAATCAACTTCCAGGCCATGTACGAGCAGCAACAGGCCCAGGCCGCGGAAGACGCGCCGCGCATCGTCACGCAATAAGTCGGTTTTCCTACCGGCGCGGGTGTCATGAACATCGTGGTCTTGGGCGCTGGCGCCTGGGGGACGGCGCTGGCGATCAACGCGGCAGGCCAGTCGCAGAGTCCGCACCGGGTCACCCTGTGGGCGCGCGACGAGCAGCAGGTGGCCCGCATGCGGGCCGAACGGGAAAACCGGCGCTACCTGCCGGGCATCGCGCTGCCGCCGGGTCTGGAACTGGCCAGCGGCGAGATGGACCTGCAGCAGCCCTGGCTGGCCGATGCCGGGCTGGTGGTCGTGGGCACGCCCATGGCCGCCTTGCGCGGCATGCTCGAGCGCCTGGTCGGTTGCACCGCGCCCGTGGCCTGGCTCTGCAAGGGGTTTGAAGCGCCGCGGGATGGTGAGACCTCCACGGGCCTGCTGGGTCATGAAATCCGTGCCCGTGTGGCGCCAGACCTGAGCGCCGGGGTGCTCAGCGGCCCCAGTTTCGCGCTGGAAGTGGCGCGTGGCCAGCCCACGGCGCTGGTGGCGGCCAGCGAACACGCGGGCGTGCGCGATGCGCTGGTGAGCGCTTTCCACGGCCCCACGCTGCGCGTTTATGCGAACGACGACATCGTGGGGGTGGAGGTGGGTGGCGCGGTGAAGAACGTGCTGGCCATCGCCACCGGGTTGTGCGATGGGCTCGACCTCGGTCTCAATGCGCGGGCAGCGCTCATCACGCGGGGTCTGGCGGAAATGACACGTCTGGGGCTCGCGCTCGGGGCCCGGGCCGAGACCTTCATGGGCCTCTCGGGTCTGGGTGACCTGGTGCTCACCGCCACCGGGGACCTGTCGCGCAATCGCAAGGTCGGCCAGTTGCTGGCACGTGGCCTGAGCCTGCAGCAGGCGGTGGACTCGCTCGGCCATGTGGCCGAAGGCGTTTACAGCGCCCGCACCGTGGTGCAGCGCGCGCAGAAACTCGGTGTGGACATGCCGATCAGTGAGGCTGTGGTGGCTTTGCTCGATGGAAGGCTGCAACCCAACCATGTGGTCGCAACCTTGATGGGTCGCAACCCCAAGCTTGAGGCCATGTAAGGAACGGATCCGGAGTGAGGGTTTGCATAACCCAGGATGCGGCGGGACCGGCTTCGCCGGGCCGCACGCATCGCCCCTTGGGGGGTGACGGGCAAAGCCCGGCGCGGGGGGGTCAAACCTCGAAGTTGTCGATCAACCGCGTGGTGCCCAGCCGCGCCGCGCCCAGAACCACCAGGCTTTGCGCGGTGGTGGCGTCTGCCGGTGTGGGCGGCTGCAGGTCGACCCGGCGGCGCACGGTGAGGTAGTCCGGCTTCCAGCCGCGCGCGGCCAGCGCCTGCAGGGCTCGCGCCTCCAGTCCGGGCAGGTGCTGGGGCAGGGCGTCGGCCGCAGCCAGTGCATCGCGCGCGAGCGCGCGCAGTGCCAGCGAGAGTTGCACGGCCTCCGCGCGTTCGGATTCACTCAGGTAGCCGTTGCGTGAACTCAGCGCCAGGCCGTCGGGGGCGCGCTGGGTTTCACCGCCCACGATGGAGATGGGCAGCGCGAACTGCTGAACCATGCGCCGGATCACCATCTGCTGCTGGTAGTCCTTCTTGCCAAAAAGTGCGTAGCGTGGGCCTTTGGCCTCGGAAAACACGCACTGGAACAGCTTCATCACCACCGTGCAGACGCCGACGAAGAACCCCGGCCGGAAGTGCCCTTCCAGAATGTCGGCGAGCTCGGCAGGGGGCTGCACCTTGAAGCCCTGCGGCTCGGGGTACAGCTCTTTCTCGGATGGCGCAAACACCAAGTCGCAGCCAGCCTGCTCCAGCCGTGCGCAGTCGGCCTGCAGCGTGCGTGGGTAGGTGTCGAAATCTTCGTGCGGCGCGAACTGGAGCCGGTTGACGAAGATGCTGGACACCGTCACGTCGCCCAGGGGTTTCGCCGTGCGCACCAGGTCCAGATGACCCTCGTGCAGATTGCCCATGGTGGGCACGAACGCGGGCGAGTTGTACGGGCGCAAGGCGGCGCGCAGGTCTTCGATGGTGTGAACGAGCTTCATAAGAATGCGGGGAGTCTTGTCGAGGGGCGCCGCGGAACCGGCTCTGCCGGGCCGCCAACGCCGCCCCCTTGGGGGTAGCGCCGCAGGCGCTGCGGGGAGGGTCTTGTTCACCAGGCGTGCAGTGCGTCGTCGGGGAAGCTGCCGTCTTTCACCGCCGCCACATAGGCGGCCATGGCTTCGCGCACGCTGGCCTGGCCTTCCATGAAATTGCGCACGAATTTGGGGTTCTTGCCCAGGTTGATGCCCAGCATGTCGTGCATCACCAGCACCTGGCCCGCCGTACCTTTGCCGGCCCCGATGCCGATGGTGTGGCAGGTCTTGAGCTGGTGGGTGATTTCGAGCGATAGGGCTGCGGGCACCATCTCCAGTACCAGCATGGCCGCGCCCGCGTCCTGCAGTTCCAGCGCGTGGCGTTTGAGCTGCAGCCCGGCGGCGTCGCCGCGCCCTTGCACGCGGTAGCCGCCGAGCGCGTGCACGGTTTGCGGCGTGAGGCCCAGATGCGCACAGACGGGGATGCCGCGCTCGACCAGAAAACGCACGGTCTCAGCGGTCCAGCCACCGCCTTCGAGCTTGACCATGTGGGCGCCGGCGTGCATCAACACGGCGGCGCTGCGCAGGGCTTGTTCTTTGCTCTCGTGGTAGCTGCCAAACGGCAGATCTCCCAGCACCCAGGCCGTGGCCTGCACGCGCTGCAGGCCACGCACCACGCTTTCGGTGTGGTAGCGCATGGTTTCCAGCGTGACGCCCGCCGTGCTGGACAGCCCCTGGCAGACCATGCCCAGCGAATCGCCCACCAGGATGCATTCCACGCCCGCGGCATCGGCCACGGCGGCGAAAGTGGCGTCGTAGGCGGTGAGCATGGTGATCTTCTCGCCGCGCTCACGCATTTCCTGCAGGCGCGGCAGGCTCACCGGTTTGCGCTGGGGCATGGGCGAGGCCGAAGGCAGGGTGCCGTAGGGTGTGCCGCTGGTCGGGGCGGCGGATTTCGCTGAACTCATGAGGGTCCCCTTTGCGTGGGCTTTGGATGGGAGGCACTATATGCGATCCCGTTATGCTTGCGACCCATGAAACACCTCTCTGAATTCACGGCCTCCGATCTGGCCGAACTGGCCCGCGCTGACGTGGTTCGCGCGCTGGCCGAAGACGTGGGCTCGGGCGACCTCACCGCGGCTCTGGTGGACTGCGCGCATGGCGCACGCGCACGCATCCTCGCGCGCGAGTCGGCCGTGATCTGTGGCGCACCCTGGGTGGAAGCGGCCGTGCTGGCCTGCGACCCCAAGGCCCGTCTGACCTGGCATGTGGCCGAGGGTCAGCGCTGCGTGGCCGACCAGGTGGTGCTGGAGATCGAGGGCCGTGCCCAGGCCTTGCTGACCGCCGAGCGCACCGCGCTCAACTTCCTGCAGTTGCTCTCGGCCGTGGCCACGAAGACGGCGGTGTTCGTCGATGCCGTCCAGGGTACGCGCGCGGCCATTGTGGACACGCGAAAGACCATCCCGGGACTGCGCCTGGCGCAAAAGTACGCGGTCAGGACCGGCGGCGGCGTGAACCACCGCATCGGTCTCTACGACGCGGTACTGATCAAGGAAAACCACATTGCCGCCGCAGGTGGCGTGGCGGCCGTGTTGAAGCGTGTGCAGGAAATGGCACCCCAGGCGCGTTTTGTCGAGATCGAGGTCGAGACCCTGGCGCAGCTGGACGAAGCACTGGCCTGCGGCGCCAAGATGGTCTTGCTCGACAACATGGACATCCCCACCCTGCAGGAAGCCGTGCGGCGCAACGCGGGCCGGGCCATCCTGGAAATCTCGGGTGGCGTGAGTCTGCAGACGGTGCGGGCCCTTGCAGAAACCGGAGTGGACCGCATCTCCATCGGGGCATTGACCAAAGACGTCAAAGCCATTGACTTCTCCATGCGGATGACTTAACCCACCCCTGCCGCGCTGTGCGCGACCCCCTCAAGGGGGCGGCACTGGCGGACCGGCAAAGCCGGCTCCGCGGTGCCCTGAGAGATGACATCCCGCACCGGAGAGGAGTCGAGTGATTTAATCAATTCATGTGCCGCGGATGGCGGCACATCCAGGAGTCCTGTTCATGAGCAACCCAGCCATCATCGACGTCGAATACGAACAGCCGGCCTGCCCGACGAAACACGCCTGGGCGCGAGTGCCGGTGGAACCCGGTCCGAAGCAGCGCGCCGAGCTCAAGGACAAGATCCGCCGCCTGCTCCAGGAGCGCAACGCGGTGATGGTGTCGCACTACTACGTGCACCCCGACCTGCAGGACCTGGCCGTCGAGACCGGCGGCATCGTGAGCGACTCGCTGGAAATGGCGCGCTTTGGTCGCGACCATGCGGCTCAGACACTGGTGGTCTCGGGTGTGCGCTTCATGGGCGAGACGGCCAAGATCCTGAGCCCGGAAAAGACCGTGCTCATGCCCGATCTGGACGCAAACTGCTCGCTCGACCTGGGCTGCCCGATCGACGAATTCAGCGCCTTCTGCGACGCCCACCCGGACCGCACCGTGGTGGTCTACGCCAACACCAGTGCGGCGGTGAAGGCGCGATCCGACTGGCTTGTGACCTCCAGTTGCGCGCTGGATATCGTCAAAGCGCTCAAGGACAAGGGGCACAAGATCCTGTGGGCACCCGACAAGCACCTGGGTGGCTACATCCAGCGCGAAACCGGTGCCGACATGCTGATGTGGAACGGCTCGTGCATCGTGCATGACGAGTTCAAGGCCTTTGAGCTTGAAGCGCTGAAAAAGGAACACCCGAAGGCCAAGGTGCTGGTGCACCCGGAAAGCCCGGCCGACGTGGTGGCGCTGGCCGACGCCGTGGGTTCCACCTCGGCCATCCTGAAGGCCGCGCGCGAGCTGGACGCGAACGAGTTCATTGTCGCCACCGACAACGGCATGATGCACATGCTGCGCCAGCAGAACCCCGGCAAGGTGTTCATCGAAGCGCCCACCGCCGGCAACAGCGCCACCTGCAAGAGCTGCGCGCACTGCCCCTGGATGGCCATGAACGGCCTGGCCGGCGTGGCGCAGGTGCTGGAAAAGGGCCTGAACCAGATCCACGTGGACCCGGCGCTGATTCCGCGCGCCCGGCTGCCCATCGATCGCATGCTGGCGTTCACTGCCGCGCACCGGGCTGGTCAGGATGCCGGGGCGTTGGTGCCGAACATCGGCGCAGCTTGAGGTGGGTTCAGGCGAAAAAAAACCCGCAGCATGCGGGTTTTTTCGGGCGCCTGACGGATCAGAGCGGGACCTTTTTGAGCATTTCCAGACCGATCTTGCCGTCGGCGATTTCGCGCAGCGCGGTCACGCCGGGCTTGTTCTTGCTCTCGATCTTGGGCGCGTGGCCCTGGCTGAGCATGCGCGCACGGTAGGTGGCGGCCAGCACGAGTTGAAAGCGGTTGGGGATCTTTTCCAGACAATCTTCGACGGTGATGCGTGCCATGTGCGGGCCTCGGTAGTGTGCGGTGAATCAGTGGATGTTGAGCGCCTGAAAGGTATCGCTGCGGGCGATACGCTGGGCGGCGAACTTGAGCCGCTGGGCATGGACGATGGCCTTGAGGTCAAACAGGGCCCGCTCGAACAACTCGTTGATTATAACGAAGTCGAATTCTTTGGCGTGCGTCATCTCGTGGGCGGCGTTCTGCAGCCGGACTTCGATGACCTCGGCGCTGTCTTCGGCGCGCCGCTCCAGCCGCGAGCGCAATTCTTCCCAGCTGGGCGGCAGGATGAAGATCAGCACAGCGTTCGGGAAGATGCGTTTGACCTGGATGGCGCCCTGGAAATCGATCTCCAGCACCACGTCCGCCCCCTGGGCCATGCGTTGTTCGATGGCTTGTTTGGATGTGCCATAGCGGTTGCCGTGCACCATGGCCCATTCCAGGAACGCGCCCTGAATGACCATCTGGTCGAAGGTTTCCTTGGCCACGAAGTAGTACTCGCGACCGTGCAGTTCCTGGCCTCTGGGCGGACGGGTGGTGTGCGAGATGGAGGGCACGACACGCGAGTCCAGCTCCATCAGCGCCTTCACGAGGCTGGACTTGCCGGCCCCGCTGGGGGCCGCGACGACAAACAGGTTTCCTGGGTATTCCATGCTTACTCGATGTTCTGCACTTGCTCGCGCATCTGTTCAATGAGCACCTTCATGTCGACCGAGATGCGCGTGAGCTCCAGGCTCGATGACTTGGAGCCCATGGTATTGGCTTCGCGGTGCAGTTCCTGGATCAGGAAGTCCAGCCGTTTGCCGATGCCGTTGCCCTTGGCCAGCAGGCGCTCGATTTCGCTCAGGTGCGAGTCCAGCCGCGTCAGTTCCTCGGCCACGTCGATGCGGATCGCGAAGGCGGTGGCCTCGGTCAGGGCGCGGTCGCGCGCCATGTCGTTGGTGACGGCATTGCCCAGCGTTCCCGACGCGGCGCCGGCACCCAGCGCCTCGTTCCAGCGGTCGATGAAGCGCTGGCGCTGCTGGGCGACCAGTTGGGGAATCAGGGGCTGGGCGTCCTGGGCGAGCTGGCGCAGCTGTGTCAGGCGGTCCAGTAGCATGCTGGCCAGGCGCTCGCCTTCACGCTCACGCGCCGCCACCAGACCGGCCAGGCCCTCGTGTCCCAGGGCGATCAGGGCTTCGTGAAGTTCCCCCGGAACGGCGGTCTGGCGCGATGTAAGCTGCAGGACGTCGGCCACGGTCAGGGGGGTCGCCGTGGGCAACCAGGCCCGCACGTTGTCTTGCAGGCTCACGAGTTTCTGCAGTTCCTGGACCGAGGGTGCACGTGGGCCGGTGTCGGTCTTGCCTTCGATCCAGGCCCGCACCTCGACCTTGCCACGCTTGAGCCTGGAGCCCAGCAATTCGCGCAGCGCGGGTTCGGTGCCTCGCAACTCGTCCGGGAGCTTGAAAGTGAGGTCGAGAAAGCGGCTGTTGACCGAGCGGATTTCGAGGCCCAGGCCGGGCGTGCTCTCGCGGGCAGGTTCGCCGGCGTTTGCGCCTGCAGGCCCGCCAGTCTGGGCCGTGGCGTAGCCGGTCATGCTGTAAACTGCCATTGAACTGTGTCCCATCAGGTTGAGTGGTCCAAAACGAGGCGTTCCGGAACCCATCCGAATTATGTCAAAGGTCAAACCAGCCCCGCTGCCGCCGGACACCGTGATCGGTGGCTACCGTATTGTTCGCAAGCTGGCGGCCGGTGGATTTGGTGTGGTGTACCTCGCGGTGGACACCGAAGGCCAGCAAGTGGCCGTCAAGGAATACCTGCCGTCGTCACTCGCCACGCGTGGCCCGGGCGAGTTGCTGCCCCAGGTGCAGCCCGAGAAGCTGTCGCTGTACCGGCTGGGCCTCAAGAGTTTTTTTGAAGAAGGTCGGGCATTGGCCCAGATCTCGCACGCCTCGGTGGTCAGCGTGCTCAATTTCTTCCGCGAGAACGAGACCGTCTACATGGTCATGAACTACCTGGAGGGCTCGTCCCTGCAGGAGTTCATCATCACCGCGCGGGACCTCAAGAAACAGAAGGTGTTTCGCGAGTCCACCATCCGTTCGCTGTACGACGAGGTGCTGCGTGGCCTGCGCATCGTGCACCAGCACAAGATGCTGCACCTCGACATCAAGCCGGCCAACATCTTCGTGACCGACGACAACCGCGCGGTGTTGATCGACTTTGGCGCGGCGCGCGAGGTGCTGAGCAAGGAAGGCAATTTCATCCGGCCCATGTACACGCCCGGTTTTGCCGCGCCCGAGATGTACCGGCGTGACTCCAGCATGGGGCCGTGGACCGACATCTATGCCATCGGCGCCTGCATCTACGCCAGCATGCAGGGCTATCCGCCCAACGACGCACCCCAGCGGCTCGAAAAAGACCGTCTGTCGCTGGCGCTGTCCCGTCTGCGCGGTGTGTATTCCGACAACCTGATCGAGGTGGTCGAATGGTGCATGTCGCTCGATCCGCTCTCGCGTCCGCAGTCGGTGTTTGCACTGCAGAAAGAACTCAGCCGCGAGACCGAGCGCAGCTACACCAAGCTGACCGTGGCCGAAAAAATGCGGCTGCAGTTCGACAACATCGTGTCCGACTCCAAGAAATCGCCGCGCAAGTCGACCGACGCCGGGACCAAGTTCCGATGAAGTTTTCGGTTTACCAGATCAGCCGGCAGGGTGGTCGTGAGCGCAACGAAGACCGCATGGGCTACGCCTACACGCGCGAGTCCGGCTTGCTGGTGCTGGCCGATGGCATGGGTGGGCATCCGGAAGGGGCCATGGCCGCCCAATTGGCGCTGCAGACCTTTTCGGCCTACTTCCAGAAGACGGCCAACCCGACGGTGCGCGAAGTGCCGGAGTTCCTCTCCAGCGCGCTGATGGCGGCGCACCACCAGATCATTCGCTACGCAGCGGAAAAGGGCATGCTCGACACGCCGCGCACCACCCTGGTGGCCGCGGTGCTGGAACGCAACCAGATGAACTGGATCCACTGCGGTGACTCGCGCCTGTACATCGTGCGCGACGGCGAGCTACTCACCCGCACGCGCGACCACTCGTACATGGAGCAGCAGGCTCATCTGGGCAAGGCCACCGAGCACATCAACCGCAACATTCTTTTCACCTGCCTGGGCTCTCCGGCCAAACCGGTGTACGACCTGTCGGGCGCGCTGCAGCTGCAGCAGGGGGACCGGGTGCTGCTGTGTTCCGATGGCCTCTGGGGCACGGTCAAAGACTCCGAGATCGTGTCCGAGCTCTCGAAGAACTCGCTGGAACAGGCGGTCCCCGAGCTGGTGGAACTGGCGCTCAAGCGTGGCGGGCCGCGTTGTGACAACGTGACTGTGCTGGCCATGGAGTGGGAGACGCCCGACGAATTCCAGACCACGCGCGTGTCCACCGAAGACATTGAGGACGGCGTGTTCGCCTCCACCATCCAGTCGGGCGTGGCCGATCCGACCATCGAAGACATGGATGACGAGGAGATCGAGAAATCGATCGCCGAAATCAACGAGGCGATCCGGCGCACGGCTGAAAGAAATTCTTGACCCCCCGCGCCGCCTGCGGCGTCACCCCCCAGGGGGCAACGCGAGAGGCCCGGCGAAGCCGGTTCCTCCGCGTTCCGGGTTGGATCCCTTGGCGCTCCGGCTGCCCCCTCCCCGACAATACAGACCACCGATTTTCTGAGGTTCCCATGACAGATTTCATTCGACCCGGCCAGCGGGCCGCCGACGCCCTGCGCCCGGTGCGCATAACCCGGGGTTTCACCATCCACGCCGAAGGTTCGGTGTTGATCGAGTTTGGTGACACCAAGGTGCTGTGCACCGCCTCGGTGGAAGAAAAAGTGCCGCCGCACAAACGCGGCAGTGGCGAAGGCTGGGTCACGGCCGAATACGGTATGTTGCCGCGCGCCACCCACACCCGCAGCGATCGCGAGGCCGCGAAGGGCAAGCAGAGCGGGCGCACGCAGGAAATCCAGCGCCTGATCGGCCGCTCGCTGCGTTCGGTGTTTGATCTCAAGGCGCTGGGCGAACGCACCATTTCGCTGGACTGCGATGTGTTGCAGGCCGACGGCGGCACCCGCACCGCAAGCATCACCGGTGCCTTCGTGGCCGCGCACGACGCGGTGACCCAGTTGCTGGCCGAAGGCAAGATCGCCGCTTCGCCGATCAAGGACCACGTGGCCGCCATCTCGGTCGGCATCCTGCAGGGCACGCCGTTGCTGGACCTGGAGTACGTGGAAGACTCGGCCTGCGACACCGACATGAACGTGGTGATGACCGGCGCCGGTCACTTCGTGGAAGTGCAGGGCACGGCCGAGGGTGCGGCCTTCAGCCGCCAGGAAATGGACGCCTTGCTGGCACTGGCCGAGAAGGGTGTGGCCGAACTGGTGATGCTGCAGAAGCAGAGCCTTGGCCTGGTCTGAGAGCCCTCGATGAAACTCGTCCTCGCGTCCAACAATCAAGGCAAGCTCGCCGAGCTGCAGGCCTTGTTTGCGCCGCTGGGCGTGGAGCTGGTGCGCCAGTCCGAGCTGGGCATTCCGGAGGCGCCCGAGCCGCACCGCACCTTCATCGAGAACGCCCTGGCCAAGGCGCGCCATGCCGCGCGGGTCAGCGGCCTGCCCGCGCTGGCCGATGATGCGGGTCTGTGCGTGGAAGCCTTCGGTGGTTTGCCGGGCGTGGACACCGCCTACTACGCCACGCAATTCGGCTACGAGAAGGGCGACGCCAACAATGTGCGCGCCTTGCTGGAGCAGATGGCCGACGTGCACGACCGCCGCGCGGCCCTGGTCAGCACCCTGGTGGCGGTGCGCAGCGCCGACGACCCCGAACCGCTGGTGGCCAGCGGCCGGGCGCCGGGGCTGATCACTCGCGAGCCCATCGGTGACAACGGTTTTGGTTTCGATCCGGTGATGTATCTGCCGCAGTTCGGTTGCACCTTCGCCCAGCTGAGCAACGAAAAGAAGAACGCCAACAGCCACCGCGGCAAGGCCGCGCAGCAGATGCTGGAACTGATGCGTGAACGCTGGTTCGCGCCCCGGGCAGAGACATGAGCGCCGCCCGGCCGCTCCGAAGGCGCTCAGCCCCGCAGTGCGCAGCGCGGAGGGTCGTCCAGTGAGCACACCCAGAGAGGTTCGGGTGGCGCTGCCCGGCGCAGCCGACGGCACCGCGCCGGAAGGCCCACACTGGAGCGACATCCGCCACTGGATGCGCCCGGGCACGTTGCAGCTGCAGGGCCTGCCGCCGCTTTCGCTCTACATCCACCTGCCCTGGTGTCTGAAGAAGTGCCCGTACTGCGACTTCAACTCGCACGAATGGAGCGCCACCAGCGAACCCGGAAAGGCCCTGCCCGAACAGGCCTACCTGGACGCGTTGCGCGCCGATCTGGAAGCCGCCTTGCCGCTGATCTGGGGTCGTGCGGTGCACAGCGTGTTCATTGGTGGCGGCACGCCCAGCCTGTTTTCACCCGAGGCCATTGACCGCCTGCTGGGCGATGTGCGCGCCTTGCTGCGGCTGGACGCCGACGCCGAAATCACGCTCGAAGCCAACCCGGGCACCTTCGAGAAAGACCGCTTCCGCGCGTTCCGCGAAGCCGGTGTGACCCGCCTGTCGATCGGGGTGCAGAGCTTCAACGACGCGCACCTGAAAGCGCTGGGCCGGGTGCACGACCGCGCCCAGGCCATCGCCGCGGTGGAAGAGGCGGCGCTGGCCTTCGACACCTTCAACCTCGACATCATGTACGCGCTGCCGGGCCAGACACTGGCCGACTGCGAGGCCGACATCCGCACCGCGCTGTCGTTCCAGCCGCCGCACATCTCCATCTACCACCTCACGCTCGAACCCAACACCTACTTCGCCAAGTTCCCGCCGACGCTGCCGCCCGACGATGACGCCTATGCCATGCTCGACCGCATCACCGAGCTCACCGCGGCGCAGGGGCTGGAGCGCTACGAGGTGTCGGCCTACGCGCGAGCGGGCCACCGCTGCTGGCACAACCTGAACTACTGGCAGTTTGGCGACTACCTGGGCATTGGCGCGGGAGCGCACAGCAAACTCAGCTTCGCCCACCGCGTGGTGCGCCAGGTGCGTGCCCGCGAACCACGGCTGTACATGGACAAGGCGCGCGCGGGAGACGCGGTGGTGAGCGTGGACGAAGTGGCGCGCCGCGACCTGCCGTTTGAATACATGCTCAACGCGCTGCGCCTGCGCCACGGGTTCGAGCTGGCGCAGTTCGCGGAACGCACCGGCCTGCCCCTGTCGTCCATCCAGGCCGGGCTCGACCGCGCGCAGCAGCAGGGCCTGGTGGTGCTGGAGCATGGTTGCGTGCGGCCCACCGTGCGGGGTTTTGATTTTCTCAGCGATCTGCAAGGGCTTTTCCTGCCCGACTGACACACGCGCCAGCGGTCACCCCGTGTGGCGGGCCACGGCGTCCCAGCTCAGACCGAACTTGAGCAGGTACTTGCGCAGCCGGTCCGCGTCGTTGATCACGGTGCGCTGCGTGCGCGTGTGGCCAAACAGCTTTCGACCCGCGTCCGACAAGGTCTGTGACGCGCGGCAGACGCGGACGACCGATTCCAGCTGCATGCGATCGAAGAGGTCCAGGCGGCTGGCCGCCTCCGCCGGCAACAGCGCATCGACATCCACGCCAGCGCTGGAAGGGCTTGCCGTGCCGGCTCTCTGCCAGAGCCATTGCAGGCGCTGAATCTCGGCATCGACCAGGCTGGCCGAAATCCGCCCGCCGTCGGCCAGCGTGGCCAGGCGCGTCACGCTGGCCGAGAGGTCGCGGAAGTTGCCGCTCCAGAGCGCGTCGCCGGACCGGGCGAACTGCAGATACCGCGCCCGCGCTTCGGCGTTGAACCGCACGGCCCGGCCGGTCTCGGCCGCCGCGCGCGTGAGCAGGTGCTCGACATTGGGCTCGATGTCCTCCGGGCGCAGCGCCAGGCCGGGCAGGGTGTACGACCAGAGATTGACACGCGCGAACAGGTCTTCCCGGAAGCGCCCCTGCGCCACGTCAATCCGCAAATCCCGGTTCGTGCCCGCGATCAGCTGAAAGTCGCTGCTGACTTCACGATCGCTGCCCATCGGCAGGAACCGCTTCTCTTCCACCGCCTTGAGCAGCATGGCCTGCTCATCCTGGCCCAACTCGCCGATTTCATCGAGAAACAGCACACCCTGGTGCGCCGTGCGCAGCAGGCCCGCACGGTCCGTCGCGGCGCCGGTGAAGGCGCCCTTTTTGTGCCCGAACAGCGTGGACGCCGCGCTGTCGCCGCGCAGGGTGGCGCAGTTCACCTCCACGAAATCCCCCTGCACCTGGTGGCGCGACTTCTTCAGCTCGTACATGCGGCGCGCCAGGTGCGACTTGCCCGCGCCCGTCGGTCCGGTCAGCAAGATGGGCGCTTTGGACCGCAGCGCCACACGCTCGATCTCTTCGATCAGTGCATTGAAGTGGGCGTTGCGCGTGGCGATGCCGCTCTTGAGGAAATCGAGGGCGTCGCGCTGCGCCTGGTCAAAACGCTGCGCCAGGCCGTCGTAGCGGGACAGGTCGAGGTCGATCAGCGCATAGCTGCCGGGGTTTTCGCGGTTCTGCCGCTTGGGCGGCGAGGTCTGCAGCAGCACGCCGGGGATCAGCCGCGTTTCGGTCAGCAGGAACATGCAGATCTGCGCCACGTGGGTGCCGGTGGTGATGTGCGTCCAGTAGCGCTCCTTCTCGGGCTGGAAGGGGTACTGCTTCACCCAGTCGTACAGCACGCCATAGACCTCGCCAAAGTCCCAGGGGTCGGCCATGTCCAGCGCCACCAACCGCACCTCGGTGTCGGGCGACATGGTTGCGATGTCCTGCTGGATCACCAGCGCCAGTGCCTCGTGCGGCCGGGTGTAGAGCAGCTCCAGCCGGTCCACCACCGTGTCTTCATGCTGCACCAGCGACACCGTGGGGCGCCACTTCTCCCAACGCCCCGCACCGCGCCCGCTGTCGAGCTGGGTGCCGAGGAATCCGATGACGACGGTTCTTTTGGACATAGTTTTATGAATAGATAACTGGCAAATATTCTAGTTCTGAGCGTGACCAATTCTGAGTCGATGGCATCCATCAACGTGGTTCAAGGAATATTTTTCAATTAAATCAACAATCTTTTAGAGATTTGGCCGGTGGCACCCAGACCTGGCACACCCGTTGCAATGAAGAAGCCACACAAGTTGAATGCACACGGAGAACAACATGGTCAACACCCAACTCTTTCAAACGCTCAAGGGCCAGCTGCTGCCCCAGGCCACGGCCCTGAACCAGGCGGGCGCACCCGCCTACGCCCTGAGCCCCCAGCACCAGCTGGCGCAGATCGCAGCCACCGGCTGCCTGAGCCAGACCTTCTACGCCGACGCCCAGTCGCAGCTCGACGCAGTGCAGGCGCTGGCCGCGCAGGTGGAGCCCGCCTTTGTGGCGCAAACCGCCGTGTACGCCCGCCAGGCTGCCTTCATGAAAGACATGCCTGTGCTGCTGGCCTCGCTGCTGGCGGTGCGTGATGTGAATCTGCTGTCGCAGGTGTTTGGCCGCGCGGTGGACAACGGCAAGACGCTGCGCGGTTTCGTGCAGATGCTGCGCAGCGGCGCCCTGGGTCGCAAGTCCCTGGGCTCGCGGCCCAAGAAGCTGGTGCAGCAATGGTTGCTCAACGCGAGCGAAAAGCAGCTGCTGAACGCCGCCGTGGGCAACACGCCCTCGCTGGCCGACGTGGTGAAGATGGTGCACCCCAAGCCCACCGAGGCATGGCGCGCGGCCTGGTTCGCCTGGTTGATCAGCAAGCCGTTCGACGAAGCCGCGCTGCCGCCCGCCACGCAAGCCTTCGAGCGCTTCAAGCGCGCGCTGGCCCAAGGTGAAGTGACCGTGGTGCCGGACGTGCCGTTCCAGATGCTGACCGCGCTGGCGCTGCAGCCCGCGCACTGGGCGCAGATCGCCCGCGCCGGTTCGTGGCAGATGGTGCGGCAGAACCTGAACACCTTCGCGCGGCACGGTGTGTTCGAGCAGCCCGGTATGACCGAAGTGGTCGCGGCCAAGCTGCGCGACCCGGTGGCGGTGGCCAAGGCGCGGGTGTTCCCGTACCAACTCATGGCGGCCTTCAAGGCCAGTGGTGAGGGCGTGCCGGCAGCGGTGCGCGAGGCGCTGCAGGACGCGATGGAAGCCGCGCTGGTGAATGTGCCCGCGTTGGAAGGTCAGGTTGTGGTGTGTCCCGACGTGTCGGGCTCGATGGGCTCGGCCGTGACTGGTCACCGCGCGGGTGCCACCTCGTCGGTGCGTTGCATCGATGTCGCGGCCCTGGTGGCGGCAGCAGTGCTGCGAAAGAACCCGCAGGCCCGTGTGCTGCCGTTCGAACGCGATGTGGTGAAGCTGTCGCTGAACCCCCGCGACTCGGTGATGACCAACGCCCAGGCGCTGGCCGCCATCGGCGGCGGTGGTACCAACTGCAGCGCGCCGCTGGCCTTGCTGAACCAGGAGCGTGCGAAGGTGGATCTGGTGGTCCTCGTCTCGGACAACGAGTCGTGGGTCGATGCGCGGCGCGGTGGCGCGACGCAGACGCTGATCGAGTGGGGAAAGCTCAAGCAGCGCTGCCCGCAGGCGCGGCTGGTGTGCGTCGACATCCAGCCGGGCAGCACCACGCAGGCCGTGGAGCGCGCCGACATCCTGAATGTCGGTGGCTTCTCGGACGCGGTGTTCACGATGCTGGCGCAGTTTGCCAAGGGCAACGCCGGCGCAGACCACTGGGTGGGCGAGATTCAGAAGGTTTCGCTGGCTCAGCAGTACAGCGACGAATGTGTCGTCGCGTGGCGAATGCCGGTGGGACTACATCCAAACTGTCTCGTCTCACCACTTGTTTGTCGCCACGCGGGGGCTGTTGAAAGGAAGATTTTTTTGCGCGAATGCTGACAGGACTACATCTGGATGCCGGGGTTCGATTCCCCAGCCGGGAAACCGGTCATGGCTACGTCTTGTCGATCTGGTCGCGCTGTTTTTTTTGGATGTCTCGCGGCGAATGCCGGTGGAACTACAGGCTATTAACCTCGTGGTCGTGGGTTCGAATCCCGCCGGTCCGTCAAACGACCGTAGCTCAGTCTGGTAGAGCACGAAAAACCTTTCACCAACCCTTGTCGTCACGGGGCATCCTCCCACTTTTCGCAGTGAATGCCGATGGAACTACAGGTAGACGCACACGACTTGTCGTGAGCCCCTCGCTTTCGGGCGGGGGGTGCCCGGGTTCAAATCCCGGTCCAGCAATGGATGGCGGAGAAAAAAGCGTTTCGTCAAACCTCGTCACTGCACCCTGAATCCAAGAATCAAAAATCAAGAACAAGGAACCCACATGAACAACTACAACACCGAACAACCCGAAGGCGGCGTGCCCATCAAGATGTGGACCAAGGGCGTGCCCGTCGAAGACGAAGCGAAGAAGCAGCTGGCCAACACCGCGCGCCTGCCCATCGTGTTCAAACACATCGCGGCCATGCCCGACGTGCACCTGGGCATCGGCGCCACCGTGGGCTCGGTGGTCTCGACCTTCAAGGCCATCATCCCCGCCGCGGTGGGGGTGGACATCGGCTGCGGAATGATGGCCTGCAAGACCACGCTGCGCGCCGAAGACCTGCCCGACAACCTGGGGCCGCTGCGCGCCGCGATCGAGAAGGCCGTGCCGCACGGCATGACGCCGTTTCGTCAGCGTGGCCGCGACAAAGGCAGTTGGGAAAACCCGCCCAATCTGGTGGATCAGGCCTGGGCCACGCTGGTGGACGAGTTCGACGCGATCTGCGAGAAGTACCCGCGCCTGAAGAACACCAACAACCACAAGCACCTGGGAACGCTCGGAACCGGCAACCACTTCATCGAGGTCTGTCTCGACGAAGCGGGCGCCGTGTGGTTCATGCTGCACTCGGGTTCGCGTGGTGTGGGCAATGCCATCGGAACCACCTTCATCGAGTTGGCGAAGAAAGACGCGGAGCGCAACAACGTCCACCTGCCCGATCAGGACCTGGCGTATTTCGAGGAAGGCTCGGAGTACTTCGGCGACTACGTGCGTGGCGTGGGCTGGGCGCAGAAGTTCGCCCGCCTGAACCGCGAGGTGATGATGAAAAACCTGGTCGCCACCGTGCGCCAGGTCATCACCAAGCCCTTCGAGGCGCACGTGGAAGCGGTGAACTGTCACCACAACTACGTGCAGAAAGAAACGCACTTCGGTGAAGAGGTCTTCGTGACGCGCAAGGGCGCGGTGAGCGCGAAGAAGGGCGAGCTCGGGATCATCCCGGGGAGCATGGGGGCGCGCAGCTACATCGTGCGCGGCCTCGGAAATCCCGAGAGTTTCGAGAGCTGCAGCCACGGCGCGGGTCGCGTGATGAGCCGCACCAAGGCCAAGAAGATGTTCACGGTCGCGGACCAGATCAAGGCCACCGAGGGCGTGGAATGCCGCAAGGACGAAGCCGTGATCGACGAGATCCCGATGGCCTATAAGGACATCGACGCGGTGATGGAAGCGCAGAAGGATCTGGTGGAGGTGGTTTACACGCTCAAGCAGGTGTTGTGTGTGAAGGGGTAGTGAGTTTGCAACTCACAGGGAGCGTGAAAGTGAATCTACGTCCACACGAGGATCTCCAGCCAGTACCAGCATGGGAGGCGCAGCGTGTCGAAGGAGTGCGTGAGCGCATGAGAGTGGCAGGCTGCGTCTTCGATTTCACCGTCCGCGCTGTAGACAACTGTAATTCGGCACCATCAACAACATGCCACCGAATGGCTCTGGACGCGTTATTTCGTGAGGTCCAGGAACTGAACCCGGGATTCCGATTGCTGGTCGACGTGAAACAGGCTCAGCCGACACGGTGGAACTCCGATCAGGTGACGGACCCGAGGAAGTGCCTGCCCCGCATGTATGCATCTATGACCAAGGCTGTTTCCTTCGTCACCGATTTCGAATGGTTGTTCCAAGCGTTTGATGACCCACCATATCCCGCTCAATGTGAAACAGGGCTGTTCGCCGACTTTTGCGAGGTCGCTGGTCTTTGGCCCAGCCGCGACGTGGAGGTGTTCGACTGGGTCGGAAACCCCGATACCGAGCCGGGGCGCAGTACCTGGAGCAACTACTTTGACGCTGGGAAGGAGTGGTGGGGCATCTGGTGCCTTACCGTCTGGAACCCCCGGAAGAGAACTCTGTCCGCGCTTGCCGCAAGCAGCACAGACTGAAAAGAGGTGAATCGTGCAAATGAAGACGCGTGAGTTTGCTGAACAGCTTTCGCTCAAGCCAGAAAGCATTCTCCAAACGTATTCGAATGCTGAATCTCTGGAGTGGGCGGAGCGCTGGCGTGCCGTCTACGCCTCTGGCGAACGCGCTTCCGGCTTGGCGAGATACCTTTGGCACACCTTCAGCTCGGGCGCGTATCACAGCGTCTCCGGAGAGGACGCGGAACAGCAATATTTTGGACATCGGTACTCAGACGTCATCGTTTTGTCGAATGATCGAAAGACCGCATTTCGTGTTGCCTCGCTGCCTGTTTCAGACCGGGTGATTGACTTCTACGTCTTTCCACCCGATCTGGCTTGGACCATGGCTTTCACCCACGAAGACGGTTGGCTAGGACCCTACTTTGCAAAGCATCCCGACTACGAGGTGATGGTCGAAAAGGCCAAACAGCAGCGACAGGCGACCGATCGCAAGGCGAGGGAGCTGGAACGTGCAAAACAAAACGGCTGGATTTGAAACCGCCAAGAGAGAACGTATCGTGAAACAACAAGAATTCCTCCGCTCCGATCACCCCATAGACCCCGCCATGCGCGAGCAGATCATGACCCACCTGCGCGCCATCGAGGCCGAGCACGACGTCACCATCCTGTTCGCCTGCGAGTCGGGCAGCCGGGGCTGGGGCTTTGCTTCACCCGACAGCGATTACGACGTGCGCTTCATCTACGTGAACCGTCTGCCGTGGTACCTGCGCGTGGAGCCAGGCCGCGACGTGATTGAGCTCCCCATCAGCGGCGACCTGGACATCAACGGCTGGGACCTGCGCAAGGCGCTGGGGCTGATGCGCGAGTCCAACCCCACGCTGCTGGAGTGGCTGCGTTCGCCCATCGTCTACTGCGAAGAGGCCCAGTCGATGGCGCGGTTCCGGGCTCTGGCCGAGCGGGTGTTTTCCAGCGCCAAGGCCTGGCACCACTACACCTCCATGGTCAGGAAGAACTTCCGGGAGCATCTGCATGCGGACGAGGTGCGCTACAAGAAATACCTCTATGTGTTGCGCCCGCTGCTGGCCGCGCGCTGGATTCGCGACCTGCCCGGCGTGCCGCCGATGCGTTTTGCCGAGCTGGCGCAGCGCACGCTGGACGCCACGGCCGACGCCGCCTTGATCGATGAGATCAACGCGCTGCTGGAGGTGAAGATGCGCGCCGGGGAGTCCGCGACCAGCCCGCGCTGGGTGGGCCTGCACGACTTCATCGAGCGCGAACTGGCCGCCGCGCTGGCGCACACCCCCGGCAAGGAACCGAAGGCGCATGGGCCCGAGCTCGACCAGTACCTGCACGACGCGGTGCTGCGTTTTGACGCAGAGGCACAGAACAACAATTGAAAAGAAGCAGCAGAAACATGATCGAAATAGATGGCTCCGTGGGCGAGGGCGGCGGACAGATATTGCGCAGCTCGCTGGCCCTGTCCATGTGCACGGGCCAGCGCCTGAGCTTGACCCGCATCCGCGCGGGGCGCGCCAAACCCGGCCTGATGCGCCAGCACCTCACCTGCGTGAAGGCCGCGGCCGAGGTCTGCGGCGCCGAAGTGGAGGGCGCCGAGATGCACTCGCAGACGCTGCGCTTTGCGCCGGGCAAGGTGCGTGCGGGCGACTACAGCTTCAACGTCGGCACGGCCGGCAGCTGCACGCTGGTGCTGCAGACCGTCTGGCCGGCGCTGCTGCTGGCCGACGCGCCGAGCCGTCTGACGCTGGGCGGGGGCACCCACAACCCGATGGCGCCGCCTTTCCATTTCCTGGAGCGCAGCTACGCGCCGTTGATGCGCCGGCTGGGCGCGAACGTTGAACTGGCGTTGCGCCGGATGGGCTTCTACCCGGCCGGTGGTGGCGAGATCACGGCCACGGTATGGCCCGCGGCCGACAGCCTGCAGCCCTTCGACCTGACCGAACGCGGGCCGAGGGTGGACGGCTATGCCGAGTGTTTCGCCCCTGCGCTGCCGCGCACGGTGGCCCAGCGCGAGCTGGGTCAGCTGGGCGCCGCCCTGGGGTGGCGCGACGACCAGCTGCGCGTGGCGGCCGTTCGCCAGAACGAAGGCCCCGGCAACGCGTTGCTGGTGACCCTGGTTCACGGGAACGCCAGCGAGGTCTTCACCCAGTTCGGCGAAAAAGGGGTCAGCGCCGAAAAAGTGGCGCGCGAGCTGGTTCGCGAGGTGCGGAACTACCAGATGAGCGACGCGGCGCTGGGGCCGCACCTGGCCGATCAGTGGGCCTTGCCGCTGGCGCTGGCCGTGTGGAAGCGCCAGTGCGCGGCGGCCTACACCTGTTCGGAGTTGACCGCTCACGCGAAGACCAACTTCGACGTGATCCAGCGGTTTCTGCCGGTGCGCTTCTCGATCCAGGCGATGGACCGGGGCTGGCGCGTCTTGGCCGAACCGGTTTGACCGACACGATGGGGGGATGAAACGAACAACGGGCCGCGAGGGCCCGTTGTTCATGGTGTGTTGGCGGAGACGGTGAGATTCGAACTCACGGACCCTTGCGGGTCGGCAGTTTTCAAGACTGCTGGTTTAAACCACTCACCCACGTCTCCGAGTGCGGTTGCAGCCCGCGATTCTAGCCTGTGGCCGGGGAATGGGGCGGGCGGCTCTCAGGCGGCGGCGGGCTCGGTGGCTGGGGTTTCCTGGCGCAGCATGCCGCGGGTTTCGATGAAGCGCACCACCTCGGCCACGCCGTCCAGCGTCTTGAGGTTGGTCATGACCCAGGGGCGGCGCGCCGTGTCGGGCCGCATGCGCGCGGTGTCGGTTTTCATCACTTCCAGGTCGGCGCCCACGTGGGGGGCGAGGTCGGTTTTGTTGATGACGAAGAGGTCGCTCTTGGTGATGCCGGGGCCGCCTTTGCGCGGGATTTTTTCACCAGCGGCCACGTCGATCACGTAGATGGTGAGGTCGCTCAGCTCGGGGCTGAAGGTGGCGGCCAGGTTGTCGCCGCCGCTTTCCACGAACACGATGTCGGCGTTGGGGTGTTCGCCCAGCATGCGGTCGATCGCTTCGAGGTTGATGGAGCAGTCTTCGCGGATAGCGGTGTGCGGGCAGCCGCCGGTCTCCACACCCATGATGCGGTCGGCCGGCAGCGCGCCGCTGACCGTGAGCAGGCGCTGGTCTTCCTTGGTGTAGATGTCGTTGGTGATGGCGATCAGGTCGTACTGCTCGCGCATGGCTTTGCAGAGCATTTCCAGCAGGGTGGTCTTGCCCGAGCCTACAGGCCCGCCGATGCCCACGCGCAGTGGGGGGAGCTTCTTGGTGCGGTTGGGGATGTGGTGCAGGGCAGTCATGTGGGGCTCGGGTTTCAGGATCTGAACAGGCGGGAGTACTGGGTTTCGTGCCGCGCCGAATGGATGGCCAGCAGCGGGGTGAAGGCCTGGCGGGTGTCGTCGGTGAGCGTCAGGGCGTGGTCCACCGCTGCGGGCACCTCCAGCGCCAGCCGCGCGAGCATGCGCTGGCCCGCGCTCTGGCCCAGCGGCACCGACTTGATGGCCGCCTGCACCATGTTCTCGGCCCAGCCAAAGGCGAAGCCGATCAGGCTGTCGCGCACCGCCGCGTCGGTGCTGGCGGCCGCGCAGGCCATGGCCACGGGGTAGCTGGCCGGGTTCAGCCGGGCCGATTGCAGGCGCTCAAACACGCCCGCGCCCAACTCGCCCAGGCAACGCGCCCATTCGAGCAGCGAGCGGCCCATCTGCTCGGTCTGCAGGCGGAATTCGGCGGTTTCGCGGGTCTGCAGCACCCAGGCGTTGAGCGTGTGGATGCGCTCCAGATCGCCCTGGCGCCAGGCGGGGATGGCCTGCGCCACCACGGCGAGGTCGGCACGCGCCAGGCCCAGGTGCAGCTGGTCTTGCAGCCACCCCGCGGCGCTGGCCTCGTCGATCACCTGGCCCGCGTCCACCGCGGCTTCCAGCCCTTCGGAGTAGGAGAAACCGCCCACCGGCAGCGCGGGCGAGGCCAGCCACAGGATCTGCAGCAGCCCGGCCGCCGAGCGCGGAGGCTGCGCCGCACCGGCGGGATCAGCCGTGTGCATGGCCCTTGGCGTGGCCGTGATCGTGGCCATGCCCGTGGTCGTGTCCACCAGCCGGCGGATGCGCGCCATAGGCGCCACCTTCGGGCTCGAAGGGCTCGCGGGTTTCCACCACCGTGAGGTGCATGGCGCGCAGCATGTCGGCCAGCACGTGGTCGGGCTCGATCTTGAGGTGGTCGGGTTGCAGCTCGATGGGCACGTGGCGGTTGCCCAGGTGGTAGGCGGCGCGCATGAGGTCGAAGGCAGCGTCGTGCGTGTGGCCGTGGTGGTGGTCGGTGCAGGCGGTGATGCGCAGCACGGGCTGCGGTGCGGCCACCACGCGCAGGAGCGAGCCGTCCTGGGTGATCAGCACGTCGCCGCCGCGCACCACGGTGCCGCGCGGCAGGAAGACGCCCACATTGCGGCCGTCGGACGCGGTGGCGTCAAAACGGCTTTTCTGGCGCACATCCCAGTCCAGTTCGATGTGCGCGGCACGGCGCACCAACGCAGGGGCGAGGCCCTGGGCCTGGGGGATGAGCTTGGAAGCTTGAAGCATGAATAACAGAGGTTGAGATGGTCAGAACAGGAAGTATCGCTGCGCCATCGGAAGTTTGCTGGCGGGCTCGCAGGTCAGCAGCACGCCGTCGGCCCGCACGGTGTAGCGCTGGGGGTCGATCTCCATCTTCGGCAGATAGCTGTTGTGCACCATGTTCGCCTTGGTGACGCTGCGGCAACCCTGCACGGCCACGGTGGTTTTCTGCAGGCCGTAGCGTTCGCCCACGCCGGCAGCCAGCCCGGCCTGTGACACAAACGTGAGGCTGCCACGCGCCAGCGAGCGGCCGAAGCTGCCAAACATGGGGCGGTAGTGCACCGGCTGCGGCGTGGGGATGGAGGCGTTGGGGTCGCCCATGGCGGCCAGCGAGATCGTGCCGCCCTGGAGCACCAGGGCCGGTTTCACACCAAAAAAGGCCGGTTTCCAGACCACGATGTCGGCCCACTTGCCCACTTCGAGCGAACCCAGGGTGTGCGCGATGCCGTGGGCAATGGCCGGGTTGATGGTGTATTTGGCGATGTAGCGCTTGACGCGGAAATTGTCGTTGCGGCTGCTGTCTTCGGGCAGCGTGCCGCGCTGGCTTTTCATCTTGTCGGCCGTCTGCCAGGTGCGGATCACCACCTCGCCCACGCGGCCCATGGCCTGGCTGTCGCTGCTCATGATGCTGATGGCACCCATGTCGTGCAGCATGTCTTCGGCTGCAATGGTCTCGTGGCGGATGCGGCTCTCGGCGAAGGCCAGGTCTTCGGGGATGGCGGCGTCCAGGTGGTGGCAGACCATCAGCATGTCGACGTGTTCGTCGAGCGTGTTGACGGTGTAGGGCATGGTCGGGTTGGTGGACGAGGGCAGGAAGTTCGCCTCGCCCACCACGCGGATGATGTCGGGCGCGTGGCCGCCGCCCGCGCCCTCGGTGTGGAAGGCGCAGAGGGTGCGGCCTTTGGTGGCCGCGATGGTGTTCTCGACAAACCCCGATTCGTTGAGCGTGTCGCTGTGGATCGCGACCTGCACGTCGGCCGCCTCGGCCACGTCCAGGCAGTTGCTGATGGCGCTGGGTGTGGTGCCCCAGTCTTCGTGCAGCTTCAGGCCGATGGCACCCGCGTCCACCTGCTCGTGCAGGGCCTCGGGGCGGCTGGCGTTGCCCTTGCCCAGGAAGCCCAGGTTCATGGACAGGCCGTCGGCCGCCTGCAGCATGCGTTCGATGTGCCAGGGGCCGGGCGTGCAGGTGGTGGCGAAGGTGCCGGTGGCCGGGCCGGTGCCGCCGCCGAGCATGGTGGTCACGCCCGAGGCCAGGGCCTCGTCCACCTGCTGCGGGCAGATGAAGTGGATGTGGCTGTCGATGCCGCCGGCGGTGACGATGTGGCCTTCGCAGCTGATGATCTCGGTGCCCGGGCCGATGACGATGTCCACGCCGGGCATGGTGTCGGGGTTGCCCGACTTGCCGATGGCGGCGATGCGGCCGTCCTTGAGGCCGATGTCGGCCTTGACGATGCCCCAGTGGTCGATGATGAGCGCGTTGGTCAGCACCGTGTCCATCGCGCCTTGCGCACGGGTCCTTTGCGACTGCGCCATGCCGTCGCGGATTGTCTTGCCACCGCCGAACTTGGCCTCTTCGCCGTAGCCACCGGCGGCCAGGGTGAAGTCTTTTTCCACTTCCACGATCAGGCCGGTGTCGGCCAGGCGCACGCGGTCACCGACGGTGGGGCCGAACATGTCGGCGTAGGCGCTGCGGGGGATGGTTGCCATCTGCTCAATCCTTGCGTTGTTCTGTGTTCAGACTTTGCCTTGCACCAGGCCGCGAAAGCCCACCACGATCCGGTCGCCCGCATAGTCCACCAGCTCCACGGTGCGCTGCTGGCCGGGCTCGAAGCGCACGGCCGTGCCCGAAGCGATGTTCAGCCGCATGCCCTGGGCGGCGGCGCGGTCGAAGTCCAGCGCGCCGTTGGTTTCGGCAAAGTGGTAGTGCGAGCCCACCTGCACCGGCCGGTCGGCCGTGTTCTGCACCGCCAGCGTGAGCGTGCGGCGGCCGGGGTTGAGGGCGTGTTCGCCCGCGTCGGTGATCAGTTCGCCGGGGATCATGGCTGCGGCCTCACTTCCTGGAGAGCCAGACCGCGAGCGCGATCAGACCCACCACCACGAAACCCAGCGCGTCGGTGGCGTGCCAGTGGCTGCCGAACAGGCCATGGCCGTCGTGGGCGAAGGCGGGCAGGGCGGTCAAGGAGGTGGCGATAGTGAGCAGCGATTTCATTTCAAGGCTCCAAAATAAAAAGCAGGCGGTCGGCGCGAAATGTCTGAATCCGGGGATGCGGTGGAACCGGCTCCGCCGGGCCACTCGCATCGCCCCCTGGGGGGTGACGCGCGCAGCGCGGCGCGGGGGGGGGGTCAAGGTATCGGCGTGTGCACCGTCACCAGCTTCGTGCCATCGGGAAACGTGGCCTCGACCTGGATGTCCGGAATCATCTCGGCGATGCCTTCCATCACGTCGTCGCGCGTGAGCACGTTGCGGCCTTCGCTCATGAGCTGGGCCACGGTCTTGCCGTCGCGGGCGCCTTCCATCACGGCGGCCGAGATCAGGGCCACGGCTTCGGGGTAGTTGAGCTTCAGGCCACGCGCCTTGCGCCGCTCGGCCAGCAGGGCGGCGGTGAAGATCAGCAGCTTGTCTTTTTCACGCGGAGTCAGTTCCATAGTTCGCTTCGCTCAAATAGCGCGTGCGGCCGCAAGTGCGGGCCGAACACGAGGAGTCAGTTCCATTTCGTTTCACTCAATAGTCAGCTCGTGCGGCCGCAAAGGCCGGCCGAACACGCGGAGTCAGTTCCATATGGGGGTTGGAGCAAGGTGTGTGCCGGGGCGGTGGATCAGTATGCCTTTGCGCGGCGGTTCCGGGTATCAGGCAGATGGCGTATGGCGCATGGCACGAAAGCTGCACTTTGCGCTGAGTGAACGCCCACCCCGACCACGCCACCGATCCCACGCCGGGCAGACCTGAGCCGGTGCAGCGCATCATCAAGGTGCGCCGCGACTACAACAGCTGGGTCGGCAGCGAGACGATGGAAGACTACGCGCTGCGCTACACGCCGCAGCGCTTTCGCAAGTGGAGCGAATGGCGCGTGGCCAACACCGCGTTCGGCGCGGCCTCGTTCCTGATCCTCGAAGCGGTGGGTGCCACGCTGCTGGTGCAGTACGGCTTCATCAACGCCGCGCTCGCGATTCTGGCCACCGGGCTCATCATCTTCCTGGCCGGCCTGCCCATCAGCGTGTACGCCGCGCGCTACGGCGTGGACATGGACCTGCTCACGCGCGGCGCGGGCTTTGGCTACATCGGCTCCACCATCACCTCGCTGATCTACGCCTCGTTCACCTTCATCTTCTTCGCGCTCGAAGCGGCGGTGATGGCCTACGCGCTGGAGCTGGCGCTGGACATCCCGCCCGCCTGGGGATACCTCATCTGCGCGCTGGTGGTGATCCCGCTCGTGACCTACGGGGTCTCGGTCATCAGCCGCTTCCAGGTCTGGACCCAGCCGCTCTGGTTGGTGATGATGTTGGTGCCTTTTGGGGCGGTCTGGGTGCTCGATCCCGGTGCATTCAGCAACGTGGTGCACTACGGCGGGGAATCGGGCGCCGGCGTGGCGTTCGACTGGCACTTGTTTGGTGCGGCGCTCACGGTGGGCATCGCGCTCATCACCCAGATGGGTGAGCAGGCCGACTACCTGCGCTTCATGCCCGCGAAAGAACCGGGCAAGGCCTGGCGCTGGTGGGTCGGCGTGCTGGCCGGCGGGCCGGGCTGGGTGATCCTGGGGGTTTTGAAGATGCTGGGCGGCGCGCTGCTGGCCTACCTGGCCCTCAGCCACATGGTGCCGCCCGACCGTGCGGTGGACCCGAACCAGATGTACCTGGCGGCCTACGAGTATGTGTTCCCGAACTACGGCTGGGCGGTGGCCGCCACGGCGCTGTTCGTGGTGGTGTCGCAGCTCAAGATCAACGTGACCAACGCCTACGCCGGCTCGCTGGCCTGGAGCAACTTCTTCTCGCGCCTCACGCACAGCCACCCGGGCCGCGTGGTCTGGGTGGTGTTCAACACGCTGATCGCCTTCATGCTGATGGAGATGAACGTGTTCCAGGCGCTGGGTGAGGTGCTGGGGCTCTACAGCAACCTCGCCATCGCCTGGATCATGGCCGTGGTGGCCGACCTGGTGATCAACAAACCGCTGGGCTGGAGCCCGCCGGGCATCGAGTTCAAACGCGCCCACCTGTACGACATCAACCCCGTGGGCGTGGGCGCCATGGGCCTGGCATCGGCGCTGTCGATAGCGGCGCACATGGGCCTGATGGGCGACACGGCGCAGGCGTTTTCGGCGGTGATCGCGATGGTGACGGCGCTGGTCGCTTCGCCGCTGATCGCATGGGCGACCCAAGGGCGCTATTACATCGCGCGCACCTCGCAAGCCTGCAGCAAAGCTGCTTGCGAGGGTTGTGCCGGAAGCGGGGAAGCCCACCCAGAAACACCGCGGAGCGGGCTTCGCCCGGCCGCAGGTGTTGCCCCCCTTCAGGGGGGTGACGCCGCAGGCGGCGCGGGGGGTGTTCTCAAGTGCGTGATTTGCGAGCGCGAATACGAAGCGCCCGACATGGCCCACTGCCCGGCCTACCAGGGCGCCATCTGCTCCCTGTGCTGCACGCTGGACGCGCGCTGCGGCGACCTCTGCAAACCCCAGGCGCGTCTCTCGGTGCAGTGGCAGGGTGCCCTGCGCACCGTGTTGCCGCGCCGCGTGTGGCCCTACCTCGAAGCCGGCCTGGCGCACTACCTGCTGATCATGGGGGTGATCGCGCCGGTGCTGGCCGCGGTGCTGGGCCTGCTCTACCGGCAGCAGGTGGAGGGCCTGGGCGAAGGCCTGCAGGCAGTGGCCGACACCGGCCTGGTGGATGCGGCGCTGCGCTCGGGCTTCCTGCGCGTCTACGCCGTGCTGCTGCTGATCGCGGCCACCGTGGCCTGGTGGCTGGTCCTGGCGCACAAGAGCCGCGAGGTGGCGCAGGAAGAGTCGAACCGCCAGACCCGGCTGCTCATGCACGAGATCGACTCGCACCGCCGCACCGACGAAGCGCTGCAGCAGGCCCGGCGCGCCGCCGACCAGGCCAACCAGGCCAAGACGCGCTACATCAGCACCATCAGCCACGAGCTGCGCACCCCGCTCAACAGCATCCTGGGCTATGCGCAACTGCTGCAGGAAGACACCGGCATGGCCCCGCACCGCGCGCAGGCCATCCGCGTGATCCACCGCGGCGGCGAACACCTGCTCTCGCTCATCGAAGGCACGCTGGACATCGCGCGCATCGAGTCCGGCAAGCTCGCGCTGGACGTGCGGCCCATGGCCTTTGCCGGCGCCATGCAGGAAGTGGCCAGCATGTTTGAGCTGCAGGCCGCGGCCAAGGGTCTGCGCTTCGTCTTCGACAGCGGCAGCCGCCTGCCCGACGCCGTGCGGGCCGACGAAAAACGCCTGCGCCAGATCCTCATCAACCTGCTGGGCAACGCGGTGAAGTTCACCCACGCGGGCGAGGTTCGCCTGCGCGTGACGCACGCGCGCGAGATGGCGCAGTTTGAAGTGCACGACACCGGCCCCGGCATGAGCGCGCTGGACCTGGAGCGCGTGTTCGAACCCTTCGCGCGCGGGCAGAACGACGCCTCGCTGGCCGCGGCCTCCGGCGCCGGCAGCTCCGGCACCGGCCTGGGCCTGACCATCGCCAAGATGCTCACCGACCTCATGGGCGGCGAGATGACCGTGCGCAGCACGCCGGGGCAGGGATCGGTGTTCACCGTGCGCCTGTTCCTGCCCGAGCTGCACGGCGTGGCGCTGCCCCGCACGGCCACCGCGCCCCTGTGCAGCGGCTACGCCGGCGAGCGCCGCCGGCTGCTGGTGGTGGACAACGAAGAGGCCGACCGCGAACTGCTGCAGCGCTGGCTGGCGCCGCTGGGCTTCGAGGTGATGCTGGCCACCAGCGGCCTGGACGCGCTGCGCCTGCTCGACGGCCTGCAGCCTGGTGCGCCGGGCGCGCCGCACGCCATCTTCATGGATCTGGCCATGCCCGGCATCGACGGCTGGGAAACCCTGCGCCGCCTGCGCGCGCGAGGCTGGGCGGGCGTGCCGCTGGCCATCGTCTCGGCCAACGCCTTCGACAAGGGGCTGGACAACGACCTCGGCCACCAGCCCCAGGACTTTTTCGTCAAACCCGTGCGGCGCGACGACCTGCTCGCCTGGCTCGGCCAGCGGCTCGGCCTGACCTGGACCGTGGCCGAACCCACGCCCGCTCCCACCACAGTGGACCCCACACCCCGACCGGCCGGCGGCGCCAGCGCTGGCGCCACCAGCCCCGCCGAGATGGCGCCGCTGCTCGAACTGGTGCGCCTGGGCTACTACAAAGGCATCGTGAACTGGCTCGACGACTGGGTGGGCCAGCGCCCCGAACAGGCCGACTTCGCCCAGGGCCTGCGCACCCTGGCGCGCGAGTTCCGCTTTGAAGCCATCGAGCAGCGGTTGCTGCAGCCGCACAGCGACAACCCGATACTGCCCGGCACGCCATGAACACCCCCTTGCCGACACCCGAACCCCTGAACGCACCCCTGCCGTCGCTGGACGCGCTGGTCGTGCTCATCGTGGACGACGTGCCCGACAACGTCGCCCCGCTGCACGACGCGCTCGACGAAGCCGGCTACACCGTGCTGGTGGCGCTGGACGGCGAGTCCGCCATCCGCCGCGCCACGCAGGCCCTGCCCGACGTCATCCTGCTCGACGCGGTGATGCCCGGGCTCGACGGCTTCGAGGTGGCGCGCCGCCTCAAGGCCGACCCGGCCACGGCGCTGATCCCCATCATCTTCATGACCGGCCTCACCGAAACCGAACACCTGGTGGCCGCGCTCGACGCCGGCGGGGTGGACTACGTCACCAAACCCATCAAGCCGCGCGAGGTGATGGCGCGCATGGGCGTGCACCTGCGCACCGCGCGCCACGCGCGCCAGGGTGCCCTGGAGCGCAGCCAGGCCCGCTACGCCCTCGACGCCTTCGGCTACGCCACCATCACCGTGCGCGAGAGCGACGGCCGCCTGATGTGGCAGACCCCGCTGGCGCGCGAACTGCTGCAGCGCTACTGCGGCACCACTGCGCCCGACACCCCGCCCGCCGTGCTGCAGTGGCTGCGCCGCCACCTGCAGGACGCCCGGGCCCAGCGAGAGCCGCCACGCCTCACGCTCGACCACGGCCCGCGCCGCCTCACCTTCCGGCTGCACCAGCGCGTGGGCGACCAGGACGGGTCCGAAGCCATCGAAGCGTCGGGCGAGGGCGGCGACTGGCTGATCGTGATGCAGGAAACCTCGGACGCCAGCGTGCTCGAAGCCATAGGCCAGGCCTTCGGCCTCACCGCGCGCGAGGCCGAAGTCTTGTACTGGGTGGCCAAAGGCAAGATCAACCGCGACATCGGCGACATCCTGGGCGCCAGCCCCGCCACCGTGAAGAAACACCTGGAACGCATCTACGCCAAGCTCGGCGTGGAAACCCGAACGGCGGCGGCAGCGATGGCGATCAACCGTGTGCCGTTGTTGCAGCCGCGGGGGTGAAAAACGGTCATTTTCTCGGGGTGTGGAACCGAGGCAACTGCTGCAGTTGGCATGAGCGACTTATGGCAGCGGCTTCAAGCCCAGCTCTTTCAGGAAGGCGTTGTGCTTTTCCTTCGCTGTCGCAATCGCCTTTTCAATGTCCACCAATTCGCGGTGCGTCGCTTCCAGGTCAATCTCTGCTTCACCCACCGCCGTGCTGATGTAGCGCGAGATGTTCAGGTTGAAATCGTTCTTCTCGATTTCGGCCATCTCCACCCGGCGTGAGTAGCGCGCGGCTTCCTCGCGGAACTGGTAGGTCTTGATGAGCTTGGCGATGTGCTCGTCGGTCAGTTGGTTCTGGCGCTTGCCTTTGACGAAGTGTTCCGCCGCGTTGATGAACAACACGTCGTCCGGCTTCTTGCACTTCTTCAACACCAGAATGCAGACCGGGATGCCGGTGGAATAAAACAGGTTGGACGGCAGGCCGATGACGGTGTCGATGTGGCCGTCCTTCAGCAGCTTCTCGCGAATGCGTGCCTCCGACCCGCCCCGGAACAGCACCCCGTGCGGCAGGATGATGGCCATCACCCCTTCGTCCTTCAGGAAGTGGAAGCCGTGCAGCAGGAAGGCAAAGTCCGCCGCCGACTTGGGCGCCAGGCCGTGGTTCTTGAAGCGCACGTCGTCGGCCATCGCCTCGCCCGGCTCCCAGCGCAGGCTGAAGGGTGGGTTGGCCACGATGGCGTCGAACCTGGGTTGCTTGGCCGGATTCAGCTCGCGCAGCTTGTCCCACTCGTTGGTGAGCGTGTCGCCGTGGAATATCTCGAACTCCGTGTCCTTCACCCCGTGCAGCAGCATGTTCATGCGCGCCAGGTTGTAGGTGGTGACGTTCTTTTCCTGACCGTAGATCTTGCCAATCGTGCCCCCCGCCTTTTGCATGCGGCGGCGCACATTCATCAGCAGTGAGCCCGATCCGCAGGCGAAGTCCATCACACTCTCCAGCCGCTGTTTCATGCCGGTTTTCGGTTCGTGGCTGTCCAGCGTGACGATGGCGGACAGCACGTCGGAGATCTGTTGCGGCGTGTAGAACTCGCCCGCCTTCTTGCCCGAGCCAGCCGCGAACTGGCCGATCAGGTATTCATATGCATCGCCCAGCGTGTCCACGTCGGTGGAAAACGCCGCTAGCCCCTCGGCAATCTTCTGGACGATGCTGCACAGCTTGGCGTTGCGGTCGGCGTAGGTCTTGCCCAGCTTGGTCGAACCCAGATCAATCTCGGAGAACAGGCCGGCAAAGGTGCTCGCGAACGACTCGGTTTCGATGTAGCGGAATCCCGACTGCAGCACGTTCAGCAGTTCGTCGTTCTGGGTGCGGGCCATGTGGGCGATGCTGCTCCACAGGTGCATGGGCAAGATCACATAGTGCACCTTGCGTCGCATCTGTTTCTCGAACGCGGGCACGTCGGCCGTGTTGTTGGCGTACCAGACCGTCAGCGGCACGCTGCGGTCATCGGCTTCCACCTTGGGGTACTCGCTGCCCAGTTCCTTTTTGGCGGCAGCCTCGTAGTTGTCCGACAGGTAGCGCAGGAACAGGAACGACAGCATGTAGTCGCGGAAGTCGTCCGCGTCCATCGCGCCGCGCAGCTGGTCGGCAATCGCCCACAGGGTCTTGCCCAGTTGTTTCTGTTTTTCTTCGGTCATGGTTGGTCTTCGTTTTCCGGGATCATGCAGCCGTTGCTTGGGCACTCTTGGCCGGCCGCTCGAAGATGTCTGGCAACGCGAACTGGTAGCGATCCAGGAACGCGTCCAGGATCTGACGGAACAGGCGCTTGTTGTCGTCCACCATCTCCGCAGGTTGGTAAATGTCGTACTTGCCGTGGCTCAGCAGGTTCAGCGCACGGGCGAACAGGTCTTCATCGTCCAGGCCATGAATGCAGGCAGAGAAGTCGTCATTGCCGAAGAAGGTGGCTGTCTTCTCCAGAATGCTGCGCAGCATGTTGAAGTGGAAGGTGAACAGCTTCCCGCTCTCGGCCGCCTTTTTAATCTCAGCCAGCATGGACACGTGATGGAAAAAGGGTGTGTCGGTGGTGGCACGCAGTGTGTACGTGTCGCCCCGCTCCGGGCGGTGAAGAAAGTACGTTCTGTGCTTGTCCTTGTTGGAGCGCAGCTCGTTGCACACCACGTTGAAGAACAGTGCATGGTGTGACGACACCACCGCCTTGATGGGAGCTGGCACCATGCGGGGCGGGTTGTCGGCTTCGCCCGGTGCGTCCGAGGCCACCGCTTCCGGGCGTTTTCGGCTCTTCGCTTTGCGCAGCAACTTGGCCAGGTCGCTGGCCACGGCAATCGCGTTGTTGTCGTCCAGCGAGGTGATGGGGTCGTCGATGTACAGGTGCTTCACCCATTGGTACGCCTCTGCCCCGTCGATCACCCGCTCGCAGATGGCCATGAACACGCACCAGATGAAGATGTTCTCTTCGCCGCGTGAGACCTTGATGTGGTGGGTCTCACCCTTGCGGAAGCTGACGGTCCACTCGTCGTAGTCGATGTCGAACAGAAAGTCCGCGTAGCGCGCCAGGTAGTGGCCGATGCGCTCGTCCAAGGCCAGCTCCTTCAGGCCCTTGAAGAACTGCGAGTCGGTGTTGATGTGCAGGCGCCGCTCGCTGTCTTTCTCCAGGTCGTTGTCCCAGGAGAACAGGTCTTCGGTGAAGGCATTGAAGTACAGCGTGTCGGGTTGGCCTTTGTTCTTGCGCTTGCCCTCGTCCTTGAACGCCATCGACAGGCGGGTCTTGCCCGTGCCGTTGTAGGCGTAGAGCAGCACAAAGTCCTGACCGCCGCCGTTCAGGTCGTCCCGCAGCCTGACGGCCAGGCGGCGCAGGTCGGTGAAGCGGTGAATCGTCGGCTTGTCGCTCATGCTTCTCGCGCCTCCGACGAGGGAAACAGCTGCTGCATTAGGCCCGTCTTGTGGGTCTTGAGTTTGTCGAGTTCTTCGGCTGCGGCGGTGATGAACGTGTCGAGGCTGTTCAGGCAACGGGCTATGCGCTGTTGTTCCTCCAAATCTCTAGGAAGCTGCACACGCAATTTCGCCTGTTCAGTTATCCCGATATAGGCCCTGGTTCCGCCGCCGGATGCTTCCACAAGGTTTGCTTGAAACGAGTCGGCTACAAAGAGCTGTGCAAGAAATTCATTTGAGAGCTTCTGGTGGTCTTTCACGCGGTAGTAGGTGACCGGCGGTGTCAGCATCAGGTACGGCGTATTGATTTTCCGCACCACCGCGACTTCACCCACCGTACCCTTGTGTGAGAGAAGCACATCACCCTCTTTCGCGAATCCTTTTTGCAGGGTGTCGGCCTGCTCTTTGCTGATGAAGTGGCATTTTTCAATGTCGATCAGTCCGCCTTTGAGATCACTTGCCATGATGAACGGTATCCCGGTCGCGACATAGTCTGATGACTTAGGGTGAATGTTCCCGTGATTCCCGTCCTTTGGCGGAAAAAGACATCCCGCCCTAACCAAACCGCCCACAGTGGTAATACTCCACTCCTCAGCATCCCGAAATTCAGGGAAGCGTAGGCGGGGTTGGGTTTCGCCTTCGCGGGGGAATAGTTGCTGCATCAGTCCTTTTTTGTGGTTCTTGAGAGCCTCCACTGTGCGCCCTTGCACGGCGATCAGTTCATCCAGGGAACTAAGGCAGTCGGCAATTCTTTTTTGTTCTTCTGGCGCAGGGATTGGAATCTGCAGCTCAGAGAACTGCTTGTAACTGATCATCTTTCCGTCACGAAGACCTTCTAGGTTCTTGGTGAGGATTTGAATGAATCGGTCCGTTTTCAGGTAATGCTTGAAATAGGAGTCACTTCCCGCTGCGCGCCTCCTCAAGATGACATATGCCGGGCTGCAGATGCCGTGGTATTGCGAGTATTCAATTCCGCCCTGAAAGGAGCGCAGGCTGATGATGAAGTCACCTACCTGAACGACCTTGTAGCTCTCGATGCTCTTTTCGCTGACTGAGACATGGTAGTCAATCATGTCGCGCGGAATGGCGCCATGCTCTTGTGTAATTGCGAGAACGGGGAGCCCGGGCTTCAGGTTCTTGTCGCTCACCTGATCAAACAGGTGGTCGCCTGAATATGTTTGCCATGGCTTGGCCCCCCGAAACTCCGGAAACCGCAGCTTGGGCACCAGCATGGTTTTTTCGCCGCTCATCGCGCCAGCCTCTTCAAATGGTGATCGGCTGGCAGGCTGCGCATTTGCGTGATGAACCCGGCCTGACTTTTAATTGAGGCGATTTCGCCGTAGTTGAACGCGCAGGCGTCCCAGCGAATGGTGCAAAACAAGTTCATTTCAACAAGGCCTTTCCTTGTGCGGTCAGGCGGTATTGCTGCAGGCGGCTGTTGGGTTTGTCGGGCAGGGTAGGTTCGATCCACAACCGCTCCAAAGCCGGTCGCAGGTAGTTGGTTCGGAAGGTTGGGCGGTGCTTCAGCGCCAGTCGCTGCTGGATGACCGAAGGTGCCAGAGGCCCCTCGGCAAGGGTTTGCAACAGCCGCAACACTGGGTCGGTGACTGGGTCGGTGACTGGGTCGGTGACTGGGGCCTCGACTTGTTCGGTCACTTGTTCGCCAGCTCCCACCCCCTGCGCCTGGGGCCGCTGCACGCTGGCGGTGAACTGGTTGCCGCCGGCTTCGCTGATCAGCTCAATCTGGGGCCACTCGCCCAGCGCACGGGGGATGCCGCTGCCCATGCCCCGGTAGGGCAGCAGCCTAAAGGCGTGTTCGCTCAGTGTGGGGTTGCGGCGGTTGCTTTTGCCCCGACGGATATCTTCAATGCTCAGGCTGTCGGGCAGCGCGCCGGGGCTGACGATGTCGATGCGGTCGCGAAACACCAGGATGCGGATGGACGCGCTGGTGAAGTAGTCGCGGTGCACCAGGGCGTTGACCAGCAGCTCTTGCAGGGCGACTTCGGGCACTTCCAGGATGCCCGGTGAGTTGAAGCCCTGGTCGCCCTGCACGCGGCGAAGGTTGCGTTTGATGAAGGCCAGCGCCTCGGCGTATTGGGTGGGCAGGGTGCCGCTGAAGTCCTGGCTGTCCTGGTAGTGGCTGTCGGCAATGCTGTTGCCGAAGAAAGCCACGGCCTTGATGGTGAACGCAGGGCGCCAGCGCAGGGGGTTGCGGCCAAAGAGCATGAGGCCGGCCAGGGTGAGTTCATGACCATCGCCCAGCCCCAGGTTTTGCAACACGGCATCCAGCGGCAACCCGGCCAGCGCGGTGTCTGCGCTGTAGTACTGGGCCAGGTAGCGGCGAAAGGCGGGTTCGTCCAGATCGACGCTGGTGGTGCCCGTGACCGGCACCACATCGGCGTACACCAGGCCACCACTCTGGAACATGCGTTGCATTTCTTCGCGGGCGGTCACGTGGCGTTTGTCGGCGCCGTGTTTGACCCAGATGCGGCCTTGCTGGTCCAGGTAGGGTTTGGCCAGCCCGTTGGGCACGGTGACCACCATCACCAGCCCGGCGTGGGTTTGCACGTTTTGTGTGTGGGGGTGCAGGGGCGGGCGCACATGCTGGCTGCTGGCGTTGCTGAGCATCTGGTTGAGGCGGCGCAGCTCGGCCGGATCCAGCCCGGCCAGGCTGCCGTCGTCGTTGACGCCAATGAGCAGGGTGCCGCCGCCGCTGTTGGCAAAGGCGGCCAGCTCGGCGGCCAGGGCGTCGGGGCTGTTGAAGCTGCGTTTGAACTGCTGGCGGGAGTGTTCGCCCAGCGCCACACGCTCCAGCAGAGCAGCTTCGGTCAGGGGCGGTTGTTCACTCATACGCGCTCAAGCCCGAAATCTCGCGCCCCTGGGCGCGTTTGTTCAGCAGGGGCATCAGCTCGGCCATCAGCGCGGTCTCGGCTTGCGCCCGGGCCTTCCATCCCAGGTCCAGCGGGGCCATGAGGTCGCTTAAGCGCTCGCCGTCCAGGATCAGGCGTTGCAGCGTGTTGTCCACAAAGGCTTGCAGGGCAGGGGCGGCCAGACTGTGCCGGGCGGCAATGGCGGCCAGTTCGGCGCCGTCCCGTTCCTTCTTGAAGCGGAGGTAGCCCTCGCGGATGGCGGTCTCGCTCAGGCCTTCGCCGGCCTTGAGGGTGTTGATGTAGGCGGCGATGTCGTCGCGCTCGTTCATGAACTTGGCGTCGGCCGCGATGATGCCGATGAGCTGCTCGCGGCTCATCTTCAGCTTGCTGCCGTTGCCTTGCTGCGTGAAGCGAGACATCAGGCCCATGATGTAGTCGTAGTCGATCACGGCGCTGGCGAACAGCACGAATTCAAAGTCGAGCTGGTCCACTTCGTCGGTGCCGGCTTGGTCGTCTGCGCCCTGCGCGCTCTTGCCTTGTTGTGCCTTGAGACGCTGGGCCGTGTCGAGGTACACGCCACGGAAGGCCTGCAGGTCTTCGCGCGGCAGGATGGCTTCGATGGCGGTGGCGTTGTCGGCGGTCAGGTCGGTGTACTGGTCGAGCTGGGTCTTGAGGCGCTGCACTTCCTTGAAGGCCTTGATGAAGGCGGCGCGGGCGTCGTCGCCCTTGAGCTGGGGCACGGCTTCGGGCGCGCAGGGCAGGCCCTGGGTCTGCATGAAGTCGGCCAGCTTGTGCACGGCAGCGTCGAGCTTTTCAATGACCACGGGCGCCTTGTCCACCAGCCAGATCTTGCGTTCTTCCTCGGTGGCGTTTTCGCCCGAGAACAGGGCGATGGACGCGTCCACGCTGTCTTGCTGCTGGCGGAAGTCGAGGATGTTGCCGTAGGGCTTGCTGCCGTTGAGCACGCGGTTGGTGCGCGAGAAGGCCTGAATCAGCCCGTGGTACTTGAGGTTCTTGTCCACGTACAGGGTGTTCAGGTACTTGCTGTCAAAACCGGTGAGCAGCATGTCCACCACGATGGTGATGTCGATCTTCTTGGCTGCCGGGTAGTCGGCGTTGGGCCACTGCTGGTCTTTGATGCGCTTTTGAACGTCCTGGTAGTACAGGTCGAACTCGCCGATGCTGTGGTTGCTGCCGTAGCGCGCGTTGTAGTCGGCCAGGATGGCTTTGAGCGCGGCCTTTTTGCCTTCGGGGTCTTCCTCGTTGTCGACCTTTTCCTGCTGCAGGTCTTGCTGCAGTTGCTTCACGTCGGGGTTGCCTTCGGCTGGGGGCGAGAACACGCAGGCGATGTTCAGCGGCTGGAAGGACGGGGCGGCCGCCTGTTTCACCTTTTGCAGTTCATCGAACAGGCCGTGGTATTCGATGGCGTCGTTGATGCTGGCGGTGGCCAGCACGGCGTTGAAGCGGCGGCCGGCGGTGGCGGTGTCGTGTTTGGCCAGGATGGCTTCGACCACGGCTTTTTTGGCCAGCGGTTCGCCGGGCTTGGGCGGGTTCTTTCCTTCCGGCTTGTAGTAGTCCACGTGGAAGCGCAGCACGTTGGTGTCTTCAATCGCGTGGGTGATGGTGTAGGCGTGTAGTTCCTTCTGGAACAGGTCTTTGGTGGTCTTGAACTGGCCTTCTTCGCCTTCGAACTGTTTGGCGGTGGCGTTCTTCTCGAAGATGGGCGTGCCGGTGAAGCCGAAGAGTTGGGCCTTGGGGAAGAAGGTCTTGATGGCCTCGTGGTTGTCGCCAAACTGCGAGCGGTGGCATTCGTCGAAGATGAAGACGATGCGTTTGTCGCTCAGCGGTTCGAGCTGTTCCTTGTAGGTCTTGAGGTCGCTCTTTTTGCGTTGCTTGTTGCGCTTGCTGTTTTCGTCCAGCGCCAGGCCCAGCTTCTGGATGGTGGTGACGATGACCTTGTCGGCGTAGTCGCTTGAGAGCAGGCGGCGCACCAGCGTGCCGGTGTTGGTGTTCTCTTCGACGCAGCCTTCCTGGAAGCGGTTGAATTCTTCGCGGGTCTGGCGATCCAGGTCTTTGCGGTCCACCACGAACAAACACTTTTCGATGTCGGGGTTGTCCTTGAGCAGGGTGGAGGCTTTGAAGGACGTGAGCGTCTTGCCGCTGCCGGTGGTGTGCCAGATGTAGCCGTTGCCGCAGTCCTGGTGGATGCAGTCCACGATGGCCTTGACGGCGTACACCTGATAGGGCCGCATCATCAACAGCTTCTGTTCGCTGGCCACCAGCACCATGTAGCGGCTGATGGCCTGGCCCAGCGTGCACTTGGGCAGGAAGGTCTCGGCAAAGTGGTCGAGGTGGGTGATCTTCTTGTTGGCCTCGTCGGCAAACTGGTAGATGGGCAGGAAGCGCTCGTCGGCGTTGAAGGCGAAGTGACGGGCGTTGTTGTTGGCGAAGTACCAGGTGTCGGTGCGGTTGCTGACGATGAACAGCTGCAGGAAGCACAGCAGCGTCTTGCTGTAGCCGTTGCCGGGATCGTTCTTGTAGTCGACGATCTGCTCCATGGCACGGCGCGGGCTGATACCCAGCGTCTTGAGCTCGATCTGCACGCAGGGCACGCCGTTGATGAGGATGAGAACGTCGTAGCGGTGGTGGCTGTAGTCGGTGTTGATGCGCAGCTGGTGAATGACCTCGAAGCTGTTCTTGCACCAGTCTTTGATGTTGACCAGCGTGTAGTTCAGCGGGGTGCCGTCGTCGCGGGTGAAGGTTTCGCGCTCTCGCAGCTTCCGCGACGCGGTGAAGACATCGGGGGTAACGATCTCGTCCAGCAGGCGGGTGAATTCACCGTCCGACAAGTTGACGCGGTTCAGGGCTTCGAACTTCTCGCGAAAGTTCCTTTCCAGTGCAGCGCGGTCGCGAATGTCTGCGCGGTATTCGTACTTCAGGTTCTGAAGCTTGCCGATGAAGCCGTATTCGATCTGATCCTCTTTGACGGTCCGCGGCGGTGTTCCGCTCGGCTGGTCGTAGGTGGACGTGTTCGTGGGCATGGATGGGTGAATGGAGCTCTGTCCAAAAGGAAGTTGACCGAGATTGTGACCGGTCGGCGTTCCGGCATACGCCACCCGGCGTACAGACGTTCCCCAGGGCCTTCCCTAGCATCCAGTTGTCCGCTGTGAACCGCCCGGAAACGGGTGGTCGGCGGCCAGAGTCACCCCACCAACGGATGTTTTTTTGAACCCTGGAGAAGCGCCATGATGCAACGTCGATTCACCCTCAAAGCCCTGACGGTCGCCACCGCCCTGGGCGCTTTCGGCCTCTCGGCCCACGCTGCCGACACCATCAAGGTCGGTGTGCTTCACAGCCTGTCGGGCACGATGGCCATTTCGGAAACCGTGCTGAAAGACGTGGCCCTGATGGCCATCGACGAGATCAACGCCAAGGGCGGCGTGCTCGGCAAGAAGCTCGAACCCGTGGTGGTCGACCCCGCTTCCAACTGGCCGCTGTTCGCCGAGAAGGCCAAGCAGCTGATCGATCAGGACAAGGTGGCCGCCGTGTTCGGCTGCTGGACCTCGGTCTCGCGCAAGTCGGTGCTGCCGGTGTTTGAAGAGAAGAACTCGCTGTTGTTCTACCCGGTGCAGTACGAAGGTGAAGAGCTGAGCAAGAACGTGTTCTACACCGGTGCCGCGCCCAACCAGCAGGCCATTCCCGCGGTCGAATACCTGATGAGCAAGGACGGCGGCTCGGCCAAGCGCTGGGTGCTGCTGGGCACCGACTACGTCTACCCCCGCACCACCAACAAGATCCTGCGCGCCTTCCTGAAAGCCAAGGGCGTGAAGGAAGAAGACATCATGGAGGAGTACACCCCCTTCGGTCACTCCGACTACCAGACCATCATCGCCAACATCAAGAAGTTCGCCGCTGCGGGCAAGAAGACGGCTGTGGTCTCCACCATCAACGGCGACTCCAACGTGCCGTTCTACAAGGAACTGGGCAACGCCGGTCTGTCGGCCAAGGACGTTCCGGTGGTCGCCTTCTCGGTGGGTGAAGAAGAGCTGCGTGGTGTCGACACCAAGCCGCTGGTGGGCCACCTGGCCGCCTGGAACTACTTCATGAGCGTGAAGAACCCGACCAACGCCGAGTTCACCAAGAAGTGGGCCGCCTACGCCAAGGCCAAGGGCATCGCTGGTCACAAGGACAAGCCGCTGACCAACGACCCGATGGAAGCCACCTACATCGGCATCAACATGTGGGCACAGGCGGTCGAGAAGGCCAAGAGCACCGACACCGACAAGGTGATCGCCGCCATGGCCGGCCAGACCTTCAAGGCCCCGGGTGGCTTCACGTCCACCATGGACAAGGAAAACCACCACCTGCACAAGCCGGTGTTCATCGGCGAGGTGAAGGCCGACGGCCAGTTCAACGTGGTCTGGAAGACGCCGGGCCCGGTGGTCGCCGATCCGTGGAGCGACTACATCGCCGAGAACAAGGGCAAGAAGAACATGCCCATGGTGAAGTAAATAAGCACCCCCCGCGCGCCTTCGGCGCTCCCCCCTCTCTCGCCTTCGGCGGGAGGGGGGCGACACCTTGGGCCGGCGGAGCCGGACCCTCGGTGTCCCTGGGTTGGGGCTTGGTTGGCGTTGGCCTTGAGGGTCTGTTGGCGCACTGTGCTTGGCTTGGTATTGGTTGAGGAAATTTCATGAAGATTCATTGGCTCCGGCTTCTGGGGCTGGGGTTGGCGCTGTGGATGGGCGCGGGTGCGGCCCAGGCGCTCACACCGGCTGACGCGCTGGCACTGGTGGCGGGTGAGACGGACGACCGCATCACCACCCTGAACCGCCTGGCCACCGCGGCCGACGAGCGGGCCTCGGTGCTGATACAGGCCATGGCGGACGAGTCCGTGCGCGTGGTGGGCGAGCGGGTGCTTATCGTGCAGGGCGACGGTGCGCTCGACGCCGTGACCGGCGAGCGCGTGGCCGCCGTGCCCGAAGAGGCCGAAGACGTGATGATCAACAACCGCCTGCGCAGCGCCATGGAGACGGCGCTGGCGGGCATGCAGCTGGTGGGGGCCGATGCCGCGCGCCAGCGCGAAGCCGCCAGCAGCCTGCAGCGCAACGCTTTTGACGAACCCGATGCCTCGCAGCTGCCCCTGATCGACAAGGCGCTGGCCGCCGACATCGACCCGCAGGCGCGCCAGACGCTGGAGCTGGCGCGGGCCGCCGTGCTGCTCGCCAGCGAAGACGAAGCGCAGCGCCTGCAGGCGGCGCAAAAGCTCGGCGAGGCGCGCCAGGCCATCGTGCGCCCGTTGCTGCTGCAGCGGCTGGAAACGGAGGAGAGCGCGCCGGTGCAGGGTGCGCTGAAGGCCTCGCTGGCCGCGCTGGACCGCTCGCTGGCCATCAGCAGCGCGCTGGGCCAGGCCTTCACCGGCGTCAGCCTGGGCAGCATCCTGTTGCTGGCCGCGCTGGGCCTGGCCATCACCTACGGTCTCATGGGCGTGATCAACATGGCCCACGGCGAGCTGATCATGATCGGTGCCTACGCCACCTGGCTGGTGCAGTCGTTCTTCCGCGAGGCGCTGCCCCAGTGGTTCGACTGGTACCTGCTGGTGGCCATGCCGCTGGCCTTCATCGCTTCGGCCCTGGTGGGCGCGGCGATGGAGCGCACGGTGATCCGCTTTCTCTACGGCCGCCCACTGGAAACGCTGCTGGCCACCTGGGGCATTTCGCTGGTGCTGATGCAGGGCGTGCGTAGCCTGTTCGGCGCGCAGAACGTGGGCGTGGAAAACCCGAGCTGGATGAGCGGCGGCGTCACCCTCATGGGCAACCTCAGCCTGCCCTGGAACCGCATCATCATCATCGGCTTCGCGGTGGCGGTGCTGGTGGGCGTGACGCTGCTGATCGGCAAGACGCGCCTGGGCCTGTTCGTGCGCGGCGTCACGCAGAACCGGCCGATCGCCTCGTGCATGGGCGTGAACACCGCACGCATCGACACCTACGCGTTTGCGCTGGGCTCGGGGATCGCCGGGCTGGCGGGCTGCGCGCTCAGCCAGATCGGCAACGTCGGCCCCGACCTGGGCCAGAACTACATCGTGGACTCGTTCATGGTGGTGGTGCTTGGTGGCGTGGGCCAGATCGCGGGCACGGTGTACGCCGCGCTGGGCCTCGGCATCCTCAACAAGTTCCTCGAAGGCTGGGCGGGCGCCGTGCTGGCCAAGATCGCGGTGCTGGTCTTCATCATCGTCTTCATCCAGAAGAGGCCGCAGGGCATCTTCGCCATGAAGGGCCGGAGCGCCGAAGCATGACCAACATGTCCACACCTCCCGTTCCTGCATCCGTGACGTTGCCGCAAGCCGGCCCGCTGCTCACCCGCGCCGGCTGGAGCGCCTTCATCGTGGCCCTGCTGGTGGTCTGCGCCGTGGCGCCGCTGCTCAACCTGTTCGTGCCGGCCGACAGCGCCTTCCACCTTTCCGACTACATGGTCGGCCTGTTGGGCAAGATCATGTGTTACGCCATCTGCGCGCTGGCCATGGATTTGATCTGGGGCTACACCGGCATCCTGTCGCTGGGCCATGGCCTGTTCTTCGCGCTCGGCGGCTACGTGATGGGCATGTACCTGATGCGCCAGATCGGCACCGACGGCAACTACAAAAGCGAGCTGCCCGACTTCATGGTCTTCCTGGACTGGAAGGAGCTGCCTTGGCACTGGGCGCTCTCCGACAGCTTCATCGCCACGCTGCTGCTGATCGTGCTCGTGCCCGGTCTGGTGGCCTTCGTGTTCGGCTACTTCGCCTTCCGCTCGCGCATCAAGGGCGTGTATTTCTCCATCATCACGCAGGCGCTCACCTTCGCCGCGCTGCTGCTGTTCTTCCGCAACGAAACCGGGCTGGGCGGCAACAACGGCTTCACCGATTTCAAGCGCATCCTGGGGCTTCCGATCGCGACGCAGAACATGCGCATGACGCTGTTCGTGTTGACCGGCTTCACGCTGCTGGGCTTCTTCCTCTGGGCGCGCTGGCTGGTGGGCAGCAAGTTCGGCCGTGTGCTGCAGGCGGTGCGCGACGCCGAGAGCCGTGTCATGTTCTGCGGCTACAACCCGCTGCCCTACAAGCTCACCATCTGGACGATCTCGGCCGTGATGTGCGGCGTGGCCGGTGCGCTGTACGTGCCGCAGGTCGGCATCATCAACCCGGGCGAGATGAGCACCGCCGCCAGCATCGAGATCGCGGTGTGGACGGCGGTGGGTGGCCGCGCCACGCTGGTCGGCCCCATCCTCGGCGCCTTCATCGTCAACGGCGCCAAGAGCTGGCTCACCGTGAGCTTCCCCGAATACTGGCTGTACTTCCTGGGCGCGTTGTTCATCGCGGTCACGCTGTGGATGCCGCAGGGCGTGGTGGGGCTGGTGAAGAAAATCCGTGGAGCGAAAGCATGACGCCCGACCTGATGGAAGAAGGCGCGCAGCGCTTTGAAAAACTGCAGACCGCGAGCGTGCTGGGCCGGACCGAGTCCGGTGGTCGCGCCGCCGCCTACGGTCGCCTCCACACGCCCGGCGAGGTCGACACCACGCACGGCCGCATCCTGTATCTGGAAGACGTGCACGTGAGCTTCGACGGCTTCAAGGCCATCAATGGCCTGAGCCTGGACATCGCGCCCGGCGAGCTGCGCTGCGTCATCGGCCCCAACGGCGCGGGCAAGACCACGATGATGGACATCATCACCGGCAAGACCCGGCCCGACAAAGGCCAGGTGTTCTTCGGCAGCACCATCGACCTGCTGCGCCACCGCGAGGCCGAGATCGCCGCCATGGGCATCGGCCGCAAGTTCCAGAAGCCCACGGTGTTCGAGCAGCTCAGCGTGTACGAGAACCTGGAGCTCGCGCTGGCGACCGACAAGCGCGTGCGCCACAGCATGGTGTTCCGCCCCACGGGCGAAGAGAAAGACCGTCTCGGTGAGGTGCTGACCACCATCCACCTCGCCGACAGCGCGGCGCGCCAGGCAGGCAACCTGAGCCACGGCCAGAAGCAGTGGCTGGAGATCGGGATGCTGCTGATGCAGGACCCGAAACTGCTGCTGCTCGATGAACCCGTGGCCGGCATGACGGACGAAGAAACCGAGCGCACGGCGCAGCTGTTCCTGACGCTCAAGGGCAAACACTCGCTGATGGTGGTGGAGCACGACATGGGCTTCATCCGCACCATTTCCGAGAAGGTCACGGTGCTGTGTGATGGGGCCGTGCTGGCCGAGGGAACGCTCGACGAGGTGCAGGCCGACGAGCGTGTGATCGAAGTCTATTTGGGCCGCTGAGCCGCCTACGGGAAACACCATGAGCCTGCTCGAAGTCAAGGACGTCAACCAGTACTACGGCGGCAGCCACATCCTGCGCAACGTGAGCCTGCAGGCCGAGCTGGGCCAGGTCACGGTGGTGCTGGGCCGCAACGGGGTGGGCAAGACCACGCTGCTGAAATCGCTCATGGGGCTGGTGCCCATCAAGAGCGGCAGCGTCACGCTCGACGGCGTCGCGATCACCCAGGCCACACCCTACGAGCGGGCCAGACTGGGCGTGGGTTTCGTGCCGCAGGGCCGCGAGATTTTTGGCCGCCTCACGGTTGAGGAAAACCTGCAGATGGGGCTGGCGACCCGCAAGGGCGGCACGCCGATCCCGGCCGAGCTGTTCGAGCTGTTCCCGGTGTTGAAGCAGATGCTGGGCCGCCGCGGGGGCGACCTCTCGGGCGGGCAGCAACAGCAGCTGGCCATCGCGCGCGCGCTCGCGGCCGGCCCGAAGCTGCTGATCCTCGACGAGCCCACCGAAGGCATCCAGCCCAACATCATCAAAGACATCGGCCGCGTGATCCGCATGCTCGCCGACCGCGGCAACATGGCCATCGTGCTGGTGGAGCAGTACTACGACTTTGCCGAAGCGCTGGCCGACCGCTATGTGGTGATGGAGCGCGGCGAGGTCATCGCCAGCGGCCCGGGCAGCGAGATGCAGGCCAAGGGCGTGCGCCAGCTGGTGGCGATATAGGCCCTGGCGGAGTGACGCCCTATACCGCGGTCACCTTGCCCAGCAGGCCCTCGGGGTTCGGGGGCTTGTAGCCGCCGGGCAGCGACACGCCGCCCGCGGCGCGCCCGATGTGGCTCTGTTCGCCCAGGCCCGCGTGGATGTCGCTGCTGCGGTAGCGCTCGCGCATGGCCTGCGCGCGCTTCAGCAGGGCCGCGTGGTCGGGGATGCTGTCCGTGTAGCGCTGCAGCACCAGGTGGGCCGATTCGATCAGCTTGGCGTTGAGTGTGCGGGTGGCCTCCGTCAGCAGCTTCTCCACCGCGCCCTGCGGGTCGCCCTGGAGGCTCAGTGTCATGGCCTGTTCGGTGAGCTTGAGGATCTGCGCGTGGGCCTCGCGCACGCGGTCGGCGAACTCCGAGCGCCCGACCGCCGCGCAGGCCAGCAGCTCGGTCAGCGCCTTGCTGGTGCAAAAGCGCAGGCCCAGCGTGTCCACGGCCGCGTCCACCTCGTAGAGCTGGATCGAGCGCCTGGCCAGCTGGGTCATGAGGGCGAGCAGGTTGCTGGCCGATTCGAAGTCGAACTCGGGCTGGGAAATCGTCTTGGCCCAGTGCCGCACGTCGTCGAGCGCGCGGGCGGTCTGGTAGGTCTGTATCGACACCAGGGTCTGGGCCATCTCCAGCAGGCGCTGCGGGCGCGGGTTGTCCGGGCTGCGGTCGCGCAGGTGTTCGAGCTGCTCCACGCAGCGCAGCAGGCCGCGCTGGTCGTTGTCGTCCAGCCGCGCGAAGGCCAGCAGCACCAGCGCCTGCGGGTCGTAGAACTTGGAGGCCAGTCCGATGCGGGTGGCGCGGTCGAGCAGCTCCACGCCCTCTTCGCGGTCGCCGGCGTAGTAGGCCATCATGCCGTGCTTGAGCAGCCGGTTGACCGACGAGGGCGTGAGCTGGGTGGACATCTTGAAGGTGGCCAGCGCGTTCTGGAAGTTGCCCAGCTCGAACTGCGCGCGCCCCATCACGTCGTAAGCGTCGGTGTAGCCCGGTTCGGTTTCGATCAGGCCTTCCAGGGTGGTGGTGGCGCGCTGCGGGTAGCCCGCTTCCAGCTGTGCCCGGGCCACGCCCAGGCGGGCCCAGGGCAGGGTCTTGGCCTCCACCACCGCCTCATAGAGCTTCTGCGCGTCGCTCAGGTGCCCGTTGCGCAGCATCAGCTCGGCGCCGATGCGCGCGGCGTACAGCCAGTATGGCCCGCGCGACTCGAAGCGCTGGCGGCACAGGTTGGCGGCGTGCTCGAACTCCTCGCGCTCGATGGCGGTGAAGATGTCCTTGAGCGCCTGTTTGCGCACCCGCGCCTGGCGGATGCGCTCCACCAGGCCGGCGGCGGTGTGGGGTTTGAGGATGTAGGCGTCCAGCGCCGATTCGGCCGCTTCGGCCACCTTGCTGTACGCCGACTCGGACGTGACCATCACGAACACGGTGTAGTAGGGCAGCAGCTGGTTGCGCCGCAGGTCGTCGAGCAGGTCCTGCCCGGTGATTTCCTCGCGCTCGAAATACTGGTCGCAGATCACCACGTCGTAGCTGCCCATCTCCAGCTTGCGGCGCGCGTCGGCCAGCCGGGGGCATTGCACCAGCGTGCCCACACCGCACTCGCGCAGCTGCGACACCAAGATGGAGCGCGACAGCGGATTGCTGTCCACCACCAGCGCGCGGGCGTCGTGCAGATCGCTGTAGGTCACGGGCATGGTGGCTGGGGTGGGCGGAATGGGCGCGGGCAGGAGTGCTTAGCTTCATTCTGCACAGCCTGGCGGGGGCCAAACGCCGGAACTGCGGCGCAAAGCGGGGGCTTTTCCGGACCGGGGATCAGACCCGCCAGATACGCGGCGGGGTGGCGCCGAGCCCCCAGGCGGCGGGGCGCAGTGCCGCCCAGACCCGCTGCAGGCGGGCCATCAGGGGCTCCACCAGCGGGGCCACGGCGCGCACCACCAGCATCTGCGGGTTGGGGCAGGTGGCGCCGGCCCGTACCCCGTCGGCCTCGTCTTCCAGCGCGGCGCGCGCCACCTCCAGCAGCTGTTCGCGGCGCTCCCGGCTGAAGGCCGTGCCGCTGGCCAGCAGCAGCGTGCCCAGGCAGCGCTGGCCGCCCAGCCCCAGCGGGGAGGCCAGCAGGCGCGTGTCGGCCGCGTCGATGCGCGCCTGCTCCAGCCACAGCCCGGGAATCTCCAGCCGCTGGCTGAAGCAGCCCTGGGTGAACGGCTGGCCGGCCAGGGGCAGTCCGAGCGCGGTCACGTCCCAGGCCATCAGCTCCGCGCCCTCGGCCAGCGTGGCCCGCAGCGTGTTGTGAGCCGCACAGCCGGGGTAGGCCAGGGCTTCGAGCGGCAGCCATTCGAGCCGCGCCCCGGCGTCCAGCGTGAGCGCCACCTGCTGCGTGGCGGGCAGGCCGTCGGAGGCATAGAAGCGGGTCGCACCCGGCGTGCTGATCAGGCCATGGGCGCCACTGCCCACGTGCACCTTCACGTCCAGAACGTCGCCACCCACCAGGCCGCCGGGTGGGTGGATCAGCACGTTGTGGCAGATCGCATCGCCCTCGGGGTAGAGGCTCTTGAAGATGCGCAGCGGGCCGTCGTGTTCGTGGCGCAGCACCGTGCGCTGCGCGTCCAGTCGGTAGTCGAGTGAGAGGGAGGCGTGCCAGGGCATGGGAGGGAAGTGTAGGGGGCGGGAGCGAGCGGCAGCCCAACCCAGGACACCGCGGAACCGGCTTCGCCGGGCCGCCAGTGTCGCCCCCTGGGGGGTGACGCCGCAAGCGGCGCGGGGGGGGCTATCGTCTATGCGCCCAGCCGGTGGTGTGCTTCTCGATGAAGCTGAACAGCTCGTACATCGCCATCGCCATCGCGCCCACCACCAGCAGGCCGCTGAAGGCCAGGCCCATCTGCATGGAGCTGCCGGCCGAGATCAGCAGGTAGCCGATGCCTTCGTTGGACGCCGTCATCTCCGACACCGTGGTGCCCACGAAGGCCAGCGTGATCGCGACCTTGAGCGAGCCGAAGAAATAAGGCATGGAGCGCGGCAGGCCGACCTTGGTGAGCACGTCCCAGCGCTTGGCGCCCAGCACACGCAACACGTCTTCCAGCTCGGGCTCCAGCGTGGCCAGACCGGTGGCGATGTTGACCATGATGGGGAAGAAGCTGATCAGGAAGGCCGTCAGGATCGCCGGGCCGGCGCCGATGCCGAACCACACCACCAGGATCGGCACGAAGGCCGCCTTGGGCAGGGCGTTGAAGGCGGTCATGAGCGGGTACACCGACGCATAGGCCAGGCGCGAGCTGCCAATGAGGAAGCCCAGCAGCACGCCCACCACGATGGCGATGCCAAAGCCCGCCATCGTCACCCAGTAGGTGCGCCAGGCGTGGCCGAGGATGGTGGCCTTGTGCTCCAGCGTCTGCTCCCAGATGCGCGAGGGGCTGGGGAAGATGAACTCCGAGACGCCGAAGCCACTGGTGATGACCTCCCAGACCACGACGATGGCGATCAGCAGCAGCAAGGGCGACCAGCGTTCGACTTGTTTCTTGTTCATGGTGTGGATTCCTACGTCATTTCAAGATGCTGATGCGATACGCGTGCCACGGACCCAGCCCAGAACACCGCGGAACTGGCTTTGCAAGGCCGCAGGTGTTGCCCCCCTCCGGGGGGTGACGGCCGTCAGGCCGGCGCGGGGGGCGCCCCTCTCATTGCTCCGATATGCCCACGCAGCTCGTGCACGATGTCGGTGAACCCGGGCGTGTAGGTCACCTCCAGGTCGCGCGTGCGCGGGATCTCGATCTCGCGCTTCACCACGAAGCGGCCCGGGCTCTTGCTCATGCAGTACACGGTGTCGGCCAGGAACACGCTCTCGCGCAGGTCGTGCGTGACCAGGATCACGTTGAAGCGCTGTGCCTCCCACAGATCGCGCAGCGTGCACCAGAGTTCTTCGCGCGTGAAGGCATCGAGCGCGCCGAAGGGCTCGTCCAGCAGCAGCATCTTGGGCTCGTGGATCAGCGCGCGGCAGATGCTGGCGCGCTGCTGCATGCCGCCCGAGAGCTCCCAGGGGAACTTCTTCTCCATGCCGCCCAGGCCCACGCTGGCCAGTAGCTTCTTCGCTCGCTCCTCGTACTCTTTGCGCCGGTCCTTGAACTGGCTGCGGTAGGGTTCCACGATCTCCAGCGGCAGCAGCACGTTGTCCAGCGTGGTGCGCCAGGGCAGCAGTGAAGGCGCCTGGAAGGCCATGCCCGAGATCTTGAGCGGGCCGGTCACCGGCTGGCCGTCGATGAGGATCCGGCCCATGCTGGGCATCTTCAGCCCGGTGGTGAGCTTCATGAAGGTGGACTTGCCGCAACCCGAGGGGCCGACGATGGCGATGAATTCGCCCTGTTTCACCTGGAGGTTGATGTCTTCGACCGCGAAGACGTTCTGGGCCAGCAGTTCGTCGTTGTAGGCCAGCCAGACCTGGTCGAATTCGACGAAGGGCTTGTCGCTGGCGGCGGGCGTGGGGGTGGCTTCTGGCATGGGGCGGTCCTGAAAAATGGCCAGCGGTCACGAAAACGCGCGCGCCCCGGGCCGAAGGCGTCGGGTGCGCGCCGGTATTGCTCGCGGGGCTTACTTCTTCGCGGGCGGCAGCACGTTGAGTTCGGCGGCCGGGGGCAGCATGGAGCCGTCCCAGATGGCGGCGGGGTTGATGCGGGTCTTGGTGGCGTAGGCGTCGGACACCTGGGACGCCATCAGCGAGAGCCGCCCGGCATTGACCTGGCCAAAACCTTCCTTGCGCGCGTCGGGGCTGGCCACCACGGAGTCGATGGCGAGCTGCAGGCGGCGCGTTTCCAGCGCCACGTTGATGATGCCGTCGCGCGCCTTCACGGTTTCGATGCCGGCCGCGGGGTTGGCCATGACGTCCCGCGCGCCCTTGGTGAAGGCGCTCAGAAAGGCTTTGATGGCGGCCGGGTTGTCCTTGATCAGCTTGGGGCTGGCGATGATGGCGTTGCCGTAGACCTTCACGCCGTGGTCGGCGTAGGGCAGGATCACCACGTCCGCGGCCTTCACACCGCGCGCTTCCAGGTTGAGCAGCGAGGTGAACGAGAAGCCGGTGATGGCATCGATGTCGCCGCGCACCAGCATGGTCTCGCGCAGCGGCGGGTCCATCGAGGTCCAGGTGACGTTGCTCACGCCGTTGGCCTTCTGGAAGATCGGGAAGGCCTTGCGGCCGGCGTCAAACACCGGGGCGCCGAGCTTCTTGCCGCTCAGGTCGGCGGGCTTGCTGATGCCGCTCTTCTTGAGCGCGAGCACGGCCGCGGGCGTGTTGTTGTAGACCATCATCACGGCCACCGGCTTGTTGGGCGCGTCCGGGTTGTTGGCGTGGAATTCCATCAGCGCGGCCATGTCGGCAAAACCCATGTCGTAGGTGCCCGAGGCCACGCGGGTGACGGTGCCGCCTGAGCCGTTGCCCGAGTCCACGGTCACGTCCAGGCCGGCGGCCTTGAAATACCCCTTGGCCACGGGCTGCAGGAACAGCGCTGCCGGGCCCTCGAAGCGCCAGTCGAGCTGGAACTTGATCGGGGTTTCGGCGTGGGCGATGCCGAAGGCGGCCGCGGCGGCCAGGGCAGCCGTGGTCTTGAGGAAGTGGCGCTTGTGCATGGGGGTCTCCGTGGCGGGGGTTTCGGGCGCCGGCGGCCCGCATCCGGGGCATTCAGCAAAAACAATGCCAAGCACCCCCAGGGATGATTGAACACAGAATGTGTATACATCGTCGGCCATGCGAAGACCGCCGTCATCCTGACTAACCCTGAAACGGTGCGCTCCGGCCAGGCGGTGCACCGTTTCGGGGTGCTGGGCTGTCGAGTGGCGCCGCCAGGGCGCGGTTGACCGTGTGGATCAGGTCGACGCCGAGCTCGCTCAGCCCCCGGTGCAGTTGAACCAGGTCGGCGCCGGCGTGCCGGCGGGCCAGGGCTTCCCGGGCACTGTGGATGCCGCCCACGCTGATGAGGCAGGTGTCGCGCGGCACGGCGCGGGCCACGCGGCGCAGCGCTTCGAGGGCGGCACCGGCATCGCGTGCGCCCTCGGCGCTGAGCAGCAGCCCGTCCGCCCCCCGGGTGACGAAGTCGGCGGCCGCACGGGCACCCTCGGGGCCCTCGGTCCAGGCGGCCGGCAGCTTCACGATGATCGGTCGGCGTGGCCGGGCAGGGTCTGCGCCGAGCGCGGCGGCCACGGCGGCCACCAGTTGGGCGAAGCGCGCCGCCGTCGGGGGCGAGCGGCCCGGGTTGAGCGTCAGGTAGTCCACCCAGGGCGGGAGGGTCTGCAGACCGGCGAAGTAGTCGTCCTCGGCCCGGGCCCAGGGGGTCGCGGGGTGCCGGCCCAGGCTGAGGCCGCAGACGGCGCGCGGTGCGGCGGACGCCTGCGGACCCGGGTGGCCCGGTCGGGCGGGAGCCATGCCGGCGCCGCACAGCGCTGGGCCGGGCACGGTGCCCAGTTCCACGTGCCCGAGACCCAGCCGGTGGGCGTGACCAAGCAGCGCGCCATGGGGGTCGAAGCCCGCCGCCAGTCCGGCCGGGCCGGGAAAGTCGAGGCCCATGCGGCGCACGGCCGGGCCCGGCCAGGCGCAGCATTGCGGCGCGTCGCGGGCGACGTCGAGCAACCGCGCCAGCGCCAGCCGTGTGCGGCGGGCCAGGGGCGTTTCGCTGGCGGTGGCAGGCTCAGCCATGGGTGCGCTGGAACTCCTGCAGGAACGACAGCAAGGCCGACACCGCCGCTTCCGGCGTGCCGTTGTACAGGCTCACGCGCAGGCCACCCACGTCCGGGTGCCCCTGCAGATCGAACAGGCCGGCGGCCCGCGCCTGTTCGAGGAAGCGGGGTGTCAGGGCCCGTTCGGCCAGGCCGAAACACGGGTGGACGCTTGAGCGCCAGGCTGGCCCGACCTGAGGGCGGTAGAAGCCACCGCTGGTGTCCAGCGCCTGATAGACCGCGTGGCTGCGCCGGGCGGCGGTGCGGGCCATCGCCGGCACGCCACCTTGCCGTTCGATCCAGCCCAGCATGGCGTGGGCGACGAAGATGGCAAACACCGGCGGCGTGTTCAGGCGCGAGTCGGCGGCGGCCAGGGCGGTGTAGTTCATGACGCCGGGGAGGCTGGGCCGGGCGCGGCCCAGCAGGTCGTCCCGCACGATCACCAGCGTGAGCCCCGGCACCCCCAGTGCCTTCTGGGCGCTGGCGTACAGCAGGCCGAGGCCGGTGCAGTCGATCGCTCGGGTGAGCAGATCGGAGCTCATGTCGACGACCAGCGGCCAGGGGCTGGTCGGCAGCCGGGGCCACTGCCAACCGTCCGCGGTCTCGTTGCTGGTGAGGTGCAGGTAGGCCACCGGCGATGTTTCCCGGGGCGGGGCCGGTTCGTCCAGGGCATCGTGCCGCAGCGTCACGACCCGGGCGTGGCGGGCGGCCTCGGCCGCGGCCCGTCGCGACCAGTGCCCCGTGTCCAGGTGGGCGGCGGCGCCGTCGAGGCCCAGCAGGTTGAGCGGCACCAGGGCGAACTGCGCGCTGGCCCCACCCTGCATGAACAGCACCTGGTACCCCGGGGGAAGGCCCAGCAGCCGTCGCAGGCGGGCCTGGGTCTCGTGCTGCAGTTCGCGAAACGCCTCCGATATGAACGGCAGGCTCAGCACCGATCCCCCGCCGCGCCAGGACCGGCAGGCCTCGGCCACCTCGTCCACCACGTCCGGCGGCAGCGGGCCGGCCGCCGCCGAGAAGCGGTGGCCACCGGCGGGCGCGGCGGCGGCCGGTGCGGCCACCGCTTCAGGGCAGCAGGGCACCGCCATGGGACCCCGCGGCCATGAAGAACAGCAGCGGGATCGACAGCATGGTATTCACGCGCGCCGACAGGAAGGTGATGCGCGAGCAGCGCAGGCGCTCCTCGATGGGCGCGGGCACGAAGCCCAGCACGCGTTTCTGGTGGGGCCACAGCACGAACCACAGGTTGCACACCATGATCACGCCCAGCCACAGGCCGACGCCGATGGGCGCCAGGCCGCCCTGCAGGCCCAGGGCGCCGGGCAGCGCACCTCGCAGCCCCAGCATGGCCAGCCCGGTGCCCAGCGTGAGCAGCGAGGCGTAGCGAAAGGTGCCGTGCTCGCGCTGCAGCAGGTCGCGCTGGCGCGGACCGTTGGGGTCGGCGAGGTCGGCCGCCACCAGTGGCACATAGCGCGGGCGCGTGACCGCGGTGGCGTAGTTGTGGCCGATCCACACCAGCGCGCCAGCGAAGTGTGCCCAGCGCAGCAGCAGGTCCAGCAGAGCGATGTCCATGGCCGGGCTTGTTCAGGCGGCGCCCAGCAGGCGCAGCAGGGCCACCAGCAAGGCGGTCAGAGCCACGCCCAGCAGCACCGTCAGCAGGGCCGAGTCCAGGGGATGGCGCCGGGGTGGGGTGTTCATGTCGGTTGTTCCTGCGGCGCCGTGCGCATGATCAGCGGCATGCGCACACGGGTCGGGTCGGTGGCGCGTGCCACGGCCTGGGCGATCAGGTCGTGGTGCGGGGACTTGGCGCAGGCCGGGTCGGTGTTGCAGGCGTCGCCGGTCAGCAGAAAGGCCTGGCAGCGGCAGCCGCCGAAGTCGATCTCCCGCTCGTCGCAGGACCGGCAGGGCTCGCGCATCCAGTCCAGGCCGCGGAACTTGCGGAAGGTGGGCGATTCGTTCCAGAGCCAGTCCAGGCCGTGTTCGCGCACCGTCGGAAAGCTCAGGCCGTCGATCGACCGCGCCTCCTGGCAGGGCATGGCGGTGCCGTCGGGCGCGATGGTCAGGTGGATCGAGCCCCAGCCGTTCATGCACGCCTTGGGCCGCGACTCGTGGTAATCGGGGATCACGAAGTAGATCGTCATGCGGTCGCCCAGCCGCTGTCGGGCCTCGTTGACCGTGCGCTCGGCCCGCTCCAGCTGTTCGCGCGTGGGCATCAGCTCGTCGCGGTTGAGCAGGGCCCAGTTGTAGTACTGGATGTTGGCGAATTCGAGGTAGTCGACGCCGATGTCCTCGGCCATCGCGAGAACCTGCGCCGTCTGGTCGACGTTGTGGCGGAACACCGGCACGTTGAGCACCATGGGGAAACCGTGGGCCTTGATCATCCGCGCCACCTTCAGCTTCAGGTCGAAGACCTTGGCCCCCACCAGCGCGTCGGTCAGGTCGCGGTCACTCGACTGGATGGACAACTGGATCTGCTTGAGGCCGGCCTGTTTCAGCGCCACCAGGCGCGCCTCGCTCAGCCCGACGCCCGAGGTGATCAGGTTGGTGTAGTAGCCCAGGCGGTTGGCCTCTTCCACCAGTTCCTCCAGGTCGTCGCGCAGCATCGGCTCACCACCGGTGAAGCCCAGCTGCAGCGCACCCAGCTCGCGGCCCTGGCGCAGCACCTGTTTCCATTCGTCGGTGCTCAACTCCGATCCGTGGCCGGGCGCGGCGTTCACGGGGTTGCTGCACCACGGGCACTTCAGTGGGCAGCGGTAGGTCAGTTCGAGCACGAGCCACAGCGGCTTGCCCTGGCCGTCAAGCCTGACGACGGATCCATCCTTTGGCACGAAACACCTCCAGGAATGTCAGCACGCCCGCTTCGACGCGGGCCGGTTCATCGGGATACAGCGCTTGCAGCTCGGCGATCAGCTGGTCGACCGTGCGCGCGCCGTCGCAGCGCTTGAGGATCTCGCCGGCGGTCTCGTTGAGCTTGACGATGCCCTCCGGGTACAGCAGCACATGGGCCGTCTGGCTGGGCTCCCAGCGAAACAGGTACATCGGGTGGATGGCGTAGCGGCCTGAGTCGCCGCCGGGCCGCCCCAAGGCGGCGAACGCCCCCTCGGGGGGCAGCGAAGCGTGGGGGTCTCTGTGCAGGTCAGGCCGGACGGCGTTGTTCATGGATGCCCTTCGTGTCTGGGGGGGCGGCTTGCGCCGCCCCCGCCGGATCAACGCACGTAGACGTAGGCCGTGACTTCGAAGCCCAGGCGGATGTCGCAGAAAGCTGGATCAATCCATTGCATGACGATTTCCTTGAGGTTGAGATGAAGGGCAACAGCGGCGAGGCTTCGACCCCGCCTGCTGGTCATTGTGGAGACCGTCGAGCCCCGGCGCCTCGGGGCGATCGGGAATCGCTCCCCGGGAATTTCATGGAAACGCCTCCAGAAAATCATGAGGGCCCGCGGCGTCGGCGCTGGCGCCGGCCGGTCCTCTCAGCCTGTCAGGCCTCGATCACGCCCCAGCGCAGCGCCAGCAGCGTGAGCTCGGCCTGGTTGCCGGCCCCCAGCTTCTGCTTGACGTTGTACAGGTGGGTTCCCACCGTGCTGGGCGACAGGCTCAGCGCCTGGGCGATCTCCTGCACGCTGCGCCCGCGCGCGAGCCGGGTGAACACCTCGAATTCCCGCTCGGACAGGGCGTCGAACGGGCTGGTGTTGCCGTCGAACTGCGACAGGGCCAGGGCCTGCGCGGTCTGCGGGTCCAGGTAGCGCCGGCCCTGGGCCACGGCGCGCACCGCCTCGGGCAGGGCCTCGGGGGCGCTGCGTTTGCCCAGGAAACCCAGCGCGCCGGCGTTGAGGGCACGGCGCGGGTAGGCCGCATCGTCGTGGGCCGACAGCACCAGCACCCCGGGCACGGGATCGCGGGACCGCAGGCGCCGCAGCGTCTCCAGTCCGCCCAGGCCGGGCATGGTCAGGTCCATGACGATGACGTCGGCGGCCCACTGGGGCAGCTCCCGCAGCAGGGTCTCCCCGTCGGCGGCCTCGCCCACCACCTCGAACCCGCCCTGGGCCTGCAGCAGCAGGCGAAACCCCATGCGTACCACGGCATGGTCGTCGACCAGCACCACCCGGATCACTGAACGACCCTCCGATCCGGCGCCGGGCCGCCCCAAGCCGGATCAGCCCCCTTGGGGGGCAGCGACCCGCGCAGCGGTGGAGCGTGGGGGCTCATGCGTCGCCTCCTTCGGCCGGCCGGCCCCCGCAGGGCAGCTCCAGACGGACCTGCGTGCCGCCTTCGGGGCGGAGCTGGGCGTCGAAGCGCCCGCCCAGCGCCGCGGCGCGTTCGTGCAAGCCGGGCAGGCCGAAGCGGTGGGGGCGCTGGTCGGGCGGGGGCAGGCCGCAGCCGTCGTCGGTCACCGTCAGGGCCAGGGTCTGTGCGTTGTGCTGCAGCAGCAGGCCCAGGTGCCGCGCCCCGCTGTGTTTGAGGGCGTTGTTCAGGGCCTCCTGGGCCGTCCGGTAGGCCGCCAGCGCGGTGTCCGCGTCGAGCGGCGTTTCCGGACCCTCGATGTGCAGGTCGAAGACCTGCGCCCGGTGGCGCAGGCGCAGGCCGGCGACCAGGTCGCGCAACGCGTCGGGTAGGCCCAGCGGGCCCAGCGTCAGCGGTGTCAGCCGGGGAATCATGCCGTGCATCGCGTCGTACAGGCGCGCGGCCTCGGCGTCGATCATCTGGGCGGCCTCGCGGCCCGTGGTGTCGTCCGTCGGCAGCCGGGCCATCAACGATCGGGCGAGCGAGCGGATAGCGGTGACCGATTGCCCCAGCTCGTCGTGCAACTCGGCGGCGATGTCCTTGCGCTCGGCCTCCAGGCGCTGCTCGACCTGCTGGGCCCAGGCCCGGCTCTCCGACAGCCGCTGCCGGGCCTCGCGGGCGGCGATGCGTTGCTGCAGGGTCGTCTCGATGGCTTCGCCCAGCCGGTTGACCGACTCGCCGATCAGCGCCGCCTCGCGGCCCGGCAAGGGGGGCAGCCGGGTGGCGTAGTCGCCGGCCTGCAGCCGCCGCAGGCCTTCGACGATGCGCGCAAAGGGACGCAGGGTCCGCCCGACCGCCCAGAACACGGCGACATGGAGGGCCACCAGCGCCAGCGCGGCGATGCCAGCCAGCTGCACCAGGTGGTCCCAGCCGTCGAGGATGGCCCGCGACGGGTTGGGCTCGATCGCCAGCGTGGCGCCCGGCATGCGCACCAGCTGGCGCTGCAGCGGCGGCACGACCCAGGCGGTGAACCATTCGGGGGCATCGCGACCCTGCTTGTAGGTGGCGGGCGGTGAGCGGTAGAGCACCTGGCCGTCGTCGCCCACCAGCACGATGTCGTTGGCCCGCACGCGACCGAGTTGCTCCAGGAAACCGAGCATGGCCGGGGGGCCGCCGCGGGAGAAGATGCCGCTGACGCGCTCCAGCAGTTGGGTAGCCACCCTGTTCGACGCGGTGATTTCTTCCCGCACGCTGGCGCGCGTGCCGTCGATCTGCAGCCCCACCAGCGCGGCGACGAACAGGCCCGTCAGCGTGGCCACGATCAGGTTGAGCTGCAGGCGCAGCGAGACGCCGCGCCTGCGGGGCAGAGGGAGCGGCGGCGAGAGGGGTTCGACCATATGCCCATTGTCGGACGATGAGCGCCCTGGCAGGGCTCCGGCGGCGCGGCGGCCCGCACTTTCAAGAAAATCATGAGCGCCAGGCCCCGGTGCCGGGGCGGTGGGTCACCGGACGACGGTAGCGGCCCCCGCCCTGGGGTGAAAAAAAGGGACGCCGCAGCGTCCCTCGGGGGTCGGGCCGGAAGCCGGGTCAGTCGCGCGGGCTGGCCGCGGCGGCCAGGGCCGTCATGTTGAGCACGCGGCGCACCGTGGCCGCGGGCGTGAGGATGTAGGCCGTGGCCGCCGCGCCCATAAGCACCGGCCCGACGGTCACGCCGCCGCTGGTGGTGGTCTTGAGCACGTTGTAGAGGATGTTGGCCGAATCCAGGTTGGGGCAGATCAGCAGGTTGGCTGAGCCGGTGAGCGTGGTCTGCGCGTCGTAGCTGCGGCGGATCTCTTCCTGCAGCGCGGCGTCGCCATGCAGCTCGCCGTCGCACTCGATCTCGGGGTGCTGGGCCACGAAGAGGTCGCGCGCGGCGCGCATCTTCTTGGCCGAGGCCCGCTTGCTGGAGCCGAAGCTGGAGTGCGAGAGGAAGGCGACCTTGGGCGGAATGCCGAAACGCTGCACCTGCTGCGCGGCCATGAAGGCGATCTCGGCCAGCTGTTCGGCGCTCGGGTCGTCGTTGACGTAGGTGTCGGTGATGAAGATCGGGCCGCGGTCGGTCATGAGCGCGTTGACGGCAGCGTAGTTGGTCACGCCAGGTTGCTTGCCCAGGATCGCGTCGATGCGCTCCAGGTGGGTGTTGTAGCTGCCCACCAGGCCGCAGATCAGCGCATCGGCGTCGCCCAGCGCGAGCATGAGCGAGCCGATGATGGTGTTGGAGCGGCGCACCGCGGCCTTGGCCACCTCGGGCGTGGCGCCGTCGCGCGCCATGAGCTTGTGGTAGTGCTCCCAGTACTGGCGAAAGCGCGGGTCGTCTTCGGGGTTGGTGTTCTGCACGTCCACACCCAGGCGCATGCGCAGGCCGGCTTTTTCGATGCGCGCGGCGATCACGGCCGGGCGCCCGATCAGGATGGGCACGGCCAGGTGGTCGTCAATGGCCATCTGGGCGGCGCGCAGCGCGCGCTCGTCTTCGCCGTCGGCGTAGGCCACGCGTTTGCGGTTGTCGGGCAGGGCCTTGGCCGCGTTGAAGATCGGCCGCATGAGGATGCCGGTCTGGTAGACGAAGCGGCCCAGGCTCTCCTTGTAGGCCTCCATGTCGGCGATGGGGCGCGTGGCCACACCGGAGTCGGCCGCGGCCTGGGCCACGGCCGGCGCGATCTTGAGGATCAGGCGCGAATCGAACGGCTTGGGGATGATGTAGTCGGGGCCGAAGCTCAGGTCCTGGCCGGCGTAGGCGGCGGCCACTTCGTCGCTGGTCTCGCTCTTGGTGAGCGCGGCGATCTGATGCACGCAGGCGACCTTCATTTCTTCCGTGATCTTGGTCGCGCCGCAGTCGAGCGCGCCGCGGAAGATGTAGGGGAAACACAGGACGTTGTTGACCTGGTTGGGGTAGTCCGAGCGGCCGGTGGCGATGATGCAGTCGGGCCGCGCGGCCTTGGCGATCTCGGGCCGGATCTCGGGCTCGGGGTTGGCCAGCGCCAGGATGATGGGCTGCGTGCCCATGCTCTTGACCATGTCGGCATCGACCACGCCGGCGGCCGAGCAGCCCAGGAACACGTCGGCACCGTTCAGCGCGTCGGCCAGCGTGCGTGCGCTGGTGCTGCGGCAGTAGCGGCGCTTGGATTCGTCGAGCTTGCCCGCCACGGCGTCGGCGCGCTCGGTGTGGATCACGCCCTTGGAGTCGCAGACCAGGATGTTCTCGATGTTCACACCGAGGTTGACCATCAGGTCCAGACAGGCGATGGCGGCGGCGCCCGCGCCCGAGACCGCCACCTTCACCTGGCCGATCTGTTTGCCGACCAGTTCCAGGCCGTTGATCAGGGCGGCGCTGGAGATGATGGCCGTGCCGTGCTGGTCGTCGTGGAAGACAGGGATCTTCATGCGCTCGCGCAACTTCTTCTCGATGTAGAAGCACTCGGGTGCCTTGATGTCTTCGAGGTTCACACCGCCCAGCGTGGGCTCCAGCGCCGCGATGATGTCGACGAGCTTGTCCGGGTCGCGTTCGGCCAGCTCGATGTCGAACACGTCGATGCCGGCGAATTTCTTGAACAGGCAGCCCTTGCCTTCCATCACCGGCTTGCTCGCCAGCGGCCCAATGTCGCCCAGGCCCAGCACGGCCGTGCCGTTGGTGATCACACCCACCAGGTTGCCGCGCGAGGTGTATTCGGCCGCCATCGTCGGGTCGGCTTCGATCGCCAGGCAGGGGTAGGCCACACCCGGCGAATACGCCAGCGACAGGTCGCGCTGGTTGGACAGCGGCTTGGTCGGGTTGACGGAAATCTTGCCTTTGTGGGGTGAGCGGTGGTATTCGAAAGCGGCGTCGCGCAGGGCTTCTTCAGCGGGGGTCATGGTGTCTCCAGAATCGGGCCGCCCGGCGTGGGCGGGCGGTCATTGTGGCACGCTGTCCGCCGGCCATCTGCTGGGGCATTCCACAGGTGGCGTTTAAGGTGCCTGGAGCAAATCCAGCAGGGTGCGGGCGATCACCTTGGTGGCGCGCCGCAGGTCCTCCAGCAGCAGGTTTTCGTCGGCGCGTTTGGCATTGGACTCGCGCACGGTGCGCGGGCCGGCGCCGTAGATCACGCCGGGAATGCCGTGTTCGCCGTAGAGACGCACGTCGGTGTAGAGCGGTGTGCCCACCGCGGGAATGGGCTCGCCGAAGACAGCCTGGCCGTGCTTCTGGATCGCTTCGACCAGGGGCTTGTTGCCGGGCAGGGGTTTGAGCGCGCGCGCCAGCAGGATGCGTTTCACGTCCACGCCGATGGCGCGCCCGCCGCGCGGCGGCTGGTAGCTGGCGGCCGCTTCGGCGATGGTGCGGCGCAGGGCGGCTTCCACCTCGGCCGGGTCTTCCTCGGGGATCATGCGGCGGTCGAGCTTGAGCACCACCTTGCCAGGGATCACATTGGTGTTGGTGCCGCCCTGGATCAGACCCACGTTCAGGTACGGGTGGGTGATGCCTTCGACGCCGGACGTGACCTTCAGGTAGTCGGCGTTGAGCGCGTAGAGCGCGTTGAGGATGTGCACCGCGCCCTGCAGCGCGTCGGTGCCGCTGTCGGGAATGGCGGCATGCGCCATGTCGCCGTGCACCGTCACTTCCAGCTGCAGGCAGCCGTTGTGCGCCACCACCACCTGGTAGCTGAAGCCGGCGGCGATCATCAGGTCGGGCTTCGTCAGGCCCTTCTTGAGCAGCCAGTCGGGGCCGACCTCGCCGCCGTATTCCTCGTCGTAGGTCACGTGCAGTTCCACGCCACCCTTGAGGGGGGCGCCGAGCGATTCGAGTGCGCGGATGGCGAAGGTGAAGTTCGCGATGTCGCACTTGCTCACCGCGGTGGCGCGGCCGTAGATCCGGCCGTCCACGATCTCGCCGCCGTAGGGGTCGTGCGTCCAGCCTTCGCCCGGTGGCACCACGTCGCCGTGGGCGTTGAGCGCGATGGTCTGGCCGCCTTCGCCGAAGCGGCGGCGCACGATCAGGTTGGTGATGCTCTGCAGGCCGGCGGCTTTCACCTCGGCCTCGGGCATGGCGTGCTTTTCAGCCGTCAGGCCCATGGCGGCCAGCAGCTCGGCCGTGCGCTCGGCGTGCGGCGCGTTGTTGCCGGGCGGCGTGTCGGTGGGTACGCGCACGAGTTCCTGCAGGAACCGCACTTCTTCGTCGAAGTGGGCGTCGATCCAGGCGTCGAGTTGTTGTTGCGGAGTGGTCATTGGGTGTTCAGTTGGGGTGTTCGGCGGCGAGTTGTTCGAGCAGGTGCGCGAAGGCGCGCACGCACAGGTCCATGTCGTCGCTGGTGGTGGATTCGAGTGGGTTGTGGCTGATGCCGCTGTTCTGCCCGCGCACGAACAGCATGGCCTGCGGCATCACTTCGTGCAGCTTCATGGCGTCGTGGCCGGCGCCGCTGGACAAAAGGTGCAGTGGCACGCCCAACGCGGCCACGGCGGCCTCCCAGCGTGCCTGCCAGGCGGGGGCGCTGGGCGCGGCGGCGGCGCGCATGGTTTCCTCCAGCGTGTGGCGGACACCGCGGCGCTCGCAGATCTCGGCGAGTTTCGCCAGCACGTCCTGCGCCAGCGCGTCGCGCTGCGCATCGCTGGGCGCGCGCAGGTCCAGGCTGAAGCTGCAGCGGCCGGGCACCACGTTGATGGAGCCGTTGGGCACCAGCAGCATGCCGATGGTGGCGACCGAGTCGCCGTCGGCGGCGGCGCGCTGCTCGGCGTAGAGCGCGAGTTCGGCCACGGCGCAGGCCGCATCGCGGCGGCGGTCCATGGGCGTGGTGCCGGCGTGGCTGGCCATGCCGATCACTTCGCCCAGGTAGCGCACGCTGGCGTTGATGGAAGTGACGATGCCCAGCGGCAGGTCGAGTTCGCACAGCACCGGGCCCTGTTCGATGTGCACTTCGACGAAGCCCAGGTACTTGGCCGGGTCGCGCTGCAGCGCGGCGACGGCCTCCAGCGTGGCGGGCAGGCCCGCGTGCTGCATGGCCGCGCGCATGGTGATGCCGTCGGCGTCCTGCTGGTCCAGCCAGGTCGGGTTGACGTGGCCGGTGAGCGCGCCCGAGCCGAGAAAGGTGGCCTTGTAGCGCTGGCCTTCTTCTTCGGCAAAGCCCACCACCTCGATGGCGAAGGGCAGCCTGCGCCTTTCGGTGTGCAGCTGCTGCACACAGGCCATGGGGACGAAGATGCCGAGGCGGCCGTCGTACTTTCCGCCGTTGCGCACGGTGTCGTAGTGGCTGCCCGTGAGCAGGGTCTTGGCTCCCTCTCCCGCTGGCGGGAGAGGGTTGGGGTGAGGGCCAGCGTGGTACACGCCAACGACGTTGCCCACCGCATCGATGTGCGCCTCGTCGAATCCGATGGCCAGCATCTGCCGCTGCAACTGCGCCGCACACGCCCGGTGTGCCTCCGTCAGGTAGGTCACGGTGAGCTGGCCGAGTTCGGCGTAGCCCGGGTCGGTGTGGCGCGCCAGGTCCTCGTGCCAGTCCCAGACCGCGTTGCCCAAGGTTGGCTCGAAGCCGAACTTGTCGTTCAGCCGGATCTCGGCGATGCGGTGGATGTTGCGCAGGCATTCGGCGCGCTCGAAGTCCACCGGGTGGTGCAGGCGGCGCTCGAAGGTGGCGATGATCTGTGCCTTGGTGAGGCCTGTGCCGCGTGGTCCGCGCACCGCCAGGATGAACGGGAAGCCGAACTTGTTGTTGTAGTCGGCGTTGAGCCGCTGGATGTGGGCAAACTCTTCGGGCGTGCAGTGCGTCAGGCCGGCCTTGGTCTGCTCGTGGGTCGACTCGGCGGTGAGCGACTGGCTCACCATCGCCTTGCCGGCGAGTTCGGGGTGGGCGCGGATCAGCGCGAGTTGTGGCTCCACGCCGGCGGCGTCCAGCACGCGCACCATGGTGTGTTTGAGCGCGGCCAATGACGCGAAGGGGCGGTGCTCCAACGCCTGCTCGGCGATCCAGGGGGAATGCTCGTACAGGCCGTCGAGCATCTGCGCGGCTTCGGGCAGCGGCGCGGTGTTGAGCTGGTCCAGCGTGATCGGCATGGTGGTCATCTCAAACGGTCACGGGGTGCGTGGCCTTCCAGTGCCGCGCAATGTCCAGCCGCCGCGCCACCCACACCTTGTCGTGCGACTGGATGTGGTCCAGGAAACGCTGCAGCGCGGTGATGCGGCCCGGGCGGCCGAGCAGGCGGCAGTGCATGCCGATGCTCATCATCTTCGGGCGGTCCAGACCGTCCGGGTCGCCTTCGGCGTACAGCGCGTCAAACGTGTCCTTCATGTACTGGAAGAACGGGTCGGCGTGTGAATAGCCCTGGGGCAGGGCGAAGCGCATGTCGTTGCAGTCCAGCGTGTAGGGCACGATGAGCTGGTGCGCGTCGCTGCCATCGGTTTTCTTCACCTTCATCCAGAATGGCAGGTCGTCGCCGTAGTAATCGCTGTCGTACTCGAAGCCGCCGAAGTCGGCCACCAGGCGGCGCGTGTTCGGGCTGTCGCGGCCGGTGTACCAGCCCAGCGGGCGCTCGCCCGTGAGGCGCTCGATGATCGCCATGGCTTCGGCCATGTGGGCGCGCTCGGTGGCCTCGTCGATGGCCTGGTAGTGGATCCATTTCAGACCGTGGCAGGCGATGTCGTACCCGAGCTGCTGGAACGCCGCGGTCAGCTCGGGGTGTTTCTCCAGCGCGGTCGCCACGCCAAACACCGTGAGCGGCAGGCCGCGCTTCTCGAACTCGCGCAGCAGTCGCCACACGCCGGCCCGCGAACCATATTCGTAGATGCCTTCCATGCTGATGTGGCGGTCCGGAAACGACGCCGGGTTGAACATTTCCGAGAGGAACTGCTCCGAACCCGCGTCGCCATGCAGCACCGAGTTTTCACCACCTTCTTCGTAGTTCAGCACGAACTGCACAGCAATGCGCGCACCCCCCGGCCAGCGCGCGTGCGGTACATCACGGCCATAGCCGATGAGGTCGCGGGGATACGGGGCGGTGGAGTCGTAGACGGTCATGGCAAAAGCAGCGAGAGAGAAGTGTCTTATCCGGGAACACCGCGGAACTGGCTTTGCCAGGCCGCAGGTGTTGCCCCCTTGAGGGGGTCACGGCCCCTTAAGGCCGTGGCGGGGGTGGGTCATCTTTGGGGTGGGTCATGTCAACGCCAACGACAAATCGTTGGTCGGCAGCTTGCGGTCGAAGGTCAGGCCTTCTTCCACGTGCAACAGGTGTTCGTTCATCAGGCGCACGGCGGTGTCTTCGTCCTTGGCGGCCAGCGCCTTGACGATGGCCACATGTTCTTCGTTCGAGTGTTCGGCCGCGTTCGTGCTCTGGTACATAAGGGTGATCAGCGCGCAGCGCGAGATCAGCTCGCGCAGCAGTTCGGCCAGCACCTGGTTGCCCATGAGCTCGGCCATGCGCACGTGGAAGTCGCGCAGCAGCTCGGTGCGGCCGGTCACGTCCTGCTGGTCAATCGCCTGCTTTTCCTGGGCCAGGTGTTCGCGCAGCGCCTTGATGCGGGCCGGCGTCACCTGCCGCACGAAGGCGCGGGTCATCTCGGCTTCTAGCATGCGGCGCACGGCGAACACCTGCCGCGCTTCTTCCACCGAAGGGGTGGCCACGAAGGCGCCGCGCGCGGGTTCCAGGCGGATCAGGCGGTTTTGCGAGAGCTGGAACAGCGCCTGGCGCACCAGCGTGCGCGAGACCCCGAAATGGTCGGCCAGCTTCTGCTCGGCCAGCTTGGTGCCCGGGTGCAGCCGGTGTTCCACGATGGCCCGCGTGAGCGACGCGACGATCTGGTGGGTGCTGGAGGTGTCCATGCGGGCATCATAGCCAGAAAAGGCAAAAAGTGTATACACTTTCAGTCGACTGCTTTTCAAAGGACGCACCATGGGCTTGAGTACGCACGTTCTGGACACCATGCACGGCTGCCCCGCCGCCGGCATGGCGGTGGAGCTCTACACCACGGACGGCGACTTCGCCACGCTGGTCAAGCGCTTCGAACTCAACGCCGATGGCCGCAACCCCGACGGCATGCTCTACGACAACGCCAGCCTCAAGGTCGGCACCTACCGCCTGGTGTTCGACGTGAAGGGCTATTTCGCACGCCGCTGCGTGGCCTTGCCCGAGCCGAACTTCCTCAACCGCGTGTCGATCGATTTCGGCGTGGCCCACCCCAGCGAGCACTACCACGTGCCGCTGCTGGTGAGCCCGTGGAGCTATTCCACGTATAGGGGCAGTTGAGCGCGCATACGATGAGCGGTCACGGCATAGGCCGCGGCAAGTTTTCGACCACAGGGCGCTTCGGTGGGCGCGCCGAATGAAAGATCAAGGAGGTTTCCCCGAATGAGTCAACCATGCCGCCTGCCCGCGTTCGCGCTGGGGTGTTTGATGCTGTGCGCTGTGGGCACTGCCGATGCGAAACCGTCGTCTCCCGGCGCACCGGAGGTGGGGGCGGAAGCGGGCGAGTTCCCAGCGTCGTCGGCCCGCATCGTCTGTCCCTCGGCGCTGCCAGTCGACCCCCGGGATCTGAGGGCGCTGTGCCGTGCGGCGGAGCAGGGAGAGGCGAGGGCGCAACACAATCTGGGGCAGGCCTATTTCTTGGCCGATGGCGTTGTGGACAACAACTTCGAGCAGGCCTATGCCTGGTTCCACAAGGCCGCACTGCAAGGCCTGCCGCACGCGCAGTTCGCGCTGGCGATCCTGCATCTGGACAACCAAGGGGTGAAGGGCACTTTCCCGGAGGCCATGGCATGGCTGCTCAAGGCGGCACAACAAGGACACGGGCATGCGCAATACCTGTTGGGGTTGTCCTATGTCCATGGCAGGCCGGGAACAGAGAAAGACCTGTCGCAGACCGAACGCTGGCTGACGCGGTCGGCCGAGAACGGCCACGTGCTCGCGCAAGAGGTGCTTTGGAACCTGCGCATCAAGGGCCTGCTGCCCAGCGCGAACGGGGCTGTAACTTCGGTCACCAACTCGACCTCGGTGAGCCCCGGCGCCTGCGCCATCCCGTCGCCGGGGCAGGCGCCCTTCACGCGTTACACCCGGAAGGACCTGGAAGAGGCCCTGGCCATCAGCGCGGAGCGATATGTCGGCCTGATGGAGGACTGCCTGCGAATCGCCGCCAGCAGCCTGGGGCCGGGTTTTGTGCCCATGGCGCCCCGGTAACGGCGGGGCTCAGCGGTCTCGCTGTCCCTCGGTCAGCGTGTCCAGCTGGAAATTCCCGCTCTTGTCCCAGAGCCAGACGTCGGTGTAGACCACGCCGCCCAGGCGCGCCGGTGCCGGGAAGGGCGCTGCCGCCATCACGGTGCGTTCGATCTCGCGCACCACATCGGGTGCATGCTTGGGCGCGCGCATCCAGTTGAGTTTGCGCACCTGGCCGTTGCGGTCCAGGTCCACCTGCAGAACGCCCACTGCATGCATCAAAGGTGGCATCTGGCCTTTGTAGATGCGGTGCCCGTTCTTGCTGTAGATGTGCTGGGCCCCGTCGCGGCGGTAGTCCCGGGGGCTGACGGCGTTGGACACCGGTGTTGGTTCCGTGGCTGCGGTGGGCGGTGGCAGCGGTGCGGATGGCTCGGGGGTGGGCGCAGGCGGCACCCGTGCGGCGCACGACGCCAACAAGAGTGCTGTGCAGGTGCCCAGAAGACCCCATGGCCAGCGCCAGGTGGGGGGCACTTCGGGCGAAGAAGGTGCATCCTCATGGGAGCGCGGCGCCGGGCGGGTGTTTTTCATGGTTTGCGAGTCCCTCGAACGGTGTGAATCGGGTGGCGCGCCGTGGTCAAGAGGAGGGCTTCCAACCGGCGCCATATGGGTTGGCCCATGAAGTCTATGGCGGTTTGGCGGGTGGTATCGGGCGATGAGCCGGGGATACTCGGTCCTGTTCACCGCGTTTACGTTTCTGCACATATTTTAGGCAAACACACCACAAATGCCCAGCGAATTGAACCACTGCCTGCAGCGCCTGCAGACCGAGCCGGCCGTGCTGGTCACGGTGGCGCAGGCCCGCGGATCGGTGCCGCGCGAGAGCGGCGCCTGGATGGCCGTGTTTGCCAGCGGCATGGTGGGCACCATCGGTGGCGGGCACCTGGAGTGGGACGCGCTGCGGCAGGCGCGGGCCCACCTGAACGCCCCACCGGGCGCGCCGCCAGCGCCCTGGGAGCAGAGCGTGGCGCTGGGGCCAAGCCTTGGCCAGTGCTGCGGCGGCGTGCTGCGGCTGCGCTTTGAGCCGGTGACGGTGGCCGACACGGAGCGCCTGCGCCAGACGCTCGCGCAAGCCCTGGCGCCGGTGGCCCTGTTCGGCGGTGGCCATGTGGGGCATGCCCTCGTGCAGGCGCTGGCGCCCCTGCCGTTCGATGTGCTCTGGGTGGACAGCCGCGACGGTGTTTTCCCCGCCGAGCTGCCCGGTGACGTGCGCGCCGAACATTCCGACCCGGTGCAGGCCGCTGTGCACGATCTGGCGCCGGGCTCGCGTGTGCTGATCATGAGCTTTTCGCACGCCGAAGACCTGGACATCGTGGCGGCCTGCTTGCAGCGCCAGCGCGATCAGGCCGACCTGCCGTTCGTGGGCCTGATCGGCAGCCGCACCAAATGGGCGACCTTCCGCCACCGCCTGGAGGCGCGCGGTTTCAGCGCCGACGAGCTGGCCCACATCACCTGCCCCATTGGCCTGCCGGGCATCACGGGCAAGGCACCCGCTGTGATCGCTGCTTCGGTGGTGGCGCAGTTGTTGCTTCTGGAGCACGCCGGCGCGGACCGCTGAAGGCGCCGGAGATGCCGGGTTTGGGTCGGTTGGAATGTCTTCAAAAACTGTATACACTTTTGGCTGACCGGTCGCAGCGGAGCAGGGTGTCCATCCCCAGGTGGGCGTTCAAACGCGGCCCTCAGTCGGCTCAGAGCGCCCGCGGTGGTGAGTCGCAAACCCAGACGGCCCGTCCGTCGTCGTGTTGAGGTGCCATGGAAACTTACCTGCTCGATTGGGCCAACCTGTTGTTGCGCTGGCTGCACGTGATCGTCGCCATCGCCTGGATCGGCTCTTCGTTCTATTTCGTCTTTCTCGACAGCAGCCTCACCCCGCCCGAAGACGAGCAACTGAAGAAAGACGGCGTCAGCGGCGAGCTCTGGGCGGTGCACGGCGGTGGCTTTTACCACCCGGTGAAGTTCGCGGGCGCGCCGCCGAAGCTGCCCGAGCACCTGCACTGGTTCTATTGGGAAAGCTATTCCACCTGGCTCTCGGGCTTTGCGCTGTTCCTCATTTCGTACTTGTGGAGCCCCAGCGTCTACCTGATCGACCCCAACGTCATGCACTGGAGCCCGGCCGGCGCCATCGCCGCGGCGCTGGCCTTCCTGGTGGTGTTCTGGTTCGCCTACGACGCCATCTGCCGAACGCTGGGACAGACGCAGAACGGCGACGCCAAGGTGGGGGCGCTGGTGCTGGTGCTGGTGTGTATCGGCGCCTATGCAGCCACGCAGATGTTCGCCGGCCGTGCCGCCTTCCTGCTCATGGGCGCCATGCTCGCCACCGCGATGAGCGCCAACGTGTTCTTCTGGATCATCCCCGGCCAGCGCACCGTGGTGGCCGACATGAAGGCAGGGCGCCCGATCGACCCGGTCCACGGCCAGCGCGGCAAGCAACGCAGCGTGCACAACACCTACTTCACGCTGCCGGTGCTGTTCGCCATGCTGAGCAACCACTACAGCTTCACCTATGCCCACCCGCAGAACTGGCTGATCCTGATCGGCATGATGTTCGCGGGCGCCGCCATCCGCCAGTTCTTCGTCATGCGCCACGGCCACAAGCTCGGGCGCAACCCGCACCCCTGGCCCTATGCCGCCGTGGGGGTGTTGGTGTTGCTCGCGCTCATCGTCTGGCTCAAGCCCGCGCCGGTGGTGGCGGTGGCCGGACCCGCCACTGTGAGCTATGCGCAGCTCCAGCCGGTGATCGCGCAGCGCTGTGTGATGTGCCACGGCGAGGCGCTGCAGTCCAAGGGGGTGCGCCTGGACTCGGAACAGAGCCTGAAGCAACACGCACAGATGGTCTACCAGCAGGTGGTGGTGATGAAGGCCATGCCCATGAACAACGCCACGGGTCTGACCGAAGACGAGAGGGCCCTGTTCGCCCAGTGGTTCAAGGCCGGCGCGCCGCTGAACTGAGCTCAGTCGCAGCTGAAGCGGAACCGGTCGTCCAGCGCCGGCGGCAGCACCAGCGTGCGAAGGCCTGCGGCCCGGGAGGCCTGGCACAGCCGCTCCCGGTCGGCGGCGTCGTTGCGCCACCGGCTGAGGTACTCGGCGTTGAACACCGGCTTGCCGGCGCTGACGAACACGGCATAGCCGCCGCACTCGTTGTACTCGTGACACTGCTCGTTGACGGCAAAGTCGAAGTCCGGCGCCAGGGCCGCCAGTTGATCGACATCGTTCTTCAGGCCGACCGCGAGGCCCAGGGCATGGGCCTCGCGGGCCAGGAAACGGTTGTAGTCGAGTTGCGTGGCGGCATCCAGCGCGAACCCCGAACCGTTGGTGTAGGCGTCCATGTTGTCGGGTTCCACCCCGTCGCACCCCTTGGAGGCGGCCAGTTCCAGCCGGGATTTCATGATCGCGCGCACGTTGGCTGAACGGGTGTCCAGCCAGCGCTCGCCCGCCCAGCCGTCCAGCGGGCGGCCCATGTCGGCCGCACCGAACCGCGAAAAATCGGGTCGCCAGTTTTCGGAGCTGCCTGCCGAGAAGTAGCACACCACACGCTTGCCCTGGGACTTGAGCTGGTTCAACGTGGAGGCCGGCGCATCGAAAAGATCGATGTCGTACACCTTGGCCGAGTAGCTCGTGTTGATGGTCCCGGACAGCTGCCATTGCCAGGTGTCCGAAACCGCCGGGGACCAGCGGGACGAGGTCCCTTCACGGTCACCACCGCCACATCCGCCCACGAGCAGTGCGGTGGTGGCCAGCGCCAGCGCGAAGACAAAACGGCCTGGGGAGAGCGTGGAACGGGGCATTTGGGGCTCCTGTGACGAGTGAGGGCTTTCGTGCATTAACCTAGCCATTTTCAACGGATGGGAGACCTCATGAAGACACGCGCCGCCGTGGCCTGGAAGGCCGGCGAACCCCTGACGATCGAAACCGTGGACCTGCAAGGTCCGAAGTTCGGCGAAGTGCTGGTCGAGATCAAGGCCACCGGCATCTGCCACACCGACTACTACACGCTCTCGGGCGCCGACCCCGAGGGCCTGTTCCCCGCCATCCTGGGGCACGAAGGCGCGGGCATCGTGGTGGACGTGGGCCCCGGCGTGACCTCGCTCAAGAAGGGCGACCACGTCATCCCGCTCTACACGCCCGAGTGCCGCCAGTGCAAGTTCTGCCTGAGCCGCAAGACCAACCTCTGCCAGCTGATCCGTGGCACGCAAGGCAAGGGCCTGATGCCCGACGCGACCTCGCGCTTCTCCATCGACGGCCAGCCCATCCTGCACTACATGGGGACCTCGACCTTCAGCAACCACACCGTGGTGCCCGAGATCGCGCTGGCCAAGATCCGCGAAGACGCGCCCTTCGACAAGGTCTGCTACATCGGCTGCGGCGTCACCACAGGCATCGGCGCCGTGATCTTCACCGCCAAGGTGGAGGCGGGTGCCAACGTGGTCGTGTTTGGCCTGGGCGGCATCGGCCTGAACGTGATCCAGGGCGCCAAGATGGTGGGCGCCGACAAGATCATCGGCGTGGACCTGAACCCCGCGCGCGAGGCGATGGCGCGTCAATTCGGCATGACGCACTTCATCAACCCCAAGGACGTGCCCAACGTGGTCGACGCCATCGTGCAGCTCACCGATGGCGGCGCCGACTACAGCTTCGAGTGCATCGGCAACACCAAGGTGATGCGCGATGCGCTCGAGTGCACGCACAAGGGCTGGGGCCGCAGCATCATCATCGGTGTGGCCGAAGCCGGTGCCGAGATCAGCACGCGGCCTTTCCAGCTCGTGACCGGCCGCAAGTGGGAAGGCTCGGCCTTCGGCGGCGCACGCGGGCGCACTGATGTGCCCAGGATCGTGGACTGGTACATGGACGGCAAGATCAACATCGACGACCTGATCACCCACAAGCTCAAGCTGGAAGACATCAACAAAGGCTTCGAGCTGATGAAGAGCGGCGAGTCGATCCGCGCGGTGGTGGAGTTCTGAAGAGCATGGAAACGCTGAGTCAACACCACTGTTTCGGTGGCGTGCAGGGCTTCTACCGGCACAGCGCGCACAGCATCGGCCTGCCCATGAAGTTCGGCGTGTTCGTGCCGCCGCAGGCCGCGCACGGCCCGGTGCCGGTGCTGTTCTACCTGGCCGGCCTGACTTGCACCGAAGAGACCTTTGCCATCAAGGCCGGTGCCCAGCGCCTGGCGGCCGAGCTCGGTCTGATGATCGTCACGCCCGACACCAGCCCGCGCGGCACCGGTATCGACGCGGCCGACGCTGCCTGGGATTTCGGCCACGGCGCGGGCTTCTACCTCGACGCCACGCAAGCGCCCTGGGCGGGCCATTTCCGCATGGAGACCTGGGTCACGCAGGAGCTGCGCCAGCTCGTGCTGGCCCAGTTCCCGGCCCGTGCCGACCGGGTGGGCCTTTTCGGCCATTCCATGGGCGGGCACGGCGCGCTCACCCTGGCGCTGCGCCACCCGGGGCAGTACCAGAGCGTGTCGGCGTTCGCGCCCATCGCGGCGCCCAGCCAGTGCCCCTGGGGTGAAAAGGCCTTCACCGGCTACCTCGGCGAAGACCGCAGCGGCTGGGCCGCGCACGACGCCACCGAGCTCATCAAGGCGGGCCACAAGGCGCCGCCCCTGCTGGTGGACCAGGGCCTGGCGGACCAGTTCCTCGCCGCCGAGCTGCATCCCCACCTGCTGGAAGCCGCCTGCGCCGAAGCGGGCCAGCCGCTCACGCTGCGCCGCCACGCGGGCTACGACCACGGCTACTACTTCATCGCCTCGTTCATCGACGACCACCTGCGCCACCACGCGCGCACGCTGCTGGCCTGATCAGCTGTTTTGCCATATCACTTTGCGGCCTGACGTTTCCCAGCGTTCGTAGTGCTTCGCGTACAGGTCTTCGATGCGGTTGCGCTTGACCTTGAAGGTCGGCGTGATCACGTCGTTGTCCACCGTCCAGGCGGTGGTCACGAGCACGATGCATTGCAGCTGTTCGTGCGGGTCGAGCGTGGCGTTGATGCGCTGGAGGTGTTGCTCCAGTGAGCGTTCGAGTTCGGCGCGCGCGCCGGGATCGGCGGCCCGGGCCACGGCCTCGGCGTTGAGCATCACGATGCCCAGCGGCTGGCCCAGGTTGGCGCCGGTCACAACGCAAGCCTCCACCGCCTCGTGCTCCACCAGCTTGTCCTCGATCGGCGCGGGCGAAACGTATTTGCCTTTGCCGGTCTTGAACAGGTCCTTCACCCGGCCGGTGATGCGCAGCAGGCCCTGGGCGTCGATCTCGCCCTTGTCGCCGGTCCTGAGCCAGCCGTCCTCGGTGAAGGCCTCGCGGCTTCTTTCCGGGTCTTTGTAGTAGCCCAGCATCAGCGCCTGGCTGCGCATCTGCACCTCGCCCGTGGCCGGGTCGATGCGGTGTTCGACGCCTTCGTAGACCGGCCCCACGGTGCCCTGCTGGTTCTTGCCCGGCTCGGTGATGTGCGAGAGCGCGAGGTTCTCGGTCATGCCGTAGCCCTCGTTGATGTGCAGGCCCAGCCGGCTGTACCACTGCAGCAGGGCCAGCGGCATGTGGGCGGCGCCGCCGGCGGCGAACTGGCACTGGTCCAGGCCCAGCGCTTTCATCACCTTCTTGCGCACGATGCCGCCCAGGATGGGGATGCCCAGCAGCCGGTTGAGCTTGGCCGGCGGCATCTTGTGGTGCACGCCCTGCTGGAACTTGACCCACAGCCGCGGCACCGAGAAGAAGATGGTGGGGCGCGCGCGCTGCAGGTCGGCGGCGAAGGTGTCGAGCGACTCGGCGAAATACACGTGCATGCCGGTGCGCAGCCAGCCGTGTTCGACCAGCATGCGCTCGACCACGTGGGCCAGCGGCAGGTAGGACAGCATGCGGTCGTCGGCCGACATGGGGATGCGCTTGAGGCCCGAGTCCAGCGCCCAGGCGAAGTTCTCGAAGCTGTGCATCACGCCCTTCGGGCTCCCAGTGGTGCCCGAGGTGTAGATCAGCGTGGCCAGCTCTTCGCCCTGGCGCAGCGGTGTGCCCTGCAGGGGCTGGCGGCCCCCGCAGATGGTGTCCCAGCCTTCGTAGTTTTCGATCGCGTCCAGCGGTGAGAGCGCGTAGCTGATGCAGGGCAGGTCGTCGGGCACGCCGGGCTTCATGCCCTCCCAGCCGTCGAGCTTGCCGATGAAACAGGCCTTGGCCTCGCTGTGGGTCAGGATCTGGCGCACCGTCTCGGGCGCGAGCGTGGGGTACAGCGGCACCGACACATGGCCGGCCATCCAGATCGCCAGGTCGCTCATCATCCACCAGGCGCAGTTCTTCGAGAGAATGGCCACCTTGGAGCCCGGCTCCCAGCCCTGGGACTGCAGGTGTGCCGCCATGCGCCGCACCTGGTCACCGATCTGGCTCCAGGTGAAGTCCTGCACCGCGCCCGCGCCCATGGGCTGGGTGAGAGCGACGCGGTGGGGCGCCGTCCGCTCCCAGTGGTACAGGCGTTGCAGGGCGAGGTAGTCGGGTGAAATCTTGGTCATGCGGATCTCCAGGTGAATGCCGGAATCTACCGGGCCTGGCCGGTGTTCGGGCAGCGGGCTTTCCCGCGTGTCTTCTAGAGCATGCGCTCCAGTTGGTGCGAAGGCCTGATCTGGATCAACGATGGCACGGGCCGTGTGCCGGCCAGAAACTCAATGGTCTGGCGGGTTCGACAGGTACCGCTGGCAGACATGGCGGGCTGTCGCCACGTAGCGATGGCTGCGTTCCCGCGCGCCTTCTTCGCCCAGACGAGGCACGACCCACCCGACATAGGTCACGGCCCGCAAGGCCAGGAACAGGTCGAGCGCTTCCACGTCCATGGCCCGGACGCCCAGGTAGCCTCGCAGCAGCGCCGCCCTGAGCGCCGGATGGTTGGGCGAGTCCATGAACTTGAGCAGGGTGGTGGCGAGGTCGAAGGCGCGAAAGCCCCAGCCGCCGTCATCAAAATCCAGCATGCCGATGCGGTCACCGAGCAGCAGGACGTTTTCACGGACCAGATCGGCGTGGATCAGGCCGACATCGAGCTGGTCCTGGAGGCGGTGCAGGTCGCGCAGCGCCGCTGCCCTGAAGTCCTCGAACAGGGTTCTGTCGGCGACGGACAGCAGCGGGTGCTCCCAGAAGCGCCCCCAGACCGGTGACTCGCCCAGCAGGCCTTCGCCATCCCAGCGGATGCGGGAAAAACCCTCCGGCTTCACCCAGGCGTCGGACGCGATGTGAAACAGCGCCATGTGCCGCCCCAGGTTCTGGAACAGCGCCTCGGCGTCGGCGCCCGAGCCGCCGGCCAGCAGCGTGCCCAGGGTCTGACCAGGCAACCAGGTCAGCAGGTCGACCAGATGGCCATCCACTGGTTCGAGCAACCGCCCCTTGAGCGAAAGAACCGGTCTCGGCACCAGAATCCCCGCTCGGTCGAGCGCCGCCATCCACTGCAGTTCGGACTCGATCTCGATGCGGGTCCGGTAGCCGGGACGCTTGAGGCGCAGGGCGTAGTCACCGGATGCGTCGGACACCCGGTAGACCTGGTTCTCCCGGCCCGCCACGAACTGCAGGCGCGCATCACCCAGGCCCCATTCGGCGGCCGCTGCCTTGGCGAGATTCGTCATGACTGAGGCGCCAGCTCGGCCAGTACCTCGTCCAGCGTCTGCACGAGCAGGCCCAGGTGTTCTTCCGAAAAGGTCATTGGCGGGCGGATCTTGAGAGTGTTCTTGTGCCGTCCCAGCTTGGACAGCAACACGCCCCGTTCGCGCATCGCCTCCACCACCTGGTCAGCGAAGCCCGAGGCGGGCTCCTGCGTGGCCTTGTCCTTCAGGAACTCGACGCCGAACACCATGCCGCTCTGGCGCACGTCGCCGATGACGCCGTACTTTATGGACAGCTTGTTCAGCGCCTTCGCAGCCAGGGCGCCGATCTTGGCGGCATTCGCCTGCAGCTGGCGTTGCTCGATCTCTTCCAGCACGGCCATGGCGGCGGCGCAGGCCACGGGGTTGCCGCCAAAGGTGTTGAAGTAGCGGTAGGAGTTCCGGAAGCGCTCCATCACCTCCGGCCGCGTGACCAGGCCCGCGACCGGGTAGCCGTTGCCCATGGGCTTGCCCATGGTCACCACATCGGGCGCCACACCCTGCTTCTGGTGTGCCCAGAAATGGCTGCCGCTGCGCGCAAAGCCCGACTGCACCTCGTCGCAGATCAGGAAGCCGCCGGCCTTGCGGACCACCTGTTCGGTCGGGCGCAACCAGCCCGGGGCCTGGTCGGGGAAGCCTTCGTTGAGGAACAGCGGGCACACGATCAGCGCCGCGAAGCCGATGCCCGAGCGCTCATGCTCGTCGATCTGCTCCTGCACTTTGGCGGCAAACCGCAGCCCCTGGGGGTCCTCGATGCGCAGGCTGTCGGGCGCCTCCACATGGCGCACGTACTGATCGAGCCCGTAACCGTATGTGGGTGCGTTGCCGGTCGACAGCTGGCTGACCAGGCTGGTGTTGCCGTGGTAGGTGGCGTCGGTGGCGATCACGCCCCGCTTGCCGGTCATGGCTTCGGCCATGCGCAGCGCGATGTCGTTGGCCTCGGAGCCGGTGCAGGTGAGCAGGGCGTTGGAGAGTTCGCCGCCATAGGTGGACGTCAGCTTCTCGATGTAGTTCACCAGGTTCTCGTGCAGGTAGCGGCTGTGCACATTGAGCTGCCCGCTTTGCGAGCAGATGGCCTCCACCACCCTCGGGTTGCAGTGCCCGACGTGCGGCACGTTGTTGTAGCAGTCGAGGTAGCGGCGGCCGTCCGCGTCCCACAGCCACACATCCTCGCCCTTCACAATGTGCACCGGTCGCTGGTAGAAGGTGGAGACGTTGGGGCCGAGCAGGGCCCGCCGCTTCTCCATCAGTTCGGTTTCATTCATGGCAGTTTTCCATCAAGGCAGTCAACCCAAAAAAGGAAATGCCGGCGCTTGCGGCGCCAGCACTTCCCTCAACATCGCCTACTGGCCGGGCAATGATCAGGAGATCACGTCCTGGATCAGTTCCTTGTTTTCCTTGTGGCGAACGATCGCGAAGAAGTAGCCCACCACCAGAACACCGAACGGCAGCAGCGCCATGAACCAGCCCAGACCGTTCATGGCCCAGGAGGTCGTGGTCGGGTCCAGGCCTTCGGCGACGGCCCCCGTCAGCAGGCCGAAGCGCGCCATCAGGAGGTAGAGCCCGACCGACAGCCCGGCGGTGGCCAGCACCGGCGCGATCAGCGACTGGAAGAGGTTCGCGTCACCGGGCACACGGCGGAACCAGGCGATCACCGCCAGGCAGACCAGGATCTCGATCAGCAGGATCGACACCACCGCCAGGCCGGAGAACCAGAAGAACATGTTGAGGATGGGGTCCAGGCCCGCTACCGCAAAGAGAGCGATCACGGCGGCGGTGATCACCGAGACGATGATCGAGCCGGCCGACGGTGCGCCGCGCTGGTTGACCTTGGCCACCGCAGCGGGCAAGGTGCCGCCGCGGCCCAGGGCAAACAGGTAGCGCGCGGCGGAGTTCTGGAACGCCAGCATGGCGGCAAACAGACTGGAGAGCACCAGGCTCTTCATCAGCGCGGACAGCCAGTCACCCACATACTGGCCGGCCAGCGTGAACAGCACATTGGCGGGGTTGACCAGGGGCGCGCCGTCGACCGACGACAGCTCGACCACGCGGTCCATCACCTTGCCCGCACCGAGACCACTGACCACCGCGAACGAGGTGAAGGCGAACAGCACGGTGATCAGCACCACGGCGACATAGGTGGCCAGCGGCACGGTGCGCTTGGGGTCGATCGATTCTTCGCCGTAGATGGCGGTGGCTTCGAAGCCCACGAAAGAGGCGAACGCGAAGGCCAGGGCGATGCCGGCGGAGCCCGCCAGGCCCCCCGCCAGGATGTTGGCCGGGCTGAAGGACGCCGCAAAGTTCCACCCCTCCGGGCCACCCTGCAGGAAGATCGCCACCGCCGTGACCACCAGGCTCAGGAGCTCAAGCCCCATCAGCAGACCCAGCACATGCGCACCCACGTCGACGCTGCGCAGCGACAGCCAGGTCACCGCGGCCCAGGCCACCAGGGACCATCCCCACCAGGGCAGTCCCCCGACCTGCTCGGCCATCAGACCACCGAAGAAGCCGAAGATCGACAGGTGGATGGCCAGGTAGGCCAGCAGGGACACGAAAGCCGAGCCCACGCCCAGGTGCAAGCCCATGCCGCGACCGATGTACGCGAAGAACGCGCCGGAGTTTGTCACCTGGTGGCTCATGGCGGCGTAGCCCACGCTGAACAGCAGCAGGATCAGACCCGCCAGCAGGTAGGCGCCCGGCGCCGCAGCGCCGTTGCCCAGCAGGATGGCGGCAGGCAGTGCCCCGGTCATGCCCACCAGCGGCGAGGCGGCGGCGACCACGAAGAAAACGATGCCGATCACGCCCAGGCGACCGGAACGTAGGGACTGCTCGGTGCCCGGGGCGGGCCCGGATGGTGAAAGTGAAGTGGAAGCGGTATTCATGGCTGTTCCTCGTCGTTGTGTCTATGTGGCCACCGGGCCCGCAGAGCCAGGGGGTGGACGGATGCTAGGGACGCGCCGCCAATCGGGTTATCAAAACTGCGCACGATGTGGCCCGGGTTTCTCCCAATCGGCCCTCCTGCTGCTACGCTGCGCGCCATGAGCGACCCCATAGACGAGACCCACGAAGACGCGGAAGCGCCCGGCTGGGCACAATCCCTGCTGACTTTCGACATGGACGCCCACGCCAGGGCTCAGGGTGACTGGGTGTTGCACTACGAACAGCTCTCCAGCGGTCGCTTTCGTGGGGAGCTGGCCCTGGTGCAACTCGAAGGGGTGCGCCTGACGGGCGAGAAGACCAGCCTCGCGCTGCGCCAACGCGGGCGGCTGGGTGAGCATGTCTACGGGTTTGCGACGTCGGTGGCGCCCACCGGGGATGTGTACTTCGATGGCCGCAAGGTCCACCCGGACGCCATCCTCTGCGGCAGCGGGCGCGAGATCGATTTCGTCACACCGCCGCAGCACCACCTGATCGCATTGACGGTCGAGCGTGGCCTGCTCAACGAGCTCTGGGAGCACATGTACCAGAAGCCGCTGGCCACCTGGCTGGAGCGCCAGGTCGAGTTGCTGCCCACGCCCGAGAGCGCCGCCGCGCTGCGCGGCAAGCACCAGCAAGCGCTGAAAGAGGCACTGGCGCTGGCCCAGCATTTCACCGACGCCTCGCCCCTGAACCAGTTGCGCGACGACATCCTGATCGAATGGATCGAGGCGCTGCCGCCCAGTGTCGACATTTCGGATCTGGATTCGCTGGCGCGGCGCAAGCGCATGGTGGACAAGGCCTGCGAGCTGATGATGGCCAACCCGGACGAGCCGCCCTCGATCCTGGATGTGTGCAGCCGCGTGGGCGCGAGCCGGCGCAAACTGAACTACTGTTTTCAGGATGTGCTGGGGACGTCGCCCACCCAGTATCTGCGGGCGCTGCGGCTCAATGGCGTGCGGCGCGGTCTGCGCGAAGCGGAACCGGGGGCGACGGTGCAGGACGTGGCGGCGCGCTGGGGCTTCTGGCACCTGGGGCAGTTTTCGCTGGACTACAAGAAGCATTTTTTCGAGCTGCCGTCGGAGACGCTGGCGCGCGCCCGCAAGGGACGCTAGGGGTAAACCCGCAAGGTGGTTTTGCGCATTTCCGATCACGCCTTGTGGGGTGTGGGCGGCACAGTGCGCAGCATGACTTCTTCCTACCCCACCCTCTCCCTGCATGTGGCCGGCCATTGGCTGACCCAGGCCTCGGGCGGCGAACGCGTCGTCATCAATCCCGCCACCGAAGAGCCGCTGGCCAGGTTGCCGCTGGCCGGCCCGGCCGAACTCGCGGCCGCCGCCGAATCGGCCCAACGCGGTTTTGAACAATGGCGCCGCGTGCGCCCGCACGACCGCTACGTCACCCTGCGCCGCGCGGCCGAGCTGCTGCGCCAGCGAGCCGATGAGATCGCCACCGTGCTCACGCTGGAGCAGGGCAAGCCGCTCGCCGAAGCGAAGCGCGAGGTCACGCTGTCGGCCGACATCATCGATGTCCAGGCCGAGGAGGCCAAGCGCCTGTACGGCCGCGGCGTGGCCCCGCGCGTGGACGGCATCCTCTCGCACACCGTCACCCGCGTGCCGGTGGGCCCGGTGGCCGCGTTCACGCCCTGGAACTTCCCCGTCAACCTGCCCAGCCGCAAGCTCGGCAGCGCGCTCGCCGCGGGTTGCAGCGTGGTCATCAAGCCGGCCGAAGAAACACCCGCCAGCTGCATGCTGCTGGTGCGCTGCTTTCTGGACGCCGGTGTGCCGCCCGACGCGATCAACATGGTGTGTGGCGACCCGGCGCAGGTCTCTTCCTTCCTGATCGAGCGGCCCGAGATCGCCAAGGTGTCGGTCACCGGCTCGGTGGCCGTGGGCAAGTTGCTGGGGGAACAGGCCGCGCGCCATGTCAAGCGCTTCACCGGTGAGCTGGGTGGCCACGCGCCGGTCATCGTGGCCGAGGACATGGCCGAAGGCGCTGGCCTGGACTTCGTGCTCAAGCAGTCGGTCACCGCCAAGTACCGCAACGCCGGCCAAGTCTGCGCCTCGCCGATCCGCTTCTACGTGCCGCGCGCGCAGCTGGCCGTCTTCAGCGAACGCTTCGCCGCCGCGGCGCAGAAGCTGCAGCTGGGTTCGGGCCTGGACGCTGCCACGCAGATGGGGCCGCTCTCGCACGCGCGCCGCATCGACGACATGGAGCGTTTCGTGGACGACGCCGTGGGCCAGGGCGCGCGCCTGCTCACCGGTGGCCACCGCGTGGCGCGGCCGGGCTTCTTCTTTGAACCCACGGTGTTCGCCGAGGCGCCCGCCAGCACGCGGCTGATGCAACAGGAGCCCTTCGGCCCCATCGCTGTGATCCAGCCCTACGACACGCTGGACGCGGCCATCGAACAGGCCAACGCGCTGCCCTACGGCCTGGGGGCCTACGCCTTCACGCGCGACCTGCACACCGCCCACCGCCTGGGCGAAGCCATCGAGGCCGGCATGGTCGGCATCAACCACTTCGGTGTCTCGCAGCCCGAACTGCCCTTCGGCGGCATCCGCGAAAGCGGCATCGGCCACGAACAGGGCCCCGAGGGCATCACGCACTACACAGAAATCAAAACCATCACGGTAGGCAGACCTTTTTGACCACCCCCATCGCTTGCTCGCTGCGCGTAGCCGCTCAGCCCCTCAAGGGGCAACACCAGCGGCCCGGCCAAGCCGGTTCCGCGGTGTTTTCTGGGCAAGACATGGGATTCTTTTGAAAGCACATTCATGAGCAGCATCGACCAACTCAAAGCCGACAACGCCGAATTCCTCTGGCACCCCATGGCGCACCCGGCGGCCATGAAGAAGGCCAAGCCCGACATCGTCGCGCGCGGCGAGGGCTGCTGGATCTGGGACGTGGACGGCCACAAGCTGCTCGACGGCGTGGGCGGCCTCTGGGCCAGCAACCTGGGCCACAGCGCCACCGCGGTGCGCGACGCCATCGTGGCCCAGCTCGACGAGCTGCCCTTCTACAACACCTTCCGCGGCACCACGCACCCGCGCGCCATCGAGCTCTCGGCGCGGCTGGTCAAGCTGATGGAGCCCGACGGTGTGGCCAGCGTGATGTTCTCCAGCGGCGGCTCGGACGCGGTGGAGACCGCGCTCAAGCTGGCCCGCCAGTACCACAAGCTGCGCGGAGAGAAGGACCGCTTCAAGTTCATCAGCCTGCGCCAGGGCTACCACGGCGTGCACTTCGGCGGCATGAGCGTCAACGGCAACACCAACTTCCGCCGCGCCTACGAACCGCTGCTGCCCGGCTGCTTCCACATCGACACGCCCTGGCTCTACCGCAACCCCTACACCGACGACCCGCTGGAACTGGGCGAGATCTGCGCCGAGCTGCTGGAGCGCGAGATCGTCTTCCAGGGGCCGGACACCGTGGCCGCCTTCATCGCCGAGCCGGTGCAGGGCGCAGGCGGCGTGATCGTGCCTCCGGCCAACTACTGGCCGCTGGTGCGCAAGATCTGCGACAAGCACGGCGTGCTGCTCATCGCCGACGAGGTGGTCACCGGCTTCGGCCGCACCGGCCACCTGTTCGGTACGCGGCTGTGGGGCGTGAACGCGGACATGTGGTGCCTGGCCAAGGGCATCAGCTCGGGCTATGTGCCGCTGGGCGCCACGGCCATCTCGGCCAAGGTGTCACAGGTGTTCAACGACGACAAGACCGGCCAGGCCGCCGTGGGCCACGGCTACACCTACAGTGCGCACCCGGTGGGCGCCGCTGCGGCGTTGGCCACGCTGGACCAGATCGAGGCGCTGGACGTGCCGGGCAACGCCGGGCGCGTCGGCGCGGTGATGCAGGAGCGACTGCGCAAACTGGAGCAGACCTGCAGCTTCGTCGGCAACGTGCGCGGTGTCGGCCTGATGCTGGGCATCGAGATGGTGGACGACAAGGCCCTGCGCACCCCCATGCCGCGCAGCAACGACATCCCGGCGCGCGTGGCCAAGGAGGCCTACCAGCGCGGCCTGATGGTGCGCATCTCCGGCCCCAACCTGATCCTCTCGCCGCCGCTGGTGATCTCGCTCGAAGAGATCAACCACCTGTGCGACACACTGGAGGCCGCATTCGCTGCGGTGGAGGCGACGCTGTGAGCCCCACCCAAGCCGGTCGCCCGCCGGTGATCCTGCTGATCGGCACGGTCGACACCAAGAGCGACGAGATGGCCTACCTGCGCGAATCGGTCGAGCACCTGGGCGGCACGGCCCTGGTGATGGACGTGGGCGTGCTGGGCAAGGGCGGCTTCACGCCCGACATCCTCAACAGCGAGGTGGCCGCTGCCGCGGGGGTGACGCTGCAGCAGGTGATGGAGACGGGAGACGAGAACACCTCGATGAAGCTCATGGCCACCGGCGCGTCGCTGATCGCGACGCAGTGGTACGTCGAAGGGCGCTTCGACGGCCTGCTGGCGCTGGGCGGCACCATGGGCACCGACCTCGCGCTGGACGTGGCCAACGCGCTGCCGCTGGGCTGCCCGAAGGTGGTGCTGTCCACCATCGCCTACTCCCCGCTGATCCCGCCCGACCGCATCCCTCCCGACCTGATCATGCGGCTGTGGGCCGGTGGCCTGTACGGGCTGAACCGGCTTTGCAAGGCGGCGCTGGGCCAGGCCGCGGGCGCGGTGGTGGGCGCCTGCATGGCGCGTGCGGCCGAGGCCGACCGGCGGCCCGTCATCGGCATGACCTCGCTGGGCAGCAGCGCGCTCTCTTATATGAAGAAGCTCAAGCCCGCGCTGGAGGCGCGTGGCTACGAGCTGGCGGTGTTCCACACCACCGGAATGGGCGGGCGCGCCTTCGAAGACCTGGCGCGGCGCGGCTACTTCGCCTGCGTGATGGACTTCAGCCTGCAGGAGCTGGTGAACGACCTGGCCGGCAGCTGCGTGAGCGCGGGCAGCGAGCGCCTGCTGGGCGCAGGCCTCGCAGGCGTGCCGCAGATCGTGGCGCCCGGCGCCACCGACATGGTGGACTTCCCGGCCTGGACGCGCTGCCCTTCGCAGTTCGAAGGCCGTTCGGTGCACGAGCACAACCGCCTGATCGCCTCGGTCTGCATCGACCCCGAGATGCGGCGCCACGTGGCGCGCGCCATCGCCGACCGGCTGGAGCAGGCGACCGGCCCCACCTGCCTGCTGCTGCCCATGGGCGGCGTGGAACAGTGGGACCGGCCGGGCGAGCCGCTGCACGACCCCGAGGGCCTGAAGGCCTTCACCGACGAAATGGTCCACGTGATCTCCCCCGGCACCGTGTTCCAGCCGGTGGACGCGCACATCAACGACGAGGCCTTTGCCGTGGCCGCGCTGCGCGTGTTCGATGGCTGGGTGGCGGCGGGCCTGGTGCCACCGGGTGTGGTGGACACGAGCCCCCACGCTCCACCGCTGCGCGGGTCGCTGCCCCCCGAGGGGGCTGATCCGGCTTGGGGCGGCCCGGCGCCGGATCGTCGACCGCGCGCTCCCGTGGGTGCTCAGGCCCTGGTGCTCGACTTCGGTGGCGTCATCAGCCGCATGCTGTTCGAGACCCACCCGCTGACCGAAAAGGCGCTGGGCCTCGCGCCCGGCACGCTGACCTGGAAGGGGCCGTTCGACTCCGCTTCCGACCCGCTCTGGCAGGACATGCAGGCCGACAAGCTCAGCGAGCGCGACTACTGGATGGCCCGCACCCGCGAGGTGGGATGCCTTGTTGGCGAAGAGTGGGATGCGATGGAAACCTTCGTGCAGCGCGCGCGCGGCGCCGATGTGGAAGCCGTGATCCGCCCCGAAGCCGTGGCCATCATCGAAGCGGCCAAGGCGGCCGGCAAGCGCCTGGCCATCCTCTCCAACGAGCTGGACCTGTTCTACGGCGCCGATTTCCGCACCCGCTTGCCGCTGCTGCAGCTGTTCGACGTGATCGTGGACGCGACCTACACCGGCATCCTCAAGCCCGACCCGCGCGCCTACGAGGCCGTGACCGAGGCGCTGGGGTTGCCCGCTGGCGAATGTGTGTTCGTGGACGACCAGAAGCGCAACGCCGACGGCGGTGTGAAAGCCGGCATGCAGGTGGTGCACTTCGATGTGCTGCGGCCCGCGGTGTCGTTTGCGACGGCCCGGGAACTGTTGGGGCTCAGTTCCTGATCCATTGTGCGTGGGCGATGCGCCATTTGCCCGCTTCCAGCTTCATCGGCAGGGCGCTGCGGTTGAGCTGGTGGCGGCCGTCGGCGCCGACCCGGAAGGGCTGCTCCATCATGCCGCTGCGCCAGGGCGCCATGTTCGCCAGGGCCTGCGCCACGCTGGCCCGGGTGATGGGACCGCGCATGCCCTGCAAGGTGTGCACCAGGGCCTGTGCCGCGAGGTAGCCGCCCTGTGAGAGCGAGCTCGGTTCGATCTGTCGGGCGATCAGCAGGCGCCGCCAGCCCATGATCTGCATTGAGCCGCTGGACCAGGGGTCGAACTCGGCCATGGCGTAGAGGCCGTCGCCCGCACCCGCCAGCGCCTGCGCGGCCTGCGTGGTGTAGACCGGTGTGAGCATCACGATGGGCACTTTCGGCATGGCCGGCCGGCTGGCCCGCACCCATTCGATGGCGGGGCCGCCGGGGCCGGTGTAGACCACCGCGTGGCACTGGCGCGCCGCCACCCGCTGCACCAGCGGTGCCAGGGGCTCACCCAGCTGGTACATGTCCAGCGACGGCGTGGGCGCCTGGGTGCGCTGCGTCCAGTCCCGCACGGATTTTTCGAACGCCTCGGTCATGCCCGGCAGGGCGGGCGAGACCACGCAGAGGCGCTCGTGGCGCAGCACCTGGTGCGCGAAGCTCAGGGCCGTGGCGGTGGCCACGTACGGGCCGGCGTTCAGCGGTGCGATGTGGGTCGAGGAGAAGCACGCAGGGTCGCCACCGGCGCCGGGCAGGTTGAACAGTCCGGCCTGGGCGTAGCGCGCCTGGTTCACGCCGCATTCCAGCGCGCTGGACCCTCCGGCCAGGGCGATGGTGCGCGGGTCTTCGATCAGCTCGGCAGCGGCGCGCTGCGCCTGCGGTGGCGACATCTGGTCGTCGATCACCCGGTATTCGATGCGCCGCCCCTGGATGCCCCCGGCCGCGTTGATCGAGTCGAAGACCATGCGCGCCGCCTGCACGCTGGCGTCCGAGGCGCCCGGGCCGGTGAGGCTGCTGACGGCGCCCACCACGATGGGCGGCGGCGGGCCCTTGTCCTGCGCGCAGACGGTGACGGCCGAGGCCGCGAGGGCGGTGGCCAAGGGCAGGAGGCGCGCGGCGGGTTTCATGGCGTGGCCTTGCGAAGGGTGGTCCAGGGTCGCAGTCCCAGCAGGCCGCGCGGCGCCCACAGGCTGACCCCCACGGCCACGGCGCCCATGGCGATCAGGGTCCAGCCGCCCGAGATGCCGAGCGAGGTGGCCAGCAGCTCGCGCAGCGCGAACCAGATCAGCACGCCGATGACCGGGCCGCCAATGCTGCCAATGCCGCCGATCAGTGTGGCGAACAGCATCATCACCACCCAGTTGACGTCGAAGGCGGCGCTGGGCGCGAGGAACATGCCGCCCATGAAGTACACCGCGCCCGCCAGCGCGCTCACGCCGCCGGAGATGACGAAGGCCACCAGGCGCACCCGCTGCACGTCGATGCCCACGCTGCGCGCGGCCACCTCGTTGTCGCGCACTGCCGTCATGGCCAGGCCCAGGCGCGAGCGCATCAGCAGCTGCAGGCCGGCCACCGACGCGATGCCCAGCGCGCAGGCCAGCCAGAAGCTCATCTGGCCGAACAGTTCGATATCCTCCAGCGCCGACATGTCCAGCGTCAGGCCCGCGTTGCCGCCCAGCGCCTGTGTCTTGGAGACCAGCAGCGCCACCACCTCGGCCATGACCCAGATGCCGATGGCGAAGTAGGCCTCGCGCAGCCGGAACAGGGCGGGTGCGACCAGGGCCGCGCACAAGGCGCCGGCCAGGGCGGTGAGCGGCAGCAGCCAGTAGGGCGAGATACCGGTGCGCTGCGCCAGGTCGAACAGCGCATAGGCACCGACGCCGATGAACAGCTGGTGGCCCAGCGACATCAGGCCGCCGTAGCCGGCCAGCAGGTTCCACATCTGGGCTAGGCAGATGGCCAGCAGCACCTCGCTGGCCAGGCGCATCAGGCCGGCATCCAGCCACTGCGGCGCCAGCGCCGCCACCAGGGCGCAGGGCAGGGTCCAGGCCAGGGGAAACAAGGTGTTGGCTTTCATGCGCGGCCTCCGGCCAGGCCCTTGGGGCGCAGCATCAGGGTCACCAGGAACAGCAGGTGCGCATACAGCGAACCGGCGTTGGAGTCGAAGCGCTGACCGAACAGCTGGGCCACGCCTAGCACCAGGCCACCGGCGACCGCGCCCCAGAACGAACCCAGGCCGCCGATGATCACCACCTCGAAGGCCACCAGCATGCGTTCGACGCCGGAGAACGGTGTGAACAGCGTGCGCTGCGCCAGCAGGTAGCCCGCACCCATGGCGAAGGCCGCGGCCAGGCCCATGACCTGGCAGAACACGCGCTCGGGCTTCACGCCCATCAGTCGCACCACGTCCGGGAAATCGGCCGTGGCGCGCACCGTGCGGCCGAACTCGGTGTGCTGCAGCACCCACTGCAGGCTGGCGAACAGGGCCAGCGCCAGCAGCAGCATCAGCACCGGGTACACGCCCACCGAGAGACCGAACAGCTCCATGCTCGCGCTGCCCAGCGCGCCGGCGTCCACCGCGCGCGAATCGGCGCCGAACAGCTCGACCATGCCGTTGCGCAGCAGCACCGAGAGGCCGAAGGTCAGCATCAGCGGCGTGAGCACGTTGCCCGAGCGCACCGCGCGGTTGAGCAGCGTGGCCTGCAGCAGCCAGCCGAAGGCGTAGCCGATCAGCACCACCGGGATCAGCATGGCCCACACCGGCACGGCGCTGAACCAGCCCACCAGGAAGAAGCCGGCGTAGGCGCCGAGCACGATGAATTCGCCGTGCGCCAGGTTCACCACCCGCATCACGCCGAACACCAGCGCCAGGCCCAGGCCGAACAGCGCGTACAGGCCGCCGAGCAGCAGGCCGTTGATCAAGGTCGATAGCCAGTCCAAGTCATTCCCCAAAATAGGCCGCAGTCACCTGCGAAAGTTCGATGGCCTGGCTGGCGCCCTGCAGCGTCACCTGGCCCTTGAGCAGGCAGGTGACCTGATCGGAGACCGCGCGGGCGCGCGCCACGTCCTGCTCCACCAGCACGATGGACAGGTCGGCGCCGCGGATGCGCTCGAAGGTGCGGTAGATCTCTTCCACCACCAGCGGCGCCAGGCCCAGCGAGAGCTCGTCGCAGATCAGCAGGCGCGGGTTGCCCAGCAGCGCGCGGCCAATCGCCACCATCTGCTGCTGCCCGCCCGAGAGCTGCATGGCGTTGCGCTGGCGCAGGTCTTTCAGCGCCGGGAACACGTCGTACACGGCGTCCAGCGTCCAGGCACCACGCCGGCGGGTGAGCGTGCCCATCTGCAGGTTCTCCTGCACCGTGAGCGAGGGGAACAGCATGCGGCCCTCGGGCACCATGGCGATGCCGCGGCGCGCCAGGGCTTCGGCGGGCAGTCCGGTCACGTCGCCGCCGTCAAAACGGATGCGGCCCGCGCGGGGCGCAAGCAGGCCCGTGACCGCGCGCAGCAGCGTGGTCTTGCCGGCACCGTTGGCGCCGATGAGCGCCAGCACCTTGCCGGCCGCCAGCGACAGGCTCACGCCGGAGATGGCCTGGAAGTCGCCGTAGAACACGTCGACGTGGTCGACTTCAAGCAGCGGCATTGGCGGGCACCCCCATGTAGATCTCGCGCACGATGGCGCTGTCCATGACCTCGGCGGGCGTGTCCTCCAGCAGCTTGCGGCCGAAGTGCAGCACCATGATGCGGTCGGCCACGGCGCGCAGCGCGTGCGCGATGTGCTCGATCCAGATCACCGCGTAGCGTTGCTTGAGCTCGTCCACCAGGTCCACCATCTGGTGCACCTCGCGCTCGGTCAGGCCGCCGGCCACTTCGTCCAGCAGCAGCAGGCGCGGCTGCGCAGCCACGGCCTTGGCCATCTCCAGGCGCTTGCGGTCCAGCAAGGGCAGCGCGCCGGCCAGCTTGTCGGCGGCCCGGGACAGCCCGCAGCGCTCCAGCGCCTCTTGCGCGGCGCTGGCCGCGGCCTCGCCGCGCAGACCGGCCGCAAAGGTGGCCGCGGCCAGCGCGTTCTGGAACACGCTGAGGTGGCCGAAGGGCTGCGGCACCTGGAAGGCGCGCGCCACACCGAGGCGGGCGCGCCGGTGCGCGGGCAGGCCCGAGAGGGCCTTGCCGTCCAGTGCGATGTGGCCCGCGTCGGCCGCTACGGTGCCGGTGAGCAGGTGGAACAGCGAACTCTTGCCGGCCCCGTTGGGACCGATCACGCCCAGGCACTGGCCGAGCGGCAGATCGATGTCGATGCGGTCGGCCACCACCACCTGGCCGTAGGCCTTGCACAGGCCCCTGACTTCCAGACTCATGGGGTGTGCCTCAGCGGATCTGCGAAAGCAGTTCGAGCTTGCCGCCCAGCGGGATGGCCGGCGCCAGTGCGTTGTTCACCACCACCAGTTCGTAGGGGTGCCTGGACCCCGCCGCCGTGCGCTTCCATTGCCCGCCCGCCAGCGCCGTCCTGGCCACGCTCTTGATCGGGCTGTTCTTGAAGTCGACCTTGCCGACCACTGTGTCCAGGGTCATGTTCTGGATCGCGTCGCGCACGGCCTTGCGGTCGAACGGATCGCCCGCGGTCTTGAGCGCGTGCAGGCCCACCTCCCACATGGCGTGCACATAGCCCAGCGGCTGCGTCCACTGGTTGCCGGTGGACTTCTCCCACTCGGCGGCCAGCTCGGCGGCGCTCTGCTGGGTCAGCGAAGAGCGGTAGGGAAAGGCCGGCGTCCACCAGACCTCGGTGGACATGCCGTTGCCCGCGGCCCCCAGGGCCTTGAGCGCGCTGGGGAACAGGAAGGCCGCGGCCACGGTGCAGACCTCGGGCTTGTAGCCCTGCTGCTGCGCCTGCTTCCAGAAGGTGGCGAAGTGGCTCTCGTACATGAAGCCCGAGACGATGTCGGCGTTGGCCTTCTTGAAGCTCGCGATGGGGTTGCTGAAATCGTCGGTGGCGACCTTGAAGAAGCCGCCGGTGGACTCGGTGTAGCCCGCCTTTCTCAGCGCGGGCGGCATGCCCGCCAGCGGGTCGGCGAAGGCCGCGCCGGGCGGGTTGTCGATGTAGAGCGTGCCGACCGACTTGCCGGTCTTGACACTGTCCCAGAGCGCGGTGAAGGTTTTCACCACGTCGTCCGCACCCCAGAAGAAATGGAACGAGAAGGGGAAGCCCTTGCTGATCTTGCCGTTGCGAGCGAACAGGAAGGCCTGCCAAGGTGACATGGTGCTGATCATCGGTACGCCGTGCACGTCGCAGAGCTGGCCGGCGGGTGTGGAGGCATCGCCGTCTTCCACCAGCATCAGGTCGACCTTCTCACGCAGCACCAGCTCACTGGCCACCTGCACCGAGCGGTTGGGGTCGGACTGGTTGTCCCTGAGCACGATCTCCACGGGCACGCGCTTGCCGCCGATCTCCAGACCGTTCTTGAGCAGCTCGCGCATCTTGGCCAGGTGCCACTGGTCGGCCACACCGAAGGGCGCGCGTGGCCCGGACAGGGCAGTGATGTAGCCGATGCGCAGCGTCTTCTGCTGCGCGATGGCGAAGCCGGGCAGGGTGCTGGCGGCGGTGAGCGCGACCGAGGTCTTCAGGAACTCGCGGCGTGGGGCGGGGTGGTGGTTCATAGGGGCTTGCTCCGGGGAAAAAGGAAACGGAAACGGGGAACGGTCAGGCCGGTGCGGCCACGGCGCGGGCGCCGGTGAACTGGTGCAGCGTGCGTTCGATCACCTGCGGCTCCATGCCCTGGGTGATGAACACCAGCCGCGAACGTCGGTCGGCGTCGGGCCAGGCGGGCAGGGTCACCGGGGGGTGCACCAGGTGCTGCGCGGCGTGCACCACGAGCGGCTGTTCGGGGCGCTCGGCGATGTGGACCAGGCCCTTGAAGCGCAGCAGGCGCTCGCCGCGCAGGGCGGTGAGCAGGCTCAGCCAGTGGCGGAAGGCCTCGTCTTCGAAGGGCTCGTCCACCGTCAGGCACAGGGCCTGGATGTCGCTGGCGTGGGCGTGCTGCGCGCGCTGGAACAACGAGCCGGCGCGCCCGGTGGAGGCCCGGAGCAGCCAGCCGCCCGTGCCCGGCGCGGCGCTGCCCGGCTGTGGTGGGGCATGGAAGGGGTTGTCGAGGTGCTCCAGGTAGAGCAGGTGCTCGGAGCGCAGCGCCCCATGGTCCACGCGGTGTTGCGGCGCGCTGGGGTTGAGGCGCGCCAGCCGCTGTTCCAGCTGTTCGCGCGCGGGTGGCTGCACCAGGTCGCACTTGCTCAGCAGCAGCGCGTCGGCCACGGCCACCTGGCGGCGGGCTTCCTCGTGCTGGTCCAGCGTGGCGGAGCCGTTGAAGGCGTCGACCACGGTCACCACCCCCGCGAGGCGGAAGTCGCGCACCAGCGAGGCGTGCGTCGTCAGGGTGTGCATCACCGGCAGCGGGTCGGCCAGCCCGGTGGTCTCCACCACCACACGATCAAAGTGCAGTTCGTGGCGACGCCGGCGTGCCAGCAGGTCCGTCAGCGTCTGCGTCAGGTCCTCGCGCACCGAACAGCACAGGCAGCCACTCCTGAGCAGGCGCACATGGGGCGCGACGTGCTGCACCAGCAGGTGGTCCAGCCCGGTCTCGCCCAGTTCGTTGATGACCACGGCGGTGCCCCGCCACTCGGGGCGCTGCATCAGCTGCTGCAGCAGCGTGGTCTTGCCGCTGCCGAGGAAGCCGGTGAGCACGGTCACCGGGATGCGCGGGTCGTTCATATCAGTCCTCTACGGCGTCGAAGCGCCATCCCGATGCATGAAAGGGTGCAGTCCAGGGCACCGCCGGACCGGCTTTGCCGGACGGCCAGTGCCGCCCCCCTTGAGGGGGGTGACGCGAAGCGGCGCGGGGGGTG
>NZ_BCWR01000010.1 GCF_001592305.1 Hydrogenophaga taeniospiralis CCUG 15921
TCCAGGGCACCGCCGGACCGGCTTTGCCGGACGGCCAGTGCCGCCCCCCTTGAGGGGGGTGACGCGAAGCGGCGCGGGGGGTGTTCATCGTTCGTGCACACAGCGGCCTTCGAACCAGGTCTGCAGCACTCGGGTCTGGCCCAGCTCGGTCGGGTCGATGTCGAAGACCCGTCGGTCCAGCACCGCGAGGTCGGCGGACTTGCCGGGGGTCAGCGACCCGGCGCGGTCCCCCAGGCCGGTGGCCTGGGCGGCGTTGAGGGTGTAGGCGCGCAGCGCGTCCTGCACGCCGATGGCCTGTTCGGGCGCGAGCGCACCGTCCAGCCGGCTCGAGGGGTCGCGCCGCGTGACCATGCCCTGTATGGCGGGCCATGGGTTGGGGTCGGGCACCACGGGCCAGTCCGAACCGCCGGCGATGAGCGCGCCGGCCTCGACCAGCGAGCGGATGGGCGCCATGCGGTCGACGATGGGCTTGGCCACGGTGCAGCGGATGGCGTCGATGATCACGCTCGGAAACCACAGCGGTGGCGACAGGTCGGCCACCACGTCCAGCGCGGCAAAGCGCGGGATCTCGGCGGGGTCGATGAAGGTCGCGTGCGCGATGTGGTGCTGCAGCCCGGGGCCGTTGAAGCTGCGCAGCACGTCGATGGCGTCCAGTGCCGCGCGCGTGGAGGCGTCGCCCGTGCAGTGGATCTTGACCCGGATGTTCTTCTGTTCGCAGTCGGACAGCACGCGCGCCAGCTGCGGCACGGTCAGTGTGGTACCGCCGCGGAAGCAGCAGCCGTGCACCGCGTCGGGCAGGTAAGGCTCCAGCATGGCGGCGGTGCGCGAGGTGGGCACACCGTCGAGGAATATCTTGCCGGCGTCGGGCAGGAAGTGCCGGGTGCGGAACTGGTCGCGCAAGGCCTGCAGCTCGTCCGGCATCTCGCCGGGCGCCAGCGGGGCTTCGGTCATGGGCAGCGAACCCATCACCCAGGCGCTCAGGCGGCCCTCGTCGTCCAGGGTCTTGAGGGCGCGCATCACGGCGCGCGTCGTCAGCGCCTCCTGCATGCCGGTGACACCGACGGTGTTGAGCCGTTTCACCGCGTGCGCCGCAGCCTCGACATCCAGTTGCGGTGCCGCATCCAGAGCACGCGCCACCGCCATCTCCACCAGGCTGCAGGCGGCCTCCAGCAGCAGGCCGGTGGCCTCGCCGGTGGTCGCATCGCGCACGATGCGGCCGTTGACGGGGTCGGGTGTGTCCTCGCCGATGCCCGCGGCGGCCAGCGCCGCACTGCTCACGAAGCGGTTGTGGTGGGAGTCGTCGCGCAGCATCACCGGGCGGCCGCCCGCGGCCTCGTCCAGGCGCCGCCGGGCCTGGCCATCGATCTCGCCGATCAGCGCCGAGCCCCAGATGCCGCCCACGATCCATTCGCCGGGGGCCTTGCCCGCGGCGGCGGCGCGCACCGCGTCCAGCACCTGGTCGAGGCTGAAGACGGGGGGCACGAACACCTCGTACAGCTCGGCCCGGCCGGCCCACACGAAGTGGTTGTGCACGTCGATCAGGCCGGGCGTCACCATCTCGCCGGGCAGGTGCATGACGGCGGCCTGGGGCAGCGCCTGGCGGGCCTCGTCCAGCGACCCCACCGCGACGATGCGGCCGTCGCGGACAGCGATGGCCTGGGCCCATGGCCGTTCGGGGTCCATGGTGCAGATCAGGGGGTGGTGCAGGATGGTTTCTGGCATGGCGATTGCTGTGAAGTTCGGGTGAATGAAAAGGGGCGCATGGGCAGGGAATCCACCCTTGCGGTGCGCCGGTTGCTCGCTAATCTCTGCCCACCATGTCGAACGCCCCCGCCGCCTTCCTGAGAAAACCGGACGAACTGATGCTGGACCTGTACGCGGGTGCCGCGCAGCCGGCGCGCTGGGTGCAGTCGATGGACCGGCTGTGCAGCCTCACCGGCGCGCAGTCGGCCGTGGTGCAGGCCTTCCGTTTCGAGGGCGGCCAGGCGCAGGTGCTGTGGTCCGCGCAGGACTCGCGCACCCGGGCGGTCACCTCGGTGCAGTCGCCCGAACTCAACACCGGCGACAACCCGCGGCTGGAGCAGCGGCGCGTGCTGCGCGGGCTGGACCGCGTGGCCAGCGACGAGCTGCTGTTCGACCCCGACGACGAGGCCCGGCCCCGGCTGCAGCAGCGGCTGGCCATGCTGGGCCTGGGCCGTTTCATCGGCACGCTGCAGGACGTGGGCCGTGGCGTGTACCTGGGCCTGGCCCTGCACCGCCCGGTGCACGACAGCAGCGACTTTTCGGTCGAACACATCAACCGGCTGGCCGACCTGGCGCCGCACATCGGACAGGCGTTCCTGCTGACCGACCAGCTGCAGGCGACCATGGAGCGCGACGAGCGCCTGCGTGGCCTGATGGACAGCCTGTGCTTCGGCATCGTGCTGTGCGGCGAGGACGGCCGCGTGCAGTGGGTGAACCGGCAGGCCACGGCCTTGCTGGCGCCCGGCGCGGCCCTGTGTCTGCAGGGCGAGCACCTGTACGGCCGCTCGGCCCAGGACACCCTGGCGCTGCTCGCGGCGCTGTCGGCGGCCCGGCGCGCGGGGCCGCAGCGGGTGGGTTACCTGCGGCTGGGCGAGGGCGCGCAGGCCCTGCACCTGGCCATCCGGCCCGGCGACGACCCCGGCGCGCTGATGCTGGTGCTGTCCTCGGCCGCGGTGGCGCTGGAGCTGCCCGCCGGGGCGCTGGAGAACCTGTTCGGGCTCACCCCCACCGAGGCACGCCTGCTGGGCGCCATCGCCACCGGCAGCACGGTCGAGGAATACGCGCAGCTGCGCGGGGTCTCGGTGGGCACGGCGCGGGTGCAGCTCAAGCAAATTCAGGCCAAGACCGGCCAGCACCGGCAGTCCGACCTGGTGCGCCTGGTGTTGTCGTCCGCCGCAGCCCATCTCTCGGTCCCCCGCCCGTCCTGAGTTCAGAACGTCCAGGCCGCGCGCACGGCGACCTGGGTGCCCTGGCTGCGGTTGCGCGCACCGAATTCCTTGTAGGCGTGGGCCCAGATCAGCGGCCAGTCCGAGCCGAGGTCGAAGAAGCTGATCGCCGGGCCCAGCGCCATCACGCGCGAGCGGTTGCCGTCCTGGAACTTGGCGCCGTTGACCTTGTCGTCGCTGAGTTGCTGGTACAGGTAGCCGCCGACGCCCAGCGTCCAGGGACCGACGTGCTGGCCAATGGCGAACTCGTGCTGGTATTCCACGCCGGACTGGTACTGCGTGTCCTTGTTCTTGCCGTGGAAGTTGATCTGGATGTTGGAGGACAACTCCAGTCCGCTCGGGCCGATCCAGGTGAAGGCCACGGCGGGCGACGCGGTCCAGTGGTTGGAACCGGTGTTGATCAGGCGCTCGGCTTTGTAAGAGCCGGTGGGCAGTTGCAGCTCCAGCCGGCCATTGACGAACAGACCGGGCGAAGGGGTCCACTTCACCATCACGGGAGCGATGGTCACGTCGCCCACCGCAGCGTTGGTTCCCTTGAGCGGCATGGGGTCGCCCGGGGTGGGGATCGTCAAGCGGTTGCTCATGTCCAGGTAGGGCACCACCGCGCTGAAGCCGTAGGTACCGCCCAGCAGCGGGATGTCGGTGGTCTTGACGATGGCCAGCGCCGCGCTGTTGACCTTGAGCTTGATGCCGACCGGCGAGACCTTGCCGTTCGTGTCGCGCAGTTCGCTCGCGCTGTAGAACGCGGCACGCACACCCACGGTGGCCACGTCCGATGGCGGCGGCAACATGCCGGCCCCGAAATCAAAGACGCCGAAGGGCGTGATGGGGGCGCCGTTTTCGACACAGTGCGCCGCGCCGGCCAGGGTGAGGGCCGCGGCCGACACCAGAAGTTTCGGGATGCAGAAGGACGTGGGGGACATGAAAGGCCTCTCGTGGGTCAGGGGTTGGAAGAACCGGAATCTGAGCCACAAGCGTAGGGATCGGCCTGCGTTGCCTCGCCTCCCAAACGGGATAGAGACCCATGGGGGTTTGTGCGGATGCCGCGCGCGCTATGCTGGCGCGATGAACGCTTCCGACCGCATCGAACTTCGTGAACTCGTCACCGGTGGTGACCCCGCCGCCCAGCCCGTGGCCAGCATCGTGGTGCTGCACGGCCTGGGGGCCGACGGTGGCGACTTCGTGCCCATCGCGCAGGAACTGGACCTGTCCGCCGTCGGCCCGGTGCGCTTTGTCTTTCCCAGCGCGCCGGTGCGCCCGGTCACGATCAACGGTGGCTACGAGATGCGCGCCTGGTACGACATCTACCCGCCCGGCCCCGACGGCTCACGCCGCGAAGACGAAGCCGGCCTGCGCGCGTCACAGGCCATCGTGCAGCAGCTGCTGGACCGCGAAGCCGCGCGCGGCGTGCCGCCCGAGCGCACCGTGCTCATGGGGTTTTCGCAGGGTTGCGCCATGACCCTGCTGGCCGGCCTTCGCGCGCCGCAGCGCCTGGCGGGGCTGGTGGGCCTGTCGGGCTACCTGCCGCTGGCCGAGGCCACCGACGCCGAGCGCAGCGCCGCCAGCGCGGACGTGCCGCTTTTCCTGGCCCATGGCGAGTACGACGATGTGGTGGTGATCGAGCGGGGGCTCGGTGCGCGTGACGTGCTCACCACCCTGGGCCACGTGGTGGACTGGCACCGCTACCCCATGGCGCACGAGGTCTGCGGGCAAGAGGTGGCCGATCTCAACCGCTGGCTGGTGGCTCGCCTGGGTCACCGCTGAGCCTGTGCGCTCCGGTGTGCAGCTCCACCATTCCGTAGCAGCGTGAAATCAGCCCCACTTCCTCCAGCGACTTCAGCGCCTTGTTGGCGCTCTGCCGGCTCACGCCCATCATCTGGGCGATCACTTCCTGGGGAACATTGACCCGCCGGCAGGGGGTCACCCGGCTTCCGTAGCCCGTGGCGATGCGCTCCAGGCGCTTGAGGATGCGTTGCTCCAGCGACAGGAAAGACGTCTCCTGGATCGAGTCCAGCATCACCCGCAGCTTGTTGCACGCCAGGATGCCGATGTCCCGCCAGCACAGCGGATGCTGGTTGAGCCAGGGCACCAGCGCGTCTCCCGGCACAAACAACACCTCGGTGCTGCCGTTGGCGTGGGCAGAAAAATGCCGCGTACCGCGGTCCAGGGTCGCGATCTCGCCAAACCACTGGCAGGGCTCGAACTGGGACAACACGGCCACCCGGCCGTCTTCGTTCACGTTGCTGATCAGCAGCGCCCCGTCCAGCACGCAGTACATGCCGCTTTCCGTCTCCCCGCGCTGAAAGAGTTCCTGCCCGTCGCTCAACCGGATGGGGCGCGACAACCGCACCAGGGCCGCCTGCAGCTCGGGAGGGCAGGCCCGGTACCACTTGTCGGTCCCGAGTTTGAGGTGCAACGGGTTGGATTTCATGGGCGGGCGGGTGGATGGGCTCGGACCGGTGGGCGTGCGCAAATCATGGGTGAATATCACGGATTGTGGGTGAATATGAATATTAATGAATAGTTATCCACAGACTGTCAATTGTTTGACAGTCGCACAAATAAAGTCAAGGCACAGTCGGCCCGCCTGAAGCGGGTGCGAGGCGACGTTTCAGGCCGTGTGACAGCCTCGGAATCCGGCCGGACGAAGTCCCGCTGGCCTGGTGGTCGCGATGTAACGCCGCATCCAGCCCACAAACCCTTGCCACCTGACGGACTTCAATCCATGGAAGAACCCATTCCCATCGTGCTGGTCATTGGCACCGGAGCGCCGGCGCGCCATATCGGGGAAGCGCTGCGCCACTGCGGGGTCCGCGTCGACTTCGTGCAGGAGCTGAAAAGCCTGCTGGGCGATGGCGCGCCGTGTCCGGCCGGCTCCCGCATCGCCGGCAGCGCCGACCTCGTGCTGTTCGCGGTGGACCCGGACGACACCCTGGAGTCGGCCATGCTGCTCCAGCGCCTGTTGCCGAAAGGCACGCCCGTGGTGGCGCTGCAGCCAGGCATCCGCCGCCTGGCCTGGGCCGCCCACGCGGCTCCCCAGCTGCGATGGATACGCTGCGTCATGGCCTTCGACCCGGCGCAGCTCTCGCAACCCCAGGGCTCGACCAGAAGGCGTCGCAAGCTCTACCTGAGCGACACTCCGCAGATGCGCCACTGGCAGTCGCGCTTCGAATGCGCTGGTTTCGAGGTGGAGCTGTGCGCGGACATGCAGTCCGTGCAGTGGGGGCACCTGTTGCTGCAGCTCAGCGCCCTGCTGGTGCTGGCCTCGGGTCTTGAATACAAGCAGATGCTGGCCGTGCGCGCCTGGCGGCTGCGTTATGCCCGTCTGCTGGACGAGGCCCTGGGGCTGCTGGCGGGCACGGCCATCGAGCCCCGGAACCTGCTGGGCGTGCCGTGGCGCACGGTGCCAATGATGCTTCGCCTGAACGACGCCCTGTTTTCCTGGCTGGCGGCGCGCCATTTGTCGGGCCGTGGCGAAGGGCTGCCCGACCTGTCCTGCGCCGACGACAAGTCGCTGGAGCTGGCCGTCGACGCCACCTGCGGGGAAATCATGCGCCTGGCGGTGGGCCTGGGGGCCGACGCGCCGCGCACGGTCGATCTCGCCGAGCAGCTCATGGTGATCGCTCGCCAGCAGACCGAAGACCGCCGACTGGTGACGACGGAATGGTGATGCGGGTCGGCCTGTTCAAAGCCCTCAGAGGGCCGGCGCATTTCCGCAGGCACCCCATGGCCACGCCCCGCGAAATGCTGGACCGGCTCAAGGGGGACGTCGACAGCCTGGTGGTGGGTGTGCTCGACGACCTCACCTTCGAGGTCATCCGCGCCTATAAAAACCGGCCTCCCCCGGGGTACCTGGAATGGGTGTCCACCACGGCCACGCACCGGATCAGAAGACTGGCCCAGACCATCTTCCACGACCGGGCCAGGGCCAGACCCCTCGGCCAGGCACCGACCGTCCATGACGAGCCCGAGGCGATACGGTCGCTGGTGGTCAACTGGCTGCAGCCGCAGATGGAGCAGAGCTTCGGCCCACTGCCCGACGCGGTCAAAAAGGTGTTCTCCGCCAAGGTTTCCTGATGCCCTGACGCGGGGCAGTTTCCCCCTCTGCGGCGGTGGGTGGGCGGGCCGTTGCCACCCGCATCGCCGGCCGTGCTCCTGCATCGCTATGCACACAAAGCATTGGCTGTTGCTCTGACTCATACCTACCATCTGGCGCATCTTGAACAGGTGCTCATATGGCTTTGGTGATGCGTCAGACGTTGGGGGTTCTTGGTGGCATGGGTCCCATGGCCACGGTCGATTTCCTGAGGAAACTGACCCAGGCCACGCCGGCCTCTTGCGACCAGGAACACATTCCCCTGGTGGTCCACTTTTCCTCGCAGACGCCCGACCGCTCGGACGCGCTCAGCGGTGTGGGGCCGTCGCCGCTGCCCGCGCTGATCGAGTCGGCGCTGATGATCCAGCGCTCGGGTGCCCGGGGTCTGGTCATTCCGTGCAACACCGCCCATGCGTGGTACGACGACGTGGCCAGCGCCATCCACATTCCCGTGCTGCACATCGTGGATGCCGCGGTGGAGCAGCTCCCGCCCGCGCTGCGCGGCCAGCCGGTGGGGCTGCTCGCCACCAGCGGCACCCTGAACAGCGGCATCTACGCCGCGCGCCATCCCGAAATCCATTGGGTGCTGCCGTCCGCGCACGTGGTGGACCTGTTCGTGATGCCCGCGATCCGCTGCGTCAAGAGCGACGACATGACCCGCGCCAGCCAGTTGCTCGACGCAGCGGTGTATTCGCTGGTGGAGCAGGGCGCCCGGGCCATCGTTCTGGGTTGCACCGAGCTGCCGCTGGCCCGCTCGGACCGGAACTTGCGTGTGCCTCTGATCGATGCCACCGATGCCTTGGCGCACATGGCGGTCCGCTGGGCCCTGAGCGGCCTGCCCCCAGCGTCTGAACACATGAAAGGTCTTTGATCATGGAAACCACCTGGCTGGAAGACTTCGTCGTGCTGGCGGAAACGCGCAGCTTCTCGCGCGCCGCGCAGCAGCGCCACGTGACCCAGCCGGCGTTCTCGCGCCGCGTGCAGGCGCTGGAGGCCTGGGTGGGCATGGACCTGCTGGACCGCACCACCTATCCCCCGTCCTTGACCCAGGCGGGCGAACATTTCTACACCCAGGCGCAGGACCTGCTCAACCGCATCGGCCATCTGCGGCTGAGCTCCAACGAACTGCCTGGCCAGAAGCAGGAAACCATCGGGTTCGCCATTCCGCACACGCTCTCGCTGAGCTTCTTCCCCGAATGGCTCGGGCGGGCCCAGGCCGCCGTGGGTGGCATCGAAAGCCGCTTGCGCGCGGGCAATGTGCTCGACGTGGTGCTGTGGCTGGTGGAGGGGGGCTGCGACATTCTCTTCTGCTACCACCACCCCCAGCAACCCGTTCAGCTCGATCCCGAGCGCTACGAGATCCTGACTCTGGGCACCGAATCGCTGGCGCCGTATTCCCTGCGTGGCGAGAACGGCAGGCCCCGGCACGACTGGCCGGGCAAACCGCAGAAGCCCGTGCCGTTCCTGGCCTACACCTCCAGTGCCTACCTCTCGCGCATGACCGACATCGCGCTGAGCCAGGGCCGGGCCTCACCCTATGTCAAACGCGTCTTCGACACCGACATGGCCGAGGGCCTGCGCCGCATGGCGCTCGCCGGCCACGGTGTGGCCTTTCTACCGGCGAGCCTCGCGTCGGCCGACGTGGAGCGGGGCGACTTGTGCAAGCTCGAAGGTGGGTGGGAGCTGGAGATGCACATCCGCGCCTACCGCGAACGCCCCACGCTGAGCCGCCCGGCGCGGCCCCGTGTTGAACAACTCTGGAAGTGGATGGAGCTGCACAGCATCCCCACCCCCTCCGTCGCGCTGGGCAGCCACGCGCCGGCACCGAATCTGCGAAGCGCCAGGCCCGCCAGCCGCCGCGCTTCCGCAGTGTCCCCGTCGCCCAAGGCCGGCAGTGCCCGAACGCGCAACCGCTAACCCGTCCCGCCACCCTCACCACCGGACAAGGAGTCCTTCATGAAAACTCGCCACGTTGTTGCCCTGTTGACCCTGGGCCTCTGCGCCACCACCGCCTTTGCCGAAGGCACGCTGGACAAGATCCGCGCCAGCGGCACCATCACGCTGGGCCACCGGGACGCGTCGATCCCCTTCTCTTACCTGGACGACAAGCAGCAACCCATCGGCTACGCCATGGACCTGTGCCTGAAAGTGGTCGATGCCGTGAAGGCCGAACTCAAGCTGCCGGCGCTGAAGGTGAGCTACCAGCCCGTGACCTCCGCCACCCGCATCCCGCTCATGGCCAACGGCACCATCGACCTCGAATGCGGCTCGACCACCAACAACACCGAGCGCCAGAAGCAGGTGTCGTACACCATGTCTCACTTCATCACCGCCAACCGCTTCGTGGCGAAGAAGGCCGACAAGCTCAGCAAGCTCGACGACCTCAAGGGCAAGACCGTGGTCTCCACCTCGGGCACGACCAACATCCGCCAGCTCACCGAGCTCAACGCCTCGCGCAACCTGGGCATCAACATCCTCGCCGCCAAGGACCACGCCGAGGCTTTCCTGATGGTGGACACCGGCCGCGCCGTGGCCTTCGTCATGGACGACATTCTGCTGGCCGGTCTGGTGGCCAACCACAGCAACCCCGGGCAGTTCGCCATCTCCAGCGAGCAGCTATCGGTGGAGCCCTACGGGATCATGCTGCGCAAGGACGACCCGGCGTTCAAGAAGGTGGTGGACGACGCCATGACCCAGGTCTACAAGAGCGGCCAGCTCACCGCGATCTACGACAAGTGGTTCATGGCGGCCATTCCCCCGCGCGGCATCAAGCTGAACATCCCCATGGGCGACGCGATGAAGAAGGTGATGAACGCGCCCACCGACTCGGCCGACCCGGCCCTGTACCGCTGAGTGTTTTCCGCAGGGCCCACGCGGCGTCGCGTGGGCCCATCCACACCATGACCTGGCCGCCGGGCTGAGGAGTACCGCTTGAACTACAACTGGAACTGGGGCATCTTCTGGGAGCTGTCGCCCGATGCGACGGGCACCTATCTGGCCACCCTGCTGCAAGGCCTGCGATGGACCGTGGCCACCGGCCTGAGCGCCTGGGTGATTGCGCTGCTGCTGGGGCTGGTGGTGGGCACCTTGCGCACCGTGCCCTCGCGACGGATCGTCATGCTGGCCAACGGCTACGTGGAACTGTTCCGCAACGTGCCCCTGCTGGTCCAGATGTTCCTGTGGTTCTTCGTCGTGCCGGAGCTGCTGCCGGTGGCCTGGGGCACCTGGATCAAGCAGATGCCCAACGCGTCGTTCTGGACGGCCGTGGTCGCGCTGGCGTTCTTCACCTCGGCGCGGGTCGCCGAACAGGTCAAAGCGGGCATCCAGTCGCAGCCCCGCGGCCAGTTGATGGCCGCCACCGCGCTGGGCATGACGCTGTCGCAGAGCTACCGCCATGTGCTGTTGCCCATGGCGGTGCGCCTCATCCTGCCGCCCTTGACGTCTGAGTTCATGAATGTGCTGAAGAACAGCGCGGTGGCCCTGACCATCGGTCTCATGGAACTCACCGCGCAAGCGCGTTCGATGCAGGAGTTCAGCTTTCAGGTGTTCGAGGCCTTCACGGCCGCCACGCTGCTCTACCTGCTGATGAACCTGGTGGTGGTGCTGGGCATGCGCGCCGTGGAGCGCGCCCTGGCCGTGCCGGGTTTCACCGGCAATCGCACGTCCGCATCCGCCACGCATTGAGTCCAGAAAGCCGCTCCCATGTTCAATACGTTCGACTTCGACACCATCACCCGCTCCTGGCACACCCTGATCTTTCAGGGGCTGGCCTTCACGCTGGAAGTCACCGCGCTGTCGATGCTCGGTGGCATCGTGCTGGGCACCTTGCTGGCCATGATGCGACTGTCCTCCTTCAAGCCGCTGGCGTGGTTCGCCGGGGGCTACGTCAACCTGGTGCGCTCGATTCCGCTGGTGCTGGTGATCTTCTGGTTCTATTTCTTGGTGCCCTACATCGGGGCCTGGATCATCGGCGCGAACCAGCCGATCCGGGTGGGGGCCTTTGCCTCCGCCCTCATCACCTTCGTCATGTTCGAAGCCTGCTACTACTGCGAGATCATGCGCGCCGGCATCCAGAGCATTCCCCGCGGGCAGCTCAACGCGGGCTACGCCCTGGGCTTCAACTACTGGCAGGTCATGGGCCACGTGGTCCTGCCCCAGGCGTTTCGCAACATGCTGCCGGTGCTCTTCACCCAGACCATCGTGCTGTTCCAGGACGTCTCGCTGGTCTACATCATTTCCCTGCCCGACTTCGTCACGCTGGCCAGCAAGATCGCGCAACGCGACGGCCGTCTGGTCGAGATGTACCTCTTCGTGGCGGTGGTGTATTTCGCCATCTGCCTCACGCTCTCCTACGGCGTGAAAAAGCTGCAGTCCCGTCTGGCCGTGATCCGCTGAATCACCGGCCCGCACCCCCTTCACCGCAAACACCGAGTTGAAAGAAAGACCCCCATGGCCATGATTGAGATCCGAGACGTGAACAAGTGGTTTGGCCCGTTCCACGCACTGAAGAACTGCAGCACCCAGGTAGAGAAGGGGGAGGTGGTGGTGGTCTGTGGCCCCTCCGGGTCGGGCAAGTCCACCCTGATCAAGACCGTCAACGCGCTGGAGCCCATCCAGCAGGGCGAGATCGTTGTGGACGGGCACAGCGTGCACGGCGGCAAGACCCATCTGCCGCGCTTGCGCTCGCGCATCGGCATGGTGTTCCAGAACTTCGAGCTGTTCCCCCACCTGTCCATCACCAGCAACCTGGCCATTGCCCAGGTCAAGGTGTTGGGGCGCGAGCCGGACGAAGCTCGGGAGCGCGGCCTGCGCTTGCTGGAGCGCGTCGGTCTGCTGGCGCACAAGGACAAGTTCCCCGGCCAGCTGTCAGGAGGCCAGCAGCAGCGCGTGGCCATTGCCCGCGCGTTGTCCATGGACCCGATCGCCATGCTGTTCGACGAACCCACGTCGGCGCTCGACCCGGAGATGATCAACGAGGTGCTGGACGTGATGGTGGAGCTGGCCCTGGAGGGCATGACCATGATGGTGGTGACCCACGAAATGGGCTTCGCCAAGAAGGTGGCCGACCGGGTGATCTTCATGGACGCCGGGGAGATCGTCGAAGACGCGAAGAAGGACGAGTTCTTCGGCAACCCGCGCTCGGAGCGGGCCCAGGCCTTTCTCTCCAAGATCCTTCAGCACTGAGAGGCTGTGAGAGTCTTTCAGTCCTTGTACCAGTCGTCCACCCGGTCGCTGGGGTACTTGAAGCTGTCGCGCAGGAAGAAAGGCATGGGCAGTTTCAGGTTGGTGCCCCGGGGCGGGATGGGCGATTCAAACCAGCGCTGGTAGATCGGGTAGATCTCGCGGTCCAGGATGATCCGGCGCATGGCTTCATTGATGAGCCTTTTGAACGCCGGCTCGTTCTTGGGCAGCATGATGGCGTAGGGTTCGATGCTCATCACCTTGCCCACCACGGCGTAGTCGTCGGGCCGTTCCGCGGTGGCGATGAGGCCGTACAACAGCACATCGTCCATGGCGAAGGCAGCGGCGCGTCCGTCGGCCACCATGGTGAAACCCTCGGCGTGGCCTTCGGCCTCCAGGATGTCGAGCCGCAGCGCCTGTTCGGCGTTCAGGCGCTTCAAGGTCTTGAGATTGGTGGAGCCTTTGGTGGACACCACCTTCTGGCCCGCGAGGTCGGTCAGGGCTGTCACGCCCGAACGCTTGCGCACCACCAGCCGCGATGACGACACGAAGTGGGCCACCGTGTAGTCGACTTGTTTGCGGCGCTCGGCGTTGTTGGTGGTGGAGCCGCACTCCAGGTCGGCCTGGCGTTGCGCGATCGCGGTGATGCGGGTGCTCGAAGTCACGGGCAGGTACTTCACGTCCAGCGCGGGCAGAGCCAGGTGCACGCGCACGGCTTCCACCAGCCGGTGGCAGATGTCGATGGAATAGCCCATGACCCGGCCTTGCCCGTCCACGTAGGAAAAGGGGATCGAGGCATCGCGGTGCGCCAGCACCATGTGCTTGCGCGCCTTGATCTCATCGAGCAGGTCGGCGTGCACCGCCGGAGCGAGCACCAGCGCACAGGCCACCGCCGCAGTCTGTGTTGCACGGCGGCTGAAAAACAAGCCCAGGTTCATCCGGATTCCTTTGGCAAGACAACACAGGCGGGAGGCTCCACGCACTTTGCGTCAGACCATGCTACTGAGATCGATCACGGAATTCTTGACGGGCAGGGGGTGATGCCGAGCGCGCATGGAGCGCCGCAACAGCCAGGCATTTCGTGGCGGCATGAGGACGGCGCCGCAGATTCAATGGCCCGCAGGCGGGGCGGCGTTGTTCCGCGGGCAGACCGGCTCTGGCGGACCGTGCCGCTGTGCCCCTCGCATGCGCGAAGGGCATCGGGGTACGCAGAACCTGCCTGCGGTGTCAGCCGGCGCTCAAGCCTTCGCCGAAGAGCGGGGCGCCTTGAAGGCACCGCGCAACGCCCCCACCCAGGCCAGCGCCTCGCGCCCGTACAGGATCAGCGCCAGCGCCGCCAGGATCAGCGGCATCGCCACGAACACCCAGCCGGTGAGCTGTTCGCCCCCGAGCAGCACGCCCACACACAGGGCCACCACCGGGTTGACGAACGAGTAGCTGCCGGCCAGCGCGGCCGAGCTGTTTTTCAGCAGCCACAGGTAGGCGTTGAGCGTGACCAGGGTGCCCATCACCACCAGGTAGAGCCATGCCGCGCCCGATGCGGCCGTGACCTGGCTCCACTGGAACTGCTGCGCGCCCGGCTCCCACAGCGCCGCCACCCCCAGGCCCAGCAGGCCGCCCAGCAGCCACTGCGCGCCCGAGGCCATGGCGGGCGCGGGCAGGGCCATCTTGCGCGAGGCGTAGGAGCCCAGGCTCCAGGCCAGCGGCGCACCGAAGGCGCACAGCGTGCCCAGCAAGGTGGCGGAAAAGTCGCCTTCCAGCGCCAGCACCAGCGCGCCCGTGGCGCCCAGCACCAGGCCGATCCAGCTGGTCAGCGGCACCGGCTCGCCGCCCCAGCGGGTCCACAGCGCGAGCCACATGGGCATGGTGGTCACCACCGTGGCCATCAGCCCCGAGCCGATGCCCAGCCGCTGCGCCAGCACCACCAGGGCCATGGCGACGAAGGCCATGAGCGAGCCGATGAGCGCGCTGCCGCGCCATTGCGTCGCCGTGGGCCAGGCCTGGCCCTGCCAGCGCGCATACGCCAGCATCACCACGCCGGCCAGCACGAAACGCGCGCCGTTCATGAGCAGCGGCGGCAGGCTCTGCACCGCCACGCTGATCGCGAAATAGGTGGTGCCCCACACCAGGTAGACAATCAGCAGGGCGCCGGCCAGGCGCATGGTCTGGCCTTCAAGCCCTGGGCTCTTGAGAATGGCTGGCATTTTGTGGCTCCTGGAAGATAATTTCCGGTGAAAATCGCAGGAGCCAGATTTTGAACAGAATTGGGTCGGTATGCAAGCAAATATTCAGCTCGATGACGTGGACTCAAGAATTTTGACGGCCTTGGGCGCGGATAGCCGTCGTTCTTACGCCGACGTGGCCTCCGAGGTGGGCCTGTCCACCGCCGCTGTGCACGAGCGGGTGAAGAAGATGGTGGAGCGTGGGGTGATCGAGCGTTTTTCGTTGCGCGTCGACCCGGAGCGCGTGGGCCTGCGTTTCACCGCCTTCGTGGCCGTGCGCAACGACGGCGGCATCCACTGCCGCGAGGTGGCGCCGCTGCTGCGCGAGATGCCCGAGGTGCTGGAGCTGCACAGCGTGGCGGGCGAATACGACTTTCTGGCCAAGATCCGCACCACCCATGCCCGCGCGTTGGAAGAGGTGCTCTACAAGATCAAGGCCATCCCCGGCGTGGCGCGCACCACCAGCACCGTGGTGCTGAACACCGAGTTCGAAGACCGGCCGCTGCGCCTGCCATGAACCGCGTTGAAACGCTGGAGCGCGCCGGTCCGGGCGCGTGGGGGCGGTCACCGTGTTGAGCTTCCTGGCGCGCCGCTGGCGGGGCGAGGTGCCGGTGCTCACGCTGTTCTGGCGCGACACGCTGCTGGTGGGCAGCATCGTCAATGTGCTGGCCACCTTCGTGGCGCTGGCGATCGTCTCGCAGGACGGCCCGGCTGGCCTGGCCGCCGCCCTGCATTTCCTGCCCTTGCCCTACAACCTGTTCCTGGTGGCCGCGCTCTGGCGTGCGCCCGAGCGCAGTCCCGCGCTGCGCTGGGCTTCGTGTGTGTGGCTGTTCGTGGCGACCCTGGTGTAGGAAAGGCCCCCCCCGCAGCGCTGCGCGCTACCCCCCAGGGGGCGACACCAGCCGTCCGGCAAAGCCGGCCCGGCGGTGTCCTGGGCTGCATCGTTTCATGCGTTGCGGGTCGCGCTCCGTGTGGCAGAGCAGCCGAAAATATCTTTTCAACGCGCCGCTTCGACCAGTGCCAGCGCGAGCCGGTTGTGGCGCTCCACCAGCGGCCCCAGGTCCACGGTGGTGAGCTGGCCTTCGCGCACCACCACCCGGCCGTTCACCACGGTGTAGGCCGCCTGCGGGCTGGCGCAGAGCAGCAGGCTGGCCACGGGGTCGTGCACGGCGCCGCCGGCGAAGCCCAGCGTGCGCAGGTCGAACAGCGCGAAGTCGGCGCACATGCCCACCGCGAGGTGGCCGATGTCCTGGCGCCCCAGTACCTGCGCACCGCCGCGCGTGGCGATGTGCAGCGCGTCGCGCGCGGTCATCTCGGCCGGGCCGAGGTCGCAGCCGAAGAAGGTTTGGCCATTGCGGGTTTCGGGCGGCATCAATGCTCGGCCCACGCGGGCCAGCAGCAGCGCCTGGCGCGCTTCGTTCACCATGTGCGCGCCGTCGTTGCTGGCGCTGCCGTCCACGCCCAGGCCCACGGGAACGCCCGCGTTCAGCATGCGGCGCACCGGCGCGATGCCGGAGGCGAGTCGCATGTTGCTGCAGGGGCAATGCGCCGCGCCGGTGCGGCTCGCGGCAAAGAGCGAAATGCCTTCGTCGTCCAGCTTCACGCAGTGCGCGTGCCATACGTCGTCACCCAGCCAGCCCAGCGCCTGCGCGTACTGCGCGGGCGTCTTGTTGAATTTTTCGCGGCTGTAGGCGATGTCGTGGTCGTTTTCGGCCAGGTGGGTGTGCAGGCGCACGCCCTGGCCCTGGAAGCTGCGCGCGAGCAGGGCGCTTTGGCGCATCAGATCGGGGCTCACCGAAAACGGCGAACACGGTGCCAGCGCCACCTGCAGCATGGCGCCGTGCGCGGCGCTGTGCCAGGTCTCGATCAGGCGCTGGCTGTCTTTCAGGATCGCGTCTTCGCGCTCCACCATGCTGTCCGGCGGCAGGCCGCCCGCGCTCTGGCCCACGCTCATGCTGCCGCGCGTGGCGAGGAAGCGCATGCCGATCTGCTGCGCCGCCTCGATGCTGTCTTCCAGTCGCACCCCGTTCGGGTAGATATACAGGTGGTCGCTGCTGGTGGTGCAGCCGCTCAGCAGCAGCTCGGCCATCGCAACCTGGGTGGACACCCGCACCATCTCGGGCGTGAGCCCGGCCCAGATCGGGTACAGCCCGCGCAGCCAGCCGAACAGCTCGGCGTCCTGCACGCCGGGAACCGCTCGTGTGAGCGACTGGAACATGTGGTGGTGTGTGTTCACCAGTCCGGGCGTGACGAGGTGGCCTCGTGCGTCGATGGTGTCAGCCGCCTCTTCGCGCAATGCAGGTGGCAGCGCGGCGGCGGGGCCGATCCATTCGATGCGGTTGTCGCGCACGAAGAGCGAGGCGTCCGCCAGCTCGCGGCCCTTGGCCGGGTCGGTGTGGTCGAAGCAGGCGATGCAGGTGGCGTGGTGGATCAGCAGGCTGGACATGGCGGGCGCGTGGGGAGTGTGGCGACAATGGCGGGCAGACGCCCATTCTCAACCCAGTCCTGTCAACCCAGCCCGGCCCCACCCATGAAGCACAGCACCCAGAACCCCCGCGCCCTGCTGCGCCACCTGTACCACGTGGCGGTGCAGCGCGCCCTGCCGTTGCACAACACCGCCGCCCACCTGCCGCCGCCTCCAAAAGGCAGGACGTTGGTGCTCGGCGCGGGCAAGGCCGGTGGCGCGATGGCGCAGGCGGTGGAGGCGCTGTGGCCGGCCGATGCGCCGCTCTCGGGCCTGGTCGTCACGCGCTACCACCACACGCCGCCGCGCCCCGACGGCCTGCCGCCGCGCATCGAGGTGGTCGAAGCCTCGCACCCCGTGCCCGACGCCGCCGGTCTTGATGCCGCGCAGCGCATCCTGCAGCTGACCGAGGGTCTGACCAAAGACGACCTCGTGTTGTGTCTCATCTCCGGCGGTGGCTCGGCCCTGCTCACGCTGCCCTGCGAGGGCCTCACGCTGGAAGACAAGCAGCGCATCAACCGCCAGCTGCTGGACAGCGGCGCGCACATCGGCGAGATGAACACCGTGCGCAAGCACCTCTCGGCCATCAAGGGCGGGCGTCTCGCCGCGGCCTGCGCGCCAGCGAGTGTGGTCACGCTCACCATCAGCGACGTGCCGGGCGACGACGTGAGCGTGATCGCCAGCGGCCCCACCGTGGCCGATGCGTCCACCTGCGCCGAAGCGCTCGACATCCTGCGCCGCTACGGCATCGAGGTGCCGCCCGCCGTGCGCGCGCAGCTGGAGAGCGGCGTGCTCGAAACGCCCAAGCCCGGTGATGCGCGGCTGGCCGGCATTCAAACCCACCTGATCGCCACGCCCCAACAAAGCCTGGACGCCGCCGCCGACGCGGCCCGCGCCCTGGGCCTGAACGTGGTCGTGCTCAGCGACGAGATCGAAGGCGAGTCGCGCGAAGTCGGCAAGGTGCACGCCGCGCTGGCGCGCTCCACGGCGCTCGGCCGCAGCAGCTTCGCCAAGCCCTGCGTCATCCTCAGCGGCGGCGAAACGACGGTGACGGTGCGCCCTCGCGCCGAAGGCCAGAAGAAAGGCCGCGGCGGCCGGGCCGGCGAGTTCTGCCTGGGCCTGGCCCAGGCGCTGGGCGGGCAGGGCGGTGTGTGGGCGCTCGCCGCCGACACAGACGGCATCGACGGCGTGGAAGACAACGCCGGCGCCCTCGTCACGCCCGACACCCTGGCCCGCGCCGCCGCGCTGGGCCTGAAGATCACCGACCACCTGGCCCGCAACGACGCCTACGGCTATTTCGGGCCGCTGGGCGATCTGGTCATCACCGGCCCCACCCACACCAACGTGAACGATTTCCGGGCCGTGCTGGTGCTGTGACAGCGGGCCGGACCGGCGGTTACAAACCCGCCGGCCGAATGGTTTCTAATGACGGCCTGCCGCCCCGGGCCGCCTCCAGAGGACGAACCCCGTGGCGGCACCGCGTGCCCAGGCACGCAAAAAACCCCACTGACCTGCGCCGATGGCCCGACAGGGCCGGCGCCAGGGGGCTGCCGCAGGCGGCCCGGGCCGTGTCAGTGCCGGTGCAGGCCCCGTGGCCCGCACCCCAACCCATGTCGTGATGTGAATGGCGCCCCTGGGGGCGCGAAGGAATTTTTTTTGCGCAGCAACCTCCACCGTTCCACCCTGGTGCGCCAGCTTGAGGGCTGCCTGCCCACGGGAGCGGCTGCGCCCGGCGACGTGGCGCGGCAGGACGTGGCCGAGCGCCTGGGACAGTGGCTCAACGTGGCCGATGCCATCAGTCTGAGTTCGGCGCACGCCACCATCGCCGCCGCCGGCCGGCAGGCCGCCCGCGTTTCCGGCCAGCCGGCCACCGCCGCCGCCACGCTGCAGGCCGAGCTGGAGCGCGTGCGCGCCGTGCTCAGCCAGTCCATCAGCACGCGCGACGCCAAGCACAAGCCCGACCCGGACGACCTCGACACCGAGTTCGCCCTCTGCCTGCAGCGTTACCAGGACCAGCAGCGCCGTCTGGAAATGAGCGTGGACGCGCTGCGCGGCCACGTGCGCCAGACGCTCGCCCAAGGCTCGCCCCGCCTGGCCCAGCTCGCCGCGCTCGACGCCGTGCTGGACGACATGCTCGGTGGGCGCGAGCAGCGCCTGCTGAACAACGTGCCCGCCTTACTGAAGGCGCGGTTCACGGCGCTGCGCCAGGCCGCCGCCGCGTCCGACACCCCGCGTGACTTGCACTGGCTGCAGGGCTTCAACACCGAGCTGGAGCAGACCCTGCTCGCCGAACTCGACCACCGCCTGCAACCGGTCGTCGGAATGATCGAGGCCGTGGACTCATGAATCCCCCGCCCAAAGCGCCAGGCCAACGCCCCACACCGAATTTGAGCCTTTGAAAACACAAGCCATGTCTTCTTCCTCCTTTTCCAGCCGCGCCCTGCTCGTCGGCGCCTTCCTGCTCGGCCTGTTCGCCATCGCCTGGGTGGGCGTGGGCTTCATCGGCACCGCCAGCTGGCTCGCCCTGGGCATGACGGTGGCCATCGCCGCCGCCTACCTGGTGGGCGCACTCGAAATCCAGCGCTTCCGCAGCGCCAGCGGCGGCCTGGCCGATGCGCTGGCCCACATCCCACAGCCGCTGAGCAGCCTCGCCGACTGGCTCGCCCGCGTACCCGCGCCGCTGCAGAACGCCGTGCGCCAGCGCGTGGAAAGCGGGCGCGGCGCGCTGCCGGGCCTGGCGCTCACGCCCTACCTCATCGGCCTGCTGGTCATGCTCGGCATGCTGGGCACCTTCCTGGGCATGGTGGTCACTTTCAAGGGCGCCGTGTTCGCGCTCGAAGGCTCGGCCGATCTGGGCGCCATCCGCGGCGCGCTCGCCGCGCCCATCAAAGGCCTGGGCATTTCCTTCGGCACCTCGGTGGCCGGTGTGGCCAGCTCGGCCATGCTGGGCCTCATGTCCGCCATCGCCCGCCGCGAGCGTTTGGATGTGGCCCGCCAGCTGGAGCAACACACCGCCGGCGCGCTGCGCCCCTTCACCGCCACCCAGCGCAGCGACGACACCTTCGCCGCCCTGCAGCGCCAGGCCGACGCGCTGCCCCAGGTGGTCACGCAGCTACAGGCGCTGATGGAGAAGGTGGAGCGCCGCCATGCGCAGCTGGACGAACAGCTCACCGCGCGCCAGGACCAGTTCCACCGCGAAGCCGCCGCTGCGTACACGGGCCTGGGCCAGTCGGTGGCGCAGGCGTTGAACGAGAGCCTCACCACCAGCGCGCGCGTGGCTGGCGAGAGCATCCAGCCCGTGGTGGAAAACGCCATGGCCGCGATCGCGCAGGAGTCCACCCGCCTGCACGAGCGCGTGAGCGCGGCCGTGCAGACGCAGCTGACCGGTCTGTCCACCCAGTTCGCCGCCACCACCGGCAGCGTGGCCGAGGGCTGGCAGTCCGCGCTGCAGAACCACGCACGCACCAGCGAGCAGCTCGTCAGCGGCCTGGGCAATGCCTTGGAACAGTTCAACGCCAGCTTCGAAGCCCGCGCCGCCCAGCTGCTGGCCAACGTGCAGCAGGCCACGGCGCAACAACACAGCGAGCAGGCCCAGGCCGAAGCGCAGAAGCTGGCGGTGTGGACCACCGCGCTGCAAGGCATGGCCAGCGGCCTGCAAGCCGAGTGGCAGCAGGTGGGCGCGCAGAACCTCGCGCAGCAGCAGGCCGTGTGCCAGACGCTGGAGCACACCGCCAGTGCCCTGCAACAGAGCGCCAGCGAACAGGCCACACGCAGCATGGAAAGCGTCGCCCGCCTGCTCGACAAGAGCGAAGCCCTGGTGCAAGCCCGCACCGAAGCCGAAGCGCAGTGGGCGCAGCAGCACGGCCAGCGCATGGACGAGCTGGCCGCCCTCTGGCGCAGCGAACTCAGCGCCCTGCGCGCGGAGGAAAGCACGCACCTGCAAGCCCTGCGCAGCGAAGAAGCCGCGCGCGGCCAGGCCGCGGTGGAGCGTCTCGCCAGCCTGCAAACCGAGCTGGCCACACAGCTGCAAGCTCTGCGCGCCGACGAAGCGAGCCGCCAGCGGGCCACCGCCGAACAAGCCGTCGCGCTGCACACCGTCATCAGCACCGAGTTGCAAGCGCTGCGCACCGAAGAAGCCACCCACCTGCAGACCCTGCGGAGCGAAGAGGCCGCGCGTGGCCAGGCCGCCGTGCAGCGTCTGGGCGAGCTGCAGGCCGCCGTCACCGAACACCTTGCCACGCTCGGCACTTCGCTCGAAGCGCCCATGTCGCGCCTGTTGGAAACGGCGTCCGAGGCGCCCAAGGCCGCGGCCGAAGTCATTGGCCAGCTGCGCGGCGAAATGAGTCGCCTCACCGAGCGCGACAACCTGGCCCTGCAGGAGCGCACCGAGCTGGTGGCGCACATCAGCAGCCTGCTGCAGAACGTGCAGCAGACCACCGGCGAGCAGCGCGCCGCCATCGAATCGCTGGTCGCTTCCGCCACCACCGTGCTCAACCAGACCGGCGCGCAGTTCGCGCAGACCCTGGGCGCGCAGGCGGGCCGGGCCGACGAGCAGACCGCGCAACTCGCCACCAGCGCCGCCGAGCTCGCCGCCCTCGGCCAGGCCTTTCAGCAGGGCGTGGCGCTGTTCAGCAGCACCAATGAAAAGCTGGTGGACGGTCTGCAGCGCGTCGAAGGCGCCATCGGCCAGCACATGGCGCGCAGCGACGAACAGCTCGCCTACTACGTCGCGCAGGCGCGCGAGGTGATCGACCTCAGCATCAGCGCGCAGCAAGGCATCGTGGAAGACATGCGCAGCCTGCGCGCGGCCAAGCCCGCCACCGCCAAAGCCGCCGCGCCTGCGGTGCAGGGGGTCGCCTGATGAGCGCCGCACGGCCGTTCCGAAGGCGCTCAGCCCCGCAGTGCGCAGCACGGAGGGTTGTCCGATGAACTTCAGCGTGGACGACACCGCGATCGACGACGGCCTCGGCGAGACCGCGCCCGTCTGGGCCGTGTTCGGCGACCTCATGTCCGGCGTGGTCGGCGCGTTCGTGCTCATCCTCATCGGCGTGCTGCTGGTGCAGGTGGACCTGGTCAACAGCCTGCAGTCCGAGATCGCCAAGCGCCAGCAGGAAGAAGCCCGCCGCATGGCGCTGGAAAAAGCGCTCGCCATTCCGCTGCAGAGCGGCCGCGTCACGCTCAACAACGGCCGCATCGGCATCAGCGGCAGCGTGCTGTTCGACTTCAACTCCGACGAGCTGCGCCCCGAAGGCCAGCAACTGCTCAAGAGCCTGGTGCCGCCGCTGGAGGTGTACCTCGGCGAGCGCGACGAGGTGCTCATGGTGAGCGGCTTCACCGACGACAAGCCCATCGTCAAAGGCCCCCACCAGCGCTTTGAAGACAACCTGGAGCTCTCGGCCCAGCGCGCGCTCACCGTGACGCGCACGCTCGTCAAGGAAGGCATGCCGCGCCAGCGCGTGTTCAGCGCCGCCTTCGGCGCCGAACAACCCGTGGCCAGCAACGCCGATGAGGCAGGCCGCGCCCTGAACAGGCGCGTGGAAATGGCCCCCGTGCCCCGCGCCGCGCCCGCGCCCAGCACGGCCGCGCCGGCACAGTCTGCAACGGCCACCACCGCCAGGCCATGAGCACCCAACCCTCACCCTTGGCGGCCCTCAACGCCCACATCGCCCAAGCCAGCCAGGCCGCGGCGGGCGGGCAAAGACCCAGCGCAGGCCAGTGGCCCGAACTGCGCAGCGCCCAGCGCTTCCGCGAAACCTGGGAGCGCCTGGGCGCCGAAGCCGCCGTGGTGCAGGCCACGCAGCGCGCGCCCGAAAACGCCGGCCCGCTCAACTCCCACATGCTCGTGCTGCGCACCCTCGGCCTCATGCGCGAGCTGTCGCCGCACTACCTGCGGCGCTTCCTCTCGCACACCGAAACCCTGCTCTGGCTGGAGCAGGCGCAGGTGCAGCTCAAGGCACCGGCGGGCAAGGGCAAGGCGGTGAAGGTGGGGCGGCAGAAGAGTTGACCGCTGGCAACACAGTGATCAGTGGCGATTGGCCAAGAGGCGCCGTTCACGACCGACCACGCTGGAGAAGCGGAATGCAGGCAAATGCACCGCGTTGATGTGGCCCAGTGCGCCAACTGAAGGCAGGCCAGACTGTGCGCCACCAGCACGACGGGCGGCTCGCTACCGCGCACCGCAGCTTCGAGCGCTGCGACCCATAGGCAGGGCATCGGAAAACGCGCTGCGAAACACTGAAGTCATCGGTTCTTGCGGTAGGAGTTCTTCAGCGCGATCTTGCCGTCTCTGAAGGTGAAGAGATCACAACCATGGACTTCGACTTGAGTGCCGTCTGCCCGCGTTCCCGTGAATGTCCACTCGGACACGCCCCTGTCCCCATGGACAAAATGGCGTGCGTTTCCCCAGTGAGCATCGGGGAAGGTCGCCCAGACTTCGGCGAAGCCAGCCCGCACCGCCTCACGGCCCGCGTACCGGGTGCCACAGATGTCCGGGCCTGCGGAGGCCTCGAAGAGACAGTCATCGCACATGTACGACATGAGGGCATCGATATCGTGGCGATTCCAAGCATCGGCAAAGGCTTGCAGAACCTCGGTGGTGACCTCTCCAATCACGTTCATGTTCACGTTTGGCATGACTTGAACCCCTTTCCGTGTGCCCGCTGGCAATTATGCTTCTGACACCCAGCGTTTGACGGAATACGAAGGGACTCCCACTTCCGGGCGACGGCATCGAAGTGCCAGGATTGGTTTTGGAAGTCAATCTGAAACCCATGCCGGAAGGAGCAGTCCCATGACTCCGCCCAGCAGCGTGGAGCCGTCGCTCTCGGGTCCGCTTGATTTGAATCAACGGACTTGGGCCGTGCAGCCCAAAAAATGGCGTGCGGGCTGACCCAGAAGGTCTGGGCGAAGCAGACGACATGCTTGGGGGAAACGATGATGAACAAGCTGACACGCAGGGCGTTGCTGGCGACCACACCAGGGGTTCTCGGGGGCGCTGCCACGTTCGGAGCAAGTCCGTCGGCCTGGGCCTCGGAGAGTTACGAAGCGGCGACGGCGCGCATCTGGCGCGCGGGGCCTTTGCAGGGCCTGTCGGGCGTCGCGCTGAGCCAGGAGCTGGTGCGCTACGCGACCCTGGCGCCGTCGAGCCACAACACGCAGTGCTGGAAGTTCGCGCTGGACGGACGGAGCGTCACCATCCTGCCCGACCTTTCACGCAGGTGCCCTGTGGTGGACCCGGACGACCACCATCTCTACGTCTCGCTGGGCTGTGCCGCCGAGAACCTGGTGCAGGCGGGGCTGGCGCTGGGCCTGGCCAGCGAGGTCCATTTCGATGCGGCGCGCGACGCGGTGGTCGTCAACCTGTCACCCACGCCCGCCGTCGTCACGTCGTTGTTCAAGGCGATACCCGAACGCCAGTGCACGCGTGGCGAATACGACGGCAAACCCCTGAGCGCCCAGGACCTGGGCCTGCTCGAACGCGCCGGCAGCAACGACGGGGTGCGCCTGCTCCTGCTCACCGAGCGGGCCGCCATTGGCAGGGTGCTGGATTTCGTCGTGCAGGGCAACACCGCGCAACTGAACGACAAGGCCTTCGTCAAGGAACTGAAGTCCTGGATCCGCTTCAGTGCCTCGGACGCGGTGGCGCGGGGCGACGGGCTGTTCGGCAAGTCGTCGGGCAGCCCCACGCTGCCGTCCTGGCTGGGCAATCTGCTGTTCGACTTCGTGGTCACGGCCAAGTCGGAAAACGAGAAATACACCCGGCAGTTGCACAGCTCGGCTGGCGTCGCGGTGTTCGTGGCCGCCAAGGAAGACAAAGCCCATTGGGTGGAGGTGGGCCGGGCCTATGAGCGCTTCGCGCTGCAGGGCACCGTCATGGGTGTGCGCAACGCACACGTCAACATGCCGGTCGAACTCGCGGCGTTGCGTCCCCGGTTCGCGAACGCCATCGGCCCGGGCCACCAGCGGCCGGACCTGGTGGTCCGGTTCGGACGCGGACCAACCCTGCCGCCCTCGCTGCGCCGCCCGGTGCAGGCTGTGCTGGTGTGAGTGCTGCGCCGGGAAGACGGATGAAGATCGCACTGGCCACCATCTTGGTCGTTGCCCTGGCATTCGCCGCGCTCACCGCATGGGGCGCGTGGAAATGGCGTGGCTTGACCCAGTCTCTGGTGGACCGGCTGGAGGCCAGCCGTGTGGCGCCGAGCCCTGCGCGCTTCGATGCGCAAGAGCTCGCGGGGTTGCCACCGGTGGTGCAGCGCTACTTCCGGGTGACGATGCCCGACGGCGCGCCCATCGTCGCCGCGGTCACGGTGGAACACACCGGCACCTTCAACCTGGGCGAGACCGTCGACAACTGGACGCCGTTCAGCTCCTACCAGCGTGTGGTGACGCGGCGGCCGGGCTTCGTGTGGGACGGCCGCATGAACCTGTTGCCGGGGCTGGGCGTGCGGGTGCACGACGCCTATGTCGCGGGCGAAGGCGTTCTGCACCCCACCGTTCTCGGCCTGTTCACGTTGATGGAGCTGCGGGGCACCGGGGCGGTGGCGGAAGGCGAGTTCATGCGCTTCTTTGCCGAAGCGGCGTGGTACCCCACCGCCTTGCTGCCGAGCCAGGGTGTGCGCTGGGAAGCGGTGGACGAGCGATCGGCCCGAGCCACGATGACCGACGGCGGGCTGTCGCTCACGCTGACGTTCACCTTCGACGCACAAGGGCTGATGGAGTCGGTGCGTGCCGATGCGCGCGGGCGCACAGAGAGCGGCAAGATCGTCATGCGGCCATGGGAAGGCCGCTGGTCGAACCACCAGTGGCGCGAAGGCATGCGCGTCCCCCTGTCGGGTGAAGTGGCCTGGCTGCTGCCGCCCGAAGAGGGTGGGCGCAAGCCCTATTGGCGTGGAACGATCCGCTCACTGAGCTACGAGTGGGCGCCCTATTGATCCGGCCCGCACAACGCCCACATGCTCGTGCGGCGCACCTTCGGCCTCATGCGCGAGCTCTCGGCGCACCACCTGCGGCGCTTTCTCGTTGGTGTGGTAGCGCACAGTTCTGCATCCGGGGGCGAGAGAAACTGAGCGCCGCTCAACCCCAACCGGAGAACCACCATGTCTTACATCGACGGCTTCGTGATCGCGGTCCCGACCGGGAACCAGCAGCAGTTCATGGCCCACGCCAAGCAGGTTGACAGCGCTTTCATCGACCACGGCGCGACGCGGGTGGTCGAGTGCTGGGGGGCCGATGTGCCCAAAGGCAAGACCACCGACTTCCAGGGCGCGGTGGCGGCGCAGGACGACGAGACGGTGGCGTTCTCGTGGATTGAATGGCCCGACAAGGCCACACGCGACGGCGTGATGGGCCGGATGGAAGAACTGGGCAAGACCGACAAGCGCTTCGACCCGGCGAAGAACCCGATGCCTTTCGACGGCAAGCGGATGATCTACGGCGGCTTCGAGCCGATCGTCGAACAAGGCCGCGAGGCCGCCGACAGCTACGTCCAGGGCTTCGTCATCCCGGTACCCGCGGGCAAACGCGAGGACTACCGCAAGATGGCCGAAGAGGCCTGGGCGATGTTCAAGGACTACGGTGCGCTGCGGGTGGTCGAAGCCTGGGGCGACGATGTGCCCGACGGCAAGCTCACCGACTTTCGCCGCGCCGTGAAGGCCGAGCCGGGCGAGACGATCGTGTTCTCTTTCATGGAATGGCCCTCACGCGAAGTCTGCGGCGCCGCGCAGGACAAGATGATGAAAGACGAACGCATGAAGCCACCCGAGGGTACGGACTGGCCGTTCGACCCCCAGCGGATGATTTTTGGCGGTTTCAACCGCGTCGTGACACTGGAGAAGTGACATGGGCAACCCCAAGGGCGATTTCATCTGGTACGAGTTGCTGACCACCGACGCCGACGCCGCACAGCGCTTCTATGGTGCTGTCGTCGGCTGGAAGGCGAGCGACAGCGGCCAGCCGGGCATGGACTACCGCATCCTCGACGCCGGTGACGGCCAGGCGGGCGGCCTGATGCAGATCAACGAACAGATGCCCGGCGCCAAACCGGTCTGGCTCGGCTACGTCGCGGTGCCCGACGTCGACGCCGCAGTCACCGACTGGACCGCAGCCGGTGGCAGCGTGCAGATGCCCATGATGGACATCCCGAACGTGGGGCGCATGGCCATGCTCGCCGATCCGGACGGCGTGCCGCTGTACGTGATGCGCGGCGCAAGCGATGAGGTCAGCACGGCCTTTCGCGTCGCCGATGCGCGCCATGTGCGCTGGAACGAAGTCGCCGTGAAGGACGACAAGGCATCCCTCGCGTTCTACCAGGCGCGCTTCGGCTGGACGGTGGTCGACACCATGCCGATGGGCGAGCTGGGCGACTACCACCTGCTGGCCGCCAACGGCGTGCGCATGGGCGCATTGATGCGCAGCCCGGCCGGTAAGGAACCGCGCTGGCTCTACTACTTCGGGGTAGACGACATCGATGCGGCGGTGGAGCAGATCAAGGCCGGCGGAGGCCAGGTGCTCAACGGCCCCGACCAGATTCCCGGTGGCGAATACAGCCTCCAGGCGCGCGACCCGCAAGGCGCTGCCTTCGGCCTCGCCGGCCCGCGGATTGCGTCGCGGTGAGTTGACGCGCGGCGGCGATTGTGCGCCATATTCACCGCACATAAAGCGGTGAATATGGCGCACAATCGCCGCATGTTCCCCGAAAAACCCCAACCCCGCCGCACGTACATCTGGCAGCGCCCCGACTGGCCGCAGTGGCGGTTTGACGCCGCAGCGCTGGCCGCGCCGCTGGCCCAGGTACACCGTGCCCAGGGTCATCTGGCGGGCCGCATGGCCGAGCTCGGGTTGGCCCAGCGCGACCAGGCCACGCTGCAAGCCCTGACGCAAGAAGTCATCACCACCAGCGCCATCGAGGGCGAGGCGCTCAACCTCGACGCCGTGCGCTCCTCCATCGCCCGCCGGCTGGGCGTGGACATTGGCGCGCTGGCCCCCGCCGACCGCCATGTGGACGGCGTGGTGGACATGGTGCTCGACGCCACCCAGCACCACGCCCAGCCGCTCACAGCCGAGCGCCTGTTTGGCTGGCACGCGGCCCTGTTCCCCACCGGCTTCAGCGGCCGCGTCCGCATACAGGTGGGCGCATGGCGCAACGACGCAGCCGGCCCCATGCAAGTGGTGTCCGGCCCCGTGGGCAGAGAGAAGGTGCATTACCAGGCCCCGCCCGCCGCCGCGCTGTCCGCAGAGACCGCCACCTTCCTGCAATGGTTCAACGCCGCCCCGGCAGGCGACGCCCTCATCCACGCCGGGCTGGCCCACCTGTGGCTCGTCACCCTGCACCCGTTCGACGACGGCAACGGCCGCATCAGCCGCGCCGTGGGCGACATGGCCCTGGCCCGCGCGGAAGGGTCAGCCCAACGCTTCTTCAGCCTCAGCGCCCAGCTGCAGCGCGAGCGAAAACAGTATTACGACCAGCTCGAAACCACCCAGCGCGGCACGCTGGACGTCACGCCCTGGCTCAGCTGGTTTCTGGCCTGCCTGCTGCGCGCCGTGCAGGGCGCCGACGGCTTGCTGGCGGGCGTGCTGGACAAGGCCCAGTTCTGGCAGCGCTGGGCGGGCACGCCCATGAACCCGCGGCAAACCCTGGTGTTGAACCATGTGCTGGACGGCATGGAAGGCAAGCTCACCAACGCGAAGTGGACCGCGCTGGGTAAATGCTCGGCCGACACCGCTTTGCGCGACATCAACGACCTGCTGGCACGGGGCGTGCTGCGCAGGCTGGAGGGTGGGGGGCGGAGCACGGGGTATGTTTTGGTCAGATAGGCCAGATGGCGGCGGCATTCACATGCCGATGTGCGATCTTTTCATGGGCATACATCGAGTAAGCTCAAATGCGTGATTGGGAGGTCATAGGTACATGCAAACAGAAACCGATACTGAGTGGTTTGTCCCTGATACGTCAGTGGAGGTACGCCAAGGTGATCTGCTGGTGGCAAGGTCACTGCAAACGGGCAAGGTCGAGGAGATCTGCCTCGTTATTACAGCCGACTGTGACATCAGCAAAGGCAAGTTTGGTCGTCAACTCGCCTGCCTTAGAGTGCTGCCGATTGATCGGTATGTTCGGACGAACTGGGCAACAAAAAAGCTAGACAAGCTGAAATTGAGTGAACGCATCAAGTTGCGTGGCCAAGTTGCAAAATGGCATACGCAGTTTTTGGGCTCGGAGAGTTCAATTACTGCGGATGCCGCTACGGACTGGGTGATGCGCGAGGAACCTGAGGCAATTTGTGAAGCCTTGCAGGTTCCTGAGAAGGAGCGCAAAAAATTCAATGCTGCATTGAGCGCCTTTCGAGGTGCAATTGATGCTTTGGATGCGAACGCATCACGCGACAAGCTTGCTCAATTCGTCGCCTATAGAGCTGCTGTTCTCCGACGTGATATAGAGCAGAGTCGACAGGAAGTGTTGGCAGACGCGCAGAAGGAGTCTGAGGCCTTGCCCGAGGATGCCTTCCTACTTACGAGCCTTCCTCAAGTCTCGGAGGATGGTGCTGTAGTTCTGCTCCGAGAGATTGTTGGTATTCCGTATGAGGCAGTTTGCTATCGCGTGACGGACGCAGAGGCTGAGACTTCACTGCTACGCGTAGGGCGGCTGCATCCCACATTTAAATATGCAGTCTCGCAGGCGTTCGGGGCTTTGTACTCAAAGATCGGACTTCCCCCTACGTACGAAAAACGCTGTAAAGATGTCACTATGAGCTTGACGAGCATTACTTTGGAATAAGCATGAAAAGCATCACGATTGACCAAAAGTCGATGTCTGCCGCTGCCGCGGGCCAGATAGATTTAGACAGTGTTTGTGACGCGCTGAAATTGCCGGTGTCAGATGATCAGATGAAGTGCGTCGAGGTTGGCGAGCATGGTTTCATTTTGTCGCGTTCGTTTCAACCTACTGACGCACTATTGACGATTAGTCTTGCTGCGGAGGGCCCGTTGACATGCCTGTCTACGCAGGGGCGCCAAGAGGCGCTCGGACGAGTCATGCGATGTGCAACGATGCTCGTGAACGGAAGAACTAGGTCGATACCAGTCACATGGCGTGCCTATCACTCGAAGAACAGATTATCTTTCCAGGCTGACCGCTACCTCCGAACTTCGAATGGCGGTCGCACCGAGGTAGGTCGAGTCATTTTGGAGCTTACCCATGGTGGTGGACAGCGCGTCTTTGCGTTCCACCTTGATAGGACTGGTACCCGTGATCTATCCGCGTTTCAGCCTCCGCTTGAGTTGCAAAATGCAGCACTCGAAAATCTGGGGACGGCTCTATCGGTTGTTGTACCGCCGGCAACACCTGACAGCATTGGTCGTGCAGTTGCGCTCGATGCGTCGTTGCCGATGAAGGCGAAGGGTCAACTGACTGTCGATGATTGGTACCGAACGCGACTTACTGCCCCGCAGCGTCGGTTCGTAGAGCACCCGCACGATGGCAGTATTCGACTTATCGGGCCTGCAGGTACAGGTAAAACCGTTGCACTCGTTGTTAAGTGCTTGCGTGACTTGAAGCGGGCAGCGGCCAAAAATGAGATCAAGCGTTTCTTGTTTCTGACGCATGCCTCGGCCACAGCAGAAGCCATCGAAAATCTTGTCATTGAGATGGAGCCGGAAGCCGGTCTAGAGTTTCTCTCTTCGGAGCGTCCAAGCTTGGTGGTCTCGACGTTGTACTCCCTAGCGAATCGTCAGATGCGATATGACCTCGACGAACTTACGCCAGTTTCGCTTGATGGTCATGAAGGGCGCCTATTTCAGGCCGACGTGTTGAATGATGTCATTGAGGAGTACAAGCGTGGCGACTGGGTTGCCTACAAGTCGGGATGTTCACAACCGTTTGTAGCCTATATGGCCGCTGAGCGAGACTCTATGGAGCGGCGCTTCTTCCTATGGGAGATGTTGAATGAATTCGCCTGCGTTTTGGATGCGGAGGGGATTCGAGGTGGAAATGCGCGACGTGAGCAGTATCTTTCGGAGAGGCGAAAAGGCTGGATGATGTTTCTTCAGACCAAGGAGGAGCGAGAGGTAACATTGGCGCTGTATGACAGATTCCGACTAATGCTTCGAGAGATGAAAGCGATTGGTGGAGATCAAATGGTGACGGATTTCCTAAATCACCTCGACAGTTTCCGATGGGAGGCGACTCGGGAGACAGAAGGGTTTGATGCAGTTTTTGTGGATGAGTTACACCTTTTTAATCGGCAGGAGCGAATGATTTTTAGGCATTTGCTTAGATCGCCGACACAGAACCCGGCAGTCTTTATGGCGTATGACGCAAAGCAGTCCCCGCGGGATACCTTTCTGAAACTTCCCAGTGCCGAGACCAAGCAGCTTGATTTTTGGAGGGATGCCAAACTCGGAAAAGTGGAAAAGATTGAACTGGTCGAGGTCTTCAGGTACACGCCACAGATTGCCCAAACTCTTGCTCGAATTGATGAGTCTTTTCCCGGGCAAGATCTCGACGAAGAGTGGCCTAAGTACAGTGGCGTTTCCAAGATTGAAGATGGACAGATCCCAACAGTCTGTACGACAAGATCCACGGTTGCAACTTACACGCTGGTATTTCAACGTGCTCGCTTGTTGCAGCGCGAGCTTGGAAAGGATGGACGAGTCGCAGTGCTATGTGCAAGCAATGAGCTCTTCAAACGTTATCTTGATTTTTCTGAACTTAGAGATTCATTTGTTGCCATTACCTCCCGCGACGAAGCATCTAGCATTTCTCACAGTACGCGCAAGTTCTTGTTCAGTATGCCCGAGTTCGTTGCAGGCCTTCAGTTCGACACGGTCCTTTTGATTGATGTGAATCAGGGAGAAGTACCTGATGGCCCATATTCCGCCGCGGCCCTCAGGAAGTTTGTATCGCAGGTTTATCTTGGTGCAAGCAGGGCAGAACGCCGACTTGAGTTCTATGCCGCTACGGAGCACGGCGGCATTGCTGCATTGCTGTCTCGCGCTGTTCATGAAAAGGCGGTGGAGGTCGTTGGAGAAGCTAGTTTGTCTAAAGGATGATTTAGCCTTGGAGCTTCGGAATAAAAGCCAAATCGCTTTTGGCCGAGTGCAATATCTGACCCGAAATTATCGATGGGTTCAAGGGTGGTGATCCATCTTCCTGTTAGGTAGCTTGGCCATGGTGGACACAAAATGGAGATGCTTCAGCCATTCATCCAGCCACCTCTTCAACGCCAATAACGGCAGCCCTTCAAACCACCCCGGCTCCACCGCCGCGAACTGCCGCACAAACGGAAAGATGGCGATGTCGGCAGCGCAGGGGGCGGGGCCACCCAGTTGGCCGGTGCGTTGCAACTGCGCGTCCAGCGGCTTCAGCAACACTTCCACCGCCTGCTCGCGGTGGTGCGCTCTGGAATCCACGCCATCGAAGCGCTCGGGGTATTTGTACCTATCCAGATGGTGTTTGAACGCGCCATCGCAGACCGCCAGCAGCTCCAGGTTCACCGGATTTTGTGCACGCGCCCACCAGCCTTCGGTGTCGCCGGTTTCAACAAAGGCCCAGCGCATGATGTCCAGGCTCTGCTCCAGCACCTGCCCGTCTGGCAGCCGCAGCACGGGCACCGTGCCCTTGGGTGACAGGGCCAGCATCTGCTTGGGTTTGTCGCGCAAACTGATCTCGAACGTATCAAACGCCACGCGCGCGTGCAGCAGGGCCATCCGTGCGCGCATGGCGTAGGGACAGCGCCGGTAGGAGTAGAGCAGCGGGGCGGGTGTCATGGCGGGACGACCTGTGACGCGCTCAACAACTCCGCCCAGTCCCCCGGCGGATGCCCGCTCGCCAGCATCCTGGCGAACACGCGGTAGGCGTCGGTGTGGCTCTCGTAGGCGCGCTTGCTGTCTTCGTCGTTGACCCAGACGTAGACGATGGTCTGGCTGGGTGCGTGGAAGCGGAAGAACAGCCGGTATTGCTGAAAGAACTTGGCGCGGAACCAGTGTTTGTTGCCGTCGCCGAGGGTGTTGCCCTGGCGGTATTCGGACCGGGTGGGGTCTTGCGGAATGACTTCAAACGCGAGCTGCCGGATGGCGGCGAGGCGTTTGGTGGCGTTCTTCTTCTGGTAGCCCTTGGGGTCCTTGCGCTGGAGTTCGGCGACCTGGGCTGTGAGCGCGTTGAGCTGCTGCAGGAAAAGAGGGTGGGCAAACAGCGTCCAGCCGTTGACGACGAGGGGCGCGCCGGCGGGTGGGGTGCCTGGCGCATCGGCCCGTTTGCGGGCCGCGCTCATTCATCGTCGGCCGAGAGCGGCGCGTCCAGGTCCACCACCATGCCCTGGGTGAGCGCTTGCACGCGCTGGAGCAGGCTGGCGTCGAGCGCTTGCAGGTGCTCGGGGTGCTGGGCGATGTCTTGTGCAAGGAAGTGCAGGAACGGCTCAAGTGCGGGGTCGCCTTCGGCCTCAGGCTGGGCACGGGTGAGAACGACTTCGCCGTCGCTGCGGATGACGTAGCTGATCTTGTCGCGCTTGGTCAGGCCCAGCGCCTTGCGCACGGGCTCGGGCACGGTGGTCTGGTAGCGGTCGGTGAGGGTGGATTCGGCGGCGATCAGGGCGGGCATGGGGTGCTCCGACGGTGGGACAGGCTTGCATGGTAATGCAGGTGCATTGTCATGGCAATGCGGGTGCATTGCTCGGGGTCAACAGATTCGAGCCGCTTGATGTGAGTCAACGGGATTGGGCCGCGCAACCCAAAAAATGGCCTGTGGACCGAACTGGCAGGGCCGGGCGAAGCAGACCACTTACTTGGGGGAAACGATGATGCGCAGCGCCAGGAAGACCATGAAAGCGACGGCCTGGGGTGCCGTCGCCTTGGGCCTGCTGGTCGTGGCCCTGTGGACCGGCTGGCGCTTCCGGCAGGACATCGGGCGGGCCGGCGTGTTGTCGGCCGCGGGCAGCGAGCTGGTGAACACCCGGTGCGGCCCTATCGAGGTGCAGCAGGCGGGGCAAGGCATTCCGCTGCTGGTGATCCACGGCAGCGGAGGCGGCCACGACCAGGGCATGGCGTGGGCGCGACCCTTGACACAACACGGTGTGCGGGTGATCGCGATGTCGCGCTTTGGCTATCTGCGCACGCCCCGGCCGGCGGACGCCTCGCCCGAGGCGCAGGCCGATGCGCATGTGTGCCTGCTCGATGCGCTGGGGCTCCAGCGCGCGGCGGTGATGGGCGTGTCGGTGGGTGGCCCGTCGGCCATGCAGACCGCCATCCGCCACCCGGACCGCTTGAGCGCGCTGGTGCTGGTGGTGCCGATTGCCTGGAAGCCCGGCGACGTCGCGGCCACGGCGCCGCCCGTTTCCGACCGCAAAGACGCGCTGCTGCTGCGCCTGCTGGGTTCGGACTTTCTGTTCTGGGCCGGCCTGCAGCTGGCCCGCGATCAGGTGGTCCGCCACGTGCTGGCCACGCCGCCCGAGCAGGTGGCCGCGGCCAGCGAAACCGAGCGTGCGCGCGTGAACGATCTGGCCGACCGCATCCTGCCGGTGTCGGCCAGGGTGGCGGGGCTGCGCGACGACACCCGGCTGGGCAAGGGGCTCAAGGCCTATGCGCTGGCGCGCATCCAGGCGCCCACGCTCGTGGTGAGCGCGCGTGACGATGGCTTTGGCACCTACGCGCCCGCCGAGTACACGGCCAGCCAGATCGCTGGTGCGAGGTTTCTCGGTTTTGAGCAAGGGGGCCACCTGCTGGTGGGGCACGATGGCACCGTGCGCGATGCCGTGCTGGCTCTGCTGAGATCGGCTCACCGGCCCTGAGCCCGGTCCACACCTTTCACTCGACCCCGCAGCGGAGAACGGACATGGGACTTCTGAAGATCGCACTGGCCACTGCCCTGGGAAGCGGTGGACGAGCGATCGGCCCGAGCCGCTATGACCGACGGCGAGCTGTCGCTCACGCTGACGTTCACCTTTGACGCACAAGGGCTGATGGAGTCGGTGCGTGCCGATGCGCGCGCCAAGATGGTGGAGCAGGATCGCGCCGCTCTCGAAGATCAAGATATGCAGTTCGTCGATCAGGCCGTGGACCAGAAGGTCGTTCCACAACACATGGCTGCCGAAAACGAGAACGTCGCTCAGCGTGCTCGCCTGGTGCTGCAGCGGCCCGGTCAGGCGGCGCCGCTGCGCGCCGGGCCGGTGGAGGTGCGCACCACCAGCACCGGGTCGGGCACCTGCACAATGGTGGGCTCGTGCGTCGGGTTTTCTATCAGGTCCAGCAGCAGGTTGATGGAGATGGTGGCCACCTGCTCAATGCCCAGAGCCACCGTGGTGAGAGCGGGCCGCATGTCCTTGGCCAACTGGATGTCGGTGATACCGATAAGCGAGATGTCTTGCGGAATGCGGATGCCCCGGTCGGCCAGCGCCTGCGAGGCGCCATAGGCCATCAAGTCGTTGGTGCAAAAAATGGCGGTGAGATCGGGGTGCTGCTCCAGCAGCGACACCGCCGCGTCGTGGCCACCGGCCACGGTGTCACTCACGTTGCGGATGACCGCGTCCGGCAGCGCCACGCCAGCCGCGTGCAGCGCATCGCGAAAACCTTCGAGCCGCCCGACCTGCATGCCTTCCAGGCCACAACCCACAATCACGCCAATGCGCCGGTGGCCCAGCGTCAGCAGGTGCTGGCCGGCAATCTCACCAGCGCGGTGGAAGTTCACCACCACATGCGGGATCTGGTCGGCCAGGTCCACCTTTTCTTCGGACGCCAGCACGATGGGGGAGCGGCGCGTTTTCAGCGCGTTGATATCGTCGGCACTGATACCGGTGTGCAGCACCAGCACGCCGTCGGCCAGCGTGCCGGCGATCTGGTGCAGGTAGGCGCGGCCAATGTCGGGGCGCTCGTCGGTGTTGCACACCATCAGGAAGTAGTTGCGGTGCCGCGCCACGCGCTCGGCCACGCGCACGAACTCGGGGTAAAACGGATTGTTGATGTCGGGCAGCACCAGCGCCACCATGGACGACTTGCCCTCGGCCAGCGCACGCGCCATCAGGTTGGGCCGGTAGCCGGTGGCGGCGATGGCTTCCTGCACCTTTTGCACGGTGGCAGGCTTCACCTTCTGCGTGTTGCGCAGCACGTTGGAGACGGTGGCGGTGGTGACACCGGCCAGGCGGGCGACTTCACTCAGGGTGGCCATGTGCGCTGCGACTTCATGTGAATGGGCATCAATTGATGCGTTTTTTTGAACCCTGGGACTTACCCTAGGACGCAGTCTATTTGTCTGTACCCGTAGATATACTCCAAAAATGGCTGAATTTAACCGCTTAAATTCTAATTTTTAGAGTGTTTCAGAGGAGCTTCCGGGATGTCGCTCTCTTGGTCAGTCAGCAAACGCGGGCCTGAGTCGGCTTGAAAATTTAACCGCTTAAATTTTGGAAAGGATGCCCGTCGCACCACCGTCATCACACGCTTACCGGAGACAACAAGCCAGGCTGCCCATGTTCTACCGGCCGCCACTTGCCACCAATTCATTGACACAGAGACAGGAAAACAAACCATGAATTTCGCGAAACGCAGCACCCTCAGCGCCATGATCGGCCTGGCCCTGAGCACCTCCGGCCTGATGGCCAGCCACGCCGCCCACGCGGGTGAAGTCACCATCTGGGCCTGGGACCCCAACTTCAACATCGCCATCATGCAAGAGGCCGCCAAGCGCTACACCGCCAAGCACCCCGGCGTGACCTTCAAGATCGTCGACATGGCCAAGGCCGATCTGGAGCAGAAGCTGCAGACCACCCTGGCCTCCGGCGTGACCAAAAACCTGCCCGACATCGTGCTGGTGGAAGACTACAACGCACCCAAGTACCTGCGCTCATTCCCCGGCGCGTTCGAATCCCTGTCCGGCAAGGTGGACCACAAGGGTTTTGCCAACTACAAGGTCAACCTCATGACCCTGGGTGGCAAGGTGTACGGCCTGCCTTTTGACACCGGCACCACCGGCATGTACTACCGCACCGATCTGATCAAGCAGGCCGGCTTCAGCGACAAGGACATGCAGAACATCACCTGGGACCGCTTCATCGAAATCGGCAAGCAGGTTGAAGCCAAGACCGGCAAGAAGATGTTTGCCATGGACCCGCAGGACGGTGGCCTCATCCGCGTGATGATGCAGGGTGCCGGCCGTTGGTACTTTGACAAGGACGGCAAACTCGACATCAAGAGCAACCCCGCGCTCAGGGCCGCCCTGGAAACACAGGCCAAGTTCCTCAAGACCGGCATCTACAAACCCACCTCCGGTTGGGGCGAGTGGGTGGGCGCTTTGAACAAGGGTGACGTGGCATCCATCACCACCGGCGTGTGGATCACCGGCTCGGTCAAGGCCGAAGCCAGCCAATCCGGCAAATGGGCCGTGGCACCCACGCCCCGTTTGGACCTGCCGGGCGCAGTGAACGCCTCCAATCTGGGCGGCTCCAGCTGGTATGTGCTGTCCAGCGGCAAGGAGAAGGCCGCGGCGGCCGACTTCCTGAATGAGATCTACGCCAAGGATGTGGATTTCTACCAGACCATCCTGCAGTCCCGCGGCGCCGTGGGTTCGCTGCTGGCTTCCCGCAGTGGCAAAGCCTACTCTGAAGGCGATGCTTTCTTTGGCGGCGACAAGGTGTGGCAGAAGTTCAGCGACTGGATGGGCAAGGTGCCTTCCGTGAACTATGGCATGTACACCTACGAGGGTGACGCCGCCGTGGCCGCCCAGCTGCAGGGCCTGGCCCAGGGCATGCCGGTGGACAAGGTGCTGGAGAACATCCACAACCAGCTCGCCTCGCAAGTCAAATAAGCCGAACCGGAAGACCACCATGGGGCCCACGCCTGCGACCAGCTACCGGCGTTTTTACGACGTCAACGGCTGGCTCTTTGTGTCCACCGCGCTGGCGCTGATCGGGGTCTTCATGGCCTACCCGATTGCCAAGTCGCTGTGGATGTCCCTGCACGCCGGGCAGGGGACCGTCATCGAATTCGTAGGCACCGGCAACATGGTGCGTCTGGCCAGCGACCCGATCTTTCTTCGGGCGCTGCAGAACACTTTTATCTTCCTGATCATCCAGGTGCCGCTCATGATCGTGCTGGCCCTGGTCATGGCGAGCTGCCTGAACATGCCGAACCTGCGCTTTCGCGGGCTGCTGCGCACGGCGGTGTTTCTGCCCTGCGTGACCTCGCTGGTGGCGTATTCGGTGCTGTTCAAGAGCATGTTTTCGTACGACGGCCTGATCAACCATGCGCTCGCATGGCTGGGCCTTATCAGTGAGCCAATTCCTTGGCTCAACGACCCATTCTGGTCCAAGGTGGTCATCATCACCGCCATCACCTGGCGCTGGACCGGCTACAACATGATCTTTTATCTGGCGGCCATGCAGAACATCGACAAGTCGATCTACGAAGCCGCCCGCATTGACGGCATCTCGGCCTACCGCCGCTTTGTCTCCATCACCATCCCCATGCTCAAGCCGGTGATCCTGTTCACCACGGTCACCTCCACCATCGGCACGCTGCAGCTGTTTGACGAGCCCATGAACATCACCTCCGTCAGCGGCGTGGTGTCCGACAGCACGCTCACGCTCTCGCTCTACATCTACAACCTGTCGTTCAAGTTTGTGCCCAACTTCGGCTACGCCGCCACGGTGTCCTACGTCATCGTGCTGCTGGTGGCCCTGCTGGCATCCATCCAGTTCTATGCCGCCCGAGAGCGAAAGTGAGGAACACAGGATGACCAACTGGACTGAAAAATTTCGCATGGCCGGCGTCTACCTCTTTCTGGGGGTGATGGCCTTTCTCTCGCTCTTCCCCTTTGCCTGGATGGTGATTGGTGCCACCAACACGTCGGTGGACGTGACCAAGGGCAAGTTTTCGCTGGGCACAGCCCTGTTGGACAACGTGGCCAAGCTCAACAAGACCTTCGACATGGCGCAGATCTTCTGGAACTCCGGAAAGATCGCCCTCCTGGGCGGCTTCGCCACGCTGATGATCTCGTCCATGGCCGGCTATGGCTTTGAAGTGTTCAGCTCCAAAGCCCGCGAACGCGTCTACAACGGCCTGCTGCTCACGCTGATGATTCCGTTTGCCGCACTGATGATTCCGCTGTTCATCCTGATGGCGCAGTTCGACCTGCTGGACACGCACATGGGTGTCATCCTGCCCGCGCTGGCCTCGGCCTACATCGTTTTCTACTTCCGCCAGAGCACCAAGGCCTTCCCGTCCGAGCTGCGCGAGGCAGCGCGGCTGGATGGCCTCAAGGAGTGGCAGATCTTTCTGTTCGTCTACATGCCGGTGATGCGCTCCACCTACGCGGCGGCTTTCGTCATCATTTTCATGACGGCGTGGAACAACTTCCTCTGGCCCCTCATCGTGCTGCAGTCGACAGAGCTCAAGACCATCACCCTGGTGTTGTCCTCGCTGGGCTCAGCCTACTTCCCGGACTTCGGCGTGATCATGGTCGCCGCCGTGCTCGCCACCTTGCCCACCCTCGTGGTGTTTTTTGCAATGCAACGGCAGTTCGTACAGGGCATGCTGGGCTCCGTCAAATAGGGTTTTTCTTCATGCGAACCGTTACCAAGCTCGTCTCGGGCTGGACCTTTCACACTTCTTTTTCGTCTGAACACACCACCAAGGCCCTGCCCGGCGTCGCCGTGCGCCTGCCACACAACGCAGTGGACCTGGAACTGACCTACCTGGACGAGCACAGTTACCAGAAGGAATTTGCCTACCAGTACACCCTGGCCTGGGAGCCCGCCTTGGCGGGCCGCGAAGTCAGCCTGCGCTTTGACGGCGCCATGGCCAACAGCGTGGTCTGGGTCAACGGCCAGCAAGTCGCCGCGCACAAGGATGGCTACACCCCCTTCAGCGCCCGCCTCACCGGCCTGCTCAAGGAAGGCGACAACCTCATCACCGTCAAGATCGACGGGAGCGAGAACCCCGAGATCCCGCCCTTTGGCGGCCAGATCGACTACCTGACCTATGCCGGCATCTACCGCGATGTGTGGCTGCAGGTGAACGACGCCGTATCGATTGCCAACCTCAAGGTGGAAACCTCGCAGGAATTGACGGACACCAAGGGTGTGCTGGTCAAGGGCTTCCTGGCCAACCCCGCGAACGCCCCCGTCAGTGGCAAGGCCCTGGTCGAACTCTGCAGCGTGGACGGCACCGTGCTGCACCAGCAGACCGTCAGCCTGGGTGCCACGGGTTTTGAAGCCGCATTTGCATCACTCGCAGGTCTCAAACTCTGGGAGCTCGACGCGCCTCAGCTCTACCTGGTGCGCGCCACGTTGGACAACGGCGACCAGCTCAGCACGCGCTTCGGTTTCCGCACCGCCCGCTTCACCACCGAGGGCTTTTTCCTCAATGGCAAACACCTCAAGATCCGCGGCCTCAACCGCCACCAGAGCTACCCCTACGTAGGCTACGCCATGGGCCAGCGCGCCCAGGCCAAAGATGCCGACGTGGTGAAGCACTCGCTCAAGTGCAACCTGGTGCGCACCTCGCACTACCCGCAGTCCACCTACTTTCTGGACCGCTGCGACGAGATTGGCCTCTTGGTGTTTGAAGAAATTCCAGGCTGGCAGCACATTGGTGGCCAGACCTGGCAGGACGAGTCGGTGGAGAACGTGCGCCGCATGGTGGAGCGCGACTGGAACCACCCCTCCATCATCATCTGGGGCGTGCGCATCAACGAGTCGCAGGACCACCACGACTTCTACACCCGCACCAACGCCATGGCGCGCAGCCTGGACACTACACGCCAGACCGGCGGCGTGCGCTACATCGAAAACAGCGAGCTGCTCGAAGACGTGTACACCGTCAACGACTTCTGCCACGTCGCCACTCCCGAATGGATGAAGGGCATTGCCCCCACACCCCTGCGCCAGCCGCGCCAGGTGACCGGCCTGGACCATGAGGTGCCGTATCTCATCACCGAGTTCAACGGCCACATGTACCCCACCAAGCGCATCGACCCCGAAGACCGCCAGGCCGAACACGTGATCCGCCACCTGCAGGTGCTGGACAAGGCGTATGAAAACCCGGTCATCAGCGGCGCCATTGGCTGGTGCATGTACGACTACAACACGCACAAGGACTTTGGCGCGGGTGATCGCATCTGCCACCACGGCGTGCTGGACATCTTCCGCGAGCCCAAGTTCGCCGCCTGGGGCTACACCAGCCAGTGCAGCCCAGCCGAACAGGTGGTGCTGCAGCCCGTGACCTATTGGGCCCGTGGCGAGAAAGACCGCTGCGAGGTGCTGCCCCTCATCGTGCTGACCAACTGCGACCATGTGGAACTGAAGGTGGGCGACTTTGCCGCCAAGCGCGCCGAGCCCGACCGCGAACGCTACCCCCACCTGCCGCATGCGCCCGTCATCTTCGACAGCCGCCACGTCAACATGAGTGACCTGGGCGCCTGGGGCATGCTGTGGCGCGACGCCACCGTCACCGGCTACATCGATGGCAAGGCCGTGGCTACCGTGAAGCTCTCCGGCAACCCGCTGCCCACCACACTGCAGGTGCAGGTGGACGACACGGTGCTGCGCGCCGACGAGAAAGACGCCACCCGCGTGATCGTGCGTGCGCTGGACCAGGCCGGGCGCTTGTTGCCTTTCCTGGACGAGGTGGTGCATGTACAGGTGGCCGGTGCGGCCAGGCTGCTGGGGCCCGACACGCTCACGCTCAAGGGCGGAGTGACCGGCTTCTGGGTCGAGACCACCGGCGCGGTGGGCGACATCACCGTGCGCGTCTCCACACGCCGCATGGGCGAGCAAGTCCTGACACTACGCGCAGAATAAAACGAGGAGAACCGCATGGCAGACGTCAAACTCACCCAGGTCCGCAAATCGTTCGGCGATGTCGATGTCATCCGGGGCGTGGACCTGGACATCAAACACGGCGAGTTCGTGGTGTTTGTCGGCCCCTCGGGCTGTGGCAAGTCCACGCTGTTGCGCGCCATCTCGGGCCTGGAAGACATCACCAGCGGCGAGCTGCGCATCGGTGAACAGGTGATGAACCACGTGGACCCGTCCAAACGCGGTATTGCCATGGTGTTCCAGAGCTACGCGCTGTACCCCCACATGACGGTGCGCGAGAACATGGGCTTTGCGCTCAAACACGCCGGTGTGGCCAAGGCGGAGGTCGCCACCAAGGTGGACGCCGCCGCCAACATCCTGGGCCTGGGCCCGCTGATGGAGCGCAAGCCCAAGGCCCTGTCGGGCGGGCAGCGCCAACGCGTGGCCATCGGCCGTGCCATCGTGCGCGACCCGCAGGTGTTTCTGTTTGACGAACCCCTCTCCAATCTGGACGCCGAGCTGCGCGTGCACATGCGCATCGAGATTGCGCGCCTGCACCGCGAACTGGGCAGCACCATCATCTATGTGACGCACGACCAGGTGGAGGCCATGACGCTGGCCGACAAAATCGTGGTGCTGCGCGCCGGTGTGGTGGAGCAGGTGGGCGCGCCGCTGGAGCTGTATGACAACCCAGCCAACACCTTTGTGGCGGGCTTCATCGGCTCGCCCCGCATGAACTTCTTCGACGGCACAGTGACGGGCCACAACCGATTCAACGGCGTGAACCAGTGCCAAGTGGCCCTGGCCGGCTTTGACAACACCGTGGTGACCCTGCCGCTGGACGGCAACCTGCCCGCTGTGGGCACCGAGGTGTCGGTGGGCGTGCGGCCCGAACATTTCCAAGAAGACGGCAGCGCCACGCTGCCCGTCAGCATCGACATGCTGGAGCATTTGGGCGGCGAGACCTTTGTGTACGCACGCTCGGCCAGTGGTGTGATGGTGGTCATGGAAAGCAAACACGGTCGCAGCCTGCGCTCGGGCCAGACAATGGACGCCCACTTTGACGCGGCCAAGGCCCTGCTGTTTGACAAGAGCGGCCAGCGCATCTACTGCAACTGAACATGCCCACCCACGCACCCGAGGCCTCTGCCGCATTCACCGTTTTGCACGGCACCCACAGCAGTGTGGTGCTGGAGGTGCGCCCGGACGAGGCACCGCTGTGGCGCTATTGGGGCCCGCGCCTGCCGGACCACTGTGTGCCGCTGGCGCCGCTGCGGGATGGCCGGGCCATCCCGCCCAGCAGCATGGAGTTGGACCAGCCGCTGACCGTGGCGCCCACCTTTGGCGTCGGCTGGTACGGCCAGAGCGCGCTGCTGGCACACCGCAGCGGACGGCAGTTTGCTCAGCAGTTCACCGCCTGCCGTATCGAGACCCTGGTGCCCGGCCAAAGCATTGCCATCCACCTGACAGACAGCGTGGCCCAGCTGCGCCTGGTGCTGCACCTGGCGCTGGACGCTAACGACGTGCTGCAGCTGCGCTGCGAGTTGTTCAATGACGGTGCCGACGTGCTGGACGTGCACTGGCTGGCCGCGGGCACCGTGCCGCTGCCGGGCGATGCGCAGGGCGTGCGCTCCTACACGGGCCAATGGGCCAATGAATTCCAGCTGCAGGTGGATGCCCTCTCGCGCAGCCTGTGGCAGCGCGAGAACCGGCGTGGCCGCACCTCGCACGACAGCTTTCCGGGCGCCGTGGTCACCACGCCGGGCGCCACGCAGCACACGGGCACCGTGTATGGCGCGCACCTGGCCTGGTCGGGCAACCACCGCCAGGCCATTGAATGGCTGCACGACGGCCAGTACCAATGGCAAATGGGCGAATGGCTGGCGCCGGGCGAAGTGCGCCTGGCTGCGGGTGAATCGCTGCAGACGCCCACGCTGTTTGCCAGCTGCTCCACGCAGGGTCTGAACGGCCTGGCCGCCAACTTCCACGCCACGGTGCGCAGCCGCCTGCCCTGGCCCGGCGGGCGCATGCGCCCGCGCCCCGTGCACCTGAACACTTGGGAGGCGGTCTACTTTGACCACCGTACCGAGGACATCCGCGCGCTGGCCGCTGCCGCCGCCAGCGTGGGCGTGGAGCGCTTTGTGCTGGACGACGGCTGGTTCCAGGGCCGGCACAGCGACCAGGCCGCGCTGGGCGACTGGTGGCCCGACCCCGGCAAGTACCCGCACGGTCTGCAGCCGCTGGCGAACCATGTGAACGAGCTGGGCATGGAGTTTGGCCTGTGGGTGGAGCCCGAGATGGTGAATCCCGACAGCCAGCTCTTTCGCACCCACCCCGACTGGGCGCTGCAGCTCGAAGGCCGCCCGCTGCTCACCATGCGCAACCAGCTGGTGCTGGACGTGGCCCGCCCCGAGGTGGCGGACTACCTGTTCACCCAGCTGGACACCCTGCTGCAGAACGTGCCCATTGCCTACCTGAAGTGGGACATGAACCGCGACCTGACCACGGCGGGCGATGCGTTGGGGCGCCCGGCCTACCGCAGCTTTGTGCACGCGCTGTACGCCCTTCTGGACCGGGTGCGCGCCGCCCACCCGCAGTTGGAGATTGAAAGCTGTGCCTCTGGCGGCGCCCGGCTGGACATGGGCGTGCTGGTCCACACCCACCGCGTGTGGACCAGCGACTGCAACGATGCGCTGTCGCGCGTGAGCATCCAGCGCGGTGCGCTGCAGTTTTTGCCACCCGAGATTCTGGGCGCCCACATTGGCCCCGCGCCCGTGCACACCACGGGCCGCAGCCAAAGCCTCAACTTCCGCGCCGGCGTGGCACTCAGCGGCCACCTGGGCATAGAGGCCGATGTGCGCCACCTGAGCGACGAGGAGCGCATGGCGCTGGGCCGCTGGGTGGGCCTGTACAAACAGCTGCGCAACCGCCTGCATACCGGCCAGGTGTGGCTGGGCGAGGCCGGCGACGGCGTGCTGTGGCAAGCGCATGGTGACGCCCATGCCAGCGAGGTACTGCTGCTGGTTTACCGCACCACGCCCACCAGCCACCGCAACACGCCCCCGCTGCGCCTGTCCATGCTGCGCACGGCCGCGCACTACACCATCGAACGGCTGGACCCCACGCCGCCCGACTGGACCAGCAGCCCGCTGAACGACGCGGCCCTGGCCGCCGGGGCCCAGCAGGCCCTGCCGCCCACCGCGCACGGCGCCTGGCTGGCGGCCGTGGGCCTACCGCTGCCGCGCATGAACGCGGAGAGTGCGTTGATCTACCGGTTGCGGCTTGTCCCACCGTAAAAGTCGCGGCAATTTTCAAAACTTGTTATAGGCCATGCACCTGATGCATCAACACGCAAGTTTCGGAACGAGGCGTCGACTGAGCTTCTGATCCGCGTCCTGACGCGTGAACGTCCACCCGATGGTTCGCTGAGCAGCGTTGCGGGCCTGCTGCCAAGCTTCAGCCTCGCGTTGCAGTCGGCGTCGGCATTCAACACGCCGGTCCAGGCATTGACGACTGAGGATGCCGATCTTGAGTGGATGTTCAGGTTGTCGATCACCAGATGAACGCGGCGAGCCTTGGCATGCGTGTGGGTCAGCAGGTCGTCGACGAGGGTCACAAAGTCGGCCTTGCAGGCTGATGACACGCGGCCTGCCTTGTATCCGCATGTAAAACCCCGCAAAAGCAGACCGTTGGCTCTCCCAAACAGGGGATGGCGCTCTCCCATGTGGGGGATGCCACCCGCGCAGGCGACTCGCAGACTGAACGCGGTCGTTTCCCATGACGCATCGGGCCTCATGCGGATCGATCGCCCACCCCAATCACCGAGGAGTCGCCATGGCCAAGTCACCCAACCCAGGTGCGGGCAGCAATGCCCGCACCACTCCGTCCCCTGATCGCGCCGCTGTTGCCGCAGCGCGCCTGTCCGCCGACTTTGACGCCGCCGAGTCGGCGGTGGTCGGCAAGCTGGGCGCCGCGCGCCTGGCGGCCTTGAGCGGTGCGCCGATCAAACGCCTGGCCGGTCAGCCGGTGGCCGAGCTGAAGGCCAAGCTGGGCCATGTGCTGGACCCGCGCTGGCTCTTCATGCAGCGGGTGTGCGGCAAGGTGGTGCGCACTGACGCGACCACGGGTCGCCAGATGCCGGTGCCGCTGGCCACCGTGCAGGTGGAAGACACCGACTGTTCGCTGTTCGCTTTCCACCCCGTGGGTTCGCCGTGGAGCTGGCTGTTTCCGTTCAACTGCCGGCGCGAGGTGATCGCCACCGTGAAGACGGACGCGTGCGGCAACTTCTGCGTCTGGATTCCACGCTTCGACATCGACTGGGTGCTGCGCTGGCGCACGCTGCGGCTGTGTTTCCCGGTGCTCTTCGAGCGGCCGAACTGGCGCGAGCTGCTGGACGATCTGCGGGAGCGCATCCCGGTGCTCACCGAGCGCGACCCGCGCGGGCCCATCCCGGGGCCGGATCCGGCGCCCGACTTCGCGGCACTGCGGCGCATCGCCGCGATGGGCGATACGCGCGCGGCCGAGGCACTGGCCCGCTTCGAGACCCTGCCCGGCGCCGCGTTTGGCGAAGACACTTCCGCGCTGGACCAGGCGCTGGACGCACCGGCGGCGCTGCGCATGGCGCCGCCGCTGCCGGCCGACTTCATGGTCGACACCGGTGGCAAGAAGGGCGTGCTGTCGCGCGTGGCGCTGGACAGCGTGGCCGCACAGCTGCGGCTGGACCCCAAGGCGTTCGAGGGTTTTGACCCGCAGCACTGGATCGGCCCGATGCGGCGCTGCGTGAACATTCATGTGCCCGAGTGGGTGCCCATCATCGACGTGCCCGACATCACCTTCCGCGTGCTGCAGGACGTGGACGGCGACGGCGTGGAAGAGGTGATCTATGGCGAGAGCCACTTCGACGTGCGCTGGAACGCCGGGAACCTGCCCTTCGTGACGCTGGAGGCGGACCCGAGCGCGCGCGTGGCGCCCGACTGTTTCCCCGACGAGCAGATACCTTGCGGCAACGCGCCCGCCATCGTCATGGCCGGGCGCCTGCCGCTCACGGGTGACCCGACTACCTTTGACGGTGCCACCGGCTACAACCTGCGCACCAACCGCCCGCACCCCTCGGGCACCAGCGTCGATGCCTTGCCCAACCCGACCGCGCGTTCCCCGGCCTACGGCAAGCTGTCGCTGCTGGGCTGCCACCGCACGCACCCGGCGGCCACGCACTACCGCGTGCTGTACCGCCACCGCGCGCCGGGCAGCGCGGTCTTTGGCCCGCAGACGCCTTTTGTGGGCGTGAGCTGGTGGCTCTACCGGCTCAACGGCGTCGGCGTGGGCGAGTGGCACGCGCCCACCAGCGATGCCAACGGCTGGTACCCGATCAACCTGCCCGCCGGGCCCAACAACTGGCTGCCCAGCGAGCAACTGCTGCTCGACTGGCCCACGGGAGGCGCCTACCCCGACGGCACTTACGAGCTGGTGCTGCAGGTGGGCACGCTGCCAAGCAACGTGTTGTCCAGCGCGGCGCCGGTGGCGGTGGTGGTGGACAACCACGCACCCGGCTTCGTGTTCGACATCGCGTGGCGCAAGGCCGGCGATGCCGCCTGGCTGCCCATCGGCGGCAACTGCCCGGTGGTGCACCGTGGGGCTGTGCCGGTGGCGGTGGAGTTCCGCGTCACGATGGACGTGCACAGTGAGCACTTCCGCAACGCCTACTTCCACCCGACCGTCTGCGGCAACGTGGGCATGGTGCGCACGGGCGGCAGCGGTGGTGCGGACGGGCCGCTCGGCTTTGAGCACTGGCACACCACGGTGGGCGACCAAGGCGGGCTGATGCAGGCGGTGTACACACTGCCGGCCGCCGCCGCCCAGGGCTCCTACGGCTTCTTTGCCCGCAGCGTCTCGCGCGCCTTTGACACCAACCAGGTGATGGCGCCGCCGACACCGGCCTTCGAATACGAGGCCACACGTGTGTACCAGGACGCGAGCCGCCTGTTCGCGGTGTTCAACGCCGATTGAGCCCGCCCATGGACCTCGGCTTTGGCTCCGAGCCACCGTGGTTTGAAGCGGTGCTCTCGGTGCTGGCCGTGTGGCGGCTGGCCCGGCTGGTGGCGCGTGAGCGGGGCCCGTTCGACCTCGTCTCGCGCCTGCACGTGGCCGCGGCCGGCACGCCGCTGGCCGACGGCCTGGCCTGCGTGCACTGCCTAGGCGTCTGGCTGGCGGTGCTGCCCGCGGCCCTGCTGGCGCCGGGGTGGGTGGCGGGGTTGCTGCTGTGGCTGGCCGTGGCCGGCGGCGCGAGCGCAATCGAATTGGCTGTGGGAGAACGATCATGAGCTGTTGTCAACGACCCTCGGCGCTGGTACCCGACCGCTGGGCCGCTGCCGGTTCGCCGCAGCCGCCCGCTGCAATGGCGGCTGTGCCCGGGCGCCTGCGTTTCAACGGTGGCCGGGCGCTCAGCCTCCCGGTGGGTCATCGCCGGGTACTGGCCCGGCCGGGTGAGGAACTGTTGGGTTTGAGCGAAGCAGAGCGCGAGGTGCTGTGGCGCACCGGTCTGTTCGGGCCGGTGGTCTGAGCGACCGCCTCACGCCGTGGGGAAAGCGGTCGTCTGGTTGGCCGGCAGCTTTGTCATCGCCGTGTTGAACAGGGTGGTTGACAGCCAGCCGTGCAGCCAGTCCTTGAGCGCAGGCAGCGGCAGTGCTTCAAACCATGCGGGATCCACCGCAGCGAACTGCCGCACGAACGGAAAGATGGCGATGTCGGTGGCGCAGGGGGCCTGACCACCCAAATGGCCGGTACTTTGCAACTGCGCGTCCAGCGGACTCAGCAACACGTCCACCGCCTGCTCGCGGTGGTGTGCCTTGGAATCCACGCCGTCGAAGCGCTCGGGGTATTTGTACTGGTCCAGGTGGTGTTTGAATCCGCCGTCGCAGGCCGACAGCAGCGCCAGGTTTGTGTCGCTCTGCCCACGCGCCCACCAGCCGTCGACGTCACCGGTTTCCAGGAAGGCCCAGCGCACGATGTCCAGGCTCTGCTCCAGCACCTGGCCGTCAGGCAGCCGCAGCACAGGCACCGTGCCCTTGGGTGATAGGGCCAGCATCTGGGCGGGTTTGTCGCGCAACACGATCTCGAACGCGTCAAACGCCACGCCCGCCTGCAGCAGGGCCAAACGCGCACGTATGGCGTAGGGGCAGCGGCGGTAGGTATAGAGCAGCGGGGCGGATTCTGACCTCATGGCTGGGCATTACATCGCAAACCCCTGTGCTGCGGGCGCCGCCGTTTACCATCCCCCCATGACCCAAGACACCCAAGACCCGATCCACGAAGACCGCGTGTGGAGCGACGAGCACTGGACCGCGCGCGTGATCAAGAACGAAGACGACGATGGCTGGGCGGTGGCCATGTTTCTGGACGGCCAGACCGAGCCCGCGCTGGTCGGCCCCTGGACCATGGGGCGCAACAAAAAGGACCCCAAGCCGCTGGACACCAGTGCGTTCAACACGCTGGTGAAAACGGCGAAAGAGGTGATCCGCCGCTCGGAGCAGCAGCGCTTTGCCGAGCTGAACAAGAACGTGAGCATCACGGTGGGTGGCCAGCGCATCCGCGTGGAGCTGGCCATCGTGCCGGACGAAGAGGGCGCCACCGCCACGCTGCGCGCGCTCAACGAGTTCGACGAAGAGCTGGCCCTGGTGTCCGCGCCGCCAAACTTTAAACTCAACGCGAACAGCGCCGAGGCCTGGGTGGTCTCGGGTTTCGAGAAGCCGCGCTCATGATCGACGGACTCATTGCCGGCCGCCTGATGGGCGACGCTTCCCGCCGCGTGGACAAGGCGGGCCGCGGCTACATCGTGGCGCGCGTGCTGGCGCGTAACAAGGCGGACGAAGAGTTCATCGTCAACGTGATCGCCTTCGACGAGGCGCCCTGCGCGGCGTTGCTGGCGCTGGCCGATGGCGAGGCGCTCACGCTCTCGGGCGCGCTCACGCCCAAGGTGTGGACCGACAAACAGGGCATCGTCCGCCCGAGCCTGGACCTGATTGCCGCACAGGTGATGACGGCCTACCACGTGAGCCGCAAGCAGGCTGCGCTGGGTGGTGGGTCGGTGTCTGAATAGTGGCGAACTGACACGCGACCTTCATACGCCTGACATCGAAACCCCGAAGACTGCAGCGCTGTTGCAACTGTCTTTGGAGTGTTTCGATGGATCGTCGTCTTTTCATGGCCCAAGGGGCCTTACTTGGTGGTGCCGTGGTGGCGCCAGCGTCGCGTGTGTGGGCGCAGGGCGCCGCAGCCCCCGCCATCATCACGCGCGATGGCGCGCGCCCGCAAATGGCGCATGGCATCCAGAGTGGTGACCCGAAGGCCGATGGCGCGGTGATCTGGACGCGCAGCGACCGCCCGGCACGCCTGTGGCTGGAGTGGGCCACCACCGCGAGCTTTGCCAATGCCACCCGCGTGCGTGGCCCGCACATGCTGGAAGACTCCGACTTCACCGGTCGCGTCGACCTTACCCGGCTGCCCGCCGGCCAGGAGATTTTTTACCGCGTGGTGCTGCAGGACCTGCACAACGAGCGCGTGCTCTCGGAACCCCTGCTAGGGCATCTGCGCCTGCCACCGGCGGCCACCCAGGGCCGGGCCACGCGCGACGTGCGCTTTGTCTGGAGCGGTGACACGGCCGGGCAGGGCTGGGGCATCAACGAGGCCTGGGGCGGCATGAAGATCTACGAGCAGATGCGCAAGACCAACCCCGACTTCTTCCTGCACTGCGGCGACACCATTTACGCCGACGGTCCGATCAGCGCACAGGTGAAGCTGGCCGACGGCAGCCTGTGGAACAACGTGGTGACCGAAGAGGTGAGCAAGGTCGCTGAAACACTGAACGAGTTCCGTGGCCGCTACCGCTACAACCTGATGGACGCCAACGTGCGCCGCATGGCGGCCGATGTGCCCCAGATCTGGCAGTGGGACGACCACGAGGTGGTCAACAACTACTCGGATGCCAAGGACCTGAGCGACGACAAGCGCTACACCGAGAAGAACGTCCCGCTGCTGGTGGCGCGGGCCACCAAGGCTTTCAACGAGTTCGCACCGATGCGCCGCACGGCCGATGTGGAGTCCGAGCGGGTGTACCGCCACCTGCCGCAAGGCCCGTTGCTCGATCTGTTCGTGGTGGACATGCGCAGCTACCGCGGCCCCAACACCGCGAACCTGCAGACCAGTGAAAGCGCCGAGACCGTCTTCATGGGCAGGCCCCAGCTGGACTGGCTGCTGGACGGGCTCAAGCGCTCGAAGGCGGTCTGGAAAGTGATCGCCGCCGACATGCCACTCAGCCTGCATGTGGCCGATGGCAAGGAAAAATGGGAAGCCATCGCCAACGGCGAAGACGGCGCACCCAAGGGCCGGGAGCTGGAACTGGCCGGTCTGCTGCGCGCGATCAAGAAGGCGGGGATCAAGAACTTGGTGTGGCTCACCGCCGACGTGCACTACACCGCGGCCCATTACTTTGATCCGGCCAAGGCGCAGTTCAGCGACTTCTCGCCGTTCTGGGAATTTGTCTCCGGCCCGCTCAACGCCGGCGGCTTCGGCCCCAACAAGACCGACGCCACCTTCGGCATGCAGGTGGTGTACCAGAAGGCGCCCACCGAGGTGAACGCGCCGCCCACCAATGGCCTGCAGTTCTTCGGCCAGGTCGACATCGACGCCCGGACGCGCGCGTTGACGGTGACGCTGAAAGACCTCGCGGGGGATTCGCTCTACAGCAAGACGCTGGTGCCGCAACGGGGATAAGCGCCGCTTCGCCGCGCCTGGGAGCCGGGACGTTCGGGTCAACGTCCACGCCTCCCTGGAAATGCTTGAGCCAGCGCAAGCAAGGCTCCCACGGCATCGGCGAAACTGTGTCCATGGAACTCAGTGAACTGGGCATGGATGCATGGCTCGCCCCCAGCATCAGCGAACTGGCGGCGCTGGACCTGTGTGCCGCCCGGGTGACGGCGGTGGACCGGGGCCGTTACCTGGTGCGCAACGAGGCGGGCGAGGTGCCCGCCGAGCTCACGGGCAAGCTGCTGCACCTGGCCGAGAGTTCGGCCGATCTGCCTTGCGTGGGCGACTGGGTGGGCGTGCGTTACCGCGATGGCGGCACGCAGGCGAGCATCCACACGGTGCTGCCGCGGCGCTCGTTCCTGCGGCGCAAGGCAGCGGGCCGCGACGTTGAATTCCAGATGATCGCCGCCAACATCGACGCGGCGTTCATCGTGATGTCGTGCCACTTCGATTTCAACATCCCCCGGCTGGAGCGTTACCTGGTGATGGCGCACGACGGGCATATCGAGCCCGTGGTGGTGCTGACCAAGACGGACCTGATCAGCCAGGAGGTACTGGAGCAGCTGATCGGGCAAATCCGGCGCGTGGGCGTGGAGGCCCGGATCGTCTGCGTCAGCAGCGTGACCGGCGCGGGCGTGGAGCAGGTGCGCGAGCTCATGACACCGGGCAAGACGTACTGCCTGCTGGGCTCATCGGGCGTGGGCAAGACGACGCTGATCAACCGCCTGCTGGGCGACGGCGATCTGGAAACCCGCGAGGTCAGCCACACTGGCGAGGGTCGCCACACCACCACGCGGCGCCACCTCATCGTGCTGGCGCACGGCGCGCTGTTGGTCGACATGCCCGGCATGCGCGAGCTGGGCCTGCTGGGTGCGGGCGAAGGCATCGAAGACAGCTTCGCCGACATCGCCGAGCTGGCGGGCCAGTGCCGTTTTCCCGATTGCACGCATGGCAGCGAACCGGGCTGTGCGGTGCGTGCCGCGATCGACCGGAACGAGGTCAGCGAAGCGCACCTGCGCAACTACCTGAAGTTGCGCAAGGAGTCCGAGTTTCACGAGCTGTCGCTCACCGAGCGGCGCAACAAGGACCGCGCGTTCGGCCGCTTCATGCACAACTACAAGAAGCGGAAGGGCAACCGGGACTGATGGCGCCAGGCGCAGGCGGGATGCGGGAACACGGTTCACAAATAAAAACCGCCCGTCGCGCCCAGAGGCGCATAATGCCTTGGCGTAGGCGTCAAGCCTGCGCATTCAGGTGATCGGTCAGTTTCGCGCGCTACGGCGGCACTCTAGGGTTTGTTGAGCTTTCGGGACCCCATCGCTTTTGTGTATCTGTTTTTTCTGGAGTCCCTATGGGCAATAAACTTTACGTCGGCAACCTGCCGTACACCGTCCGTGACGAAGACCTGCAACAGTCTTTCAGCGAGTTCGGCTCGGTCACCAGCGCCAAGGTCATGATGGAACGCGACACCGGTCGCTCCAAGGGCTTTGGTTTCGTCGAAATGGGCAGCGATGCCGAGGCGCAAGCCGCCATCAATGGCATGAACGGTCAGTCGCTGGGTGGCCGCAGCGTCACGGTGAACGAAGCCCGTCCGATGGAGGCACGTCCTCCCCGCACCGGCGGCTACGGCGGCGGCGGTGACCGCTCGGGTGGCGGTGGCTACGGCGGTGGTGGCGATCGCTCCGGCGGTGGCGGCTACGGCCGCGGCGGCTACTAAGCCCTGCGCATCTACCGTCTTAGCCCAGCGCTGAGACCAGCCAAGAGGCTTCGGAACTCCGGTTCCGAAGCCTTTTTTTTGGGACGCGTGCCGTTGGGGCGTCCGTTCACACCGGTCGTCAGGGGGCTGAGCGGGGCCAGGTCGGTGGCGAAGGGCCGGTGGGGTACGGTCCGTAGAATCCGCGCTTTGTCAAAAAGCAGGATTCGAGATGCCGTCCATGCCGCGTTCCTCCGCCGCCCAACCGATGGTCCACGACACCCTGTCGCGCAGGACGCTGATGTACCGCCTGGGAGCGGGGCTGCTGTTGCCCGCGCTGCAGGCCTGCGGTGGTGGTGACGATGCGGGTTTGGGCGGAGACAGCGAAGCCAGCGGCGGTGACGTGACATTCAAAAGCACCAGCGATCGCGGGCTGGCGACCCCGGCGTCCACCGGCAGTTTTGTCCACCCCGGTGTCATGCACAGTGCGGCCGATTTCACGCGCATGAAAACCCAGAAGGACAATGGCGTGTCACCCTGGACGAGTGGCTGGGATGCGCTCACCGCCAGCGGACGCTCGCAACTGGGGCGGGCTCCGGTGCCCTTGGTCACGGTGATTCGCGGTGGCGAAGGTGAGAACTTCCGCGCCATCGTGGAAGACGTGCAGCGCGCCTACCAGTTCGCGTTGCGCTGGAAGGTCTCGGGTGACACGCGTTATGCCGATGCATCGGTCGCGTATCTGGATGCCTGGTCGTCCACCATGACCACGCTCACGGGCAACGCAGACCGCTTTCTCGCGGCCGGTCTGTATGGCTACCAATGGGCCATGGCCGGTGAAATGATGCGCGGCTACGCCGGCTGGTCCAGCGCGGGTCTGGAGGCGATGCAGGACCTGTTGCTGAAGGAGTTCCAGTCCAAGTGCTCGGACTTCCTGGACAACCACAACGGCTCCAACATCACCAACTACTGGGCCAACTGGGACCTGATTGCCCTGTGCGGCCAGATGGCCATCGGCATCTTCTGTGACCGTCGCGACATTTACGACAAGGCCCTGAACTACTACCTGACCGGTCGCGGCAACGGTGCCGCGGACCACAACGTCTACTGCATCCACCCTGGTTATCTGGGCCAGTGGCAGGAGCTCGCGCGCGACAACGGGCATGCCACCCTGAGCGTGGGCCTGAGCGGCCTGCTGTGTGAAATGGCCTGGCAGCAAGGCGATGACCTGTACAGCTACCGCAACAACCGGCTGCTGGCGGGGGCGGAGTACGTGGCCAAGGCGCAGCTGACCGATAGCAACGGCATTTACTACACGCTGCCTTTTTCCCGGTATGCCAACCGGCAGGGCGTGTTCACCCAGGTCTCCGAGTCGGGCCGGCCGCATCTGCGGCCCATCTGGGAATGCCTCTACAACCACTACGCCAACCGCAAGGGCCTGTCCGCGCCATACGTGCGCCGCATGGCGGAGCGGCTGCGCCCGGAAATGAACCAGTGGGGCGGCGACACCCCCAGTTTTGGCACGCTGACCTTCTCCCTCCCACCCGCCAGCGCCGCCGTGGCGCCCAGCGGGCTCACGGCCTACGTTACCAACGGTGTGGTGCTGCTGTCCTGGTGGGGCAGCGCCGTGGCCACCTCGTACCTGGTTCAACGCAGCGCATCGGCCAATGGCTCATTCACCACCATTGCCACCCTCGCCAGCGACGCCACACGCACCTGGACCGACAACCCGGGCACTGGCCAGTGGTTCTACAGGGTGTGCACGGTGCACGGCGGCCAGACCCTGGTGGGCACCGACCGCGCGCGGGTGCAGCTGGCCATCGAACTGCGCCTGGACATGCCACTGAACCAGACCTCGGGCACAAGCGCCACCGACAACAGCAGCAGCGCCCGCCACGGCAGCCTGGTGGGCAACGCCAGCTGGACCACAGGGCGCACCGCCGGCAATGCGCTGGCCTTCAACGGCAGCACCAGCCATCTCGCCCTGAGCAAAGGGGTGGTGGAGGACTTGGGCGACTTCACCATCGCGCTCTGGGTGTACTGGAACACCGCCGTGACCAACACCCGCATCTTCGATTTCGGCAGCAGCGACATCAGCTACATGTGTCTTATCCCCAGAGACAGCGCCGGCAAGCTGAGCTTTCGCGTCACCGGCACCACCTACTTTGGCGAGCAAGCCATCTCCCACACGGCGGCCTTGAGCACCGGAACCTGGGTGCACGTGGCCGTGACGCTCAAGGGCCGGCTGGGCACGCTGTACGTCAACGGCGTGGCGGTGGGCTCCAACCCGGACATCGACCTGGCGCCCTTCCAGCTGGGTTCGACGCACCAGAACTGGCTGGGGCGCTCGCAGTATTCGGGAGATCCCTATTTCAACGGCAAGATGCAGGACCTGCGCATCTACAGCGGCGCGTTCAGCAGCAGCGCCATCGGTGCGTTGATGACGGGCCTGCCTGAGCGTACCTGCACCGAGACCCGGGTCCCGGCGCAAACGACAGCGCGGAAGGACCTGACGCCCAGCCCCAGCCGGTGTGCGGGTGGCTCTGGCGGTTGAGGCGCCTGCACAGGCATGTGTAGCTCCAGCCGATGAGAGCGGTCGTCGAGCGGAGCGAGCGACGCCGTGGGTTTCAGCTCGGCTTCGCCAGGGCTTTCCTGAGCCGCCCGGGTGCGACGCCATAACACTGCTGAAAGTGCCGGATGAAGTGCGCGGCATCTGAGAAGCCACTCTCGAACGCAATGTCGTTCACCGTCGAATCGGTCGTGGTCAACAACCAGCGGCCGTATTTCAACCGGGAGTTCCGGTAGAACTCCGAAGGTGATGCCCCCGTCTCGGCCAGGAACACGCGCTCCAGCTGGCGGCTGCTGGAGTCCACCAGTCGGGCGATGACGCCGATTTCGAGCGGGGTGGACAAGTTCTTTTCCATCAGGACGATGGCCTGGCGCAGCTTCTCGCTGTCCACCGAGGCATAGCCCAGGGCATGCCGGCGGGCAATGTGCGACGAGGAGGACCGTTGTGACACGGTCATCTGGTGCACCACCTTGGCGGCGCGGTCCGGCCCGCAGTGGATGCGGATCAGCTCGGCCGCCAGTTCGATGATCGACATGCCTCCAGCGCAACTGATGCGGTTGCCGTCGAACACATAGTCGCAGTTGGTGGTGTACCGCTCCTTGGGGAACATCCGTTTCCAGTCGTCGACGTGGAAGGGGTGCACGCAGGCCAGCTTGCCTTTCATGAGGCCGGCGCCGGCCAGGGCAAAGGTGCCGGTGCAGATGCCGATGAGGGGCGTGCCCGCTGCATCGACCTGTCGCAGGTAGTCCAGATACCGGCGGTCAACGCTGCCCATGAACGGCAGCAAACCCCCGATGACGGCGACGTAGTCGAACTTCTCACCGGGCCGAAGCGCTTCCTGCACCGGAATCTCCACCCCCGAGCTCGCGGTGATGCTGGTACCGGGCAGCCCCAGCACGCTCCACGAGCAACGCACCTGCCGGCTTTGGTCGCCCACGTCGGCGGCATGCCGGAGCGCATCGCACAAACCCGCGAGCGAGAGCAGCGGAAAACGGGGCCACAGAAGGATGCCGATGCGCAGTTCCACGGCGCCGTCCTGGGCGTGTCGGCCGGTCGCCGCGTCCAGGCGGTGAATCAGATCCCCGCTGTCCGCCTCACCGCGAGCGCCGGTGTTGGGCTCCGTCGGGCTGGAGGCGGGATGGCTGGGTTTGTTATCCATGGGGTTTAGGGGTTTCCCCTGCATGTCGCATACGTTCAATTTAACAGCGGTCCCCTGCAACCACAAAACCGGGGTGCAAACCGATGATCCATTTCACGCCTCGTCGGCGTTCTTCCTCAACTTTTCACCAACCATTTTTCCCCTGGAGTCGATATGAAACGCTCGTTTCTGGTGCGCGCCATGTGCGCCGTTTTTGGTGCCGCGGTTTACATGCCGCTGGCCATTGCCCAGCCGTCTCCCCAAACGATCGAGAAGGGGTTCTTCACCGTAGCGTTCACGGGCGACATGCCGGGCACCGGCTACCAGGACGGCAGCATGATCGGCTACGACGGCGAGATCCTGCAGCGTGTGGCCGACGCCCTCAAGCTCAAGGTCAAGCCCGCGCTGATGGAGTGGTCGGGCACCATCGCCTCGGTGCAATCCAAGCGCGTGGACGTGATGGCCGGCACCATGGGCTGGACCGAGCAGCGCTCGAAGATCATGACGCTCTCCGACCCGATCCACTACTTCAAGAACGGGATCATGCAGTCGTCCAAGACGAACTGGTCCACCCTGAAGGACCTGGAAGGCAAGAAGGTCGGCACCATCACCGGCTTCTCTTTCATCCCCGAGCTGCGCAAGATCAGCGGTCTGCAGCTGAGCCAGTACGACACCTCGGACGCCGCCGTGCGCGACCTGCTGGCCGGTCGTGTGGACGCCGTGATCGGCGATCCGCCGGTGGTGCAGTACGCCATCTCCCGCAATGCGCAGTGGAACCTGCGCTTCAACGCCTTCACCGACAACAACCCCGATTTCCCGCTGTTGACCGGGCTGGGCCAGGTGGTGTTTGGCCTGAGCAAGGACAACCCCGAGCTGGCCGCTGCGGTGAACGCCGAGATCGCCAAGCTGTGGCAGAAGTGCGAGCTCAAGAAGATCGGCGAGCGCTACGGCCTGGTGCAGGACGTCTGGTACGTGCCGGCGGGCAAGAACTTCCGCGCCGGCGTTGACCGCCCGGCCAACTGGCAACTCCCCGGCTGCAAGTGAGACCGCGCCCATGAACCAGCACCTCCTGCGCGTCGAAGGGCTCCAGAAGAGCTACGGCCCGCTCCAAGTCCTCAAGGGCATTTCCCTGGACCTGCGCAAAGGCGAGACCTTGTCGCTGATCGGGCCGAGCGGGTCGGGCAAGTCCACCTGCCTGCGATGCATCAACTTCCTGGAACGCCCCACGGGGGGCTCCATCTTTCTGGAAGACGAGCGCATCGGGCAGTTGCCCGACGGGCGCGGGGGGCTGCGCCTGATGTCCGACCGTGAACTGGCCCCGCAGCGCGCCGAGATCGGCATGGTGTTTCAAGGCTTCTACTTATGGCCGCACTTGAACGTTCGCGACAACGTCGCGCTCGGATCCATCCGGGCCGGTGGCATGGCGCGGGCCGAGGCCTACGAAATGGCCGAGGAGATGCTGGACAAGGTGCACCTGCGCCACAAGGCCGACGAATACCCGGAGCGGCTCTCGGGTGGCCAACAACAGCGTGTGGCCATTGCCCGGGCGCTGGCGCAGCGGCCCAAGCTGATCCTGTTCGATGAGCCCACGTCGGCGCTGGACCCGGAGCTGGTGGGTGAGGTGCTGGGGGTGATCCGCGAGCTGGCGGAAGAGGGGCGCTCCATGGTCCTGGTGACGCACGAGATCCGGTTTGCCCGCGACGTGGCCGACCGGGTCATCTTCATGGACCAGGGGCACATCGTGGAACAAGGCAGCGCTGCGGAGGTCATCGACACCCCGCGCGTGGACCGCACGCGCAGCTTTCTCGGTCAAGTCGGCGCCAGCGCCGGCCACATCAAATGACGCCGGCCATGGGGACCTTTGCCAGCATTCTGGGCACCCTGGCGGCCGGTGCGGCCACCGCGCTCCAGGTGGCCGTGGGCGCTTTCGTGATCGCCAGCCTGCTGGGCCTTGGCCTGGCGGTGCTGCGCGTCTTCTCGCGCAACCGCCTGGTGCAGCTGGGCCTGGCGGCCTACATCGAGTGGATGCGCAACGTCCCGGCGCTGGCGCATTTGTTCCTGCTGTATTTCGGCGTGGCCACGGTCGGTGTGCGCCTGTCGCCGCTGCTCGCGGCCGTGGTCGGGCTGGGTCTGGTGGGCGCGGCGGTGCTGTGTGACGTGTTTGCCGCGGGCTTGAAGTCGCTGCATGTGGGGCAACGTGAAGCGGCCCTGGCGGTGGGTCTCACGCCAGGTCAGACGCTGCGCTACGTGCTCGTGCCGCAGATGTTTCGCGCCACGTTTCCGTCGCTGGCGAACTACACCACCGCGCTGATCAAGGACACCTCGATCGCCTCGGCCATTGCCGCGCCCGAGATCATGTTCTATGCGAGAAACCTGGTGACATCGACTTTCGAAACCACGCTGATCTACCTGGCGGCCATGCTGCTGTACGCGGCCATGGTGTTGCCCGTGGCCTGGGGTTTCAAACGGGTCGAACGGACCATGGAGAAGGCGCGATGACAGAGTTTTTCCTGACCTACCTCGAGTACCTGCCCGACTGGGGGCCACGGCTGGTGGACGGCGCCCTCGTGACAGCCCGTCTCTCGCTGGTGGGCTTCGTTCTGGCCCTGGGCCTGGGGGCCTTGCTGGTCGCCATGCAGTGCAGCGGTGCCGCCTTGTTGGCGGTGGCGGCCAATGCCTATGTGCAGTTCGTGCGAACCGTGCCTTTGCTGGCGCTGCTGCTGGCGCTGTACTTCGCGCTCCCGCCGCTGGGGCTGACGCTGTCGGGCTATTGGGCCGGCGCGCTCGGTCTGGGGCTGCATGGTTCGGCCTATGTGGCCGAGATCCTTCGGGGCGGCTTGACGGCCATTCACCGGGGCCAGCGGGAGTCTGCGCTGGCGGTGGGGCTCTCGCCGTTGCAGGTGTTCGTCCACGTGGTGTTTCCCCAGGCGCTGCGCATCATGCTGCCGCCCTTGCTCAACACCTACGTGGCCTTGCTGAAGGACAGTTCCTTGTGTGCGCTCATTGCCACCGACGAACTCATGCTGGCGGCCCGGGCCATTTCGAGCGAGTCCTTCCTGCCGCTGCACATCTTCCTGCTGGTGGGGCTGTTCTATTTCGGGATCGCGTTTCCGCTGTCGATGCTCTCGCGGCTGCTGGAGCGGCGGTTGAACCGTGGTCGACGTGTGTTGGGGGTTGCATGAGCGTTATTCAGTTCGATCCCGCTTTCGCTTCCATCGAGGAGGTCGTCAGTGCCCTGGATGCGGGCGAGCTCACCAGCGTATCTCTGGTGGAGCAGCAACTGGATCGCATCCAGCGGCTGGACCATCAGCTGCACGCCTTCGTCGACGTCTATGCCGAGGAAGCCCGCGAAGCTGCGCACGCCATGGACGGCTTGCGCCGCGCCGGAGTCCGTCTGGGCCCGCTGCACGGTGTCACCGTGGCGGTAAAAGACCTGTTTCACATCGGCGGCAAGCCCATCACCGGCGGCTCGGTGGCCCTGCCGGCCAGGATTTCAACCACCACGGCCACGGTGGTGGAGCGCCTGCGCAGCGCGGGCGCCATCGTGATCGGCAAGACCCACACGGTGGAATACGCCTTTGGGGGCTGGGGAACCAACGAGGTCATGGGCACGCCCTGGAATCCCTGGGACTTGCAGACGCACCGGGTCCCCGGTGGGTCCAGCAGCGGGTCCGCGGTGGCGGTGGCCGCGGGCCTGGCCTGCGCCGCCATCGGCACCGATACCGGTGGATCGGTGCGCATACCCGCCGGGCTGTGTGGCCTGGTGGGGCTGAAGACCACGCACGGCCTGATCAGTCGGCACGGCCTGATCGAGCTGTGCCCCACCCACGACACGGTGGGCCCGCTGGCGCGCAGCGTGCGGGATTGCGCCCTTCTGCTGGACGTGATGGCCGGTGCCGATCCGCGCGATCCGGTGTCGCAAGACGCGCCTGTCCGGCGGGTCATCGACGGTGTGAACGCGATGCCGCGTGGTGCCCGTCTCTGGGTATTGCCGGTGCAGGAGCGGGAGGGGGTGGAAGCGGCGGTGCTGGCGGCGTACGACGAGGCCCTGGCCATGCTCAAGGGCCTGGGCATGCAACTGGTGGAGAAGCCGCTTCCTCAAAGCTGCGCCGATTCCATGCGCATCGCCGGCCAGCTGATGAGCGCCGAGGGATACGACAACCTGGGGGCGCTCTTTGAACGTTCGGATCTGAGGTTCGACGCCAACATCCGCCGGCGCGTCCTGCTGGGGCGCGATACGGCGGCGGGGGAATACCTGCGGCTGCTGCGGGCGCGCGATCTGGCCAGAAACGACATGCTGGCGGCCATGGATGGCATCGAGGCCTGTGTGTTTCCCACCAACGCGATATCGGCGATTCCGGTGGCCGATGTGGACGAACTCGCCACGCCCCTCTCGCGCTTCGGTCGCTTCGTCAACCTCATGAACCTGTGCTCGCTGGCCGTGCCCGCTGGCCTTTCGCCCGAGGGCATGCCGATCTCCATCCAGTTCATTGGACGCCCTTGGGACGAACCGCTGGTGTTCCGCCTGGGCCATGCCTTCGAGCAGGCCACGCCCTGGCACGGGCTGCGTCCCGGTGGTCTGGACTGAAGGCGGGGTGACACGTGAACCCGATCCTTCGCCGGTCAGGCCGGCGCCTGTTGACCGCTTGGCTGCTGGGCTCATCGCTGGCCGCAGGTGCCGCGGACGCCGTGCCTTCGCCTCACGAGAGCCCGGCCTTGTCTCGCATGGCCCAAAGCGGTCGCATCCGGGTGGGGTACATACCCACGCCCGGTACGTTCGCGTTTCAGGACGCGCAAGGTCAAACCGTGGGGTATTCGATCGATATCTGCAGACGGGTGATCGACAGACTCCGGCTGCGGCTGGCTCGCCCCGACCTGACCCCGGAGTTCCTGCCCATCCAGGCATCGGATCGCATCCCGATGCTCAAGGCCGGAGCGATCGATCTGGAGTGCGGGGGCAACACCAACACCCTGGCCCGGCAAAAGGACGTGGATTTTTCCCACACGTTCTTTAACACCGGCCTTCGACTGCTCGCAAGGAAAACGCTGCGGGTGGACAGGGTCAACGATCTCGCGCGCAAGCGCATCGCGGTCACGCGTGGCACCACGGCAGAAGCCCGCTTCAGGAAACTGCAGCTGGAGCAGGGCGTTCAGGTGGTCATGGTCGGGTCCGATGCCGAGGGGTTGAAGTTGCTGGAAGACGGCTCGGTGGACGCCTACGCCCAGGACGACGTGCTGCTCTATGGACTGATGGTGCTTTCACAGCTTAAAGACGAGCTGGTGGTGAGCGGGCCGTTCATGACGGTGGAGCCCTACGCCTTCATGTTGCCCAAGGGAGATCTTGCATTGAGAGAGGTGGTGGATCGCAGCTTGCTGGACCTGATGCATTCGGGGGAGCTTCTGTCCATCTACCGGAAGTGGTTCGACGGTGAACGTCTGCGCATCCCCATGAGCATCTACATGAAAGAGAACATCCGGTTTCCCAACAAGTACGGCATTCCATGATCCGTCTTCTTTTCAACCCGCTCACTTCTGTTGACCCATGAACCCATCCTTCATCAGCGACGCCGACATCGCCAAGCTCCTCGACTATGAGAGCGTGGCCGAGGTGCTGGACCAGGCCTACCAGGACTTTGGCGCCGGGCGTGCCAGCGTGCACCCGAGAACCCGCAGTGAGTGTGCCAATGCGCGGCTCAGTTCGATGGGCGGCATCTGGACCGGCCGCGGCGTGGCGGCGGTCAAGGTGTATCCCACGATGGCCGGTCGCTTCAGTTTTCTCGTCAATCTGTTTGATCTGGACACCAACACGGCGCTCGCCGTGCTGGAGGGCAACGAGCTCACCCGCTTTCGCACGGCGGCACAGACGGCCCTGATCGCCCGCAAGGTGGTTCCGGCGGGCGCCAGCAAGCTGGCGCTGTTCGGCGCCGGCCTGCAGGGCCGTGCGCAAGCCGATGCGCTCTGTGGTGTGTTCCGGTTTCAGGAAATCGCGGTGGTCGATCCCTTGTGTGATGAGGACTGGTGTCGACAACTCGCGCAACGCACCGGCGCCAGCGTGCATGCCTGTTTGGCGGAAGAGGCCGTGCGGGGCGCAGACGTCGTGGTGACCGCCACCCGTTCGACGGAGCCGGTGTTCCTCGGCCATTGGCTCAAACCCAGGGCGTTCGTGGCTGCGATCGGCATCAGTGCACCGAAAGGGCGGGAGCTGGACGACGCGACGCTGGACCGGGCTTCGCGCGTGATCGTGGAGTGGTTGCCCCAAAGCATGGAGGAGGCGGGCGACATCGTCCTGTGGAACGCGTCACAAGCGACGAAGCTGGACAAGACGCTGGACCTGCCCACGCTGTACGGTGGCCTGGCTCCGTGGCCGAGCTCAGGCTCGTGCATCACCGTGTTCAAGTCCGTGGGAACGGGGCTTGCCGATACCGCGTGCGCCTACCTGGCCTACCAGCGTTCGCATGCCTCGGAACGCATGAGTGAGAGGTGGGAGGTCTGCGCATGAAGGTCTGCGTCGTCGGTGCCGGCATCGTGGGTTGCGCCACCGCCTATCAGCTCGCACGGCAAGGGTTTGAGGTGATGCTGGTCGACAGCGACAAGGGGCCAGGCCGTGGCACCAGTTTTGCAAACGGTGCCCAGCTCAGCTACAGCTATGTCGAGCCGCTGGCGTCTCCGGCGACCCTGCTGGGGCTTCCATCGATGTTGCTCTCGCCCGACTCGCCGCTGCGCTTTCGCCTGCGACCGGACCTGCGCCAGTGGTGGTGGTGCCTGCAGTTCCTGAGCGCCTGCAACGCCCGGCAATCGCGCCAGGGCACCCGGGAGCTGCTCATGCTGGCCCAGCTCAGCCGTGCCACGCTGGAGCAATGGATGGCGCAGGAGGCTTGGGGGTTTTCCTTTCAGCAGAACGGCAAACTCGTGCTGTGCCCGGACGCCGAGACGCTGCGGCGGCAGGCCGCTCAAGTGCGGTTCCAGTCCGAGCTGGGGTGCCAGCAGGCCGTGTTGAACCCACAGGCCTGTGTGGACAAGGAACCCGCCCTGAGTGGGTACCAGGAGCGGTTTGCGGGTGGGGTCTGGACGGCCGATGAATGTGTCGGGGACCCGCATGCGTTGAGTCTTCAGATGACGCAGAGCCTGCTGCGCATGGGCGGGCAACTGCACTTTGAAACGGCCGTCACGGGGTTTTCCGTACGGGGCGGCCGGATCGTGGCGGCGCAGACGCCCGGCGGCGCGCTCACCGCCGACGTGTTCGTGATCGCCAACGGTGCAGCGGCCCCGGGGCTGGCCGCGTCGGTCCATGTCTCGTTGCCGATCTATCCAATCAAGGGCTACAGCATCACCTTGCCGATCCATTCATCGCAGAAGGCGCCCGTGGTCAGCGTGACCGATCTGGGGCGAAAGACGGTGTTTGCGCCATTGGGTGGGCGGCTTCGTGTCGCGGCCATGGCCGAAGTGGTCGGGCACGATTTGTCCATACCCCCGTCTCGCATCCAGAAAATGGTGCAGGCGGTGGACACCCTGTTTCCCGGCGCATGCGGGTTCGAGGAGACCCAGCCCTGGGCGGGCCTGCGCCCTGCGACCCCCACCGCCGTGCCGATCACGCGGCAGATGGGGCCGACCAATCTCTACGTCAACGCTGGCCACGGTGCCCTGGGGCTCACGCTGGCCGCTGGCAGCGCCGTGGTGCTGGGGCGGCAGATCATGAGCCATGGGCCGCTGCGGCAGCCCATGGCGCGGATCACCGGAGCGAGTGCCGGGTCATCGTCATGACGGCCAGGTGCCCGCCGCCCGAACCCTAGCGCTCGTAGCGCTTCATGCTCATCGTCGAGGCCTCGATCTTCGACATGAACGCCGCTGCGGCGGGCGCTTTTTCGAACGTTGCCATCGATGCGTCGGCGTCCTTCGCCGACCGCCAATGCACGATCACCAGCCACTCGCCGCCCGCACCGTGCGCGCTTTCGCGCGACACGAAACCCGGCTGCTGGGCGACGTGTTCACGCTCCACCGCCTTGTCGATCGGAGCGAACTCGGAGGCAGCGACACCCGCCTTGAGCTTGAATGTCACGACTTCGATGACGCTGCCGCTCTGGCCGGCGGCGAGGGCCGGCTGGACCGCGAAGGTCGCAGACAGCGCGCTGCTCAGCAGGAACTTCCAGGGGCTCATGCATTCCTCCCGACGTCAGAACTTGCCGTTCGCGTTCTTCCATTCCGAGCGGGGCGGAATGGTTTCGATCGTGTCCCAGTGCTCGGCGATCTTGCCGTTCTCCACCCGGAAGAGGTCGTAGAACGCGCTCGGCTTGCCGGCGAATTCACCCTCGCTGGCGACGAGCACGAAGTTGCCTTCGCCCAGAACCTTGTGGACCTTGCTGTACTTCATCGTCACGCCCGCCTTGGCCATGGCCTTCAGCGCCGCGCCGAGGCCGGACAGGCCGTCGGCGATCTGCGGGTTGTGCTGGTGGTAGTTGTCGCCGTCGTAGTAACCCGCCAGGCGGTCCATGCGGCCGTTCACCAGGATGTCATCGACGAACGACGCGACCAGCTGCTTGTTGGCTGCCGTCTTGTCCAGATCCTTTGCCACGGTCGGCCCATCGAGCATGGTGCGCCCGCTCGGGTTGGCCTGGGCGGGCGTCTCCTGCAGGTTGTCCCAGTGTTCGACGATCTTGCCGTCTTCAAAACGGAAGATGTCGAAGCCGATCTTCGGGCCGAAGAAGTTGTAGTCGGTGTGCGTGAAAACGAATTCACTGTCCTGGAACACACGCACCGTGTTCACTTTCGCCGAGCCCTTGGGCAAGGCCTGCAGCACCGCGCCGAAGCCGGCCAGGCCCTCGCCGACGGCGAGGTTGTGCTGGATGTACTTGGTGGGGTTGACGACGGCGACCGGTGCCGATTCGCCGGTTTCGATGGCTTTGAGCAGCGCGACGACTTGCGCCTTGGGATCAGATGACATGGAGGCTCCTTGGGAAGAAGAGGGGGACGATGCGCATCCAGCGACGATCGCCAGAAGGCCCAATGTGACGACTTGCCTGGAGAGGGTTCGGAAGGAAGACATCTCGGTTGAACGTTGGTTGGTTTGAAGCAGGTACTTTGCCGGCATCGAACCCCGTCTGCTAGGTCATCGTCGGGAAAATGATGGTAGAAATCGAGCTTGTATTCCCTTCGGTGTGTGGAAAGGACGGCTTGTGACCCCAACCCCCAAGGCACTGCGCGAGACGCGCTTCGAGAGTGCCCGACTGAACCCCATCGGCGTGGAACTGATGACCTTGTCGGAGTTGCGTGCCCGGGTGTCCGCGAGCCTGTTTGTCGTGACGGAGCGTGTCGAGTTCTTCATGGTCCTCGTGGCAACCGGAGGGCGTGGAGAACACCTGGTCGACTTCGAGCGCATCGGGCTGCGCACCGGCCACGTCGTCTTCGTGAGGCCTGGACAGGTGCAGCAGTGGCAGCCCACGGATGGCCTCGAAGCCGACGTGCTGCTGATCGATCCGGCCGTTGTGCTGCCAAAGGCGTCGAAGTCCCAGCAGGGAGCGATGGCGCTGCTGCACCTTGAGGATTGGCCGGTCCACTTCAAGCTGGACGCAGATGGGCTGGCCGCCTGGAGTTCTTTGGCCGCGGTGCTTCGCAGGGAACTCGATCGACCGCTGCTGGACGAGCTGTCGGCCGCCATGTCGCGCGAGTTGCTCGTGTGCCAGATGCTCAGCCTCAGCCGATCGGCGACGGGGCAGGCGACAGCGCCAACGGTGCAGGCCATGCTGGTTCGGCGTTTGCGGCGCGAGCTGGAGCGATGGGTCGACACCCGCCCGTCGGTGGCTCGGCTCGCCGGCAGCTTGCGCGTTTCAACGAGCACCCTGACGCGCGCCTGCAGGGACGTGCTGGGGCATTCGGCCAAAGACGAAGTGGATCGGCGTGTGGCGCTGGAGGCTCAGCGCTTGCTCGTGCACAGCACGTCAACGTCGGTCGCGATCGGTGAGCTTCTGGGCTTCAGCGAGCCCACGAACTTCGTCAAGTTCTTCCGGCGGCGCGTGGGGATGACGCCGGAGGCCTTCCGGCAGGCGCACCGCCTGCAGCGCCGCTAGCGGCTTGAGACACCGAGGGCGGGCCCGCTCAACACTCGACGATGGCCTTGATCACGCCCGCGGACGGGTCGAGCAGGTTCTGGAACTGGGTGGGCACATCGGCCAGCGCCAGGCGGTGGGTGTTCAGGCTGGGCGGGATCAGGCCCGCGCGCATGGCGTCGAGCACGGTGCTGAAGTCTTCGGTGGTGGCGTTGCGGCTGCCCATCAGCGACATCTCGCGCTTGTGGAATTCGGGGTCGGAGAAGGTGATGTTCGCGCCGACCACCGAGATCAGCACATAGCTGCCGCCGTGGGCCACGAACCTGAAGCCGCGTTCCATGGCCTGAGGGTTGCCGGTGGCGTCGAACACCACGTCGTAGAACTCGCCATCCGTCAGCTTGGCAAGTTGTTCTTCGTCGCCTTCGCCCAGCGGCACGCCGGCGTGAACGCCCAGCGCGCCGGTGCAGAAGTCCACCCGGTCCTGGCGGCCGTCCAGCGCTGTGACGGTAGCGCCGCGCAGCTGCGCAAAGATCATCGCGGCCATGCCGATGGGGCCTGCCCCCACCACCAGCACGCGCTGCCCCGCGCGCAGGCCCGAGCGCCGCACGGCATGGGCGCCGATGGCCAGGAACTCCACCATGGCGGCCTGGTCGAGCGACACGCCTTCGGCCTTGTGCACGAAGGCCTGGGGCACGGTCAGGTATTCGGTGAACGCGCCGTCGCGGTGCACGCCGAGCACCTGGATGCGCGTGCAGCAGTTGGTCTTGCCCGCGCGGCAGGCGATGCAGGTGCCGCACGACAGGTAGGGCATGACGTAGACGGCGTCGCCGGGGTGCAGGGCGCTGTCGGCCGGGGCGGCTTCGACGATGCCCGAGAGCTCGTGGCCCATCACGCGGGGGTAGCTCAGGTAGGGCTGTTTGCCGGTGAAGATGTGCAGGTCGGTGCCGCACACGCCCACGCGCTTGACGCGCAGCAGCACCTCGTGGGCACCGCGTTCGGGCATGGGGCGGTCCTGGGCCAGCAGGGTGCCGGGGGTTTCGCAGACAACGGTCAGCATGGGGGGTTCCTTCGGTTCAAACAATGTCGTGTTCTGAAAGCTCGCGGCGGGAGGGCAGGCCTTCCATGTCGCCGATGACCTGCAGGGCGCGCGAGGCGATCCAGTTGGCACGGTGCAGGGCCTGTGGCCAGGCCAGGCCTTCGAGGCGGGCGCTGATGATGCCCACCGCAAACGCGTCGCCCGCGCCCACGGTGTCCACCACCACGGGCACAGGCACACCGGCCACCTGGCCCTGTTCGCCGCTGGCGGTGCGGAAGTAGGCGCCCTCGGCACCCAGCTTCACCACCACCGCCTTCGCGCCCCGGTCGATGTACCAGGCAGCGATGTCGGCGGGGGTGCTCTGACCGGTCAGCAGCTTGCCCTCGTCGTGGCCGGGCAGCACCCAGTCGGCGTGCCGGGCCAGGTCGTTCAGGGTGTCGCGCATGGTGGCGGTGTCGGGCCACAGGCTGGGGCGCAGGTTGGGGTCGAACGAGACGCTGCGCCCCGCGCCGCGCAGGGTCGTCATGGCGTGGGCCACCAGCTCGCGGGCCGCGGGCGACAGGGCAGGGGTGATGCCGGTGGTGTGCAGGTGCCGGGCTTTGAGTGCGTAGCCGGGTTGGAGGTGTGCCACGCTGAGCTGGCTGGCGGCTGAGCCGCGCCGGTAGTACTCGATGGCCGGGTCGCTGCCGTCCATGCTGCGCGACTTGAGCATGAAGCCGGTGGAGCGGTTCGGGTCCACCTCCACCTGCGAGGTGTCCACACCTTCGGCTTCAATGGTCTGGCGCACATAGCGGCCAAACGAGTCGGCCCCCACGCGGCTGACCCAGCCCACCTGGAAACCCAGGCGCGCCAGGCCGATGGCCACGTTGCTGTCGGCCCCTGCCAGCCGTTTGCTGAAGGTCTGCACCCTCTCCAGCGGCCCGGGCTCCTGGGCGACCAGCAGCGCCATGGTTTCGCCCAGGGACAAGACGTCGAGGTGGTCGGGAAGCATGTTCATGCGCCCAACTCCCCACGGTTCACGGCCACCAGCGTGGCCTGCACGCCGCGTGTCTGCAGCGACTGCAGGGCCTTCAGAAGGGCGGCCGCCAGCGGCGCGTTGCCCGCCAGATCGCCGAACACCGGCGCATAGGACAACATGGCCTGCACGGCGTCGATGCTCGCGCCCTGGCCCAGAGTGTGCTGATGCAGCGCCGTCAGTTCGGTGGCCTGGGGGTCGTCGATGGGGTAGGGCCGGCCCAGTTCGTCCACGCCGCGCAGGTAGTGCATCCAGGCCGCAATGCCCAGCGCCATGCGGGGCACGGGCAAGCCGGCGGCCAGCCGGTCGCGCACGGTGCCGAGCAGGCGCTGGGGCAGCTTCTGCGAGCCGTCCATGGCGATCTGCTGCGTGCGGTGCGCCAGGGCCGGGTTGGCGTAGCGGGCCAGCAGGTTGGCGCGGTAGGCGGGCAGGTCCAGGCCGGGCAGTTCGGCCAGGGTGGGTTCGATTTCATCGCGCATCAGGGCTTCGATGTGCTCGCGCAACGGCGCCTGGGCGATGGCTTTGTCTACCGTCTGCCAGCCCGCCATGGCGCCCAGGTAGGCGATGCTGGAGTGCGTGCCGTTCACCATGCGCAGCTTGAGCCGCTCGAAGGGTTCGGCGTCGGCCACGAAGCGCGCGCCGCCCAGCGTCCAGTCGGGGCGGTCGGCGGCGAAGTGGTCTTCCACCGCCCAGTCGAAGAAGGGTTCGCCCAGCACGGGCCAGCGGTCTTCACAGCCCAGCGCCTGGCTCACGGCGGCGCGGTCGGCGTCGGTGGTGCGGGGCACGATGCGGTCCACCATGGAGCAGGGGAAGCGGCATTCGGCGGCGATGCGCTGGGCCAGCGCCGGGTCCACCGCTTCGGCAAAGCGCAGCACGGCACCGCGCAGCACACGGCCATTGGCGGGCAGGTTGTCCAGCGACATCAGCGTGAGCGGCCCATGGCCGCGCGCGTGGCGCAGCTGCAGCCCAACCACCAGCATGCCGATGGCCGAGCGCGGCGCTGCCGGGTGGGCCAGGTCGTGGGCGATGTCCGGGTGGTCCAGCCGCAGCGCGCCCGTGGCCGGGTCGTGGCAATAGCCTTTTTCGGTGACGGTCAGGCTCACGATGCGGGTGTCTGCCGCCGCGATGGCGTCCAGCACCGCCTGGGGGTTCTCGGGGGCCACCAGCAGGCTGCGTACCGCACCGATCACCTGCAGGCGCTGGCGCGGCTGGCCCTGCGCATCGGCGTCGCGGATCGCCAGGGTGTAGAGGCAGTCCTGCGGCTCCAAGGCGTCGCGTGTGTCGGGCTGGCGCAGCGACACGCCGACGATGCCCCAGCGCAGGTCACCCGCGGCCAGGGCTGCCTCGGTGGCGGCGGCCAGGTGGGCGCGCATGAAGGCGCCGATGCCCAGATGCACGATGCCGGTTTTCAGTGCCGTGCGGTCGTAGGTCGGGCGGGCCACTTCGCTGGGCAGCGTGGCCAGGTGTTGGGAGTGAAGCCGGTTCATGGATGGTTCGTGGGAGGGGTTACCAGTTGGTCAGCGTGCCGTCGTGCTGCAGGCGGTTGACAGGCAGGTAGGCGCGCTTGTAGGGGTACTTCGCAGCCAACGCTTCGTCGATGGTCACGCCATGGCCGGGCGCTTCGCCGGGGTGCATGAAACCGTCCTTGAAGCTGTAGGCGTGGGGGAACACGGCGTCGGTCTCGTCGGTGTGGCGCATGTATTCCTGGATGCCGAAGTTGGGCACCCAGAGGTCGAAGTTGAGCGCGGCGCCCATGCACACGGGTGAGAGGTCGGTGGCGCCGTGCGAGCCGGTGCGCACCTGGTAGAGCGCGGCCAGATCGGCGATGCGGCGCAGGTGGGTGATGCCGCCCGCGTGGACCACGGTGGTGCGGATGTAGTCGATCAGCTGGTTCTGGATCAGGTCCTTGCAGTCCCAGATGGTGTTGAAGATTTCGCCCACGGCCAGTGGCGTGGTGGTGTGCTGGCGGATCAGCCGGAACGATTCCTGGTTCTCGGCCGGCGTGGTGTCTTCCAGCCAGAACAGGCGGAAGGGCTCCAGGTCCTTGCCCAGGCGCGCCGCCTCGATCGGTGTGAGGCGGTGGTGCGCGTCGTGCAGCAGGTGGATGTCGGGGCCGACGGCGGCGCGCACCTTGTCGAACAGTTCGGGCGTGTGGCGCAGGTATTTTTCGGTGGACCAGTCGTGTTCGCTGGGCAGGTCGGCATCGGCCGGTTCGTAGAACATGGTGCCGCGGCCCACGCCGTACACCTTCTCCAGACCGGGCACGCCGCTTTGCGCGCGGATGGCCTTGTAGCCCATCTCCTTGTAGCGCAGCACCTCGTCCACGGTCTGGCTGATGTCCTTGCCGTTGGCGTGGCCGTAAACCATGACCCCGGTGCGGCTCTTGCCGCCCAGCAGCTGGTACAGCGGCATGTTGGCGGCCTTGGCCTTGATGTCCCACAGCGCCGTGTCCACGCCCGCGATGGCGCTCATGGTCACCGGGCCGCGGCGCCAGTAGGCACCCTTGTAGAGGTACTGCCAGATGTCTTCGATCTGCTGCGGGTCGCGCCCGATCAGGCAGGGAATGACGTGGTCGGTGAGGTAGCTGGCCACGGCGAGTTCGCGGCCGTTGAGCGTGGCGTCGCCGATGCCGGTCAGGCCTTCATCGGTCTCGATCTTCAGGGTCACGAAGTTGCGGCTGGGCGCGCAGACGATGACTTTGGCGGCGGTGATCTTCATGGTCTTGCTCTGAAGGGTTTACATGACGGCGCCCAGCGCCCAGGGCACGAACTCGTTCTGGCCGTAGCCGTGTTGTTCGCTCTTGGTCTTGCGGCCCGAAGCGGCGGCCAGCATCTCCTGGAAGATGCGTTCGCCCAGCTGTTCCACGCTCTCGCTGCCGTCGATGACGGTGCCGCAGTTGATGTCCATGTCTTCCTCTTGCTTGGCCCACAGCGCGCTGTTGGTGGTCAGCTTGAGCGACGGCGAGGGCGCGCAGCCGTAGGCCGAACCGCGCCCGGTGGTGAAGCAGATCAGGTTGGCCCCACCCGCGACCTGGCCGGTGGCCGACACCGGGTCGTAGCCCGGCGTGTCCATGTAGACAAAGCCTTTGGCGCTGATGGGCTGGGCGTATTCGTACACGTCCACCAGGGGTGTGGTGCCGCCCTTGGCGATGGCGCCCAGCGACTTCTCCAAGATGGTGGTCAGGCCGCCGGCCTTGTTGCCGGCAGACGGGTTGTTGTCCATCTCGGCGTGGTGGCGGCTGCAGTAGTCGGTCCACCAGCGCAGGCGGGCTTCGAGCTTGTCGGCCACGGCTTGCGACACCGCGCGCTGCAGCAGCAGGTGTTCACCGCCATAGATTTCGGGCGTTTCGGACAGCACGGCCGTGCCGCCGTGGCGCACCACCAGGTCCACCGCCGCGCCCAGCGCCGGGTTGGCGCTGATGCCGGAGTAACCGTCGGAGCCGCCGCACTGCAAACCCACCACCAGGTGGCTGGCGGGCACGGGCTGGCGCTGCACGGCGTTGGCTTCGGGCAGCAGGGCTTGCACCGCCTCGATGCCCCGCGCCACGCTTTTGGCGGTGCCGCCCGTGTCCTGGATGCTGAAGGTCACCAGCTTGGCGCCTTCGCGCAGGTCTTCCTGCGCCAGCAGGCCCTGGATCTGGTTGGTCTCGCAGCCCAGGCCGACCACGATGACTGCCGCAAAGTTCGCGTGCCGCGCGTAGCCGGCCAGCGTGCGGCGCAGCACGTGCAGGCCCTCGCCTTCGCTGTCGGTGGCACAGCCCGCACCGTGGGTCAGGGCCACCACGCCGTCCACGTTCGGGAACGCGGCCAGCGCCTCGGGGTGGATGTCGCGGCGGAAGTGGTCGGCAATGGCGCGGGCCACCGTCGCCGAGCAGTTCACGCTGGTCAACACGCCGATGTAGTTGCGCGTGGCCACCCGGCCATCGGGGCGCACGATGCCGTCGAAAGTGGCGGGCGTGTCCACATAGGCCACTGGGCGCACGTCGCCGCCCACGGTGTGGCCACGGTCGAAACGGCTGAAGGCCAGGTTGTGCGTGTGCACGTGCTGCCCGGGCGCGATGGCCTGGGTGGCGGTGCCGATGATCTGGTTGTAGCGCCGCACCGGCTCGCCCGCCGCGATGGCGCGCACCGCGATCTTGTGGCCCGGCGGCACCAGGCCCGACACGGTGATGCCTTCGGTGTCGATGCGCGTGCCGCCCAGCAGCTGCTGGCGGGCGATGACGACGTCGTCGTTGGGATGGATACGGATAACAGGGTTCATTTCAACAGTCCCATTTGCTGCGGCAGCCACAGCGTGAGGGCGGGGATGTAGGTGATGGCGATGAGGCCAACGATCAGCGGAATCAGCCAGGGCAGGATGGCCATGGTGGCGCGCTCCACCGAGAGCTTGGAGATGCGCGCCAGCACGAACAGCACCATGCCCAGCGGCGGTGTCATCAGGCCGATCATCAAGTTCAGCGTCACGATCAGACCGAACTGGACCGGGTCGATGCCCAGCTTGAGCACGATGGGCAGCAGGATGGGCACCAGGATGGTGATGGCGGCGATGGTGTCGATGAAGCAGCCCACGAACAGGATCAGCAGGTTGGCCAGCAGCAGGAACACCCACTTGTTGCTGGTGATGGAGAGGATCCAATCGGCCAGGGCCTGCGCGGCCTGTGTGGTGGTGAGCAGCCAGGCGAAGATGGACGCGGCGGTGACGATGAACAGCACCGAGGCCGTGGTTTCGATGGTGTCGAAGGTGGCTTGCGCCAGCGTCTTGAGGGTCATGGAGCGGTAGCGCACCAGGCCCAGGAACAAGGCCCAGAGCACCGCGGCCACGGCGGCCTCGGTGGGCGTGAACCAGCCCATGGTCATGCCGCCGATCAGGATCACCGGTGCCATGAGGGCCAGCACGGCGGAGAAGTTGTAGCGCCAGTCCAGCGCCAGCAGCACCACGAACGCCGTGATGGCCGCCACGTTCACCGACGCGCCGGCTTTCACGGCCAGCCACACCGCCATGGGGAAGGCCAGCACGACCAGGACCTCCAGCCCGGCGCCGCCCAAGCGGCCCCAGTGGAAAGCCACGTCACCGCCCCAGCCATGGCGGTGGGCGAAGAAGGCCACGGTGAGCATCATCAGCGCCGTGAGAAACAGGCCCGGCAGGATGCCGGCCACGAACAGCGCGCCGATGGAGACGTTGGCCATCATCCCGTAGATCACGAAGGGCAAGGACGGCGGAAAGATCGGCCCCAGCGTGGACGAAGCGGCGGTCACGCCCACCGCGAATTCGGTGGAGTAGCCATGGTCCTTCATGGCCTTGATCTCGATCGAGCCCAGGCCTGCGGCATCGGCGATGGCCGTGCCCGACATGCCCGAGAAGATCACCGAGCCGACGATGTTGACCTGCCCCAGGCCGCCCTTCATCCAGCCCACCAGCGCGATCGCGAAGTTGTAGATGCGGCCCGTGATGCCGGCGATGTTCATCAGGTTGCCGGCCAGGATGAAGAAGGGCACCGCCAGCAACGGGAAGGACTCGATGCCGGAGATCATGCGCTGCGCCAGCACGATGTCGGGCACGCTGCCCGAGACCAGGATGTAGATCAGCGAGCCGCCCGCCATGGCCACGGCCACCGGCAGGCCGCAGAGCATCAGCCCCACGAAGGAGAGGATCAGGATCAGCATGGAGGGAGTCCGTTCAATGGGGCAGGCCGTCGAAGAAGCCAGGGTTCTGCAGTGGCGAGAAGCCGCGCCGCCAGTTGTTCACCGCCACCTGCACGCCGCGCACGGTCATCAGGGCAAAGCCGGCAAAGGCCAGCCAGTACACGTAGCTCTTGTTCCAGTCGATGGTGGTCATGGGCTCGTTGTCCACCGCCAGCGCGTAGCGCGCCACCAGCCAGCTGGCGTAGCCGTAGAAGGCGATGGCCACCAGGTCCACCAAGGTGGACAGCGCCCGACCGGCAGCGGTCGGCAGGTGGCTGTACACCAGGTTGACCTGGATGTGCCGCACCCGCCGCACGCACATGGACGCGCCGATGAACACCACCGGCATCAGGCAGTACACGGCCAGTTCCTCGGTCCAGGCGAACGAGTCGTTCAACACGTAGCGGCTGAAGAACTGCAGGAACACCAGGCCGGCCATGGTCCAGAAGAAGCCCAGGCAGACCCAGTCCTCGATGCCATAGCCCGAGAGGTTCACCGTGTGCTGGTCGGCCTCCGCGAAGCTGGCCACCAGCGCCTGCGCGCTGGACTCGACCGGATGCGACTCCGCTGCACCACCCGCAGCCGGCAGAGCGCTGTGAAGGGACATGCGGTTCGCCTTACTTCACGGCCTGGATGCGGTCCCAGTCGGCCTTCTGGTAGCCGAACTGCTCGAAGGCCACGTTCTTCAGCACGGTGTCGCGGAACTCGCCGGTGTCCACCGCGGTCACGCTCACGCCTTTGCCGCGGAACACGTCGGCCAGTTGCTTTTCGCGCGCGGCCACTTCTTTCGATGCCTTGGCCGCGGCTTCCTGGGTCACCTCAACGAACATCTTCTTGTCGGCGTCCGACAGCTTCTTCCACAGGCCGCCGGCCACCACGGTGTTCAGGTGGTCCACGATGTGGCCGGTCAGCACGATGTGCTTCTGCACCTCGAAGAACTTTTTGGCTTCGATGGTGGGCAGCGGGTTCTCCTGGGCCTCCACGGTGCCGTTCTGCAGCGCCAGGTACACCTCGGCGAACGCGATGGGCGAGGTGTTGGCACCGCAGGCGCGTGGCATGGCCAGGTAGGCCGGCACGTCGGGCACGCGCATCTTCAGGCCCTTCATGTCGGCGCACTTGGTGATGGGCCGGTTGCTCGTGGTGTGGCGCGTGCCGTAGTAGGTGGTGGCGATGATCTCGTTGCCGCTCTTCTGCTCGTAGCCCGCCGTCAGCTCTTTGTAGATGTCGCTCTTGGTGTAGGCCAGCAGGTGGTCCACGTCGCGGAAGGTGTAGGGGTAGTAGGTGACCCCGATGCGCGGGAAGGCCTTGGCCGCGAAGCTGGAGCCGGAGATGATGATGTCCACCGTGCCCAGACTCAGGCCCTGGTTGATGTCGTTTTCCTTGCCCAGCTGTGAGGCGGGGTACACGTCGATCTGGTAGCGGCCGCCGCTGCGCTTCTTGATTTCGTCGGCCGCCCACACGGACGCCGTGTGGAACGGTTCGGAGGTTTCGTACACGTGGGCCCACTTGAGCTTGGTCTGGGCGAAGGCGGGGGCGGCGACCACGAGGCTCGCGGCCAAGGTCAGTGTGAGGTGCTGGAATTTCATGGCTTGTCTCCTGTGTTTGTTGAATGCGGTGCCAGCCCGCCCCTAGCCGGGGATGAGCTGCACCTTGGTGCTGCGGCTGCGGTCCAAAGCCAAATCGAAAGCCGCCTTCGATTCGCTGATCGGGATCTGCGCGCTGATGAGCGGGCGCACGTCGGCGCGCCGGCTGCGGATGGCCATCACGGCCCAGTCGAATTCGATGTCGGCGCGGAACGCACCCACGTAGTCCAGCTCGCGGGTCATGATGTCGTTGGCCGGGAACGGCAGCTCGGGCGGCAGCGTGCCCACCTGCACGATGCGACCACCGCGCCGTACCGCCGACAGGCAGCCCGCGAGCGCAGCGGGGTGGCCCGCCGCTTCGATCGCCACATCGACCTGGCCTTGCCATGCACGGGTGTCGGGCTGCGCTTCGTCGGCGCCCACGGTGAGCGCCATGGCGCGCGCCCTGTCGCTCGGGTCGCTGCACAGCACACGGCCGGCGCCGGCCAGCCGCGCCGCGATCACCGCCATGCAGCCAATGGTGCCCGCGCCCGTCACCAGCACCGTGGCGCCCAGCACAGTGCCGGCGCGGCGCACCGCGTGCAGCCCGACCGACAGCGGCTCGGCACAGGCGATCTCGCCCAGGCTCACGTCCCCGTCCACCGCCGTGAGCTGCGACTCGGCCACCACGAACTGTTCTCTGAACAGGCCCGGCAGGTGCGGAAAGATCGCCGCGCTGCCCAGGAACACCATCTGGTCGCAGAGGTTGCTGCGGCCCGCGCGGCAGGCCGGACACGCGCCACAGGGGTGGGCCGGGTTCACGGCCACCTTCTGGCCCGGCCGCACCCGCGTGACGCCCGCCCCGATGGCTTCGACCACGCCCGAAGCCTCGTGGCCGGGAACGAAAGGCGCCCGGATGGCGAACGCGCCCGCGCGACCGTGCTGGTAGTAATGCAGGTCAGAGCCGCAGATGCCGCCCGCGCCCAGGCGCAGGCGCACCTGGCCGGCCCCCGGTTCGACCGGTGCCAGGGTTTCCACGCTCAGTTGCAGAGGGCCGTGCAGGGTGCAGGCAAGGCTCATGCGGTGCTCTTGGGGGTTTCGGTTTCGGTGGGCGCCGTCCAGCCAGCCGAGAAGCGCTCGTGGGAATGTTCCAGATGGCTGCTCATGGCGGTGCGCGCGGCCTGTGGGTCGTGGCGCTCGATGGCCTTGACCACGGCCCGGTGCTCGGCCACCGCCTGTTTCCAGGTGGTTTCGCGCTCGAAGTGGCTGCCCAGGCGCGCAAACAGCGGCCCATTGCGTTCGTCGAACAACTGGGTGACGACGGCCAGCAAGGGGCTGTTGTCGCTGGCCTGGGCGATGCGCAGGTGGAAGTTGCGGTCGCCACGGATCGGCAGCGTGCGCGCGGCGATGTCGCTTTCCATCTCGCGCAGGCTCTCTTCCAGATCGGGCACCAGGGTGCTGTCTTCGCTGCGCGCGGCCACGGCGGCCAGTTCGCATTCGATCAGCTGGCGCGCCCGGATGATCTCCAGAGGACCGTGGGCGTTGTCCAGCCGGCGCACCGGCTCGCGGGCAATGACCACGATGCCCGAGCCCACCCGCACCTCGATGAGCCCCTGGACTTCGAGCGCGATCAGTGCCTCTCGCACGGACGGCCGCGACACGCCCATCTTCAGCGCCAGATCGCGCTCGGCCGGCAGGCGCGAGCCCACCGCGAATTCGCCGCTCTGGATGAGCTGGCGCAACTGATCGGCAATCTGGCGGTAGAGCCGGCGCGGTTCGATGGGTTGGAAGGGCATGGGTGCTGATTTGGTCAATTGGTCAGACCAATTGACCGCAGTGTAGGCCGCGCCGGAAGCCGGGTGTGTTCGGGTTTACCCGGGTAGGATGGGGAAAGCGGGCCGCGCCGCGAGCGCGAAAGGGCGCGGCCAACCCCAAAAGCCAAAGAAAAAGGGCCAGACCCCGGAAGGTCTGGCCCTTGGCAAGGGAAGCCAGGGAAAGAAGCTCAGCGCCGGATGCGGTGCCCGGTCTTGAACACCCACCACACCACGGCCAGGCAGGCGAGCATGAACATCAGCGTCATGCCGGTGCTGACGGCAATGTGCACGTCGGCCGCGCCGTAGAAAGCCCAGCGCAGGCCGCTGATGAGGTAGACCACCGGGTTGAACAGCGAGACCGTCTGCCAGGGTTCGGGCAGCATGTTGATGCTGTAGAACGCGCCGCCCAGGAAGGTCAGCGGGGTGATGATGAGCAGCGGGATCACCTGCAGCTTCTGGAAGCTGTCGGCCCACAGGCCGATGATGAAACCGAACAGGCAGAACGTGACGGCGGTGAGCACGAGGAAGCCCACCATCCACACCGGGTGCGCGATCTGATAGGGCACGAACACGCGCGCCGTGGCCAGGATCAGCAGACCGAGCATGAGGCTCTTGCTGGCCGCCGCGCCCACGTAGCCGAGCAGCACCTCCACCCAGCTCACGGGCGCGCTCAGCAGCTCGTAGATGGTGCCGGACCACTTGGGCATGTAGATGCCGAAGGAGGCGTTCGAAATGCTCTCGCTCAGCAGCGAGAGCATGAGCAGGCCGGGGATGATGAAGGCGCCGTAGCTCACGCCGTCGATGTCGCCCATGCGCGATCCGATGGCCGAGCCGAAGACGATGAAGTACAGCGAGGTGGACAGCACCGGCGCCACGATGCTTTGCCCCAGCGTGCGGAAGGTACGCGCCATTTCAAAGTGGAAGATGGCGCGCACGCCGTGCAGATTGATGCGGTTCATGCGAGGGCTTTCTGGGTGTCGTCCTGGCGGCGGGCGTTCGGCTGGTGCACCAGGCTCACGAAGATGTCTTCGAGCGAGCTTTCGCTGGAGTGCAGGTCCTTGAAGTCGATGCCGTGCTCGTTCAGGGCGCGCAGCAGGGCGGCGATGCCGGTGTCTTCCTGCTGGGTGTCGAAGGTGTAGGTGAGGGCGTGGCCGTCGGCGGTCAGGCTCAGCGGCCAGCGGCCCAGGGCCTCGGGCAGTTGCTGCATGGGCTGCTGCAGCGTCAGCGTGAGCTGCTTCTTGCCGAGCTTGCGCATGAGCACGTCTTTTTCTTCCACCACGATGAGTTCGCCCTGGCTGATGACGCCGATGCGGTCGGCCATGTCTTCGGCCTCTTCGATGTAGTGCGTGGTGAGGATGATGGTGGTGCCCGCTTCGCGCAGCGCGCGCACCATGCGCCACATCTCGTGCCGCAGCTCCACGTCCACACCCGCGCTGGGTTCGTCCAGAAACAGGATCTTGGGCTCGTGCGACAGCGCCTTGGCGATCAGCACGCGACGCTTCATGCCACCCGAGAGCGCCATGATCTTGGTGTCCTTCTTGTCCCACAGCGATAGGTCTTTCAGCACCTTTTCGATGTAGGCCGGATCGGGCGCCTTGCCGAACAGGCCGCGGCTGAAGCTCACCGTGGCCCACACGGTCTCGAACGCGTCGGTGTGCAACTCCTGGGGCACCAGGCCGATGGCACTGCGGGCGGCGCGGTAGTCGCGCACGGTGTCGAAGCCGTCGGCCGTCACCGTGCCTTCGCTGGCATTGACCATGCCGCAGATGATGCTGATGAGCGTGGTCTTGCCGGCCCCGTTGGGGCCGAGCAGGGCAAAGATCTCGCCGCGCCGGATGTCGAGGTCCACACGCTTGAGCGCCTGGAAGCCGCTGGCGTAGGTCTTGCTCAGGCCGCGCACGCTGATGATGGTGTCCGCGCCGGGGGCCGTTGCAGGGGTGGGGTTCATGGTGTGCAGGAGGTGTGTGGTGCGCCGCCGTGCGTAGGGCGTGGCCATCGGTGGCCCGGCGGCAGCGGTGTGGGACTGCACTTTATACCGGCATGGGAGCGGCCTTGCAGCGCCGGGGGTTGAGTGGCCCCACGCGTGCACCGGGGGTTGTGTGGCCGTGTGTGGCCATTGCACGCCGATGGCGCGGATGCGGGCCGCAACCCCGACAATGCAGCGCAAACCAATCGAAGGAGACGCTGTATGGCGGTGGAAGGCGGGGGCGGCGATCTGCTGCCGGTGGTGATGTTGCTGGGGGCGGCCGTGGTGGCCGTGCCCCTGTTCAAGCGTCTGGGGCTGGGCTCGGTGCTGGGCTATCTGGCCGCGGGCCTGGCCATCGGGCCGTTTGGTCTGGGCTGGTTCAGCAACCCGCAGACCATCCTGCACACCGCCGAGCTCGACGTGGTGATGTTCCTGTTCATCATCGGCCTGGAGATGCGGCCCTCGCACCTGTGGGGCCTGCGGCGCGCGATCTTTGGCCTGGGCAGCCTGCAGGCGGTGGTCTGCGGCACGCTGCTGACCCTGGTGGGGGTGGCCTTCGGCTTTTCATGGACGGTGTCCTTCGTCAGCGCCATGGGTTTCGTGCTCACCTCCACCGCCATCGTGATGCAACTGCTCGGTGAGCGTGGCGACGTGGCGGCGCCGCGCGGGCAGAAGATCGTGGCCGTGCTGCTGTTCGAAGACCTGCTGATCGTGCCGCTGCTGGCGGTGGTGGCCTTTCTCGCGCCCCACGCCGCGGGCGAGGCGGCGCCGGCCGGCTCGCGCTGGGCCACGGTGGGTCTGGCCGCGGGCGCGGTGGGGGTGCTGGTGGCGGCGGGGCTGTGGCTGCTCAACCCGCTGTTCCGTGTGCTGGCCAACGCCAAGGCGCGCGAGGTGATGACCGCGGCCGCCCTGCTGGTGGTGCTGGGCGCGGCGCTGCTGATGCAGCTCGGCGGCCTGTCCATGGCCATGGGGGCGTTCCTCGCTGGTGTGCTGCTGTCGGAGTCCACCTTCCGCCACCAGCTGGAGGCCGACGTCGAGCCGTTCAGGGGCCTGCTGCTCGGCCTGTTCTTCCTGGGTGTGGGCATGTCGCTGGACCTGGCGGTGGTGGCGCGCAACTGGGTGCTGATCGTCTCCGGCGTGCTCTCGCTGATGCTGGTCAAGGCGCTGTGCATCTACGGCGTGGCGCGGCTGGCGCGCAGTTCGCACGCCGACGCGCTGGACCGCGCGGTGCTGATGGCCCAGGGTGGCGAGTTCGCCTTCGTGCTGTTCGCCGCGGCGCTGGCCGCGGGCGTGATCGACCCGGTGGTCAACGCCAACATGACTGCCATCGTCGTGCTGTCCATGGCGCTGACGCCGCTCACCGTGCTGCTGCACAAACGCTTTGCGTCACCCGCCGAGGTTTCGATGGAGGGCGTGGAGGCGGTGAGCGAGCGCAGCGCCAACGTATTGATCATCGGTTTTGGCCGCGTGGGCCAGATCGCCAGCCAGGGCGTGCTCGCGCGGGGTGCCACGCTGACCATCATCGACAACGACACGCAGATGATCCGCGACGCGCAGGCCTACGGCTTCAAGGTCTACTACGGCGACGGCAGCCGCGAAGATGTGTTGCACGCGGCCGGCGCGCAGCACGCCTGCGCCATCGTCGTCTGCATCGACGACAAGGCCGCCGCGACGCACATCGCCAAGCTCGCGCAGGCGGCCTGCCCGCAGGCGCGGGTGCTGGTGCGCGCCTTCGACCGCGAGCACGCGCTGGAGCTGGCCAACGTGGGCGCCGACTATTTCGTGCGCGAGACCTTCGAGTCTTCCATGCTGCTCGGCCGCGAGGCGCTGCTGGCCACCGGCGCGAGAGAGGACGAGGCCGACGAGATCATGGAGCGCGTGCGCCGCCGCGACGCCGAGCGCTTCGATCTGGAGGTGGCCGGTGGCCTGTTCGCCGGCCGCGCGCTGATTCTCGGCAACATCGCGAAACGCAACGCCCAGCAGGCCGAAGCGCAGGCGCCTGCCCAGTGAGGTGACGCGCGGGTAGGGCATCTCTCCCCGGTTCGTAGGGAAGCCCTCGTATGGGCAAAAGCCGTGGCTTCTATAGATTCAAAAGCACCCCCCGGGGTCCTCTTTGAAGCCCTCCAACGTGTCGGTGTGCCAGGCTCCTGAAGGCACGCCAGACACCCCCCCAAAAAAAGCAGGCACTCCGGAGTTCTTGCGATGACCCGCCGCCCTGTCCAACGGGTGGCCAAGGCCCATCGCGACTTCTTTCTCCAGGAGTTCGCTCATGCTTCGACGTCAATTCTGCGCGGGCTCTGCCGCGGCCATCGCCACCTTCGCGGGGGTCACCACCCCCGCCCATGCGGCGCTGCCGCCCATCGACGTGGTGACCGCCGTCAAGGCCTTGCGCATCCCGAGCGGCCCGTGGGCCGGCGGCTACGAAATCGCGCCGGCCGGTCGGCTCAACTGGTATTTCACCAACCTTGGCCTGCTGCCCATCGTGCAACTGCTGAGTGCGGCCGACCGGGAGCTCTGCATCCGCCCCTACCTCGACCTCTACCTCAGGACGCTGCGGGACGACGGCACGATCGAGGACGTGAACTTCATCTCGGGCCAGAGCACGAGCGGTGCCTACGCCATGGTGCCCTCCGACTCGGACGATTCCTACGCCGCCACCCTGCTGTCGCTCGCGGTGAAATACCTGCGCGCCAGCCAGAATTGGGCCTGGTGGGACGCGAACAAGGCCAGACTGAAATTCATCGCGTACCGCAACCTCACGGTGATGGTCAAGCCCGACGGCTACACCAGCGTGTTCCAGGCGCCGCGCAACCAGAGCAACAGCATCGGCTACCTCATGGACAACTGCGAGGTCTACCGGGGCCTGCGCGATTTTGCTGCGCTGCTGCGCGAGCGCGGCGAACCGAGCGAAGCCACCTACTACGACTCGTTTGCCACCGGCATCGCCCACGGCATTCTCCGGATCGGCTTCGACAGTGTGCGCGGCGGTTTCACGGTGGGCGACCACACCACACTGGCCGAGACCGGCTTCTACCCGGGCACCACCTGCCAGGTGTTTCCGCAGGCCTTCGGCGTGACCGAGCTGGCGCCGTATTTCGACCGCGGCTACCAGTTCCTGGAAACCTATTCCCCCGGCTGGGCCGATGGGCGCTACGACCCCTACCCCTGGGCGGTGCTGGGCTTTGTCGCGGCCCGGCGCGGCCTCTTCGCGCAGGCGCGCACCCAGACGGCCCTGATCGAGCAGAAGTTTGTCGACAGCCGGGCGCTCGTCACCATCAACGAACTGGGCTTCTACCAGCGCACCCTGCGGGTGCTGGCCGGCCTGTCGGACATCTGAAAGGGGTGGTCCGTTGCCATCTGTTGGGGCGCTGGCGCACAGACGGCACCCGGCTTCGGTCCACACCATCGATCGATGATGCACCTCCCCACATCCCCGTTGCCTGCGCGAGCGCGCCATGCGCCGCCGCAAACGCTGTTCACCCAGGTGCTGGCCCACTTGCCGGAAGGCATCTGGGTCTGCGATGTGCAGAGCCACACCCTACACCGCAATCCGGCGGCCATCGCCATCTGGGCCGGTGTGCGCGATGCCGACGCGAGCCGCTTTCCCGGCTGCCTGGGCTGGTGGGTCGACACCGGCCACCCGATCGGCGACGACGAGTGGGGCAGCAAGCGTGCCCTGAAGGCGGGCGAAGCGGTGCTGGACGAGCGGGTGGAGATCGAGACCACGGAGGGCGTGCGCAAGGTGCTGCTGACCTCCTACATCCCCTTGAAGGGTGGCGGCGGCGCGCGCCCGGCTTGTCTGGTGCTCATCAAGGACATCACCTCGCTGTACCGCACCGAGCAGCGCCTGCGCGGCGCGGAGACCTCGTTGCGCGTGCTGTCGCAGCGGCTGCTGCAGGTGCAGGAAACCGAGCGCCAGCACATCGCGCAGGAGCTGCACGACGACATCGGCCAGGTGGTCGCGGCGATGCGGCTGCACCTCGCGCACATGGCGCACATGGCCGAGGTGGCCGGCGATGGGCCCATGGCCGGGATCGCGACCGATGTGCTGCAGATGTCGGACCAGCTCGGGGCGCGGCTGCGCCAGATCGGTCTGGGCCTGCGCCCTCTGGAGCTGGACGACTTCGGCGTCATGGCCGCGCTGCGCAGCCTGGTCGCTTCACTGGGCCGGCTGCCGGCGCTGCAGGTGCGGCTGCAGGCCGAGGGCGAGGAGCTGCGCTACCCGCCCGCGGTGGAGACTGCGGCCTTCCGCATCGCGCAGGAAGCGCTGAGCAACGCCATGCAGCACAGCGCCTGCACGGCCGTGGAGATCCGGGTGACCATGGCGCCTTCATCGCTGCAGCTCAGCGTCACCGACGATGGTGCCGGCTTCGAGCCGGAACGGGCGCTGTTGGTCGCGCTGCGCGATGGACACATCGGCCTGGCTGGCATGCAGGAGCGCGCCCGCCTGGCGGACGGCTCGTGCGAGCTGCGCTCCGAGATCGGGCGGGGCACCACGGTGCAGGCGGTGTTTCACACCGACGGGGTGGCGCCGTGAGGGTGCTGCTGGCCGACGACCACGCCCTGTTTCGCGCGGGGCTGTCGGCGCTGCTGAACGATCTTCCCGGCATGGACATCGTGGGCGAAGCGGGCGATGGCGCGCAGGCCGTTGAGCTGGCGATCGGCACCCGGCCCGACCTCGTGTTTCTCGACATTTCCATGCCGGTGATGAATGGCATCGTGGCCACCGCCCAGATCAAGGCGGCACTGCCCGACACCCGCGTGATCGTGTTGTCCATGCACCTGAACGAGGACCACATCCGCCGTGCGCTCAGCGCGGGCGCCGACGGTTACATGGTGAAGGACGCGGCACCGGCCGAGCTGAGGCTCGCGGTGCAGGCCATGCGGGTGGGCCAGAGCTACCTGAGCCCGGCGGCCACCTCGCTGCTGATCCAGCAGGCGCTGCCCGCGTTCCGGCTGGCCGACCCGCTGCACGCCCTGACCGCGCGGCAATCCGACGTGCTGCGCCTGATCGCCGAGGGCATGACCTCCAAGGGCATTGCCCGGCTGCTGAAGCTGTCGCCCAAGACCATCGACATCCACCGCACCCAGCTGATGCAGCGCCTGGACATCCACGACATCGCCGGGCTCACGCGCTTTGCGGTGCGCGTGGGACTGGTGGGCTCGGGGTAGTCATTCCAGGGCGCTGCCGGGCCGGCCCGTCCCCGCCCAGAACGCGGTGGAACCGGCTTCGCCGGGCCACTCGCGTTGCCCCCTGGGGGGTGACGCGAAGCGGCGCGGGGGGGTCAAGAGAACCTTGCGCGCAAATGCCACTCGCCGGGCGCGATGTCGTTGGCGATGGCGCGGCGTGTGGCCGCGTCGATGCCGGGGTCGTCCAGCGCGTACAGGCCGCACAGGCGCAGCGCCTGGCGCACGTCGATGCTGCGGCCCAGGTATTCGTACACCACGCGCGCGCAGCAGGGCATGCGCTCGCCGCTGCCCGACACACCCAGGCGCAGGCCGGTCAGGCGTGTGACGCGGTTCTTGTACGAGGGAAACAGGATGGTCTGCGTCATCTCCAGGCCGGTCAGCGTTTCGTAGTCGCACAGGAAGATGCGGTCGGTCAGCAGGTGCACCAGGCCCAGGTACAGGCCGTGGTAGGCCTTGTCGTGCGGGTCCTCGGCCAGGCGCTCGGTGCGCTGGTAGACCACGCGGTCCTCGTGCCGCTCGAACGCGACCAGCGTGCGCAGCACCTGGCCCGGGTAGGCCATGGAGAGGTAGGTCTCGAAGTAGTAGCCCAGAAAACGGTCGAGCCCGGCGGAGCCGATGGCCTTGAGGTGCGCCAGGTGCGGGGCTTCGGGCGTGGTGCTGGCTTCGCTGGCCGGGCGGCGCGGCCGCACCTGCACCAGGCGCTCGAACTGCGCGCTGGGCAGCAGGATCTCGTGCGCTTCCACGCCGAAGAATTCGCACAGGCGGCGCAGGGTGTGGCCGCCGGGGCGGAAGCGCCCGCTGAGGTAGCGGTTGAACTGGGGGCGGTTGATCTCCAGGCGCCGACACACGTCGGCGATCGACGGGTAGTAGCCGCACAGCAGCCGCAGGTTGCGGGCGAAGTCTTCGTTCATGGGGTACCGATGAAAGGTGGTTTGGCGCACTTTGGCGCACATTTTGCTCCATTGGGCGCCAGACTGCGGCGCTGCCGCGAATCCCCCCGGGGGCCTGGCCTTGTTCAAATGCGCCAGCCTGCCAGGGCACCTGGCCTGCGCCCACGAGGCGCCCATTCAACAAGGAGATGCACACCCATGCCAACACTTCACCGCGCGACACGCCCCCAGCGGGCCTCTTCACGGAATTGTTTTGACGGAGGCCGCCATGCTTGATCTGCTCAACGACCTGCTCTGGAGCAAGGTGCTGATCGTGGTGCTGATCGGCCTGGGCCTGTGGTTCACCATCGGCTCGCGCTTCGTGCAGCTGCGCCATTTCGGGCGCATGTTCCGCATCCTGGGCGCGAACCAGGCGTTTGCCAAGGACCAGCAGGGCCATCTCAGTTCCTTCCAGGCGCTGGTGCTGTCGGTGGCCGGGCGCGTGGGCGGCGGCAACATCGCCGGGGTGGCGGTGGCCATCACGCTGGGTGGCCCGGGCGCCGTGTTCTGGATGTGGGTGGTGGGCCTGATCGGCATGGCCACCAGCTACTTCGAATGCACGCTGGCCCAGGCCTACAAGTCGGCCATGCCCGACGGTACCTACCGCGGCGGCCCGGCCTACTACATCGAGCGCGGCCTGGGCGCGCACTGGAAGTGGCTGGCGGTGCTGTTCTCGGCGTTGCTGCTGGTGACCTTCGGTTTTGGCTTCAGCGCGCTGCAGTCGTATTCGGTGGCCACTTCGATGCAGGACGCGTTCGGCATCCCGGTGATGGCCACGGGCGCGGCCCTGGCCATGGTGGTGGGCGTGATCGCCTTTGGCGGCGTCAAGCGCATCACGCAGGTGGCCGAGGTGATCGTGCCGGTGATGGCGCTGGGCTACGTGGCCATGACCCTGGTGGTGCTGGCCATGAACCTGGAGCAGCTGCCCGCGGTTTTAGTCCTCATCGTCAAGAGTGCTTTCGGCCTGGAGCCGGCGGTGGGCGGTGGTATCGGCGCGGCCATGGTCATGGGTATCAAGCGCGGCCTGTTCTCCAACGAGGCCGGCCTGGGCAGCGCACCCAACGTGGCCGCCGTGGCCTACGTGCCGCACCCGGCCAGCCAGGGCGTCGTGCAGGCGTTTTCGGTGTTCATCGACACGCTGATCGTGTGCTCCTGCACCGCTTTCATCGTGCTGCTGGGCGACGTGTACCAGCCCGGCATGGCCACCGAACTGGGTGGCGTGGCGCTCACGCAGGCTTCGCTGGCGGGCCACGTGGGCGAGTGGGGCCGCTCCTTCGTGAGCGTGGCGATGCTGCTGTTCGGCTTCACCACCATCATCTACAACTACTACCTGGGCGAGAACAGCCTGGCCTATTTCGGTGGCGACCGGCGCGCCGTGGTGGCCGGCTACCGCCTGGCCGTGATCGCGCTGTGCGGCTGGGGTGCCACCACCGACCTTGGCACCGTGTTCGCCTTTGCCGACGTGACCATGGGCCTGCTGGCGCTGGCCAACCTGCTGGCCCTGGCGCTGCTGTTCAAGAAAGGCCTGCGCCTCATGCGCGACTTCGACGACCAGATCAACCGCGGCGTGCGCGAGCCGGTGTTTGACGCCCGGCGCTTCGCCGACATGGGCGTGGAACCCCAGGCCTGGGTGCTGGAGCCCCAGGACAGCGCCGCGCTGGCACCGGCCGGCGCCGCGCCCACCGCGCAGGCCGTGCGATGAGCGCGCGCGTCCTCGTTCTCTACACCGGCGGCACGGTGGGCATGGAGCCCTCGCCCGAGGGTTACCGGCCCATGCCCGACTTCGGCGGGCGCCTGCGCGAGACCCTGCAGCGCAGCGCCGGTGACGAACTGCCCGAGCTGGACGTGGTGGCGCTGGAGCGCCCCATCGACAGCGCCAACCTCAGCCCGCTGCACTGGCAGCGCATGGCCGAGCCGCTGCTGGCGAACTGGGACGCGTACACCGGCTTCGTGCTGCTGCACGGCACCGACACCATGGCCTGGAGCGCAGCGGCCCTGTCCTTCATCCTGCAGGGGACGGACAAGCCGGTCATCTTCACCGGCTCGCAGATCCCGCTGCTGCAGCCGCGCAGCGACGCGCCCGCGCACCTGCAGGCCGCGCTGCAGCTGGCCGCGTATCACCGCGTGCCCGAGGTGGGGCTGTGTTTTGGCCGCCACCTCTGGCGCGGCAACCGCAGCAGCAAGATCGCCAGCCAGGCGCTGGACGCGTTCGGCTCGCCCAACTACCCGCCGCTGGCCGATCTGGCCATTGAGCTGCAGGTGCACCCGGAGCGCCTGCTGCGCGCCCCGGCGCAGCAGCGCTTCATCGTGCCCGCGTTCGACCCCCAGGCCGTGGCGGTGCTCAACCTCTACCCTGGCATCAGCGGCCATGTGGTGGACGCGCTGCTGGGCTGTGCCCACGTGCGCGGCCTGGTGCTGCGCAGCTATGGCGTGGGCAACGCGCCCGAGGCCGACCGCTCCTTCATGCAGGCGCTGGAGCGCGCCAGCCAGCGTGGCGTGGTGCTGCTCAACACCACCCTGTGCGCCACCGGCCCGGTGGTGCAGGGCGCCTACGCCACCGGCTCGGCGTTGACGCAGGCGGGCGTGGTGCCCGGCGCCGACATGACGCTGGAGGCCGCCTTCGCCAAGCTGCACGTCTTGCTGGGCACCGAAACCGACCCCGACCGGGTGCGCGAGCGCCTGGGCCAGCCGCTGTGCGGGGAGCTGACGCCAGCCACCTGAGCGACAGACGGTGGGGGCCTGGGCTAGGCGAAAAGACTGGTATTTTGTACAGTATTGGTTTGTACTTCTGCCGCCCATGCCCGACATCCTCATTCCCCTGCACGCCCTCAAAGGGCGCGGCGTGGCGCACCGCCAGCCGCACCGCTTCGAGCGCGACGCGCGCGCCGCGTTCGACGATGGCTGGGGCACGCTGGACGAAGCCCTCGCCCGGGGCGAGGAAGCCACCGCGCCGGCCACCCAGGTGAGCTGGGAAACCGCGAAAAGCGCGATCACCCGCAACGACTCGCCCGACATCGGCTTCAACCAGGGCCTCAACCCCTACCGGGGCTGCGAGCACGGCTGCATCTACTGCTACGCCCGGCCCACCCACAGCTACCTGAACCTCTCGCCCGGGCTCGATTTCGAGACCCGGCTGGTGGCCAAGCGCAACATCGCCGAGCTGTTGCGCGGCGAGCTGCTGCGCCCGGCCTACGTGCCGGAGCTGCTGGTCATCGGCACCGTGACCGATGCCTACCAGCCCATCGAGCGCGAGCTGCGCCTCACGCGCGCCGTGCTTGAGGTGTTGCACACCGCGCACCACCCGCTGGCCATGGTGACCAAGGGCAGCGGCGTCGAGCGCGACCTGGACCTGCTCGCGCCCATGGGCGCGCAGCGCCTGGCCGCCGTGTACGTGACCATCACCACGCTGGACGCGAAGCTCGCGCGCATCCTGGAGCCGCGCGCGGCCGCGCCGCACCGGCGCCTGCGCACCATCCGCACGCTGGCCGAGGCGGGCGTGCCGGTGGGCGTGAGCGTGTCGCCGCAGATTCCCTTCGTCAACGACGACATGGAGCAGGTGCTCGAAGCCGCTTTTGACGCGGGCGCGCGCCGCGCCTTCTACCAGGTGCTGCGCCTGCCCTGGGAGCTGAGCGACATGTTCCGCCAATGGCTGGAGCTGCACTACCCGGACCGCGCCGCGCGCGTGATGGCGCGCGTGCAGGACATGCGCGGCGGCAAGGACTACGACGCCGACTTCGCCACCCGCATGAAAGGCCGGGGCGTCTGGGCCGACCTGCTGCGCCAGCGCTTCGTGAAGACCTGCGACCGGCTCGGCTTCAACCGCGAGCGCGAGGCGCTGGACGCGGGCCAGTTCCGGCCGGCGGCCCTGCGCGGGCAGGGCGATCTGTTCTAGGCCGTTGGGCTGTTCAGCAGCGCCAGCGCGTCGTCGCGCCAGCCGCCCAGGGCGGTGTAGAAGCCTTCCCACACGCAGCCGTTGCAGCCGCGCCCGCAGCAGGTGCTGGGCTCGGGTGGTGGCGGGCGCAGGGCGGTGTCGAGCACGATGCCTCGGCGCAGCGCCAGGCCGCGCAGGTGGGCGATCAGCGCTTGCGCCGTGGGCAGGTCGCCCAGCGGCACGCTGGCCGGTTCGTGGCGCGTGAAGCGGGGTTGCTGCCGGCCCTCGAACAGCCCCGATTCGTTGAACATCGCGGCCGGTCGCACCCACAGGCCGAAACTGCCGTAGAGCGCGCGGTACAGCGTCATGCCTTGCAGCGTCTCGCTGCAGCGCACCGTCTCCAGCACCTCGTACCAGCCACCCTTGTAGTGGCGGTACAGGCCGGGCGGCGTGGCGTTCAGCGGGGGCAGGTCGTGGTCGATGGGGGCGGTCATGGGCTCGGGCAAACGGGGCGGGGCCCCGAGTGTGCCAAACCTCGGACGGTGCTCAGCCTCAGGTGCCGCTGCCGAGAAGGCCCATGCGGTGGGCCAGCTCCACGGCCGACTGCACCTGGAGCTTCTCGAAGATGTTGGCGCGGTGGAATTCCACCGTGCGCTGGGTGATGCCCAGGTGGTCGGCGATGTTCTTGTTGTAGTGGCCTTGCAGCAGCTCGGTCAGCACCTCGCGCTCGCGCGCGCTCAGCGCGGCCAGCGCCTGCTGGAACCGCAGCCGGTCCTGCGATTCGATGTGCAGCGTCACGGCGGCCTGGCGCGCGGCCTCCACCTTGTCCACCAGCAGGTTGTTCTGGAATGGCTTTTCCAGGAAGTCCCAGGCGCCGTTCTTCACCGCCGCCACCGCCATGCTCACGTCGCCATGGCCTGTGAGAAAGAGCACCGGCCAGGGCCAGGCCAGGGCCTTGAGCTGCTCGAAGGTGGCCAGGCCCGAGAGCGGTTCCATGCGGATGTCGAGCAGCACCACACTGCAGGCGTTGGGCACCTCGCCGCTGCGCAGCGCCTGCAGGAAGGTGTCGCCCCCGGTCCAGCTGCGCGTGGGCAGGCCGCGCGAATCGAGCAGCCAGGCCAGGCCTTCACGGAAGTCCGTGTCGTCGTCGATCAGGTGAACGGTGGGGTTCATATCAGAGGTAACCACAGCGTGAATTCTGCGCCCTGCAGCTCGGCACTGCGCTCGACTTCGATGCGTCCGTGGTGTGCCTCGACGATGGAGCGGCAGATCGCCAGACCCATGCCCATGCCACCAGGTTTGTGGCTGGCGAAGGCGTCGAAGATCGTGCCCAGCTGCTCCGGGGGCACGCCCGGGCCGCTGTCGGCCACGCGCACGCCCACCTGGCCATCGCCGCTCACCAGGTCCACCCGCACGCGCGCCGGCGTGCGCCCGCTGCGCGGCGCCCACTCGCCGGCGTTGAGCACCAGGTTGTGCAGCGCGTTTTCGAGCAGCAGTGCGTCGGCCGGCACGGTGGGGCCGTCGCCGGGTGGCAGCTGCAGATCGAGTGTCACGCCGTCGGGCAGCGGCGCGCCCGCGGCCACGCGCGCCACGAAGGGCCGCAACGCGAGCGGCTGGCGGGTCATGTCCTGGCGGCGCGCGAAGGCGTTGATGCGCTGGATCACGCGGCCGGCCTTTTCGGCCATGCGCTCCATGCGCTCGACCACCGGCACGATTTCGTCGAAGGTGATGCGCTGCTCGCGCACACGGTTGAGCAGGCCTGTGGCAAAGCTGCTGAGCGCGCCGAGCGGCTGGTTGAGCTCGTGCGCCAGGGTGGACGCCACCTCACCCATGGCCACCAGCCGGCCCGAGGCTTCGAGCAGCTCCTGCTGGCGCGCGGCCAGGCGCTCGACACGGCGGCGCTCGGTGATGTCCAGCGCCGAGCCGACCCAGCCCACCACCTCGCCGCTGGCCAGCGCCAGCGGGGCGCTGTGCACCAGCACGTCGAGCCGGTGGCCGTCGCGGTGTTGCAGCTGCAGCTCGGTGCCGGCCTGTGCCGCGACGTCGCCCGCCTGGCTGCGTATCTGCCCGAACTCCTCGCCCTGGTCGGCGGGCCAGTAGGGCGGTGCGCCGTTGTGCGCGATGAGTTCCTGCGGGGTCCAGCCCACCAGGCGGCCGAAGGCGGGGTTGGCGTAGATCAGGTGGCCAGCCTGATCCCAGGCGCGCAGGCCCAGCGCCACCGAGCGTTCCATGGCGGTGCGCAACGCGAGCTGGGTCTGCAGCCGCGTCTCGGCGCGCTGGCGGCGCAGAATGTCGCGCCACAGCGCCACCAGCGTCAGCAGCATGCCGGCCAGGCAGACCAGGGCCACCAGGAAGAAGGCGCGCGGCGCCAGCGGCGCCTGGTTGCCCAGCGCCTCGACCCACAGCCCCAGCTGTGCACCGGGCAGGTTGATGGGGGCGAGAAAGCGCGCGCCGCCCCCGACCGGCGCCTGCGGGGTGGTTTCGTCGTCCAGCACCAGCCGGTGGTCCTGCAGGAACCAGGCCGGGATGAACGCGCTCAACAAGACGTCGACCGACACCATCGCCACCGTGGCGCCCACGAAGCGGCCCTGCTCGAACAGCGGCACGGCCAGCCAGAGCTGTCGGCCCGGACTGCCGTCTGCCGGTGCCAGAGGCCCGGCGTAGGCCGGGCGTTGCAGGCCGCGCGTGGTGTCGAGCATGGTGGCCAGGGCCGCGGCGTTGTGCGGCTGGCGCGCGGCCTCCTTCAGAAACGTGGGCCATTGGTCGCTGGCCTCAACCTGTTCGGCCGGCAGCCAGCCGTGGGCGGCCACCAGGCCCGCCTCGCGCCACCACGGGCCGGTGAGCGGGGCCGTGCCGACGGCGCCAACCCGCTGCCGGGCCTGCAGCGCCATCACACCCAGATCGCCTTCGAGCCGGCGGAAGTGGAACAGCAGCGTCTGGTCCAGCCATTCGGCGTCGGCCGTGCGGCGGCGGTCTTCTTCGCGCGTTTCCTCGCTGCGCAGGAACAGCACCATCGCCACCGTCGACGCGGCCACCAGCAGCAGCAGGGCGCCCAGCCAGGTCACAGCACGGCGTGTGAGGGCCGAGGCCTGACGCGTGTCCAGGTCCAGCGTTTGAAAATCGAGCGTCGGTTCGGTGGCCATGGCGGTGGGGTTGCCCGCTAGCATAGCGAGCATGGTTGACCTCCGGATCACCGCCCCATCCCGTGCGCCGCGTTTGCTGCGCCGCACTTTGCTGGGTGCTGGGTGCGCGGTGGCCGGTGGCGTGGCCCTGGCGGTCCGGCCGGTGGTGCTGCTGCGTTTCTCGCACGTGGTGGCACCGGACACGCCCAAGGGCCAGATGGCGCTGCGTTTCCAGGCGCTGGTGCACGAACGCGCAGAGGGACGCATCCGCGTGGAGGTGTTCCCCGACTCGCAGCTCTGGGGCGATGACGACGAGATGGAGGCGCTGCGCCTGGGCGCGGTCGAGATGCTGGCGCCTTCGCTCTCCAAGTTCGGCAACGCGGGCGTGCCCGAGTTCGAGGTGTTCGATCTGCCCTACCTGTTTGCCGATCTGGCGCAGGTGCGGCGCGTGACGCAGGGCGCGGTGGGGCGCGGGTTGCTGCAGCGTCTGGGCCGCCAGCAGATGCTGGGCCTGGGTTTTCTGGACAACGGCTTCAAGCAGATGAGCGCCACCCGGCCGTTGCGCACGCCGGCCGATTTCAAAGGCCTGCGGGTGCGGGTGCAGGCCTCGCGCGTGCTGGCCGCGCAGATGCGCGCGCTCGGTGCACGCCCGGTGGTGCTGCCGTTTGGCGAGACGCAGCGCGCGCTGGCCAGTGGCGTGGTGGACGCGGCGGAAAACCCGCTCTCCAACTACCTGACCCAGGGCCTGGCGCCGTGGCAGCCGCAGGTGACGCTGACGCAGCACGGCTACCTGGGCTATGCGGTGGTGAGCAACCCGCGCTTCTGGGCCAGCCTCGCGCCGGCCGACCGCACGCTGCTGGGCGCCGCGCTGGCCGGCGCGCTGGCGCATGGCAACCGGCTCGCCGCCGCGCTGGACCAGCAGGCCCTGGCCACGTTGCGGCGCACGCCGGGGGTGATGCTGCATCAGCTCGGCGCTGCCGAGCGCGCGGTGCTGCGCCGCGCGGTGCAGCCGGCCTGGGACGGCCTGCGGCGCAGCCTGGGGCCGGGGCTGCTGAACGATGTGCAGAACGCGCTGATCACCGGCTGAGCGGCCACCCCAAAGTCGCGTACGTAGTACTACGACTGTTGAACGCCACAGTTGGCGCGCCCCGCCGTGGTGCGTATCGTCCCGCCTGTCCCGAACACGGGATGCCGGCCGGCGCCGCCACACGGTGCCGCACCCCCGACAAGCTCTCCTGGAGACAAACCCATGACACCGAGCACCGCGCGCAAGCCGCTTTACAAATCCCTGTACGTCCAGGTCCTGTTCGCCGTCACCGTTGGCGTGCTGCTGGGCCACTTCTACCCCGCGCTCGGGGAGCAGATGAAGCCGCTGGGCGACGCCTTCATCAAGCTGATCAAGATGATCATCGCGCCCATCATCTTCTGCACCGTGGTGGTGGGCATCGCCGGCATGGAAGACATGAAGAAGGTCGGCAAGACCGGCGGCCTGGCCCTGCTGTACTTCGAAGTCGTGTCCACGGTGGCGCTGCTCATCGGCCTGCTGGTGGTCAACCTGATCCAGCCCGGCTCGGGCATGCACGTGGACGCCGCTTCGCTCGACACCAAGGCCATCGCGGCCTATACCGAGCCCGGCAAGATGAAGGGCACGGTCGATTTCCTGATGGGCGTGATCCCCAGTTCGGTGGTGGACGCATTCGCCAAGGGCGACATCCTGCAGGTGCTGTTGTTCTCGGTGCTGTTCGGCTTCGCGCTGCACAAGTTCGGCGGTCGCGGCACCATGGTGTTCGACTTCATCGAGAAGAGCTCGCACGTGCTGTTCGACATCGTCGGCATCATCATGAAGGTGGCCCCCATCGGTGCCTTCGGCGCCATGGCCTTCACCATCGGCAAGTACGGCATCGACTCGCTGTTCTCGCTCGGCAAGCTCATGGGCACCTTCTACCTGACCTGCCTGCTGTTCGTGTTCGTGGTGCTGGGGATCATCAGCCGCCTGCACGGCTTCAGCATCGTGAAGTTCATCCGCTACATCAAGGAAGAGCTGCTGATCGTGCTGGGCACCTCGTCGAGCGAATCGGTGCTGCCGCGCATGATGGAGAAGATGGAAAACCTGGGTGCCAAGAAGTCGGTGGTCGGCCTGGTGATCCCCACGGGTTATTCATTCAACCTCGACGGCACCTCGATCTACCTGACCATGGCTGCGGTGTTCATCGCCCAGGCGACCGACACGCCCATGACATTGACGCAGCAGCTGACCCTGCTGGCCGTGTTGCTGCTCACCTCCAAGGGCGCGGCCGGCATCACGGGCAGCGGCTTCATCGTGCTGGCGGCCACGCTGTCGGCCGTGGGCGGTGTGCCGGTGGCCGGCCTGGCGCTGATCCTGGGCATCGACCGTTTCATGAGCGAAGCCCGCGCGCTGACCAATTTGGTGGGCAACGGCGTGGCCACGCTGGTGGTGGCGAAATGGACGGGGGACCTCGACATGCAGCGCCTGCAGCAGGGGCTGGACAAACCCACCACGCAGGAGGCGCAGGAGCCGGAAGAAATCCTGGACCAGCAGGTGGCGCACATGGCGGTGGGCGACGCCAGGCCCTGAGCAAGGTCTTGCGACCACAAAAAAAGCCGCTCATCGAGCGGCTTTTTGCATGGGGGGTTTCGTCCGGGATCAGAGCTTGACGCCACCGATGTAGCCGTCGTAGCGCCACTCGGAGAACTTGCTCCAGAGCACCTGGTCGCGCTGGAAGGCGCGCATGTCCTGGTGGATCTTCTTGAACTCGGGCGACTTGGCCTCGTGGGCTGCGAACACCTCCATGGAGGCCTTGTAGCCCGCGTCCATGAGCTCCTTGCTGAAGGGTTTGAGCTTGGTGCCGCTGGCCACCAGGCGCTTGAGCGCTGCCGGGTTCTGGGCATCGTACTTGGCCGTCATGTCGCGCGCGGCCACGGCGCCCGCAGCGCGGATGATGGCCTTGTTCTCAGCCGACAGCGCCTCGAACGCCTTCTTGTTGATGAAGAATTCCAGCTCGGCACCACCTTCCCACCAGCCGGGGTAGTAGTAGAACGGGGCCACTTTCTGGAAGCCCAGGCGCTCGTCGTCGAAGGGGCCGACGAACTCGGTGGCGTCCAGCGTGCCCTTTTCCAGCGCCTGGTACACCTCGCCGGCCGGCATGTTCTGGGCCACCACGCCCAGCTTGGCCATGGCCTCGCCGAACAGACCGCCGCCCATGCGCATCTTCAGGCCCTTGAGGTCGGCGGCGGTCTTGATTTCCTTGCGGTACCAGCCACCCATCTGCGTGCCGGTGTTGCCGGCGCTCATGGAGGTGATGTTGAACTGCGCGAAGAACGCGTCCATGTACTTCCGGCCGTTGCCGTGCTCCATCCAGGCGTCCATGTGGCGGGCCGTCAGACCGAAGGGCACGGCGCAGCCAAACGCAAAGATCGGGTCCTTGCCTGTGAAGTAGTAGGAAGCGGTCTGCGCCATCTCCAGCGTGTTCTGCTGCAGGGCGTCCACCACGCCGAAGGCCGGCACCAGGTCACCCGCCGCGTGCACGGACACCTCGAACTTGCCGCCCGAGAGCGCCTTGACGGTGTCCGAGAACTTCTCGGCCGACCCGTAGATGGTGGGCAGCGACTTGGGGAAGCTTGACGCCATGCGCCAGCGCACGGCTGCCTGGGCATGCACGGCCGGGGCAATGCCGGCGGACAACACGCCAACGATGCCAGCGTGCTTGATGAGGGAACGACGATCCATGGGGTTCTCCGGAGGATGAAAGATGCCGGTGCCCCGGTGCGGCTGGCGCACCGGTCGCCCGGCGGTGGCGAAACCCTCGAACCTTACCAGATACTAGGGTTAACCCTAGGTTTTCGCGGTTTGTCAGGCGGACAGCGAGGCGTGGGGCAGGTCAGGCGGCGGGTGCTGGCCGTGGTGGGTCTGACCGGCCCGCCAGGCCGCCAGCCAGGCCGGGAGGGTGGCGGACGGGTCGTCACCGAGCCCGCGCACCACGCAGCCCCCGGCGGCCCCCGCCTCGGCCACGGCCTGCAGTTGGGCCGGTTCGAGGATGCCGCCGATGGCCACCACCGGCGCGGGCGCCATGTGGGCCCACCAGGCCAGGTTGTCCAGACCTTGCGGATGCCAGGGCATGTCCTTGGTGGTGGTGGGCCACACGGGCCCGCAGGCCACGTAGTCGGGCAGCAGGGTGTGGGTGCGGCACAGCTCCCACAGGCTGTGCGAACTCAGGCCCAGCGCCACGCCATCGGTACGGGCTTGGGCCAGTTGAGCGTGTTCGGCGGGCGAGAGCGAGAGCAGGTCTTCCTGGCCCAGGTGCAGGGCGCGGGCACCGTTGGCCAGCGCGTGCTGCCAGTGATCGTTGATGTAGAGCGTGGCGCCTGCGGCGTCGGCGGCCGATTGGGCCGATCGGATCTCCGCGGCCAGTTGCTCGCGCCAGGCGGGATCCTTCGGCGGTGTGATGGATGGGCGCTTGATGCGCAGCTGCACCGTGCGTGCGCCCGCGTCCACGCACTGGCGCACGCGCTGTGCGCTGTCGACGATGGCGTAGACCCCCGGGGCCTGTCCGCGCGGGCGGGTGGTCCAGCCGGCCGATGCTTCGCTGCCGATCGACAGCCGTGGCAGCAAGGAGGGGTCGACACCGAAACCCTCGCGAGCGATGACGGGGCCTACGCCCCGGCCGACGGCCCGTGCGTGGCGCAGCGCGTGGGTGGCCGCCATCTTGGCCAGCACGGCCGCGTCGGCCAGCACCCAGCCCAGGGCCAGGGCGGCCGCCATGGCCGAGGCAAAGGTGCAGCCCGTGCCGTGGTTGTGGGGCGTGTTCTCTCGCGGCAGGCTGAGCCAGCCCTGGGCGTGCGGCGTGTCCAGCCAGTCCATGGAAAGGCTGTCATGGCGGCTGATGGCGGCCGCGTCCCCACCGGTGATCACCACCGCTTCACAGCCCAGCGCGCGCAAGGCAAGCGACTGCGCGGGAATGTCCCCGGAAAAACCGTCGCCCAGCAGGGCCACCGCCTCGGCCTGGTTGGGGGTGATGACCGTGGCACGCGGCAGCAGCAGGTCTCGGTAGGCGGCGCGCAGTTCGGCGTCGGCCAGGGCAGCGCCGGTGCTGGCGCGCAGCACCGGGTCCACCACCAGCGCCAGCGGGCCGTCTTCCCGCAACCGGTCCACGAAGCGGGCGAGCACGCGCACGTTGTCGGCGCTGCCCAGCAGGCCGGTCTTGATCACGCGCGGCGGCAGGTCGGCCGCGAGTGTGGCGAGCTGGGCCTGAAGCACCGCAGGCGACGTGGCTTCGATGTGGCTGACTTCGGTGGTGCTCTGCGCCGTGATGGCGGCGACCACAGTGCAGCAGTGCACGCCAAAGGCATCGGCCGCACGCTGATCGGCCGCCAGGCCGGCGCCGCCGCCGCTGTCGGTGCCGGCGATGCTCCAGATGATGGGGGTCATGACGGTTGTCCTAGGGCGCCGGAGCGCGACTTGCAGTGGCGCAGCGGGTGTTTCATTGGATCAAGAAAGGGTGACCGGATACTGGCGTGCTCGCCACCGCCATGTCCTGCGGCGCCATCACCCCGGCCTCGTACGCGGCGCGGCCGGCCTCGATGGCCAGGCCAAAGCCGCGCGCCATGCGCACCGGGTCGCGGGCCTGGGCCACGGCCGAATTCAGCAGCACGGCGTCAAAGCCCAGTTCCATCGCGGCGGCGGCGTGCGAGGGCGAGCCGATACCGGCGTCCACCACCAGCGGCACGCCGGGCAAGCGCGCGCGCAGGGTGCGCAGCGCGAACGGGTTGATGAGACCCTGGCCCGAGCCGATGGGCGCCCCCCAGGGCATCAGCAACTCGCAGCCCACGTCCAGCAGGCGCTGGCAGGTCACGAGATCGTCGGTGCAGTAGGGGAACACGGCGAAGCCGTCTTTGGTGAGTTGCTCGGCGGCTTCCACGGTGCCCCAGGGGTCGGGCTGCAGGGTGTGTTCGTCGCCCACCACTTCGAGCTTGATCCACGCGGTGCCGTACAGCTCGCGCGCCATGTGCGCCAGCGCGATGGCCTCGCGCGCGGTGCGGCAGCCGGCGGTGTTGGGCAGCAGCTGCGCGCCGCGCTCGCGCATGGCCGTGCGCACGATGTCGATGAAGCCGTTGTCGCCACCGGCGGCTAGCGTGCGCTTGAGGCCCACGGTGACCACCTGCGTGCCGCTGGCGGCGATGCTGTCTGCCAGCACCTGCGGCGAGGGGTAGCCCGCCGTGCCAAGCAGGAATCGGCTGTGCAGGTTGACGCCGTAGGGTGCCCAGGTGGATGGTTGTTGGTCCATGTGTTCAGCCTCCAACGATGGCTTGAAACGTCAGCACGGTGTCGCCCGGGTTCAGCAAGGTGGTTTCGCGCTGTGTGCGGGGAATGAACTTGCCGTTGACGGCGGTAGCCACCTTTTCGGCGATGACATGCTGCGCGCTCAGCAGCGCGGCCAGCGTCAGGCCGGGCGGGCAGGGCAGGGTGAGGTCGTTGAAGTGCAACATGGGTTGATCAGCGAAGGGTTCTTTCCAGGGCAGCCGCGGCACGGGCTTGGCCCGGCGGCAGGCTGCGTCCCCCCTCCGGAACGGGAGGGGGGAAGCCGCGCGGCGGCGCAGGGGGGAGTCCCAGTTCTTCCAGCGCGTCCTGCACCAGCGCCGGCGCGAGCAGCCAGCCGTGGCGGAACAGGCCGTTGATGCGCAGCAGGCCGGGCTGGTGTTCGGTGCGCGGCTCGTTGTCGGGCAGGGCGGGGCGCAGGTTGGTTTCCAGGTGCACGATGCGCGCCTCGGCCAGCTCGGGGATCACGCTCTGCGCCGCGGCCATCAGCTCCACCGCGCTCTTCAGGCTCACCGGCGAGCGGTCTTCGCTCTCGATCTCGCTGGCGCCGATGACGATGTGGTCGCAGGGGCGCGGCACGATGTACACGCGGTGGCGCGGGTGCAGCAGGCGCACCGGGCGGTGCAGCGTCACACCCGGGGCCTGCAGCCACACCACTTCGCCGCGCACACCACGCACCGGCGCGTCGGGCCGGGCGCCCACGCCGCGCACGTCGATGGCGAGGTCGAAGCGCGGCGACGATCCGTCCTCCAGTTTCAGCTGGCCCGGGGCCACCTCGAGCACGCGGGTGTTCCAGCGCCAGCGCACGCGGGGCGACGCCGCGCACAGCGCCAGCAGCATCTGCAGCGGCAGGATCTGCCCCTCGCCGGGCAGCAGCCAGGCGTGCAGGCGCGGGTCGATGCTGGGTTCCAGCGCTGCCAGGGCCGCGCGGTCCAGGGCCTGCGGCGCGGGCAGCCCGGCGGCCAGGGTGGGCGCGGTCTCCAAGCGTGCGAGCACGCGGCGCGCGGCGCCCAGGTCGCTGCCGTGGGCCAGCAACAGGCTGCCGAGCGCGCGGAAGTGGATGTCGGCCGGTGCCGCTGCGCCTGGCTCGGGCGCGCAGGCAGTGCAGGTGCCGCAGGCCTCGGGCAAGGCGCCGGCCGCCGGTGGCGCGTGGCTCAGCGCCTGGGCGATCTCGCGCCACAGCGCGATGGAGCGCCAGCCCAGCTCGGCCACCCGGGGGCCGCTGGTCTCCAGCTCGGCGAGCGGGCTGAGCATGCCCGCGGCCGTGAACGCCGCGGCGCCCCGGCCGTCGCTGGTGGCCTGCGGCCCGTCGGCCGGGTCGAACACGGTGACGTCGTGTGTGGCGCCGAGCCGCCAGGCCAGCAAGCGGCCCAGCAGGCCGGCCCCTGCAATCCCGATGGACGCCATGGCTCAGCCCTTGGTGGTCAGGGAAGAATCTGGGCCCCCAACCCTGGCTTCGCCAGGCCCCCCAAGGGGGTGCTGTCGTTCTTGGGGCGGCCCGGCGAACGACGACACCGGCACATAGAACTCGCCGCCCACGGCCTTGAATTCCGCGCTCTTCTGCGCCATGCCATCGTTCAGCGCCTGCTGTTCGCTCACGCCCTTGGCCGCGGCGTAGTCGCGCACGTCTTGCGTGATCTTCATCGAGCAGAACTTCGGCCCGCACATGGAGCAGAAGTGCGCCTCTTTCGACGAGTCCTTGGGCAGGGTTTCGTCGTGGTAGTCCTCGGCGGTCTGCGGGTCCAGGCCGAGCGCGAACTGGTCGCGCCAGCGGAATTCAAAACGCGCCTTGCTCATGGCGTCGTCGCGCGCCCGGGCGCCTGGGTGGCCTTTGGCGATGTCGGCCGCGTGGGCCGCGATCTTGTAGGCAATGATCCCCTGCTTCACGTCGTCGCGGTCGGGCAGGCCCAGGTGTTCCTTGGGGGTCACGTAGCAGAGCATGGAGGTGCCCATCCAGCCGATCATGGCCGCGCCCACGGCGGAGGCGATGTGGTCGTATCCCGGCGCGATGTCGATGGTCAGCGGGCCGAGGGTGTAGAACGGCGCTTCGTGGCAATGCTTCAGCTGCTCGTCCATGTTGGCCTGGATCAGGTGCATGGGCACGTGGCCCGGCCCTTCGATCATGGTCTGCACGTCGTGCTTCCAGGCCACCTGCGTGAGCTCGCCCAGCGTCTTCAGCTCGGCAAACTGCGCTTCGTCGTTCGCGTCGGCGCCGCTGCCGGGGCGCAGGCCGTCGCCGAGCGAGAAGCTCACGTCGTAGGCCTTCATGATTTCGCAGATTTCTTCGAAGTGCGTGTAGATGAAGTTTTCTTTGTGGTGGGTGATGCACCACTTGGCCAGGATGGAGCCGCCGCGCGAGACGATGCCGGTGCGGCGCTGCGCGGTGAGGTGGATGTAGGCCAGGCGCACGCCGGCATGGATGGTGAAGTAGTCCACGCCCTGTTCGGCCTGTTCGATCAGCGTGTCGCGGTAGATCGCCCAGGTGAGGTCTTCGGCCACGCCGCCCACCTTCTCCAGCGCCTGGTAGATCGGCACCGTGCCGATGGGCACCGGGCTGTTGCGCACGATCCAGTCGCGCGTAGTGTGGATGTTCTTGCCGGTGGACAGGTCCATCACGTTGTCGGCGCCCCAACGGATCGCCCACACCAGCTTGTCCACTTCTTCCTCGATGCTGGAGGTGACGGCGGAGTTGCCGATGTTGGCGTTGATCTTCACGCCGAAGTTGCGCCCGATGGCCATGGGCTCGACCTCGGGGTGGTTGATGTTGGCCGGGATGATGGCGCGGCCGCGCGCCACTTCGTCGCGCACGAACTCGGGCGTGAACACGTCAGGGATGCGTGCCCCCATGGGGTTGCCGCGCAGGCGCGCTTCCCGCGCCGGATCGCCCAGGTACTCGCGCATCCACTCGCGCTTGCCGTTTTCGCGCAGGGCCACGTACTCCATCTCGGGCGTGACGATGCCCTTGCGTGCGTAGTGCATCTGCGAGACGTTCATGCCGCTCTTGGCGCGGCGCGGCGTGCGCTGCAGGCCGGCGGCTTCGGCGCGCAGGGCTTCGATGCGTTCGATAGTGGTGCCGTTGTTCTGTGCCTCGTTCTTCACGCCGTCGTCCAGCGCGGCGCGCTGGCGGCCGTTGTAGCTTTCGGTGTCACCGCGCGCGGCGATCCAGGCGCCGCGCACATCGGCCAGGCCGGTGCGCACGTCGATGGCGGCGGTCGGGTCGCTGTAGGGTCCGGAGGTGTCGTACACCGTGATGAGTTCGCCGTTGCTCAGCGCGATCTCGCGCATCGGCACGCGGATGCTCTCGTTCGAGCCGGGTACGTAGATCTTGCGCGAAGCAGGAAAGGGTTCGCGGCTGAGCGCGAACTGATCGGCGAAGGGAATCTTGTCGGGGGCGTTCATGGCGGTCTCCTGTGTGGGGCTGTGGATGCTCCGGAGACCGCCCGTCAAAACATGCACCCGGGCCCACTGGTGGTGTGGACGGACCCGTCGCACGAGGAACGGGTCGGGGATGCAGGCCCTGGGGGCTGCGCTCTTCTTTCGCTGGTACTAGCCAGATCAAGTTCACGGGTTCGGTTCTTCAACCATCTCAGCGCTGGACCTTGCGGTCCGTGCACCCCGGAGCAGGGCGCAGTGTAGCCCGGTTTCTGAAATTCGCTCGACGCAAACCCCACATGGACTCCGCCTATTGCTCTTGCGCGCCGTGTCCGCCACCTATTCGACCTTTGTGCTGCAGCTTGCTACGCTGGTCGACCGTGCGCCACTACAGTCCCAAGCCATCGGGAAAACATCCAGCCCCGAGCCCTCTGCTGGTGCCCTACCCAACGACGGGTACTCCGACTACGTATGGCGTTAAGCCATGTGGATGGCGCTTGGCAAAATGGGAGTAGTTCTGCTCAAACGGGTCAGTGCCTTGGACCGAATTGAGCCATAGCTCGCCACCGCGCAATACCTCCATAACGAACTCGTCGAGCTGAATGAGAAGAGCCTTTCCGCTGACCACGCAGTAGTGAATGCTGTAGTTGGGATGGCCTGGCTCGATGAACATGATGTGGTTGTACTGGTCGCTGGTTCGTTGGCTACGGCCCTGGTGCAGCAGGGCACAGCGGAATCCATAGCACGCCTCACCAGACAAAGGGTTCTCGCGGCCACGACTCTCCTTGAGTCGCGGCCGAACCCACGCTTCATACCATGCGGCGAACCGCTTGCCAGAGGCTCGTCCATCGCTGGATTCCAGTGCGGCAGCCATGTCCGGAATGGATAACGCCGTGAATAGAGCCACGTAGTACAGCTCAGCTTCAAGAGCCTTCCGCGTTTGTGCAATGAGCGTGTGCATGACGTTTACCGAACTGCGTATATCGGTCGATAGACAACGTGTGAAACAAGCATTGGGCCTCCTCTGCTGCTGACAGACCTTGTTGAACTGAACCGCACAAAATGCCGGTGCGCCTTTTCCTGAGTGAGCAGTGTAAGTTTCAACCGCCGTTACAGATATGGCGGATAGCAGACCCGTCGTGGCCATGCTGGCAGTTAAACATGCCGGTGTCATCGACCGATGTGAGACTCGCCTGCGGGACATGTTCTGAGCCAACGACCACCACTGTCCCTACATGCACTTCACGAGCATGCCCCCCGTGATCGTCGAAGAGAATATGCCGCCGTCTCGTTGGGAGGCGGTATCACCAGAGGGAGGAATGATGAAACGATTGTTGTGGCTCGTGGGGTTGCTCGCGGTCTTCTATGGGCACAGCCAGTGGGCGCTGTCGAAGAGCCGGGCGCTTGGGTGGATCGAGGACCACGAGCAGGCGGTGTTCGCGATGAAAGAGGGCGTCTGCGACGACTTCGCTTTTGATGTGAACGTGAACATCCGTGCGGGCCACCCGAAAGGGGAATGGCAGGTGGATGGTGGCAAGAACTACGTGTGCGATTACGTCCGGGCCTCCAACGCCCACGTTCGGGTGCTCAAGCCGGCCATCGACACCCGCACCGAGCTGGTCAGTCTGGAACACTCCGACTTTCCCTGGATGACGGCCAAGGTCAAGGTGCGGCAGATCACGACCTTCACGCTCCCGGGCGCGCGTACGCTCAACGAAGTGGGCGAAACCACCTACGTCTTGCGGCGCACCATCCGGTCGCTGCAGATCGCCGAGATGACGTCGCGCAGCGAGGGCCAGTTTCCCCGTTGACCGCGTGCGCGGGCGGCCCGCCGTTGTGCTCTGCGACAATGCGCGGCCGCCCGGTTTGAGGCGGTTTCAAACGAGGGAAGAGGACATGAGAAAACTGTTTTGGCTCGGCGTGCTGGCGGCTGCGTTCTACGGACACAGCCGCTTTGTTTTTTCCGAGCCGGGCATGATGAGCTGGATGCAGAAGCAGGACCAGATGATGCTGCAAGGCGAGGACGGGATGTGTGACGCCTACGCCTCCGACATCAAGGTCGACCTGCGTTCGCAGACCGCCCGGGGAGAGACGCAGTTCGTGGGCGGCAAGGAAGAACTGTGCGAGTACCTGAAAGACGCCAGTGCGGCCTTCCGGGCGACCAATGCATCGGTGAACAACAACATGGAACTGCTCAGCATCGAGCCATCCGGCTTCCCCTGGCTGTCGGCCACGGTCAAGCTGCGGCAGTCCACCACGGTCCGCATGCGGGGCCTGCCCGCCATCACCGAGGTGGCCGACACCACCACGGTGGTCCGGCGCACGTTCAACGGCCGGGAAATCGCCAGCATCGACTCCAGCAGCGAGGCGTCGTTGGGCCAGTGAGCCACTTTGCTCGACGCCTGGACCTTGTTCACGGCCCGGCCCTGGCGTCCTCACGCCGGGGGCCAGATCGCCTGCGTGTCACACACGGAAAACGCCAAAAACATCGCCTCCACCTCGCTGGGTGAATGGGGTCTGGCGCTGCCCAGCCACCAGACGAGCAGGTGAAACAGGCTGCCCGCCAGCATGTCGGCGCGGGCGTTGGCCAGTGGTGTTTTCCGGCTGCCGCGCGGCGGCTTGGGCGGGCTGAACAACGAGATCAGCAGGTCCTGGAAATGCGCTTGCACGGCGTGGCTGGAACGGCGCCCGAGCAAGGCCCTGAACACCGCTTGCTGTTCGTGCACATGGTTCAGCAGGCCGGGCAGAAAAGGGAAAGGGCTTGCGGCTTCGTCCTGTGTGTCCAGATGGGACACCAGGTGTTCCTGCAGGTCACCGAAGGCGCCGCGCAACAGCGCGGTCTTGTCGGTGTAGTGCAGGTAGAACGTGGATCGCCCGATGTCGGCACGTTCGCAGAGCTTGGCCACATCGATGTGGTCCCAGCCGACTTCGGGCAGCAGGGCCATCAGGGCGTCGCGCAAGGCCCTGCGCGTGCGGTGCACACGGCGGTCCGCGCGAGGCGCTTGCGTTTTGGCGGCGGGCGCCGCGAGCATCCTTGTGCCAGATGGCGATCTGGGCTTTGGCTGGGTGTTGGCCGCTGATTTCTGCACACATCCCCCGGTGGTGTTCATAACTTGACGCCCGGGCCGTGAGCCGTGCGGGCGCTGCGTGGATTTTCCGATCAGGATTGTGGCCTCAATGGTCGTAACTGGACAGCGTGTCCAGCATTTTCCTGATGCCAATTTCACCGGAGTTTCCACATGATTCGCGTGTTCATCCGCTACCTGGCCTACCCCTGCATCGCGGTGGTGACCATTGCCTATCTTGCGCACCAGCTGGCGCTTCCCCAGGCGGAGCTGGGCGCCATGCACGGCATGTTCATCGCCACGTTGGTGTTGGCGCTGGTGCTGCTGGAGACGTTCTGGCCGATGCAGAAGCGCTGGCAGATGACCACACGTCTTTTCCTGAAGCGTGATCTTCCGTTCATGGCCCTCGGGGCGGCCACCATGGGGGCGGGCAATGTGGCCGCGTCGTGGGCGGTGCTGAACATGGGCTGGTTGCAACCGACCGCGTGGTTGTCGGGCTTGCCGGTGTTGCCGGCGGCCTTGCTGTCGCTGTGCGTCACCGATGGTCTGTGGTACGCGCTGCACCGCGCGAGCCACGAAGGCAAGGGACCGCTGGGCCGTTGGCTCTGGCGCGTGCATGCAGCGCACCATTTGCCGCAGCAGGTCTATGTGTTCATGCACGTCGTGGCGCATCCGCTCAACACCGTCATGGTGCGCCTGATCTTTACGGTGCCTCCCTGGCTGCTGGGTGTGCCGGTTGAGGCGCTGTTCGTTGCCAATGTGGTCACCGGTGTGCAGGGCCTGGTGTCTCACTTCAACGTGGACAGCCGGGTGGGTTTTCTCAATCGCCTGCTCACGGGCACCGAACTGCACCGCTGGCACCATGCCGTGGGCGTGCAGGGCAATTACGCCGCGGTGTTGCCGATGTGGGATCAGTTGTTTGGCACCTATGTGTACCGCCCAGGCGTGGCGCCCGAGGGTCTGGGTGTGGATGAACCCTGGGCTTTGCCCGCAGACACCGAGTTGGTCCGTGTGCTGATGGACCCGATGTGGCCGCTACAAGCTGCCGCCGAGGGCGTCCACGGCCTCAAAGAACCCGCCCCATAGCCGACCAGCCGTTGAACATCTGACACCCGCTTGCATCCCACCTGGGTCGGTCCTCTTTAGACTGTGTGTGTCCAACGTTCGGCGCCCGCCCCGGCGCATGACCGCATGCCCACTCCGCTCTTCTTCTTGCAATCCTTGCGCTGCCTGGCTCTCGCGTTGACGCTGGCCGTGGGTGGCGCCTGGGCGTCCGAGGCGCCCTTGTGGTTCGACGCGGGCCGGCCCAGGCCCCAGGCCTGGCAGGCGGTGGAGCTGCTGGCCGAGGCGCCCGGCCATGGGTTGATCGCCGAAGACTACGGTGTCGATGCGCTGGGCCTACAGGTGGCCGAGGCGGCTCTGGAGCCACCCCCCGACGACGCGGCCCAGGAGCGGCTGGCGCAAGCGCTCAGCGCTGCCATGCAGCGCTACCTGAGTGATCTGCACCAAGGCCGGCTGGACCCGCGGCACCTCAACCACCAGTTCAAGCCACCGGCCAGCGACGGCTTTGACCCGGCGGCACGGCTGCGCAAGGGCCTGGAGGCCGGGCAACTGGCCGACCTGGTGCGCGAGGCCGTGCCACGCCTGTCGCAGTACGAAGCGCTGCGCCAGGCCCTGGCCCGCATGCGAGCGCTGGTGGGCCACCCCGCCTGGCTGCAGGAGCTGCCCCCGTTGCCACGCCCGGCCCGTCAAAAGCCGGGCCGGCCCGGCAAGCTGGAGCCTGGCCAGAGCTGGGACGGCATGGCCCTGCTGGCCGAACGGCTGCGCCTGCTGGGCGATCTGGTGGCCGACGAACCGCTGCCGGCGGTCTACGAAGCTGTGTGGGTGGAGGCGGTCCAGCGGTTCCAGGAGCGCCATGGGCTAGAGGTGGATGGCGTGGTTGGCAAGGACACCTGGGCCGCGCTGCAGGTGACGCCGGGCCAGCGCGCGGAGCAGATCGCCCTCAATCTGGAGCGGCTGCGCTGGACGCCGCTGACCGAGGCCCCGCGCATGATCGTGGTCAACATCCCGGAGTTCGTGCTGCGCGCCTACGAGATCCGCGAGGGCCGCATCGTCATCCACCAGACCATGAAGATCATCGTGGGCAAGGCCCTGGACACGCGCACGCCCGTGTTCGAAGAAGAGATGCGCAGCATCGAGTTCAGCCCCTACTGGAACGTGCCGCCGTCGATCGCGCGCAGCGAGACCGTCCCCAAACTCCAGCGCGACCCCGGTTACCTGGCGCGTGAGGCCATGGAATTCGTGCTGCCCGACGGCCTCGTCAGCACCGAGGTCACCCCGGACGTGCTGGCCGAGGTGATGGCGGGTCGTGTCCGCATCCGCCAGCGCCCTGGGCCGAAGAATGCGCTGGGCGCGGTCAAGTTTTCCTTTCCGAACCGGGACCACATCTACCTGCACCACACGCCCGCGGCGCAGCTCTTTGGCAAGGGCCGCCGCGACTTCAGCCACGGCTGTGTGCGTGTCGAGCACCCGGTGGAGCTGGCCCTGTTCGTGTTGCACGACATGCCCCAGTGGACGGAGCCGCGGGTGCGCGAAGCCATGGCCGCGGGGCGGCTGCAGGCCGTTCGGCTCGCCACGCCAGTGCCGGTGCTGATCACCTATGGCACGGCGCTGGTGAAGCAGGGGCGTCTGCATTTCTACCCCGACATCTACGGCCACGACCGTGAACTGGCCGAGGCCCTGCGACAGCGCAGGACCCAGCCTGCGAGCCCCACCGCGGGCACTCGTTGAGCCGCCGATCCACCTGAGTGGGCTTGGGCGACGCCCTCTACATCACACGGGCGACCCCGCGCAACGCATCCGGTTTTTGAAACGCCTGGCAACAGGGTTTTGCGGCGTTGTTTGACATGCAAGTATTTACTTGCATATTATCCGCCACGTGTCTGAGGCATCGGTACAGCCTTCACTTCATCGCCCCGCACGCCGTCGTTTCAATCAACCCGCAAGGAGCAGTCATGGTGGATATCCTGAACAGAGTCGGCATCAAATCGTCGCCGGATGAGGTCTTCAAGGCGCTGAGCACGCGCGAAGGCCTGGCTGGCTGGTGGACAACCCAAACGCAAGGGGAGGGCCAGGTGGGCAGCGTGATCGCCTTTCGCTTCACCTCCGATGGCGCCGAACTCGGCGCCATCCACATGAAGGTCCTGGAACTCCAGCCCGCCAAGCGGGTGCTGTGGCAGGTGGTCGATGGGCCCGAAGACTGGATCGGCACCACGGTCAGCTGGGATCTGAAGCAGGAGGGCGACTACTGCGTCGTGCTCCTCAAACACCAGGGCTGGAAGGAGCCGGTGGAATTCATGTACCACTGCACCACCAAGTGGGCGGTCTACATGGTGAGCCTGAAGTCGCTGCTGGAAACCGGCAAGGGCATGCCCAACCCGCACGACATCCGGCTCCACGACAAGGACTGATGCCACGCCAACCCGGCACCCGCGCCTGCGCTGGCCAGACCCCGCGGCACCGCCGAACGCATATCATCGTTCGCGGCGCCGGGGTCTGCCTTTATGACCCATGGCGCGCGTTCCTTGTGGTGAACCTATTTTGTCAACCCGGTTGTCGGACATCGATAAAGTCTTCAAAGCGCTGGCCGACCCGGGCCGCAGGCGCCTGCTGGATCTGCTGCACCAGGACAACGGCCAGACGCTCTCGGCCCTCTGTGAGCACATGGACATGACCCGCCAGGCCGTGACGCAGCACCTGCAGCAGCTCGAAGCGGCCAACCTCGTCGCCGTCGTCTGGCAGGGCCGGGAAAAGCTGCACTACCTGAACCCCGTGCCGCTGCACGAGATTCATGAACGCTGGATCGGGAAGTTCGAGCGCGCCCGCCTGGGTGCCCTGCACGACCTCAAAACCCAACTGGAAAGGGATGGCCATGACAAAACCTGACTTCGTGTACGTGACCTACATCGCGACCACGCCCGAGAAGGTGTGGCAGGCCCTGGTGGACACCGACGTGATGCGCCAGTACTGGTGCGGTCTGAGCACGGACTGCCCGGGTTATGTGAACGTGTCGGACTGGCAGCCCGGCTCCCGCTGGGAGCACCAGCCCATGGACGGCACGGGCCAGGCCCGCATCGTCGGCACGGTGATCGAGAGCCGTGCACCGCGCCGGCTCGTCTACACCTGGGCCCGGCCGGCGGACGCCGAGGACGCGTCGAAGCACTCGCGGGTGGCGTTCGACATCGAGCTGCACACGGACGGGCTCGTGCGGCTCACCGTCACCCACACCGACCTCGAGCGCGACCCCGAGATGCTCGCGGGCGTGTCGGGCGGCTGGCCGAAAGTGCTCTCCAACCTCAAGACCCTGCTCGAAACCGGCCACGTGCTGCCGGGCTCACCGTCGCGGGTCTGACGCAGCGGGGCTGCGCGGCCGAGGCTGCGGCGGCGGTCGGAAATCCGTTTTTGGGTGCTGCCAGGCGAACGGATTTCCGTTCGCTCCGGTGCGCCACAGGGGCCGTTGGCGCCCGAATTCCGGGGTCATGCGCCCGTTTTGAGGTCGGTCCCTAGGGTTTGTACCGACTGGCATGGCGCTTGCGCTAAGGACGGCAAGCTCCACCCATGACCATGACCCGTTTCCTGCCCTCCCTTCTGCTGCTGTGCTGCGCCTTGAGCGCGCAGGCCCAGGCGCCCGCGCTCACCACGCTGCAGAAGATTGCCCAGACGGCCACGATCAACCTGGGACACCGCGAGTCGTCGGTGCCGTTCTCGTACTACGACGACCGCCGCCAGGTGGTGGGCTATTCGCACGACCTGATGCTGGCCGTGACGGAGAGCATCAAGAAGGAACTCAAGCTGCCCGCGCTGGCGGTCAAGCTGGTGCCGGTGACCTCGCAGAACCGGATTCCCTTGGTGCAGAACGGCTCGGTCGACCTGGAGTGCGGCTCCACCACGCACAACCGCGAGCGCGCGCGCCATGCGGCGTTTTCGGTCTCCATCTTTCAGACCAGCTCCCGCCTGCTCACCCGGGTGGACTCCGGCGTCTCCGGGCTGAGCGACCTGAACGGGCGGCGCGTGCTGGTCACCGCCGGCACCACGAGCGAACGCCAGCTCATGCTGCACAGCGAGTCCACCGGTCAGCGCATCGACATCGCCACGGCGAAAGACCATGGCGAGGCGTTCGCGCAGTTGCACAGCGGGCGGGCCGTCGCGTTCCTGATGGACGACGCCGTGCTCTACGGGCTGCGCGCCAAGGCCGACAGGCCCGAGGACTGGCGCGTGGTCGGCCAGCCCATGGCGGCCGAGGTCTACGCCTGCATGCTGCGCAAGGACGACCCCGCTTTCAAGGCGGTGGTGGACCGCAGCCTCACGCAGCTGATGCGCTCGGGCGAGGCCCTGAAGATCTACCGCCGCTGGTTCCAGAGCCCGATCCCGCCCAGGGGCCTGAATCTGAACTGGCCGCCGCCGGATGCGTTGCTGGAGCTGTATCGGTCGCCGACCGATCAACCGTTGGGGTGATCACCATGACCTGTCTGAATCGGTTTTTCTGGGCGGTGGCCCTGGCTTCGGCACCGTTGTGGGCGGGGGCCGGCCCGGTGCTGGATCGCATCCAGAAGGACGGCACCATCGTGCTGGCACACCGCGAGTCGTCGGTGCCGTTTTCGTTTCTTGATGCCGACGGCAAGCCGGTGGGCTATGCGATCGATCTGTGCCTGAAGCTGGCCGAGGCCGTGCGCAAAAAGCTGGCGCTGGACACGCTCGCGCACCGCTTCGTGCAGGTCACGCCGGCCAACCGCATGACCATGGTGGAAGAGGGCAAGGCCGACCTGGAGTGCGGCTCCACCACCAACAACGCTGAGCGCCGGCAGAAGGTGGCCTTCACCGTGTCTCATTACATCGCCGGCGCCCGCTATCTGGTGCGCGCCGACAGCGCGGTGCAGGTGGTGCGCGACTTCAGGGGGCAGAAGCTGGTCTCCACCAAGGGCACCACACCGCTGAAGGCCGTGACCCGCGCCAACAGCGAATACCTCCTGGGCATCACGATCCTCGAAGCCGACGACCATGCGCGCGGGGTTGAGATGGTGGAGCAGGGCGAGGCCGATGGTTTCGTGATGGACGACGTGCTGCTCTACGGCCTGGCCGCGGGGCGGCCCGACCCCAGCCGCTTCAAGGTGGTGGGCAAGTTCCTGACCATCGAGCCGCTGGCCATCATGCTGTCCAAGCACGACCTGGAGTTCAAGCGACTGGTCGACGACGAGATGAAGCGGCTGATCCAGTCCAGGGAGGCCCACGCGATCTACGACCGCTGGTTCAACCAGCCGATTCCCCCTTCCGGTCGGGCCTTGAACCTACCCATGAACTACCTGCTGAAGGATTTCTGGAAGTACCCCACGGACTACGTTCCTGGCTGAATGGTTTTCCCTTTCCCTTTCCCTTTCCCTTTCCCTTTCCTCCAACCCACCAACCAAGACAGGTGCATCTTTATGAAGAAATCGTTGTTTGTCGTGGCCGCCATGCTGGCCAGCTCGGCTGCTCTGGCGCAATCCGTCGACACCCTGAAGAAGATCAAGGACAGTGGTTCCGTGACGATGGGCGTGCGTGAAAGCTCAGGCGCCCTGTCCTACACGCTGGGCGACGGCAAGTTCGTGGGCTACCACGTGGAAATCTGCCAGAAGGTGCTCGGCGACATCCAGAAGCAGCTGGGTCTGGCCAAGCTGGACATCAAGTACCAGCCGGTGACCTCGCAGAACCGCATCCCCCTGATGCAGAACGGCACGGTCGACATCGAGTGCGGCTCCACCACCAACAACGCCGCGCGCCAGAAAGACGTGTCCTTCGCCGTGACGACCTTCGTGGAAGAAGTGCGCATCGCGGTGAAGGCCAATTCCGGCATCACCTCCGTGGCCCAGCTCAACGGCAAGAAGGTTGCCACCACCACCGGCACCACCTCCGTACAGACCCTGCGCAAGAACGAGCGCGCCACCGGCGTGGACTTCGAGCAGGTCTACGGCAAGGACCACGCCGACAGCTTCCTGCTGCTGGAGAGCGGCCGTGCCGACGCCTTCGTGATGGACGGCGCCATCCTGGCCGGCAACATTGCCAAGTCCAAGAACCCGGCCGACTTCAAGATCGTCGGTGAAGTGCTGTCGGTCGAGCCGATCGCCATCATGCTGCCCAAGGACGACGTGGCCTTCAAGAAAGCCGTGGACGACAGCGTCAAGGCCATGATGAAGTCGGGCGACGTGGCCAAGCTGTGGACCAAATGGTTTGAGCAGCCCATTCCCCCGGCCAACACCAAGGTGGGCATGGTCGCCAACGAAAACACGAAAGCGGCCTGGGCCACCCCGAACGACAAGCCGATGGAAGACTACGCAAAAAAGTGATCTGGCGACTCTGAAGGCATGAGCATGCCGTCCGATCTGTTTCGGGCGGCTTCTTTTTTCGAGGGAAATCTCCGTGAGTACATGGGATTGGCAGGTGTTCTGCAAGGACACCATCGATGGTGAGGTGCGCCCCAGCTGTTTTGGCCAGGGCGGCGACATCACCTACCTGGACTGGTTGCTGTCGGCCTGGGGCTGGACGCTGAGCGTCGCCGTGCTGGCCCTGGTGGTGGCGCTGGTGGTGGGCTCGGTCATGGGCATCTTCCGCACCACGCCCAGCCGCGCGCTGGTGGTGATCGGCAATGTGTGGACCGAGCTGTTTCGCAACATACCGCTGCTGGTGCAGGTGTTCCTGTGGTACCACGTGCTGCCGGCGCTGATTCCGCCGCTCCAGCAGGTGCCCAGCCTCATCCTGGTGGTGTTCGCGCTGGGTTTCTTCACCTCCGCGCGCATTGCCGAGCAGGTGCGCGCCGGCATCCAGAGCCTGCCCAAGGGTCAGCGCTACGCCGGCCTAGCCATGGGCCTGACGCTGACGCAGACCTACCGCTACGTGCTGCTGCCGATGGCGTTTCGCATCGTCATTCCGCCGCTGACCAGCGAGAGCATGAACATCATCAAGAACTCCTCGGTGGCGTTCGCGGTGTCCATCGCCGAGCTGACCATGTTCGCCATGCAGGCGCAGGAAGAAACCTCGCGCGGTGTCGAGGTCTACCTGGCCGTGACCGGGCTGTACTTCATCTCGGCCTTTGTCATCAACCGCATTGCCCTGTTCATCGAACACAAGGTGCAGGTGCCCGGCATGATCGGAGGCCATTGACATGAATCTCGATTTCGCTTTCCTCGACTGGTCGGTCTTCTCGAGCTTCGTGCTCAAGGGCCTGATCTTTTCGGCGCAGCTCACGCTGGTCGCGATGCTCGGTGGCATCGCGCTGGGCACGGTGCTGGCGCTGATGCGCCTCTCGGGCAAGAAGTGGCTGGTGATGCCGGCCGCGTTCTATGTGAACACCCTGCGCTCCATCCCGCTGGTGATGGTGATCCTGTGGTTCTTCCTGCTCATTCCGCTGCTGATCGGGCAGCCCATGGGCGCGGAGCTCTCGGCCATCATCACCTTCACGGTGTTCGAGGCGGCCTACTACTCCGAGATCATGCGCGCGGGCATCCAGAGCGTGCCCAAGGGCCAGGTCAACGCGGGCTACGCGGTGGGCATGACCTATGGCCAGACCATGCAGCTGATCGTGCTGCCGCAGGCCTTCCGCAACATGCTGCCGGTGCTGATGACGCAGACCATCATCCTGTTCCAGGACACCTCGCTGGTGTACGCCATCGGCGCCTACGACCTGCTCAAGGGCTTCGAGGTCGCCGGCAAGAACTTCAACCGCCCGGTCGAGACCTACCTGGTCGCCGCCGTCGTCTATTTCGTCATCTGTTTCTCGCTGTCGATGCTGGTGCGTCGCCTGCAGAAGAAGATCGCCATCATCCGCTGAGGATCAGGAGAAGAACCATGATCAACATCCAGAACGTTTCCAAGTGGTACGGCAGCTTCCAGGTGCTGACCGACTGCACCACCTCCATCCAGAAGGGTGAGGTGGTGGTGGTCTGCGGCCCATCCGGCTCGGGCAAGTCCACCCTGATCAAGACCGTGAACGCGTTGGAGCCTTTCCAGAAGGGAGACATCGTGGTGGACGGCATCAGCATCGCCGACCCCAAGACCAACCTGCCCAAGCTGCGCAGCCGCGTCGGCATGGTGTTCCAGCACTTCGAGCTGTTTCCGCACCTGAGCGTGACCGAGAACCTGACGCTGGCGCAGATCAAGGTGCTGGGCCGCAACGCCGACGAGGCCAAGACCCGCGGCCTGAAGATGCTGGACCGCGTGGGCCTGATGGCGCACAAGGACAAGTTCCCCGGTCAGCTCTCCGGCGGCCAGCAGCAGCGGGTGGCGATTGCCCGCGCGCTGAGCATGGACCCGATCGTGATGCTGTTCGACGAGCCGACCTCGGCGCTCGACCCCGAGATGGTGGGCGAGGTGCTCGACGTGATGGTCCAGCTCGCCCAGGAGGGCATGACCATGATGTGCGTCACCCATGAGATGGGCTTCGCCAAGAAGGTCAGCCACCGCGTGATCTTCATGGATGCCGGCAAAATCGTCGAAGATTGCCCGCGCGACGCGTTCTTCGGTAACCCGGACGCGCGCTCGCCACGGGCCAAGGATTTCCTGTCGAAAATCCTGGCCCACTGAGTTCTTCCAACTGAGGTCACCATCCACCCCGCACCGCCGTTCGGTCCGCCCCCAGCCCCGCCGCGCCGTCGCCCCGGGGTGGCCCTGCGGCGCGCGCTGCTGGCGCTGGTGGCCCTGGCCCTCGTCGCCGCCTCGGGTTATGCGGTCTACCAGCGCAGCTTTGCGCAGGGCGCGAGCAGCCTGAAGGCCGCGTCCAACGGGCGGCTCGACCTGTTCGCCTCGGTGGTGGAGGCCCGCGTGCGGCGCCTGGAGCCTGTGCCGGCGACCATCCAGCTCAACCCCGCGGTGTTGCGGCTGCTGCAGGCGCCCGGCGCTGCGCACGCCGCCGCCGCCAACGACTACCTCTCCCGGCTGAATGCCCACCTGGGCAGCCTGGCGGTGTTTGTGCTGGACGTGCGCGGCGTGGTGCTGGCGTCCAGCAACGCGGTGCAGCGCGACGACAGCCTGCGCGGCGAAGATGTTTCGTACCGCCCGTACTTCCTGGAGGCCCTGGCCGGGCGCTCGACGCGCCACTTCGCCATCGGCAGCGGCGGCTACGCGGGCTATTTCGCGTCGCACCCCATTTACGACGGCCCCCGGGTGGTGGGGGTGGCGGCCATCAAGATCGGCCTGGACGCGCTGGAACAGACCTGGCCGATGCTGGGCGCGCCCGCGCTGGTGGCCGACGCCAACCAGGTGGTGATCCTGTCGTCCCAGCCAGCGTGGCGCTACACCTCGCTGGCGCCCTTGCCGACCGAACGCCGTGTGGACCTGCAACTGGCCCAGACCTACGACTCCCTGCGCCTGCCCCTGTTCCCGCTGAAGGTGGAGCTCTCGGTGGACGAAGACACGCAGGAAGTGCAGGGCCTGCTGCACGGCGACGAGGCCAAGGTCTCCGCGGCGCTGGGCCAAGCGCGCAACCGGGCGGATTTCATGGTCCTGGGGCGTTCGCTGGACGGCATGGACTGGCGGGTGCTGATCTTCACCAGCCTGGCGTCGGTGCGGCACCAGGCCTTGCTGGACGGCGTGGGTGGCGCCGTGTCCGTGGCCTTTGTGATCCTGCTGGCGCTGTACTGGGCACAGCGCCAGCGCATCGAGCGCCAGAAGCTGGGCGCCAAGCGCCTGCTCGAACAGGCCAACGCCGAGCTGGAGCAGGAGGTGGGCCGAAGGACGCAGGAACTCACCGATGCCAACACCCTGCTGCGCAAGGAGGTGGCCGAGCGCGAGCAGACCGAAAAGACCCTGCGGGCGGCGCAGGACGGGCTGGTGCACGCGGGCAAGATGGCCGTGCTGGGCCAGCTCGCCGCCAGCATCACGCACGAACTCACGCAGCCGCTGGGCGCGATCCGCACCCTGTCGGGCAACGCGGCCGAATTCCTGCGGCGGGGCAACGCCGACGCGGCGCAGGAAAACCTCTTGATCATGGCCCGGCTGGTGGAGCAGATGGCACGCATCATCGACCCGCTCAAGAGCTTCTCGCGCAAATCGACCGCCTGCCCCGAGGCCACCGACGCGGGTCGCGTGGTGGAGCAGGCGCTGTTCCTGTTCCAGCTGCGCCTGCGCCACGAAAAGGTGGAGGCCGACAACCGCTGCCAGCCCGGGCAATGGACGGTGTGGTGTGACGCCAACCGGCTGGAGCAGGTGCTGATCAACCTGATCGGCAATGCGCTCGATGCCCTGCGCGACGCACCGCACAAGCGGCTGCAGATCACGGCCGAAGCGCTGCCGGCGGCGCAGCCGCCCGTGCTGGCGATCCACGTGCAGGACAGCGGCAAGGGCCTGAGCGAGACCGACCTGGCGCACCTGTTCCAGCCCTTCTACACCACCAAGGCCAGTGGTGCCGGCCTCGGGCTGGGCCTGGTGATCTGCCGCGACATTGCCGCAGAATTCCAGGGTGAACTGCAGGCGCACAACGTCCCCGGTGGCGGCGCCTGTTTCACGCTCACCGTTCCCCTCTGGCAAGCCTCCATGCACCCGAAAACCCCCGTGACCCCATGAATCGCGCCCTGACCGTCCTTTTGGTGGAAGACGATGCCGCCGTGCAGCTGGGCTGTGTGCAGGCCCTGCAACTGGCCGACATCCCGGTGCGCGCTTTCGAGTCGGCCGAGGCCGTGCTGCCACACATCAGCCCTGGCCTGGCCGGCGTGATCGTGACCGACATGCGCCTGCCCGGGGCCGACGGCCTGTCGGTGATCTGCGAGGCGCGCGACATCGACCCCGACCTGCCGGTGATCATGATCACCGGCCACGGCGACGTGAACCTGGCCGTCCAGGCCATGCGCAGCGGCGCCTACGACTTCATCCCCAAGCCCTTTTCGCCCGAGCAGCTGGTGGAGGTGGTGCAGCGCGCGCTGGAGAAGCGCCGCCTGACGCTGGAGGTGGCGAACCTGCGCCGCGCGCTGACGCTCAGCGAAGGGCTCGAAGGCAAGCTGGTCGGCCACTCGCCGGCCATCGCGCGCGTGCGGCAGCTGGTGACCGAGGTGGCCGACTCGCCGGTGGACGTGCTGATCCGCGGCGAAACCGGCACCGGCAAGGAGGTGGTGGCGCGCGCACTGCACGACCATTCGCGGCGCCGCAACGCGCCCTATGTGGCGCTCAACTGCGGCGGCCTGCCCGACAGCCTGCTCGACAGCGAACTGTTCGGCCATGAACCCGGCGCCTTCACCGGGGCGCAGAAGCGCCGCATCGGCCGCATCGAACACGCCAACGGTGGCACGCTGTTCCTCGACGAGCTCGAAAGCATGCCCATGGGCGTGCAGGTCAAGCTGCTGCGCGTGCTGCAGGAGCGCTGCATCGAGCGGCTGGGATCGAACCAGAGCATTCCGGTGGACGTGCGCGTGGTCGCGGCCACCAAGGACGATCTGCTGGCGCGCGCGCAGCAGGGCAGCTTCCGCTCCGACCTGGTGTACCGGCTGAACGTGGTCAACATCGAGCTGCCGCCGCTGCGCGAGCGGCGCGAAGACATTCCGATGCTGCTGGAGCACTTCATGCTGCTGGCCGCCAGCCGCTACGACCGGCCCGAGCCCCGGCTGCCGCAGGCGCAGCTGCGCCAGCTGATGGCGCGCGACTGGCCCGGCAATGTGCGCGAGCTGCGCAACGTGGCCGATGCGCTGGTGCTGGGGGTGGGCCCGCAGTGGGTGTCGCCCCACGGGCCGGCGCCCGAAGCATCAGGCAACGATGCGCAGCCCACGCTGACCGAAACGGTCGAGCAGTTCGAACGCAGCCTGATCGCCGATGCCCTGCAGCGCCACGCCGGCAACGTGGGCCAGACCGCCAAGGCGCTGCGCATCGCCAAGACCACCCTGGTCGACAAGATCAGGAAACACGGGCTGGGCAAGGGGGAGGCGGCTTCGGAAGCCTAAGGGGCCGAACGCTCCCGCATGGCCGCCAGCCCCTGGATCACCGTCTCGGTCCAGAACTCGAAGCTCTGGTCCAGCGGCTGATCGACGCCGCTGGAGGCGCGGACCACGAAGGCGCCGCGCGCCAGATGGGGCATTTCGCGCGCCAGCGTGGGGCATTGCCGGGCGTCCACCTCCTGCATGCGCTGCCGGTGCGCCGTGGCCCAGCCCTCGGGGTCTTCGTCGGGCAGAGGGGCAAGTTCCAGTGTGACGAAACCCACCATGCCCGCGACCAGCGTGTTGTAGGCGTGGCGCAGCTGGTCGCCGGAAAAGCCCGCGCGCTCCAGCAGCATCAGCATGTGCTCCACGAGCTCGGCCGGCATGCTCTCGTTGGAAACCAGCTGGGCACCGAGCACCGGGGCGATGGCGGGGTGCACGCGCACGGCTTTGCGGTAGCGCCGGAACAGCGCGCGCACGCCCGCGGCCCAGTCGGTTGGCCGACGCGCGGGCTTGAGGTCGCCCAGGGCCAGTGCCACGGCACCTGCGATCAGGGCGTTGCGACCCGGCACGTGCCAGTACAGGGCCGTGGGGTAAACGCCCAGGTCGCGCGCCAGGTCGCGAACGCTGAAACCCGCCACGCCCTTGCGGTCGATGAGCGCCAGAGCGGCCACCAGCACGGCGTCGCGGGTGAGGCTGTCGCCGGGTCTCGATGGAGCAGAGGCGGGTGGGGTGGTGGTCATGGGGTGCGAGGATACCGGTGTTCGAAAACCTTGCAACGTCTTGTACACTGTACAGGAACAGACGATGCGAAGGAACGGCCATGAACCTCATCGATACCCTCGAAGCCGCCCGCGCGCGCTACCGCGAACGCAACCCGGCCAGCGAGCGCCAGCTGGCCGAGGCGGCCACCGTCATGCCCGGGGGCAATACGCGCAGCGTGCTGTTTCATGCGCCTTTTCCACTGACCATGGTGCGGGGAGAGGGGGCCCGCCTGTGGGACGCCGACGGTCACCGCTACCTCGATGCCCTGGGAGAGTTCACCGCGGGGCTGTACGGCCACTCGAACGCCGTGATCCGGCAAGCCATCATTGACGCGCTGGCCGATGGCTTGAGCCTCTCGTCCCACAACCGGCGCGAGGTGGCGCTGGCGGCAGAGATCCAGCGGCGTTTTCCGTCGATGGCCCTGATGCGTTTCACCAACTCGGGCACGGAAGCCAGCCTGCTGGCGCTGGCCACGGCCAAGGCCTTCACCGCCCGGCCGAAGATCATGGTGTTCGACGGGGCTTACCACGGGGGCCTGCTGAGTTTCGGCCGAGGTGGTTCGCCGATCAACGTGCCCCACGCGTACGTGGTGGCGCCCTACAACGACCTGGCCGCCGCGCAGGCGTTGGTGCACGCGCACGGCCCGACGCTGGCAGCGATCGTCGTTGAGCCGATGCTGGGTGCGGGTGGTTGCATCCCGGGTGAGCCCGCATTCCTGCGCGGCCTGAGCGAGCTGGCCCGTGGCTGTGGTGCCCTGCTGGTGTTCGACGAGGTGCAGACCTCGCGCCTCTCCATCGGCGGGCGGCAGGCTCAGCTGGGCATCACGCCCGACCTGACGGTGATCGGCAAGTACTTCGGCGGTGGCCTGTCGTTCGGGGCCTTCGGTGGGCGCGTGGACTGCATGGCGCAGTTCGACCCGCGCCGCGCGAATGCCCTGTCGCACGCGGGCACCTTCAACAACAACGTGCTGTCGATGGCCGCCGGTCTGGCCGGCCTGCAGCAGGTGCTGACGCAGGAGGCGTTGACGGCATTGAACCAGCGTGGCGACCGGCTGCGCGAGCGGCTCAACGCCGTGCTGCAGACGCATGGCGTAGCGGCGCAATTCACCGGCCTGGGTTCGGTCATGAACCTGCACGGCATGAGCGGGCCAGTGCACTGTGCCGCGGACCTGGCCACGTCCAACACCTTGCTGAAGGAACTGTTGTTCTTCGACCTGCTGGAACGCGGGGTCTACATGGCGCAGCGGGGGCTGGTGACCCTGTCGCTGCCGTTCGACGACGCGGCCTGCGACGAGATGCTGGGCGCGTTCGAAGACGCCCTGCGCACCCGCGCCGCCGTGTTGCGCGGGTGAACGTCTTTACGCGCTGACAGCGCGCAACACCTCTTCGGCCGTGGCCGGGGCGTTCACCAGCAAGGGGTCACCGCCCGCCTGCGCCACCGCGTCGCGCAGCGCCTCGTACACGCTGATGGCCAGCATGAACGGGGGTTCGCCCACGGCCTTGCTGCCGTGCACGTTGTCCTCGCGGTTGGCTTCGGGCCAGAGCGCGATCTTGAAGTGCGCGGGCACGTCGCCGGTGGCGGGGATCTTGTAGGTGCTGGGGGCGTGGGTCTGTAGATAGCCCTTGCCATTCCACACCAGTTGCTCGGTGGTGAGCCAGCCCATGCCCTGGATGAAGCCGCCTTCGATCTGGCCGATGTCGATCGCCGGGTTGATGCTGTGGCCGACGTCGTGCAGGATGTCCACCTTCAACACCCGGTACTCGCCGGTGAGGGTGTCGATGGCGACCTCGCTGACCGCCGCGCCGTAGGCGAAGTAGTAGAACGGCCGGCCGGTGAGCGTGGCCTTGTCGTAGTGGATCTTGGGTGTGCGGTAGAAGCCGTCGCTCCAGAGCTGGATGCGGTTGGCGTAGGCCGCTCCCACCACGTCTTCCCAGCGGCGTGTGGCCTTGTCGGTGATGACCTGGCCGCCTTCGAAGCGCACCGCGCCCGCGCCGCAGTCGTCGAGCCCGGCCACGAACGCGGCGAGGTTGTCGCGCACATGGCGCGCGGCGAACTGCGCGGCCCGGCCGTTCAGGTCGGTGCCGCTGCTGGCCGCGGTGGCGCTGGCGTTGGGCACCTTGCTGGTGTCGCTGGCGGTGGCCAGCACGCGCTCGAACGGCACGCCCAGTTCGTCGGCCACGATCTGCGCCACCTTGGTGTTCAGGCCCTGGCCCATCTCGGTGCCGCCGTGGTTCACTTGCACGCTGCCGTCGGTGTAGACGTGCACCAGCGCGCCGGCCTGGTTGAACAGGGTGGCGGTGAAGCTGATGCCGAACTTGACGGGGGTGAGCGCCAGGCCTTTCTTGATGACGGGGTTCCGCGCATTGAAGGCCGCGATCTGCTCGCGGCGCTCGCGGTAGCCGCTGGTGATCGCCAGGGTGTTGATCAGCGGGTCGAGGATGTTGTCTTCCACCTTCATCTGGTAGTGGGTGACGTTCCGGGCGTCCATGCCGTACAGGTTGCGCAACCGCACGTCCAGGGGGTCCAGGCCCAGCGTGCGCGCGATGTCGCTCAGGATGCGCTCGATCACGATCACGCCCTGCGGGCCGCCGAAGCCGCGGAAGGCGGTGTGGCTCTGCGTGTTGGTCTTGCAGCGGTAGCTGGAGATGGCCACGTCTTCGAGGAAGTAGGCGTTGTCGGCGTGGAAGACGGCGCGGTCGGCCACCGGACCGGAGAGGTCGGCGCTGAAGCCGCAGTTGACCAGCATCTCCAGCTCCAGCCCGCAGAGCAGGCCGCTGTCATCAAAGCCCACGCGGTAGTGGTAAGCGAAGGGGTGGCGCTTGCCGGTGATCATGAAGTCGTCGTCGCGGTCCAGCCGCAGTTTGACCGGGCACTTCAGCTGGTTGGCGGCGATGGCGGCCCACACGGCCAGGTGGCCGGCCTGCGTCTCCTTGCCACCGAAGCCGCCGCCCATGCGCCGGCATTCCACCGTGACGGCGTTGTTGGCAATGCCCAGCGCATGCGACACCCAGTGCTGCACCTCGCCGGGGTGCTGCGTGCTGGTGTAGACCCACCACTGGTTCTGTTCCAGCGGCAGCACGTAGGCGATCTGGCCTTCCAGATAGAAATGTTCCTGGCCACCGACTTCGAAGCGGCCTTCGATCTGGTGCGGCGCGCGCCGGAGCGCGGCCTTCGCGTCGCCCCGGCTCACCTGCACGGGCGGCAACACGTAGCTTTCCAGCGCGTGGGCCTCGTGCACGTTGAGCACGGCGGGCAATTCCTCGATCTCGAGCTTCACGAGCCGCGCGGCGCGGCGCGCGGTCATCACGTCGTCGGCCACCACCAGCGCGATCACTTGGCCGGTGAACAGCACGGTGTCGAGCGCGAACACCGGTTCGTCGTGCGCGAAGGCGGCCAAGGTGGTGTCGCCGGGGATGTCCCCGGCGTCGATCACCGCGCGCACGCCGGGCAGGGCCAGGGCCGCCGAGGCGTCCAGCTTGCGCAGGATGCCGTGCGCCACGGGCGAACAGACCGGTGCCGCGTGCAGCGTGCCGCGCACCTCGGGGATGTCGTCGATGTAGGTCGCGGCACCGGCCACCTGGGCGCGGGCGCTTTCATGGAATTTGGATTGGCCGGCAGCGAGAGAAGGTGATCCCCCGAGCGTCGCATCGCCGTTGGCGCTGCGACGGGGTTCCGCCGCTGGCGCGGGTCGCTGCCCAGCGGCGCGGGCGCCTCGGGTGTTGTCGGCTACCAGCTTCAGATCGGGCGCGTTCATGCCAAGGCCTCCAGCGTTGCCGCATTCAGGCTTTCGAGGTTGATGGCCGTCAGGCCCTGGCTTTCCAGCCAGAAGCGCCGCAGCAGATTGCCCAGCACGGTCTGGCGGTAGGCGGCGCTGGCGCGCATGTCGGAAATGGGCTGAAACTCGGCGCGCAGCGCGGCGGCGGCTGCCATCACGGTGTCGGCGTTCCAGGGCTGGCCGCGCAGGGCGGCTTCGGTCTGGCGCGCGCGGGCCGGGGTGGCGGCCACGCCACCGGCACCGATGGAGACTTGCTGCACGACGCCGCCGTCCAGGGTCATCTGGATGGCAAGGCAGACGGCGGAGATGTCGTCGTCGAAGCGTTTGCTGATCTTGTAGACGCGCATGAACTCTTCAGCCCCCACGCTCCCCACTGCGTTGGGTTCGCTGCCCCCCGAGGGGGCGCTCGCTGGCTTGGGGCGGTCCGGCGCTGCGCTCGATGCATGCCCCGTGGGCTTCGGCACCTTGATCCAGCACAGCAGCTCGTCCGCGCGCATCACGTTCGTCCGGTACCCGGTGTACAGGTCCTCCAGCCGCAACTCGCGGTGGGCGATCTCGCCGCCTGCCGCGGTCTTCTTCCAGCGCATCAGCACCACGCTGGCACCGAGCGCGATCAGCAGCGGCATGGTGTCGCCAATGGGTGAGCCGTTCGCCACGTTGCCGCCCAGCGTGCCGGCGTTGCGCACCGGCAGGCCGGCGAAGCGCTGGCTGAAGGTCAGGAGCTGCGGGCGCTCTGCCACCAGCGCGGCAAAGGCATCGGTGAGCGAGACGGCCGCGCCGATGGCGATGTGGTGCGGGTAGGTTTCCACGCGCTGCAGCTCGCGCGCGGCGGTCACGTCGAGCACGCGCTCGAAGCGACGGTGCATCTTGGTGACCCACAGGCCCACGTCGGTGCAGCCGGCCACGACCTGGGCCTTGGGGAATTTGGCCCGTTGCTGCAGCAGTGCGGCCAGGTTGGTGGGACGCAGGTAGCGCTCGTCGCCGGTCCGCTTCGGCTTCAGCGCCTTGAGCGCCGCCAGCGTGGCAGCCTCGTCCACTTCACAGCCGGCGGGCAGCGGCAGGCTGCCCATTTGTTGAGCAGCGTCGAGGATGGGGCGGTAGCCGGTGCAGCGGCAGAGGTTGCCGGAGAGGTCTACCTGGGCCTGTTCCCGGGTGATGCCCTTTCCGCCCTGACTGTTCTGGTATATGCCGAACAGGCTCATCACGAACCCCGGCGTGCAGAAACCGCACTGGCTGCCGTGGCACTGGACCATGGCTTCCTGGCAGGGATGCAGGTCAGGAGATGCGCCGGCCTTGAGGGTGGGGGCAGAAAGGTCTTCGGCGGTGAACACCGCCATGCCATCCACCGAGTGGGCCAGCCGGATGCAGCTGTTGACGGCCCGGTAGCGCAGCCTGCCGTCCACCGCTTCGCCCAGCACCACGGTGCAGGCGCCGCAGTCCCCTTCACCGCAGCCTTCCTTGGTGGCGGTGAGGTGCAGGTCTTCGCGCAGCACCTCCAGCAGGGTGCGCTCGGGTGCTACATTGCCCACCGCCACGGGCTGGCCGCGCCGGACAAATCTCAGGGTTTGTGCGGAGTTTCTGGAAATCATGCGCGCCAGCATAGCGCCCACCCCATGGCACAACATATGCTCAGCCATATGGCCCGAATGCCAAAACAGCCATTCAAACGCATAGCCTCAGGGTATGAAATACGTGTCCATGTTCGACAAGATTGATCTGCACCTGATCCGCGTGCTGCACACCGTGCTGACCGAGCGCAGTGTGTCGCGCGCGGCGCTGCGCCTGGGCATGTACCAGCCGGCGGTCAGTGCGTCGCTCAAGCGCTTGCGCGAACTCGCCGGCGACCCGCTTTTGGTGCGCTCGGGCTCCGGCATGGTGCCCACGGTGGCCGGGCTGCGCATGATCGAACCGGCGGCCGACATCCTGCGCAGCGCCGAGGTGCTGTTTTCCGACGCCCGCAGCTTCGACCCCGCCACCGCCCACCACACCTTCAGCCTGGCCGCCAGCGACTACCTGGACCCGCTGTTCCTGCCCCAGCTGGTCACGCAGATAAAGGGCCTGGCGCCGCACTGCCCGATCGAGATCCACCCGCTCTCGGCCGACTCCGACTACCGCAACCACCTGGCCCAGGGTGATGTGGACGTGGTCATCGGCAACTGGCCGCTGCCCCCCGGCGATCTGCACCTGGGCCGATTGTTCGGCGACGAGGTGGTGTGCCTGGTGTCCAACCAGCACCCGGCGGTGCGCCGTGGCTGGGACGTGGAGGCCTGGCTCAGCGCCGAACACATCGCCCCCACGCCCACCCACCCCGGCGCGCGCGGCGTGATCGACGACCACCTGGCCAGCCAGGGTCTGGTGCGCAACATCACCGCGCGCTGCCCGCATTTCGGGCTCATCCCGGCCATGGTGGCGGGCAGCCTGCTGGTGCTGACCACCGGGCGCCAGTACTGTGAGCGCTACACCGGCGTGCTGCCGGTGCAGGTGCTGCCGTGCCCGGTGCCGTTCCCCCGCATGATGTATTACCAGCTCTGGCACGAGCGCACCCACAGCTCGGCCGCCGGGCGCTGGCTGCGCGATCAGGTCAAGAGCGTGGCGGCCTCGCTGCGCCGGCCTGAGTCCGATGCGGCGGCGGCTTGAACATGAAACACCCCCGCGTCGCCTTCAGCGCCACCCACTCAAGGAGGCACAGCCAGCAGCCCGGCGAAGCCGGTTCTGCGGCTGCCCCGGGCCAACACCGTCCGCTCGACGCCGACCCCATGTACAAAAACAACAGGAGATCGCTGTGACCACGCCCCGACTGCAACTCACCGGCATCACCAAGCGCTACCCCGGCGTGGTGGCCAACAATGGTGTCTCGCTCAGCGTCGCGCCCGGCGAGGTGCACGCGGTGCTGGGCGAAAACGGCGCCGGCAAGTCCACGCTGATGAAGATCATCTATGGCTCGGTCAAGCCCGACGAGGGCTCGGTCATGTTCAACGGCCGGCCGGTGCATGTGCGCAACCCGCAGGAGGCGCGGGCGCTGGGCATCAGCATGGTGTTCCAGCACTTCAGCCTGTTCGACACGCTCACCGTGGCGGAAAACGTCTGGCTCGGGCTGGACAAGTCGCTCACGCTCTCCGAGGTCAGCGCCAGCATCACGGCCAAGGCGGCCGAATACGGCCTGGACATCGACCCCTCGCGCCCGGTGCACACGCTGAGCGTGGGCGAGATGCAGCGGGTGGAGATCATCCGCGCGCTGCTGACCAGCCCGCAGCTGCTGATCCTGGACGAGCCGACCTCGGTGCTCACGCCGCAGGCGGTGGAAAAGCTCTTTGTGGTGCTCAACAAGCTGGCCTCCGAGGGCTGCAGCATCCTCTACATCAGCCACAAGCTGCACGAAATCCGCGAGCTCTGCACCGCCTGCACCGTGTTGCGGGGCGGCCAGGTCACGGGGGTGTGCGACCCGCGCGAGGAAAGCAACGCCTCACTCTCGCGGCTGATGATCGGTGCCGAGCCGCCCGCGTTGAACGTGCGAGCGCTCCACGCCGGGGCCACCGTGCTGGAGGTGGGCGGCCTCACGCTGGCCAGCGACGACCCGTTTGGCACCGACCTGAAAGACGTCGCGCTCACGGTGCGGGCCGGCGAGGTGGTGGGTATCGCGGGCGTGTCGGGCAACGGCCAGAGCGAACTGCTGGTCTGCCTCTCGGGCGAAGACCGGCGCGCGCCGCCGGGCAGCATCCGCGTCGCCGGCCAGGACGCCTCGCGCTACGGGCCGGGCAAACGCCGCGCGCTCGGCCTGCATTTCGTGCCCGAAGAGCGCCTGGGCCGCGGCGCCGTGCCCACGCTCTCGCTCGCCCAGAACCTGCTGCTGTCCCGGCGCGACGCGCTGGGCGCGGGCGGCTGGATCCAGGTCGGCGCGCTCAAGGCCCAGGCGGCCGAGATCATTGCGCGCTACAACGTCAAGGCCAACGGACCGGACGCGGCCGCCAAGTCGCTCTCGGGCGGCAACCTGCAGAAGTTCATCGTCGGCCGCGAGATCGAAGCCAAGCCAAAACTGCTGATCGTGAGCCAGCCCACCTGGGGCGTGGACGTGGGCGCGTCGGCGCAGATCCGCGGGGAAATCCTGGCGCTGCGCGACGCCGGTTGCGCGGTGCTGGTGGTGAGCGAAGAGCTCGACGAGCTGTTCGAGATCAGCGACCGCCTGCACGTGATCGCCAAGGGGCGGCTCTCGCCCAGCCTGGACCGGGCCGACGCCACCATCGAACGCATCGGCGAGTGGATGTCGGGCCTGTGGGACGCCCAGGGCACAAAGAACAACAACGAGGAGACCGCCCATGCTGCTGCTTGAAGTCCGTCCCCAGCCGTCGGCGCGCTGGGGCTATGCCTCGCCGCTGCTGGCGCTGGCCATCACGGTGGTGATCGGCGTGATCCTGTTCGCCGTGCTCGGCAAGGACCCGGTGCGCGGCCTGCAGGTGTTTTTCTGGGAGCCCATCAAGAGCACCTACGCGCTGTCGGAGCTGATGGTCAAGGCCACGCCGCTGTTGATCATCGCGCTCGGGCTGGCCGTGTGTTTCCGCTCCAACGTGTGGAACATCGGCGCCGAGGGCCAGTACCTGATCGGCGCCATCTTTGCCGCCGGGGTGGCGCTCACGGCGGACAAGACCACCGGGCCCTGGATCGTGCCCGCCATCATCGCGGCCGGCGTGCTCGGCGGCATGGTCTGGGCCGGCATCACCGCGCTGCTGCGCGACCGCTTCAACGCCAACGAAATCCTGGTCAGCCTGATGCTGGTCTACGTGGCCGTGCAGGTGCTCAACTACCTGGTCTACGGCCCCTGGAAAGACCCGCTGGGCTACAACTTCCCGCAGACCAAGACCTTCGAGGCCGTCACGCAAATCCCCAGGCTGATGCAGGGCTCCCGCGTCAACATCGGCCTGCTGCTGGCGCTGGCCGGCGTGGGCGCGGTCTGGGTGTTTCTGTTCCGCACCTACGCGGGCTACGGTCAGCTGGTGGGCGGACTGGCGCCGGCCGCGGCGCGCTACGCCGGTTTTTCCTCGCGCAAGGCGCTGTGGACCGCGCTGCTGACCTCGGGCGGTGCGGCCGGCCTGGCCGGCGCGCTGGAGGTGGCCGGCCCCATTGGTCAGCTCACACCCTATGTGCCGGCGGGTTACGGTTTCGCGGCCATCATCGTGGCCTTCGTCGGGCGGCTGCACCCGGTGGGCATCGTGTTCTCGGCCATCCTCATGAGCATGTTCTACATCGGCGGTGAGCTGGCGCAGTCGCGCCTGGGCCTGCCGAAATCGATCACCGGTGTGTTCCAGGGGCTGCTGCTGTTCGCGCTGCTGGCCTGTGACACCTTGATTGCCTACCGTCTTGTCTGGAAGAAATGACCATGGAATCCCTTGCTCTGCTCTTCGCCGCCTCGCTCAACGCCGGCACCGTGCTGGCCATCGCTTCGCTGGGCTTGCTCATCAACGAAAAGGCCGGCATCGTCAACCTGGGCGCCGAGGGCATGATGCTGTGCGCCGCGCTGGCCGGTTTCGCCACCGTGGTGCACACCGGCAGCACGCTGGCCGGCTTTGCCGCGGGCATGGCGGCCGGCGCCTTGCTGGCGGCCATCTTCGGCGGCCTGGTGATCTGGCTCAACACCAACCAGTACGCCACCGGGCTGGCGCTGTCGCTGTTCGGCGCGGGCTTCTCGGCCTTTGCGGGCACCCGCTACGTGCAGGAAAAGCTGCCCGAGCAGATGCAGTTCAACATTCCCGTGCTGAGTGACATCCCGCTGCTGGGCCCGGCGCTGTTTCGCCACCACCCCATGGTCTACGTCTGCGTCGGCCTCGTCCTCGGGCTGATCTGGTTCCTCTACCGCACGCGCGCCGGCCTGGTGCTGCGCAGCGTGGGCGAGAGCCCGGAGTCGGCCCACGCGCTGGGCTATCCGGTGCGCCGCATCCGGCTCATCGCCGTGATGGCCGGGGGCGCGCTCTGCGGGCTGGCCGGCGCCTATGTGTCCACCGTCTACACGCCGCTGTGGGTCGAGGGCATGATCGCCGGCAAGGGCTGGATCGCGCTGGCGCTCACCACCTTCGCCACCTGGCGCCCGGCCCGGGTGCTGCTGGGGGCCTACCTGTTCGGTGGCGTCACCATGCTGCAGTTCCACCTGCAGGGCATCGGGGTGGACGTGCCCAGCCAGTTCCTGACCATGATGCCCTACCTGGCCACCATCGTGGTGCTGGTGCTGATCTCGCGCAACCCGACCTGGATCCGCATCAACATGCCCACCTCCATCGGGAAGCCCTTTTATCCCGGCGCATAATCTTTTTTCGGTTTTTGTCACTGTTTCCGTTACCACCAACTCTCCCAACAAAGAGGTTTCCATGACTGACCTGAGCAAACGTTCCCTGATGAAGCTCGCCGCGCTGACCGCGGTGGCCAGCGCCGTGCTGATCGGCTGCGGCAAGAAGGAAGAGGCGGCGCCCGCGCCGGCCCCGGCACCCGCCGCGGTCGAGGCGCCCAAGGCCGAGCCGCTGAAGATCGCGTTTGCCTACGTCGGCCCGGTGGGCGACGGCGGCTGGACCTTTGCCCACGACAACGGCCGCAAGGCGGTCGAGGCCGAGTTCGGTGACAAGGTGGTGACCAGCTTCGTGGAAAACGTGCCCGAAAGCGCCGACGCCGAGCGCGTGCTGCGCGACCTGGCCGGCCAGGGCAACAAGCTGATCTTCGGCACCACCTTCGGCTACATGGAGCCCATGCTCAAAGTGGCGCCCGACTTCAAGGACGTGAAGTTCGAGCACGCCACCGGCTACAAGACGGCCGAGAACCTGCGCACCTACGACAGCCGCACCTACGAAGGCGCCTACATGGCCGGCGTGATCGCCGGGTCCATGACCAAGACCAACACCCTGGGTGTGGTGGCCTCGATCCCAATCCCCGAAGTCATCCGCAACATCAACAGCTTCACGCTGGGTGCGCAGTCGGTCAACCCCAAGATCAAGACCAAGGTGGTCTGGGTCAACGGCTGGTTCGACCCACCGAAGGAAACCGAAGCCGCCACCTCGCTGATCAACGGCGGTGCCGACGTGCTGATGCAGAACACCGACTCGTCGGCCGTGCTGCAGACCGCCGAAAAGCTGGGCAAGCGCGCCTTCGGCTGGGACTCCGACATGACCGCCTACGGCCCCAAGGCCCACCTGGGCTCGGCCGTGATCAACTGGGCGCCGTACTACATCAAGGCCACCAAGGACGCGCTGGAAGGCACCTGGACCACCGGTGGCGTGTGGTGGGGCCACAAGGAAGGCGCGATCGACATGGTGTCCATCGCCGAAGATGTGCCGGCCGAAACCAAGGCCAAGATCGACGCCGTCAAGGCCGGCCTGAAAGACGGCAGCTTTGCCATCTGGAAAGGCCCGATCGTGGACCAGAGCGGCAAGGAAGTGCTGGCCAAGGACACGGTCGCCGACGACGCTTTCCTGGGTGGCGTGAAGTTCTTTGTCAAGGGTGTTGAAGGCAAGGTGCCGAACTGACCCACCCCCGCCGCGCCGCTGGCGCGACCCCCTCAAGGGGGCGATGCGAGTGGACCGGCGGAGCCGGGTCCACCGCATCCTCGGTCGGGCACTTCGCCTCGGACACGTTGCTGATTGAACGCTGTCGGAGTTGCGGTGCCTTGGTCCCAAGCCGCTGCACCCGCAGCGGCTTTTTTGCTTGAGGAGATTCGATGATCGAAAACCAGCTCTGGCACCCCGTGATCGCATCCAACCAGGTGCGTGACACGCCGGTGTCGTGCATCCTGTTGGGCGAGGCGCTGGTGCTGTGGCGCGAGCCGGGCCACGATGGTGCGCCAGGGGCGGTGCATGCCTGGGTCGACCGCTGCCCGCACCGCGGCGCACGCCTCTCGCTCGGCCGGGTGCTCAATCATTTGCACGGCGCGCGGCTGGAGTGCCCGTACCACGGCTGGCAGTTCGGCGGCGATGCGGCGGCCGCGCAGGCGCAGGTGGCCAGCGGGCGCTGTGTGCATGTGCCGGCGGCGCCGGCTTTCGATCCGCCCGCCTCCCATTGCGCCACGGTGTTTGAGGCCACCGAACGCCATGGGCTGGTGTGGGTGCGGCTGGAGCGCCCCGACCGCACCGAGATGCCCGCTGCGCTGGCCGAGCCGCCCGTGTTCGAGCCCTGGAGCGATCCGCTGTGGCGCCAGGTGCTCTGCGGGCCGTACGACGTGAACACCGGCGCGCCGCGCCTGGTGGAGAACTTCCTGGACCTGAGCCATTTCGGGTTCGTGCACGAAGGCTGGCTGGGCGCGCGCAGCCATGCGCAGGTCGAGACCGGCAAGGTGCAGGAGGGGGCCGACGGTGTGGTGGCCGAGGACTGCCGCGCCTGGCAGCCGCGCGCCTACGCGGGCGCCAGCGAGGGCGGCTGGGTGTCCTACCGCTACGCCGTGCCGCACCCGTTCGCCGCCATCCTGCGCAAGGACGGCAGCGTGGGCGACCCGGTGAGCAACGCCATCGCACTGTTCATCCGGCCCGACACGACCGGCTCGTGCACCGCCTGGTTTGCCATGGCCACCCTGGGCGATCTGTCGGACGACGAAGAACTGCGCGCCTTCCAGGACGCGGTGTTCGCCCAGGACCGGCCGGTCGTGGAATCGCAGCTGCCACACGCCCTGCCGATCGGTAGGGACGGCCCCATCGCCGAAGTGCACAGCCCGGCCGACCGCATGTCCAGCGCCTACCGCCGCTACCTCGCGCGCCTGGGTGTGACGTTGGGCGTTTGCTGAGATGAAGCACCCCCGCCGCGCTTCGCGCGACCCCCTCAAGGGGGCGGCACTGGCCGTCCGGCAAAGCCGGTCCGGCGGTGCCCTGGGCTGCACCGTTTCGTGCTTCCGGGTGTTGCTCCGGCACCATGGGACACGGATTTTTTTTCTTGTTGCAAGGAGTCAAGCCATGAAAAACCCCGCTGTTGAACGCGCCGTGGCCCTGGCGCGCGCCATCCCCAAGGCCGAGCTGCACATCCACATCGAAGGCTCGCTGGAGCCCGAACTCATCTTCGCCCTGGCCCAGCGCAACGGGGTGGCGCTGCCCTACGCCAGCGTGGAAGCGCTGCGCGCGGCTTACGCCTTCACCGATCTGCAGAGCTTTCTGGACATCTACTACGCGGGCGCCAGCGTGCTGTTGAAGGAGGCCGACTTCTACGACATGGCCTGGGCCTATTTCCTGCGGGCCAAGGCCGACCACGTGATCCGCGCCGAGCTCTTCTTCGACCCGCAGACCCACACCGCACGTGGCGTGCCCATGGCCACGGTGATCCAGGGCCTCGCGCGCGCCTGTGCCGACGCCCGGGAAAAGCTGGGCATCAGCGCCGCGCTGATCCTGTGTTTCCTGCGCCACCTGAGCGAAGAGGACGCCGCGGCCACGCTCGAAGCCGCCTTGCCCTACCGCGAGCACTTCATCGGCGTGGGCCTGGATTCGAGCGAGGTCGGCCACCCGCCCGAGAAGTTCATCCACGTCTTCGCGCGCTGCCGCGAATTGGGCCTGCGCGTGGTGGCGCATGCGGGCGAGGAGGGCCCGCCCGACTACATCTGGGAGGCGCTGGAGCTGCTGCAGGCCGAGCGCATCGACCACGGTGTGCGCTGCCTGGAAGACCCGGTGCTGGTGGCCGAGCTGGCGCGCCGGCGCACACCGCTGACGGTGTGCCCACTGTCCAACCTGAAGCTCTGCGTGGTGGACGATCTGGCCGATCACCCCATGAAGCAGTTGCTCGACGCGGGCCTGTGCGCCACCGTCAACTCCGACGATCCGGCCTATTTCGGCGGCTACCTGAACGACAACTTCGAGCAGACCGTGCGCGCGCTCGCGCTGACCGAGGCCGAGGTGATCACGCTGGCGAAAAACAGTTTTGAGGCGAGCTTCGTGAGCGACGCCGAGCGCGCTGCCCTGCTCGATGCGCTGGACCGGTCGGTGGGGCAAGCGGCGCTGGCCTGAACGGGCCTGCTAGGCCGTGGCGCGCAGCGCCCAGAAATGGACCAGCGCGTACAGGCCGCAGACCAGTGATGACCCCAGCATAAAGGGGGTGCGCATCGTCGCGATCCAGGGTGCCAGCCCCAGCACAGCAACGGCTCGAAGGGCATAGACACCGGTGATCGCCCACACCACCTCGCGGCGCCACGGCAGCGCTTCGCAGCACCCGTCCAGCGACAGCGTGTAGAGCGCAAAGCCTGCCAGCGCCAAGGCGATGCCCGCCGTGATCAACGCGGGCCCGGGGTGGCCTTGCTCGGCCTGCTGCGCCATCCGCTCCCCGGCGCCAAAGAACCGGTACCAGCCCGGGCCGCCAGCGATGATGGCGATGTGCAGGGCCGCGGCCAGAAAGTCCAGCCCAGCGGCCCATGCCGAAGCGGTCATGGCGGCGTCCCCTGGGTTGGGAGCAGCAGCGTGCACAGGGAGTGATCCATCTGTACCGCGTCCTCGGGCGTGACCAGGGTCGGCAGGTGCTGGATGCCGATCAGTTGCGCGTAGCCCATCCTGGCCGCCAGACGGGCCTGGGCCGGCGCCAACCCCATGCCTTGGGCAAGGTCCGTCAGGTAGGCGATGCGCTGGGCGTCGACGGCCTGCACCGTGGCGGCCACCTCGGGATGGCTGTTGCCCCATGCCCGCAAGGCCACTTCGGGCCTCATGTCCTTGCTGAACACCAACTGGCTCAGGCGCTCGCTGCGCAGGTGCGGGTTGTCGAGCCCGGCCACCGCGTCGATGAGCTGCTGCGTGTAGGTGTTTTTCCAGTGGGCGAGCAGGGCGCTCACGTAGGCGGGCTGGCTGGCGAAGTGGTGATAGAACGACCCCTTGGTCACGCCCAGCGCGTGGCACAGGGTGTCGATCCGGAGTTGCTGCGGACCGCCATCGCCGACCAGATGCAGGCCCTTTTCCAGCCAGTCGTTGCGGGTGAGGGGCGGGGCCATGTTCAGGCGGGGCTCTGGGGCTGGCGGGGCGGCCAGGCCATGCGCAGGCCCAGCGCAATAAACAGCCAGGCGCCCGAGACGGGCAGCACATAGGCCACGAGCAGTCCCATGAGCAACAGCGCCCAGCCCAATGGGGGCGCGACTGTGCCCACACGGTCCAGCCATTGCTGCATCAACCAGCCCAGCAGCACCCATGAAACGCCCGCCACCTGGAACCACAGGGCGGCGAACCGGTCCATGTGCATCACGTCCGGCCGCTCAATGCTGTGCCACCAGCCGGCTTCGCTCCACGCCGCCAGGATGCCCCAGCTCAACAGCAGGCCGATCGCGCAATGGATCACGCCAATGGCCACGAGCAGCCAGCCACCACGTCGGTATGCCCACATGAAAAACCTCCGGTTCAATGGGTTTGGGATGGCAAAACATACCATACCAAATGGTATGTTTCAAGAATGTGAACTCCACAAAACGGCCGCGCATTACAATTCAACCCCAGCGAGCCGGTGCTTCCCCGGCTCGCTTTTTTTGTCCTTCGGAAGCCATGTAGAGGAACACCATGTACAAAAACCTCGTGGCCCGGCGCGTCTGCGTCCTGGCGGCCGCCAGTTTTTTCATCCCTTTTTCAACCCACGCCCAGACGCCCGCCCCGGCGCCGCTGAAGGCCGCCTTCGTGTACGTGGCGCCGCTCACCGAGGCCGGCTGGGTGCGCCAGCACGAGCAGGGGCGCCTGGCGGTGCAGGCCGCTCTGGGCAGCCGGGTGGAGACCCGGTTTGTCGAGAACGTGCCCGAAGGCCCGGACGCCGAACGGGTGATCCGCGACCTCGCGCAGCAGGGTCACAAGATCATCTTCACACCCAGCTTCGGCTACATGGAGCCCACGCTGAAGGTGGCGCGCGAGTTCCCGGACGTGAAGTTCGAGTCGATCACCGGCTACAAGACCGCGCCCAACGTCGCCACGGCCAACGCGCGCTACTACGAGGGCCGCTACCTGGCCGGCGTGGCAGCGGGGCGCATGGCCACGCAGGCCGGCTACATCGCCGGTTTTCCGATCCCCGAGGTGGTGCAGGGCATCAACGCCTTCGCGCTCGGCATGCGCTCGGTGAATCCGGCGGCCACGGTGCGTGTGGTGTTTCTCGGCGAGTGGTTCAACCCGCCGCGCGAGCGCGACGCCGCCATGACGCTCATGAACCAGGGCGCCGAGGTGCTGGCCTTCCACACCGGCTCCACCGCCGTCATGAGTGCGGCGCAGGAGCGCGGCAAACTGGCCGTGGCCTACCACTCCGACATGCGCAAGTTCGCGCCCGACGCGCAGATCGCCGCCGTCACCCACCTCTGGGGCGAGTACTACACGCGCCGCGTCAAGGCCGTGCTGGATGGCGGCTGGAAGAGTGGCAGCGTCTGGGGCGGTGTGAAGGACGGCATGATCCGCGTCGACGCCTTCGGCAGCAAGGTGCCCGCCGCCGTGCGCGAGGAAGTGGCGGCGCGCCAGGCCGACATGGCCGCCGGCCAACTGCACGCCTTCGCCGCCACCCAGGGGGACGTGCGCGACAACGAGGGCCGGGTGGTGATTCCGGCGGGCAAGACGCTCGGTGACCCCGAGATCCTGAACATGAACTGGCTGGTCGAGGGCGTGCAGGGCAAGCTGGCGCGCTGAGAGATCGCTGAAAGAGCGCTGCAGTCCCGCATCCGCATGGGTCCTATGGGCCTGGCGGTATGGCGGCGGCGCCGGAGCCCGGTAAGCTAATGCCCATGAAAGCCTACCGCGCCGCCATCCTTCGTTTTTCCGACGACCACACCCCGATCCACGACGCCGACGGGCTGCTGGTGACGGGGCCGGACGCCGGTGGCCGGCGCGTGGTGCATGCCGTGGGCGACCACCGGTCGCTGGTCGGCGCGTTCGCGGGCGTGCCGGTGGAAGACCTGCGCGGGCGCCTCATCGCCCCCGGCTTTGTGGACATGCATATCCACTACCCGCAGCTCGATGTGATCGGCGCGCCGGCCGACGGGCTGCTGCCCTGGCTGGAGAACTACACCTTCCCGCACGAATCCCGGTTCTTCGACCCGACCCACGCCAGCGAAGTGGCGGGTTTTTTCCTGGACGAACTGCAGCGCCACGGCGTGACCACCGCGCTGACCTTCGCCACCTCGCACCCCGCGTCGGTCAACGCCATCTTCGAGCAGGCGCGCCTGCGCGGGCTGCGCTTCATCACCGGCAAGGTGCTGCAGGACCGCCACAGCCCCGACGGCGTGCGCGACGACACCGAGCAGAGCTTGATCGACACCGAGGCGCTGATCCAGCGCTGGCACGGCGTGGACCGGCTGGGCTACGCGATCACACCCCGTTTCGCGCCCACCAGCTCGCCCGAGCAGTTGCGCGGTGCGGGCGAACTGGCCGCAAAGTACCCGCAGGTGTGGATCCAGTCGCACGTGGCGGAAAACCTGGACGAGGTGCGCTGGGCGGCCGAGCTGTTCCCGCATTCGCGCAGCTACCTGGGCGTGTACGGCGACCACGGCCTGCTGCGCGAACGCGCCATCTACGCCCACTGCATCCACTTCGACGCGGCCGACCGCGCGCTCATGGCACAGACCGGTGCGGCCGCGGCCGTGAGCCCCACGAGCAACCTGTTTCTGGGCAGCGGCTTCTTCGACTTCGCCGCGGCCGACGCGGCCGGCATGCGCTATGGCCTGGCCAGCGACGTGGGCGGCGGCACCAGCTTCTCGCCGTTCCACACCATGCTCGCGGCCTACTACGTGGGCCGCGAGGGCCACACCAAGACCGGCATGAGCCTCACCCCGGGCCAGCTCTGGTGGCAGCACACGGCGGGCGCGGCGCAGGCACTGGGCCTGGCCGGCCTGGTGGGCAACCTGCAGCCCGGCGCCGAGGCCGACTTCGTGGTGCTCAACCCCCAGGCCACGCCGCTGCTGGCGCGCAAGACCGCTCAGGCGAACAGCCTGGACGAGCTGCTGTTTGCGCTGATCGTGCTGGGCGACGACCGGGTGATCGAGCGAACCGTCGTTTCCTAGGCCGTTTAGCGCGCGGGTGCGACGGGAATCTCCAGGATGAACGAGGCCCCTTGTCCGGGTCCGTCGCTGTGGGCATGCAGGCTGCCCCCCATTTCCTGGGCGGCCAGCACGCAGCTGTGCAGACCAAAACCGTGCCCGTTCTTGCGCGTGGTGAAACCATGGGAGAACACGCGCGTCAGGTTCTCCGGCGCAATGCCTTCGCCGTTGTCCGTCACCGTGATGCGCAGCACACTCCCTTCCACGCCTTCCAGCAAAGCCGCATCCAATGTGATGAGCGGTCGCCTGTCGGAAACACCGTGCAATGCCTGTTTGGCGTTGCTGATCAGGTTCACCAGCACCTGCAGCACGCGGTGCCGATCCAGCAAGAGCGCGGGCAGGGCCACGTGGCTCTTGTCCACCTCCACTTTGTGGCGTGTCAGTGCATCCGCATGCATGCGCAACGCGTCGTCCAGCAGCTCGTTCACCTGTGCGGATTCAACGACACGCGGGGCGCCAGCGTAGGACTGCTGGGTGGCGATGACCTGTTTGATATGGTCCACGCTGCTGCACAGCGCGCCGAGTTCCGTTGCCATGGCTTCGTGTTCGACCTCCAGAGCACGGGCCAGTTCGCGCAGGTAGGTGGGTAGCAGCTTGCCCTTGGCGTCCTGCGTCAGGAACTCGCCCAGATCCCCGGCATGCGCATCCATCAGGCCGACGGCGCGCGTGAGCCCCTTGAGCTTGGATGTCCGCAACTGGGCGGCCATCAGGTCGGCCGACACGTTGACGCTGTTGAGCACGTTGCCCACGTTGTGCAGCACGTTGGTGGCGATCTCGGCCATGCCCGCCAGGCGTGCCGTGGTGAGCAACTGGGCTTGAACCTCTTCGATTCTTCGCTCGGCTTCCTTCAACTCGGAAATGTTCTTCGATGTCCCAAAGGTCCCGATCAGCTGGCCGTTCCTGTCCCGCCAGGGGCCTTTGGTGGTGAGGTACCAGACCACGCGTCCATCCGGGTGAACGGTTTTTTCGCTCTTCTCGATGATGGGTTTTCCGGTGCGGATGATCTCCTTTTCATCGTTGGAGAATTCGCCCGCCCGATCCTCGCCATAGATGTCGGCATCGGTCTTGCCGATCACGTATTTTTCAAACGCTTCCACACTGGCGAAATGCGCGGGGAATGCATCTTCACCAATGTCCGGGTGCGCCGCACGGTAGCGACTGATCGCCAGTCGCCGGAGGTTCTGAATTTCCGAGCGGCTGGCCTTGACCAGGCGCGAGTCCAGATCCTTGAAGAAGATGGAATCCGGGGAGTTTTCCATCAGCGTGCCGAGCAGATCCTGCTCGTTGATCTGAATCGCTTCTGTCGGCCCTCCCGTCTTTGGCGTTGCCGCCTCGGAATCGGCGTTGTGACGCGATGGCGGGGTGTGCTGCACTTCAGGCATGCGGTCCGTGTCTTGGCTGGATGGTGCTTTCATGGGGCGCCTTGCATGAAACGGACTTCAGAGGGTGGGCCGGCTTACGCTGGTGTCTGCCGAATGGGCAAGGTCACGCGGAACGTGGTGCCCTGATCGACCACACTGTCCACGTCAATGCGTCCATTGTGTTTTTGCACGATGCCGTAGGACAGCGACAGCCCCAGCCCTGTGCCCTTGCCGATGGGCTTGGTGGTGAAGAAGGGCTCGAAAATGCGTTTGAGCGTTTCGGGGGGCATGCCAGAGCCCGTGTCGCCCACCTCCAGCCACACGTGCTCCCCTTCGGTTCCCGTGCGAATGGTGATGCAGCCCCGCTGTTCGCCCATCGCGTGGGCCGCGTTGACGACCAGGTTCATGACCACCTGGTTGATCTGGGAAGCCAGGCATTCGATAGGGGGAATGGCACCGTACGCCTTCACCAGATCGGCCCGGTACTTGATTTCGCTGGCCACGATGTTCAGCGTCGAATCGATGCCCTTGTGCAGATCGGTCCATTCCCATTCCTGCTTCGAGTCCACGTGGGAGAAGTCCTTCAGGTCCTGAACGATCTGGCGCACCCGAACGATGCCTTGCTTGGATTCCCGCATGAGCACCGGAATGTCTTCTTTCAGGAAATCCAGTTCCACACGTTCGCGCAGTGCCCGCAAGCCCCTGGCCACTTCGGGTTCGTGAACGCTGGCTTCGGCCCGTTCATAGGCGGTGAGCAGCTCGAACAATTGCTCGATGTAGCCCTCCAGCGTGCCGAAGTTTGAAAAGATGTAGCCGATCGGGTTGTTGATCTCGTGCGCCACACCGGCGGCCAGTTGGCCGATGGAAGCGAGTTTTTCCGACTGGACCAACTGCCCTTCCAGATGCTTGCGCTCACCGATCTCGTTTTGAAGCGCTTCGTTGACGGTGCGCAGTTCGCGGGTGCGTTCCGCCACCGCGTCTTCCAGCCGCGTGCGTTGCGCAGCCGCATCCTGCGTCATTTGCCATTTGGTGGTGAGCGCCGAAGCCAGCTGGGCCACCTCGATTGCGTCAAAGGGCTTCTTCAGGATGAGCAGGCGGTCGCGCACGTCGAGCTGCGCCAGTATCTCGTCCCATGAGCTGTCGGCATAGGCCGTGCAAATGACCACTTGCAAGCGCGGGTCGCTGCGCCACAGATGCTCGATGGTCTGCACGCCATCCCAGCCCGGCGGCATGCGCATGTCGACGAAGGCCATGGCGTAGGGCCGGTTGTCATTGAGGGAGGCTTCCACCTTGGCCAGCGCTTCCTGCCCCTGGTAGGCAGAATCGAGCTCAAAGGCGATGAGGGCGGACGCCGGGTCCTCATCGCCAAACAGGGCCGCTTCCACAGCGCTGAGTTCCTCGTGCTCCGGTGCCTGCGGCACGAGGATCTTTCGAAAGTCCTCATGGATGGCCGGCATGTCATCCACCAACAGGATGCGACGGTTCTGCGGTGCCTTCATCCCTGATCCTCCGAGGTGTTGACCGATTTCCTCGGAATTATTAAAGCAGATTTTCGTCGGAGGGACAGGCACTCAGTTGTAGGTGAGCGCACGGGCCTTGCCCCAGAAGACCCGGTACATGTAGATCGTGTAGACGATGATCATGGGCAGTGTGATGGCCACGCCGACGAAGATGACCGTGAGCGAGCCGGTGGAGATGGCGGCTTCCCACACCGTCATGCGACCGATCACGATGTCCGGATAGATGCTGTAGGCCAGGCCGAAGAAGGCGAGCACGAAGATCAGCACGGTGGATGCGAACACCACCCAGCCGTGGCCCGCCCTCACCACGCCGGGGTGGGTCACCACCCAGCGGACCGCGAAAAAGGCCGCTGCGCAGCTCAGCGGAATCGGCGCCAGTGCGAACACCTCGGGCACGCCAAACCACTTGTCCACCACCGCCGGGTTCACCAGGGGCGTGGCAGCCGAGATGGCCACCAGGGCCGCGCCCACCGGCCACAACACGCGCCGCGCCCAGCGCACCGCGTGCGCCTGCAGATCGCCCTCGGTCTTCATGATCAACCAGCCCGCGCCGAGCAGGACGTAGGCCGCCGGCAGCGTGAACGCGATGCCCAGGCTGAATGCCAGACCCAGCCGGCCGTTGTCGAAGCCCGTGATGTAGCTGCCCAGCATCCAGCCCTGCGAGGCACTGGCCAGCAGCGAGCCCATGAAGAAGGCGCGGTTCCAGAACGGCAGGTAGCGTGGGGGCGCCTTGACGCGGAAATCGAACGCCACGCCACGCAGGATCAGGCCGATCAGCATCAGCGCCACCGGCAGGTACAGCGCCTGCAGCACCAGGCCATGCGCCATCGGGAAGGCCACCAGCAACACGCCCACGCCCAGCACCAGCCAGGTTTCGTTGGCGTCCCAGAAGGGGCCGATGCTGGAGATCATGGTGTCCTTCTGTTCCTGGCTGGTGGCCAGCGGCAGCAGCAGGCCCACGCCCAGGTCGTAGCCGTCGAGCACCACGTAGGCGAGCAAGGACAGGCCCATCACGGCGAGGAAGATGAGGGGGAGCATCTCGGCCCAGGTCATGTTCATGGTGTGTTGTCTGTTTAAACGCCAGCCTTGCCGAGCTCGGCGCCGCGGGGTGCTTCGGGGGCATGTTTGACCGGGTGTTCGGCCATGTACTTGAGCACGCCCACGTAGGTGATGAGCAGCAGGCCATACACGATGAGGTAGGCGGCCAGGGTGGAAGCGATCATCGACGAGGGCAGGCTGGTGGCCACATCGGCGGTGCGCAGGTGACCGTAGACCACGAAGGGCTGGCGGCCGATCTCGGTGACGTACCACCCGGCGAGCGTGGCCAGCCATCCCGAGAAGGTCATGGCAGCGAGCACGTAGAGCGCGGGTCGCGGCAACACGGACTTGTCCACCGCGGTGGGACCGCGCCTGCGCCAGAGCTGCCACGCCGAGGCCCAGGCCACCAGCAGCATCAGCGTGCCCACACCCACCATCACGCGGAAGGCCCAGAAGATCGGCGCCACGGGCGGGTGCGCGCCGGGGAATGCGTTGAGGCCCTGGAGCTCGGCGTCCATGTCGTGCGCGAGGATCAGGCTGGCCATCTTGGGAAGCTTCACGGCATAGTGCGTGGTGCCCGCCGCTTCGTCCGGCATGCCGAACAGCGTGAGCGGCGCGCTTTTCTCTGTGTGCCAGAGGCCCTCCAGCGCGGCGATCTTGGCCGGCTGGTGCTCCAGGGTGTTCAGGCCATGCAGGTCGCCGGCCAGGAACTGCAAGGGCATGGCGACCGAGGCCGCGATCACGGCCGTGCGCAAGGCCTTGTGCGTGCCACCCGTGGCACTGCCCTTGATGAGCTGCCAGGCGCACAGGCCGGCGATCAGGAACGAAGCGGTGAGCGTGGAGGCCAGCAGCTTGTGCGCGAGGCGGTAGGGGAAGGAGGGGTTGAACACCACCGCGAACCAGTCGACCGGCAGGAACTTGCCATCGACGATCTCGAAACCCGCGGGCGTCTGCATCCACGAGTTCAGGCTCAGGATCCAGAAGGCCGACAGGGTGGTGCCAAAGGCGACGAGAAAGGTGGCGATCAGGTGCACGCGCGCGCTCACCCGTCCCCGGCCGAACAGCATGATGCCCAGGAAGCTGGCCTCGAGGAAAAACGCGGTCAGCACCTCGTAACCCAGCAAGGGGCCGGAAATGTTCCCGGTCTTCTCCATGAAGCCGGGCCAGTTGGTGCCGAACTGGAAGCTCATGACCACGCCCGAGACCACACCGAGCGCGAACGACAGTGCAAACACCTTGGTCCAGAAGTAGTAGGCCTCCTCCCAGGCCGGGTCGCGCGTCTGGATGTGGCGGATCCGGAAATACAGCAGGAACCAGCCCAGCGCGATCGTGATGGTCGGGAACAGGATGTGAAAGCTGATGTTGGCGGCGAACTGGATTCGCGACAGGATCAAGGCGTCCATGGGGGTTCCTGGTGATGGGGGCGTGGCGAAAACGGGCCGTCAGGCGGCGTCGGACGGCTTGTCGGCGCGGGCTGGGCGGGCGGCACCCTTGCCGGTGAGCCGGTCCTTGAGTTCGAGCACGCGGGTCACGGTCGCGCCCATGCCCATGAGCTGCAGGGCGGTCTCGGGGGCCAGCTTCTGCACGTCGTCGAACCAGGTCATGAGCCGGTCGATCAGGTCGTGCATGTCGCGCATGCGGGCCTGGGCGTGGCGTTCGGCGTCGGTCGAGGGCGTCTCCAGCAGGGCCGTGCGCAGCATCGACAGCGTGGGCTCGATCTCGCGGCGGCGGCGCTCTTCGGCCAGCACGCGGAAGATCTCCCACACATCGGCCGGCGCTTCGAAATACTCGCGCCGGTCACCCGGCTGGTGGCGCAAGCGCACCAGGCGCCAGGACTGCAGTTCCTTGAGGCCCATGCTGACGTTGGAGCGCGAGAACTCCAACTGCTCGGCGATCTCGTCGGCGTTGAGCGCCCGGGGCGAGATGAAGATCAGCGCGTAGATCTGGCCCACGGTGCGGTTGATGCCCCATTTGCTGCCCATCTCGCCAAAGTGGGCAACGAATTCGCGGTTCAGTGGGGGAAGGTGGTCTTGCAGCGGCATGGGTGGGAGTCTAGGTGGCTGTGTCTGAATTTTCAGGAAGTTCTGAAATTACATGAATGACAGCAGGGTCAATCGGTGGCCAGGGCGGGGCTACGCCCCGGGTGCGGTGTGCCCGGGTGCCTACAATCGGACGCAACAACACCGCCCGGAGAACGCACGCATGAGCATCAAAAGCGACAAATGGATCCGCCGCATGGCCGAGCAGCACGGCATGATCGATCCCTTCGAACCGGGCCAGATCCGCCAGGACGCCGCCGGCCACAAGATCGTGAGCTACGGCACCAGCAGCTACGGCTACGACATCCGCTGCGCGCCCGAATTCAAGGTCTTCACCAACATCCACAGCACCGTGGTGGACCCGAAGAACTTCGATGAAAACAGCTTTGTGGACATCAACAAGGACGTCTGCATCATTCCGCCCAACAGCTTTGCGCTGGCGCGCACCATCGAGTACTTCCGTATCCCGCGCAACGTGCTCACCATCTGCCTGGGCAAGAGCACCTACGCCCGCTGCGGCATCATCGTCAACGTGACCCCCTTCGAGCCCGAGTGGGAAGGGTATGTGACGCTGGAGTTTTCCAACACCACGCCGCTGCCGGCCAAGATCTACGCGGGCGAAGGCTGCGCCCAGGTGCTGTTCTTCGAGAGCGACAAGGACGACGTCTGCGAAACCAGCTACAAGGACCGTGGCGGCAAGTACCAGGGCCAGGTCGGTGTGACGCTGCCCAAGACCTGAAACCTTCGCACCCCTCGCGATGCAAGCGCTGCCCCATGGCAGCGCTTTTTTGTTGATGGGCTTTGCATAATGGGTCTGGCTGTGTCGCCAGACCCGAGGAGTACGTGCCATGAAATGGGAAAACAACCGCCAGTCGGACCAGGTGGAAGACCGCCGCGCCTCGTCGGGCGGTGGCCGCCGCACTGGCGGACGGAACATCGGCCTGGGGACCATCGTGGTGGCGCTGATCGCCGGCTGGATCTTCGGTATCAACCCGATGACCATCCTCGGCTTCCTGGGCGGAACGGGCGAGCTCGCACCGACGCAGACGCAGAACGCGCCCGCATCGGCCCCGGCGGGCCAACCGACCGACGAAATGGGCCAGTTCGTGGCCGCCGTGCTGGGTGGCACGGAGGACGCCTGGATGACCGTGTTTCAGCAGAGCGGCTCGCAGTACCAGAAGCCCCGCCTGGTGTTGTTCCGCGGCGCCGTGCCCACGGCCTGCGGCACCGGCCAGTCCGCCATGGGCCCGTTCTATTGCCCGGGTGACCAAAAGGTCTACATCGACCTGAGCTTCTACGACACACTCAAACGCCAGCTCGGCGCGCCCGGCGACTTCGCCCAGGCTTACGTGATCGCGCATGAGGTCGGCCACCACGTGCAGAACCTGCTCGGCACCACCGACAAGATGGAGCAGGCGCGCGGGCGCGTCAGCCAGCGCGAATACAACGCGCTGTCCGTGCGGCTTGAATTGCAGGCCGACTGTTTTGCCGGCATCTGGGCCAACCACAACCACAAGAGCAAGGCCATCCTGGAGCCGGGCGATGTGGAGGAAGCGCTGAATGCGGCCGCCGCGATCGGCGACGACGCCCTGCAGCGCCAGAGCCAGGGGCAGGTGGTGCCCGACAGCTTCACCCACGGCACCAGCGAACAGCGCCAGCGCTGGTTCAACACCGGTCTGCAGAGCGGCAGCGTGGCCGCCTGCGACACCTTCAGCGCGCGGCAGCTCTGACGCCCCCGCGCGCCGCCGCGGCGCGCCGCTTGGTCGAAAAGCGGTCAAAGTGAGACAATACCCGGCTATCGAGTCGTCCGCCGGGCCGCCCCAAGAACGACTGCACCCCCCAGGGGGGCCTGGCTCCGCCAGGGTTGGGGGCCCTTATCTGTACCGCAATGACGCAATCCTTTTCCCAACTCTCCCTCTCACCCTCGCTGGAGCGAGCCGTGGCCGAAATGGGCTACGAGAACATGACGCCGATCCAGGCGCAGGCCATCCCCGTGGTGCTGCAGGGACGTGACGTGATGGGCGCGGCCCAGACTGGCACCGGCAAGACCGCCGCCTTCACGCTGCCGCTGCTGCAGCGCATGATGAAGCACGACAACACCTCCACCTCGCCCGCGCGCCACCCCGTGCGAGCCCTGGTGCTGTTGCCCACGCGCGAACTGGCCGACCAGGTGGCCGAGCAGGTCAAGCTCTACGCCAAGTACACCAACCTGCGCAGCACCGTGGTGTTCGGTGGCATGGACATGAAACCGCAGACCGCCGAGCTGAAGAAGGGCGTGGAAGTGCTGGTGGCCACGCCGGGGCGTCTGCTGGACCACATCGAAGCCAAGAACTGCGTGTTGAACCAGGTCGAATACGTGGTGCTCGACGAGGCCGACCGCATGCTCGACATCGGCTTCCTGCCCGATCTGCAGCGCATCCTGAGCTACCTGCCCAAGCAGCGCACCACGCTGCTGTTCTCGGCCACCTTCTCGCCCGAGATCAAGCGCCTGGCCAACAGCTACCTGCAGGACCCGGTGACCATCGAGGTGGCGCGCTCCAACGCCACCGCCTCCACCGTGGAACAGCATTTCTACCGGGTCGACGACGACGACAAGCGCGGCACGCTCAAGCAGATCCTGCGCGAGCGCGGCCTGAAGCAGGCTTTCGTGTTCGTCAACAGCAAGCTGGGCTGTGCCCGTCTGGCGCGTTCGCTGGAGCGCGAGGGCCTGAACACCACGGCCCTGCACGGCGACAAGAGCCAGGACGAGCGCCTCAAGGCGCTCGAAGCCTTCAAGAGCGGCGCGGTGGACCTGCTGGTGTGTACCGATGTGGCCGCGCGCGGCCTGGACATCAAGGACGTGCCCGCGGTGTTCAACTTCGACATCCCGTTCAACGCCGAAGACTACGTGCACCGCATCGGCCGCACCGGCCGCGCCGGTGCCTCAGGTCTGGCCGTGTCCTTCGTCAGCGCACGCGACGCGCGCCTGATGGGCGATCTGGAAAAACTGCTGGGCAAGAAGCTGGAACTCGAAGCGCTGGAGCTGGAGGCAGACAAACGCCCGGCCGGCCGCTTCAACGACGGCCAGCGCGCCTGGCAGCAGCCCGAAGGCGACGAAGCACGCCGCGAAAGCCGCTCGCCGCGCGAGCCCCGATCTGGTGGCCGCTACGAATCGGGCAGCCGCCCCGTGCGCGCACCCCGCGCTCCGGCCGATCCGCTGTTCGACAAGCCCTACGAGCCCAGCGCGCCCAGCGACGCCCCGCCATCGTGGGAAGTGTCGCAACGGCCCGCGGTGCGCAGCGGCTCGCCCAACATCAAGACCCGCAAGAAGGTGCCGGCGCTGTTCAAGAGCGCCCCGGCCCCCACGCAGGACAACTGAGGGGCTGTCCCCCGCGTCGGTGTTTCAGTCCTTGCCGGGTTTGCGCGCCTGGGCGCAGCGCACGGCGATGCGCTCGACGCGGCCCGCCGCGCCCAGCATGCGCGCCGCGGTGAGACAACCACCCCACACACAACCCGTGTCCAGCGGCAGCAGGTCGTCGCGCCGCACCGTGCCCAGCGTGGACCAGTGCCCGAACGCCACCGGCACGCCGGCCGTGCGCCGTCCGGGCACGTCGAACCAGGGCATGAAGCCCGCGGGGGCGCTGTCCGCGCTGTCCTTGGTGTCGAACTCCATCACCCCTTGTGCCGTGCAAAAGCGCAGGCGTGTGAGCGCGTTGACGATCACGCGCAGCCGCTGCGGCCCCTGCAGTGCGTCGCTCCAGAGGTCGGGCCGATTGCCATACATTTCCTTGAGGAACACCGTCCAGTCCGGGCTGCGCAGCACCGACTGCAGCTCCTGCGCCAGCGCCAGCGTCTGCGCCACGTCCCACTGCGGCAGCACACCGGCGTGCACCATCAGCCAGCCGTGTTCGAACAGCGCCATGGGCCGTGCCCGCAGCCAGTCGAGCAGGGCGTCGCGGTCGGGCGCGTGCAGCACGTCGCCCACGGTGTCGCTGCGGTGGGGTTTGCGCACGCCGTGCGCCACGGCAAGCAGGTGCAGGTCGTGGTTACCCAGCAGGCAATGCGCCGAGCCTTCGAGCGCCATCAGCCGGCGCATCACCGCCAGCGACCCGGGCCCGCGGTTGACCAGATCCCCCAGCAGGTACAGCGTGTCGCGGCTGGGTGAAAAACCGATTTCGTCGAGCAGGCGGCCCAGGGCGTCGTCGCAGCCCTGCACGTCACCGATCATGTAAAGTGCCATTCGCCGATTATGGACATCCTCATCATTGTTTTCCTCACGCTGCTCAATGGCGCTTTCGCCATGTCCGAGTTGGCGCTGGCTTCCAGCAAGAAGGCGCGTCTGGCGGCCATGGCGGAGTCCGGCGACAAGGGCGCACAGACCGCCTTGAAGCTGCTGGAGGACCCGACGCAGTTCCTGTCGTCGGTGCAGGTCGGCATCACCTCCATCGGCATGCTCAACGGCATCGTGGGCGAGGCGGCCTTCAGCGCCGGCCTGGCGGCCTGGCTGCAGGGTCTGGGGCTGACCGAGGCCACGGCCGGCATCACCGCCACCGCCGTGGTGGTGGTGGTGATCACCTTCATCACCATTGTGTTTGGTGAACTGGTGCCCAAGCGCATCGGCCAGCTCTATCCCGAAACCGTCTCGCGCTGGGTCTCGCGGCCCATGGCCTGGGTGGCGCGCATCGCGCGTCCGTTCGTGCTGCTGCTGTCGGTGACCACGCAGGGCACCTTGAAGCTGCTGCGCATCGACACCAACGCGGTGCAGCACGTGACCGAGGAAGAAATCAACGCCAGCCTGGTGGAGGGGGTGGACGCCGGCATCATCGAAGAACACGAGCACCAGATGGTGCGCAACGTGTTCCTGCTCGACGACCGCCAGCTCACCTCGATCATGGTGCCGCACTCCGAGATCCAGTGGCTGAGTGCCCAGGACACCATCGACGAGGCGGTGCAGAAGGCCTGGATCACCGGCCACTCCTGGTACCCGGTGTGCCGCGGCGGGCTGGAGGATGTGGTGGGGGTGATCCACCTGCCGCGCATGCTGGCGCTGCAGGCCGAGGGCCACAACGAGGTGCTGATGCGCCACGTGCAGCCGGCCGTGTTCGTGCCCGAAACCCTCAGCGGCATGGAGCTGCTGGAGCAGTTCCGCGAACGCTCCACGCGCATGGTGTTCGTGGTGGACGAATACGGCGTGGTGCAGGGCCTGCTGACCCCGTTGGACATGCTCGAAGCGATCACCGGCGAACTCTCGCCCCACGAGGCCGTGGATGCCTGGGCCACGCAACGCGAAGACGGCGCCTGGCTGGTCGATGGCGCCATGCCGGTGGCCGAGCTCAAGGCGCGGCTGGATATCGGGGAACTGCCCGACGAGGACAAGGGCCGCTACAACACCGTGGCCGGCTTGATGCAGACCGTGCAAGGCGATCTGCTGGAACAGCACCAGCACGTGGACTGCGTGGGCTGGCGCTTCGAGGTGCTGGTGCTCGATGGCCGGCGCATCGATCAGGTCCTGATCTCGCGCCTGCCCGAGGACGAGGAAGCGCTGGCCGAAGAGGCCCGCTGAGCGGTCGCCCGGGCCGGCTCAGGTGGTGGGTTGGGCGGGGCCGGTGGGCCGGTGCTCGAACAGCCAGTCCTTGAACGCCAGCGCCGCGGCCGACAGCCGCTTGCCGCGCGGGTAGACCACGTGCCAGCGGCGGATCAATGGAAAGCCCACCACGTCCAGCATCACCAGCTCGCCCAGCGCGAGTTCGGAGACCACCGTGGTCGATGACAGCACCGCCAACCCCAGGCCGCCGGCCACGGTCTGCTTGATGGCTTCGTTGCTGCCCACTTCGAGCCGGTTCTTCAGCGTCACACCCTGGCTGGCGAAGAACTTCTCGGCGGTCAGCCGCGTGCCCGAGCCCGGCTCGCGCAGGATGAAGGGCTCGCTGGCGAGCCGCTTGGGCGCGATCTTCTTTTTGCCCACCAGGGGGTGGTCGGGCGGCGCCACCAGCACCAGCGGGTTGTCTGCGAAGTTCTCGCTGACCACGTCCATGCTCTCGGGCGGCTGGCCCATGATGTAGAGGTCGTCCTGGTTGGCGGCCAGGCGCTGCAGCAGGTTTTCGCGGTTGCCCACCAGCATGGCCACCTCGATGCCGGGGTGTGCCGCGCAGAAGCCGCCCAGCAGCTTGGGCACGGTGTATTTCACGGTGGTGAGGATGGCGAGCTTGAGGCTGCCGCGCTCCACGCCCTGCAGCGCGGCCAGGTCTTCCGACAGGCGTTCCATGCGGGTCTCGATGTCGTGGCAGGCATCGGCCAGGGTCTGGCCGGCGGCGGTGAGAAAGATCTTCTTGCCCAGTTGCTCGAACAGCGGCTGGCCCACGGTTTCCGACAGCTGCTTGACCTGCAGCGACAGCGTGGGCGGCGACAGGTGCAGCGCTTCGGCGGCGCGCGCGAAGCTGCCGTGGCGCGCCACCGCGTGAAAGATGCGTAGCTGGTGCAGGGTGGCGTGGCGCAGTTGCATAGCGTGCCCTTTCGATTGATTGATAAAAATCTACCGTAACAGTCTAAACATTTTACTTTTACTTATTCGTTTGCGGACCAACAATCACGTCCATCAACAGCCCCTTATGGAGACGATTCATGGACCAAAGCAACCGCTACGCCGACCTCAGCCTGAAAGAAGCCGACCTGATCGCCGGCGGCAAACACGTCCTCGTGGCCTACAAGATGAAGCCCAAGGCCGGTCACGGCTACCTGGAGGCCGCAGCCCACTTCGCGGCCGAGTCGTCCACCGGCACCAACGTCGAAGTGAGCACCACCGATGACTTCACCAAGGGCGTGGACGCGCTGGTGTACTACATCGACGAAGCCACGGAAGACATGCGCATCGCCTACCCGATGGACCTGTTCGACCGCAACATCACCGACGGCCGCATGATGATGGTCTCCATCCTCACGCTGGTGATCGGCAACAACCAGGGCATGGGCGACATCCAGCACGCCAAGATCCACGACATCTACTTCCCCGAGCGTGCGATCCAGCTGTTTGACGGCCCGAGCAAGGACATTTCGGACATGTGGCGCGTGCTGGGCCGCCCGATCAAGGACGGTGGCTACATCGCCGGCACCATCATCAAGCCCAAGCTGGGCCTGCGCCCCGAGCCGTTCGCGGCCGCGGCGTATCAGTTCTGGCTGGGAGGCGACTTCATCAAGAACGACGAGCCCCAGGGCAACCAGGTGTTCTGCCCGCTGAAGAAGGTGTTGCCGCTGGTGTACGACGCGATGAAGCGTGCCCAGGACGAAACCGGTGAGGCCAAGCTGTTCTCGATGAACATCACCGCCGACGACCACTACGAAATGCTGGCCCGTGCCGATTTCGCGCTGGAAACCTTCGGCCCCGATGCCGACAAGCTGGCCTTCCTGGTGGACGGTTTCGTGGGTGGCCCGGGCATGATCACCACCGCCCGCCGCCAGTACCCAGGCCAGTACCTGCACTACCACCGTGCCGGCCACGGCATGATCACCAGCCCCAGCGCCAAGCGCGGCTACACGGCCTTCGTGCTGGCCAAGATCGCGCGCCTGCAAGGCGCTTCGGGCATCCACGTGGGGACCATGGGCTACGGCAAGATGGAAGGCGAGAACTCGGACAAGAACATCGCCTACATGATCGAGCGCGACGAGGCGCAAGGCCCGGTCTACTACCAGAAGTGGTACGGCATGAAGCCCACCACCCCGATCATCTCGGGCGGCATGAACGCGCTGCGCCTGCCGGGTTTCTTTGAAAACCTGGGCCACGGCAACGTGATCAACACCTCGGGTGGCGGCTCCTACGGCCACATCGATTCGCCGGCCGCCGGTGCCATTTCGCTGCGCCAGTCCTACGAGTGCTGGAAGTCGGGCGCGGACCCGATCGAGTTCGCGAAGGAACACAAGGAGTTCGCGCGGGCCTTTGCCTCGTTTCCTGGGGATGCGGACAAGCTGTACCCCGGCTGGCGCGAGAAATTGGGCAGTCATAAATGACCCCCCTGCGCCGCTGACGCGGCTTCCCCCCGGTGGGGGGACGCACCTGGTGGCCCGGCGAAGCCGGTTCCACGGGTGCCCTGGTCGGAAGTCACGCGCGCCGCTGGGGCTGCTTCGGAATCGGGGCCACTGGGCGCACTGCGACGCTCGTGTCCCCCGCCGGCCTGCGGCCGGCTCCTCCTTTACCTCGCTTTGCAGTACACCCAGTGGCCCCGATTCCGAAGCAGCGTAGGCGTGCCGAGGCGAAAACAGAGGATCGGAGCCCAGGTGCTGGCGTTTGGAGCGCTGGGTGTCCGACGCAGCGAAGTAAAGGAGGAGGGGCGGGCGCAGCCCGACCCGGGGGACATGAGCGTAGTTGGATGCCCAGTGCTCCAAACGCGGAGCGAAGTGCCTTCATCACGGATCCCAGCAAGGACACAGTCAATCGGAGACCAGAGATGACCACCGACTACCGCATCACCCAAGAACCCTACTACCAGCCGCAGAGCAACGAGGTCGCGCTGTACGAAGCCGCCTACGCCGCGCGCCTGCCGATCATGCTCAAAGGCCCCACCGGCTGTGGCAAATCGCGCTTCGTCGAATACATGGCCTGGAAGCTCAAGCGGCCGCTCATCACCGTCGCCTGCAACGAAGACATGACCGCCTCCGACCTCGTGGGCCGCTACCTGCTCGAAGCCGGCGGCACGCGCTGGCTCGACGGCCCGCTCACCCATGCCGCGCGCATCGGCGCCATCTGCTACCTCGACGAAATCGTCGAAGCACGCCAGGACACCACGGTGGTGATCCACCCGCTTACCGACCATCGCCGCACCCTGCCGCTGGACAAGAAGGGCGAGCAGGTGCGCGCCCACCCGGACTTCCAGCTCGTCATCTCCTACAACCCCGGCTACCAGAACCTCATGAAGGACCTGAAGCCCTCCACCAAACAGCGCTTCGCCGCCTTCGATTTCGACTACCCGCCACCCGGGCAAGAAGCGCGCATCGTGGCCAGCGAAACCGGCATCGACGTGGCGCTGGCCGAACGGCTGGTGAAGATCGCCGTCGCCGCGCGCAACCTCAAGGGCCACGGTCTGGTCGAAGGCATCTCCACCCGCCTCATGGTCTACGCCGCCACGCTCATGCAGCACGGCGTGGCGCCGCGCGACGCCTGCCGCATGGCGCTGGTGCGGCCCATCACCGACGACGCCGACATCCGTGAGACGCTGGACCACGCCATCGACGCCGTGTTCGAGACCGTGCCGGCCTGAGCTCCGCCGACGCCATGACCGCCACCGAAACCGCGAGCTTCCTGGAACGCCTGCCCGCGTGGCGCGCCCGGCTCGACACGCGTTTCCCCGAGGTGGACCCGGTGTTCGAGGCCTGCCTCGTGGATGCGGTGCGCGTGCTCAGCCCCGAGGGGCTGGACGCCTACCTCGATTACGCGCGCACCCTCGGCAAGCTGGGCCGCGGCGTGGAGCCGATGCTGATCTTCCTGGCCGAGTGGCCGCAGGTGGCGCGCTCGCTCGGCGAAGACGCGCTGCCCGCCATCGCGGCCACCATCCACACGCTCTACAAGTCGCCCAACGGCAAGGCCATCGCGCCGTTCCTGCAGAGCCTGGCGGCGGTGGCGAGGCGACTGAGTCGTTCGCCGGGCCGCCCCAGGAACGACGGCACCCCCTCGGCGGGCCTGGCGCAGCCAGGGTTGGGGGCTTTGTCCTCGCGCGAACCGTTCCAGCGCTACCTGAGCCTCTCGCTCGACTTCATGGAGCGCACCACCGGCTCCATCCACGGCCACCACCAGACCTTTGCCAGCCCCGGCCTGCCGCTGTTCTTCGAGCGCGCGCCGCAGCTGCTGGGCCTGCTCAGCGTGGGCGGACTGCAGCGCTGGGTGGAGTACGGCATCCGCAACCACCAGCACCACCCCGAACACCAGCGCGACTACTTCGCCCTGCGCTCGGCCGACGCCCGGGCCGTGCTGCAGCGCGAGCGCCGCGGCACCCTGCTGGCCGACCACAGCCGAGTGCTCGACCTGTACCTGCAGGCCCTGTGGCAGCAAGAGGCGCTGCTCGTGCCCTACGCCACGACCCACCTGGGCGATGCCGCCGCGCCGGATGCGTCGGTGCCGCTGCGGCCTTACTTCGACGACCTGGGCATGCGCCTGCCCGACGTGCTCGACGACCGCGACGGCGTGCGCGGCATCGACCGCTACCGCGCCGCGCTCGCCCACATGGCCGGCCACCGCCGCTGGAGCCAGCCGCAGGTGGCCGACAACTGGAGCCCGTTCCAGCGCCTGGCGGTGGAAACCTTCGAAGACGCGCGCATCGACACCCTGCTGCTGCGCGAATACCCCGGCCTGCGCGCCACGCTGCTGCGCCTGCACCCGCACCCGACCGAGGGCGCCTGCGACCCGGCCACGCACTCGTGCCTGCGCCACCGCCTGGCCATGCTCTCGCGCGCCATGCTTGATGCGCAGCACGGCTACACCGACCCGGACCTGCTTCACTTCTGCCAGCGTTTCCACCAGGCGCTGGCCGCAAGCGAGTCGAGCACGCAAGAGATGGCCAGCCTCGCGCTCTCGTGCGTGGCGCGTATCCGCCGCCAGAGCGACCAGCAGCCGAATGTGTTCTTCACCGACACCGAGGTGGACTACCGCGACGACAACCGCCACCTCTGGATCTACATCGAGGCCGGTGACGAAGAAGAGAGCTTCGAGCCGCCACCCCAGAGCGAAACCCCACCCGACGTGGCCGGCCTGCCGCCACGCCACTACCCCGAGTGGGACTACCAGAGCCAGACCTGGCGGCCCGACTGGGTGAGCCTCTACGAGCGCCTGCAACCCGGCGGCAACCCCGCCCACATCCACGCCATCCTGGCGCGCCACGCCGGGCTGGCCAAGCAGCTCAAGCGCCTGCTCGATCTGCTCAAGCCGCAGGACAAGGTTCGCATCCGTTTTCAGGAAGAGGGCAGCGAGCTGGACCTGGACGTGGCGATCCGTTCCTGGGTCGATGTCCAGAGCGGCGCCGCGCCCGACCCCCGCATCAACATGAGCCGCCGCACCGACGGGCGCGACATCGCGGTGCTGCTGTTGCTCGACCTGTCGCAGTCACTCAACGAGCCGGTGTCATTGGGGTCTTCGGGTGGGAGCCAGCAGACCGTGCTCGACCTCAGCCGCGAAGCCGTCACCCTGCTGGCCTGGGCCATCGAGCAACTGGGCGATCCTTTCGCCATCGCGGGCTTCCATTCCAACACCCGGCACGACGTGCGCTACCAGCACATCAAGGGGTTCGGGGAGCGCTTCGATGACGACGTGAAGGGCCGCCTGGCGGGCATCGAAGCGGGCTGGTCCACCCGCATGGGCGCGGCCCTGCGCCACGCCGGCCACTACCTGGGCGCGCGCCAGACGGACAAGAAGCTGCTGCTGATCCTCACCGACGGCCAGCCCAGCGACATCGACACGCCCGACGAACGCACCCTGATCGAAGACGCCCGCGAAGCCGTGCGCGAACTCGGCCAGGACGGCATCTACACCCACTGCATCAGCCTCGACCCTAAGGCCGACGCCTACGTGGGCGATATCTTCGGCGGGCGCCACACCGTGATCGACAACGTGCAGCGCCTGCCCGAGCGGTTGCCGCAGCTGTTCATGGCGCTCACGCGTTGAACGACCGAATGGCTCACCGGGCTTGCGGTTCGCCACTGCGGACATGCCACCACGCCGGCAGCAGCCGCCGCACCTCGGCGCGGGCGTAGCGGTCGTCGAGCAGCCAGACCGTGCCGTGGTCTTGCTCGCTGCGGATCACGCGGCCCGCGGCCTGCACCACCTTCTGCACGCCGGGGAACAGGTAGGTGTAGTCGTAGCCGCGGCCGAACTTCGCCTGCAGCCGGGCCTTGAGCTGTTCGTTCACCGGGTTCACCTGCGGCAGGCCGAGCGTGGCGATGAAGGCACCGATGAGCCGGCGCCCGGGCAGGTCGATGCCTTCCCCGAACGCACCGCCGAGCACCGCAAAACCGATGCCCTGGCCGCTGTCGGTGAAGCGGGCGATGAAGGCCTCGCGCTCGGGCTCACCCATGCCGCGCGACTGCGCCCAGACCGGGATGGCCGGGTGGCGCTGCTGCAGCCGGTCGAGCGCCTGCGCCAGGTAGTCGAAGCTGCTGAAAAACGCGAGGTAGTTGCCGGGCTCGGCCGCGAACTGCGCGGCCATGGTGTCGGCCATGGGCGTGAGCGAAGCCAGCCGGTCGGTCCAGCGGGTGGAGATGTGCGGCGCCACGCGCACCGCGAGCTGTTCGCCGGCAAACGGCGAGGGCACGTTCACGCGCAGGGTGTCGGCCGGCAGGCCCAGCAGGTCGGCCACGTAGTCCATGGGCGCGAGCGTGGCCGAGAACAGCGTGGCGCCGCGCACGGCGCTCCAGCGGTCCTGCAGCAGCGGGCCAGGCACGAGGTTGCGCAGGCTGATCAGCGGTTGCGCCATGCGAGTGCCGGGGGCAGGGTGGGGCGTGCGGGTGAGGTCGCAGAGGCTGTGCTCGCCGTGCAGCTCGGCCACGCGCTGGAAGTGCAGCGCATCGAAGAACCAGGCCTGCAGCGGGCCGCCCGCGGCGTCTTGCGGGTGCAGCGCCAAGTGGTCGCCGATCTCGCCGCAGAGCTGTTGCAGCGCGGCGTTGAACGCGCCCGGGGGCTCGGGCAGCACGGTGTATTCACTCTCCTGTTCCCGCGCCAGCGCGTTCCACTGGCGGTGCAGCCGGTCGAGGCCTTTTTTCAGCGCGGCCGGCGCGTTGCGGCGCAGTGCCTGGAAGGCGGCAGGGTCGAGCTGGGCGCTGTACATGGCGCGGGCGCGTTCGATCAGGTTGTGCGCCTCGTCCACCAGCAGCGCGGTCTGCCAGCCGTGTTCGAGCGTGAGGCCGTGCCAGTGGGCGCCGAGGTCGAAGAAGTGGTTCACATCGCCCACGGCCACATCGCTCCAGCGCAGCATCTCCTGCCCCAGGTAGTAGGGGCACACGCTGTGTTCCAACGCGAGTTCGCGCAGCGCGGTCTTGTCCAGCCAGCCGGCCTGCGCCGCGGCGGCACGGGCCGCGGGCAGGCGGTCGTAGAAGCCGCGCGCGAGTGGGCAGGACTCGCCGTGGCAGGCCTTGTCCGGGTGTTCGCAGGCCTTGTCGCGCGCCACGCGTTCGAGCACGCGCAGCGGCAGCACCGGGCGCGCGGGCGCTTGGCTGGCGGCGCCGAGCCGCGCCAGCGCGTCCAGCGCGAGCTGGCGGCCGGTGGTGCGCGCGGTCAGGTAGAAGAGCTTGTCCAGCCCCTGCGCGGGCGCGGCCTTGAGCGCGGCGAACAGCGTGGCCGCCGTCTTGCCGATGCCGGTGGGCGCCTGCGCCATGAGCACGCGGCCGGCCGCGTGGGCGCGGTAGACGGCCTCGGCCAGCGCCCGCTGGCCGGCGCGGAATTCGGGAAAGGGAAAGACCAAGGCGCGCAAGGCGGCGTCGCGCGCGCTGCGGTGCGCCCGCTCCTGCCGGGCCCAGCCGCTGTAGCGTTCGCACAGGTCTTCGAAGTGCGCGCGCAGGGTGCTGGCGTTCTGGGTTTCCGAGAGCGGCGTTTCCTGGCCGGTGTCGATGTTGAAGTAAATCAATACCAGCTCGATGCGCTCCAGCCCGAGCTGTTCGCACAGCATCCAGCCGTAGACCCGGGCCTGCGCCCAGTGCAGGGCGCGCGCGTTGTCCGCGATCACCGCGGCGTCGCCGCGGTGGGTCTTGATCTCTTCCAGACGCTGCGCGCTGGCGTCCCAGCCGTCCGCCCGGCCCTGCACGCGCAGACCGCGCCACTGGCTGGCCAGCGGCACCTCGCGCTGGTAACCCGCGCCGCGCCGCGACGTCACCTCGCCATGGCCGGCCACGCCTTCGCTGCCGGAAGGCGAGGGCGTGAAGCGCAGATCCAGGTCGCCGCGGCGCGCCGCGAAATCGCACAGCGTGCGCACCGCCACGGCGCCCAGCGGAGCGTCGGCGGCGGCTTCGTCAACCAGTCGGGGCGTGGCGGTGTTCTCGGTCGGGCTCATCTTGTGAGGGGCATGGTACTGGATATATAGCCATATGTTTTACTTGACGTACCCACTTAGAAGGCAGATACTTGGCGTACCCGATCAGGAGCCGCCATGTCTTACCTCTCGCAGCCACATTTTCACAACGAAGAAGCCGCATACGCTTTCGTAGAGTCACGCGTCTGGCCGAATGGCCCCGTGTGTCCTCACTGCGGTGGTACTGAGCGGAACAAGCTGATGGGTGGCGCCTCTACCCGCATCGGCACCTACAAGTGCTATGACTGCCGCAAGCCGTTCACCGTCAAGGTCGGGACCATCTTTGAATCCAGCCATATCCCTCTGCGCTTGTGGCTCCAAGGCATCTACCTTGTCGCTGCCAGCAAGAAGGGTATCAGCGCCAACCAGCTTCACCGCACTCTTGGGATCACCCTGAAGAGTGCGTGGTTCATGGGCCACCGCATCCGTGAGGCTATGCGCGACGGCAGCAACGATCTGCTTGGTGGTGGCGGCTCCATCGTTGAAGCGGATGAAACCTACATGGCTGCGAAGCGCGGGGAGAAGGCCATTCAGGGTGGTGGACACCGCAGCAAAGTGGTGTCTCTCGTTTCCCGTGAAGGCAAGACCCGCTCCTTTCACATTGCAAACGTCGATGCGAAAAACCTCCACCCGATATTGATGGCGAACATCGCCAAAGACACTCACCTGATGACTGACGGTGCTGGTCATTACAAGAAGATCGGTCAAGAGTTCGATCTTCACGAGTCCACCAACCACGCGCAGAAGGAATATGCGAAGGACTCCAAGGTGCAAGGCGTTCGCACCCACAGCAACACCGTAGAGTCCTACTTCGGCATCCTCAAGCGCGGCATTTCAGGCATCTATCACCACGTCAGTGAAGAACACCTGCAGCGCTACGTTGATGAGTTCGATTTCCGCTTCTCTAACCGCAAGTCGCTGGGCATTGATGACAACCAGCGTGCCGACCTCCTGCTCAAGGGCGTCGTGGGCAAACGGCTGACTTACGAAAGGGTTGCGCAATGAAAACCCCGCAACCGCATGGCACTGGCGGGGCAAGGCGCCAAAGCCTCCCCGATGACCCAGAACAGTCGAAACGCTTCGAGGAAACGGCGCGGGAACTTGGAGCGGATGAGAGCGGACGCGTATTTGAGGCCGCTCTTGGGATACTGAAAAACACAAACGAAAAAGCCCCGTCCCAAGCCAAGCCGGAGACGGGGCGAAAAGTCAAAAAGTCGACTTAGAACTCGAACGACATCTGTCCCGGGGGTGAGCGCCAGTGCTGGCAAACATCCTCCAACTTCCCGAAGCGATAGCGAACATAAGCACGAACGTGCACGGATTTGCGTTTGAAGAAGCGCATGGCGTTCTCCGTTTTTGTGCAAGGTTTTCCTTGCTGCGCGCCCGCCCAGGAAGTACACTTCCTCACCCCTCCAAAGGTGACTGGCGATGATGCGAACAAGGCTTAGGCCTCGCGTTGATACAGTCGAAACCCATCAGTGTTTGCGCACTGGTGGTCGCTTTCACCGGGCTTGCCCGGGTCGTTGAAAGTGGTGATGCCACCTCAGTGGCTGCCTCAGACCTTCGTAGTGCCCTTCTTGATCGGGCGGACACTACGAAGGTCTTCCTTTTTCCGCCCCGGCTGCAGCAGCCAGATCACCGGGGCCGACTCATCTCCTCACTGCTTTCTCCTTTTAGGTATTACTCGCCGTTGAGCAGCCGTTCGATGCGCTCCATGAGTTTTTCATCAAGTTCACCGTTAGCGCTCTTTGTTTCAAACAGCTTGATAAGGGTGGATAGATACTGCGCTTTCACGTCACTCAAGGACTTGCTTTGGTTAGCACCCACGGCTGCTGACGATCCAGGGTTTGAACTTGGTGCTTGAGGCGGTTGTGTTGGGCCATCGCCACCACCACCACCACCACCGAAACTAGGACCTGAATCTGCAGCAACCGGTGCTTGAGTGGCGTGGATGCCGGCACCGACATGAATCATTGGCACAATCAGGTGGGTTTTTGCTCCTGCTCGCGTAGCAAAGAACCCGGCAGTTTCAGCACTCTCAATCAAAACACGGTAGGCAAGATCTACCCGACTTGGCAGAATTCCGTACTGGTTTCGCATGGCATTCTTCATGCCGAACTCTGGTGGAAGCTCTCGCCCCTTGAAGTCGTCATGAACACGGCGAAAAAGCTCGGCGTTGAAGAACGCTTCGACAAGAGCATTTTTAGCTTCGTGGGGGTACGTCGGAGAGAGTATGGTGTGCGCAAGCGGGGTTGCCTGAAAAAGGTTCCCGCTCTTCTGAACCAGCCCAAAGGTCCGGGCTGCACCGACTTTAGAAGCGAAGGCGCCATTGTTCGTGCCCTTGTATCCAAGGTACGTTGCCAAATGCTCAAGCGTACAAGCACCGCCTCCCTGGACGTAGATCGCCTTGGGAACCTCGATGCTGTCTGCGAGGCTGTATTTTGGGAAGCTCAATTCGGACCGGCTCTGGCTCGTAGCCGGCTGCTGGACAGGAAGTTGTTCGACCGCCATATGACTCGCCTCTAATGCTGATTTGAAGTCTCGAAGTTTACTTCAACTCAGCAAAGTTAGAGGTACTCATTACTTATACATTTTTGTTCTCTTTATTAGATTTTATATTGCCTGAAGAGCGGGTACGCAAAGTAAAACAGCTGGATATATAGTCAGTTCATGGAGCCCGCCCTTTCCCCCGAACCGCCCCCGCTCAACCGCCAGCACCACCGGCGCCTGCGCGACATTTACCGCTCGGCCGGCTGGCCCTGCGCCGACATGGTCGAGGTCGAGCTGCTGGCGGCCGGCCTGCTGGAGCGCCGGGTGTCCGCCGACGGCCATGAAACCCTGCGCGTGACCGACGCTGGCATCCAGACGCTGGCGCGCGTGTTCGCCAGCAACAAGGCCGCGCGCACGCCGCACGAGGCCCTGGTCGAGCAGGTGGCCGTGGCCATGACGCGCGCGGGCCGCCTGGCCTGGCGTGGCCTGATGCTGCGCGTGCCGCTGCCGCGCGCGCTGCTGCTGGGCGAGGCCGCCGCGCCCATGGCGGCAGAGCCCGCGCCCGGCTGGGTGGCGCAGATGGCGGCCTTTGAATCCGAAGTGACCACCAACCCCAACGAGCCACAACACGCCTGGTGCATGGCCTGTCCCGATGTGTTTTCCATCCGCCGCAGCTCGGTCGAGTCCTACCTGGAACCGGTGGTGCACGAGATCAAGGTCAGCCGCGCCGACCTGCTGGGCGACCTGAAGAAGCCCGCCAAGCGCGCCGCCTACCTGGAGATGGCCAGCGCCTGCTGGTACGTGCTAGGCCACGACGCCAAAGGCCGGCCCATCGCCCAGCCCGAAGAGGTGCCGCCCGAATGCGGCGTGATGTACGCACGAGACGGCGAACTCAGCATCGCCCGCGAAGCACCCCGCCGCGCCATTCAGCGCCTGCCGTTCCATGTGTGGATGACGCTGGCGCAGACCGAGCCGGCCGTGCGGCTGGAGGAGTCGGGTCAGGCGCGGTTTTGAACGCTGGGCCCCTTGGCTCAGGGGGTGATAAAGCTATCAGCCGGATTGGATGTTTCTCCGGCGTACGTCAAAGCTGATACGGGTCTTATCACGCTGAGGCTATAGTGCAGAGGTGCGGGATGCACTGCCGGAGTTGGTCCGGAAAGTGCTGCATATTTACCTGGGTTATCCCATGAATTGGCTGATTGAAAATCTGTTTTGGATACCTTTTCTCGTTATTCCCGGGTACCTCTTATTTCGCATGATTCGCTACGGGGGCGTTAAAGCTGCGATGTTTGGTGCAAAGATTGAAAAGACTCTTGGTGAAGTCGAAGGGCATCCGCAACGGCCCGTCTCCCTGCGGTTGAAAGTACATGTGCTTGACGGCGGCTCTTCCGACAAGGCGGTTGGTCTAGAACTCATAGCAAAGAGCTTTGCGAGTTACCAGATGATGCCAGTTACGCTTTCTGTCGTCGAAGCGAAGAAACTCTCTTCACTTCTTCAGTCTGCTATTAATGAATAAGGCCAGGATGTGCCTGTTATCAACCTGAAATGGCCGGCTGGAATTCTCTATGGCAATAGTGGAGCAGCTATTTAGGAGTGCATGGTGGTTTTGGAAGAAGTCGCATGCGCTAGAAATCTAGATAAGGCCTTCTATATGAGGGCTTTCTCAACGATGTTGAGGTGAAGGTTCGTGAGTATCAAAGATGCAACGCCGTGAACTTCTCGCACTCTTTCTTGCTGGAACGTTGGCCTCCGTACACGCACAGTCCATTGACTTGGTTCGTGTCCTGAAGGCCGAAAGAAAGCTTCAGCTCCTTTCGTCCTCTGTCGTGCAGAAGGAGTTCAAAGTTGCGCTTGGGGGTTCCCCAGTTGGCCACAAGCAAATCGAAGGCGATCAGAAAACGCCAGAAGGAAACTACGTCCTCGATTACAAGAAGTCAGATAGCGCGTTCTACAAGGCCATCCACATCTCGTATCCAAACGCGGAAGACACAGCACGCGCCAAGAAGCAAGGCGTATCGCCTGGCGGGCAGATCATGATTCATGGTCAAAAGAACGGCCTGGGCTGGCTCTCCGGTGTTTCCCAAAGCTTCGATTGGACGAATGGCTGTGTCGCACTGAGCAACGCCGACATGGAGGAAGTGTGGAAGTTGGTCAAGTCCGGAACCCGGATCGAGCTGCGCCCATAGCGGCCTCTGGTTACCGGAGCAAGTCCAGGCGACCAGGCCGTCAGGAAGGAAAAGAGCCCAAGCGGCGTCACGCCTTCCCTGCGCGTTTACAGGCCTTCAGGGCCACCGAGCTCACGGCATCAGGCTCTTGCAGACCCGCCGCAATCGCTGCTCAGCGTCCTGTGCGACAGCCTGCACCTCGGGCTTGTCGACCATTTCCATCATCACCAGCGGATCGATGAACGCCACCGTGACGCGGCCTTCGGCTTCCTGGCGGACGACCACGTTGCACGGCAGCAGCAGGCCGATGTCGGGCTCGGCCTGCAAGGCCTTGTGCGCCAACGGCGGGTTGCAGGCACCCAGGATGCGGTAGGGCGGCATGTCGACGCCGAGCTTTTCCTTCATCGCGCCCTGCACGTCGATGTCGCTGAGCACACCGAAACCCTCTTGCTTGAGCGCAGCCGTGACGCGCTCGAGGGCGTCGCCGAACGGCAGTTCGAGGGTGGTATTGAATCCGTACATCTTGGGTCTCCTTGGGGGGTGATGGGCCTGCAGTGGGCATGCGCCCGGGTGGTGGATTGGCTCCGGGGTGATCAGCCGCCCGACGTTGGGGGCTTGCCGCCGGGGCCGGGAACCAGGTGGGCGCGGCGCTCGGCGTTCAGGCCGGGGGTGGCACGCATGTCGGTGTCGACTTGGCCGGCGTCGAGGTCGCGTTTGGCCTGGACCATCTTGGGGTCGGGCTCCTCGGCCGTGGTGTCGGTCGACTCGTCGCGTTCGTGAGGCAGCGGCAGGTCGGGGTTCAGGTTGGGCGGCTTCGCGCCACGTTGCGGGGTGGGCATCTGGCGTCCGATGGGGCGCTTGGTGCCAGAGTGCTGGGACATGGGGCGACCTTCACTGGTTGGACGGAGGGAAGGGGGCGCTGCGGCGATCTGGCTCACTTGGGTGGGCTCAGCGGTGCCGAGTGATCGTTGTTCTGCCCGGGCAGCAGCTTCTCTTCTGACTCTTCCTTGGGCTTCCTTGTTCCGTCCGTTTCACCCAGCGCCGGGTCCGACTTGGCATCGCTCCCCGGCGGGAAAACCGACTCGGCGGGCGGCAGCGACGGATCGGCGACCGGCGCGGCGGGGGTGGTGCCGGACTCGGCCGGCACCGGTGAACCGAGCGTCGGCTTCGGGGGGCTCAGCGGTGTCTTGTCGCAGGCGCCCAGAAGCAGCGCAGCTGCGCAAAGCGCGATCAAGGTCAATGGTGTTTTCATGCGGTTCCTCTGTGGGTTGCTCGGTTCACCGAGGGGGCTGGGGCTCAATAGAAACCGTAAGGCCCCGCGTCGCGGAGGTCTGTGCGCTTGCGAACTGACGGCCCGTGCCGTGTCGACAACGATGGCACCTACATGCGCTGTTTGCTGATCCTTGCCCACCCCCGCCGCGACAGCCTGTGTGGCGCGCTCTTCGATGCGTGCGGCGAAGGTGCGCGCCAGGCTGGCGCGGAGTGCCGCGAGCTGGTCCTGGGCGAGCTGCATTTCGATCCCGACGTGCACGCCGTCTCGCCCGAGCAGCAGCCGCTGGAGCCGGACCTGCAACGCGCGCAGCGGGACATTCAGTGGGCGGAGCACCTGGTGTTCGTCTACCCCACCTGGTGGGGCACCTTCCCGGCCCTGCTCAAGGGTTTTCTGGACCGGGTGCTGACGCCGGGTTTCGCTTTCCGCCATGTCACGCACGACCGCTGGGACAAGCTGCTCAGCGGCCGCACGGCGGACCTGATCACCACCATGGACACGCCGCCGCTGATCTACCGCCTCATCTACCGCGCGCCGGGGCAGCAGGCGCTGGCGCGCGCGACGCTCGGCTACTGCGGCATCCGCAGCGCGCACGTCGAAACCTGCGGCCCGGTGATCGCCGCCGATGCCGGCCAGCGCCAGCAATGGCTGGACCGCGCCCGGTCCATCGGCGCGCGCCTGGCCACGGGCGCGCTCTCGCCCTCGCAGCGCCGCTGGCAGCGCGTGGGCGCCTGGCTGGCCGCGCTGCGGCTGCAGTTCTACCCGATGACCTGGATCGCCTACACCGTCGGGGCGCTGCTGGCCACCGGGGGCGCGCCGCTGGCGATGGCGCCGTACCTCGTCGGCTATCTCGTGCTGTTTCTGCTCGAAGCGGCCACGGTGTTTCTCAACGACTGGTTCGATTTCGACAGCGACCGGATCAACCGCAACGGCGGCCCGTTCACCGGGGGCTCGCGTGTGCTGGTGGACGGCCAGCTCGACCACGCGGCGATGCGCCAGGGCATCGCTCTGTCGATGCTGGGCGCCGCAGGGGCGCTCGCCGTTCTCGCCGCCGTGGCCCCCGCTGCCTCCGCCGGGTCGGCGGTCGGGGTCTACACCGTGTTTGCCGTGCTCGCGCTCGCCTACACCGTGCCACCCCTGAAGCTCTCGCACCGCGGCCTGGGCGAGGTCGACGTGGCGCTCACCCACAGCATCGGCGCGGTCCTGGCCGGCTACGTGGTGCAGGGCGGCCACTGGGCCGACAGCCTGCCCTGGCTGCTCGCGCTGCCGCTGGGCCTGGCGGTGCTGCCGTCCATCCTGCTCGCCGGTTGCCCCGACCGCACGGCCGACCAGGCGGCTGGCAAGCGCACGCTGGTGGTCCGGCTCGGCCCACGCGCGGCCATCCGCCTGGCGATGGCCGCCTGCCTTGCCGCACCCGCCATCGCCGCGCTGTTGGCGCTGACGCGCACGGACCTGTCGGCGCTGCTCGTGTGGAGCGCCGCTGGCGGCACGCTGCATGCCATCTGGCTGTGGCGGTGTCTGTACCGTCTGGCCAACGGCGAGCTGCCCGACCGCATCGATGGCCCCATCGTCCTGGCCCTGACCTTCATTCTCTGGTTCTGCGTGCCGCCGCTCATCGTGTTGGCCCGTGCCTAGGGCCTGCCATCGCGCCGCGGTGCGGGCGCCCCACCCATGAAAAAACGAACACGCCCGTCCGCCTGGGCCAAGAGCTTCGAGCGCAGCCTCAACGCGATGACCCGCCTGGCCACCGCTTCCGGCACCCGTGCGCTCAAGAAGACCCTGAAGCCTGTAGTGGCCAAGCGCACACCGCCACCCGGTGCCGGTGCGTGGATTCCCGGCGTGGCCCTGGGCACGGCGGGCGCCCGGCGCTTTCGGCTCTACCGCCCGCCCGGGGTCCAGTCGGGCGAGCAGCTGCCGCTGATGGTGATGCTGCATGGTTGCGGGCAAGACGCCAACAGCTTCGCCGCCAGCACACGCATGAACCGCATCGCCATGCGCGAGCGCTTTCTGGTGCTCTACCCCGAGCAAGACCGTCTGGCCAACGGGCAGGGCTGCTGGAACTGGTTCGACACCAAGACCGGCCGTGCCTACGGCGAAGCCGCCTTGATCATGAAGGCGGTCGACCAGGTCTGCCTGCTGTATCCCGTGGACCGGGCGCGCATCGCCGTCGCCGGCCTCTCGGCCGGCGCGAGCATGGCCGCCTTGCTGGTCACCCGGCACCCGGGGCGCTTCAAGGCCGTCGTCATGCACTCGGGCATTCCACCCGGCACCGCGCACTCCACCCTGTCGGCGCTGGGCGCCATGCACGGCCATCGCGCCACCACCCCCTTGGCGGCCACGCCGGGCACGATGGAGGCCCACTGGCCGCCCCTGCTGGTGATCCACGGCGACGCGGACGCCGTGGTCTCGCCCAAAAACGGCCAGGCCGCGGCGGAGGTCTGGGCCCACGCCGCCGGGGCGCGGGCGAGCGAGGCGCGCAGCGTCCAGCGAGGCCAGCGCTACCCGATGCGGGTCACCGATTTCAAACGCAAGGGCAGCACCGTGGCCACGCTGGTCGCCGTGAGCGGCCTGGCCCACGCGTGGAGCGGCGGCGCCGCGAGCAAGGCCTTCAGCGACGGCCAGGGGCCCGATGCATCGCGCATGGTCTGGGCGTTTGCGGCCAAGCAGTTTCGGGCCGAGGGGTGAGCGCTGGCGGTGGCCGATGAAGCGGCTGGACCAGCGCCTGGTTGTTGGTTGGCGAACAGACAGACCGCCTCGAACCTGACCCCATAGGGGCTCTGCGATTGGCAGACAAACGCATCCCGCCCCCACACCGAAAGGAAACACCATGACCCGCGAGAAAACGGCCCACATCGAGCCATCCAAGCACTCCACCGACGAAGTCGATGAATTTCTGGAAATGGTGAAAGACAACGTCGACGACGCTCCAGGCGCTGGTTCGCCGGCCATCAAGCCGAACACGAATCTGGACGACGACGGCAAGCCCACCACGGACACGCCGAAGAACCCCAAGATCTGAACTGTCCGCTTTCAGCGCCGGGTTGAAACCGGCAGAATGGCCCGGTTCAGGCCGACCGGGATGTGCCCGGTTCGACAACCCGATGGCGTTGAAAGAGGTGCGTGCTCATGAGAATGGTGGCTTTGTTATTGGCTCTTCTGGTGGTCGGCCTTCTCGTGGCCCGTCAAATGGGCGGCGGCGCGCCGGCTCAGGTCAAGCAACCGGAAGCCATTTCGGATGTGGCGGTCCCCGCCATGCCCGCCGTTCCCACAAAGCCCCAGGATCTGCCCGAGTTTGAACGGCAGGTGGAGGGCTACGTCAGCGATCTGGCCGCTGAGCGGGTGAAGCAGATGGAGCAGGCGGAATCGGGGAAGTGACGGGGGACTGCTTCATGCCGCTCCTGGCCGGACCTGGCGTTGCGGATCGATGAGGCTTCAGCGCGCAAATTCTTTCGACTCTTGTCGATTGCCGGGTGGCAGCTTCGTCGTGAAGACAGCATCCACCAAAAAGGAGTGAGCCATGAAGTACCTCGGCCTTGCGTACTACAACCCTGAAAAATTCGCCGCGATGGCGCCAGACGACGTGCGAGCATTGGTGAGTCAATGCCCGCCGATGGATGAAAAGATGCGCGCCACCGGAAAGGTGCTGGTTTCCGCGTCACTTGCTGAGCCCAAGGACTGGATGACGCTGCGCCCGCGCGGGGGCAAACCACAGATCACCGACGGACCCTATACCGAGGCAAAGGAAATGGTGGGTGGTCTGTTCATCATCGAGGCCGGAAGCCGTGACGAGGCCATGCGTCTCGCGGCCATGCACCCCGCCGCCTCGTTGGGTGAGTCTGTGGGATGGGGCATCGAGTTGATTCCCATGGAGTCCTTCCTGGGCTGATGTTGATCCGGGTCAGGCGGAGCCGGTGCATGCGGGGTAGGTCTACCGAGATGCGGGGGCGGACCGTAACGTCTGCCTGTGGTGTGGTGACTGCCTCGTGCCGACCCGTTGTTGTCATTCTCCACTCCCCCAAAAACGCTCCTTCGGACGTACACCTGCTCAATGCTGAGGCTATAGTGGATGAACCGAATGCGCTCACGCATCTGATCCAAACACCGGTTGGACTGCGGCACAGGGGTGCTGGGTTTCACGGAATTTTTATAACTGGACATGCATCCATGTATATTGGGCGCCAATCCAAGCTGCAAGCCACTTTCAGGAGGGACACATGACCAACTTATGGAGCAGCGGCCAGTTTATAGAGCAGGTTTTGCTCTGGACATTACGTTAGGCCTTTGACGCTATGTCGCTGACCGCAGATGACCTAAAGACCGCAGCCTCAGTGGCGGCTATCGTCATATCTTTGGTGTCGCTCTACTTCACGCGCGCCAACTGGCTGCAGGCGAATCGTCCGATCGTCACAGCGTTCCTAACAGAGCATGAGTCTGGCAACTCGGCCGCGACTTTCAATCTGGTCTTGGCCAATACGGGAAACAGGCCAGCCGTTAGAGTTCGATTGCATGCGTCCCACAGTGAAATTGCCAAGCTCTTGGAACCCGGTGTAGCCAAGAGTCGTTTCGAGCAAATCGAGGCCGTTTTCCTGCCAAAGAGCGAAGTTCCTCTCCTTCGAAACGGAGAGGAACTCACAACATCCTTCGGCGCCTTCATTGGTGTCTCAGCTACCGGTCCTTGGCTACAGTACGGCTCCGAGGTTGCCGTATCCATCACGTACAACGACCTCGAAGGACGTTCGTATGAATCCAGACTTCCACTCAAAATCTATGCCCGCGAAGGTTTCGGTGGCGGCGTCTGGGCTGGCAAAAAGGCCTAACTCCTCCGTCAAGGGGACCTGCCTTCGGCAGGCCCCTTACGTCGAACGTTGAACGTCCGCTCTAACCTACGGGCAGGGGCTGCTGATGGCCGGCACCGGCCCCATGTATCCAGCCTTTGCCGGCTACCACCCAACAAACCACTCCCGGCAAAAACCCGAACACCCAGGGGCCGTTCCCCGCCCCATGCCTCAGTCGCCCCTTCCTTGGTAATATACGAACCAGCTACAAACCGTATACAAGGAGGCTCGCATGGGCATCATCAAGATTTCAGAGCAGATGCATGAAAACCTGCGTCTGACCAGTGGGGCGCTGAGCCGCTCCATGAACGCGCAGGCCGAACACTGGTTGCGCGTGGGCATGTTGTCGGAGCTGAACCCGACGCTGTGCCACGGCGAGATTTGCCAGCTGTTGATCGACACGGAGCGGCAGGCGCAGCCCAGTCTCAGGAGCGTGCCGTCCGCCGGCCTGGAGAAAGCGGCATGACGGGCAGCAAGCGGGGGGTGACCATCAAGACGGCGGCCGAGATCGACATGGCCCGGCGCGCCGGGCAACTGGCCGCCGACGTGTTGCGCATGATCGGCGAACACGTGAAGCCGGGCGTGACCACGGACGAGCTGGACCGGCTGTGCCACGACCACATCGTGAACGAGCTGAAGGCGATTCCGGCCAACATCGGTTACCACGGCTACCCGAAGACGATCTGCGCTTCGGTGAACCACGTGATCTGCCACGGCATCCCGTCGGACAAGAAGCTGAAGGACGGCGACATCGTCAACATCGACGTGGCGCTGATCAAGGACGGCTGGTTTGGCGACACGAGCCGCATGTATTGCGTGGGTGAGCCGGGCATTCTGGCCAAGCGCCTGGTGCGCACGACCTACGAGGCGATGCGCGCGGGCATCCAGCAGGTGCGCCCGGGCGCGACGCTGGGCGACGTGGGCCACGCGATCCAGTCGGTGGCGCACGCGGCGGGTTTCAGCGTGGTGCGCGAGTACTGCGGCCACGGCATCGGGCAGATCTACCACGACGAACCGCAGGTCTTGCACTACGGCCAGCGCCACACGGGCCTGAAGCTGGAGCCGGGCATGGTGTTCACGGTGGAACCCATGATCAACGCGGGCAAGCGCGAGACCAAGGAGCTGTCGGACGGCTGGACGGTGGTGACGCGCGACCGCTCGCTTTCGGCGCAGTGGGAACACATGGTGGCGGTGACGGACACCGGCTTCGAGATCCTCACGCCCTGGCCCGATGGCCTGGGCGACTACGCGGCGATCGAGCAGGTCAGCGCCGCACCGGCCGTGGGCGTGTTCGAGCCGGTTTGAAGAGGCTCCTGCAAGCCCAGGGCACCGCCGGGCCGGCTTTGCCGGACGGCCAGTGCCGCCCCCTGGGGGTAGTGCGAAGCGCTGCGGGGGGTCAATAGTGCGGTGGGAGTTCGTCGCGCGGGTTGCGAAACCCGGGTGAGCCGCCATCAGCGCCCTGGCGGCGCAGCAGGCTCACTTCGCGCAGCAACAGGTCGATCTGCTCTTGCTGGCGGGCCACCACCGCGTTCAGCGTGTCGAGCAGGTCGTCGGCGTAGCTGGCCTTGATTTCCAGTTCGGTAAGGCGGTCTTCCAGGTGCACGGCGGCGGGTGCTGAGGGTGGGGTCGAAGCGGTGCTCATGTGGCTATTGGACACCACGGGACACCACGCCGGCGCGTGACCCGCTCACTCCGACTGGTGTTCGAGCGAGGCGGAGTTCATGCAGTAGCGCAGGCCGGTGGGCGAGGGGCCGTCGTTGAACACGTGCCCCAGGTGCGCGCCGCACTGGCTGCAGACGGTTTCCACGCGCACCATGCCGTGGCTGCGGTCGGTGATCTCGGTGATGGCGCCGGGCACGGCCTGCGAAAAGCTGGGCCAGCCGCAGCCGGCGTCGAACTTGGTACTGGCGTCGAACAGGGTGTTGCCGCAGCAGATGCAGTGGTAGCTGCCGTCGGCCCAGACCTGCTCGTATTTGCCGGTGAACGGGCGCTCGGTGTGGGCGTGGCGGGTCACGTCAAACGCGCCGGGCTCGGCGCCTTTCTCGGCGAGCAGGGCGCGCCATTCGGCTTCAGTCTTCTGGACGGGGAAGGTCATGGGGGGAACTCCTTCAGGACGAGCAGCTGATTTCGATGTGGGCCGCCCAGTCGGGCGGGAAGTCGGCCAGGTCTTCGTGGCCGGGCAGGGCGGTGTACGGCTGTTCGAGCGCGGTCTGCAGCCGCCGCAGGGCCGAGAAATCGCCCTGGCGGGCGTGCTGGATCGCGATCTCGCCCAGGTGGTTGCGCAGCACGGTCTGCGGGTTGGTGGCCAGCATGCGCGCCTGCGTTTCGGCCGGGTCGAAGCCGGGCTGGCTCTGCAGGCGGCCGCGCCAGTGCAGGGCCCAGGCGTCGAAGGCTTCGCGCTGCAGAAACAGGTCGCGCACCGGCTCAATCGCCAGGCGCGCGGCGGTCTGGTCGGCCAGGGGCTCGGCAAAGCCGGCCACGGCGTGCGAGAGGCGGCGCCAGAAAATGGTGAAGTCCACCGCGTCGCGGGCCATGAGCTGCATCAGCTGGTCGACCAGCTCGGCGTCGCCGTCCTGCACGGTGGCCAGGCCCAGCTTGGCGCCCATGCGCTGCTGCAGCGCGGCGGGAAAGACGGCCTTGTAGGGCTCCAGCGCGTCCAGCGCCTGCTGCTGGTCGTCCATCAGCGGCAGCAGGGCCTGGCCCAGGCAGAACAGGTTCCAGTGCGCGATGTTGGGCTGGCGGTGGTAGGCGTAGCGCCCGCTGGTGTCGCTGTGGTTGCAGATGTGGGCGGGGTTGAAGGCGTCGAGAAACTGGAACGGGCCGTAGTCGATGGTCAGGCCCAGCACGCTCATGTTGTCGGTGTTCATCACGCCGTGGCAGAAGCCCACCGCCTGCCACTGCGCCACCATGGCCGCGGTGCGCGCGCTCACGGCTTCGAGCAGGTTGGCGTAGGGGTTGCCGTCGGCGATGCGGCAGCCGGGGTAGAACTGGTCGATCACGAAGTCGGCCAGTTGCTTGAGCGCGTCGTGTCGGCCGCTGTGCGAGAAGTGCTCGAAATGCCCGAAGCGGATGAAGCTGGGCGCCACGCGGGTGACCACGGCGGCGGTTTCGATCTCTTCGCGGCGCACCGGCGCGTCGGACCCTGTGACGCACAGTGCCCGGCTGGTGGGGATGCCCAGGGCGTGCATGGCTTCGCTGCAGAGAAATTCGCGGATGGAGCTGCGCAGCACGGCGCGGCCGTCGCCCATGCGCGAATACGGCGTGAGCCCGGCGCCCTTGAGTTGAATCTCCTGCGGCCCCTGCTCACTGGGCAATTCGCCGAGCAGGATGGCCCGCCCGTCGCCCAGTTGCCCGGCCCACTGGCCAAACTGGTGGCCGCTGTACACACTGGCCAGGGGGCGCATGCCGGGCAGCAGGCGGTTGCCGGTGAAGGCTTGCAGGGCGTCGTCGGATTCCGCCCAGGCCTCGTCCAGGCCGAGCTCGCGCGCCAGCGCCGGGCTGCTGCCCACCAGGTAGGGGGCCGGCAGCGGCGTGGGGCGCAGTTCGGTGTAAAACGCAGGGCCGAGGCTGGCGAAGCGGTGGCTCCAGCGGCCGGGCGCCAGGCCGGCCACCGTGTCGGCACCCGTGGGCGCGGAGTGGGGAGGGGTCATGCGCCGCATTGTCACCGGGATGACTTGCACCCACGCCCGGGCGGGCTATCGGGGGCAACCCGCTGTGAATCGCGCCACCGACTGCGGCATGATGCGAACGGTTGTTCTATTTCAGTGCAAGTACACCTACACCAAGGAGATTTCCCATGCTGGGACAAATGCAAAGCCAACCGCTGCTGATCTCGTCGCTCATCACCCACGCCGAGCGCCACCACGCCAGCACCGAGATCGTCTCGCGCCGGGTCGAGGGCGACATCCACCGCAGCAACTGGGGCCAGATCGCCCGCCGCGCGCGCCAGGTGGCCAACGCGCTGGACGGCCTGCACCTCGCCGCGGGGGACCGCGTGGCTACCTTGGCCTGGAACGGCTACCGCCACCTGGAGCTGTACTTTGGCGTCAGCGGCACCGGCCGCGTGCTGCACACGCTCAACCCCCGCCTGCACCCCGAGCAACTGGCCTGGATCGTGAACCACGCCGACGACCGCGCGGTCTGCTTCGACATGACCTTCCTGCCGCTGGTGCAGGCGGTGGCGGGCAAGTGTCCGGGCGTGAAACACTGGGTGGCGCTGTGCGACGCCGACAAGCTGCCGGCCGACAGCGGCCTGCCCGGCCTGGTGAGCTACGAGGCCTGGATCGGCGCGCAGCCCGACACCTACCTCTGGCCCGATCTGGACGAAAACAGTGCATCGAGCATGTGCTACACCAGCGGCACCACGGGCAACCCCAAGGCGGCGCTGTATTCGCACCGCTCCACGCTGCTGCACGCGTACGGCGCGGCGCTGCCCGATGCGCTGGGCTGCTCGGCGCGCGATGCCATCCTGCCGGTGGTGCCGATGTTCCACGTCAACGCCTGGGGCCTGCCGTATTCGGCCGCGGCCGTGGGCTGCAAGCTGGTGTTTCCCGGCCCGGCGATGGACGGCAAGTCGGTCTACGAACTGATCGAGGCTGAAAAGGTGAGCATGGCCGCGGGCGTGCCCACGGTCTGGCAGATGCTGCTGGGCCACATGCAGGCCGGCGGGCTGAAGTTCAGCACCCTGAAGCGCACGGTGATCGGCGGCTCGGCCTGCCCACCGGCCATGATCAACGCCTTCCACGACACCTACGGCGTGGAAGTGCTGCATGCCTGGGGCATGACGGAAATGTCGCCCCTGGGCACGGTCTGCACGCTGAAAAACGCGCAGCTCGCGCTGTCGCCCGAAGAGCAGACCAAGGTGCGCCTCAAGCAGGGCCGCGCGGTCTACGGCGTGGACATGAAGATCGTGGACGAATCGGGCAACGAACTGCCCTGGGACGGCAAGGCCTTTGGCGACCTGCTGGTGCGCGGCCCCTGGATCATTGCCAGCTACTTCAAGGGCGAGGGCGGCGACCCGCTGCGCTACGACGCGGCGGGCAAGGGCTGGTTCCCCACCGGCGACGTGGCCACCATCGACGCCGACGGCTTCATGCAGATCACCGACCGCAGCAAGGACGTGATCAAGTCCGGCGGCGAGTGGATCAGCTCGATCGACGTGGAGAACATTGCCATGGCCCACCCGGCCGTGGCCATGGCCGCCTGCATCGGCATGAAGCACCCGAAGTGGGACGAGCGCCCCATCGTGGTGGTGGTGAAGAAGCCGGGCGCCGAGCTCACGCGCGAAGAGCTGCTGGCGTTCTACGAAGGCAAGACCGCCAAGTGGCAGATACCCGACGACGTGGTGTTCGTCGATGCGATCCCGCTGGGCGCCACCGGCAAGATGCAGAAGATGACGCTGCGCCAGCAGCTCAAGGACTACGTGCTTAAGTGAAACACCCCCTGCGCCGCGTCGCTCTGGTGGCCGCGCTGGTGTGGCCGCTGACGCTGTGGGCCCAGCAGGGCCAGACCGTGCGTATCGCCTTCATCGACCCGCTCTCGGGGCCGTCGGGTGACATCGGGCGCAACAGCCTCAAGAGCTGGCAGTTCATGGCCGAGCGCAGGAACGGCGCGGCCAACCCGGCCGGTGTGCGTTTCGTGGTGGCCGGCTTTGACAACAAGGGCTCGCCGCAGGAAAGCCTCAACGCGCTCAAGGCCGCCATCGACCAGGGCTTTCGCTACATCGTGCAGGGCAACGGCTCGGGCGCGGCGGCGGCCATTTCGGACGCGGTGACGCGGCACAACGCGCGCGACCCGGAGCACCCCGTGCTCTACATCAACTACGCCGCCATGGACCCGGCGCTGACCGCCGAGAAGTGCAGCTACTGGCACTTCCGCATCGACGCCGACACCGGCATGAAGATGCAGGCCCTCACGCGGTTCATGGCCGTGCAGCCCTCGCTGCAAAAGGTCTTTCTGCTGAACCAGAACTACGCCCACGGCCAGCAGGTGTCGCGCTACTTCCGCCAGGCCATGGCGCAGCAGCGCCCGGACGTGCAGGTGGTGGGCGACGAGCTGCACCCGCCGTTCCAGGGCATCGATTTCACGCCCTTCGTGCAGCGCATCCGCGACTCGGGCGCGCAGGCGCTGGTCACCGGCAACTGGGGCGCCGACCTGCGCGACATGATCCAGGCGCTGCAGCAGCAGGGCCTGGGCATTCCCCTCTACGCCTACTACCCCGGCCTCAAGGGCACGCCCACCGCGCTGGCCGAGAGCGGCGTGCGTCTGCCGGTCTACCAGGTGGCCTACAACCACTCCAACCAGGAGGGCCCGATCAGCGAGCTGGCCACGGCCTTTCGCCAGCGCTACGGGGAGGACCTGACGGTGTACGCCGCCTACGACGGCATCGAGATGCTGGCGCACGCCATGGCCCACGTGCGCTCGACCGAGCCCGCCCGCGTGGCCGCCCGGCTCAGCGGTATGATCTTTCGCGGCTTCAGCGGCCCGGTGCAACTGCGCGCGGACGACCACCAGCTGCAAAAGGGCGTGTACATCTCGCGCTGGCAGAAGGTGGACCCGCGCCACCCGCGCAGCGCTGAAAACACCGGTTACACCTTTGCCCCGGTGCAGTACTTCGACGGGCCTGGGCTGGCCGGTCCATCGCGCTGCCAGATGGAGCGGCCATGACTTGGAGCCCCCCCGCAGCGCTACGCATGTGCGAGCGCACAGTCACCTGCGCGATAGGTGCTAGGGGCAATCCCTGAGGGTCGGGAGGGGGCAAAGGCTTACGCTGGCGTTTTCCCCCCTACCCAAGGAGACCACCTGTGAAATTCGTTCTCAAATCCGTCGCCGTTGCTGCCCTGTCGCTGACCCTGGCAAGCGCCTTCGCCCAGAAGGGCGAGACGGTCAAGATCGCGTTGATCGATCCGCAGACCGGCCTGATGGGCCCGGTGGGCATGAACCAGATGCGCAGCTGGCAGTTCTTCGCCGAGAAGTTCAGCGCCAGCAACCCGGCGGGCGTGAAGTTCGAGATGGTGGCCTTCGACAACAAGCTCAGCCCGGCCGAGAGCCTCAACGCCTTCAAGGCCGCGCTGGACCAGGGCGTGCGCTACATCACCCAGGGCAACGGCTCTTCGGTGGCCGGCGCGCTGATCGATGCGGTCAACAAACACAACGAGCGCAACCCCGGCAAGGAAGTGATCTTCCTGAACTACGCCGCGGTGGACCCCGATTTCACCAACAGCAAGTGCAGCTACTGGCACTTCCGCTTCGACGCCGACACCTCGATGAAGATGGAGGCCATGACCACCTTCATGAAGGACCAGCCGGATGTGAAGAAGGTCTACCTGCTCAACCAGAACTACTCGCACGGCCAGCAGGTGGCGAAGTTCGCCAAGGAAAACCTCAAGCGCAAGCGCCCGGACGTGCAGGTGGTCGGTGAAGACCTGCACCCGCTGGCCCAGGTACGCGATTTCGCGCCCTACATCGCCAAGATCAAGGCCTCGGGCGCCGACACCGTGATCACCGGCAACTGGGGCTCCGACCTGGCGCTGCTGATCAAGGCGGCCAACGAAGGCGGCTACACCGGCAAGTTCTACACCTACTACACCGGCGTGACCGGCACCCCGACCGCGCTGGGCACCGGTGGCGAAGGCCGCGTGTTCCAGGTTGCCTACCAGCACTACAACATGGGCGGCCAGATGGGCAAATGGGCCGACGAGTTCAAGGCCAAGGTGAAGGACGACATGTACACCGGCGCCATCCCCACGGCGTTCAACGTGCTGAGCGCGGCCATGGCCAAGGCCAAGTCGACCGACCCGGTGAAGGTGGCCGCGGCCATGGAGGGCATCAAGGTCGGCAACTTCAACGGCGAAGTGGAAATGCGCAAGAACGACCACCAGTTGCAGCAGCCGCTGTACCTCACGGTCTGGCAGAAGGCCGATGCCAAGTACCCCTACAGCCCGGAAAACACCGGCATGACGCTGGCGCCGGTGAAGGAGTTCCCGTCCTACGTCTCCAGCACGCCGACCAGCTGCAATATGAAGAGGTGACCCCCCCGCGCCGCCTGCGGCGTCACCCCCCAGGGGGCAACGCGAGCGGCCCGGCAAAGCCGGTTCCGCCGCGTTCTGGGTTTCGGGCACTTCGCTCCGGTGATGGGGTTGGACTGCTTCTGCTCGGGGTTGCTTTCTTGACCTCCCGCTGACTCGGTGGGTGCTCCTGACGGGTCATACTCGTCCCCCGCTCCCACCCGTTTACCTCTCCCTCACGTTCCGCCCTCGAAAGGCAAGCTTCATGGAGTTCTTCATCATCTCCATGCTCAACGGTGTTAGCTACGGCTTGCTGCTGTTTCTGTTGAGCTCGGGACTGACCCTCATCTTCAGCATGATGGGGGTGCTGAATTTTGCGCATGCCAGCTTCTACATGCTGGGTGCCTACATCGGCTATTCGATCGCCCAACTGGTGGGTTTCTGGCCGGGGCTGATCGTGGCGCCGCTGGTGGTGGGCGCTTTGGGCGCGCTGTTCGAGCGGCTCACGCTGCGACGGGTGCACAAGTTCGGCCATGTGCCCGAGCTGCTGGTGACCTTCGGCCTGTCCTACATCATCCTGGAGCTGGTGCAGCTGATCTGGGGCCGCACGGCGGTGGAGTTCACGCCGCCCGAGCTGCTGCGTGGCCCGGCCTTCACCCTGGTGCACCACGCCAACGACACGCTGGAATGGTTCTGGGGTTCGGTGGAGGGCGCGGTCTGCGCGGGCCAGGGCGTGATCTGCTCGCCGTTTCCGGCCACGCGCGCCTTCATGATGCTGGTGGCGCTGCTGATGCTGGTGTCGCTCTGGCTGCTGCTCACGCGCACGCGCATCGGCCTGATCATCCAGGCCGCGCTGACCCACCCCGAGATGGTGGAGAGTCTGGGCCACAACGTGCCGCGCGTGCTGATGCTGGTGTTCGGCGCCGGCACCGGCCTGGCCGGGCTGGCCGGGGTGATCGGTGGCAGCACCTTCGTGACCGAGCCCAACATGGCGGCCACGGTGGGTTCGGTGATCTTCGTGGTGGTGGTGGTGGGTGGCATGGGCTCGCTCTCGGGCGCCTTCCTGGCCTCGCTGCTCATCGGCGTGATCCAGACCTTCGCCGTTGGGCTCGACCATTCGTTTGTCAGCGTGGCGCAGCAGTTCGGCATGGAAGTGAGCGACGCGATGCGCGAGAACTCGGTGCTCAGGCTCACGCTGTCGCAGGTGGCGCCGATCCTGCCCTACCTGTTCCTGGTGCTGATCCTGATCTTCCGGCCCAAAGGCTTGCTGGGCACGCGCGAAGGCTGACCGACCATGTCCAAACAGTATTACGAATTCAAACCCTACAACGTCGGCCGCTGGATCGTCTGGTCGCTGTTCGCGCTGGTGCTGCTGGGCGCGCCGCTGGTGTTCAGCGGCAACCTGTCCATCACCATGCTCTCGCAGATGGGCATCGCCATCATTGCCTGCTTGTCCTACAACATCCTGCTCGGCCAGGGCGGCATGCTGAGCTTCGGCCACGCGGTCTACACCGGCCTGGGCTCGTACATGGCGATGCACGCGCTCAACGCGGTGGCCGACGGGCAGTGGCCGATCCCGGTGAGCCTGATCCCGCTGGTGGGTGGGGTGGCCGGGCTGTTCTTCGCCATCCTGTTCGGCTACGTGACCACCAAGAAGGCCGGCACGCCGTTTGCCATGATCACGCTGGGCATGGCCGAGCTGGTGTTCGCCATGTCGCTGATGTTTTCCGAGTTCTTCGGCGGCGAGGCCGGCGTGTCGGGCAACCGGGTGGTGGGCGAGGCCTTCATGGGCATCACGTTTGGCCCGCCGCGCCAGGTGTATTACCTGATCGCGGCCTACACCTTCGTCTGCGTGGGCCTCATGTTCGCCTTCACGCGCACGCCGCTGGGCCGCATCCTGAACGCCGTGCGCGACAACCCCGAGCGTGTGGAATTCATCGGCTACAACACGCAGAAGGTGCGTTACCTGGCGTTCATGATCGCGGGCTTTTTCGCCGGTATTGCGGGCGGCCTGGGCGCGCTGAACTTCGAGATCGTCACCGCCGAGGTGGTGGGCGCGGCGCGCTCGGGCGGCTATTTGCTGTTCACCTTCCTGGGTGGCGCCACCTTCTTCTTCGGCCCCATCATCGGCGGCATCCTGATGGTGCTGGCCGCGGTGCTGCTCTCGGAGCTGACCAAGGCCTGGCTGCTCTACCTGGGCCTGATCTTCCTGTTTATGGTGATGTACGCGCCGGGCGGTATCGCCAGCCTGATCATGATGAACCTGCGCGTGGCCTCGTTCGGCAAGCTGCGCGAGGTCTGGGTGGCCTACCTGGCGCTGGGCGTGACGGCGTTGGTGGTCTTGCTGGGCGGCGGTGCGATGGTGGAAATGATCTACCACCTGCAGCTCGACGCGGCCATGGGCGACGTGGTGAAGTACCTCGGCATGTCGCTGCACCCGAAAGACGCGGGCAGCTGGTTCGGCGCGGCCTTCGTGACGCTGACCGGCCTGGGCATCTTCGAGCTCACGCGCCGCCAGTTCAGCGCCCAGTGGGCCGAGATCCAGACCGAGATCGAGAAAGAAATCAAGCGCCGGGAGACGCAATGAGCAGCGCAACGTCCACAGCCGACACCGGCCGTTTCGAACAGGCCATGAGCCACGTGCACGCAGGTGGCTACGCATTGGAATTGCGCGACCTGCGCAAGCGCTTCGGCAAGACCGAGATCATCCGCGGGGTGGACCTCGCGGTGCGCCCCGGCGAGCGCGTGGCCATCATCGGTCCCAACGGCGCGGGCAAGTCCACGTTGTTCAACCTGATCTCGGGCCGCTTCGAGCCCAGCAGCGGCGAAGTGATCCTCAATGGCACGCGCATCGACGGCAAGAAGCCGTTCGAGATCAACCGCCTGGGCCTCTCGCGCAGCTTCCAGATCACCAACATCTTCCCCAAGCTCAGCGTGTTCGAGAACCTGCGCTGCGGCGTGCTCTGGAGCCTGGGCTACAAGTACACGCTGTTCCGCTTCCTGGCCGGCATGGACGACGCGAACGAGCGCGCCGAAGAGCTGATGAAGATGATCCGGCTCGACAAGAAACACGACACGCTGGCCATGAACCTCACCTACGCCGAGCAGCGCGCGCTGGAGATCGGCATCACCATCGCCGGTGGCGCCAACGTGATCCTGCTCGACGAACCCACGGCCGGCATGAGCAAGAGCGAGACCAGCCGCTTCATCGACCTGATCCGCGAGGTGACGGTGGGCAAGACCTTGCTGACGGTGGAGCACGACATGGGCGTGGTCTTCGGCCTGGCCGACAAGATCGCCGTGGTGGTGTACGGCGAGGTGATCGCCTTCGACACGCCGGAGGCGGTGCGCGCGAACCCGAAGGTGCAGGAAGCCTATCTCGGGTCCGTGCTCGCCGACGAACAAGCGGGGTTCAAATGAACACCCCCGTTGCTTGCTCGCTGCGCGTAGCCGCATCCCCCCTCAAGGGGGCAACGCTGGCAGCCCGGCAAAGCCGGTTCTGCGGCGTTTCCCGGAAAGCCACCGTGCCCTCGAAAGACGCACAATGCTGAAAATCGAAAACCTCCACGCCTATTACGGCAAGAGCCACGTGCTGCACGGCGCTTCGTTCGACGTGGGCCAGGGCGAGATCGTGGCCCTGCTGGGGCGCAACGGCTCGGGCCGCTCCACCACGGCCAAGGCCATCATGGGGCTGGTGGAGTGCGAGGGCTCCATCCAGTGGAAGGGGCAGGAGATCCGGGGCCGCAAGTCCTTCGAGATCGCGCACCTGGGGCTGGGCTACGTGCCGGAAAACCGCGACATCTTCCCCAAGCTCACCGTGCACCAGAACCTGCTGCTGGGCCAGAAGGGCAAAGGCAAGGATGCGCGCTGGAGCTTTGACGACATGTACGCCATGTTTCCGCGCCTGAAGGAGCGCCAGCACACCGAAGCCGGCGTGCTATCGGGCGGCGAGCAGCAGATGCTCACGCTGTGTCGCACGCTCATGGGCGACCCGGACCTGATCATCATCGACGAGCCCACCGAGGGCCTGGCGCCCAAGATCGTGGAGCTGGTGGGCGAGTACCTGCAGAAGCTCAAGGCCCGGGGCGTGTCGGTGCTGCTGATCGAGCAGAAGCTCACCATCGCCATGGCGATCTCCGACCGCGCCTTCGTCATGGGCCACGGCAGCATCGTGTTTCATGGCACGCCGGAAAGCCTCAGAGCAGACCCCTATACCCGCAAAGAGTGGCTTGAGGTCTGACCCTATTGCGACAGGTGGCTCTTGCCGCACCGCACAAATTCCCTAGAATCGCACGACCGTTCGTTTTTTCGGGCGCGCACCCCTACCGATCCACACAGAGGAGATTTCATGACCGCTGAGTACCAGGTCCACGGCGATGTGGCCGTCATCACGCTGAACAACCCGCCGGTCAACGGCCTGGGGCTGTCGACCCGGCAGGCCATCACCGCCGGGCTGGAGAAGGCCGAGGCCGATCCGGCCGTCAAGGCCATCGTGCTCACCGGCGCCGGCAAGGCGTTTTCGGGCGGTGCGGACATCCGCGAATTCGGCTCGCCCAAGGCGATCCAGGAGCCCAACCTGTTGAGCGTGATCCTGGCGGTGGAGAACACCAGCAAGCCGGTGGTCGCGGCGGTGCACAGCGTGTGCATGGGCGGCGGCCTGGAGCTGGCGCTGGGTGCGCATTACCGCATCGCAGCCCCCGGCTGCAACGTGGCCCTGCCCGAGGTGAAGCTGGGCCTCATCCCCGGTGCCGGCGGCACGCAGCGCCTGCCGCGCGTGCTGGGCGTGGAAGCCGCGCTCAACATGATCGTCTCGGGCGAACCCGTCAAGAGCGAGATGCTGGCGCAACTGCCCGGCCAGAAGCTGTTCGACAAGCTGGCCGCCTCCCCCGAGTCGCTGGCCGAAGAAGCGCTGGCCTTTGCCCGCGAAGTGGCGGCCAAGCACGCCGACGGCTTTGCCCTGCCGCTGGTGCGCAATCTGCCCTGCAAGCACAAGGACGGCGACGCCTACTTCCAGTTCGCGCGCAACATGGTCAAGGGCATGGCGAAAAATTTCCCCGCCCCTCCCAAGTGCGTGGACGCCGTGGAAGCCGCCACCAAGAAGAAGTTCGCCGACGGCATGGCCTTCGAGCGCGAGACTTTCATCAACCTGATGTGGACGCCCGAGTGCCGTTCGCTGCGTCACCTGTTCGTGGCCGAACGCGCCGCGAGCAAGATCCCCGACGTGCCGGAAGACACGCCGCAACGCAGCATCCAGTCGGTGGCCGTGATCGGCGCCGGCACCATGGGCGGTGGCATCACCATGAACTTCCTCAACGCCGGCATCCCCGTGAAGGTGCTGGAGATGAAGCAGGACGCGCTGGACCGCGGCGTGGCCACCATCCGCAAGAACTACGAAGCCCAGGTGAAGAAGGGCAAGCTGAAAGCCGACAAGTACGAGCAGCGCATGAGCCTGCTCTCCACCACGCTGAGCTACGACGACATCGGTTTGGCCGACCTCGTGATCGAGGCCGTGTTCGAAGAGATCGGCGTCAAGGAAGCCGTGTTCAAGGAACTCGACCGCGTGATGAAGCCGGGCGCGATCCTGGCCTCCAACACCTCCACGCTGGACGTGAACAAGATCGCCAGCTTCACCCAGCGTCCGCAGGACGTGGTGGGTCTGCATTTCTTCAGCCCGGCCAACGTGATGAAGCTGCTGGAAGTGGTGCGCGGTGAAAAGACCGCCAAGGACGTGATGGCCACCGTGATGACGGTCGCCAAGAAGATCAAGAAGACGGCGGTGGTCTCCGGCGTTTGCGACGGCTTCATCGGCAACCGCATGATCGAGCAGTACGGCCGCCAGGGCGGCTTCCTGCTCGACGAAGGCTGCACGCCCGAGCAGGTGGACAAGGCGATGGAGAAGTTCGGCATGGCCATGGGCCCGTTCCGCATGGGCGATCTGGCCGGCAACGACATCGGCTGGGCGATCCGCAAGCGCCGTTACCAGGAAAAGCCGGACATGAAGTACAGCAAGACGGCCGACCTGCTGTGCGAGAAGGGCCGCTTCGGCCAGAAGACCGGCGCCGGCTGGTACGACTACGTGCCGGGCAAGCGCGACGCGATCCCGAACGCCGAAGTGGTCCAGATGATCGAGGACCACCGCAAAGCCCTGGGCATCACGCCGCGCAAGATTTCCGACGAAGAGATCGTGCAGCGCCTGGTGTTTTCGCTGGTGAACGAGGCCGCGCACATCCTCGAAGAGGGCATCGCCAACAAGGCCAGCGACATCGACGTGGTCTACATCTTCGGCTACGGCTTCCCGGTGTACCGCGGTGGCCCGCTGAACTACGCCAACGAGGTGGGGCTGTTCAACGTGGTCCAAGCCATGAAGCGCTTTGCGAAGAACCCGCTGGACGACGCAAAGTTCTGGCAGCCCGCGCCGCTGCTGGCTCGCCTCGCCGAAGAAGGCAAAACCTTTTGATGACCGCACGAACAACGAATTGAGGATTCCATCATGACCAACGCCGTCATCGTCTCCACCGCCCGCACGCCCCTGGCCAAGAGCTGGAAGGGCGCCTTCAACATGACCCATGGCGCCACGCTCGGCGGCCACGCCGTGCAGCATGCCGTGCAACGCGCCGGCATCGACGCCGCCGAAGTCGAAGACGTGATCATGGGCTGCGCCAACCCCGAGGGCGCCACGGGCGCCAACATCGCGCGCCAGATCGCACTCAAGGCCGGCCTGCCCATCACGGTATCGGGCATGACCGTCAACCGTTTCTGCTCGTCGGGCCTGCAGACCATCGCCCTGGCCGCGCAACGCATCATCGCCGGCGAAGGCTCGGTCTACGTGGCCGGTGGTGTGGAAAGCATTTCCTGCGTGCAGCAGGAGATGAACCAGCACATGCTCAAGGACCTGGCGCTGGAAAAGCAGAAGCCCGAGATCTACTGGAACATGCTGCAGACCGCCGAACAGGTGGCCAAGCGCTACGGCATCGGCCGCGATGCCATGGACGAGTACGGGGCCGCCAGCCAGCAGAAGGCCGCCGCCGCGCTGGAAGCCGGCCTGTTCAAGGCCGAGATCGCGCCCATCACCGTGACCGCCGGCGTGGCCGACAAGGTGATGGGCCTGATGACCAAACAGGTCACGGTCGAGAACGACGAAGGCATCCGCGCCGGCACCACGTTCGACGGCATCCACGGCCTGCGCTCGGCGCTGCCGGGCGGCCTGGTCTCGGCCGGCAACGCCAGCCAGTTTTCAGACGGCGCCGGTGCCTGCGTGGTGATGGACGAAGCCCTGGCCGAGAAGCGTGGCCTGCAGCCCTTGGGCCGTTTCCTGGGTTTTGCGGTGGCGGGTTGTGAACCCGACGAAATGGGCATCGGCCCGGTGTTCGCCATCCCCAAGGTGCTCGCGCGCCTGGGCCTGAAGGTGAGCGACATCGACCTGTGGGAACTCAACGAAGCCTTCGCGGTGCAAGTGATCTACTGCCGCGACAAGCTGGGCATTCCGCACGACAAGCTCAACGTGAACGGCGGCGCCATCGCCGTGGGCCACCCCTACGGCGTGTCGGGCCAGCGCCTGACCGGCCACGCGCTGATCGAAGGCAAACGCCGCGGCGCCAAGCGCGTCTGCGTGACCATGTGCATCGGCGGCGGCATGGGTGCCGCGGGCGTGTTCGAAGTCTTGTAAGCCTCGCGCCATCGGCCCGATCCGGACATGCAGGACGTGACGCCCTACCGGATCGGCGCTGGCGCCGGCTACGCCGGTGACCGCATCGACCCCGCGCTGGACCTGGCCGAGCGCGGCGAACTCGACGCCCTGGTGTTCGAGTGCCTGGCCGAGCGCACCATCGCGCTGGCTCAGCTGCGCCGCGCCAACGATCCACAAGCCGGCTACGACCCGATGCTCCAGGCGCGCATGCGTGCGGTGCTGCCGGCCTGTGTGCGCAACGGCGTGACCATCCTCACCAACATGGGCGCTGCCAACCCGATGGCGGCCGGGCAGGCCGTGCTGGAGGTGGCACGCGAGCTGGGCCTGCCGCGCCTGCGCGTGGCGGTGGTGACGGGCGACGACGTGTTGCCCTGGATGCTGGCGAACGACGTGCCGCTGATGGATTCGCCCGACACGGTGCGCAGTCTGGACGGCCGCCTGATCTCGGCCAATGCCTACCTCGGCGCCGACGCCTTGCTGCCCGCGCTGCAGGCCGATGTGAACGTGATCATCACCGGCCGCGTGGCCGATCCCTCGCTGTTCGTGGCGCCGCTCATGGCCCACTTCGGCTGGGCCGCGGACGACTGGCATCGCCTGGGCCAGGGCCTGCTCGTTGGGCACCTGCTGGAATGCGCGGCCCAGGTCAGCGGCGGCTACCTGGCCGATCCGGGCCATGTGGACGTGCCCGATCTGCACCGCGTCGGTTTCCCGCTGGCCGAGGTGTCTGCCGATGGCAGCGTGGTCGTCACCAAACTGCCGGGCACCGGCGGGCGCGTGGACCGGCTCAGCTGCACCGCGCAACTGCTCTACGAGGTGGAAGACCCAGCGCACTACCTGCAGGCCGATGTGGTGGGCGATTTTTCTCAAGTGCGTTTCAGCGAGTTGGCACCCGACCGCGTGCAGGCACAGGGCGCCAGCGGTCAGGCGCGCCCTGAACAATTGAAAGCCATGCTGGGCTACCGCGACGGCTTCATCGGCGAGGGCCAGATCTCCTACGCTGGCCCGGGCGCGCGAGCGCGGGGTGAGCTGGCGCTGTCCATCCTGCGCCAGCGCCTGCAGGACGCCACACTGTCTCATGGCCTCAGCGGTCTGGAACACCGCGCCGAGCTGATCGGCGTGAACGCCATGCACGGCCTGCAACTGGGCGCCGACCGCGAGCCGTACGAGGTGCGTGTGCGCCTGGCGGTGCGCTGCGCCAACCGCGCGCAGGCCGAAGCCGTGGGGCAGGAGGTCGAAGCGCTCTACCTCAACGGCCCGGCCGGCGGTGGCGGTGTGACGCAGTCGGTGCGTGAGGTGATCGCCGCGGCTTCGGCACTGGTGCCGCGCACGGCGGTTCAAGCCCGCTGCGACATCCTCGAACTCCATGCAGGAGACTGACATGTCGAAAGCGGCCACCCCATCCAAGACCGGTCGCACCCTGCGCGACATCGCCCTGGCCCGCTCGGGCGACAAGGGCAACCGCGCCACGCTGAGCGTGATCGCGCTGAACCCGGCAGACTACCCCGAGCTGGAGCGCCTGCTCACCGCCGAGCGGGTGCGCGCGCACTTCGCGGGCGTGGTGCAGGGCGCGGTGCAGCGCTACACCCTGCCGCACCTGGGCGCCGTGCATTTCGTGATGTTCGACGCGCTGGGCGGGGGCGTCACGCGATCATTGGCGCTGGACGCCCACGGCAAGACCCTGAGCGCGGCCGTGCTGGACTTACCGCTTTGATCGACCCGAGACCGACCCTGTTTTCACCACCCAGAAGGAGACTTTGATGAAGCCTGTTGTCCGATTGATCGCCGCCACGGTGGCCGCGCTCACCTTGTCATCCACCGCCTTCGCCCAGGCCTGGCCCGAGCGGCCCATCAAGGCGGTCGTGCCCTTCGCCGCGGGCAGCGCCACCGACACCATCGGCCGCGCCTTCGCGCTGAAGATGCAGGAAGTCCTGGGGCAGACCATCGTGGTGGACAACAAGCCCGGCGCCAGCGGCCTGCTGGGCGCCGACGCGGTGGCCAAGGCCGCGCCCGATGGCTACACCATCCTGATCGGCACCAACAGCACCAACGCGGCGCTGAAGAGCCTGATGAAGAAGCTGCCCTACGACCAGGACACCGCGTTTGCGCCCGTGGCCTACATGGGCTCGGTGCCGCTGATCATGGCGGTCAACAACGACGTGCCGGTCAAGACCCTGAAGGAACTGGTCGATCTGGCCAAGGCCAAGCCCGGCAGCATCAACTTCGCCAGCGCCAGCACCTCGCAACTGGTGTCCACCGAAATGATGGCCGGCATGGCCGGCATCCAACTCACCAACGTGTCCTACAAGAGCGGCCCCGCCGCCATGACCGACCTGATCGGTGGCGTGGTGCAGATGTTCAGCGCCGACTTCGCGGTGATGCTGCCGCAGGTGAAGGCGGGCAAGGTGCGCGGCCTGGCGGTCACCTCAAGCAAGCGCTCGCCCGCTGTGCCCGAGCTGCCCACGGTCAACGAAGCGCTGGGCTTGAAGGACTACGAGCTGATCGCCTACTTCGCGGTGTTCGCGCCCGCGGGCACCCCGCCCGACATCGTGGCCAAGCTCAACAAGGCGGTGAACGCCGCCGCCAGCAGCAAGGAGATCCAGGAACGGTTCGCGGGCATCGGCTTCGCGGTCGAACCCGGCACTCCCGAAGACCTGGCCAAGCGCAGCGTGACCGAAACCGCCAAGTGGGCCAAGGCCATCAAGGACGCGAAGATCGAACCGCAATAAGCGGTGCGGTGAGGCCGAAGGGGGCGCGGGGGGCTTGCCTCAGGGCGCCGACAGGGCCCAGGCCGCCATCAAGGTGTTGGACGGCTGGTGTTCGTCCAGCAGCTTGCGCGCCGTCTCGATGCCGGCCACCGGCAGACCGGTCGGGTCGAGTTTGCCGATCTGAACCAGCACGCTGGCCTGGTCCCAGTAGATGTGTTCGTGGTAGAGCTTGTCGCCACGGAACTTGACGATGGCCACCAGCGGGATTTCGACGCGTTTGCCGGTGGGCGCGATGCCGGGCAGCATCCAGTCGATCTCGCAGGTGTGCGTGAAGCAGAACAGCAGCTCGTCGACGATCTGGGTCGCACCGATGGTGCGCGAGATCGGCACCAGCGTGGTGTCGGGCGGGTTGCTGTTGACGAAGTGGTGCTGGTAGAAGCGCGAGAGCATGGTGTGGCCCACGCCGCCGGTCATGGTGGGAATGTGGTTCACATAGGGCTCGGCCACCATGGTGGCCATGGTGGCGGCCACGTCGCGGGTGGCGAACTCGTGTTCGCAGTGCTTGTCCCACAGGGCGGAGAAGTCGGGGTGGGGGCCCATGGCGGCCTTGAAGGCGGCCACGCTGCGCTGGTGCGCCATCAGCGCCGAGGGCTTGTGAAAGTGGTCGCCGCCCTGCCGGGCAAACGCATGGTCCACACCGGGGTACACGTACAGCTCGGTCTGCTCGCGGCCAGACAGCGCCGCCAGGATCGCGGCGCGCGCCTCGGGCGGGCAGAAAGCGTCGTTTTCGGCGATGTGCAGCACCAGGCGGCCGCGCAGACCCTGGGCGTCGTCCAGCGCCTTTTCAATGCCCACGCCGTAGTAGCCCACGGCCACATCGGCATCGGTGTGGCAGGCCGCCAGGTAGGCCAGCTTGCCACCCAGGCAGAAGCCCAGCACACCGGCCTGGCCCGAACACTCGGGGCGCTCACGCAGCGCGTTCAGGCTGGCCTGGATGTCGGCCACGCCCAGGGTTTCGTTGAAGCCCTGGTACAGACCGAAGGCGCGCTGGAAATCGGCCTCGGTGTAGCCCAGCTGTATGCCGGGCTGCTGGCGCCAGAACAGGTCGGGCACCAGCACCACATAACCTTCTTCGGCGTAGTGGTCGGCCACGGCGCGCATGGTGGCGTTGACGCCAAAAATCTCCTGCGCGAGCACGATGCCGGGGCCATGGCCCGAGGGTGGCAGGGCGAGGTAGGCGTCGAAAGATCCGCTGCCGTCGCTGGCTGGGATGCGGATGGTTGGGGCGGTGGGTGTCATGCGGGTTCTCCGAGGTCTGCGAGGGTGGTGTATTGGCCGTCCGAGTACAGCAGCGGCGCTTCGTTGCGCGGGCTCAGCAGCACCGCCTTGATTTCGCCGATCATGGCGGCGTGGCTGTGGGCCACCATCATTTCGTCAACCACGCAGTCGAACACGGCCAGCGCGTCCAGCAGCACCGGCGCGCCGGTGGCCAGCGTGCCCCAGCGGCCGGGCTCGAAGCGCTGCGACTGCGGGGTGGGCGCGCCGCCGAACTGCTGCGCCAGGTCGAGGTGGCGGTAGGCCAGCAGGTTCACGCTCATGCGCCGGCTCTCCGCGATGGCGCGGAAGGTCGAACCCTTGAGGTTGACGCAGGCCAGCAGCCGCGCCGGTTCGGCCGAGAAGGAGGTGACGGCGGTGGCGGTCAGGCCGGCCAGGGTCTGGCCATCGTGGGTGGCCACCAGGGTCACGGCGCCGGTCAGGCGGCGCATGGCCAGCCGGAAGTCGGACAGCGGCAGGCAGGCGCTGTGGCGCAGGGCCTGCAAGGGGGGCAGGGTGCCCAGGTCGGCTGCGGTCATGGGACTACCCTCCGTGCTGCGCACTGCGGGGCTGAGCGCCTTCGGAACGGCCGGGCGGCGCTCATGCCGGCACCGCTTCCAGGTAGGCGTCGACCTTGTCCGGCGTCATGAAGAAGTTCACGAAGTCGGTCGGGTCGTTGAAGCCGTTGACGATGCGCCGGGCCACTCGGGGTTCGCCACAGGCCGCGCCCAGCACCTTGAGCACGTGGGGAGGTGGCGGCGACAGCATGGCGTTGGTCCAGTCGGTCGCATGGTGGCCGTAGCCCGCCCAGAACGCCTCGAAGGTCTGCTGCATGAAGGCGGCGTCAAAGGGCTGGTCGCCGTGCGCCACGATGGCCCGTTCCACCGCGTTGGCGAACTTGGCCGCGTTGTTGGAGCCCTGGCCGGTGATGGGGTCGTTGAGCATCACCGCGTCGGCCATGCCCATCACCACCCGGCCGCTGGGCAGCTGGCCCACCGGTTTGCGCACCGTGGGGGCGAAGCGCCCGGCCAGGATGCCGTTGGCATCGGTCAGCTCCACCTGGGTGCAGCGGGCCGCTTCCCAGGGCAGGAACTTGCCCAGGATTTCTTTGGACAGGGCCAGGTGCTGGGCCGGCGTCGCCACATCGCCCCAGCAGTCCATGGGGCCACCGGGCACGCCCTCGAACACCATGATCTCGCAGGGGCCGCTGACCGTCAGCGCGGGGAACACGAAGTACTCGCCGACACCGGGGATGAGGTTGAAGTTGACGGCCGAGTACTCGGGGCGGGGCGCCATGCCGTGCACATAGGTCAGCGCCAGGGCGCGCTGCGGCTGGTCGTAGGGGCTGCGGCTGGCGTCGCGCTGGAACATCTGGGCGATCGCGCCCTTGCCGGCGGCCACGATCACGAGATCGTGGTCCTGCGTCCAGCGCTCCAGATCGTCCATGCCGGCTTCGTGCATCAGCAGCTCGCCGCCCAGGCGGCTGAACTCGGCCATCCAGCCGGGCACCTTCACGCGCTGGTCGACCGACTGCGCCTTGTGGTCCAGCCGGTGGCCCCAGCTCATGGCCTTTTCGCCGGGCAGTTCGGGGTGGGGCACGGTGAAGGAAATGCCTTCGACCGGCGGGCATTCGGCTTCCCAGAAGTTGAGCCCGCGGTCGCGTTCGAGCTGCAGGCTGTCGTGGAACATGCACTGGCTGGACAGCACCTTGCCGGTGCGCAGGTCCTCGGGTGTGCGGTTGCTGGTGATGCTGACGCGGTAGCCGCGCTGGAGCAGGCCGATGCCCAGTTGCAGTCCGGCCTGGCCGGCGCCGACGATCATGATCTTGCGCATGGTGGTGTCTCCTTGTGTGGTGTGGGTGAAAGCGGAGTTGGCTCAGTCCATCAGCTTGGGGATGGCCGGCTCATGGGATTCCGGGCCCATGGCCGAATAACCGCCATCGACCGCGTAGTCGGCGCCAGTGACGAAGCTGGCGTGGTCCGAGCAGAGGAACAGCACCACCTGGGCCACCTCGTCGGGGTCGCCGACGCGCCTGAGCAGGTGGAAGGGGGCGGCCACGCGGTCGGTCTTGGCGCGGTCGCCCTGGGTCAGCTGGTTCATGATGGCCGACCAGGTCCAGCCGGGCGACACGCTGTTGACCCGGATGTGATCGGGGGCCAGGTCCATGGCCATGTTGCGCGTCAGCTGCACCAGCGCGGCCTTGCTGACCGGGTAGAGCCAGCGCCCCGTCTGCGCCACGCCCGAGGAAATGCTGGTGAAGTTGACCACCGCGCCGCCACCGGTGCGCTGCATGTGCGGGTGCACGGCCTTGAGCATCATCACCGCGCTGACCACGTTCACGTCCAGGGCCTGGTGCCAGTCGGTGCGGCTCGACCGCAGCCCGTCGTCCACGTAAGAGCAGGCCAGGTTGACGAGGAAGTCGACGCTGCCGAAGCGCTTGGCGGTCTCGTCCGCGCAGGCAGACACCTGGGCGTCGTCGGTGATGTCGGTGGCGCGGAACCACACGCCGTCACCGCAGCCATCGGCCACGGCCTGGCCGCCAGCGGCGTCGATGTCGGCGAGCGTGACGCGAACCCCCTGGGCGTGCAGGGCGCGCACCACGGCGGCGCCGATGAGCGTGGCGCCGCCGGTGACGATGGCGGTTTTGCCGGACAGACCGAGAAAGCTGGCTTGGGGCATGGGGGTCTCCTGTTTTTTGAATCACGCCGCGTGTCGCGGTTGGGGCCAATGTAGGAGCGGCCCGGCGCTGGCAGCATCCCGTTTGCGCAGCCACTGTCCCAAAAACGAGAAATTCGAGGCATCCCCTGTCCGGGGCATGGTCGGGGGAAAGTCCCCTGGCACACCGGCGCGTGTTTTGCTAGCTTCGGCGCCATGTTGTCGCCCTACCGTTACCCGCTGGCCAGCCACGCGCTGTTTCACACGCGGGATGTGGACGAGGCGCGCGAGTCGGTGGCGCGGGTGTTTTGCCCGCATGTGCTTCAACCCTGTGGGCCGATCGTGGTGCTGGACGCGCGCCACCACAGTGCGCCGGTGTTTCGCGACGTCAGCCTCAACTATGTGCAGTACGGCCCGGCGGTCGACATCGAACCCGGGCCGCTCGGCAGTTTCTACTTGTTGCAAATGCCCTTGCGCGGCAGTGCCGAGGTGCGTTGCGGTGGGCAGCAGGTCACGGCCGGGCCGGGCATGGCCTCCCTGCCGTCCCCCAGCGAATACCTGAAGATGCGCTGGGCCGACGACAGCCCGCACCTGATCCTGCGCATGTCGCAGGGCGCCGTGGTGCGGCAGGTGGAGCAACTGACGCAAACCGCCGTGCACCGGCCGCTGGTGTTCGGGCTGGGCCTGGCCATGGACACGCCGGCGCTGGCACCCCTGACCGGTTTCGTGCGCTATCTGGCCGACACCCTGGAGGGCGACGGCGGGTTCGCCGGCTCCGCCCTGGCCCAGCAGGCCGAGGCCTACCTGCTCAACGTGTTGCTGCTGCAGGCGCCCCACAACTACAGCGATGCCCTGGGTGGGGACGCTCGCCGCCCCTTGTTGCCCCGCGTCGTGCGGCGGGCGCTGGACTTCATGCAGGCCGACCTGAAACGGCCACTGACGCTGGCCGACCTGTGCGAGCACCTGCATGTGAACGCGCGCAGCCTGCAGCAGGCCTTCGTCGCCCACACCGGCGAGTCGCCCATGGTCTGTTGGCGCAACCTGCGGCTGGACCGGGTGCGTGAGGTGCTGCGCCGGGCCGCCAGTCAGGCGTCGGCCGGCGTGACGGTCACGCAGGTGGCCGTCGAGCACGGTTTCCTGCACATGGGCCACTTCGCCGCGCAGTACCAGCGCCGCTTCGGCGAGCTCCCCGTGGAAACCCTGAAAATGCCGCGTGCTGTCATGAAGGGGTCAAGCCCGCGCGCCTGAGCGCATTACAGTTGGCGCTCCTTCGGTTGAGGAGTTCCATGAGTCTGCGTCCCACCCTCGATTTCTTGCTCCACCAGTGGCTCGGTGTGGAGTCGCTGCGGTCGCGCGAACGGTTTGCCGACCACAGCCGCGAAACCTTCGACGCCGTGCTCGACACCTGCGAGCGCATTGCCCGCGAGAAGTACGCACCCTTCAACCGCCTCGTGGACACGCAGGAGCCGCAATTCGACGGCGAAAAGGTCATCCTGCCGCAGGCCACGCACGACGCGCAGAAGGCCTACGCCGAGAGCGGCATGCTGAGTGCCGCGCAAGACTACGAAGTGGGCGGCATGCAACTGCCCTACACGGTGGAGGCCTCGGCCAACGCCTTCTTCGCCATGGGCTCGGTGAGCATCGGCAGCGGCATGCTCACCACGGGCAACGCCAACCTGCTGATGAAGCACGGCACCGAAGCGCAGCAGCGCGTGTTCGCGCTCAACGAGTTCAGCGGCCGCTTCTCCGGCACCATGTGCCTGAGCGAACCGCAGGCCGGTTCGTCACTCAGCGACGTGATAACGCGGGCGCTGCCGGACGGCGATGGTTTTGAGAACGACCCGCTCGGCCCACGCTACCGCCTGCGCGGCAACAAGATGTGGATCTCGGCCGGTGAACACGAGCTGACCGAGAACATCATCCACTTGGTGCTGGCCAAGATCCCGGACGAGAACGGCAAGCTGGTCCCCGGCGTCAAAGGCATCTCGCTCTTCATCGTGCCCAAGAAGCTGGTGGATACCGATGGCCAACTGACCGGTGAACGCAACGACGTGGCGCTGGCCGGCTTGAACCACAAGTGCGGCTGGCGCGGCACCACCAACACCTTGCTGAACTTTGGCGAAGGCAAGTACCCGGTGCGCGGTGAAGCCGGCGCGGTGGGCTACCTCGTCGGCCAACCCGGCAAGGGCCTGCAGTGCATGTTCCACATGATGAACGAGGCCCGCATCGGCGTCGGCATGGCGGCCACCATGCTCGGCATGGCGGGCTACCACGCCTCGCTCGACTACGCGAAGAACCGGCCGCAAGGACGGCCGATGGGTGCCGGCGGGAAAGATGCGAGCGCCCCACAGGTCCGCATCATCGAACACGCCGACGTGAAGCGCATGCTGCTGGCGCAGAAGAGCTACTGCGAAGGCGCGCTGGCGCTGGAACTCTATTGCGCGCGTCTGGTGGACGAACAACACACCGGCGACGCGCAAGCGGCCGACGACGCGCGCCTGCTGCTGGAGGTGCTGACACCCATCGCCAAGAGCTGGCCCAGCGAGTGGTGCCTGGAGGCCAACTCGTTGGCGATCCAGGTGCACGGCGGCTACGGCTACACGCGTGATTTCCCGGTGGAGCAGTACTGGCGCGACAACCGCCTCAACATGATCCACGAGGGCACGCACGGCATCCAGGGCATGGACCTGCTGGGCCGTAAGGTGCTGATGGAAAACGGCAAGGGCCTGCAACTGCTGGCCGGCCGCATCAACGCCACCCTCGAACGCGCGATCCAGATCCCCGAACTCGCGGCGCACGCCAACGCGCTGGGCCAGGCGCTCGCACAAGTGGGCGCGGCCACGAAAGCCGCTTGGGCCACCGGCGACCCGGGCGACGCGCTGGCCAACGCCGTGCCCTACCTGCAGGCCTTTGGCCATACCGTGCTGGCCTGGATCTGGCTCGACGTGGCGCTCGCGGCGCATGCCTTGGCTGAGTCGCCCGCGCGCACCGGGCGCCTGGGTGCCATGCGCTATTTCTTCCACTACGAACTGCCGAAAATCGGCGCCTGGCTGCAGGTGGTGAGCGCGCGCGACCAGACCTGCGCCAGCCTGCCCGAAGCCGCTTTCTGAACACCCATCCACAGGAGACCCACCATGACCCGAAGCATCCAGCAACTCTTCGACCTCAAAGGCAAGACGGCCCTTGTCACCGGCGGCTCGCGCGGCCTGGGCCTGCAGATGGCCCACGCGCTCGGCGAAGCCGGTGCCCGCGTGGTGATCAGCTCGCGCAAGGCCACCGACCTGGAAGAGGCCACCGCCGAGCTGCAGGCCGCCAACATCGACGCGCGCTGGATCGCTGCCGACTGCTCGCTCGAAGAAGACATCCGCCGCCTCACCAGTGAAACCCTGCAGCGCGTGGGCGAGGTGGACATCCTCGTCAACAACGCCGGCGCTGCCTGGGGCGCGCCCGCCGAAGACCACCCGCTCGAGGCCTGGGACAAGGTGATGAACCTCAATGTGCGCAGCTACTTCCTGCTGAGCCAGCTGATCGCCAAGGCCAGCATGATCCCGCGCCGAGCAGGCAGCATCATCAACACCGCCAGCATCGCCGGCCTGGGCGGCAACCCTTCGGGCATGAAGACCATTGCTTACAACACCTCCAAGGGCGCGGTGATCAACTTCACCCGTGCGCTGGCCGCCGAGTGGGGCGAACACGGCATCCGCGTCAACGCCATCTGCCCGGGCTTCTTCCCGAGCAAGATGACGCAGGGCACCTTGAAGGCCATGGGGGAAGAGAAGTTGGCCTCGCATGCGCCCCTGCGCCGCCTGGGCGACGACGAAGACCTGAAGGGCCTGACCGTGCTGTACGCGTCGGATGCCGGCAAACACATCACGGGGCAATGGCTCGCGGTCGATGGCGGTGTCTCGGTCATCACAGGAGGTTAGACAGGCCCACCCCCGCCGCGCTTCGCGCGACCCCCTCAAGGGGGCGGCACTGGCGGCCCGGCAAAGCCGGTTCCGCGGTGCCCTGGGTTGCAGTCACTTCGCTCGTGCGGTTGTATCGTTTGCTCATGAAATTCCAAGTCCATATCCCTTTTGTTGAATTGCTCGGTTTCGAACTGGAAACGTTCGAAGGCGGTGAGGCCTCGATCAGCTTCAATCCCAAGCCTGAGCACGAGAACTCGTTCAACGTGGTGCACGGCGGCGCCAGCATGACGCTGCTCGACGTGGTCATGGCGCACGCCGCGCGTTCGGTGGAGCCGGCCATGGGCTGCGTCACCATCGAGATGAAGACGAGCTTCATGCGCGCGGCCAAGGGGCCGTTGCTGGCCAAGGGCAAGCTGCTGCACCGCACCGCCACCATGGCCTTCACCGAAGGCAGCATCTTTGACGCGGCGGACAAGCTCTGCGCCCACGCCACCGGCACCTTCAAGTTCGTGCCGCGCCTGCCCGTGGGGAAAACCACGCAGGCCTTGAACACCATCCAGACCGACTGAACGTCGACCCCTCACACCACCGGAGACACAGCATGCCCGCCAACCAACAGATCCTGCTCGACAACCGCCCCCAGGGCGAAGCGACGGTCGACAACTTCAAGCTCGTCACCACCGATACCCCGGCGCTTGCCGACGGCCAGGTGCTGGTGCGCCACCACTACCTGAGCCTGGACCCGTACATGCGTGGCCGCATGAACGACAGCAAGAGCTATGCGGCTTCCCAGCCGCTGGGCGAAGTCATGATCGGCGGCACGGTGGGCGAGGTGGTCGAATCGAAGCACCCCAAGTTCCAGCACGGCGACATGGTCGTGGGCATGGGGGGCTGGCAGGAATACAGCGTGGTGGATGCGAACCAACCCGGCGCTCTGCGCAAGGTGGACACCACGCACGTGCCGCTCTCGTACTACCTGGGCGCGGTCGGCATGCCGGGCGTGACCGCCTGGTACGGCCTGGTGAAGATCATCAACCCCAAGGCGGGTGAGACGGTGGTCATCAGTGCCGCCACCGGCGCGGTGGGCAGTGCGTTTGGCGCGCTGGCCAAGGCGCGTGGCTGCCGCGTGGTGGGCATCGCGGGCGGGCCGGACAAGTGCCAGTACGCGGTGGACGAGCTGGGCTTTGACGCCTGCATCGACTACAAGCAGTACAAGGACATGTACTTCCTGGCCAAGGCCCTCAAGGAGGCTTGCCCGAACGGCATCGACGGCTATTTCGAGAACGTGGGCGGCATGATTCTGGACGCGGTGCTGCTGCGCATGAACGCGTTTGGCCGCATCGCCGTCTGCGGGATGATCGCCGGCTACGACGGCCAGCCGCTGCCCTTGGCCAACCCGGCGCTGATCCTCATCAACCGCCTGAAGATCGAGGGCTTCATCGTCAGCGAACACATGGAAGTCTGGCCCGAAGCGCTGACCGAGCTGGGCACGCTGGTGGCCACCGGCAAGCTGCGCCCGCGCGAAACCGTGGCCCAGTGCCTGGCGTCCGCCCCCGAGGCCTTCATGGGTTTGCTCAAGGGTCGGAATTTCGGTAAACAGCTGGTGAAACTGATCTGAACACCCTCCAGGAGCACACCATGTCACACACGACCCTTGCCATCACCGTCCTCGCCGCCACCCTCACGCTCGCGGGTTGTGGCGGGCATCCCATGCACCGCGGCGACCGCCACGCCGGCATGGGCTACGGCGCCATGGCCCCCGACGCCGCGCCCTCTGCACCGGCCAAGGTCACGGCGAGCATGCCCACGCTGTCGTCGGGCTACAAGAAGGTGGACGCGCCGGCGGGCGCCAAGCTGTATTTCGTGAATCTGCGCAATGGCATGACCGTGGGCAGTCCGGTGAAGGTGGTGTTCGGCCTGAGCGGCATGGGCGTGGCGCCGGCCGGCATCGAGAAGGCGGGCACGGGCCACCACCACTTGCTGGTGAACGTGAACGAGTGGGACGCCAACGCGCCGCTGCCGGCCAACGAGCAGTTCCGGCATTTTGGCGCGGGCCAGACCGAGACCTCGCTCGACCTCAAGCCCGGGCAGCACACCCTGCAACTGGTGCTGGGCGACCAGAACCACATCCCGCACCACCCGGTCGTCATGAGCGAGCGCATCACGATCACCGTGAAGTAGGTTCCGGGTCCACACGGTTCAGGAGACCCACCATGCCAGCCACCCACGAAGTGCTCAACCAGCCCGAGCCGCTGGTGAATGTGAACCTGTTCGCAGGCAACCGGCCCCTGCGGGACGCGCTGGCATTCAACGCCCCCGCGCTGGACACCGCGCCGCTGCAGGCGCTGGGCGACGTGGTGGGCCGTGCCGAGATGCAGACCCATGCGCGCCTGGCCAATGTGTTCACGCCGCAGCTCAAGAGCCACGACCGTTTCGGTCACCGCATCGACCAGGTGGAGTTCCATCCGAGCTACCACGCGCTGATGACGGCGGCCACGGCAGCGGGGCTGCATGGCACGCCATGGGGTGAGGGTGCGGCGAATCCACACCTCTCCCGCGCCGCCGGCTTCATGCTCTTCACCGAGCTGGAGTCCTCCACGCTCTGCCCGATCTCCATGAGCTACGCGGTCACGCCCGCGCTGCGAGACAACCCCGCCATCTACGCCGACTGGGCGCCGCAGCTCACCAGCCGCGCCTACGACCCGGCACTCAAGCTCTGGAAAGACAAGGCCGGCGTGACCATGGGCATGGGCATGACCGAGAAACAGGGCGGCTCGGACGTGCGCGCCAACACCACGCAGGCGGTGCCCGCTGGCAGCGATCACTGGGGCCAGCGCTTCAGCGTCACCGGCCACAAGTGGTTCTTCTCGGCGCCCATGTGCGACGCCTTCCTGATCCTGGCGCAGACGCCGGGCGGGCTCTCTTGCCTGTTTCTGCCGCGCGTGCTGCCCGATGGATCGCTGAACCCGCTCTACATCCAGCGCCTGAAAGACAAGCTGGGCAACAAGGCCAACGCAAGCTCGGAAGTGGAGTTCGCGGGCGCCACCGCCTGGCTGGTGGGCGAAGAAGGCCGGGGCGTGCCGCAGATCCTGGCCATGGGCACGATGACGCGGCTGGATTGCGCGCTCGGCACCAGCGGGCTGATGCGCCAGGCCTTGTCCATTGCGCTGAACCACACATCGCAGCGCAAGGCCTTCGGCAAGCGGCTCATCGACCAGCCGCTGATGAAAAACGTGCTGGCCGATCTGGCGCTGGAGTCCGAAGCGTCCACCGCGCTGGCCCTGCGGCTGGCGCGCAGCTTCGACCGTCCGGAGGATGAACACGAGCGCGCGATGCAGCGCCTGCTCACGCCCGTGGCCAAGTTCTGGATCTGCAAACGTGGCAGCCATTTCGCCGAAGAAGCCATGGAATGCCTGGGCGGCAACGGTTACGTGGAAGAGGGCGGCGAGGGCATCATGGCGCGCATCTACCGCGAGATGCCGGTCAACAGCATCTGGGAAGGCGCGGGCAACATCATGGCGCTGGACCTGCTGCGCGCCCTACGCAAGGCCGATGCCGCCGCCGCACTCGCGCACGAACTGGCGCCCGCCAAAGGCATGCACCCGGCGCTGGACCACCTGGCCGCCAGCCTGCCCACCCGCGTGGAACAGATGGCCACCGAAATGGAGGCCCGCCGCCTGGCGCAGGACGTGGCGCTGGCCGTGCAGGCCGCGCTGCTGGCGCAGACCGCGCCGCCAGCGGTGTTCGGTGCCTTCTGCGATTCACGCCTGGCCGGTCACTGGGGCCACAGCTTCGGCTCACTGGGCGCGGGCGTCGACTTCGATGCCATCATTCAAAGAGCCCAACCGCGCTGAACTCTGGAGACCCCATGTCGGACCTGATCCTGCACCACTACCCCATGTCGCCCTTTTCGGAGAAGGTGCGGCTGATCCTGGGCCACAAGCAGCTCGCGTGGAAGAGCGTGCTGATTCCCAGTGTGATGCCCAAACCCGACGTGGTGGCGCTCACGGGCGGTTACCGGCGCACACCCTTCCTGCAGATCGGTGCCGACATCTATTGCGACACCGCGCTGATCTGCGACGTGCTCGAACACCGCCAGCCCGAGCCCAGGCTCTACCCCGAGCACAACAAGGGCATGGCCCGCGTGCTGGCCCAGTGGGCCGACAGCACGCTGTTCTGGGCCGCGATGGCCTACACCCTCAGCCCCAAAGGCGCCGCTGCCATGTTTGCCAACCAGCCGCCCGAAGTGGGCCAGGCCTTCGCCGCCGACCGCGCGGCCATGCGCGCGGGCATGACCAGCCTGCGCGCGGGCGACGCCACCGCCGCCTACAAGAGCTACCTGCGCCGCCTGGCCAACATGCTGCACGAGCAGCCCTTCCTGCTGGGTTCGGCGCCCTGCGTGGCCGACTTCGCGGCCTACCACCCGCTGTGGTTCACGCGGGTGATCAACCCGAGCCTGGCCGGCATCCTGGACGCCACGCCCGACGTGCTGGCCTGGATGGACCGCATGGCCGCCTTTGGCCACGGCCACCTGGCCAAGCTCTCGTCCACCGAAGCCATCGCCATTGCGGCGGCGGCCGAGCCAGCCCCGTTGCACGACGAGGCTTTTCAGGACGAACACGGCATCCCGCTGGGCAGCCGCGTCACGGTGGCGGCCGAGAGCTTCGGCCAGGAGCCTACCGAGGGCATCCTGCGCGCGGCCTCGCGCACGCACTACACGCTGGAGCGCAGCGACGAGCGTGCCGGCCGGCTGCATGTGCATTTCCCGCGCATCGGCTTCGTGCTGAGGGAAGTGCGCGCTTGAGCCGGGCCGGATCAATCGGGGTGCGCTGGCGCTGCCTGCCGTTTGACGCGCTGTTGCCGCGCACGCTGTACGCGCTGCTCCAGCTGCGCAGCGCGGTGTTCGTGGTGGAGCAGGCCTGTGCGTTCCAGGACCTGGATGGCGCCGATGCCGATTGCATGCACGTGCTCGGCGAAGCAGTTGCCCCCACACTCCCCGCTGCGCGTGGTTCGTTGCCCCCCGAGGGGGCGCATTTCGCCTTGGGGCGGCCCGGCGGCGAAACCAGCGGTCCGGATGGTCAACCGCAACTGCTCGCCTACACCCGTCTGGTCCCCGCCGGCCTCAAATACCCCGAGGCCAGCATCGGCCGGGTGGTCACCGCACCCAGCACGCGCGGCAGCGGCATGGGCCACGCGCTCATGGCCGAGTCCATCCGCATGCTGCACAGCCTCTGGGGCGTGCAGCCCATCCGCATCGGTGCACAGGCGCATCTGGAACGCTTCTACAACGCACACGGCTTCGTATCCGACGACAAGCCCTACATCGAAGACGGCATCCCGCACATCGAGATGCTGAGGAAGTAACCCCCCCTGCGCCGCTGCGCGTCTTCCCCCCAAGGGGGACCACGCCCTTGGCCCGGCAAAGCCGGATCTTCGGCGTGTACTGACCCGTTCCCCCTCACACCCGACAGACCTTTAAGGAGACAAAAACATGATTTCAAATTTCAAAGGAAAGACCGCGGTGCTCACCGGCGCCGGCTCGGGCTTCGGCCTCGAATGCGCGCGCATCGGCGCCCAGCTCGGCATGAACCTCGTGCTGGTGGACGTGCAGCAGGACGCGCTGGACCAGGCCGCCGCGGAAATGACGGCGGCGGGTGCGCCCGTGCTCGCCAAGCGCGTGGACGTGTCCAGCGCCGAGCAGATGGAGGCGCTGGCCGCCGACGTGGTGCAGCGCTTCGGCGCGCCGCATTTCGTGTTCAACAACGCGGGCGTGGGCTCGGGCGGGCTGGTCTGGGAAAACTCGGTGAAAGACTGGGAGTGGGTGCTGGGCGTGAACCTCTGGGGCGTGATCCACGGCGTGCGCCTGTTCACCCCGCTGATGCTCGCGGCGGCCAAGGCCGATCCTTCGTACCAGGGCCACATCGTCAACACCGCCAGCATGGCCGGCCTGCTCACCCCGCCCAACATGGGCATCTACAACGTGAGCAAACACGCCGTGGTGAGCCTCACCGAAACGCTCTACCAGGACTTGAAGCTGGTGAGCGACCAGATCAGCGCCAGCGTGTTGTGTCCGTACTTCGTGCCCACCGGCATCAGCCAGAGCCACCGCAACAAACCCGCCGAGCTGGCCGACGAAAAAGCCACGCAGAGCCAGTTGATCGGCCAGGCCATGAGCGACAAGGCCGTGAGCTCGGGCAAGGTCACCGCGGCCGAGGTGGCGCAGAAGGTGTTCGACGCCATCGCCGCCGACCAGTTCTACATCTTCAGCCACCCCAAGGCGCTGGGCAACGTGCGCGCGCGCATGGAGGGCATCGTCAACCAGTCCAACCCGGCCGACCCGTTCCTTGAACGGCCCGAGATCGGTGTGGGTTTGCGCGCAGCGCTGCGCGCCGTGTGAGATAGACCGAGACGGCCATGGATGACGGTGGCCACACCCTGTTCGACACCCCCATCGGTGTCTGCGGCATCGCCTGGGGGCCGGGTGGCGTGGTCGCTGTGCAGTTGCCCGAGGCCGACGCGGCCCGCACCCGCGCGCGCCTGTTGAAGGGCTTGCATAGGATGGAGCACCCCCGCCGCGCTTCGCGCGACCCCCTCGAGGGGGCGGCACTGGCCGTCCGGCGAAGCCGGCCCGGCGGTGCCCCCGGCCGGACTGTTTCATTCGATGCGGGTGGCGCTCCGGCGCCATGGAGAACGGAGGTGGCTCAGCCGCCAGCGACCGTGCAGGCCGCCATCGAAGGCATCCAGGCGCTGTTGATGGGCGAGGCGAGGGACCTGCGCGAGGTGCCGCTCGACATGACACGCCTCACCCCGTTCCAGCGCGAGGTCTATGCGATGGCCCGCGCGATCCCCCCCGGCCAGACCCGCACCTACGGTGAGATGGCCCAGGCCCTGGGCGACGCCGGCCTGGCGCGCGCCGTGGGGCAGGCCCTGGGCCACAACCCGTTTGCCCCGGTCGTGCCCTGCCACCGTGTGCTGGCGGCGGGCAGCCGCTCGGGCGGGTTCTCGGCCCGCGGCGGCGTGGCCACCAAGCTGCGCATGCTGCAGATCGAAGGCGCGCAGATCGGCGGCGAGCCCGGCCTGTTCGACGGAGACGGCAGATGATCACCGCCACCGAGCTGCTGTCGGGCGCCATCCGGGTGGTGGACTACCGCTGCAGCGCCGGCCCCGCCGAGCAACCCTTCACCGAGCTGCACACAGGCCACTCGGTCTCCTACGTGCGCAAGGGGACCTTCGGCTACCGGGTGCGTGGCGCGTCGTACGAGCTGGTGGCCGGCTCGGTGCTGGTGGGCCACCCGGGCGACGAGTTCATGTGCACGCACGACCACCACGTCTGCGGCGACGAATGCCTGGCCTTTCACCTCTCGCCCGGCTTCGTCGATCTGGTCGGGGGCGACCAGGCCACCTGGCGCACCGGCGGCCTGCCGCCGTTGCCCGAACTCATGGTGCTGGGCGAGCTCGCGCAGGCGGTGGCCAGAGGCCGCAGCGATGCCGGTCTGGACGAAGTGGGCCTGTGGTTCGCGTCGCGCTTCGTGGACGTCGTGGCGGGCCGCACCCTCTCGCCGCAGCCAACCACCGGGCGCGACCGCCGCCGCGCCGTGGAGGCGGCGATGTGGATCGCCGCCCATTCGCACGAGGACATCGACCTGGACAGGGCGGCCGGCGAAGTGGCCTTGAGCCCGTTTCATTTCCTGCGGCTGTTCTCGCGCGTGCTCGGCGTCACACCGCACCAGTACCTGGTGCGTTCGCGGCTGCGCCACGCGGCGCAGCTGCTGGCCGACGGCGACAGCCCTGTGACCGACGTGGCCCTGGAGGTGGGTTTTGCCGATCTCAGCAACTTCGTGCGCAGCTTCCACCGCGCGGCCGGCGTCTCGCCGCGCGGCTTTCGCCAAGCCGCCCGAACCGGCCTGAAGAAGGACAGCAAGATTCTCCAAGACCGCGTGGCCGCCCTGATCGACGATGACCGCCTGATCCACCCATTGAACAGGAAGTCATCACCATGGTTGACCACATCGGACTGAACGTCCAAGACCTCGCCGCGAGCATCCGCTTCTACGAAGCCGCGCTCGCCCCACTCGGCCACGAGCTGGGTTCCCACGACGACACCTACGCCGGCCTGGGCCCGAAGGGCGCGCCCGCGCTGTGGCTCTACGCGGCCAGGGGCGCCCAGGGCGTGCAGGGCCCGGGCATGCACATCGCATTCCGCGCCCCCGACCACCAGGCGGTGGACGCCTTCTACCAAGCGGGCCTGAAGGCGGGCGCCAAGGACAACGGCGGCCCCGGCCCACGCCCCGACTACAGCCCGACCTACTACGCGGCCTTCCTGATCGACCCCGACGGCAACAACGTCGAAGCCGTCTGCCCCTGAAGAATGGGGAGAGGCGCGAGGGCCACCGTCGGTGGCCAGCCACGGGCCCCCGCACGCCACCTCGCGCCAGCACCGCTGTTCGCCGACGGCGCACGGCACAGCCGCTTCGTCTGGAGCCGATTCAGGGCAAATGCGTGAGAAAGTTGTCATTCAGGTGTTAATAGGTATTGCCAAAGAAGTACAAAAGCTCACAATTACTTTCGTGTGATGCAACTTTGTAAGTGCATTCCAGTGGGAGGGGAATTAGTTTTGCACTACAGGTGGCACCTCACTCCAGCATTGGTCACCCATGGGGGGCGGCTGATGTTTCAACCTTGTTTGGAGTGTCATCATGGAAAAGCTGCTGATTGCAACCCGCCGTTTTCTTCGCGACGAAGAAGGCGTGACCGCCATTGAATATGGCCTGATCGCTGCCCTGATCGCGGTGGTGATCATCGTTGGGGCTGGCCTGGTGGGGACCAACCTCAACACCCTTTTCACCGACATCTCTAACTGCCTGGCAAACCCGCCGGCTGGAGCCATCTGCGGTTGACCGGTGCTGGGTTGGCTGACCGAGAGGCCCGGAGAAGGGCGGGCGGTCAGCCCACCCGCGGCGGGCGGAGCATTTGTTCCGCTGACCCCGGTGAACACATCAAGGGCTTCAACCATGTCAAGACCCTCCTGCGGATGCCGCCATCGGCAGCAAGGCGTGAGCGCCATCGAATACGGCTTGCTCGCTTCGCTGATCGCCTTGGTGGCCATCGTGGGCATGACCGCACTGGGGAATGCCAACGGAGCGGGTTGGGACGCATGGGTGGCGAGCGTGCTCGCCGTGATTTCGCCTCCATGAACAGGGCAGGCCTGCGCGCAGGCCGGGAGCAGCGCAGTCGGCAACGGCTGGGCGCCTGGATGAGAACCATGATCGGTCCAACCTTCGGAAGGTTGCCGAGAGCGCGATAGAGACGACCACCACCGGTTTTGCCCTTTGGCGCAAAACCCGAACTGGGAGTTGGGCATGAACATCGGCATGGCACCTGGCGACTGGCAGGTATTGGGCTTGGGCCTGCTGGCGTTGTGTCTTGCGCTGGCCGCACTCTCCGATGGGCGGCAGCGCCGCATTCCCAACGCGCTGGTGCTGGCAACCCTGCTGGTCGGCCTGCTGTTGAACGCCCTCGGCCCGCAACCTTTCCGCGACAACCAAGGCCTGTTTTCCCTCTACCCCGGTGCCCTCGGTTGGGGCGCCAGCGTGCTGGGCGCGCTGGTGGCGCTGGTGGTCTTCCTTCCCTTCCACGCCTTGCGCGCCCTGGGCGCCGGCGACGTGAAGCTGTTTGCCGCCGTGGGCGCTTTCGCCGGCCCGGCTGCCAGCGTGAACCTCGCCTTGTGGGTGCTGCTGGCCGGCGGTCTGCTGGCGCTGGCCCGCATGGCCATGGCGCGCAATACCCGCCTGGTGATGCGCAACACGCTGGCCGCTCTGGGCCAGATGCTGCCGGGCTCGGTCGGTTCCTTTGATGCCCGCACCCAGACCGCCTGGCGCATGCCCTACGCGGTGGCCATCGCGCTCGGTGTTGCGGCCCACGCCGCCTGGCTGTTCAGCGGCCACGCTCCCATCCTCCACTTCTGAAAGCCAGCCATGCAAGAGCTTTCACTTTCCAGCGCCTCCCCACTGCTCAAGGCCGTCGTGGCCGAGCCCTTCGTCGATGCGGTGGATGTGGAAGGCCTGCCCGCGTCGTTCGTGATCGACCTGGCCTTGCGGCATTTCGCGCGCAAGGGCGAGCTCAAGCTCTTTGCCGTGGCGCAGCAACTGGGCCTGCCGGTGCCGGTGATGGACAAGCTGTTGACCCAGATGCGCAGCCTGTCCCTGCTGGAAGTACCACGGCGCGGCACGCTGGAGGGCGACATCAGTTTTGCGCTCACCGATGCCGGCCAGCGCATGGCGCGCATGGCCTTTGACAAGTGCCAGTACGTGGGTCCGGCACCCGTGACGCTGGCCGACTACGTGGCCCAGGTGAAGGAACAGGTCCAGCACCAGGCGCCGGTGCGCGCCGAGCGCCTGCAGCAGGTGCTCAAGGACATGGTCATGGCGCCCGAGCTGCTGCCCACGCTGGGCAGCGCGCTCAACTCGGGCAAGGCGATCTACCTGCACGGCGACAGCGGCACCGGCAAGACCTATCTGGCCGAGCACCTGGTGCGCACCCTTGACGGGCACATCTGGGTGCCCCACGCGCTGTATGTCGATGGCGAGGTGGTGCAGGTGTTTGACCCGATCGTGCACAAGCGGGTGACCCTGGCGCCGGTGCCCGATCGCACGCTGGCCCGCGATCTGTCGACCGACGGCCGCTGGGTGCGCAGCGAGCGGCCGGTGGTGATCGCCGGTGGCGAACTCACCCTGGACACGCTCGACCTGGAATACGACCCCCACACCCGCCTGCACACGGCATCGCCCCAGTTGAAGGCCAACAACGGCATTTTCGTGATCGACGACCTGGGGCGCCAGCGCGTGAGCCCGAGCGAGCTCATGAACCGCTGGATCGTGCCGCTGGACCGCCATGTGGACTACCTGACGCTCAACACCGGCACCAAGTTCGCCGTGCCGTTCGATGTGCGGGTGATCTTCGCGAGCAATCTGCCGCCCAGCGATCTGGTGGACCCGGCCTTTGCCCGCCGGCTGGGCTACAAGATCCGGATCGACGCGCTCGATGCCAACCGCTACCGCAGCGTGGTGAGCCAGGCATGCGCACGCACCGGCGTGCCCGAGGACCCGGCCGGGGTGGATTACCTCATCCACACGCTGCACCCGCGCGACGGGCAGCCCTACTACCCGTGCATTCCGTTTGATGTGATCAGCAAGATCGCCGACCTCGCCCGCTACCTGGAGCAGCCCGCCCGCATGACACCCGAACGGCTGGAGTGGGCCTGGCACACCTACTTCGGCCGCGAGGATCGCCTCGGCGTTGCCGCCATTCCCACGCATTCAGGAGAATGAAAATGCAAAGCAAACGCGCCTTCGTGATGCTGGCCCTGTCGGTGCTGGCCGGTGTGGCCGCCGTGATCCTGGCCGCCCGCTGGATGGGGCAACAGGCTTCGGGCGAGCGGGCCACCGTGCTGGTGGCCACGAGCGATCTCGATCTCGGTCAGGCGATCACCGCCCCGATGCTGCGGCCCATCGCCTGGCCGGCCGGCGCGCAGCCGGAGGGGTCGTTCAACGATGCCTCGAAGCTCGAAGGCCGGGTGGTGCGCACCAGCATCTACAAAGGCGAGCCGGTGCTGGAGCCCAAACTGGCCCCCGAAGGGACCAAGGCCGGCCTGGACTCCGTCATCAAGAAAGGGCATCGCGCCATCACCGTGAAGGTCAACGAGGTGGTGGGCGTGGCCGGCTTTCTGGCGCCGGGCAGCCATGTGGACCTGCTGGTGAACATCAAGGACGACCGCGACACGGCCATTTCGCGGGTGGTGCTGGAACGCATCATGGTGCTGGCGGTGGCCCAGGAGGCCCGGCGTCCCGAAGAGACCAAGGCCCGCGTGGTCAACGCCGTCACGCTGGAGGTGACCCCCGAGCAGGCCGAAAAGATCGACCTGGCACGCAACGTGGGCTCCTTGTCGCTGATGCTGCGCAACCAGGTGGACACGCAGGACAACGCCACGGCGGGCGTCACCCGCAAAGACCTCTTCGGCGATGCGGCGCCCGTGGTGAGTCCCCCGGTTGCCGTGGCCGTCGTCAAAAAGCCAGCGCCGGTTCGCCGTGCCGCCACGCCGCGCCCGCCCGCACCCCGCATCCCGGTCGAACCCACCAACACGGTGGAACTGATCCGCGGCATCCAGAAGTCTTCGTCTCAGTTCTAAGGAAGCATCATGAAAACACACGTTCTGCATGCACTGAGTGCTTCCATCTGGGCCGCGGGCCTGCTCACCGTGAGCGCCTGGTCGCAAACCGTCGCGACCAAGGGCGTGACCACCAGCAAGGTGGCCGCGGCGCCGATGTCGGCCGACGTCGGCACCGACCTGGCCGCCATCGGGCCGTCGATCAACCTGACCGTCGGCAAGTCCACCCTGCTGCGCATGCCGTCGGCCGTGAGCCGGATTTCGCTCGGCAACCCCAGCGTGGCCGACGTGACGCTGATCAGCGCGACCGAGCTGTACCTGCTGGGCAAGACCTACGGCTCAACCAACCTCATCGTCTGGCGCAAGGGGGGCGGGCCGACCGCCATCGACGTCAATGTGAACATCGACCACCAGCGCATGGAGGCCAAGCTGCGCGAACTGCTGCCGAATGAAAAAGGCATCCAGGTGCGCCCGGCGGCCGACTCAGTGATCCTCACCGGGGTGGTGTCGAGCGCCGTCAAGGCCAAGGCCGCCGAGGAAATTGCCGCGGCCTTCGTGCGTGACGTGAACAAGAGTCTGGTGTTGCCGGTGATGGCGGGCGACAAGCCCGCCGAGCCGGGCACCAAGCTGGCGGTCAGCAGTGGCGGTGGTGGTGGTGCGGCAGCGGCCAACACGGCGGGCGCCAAGGTGGTCAACCTGCTGAGCATTGCCGAAGCCCAGCAGGTGATGCTGGAGGTCGTCGTGGCCGAGGTGTCCAAGACCCTCATGGACAAGATGGGCGCCAACCTGCTCTTCAGCCGCACCAACGGCAGCTGGACCTACGGCATCGGATCGGCCTTTGGCGGCGACGGCCGTGGCCTGCTCAGCGCCATCAAGAGCAACGGCAATGGCATCGAGATCGACGCCGAGAAGAGCAATGGCCTGGTGAAGATCCTCGCCGAGCCCAATCTGGTGGCCATCAGCGGCCAGGAGGCCAGTTTTCTCGCGGGCGGCAAGATCTTCATTCCCGTGGCGCGCAGCAATGAAGTCACCGGTGGCACCACCATCACGCTCGAGGAAAAAGAGTTTGGCGTGGGCGTGAAATTCACCCCCACGGTGCTCGAAGGCGGCCGCATCCACCTGAAGGTCTCGCCCGAAGTGTCCGAGCTGTCGCAGACCGGCACGCCGTTCACCACGGTGAACGGCCAGACGGCGATCCTGCCCAGCTTCACCACCCGCCGCGCGCAGACCTCGGTGCAGCTCATGGACGGCCAGAGCCTGGCCATTGCCGGCCTGATCAAGAACAACGTGCGCCAGGCCATGGACGCGTTGCCCGGCCTGGGCGAGGTGCCGGTGCTGGGCGCCTTGTTCCGCAGCAACGAATTCCAGGGCGACCGCAGCGAACTCATGTTCGTGATCACGCCGCGCCTGGTCAAGCCGATCGACCCGGGCTACATCCTGCCCACCGACGGCTACAAGCCACCCAGCCGTTCCGAGTTCTACCTCGGCAACCAGCTGGAAGGCACGGGCCGTGTCGACGTGCCCACCGATCGACCCGTCGCCGCGCCACCCGCCCCGGCCGCGGGCAGCGGCGGCATGGAAGTGAAGTAAGGAGCATCAGCATGTCCCCCACCACCACCTCGTTCCTTCGCCTGGCCTCCCTGCTGGGCGCCCCCTGCCTGCTGGTGGCCTGCGCCAGCACCACACCGCAGCTCGACGCCGCGTTCGGCAACGCGGTGCGCGAGGCCCGCATGGCCCAGACCCTCAACCCCAAGGCCTCGGAGAACACCGACCCGGTGCTGGGGATCGACGGCAAAGCCGGGGCATCGGCGCAGCAGCGTTACCAGGAGTCGTTCCAGGCGCCGCCCAAGACCTTCGAGATCATCAACATCGGCGGGGCGATCACGGGCCAATGACCCGCCGCCCCAGGAGATCGCCATGCGACTGCCTTCACGCCAGCGCCCTTGCACCCACCGCCAGCGCGGCGCGGTGGCGATCGTTCTGGGCCTGACGATCATGGTGTTGATCGGGTTCGCCGGGCTGGCCCTCGACCTGGGCCGCTTCTTCGCGATCAAGACCGAGTTGCAGAACGGGATGGACGCCTGCGCGCTGGCCGCCGCCTCCCAATTGAGGCCTGGGCAGAACAACCCCACCGCGCTGACCAAGGCCATCGCCTACGGGCGCGTCTTTTCCACCGGAGGAGTGGACGATCCGGCCACCCCGGCGGGGGAAGGCAATACCGAGGCGATCAAGAACCGGGCCAATTTCCAGAGCATGGTGATCGACATCGCGGCCAGCCAGATCACGTTTTCGGCCACCTTGGCCGGCCCGTATGAGGAGGCCGGTGCGGCCGACTACAACACGGCCGCCTTTGCCAAGTGCACCTACCCCCTGACCGGGCTGCCCATCCTTTTCATGCGGGTGCTCAATCCCTTGCTGAGCACGCAGACCGTGTCGGCCATGGCGGCCGCCACCCTGGCGCCTTCGGCCTCCGCCTGCGCGATACCGGTGGCCGTGTGCAAGGCGCCGGGCAGCACCGCGGCGTCCAACTTCGGGCTGACCGTCGGACAGTGGATGAGCCCACCGGAGGGGGCTGGCTCGCCCTATGGGACCGGCAACTTCGGCTGGATCGACTTCACCCCGCCTGGAGGAGGCGCCTCCGAGCTGGCGGATCTGTTGACGGGGCCAGGGCAATGCGACACCAACATCGGCACCGAGGTGGGTGAGCCGGGCTCGATTTCGTCGCTGGATGTGGCCTGGAACTCCCGGTTTGGCTTGTACAAGCCCGGCGCGGGCAACCCCCAGGCGGGGTCGGCGCCACCGGATGTGACGGGCTACAGCTACACGACGGCCAACTGGACGCTCGGAGCCAACGCCTACACCGGCACGGTGGCGGGGCAGTTCAACTATGGCAATGCCGCGGCGAACTACCGGCCCTACCAGGTCGATCCACCCAACCCCTACAACCGGTTGACCGACACCCAGCACAACACCCTGGGCCGCTTCCGGCGGGTGGTGGTGGCCCCGGTGGTGGACTGCACCGCGTGGAACACCGGCGGTGCGAACCCCGTGGTGGACGGCTGGGCCTGCGTCCTGATGCTCAACCCCTTGCTGGCGGTGGGGGACGTCCCAGGCCTCGAATTCCTGGGCCTGAGCACCAATGCCGGCAGTCCCTGTTCCACGAACGGCGCCCCCGGCACCTTCGGGCCGCTCGTTCCCCAACTGGTGCAGTGACCATGCGCAGCACCATGCATTCACAACGGGGCGTCGCTGCCGTGGAGATGGCGATCGTCCTCATTCCGATGCTGGTGCTCTGCTTCGGCATCACCGAACTGGGGCGCGCGCTGTACCAGTACAACGGCCTGGTCAAGGCCACGCGCGGTGCTGCGCGTTACCTGTCGCAGCAGAGCCTGGCCAGCCCGCCCCCGGGGGAGACCGCCGACGGTCTTCGCCTCAAGGCCCGTTCGCTGGCGTTGTGCGGGGCCTTCGATTGCAGCGGAGTGCCTGCCCTGGTGCCCAACCTCACGCTGGCCATGATTTCCGTGTGCGATCCCGTGGCCTGCGTGGGCACCCATGCCAATGTGCTGACCGGTGAAGGCACCACCAGCCTCGTGACGGTGAGCATCGGTGCCGGAGATGCCGGCTACGGCTTCACGTCTGCGGTGCCCTGGGTGGTCCCGAGCATCACCTTCGGCACGATCAACATCACCATGGCGTCGAGCACGAACTGAGGTCACTGCCGTGAAACCCACCCGCAAGCTCCTTTGTCCCCGTGTCAGGCGCCAGGCCCAGCGCGGTGTGGCCGCGGTCGAGTTCGCGCTGATCGCCATCTTCTTCTTCACCCTGTTGCTGGGCATCATGGAGTTTGGGCGCTGGCTCTTTCTGCTCAACGGCGCCAACGAGGCCACCCGCCTCGGTGCCCGGCTGGCGGTGGTGTGCAGCGTCGAGGCGCCAGGGGATCTCACGCTCATCAAGGCGCGCATGAGCGCGATGACCGGGGGCGGCATTCCGGCCGACAACATGGTGCTCGACTACGTTCCGGTGAACTGCGACGCGTCGAGTTGCCTGACCGTGACCGCGCGCATCGTCGGGGCCACCTTCACCCCGGTCAGCCCCTTCTTTGGCGGCGCCTTTTCGATTCCCGAGTTTCCCACCAGCCTGCCGCGCGAGTACATGACGAGCGCGGGCAACCCTGTGTGCCCATAGGACCCAAACCACCATGTCACACAAAGTTTCCCTCATCTTCGAAACCACCGAAGAACGCGACCAGCTCATCGGAAAGCTCAGGCCGCTGCCCGATGTGAGCATCAATGCCCACGTGGGGGGCGCTCGAATCTTGCAGGCCGTGATGCACAAGGACCAACCGGACCTGGTTCTGATGTCGGTGTTGCGACCGGACGATGCGGCTTTCGAGATGATCGAAGCCGCGACCCTGCGTCACCCGACGGTGATGCTGTTGCTGGTGAGCTGGGAAACGGACATGGCCACGCTCAAGCGCGCCATGCGGGCCGGGGTGCGCGATGTATTGCCCGGGCCTTTGAGCACGGCGTCGGTCAAGGTGGGCGTGGAATACATCGAAGAATCCAAGTCGATCACCTCACAGTTCGTGGACAACGAGGGAACGCTGTACGCGTTCATGTCCGCCAAGGGTGGCTGCGGCTGCACCTTTCTCGTCACCAACCTGGCCTATCTGCTCGCCCAGGCCTCCAAGCGGGTGTTGATCGTGGACCTGAACCTGTATTTCGGCGACGCGGTCAGCTACCTCACGAGCCGCAAGCCCGATGCCAGCGTGGTCGACATGGCGCGCCAGAGCCGCCGGCTCGACGCCGCGCTGCTGGCGGTGAGCGTGCTCAAGGTGCGGGACAACCTGCATGTGCTGTGTGCGCCGGAACTGCCCTACCAACTCGAAGAGGTGACGCCCGAGACCGTGGCGGCCCTGCTGGGCCTGGCGCGCACCGAATACGACTTTGTGCTGCTCGACATGGCGCGGGTGATGGACCCGGCGGCGGTGAAGGCGCTGGACCTGGCCGAGCGCATCCACGTGGTGGCCGGACAGAGCTTGCCCGCCCTGCGGGACGCCCAGCGAATCATCGGTGTGTTCGAAGGACTGAGCTACCCCCGCGACAAGATCCAGCTGGTGCTCAACCGCTACAGCAAGAGCAGCCAGATCCTCCTGAGCGAAGTGGAGCGGGCCACGGGGCACAAGGTGGCCCGGGTCGTGCCGGCCAGCGACGAGGCGGTACTGGCCTCCATCAACCAGGGCATTCCACTCGCCAAGCTGGCGGCGCGCGATCCGGTGGCGCGCGCGTTGCAAGAGTGGGCGCATGAGCTTTCGCCGGTCGCGGTGCATGCGGGAAAGCTGAGCTGGCTGTCGACGATCACGGGACGCACGTGAACGACAGCGTTCCATCCCACCCCCCTCCTTACCGAGCACAAACACCATGAACATGAGAGTCACCACCCCCGAGTTGCGCAGTCCCACCCGCCTGAACGGATCGGAGGAGGGCCGTGCCCCGCTGTCCGGCCCGGTCCAGGAGCACAACACCCTCAAGGACCGGTTGCACGCTCAGTTGCTGGGGCGCATCGACCTGGAGGTGATGGGCAGCATGAAGCCCGAGCGCCTGCGCGAGGAGCTGGGCATCCTGACCGAGCGTCTGCTGGTGGAGTCGGGTGCCGCGCTCAACACGCAGGAACGCAAACGCATGATCCTGGACATCCAGGACGAGATCATGGGCCTGGGCCCCCTGGAGCCGCTGCTGGCGGACCCCACGGTGTCGGACATTCTGGTGAATGGCCCGAACCAGGTGTTCGTGGAGCGCCGGGGCCGGCTCGAACTCACCGAGGTGACGTTTTCCGACAGCGATCACCTGATGAAGATCATCGACAAGATCGTCTCGCGCATCGGGCGCCGGGTCGATGAGTCCAGCCCCATGGTGGATGCCCGTCTGCCCGACGGCTCACGGGTGAACGCCATCATCCCGCCGCTGGCGCTGGACGGGCCGGTGCTCTCGATCCGCCGGTTTGCGGTGGTGCCGCTGACCATCAACGACCTGATCGACAAGCGATCGCTGCCACCGGTGGTGGCCGGGCTGCTGCAGGCCATGGTCAAGGCCAAGATGAACATCCTGATCTCGGGTGGCACCGGCACCGGCAAGACCACCTTGCTCAATGTGCTCTCGGCCGCGATCCCGCCCAACGAGCGCATCGTGACCATCGAGGACGCGGCCGAGCTGCAGCTGCAGCAGCCGCATGTGGTGCGACTGGAGACGCGGCCGCCCAACATCGAGGGCAAGGGCGAGGTGAGCCAGCGCGCGCTGGTGCGCAACAGCCTGCGCATGCGGCCCGACCGGGTGATCCTGGGCGAGGTGCGTGGCGCCGAGGTGCTGGACATGCTGCAGGCCATGAACACCGGCCACGAGGGTTCGATGGCGACGGTGCACGCCAACTCGCCGCGCGACGCGCTGACCCGGCTGGAGAACATGGCCGGCTACGGCGGTGCGGTGATTCCGCAGGACGCGATGCGCCAGCAGGTCAGCTCGGCCATCAACGCCGTGGTCCAGCTTTCGCGGTTGAACGATGGACGGCGCAAGATGGTCAGCCTGATGGAGATCACCGGCATGGAAGGCAGTGTGATCACCATGCAGGAGATTTTCCACTTCCGTCAGACCGGCATCGATGCCGAGGGACGGGTCATGGGGCACTTCCGCGCCACCGGTGTGCGGCCCAAGTTCATGGACCGCCTGAAGGCTTACGGGCAGACCGTGACCGACGCCACGTTCGAACCCAACCTGATCTACGAGTAGCGGTATGAACATCGGCATGACTCTGTTTGTGGTGATGGGTTTTCTGGCCGTGGTGCTGCTGCTGGAGGGCCTGTACGTCTACTGGAGCGACACCAAGAGCCCCGAGGTGCGCCGCCTGGAGCAGCGCCTGCGCGCCATATCGGCGGGTGGTCAGGTCGATGGCGCCGCGCTCAAGCTGCTCAAGCAGCGCATGCTCAGCGACAGCCCGGCCTTGCAGCGCCTGCTGCAGAGTCTGCCGCGGGTTCAGCACCTCGATCGGTTGATGCTGCAGGCCGGGGACAACAACACGGTGTCGCACCTGCTGTCGTTCAGCGCCATGCTGGCCGTGGCGGGCTTGCTGGGTGGCCTGGTGCTGCGCATGCCCTGGTTCGTGTTGATCATCTTGTGCCCGATCCTGGCGGCATTGCCCGTGGTGCTGTTGCTGCGCCGGCGCACCCGACGCCTGCAGAAGATCGAAGGGCAACTGCCCGACGCGATGGACCTGATGTCGCGCGCGCTGCGTGCCGGCCATGCCTTTCCGTCGGCCCTGGCCATGGTGGGCAGCGAGGCCCCCGATCCGATCGCCACGGAGTTCCGCATCGCCTCCGACGAAATCGCCTATGGCGTCGCCACCGATGCCGCGCTGGGCAACCTGGCCGCACGCGTGCCCAGCCCCGATGTGCGCTACTTCGTGATGGCGGTGGTGATCCAGCGCGAGACCGGGGGCAACCTGTCCGAGCTGCTGGGCAAGCTGTCGGAGCTGGTGCGCGAGCGTTTCAAGCTCTTCGCCAAGGTGCGGGCCCTGTCGGCCGAAGGCAAGCTCTCTGCCTACATCCTCGTGGGCCTGCCGATCGTGGTGGGGTCCGTGATTCAGCTGCTCAACCCCACATATCTCTCGGTGCTGTTTTCCGACCCGGTGGGACTGATGCTGGTCTACGGCGCGATCGGGATGATGCTGGTGGGCATCTTCGTGATGTGGCGAATCATCGATATCAAAGTCTAGGATGAAACACCCCCGCCGCGCTTCGCGCGCCCCCCTCAAGGGGGCGGCACTGGCCGTCCGGCAAAGCCGGCCCGGCGGTGCCCTGGGCTGGACCGTTTCATGCCTTGCGGTTGGCGCTTCGGTGCCATGGAAAACGGAGGTGACGTTATGAGTCAGCAAACCCTTGTTCTGGCGCTCGTGTTCCTCGCGGTGGTGGGCATGACGATGGGCATCGCGCTCTGGCTGAACCGGCGAGCAGGCCTGCAGCAGCGTGTTGAGCAGATCGGCGGCGATGCCGTGGGCACGCGCGCCGATGACCGGCTGGAAGGCAATGCCCAGTGGCACGCCAGGGTGGTCAAGGTCGTGGGGCCGGTGGCCAAGCTCTCGGCGCCCAAGGAGGGCTGGGAAAATTCGAGCCTGCGGGTGCGCTTCATGCAGGCGGGCCTGCGCGAGGCGAGCTGGCCCGCGGTGTTTTTCGCGGCCAAGACCCTCCTGGCGCTCGGCATGCCCATGCTGTTCATGCTCTACCGTGGACTGACCCGTCTGGAGCTGAGCGCCGATACCAACCTCTTGTGGCTGCTGTTGCTGGCGGCCTTGGGTTACTACTTGCCCAACATGATCCTGTCGCGCATGGTGGCCTCCCGCAAGGAACAGGTGGGCAACGCCTTGCCCGACGCGCTGGACCTGATGACGGTGTGCGTGGAGGCGGGTCTGGGCCTGGATGCCGCGATGGCGCGCGCCGGGAGTGAGATCGGCCTGCGAAGCCCCGAGCTGGAAGAGGAGCTGGGCCTGCTGGCGCTGGAACTGCGCATGGGCGTGAAGCGTGAGAGCGCCCTGCGCAACCTGGCGCTGCGCACCGGGGTGGAGGAGGTGGCCTCGTTCGTGGCGATGCTGGTGCAGGCCGACCGTTTCGGTACCAACGTGGCCGAGGCGCTGCGCATTCAGGGCGAAACCATGCGGGTGCACCGGCGTCTGCGCGCCGAGGAGCGCGCGGCCAAGATCCCGCTCAAGCTGCTGTTTCCGCTGATCTTCTTCATCTTCCCGTCGTTGATGCTGGTGCTCATGGGGCCGGCCATGATCAACATCTACCGCGTGCTTCTTCCGACCTTGGGAGGCGGTCGTTGAATCCCTTTCACCAGGAGACCAGGACCATGAAACTCAAGACGTTGGCTTCGTTGTCGGTGCTGGGCAGCCTGATGGGCTGTTCAAGCATGATGCCGGGCTCCTTGCACGGCACCCAGAGCGTGCGCACCGCTGCGGCGGGCCTGGTGAAGATGGCGCCCTTGCCTCCGGTCGGCACAGCCATGGCCGAGCACGAGGTCTTGTACGTCACCGGGCGCTCCGCGCATGGCGCAGGACACTTCGCCCGGGCGGTGGCGTATTACGAACGCACGCTGGCTCTCAAGCCGGACCACGTTGGCGCGCTGAACGCGCTGGGCGTGTTGCATGCACAGGCGGGGCGAACCGCCGAGGCCCTGGCCTTGTTTGACAGGGCGCGTGTGCTCGAACCCCTGGCCGCCCATATTTACAACAACATGGGCTTTGCACTGCTGAACGCCAACCGGCTTGAGGAAGCCGAGTTCAGGTTGCGCACGGCCCGGGCACTGGACCCGGACAACCAGCAGATTCTGGAGAATTTCGATCTGCTGGCGAAAGCCCGGATCGAGCACGACGAGCGCAACCGGCAGGTGCCGCAAGCGGTGCCGGCGGGCGGGGCCTACACCGTGCGGGACGCCGACCATCCCTCGGGGCCGCAACTGGTGGCCGTGGCACCCCATGTGTATGAGCTTCGCACCCCGGGGCCGCAGGCCATCGAAGCGCTGGCCAGGGCACAGGCCGCGCCAGCGGACCCGCCCGCGAACGAACCGGCAGCGCCACCGCAGCCCCTGGCCCTGGCCCTGCGCCCGGCGCTGACCACCGAGGCCCCCACGGTGGCGCAGGCGGAGCCTCCCCGCCCGGCACGGATAGAGGTTTCGAACGGCACGGGCGCGCCCCGCCTGGCCCGACACACGGCGAACAAGCTGGCCCCGGCGGGCATCTTGGCCACCCGGCTGACCAATGCCAGTTCTTTCCAGCAGGCACAGACTTGGCTCCAGTACCTGGCTGGACAGGAGAGCGTGGTGGACGCGCTGCAGGCAACGCTGCCGATGCCCGTGCAGACCGTGGAAGTGGGCACGCTGGGGGGCGGGACGCAGGTCCGCCTGGTGCTGGGACACGATGGCGCGGGCAAGGCGATTGCCCGATGGGCTCAACCCGACTCCAGCCGTCTTGCGGTTGCGGGGCTGAAGCCTCGCGGCTAGGATGAAACACCCCCCGCGCCGCTTCGCGTCACCCCCCTCAAGGGGGGCGGCACTGGCCGTCCGGCAAAGCCGGCCCGGCGGTGCCCTGGGCTGGACCGTTTCATGCCTTGCGGTGAGCTTTCACCGGATGCGGTTGCGCCAGCCCTCGGGCATCAGGTCGAACAGGGGCGAGGGTTCGCGCTGCAGCCGGTAGCCCGAGGCCGGGCTGCCCAGGGTGGGAATGGCCTGAGACAGGTCCACATAGGCCAGTTGCCGCATCCACTCGATGTTGACGCCGCCATCGGCGGCGGGGCGGGACGAGATCAGGGCCAGCATTCTGCCGGCCTCCTCACTGCCGGCGGCCTCGGCCTGGCGGTACAGACGCAGGGCCTCGCTGTAGTTGGCCGTCACGCCCTCGCCCCGGTGTTGCCTTCGGGCCTCTTGCAGCAGCGTTCTGGCTTGTCGAGGGGTGCCGGAATCGGGTGTTTGCTCCCGGGCGAGCATGTCGCGCACCACGGCCGCGTTGGCCGCGGCGACGGCCGAGCGGGGCGCTGCAAGCTCCAGTTGCGTCAGCGCTGCCGTCCACTGACGGGCGACCGCCAGCCCCAGGCCGATTTCAATGCGCGCGTGGGGGTCTCCGGCGTTGGCCGCCCGGGTCAACAGGTCGTACGCGGGCAGCGCGACCGTGGCGCTGGTGCCCGGTGCCAGGCCAGGGTTGAAGGTGATCGGCGCGAGCCGGTATTCCACCAGCCACTCCAGGAACAGGGCGCGCGGCATGCTGGTACGCCGCAACTGCTGTATCCAGGGGCGGGCGGCCACGGGGTTCGCGGGTCCCACGCAGCCGTCGATCTCGCACATGGCCAGACCGGCGCTCGCCAAGGGATGGCCCAGGGCATGGGCTTTCGTGAACCACTGTTGCGCCTGCGGCAGGTTTTGCTGCACGCCGGCGCCGTGAAAGTAGATCAGGCCCAGATACCAGGCGGCCTGGGCCGCGTTGCGCCGCTGCTGAGCCGAGCTGGCGTCCTGCGCGGCCGGGGCCACGCGCATGGCCTGGTTCTTCAGGCGTTCGATCTCCGCCGTGACCCAGGGGTCGGTCAGTGGAGACACCTGCAGTGTGGCGGGCGCTTCCCTTTGAACGGGCGCAACGGTGCTGGGAGGCGGCAGGCGGATGTCCGGGTTTTGTGGTGGAGGTGTCCGAATGGGGTCCTGGGTCGAGGGGGACGCCTGGATGGGCGGCGTCGACGGTACTTCAACCGCCGTTGCCGCCGTGCCGGCGGCGAGCGCCAGAAGCATCCAGGCTGTGCGGACCGGGCGCAGCGGGGCCATGGCGCTACCCGCCTCAGCGGGCCGCTGCCGCCGCCGCTGCGCGCCTGGGCACGACCCGCCACTTCAGCGTTTGCTCGGTGACGCCCTGATCGCCCGCGGCTGTGCGGTAGGCATCCCGGATGCTCTGCAGACCGACGAACCCGGCGATGGGGCGCAGGCCCGGCAGTTGCAGGCCCGCCGGCAGCTTCGCCAACAGATCGTTGTCGGTGGTCAGACACATGACCGACTCTTCGCCCGGGCTGCCCGCATCCAGAACAAAGCCGGGGTTGGGCACCATCCAGTCCGGGATGCGCACAGCCTGGTTGGCCGACACCTGCGAACTGCTGTTGGTGGGGTTGGGCAGCAGGCGCATCACGGAGCCTTGCGCCTGCTCCATGTAGCAGTACAGGTGGGCGTTGCGGGACACGGTGGCCGAGAGGAATATCTGCGTCCCTTGTTCGAACACCGACTTGTCCGCCGCCAGGTTCTCGATCTGGAGATCCAGCTCAAGGGGGCCGGTTTCGGTGCCCAGCGCCGGACCCACCGGGGCGGCAGTGACCTGCCCGTCGAAGACCGTGGGCACTGGGGGCCGGGACGAATCGGGGCTCCAGCCCACGCGGATGAACTGCCCGTTTTCGCCCAGCATGACGTAGTTGCGCAGCGCGCGTTCGTAGGTGGCGAAGTTCAGTTCGCCCGTGACCACCATGCCGTGATCGACCTGGTACCTGGCCAGGGCCGAGCGCACCGTCGGGTGGTTGATCGGCAGCTGCGCGGTCTGGGTGTTGAGGTAGCCGCTGCCTGTCAGGGACTTCTTGACGAGCGCCTGGTGCACGTTGGCGTCGCCTTCGTCGTACCAGTCGCGCAGCTGGCGCTGGAAGCCGGGGTGGGTCTGGTCCAGCGTCAGGCATTGCCAGTAGGGAACGCGGGCCCATTTGCCGGCCAGCTCGATCATGGCCAGCTCAACGAGCGTGCGCATGGCGGCGCCCGATCCCTGGGTGTAGTTCCGCCCGACGTTGAACTGCCAGCCGTAGTCGGAAATGCGGCCGGCCAGGTCCAGGCCCTGGCCGCCGGTACCGATGATGACCTCGTTGGCCGAATCCAGCCCCGGAATCAGGGTGCGTGTGCGGAAGTCGCCGAGGTGGAGTTCCATGCCAATGATGGTCGCGTTCTTGTCCCGGCTGTAGCCCGTTTCCAGGCGCGAGGCCGACGTGCCCACGTCGAACCGGTTGTTGATCACGTTCTGGTCCACGAAGGCGACCGCGCCCGACACGTACAGCGCGGGGCGCTGCAGCTGGATCTGGTTGCTGTTGAGCAGCAGGGTCGTCAGGTTCTGGACGGTGTCCTGTCTCGCGATGTCCACTTCAAAATCGACGTAGCGGAAGGCGTTGCTCAGTCGGGACATCTGGGAAATGGCGGTGACGATCATGTCCTTGGTCGCCACGGGAATGCGCCCCGAAAAGTCGGGGATCTGCTTGCTGGTGATCAGCGTCGTGGGGATCTGGGCATCCCGGAAAAGACGGTCCATGCACACCAGGGAGTCCGAAAAACTCGACAGCGATCGCGTGGGGCGGTGGGTCGGGCGGTCGGCCGTGTGTGCATAGGACTGGAATGAGGTGTCCTTGCGGGCGTCCATCGGGGTAGAGCATCCCGCGGCGAGCAGTGACGCGGCCAGCAAGGTCCAACCTAGAATGTTTCGGCGCGGACCTGCGGCTTTGATGCCTTGACGCAGGATGTTCATGATGTCCTCCACTCTTTCGTTGTTGTTTCAGCGGCAGACGTTGACCAGATCGCCGCGCAGGACCACGACCTGTTCTCGCGTGTCGGGTCCGTACCGGGTACCCAGCGCGTCGGCCGCCTGGGTGTTGCTACCCACCTCCTGCACGCAGGTCTTCTTGAATCCATCGGTCTGAACGGTCGTGACCACGTCTTCGTCGGTGTATATCGTGTCGCTCTCGCCCGAAAGACCATAGGCCTTGGCCACGTAACGGGTGACGCGTGCGCGCATCCAGGCGGGCAGGTCGGTGGGCCCGTCCATGCCGCCCGACCGTTGTTGCGGCGCGGTCGGCATGGCCGCGTATTTCACGGGGCCCTTGAGCACGATGGTGTCCTCGCCCGGGGCACCGTGCGCCTGCTGGAAGCACAGAAGGTGGACCACGGCCATGGCAACGCCCAGTCTCCGCACCTGTATCAGATACCTCTTCATGGGGGACCTCCTGGGGTCATGGGATCAGAAGACAGCGCCCCCTGAACGGGGTTCAGGGGGCGTTCTGGGCCGGAGCCGTTCAGTGACCGCCGTGGCCAGACTTGGGCACGCAAGCCACGCAACCGTTGTTGCTGGCGAGGTTCTGCACGGCCTGGGTGTCTTCAGCGGCGATGTTGTACACGCCCGAGCCCTGCAGGGCGGTGATCTGCAGCGAGTTGCCAGCGATGGTGACGTCGCCGATGTTGGACGACACGTTCTGGCTGGCGTAGGAGTCTTCGCCAGCCGCGTAGTTCGCCACCACGGAGCCCGAGGCGACGGTCAGCTGGATGGAGTTGGCGCCGCTCTCGACCGTGACGTTGCCCGAGTTGCTCGAGACGTTCTGCTGTGCATAGGCGTCTTCACCCGAGGCGGAGTTGTAGAAGATCGTCGAGGTGGCGGCCACGGCCTGGACCGAGTTGCCGTCGATGACGATTTCCGGATCGGCGAAAGCCGAGGTGGCGAATGCCGCGAAAGCGATGATGGCGAGCTTTTTCATGATGGTTCCTCAAAAAGTTGGTTCACATTTCCCCGGTGAACCGGAGGATTCCGGGATCACCAGCCTGATCGACGCCGCTTGATACGGAAGCTCGCCCTTGTGGGGTTGCGCCTCACCTCCTGCTTTGTCTGGCTCCAGTTTCGTGAGGGAATGCACACCGGCCAATGACCTGAACTGTGTACCGAACACAGACGACCACAAATGAGGTAAATCGGGTGACTAGTACCTTTGTTTCCAAGGGAGACGAACCAGCTGGTGCTATGAAATTTGAGTACTTTCGAGTGTAAAAACTGGGTAGTTACAAAATGTGAATTTGCAAACAGAATGCAAAGTAGTCAAAATTCGTCCAAGATCTGTATCAAATTTGCAGCGTCAGCGGGCTTTTCGCACGGTTTTACAGGGGCCCGGATCGTCAATTTGTGCTAACGGAAAATTTTCGTCACACAGCGACATGTTGCGCAACAGTCGAAACGACTCGGGTACTTGATGCGTTCCTTCAGGGAGGATTCATGAAAAAAGAGATGAACGTGGGTGGGCTCGTGAGCGCCTCTTCGACCGTGGCGCCGACGCTCAGTCGGCAGTTCGCGATGCACACCAACCAGCCATCCGTATGGCCCGACTTCATGGTGGGGCAGTCCATGCAGCCCGTGCGCGTGCTGCTGGTGGACGACGATCCCCACATCCGGCACGTGATCGCGCAGGAGCTGCTGGCCGACGACCGCATCAACCTGGTGGCACAGGCTGGCAGCCTCAAGGAGGGCCGGCGCAAGGTGGCGATGCACGAATTCGACGTGCTCGTGGTCGACCTCAATCTGGGCGACGGCAACGGCTACGACCTGATCGAGCAGGTCAAGTCGGTGCGACCGCAGGCGGAGGTGGTGGTGATCTCCGCCAGCGAAGACGACGAGCATGCGATGCACGCCTTCGGGTTGGGGGCCAACGGCTACCTGATCAAGAACTCCTGGTTTGGCAACTTCCCGCAGGCGGTGCTGCAGGTGGTCAACGGCGGCGCCTCCATCACGCCCAACCTGGCACGGCGCCTGCTGCACCGGCTGGAGCCCGGCAAGCCCTCGGGCCACATGCTTCGTGGCAGCCGCGACCGGCTCTCGGAGCGCGAGCGCGAGGTGTTGAAGATGGTCGCGGCCGGCTACACCAGCGGCGAGATCGGGGCGCGGCTGGTGATCAGCGGTCAGACCGTGAACACCCACATCCGCAACATCTACCGCAAGCTCAACGTCAGGACCCGTGCGCAGGCGGTCAGCTGCGCCACGGATCGCGGCCTCTTATAGACGCCCTTCACGCGTTGGTCTCCCCATGCTGTCGAGTCATCTACACCCCGGCAGAATGGTCTGGACCGCGCTGGGGCTGGCGCTGGGACTGGCCGCCCTGTTCCTGATCGCGCTCCCGGCACTTCCGATGGAAGGGGTCGATCCACGGTATCTGCTGAGCCTGGCCAACCGCGTGTTCGGGGCCACGGCGGTGATCGTCGTTGCGGCGGTGCTGGTGTGGGTGGGTCTGATCGACCGAAGCCCGTCCAGCGCGCCCATGGACCTGGCCTACATGCTGATCGCGCTGTGCTGGTTGTTCCTGGTCGGCATCAACGCCGGCGTCGGGTGGGCGGGCGATGGCCCGGTGGAGCACCTGGTCGCGCACGCGGCCTACCAGTTGGCGGTGGCCAGCGTGGTGCTGCTGTTGCTGGCCAGTGTGTCGTTTGTGCCGGCCCGCAGCGCCGTGGTGGGCGTGCTGCAGGCGGTGCTGGCGCTGGGGCTGCTGGGCTGGAGCTTCCTGGGTGGCCCCGATCGCGAGCTGGCCTACCTGGCCTGGAAAGTGGTCAACGTGGTGTGCGCCACGACCATCTTCCTGATGATGGGCGCGACCCTGCGGCAGGGGCCGGTCTTGCGGTCCTGGCTGATCTCGGGTGCGGGCCTGGTGGGGCTGGGGATCCTGCTCCACGACGTGGTGCAGGCCGACGGCCTGCGCATCCCGCTCACGACCATCCACCACGTCTATGCCGCCTACCTGGCCATGGTCTGGCTGCTGATCACGGGCCGCGTGGGCGATCTCGACAGCCTGTCGTCCGCGGACGCTGAGCGCTCCGAAAACAGCCTGCTGGCCAACGACTTCGCGCACACCGACCTGATCATCGATGAGCCGGAGACGGAACCCTCGAACGCCGAGCTGACCGTGAGCTTGGAGCGCCGCCGCATCGCGCAGGACCTGCACGACGGCGTGGGCTCGCAGCTGGTGAGCATCCTGTCGTCGCTGGACCGTGGCATCCCGCAGCAGCGTTCCCTGTCGCTCGCGCTGGAGCAGTGCCTGCTCGACGTGAAGATCCTCGTCGATGCGATCGACGAAAGCAGCGAGAGCGTGATCGACGCGCTGGGCCGGCTGCGTTACCGCGTGCAGCACTCGCTGGACAAGTTGGGCATCCAGATGGTCTGGGACGTGGACGTGGACGGCCCGCTTCAGGCGCTGCAGGACGACCGCAGCCGGCAGGTGCTGCGCATTGCGCAGGAGTCGATCGCCAACGTGATGCGCCACTCGAAGGCCCGCACGGTCTGGCTGTCGTGCCACTGCTCGGCCGATCAGCAGACCCTGATGCTGGAGGTCCGCGACGATGGGGTCGGCTTCGAGCCTGATGAGGTCAGCATGGGCAGGGGCAAGGGCCTGGAGGGCATGCGCCGGCGCGCCGAGGCCTGCGGGGGGCGGTTCGACATCGAGAGCGTGCCCGGTCAGGGGACGCGGGTGCGCGTCACGATGTCCGTGGGCGAGCGGCGCCCGACCGGCCCGAACGGCACGCCCGACAGCCGGTATGCCCGGCCGCGAAAGGCCTGACGGTGGGTGGAGGGGAGGGCGGCGTGGCGCGGTGCCTGTGGCAAACTTCCCGCCTCGTTTCGCCATGGGCACCTGGGGGTGCCATTTTTTCGCATGCAGAAAATCATCGCGCAGATCGCGCAGGAAATTCGGGTAGGGGTTCACCAGGTCAAGGCGGCCGTGGACCTGCTGGACGGCGGCGCCACGGTGCCTTTCATCGCCCGCTACCGAAAGGAAGTCACTGACGGGCTGGACGATATCCAGCTGCGTGAGCTGGAGGCCCGCCTCAGCTACCTGCGTGAGCTGGAAGACCGCCGCGCCGCAGTGCTAAAGAGCATCGACGAACAGGGCAAGCTGACCGATGCGCTGCGCCTGGCGATTGCCAACGCGCCCACCAAGCAGGAGCTGGAAGACCTGTACCTGCCGTTCAAGCAGAAGCGCCGCACCAAGGGCCAGATGGCGCGCGAGTTCGGCATCGAGCCGCTGGCCGACAAACTGTTGGCCGACCCGACACTGGACCCGATGGTGGAGGCCGCGGCCTTCACGAAGCCGCCCGAGGTGCTGGACGACGGCAAACCCGGCGCCGATTTTTCCACCGTGCCCGCCGTGCTCGACGGCGTGCGCGACATCCTGAGCGAACGCTGGGCCGAAGACGCGGCGCTGCTGCAGAACCTGCGCGAATGGCTCTGGACCGAGGGCCTGCTGCAGAGCAAGCTGGTGGCGGGCAAGGATGAAAACCACCCCGACGTGGCCAAGTTCCGCGACTATTTCGATTACGACGAGCCGATCAGCCGCGTGCCCTCGCACCGCGCGCTCGCGGTGTTCCGTGGCCGCTCGCTGGAGATCCTGGACGCCAAGCTGGTGCTGCCCGAGCCCGAAGCCGTGCTCCTGGCCAGCGGCAAGCCGGCGCCCACGGTGTCGCTGGCCGAAGGCCGCATCGCGCTGCACCTGGGCTGGAGCCACCAGGGCCGCAAGGCCGACGACCTGCTGCGCAAGTGCGTGGCCTGGACCTGGCGCGTCAAGCTCAGCCTGTCCAGCGAGCGCGACCTGTTCGCCCGCCTGCGCGAGAGCGCCGAAGCGGTGGCGATCAAGGTGTTTGCCGACAACCTGCGCGACCTGCTGCTGGCCGCACCCGCCGGCCCGCGTGTCGTGATGGGGCTGGACCCGGGCATCCGCACCGGCGTGAAGGTGGCGGTGGTGGATGCCACCGGCAAGCTGGTGGACACGTCCACCGTGTACCCGCACGAACCCCGGCGCGACTGGGACGGCTCGCTGCACACCCTGGCCCGGCTCTGCGAGAAGCACGGCGTGAACCTGATCGCCATCGGCAACGGCACGGCCAGTCGCGAGACCGACAAGCTGGCCGCCGACCTGATCAAGCTGATCCAGAAGGGCACCGATGCCAGCCACCCTTGCCACGGCCTGCAGAAGGTGGTGGTGAGCGAGGCCGGCGCCTCGGTGTACTCCGCCAGCGAATTCGCCTCGCAGGAAATGCCCGACGTGGACGTGAGCCTGCGTGGCGCGGCGTCCATCGCCCGGCGACTGCAGGACCCGCTGGCCGAGCTGGTGAAGATCGACCCCAAGAGCATCGGCGTGGGCCAGTACCAGCACGACGTGAACCAGAGCGAGCTCGCACGCACGCTGGACGCGGTGGTGGAAGACTGCGTGAACGGCGTGGGCGTGGACCTGAACACCGCCAGCGTGCCGCTGCTGTCCAGGGTGTCGGGGCTGTCGGCCAGCGTGGCCAAGGCGGTGGTGCGCTGGCGCGAAGCCAATGGCGCCTTCAAGAGCCGCCAGCAGCTGCTGGACGTGGCCGGCCTGGGCGCCAAGACCTTCGAGCAGAGCGCGGGCTTCCTGCGCATCCGCGGCGGCGACAACCCGCTGGACATGACCGGCGTGCACCCGGAAACCTATCCCGTCGTCGAGGAGATCATCGCCAAGACGGGCCAGCCCGTGGCCGCGCTCATGGGCCGCGCCGACATGCTCAAGACGCTGCGCCCGGAGCTGTTCGCCAACGACAGGTTCGGCGTCATCACGGTCAAGGACATCCTGACCGAGCTGGAAAAGCCCGGCCGCGACCCGCGCCCGGACTTCCAGGTGGCCCGCTTCAACGACGGTGTGGACGACATCAGCGATCTGCGCGAAGGGATGATCCTGGAGGGCACGGTCAGCAACGTCGCTCAGTTCGGCGCCTTCATCGACCTCGGTGTGCACCAGGACGGCCTGGTCCATGTGAGCCAGCTGGCCCACAAGTTCGTCAACGACGCGCGCGAGGTGGTCAAGACCGGCGACATCGTCAAGGTCAAGGTGATGGAGGTGGACGTGGCGCGCAAGCGCATCGGCCTGTCCATGAAGCTGGGCGATGCGCCCGCTCGCAGCGGCCGCGAGGGCGGGGCGCCGCGCGACAACCGCTTCGAGCCGGTGCGCCAGGGCCAGCGCCCGGGCCGCCCCGGCGGGCAGGGGGGCGACTCGGCGGCGCCCGCTTCGGCCATGGCTTCCGCGTTCGCCAAGCTGCAGGGGCTGGGCAAGCGCTGAGGGGGGTGCCGCTTCCAAGGGTTTTCCCGCGCCGCGGGCGATCCTGGGGCTCAAGTTGGGGGGCGCGTGGCCGATATCAGGTGCAGTCACACACCCCTTTTCATCCACGGACTTCACCCCCTCCCATGCAACTTGAAGCCCTGCTCAACTACCCCCGTGCTCTGCCGGCCATGCCGCGCGCCGTCTCGGACCTGTTGGCCGAGATGAACAAGGAAGACCCCAGCCCCAAGCGGGTGGGGGAACTCATCGGGCACGATCCGGCGCTCACCACGCGCGTGCTGCGCCTGTCCAACTCGGCTTTTTTCCGCGTCAGCCGCAAGGTCGGCAGCGCCGACGAAGCGGTGGCACTGCTCGGCATGACCCATGTGCGTTCGCTGGTCATGGCCGCTGCCCTGGGGGCGAGCTTCAAGAACGTGCCCGGCATGGACCTGCAGCAGTTCTGGCGCTACAGCCTGCGCGTGGCCGAGATCGCCCGCTCGCTCGCGGGGGTGTTGCACCAGAACCCCGGCAACGCTTTCACCGCCGGCCTGATCCACGCGATCGGCATTCTGGTGATGCACATCGCCATGCCCGACGAGATGGCCCTGGTGGACATGGGCACCCCGCCGCTGGACCTGCAGCGGGCCCTGGCGGAGCGCAACCACCTGGGCTACACCTACGCCGAGGTGGGCGCCGGCATGGCGGAGAAGTGGCAGTTTCCCCAGGAAATGGTGACGGCCCTGGCCTGCCAGAACGAGCCCTTCGAAGGCGACAACTACGACCGCCTGGCGGGCCTGCTGCACCTGGCCTCTTGGCGCGCGCGCGCCGAGGAAATCCAGCTTGACAACGCCGGCCTGGTCGCGACCTTCCCAGACCTGATCGGCCTCACGCTGGGGCTGGATCTGGACAACGTGCTGGAGAAGGATCCCTCCGAATGGTCGTTCAGTCAGGCGCTGGGGGCCTTCATCGAATAGGTACCCGAAAGCGCTCAAGTCGATGGCCATCGGGACGATGTATTTCTTGAAGACACCGACCACTGTGATCCCCACCCGATTGGCAGGCACCCATGCAGCTCGACAAACTCCTCAAGCAGCCGAACGCGCTTCCGTCCGCCCCCAGGGTGGTGCGCAAGCTGATCGAGACCTTTGACCAGGAGGACGTCGATCTGCTCCAGGCGGCCGCCTACATTGAAGACGATCCGGTGCTCACGGCCAAGCTGCTCAAGATGGCCAATTCGGCGTTTTTCGGTCTGCACCGCGCGGTGACCAACGCACGCGACGCGATCAGCGTCATGGGGCTGATCAAGGTGCGTGCCCTGGTCGTCGGTGCCGCGCTGGGCGATGGTTTCCACAGCGTGGGCGGCATGAACCTCAACCAGTTCTGGCGCTACAGCCTCAACACCGCCAACCTTTCACGCTACATCGCGCTGCCGATCCGGATCGACGAGAACACCGCCTTCACCGCGGGCCTGATCCACTGCATCGGCGAACTGGTGATGCACGCGGGCATGCCCGAGGCCATGATCGACCTGGACCGCAGCGTGCCCATGCTCGACCTCAAGCGCGCGCGCGCCGAGAAGGGCATGTTCGGTTACTGCTATGCCGAGGTGGGCGCGGCGCTGGCGCGCGAATGGCGCTTCCCCAAGAGGATGATCGACGCCGTCGGACACCAGATCGCACCCTTCGACAACGATGTGTACGAACCCATCGCCGGCGTGATCCACATTGCCTCGTGGCGTGCCCGGGCCGAAGAGCTGTCGCTGGGCAGCGAGGGCCTGATCAACACCTACCCCGACCCGATCGGCCTGGTGCTGGGCATCGACCCGGACACGGTGATCGGCGAAGAGATCCCCGCACTGACGCGGCAGGACGTGGCGCTGGAAAGCGCCTGATCCGCCCCGGAGCGGGCGGGCCAGTGGGCCGGTCAGGCCTTGAGCTTGAGCATCATGGCCACGGCGCTGGCCATGGACTGCTCGATCATCAGCACCTTGGTGAACTCGTCGCCGTACATCAGGGCATTGGTCCACTTTTCCCTTTGCAGAGCCTGCTTCCATGAGGGTGTCTGGGTGGCCGTGATCACGATGTTGCGCAGGTTGGACCGATCGGCCTCCGAGATCTGGCCGGGGCCGAACACGGCCCGCCAGTTGCCCAGGTCGGTGTTGATGCCCAGTTCGTTGAGTGACGGAATACCGTGCAGCGACTTGCGTGACGATACGGCCAGGGGAGTGAGGCTTTTGTTTTCGATCGCGGTCTGAAACTCGCTGTAGCTGGAGATGGCGATCTGGACCTCTCCCTTTTCCAGCAAGTCCATGGCCTCGCGACCGCTGCTCGTGGGCAGGTATTTCAGCCGACCGACATCAAGGCGCAGCTGGCGCGCGATCATGCCGGCGAGCATGTGATCGACCCCACCCGCCGATCCCCCGGTGAATCCCACCGTCGAGAGGTCTTTGCGCATCGCTTCCTTGAGCGCGTTCATGTCAGGGAAGCGGCCGCCGCTGGGCGCCACCAGTACCATGAAGTCGTTGGTCAGGCGCGCGATCGGACTGACCTGCGCCAGCGTGACCGCCGGGCGGTTCACCGCAATGGCGCCCAGCATGACCATGCCGCCGATCAGCAGCGCTGCGGGGTCGCGGTTGAACCGCTCCACGAAGTCGGTGAGACCGATCGTGCCCCCTTTGCCGCCCTTGTTTTCATAGGCAAGCTCGCGGGCCAGGCCGGCCGACTGGATCGCGGCACCGAGGGCCCGCCCGGTCTGGTCCCAGCCTCCGCCCGCACCACCCGGGATGTAGAGGCTGAGTTTCGTCAGCGGCGTGGCGGCGTTCGCCGGACTGGTGGCGACGGGCACATCCTTTTGAGCGAACGACGATGTCGCCCACAACGCCGTGGCAGCGCCACAGGTCTTCAGCAAACTTCTGCGCAACATGGGCGGTGCCTTTGGGGTGGGGGGAACTGGGATTCCACCGTTGGAGGCTGTCATTCCGCTGTCAGTCTTGTCAGGGAAAACCCGCTCGCCGACGGAACGAGGGACGCCGGGTGCGGTCGGTCGCTTTCGGCTGGCGCCTTGTCCGCCGCCCAGCAGATCAGCCGCGCACGCCGCTGGGGTGCATCGGTGCCTTCGTGACCAACGCCTGGATTCAGCTTCTGAGCTTGAGCATCATGGCCATGGCGTTGGCCATGCCTTGCTCGATGACCAGCCGGCCGGCGAAGTCCGGCCCGTGCAGCAGGGCGTTGAACCACTTGTTTTTCTCCAGCGCCTGCGCCCAGGTGGGGTGCAGGGTGGCCGCGACCACGATGCGGCGCAGGTTCTCGCGTTGCGCCGCGTCGATGCCACCGGGTGCGAACACCGCACGCCAGTTGCTCAGGTCGGTCTGCAGGCCCTGCTCATGCAGGGAAGGCACCCCATAGAGCGACCGGCGGGAGGAAATCGCCAGCGGCGTGAGCTGCCGCTTTTCGATGTCGGCCTGGAACTCGCTGTAGCCCGATATCGCCACCTGCGCCTCGCCCTTCTCCAGCAGCGCTGCGGCTTCGGGGCCACTGCTGGTGGGCAGGTACTTGAGCTGGGTCACGTCCTGCCGCAGCTGGAGGGCGATCATGCCGGCGAGCACATGATCGACCCCGCCGGCCGAACCGCCGGTGAACCCGACCGCGCCCAGGTTGGCGCGCATGGCCGTGGTCAGCGCCGCCATGGAGTCCAGCGCCTGACCCGTCCTGGACACCATCACCATGTAGTCGTTGGTCAGCCGTGCGATCGGGCTGACCTGTTTCAGCGTGGCCTTGGACTGCCCGAGCGCAATCGCGCCGAGCATCACCATGCCGCCGACCAGCAGCGCGGCCGGGTCGCGGTCGTGGCGGGCCACGAAGTCGGCCAGCCCGATGGTGCCGCCCTTGCCACCCTTGTTTTCGTAGGTCACACGATCGGCCAGGCCCGCGGCCTGGATGGCCGCGCCCAGGGTCCGCCCGGTCTGGTCCCAGCCACCGCCGGCGCCGCCGGGGATGTAGATGTGCAGTTCGGGCAAGCGGGTGGGGGCCGGCGATGCGGCGGGGGCCGGGGCGGCTGTCTGGGCGAGCGCTGCCGGCCCCATGCCCAGCAACGCGCTGGCCCCACACGCCGTCAGCAGGCTTCGTCGATCCATGTGCAAACTCCCTTGAGTATCGGTTCCAATCGGGGCTCCATTACATGGGCGCCAGCTGTCAATCGGCTGTCACCCGGAGGCCCATGCCCAGGCCATTCGAGGTCTTTCCCGACCCAGGTACCGGCCGTTCATTCACCCTTGTTCGTCTGCATTGCGTTCCCATGTCTTCCCTGCGCTTCTACGCCGGTCCCGCGGCCCGCTCCCACATCGAACAGCACGGCCTGCGCGCGCGGGACGTGGGCATCATTCCCGCCGCGGCCGGCGGCCCCAAGGGCCTGATCCTCGGGCCGCTGGACCGCTTCATCTTTGGCCACTGGCTGACGCACAGCGCCCAGCCGGTGCATCTGGTGGGCGCGTCCATCGGGGCCTGGCGCATGGCCACCGCCTGCCTGGACCAGCCCCTGGCCGCGCTGGCGCGGCTGGAGCGCGACTACATCGCCCAGCACCACGAGCTGCCGCCCGGCCAGAAGCGGCACAGTCCCGACCAGATCAGCGCACGCTTTGGCGCCAACCTGCGGCAGTTCTACAGCGGACGCATCGACGAGGTGCTGCGCCACCCGCGCTACCGGCTGCACCTCGTGGCCTCGCGCGGGCGGCACGTGCTGGCGCAGGACGGCCGGTGGCGCACGCCGCTGGGCTACCTGGGGGCCTTCGCGGCCAACGCCGTGCACCGCAAGGCGCTCGGGGCCTGGCTGGAACGGGTGGTGTTCTCGTCCCGCGACAGCGACATGGAGGGCGATGGCACCACCAGCGACAAGGCCACCCCGCTGCCGTTCTCCACGCAGGACCTGCGCACCCGCCAGGTGCCGCTGCGTGGCGACAACTTCATGGACGCGCTGCAGGCCAGCTGCTCCATCCCCTTCATGCTGCGGCCGGTGCACGGCATTGCCGGCGCGCCACCTGGCACCTACTGGGACGGTGGCATCACCGACTACCACCTGCACCTGCGCTACCAGCCCGCCGCCGCGTCGCCCATCGTGCTCTACCCGCACTTCCAGAAAAACGTGGTGCCCGGCTGGCTCGACAAGGCATGGAAGCGCCGCCACCGCAGCAGCCCTGCGCTGGACAACATGTTGGTGATCGCCCCCGACCCGGCCTGGGTCCAGACCCTGCCCAACGGCCGCCTGCCGGACCGCACCGACTTCGCGCGCTACGGCCAGGACATCGCCGCACGCATGAAGGTCTGGAGCGCGGCCACCGCCGCGAGCCGCTGCCTGGCCGACGAGTTCGACGACTGGCTGCAGCGGCCCGACCTCTCGCGCATCGAGGCGCTGTAGCCCATGCGCGCCGATAATTCCCCATGGCTTCCGTGACCACCCCCGCCACCCCTTCCGCCAGTCCGGCCGCGCCTGCGCGCTACCTCACCGCCGCGCTCTACAAATTCGTCGACCTGCCCGACCACGCGGCCCTGCGCGAACCGCTGCTGGCCTGTTGTGAGGCGAACCAGGTCAAGGGCACGCTGCTGCTCGCCCGCGAGGGCATCAACGGCACCATCGCCGGCCCCGAAGCCGGGGTGCGCGCGGTGCTCGCCCGGCTGCGCGCCGACCCGCGCCTCGCCGCGCTGCAGCACAAGGAAGCCTGGGCCAGCCACCCGCCGTTCCTGCGCATGAAAGTGCGGCTCAAGCAAGAGATCGTGAGCCTGCACGTGCCCGGGCTGGACCCGAACAAGACCGTGGGCCAGTACGTGAAACCGCAGGACTGGGACGCCCTGCTGGCCGACCCGGGCGTGCTGCTGATCGACACCCGCAACGACTACGAGGTCGCCATCGGCACGTTCAAGGGCGCGATCAACCCGGCCATCAAAACCTTCACCGAACTGCCCGCCTGGCTCGATGCCCAGCCGGCGCTGCAGGGTGGGCAAAAACCCCGGGTGGCGATGTTCTGCACCGGGGGCATCCGCTGCGAGAAGTCCACCGCGCTGCTGAAGATGCGGGGTTTCGACGAGGTCTACCACCTCGAAGGCGGCATCCTCAAATACCTCGAAGAGATCCCGCCCGCGCAGAGCAGCTGGGAGGGCGAATGCTTCGTGTTCGACGAACGCGTGAGCGTGGGCCATGGCCTGCGGCCCGGCCCCTACGAGTTGTGCCGCTCCTGCCGCTGGCCACTGGGTGAGGCCGAAAAAGCGTCGCCGCTGTACGTCAAGGGTGTGAGCTGCCCGCATTGCCACGACCAGCGCACACCGGAGGAAAAGGCCGGCCTGGCCGAACGCCAGCGCCAGGTGGAACTGGCCGAGGCGCGAGGCGAGGTGCATGTGGGCGCGCGCATGCCTTCGCACGACGGCCACTGAGGCGACGCCACGGCCCGGCTCACGCCGCCTGCGGCAGCGTCAGCAGGCGGCCGTACTTTTCGGCCAGATGGCCCTCGGCGCGTTCCAGCATGAAATAGCGAAACGCCTCGGCCGCGGGTGAGAGCAGCTTGGAGAGCGTGTGCACCACGTTCCAGGCGCGCACGATGGGCGTGCCTTCCACGTCGAGCGTGGCGATGAGCCCGTGTTCGAGTTCCAGGCCGATGGTGTGCAGCGAGAGGAAGCTGATGCCCATGCCGGCCATCACGGCCTGTTTGATGGTTTCGTTGCTGCCCATCTCCATCACCACGCGCGGCTCCATGCGCGATTTCTCCAGAAAGTTTTCCATCGCGGCACGGGTGCCCGAGCCGCGCTCGCGCAGGATGAAACCGTAGGGCCGCAGGCTGTCCACTGTGGGATGGCCCACCTTGAGCAGCGGGTGGTCGGTGGGCGCCACGAACACATGGGGGTGTGCGGCAAAGGGCTCGGCCCGCGTGGCCAGTTCCTTGGGCGGGCGGCCCATGATGGCGATGTCCACCTCGTTGCCGTGCAGCATCTTCACCAACTGCTCCCGGTTGCCCACGGCGAGCCGGATTTCCACGCCCTCGTGTTCGCGCTGGAACTCGGCCAGCAGCCGCGGCAGGAAGTACTTGGCGGTGCTGACCATGCCGATGGTGAGCGTGCCCACCTCCAGCCGCTGCAGGCGCGCGGCGGCGTCTTCGGCGTCTTTCAGCGTGGCGAGCACCTTGCGTGCGTAGACCAGCATGTATTCGCCCGCCGTGGTCAGCGCCACCTGCCGCCCGGTGCGCTCGAACAGCGGCAGGCCCACATGGCCTTCGAGCTCCTTGACCTGCATGGTCACGGCCGGTGGCGAGAGGTGCAGCACCTCGGCCGCGCGGGCAAAGCTCAGGTGCTTGGCGACCTCGGTGAAAACCCTGAGTTGGCGGAAGGTGGCGTTCTTCATTAAGCAATAACTTAACTGAAATTGAATAAATCGTGAATTTACCTTATTTAAGTCACTCCCTATAGTCCGTTCATCCCCCCGGATTCCCGGTCTTTGAAAAGGTGAACGGACATGTTGAAGGCCCTGATTTTTGATGTCGATGGCACCCTGGCCGACACGGAAAGCGTGCACCTGGAAGCGTTCAACCACGCGTTCCGGCAAGAGGGGCTGGACTGGTACTGGACGGTGGAGCAGTACACGCGGCTGCTCGACATCTCGGGCGGCAAGGAGCGCATGCTGCACCACTGGCGCACGGTGGACCCGGACATGACCGAGGTGGACGCCGGCGCGGTGAACGACACCATCCACCGCCTGCACGAAACCAAGACCGCGTATTACGAAAACGCGGTCAACAACGGCGCGGTCACGCTGCGCCCTGGCGTGCTGGCCCTCATGAGCGAAGCGCGGGGCCAGGGCCTGCAGCTGGCCATTGCCACCACGACCTCGCCGGTCAACATCGCCGCGCTGCTGCGCTCGGCCATCGGTCTGGACTGGCGCTCGCATTTCCTGTCCATTGGCGACGCCAGCAACGCGCCGGTCAAGAAGCCCAACCCGCAGGTCTACATGAAGGTGCTGGCCGACCTGGGCATGCGCGCGGCCGACTGCGTGGCCTTTGAAGACTCGGCCAATGGCCTGCGCGCGGCCACCGCGGCCGGCCTGCCCACGGTGATCACCCCGAGCAGCTTCACGGCCCACCACGACTTCACCGGCGCCCTGCGCGTGGTGCCCGATCTGGGCGCGCTGGACGTGGCCCGCCTGCGCCAGTGGCACGGGCGCTGAACCCTTTTTCTTATCCCATCCCACAGGCTCCGTTCATGTCCATCCGCATCGCACCCTCCATCCTCTCCGCCGACTTCGCCCGCCTGGGTGCCGAGGTGAGGGCCATCGAAGCCGCCGGGGCCGACCTGGTGCATTTCGACGTGATGGACAACCACTACGTGCCCAACCTCACCATCGGCCCGCTGGTGTGTGAGGCGATCCGCCCGCACGTGAAGATCGGCATCGACGTGCACCTGATGGTGGAGCCGGTGGACGCGCTGATCCCGCTGTTCGCCAAGGCCGGCGCCAACCTCATCTGCTTCCACCCCGAGGCCAGCCGCCATGTGGATCGCACGCTGCAGCTGATCCGCGACCACGGCTGCAAGGCCGGCCTGGCGTTCAACCCGGCCACACCGCTGGCGCTGATGGACCACGTGATGGACCGGCTCGACCTGGTGCTGCTCATGAGCGTGAACCCCGGTTTCGGCGGGCAGAAGTTCATTGCGTCCACCTTGCCCAAACTGGCCGAGGCGCGCCGCCGCATCGACGCCCACATGGCCGCGGGCGGCCAGCCCATCTGGCTCGAGGTGGACGGTGGTGTGAAGGTGGACAACATCGGCGAGATCGTGGCCGCGGGTGCCGACACCCTGGTGGCCGGCAGCGCCGTGTTTGGCGCGCCCGACAACGACGGCGGCTATCACACCGTCATGAAGCAGCTCCGCAAGAACGGCAGCCCCCACGCTCCGTCGCTTCGCGAGTCGCTGCCCCCCGAGGGGGTGCGTTCTCAGCTTGGGGCGGCCCGTCGCTGAGAACCTCCGCCATTCAACGAATCCAGCAACTCCCACGAAAGCCCTCCATGACCACGCGCCGCCGCTTCACCCTCACGCAATACCTGATCGAACAACGCCGCCGCTTCCCCGGCGCCAGCGGCGACTTCAACGCGCTGCTGCTCGACGTGGCCCTGGCCTGCAAGGCCATCGCCCGCACGGTGGCCTTTGGGGAGCTCGGCAGCATGCTCGGCCAGCCCGCGCCCGACGTCACCACCAGCATCAACGTGCAGGGCGAAGAGCAGAAGAAGCTCGACGTCATCAGCAACGAGTACTTCACACAGATGACGGAATGGGGCGGTCACCTCGCGGGCATGGCCTCGGAAGAGATGGACCACCCGTACCAGATCCCGGCCACCATGCAGCGCGGCAAATACATGTTGGTGTTCGACCCGCTCGACGGATCCAGCAACATCGACGTGAACGTGACCGTGGGCAGCATCTTCAGCGTGCTGCGCGCGCCGCAGGACGCGATCGACAGCGGGCGCGACGTGGTCGCGGCCGATTTCCTGCAGCCCGGCACACAGCAGCTCGCCGCGGGCTACGCGCTCTACGGCCCCACCACCATGCTGGTGCTGACCGTGGGCAACGGCGTGGCCGGCTTCACGCTGGACCCGAACCTCGGCCAGTTCATGCTCACGCACCCGAACCTGCAGATCCCCGAAGACACGCACGAGTTCGCCATCAACGCGTCCAACAGCCGCTTCTGGGAGACGCCGGTGAAACGTTATGTGGACGAGTGCCTGGCCGGCAAGACCGGCGCGCGCGGCAAGGACTTCAACATGCGCTGGATCGCCAGCATGGTGGCCGAAGCGCACCGCATCCTCATGCGCGGCGGTGTCTTCATGTACCCGCGCGACACCAAGGACCCGAGCAAAAACGGCCGCCTGCGCCTGCTCTACGAAGCCAACCCGGTGGGCATGATCATCGAACAGGCCGGCGGCCGCGCCAGCACCGGCCGCGAGCCCATGCTGACCGTGAAGCCCACCGCGCTGCACCAGCGCATCGGTTTTGTGTTCGGCTCGAAGAACGAAGTGGAGCGCATCGAGCGCTACCACCGCGAGCCAGGTGCCTACAAGGACGACGCCAATCCGCTGTTCGCCGAGCGAAGCCTTTTCAGGGATTGACCACCCCCGCGCCGCGCCCAAGGGCGCGTCACCCCCTCAAGGGGGCGGCACTGGCGGCCCGGCAAAGCCGGTTCCGCGGTGCCCTTGGTGAGCTTCCCCTCTGCTGAACTGATTTTGTTTTTTGGAGAACTTCATGTCTGAACGCCATCCCATCATCGCCATCACTGGATCGTCAGGTGCTGGTACGTCCACCGTCACCCGCACCTTCCAGAACATCTTCCGCCGCGAGAACGTGACGGCCGGCATCATCGAGGGCGACAGCTTCCACCGCTACGACCGCAAGGAAATGAAGGTCAAGGCGGCCGAGGCGGAGAAGGCGGGCAACAACAACTTCAGCCATTTCGGCGCCGAGGCCAACCTGTTTGGCGACATCGAAAACCTGTTCCGCACCTACAGCGAAACCGGCCAGGGCAAGTGCCGCAAGTACCTGCACAACGCCGAAGAGGCCGCGCCCTACCAGCAAGAGCCCGGCACCTTCACGCCCTGGGAAGACCTGCCCCCAGACACCGACATGCTGTTCTACGAAGGCCTGCACGGCGCCGTGGTCACGCCCGAACACAACGTGGCGCAGTACCCGGACCTGCTGGTGGGCGTGGTGCCCGTGATCAACCTGGAGTGGATCCAGAAGCTCTACCGCGACAAGAACATGCGCGGCTACAGCGCCGACGCGGTGACCGACACCATCCTGCGCCGCATGCCCGACTACGTGAACTACATCACCCCGCAGTTCCAGCACACGCACGTGAACTTCCAGCGCGTGCCCATCGTGGACACCAGCAACCCCTTTGTGGCGCGCGACGTGCCCACCGCCGACGAGAGCATGGTGGTGATCCGCTTCGCCCAGCCCAAGGGCATTGATTTCCAGTACCTGCTGAGCATGATCAATGGCTCCATGATGAGCCGTGCCAACACCATCGTGGTGCCGGGCGGGAAGATGGAACTGGCGATGCAGCTGATCTTCACGCCGTTCATCTGGCGAATGATCGAGCGGCGCAAAAGAGCTGGTTGACCCCCCCCGCGCCGCGCCTGCGGCGCGTCACCCCCCAGGGGGCAACGCGAGTGGCCCGGCGAAGCCGGTTCCACCGCGTTCTGGACTGGCTTCCCCTCTCTCTGCTTTCCTTTCTCTTCTTCAGGACTCTGTATGCAGAACCCTTCTCCCGAACTCGCCCGCCAGATGGCGAACGCCATCCGCATGCTCGCTGTGGACGCGGTGGAAAAAGCCAAGAGCGGCCACCCTGGCGCACCCATGGGCATGGCCGACATTGCCGAGGTGCTGTGGAACCGCCACCTCAAACACAATCCGACCAACCCGCACTGGCCCGACCGCGACCGTTTCGTGCTGTCCAACGGCCACGGCTCGATGCTGATCTACGCGCTGCTGCACCTCACCGGCTACGACCTGCCCATGAGCGAGCTGAAGAACTTCCGTCAGTTGCACAGCAAGACCGCCGGCCACCCCGAGGTGGGCATCACCCCCGGCGTGGAAACCACCACCGGCCCGCTGGGCCAGGGCATCACCAACGCGGTGGGCATGGCGCTGGCCGAGAAGCTGCTCGCCCAGGAATTCAACCGCGAAGACGAGGACGTCAGCCACACCATCGTCGACCATTTCACCTACGCCTTCCTGGGCGACGGCTGCATGATGGAAGGCATCAGCCACGAGGCCTGCGCGCTGGCCGGCACACTGCGCCTCTCGAAGCTGGTGGCCTTCTACGACGACAACGGCATCTCCATCGACGGCCACGTCGAAGGCTGGTTCACCGACGACACGCCCAAGCGCTTCGAGGCCTACGGCTGGCACGTGATCCCCGACGTGGACGGCCACAACCCCGCCGCCATCGAAGCCGCGCTGCTGGAAGCGAAGAAGCAGGGCGCGCTGCCGCACGGCAAACCCACGCTGATCTGCTGCAAGACCGTGATCGGCATGGGCTCGCCCAACAAGGCCGGCACGCACGATGTGCACGGCGCCGCGTTGGGGGCTGCCGAGGTGGCGGCCACGCGCGAAGAGCTGGGCTGGACCGCGCCACCGTTCGAGATCCCCACCGAGATCGCGCACGCCTGGAACGCCGTGGAACGGGGCGCCGCCGCCGAACGCGCCTGGCGCGAACGCTTCGAGGCCTACCGCACGCAGTACCCGCTGGAAGCGGCCGAATTCGAGCGCCGCATGGCGGGCGACCTGCTGCCTGCGTTCGCCGAGAAGCTGCCTGAAGTGCTGGAAGCCATTGCCGCCAAGGCCGACGCCTTCGCCACCCGCAAGGCCAGCCAGAACGCGCTGGACGTGCTCAGCGCCCTGGTGCCCGAATTCTTCGGCGGCAGCGCCGACCTGACCGGCTCCAACCTCACCAACTTCAAGGGCTGCGTGAAGGCCGGGCGCGACGCCTGGGGCAACCACCTGAGCTACGGCGTGCGCGAATTCGGCATGGCCGCCATCATGAACGGCATCGCCCTGCACGGCGGCTATATCCCCTACGGTGGCACCTTCCTCACGTTCTCCGACTACAGCCGCAACGCCATCCGCATGGCCGCGCTGATGAAGCAACGCGTGATCCACGTGTTCACGCACGACTCCATCGGTCTCGGCGAAGACGGCCCGACGCACCAGTCTGTCGAACACGTGCCCAGCCTGCGCATCATCCCCGGCCTGGATGTGTGGCGCCCGGCCGATGGCCTGGAGACCGCCGTGGCCTGGGCCTGCGCGATCGAGCGCAAGGACGGCCCGAGCGCACTGTGCCTCTCGCGCCAGAACCTGCCGCGCCTGAGCGACGTGTCCATGGTCGCGAAGATCCGCAAGGGCGGCTACGTGTTGGCCGAAGGCAAGAACCCGCAGGCCGTCATCGTGGCCACGGGGTCCGAAACCTCGCTGGCGATGGAAGCCCATGCCGCGCTCGCGCTGGAAGGCATCAGCACCCGTGTGGTGTCCATGCCCAGCAGCAACGTGTTTGACCGCCAGTCCGAGGCCTACCAGGACATGGTGCTGCCGCTGGCCCTGCCCACGGTGGCGGTGGAGGCTGCGCACCCGGACTTCTGGCGCAAATATGTGGGCCGTACCGGTGTGGTGGTGGGTATTGCGACGTTTGGCGAGTCCGCTCCGGCGAAAGACCTGTACCAGCACTTCGGCATCACCGCCGCGCGTGTGAGCGAGGCGGTGCGCACCCTGGTGCACCGCGCTGCGCACCGCCGCGAGCAGCCCTTGCCAGACCAGATCGTTCCTGGAATGCATTGAGATGACGATGGCCTATCCCTACGACCTGATCCTGTTCGATCTCGACGGCACGCTGATCGGGACCGCGCCCGAGATTGCCGACGCGGTGAACGACACACTGACCGTCCTGGGTCATCCCACGGTGTCGCAGCAGGCCGTGAATGACTGGATCGGTCACGGCACGCGCGAGCTGTTGATCCAGGCCCTGGCCCAGCTGCTCAACACCAGCACGCAGCAGGTGCGCGAGGCCGAAGCCTTTCCCGCCATCGAAGCCGAGTTCGCCCAGCACTACCAGCGACGCTGCGGCACGCGCAGCCACCTCTACCCCCATGTGCGCGAGACGCTGCAGGCGCTGCGCGCGGCCGGGGTGAAGCTCGCGGTGGTGACCAACAAGGAAGGCCGCTACACCCAGACCGTGCTGGACGCGCACCAGCTCACGCCGCTGCTGGACCACGTGATCAGCGGCGACACCTTGCCGGTGAAAAAGCCCGACCCGGCCGGCATTCACGACTGTCTGCGGCGTTTCGGTGTGGCGCCCGGGCGTGCACTGTTCGTGGGCGACTCCAGCATCGACGTGGCCACCGCGCGCAATGCGGGCATCACCGTCTGGGCGCTACCGTACGGATACAACATGGGCGAACCCATAGAGTCCTGCCAGCCGGATCGCGTGATCCCCGACTTTTCGGCGTTGACCACCTTGCTCTCGGCCTGCGACACAGCGGCCAGTGCCTGAACGCCTTTTCTTATTTTCTTTATCCATCGAGGAGACTTCTCATGACCATCAAGATCGGCATCAACGGCTTCGGCCGCATCGGGCGCATGGTGTTTCGCGCTGTCACGCAGGAAGCCGAGTTCAAGGACATCGAGGTCGTCGGCATCAACGACCTGCTCGAACCCGAGTACCTGGCCTACATGCTGCAGTACGACAGCGTGCACGGCCGTTTCCAGGGCACGGTGGCCGTCGAGGGCAACCACCTCGTGGTCAATGGCAAGAAGATCCGCCTGACCGCTGAAAAGGATCCGGCGAACCTCCAGTGGAACGACATCGGTGCCGACGTCGTGATCGAGTCCACCGGCTTCTTCCTCACCGCAGACACCTGCCAGAAGCACATCGACGCCGGTGCCAAGAAGGTCGTGCAGTCCGCGCCATCGAAGGATGCGACACCGATGTTCGTCTACGGCGTGAACCACGCCAAGTACGCGGGCGAGGCCATCGTCTCCGCCGCATCCTGCACCACCAACTGTCTGGCCCCCGTGGCCAAGGTGCTCAACGACAACTTCGGCATCAAGCGCGGTCTCATGACCACCGTGCACGCCGCCACCGCGACGCAGAAGACCGTGGACGGCCCCTCGTCCAAAGACTGGCGTGGCGGGCGCGGCATCCTGGAGAACATCATTCCTTCCAGCACCGGTGCGGCCAAGGCGGTGGGCGTGGTGCTGCCCGAGCTGAACAAGAAGCTCACCGGCATGGCCTTCCGCGTGCCCACCTCCGACGTTTCCGTGGTGGACCTGACCGTCGAGCTGAACCAGGAAGCCAGCTACGAAGACATCTGCCAGGTCATGAAGGCCGCCAGCGAAGGCGCACTCAAGGGCGTTCTGGGCTACACCCGCGACAAGGTCGTGTCCACCGACTTCCGCGGCTGCTCCATGCCTTCCATCTTCGACGCCGACGCCGGCATCGCGCTGGACACCACCTTCGTCAAGGTCGTGGCCTGGTACGACAACGAGTACGGCTACACCTGCAACATGATGCGTTTCGTGCAGCACGTCGCTCGCCACTGATCGGGGAGAGCACCATGAAATTCCTCCGATTCAGCGACGTGTGCACGAGCGGCTTCGCTCGCGACAAA
>NZ_BCWR01000011.1 GCF_001592305.1 Hydrogenophaga taeniospiralis CCUG 15921
ACCACGCCGTCGCGCGCCTGGTCGAACAACTGCGGTGGCGCTCCGCCCAGCTGCATGGCATGGAACAGCTGCACCTTGATGCGGCCGCCGGACTCGGCCTCCACTTTCTGGGCCCAAGGCACGATGGCCTTGGCGGGAATCGTGGCCTGCGGGGGCAGCATCTGGTGCAGCCGCAGGGTCACGGTCTGCTGGGCCGTGGCGTGCCCGGCCAGCAGGGTGCTCGCTGCGGCGCCGAGAACGGCCAGCGCGGTCCGGCGTTTCATGGGGGTCATGCTTGTCTCCTGTGGTTGAAAAATCGGATCGGTGATCGGCCGTCAGCGCCGACGCCGGATGAGCTTCATCGCCGGCATGGCCGCCGGCCAGGACTCCGACGGGTGCGCCGCGAGCACCTCGGTGAGGTTGCGCCGGGCCAGCCGCGAGTGCTCACGCATGATGGCCTCGGCCCGCGCGCCCTCGCGCTGTTCGATCGCGTCGAGCACCTGGTGGTGCTGGTCCTGCGCCACCGCCAGCATGTCGCGCGCGCGGGAGGAATGGGCCTGCAGCAGCACGAAACCCGAGGGCGAGGCAAACGGCAAGCTGGCCGCGCGCTCCAGCTGGCGCGAAATGGTCGGGCTGTCGGCCAGCTCGTACAGCAGGGTGTGGAACTGGCTGTTGAGCGCCACGTAGGCCGAAAAGCCTTCGTCGCTGAGGCTGGACACCGCCAGCACCGCATCGATGCGGGCCAGGCAGGCCCGGGCCTCGGCCAGCACCACCGCCGGCGCACCGCGCTCGGCCGCCAGCCGCACCAGCAGGCCTTCGAGGGTGCCACGCAGCTCGATGGCATCGGCCACGTCGCGCTCGGAAAAACTCTGCACCACATACCCACCGGCGGGTAGGGCCTGGAGCAGGCCTTCCTGCTCCAGCCGCGCCAGGGCCGCACGGATCGGCGTGCGCGACATGCCCAGGCGCTCGACGATCGCCAGCTCGGCGATGCGGGTGCCGCCCTGCAACTCACCCGACAGGATGAGCTCACGCAGCTGCAGCAGGGCGCGCACCTGCGCACTTTCGCCACTGGCCACCACCCCGGCGGGCGGTTCAGACAGGTCCACAGCATCCATGTTCATGGATACAGAATGTATACAGGAAATGCGTTTTTTGATGAAAAACGGGGGCAAATCAGGGTAATCCATGACGCGCTGTATTCATTCATGACAGCCATGTGCGGAGTACCATCATTTTTCGCCACCCGGCCATCCCTACAACCACCGGAGACACCATGACCCTGCGCACCCGTCCGCCCTTCCGCGCCGACCACGTCGGCAGTTTTCTGCGCCCCGCCTACCTGCTCGAGGCGCGCGAGCGCAAGGCCAAAGGCGAGATCACGCCGGCCCAGCTGCGCGAGGTGGAAGACCGCGCCATCACCGAGATCGTGAAGTTCCAGGCCGACGTGGGCCTGCAGTCCATCACCGACGGTGAGTTCCGACGCACCTATTTCCACATCGACTTTCTTGAACAGCTCGGCGGCGTGAAGACCGACATCCCGGTCACCATCGTGCGGCCCGATGGCAGCGAAGAACTCGCGCCGCCGGTGATCCGCGTGATCGACAAGGTGCGCCACGCGAAAAACATCCAGCTGGCCGACTTCCAGTACCTGAAAGGCCAGGTGGCCGCGCTGGGCCTGCCCGCGCTCACGCCCAAGGTGACCATCCCCTCGCCCACCATGCTGCACTTCCGTGGCGGGCGCGCCGGCATCAGCAAAGAGGCCTATCCCGAACTCGACCCGGTGTTCTACGACGACGTGGCCAGGGCCTATGGCCAGGAGCTGCAGAGTCTGGCCGACGCGGGCTGCACCTACGTGCAGATGGACGACACCAACATGGCGTATCTCTGCGACGAGAAAATGCGCGAGGCCGCCCGCCAGCGCGGCGACGACCCCAACGAACTGCCGCACCGCTACGCGTGGTTCATCAACAAGGTGGTGGCGCACAAGCCCGCCGGCATGACGCTGGCCATGCACCTGTGCCGCGGCAACTTCAAGAGCACCCACGCGGCCGCCGGCAACTACGAGCCGGTCGCCGAGGCACTGCTGTCGGAAATGAACCTGGACGCCTACTTCATGGAGTACGACGACGACCGCTCGGGCGATTTCCGTCCGCTGCGTTTCCTCAAACCGGGCAAGACCGTGGTGCTGGGCCTGGTCACCACCAAGTTCGGCCAGCTCGAACGCAAGGACGACCTGAAGCGCCGCATCGAAGAAGCCGCGCAGTACGCCCCTCTGGAGCAGCTGTGCCTGTCACCGCAGTGCGGCTTCTCCAGCACCGTGCACGGCAACAACATCGCCATGGAAGACCAGCGCCGCAAGCTGGCGCTGGTGGTGGAGACGGCCAGGGAAGTCTGGGGAAGCGCCTGACCCTCCGCTCCTGCGCCGCGATGCGGCGCAGGGTGTCACTTCTCGTACTTCGAGATCAGGGCCTTGGCCTCGCTCACCAGCTTGCTGCCGTCGATGTTCTTGGCCTGCATGTCCTTGAGCCAGTCGGATTCCACCGTGCTGGCGGTGCGGCGCCAGCGCTGGACTTCCGCCAGTTCCAGTTCGCTGATCTTGTTGCCCGCCTTCACCGCCAGATCACGCCCGACCTTGTCGCCCACATCCTGCGTGCGTGCGATCTGGGCGCTGAACTCGGCGCCCGAGTTGTCGTCGATGATCTTCTTCAGGTCGGCCGGCAACTTGTTGTAGGACGCCTTGTTCATGGCCACCACGAAGGTGGTGACGTACAGCGCGCGGTCCCCGGCAAACGTGGTGTGGTTCTTCACCAGCTCCTGTACCTTCAGGGCCGGCGCCACTTCCCAGGGAATGGTGGTGCCATCCAGCACACCTTTCGACAGCGCCTCGGTCACGGCCGGCACCGGCATGCCCACGGGCGTGGCGCCCAGCTTGACCAGCATGTTGTTGACCACCCGCGTGCCGCCGCGGATCTTCATCCCACGCAGGCTCTCCAGACCGACCACCGGCTGCTTGGTGTGGAACAGGCCTGGGCCGTGGGTGTGGAAGGCCAGCACGTGCACGTCCTTGTACTCGTCCATCGCGTTTTTCTGGACGTATTCCCAGAGCGCACGCGAGGTCTTTTCGGCCGACAGGCCGGCGATGAAGGGCAGCTCGAACACTTCCGTCTTGGGGAAACGTCCGGGGGTGTAGCCCTGCAGGGTCCAGACGATGTCGACCACACCATCCCGCGCCTGGTCGAACAGCTGCGGGGGCGTGCCGCCCAGCTGCATCGAGCTGTACATCTGGATCTTGATGCGGCCCTTGGATTCTTCTTCGATCTTCTTGGCCCAGGGCGTCAAAGCCTTGGAAGGCACCGTGCCTTGCGGGGGCAGGAACTGGTGCAGGCGCAGGGTGACTTCCTGCGCAAATGCGCTCATACTGGCCGAAGCCGCCAGGGCCAGCGCCGCCACTTTGAATGTCCAGGATCGCATGAAAGTCTCCGGTTGATGGCCTGCTCGCGGGCCGGATGAGGGTTGGCGGCTCGGTCAGGAGCGCCGCTTATCGTTATTTTCCATAACAATGCTGGCGCTGACTGCCTAGGACTTACCCCTAACCCGCGAGCAAAGGCACCGGTGCGGTGTCAGCGTGCGTGGTTCGCAAAGAGGCGATGCAGGCCACCCCAGCGCTCGCTGAAGATGCCCGGGTCCATGGTCTTCAGGTCCTTGATGATGGGCTTGAAGGCCATGTGGGCCAGCACATCGCGCTCCAGATCCACGCCGGGCGCGATCTCGGTCAGCTCCAGGCCCTCCTCGCGCAGGCGGAACACCGCGCGCTCGGTGATGAACACCACCTGCTGCTCGCGCAGCGCGGCGTCGTGGCCGTTGAAGGTGATCTGCTCCACCTGCTCGATGAACTTGCGGGCCTTGCCTTCCTTGACGATGGTGAGCTTGCCGTCGCCCACCGTCACGTCCAGCCCACCGGCGGTGAAGCTGCCGCAGAACACCAGCTTCTTCGTCGAACGCGTGATGTTGACGAAACCGCCGCAACCCACCGGGCGCCCATTGAACTTGCTGACGTTGACGTTGCCGTGCACGTCGGTCTGCGCCAGGCCGAGGAAACTGGCGTCGAGCCCGCCGCCATCGTAGAAATCGAACTGGGAACTCTGCTCGATGATGGACTCGGCGTTGTAGGCCAGGCCGAAGTCGCCCAGTTGCGCGGGGATGCCGCCGTTCACGCCCGATTCGATGGACAGCGTGAGCAGATCGGACACGCCCTCTTCCGCCGCCACGGTGGGAATGCCGGCGGGAATGCCGATGCCCAGGTTGGTGATGGCGCCGGGCGTGACCTCCATGGCCGCGCGCCGCGCGATCACCTTGCGCTCGTCCAGCGGCATGGGCACCAGGCTGCCGGTGGGCACCTTGATGTCACCGCACAGCGCGGGGTTGAACTGGGTCGCGATGGACTGCATGTGGTTCTCGGGCTTGCCGATCACCACATAGTCCACCAGCAGGCCCGGCACCTTGACCGCCTTGGGGTGCAGGCTGCCGGCTCTGACCACCGCTTCCACCTGGCAGATCACGATGCCGCCCCAGCGCTTGGCCGCCTGTGCGATGGAGAGCTGCTCCAGCAGCATGCCTTCCTTGTCCAGCGTGATGTTGCCGCGCTCGTCGGCCAGCGTGCCGCGGATGATGGCCACGTCGATCTTGGGCGGGGCGTAGTACAGCCATTCCTGGCCCTCGAACTCCACCAGCTTGACCAGATCCTCGGTGGAGCGGCTGTTCATCTTGCCGCCCTCCAGGCGCGGGTCCACAAAGGTGCCCAGGCCCACCTGGGTCAGCAGGCCGGGCGAACGGTTGGCAATCTGGCGCGTGAGGTGGGAGAGCGAGCCTTGCGGGAAGTTGTAGGCCTCGACCTCACCGTCGAACACCATCTTCATCATCTCCTTGCCGGTCTGGCCGAAGTGACCCGCGATCACACGCTTGATCATGCCCGCGTGCGCGAAGTGCTTCATGCCCGCCTCGCCCGAATTGCCCACCGCGCCACAAGCCCAGGTGGTCAGGTTGCGCGGATGCCCGGTGTTGAGGAACGTGCGCTCCACGCCCTGCAACACCTCTTCCGGCAGGCTGGTGACGGCCAGACCACCCAGAAAGATCGTGGCGTCGTCGGCAATGAGGGCGCCGGCTTCGTCGGCGGTGATGACTTTCATGGATGACTCCAAAAAACAGGTTCGAGAAAAACGGATTCGAAAAAAACAAACAGTACCGGAGCGCCAAGCCCCCAACCCAGGGCTGCCAAGGATCCGGCTCCGCCGGTCCAAGGCAGCGCCCCCCTTCCAGGGGGGACGCGCGAAGCGCGGCGGGGGGTTACACCTCAATCAGCAGCGCCATCCCCTGCCCACCCCCCACACAGGCCGACGAAATACCGTATCGCAGCCCCCGGCGCTTCAGCTCGCGCGCCAGCGTCACGGTCAGGCGCACGCCGGTGGCGGCCAGCGGGTGGCCCAGCGCGATGGCGCCGCCGTTCACGTTGAGTTTGTCGCGGTCCAGCCCGAGTTCACGCTCCACCGCCAGGGTCTGCGCGCCCTGGGCCTCGTTGATCTCGAACAGGCCGATGTCGTCCAGCGTGAGCTCGCAGCGCTCCAGCAGCGCGCGGATGGCAGGCGCCGGGCCGATGCCCATGATCTCGGGCGGCACGCCCACCGCGGCGGCACCCACCAGGCGGGCCAGCGGCTTCAGGCCATTGCGCTTCACGTAGGCATCGCTGGCCACCAGGGCGCCCACGGCGCCGTCCACCAGCGCGGAACTGTTGCCCGCCGTCTGCACACCTCCGGCGTACACGGGCCGCAGCTTGGCCAGGGTTTCCACCGGCGAGGGCCGGGGATGGGTGTCGTGGGCCACTTGGTCCACCTTGCGCGGCAGGCGGATGCCGCGCGTGTGGTAGCCGTCGAGCGCGAAGTCTTCGTTGACCACCGGCACGATCTCGCCCGCATGAAAACCGTCGGCCTGGGCCTTGAGCGCACGTTCGAACGACTGCGCGGCAAAGGTGTCCACGTCGGCGCGGCTGATGCCGTATTGCTTGGCCAGGTTCTCGGCGGTCTCGATCATGGTGATCGGGCCGGCGGTGTCGTTCAGCGCCTCGACCAGGAAGTCCTTGAACTCCACCGGCGCGCCCAGTTTGAAGCCGCTGCGGTGGGTGTAGGCGGCGATCGGGTTGCGCGTCATGGACTCGGTGCCGACCACCAGGGCCAGCTCGGCGTAGCCCAGCGCGATCTGATCGGCCGCCTGGCGGAACAGCTCGAAGCCGGTGCCGCAGATGCGCTGCGCCAGGATCGCCGGCACCGCCATGGGCACGCCCGCGTACAGGCCGATGTGGCGCGGCAGCACGAAGGCGTCGAAATCGGCCTGCGCCATGGAACCGGTGATCACCGAATCCACGTCGCTGGCGGCCACACCGGCGCGCTGGATCACGGCGCGCGCCACCTTGATGCCCATGTCGGTGGGCGAGATCGCCCCTAGGGCGCCGCAGTAATCCACCAGGGGCGTGCGCACGCCATCGAGCAGCCAGGCGTTGGAGAAACGGGCGGAGAAGTGTTTCATGGCATCAACCCTTTCGGCTGTCGGTCACGCGGATCACGGTGGCGTAGCCGCTGTCGCCCGCGGCGCAGCCGGTGAACAGGCCCACACCGCCGCCACGCAGCACCAGCTCTTCGATCATCTCGATGATGGCGCGCATGCCCGTGGGCGCCTGCGGGTGGCCCCAGATGATGGAGCTGCCATAGTTGTTCATCTTCTGCCAGGCAAAGCCGGTGTCGCGCGCCAGCGCGATGTCGTTCACGGCAAAGGGGTTGTGGGTCTTGATGACGTCGATGCCGCCGATCTCCAGGCCGGCGTTCTTCATGGCGTTGATCGCCGCAGGCGACGGCGCCATGGGCATGAAACCGGGTTCGACCCGCGACATGCCGAAACCGAGGATCTCCACCTCGATGCCCGGGTCGGTGGCCACCGCGCGGGCCCGCTCGCGGGTGGTCACGATGGCGCCGGCGTTGCCGTCGGCCGGGTGGGTCTGGCCACCGAAGGTGATGGTGCCCCCCTCTTTCACCGGCTTGAGCCGGGCCAGGCCCTCGGCCGTGGTGGGGAAGATGCCCTCGTCCACCCCGAGCGCACCGGTCTGCTTGCGGAACTTCGAGTCGGACAGCGGCGCGTCCACCATGTAGCGTTTCTGGAAAGCGCGGTCGCTCGCCAGCGCGTCCAGGTACTGGTGGTAGCGGTGCAGCTTGAGCTCGTGCTGTTCGGCGGTGCTGATGCCGTAGCGCGCGGCCACGTTCTCGCCGGTCTGCAGCATCGGGTTCTTCGCGTAGGGGTCGTGGCCCATGTTGTCGGGCACCCAGTGTTCGGTGATGCCGTAGCCGCCCGTGCCCGAGGGGTCGGGGTAGTACACCACCGGCCCGTTGGACTGGCGGTCCGCCATCACCAGCAGCGCGCATTGCGCCGTGCCACAGACCACTTCCTGCGCAGCCATCTGCAGCGCGCGCACGCTGGTGGCGCAGGCCTGCTGTACCGTGGGGCCGGCCACGCGGTCGATGCCCATCAGGCCGGTCACATAGGGCAGGCCGTAGAAGCTGCCCTTCTGCGGGTTGGTCATGCCCAGCAGGCCCAGGTCGATCTGCGCCATGTCGAAACCGCGCGCGGCCAGCGCCTGCTTGCCCACCGCGGCGGCCAGCGGCAGGGCGTTCATGTGGGCCAGCGATCCCTGCCATTTGGCGAAGGGCGTGGACCAGTAGATACCGTAGGGAATGAAGGCTTGCATCCGGCTTGTCTCCTGTGTGGATTGGAATGGAAATGGCCCACTGAAGGTGGGTCTGAAACAGCGACCTAGGACAAACCCTAGTCCTGGGGAAAACGACCGGTTTGTGTGTTGTGGGGTCCGATGTTTGGTTATAAACTATAACCAGATATTTTCGTTTGAGCAAGGAACCTCCATGTCGATCACCGCCATTTCCGCCGACCTCTCACTTGAAATCCGGGGCGCCGTGGCGATCATCCGGCTCACCCGCCCGGCCAAGCGAAACGCCATCAACGACGGCCTGGTCCTGAGCCTGCGCAACGTCTTCGAAGGCTTCGGCCCCGAGGTCAAGGCCGCCGTGATCGAAGGCGAAGGCGAACACTTCTGCGCCGGGCTCGACCTGAGCGAACTCAGCGAGCGCGACGCGGTGCAAGGCATGCACCACTCGCGCATGTGGCACAAGGCGCTCGACGCGGTGCAGTTCGGCCCGGTGCCGGTGATCGCGGCGCTGCACGGCGCGGTGGTGGGCGGCGGCCTGGAGCTGGCCAGCGCCACCCACATCCGGGTGGCCGACGAATCCGCCTTCTACGCTCTGCCCGAAGGCTCGCGCGGCATCTTCGTGGGCGGCGGCGGCTCGGTGCGGGTGCCGCGCCTGGTGGGCGTGGCGCGCATGACCGACATGATGTTGACCGGCCGCGTCTACAACGCGCAGGATGGCGAACGCGCCGGCTTCGCGCAGTACCTGGTCCCGGCGGGCCAGGCGCTGAACAAGGCGATAGAACTGGCGGAGAAGATCGCGCAGAACGCGCCCACCACCAACTTCGCGCTCACCCACGTGCTGCCGCGCATTGCCGAGCAGAGCGCCGACCACGGCCTGATGACCGAAGCGCTGATGGCCGCCATCGCGCAGTCCGCGCCCGAGGCCAAGGAGCGCGTGAAGGCCTTCCTGGAAGGCCGCGCCAACAAGGTGCAAAAAGGCTGAGCCTGCCCGCCCGACCCAGCGCCTGCGCGAGCGGGCCAGGCCCCCAACCAGGGCCGAATGCCACCACAACGATCCGGAGACAAGACATGAACACCGAGACCCCTCAGCACAAATACCGGCCCATGGAGTTCGGCGTGCCCCGTGTGGTGGTGCGCGAAGGCAGCAGCGGTGTGCGCTACATGCGCGGCGAGCCCGAGCTGCAGCCCTACGCCCGCACCATGGGCGAGCGCCTGGCGCACTGGGCGAAAACCGCGCCCGAGCGCACGCTGTTCGCGCGCCGCGTGCGCCACGCCGACGGCACGGCCGGCGACTGGCAGCACCTGAGCTTCGCGCAGGCGCTCGACGGCGCGCGCCGCATCGGCCAGGCGCTGCTGGACCGCGGCCTCAACGCCGAGCGCCCGGTGGTGATCCTGAGCGAAAACGACCTGGAGCACGCCCTGCTCTCGCTGGCCTGCCTGTATGTGGGCGTGCCCTACTGCTCCACCTCGCCGGCCTATTCCATCGTCAGCACCGACCACGGCAAGCTCAAGCACGTGATGAGCACGCTCACCCCGGGCCTGGTGTTCGCCAGCGATGGTGCGCGCTTCGCCAAGGCGCTCAACGCCGCCGTGCCGGCCGACTGCGCCGTGGTGCTGACGAACCTGGGCGGCTACAGCCGGCCCGCGGGCGAACTGCTGTCGTTCGAAGAGCTGCTGGCCACCGAGCCCACCGCCGCGGTGGACGAGGCCCACGCCCGCGTCAGCCCGGACACCATCGCCAAGTTCCTGTTCACCTCGGGTTCCACCAAGATGCCCAAGGCGGTGATCAACACGCACCGCATGTGGTGCGCCAACCAGCAGCAGATGCGCCAGTCCATGACGCCGCTGACGCTGGAGCCCCTGGTGCTGGTGGACTGGCTGCCCTGGAACCACACCTTCGGCGGCAACCACAACTTCGGCATGGTGCTCTACAACGGCGGCACGCTCTACATCGACGATGGCAAGCCAGTGCCCGCGCTCATGGGCGAGACCCTGCGCAACCTGCGCGAGATCGCGCCCACCGTGTACTTCAACGTGCCCACCGGCTTCGAGGTGATCGCCGACGTGATGAAGACCGACGACGTGCTGCGCAGGAACCTGCTCAGCCGCGTGCGCATGTTCTTCTACGCCGCGGCCGCCTTGTCGCAACCGATCTGGGACGCGCTGCACGAATGCCAGGAGCGCGAGATCGGCGAGCGCATCGTGATGTGCACCGGCCTGGGCATGACCGAGTCCGGCCCGTTCGCGCTCTCCGTCAACAGCGCCGACGTCAAGGCCGGCGACCTGGGCGTGCCCACACCTGGGCTGGAGATCAAGCTGGTGGACATGGACGGCAAGATCGAGGTGCGCTACAAGGGGCCGAACGTGACCCCCGGCTACTGGCGCAGCCCGGAGGCCACGCAGGAGGCCTTTGACGAAGAAGGCTTCTTCTGCAGCGGCGACGCCGTGACCTGGATCGACCCCGACAACATCCACAAGGGCCTGCGTTTCGACGGCCGCATCGCCGAAGACTTCAAGCTCAGCACCGGCACCTTCGTGAGCGTGGGCCCGATGCGCGCCAAGGTGATCGCCGCGGGCGCCCCCTATGTGCAGGACGTGGTGCTCACCGGCCTGAACCTCAAGGAAGTGGGCGCGATGATCTTCCCGACCCAGCACGTGCGCAAACTGAGCGGCCTGCCCGCCGGCGCGCCCATGGCCGAGGTGCTGGACGACCCGTACGTGAAGGAACACTTCCAGTACGTCATCACCGAGCTGGCCAAGACCTCCACCGGCAGCGCCACGCGCATCGCGCGCGCCATCGTGCTGGCCGAGCCCCCGTCCATCGACCTGGGCGAGATCACCGACAAGGGTTCGATCAACCAGCGCATGGTGCTCAAACACCGCGACGCGCTGGTGCAGGCCCTGCACGACGACACCGCCCCGAACATCATCAAACCCCAAGCCTGAAAGCGAACACCACCATGAACATCCAAGGACACGCAGCACTCGTCACCGGCGGCGCCTCCGGCCTGGGCGAAGCCGTCGCGCGCGAGCTGGCCCGCCAGGGCGCCAAGGTCGCCGTGCTCGACGTCAACACCGCGCTGGCCGAGAAAGTGGCGGCCGAGATCGGCGGCGTGGCCTGCGCCTGCGACATCACCAACACCGAGAGCGTGACCGCCGCCATCGCCAAGGCGGCCGCGGCCCACGGCCCGGCGCGCATCCTGATGAACATCGCCGGCATCGGCACCGCCAAGCGCATCGTCGGCAAGGACGGCAACGCCGCGCCGCTGGAAGACTTCGCCAAGGTGATCAACGTCAACCTGATCGGCAGCTACAACATCAGCCGCCTGTTTGCCGCCGAGTGCGTGAAGCTCCCGCCCCTGGAAGACGGCGAGCGCGGCGTGATGATGTTCACCGCCTCGGTGGCGGCCTTCGACGGCCAGGTGGGCCAGCAGGCCTACAGCGCCTCCAAGGGCGGCCTGGTCGGCATGACGTTGCCCATGGCGCGCGATCTGGCGCAGCACGGCATCCGCGTGTGCACCGTGGCGCCCGGCCTGTTCGCCACGCCGCTGATGAAGCAGCTGCCGGAGGCGGTGCAGCAGTCGCTGGCCGCGTCGATCCCGTTCCCCTCGCGCCTGGGCAAGCCCGAAGAATTCGCGCAACTGGCCGCGCACATCGTGACCAACGGCCACCTCAACGGCGAAGTGATCCGCCTGGACGGCGCACTCCGGATGGCACCACGCTGATGTCCAAGACCGTCGTCTACGAAGTCGAGGTGATGTTCGGTGACTGCGATCCCGCGGGCATCGTCTTCTACCCGAACTTCTCGAAGTGGATGGACGCATCGTCGTTGAATTTTTTTCGCCAGTGTGGCGTGCCGCCCTGGCGCGAGCTGATCCGCACGCGCGGCATCGTGGGCACGCCTCTGCTGGAGGTGCGCAGCCGCTTCTTCCATCCGGCCTCGTATGGGGACCGCCTGCGGGTCCGCACCCATGTGAGCGAATGGCGCGCCAAGGTCTTCACCCAACAACACGTCATCTACCGCGATGACAGAGTGCTCTGCGAAGGCAGCGAAACCCGCGCCTTCGTGGTCCACCCGCCCGGCGAACCCGACCGCATCCAGGCCATCCCGGTGCCGGCGGACATCCGGGCGCTGTGCTGCGACGCATAAAACAACAACAAGCTTTCCCTGCCCTTTCCCCGAACCCCCAAACCACCCTCAACGAGGAGACATCCCATGAAAAACGTCAAGACCCTGGTCGCCCTGGCCATCACCACCCTGGCGGGCGCCGCGCAGGCGGACATCAACATCGGCGTGAGCCTGGCGCTCACCGGGCCGGGCTCCGGCCTGGGCATCCCGATGCAGAACCAGTTCAAGCTGTTCCCCAAGACCATCGCGGGTGAAAAGGTCAACCTGATCGTCCTGGACGACGCCACCGACCCCGGCAAGGGTGCGGCCAACGCGCGCCGCTTCGTCACCGAAGACAAGGTGGACATGATCATCGGCTCGTGCATCACCGCCGTGGCCGCCGCCATGAGCGACATCGCCACCGAAGCCGGCACGGTGCAGCTGGCCGGCTCGCCCGTGGGCCTGCCGCCCGGCAAGGACAAATGGGTGTTCCGCCTGCCCCAGTCCAACACCGTGATGGGCCACGCCGTGGTGGAACACATGAAGAAGCAGGGCGTGAAGACCATCGGCTTCCTGGGCTACACCGATGCCTATGGCGAGCAGTGGCTGAAGGAAATCGGCCCGCTGCTGGACAAGGCTGGCATCAAGATCGTTGCCACCGAGCGCTTCGCCCGCACCGACACCAGCGTGACCCCGCAGGCGCTCAAGATCAACGCCGCCAACCCCGACGCGGTGCTGATCGTGGCCTCGGGCAGCGGCGCGGCCATGCCCCACATGGCCATGGTGGACCGTGGCTTCAAGGGCAAGATCTACCAGACCCACGCCGCGGCCACGCAAGACCTGATGCGCGTGGGCGGCAAGGCCGTGGAAGGCGCTTTCGTGGTCTCCGGCCCGGCCGTGATCGCCGAGCAGTTGCCCGACAGCCACCCGTCCAAGGCGGTTGCCGTGGACTTCGTGCAGAAGTATGAAAAGGCCGTGGGCGCCGGCCTGCGCAACCAGTTCGCGGGCCACGCCTACGACGCGCAGATCACGCTGGAGAAGGTGATCCCCGTGGCGCTCAAGAAGGCCAAGCCGGGTACACCCGAGTTCCGCGCCGCCATCCGCGACGGCATGGAAACCATGGGCCGCACGGTCTTCTCGCACGGCGTGATGAACTGGACCGCGGCCGACCACTGGGGCTTCACGCTGGAAACCGGCGTGATGCTCAAGGTCGTCGACGGCAAGTTCAAAGTGGAGTGATTCGGATCACCCCCCTGCGCCGCTGACGCGGCTTCCCCCCTCTCTGGCGCGCCTTCGGCGCTGGGAGGGGGGACGGCATCTCGGGCCGGCAGGTATGGGAGGACACCCCCCGCGCGCCTTCGGCGCCCCCCCCTCTCTCGCCTGACGGCGGGAGGGGGGCGACACCTGGGGCCGGCGGAGCCGGACCCTCGGTGTCCCTGGTCTCAAGAGCGCTTCTTCTTTCGCTAAGGGCTTTTATGGATTTCTCCATTGCCAGCATTCTTCTGCTGGACGGTTTGACCAACGGTGCGGTGTACGCCTTGCTCGGCCTGGCCACCGTGCTGGTGTTCACCGTCACCCGCGTCATCTTCATTCCCCAGGGCGAGTTCGTCGCCTACGGCGCGCTCACCCTGGCCATCTTCCAGACCGGCCAGGTGCCGGGCACCGTGTGGCTGCTGCTCCTGCTCGCTGGCGTGGCCGCGCTCATGGAGCTCTCCAGCCGCTGGCAGCACCACCGCAACGCACTCACGGCGTTCAAGGCCGCGGGCCGCACGCTCATCGTGCCGCTGGTGGTCTCTGGCATCGCCATCTGGGCCGCGCCGCAGCAGTTTCCGCTGGCCGTGCAGGCCGTGCTGAGCGTGGCCATCGTCACCGTCTACGGCCCGCTGGTCTACCGCGTGGCCTACCAGTCGCTGGAGAGCGCCACGCCGCTGGTGCTGCTGATCGTTTCGGTGGGCGTGCACTTCGCAATGACCGGCCTGGGCCTGCTGTTCTTTGGCGCCGAGGGTTTCCGCAACCCCAGCTTCTGGGACCTGCGGCTGAACATCGGCCCCGTCATGCTGTCGGGCCAGGCCATCATCACCGCGCTGGCCACCATCGCGCTGATCGTGCTGCTGTGGCTGTACTTCGAGCGCTCGCTGCGTGGCAAGGCGCTGCGCGCCACCGCAGTCAACCGCACGGGCGCACGCCTCATGGGCATCTCCTCACACGCCTCGGGCCAGCTCACCTTCACCATGGCGGCCTTCATCGGCGCGCTCTCGGGCCTGCTGATCGGCCCGACCACCACGGTGTTCTACGACTCGGGCTTCCTCATCGGCCTCAAGGGCTTCGTGGCCGCCGTGGCCGCGGGCCTCTCCAGCTACCCCGGCGCGCTGGTCGCGGCGCTGTTCGTGGGCGTGATCGAGGCGTTCGGATCGTTCTGGGCCAGCGCCTTCAAGGAAGTGATCGTGTTCACGCTGATCCTGCCGGTACTGCTCGTCCGCTCCCTGCGCAGCGGCCACTCGGACGAGGACCACTGACATGAAGAACTTGCAAAACATGGGTCTGCTGGTCCTCGCGGCGGCCATTCCGCTGATCGCGGTGCTGCCCCTGCCCGACTTCTGGATCACGCAGCTCAACTACATCGGCATGTACAGCATGACGGTGATGGGCCTGGTGCTGCTCACCGGCGTGGGCGGGCTCACCTCGTTCGGCCAGGCGGCGTTCGTCGGTATCGGGGCCTACACCACGGCCTGGCTCACGCTCAACCTCGGCGTCTCGCCCTGGCTCACGCTGTTCATCGGCATGGGTCTCACGGCCGCCAGCGCGCTGCTGGTGGGCCTGATCACGCTGCGCATGTCGGGCCACTACCTGCCACTGGCCACCATCGCCTGGGGCCTGTCGCTCTACTACCTCATGGGCAACCTGGACGCGCTGGGCAAGTACGACGGGCTGCTGGGCCTGCAGAGCCTGTCCATCGCCGGTTTCGACATCGGCCAGGGCCGTGGTTTCTTCGTGCTCACCTGGGCCATCCTGCTGGCCTTCGCCGCGGCCCTGCTACACCTGCTGGACTCGCGCGCGGGCCGTGCCATCCGCTCGCTCAAGGGCGGCTCGCAGATGGCCGAGGCCATGGGCATCAGCACCTTCCGCTACAAGGTCACCATCTTCGTGCTGGCCGCGCTGTTCGCCTCCGTGGCGGGCTGGCTGCTCGCGCACTTCCAGCGCACGGTCAACCCCTCGGCCTTCGGCCTGAAGATGGGCATCGAGTACCTGTTCATGGCGGTGGTCGGCGGCGTGGGCCATGTGTGGGGCGCCATCGTCGGCGCCGGCCTGATCCGCGTGCTCGAAGACCAGCTGCAGGTGCTGCTGCCCAGGCTGATCGGCACCAGCGGCAGCTACGAGGTGATCGTGTTCGGCATTGCCCTGGTGGTGGTGCTGAAGTACCTGCCCGACGGCCTGTGGTCCATGGTGGGCAAACGCGTGCCGCGCCAGCCCCGCGTGGTGGACTGGGCGCAGGCCGAGGCCCTGCCCGAGCGCGCCAAACCCACGGCCGGGGAGCTGGTGCTCGACGTGAAGAAAGCGCGCATGCAGTTCGGTGGCCTGGTGGCGGTGAACGACATCAGCTTCCAGATCCAGGCTGGCCAGATCGTCGGCCTGATCGGCCCCAACGGCGCGGGCAAGTCCACCACCTTCAACCTCATCACCGGGGTGCTGCGGGCCACACGCGGCGAGGTGGTGTTCCAGGGTGGCAACATCAGCGGCAAGCCCTCGCGCGAGATCGCGCGCCTGGGCATGGCACGCACCTTCCAGCACGTCAAGATGATCCCCGACATGACGGTGCTGGAAAACGTGGCGCTGGGCGCGCACACCCGCGGACGCAAGGGCGTGCTCACGGCCATGCTGCGCGCCAACCGAACGGAAGAAAAGCAGCTGTTCCGCGAGGCGCAGCGCCAGCTCGAACGCATCGGCATGGGCGACTACCTGCACGAACAGGCCGGCAACCTCGCCATGGGCCCGCAGCGGCTGATGGAGATCGCACGCGCGCTCTGCGCCGACCCGACCCTGCTGCTGCTCGACGAACCCGCGGCCGGTCTGCGCCACCAGGAGAAGCAGGCCCTGGCCGGCGTGCTGCGCCAGTTGAAGAGCGAAGGCATGAGCATCCTGCTGGTGGAGCACGACATGGACCTGGTGATGCAGATCTGCGACCACCTGGTGGTGATGGAGTTCGGCACCCTGCTCACCCAGGGCCCACCCGCGCAGATCCAGCAGGACCCGAAAGTCCGCGCGGCCTATCTCGGCACGGAGCACTGAAATGACCCATCCGATTCTTCAAGTCAAGGGCCTGCGGGCCGGCTACGGCCGCGCCGAGGTCCTGCACGGCATCGACATTCAGGCCGAACCGGGCAGCGTCATCACCGTGATCGGCCCCAACGGCGCGGGCAAGTCCACCCTGCTCAACACCCTCATGGGCATCCTGCCCGGCAAGGGCCTGATCGAATTCCGCGGCCAGGACATCGCCACGCTCACGCTGGAAGAGCGTGTGATGAACGGCATGTCGCTGGTGCCCGAGAAGCGCGAGCTCTTCGGCACCATGCCGGTGGAAGACAACCTGCTGCTCGGTGGCTTTCGCCAGATGCGCCTGGGCAACGCGCAGTGGCGCAGCCGGCTCGACGACGTGTACGCCCTCTTCCCCCGCCTGCAGGAACGCCGCACCCAGCTGGCCGGCACGCTCTCGGGCGGCGAACGCCAGATGCTCGCCGTGGGCCGCGCGCTCATGTCGCGCCCCGACCTGCTCATGCTCGACGAGCCCAGCCTGGGGCTGGCGCCGCTGATCGTGCGCGAGATCTTCTCCATCATCCAGACGCTGCGCCAGACCGGCGTGACCATCGTGCTGGTGGAGCAGAACGCGCGCGCCGCGCTGCAGGTGGCCGACCACGGCTACGTGCTGGAGATGGGCGAGCTCAGCGCGCAAGGCCCGGCCAGCGAACTCGCCAGCGACCCACGCGTGATCGAAACCTACCTGGGCACCGCACGCCAGGCCGCCTGACCCTGCGCCTCCTCCGCCTGCCCACCTTTCAAGCCCGCTCCGGATCCACCCGCCATGAACGCCTACCAGCCCCGTCTGGCCGACCACGACTTCATCCTGCTCGACGTGTTGCAGGCGCCGCAGACCCTGGCCGCGCTGCCCGCTCTGGCCGAACACGCCGACCCCGACCTGCTGCGCCAGGTGCTGGAGGAAGCCGGCAAGTTCGTCGGCGAGGTGGTGGCGCCGCTGAACCGCGAGGGTGACGAGGTGGGCGCGCAGTGGCGCGACGGCGCGGTGACCATGCCGCCCGGCTTCCGCGACGCCTACCAGGCCTTCTGGCAGGCCGGCTGGCCTTCGCTGGCCTGCGCGGTGGAAGACGGCGGCCAGGGCCTGCCCGCCGTGCTCGAAGCCCAGCTGTACGAAATGCTCAGCGCCGCCAACCACGGCTGGACCATGGCGCCGGGCCTGCTGCACGGCGCCTACGAGTGCATCAAGCACCACGCGTCGGACGCGCTGAAAGCGACCTACCTGGAAAAGGTCGCCACCGGCGAATGGCTGGCCACCATGTGCCTGACCGAGCCGCACGCCGGGTCGGACCTCGGCCTGGTGCGCACGAAAGCCGTGCCCCTGCCGAACGACTCGGAAAGCCGCTTCGCACTCAGCGGCACCAAAATCTTCATCTCCGGCGGCGAGCACGACCTCAGCGACAACATCGTGCACCTGGTGCTCGCGCGCCTACCCGACAGCCCGCCCGGCCCGAAAGGCCTGTCGCTGTTCCTGGTGCCGAAGTTCTACAGCGACGGCAGCAGAAGTGCTGTGGTCTGCGAGCGCATTGAAGAAAAGATGGGCCTGCACGGCAGCCCCACCTGCGTGATGCGCTTCGACGAAGCGCCGGGCTGGATCGTCGGCGAGCCCGGCAAGGGCCTGAACGCCATGTTCGTGATGATGAACGCCGCGCGCCTGCACGTGGGCCTGCAGGGCATCGGTCTGCTCGAAGCGGCCTGGCAGAAAGCCGACGCCTACGCGCAGGAACGCCGCCAGATGCGCGCGCCGGGCAGCGCAAGCAATGCAGGCGAGGCGGATGTCATCGCCCTGCACCCGGCCATGCGCCGCATCCTCGACACCCAGCGCGCCTGGATCGACGCCGGGCGTGTGATCGGCTACCGCACGGCGCTCGAACTCGACACCCTGAAACACCACCCCGACGCCGCGCGGCGCGAGGCCGCGGCGCGCTGGTGCAGCCTGGTCACCCCGGTGCTCAAGTCGGCCTGGACCGAGCAGGCCTTCAGCGGCGCCAGCGCCTGCCTGCAGGTCTTCGGCGGCCACGGCTATGTGCGCGAGTGGGGCATCGAGCAACACGTGCGCGACGCGCGCGTGGCCATGATCTACGAAGGCACGAACGAGATCCAAGCGATCGACCTGCTGCTGCGCAAGGTGTTGCCCGACGGCGCGACCGCGCTGCGGACCCTGCTGGCCGAGCTGGCCGTCGAGCTGGGCGACAGCCCCGCCGCGGCGCGCACCCGGGAGGCCATGGCCCGCCTGGCCCGCTTCACCGGCGAACACCTGCTGCCCCACACCCAGGCCGCTGGCGCCGCCGCCGACACCCCCTACTGGCTGGCCGACGACTACCTGCGCGCGCTGGCCTTGGTGCTCATGGCCTGGGCCTGGTCGCGCATCGGCGCCACCGCAGGCGCCGATGCCGGGCGCTGGAGCCAGGCCCAGGCCGGTTTCTGGCGCTGGATCTGGCCCGAATTCGAAATGCGCCTGGGCATGCTGGAAAACGGGCTGACGCCCGCTTGACCTGCGTCACCGGCACCCATCGGCCACCGCGCTATCCTCGCCCCATGCCCGAGACCACCGCCCCCACCGCCCCGCGCCGCGCCCGCGCGCCGCGCAAGACCAGCGCTCCCGCCACCGCGCCAGCCGCGCCCGTGGCCCCCAGCGCCACGCCCGAACTCGACACCGCCTACCTTGAAACCCTGCTGGGCTACAACGCCCGGCGCGCGGCGCTCACGGTGATCTCGATATTCCTGCCGCGCATGGCGCCCTATGGCCTGCGGCCGGTGGATTTTTCGGTGCTCTCGCTCATCGGCCACAACCCCGGCGTGACCTCGCGCCAGCTCTGTGCGGCGCTCGACATCCTGCCGCCCAACCTGGTGGGCATGATCAAGAGCCTGGACAAACGCGGCCTGATCGAGCGCCGCCCCCACCCCACCGACCGCCGTGCCCAGGGCCTGCACCTGTCGGCCGCCGGCAAGAAACTGCAACGCGCGGCCCAGACCACCGCGACCCGGCTGGAGCGCGAAGCGACGCACGCGCTGTCGGACGACGAGGTGAAGACCCTGATCAGCCTGCTGCGCCGGGTCTACCTGCGTTAACCGCTAACAGGCTCTGGCACGGCGGGTCAATCCGGATTCGTCCGCATGGGCGGCCAAGTGTGCGGATAAATGCACAGCCCCGGGCTTTCGGGCCGTATTGCTGCGGTGCACACAGCTAGCAAACGGGTAGCAAAGCCGCCATCGGGCCTATAGTGGCATCGTCTTCCCGCCGGTGCCCGGGTCAGGAGAACCGTATGAGTGTCAGAGACAACGCCGCCGTGATCCAGCTCTACACCCTGCTGGAGTCGCGCTACGCCCTGCGGGTGATCTGGGCGCTCAGCGACGGCCACCCCCAGACCTTTCGCCTGCTGCAGGACAGCGTGGGCGGCGTCACCCCCAACACGCTGAACACCCGCCTGAAAGAACTGCGCGCGGCCCGGCTGGTGGACCACGCCGGTGAGGGTTACCGGCTCACCAGCCAGGGCGCCGAGCTCGCGCGCCGCCTGACCGAGGTGCAGCTGTTCGCCGGCAAATGGGCGCACCAGCAGGCCCGCGCGGCCGCCAACCCACCCCCGGTGCGCAACCCGGCGGCCTGAAGAAGCCGAGTACTTGTTCCAGGCAAATGGCCCGGGGCCACGGGCCAGGACATAAAATCACGCCCCCGACAGCCCGCCCAGCGCGTCCCGTGCGCCGCAGGCCCCCGCCCGACCGGTTGTCGGCGCCGCAGGGCGCCGTGGCCAATGGACCTGGCGCGCTGCGCCCAGGCGCAAAAAGCGCGATTTCCGCATCCGCGGCCCCTTGAAACCCGGGCCTTGGCCCCTATTTGCTTCGCAAAGCTTTTTCTTGACCGCCTCGCAGAGGCCCTATCCGAAACCCCACGCTCATGAGCCCTACGCCCGAGAATCCCGCCAACCCATCGGTCCAGACGCCTGAAACCACAGCCACATCGGGCCCCGTGAGCGCAGCGGAAGCCCTCGCCGCGCAGGCCGCCGCCACGGAGGACGCCCAGGCCGCCATGGTCAACGAGTTGGCCACCCTCAAGGCGCAGAACGCCGACCTGGCCGACCAGTTCCTGCGCGCCAAGGCCGAGGCCGAAAACGCCCGCCGCCGCGCCGAAGACGAGATCAGCAAGGCCCGCAAGTTCGCGGTGGAGAGCTTTGCCGAAAGCCTGCTGGCCGTGGCCGACAGCCTGGAAGCCGGTCTGGCCATCCAGGAAGCCACGCGCGAGCAGTTGCGCGAAGGCTCCGAAGCCACGCTCAAGCAGCTCAAAAGCGCGCTGGAGCGCCACAAGGTGCTGGAGATCGCCCCGGCCGCAGCTACCCGGTTCGATCCCCACCAGCACCAGGCCATCAGCATGGTGCCGGCCGCCCAGGAGCCCAACACGGTGGTGGCCGTGCTGCAAAAAGGCTACCTCATCGCCGACCGCGTGCTGCGCCCCGCGCTGGTCACGGTGGCGGCCCCGAAATAGGGCTTTTGTGAGGGGTCGCCCTTGAAAACCGGCTGACTTATCCACACATCATCCACATCGCATTTACAGCGTCTTCACACCTTTTTCAACATTTCAACTTTCGTACCGGAGCAACAACATGGGAAGAATCATCGGCATCGACCTGGGCACCACCAACTCGTGCGTGTCCATCATGGAAGGCAACACCACCAAGGTGATCGAGAACTCGGAAGGTGCACGCACCACGCCGTCGATCGTGGCTTACCAGGAAGACGGTGAGGTGCTGGTCGGAGCAAGCGCCAAGCGCCAGGCCGTGACCAACCCCAAGAACACGCTCTACGCGATCAAGCGCCTGATCGGCCGCAAGTTCACCGAGAAAGAGGTCCAGAAGGACATCAACCTCATGCCCTACTCCATCGTGGCCGCCGACAACGGCGACGCCTGGGTGGAAGTGCGCGGCAAGCAGATCTCGGCCCAGCAGGTCAGCGCCGACATCCTGCGCAAGATGAAGAAGACCGCCGAGGACTACCTGGGCGAGCCCGTGACCGAGGCCGTGATCACCGTGCCGGCCTACTTCAACGACGCCCAGCGCCAGGCCACGAAAGACGCTGGCCGCATCGCCGGCCTGGACGTGAAACGCATCATCAACGAGCCCACCGCCGCGGCCCTGGCCTTCGGCCTGGACAAGCAGGAAAAGGGCGACCGCAAGATCGCCGTGTACGACCTGGGTGGCGGCACGTTTGACGTGTCCATCATCGAGATCGCCGACGTCGATGGCGAGAAGCAGTTCGAGGTGCTGTCCACCAACGGCGACACCTTCCTGGGCGGCGAAGACTTCGACCAGCGCATCATCGACTACATCATTGGCGAGTTCAAGAAAGAGCAAGGCGTTGACCTGTCCAAGGACGTGCTGGCCCTGCAGCGCCTGAAGGAAGCCGCCGAGAAGGCCAAGATCGAGCTCTCCAGCTCGGCCTCGACCGATCTGAACCTGCCCTACATCACCGCCGACGCGTCGGGCCCGAAACACCTGAACCTCAAGCTCACGCGCGCCAAGCTCGAAGCCCTGGTGGAAGAGCTGATCGAGCGCACCATCGCGCCTTGCCGCACCGCCATCAAGGACGCCGGCATCAGCGTGAACGACATCCACGACGTGATCTTGGTCGGCGGCATGACCCGCATGCCCAAGGTGCAGGAGAAGGTGAAAGAGTTCTTCGGCAAGGAGCCGCGCAAGGACGTGAACCCCGACGAAGCCGTGGCCGTGGGCGCCGCCATCCAGGGCCAGGTGCTCTCGGGTGACCGCAAGGACGTGCTGCTGCTCGACGTGACCCCGCTGAGCCTGGGCATCGAGACCATGGGCGGCGTCATGACCAAGATGATCGGCAAGAACACCACCATCCCGACCAAGTTCAGTCAGGTGTTCTCCACCGCCGAAGACAACCAGCCGGCCGTGACCATCAAGGTGTTCCAGGGCGAGCGCGAGATCGCCTCGGGCAACAAGCTGCTGGGCGAGTTCAACCTCGAAGGCATCCCCGCTTCGCCGCGCGGCATGCCGCAGATCGAAGTGACCTTCGACATCGACGCCAACGGCATCCTGCACGTGGGCGCCAAGGACAAGGGCACCGGCAAGGAAAACAAGATCACCATCAAGGCGAACTCGGGCCTGTCCGAGGCCGAGATCCAGCAGATGGTGAAAGACGCCGAGCTCAACGCAGCCGACGACAAGAAGAAGGTCGAACTCGTGCAGGCCCGCAACCAGGCCGAAGCCATGGTGCACAGCGTGAAGAAGTCGCTGGGCGAACACGGCGACAAGCTCGATGCGTCTGAAAAAGAAGCCATCGAAGCCGCGCTGAAGAACGTGGAAGAAGCCGCCAAGGGCGAGGACAAGGCCGACATCGAGGCCAAGACCGAAGCGCTCATGTCGGCCAGCCAGAAGCTGGGCGAGAAGGTGTACGCCGCTTCTCAGGCCGAAGCCGCCGCGGCGGGCGCCAGCGAAGGCGCGGGCCAGGCGAGTGCCGACAAGGCCAACGCCGATGACGACATCGTTGACGCCGAGGTGAAGGAAGTCAAGAAGGGCTGAGCGGCCGCCTGACGGCTCCACCCTGCCGCCGCGTCCGGGCAACCTGACGCGGCGTTTGTGTTCAAACAGAACTGCAACAGACCATGGCTAAACGCGATTTTTACGAAGTGCTGGGCGTCCCGAAAAACGCGTCGGACGATGAGATCAAGAAGGCGTATCGCAAGCTCGCGATGAAGCACCACCCCGACCGCAACCAGGGAGATGCCGCCAAGGCCGCCGAAGAGCGCTTCAAGGAAGCCAAGGAAGCCTACGAAATGCTGTCGGACCCGCAGAAACGCGCGGCCTACGACCAACATGGCCACGCCGGCGTGGACCCCAACATGCGTGGCGGCCCCGGTGCCGACGGTTTCGACGGCTTCTCGGGTGCGTTCGGCGACATCTTTGGCGACATCTTCGGCGGCGCGCGCGGCCAGCGCAGCGGCCGCCAGGTCTACCGTGGCGCCGACCTCTCCTACGCCATGGAGATCAGCCTGGAAGAGGCCGCCGCCGGCAAGGAAAGCCAGATCCGCATCCCCAGCTGGGACGACTGCGAAAGCTGCAAAGGCACGGGCGCCAAGCCCGGCACCAGCGTCAAGACCTGCACCACCTGCCACGGTCAGGGTCAGGTGCAGATGCGCCAGGGCTTCTTCAGCGTGCAGCAGACCTGCCCGCACTGCCACGGCAGCGGCAAGATCATTCCCGAGCCCTGCACCACCTGCCACGGCCAGGGCAAGATCAAAAAGCAGAAGACGCTGGAGATCAAGATCCCCGCCGGCATCGATGACGGCCAGCGCATCCGCAGCACCGGCAACGGCGAGCCGGGTCAGAACGGCGGCCCCTCAGGCGACCTCTACATCGAGATCCGCCTGCGCAAGCACGACATCTTCGAGCGCGAAGGCGACGACCTGCACTGCCAGGTGCCGGTGAGCATGACCATCGCCGCCCTGGGCGGCGAGATCGACGTACCCACGCTGCAAGGCAAGGCCACCATCGACCTGCCCGAAGGCACCCAGAGCGGCAAGACCTTCCGCCTGCGCGGCAAGGGCGTCAAGGGCGTGCGCGCCAGCTACCCCGGCGATCTGTACTGCCACGTGGCCGTGGAAACGCCCGTCAAGCTCACCGAGCACCAGCGCAAGCTGCTCAAGGAGCTGGACGAGTCGTTCAGGAAGGGCGGCCACAAGCACAGCCCGAACGACAAGGGGTGGTTTGAGAAAGCGAAGAGCTTTTTCAGCTGAGTTCGGCTGAGGGGTTCTGACATGCGAAGGGGCGACGGGTGACGGTCAGGTCCAATTGTTCGACGAAAATGATTGGATTGATACCTCGATAAAAAGACTCCCATGATTCAGTGTCAGCATTTGCCGATTGCCCCCTTCAAACAACGATCCATCTCAGCGCGCGGATGCTACTGGAGGGCACTCCGCCTTTGGATTGCTAGCATCGCCCTCGTGCAATTCACCGCCTGTGGAGGCGGAACAACAGCATCTGTGCCAGCCAGCAGTCCAGAGTCGCCTTTCGGAAAGACAGTGGCGACGGTCGACGATAGCGAAACCACGAGTCGGCGAGATGTCGTCTTAATGGCGGGGACGTCTCACGACAGTTTCTCGAGTGCCTCCAGGACGCCTCCGGCATACGGCCCCCAGTGGCTCCAATTCGCTAGGCGCTGGACGACAGTCAAAATGGGCGGCGGCGGCTACGTGCCCGGCATCGTCTACCACCCGACCGTCGCGAACCTGCGTTACGCACGCACCGACGTCATGGGGATCTACCGCTGGGACCACGTGATCTCGAGATGGACCGCGCTGACCGACGGCTTCAGCCGGCTCGACGGCAGCTACCAGGGCGCGGAGAGCATCGCCGTCGACCCGACCGACGCGAACCGGCTCTACATGACCGCGCGCATGGCCGTGAACATGGGCAACGGGCGCTTCTACCACTCGTCCAACCAGGGCAACACCTGGAGCTACGTCGACTTCCCGTTCCCCGTCGGTTCGAACAACCAGGGCCGCGCGATTGGCGAGCGCCTGGCGGTGGACCCGAACCTGCCGACGACGATGTTCTACGGCTCGCGCACGGCCGGCCTGTGGAAGAGCTCCGACCGCGGGCTGCACTGGAGCCAGGTCACGTCCTTGTCGTCGAAGGTGATGACGAACGACGAGATGAACAACGCCAATGGCGGCAACCCCGTCGGCGTGGAGTTCGTCGTCTTCGGCGCCCACGTGCCGACCTCAGGCTTCACGCCGAGCGGCAGCGCGACGCAGACGATCTACGTCGGCGTGGCGCCCGACTACAAGAACATGGCCGGGCTCTCGGCGTACCTGTACAAGTCGACCGACGGCGGCGCGAGCTGGTCTTCCGTGGCGCTTCCCGCGGCCGTGACCAGCGCCCCATTCGATGGGAACACGCTCCACATCCCGCACCTGGCGCGGTCCGCCGACGGCACGCTGTATGTTCCCTTTGCCTCCAGCTCGGGGCCAGGCAGCACCCACCCGTCGGCGCTCTACAAGTACGACGGCACCACGTGGACCAAACTGATCGCCTCGGGCGAGGGCCAGTACTACGGAGGCATCGGCGGCCTGTCGGTCCACGGCTCGGGCGCGTCGACCAAGGTGGCCTTCGGCGTCTCGGGCACCTGGGGCGACGCCGGCTGGATCCAGATCGCGATGCGTTCGTCCGACGCTGGCTCCACATGGCAGGAGTTTGGCCGCTCCGGCGACCTGGACGGCAGCCTGAACTACCACGACGGCACTGGCTACTGGGGATGGGTCGACGACCTGGACATCGACCCGTTCAATCCGGACCACGTGTCCTACGTGCTCGGGGGCGGCATCGTCTCGACCACTGAAGCTTTCTCGGCGGCGCTGCCGCGCTGGAGGTATGACGTCGAGGGCATCGAGGAGATGGTCAACCTGGCGATGGCCGTGCCGCCGCCGGGCGCGCCCTACGTGCTGGCCAGCGCCCATGGCGACACCGGCATGTTCGTGCACACTTCGCTGACGACGTCGCCGACGCGTTCACCGACGGCCCAGCTCAGCGCCAGCGGCGGCAACGGCACCGGCATCGACATGGCCTGGAACACGCCTTCCTTCATCGTCGCGGTCGGAACCTTCGGAACGTCCAAGGGGGTGTACAGCACGGACGCAGGCCTCACCTGGACGATCTTCCCGACCGTGCCGCCGGTGGCGGCATCCACCGGCGACGATTCCAAGGTCGCCGTCACGGCCAACGGCGCCAACATCGTCTGGGCGATCAAGGGCGAGGTTCCGTACTACTCAACCAACCGGGGCACGTCATGGACGGCCACGAATCTGCCGAAACCGGCGGCGGCCTATCACATCGTCGCCGACCGGAAGAACCCGCTGAAGGTCTATGCGTACGACCACGGCGGGAACTGGTGGTACCCCTCCAACAGCGCCCGGTTCTACTACTCGACGAACGGCGGACACACCTTCACCGCTGCTGCACGGACCTGGCAGCCCAACGGGTTCAACGTCACCGACCTGGCGGTGAATCCCTTCGTGGAAGGCGACGTCTGGCTGGCCGACGCGAACAACCTGTGGCATTCGGTCGATTCGGGCATCACCTGGACGAAGCTGAACGGCATGGCCACAGTGGGCGTGGAGTACACCAACGTGCATGGGGCCATCAAGGTCGCGCTCGGTGCGCCTGCCCCGGGATCGGCGCATTCAGCCGCGGTCTATCTCGTGGGCACCATCAACGGAGTCGACGCCATCTATCGTTCTGACAACATGGGCACGACTTGGGTCCGAATCGACGACGATCAACATCGCTATGGCGGTGTCAACGGGATCGCGGCTGACACCAGTATTTTCGGACGTGTCTATCTAAAGGGTCGCGGAATCAACTACAACACCAATGGACCTCAGCCAGACGCTCGCTTCAGGAGTCCACAAAATTTTGTTGACGGTGAGAAATAGTTTGCGCCCAGGCACATTCTCGATGTTTCAAAGGGTGGTTTGAGAAAGCGAAGAGTTTTTTCACTTGAGTCCGGCTGAGGGGTTCAGACATGCGAAGGGGCGACGGGTAACCGTCGCCCCTTTCGTCATTTGCAATCTGTTGGGCTTCCAATGATTGGCCGCGGTAGCCTATTCCTTCAACACCATGTCAATGCACATGACCGCCGCAACAATGAGAACCCGCGCACTGTCCGTGGAACCAACCGCGTTACTGATGGAAAGCATGTAATTATCGGCTGTCGTGAAAAGCTCCTTACCGACACCGGCCCACTTTTTGGAGACATGAGCCAGCTCGGCATTGCCTTTCACGAAACGAAAATCCCAGCTTGTCCACTTGCCTTTGAGCGTGCAAATGGAAGTTCCTTGGGCGTTCAGAACATCGAACTTTCCACCGATAGAAAACAGCTTCTGATTGAAATAACCAACAACGATATCATTTTCATCCAGAACCTCAACCTTGGAAAACAATAGCGAAATACCTCTTTTGACAGACAAGACCTTGCCACCCTCTGGCGTACGAATCTCTATGTTAAAAGGCGTCATCCGTTTGTAGTCGGTGAAGCGAAAGATCTTTGAAAATATTCCAAGATTTGGCTCTCTGCACTCAAGAACCTTTTGACCGGTCTGCGGGTCAAAAACATCGTAATTATTGGATGCCTTGAGCATGCCAACTTGTTCTTTCACCAAGAACTGATTTCTACCGAGCGACAAATGCATATATCCCTGTCATGTTGAATTGGAAACTCAAAAAGGACTCGGCAATCGCGGACATCAAGGGCCACCATCGCTCGCAGTCCGACTTTTTGACATCGGAGATCAGTGTAACAAGCGGTTACGACCGAGTCAGACGACGTTGAGCGCCGTCGGCGGGCATGGAGGTGTTCAACCCGTTGGCTGCAGCGAGGGCTCTTGGTGCCTGACGGAGGTGTTCCCAACAACCTGAACAGGCATGGCCATCCGATACCCGATATGCCTTGATCCATATGGCGAAACCGCCGCCAGCACCGATCATGGCGGCTCGTCCAGCCCCACCGCCAGCCCATGACAAACACCAGCCCACCCCCATCGCTCGACCGCCTGCGCGCCCTGCCGCGCGCCGAAGTCCATGTGCACCTGGAAGGCTGCCTGCCGGTGCCTCAACTGGAAGCGTGGGCCCGGCGCTTCGGCGAGCCGCTGCCCCGCCCGCCCGGGCAGTTGCTGCGCTTCGACGGCCTTGTCGACTTCCTGCACTTTCTGGACTGGGCCTGCGGCCTGGTGCGCACCCGCGAGGAACTGGCCGAGGCGGCCTACGGTTTCAGCCAGCGCCTGGCCGCGAGCGGCACCGGCTATGCCGACCTGATCTTCAACCCCACCCACTGGCGACCTTGGCACGGCCGCCTGTCGGCCATGATCGACGCGCTGGACGCAGGCTTTCACGCCGCCGAGCAAGACGGCCTGCCTCCCGTGGGCCTGTGCGTGAGCCTGCTGCGCACACAATCGGCCGACGCCGCGGTCGAACTGGTGGACACACTGGTGGCGCTGCGGCATCCACGTGTGGTGGCGCTGTCCATCGACGGCAACGAGGCCACGGCCGGGCACACCGGCCCACGCTTTGCCGAGGCCTTCCGCCGAGCAGGCGCGGCCGGCCTGAAGCGCACCGTGCACGCGGGTGAGTCCAGCGGCCCCGAAGGCGTGCGCGACGCCATCGAATGGCTCGGCGCCGACCGCATCGACCACGGCGTGCGCGCCATCGAAGACCCGGCGCTCATGGCCTTGCTGGCCGAACGGCAGATTCCCTTGGGCGTGTGCCCCACCTCCAACCTCAAGCTCGGCGTCTATCCTTCCATCGATGACCACCCGGTGGACCGGCTGCGTCGCGCGGGCGTGCCCGTCTCGCTCAACACCGACGACCCGGCCCTGCTGGAGACCACGCTCGAAGGCGAGTACGCGCTGTGCCAGGCCGCCTTCGGCTGGACCGACGCCGAGCTGCGCGCCGTGGCCCTTACCTCCATCGACGCGAGCTTCGCCAACGCGGGCGTCAAAACCCGGTTGCGCGAGGCCCTGAACCGCTGGTGAGCCCACGCCCGCACAGGCCAGGACGGCGCGCCGTAACATGCCGAGCATGAACACCCCAACGCACGATTTCATCCTCATCGGCGCCGGCATTGCCGCCGCCTCCACGGGCTACTTTCTCGCGCCGCACGGCCGCTGCGCCATGCTGGAACGCGAGGGCCAGCCCGGTTACCACAGCACCGGCCGCTCGGCGGCGCAGTTCATCGCCACCTACGGCACGCCCCAGGTGCGCGCGCTGTCGCGGGCGAGCGAGCCCTTCTTTCAGCACCCGCCCGAGGGTTTTGCGGGTGCGCCGCTGCTCACGCCGCGTGGCCTGCTCACGGTGGCCGGGCCCGACGAAATGCCCGCGCTGCAAGAAGCCTGGGCGGTGCTGCAGCAAACCAGCGGCACCGGGCGCTGGCTCAGTGCCGAAGAGGCGCTGGCGATCATGCCCGTGTTGCGCCCGGACAAGGTGAGCGCGGCCATCCTGGAGCCCGAGAGCTACGACATGGACGTGCACGCCATCCACCAGGGCTACCTGCGCGGCTTCAAGCACGCCGGGGGCGAACTGGTGACCGACGCCGAGGTGGTGGCCATTGAGCGCGTGGGCGATCTCTGGCAGGTGCGCACCGCGGCCGGTGGCGCGTACGCCGCGCCGGTACTGATCAACGCGGCGGGCGCGTGGTGCGACGTGGTCGCGGGCCTGGCGGGTGTGCCGCCCATCGGCCTGGTGCCCAAGCGGCGCAGCGCCTTCACCTTTGCCGCGCCCGCCGGCATGGACAGCAGCTGCTGGCCGCTGACGATGGCGGCCGACGAGAGCTTCTACATGAAGCCCGACGCCGGCGCCCTGCTCGCCTCACCCGTCAACGCCGACCCCACCACCCCCCAGGACGTGCAGCCCGAAGAGCTGGACATCGCGCTGGGCATGCACGCCATCGAGACCTGGACCACGCTCACGCCCCGCCCCACCCACACCTGGGCCGGCCTGCGCTCCTTCGTGGCCGATGGCGATCTGGTGGGCGGTTTCGACGCGAACGCGCCGGGCTTTTTCTGGTGCGCGGCCCAGGGCGGCTACGGCATCCAGACCAGTGCGGCGATGGGCGAGGCATGCGCGGCGCTGGCGCGGGGGCTGGGGCTGCCAGACCACATCGCCAGCGCGGGGCTCACCGAGCAGATGCTCAGCCCTACACGGAACCTCGCGCGCCCTTGATACTGCGCGGTCCGACCCAGGAACGCCATGGCCCACCCCTGCACCCACAGCTACCCCAGCACCCGCCTGCCGGTCTTCGCGCGCAACATCGTCAGCACCTCGCACCCAATGGCCGCGCAGGCCGGGCTGCGCATGCTGCTGCAGGGCGGCAACGCTGTGGACGCCGCCATCGCCGCCGCCGCGGCGCTGACGATCACCGAGCCGGTGAGCAACGGCCTGGGCTCGGACGCTTTCTGCATTCTCTGGGACGGCCAGCAACTGCACGGTCTCAACGCCTCGGGCACCGCACCGAAGGCCTGGACGCCCGACTACTTTCACCGCAAGTACAGCGCCGACGCCCCCACGCCGCCCAAGCGCGGCATCGACTCGGTCACCGTGCCCGGTGCCGTGGCGGGCTGGGTGGCCCTGAGCGAACGCTTCGGAAAACTGCCCTTCGGCGACCTCATGCAACCCGCCATCGAGCTGGCCGAGCGCGGCTGTGCGGTGCCGGTGGTCGTGCGGCAGAAATGGGCCGCGGCCACACCCGAGCTGCAAAGCCAGCCCGGCTTTGCGGAGCATTTCCTGCCCTGGGGCCGGGCGCCCGAGGTGGGTGAGCTGTTCAAGTTTCCGGCCGCCGCGCGCGGCCTTCGCGCCATTGCCGAATCCAGAGGTGAAGCCTTCTACTGCGGACCCATCGCGCAGGCGCTGGCGCGCTTCGCAGCGCAACACGGCGGCGCGCTGACCGAGGCAGATCTGGCGGCATTCCGCCCCGAATGGGTCACGCCCATCGGCCAGGACTACCGCGGCCACACGCTGCACGAGATCCCGCCCAACGGCCAGGGCATCGCGGCGCTGATCGCGCTGGGCATCCTTTCGAACTTCGACCTCGCCGCGATGCCGGTGGACAGCGTGGCCGCGCAGCACCTGCAGATCGAAGCCATGAAGCTCGCCTTCGCCGACGTCTACCGCTTCGTCGCCGAACCCGGCACGATGGACGTGAGCACCGAACAGATGCTCGACCCGGCCTACTTGCACGAACGCGCGAAGCTGATCGACCGGCAGCGCGCCCAGGACTTCGGCGCCGGCAACCCGGCCAAGGGCGGTACGGTCTACCTCACCGCCGCCGACGAGGGCGGCATGATGGTGAGCTTCATCCAGAGCAACTACATGGGCTTCGGCTCGGGCACGGTGGAGCCACAGTTCGGCATCAGCCTGCAGAACCGGGGCCACGGTTTCAACCTCAGTGCCGGCCCCGGCCGCAACACCGCCAACCTCGTGGCGCCTGGCAAGCGCCCCTTCCACACCATCATCCCGGCCTTCCTCACGAAAGACGGCCAGCCGGTGATGAGCTTCGGCGTGATGGGCGCCGACATGCAGCCGCAAGGCCATGTGCAGACGCTCGTGCGTTTACTCGACCACGGCCAGAGCCTGCAGGCCGCTTGCGACGCGCCGCGCTGGCGCTTCGACGCCGGGCTGCACATCAACGTCGAATCCGCCATGGACCCGGCCACGGTGCAGGGCCTGAAAGAACTCGGCCACCAGACCCGCAGCATCGACGACCCCTACCAGGACTTCGGTGCGGGCCAGTTCATCTGGCGGCTGGGTGACCCGGGTTCAGAAGGCTACGTGGCAGCGAGCGACCCACGGCGGGATGGGCAGGCGGTGGGGTTCTGAGCTACCGGAAGGCCCGTCGGTTCAGCGATTCAGTCGCCTCCTCCACAGCCACCGCCTCCGCAGCCATCGGAACCACTACCACCTGACCCGTCGGCGGACGAGGCATCACCATGGCCGTCTCCGAAGCCGTCCACCGAACCATCAATTGACGCGTCAGAAAATTCGCCCCCGCAGTAAACCGCGCCACCACTGGCATCACCGCCTTCGCGCCGCACCGAGCGGCAATCGGGAACGTAGCGGAACCCGCCCGGTATCGCCAATTTCGTGTCCAGCGCGAACAGCAGCGGCAAGCGGGATGCGGCCCGGGGGTTGATGTTCTCTTCCTTGCAGACATACCACCAGCACCGGCGCAGCCCGGCGTTGCCGCGTTGGGCGCGGCCCAGCACGACAGCCGGCGTGTGGTGCAAGAAACGGCCGAAAGCCTGGCGGCAGAAAGCGTCGTAGTTCTTCGTGTAGAGGATGAACTCGTGCCACAGGTCGTCGACCACCTGCGAGGGCATCGACACGAATTTGCGCCCGCTCTGCAGGTGGGCCAGAAAAAACTGCCGGAGGCCGTGCGCGACCAGTTGGCATTCTTTGGTGGTCAGGTTGGGGTGGCGCTTCTGCAGCCTTTCAAACAGGCCCTTGGGCAGCTCGGCATGGCGGATGAAGGCCTCCCGGCGCATCGCGAGGTAGCGGCGCCAGACCAGAGAAAAAACCACCACAAGGGCCGACGTGCCTGCCAGCAGCAGTGTGTTCATGGGCAATGCGGTCAACTCAGCGCTCCAGACAAAAGGATGGCGCAACCCCAGGTTGGCCGGATCAGAAAAACGCCCAATATGCCAGACACGAAAGGACGATGCGCTGCCGCCCCAGCGCGTCGAGGCCAGGCCCCTTCCGCTCACGGGCTCCAGCAGGTCGGCCTCGTTCTCCCAGCTGATGACCACATCACCCTGAGCTTCGCCGCCGTACTTGCGCATGGCATATTCCCCGCCGCGGCCATGGCCCCATCAAAACAATCAAATGGCTCCATTGGATTGTTTTCGATATTGCCAAAGGATCACCCGCTCAAGGCGCAAGACCCAGTACGTCCAGCACCGCCATCAGGTCAGCGCCGGTGTGCTCGGGCCGGGGGCCGATGGTTTCGAAGGGCAGGCCCTGGCGGTTGATCCACAGGGTGGTGAAGCCGAACCAGGCGGCGCCCAGCACGTCCCAGGCGTTGCTGGAGACGAACAGCACGTCCGTCTTCTCGGCCGCGATGTGGCGAGCCACCTCGCCATACGCCACCGGCATCGTCTTGAACTGGCGCACGCCGTCGACCGAGATCACGTGGTCCAGCAGATCGCCCATGCCGGCGCTGTTCACAGCCGAAGCCAGCATCTCGGGGTTGCCGTTGGAGAGGACCGCGGTCGTCATACCCTGCCGGTGCAAGGCCTCCAGCACGCCGCGGTTTTCCGGGAAAGCGCTGAGTTGTGCGTACTGCGCCATCAGCGCTTCTTCGTTCGCCTCCGAGAGCGGCAGGCCCAGGCGCTGCAGGGCGTAGCGCAGGGACTGACGGGTCAGATCCCAGAACGGCCGGTAGTGGCTGCTGCCCCGCTCGGCATCGGGGTCGCTGAGGGAAATCAGGCGCGTGTATTCGATCTGTTTGTCGCGCCACAGCGCCGACAGCGCGGCCCCCTGGCCGGGGTACAGGCGCTCGGCCAGCGCGCCGATGGAATACACGTCGAACAAGGTGCCATAGGCATCAAAAACCACCGCTTGAATCGCCATGGGATGGCCTCCGCCAGATCGGGTTTCACACAGCACAGGGCCACCGGGCCGGCAGGCCTGTGCTGTTGCATTCTGCCCCGATGGGCCCTGTGCGCGGCGATCCGGGCGGAAGGCCTCACCGGCACGTGCGCCATTCGGAAGGCCACCGCAGGCATGGGGATAAGATGGCCCGCATGAACGTCCACATCCGATTCCTCGGCGGTGCCGGCACCGTGACCGGCTCCAAGTACCTGGTTGAACACGATGGGCAGAGCCTGTTGGTCGACTGCGGTCTGTTCCAGGGCTACAAGCAGCTGCGCCTGCGCAACCGCAACCCGCTGCCGGTGATGCCCAACCACATTGGCGCCGTGATCCTGACGCATGCGCACCTGGACCACAGCGGCTACCTGCCCCTGCTGGCCAAGGAGGGCTTTCGCGGCAAGGCCTGGACCACGCCCGCCACGCGCGACCTCGTGCAGATCCTGCTGCCCGACAGCGGCCACATCCAGGAAGAAGACGCCAACTTCGCCAACCGCAAGGGCTTCAGCAAACACGCGCCCGCCCTGCCGCTCTACACCGAGAGCGACGCGCTGGACTGCCTCAAGCTGATCCGCACCGTGCCCACGCATCAGGTGTTTCAACCGCTGCACGGCTGGAAGGCCAGCTTCACCAGCGCGGGCCACATCCTCGGCGCGGCCAGCCTGCTGCTGGAAGTGGGTGGCCGGCGCATCCTGTTCTCGGGCGATCTGGGCCGGCCCGACGATTCGCTGATGAACCCGCCCGATAGGCCGCCCGCGGCCGACGTGGTGGTGATCGAGTCCACTTACGGCGACCGCGAGCACCCGGAGGAAGACGTGCTCGCCGAACTCGGCCCGGCGCTGGCGCGCGTGGCCGCGCGCGGCGGCACGGCCGTGGTACCGGTGTTCGCCGTGGGCCGTGCACAGGAGATCCTGCACGCCATCGTGCTGCTCAAGGCCAACGGCGTGCTGCCCCACAGCCTGCCGGTGTACCTGGACAGCCCGATGGCCATCCACACCACCGATCTGTACGAGCGCCACATCGGCGAACACCGGCTCAGCGCCGCGCAGTGCCGCGACATGGAGCACGTGGCCAAGATGACGCGCTCGGCCGACGAGTCCAAGGCCATTGCGCAACAACACGGCCCCAAGATCGTGCTCGCCGCCGCCGGCATGGCCACGGGCGGGCGCGTGTTGCACCACCTGGTGCAATACCTCGGCCACCACCGCAACATGGTCGTGCTCACCGGCTACCAGGCGCCCGGCACACGCGGCGCCAGCCTGTCCGACGGCGCGACCAAGCTGCGCATCCACGGCCAGGACGTGCCCGTGCGTGCCGAGGTGGTGCAAATGCAGTCGGCCTCGGCGCACGCCGACGCCAGCCAGCTCATGGACTGGCTGCGCGCCTTGCCCACCGCGCCGCGCCGCGTGTTCGTGACGCACGGCGACATGGGCGCCTCCGACGCGCTGCGCCACCGCATCGAAACCGAGCTGCGCTGGCAGGCCCTGGTGCCGGAACACGAATCGACCTGGAGTGCTTGAGTTGAAACATGCCCTGCGACTGGCCGCCCTGGCCATCACCCTGCCCGCGTTCGCACAGACCGCCCCGCCCGATTTCACCCAGTGCATCGACGGCTTGCAGGGCACTGCCCGTGCGGCCGGGGTTTCCGAATCGGCCTACCGCCGCTTCACCCAGGAACTGCAGCCCGACATGAGCGTGATCGAGAAGCTCGACTTCCAGCCCGAGTTCCGCACCCCCATCTGGGACTATCTCGCCGGCCTGGTGGACGACGAGCGTGTGGCCGAGGGCCGTGCCCTGCTGGCGCAGCACGCCGAGACCCTGGAGCGCGCGCAGCAGCGTTACGGCGTGGACCCGGCCACCGTGGTGGCGGTGTGGGGGGTCGAGAGCAACTTCGGCCAGAGCTTCGGCAAATACCCGCTGGTGCAGGCGCTGGGCACGCTGTCGTGTTACGGGCGGCGCCAGGCCTATTTCCGCACCGAGCTGTACGCCACGCTGCGCATCCTGCAGGCCGGCCACATCGCGCCCGAGCGCCTGGTCGGCTCCTGGGCCGGCGCCTTTGGCCACACCCAGTTCATGCCCAGCACCTTCGAGCGGCTGGCGGTGGACTTCGACGGCGACGGCCGGGCCGACCTAATGGACAGCACCCCAGACGCACTGGGCTCGACCGCGAACTTCCTGGACAAGGCTGGCTGGCAGAGCGGCCAGCCCTGGGGTTTTGAAGTGAAGCTCCCCGAGGGCTTCAACACCGGCGGCGAAGGCCGGCGCAGCAAGCGGAGCATGAGCGAATGGAGCGCACGCGGCGTGACCCGCGTGGACGGCTCGCCGCTGCCCGCCAACCTGGGCAGCGCCGGCCTGATGACGCCCGCCGGCCCCGGCGGCCCGGCGTTTCTGGTGTTCAAGAACTTCGACGCGATCTACAGCTACAACGCCGCCGAGAGCTACGGCCTGGCCATCGCCCACCTGGCCGACCGCCTGCGCGGTGGCGGCCCCTTCGTCACCCCCTGGCCCACCGACGACCCGGGCCTCTCACGCGCCGAACGCCGCGAACTGCAGGGCCTGCTGATCCTGCGCGGCCACGACATCGGCGAAGTGGACGGCATGCTGGGTGAAAAGAGCCGAATGGCGATCCGCGCCGAGCAGGAGCGGCTGGGCCACGAGGTGAACGGGCGGGGTGGACAGAAGCTGTTGCAGGCGCTGCGCGGCGGGTAGGCTGGCTCAGCAGCCCGGATCGACGATGTTGGTGCAATGCCCACACTCTGCATTGCTGCGGCCGTTCGGAACAGGTTTGCTGCAAGCGAGATAACAAGCCTGCGATGCTTCGTACGCCTGCTTCATTTTCGCGCATGCGGCCTGACGGGCGGCCAGACCAACGGGTTCTTCGGACGGCAAGACAGACACCGGCGGCGTTTTGTTGACCACCGGCTTGGACGCCGGTTTCTTCACTGGCGGTGGAGGCGCCACGAACCGGTTCATCAGGTTGGGCTTGCGCACCTTCACCTCCTCGACCTTCTCCCGATCAGAACCTGGCCGGTTGTCGTCGAAGTGGGTACGCCCTTGTTCATCCACCCATTGGTAGATCTCGGCCTGGGTGGCGGTACAGGTGAGCCCCCACAGCAAGGGCAGCAGCGTCGCGGCGCGAATGATGGAGTTCATGGTTCTTCACACCCACCCGAACTGCGCCCGCACGTCGCGCGCCGTCACATTGACGGGCGCGGTGGGGGCCTGGGTGTATTGCCGCAGGTTGGGCGCTCGCACGCCGCCGCCGTCCTGGCCGAGCACGGCCACACCCTTGACGCGCCAGCCCAGTTCCCTGAGCGCGGCCACATAGGCCAGTGCGTCCGGGTACTCCACGGTGTCGGTCTTGTTGGCGTTGGGCGAAAGGCAGAACAGCACCGCCTCGCAGCGCGCGCGGGTCACCTCCACCACGAACTGCTCAACCGTGGTCCGGGTGTCCTGCAGGGTGCCCACGCGGGCATAGAAGCGCGTTGGCCGCCGGGCACCCTGGATCAGGATGTCGCGCACACTGCGGTTGAAACAGCCCGTGAGGCTGCGCACCAGGGAGGCTTTGCGGGTGTTGGGGTTGCCGATGACGATGTAGGCGTCCATGGGAATGCACCGGGCCTCAGCCCAGCTTCACCGCCGTGCCGCTGACGGCGACCATCATCATGCCGTTGGTTTCGCCCATGACCTCGTAGTCGAAGTCGATGCCGATCACGCCGTTGGCGCCCATCTCTTTCGCGGCGTCGATCAGTTCCTCCAACGCCGCATCGCGCGCCCCGGCCAGCGCGCGCTCGTAGCCGCCCGCGCGTCCGCCCACGACGTCGCGGACGGAAGAGAACATGTCGCGAAAGATGTTGGCGCCGATGATGGCTTCGCCGTTGACCACACCGAGGTACTGTTTCAGATCGATGCCGGGTGGCGTGGTGGTGCTGAGGAAAAAACCGTCGGTGGATTTCGAAAACCAGCCCATGTGAACTCCCGTTGGATGGGTGAGTGGGATGCACCAGCAGGTGCCTGCGGTTTCATTGTGCCAGCGGCCAAGCACCCCCTCACCCCAACCCTCTCCCGCGTGCGGGAGAGGGAGCCAGACAGACCCTTCACCAGAGTGACACCAGCTTCCCGCCCTGCAGCCCCCAGGCGTGTTGCGCCATGGCGCGCGCCTCCTGTTCGTCGTGGGTGACGAGGATGGCGCTCATCCCGGCTTCGGTGATGCGTTCGCGGAACTCGGCGCGCAGCTGTTCGCGCAGCGTGGCGTCGAGCGCGCTGAAAGGTTCGTCGAGCAGCAGGGCGCGCGGCTGCGTGATGAGCGCGCGCGCCAGCGCGACACGCTGCTGCTCGCCGCCCGAGAGCGTCCAGACCTTGCCCAGCGCGTGACCGGCGAGGCCGAAGCGCGCGAGCATGGTGCGCGCCCGCTCCCGCGCCTCGCTGCGGCGCACGCCCTGCTCCACCAGACCGAAGGCCACGTTGTCCTGCACGTTGAGGTGAGGGAACAGCGCAAAGTCCTGGAACATGAGCGCAAAGCCGCGGCGCTCGGGCGGCAGGGCCGTGATGTCCACGCCGTCGAACCACACGCTGCCCGCCTCCGGCGCGTCCAGCCCGGCCACGATCTTGAGCAGGGTGCTCTTGCCGCTGCCCGAGGCACCGAGCAGGGCCACGGTTTCGCCCGCGGCCACGCGCAGGCTCACGCCGTCGAGCAGCGGGCGGTGGTCCCATTGTTTGCGGATGTCGCGCAGTTCAAGCATGGGTGCCATTGTCCTTGCGCGCAGGGCCTTCGATCAGGGTGAACGCGGCCAGCGCCAGCCCCATCAGCACGCAGGCGAGCACCAGCGCCGCATCGAGGTTGGCGGCGCCAGGGCGACCCAGGTGCTGGTAGATCAGCGTCGTGAGCGTGGTCCATTCGGGCCGCGAAAGGAACAGCGTGACGGCGAACTCGCCCAGCGCGGTGGCGGCAGCGAAGGCCATGCCACGGCGCAGCGCGGGCGCCACCAGCGGCAGCGTGACCCGCCACAACACACGCCATGGCCGGGCGCCCAGCGTGGCCGCGGCCTGCGCGTAGCTGGCGGGCAGGCTGTCGAGCGCGGCGGTGAGCGACTTGGCCACGAAGGGGTAGGCCAGCAGCGCATAGGCAGCCACCAGCAGGGCGAGGCTGGCGGTCCAGTCCGGGTAGAGCAGCAACAGGCCGAAAGCCACGGTCACTGGCGAGACCACGAACGGCAGGAAGGCCGCGGCACGCCAGGCCAGCGCGAGCGCACCGCGCGCCTCGCTGGCGTGGCGCTGCAGGCTGGCCGCGTCCAGCGCGCGCACCGCCAGCGCGTGCGTGAGGCCCAGCGCGGTGGCCAGGGTCAGCGCCATGGCGGTGAAGCGCAGCGTGTTCCACAAGGCCGCGCGCGTGTCGGCTTCGAACAGGACCACCGCGCCCTGCCCACCCAGCAACGCCTGCGCCGCGCGCCACACGATGGCCAGCAGCGGCGCGGCGCACACCACGAACAGCACCGCCAGCGCGCCCGCCACCGCCGCCCACTGCGCCGCGCTGCGGGGACGCTGGCGTGCCACCGGCGACACGCGGCCGGGCGCCGCGAGCCGCTTTTCCAGCCAGGCGTAGGCCAGCGCCACGGCGCCGGTCAGCAACAGCATCCAGACCGCGAGCACGCTCGCCTGCCCCAGCGCCAGCTCGTGCGCCACCAGGGTGTAGATCTCGACTTCGACAGTGGCGTAGTCCTGCCCGCCCAGGATCAGCGCCAGGCCGAAGCCGGCAAAGCAGTAGAGGAACACCAGACACAGCGCCGATGCCAGCCAGGGCGCGATCGCCGGCCATTCCACGCGCCAGAAGGCCCGCCAGGGCGTGGCGCCCAGCGTGCGCGCGGCGGCCACGCGCGGCGCGCTCACCTGCTCCAGCGCGTCCACGCCGGCGCGCACCACCACACAGAGGTTGAAAAACAGGTTGCCGTAGAGCAGCAGCCAGGGTGTGTCCACCAGGTCGATACCAACCCCGGCCAGCGGCGCACCCAGCAGGCCGCGCGGCCCCCAGAGCGCCAGCACGCCCAGCGCGGCCACCAGGGTGGGCACCACGAAGGGCAGCATCAGCAAGCGCAACACCAGCGAACGGCCCGGAAACGCCAGCCGCGCCAGCACCCAGGCCACGGGCAGACCCAGCACCAGGGCCAGCGCACAGGTGATCGCCGCCTGGGCCAGGGACCACAACACGCGCCAGCGCAGGAAGTCGTCCTGCCAGACGTCGAGCCAGCGCAGCGGCTCGCCATCGGTCCATTCACCGCCGCCCAGCCCTTCGACCAGCAGCCGCAACACCGGCGCCACCAGCAACAGCGCCAGAAAGACCAGCGGCAGCGCGGGCAACAGCCAGCGGGCTGGCAGGCGCGGCATGGGGTTTATTTCAGAACCACCTTGGTCCAGCGCTGCAGCCAGGCCTTGGCTTTCTGATTCGCTTCGGCGCTCGCAGGGTTGTCAAACGCGGTGGGCTCACTCGCGTGCGCCTTCATCACGTCCGCCCGGGCCGCGCCGGCTTCGGCCGGGAACATCCACATCGTGGTCTGCAGCGCCTGCTGGGCCGGGGCCGAGCGCAGGAACTCGATGAACTGGCCCGCGGCTTCTTTGGCCGCCGGGTTGCCCCCCTTGACCAACGCCACGCCCTCGACCTGGCGGAACACGCCGCCCTTGAGGAACAGGTTGGCGGTGGGCGATTCGCTCAGCTTTTCCTTGGCGTAGAACACCTCGGCCGCCGGGCTGCTGGCGTAGCTGACGACGATGGGCCGGGTACCGCCGTTGCGCGTGAACTCGGTGTAGTAGGCCTCGGTCCAGCCCTTGACCACCTTCACGCCGTTGGCGCGCATCTGGCCCCACCATTGGAACGCGGCCTCTTCGCCCAGGCCGGCGATGGTGGCGAACACGAAGGCCTGGCCGGGGCTGGAGGTGGCCGGGTTCTGCACCACCAGCAGCTTGGCGTAAGCGGGCTTGGTGAGGTCTTCGAGCGAGGTCGGCAGCGCCAGGCCCTTGCTGGCGAACCAGGCCTTGTCGATGTTGAGGTTCACGAAGCCGTAGTCCACCGGCACCACGCCCGAGACCACACCGGTCTTGTCGGCGCCCTCGGCCATGGCAGCGGCCGACGGGCGCTGCGCGGCGGGGCCGGTGTAGGCGTCGAGCACCTTCGCGGCCGTGGCGCGCGGCAGCAAGGTGTTGTCGATGCCGTAGACCACGTCGGCGATGGGCTTGGCCTTGGTGAGGATCAGCTTGTTGACCATCTCGCCAGCGTCACCCGCCTTGACGATCTGCAGCTTCACGCCCGCGTCTTTCTCGAACTGCGCCAGCAGCTCCTTGGGCAGGTCGAACGAACCGTGGGTGAGCACACGCAGTGGCACCGCCTGCGCCCATGCCGAGGGCGATGCGCCCAGCGCCGCGAGGGAAACCGAAACCAGTGCTGCCGAAAAAAAACGCCGTTGCATGGGAAGCCGCCTTGTCAAAAAGAACGCCACGGGAAGCGTCTGACAGGGACGGCAACGCACGCATCGGCGGCCGGCTGGTCACGCTCCCTACGCTGGCACGATCCAGATCAGGTGAGAGGGGTATTTCTCAGCCGTTGCCCGCTGTACTGCGGGCCCGGCACCCCCGGTGAAGCTGCAAATTGTAGACCCCGTGCGCTTCGCCAAGCCCTGTGTTACCGTGGCCTGGGCCCGCAGCCACTGCGCGGCCCACCCGCGAGATTGCCTCCTCGGCCCCGCATGCCCCGTCCCTGGTTCCCATGGAAGCGCTGTGCCCGTTCGATCAGAACCGTTTCACACCGCACATCCACCATGAAAAGAACCCCGCATGCCCGGCTACGAAGTCCGACACCAGACGGTCACCATCGGCGGCCTGGACTACGCCGTGCGCTCCCTGCTCGACAACCAGCAATACGCTGACCCGCATGGCAGCGCCGAAGACGCGGGCATGGGCGCCTCGGGCTGGCCGCTGTTTGGCCAGGTCTGGCCCTCAGCGCGCGTGCTGGCGCTGGCCATGCACAGCCACGCCATCGAAGGCAAACGCGTCCTGGAGATCGGCGCCGGCCTGGCGCTGGCCAGCCTGGTGATCCACCGCCGCGCGGGCGACGTGACCGTGACCGACTGGCATCCGCTGACCGAGGCCTTCCTGCACGAAAACCTGCTGGCCAATGACCTGGGCCCGCTGCCCTACCAGCCCGGCAACTGGGCGCTGGACGACGCCAGCGGCGCCAGTGGCCTGGGCCGATTCGACCTCATCATCGGCAGCGACGTGCTCTACGAACGCCAGCAGCCGGCCCAGCTCGCGCGCTTCATCGACCAGCACGCCAGCGCGGGCGCCGAAATCATCATCGTGGACCCGGACCGCGGCAACCGCAGCGCCTTCTGCCAAGCCATGGCCACGCTCGGCTACGGGCTGCACATGCAGGCCGCCAGCCGAACGCTGGAAAGCGGCGAGGCGTACAAGGGGCGCTTCCTGACGTTCACGCGCTGACGACGCGGGCACCTGCCGAACGCCGGGGGCCGGGCCATCGGTCACACCGGCACCCGCCCACAAAAAAAGGCCCCGCAAGGGCCTTTTTTGTGGGACCGCCGCGGGGGCGATCGGTACGGCTCAGCCGCCCTTCTTCGAGCGCTTGCCCGGGTTCTTCTTGCTGCGCGTGGCCACGCCACGTTCCAGGCTGACGCGTTGGCCGCGGCCGGGGGTGGTCAGGGAGACGCCAGCAATGGGCTTGGGACGGGGGGTGGCTTTGCGGTCGGCTTCGGTGACGATTTTGTTGCCCATGTCGGATCCAGACAGAAATTGGTTGAAAACCCCTCTATTAGGCCACAGGCCGTGCGGGCGGCGCCAGCAGCGCCCTGGCGGCGCTCAGCCCGCCACGTCCACCATGTTCCAGGTGAACGCCGAGTCGGTGGACAGGGCCTCGGCGCGGTGCACCGGCATCTGCCAGCCGTTTTGCGGGTTCACCTGGGCCGAGATGTCGATGCGCGGCGCCTGCGCCACCACGCCGCCGAAGATGGTGGCGAACGAGGCGTCGGCGGCGTCACGCCCGGTGCCGATGCGGATGAAACCCATGGGGATGGCGGTGCCCGAGGGGTCGAACAGGTACCAGCGGTGGCCCAGGTACACCTCCACGTAGGCGTGGAAGTCGGTCGGGCCGAGCGCGGGGTCGGCGCCGAAGTCGATCGCGGTGGTGAAACGCGCCGGGATGTTGAGCGCGCGGCACATGGTGATCATGAGGTGCGCGAAATCGCGGCACACGCCCTTGTGGTCGTTGAGCGTGTCCAGCGCCGAGGTCATGGAGTTGCTGGTGTTCGACTCGAACCTGACCTGGCTCTGCACCCACTGCTTGATGGCCTCCACACGGCGGTAGCCCTGTGGCATCTGGCCAAACAGGTTGTTCGCCATGGCGGTCACGCAGTCCGACTGGCAGTAGCGGCTGGGGTAGAGGTAGATCAGCGCTTCGGGCGGCAGCTGGGCCACCGGGGTTTCAAACACAGAGTCGGGCTGCGCCACGTGGTGCGTGATGTCGAGCGTGGCGCGGTAGCGCAGCTGCAGCGGGCCGGGCCCGGCGCTCAGGCGCAGCGTGCGGCTACGGGTGGCCGGGTCGGTGTGCATGACCAGGGGCACGGGCTGGCTCACCTGGAGCTCTTCCCACACCACTTTCTGCTGGGGCGAGTGAGCGGCCTGGACGTTGAAGATGAAGTCGGCGGACGGGGGGTTGATCGCGTACTGCAGATCGATGGCGAGGTGGATGCGGACCATGGGGTTCACCGTGAAGAAGAAAGAGGAAGGTCGAGGGCCCGGTAGCGGGCCGCTGGCGCGCATGCGCCGCGAATCGGTGAATGTGACGTCAGGGGGAGTGAAAAACCATCTTACGCGCACGCAAGCGCCGGGCCATGTGCGCTGGCGCACGGAACCAAGCCGCCCGGCGCGGCCTCAAAACCCTTGCAGCCGGGTTTTCCTGCTGCAGGAGGTACATGCCATGAAACCCCTGAAACACTGGACCGACGCGGTCAACGCCGTCCTTGGCGTCTGGCTGGTGGTATCGCCCTGGCTGATGGGCTACCAGGACGTCTCCACGGCCATGTGGAACGCGGTCATCGTGGGGGCGGCCCTCGTCGCCGCCGCGCTGGGCGCCATCTTCGTGCCACGGGCCTGGGAAGAATGGACCGAGGGTGGCCTGGCGGTGTGGCTGTTCGCATCGCCCTGGCTGCTGGGGTTCGCCGCCATGGAAGCCGCCATGCTCACGGCGGTGTGCACCGGCGTGGTGATCTTCGCGCTGGCGCTCTGGACCCTGACGACCGACAGCGAATACAACGGCTGGTGGCACAAGGCCACCGGGCACTGAGCGCCTGAACGGGGCGACCGGCGCCCACGCGCCGGTCGCTCCCGAGGGTGTGCGACGCAAACACCCGCCGCAAGGCGGGCCGGTGGGGCTGTTCGCACCTGCGCCAGCGCGCCTTGCCGTAAGCTCAGGGCCCGATGCGCGCGCTGCTCACCACCTACTCCTGGCAGGAACTGCGCCACCACCCCTGGCGCAACGCGCTGGCGGTGCTGGCCGTGACGCTGGGCGTGGCACTGGCCTTCGCGGTGCAGCTCATCAACGCCTCGGCGCTGGCCGAGTTCGCCGGCGCGGTGAGTTCGGTCAATGGCCAGCCCGACCTGAGCCTGCGCGCGCGCCAGGGCATGTTGCCCGACGAGTTGCTGGAGCGTGTGGCCGCGCAACCCGGCGTGGCGCTGGCCAGCCCGGTGCTGGAGTTGCCGACGACGGCACGGGCCGAGCCAGGCGGCCAGCCCGTGGCGGTGAAGCTGGTGGGCGTGGACGCGCTCACGGTGGCCGGGGTGTCGCCCGCGCTGCTGCCCATGCCCCAAAACCCCAACGAACCCGCCAACGGCGAGGGCAGCGCCCCGCCCCAGCGGCTGGACATCTTCGCGCCCGACGCCGTGTTCCTCAACCCGGCCGCGCGCCAGGCCCTGGCGGTCGCGGGCGTGGCGCCCACGCGGCTTCGAATCCAGAGCGGGCTGAGCCTGACCACCGTGCGGGTGGCCGGCAGCGTGAACGCGCCCGGCGCGCCCCTGCTGGTGATGGACGTGGCCGCCGCGCAGGCGCTGATGGACCGGCTGAGCGCGCTCAGCCGCATCGACCTGCGGCTGGACGCCGGCACCCGGCCCGAGGCCCTGCTGGAGGCGCTGGCACTGCCGGGCACGGTGATCGCGCAGCGCCCCGAACAGACCGGCGAGCGCGCCAGCAACCTCTCGCGCGCCTACCGGGTCAACCTCACGGTGTTGGCGCTGGTGGCGCTGTTCACCGGCGCGTTCCTGGTGTTCTCCGTGCTCTCGCTCTCGGTCGCGCGGCGCCAGCAGCAGTTCGCCCTGCTCGGTGTGCTGGGCCTGTCGGCCAACGAACGGCTGCGCCTGGTGTTGACCGAATCGGCCCTGCTCGGGCTGCTGGGCAGCGTGCTCGGCGTGGCGCTGGGCACGGCCCTGGCCGCGCTGGCGCTGCGGGTGCTCGGTGGCGACCTGGGCGGCGGCTACTTTTCCGGCGTGGCCCCGCCGCTGCAGTGGAGCGCGCCCGCCGCCCTGCTCTACGGCGCCCTGGGTGTGGCGGCCGCGCTGGCGGGCGGCTGGTGGCCTGCGCGCGCCATGGCGCGCATGGCCCCGGCGCTCGCGCTCAAGGGGCTGGGTGGCGCCGGCACGGGCGGCCCCAGACGCCACGGCGGCGCGCTGGCCCTGATGGCGCTGGCCGCCGCGCTGGCCTGGGCGCCGCCGATGGGGGGGGTGCCGCTGGCGGCCTATGTGTCGGTGGGCCTGCTGCTGGTGGGTGGCATTGCCGCGCTGCCGCTGGCCGTGGGCGCGCTGCTGCACCGGCTGGCGCCGCTGGTGGCTCGCCACACCCTGCCGCTGCTGGCGGTGGAACGCTCGCGGCGCCTGCGCGAAACCGCGGCCGTGGCCACCAGCGGCGTGGTCGCGAGCCTGGCGCTGTCGGTGGCGCTCACGGTGATGGTGGCGAGCTTTCGCGATTCGGTCACGCAGTGGCTCGATGGCGTGCTGCCGGCGCAACTCTATGTGCGCGCGGGCAGCAGCAGCGTGGGCGAGGGCAACACCCTGCCGCCCGACTTCGTGCGCGCGGTGGGCGCGCTGCCCGGCGTGGTGCGGGTCGATCCGCTGCGCGCCACCTTCGTCCAGATGGACGCCGCGCTGCCCCCGGTGACGCTGCTGGCACGCCCCCTGTCCATGGCCGGTGCGCCCGGCGCGGGGCAGACCCTGCCGCTGGTGGGCAACCCGCTGCCCCTGCCCGCAGTGGCCGCGGGCGAGACGGTGGTGCCCGTGTACGTGAGCGAGGCCATGCTCGACCTGCACGGCGCGCGCCCGGGCGGCTGGCTGCCCGCGCTGGCGCTGGCTTTTCCGGCGGAACGCTCCCAGGACACGCGATTCTTCGTCGCCGGCGTCTGGCGCGACTACGCGCGCCAGCACGGCAGCGTGGTGATGGACCGCGCGCATTTCGTGCGCCTCTCGGGCGACGCGAGCGTGAACGATCTCGCGGTGCACCTCGCGCCCGGTGCCGACGAGGACGCGCTGCGCGAACGCATCCGCGAGCGCGCCGAGGCCCTGGGCGCGGGCGGCCTGGTCGAGTTCGCCTCGGCCGGCCAGATCCGCGCCGTGTCGCTGCGCATCTTCGACCGCAGCTTCGCCGTCACCTACTGGCTGCAGGCCGTGGCCATCGCCATCGGCCTGTTCGGCGTGGCGGCCAGCTTCAGCGCGCAGGTGCTGGCGCGGCGGCGCGAGTTCGGCCTGCTCGCGCACCTGGGCCTCACGCGCGCGCAGATCCTGGGTGTGGTAGCGCTCGAAGGCCTGGCCTGGACGGTGCTGGGCGCGCTCGCCGGCCTCGCGCTGGGCCTGGCGGTGAGCGTGGTGCTGGTGCACGTGGTCAACCCGCAGAGCTTCCACTGGACCATGGACCTCGCCCTGCCCTGGGCGCGGCTGCTCGCGCTGTGCGCCGCCGTGGTGCTGGCCGGCACGGCCACCGCCTGGCTGGCCGGGCGTGCCGCCGCCAGCCGCGACGCGGTGCAGGCGGTGAAGGAAGACTGGTGAACCGCATGCCCACCACGCCCCCGCAACGCCCTGCCCTCGGGCCAGCCGATGGCCTGGCGCGCCGCCGCCTGCTCGTGGTCGGCGGTGGCCTGCTGGCCGCGCCCTGGCTGGGCGGCCCGGCGTGGGCCCAGGCCCCGGCGGCGCCACGGGTGCTCAGCCCGCGCGCGCTGCATTTCCCGCGCGACCACGGCACACACAACGACACCCGCACCGAGTGGTGGTACCTCACCGGCCATGCGCAGGACGCCGCCGGGCGCGCCTTCGGCTTTCAGGTCACGTTCTTCCGCAGCCGGGTCGACGCGGCGCAGCCGCTGCAGAGCCGGCTCGCGGCCCGGCAACTGCTGTTCGCCCACGCCGCCATCACCGACGTGCAGGGTGGCCGGCTCTGGCACGACCAGCGCATCGCGCGCTGGAACGGCGAGCCACCCACCCACCCGCAGCGTGGCGTGTTCGCCCGCGAGCACGACACCCAGGTGGTGCTGCGCGACTGGTTCATCGAGCGCCGGCCCGACGGCGGCTACACCACGGCGGTCGTGGGCGACGACATCCGCATCGACCTCAGCGCCACGCCCACCCAGGCCATCCTGCTGCAGGGCGACGCGGGGTTTTCGCGCAAGGGTCCGCAGCCCGAACAGGCCAGTTTCTACCTCAGCCACCCGCAGCTCTCGGTGCGCGGCACGCTGACCGTTCGAGGTCAGGCGTTTCAGATCGTGCAGGGCCGCGCCTGGCTGGACCACGAGTGGAGCGAAGCCATCCTGCACCCCGAGGCCGTGGGCTGGGACTGGATCGGCATGAACCTGTTCAACGGCGACAGTCTCACCGCCTTCCAGTTGCGCCGCCAGGACGGCAGCCCGCTCTGGGCCGGAGGCTCGGTGCGCAGCGCCGCCAGCGCGCAGAGCCCGACCGACACCCACAGCTTTCGCCCCGACGAACTCGACTGGGCGCCGCAGCGTTTCTGGACCAGCCCGCGCACCCGCGCGCGCTACCCGGTGGAGTGGCGCATCCGCACGCCGGCAGGCGTCTACACCGTCAAGGCCGTGATCGACCCGCAGGAACTCGACAGCCGCCAGGGCACCGGCACGGTGTACTGGGAAGGCCTGTCCGACCTGTTCGACAGCGACGGCCAGCGCGTGGGCCGGGGTTATCTGGAGATGACGGGCTACGCCCAGCGGCTGGTGCTGTGAACCGCCGGGCCGGCTCCGCCGGACGGCCAGTGCCGCCCCCTGGGGGGTAGCGCAAAGCGCTGCGGGGGGGTCAATACTTCACCGGTTGGCCGTCCGTGATGATGGTGCCCGGGTAGAGCAGCACGGTTTCGCCTTCGCGCAGGCCGTCCTTGACCCAGGCCACCTCGGTGTTGCGGTCGTGGAACGCCACGGCCCGCGCGCGCGCCTTGCCGGTCTCGACCACGAACACGCGCCACTGATCGCCATCGCGCACCAGGGCCGCGGTGGGCACCAGCAGCACGCCCGCCTGCGACGACACGGTGATGCGCGCATCGACGCGAAAACCGTCGCCCAGGCGCTGCACTTCGGTGGGGGCGGAGGCCAGGTCCACGACCACGTTCACGCGCTGCTCCTCGATGCCCAGGGCCGACACCTTGGTAAACGCCACCGGCTCGACGCGGGCCACCCGCCCGGCCAAGGCCGGCGCGCCGCTGCCGGTGGACAGCTGCACCTGAGCGCCGGGCTGGACCTGCCGCACCTCGCCCGAGAGCACGTCGATCACCGCCTCCATGGCCGCGGTGTCGCCGATCTCCAGCAGGGACTGGCCCGCGTTCACGGCGACCGCGCTGTCCTGGTGCAGCTTGAGCACCTGCCCATTGACGGGGCTCTTGAGCTGCCACAGACCCGCCGGCCGCGCGCCGGCCGTGGGCTCCGATCGGCTCAGGGCCGCGCGGGCCTCGGCCGCGGCGAAATCGGCGGCGCTCTGCTCGGCGCGCGCGGCGTTGAGCGCCTGCTGCGCGGCCTGGCGCGCGAGCACGGCCTGGTCGCGCGCCGAGGGGGCGATGAAGTTGTCGCGCGCCAGCTTGTCGGCCCGCTCGGCTTCGAGCGTGGCCTGGGCCAGCGCGGTCTGCAGGCGCTGCGCCTGCGCGGCGGCGGCGCGGCGCGCGGCCTCGGCGCTGCCCACACGCTGCTGCAACACGGTGCGCGTGCGCGCGTCGATCATCTGCGGCGCCACCGGCTCCAGCGTGGCCACCACGTCGCCGGCCTTCACCGCGTCGCCCACCTTCAGCGTGGGCCGCAGCAGGGCCGCCGGCGTGGGCGCGGTGATCAGGTAGCGGTTTTTCAGGCGCAGCACGCCGTCTTCCTCGATGGCCTGCTCGAAAGTACCGGTGGTCACCGTGGCCACTTCCACCGTGAGCGGGCGCGGCCGGTAGGCGGCGTAGACCAATGCGGCAGCGCCCGCCGCCAGCAGCCCGCCCAGCACCCAGCGGCGGGAGCGTTTCCAGGACATCTTCTCGTTCATTCGCGTACCTTCAATACAGAAACCAGGTCCAGCCGGTCGATCTGCCGGCGCACCAGCAGCGCGCTGGCCACGCCGGCGGCGAGCACGATCAGCGCCGCCGACGCGTAGGTCGAGGGCTCGATGATCACCGGGAAGTCGATGCTGTCGGAGGACATCAGCCGCATCATCAGCGTGGCCAGCCCCCAGCCCGTCAGGGCGCCGATGGGCAGCGCCACCAGCAGCTCGGCGCCGAGCTCGGCCAGCAGCAGCACCGAGACCTCGGCCCGCGTCATGCCCAGCACGCGCAGGCTCGCCAGCTCCCAGGCGCGCTCGGAGAGCGAAATGCGCGCCGCGTTGTAGATGATGCCCACCGCCATGGCCACCGCGAACAGCGTGAGGATGCCGCTGAAGACACCCATGTTGCGCGAGGTGGTTTCGTTGAACGCGGCCATCGAACCTGCCTTGTCGAACACCGCGTTGATCCCCGGCGCGGCCTTCACCGCGGCCCAGAAAGCGTCCATGGCGGCCGGGTCCACCTGCAGCGCCGCGTCGGCCACGCCGTCGCCGTCGCGCGCCAGGGTGTTCATCGCCTCCAGGTTCATGTAGAGCAACTGGCCGAACATGCTCTGCACGATGTCGACCACCTCCACCCGCACCTGGGTGCGGCTCCAGAGCCGGAACTCCATGTCGATGCGGTCGCCCACCCGGGCATCGAGTTCGCGCGCGAGCAGCGCCGACAGCACCACGCCCTGCGCCGGCATCGCCACCGCGCCGCGCCGGTCGTCCACCACGCGCATCAGCCGCGCGTCGCTGCGGTAGCCGGTGAGCGCGGTGTCCACGCTGCGCCCGCGCAGCCGCACGCGCACCGGCTCGCTGCGGTAGGGCTCGGCGTCGATCACGCCGGGCAGGCGTCGGAGATCGCGCGCCACGCTCACCGGCACCGGGCGGTGGAAGTTGACCAGCACGTCGCCCTGTTGCACCTGGCGGAACTGCACGTCCACGATGTGCGCGATGGCGTCGAGCCAGAACGCGCCCGAGATCTGTAGCGCCACCGCCAGCGCGATGCCGGTCACGGTGAAGGCCGCGCGCAGCGGGCGGCGCTCGAAGTTGCGGATCACCATCATCGCGCCGGTGCTCACGAAGCGGCGCAGGCCCAGGCGCTCCACCAGCGTGGGCTGGTAGGCCGGCGGCGCGGGCGGCATCATGGCCTGCGCGGGCCGCAGCCGCACCACGGCTCGGATGGCCGTCCAGGTGCCGAGCGCGGCCGCGCCGCCGGCCAGCAGCGCCGAGACCACGATCAGCCAGGGGTGGGTCACGTAGGCCAGCCGGTTGAAGCGGAACACCTCGTCGTACAGGCTGAGCATGCCCTGACCGATCAGCACGCTCAGCCCCAGCCCGGCCAGCACGCCGAGCCCGGCGATGGCGAAGGCGAGCTGGATGTAGTGCCACGCAATCGCGCCGTCGCTGTAGCCCAGCGCCTTGAGCGCGGCGATCTGGCTGCGCTGCGTGGCCACCTGGCGGCTGAGCACCACATTGAGGATGAACATCGCCACCGCGAGAAAGATCGACGGCAGCACGGTGCCCATCACCTTGAGCTGGGCCAGCTCGTCTTCCACGATCTTGGCCGAGAGCTGTTTGTCGCGGCCCACGGCACCGATCGCGCCATAGGGTTCGAGCAGGCGGTCCACTTCGGCCAGCACGGGCGCTTCCGCCATACCGGCGTCCAGCCGCAGCGCGACCTGGTTGAACGCGCCCTGCATGTCGAAGGCCTGGGTCATGCGCTCGGCGTCGATCCACCAGATGCCGAACGACTGATCGTCGGGCGCGCCGCCCTGCGAGGCGAACACGTATTCGGGCGAGGCCACCGTGCCCACCAGGTGCACCCGCTCGCGCTTGCCGTTGAGGATGGCGTGCACGGTGTCGCCGGGGTTCAGGCTGCGCGCCACGGCAAAGCGGTCGCTCACCAGCGCCTCCAGCGCGCCGTCGCGCTCGGGCCAGCGCCCGCGCTTGAGCGTAAGCGCGTTCAGGCCCTGGCGGCCGGCGTGCGCGCGGGCCAGGTCCAGCCCGATGAAGCGCCCGGTCACGGGCGGGGCCACGCCGGGCAGGCCGATCTGCGCGTCGAACACCACGTCGAGCTTGACCTCGGCCACGCCGTCGAGCGCGGCCAGCCGTCCGCGCAGGTGCACCGGTGCGCGCTTGACGCTGGCGAACACGTCGGCCAGGCGGTTGTCGCGGTAGAAGGCGTCGCGCGAGCCCTTGAGCGACTCGTGCACCGAGAACATGCCCACGAAGCCGGCCACGCCGATGGCCACCACCACCGCGATGGTGAACACCTGCGCGCGCAGGCGCTGGAGGTCGCGCCAGAGCTTGATGTGGATGGCCTTCATGGCGCGCTCACCAGCTCAGGCCCGCCGCGGCCACCTTGTGTGTGTTGGCGCGGGTCTCGACGATGCGCCCGTCGGCCAGGCGCAGCACGCGGTCGGCCATCTCGGCAATGGGGGCGTTGTGCGTGATCACGACGGTGGTGGTGCCCAGCTCGCGGTTCACGTGTTCGATGGCCTGCAGCACCATCACACCGGTGGCGCAGTCCAGCGCGCCCGTGGGCTCGTCGCACAGCAGCACCTGGGGATTCTTGGCGATGGCGCGCGCGATCGCCACGCGCTGCTGCTCGCCGCCCGAGAGCTGCGACACGAAGTGGTTCATGCGCTCGCCCAGACCCACGAGTGCCAGCGCGTCCTCGGGCTTCATGGGGTCTTCGGCGAGGTCGGTCACCAGCGCCACGTTTTCGCGCGCCGTCAGGCTGGGGATCAGGTTGTAGAACTGGAACACGAAGCCCACGTGTTCGCGCCGGTAGCGCGTGAGCTCGGCGTCGTCGGCGCCGATGAGTTCGTGCGTCTCGCCCGCGTGGGTCCATTGGGCCGTGCCGCTGGTGGCTGTGTCCAGGCCGCCGAGGATGTTGAGCAGGGTGGACTTGCCGCTGCCCGAGGCGCCCAGCAGCACCACGAATTCGCCGCGCACGATGTCCAGGTCCACCCCGCGCAGCGCGTGCACCGCGGTCGCGCCTTCGCCATAGACCTTGGTCAGGCCGCGGGCCTGGAACACGGGTTCGGTGCGGGCAGGGGGAGCATCCATGGCGTCAGATGGCGGGGTGGGTCGGGCCCGAACAGTATTGCAGCAAAGCCGCCGCCCGCGCTGACCTGCGTCAAGCGCCCGCCAGACGCCGCGCAGACCCCGGGCGGCGTGGCCCGGGGGGGGGGGGAACCGCCCGGCTATTCCCAGAGCGCTTTCACGCGAGCGTCGCGCCCGCAGGACAGGCGGTAGTAGTTGTAGCGCACCGGGTTCTTCTTGTAATAGTCCTGGTGGTAGGTCTCGGCCAGGTAGAAGGCGCTGGCCGGCGCCAGCTCGGTGTGGATGGTCTTGAAGCGCCCGCTTTTCAGCAAGGCGTCGCGGCTGACCTGGGCCACTTGGCGCTCGGCCTCGTTGCCCCAGTAGATGCCGCTGCGGTACTGGCTGCCCACGTCGCAGAACTGCCGGTCTTTCACGGTGGGGTCGATGTGGCGCCAGAAGTAGTCGACCAGTTGCGCGTAGCTCACTGTGGCCGGGTCGTAGAGCACGCGCACCGCCTCGGTGTGGCCGGTGTGCCCGGCACTGACCTGCTCGTAGCTGGGGTTGGCGGTGTTGCCGGCGGTGTAGCCGGACTCGACCTCCACCACGCCGGGCAGTTTTTCGAAGTCCTTCTCGATGCACCAGAAGCAGCCGCCGGCGAAAACCGCCGTGGCGGTGGCTGCCTGGGCCGTGGCGGCAGAGGTGGCCAGCAAAGCGGCCAGCACCCAAAGGCGTGGGATGTTCATCATGGTCAGCTCCTCAGTGGGGGCAAGGCGTGGCCCTGGGGCACGAAGGCCAGGGCCACGCCGTTGTTGCAATAGCGTTTGCCGGTGGGCTTGGGGCCGTCGTTGAACACGTGGCCCTGGTGCCCGCCGCAGCGTGCGCAGTGGTATTCGGTGCGCGGGACGATCAGCTTGAAGTCCGTGGAGGTGCCCACGGCGTCGGGCAGCGGCTGCCAGAAGCTGGGCCAGCCGGTGCCGCTCTCGTATTTGTGGGCGGCGTCGAACAGCGGCAGCTGGCAGGCCGCGCACACATAGGTGCCCGGGCGCTTTTCGGCGTTGAGCGGGCTGCTGCCCGCGCGCTCGGTGCCGTGCTCGAACAACACGGCGTAGGCCGCGGGCGAGACGAGTTTTTTCCACTCGGCCTCGGTCTTCTTCAGCGCAGCGGGCGGAGCGGCCCGCGCGCCGGCGGGCAGCGCCACGGCGGCGCACCAGCCGGTCAGGCGCTTCAACAGGTCTCTTCGTTCCATGGTGGTCTCCTGGGTTTCGGTACCGTGAGTCGGACCTGGCGAAAGAACCTTACAGCGGATGCAAAGACACACTGGGCCTGCGGGTTCGCCAGCACCACGCACATGGTTCGAAAGCGCACAGACGCCCGCGCCACAGGGGTCTACAAACCAGGGGGTGGTGAACACCTTCCGTTCACCCGCAACCCAAGGAGATCGCATGAACTGGGACACCATTCAAGGCAACTGGAAACAACTCACCGGACGGGCCAAACAACAGTGGGGCAAGCTGACCGACGACGACCTGCAGGTCGTGGCCGGCCACCGCGACCAGCTCGCGGGCAAGATCCAGGAACGCTACGGCATTGCCAAGGACGAGGCCGAAAAGCAACTCAAGGACTGGGAAGACCGGGCCGACGACAGCTGGTTGAAATGAGCCACCCCCGCCGCGGACCCTAGTGTTTGTGCCCTGTCAGCTCGGTGTGGAGCAGCTTGTCGGCGGCGTAGCAGCTGCAGGCTTCCTTCTCCAGCGCCGCGCGGTTGAGCACCGTCAGCTCACCCCGGTGGTAGGCGATGTAGCCACTGCTCTGAAACTCGCCGGCGGCCACTGTCACGCCCACGCGGCGCACACCGAGCATCAGAGCCATGAACTCCTGCGTGACGTGAAAGCTGTCGGCCTGTGCGCGGTCCTGGCTCATCAGCAGCCAGCGCGCCAAGCGCGGGCCGATCTCGTGGAAGCGCTCGCAGGCCGATGCCAGCGTCTGCTGGTGCAACCGCACCAGCAGGCTGGTCTGCAGCACCTGCATCAGCGCCGGGCTGCTCGCCAGCTCCGCACGCAAGGCCTCCGCGCCGATGCGCCAGCTGGTGCCCGCGCCCTGCACCAGGGCGCGCCACGGTGTCTTCGCCAGCCCCAGCACCAACTCCGAACCGAGCATGGCCTCGCGCCCCACCATGCCCACCTCCAGCGCCGGATAGCGGTCCACGTCGATCACCAGCGAGATGAAGCCCGAGCGCGGAAAGTAGGCGTGGCTCAGCGGCTCGCCGCGCACACTGAGTTCGGATGAGAGCTCCAGATCGAAGGATTCGCACTGATCGAGCAGGTGCCGTCGTGCCGCGTTCGGCAGTTGTTGCAGCAGGAGGTTGTCGGCATGTGCCATGAGCGTTGGGTGTCCTAAGGTGGCCTGCGCCATCCGAGAAGGATGGCGTCATGGCATTCACCCCGTACAAGGTGTCCGGGGTGAATCGAAAAACAGTGTGAGCGCCTCGCGCGGGCCTGACTGTCTGCCAGCGCACACAAGGGCCATTCGAGCCGGAACTGTGGCGATGGCGCACATGTATCCCAGCGCACGGACGCTGGGCACGCCACCTCCTAAAAACGGAGGGTGCAATCCGCGCAATGCGTCCCTGACGCGAGAAAGGCCTCCATGAAACAAACGTCCGTCATCCACCTGCTCGGCCTCGCCGGCCTGGCCACCTTCCTGGCCTCGTCGGCGTACGCGCAGGACACCAGCCACTTCTATGGCGGCGGCTCGGTGGGCCAGTCGCGCATGGAGCTCGATGCGCCGCGCACCACGGGCATCCTGCTGCCCGGGGTCAACACCTCCGGCACCGCCAGCGACGAAAAGGACACCGCCTTCAAGGTCTTCGGCGGCTACCAGTTCAACCGCAGCATCGCCATCGAAGGCGGCTACTTCGACCTCGGCAAGAGCCGCTTCACCACCAACACCGCGCCCTCCGGCACGCTGTCCGGCGAGACCCGGGTCCAGGGCCTCAACCTCGATGTGGTGGGCACCATCCCGCTGACCGAGCGCTTCTCGGCCCTGGCCCGCGTGGGCGCGCAACACGCCTGGTCCGAGGACCGCTTCAGCGGCACCGGCGCGGGCTCGGGCATTTCCTCGCGCAGCAAACACAACGACACCAACTACAAGGTCGGCCTGGGCGTGCAATACGCGATGTCGTCCTCGGTGTGGATCCGTGGCGAGCTGGAGCGTTACCGCCTGAAGAACGCCACCGGCCACCGCACCAACGCCGACGTGGTCTCGGTCAGCCTGGTGTTCCCGTTCGGCCGTGCGCCCGTGGCACAGGTGGCCGCGGCGCCGGTCTACGTGGCGCCCGCACCCATGCCGGAACCGGTGGCGGCAGCACCCATGCCCGCTCCGGTGGCCCCCGCGCCCCAGCGCGTGAGCTTCTCGGCCGACACGCTGTTCGGCTTTGACAAAGCCACCGTGCGCCCCGAAGGCAAGGCCGAACTGGACCGGTTCAGCGACCAGCTCGGCGGCACCAGCTACCAGTCGATCAGCGTCGAAGGCCACACCGACCGCCTGGGCTCCACGGGTTACAACCAGACCCTGTCCGACGAGCGCGCCGCCTCGGTCAGGAACTACCTGGTGAACAGCGGCAAGGTGGACCCGACCCGCATCAGCGCCGTGGGCAAGAGCGAAAGCCAGCCGGTGACCGCACCGGGCGATTGCACCGACCGCCAGTCGCGCGCCCAGCTGATCAACTGCCTGCAGCCCGACCGCCGCGTGGAAGTGGAAGTCAACGGCACCCGCTGACCCCCTGAGCGCCTGCCACACCCTGTGGGGCAGCAGGCGCAAAGACAAAGCCCGCCACCAGCGATACCGCTGGGGCGGGCTTTGTCCTTGTCGGACCCGACAGTGCTGCGATCAGGCTCAGGCGCTGACGCTGACGGGCCTCATGCCAGCGTGAGGCGGCAGTCCACCGGCCAGCCCGGCGCCGGCACGGCGGGGGCCTGCGGCAGGCCGACCAGGGTGAGGTCCTGCTGCTGTTGCGCGCGGCGCCAGCGCGCCATCTGCTCGCCCAGCGCGGCGGTGTCCAGCCCCACCACACGCACCTCCACGAACAGCACCGCCCGCGCCTCTTCGATGCGCGTGAGCACGCAGTCGCCGAGGTCGATCACGGTGTCGTCGTAGGCGGGGTCGGCGGGGTCCATTTCGTCGAGCCGCGCGATCAGATGGCGCAACGGCGTGTGGTCCCACAGCGCTGCCTGGGCCCGGGCATTGCAGCCCAGCACCGGGCGCACCACGGGGTAGAAAACTTCTTCCTCGATCTGCGCGTTCAGGCTCAGTGCGTCGCACAGCCGGTCCACGATCTCGGCCTTGCGTGCGGTGGTACAGCCTTCCACCAGACGCAGGCCGTCGTATTCACGCAGCAGTTTTCGGATCACCTCGTAGTCCAGCCGCAGCTGGTCGAGGGCGTCGCGGGTGCGCAAGCCGGCTTTGGGGCGCATCGGTGGCTCCGGGGCGTCGCGCTCAAGCGGGCCGCGGGGGCGTTGTGCCTGGCGTGGGGGGCGGCGTGTCGGTGGTGGGGGGCGGCGAGGCTTCGCCGGTCACGGCGTTGTCAGGATCTTGCGGCGCGAGCGGCTGGGGCTTCGCAGGGGTGGCTTTGTTGGCGAGTTCGATCATGGCAGGCTCCTGGCACGGGGCGGCGCACAGCGCGCCCACCCGTGTGTCTTTGTAACGGTGGCGCCAGGCAGCGTCTGTACGACACCGCACCCACCACCGTCACACCGCGAGGCGGTGGGGCAGCAGCCGGTCGTACTCTTTCTTGACCACGGCATAACACTCGCAGACGCGTTCTTCGAGCGCCTCGCGATCGAGCACCGTGATGTGCCCACGGGCGTAGCGGATCATGCCCAGCTTCTGCAGCTTGAGCGCCGCTTCGGTCACGCCCTCGCGGCGCACCCCGAGCATGTTGGCGATCAGCTCCTGCGTCATCACCAACTCGTTGCCACTCAGCCGGTCAAGGCTGAGCAGCAACCAGCGGCAGAGCTGCTGGTCCAACGAATGGTGGCGGTTGCACACCGCCGTCTGCGCCATCTGCGTGATCAGCGCCTGGGTGTAGCGCAGCAGCAGGTGCAGCACCGGCCCGGAGCGGTTGAACTCGTCCTTGATGTCGGCCGCGCGCAGGCGGTAGCCGTGGCCCGCGCTCTGCACCACTGCGCGGCTGGGTGTGGTTTCGCCCCCCATGAAAAGCGCGATGCCCACCAGCCCTTCTTTGCCCACCACCGCGATCTCGGCCGACGCGCCGTTCTCCATCACGTACAGCAGCGAGACGATGGCGTTGATGGGGAAATACACGTGGCTCATCTTGCTGCCCGACTCGTACAGCACCAGGCCCAACGGCAGGTCCACCACCTCCAGCAGGGGCGCCATGCGTTGCCACTCTGGCGCAGGCATCGAAGCCAGCAAGTCATTGGCCGACTGGTCCGGTGCGGTGTTCATGGTTCGTGTTCCCCTGTGTGGTTGTGTGTACCGCCCGGGGCAGTGTGGTGTGTCTGCTAGCGTACACACAAACAGGGGTTTTGTCTGTTCGCTGGCGTACAGAGGCCCGTTCGTGGTGCAGCCGACGCTGTGGGGGTGTTTCGCTTCAGGCGACCGGCGGCAGCGGCACGACAAAACAACTGTCTTGCGGCAGATCGGTCCAGCGCAGGCGCTCGCCCACCCCCAGCAAACGCGCGTTCGGTACGCCGCAATCGGCCAGCGCGGCCATGGCGTCGCCGCGCAGCAGCACAAAGCGCATGCGGCGGCCGTCGCGCAGCAGGGTCAGCTCGGCCCGTGGCCAGTGCGAAGGCAGGCAGGGGGTGAAGAACAGGTCTTCGGCACCGATCTGCAGGCCCAGGATGGACCCCAGCGCGGCCCGATGCAACCAGCCGGCCGCCCCCGTGTACCAGCTCCAGCCACCACGGCCCTCATAGGGCGGCTGGCTGTACACATCGGCCGCCATCACATAGGGCTCCACGCCGTAGCGCGGCCCCCAGTCGGCGTGCGCTGCGCGGTGGGCCGGGCTCAGGTAGGTGAAGTAGCGGTAGGGCGTGTCGTGCGTGGCGATGTTGCCGGGCTCGCGCTGCGCCAGCACGGCCGCGGCCATCAGCGCCCAGACGCCGGCGTGGGCGTACTGCCCGCCGTTTTCGCGCACGCCTGGCGGGTAGGCCTGGATGTAGCCGGCGCTGGGCTGTGCGTGCTGCAGCGGCGGGTCGAGCAGGCGGATCAGCCCGTGCGCCCGGTCCACCAGTTGGGCCTCCACCGCGTCCATCGCCTGGCGCTGGCGCTCGGGCGAGGTCTGGCCCGAGAGCACGCTCCAGGCCTGCGCGATCAGGTCGATGCGGGCCTCGGGCTGCGTGGCCGACCCCAACGGGCTGCCGTCGTCGAAGAAGGCGCGCTTGAACCAGGCGCCGTCCCAGGCTTCGCTGCCCAGTGCGGTGCGCCAACCCGTGAGCGCGGCTTCCCAGGCGCGTGCCCGGTCGCGTTCGCCGCGTGCGCGCGCCAGCGGCAGCCAGTCGCTCACGATGCTGCAGAGGAACCAGGCCAGCCAGACCGACTCGCCCCGCCCTTCGCTGCCGACGCGGTTCATGCCGTCGTTCCAGTCGCCACTGCCCATCAGCGGCAGGCCGTGGGCGCCCACCGGCAGGCTGTGGTCGATGGCGCGCGCGCCGTGTTCGTAGACGCTGGCGGTTTGATGGCTGATGCCGGGCGTGTCGTAGCGGTCTTCCGCGCCCTCGGGCAACGGTGCGCCTTCGAGAAAGGGCACCGCTTCGTCCAGCACGGCCTTGTCGCCGGTGGCCTGCAGGTAGTGCGTGGTGGCCAGGGGCAGCCACAGCAGATCGTCCGAAAAATGCGTGCGCACGCCGGCGCCACCGGGCGCGTGCCACCAGTGCTGCACGTCGCCGGCCTCGAACTGGCGCGACGCGCAGAGCACGATCTGCGCGCGCAGGATAGCCGGGTCCGCGCCCACCAGGGCCATCGCGTCCTGCAGCTGGTCGCGGTAGCCGGTGGCGCCGCCGGCCTGGTAGAAACCGGCCTTGGCCCACAGGCGCGAGGACACGGTCTGGTAGAGCAGCCAGTGGTTGACCAGGGTGTCAAACAGCGGGTCGGGCGTGGCCACCTGGGTCGCGCCCAGCAGCGTTTTCCAGCGTGCCCGGGTGAGGTGTTCGCGCTCGCGGGCGTTGCTGGCGGTGGCCTGGCGCATGAGCGTGCGCGCCGCCTCGGGGCTGGGCGCGTAGCCGATCAGGAAGACCTGGTCGAGCGCGGCGCCGGGGCGCAGCGTGACCGGCCGCGACAGCGCGGCACACGGGTCCAGCCCGAAGCCGCTGCGCTGCCCCAGGCGCTGCGGCAGCACCAGCTGGCCCTGCCGGTCGAAGAAGGCCGCGCGGTCGCAGGTCCAGTCCATGCCCTCGGGGTCGTGCACGCCTTCATTCGATTCGCAGAAGAAGGCGGTGCCCTCGCCAAAACCGCCCGCGGCCTCGGTCTGGGTGCACAGCAGCCCGATCAGGCCGGCGCCGGGCGGGCTCACGAAATACGGTTGGCTCAGCAGGCTGGCGCGGTCGCTGCGCTTCTCGCCCATCATCCACTCCACCAGGCCGGTGATGCGCAGGTGGGCCTTGCCGTTGCCGTGGTTGCGCAGGTGGATGCGCACCTGTTTGACCGCGGTCTCGGCATCGACGCACCAGCTCACCGACACGGCCAGCGGCCCGCGCCGGTGGCTGATGGTGGTGAGGCCCTGGCCGTGCACCACCTCGTAGGTGATGCCCTCGGCGGCCCAGGCCGACGGGGTCAGGCTCCAGACCTCGCGCGTGCGGCGGTCCTGCAGCAGGAAACATTCGGACGGCGGGTCGCCCACGGGGTCGTTGGCCCAGGCGGTGAGCTGGTTCAGGCGGCTGTTGAGCGCCCAGGTGTTGCCACCACCGCTCTCGGACAGCAGCGCGCCGAAGCCCGGGTTGGCCAGCACGTTGCACCAGGGCCGTTGCGGCGTCTGGGTGGCGTTCACCTCGAAGGCGAAGGCGCCGAGGTCGTCCGCGAACACGCCCTCGGCCGGCGCTGCCGCAACCTCGCCGAGGTGCAGCGGCACCGGGTCCGGCACGGCGGGCGCGCCGCGCCAGGGGCTCGCTGTCGGCGTTTCGTGGCAGTCGCACCAGGCACGCACCTGGTGCAGCAGGGCCTGGCCGTCGGCCTGCAGCTGCACACGCGCCAGGCTTCGCAGCGTGCCGATCTGTTCGGCGGAGAGATCGTCCGCGCGCAGCAGGTACAGGCCGGTCACGGCCGGCCCGGGCCGGGCCTGCAGGTCGGCCGCGTGCTGTTCGAGCAGCAGGGTGAGCTCGCGCTGCAGCGGCATGTGGTACGAGTGCGCTTCGTGGCTGAGCACCACCAGGTCGCAGGCCACGCCGGCGCGCGACCACTCGCGCAACACCAGCGCCAGCACGCGCAGCAAGCCCAGACCCTGCGACGCCCCGGCGTGCACCAGCAGCAGCGGGCGCTCGCCCGAGAGGCCCAGCGGCCAGAGCAGGCGCCGGTCGCTGCGTTGCGGTGGCGCGTTCGCGGGGCCGGGGTGTGGCGGGGCCACCTTGGGCAGGGTCAGCACCAGGGCGGTGGTCAGGGCGTGCAGCACGGGCAGGTAGTCGGTGCGCGGGCGGTTCGGCACCGCCGAGATGCCGGCCAGCGTGGCCGACATCACCGAGGAGCGCGCCACGTAGCTGGGCTGGCGGTACTTGTCGATCACGGCGCACAGCGTGGCCGCGTCGTCGCTGGCGGCGGTGGCGAAGGTCACGATGGCCTGCGCGCCAGGCGCGATGCGCAGCCGCACCCCGAGCGCGGCCACCGGGTCCAGCCCGGTCTCCAGCGGGCCGGCTTCCAGCGGCACCGGGTCCATCTGCGCCAGCGGCTGGGCCGGCGTGTGGTGGCGGCCGAGCCAGCGCAGGCGGTCGGTCTGGCAGCGCAGCCCCAGCACCTCGCCCTCGGTGTCGGCCACGAAATGCGCCGCCTGCATGGTTTGCTCGGTCACCAGGCGCGGCGCGCGCACGCAGCGCAGCGCCTGCTGCTCGGGCAGCCAGTCGGTCTTGACGAACAGGTTGGAGAACGCCGGGTGTGCCTCGTCGGCGGCGTGGCTGGCCAGGGTCACGTCGAGCGCGGAGATCAGCTCCAGCTCGATGGTTTCGTCGCTCAGGTTGGACAGCACCACTTTGCGCAGCTCGACGTCGTCTTCCGGGCTGACCCAGACCGTGGTGTTCACGCGCAGCTCGGGCCAGAGCGCGTCGAAACACACGCGGTCGGTGTGGAAGCGGCAGCTGTAGGCCGCGTGGGGGTCGGGCGCGGGGTGGCTCGTGACCGACACCGGCGCGCCCGAAGCGCCCAGGCGCAGGTACACGAAGGCGCCGCAGGCGTCGCGCAGCGCGTCGTCGCGCCAGCGCGTGATGCCGGTCTGGCCCCAGCGGCTCCAGCCCGCACCGTTGGGGCGCAGTGTCACGCTGTAGCGCCCGTTGCCCAGCAGGTGCGTGGGCTCCAGCGCCTGCGCGCCCGGGATCAGCGTGCGGATGTGGTCCGGCGTGCGGCTCTGCAGGGCCTGCAGCGGCAGCCGCAGCGGCGCCAGCAGCGCGGGCAGCTCGCGCGGCGCGCGCTCGTGCAGCAGCGAAGCCACCGCCTGCATGCGCGGATGCGCCATGCCCCAGCGTTGCGCCACGCCAGCGCGCAGCACGTTGGCCAGCGCCACCAGGCTCATGCCCTGGTGGTGCGCCATGAAGGTGTGGACCACGGTGAAACGATCGCCGTGGGTCTGCCGCGTGGGCGTGTAGTCCAGCGCCTCGCAGAAGCCGTAGCGCCCGCGCGCGGACAGCGCGGCGAGGCGCCGCAGGTTCTCGCAGGCCAGGGCCGCGTCCACCTGGGTGGCGAGCACGGTGGCGTAGGGCGCGATCACACGCTCGGTCAGCGGGGTGCGGCGCAGCGCCAGGCGCGGCACGCCCTGCGGCGCGTACTGGTAGGCCAGGGTGTGGTCCTGCCCGGCGTAGGCGCTCTCGGAAATGCCCCAGGGCATGGGCGTGCCGTCGACGAAGGCGATCTGCTCCTGCAGGGCCGACCGCCCGGCTTCGCGCAGCGCGCTGCCGCGGGGTTCGGCGACCACCAGCGAGGGCATCAGGTACTCGAACATCGAGCCCGACCAGGAGCGCAGCACGGCGCGCCGCCCGCTGGCAAAAAACGGCCGGCCCAGCGCCGCCCAGTGGCGCACCGGCAGCTCGCCCTTGGCGATGGCCAGCAGGCTGGTGCTACGCGATTCCGAGGCCAGCAGGTCGTAGTAGCTGGCGTCGAGCTGCTGCTCTTCGAGCCGGTAGCCGATGTGCAGCAGGTGGCGCCTGGGGTTGTAGAGACAGTGGAAGTCCGGCGCCCAGGCCAGCGCCTCCAGCGCGGCGGCGAGGCTGCGCAGGCGCCCGGTGGCGCGCTCGCAGCTGCCCGCGCCCATCGCGGCGGCGTCCTGGCCGGCCGAGTGCAGCGTGGCGAGGTGGTCACTCAGCAGCCAGGCCAGTTCGTCCTGCGGCGTGGTGACGTGGCTGACGATGGCCGGGTTGCGCAACTGCGTGAGACCGCCCAGCTCGTGGCTCGCTTCCTGCAGCAGGGCGAAGAAGGCGGCGCAGGCCGCGGCCTCGCAGGGCTCGGGCATGGGGGTTTCCAGCAGCCGGCCGATGGCGGTCTGCTCCAGGGGCCGGTGCAGCAGGGTCTGCAGCAGGCCCAGGCGCGGCTGCAGCCGCTGGCGCGACAGGCGCAGTGCCTCGGCGCCGGGCTGTGCCGCGTGCGGCTCGTGGGCCAGCTCGGTGCAGGCCTGGGCCACCGTGAGCAGGTGCGCGCTGAGGTTGCCGCTGTCCACCGTGGACACGTAGCGCGGCGGCAGCGGATGCAGGGTCCGGGTGTCGTACCAGTTCAGGAAGTGGCCGCGGTGGCGCTCCATCCGCTGCAGGGTGGCGAGCGTGGCTTCCAGGCGCGTGAGCAGGTCCTGCGTGCCGATCCAGCCGAACTGGCGCGCACAGGCGGTGCTCAGCAGGTACAGGCCGATGTTGGTGGGTGAGGTGCGGTGCGCCACCATCTCGTAAGGCATGGTCTGCAGGTTGTCGGGCGGCAGGTGGTGGTTGTCGGCGTCCACGCAGCGCTCGAACAGGCGCCAGGTGTCGCGCGCCACGCCTTCGAGCAGTTCGCGGTCGGCCGCGGCCAGCGCGGGGCGGGGCCGCCGCGGGGTGTTGCACAGCCACACCAGCAGCGGCGCCAGCGCCCACAGCCCGAGCACGGCCAGCGCCAGCGCGCCGGGGGCCGGTATGAACAGCCACAGCAGGCCCGCCAGGGTGAGCGCGGCCAGCGACTCGGCGCGGTGGCGCCACAGGGTGGGCAGCAGGCCGGTGCCCAGGCCGGCCTGGGCCGCTTCGGCGGTGGTCCATTCAAGCAGGTGGCGCCGGCTCAGCAGCAGCCGGTGCAGGGTGCGCAGCACGGCGTCGAGCGCGAGCACCGCCTGCTGCGGCAGCAGCGCCAGGTGCCAGAGCCCGCCGCCCAGCGCGCGCAGCAGGTCCAGCGTGGCGGCCACCGCATAACGCTGGCCCAGCAGGCGCCAGTGGCGCGGCACCCAGCCCGCCAGCGCGCCCATGAGCGGGCCGGCGGTGTAGGCGGCCACGGTCAGCGCCAGCGCGGCGGGCAGGGAAACGCCCAGCCCCGCCATGGCCAGCCCGACGAGCAGCAGGCAGGCCGGCGCCACCAGCGAGCGGCGCAGGTTGTCAAACAATTTCCAGCGGTTGATGGCGCCCAGCGGCCATTGGCGGGACCGCAGCAGGAAGGGCAGCAACTGCCAGTCGCCGCGGGCCCAGCGGTGCAGGCGCGAGGCGGCGGCGTCCGCGTGGTCGGGCTCGGGCTCGATCAGGGTCACGTCGGTCACCACGGCGCAGCGCACCAGGGCGCCTTCGAGCAGGTCGTGGCTGAGCACCTGCTCGCTCGGCAGGCGCTTGCCCAGCACGGCGTGCAGCGTGGGCACGTGCAGCAGCCCTTTGCCGGTGAAGCTGCCTTCGCCAAACAGGTCCTGGTACACGTCGGAGCTCATGGCGCTGTAGGGGTCGATGCCGGTCTGGCCGTCAAACAGCCATTGCCAGGCGGTGCGCACGCCCTCGCCCGCCAGCGGCTGCACCACGCGCGGCTGCAGGATGCCGTAGCCCTGCAGCACGCGCCGCCCGCTGGCGTCCAGCCGGGGCTGGTTGTCCGGGTGTTCGGCCACGCCCACCAGGGTGCGCAGGCGCCCGGGTGGCAGCTGGGTGTCGCTGTCGAGCGTGAAGATGTAGCGCGTGTGCGGCGCCGTGCGCGAGAGCTCACCGAGCTCGAAGAAGGGCCCGGGCGTGCCGGTGGCGAGCGCGGCCACCAGTTGCTCCAGCTTGCCGCGCTTGCGCTCCCAGCCCAGCCACTGGCCTTGCGTGGCGCTGTGGCTGCGCGGGCGGTGCAACAGCAGGAAGCGCGGCGGGCTGCCCGGCGCCACCGGGTGGCGCGTGTTGAGCGCGGCGAGCTGGTCCTGGGCGTAGGACAGCAGGGACTGGTCTTCGGGCCGGTGTTCGGTGTCGGCATCGCACCAGTCGCTGAGCAGGGCAAACTGGGCGTGGGCCTCGGGGTTGGCCAGGTGGTGCAGGTGCAGCCGGTGCACCGTCTGCGCGATGCCGGCCGGGTGGTTCAACAGGGCCGGCACCACCACCATCACCCGGGCCTGCGGCGGGATGCCCTCGGCCAGCAGCAGGCGCGGCAGGTGCACGGGTTTCACCGACTCGCCGATCAGGCGGTTGAGCACGGCCACCACGGCCTCGGACGCGGGCAGCAGCATCACCAGACCCACCAGCACGCTGCCGAGCTGGGCGGGCCAGCCCGCGTCCAGCCAGCCTGGCCGCTGCAGCAGCCAGGCCACCAGCAGCACCGTGCCCACCCCCATGGCGCCCAGGTAGGCGGGCGTGCGCGAGACCCCCGCCACCGAGCGCCACAGCCCGGCCACCCGCTGCTTCAGGCCGAGCGCCTGCTCCAGCGTGGTGCGGCCTTCGCCGCGCAGCCAGTGGCCGGCCAGCGCGGCGGGGCCGCTGGCGCCGTCCATCAGCACCAGCAGCACCTGGGCCACGGCGGCCTCGCCCTGCCCGCTCTGGGTGGACAGGCGCTCGATGCCGTGCAGCGTGGCGTCGCGCGTGGCGTCGTCTTCGGCCTTGAACACCGGCGAGCGCAGCATCACGCGGACCACGCGGCTGGTGCGCGCCACGATGCCGGGCCAGTCGGCCGCGCCGATCAGGCGCAAGGCGGTCACGGCGTTGCCCACGCTCAGGTGGTCGGCGGCCTGGGCGGCGTGGTGCTGGGCCTGCAGCGCGGCCAGATCGGGCACCACGTCCTGCAGCCACCGGCGCACCTGCGCCAGGGGCGAGTCGGTGGCGGCGGTGGCGTGCCCCACCAGGCTTTGCGCCAGGTGCGAGAGAAAAACATCGCCCACGCCGCGCTGCTCCATGAGCTCGCGCATCGACGTGACCGCGCCCAGCGAGAGCTCGCCGATCCGGCTGGCGCACAGGCTGGCGAAGTCGCGCGCGGCCTTGTGGCTGGCGATGCGGTCGGCCAGGCGGCGCAGGTTTTCCACCAGCACCACCCGCAGCGTGGTGGGCAGCGCCCACAGCTCGCCCTGGCTGAGTTCGCGCGTGTCCTGGTAGGCGTCCAGAAAGTGGCCCAGCAGGGTTTCGTCGAAGGCGCTGTCGGTGTGCGCGACAAAGGCCCAGGCCACACCGTAGATGCGCGGCAGCCCCACCAGCGGTGCGTCCTGCAGCACCGGCAGCGAACGGTAATAGCGCGCCGGCAGGCCTTCGCGGATTTCCCGCAGTTGGCTTTCGATCAGGTGGAAGTTGTCAAACAGCCATTCGGCCGCCGGGCTGATGTCGTGCCCGTCGTGGGCCTCGACCGCGATGTACTGGTAGGCCGCCCGCAGGCTGCGGATGTTGCTCTGCAGGCGGGGGTAGAACGTGGCCTGGCCGAAGCCTGCACGCCCGGCCCGGTGCGACTCGCCCAGGCTGCGGCCGTGCTGCTCGAAGCGGGCAACGCCAAAGAGCTCGGAGCGGATCGGTTCGAGGGCGACGCCGCGTGCGGCGTCCAGCATGCGCTCGATCTTCGGCGGGACCCAGGCCCATTGGGCTTGCAGGCTGCCGGCGGCCACTTACAGCATGAGCCAGGAGCCGCCGAACAGCAGGGTGAGCACCACCGCCGACGTGATCACGCGCCCGGCCAGGATGCCCTGGAGCTCGTCGGCCCCGCTCCACAGCAGCTGCAGCCGCCCGCGCTGGGCGCCGCAATGGGCCAGATGGTCGCCCAGTGCCGTTCGCTCCAGCGCCGAGATGTCCGCGGGATGGCCCAACGACGAGGTGGCCCAGTGGGGGGCCAAGGAAGGATTGGTTGACATGGTCTTCTCCGGAATCGGGTTTTGGGGGATTGCCAGGCAGCGCCCCGCATCGCCCTTTGTACCTGCGGGAGCGCCGCGGGTCTGTACGTTGACGAACAGACCGACCGTCCCCCGCCAGCCCCGCGCCCCGGGGTGTTCGTCAGCGCACAGACGGCCCCCGATCCGGGGGCCATCCTGAAACCCGACCCACAACGTTTCCCCCCCACCAAGGACTCCCCATGCGACACCTCACCCCCCTCTTCACCCTGCGCCAGACCGCCACCTGGCTGGCCGTGGCCACCACGCTGGGCCTGGCCGGCTGCGCCGCGCCCTACCCGGTCTATGAACAACAGCCCATGGCGCAGGAACCGGTGCAGGTGCAAACCTACCCCAGCCAGCGCGAACAGCGGCGCGACTACCGCCGCCGCCAGCACGAAACCCTGTACGAGGCGGAGGTGCTGTCGGTGCGCGCCGTCATGGGCCAGACCGAACAACGTTGCTGGATGGAGCGCGAACAGGTGCAGCAGCGCCCGCCGGCCAACGTCGGTGGCGCGATCGTCGGCGCGGTCATCGGTGGTGTGATCGGGCACCAGATCGGCGGCGGCAGTGGTCGTGACCTGGCCACCGCCGGCGGTGTGGTGGCGGGTGCGGCCATCGGCTCACAAGTCGGCCGCGACCGCTACGGCAACCCCGTGAGCACGCAGGAGGTGCAACGCTGCAGCACCGTCAACAGCCAGAGCGAACCCGCTTACTGGGACGTGACCTACCGCTTCCGCGGCATCACGCACCGCGCGCAGATGCTCTCGCCCCCCGGACGCAGCCTCACCGTGAACGGCAACGGCGAACCACGGGAGGAGTAGGTCCCCCCCGCAGCGCTTCGCGCTACCCCCCCGGGGGGGCGGCACTGGCCGTCCGGCGGAGCCGGCCCGGCGGTGCCCTGGGTTGGGGGTGCTTCAGGCGTCTGGATCGCGCTCCGTCAGATAGTGCTCCCCCTGCAGCGCTTCGCGCTCCCCCCCAGGGGGGCGGCACTGGCCGTCCGGCAAAGCCGGCCCGGCGGTGCCCTGGGTTTGGGGCATGTCGCTCCGGAAGGCGTGGTGTCCTTCACCGCGCCCCTGGAGCTGGGCGTTTTACTTGGTTGAGCCCAGCATTTCGACGCCGAAGCCGCGGTAGCCGATCAGCGTGCAGCGCGAGTCGAACATGGGTGTGCCGCTCACGCGGTACTGCCGGACACCGCCACCGGGCAGTTCCCGGCTGAGCACCATGTCCAGAAACGGGCTGCGCGCGGCGATGCGGGCCTGCAGCCGTTGGCGCTCGGCCGGGTTCCAGCCATCGTCGCTGTGCTCGTGGCCGCTGTCGTCGTTCAGGGCCTCCACCTGCAAGCCCAGCATTTCCAGCACCGGTCCCGAGACTTTGGTGAAGCGGCCTTCGCCGTCCTGCTCCCAGTACCAGTCGGTGGCCAGTTCGGTCAGGCCGCGGTAGCGCGCCTCGCTCTCACGCAGTTCGGCCGTGCGCTCCTGCACCTGCCGCTCCAGCGCGATGTTGTGCTGCGCCAGCTTGCGGTGCAGCAGGCGCACCTCGATCAGGTTGTGGATGCGCGCCTTGACCTCGACCATGTCGAACGGTTTGCTCACAAAATCCTTGGCGCCGGCCTGCAACGCGCGCAGCTTGTGGCCTGGCTGGGCGGTGATCACCAGCACCGGCAGGTAGTCGTCTTCGGCGGTGCTGGCCTTGAGGCTATCCATCACCTGGAAGCCGTCCATGGTGGGCATCTGCAGGTCCAGCAGGATCAGGTCGAAGGGCGTCTTGCGGTGCATCGCGCAGACCTTGTCGGGCTCCATGGTGCTGGTGACCTGGGTGTAACCGGCCTCCTCCAACATGGCTTCGAGCAGGCTCACGTTGGCTGGCTGGTCGTCCACGATCAGGATGCGGGCGCCGAGCCGTTCTTGTGCGGTGAGTTTCATGCGGGTTCCTGTTGGGTGGCGGGGCCGCTGGTGGTTTCGGCCACGCGCAGGGCCGCGTCCAGCGCGTCCATGAGCTGGGCGACCTTGATGGGTTTGGTGAGGTAGTTGAAGAAGCCGGCCTCCAGGCCCTTCTGGATGTCGCGCGGCACGGCGTTGGCGCTCAGCGCGATGACGGGGATGTGGGCGGTGGCCGGGTCGGCGCGCAGGATCTTCAGCGCCTCGATGCCGCTGATGCCGGGCAGGTTGATGTCCATCAGGATCACCTCGGGCTGGTAGACCCGCGCGAACTCGATGCCCAGGCTGGCGTCGGCCGCGCCCAGCAGGCCCAGGTCGGTGCGCCGCGCGATGATCTGCTCCACCAACTCCAGGTTGGCCGGGTTGTCTTCCACATACAGCAGCGTGCGCAGCGGCGTGCCCGGCAAGGCGTCGGGGCGCGGTGGGTCGGCGGGCGCCGCGTCCAGCACGGCGTTCAGCGGTGCCGCGGTCAGCGCCATCTCGACCCAGAACACGCTGCCCAAGCCGGGCGTGCTGCTGGCGCCGATCTGACCACCCATGAGGTGCACCAGCCGCTGCGTGACCACCAGGCCGATGCCGGTGCCCTCTTCGGCGCCCGACTCCTGGCCCAGCCGGTTGAAGGGCTGGAACAGCTGGGCCAGTTGCTCGGGCACGAGGCCCGGGCCGGTGTCGCGCACGCTGATGCGCACGGTGTCGGGCGGGTCCAGCGTGAGCGCGCACTCCACCGTGACGTGACCGCCGCGCTGGTTGTATTTGATGGCGTTGAACAGCAGGTTGATCAGCACCTGCTTGAGCCGTGTGCGGTCGGCCTTCACGTAGCGCGGCGACTCCAGCCGCGCGAACACCATGCCGATGCCCCGCTGCTGGGCCTGCGGCTCCACCATGGCCCGGCACTCGGCCAGCACCTCGGTGAGCGAGACCGGCTCGCCCGAGAGCGAGAGCTTGCCGGACTCGATGAGCGTGAGGTCGAGGATTTCGTTGATCAGCTCCAGCAGGTACCAGCCGGCCTTCAGGATCTGCCCGATGCTGCGCTGCTGCGTCGGTGTGGGCGCGGGCGTGCCCGACTCGACCAGCTGCGCGAAGCCCAGGATGGCGTTGAGCGGCGTGCGCAGCTCGTGGCTCATGCTGGAGATGAAATCGGTCTTGGCGCGGTTGGCCTTCTCGGCCGCGTCCACGGCCTCGTTGAGCTGCTGCTCCACGCGCTTGCGCACCGAGTTGTCGGTGCCGATCAGCAGGTAGCCGATGAGGTCGCCGTAGTCGTCGCGCAGCGCGGTGATCGACACGATGGCCGGGAACCAGCTGCCGTCCTTGCAGATGTAGGTCAGCTCGTAGATGTCTTCGATGCCGCGCGAGGCCTTGAAGGCCAGGGCCTCGAAGCCGGGCGCGATCGGCGTGTCCAGCTCCAGGCTCAGTGCCATGGCGCGCGCCCGCACTTCCTGCGGGTCGTGCATGTCGCTCGGCCTCACACGGTTGACCACCTCGTCGGCACGGTAGCCCAGCATGCGCTCGGCGCCCACGTTGAAGAGCTGGATGATGCCTTTTTCATCGGTCGCGATGATCGAGAAATTGGCGCTGTTGAGGATGGCGTTCTGCAGCGCACCGGCCTTGAGCAGGGCATTGCGCCGCCCGGACTCGGTGGTCTCGCCCGGTTTGCCCGGGAACGCTGGGGCGCCGGGGCGCGGGATGTTCTCGGGCATCAATGTCTCTGGTGGGTGCCACCCGCGGCGGCATGAGAAGACACTAGCCGCCCCTGCGGACAGCGTCTGTACGCTGGCCCACACAGCCAGCGCACCGGGTGTTTTCTTTTTTCTAGAACGGACTGCGCCCGCTGATCACGCGCAGCAGCACCATGACGATGGCGACCACCAGCAGGATGTGGATGAGGCCGCCCATGGTGGTGGCGGTGACGAGACCCAGCAGCCAGAGGATGAGCAGGACGACGGCGATGGTGTAGAGCATGGGGACTCCTTTGAAGGTTGGAATCAGGGAGGGCTGCGGTGCCGACGGCTCCACAGCAGGGCAGCGCCAGCGATGACCCCGACGGCCAGACTGGTCTTGGGATGGCGACGCACCACGGCCAGTGCGGCGGCGCCCAGTGCCAGGGGTTCCTCCAGCGGCGGCGCGGGCGGGGTGGCCGGCGTGCGCTGCTGCCAGCCTCGGGCCAGCGCACCGAGCGCGAGCGAGACCACCGGCTGGCTGCCCAGGCCTTGCAGCACGGGCCACAGCGCTCCCGCCAGCCAGCCGCCGGCGCTGCGCTCGGCCCGGTGGCGGCGGTCCTGTTCGAGCCAGCCGGACAGGCGCTCGCGGTTGCGCGCCAGCCGGTCGCAGGCCAGCACGGCGCGCACTTCGGCCGTCAGCGGTGGCGGCGCCGCGCCGGGGGCTCGGGCCGGGCTCATGGTGTTCCCGGGATGCGCAGCAGCGCGGCATCCTCGGCCAGTTGCCGGCGCAGGTTGGCGAACCATTCCACCGCCTCGCGGTCCTGCGCCAGCCACAGGGCCCACAGGCCGAGCACCGCCGGCAGCACGGGCGTGAGCACGAACAGCCAGGGCGCGCGGGCACCGGCCCCGGGCAACGAGGCCCACAGCAGCAAGGCCACACCCAGCAGCACGGCGGCCACCACCAGGCAGGCAACGCCCGCCAGCTGGAGCGCCAAGCGCCGCTGCAGGCGCGCGCTGCCCATGGCCAGCTCTTCACCCAGCAGGCCCGCATAGGCCGCCGCGTGCTCCGCCAGCAACTGAGGCTGCGAGGCCGCCAGACGGAACACGGGGTGGATCATGGCCAGCGCTCCGGGCTCAACGGCCGTTGTGGCCGCCGTGTCGGCTGCTGAACAGGGCCAACAGGCCCATGAGCGCCGCGCCCACGGCGGCGGCCATCAGCACCGACTTGACCGGCTCGTGCTGGATGTAGCTGGTGGTGGCCTCTTTCGCGTGCAGCGACTTCTCGCGCAGCTGGCCGGCGCTGTCGCGCACGGCGTCCATGCCACGGTGCGCCAGCGCTTCGGTGTCGCTCTTGAGGTGCTGGAACGCGGTGCTGGCCTGGCCACGCACGTTGCCCACGTCGTCGGACAGACGGTCCATGCCCTGCTGTGTCGCGCGCTGGGTGGCGCGCATCGCGTCCCCGGTGGTCTGTGCGACCGCGTGGGCCAGCGAAGAGGCGTCATCACTCAGGGTGTTGGGGAAGTTGGAAGTCGTGCTCATGGTTTTCCTTCGGTGAGGTGGTGGGAAAGGCCGCGGGATTCACGCAACGGTGGAGTTCCGTGTGTTCACGGGACGGCCTCGTCGGGGGAAAAAGGGATGCCAGAGGGCCGAAGCCCGTCGGTCATTTCATGCGCATGTCGTTCTTCACCGACTTGACGCCGGGCACGCCCTGCGTGACCAGCACGGCGCGGTTGATGTCGGCTTGCGAGTTCACGAAACCACTGAGCTGGACCACGCCCTTGAAGGTCTCGACGTTGATCTCCGCCGACTTGAGCGAAGCGTCTTTCAGGATCTCGGCCTTCACCCGGGTGGTGATGACGGTGTCGTCCACGTACTGGCCTGTGCTCTCCTGCTTGGCGTTCGAAGCGCAGCCGGCGATGCCGGTGAAGGCGGCCGCGGCGAGCAGGAGGATGGCGAAGCGTTTGGTGGTTTTCATGATCGTCTTTCTGTGGTGCGGTTAAACGGCGGCCGCATCCCGGGAAGAGGGTGCTCCGCATGGCAGGCTGGCTCGGTTCCAGCGCCAATGGGTCCACAGTAAGCCCGTGAAGCGGGTGCGTCTGTGCGCTGGCGCACCACCGGCCGGCGCGGCCGCAGGGGATGGATCAGACGGGGATGTGCGGCGCTGCCGCGCCGGGTGCCGCCACGAAGCCGAGCGCGGCGCGGCGCCCGAAACCTGTGTGCGGTCTCAGGGGGCCGTGGCCTGCCACTCCCGGAAGAAGCGGATGCGCGCGGCGTGGTCCGGGTGGCTGGAGATGGCGATGGGCAGCGGACCGCCTTCGTCCTGCGCCTCGGCGCTTTCCTCGTCCCGGGCCGGGTCTTTGGGGCCTGTGTGCGGCCCCGGTGGGTCGGCGGGCAGGTCGATGCCCTCCTCCTTCAGCAGGCGCTCGAAGAAGACCGCCATCACCGCCGGCGGTATGCCGCTGCGGTGCAGCATCAGCGCCGAATGGGCGTCGGCCTCGCGCTCGGCATCGCGCGAGTACGACTGCGTGGCCAGGGTGGCGGGCACGGTGGCCAGGAAGCCACTGGCGTCGCCCAGCACCACGCCCACCAACGCACTCACCAGGCTGGCGCGCACCATCAAGTCCAGCCCGTGGCGGTGCTGCACATGGCCGAGCTCGTGCGCGAGCACGCCCACGATGGCATCGGGCTGGTCGTCCAGCAGTTCGACCAGTTCGTCGGTCATCACGATCGCGCCACCGGGCAAGGCGAAGGCGTTGGCGCCCAGCAGCTCGGAGCGGTGAAACGACAGCTGCCAGGCCGGTGCATCGCCCTCGGGGTAGGCGCGCTCGACCACTGAGGTGAAGCGCTGGCGCAGGGCGTCCTGCCGGGCCTGGGGCAGGCGGCTGGGCTGGAGGAACAGCCCGTCGAGCTGCTCCAGGCTTTGCTCGCCGATGGCGACCTCCAGCGAAGCGGGCACCAGCTGGGTCAGGGTCTGGCTGAGCCAGGGCACGCCCCAGACCCAGGCGGCGGCGAAAAACGCCACGCTGCCCGCCATGGCCACCAGCGTGGCGCGCCAGCTCTGCATCCAGCCCACCACGGCACTCTCGTGCAGGCCGCTGGCCTGCCACCACGCATCCCATTCGGCGGCGTTGGCGTGCTGCACCAGGCCACCGTCGGGCAGCTCGGCCTGGCGCTGTCCGTGGGTGGTGCGCTCGGGCCAGCGCACGGCCTTCACCGGGTAGCGCCGCACCTGGCCATCGTCGGCGCCCAGCAGCAGTTCGTCGCCTTCGATCCGCAGGCTCGCGGGCCGGGCCCGTGGGCTGCGCCCGTCAAACCAGAGGGTATCGAGCGACCCAGGCGTGTTCATCACAGGCCCATGTCAAAACCGAAGAAGTCGCCCGCGGCATCGCCCAGCACGCCCTGCCCCGGCGTCTGCGCCGCAGCGACCCAGTGGTCCACATCGCCCTGCACCTGCAGCGACATGGCTTCGAGCCGCACCCGCGTGGCGCGCACCTTGGCAAAAGGCCAGAACAGGCCCAGGGTGACGATGATGAGCAGCCAGTTCACCAGGGTGACGCGAAAGAGCGGGCCGAAGCGCAGCTCGCTCTGGAACTGCACCTTCGGGCTGCTGGTGTGTTCCCACAGCAGGTTCTGCAGGCGCGAGGTGGTGTAGGGGCCGACGATCAGCGGCAGGATCAGGTAGGCCAGACCGATGACAAACACCATCGCGATCATGGCGAAGATGCCCTGCGAGGCGCCGCCCCTGAAGATCTCACCCAGGGTGAACGCACCGAGGGCGATGAACACACCCATCGCCAAGCCCACCAACACGCCAGCGACCAGCATGGCCAGCAGGATCACCCCCAGCACCTTGAGGAACAGCAGGTAGAAGCGCCCGGCGCCCACGGTGAGTTCGGTGCGCTCCTGCGCGAAGGCGTAGCCCCCATGCTGGTAGCGCTTGATGCGCGCCATCAGCCAGGGGAACGTGAACAGGAAACCCAGCAGCACCACGGCCTCCACCGTCAGTATCTGTTTGATGACTTCGGGGTCCACCTTGTCGCCCTCGGGCATGTCGGGCAGGAACAGCAGGAAGGCCAGACCCGGCAGGAAGAACGGCAATATGCTCAGGTAGGCCGACTTCAAATCGCCCAGGAAGGCCAGCCGCACACCGCGCCAGCTGGTGTTGCGCAGACGGAACTGCAGCGAGGCGCGCCACAGCGCCGGCCACAGGACCATCAGCACCAGCAGCGCCACCCAGGCGAAGGCCGGCATGAAATTCGACACCCCCCAGTACCCCACACCGAGCACCAGCACCAGCAGGTAGCCACGGAACATCTTCCAGGGGTCGGCGTGAAAACCCAGCGGGTCGCCGCCCACCAGGGTGTTGTTCTGGAAATAGGCCATGCGCCGCGCGCGGGCGAAGGGCAGGTACAAGGTGAGCGTGACCAGGGTCAGCAGCAGGTTGACGATCCAGATACGGAAATACTCGCTGCCCGATCCGGTGAAGCGGATGTCCAGCTCCCGGGTTTTGTGCGGTGCGCCGGGCGCGCCGCCCATCCACTCGGTTGGCGCGAAATCGTCGTTTGCCTGCATGGCCGATCCTCCCTCTGTTTGAAATTGGCGTGCATCGTAACATTTGGCTACATGCACCCTGTCCACACGCCCGCCGCCGCCAAACGGGCACTTGCAACGGGCCGCCAACCGCCCATCCCGAAAAAGCACCGGCCGACGAAAGGGCGCGCCCGGACCGGGGAAACGGGATATGCTGCACTGCAACATGAACGCCTCCAACGCACTCTTGCTGCCCGGACTGGAAGACCTTCTGGGCGACCTGCAATACGCGCGCCGCAGCGGCGACATGGGCCGGCTGGCCCTGCTGGCCTATTGCGAGGTGCGGCGCTGGGCCCGGCAAGCGGGCGAACAGGCGCTGGCCGAGCGCTCCACCGAACTGATCACGAACAGCCCGCACACCAGCCGGGAAGAGTTCATGGAACAGGTCGACGAGCTCATCGGCGAGCTGGAGAAGGTCCACACCCGCATCGCCAGCGCATTGGCACACAGCCACGCCTGACCCCTCCCCGCCCGGCAGTGCCCGGGCTGAACCCTCGCCTGCGCGGCGGGTGGCGCGGCGGCGCCATGACCCCCTAAGATGCATGGACGATGGCCAGCCCCTGGCGCGGCGCCATGGGCGGCGCTTCCCCCGGCGCTCCCGACAGAAAGGCGATCACATGCAACCCCATCAAAAGACCCAGTGGAACCTGGGCTACTGGCTGCTGGCGCTGCTGGCCCTGACATGGATCCAGTCCCTCTGGCAGACCGCCCGCACGGTGGAGGCCGTGCCCTACAGCGAGTTCGAGCAGGCGCTGGCCGAGGGCCGTGTGGCCGAAGTGGTGGTGGGAGAGACCACGCTCACCGGCACGCTCAAGGCCCCCGCGGCCGACGGCAAGACCACCATCGTGGCCAACCGGGTCGAGGGCGATCTGGCCGAACGCCTCTCGAAACACGGCGTGCCCTACCGACGCGTGGTGGAAAGCACGCTGCTGCGGGACCTGCTGTCGTGGATCCTGCCCGGCCTGGTGTTCATCGGCCTGTGGTTCTTCGTGATCCGCCGCTTCATGGACCGGCAGGGCGCGGGCGGCTTCATGAACATCGGCAAGAGCCACGCCAAGGTCTATGTCGAGCGCGACACCGGCGTGACCTTCGCTGACGTGGCCGGCGTGGACGAGGCCAAGGCCGAGCTGCAGGAGGTGGTGAGTTTCCTGAAAGACCCGCAAGGGTCTGGCCGGCTGGGCGCGCGGCTGCCCCGCGGCGTGCTGCTGGTCGGGCCACCGGGCACCGGCAAGACCCTGCTGGCCAAGGCCGTGGCCGGCGAGGCGGGCGTGCCGTTCTTCAGCATCTCGGGCAGCGAGTTCGTGGAGATGTTCGTGGGCGTGGGTGCGGCGCGGGTGCGCGACCTGTTCGAGCAGGCACGCGCCAAGGCGCCGGCGATCATCTTCATCGACGAACTGGACGCGCTGGGCCGCGCACGGGGCGCGGTCTCGCCCATTGGCGGCCACGACGAGCGCGAGCAGACGCTGAACCAGCTGCTGGCCGAGCTGGACGGTTTTGACAGCTCGTCGGGCCTGGTGCTGCTGGCGGCGACCAACCGGCCCGAGGTACTGGACCCGGCCCTGCTGCGCGCCGGCCGCTTCGACCGCCAGGTGCTGGTGGACCGGCCCGACAAGGCGGGCCGGGTGCAGATCCTGCAAGTGCACACCCGCAAGATCCGGCTCTCGCCCCAGGTATCGCTGGAACAGGTGGCCCAGCTCACCACCGGCTTCTCGGGCGCCGACCTGGCCAACCTGTGCAACGAAGCGGCGCTCGCGGCCACCCGGCGCGGCGCGCCCGACATCGCGCTGGAAGACTTCACCACCGCCGTCGAGCGCATCGTGGCCGGGCTGGAGAAGAAGAACCGTGTGCTCAACCCGCACGAACGCGAGGTGGTGGCCTTCCACGAAATGGGCCACGCGCTGGTGGCGATGGCGCTGCCGGGCACCGACACCGTGCACAAGGTGTCCATCATTCCGCGTGGCATCGGCGCGCTCGGCTACACCATCCAGCGCCCCACCGAAGACCGCTTCCTCATGTCGCAGGAAGAGCTGGAGCACAAGATCACGGTGCTGCTGGGCGGCCGCGCGGCGGAGAAACTGGTGTTCGGCCAGCTCTCCACCGGTGCGGCGGACGACCTGGCCAAGGCCACCAACATCGCGCACGACATGGCCGCGCGCTACGGCATGGTCGAGTCGCTGGGCTATGTGGCTTTCGAGCCCCAGCGCCAGCCCTTCCTGGATGTGCCGGGCCTGGCGCAGAACGGCTGGCACCCCGGCCCCGAAACCCAGCAACGCATTGACGAAGCGGTGAAAGCCGCCGTGATGCAGGCCTTCGAGCGTGCCACCGACATCCTGCGGGAGCGGCGCGAACTGCTGGAGCGCTGCGCACGGGAACTGCTGGTGCGGGAAACGCTGGACGCGGACGCCTTGCGCGCCCTGACCGGCCTGCCGGCGCCCGGGCAACCCGCTCCCGAACTGCCCGTGAACTGAAGGCTGGCCGGTCGCGGGCTTTCAGGAAATTTCGAGACGCTGCGAGGTGGCCGGCGCCTTCTTGGGCAGGGTCAGTTCCAGCACGCCGTCCTGGTACTTGGCCGTGGACTTGCCCTTGTCCACCGGGCTGTCCAGCCAGAAGCTGCGGCTGGCGTAGCCGTACTGCCGCTCGGAGCGGATGACGCGGTCGCCCTTCTTCTCTTCGCTTTCCTTCTTCATCTCGGCCGAGATGCTCACCTTGTTCTCATCGATGTTGATCTCGATGTCTTCCTTGCGCACGCCGGGGATGTCGGCCTTGAGCTTGTAGTCGCCGTTGCTTTCGGTGAGCTCGATCTTGATCTGGGGGGTGTGGCTGGTGCCACGGGCCACCCAGGGGCGCAGGAAATTGCGAAAAGCGTCATCGAAGAGATCGGTGGAGAACGGATCGCGGGTACTGAGTTCGTTCATGAAGCTTCTCCTTTGGGGTGGTATGCGGGATGACTGGAGCGCAAAGGCAGCAACGCGCCCCGACGGGAATGCTGCTACGCGGCAGCAGCCTGCGCATTGAGTCTGGTCAATGGCGCGCCACGCGGCGACGCACCGCTGGCGGCGGCCCCAGATGCCACGGCATTGCGCACGCTCAATCGAACCTGCCCCGGGCGGTGGAAAGATGCGCTGAACGCCGCCATCACACAGATGCCCAGAGATTTGCCGCTGGAGGACTTGGACATGACAGCCAGACAACTGCTCTTTCGCGAAGAGGCCCGCGACAAGATCCGCCGCGGTGTCGATGCCCTGGCCGAGGCGGTGAAGGTGACGCTGGGCCCGCGCGGGCGCACCGTGATCCTGGACCGCGACTACGGCGCGCCACAGATCGTGAACTCCGGCGTGCTGGTGGCCAAGTCGGTGGAGCTGGAAAACCGCTTCGAAAACATGGGCGCGCAACTGCTGCGCGAGGTGGCCTCGCGCACCAGCGAGATGGCGGGCGACGGCACCACCACCGCCACCGTGCTCGCGCACGCCATGATCCAGCAGGGCCTGCGCTACCTGGCCGGCGGCATGAACCCGATGGACCTGAAGCGCGGCATGGAGCAGGCCATTGAAGCGGTGGTGGCCGAACTTCACCGCATGGCGCGGCCCTGCGCCAGCTCGCAGGAGATCGCCCATGTGGCATCCATCTCGGCCAACAACGACCGCTCGATCGGCGAGCTGCTGGCGCGCGCGATCGACAGCGTGGGCCGCGAGGGCGCGATCTCCATCGAAGACGGCTCGGGCCTGAGCAGCGAGCTGGAGGTGGTGGAGGGCCTGCAGTTCGATCGCGGCTTTCTCTCGCCCTACTTCATCAACAACCCCGAGCGCCAGAGCGCCACGCTGGAGGATGCGGCCATCCTGCTGTACGACAAGCGCCTGTCTTCGCTCAAGGACCTGCTGCCTCTGCTGGAAGAGGTGGTCAAGGGCGGCCAGCCCCTGCTGGTCATTGCCGAAGACATCGACAGCGATGCCCTGGCCACGCTGGTGATCAACACCATGCGCGGCACGCTCAAGGCCTGCGCGGTGAAGGCCCCCGGCTTTGGCGACCGGCGCAAGGCCATGTTGCAGGACATCGCCGTGCTCACCGGCGGCACCGTGATCAGCGACGAGCTGGGCCTGACGCTGGCCAAGGCCCAGCTCTCCGATCTGGGGCGGGCCAAGCGGGTGGAGGTGGGCAAGGACGACACCACGGTGATCGGCGGCGCCGGTACCACGCAGGCGATCCAGGAACGCGTGGCCAGCCTGCGCAAGGAGCGCGAGGCCGCCACCAGCGACTACGACAAGGAGAAGCTGGAAGAGCGCATCTCCAGGTTGTCGGGCGGCGTGGCCCTGATCAAGGTGGGCGCGGCCACCGAGACCGAGCTGAAGGAACGCAAGATCCGCGTCGAAGACGCGCTGCACGCCACCCGCGCGGCGATCGAGGAAGGCATCGTGCCCGGTGGCGGCGTGGCGCTGCTGCGCGCGCGGCGTGTGCTGGCGGACCAGCACGGCGGCTCGCTGGACCACGACTCGGGCATCCGACTCATCGCGCAGGCGCTGGAAGAGCCGCTGCGCTGCATCACCCGCAATGCGGGCGACGAGCCCTCGGTGGTGCTGCAGCGCGTGGACGACTCGGCCGAGCCCGCGTACGGCTACAACGCGGCCACCCGCAGCTACGGTGACCTGCTGCAGATGGGCGTGATGGACCCGGCCAAGGTGACGCGCCTGGCGCTGCAGAACGCCGGCTCCATCGCCAGCCTGGTGCTGACCACCGACTGCATGATCGCCAACGCCCCGGCGCCCAAGGCCCCGCAGGACATGGGCATGCCCGGGGCCACCATGCCGGAGTTATAGGGTGGAACACCCCCCGCGCCATCAGCCACCGACATGGCCATGATCAATGAAGCCGTGGTTCTCCAGGCGTCTTCGCTGCAGGGCGATCTGGCGCTGCCGGCCCAGGCCCGGGGCCTGGTGCTGTTCGCGCACGGCAGCGGCAGCAGCCGCCTGAGCGAACGCAACCGCTGGGTGGCCCGCGCGCTGCAACGGCACGGGCTGGCCACCCTGCTGTTCGACCTGCTGACCCTGGACGAAGCGCGCGACCGGCGCAAGGTGTTCGACATCGCGCTGCTGGGTCAACGGGTGCAGGAGGCCCTGCGATGGGCCAGGCAGCGCGAAGACCTCTCGGGCCTGCCGCTGTGCCTCTTTGGCGCCAGCACGGGGGCAGCGGCCGCGCTGGTGGCCGCGGCGGATCGGCCCCAGGACATCGCCGCAGTGGTCTCACGCGGCGGGCGCCCCGATCTGGCCCCGGAGCACCTGACCCGGGTGCAGGCGCCCACACTGCTGATCGTGGGCGGCGACGACGAGGACGTGCTGGACCTCAACCGCTGGGCGCTGCGCCAGTTGCGCTGCACCAAACGCCTGGAAGTGGTGCCGGGTGCCACCCACCTGTTCGAAGAGCCCGGCGCACTGGAGAGCGTGGCCGCGCTCGCCGCCGACTGGTTCCTGAAACACCTGCCTCACAGGCCGGGCGTCTGAAGCGCGCCGTCACCCCATGAACGACGTTCCAGGCTCCCGAACCTGCCTCTACGACAGCGCCAGCCTGGGCGCTGTGATGGACCGCATGGCACAGCAGGCGACCGGGTTGCTGCACGGCAGCGGCCCGGTGGCGGTGGTGGGCGTGCTGCGCCGGGGCGCGCCGCTGGCCGACCGCCTGACCCAGCGCATGGTGCAGCGCCATGGCCTGGCCCCGCCGCTGCGGCTGGACCTGTCGGTCAAGCGCTACGCCGACGACCTCACGCTGTTGTTCCCCGACACGCAGTTCGCCGAAGCGCCGCACCACGCCGCGCTCGACCTGCGCGACCACACCCTGCTCGTGGTGGACGATGTGCTCTACACCGGTCACTCCGCGCTGAAGGTGGTGGACTGGCTGACCCGCAAACGCCCTGCGGCCGTGCACCTCGTGGTTCTGGCCGACCGCTGCGTGACCACTTTGCCGCTGCGTGCCGACGTGGTGGGGCTGCGGCTGGAAGTCGCGCCCACCGACATCGTCGAATGCCATGTGCCCCCCTACGAGCCGGACTTCAGCGTCCAGTTGCTGCGGCCAGCGCCCGCGGGCCGGGCCACTTGAGAGGACCCACCATGTTCCAGGACCGCGAAGACGCCGCCCGCCAGCTGGCGACCCGCCTGGGCGCCTACCGGGGCCAGAAACCGCTGGTGCTCGCCATTCCCCGTGGCGCGGTGCCCATGGGCAAGACCCTGGCCGACCTGCTCCTAGGCGATTTCGACGTGGTGCTGGTGCGCAAGCTGCACGCGCCGTACCAGCCCGAACTGGCCATCGGCGCCATCGACGAGAGCGGCTGGAGCACCATCGCACCCTATGCGGCCGAGGTCGGCGCCGATCCGGACTACATCGCCGAGGAAAAGCGCCAGCAGCTCCGGGCGCTCGATGCGCGCCGTGCGATGTATTCGCCGCTGCGCACCCCCATCGACCCGGCCGGGCGCGTGGTGATCGTGGTGGACGACGGCCTGGCCACCGGCGCGACCATGATCGCCGCGCTGCACAGCGTGCGCCAGCGCCACCCGAAGCGGCTGGTCTGCGCCGTGCCGGTGTCGTCGATCGAAGCACTGGAGCATGTCCAGCCCCTGGCCGACGAGGTGGTCTGCCTGCACGCCCCCGAAGACTTCCAGGCCGTCGGCCAGTTCTACCGCGACTTTCCCCAGGTGGAGGACGACGAGGTGATCGCGCAGCTCAGGGCCTGAACCGCCTGCGCATTCAGGCCGGCGCGTCCATGCGCAGCACGGCCGCGCCCTGGAAAGCGCCGCGGCGCAACTGGTCCAGCGCCTCGTTGGCCTGCTCCAGCGCGAACAGGTGCACCTCGGTCTGCAGCGGCGCCTGCCGCACCAGTTCGAAGAACTCGTCGCCATCGCGCCGCGTCAGGTTGGCCACCGAGCGCAGCGAGCGCTCGCCCCAGAGCCAGGCGTAGGGAAACGAAGGGATGTCGCTCATGTGGATGCCCGCACACACCACGCAGCCGCCCCGCTCCACGTGCCGCAGCGCGGCCGGCACCAGCGCGCCCGCCGGGGCAAAGATCAGGGCCGCGTCCAGCGGTTCGGGGGGCGTTTCATCCGAACCACCGGCCCAGGCCGCGCCCAGGCTGCGGGCAAACGCCTGGCTCTGTGCATCGCCCGGGCGCGTGAGCGCGAACACCTCGCGGCCCTGGCGCCGCGCCACCTGCGTGATCAGGTGCGCCGCCGCACCGAAGCCGTACACCCCGAGCCGCCGCGCATCGCCCGCCATGCGCAGCGCGCGGTAGCCGATCAGCCCCGCGCACAGCAGCGGCGCCAGGTGCTCGGGCGCGGTTTCTTCGGGCAGCGCGAAGCCGTAGCGCGCGTCGGCCACGGTGTACTGCGCGTAGCCGCCGGGGATCTGGTAGCCGGTGAAGCGCGCCCGTTCGCACAGGTTTTCCCGTCCGGCACGGCAGAACCGGCAGTGGCCACAGGTCCAGCCCAGCCAGGGCACGCCCACGCGTTGTCCGGCCTGCCAGCCCTGCACGCCGGCCCCCAAAGCCACCACCCGGCCCACGATCTCGTGGCCGGGAATCATGGGCAGCACCGGGTCGGGCAGCTCGCCGTCCACCAGGTGCAGGTCGGTGCGGCACACGCCGCAGGCTTCCACCGCGATCAGGACCTGACCGACGCCGGGCTCCGGCACCGCGCAGTGCGTCAGGCGCAGGCGGGTACCGGGCCGCTCCAGCACCATGGCGCGCATCGTGTGGCTCATCTCGCTGCCCTTTCATTGCCATCGCCGTCCCCGGGCGGGGCCTCCCCCATGAGCTCCCGGCCCAGCCGGTGCTCCAGCCCGAAGCGCACCAGCGCGGCCGTGGAGTCCAGCCCCAGCTTTTCCTGGATGTGTTTCTTGTGCGTGCTCACCGTCTTGATCGACAGGTGCAGCGCGTCGGCGATGTCCACCGGGCGCTGGCCGCTCACGATGCGCTGCAGGATGTCGAGCTCCCGGTTGGTCAGGGTCTGCAGATCGTGCAGCGGGTGCTGCCCATTGAGCTGATGCACCACCCGCTCGGCCAGCGACGCCGAAAGGAAAACACCACCCGACGCCACCTTGCGCACCGCGGCCACCAGCTCGGTGACCGCGCTGTCCTTGGTGACGTAGCCGTTGGCCCCCGCCTTCAAGGCGCGAATGGCGTATTGCTCTTCGCTGTGCATCGTCAGCACCAGCACCGCCACCGAAGGGAACTCGCTCTTGATGCGCTGGATCAGATCCAGCCCGCTCATGCCCGGCAGGGACAGGTCCACGATGGCGAGATCGAAAGCCTGGCGGCGCAGGCATTCCAGCGCCTGAAAACCGGTGCCGGCCTCGGTGATGCTCCACGGGTTCGCCTGCGGGTCCAGCAGCCGCTTGAGCCCCTCGCGCACCACCGTGTGGTCGTCCACCAGCAGCAGACTGAGCCCGGCGTGCAATGTGGTGTCGTTCATGGCGCATCTCCAGCAACCGAACCGTTGTCCTGCGGCGCCGCCGTGGCCATCGCCGTGTCGTGTGTCCCGGATATGGGCAACCTCACCACCAGCTTCGCACCACCCTCCGGCAGGTTGCCGATGCTGAGCTGCCCTCCCAGCATGAGCACCCGCTCGCGAATGCCGATCAGGCCGAACGAACGCCTCGGGGTCCGGGGCGGGTCATCGGGAAACCCGCTGCCGTTGTCCTCGACGCAGAGATCGATGTGCGATGCCGAGTGGGCCATCGACACCACCGCGCGCGTGGCGCGCGCGTGGCGAACGATGTTGGTCAGGGCCTCCTGCACGATGCGGTAGAGCGCGGTCAGGGCCTTCTGCGGCATCGGGTCCGGCAAAGGGTCGAGCCGCAACACCACCTGCAGCCCCGTGCGCTTCTCGAAATCCTGAGCCAGCCACTCGATGGCCGCGCTCAGGCCCAGGTCGTCCAGCATCAACGGGCGCAAGTCCATCGAAATCCGGCGCGTGGCGGCCACCGTGTCGTCCACCATCTCGATCATGGATCGCATGTGCGCCGAGGGCCCACCCAGCGCCCCGCTCCTCTCCAGCGCGGACAGCTCCAGCTTCAGGGCCGTGAGCCGCTGGCCCAGCTCGTCGTGCAGCTCGCGGGCGATGCGCCGCCGCTCTTCTTCCCGAGCGTCCACCACGCTCGCGGCCAGGTCCCTGAGGGTGCGCCGCGAGTCCAGCAGGTCGCGCCGCTCCTGTGATTGTTCCGTGACGTCGGACAGGACCATCTGGACCAGGGTGCGCGAGTGGTCCGGCAACGCGGCCACCACCATCTCGACATCCCGTGACGATCCGTCGTGCCGGGCAATCTTCCCGTGCACGGTCAACACCTCTTCCTGCCAGGCCAGCGCATGGGCCATTTTTTCGCGGACCAGGTCGTGCGCCACGGGAGCCAGGAGCGCGTAGATCGATTGCCCGGTCAGGCTCTCGCGACGCGCCATGCCAAACAGGCGGGCACATGCCCGGTTGGCGTAGACCACCCGCTCGCCTTGTGCGATCCAGATCGCCACAGGCAGCAGATCAAACAGCGAACGCATGCGCCGGTTGAGCTGATCGATCAGCGCCTCCAGCCTGTGTTCGTCGCTCACGTCGCGCAGCAGCGCCGTGACATAGCGCTTCGCACCCCCAGCGCCCGCAACATCCACCTTGCAGATGGCCGCTTCCAGCGGGAACACCTCGCCGTTGGCCCGCAGGCCCACCAGCTTGCCGCGCTCGGCCATCGGGCGCTCCACCACGTCCGATCCCATGAACTGCCGCACGTGATCGGCGTGCGGCGCCCGCAACGCATCCGGAATCAGGATGGACAGATCTCGACCCAGCGCCTGCGAAGCGCTGCGGCCAAACATGCGCTGCGCGGCGGGATTGATCATCACGATGCGCATCGATTCATCGATGGTGACGATGCCTTCCAGTGCCGCATGAATGGCCCCGGTCTCGATGAGCGAATCCATGTCCTGGGCATCCGCAGGAGGACGGTGTTTGTGCATGCAGAACCTCTCTGTTGAATCAGATTTTTCCTACACTCCATCAGACAACTTCCCTCGCGCCCCGACCCGGATTCCGACTCCATCCGTGCGCCGAGTCCGATGGATGGATCGTGACATTTGGCACATGCTGACGAATGATGAACCTGTTTCGAGGTTTGCAAGCAGGAGCAAGCGATGAGCCGCAGAAATCCGAGCCAGACCCACGGCGGGCAGGCCGATCGCACCGCCCGATCCGCGGTCAGCACCATGGCCGATCTGTTGCAGTTGACGGGGACCCCTGTTGAACGTCCGCAGGCCGCCGAGCGGATCCCCGTCGTCCTTCGGCATCTCCATGCGGGCGAGTGCCTGGTGCTCGAAGGTGCGCCCGTCGACGCCCTCTTTTTCGTGCGCGCAGGCACGTTCAAGATCTTCCGCACCGACGAAGACGGCTATGAGCAGGTGCTGGCCTTTGCCATCCGCGGCGAAGTCCTGGGATTTGACGCACTGTGCATGGCGTCGTATCCGGTGGCCATCTCCGCCCTGGAGGCATCCGCCGTCCATGTGGTTCCCTGCAGCGACATACCGTCTCTGAGCCAGGCGCTTCCGGCCTTTGGCCAGATGCTGCAGCACTGCGGCAGCCGGACCCTGGCGCACAGCCGCGAGCTGGTGGACATCATGGCGGCGGTCGCTTCCGAGGTGCGCCTGGCCCGCTTCCTGATCCAGCATTCCCGGCGCATGGCGGACTGTGGACTGTCGCCGAGCCGCTTCCTCCTGCGAATGGGGCGGCGCGAGATCGCCAGCCTGCTGGGTGTGGCGCACGAAACGGTCAGCCGCAGCTTCACCACCCTGGCCGCGCTGGGTCTGATCCAGGTGTGCGACCGAGAAGTCGGGATACGGGACATGGACGGCCTTGCGGCCTTCGCCCGCAGCACCCGGCGGCCGATGGACGCGCCCCTGATCGTGCGCGCCCGGCTCCCCGCCAACGGCAGCATGCCCGCGCAGAGCCGGCGCCCCACCGTTCACCGGCTCGCGGCCTGAGCTGTTCAGAAAATCTGAAAATCTGCGGCTGAATTGAGCATGCTCAATGGCCACACGCCCCGGTGGCTGCACACTGCAATGGCCAATGGGGGATGTGATGAAAGTCCGCCCGCCAGCGGCGAGGTGAGGTTTCCCTTTAGGGGGAAAGGTCGTGGTGTCTCCGACACCACGAGGGGTGAAGGCACCCTCAGACCGGCAGGACGGTCGCACGCGATGCCGGGGACCTTCACAAGGCCCGCCACCCGTCAGGGTCGGCGGGCCTTCTTCATGTTGAAGGGCTGGCCCGTGGCCCCTTGAGCCCAAAAGGCCGGCCAAGCGCCATCCCCACCCGGCGCACCCAGGAGAAACCCATGCGCGAAAAGATGAACGCCGCCGACATCTGCAACCGGATCGTCACCGTGGCCGAGCGCAGCATGCCACTGGGCGAAGCAGCCAGCCTCATGCGAGAAAGGCACGTGGGCAGCCTGATCGTGGTGGACGACACCGGCGCCGGCCGCATCGCCGTGGGCATACTGACCGACCGCGACATCGTGACCGCCGTGGTGGCCCAGGGACTGGATCCCGCCGTTCTCGCGGTCGAAGACGTGATGACCCCCAACCTGGTCACGGCGCTGGAAGAAGACTCGATCAAGGACCTGCTCTCGACCATGCGCCACAAGGGCCTGCGCCGGCTGCCGATCGTCACGCCACAAGGGTTGCTGGTCGGTCTGGTGACGCTGGACGATCTGCTGCCACTGATGGCGGACCAGTTGCGCGACATGGCGGCCACCATCGAAGCGCAGTACCTGCATGAACGCAGGGACCGCCCCTGAGCACCCATTGCCCGGGCTCACGGGGGGTCGGTCCGTCCGCCCTACTTCACCAGCAGGACCGGCACCTTGGCCAGGTGAACCACCCGCTGAGCCACCGACCCCAGGAACAGACTGCCCATCGAGCCCATGCCGCGCGTTCCCATGGCGATCTGGTCAACCCCGAGGTCGTCGGCGGCCCGCACGATCTCCGACGCCGCAGTCCCGCTGGGGTCCCGTGTGGCGCTCACCGTCAGGCCGCTGGCCCGCGCGTGGGCGGCGGCTTCCTGCAGCACCCGGGCCTGCTGGGTCAGCACGGCGGCCTCCAGCTCCTGCAAGGCATCGGGCGGCAGCTCGGCGTAGTAGATCGGGTCGTTCCTCACGTTGATGAGGACCACTTCCAGGGGCGCCGGCGCGCGTGCCAGCGCGGCAACGGCACCGATGGCATTCATCGCGTGCGCGGAACCATCCACGGCGATCAGAAACTTCAGCATGGCGATACCTCCATCCTCTGCGCCCCGTTGACACCAAAGGCCGCGGTACGAAGGCGACAAGCGCACTGCAACCCATCCGATCCTAGGCAGCCCAACACCGCTCCCGATTGAGTCTGCTCAACCCGGTTCAAAGCGGTGGCCCCACACGGTGGTGGGGGTGAGCAAGATCGGAACCGGTGGTGAAAACTACACTGCGTACGGAGGACGGGCACACGCACCGCCCACGGACAGGAGCCCCCATGTCGAACCCCAGCGCCACCGCCATGCCAGTCGCGACCCCGCCACGGACCGAACAGGACCCGCCCGCGCCGCCGCGCCACAATGAAAGCGCGGGACGCCACGCGGTGGCCGACGTGCCGAGAGCCACACCGGGCCAGACGGTGGCCGAGGTGTTGACCCAGCTGATCGCGCGGCCCAGCAAGTGCATGGACCTGGTGTGCGTGGTCGGAACCGATGATCGCCTGCTGGGCATCGTGCCGCTGGGGGCCTTGCTCACCCTGCCGCGCGACATGCGCCTGGACCAGGCGGTCACCGCCCATTTTCCCAAGGTACACCCCGAAACGGACCAGGAGCGCGTGGCATCGCTGGCGCTGCACCATGAGCTCAGTGCGATCCCGGTGACCGACACCCAGGGGCGCCTGGTGGGCGTGGTGCCGGCCTCGGCGCTGCTGCACATCCTGCGGCGCGAACACGTGGAAGACATCCACCGCTTCGCCGGCATCACGCGCGAGGGCCTGCACGCCCGCGAGGCGATGGAAGAGCCGCCCATGCGCCGCCTGCGGCACCGCCTGCCCTGGCTGCTGGTGGGGCTGCTGGGCAGCGTCCTGGCCACCTTCATCGTCGCCCGCTTCGAACACACACTGGCCTTGCACCCGTCGATCGCCTTCTTCGTGCCCGGGCTGGTGTACCTGGCCGACGCCATCGGCACACAGACCGAGGCGGTGGCGGTGCGCGGGCTCTCGCTGAGCCATGCGCGCCTGTCCACGCTGATCGGTGGCGAGATGCGTACCGGCCTGCTGATCGGCCTGGTGCTCGCCGGGCTCACGCTGCCGGCGGTGGGATTGGCGTTTGGCGACTGGCCACTGGCCTTCGCGGTCGCGGCGGCACTGGTGGCGGCCGGCGGCATCGCCACCACGATCGGGCTGGTGCTGCCCTGGGTGCTGAGCCGGCTGGGCAGCGACCCGGCCTACGGCAGCGGCCCGCTGGCGACGATCGTGCAGGACCTGCTGAGCCTGCTGACCTACTTCGTGGTCGTGAGCGCGGTGGTGCTGTAGTGCGGCAAGCCGGCCACGGCCTCACGCCCCGGGCGAGCTCCGGCAAGGCCAGGCAAAAACCCGGCACACTCCTGCCATGAGTGCTGCAGCCCCGACCGAACGCCCAAAAGCCACCACCCCCACCTCGCTGGGCGGCCTGTTGCCGTTCATGCGGCCCTACCGGCTGCAGATCGGGCTGGCCGTGGTGTTCCTGATCCTGGCCGCGGTGGCCACGCTGCTGTTTCCACTGGCGCTGCGCCACCTCATCGACGGCGGCCTGGTCTCGCTGGACCGCGGCGCGCAGACCATGGGCCTGCGCGGGCACTTCCTGCAGCTGTTTGGCGTGGCCGTGCTGCTGGGCCTGTCGTCGGCGCTGCGCTTCTATTTCGTGAGTTGGCTGGGCGACCGCATCACCGCCGACCTGCGCAACGCGGTCTACAGCCATGTGCTGCGCCAGAGCCCGCAGTTTTTTGAAACCACCCAGACCGGCGAAGTGCTCTCGCGCCTGACCACCGACACCACCCTGGTGCAGACGGTGGTGGGCTCTTCGCTTTCCATGGGACTGCGCAACCTGGTCACCGGCCTGGGCGCGCTGGTGATGCTGGTCTGGACCAACCCCTACGTGATGACGCAGGTGTTGCTGATCCTGTTGCTGGTGGTGCTGCCGAGCATGTGGTTTGGCCGGCGCGTGCGCAAGCTCTCGCGCGCCAGCCAGGACCGCGTGGCCGATTCGAGCGCGATCGCGGCCGAGGTGCTCAACGCGATCCCCATCGTGCAGAGCTACACGGCGGAAAACCGCGAAGCGCGGCGTTTCGCCGACGCGACCGAACACGCCTTCAGCACCGCCGTGCGCCGCAGCCGCGCGCGCTCCGGCCTGGTGGCGTTCATCATCATCAGCACGGCCGCCCTGCTGCTGTGGGGCCTGTACCAGGGCACGCAGGCGGTGATCGCGGGAGACATCAGCGCCGGGCACCTGGGCCAGACCGTCGTCTACATCATCATCCTGGCCGGCGCGGTGGCGGTGCTGGGCGAGGTCTATGGCGACCTGCTGCGCGCCGCGGGCGCGAGCGAGCGGCTGATGGAGTTGCTGAGCCTGGAGTCGCCGGTGCAGTCGCCCGCCCAGCCGGTGGCCGCGGCCCAGCCGCAAGGCGGCAGCGCGCTGGTGTTCGAGCAGATCACGTTCCACTACCCGTCGCGCCCCGCGCAGGCGGCGCTGGCGGGCTTTTCGCTCGACGTGAAGCCCGGCCAGACCGTGGCGCTGGTGGGGCCGAGCGGCGCGGGCAAGAGCACGGTGTTCGGCCTGCTGCTGCGCTACTACGACCCGGCCTCGGGCCGCATCGCGCTGGACGGCGTGCCCATCGACCAATTGAGCCTGCACGATCTGCGCAGCCGCATCGGCATCGTGCCGCAGGACCCGGTGATCTTCTCCACCAGCGCGCTGGAAAACATCCGCTACGGCAAGCCCGGCGCGAGCGACGAACAGGTGCGCACCGCGGCCCACGCGGCCTTCGCGGACGAGTTCATCTCGAAGCTGCCCGAGGGCTATGACACCTTTCTGGGCGAGCGCGGCGTGCGACTCTCGGGCGGGCAGCGCCAGCGCATCGCCATCGCACGCGCCACGTTGAAGAACCCGCCCCTGCTGTTGCTGGACGAAGCCACCAGCGCGCTGGACGCGCAGAGCGAGCGCATGGTGCAGGCCGCGCTGGAATCGGCGATGAAGGACCGCACCACCCTCGTGATCGCCCACCGCCTGGCCACGGTGCAGCAGGCCGACCACATTGTGGTGTTGGACCACGGGCGGCTGGTGGAACAGGGCACACACGCGCAGCTCGTGGCGCGGGGTGGTGTGTACGCGGGGCTGGCGGCGCTGCAGTTCAACGCATAGGACGTACGCCCCCACGCTCCGCCGCTGCGCGGGTCGCTGCCCCCCAAGGGGGCTGTTTCGCCTTGGGGCGGCCCGGCGGCGAAACTCCGCCCCCACGCCCCGCCGCTGCGCGGGTCGCCTGAAATCAAACGTGGTGGCAAGCCACCTGCCGCCCTTCCAGAGGCCGCAACAACGGCAGCTCACGCTCGCAGCGCGCATCGGCCTTCGGGCAGCGCTTGTGGAAGGCGCACCCGCTGGGCGGGTTCAGCGGGCTGGGCAGCTCGCCGTGGATCTTGATCTTCTTCTGGCGCTGCGCCGGATCGATCGACGGCGTGGCCGACAGCAGGGCCAGCGTGTAAGGGTGCAGCGCGTTGGCAAAGATCGTGGCCTTCGGGCCAGCCTCGACCACGCGGCCCAGGTACATCACCATCACATCGTTGGCGATGTGCTCCACCACCGCCAGGTTGTGCGAGACGAACACGTAGGCGGTCTGCAGCTGCTCCTGCAGGTCCATGAACAGATTGAGCACCTGGGCCTGGATCGACACGTCGAGCGCCGAAGTCGGCTCGTCCGCCACCAGGATCTTGGGCTGCAGCACCATGGCGCGCGCGATGGCGATGCGCTGGCGCTGGCCGCCGGAAAACATGTGGGCATAGCGGTCGTAGTGCTCGGGGCGCAGGCCCACGCGCTTGAGGCTCTCCAGCACCTTGTCCTTGCGCTCGGCGGCGCTCAGCGTCGTGTTGAGCAGCAGGGGCTCGCCGATCTGGTGGCCGATCTTCTGGCGCGGGTTGAGCGAGGCGTAGGGGTTCTGGAACACCATCTGCACCTGGCTGCGCAAGCGCTTGTATTGCGCGCGGTCGCCCGGCGTCACCCATTCGTCGCCCACCTGCAGGCGGCCAGCGGTGGGCGGCTCGATCAGGGTGAGCTGGCGCGCCAGCGTGCTCTTGCCGCAGCCGGACTCGCCCACCACGGCCAGCGTCTGGCCGGCCGTGAGCGTGAACGACACGTCGACCAGGGCCTTGACCGTGACGTTCGGTTTCAGGAAACCCTGCGACACGCCGTAATGGCGGGTCAGCGATTCGGCCTGCATCACGGGCGCCGTGGGCGCGGTCATCGGGGTGGCGGTCATAGCGTCTCCTGCGCCGTCATGGGGTAGAAGCAGCGCACCAGACCGCCGCCCTGTGCCAGCAGCGCGGGGCGTTCGACGTGGCAGCGGTCCTGGGCCTTGGGGCAACGCGGCGAGAGCAGGCAACCGGTGGGCCGGTCGAACTGGCCGGGCACGATGCCGGGCAGGGTCTGCAGGCGGCGCGCACCACGGCTGTGCTCGGGCACGCTGCTGAGCAGTGCATGAGTGTAGGGGTGTGCCGGTGCGGTGAACAGGCGCTCCACGGCACCTTGCTCCACCTCCTGGCCGGCGTACATGACCGCGACGCGTTGCGCCACCTCGGCCACCACGGCCAGATCGTGCGTGATGAGGATCAGGGCCATGTTGTGCGCCCGCTGCAGCTGCACCAGCAACTCCATGATCTGGGCCTGAATGGTCACGTCCAGCGCGGTGGTGGGCTCGTCGGCGATCAACAGTTTGGGGTTGCAGGCGATCGCCATCGCGATCATCACGCGCTGCGCCATGCCGCCGGAAAACTGGTGTGGGTAGCTCTCCAGCCGGTGCGCGGCCCCGGGAATTTCCACCATCTGCAGCAGTTCGATGGCGCGCGCCCGGGCGGCCGCGCCGCGCAGGCCCATGTGTTCGCGCAGCACCTCTTCGATCTGGAAGCCCACGGTGAAGCTCGGGTTGAGCGAGGTCATCGGGTCCTGGAAGATCATGGCCATGTCCTTGCCCAGGATCTTGCGGCGCTGGCGGTCTGAAATGGTCTGCAGGTCCTTGCCGTCGAACCGCAGGCGATCGGCGCCGACGTGGCCCTGTCCGGCCAGCAGACCCATGACGGCCATCATCGCGACCGACTTGCCCGAGCCCGACTCGCCCACGATGCCCAGCACCTGGCCCTGGTCCAGCTGCAGGTCCAGCCCGTCCACCGCGCGAAAGGCACGGCCCTTGGCGCCGAACTCGACGCGCAGGTTTTGAATGTCAAGAAGACTCATGCCAAATCTCTCAAGGGTTGCACCGCACCGCCACCGGCGCGAGATGTCTGAGCCAAGGATGCGGCGGAACCGGCTTTGCCGGGCCGCATCGCATCGCCCCATTGAGGGGGTCGCGCGCAGCGCGGCGGGGGTGTTTCATGTGGCGGATTTGAGTTTCGGATCGAGCGCATCGCGCAAGCCGTCACCCACCAGGTTGATCGCGAGCACCGACCACAGAATGGTCAGGCCCGGCAGCGTCACCACCCACCAGGCGCTCTCGATGTAGTCGCGCGCCGAGGCGAGCATGGTGCCCCACTCGGGCAGCGGCGGCTGCACGCCCAGCCCCAGGAAACCCAGCGCCGCGATCTCCAGGATGGCGGCGGAAAAGCTCATGGTGGCGTGCACGATCAGCGGCGCCGTGCAGTTGGGCAACACGGTCACGAACATGAGCCGCAGCGTGCGCGCGCCCGACAGGCGCGCGGCGGTCACGTAGTCGCGCTGCAGCTCGCCGATGGCCGAGGCGCGCACCAGCCGCACATAGGCCGGCAGCGACACCAGCGCGATGGCGATCATGGCGTTGAGCAGGCCCGGGCCCAGGATGGCCATGATGGCCACCGCCATCAGCAGCGAGGGCAAGGCCATCACGATGTCCATGGCGCGCATGATGGCGGCGTCCACCCACTTGCCGGCGAACGCGGCCACCAGCCCCAGGATCACGCCCGGAATCATCGCCAGCACCACCGACACCAGGCCCACCAGCAAGGACAGCCGGGCGCCGTGGATCAGGCGCGAGAGCAGGTCACGACCGAGCTCGTCGGTCCCCAGCAGGAACTGGCTGGTGCCACCGGCCCAGACCGGGCCCTGCAGGAAGTGTTCGCGGTATTGCTCGATCGGGTCGTGCGGCGCGACCCAGGGCGCGAAGATCGCCAGCAGGCCCACGATGGACATGAACACCAGGCCGGCCACGGCGCCCTTGTTTTGCGAGAAGGCTCGCCAGAATTCCTTGAAGTTCATGCTTGCACCCGGATGCGAGGGTTGGCCACGCCGTAGAGCAGGTCCACGACGAAGTTGGTACCGACGACGAGCGTGGCCACGAGCAGGATGCCGTTCTGCACCACGGGGTAGTCGCGCCGGCCGATGGCATCGATCAGCCACTTGCCGATGCCCGGCCAGGAGAAGATGGTTTCGGTCAGCACCGCGCCGCCCATCAGCGTGCCCACCTGCAGCCCCACCACGGTGAGCACCGGAATGAGCGCGTTGCGCAGCGTGTGCACAAAGATCACGCGCATGGGCGACAGACCCTTGGCGCGCGCCGTGCGCACATAGTCTTCGCGCAGCACTTCCAGCATGCTGGACCGCGTCATGCGCGCGATCACCGCCAGTGGGATGGTGCCGAGCACGATGGCCGGCAGGATCAGGTGGCGCACCGCGTCCCACAGCGCGCCGCTGTTGAGCTCGGGGTCGGCGCGCTCGGCCAGCCAGGCGTCGATCAGCATGAAGCCGGTCTGCGGCTGCACGTCGAACATCAGGTCGAGCCGGCCGGACACCGGCGTCCAGCCCAGCCCCACCGAGAAAATCAGAATCAGCAGCAAGCCCCACCAAAAAATGGGCATGGAGTAACCGGTGAGCGCACCCGTCATGACGGTGTGGTCCAGCCAGCTGCCCCGCTTGACGGCGGCGAGCACGCCCGCCGTCAGGCCCAGCACCAGGGCCAGCAGCAGCGCGCACAGCGCCAGCTCCAGCGTGGCCGGAAACAGGTCCTTGAATTCGCTCCACACAGGGGACTGCGTCTTGAGCGACTGCCCCAGGTCCCCCTGAGCCAGTTGCCCCAGATAACGGCCGTACTGCACGTACAGCGGCTGGTCCAGACCGAGGCGTTTGAGGGCGGCGGCGTGCAGCTCCGGGTCGAGCGTGCGCTCGCCCACCATCACTTCGACCGGGTCGCCGGGGATCAGACGGATCAGGGAAAAAGTCAGCAGCGTGACGCCCAGGATCGTGGGAATCAGCACCAGCAACTTCTTGAGGAGGTATCTCAGCATGAGGGAGCACCCCTTGTTGTTTTCAGAATGCGTAAAAAAGAGCAGACGTCAAGAACTTGACGCCTGCCATCTAACGAAAACCATGCTCGACCGCGTTACCTTGGAACGGAGCAGGCTACACGCAGTGAGCCTGCGGCGAGCGAAGTCCCAGAACGCGGCGGAACCGGCTCCGCCGGGCCGCTCGCGTTGCCCCCCCGGGGGGGTGACGCCGCAGGCGGCGCGGGGGGGATCACTTCACACTGACGCCTTCGAAGTTGTAGTCGCCAAACGGGCTGATCTTGAAGCCGTTGAGCTCCTTGCGCATGGGCTGGTTCACCGTGGAGTGGGCGATGGTGGACCAAGGCATGTCCTTCTTGAACACCTCCTGGGCCTTCATGTACAGCTCGGTGCGCTCTTTCTGGTTCACGCTGTTGCGCGCCTTGAGCACGTAGCCGTCGAACTCCTTGCTGCAGTAGCGCGCGTAGTTGGAGCCGCCGATGGCTTCGCAGGTGAGCAGCACGCCCAGGAAGTTGTCGGGGCTGGCGTAGTCGCCGGTCCAGCCGATCAGGCCGGTGTCGTGCTCACCTTGCTTCAGGCGCTTGAGGTACTCACCCCATTCGTACTGCGTGATCTTGGCCTTGATGCCCACCTTGGCCCAGTCGGCCTGGATCATCTCGGCCATCAGCTTGGCGTTGGGGTTGTAGGGGCGCTGCACCGGCATGGCCCACAGGGTGATCTCGGTGCCCTCGGCCACGCCGGCCTTCTTCAGCAGCTCTTTGGCCTTTTCGGGGTTGAAGGCGGCGTTCTTCAGCTTGGCGTTGTAGGACCACAGCGAAGCCGGGAACGGATTGGAAGCCGCCTGGCCCTGCCCCTGGTACACCGCGTCGATGATGGCCTTGCGGTTGATCGCCATGTCCAGAGCCTGGCGCACTTCGACCTTGTTCAGCGGCGCCTTTTCGGTGTTGTAGCTCAGGTAGCCGATGTTGAAGCCCGGTGCCGTGTCCATCTTCAGCTTGGGGTCGGCCTTCATGGCGGCGATGTCCTGCGGTTTCGGGTAGGACATGATGTGGCACTCACCGGCCTTGAGCTTCTGGAAGCGCACCGAGGCGTCGGTGGTGATGGCGAAGATCAGGTTGTCCACCAGCACGTCCTTGGCATTCCAGTAGTCCTTGTGCTTGACGTAGCGGATCTGAGCGTCCTTCTCGTAGCGGCGCAGCGCGAAGGGGCCCGTGCCGATGGGCTGCTGGTTGATCATGCTGGCCTTGCCTTCGGCCACCAGTTTGTCGGTGTATTCCTTCGACAGAATCGAAGCAAACGGCATGGCGATCTTGACCAGCAGATCGGGGTCGGGCTGCTTGAGCTTGATCACCACCGTCAGGTCGTCGGTCTTGGTCACCGACTCGGTGTTGCTCTCCAGGCCCACGTCCGAGGCGTAGGGGAACTGGGCCGGATAGGCCTTGTTGAACGGGTGGTCCTTGTTGACCATGCGCTCGAAGGTGAAGATGACGTCGTCGGCGGTCATGTCACGGCCCGGCTTGAAATAGTCGGTGGTGTGGAACTTGACGCCCTTGCGCAGCTTGAAGGTATAGGTCAGTCCGTCGGCGGACACGGTCCATTCGCGCGCCAGGCTCGGCTGGACCTCGGTGCCGCCCTTCTTGAACTGGGTCAGGCGGTTGAAGATGGCGTGACCGGCGGCGTCGAAGGTGTTGCCTCCCGTGTATTGCGCGGTATCAAAGCCCTCCGGACTGCCTTCGGAACAGAAAATCAGCGTGCCGGCGGCTTGCGAGGCCATCGCCACCGCAGACAGGCCCAGAGCCAGGGTCAGTTTCTTCAGTTCAAGCATGGGTCATCCTTCGTTGTTGCGGGAGCAGCGACATGCGCCCCCTTGTTAAGGAAAAATTCATTATCAACACAAAACGTCACGTGTCAGTCACCTGCGTTGGTGCCACCCGTTCAAGGCGCGAAGGCTCCACCGGGCGCCCGTCAACCCTCGCAAAATCGATGCCATCGCACAACGCCGCACCCAAAGAAGGAAAGCCATGATCCGCTGGGAAGCCCATACCTGCCTGCCCCTGCACCCCGATGCCAGCTTTGAACCTCTGGAGCGCTACCGCACCGCAGGGGTGCACCACGTCTGCATCAACGTGGGCATGGACATGAATCCGCTGAGCCAGATCCTGCCGGTGCTCGCCGCTTTCCGTGCGCGGCTGCGGGCCGAGCCCGGGCGCTATCTGATCCCGAGCACTGTGGCCGACATCGAGCATGCGCGCAAGACGGGGAAACTCGCGGTGGGTTTTGACCTGGAGGGCGCCTTGCCCCTGCTGGAGCGCCCCGAGATGGTGGCGCTGTACCGCGATCTCGGCGTGCGGCAGATCCACTTCGCCTACAACCGCAACAACAGCGTGGCCGGCGGCTGCCACGATCAACCCCAGGGCCTGACCGCGCTCGGGCGCCGCATGGTGCAGGCCGTGAACGATGCGGGCGTGCTCATGGACTGCGCCCACACCGAACGGCGCACCACCTTGGACATCATGGCCCACTCGCGCCACCCGGTGGTGTTCAGCCACGCCAACCCGCTGGCGCTGGCCGAACACGGCCGCAACATCACCGACGAACAGATCCGCGCCTGCGCGGCCACCGGCGGTGTGGTCTGCATCTCCGGTGTGTCGAAGTTTCTGGGCTGCGAAGCACCCCAGGCGAACGACCTGGCGCGCCATGTGGCCTACGTGGCCGATCTGGTGGGCGCGCAGCACGTGGGCCTGGGCCTGGACATCGGTTTTTCGCAAGCCGAACTGAACGACGATCCGCCCGGGGCTTTCGATCCGGGCTTCTGGTGGCCCGCGCAGGCGGGCTACGGCCGAGGCATCAGCCAGATGCGCTACGCGCCCATCGAGACCTGGCAAGCCCTGCCCGATGCACTGCGGGCGGTGGGTATGGGCTCGAGGGACGTCGATGGAGTGCTGGGTGACAACATGGCGCGTGTGGCACGTCAGGTCTGGGGCGCGGCGACCGATTGAGCGCACCGGCCCGCCGGCAGGGTTATGCATTTGCCGCATAAAAGCATGGCAACACAGCCTTGGACAGGTGCCACGGCGCTCCGTACAGTCGCATCCGTTGACCCACCATTCCGGGCCAGCTCACCCCTAGGAAACAACGCAACATGTCACAAGCACCGCACCCTACCGGCGCCGCGGCCAACAGCCCGGCCGCCTTCACCAGCGCCCTGCCCTCGTATCTGGACCCCACCAATCTCGGGCCCTGGGGCATCTACCTGCAGCAGGTGGATCGCGTGACCCCCTATCTGGGCAATCTGGCCCGCTGGGTGGACACGCTCAAGCGACCCAAGCGCACCTTGATCGTGGACGTTCCCATCCACCTGGACGACGGCTCGATCGCGCACTTCGAGGGCTACCGCGTGCAGCACAACACCTCGCGCGGCCCGGGCAAAGGTGGCGTGCGCTTCCACCAGAACGTGACCCTGTCCGAAGTGATGGCGCTCTCGGCCTGGATGTCGATCAAGAACGCGGCGGTGAATGTGCCCTACGGTGGCGCCAAGGGCGGCATTCGGGTGGACCCGCGCCAGCTGTCGATGGGTGAGCTTGAGCGGATCACGCGCCGCTACACCAGCGAGATCGGCATCATCATCGGCCCGAGCAAGGACATCCCCGCGCCGGACGTGAACACCAACGAACAGGTCATGGCCTGGATGATGGACACCTATTCGATGAACGAGGGTTCCACCGCCACCGGCGTGGTCACCGGCAAGCCGGTGGACCTGGGCGGTTCGCTGGGCCGGCGTGAAGCCACCGGCCGCGGTGTGTTCACCGTGGGCGTGGAAGCCGCCAAACACACGGGCATGGACATCAGCAAGGCGCGCGTGGCCGTGCAGGGTTTCGGCAACGTGGGTGGCGTGGCCGGCAAGCTGTTTGCCGACGCCGGCGCCAAGGTGGTGGCGGTGCAGGACCATGGCGGAACGATCTACCGTGAAGCGGGTCTGGACGTGCCTTCACTGCTGGCGCATGTGTCGCGCGTGGGTTCGGTGGCGGGCTTCCCCCACGCCGAGGTCATTGCGAACGATGCGTTCTGGGAAGTGCCCTGTGACATCCTGATCCCGGCCGCGCTGGAGCAGCAGATCACGGAAGAGAACGCAGGCCGCATCCAGGCGAAGATGGTGATCGAAGGCGCCAACGGCCCGACCACGCCGCAAGCCGACGACATCCTGCACGACCGCGGCATCCTGGTGTTGCCCGACGTGATCGCCAACGCCGGCGGCGTGACGGTGAGCTACTTCGAATGGGTGCAGGACTTCTCCAGTTTCTTCTGGAGCGAAGACGAGATCAACGAACGCCTGGTGAAGATCATGAAAGGCGCGTTCGCCGCCGTGTGGCAGGTGGCCGAAGAGAACAAGGTGAGCCTGCGCACCGCGACCTTCATCGTGGCCTGCAAGCGCATCCTGCACGCCCGCGACTTGCGCGGTCTGTACCCCTGAAGCTCAGCACTTGATCGCCGCCCCGGCGACGCAACAAAAAAGGGCCCCGCATGCGGGGCCCTTTTTGCTGGGTGGTTCGAGACGCTCGGGCGGTGTTCAACGCGGGCTGCGACGGGCCACCGGGCGGGCGGGTGCGCCACCTTCGGAACGGCGCGGCTGGAACTCACCCCCACGCAAGGCGGCGCGTTCCGAGTTGCCGCGGTCGCTGAAGCGATCGGCGCCGCGCTCGGGAGCCCGGTCGTTGCGACCGAAGCTGGAGAAGCCTGCGGGCTTGGCACCGAAACCTGCGCGGGCCGGGGCCTTGTCGCCAAAACCACGACCGGCCGGACGGCTGTCGCCACGGTTGTCAAAGCGGTTGTCGCCACGCGGGGCTTCGCGTTCGAAGCGGTTGCCCTCGAAACGGGGCGCGTCGCCGCGACCTTCAAAACGCGGTGCGTCACCGCGGCCCTCGAAACGCGGACCGCGCGGTGCCGGCGCGCCACGGCGATCGGCAAAGCGGTCGTTGCCACGACCCGCCGGGCGTCCACCAGGGCCCCCACGGCCAAACGGCTCGGCCTGGGGCGCGCGCTGGCGTGGCTCCAGGCCAGGGATGGTTTCCACGGCGATGCGCTGGCGCGTGAAGGCTTCGATGTCGAAGATCTTGCGACGGTCGCGGGTCTCGGCAAACGTGATGGCCTGGCCATCGCGCCCGGCGCGGCCGGTGCGGCCGATGCGGTGCGTGTAGTCCTCGGCCTTCATCGGCAGGCCGAAGTTGAAGACGTGGGTGATGGTCGGCACGTCGATGCCACGCGCGGCCACGTCGGTGGCCACCAGGATCTGCACTTGGCCCGCGCGCAGCGCCATCAGTCGGCGGTTGCGGATGCCCTGGCTGAGCGCGCCGTGCAACGCAACGGCGGAGAAGCCTTCCTGCTGCAGGTCGTTGGCCAGGCCGTCGCACTCGATCTGGGTGCTGGCGAACACGATGGCCTGGTTGATGCTGGTGTCGCGCAGCCAGTGGTCGAGCAGCTTGCGCTTGTGGTCGGCGTTGTCGGCCCAGAACAGCTTCTGCTGGATGTTGGCGTGCTGTTCCTGCGGGGAATCGATCTGCACCTTCTGCACGTGCTTGCCGCCGTCGTGCATGACACGCATGGCGAGCTGCTGGATGCGCGGCGCGAACGTGGCGCTGAACATCATGGTCTGGCGGCGCTGGCTGGTCAGGTCGTTGACTTCGGCCAGGTCGTCGGCAAAACCGAGGTCGAGCATGCGGTCGGCTTCGTCCACCACCAGGAACTGCACCTGGTCGAGCTTGAGCTGCTGCGAGCGCTGCAGATCGAGCAGACGACCGGGCGTGGCCACCACGAGGTCGGCGTTCTGCAGCTTGGCGATCTGCAACTGGTAGGGCATGCCGCCCACCACGTTGGCGATGCGCAGGCCGCGGCAGTGGCGCACCAGGTCGATGGCGTCGTTGGCCACCTGCTGGGCGAGTTCACGCGTGGGGCACAGCACCAGAGCGCCCGGGGTGGCGGCCTTGAAGTTGCGCGGATTGGTCGGGTCCTTGCGCTTGGGGCGCTTGGGCGCGGCCTCGCCACGGGCCAGCGCGTCGGCGCAGGCCTGCTCGAAGTCGGCACGCTCCTGGGCTTCGGCCTGGGCCTGTTGCTGCAGCAGGGTGTGCAGCACGGGCAGCAGGAAAGCGGCGGTCTTGCCGCTGCCGGTCTGGCTGGAGACCATCAGGTCGGCAAAGCGTTTTTCGCCTTCGCCCAGCATGGCCTTGGGGACCACGTTGTTCTGCACCTGGGTGGGTTGCACGTAGCCGAGGTCGGCACAGGCTTGCACCAGCTCGGGGGCCAGGCCCAGCAGCTCAAAGCCGTTGGGTTCGGCCGGGGTGGGGGTGACGGGGGTGTCTGCTTCGGGTTCGGCAGACAGGATTTCGGGCGAGAAATCGCCGCGGGCTTCAAAAGAGTCGCTCATGTTCGTCCATGCGCATTACGCGCAATTGATCGAATAAAGACACTGGTGGCCCGCCTGCCATGTGAGGCGGGAGGCTCCAGCGCGCCAGATCCGTTCGTGGTTACAAAACATCAACCATCAAACGGTCTACGCGCCATGGGTCCCACTTCACAAGTGGAGGACGCCGGGAGCGAAGGCCCCATCCGCAACACCAACGGAGAACCGCTGGCGGGCTGGCAAGACATCTATCGAAAGAGGCGCATGCCAGCGCAAAGAATCGGGGAGCCTGGTGTGTGAGGCAGATGCACAAATCAGCGCAGTTTCCTGCGCAGCCAACGATTATGGCACGCTTGAGGGAAAACCCCAAGCGATTTGTCGAATTTCAGCCCAGCACGGCCGCCACCAGGTGGAACAGGATCGCCGCGAGCACGGCCGTGGCGGGCACGGTGACGATCCAGGCCGCCACGATGCGCAGCACGGCCGAGCGTTTGACGATTTCCTTCTTATAGGCTTTTCTCAACGCCTTCTGTTCCTTCTTGGCGAACACCGCGCCATCGACCGCCTCACGGTCCTTGGTGCGTCGTTTCATATCGGCAAGCATGCGTTTTTTCTCGTGCACCTCGGCGGCTTCGAAGCGCTGCAGATAGCTCTCGACCTCGGCACGGTCCTGCCCCTGGTGCCCGGCGAACACCACCGCCTCCATCTTGGCGTAGTTCACCTTGAGCAGCTCGCGCAGAAAGCCCACCCCGAACACCGCACCAATGGAAATGTGGGTGGTGGAGACCGGCATGCCCAGCTGGGACGCGAAAATCACCGTGAGCGTGGCGGCCATGGCGATGGAGTAGGCCCGCATGTTGTCCAGCTCGGTGATTTCCTTGCCCACCGTGCGGATCAGGCGCGCACCATACAGCGCCAGACCCGCCGCCAGGCCCAACGCACCCAGCACCATCACCCACAGTGGGGTGGCGGCCTTGGTCGCGACCGCACCCGCGATCACCGCTTCGTAGATGGCGGCCAGCGGCCCCACGGCGTTGGCCACGTCGTTCGCCCCGTGCGCAAAACTGAGCAAGGCGGCCGAACACACCAGCGGCCAGGTGAAGAGGCGGTTGACGCCCTCCTTGGTGTTGGCCTGCTGCCGCGCTTGGCGGGCAACGGGTTTGCGCACCAGCAGCAACACGGCGCCACCAAAGAGTGCACCCAGCACGATGGCGAGCCAGAAGCTCACTTTCACCAGTTGCCCCAGACCTTTGAGCAACATGTAGGAGCCAAAGGCCCAGGCCATCACGGCAATCAGCCAGGGCACCACGCGGGTGGCCGCCTCGGTCATTTCATTGCGGTAGGTGATGCTGCGCTTGATGATGTACAGGAAGAGAGCGGCGATCGCACCGCCCATGAGCGGCGACACCAGCCAGCTGGCCACGATCGATCCGATGGTTCCCCAGTTGACCAGACCCCAACCGCCCGCCGCAATGCCCGCACCCATGACGGCGCCGATGATGGAGTGCGTGGTGGACACCGGGGCACCAATGGCGGTGGCCAGGTTCAGCCACAGGGCGCCCGCGAGCAGCGCTGCGAACATGACCCAGGCGAACAGCGTCGCATCGGTGATCTGCTTGCTGTCGATGATGCCGCCCTTGATGGTTCCCACCACCTCGCCGCCCGCCACGATGGCCCCCATGGCCTCGAACACCGCGGCCACCACGATGGCCCAGCCCATGGTCATGGCGCCCGACCCCACGGCCGGCCCCATGTTGTTGGCCACGTCGTTGGCGCCGATGTTCATGGCCATGTAGCCGCCCACCACCGCCGAGATGATGAGCAACCAGACTGCCGGCCCCGACAGGCCCAGCACGTCGGCGCCCGTCAGGGAGGCATACAGGCCCACCAGAAGCAGAAAACCCAGGGCTGCGCCCAGTTGCAGCACGTCCTGGTGCTTGGAAATAAAGCGGGAGCGGGATTTTTTCGTCATGTTTTGTTCACGTGAATTTCACAATTCTGACATGCCGACGTCTCACGACCGGGCCTTGGCCAGGTCTCTGGCCGAGGAGCCGGACGTCGGCAGAGGGATCAGACTCAGCGCAGGAAATGGGTCCGGTAGTGCTCGAGTTCGTCGATCGACTCGTGCACATCGGCCAGCGCGGTGTGCTTCTGGTGCTTCTTAAAGCTGTCGTATACCTCGGGACGCCAACGCTTGGCCAGTTCCTTGAGCGTGCTCACGTCAAGGCAGCGGTAGTGGAAGTACGCCTCCAGCTTGGGCATGTACTTCACCAGAAAACGCCGGTCCTGGCTGATGGTGTTGCCGCACATGGGCGAGCCGTTCTTCGGCACGTATTTGCCAATGAACGCCAGCAGTTGTGCCTGCGCCTCTTCTTCGTCGACCGTGCTGGCCTTCACCTTGTCGATCAGGCCGCTGCGGCCGTGGGTGCCCTTGTTCCAGTTGTCCATGGCGCCCAGCACCGCGTCACTCTGGTGGATCACCAGCACCGGCCCCTCGACACGGGGCGTGAGCTGCGGACCGGTGATCACCACCGCGATCTCGAGCAGGCGCTCCTTTTCCGGGTCCAGACCGCTCATCTCGCAGTCGATCCAGACCAGGTTCTGGTCGCTCTTGCTCAAGGTGGGGGTTTCGGGGGCCGCGGTGGCGGTCGGGCTGCTGAGGTCGTTCGGTACTTGCATCCGGCGATTTTCGCCGATCGGCCGGACCGGTCCTTTTGCCATGGAACCTTTGCTCTGGCGACCCGTGTCCAGGCCCTGCCGCGTCAGGGGCCGGTGGTCTTCGATAGACTCCCCGGTATGGACGACACCGCCTGGATTTTCACCGCCACCTTTTGTGCACTGATTGTGCTCGGACTGATCACGCGCACCGTGCTGGCCAGCCGCCAGATGCGCCACGTCGCCCGCCACCGCGCCACCGTGCCTCCGGCCTTTGCCCAGACCATCACGCCCGAGGCCCACCACAAGGCCGCCGACTACACCATCGCCAAGACCCGGTTCGGCCTGCTGGAGCTGGCACTGGAAAGTGCGCTGTTGCTGGGCTGGACGCTGCTCGGCGGGCTGGACTGGCTCAACCAGGCCCTGCTTGGCACCATGGGTGGCGGCATGCTGCAGCAGCTCGCGCTGCTGGCGTGCTTTTCGCTGATCGGTGGATTGATCGCCCTGCCGCTGGCCTGGTGGTCGAACTTCCGCATCGAAGCGCGCTTCGGGTTCAACAAGATGACGCTGTCGCTCTGGCTGACCGATCTGCTCAAGGGAGCGCTGGTGGGCGCGTTGATCGGATTGCCGATCGCCGCCCTGGTGCTGTGGCTCATGGGCGCGGCCGGCGCCACCTGGTGGCTCTGGGCCTGGGGCGCCTGGATGGGCTTCAACCTCCTGCTGCTGGTGCTCTACCCGACGGTGATCGCACCGATCTTCAACAAATTCCAGCCGCTGCAAGACGAAGCCCTCAAGGCGCGCGTGAACGCCCTCATGCAACGCTGCGGCTTCGCCGCCAAGGGCCTGTACGTGATGGACGGCAGCAAGCGCAGCGCGCACGCCAACGCCTATTTCACCGGCTTTGGCGCGGCCAAGCGGGTGGTGTTTTTCGACACCCTGCTGCAGCAGCTCAACCCGGCGGAAATCGACGCCGTGCTGGCCCACGAACTTGGCCACTACAAACGCCGCCACATCGTCAAACGCATCGTGCTCATGTTCGGCCTGAGCCTGCTGGGCTTTGCCCTGCTGGGCTGGATATCGGGTCAGGCCTGGTTCTACACCGGGCTGGGCGTCACCCCGTCGCTGGACGCGCCCAACAATGCGCTGGCGCTGCTGCTGTTCATGCTGGTGGCGCCGCTGTTCACGTTCTTCCTCTCGCCCCTGATGGCGCAGATGTCCCGTGGGCACGAGTTCGAGGCCGACGCCTACGCCGTGGCCCACACCAGCGGCACCGACCTCGCCAGTGCCCTGCTCAAGCTCTACAAGGACAACGCCAGCACGCTGACGCCCGACCCGGTGTACGCCCGCTTCTACTACTCCCACCCGCCCGCCAGCGAACGCCTGTCGCGGCTGCTGGCCGCCGGTCCGGCCTGAACGGAAGGACCGGATGAGCACGCCCCACGCCAGCAGGTTGCCGTTTTGAAGCGCAACCACGCCCTGCCCGCCGCGGCCAGCTCCTCACAGCCGGCCGGCACCCTTTCCGGGCTGGTGGTGGCGGCCCACGGACGGCACTGCCTGGTGGAAAGCCCGGACGGACAGCGCCGCATCTGCCACCCGCGCGGAAAGAAGAGCCAGGTGGTCGTGGGCGACCATGTGCAATGGCAGGCCACGGGCGACGAAGGCAGCATCGAACGCGTGGACACCCGGCGCAACCTGTTCTACCGACAGGACGAGATGCGCACCAAGTCCTTCGCCGCCAACCTCGACCAGATCCTGGTGCTGATCGCAGCCGACCCCGAATTCTCCGAACGCCAGCTCGCGCGCTCGTTGATCGCGGCCGAAGCCGAGGGCATCCCGGTGCTGATCGTGCTCAACAAGAGCGATCTGCAGCCCGCTTTCGATCAGGCCTGGGACCGGCTGGAAAGCTACCGGCGCATGGGTTGTGATGTCCTGCCACTGCGGCTCAAGGGCCAGACCGCGGCCGGCAGCGAAGCCGGCCTGGTGGAACTGCAGCAGCGCCTGACCGGCAGGACCACGCTGGTGCTCGGCCCCTCGGGGGTGGGCAAGAGCACGCTGGTCAACCGCCTGGTGCCGCAGGCCAAGGCACTGACCGGTGAAATCTCGCGCGCGCTCAACTCGGGCAAGCACACCACCACCAGCACCACCTGGTACTGGGTGGACGAGGCGCGCAGCACGGCGCTGATCGACTCGCCGGGGTTTCAGGAATTCGGCCTCAACCACATCGAGCCGATGCAGCTCGCGCACCTCATGCCCGACCTGCGCGCGACGCTGGGGAACTGCCGTTTTTACAACTGCACCCATCTGCACGAACCGGGCTGCGCGGTGCTGGCCCATGTGCAGAAAACGGGCGACGATCCGGCCAGCGCGGACCCACTGGCCATCGGCGAGAACCGCTACCGGATCTACGGCGAGCTGTTTGCCGAGCTGTCGGACCGCCGCCAGTACTGAGCCCTGTTCTGCGGCACCCGCCGGGCTCGTTGTTCCACTATCCCAACAGGCGGGCCAGCGTCAACAGCGCCAGCAGCAGCATCCACAACACCACCGAGCGCCAGACCAGGCCCACCACGCTGCCCAGGTGCGCGAGCTGCGGTTCGGGACGCGTGCCGCTCTCGGCGTCATCGGGCAAGGTGGCGCTCTCGGCCAGCGGGGTGAGCCGCACGTTGAGCGCACCCGAGGTGGCCGCCAGCACCACACCATCGCTGCCCGGCGCAAAACTGTCGGCGTCGCTGCGCCAGCTCGCAACCGCTTCTTCGAAATTGCCGACGATGGCAAAACCCAGCGCCGTCACCCGGGCCGGCAGGTGGTCCACCCAGTCCCAGGCCCGGGCCGCCGCGTGGCGCAGCGCCGGGCTGGGCGTGCCATCGGGGCGGGCGCGCCAGTTGCGCGACAGGTACTCGGCCATGCGGTAGAACACCGCCCCGGACGGTCCCAGGCCCAGCACCCAGAACACCACGAAACACACCAGCACGCCAAACACATGCCGGTGCGCCGCGAGCACCGAATGTTCGATGACCTGGCGCAGCAGCTCGGTGCGCGGCAGGCTCGACGCGTCCACCCGAAGCCATTGCGCCAGCTTCTCGCGGGCGGTGGCGTCGTCCCCCACCTCCAGCGCCTGCCGGATGTCGCTGAAATGGTGGCTGAACTGGCGAAAGCCCAGCGTCACGTACAGCACACCGACCATCCAGACGAACGCAAGCACCGAACTGAAGGCCCACAGACCCCAATAGACCAGCCCGGCGATCAGGGCCGGCACACCCACGGCCAGCACCCAGGCGACCCAGCCGTGCGAGACCTGCCCGGCATCCAGGTTGCGCCGCACCGCCCGGGCCCAACCGCGCAGCCCCGCATGCACCGGGTTGTCGTGGGCCAGCGGGCGCGCTTGTTCCAGCAGCAAGGCAAGGAGGATGGCGAAAAAACTCATGGCACCATCATAGCGACGTGCCCCACGGCGAGACCCCGCCAGCGGCACCCCTCAGGCACTGAGCAAGCGGTAGAAGTTGCGCAGCATGCCGGCCGTGGCACCCCAGATGAAGCGCTCGTGCTCGCCGTCCTGATACGGCATGGAATACCACTCGCGCATCACGCCGCCCCACTCCCAGGCGTGACGGCGGTGGTGCGCGGGGTTCATCAGAAAATCCAGAGGCACCTCAAACACCTCGTCCACCTCGTACGGGTTGCGCTGCAGTGTGAAGCCGGGCTGAACCAGACCGACCACCGGGGTCACGATGAACGCCGTCCCGGTGACATACACCGGCAAGGTGCCCAGCACCTCCACGCGCTCGGGCGGCAGGCCGATCTCCTCCTGCGTCTCGCGCAGGGCCGCCGCGATGGCATCGGCGTCGCCCTCGTCGAGCTTGCCGCCGGGCAAGGCGATCTGCCCCGAATGGGTGGACAGGTGGGCGGTGCGCTGGGTCAGCAGCAGGGTCGGGCGCTCGTGCATCACCAGTGGCAGCAGCACCGCTGCCTGCGCCGGCAGGCGGTCGGCAAACTTTTTCTCGCGCAACAACTCGGGCGTCCACACGGGCGGGCGGGCGAACAGCTCGCGCAGCCCACCGGCGGTCAGCCGATGGGGCTGCGCGGGCAACAAGCCTTCGTCTGGCGCGGCCGGCAGCACCGGGACCAGGCGAGGGTCGAAAACGGGCAAAGGCAAGGGCTGGGACATGGACAGGAGCATAGGCCAGGTGTGCCAACCCGCGCGTGCCGGGGGTGACCCGGTGAGAGGCGGGCAGCGGCGAACGGGCACAAAAAAGCCGCTCCTGGGAGCGGCTTTTCGGGAGGCCAGGGCCGGAGCCGATGAGGCTCCTGGCTTCGGGCGCAAACCCGTCGCTTACGCGCCGAGTTTTTCCTTGATACGTGCCGACTTGCCGCTGCGCTCGCGCAGGTAGTACAGCTTGGCGCGGCGCACATCACCACGGCGCTTGACTTCGATCTTGGCGATCAGCGGGCTGTACAGGGGGAACGTACGCTCCACGCCTTCACCGTTGGAGATCTTGCGCACGATGAAGTTGGAGTTCAGGCCACGGTTGCGACGGGCGATCACCACGCCTTCGTAAGCCTGCACGCGCTTGCGGGTGCCTTCGATCACGTTGACGCTGACGATGACGGTGTCGCCGGGCGCAAACGCGGGAATTTCTTTGTTCAGGCGAGCAATTTCTTCTTGCTCAAGGGTCTGGATGAGGTTCATGGTTTCCTGTTTTCACGATCATGCCCGCGCTGCACTAAAGGCCACGAATCCGGCAGGGGCCCTGTCCAGAAACACAATGGGGGTTTGCACCCTTGCCTGTGTTTTTGCGGGCTGGCCCGGTCACGGCGGCCGGTCAGAGGATCGAAAAGCTTTGGATTATAGCTTTTTTGACTGGCGCAGAAAAGCGTCGTCCGCGGCGCCAATGCGGCCCTGGGCGCGCGCCTGTTCCAGCAGGTCGGGGCGCAGACGGGCGGTGAGCGCCAGGCTTTGTTCGCGGCGGTAGCGGGCGATGCGTTCGTGGTGACCGCCCAGCAGCACCTCAGGCACCGCCATGGGCCCTGCGGGGCCCTGCCAGATTTCGGGTCGGGTGTGGTGCGGGCTGTCCAGCAGTCCGTCGAGCGCGGGGTTGAAACTGTCCTGCTGGTGGCTGCCCTCGTCCCCCAGCACACCGGGCAGCAGGCGTGCCACGGCGTCGAGCAGGGCCATGGCGGCCACTTCGCCGCCCGAGAGCACAAAGTCACCCAGGCTGATCTGCCGATCGACGCAGGCATCAATGAAGCGCTGATCGATGCCCTCGTAACGGCCACAGACCAGCACCGCACCCGCACTGTCGGCCCAGCGGGACACCCCGGCATGGTCCAGCCGCTCGCCGATCGGCGAAAACAGCACCACCGGCGCACGGGCCTCGTCGGCTTCGTTGCGGTCGGCGCGCAAGGCCTGCAGGCACCGCCACAGCGGTTCGGCCATCATGACCATGCCCGGGCCGCCACCGAACGGCCGGTCATCGACCCGGCGGTAGTTGCCGTCCGCGAAATCGCGCGGATTCCACAGCTTCACCTCCACCAGCCCGGACTCGAACGCGCGCCGGTTGATGCCGCTCGTGAAAAACGGGGCAAACAATTCAGGAAACAGGGTGATGACGTCGAATCGCATGAGGGCTATTGTCTCCCCCCCTGCGCCGCTGCGCGGCTTCCCCAAGGGGTCAGTAATCAGCCTGCCAGTCCACCGTGATGCGGCGGGCCGTCAGGTCCACGCCATCCACATAGGCGGACACGAAGGGAATCATGCGTTCGGCGATCTGGGTCTTGCCGTCCACGGTCTCGGTGTATTCGAGCACCAGCACCGAGGTCGGGCCGGTGGGCATGAGGTCGCGCACCACACCCAGGTGCACACCCTCGCGGTTCACCACGTCCAGGCCGATCAGGTCGACCCAGTAGTACTCACCCTCGGGCGTGGCCGGAAAGGCACTGCGCGGCACGAAGATGCGCACGCCTTTGAGCGCCTCGGCCGCGTTGCGGTCGTCCACGCCTTCCAGCCGGGCGACCACGCCATCGGCATGGACCTTGATTTCGGCCACGGTAACGACAACGCAGCCCGTGAACGCCGAAAAGCCGCGCGCGAAGCGGGCTTCGGGCGGCTGCAGGAACCATTGGAAAGAGGCAAACAGCGCTTCGGTATCGGCGCTGTGCGGCAGGATGTGAACCCAGCCTTTGAGGCCCCACGGGTCCTGGATGCGTCCCAACTCCACCGCATCGCCCGGCAGGGACGATGCGCTGAAGACGCCAGGCGTGGGGCTGCTCACCAACGGCCTGTGATCAGGCGGCGGCCTTGGCAGCGTGTTGCTTGACCAGGCGGGCCACGGTGTCCGAAGGCTCAGCGCCCACACCGGTCCAGTAGGTCAGGCGGTCCAGGGCGATGCGCAGGGGCTCTTCACCGCCACGGGCCAGGGGGTTGTAGAAGCCGATGCGTTCGATGAAACGGCCATCGCGGCGGTTGCGCTTGTCGGCAACCACGATGTTGTAAAACGGACGGGCTTTTGCGCCGCCGCGGGAGAGTCGAATGACGACCATGATTTATCCTTCGGGTGGAGAAGCCCCAAGAGCGGGACTTCAGTGGGTTTTTTTGGCTGAATAAACCCCATTCATTGCGGCGCCTGAGACACACGACTGACCACCCGGCCAGCGAAACACCACAAAACCCGCGATTATAGCCCGTGTGGCACCCTTTTCAACACCAACCTCAACCCTCGCAAAAGCGCCCCGACATGCCCCTCATCCGTCCCAGCCGCGACGAAGATCTCGACGCCATCGCCCGCATTTACGGCCACCACGTGCTGCACGGCACCGGCACCTTTGAAACCACACCGCCGAGCCCGGCCGAAATGGGCACCCGGCGCGCCGACGTGCTGTCCAAGGGCCTGCCCTGGCTGGTGGCCGAAGAGGATGGACAGGTGCTGGGTTTTGCCTACGGCAACTGGTTCAAGCCGCGCCCGGCCTACCGCTTCTCGGTCGAGGACTCGATCTACCTGGCGCCCGAAGCCGCGGGCAAGGGACTGGGCCGCGCCCTGCTGGCCGAGCTGCTCGCCACGCTGGAGCGCGCGGGCGTGCGCAAGGTCATGGCCGTGATCGGGGATTCCGGCAACGCGGGGTCGGTCGGTGTGCACCGCGCGCTGGGCTTCGAGCAGGTGGGCGTGATCCAGTCCTGCGGCTGGAAGTTCGACCGCTGGCTCGACATCGTGCTGATGCAGAAGACCCTGGGTGCGGGCGACACCACGCCGCCCGAAACCAGCGGGACCCCCGCATGAGCGCGACCTGGGCGAAGAACAAGACGCTGGCCGCCTGGCTGGCCGTGCTCGGCGGCAGCATGGGTCTGCACCGCTTTTACCTGCGGGGCCTGGGCGACTGGATCGGCTGGCTGCACCCCATCGCCGCCGCGCTGGGCTGGTGGGGCGTGCAGCGCATCCAGACCCTGGGCCAGGACGACCAGCTCGCCTGGGTGCTGGTGCCGTTTCTCGGCAGCAGCATCGCGGCCGGCTGCCTGGCGGGCATCGTCTACGCGCTCAGCGATCGCGAAAAATGGAACCGCTGGTTCAACCCCGGCGCCGAAGACCAGGCCATCGCCGGCGGCACCAACTGGTTGACCATCGGTGCGCTGGTGCTGGCCATGCTGCTCGGCACCGTGGCCTTCATGGGCAGCCTCGCCTACGGCATCCAGCACTACTTCGAATACCAGATCGAAGAGGCGCGCAAGATCAGTCAATAAAAACCGGCTCCGCCGGGCCGCAGGTGTTGCCCCTGGAGGGGGTCGCGCGCAGCGCGGGGGGTGGACCTAGCCTATCCAGGACATGAGCAACATCACCAGACTGAGCGTGAACAGTGCCATCGCGGTGGACAGCCCCATGCCGGCGGTGATGGCCTCCTGGGCGACCTCGTAGCGCTGGGCAAACAGAAACACATTGGCGCCCATGGGCAGCGCGGCGGCCACCACCATCACGGTCAGCGGCAGACCGTTGATGCCAAAGGCCCAGGCGCTCACACCCACCAGCAGCGGCAGCACCAGGTTCTTGGACGCGGTGATCCACAGCGTGGTGCGGATCTCGCCGCCCAGCGGGGTGCGCGCCATGGTCACGCCCACCAGCACCAGCGCCAGCGGACCAAAGGCACTGCCCAGCAACTGCAACGGCTTGTCCACCACCACGGGCAGCACCCAGCCGGTCTGCGCGAACAGCAGGCCGCACAGGATGGGCAGCGGAATGGGGTGGATCAGCGCGCTCTTGAAGGCCGACCAGGTGGTGGCCAGCACGTGCGGCTGCGCCTGGCCGTTGGCGCGGTTCTCGCGCGCCACGGCGAGTTCGAGCACCACCGTGGCGACGGTCAGCAGCGTCAGGGCATGGATCGACACCAGGGTGAGCAGCGTCACCAGGCCTTCCTTGCCGTACGCCAACTCGACCAGCGTGATGCCGATCATCACCAGGTTGGAGAACACACCGCCCAGCGCCAGCACCACGCTGCGCCGGTTGAAACCGCGCCAGGCGATCGAGGCGCCCAGCAGACCGAGCGCGGCCAGGAAATAGGCGGCCAGGGGCCGCAGGTCCAGCGTTTCGACGTGCACGGCGCTCATGGTGCGAAACAGCAGCGCCGGGATCAGCAGCAGGAACACGAGGTTGGAGAGGTCCTTGACCGCCTCGTCGCGTATCCAGTGCAGCCGCCCGGCGAGGAAGCCGGCGGCAATCAGCAGGAAGACGGGAGTGAGGGAGGCGACGACGGGGTGGGCAGCAAGGTTCACCGGTCGATGGTATCGCCCGGGCGCCCGGCGGTCCGTCGCGGGGTCATTCGCGGCGCTGGCCGCTGGCCCCGCATCACTTCACGCCGACGGCCTCGGTCATGCGGTAGTACAGGCCGTAGGGGTCATTCTTCAACACGTGGAACCGCCCCTCCACGACCACCGCGCCCTGGCTGTATTTGACCGGCGCCTTGGTGCGCACCTCGACCATGCTCTCGGGCCCGCCGGGCGTGCAGAACGCGCAGGTCAGGGGCACCGACGCCAGCAGGAAATGGCGTTGCTGCTCACCCGCTTCGAGCGGCATCATGAAGCCCTGGATACGCTGCGTCTTCTGGTCCAGCGTGTTCACGGCCGCGGGGTACACGGGCACGATGCGCCGGTTCTCGATGCGCGTCTTCACATCGGTGAGCACCGACCAAGGCAGCACGTCTTCGCGTGGCTTGAGCGGCGCAAACGGCGACAGCGGACTGTGCACACCCGCACCCTGGCCCTGCACATGCGGCAACCCAGACGATGCCCCGGAACCCGACCCAGCACCCGTCACCGTTGACGGTTTGGCAGCCGGCACAGGCGCACCCAGCGGCGACGACAGCTGAGCGCTGGCCAGTCCGGAAAAACAAGCCAACAGCAAAAAGGTGCAACGAAAAAGAGGGTTCATAAAAAAGAGGGGGAACTCCCAACCCAGAACGCGGCGGAACCGGCTCCGCCGGGCCGCTCGCGTTGCCCCCTTGAGGGGGTGACGCGCCGCCAGTGCGGCGCGGCGCGGGGGTGGGCCGCATTCAGTGGCTGTGTTTCATCCCGCAGTATTTTCCTATCGCCAGACCCTTGCACGCGGCCTGGAGTTCCGCCAAACAGACATTTTCACCCTTGCCCGACTCCAGGCACTTGGCCGCGGCTTCGTGGGCGGCGGCCATGGCGCGGTGGCGCGCCACGTCTTCCTTGGTCTCCTGATCGGAGTGTTGGGCCAGGGCGGCGGTGCTCATCAGCGCCGCGGCGGCCAGGAACAGAAAAGTTGGTTTCATGGGAACGACCTCGAATTCAACAATGACATGACATCCACACGGTAAGCCCCGAGCGCCGGCACCAGCGCCGCCACCAGGGCCACCCCCAAAGCCAGCACGGGCACCCACACTTCGGTGGACACCCATTGCCAGCCCGCGATGGCGAGCGACTGCTCGGCCATCAACATCCCGCCCAGCAGCGCCGTCAACCCGTGCGCGGCCAGCAGGCCCAGCCCACAGGCCAGCACGGCCAGCCAGAAGGATTCACACAGCAGCAGCGCGCCCACCTTCCAGGGCGGCGCGCCCAGCATGCGCAGCATCGCCAGATCGGCACGGCGCTCGCGCACCGCGCTCCAGAGCGCGATGAACACCGACAGCGCCGCCACGCCGAGCAGCACCGCGCCCAGGCCCCGCAGCACCCGCGTGCCCACGCCCACCATGCCGAGCAGGCGTGTGATCTCCATCGCCGGGGCGGCGGCCTGCAGGGCGGTGCTGTCGTTGACGTAGCGCGGAAAGCTCAGCGCCGCGATCGGGCTGCGGTAGCGGATGAGCGCGAGCGTGACCTCGCGGTCGGCCTCGATGGCGGCGCGGTCTTCGTCGTCCATGTCGTCGCTGGCATGCATGTCGTCGTGCACCCGCCAGACCGATTCGGTGGCGGTGAGGATCAGGCGGTCCAGCACGCAGCCGCAGGGAGCAAGCACGCCGGTCACCGCATAGTGCGAATCGCCATGCACCGCGCCGCCCGAGCCCAGGCCGTGCGCGCCCACGAAGCCCTGCCCGACCTGCAGGCCGGTGGCGCGCGCCACCTGGGCGCCGAGCACCGCGTCCATGGGCCGCGCCCACAACGCGCCCTGGGCCAGCGTGGCGCCGTAGTGCGCCGGGTAGTCGGGCGTGGTGCCCACGATGCGAAAGCCCTGCAGGTTGTCGCCCAGACTCAGCGGGATCAGCCGCGCCACCTGCGGGTGTTGGCTCAAGGCCTGCACCTCGGCCAGCGGGATGTTGCCCGGCGGCACGTCCAGGTGGAACACGCCCGCCAGAATCAGTTGCAGCGGGCTGCCCTTGGCACCCACCACCACGTCGATGCCGGCCAGATCGCGCTCGAACGCACGGTCGATCTGGTCCTGCGCGATCAGCACGAAGGCCATGGACGCCAGCCCGAGCGACAACAGCAGCAGGTTGAGCAAGGTGGCCAGCGGGCGCGACCACAGGTAGCGCCAGGACAGCGTGAACACGTTCATGGGCCGACCTCGCCGACCCGTTCGCCAAACGCCAGCACCTGCGCATCGGGCAGCGCTTGCCGCACGCGAGCGTCGTGTGTGGCGATCACCAGCGTGGCGCCGCAGCCCTGTGCGCTGCGCCGCAGCAGGCCGATGGCGGCGGCGCAGGCCGTGTCGTCCAGGCTGGCCGTGGGTTCGTCGGCCAGGATCACGCGCGGGCGCAGCAGCACGGCGCGCGCGAGCGCCACGCGCTGCGCCTGCCCGCCCGAGAGCTGGTGGGGCCGGCGTGCCGCGAGCGCCCCCAGCTCCAGCGCCGCCAGCGCCTGGGCGATGGCGGGCCGGTCCACCGGCAGGCCGGCGGCGAAGTGGGCCAGCGCGAGGTTGTCCGCCACGGTGAGCGCGTCGCTCAGGTGCAGCCGCTGCGGCAGGAACCCAATGCAGCGTGCGCGCCAGGCGTCGCGCGCGCCGCCGGCCAGCGAGGCCAGCGCCTGATCGGCCACCACCAGCTCGCCCTCGGTGGCCGTGAGCAGCCCCGCCGCCAGCGCCAGCCAGGTGGACTTGCCGCTGCCCGACGCGCCTCGCAGCAGCAGCGTGCGGCCCTGCTGCACAGTCACATCGTCAAAACGCAGCACCACCTGCCCGCGCGGGTAGGCGTAGGCCAGGCCACGGGTCCGGATCACGCCGACGGTTCCCGCGCGGGGCCGTCCGCCCCGGGTTGCACGCAGCTCGCGCAGGTGCCGTGCACCGACAGATCGACGCGCTGCCCCTGGTGGCCCAGCAGGGCCAGGGTACGGAACAGGTCGTCGGCCACGGCGCGTGTGGGTTCGCTGGCCTCGGTCAGGCGGAACTGGCGGTGGCAGGCGTCGCACTCGAAGCGCGGCACCACGCCCTCCTGCGGCGTGTCGGCCAGGCTGAAGCGCCAAGTGCGGGCGCCGTCGTCGGCGTGGCGCTGCAGCACGCCACAGGCCGCCAGCCGGTCCAGCAGGCGGTAGAGCGTGACGCGGTTGAGGTCCAGCCCCCGGGCCGTGAGCGAGGCCAGCACCTGGGCGTGGCTGAGCGCGCTCTGGGGGTTGCCCAGAAACAGCCCGAGCACGGCGCGCGTGGCCAGGGTGCGGCGCAGGCCGGCGCGCTCCAGGCGCGTCTGCAGCTCGGCGGGCACCGTCACCGGTTCTTTGGGGGGGCGTGTGGACACGGGCATGCTTTCATTATCGCAACAAAGTTGCGTTAATATCGACGTTACTGCAATTCAGTTGCAACAGTTTAAACCCCATGCCACCACTCTCCCTCGCCTCGCCCGCCGAACCATCGGCTCCCGCGCTGGAACTGCGCGACCTCACCCTGGGCTACGACCGCCACCCGGCGGTGCACCACGTGAGCTTGCGCATCGCCCCGGGTTCGCTGGTGGCGCTGGTGGGGCCCAACGGCGCGGGCAAGTCCACCCTGATCAAGGCGCTGGCGGGCCAGCTCAAGCCGCTCAGCGGCGAGCTGCGCGGGCCGGCCCGCCAGCGCATCGCCTGGCTGCCGCAACACAGCGAACTCGACCGCAGCTTCCCGGTAGCCCTGCGCGACATGGTGGCCATGGGCCTGTGGCACCGCGTGGGCGCGCTGGGGCGCTTCACCGCCGAACACCGGCGGCTGTGCGACGCGGCGCTGGCTTCGGTCGGCCTCACCGGCTTCGAGCAGCGCGGCCTGGACACACTCTCGGGCGGCCAGTTGCAGCGCGCCCTGTTCGCACGCCTGATCCTGCAGGACGCGCCGGTGGTGCTGCTCGACGAGCCCTTCGCCGCGGTGGACAACCGCACCACCGACGACCTGCTCGCCCTGCTGCACCAATGGCACCGACAGGGCAAGACGGTGGTGGTGGTGCTGCACGACCTGGCGCAGGTGCGGGCGCACTTCCCGCTGACCCTGCTGCTGGCGCGCGAGCTGGTGGCCTGGGGGCCCACGGCGCAGGTGCTGACCGAGCCGCACTGGGCGCGGGCGCAGCGCATGCAGGAGCCTTTTGACGACGACGCGCCCCTGTGCGAGGCGCCGCCCGCCGAGGCCGCGCGGCCCCACGCCCACCCGGCGCAGGGAGCGCGGGCATGAACGACGCCGCCACGCTCTCCACCGGCTGGAGCCTGCTGCTGGCCAACCCGCTGCTCGGCCCTTTTCTCGAATTCGGCTTCATGCGCCGCGCGCTGCTGGGCTGCCTGGCACTCTCGCTGAGCGCCGCGCCAGTGGGCGTGTTCCTGATGCTGCGCCGCATGAGCCTGACCGGCGACGCCATGGCCCACGCCATCCTGCCGGGCGCGGCCATCGGCTACCTGGTCAGCGGCCTGTCGCTGGCGGCCATGACGGTCGGCGGCATCGCGGCCGGTCTCACCGTGGCCGTGGGCTCCGGCCTGGTGGCGCGCAACACCGTGCTGCGCGAAGACACCAGCCTGGCCGCGTTCTACCTGCTGTCGCTCGCGCTGGGCGTGCTCATCGTCTCGGTGCGCGGCAACAGCGTGGACCTGCTGCACGTGCTGTTCGGCACCGTGCTCGCGCTGGACGATCCCGCGCTGGCCCTGCTCGGCGGCATCTCGGCCGTGACGCTGGTTTCGCTCGCGCTGCTCTACCGCCCGCTGGTGCTGGAGTGCCTGGACCCGGGCTTCCTGCGCAGCGTGAGCGGCTGGAGCCCGGTGGCGCACTACGGCTTTCTCGCTCTGCTGGTGATCAACCTCGTGGCCGGCTTCCACGCGCTGGGCACGCTGATGGCGGTGGGCATCATGGTGCTGCCCGCGGCCACGGCGCGCTTCTGGGTGCGCCGCATCGGCCCGCTGCTGCTCGGCGCCACCGCGATCGCCCTGCTGGCCAGCCTGGCGGGCCTGCTGATCTCGTACCACGCCGACTGGCCCACCAGCCCGGTGATCGTGCTCAGCCTGGGCACGCTCTACCTCGCCTCCCTGCTCCTGGCTCCACACGGTGTGCTGCGCCAGCAGCGCCCCGCTTCTTCCCACCTACGCGCCTGAACACCCCCCAAGGAAACCACCATGACCACCATCCACACCCGAACCCTGCGCCGCACGGCCCTGATCGCCACCGGCCTGTCGCTCACCCTGGCGAGCCCTGCCCTGTGGGCGCAAGCCGCCGCGCCCGTCAAGGCCGTGGCCAGCTTCAGCATCCTCGGCGACCTGGTGCGCCAGGTCGGCGGCGATCGCGTGGCGGTGGAGGTGCTGGTGGGCCCGGGCAGCGACGCCCATGTGTTCCAGCCCACGCCCGCGCAGGCCAAACTGGTCGGCCAGGCGCAGATCGTGTTCTCCAACGGCCTGGGCTTCGAGGGCTGGATGAGCCGCCTGCTCAACACCGCCGGCTACAAGGGCTGGCACGTGGTGGCCAGCCGGGGCATCAAACCCCTGCACAACGAGGAAGCCGGTGAACACAAGCACGGCGGCCACGGCCATGAAGAGGCCGACCCGCACGCCTGGCAAAGCGCGCCCAACGTGATGGCCTACGTGGGCAACATCGCCAAAGGCCTGTGCGAAGCCGACGCCAGCGGCTGCGACAGCTACCAGCGCAACGCGGTGGCCTACAACGCGCAGCTCAAGGCGCTGGACACCGACATCCGCGCCCTCTGGGCCGCCATCCCGGCACCGCAACGCAAGGTGATCACCTCGCACGACGCCTTTGGCTACTACGCCAGCGCCTACGGCGTGAGCTTCCTCGCGCCCCAGGGCGTGAGCACCGACAGCGAGGCCTCGGCCAAGGGCGTGGCGCAATTGGTGCGCCAGATCAAGAAGGAGCAGATCAAGGCCCTGTTCGTCGAGAGCATTTCCGACCCGCGCCTGATCGCCCAGATCGGCCGCGAGACCGGCGTGAAGCCGGCCGGCGAGCTGTTCTCCGACTCGCTGTCCGACGCCAAGGGCCCGGCCGCCAGCTATCTCGCCATGATGCGTTTCAACACCACGGCGCTGACGCAGGCCGTGCGCGGCGAGTGAAGGCCACCACGGGCTTCACCGGCGCTGCCAGGCCCGCCACTCGCTGGCCATCGGACACTTTTTTTGCACGACCATGACATCCCCCGCAGACTTCCATCATCACCGCCGCCATGTCCTGGGCATGGCGTCAACGGCCGCCCTGCTACCGTCGGCCTGGCCGCTGCTGTCCCACGCCCAAGGCACACCGCGCCCGCTCAAGGTCGTCTCGCCCTGGGAGGTGTCCAACCTCGACCCGTCCAAGACCGGCTACGTCTTCACCCGCCTGGAGATCGCCGAAACTCTGGTCGAAGTGAATGGCCAGGGCCTGCTCACCGGCGGTCTGGCGCGCAGCTGGAGCACGGCGCCCAACGGTCTGGAGTGGCGTTTTGCGCTGCGGCCGACCGCCCGCTTTCACGACGGCAGTGCCGTCACCGCCGAGGCCGTGGCCGCCTGCCTGCGGCGTGCGCTGGCGCAGCCCGGGGTCTTGCGCAACACCGGCCTGCAGCAGATCCAGGCGCACGGCGGCGAGGTGGTGTTCAGACTCGCCAAGCCGTTCAGCGCCCTGCCCGCCTTCCTGGCCCACAGCAGCGCGCTGATCCTCGCGCCGGCCGCGTTCGCGGCCGACGGCAGCGTCAAGCGCCTGATCGGCTCCGGCCCCTACCAGGTGGTCGAAGTGAACCCGCCGCAGTCGATGCGTGTGCGCCGTTTCGACGGCTACGACGGACGCCAACCCGTGATCGAGGCGGTGGACTACCTGGGCGCTTCGCGGGGTGAGACCCGCGGCATGCTGGCCAGCAGCGGCCAGGCCGACCTGGTGTTCACGCACGACCCGGTGAGCTTCGGGCGCCTGCGCCAGAACCGCAAACTCCAGCTGCACATGCAGGCCCTGCCGCGCAGCATCTACCTCAAGGTCAACGCGGACCACCGCTTCCTGTCGGACCTGCGGGTGCGCCGCGCGCTGAGCCTGGCGCTGGACCGCCCCGGCATGGCCGCCTCGCTGCTGCGCGCGCCCGAAGCCGCCGCCTCGCAGCTGTTTCCGCCCGGCATGGGCGAATGGCATGTGCGCGGTCTGACACCCCTGACGCAGAACCTTGAACAAGCGCGCCAGCTGCTGCGCGCGGCCGGCTGGCAAGCGGCTGCCGATGGCATCTTGCGCAACCAAGACGGCCAGCCGTTCAAGCTCACGCTGCGCACCTTCTCCGACCGCCCCGAGCTGCCGCCCATGGCCACCGCCATCCAGGCCCAGTTCAAGGCCGTGGGCATCGACATGGCGGTCTCCGTCGGCAACTCCAGCGAGATCCCCAGTGGCCACCAGGACGGCACGCTGGAGCTGGCCCTGCTGGCGCGCAACTACGGTCTGGTGCCCGACCCGCTGGGCACGCTGCTGCAGGACTTCGGCCCCCAGGGTGGCGACTGGGGCGCCATGGGCTGGCACAGCGCCCAGGTGAGCCAGACCCTGGCCGACATGAGCCGGTCGGTGGACCCCCAGCGCCGCTCGGCGCTGCGCGGCGCCATCGCCACCGTGCTGCAGGCCGAGCTGCCGGTGATCCCGGTGGCCTGGTACCAGCATTCGGTGACCGCGAGCCTGCGCCTGAGCAAGGTGAGCATCGACCCGCTGGAGCGCAGCTACCGCATCAGCCGCATGGGCTGGGCCGCGTGATGCGCTGGCACCGCTGGAGCCGCCTGCTGTTGCAGGCGGTGTTCGCGCTGCTCGCCGTGGGCACGCTGTGTTTCGTGATGGCCGAGTCGCTGCCCGGCGATGCGGCCTACCGCATCGCGGCCGGCCGCTACGGTTACGACGTGGTCAGCACCGAGATCGCACAGGCCGTGCGCGCCGAGCTGGGCCTGGACCGCCCGCCGGTCGAGCGCTGGGCCGCCTGGGTGGTGCAAGTGGCCCAGGGCCGGCTGGGCAACTCCATGGTGCTGGGCGACCCGGTGGTGGACCTGGTGCGCCACCAGCTCGGCCACACCGTCTACCTGTCCCTCGTGGCCTGGCTGATGGCGGTGGCGCTGGGGCTGACGCTCGGTCTGTGGACCGCGCTGCGCCCGGCCGGCTGGCTGCGCCGCGCGGTGGACGGCCTCAACACGGTGCTGCGGGCCAGCCCTTCGTTCCTGCTCGGCGTGCTGCTGTCCACCGTGCTGGCGGTGGAGCTGGACTGGCTGCCCGTCGCCGGGCACGGCGAGCTGGACCACGTGCTGCTGCCCGCGCTCACGCTGGCGCTCGCGCTGTGCCCGGGCTTCACCCAGGTGGTGCGCGACGCGGCCCTCAGGCTGCTGGGCTCCGACGCGTTCGAGTTCGCCCAGGTCAAGGGCCTGCCGCTGGCCGCCGCGCTGTGGCGCCACGCGCTGCCTCAGACGCTGCTGGCCACGCTGGCCTATGCGGGCGTGCAACTCGTGCTGCTGGTCGAGGGCATGGTGGTGGTGGAAACGCTGTTCGCCTGGCCCGGCATCGGCCATGCGCTGGTGCACGCCGTCGTCGCGCGCGACGTGCCCATGATCCAGGGCACCGCGCTGGCCATGGCGCTGCTGTTCGTGCTGCTCAACGGACTGATCGACCTGCTGCTGCACCGCCTGGACCCGCGCCTGGCCGACGCACAGGCCGCGCGGAAAGGCGGCGCCCCCCAAGCGCAGGAGAACGCCACATGACCCATTTTCAACGCGCTGCCCTGGGCCTGCTGCTGCTCATCGCCGCCGTGGCCCTGCTCACCCCGTGGCTGGCCCCCGACCCACACACCCAAGACCTCATGGCTTCACTGCAATCCCCCGATGCGCGCCACTGGTTGGGCACCGACCACCTGGGCCGTGACCAACTGGCCCGCCTGGGCGAAGGCCTGCGCACCTCGCTCGGCCTGGCACTGGCCTCTGCCCTGCTGGCGGTGGCCGTGGGCACGGCGCTGGGCCTGCTCGCCGCCGCCCGCGGCGGCTGGGTGGACCGGCTGCTGTCGGTGGCCGCCGACGCGGTCGCCTCCATCCCCGGCCTGCTCTGGGTGCTGCTGATCGCGGCGCTCGCGCCCGGCCAGAAATGGGCGCTCTACAGCGGCCTGGTGCTGACCGCCTGGGTGGAGTTCCATCGCCTGGTGCGCTCGCACGCGCGCTCGGCCCTGCTGGGGCAGCCGGTGCAGGCCGCGCGCCTGCTGGGTTTCGGGCCCTGGTACGTGATGCGCTGGCATGTGCTGCGGCCCATCGCCGGCGTGCTGGCGCGGCTGTGGGCCTACGCCGTGGCCACCGCCGTGCTGGCGATCGCGGCGCTCGGTTTTGTCGGCGTCGGCCTGCGCCCACCGCAGGCCGAGCTGGGCCTGATGATGACCGAGGCCCTGCCCTATTACTACGAAGCGCCGTGGTTGCTGGCTGCGCCGGTGGTGGCGCTGGTGCTGGTGATCGGCTCGCTGCAAGCCCTGGTGGGGCGCGAAGCACACGGTCAAACGGCGGGAGCAGCGGCATGAGCGCCACACCCAGCAACGATGTGGCGCTGCGGGTTCAAGAACTCGGCATCACGCTGCTGCCGACCCGTGCCCACCCAGAGGGCCGCCCCCTGCTGCAGGGCTGCAGCTTCGATCTGCGCGCCGGCGAGCGCCTGACCCTCGTCGGCGAATCGGGCGCGGGCAAATCACTGCTGGCCCAGGCCATCATGGGCACGCTGCCCGCCGTCATGCTCGCCAGCGGCCGGGTACAGATCGCGGGCCGCGACACGGATGGCCGGCGCGCGCTCACGCAGCCCTTGTGGGGCCGGCAGATCGTGATGCTGCCGCAGGAACCCTGGACCGCGCTCAACCCGGTCATGCGTCTGCGCACCCAGGTGGCCGAGGCCGGCCACTTTGCCGCCGGCCGGCCGTGGCCAGCGGCTTTCGAGCGCGCCGACCTGCACCTGGCCGCGCTCGGCCTGTCCCAGGCCGGGCGGCAGTGGCTGCACCAGGTCTCGGGCGGCATGGCGCAGCGCGTGGGCGTGGCCTGCGCCAGCCAGAGCGATGCGAGCGTGCTGATCGCCGACGAACCCACCAAGGGTCTGGACGCGGGGGCCTGCGAACAGGTGGCGCAGTTGCTGGCCAACGCGCAGCGGCAAGGCCAGGCGCTGCTAACCATCACCCACGACCTTGACCTGGCCCTGCGCCTGGGCGGGCGCGTGGCCGTGATGCGGCAGGGCCGGATCGTCGAACAGGGCGAGGTGCAAACCGTGCTGGCGGCGCCGCAGCACCCCTACACCCAGGAACTCATCGCGGCCCAGCCGCGCCACTGGCCTGGCCTGGCGCCCGCTCGCCAGCAGGACGGCAGCGAGGCCTTGATCACCACCGAGGCACTGGGCGTCACGCTGGGCGGGCGCACCATCCTGCGCGATGCCACGCTGTGCATCGCCGCGGGCGAATCGGTGGCGGTGGTCGGCCCCAGCGGTTGCGGCAAGACCACGCTGGGCAACGCGCTGGTGGGTGTGCAGCCACCCACGCAGGGCCGGGTGCGGCGCCGCGATGGCGTGGAGCGCTGGCGCTTCCAGAAGCTCTACCAGGACCCGGTGGCCTCGTTCGCGCCACAGCAGACCGTGCGCCAGGGCATCAGCGACCTGCTGCGCCTGCACCGTCTCGCCCCTGCGCCCATCGCGCACTGGCTGCAACGCCTGCGGCTGGCCGATGAGCTGCTGGACCGGAAGCCCCACGAAGTGTCGGGCGGCGAGCTGCAGCGCCTGGCCATCCTGCGCGCCATGCTGCTGCAACCGGCCTTCGTGTTCGCCGACGAACCGACCTCGCGACTGGACGCGCTGACCCAGCGCGACACCATGCGGGCCCTGTGCGGGGCCATGGCCGAGAGCGGCTGCGCGCTGCTACTGGTCAGCCACGACCCGCACCTGGCGCAGAGCAGCACCCAGCGCCAATGGCAGATCCATGGAAGGCAGTTGATGGCCAACGCGGTAAGCTGAGCGGTTGTTGTTCACCGCCACCGCCCGCCCATGCCCTTTTCCCACCTGTTGCTCGCCCTGGCCGTCGTCTTCGTCTGGGGCACCAATTTCGTGGTGATCCGATGGGGCCTGGACGGTCTGCCGCCTTTCCTGTTCGCCACGCTGCGCTTCACGTTTTCCGCCCTGCCCTGGCTGCTGTTCGTGCCGCGCCCCACCGCGCCCTGGCGGAAGATGGCCGCGTTCGGCGTGTTGCTGGGCGTGGGCCAGTTCGGCCTCTTGTTCCTGGCCATGCGCAGCAGCATCTCGCCCGGGCTGGCCTCGCTGGTGGTGCAGGTGCAGGTGTTTTTCACCATCGGCCTGTCGCTGCTGCTGATGCGCGAACACGTGCGCGGCTTCCAGATCGCGGGCCTGCTGCTGGCGCTGGCCGGTCTGGGCGTGATCGCCCTGAACCTGGACGCCGCCGTGGTCACGTGGCTGGGTCTGGCCCTGGTGCTGTCGGCCGCCTTCTTCTGGGCCTGCGCCAACCTGGTGATCAAGTCGCTCGGCCCGGTGAACATGCTGCACTTCATGGTCTGGAGCAGCGTGTTCGCGGTGCCGCCGCTGTTCGCGCTGTCCTGGCTGCTCGAAGGCCCGCAGCTGATGCAGAGCGCCGTGGTGCAGGCCAGTCCGCTGGTGTGGGCCAGCGTGCTCTGGCAGGCGCTGGGCAACACGCTTTTTGGCTACGGCCTGTGGAACTGGCTGCTGGCCCGCCACCCGGCCGCCACCGTCACGCCGCTGGCGCTGCTGGTGCCGGTGTTCGGCATGGGGGCTTCGGCCCTGTCGCTGGGCGAATCGCTGCCGGGGTGGAAGCTGGGCGCAGCGGCGCTCGTGCTCAGCGGTTTGGCCGTGATCGTTCTGTGGCCACGGCTGCGAGCCCGCCTGAACTGAGTCGGGTTACCTGGCCAGGCGAGCGAAGGTCTTGCGGAACTTCGCCACCTTGGGCGCGGCCACGGCCATGCAATAGCCCTGGTGCGGGTTGCGTTCGAAGAAGTCCTGGTGGTAGTCCTCGGCGGGCCAGTAGTTCGCCAGCGGCACGAGTTCGGTCACGACCGGGCGGTCAAAGGCCTTGTCGCGCGCGAGTTCGTCCAGCAGCGCCTGCGCGGTCTCGCGCTGTTCATCGTTGGTGAAGTAGATGCCGCTGCGGTACTGCGTGCCTGCGTCGTTGCCCTGGCGGTTGAGCGTGGTCGGGTCGTGGATCACGAAGAAGATCTCCAGGATCTCGCGGGTGCTGATCACGGCCGGGTCGTACACCAGCTTCACTACCTCGTTGCAGCCGGTGCGGCCAGTGCACACGTCTTCGTAACTCGGTCGTTCGGCCTGGCCGTTGCTGTAGCCCGACTCGACGTCGGTCACACCGCGCACCTCTTTGTAAACAGACTCGGTGCACCAGAAGCAGCCGCCGCCGAGCACGATGGTCGTTAGGGTCATGGTTGATTCTCCTTGGCCCGCAGTATGGGACAAGCACCAAGCACCCACCGCCCCTGGGGTCGGCCGCGTCAGGCTTGTTTCGGCCAGGCGATGCTCGCACCCGCCAGACGGGACCGCAGCGCCTGCAAGTCGTCCGGCGTGTCCAGGTCGGTGACGTAGGCGTCGCGGTCGGCCTGGAGCCACTGTGTCGAGCCGGTGTGGGCCAACATCCACGCCCGCACCGCATGGGGCCAGGGCTGCCCGGCAACCGCCTGCACGGCCTGCCAGGACAGCAGCACCGGATGACCGCGCACGCCGCCGACCACGGGCACCTGCGCCTGCGTGTGCGCGGGTCGTTGCGCCCAGGCTCGCAGCAGTGGCCGGATGTCGTCGGCCGCCAGCAGCGGCAGGTCCGCCACCAGCAGCATCAGGTCGGTGCCCAGCTGCTGCCGCAGGTGTTCATGCACCGCCAGCCGCTGTGAGGCCGCCAGTTCGTCCGCGGGCCCGCCGTGCCGGATGACCTGCACTTCGCAGCGCCGGGCAAGCGCCAGCAGGGTGTCGGCGTACGGGCCGATCACGACGCTGATGGCCTCAATGCCCGACCGGCGCAGCGCGCGCACCAGCCGCTCGAACAGGCTTTCCCCATCGATCAGCAACGCCGGTTTGGGCACACCACCCAGGCGACGGCCCAGCCCGGCCGCCAACAGGGTGGCCGCCACCGGGGCGCCGGGGTGCACGGGCAGGTTCATCTATTCACACCGGGCAGCTGGCCGGCAGGTCTGCGGGTGCAGCCCCACCGTCCAGCCACGTGGCCTTGCCTTCGGCCACCGGCACCGGCGTGGCCCGCTGAATGCCGTTCTTCGCCGCCACCACCTCGGCCATGATGGACAGGGCGATCTCGGCCGGCGTCTTGCTGCCGATGTACAGGCCGGCCGGCCCGTGCAGCGCGTCCAGCTCCGCCTCGCCCAGGCCGAAGTGTTCGCGCAGGCGCTCGCGCCGCAGCGCGGTGTGGCGTCGCGAGCCGATGGCGCCCACATAGAAGGCCTCGGACTGCAGCGCGTCGATCAGGGCCAGATCGTCGAGCTTGGGGTCGTGCGTCAGCGCCACCACGGCCGTGCGCGCGTCGGGCTGGAGGCGCAGCACCAGGTCGTCCGGCATCTCGTGGCTGAGGGTCACGCCGTCGAGTGACCAGCTGGCGCGCTGTTCCTCGCGCGGGTCGCAGACGATGACTTCGAAATTCAGGCTCAGCGCCATCTGACTCAGGAAGCGCGAGAGGTCGCCCGCGCCGATGAGGATCAGCCGGTGGCGCGGCCCGAAGTGGGTCACCAGCGCGTCGTCGCTCAGCTCCGGCACGCCGTCGCGCCGGCCCAGTTGCAAGTCCACCGCGCCGCTGTGCAGGTCCAGCCGACGTTCTGTGCTGCGCCGCTCCAGGTTGGCCTGCAGCAGCTCGGGCAGCTGGCTGTGCGCGGCCACCGGCTCCAGCACCAGTTCCACCGTGCCGCCGCAGGGCAGGCCGAAGCGGTGCGCCTGGTCGGCCGAGATGCCGTAGCGCAGCGTGGCGGGCCGGCCCTGCGCGCACACCGCGTCCAGGCCCTCTTCGCGCACGCGGCGGATCAGGTCGTCCTCGATGCAGCCGCCCGAGACCGAACCCACGGTTTCACCCCGGCCGTTGATGGCCATGAGCGAGCCCGGTGGCCGGGGCGACGAGCCCCAGGTGCGCGTCACCGTGACGAGCAACACGGGCAGGCCCGCCGCGTGCCAGGCCTGCGCCGCGCGCAGGACTTGGGTGTCCAAGTCTTCCATAGCGGTATTCATCACGCCAGCTTGAATGGCAGCTCGCGCAGCGGCTTGCCAGTGAGGCGGCTGATGGCGTTGGCAAAGGCCGGCGCCAGCGGTGGCAGGCCCGGTTCGCCCATGCCGGTGGGTGGGTCGGCGCTGGGCACGGTGTGCACGCTGATGGCCGGCATGTCGGTCATGCGCGCCACCGTGTAGTCGCCGAAGTTCTGCTGCTCGACCACGCCGTCCTTGAGCGTGATGGCCGCCCCCGGCAGGCACATGCCCAGGCCCATCAGGGCCGCGCCCTGCACCTGCGTCTCCAGCGTGCGCGGGTTGACCACCAGGTTGCAGTGCACGCCGGCCGTGGCCGTGTGCAGCACGGGCTGGCCGTCTTTCACCGAGGCCTCGACCACGTAGGCCACCACCGACTCGAACGACTCGTGCACCGCCACGCCCCAGGCGCGGCCTGCAGGCAACTGCTTCTTGCCGTAGCCGCTCTTGTCCACCGCCAGCTGCAGGGCGGCGCGGTGGCGCGGGTGCTCGGCGCCCATGAGCTTCATGCGGTAGGCCACCGGGTCCTGGTTGGTCTCGCGGGCGATCTGGTCGATCAGCGTTTCCATGACGAAGGCCGTGTGGGTGCTGCCCACGCTGCGCCACCACAGCACCGGCACGTTCTGCTTGGGGTGATGCACCGTCAGCCGCATGGGCAGCGGGTACGGCGCGCGCATGCCCTCCACGGCGGTGATGTCAACGCCGTTCTTGACCATCATCGCTTCGAAGGGCGAACCGGCCAGGATGGACTGGCCCACGATCACGTGGTCCCAGGCCAGCACCTTGCCGGTCGCGTCAAAGCCGACCTGCGCGCGGTGCAGGTGCATGGGGCGGTAGTAGCCGCCCTTGATGTCGTCCTCGCGGCTCCACAGCGTGCGCACCGGCTCGCGCAGGCCGGCGGCCTGGGCCGCCTTGGCGATGGTGCAAGCCTCCACCACGTAGTCGCTGGTGGGGATGGCACGTCTGCCAAACCCGCCGCCGGCGGACTGCACCAGCACCTTCACCTGCTCGGGCTTGAGGCCCAGGGTCTTCGCGGCGGCCATGCCGTCCAGGCCCGGCATCTGCGAGCCGACCCACAGCGTGGCGCCCTGCTCGGACAGCTCCACCGTGCAGTTCAGGGGCTCCATGGGCGCGTGCGCCAGGTAGGGAAAAACGAACTCGGCCTCGATCTTTTTCGGCGCGTTCGCGAGCGGCGCCATGTCGGCGTCGAAGTGTTTCGCGCCGGGTTGGCCGGCCAGTTCGCGGTACTGCACCAGCTGGCGGGCGCTGTCCACCTTCTCGACAGCGCTGGCGTCCCACTCCAGCTTGAGCGCGTCGCGCGCGGTCTTGGCGGGCCAATAGCCGTCGGCGATCACCGCCACGCCCTCGGCACCGCGGTCCAGCGGCACGCGCAGCACCGCCTTCACGCCCTTGACGGCGCGCGCTGCGGTGTCGTCCACCGACTTCAGCTTCGCGCCGAACACGGGCGGGCGCGCAACCACGGCGGTGAGCTGGCCGGGGCGGCGCACGTCGATGCCGAAGTCCTGCCGGCCGCTGCTCTTGGCGGCGGCGTCCAGCCGCGTGGTGGGCTGGCCGATCAGGCGGAACTGCTTAGGGTCCTTGAGCGTGACGCTGGCGGGCACCGGCAAGGCCATCGCGGCTTCGGCCAACTCGCCGTAGCCCAGGCGCCGGCCACCGGCGCCGAGCACCGCGCCGTTCTGTGTGCGCAGGCTGGCGGCGTCCACGCCCCAGCGCGTGGCGGCCGCCTGCACCAGCATGGCCCGGGCGCGGGCGCCCAGCTCGCGGTACTGCGTGAAGCTGTGTTTGATGGAGTTGGAACCGCCCGTGAGGTGCATGCCAAACCGCGGGTCGGCGTAGGCCATGTCGTTGGTGCCCAGCTGGCTGCGCACCTTGCTCCAGTCGGCGTCCAGTTCCTCGGCCAGGATCATGGGCAGCGCGGTCTGCACGCCCTGGCCGAACTCCAGCCGGTTGACCGTGACGGTGACGATGCCGTCGGGCGCGATGGCCACGAAGGCACCGGGCATCTCCACCGGCTTGAGGGCGGCGGGGGCAGCGGCGCCCTGGCTCTGCGCGGCCAGCGGGAACAGGCCCAGCGCAAAGCCGCTGGCCGCGCCCAGCTTGAGGAAGGTGCGGCGCGGCAGCTCGGCCACGGGCGCCGCCGCCTGGTCGCGCGCCAGCAGGTGTTGCAGCGCGCGTGGGAGTTCTTGCATCGAATGGGTGAACATGGTGGGTGCTCCTTCAGGCCAGGTTGCGCGCGGCGTCGGCCACGGCGGCGCGGATGCGGGCGTAGGTGCCACAGCGGCAGACGTTGCCGGCCATGGCGGCGTCGATGTCGGCGGCGCTCGGTTGTTTACCCTTGGGCAGTGTTTTGAGGAAAGCGGTGGCGCTCATGATCTGGCCGCTCTGGCAGTAGCCGCACTGCGCCACGTCGTGCTTCACCCAGGCGTCGCGCACGGCGCGGCCCACGCGGTCGTCTCCCCCGGTGACGGCTTCGATGGTGGTGATCTTCTTGCCCTCGACGCTGCTGATGGGCGTGACGCAGGAGCGCACGGCCTGGCCGTCGACGTGCACGGTGCAGGCGCCGCACAGGGCCGCGCCACAGCCGAACTTGGTGCCGGTCAGGCCCAGCGAATCGCGCAGCGCCCATAGCACGGGCGTGGAGGGATCGACGTCGAGCTGCTGGGCGCGACCGTTGACTTGCAAGGTGGTCATGGGGGATCTCCTGGAAACATGGGGAACGGGGATGCGGGTTCCCGTGGCCGCAACCCCGGGAAGGGCGCCAGTGTCGTCTCGGGGCCCCGCCCGGCGTTAGCCTGAACCTGCGCCATGTTTGCCCAATCCTGCGACCGCCCTGCACAAACGGGCAAGGGCCGATACCATGGGCCGCCGAGACAACACCGCCCTGCCTTGCCATGCCCGTCCCTTCTTCCTCCTCCCCACCCGCGCCCGGCGCGCGCGCATCCATCGTCCGGCGTTTGCTGGAGCGGGCGATCGACGGTCCACCGCAACAGCCCCCCGAGATTCCGGGGCTGGTGCTTATCCGCGTCGACCAGCCCTACCTGAACATCTGCAGCGTCTATGAACCCTGCGTGGCCGTGATCGCGCAGGGCAGCAAGCGGATCGTGCTGGGTGACGAGACCCTGTGTTACGGCGAAGACCGCTACCTGATCACGTCGATGGACCTGCCAGTGAGGTCGGCCGTGGTCGAAGCCAGCGCCGAGCGGCCGTACCTCGGCGTGGCGCTGCGCCTGGACTGGCGCGAGATCGCCTCGCTGATGCTGGAGTCACCCGCGTCCGTGCCCGCGCCCATGCTGGGCGGCGCCGCCCGCGACAGCCGCGCCATGACCACCGGCGCCCTCACCGCGCCGCTGCTCGAAGCCTTTGACCGACTGCTCGGCCTGCTGGACCAGCCCGAGCACATTCCGGCGCTGGCGCCGCTGATCAAACGCGAGATCCACTACCGCCTGCTCACGGGCGAAGCCGGGGCGCGCCTGCGCCAGATCGCCACCGTGGACACCCAGAGCCACCAGGTCGCGCGCGCCATCGCCAGCCTCAACGCCCGCTTCACCGAGCCCTTGCGGGTCGAGGCGCTGGCCCGCGAATCGGGCATGAGCCTCTCGACCTTCCACCACCATTTCAAGACGCTGACGGCCATGAGCCCGCTGCAGTACCAGAAGCAGCTGCGCCTGACCGAGGCGCGCCGCCTCATGCTGTCCGAAGGCATGGACGCGTCCACCTCGGCGTTTCGCGTCGGCTACGAAAGCCCGTCGCAGTTCAGCCGCGAGTACCGGCGCATGTTCGGCGCCCCGCCGTCGAAAGACATCGCCGATTTCCGCTGGCAGCAGGAGCCCGTGGCGGCCTGACGGGCGAACGTCCCACGGAACGTCGCCCCCGTGGACGGTGCGATGGCGCCCGCTGCGGGCTCACTCGGCGTGCAGCCACTCGCGCAATGTGCCCAGATGGGCCGTCAGCGCCGCGAGCAGGGTCTTTTGATGGATGCCGGCGCGCGCCTCGCGCGGCACCGTGGTGTCGAAGCGCGAACGGCGCAGCACCTCGCCCTGGGCATTGCTCAAGGACAGGGTCCAGGTCGCCTTCTCCAGGTCGCCGGCCTGCTGGCGCTGCAGGTCCAGTGTGAGCGTGGCGGGCTCGCTCCCGTTGTGGCCCATGTCCTGGCGCTGCAGGAAGTCGGCGGTCAGGGTGGTCAGCGGCGTGACATCGCCCGGTGCCACATCGCCCGTGACCGCCAGGCCCACGCTGTGCGGGGCTGGCCCGAAGAGGTTGGACGACATCACGAAGGCGTTTTCCTGCGTGGCCCGCAGATGGGCCCGCACCCGCTCGGTCAGTTGGGGCAGGTCGTTGCCCTCGAAGTCGTCGGCGATCGGGTCGAAGCCCAGGGTGTTGTACAGGCGCCCGAAGGCGATGTGCGCGTTGGCGTAGGCGTTGGCGCGCTGGTAGGCGCCCAGCACGGCGCGGGCCTGGGTGCGGATCGCTTCGAGTTCGCTCTCCAGCCGGGCCGAGACCGAGGCGCGCGTGAACGCGGCCAGGCGCGTGTCCACCTGCGCGGCCTGGTCGGCCAGCTTGAAATCTTCCAGCGCCATACGGTAGCGCTCGGCGCTCACGCGGGCCTGCGTGAGGATGGCCATGGACAAGGCCATGCGGCGGGCCTCGTCAGTCTGCGCCTGGTAGGCCTGGGCGTTCTTCATCGCCGGGACCGACACCAGCCGCATCAGGTTCCAGGCCAGGCTCAGGCCGCCTTCGCTCCAGCTGTTGTTGTACAGAAAGCGGTTGGAGTCGAACTGGCGCCCGTAGCTGAAACTGATGCCGGGCAACAGGGCCAGCATCTGCTTGCGCGCCTCGTCGGCGGTGATGCGCCGGCGCAGGTCTTCCTCGCGCAGCTCCGGGCGCTGCAACAGCGCCATGTCTTCGAGCTGGGTGACGTCTTTGGGCGCCGCGGGCAAGGCCACCTCGTCGGCCTCGGCGACCTGGAAGTCCACGCCGGGGGGCACGTTCATCAGGGCGGCGAGTTCGCGTTTGGCGAACTCCAGGTCCTGGCGGCGCTGGTTGAGCAGCACGGTGGCGTCGAGCAGGGCGCGCTGGTAGGCCAGGGCCACGCCGGGCGGAATGATCTTCTGCGTCTCGGCCTCACGCGAGCGGGCCAGCGCCAGCGAGGCTTTCTGCAGCACCTCGTCCGCCTGGGCGTTGAGACGCTGCGCGCCCAGGGCGCGCCAGTAGGCGGCCCGCACGTCCTGCAGCATGTTCTGCACGACTTTGCGGCGGCGCTCTTCGGAGATCAGGAACTGGTCGCCCTGCTGGCGCGCGCGGTAGTACGAGACGCCGAAGTCCAGCGCGTTCCAGCTGAATTCGATGCCGCGCGTGTGGTGGCGGCGTTCGTCCGAACGGGTCGGGTTGCTCGACGCCGCACCGTCCAGCAGACCGATGCTGGTGCCGCCCGAGTCGTTGCTGCGCTCGTTGTAGCCCGCACTGGCCACCAGTTGCGGCAGCATGTCGTAACGGGTGTGGTTGGCCAGACCCTGGGCCAGCGCGGACTCCATCTTCTTGAGGCGGTAGTCCAGGTTGTATTTGAGGGCGCGGGCCACCGCTTCTTCCATGGTGATGGCGGCGGTGATGGGGGCCTGGCCGCTGTACATCCTGGCGGTGTCTTGCAAGACGCGCTCGCGCACCTCGTCCTGGGTCAGGGCCTTGGGGGCCACGGTGCAGCCGGCCAGCAGCGCCGCGCAGGCCAGGGCCAGCGCGATCCGCGGCCCGGGGGCACGGGTCAGGGATGGGGTGTTCATGGTGTGCATTCCTCTTCGCATCAAGGGGTGAGGCCGTGCCGGACGGTGGCCCGGGTCAGCGGCCGCTGGCCATTCCCGCGCGCGCTGGCTTCCAGCTGGTTCCTGAAACCGGGTGCGGCCTTGACCGGTGCCCGGTCTTCGGGCGGCTCGGGGGCCGGTGCGCCATCCGCACGCGCCTCGCCGGCCGTGGGGCTGGCCGCTGGGGCATCTGGCACTTCCGGCGGGCCGCCCGCTTCGGGCCGCCCGGAGCGGGTCTGCGCGTCCGCCGGCTCGCCCGCGCCCGCCTCGGCCTGCGGCGCGAGGGGCCAGGGGCCGAGCGGCGCCGATGGGTTCAGCGACGCCCAGCGGCCCGCATCGGCGACGGCCTGCCGCAGGGCCGACTCCAGTTGCGAGGCCCGCACGGCGCGCTGCACGAACAGGCCGTGATCGTCCATCACCGGCTGGTGGCGCACCGCGCGTTGCACATACAGGGACGAAGACACCGAGTCGCCGGGTGCGCCCAGATGGTCCATCGGGTTGTCCCGCGTGGAGCCCAGCAACAGCCCCTCAGGCCACTGCCCGGCGAATTCGGCGTGGGCCAGGTCGAGGCCAAGCCCGGCCCCCGCCGAGGCCATGCCCAGTTCCCCCGGGTAGGCCTGGGTCAGCGCGCCGATGGTGTAGGTCAGGGGCGGCTCGGCCGGTGAGAACGTCCACACGGCACCCGGTGCCGCAGGGGCCGACGCGCCCGGGGCTGCGCCGGCAATGGGCGAAGCCAACACCTGAGCAGCGGACGGCGTGGGCGCATCGGGCACGGTGGGGCGCGTGGGTGCCCCCGGGTCGGAGCCGTCCGTGGGTGGTTCCGGTTCCGGCGGAGGCGGTGGGGGTGGGGGTGGGGGTGGCGGAGGTTCGGGATCATCGGCGACCCCGTTCACCGTGACGGTCACGGTGGCCGTGGCCGTGCCACCCTGCCCGTCGCTGACGGTGTAACTGAAACTGGTGGTGCGGCTCTCGCCCGCCTCCAGGTCGTCGAAGGCCCCGTTGGGGTCGAAGCTGACCTGGCCCGTGGCGTCGATGCTGAACAGGCCACCCGCACTGCCGGGTGTGTTCGTCTGCACCACCGTGGCCAGCGTGTCGCCGTCCACATCGCTGTCGTTGCCCAGCACGTTGCCCAACACAGCGGGCGCCGCGTCCTCGGCCACCACGAACGCATCGTCGGCGGCCACCGGCGCGTCGTTCACATCGCGGAAGTCCAGATCGGTCACCAGAGGGACCGCGTTCGACCCGTCGGGCAGCAGGCCCGGCACGCCGCCCAGGTTCAGCGTGTCGGCCGTCCGGTTCTCATCGTTGGCGTCGAAGCCGTCGAGCGCATCGCTGCCCTCGAAGATGTCCAGCAGGCCGTCGCCATCGCTGTCGGTGGTGCCGGTGACCGAGACCGGCTGGCCATCGCCGCGCTCGGCCACGTCCTGCAGGCCGTCGTTGTCGCTGTCGGCATCCAGGACGTCGACCGCGCCATCGCTGTCGGTGTCCACCGGCGTCAGGCCTTCACCGGCGCCGGGGCTGCTCTCGTACGCGTCGTCCAGGCCATTGCCGTCGCTGTCGGTGCCCGAGGGCGCCACGTAGCCGGCGGTGGTCTGCGCCTCCACGTTGTCGGTCACGCCGTCGTCGTCGCTGTCCAGGTCCAGCGCGCCGCCAATGGGAATCGCCACCACGCCAAAGACCAGGCCCTGCGGGTCGTAGCCTGCGTAGGTCAGTTGCAGGGCTGCGGCCTCGGGGCTGATCTCAAAGAAGGTGTAGCCGCTGAAGCCCCCGGGGTTGGAGGTGATCACCGTCCCGCTCTGGCCCGGCGTGGTGGACTCCACACCATCGAGCAGCGCATAGAGGCCGGTGTTGAACACATCGGCGTTGTCCAGCACCACCAGGGTTTCGCTCGACGTGACGGTCGAGGTCTCGCTACCACCGCCCTGCCCCGCCAGGCCGATGACGTAGCGGTAGACGTAACCGCCCGAGCCCAGTGCTTCGGCCGAGGTGCCAAAGTCGATCTCGATCGTGCGGGGAAAGTCACCGATCAAATCCAGATACAGCGATGGCAAGGTGAGCGACTGCCCATACAGCTCCACGTCGGCGGTGGGCTGCGTCGGCTCCCAGAGCCGCCACTGATCGCCGGCGGTGTCGCCACTCAGCACCGTCACGGTGACGCCGCCACCGGGCAGCGTACCGGGCCCGGCGGGCTCCAGGGGCGCGAAACCCGACCCGGCCTCCAACTGGTCCGCCAGGGCCACCGTGGGAATCATCATCGATACCTCGGCGCTCTGGTATTCGGTGGTGTCCAGCATGCCGTCGCCGTCGTCGTCGATGTCCTGCGTGTTGGTCACGCCGTCCCCGTCGCTGTCGAGGTGAATGCTCACCGTGGCGGTGGTGTTTCCGCCCTGCCCGTCCGACACGGTGTAGGTGAAAGTCTCGGCCTCCGGCACGCCGGGCGCGGCGTCGTAGGACAGCATGCCGTCGGCATGGAAGGTGACGGTGCTGCCCGAGGGCAGGGTCACCGGCGTCTCCACCACCACGTCAGCACCGTTGATGCGGGTCAGGTTCAGCACGCCGTCGCCGGCATCGCTGTCGTTGGCCAGCACGTCCAGCACGGTGCTGGTCGGCCCCACCGTGAAGGCGTCGTCAATAGCCACCGGTGGGTCGGCGTTGACCGGCAGGATGGTCACGTTCACCGAGCCCAGCGCGGTTTCGCCGTCTGGGTTGGTGACCCGGTAGGTGAAGGTGTCGGTCATGGCGGTGACGCCATCGCCCATGATGGTGACCTGCCCGTTCGCTTCCAGCGTCACTGTGATCCCCGAGGGCAGTATGGCGATGTAGCCTGAGCTCATCGGCAGCTCCCCGATTTCCGTGATGGTCAGCGTGCCGCCCGAGAGGTCGGTGTCGTTGGCGGTCAGGTCCACCGTGATCGGCAGGTTGGCCGCCGTGGTCACCGTGTCGCTCTGCGCGATCACCTCGGTCTGCCCCGAGTCCGCGCGCACGAACAGCCAAGAGTCGAAGTGCACATCCCCAATGTCCGCGATGCCGATGCGCAGGGTGTTCGCCTGTCCGTACACCACGCTGAAGGTCAGCGGGATGGTGACGGTGAAGCCATTCATCTGCGTGTTGAGCACGCCGCCCGAGTTGTCCACGAACAGCGAGGGGTTGGCGCTTTCGTAGCTGGTGGAGGTGTGTTCGGGGTTGGGGTCGTTGGCCACATCCGATTCCATGCTGGTCGGGTTGACGTTGCCCGCGTCGTTGATGGTGTCGATGCCGACCGGCAGCCCGTTGGGCACCAGGGCCTGGTTCACACCGTTGACGTTGACGAGCACGGCGTCGCCGAAGGTCGAGTACACGTAGTCGTTGTAGTCCTCCGAGCCGAAGACGATCTCCAGTGTCATCTGGCCGGTGTCCCCGGCGCTGGCGCCCGGCGGCACGTCCGGCACGAACACCACGTCCAGGAACGAGGCGTCGAACGAGCCCAGGCCGTTCGACATGGCGTCGAAGGTCGGGTCGCCGTCCACGCCATCGGGCGCGTCCACGCTGTAGAAGTCGTCGTCGTTGGGGCCGGCCACGCTGTCGATGTTGTCCGAGGTGGTGAACACCACGCCGGAATTGAAGCCCAGGGCAAACGGATCGAAACTGGCGCCCGACCCTGTGGTGAAGGTGCCCGCCTGGTCCGCGCCGCCGCTGTAGGTGGCCGACACGATGCTCACGCCATTGCCCAGAATGGTTTCCGCCAGCCCCACGGCGCCCACCGTGCCCACGGGCGTGAGCGTCAGGTCCAGCGCGTGCAGCCAGTTCTGGGGCGCCAGCTCGGCGGTGTCCACCGTGCCCAGCTGCGCCTCCAGCGTCCAGTCGCCGCCCAGCTCGGTGTGGCCGGTGGCGTCGGTCGAGGCGGCGACGTCCGCACCGCTGAGGTCGGCCCACAGAGACAGGGCCTGCTGGCCTTCGGCGCCCGCAGCGTAGTCGCAGGCGTAGATGAGGATGTCACCCTCGGGCGACAGGGCCTGCCCGATGATCAGCAGGTCGTCGCGGTGCAGCGCCTCCATGGAATCCACGGTCACAGCCCCGCTGCCCAGGGACAGGCTGCCGCTGTCGCCGTGGCTCACGATGTGGATGGCGTCGATACCGGTGCGACCGTCCAGCGCGTTGGCGATCTGGTCGATGCCGTCCTCGTCCAGGTTCAACACGATCACCTCGCGCCCGGGCGCGGTGAAGGCGGCAGGGTCGGGCACCCGGGCGTCCACGAACACCAGCTCCTGGCGCTCGGGGGTGTCGGTCGATGCACTGTCGGTGGCGGTGTCGGTGGTTTCGCTGGACGGCGCGGGGGACTCGACCGGCTGCTGGGTGTCGGTTTCGGTGGTGGCGACGCTGGCGTCGCTTTCGGGCTCTGCCCCAACCCCGGTTTCGGCGCCTGCTTCGGTATCGACATCGGTGCCGGTGTCCGACCTGGTGTCGTCATCGGACACCGCGACCGCCGGTACCGGCGGTTCGTCTTCAGTGTCGTTCGGAGCGGGCGCGGGTTCCGGCGCCGGCGATTCCGGCTCGGCCACCTCCACCGGCTCGGGCGCCTCGACCGAGGCCGGCTCCTGCTCGATCACGGTGGGGGCGAGGGCCCCGTCAAAAACAATGCGGGGCTCCAGCACCCATGCTGTGCTCACAGCTCTGGGCGGCGTGCGCCGCGGGGTGGGCGATGCGTTGGCCGCGACCGCGCGGGCAACACCGACCCCGGGCACGGCGCCGCCGCTGCCCAAGTCTTCCAACCCTCGTGTCTTGCGTGTCTGATCCATGCGTGTGGCCTTGCGTCGGCTCCAAACCGCCCCATGCAGACCATGGGGTGCGCCAGCGCAGTTTCCCTCTCAGCATGATGCCCCCGGCCAGCGCACCCGATCCATCCATAAGACCGCTAAAACACACCCAACTCCTTGTTTTTGCTTACAAAATTCCAGCGCACCTCAGCCACCGGAGAGCGCGGCCGAACTGCGTCGCACCATGTCCAGAAAAGCCAGCAGCGCGGGGTGGTGCCCCCCGTCTTTGGAGAGGCAGTGGGTGTCGTAGGGCAGCAGCGGGCGGGCCAGCGGGCGAAACACCACCCCCGGCAGGCCGGCCTGCTGCAGCGCCGCCGGCACCAGGCCCACGCCCAGCCCCTGCGCGATGACCGACACCACGCTCAGCCAGTGCCGCAGCTCAAACGCCAAAGAAGGCTCGAAGCCCGCGTCCGCACAGGCGGCGAGGATGCGGTCGTGGTAATCGGGCGAGACGGCGCGCATCACGATGGCGAAAGCCTCGCCCTTCAAGCGCTCCAGCGGCAGCACCGCTTCGCCCGCGAGCGGGTGCCCCGCCGGCAGGCAGGCCATGAACGGCTGACTGGACACCAGGATCTGCGAAAACCCCGCCGGCACGCGCGTGGTGTGCACGAAACCCAGGTCCAGCCTGTCGTGCACCAGCTCCACCAGTTGCTCGCTGCTGCTGAGTTCGCGCAGTGCCAGCCGCAGCCGGGGGTGCGCGGCGGCAAAGTCGCGCAGCACCTGTGGCAGGCCGCGGTAGAGCACGGTGCCGGCAAAGCCGATCTGCAACTGCCCGGCGAGCCCCTGCCCCACGTCGCGCGCCTCGCGCGCCGCCAGCGCCGCCTGCTCCAGCAGGGCCTGCGCGCGCGGCAGAAACGCCAGCCCGGCCGCCGTGAGCGCCACGCCGCGGCTGTTGCGCTCGAACAGGCGCGCCCCCACCGAGGCTTCGAGCTGCTGGATGTTCATCGACAGCGGCGGCTGCGTCATGGCCAGCCGCTGGGCCGCGCGGCCAAAGTGCAACTCTTCGGCGAGCACGGTGAAACAGCGCAGGTGGCGGAATTCCATAAATATGCAATACGTATTGATCAATCGGCAATCAATATTAGACAGCTATTCATGCGGCGCCGACAATCGGCCTCAACCCCCTCTTCCAACCCGCCCCGGAGACACCCCATGGCCAGCCCCAAAAACACCTTCAACTGGGAAGACCCGTTCCACCTGTCCGCTCAACTCACCGACGACGAGCGCCAGGTGCAGGACGCGGCCCGCGCCTACTGTCAGGAAAAACTGCTGCCCCGCGTCACCGAAGCCTTCCGCCACGAGAAGACCGACGTGGCCATCTTCCGCGAGATGGGCGAGCTGGGCCTGCTCGGCCCCACCATTCCCGAGCAGTACGGCGGCGCCGGCCTGAACTACGTCTGCTACGGCCTGGTGGCGCGCGAAGTGGAGCGCGTGGACTCCGGCTACCGCAGCATGATGAGCGTGCAAAGCTCGCTGGTCATGGTGCCGATCAACGAGTTCGGCACCGAAGCCCAGAAGCAGAAATACCTGCCCAAGCTCGCCACCGGCGAGTGGATCGGCTGCTTTGGCCTGACCGAACCCAACCACGGCAGCGACCCCGGCAGCATGGTCACCCGCGCCAAGAAGGTGGACGGCGGCTACAGCCTCTCCGGCGCCAAGATGTGGATCACCAACAGCCCGATCGCCGACGTGTTCGTGGTCTGGGCCAAGGACGACGGCGGCCAGATCCGCGGCTTCATCCTCGAAAAAGGCTGGAAAGGCCTGAGCGCCCCGGCGATCCACAGCAAGGTCGGCCTGCGCGCCAGCATCACCGGCGAGATCGTGCTCGACGAAGTGTTCTGCCCCGAAGAAAACGCCTTCCCGGATGTGCGCGGCCTCAAAGGCCCGTTCACCTGCCTGAACAGCGCGCGCTACGGCATCGCCTGGGGCGCGCTCGGCGCGGCCGAAGACTGCTACTTCCGCGCCCGCCAATACGTGCTGGACCGCCAGCAGTTCGGCCGCCCGCTCGCCGCCAACCAGCTGATCCAGAAAAAACTGGCCGACATGCTGACCGAGATCAGCCTGGGCCTGCAGGGCTGCCTGCGCCTGGGCCACATGAAGGACGAAGGCACGGCCGCCGTGGAAATCACCAGCATCCTCAAGCGCAACAGCTGCGGCAAGGCGCTCGACATCGCCCGCATGGCGCGCGACATGATGGGCGGCAACGGCATCAGCGATGAATTCGGCGTGGCCCGCCATCTGGTGAACCTGGAGGTGGTGAACACCTATGAGGGCACTCACGATGTGCATGCGCTGATCCTGGGGCGGGCGATCACGGGGATTGCGGCGTTTGCGAATTGATCGGGTTCGCAATCAGCAACAAGAAGGGCTGCCAGTGGCAGCCCTTCTTGTTAGGCGACCGGATGCGGCATAACAAAGTCAGCTGGCTCTTGAAGGGCGTTTCTGTCCACCCATTAAGTTGGATTTCTTGCCGCGCCCGACAAGTGTGCCGGCTTGTTTCATCTGGGCGGCGTTACGCTGAGACGCTTCTGATTTGCCCATCCACACACAGTTGTCAGATGTGAACCCTTTACCCTTGTCGAGGCGAGCGAGCACCTGACCCTTTTCGGACGGCTGCCCCACGTCTTTGAGAAACTTGTGAAAGTCTGCCCAGCCCGGGTGCAGCGCGACCCCTGGAACGAAGTCCTTGCTGTTGGGGTTGGTCACGCAATGGACGATGCGGCTCCAAGCTTTATACGCAGGTGTCCTGCTGACAGCATGCCCTGGCTTGGATGGGGCTGTGACATCCAGACGCCCAGACCGCAGGCGACCTTTGGCAGCCTCGAACGAGATCCCCCTTGTGTTGGCAACATGATTCGCCGCTTCACGAATGGTCGTGAACTTGAGACCATCCACAACGGTTTCGCGCCCCATGGCTCCTCCGCTACCGCCACCGGGAGAGATGTTGAAGCCTTTGGGAACGAGAGTTTCGAGCCGGACAATCCAATGTCGCTCCTTGCTTTCCAGGTCCAGCTTGGTGGTACCCGTATCAACAACCCTCACACTGAACTCGGCTTCGCCGTGTGTGCGTATCGCAGCATGCAGGGATTCGAGGCTCTTGATGTGTCGCGCCCGGGCTTGCTCAATGTGCTGCCTCCATCGCTTGATGTGAGAGACAACGGTCAGGCCTACATACCGGCGACCGGTTGGCACATGCTCAACCACATAGATAGTGCCGTTTGCATAGCCCGGGTTCGGTACACGGACAAATGCGTCCTCGGGCGTCATCCCCGAAGCAATCCAACGCGCTAGAGTGTGGCTGGAAGCAACGGGTTTCAATTTGCGGACGGCGGCTTCCATGTTGGGGTAGATCAACCCGTGAACAGTGACTGGGTTTGTTCGACGTTCGGATCGCAGGGATACTCCCGACAGCACTAGTTCGGCGCTCATGCCGGCTTCACGGCGTTTGAGAGCGTTCCAGTAGTCGATGCCTTTCCGGAAACACTCGGCCTTTAACGAATCGAGATGTTGATTCTCTTTCGCGCAATGAGGACAACCAGTACCTCGCAAATGGTTGCTCGGCGTCTGATGAAAGCTGCCGTGCCTTGGGCAGATGAACTCCCCCTTTCGGGCCATGCCTTGGTACTTGAATCGGTCGTAGATGTAGGCGTTGCCATGTACGGCGATTGCGCGCGCCACAAAATGATTCTGTGTATGTTCCTCGGCCTTGAACTCACCCCTGAGGGCGGCAGGGCCAGACAACTTGTTCGACAGGCACTTCGGGCAGCCAACGTGGCCGTTCATATGGGCAGAAGCGCTCTGGTCAAACCAGTGGTCGTGAACCTTGCATCGGATGGACACCTTGTCTGTGGTTTTGACCGTCTCCGATACCAGGCTGTAGTCGAACCGCGAACTGTGCGCCGCAGTGCATCGCTCAAGGAAATGCGTCAGACCTTTTCGATTGCTCTCGAAGTAGCAGTGTCTACAACCCACGCCATTTATGTGGTGACTAGGCTGGAGTTCGAACGGGCCGTGTGCACGACAGACTATTTCGATTTTTTCCTTCGCTCCCCGGTAACGGACCTGGCTGTAGTCATAGCGGTCACCGTGAACGCGTTTGAAATCCGCGATCACTTCTAACTGAGAGCGCTTCTTTGGCATGTAGTTGGAACGTGTGAGCGTTGGGGGTCTTGCCTTTGCCCACGCTCATCGCTTAAACAATCGTTTGAGCAGCAGCGTCTGAAAATCCTGCGTCTGCCCGGCCACTGCGTACACATAGGTATTGCCGTCGATTTGCCGGTACAGGATGCGGTGGTGCGAACTCAGGATGGTTCGGTAGTCCGTCATGCCCACGCTGGCGAGCAAGGGAATCACCGGGCCGGTGATGAAACCCGTGTCCACCTGCGCGAGCTGGTCAAAGATGTCTTGTTCAGCGGCGATCCAGAGCTCGGGCGTCCAGCGTTCCAGCATGTAGTCCTGCAGATCGAGCAGGTCGGCCTGCGCGTCCGGCAGGATGACGATGGCCATGGCGTTCAGCGCTGCTGGCGCCGTTGTGCCAACTGTGCGCGGGACTCCTCCACCGAGAGCCCTAGGCCGGCCTGCCGGTCTTTTTCCCCCAGGGCCAGCAGCTTGAGCAGGGCGATCAGGTCTTCCTTTTCCTGGTACTGCTGCACGCCCTCGATCACCATGGCGGCTTCACCGTTCTGGGTGATGATGAACGGAGCGCCGGTGGCGGCCACCTCTTCAGAGATCTGGGCGGCGTGGCTCTTGAGGTAGGAGATGGATCGGATGTGTTCGCGGGCTTGCATGGCGCCTCCTTGGGGTGGACTGAATCTATCCCCGTATTTGGTCCCAGTCAAGTTTTCGCCGGTGGCCAGAACACCGTTCATCCCGCGCGGACGTTGCTGGAATGGCGCGCAGCCACCGCCAAAGGCTTGGCCAGATACCGCACCAGCCCGATGCGCCCAAGCTTGGGCTCCATGTACTCGGTGAACCCCGCCGCTTCGTAGGCGCGTCGGGCGGCCAGGTTGTGATCGTCCACGCAGAGCGCGAGCAGTGAGCAGGTCGGCCAGTGTTCCGCCAGCCAGGCCTCCACCAGGGCCAGCGCGCGCCGGCCGTGGCCTTTGCCCTGTTCGCGGCTGTCGATGCGCATGGCCCTGAGGGCGACGGCGCCGGCTGGCGCCCACTCCGGCAGCCGGGAGCCCCGGCAGAGCACCACGAACCCCACCGGCGCACCGGCTTGAAGCACGGCCAGGCCGGCCACGTCGTCAGGGCTAGCGCCCTCGCCCACCGCGACGGCCTGCGCCATCGTTCCGGCGAATTCGATCTGCTCCTGTGAAATGTGCAGGGCCAGCACGGATTGCTGCTGTTCGCTGGTGAGCGCCTGCCAGCGCGTGAGTTGAAGTGGGGTGGTGGTCATGTCGGGTCGAGAAGGGGAAGCGCCAGCCTGAACACCCAGTACACGGCAATCCCCATCTGCACACCGAAGGCGGTGAACCGGGCCGTCACGGCGGCGGGTGAGGTCGAGGCGAGGTGGATGAGGGACTGGACGACCCGAGCCGCGAGCAACGCCCAGGCCAGCGGGTCGGTGACGGCGGAGCGGTCCGCGACCGTGGCGATCAGCATGAGCCCGCCGAAGATGGGCAGACCTTCGAGGCAGTTCGCGTGCGCCCGGGCCAGGCGCTGCATGAAGGGCGAGAGGTTCGAGTTCTCCGGGTTGAAGCCGTTGGCGGGCACGGCACCCGAGAGCACGAGCCAGGAGCGGATGCCCTCCATGAGCACCAGCAGGCACAGGGTCCAGGCGATGAATCCGAGAAGGGCTTGCAGTGTGACGGTCATGGAACGGCTCCCGGCTGATGGCGTGGGCGACCTGCCACGGCAACCATGCAGCCTGACGAAATGTATCCGCCAGGCCCAACGCTGGCACACATTCTGTTAGCTTGGCGGACATGGCTCTTTCGCTCGATTTCCTTGCCCTGCCCTTGATGGTGGCTGCGTCGCTGGTGTTCATCAGCGTGCTGGCCGGTGTGTTGTCCACGCGCAAGGGGTTTTCCTTTCTGCTGGTGTTCCTGCTGGTGGGCACGCTGGCGGGTGAGGACGGCCCGGGCGGGCTGGTGTTCGACGACTTCCGCCTGGCCTTCTGGGTGGGCAACGTGGCGCTGGCGGTGATCCTGCTCGACGGCGGGCTGCGCACCGACTTCACCACGTTTCGCACCGGTTTGAAGCCTTCGCTGCTGCTGGCCACGCTGGGCGTGGTGGTGTGCACCGCCATCACCGGGGCAGCGGCGCACTGGCTGCTGGACCTGAGCTGGCCGCTGGCGCTGCTGGTGGGCGCCATCGTCGGCTCCACCGACGCGGCCGCCGTGTTTTCGCTGCTTAAGTCGTCCGGCGTGCGGCTCAACGAGCGCGTGGCCGCCACGCTGGAGATCGAGTCCGGCATGAACGACCCGATGGCGGTCTACCTCACGCTCACGTTCATTGGTGTGGCACTGGCCGCGGCGGCGGCCCCCGGTCAGGCCGGCGGGCTGGACGCGGTGGAGGTGCTGCGCACGCTGCTGCAGCAGTTTGGCTGGGGCGCCGCCCTGGGGCTGTGCAGCGGTTTCGCCCTGGCCGAGCTGCTCCAGCGCCTGGGCCGTGGCACCTACGGCAGCGGGGGCATCCGCGCGCTGCTGGTGGTGTCGGGCGGGCTGGCGGTGTTCGGCGCCACCACCTGGCTTGGCGGCTCGGGCTTCCTGGCGGTGTACGCCATGGGCGTGATCACCGGCAATCGGGCGCGGCGCCAGGTGCGTGCGGTGCTCTCGGCCATGGACGGCTACGCCTGGCTGTCGCAGGCGGGCATGTTCCTGCTGCTGGGCCTGCTGGTCACGCCGTCCGCGCTGCTGCGCACGCTGTGGCCGGCGCTGGGCGTGTCGCTGGTGCTGATGCTGGTGGCCCGACCGCTGTCGGTCTGGCTCTGCCTGGCGCCGCTGCGTTTCAACGTGCGCGAGATGACCTTCATTTCCTGGGTGGGCCTGCGCGGCGCGGTGCCGATCGTGCTGGCGGTGTTCCCGCTGATGGCGGGCGCGCCCGATGCGCCGATCTTTTTCAACGTGGCCTTTGTGGTGGTGCTCACCTCGCTGCTGCTGCAGGGCTCGACCATCGCCTGGAGCGCGACCCGTCTGGGCGTGACCCTGCCCGACCCGACGGACGCGGCGCAGGCCCGGCTGGTGTACGGCGACTTCGTGATCGACGCGGGCACCCCCATGGACCAGTTGTGCGCGTTCTATGGCCTGCCCGTGCCCGCCGAGCCCGCGCAGACCCTGGGCCAGTGGCTGAACGACGAGCTCAACCGCCCTCCGGTGGCGGGCGACAGCGCGATGCTCGGCGCGGCCGAACTGAGCGTGCGCCTGATGGATGGCGCCCAGATCGCGCAGGTGGGCATCAAATTGGGGTGACCGTTCATCGGAATATTACCCGGGTTTAATTGACAAACCATTTGTACCCGGGTAATAATTCGGCATGCTCACGCCCGAATTCCCCATCCCCGCACCGGCCCCCACGGCCTGGATCGCCTTTGACGGCCACACCCGCCTCGCCCATGGCGCCCCCCACGACGTGGCGGCCACGCTCCACGCCCTGGCCGGGCGCACGCCCACCCTGCAGCCGCTGGTGTTCGACGACCGCAGCAGCCAGCGCATCGAACTGAACCTGCGTGCCCCCCTGGCCACCCTGCTGGACAGCCTGCCCGCCGAACCGGCCGAACCGATGGACCCACCGGCCGAGCCCCAGCGTGGGCCGGGGCGCCCCAAGCTGGGCGTGACCGCCCGCGAGGTGACGCTGTTGCCGCGCCACTGGGACTGGCTGGCCAGCCAGCCCGGGGGCGCCTCGGTGGCGCTGCGCAAGCTGGTGCAACGGGCCATGCGCGAGAGCCGCGAGCGCGACCAGGCGCGCGAGGCCACCGAGGCTGCATACCGTTTCATGTCGGTCCTGGCCAGCAGCCTGCCCGGCTTCGAGGAAGCCAGCCGGGCGCTGTTTGCGGGCGAGCTGGTGCGGCTGGAGCACCTCGTGGCCTCCTGGCCCGCCGACGTGCGCGATCACCTGCTCACGCTGGCGCGGCGCGCCCTCGCCCCGCTGCCGGACGCGGCGCAACAGACCGCTTGAATCCGCGGGCCGCGTTGACATCCATGGGGCGACCCACTACATTACTGACCAGTCAGTCATTAGATAAATGAATACTCCCCCCATCACCACCAAACGCGAACGCCGCAAGGAGGCGCGCCCAGGCGAACTGCTGGACGCCGCGCTGGCCCTGTTCGTGGAAAAGGGCTTTGCCGCCACGCGGGTGGAAGAGGTCGCGGCGCGCGCGGGCGTGTCCAAAGGCACGCTGTTCCTGTATTTCCCGAGCAAGGAAGACCTGTTCAAGGCGGTGGTGCGCGAGACCATCGCCGGGCGTTTCACCGAATGGAACGAGGAACTGGAGGCCTTCGACGGCAGCAGCGCCGAACTGGTGCGCTATTGCATGCGGTCCTGGTGGGAGCGCATCGGCATGACGGCCGCTTCGGGCATTACCAAGCTGGTGATGAGCGAGGCCGGCATGTTCCCCGAAATCGCGGCGTTCTACCAGCAGGAAGTGATCGGCCCCGGCCACGACCTGCTCAAACGCGTGCTGCAGCGCGGCATCGACCGTGGTGAATTCCGGCCCATGGAGCTCGAATACGCGATCTACAGCCTGATCGCGCCCATGATCTTCCTGCTGATGTGGAAACATTCCATGGCGCCGTGCTGCCCGCCGAGCCAGCAGATCGACCCCGTAGGTTTCATTGACAGCCAGGTCAGCCTGCTGCTGCACGGCATGCTGGCCCAGCCCGCCGCACCAGCCACCGAAACCCCCAGCCGCACCGCCGCACCATGAACCACCCCTCTACCCGTTCTTCCTGGATCAAATGGCTGCTGCTGGCCGCGCTGGTGCTGGCTGTGGCACTCGGCCTGCTGCGCGCGTTCAACAAACGCCAGACGCAGACCGAAGCCGCCACCACGGCGGCCAAGGCCCTGCAGCAGGCCCCGGTGTACGAACTCTCGCCACAGGACGTGGCGCGCGTGCAGACGCTGGCGCTGAGCCAGGCGGTGGGGGTCTCGGGTTCGCTCAAGGCGCTGCAGACCGCGGCGATCAAGGCGCGCGTGGCCGGTGAGGTGCAGGGACTGGACAAGCGCGAAGGCGAAACGGTGCGCGCCGGCGAAGTGGTGGCCCGCATCGACAGCACCGAGGCGCAGGCGCGCGTGCGCCAGGCTGGGCAACAGGCCCAGGCCGCGCTGGCGCAGGTGAGCATTGCCCGCCGCGCGCTGGAGAACAACCAGTCGCTGGTGAAGCAGGGTTTCATTTCGGCCACCGCGCTGGAGACCAGCAGCAACAACCTGGCCGCCGCCGAGGCCAACCACCAGGCCGCGCTGGCCGCGCTGGACATCGCGCGCAAGGCGCTGGGCGACACCACGCTGCGCTCGCCGCTGACTGGCCAGGTCTCGGCCCGGCTGGTGCAGAACGGCGAACGCGTGGGCCTGGACGCCCGCATCCTGGAAGTGGTCGATCTCTCGGGCTTCGAACTGGAAGCCGCGCTCGCCCCGGCCGACGCCATGAGCGTGGTCGCCGGCCAGAAAGCCCAGCTCAGCGTGGAAGGCCTGGCCCAGCCGGTGGACGCCCCCGTGGCACGCATCAACCCCAGCGTGCAGGCGGGCAGCCGCAGCGTGCTGGTCTACCTGCGCGTGCCCGCCGTGACCGGCATGCGCCAGGGCCTGTTCGCGCAAGGCCAGATCGTCACCGGCGAGCTGAACGCGCCAGCGGTGCCCCTCTCGGCCGTGCGCAACGACAAGCCGCAGCCCTATATCCAGATCGTCCAGGACGGCAAGATCGCCCACGTGCCCGTCACGCTGGGCCGGCAGGGCCTGCTCGACGGCGAACCCATGCTGGTGATCGACGGGGTGAAGTCGGCGCCCGTGGGCACCACGCTGCTGCGCGTGCAGGCCGGCCTGATCCGCGAAGGCACGGCCGTGAAGCTCGCGCCCACCGCGAGCACAGCCGCGACGCCGGCCGCTGCCACCGCGGCCTCCCACTGAGCGCGCGCCATGTGGTTCACCCGGATCTCCCTGCGCAACCCGGTCTTCGCGACCATGGTGATGCTGGCCCTGCTGGTGCTGGGGCTGTTCTCGTTCCAGCGCCTGAAGGTCGACCAGTTCCCCAACATCGACTTCCCCGTGGTGGTGGTCACCACCGAGTACCCCGGCGCCTCGCCCGAGATCGTGGAGAGCGAGGTCACGAAGAAGGTGGAGGAGTCGGTCAACGCGATCGCGGGCGTGAACACGCTCACCTCGCGCAGCTACGAAGGCCAGTCGGTCGTCATCATCGAATTCCAGCTGCACATCGACGGGCGCAAGGCGGCCGAAGACGTGCGCGAAAAAATCGCCATCCTGCGCCCCACCTTCCGCACCGACGTGAAGGAGCCGCGCGTGCTGCGCTTCGACCCGGCGTCGCGGTCTATCTGGTCCGTCGCGGTCATTCCAGAACCCGTGAACGGCAAGGCGCCGAGCGCGGTGGAGCTCACCACCTGGGCCGAGCAGACGCTCAAGAAGCGGCTGGAGAACGTGCGCGGCGTGGGCTCGGTCACGCTGGTGGGCGGCACGCGGCGCGCGGTCAACATCGACCTGGACCCGGCCGCGATGGAGGCACTGGGCATCACCGCCGAGCAGATCACCACCGCCGTGCGCAACGAAAATCAGGACCTGCCGGTGGGCACGCTCAAGACCGCCGAGCGCGACCGTGTGGTGCAGGTGCTCTCGCGCTTGCAGAACCCGAAAGATTTTGAGTCCATCATCGTGGCGCGCCGCGGCGGCAGTGCGGTGCGCCTGGCCCAGGTGGCGCGCGTGAGCGACGCGACCGAAGAAGTCGAGAGCCTGGCGCTCTACAACGGCCAGCGCACCCTGCTGCTGCAGGTGCAGAAGGCGCAGGACGAAAACACCATCGCCGTCACCGACGGGCTCAAGGCCGCCGTCGCCTCGCTCGGTGCCGAGATGCCGCCGGGCCTGCGGCTCGAACAGATCGCCGACGGCTCGCGGCCGATCCGCGTGTCGGTGGACAACGTGCGCCGCACGCTGATCGAAGGCGCGCTGCTCACGGTGCTGATCGTGTTCCTGTTCCTGAACTCGTGGCGCTCCACCGTGATCACGGGCCTGACGCTGCCGATCTCGGTGATCGGCACCTTCTTCTTCATGAACCTGTTCGGCTTCACCATCAACATGATCACGCTGATGGCGCTCACGCTGTCGGTGGGTCTGCTGATCGACGACGCCATCGTGGTGCGCGAAAACATCGTGCGCCACGTGCAGATGGGCAAGCGCCCGTTCGACGCCGCCATGGACGGCACGCAGGAGATCGGCCTGGCCGTGCTGGCCACCACGCTGTCCATCGTGGCGGTGTTCCTGCCCATCGGCTTCATGGGCGGCATCATCGGCAAGTTCTTCCACGAGTTCGGCATCACCATGGTGGCGGCGGTGTTGATCTCCATGTTCGTGAGCTTCACGCTCGACCCGATGCTGTCCTCGATCTGGCACGACCCCGAGATCGAAAAGCACGGCCACCACGCCGCGCCCGTGTCGCTGTACGACAAGACCATTGGCCGTGTCACCGGCTGGTTCGACCGCGTGCAGGACGACCTGACCGAGGCCTACCAGGGCACGCTGCGCTGGTCGCTGAAACACAAGCTGGCCACGCTGGGCCTGGCGCTGGCCATCTTCGTGGGCAGCCTGTTCATGGTGCCGCTGCTGGGCACCGAGTTCGTGCCCAAGGCCGACTTCTCCGAAACCTCGCTCTCCTTCCACACGCCGGTGGGCTCTTCGCTCCAGGCCACCGAGGCCAAGACGCGGCAAGTCGAAGCGATCCTGCGCGAGTTTCCCGAGGTGAAGTACACGCTGTCCACCCTGAACACCGGCAACGCCCAGGGCACCATGTACGCCAGCGTCTATGTGCGCCTGGTGGACCGCCAGGAGCGCAGCCTGAACGCCGACGCCATGGCCGCCAAGCTGCGCGAGCGCCTGCGCACCGTGCCGGGCATCACCGTCACCCACGCCGGCCTGCTCGATCCGGTGGGCGGCAACAAGCAGATCGAGTTTTCGCTGCAGGGCGACGATCTGGCCGAACTGGAACGGTTGATGAAACAGGTGATGGAGCGCGTGCGGCCCATCGTGGGCCTGGTCGATCTGGACGCCAGCATCAAGCCCGACAAACCCACCGTGGACGTGCGGCTGCGGCGCGAGATCGCGTCGGACGCAGGGCTCAGCGCCGCCACCGTGGCCAGCAGCCTGCGCACCCTGGTGGCCGGCCAGACGGTGGGCAACTGGCGCGCTGCCGACGGCGAGAGCTACGACGTGAACGTGCGCCTGGCGCCCGAACAGCGCGCGCGCACCAGCGACCTGGAGCAACTGCCCTTCGTGGTGGGCAGCGCCGCCGACGGCACGGCGCGCGTGGTGCGCCTGGGCCAGGTGGCGCAGGTGGTGGAATCCACCGGGCCGAACCAGATCAACCGGCGCAACCTCAACCGCGAGGTGGCGATCAACGCCAACGTCTACGGCCGCTCGGCCGGCGAGGTGTCGGCCGACATCCGCCAGGTGCTCGACACCATGAGCTTCCCGCCCGGCTACCGCTACGAGTTCGGCGGCTCGACCAAGAACATGCAGGAGTCGTTCGGCTATGCGGTCTCGGCGCTCGCGCTGGCGATCATCTTCATCTACATGATCCTGGCCAGCCAGTTCCAGAGCTTCCTGCAGCCGCTGGCGCTCATGACTTCGCTGCCGCTCACGCTGATCGGCGTGGTGCTCACGCTGCTGATGTTCGGCTCGTCCATGAGCATGTTCTCGGTGATCGGCATCGTGCTGCTGATGGGCCTGGTGACGAAAAACGCCATCCTGCTGGTGGACTTCGCCATCCGCGCGCGCCAGGGCCTGGCCGGCGCGGCGCCGCTGGACCGCGAAAGCGCCCTGCTGATGGCGGCCCGCGTGCGGCTGCGCCCCATCCTCATGACGACCATGGCCATGGTGTTCGGCATGGTACCGCTGGCCTTCGCGCTCACCGAAGGTTCGGAGCAACGCGCGCCCATGGGCCAGGCGGTGATCGGGGGTGTCATCACCTCGTCGCTGCTGACGCTGGTCGTGGTGCCCGTGGTCTACTGCTACATGGATGATCTGGCGCAATGGCTGCGCCGCTTGCTGGGCGCTCGGCCCGGCGCGCAGCCCCCCGCTGTCAGCGGGTCGGCGGCCAGCGCTCAGTAAAATGCATCAGGATCGGCTAATATACCCACCGGAGTATCAAACATGACTTCTCAGACCCCCCTCAGTTTCGACCAGGCGCGCTTCAACATGATCGAGCAACAGATCCGCCCCTGGGAGGTGCTCGACGCCCAGGTGCTGGAGCTGCTGGCGCGGGTGCGCCGCGAAGATTTCGTGCCTGCGGCCCACAAGGCCCTCGCTTTCGCCGACATGGAGCTGCCCCTGACGCAACCGGCCGTGGACGGCCAGGCCATGCTGGCGCCTCGCGTGGAAGCGCGCCTGCTGCAGGACCTCGCGATCCAGCCGACCGACAAGGTGCTGGAAATCGGCGCCGGCAGCGGTTTCATGGCCGCGCTGCTGGCCAGCCAGGCGCAGCGCGTGGTGTCGCTCGAGATCGACCCCGACCTGGCCCGCACCGCCCGCGAGAACCTGCAGAAGGCCGGCCTCACCAACGCCGACGTGCGCGTGGCCGATGCCGCAGCCAACAACTTCGCCGCCTGCGGCGCCGAAGCGCCGTGGAACGTGATCCTGCTCAGCGGCTCGGTCGCCGAAGTGCCGCCCGCCCTGCTCGCGCTGTTGGCCCCCGGTGGCCGGTTGGCCGCCATCGTCGGCCACGAGCCGGTCATGCGCGCCACCTTCGTCACGCGCACCGGCGACGCGTCCTACGTCACGGCCCAGCCCTGGGACACCGTGGCCCCGCGCCTGCGCAACTTCCCCGAACCGTCGCGTTTCCAGTTCTGACGCCATGATCTCGATCCACCCCGCCCAACTCCAGGACTGGCTGCAGCAGGCCGCCACCAAGGCACCCGGCGTCGAGCCCGTCGTGCTGGACGTGCGCGAGCCCTGGGAGCTCCAGACCGCGTCGGTCAAGCCGGACGGATTCGAGCTGCGCCACATGCCCATGCGCAGCGTGCCCGCGCGCTACCTGGAACTGGACCGCCACCAACCCATCGCCTGCCTGTGCCACCACGGCGCGCGCAGCGCACAGGTGGTGCATTTCCTCATGCAGAACGGCTTCACCGAGGTGGTGAACATCCACGGCGGCATCAACGCCTGGTCCCACGAACGGGACCCGGGTGTGCCGGTCTATTGACGCCCACCACCCCAGCTCCGTCTGCCATCGCGCCCTGTCCCCGAAGGAACCTGCCATGAATGCCCCATCTGCCCTCTTTCCCGCCGTTTCGCCGCTGTTTGCCCTGCGGCGCCTGACCGCTGCCGTGGCGCTGGCGCTGGGGGCCGTGGGCAGCGCTCAGGCGCAGGGCCTGCTGGAGATCTACGACGCGGCGCTGGGCTTCGACGCCACGCTCCAGTCGGCCCGCATGCAGTACGAGGCCAATCTGGCCAAGGCCGAACAGGCCCACGCCGGCCTGCGTCCCCAGGCCGGGCTGTCCGCAGGGACCCAATGGGCCAATGTGAACACCAGCACCCTGCCCTCCAGCCGGGCCACCGACAGCCAGAGCGTCGCCCTGTCGGCCAGCCAGCCGCTCTACCGCCCCGCCAACCGCCTGACCAGTGAGCAGGGCACGCTGTCGGTCGACGTGGCCAAGGCCCAGCTGCAGGTGGCCGAGCAGGACCTGATCGTGCGCACGACGCAGGCCTATTTCGACGTGCTCGCCGCCCAGGACACCCTGACCTTCGTGCAGGCCCAGAAGGCCGCCGTGGCCGAACAGCTGGCCTCGGCCAAGCGCAATTTCGAGGTCGGCACCTCCACCGTGACCGACTCGCGCGAAGCCCAGGCGCGCTACGACCTCGTGCTGGCCCAGGAGATCGCGGCCGAAAGCGACCTGCGCGTGAAGAAGCTGGCGCTGGACCTGCTGGTGGGCAAAACCGGCACGGCGCCCAAGCCCCTCGTGGTCCCGGTCGCGCTGCCCGCGCTGGAACCCGCCAACCCCGACACCTGGGTGGCGCAGGCCGAACGCCAGCACCCCGCGATCCTGCAGGCGGAAAAGGGCTACGAAATCGCCCAGCTGGAAACCCGCAAGGCCGACGCCGGGCACAAGCCCACGCTGGACCTGGTGGGCCAGTACCAGGTCGCCCGCGGCCCCAGCAGCAGCCAGCCCACCCTGGGCAACATCCGCACCAACACCGCCAGCGTGGGTCTGCAGTTCAACCTGCCCCTGTTCGCGGGCTACGCGATCCAGAACCGCGTCAAGGAAACCCTGGCGCTGGAGGAAAAGGCCCGCTCCGATCGGGAAACGGTGCTTCGCAACGTGATCCAGGCCACCCGCAGCGCCTATTTCGGTGTGCTGTCCGGCCAGGGCCAGGTCAAGGCACTGGAAGCCGCCGAAGCCTCCAGCCAGAGCGCGCTGGAAGCCAACCAGCTGGGCTACCAGGTGGGCGTGCGGATCAACATCGACGTGCTCAACGCCCAGAGCCAGCTGTTCCAGACCAAACGCGATCTGGCCCAGGCCCGCTACAACGTACTGCTCGGTGGCCTGCGCCTCAAGCAGGCCAGCGGCAGCCTCACCGTGGACGATCTGCGGGCCGTGGACGCACTATTGGCGAAATAGGCCCCCACGCTCCACCGCTGCGCGGGTCGCTGCCCCCCGAGGGGGCTGACCCGCCTTGGGGCGGCCCGGCGGCGGATCCGTTGCCCCCACGCTCCACCGCTGCGCGGGTCGCTGCCCCCCGAGGGAGCTGATCCGCCTTGGGGCGGCCCGGCGGCGGATCGGCCGGCTACGCTAAACTTCGGCACGGCGCATGCAAGGCATGCGGCATCTGCGATCCAGTGAAGGGCTTCTATGCAAGCAGTCAACGTGCTGTGCATCAAGTGGGGCAAGAAATACGGCCCCGAATACGTCAACAAACTGCACAGCATGGTCCGGCGCCACCTGCACCGGCCATTTCGTTTCGTCTGTCTGACCGACGATGCCCAGGGCATCGATCCCGCCATCGAAGTCAAGCCGATCCCGGCGGTCGGCTTTGACGAGTTTGACCAGCGCAAGCCCTGGACCTTCGGCCACGGCTGGCTCAAGCTGACCAGCTTTGCCAACCCGCTGTACGACCTGCAGGGCCGCACGCTGTTTCTCGACCTGGACATCGTCATCGTCGACAGCCTGGACCCGTTCTTCGAACAGCCCGGTGCGTTCACCGTGATCAAGGAATGGGACAAAAGCGATGGCACGGGCAACACCTCCTGCTACCTCTACACCATCGGCGCCCACGCCGATGCGCTGGAACACCTGAAGAACGACTACCCCGCCTCCATTGCGCAGGTGCGCAACGAGCAGGAGTTCATCACCGGCTACCTGGCCCGCCAGGGCAAGCTCGACTACTGGCCCGACGAGTGGTGCCGCAGCTTCAAGCGCCACTGCCTGCGCCGTGGCCTCATGGGCTGGTTTGCCCCGCCCACCATCCCCAAAGGCGCACGCATCATCGCGTTCCACGGCAAGCCCAACCCACCCGACGCCATCGCCGGCGTGAGCGGCAAGTGGTACCGCCGGGTATTGCCGACCCAGTGGGTCGCCGACCATTGGCGCTGACGCGGCCCTCCCCAATGCACCGGGGGTATCGCCTGCTGTGGCGGCTGCTGGTGCTGCCCATGCTGGGCTGGCTCTGGTGGCGGGGCCGCAAGGAGCCTGGGTACCGGCGCCATGTCGGGCAGCGGCTCGGCTTCATCCACCCTGCGCCCGAATCGTCGGGCTGCCTGCTGATCCACGCCGCGTCCGCCGGAGAAATGCAGGCCACCCTGCCGCTGATCCAGGCGCTGCGCACCGTGTGGCCGGACCACGCCCTGGTGGTCAGCACCCAGACCCCCACCGGCGCACAGGCCCTGCACGCGCAGTGGAACGGCGCCATCCAGCACGTGTACCTGCCGTTCGACACCCCGGGCGCCACGGCCCGGTTTCTGGACCGCCTGCAGCCCCGGCTGCTGATCCTGACGGAGCGCGAGCTGTGGCCGGAACTGCTGCTGCAATGCCGCCGCCGGGCCATTCCCGTGGTGCTGCTGAACGCGCGCCTGTCCGAGCACTCCCTGCGCAGTTACCAGCGCTGGCATGCCCTGATGGACCCGGTGTGGTCGCAACTGGCCTGCGTCTGCGCCACCGACACCGCGAGCCTGGAACGCTACCGCAGCCTCGGCGTCCCGCCGCAGCGGCTGGTGCTGGCCGGCAACCTGAAGTTCGACGCACCCCTGCCCGAGCACGCATCACCGCCGCCCCCCTGGGCCGAAGGGGCCACCGTCGTGGTGGCGGGCAGCACCCACGAGTTTGAAGAAGAGCAGCTTCTGCCCGCCTGGAAAAGCTTCTCGTCACGCCACCCCGATGCCCTGCTCATCCTCGTGCCCCGGCACCCGCAGCGCTTCGAGGCGGTGGCCCGCCGCCTGGACGAGCTGGGTCTGGTGTACGCCCGGCACAGCCGGGGTGAAACGCCCGGCGCGGGCGTGCGCATCCTGCTGGGCGACAGCATGGGCGAACTCGTGCGCTGGTACCGGCTGGCCACGGCCTGCTTCATTGGCGGAACGCTGGCACCCATCGGCGGACACAACGCCCTGGAGGCCATGGCCCTGGGCAAGCCCGTGCTGTTCGGCCCGCACACGGAAAATTTCCAGAACCTGTACGAGGAAATCGAGCGCAGCGGCGCCGGCCTGCGGGTCGGCTCCGCCGACGAGCTGTTCGCCCGCGTCCAGCACTGGACCAAAACACCCGAGGAATGGGCTCGCAGTGGCCAGGCCGCACAAGAGCTGGTGTTGCGCCACCAGGGCGCCACGCGGCGCCACCTGGACGCCATCCGCCCGCTCTGGCACGTGAGTGACGAGGCCCACCGCACCCGCATCGTGCAGCAGGTCGTCGGGCCACAGACCCTCTGGCACGACCCCGCCCTGCTGGACCGGGTCGAACCCGCGACCTTCGAGCCGCCCAGGCCGGACGATGCCAGCGCCCAGCGCCTGGCCACCGGCAGCGGGCGCGGCCAGGCCCACCTGATCCAGGCCGGCGGGCAGGCGCTGGTGCTGCGGCACTACCGCCGGGGCGGATGGATCGCGCGGCTCAGCCCGGACCGGTACGCACGCACCCCGGTCGCCAACAGCCGGGCCATGCGGGAATACGCGCTGCTGCGCCTGATGCGCTCGTGGAACCTGCCGGTGCCCCAGCCCGTGGCGGCCAGACACTGGTCACATGGCTGGCTGTACAGCGCCGACATTCTGGTGGCGATGATCCCCGACACGCGCAACGTGGCACAAATGCTGTCCCAGGAACGCCTCCCGGCCCAGGCCTGGCGCCAGTTGGGCTCGGCCATCCGCCAGCTGCACGACCACCAGGTCTTTCACTCCGATCTGAATTGCCACAACCTGCTGCTGGACGGTTCGGGCCGGGCCTGGATCGTCGATTTCGACAAGTGCGCGCTGCGCCCCGGCGACACCTGGAAACCGGACAACCTGGCCCGTCTTCTGCGCTCGCTGCGCAAGGAGCTTGGCCGGCTCCCGGTGTTCCACTGGCACGAGGCGGACTGGGAACACCTGCTGCAGGGCTACAACGCGCCCGAACCCCGGCCCGTCTAGGCGCCGGCGAGCGCCGTCAAGGCGGCGACTGCGCCGGAGCGTCGGCTGCGGCGCCCGGTGACTGCACGGCACGGCGCGAACCGGCCGACGCCATCAGTAGCGCCATCATCAAGATGAAGAAATGGCTCTCGGTGGACAGCCAGAACGAGCTGTGCGTCATGTTGGACGTCACCAGCACGGCGACGAAGGACAGCATCAGGGCCCGATGGGCCCGCGGATACCGGAAGGCCTGGCGCACGATCACGAACAGCAGCCAGAAGAACAACACCAGCCCCACCAGGCCGAGCTCGAAGAAGAACAGCAGAAACTGGTTGTGGGGATGCGGGCAGACCGTGGCGCAGAACTGCGGGTCCTTGAAATAGTTCTGGGCCAGCACGGGATACGACGCCGTTCCCGCGCCCAGCAGCGACCGTTCCGACGAGTTCTTCACCACGAAGCGCCAGACCTCCACCCGCGCACCCACCGAGGTCACGGTGGACAGGCTGCTGCTGCGCGCCTCTTCCCAGGCCTGCATGCTGCGGTGCTGGAACTGCGGCGACACCAGGAAGGCCACGGTCAGCACGGCCAGGGCGCCGACCAGGATGCCCAGCACCTTCTTGATGCGGGCCCCCACGAAAAAGATGCCGAACACCAGAGTCGAAAACAGCAGGCTCAAGTAGCCGGTGCGACCCGCGGACAGGAACAGGATGCTGGCGGCACCCAGCGCCGCCACCAGCCACCAGCCCACGGCGGCCTTGCGGGAGTGCGCCCGGATGGCCCAATAGGCGCACAGGCACACGAAGAACGCCATCATGATGCCCTGGGAGATGTAGTCCTTGAACACCGTGTGGTCCACGCCAAAGCCCTGGTTGTCGGTGCGCGACCAGGGGATGGAGATCCAGACGTTGAGCCAGGTGGACACCAGGGTGAACAACATGGCCAGCGCGAAGGCCTTCCAGCACAGCACCCGCGTCTTCTTCTCGAACAGCAGCGTGATGAAGATGGGCAGCAGCAGGAACTTGAGGTATTTCTTGAAATACCCCCCGATGTCGATCCATTCGGCTGGCGACCAGGTGGCCGCGAGCAGGATGTAGGCGGCCAGACAGAACACCGGCCAGGCCACCGGGTTCTTGAGGATCGAGGCATCGACGCATCGGGTGCCGTGCCGGAACACCCGCGGCAGCAGCAGCAGCAGGGTCAACGCCATCAGGGAGTTGGCCAGCGCCACGGACACCGGGAACGCGGCGAACACCGCCACCAGGGTCAGGGCGGCGGCTTTGCTGCACAGGACGTCCATCCCGGCGCCGGGACGCGGCAGGCTCATGGGATGGCCACCGTCATGTCGTTCCATCGGCTGCGCAACGTGGGTTTCACGAGAGTCATTTTTTTGTAGCGTGTTTCGACCGGGGCCCAACAACGTGGACATTTTTCGCAACCCCGGGTCTTGTACATCGGCTTGGGCACCTGGATTCATCGCTTGACCACATCCGCGTTTTCCGACATCGGATCGTATTTCAGTATCGCGTACCGGAAAAAGCACTCCAGCGAAACCACCAGGCAGAACAGAAAGCCCGGTCCTCCGCAGAGAAACCCCTTGCGGAAGAAATAGAACCGCACGAAATTCATCAGGGCCGACGCCAGGCCACGCCGGATACCGCCCTTTTTCCCGGCCTGGGCACGCCGCACGGCGCCGAGCTGCGCGTACTGCGCGAGCTTGAGCAGGCTGCCATAGACGGTCTCGCGGGAGTGGTGCAGCAAACGGCCCTTGAAGGCCCGCTCGGGCGTGTCCGGGTGGCGCAGGATGGCGTGTTCGTGCACCACGCCCTCGTAGCGCAGGATGTTCGACATGGCGAACAGGCGCCTCACGCCACCGGCCACCTTGGTCATGCGCGTGAGCGGTGTGCCAAAGGCCACCTGCTCCCAGAAGACTTTCCAGACCGCTTCGCTGCGGGTTTCGACCGCATGCTGGATTTCCTGCTTCAGCGGCGCGGGAATCGTCTCGTCGGCGTCGAGAAAGAAGATGTAGTCGGTGCGCACATGTTCGAGCAGGCGGTTGCGCTGAACCGCAAAGCCCTGCCAGTCGGCGTACAGATGGACCTCGGCGCCCTTGTCGGCGGCGATCTCGCGGGTGCGGTCGGTGCTGCCGCTGTCGATCACGATGATCTGATCGGCAAAAGCCGCGTTGTCGATGCACGCGGCGATGCGGCGCTCTTCGTTGAGCGTCAGGATGCCGATGCACAGAGTCGGTTTTTTGTCTTGATCTTCAATCATGACGTTTCCACTCCATCAAACCCATCCACCGACCCCACATGCGCGCCAGCAGCTTGGGCGAGAAGGCGATGAGCCGCAACGGCATCGCCAGCGTGGTCGTCAGCAACAGAAAACGGCGCAGCCGCAACGCGGCCGCAAGCGACTGGTGCTTCACCGCGAAGATCAGCTTGGACTGCGCATGGTGGTAACCACGCACGTACTCGCTGCGCCACGGCGCGGCCCCCTTGACCGAGCCCCGCGAGAAATGCACGGCCAGCACCTGCGGCAGCACCACCATAGGCAGGTGGGCGTTGAACAGCCGCAGGCAGAGGTCGTCGTCTTCGTAGTACAGGAAAAACTGTTCGTCGAAAAAACCCACCGACTCGAAACGGGCCATGCGGAACAACATGGCCGCACCACAGACGAAACCCACACAGACCGGACCACTGGCCCGCGGCCCCGTGGATGTCCACAGCGTCTTGGGCCAACGGTAGTTGATCTCGGGCTTGCCGGTAACGCTGACCAGTTGGGGCGCCAGGATCGCCGCGTCGCTCAGTTCGTTCGCGGCCGAGATCAGCGCCCCCAGGCCTTCGACCGTGACTTGGCAATCGGGGTTGAGCAAGAAGGCGAACCCGGTCCGCACCTCCGCCAGGGCGCAGTTGTTGGCGGTGCCAAAGCCCAGATTGCGACCGTGGCGTAGCACGCGGGCGTGCGGCCACAGCTGCTGCGCCTGCTCGGGCGTGCCGTCGGCGCTGCCGTTGTCGGACACGATCACATGCGGGCACTGCGAGAGCAGGCCATCGAGCCCGCGCAGACAGTGCGCGCTCTCGTGGGTCACCACCACCACGGTGACCTGGTTCAGCAAGGCCGCGACCACGGGTGCTGTTTCAGGTGGCTGCGCTGGTAAGGACGGACTCAAGGGAACTCAATGGGCGCTCGCACCCACCACCGCGTCCGGCTTGCCCTGCAGCAGCAGGTCCAGCATGGCGGTTTCGATGCGGTGCAGGGCTTCGGTGGTGTGCCCTTCAAAACGCAGCACCAGCACGGGCGTGGTGTTCGACGCCCGGATCAGGCCGAAGCCGTCCGGCCAGTCCACACGCACGCCATCGATGGTCGAGACCTTTGCGGGCGCGTCGAAATGCGCGAGCGCCACGAGCTTTTCGACCACGGCATGCGGCTCACCCTCGGCGCAGGCCACGTTGAGCTCGGGCGTGCTGAAGCTGGTGGGCAAGGCGTTGAGCACGGCGTTCGCGTCGGGGCTGCGGCTGAGGATTTCCAGCAGGCGCGCGCCGGCGTAGGTGCCGTCGTCAAAGCCGTACCAACGCTCTTTGAAAAAGATGTGACCACTCATTTCACCGCCGAGCGGGCTGTCCAGCTCTTTCATGCGCGCCTTGATCAGCGAGTGGCCGGTCTTGTAGATGTGGGCCACGCCGCCAGCGGCCTCGATGGCCGGGGCCAGACGCTGCGAGCACTTCACGTCGAAGACGATGTTGCCGCCCGGCACGCGCGAGAGCACGTCCTGGGAAAACAGGATCATCTGGCGGTCAGGGTAGATGTTGTTGCCGTCCTTGGTCACGATGCCCAGGCGGTCTCCGTCGCCGTCGAAGGCCAAGCCCAGCTCGGCGTCGGTCTCGCGCAGGGTGCGGATCACGTCCTGCAGGTTCTCGGGCTTGCTCGGGTCCGGGTGGTGGTTGGGGAAGTTGCCATCGACCTCGCTGAAGAGCTCGATCACCTCGCAGCCCAGCGCGCGGAACAGCGCCGGCGCCGAAGCCCCGGCGATGCCGTTGCCACAGTCCACCACCACTTTCATCGGCCGCGAGAGCTTCACGTCGCCAATGATGCGATCGGTGTAGGGCGCCAGCACATTCACGTGGCGCACGCGCCCATCGTCGGCGAACCGGTGGCTATCGGTCTCCATCATGCGGCGCAGGGCCTGGATGTCCTCACCGTAGATGGCGCGGCCGCCCAGCACCATCTTGAAACCGTTGTAGTCCTTGGGGTTGTGGCTGCCCGTGACCTGGATGCCGCTCTTGCACAGCGTGCTGGCCGCGAAATACAGCATGGGGGTGGTCGCCAGGCCGATGTCGATCACGTCCACACCGGCGGCCACCAGGCCGCGGATGAGGGCGGCCGACAGGGCCGGGCCGCTCAGGCGGCCATCGCGGCCGACGGCCACCGTGTTTTCGCCCTGCTGGCGGGCCTGGGTGCCGAAGGCCAGGCCGAGGGCCTCGGCCACCGCCTCGTTGAGGGAGGCCGGGACCACGCCCCGAATGTCGTAGGCCTTGAAGATGGATGCGGCAACTTGCATGTAATTGTCTCAATCTCTGGATACGCCGATACCGTGGATTGTAGGTGGCCGGGCTGGTGCGCTTTTTGCTGCCCGTCAGGCAGGGACATGTCCGGAAACGGCCAGTCAGACCCCTGTGATCGCCGTACCATGCAGCCCATGGACACCCCAAGACGCCCCGACGACGACGCCCGCTACCGCGCCCTGTGCTCGCACGACGCGCGCTTTGACGGACGTTTTTTCATCGGCGTCACCTCCACCGGGGTCTACTGCCGGCCGGTCTGCCGGGTGCGCACGCCGCGGCGCGAGAACTGCCGTTTCTTCGACCATGCCGCCCAGGCCGAGCGGGCCGGTTTCCGCCCCTGCCTGCGCTGCCGCCCCGAGCTGGCGCCGCTGGAGCGCCACTGGTCGGTGGAAGACGCCTCCACCATCCTGGTGCAACAGGCCACACGCCTGCTCGACGACCCCCAGACCTGGCTGGACGCCGCGACCGAAGGCGCCACCGTGAACCGGCTGGCCGACCGCATGGGCGTGAGCGACCGCCATCTGCGGCGCATTTTCGAGGCCCGGCTCGGCGTCTCCCCGCTGCAGTACCTGCAGACCCGCAAGCTGCTCGCCGCCAAACAGCTGCTGGCCGACACCACCCTGCCCGTCACCCAGGTCGCGCTGGCCAGCGGTTTCGCCAGCCTGCGCCGCTTCAACGCGGCCATCCAGGCGCGCTACGGCCTGAGCCCCACCCAGATGCGCCGCAACCCGCTGACCCTGGCCACGCCCTCGCGCGTACCGGCCGGCCACGCTGGCACGGTGCGCCTGTCGTGGCGGCCACCGTACGACGCGGTGGCGATGCTGGGCTTCCTGGGCACCCGCGCGCTGCCCGGCGTGGAATGGGTGCAGCCCGATGCCCTGCGCCTGCAGCGCACGGTGCGGCTGACGGTGGCCGGGCAGCCGCACACCGGCTGGCTGGACGCGCAGCTCGACCCGACGGCCCACCGGCTGCTGCTGCGCGTGAGCGACAGCTTGCACGCGGTGCTGCCCAGCGTGATCTGGCGGGTGCGCGCGCTGTTCGACCTGGACGCCGACCCGCAGGCCATCAACGCCGTGCTGCAGGCCGACTTCCCCGGTGGCGACGGTCTGCGGGTGCCCGGCTGCTTCGACGGCTTCGAGCTGGCGGTGCGCGCGGTGCTGGGCCAGCAGATCACCGTGGCGGCGGCGCGCACGCTGGCCACCCGTCTGCTGGAGCGCTTCGGCGAACCCATCACCACGCCCGAACCGGCCCTGCACCGCCTGTTTCCCACGCCCCAGGCGCTGGCCGAGGCCGAGCCGCAGGCGCTGGGCGAGCTGGGCATCGTGCGCCAGCGCCAGGCCGCGATCCAGGCGCTGGCGCGCGCCGTGGCCAGCGGCCAGCTCGACCTGAGCGGCCACGCCGACCTGGCGCTCACCACCCAGGCCCTGCTGGCCCTGCCCGGCATCGGCCCCTGGACCGCGCAGTACATCGCCATGCGCGCCCTGCGCTGGCCCGACGCCTGGCCCCGTGGCGACGTGGCGCTGCACCAGGCTCTGGGCCTGGCCGATCTGAAAGGCCCCGCCGCCGCCCTTGCAGCCGCTGACCAGGCCGCCGCCTGGCAACCCTGGCGCAGCTACGCCGTGGTCCGCGCCTGGGCCGGCTGCCACGCCCGCCCGGAGCCCCCTGGCGCCACGACCTGCGCCACCAACGGCGCCGAGAACCCCATCGAGGCCCTCACCGAGCCCCCCACCCAGGACGACACACCATGAGCTTCCTACCGCAAGCGGTTCAAACCACCATTCCTTCCCCCCTGGGCCCGCTGCTGCTGGCCGCCAGCCCCCGGGGGCTGGCCGGCGTGTGGTACGCCGACCAACGCCACTTGCCCCTGCCGCAACAGGTGCAGCGCTGGCCCGTCGACCACGACCACGCCCTGCTGCGCTCCGCCGCCGCGCAACTGGACGCCTATTTCCAGGGCGAACGGTTGGACTTCGACCTGCCGCTGGACCTCTCGGGCGGCACACCGTTCCAGCGAGCGGTGTGGCTGGCCCTGCTCGGCATCCCGGCGGGCCACACCCGCAGCTACGGCGACATGGCGCGCCAGATCGAACGGCCGGCCGCGGTGCGCGCGGTGGGCGCGGCCGTTGGTCGCAATCCGCTGGGCATCGTGGTGCCCTGCCACCGCGTGGTCGGCAGCCAGGGCGCCCTCACGGGCTACGCCGGCGGGCTGGACCGCAAGCGGGCCCTGTTGCGGCTCGAAGGCGCATTGATCGACAAAGCGCATCAATCGCCGGGGCAAACAGCATCAACCGGCCATACCGCCGCACAGCCTTTGGCGGCACACTGAGCCCATGTCACCCGCCCTCGTCCTCGAATTCATCCTGCTCGCCGCCCTCTGGGGCTCGTCCTTTCTCTTCATGCGCCTGGGCGCGGCCGAGTTCGGCGCCTTGCCCACGGCGGGCCTGCGCGTGGCGCTGGCCTCCCTGTTCCTGCTGCCGGCCTTTCTGGTCCCCGGCGTCTGGAGCGACTTCGTGCGCCGCGCCAAGCCCATCCTCTTCGTGGGCCTGCTCAACTCGGGCATCCCGTTTGCGCTGTTCGCCTTCGCGGTGATGCACATCACGACCGGCCTCACGTCCATCCTGAACGCCACGGTGCCGCTGCTGGGCGCGGTGGTGGCCTGGCTCTGGCTCAAGGACCGCCCGGGCGGCTCGCGCATGCTGGGCCTGGCGATCGGCTTCGCGGGCGTGACGCTGCTGGTGATCGGCAAGTCCGGTGCCACCGGGGTGGCCGGGGCCGGGGCCGAGTCCACCGGCACCACCCTGCTGGCCATGGGGGCCTGTCTGCTGGCCACGCTGTGTTACGGCATCGCCGCAAGTTTCACCAAACGTTACCTCACCGGCGCCCACCCGTTGGCCACCGCCACCGGCAGCCAGATCGGCGCGGCTCTGGGCCTGGCCCTGCCCACGTTGTGGCTCTGGCCCGAGCAGCCCGTGAGCCCAACGGCCTGGGGCGCGCTGGCCGCGGTGGCGCTGTTCTGCACCGCCATCGCCTACATCCTGTTCTTCCGCATCATCGAAAAGGCCGGCCCGAGCAAGGCGCTCACCGTCACCTTCCTCGTGCCGGTGTTCGCCCTGCTCTACGGCGTGTTCTTCCTGGGCGAGCGCATCACGCCCTGGATGGTGATCTGCGGGCTCATCATCGTCTGCGGCACCGCGCTGTCCACCGGGCTGGTGCGGCTGCAGTGGCTGGAGCGCCGCGCCAGCGCCTGAGATTCACTCGGCGCCGAAACACAGGCTGTGGTCGCTGCAGACGCCGCAACTGGGCGACTTGCAGATCAGCAGGTCCTCGCGCAGGCACAGCTGCCGGTAAAAGAACTTCTTCCACTTCATGTGCTGGGTGTTGCGCGCCGCCAGCGCCGGGAACCAGTGACCGATCAGGGCCGAGAGCTCGGCCCGCGAGGGCAGGCGCAGGTCCTGCCAGAGGTGCTGGTCGCCCAGGCTGGCGCAGGCGATGGCCCAGGCGACGGCCTCGGCCGCCTCGGCGCTGCCGGCCGCGGGGTCGGTGTGGTCGCGCAGCAGGCCCATCAGGTCGTCGATCTCGTCGCGCCGCGCCTGCATGCGAACGGCCAGCGCAGCCCAGTCGGGGCTCGGCGTCGGAGCGCCATCCGCGACGCATGAAGTGATCGGACCGGAGGACACCGCCGGGCCGCCCTTCGACAACCTCAGGACGGATGGCTGGTGCTGTCCCCCTGACGGGGGATGCGGCCACGCGAAGCGGGCAAGCGACGGGGGTGGGCTCATCTCACAAGCTGGCCGCTGCGTGCGTGTAGCACTTCTTGGGGCAGATGCGGGCGCAGGCTGTGCAGCCGATGCACAGCTCCTTGTGCGCCAGCGTCATCACCTTTTTCTCGTACTCGTCGTCATCATCGTCGTCCTCATCGACGTGCACGTATTCACCATCCTCGTTGAGGCCGACGAGTTCGAGCACGCCGCGCGGGCACACCTTGAAGCAGCGGCCGCAGCCGATGCACTTTTCCTCGTCCAGCGCGGCCACGAAGGTCGGCGTCCAGGTGGCGCCGCTGGGCAAGGTCACGTTGAAGGTCTGGCTCATGGGGTTCTCTCCGTCGGGGGCGTGTTCAGTCCGTGGCCGCGGCCAGCGCCTGGCGCGCCGCCATCAGCGCGGCGTGGGCGTCGTGGCAGCGCCGGGACACTTCGGGGATCTTTTCCCAGCCGGTGGGCAGATCCTCGGACAGGTCGTGCAGGTCCATCTTGGCCTGCGTGGCCTGGGCGTTGAGCTTGCGCACGCGCAGCTTCAGTTCGTCGGTGTCTGTGTTCATGTCGGTTGCTCCATGGCTTGAGGGGAAACACCGCCCCCACCCAGGGCCAGCGCGGAACCGGCTTCGCCGGGCCGCTGCTGGCCCCCCCTTGAGGGGATGATGCCGAAGGCAGCGCGGAGGTGTATTCCCATGGTTATGCGCCGTACTGCGCCACCTCGGGGTAGCTGCGGATCATGGTCACGGCTTCTTCCAGGAACTTGCCGCCCGCGGCAGCCAGCTTGGCCAGCGAGGGAAAGCCGAAGCGGTGCACGTCGCGCAACTGCTTGTTCACCACCACCAGCCGGCCCGCGATCAGCACCATGCGGCCAAAGCCCTCGTGGCTCATCTTCATCATGGGCGAGACCATCTGGCCGGTCTCGCGCTCGATCGCCACGGCGATGGCGTTGTAGAAGATCTCCAGGTGCCACAGCGTCTCGGGGTCCGGGTCGCCCAGGATGGGCAGGGCGCGGCGCTCCTCGGCGGTGTGGATGTAGGGCTTGAGCAGTTGCAGGTCGCTCTTGCCATCCCAGGTGCCGTGCGTGTCCTGCGCGCGCATCTGCTTGATGAGCTGCTGCACGAAGGGCGTGGCCAGCAGAGCCTCGTCGCTGCTGGCGTCGCTGGGGGTGTCGATGCTGGCGCTGGCGGTCATGGGGTCACCTCGTCGTCTTCGAAGTCGTGCACGCGCTCGCCGGCCTTGGCCATGGCCTTGCGCAGCCAGGGCGGCGGCGTGCCTTGCAGCACCGCCTGCAGCTTGTCCAGGATGGTGGCGATGGGTTCGGGCTGCGGCACCTTGATCGGGTGGATCTTCATGGCCACGACGCGCGCCGCGCCCGAGCCGCCGATGGCCGCCACGTACAGGATGGCCACGTCCTGGATCGCTTCGAGCTTGGGCGCGAGCTTGTCCTCGTCGCCGTCTTCTTCGAGCTTGTCGCCGAACTCGAAGCTCTCGACGAAGTGTTGCGATCCGGGGGTGACCTCGTACACCACGATGCTCTTGGCCCAGCCAAAGTGCGCATCCACGTGCACCTTGTCCTGGGTGGCGAAGGCGATTTTCATGACATTTCTCCTTGGAATTCAGGCACTGGCCGAAGCCAGTGTGGTGGTGTCCGGGGCTTCGGTGCTTGTAGCGATGTGGGTCGCTGCGCGCCGGGCCTCGGGCGTGAGGGGCCAGTCGCCCACGTGGTGGTGCGCGATGCGTTCGATCATCAGGTTGGCGATCTCGAAGATCAGGTTCATGGTGCCGCGGTAGCCCACCTGCACGCGGTGGGCGTTGCCGACGCGGTCGAACACCGGAAAGCCGATGCGCAGGAACGGCTTGTCCAGGCGCGCGGCCGCCTGGCGGCCATGGGAATGGGTGATCAGCAGGTCGCAATCGGCCCCGCCCGCCTCCAGGTCTTCCAGGTCGCCCAGCAGCACCTCCTGGGCCGGCAGCAGCGCGTGCGCGGCGGACTTGGTGGTGCTCACGCAGCAGCGCAGCTCGGCGCCCATCTCGTGCAGCAGGCCGCCCACGGCCAGCAGCAGATCGGGCTCGGCGCCAATGGCCACCTTCACGCCCCCGGTGTAGAAATGGCCGTCGAGCATGGCGTCGAGCAGCTGGCTGCGCTGGCGGCGGTACCTGGCCGGCACCGGCCGCCCCGAAATCTGCGAGAGGCGCTGCAGCAGGCGGTCGTTCACCTCCAGGCCGGTCAGCCGCTCAAAGATCTCCAGCGGCGTGCCGGAGATGGCCTGCAGGGCCTCGGCCCCTTCGCGGGTCTGCTCGCCCACGCCGAGGGTGAAGGCCGAAGCGCCGGCGCGGCGGATGTCGTCCAGCGTCGTGCCGCCCAGCGTGGTGCCGCGCCAGTCGGGGGGGATGTGGCCGTCGAGCGACCCCGAGATGTCGGGCAGCACGATGGGGTCCAGGCCGAAGGCCTGGACAATCTCGCGCAGCTCATCGATGTCGCCCGGCGAGAGGTGGCTGCCCGGCAGCAGCGTGATCTGGTTCGCCACCACCGGCAGCGGCTTGACCAGCGTTTTCACGATGGCGGTGATGGCGTGCTGGAAGCCGTCTTCAAACGCGCCCACGTAGTCGGGCGTGGACACGTAGACGATCTCGGTGTCGTCCAGCTCGGGCTTGCGTTTGCGCACCGTGGCGATGTAGCCGTCCACGTCGTCGCCCTTGGTTTCGGTGAGGCCCGTGGAGCAGATGGCGATGAGCTTGGGCGCGGCGCGTTTGCGGATGTTGAGCAGCGCCGCCTCGATGTTGTCGTAGCCGCCCAGGATGGAGGTGACCTCGTTCATCGCCGTGGTCTGCAGCGGAATGGCCTCCTTGAAGTGCCGCACCAGCAGCACCAGGCCAAACGAGGTGCAGCCCTGCGAGCCGTGCATCACCGGCATGCAGGCGTCCAGCCCGAGAAAGGCGAAGCTCGCGCCCAGCGGCTGGCTCATCTTGAGCGGGTTGACCGTGCAGGCCTTTTTGGATTCGACGACGCGTGCCATGGTGGTTTCCTGCGGGTTGCGTCAGACCGGGATTTCTTCGGGTTCGAGACCCATCGCTCTTGCCGCGATGCCGCTCAGGTGGTCGGTGGTGGTCGCAACGGTGGACGTGATCGCACCCAGACTCTCACCATCGTCGCCCCAGGGCGCGGGGATGCGCACCTGCTGCCACACCGGGTTGAAGATGGCGCGATCAATCTCGGCCACCAGCTCCACCATGCCCTCGTAGCCGCCATAGGGGTGGTAGCGCTCCTGGTTGATGTCCAGCCAGGGCATGCGAGCCTTGAGCGCGACGAACTGCGAGCGCCCGCCCGACAACATGATGTCGGCCTTGGCGTCGCGCAGCATGGCGTACATCTCGCGCGGCGTCATGTCGTCGATCATGTGGGCGTCGGCGCCCTCGCCCATGATCTCCTTGATCTTTTCCTTGTCTTCTTTCGTGCTCTTCTTGACGCTGGTACCGACGATCTCCATGCCGCCCTCCTGCAGCGCCGCCACCACCGACCAGGACTTCACACCGCCCGTGATCAGCAGCACACGCTTGCCCTGCAGCCGCTTCTTGTATTCGGCGATGCGCTTGTAGGCGCGTGCTTCTTCGACCTCGATCAGGCGTTCGGTGCGTTCGATCAGGTCGTCGGGCGCGCCCTGCTTCACCAGCAGGCTGGCGATCTGGCGCAGGGTCTCGCTCATGTCGCTGATGCCGTAGAACGACCCTTCGAAATACGGGATGCCGTAGCGCTGCTCCATCTTGGTCGCGATGTTGATCATCGACTTGGAGCAGACCATCATGTTGACCTTGGCGCGGTGGGCGCTGGCGATCTCGTTGTAGCGGCCATCGCCCGAGATGCACGAGAGGATGCGGATGCCCAGCGCATCGAGCAGCGGCTTGACCTGCCAGAGTTCACCGACCAGGTTGTATTCGCCAATGATATTGATGTCGTACGGCGTGGTGAACGCCGGCTCGACGGTGCCGATCACGTAGTCCAGCAGGGCTTCGGCGCCGAGCTTGTTGCCCAGGTTTTTCGGACCGGCGAAACCCGGCGCGTTGACCGGGATCACCGGCTTGCCGAACTTCGCGCTGGCGCGCTGGCACACCGCCTCGATGTCGTCGCCCACCAGCGCGGTGACGCAGGTCTGGTAGACGAACACGGCGGGCGGGTCGTACTTTTCGATGATCTCGCGGATGGACTTGAACAGACGCTTCTCGCCGCCGTAGATCACATCGAGCTCGCTGATGTCGGTGGTGAAGCCGCTGCGGTAGAGCTGCGATCCCGACGAGGCGCTGTGCCGGTTGTCCCACGAGTTGCCCTCGCAGGCGATCGGACCGTGCACCAGGTGCGCCACGTCCACCACCGGCTGCAACGCGATCTTGGCGCCGTCGAACGCGCAGCCACCGGCGGCCGCGCCGGGGGAGAGCTGCTTGGTGCAACCCTTCTTGCGTTCCTTCTCGCTCTTGCCCTGGTTCTTGTCGCAACCGGGCTCCTCGAACACGTCGGCGATCTTGGCCTTGAGCGATACAGACATGGCGGACTCCAGAGAAGTGGGTTGTGGTCCTCATTGCAATTTGGGTGCCAGCCAGAAAACGCCGCGTGAAGGCGCGTTCCGCCGCCCATGGCGGTTCAATCGCCTGAGTCGTGGCGGTTTTGAAGGGATTGCGACGGCGGTTTTCCGACATCGCGCACGGGGCTCAAGGCCCAGGGAAACGCTGAACAAGTCCTTGCGGATGTGTGCCCATTGGGGGGATGGGCGGCAAGGCGCAACCGCCGGTGTGCCGGGCGTCCCGGCAGCGCCGGGTCAGTTGTCGTCGGCCAGCACTTCGAGCGCCACCAACTGCTCGTAGAGCGCACGCCGCGCGTGCCAGTGCGCCGGGCCGGCGATGCGTGGGTCGGCCCCTTCAAACGCGCCGATGGCGTCGCGGTCGCCGTGGTAGACGCAGGTGAGCCCGCCGCGCGCGGCCAGCGCGGCTTCGTGTGCGGCGGTCTCGCTCACCGGCTCGGCACTCAGCACGCCAGCACCCAGCAGGTGGTCGGCCCGGTACAGGGCCGTGTCCCAGCCGTGGCTGTCGCCCAGCGCGCAGATGGCCGGGTAGCACTCGCGCGCCAGCGCATCCACCTCGGCGTGGCCCATGTCTTCGAGCAGACACCGCGCGGTCAGCTGGTCGTGGATCTCCCAGGGCTCCAGCGTGTCACCCGCCGCGACCTTGCGCGCGAAGTCGGCCTCGTCGTAAGCGAACCACGCGCGCGGCGCGGCGTGTTCGGGCACTTCCACCACATAGATCATGGTCTTCTCCGATGGCCACGCAACTCGGCTTCATTCCACACCATCTGTGGCGGATTTGGTCCACACCGCCTTGCGGAGGCGCTGCGTGATGCCCGCGGGGCTGGCGTCGAAATGGCGTTGCGCGGCCGACAGCGCGCCCTGCGCCACAGCGGCCTCGGCCAGCGTCAGCGGCAGACGGCCCGCCACATGCGAAGCCCCGGGCAAGGCCAGCGCAATCGCCTGGCGGTTCGGATGCTCATCAAGCGGAATCAGGCTGTCGGTCTCCCGCACACCCGCCAGACAGACCCAGCCATCAATCACCTCCACCCGGCGGCCGTCCAGGGTGGTCCTGACGTGGACCACGTCCAGTGACGGAGGAGCCGGTACAGGCGAAGCACTGGACGTCGCGTTGACCATAAAGCACCTCAATAGAGAAAGTAGGCTCAGCAACTGCCCCGGGCGAGCGAAGGGACGCTCACCCGGGGCCGCCGCGGAACGGGCTTTGCCCGGCCGCCTTCGGCGCCCCCCTGGGGGGGGTGACGCCGAAGGCGGCGCGGGGGGTCACCGGATGATGTCGTAGCTGTAGTCCGTCTTGCCCGCCACGATGGTGTTCGCGTCCAGCGTCTCGAAGAACTCGTCGAGCAGGGTGACCAGCACGCGCATGCCGCCTTCGTAGCCCCAAGTGGGGAAACGGTGGTAGTGGTGGCGGTCGAAGATCGGGAACACCATGCGCACCAGCGGCGTCTTGGTATCGCGCTCCAGGTACTTGCCGTAGGTGTTGCCGATCAGGAAGTCCACCGGCTCGGTGAACAGCAACGAACGCAGGTGCCACAGATCGCGCTTGGGGTAGACCTTGCAGCCCACGCCGTAGGGCGAGGCGTCAAACAGCTTCTGCACCTTCTCGGCCCAGGGCTCGGTGCCGTTGGTGGCGAGCACGTGGGCCGGCTCAGCGCCCAGCTCCAGCAGGAACTGGGTGTAGCCCAGCAGCTGGTCCGGGTCGCCATACAGCGCGAAGCGCTTGCCGTGCAGATGGGCCTGGCTGTCGGCCATGGCGTCCACCAGTTCGCCGCGCTCCTTTTCCAGCTCGGCCGGGATCGGCTTGCCGGTCAGGCGGGAGATCTCCATCAGGAACTGGTCGGTGCCGGCCACGCCGATGGGGGCGTTGAGCACCACGACTTCCTGGCCGTGTTCGGCGATGAATTTGCTGGTCTTCTCGCAGCAGAATTCCTGGAACACGATGGTGGCCTTGGCGTGCAGGGCGGCGATCACTTCTTCTTTCGAGGTGCCGCCGGCGTACATGCGGAACTCGCCGTCGGTGGGCGTGTTCCAGTTGCCGGACGGGTCGCAGATGATGTTCACCTTGACGCCGAACAGGTCGAAGATGCGGCGGATTTCCTTCATGTTGCCCACGACGAAACCGTCGAAGCCGCCGATGAAGTTGATGCTCTCGTTGGGCACGCGCACCAGGGGTTCAGTGGTCTTGGCCTTGCCGTCCCAGAAGTGGCGCAGGATGCCCAGCAGCGCGTTGTCGTAGCCGGTGATGTGGCTGCCGACGAAGGCCGGGGTGTGGGCGAACGGCACGTCGAACTCGTCGGGCACGCTGCCTTTCTGTTTGCTGGTCTTGATGAAGGCGTCCACGTCGTCACCGATCACTTCGGCCATGCAGGTGGTGGACACGGCAATCATGTCGGGCTTGTACAGGCTGTAGGCGTTGGCCAGGCCGTCGACCATGTTGTTCAGGCCACCGAACACCGCCGCGTCTTCCGTCATCGAAGAGCTCACGCAGGACGTGGGTTCCTTGAAATGGCGGCTGAAATGCGAGCGGTAGTAGGCCACGCAGCCCTGGCTGCCGTGCACGAAGCTCAGCGTCTTCTGGAAGCCGTTGGCCACGTACACCGCGCCCAGCGGCTGGCAGGCCTTGGCCGGGTTCACGGCCAGCGAATCGCGGGCGAAGTTCTTCTGTTTGTAGTCTTCGGTTTTGGTCCATTCGACGATCTGCTTGATGCTCTCCTCGGAATGGTTGAACTCGAACGACGCCTTCTTGTTGCGGAAGATGTCCTGGTACTCGGGCTCACGGAACAGCAGTTCGTGGTCGAGGATCTTTTCGGCTGATTGGGGCATGGTGCTCTCCAGAGGATGTAAAGATTCAAGGAGCGGACGACCGGCCCATGCCAGGCCGCCCGCAGTCTTCTTCAGGCGGCCTTCTTCCAGGGCGCTTTCGTCAGGCTCCAAATGGGAGAGCTGATCGCCATGTCCATGTCACGCGCGAAGATGGCGAAGCCGTCGTAGCCGTGGTAGGGGCCGGAATAGTCCCAGCTGTGCATCTGGCGGAAGGGCACGCCCATCTTCTGGAACACGTACTTTTCCTTGATGCCGGAGCCGACCAGATCGGGCTGCACCTGTTCGACGAACTTCTCGAACTCGTAGCCGGTCACGTCGTCGTAGATCAGGGTGCCGTCTTTCACGTAGTGCGTGGTGCGCTGGTAGTCGTCACCATGGCCGAACTCGTAGCCGGTGCCCACCACCTCCATCCCCAGGTCTTCGTAGGCGCCTATCACGTGGCGAGGACGCAAGCCCCCCACGAACAGCATCACCTTCTTGCCCTGCAGGCGCGGCTTGAACTTGTCGATCACGGCCTGCATCAGCGGCTTGTACTTGGCGATCACGGCTTCGGCCTTGGCCTTGATGCTGTCGTCGAAGTGGCTGGCGATTTCGCGCAGGCTCTTCTCGATCATGGTCGGGCCGAAGAAGTTGTATTCCACCCATGGAATGCCGTACTTCTCTTCCATGTGGCGGCTGATGTAGTTCATCGAGCGGTAGCAGTGCAGCACGTTGAGCTTGGCCTTGGGCGTGTTCTCGATCTCGGCGATGGTGCCGTCGCCGGACCACTGGGAGATCACGCGCAGCCCCATCTCTTCGAGCAGGATGCGGCTGGACCAGGCGTCGCCACCGATGTTGTAGTCGCCGATGATGGCCACGTCGTAGGGGGTGGAGACGAACTCGGGGTGCTTGTTGGGGTCGGTGCGGTCGAACACCCAGTCGCGGATCGCGTCGTTGGCCAGGTGGTGGCCGAGCGACTGGCTCACGCCGCGGAAACCTTCGCAGCGCACGGGCACGATGGTCTTGCCTTCGTACTCCTTGCTCTTCTTCTTCGACACGGCTTCGATGTCGTCGCCGATCAGGCCGATCGGGCACTCGGACTGGATCGAGATGCCCTTGTTCAGCGGGAACAGTTCCTGGATCTCGTCGATGATCTTGTCGAGCTTCTTGTCACCACCGAACACGATGTCCTTTTCCTGGAAATCGCTGGTGAACTGCATCGTCACGAAGGTGTCGATGCCGGTGGTGCCGATGTAGTAGTTGCGGCGCGCGGCCCAGCTGTACTGGCCGCAGCCCACCGGGCCGTGGCTGATATGGACCATGTCCTTGATGGGCCCCCACACCACGCCCTTGGAGCCGGCGTAGGCACAACCGCGGATGGTCATGACGCCCGGCAGGGACTTGATGTTGGACTTGACGCCGCAGTCCGGCTTGCCTTCTTCGAACGAGCCCAGGTGCTTGGCCCTGCGCTTGGCCATCTTTTCCGGATAGGCCTTCAGCACTTCATCGATCAAGGCTTTGTTCGTGGCCTTGCGGTCTTCAACTGTGGCAGTCATGGGGTAACTCCAATGGATATTTGGTTTTGCTTGGGTGATCAAGGCCGACCCACCGGCACGGGCCAGGCGGGTCGGGCTTGTGAGCCGACGGATGAGCCGTTCAGGCGGCAGCCAGGGCGGCGGCGGCCGCAGCGGCCTTGCCGACTTCCGATTCGTCGATCGCTTGCATGATCCCGAACTCCATCAGCATGTCTTCGAGCTGGTCCATGGTGATGGGGGTCGGGATGGTGCCGTTGCCGGCGTTGTTGTGGATCTTCGAAGCCAGGGTGCGGTACTCTGCGGCCTGCTTGGAGTCGGGCGCGTACTCGATCACCGTCATGCGGCGCAGCTCGGCGTGTTGCACGATGTTGTCGCGCGGCACGAAGTGGATGAGCCTGCTGCCCAGCATGCCGGCCAGCGCTTCGGCCAGTTCCAGTTCCTTGTCGGTCTGGCGCTCGTTGCACACCAGGCCGCCCAGGCGCACGCCGCCCGAGTTGGCGTACTTCAGAATGCCCTTGGAGATGTTGTTGGCCGCGTACATGGCCATCATCTCGCCCGACATCACGATGTAGATTTCCTGCGCCTTGTTTTCGCGGATGGGCATCGCGAAGCCGCCGCACACCACGTCGCCCAGCACGTCGTAGGACACGTAGTCCACGCCGTCGTAGGCGCCGTTTTCTTCCAGAAAGTTGATCGAGGTGATGACGCCGCGGCCAGCGCAGCCGACGCCTGGCTCAGGGCCGCCGGACTCGACGCAGCGGATGTCCTTGTAGCCGATCTTCATCACGTCTTCGAGCTCCAGGTCCTCCACCGAACCGGCTTCCGCGGCCAGCGAGAGGATGGTGTCCTGTGCCTTGGCGTGCAGGATCAGTCGGGTCGAGTCGGCCTTGGGGTCGCAGCCGACGATGAGGATTTTCTGGCCGAGGTCGGACAGAGCAGCCAGGGTGTTTTGAGAGGTGGTCGATTTGCCGATGCCACCTTTGCCGTAGAAGGCGATTTGCCGAAGTTTGGCCATTGCAGTACTCCATTCAGGAAGGGTTGAAAAACCTAAGCTTGCGTAGCCGCGACTGGGTCAGCCTTTCGTGCCTATAGCTCTTATTCTTGGGTTCACGCCTGGCCGGACTGCTGTCCGCGCAGGCCTCTCATTGCAGCTTCCGTGCCATGCCCAGGCCACCGTGCGCAAAGGCCCGATCTCCATAGGGAAAACGGCCGATTTGGAAGGCTCGCGAACGGGTTGGCGGGCTTTGTCCACTTCCCGACAAAACGGCGAATCGCGTCGCAAAAAATCCAGTGCGCGGGCGGACGGGGTCGGGTTTGTGTCGGGTTTGCAGGGCCACGCAGCGGCTGGACGCCTGGTACGGTCATTGCTGATACAGCACGGTGACGAACACCCCGTCTCCCACCCTGTAGACCCAACCCGAAGGAAGCTTCATGACCGCCACCCTGGAACGCAAAGAGATCGACGACACCGCGTTTGCCCGCCTGGAAAGTGAGGGGCGCCTGCTCAACCCCCTGCTCAAGGCGCCCACCAACCAGTTCGGTCGCGTGGGCTTTCGCGGCGAGCTGGCGCTGCGCTTCGCGCCCAAGGTGGCCGACGAGGCCCGCCCGCCCGAACTGCTGTGCACGCAGGCCATGGCCGTGGCCAAGGTGGGCGAAAAGCACCTGCCCTTTTTCGCCGGTTACCTGCTGAGCTTCGAACACCTCAAGGACGTGGCCGAGGTGCTGGGCGACACGCTCAGCGCGGGCGGCAAATACTTCCTGTTCTGCAACAACATCGACCTCTCCAAGAAGTACCAGGTGCCGTACAAGGGCGCGATGTTCTACGTGTTGCCGATCGACGAGGCCACGGTCTACAACGAACTGCTCGACCTGTTCTACCTGGAGAAGGGCGACCTGAAGAAGAAGGACACCGCCGGCAAGCTCGACGCCGTGGCCGACGCCGCGCTCAAGTACGACGTGACCTTCGACACCATCACCTACGACGAAGGTCTGGCGCTGATGGGGCCGGTGCGCAACCCGAACGAAAACCGCCCGGTCTGAGTTCCAGCGCCCGGCCGCGCCGGCATCTGGACCCCGCCCCTCCCACCAGGCCATGGACGATGGACCGGATCAACCCCACCGCTGGTACAGCACCAACCTGGTCGGCGTGCCGGCGCCGGTGCTCGCCAGCACCGGTTTCAATGCCCACCCCACGCGCCTGGCCATCGCTGGCGTGCGAGAGACCCAGGCCGGGCTGTTCGCGCTGCTGGACCGCAGCCACGACCTGAACGAGGCGGGCGACATGTTCGTGCATTACCTGGCCACCGCCTTCGGCCTGCGCAAACCCGAGCCCCAGGCGCTCGCGGCCATGGGCCCCGCCGAGCAGCGGCGCTGGCGTAGCAGCTGGCGCACCCTGCTGCAGGGCTGGGGCATGGACGCCAACGGCCCGGCCGGCGCCGTGCTCAAGGGCTGGGTGGAAAGCCGCTTCGGCCTCGTGCCCAGCTACCACAAGGCACCGCTGGAGCGCTTTCCCTCGCTGGCCTGGGTGGGCTACCTCGAAGAGAAAGCGGCCAGCCGCCACCACAGCAACAACATCCTGCAGCAGCTCGACCTGCTCTACGAGTTCTGCCAATGGGCCCTGCGGCGCTTCCCGCTGCCCGGCAGCGCCGCCCCCAGCGAACACCTGCAGCTCTGGCGCGGCAGCAACCGCTGCGAAGAGCAGTTGATCCAGGGAAGCCTTCAAATGCGCCGCTGCACCGTGCGCCTGAACAACATCGTCTCGTTCAGCCTCTCGCCGGAAGACGCCGCCTGCTTTGGCGACTGGGTGTTCGAGGCGCGGGTGCCGGCCTGCAAGGTGCTGGTGTTTCCCGGCCTGCTGCCCGGCCATGTGCTGCGCGGTGAACAGGAAGTGCTCGCGCTCGGCGGCGACTACGAGGTGGTGGCCCGCTATGCGTGAGCTGTTCGACAAAGTGCTCGGCGCCTACCTCGGGCTGGCCATCGGCGACGCGCTGGGCGCCACGGTGGAGTTCATGCGCCCGCGCGAGATCGAGGCCCGCTACGGCGTGCACCGCGAGATCGTGGGCGGCGGCTGGCTCAAGCTGGCGCGCGGCCAGGTCACCGACGACACCACCATAAGCCTGGCCCTGGGCTCGGCCCTGCTGCAAGGCGGCGCCACCGCGCTGCAGGGCTTCGCCACCCAGCTCGACACAACGCTCGTGCACGGCATCGGCCAGGCCTTCGTGCAATGGCTGCAGGCCCGACCGGTGGACTGCGGCAACACCTGCCGGCGCGGCATCCAGCGCTTCCTGCTCGAAGGCACGCTGGCCGGCCCGTACAACCCGGGCGACGCCGGCAACGGCGCGCTGATGCGCAACCTGCCCGTGGTGCTGGCCACCCTGCACGACGAAGCCGCCTTCGAGCGCCTGTCGCTCGCCCAGGCCCACCTGACCCACCACCACCCGCTGTCCGACGCCGCCACCCTGGGCCTGGGCCGCCTGCTGCGCCTGCTGCTGCGCGGCGCGGGCCAGGCCGAGTGCCAGCGCTGGGCCGAAGCCTGGACCACCCAACACCCCGCCTTCGGCTTCACCCCCTACCGCGGCCGCGCCACCGCCTACGTGGTGGACACGGTGCAGACCGTGCTGCATGGATTCACGCGGCACGAAGACTTCGAGGCCGCGCTGGTGGCCACCGTGAACCAGGGCGACGACGCCGACACCACCGGCGCCCTGGTCGGCATGCTCGCGGGCGCGCGCTGCGGCGCCGGGCGCTTGCCTCAGCGCTGGCTGCACCGGCTGCAGCCCGCCACCGTGCAGGCCATCACCGACCAGACCAGCGGCCTGCTGGCGCTGGCCTCATGTCTGGAGGACCGCCCATGAAACGCCGACGCCTGTTTCGCCGCCCCACCCCACCCGCCCACCCAGGAGCCCCCCATGCCCATGTTTGACTACCACTGCAAAGCCTGCCAGGCCGGGTTCGAACTGCTCGTGCGCTCCAGCACCGTGCCCACCTGCCCGCACTGCGGCAGCACCGATCTGGAAAAGTGCGTCTCGCGCATCGCCCCGGCCGGCAAGATCGAAGCCATCCGGATGTCCAACCGCCGCCTCGCTGCCGCGCAGGGCCACTTCAACCACTACAGCCCGTCCGAACAGGCGCGGCTGCTCAAAGGCAAGAGCGTCTAGGCAAGGCCCCATGCCAGAGCAGACCTCCCCCGACGACCACGGCGCCGAAGCCTTCTTCCGCGCGCTGCGCGGCGCCTTTGAACACACCCTGGGCGAACCCGGCGCGGCCAGCGCCGAGCGTTGCCAGGCCGCGATGGCCCAGGCCTGGGACAGCTTTGACGGCAACGTGGCGATCCAGTCCGAAGGCCAGCCCCCTATCGCCTGCCGCAAGGGCTGCCCGAGCTGCTGCACCCTGCGCGTGACCGCTCTCGCGCCCGAAGTGTTCCTAGTGGCCGCCTACCTGCGCGCCACCGCGCCCGCACTGCGCGGCCACGGCATCGACCTCATCGGCCGCCTGCGCGCAACCGACGCCGCCACCCGCGGGCTGGGCGAAGAACAGCGCGTGGCGCTGCGGCGGCGTTGCGCCTTCATCGAACAGGGCGTGTGCCTGATCCACCGCGTGCGCCCCCTCGCCTGCCGCGGCCACGCCTCGCACGACCGCCGGGCCTGTGCCGACGCCGCGGCCGGCCGCGTGGACGAGGTGCCCTTCTCCGGGCCGCACCGCGTGGTGCGCGTGCTCGTGCAGTCCGCGCTGCAGGCCGCGCTGCGCCAGCAAGGCCTGGCCTGGGGCGCCTACGAACTCAACCACGCCCTGGTGCTGGCGCTGGACGACGCCGCAAGCCAGTCGCATTGGCTGGGCCGCAACGACCCGCTGGCCCCGGTCGCGGTGGACCTGGAACACCGCGACACCATGGCCGCTGGGTTTGACGCTCAGCCCAGAAACCCCGATCACACCAAGCCTTGTCCTTCTCAGCCATACATGCGCGCGACTTAAGCGCGGCTTAAGGTCGGTGGATTGCGCCACACACCAAGACTGAAAACCACGTTCCGTGCAATCCGGCATTGAGCCAGATCAAGTTTCATGCAATCCGGCATTGAGCCATTCAGACTTGCAGATGTATCCTGCCGTTCGTGTTAATTGGAACACATCGCCGTGCTATGCACGTCCTTAGCAGAACACCCTCCAATTTAGACAAAGCGTGCTCGCCACTTGGACGCCGTCTTATTTGATCACGCGTTGCCGCGCCGCCAACGCATTGTTGATCTCCCTTGCGGTGCAGGCTAACACGATACGCGCTCGCAGCGCAAATGCCTGCGGCTATCAAAATGAGTGAAATGCATTTCCCACCCAGGACACCAGCGCATGCATGAAAACAAAAGTGCTTTATCAATAGACACCCCAATCATGGGGCTCTCATCCCATTGATTGGAAAAATCATGCACATGAGGTCAGTCGATAAATTACCTGCAGAAAAACCTGAACATTTGAAAAAGGCAGAATAGTCGTGAAGATACTGGTTACCGGAACAGATGGTTATATTGGAAGCTTGCTGGGGTCAGTCCTATTGGAGCGTGGTCATGACGTGGTGGGCATCGACACCGGCTTCTACCGAGATGGCTGGCTGTACAACGCCATTAAAAAAGCGCCACAATGGATCAGCAAGGACATTCGGAACATCACCGAAAAAGACCTTGAGGGATTTGAGGCGGTGGTGCATTTGGCCGAGTTGTCCAATGACCCGCTGGGCAAGCTCAACAACGACATCACCTATGAGATCAATCATGTAGGCTCGGTTGAGCTGGCCAAGAAATGCAAGAACGTCGGCGTAAGCCGTTTTGTCTACACATCTTCTTGTAGCGCGTATGGTATTGGTGGTGATGACTTCAAAACCGAGGAGTCTGCTACCGACCCACAAACCGCATACGCCAAGTGCAAGGTCAAAGTGGAGCGCGATGTGTCACCTCTGGCCTCGGAGCACTTCAGCCCCACATTTCTGCGCAATGCCACGGCCTACGGACCTTCGCCACGCATGCGCTTCGACATCGTGTTGAACAACCTGTCTGGATTGGCTTGGACAACCAAGGAAATCAAGATGACCAGTGACGGACAGCCATGGCGCCCGCTGGTGCATGTTCTGGATATTTGCGATGCCATCGGCTGCGTGCTGGATGCGCCACGCGAGAAGATCCACAACCAGATTTTCAATGTGGGCAGCACCTCCGACAACTACCGCGTCAAGGAAATCGCCGAGATCGTTGCAGAAACCTTCACCGGGTGTTCGCTCAGCTTTGGCACCAATGATGCCGACAATCGCAGCTACCGCGTCTCATTCGACAAGATCAGCACCCAACTGGGCTTCAAGTGCAAGCGAAACGCCAAGATTGGTGCAGAACAACTCTACGAGGTGTTCAAACGAATCGACATGCCACCCGAAATCTTCAACTTCCGGGCCTTCACCCGCCTGAAGCAAATTGAGTATCTCATCCGCACCCAGCAGATTGATGACAAGTTCTTCTGGAGCGTTTGATGATATTCACCGAAACCAAACTGTCCGGCGCATACATCATTGATCTGGAAAAGCGCGGGGATTCCCGTGGCTTCTTTGCCAGGTCTTTTTGCCAGGACGAATTCGAGCGGCATGGTCTGGTGAGCAAAGTGGTGCAAACCAATGTTTCCCTGAGCAAACACCAGGGAACATTGCGCGGCATGCACTATCAGGAGTCGCCGTACGCCGAAACCAAACTGGTCAGATGCACACAGGGTGCCATCTACGACGTCATCGTGGATATTCGCCCTGAGTCTCCCACCTACAAACAATGGATTGGTGTCGAGTTATCCAGCAGCAATCACCGCATGCTGTTTGTGCCGCAGCACTTCGCACATGGGTTCATTACCCTGGTGGATGACTGCGAAGTCACCTACCAGGTTTCGCAGGTTTACCACCCTGGTTCAGAGCGCGGCCTCAGATACAACGACCCAGCCCTGGGAATCGTTTGGCCGCAAGAGGTCAAGGTGATTTCTGACAAAGATGCCAGCTGGCCCGACATGAAACAGTGAGCCGGGCACTCGCAATACCTGCCCCATCAGACCTTGGTGTCGCATTCAAAATTAACAAGTCAAGATCATGATAATTATTGACAGTGCGTTGAAGAAACGCCAGTCCGACAACAACCCTATTCGGGTGGCCATGGTGGGTGCGGGGTTCATGGGTCGCGGGGTTGCCCTGCAAATTATCAATTCCACTCCGGGCATGAAACTGGTGGCAGTTTCCAACCGGAGCATTGATCAAGCCCGGCGCGCCTACAACGAAGCCAATGTCCAGGACGTGGTGGTTGTGGAAACCGTCGCGCAGCTGGAAGATGCCATTGCGCAAGACCGCTATGCGATCACCGATGAAGCATTTCTGCTCTGCCAGGCAGAGGGCATCGATGCCATCATCGAGGTGACTGGCGCAGTGGAGTTCAGTGCTCAGGTGGTATTCACGGCCATTCAACATGGCAAACACGTGATCATGATGAATGCCGAGCTGGACGGCACAGTAGGCCCGATTCTCAAGGTCTATGCCGATAAAGCAGGCGTGGTACTCACCAACGTCGATGGCGACCAGCCTGGCGTGATCATGAATCTGTACAGATTTGTCAAGGGAATTGGGGTTAAGCCCGTCCTGTGCGGAAACATCAAAGGTTTGCACGACCCCTATCGCAACCCGACCACACAGGAAGGGTTTGCCAAGAAATGGGGGCAGAATCCCGCCATGGTGACCTCATTTGCCGATGGCACCAAAATTTCGTATGAGCAGGCCATCGTGGCAAACGCCACCGGCATGCGGGTGGCCAAACGCGGAATGTTCGGCCCAACGGTTGCCGCCGGCACTCCTATTACCGAGGCCGTCAATTGGTATCCGCTTGAAGAGCTGCTGCAAGGCCCGGGAATCGTTGATTACGTCGTGGGAGCCGCTCCAAATCCAGGTGTTTTTGTGCTGGGCACACATGATCACCCCCAACAAAAACACTACCTCAATTTATACAAACTGGGCGAAGGTCCGTTGTATTGCTTTTACACGCCTTATCACTTGTGCCACTTTGAGGTGCCCAATACGGTTGCGCGCGCGGTATTGTTCTCTGACGCAGCAATAGCACCCATTGCTGGACCGTGCGTTGATGTGGTTGCCACCGCAAAAATTGACCTGAAAGCAGGGCAAATCATAGATGGCATCGGTGGCTACATGACCTATGGATTGGCTGAAAACTCGCATGTTGTAAATCAAGGCCATCTGCTCCCAATGGGTTTGGCTGAGGGATGTCGTCTCAGGCGTGATGTCCCTAAAGACCAGGTTCTTTGCATGGATGACGTCACTGTGCCAGGTGGCCGGCTGAGTGACAAACTCCGCGCAGAGCAAAACGCGTACTTCAGCAATTGAAACCGCTCTCTTTGCTGCAGAGCTGATTTAAGGCTCAAAATGAACACTGCTCCGCTGGTCAGTATTGGTGTACCGGTATATAACGGTGAAAAGTCTCTGGCGCGCACGCTCGACTGCCTGCTGGGGCAAACCTATAAAAATATTGAATTGATCTTGTCCGACAATGCGTCTACCGATGCAACAGCGCAAATCTGCCAAGAATATTGCGCTCGGGACCATCGGATCAGATACGTACGACAAGAGAAGAACCTGGGGCTGCCTGGCAACTGGACCTATGTTGCCGAGCAGGCCAAAGGCGATTTTTTCATGTGGGCGGCGGCAGACGACCACTGGGAGCCTGAATTTATAGAGGTCCTGGTCAATAAGCTGCTCGCAGAACCTGAAGCCATATTGGCATTCTGTCCCTACCGCCTCTTCAATAAAGAGACTCAGGAATACGAAGGCGAAGAGGTTCTCGAAGACTACGGGCACCACTATGCGCTGGTGAGAATCTACAAGCTGACCAAGCAGTTACTTGATCGCAGCAACCACGCGCTCATCCGGCGTCAGCGCGCCAAGGACATTGAATACAAGCTTTGGCTGTTTCCAAAAATCACGACGGTTTATAACGTCGCTTTTCCGTCTCTGTATTTTCTTGCGGCCAAGGGAAATTTCGTTCTGACATCCCTGGACAAGCCCTTGTGGCGCAAGACCATGACCAGCAAACCGGCGCATGACTTGCCGCAGCACGCACGCCACCCGGGATTGACCTATCTTGGCCATGTGATACGAAAAGTGCACTTGTTTTTTCGATCGTTGGCCTACATCCAGCGTGGCGCGAATTCATATTTGTTCATGCTTGCGTGCGTGCCGATCCTGTTTACCAGAATGGTTCACGACATTGTTGTCCCGGTATGGGTGGTGCTGAAGGTGACTATTTCCGGCAAGAAGATGAAGGATTTGTCCCCCCATGATTTTTGGAAAATGGGAGTGCGCTGAACAAGCGCCGATAAATTTTCAAATATTACTCACACAGACATATTAGATAATCAAACCAAGGACACATGGATATGAAGGCGGTAATTTTGGCAGGAGGCTATGGAACTCGAATTAGCGAGGAAAGTGCAACAAAGCCCAAGCCCATGATTGAAATTGGCGGCAAACCCATGCTTTGGCACATCATGAAGATATACTCCACCGCAGGAATAAACGATTTCATCATCTGCTGCGGGTATAAAGGTTATGTGATCAAAGAGTACTTCGCCAATTATTTCCTCCATACGGCCGATTTTACTTTTGACATCAAAAACAATAATATAGAAATACACCATACCCAAGCTGAGCCTTGGCGAGTCACCTTGGTCGATACCGGCGAAGCAACCATGACCGGCGGGAGAATTAAAAGAATTAAGGATTATGTGGCTGGTGAAACTTTTTGCCTGACATATGGGGACGGCGTGTGCGACATGGATATGAATAAGCTACTGGCTTTTCATCATGAGCAAAAAACGATCGCTACTTTAACTGCAGTACAGCCACCAGGACGCTTTGGAGCTTTTACACTCAAAGAAGATGACCGCAAGATCCATAATTTCAGCGAAAAGACAAAAGGGGACGGGGCATGGATTAATGGTGGTTTTTTTGTCATGGAACCTGAGGTTTTTGATTATTTCTCCGGCGACGAAAGTGTTTTAGAGCAAGAACCACTTATGCAGCTGGCCCACCAAGGCAAACTGACGGCTTATCGCCACGACAGCTTTTGGCAAAACATGGATACCCTGCGGGATAAAAATTATCTTGAAAATCTTTGGGCAAGCACCAAAGCACCCTGGAAAATTTGGTGATTTTTTTCCTTCTAATGGCCGGTGAATGTGAAGGCAGTTGTCGCCTGAATCACGCGACCTTGATGGATAGATGTCGCATCCTGGATGATTGCATGGGCCTCTGAAGGTACCCCGTTGCTGGCAGCGCGCAATGCGATGCGCCAATTGGTGGATGATCTGCTGGGTCGTTCAATCCACGTTGCGGGAATTTCTTGATGAAGATCGCGCTGCACACGAACGCACGCACCCCAGCCATTCGGGCCGAGATTGTGGGCAGCGCGCTATGGCATCTCTGAAGAGACGGCCCGCAAGTGGAAGAAGCGCACCAGCGTGCACGATGCCTCCCACACCCCGCACCGTCGCAAACCACCCTCACGCCCGCTCAGGAATGTGTGGTGGTTGAACGACTTCGCACCCCGCTGCTGCCTTTGGATGACCAGCTGGCACCGGCCACTGTGGACCTGGAACACCGCGACGCCATGGCAGCGGGGTTTGATACGGTGGGGCGCTGAGGTTGGCGGCCTGTTTTGGCGTGGTGCGTTCCCGATGGGCGGGCTATAGTGCCCATCGCGGATGCTTTCGCATTGGGTTCAGAAAGCAGGGCGCAAGTACTCAGACTTCCCAACTGAAGGAGATAGGTATGCCGGAACTCGTGGTTTTTGCGGTCATTGGTGCAGTGGCTTTCTATCAACTCTATGTATCCACCATCCTTTTTCGGGCGGGTGAGTACGACCCCCAACAACAGTGGCTCCAGGTTTTGATGGTTTGGCTGTTGCCGCTGATCGGAGCCTTGGGCTGCCACCTTTTCCTGCGCAGCCAACGCACACCCAGTCCTCGTCAAGACAATCGATTTGTTCCTCAGGAACCAACCGGTGGACTTCATGGCGACTTGGATTGATGGGAATCGTTTATCGTCAGGGATGAGCGGAGTCTGTTCTTCCTTCTACAGGTACACCAATCAAAAATTGAAAGTCCGGGTTCAATTTTATTTGATAGAGTCCAAGATTGACTGGGCCACAGTTGCGTCCGACCTTCAATTGCCCAAATAAACCACAAGCTAGTTGTCATATATAAGCAATACCATGCCGCCTCGCGCACTGCCTCCCGACCGATATCGAGATGAACATTCGTGAAACTGGAGGCTTATAATCTTATATTCAGTAAGCCATCTAACATTTCAATACAGCCGACATAGTACCGGCGCGGCTGATTTTCCAGCGTTCAATTGCATTATGAGAAACATCAAAATCCTACTTGCATCCCTTCTTCTCTCGGTGACCGCTACGGCGCAAACCCCGACAGATAAACTCACTCTAGCGACGCAGCTTGTAGAAATGCTTGGCTACGGTGCGCGGTTTGAGTCCTATGGACGGCAATGCAGGACGTTTGAGGGATCGCAATTTGATCCAAACAAGCTTGTTCTCGACAATCCAAGCACATTCAAGCCGATAACACCACACTCCAAGTCGTGGTCCGAAATTGTAACCCTATACAAGGCATATCAAGAGAATATTTGTGCGACGTACCTGCCAGAATCCGTCAACGGGATGATTGCAGGCGATCTTGCGCAAAAATTGACGATCGCTGATTTGAAGGCTGCAATAGCATTCTACTCATCAAATCCTGGCAAGCGACTTAATTTTGCCATTGCAATGGCGGACGAGGCATTGATGCGTCAAATTGAGAGCAAGCTTTCCGATTCAACAGCCACAGCGGAATTGCTCCAAGATTTGCAGGCAATATATGCCAAATACGATCAGAATCCTGATTAAGCCACCTCGGGGTCCGTCAGGATTTCCCTGCACCTGCTGCTCAGTTCTTCGCCTCTGACGATCTCGCCCGTTTCGTATCGGATCCAGTTGTCCGCCCGTAGCCGCGAACGATGGCCGGTTGCAGGCGGTTGAACCACGTGGGCAAGGCGTCGGCCACGTACCGTGTGCAGGAGCGCTTGTGCAGGAAGATCGAACCACCTCCGCATACGGTCGCGGGTCGTTCATCCCTCTCCTCCGGTTGACGCGCGACAGTCGCGCTGGAAGGCGGAATTAAGCGTCAGTTGGGCCACGAGGTCGCGCTGTTTTCGGACCTGCAATTCCGGCATGTCGCTGGTGTCGCGGGAGGCTGGCGGGTTCCCCTGCGAGGCCCGGCGCAGGTCGCCGGGCGTCTGACCGACGATCAGGCGAAAGCACTTCTGAAAATGGCTGAAGTCGCTGAACCCCACGCTGAGCGCCACGTCGGTGATGCGGCGTTGCGGTGACGCCAGCAGCAAGCGCTTGGCCTGTGCAATGCGCACATGCTGCAAAAACAGCTTGAACGGCAGGCCCAGGCTGTCGCGAAACAAAAATCGCAGATGCGAGACGCTCACGTGGGCCTGGTCGGCCAACTGCTCGGCCGATATCGATTCATGGAACTGCTTGCACAGGTACTGCAGAGCGCGAGCCAGCCCCGCATGCAGCTGCGCGAACGCCTGGGTGTCGTGCTCCAGCACGCAGCGCACCCAGTGCTCGACAGGCCGTGCCAACACGTCAGGGAGGCTGGTCGGTGGCGGGGCTGCGTCGCGGTTTTCATAGCGCGGCGCTTGCGGCTCCGCCAGGGTATACGCCGTGCCGGCATCCCCCAGCAAGCGGGGAGACAGCAAGCTGATGTCGCTGGCACCGATGGGCGTGTTGGCGGTCAGCACCGCCATGCGGGCCACGGTCCACTCCAGTTGCGAGGCATTGCCGGGCCATGTGTAGTTGGTGCACCAGTGTTGCAAGGCGTCGGTCATGCGGTGCTCCGCGCTGTGGCCGTGGTAGTCCAGCACGGCGCGCGCCAGCACCGGAATGTCTTCGGGGTGTTGTGAGAGTGGCGGCAGGGTGATCACCTTCCAATGGCACTGGCTCCAGGCACCGTAGGGAATGGGGCTGGAGAGGTCGGGCAGGTGCTGCGCCTTCAGCGCCACCACCAGCCGGCAGGCCCGGTGGCCGTCCAGTTGCGTGGCGTGGCCCAGGGCCTGCTCCAGTTGCAGCCACAGGTGTTCCTGGTCGGCGCGGGTGCCGCTGTCGGTGTGGCACAGGAACAGGGTTCCCCCGCGCGCGCGATCCACCCAGCGCCAGGGCGGCTCCAGGGTGGTCGCGCAATCCACCTTGACGAAGACGTGCCCGGCCCTGCCGCCGCCGTGGTGGATGGCCGCCGCGGTCTGCAGGGCTTCATTGCCGCTGGTGCCCAGCAGCGCGACCGGGCACGCGTCGACACAGCATTCTTCGATGTGGCGATCCAGGGCCAGCATGGCCGGGCTGGAGCCAATCAGGCACGGCGCACCCAGCTGCGCCTGCACCACCCAGCGCTGGCTGGCCAGGCGCTGGATGGTGCCGGCGCACTGAAAGGCCAGCTCCGTCAGCGCCGACTCGCACACGGGGCCCATGGACAGGTGGGGCAACAGCTGCAACCGCAGTGCGCCGAGTGGTCGGCGGGAAAACTCCAGCGCCAGCTCCACCTTGTGTGGCACCTGCGGGGCGCTGCGGCCCATGGCGCCGTCCACCAGCAGGGGTTGCTGTCCGAAAAGCTCCAGGCTGGCCGCTTCCCACCAGTGGCGGCACGCGCTGCGCTCCAGCAGCCGCCGGATTTCGGCGAACTCGCTCAGGTAGGACACGACGGCCGGGCGATGCAGCCCACGGCTGGGCTCGCTCTCCGCGGCTTCCGTACGGATCAAGTGGGGGCCCCGCGAAGCAGGGTTTTACTGCGTCACGGCAGCGCTTCGCAATGGCCTGGCGATGGCCCTCTCGGCTGGCGCGGGGTGCCCCGGTGCACGGCGGGGCAAATGGCGTATAGCGCATGGATCACAGTACTTCTCCCTTTTCTCGGCCCGTCTTTTTTTATCGGCGCCAACCAGCGGCCATGGGGCCACTGATCGGCGCTGATTCTTAAGACTTGCGGGCCCGAAAGCAACCTCCAAAACCCCGGGGTTGCACCGCTTGCGCACGATTTTCCAATGGGATGCGGCGTGGCTGCACGGGCAAAGGGTGCGCAGCGCCAACACCATCGTCTGGCCCAGTTTTTCCGTCGTCTGCCCCACTTCGGGTCAGGGTGCGTGTCACTACTATTTGCCTGCGGCTCAAGGCAAAACAAATGGCCGAACCGCAGTTTTCCAACCGCCAACCCGACCAGCATCTGGTCCAACCAACAAGGAACGCACCATGGCCTTTCCGACCGCCGTCAACGATCAAATCACCGATTCCGTCACCCAGGCCAACACCAAGGTGTTGGGCGATGCACCTGCCATCGCGATGGGCAACCTGTACCAGGCCACGGCGCAGGCCCTGGCCAATGCGGCGCACAACGCCACCAACGCACAGCAGCAAAGCTACGTGACCTCGCAGTCCGCCACCACCATGGGTGTGGCCACCCTGTATTCGCTGGACACCGCCAGCACCGGCGTGGCCACCAAGACCATCCTGACCCCCAGCTCCGGCGTCCGGGGCCTGGGCACCTGATCGCCCCTGATCGCTTTTTTCCGCCTTTTTCTTTCCGTCAGTTTCCAACACACTGACGGCGCTGTGTTTCAGACCTTTCCCAACTAATTTCCAACGGAGGATTTCATGGCTTTTCCCACCGCTGTCAACGACCAGATCACCGACTCTGTCACGCAGGCCAACACCAAGGTGTTGGGTGACGCCCCGGCCATTGCCATGGGCAACCTGTTCCAGGCAACCGCCCAGGCCCTGGCCAATGCCGCACACAACGCCACCAACGCGCAGCAGCAAAGCTATGTGACGGCGCAGGCCGCCACCACCATGGGCGTGGCCACGCTGTACTCGGTGGACACCGCCAGCGCGGGCGTGGCCACCAAGACCATTCTGAGCAGCTGATCGTTGCCGTCGCACGTGTCCGTGAAACCGTCTTTGGCGCCTTGATTCACCGAGCCACCGTGCCACAAGCCAACAGGAGTAAAGAACATGGCCTTTCCTACCGCTGTCAACAGCCAGATCACCGATTCGGTGACGCAAAGCAACCTTCAGGTTTTGGGCACCGCGCCTGCCGTCGCGATGGGCAACCTGTACCAGGCCACGGCGCAAGCCCTGGCCAACGCGGCGCACAACGCCACCAACGCGCAGCAGCAGATGTACGTGACGGCGCAAGCCGCCACCACCATGGGCGTGTCCTTGCTGTACTCGTTGGACACGGCCGCCGATGGCATGGCGACCAAGGCCATCCTCGGCGCCTGAACACGCACCGTGACGTCTTGTCTTGATTTGTCTTCATCCCTTCTCAATCTTTAAGGAGTAGTTCACATGGCCTTCCCTACCGCAGTCAACAGCCAGATCACCGACTCTGTTTCCCAGGTCAACACCAAGGTGCTGGGCGATGCCCCGGCCGTTGCCATGGGCAACCTCTTCGTGGCCACGGGCCAGGCGTTGTCCAACGCCGCGCACAACGCCACCAACAACCAGCAACAGTCCTACGTCACCATGCAGGCCTCCACCACCCAGAGCGTGGCCACCATGTTGTCGGTGGACACGGCCAGCACCGGCGTGGCCACGGGCAAGGTGCTGGGCCTGCACTAAACGCCGTGGGGCGGCAACGCCCCGGCACGGTAATGGGCGACACCGGGTTCCCGCACCATGGCGCGTAGCGCGCCCCTGAGCCTGGCGCAAGCGCCCGCCATGGCGATGGGCATGACCTATCTGGCCATGGCGGACAGCATCGGCCTGGCCATGCAGAACGCGGTGTCCAACCAGCAACGCGGGCAGGTGACGGCGGCAGCCGCCGTCACCCAGACCCTCGTCTTGATCATCAAGTTAGGAGCGAATCCCAAATGAACAACGACGGCACCGTCAACGACCAGGTGGTGGACAGTGTGAACAGTGTCACCACGCTGATCTCTGGGCAGTCACCCGCGCATGCCTTTGCCATGCTCGACACGGTGATGGTCGAGACGCTGGGCATGGCCATGTACAACGCGGTCAACCGCCAGCAAAACGCGGGCATGGTGAGCTCGGCCTCCGTGACCGCCGCCTGCGCACGCATGCTCAACGCCTACCCGCCCTACACGCCGCCGCCCGTGCCCCCCGCGCCGACGCCGCCGGTGGTCAACCCCCTGCCCGGCCCCACACCATCCCCGTCGAACGAGGTGGTGGTGCAGACCGCCTTCAGCCAGGGCACCGCGGCCATCACCACGCTGCAGGGTGTGGCCGAAGCCACCAGCACCGTGGCGCAAGAGGCCCAGGCCGACCTGAAGAGCCTGGCGCAGCAGGCCAGCGCAACGCCTGCACCGACACCTGCACCCGCGCCAACCCCGTCGCCCACGCCGGCACCGGAGCCCGCACCCGCACCCGCCCCCGCGCCGACGCCCGCCCCACCCGCGCCGTAACCACGCCCACGCCGACCATCTCAGAGCTTAAGGATTCGCCATGGACAACACCAACGCCCAGGTCATCGACACCGTCAATCAGATTCAACTGGCCACGATGGCTCCGCAGGTGGTCATGACCAGCGGGGCCGGCAAGGCCTACCAGTCGGTGGCGCAGTCAACCGCCATTGCGGTGCAGGATTCAGCCGATGCGTTGCGCAACCTCTCGACCATCGCCACCACGGCCATCGGTGTGGCCATGGCCCAGCTCCTGGCGACCAAGGACGTGAAATACGTCGAGGTGATCACGGCCGCGCAGCAGGTGATGACGCAGGCCAACGTCGAGTTCGGCCAGGTCGGTGCCACGGCCGCCAACGTCATCAAGGGTTACCCTGCGGGCTGACCCGCGCTTGGTGCGAAGCGCATCACACATAGGTGAAAGAACCCACGCCATGACAGTCATCGTTGCCGGCAAGCTGATCCAGAAGAGTGAGAGCCTGTCTGAGCTCGCGCGTCAGACCTTGACCTATATCGACGGCGGCCCCCAGTGGCTGGCCTGGGCCCTGCCCAACCCCATGGTGTGCTACGAAGTGGCGGACGAGACCACGCTGCTGGCCGAGGTGCAGCAGGGGCTGCACGCCTCGCCCATGGCCTTGCTGCCGGGGCTGGGCCTGTGGGTCAGCCCGGTCAAGCTCATGTCGCTGGGCAGCGCCAACCTGCGCACCCTCGGCCAGGCCGAAACCGGCGACACCAGCGCCGCCGTGGTGCAACAGACGCAACGCATCATGGCCGACCACCATCTGGTGGACGCGCAGCAGCTGCGCAGCGCCAGCGAGTTTCTGCAAGACCTGGGTGTGGCGGAGGCGTCTGTGTTTCAGGCGCTGGATTTCAACGACCGCGTGGCCTTGCACGCGCTGGCCGCAGCAGCCATGGGACAGGACGGCGACAACCCCGCCCAACTGCGCCAGGAGGCGGCGGCCTTCGGCGTGCAGCAGGCCCGTACCGTGCCCGAGTTCTGCGACTACTACCAGGTGTACCTAGCGCATTCCAAGAAGATGAACGCACTGGGCGGCACGGCGGCCACGCGCGGCCAGTTGTGCAGCCAGGCCGTGCAGACCCTGCTGCCGCTGGCCTTCGGCGCGATGGAGTGCCCGCAACTGCCAGACCGCTTGCCCTCACCCGCCGAGGTCGAGCAGTGCCTGCGCAACTGGCTGGCCCGGGGGCACACGCTGGGCTTTTCACGCTTGTCGCAGGCCGTGCTGCAGATGGTCACGCAAACCATCTTCAGCAACGAAACCGGCGCGGACGCGCGCCGCCTGTTTGACCTCTACCTCAGCACGGCGCAGGCCTTCCTGGGTGGCAACCGTTTGAAGGAAAGCCGCCTGGGGCAGGACGGCGCCAGCCTCACCTTCACGCTGCAGAACGACACACAGCAGGCGGTGTTACACGTCAGCGCGGACCGGCTGCTGTCATTGCGCAAGTTTGGTTCCTGGGCAGCGCCCGATGCGGCCTCGGGCCTGCCCAGTTCCCCATCCACCTCGACACCGGAGTAGCCCCATGGCCAAGTCCGCCCCCATCCCCTCGCGTTCCAAGCCCACCCCGGCACCGACCCCGGCGCCGGCGACCAAACCCGCTGCAGCCTCAGCGGCCCCCAGCAAGGCCGCGCCGGCCGCCCAAGCCGTCGCCCCCACGGCCGCCCCAACAACCGCTGCAGCATCGCAGCCCCCTTCGCCGCCGGTGGCGGCACCCGTTACCCCACCGACACCCACCCCCAGCGATGCGCCTGCCGTCGCCCCCGCCGACCCGGCGAGCGATGCGATGAAGATCGCGCAGGCCCAGATCGATGCGGCCGTGGCCAGTGCCGCCGCAGCCGCCCAGGCGGCCGTGGCCGCCACCACCAACATCGCCGGGTCGCAGGCTGCGGCGCAGGCGGTCGCCCAGGCCGAGAGCGCGCTGCAGTCCAACGTTTCGGCCATGCAACAGGCCATGCAGCAAGCCATACAGGCGCAAACCCAGGCGGTTGCCCAGGCCCAGGCGCAGGTACAGGCGGCCATGGCGGCGGCCAGTGCCTCGCTGGCCAACAAACCGCCAGCGCCACCCGCTGCGGGCAGCTGATCGCCCAGACCAGGGACGCACCATGCAAGAAATCCCTCTGGTTCGATCCATCCGCCGTGACCTGAGCCGTCAACTCACGGCCACCATCAACGATGCCGCCACCTACCCTGCGGTACGCATCACCGTGCTGCAGTCCCTGTCGACGCTCTGGGCGCGGCTGCTCTCCTTGAAGGAAGTGCTCTACCAGGACCTCGGTGTGAACCCGGCACAGCCACTCTTCTACTTTTATATGAAGGGTGGCAATGCCTTTGAATGCGTGATCAACCCGGGCGGTCCGGCGGCCACGCAGCAAGGGGGCGGAAAGTCCGACTGGGACACCCAGATCGTGGTCGATCCCTGGGCACCGATCCCGATCCAGAACCACATCTACGCGGTGATCGAGGACCTGATCCTCGACGAACTGCGCAACTGCGCCGTCGAAATCGCCCGCTGGAATCCGGAGATCACGTCACCGAATCAGCTCCAGAGCCAGCAGTCGGCGCTTCTGTACCTGTACGAGGTCACCCGTGACGATCCACAGACCATCCGCCAGGTGTTCGATCACAACCGAACCGGTCTGTGGCTGAACACGCAACGCAAACTCGTCGACAGATCGATGCCCGGTGCGGAGTTTCCCGGCATGATCTTCAACGACGGCATCGAACCGTTTCTGCTCTACCGGCTGGGCTACACCTGGCATGCGGAACCGCTCCAATGGCCGGCGCCCTTGCTCCCGGGTCAGACCACGGGGCCGCAGATCGAGCGCCCGCTGCTGATGGAACTGATCGACGTGACGCTGCCGCGCCTGAACACCGTGGAAGCCGTTGAAGTGTGGGAAGACCTGCGCTCGGGTCACATGCAGATCGACCCCATCGACGTCTCGCTCCAGTACCAGGGGACGACGATCACGCAGACCCTGCCGCTGCCCTCACTGGTCTACCACTTCGACGAGCAGGTGCTCATGTTGTGCGAAGTGGCCGCGGGCGTGTCCAAGAGCGTGGACAAGGTGGCCAGACGCTTTGCCCGCCTGGCGCAGATCTACAACGCCGGCACGGCGTTGCAGCAGGCGGACTACCAGGCGCGCATGGCGGCCAGCGCCGGCATCCCGGTGGCGCAACTGCCCGTGCGCCCGCCCGTGGTGGGGGCGGTCAATGCGGTGCTCACCAACAACGGCGCGGGTGCCGCCCTGGCCGCTGCCCCTGGCACGCCAGAATACATGGCGGTCAACATGATGTACCTGGTGGCCAGCCGGCAATTGCCGTACGACGGCGAGCAGTCGATCGCGGGCCGCCAGACGATCAGCCTGATGATCGCCGGCCTGCTGCCCCCCTTGACCATCACGGATGTCGGGGCCAGCGACGACCTGGCGCTCTATTCCACCATCGTGCGCAATGGCTACATCTCGACCGACGCATTTCCCGGCTCCGGCATCGACATGGCGGCGTGGTTGCGGGTGCGTGATGCCAGCAAGCTGGAAGACACCGCACACCTGCTGCGCGACAACCTGCCCCACTGGCTCGCCAACCGGGCGACACAGGCGAACGTTCCTCCGCTCACGCCGCTCAACCGGTGGATCACGCAGACTTTTCTCAACAAGACCATCCGGGTTGAACTGCGCGAGCACACCACGCTGCGCCAGCCTGGCACGAGCCGTGAACAAACGCTGGTGATTTTTTGCGACGACAGGGCTGTTGCCTGCATCACACTGACCACCGCCATCGCCTCCCAGGCGCCGTTCATACCCGATCCGCTGATGCCCACGGTCTATCTGGCGTCTGTGCTGGACATGACCGAACAACACAAAGTCGCCGCAGCCACCATCAAGGACTTCTGCATCCGCAATGCGCTGACCAAACAATTCGACATGCTCAACCGACTCTTTCCCAGGAGCTGATGCCCGATGAACCCACACGCGCTACACCCTCAACGCCACACGACACTGCTCAGGCTGAGCACCCTCCTGCTGCTGGCGGCCCTCAGCGCCTGCGAGCCGCGCACACCCACGGTGGCCGAGCCGGTCAGCGCCCCGGTGGCCCCTGCGGCCCCCGCACCGCAGCCAGCCGCTCCCGCGCCAGCGCCCGTCAGCACGACCGACGTCGTCGAGGGGGTGGACCTGTCCAACTGGCAAGGCGGTGCGGTGAACTTTGAGCAGATCAAACAGGCCGGCAAGCACTTCGTGTTCGTCAAGTCGAGCGAAGGCGCCACCGTCGTCGACCCCGACCACGCCCGCAATGTGCAGCAGGCCCGCGCCGCGGGCCTGGCGGTGGGCAGCTACCACTTCTACGAGAGCGACGACACGCCGCAGGCCCAGTTCAGCAACTTCTCGGCCCAGCTGAGCCTGAAGCCAGGGGATCTGCCCCCGGTGGTGGACATCGAGCGGCTGAGCAAGGGCGACACCCAAGCCCTGGCGCCGGCACTGCAACAGTTCCTCGGCCTGCTGGAGCAGCAGTACGGCGTCAAACCCATCCTCTATTCGGGCGAGCACTTTGCCGACGAGTACCTGTCCGTCTTTGCCGACTACCCGCTCTGGCTGGCCGAATACAACAGCCAGGCCAGCCCGCAGTTGCCCAAGGGCTGGGCACGCTGGACCTTCTGGCAGCACAGCCAGAACGGCAACGTGGCCGGTGTGCCCGGCCCGGTGGACCTGAACCGCTTCAATGGCGGCCCGGCCCAGCTCCAGGCGCTCACGGTCCGATAGCCTGGAAAGCCCGGCCAAAGCGATTGCTGAAACCCCGAAGGACTGAACCATGCCCTGGATGACCGACCTCTTTTACGATCCTGCGCTGGAAGGGGCGCCGCTCGGCCCCTTCCAGAATCGGTCCTTGCACCAGATCACGCTGCCCGGCACCCACGATTCGGGCTGCTACCGGGACCAGCGAATTTCCAACGTCTACTCCGCCACGCAGACCCAGGACATCTTTCAGCAGCTCGCCGGTGGGGTGCGCTATTTCGACCTCCGGCCCTGCGCCAGGGGCACCGAGTTCTGGACCTACCACGGCCAGTTCTACTGGGGCGGGGAGCTGACCGGCGCCGACGGGATCCTGCAGCAGATCAAAGACTACTTTGACAGCCTGGCCCCGACTGACCGCGAGCTGGTGATCCTGAACGTGTCGCACTTCTACAAGTTCACCAACCTGCTGCACGCCAACCTCGTCGCGGCCATCCAAGCCACCTTGGGGCCGTATCTGGTCGAGTACACCCAAAGCAACATCGACCTGTGCAACTGCCCCTATTGGCAACTCCTGTCCACGCCGCCCATTGCCAACGGGCCACCTCCAGGCGCCGTCGCCGGTGCCGTTCTGCGGTCGCGTGTGCTGGTCCTGTACGACGGCGCGCTCGACACCCCGCAGGAGGCGTATGTCATGGGCCTGCCTTTTACCGCGCCACCCAATGGCATCCCGGGCTTTTTCGTCGTGGCACCCAAGTACGCAGCGCCCGCCAACCCGATTGAACTGTTTGACCAGTATTCCAACCTGGGCCGGGTGGAAGATGGTTACGTGCTCTCTGGCATACGCACCGACCAGCTCAACAAACTGCGCAACCGACAGAATTTTGCCTACACCACCCAGCCCTTCAACCCGGGCAACTGGACGGCCAATGCGGTGGGCGGCGTGGCCGGCACGCTGCACCTGTTGTCGTGGACCTTGACGCCACAGTTCTCACTGACGCTCACCGGCACCTGGGACCCCCTGGAGGCCGCACAACAAATCGCCAACCCCTTGCTGCTCAACCTGTTCTGCGGGGCCAATCGCGGCTGGAACGGTGTTTGCTACAACGCGGCAGCAGACCCCCAGATCAACATCATCTATGTGGACGACTACGACTCCACCAAACACCAGAACGCCGGGTCACCCTGGAATGGCATGGCGATCCCCGTGGCCATTGCCGCGCGCATGAATGTGGGGCCGGTGGGGGAAAGAAATACCTGGTGATTGCGGGTTCTGGGCGGGGCTTCATGCGCTCAACAGCCCGCAAGCTTCAATCCCTGAGCGAACTGTGCGGCGGCAACATGGCGGAGTTGCTGTTGCCGCGTGAGGCCTTTGGTTGGTAGCGGGCGGAGTTATGCCGCCGAAAAGTGTCCTCAGGGATCGGACTGCACTGTCAGCCGAAACCCAATTACGCAGAGCCTCATCGCTACCCGATCAAAGTCACAGCCTTGATCTGCGCCCAAACCACCTGACCCGGTACCCGCCCGAGCGCAGCCGCCGAGCGCCGCATCAACCGAGCGAGCAGTGAGGACGAAGTCCCCACCTGCAAGCGTCACAGCGCGACAGTCTGCACAGGAATCGAGACGATTTGCGACCTCGCCTTCGCGACCCAAAAACAGAATCTCCAAGCGCCATTCGCCGGCGCAATGCAGGCGGCTCACGCCCCTTCAAAACCACATCTGGAGACAACATGAACATCGGTTGCAAAGTACATGGACACGGCCCCACCAAAGTACTGTTCTTACATGGCTGGTTGAGTGATCACACCATCTTCTCAAGCGTTCTTCCGTACTTCGAGCATACGCAATACACCGTGGCATTGATGGACTACCGTGGATACGGAACGTCCCAACGGCTGGATGGGAATTTCACGCTGGACGAGGTGGCAGGAGATGCGCTCAAACTGGCAGAGCACCTGGGTTGGGCGGCCTTTCACGTGGTCGGTCACTCCATGGGAGGAATGGTCGCGCAGAAGATGGCCATCCGGGCGCCAGAGCGGCTGACCTCGCTGATCGCGACCACACCGGTTCCAAGTTCCGGCTTTGACCTCGATGCTGCAACCCGCAACTTCTTCGAGTCATCTGCGACAAGCGATGAAGCACTGATGGAGATCTTCAACACATTGACCGGACGCCGCCACAGCACCAGATTGCTCCAGGAGCTGACCCGAAAGGCCCGGGCAAGCACGTCAACGCCCGCGTACCTGGCGTACCTTGAAGCGTGGACATCCACGGATTTCTCAAATGAAACCATGGGGCTTTCGACACCCACCCTCGTCCTTGGCGGCCGGCATGATGGCGCCATCGACCAGAAGTTGCTTGCCCAAACCTACCTGACCTGGCTGCCCAACGCGACACTGACCATGATGGAGGGTGCAGGACACTACCCGATGATCGAAACACCGTTTGAATTCTTCACCGTGCTGGAACAACACCTTGCCGGGTTCGGCACGTAAGCCGACCTTCATCTGATCGCCATGGACAGTTTGACCACCTTGCTGAACCAGTATGCGTTGCGTGCCGGCGTCTTCTATGCCGGCAACATTTGCGGGATACACGGTTTTCCCGACGACGCCAGTCGCGGGCACCTGCATCTGGTCCGCACAGGCACCGCACAGCTGATCGGCATCGATGCCAGCCCCATCGTGGTGGACGAACCGACGGTGCTGTTCTTGCCAAGGCCCGGCCCGCACCGACTGGTGATCGACCAGGACACGGGCTCCGACATGGTCTGTGGCACCGTCCAGTTCGGGATGGGCGGCTGGAACCCGATCACCAGCACCTTGCCATCTGCGGTGATGGTCCCCCTGCGGTCCATGCCCTCCATTGAAGGCCTTCTGCGATCGATGTTTGATGAGGCGTTCGAGCAGCGGTTTGGGCGCCAGGCTGTTCTGGACCGTTATTGCGAAATCATCATGGTGAAACTCCTGCGCCACTGCCTGGAACACGGCCTGGCGCAGGGGGGTTCCATGGCGGGCCTGGCACACCCGCGCTTGTCCAAAGTTCTGCACCAGGTGCACGAGCACCCGGCAAAAGACTGGACGCTCGAAGCGATGGCCGAGTGCGCCGGCATGTCGCGCGCACGCTTCGCACTCTTGTTTCGCCAGGTCACGGGGGACACCCCTGCGGACTACGTCGGCTCATGGCGCATCACAACGGCGCAGCGTCTGCTCCGCAGTGGTCGAGGCATCAAGCATGTGGTGGACGCGGTGGGCTACACCAGCGCAAGCGCCTTTACGCGCGCATTCACGCGCAAAGTGGGCCTGTCTCCGGCGGCGTGGCTGAAAGGGCCGCATCCACAGCCGTTGACCACGCACACAGAGATGCCCGGCGAAACAAACGAGACGCAGAGGCAACTGGCCAACGGCCTGAATTCCTAGCATTCATGCACGCCTCAACGGTGCCCGGCAGTTTCGCTGTCACTGGTTTTGGGGCGCAGCGGTGCCCTGCACCACTCTGGAGAAATTGCATGTCTGCTTCCTCGTTCATCAAGTCCCTTTCGCCACTCACCCCGGCCACCGCCAAAGGCACGGCGGCATCCCAATTGGCCGACGCCCAAAGCAAGATGGGCTTCGTGCCCGCCATGTACGCCAACATGGCCCATGCGCCAGCCGTGCTGAGCACCTACCTGCACGGCTACGGGCTGTTCCGAAGCGAGTCGGGCTTCAGCCCCGCTGAGCAGGAGGTGGTCTTTCTGGCCGCCAGCATCGCCAACGGCTGCGACTATTGCGTCGCCGCCCACAGCATGGTGGCCGAGAAGATGTCGGGTGTGCCCGCGCCAGTGCTGCAAGCCCTTCGCGACGGTGCCACCGTGCCGGACAGACGGATGGAGGCCCTGCGTGCCACGGCCACGGCGTTGGTGCTGCAGCGGGGCCACCTCTCCCCTGCCCAGGCAGACGCCTTCTACGATGCGGGTTTCACGGAACACCAGCTGCTGTACGTGGTGTTGGCCCTGGCCGTCAAAACCCTGAGCAACTACAGCAATCACGCGTTTGATCCGCAGCTGGATGCCCCCTTTGCACCCTACGCTGTTTCAGCCAAAGTCTGACGCGAGAGCGGGTGGTGTCCAACATCAAGCAGCACCACCCTGCAGCCCGCGCCCCGCTCACGCCTGGCTTACCCAATCAACGCCACCGCCTTGATCTGTGCCCAAACCGCCTGACCCGGCTCCAGCCCCAGCGCAGCCGCCGAGCGCCGCGTCAACCGCGCGAGCAGGGACGACGAAGTCCCCACCCGCAAACGGCACAAGGCCAGCGCCGGGTGGCTGTCGTCGGCCAGCTGGTCAACCACCACCGGCAGGCTGTTGAGCAGGCTCGTGTCGGTCGCGGGCGAGAGCGCCAGGCTCACGTCGCGCGCCAGGATGCGGATGCGCACCGTGGTGCCCTTTTCCTGCCCGCCATCGCGTACCCAGAGGCAGCCGCCGGGAAACGCCACCCGGGCCAGGCTCCAGGCCGCGTCGCGCTCCACCACCACGCCCTCCAGCACCACGCCCGCGTCTTCGCCCAGGCGGATGGGCAGGTCGACGCGGGCCAGCGTCTCGGCCAGCGGCCCCGACGCGAGTGAGCGCCCGCCCTCCATCACCACGATGTGGTCGGCCAGGCGCGCCACCTCGTCGGGCGCGTGGCTCACGTAGACCACCGGAATGTCCAGCTCGCGGTGCAGGCGCTCCAGGTAGGGCATGAACTCGTTCTTGCGCGCCTGGTCCAGCGCGGCCAGCGGCTCGTCCATGAGCAGCAGGCGCGGGCTGGTGAGCAGGGCGCGGGCGATGGCGATGCGCTGACGTTCGCCGCCCGAGAGCCCGGCGGTGCGGCGCTCCAGCAGGTGGCCAATGCCCAGCAGCTCCACGGCCCGCTCCCACGCCACGCGTTGCTGCGCCTGGGCTGTGCGCTGGCGGCCGTACTGCAGGTTGGCGCTCACACTCAGGTGCGCAAACAGCTGCGGCTCCTGGAACACGTAGCCCAGGCGCCGCTGGTGGGTGGGCAGGCTGTGCGGGCCGTCCTGCCAGACTTCGCCGTTGACCACGCAACGCCCGCTGGGCGCGGCGTTGAGCCCGGCGATGCAGCGCAGCAGCGTGGACTTGCCACAGCCCGAGGGGCCGAACAGCGCGGTCACGCCGCGGCCGGGCAGTTGCAGGTCCACGTCGAGCGTGAAGCCGGGGAAGTCCTGGCGGAAGCGGATGTCGAGATTCATCCTCTGCGGTTCCAGCCTCGGCTGTTCAGCAACAGCAGCACGGCGAAAGAAAACACCAGCATGCCGCCGGCCAGCCAGTGGGCGTTGGTGTATTCCATCGCTTCCACGTGGTTGTAGATCGCCATGGACAGCACCTGCGTCTTGCCCGGGATGTTGCCGCCGATCATGAGCACCACGCCGAACTCGCCCACCGTGTGCGCAAAGCCGAGCACAGCGGCGGTGATGAAACCCGGCCGGGCCAGCGGCAGAGCGACGGTGAAAAACGCGTCCAGCGGCGAGGCGCGCAGCGTGGCCGCCGCCTCCATGGGCGCGCGGCCGATGGCGGCAAAGGCCTGCTGCAGCGGCTGCACCACAAAGGGCATGGAGTACAGGCACGAGGCCACCACCAGACCGGCGAAGGTGAAGGGCAACAGGCCCAGGCCCAGCGCCTGCGTGAGCCGGCCCACCGGGCCCTGCGGCCCCATCAACACCAGCAGGTAGAAACCCAGCACCGCCGGCGGCAGCACCAGCGGCAGCGTGACCACCGACCCCACCAGGCCCTTGAGCTTTGAGGGCGTGCGCGCCAGCCACCAGGCCACCGGTGTGCCCAGAGCGAGCAGCAGCACGGTGGTGAGGCCCGCGAGCTTGACGGTGAGCCACACGGCGGCGAGGTCGTCGGTCGACAACATGCGGTTCAGCCTGTGAAGGTCAGCCGCCGCGCCTCACAGCGCGATCTCGTAGCCGTAGGACGTGATCACCGCCTGCGCCTTGGCGCCCTGCAGGTACTTCAGCAACGCGGCGGGGCCGGCCTTGCCCTTGCCCGGGGTCAGCAGCACCGCGTCTTGCCGGATGGGGGTGTAGAGGTTCGCGGGTACCACCCAGGCCGAGCCTTCGACCTTGCCGTCTTTGAGCACCTGCGACAGCGCCACGAAGCCCAGCGGGCTGTTGCCGCTGCTGACGAACTGGTGGGTCTGGGTGATGGTTTCGGCGGTCACGAACTTGGGCGCCAGGCTGTCGTACACGCCCAGCTTCTTCATCGCCTCCACGGCGGCCGCGCCGTAGGGCGCGAGCTTGGGGTTGGTCAGCGCGATGTGGTCGAAGCCGCCGCGCTTGAGCACCTCGCCCGCCGCATCGACCATGCCCGGTTTGGCCGACCACAGCACCAGCTTGCCGATGGCGTAGCTGGCCTGGCTGCCGGCCACGGCCGCGCCCTCCTTGACCAGCCTGGCCGGGGTTTCGTCGTCGGCCGCGAGCAGGATTTCAAACGACGCGCCGTTCTTGATCTGTGCGTAGAACTTGCCGGTGGAGCCGAACGACGCCACCACCTTGTGGCCGGTTTCTTTCTGGAACTCGGCGGCGATTTGGTTGAACGGCGCGGTGAAGTTCGCAGCCACGGCCACCGGGATCTCGTCGGCGTGGGCCGGCGAGACCATGAGCAGCAGGCCGGCGAGCAGCGAGGCAGCAAAAGGCTTGATGGTCATGGAAACACTCCTTGGATGAAGAGAAACAACTCAATGCCGCGAAAACAGGTCGCGCACCTTGCACAGCGCGGTGGTCACGTCGAAGCGCGTGTCGGGCAGCGCCTCGCCAGCCAGCACCTTTTGCAGCGCGGCGCGCGGGTCGGTCTCGCCGGTCAGCAGCACCTGCGCGCCCCAGCCCGCCATGTGGCGCAGAAAGCCGTCGCCAGCGCTGCCCGCGATCAGCAGGTCCACGCCGCGCAGCGGGTGCGGGCCGTCGTCCTTGAAGTGGTGCGGCAGCTGTTCCTTGCTGAGCACGATTCGCCGCGGCTCGGGCAGCGGCCCGCTCTGGCAATCGAACAGCAGCCACTCGCGGGCCTGGCCCGCGTGGCCGCTGACCTGGCTCCATTCGTGGTGGGTGGCAATGGCGACTTTCATGAGAGATCTCCTTCGGAACTCAGTCGTTGACCATCAGGAACACGCTGGAGGCCTTGAACATGGCCGTGACCGGCTGGCCGAGCGTCAGGCGCAGGCGATCGACGCTTGCGCTCGTGATGACGGCGGTGAGCGTGTGCTGGCCACCGGGCAGTGCCAGCGTCACCTCGGCATTGACCGGCCCCAGGTGCAGGGCCTGGACCGTTCCCCGGTAGCGGTTGCGAGCCGACACGCGGGCGCCTTCGTCACCCACCATGAGCACGATGGACGAGGCCTTGACGAAGGCCATCACCTCCCGCCCTTCGGCCAGCCCCATGGCCTGCGCCGACTCGTTGGTGACCAGCGCGGTGAGCGACAAGTCGGGGCCGAGCGTCAGGGTCACTTCGCTTTCGACCTCGCCAGGGTGGAGGGCACCGACCGGGCCGGCGAACTGGTTGCGTGCACTGCTTTTCATGTGGAGCCTTTTGAGGATGGCGCGGTAGGCCGCGATGTCGGGATCGCCCGCCCGGGTGAGCTGCTGGCTCAGGCGCACCATGGCGGCCTGCGACTCCTGCTCCAGCGCGCGGTAGAAGGCGATCAGGCGGCGGCCAAACGCGGTGAGTTCGCTGCCGCCGCCGTTGCGCCCGCCGGTGGCGCGCAGCACCAGCGGCTCGGGCGCCACGTTGTTCATGTCGTCCACCGCGTCCCACGCGGCCTTGTAGGCCATGGGCACGGCCTTGGCGGCCTGCAGAATGGAGCCGTGTGCCGCAATGGCTTCGAGCAGGCGGATGCGCTTGTCGCCGAGGAAGCTGCCCACGGCGGTGTCGATCAGCAGCTTGCCCATCAGGGGCGGGCTGGTGGCACTCATCGCGGCATGTCCTGCCCGAGGGCGTGCCGCGTGCGGACCACGCACGGGCGGGCGTTGGGCAACGGGCTGTACAACGGTTGGGACATGACGGGCTCCTGTATCGATCACGACATAACGCACGGGCCTTGCGACAGCGTTGTGTGCTTTGCTACACAACGTCCACTCTGGCGTTGCTTATTGGTCTGGTTTGCAAAACGTGGGCCAGCTTTTGGATGAGAACGCGTGTCTCTTTCTCCGTGCTTTTTTGGGTGGATGCAGATCTCGTTCGTGGCACCTCGCGTGCTGCGGACGTGCCTACTGCGTCTCCAGGTTGAGCACGACCACGCCAATGACGATCATGACGACTCCCGCAATCCGCAAGAGCGTCATCGACTCGGAGAACCAGAGGATGCCGAGGGCTGCCGTCAACGCGGTACCGCTTCCCGCCCACACCGCATACGCCAACCCGACTTCCAAGTGCCTCACGGCCAAGGACATGAGCCAAATGGCCGCCGCATACGAGGCCACGACCACCAGCGACGGGACGGGGCGTGTGAATCCATCTGCATATCGGAGAGCAATCGTTCCTGCCACCTCCGCCGCGATGCTGGCTACAAGCAGCAGCCAGGAATAGGTCTGTACGCTCATTGAATACCCTTCGGGCTCCGCATCTATACCGGATGCAGAGCAGAGGGAAGGGAGCGGTACCCGAAACGATCAGCGAATGCTAACGATATATCGCTCAAGCCAGACTCATGCGAAACAGATCGGGTTGGCTCTGCCGGTACACCCGCAGCCACAACAGCGTCGCAGGCACCAGCGCCTGGCCGGTCTGCGGGTCGGTGTGGGTGAGCCCCCGGCCACCGCACCACAGACCCACCGGGGACACCGCGGAACCGGCTCCGCCGGGCCGTAGGTGTTGCCCCTTGGGGGTGGGCCGCAGGCGCTTGGAGGGGTTATGTCTTCATGCTGTCAGCAGCAGCTCCACCGTGACCGGCTCTTCACCGAGCACGGCCTGGCAGGCCAGGCGCGAGGCGGAGGCCACGCCCACCATGCCGTCGAGCTTCTGGTTTTCCACCGGCTGGATGCGCGAGAGGCTCTTGCGCCCGCTGGTGACGAAGACGTGGCAGCTCTCGCATTTCGCATCACCACCGCATTTGCTCACCACCGGCTCGCCCACGGCGAGCAGGGCTTTGAGCAGGGTGGTGCCAGCGGCGACTTCGTAGGTTTTTCCGGACGGAAGGACGGTGAGTGTGGTCATTTTTTCTTGCCTCAAGGCTGTGGGTAGGAAGGGAACGGGAAAGGAAACGGGGAACTGAAGAAGGTTCACGCAGCCAGCGCGGGCTGCAGGGCGTCGATCAGCGCCGCCGAAAAGTCGGCCAGCGCCATGGGGATGCGGGTGATGCCCTGCTCTTCGAGGAAGCGCGCTTCCATGCGCGTGGGCGGCTCGGGCAACACCGCCCAATGCTGGTCGCTGGAGCGCTTCATGATCTGGCGCGCGAAGCTGCGGGTGAGCTGGTCGTCGAAGCGGCAACCGAGGAACAGGAAGTGGCGCCCGATGCGCCAGCGCTGTACCTCCGCGGGGATGGGGGTCTGGATGTCGATCTCGGTGAGCACCTCGACGTAGTCGCTGTCGGAGACGAGGTAGTTGCCCGCCGGGTCGTGGCTGCCGATGGGCTTGTAGAGCAAGGGCCCGCCCTGCGGGGGCGGCTCGGGCAGCGGCGCGCCGGCCGGGTCGTAGGCGCCGGTCCACTGGCCGAAGTGTTCGGACTGCGACAGGCCCTGCACCTGCACCCAGCCACCGGCCGGGCGGGCCTGGCGCAGCGCGGCGGCGAAGGTGTCGTCGTACCAGGTGTCCACCCACAGCCCCGCGCCGCTGCCGGCCAGCGCCAGGTGCAGCGCGGACGGCGCGGGCACGCTGGCAAAGGCCTCGTTCATCAGGTGCACCACCGACTTGCGGTGCTTGAAGTTCTCGATGAACTGCGCCGCCTGCGTCAGGCGCTGGCGGATCTTGTGCGGCACGCTGACCTTGCTGGTCATGATCGCCGCGAGCGCCAGCGGCGTGGCCGGCACCTGCACGTCGCGGCACAACGACAACATGTCGGGCCCCAGGTAGGGAATGACGGCCCCCGCGTCGAGCTGGCGGGCGATGTCGTGGATCAGGTCGTTCATGGAAGGTCCTTGGTTCGGTCAATGACAAGCAACGGTGGCGGTCACAAATAGATGGCGGCCCCTGCGCCCACGTTCGTGGCGGTGTCCTTGAGGGTGGTCACGATGTACTGCACCTGGGTGGCATCCATCTGGGTGTGCAGTGGCAGCGCGAGCGCGCGGTCGCCGATGCGGTCGGTGTCGCGCAGCAGGCCGCGCTGGTGGCCGATCGCGCCGCTGGCTTCCATGTAGTGGTGCTGCTGGTGCAGCGGGTGGCTGTAGGCCGCGGCCTCGATGCCGCCGGCGCGCAGGTCGTCGATCATCTGGGCGCGTGCGCTGGCCGTGAAGCGTTTGCCCAGGTGCACCACGTAGAGCATCCAGTGCACCTCGTCCACGTTTTCGGCCAGGTACGGCGGCTTCACGCCCTCGAAGCTCTGCATCTGTTGGTGGTACCAGACCTCGACCTGCTTGCGCACGGCGAGCCGCTCGTCCAGCCCGGCGAGCTGGGCCAGGCCGAGCGCGGCGGTGAGCTCGCTCATGCCGGCCTGCAGCGGTACCCGCGAGCCGACCGACACGGAATGGCGGTCGCTCAGGCGGCGCTGGCGCAGGTAGCGCAGTTCGTGCACCAGCGCGTCGTCGTCGGTCACGAGCATGCCGCCCTCGCCGGTGCACAGGGCCGAGGGTTGCGAGAAGTCGAACACCGACACGTCGCCAAAGGTGCCCACGGTCTGACCCAGGTAGCGCGAGCCCAGGGCCTCGCTGCTGTCTTCGATCAGCGCCACGCCGTGCGCGTCGGCCAGCGCACGCAGTGCGCGCCAGTCGGCCGGGTGGCCGTTGGTGTTGCCCGCGAGGATGGCGCGGGTCTGGGGCGTGATCTTGAGCGCGGCCTTCTCGGGGCTCAGGCTGCCGGTCCAATAGTTGATGTCGGCGAACACCGGCGTGGCGCCCGCGAGCGTGATGGCCTGCGCCACCTGGTGCCAGCTGTGGGTGGCGCAGACCACTTCGTCGCCCGGGCCGATGCCCAGCGCGCGCAGTGCGATCCAGGTGCCCAGCGTGCCGCTGCCCACGGCCACAGCGTGGCGCCGCCCGACCCAGCCCGCGAAGGCGCGTTCGAAGGATTCGAGCATCGGCCCGTCGCCCCAGCGGGTGGACTGCAGCACCGCGTTGACGAGCTGCAGCTCACGCTCGCCGCATTCGGGTTCGTAAAGAGAGATGGCTTCGATTTCCATGTTCAAGTCCTTGAAAGCGTGCGCGGCACAGGGCCGCCCCAAGCAAGCACAGCCCCCTCGGGGGGCAGCGCAGTACACGAAGTGACAAGCGTGGGGGCCATGTGCTCAGTTCTGGGTGAGGATCAGCGCGGTGGCGTCTTCGGGCCGCTGGGTGACGCTCCAGCAATGGCCGTTGGAGGTGGCCAGGTAGACGCGGCGTGTGCCCAGCGTGAGGGCCGGGGTTTCTTCGCGCATGTCCATCGCGTCGACCAGCAACACGCGCATGTCGGGGTGGCGGGCGCGCCAGATCGCGGCCGCGTCGCGCAGCGAGGGCGCCGCGCCGATCACCTCGCCGGCGGCGCGCAGGGTGTCGGGTGGGATGGACATGCTCAGTCCTCCGACACCGACGACATCAGGCGCCGGGCTTCGACGGTGATGGGCAGGGTGGTGCCTTCGGGCATCGCCGGCAGGTCGAGCTGCCAGCCGTTGGCCAGCGTGACCAGCCCGCCCCACATGCCGGGCTCGACCATGGCGACGATGGGCTCCTCCAGATCTTTCTTGGGCACGTAGGCGCTCAACACGCCTTTGGCATCTTTGCGGATCATCACTTTCATGGGGCGCTCCAGTCAGGAAAACACAGGGTGGGGAAACAGACGTTTGTCGGGAAAAGCGGGCGGTCATGCCCCGGCCAGCGCGGCGTGTTCCTCGCGCAGCAGGGGCTCCAGCAAAGGGGGCAAGGCGCTCAGCAGGTGGGCCACGTCGTCGGCACGGCTCATGCGGCCCAGCGAGAGGCGCACCGCGGCCAGCGCCTCGTCGCGCGGCACGCCCATGGCGCCGAGCACATGCGAGGGTTCGGAGCCGCCCGACGAACAGGCCGCGCCCGACGAGGCGGCCACGCCCAGGCGCTCCAGGCGGTTGAGCACCACGTCGGCGGACACGCGGCCGAAGCGCAGGTAGCTGGTGCCGGGCAGGCGCGGCGCGCCCTGGCCCCACACGTGCACGGCGGGAAGAGCGCACAGGCCACGCTCCAGCGCATCGCGTAGCGCCGCCTGGCGCGCGGCCTCGGCGGCCACGTCGTCCCCACCGCCCAGCAACTCCAGCGCGGCGGCCATGCCGACGATGCCGGGCAGGTTCTCGGTGCCCCCGCGCCGGCCGCGCTCCTGGCTGCCCAGCGTCTGCGGCACGAAGGGCTGGCCCTGGCGCAGCAGCAAGGCGCCCACGCCTTTCGGGCCGTTGAACTTGTGGGCAGAGAGCGACACCGCGTCGGCCCCGAAGCGGGCGAAGTCAAACGGCAGCTTGCCGATGAACTGGGTCGCGTCCACGTGCAGCGCGGCGCCGGCGGCATGCGCCAGCGCGGCGACCTCGGCCACCGGCATCAACACCCCGGTTTCGTTGTTGGCGGCCATGAGCGAGACCAGGGCCACGTCGGGCCCGATCAGGCCGGCCGCGGCGGTGGTGTCCAGCGTGCCGTCGCTGCACACCGGCAGAAAGCCCACCGGCACGCCGGCCTCGGCCAGCGCGCGCGCCAGCCGCAAGTGGCCCGCGTGTTCAACCGCGCTGAACAGCACGCGGCGTCGCCCATGCCCCGCCGCGGCGAGCAGGCCGCGCACGGCCATGTGGTTGGCCTCGGTGGCGCCGCTGGTGAACACCACTTCCTGTGCCTTGCAGCCCAGCGCGCGGGCGGTGCTGGCGCGGGCGGCGCTCAAAGCCCGCTTGGCGCCCTGCCCCGGCCCGTGCTGCGAAGACGGGTTGGCCCAGAGCTGCTCGAACACCGGCAGCATCGCCGCGACCACGGCGGGCGCGGGCGGTGTGGTGGCGTTGTGGTCGAAATAGATCATGGCCAGAATTTGCGTTCTGGGTCCAGGCACAGCAGATCGATCAGCGCGTCCAGCGAGGCGTGTTCGACGCAGGCGACCCAGCGGCCGTTGGCGTGGTCGCGCTGGCACAGCCGCCAGCCCGGCGCCGCCCCGGGCACGGCCCCGGCCGGTGCCTCGCAGGGCTCCAGCCAGGCGATGTCGATGGTGCCGCCGCCGGGGTCCACGTTGCGCGAGCAGCAGGGGCTTTCGATGCGAAAGCCCTGGCCTTCGCGCAGCACGCGCGGGCGCACGTAGCGGTAGCGCACGCGCTGGCGCAGCGCGCGTTCCAGCCGATGCTGCACCAGGTCGCGCACCCGCCCCCCGGCCCTGGCGGCCGGTTCTTCGGTGGCGCAGGGCTCGGGCTTCATGCGGCCTCGTCCGTCTCAGGTCGCCAGCCGTCGGGCGTGGCCACGATTTCGAGTTCCAGGCAGCCGACCACGCAGCCGTCGAACTCGACCAGGTAGACCGGCTCGTTCACCTCGGTCGCATGGCCCACGTTGACGACCATGCCCACCGCGCCGCGCGGCGCCAGCAGGGCGTCGACCGCGCGCTCGGGGTGGCTACCATCGTTGAGCAGATCGTCCAGCGCCACCACGTGCTGGCCCCAGGCGTACAGCGGGGTTCGGGGTTCGATGCCGTTCATGGGGCCTCCGTGGACGTGGGGGTGGCGGCAGAGGGCCGGGCCGATCCGAGCGTGCTCAGCGCCTGGGCCTTGTCGCCCAGCTGCGCCAGCACCTCGTCGGGCAGGTTGTCCAGCGTGCACAGCTCCTTGGCCCGCATGCCCACGCGGTGGCCGGACTCGACGAAGTCCACCGCGTAGATATAGAACTGCTGCAGGAAGGTGTTGATGTTGACGACGTAGCCGATCTCGCCCTTGTGCACCAGCACCTCGCCGATGTCCCGGCCGTTGTAGGTGCCGTCGTTGCGGATCACCGAGCGCGCCACCACCCGCTCGCCGTAGCGGAAGCGCGGCGGGCCGGCCAGTTCGATCTCGTTGTCGTCGCGGTTGATGTCAGCCATGGGCCACTCCCGTGGGTGCCGCTGTGGGCAGGGTTCGCGGGCCGGGTGCGGCGGCGCGGCGCTCGCGCGCGCTGCGGCGCACCTCGGGGTCTTCGTCGTCGCACAGCGCCGCCAGCGTGGCCGGGTCGGCGCGCTGGGCCACCTCCCAGCGCACGCGCCAGTCGGGGTCGTGGGCCAGGCGCGGCAGCAGCGCCACCGGCAGGCGCTCGGCCACCACGCGGCGCACCTCGGGCGTGGGGTCGTCCAGCAGTTGCAGCAGCGCCGGCATCTCCAGCCGCTGCGCCACCCGCAGGCGCACGGCGCGGTCGGCATCGCGCGCCATGGTGGGCAGCAGGGCCAGCGGCAGGCGCAGCGCGACGAGTTCGCGCACGCCGTAGTCGGGGTCGTCGCGCAGGGCCGCCAGCGCCGCGGGCGCGAGCCGCTGCGCCACGCGGATGCGCACCTCGCGGTGCGGGTCGCGGGCCAGCCGGGGCAGTTGCTCCAGCGGCAGGCGCAGCGCGATCTGCAACCGCACGGTTTCGTCGGGGTCGTCGATCAGGGCGCGCAGGCGAAACACGCTGGCGCGGCGCGCGGCGATCGCCCGCACCTCGAAGTACGGGTGGCCGAGCTGCCCGTCGGACAGCGCAGGGTGCCAGCGGAAAAAGCGGTCGATGCGGCGGGCGTACACGTCTTGCAGGCAGGCGTGGCCCGGCTCGCAGCCCTGCTCGCCGGGCAGCGCACGCAAGTGGGCGCAAGCGCAGGCGGCGCAGTCGATAGCCCCGCCCTGCCAATGCTGCGGCGGGATGTCGCCCGCGGGCGCGCGCTGGGCCAGCGGCGTGTTCATGGGCCGACCCCGCTCCAGCCGCGCACCGGGTACGCGCCGGGTGATTCACCCGCGCCCGCCTCGCCGCCCCGCTCGTGGCGCGCCAGCACATGCGACAACAGGGCACCGCCCACGTGGTCGGCCGGGTCCAGGCGGCGCAGCTCGGCCAGCAGGGCGCGGGCCTCGTCCATCGCGCCCAGGCGCATGTGCAGATAAGCCAGGCCCTTGAGCGCGAACAGATAGAAGCGCACCGCCGCGTCGTGGCGCGCGGCATCGTCGCTCGGGGGCGCATCGCCGAAGTTTGGCCCCAGCGCGGTGCGGGCGATGGCCAGCGCGTCTTCGCCCGCGTCGCGTGCGGCGGCGAGGTTGTGGCCGTAGAAATGGAACCGGTAGAGCGCGATCAGCGGCGCGGGGTGGCGTGGCGCGGCCGCGCGGGCCTGCTCCAGCAGCGCCAGGGCCTGCGCGGGCTGGTCGCGCAGCAGGCCGGCCTGCGCGATCAGCGCGGCCACCTCGGGGCTGAGCGCGGCGCCGATCGCACCCAGGCCGAACGCCGCAGCCGCGTCGTCAAAGCCCAGGTTGGCGGCGTCGTCCATGGCCCGGTTCCCGTGGTGGGCGCTGAACTCAGGACGCCAGCGTGGCGGGCCGGCCGCGGCCGATGGCGCCGATCTCGATCTTGGTCACGCCGGGGGGCGCGGCGGACTCGGCGCTGCTGCAGCCACAAGCGGCCTGGTTCGGGTTGATGAACGTGAGGCCCGACTGGGTGGGTGTGTCGGCGAAATCGATGGTCACGCCTTCGAGCAGCAGCCGGCTCTCGGCCCCCAGGAACAGGCGCAGGCCTTCGATCTCCAGCACCTGCTCACCCGGGCCAGGCGCGGCCTCGGCGCTGAATTCCGAGCTGTAGCCCGAGCAGCCCCCCGGGCTGACCGCCAGACGAAAACCCGCGCCCGCCGGTAAGCCGGAGAAGCGCACGATGCGCGAAATGAACTTGACCGCGGCGGGCTTGAGAACGATGTTGGGCAGCATGGTGGTGGTCTCGGTGAGGATGGGGGTCACGCCTTCACGATGCAGCCGTCGACCGGGCAGACCGCGACGCACTGCGGCTCGTCGAAGTGGCCCACGCAGTCGGTGCACTTCTTGGGGTCGATGACGTAGGTGCCGCCTTTTTCGCGGATCGCGACGTTCGGGCACTCGGGTTCGCAGGCCGAGCAGGCGGTGCAGGTGGACGCGATGATCTTCATGGGCATGGTGGCTCTCCTTCTGGGAAACGTCGTGGGAAAACGAGGGTCAGGCGGCTTCGGCCAGGCCGCCGGTGAAAGCGCCCTGGCGGATCTGCGCGTCGCCGCGCTGCTGGTGCGTGATGGCACCGCTGGCGATGCGGCCGCGGTAGTCGTTGAACCAGTCGAGCGCGGCTTTTTCGATGAACTCGCCGACGTACTGGTCCACCGGCTCGACGCCGGCGGCCAGCAACTCGTCGCGCGGGCAGGCGCCAATCTTGGCGACCAGCACGGCGTGGCAGTCGTTGATGGCCTTGACCACCGAGGGCAGCTGTTCGTCGTCGCCAAAACCGCCCTGGCAATACAGGTCCACCCGGCGGTGGCCGACGAACAGGGCCTGCGCGGCCGAGACCTCAAACACCTGGAATTCGGTGACGTGGCCGAAGTGTTCGTTGACCCGGCCGCCGCCCTTGGTAGCGACCGCGACCAGCACCTTCATGTTGTCGTCCACACCGACGGCGTTGGCCGCTGCGGCCAGGGCTTCGTGTTTGGCGGCCTGCTGCGCCTGGCGCTCGACCTCGACCTTGTCCTGGTAGCTCTTGCGCTTGTCCAGGTCGTAGACCACGTCCATCTGCTCCAGCTTGTCGAGCGTGAACTCTTCCGAGCGGTCTTCGCCCAGCAGGCCCACCGCGTCGGCACGGCACTGGCGGCAGTGGCGCATGAGGTTGGCGCCGCCCATGCAGGCGTCCTGCACGGCTTTCAGCTCGGAGGCGGTCGGGCCGCGCTGGCCGGTCAGGCCGAACACCGTGCCGTGTTCGGCCTCGGAGATCAGCGGCATGATGTTGTGCAGGAAGGCGCCGCGCTTCTTCACCTCGCGGTTCACCTCCATCAGGTGCTCGTCGTTGATGCCGGGGATCAGCACCGAGTTGATCTTGGTGAGCACGCCGCGCGCGGTGAGCATTTCCAGGCCGAGCATCTGGCGCTCGTGCAATACCTTCGCGGCCTCGTAGCCGGTCACGCGCTTGTGGTTCCAGAAGATCCAGGGGTAGATCTTCTCGCCCACGGCCGGGTCCACCATGTTGATGGTGATGGTGACGTGGTCCACGTTGTATTTGCAGATCTCGTCCACGTAGTCCGGCAGCGCCAGGCCGTTGGTGGACAGGCAGAGCTTGATGTCGGGCGCCTGCTCCTGGAGCATGCGGAAGGTCTCGAAGGTCTTGGCCGGGTTGGCCAGCGCATCGCCCGGGCCGGCGATGCCGAGCACCGTCATCTGCGGAATCTCGCTCGCGACCGCGACCACCTTCTTGACAGCCTGCTCCGGCGTGAGCTTCTGGCTCACCACGCCGGGGCGCGATTCATTCGAGCAGTCGTATTTGCGGTTGCAGTAGTTGCACTGGATGTTGCAGGCCGGCGCCACGGCCACGTGCATGCGCGCGTAGTGGTGGTGGGCTTCTTCGGAATAACAGGGGTGGTTCTTGACCTTGTCCCAGATCTCCTGGGGCATGTCGTCGGGGCCGTCGGACGAACCACAACTGGCCTTGCCTTCACCGCCCGCAGTGCCACAGCCGCCACCGGCCTCGGGCACATTGAGCTTGGCGCCCAGCGGCTTGATCGAACCAATGGACACATACGTCTTGGCGGGCATGGCGCCGGGCGCTGCACTGCCACCACTGCTCAAGGCTGTCGACATGAAGACCCCTTTCGTGCAACCAACAACGGCCGCTTGGCAGGTCTTCAGCGAATTTCGTGCCACCGAAAAAAGCGTTTCAGATCAATGGCTTGATGGTTTTGTCGGTTGTCGGGAATGGGACAACGGAGGTGGTTTTGTTGGCGGGGCGTCGGGGTTGCGACAAAGCGCGGGGGATGGCTGGGAGGACGGGAGCGACTCAGCGTGGCTGAGGGCATCGGTGCCGTGAATGACCGGAGTACAGCGGCTGCGGTCGTACGTCCGGCTGAATTCGCCTCCTGGAAGCGGTCGTTCAACCTCGACTCTCATGGCAGCTGTCGACGCTTGCCCGCAAGGACCTGTTGGCTTGCCGGTGGGGGTTAGCGATGGCACCCGAGCATGTGGCTATCGCCCCTCTGTCTCATTGAACAATGGAATTGTCACTGGCGATGGTCCTTCCGTGGCCACAGAAGTGGTGGCGATGCTAGCCGTGAAGCCTGGCGGCAAATGCTTATACGTGGCGTCTGGCTTGGTATCAGAACCGTGAATGGCCGCATCGAGATCGCGTACTCGAAGAGGAACACACTGAGCGGTGAACAGCTGTCCTCCATCGACCGAGTATCCAATGCGCCTGAACGCTTCCCAGTAAGGGGTGACCACCAACGAGCCACCAAAGTGTCCGGTATTGCAAACCACCACGTTGCAGAAGACCGTCCTTGAAAGAGATACGGCCAGCGACTCAAAGAGCTTTACGTCACGGTTATAGGCAATGACAAACAAATGGTGAACGCGCCCACGATAGAGGAGCGCGCGCTCAATATCCATGAAGTCATAGCAAATGCTGACTCCGATGCGCCCATAGGGTCCTGCATCGAAGACGTAGACGTTGGGATCGGCCTCGAAAGTCCACGGCGGTGTGTACTTTTTGAAGCCTGCCGCCTCAGCTGGCGCGGGGTCCCGTTTGCCGAACCAGACTCTAGCTGCGTAGCGCGATGGCCTGCGCTTCCAGAAATTCCTTGGAACGATGACAAGGCCTTCGTTTTTCGCAGATTTCGTCAGATGGTTCAGACGGTAGTCGACGCCAACGATCGCTATCGCATTCATTGAACACACTAGCTGCTCGAAGTCGTCTAGTCGCGTTCTTGGAAGTGATAGCTCCGGGAGGAGAATGATGCGCGGCTGATCGTCGTGATCGGCCAATGCCCTCATTGCTCTCCGAATTTCGTGCCACGCACGGCTGTCCTCGGCTGCCGAGATTTTTGGCTCGTCGCTAGCGGAACTCCAGGCAAGCTTGGCATCTAAGGTTGTCTGAATTACGCCAAGGGTAAGCGCATCAACAAGTGTTGGATTCTCACGGTTCATGCCGGGCCCATTTCAAAGTAGCCTTTCCAATCAACATCGGTGAGGTGCATGAGATTGACGGGAGTGACCTGCCGGGACTGCTGATTGAAAGTCGATATTTGATTTCCTTCAAGTTCGTTCTGGGCGATTGAAATAATGCGCGCCAAATCGGCCGCATCGACGAGGCTTACTGGATCGTGCTCAGTGTCATCGTCGAATTTCGAGCTCCATGCTTGGTGTAGGCTAGCGAATATATTCTCGACTGCACGAGGTTTAAGACACGCTTCGAGAATCCCAAGAGTTGCCGAAGAATAGGTGATCTCATCCCGCAGGAGTTGCGGGAGATGCCTGAGCATGCTTTCGTGTCCCAGCCCGTTCCACTGTACTGGCAAGAGGAAGGAGCGCGAAAGCAAGGCAAAGAGACAAAGGCCAAGACCGCGAATTGGATTCTGCGCGGATGCTATGTCGCTCACAACGAGCGGGGCATATCGTCGGTCATAGATCTGACGCCGCTGGGGAACTTGTCGTAGGACTCCACTGCCAGCATCGCGCAACTTCTGCTTCCACTCTTGCCAAGAGACTGCTGGCGTATCGATGAGATGGCTCGGCAGTGCGAAATTGAGCGGATGCGCACAGTTGGAGCGCGCATCATTGTCTTTTCGCGATGCGCGTTGAAGATAGTCCTGATCCAGCGTCTCGGCGGTGGTCGATAGCAACAGCGCCGCTTGTCTAACGATCTCTAGGCACGTCCACTCGCCGAGTCGCCATTCCTTTTTAATTCCCGGGTCGTTGCTCCCCCATATTTTTTTCGCCCAGACTGGCAACGGCAGCAGTTTTCCCGTCTCAGATCCAAATAATGATTTCCGAACTCGAGACGCTGCCGTTGAAATAGCCGTCACGTGCTGAAAGTCCGGCTGATCGATACGATCCATCAAGGCATCAAACCACCACCCTTCTTGATTCGCTTGAATGGGCCTAGTTGCTGACGCGATCCGCACTAATGGCGCGATTGGCGCATCCGCCGGGAAGAAAGTCCAAAGATCATCGGACTCGGGTAGGCCATCGACGAGTGTTCCCAGGTGAAGAATCAGGTCGGACGCTCGACGAACCGGCTTGCGAAGGTCGAACTTGCATCCCCACCAAGCTAGAGCAACGCGCAAATCTGGCGCTACGTCATCGTCACTTAGCAACGCACGGCCCTTGTCGACAAATGCTTGACTCAGCCTTTGCCCCAAGAGTTGCAAAGAGCCTGGGGACTTTTCTAGCAGAACGGTGGCGCAGTACACACCGACGAAGAACTGATTCAGGCTCTTCTGTACAAACCATCGGTCTGCTGCGGGTACGCCTCGATTGGTGAGCCTTGCAATATCCCGCAGAGATCGCAGTGCGGCGGCTCTGCGCCAGCCTGCAGCATTGGTGTCGACAAGCAACTGTGCAGCCCGCACGGTTTCTGCAGCGAGCACAGAGTACGAATTGCCGAGTATGTAGCTGGCCGCCAGTCGATTGACCGGGTCGCGCCCGTAGCGATCGATGTCATCGAAGAAAAGTTCTAGTCCCGTGGCGCCTAGGCGGCGCGCAATCGTCAGCGCATGGGTCCACAGGCGGACGCGATCAGGCCGTTCGTGCAGGACTTTTCTAACCAATCCAAATACTCTGTCAGCGATGCCGGCAAGTCGGGCGTGAATCTGGGTGTCGTTGATCCCAGTAAGACTCGCGATTGGATCGAGTGAAGAGTCTTCGCCGTTGTGGCCCTTTGTTTGCCTCCCGGCCACTCGGCTTCGCCCAGCGCCGCCGTGTCGAATGTCGAGTGTTTCCGGTGACGCGAGCCTAGCTTCGGCGACCCGGGCAAGGCGGGTCGCCGCGAACGCCAAACGTGTGCGCCCTGGCATCTCTGCTTCAGGAACATCTACGAGCAATAGATGTTCTAGCTGCTGGGACAGAATTGAGAGTTCGTTATCTTCAAGCGTCGTGAAATCCGTCCTGCCGATTGCCGAAACAAGCGCAATCGTCTTTGTCATCAATGGAGTTGGGAATTCAGGATCGAGGCGGCACTCGTCCTTTGCTCGATTCCACTGCTCCGACCCGGCAAAGCGTTTGCTTGCATCGATTGTTCCTAGAAAGTCCCCTAGCGCTTTCGGTTCTGTTTTGGCCGGGTTGATGCTGGCGCCAGAGCCTAGCCTTTCGATCACGCTCTTGTAGTGGTCGATCCATTTCACTAGCTCCTCAAACGTCTTGGCCAAGATCACATGGTCGTCGACATAGCGGAAATGCGCGACGCGTCCGATTGGGAGCGATTTCTGTACTTCTTGGTCAACCTGCAAGAGGGCTGCATTTGCGAGAAACCCTGACACCATGAGTCCAGTGGGAATTCTGCGGAAGGTCTTCCTAGACTCGTCAAGTTCTATGTGCTTGAGTTCAGTATCTGTCCAACCCTCGAGATCCAATGGAAGCTGTGTCAGCGTCTTCAAAAGCCGTTGAACTTCAGGGCGCAGCTCGGCCGGGACGGACTGAGAAATTGCATCAACGCAAGCCACGAGAGAAATGGACGGGTAGAACTTCTCGAGATCTACCGATGCCCAGTAGATGTCGCTCTTGTTTGCGTCAGTTGGCAAGGAAGTCCAATAGTCGGCGAGAACGAATGGACAGCTGTCCGCCTTGTGCATGCGACGCTGAAGGTCAAGCTCCTCGCGTTCATCGTCATCTAGGTTGTCGATCTGTTCATGACCGTGCGCCGCGGCCGAAACCGCCAACGCCACATGCCGCCTAAACAGCGGCCAAGCCTGCTGAAACGGCCTGTAGATTCGGCCGGAGGAGTGCCTGTATGGGCCGATCTTCCTTAACTTTTTGCCGAGATCGTCTTCTTCAATCCATGCAGGCCGGAAGAGTCGGTTGCCGTAGCTCCAAACAGGCATGCGCTCGTCGACGAAGTGCCCAAGTACGTTTACGACTGCCACCCAGGCGACCTGATCCCTGACCGCAAAGTGGAAGTACTGACGAACCCTAGGATTCCCCTCTCCATCAGGGTTCTTTGGAAAAGCCATCGGCCGAATCGGCGAAATTCGGAATTTTCTAGAGCGTAGATCGTCAGCAAGGCGCTGAAGTTCGCGGCCCAAGTGAACTTCAAACGCAGCAAGCTCCGCCTCGTCTATCCAAACGTCGCCAGGGACAGAAGCTCGCTTCACTTTCTCCCATGCCCAGCGCATGTTCAGTTGGTCGCACACCTGACTTAGGAAACTATGCATTCATTCCTCGCGCAATCACATCACTTGCATCCATGTCTTTAGGTGGCACTGCAAATCGAATGCTCTTGCTTCTTGCCCGAAACTCCTTTGCAAGGAATTTCATGAACTTTTCACCTGCAGCATCGCCGTCGGGAACGCCCACCAGGTCAAACGGAAGCAATTCATCAACCCATTCAGAACGGAACGACGTGGCCCCTAGAACCGCAACCGCTGCTAGTCCTGCCCCTTCCATCGCAATTGCGTCTGGGACACCCTCGCAAATGTGGAGAAGACTTCCTGTCTGCAACTGGCTAAGTCGCTGGCTGTTGTACATGGGTTTGGGGATGCCACTCGGACCGAAGAACTTCATGCTGCTCTGAAGGCAGCGAATCTGAAAGTACTGTGTAGCTTCCTCGGAATTGAAGGGGAACAGTAGCGCGTAACCAGACCAGCTCAGTGCTCGTCGCTTCCCAGACAGCCCTGCGCTACGGATTCGTTCTGCGCCCCAATGCTTCTCCAATACCCGATACGCCCTTGCCGGATCCACGAGTTCCACGACGCCGCACTTAAGCGCCAGTTCCGGCGCAATTCCATGAGCTAGCAGGTAGGCAGTCCCGAGCGACTCTTTGACCCGGCCACAGTGCGCTACGAGCCAGGTGTACAGCTCGGGGTCCGGATTCGTCGTGGTGGCCGGAGGAGGGAGATTGCTTGGCTTCGGACTAGGCGCTCGAGAAATTGTATGAACGCGTCGGCCTGACTGCACGTCGCCGCCGATGATGCCGAAGTGGCCGGAAAGCCATTTACAGGCTTCCATGAATGCAAGGCCGTGAATTTTCTGAACTAGCGCGATTGCGTCGCCATGCTCACCGCATCCGAAGCACTTCCACGTATTTCTCGCTTTGCTGACGGTAAAGCTTGGACTCGCTGAGTCGTGCCCGTTGAAGCACATCGCCTTGGTGCCACGTAGGGTGATCCCTAAGGCCAAAGCGACATCCGCCATGGGCAATTCTCGAAGGCGCAAAAGCACCTGATCGCTCAATGGCCTCGGCTTGGCTGCTTGTAAGCTGGCTCGGCGCAAAAGCATTCCCCTGTGCCAGTTTCTGTTCTCAGACGCAAATTGTCACACAGACTAGGAAGATGGGGCTGCGAATCCGCTGACCTCTGAACGGCACTAGTTACGAAGATGCGGTGCCGGCCAGTCCCAGCAAGGTGGCTACGGCAAGGATTCCATCCATAAATCTAGGAGCCGATCTCTCTGTGCGCGGTGAACAGCAGCGCCAAAGCCCAAGCCCGAGCTTACGATGGCGAGCAAGAAGGTCGATTTGATTCGCTCTGGGTCGGCAACGACCCAAGCTTGGTGGAGCGCCTCGACGCAGGTTGATCTCTTACGGCAATCGCTGGCTAGCAAGTGCGTGGTTGCTTAGCTGGGGAAGCTGAAGTGCCGTGAAGCGGCCGTTGTTGAACTTCGGCTTTCAGCCTGAACCGGCACACCCCCCCCGCTTGATCCCCAAGCGATTCTGGCCGTCGCCATCACTCTCCCGCACAGACGCCCAAAGAGCACCGCCCTACCTTGACCCTCGGGCGCTCAGTGCCGCGAGCCTGCGGCCCAGAGCCGCAGCCACGCAGGTGTAGCCGTGGTCCAGCTCATTGAGCGCGACCTTCTCTTCGGCCTTGGCCTCTTCCATGCGGATGTCGTTGGCGCTGGCCGTTTGTGATGCACAAGCCGCTTTGCCTATCTTGTAGTCCGCGCTGATGCGGGTCTTGCCAGCCTGGTAGTCGGCCCTTGCTCAGGTTGGCTGCGAAGGCCGCCGAACACGGCGGAGGCGTGCCGCAGGCCACCACAAAACCTCGCCGACTCAGGCGCTGTACACGCAAAGATCAGAAGCTTGAAGCAACAAACCTCAGTCAGTGGACAAGCGTACCTCTGCGGCTACCCGGTGGTTCGCGCATCCTTACCTGTCCAACACATACCCCGTGCTCCGCCCCCCGCCCTCCAGCTTGCGCAGCACGCCCCGCGCCAACAGGTCGTTGATGTCGCGCAGCGCGGTGTCGGCAGAGCACTTGGCAATCGCCGCCCACTTGGCATTCGTGAGCTTGCCCGCCGCATCGCCCGGCGCGCGGTCCAGCACATGGTTCAGCACCAGCGTCTGCCGTGCGTTCATGGGCGTGCCCGCCCAGCGCTGCCAGAACTGGGCTTTGTCCAGCACGCCCGCCAGCAAGCCATCGGCGCCCTGCACGGCGCGCAGCAGGCAGGCCAGAAACCAGCCGAGCCACGGCGTCACGTCCAGCGTGCCGCGCTGGGTGGTTTCGAGCTGGTCGTAATACTGTTTGCGCTCGCGCTGTATCTGGGCGCTGAGGCTGTAGAACCTTTGCGCTGTGCCCTCAGCGCGGGCCAGGGCCATGTCGCCCACGGCGCGGCTGATGCGGCCGTTGCCGTCGTCAAAGGGGTGCAGGGTGACGAGCCACAGGTGGGCCAGGCCGGCGTGGACGAGGGCGTCGCCGGCCGGGGCGGCATTGAACCATTGAAGAAAGGTGGCGGTCTCTGCGGGCAGCGCGGCGGCTGGCGGTGCCTGGTAGTGCACCTTCTCTCGGCCCATGGGGCCGGACACCACTTGCATGGGGCCGGCCGCGTCGTTGCGCCACTGCCCTACTTTGATTCGCACGTGGCCGCTGAAGCCGGTGGGGAACAGGGCCGCGTGCCAGCCAAACAGGCGCTCGGCGGTGAGCGGTTGGGCGTGGTGCTGGGTGGCGTCGAGCACCATGTCCACCACGCCGTCCACGTGGCGGTCGGCGGGGGCCAGCGCGCCAATGTCCACGCCCAGCCGGCGGGCGATGGATGAGCGCACGGCGTCGAGGTTGAGCGCCTCGCCCTCGATGGCGCTGGTGGTGACCACTTCTTGCGTCAGGGCCTGCAGCGTGGCCTGGTCGCGCTGGGCCAGCCCGAGCTCGGCCATGCGGCCCGCCAGATGGCCCTGGGCACGGTGTACCTGGGCCAGCGGCGCGGCCAGCGCTGCGGCGTCAAACCGCCACTGCGGCCAGTCGGGGCGCTGCCAGAGGTAGGTGCGGCGGGGTTGGGGTTTGTCGGGGAACATGCGGCGATTGTGCGGCATATTAACCGCTTTATGTGCGGCGAATATGACAGCTATTCACCGCAGCTCCATTGCGGAGTTCGTGGACGAGGCTGCTGATGTCCTCACGGACGAGCTCGGCAACCCATTCCAACACCCATTCACAGCGACGCAAACGACGTCGCCCCTTCCGCTAAAAGTAAGCCGCTTCCAGGATCTCGGGCCGGGTCCTGATCTCGCTGGCGGGCCCGCTGTAGCGCACGTCCCCCGTGCGCATCACCACGGCCGAGGTCGCCACCGACAGCGCCACCTCGGTGAATTGCTCCACCAGGATGACGCCCACGCCCTTGTCGACCAGCGATTCGATGGTGCGGACCAGGCGCTTGACGATCAGGGGCGCCAGGCCCAGCGACATTTCGTCGATCAGCAGGTACTTCGGGCGCGCCATCAGCGCATGCCCGATGGACAGCATCTGCTGCTGCCCGCCGGACATGGTGCCGGCAAGCTGGCGCTGGCGTTCCGCCAGTTCGGGAAACAGCGCGTACACCTCGGCCACGGCGGGGCCGACCTGGTCCCCCGCCAGCATCGAGCCGGCCACGCGCAGGTTGTCGTCCACCGACAGCTTCGACAACACCCGGTGGCCTTCGGGCACGGCGGCCACACCCGCCAGGCGCACCACGTCGGGCGGGCAACCCTGGATGGCGCGGCCATCGACGCTGATGTGCCCCTGGGCGATGGGCAGCATGCCGGCCACGGCCAGCACCAGCTCCGACTTGCCCGCGCCGTTGGCGCCGAGCACCGCCGTGACCTGGCCGCGCTCGACCGACATCGAGACGCTGCGCACGAGCTCCCGCCCCTGTTTGACCACCGTGAGGTCTTCAATGATCAGTGCCATCAGCCCAACTCCTCCAGGCCCAGGTAGGCCGCCTGCACCAGCGGATCGGCCAACACCATTGCGGTGGGGCCCATCGCGATGCGCCGGCCGAAGTCCAGCACCAGCGTCTGCTCGCAGATGCGCGTGATCAGGTCCACGTCGTGGTCAATGACCAAGGTTGCCGCGCCGGTCAGGCCGTGGATCTGCAGGATCAAATCACCCAGGTGCTGGGTTTCGTCGGGGGTGAGCCCCCCGGCCGGTTCATCGAACATGACGATGCGGGGCCGGCCCACCAGGCAGCGCGCCACGTCGGCCAGGCGGCGCTCGTAGGTGTTGAGGCGGGCGGCCAGGGTGTGGGCTTTGAGGGCCAGGCCCGTGACTTCCAAAGCCCGATCCATGTCGGCCACCTTGTCTCGCCGGCTGCCCGGCAACTCGTCGAGGATCACGCGCAGGTTGTCGAGCACGCTCAGGTCGTCGGCCAGCTGTTCGCGCTGGAACGAGCGACGCAGGCCCCAGCGGGCCCGCTGGTGCGGCGCCTGGTGGGAAATCACCTCGCCGTCGCAGGCGATCTGCCCGGACGACGGCAAGAAGCCCGAGATGACGTTCATGGTGGTGGTCTTGCCCGCCCCGTTGGGGCCGATGATGCCGGAGACCGGGGCGTCGAACACCACGGACACGGCGTCCAGTGCGGTCACGCCGCCAAAGCGCACGGTGATGTTTTGGAGCTCGATCACGTGGCACTCCCTTCTTTGCGGCGCGCCAGGCCCAGCAACTGTCCGGCCAGGCCATCGGGCGCCGTCATCAGCGCGTGCAGCAACGCGGCCCCAAAGATCACCAGGGCCAGATCGGCGTCGAGGCCCCAGTTGTTGAACAGGCCGGGCAACACACGGTAGAGCACCGCCGCCAGCACCGCGCCCAGCCAGTGCCGGGCGCCGCCCACCACGGCCAGGGCGAACAGCATGATGGACTCGGACGCCCTGAAGGTGGCCGGGTCGAGCAGGCCCAAGGTACCGGCCAGCAGCCCGCCGGCCATGCCCGCCAGCAGGCCGGACAGGCCGAAGGCCCAGGCTTTGTAATAGACCACGTTCACGCCCGAGGCCATGGCGGCGGCTTCCGAGCGGCGGATCATGGCCCAGGCCCGCCCCGGCGCCGTGCGGCGGTGCGCCTCGATCAGCAGGAAGCCCACCAGCAGCATGACCACGGTGTAGCGCAGGTAGGCCTCGTTGCCGGTAGCCAGCCAGGGCCGCCGGAACGGCGCGATCAGCGAAGGCATCACGCCCCAGAAGCCCTCGCCACCATTGGGGAAGCGGAAGGTGGAAAAGACGATCTCCAGGCCACTGGCCGCCATCAGGGTGATGAGCGCCAGGTACAGGCCGCGCATGCGCAAGGCGGGCAAGGCCATGACCCAGCCGAACACCATGGTCACGGTCGCGGCCACCGCCAGGTTGAGCTCGAACGGCAGGTTGAAGCCATGGTTCATGCGCAGCATCACCCAGCCGCCCACGCCCATCAGCCCCACCTGGGCGAGCGACACCATGCCCAGGCGCGAATACATGAACCCGACGCCTGCCGCGGCCAGGGCGAAGCAGGCGGTGGAGGTGAGGATCTGCACCCACTGCCCGCCGAGGAACATGGGGACGACCACCAGCGCCACCAACCCGCACAGCAAGGGCAGCAGGCATTTCGCCGCCGGGCCGCCCCAAGGCGAAATGCGCCCCCTCGGGGGGCAGTGACCCACACGCAGTGGGGGAACGTGGGGGCGATTCATCATTCGTCTCTCTCGAAAGGGATGCGCCGGCCGCGCTGCAGCAGGAGCAGCATGACGATGGCCACCATGAACGGGGCCACGGTGCGCACGGACTTGAGCGCGGGCGACAGCGTCAGCATGGACTCCAGCACGCCGATGGACAGGCCACCGACCAGCACCATGCCCAGGTTGTCCAGCCGGCCGCAGATGGCCGCCGCAATGGACGGGATGACCATGAAGGTGATGATGCTGGGCTCCAGCCGGATGAGGTCGCCAAACATCAGCCCGGTGAACCCGGCGATGAGCCCCGCCATGCCCCAGGCGATGGTTTCCACCTTGAGGATGCGCACGCCGATCAGCGCCGACAGCTCGCGTTCATTGGCCAGGGCGCGCATCTGCAGGCCGGTGCGGGTGCGCTCCAGGTAGACCCAGATGCCCACCACCACGGCCAGCGTGGCCAGCAGCGCGATGAAGCGCGTGCCGGTGACCCGCAAACCCCAGACCCGCAGGGCCATCTGGTCGGTGGGCAGGGTGAACGAGCGGACCTGGTCCACCCACAGAAACGAGGTGACGCCCAGGATGATCAAGGCGTAGCCCAGTGTGGCAATGGCCTTGACCACCGGGTCGCGCCAGGCCAGGCGGGGCGCGATCACCCGGCCATAACCCAGCGACAGCGCCGTGGCCAGCACCAGCGCCATGGCCCAGGCCAGGGGCTCGGCCCAACCCCATTGCACCAGTTGCCAGGCCGTCATGACGCCCGCGGCCCCCATGGCGCCGCTGGCAAAGTTGAGCACGCCCGTGGTGCGGTACAGCACCACCAGCCCCACGCCACCCAGGGCGTAGAGGGAGCCGATGGCCAGCCCGGACACGATGAACAGACCGACCATGGGCAGCGGCTTGCCCCACGCCAGGATGCCGCAGACCAGGGCCATGCCCACGATGTAGGCGGCCAGAAAAGGCAGTTTGGATTTCATAAGCCAGGCTTGGGGTGCCCCCGTCCTGGCGCAACCAGAACAGGGGCAAGGCCATCAGCGCAGTCCGAGCGCCTTCTCGGCATTCACCAAGGGTGTGAAGTACGGGCCTTCGTACTCGTAGCAGTCACGCACCTTCTGGAAGCCGCCGTCCTTGACCACCACCATGATCCCGGCGTGGTTGGGCATGTGCTGCTTGGCCTCGCCCACGTAGTAGGGGCCGCAGCTGAGGTCCGAACGCAGGCCCGAGATCTTCTTGATCGCTGCCGTCACGGCGGCGCGGTCGTCGATCTTGGCCGGGTCCATGGCGGCCAGCGTCTGGGTGAAGTACTTGGCCGAGAGGTAGCCCGACTGGCTGAAGGTGTCGCGCGGATCGTCCTTCTTGGCATAGGCGTCCATGACCTTGAGCCAATGCTGGTTATCGGCGCCCTTGCCGTCGAGCATGGTCAGCTCGGCGTTGACGTAGACCTTGCCGCTCCAGTACTTGCCCAGGGCGGCGGGAACCGACTTGTCGTACAGCGGCGTGGACGAGGTCCAGCTGTAGTTGTCGCGCAGGTCCTGCTCCTGCGCCGCGCGCAGGAAGGCAATGGCCAAGCCAGCGGGCAGGTTGACCAGCACCGAGTTCGCGCCCGAGGCCATCGCCTCCAGCAGGGCGGCGTTCACGTCGGGCGCCCCGGGGTTGAGCAGCACCGACGAGGCCTTGAGGCCCTTGCCCGCCATGTACTTCTCCACCGCGCCGCAAGACCAGTTGCCCACCGAAGGAATGGCCAGGCCGATGCACGAGATGTTCTTGGCACCGAGCTTTTCGACCGCGTGCATGGCCGCCCCCACCGAGGACGCCAGCGGCCCCTGGTTGGTGGAGACGATGTTCGAGCTCTCGAAACACTCCGACACCGCGCAACCGGAGGCCATGGCCATGATGTTCTGCTTGGCGTAGAACGGCGCGTTCACGCTCATCTCGACAAACGAGGCGTTGCCCACCATGGCCACGACCTTCTGGTCCTGAACCAGTTTGGACACGGCCTGCGCCGCCAGCTCAGGGTTCCACTGGTCGTTTTCCACCAGGTACTGGATCGGGCGGCCATGCACGCCGCCGGAGGCATTGACACAGGCAAAGTAGGCCGCGGCCGCGTCGGTGGCCGAGGAAAAATCGCCCGGTGCCGCGTTGCCGTGGATGGCTCCGATCTTGATGGGTTTGCCCGTGGCGGCTTTGCCCTTGCCGGGGCCGCAGCTGGGGGTGGGCTCGCCCGCGGCCAGCGCGACGGCGGGCAGGGCCATGAATGCCAACGCAGCGGCGCCGGCTTGCAACAGTTTTCTCATGCTTGTCTCCTGTGGTTTTGGTGAAAACGCTTCTCTGTCACTGCTTGCCTGCAATGAACCTGGCCGCCCGCTCGGCAATCATCATGGTCGGGGCATTGGTGTTGCCCGACACCAGGTTGGGCATGGCGGACGCATCGGCCACGCGCAAACCCTGGGTGCCGCGCACGCGCAGCTGCTGGTCCAGCACGGCCATGGGGTCCGACTCGGCGCCCATCTTGGCGGTGCCCACCGGGTGGAACACCGTCTTGGCCGTCTGGCGCACGTAGTCCCTGAGGGCCTGCTCGTCCTGCTCAAGGCCGGGCTGCGGCAGGGCGCGCCGCTTGATCAACTTGGCCAGCGCAGGGGCTTCCAGAATCTCGATGCCCTTGCGCACGCCCCGCACCAGCACGTCGAGGTCTTGCTCGTCTGAAAACGCGCCCGCGTCGAACAGGGCCGGGTCCTGCGGTTTGGCCGAACGCAGGCGCACCGAGCCGCGCGACTTGGGCCGCAGAAAGCACGGGCCGATGGCAATGCCGTGTTCCTGCACCGGCTCGCGGTCGGCCCAGCCCACCATGAAGGGCAACACGTGGAACTGCACATCGGGCATCCCCGCGTTGGACACGTCGGCGAAGCCGCCGCACTCGACCACGTTGGACGTGAGCAGCCCCGAGCGGAACAGGAGGTACTGCGCCAGGTGCTTGACCGCCTTCAGGCCTTTGTCTTGCCCCAGGAAAGAGATGGGGTCGCGCGTCACACCCTGCACCGTGCTCTCCAGGTGGTCCTGGTAGTTCTGGCCCACGCCCGGCAGGTTCGCCACCACCTGGATACCGAAGGACTGCAGGTGCGCCGCTTCGCCCACGCCCGACAGCTGCAACAGGCGCGGCGTCTCGATGGCACCGGCGCACAGAATCACCTCGGCCGCGGCCTTGATCGTGGTGCCGTTCTCCAGCGCCACGCCGACCGCGCGCGTGCCCTCGAACACCACCCGGGCCACGCGGGTCTGGGTCATGATCTTCAGATTGGGGCGGCCCTCGGCCTTGCGCAGAAAGGCCTCGGCGGCGGACCAGCGTCGCCCGTCGTGCGTGGTGGTCTGGTAGAAGCCCACGCCTTCCTGGCTGGCGCCGTTGAAGTCGGGGTTGTTGGGCAGGCCCACCTCTTGCGCGGCGCGGATGAAGGCGCGGCACAGTGGGTGGTGGTAGCCGGTTTCCGACACATGCAGCTCGCCCTCGGTGCCGTGGAAGGCATCGGCCAGCTCCATGTTGTTCTCCAGCGCCTTGAACACGGGCAGCACGTCCGCATAAGCCCAACCGGGGTTGCCGGCGGCGGCCCAGCCGTCGTAGTCGCGCGCCTGGCCACGGATGTAGAGCATGGCGTTGATCGACGAGCCGCCGCCGATCACCTGCCCCTGGATGACGATGGAGGGGCGGCCATTCACGCGCGGCGACGGTTCACCCACGTAGGCCACGATGTCGCGCCCCTTTTCAATGACCTTGAAGAAGGTCGCGGGCATCTTGATGTAGCGGTCGTCGTCGCGGCGCCCGCTCTCGATCAGCAGCACCTTGTTGCGCGGGTTCTCGCTCAGGCGCGCGGCCATCACACAACCCGAGGCGCCACCGCCCACGACGATGTAGTCAAACTGTTCCATGGTTGCGTCGCTTTCAGTTGAAGATGACCTGGATGTCGGTGTATTCGGCCAAGCCTTCCTCGCCGAACTCCACGCCGCAGCCCGAGGACTTCACCCCGCCGAATGGCGCGTTCGGTTGAATCGCGCCGTGCTTGTTGATCCAGACCGAGCCGCACTCCAGGCGGCTGGCCACCTGCCGGGCTTTGTCGATGTCCTGCGACCAGACCGATCCGCCCAGGCCATTGGGGCTGTCATTGGCCTGGCGGATGGCGTCTTCCACGTCGCTGTACTTGATGATGGGCAGGGCCGGGCCGAACTGCTCCTCAAACACCAGCGGGTCGTCGTGCGACAGGTCGGCGATGAGCGTGGGCGGGAAAAACAAGCCCTCGCCAGGCTCGCCGCCCAGCAGCACCCTGCCCTTGCTCTTGGCGGCATCCACCAGGCGCTGGACCTTCTCGAACTGCATGCGGTTGTTGATAGGACCTAGGACGGACGCTTCGTCGCTGCCAGGACCCACGGGAACGGCCTTGGCGTAGTCGACCAGCGCCGCGCAGACCCCGTCGTACACGCTCTCGTGCACGTACAGGCGCTTCATGGCCGCGCAGGTCTGGCCGTTGTTGATGAAGGCGCCCCAGAACAGGCCCTCGGCAATCGCCTTCGGGTCCACGTCGGGCAGGACGATGGCCGCGTCGTTGCCGCCCAGTTCCAGCGTGAGCCGCTTGACCGTCTCGGCGGCCGTGGCCATGACCTTTTTGCCGGTGTTGATCGAGCCCGTGAAAACGATCTTGCGGATGCCCGGGTGTGCGGAGATCGCGGCGCCGATGTTGGTCGCCTGGTCGTCGGAACAGACCACGTTGACCACGCCGGGCGGCAGCACCTCGTTCATGAGCTCGACCAGCCGGATGGTGGACAGCGGGGTGAAGGGTGAGGGCTTGACCACCACGGTGTTGCCGCTGCGCACGGCGGGCAGGATGTGCCAGACGGCGATCATCACCGGCCAGTTCCAGGGCGTGATCGAGCCCACCACCCCGATGGGTTTGCGGTGCAGTTCGATGCGGCCCTGCTCGTTGTCCTGCAGCACCTTGACCGGCAGCGACAGGCTGGCGGTGTGCGCAGCCCAGGCCCGCGCGCCCCCGAGCTCGAAGCGCGAGCCCAACCCGTTAAGCGGCTTGCCCTGCTCGCGCGTCAGCAGCTGCGCCAGGTCTTCGGCCTGCTCGCCGAGCTTGTCCGCGATGTCCAGGCAGGCCTGGGCGCGCACGGCATCGGGTTGTTGCGACCAGCTCGCGAACGCCGCTTCGGCGGCGGCCACCGCCTGGTCCAGGTGGTCACGCGAGGCGTTGGGCGCACGGCCCACCGTTTCCCCGGTGGCCGGGTTCTTCACGTCGAAGTGGGCGGCCGCGCTCACGGGCAGGCCGTTGATGATCATGGGAAAGTCCGTCATGTCTCCTCCAGTGGAGTGGTTGATTCAGCGAACGGATCGTATGAGCGACACCCCTGTGGCCACTTGGGCTCCAGCGACACGCGAATAGGACACAAACGACAGCGCTTTCACGGGCGTGGGTTAACCCGAATAGCGCTTGCCCGTGTTGATGATCAACATCAGCGCCCCATGCTGACCACGCTTTCCACCTCCTCATTGCCCGTGGACCAGTTCCGGTCCGATCTGCACGCCGTCTGTGGCTCGTTCCAGGTCGAACCGGCCGCGAGCCGTGACCATTTGCGCGGTGCGGTGGCCCATGAAGCACGGGGTGGATTTGAGTTTGCGCACGTCGCCAAAGACGCGCAGTCGATCCGGCGCGATCGAAGCAACATCGCACGCGACGGCGCGGAGCACTTCTTTCTCATCGTTCAGGAAGAGGGCCGAGCGCTGATGAGTCAGCGCGAATCGGTCAGCATGCTGCGCCCCGGCGATCTGGTCCTGATCGACAGCGCGGAGCCCTCTGAGTTCACCTTCTTTGGCAGCTACAGCCGGCAGCTGTCGGTGCATCTGCCGCGCATGGAACTGCAAAAAAGGTTCGGCGATGCCTTGCGCGGCGGGCTGTTCATGCCGCGCAGCGACCACACCACGCTGGCCATCATTGCCGTGCTCGCCAAGGCCTTTCAGCCGAACAACAACCCGACGCAGTCCAGCTACCTGGGCGAGGCCATGTACGGCCTGCTCGGGTCCATGCTGTTTGCCAACGGCACGCCGGCGCGTTGCATCGATGCGGACGTGGGCAACGCCCGCTTGCTGGAGCGCGCGGTGGCCTACATCGATGCGAACCACACCGACTGCGAGTTGACCATCCAGCGCATGGCCGTGGATCTCAAGGCGTCGAGCCGCCAACTGCAAAGAGCCTTCACGTCGCTGGACATCACGCCCACGGAGTACCTGCTGCAAAAGCGCCTGGCCAGCGCCTGCGAAGCCTTGAAGCAGCAGCGCATGACGGAGAACAAGACCTTCATCTCCACCATCGCCTACAGCGTTGGCTTCAACGACCTGTCGTACTTCAACCGCCTGTTTCGGGCCACCTTCAACTGCACACCCAGTCAGTACAAGGACGTCAACGCCGATCCGGGACCGGGTTGTCTTCCGATGTGACGTCCATCCCCGCAATGAGACATGCCGAGAAGCGCCAGCGCTGAGCAGCTGAGCGGCTCCTCAGAACTTGCGCACCTCAATGCCATGCTTCTGCAAGGCGTAACCCATCTGGCGCGGTGAGATCTTCAGCAGACGCGCCGCCTTGGCCTGGACCCAGCCGCTGCGCTCCATGGCCCAGATCAGGCGCTCGTGTTCCCCCTCTGGCTTGCCATCGGCGGGCGGCACGGCGGCGGCTGGCGTGGCGGCGGCTGGCGCAGGCGCAGCACCCACCTCGGCCGGCGCGGGCGCCGGGCTCGGCGGCTGGGCGGGTGCGCCTGTGGCCACTTCCTGGATCGGGATCTCGGCCAGGCGGCTGGGCCGCACGGCGTCTTCGCGCTCGATGTGGTGCAGCACCTGCGTCAGGCAGCGGTTGTCGCGGCAGGGGAAGGCCAGGTCGGTGATGAGCTCGTTGGACGCCATGGTGGCGGTGCGCTCCACGCAGTTTTCCAGCTCGCGCACGTTGCCCGGCCAGTAGCAGCTGGTGAGCACGCGCATGGCCTCGGGGCTGAAGCGGGTGGCGCGGTCGTTTTCGCGGTTGAAGCGGTCCAGGAAGTGTTGCGCCATGGCGGGTATGTCTTCGCGGCGCTCGCGCAGCGGCGGCAGCTGGATGCTGACGACGTTGATGCGGTAGTAGAGGTCGGCGCGGAACTCGCCAGCCTGCACCATGCGTTCCAGGTTGCGGTTGGTGGCGAGGACGAGGCGCACGTCCACCTTCACCGGCGAGCCACCGCCCACGCGTTCAAAGCTGCGTTCCTGCAGCACGCGCAGCAGCTTGGCCTGGAAGGCGGCGGAGATGTCGCCGATTTCGTCGAGGAAGAGTGTGCCGCCGTGCGCCATTTCAAAACGGCCCTTGCGCAGGCCCTGGGCACCGGTGAAGGCGCCTTTTTCGTGGCCGAAGAGTTCGCTTTCCAGCAGGGTTTCGGTGAGCGCCGCGCAGTTGACGCCGACGAAGGGTTCCCGGGCGCGCGGTGACAGGCTGTGGATGGCGCGGGCCATGACTTCCTTGCCGGTGCCGCTTTCGCCCCGCAGCAGCACGGTGGTGCGCGAAGGCGCCACCTGGTGGATCTGCTCGAAGACCTTGAGCATGGGGGCGGAGACGCCGACGACCTGTTCGATCTTGTGGCGCTGGCCGCTCAGGGCCTTGTGCATGCGGCGGTTTTCGTCCTGGATGCTTTCGGCCGCGGCGGTGACGCTGCGGTGCAGCATCAGCGACTGGCCCATGAGCGTGGCCACCATGCGCAGCAGGCGCAGGTGGTCGGCGAAGACGCGGCGCTCTTCGGGGTTGAGGCAGTCGATCACGAGCACGCCCAGCGTGCGGTGGTCGGCGCGGATGGGCGTGGCGAGCATGGCCACGGGAACGCCCGGGCTCTGATCGGCGCCGCCGGTGCGGTTGAGGAACAGGGGCTCGGCGCGCACGTCGGGCACGGTGGCGGGCACGCCGCTGGCGAACACGCGGCCCACGATGCCTTCGCCCGATTCGAAGCGCAGGCGCTGCTGTTCGGCCTGCGTGAGGCCCAGGGCGCACAGGCCGTTGAGCGTGCCTTCCGCGTCGGCCACGACGACGAAGGCGCGGCGCCAGTCGAAGGCGTGGATGAGGTAGTTGAGCGCTTCGCGGAAGGTCTTGTGGACGTCCAGCGAGGTGGCCAGCGTTTTGCTGACCTCGTAGACCGCGTCCAGCTCGCGCCGGACCATGACAGGTGATGTGTTCACGATGGGGCTCCCATCTCCGGGTCGCTCGTGGTTTGCACCAGCAGTGGGACTCCACCGCAAAGTGACGACCTTGGGTTTGTTGCAGTGCAAAAATCGTGCCGATCCGTGGCGTCGCAGGCTTTGCAACAAACCCGACACGGCTCGCGGCGACGAACGGCGCCCTTCGGCACAAAGTCCACAAAAATCCCGCCAAAACCGCTGTTCGGGCGGCCGCAGACGCATGGCACAGACGTTGCAAAAGGGGTCACACCCACCTTTGCAAGGAGCCACCATGCCGGACGACCGCACGCCCCACGCCAGCGCCCGCACAGCGCTGCCGATCTACCTGGACTACGCGGCCACCACGCCGGTGGACCGGCGCGTGGCCAGCAAGATGGTTCCGTACCTCACGGAACTCTACGGCAACCCGGCCAGCCGCTCCCACGCCTTTGGCTGGGCCGCCGACGAGGCGGTGGAGCTGGCGCGCGAGCAGGTGTGCTCGCTGATCAACGCCGACCCGCGCGAAATCGTCTGGACCTCGGGCGCCACCGAGTCCAACAACCTCGCCATCAAGGGCACGGCGCACTTCCACCGCGGCAAGGGCAAACACCTGATCACCGTGGCCACCGAACACAAGGCGGTGCTGGACAGCATGCGCGAGCTGGAGCGCGAAGGCTACGAGGTGACGGTGCTGCCGGTGCTGCCCAGCGGCCTGCTCGACCTGGCCGTGTTCGAAGCGGCGCTGCGCCCCGACACGGTGCTGGCCTCGGTGATGATGGTCAACAACGAGACCGGCGTGATCCAGGACGTGGCGGCCATCGGCCAGCTCTGCCGCGCCAAGGGCGTGGTCTTCCACGTGGACGCAGCCCAGGCCGCTGGCAAGGTGGTGATCGATCTGGAACGCCTGCCGGTCGATCTGATGTCGCTCTCGGCGCACAAGATCTACGGCCCCAAGGGCATCGGCGCGCTGTACGTGCGGCGCAAACCGCGCGTGCGCATCGAAGCGCAGATGCACGGCGGCGGCCACGAGCGCGGCATGCGCTCGGGCACGCTGGCCACGCACCAGATCGTGGGCATGGGCGAGGCCTTCTGGCTGGCGCGCGAGAGCATGGCCACCGACAACGCCCGCATCGCCGCGCTGCGCGACCGCCTGTGGGCGGGCTTCCAGGCGCTGGACTGCGTGGTGCTCAACGGCGACGAACAGCAGCGCGCGCCGCACTACCTCAACGCCAGCTTCAACTACGTCGAAGGCGAGTCGCTGCTGATGGGCATCAAGGGCGTGGCCGTGTCCTCCGGCTCGGCCTGCACCTCGGCCAGCCTGGAGCCCAGCTACGTACTGCGCGCCATGGGCCGCAGCGACGAGCTGGCCCACAGCTCGGTGCGCTTTTCCATCGGCCGCTTCACCACCGCCGAAGAGATCGATTTCACGGTTGCGCAGGTCACCGAGGTGGTGAACCGGCTGCGCGCCATGAGCCCGCTGTGGGACATGGTTCAAGCGGGCATCGACCTCGACACGATCCAGTGGTCTGAACACTGATCTGGTCCCCATTCGATTTGTCACACACCCACCCGGAGAACCCCCATGGCCTACAGCGAACAAGTCGTTGACCACTACGAGAACCCCCGCAACGTCGGCGCCTTCGATGCGAACGACGACAGCGTGGGCACCGGCATGGTGGGCGCGCCCGCTTGCGGCGACGTGATGCGGCTGCAGATCCGCGTGAACGCGCAGGGCGTGATCGAGGACGCGCGGTTCAAGACCTACGGCTGCGGCTCGGCCATCGCGTCGAGCTCGCTGGTCACCGAATGGGTGCGCGGGCGCACGCTGGACGAGGCGCTGGCCATCAAGAACTCGCAGATCGCCGAAGAGCTGGCCCTGCCTCCCGTGAAGATCCACTGCTCCATCCTGGCCGAAGACGCCATCAAGGCGGCCGTGGCCGACTTCCGCGCACGCCACCCCGCCCCCACCGAGGCCACGCTGACCTCCGAGCAACCGGCCTGCGCCTCCAGCACGCGCTGAAGGCCCGCCGCGCCCCCTCCCCTTCGCCTTCGCATCTCCCACCAAGGAACTCCCATGCAAGAAGCCACTGCCACCACCAGCCCCAGCAGCACCGGCACCCTGCCCGCCCTGCTGGAATTCACGCCCCGGGCGGCGGCCAAGGTGGCCGAGCTGATCCAGGAAGAGGGCAACCCCAACCTCAAGCTGCGCCTGTACGTGACCGGCGGCGGCTGCTCCGGCTTTTCGTACGGCTTCGCCTTCGACGACCAGATCGCCGAGGACGACACGCTGACCGTCACCGAGGGCGTGGCCCTGGTGGTGGACGCCATGAGCCAGCAGTACGTGCTGGGCGCGCGGGTCGATTTCGAGGACGGCCTGGAAGGCTCGCGCTTCGTGATCCACAACCCGAACGCGCAGTCGACCTGCGGCTGCGGCAGTTCATTTTCGGTGTAGATGGAATCCCCCTGCGCCGCTTCGCGTCTTCCCCCCAGGGGGACGCAGCTGGTGACCCGGCGGAGCCGGTTCCACGGCTGCCCTAGTCAGTTACCCCTCGCAACCGAAAGGACTGCCATGCATGTCTCACTGACCCCCGCCGCCGCGCGGCACGTTGAAAAGTCGCTGGCCAAGCGCGGCAGCGGCATCGGCCTGCGCCTGGCGGTCAAGACCAGCGGCTGCTCGGGCTTTGCCTACGCGCTCGAATTCGTCGACGCGGTCAACCCGGACGACCACTGCTTTGACAACCACGGCACCAAAGTCATCGTGGACGCCAAGAGCCTGGCCATGCTGGACGGCACCGAACTCGACTTCGTGCGCGAAGGCCTGAACGAGGGCTTCAAGTTCAACAACCCGAATGCCAAAGCCAATTGCGGCTGTGGCGAGAGTTTTGCCGTATGAAGCACCGGTCCGGCTCCCTCTGCGAGCGAAGCGAAGCACCCTCCAGGGCACCCGCAGAACCGGCTTTGCCGGGCGGCTGGGTGCGCCCCCTGGGGGGGGTTCGGCTACACGAAGTGAGCAAGAAACGGGGGGTGGGTTGACATGGCCTTACTGCAGATTGCCGAACCTGGACGAGCGGCGATGCCGCACCAGCACCGGCTGGCCGCGGGCATCGACCTGGGCACCACCAACTCGCTGGTCGCCACGGTGCAGAGCGCGGTCACGCGGGCGCTGCCCGACGAGGCGGGCCGCCATCTGCTGCCTTCGGTGGTGCGCTACCTGCCCGAAGGCAGCACCGTGGTCGGGCACGAGGCCCAGGCCAGCCAGGCCGAAGACCCGCAGAACACCATCGTCTCGGTCAAGCGCTTCATGGGCCGCCGCCTGGCGGACCTGCGCGAGGCCACCGGCCTGCCCTACCGCTTCACCGACGGCGCGGGCATGGTGGGCATCCAGACCGCTGCAGGCGAACGCTCGCCGGTACAGGTCTCGGCCGACATCCTGAGCGCCCTGCGCGCGCGCGCCGAAGCCTCGCTCGGCGGGCCGCTGGCGGGCGTGGTGATCACGGTGCCGGCCTACTTCGACGACGCCCAGCGCCAAGCCACCAAAGACGCCGCGCGCCTGGCCGGCCTGACCGTGCTGCGCCTGCTCAACGAGCCCACCGCGGCGGCCATCGCCTACGGTCTGGACAAGGCGGCCGAAGGCACCTTCGTGGTCTACGACCTGGGCGGCGGCACCTTCGACGTGTCTGTGCTGCGCCTCACGCGCGGCATTTTCGAGGTGCTGTCCACCGGTGGCGACTCGGCACTCGGCGGCGACGATTTCGACCGCGCCATCGCCGAGTGGTTCTGCGACCGGCACGGCATCGCCGGCGTGGCGGCCCTTTCGCCCGTGGCCCAGCGCGCGCTGCTGACGGCGGCGCGCACGGCCAAGGAAGCGCTGTCGTCTCATGAGTCGACCTCGCTGGCGCTGAGCCGCACCGAGGGCGACGCGTTGCAGGCCATCCTGAGCCGCGCCGAGTTCGCCCGGCTCGGCGCGCCGCTGATCGCGCGCACCCTCTCGGCCACCAAGCGCGCCCTGCGCGATGCGCGCCTGTCCACCGCCGACATCACCGGTGTGGTGCTGGTGGGCGGATCGACCCGCATGCCGATCGCGCGCAGCGCCGTCAAAGACCTCTTCGGCGTCGAGCCGCTGGCCGACATCGACCCCGACCAGGTGGTCGCGCTGGGCGCGGCCATGCAGGCCGACGTGCTGGCCGGCAACGGCAGCGGCGACGGCTGGTTGCTGCTCGACGTGTGCCCGCTCTCGCTCGGCCTGGAAACCATGGGCGGGCTGGTCGAGAAGATCATCCCGCGCAACTCCACCCTGCCCACGGCACGCGCGCAGGAGTTCACCACCTTCAAGGACGGCCAGACCGCGATGACGCTGCACGTGGTGCAGGGCGAACGCGAGGCCGTGGCCGACTGCCGCTCGCTGGCGCGCTTCGAGCTGCGCGGCATTCCCCCGGCGGTGGCGGGTGCGGTGCACGTCCGCGTGAGCTTCCAGATCGACGCCGACGGGCTGCTGTCGGTGACGGCGCGCGAGCAGGGCACGGGCATCGAGGCGCACATCGAAGTCAAGCCCACCTACGGCCTGGGCGACACCCAGATCGCCGCCATGCTGCAAGACGCCATCGGCGCCTCCGCGGCCGACATGCAGCTGCGCGCCCTGCGCGAGGCCCAGGTGGACGCACGCCGCCTGCTCGACGCCACCGAAACCGCGCTGCAGGAAGATGGCTCGCTGCTGAGCGAGACCGAAATGACCGCGATCCGCCAGGCCCTGTTTGAGGTGGCCGACCGGCTCGAAACCGAGGCCCCGGTGGCCGAGCTGCGCGAGGCCACCAAGGCCCTGTCGGCCGCCACCGACGCCTTCGCCGCACGCCGCATGAACGCGTCCATCCAGCACGCGCTGGCCGGGCGCTCCATGGACAGCCTGGCCTAGCGGCGACACGGGTCGCACCGACGCGTTGACGCATTGAAAGACCGACATGCCCAAGGTTCGCATCCTGCCCCACCCCGAGCTCTGCCCCGAGGGCCGCGACATCGACGTCCGGCGCGGCGCTTCGTTGTGCGAAAGCCTGCTGACCCACGGCGTGGCGATCGAACACGCCTGCGAGATGGTGGCGGCCTGCGCGACCTGCCATGTGCACATCCGCGAAGGCGGCGCCTCGCTGGCCGCGCCCGATGACGAGGAAGACGACCAACTCGACCACGCCTGGGGCCTGGACGCGCAGTCGCGTCTGGCCTGCTGCGTGAAGCTGCGAGACACCGACCTCGTGATCGAATTCCCACGCCACACGCGCAACCACGCGCGCGAGCACTGACGGGGCTTCTTGCCTGCCGCAGCCGCGAGGTGCCCCACACAAGAAGCACCAGGCCCTGTCCGAAACAACACATTTCCGACACGGGCAAGAGACGTGCAAAGCATGTCCAGCTGACCGGACCCGACAAACCTGCCCTGCGGGGCGCTCCACACAGCGGTTTGAGGGGCCAAAACGGGTGGCATGCACCTTGCGATGAGCTAGGCAAAGGAAGCCGCCACATGCCCCGCAACCTCATCATCAACGACACCACGCTGCGCGACGGCGAACAGACCGCCGGGGTGGCGTTCACGGTGCACGAGAAGTGCGCCATCGCCTGCGCGCTGTCGGACGCAGGTGTGCCGGAAATGGAGATCGGCATCCCGGCCATGGGTGACGACGAGATCGCCTGCATCAACAGCATCGCCGCCCTGCGGCTGCCCGCGGCCCTGATGGTCTGGGGCCGCCTGACCGATGCGGACCTGGCCAGCGCGCTGCACTGCGATGCGCACATCGTTCACCTCTCGATCCCGGTGTCCGACATCCACCTGCGGCACAAGCTCAAGCAGTCGCGCGAGTGGGTGCTGGAGCAGGTCACGCGCGTGATCGAAAAGGCCGCAGCGAGCGGGCGCATGGTTTCGCTGGGCGCCGAAGACGCCTCGCGCGCCGACATCGGCTTCCTGATCGAGGTGGCGCAGCGCGCCCAGGCCTGCGGCGCGAGCCGCCTGCGGTTCGCCGACACCCTGGGCGTGCTCGACCCGTTCGGCACCTTCGACGCCATCGCCCGGCTGCGCGACGCGCTGCACATGGACATCGAGATCCACGCCCACGACGACCTGGGCCTGGCCACGGCCAACACCCTGGCCGCCCTGCGCGCCGGCGCCACCCACGCCAACACCACCGTCAACGGGCTGGGTGAGCGCGCCGGCAACGCCGCGCTGGAAGAGATCGTGATGGGCGTGCGCCACCTGCACCACGGCGACACCGGCGTGGACACGCAGGCCCTGGTGCCGATCTCGCACCTGGTGGCGCGCGCCTCGGGCCGCCAGGTCGCGTTCAACAAGAGCATCGTGGGCGAGGCCGTGTTCACGCACGAGTCGGGCATCCACATCGACGGGCTACTCAAGCACCCGTCCACCTACGAGGGTTTCGACCCGGGCGAGCTCGGCCGCCAACGCCGCACCGTGCTGGGCAAACACTCGGGTTCGCAGGCGGTGCGCCAGGCCTATGGCGCCCTGGGCGTGGCCATGGACGACGAAGCGCTCACCGGCCGCGTGCTCGCACGCATCCGCGACCACGCAATGCGCGTGAAACAGGAAGCCACGCCCGACGAGCTGCGCGGCTTCCTGCGGGACGCCCACAGCGCTGCACCGCAAGCGGCCCACGCCTCGGCCCTGGGGTTGGCATGAAAGCCGCGCCGAACATTTCCACCAGCGCGCCCCGGGCCTCGTGGTGGTCGCTGCTGCGCGAGGACGCGCGCTGCGTACTCGCCCGCGACCCGGCCGCGCGCAGCCTGTTGGAGGTCTGGACCATCTACCCGGGCGTGCAGGCGATCGCGCTGCACCGCCTGGCCCACGCACTGTGGGCGCGCGGCTGGCGCTACCTGCCACGCTGGCTGTCGTTCGCCGCGCGCTGGTTCACGCAGGTCGACATCCACCCCGGCGCGAGCATCGGCGCACGCTTCTTCATCGACCACGGCACCGGCGTCGTGATCGGCGAGACCGCCGAGATCGGCGACGACGTGACGCTCTACCACGGGGTCACGCTGGGCGGCACCAGCTGGAACCCCGGCAAGCGCCACCCCACCCTGGGCCATGCCGTGGTGGTGGGCGCGGGCGCCAAGATTCTGGGGCCGATCCGCGTGGGCGACCGGGCCCGCGTGGCGGCCAACTCGGTCGTCATCGAGGCCGTGCCGGACGGCGCCACCGTGGTCGGCATCCCGGGCCGGGTGGTGGCGCCAGGGCGGCGCACCACGCACGGCTTCGACCTCGACCACCACCTGATTCCCGACCCGGTGGGCAAGGCCATCGCCTGCCTGCTCGACCGCGTGGCCCAGCTCGAACACGCCCTGGCCCACAGCCAAGGATTGGCCAGCGCCGACAACGCCTGCGGCCTTTGTGACGATCAATGTGCCGAACCGGGGTTCGCCAACGCGACATCCCATCTACAACCCGCGACCGTGGAGTAACGCCCGATGGAAAACTTCATTCAACAACTCAAGGCCCTGTCGTCCGCCGAGGACTTCCTGCAGTACTTCGGCGTGCCATTCGACCAAGCGGTGGTCAACGTGAGCCGGCTGCACATCCTCAAGCGCTTCTTCCAGTACATCCGGCAGCAGAACCTGCAGGACCAGAGCAACGAGGTGCAGCTGTTCACGAGCTACCGCGAGCAGCTGATGAAGGCCTACGCGGACTTCGTCAGTTCCACCCCGGCCCAGGAAAAGGTGTTCAAGGTGTTCCAGGACGTGGGCGGCAAACAGCACGTCTCGCTGGAGAGCCTGAAAAGCTCAGTCCCCTCCCGCATGGTCGCCTGAAGGAGCATCCACATGCACATCGTCGTCTGTATCAAGCAGGTGCCCGACTCGGCGCAGATCCGCGTCCACCCGGTCACCAACACCATCATGCGCCAGGGGGTGCCGGCCATCGTCAACCCCTACGACCTGTTCTCGCTCGAAGAGGCGCTGCGCCTCAAAGACAAGTTCGGCGGCAAGGTGACCGTGCTCTGCATGGGGCCGCCGCAGGCCGAAGAAGCGCTGCGCAAATGCATCAGCTTCGGCGCCGACGACGCCGTGCTCGTGACCGACCGCGCCTTCGCCGGCGCCGACACGCTGGCCACCTCCTACGCCCTGGCTGCCGGCATCCGTCAGATCGCCCGCGAACAGGCGGTGGACGTCGTCTTCACCGGCAAACAGACCATCGACGGCGACACCGCGCAGGTGGGGCCGGGCATCGCCAAGCGCATGGGCCTGCAGTTGCTGACCTACGTCTCGCGCATCGTCGAGACCGATCTGGACGGCCGCACGATCACGGTCGAGCGGCGCGCCGAAGGCGGCGTGCAGGTGCTCAAGACGGCCCTGCCCTGCCTGATCACGATGCTGGAAAACACCAACGAGATGCGCTTCGCCAACCTGCCCGCCATGATCCACGCCGCCGCCTACCCGGTGCGCAAATGGAGCAAGGAAGACGCCGCCATCGAAGACCTCGGCAAGATCGGTCTGAAGGGTTCTCCCACCGTGGTGAGCAAGGTGTTTGGCCCCTCGCCGCGCACCGAGAAGGTGGAGATGCTGGACCTGGAAACCAGCAACCTGCGCGATGTCTCGCTCAACCTTCTCCAGAAGGTTTTCACCCGCCACCCAACGCTTGAAGCCGATTTGTTGATGAAGGAAACATCATGAGCGAAGCCCCCAAAGAAGCCGTCGCCGTCAAGCGCCCCGCCGGCCGCGGCCGCAACCTCGAATTGTCGGAAGAACTCAAGGCCTACAAGGGCGTCTGGGTGTTCGTCGAACACGACCGCGGCCATGTGCACAGCGTGTCCTGGGAGCTGCTCGGCGAAGCGCGCAAGCTCGCCGACACCCTGGGCAGCCAGGTCGGCGCGGTGCTGCTGGGCGGCGCGGACGAACACCTGGAAAAGTTCGCGGCCGAGGCCATCAGCTTCGGCGCCGACACCTGCTACCTGATGACCGATCCGGTGCTCAAGGGCTACCGCAACGAGCCCTTCACCAAGGGTCTCACCGACCTGGTGAACAAGTACAAACCGGAGATCCTGCTGCTCGGCGCCACCTCACAAGGCCGCGACCTCGCGGGCTCGGTGGCCACCACCTTGCTCACCGGCCTCACGGCCGACTGCACCGAGCTCAACATCGACCCGGTCTCCAAGGCCCTGGCCGCCACGCGACCGACCTTCGGCGGCTCGCTCTACTGCACCATCATGACCCTGGCCTACCGGCCGCAGATGGCCACGGTGCGCCCGCGCGTGATGCTGATGCCCAAGGCCGACAGCAGCCGCACCGGCAACCTGGTGCACGACACCCTGGGCATGGTGGAGACGCAGATCGTCACCAAGCTGCTGGACTTCATCGCCGACGCCCACAGCAACAAGATCAACCTGCCCTACGCGGACGTGATCGTGAGCGGCGGCAAGGGCCTGAAGAACCCCGACAACTTCAAGCTCGTGTTCGAACTGGCGCGGGTGCTCGGCGGTGAGGTCGGCGCCACGCGGCCTGTGGTGCAGGCCGGCTGGGTCGAGGCCGAGCGCCAGGTGGGCCAGACCGGCAAGACGGTGCGCCCCAAGCTCTACATCGCCGCAGGCATCAGCGGCGCGGTGCAGCACCGCGTGGGCATGGAGGGCTCGGACGTGATCGTCGCCATCAACACCGACCCGAACGCGCCCATCTTCGAGTTCGCGCACTACGGCATCGTCGGCAACGCGATGCTGGTGCTGCCCGCGCTGAGCAAGGCGTTCGCCGAACACCTGTCCAAGCGCAGCGCTTTGGTTGCCTGATCCCGTCCACCACCTCTGGGGAACGCCATGAAAAAACCCTCTCAATTCGACGCCATCGTGGTGGGCGCGGGGCCCTCGGGCAACGCCTGCGCCTACACCCTGGCCAAGGCCGGCCTCAAGGTCCTGCAGATCGAACGCGGCGAATACCCGGGTTCGAAAAACGTGCAGGGCGCCATCCTCTACAGCGACGCGCTGGAGAAGATCATTCCCGACTTCCGCGAAGACGCGCCACTGGAGCGCCACATCATCGAGCAGCGCGTCTGGGTGCTCGATGACAACAGCTTCGTCGGCACACACTACCGCAGCGACGACTACAACAAGCCGCCCTACAACCGCTACACCATCATCCGGGCGCAGTTCGACAAGTGGTTCAGCTCCAAGGTCCGCGAAGCCGGCGCGCTGCTGATCTGCGAGACAACGGTCAACCACCTCATCATGGACGGCGACCAGGTGGTGGGCGTGCAGTGCGACCGCGAAGCCGGCGACGTGTACGCCGACGTGGTGATCATGGCCGACGGCGTGAACAGCACGCTGGCACGCAAGGCCGGTTTCCACGGCGAGATCAAGGACAGCAACGTGGCGCTGGCGGTGAAAGAAATCCTCTTCATGCCTGAAGACACGATCCGCCAGCGCTTCAACATCGGCGAAGAAGAAGGCGTGGTGATCGAGATGGTCGGCAAGATCACCGACGGCATGATGGGCACAGGTTTCCTCTACACCAACAAGGAATCGCTCACCATCGGCATCGGCTGCATGCTCAGCGACTTCAAGGGCAGCGTGAACAGGACCAGCCCCTACGCCCTGCTGGAAAAGCTCAAGCAGCACCCCTCGATCGCGCCATTGATCCAGGGTGGCGAGATGAAGGAATACGCGGCCCACCTGATCCCCGAAGGCGGCTTCTACGCCGTGCCCAAGGTCTATGGCAACGGCTGGATGATCGTGGGCGACTCGGGCGGCTTCGTCAACGCGGTGCACCGCGAAGGCTCCAACCTGGCCATGACCACCGGGCGCCTGGCGGCCGAGACGGTGATCGCCGCCAAGGCCGCTGGCAAGCCCATGAGCGAAGCGGTGCTCAAGGCCTACAAGACCGAGCTCGACAAGAGCTTCGTGATGAAGGACCTGCACAAGTACCGCGACATGCCCGAGGTCTTCCACAAGAACAACCAGTTCTTCACCACCTACCCCGAGCTCGTGTCCAGGGCCGCGCACAAGATGTTCACGGTCGATGGCGTGGACAAGAAGACCAAGGAACGCGAGATCTTTTCCAGCTTCCGCACCTCGCGCTCGCTCACCGGCCTGGTGGGCGACGCCGTCAAACTCTGGAGGGCCTTCCGATGAGCGCCGTTGCCGTGAATGTGAACGTCGAAGAGAAACTGTTTCAGAACCGCTACCGCGTGGACGCGGGCCGGCCCCACATCCAGATCAAGGATGCTAGCGTCTGCGCCAACGACTGCACGCAGAAGTCCTGCACCTACGTGTGCCCGGCCTCCTGCTACAAGGCCGAAGGCAACGGCGCCGTCACCCTGATCACCGACGGCTGCCTGGAATGCGGCAGTTGCCGCATCATCTGCAGCGAGCACCTGAACGTGAACTGGGACTACCCGCGCGGCGGGCACGGCATTCTCTTCAAGTTTGGATAGCTCCCCGTTGCTTGCTCACTTCGTGTAGCCGCATCCCCCTTCCAGGGGCAACGCCTGCGACCCGGCAAAGCCGGTTCCGCGGCATTCCCGGTTGAGACACCGGCCTTCGATCGCACCAAAGGAGTTCTCATGCCCCGTCCTGCCCGCCACGTTTTCGTATGCACCCAGAGCCGCCCGCCGCAGCACCCGCGCGGCTCCTGCACCAGCAAGGGCGGCACCGCCGTTCTGCAGGCCTTCTGGGCCGAGCAGCAGAAACGCCAAGCCTACGAAGCAGTGTCCGTCACCTACTCGGGCTGCCTGGGTCCGTGCGACCAGGGCGCCAACGTGCTGGTCTACCCCGAAGCCGTGCTCTACCGCAACGTGACCGAGGCCGACGTCGCAGACATCTTCACCCGCCACCTTGAAGGCGGCGCCCCGGTGGAGCGGCTTCTGGCCCCGAAAGCTGTCTGGTGAACCTGCCGACCGGCGTCGAATCCACCAAGCTGTTCGGCGGCCGGGTGTCGCCCACCATTGAGCACATGATCGAACAGGCGCGACAGGCGCCGCGCGAAGACGTGGCAGCGATTCTGTAGACCGCATCACTGAGCTCGCCACAGAGCCTGCCGGTGCAAATGAGACTGGGGCAGTTCGGGAACGCCGACCTCCAAGTGAATTGCAGGTGAACAAGCCGTTCAGCACCGCTTCAGTTTCACGGGCGCATAGTGCATGCACAGTCGCTATCGACTGGAGTCACATGCCAAGGAGTCGATCATGAAATCAACCGCTTTTCTCGCCTCGACAGGAATGCTCGCAGCCATCATCAGCAGCCCTGTACTTGCCGGAGATCGCGACCATGACCACGACCGCCCGTGCGTCGCGGATACCCGTCCCGCTGGCGGCTTCGACCACGGTATGCAGGCGGTGCCCCACAACGCCGGTCCCGGTGAACGGGGGCATGGCTGGCAGTACTTCTCCGACCCCACAGCGCATCGCGCCGTCGTTATCAGCCCGCAAGGTGACTACTACTTCAGCCGCGGCAAGGGCCTGCGCTGGGTGGCTGCGGCACAGACGGGCGACTGATAGCCACCCCATCGCAGGACGCGCGGCCAGGACCGGGTGCGCGCGAAGCACCAGCGCCATCGGTCAGGGTCGAAGGAGAAAACCGTCCTCAAATGAACAAGAAAAAAGCCTCCTAAGTCAAAGACTTAGAAGGCTTTATCTTTTGGCGGAGTGGACGGGGCTCGAACCCGCGACCCCCGGCGTGACAGGCCGGTATTCTAACCAACTGAACTACCACTCCGCAGTGGTGCAGCTTTTGCCTGAGGCTTTCGCTTCAGGCCAAGTGCCACAAACTTGGCGACCCTACGGGGATTCGAACCCCGGTACTCACCGTGAAAGGGTGATGTCCTAGGCCTCTAGACGATAGGGTCAAAACCTTGGAACTAACCGAACTTTGCATTGTATCAGCGCCTTGATCAGGTCACCGACACAAGCTTCACAAATTGTGGTGGAGGTAAGCGGGATCGAACCGCTGACCTCTTGCATGCCATGCAAGCGCTCTCCCAGCTGAGCTATACCCCCACAGGGTTTGTTGATTCACACTTCACATGTCACCGCTTGGTGTGCATCAGCAAGCCTCAAATTATAGGACATTTTTCAGCGATTTTGAAGTCGCGTCAAAACTGTTTGCTGATTTTGCAGTTCAAGCACCGCGTCGAGCGACGGCGTCTGGGCCGTGCCCATCACCAGCACGCGCACCGGCATCGCCAGTTGCGGCATCTTGATGCCATGGGTGGAGATGGTTTCCTTGATGGCCGCCGAGATGCTGGCCTTGTCCCAGGCGCTGGCCGCCAGCTTCTCCGCCAGCGTGGACAGTACGGGCTCAATAGCGGGCGTGACATGCTGCGCGCGTTCGTCGGCGCTGGGCGTCACGTCGGCATAAAACGCGGCGGCCCAGCCCGCCAACGCCACCGTGGTGTCGCAACGGTCCTTGAACAGACCGCAGATGCGCGGCAGGCGCTCGTCGGCGGTGATGCCGCGCTTGATCAGCTGCTCGGCCACCAGTGGCGCCAACGCGGCATCGTCCATCGCCTTCAGGTGCTGGGCGTTGACCCAGCGCAGCTTGGCTTCGTCGAACTGCGCGGCGCTGCGGCCGAGGTGGTCCAGGTTGAACCACTTGAGGAACTGCGCGCGGCTGAAGATTTCGTCGTCGCCATGGCTCCAGCCCAGGCGCGCGAGGTAGTTCACCATCGCGTCGGGCAGATAACCTTCGTCGCGGTACTGGGTCACGGGCTTGGCGCCGTTGCGCTTGCTCATCTTCTCGCCCTGCTCGTTGAGCACGGTGGGCAGGTGGGCATAAACCGGCGGCTCCTTGCCGAGGGCTTTGAAGATGTTGATCTGGCGCGGCGTGTTGTTCACATGGTCGTCACCACGGATCACGTGGGTGATCGCCATGTCGATGTCGTCCACGACCACGCAGAAGTTGTAGGTGGGCGTGCCATCGGGGCGCGCGATCACGAGGTCGTCCAGCTCGTCGTTGCGGATCTCGATCAGGCCCTTGACCTTGTCGTCCCAGGCCACCACGCCACCTTGCGGGTTCTTGAAGCGCAACACGGGCTTCACGCCCTCGGGAATGGCGGGCAGCACCTTGCCCGGCTCGGGGCGCCAGGTGCCGTCGTAGCGCGGCTTCTCCTTGTTGGCCATCTGGCGCTCGCGCAGCGCGTCCAGTTCGGCCATGCTCATGTAGCAGGGGTAGACATGCCCCGCGGCCACCATTTCGGCCAGCACCGCCTTGTAGCGGTCCATGCGCTGCATCTGATAGAACGGCCCTTCGTCGTGGTCCAGGCCCAGCCACTTCATGCCCTCGATGATCACGTCCACCGCGGCCTGCGAAGAACGCTCGAGATCGGTGTCTTCGATGCGAAGCACGAACACGCCACCGGTGGCGCGGGCGAAGGCCCAGGGGTACAGGGCCGAGCGGATGTTGCCCAGGTGAATGAAGCCGGTGGGCGACGGAGCGAAGCGGGTGCGAACTTGGGCGGTCATGTCAAAAAGAGGAAAGGCCACGGTCCAGATCGGTCTGGATGTCGGTGAGGTGTTCAAGGCCAACGGCCACGCGGATCAGGCCCTGCACCACGCCTGCGGTCTGGCGTTGGGCTTCGGTCAGGCGACCGTGCGAGGTGCTGGCCGGGTGGGCGCACAGGGTCTTGGTGTCGCCCAGGTTGGTCGACAGCGACAGCGTCTGGAGCGAATCGAGCACGTGGAAGGCGCGCTGGCGGGCCTGATCGGCATCGGACGCCTTGACCTCAAACGACAGCACCGCACCGCCGCAGTTCGACTGCTGGGCCATCGCCAGCTCGTGCTGCGGGTGGCTGGTGAGACCGGGGTAATGCACGCGCGCCACTCCGGGGTGCACCTGCAGCCACTGAGCCAGCGCCAGCGCACGGGCCGACTGCGCCGCCATGCGGATGTCCAGCGTCTCCAGGCCCTTGAGCACCACCCAGGCGTTGAAGGGCGCGAGCGTCATGCCGGCACTCTTGAGCACCGGCAGGAAGGTTTTGGTCACCATGTCCTGGCTGGCACACAGGGCGCCGGCCATGACACGGCCCTGGCCGTCCAGGTACTTGGTGCCCGAATGCATCACGATGTCGGCCCCCAGCGCCAAGGGGCGCTGCAGCGCCGGCGTGGCAAAACAGTTGTCCACCGCCAGCAGCGCGCCCGCGTTGTGGGCGATGTCGGCCAATGCGCGGATGTCGCAAACATCGGTCAGGGGATTGGTGGGCGTCTCTGCGAACAGCAGCTTGGTGCTGGGCTTGACGGCCGCTTTCCAGGCCGCCACATCGGTCTGTGGCACGAAGCTGGACTCGACGCCGAACTTGGCCAGATCGGAGCCGATCAGCTTGATGGTCGAGCCGAACATGGAGTGTGAGCAGATCACGTGGTCCCCGCTCTTGAGCAGACCCATGCACATCATCAGGATGGCCGACATGCCCGAGGCGGTGGAGATGCAGGCTTCGGCGCCTTCCAGCGCCGCCAGGCGCTGCTCGAAACTGGCAACCGTCGGGTTGCCGTAGCGACCGTAGGTGAAGCCTTCTTCGTCGCCGGCGAACCGGGCGGCGGCTGCGGCGGCGGAAGGTTGCACGTAGCCGCTGGTGAGGTACAGGGCTTCGGAATTTTCGCCGTATTGGCTGCGGTCCACCGCAGCGCGCACCGCGAGGGTGTCGCGGTGCAGGCCGGCGGTTTCAGGGGAATCGGTGCTCATGGTGTGTCGCGGCTTCAGGGGGCTCAGGCGGTCTGCGCGTTGGGCAGCGCCAGGCGCGAGGTGTCTTCTTCGCCTTCTTCGGTCTGGTCGCGCCCGGCGTTCAGGCGCGCGATGTCTTCGAGCGTGATGTCGCCCGTGACGTACACCCCATCAAAACAGGATGCGTCGAAACCGGCGAGCTTGGGGTTGAGCGAGCCGATGGCCAGCTTCATGGCGTCCACGTCCTGGTAGATCAGCGCGTCGCAACCGATGCTCAGGCGCACCTCTTCGACCGTGCGGTTGTGCGCCACGAGTTCGTCGGGCGTGGGCATGTCGATGCCGTAGACGTTGGGGTAACGCACCGGCGGCGCGGCACTGGCCAGGTAGACCTTGCGGGCCCCGGCGTCGCGCGCCATCTGCACGATTTCGCGGCTGGTGGTACCGCGCACGATGGAGTCGTCCACCAGCAGCACGTTGCGGCCCTTGAACTCGCTGGCGATCACGTTGAGCTTCTGGCGCACCGACTTCTTGCGCACGCCCTGCCCCGGCATGATGAAGGTGCGGCCCACGTAGCGGTTTTTCACAAACCCCTCGCGGTACGGCAGACCGAGCAACTGGGCCAGTTCCATCGCGCTGGGCCGCGACGATTCGGGGATCGGGATGACCACATCGATCTCGTTCGGCGGCACGGTGGAGACCACGCGTTTGGCCAGGGTCTCGCCGAGGTTCAGGCGCGCCTGGTAGACCGAGATGCCGTCGAGCACGGAGTCGGGACGGGCCAGGTAGACGAACTCGAAAATGCAGGGGTTGTGGCTGACCTTGTCCGCGCACTGCTGGAACTGCATGTTGCCTTCCAGGTCCACGAACAGCGCCTCACCGGGCATCACGTCGCGGTCCAGCTCGAAGCCGTTGCCTTCCAGCGTGACGGATTCGCTCGCCACCATCACGCCGCTGTCGCTGTGGCCCACGCAGAGCGGGCGAATGCCGTAGGGGTCGCGAAACGCCACCAGGCCATGGCCGGCGATCAGCGCCACCACCGCATAGGAGCCGCGCACGCGCTGGTGCACACCGCGCACCGCCGCGAACACGTCGGCCGGCTTGAGGGTGATGCCGCGCGTGACCTTTTCCAGCTCGTGCGCCAGCACGTTGAGCAGCACCTCGGAGTCGCTCTCGGTGTTGATGTGGCGGTGATCGGCCTGAAACAGTTCCTGCTTGAGCGCCTGAGCGTTGGTCAGGTTGCCGTTGTGCACCAGCACCAGGCCAAACGGCGCGTTCACGTAAAAGGGCTGCGCCTCCTCTTCGGAGTAGGCATTGCCGGCGGTCGGGTAACGCACCTGGCCCAGGCCGCAGTTGCCCGGCAGCGCGCGCATGTTGCGGGTGCGGAACACGTCGCGCACCATGCCCTTGGCCTTGTGCATGAAAAACTTGCGGCCCTGCTGGGTCACGATGCCGGCCGCGTCCTGGCCCCGGTGCTGCAGCAGCAGCAACGCGTCATAAATCAGTTGGTTGACCGGCGCTTTGCTCACCACGCCCACGATTCCACACATGTTCGGATCCTTACGGAAAAAGACAAAAACCCTACGTCAGGTAGCGCGACAGCGCTTCGGGCAGCAGAGGCTTGAGCGCGTGCAGCGTGTCGGTGAGCGTGTCCGCCACCACCGACTCCCGCCACCAGTCCTGCGTCTGCAGGGACGTCATGCTCACCACCACCGTCACACCCAGCAATATCACCAAACCGCGGGCCAGGCCAAAGGCCCCGCCCAGAATCCGGTCCACCGGCCGCAGGCCCACGGACTCCACCAACTTCTTCACCAGCCACGCCACCAGTCCACCGGCAAACGCCGCGGCCAGAAACACCACCACGAACCCCGCGGCCAGCCGCACCGGCGGCGACGTGCCCTCCATGGGCAACCAGGCACCCACCTCGGCGGCATAGGCCTGCGCCAGCACGAACGCCACCACCCAGCCCGCCACCGACAGCACCTCGTAAACCAGCCCGCGCCACAACCCCAGCAGCGCCGACAGCAACAACACGGCCAACAGGGCCCAATCCAACCAGCTCATCGGCATCGGATCCCGGCCAGACCGGCGGTGGCCCTCACAGCGTCAGCACGGCGGCGGGCAGCCCCAGCGCCTTCACGCGCGCCGCCGCCTTGTCGGCCTCGGATTTGCTCGCAAAAGGCCCCAGACGCACACGGATGCGCTTGCCATCAGGCGTTTCGGCCACATGGGTGTAGGTCTTGAGCCCGGCGCGCTCCAGTTTCAGACGCACTTCGCGCGCACGCGCCGCATCGGCAAAAGCACCCACCTGCACCACGGCGCGCACGGCCGCAGGGCCGGCGGGCTTGTCTTGTGGCTGCGCGCGATCGGCCTCAGCCGCTTGAGCGGGCGCCGGCGGTTTGGCCACAGGCTCCGGTTTTTCAACGGGGGCGGGCTTGACCTTGGCCTCGACCTGGGGCGACTTGTCGGTTTCGGGGGCGGCGGCTGCCGCGGGGCGCGTCGGCTCCACGATCTCTTCGCGCGCACCCAGGCTTTCGCCGGCGGACAGCGCGGCGGTTTCGACGGGCGCCGGTGCGGGCTTGGGCTCGGTTTTGCTGCTGGGGGCCGCCTTGGGGGCGGACAGCGCAGGCGCCGGGTTCTTGGCGGGAATTTCGATCGGAATGTCCACCGAGATCGGGCGCGGCTGGGTGTCAAACAGCAACGGGAAACCCAGCACGCCCAGCAACACCAGCACGCTGGCACCGATCAGGCGGTGGCGCGCACGGCGCCGCACGGCCTCGATGCTCTGCGGCGGGGGTGTCGTTGGAGTGCCCTGGGAGCCTGAACGGGAAGTGATCATTCGGGGTGGACCAATGCGCCATCAATGCCTGGCGGGAAGCGCGACACGGCATTCGCGCTGTGTGGGAGGCTTCAGGAAGCCAGGTGTTTTGCAGACATTCGGGGGACGCCGTCCTGCAAAACACCCCCCACGGTGAAGAACGAACCGAAGACCACGATTCTATCAGCGGGGTCCGCCGCCGACACCGCGGCGCGCAAGGCGTCCATGGGGCTGGCGTGGACGCCCGCCACCCGGCTTTTCCCGCCGGGCGCGGTCGCCGGCGTGGCTTCCAGCAGTTGCGCCAGCGCTTTTGCACTGCTGGCCCGGGGCAGTGGCAGGTCGGTCACATGCCAGCGGTCGATCAGCGGCGCGATGCGTTCCAGCATGGCGCCCAGATCCTTGTCGGCCATGGCGCCGAACACGGCATGGGTGGTCGGGTAATAGCCCATGGCGTCGAGGTTTTCGGCCAGCGCCGCCACCGAATGCGGGTTGTGGGCCACGTCCAGCACCAGCGTCGGCGTGCCGGGCACGATCTGGAAACGCCCCGGCAGCTCCACCATGGCCAAGCCGTTGCGCACCGCCTGGGCCGTGACCGGCAGGCGTGGGCGCAGGGCCTCGATGGCCGCCAGCACGCCGGAGGCGTTGACCAGCTGGTTGGCGCCGCGCAGCGCCGGGTAGGCCAGGCCGGCGTAACGCCGCCCGCCGTGCGAGGGGTGCATGGCCCAGCCCCACTGCTGCTGGTCGCCGGCGAAATGAAAGTCCTTGCCCAGGCGCCACAGCTCGGCGCCCACCTCCAGCGCCCGGTCCAGCACGCTTTGCGGCGGAACCGGGTCGCTCACCACCACCGGCCGGCCGGTGCGCATGATGCCGGCCTTCTCATAGCCGATGGCTTCGCGGTCCGGGCCCAGGATGGCCATGTGGTCCAGCGCGATGCAGGTGATCACGGCGCAGTCGGCGTCCAGGATGTTCACCGCGTCCAGCCGACCTCCCAGACCCACTTCCAGAATCACCACCTCCAGCCCGCTGCGCGACAGGGTGCGCAGGATCGCCAGCGTGGTGAACTCAAAATAACTCAGGCTGATGCTGTCTTCACCGCCCTGCCCCAGCCGGGCCGCCTCCACCTCGGCGAACGCGGGCAGCAGCGCGTCGGCGGCCACCGCCTGGCCCTGGATGCGGCAGCGCTCTTCGAAGTGCACCAGATGCGGCGAGGTGTAGACGCCGGTGCGGTAGCCCGCTTCGCCGTAGATGGCTTCGAGCATGGCGCAGGTGGAGCCTTTGCCGTTGGTGCCCGCCACGGTGATCACCGGGCAATCCATCGCCAGACCCATGCGCTGCGCCACGCGCTGCACGCGGTCCAGGCCCATGTCGATGGTGACAGGGTGCAGTCGCTCGCAGTGCGCGAGCCAGTCTTCAAGCGTATTCAGGGCCGGGAACGTGTTCATGGCCCTGATTATCCCGGGCCGGCCAAAACCTCAGCGCGCGAAGCGGTCCGTGGCCTCGATCAGCTTCGTGAGGATGCCGGGTTCGTTGAACGCGTGCCCGGCGTCTGGCACCAGGTGGAAATCGGCCTGCGGCCAGGCGCGGTGCAGCGCCCAGGCCGTGTGGGCGGGGGTGCAGACGTCGTAGCGCCCCTGCACGATCACGCCGGGAATATGCGCCAACTTGCCCGCGTCGCGGATGAGCTGGCCCTCGTCCATCCAGCCGTCGTGCACGAAGTAGTGGTTTTCGATGCGCGCGAAGGCCAGCGAGAACGCGTCGTTCGAATGTTTGGCCGTGTTGGCCTCATCGGGCAGCAGGCGGATCGTCTGCCCTTCCCACAGGCTCCAGGCGCGCGCGCAGGCCAGTTGCTCGGCCGGGTCCGCCCCGGTCAGGCGCCGGCGGTAGGCGCCGATCAGGTCGCCCCGCTCAGCCTCGGGAATGGGCGCCACAAAACCCTCCCACAGATCCGGGAACAGCCACGAAGCGCCCTCCTGGTAGTACCAGAGCAGTTCCTCGCGCCGCAGCGTGAAGATGCCGCGCACGATCAGCGCCGACACACGCTCGGTATGCGTCTGCGCATAGGCCAGCGCCAGCGTGCTGCCCCAGGAGCCGCCGAACACCAGCCAGCGGTCCACGCCCAGCATCTCGCGCAGCCGCTCCATGTCGGCCACCAGGTGCCAGGTGGTGTTGTTCTCCAGCGAGGCGGCGGGCTGGGAGCGCCCGCAACCGCGCTGGTCGAACAGCAACACGCAGTAGCGCTCCGGATCGAACAGGCGGCGGTGATCGGCCGAGCAGCCCGAACCCGGCCCGCCGTGCAGGAACACCGCCGGTTTTCCCTTCGGGTTGCCGCACAGCTCCCAATAGACCGAATGGCCGTCGCCGGTGTCGAGCACGCCGGTCTGGAACGGTTCGATGGGCGGGTAAAAGTCGCGCTGGGTCATGGTGATGGCTTCGGGTTGGGCCGCGCCTGCCGAGGAACGCGTGCCAGAATTCGGGGATGACCACACTCTACGGCATCCCCAACTGCGACACCGTCAAAAAGGCCCGCGCCTGGCTGGCGGAACACGGCGTCGAACACCGCTTCCACGACTTCAAGAAACAGGGCGTTCCCGAGGTTGATCTCGACCGCTGGCTGGCCGCCGCCGGCTGGGAGAAACTCGTCAACCGCAAGGGCACGACCTGGCGAGGGCTGGACGAGGCCACGCGCAACGCGGTGGTGGACAACCCCACCGCCCGCACCCTGCTGCTGGACCACCCCAGCGTGATCAAGCGCCCTGTCGTGGCCTGGGCCAAAGGCGCCATCACCGTCGGCTTTGACGCCACCGACTGGCAACAACGGCTCTGACCTCCCCGCCCGCCTAAAATCGCGGTTTCGCCTCCACTTTTCACACCCTCCCTCCCATGAGCACCACCCAGATCAGCGGCGTGACCGTCAACACCCAGGCCAGCGTGTACTTCGACGGCAAATGCGTCAGCCACGGCATCACCTTCCCGGACGGCACCAAGAAGTCGGTTGGCGTGGTGCTGCCCGCCACGCTGACGTTCAACACCGGCGCCCCCGAGATCATGGAATGCGTGGCCGGCGGCTGCGAATACAAGCTGGCCGGCACCGACGCCTGGCTCAAGTCCGGCCCGGGCGACAAGTTCAGCATCCCCGGCAACAGCAGTTTCGACATCCGCGTGACCGAGCCCTACCACTACATCTGCCACTTTGGCTGAGCACACACATGGCCACCATTCTTCAAAACCTTCCCACGCAACAGAAAGTCGGCATCGCCTTCTCCGGCGGCCTCGACACCTCCGCCGCTCTGCTGTGGATGAAGCAGAAGGGCGCAATCCCCTACGCTTACACCGCCAACCTCGGCCAGCCCGACGAGCCGGACTACGACGAGATCCCGCGCAAGGCCATGCAGTACGGCGCCGAAAAAGCGCGCCTGATCGACTGCCGCACCCAGCTGGCGCACGAAGGCATTGCCGCGCTGCAGTGCGGCGCCTTCCACATCAGCACCGCGGGTGTGACCTACTTCAACACCACGCCGCTGGGCCGTGCCGTCACCGGCACCATGCTCGTGGCCGCGATGAAGGAAGACGACGTCCACATCTGGGGCGACGGCAGCACCTACAAGGGCAACGACATCGAGCGTTTCTACCGCTACGGCCTGCTGACCAACCCCAGCCTGAAGATCTACAAGCCCTGGCTGGACCAGCTGTTCATCGACGAGCTGGGCGGCCGCGCCGAAATGAGCGCCTTCATGACCGCCAACGGCTTCGGCTACAAGATGAGCGCCGAAAAGGCCTACTCCACCGACAGCAACATGCTGGGCGCCACGCACGAGGCGAAAGACCTGGAGCACCTCAACAGCGGCATCACCATCGTCAACCCCATCATGGGCGTGGCGTTCTGGAAGGATGAAGTCGAAGTCAAACGCGAAACCGTGACGGTGCGCTTTGAAGAAGGCCAGCCGGTCGCGCTGAACGGCCAGACCTTCGACTCGCCGGTGGACCTGATCCTGGAGGCCAACCGCATCGGCGGCCGCCACGGCCTGGGCATGAGCGACCAGATCGAAAACCGCATCATCGAAGCCAAGAGCCGCGGCATCTACGAAGCCCCGGGCCTGGCGCTGCTGCACATCGCCTACGAGCGCCTGGTGACCGGCATCCACAACGAAGACACGATCGAGCAGTACCGCATCAACGGCCTGAAGCTCGGCCGCCTGCTCTACCAGGGCCGCTGGTTCGACCCGCAGTCCATCATGCTGCGCGAGACCGCCCAGCGCTGGGTGGCGCGCGCCATCACCGGCGAGGTGACGATCGAACTGCGCCGCGGCAACGACTACTCGATCATGAACACCGACTCGCCCAACCTGACGTACGCGCCCGAGCGCCTGTCGATGGAAAAGGTGGAAGACGCGCCGTTCACGCCCCTGGACCGCATCGGCCAGCTGACCATGCGCAACCTCGACATCACCGACACGCGCGCCAAGCTGGGCATCTACGCCAAGAGCGGCCTGCTGTCGCTGGGCGAAGGCGCGCAAATGCTGCGGCTGGAAGGCGACAAGGGCGAATAAGCCCTTTCCTTTCCGCTTCGTTTCTTGCCTTGACCTCGCGGGATCGGAGCGCCGTGGCACTCCGATCCGAGGAGTTGGTCGCGTTCAGCCGCCCAGCGCCATCCTGCATTGAAGCGATGCCGGCATGTGATCGCAACGCATAGACCAGTGCTTCAGACCACCACAGGCTCCGGCTCCAGCCGGATGCCAAAACGCTCGTACACACTGGTCTGGATTGCCTTGGCCAGCGTCATCACCTCGCCGCCGGTGGCGCCGCCCCGGTTCACCAGCACCAGCGCCTGCTTTTCGTACACGCCGGCGTGGCCCACGCTCTTGCCCTTCCAGCCACAGGCATCGATCAGCCAGCCCGCGGCCAGCTTGATGCTGCCATCGGCCATGGGGTAGTGCACCACCTTCGGATCGCGCGCGATGATGTCGGCACACTGCTCGGGCGTCACGGTCGGGTTCTTGAAAAAACTGCCGGCGTTGCCGATCACCGCCGGGTCGGGCAGCTTGGCGCGGCGGATCGCCACCACCCAGTCGAAGATCTGGCGCGCGTCGGGCGCGTGGATGCCGGTCTCGGCCATCTTGCGCTCCAGGTCCAGGTAGCCCAGCACCGGCTTCCAGGGCTTGGGCAGCCAGAAACGCACCCGCGTGATGAGCGCGCGGCCCGCCAGGCCCAGCCCCTTCTCGCCGGCCGGTGCATGCTTGAACACCGAGTCCCGGTAGCCAAAACCGCATTGCGCGGCGTCGAGCGTGAACGCCTGGCCGGTCTGCAGGTCGATCGCGTCGAGCGAATGAAAGCGGTCCTGCAGCTCCACGCCGTAGGCGCCGATGTTCTGCACCGGCGAGGCGCCCACCGTGCCCGGAATCAGCGCCAGGTTTTCCAGACCGGGCCAGCCCTGCTCCAGCGTCCAGGCCACGAAGTCGTGCCAGTTTTCACCCGCACCGCCCTCCACCACCCAGCCCTTGGCGTTGTCGTCGACCAGGCGGCGCCCGGCGATCTCGACCTTGATCACCAGCGGCTTGATGTCGCCCGTGATCACCAGGTTGCTACCGCCGCCCAGCACGAAGGCCCGCTCGCGCGCGGCGCCATCGGCCCACTCCGGGCTGTTCATGAGCTGCGCCACCTCGGCGCCCGAACCCACACGCACCAGCCGCTGCGCACGCGCGACGATGCCAAAACTGTTGTAGGGCTGGAGCGCCACGTTGTTCTCGACTAACATCCCCGGATTGTCTCATTCACGCTCTTCGGATCCCCCACCATGCCCTCTTTTGACACCGTACTCGAAGCCGATTTTGTGGAAGTGAAGAACGCCGTTGACCAGGTCTCGCGCGAAATCGGCACCCGTTTCGACTTCAAAGGCACCAGCGCCGCAATCGAACTCAAGGACAAGGAAATCATCCTGCACGGCGACGCGGACTTCCAGCTCCAGCAGATCGACGACGTGCTGCGCAACAAGCTGACCAAACGCGGCGTGGACGCGCGGTTCCTGGACGTGGGCAAGGTCGAGAAGGTCGGCGGCGACAAGGTCAAGCAGGTGGTCAAGGTCCGCAACGGCATCAGCACCGAAGACGGCAAGAAGATCCAGCAGGCCATCAAAGGCAGCAAGCTGAAGGTGCAAGGCGCCATCCAGGGCGACGCGGTGCGCGTGACCGGTGCCAAGCGCGACGACCTGCAAGCCGCCATGGCACTGATCAAGAGTGAGCTGAAAGACCTGCCGCTGTCATTCAACAATTTTCGGGATTGAATGGTACCCCCCGCGCCGCGCTGCGCGCGTCACCCCCCAGGGGGCGGCGTTGGCGGCCCGGCAAAGCCGGTTCCGCGACGCCCTGGCCCCATCCCCCTCATGCCCACACCTTTGCTGCCCGCACTCGTCTTGGTCCTTGCTGCCGGGACTTCGTATGCGCAGTCGGTGGCGCTGTCGGGTGTGGCGGGTGGCAAAGCCTTGCTGACCATCGATGTCGCGGCGCCGAAGTTCGTGAGCCCGGGGCAGACGCACCAGGGCGTGAAGCTGCTGAACACGCAGGGTGACATGGCGGAGGTGGAGATCGATGGCCGGCGCCAGACCCTGCGTGTGGGCGATGCGCCGGTGAGCGTGGGCCGGGGCGTGTCCAGCGGTGCCGGTGGCGCGCAGCGCATCGTGCTCACGGCCGATGCGCAGGGCCACTTCATGCCCTCGGGCCAGATCAACGGCAAAGCCGTCCAGTTCATGGTGGACACGGGCGCGACGCAGGTGGTGCTCAGCGAGTCCGACGCCAAGCGCATCAACCTGAAGTACCAGCAGGCCCAGAAGGTCCAGGTGAGCACGGCCAACGGCGTCGTTGTGGGCTACCAGATGAAACTGGACTCGGTGAAGATTGGCGATGCCCAGGTGTATGGCGTGTCGGGCATCGTGTTACCGCAGCCCATGCCCTATGTGCTGCTGGGCAACAGCTTCCTGACGCACTTCCAGATGCAGCGCAGCAACGACCAGCTCACGCTGGAAAAACGTTTCTAGACATCAAAGTGACGGCTTCTGTGCGGCCGTCACCACGATCTCGATCTTCCAGGCTGGATCGGCCAACGCGGCCTGGACCGTGGCACGCGGCGGCGCGGTGCCTGGCACCACCCAGGCGTCCCACACCTCGTTCATGGCGCCGATCTCGCGAATGTCGGTCAGGTAGATCTGGGTGCGCAGGATGCGCGACTTGTCGCTGCCGGCCTCCAGCAGGCGCTGCTGCACCTGGTCCAGCACGTCCTGGGTCTGGCGGCGGATGTCGGTGTCACCGCGCTCGGGCACCATGCCCGCGAGGTAGACCACGCCATTGAATATGGCGGCTTCGCTGTAGCGCGCCGCCACGCCGTGGCGCACGATGTCATGGCTCATGTCTTTTTCGCTCCGAGTTTGCTTTCCTTGCCGGCCAGCAGCCGGTTGATGTTTTCCGCGTGGCGCCACACCAGCAGGATGCCCATGACCGCCAGGCTCAGCACCATGACGCCCGGCGCGTCCCAGGCCACATGGTTGCCAAACAGGTAATAGGCCGGCGCGAACAGCGCCGTGACGATGGACGCCAGCGAGGAATAGCGGAAGAAGAACGCGATGATGACCCAGGTGGCCAGCGCCGCCAGCCCCAGCCAGGGGTTGAAGCCCAGGATCACGCCGGCGGCCGTGGCCACGCCCTTGCCCCCCTGGAACCGGAAGAACACCGGGTACAGGTGCCCGAGGAATGCGGCCAGCCCCACCAGCGCCACCGTGCCGTCGCCCAGGCCCCAGGCCGCGCCCCACCCCATCACCACCACCACCGGCAGCCAGCCCTTGAAGGCGTCCAGCAGCAGCGTGACGATGGCTGCGGCCTTGCTGCCCGAGCGCAGCACGTTGGTGGCACCGGGGTTCTTGCTGCCGTAGGTGCGCGGATCGTTCAGACCCATCAGGCGACTGACCAGCACGGCGAACGACAGCGAGCCGATCAGGTAGGCGGCCACCGTGGCCAGCAGCGGATAGACGAATTCCAACGGAAGCTCCTCGGGATGTGGGGGTGCCGGATGCAGCGGCGTGCGCGCCCGGCGGTGCGCCTATTCTGCCAGCGCGCAATGCACCGGCCTCGCGCCCAACGGACCGGCCAGCACCGCGGGATCAAGGCCCACCAGAAAGCCCCGCCGCCCGCCGTTGATCCAGATCCGGGGCAGCGCCAGCACCGAACCCTCCACCCACACCGGCATGTCGCGCTTGAGGCCAAACGGCGAGGTGCCGCCGACGAAGTACCCGCTGTGCCGATTGGCCACCTCGGGCTTGCAGGGCTCGATCGACTTGGCCCCGGTCTGGCGCGCGAGGTTCTTGGTCGAGACGGTGCGGTTGCCGTGCATCAGCACCGCCAGCGGCCGCGCCTGCTCGTCCTGCATGATCAAAGTCTTGACCACCGCAAACGGGTCCAGCCCCAGCACCGCCGCGCTGTGCTGCGCGCCGCCGTGCTCCAGGTACTCGTAGGGATGCTCGGTGAACGCCACACCGTGGGCCTTGAGCCAGGCGGTGGCAGGCGTTTCAGAGATGTGCGCTTTTTTCGCCATGAATGGATGCAACAAGGACGGTGTCTGGCCCAGGATGCGGTGGAACCGGCTCCGCCGGGCCACTCGCATCGCCCCCTTCGAGGGGCGCGTGCAGCGCGGCGGGGGTGGGCTGGTTACTGGGCAGGATCGCGAACTTCCCAGCGAATTTTGTCGATCTCTTGGAGCAGGTCCGCAGAGAGCTCTGTGCCCCAGGCATCCAGGCATTCGTCGAGCTGGGACAGCGAGGTCACACCGATGATGGTGCTGGCCACCTTGGGGTTGCGATAGCAGAACGCCAGCGCCATCTGCACCGGGGTCAGGCCGTGCTCACGCGCCAGTGCGTTGTAGCGGCGCGCCGTGTCCAGTGCCTCCGGGCGGCCCCAGCGCTGCTTGCGCATCGAGTCGTAGATCGACATGCGCCCGGCGTCGCCCACCAGGCCGGTGGCATCGTATTTGCCGCTCAGCAGGCCAAAGCCCAGCGGCGAATAGGCCAGCAGCGACACCCCGAGGCGGTGGCAGGTTTCGTCCAGCCCGTTCTCGTAGCTGCGGTTGATCAGGCAATACGGGTTCTGCACCGTGGCCACGCTGGAGAGCCCGTGTTGTTCGGCCAGCCGCACGAACTCGTGCACGCCGTAGGGCGACTCGTTGGACAGGCCGATGGCGCGCACCTTGCCCGCCTGGACCAGCCCGCTCAGGGCTTCGAGCTGCTCCAGCACCGAGGGCATGGGCCGGTCTTTCGAGGGGTCGAAATAGAGGGCGCCAAACGTGGGCATGTTGCGCGCCGGCCAGTGGATCTGGTACAGGTCGATCACGTCGGTCTGCAGGCGGCGCAGGCTGCCTTCGCAGGCCTCGACAACACCGGCCTTGCTCACCTCGGGGCGCAGCCAGGGCATGCCACGCGCCGGGCCGGCCACCTTGGTGGCGAGCACCACCTTCTGGCGCGCGTCCGGGTTCCTGGCGAACCAGTTGCCGATGATGGATTCGGTGGCGCCGCAGGTCTCGGCCTTGGCCGGCACGGCATACATCTCGGCGGTGTCGATGAAGTTGACCCCCCGCTCCAGGGCGCGGTCGAGGATGGCGTGGGCGGCGGCTTCCTGGACCTGCTCGCCAAAGGTCATGGTGCCCAGGCAGATGGGGGTGACTTGCAGGCCGCTGGAGCCGAGTGCAACAGTGTTCATGGAGGGGTGTGCAAATGCGTATGGGGTGGTAAAAGAAGGCCGAGTCGGTCTATAAGTTTAGGGCCGCCGGCGGGGCCGGGTTGTCTCCGCCGAAACTGGCCCACACGCCTTTCAGGAGATTTGTCCATGCGCCGTTTCCTCACGCCCACCCACGCGGCCCTGTGCGCCATGTGTCTGGCCTTCGCGGGCTGTTCATCGCTACCGGGCCAGGGCACGGCAGACGGTTCGCCGGGCACGTCCGCGGCGCCGAGCCCCGTGCTGACGGTTCCCGCCGCGATGGCCTTTGACGTGGGGCGCTCGACCGTGAAGCCCGCCCTGGCGCGCCAGCTCAATGCGCTGGGCACCCAGCTCAACGCCCGCCCGGGCACGCGGGTCAACATCCTGGGACACGGCGACGACAACCGCAGCGAATCGGCCAACCGCCTGCTGGCGCAGGACCGCGCGCTGAGCGTGCGCGACTACCTGATCGCCCGGGGCGTATCGATCATCCGGCTGCGCGCCGAGGGCCGCCCGGCCAACCGGCAGCTGGAAATCCACCTCAGCGACGTCGCGCCGCCCAAGGCCTCGCGCTGATCAGGCCCGCGCCCTGGCCCGCTCTTCTTCCTGCAGCCGCAGCACGCGCCGCTGCACCTTGCCGGTGGTGGTCATGGGCAGCGCGTCCACGAACTCGATCTCCTTGGGGTACTCGTAGGGCGCGAGCTTGCCTTTCACGTGCGCCTGCAGCTCCGCCGTGAGTGCCTGCTCGAACACTGGGTCGCCCAGGGCGCGGCCGGCTTGCGCGGTCAGATACTCCTGCGCCAGCACCACATAGGCCTTGACCACCGCGCCGCGCTCGGCGTCGGGCTTGGGCACCACGGCGGCGTTGGCCACCGCCGGGTGTTTGACCAGGCAGTTTTCGATCTCGCCCGGCCCGATGCGGTAGCCCGCGGCCTTGAACACGTCGTCGGCCCGGCCCTGGTACCAGAGGTAGCCGTCGGCATCGCGCACCGCCATGTCGCCGGTGCGGCACCAGCTGCTGGCCATGTCGCCGGTGAACTTGGCGCGCGTGGCGGCCTCGTTTTTCCAGTAGCCCAGGAAAAAGATCGGATCGGGATCGCCGTGCACATCGAGCCGGTGCACCGCCACGTCGCCCGGCACACCCACCGGGCACTCGTTGCCCTCGTCGTCGATCACCGCCACGCGGTGGCCCGGATAACCCTTGCCCATGCTGCCCGGCTTGGCAGGCCAACCTGTTCGCCCCCGCGCTCCGCCGCTGCGCGGGTCGCTGCCCCCCAAGGGGGTGCCGCCTTGCTTGGGGCGGCCCGGCGCTGCGGCGTTGCCCCATTCCATGGCGCAGTTGCCCACGATGTAGTTGATCTCGGTCTGGCCGAACATCTCGTTGACCGTCACGCCGAGCTGCTGCTGGCAGTAGGCGAACACGGCGTCGCCCACCGCCTCGCCCGCGCTCATGATGGCCTGCAGCCGCAGCGTGTAGCGCTGGCGTGGCTCGGGAAAGGCCTTCATCATGGCCTTGAGCGCGGTGGGAAACAGGAAGCTGTGCGTCACGCCATGGCGCTCCAGCAGCTCGAACGCGGTCTGAGGACTGAAGCGCCCGTTGTAGCCCACGATGGGCCGGCCGAAGTACAGCGTGGGCAAGAGCGCGTCCATCAGACCACCAGTCCAGGCCCAGTCGGCCGGCGACCAGAACACCGCCTGCGAAGGCTGGGCCGCGTCGAAGGGATCGAAGCCGAACCAGTTCTGGCTGCAGACAAAGCCGGTGAGGTTGCCGATGAGCGCGCGGTGCGGAATCAGCGCACCCTTGGGGTTGCCGGTGGTGCCGCTGGTGTAGATCAGCACAGCAGCCTCGTCGGCCAGGGTGTGTACCAGGGCAAAGTCGGGCGCGGCCTGCGCCAGCACGGCCGACCAGTCCAGCGCCCCGGCCCGGGCGGGCTGCACACCCACCGCGACCACGGTGCGCAGCAGCGGGCAGGCATCGCTCACGGACTGCACAGCGTCGAGCGTGCTGGCGTCGCAGATCGCCACCACGGCCTCGCTGTCGTGCAGTCGGTATTCCAGCGCCTCGGGGCCGAACAGCTGCGACAAAGGCATGCCCACCGCCCCCATCTGCAGCACCGCCATGTAGGCTACGGCGGTCTCGAAGCGCTGCGGCAGCACGATGGCGACGCGGTCGCCGCGTTCCACCCCCATCGCCGCGAGCGCGTTGGACAAGCGGTTGGCCTGGTCCTGCAGCTCGGCGTAGCTGTGGTGGCGGTCAGGCTGGCCCGCGGCGCAGGCGATGACCGCGGTGCTGGCGGCGGTGGCGGGCTGTGCCGCCCAGCGCCGCAGGCAGACCTCGGCCATGTTGAAACGATCGGGCACTTGCCAGCGAAACCCGCTGTGCAGTGCGTCGTAATGGTTCACCGCCGCCGGGCGGCGCGTGGGCGTGGTCTTGTCCCGGCCTTGACTCTGCGGCATCGCCTGTCTCCATCGTGTTCTCTATGATCCGGCGAATGTACCAAGCCCTGAAGCCTTCCCGCAGCGAGTTTGTCCCGATCCGCGGCCTGTCCTACCACGTGCGCGTCTGGGGTCAGGCCGACGCCGCGACGCCGCCCCTGGTGTTGGTGCACGGCTGGATGGACGTGTCCGCATCGTGGCAGTTCATGGTGGACGCCCTGCAGTCGCAGCGCTGGATCATTGCGCCCGACTGGCGCGGTTTTGGACGGACGCGCAGCGACGGCCCGCCGCCCGACAGCTACTGGTTTCCGGACTACCTGGCCGATCTGGACGCCCTACTCGACCACTACGCCCCCGGGCAACCGGTCGATCTGGTGGGCCACAGCATGGGCGGCAACGTGGCCATGATGTACGCCGGTGTGCGGCCGCAGCGCATCCGCCGGCTGGTCAACCTCGAAGGTTTCGGCCTGCCCGAAACCCGCCCGACCCAGGCGCCCGAGCGTTATGCCAAGTGGATGGACGAGATCAAGGCCTTGCACCGCGGCGAGATGGACCTGAAGGCCTACGATTCGGTCGAAGGCGTGGCACAGCGCCTGATGAAGACCAACCCGCGCCTGCCGGCCGGCCAGGCCGAGTGGCTGGCGGCGCACTGGGCCGCGCCCGATGCGCAGGGGCGCTGGGCGGTGCTGGGCGACCCGGCGCACAAGGTGGTGAGCGCCCACCTCTACCAGGTCGAAGAGGCCCTGGCCATCTACCGGCGCATCAGCGCGCCGGTGCTCAGCGTGACCGCCAGCGACGACAGCCTGGGCCAGTGGTGGAAAGGCCAGTTCTCGCTGGCGCAGTACCACGAGCGGCTCCAGGCCGTGCCGCAGTTGCACAACGCCGTGGTCAACGATGCCGGCCACATGCTGCACCACGATCAGCCCGCCGCGCTCGCCGGACTGATCGAAACCTTCCTGACGTGAGAAAATCGCGGTTTCGGCCGGGCGCTGCGCATACGCGGTGCCGGCCGACCCATTTTTCGCACACCGACAGAAGGCCCCCATCATGGAAGCAGAACGCGTCAACTCCATCCGCAACCAGCTCGAAGACCTGACCACCCGGGTGGTCGAGCTCCGGAGGTATCTTTGACTACGATGCCAAAGCATCGAAGCTGAAGGAAGTCGAGTCCGCGCTGGAAGATCCGACGGTCTGGAACGACCCCAAGCGTGCCCAGGACCTGGGGCGGGAAAAGAAATCGCTCGAAGACGTGGTGCTGGTGCTCGACCGCCTGAGCAGCGAGCTGTCCGACAACACCGAGCTGTTCGAGATGTCCAGCGAAGACGGTGACGACGCCGGCCTGGTCACCATCGAAGGTGAAGCCGCCAAGGTGGCCGCCGAGGTGGAGAAGCTCGAATTCCGGCGCATGTTCAACAACCCGGCCGATCCGCTGAACTGCTTCCTGGACATCCAGGCCGGCGCCGGCGGCACCGAGGCCTGCGACTGGGCCAGCATGCTGCTGCGCCAGTACCTGAAGTACTGCGAGCGCAAGGGTTTCAAGACCACGATCGAAGACGAGACCGCGGGCGACACGGCCGGCATCAAGGGCGCCACCATCAAGATCGAGGGCGAGTACGCCTTTGGCCTGCTGCGCACCGAAACCGGTGTGCACCGCCTGGTGCGCAAGAGCCCGTTTGACAGTTCGGGCGGGCGCCACACCTCGTTTGCCTCGGTGTTCGTCTATCCCGAGATCGACGACTCGATCGAGATCAACATCAACCCGGCCGACGTGCGCACCGACACCTTCCGCGCATCCGGTGCGGGCGGCCAGCACATCAACAAGACCGACTCGGCGGTGCGCCTCACGCACATCCCCACCGGCATCGTGGTGCAGTGCCAGGACGGCCGCAGCCAGCACAGCAACCGCGACGTGGCCTGGAAACGCCTGCGCTCGCGCCTGTACGACTTCGAGCTGCGCAAGCAGCAGGAAGAGCAGCAGAAGCTCGAGGACACCAAGACCGACGTGGGCTGGGGTCACCAGATCCGCAGCTACGTGCTGGACAACAGCCGCATCAAGGACCTGCGCACCAACGTTGAAATCTCCGCCACGCAGAAAGTGCTGGACGGCGATCTCGACGCCTTCATCGAAGCCTCGCTCAAGCAGGGCGTCTGATGGTCCAGGCCCTGATCTTCGACATGGACGGCACCATGATCGACTCCATGCCGTCGCACCAGCGCAGCTGGGTCGAATTCACGCGCCGGCGCGACCTGGAGATCGACGTGCCCGAGCTGATGCGCCGCACCACAGGCCGCACCGGGGTGGAGTGCATGCGCGAGCTCTTCGGCGATATCTCCGCCGCGCAGGCCCAGGCCTTCGTCGATGAGAAGGAAGCCGTCTACCGCGAGCTGTTCGCACCCGTGTTCAGCGAGGTCGCGGGTTTCAAGGCCTTCCTGGGGGCGGCACAACAGCGCGGGCTCGCGGTCGGCGTGGGCACGGCGGGCGACCGCCACAACCAGGCCTTTGCCTACCAGCACCTGGCGCTGGGCGCGCCCCTGCCCACGGTGGGCGGCGACGAGGGCCTGCCCGGCAAACCCGAGCCCGCCATCTTTCTGGAAGTCGCGCGCCGCCTGGGTGTGGCGCCCGAGCGCTGCATCGTGTTCGAAGACGCGCCCCTGGGCATCGAGGCCGCGCGACGCGCCGGCATGCGCGCCGTGGCCATCTGCAGTTCACACCCGGCCGACGAACTCGGTGGCCCGCACGTGCTGGCCCGCGTTCCCGATTACCACGCCCTGATCACATCCCGTTTCCTGGAGACACTATGAACCCCTCGCGTGAAGCCAGCGGCCCGACCACCGTGGTCCGCCGAGAAGACTACGCCCCTCCGGCGTTCTGGATCGACACCGTGGAACTGGCGTTCGACCTGGACCCGGTCAAGACCCGGGTGCTCAACAAGATGCGCCTGCGCCGCAACCCGGACGTGGCCGCGCAAGCGCTGCGGCTCGATGGCGAAGACCTGAACCTCGCGCGCGTGCTGGTCAACGGCGCGGGCTGCTCGTTCAAGCTCGACGGCGAGACCCTGGTGCTGGAGAACCTGCCCGAAGGACAGGACCCCTTCGACCTGGAGATCTTCACCACCTGCGCGCCCGAGAAGAACACCCAGCTCATGGGCCTGTACGTGAGCCAGAGCACCTTCTTCACGCAGTGCGAAGCCGAGGGCTTTCGCCGCATCACCTATTTCCTCGACCGCCCGGACGTGATGGCCAGCTACACCGTCACGCTGCGCGCCGACAAGGCCAGGTACCCGGTGCTGCTGTCCAACGGCAACCTGGTCGAACAGGGCGACCTGCCCGACGGGCGCCACTTCGCCAAGTGGGTCGATCCGCACAAGAAACCCTGCTACCTGTTCGCGCTGGTGGCGGGCCAATTGGTGGCGCGTGAGCAGCGCGTCGTCGCGCGCAACGGCCGCGAACACCTGCTGCAGGTCTATGTGCGCCCCGGCGACATGGACAAGACCGAACACGCCATGAATTCGCTGATCGCCAGCGTGGTCTGGGACGAGGCCCGTTTCGGCCTGCCGCTCGACCTGGAGCGCTTCATGATCGTCGCCACCAGCGACTTCAACATGGGCGCGATGGAGAACAAGGGCCTGAACATCTTCAACACCAAGTACGTGCTGGCCAACAGCGCCACCGCGACCGACACCGATTTTTCCAACATCGAGTCGGTGGTGGGCCACGAGTACTTCCACAACTGGACCGGCAACCGCGTGACCTGCCGCGACTGGTTCCAGCTGAGCCTGAAGGAAGGCCTGACCGTCTTCCGCGACCAGGAGTTCAGCATGGACCTGTGCGCCGAAGCGTCGGCACGCGCGGTCAAGCGCATTGAAGACGTTCGCGTGCTGCGCACCGCCCAGTTCCCCGAAGACGCCGGCCCCATGGCGCACCCGGTGCGGCCCGACAGCTACGTCGAGATCAACAACTTCTACACCGTCACGGTCTACGAAAAAGGCGCCGAGGTCGTGCGCATGATGCAGACCCTGGTGGGCCGCGCCGGCTTCGCTGCGGGCATGAAGCTGTATTTCGAACGCCACGATGGCAGCGCCGTGACCTGCGACGACTTCGCCCAGGCCATGGCTGACGCCAACCCCTCGTCCGACCTCGCCCGCCTGCTGCCCCAGTTCAAGCGCTGGTACAGCCAGGCCGGCACGCCGCTGGTGCAGGCCCGCGGTGTGTACGACGCCGCTGCGCGCAGCTACACGCTCACGCTCACGCAAAGCTGCGCCCCCACGCCGGGCCAGGCCCACAAAGAGCCGTTCGTGATTCCGGTGGCGATGGGCCTGCTCGACGCCCAGGGTGCCGAGTTGCCGCTGCAACTGGCCCACTGGAGCCAGCCCGAGGCCGGCACACGCAGCTTCGTGCTGACCGAGGCGGTGGAAAGCTTCACCTTCATCAACCTGGACAGCGAACCGGTGCCGTCGCTGCTGCGCGGCTTCTCGGCCCCGGTGGTGCTGGACTTCGACTACAGCGATGCGCAGTTACTCGGCCTGCTCGCGCACGACTCCGACCCGTTCAACCGCTGGGAGGCCGGTCAGCGCTTGGCGCTGCGCCGCGCGCTCAACGCGATCCGCGCCGATGGCCCGGTGGAGCGCGATCCGCTGGATGCTGCCTACCTGGAAGCCATGCACACCGTGCTGCGCCACCCCACGCTGGACGCCGCCTTCAAGGAACTGGTGCTGACCCTGCCGAGCGAAACCTACATCGCCGAGCAACTCGACGTGGTGGACCCGCAGCGCGTGCACGCCGTGCGCGAGGCCATGCGCGAACAGCTCGCTCTGGCCCTGCACGACGACTGGGTCTGGGCCTATGAAACCCACAAAGACAACGGCGCCTACCGCCCCGACCCGGTGAGCACCGGCCGGCGCGCACTCGCCGGCATGGCGCTGTCCATGCTGTGCCTGGCCGCGCACGGCAACGGCGACCTGGTCTGGCCCGGCAAGGCCTACCAGCGTTTCAAGGACGCCGGCAACATGACCGACCGTTTCAACGCCCTGGCCAGCCTGGTCGGCAGCGGCCAGCCGCTGGCGCAGGACGCCCTCGCACGCTTCCATGCGATGTTCCGCCACGAGGCCCTGGTGCTCGACAAATGGTTCGCCCTGCAGGCCGGCGCAACCGACCGCGGTGGCAACGTGTTGCCCGCCGTACGCCGCCTGCTCGCCCACCCGGATTTCCACCTGCGCAACCCCAACCGCGCGCGCAGCGTGATCTTCAGCTACTGCAGCGCCAACCCCGGGGGTTTCCACCGCGCCGATGCGGCGGGCTACACCTTCTGGAGCGAGCGCGTGATCGAGCTCGACGCCATCAACCCGCAGGTCGCCGCCCGCCTGGCGCGCGCCCTGGACCGCTGGAAAAAACTCGCCGAGCCCTACCGCAGCGCGGCCCGTGAAGCCATCGCCCGCGTGGCCGCCAGACCCGACCTGAGCAACGACGTGCGCGAGGTCGTCACACGCGCCCTCGCGGACTAAGGAAGAACCATGACCAAACGCATCTCCCTCACCCGCTACCTCGTCGAACAGCAGCGCGTCGACGGCCACATCCCCGGCGACCTGCGCCTGCTGCTCGAAGTGGTCGCGCGCGCCTGCAAGAGCATCAGCCAGGCCGTCAACAAAGGCGATCTCGGTGGTGTGCTCGGCGTCGCCGACACCGAAAACGTGCAAGGCGAAGTCCAGAAGCAGCTCGACATCATCGCCAACGAGGTGCTGATCGAGGCCAACGAATGGGGTGGCCACCTCGCCGCCATGGCCAGCGAGGAAATGGACAGCATCTACGTGGTGCCCAACCGCTTCCCCCAAGGCGAATACCTGCTGATGTTCGACCCGCTCGACGGTTCGTCGAACATCGACGTCAACGTGAGCATCGGCACCATCTTCTCGGTGCTCAAGAAGGGCAACGACAACCCCGACACCATCGAGCCCGTGTGCGAACAGGACTTCCTCCAACCCGGCAGCCAGCAAGTGGCCGCGGGCTACTGTGTCTACGGTCCACAGACCACCCTGGTGCTGACCGTGGGCGACGGCGTGGCCATGTTCACGCTGGACCGCGAACAGGGCTCCTTCGTTCTGACCCGGGAGAACGTGCAGATCCCGGCCGACACCCGGGAGTTCGCCATCAACATGAGCAATATGCGCCACTGGGATGCCCCGGTGAAGCGCTACGTGGACGAATGCCTGGCCGGCAAGGACGGCCCGCGCGGCAAGGACTTCAACATGCGCTGGGTGGCGTCCATGGTGGCCGATGTGCACCGCATCCTCACCCGCGGCGGCGTATTCCTGTACCCCTGGGACAAGCGCGAACCCGACAAGCCAGGCAAGCTGCGCCTGATGTACGAAGCCAACCCCATGAGCTGGCTGGTCGAACAGGCCGGTGGCGCCGCCACCAACGGGCGCCAGCGCATCCTCGACATCCAGCCCACCAAGCTGCACGAGCGTGTCAGCGTGATGCTGGGTTCAAAGAATGAGGTTGACCGGCTGACCAGCTACCACAGCACGCTATAATCTTGGGCTACAAGCCGGTGTAGCTCAGTCGGTAGAGCAGCTCATTCGTAATGAGAAGGTCGGGTGTTCGATTCATCTCTCCGGCACCAACAAGTAAAAGCCCCTTCACAGCAGCGCTGTGAAGGGGCTTTTTGCTGGGCGTCCCGGTTCAGTTGTCGCTGGCCAGCAGCCGGAAACCTTTGCCGCGCATGCAATGCGCCTCCATGAGCTCTTGCTCGGACTTGGGGACCTTGCTCAGTCCCACCTGAAAGCGGCACTCGGACAACTGGGTATAGGTGTCATTGGCGCTCACATCGGGCTTTTGCCAGGATGGAGGTTTGGAAGATGCACATCCCGCGAGCACCAGCGCCGCGATCAACATCCCTGCAGTCTTGATCATCGAAAATCCTTGAGAAAAAACAGGCGGACGCAGCATAACAAACGCCGCTCCACCCGTTCGCCTCAGGGGCTTGCCGCTCAGACCACCATGCCCGGATTGCCTTCCATGCCGATGAGCTGCGGGGTGTTGATCTTCACGTCCTTGATGACCTTCTTGTCGCGCAGGTAGCCCGAAACCAGGTCCCAGATCGGTTCGCCCTGCACGCCCTCCTGCACCGAGGCCCAGCCGGCCACCTTGTACTTCTTGTCGGCGTCGATCGGTTTGCCTTTGAGCGTCATGTTGTTGATGCGCTGGCCGACCGCGGCCTTGGGCGCCAGGCTGTAGCTCAGGCCACCCACGCGCACCATGTCGCCGCCCTGCTGGTAGTAGGGGTCGGGGTTGAAGATGTTGTCCGCGATGTCTTCGAGAATGCCCTTGATCTGTTCGCCGGTGAACTCGTTGAGCGTGGTGGCCGGGTAGGTCAGCGCCATCTGGTCCATCATGCGTTCGTAGGTGATCACGTCGCCGGGCAGCAGCGAGGTGCCCCAGCGCACGCCGGGCGAGAACGACATGTCGGCGCCCTTGCCTTCGATCAGGGCGTCGCAGATCACCTGGTCCCACGAGCCGTTGAAATTGCCGCGGCGGTACAGCAGGTCTTCGGTCACGGCGAGCTTCTCTTCGAGCTTGTCCTTGAACGGCGCGCGCACCTTGTCGATGTAGGCCTGCATCTCCTTGTCGGCCGGCAGCAGGTTGGAGAACACGGGCAGCAGCTTGTAGCGGAAGTCCTGCACCTTGCCACCGCGCACGTCGAAGTCGAGCACGCCCAGGTACTTGCTGTTAGAGCCGGCGTTGGTCACCAGGGTCTGGCCACCGGCGTTTTTCACGATCACCGGTGCGGGCATGCCGTCGTGGGTGTGGCCGCCCAGCACGGCGTCGATGCCGCGCACGCGCGAGGCCATCTTGATGTCCACGTCCATGCCGTTGTGCGACAGCACGACCACCACCTGCGCGCCCTTGGCGCGGGCTTCGTCCACCGTCTTCTGCATGTTCTCGTCCTGGATGCCGAAGGACCAGTCGGGCACCATGTAGCGCGGGTTGGCGATCGGGGTGTAAGGGAAGGCCTGGCCGATCACGGCCACCTTCACGCCGTTCATCTCGCGCATGGAATACGGCGAGAACACGAGGTCGCCGAAGTCGGTGGTCTTGACGTTCTGCGCCAGGAATTCGATGTGGCCCTTGAAGTCCTTTTCCACGATCTCCTGCACGCGCTTGGCGCCGAAGGTGAACTCCCAGTGCGGGGTCATCATGTTCACGCCCAGCAGCTTGCAGGCGTCCACCATGTCCTGCCCATTCGTCCACAGCGAGGTGGCCGAGCCCTGCCAGGTGTCGCCGCCGTCGAGCAGCAGCGCGTGCGGGCGGCTGGCCTTGAGCTGCTTGACCAGCGTGCTCAGGTGGGCGAAGCCCCCCACCTTGCCGTAGGTCCTGGCGGCCTGCGAGAAGTTGAGGTAGGTGAAGGCGTGCGCCGCCGCGGTGTTGGGCTTGAAGCCGAAGTGCTTGAGCAGCTGTTCGCCCACGATGTGGGGCGGGCGGCCCACGGCCTCGGCCACGCCGAGGTTGACGTTGGGCTCGCGGAAATAGATCGGCTGCAGCTGGGCATGGCAGTCGGTGAAGTGCAGGAAGCTGACGTTGCCGAACTTGGGCACGTCGTACAGGCGCTCGCCCGCGCCGGGCGTGGCGGCCAACACATCCTTGTGGCTGAGCGCCATGCCAGTGGCACCGGCCACGGCCAGCACCTGCATGAATTCGCGGCGGCTGAAGCTCATAAATATCTTTCGGTAGCACCCCTGCCGCGCTGCGCGCGACCCCCTCAAGGGGGCGGCATCTGCGGCCCGGCAAAGCCGGTCCCGCGATGCCCTGGGTTGCAGGGCATCGTGCGCGGCTGGGTGAGGTTGGGTTATTGGTTGACGGGAGACTTCGGGTCCAGCAGCAGCGCCATCACGTGCTGGATCTGCTTCTCGGTCAGGATGCCCTTGTGCCCGGCGCGTGGCATTTGCGAACAGGCGTTGTAGGCACGCGAGTTCCACAGCTTGCCCCAGGTGTATTCCACGATGGCCTTGCCCGCCGGGCTGTTCAGGTCGGTCGCGCCGCGCAGCTTGGCGTAGTTGTAGAGGCTGGGGCCCAGGTTGCCGAAGGAGATTTCTTCCTTGCTGATCTGGTGGCAGTTGTAGCAGTTGCCGCCGTTGGCGTCGCCGGCCTTGTCGCTCCAGGTCAGGCCGCGCCCGCTCTGGGCGATCTTCTCGCCCTCTTTCCAGTCGCCGAGGAACTTGCCGTCGCTGGGCATCTTCACGGTCTTGAGTTCGGCGGCTTCGATCGCCTTGGCGGTCTTCTCGTCGAGCGGCTGGCCGGCCACGTCGGCGGCGCTGCACAGGCGGTTGGCTTCGTCCTGCACCAGGCGGTCCACCTTGGCGATGCCGCGGTCCTGGAACGAGGTCTTCATCACCTCGGCAGCGGCCTTGTCATAGCCAGCCCCGGAAGGCGAAGACGTGCAGCCGGCCAGCGCAACCAGAGCAGCGGCCACGGGAATCAGGGCGTATTTCATGCTTGTGTTCATGTCGGTGTCTCCAGATCAGCGCTTGATGGCCGGCACGATGGACTCGGCGCTCTTGGCGTTGACGCCCATGTAGACGCCCAGCGCGATGGTGGCTTCGCTGCCGAACTTGGGCTCGGGGAAACGTTGCTGGCGGTAGCAGTCGTTCAGGCGCAGCTGCATGCCCCACATCTGCGAGTTGGACACGCGGTAGGCGGGCCAGGCGGCAAAGCCGATGCCGTCACCCGGGTTCTTGGTCAGGTTGGGCAGATCCTGCAGGCGGATGCGCCCGCCGTCGGTGCCGTGGCACGAAGCGCACGAAAAGTCGTGCGGGCCGCCGCGCGCGAAGAACAGGCGCTTGCCCACTTCGTACATGGTCTTTTCCTGCTCGTGGGCTTGCGAGAGGTTGAAGCGCAGGCCTTTGGAAGCCGTGGCCACGTAGGTGGCGAGCGCCGTCACGTTGGCCATTTCGCCCTTGCCGAACGGTGTCTTCATGATCTCGGCGGCATCGAAGCCCTGCAGGGTCTCCATGCAGGTGATCAGGCGCGTTTCCAGGTCCTGCACGCGGCCGGTGTCCTTGAAGTATTTCGGCAGCTCCACGAAGGCGCCCGCGACGACCCCGGGGCCCTTGCCCAGATCGCACTGTTCGAGCGAAGCGTTTTTCGGCCCCCGTTTTTTCTTCCAGAGCTCCTCGCCCTTCATTTCGAACAGTTCGGCGGGGTTGCCGTCCTGCAGCATCTCGCGGTACTTTGCAATGCCGTCGAGCGCGGCGTTGCCCTGGGCATGCACAGCGCCTGCGGCGAGCAGACCACTCAGCGCCAAAGCGGCGCCGCAAGCAGTGAGTTTCATGAGGTATCTCCTTCGTTGTATTCGGCGCGGTCTCCAACCGCCAAGGTCACCGCGGAACCGGCTCCGCCGGGCCGCAGGCGACGCCCCCTTGAGGGGGTCGCGCAAAGCGCGGCGGGGGTGTGGCCGTCCCCGCGCGGCGGGGGTGGGTCACCCGATTCAAGCGATAGCGGCTTCGTCGGTGCGGGACTCACCTTTGCTGTCGGTCCACTTCACCACGATCTTGTCGCCCTTGGCGCCGCCCTTGAACTTGAAGGACAGGAAGGGGTTCTGCGACACCGAGCCGCTGAACATGGCCTTGAGCACGGTCTTGCCGTTGCTGGTGGCTTCCACGTCGCGGATGAAGTGGGCGGGGATGAGGGCGCCGGCCGCGTCTTTGCGGGTACCGGGTTCCATGGGGTGGGACATGAGCACGCGAACGGTGGTGACTTCACCAGCGAGGGCGGCACGGATGCGCATCGGGTCTGCCATGATGGACTCCTATCAATTCAAAAAAGTGGTGGGTGGGCTTGCGGGGTGTGGGTTCGGGGCGATCAGCCGCCGCATCCACCCAGCGTCACCTTGGTTTCCTTGGACGCCGAGAACAGCTTGCCGTCGGCCTTGACGACCGCGATCACGTTGGTGCTCTGGCCCATCTTCAGACGGGTCTGCACGTCGGCTTCGGTGCCGGCGGGAATGAAGAACGCGCACGACAGGGGCGTGGGGTTCTTCTCGACGATCAGGTACATCTCGGTCGTGTTGGGCAGCTTGCTGGTGGCGCCCACGGGCACCACGGCACCGTTCTCGGCGATGTCGGGCGAGACCACGCTGACCTGGTCGCTGGTGGCGGGGGTACCGCCGATGGCCTTGAGCGCGTCGTCCAGGGTTTTGACCTGGAAGCTGGCCTGCTCCACGGCGGCCTGGGCCTGGCTCTGGGTGACGATGCCCAGCGACACCAGCGTGGCGAACGCGCCGGTGGTCTTGAGGGCGGTGCGGCGGGAATTGTTCATGTCGAACTCCTGAAAAGAAAAAGAGGTGAGTGGGTTTATTTGTCGGGCGCGCCAGCCAGAACCCAGGCGGCCAGCAGTTTAAGTTCGTCGTCTTTCAGCGCCGCCTGTGGGGGCATGGGCACCGGGCCGTAGAGACCGGAGCCGCCCGACTTGATGCGCGCGGCCACTTTGTCCGGCGCATCGGACTGGCCCTTGTACTTCGCAGCCACGTCCTTGTAGGCCGGGCCCACGATCTTCTTGTCGGCCGCATGGCAGGCCAGACAGGCGCTTTTGGACGCCAGTGCCTTGGCCGCCGCCGCATCCACCGCGAAGACACCCGCTGTGGTCAGCAGGGCCGCGGCGGCCAGGACGGTCTGTTTGAAATCCATCTTCATAGCTTAGGGTCTCCTTGGGTTGAAACGAATGGGGTTAACGAGTAGATGCGAATATATTTGAGTACAACCATATTGGTCGGAGTGAGCCGTGTTCAAGAGCGGCGGCTCAGCGGGCGCCGGCCGCGATCCACTGGGCGATGGATCGGGCGTCGGCGTCATTGAGCTGGTCCTGCGGCGGCATGGGCACGGAACCCCACACCCCCGTGCCACCGGACTTGATCTTGCCGGCCAGATAGGCTTCGAGGTCGGCCCGACCCTTGTGTTTGGCGGCGATCTCGTTGAAGCCCGGCCCCACGATCTTGTTCTTCACGCCGTGGCAGGCGGTGCAGGCGTTGGTCGCCAGCAAGCCCTTGACGTCGCCCCCGGCCGGGGCCGCGGCGGCCACCACCACCGCCTTGGGTGCCGGGGTCGAACCCACCGGGCCTTTGGGTGCGGGCCGGGTCGTATCGGCGCCGCGCACCGGCCCGATGATGCGGTTCTGCTCGGCGATGTTGCCGTGCGCATCGCGCGCAAACGCGGGCAGCGAAGAGTGGACCACCGGATCGACGGCGCAGTTCTTCATGCAGGCCACGTTCTTCACGTCGCCCTTGCCGTTGGCCTTCCACAGCGGTTCGTAGAACACCATGCCGTTGCGGTTGGGCATGCGCTTTTGCACCTCGGCGATGTTCTTGTCGCTCAGCGTGAAGTCGGCGGGCACCACCTCGGCCAGGCTCAGCAGGTAGGCCAGCACGCCATAGACCTCGTCGGTCTTGAGCGTCTTGGGCGCGTTCCAGGGCATGGCGCGGTTGATGTAGTCAAACAGCGTGGAGACGGTCGCCACCTTCATGAGGGTCGTCTTCTGCGGCACGATGCTCTTGCCCTCTTCCAGCCCCTTCACGCGGCCGGTCCTGATATCGTCCTTCGTGGTGCCGCCGATGAGGGGCGTGAACACCTCGTTGGACTCACCGAAAGTGCCGTGGCAGGAAGCGCACTTGCCCTCCCACACCGTCTCGCCCAGCGAGACACTGCCGGCACCCGCGGGCAGGCCCTTGAAGTCAGGGCGCACATCGATGTCCCAGGCCTTGACCTCGGCCGGCGTCGCATCGCGACCCATGTTGGACCACGGTTTGTCCTGGGCAAACGAGGAAACAGAAACGCTGCCGAGCAAAGCAAGGGCGAGCGAAGCGATGCCCCGTGAACAGCCCAGAAAGCCGTCGAACCGGCTTCGCCGGGCGACAGGCTTTGCCCCCTTGAGGGGGGATGCGTTTACACGAAGTGAAAAAGCGACGGGGGTGTTCATGTCAATAAACCTGCACGTTGGAGACTTCACCGTTTTCGGACACCAGCCAGCTCTGGATGGCGTTCTGGTGGTACACGGAGCGCGTGCCGCGCACGGCCCGCAGCTGGTTGATCTTGGGCTGCACGTAGCCGGTGCTGTCGATGGCACGGCTCTGCAGAATGGCGGGCTTGCCGTCCCACACCCAGTCGATGTTGAAACGCGTGAGCGCCTTGGGCAGCACCGGGCCTTCGATGCGCGCGCTGCGCCAGTTGCGGCCCCCGTCCACGCTCACGTCCACCCGCTTGATCGTGCCGCGACCCGACCAGGCCAGGCCAGTCACGTTGTAGTAGCCCCTGTCCAGCAGCGTCTGGCTGCCCGAGGGCGTGGTGATCACGCTCTTGGTTTCCTGGATGCCGGTGTACTGGCGGTGCGTGCCGTCGGGCATGTGGTCGATGTAGTGCACTGCCTCGTCCTTGGCGGCGTACTTCTGGTCACCCACCTCGATGCGCCGCAGGTACTTGACCCAGCTCACACCCTGCACACCCGGCACCACCAGGCGCAGCGGGTAGCCGTTTTCGGGGCGCAGCATCTCGCCGTTCATGGCCCAGGCGACGATGCAGTCGTCCATGGCGCGCTCGATGTCGATCGTGCGCGTCATCGAGGAACCATCGGCGCCTTCGGCCAGCACATACTTCGCGGCCTTCTTGTCGACGCCGCACATCTCCAGCAGCGTGGACAGCAGCACGCCCGTGAATTCCGAGCAGCTCACCATGCCGTGCGTGTACTGCACGGTGGGCACGGCCACATTGCCCCACTCGGTGGCCGAATTGGCGCCGCATTCGATGAAGTGGATGCGCGAGACACTGGGCAGGCGCATCAGGTCGTCCATGGTGAAGACGCGCTGCCGCTTCACGAGGCCGTTGACCATCAAACGGTGCTTGCTGGGGTCGATGTCCCACCAGCCCTGGTGGTGGCGCTCGAAGTGCAGGCCGCTGGGCGTGATGATGCCGAACAGGCCCTGCAGCGGCGTGAAGCTCACCGACGCCTGGTTCACCCGGGTGAGGCCCGGGCTCTGGCGGCGCTGCAGGTTGGCTTCCCACTTGCTGGGCTTGCCGTAGCCATCGGTCACCACCGACTGGCCCAGGCCCGTGCTGTGCTCGGGCAGTTTCAGGATGGCTTCTTCGCCTTCGGCCGCCATGGCGCGGGTGGCGGCACCCGCCGAGGCGGCCACGCCGGCGCCCATGGCCAGCGCGGTGCCCATGAAACGGCGGCGGGCCTTGCGGGCCTGCTCCAGCTTCTCGGGACTCAAAAAATGCTCCGGCGCGGGCAGGACGCGCCCAATGACGTCGCTCAGGTCTTTAGACACTTGCTTTTTCCTTCTGGTTGGCGGGGGGAGTTCGTCGGGAGTTGGCCGGCACCTGCGCGGCCGGGTCGGGGGAAATGTCGTCGGCGAAATGGCGCAGGCCGTCGCCCGATTTCGCTGCGTTTTCAAGGCGGCCCAGGACCTGCATCGACACCGTGCGGCACAGCTCGATGTACATCGGGTCGGCCACCTTGTAGAAGATCTGGGTCCCTTCGCGGCGGCGCGACAGCATGCCGGCCTGGTACATCAGACCCAGGTGCCGTGACACATTGGCCTGCGCCAGGCCGGTCACCCGGATGATCCCGTTGACGCACTTTTCCTCCTGGCACAGCGCGTGCAGGATGCGCAGGCGCGTGGGCTCGCCCAGCACGCTGAAGTAGCGCGCCACGGACTCAAAAACCTCGTGCATGTCATCCACAGATATGTCTCCGGCCTGGGTTTGATTTCGATCAATTAACTATATGATTGATTGCCTATATACAGATTAGTGTAAACCCGAATTTCTCCACTTTTCTGACGGGCGGCACCCTGCGTCGCACGCTTCATCGTGCCCTCCGCGCCCCGCACAGCGCGTACCCGGCCCACCAGAAACCGTCCGGGAGCCCCCATGCCGGGCCGGGGTTTTCCAACGCTTGTGGCTGACCCCTGGCTGACCGCGACCGAAAAACTGCGGCCAAAAGCGCTAGGGTTTTCACGGTCCAGACGGGCCGGCGGGCGATGCTAGCATCAAGCATTTAAATATGCGTAAACACTGATTAATACGGTTCCGTATGGGGCCCTGCTACAGTTTTCAGAGGCTGCTCGGTTCAACCCAACCCCAGGAGGTGAAGATGGTCACAACAATGAAATGGCTGGCTGCGGGCGCGTTGTGCGCCGCCGCCGTGGGGGCGCAAGCCCAGGTCGATCAGGTCAGGGTCTGGGCTTCGGCCTGCGCCAACTGCCATGGCACCGATGGCCGGGCCCTGCAGGGCAACGAGCCCCTGGCCGGCAAGGACAAGGACGAGCTGGTCCAGAAGCTGATGGACTTCAAGACCGGCCGCAAGCCCGCCACCCTCATGCACCAGATCTCCAAGGGCTACTCCGACGAGCAGCTCCAGCAGATCGCCGCCTACTTCGCCGCCCAAAAGAAATAAGGAGACCGGTCATGCAACGTCGTCAATTTGTACAAACGCTCGGCGCGGGCTCCGCCATCGCCGGTCTGGGCCTCATGAGCGGTTGCGCCACCCCGGGCGGCAGCGGCGCCAAGGTGGTGGTGGTCGGTGGGGGCTACGGCGGCGCCACCGCCGCCAAATACGTGCGCCTGTTCTCCGACCACGGTGTCCAGGTCACCCTGGTCGAGCCCAATGCGGCCTTCGTCTCCTGCCCCATCTCCAACCTGGTGATCCAGGGCAGCAAGACGCTCGCCGACATCACCACGCCCTACGACAACCTCGCCAAACGCCATGGCGTGAAGATCGTGCGCGATCGGGTCGCCAGCATCGACCCCGACAAACGCACGGTCAAGCTCGCGGGCGGCGCCGAACTGCCCTACGACCGCCTGATCCTCTCGCCCGGCATCGACTTCATGTGGGACAGCCTGCCCGGCATGGCCAAGCCCGGCGCGCAGGACAAGGTGCTGCACGCCTGGAAGGCCGGCGCCCAGACCGTGGCGCTGCGCCAGCAGCTCGAAGCCATGCCCGATGGCGGCGTGTACGCGCTGTCGATCCCGCAGGCGCCCTACCGCTGCCCGCCCGGCCCCTACGAGCGCGCCTGCATGGTGGCCAACTACTTCAAGAAGGCCAAGCCCAGGAGCAAGGTGGTGATCTTCGACGCCAACGACGACATCCAGTCCAAGAAAGGCCTGTTCATGAAGGCCTGGAAGGAGCACTACGACGGCATGATCGACTACCGGCCCAAGCACAAGGTGGTGGACGTGGACGCCGCCACCAACACCCTGAAATTCGAGTTCAACGACGACTTCAAGGCCGCCGTGGCCAACGTGGTGCCCAACATGCGCGCGGGCGAGATCGCCGTGAAGACCGGCCTGGCCACGGCCAACGGCCGCTGGTGCGAGGTGGACTTCCTGACCTTTGAGTCCAAGGCCCACAAGAACCTCCATGTGCTGGGCGACGCGATCCAGATCGCCCCGGGCATGCCCAAGTCGGGCCACATGGCCAACCAGCACGGCAAGACCTGCGCCGCAGCCGTGGTGTCCCTGCTCGCGGGCAAGGCGCCGCCTTCGCTGCCGATCTACGCCAACACCTGCTACAGCTTCGTGACCGACGAAGACGTGGTGCACGTGGCCAGCGTGCACCGCTACGACGCCGACAAGAAGACCATGCTGCCGGTGCCCGGTGCGGGCGGCGTGTCGGTAGCGGCCAGCGAACTCGAAGGCCGCTACGCCCACGCCTGGGCGCGCAACATCTGGGCAGATAGTTTGGCTTGACCCCCCGCGTCGCAGGACGTGACTCCCCCCCGCGCCGCCTGCGGCGTCACCCCCCTCAAGAGGGCAGCATCTGCGGCCCGGCGAAGCCGGTTCCGCGATGCTCTGGGGGCGCGGCTTCGTGTGCAAAGGAAATCAAACAAATGAATGGCTTCAAATCATGGACCGGCACCGCCCTCGGGGCGGCCCTCCTGGTCGGCGCCTCGGGCGCCTGGGCCCAGGCCGACGAGGCCCGCGCGAAGAAGATCGCGGGGGGTTCCTGCTTCCTGTGCCATGGGGTGCAGGGCGAATCCACGAGCGAGATCTTTCCGCGTCTGGCCGGGCAACACGCCGAGTACATCGCCAAGCAGCTCACCGCCTTCAAGAACGGCCAGCGCAAGAGCACGGCCATGGTCGAGATGGTGGCCAAGCTCACGCCCGACGAGATGCTGGCGCTGGGCAAGTACTACGAGAAGATGAGCATTCCGCGCGAAGAGCCGAAAGATCCGCAGCTCGCCGCCGTGGGCCGCTACATCTTCTACAACGGCAACAAGTTCAGCGGCGTGCCGGCCTGCGTGAGCTGCCACGGCGCCAACGCCGAAGGCTCGGCCAACCTGCCCCGCCTCGCAACCCAGTTCTCGGGCTACATCCACACCCAGCTGAAGTCGTTCAACAAGCGCGAGCGCACCAACGACAACGCGGTGATGCACACGGTGGTGGAGAAGATGACAGAGCTGGAGATGGCGGCGGTGGCCGAATACGTCAGCAGCAAGTGAGCGGGCACGCGCTTCACTGGTAGATCACCGTGACGGTGACGGTGTCGCTGTAGCTGCCGGGCACCACGCTGGTCTGTCCGGCCGGGATGCGACCAAACACCGTGTGGTTCTCGGTGGTGCCGCCCAGCAGCACGATGGTGACGCTGCCGGAGACGATCTGGGTGCTTCCACTGCCGTCCCCCCAGACCGTGGCGTAGGCGCCGGAGGTGTAGAGGTTGTAATTGAGGCGGTTCGCCCCGCTGCCCATCTGGCGCGCGCTGTAGGTGCCATAACCGCCCGGGCTCAACTCGATGTCGTAGGGCACCAGCAAACCCAGCACGCCCCCGCAGGTCACGGCCACGTTCCCGGTGGAACTGGTGGCGCTGCCCGACAGCGGGTCGTGGACGCCAAAGGCCACAGAAGAGGTGCTGGCCGAACACGAGCACAGGACCGTGCACAGCGCGAACGCGGACGGGGACAGGCCAAGCAGGCCCAGACCCAAACCAACCCCGAGCAGTCTTTTCTTCATCGTTCGACTCCTTCACACACCACGTTCCCCAGGTCCGACAGGCCCTCCGCGATCGCCTCCTGTGGCAGATGGGCGCCACAGCGACGACCGTTCCATTCGGCGCTCAGGCGCAGGCCGTCACGGATGCGGTTGACGAACAGCCGCCCGTCAAAACCCACCGGGAACGTCCGCTCGTCGCCATCCACCCGCACGGGCGTGCCGGGCGGCAGTGGAACGCCTCCAGGGCCCAGCAGCCGCAGACTCGCGCCGCGACCACTTCGCACCGGGAAGTCCGCCACGACCCCGCTGCGCAGCGCCGGCGTCAGCACCAGCTTGAGCGCGCCCACGTCGGCCTCGAGCGGCAGATCGGCCTGCTCGATCTCGATCGGATTCTTCTGGTAGGCGCGCAGATCCGTCACCAGGGCCAGGCCTCTGGCGTTGGTGCGCGCGACTTCCTGGTGGTCCCGGTACACGCGCACCCCGGCGTAGTCGGCCACCTGGACCACGGCGAAACTGCCACCCAGGCTTCGCGTCAGCATCAGACCGCCCCCTGCGAGGGCCACACCGCCGCTCACGCTGGCGCGGTGCTCCATGGCGCCGCCCGTGTGCACCGCTTCGGCCACCACGTCGGCGTAGGGGCTGCGCAGGCTCGCCGCGACCGCGAACATCCCGCCGTCGCGGGCCTGCAGGCGGTAGCCCCAGCCGTCCCCCGCGGGCAGGTTGCGCTGTGCCTGCAGGCTGTAGCGGGTACGCTCGCGCCGACGCCCGACATCGGCACTCAGGGTGGTTCGATCGTCCACTGCCATGGTCAGGATCACGCCGGCGTGCAGCCGGTTGTTCGCCGCGTTGCTGCGCACCGCGTACAGGCCGAGTTGCGCCGACCGACCCAGCCGCATGCTGTAGCTGGCGGACAGCAGGCGGTGATCGTCACCGGCCCACAACGTCTGCCGCACGAAACCCAAGCCGAGTGAGCGGCCACCCAGCGGAATCCCCAGGCTGGCCACCAGCCGCTGCCGCGGCGCCTGGTCCGCCCGCTGACCGATCTGCGCAAATTCCCGGCTGGCATGCTGCACCTGCCCGCTGAAGCTGATGCCCCGCGTGCGGCGCTCCAGGCCGAGCGACAGCAGGGTGCCCCGCCCCGCAGGGCTGTGGCTGGCGGCCGCGGCGAAGTTCAGCGTACCCACGTGGATGCCCTGCAAGGGCGGCACCAGCCAGACCCCGGCAGCGCCCACCGCCTGCTGCTGGCTCGTGAGCTCGGCGCGCCACTCGCGGGTGAAGTCCGGCCGCACCCCGAGCCGGTCGGTCGCCACCAGCATCGAGCGTCCGTAGTGGGCATTTGCCAGGCCGTAGTCTTCCCGGATCGCACCGAGTTCGTAGGAAAAATCGCGCAGGCCCGGCCGCAGGAGCTGCGGACTCGTGTGGTACGACTGCTCGATCACCTGCTGGCGCCCCAGCAAGTCCTCGACCACCAGGCGCACCTCGCCCTGCCCGCTCATCACCGGAAGGTTGGCCAGTTCAAACGGCCCCGGTGGCACATCGGACTGCCAGACATGGACGTTGTCCAGGTAGACGTCGAGGGTGGACGGCAACACGGCTTCGCCCGCCAGGCCGGGTCGCGGGTAGGGAACGAAGTCGGGCCGCACGGCGAAGTCGGTGCTCCACTGGACACCGCCAAACCGCACCGAACGGCCCCAGCTGCCGCCCCGGCTGATCGAATCGCCCAGCCGCCAGCGCTCCATGCGCTGCGGCCGGTCAAGCGTCCAGGTGCTGTCCAGCCGCACCTGGCGGCGCCCGGCCGGGCTGTCGCGCCACAGCGCGGTGGTGGTGCCGCTGCCCCAGCCATTGAAGAGGCCCAGCTCGAACAGGCCGCCACCGCTGCCGCGCCCACTGCGCGACTGCCATGCGAGGTCGTAGTTGAAGAATCCACCGGGCCGCGAGGGCGTGAGGTCCGAGGCCTCGTCGGCACCGTACGAGAGCTCGGTCGGCGTGAACCAGGCCGCTGGCACGCTCAACACAAGCGTCTGCGAGGGCCCATCGATGCGGTACGTGAGCCCCGGCACCTCGGCCAGCCGGATGTGGGCCCGCCCGTCGATCTGCGAGCGCGGCAGATCCTGGGCCTTGAGCCGCCAGGCCAGCCAGTCCTGCTCGGCCACGTTCAGGCTGCCATCGGGCAGTCGCCAGACCGTGGTCGTCTCGCCCACCTCGGCACCATTGACACGGACCGCCAGCAACAGGGGCTCCCCCTCCAACCCACCCGCCAGGGCCAGCGCACAGCCCATCACCAGTAGGAGCGGCAGCGCCAGGCGCCCCGGGGGCCTAAGGGACGCTGAGATCCAGCACCACATGCTGTCGCCCCTGGTCGGTCTCGGCATCCAGCACCACACGCGGGCCAAACACGGGGGCATCGGGCCGCAGCACCCACCCCCGGCTCTGACCGGCCATGACCACGGCGCCGGCCTGCGATTGGGCCAGCGGCTCCACGCTCTGCAGCACGCCCTCCGGGCGCAATGCGATGCGGGTCACGAGGATGTGGGCATTGCCCGTGTTGCTCAGGTCCACGGCGATGGAGCCGTCGGCGGCGCGCCGCGCCTGCCAGGCCTGCCCTGGAACGATCTTCGAAGGCGCGGCATACACCGGCACACTGATCTGCAGCAGCACGCGCACGCCGTGGACGGGTGTTGAACCCGCTCCAGGCAAGGCTGGCGCGGCAGGCACCTCGCGCAGGAGCAGGCGGTAGGTGGATTCGCGCTGCAGATCGCCGGGCGCACGCCGCACGCCAAGGCGCAACACCTGGGAGCCGCCCGCAGGGAGGGTGAACATCGGCGGGTTGACCCGCAGCTCGGTCGTGGGCACCAACCGGTCTTGCGCGCCGGCCTGCGTCCAGGACAGGGTATCGACCTGAATCACGGTGGCCTCCCCGCTGCGGTTGGTGACCGTGATGGCCGCGCGGTCGTGCCCCGGCGCGAGCTCGATCCGCACAGGCTGCACGGCCAGGTCAGCGGCCAGCGCGAACGCCGGCCATCCCCAGGTCAGCAGGAGACCGACGCAACGGCACCACATGGGTGGTGCTCAGTTGTAGGTAACGGTCGCAACGACAGTATCGGCGTAGGAGCCGGGCGGCACGTACTGCCCCGCGACAATACGCCCGTAGACGGTCCGTGCCTGGGCCGTGCCGTCCCCGGTGAAGGTGCCGGTGGTCGGGTTCACGCTGGTCCCGTTGAGGCCATCGCCCCAGACCGTGGCCCGGCCAGCATCCAGGTACAGGGCGTAGGGCAGGAAGTTGGCGCCATCGACCATTCGCCGGGTGCTCGCATCGCCGGGGGTCGAGGGGCTGGCACCGGCGTCCAGCGCCACCGAGTAGGTGGTGCCCGAGGTACAGGTGACGGTCACGGCGCCTGCGGTGTCGAGGTCTGCCCCGGTGGGGTCGTAGACCCCGAACGCCACCGGACTGGTGGCCACGGCGCAAGTGGCGGTCACGGTGGCCGTGACACTGAGGTTGGCCGTGGTGGTGGCGGAGAAGCCGGGCACGGCGCTGAACGCCAGCAGCGCACCCATCCAGTGAAAACGTGCTTTCATGCGTTGTTCCTCCTTGGTCGCGCAAGCCTGGAAAGGGTTGACACAAACCCCCAGCCTCCCCCGCTCACCCGACGCATCATATTAGTGCACGGATACAAATAAATCGCTACCCGGCAGCTACGAGGTCTGCGCTACATCAATCAAGCCACCCGGGCAACGAGCTCGCCCTTGTCGTAGCGCTTCTGCATCGTCTCCAGGCTGTGCACCTGGGTGATCCTGCTCGCCATGCCGGTTGAGCCGAACGCTTCGTAGCGCGCGGCGCAGATCGCCTGCATCGCCTTGGTCGCTTCCTTGTAGAACTTGCGCGGGTCGAAGTTCTTGCGGTCTTCGGCCAGGTGCTTGCGAATGGCGCCGGTGCTGGCCATGCGCAGGTCGGTGTCGATGTTGACCTTGCGCACGCCGTTCTTGATACCTTCCACGATCTCTTCCACCGGCACCCCGTAGGTGACGCCCATGTCGCCGCCGTACTGGTTGATGATGGCCAGCCAGTCTTCCGGCACGCTGGACGAACCGTGCATCACCAGGTGCACGTTGGGAATGCGCTGGTGGATTTCTTTCACGCGGTCGATGCGCAGCACCTTGCCGCTGGGCTTGCTGCTGAACTTGTAGGCGCCGTGGCTGGTGCCGATGGCGATGGCCAGCGCGTCGACCTGGGTCTTGCTCACGAAGTCGGCGGCTTCGTCGGGGTCGGTCAGCAGCATGGAGTGGTCCATCTCGCCTTCGGCACCGTGGCCGTCTTCCTCGCCAGCCTTGCCGGTTTCCAGCGAGCCCAGGCAACCGAGCTCCCCTTCGACCGACACCCCGCAGGCGTGGGCCAGGTCCACCACCTGCTTGGTGGTGTTGACGTTGTACTCGTAGCTCGAAGGCGTCTTGCCGTCGGCCAGCAGGCTGCCGTCCATCATCACCGAGCTGAAGCCCGACTGGATGGAACGGAAGCAGATGGCGGGGGCGGCGCCGTGGTCCTGGTGCATGCAGACGGGGATGTGCGGGTACATCTCGATCGCGGCCGAGATCAGATGGCGCAGGAAGGGCTCGCCCGCGTAGGAGCGCGCACCGGCCGAGCCTTGCAGGATGACCGGGCTGTCCACCGCGGCGGCGGCCTGCATGATGGCCTGCACCTGTTCCATGTTGTTGACGTTGAAGGCCGGCAGGCCGTAGTTGTGCTCGGCGGCGTGGTCGAGCAGCTGGCGAAGGGAGATGAGGGCCATGGTGTTTCCTTGATGAGGTTGAAGACAAGATGGAAAGAACGAGGGGTAGCCCAGCGCCAGGATGCGGTGGAACCGGCTTTGCCGGGCCACTCGCATCGCCCCCTGGGGGGGTGACGCCGCAGGCGGCGCGGGGGGTACCTATTCCGCGCGGCGCGCCAGCACCTCGAACGCCGGCAAGGTCTTGCCCTCCAGCACTTCGAGGAAGGCCCCACCCCCGGTGGAGATGTAGCCCACGTCTTTCTCGATGCCGTACTTGGCAATGGCGGCCAGCGTGTCGCCACCACCGGCGATGCTGAAAGCGCTGCTCTCGGCAATCGCCTGCGCGATGGTCTTGGTACCGTTCTCGAAGGCGGCGAACTCGAACACACCCACCGGGCCGTTCCACACAATCGTGCCGGCCTGCTTGAGTTGCGCGGCCAGGGTGGCGGCGGTTTCGGGGCCGATGTCCAGGA
>NZ_BCWR01000012.1 GCF_001592305.1 Hydrogenophaga taeniospiralis CCUG 15921
CTCGCTGGGGGCGGTGCGGTAATCGACGGCGTTCGGGTTCATGGCGGTCTCCTGTTGGTATGGACTGGGGGCGCCGACCGTCGTTCACATCATCGGTGGGCACCGCGTGACATGAATAATATTGCATATTTTCAACACCGTCAATGCATTTTTATGCACTTTACGTCACCCCCAGCACCTCCCGCACCTGGGTGCGCAGCGCGTCAAAGGCGTCGTCCACGCTGCGGCCACTGGTATTGAAATGCAGGTCGGCCTTGGAATAAAAGGCCGAGCGCCCGGCCAGGATGCGCTTCAGATCTTCCATGGCCTCGCGACTCGCGGCCATGGGCCGCATGTCACCCTGGGCCGCCACGCGGCCCATGTGGTCTGCCGGATCGGCCTGCAACCAGACGGTGGTGCAGTGCGTGAGCAGCAGGTTGAAGTTGGCCGCGTCGGACACCAGGCCACCCGGCGTGGCGATCACCACCTCGGGGTAGATCTGGATCGCCTCTTCCAGCGCGCGGCGCTCGTAGCGGCGGTAGGCCGGCGTGCCGTAGAGCGCGTGAATCTCGTTGATGCTGCAGCCAGCGAATTTTTCGATCTCGCGGCTGAGCTCGATGAAGGCATAACCCAGGTCGTCGGCGAGTCGTTGCCCGAGGGTGGACTTGCCCGCACCGCGCAGGCCGATCAAGGCGATGCGGGCCTGGCGCCCGGCGTCGTTCACCGGCGCGGCATGCCCGTCCAGCAGGCCGCCGATGGCCACGCGCACGCGGCGCAGATCGGCCTCGTTGCGCTTCTCCAGCAGCTCGCGGATCAGCAGCCATTCGGGCGACGAGGTGGTCACATCGCCCAGCAGCTCGGTGAGCGAACACTGCAGTGCCTGCGCCACCTGCAGCAGCACCAGGATGGAGGCGTTGCCGGTGCCGTATTCGAGGTTGGCCAGGTGGCGCTCGGACACGTCCGCCGCCACCGCCACGGCCTTGCGCGTCATGCCACGGCGCGAGCGCAGGGTGCGCACCCGCTCGCCCAGCGCCACCAGGAACGGGTGGCGTGGACTGTCGTCGGGGGCCGCTTCGCCCGTGGCGGGGGTGCCGGGGACCGCTTCCAAGGTTGCCAGGTCTTTCATGGGGTTCGATGTTTAAGGGTTAACCCTGATGGGACTTGCATTCCGTAGAAACATGCACTTTAATGCATGACATGCCAGACGCAAGATAGTGCATTTATAGCGGCAATCCCGCCCGGCGACCAGCCCTGTTGATCAACCTTCCTCCCGACATGAACTCCACCCCCCTGCTCCCCAACTTCCTCGCCGGCCGCTGGCAAGACGGCACCGGCCACGGTGCGACCCTGCTGGACCCGGTGCTGGGCACGCCGCTGGTGCGCGTGAGCAGCGCCGGGCTGGACCTGGCCGAAGGGTTTGCCTTCGCCCGCGAACAGGGCGGCGCTGCCCTGCGGGCACTCACTTACCAACAGCGCGCCGCGCTGCTGGGCGAGATCGTCAAGGTGTTGCAAGCCAACCGCGACGCCTACTACGAGATCGCCACCGCCAACTGCGGCACCACCACCAAGGACTCGGCGGTGGACATCGACGGCGGCATCTTCACCCTGGGCTACTACGCCAAGCAGGGCGAGGCCTTGGGCGACGCGAAGCTGCTGCTCGACGGCGAGCGCATCCGCATGGCCAAGGACCCGGTGTTCCAGACGCAGCACATCCTGAGCCCCACGCGCGGCGTGGCGCTGTTCATCAACGCCTTCAACTTCCCGAGCTGGGGCCTGTGGGAAAAGGCCGCGCCGGCCCTGCTCTCGGGCGTGCCGGTGATCGTCAAACCGGCCACCGCCACCGCCTGGCTGACCCAGCGCATGGTGAAAGACGTGGTGGACGCCGGCATCCTGCCCGCGGGCGCACTCTCGGTGGTCTGCGGCTCGTCCGCCGGGCTGATGGACCAGCTCGGCCCGTTCGACGTGGTGAGCTTCACCGGCTCGGCCGAAACCGCTCGCATCATCCGCAGCCACCCCGCCGTGGCGCAGCGCTCGGTGCGCTGCAACATTGAGGCCGACAGCCTCAACAGCGCCCTGCTCGACCCGGCCGCCACCGCGGGCGACGAAGCCTTCAACCTGCTGGTGAGCGAGGTGGTGCGCGAAATGACGGTCAAGAGCGGCCAGAAGTGCACCGCCATCCGACGTATCTTCGTGCCGCGCGCGCTGTTCGACACCATCGCCCAGGCCATCGGCGCCAAGCTCGCCAAGACCACCGTGGGCAACCCACGCAATGAAGCCACCCGCATGGGCGCACTGGTGAGTCGCGAGCAGTTCGACAGCGTGATGGCCGGCATCGCCCACCTGAAGACCGAAGCCGAAGTCTTGTTCGACGGCAGCGCCGCCGCGCTGGTGGACGCCGACCCGACCGTGGCCGCCTGCGTGGCGCCCGTGCTGCTCGGCCATCGCCAGCCGGCGCAGGCCAAGGTGCTGCACGAGGTGGAGGTGTTCGGCCCCGTCGCCACCCTCATGGCCTACGACAGCCCGGAGCAGGCGCTGGAGCTGATCCGCCGCGGCGAAGGTTCACTGGTGAGTTCGGTCTACAGCAGCGACCCGGCCTTCATCGCTCACGCCGCCGCCGAGCTGGGCTCCAGCCACGGCCGCGTGCACGCCATTTCGCCCGACGTGGCCGCCGTGCAGAGCGGCCACGGCAACGTGATGCCCATGAGCCTGCACGGCGGCCCGGGCCGCGCCGGTGGCGGCGAAGAGCTGGGTGGTTTGCGCGCGCTGGGCTTCTACCACCGGCGTTCGGCGGTGCAGGGCAGCACGGCGGCGCTCGATGTACTCGCCGCGACGGCCACCCCACTGAAATGCTGACCCCCCGCGCCGCAAAGGGCGAGATTACCCCCGCGCCGCCTTCGGCGTCACCCCCTTGAAAGGGGGCAACACCAGCGGCCCGGCAAAGCCGGTTCCGCGGCGTTCTGAAGCTGAGACACCATGCTCCGGACACCGAATCATTCCCGATAAAAGCAGGAGACACACCATGAGCCCCACCGAAACCCCCACCCCACCCGAGCGCTTCAACTTCGCGCGCCACCTGATCGCGCTCAACGCCGGCCGCGCCGGCAAGACCGCGCTGATCGACGACGCTGGCACGCTCTCCTACGGCCAGCTGGCCGACCAGGTGCAGCGCTTCTCGGCCGCGCTGCGGGCGCTGGGCTTGAAGCGCGAAGAGCGCGTGCTGCTGCTCATGCACGACTGCAGCGACTGGGTGGTGAGCTTTCTGGGCGCGCTGCACGCGGGCGTGGTCCCGGTGTGCGTGAACACCCTGCTGACCGCCAAGGACTACGCCTACATGCTGGCCGACAGCCGCGCCCAGGCGGCCTTCGTCTCGGCCGCGCTGCTACCCACGCTGCAGACCGCGCTGGACGCCGGTGGCCACGAGGTGCAGCACCTGATCGTCTCGCGCACGAAAGACCCGCTGCCCGCGGGAGCCCACGATCTGGCGGCGCTCGTCGCGGCGCATGCCCCGGCTGAACCCGACGCCAAGGGCGCCGACACGCACGGCGACGAACCCGCTTTCTGGCTCTATTCCTCGGGCTCCACCGGTGCGCCCAAGGGCACGGTGCACAGTCAGGCCAGCCTGTACTGGACGGCCGAGCTCTACGGCAAGGCGGTGCTGGGTCTGAAGGAGAGCGACACCGTGTTCTCCGCCGCCAAACTGTTCTTCGCCTACGGCCTGGGCAACGGCCTGTCGTTCCCGCTGAGCGCGGGCGCCAGCGTGGTGCTGATGGCCGAGCGGCCCACGCCGCAGGCCACGTTCAAACGGATGGTCGACCACCAACCCACCGTGTTCTATGGCGCGCCCACCGGCTACAGCGGCATGCTCGCCAGCCCCGAGCTGCCCACGCGCGAGCAGGTGGCGCTGCGCCTGTGTTCGTCGGCCGGCGAGGCCTTGCCGCGCGACATCGGCGAGCGCTGGACCGCCCGCTTCGGCTGCGAAATCATCGACGGCATCGGCTCCACCGAGATGCTGCACATCTTTCTCTCCAACCGCCCGGGTGACGTGCGCTACGGCACCACCGGCAAGCCCGTGCCGGGCTACGAGGTGCAGCTGCGCGACGAAGACGGCAGCGTCATCACCGGCCACAACATGATCGGCGACCTCTACATCCAGGGGCCGAGCAGCGCGCTGCTGTACTGGAACAACCGCGCCAAGTCGCGCGACACTTTCCAGGGCGCCTGGACCAAGAGCGGCGACAAGTACACCCGCGACCCCGACGGCTACTACACCTACGCCGGCCGCAACGACGACATGCTCAAGGTCAGCGGCATCTACGTGAGCCCGTTCGAGGTGGAGGCCACGCTGGTGCAGCACCCGGCCGTGCTAGAAGCCGCGGTGATCGGCAAGACCGACGACGACGGCCTGGTCAAGACCAAGGCCTATGTGGTGCTCAAGGCCGGCGCCCAGGCCACCGAAGCCGAACTGCAGGCCTTCGTGAAGGAAAAGCTCGCGCCCTACAAGTACCCACGCTTCATCGAGTTCATGGACGAACTGCCCAAGACCGCCACCGGCAAGATACAGCGCTTCAAGCTGCGCGAGCTGGAGAACCAGCGCCTGTACGTGCGCCGCTGAGCCCGGCAAGGTACCCGCCTGTCAGGGCAGGCACAAAGGCCCGGGAATACCCCGACCCGGACCACCTTGTTTTGATTACCAAACATAACCATACTCGCCACCCCGGAGACAACAAGCAAGAGGAAGACACCATGGTTCGATCGGCATGGCTGGCCTGTGGCTGGCTGTTGGCAGCGTGCGCTCACGCGAACGACGCGGGCGTCACGCCCACCGAAATACGGCTCGGCGCCTCGGCGGTGCTCTCGGGCCCGCTGGGCCCGCAGACCGTGCAGTACGGCGAGGGCTCGCGCCTGCTGTTCGATGCGGTCAACGCCAGTGGCGGCATCCACGGCCGCAAGATCAGCTACGTCACGATGGACGACGGGTTCGACCCCAAACGGGCGGTCGACAACACCCAGAAGCTGCTCAAGGATCACAAGGTCTTCATGATCTTCAACAACACCGGCACCGCCCAGACGGCGGCCGTGTTGCCGCTGCTCAAGGAGTCGCGGACCATCCTGTTCGGCCCGGTGACGGGCGCCTCGGTCTTCCGCGACAACTTCAACCCCCTGGTGTTCCATGTGCGGGCCAGCTACGGCCAGGAGGCCCGGCGCATCCTGTCCCAGCTCAAGCAGAGCGGTATCGGCCGCGTGGCCGTGTTCTACCAGGACGACGGGTTCGGCAAGGCCCTGCTGGCGGAACTGAAAAAGGCCTCCGAGGCCGAACAGCTGCCCTTCGTGGCAGAAATCGTGGTGGACCCCAAGCAGCCCGACTTCACCGCGGCCGCCGCCGCCACGGCCCAGGCACAGCCCCAGGCGGTGGTCATGGGCACCGCCGGCAGCACCTTCACGAGCTACATCAAGGCGGTGCAGCAGACCCCCGTCAAGCCCGGCTTCTACGGGTTTTCCGTGGCCAGCCTGGACGTGATCAACCGCGAGCTCAAGGACAAGGCGCGCGGCACCATCCTGGCGCAGATCATGCCGTCGCTGCGCAACACCACCATTCCGGTGGTGGCGGAATACCTCAAGCTGCTGCGCGAAAAGTCGCCCGACGCCGCCCCCTCGACGTCGCAGTTCGAAGGCTTCGTGCACGCGCGCTTGCTGGTCGAGGGCCTCAGGCGCACCGGCCGCGATCTGAGCACCGAGGCCTTCATCAAGACCATGGAGGGTGCCGGCGAGATCGCCTTCGGCCGCTTCACCGCACGCTACTCGCCCAACGCCCACAACGGATCGAGCTACGTGGAGCTGGCCATCGTGGACGCCGACGGACAGTTGCGCTACTGACCGGGCGCCCCGGCGCCGCCGACCGGCGCGGGCGCCAGCAGCAGGTTCAGCTCCCGGATCAGCAGGGCCTCGGTGTAGGGCTTGTCCAGGCGTCTCATCACCCCCAGGCGGCGGAACTCGTCCGCCATGGCCTCGTCCATGCGCCCGCTGGCCACCACCACCGCGACCTCGGGCAGCATGGGGCGCAGCGCGCGCACGAAGGCCAGACCGTCCATGCGGGGCATGTGCAGATCGGTCACGATGGCCCGCAGATGGGCCCGGTGCTGCGCCACCTGCAGCAGGCCGTCGGCACCATCGGTGGCGGTGACCACGTGGAAGTTCAAACGCTCCAGAACCGCCCGCCCGACCTCGCGCACGGCGGCCTCGTCGTCGACGAACAGCACCGTTTCGCCCTGCCCACGGAATTCGCTGGGCGCCACCGGAACGGCGGCCTCACCCGAACGCACGTCTTCGGCCGGCAGATAGACCACGAAGGTCGTGCCCTGGCCGGGCTGTGAATAGACCTGCACGAAGCCCGCATGGCTCTTGACGATGCCCAGCACGGTGGACAGCCCCAGGCCGGTGCCCTTGTCCGGGCTCTTGGTGGTGAAGAAGGGGTCGAAGATCCGGTCGAGCAACTCGTGGGGAATGCCCTCGCCCGTGTCGCGCACGCGCAGGGCCACGTAGCGGCCGGGTCGCGCATCGGCGATGGAGCGGGCGTAGGCCGCGTCGAGCTCCACGGGCGCGGCCGTGAGGGTGAGGGTTCCGCCCTCGGGCATCGCGTCGCGCGAATTGACGCACAGGTTCAACAGCACCTGGTGCAGCTGCGTGGCGTCTCCCGACACCGTCGGCAGGTCGGGCGCGCACTCGACCACCAGGCGGATGTTCTTGGGGAAGCTGCCGTTCATCAGGCTCTCCAGCTCCCGGAGCATGCGCTCGGGCGACAGCGAGGCTCGCTCCCCTTCCGCGCCCTTGGCGAAGGTGAGCAACTGCCGCACCATGTTGGCGCCGCGCTGGGCGCTGCCCTGGATCATCTCGAACAGCCGGGCCTCTTCGGGGTACTGCTCCTTCAGCATGCCCATGCCCATGAGCACGGGCGCGAGCGCGTTGTTCAGGTCGTGCGCCACACCGCCGGCCAGCGTACCCAGGCTTTCGAGCCGCTGCGAGCGCAGGTGCTGGCGCTCGATGAGCTTCATCTGCGTGATGTTCTCGTGCGAGACCACGACGCGCACCTCGCCCTCGCCGGGAAAGCGCTCCACGCGGCACAGGAACCAGTGCTGGTCGGCCTCCTGACGCACGCTGTATTCGTGGAGAAATTCCTTCTGATCACCCCGGATGACCGCGCGGATGCCGGTGGCGACGGGATGGCAATCGCCGCTCAGGGTGCCGCAGGCGTGGTCGCACGACGCAAGGTAGTTCGCCCCCTCGCGGACCAGCGCGGGGTCGCCGAACTCGGTCCATGCGCGGTTGGCGGCCAGGACAACGCCCTGCCCGTCGAGGATCACCACGCGCGCGCTCAGGGCGTCGAGCGTGGCGCGGGCAAAGCGCTCGCTCTCGATCACGGTCTGCGTCTGCTGGGCCACGCGCTGCTCCAGCTCCTGGTTCAGGAGCGACAACTCGTGCTCGACGTTCTTGCGCTCGGTGATGTCGAGCCAGTAGCCGATGATCTCGACCGGCTCGCCCGCGGCGTCGCGCACCAGCCGGCGCTGGTCGTGCACCCAGCGGTAGCTGCCATCGCCACGGCGCAGGCGGTATTCGCTGAGGTGCGAGCCCTGCTCCACCACCCAGGGCAGTTCGGCAGCGACCCGCGCCCGGTCCTCGGGGTGCACCTGGCTCGCGCCCAGCTGGCCATCGCCGGTCAGATCCTCGGGCCGCAGGCCCATCAGCTGCGTGACGTTCGGGCTCACGTACACCGCCGCGTAGGGCGCCGTGGCCTTGCGGGTATAGATCGCCACCGGGCTGGACGACACCAGGAAGTTCAGGCGCGATTCGCTGGCGCGCAGCACCGCCTCGGCCGCCTTCATGTGGCTGATGTCGGTCTGGATCACGATGTACTGGTACGGAACGCCCTCGGCGTTCAGGAACGGCGTGATCGTGGTTTTCACCCAGTAGGGGCTGCCGCACTTGCGTTGGCAGCAGATTTCGCCGTGCCACACCCGCCCCGAGGTGACCTCGCGCCAGATGTCGCGCGCAAAGCCACCGGGCTGCTGGTGCGTGCGCAGGATGCGGCAGTGCTGCCCCAGCAGCTCTTCGCGGCTGTAGCCGCTGACCTGGCAGAACAGGTCGTTGGCGTAGATCAGCGTCCCCCTGCGGTCGGCGATGCTGACGATGGCGTGATGGTCCAGCGCCAGGTGCTCGCGCTCGCGTTCGTAGAGCGTGGTCTGCAGGCGTTCGCGCAAGGCGCTGTTCTGCCGCGCACGCCGCGCGCGCGCGCTCACCGCCGCCACCAGGTGGTCTGGCCGCACCGGCTTGACGAGGAAGTCGTCTCCCCCCAGATTGAGGGCCAGCAGTTGCTGGGTCGGGTCGGTCTCGGCCGAGAGAAACAGCACCGGCAGGTGCAGGTAGGCGTCGCGCTCGCGCAGCGCCGCGGCCAGCTCGGGCCCGCTGGCATCGGGCATGTACACGTCGAGCAGCAACACGTCGGGTTTGAACCGGTCGAGCTCGTGCAGGGTCTGCAAGGGCTGCGACAGCGAATGCACCTCCATGCCGGCCGCGCGCAACACGCTGGCCTGCGCCTGCAGCAGCAGGGGGTCGTCGTCCACCAGCAGCACCCGGTAGGGCTGCACCGGCTGGCGTCCGGTGAGCGCGTCCAGCAGATTCGCCAGACGGCCGGCGTCCAGGGGACGGGTCAGCGTGCGGCTGATGCCGGCGCGCGAAGCCGCCAGGCGCACCGGCAGGTTGTCGTCCGTCAGCGCAAGCACCACGGGAATGCGGCCGTGCAGGCCCAGTCTCAATTCCTGGACCAGCGCGGCGCCCACCGGATCGTTCTCCGGGAACACGGTGTCCAGCACCACCGCAGCCGGCGGCACCGCGCCGGGGGCCGCCAGGGCCTCGCGCAGGCCGGCCACGTCGGACAACACGCGGACCCGGTAGCCCGCGTCCGACAGGCCCTGGCGCAACCGGTCCGCCTGTGCCACATCGGTTTCCACCAGAAGGATGCAGGGCCTGGCATCGGAGCCCAGCGGCGCCTCCACCGGCGTGATGTCGGGCGTCACCTGCCCCAGCAGCGTCCGGGCCAGGGTCACCAGCCGCCGCAGCCCTTCGCCCACGTGTTGCCATGCGCTCTCGCTGGGCACACCACCCGCACCCGGGCCACGGACCAGCTCGGTCAGCGGTTGCTCCGCCAGACGCGCAGCGTCGGACAAGGTCGGCATGCCGAAAATGCCCGCCGTCCCGCTCAGGCTGTGCACCACACGGTGCAATGCCTCGGCATCGGCCGGGTTCCAGCGCTGGGGAGAGAGCTGCCCGAACAGGGTTTCGATGCTGCCCAGCCGGGAGGGCAACTGCGCGACGAACCGCCGCTGCAGTTCGGCCAGCGCCGCGGCAGCCGCGTCGTGGCCGGCCTGGGCGCCTGCGTCAGTCATGGGGCTCCCCCCACAGGCCGCGCACCTGCGCCGCCAGGGTCATCGGGTCAAATGGTTTGGGAATCACGGCCAGCGCACCCAGCGCCTTGTAGTGCAGCACCTCCTGCGGTTGCACCTTGGCGGTCATGAAGATCACCGGCACGCGGTCCAGCGCCGGCAGCGCTCGCAAGGCCATGAAAGTGCTCGGGCCGTCCATGCCCGGCATCATCACGTCGAGCAGCACCAGATCGGGGCCGAAGGCCGGCGCCTCGCGCACGGCCTGTTCACCGGACGAACACACCAACACCTGGAAACCGCCCACCATCTCCAGCGCGATGCGCGCCACGGCCTGGATGTCGGGCTCGTCTTCGACGTACAGGATGCGTTGCAGCGCGCTCATGGGGTGTGTCCTTCTGGCGCGCTGCGGGTGTCCGGAGGCGTGATGGCGTCGAGCAGCTGGCGCGGCGAGACGCTGGATTTGCGCAGCACCGCGTCCACCCATTGCCCATCGCCGGGCACTTCGTCGCCTCCGGTCAGCACCACCACGCGCGCGCCGGGCTGGTGTTCATGGATCGCGGGCAAGAGGCTCCAGCCCGATTCGTTCGGCAGGGTGAGGTCGAGAATCACCGCATCGAAGTGTTCCCGCGCCACCCGGGCGCGGGCCTCGCGCAGGTTGGTGGCGTGTTCGAGGTCGATGCGGTCGCCCGCCATGGCGCACACCACCTGGTGTGTGTCTTCGTCGTCCTCCACGTGCAGCACCCGGGGAGTCGATGGCCGGACCGCGGACACCCGCTGTTCGAGCAGGTGGGACTGCAGCTGCGGGTGCCACACCGGAAGCTCGAAGAAGAAGCAAGAACCCTGGCCTTCCTGCGACTCGAATCCGATGCTGCCGCCCATGCGTTCAATCAGTCCGCGGGAAATCGCCAGGCCCAACCCGGTGCCGCCCTTTTGCCGTGTGTCCGACGCGTCGGCCTGCGAAAACTTCTGGAAGATGCGGTCCTGGAAACTGGCGGGGATGCCGGGGCCTTGGTCTCGCACCTCCACCCGCACCATCTCACCGCGACGCCGCACGGCCACCTCCACCGATGAGCCCTCGGGCGAGAACTTTGCGGCATTGGACAGCAGGTTGGCCAACACCTGCTGCAGACGCTGGGCGTCCACCCAGACCCTCACGCCGTCGATCCGTGGACCGATCGCGTAGCGCACCTTGTGTTGTTCTGCGTAGGCCTGGTTCTCCACCAGAGACTGCTCCAGCAGGGGCATCAGCTCCAGCGCGCGCATGTCGAAGTGCAGCTTGCCCGCCATGAGCCCTTCCATGTCCAGCAGGTCGTTGATCAGGTAGGACAGCCGCTGACCGTTCTTCTTGGCGATGGCCACCATCTCCAGGGCCTGCGGCGACAGCGGGCCCACGGCCCCACCGGCGATCAGACCCAGCGCCCCGCTGATGGCCGTCAAGGGCGTGCGCAGCTCATGGCTCACGGTGCTGATGAACTCGGACTTCACCCGGCTGGCGCGCTCGGCTTCGTCCCTCGCCAGTTGCATGTCCACCGTGCGCTGCTCCAGAAACAGGCGTTCGCGCCGCAGGGCGTTGTCGCGTGTCTGGATTTCAGCGAGCATGTGGTTGAAGTGGTCCACCAGGGTGCCAATCTCGTCGTTGTGGGCCTTGGTCGCGCGGATCGCATAGTCCTGCTCGCGGGACACCCGGTGGGTCACCTGGGCCAGCGCCAGGATCGGGTCGGTGACGATGCGGCGCAGGCGCATCCCGAAATGCACCGCCAGCGCCGCGAGCACGACCCCCAGCAGCACCATCGCCGCCTGCCCCGCGAGCACGTCGAGCCAGATGTGCAGCAGATGCGCGGAAAGCTCGATCCGCCCCACGATCTGCCCGCCGTCGGTCATCACCTGCTGGACCGCCAGCGTGGCGGGCAACGCGGCCTGCACCAGGCGCTCGAGCAGATCCCCGTCGTGGTCCAGCCGGGGGAACTCGACCTGCGCGAACAGCGCGCCTTGCGCGTCGAGCAGGCGCACGGTGTCGATTTCCTCCTTGGCCGCCAGTGCCGACAAGGTCTGCCGCGCGCTCTCGGGATCGTCGAAAGCGAGTGCGGCCCGGCTGTTTTCGCCCACCACCGCCGCCAGCGCGAGCAGTTGGGCCCGGGTGTCGTGGTAACGCGAATAGGCGCTGCCGACGCTGAACACCAGGGCGATCGCCAGCACGGCGAGCAGGGTGTTGAACGCCAGCAGCAAGCCCAGCTTGCGCACGATGGAGAGGTTGCGCCACGTCATCATTGCAAGACCTTGCCCGCGAGTTTGAGCATCTGGCTGTTGAGCATCAGGCCGGAGCGCTGTGCCGCCGCCAGATTGACGTCGAAGCGCACCCGGCTGGCCTCGATCCGCAGGCCGATCATGCCCCCCGCCTGCACGAACCCGGGCAGGTCTCCCACGGTGAGCACCGGCGCGTTGCCCAGGCCGCTCAGCAGCGCGCCCAGACGCTCCGCATCGCCCTCGGCGAGGAACAGCACGTCGCACTGCCGGGCGTTGGCCGCCAAGGTGCCGGGAACGATCTCCAGCACCCGGCTGCCCACCGCCCGACCCTGCAGCAGCGCAAGCTGGCCCTGCAGGGGCTGCGACCCGGTGCTGCACAGCCGCAGCGGCGCCTTGGCGGCCTCGCCAGCCGAAGGCCATTGGGTGAACTTGATGAAATTGAACACAAAGCCGGCCTTGACCGCGTGCTCGCTGACCGCCTGCGCCAGGGCCGCCGCAGCAAGACCGCCCAGAAGCAGCAGCGCGCACAGCACCCGCCGGGCGCAGCGCATGCACGCGGCAAGCACGGTGCGCCAGGGCCGGGCGCGGTCCATCAGAAGCGAAGTTCCATCTTGAGACGTACGCTGCGACCATCCTGCGACTGGATCGGGACCCAGCCCCCATCGGAAACCGGCTGACTGTAGGCCTTGTCGAACAGGTTGTGGATGCCCAGGGACACCGACACCCCCGGCGCCCACCGCTCGGCCACGAGGTGAAGGTTGGACAGGCCGTGCCCCGACACACGCTCACCACTGGCGGCGCGCCGTGCGCTTTCAAGCTGCCACTCGTAGCCCAGGCGCAGCCCGGCCGCGGGCAGCGGGGTTGAAAAATGCAGCTTGCCCAGCCAGTTCGGCGAGTTGGCCAAGCCCACGCCATGCGCGAAGCGCGCCTGCTGGCGCGAGAGGCTGGCGCGCAGCCGCCCTCCCCAGTCCCAGGTCTTGTTGGCCGAGAGCTCCAGTCCGCTGGCCTTCATGCGCGGCCCCGATACCCATTGCCAGGTGTTCTTGTCCCAGACGATCAAGTCCTTCAGCGTCCACTGGTACAGCGCGCCGCGAAGGCTCAAGTCGGGCGCCATGCGGTGATCAAACACCAGTTCCCGGGTGTCGATGACCTCGCTGTCGACGGCGGGTAGCAGCGTCGGCACGTCCTCGTTCGAGAAGTCCCAACTGCGCTCGGCCGCGTTCGGAGCCCTATGGGCGCGCCCGACCATCGCCTTGAGCGTGGAGGCCGGTGTGGCCTGCCAGATCAGCGCCGCCCGCGGGCTCGACTGGGTTCCGTTGACGCTGTTGCGGTCGACGCGCAGCCCCAGGGTGGCCGCCAGCGTGGGCGACATGCGCCATTCGTCCTGGACGTACACCCCTGCGCGCCAACCCGAGTTCGGGAAAAGATACCGCTCGTCCTCGTAGCCCAACCACTCCCGCCCCATATCCTGACGCTGGTTGTCCTGCAACTCCACCCCCACCATCAGCTTGTGCGCCGGCAGCGCGGTGGACAACAGGCGCAGCTCGCCGCCACGGGAGGAGGTCGCGCCGGTGAACAGGTACCAGTTTCCCCAGTAGGGCGCCTCGCTGTGGTACCGGTACTCGGACCAGAACACCCGCGCCAGCAACTCCAGAGAGGGGTCCGCCAGTTGGCCCTGGTACTGCGCCTGCGTGAGCAGGTAGCGGTCACGAATGAACTGGTTCGGCACCAACGGATCGCTGCCGGCCAGGGCCGTGGGGTCATCTTTCCGGCGGTCGCCGTGGATCAGTTCGAACGACCAGGGACCTTTGGTCATGCGGGTGAAGAACTCTTTGTCGCGCTCGCCGTCCATGTCGGTGGCCACGCCCGCGACGTTGACGCCCAGGTCATCGACGTCGCCAAAGTCGTAGAAGCGGTTCTCTCCGCGGGCGCGCAGACCGGAAGCTGACACCAGCAGATCCAGCCCGCTGTCGAGCCGCCGGCCCACGCTGACCCGGCCCTCCCGCAGACGCTGCGGGCTTTGCACCGCCGCGACCATCTCCGTCCCGTCGATGTCCGCGCCGTCGCGGGTGACCACGTTGACCACGCCGAAAAGGGCGTTCTGGCCATACACCGCGCCGCCCGGACCCGGGATGTACTCGATGCGCTCGATCAGATCCAGATCCAGCAGGAACTCGCGCCCCAGGGTGGCGCTGTCATAGGACGCCTCGTTGACACGGTTGCCGTTGATGGTGACGAGCACGCGCAGGTTGAGATCGCCCGGCTGGCTCAGCCCCCGGGTGCCCAGGTAGGTGTACTGGCGGTCGTAGGTGCTGTGCACGCCGGGCAGGCTGGTCAGGGCCTCGGCCAGGGTGCGCCAGCCAAAGGTCCGGATCTCCTCGCGGGTGATGACGCTGACCGCGGCCGCCACCTCGCTCTGCTTTTGCTCGTACTTGGAGGCACCGACCACGGTGATCTCCATCAGCTGTTCCAGGCTCAGCGCCGCCATGTCGGTGGCGGCCCGGACCGGAAAGGCCGCCGCCAGGGCCAGGCCCAAGGCCAGCAGCCGGGTGGGCCTGACACCACGCCACCCTCCGCCGGGCCACCGGGTATTCAACAGACCGCCAGCGGGAAATGTGGAATGGGCATGCATGGTTGAGAAGCAGATAACCGCATTTTCGACGTGGTTATGCAATCGATTCCTTAGGTTATCGGTCACGGGGAGGAATTCTGAAGCAGGAGACTTCGATGCGTGACAAAAGTCACACATGATCTCGATAACCATGGCCCAACCAACCAAGTGCAGCGGCTTTGCAACGCAGCGGGCGCCCCAGGGCACCGGGTCGGCGCGCGTCGCTCCGCGTCAGCGCCGGGTGTCGATCTGGAAGCCCACGGCGGGGGCCCTGGCGGGCGCTCTGCCGCTCAGGTTTCCTTGGAAATCTTGATGCTCGGGAACTTCGAGGAAAAGTCCTTGGCCTTGGCCGCGATCTTGATCGCCACCTGGCGCGCCACGGTCTTGTAGAGCGTGGCGATCTCGCCATCGGGCTCGGCCACCACCGAGGGCTTGCCGCTGTCGGCATGCACCCGGATCGACATGTTCAGCGGCAGGGCGCCCAGGTAGTCCATGCCGTACTCGGCCGCCATATTCTTGCCGCCGTCGGCGCCAAAGATGTGCTCGACGTGGCCGCAGGCGGGGCAGCAGTACACCGCCATGTTCTCCACGATGCCCAGGATGGGCACCCCCACCTTCTCGAACATCTTGATGCCCTTGCGCGCGTCCAGCAGGGCGATGTCCTGCGGGGTGGTGACGATCACGGCGCCGGTGAGCGGCACGCGCTGGGAGAGGGTGAGCTGGATGTCGCCGGTGCCGGGCGGCATGTCGACGATGAGGTAGTCCAGTTCCTTCCAGTTGGTCTGGCGCAGCAACTGCTCCAGCGCCTGGGTGGCCATGGGGCCGCGCCAGATCATGGCCTCGTCGCGGTCGATCAGGAACCCGATCGAGATCACCTGCACGCCGTAGTTCTCCAGCGGCTCCATGGTCTGGCCGTCCACACTCTCGGGCCGGCCTTCCAGCCCCATCATCATGGGCTGGCTCGGGCCGTAGATGTCGGCGTCGAGGATGCCGACCTGGGCGCCCTCGGCGGCCAGCGCCAGCGCCAGGTTCACCGCGGTGGTGCTCTTGCCCACGCCGCCCTTGCCGGAGGCCACGGCGATGATGTTCTTCACATTGGGCAGGAGCTGCACACCACGCTGCACGGCGTGCGCGGTGATCTTCATGCTCATGTTGACCGAAACGTTCTCCACGCCGGGCACTTCCTTGGCCGCAACGATCAGCGCACGGCGCAGCGCCGGCATCTGGCTCTTGGCGGGGTAGGCCAGCTCGACGTCGAACGACACGTCGCCGTACTGCTCGTTCAGGTTTTTCAGCGCCTTGGTGGACACGAAGTCCTTGCCGGTGTTCGGGTCGGTCACAGCCTGCAGGGCAGCCAGCAGCGCTTGTTGGTCAACAGCCATTCGGAAAATCTCCAGTGGGGAACGGTTTTGTGGGGTGCGGATGCGTGGCGGCAAGTCTACCCGCCCACCCGGCCGGGGCCGATACACACAGGGGCCATGAGGGCTTGCGCCAGCGCCCCTGGCGCCCAGCGCCACGCGGGGCGGTCGCGCGGCCTAAAATCACGGGTTCCCCGACAGAAAGTACCTCCCATGAGCCAGCGACGCCTGTTCGTCACCACCGCCCTGCCCTACGCCAACGGCCATTTCCACATCGGCCACATCATGGAATACATCCAGGCGGACATCTGGGTGCGGTACCAGCGCATGCAGGGCCACGAGGTGCATTTCGTCTGCGCCGACGACGCGCACGGCGCGCCCATCATGATCGCGGCCGACAAGGCGGGCAAGACGCCGCAGCAGTTCGTGGCCGACATCGCCGCCGGCCGCAAGCCCTACCTGGACGGTTTCCACATCGGTTTCGACAACTGGCACAGCACCGACGCGCCAGAAAACCACGAACTGGCGCAGGACATCTACCGTGCGCTCAAGGCCAACGACCTGATCGACACCCGCACCATCGAACAGTTCTTCGACCCCGAGAAGAACATGTTCCTGCCCGACCGCTTCATCAAGGGCGAGTGCCCGAAATGCGGCACCAAAGACCAGTACGGCGACAACTGTGAAAACTGTGGTGCCGTCTACGCGCCCACCGAGCTGAAGGACCCGTATTCCGCGCTGTCGGGCGCCACACCGGTGCTGAAGCACTCGGAACACTTCTTCTTCAAGCTGTCCGACCCGCGCTGCCTGGCCTTCCTGGACCAGTGGACGCAGAGCGGCGCGGTGCAGCCCGAGGTGCTGAACAAGATCGCCGAGTGGATCGAACCCGGTGAAGACGGCAAGCCCAAGATGGGCGACTGGGACATCAGCCGTGACGCGCCCTACTTCGGCATTCAGATCCCGGACGCGCCGGGCAAGTACTTCTATGTGTGGCTGGACGCGCCCATCGGCTACCTGGCCTCGCTCAAGAACTACTTCGGCAAGACCGGGCGCGACTACGACGCCTTCATGGCCGACCCGACCACGGAGCAGTACCACTTCATCGGCAAGGACATCATCACCTTCCACACCCTGTTCTGGCCCGCGATGCTGAAGTTCAGCGGTCGCAAGGTGCCCAACGCGGTGTTCGTGCACGGTTTCCTCACCATCAACAACGGCGAGAAGATGAGCAAGAGCCGGGGCACCGGACTGAACCCGCTCAAATACCTGGAACTCGGCATGAACCCCGAGTGGCTGCGTTATTACCTGGCGGCCAAGCTCAGCGGCAAGAACGAGGACGTGGACTTCAACCCCGAAGACTTCATGGCCCGGGTCAACAGCGACCTGATCGGCAAATACATCAACATCGCCTCGCGGGCGGCCGGCTTCATCACCAAACGCTTCGGCGGCCAGCTCGGCGCGATCTCGGCCGACGGCGACAACCTGCTCGACCACCTGCAAACCGCGGCCCCCTCCATCACCGAGCTCTACGCCGAGCGCGAATACGGCAAGGCGCTGCGAGAGATCATGCTGCTGGCCGACCGGGTGAACGCCTACGTGGACCAGAACAAGCCCTGGGAACTGGCGAAAAAGGAAGGCATGGATGGCCGCCTGCACGACGTGTGCACCACCTGCATCGAAGCCTTCCGCCTGCTCACGCTCTACCTCAAGCCGGTGCTGCCGGCGCTGGCCGTCAACGTGGAGGCCTTCCTGAACACCACGCCCATGGGCTTCGCCGACGCACGGCGCCTGCTGGGCGCGGGCCACGCCATCGGCATCTACCAGCACCTGATGCAGCGCGTGGACGTGAAGCAGCTCGACGCCCTGTTCGAGCCGCCGCCCGCACCCGCGGTGGAACGAGTGGTGCCCGGCGGCGAGCCCATCGCCGACACCATTTCCATCGACGACTTCACCAAGATCGACCTGCGCATCGCGCAGATCGTGAACTGCGAAGCGGTGGAAGGCTCGACCAAGCTGCTGCGCCTCACGCTCGACGTGGGCGAAGGCAAGACCCGCAACGTCTTCAGCGGCATCGCCAGCGCCTACCAGCCCGAAGACCTGGTGGGCAAGCTCACCGTGATGGTGGCCAATCTGGCGCCGCGCAAGATGAAGTTCGGCGTGAGCGAAGGCATGGTGCTGGCCGCCAGCCACGCCGACGAAAACGCCGAGCCCGGCATCCACATCCTCAACCCCTGGCCGGGCGCCACGCCGGGCATGCGGGTGCGCTGACCCCCCGCGCCAGCACACGCCCAACCCACCCAACCCACCCACCCAGCTCGCCCATGCACAGGCCGCACAGCATCACGCTCACCCACGGCGCGCCTTCGCGCCGCAAGCGGTTCGGCATGCGCCTGCACCACTGCGGCCCACCCACGGCTCGCTGACGGGCGCGGTCGCCCCCTCCCACGGCCCGCGGCCCGCGGCCCGAACACCCGTCCCCCACCTTCCACAGCGCCGCACTTGAAGCGGCGCGACCCCACCGGGTTGCTGCGCGCAGCGAACACGGGGGCATGCCCTTCTGCCCGGCAGCCGCTGGCAGACCCAGGCCCGATGCCCCACCGCTGGCCGCACCCAACCCCTGGTACGCTGCCCGGGCATGCGGCGTGCTTGAACCGTTCGGCCCCCTCTCCTCTCCTGTTCAACGACCAAAGGTCCCGTCATGAACCACCTGATCGCAGCGGTACTGACACTGATGCTGGGGGGTGTGCTGTGCCTGCTGCCCGCGAGCAATCGGCTGCGCGTGGGCCTGGGCCTGGGTTCGCAGCTGGTCGCCACCGTGCTGGTACTGATGACGGTGGTGCCCATTCTGCTGGGCGGCCCCCCCATCACCACGGAGATGCCCTGGAGCTACCCGCTGGGTTCCCTGCACTTCCGACTCGACGCGCTGGGCGCCTTCTTTCTCAGCTGGTCCCTGCCCATGACGCTGCTGGGCAGCGTCTACGCCGTTGGCTACCTGCGCCAGTACTTCGACAGCCCGCGCCACATGGGGGTGCACTTCGGCCTGCTGAACATGATCTCGCTCTCGTTCATCCTGGTCTACACGGGCGAACACGCGGTCACGTTCCTGATGGGCTGGGAGATCGCGGCACTGTCGGCCTGGTTGCTGGTGATCTGGGACTACGGCAACCAGAAGGTGCGCTTCGCCGGTTTCAACTACCTGGTCTCCACCCACATCGGCCTGATCTTCCTGGTGGCCGCGGTGATGATCCTCTACACCCACACCCACTCCTGGTTTCTCGACGACTTCGGCCGCTGGATGAGCGGGAACCCCGGCACCGTGCGCAACCTGGTGTTCGTCCTGCTCGTCATCAGCTTCGGCCTGAAGTCGGCATTTTTCCCGTTTCACTCCTGGCTGCCGCGCGCGCACGCCGCGGCGCCGGCCCATGTGTCCGCACTGATGTCCGGCGTGATCCACAAGGCCGGCCTGTACGCGCTGGTGCATTTTCTGATGATCTCGGGCAAGCCCGATGAATGGATGGGCTGGTTCCTGATCGCCTTCTCCATCACCTCGGCCGTCATCGGCGGCCTGTACACCGTGGGGCAACGGGACCTCAAGCGCCTGCTGGGCTATTCGTCCACCGAGAACGTGGGCATCGCCGGCATCGGCTTCGGCCTGGGCTGCCTCGGGCTGAGCTGGGAGCAGCCGATGCTGGTGGCGCTCGGTTTTGGCGGCGGCCTGCTGCATGTGCTCAACCACGCGTTCTTCAAGTGCCAGCTGTTCTACGCCGCGGGCTGCGTGTACCAGATCAAGCATGTGGTGGACATCGAGCGGCTCGGTGGCCTGTTTCGCCTGATGCCGATCACCGCGCTGTGTTTCCTGGTGGGCGGCATCGCCATCTCGGCCTTGCCGCCATTCAACGGATTCGTCAGCGAGTTCGCCATCTACTCGGGCCTGTTCACCCAGACCGATGTGTCGCTGTGGGCCAAGCTGGCCCTGGCGCTGGTGGCCGCCGCGCTGGCCTTTGTGGGCGCGGTCTCCGCGCTGAGCATCACGCGGGCGTTCGGCGTCATCTTCCTGGGCCAGGCGCGCGATCACAGCCTGCCCCCCGCGCACGAGCCCAGCGCCTGGATGCTCGCGCCCATGGGCGTGCACGCGGCCGGCACGGTGTTGCTGGGGCTGGTGCCGGCCTGGGGTTTTGCCATGGTGGCCGCGCCCACGGCCCTGTTCCTGAATGCCCTTCCCACACCCGAGGCCGCGCAGGCGCTGCGGGACGTGGCGCACACGCTCGACCGGGTGGGCCTGGTCTCCGTGGCCCTGCTCGGCGCGATCCTGTTGGTGCTGGCCCTGCGCTGGCTGCTGCTGCGCCCCGGCCCGCGCCTGGGCAGCACCTGGGGCTGCGGCTATGGGGCGCCCAACACCCGCATGCAATACACCGGCAACGGCTTTTCGACCGACTTCGCCCAGCCGTTCCACAGCGTCATGCTGCTGCTCAAGCGGGAGAAGCCCCCCACCACCTACTTCCCCACCGACAGCTACGTCATCACCAATTGCGTGGACGCGGTGGAGCACCGCCTTTACAACGTGATCGGGCACGGCGACGAGTCGGCGTCGGAGATCTCCCGCCTGATGCACGAAGACGACCCGCGGCTGGCGTTCGCGGCCGCGCTGGTGGCGCTGCTGGTGATCGCTTCGCTGGTGGTGCTGGCCGAAGGAGGCTTGCCATGAACCCCACCACCCTGACGCTGGTACACGCCGTGCTCGCGCTGACGCTGCCGATCGCGCTGGTGGGCGTGGTCAACCGCACCAAGTCGTGGTGGGCGGGCCGCAAGGGGCCGCGCCTGCTGCAGTCGGCCCACGACCTCCGGCGCCTGCTGGGCAAACGCCCGGTGGTCAGTACCGTGGCCAGCCCGCTGTTCCGGGTCGGTCCCTATGTGGTGCTGGTGTGCAGCCTGCTGGCCATGAGCATGGCGCCCTTGCTCGGCGCGTTCGCGCCGCTGCAGTTTTCTCACGATTTCGTGGCGCTGGCCTACACGCTGGGGCTGGCGCGCATCGCCCTCATGGTGTCGGCCATGGACGTGGGCAGCTCCTTCGAAGGCATGGGCGCGGCGCGCGAGGCCTCGTTCTCGACGCTGGCCGAGCCCGCGCTGTTCCTGCTGATCGGCAGCGTCGGCGCGGCCACCGGCATGAGCAGCTTCGCCGACCTGATGGGCCACCTGCACACCACCCCGCACTACCTGTGGATGGTCCTGCCCCTGGTGGTGGCGCTGATGATCCTGCTGCAGCTGGAGGCGGCCCGGGTGCCGGTGGACGACCCGCTGACCCATCTTGAGCTGACCATGATCCACGAAGTGATGGTGCTGGACCACAGCGGCCCCGACCTGGCCGCCATGCAGTACGCCGCGGCGCTCAAGATGACGCTGTACGCCGGCCTGATCGCCGCCCTGCTCAACCCCTTCAACCCGTTGACGCAGCCCTGGCTGGCGACCGGGGTGGCCGTGCTGCTGATGCTGGCGGTGGCGGTGGTGGTGGGGTGTTTTGAATCGCTGATGGCCCGCCTGCCCATGCGCGCGGTGCCGCGCTACGCCCTGCTGGCCTCGGGCGCGGCGCTGCTGAGCATGCTGGCCGTGGGCCTGGGAGGGCTTCTGCCATGAATCTGCCGCTGATGCTGTGTCTGGTGGCGACCGTGATTCCGGTCTTCTTTGGCAAAGTCGGCGCGGCCCCCCTGTGGCTGAGCCTGCAGGCCCTGGCACTGGGCTGGATCACGCTGACCCAGCACCACGAGCTCTCGGCCCACACGCTGGCCGCGGGCCTGGAGATCCTGCTGGTGCGCGCCTGGCTGGTGCCGACCCTGCTGCGCCGCGCCTTGACGGACCCGCGCGCCGCACAAAGCGACGTCATGCCGTCCAACCTGTTCACCTGGGGCGTGGCCATCACCCTGGTCATATTGGCGTTCAAGTTCGGCGACGGTGCGCATGCCGATCTGCGCGCCATGACGCTGGGCACCGTGGCCGCCACCGCCATGATGGCCTTTCTGGTGCTGGGCACCAACCGCGAACCGGCCGCGCAACTGGTGGCCCTGCTGTTCATGGAAAACGCCATGGCGCTGTTCGAGTCGCTGATGGCCGAACCCTGGCCCCTGACGGTGCACCTGGCCGTCAGCGGCCTGTATGTGCTCACGGTGGCGGTGGGCAGCTGGCTCGTGCGCGGCCAGGCCAGCCCCACGGCGCTGCCCGTGACGGACAAGGAGATTGCATGAGCGCCGCGCCGGGCCGTTCCCAAGCAAGCTCGCACCGCAGCCCGCAGGGCGAAGGAACTCCAATGACTGCCGCTCCGCTGACCGAAAACCCCGACCGCGCCGCCCCCGGCGAACGGGCCCGCACCCGCTGGGTGGCCCCGACCCTGGTGCTGGTGGCCGCGCTCATGTGGTTTGCCAGCGTGGGCGTGTTCATCGCCGTTCCGCTGACCGAGCTGCCGCTGCACCTGGCCGAGCGCCATCTCGTGCTGGACGCGACCTCGATGCTGTTCGTGCTGGTGGTCAACACCGTGTTCCTGGGCATCAGCGTCTACCTGTACTCGCGCGAGCGCACCACGCCGGCCCTGCAACGCGACATCCGATCCCGCGCAGGGCTGATGCTGCTGTTCATGTTGGTGGTCAACCTGGGGGTGCTGTCCAACCACCTTGTGCTGATGTGGGTCCTGATCGAGGTCAGCACCCTGTGCGCGGCCCCGCTGGTGGCCCGGGGCGACGCGCCCTCGCCCAAAGGCGTGGCGTGGCGCTACTTGCTGTACTCGGCCATGACGCTGGCCATCACCTTCATCGGCTTCATGTGCCTGGCGCAGTCGGCACATCTGCGCGGCGTGGAGATCAGCTTTGCCGTCGACCAGCTCGCCCTGGCGCTCACGCACCAGCCCGACGGCTGGCAGCGCCTGGGTCTGGCCCTGATGCTGTTCGGGCTGGGTGGCAAGCTCGGGCTGGCGCCTTTGTACAGCTGGCTGCCGGAGACCTACGAGGGCGCCCCCACCAGCACCAGCGCCCTGCTCGCGGCGGTGCAGTTCAACGTGAGCGTGGTGGCCGTGTTCCGGATCCTGCAGATCTTTCAGGGCTTCGAGTCCGGCTTCGTCTCGCAGGAGCTGCTGGTGATGGGCTATCTGTCGCTGGTCGTGGCGGCCGTCCAGGTCATGGCCGCGCGCAACTACAAGCGCCTGATCGCCTACGCCTGCGTGAGTTCCTCGGGCGTGATCGCGCTCGGGCTGTCGGTGGGCAAAGCGGCCGCCTACGGCGTGGTGCTGTACGTGGTCAGCAACGCGTTCGTGAAATGCCTGCTGTTCCTGACCGCCGGGCGCCTGCGCTCGGTGTACGGCACGAACGACGTGGCGCCCCTGAGCGGCGTGATCCGCGTCATGCCGTTCTCGGGCGCGCTGTTCGGCGTGGGCATTTTCGTGCTGCTGGGCTTCCCGCCTTTCGCCAGCTTCCTGGCCGAAATGCTGATCCTCTCGGGCATCGTGCAGGCCGGCAACCTGATGGCTTTTTCCCTGATGTGCGTGATGCTGACCATCATCTTCGTGGCCACCGGCCGCGCCGTGTTTCCCATGCTGTGGGGCGCCTCCCACGGCGAGCGGCCGAGCGTTCAGGAGTCGTGGATCACCGCCCTGCCCAAGATCGGCTTCGTGACCGTGCTGATCATGCTGGGCACCTACACCCCCGACGTGTTCACGCAGCTGCTGCAGGCGGTGGCTCAATCCATTGAAGGCTGAGAACGTGTCCCTCCCCATTCCCAAACCCTCGCCCTGCGCGCTGTTTTCCGGCCGGGCCCTGCAGCCCCTGCCGCTGAACGAGTTCGCCGACCGGTGCCTGCAGCGCCTGCAACAAGGCGAGCGCCTGCTGAGCCTGTTCGGCCGTGCGGCGACCCCGGCCGATGCGGGCGACTGGGTGCTCACCGCCGTGTTCCTGCCCCCCGAAGGCGCGCTGGGCGTGCTGCGCGGCCAGGCCCGCCGGGGCGAGCACTACCCCAGCCTGAGCGCCAGCCACCCGGCCGCGCAGATCCACGAGCGCGAGCTGTGGGAACAGACCGGCGTGGTGCCCGAGGGCCACCCCTGGCTCAAGCCGGTGCGCTTCGAAGGCGAGCGCCAGCAGCACATGGCCGACTACCCCTTCTTCACGGTGCGCGGCAACGAGGTCCATGAAGTGGGCGTTGGCCCGATCCACGCCAGCGTGATCGAACCCGGGCACTTTCGCTTCATGTGCCACGGCGAACGTGTGATCCACCTCGAAATCCAGCTCGGCTACCAGCACCGCGGCGCCCAGGCGCTGCTGCTGCGCCGCCCGGCCTGGGGCCTCACGCCCCTCGTCGAGTCGATCGCCGGCGACTCCGCGGTGGCCTACGCCTGGGCCTACTGCCAGGCCATGGAAGCCCTGTCGGGCCGGCCAGTGAGTGCCGACACCGCGCTGTCGCGCGCGGTCGGGCTCGAAATGGAACGCATCGCCATGCACGTGGCCACGCTCAACGGCCTGGCCACCGACATCGCCTACCTGCAGGCCGCGGCCACTTATGGCCGCCTGCGCACCGCCGTCATCAACGCCAGCCAGCGCGTCTGCGGCAACCGCTTCGGGCGCGGCTGGCTGCGCCCCGGCTGGGCCCGCGCGCTGTCAGCCGAACTGCGCGACGACCTGCGCAAGACCCTGCAAGGCTTCGCCCGCGACATCCACGAAGTCAATGGGCTGATGCGCAGCGCACGCAGCGTCAAGGCCCGGTTTGTCGGGACCGGCGTGCTCAGCCCGCAGGCGGCGCTGGACATGGGCCTCACCGGCGTGGTGGCGCGCGCCAGCGGCGTGGCGCTGGACCTGCGCGAACGGCTGCCGGGCGTTTACGAACACGCCCCCATCACAACCGTGACCGCCCCCACGGGCGACTGCTGGGCGCGCATGGACCTGCGCATGCAGGAAATCGACGCGTCGGTGGCCTGGCTGCTGGAGGCACTGGCCCGCGCTCCCGGCGAGCCAGCCACAGCGCTCGCGCCCGCAGCGCCCGAAGGGGCGAGCGCCGCGCTGGCCGCCCAGACCCTGTGCGTGAGCCTGGTCGAAGGCACCCGCGGCCCGGTTCTGCAAGCGATTGAAACCACGGACACGGGCGGCCTGCTGCACTACCACGTGCAAGACCCGTCGCCGGCCAACTGGTTTGGCCTGGCGCTGGCCGTGCGCGACAACGGCATCTCGGACTTCCCCATCTGCAACAAGAGCTTTGACCTCTCGTACTGCGGCAACGATCTGTGAGCCCCACCATGCTGAAAACCATCGCCGTGCGCCGCTCCCAGGGCACGCAGTACATCGCCGACCTGCGCCGCGCCGTGCCGGCCGGATTCCGGGGCAAGCCCCTCATTGCCGACACCGCCTGCGCCGACAGCTGCCAGGCCTGCCAGAGCGTCTGCCCCAGCCGCGCCATCGAGCTCGTGCCCATGCGCATCGACCTGGGCCGCTGCGTGCTGTGCGGCGACTGCGAACCGGTCTGCCCCAGCGGCAAGCTGGGTTTCAACAACGACGTGAAGCTCGCCAGCACCCGGCGCGAGGGGCTGGTGGTCACGGCGGCGCGCGCCCACATCGACCCGGTGCAGGTGTCGGCCGCGCTGCACCAGCGCTTCGGCCGCTCGCTCAAGTTGCGCTCGGTGTCCGCCGGCGGCTGCAATGGCTGCGAGATGGAACTCAATGCCACCGGCAACGTGAACTTTGACCTGGGCCGTTACGGCATCGACATCGTGGCCTCACCGCGCCACGCCGACGGCCTCGTGCTCACGGGCCCCATCACCCGCAACATGGCGCAGGCGCTGGAGATCTGCTGGGACGCGATCCCCGAGCCGAAACTGGTGATCGCCATGGGCGCCTGCGCGATCTCGGGCGGCGTCTTCGCCGACAGCGATGCGCTGGACCGCAGCTTCCTGGAAAAAGTGACCCCCTCGCTCTACCTGCCAGGCTGCCCAACGCATCCCCTGACCTTCATCTCCGGCATCATGGATTTGCTGGGGATTGCGGGATAGTGTTTATTCGGGTTGAGGGGCTTCAGGCGACGGTGCCAAGTTCGGTTTAGGCGCATTGCGATCGGTCACGCGGTGCATGCGCGAGTCAAGTAGGCAGCGAGAGGAGATTGTTGCTTGCAACGAACTGCCTCACTGTTGAGACCAATGAGCAGCGCACAGAATGAGCAGCACATTGCCGATCAGGAGGCGGCTACCCTAGGATCAGCCCAACTCGGATCGCTCTTGCGGGTTCTTGCCATCCGAACGGTGTAGACCGAATTTCGACTACTAGCTCAGGTGCTTTTTCGTCAATACATCCAACAGCGTGCCACCCGGCGAAAGGCTGATCGAAGCATGACGATGGGCTAGTGCGACTGGTACCACTGAGTTCTCATATAGGTCGAACTCTAAGTGCCGAATTAGCGCGAACGCCCGCGCGAGCCAGCGGTCATAGTTCTTGGGATCAGCCTTCTGGCCCGAAAACTCCTTGCGGTTCCGCTTGTTGGCGAACGGATAGGCGAGGCAGACGTCGAAGATCCTGCCGCTGTCGGTCTTGTAGATGAAGTCTTGCCCGTAGTAGGTTTCGTGGCCGAAGTTGTCGGTAAGCGGAGCAATACCGTTTATGAACTCTGCTCGGTACTGATCCGAGATCGCGCAGAACGTGCCATTCTTCAAGTGCGGCGACAGCGCGCGGGCGTGCTCCATAACCATGCCGTCCTTTTGCATGCCCATGATCAACGGGGGCGGTAGACCTGCCGACTCGCACCGTTCGAACAGGCCGTAGTAAAAGGCTTGAATTGACGCGTGATACCTCGCGGGCTGACCAAAGAGAGCCAGCGGACCGTCCACCATGATGGCAGTCCCAGAAACAGTGGACAGGTTGTTGTCCGCCATGGCCTTCAGGAGCGTCGCCAATTGGAGGTGCTCCACCGCGTTCATGAAGCGCGTGATCGCCGAGGAGTTGTCGCCTTGGTCGGAGATCTGCTCGTGGATGCGTAGCGAGTCTGTGACGTAGACCGTTGCGCCACAGCCGGAACAGGCGCTCTCATCTTTACCCCTCTTGAACAGGTGAGGCCCCCCCTGGCCGCACGACGGACACTTCTCAATGGCAATTTGTCCGCCTTCCAGGTGATAGAGCATGTCTTTCACGGAGAAGCCGCCTCGGGGGATTTGCGTGCGCTCGTCCGATAGTTGCTCGTAGACCGCCCGCCGAAATCCATCTTGAACACGTAGCCCTTTGTAGCGAACGTTCGATCCCGGGAGGGTGAACGCAACGGCACGAGCCTTGTTGTGCAGGCTCGCCGCCGCATACGGGTCAACAAACGGGCTACCCGGAGTCACAAGCCCGTTGTAGTCACCCATGTCGAACGCCATGAAACTGGTCTTAACGTAGCCGACCTGCGTCGAGGGGAACTTCTTGTCGATAGGTTCAGAGTAGGCGCTCCCGTCCGAAGCTACGACCAGTTGCGGCAGCACATCGCATTTCGGCGCCGGCTTGTAATGCGCCGCAATGGATACTGCGGCTTGGTCCCCGGGCTGCGTTAGGTATGCACACTCGGAGAGGAACTTCTTGACATCGTCGTTTTTAACGATGTCGATGTGGCCCCTTTTACTGGCCTGCTGTCCTTCGTAGGGCATGCGCGCTCCTCGATACTCAACTTGCCTTGACGGCGTTGGCCGCGTCGATCTCCGCGAGCTGCTTCTTCAACTCGGCTGGAGTAAACCGGTCTATCTGAACCGGTACCACGAAAGGAGACGACAAGGTCTTGATACGTGCGAAACCAACGTCCTGCGCCGATTTCAGCGAGGCGGAAAAGTCCCCAAAATCGTAGAACTTGGCCAGAGCCTTCAACTCATCGTCGTTGTTAAGGTGCGTGACGAACCAGTTCTCGGTGTTAGCGAGGATGTTCGGATGGATCGATGACGGCTCCTGCGTGGCGTAGACGAAGGCGATCTTGGCCTTGGCGCCTTCCTTGGCGATCCGCGGCCAGGTCGTTGTGAGCTCCTCCTTCTTGCCGATAAGGTTGTGCGCCTCCTCGACGTAGATCACGATGTTCTGCGGCGTCCTGCCCGAGTTGTATTCGCGGAAGGATGTGTCGAAAATCTGCTGCGCAATGCGTTTGGAGAGGACGGAGCGCACTTCGACCGGCCCCGCCGACAAGTCCAGGATCACGATCTTGCCAGCCCACAGGTGGCCGACGACTTCCTTGACGACGTCGCCTTGACGCTTGGGCGAGTGATATTCCTTGGTTCCGATCAGGGCCCGAAAGCCACGGATCGAGGTGCCGGTGGCATTGGCCCTTGCGAGCACATTAAGGTAGGACTCCATCATGGGATCAACCCAAGCGTTGCCCGACGAGTTCGTGAAGCCCTTCTGCGGCTTGTTGTCCGCCTTCTGCTGTTCGCGCAGCTCATAGTTGAGGCTGCGGACGGTGGTGAAGAAATCCACCGCCTGCTGCGGGGAAAGGCTGCACGATCCCTTGCCGACCGGAGTGGGCGTCGGGCCATCCGCGTTCTTCACCGCCTCTAAGACGTCCTTGTTCGCGGGGAACTTCACGACCAAGCCAGTTGGCGCGGGGAAGCCGGCAGCGAAGAGAATTGCTTGGAAGACCGCAACGCGCTGCTGCCAACGCTTGTGGTTCGACATGTCGGTTGCCTCGGGCTCCTCAAGGCCCGAGTCGAGGAACTGTTGCAAGTCGGTTTGGTTGCGGAACGGATCATTGACCAGCAGCTTCGAGATCAAGTTGAGCGCTTCTGCTGGCTGCTCGTAGAAGTTCGTCCGAAGGTCGAGGAAGCCGTCCGTCTCGATGGCCCGATAGCGGATGCAGTCGTCGCCGAAGACGGCAGCAATGGAGCTTCCGTCGTCTTGGTGGTTCGCGTTCGAATACTCGCCGTTGATGTCGAAGATGATCTGGCCGATCTTGATGCCGTCGCGGCGGCCGGCCGTGGCCACGGAGGCCACGGTGGTCTTGACGGTGTTCGACTTGCCTGTGCGGGTCATGCCCAAGACCGCCGTGCGCCGAGCCAGGAAGTCGGAGGGCTGGATCAGGACAGGCACCTTGGGCTCGTCCTTGCCGCGATGCAGGCGGGAGGTCGACGTGTAGCGCACCGTGCCGATGGGGATCGAGCTCGGGGCCGACTTGAACCCTGCAGCCAGCGCATCGGCCAACATCGTCCTGCGGCGGTCGGCGTTGATGTGATTAACGATCTTCTCAAGCGCTTCTGCTCGCGGTTTGTATACCCGCAGGCGTGTTGAAGCGAAGTAGTTCTCCACATCGCTGCCCAGCCTGATCTCGCCGTCGTCGTCGAGGAAGAACGTTCCCAATATTCGGCATTCGAGGCCCGCATACTGGAGTTCGCTCTGCGTCATGGGGTCGAATCCGTCGGCTTCGCTGCTCGGATAGCGCTCATGGGCCTCACGACGCTGGTTGTGCTCGATGCGTGTCTGCACCATCTCGCTGTCTGAGGGCAATCGTGCCGGCCCGAGCACTCTCAGCAAAACCAGCTCATTGTCGAAGGCTGTTGCAGTCGCAGGGCTCTGCGGATTGATCGCGGTGGCCACCAGAAAACTGTTGTGCGGGATGCCAGCGACCCGTGCCTTCCAGTTGTCGTTCGTCAATACAGTTGCCCGCTGGAAGTCGATGCCGAACACGTATCCAACGTGGTTGGTGTCGAAGTCGCCCAGCAGCAGCATGAGCTTGTTGGGAAGAACCACGTTGTCAAAGACACTGGACATGCTCACTCCTCTGAGTCGTTTTGAATTTACTGTGCGTAATAAGCCGCTGCCGCGGCGGAGATCGGGAAGCGCAGAGCGTCGGCGTTGCCAGCTCGGGATTTGCGGGGTTTTTTGACACTTAGCCCGACATGGCCCTTGGCCGACTTGGCCGCCGCCGGCAACCGCTTCATGTTCGTGAACACCAGCTCGCGCCCCACAAAGGCGCACCCACCCAGCGGATGGGTCGAATAAGTGTTGTCGATAACGCGGGCCTTGCTCGTCACGTCTCCGTAGAGGTCGCGCACTTCTTGGGCATCGTCATACGACAGCAGCCATGGTCGGTTCATCGTTCGCAGGAAGTCCCTCAAGGCCTCGTGCTCGCCCTCGTCAAACACATGCCCGTAGAGCTGCTCTGCCTTGTGATAATAGGGAGGATCAAGGTATAGGACCGCGCGTTCGCTTTCGGCGAAACGCTCGCAGAACGTGCGCCAACCTTCGTTCGCTACAGTGACTTTGGAACGCAGTTCCGAGAGCGCAAGGATGCGATTAGCGATTCGCTGGCGGTTAAAGCGCACGTCGATCTTGATGTTCTTCTGCCCCCAGCCGCCGAGTGGGCCCGACTGATGGATGATTCCATTGAATGATGTGCGGTTGAGATATAGGCATTTCAACGCAGCCTCGCGCTGGCTGGCTGGTTCGAGGGCCTTCTGTCGCTTCCACTCTTCCACAGACAGAGGTACCTCGGCAACTCGGGCAGCCAACCACTCCGCGCCTGCCTTCGAAAAAACAGTTGTCCAAAACTGTGCGATCAGCGGGTCGACATCATTAATCGCGATCTCATCGACAACGCCATCTTCGAGCAGAGCGATCGAAACGCTCGCCCCGCCGCAAAAAGGCTCGACAAACAGTCGAGGACGGGAGACGTTGAGTGAGATCGCCCTAGCGATGAAGCCACTGAAACGGGCCTTGCTCCCGGGATACCTGAGGACGCTTCTTGTACTGGTGCCCATGCGAATGACTCATTTTTTGATCTAGCGACGAGGTGTCCATGCCCATCTTAGGATGATATTCGTTGGGGGCAGCGAAGTAGACACCAAACATGCCGAAACAACGACCGCTTGGCTTTGCATCAATGTATCGGATGAATTCAGCCTCCAGAAGACTTCCCTCAGTTGATCAGGGCAATGGATTGCTGCAAATGACCAAAGACCTGGAATGACTGCAAACAGCCCGCAAGACTCATCCGCAGCGTCAAATCCAACGACTGCTACCGCCCCAAATTCCTCGCAGGAACAACCCACTGAATATCTGTTGCTTTGTTCGAATCCAGATTGCGCATGCCAGAAAGGGGTGGGTTGGCGCGACAACTACGCCACCCGCCGCCGCACCGCCGTGAGGATGCCGCGCAGGATGTCCACCGGCGGTGGTGGACAACCGGGCACCACCACATCCACCGGGATCACGTTGGCCACCCGCCCGCAGCTGGCGTAGCTTTCGCCGAAGATTCCACCGTCGCAGGCGCAGTCCCCCACCGCCACCACCAGTTTGGGTTCGGGCGTGGCGTCGTAGGTGCGCCGCAGCGCGGTTTCCATGTTGCGCGACACCGGGCCGGTGACCAGCAGCAGGTCGGCATGGCGCGGGCTGGCCACGAAACGGATGCCCAGCCCCTCCAGGTTGTAGTACGGGTTGGTCAGGGCGTTGATCTCCAGCTCACAGCCGTTGCACGAGCCGGCATCCACTTCCCGGATCGCCAGCGCCTGCCCCAGGATGCTCAACAGCTCGGCCTGGATTCGGGAGGCCTCGGCCTGCGCCGCCTCGCCAATGTCGGGCGCGGGCTCGCTGCGGATGCCCGTCTTGACGATCTGCCACGCGACTTTCCAAATCATAGATCGTGCCCCGAATAGCTGAGGTTGAACGACTTGTTGATCAGGGGGAAGTCGGCCACGATGTCGCCCATGATGGCGTGCTCCAGCACCGGCCAGTTCTGCCACGACGGGTCGTGCAAATGGCAGCGCGCGATGCGCGCGCCCGCCCCGCCCCCCGAGAGCTCCAGCGCCACGAACACCTCGCCGCGCCAGCCCTCCACCCAGCCCGCGCCCCGGCAGGGCAGATCGGGCAGCGCCAGCTCGCAGCGCACCGGCCCTGGCGGGAGTCCGCGCAGCAGGTCGCGCACCAGGCGGATGGACTCGAACACCTCGTCAAAACGCAGCGCCACGCGCGCCGCCACATCGCCGCCCCGGTGGGTTGCCATCGCCACCGCCAGCTGGTCATAGGGCGCCCAGGGGTGGTCGCAGCGCAGGTCCCTGGCCTGGCCGCTGGCGCGACCGGCCAGCCCGGTCAAGCCCAACCGGGCGGCCAGCGCGGGCGGGACCGAGCCGCAGCGCATCAGCCGGTCCTGCAGCCCCGCATGCGACTCGAAGACGGTGTACAGGCCGCGCACCTCGTTCTCCAGCCGTTCACAGGTCTGCAGCATCCGGTCGATCTGGTCGTGCGCCACATCGCCCTGGACGCCGCCGGGCTGGACGCAGTCCATCATCAGCCGGTGGCCAAATGCCGCGTGGGCGTCGCGCAGCCAGTCTTCGCGCAGGCGCGAGAACTGGGCCAGCGCGAACGCAAAAGCAGCATCGTTGCCCAGCGCACCCAGGTCGCCCAGGTGGTTGGCAATGCGTTCCCGCTCCAGCAGCAACGCCCGCAGCCAGGCGGCACGCGGTGGCACCACGGTCCGGGTGGCCGACTCCAGCGCCATGCAGTAGGCCCACGCAAAGGCCACGGTGCTGTCGCCCGACACCCGGCCCGCCAGCCGGTGCGCCTGCAGCGGCGCGAGCTGGGTCATGCGCTGCTCCACGCCTTTGTGGGTGTAGCCCAGGCGTTGCTCCAGCCGCAGCACCTTTTCGCCCACCACGGAAAACCGGAAATGGCCGGGCTCGATGATGCCGGCGTGCACCGGGCCCACCGCGATCTCGTGCACCCCGTCGCCAGCCACCTGCACGAACGGGTAGTCGGTCAAGGGCCCCGGCGCGGGTTCGGGCAGGGCCAGCGGGTTCTGCAGCAAGGGCGGCTGTTCCCTGGCCCAGGCGCCATGGTTCAGCCACGCCCGCTGGTCCTGCGCGCCTTCGGCGTGCACACCCGAGAGATCGGCGGCCGCGCGCTGCATCCGGCCCGCGGCCGGGAACACCGTGGCGAGGTCCGGGTACGGCGTGAAGCCGTTCCCCGCCACCAAGGGCAGGCTGAGCCAGAAAAGACCTTCGGGCGTGGCGTAGGCGGCGCACACCGCTTCGGCGCGCAGCGACCCTTCGGCCCCCGGCACCGCCTGGCCCGCCCAGAGCGCCAGCAGACGCCCCCCGGCCTCGCGCACCGCGGTGGCCGCGGCCATCCATTGCGCTTCGGTGACCTGCGCGTGCGCCATCGGCACCGGGGCCGGCAGCGGCGTGAACGCCAGGTCGAGGCCGGGTATCTTCATCGGTTCAACCTCCCAGCAAACGCGCTGCCTGCACGTACCAGGCGTTCAGGTAGGGCGGGATGTACAAGCCCAGCACCAGGCCCAGCGTCAGGTGCAGAAACACGGGGATCAGGGCCGGCGGGTGCGCCAGCGCCTTGAGCGTGGTGTCGCCAAACACCATGGGCAGCACGCGAACCAGCATGGAAGCGAACGCGACCCCGAGCGCCAGGAACAGGAAGGGCGTGGCCCACGGCTGGTCGCGCATGGCCGTGGTCAGGATCAGGAACTCGCTGGCGAACACGCCAAAGGGCGGCATGCCCAGAATCGCCATCACACCCAGGATCAGGCCCCAGCCCACCGTGGGGTTGACCTTGATGAGGCCACGGATCTCGCTCATGACCTGGGTGCCCGCTTTCTGCGTGGCGTGGCCCACGGTGAAGAAGATGGCGGACTTGACCAGCGAGTGCACCGTCATGTGCAGCAGGCCGGCAAAGTTGGCCACCGGCCCGCCCATGCCGAAGGCGAAGGTGATCAGGCCCATGTGCTCGATGGACGAGTACGAGAACATGCGTTTCACGTCTTTCTGACGCGACAGGAAGAACGCGGCCACCACCACCGAGAGCAGGCCAAAACCCATCATGAGCTGCCCGGCCATGTTGCTGTCCAGCGCGCCGTCGGTCAGCACCTTGAAGCGCAGCACGGCGTACATCGCCACGTTGAGCAGCAGCCCCGAGAGCACCGCGGACACCGGCGTGGGGCCTTCGGCATGCGCATCGGGTAGCCAGCTGTGCAGCGGCACCAGACCGATCTTGGTGCCGTACCCCACCAGCAGGAAGACGAAGGCCAGCGTCATGATGGCCGGGTCGAGCTGGTCCTTGATGCCGTTGAGGTCGCTCCACAGCAGCGATGCGTGGTCCAGCCCCATGGCCTTGTCGGCCGCCATGTAGACCAGGATGGTGCCGAACAGGGCCTGCGCGATCCCCACGCCGCACAGAATGAAATACTTCCAGGCAGCTTCCAGGCTGGCCGAGGTGCGGTACACGCTGACCAGCAGCACGGTGGTGAGCGTGGCTGCTTCCATCGCCACCCAGATGATCCCGAGGTTGTTGGTGGTGAAGCCCAGCAACATGGTGAAGCTGAACAGCTGGTACATGCTGTGGTAGAGCTGCATGCGCCGCGGCGTCATCTTGCCGTGGTCCTGCTCGATGCGCATGTAGGGCCTGGAAAAGATGGCCGTGGTCAGCCCCACGAACGCCGTGAGCGTGACCAGGAAAACGTTCAGCGGGTCGATGAAGAACTGCCTGTCCCAGACGTACTGCGGCCCCTCGTTGATGACCTGAGCCGTCAGGAAACAGGCCGCCACAAAGGTCCCCAGGCTGAAGACCACGTTCACATCGCGCGCGCGCGACCAGTGCCCGATGAAGGCCAGCGCCAGGCCCCCCGCCAGCGGCAAACCCAACACGAAGTACAACGCGCTCATGGCTCAGTCTTCCTTGAGCGACTCAAGGTTGTGGATGTCCAGGCTGTCGAACTTTTCCCGGATCTGGAACATGAACACGCCCAGGATCAACACCCCCACCAGCACGTCCAGCGCGATGCCGAACTCCACGATCATGGGCATGCCGTTGGTCACGGTGGTGGCCGCGAAGATCAGCCCGTTCTCCATCGACAGGAATCCGATCACCTGGGGAATGGCCTTGGAGCGGATGATCATCATCATGAACGACAGCAGCACACAGGCCAGCGCGATGCCCAGCGCATCGCTCGCGATGGAGTCCGACAGGCGCGACATCGGCAGGGCCAGGCTGAAGGAGAAGATCACCAGCGCGATGCCCACGAGCATGGTCGTCGGGATGTTCAGCAGCGTCTCCACGTCCCAGCGCACATTGAGGCGCCGGATCAGCCGGTGCAGCATCCAGGGAATGAACAGCACCTTCAGCACGAAGGTGATCGCGCCAGACACGTACAGGTCCGGTTGCCGGGTGACATAGCCCAGCAGGAACGACGCCGCCACCAGCGCGGCGCCCTGGATCATGAACAGATGCACCAGCGACACAACGCGCCGCTGGGAGATCATGGCGAAGGAGAGCAGCAGGATCAGGGTGGCGAACAGATTGATCAGTTGCGGCGCGTATTGGATCATCCCACCCCCAGCAGCACGTTCACCAACAGGCCGATCACCGCGAGCAAAAAAGCGGTGCCCAGGAACTCCGGCACCCGGAAGATCCGCATCTTGGCGCTGGCCGTCTCGATCATCGCCAGCGCAATGCCGCCCACCGCCAGCTTGAACACCAGCATGGGCAGGGCCAGCAGCAAGGCCATGGGGGCATGGGCCTGCGCCACGCCCCAGGGGAAAAACAGCGCCAGGCCGGCACAGGAGTAGGCAAACAACTTCAGGCTGGCGGCCCACTCCATCAGTGCGAGGTGGCGGGCGGAATATTCGAGCACCAGGGCCTCGTGGATCATGGTGAGTTCCAGGTGGGTGTCGGGGTTGTCCACTGGCACGCGCGCGTTTTCCGCCAGCGACACCATGGTGAAGGCCACGCCCGCGAGCAGCAGACTGGGGTAGATCGTCAGTTCGCGGTGGGCCAGCGTCTCCACCATGGTGGTCAGCGAGGTTGAGCCGGAGATCATCGAGGCGCAGAACAGCACCATCAGCAAGGCGGGCTCGGCCAGAAAGCCCACCAGCATTTCCCGTCGGGCACCGAGCGAGCCGAAGGCCGTGCCCACGTCCATCGCCGCCAGCGAAATGAACACGCGGGCCAGGGCGAACAGCCCCACCAGCGCTATCGCATCGGCCGCGGGCGAGAGTGGCAGGTCCGTGGACAAGGTGGGAATGATGGCGCTGGCCAGCAGCATGCAGCCGAACACCACGTAGGGCGCGATCCGGTACAGCGGCGAGGCATGCTCGGCCATGACGGACTCTTTGTGAAACAGCTTGTGCAACATGCGGTACGGCTGCAGCAAACCCGGCGCCGATTTGTTCTGCAACCAATGGCGCCACTGATTGACCCAGCCCGTGAGCAGGGGCGCCAGCAGCAAGGCCGTCACCAGCGCCAGCAGTTGTGAAAAAACGCCCAGGGCACTCATCGCTTCACCAGCAGCAGCAACACGATCAGCGTCGCGAAGCTGTACATCAGGTACACCGCAATCCGGCCCTGCTGGAGCAGCCCGACAAGCTTGGACACTTTGTCGACCAGTCGCGCCACCGGCAGGTACAGCCAGTGCCACAGCGGATCTTCGACCGTGACCGCGTAGGTGGGCCGCTCGTCAAACGCCGTGGGCAGTTGCCGCTGCATGCGGAAGATGGGCTCGAAGATCTGGCGGATGGGTTGCCCGAAGCCTTCGGCCGTGTCCTGCATGCGGGCGGTCTGCCACGGGTGGCCGCAGTCCCACGGCGGCACCCGGCGCAGGCGGCCATGGTAGAGCTTGCGCACCATCACGAACGCCAGGCCCATGCTGACCAGCACGCCCAGCAGGAAGATCACGGGGGCATAGCTGGCCCGCTCCACGCCCACCGGAACCAGCAGCCAGCCGCTGGCCGCAGCGTTCTGGGACATCCCCGCCTGCACCAGCCGCTGGGTGACCGGGCTGATCAGCGCAATCACCTGGTTCGGCAACAGCCCCAACACCACGCAACCGCCCACCAGCCAGAGCATGCCTCCGCGCTCCCAGGGCCCGGCATCGTGGGCGTCTTTCAGCTTTTCCTCGCGCGGCTGGCCCAGAAACACCACGCCGAAGTACTTGACCATGGTGTACGCCGAGAGGGCGGCGATCAGCGCGACCAGCGCCGCCATGACCGGCAGCAGCATGTCGAGCGACGGACTGGGCAGCCCCGTGGTGAACAAAAAGCTCTGAAGCAACAGCCACTCGGCCACGAAACCCCCGAAGGGCGGCAGACCGGCACAGGCCAGCACCCCGACCAGCGTGGGCCAGGCCACCCAGGGCATGGTGCGCATCAGGCCGCCGAGCTTGCCCAGGCTGCGTTCGCCGGTGGCGTGCATCACCGCGCCGGTGCTGCAGAACAGCAGGCTCTTGAAAAACGCGTGACCGATCATGTGGTACATCGCCGCCGTCAGGGCCAGGGCCGACAAGGCCTGCATGCCGTAGGCGGAGAACAGCAGCGACAAGCCAAAACCCGTGCAGATCAGCCCGATGTTCTCGATCGACGAATAGGCCAGCAAGCGCTTCATCTCCACCTGCACGGTGGAAAACACCACCCCGAAGAGCGCACTGGCCAGACCCACGGCCATCAGCAGGACGCCCCACCACCAGATGCGGGTCTGGAGCAGATCGAAGGACACCCGCAGGATGCCGTACAGCGCGATCTTCAGCATCACCCCGCTCATCAGCGCTGAAAACGGGGACGGGGCGGCGGGGTGTGCCTCGGGCAGCCAGGCGTGCAAGGGAAGCACGCCGGCCTTCGCGCCGAATCCGAACAGCGCCAGCACGAAGGCGGCCGACCCCCAGAACGGCGACAGCTGCTGGGCGCGCATGTTGGCAAAGGTGTAGTCCCCGGTGCCGGCCTGCAGCACCCCGAAACACAGCAGGATGCCCAGCGCGCCGATGTGCGCCACCAGCACGTAGAGGTAAGCGGCCTGTCGAATCTCCGGCATGCGGTGGTTGGCCAGCACGAGAAAGAACGACGAGAACGCCATGGTCTCCCACATCACCATGAACACATAGGCATCGTCGGCCATCACCAGCATGGCGATGCTGGCCAGAAAGACGTGGTATTCGAGACAGATGAGCCCCGGAGGCGTGCCTTCGCCACGCCGGAAGTAGCCTGCCGCAAACGTGGACACGCCGGCCGAAACGCCGCCGATCAGGATCAGGAAGAAAGCGGACAGGCTGTCGAGCCGCAAATGAAATGGCAGCTGAGGCAGGCCCAGCGGCAGCACCGCCACCTCCGGCGTGGCGAAAGCGGCACCGATGCCCACCGCCATCAGGACCACCGAAAAAAGGGCGCCCACGGGGAACAGCACCACGGCCACGAACCGAAACCGGCGCAGCGCCGCAACGCCTGCAACGCCGACCAGCAACCACGCCACGACGACCACCAGAACCCAGTCCAGATGGAGCCACGAGGCAGGTTGAGAAAAGCTGTTCATGGACCTTTCGCGCGTGTTGCGGACGCCCAAATGGTACGCCCGAAGCGGACCGACTCCAGTCGGCAAGCCGCTCACGGGCCTCGGCCTGATGCCGAAAGGACACAGACCGGTGCCGCCACGCAGCCCCGGATCGGGTCGGTGGGTCCGACCGGTAAAATCGGCGTTTTCCCCATCCAGCGCCGCCCGCGCCACCGACCATGTCTTTCTTCGCCCGCCCGCACTACACGTCTGACGCGACGCAGTTCATCGACAAGCTCAAGGCCGACAAGCCCACGCTGGAGCAGGAACAACGCCAGGGACGCGCCCTGCTGTGGGACAAGCAGATCGACCGCGATTTCCAGGCCAAGGCCGAAGCGACCACCGTGCCCCAGCAGCCGTACGTGTACCAGACCAAGGCCGATCAACACTGATTCCGGCCCCCCCCGTCCAGGCGCATGCCATGAGCCACGATTCGCCGGCTCTCGACGAGGCCCCGCAGGGGCTGGACGATGTGCTGCCCACCGTGGTCGACCATGTCGCGCTGGCGCGGCTGTATGGCGAGCCGCTGTTCACCATGCCGCGGGACCTGTACATCCCGCCCGATGCGCTGCAGATCTTCCTGGAGGCCTTTGAAGGGCCGCTGGACCTGCTGCTCTACCTGATCCGCAAGCAGAACTTCAACATCCTCGACATCCCGATGGCGGCGGTGACGCGCCAGTACCTGAGCTACGTGGACGAGATCCGCGCCAGCAACCTGGAACTCGCGGCCGAATACCTGCTGATGGCGGCGATGTTGATCGAGATCAAGTCGCGCATGCTGCTGCCGCCCAAGAAGGTGGCCGAAGGCGAAGAAGCCGAAGACCCGCGCGCCGAGCTGGTGCGCCGTCTGCTCGAATACGAACAGATGAAGCTGGCCGGGCAGCGTCTGGCCGAGATGCCGCAGTACGGCCGCGACTTCCTGCGCGCGCAGGTCTATGTGGAGCAAGCCCTGGTGCCGCGCTTCCCCGACGTGCATGTGCTCGACCTGCAGAGCGCCTGGCGCGACATCCTCAAGCGCGCCAAGCTGGTCCAGCACCACAAGATCAGCCGCGAGGAACTCTCGGTGCGCGAACACATGAGCATCGTGCTGCGCAAGCTGCAAGGCCAGCGCTTCGTGGAATTCGGCGATCTGTTCGACCCCACCCGGGGTTCGCAGGTGCTGGTGGTGACCTTCATCGCCATGCTGGAGCTGGCCAAGGAAACGCTGATCGAGCTCACGCAGGCCGAGGCCTTTGCCCCCATCTACGTGCGGCTGGCCTACTCTCCCAACTGACCTGAACTGGACACCGCGCCCCGCCATCCGGGCGCGCCCAGCACCACACCCCTTCACACCAGAGAGCCATGAGCGCCCACCATTCCTTTGACGTCCTCATCATCGGCAGCGGCCTGGCCGGCCTCACGGCCGCGTTGAAGCTCGCGCCCACCCACCGTGTGGCCGTGGTGACCAAACGCGGCATCTCCGACGGCTCCAGCAACTGGGCCCAGGGCGGCATCGCCGCCGTGCTGGCCGAGGGCGACAGCTACGCCTCGCATGTGGACGACACGCTGGTCGCCGGCGCCGGCCTGTGCGACCTGGAGGCCACGCGGTTCACGGTGGAGAACGCGCCGGCGGCCATTGCCTGGTTGCAGGAGCTGGGTGTGCCCTTCTCCACCGAAAACGGTGAACTGCACCTCACGCGCGAAGGCGGCCACTCCCACCGGCGCATCGTGCACGCCACCGACGCCACCGGCGCGGCCGTGCAGGCAACTCTGAGCCAGCTGGCCCGGGCCACGCCCGGCATCACCTTCTTCGAGAACCACATGCTGGTCGACCTGGTCACGGACCGCCAGTTGCCCGACCACAAGGCCGGCGTGGGGTCCACCCGCTGCTACGGCGCCTATGTGCTCGATGTGGACCGCGACGAGGTCGAGACCTTCAGCGCACAGCACACCATCCTGGCCACCGGCGGCGCGGGCAAGGTCTACCTCTACACCACCAACCCGGACACCGCCACCGGCGACGGCATTGCCGCCGGCTGGCGCGCGGGGTGCCGCGTCGGCAACATGGAATTCATCCAGTTCCATCCGACCTGCCTGTACCACCCCAACGTCAAGAACTTCCTCATCACCGAGGCCGTGCGGGGCGAAGGCGGGCAATTGAAGCTGCCACCACACCTGGGCAGCCACCGGTTCATGCCCGACCACGATCCGCGTGCCGAACTCGCGCCTCGCGACATCGTGGCCCGCGCCATCGACTACGAAATGAAGCGCCACGGCCTGGACTGCGTGCACCTGGACATCTCGCACCAGAGCCCCGAGTTCCTGAACGAGCATTTCCCCAACATCCTCGCGCGCTGCGCCGAACTGGGCATCGACATCACCAAAGAGCCGATCCCTGTGGTGCCGGCCGCGCACTACACCTGCGGGGGCCTGGTGACTGACCTGGAAGGCCACACCGACATCGACGGCCTGTACGCCGTGGGCGAAACCACCTGCACCGGCCTGCACGGCGCCAACCGCCTGGCCAGCAACTCGCTGGTCGAATGCATGGTGTTCGCGCAAGCCGCGGTGAAGGCCATCGGCACCGCCGCGCTGACCCCGCACCCGGAGATCCCGCTGTGGGACGACAGCCGCGTGACCGATGCGGACGAACAGGTGGTGATCTCGCACAACTGGGACGAGCTGCGCCGCTTCATGTGGGACTACGTGGGCATCGTGCGCACCAACAAGCGCCTGGAGCGCGCCGCCCACCGCATCACCCTGCTGCAGCGCGAAATCCAGGAGTTCTATTCGCAGTTCCATGTCACCCGCGACCTGCTGGAGCTGCGCAACCTGGTGCAGGTGGCCGACCTGATCGTGATGTCGGCCATGATGCGGCATGAGAGCCGGGGCCTGCACTACAGCCGCGACTACCCCGACCTGCTGCCCGAGGCCAAGCCGACGATTCTGGTGCCACCCTCGCGCTGAACCGGCTGGCGCGGTGCCAACACATAGGCGCTGCGCGCCGCGCCGCCAGGGGCCGCCCCTGCAGGCCCACCCGTCTCAGGCTAAAGTACGGGGATGACCACCGTGGCTGAAACCGGCAATACGAGATCCTCCGCTGCCCAGGCGCACCCGGCGGCGAGTGCCGCCGCGGCCAGCTTCGCGGCACTGGTGGGCAAGCTGGACTATCTGAGCCCGGCCGAGATCGAAAGCGTGCGCCAGGCCTACCGCTTTGCCGACGAGGCCCACCTGGGTCAGTTGCGCAAGAACGGCGACCCCTACATCACCCACCCCATCGCGGTGGCGGCCCAATGTGCCGAATGGAAACTCGATGCCCAGGCCCTGATGGCGGCGCTCATGCACGACGCCATTGAAGACTGCGGCGTCACCAAGGAAGAGCTGGTCCAGCGCTTTGGTGCGCCGGTGGCCGACCTCGTGGACGGGCTCACCAAGCTGGAACGGCTGGAGTTCGACACCCGGGAACAGAACCAGGCCGAGTCGTTCCGCAAGATGCTGCTGGCCATGGCCAAGGATGTGCGGGTCATCCTGATCAAGCTGGCCGACCGCACCCACAACATGCGCACCATGGGCGACATGCCGCGCAGCAAGTGGCAGCGCATCAGCAGCGAAACCCTGGAGATCTACGCCCCCATCGCGCACCGCCTGGGGCTGAATTTCACCTACCGCGAATTGCAGGACCTGGCCTTCCGCTTTCTCCACCCCTGGCGCTATGAGGTGCTGTCCAAGGCCCTGAACAAGTCGCGCACCCGGCGCCACGACCTCATTGCCCGGGTCCAGCGGGAGGTGGAGACCGCCTTCGCGCGCCAGGGCATGGGGGTGCGCATCCTGGGCCGTGAAAAGACGCTGAATTCGGTCTACCGAAAGATGGACAGCAAACACCTGTCGTTTTCGCAGGTGACCGACATCTATGGCTTTCGCATCATCGTCCCCGAGCTGACCGACTGCTACACCGGCATGGGCATCCTGCACCAGCTCTACAAGCCGGTGCCGGGCAAATTCCGTGACTATGTGGCCATCCCCAAGGTCAACGGCTACCAGTCGCTGCACACCACCCTGATCGGCCCGTTTGGCACCAACATCGAATTCCAGCTGCGCACCCACGCCATGGACGTGGTGGCCGAGTCGGGCGTGGCCGCGCACTGGCTCTACAAGGCCAGCGAACCGGGCAGCGACACCTCGCAACGCCTGGGCACACAGTGGCTGCAGTCCCTGCTGGACATTCAGCAGGAAACCCATGACGCGGGCGAGTTCTGGGACCACGTCAAGATCGACCTGTTCCCCGACGCGGTCTATGTGTTCACGCCCAAGAGCAAGATCCTCGCGCTGCCACGCGGCGCCACCGTGATGGATTTCGCCTACGCCATCCACAGCGGCGTGGGCAACCGGGCGGTGGCCGCCAGGATCAATGGCGAGCAAAGACCGCTGCGCACCGAGCTGGCCAATGGAGACGTGGTTGAAATCGTCACCGGCGACGCCGCCGAACCCAATCCGGCCTGGCTGTCCTTCGTGAAGACCGGGCGTGCCCGCTCCAAGATCCGCCATCACCTCAAGACCCTGGCGCAGGAAAAAGCCAACGAGCTGGGCGAGCGCATGCTCACCCAGGCCCTGCGCTCCGAGGGCATCGCCACCCTGCCGGACGAGGAAGGCGACTACAAGAGCACCTGGGAAAAGCTGCTGCGCTTCAGCGGCAACAAATCTCGCCACGAACTGATGACCGACATCGGGATGGGCAAACGCATCGCCAGCATGGTGGGCAAGAAGCTCGCCGTGCTGCTGTCGGAGACCGGCCTCAAACCCGACGCGCTGCTCATCAGCACCGAACGCTACGCCAGTGGCCAGGACGAGTCGGTGTCGCAGGGCGTGGTCAGTCTGGACGGCAGCGAGGGCCTGTCGGTGCAGTACGCCCCGTGCTGCCAGCCGATCCCTGGCGACCGCATCGTGGGTTATCTGGGGCGCGGGGAGGGTCTGGTGGTGCACGCCGAAGACTGCCCCACGGGCAAACGCCTGTTGCTGCGCGACAGCGAGCGCTTTCTGCAAGTGGAGTGGGCCGACGAGCCCGTGCGCCCGTTCGACACCACCGTGGTGGTCACGGTGGCCAATGGCAAGGGGGTGCTGGCCCGCGTGGCGTCGGCCATCGCCTCGGCGGAGGCCGACATCACCCATGTGGACATGGGCGACGAACCGGCTCAGACGGCCACCGACATCCGCTTCTCGGTTTCGGTGCGCGACCGCCAGCACCTGGCGGACGTGTTGCGCAGCCTCAAGCGCACGACCTCGGTCATCAAGGCCCAGCGCTTCAAGCCCTGATCAGGTCTTCGCCGCGGGTGCCGGATACGCCACCGACACGATCTCCAGTTCCTGCACCCCACCGGGCACCACCAGCCGCACCACCTCGCCCACGCGGGCCTTGAGCAGCGCACGCGCCACGGGTGACACCCAGCTGATCTGCCCCTGGGCACTGTCGGCCTCGTCCACACCCAGGATGGTCACCGTCGTTTCCAGCCCCGACTCGTCCGAGTAGGTCACGGTGGCGCCGAAAAACACCTGGTCGCCACCGTGGTGCATCGATGCGTCCACCACCTCGGCGATCTCCAGCCGCTGGGTCAGGAAACGGATGCGGCGGTCGATCTCGCGCAACCGCTTTTTGCCGTACAGATAGTCCCCGTTCTCCGAGCGGTCGCCGTTGCTGGCCGCCCAGTGAACGATTTCCACCATCTTCGGACGCTCCTCGTCCATCAACGTGAACAGCTCGGCGCGCAGGCGGTCGTAGCCGGCGCGCGTGATGTAGTTTTTGCCGCTGGGCACGGGCGCGGCGACGGGCAGTTCGTCGTCTTCGTCCTGATCGGACTCGCGGGTGAAGGCCTTGCTCATGGGTACGGTGTACAGCAGAAATGAAAAAGCCTGCAGCTTTTGGCTGCAGGCTTTCATTTTGGTGCGGCTGGCAGGAATCGAACCCACGACCCCTTGGTTCGTAGCCAAGTACTCTATCCAGCTGAGCTACAGCCGCGTAAGCCACGCATTGTAGCACGACTTTTTTGGTAGGCCGTGTTGGACTTGAACCAACGACCAAAGGATTATGAGTCCTCTGCTCTAACCAACTGAGCTAACGGCCCGCGAAGGGGTGGATTGTAGAGGCGCCAACGCGCGCCAGCCGAAGCCGGCTATTTGCTGTGGCTCAGCGCGTTGCTCACCAGCTTGGCCGTGACGTCCACGATCTGGATCATGCGTTCGTAGGACATGCGCTGGGGCCCGATGACGCCCAGCGTGCCCACCACCTGCCCGTCGACTTCGTACGGGGCCGTCACAACCGACAGGTCTTCGAAAGGCACCACCTGGCTTTCGCCGCCGATGTAGATGCGCACGCCATCGGCCTGGGCCGACACGTCGAGCAGACGAATCAGTTGTGTCTTCTGCTCGAACAGATCGAACAGGCGACGCAGGTTGCCCATGTCGCTGGAAAACTCGCTGACCGAGAGCAGGTTGCGCTCGCCAGAGACCACCACCTCCTCCTGCCCCGCGTTGTCGTCGGCGCCGATCTCCACCGCGGCCTTCATCAGGGTCGCGATCTCGCCGCGCAACACGTCGACCTCGGTCTTCAGGCGCGAGCGCACCTCTTCCATGGTCAGGCCCGAGTAGTGGGCGTTGAGGAAATTGGCCGCCTCCAGCAACTGCGACTGGGTGAAATGCACCTGGGTGTGGATGATGCGGTTCTGCACATCGCCATCGGGTGACACCAGGATCACCAGCACCCGTCGCTCGGACAGGCTGAGGAATTCAATGTGGCGAAACACCGAAGCACGGCGCGGCGCCATCACCACGCCCACGAAGTGCGACAGGCTGGAGAGCATTTGCGCGGCATGGCTGATGACGCGCTGGGGCTGGCCCGCCTCGATGCCCGGTGCGCCCATCTCGCCCACGCCCTGCAACCCGTCGCGCCGCACGGTGAGCATGGTGTCGACAAACAGGCGGTAGCCACGCGCGGTGGGAATCCGTCCGGCCGAGGTGTGGGGGCTCGCGATCAGACCCAGCTCTTCAAGATCGCTCATCACATTGCGGATGGTCGCGGGCGAGAGGTCCAGACCGGCGGCCTTGGCCAGCGTGCGCGAGCCCACGGGCTGCCCGTCGGCGATATATCGCTCGACGAGGGCCTTGAGCAGCAACTTGGCGCGGTCATCCAACATGGTTTCATTTTACGGAGGTATGCGCCCCACGGGAGCCCGCGGGCGACAAGGGTTTTCCGTGTCGGGCGGGTGGTGCGGGCTATGTTGTAATTTGCGCATGAGCCTGCCTTCTGAACCCTTGCCGATAGCCCGAAAAAAGGGCCAGCCACTGCGCTTCGCGCACGTCGCCATCATCGGCAAATACCAGGCGCCGGGCTCGCGCGATGCGGTGGAGGAAGTGGCCCATTTCCTGCACGACGTGGGCTGCGAGGTGTCGCTGGAGCAGGACACCGCGCTCAACACCGGCCTGCTGCAATACCCCGCGCTGGACGTGCCCGCCATGGGCAGTGCCTGCGACCTGGCGCTGGTGGTGGGGGGTGACGGCACCATGCTGGGCATCGGCCGCCAGCTCGCCCGCTACGGCGTGCCACTGGCCGGCATCAACCAGGGCCGGCTGGGCTTCATCACCGACATTCCCTTCGACAGCTACCGCGAAAAGTTGCGGCCCATGCTGTACGGCGAGTTCGAGGAAGACCCACGCGCGCTCATGGCCGCCAGTGTGTGGCGCGATGGCCGGTGCGTGTTCGAAGCCACCGCGCTCAACGATGTGGTGGTCAACCGCGGCGGCGTGGCCAGCATGATCGAGCTGCGCGTGGAGGTGGACGGCCATTTCGTGGCCAACCAGCGCGCCGACGGCCTGATCATCGCTTCGTCCACCGGCTCCACCGCGTATTCGCTCTCGGCCGGCGGCCCGCTGCTGCACCCGGCCATTGGTGGCTGGGTGATGGTGCCGATCGCACCCCACACCCTGTCCAACCGCCCCATCGTATTGCCCGCGCACTGCGAGATCGCGGTGGAGATCGTCTCGGGGCGCGACGCCAGCGCCAACTTCGACATGCAATCCCTCACCAGCCTGCTGCATGGTGACCGCATCGTGGTGAGGCGCTCCGAGCACACGCTGCGCCTGTTGCACCCGGTGGGCTGGAGCTATTTCGACACCTTGCGCAAAAAGCTGCACTGGAACGAGGGCGGTTGAAATCCCGGTCAAAATACGACCGGTCTGCCCTTCACACGTTCCACCTCACCCCACGTTCATGAGCCTCCGACGCATTGTTTTGCGCGACTTCGTCATCGTGCAGTCACTGGACCTGGAACTGGACCAGGGCTTTTGCGTGCTCACCGGTGAAACCGGCGCCGGCAAGTCCATCCTGATCGACGCGCTGCAACTCGCCCTGGGCGCACGCGCCGACAGCGGCGTGGTGCGCGAGGGTGCGTCGCGCTGCGAAATCGCCGCCGAGTTCGATGCCCCGCCCGGCTTGGCCACCTGGCTGGAGGAGCAGGGTTTCCCGCTGGAGGACAGCCTGCTGCTGCGCCGCACGGTCGACACCGAAGGCCGCAGCCGTGCCTGGATCAACGGCAGCGCGGCCACCGTGGCCCAGCTCAAGGTACTGGCCAGCGAGCTGGTGGACATTCACGGCCAACACGCCTGGCAAAGCCTCACCCGCGCCGACGCCGTGCGTGCCCTGCTCGACGGCTATGCCGGCATCGACACCTCCGCCGCGGCACAGGGCTGGGCGCAGTGGCGCCAGTGCCGCAAGGCGCTGGAGAGCGCAACCGAGCGCCAGAACAGCCTGCAACAGGAAAGCGAACGGCTGGCCTGGCAGATCGGCGAGCTGGACAAGCTCGCGCCGCAAGCCGGCGAGTGGGACGAACTCAACGGTCAGCATGGCCGTCTGGCCAACGCCCAGGCGCTGCAGGACGCGGCCCAGGCCGCCGTGGCGGCGCTGGACGCCACCGAACCGAGCGCGGGCGACCTGATCCACCGCGCGCTGGCGGCCCTGCAGGCCCAAGCCCACATCGAGCCCGACTTTGCCGGCCCCGTGGAAGCGCTGGAAGCGGCGCTGGCCCAGGTGCAGGACAGCGTGCACAGCCTGCACCAGTACACCCGCCACGCCGAACAGGACCCGTCCCGCCTGGAGGCGCTGGACCAGCGGCTTTCGCTGTGGCTGTCGCTGGCACGCCGCTACCGCCGCCCACCCGAAGAATTGGCCGAACTGCACGCGCAGTGGAAGGCCGAACTGGCCCAGGTGGACCAGGCGCTGGATCTGGCCGCCCTGCAACAAGCCGAACGCCAGGCCTGGAAGACCTTTGACAGTGCTTTGCAGGCCCTGACAAAAAAACGCCAGCAGGCCGCCCCCCGACTGTCCCAGGCGGTCACCGAAACCATGCAGACGCTGGGACTGCAGGGGGGCCGATTCGAGGTGGCACTGCAGCGCCTCGAAGAACCCCAGGCCCATGGCAGGGAACAGGTGGAGTTCCTGGTGGCTGGTCATGCGGGCGTCACGCCGCGCCCGGTCGGCAAAGTCGCCTCCGGCGGTGAGCTCTCCCGCATCGCGCTGGCGATTTCGGTCGTCACCAGCCGGCTCGGTCAGGCACCCACACTGATTTTTGACGAGGTGGATTCGGGCATCGGCGGCGCCGTGGCCCACACCGTGGGCCGCCTGCTGCGCCAGCTGGGCCAGGACCGGCAGGTGCTGTCGGTGACCCACCTGGCGCAGGTGGCCGCCTGCGCCGACCACCACCTGCTGGTGAGCAAACAGCAATCCGGCCAACAGACCGTGAGCACGGTCGAGGCGATCGCGCACGAACAGCGCATCCGCGAGCTTGCCCGCATGCTGGGCGGCAACGAACAGTCCGAGGTGTCGCTGGCCCACGCCCGCGAGTTGCTTGCCGCCTGACCCTGCAACACCCATGTCAGACACCCTGCCAAGCCCCATCGAACTGGTCCTGATCACCGGCATGTCCGGCTCGGGCAAGTCGGTGGCCCTGACCGCGCTGGAAGACCTCGGCTTCTACTGCGTGGACAACCTGCCGCCCGAGCTGCTGGAATCCTTCATCGCGCTTGAACAAAGCCACCAGGCCCACCGGGTCGCCATCGCCATGGATGTGCGCAGCGCCGCTTCGCTACCGGGTCTGCCCCGCCGGCTGGAGCGGCTGCAGGCCCAGGCCGACCGGCCGGTGCACCTCACCACCGTGTTCCTGGACGCCACCACCGACACCCTGGTGCGCCGTTTTTCCGAAACGCGCCGGCTGCACCCGCTCTCGCTCAAGCAGGCCAACGATCAGCACCGGGCACTGACCGACGCCATCGAACACGAACGCGAGTTGCTGGCCGAACTGCGAGAGCAGGCGCTGGTGCTCGACACCAGCCTGATCCGGCCGGCGCAATTGCGCAGCCACATCAAGGATTTGCTGGGGGCGGTCCAGGCGCCCCTGACGCTGGTGTTCGAATCGTTTGCCTTCAAGCGAGGCATTCCGATGGACGCGGATTTCGTGTTCGACGTGCGCATGTTGCCCAACCCGCACTACGAACCCGAACTCAAGCCCCTGACCGGACGCGATGCGCCGGTGGCGGCCTACCTCGCCGCCCAGCCCGAGGTGGACCAGATGCGGCAGCAGATCGGCGACTTCCTGCGGCACTGGCTGCCGCAGATGCTGCGCGACCACCGCAGCTACGTGACCGTGGCCATCGGCTGCACCGGGGGCCAGCACCGCTCGGTGTACCTGGCCGAACAGCTGGCGCAGACCTTCGCCACCGACTGGGCCACCCAGGTGCGGCACCGCGAAGTCGACGGTTGGCCGGCATCTGCGGCACGCCCGGTGGCCACGGGCTCCTGAGCGCGCTTGTGCTCTCCGGTCGCCTCAGGGCAGATCGCGGGAGAGCAACAGGCGCACCGGCGCCGGCAGTCCGTATTGCGCCAGCGCCGCTTCATCCACCCATTGCCCGCCCAGATCGGCGGCGAAGGCCATGGCCTCCGAGGTCTCAAGCAACAACGGGTGCAGACGCAGCTCACGGTGCGTCAGGCTGTGCGACACCGGCTCCAGCGCGCGCACGCCACTGCGCAGGTGCGGCGGCAGGGCCTCCAACAGGGAAGCCTCGCTGTCGAACACCGGCAGGCAATACAAACCGGCCCAGATACCCCGCGCGGGCCGGCGCTCGAGCCACACCCGATCCGACGCGTCCGTGGCCGGGCCGCGCAGCCACAGCAGCCACCAGGACTCGTGCCGCCGTTTGAGCAACCGGGTCTTGACCGGGTAGTTCTGCGGAACCCCCTGGGCATGGGCCACGCAGAGGTCTTGCACCGGGCAGCGCCCACACAGCGGCCGGCTCCGCAGGCACACCGTGGCACCCAGGTCCATCAAGCCTTGCGTGTAGGCCGTCATGTCCTCGGTTGAAGGGGTCTCGGGCAACAGTGCCTGGGCCCGCTGCCAAAGTTCGTGCTGGGCCGACGCCAGGGCCAGATCCGCGTCCATGGCCATCAAGCGCGTGAGCACGCGCCGGACATTGCCGTCCACAATCGAGATGCGTTCGCCGTGGCAAAACGCGGCAATCGCCGCGGCGGTGGAAGCACCGATGCCGGGCAGCGCCTCCAGACCCTGCGCCGAGTCCGGAAACAGCCCGCCGTGCTGCGCCACCACCACCTGGGCGCAGCGGTGCAGGTTGCGCGCCCGGCTGTAGTAGCCCAGGCCACTCCACAAGGCCATCACGTCATCGGCCTGCGCCTCGGCCAGGGCGAACACATCGGGGAACCGCGCCAGAAAGCGCGGGTAATAACTCAGCACCGTGCTCACCTGGGTCTGCTGCAACATGACCTCGGACAACCAGACCCGGTACGGGTCGCGGGTGCCCTGCCAGGGCAGGCCGCTGCGCCCGGACTGGCGCTGCCAGTCGATGAGGCGCCGGGCAAAAGTGAGTGGCAGGTCCGGCGCCCGAAACGCCTCAGCCGCAGTCGTGCACGGGTTCATGGGAGTCCCTTCGCCCTGCAGGCCGCGGTGCGAGCTGGCCTGGGAGCGGCCCAGCGCCGCGCTCATACCGCAACAGCTTCGGCGGGGTCTTCTTCGGGAACGGACAGCAGGTGGTCGGTCAGCTCCGCCAGCTTGGCGTCCAGCAGATTGAGTTCGGTCTGGTGGGACTGGAGTTCTCGAATGCGCCCATCCAGACCGCCTGCGGCCTGCTGGATGCGCGAAACGGCTTCAATGCGGCGGACGAAATTGCGCCGGCGTTCGCGCAGCTGGGTGTCAAGCTGGGCCGAGGCCGACTTGTTCCACAGCTCCACCTCATTCATGGCGGTGTCGTACACCACGCGCAGGCGGCTCATGAGCGCGCGCGTCAGCCGTTCGGCAAACTCCGGCTGGGCCAGCCGCAGCGCATTGCCCAGGCTCAGGTACTGCAGGTGGCTCTTTTCAATGGCCACCAAGTCCCTGGCATAGTGGGCCAGTTGGGGCGGAGAAGGCGGCTGGAGCGAAAAGCCGTATTCGGCGTTCAGACCCTTGAAGCTGCCTTCCAGCATCGACTGGATTTCGGCGGCCAAGGTATCGGCGCGCGCCAGATCGGCGCGCAGGCGGTCAAAGGTATGGCCATAGGCGCGCCGCACGCCGAGCTTGATACCGGGCTGTTTCAGCGCACGCGACAGCTCGGACACCTCAGCCTTCAGGTGGGTGCTGCCAAGCAGCGCAAAGAGGTTCTTGAGCAGGCGCAGATGCACCGACCGCACGGCGTGGATCTTGGCACCGCTGGCATCAAAATCGGCCTGCTCCTGCTCGATGCGCAGGCGCATCTGTTTGATGACCCCCGCGTTCTTGCCGCGCAGACCATCGAGCTCCTGTATCTGCTCGACCAGGTCACGCGCCCGGATGTGGACGAGACGCCCGGTCTCCTGCCGCAACGCCTGGATGCCCGACGCCACTGCGGCGCTCAGAATCCTGCGGCGCTGACCGAGCAGGTCCACGCCCAGTGCCGACTCCAGCTCCATCAGGTTGCTCGCTTCGAGCAGCTTGTCATCGCCACTGACCTTGGCCAGCAAGCCCTTCTGGGCCGACACCGCCAGCACCTGCTTGGGCGACAGCCCCAGGATGTCGGCCGAATCGGTGCGTTGCGAGGCGATCTGCAGTTGCACCTGTTCGGGCGAACTGAGGGCGTCCCACATGGTGTCGATCTTGTTGAGCACCACCAGACGCGACTCCTGGCCCTGGCCCTGCACCGCCAGGTGCTGGCGCCAGATCGTCAGGTCGGACTTGGTCACACCGGTGTCGGCCGCCAGGATGAACACCACCGCATGGGCCTGCGGCAGCAGACTGACCGTGAGTTCGGGTTCGGCGCCGATGGCGTTGAGGCCCGGGGTGTCCAGGATCACCAAGCCCTGTTTGAGCAGCGGGTGCGCCATGTTGATCAGCGCGTGGCGCCATTTCGGCACCTCGATCAGGCCGTCCGGCCCGACCAACGGGTTGTCGTCCGGCAGCTCTTCATTCCAGAAGCCCAGCGCAGCCGCTTCGGACTTGCTGACGCGGCGCACCTCGGCCACTTTCTGGATCGCACGCGCGAGCTGCTGGGGATCGTTGACGTCCAGGTCAACACGTTCCCATTTGTTCGGGGCATTGCGCCAGTCCAGCAAGGACTTGGGCTGCAGCCGCGTCTCGATGGGCAACAGCCGCAGGCAGGGTGGCACTTCCGCGTCGTACCCGAGCTCGGTCGGACACATCGTGGTGCGCCCGGCGCTCGCGGGCATGATGCGCCGGCCATAACCGGCAAAAAACACCGCATTGATCAGCTCGGACTTGCCGCGCGAGAACTCGGCCACGAAGGCCACCATGATCTTGTCGTTCTTGACCTGGGCGTGCAACTGGTCAAGCCGCTCGTTCACGCCGGCTTCCATCAAGTCGTGATCGGTCAGCCATTCGGACAACAACTTGAGCCGCAAAGCAAACTGCCTGCGCCATGCGCCGTGGTCGTCAAATTCCTGGTTGAAGCTCATGTGCCGTGTTCTCTGGAGTGAGGGCAATATAGCATCGGAGCGGTTTTCAGGGCTTCTGGCAGATCGGGCAGTAATACGTGGACCGCTGCCCCTGCCGGATCGCCCGGATGGGCGTGGCGCAGACCCGGCACGGCATCCCCTCGCGGCCGTAGACCATGGCATCGAGCTGGAAGTAACCGCTCTGGCCTTGCGCACTGGAGAAGTCGCGCAAGGTGCTCCCGCCCAGGGCTAACGCCCGTTGCAGCACCGCCACGATGGCCGCGTGCAGGCGCACCGCCCTGGGTTTGCTCAGTCGATCGGCTCGCAGCGTGGGACGGATGCCCGCCATGAACAGCGCTTCGGAAGCATAGATATTCCCCACACCCACCACGATATCGCCCGCCAGCAGCACCTGTTTGATGCTGGAGCGACGCTGGCTCAAAGCCTGGTGAAAGGACAGCGGTTCAAAGCCCGCCTCCAGCGGCTCCTGCCCCAGTCCCGCCAGCAACTTGCGCGCACGCGGGTCGTCCAGCGACGCCACGTACACCACGGCGCCAAACCGGCGGGGGTCGTGCAGACGCAAACATCCCCGGCTGGTGTCCAGTTCGAAATGGTCGTGCACCCCAGGCGGCGGCAGGCGAGGAGCGAACAGCAGGCTGCCCGACATGCCCAGGTGCAACAACAGCACCCCACGGTCCAGGTGCACCAGAAGGTATTTGCCGCGCCGCGCCACTTGCAGCACCGTGCGTCCCTGCAACTCGGACGGCTCGCATCCCAGCGGCCAGCGCAGGGGCTTGCCCAGATGCAGGCTCCGCACCTGCGCGCCCGCGATGCGGTCGGCAAAACTGCGGCGGGTCACTTCAACTTCTGGAAGTTCGGGCATGGGCAGGCGCTTTTTCTGGAGGGACCGGAACACCGGGCGGGTTACAGGAATCACACAGAAGGCGCCCTGAACCCTTCCATTATCATGACCCAATGAATACCCTGCACCACAGCGTCAACCAGGCTCCCAGTCACATGGATCCGGCACTCCCGCTGCGGCCCCATGCCAGGCCAGCGCGGTGGTTGCTGGCGGCGGCCCTCCTCGGCTCAGGTCTGGGCACATGGGCACAAAGCCCACCGCAACCCGTACCAGTGGTCGGCGCCGAGGAGCCGTCTGAACCGGTGGTCAACTCCACCTTGAACGCGCCGCAGTTCTACCAATTGCTGCTCGGAGAACTCAATGTCCTTGCAGGGGAACCCGGCGCGGGCTATTCCCTGATACTGGATGCGGCGCGCCAGCAGCGCAACGCCCAACTCTACCGCCGAGCGGTCGAAGTGGCCCTGCAGGCCCGCTCCGGCGAAGCCGCCCTGACCGCTGCCCGCACCTGGGCCAAGGATCTGCCCAAGGATGTCGAAGCCAACCGGTTTGTGTGGCAGATCCTGCTGGCGCTCAACCAGGTCACTGAAACCGGCCCGGTCTTGCGCGACATCCTGGCGCAGAGCAGCCCGACCGAGCGCAACGACGCCATCAACGCGATTCCCCAGGCCTATGCCAGGGTTGCCGACAAATCCCAGGCGCTGACCGTGGTTCGCGAAGCGCTGGGTCCGTCGCTCAAGCAGCGCGCGCATGCCGCCGCCGCATGGACCACATTGGGTCGCATGGAACTCGCGCTCGATCAAAAACCCCAGGCCCTTGCGTCGGCACAGAAAGGACATGCGGCCGACCCGGCATCGCCCTTTCCCGCGCTGCTGGCGCTCGAACTGTTCGAACTGGGTCAACCAGAGGCCGAGGCCCTGGTGCGAGATCACCTGCGTGTGGCTGCACCCGCCGAGCCCAACGGACCCGCGGTTTCGCTGACCTACGCGCGCATCCTGCTGGACCTCCAGCGCAACGCCGAAGCGCGCGACCAGCTGAACCTGCTCACCGGTCGCCAGCCCGAGTTGCCCGAACCCTGGCTGCTGCTGGCCACCCTGCAAATACAGGACGACGCACTGCCTCAGGCCACCGCGTCGCTGGAAAAGTACATGGGCCTGGCACGCCAGGCGAACGACGAGCGCTCGGCCCGTGGCCTCACCCAGGCCTATCTGTTGATGGCCCAGATCGCCGAAAAGCGGAACGACTTCGCCGCCGCCAATGCCTGGCTGGACCGCATCGAGAACGCGGACGACATCATGGCCGCGCAGATGCGCCGTGCCTCGCTGCTGGCCCGCCAGGGACAGATGGCCCAGGCCCGAGCACTGCTGCGCAACCAGCCCGAGCGGCGGCCGGAAGACGCGCGCCTCAAGCTGGTGGCCGAAGGCCAACTGCTGCGCGACTTCAAGGCCTGGGAGCAGGCCTATGAGGTGTACGGAGAAGCCGTGAAGCGTTTTCCACAGGATGTGGAGCTGCTGTACGACCAGGCCATGATGGCTGAAAAGGCTGGCAAACCCGAGGTCATGGAGCAGTTGCTGCGTGAGTTGATGGCGACCAAGCCGGACTACCACCACGCCTACAACGCCCTGGGGTATTCGCTGGCCGACCGCAAACTGCGCCTGCCCGAAGCCAAGCAATTGATCGAAAAAGCGGTCGAACTCGCACCCACCGATGCCTATATCCAGGACAGCCTGGGCTGGGTCGAGTTCCGGTTGGGCAATGTCCAGCGCTCGCTGCAAATCCTTCAGGCCGCGTACGGCAAACGCCCCGACGCGGAAATCGCGGCCCATCTGGGCGAGGTGCTCTGGAGTCAGGGCCAGCGCGAACAGGCGCTGAAAATCTGGCGTGAAGGTCTGCTGCTGGCCAGAGACAACGAGACCCTGCAGGAAACCCTCAAGCGACTGCGCGTCAACCCATGAGGCGCGCAGCGCATCCAGCGTTGGTGCTCGCAGGGCGATGGATGGTCCTGCTGCTCACCGCATGGCTGACCGCCTGCGCCACACCCAGAGCCGCGGCGCCCGGCGAGGCGGCCTGGAACGGCCGGCTGGCACTACGGGTCGACAACGATCCACCACAGTCCTTCTCGGCGGGGTTCGACTTGCGGGGTTCGGCGCAAACCGGTGAACTCCAGCTCACGTCGCCGCTGGGCACCACGCTGGCCACGGTGCTCTGGTCTCCTCAAGGGGCCGAGCTGCGTCAGGGTGGACAGATCACCCAGCGCAGCAGCCTGGACGAACTCACCACCGAGCTCGGCGGCACCACACTGCCGGTGGGCGCCTTGTTCGAATGGCTGCAAGGCCAGGCCGGCAGCGCCAGCGGCTGGCAGGTCGACCTGGCTCGCCATGCCGAAGGCCGCATCACTGCGCGGCGCACCAGCCCTCCTCCCACCGCCGAACTGCGCATCGTCTTCGAGCCATGAGCGTTTCCTTGTCCCGGACGCCGCTGCTGCGGCTGTACGACGTTCCCGCCCCCGCCAAACTCAACCTGTTCCTGCACATCACCGGGCGGCGACCCGACGGCTACCACCTGCTGCAGTCGGTCTTCATGCTGATCGACTGGTGTGACCGTCTGCACTTCGAGTGGCGGCGCGATGCAGGCGTCAGCCGCGAAGACCTGACACCTGGCGCGCCTCTGCCCGCCGAAGACCTCTGCGTGCGCGCCGCTCGCGCCCTGCAACAGGCCACCGGCTGCACACAAGGCGTGCACATCGGACTGGAGAAACGCCTGCCGGCCGAGGCCGGCCTGGGTGGAGGCTCTTCCGACGCCGCCACCTGCCTGCTGGCACTCAACCGGCTTTGGGGGCTGGGCCTGAACCGTGCTCAGCTCGCCGCCATTGGCTTGCAACTCGGTGCCGATGTGCCTTTTTTCCTGGACGGGCGCAACGCCTGGGTCGAAGGCGTGGGTGAACAGCTGAGCCCGCTGTCGTTGCCGCCCGCCCGGTTTGTGGTGGTCAAACCACCGGGGGGGGCATCAACACAACGCATTTTCAGTTCGCCAGATTTGAAACGGGACACAAAGACTGCTACAATCCAAGGCTTTGCTGCAAACGATTCGTGTGAGCGGTTGACGTGTGAGATCCAGAGTCTTCTGGATTTTGGGCACAACGACCTGCAACCCGTGGCGCAGGCGTTATGCCCCGATGTGGGGCATTGCATTCGGTGGCTTCAAGGCCATGGATTGCAGGGACGCATGACCGGCTCGGGCACCGCTGTATTTGCGCAAATGCTGCAGTCGCAAGACCTGTCGGACGCCCCCAGCGGCTGGACGGTTCGAGAATGCAGCAACATGGATGCACATCCATTGCTCGACTGGTGCACCGATTAGAATCGGCCGGCACGCAGCCCAGGCAGTTGATGCGCAGCCTGCGACACATTTGGTCGCCTGTCCGGCCTCACGGTCAAACAGGCGTCCTGCGTAGGGGAGTCGCCAAGTTGGTTAAGGCACTGGATTTTGATTCCAGCATGCGAAGGTTCGAATCCTTCCTCCCCTGCCACCGTTTTTCTGCAACACACCACACAGCGGCTTGATGCCGCATGGCCAAGCACCCGGCCATGTGCCGCCCGACCCCGATGACCGCCGATCCAGCTGGGAACACCATGCAAGTTCAACCCCCGGATTTCATGATTTTCACCGGCAACGCCAATCCTGTATTGGCGTCCGAGATCGCCCAGAATCTGGGCACGCAACTTGGCGCGGCCAACGTGGGCCGCTTCTCGGATGGTGAAGTCACGGTGGAAATCACCCAGAACGTGCGTGCTCGCCACGTGTTCGTGATCCAGTCCACCTGCGCCCCGACCAACGAAAACCTGATGGAACTCATCATCATGGTTGACGCGCTCAAGCGTGCGTCGGCCGTGAGCATTTCGGCCGTCATCCCCTACTTCGGTTATGCCCGCCAGGACCGCCGTCCGCGTTCGAGCCGCGTGCCCATCAGTGCCAAGGTGGTGGCCAACATGCTGCAGGCCGTGGGCGTGAACCGCGTGCTGACCATGGACCTGCACGCCGACCAGATCCAGGGCTTTTTCGATATCCCGGTGGACAACATCTACGCCTCGCCCGTGCTGCTGGGCGATCTGCGTCAAAAGAATTATTCCGACCTGCTGGTGGTTTCACCCGACGTGGGCGGTGTGGTGCGTGCGCGTGCCCTGGCCAAGCAGCTCAACTGCGACATGGCCATCATCGACAAGCGCCGGCCCAAGGCCAACGTGTCGGAAGTCATGCATGTGATCGGCGACATCGACGGGCGCAACTGCGTGATCATGGACGACATGATCGACACCGCCGGCACGCTGGTCAAAGCCGCCGAAGTGCTCAAGGAGCGCGGCGCCAAGCACGTGTACTCGTACTGTACCCACCCGATCTTCTCGGGTCCGGCCATCGAGCGCATCGCCAAGGGCACCGCCCTGGACGAGGTGGTGGTGACCAACACCATTCCGCTGTCGCAGGCCGCCCAGGCCTGCTCCAAGATCCGCCAGCTCTCCGTGGCGCCGCTGATGGCCGAAACCATCGCGCGCATCGCCTCGGGTGAGTCGGTCATGAGTTTGTTTGCCGATCAGGACAACCTCTTCTAAGAGGCGCTGAAGGCAGCAAAAAGTGGGCGACCTCCATGGTGGGGGTGGCTCTTTTGAAACAGAGGCGTTCTGGTCGCGGAACCCCTCCATTGGAGAACGTTATGCAATTTGTCGCTTTTGAGCGCGCCAAGCAGGGTACGGGTGCGAGCCGCCGTCTGCGCAACACCGGTCGCGCGCCCGGTATCGTTTTTGGCGGTGAAGCACCCGCCGCCACGATCGAACTCGATCACAACGCCCTGTGGCATGCCTTGAAGAAGGAAGCGTTCCACGCCTCCATTCTCGACATGGAACTCGGTGGTCAAGTGCAGAAAGTGCTGCTGCGCGATGTGCAGTACCACCCCTACAAGCCCCAGGTGCTGCACGTGGACTTCCAGCGCGTGGACGACAAGACCCGCCTGCGCAAGAAGGTGCCCCTGCACTTCATCAACGAAGAAAACAGCCCCGCGGTCAAGACCGACAAGTGCGTGGTCAACCACGTGATGACCGAGATCGAAATCGAATGCTTGGCCACGCAACTGCCGGAGCACATCACGGTTGACCTGGGTGAATGCACCAAGGGCGCTACCGTGCACACCGGCGACATCAAGCTGACCAAGGGCGTGAAGCTCGTGATGCATGGCCGCAAGGACCTGACCGTGGCCACCATGGTGGAGCCGGTCGAAGAAGTGGTGGCCGCTCCCGTGGTCGCCGCCGCCGACGACAAGAAGGGCAAGAAGAAGAAATAAGTCCCCCCAGGACCTTTCTGTTTCTGCCTGAAACGGCCCGCCCTGGCGGGCCGTTTCACTTTCCGTGCCTGCACCAAACTGCCGATAATCCTGCGCATGATCCGACTCATCGCCGGGCTGGGCAATCCCGGCCCCGAATACGAACACACGCGCCACAACGCCGGTTTCTGGTGGGTGGACGAAGCGGCGCGGCTGCTCAAGATCCCGCTGCAGATGGAGCGTGGCCATTTTGGCCTGGTGGCGCGCGCCAGCGTGGCGGGCCAGAGCGTCTGGCTGGTCGAGCCCCAGACCTTCATGAACCTCTCGGGCAAGTCCGTGGGCTCGCTGGCGCGCTTTTTCAAGATCGCGCCCGAGGAGGTGCTGGTGGTGCACGACGAACTCGACCTGCCGCCGGGTGAGGTCAAGCTCAAAAAAGGAGGCGGACACGCTGGCCACAACGGGCTGCGTGACATCCATGCCCAGCTCGGGAGCGCCGACTACTGGCGCCTGCGCGTGGGCATCGGCCACCCGGGCAACAAGAACGAGGTGGCGAACTGGGTGTTGAAGAAGCCGTCGCCGGACGACCGCATCGCGATTGCTCAGGCGTTGGACCGCAGTCTCAAGGCCCTGCCCCAATTGATCGCCGGTGACATGGACAAGGCCATGGCGCTGATCCACACCAGCAAACCGCCACGCCCCAAGCCACCGCGTCCGCCCGCGGCCGAAGCGCCCAAGGCTCAGGTGCCCGAAGCAGGCGGGTTGCCGGCCGCCGACAAAGGCTGACCCGCCTTCTGCAGGCGCTGGTATTTCTGCCACAAGGTCTCGCGGCTTTCCACGTGCTGCGGGTTCACCGGGATGCAGCTCACCGGGCAGACCTGCACACACTGCGGCTCGTCGAAGTGGCCCACGCACTCGGTGCACCGGGACGGATCGATCTCGTAGATCTCCGGGCCCAGGTAGATGGCCTCGTTCGGGCACTCCGGCTCGCAAACATCGCAGTTGATGCACTCGTCGGTGATCATCAAGGCCATGATTTGTCCCCGGTATGGAGGCTCATGCCTGCAAGGGCTGCGGCTTCAGACGCTGCGCCACCGGCCCACTCACCATCTGCGACACGTCGCCCCCCAGGTAGGCAATCTCACGCACCAGGGTGCTGGAAATGCACTGCAGCTCGGCCTGTGGCAGCAGGAACACGGTTTCCACGGCGGGGTTGAGCTTGCGGTTCATGGCCGCCATCTGCGCTTCGTAGTCGAAGTCGGTCAGGTTGCGGACGCCACGCACCACGGCACAGGCCCCCTGCTGGCGGCAGAAGTCCATCATCAGCCCGTCGAACGGCAGCACCCGCACCCGCCCAGGCATGCGCGACGCCGCCTCGCCCGCCATGTCCAGGCGCTCCTGCAGGCTGAAACGGGTTTTCTTGTGGTGCGCCGTGGCCACCGCAACGATCACTTCGTCGAACAGCTGCGCGGCACGGCGCGTCACGTCTTCGTGGCCCAGCGTCAGCGGATCAAAGGTGCCGCTGTAGACCGCGATGCGGGGCGCACTCGCGGGCGTGGAAAGGGAAACGTTCATGGCCGGGATTATGCGCGAGCGCCCCAGGCGGCATCACTCTGCCGGCAATAGCCGCAACAGGTGAAAGGCGACCGCACCGGCCTTGCCCTGGCGGTGCAACTGCAGCCCCAGCCGGGCCAGCTCGTCGTCGCTCCAGGCGCGGGGTGCTTCGAGGTAGATCAGGCCGTCGTCGCGCAGCGCCTGGCGCGCCGCCTGCAAGGCGGCCTGGTACAGCGGCTCATTGCCGTCGTCGCCGAACGGCGGGTCGAGAAACACCACGTCCAGCCCCTGGCCGCTGCGCTGGCGCAGCGCGGCCACGCCGTCACCGCGCTCCACCCGCACCGCATCGGCTTTCAGGCGGGTCTTGGTGGCGCTGAGCTGGTGGACCAGACCCGGATCCTGCTCAACCAGCACCACCTCCAGCGCGCCACGCGACGCCGCCTCCAGCCCCAGCGCGCCGGTGCCGGCAAAGGCGTCCAGGCAACGCAGGCCAGAGAGGTCCTGTCCCAGCCAGTTGAACAGGGTTTCACGCACCCGGGCGGGCGTGGGACGCAGGCCGGGCCGGTCGCTCACGGGCAGCTTGCTGCGCTTCCACTGACCGCCGATGATGCGAACTTCCTGGGGTGCGTTCACCGCCGGGCGGCGGGTGGTTCCGGGTTGCTTTTTCATGCCGCTAGCTTAAGGCAACGCTGAACAAGTCCCTCGTGGCGCGGGCATCCTGCTCTCGGGCGGTCTGCGGCGTTGCAAAGCCTCGCCGGGCCGCCCGGCCCGTCTGCGTTTTGCGCCTTGCAGCCCATCCCGACTGCAGGCGCCCGCATCCACGGGGACTTATTCAGCGTTGCCTAAAAGGCAGCAGGCCCCAGCTCGTCGACCTCGGCCGCTCAAGGCTTGGCGCCCACCGTCACCATCACCATGCGATCGGGCTGCAGCACGCGGGCGAAGGCGCGGCGGATGTCGGCCACGCCGACCCGTTGCACCTGTTCGGTCCAGGTGTCCAGATAATCCAGCGGCAGGCCGTGCCAGGCGATGTTGGACACGTTGTCGAGCAGCTTGCGGTTGTTGTCGATGCGCAGCGCGAAGCCGTTGACGAGATAGTCCTTGGCGGCCTGCAGCTCGGCCTCGGTCGGGCCTTGCGCCACGAAACCGCGCACCACCTCGCGCGCCACGCCGATGGCCTGGTCGGCCTGGTCAGGGCGGGTGGTCAGGCCCAGCTGGAACGCCCCGGCGTGCAGGCCGGGCGCGAAATAGCTGTAGACGCTGTAGCTCAGGCCCCGTTTTTCGCGCACCTCGGTGGTCAGACGCGAGACAAAGCCGCCGCCACCCAGGATGTAGTTGCCCACCAGCAGCGGAAAGAAGTCGGGGTCGTTGCGCGCCACACCGGGCTGGCCGATCAAGACCTGCGCCTGCGCGGCGTCGAACGGCAGGCGCTGTTCGACCGCCTGGGCCAGCGGCGCCACCTCGGGCACCACCGGCAGCGCCTCGCAGCCGTGCGGCGCCACCGCTGCCATGAGCTGGCCCACGATGCGGTCGGCGCGCGCGCGGTCGATGGCCCCCACCAGACTCACCTGGGCCCGGCAGGCCACCACATGGCGGCGGTAGAACCGGCGCATGTCGGCCACCTCGATGGCGTTCAGGGTCTCGGCCTTCGCCTCCTGGCCATAGGGATGGGTTCCGTACACCGCGCGCGAGAACGCGCGGTTCGCGTGGGTGCCTGGCCGGGTTTCGGCCTCGAGCAAGGCGGCGAGCATGCGCTCGCGATCGCGCCGCCACACGCTGGGCGTCCACGCCGGCGCGGCGAGCTGGCGCGCGGCCAGCGCCACAGCGCGCTCCAGCAACTCGGGCTCGGTGAGGCTGCGCAACGACACGCTAAAGCGGTCGCCGCCGACCTGGGCACCAAATTGCGCCCCGAGGTCGCCCCAGGCTTCGCTGAGCTGGTTCTCGTCGAGCGCGGGCTGGCCGGCGTGGGCCAGCACACCCGCCGACAACAGATCGGCGGTGGCACTGGCCAGACCGGCCTGCCCAGCGGGGTCGCGGCGGCTGCCGCCGTCGAAATTGAGCTGCACATCCAGCATGGGAAGGGACGGGCTGGGCACCAGATAGACCTGCGCACCGCTGGCATGCGTCCAGTGTTCGATGGGAATGGCCGCGTGCGCTGGCAGCAGCGCGTTGAGCACCAGCAGGCCGGTGGCGATCAGGCCCGGGCGGATGAGGGGGGAGCGCAAATGGGGCATCGGTGGCTTCCGGTGGCGACTCAATGGCGCGTCAGCGCCGGGCGCGGACCGGCCGGCCTGGGCGCGGTGGGTTCGCGGCGGCTCGGGTCGGGCACCAGCACGGCGGTGGTGAGTTGCTCGTCGTTGAAATAGCGTTGCGCGACCGAGCGCACCTGTTCGGCTGTGACGCCGCGCAGCTGGTTCATGAGACGCGTGCTGGCGTTCACGTCCATGCCGTTGATCCAGTAGCTGCCCAGCTCCTGCGCCTGGTTGAACACCGAGTCGAGCTTGTAGATTTCGCCCGCGGTCCATTGCGTCTTGACGCGCTGCAGCTCGGCCTGGGTGATGCCCTCGCGTGCGATGCGCGTCACCTCGTCCCTGAGCGCGGTGGCGGCCCGCTCGGCGGACACGCCCTTGGCGGGCACGGCGCTGAGCGTGAACAGCTGCGGCCCGCGGCCCATGAGGCCGTAGGAAGCGCCAGCGCTGTCGGCGATGCGCCGGCCCCCGGTGCCCAGGCCCTGCACCAGGGCGCGCTCCAGCCGGGCACCGCTGTAGCCGTCGAGCACGGCGGCCAGCACGGTCAGCGCCAATGCGTCCTGGTTGGCGGCATCGTCGCCACCGGTCCAGCGCGGCGTCTTCCAGGCCTGCACCACCATGGCCTGCTCGGTGGCCGCGCGGTATTCCAGCCGGCGCGGCCCGGCCTGGGGCGGCTCGTCGCGTGGTTTGCGCGCTGGCACGGCGCTCGCGGGCAGGCTGCCGTAGATGTTCTCGGCCAAAGCATGCACCTGCGCCGCGTCCACGTCGCCCGTGATCACCACCGCCGCGTTGGCCGGGCTGTACCAGCGCTGGTAGAAGTCGCGCGCGTCCTGCGGCGTCAGGGCCTCGATGTCGCTCATCCAGCCGATGATCGGCCGCCGGTAGGGGCTGGCCTGAAAGACCATGGCGCTAAACGCTTCGAACATGCGCGCACGCGGCGCCTCCTCGATGCGCTGGCGGCGCTCTTCCTTGATGACCTCGATCTCGCGCTGGAACTCCTCGTCGCTCCAGCGTGCGTGCGCGAAACGGTCGGCCTCCAGCCGCATCACGGCCTCCAGCTTGCTCGCGGGCACCTGCTGGTGGTAAGCCGTGGCGTCGCGGCTGGTGAACGCGTTTTCGCGCCCACCCAGGGCGGCGACGCGGCGCGAGAATTCTCCCGGCTGCAGGTCGGGCGTGCCCTTGAACATCAGGTGTTCGAGCGCATGCGCCACGCCCGAGGTGCCGTCCACCTCGTCCATGGCCCCCACGCGCACCCACAGCATGTGGGCCACCGTGGGCGCGCGCCGGTCCGGTCGCACGATCAGGGTCATGCCATTGGACAGCGTGAATGTCTGCGCCTGGGTGGGCGCGGCCGGCGTGGCAGTGGTGATGACAGGCTGTGGCGGCTCCCCGGCGGGCGCCTGGGCCAGCGACGGCCCGGCCATCAGAGCCCCGATCAGGGCTGGAAAAAGCGCACCGCGGAGGGCGTCAAACAAGGGCAGGGTGCGTTTCATAGAATGCAATGGATTCTAGAGATTGAAAAATGTTCTCGTTCTTCCGCAAAAAAGCCCCCACCCCTCCCTCGCCACCGGCCGCGCTGCCTCCCGCCGCCACGCAGGCGGCTCAGTCCCCCGCGCCCGCCCCGGCGGTGAGCGAAGCCGCGCCCCGCAAAGGCTGGCTCGACAAACTCAAGGCCGGGCTGCGCAAGACCGGTTCGGGCATCGCCACGGTGTTCACCGGCACGCAGATCGACGATGCGCTCTACGAAGAGCTGGAAACCGCGCTGCTGATGGCCGACACCGGCGTCAAGGCCACCGAGCACCTGCTGGCCGATCTGAAAAAACGCGTCAAGGACAGCAAGACCACCGACCCGGCCGCCGTCAAGGGCCTGCTGGCCGACGCCATCGCCGACCTGCTGGCGCCGCTGCAGAAGCCGCTGGTGATCGGCGAGCACAAACCCACGGTGATCATGGTCGCGGGCGTCAACGGTGCGGGCAAGACCACCTCCATCGGCAAGCTCACACGGCACCTGGCCAACGAAGGCGCCACCGTGCTGCTGGCTGCGGCCGACACCTTCCGCGCCGCCGCGCGCGAGCAGCTCGCCATCTGGGCCGACCGCAACACCGTGGAGATCATCACCCAGCAAGGCGGCGACCCGGCCGCCGTGAGCTTCGACGCCGTCACCGCCGGCAAAGCGCGCGGACGCGACGTGGTGCTGGTGGACACCGCGGGGCGCCTGCCCACGCAGCTGCACCTGATGGAAGAGCTGCGCAAGATCAAACGCGTGGTGCAGAAGGCCGATGCCACGGCGCCGCACGAGGTGCTGCTGGTCATCGACGGCAACACTGGCCAGAACGCGCTCATGCAGGTGAAGGCGTTTGACGACGCGCTGGCGCTCACCGGCCTGATCATCACCAAGCTCGACGGCACCGCCAAGGGGGGCGTGATCTGCGCCATCGCGCGGGAAAAGCCGGTGCCGATCTATTTCATCGGCGTGGGCGAAAAGCTCGAAGACCTGGAAACCTTCGACGCACGCGAATTCGCGCAGGCGCTGCTGGCCTGAACGGTCCGGGCATCGTTGCGCCACCGCAGGCGCGCGAAACGCGTCAGGTCGCTGCGCTGCGCGACCAGTTGCCGTTCGTGGTCGGACCCGTTCGGGTGGGGCATGGTGGGTGCCCGCTTGTGCTTGTAGGTCTGCGATGGATGTGACTTGAAATGCGACGGATCACTGAGGCGAGCATTCGACGGGGATGTGTTATGTCCAGCAGCGTGGAAAAAAGACGCCTTGGGTTGTAAGAAAACCCGAAGGGCACCAGACATAACGGAGCAGCAGCAAACAAGCCGCTGTTTCTTCAACAATCCTTCTGGAGCTACCCATGAGCCACTCTTCCGCCAAATCCGCATCCTCCTTCCTGCTGGCCGCAGGTGCCCTGGCGCTTGCCGGCATCGCTTCCGCCGCCGACCTGCCCAAGGGTGCCTCGGGCAAAGCCCTGTCGGGCGGCGACAAGGTGCATTGCTACAACGTGAACAGTTGCAAGGGCACGGCCGACTGCAAGACCGCCGAAAACGCCTGCAAGGGCCAGAACAGCTGCAAAGGCATGGGTTTCAAGGCCGTCACCGTGAAGGCCTGTGTCGACATGAATGGCACCATCGCCGACCTGTGATCGGCCAGCTGGAGAACACCCGTCGGGGTGTTTTCCGGCGGGCTTCGAGCACCCGTTCACGTCGACCCCGCAACGGCCCTCACTTCTCACCGCGACCATGAGCGATTCCACTTCCCACACGCTGGCGCCACAACGCCGTTCGCCCGGCTTTGGTCTGGGTCTGAGAACCGCACACTACAACGACTTTCTCTCAGGCCCCCAGCCGGTGGACTGGCTTGAGATCATCAGTGACAACTTTCTGGTCGAGGGCGGCAAGCCACTGCGCATGCTCGACACCTTCCGGCGCGACTACCCCATGGCCATGCACGGCGTGGCCATGTCGATTGGATCGGCCCAGGGCCTCAACCTGGACTACCTGAAAAAAATCAAGGCACTGGTCCGCCGCGTCGAACCCATGTGGGTGTCCGACCACCTGTGCTGGACTGGCCCGTCTGGCCGTTCCCTGTACGACCTGTATCCCCTGCCCTACACCGAAGAATGCGCCCGCCTGCTGGTGGACCAGATCCGCCAGGCCCAGGACGTTCTGGAGCGCCGGCTGGTGGTGGAGAACGTTTCAAGCTACCTGCGTTTCTCCGCATCGGGACAGACCGAATGGGACTTCCTCGCTCACGTCGCGCAGGAAGCCGACTGCGAACTGCTGGTGGATGTGAACAACATCTACGTCAGCAGTGTGAATCACGGTTTTGATCCCCTGGTGTATCTGCGCGCCATGTCCAGGGATCGGGTGCGCCAGATCCACCTGGCCGGGCACGCCAACAACGGTGACCACATCGTCGATACGCACGATCATCCGGTGGCGCCCGAGGTCTGGGCCTTGTACGCTCAGGCCTGTCAGTTGTTCGGCCCCACCGCCACCATGATCGAGCGCGACGACAACATCCCCCCGCTGGTCGAACTGCTCGAAGAGCTGCAGCAGGCGCGCAGCATCGCCGCGCAACACGGGGCCCTGCCCATAGAGCCGCACCCACACGCCGCCGCCACACCATGCGCTACGGCATTCGTGAATCCAGCCCCCGGTCGATGCATCAACGCTCCTGCGCTCGACGCCATCCAGAACGTCATGGCGAATGCCGTGCTGAGCCCCGAACTGCCCGCAGCCGTGCCCGCCGCGATCGACACGCCCGGGCCATTGCCCGCGCCGCGCGGCCTGGCGATTTACCACAACGCCTACCGTGCCCGCCTGGCCGAGGTGCTGGCCGACATCTTCCCCAAAACCGTCCTGTATGTGGGCAGCGACCATTTCGACGAACTGGCCCGCGCCTATGTGGAACAGCAGGCACCCGATGGCGGCCCACTCAATGGCTACGGGCACCGATTCGCCGAACACCTGGGTCGGGTGTACCCGGACCACCCGGTGCTGCGCGAGCTGGCTGAACTGGAGTGGGCCTTGCGCAGCGTGTTCGACGCGGCCGACGAAGCGACCTGGCAACTCGCGGACATCCAGGCCCAGGGCGTGGAGGCCTGCCTGACCCAGTGGCCGGTGCTGCACCCGACGGTGCGCTTCCTTGAAATGCGCACCACGGCGCTGGCGATCTGGAAGGCCATCGACGCCGACGAAGAGGTGGCGCCGGCCCTGGCGCTGGAACAGCCCTTGCCGTTGATCGTCTGGCGGCAAGGACTGCAGCCGCATTTCAGTTCCCTCGATGCGGACGAAGCAGGCTTCATTCAAGCCTTGCAGCAACCCGGTCACAGCATTGAGCGGGTAACCGAGCAGCGCCTCGAAACCCAGCAATTGAAAGACCCGCAGTTGCTGGCGGCCTGGCTCCAGCAATGGTGGAGCAACGGTTTCCTCCACCGTTCAATGCCAATGATCCCAACAACTGCGATCGACGTGCCCGATCCGTCACGACCGATAGAACTGGCCCATGCTGGATAAAGCCGTTCAACGCGCCCTGCGCCCGGCCATGACGCGGGCCGCGCGTGGCCTGGTGCGCCTGGGCGTGGGGGCCGACGCCATCAGCGTCGCCGGTTTCGCCACCGGCATGGCCGCGGCCGCCGCCATTGCCTTCCAGCAGTTCCTGCCGGGCCTGGCGCTGCTGCTGCTCTCGCGCCTGATGGACGGGCTCGACGGCGCGGTGGCCCGCGCCACCACCCCGACCGACCGCGGCGGCTTTCTGGACATCACGCTCGATTTTCTGTTCTACGCCGCCATTCCGCTGGCCTTCGCCCTCGCCGACCCGGTGGCCAATGCCCTGCCCGCCGCCGTGCTGCTCGCCGCGTTCATCGGCACCGGCAGCAGCTTCCTGGCCTTCGCCGCCGTGGCCGAAAAGCGCCGGCTGCAGTCGCTGGCGTTTCCGGACAAGAGCTTCTATTTCCTGGGTGGCCTGACCGAAGCCACCGAAACCATCACTGCCTTCGCCGCCATGTGCCTGTGGCCACAGTGGTTCGCGCCCATCGCCTACGGCTTTGCGGCGTTGTGCGGCATCACCATCGTGCTGCGCATCGGCTGGGGGTGGCAGCGCTTCCGGTGAAGGGGCGTGTGGGCGCTGACCCGCGCCACGCTTGGCATTAAACTCCCGCGAGGGTGCTTCCCGGTGCCGTGGGCCCTTGGCAGCGATCGGTCCGGCCACACCCCATCCGGTGCGAAAGCACCGCGTATCAACACCCTGCGGGAGAACAAGACATGAAGGGAATGCTGGGCTTCCTGGAAAAGGCCGGGCTGGTCAAGATGGACGCGCCCGTGGAGCCGCCGCCCCAGGCACGCCCCAGCCAGGCCGAGCTGGCGCCCGCACAGGAAGCTGCTGAACCGGTGGCCACGCCCAGTGCCGCCGTCGCGGCCCCGCTCGACCTCGATGCCGTCTACGCCCAGGCGGGTGTGGCGCCTTCCCTCTATCCCGCGGAGCGGCTGCTTCGGCTGGTGGACGGGCTCAGCGCCATGGACGAGGCCACGCGGCTCATGGCCATCAAAGCGATGGACGCCGCCGACGAATCCTGGACGATCGAAGACCCGCTGGCCGACGCGGCCGCCAAGGTCCAGGCCCTGGCCATGCACGCCGAACTGCTGCAACTGAATCTGCAGGCGCTGGAACGCGACACGCGCGCCCGCATGGAAGCGGTGGCCGCGCGCCGCGAAAAAGTGGTGGGCGACATCCGCCAGCAGATGGCCGAGCTCGACGCCCTGGCGACCCGCGAAACCACCCGGGCCGCCCAGGAGCTGGCCACCCAGGAAGCCCAGCTCAAGGCGGCGCAGGACCGCACCGCGGCCGAGCTGGCCAGCCTGTCCCAGCTCAGCCGGCAGTTCCAGGGCCTGTCCACCCAGTTCGGCGCCCCCGCCACACCCTCACAAGAATGACGCCATGGCCAGCTTGACCCCCCTCTCCAAAGGACTGATTGGCTTGGCCGTGGTCGGCGCCATGGCGTCGGCCGTGTGGCATCTGGCGCTGAAGGAACGCTTCGGCGCTGCCCCCCAGACCACCACGGAAACCGCCCCGGAAGCGGCAACGCCCGCCACCGTGACCACCCCACCCGCGCAGGACCCCTACGCGCCACCCACCGCCGCCAACGAAACACCGCCGTCCCCGGCCCCGCTGCCGAACGAGGCCAGCAGCGCCGCCAACGGCGCCCTGTCGCCGGCCGAACACGCCGAGCTTGGGCGCCAGTTGATGGAGCGCGGCGAGTTCGCCCAGGCGCGTGGCCACCTGGAGCAGGCCGTGCAGGGCGGCAACGGCGGGGCGGCCTGCCACCTGGGTGAGATGACCCTGAAGGGCCAGGGCGGCATTCCCGCGAACCAGGACGCCGCGGCGCGCCTGTTCCAGTTGGCCCAGTCGCGCAATACCATCTGTTTCGCCGCGGGCCAGTGAAGGCCCGGCGCTTCCTGTTGAAAAGGTTTCCCATGAAATTTCACACCCTTGCCTTGAGCGCGACCCTGGTGGGCAGCGTCTGGATCGCCGGTGCCGCGCAGGCCCAGGGCTTCGTGTTCGGCACGGCCGAGCCCAAGGCCGCGCCCACCGCGGCGGCCGGCGCGCGCAATCCGAAGGTGGAATCTGCGCAGCGCCTACTGGCCCGCATGGGCCTGCTGCGCGAAGCCCCCACCGGCACGCTCACGCCCGCCACGCAGGCGGCCATCCGCAGCTTCGCCGCCCGCGCCGGCCTGGCGCCCACCAGCGAAGTCAACGACGCGCTGCTCAACGCCATCCGCCGCCACATCTGGCAAAGCCAGAACTGGTCGGCCGGCAACTACAAGGGCAAGGAAAAGATCGTGGACGCCCAGGGCCTGCGTGAAGCGCAGATCCTGCTCGGCAAGCTCGGCTTCAACGCCGGCCCGCTGGACGGCACCTTCGGCCCGCAGACCCAGGTCGCCACCGAAGCCTTCCAGGAGTCCCAGGGCGTGAGCGTGGACGGCCTGATCACCTCCACCGTGCTGATGAACCTGCGCCGCGCCGTGAACGGCGCGGGCGCCAGCGCCAAGGAAACGGTGCGGGTGCTCAACTGGCCCGACTACATCGACGCCGGCGTGCTGCAGGACTTCGAGAAGGAATACAACATCCGCGTGGTCTACGACATCTTTGCCGGCAACGACGACCTGCAGGCCAAGCTGAGCGCGGGCGGTGTGCCCTACGACGTGGTGTTCCCCACCGCCAACGCGGTGCCGGGCATGGCCAGCCAGGGCCTGCTGGGCAAGCTCGACAAGGCCAGCCTGAAGAACCTGAACAACATCGACCCGCGGGTGGACGCGACCCTGCGCGCCTGGGACAAGGACGGCGCCTACAGCCTGCCCTACATGTGGTACACGGTGGGCATCGCCTGGAACCCCAAGCTCACGTCCAAGGCCTACCCCGGCTACGCCATGGACGCGCTGGGCTCGGTGTTCGACCCGGCCATCGCGCGCCGCTTCCAGTCCTGCGGCGTCGGCGTGGTCGACTCGGCCTCCGACGTGGTGCCCCTCGCCGCCATGGCCGGCGGACAGGGCAAATGGGACGGCAAGAACTCCATCGCCGCGGCCGAACAGGTGTTGCAGCGCCTGGCGGGCACCGTCAAGGTGATCCCCACCGACCAGTTCATCGACGCGCTGGCCACCGGCAAGATCTGCGTGGCCATCGGGTTCTCGGGCGATGCCGTGCAGGCGCAGGGCAAGTCGCGCAACGCGGTGGAATACCGCGTGCCGGCCGACGGTGGCCTGCTCGCCATCGACGCCATGGCCGTGCCCGCGAACGCCAAGAACAAGCGCGCCGCCCACCTCTTCATCGACTACCTGATGCGGCCGCAGGTGATCGCGAAGATCTCCAACACCGTGGGCTACGCCAACGCCAACCTCAAGGCCGGCGAGTTCATGAGCGACAGCGTGAAGTCCAACCCGGCCGTGGTGCCCAGCACCACCGCGCTCAGCCGCTCCTCGCCCATCCCCATCCTCACCGAGCGGGACCAGCAGGAGATCGCGCGCGTCTGGGCCCGATTCGCCAAGTGACACGGACCCCTCGCCATTGAGCAGCCAACCTTCCTACCTGGGCGCTTTCCTGAAGCACCCGCACAACCGGGTCGCCCTGCTGGCGGCCGGTGTGGTGGCCATTTTTGCGTCCATTCCCATGGGCTGGGCGGGCCTGGCCCTGGTGGGCACGGTGGCGGTGGGGACCGAAATCCTCGCCGCGCTGGCCATCCCGAGCCTGCCCTCGTTTCGCGCCTGGGTGGATCGCGAACAACGTCACCAGGCCCTGACCCAGCGGCGCCAGCAACTGATCGCCGAGCTGCGCGACCGCGGTGAAACCAGCGCCCTGTCCACCTACCAGCACATGTGGGAACGCGTGCAGGCGCTCTACCAGACCGCCAGCGACCGCCACACCTCGCTCACCCGGCAGGACGTGGAAAAGCTCGACGCCCTCACGGTGGACTACCTTGGCCTGTGCACGGTCAATGCCTCGCTGCGCCAGCGCAAGGACCGCACCAGCGAAGACCAGGTGGCCAAACGCATCGCCGGCATCGAGGCCCAGTTGAAAAACCCCGCGCTGTCGGACGAAGAGGCGCGGCAGTTGCGAGCCACCCTGAGTGAATACAACGAGGTCATGAACCGCTCGCGCCGGCTCGCGGTGCGCCGCAGCGCGCTCGAAGCCACGCTGATTTCCATGCCCGACAAGATGGAAGAGGTGTACCAGCTGGTGATCACCTCGCCTTACGCCACCGACATGGGCAGCAAGCTCGAAGACTCGCTCTCGCGCCTGCGCATCGCCGAAGAAGTGGCGGCCGAATTCGGTCCGGCCGATCTGTTCGAGATGGACCAACCCCCAGCCGCCCGTGCAGCGTCCACCGCGGCGAACCCCGCCGCGCGACAGGCCGCGCAACGCCTCAAAGCCTGACACCCCAACACATTCAACCAGGAGAACCCATGGCCAACAACGCAATCTTCGCCCGCCTCGCCAATCTGTGGAGCGGTTTCATCTCCCTCTGGGTCTCGGACATCGAGAAAGAGCACCCCGAGATCGCCTACCAGAACGCGATCGCCTCGATGATCGAGAAATACACCCAGCTCAAGGCCGCGACGGGCGCCATCATCGCGAGGCGGCTGGAAATCACCTCGCGGCTGGAAACCCATGAGCGCGAGCTCGCCAGCGTCAGCACCGATCTGGAAGCGGCGCTCGCCACCAACCAGGACGACCTGGCCGTGGTGCTGATCCAGAAAAAGAACTCGCTGGACGCCGCCATCGCCGAACTTCGCGCCGACGCCACCCAGGCCACCGCCGACGCCGACAACGCCAAGGATTCACTGATCCAGGTGAAGACCGAGATCGACAAGCTCAAGGCCGAGAAGGAACGCATGCTGGCGCAGATGCACAGCGCCCAGGCGCGGCTCAAGATCCAGGGTCAGCTCGATGGCCTGTCGGTGGACGCCGAGGTGCAGGCGCTCGGCGCGGTGCGCGACCACATCAAGAGCCAGGTGGCGCAGGCCAGCCTGGGCGCCGAGCTGCAGAACTCGGACCTCGACGTGCGGCTCAACAAGCTGCGCCAAAGCAGCGGCAGCGTGACCGCCAAGGCCCAGCTCGAAGCCATGAAGCAGGCCCGCGCGGCCGCGCAGGCCGCGCCGGTCAAGAACCTCTGAGCGCCGAGCCCCGCATGACCGCACCCGCGCTCCCCCGCAACGAACTGCCCCGCTGGGCGGAGGTCCTGCGGCAGAAATACCTGGCCGGCGAGGCGTCCACCTTCGTGCTGTACCGCAACGTGTTCGACAACTACCTGGTCGGCGACACGCTGCACAACCTGGGCTCGTTCCTGGTGCAGGAGCTGTTCAAGGACACCAAGCAGCACGTCTGCGAAATCAGCCTGGAGCGCGGCATCCGGGTGCTGTCCGGGGCGTCCGTCGACGACAAGCGCAAAGCGCTGGAGCGTGAACTCGAAGCGCAGAGCGAACCCGACCTGCTGGCCTCGCTGCACGCCCTGGAAAAGCGCATGCGCGCCCAGCAGTCCACCGCCGTGATCGTGCCGTACGCCGACGCTCTGCTGCCCGCGGGCGACCCGAGCTTCATGGCGCAACCCGACCGCCAGACCTACCTGGTGTTTCACCGCTGGTCGCTGGACCAGACCCTGACCAACGGCGACAACATCATCGTCCTGATCACCGAGTCGCTCAACGCGATCAACCCGGGCCTGCTGTCCAACCCCAAGGTCGCGGCCATCGAGATCCCCATGCCCGACCTGCCACTGCGCAAGCGGGTGATCGGCTTTTTCGCGCCCAAGCTCAGCGAACACCAGCAGACCCTGTTTTCCGAACGCACCAGCGGGCTGCGCACCGTGCAGCTGGCCAACATCCTGGCCAGTTCCAAGGGCCACGGCCTGAGCGAACCCGAGCGTCGCCAGCTGATCCAGACCCTGCTGCAGGGCACGCCCGATGCCGAGGCGCGGGCCGACACGCTGGCGACCATCACCGCCGGCATGACCCCGGCCGAGATCACGCGCCTGATCGAACCCGGCAAGACACTGCCCACCGGCGACGCCGACCAGGAGGTGCTCCAGGTCATCCACACGCGCAAGCGCGAGATGATCGAAAAGGAATGCGCGGGCCTGATCGAGTTCATCGAACCCAAACACGGCCTCTCGGCGGTCGGCGGACACGAACACATCAAGCACGAGCTGATGGCGATCGCCCAGAACCTCAAGGCCGGCGAAACCACGCTGACCCCCATGGGCCTCTTGGCGGTCGGCCCCATGGGCTCGGGCAAGACCTTCGTCATCAAGGCCTTCCTGAAAGAAGCGGGCCTGTCGGCCGTGGCGCTGAAGAACTTCCGCTCCAAGTGGGTGGGCTCCACCGAAGCCAACCTGGAGCGCGTGCTGGCCACGGTCAAGGCCATGGGGCCGATCGCCGTGATCATCGACGAGGGCGACCGCAGCTTCGGCTCGGGCGGCGGCGAAGACAGCGACGGCGGCACCAGTTCGCGCGTGATCGCGCGGCTCAAGGAATTCATGGCCGAGCCGGAGAATCGGGGCCAGGTGCTGTTCGTGATGATGACCAACCGCCCCGACAAGCTCGACACCGACATCAAGCGCCCGGGCCGGCTGGACCGCAAGATCCCGTTCTTCTACTGCGACACGGCGGCCGAGCGCGTGCAGGTGCTGCAGGCGGTGCTCTCGCGCTACGAAGAACCCTGCGTCGCCACCACCGATGAACTGCTGGCCCTGTGCGACACCTTGACCGGCTACTCCAACGCCGACCTCGAAGCGCTGTCCCTGCTGGCCGTGGAACTGGCCCGCAACCAGGCCACGCCGCTGAACGCCGATGCGCTCACCGCCGCAGCGGCCGACTTCATGCCACCGCAGGAACGCGACATGATCGAGTTCATGGAGCTGCTCGCGGTGTCGGAGACCTCGCGCCGCTCCATGCTGCCCCAGCGTTTCCGCAACATGGCCATCGCCGACATCCAGAACGACCTGATCGCCGCCAAACGGCGCGCCCTGCCCCGCTGACCCACCACCGATGAGGACCCCAACCATGAACGCCATTCAAGACCAGAACCTGAGTGCACCCCAGCTCATCCAGCTGACCCAAGCCATGCTCGCGGTGGCCCAGGTGGACGGCATCCACCCCGCCGAAGCGGCCCTGATCGGGCAGTTCTACGAAAGCTCGCGCACGGCGGACATGCCGAGCACCGCCTCGGTGCTGTCGGGCAGCCACGCCTTCGACGCCCAGGCCATGGCCGGTTGCCCGGCCTCCGTGGCCGACACCCTGGTGCTGATGTGCCTCATGACCGGCCATGCCGACGGCCACCTGAGCGCCGAAGAGCGCGCCATGGTGAAGTCGTTCGCCACCGCCCTGGGCGTGGACGCGGCCCGCTTTGACGCGCTGCTGGGCCAGGTGCGCGACGAGCTCATTGGCGCCATCTCGCACCTGCCCGACGCCGGTTCCGTCGCGAACGTGGTGCACGAGCTCACGGCCACCGACTGAGGCGGCCGCCCGATCGGGTGCGGGGCGCCTCGCGGCGCCCGCGTCACATGCGCCGCACCCCGAAGCGGCGCAACACCGCCTTCTCGATTTCCACCACCACGAACTTCGCGCTCGCCAGCGCGGTGATCAGCAGCCACGACCACGCATCCAGCGGCGCCGTGCCGAACAGCGCCTGCATCGGCGGCGCGTAGGTGAACAGCGCCTGCAGCCCCAGCGTGATCACGCAGGCCCAGATCGCGATGGCGTTGCCCGCCAGGGTCTCCCAGCGGAAGGCGCTGGCGGTGAAATGGCGCACGTTGAACAGGTAGAAGATCTCGCTCATCACCAACATGTTGACCACCGCGGTGCGCGCCACTTCGATGGAGCTGCCGCGCGAGAGCTCCCAGCCGTAGACCACGAAGGTGGCCGCCACCATCAGCACCGTGATGTAGGCGATACGCACGAACAGCAGCCGCGTGATCAGCGGTTCGCCGGCCGGACGCGGCGGGCGGCGCATCACGCCGTCTTCGGCGGGCTCGAAGGCCAGCGCCATGTCCAGCGTGATGCTGGTGACCATGTTGACCCAAAGGATCTGCCCGGCCGTGACCGGCAGCGCCAGGCCCGCGAACACCGCGATCAGGATCAGGCCGGCCTCGCCGCCGTTGGTGGGCAGGATGAACAACAGCGACTTCTTGATGTTGTCGAACACACGGCGGCCTTCGCGCACCGCGTGGGCGATGGTGGCGAAGTTGTCGTCGGTGAGCACCAGGTCGGCCGCCTCGCGCGCGGCATCCGTCCCCCGCTGGCCCATGGCCACGCCGATGTCAGCGGCCTTGAGCGCGGGCGCGTCGTTCACGCCGTCGCCCGTCATGGCCACCAACTCACCCTGGCTCTGCAGCGCGGCCACCAGGCGCAATTTATGTTCGGGGCTGGCGCGCGCGACCACGTCGGTCTGGCCCAGGCGGGTGGTCAGGGCCGCGTCGTCCAGGGTGTCGATTTCGCTGCCGGTGATCGGGTCGCCGTCGCGCAGGCCCAGGCTGGCGCCGATGGCGGCGGCCGTGGTGGCATGGTCGCCGGTGATCATGAGCACGCGCACGCCGGCCTGCAGGCACTCAGTGACCGCGGCCACCGCCTCGGGGCGCGGCGGGTCCATCAGTCCCACCAGACCGAGCAGGGTGAAGCGCGGCGTGATGTGCTCCAGCGTGAGTTCGCTGGTGCCCGCGGGCAGCTCGCACTCGGCCAGGGCCAGCACGCGCTGGCCCTGGCGCGCGGCCCCGTCCATGCGCGCCTGCCAGGCCGCGGCGTCCAGCGGCTGGCCCGCCGCGTCGCGCACGCACAGGCCCAGCACACGCTCGGGCGCGCCCTTGAGCAGGGCCAGCACGCGGCCATGGTGGTCGTGGTGCAGCGTGGCCATGTAGCGGTTTTCCGACTCGAAGGGCAGGCTGTCGATGCGCGGGGCGCGCGCGGTCTCGGCGGCCAGGTCCAGCCCGGCCTTGAGCGCCAGCGTGAGCAGCGCGCCTTCGGTCGGGTCGCCGGCCAGCGTCCAGCCACCCGCCGCGTCGTGGTGCAGCTGCGCGTCGTTGCACAGCAGGGCACAGCGCGACAGGCGCATCACGCCGTCGTGGCGCTCGGGCATGATGGTCTGGCCATCGACATGAAAACCGCCCTCGGGCGCGTAGCCGGCACCGCTCACGTCCACGCTGTCGGCCACCACCATCACACGCACCGCGGTCATTTCATTCTTCGTCAGCGTGCCGGTCTTGTCGGTGCAGATCACGCCCACCGAGCCCAGCGTCTCCACCGCCGGCAGGCGCCGTACGATGGCGCGCTGCCCGGCCATGGCGGCGGTGCCGATGGCCAGCGTGATGGTGACGATGGCGGGCAGGCCTTCGGGGATCGCGGCCACGGCCAGGCCCACCACGGCCAGGAAGATATCGAGCGGCGGCAGGCCGCCCACCCGGCTACCCCACAGAAAGGTCGCCACGCTCACCAGCAGGATGAAAAAGGTGATCTGACGCGCGAACTGGTCGAGCCGGCGCGTGAGCGGCGTGGCCAGGGTCCGCAGCTCCGAGACCATGCGCCCGATGCGGCCGATCTCGGTGCGCGCACCGGTGGCCACCACCAGGCCCGTGCCCTGCCCCACCGCCACCACGGTGCCGGCGTAGGCCATGCCGGCGCGCTCGGCCAGCGGCGCCAGCGGTGCCACCGGCGCACTGTCCTTGTCCACCGGCAGCGACTCGCCGGTGAGCGCGGCCTCGTCGATGCGCAGGTTCTTCGCGGCCAGCAGGCGCAGGTCGGCCGGCACGCGCGTGCCCGACTCGATCAGCACCACGTCGCCCGGAACCAGTTGCGCGGCGTCGATCTCGTGGCGCTCGCCGTCGCGCAGCACCATGGCGCGGCTGGCCAGCATGGCGTGCACCGCTTCGAGCGCGCGTTCGGCCTTGCCTTCCTGGACGAAGCCGATCACCGCGTTGATGAGCACCACGCCGAAGATCACGGCGGCGTCGATGACGTCCTCCAGCCAGAGCGTGGTGAAGCCTGCGGCCAGCAAGACATAGATCAACAGGTTGTGGAACTGCGCCGCAAAGCGCCGCAGCCAGCCCGGGCGCTCGGCGGCGGCGAGCTGGTTGGGGCCGTGCCGGGCCAGGCGCTCACGCGCTTCGCGGCTGGAGAGGCCGGCCTCGCTGGCGGCGAGGGTCTGCAGCGCGTCAGCGGCGGCCAGCGCGTGCCAGGTTTCGGGAGGGATGGCGTCGCGGTTCATGGAAGGACCATAACCGAGACCCGTGACGCGAGCCACCGACCGGATCAAGCGGCGCGAAGCGCTGCGGGGGAGTTCCTGCCTATGCCCAGACCAAGCGGTGGTGGTCGAAGCCCGCCTCCAGCGTCGGCTTGACCACCTGGAAATACGGCGAGACGTCGAAATCGCGCGGCGTGTACAGGCTGTGGTGGCGCACGTGCAGGATCTGGCGCACGCAGTCCTGGCAGTGCGGATCGTTCAGCAGGGCCACCTCGACGATGGGCAGAATGGGGTAGTTGACCGACGCGAAGGCCTGCGCGATCAGCGTCGAGCAAATGGCGCGCGTGGGGTCGCCACTGCCCAGCGCGAGCAGGCGGCGGCGCCAGCGCGTGGGCACGGGTGGCGTGGGCAGCAGGTAGCGCGCCAGATCGACGATGTTTTTCAGGTCGTAGTGGTGGCCCAGGCGCTGCACGGCGAACCTGCACACGGCCTGTGCTTCGTCGGCGCGCAGGCTGGCCGGCCGGCAGATGCGGCAGTGCAGGCCGGCAAAGGCCGCCAGCGGCACCGCGCGCACACCGGCGCTGATGTCGGCCTCGACCACATCGAGCGCCCCGTCCCCACCACCGGCGATCGGCCCCACGTAGAGCGCCGCGTGCGACCAGGTGGACTGCGTCAGGTACTTGATCGCCGTGCTCACGCGCGAGTTGCCCTCCACCAGGATCACGTCGCCCGGGCGCACGCAGGCGGCCAGCAGCACCGTGTCGGTGGGGAACCCGATGCTCGCGGTATGCCCCGGTGCGCCGAGGTAGCGAGCCAGCGCACTGCCTATCCATTGCCTCATGCCTTGTGTCTTCCGGTGTAAGAATGGCAGACCCTGCGCGACTCAACAGGACCCCAACCCGAGAACCGTGCCGTGAACTTCCGCAAACTCCTGCTGCTGGCGACCGTGCTGCTGGCCATCGTCGCCTTTTTCACGTTCGATCTCAACCGCTATTTCAGCCTTGCCTATCTGCAGGAGAGCCAGGCCCGATTCGCCGAACTGCGGGCCCAGCAGCCCCTGGCGCTCGCGCTGGGGTATTTCGTGGTCTACGTCGCCGTCACGGCGCTCTCGCTGCCCGGCGCCACCATCGTCACGCTCGCGGGCGGCGCGATTTTCGGCCTGGGCTGGGGCCTGCTCATAGTGTCCTTCGCCTCCAGCATCGGCGCCACGCTGGCTTTCCTGACCGCGCGTTTCCTCCTGCGCGACGCGGTGCAGGCGCGCTTTGGCCAGCGCCTGGCCGAGGTGGACAAAGGCATCCAGAAGGAAGGCGCGTTCTACCTGTTCACCCTGCGCCTGACTCCGGTGGTGCCGTTTTTCCTGATCAACCTGCTGATGGGCCTGACGAAGATGAAGGCCTGGACGTTCTACTGGGTGAGCCAGATCGGCATGCTGGCCGGCACGGCGGTGTACGTGAACGCGGGCACGCAGCTGGGCCAGCTCAGCTCGCTGCAGGGCATCCTGAGTCCGGCACTGCTCGGCTCGTTCGTACTGCTGGGCCTGTTCCCGCTGATCGCGCGCCGCATTGTGGACGGGGTGAAGCGCCGCCAGGTCTATGCCAAATGGGCCGGCGTGCGCCCCCAGCGCTTCGACCGCAACCTGATCGTGATCGGCGCCGGCGCGGGCGGCCTGGTCTCGGCCTACATCGCTGCCGCCGTGAAGGCCCAGGTGACGTTGATCGAGGCGCACAAGATGGGCGGCGACTGCCTGAACTACGGCTGCGTGCCGAGCAAGGCGCTGATCAAGAGCGCCACGCTGGCGCACCAGATGCGCCACGCGTCGAACTACGGCCTGAGCGACGCGACCCCTGCCTTCAGCTTCAAGGCCGTGATGCAGCGCATCCACGACGTGATCAAAGCCATCGAGCCGCACGACAGCGTGGAGCGCTACACCGGCTTGGGGGTGGAGGTGCTGCAGGGCTATGCAACGCTGTTGAACCCGTGGACGGTGGAGGTTGCTCTGAACGATGGCGGCACCCAGCGATTGACGGCACGCAGCATCGTCATTGCCGCCGGTGCCCGGCCCTTCGTACCGCCGCTGCCGGGACTGAATGAAGTCGGCTATGTGACCAGCGACACGCTGTGGGATGCGTTCGCCAAGCTCGACGACGTGCCCCAGCGCCTGGTGGTGCTGGGCGGCGGCCCGATCGGCTGCGAGCTGGCCCAGGCCTTTGCCCGCCTGGGTGCGCAGGTGACGCAGGTGGAGATGGCGCCGCGCATCATGCTGCGCGAAGACGAGGAGGTGAGCGCGCTCGCGAAAACGGCGCTGGCCGCGGACGGTGTGGCGGTGCTGACGGGCCACAAGGCTCTGCGCTGCGAGGCCGTGGGCGGCGAGAAGATTCTGGTGGTGGAACACGAAGGCGTAGAGAAGCGCATTCCCTTCGACCAGCTCATCTGCGCCGTGGGCCGCGTGGCGCGGCTGCAGGGCTACGGGCTGGAAGAGCTGGGCATCCCGACGAACAAGACCGTCGAGACCAATGAGTACCTGCAGACCATCTACCCGAACATCTACGCGGCCGGCGACGTGGCCGGACCCTACCAGTTCACCCACGTGGCCGCGCACCAGGCCTGGTACGCGGCGGTGAACGCGCTGTTCGGCGATTTCAAAAAATTCAAGGCCGACTACTCCGTGATCCCCTGGGCCACCTTCATCGCCCCCGAGGTGGCGCGCGTGGGCCTGAACGAGCAGGAAGCGAAGGAAAAGAACATCCCTTACGAAGTCACGAAGTACGGCATCGACGACCTGGACCGCGCGATCGCCGACAGCGAAGCCCATGGCTTCGTGAAGGTGCTCACGGTGCCGGGCAAGGACACGATCCTGGGCGTGACCCTCGTCGGCACACACGCGGGCGACCTGCTGGCCGAATACGTGCTGGCCATGAAACACGGCCTGGGCCTGAACAAGATTCTGGGCACCATCCACACCTACCCCACCCTGGCCGAGGCCAACAAGTACGCCGCGGGCGAATGGAAGCGCGCGCACGCACCACAGCGGCTGCTGGCCTGGGTGGCGAAATACCACGCCTGGAAACGCGGATGACACCCACCATGACCCACCACCGCCAGGCCCTGGCCCTGCTCACCCTCTCGCTGGCCGGCGCCGCCGCCCCGGCCCAGACCAGCACCAACCTGCCCCCGCTGCTGCAGGACGATGGCGCGCTACACCCAGCCTGGCGCGTGGTCGGCTACCCCAAAAAACACGCCGAGCTGCCGCCGACCCGCTTCGAGGCCGGCACGGTGGACGGCGAACGCGCGCTCAAGGTGTCCACCGCCTCGTCCTACGGCACGCTGGTCAACGGCTGGAGCGGCCCCGTGCCCGCCCGGCTGCAATGGCGCTGGCGGCTGGACCAGCCGCTCTCGGGCGCCCGGGTGCCGGTCGACATCCTCAGCAAGGCCGGCGACGACGCCGCGCTCAAGGTCTGCGTGATGTTCGACCACCCGATGGAACGGGTGCCGTTCTGGGAGCGCACCGTGCTGCGCCTGGCGCGCGGCGTGAGCGGCGAGGCGCTGCCCGCGGCCACGCTGTGCTACCTGTGGGACAGCTCCCACCCGGCGCTCACCGAAGGCGCCAACCCCTACAGCCGCCGCGTGCGCTTCATCAGCCTGCAAGGCCGCGGTGCGCCGCTGGCGCGCTGGGTGGACGAGTCGCGCGACGTGGCGCAAGATTTCTCCCGGCTCTTCGCCGACGAGTTGCCGCAGGGTGCCCAGACACCGCGCGACGCCCTGCCCCGCATCACCACGGTGCTGATCGGCGCCGACAGCGACAACACGGCGAGCCACAGCACCGGTTGGGTGGCCGGGCTGCGCTGGGCGGACTGAGAGACTGAGAGTCTTTCGCTCAGCCCTTTTTGCCGCCCACGGCCAGCAGCACCGCGCCCACGACGATGGCGCCGATGCCCGCCCACACGGGCACATTGACCGTTTCCTTCTCCTCCACCTTGAGCTCGATCGGCCCGAGCTTGAGCGCGGTGGTGTCCTTGGTGTAGCTGAAGCTGCCGTAAACCAGGCCCAGCGCGCCCCCGACGATGAAAAGAATGGCCACGATTCGGGTGATGTTCACGGGTGTATCTCCGGTGCGCGACACCCAACCCCGGAGCCGGCGGCGCCAAGGCGGGTGACAAAAAAACATTGAAACACACTTCGAGCGGTGCGAGCTGCGTTCGCTCCGGCCCTGACGTCCGCCTCAGGAACCGCTCCCGTTGTGGCCATGGAACGCCCGCCACAACGTTACCCGCCACGGGCACAGGAGGGACGGGCCCTGGCCTTATTTGCTGGTCGCCACCGGAGCGGCCTGCGCCGCCGCTGTCGGCTGCATGCCACCTTCCCACCAGCGCTGCACCGCCGCACGGTCGAACGCTGGGAGCGGCGCATTTTCGATGGTGGCCGTTGTGAGCGCGGGGAAGTGGGAGCGGAACAGCGCAAGGTCCTTCTCCGACAGGTTTTCCGCAGTCACATCCCAGGTGCCACCGGACAAGCCCGTCACCGACTGGTCAATCAAGGGAATCACCGGTCCGGCACGGAACTCTTCCCCTTGCCGGGGCCGCAGCTTGGCCGTGAGCCGACCCACATAGGTGATCGAGTTCGGCTTCACATTCAGGTCCATCAACAGGGGAACCACGAAGGTTCCGATAAACGGAAACCCCTTGGCCTGGCCCATCACTTCGCCCATCTTGTACTGGCCTGGTTTCAAAGCCATGCGCGTCAGGTAGACGGTGCGCTCCCCGTCCTTCACAGTGTCTTCGTCCTCATCCAGCTTGAAGTTCTGCCGTTCTTCCTTGCTTTGGGCGTTCGGCTGCTCGAGCTTCACCACAAATGGCGTCGGGACGTAGCGGCTGTCGTCGGATCGAGACACCTCGAGGGCCATCAGCACGACGGACTTCTCGCTGGTGTCGATGGTCTTGGCTTCTTTGTCAAAGGCCATTGGATTGACGGTTGCGCACCCGGCGAGGGCAACACAGAGGGACATGGCGCCCAGAAATCGATTCACTTTTTTTCCTCCGATGATTGAATGGGGTTGTGACAGAACAACGCTGGCGTTGTTCGACACCCCCCGGGAATGGCCGCTTCACAGCGGTTCCCGCAGTCGCGGGAGCCGACACGCTATCACGGCCAAAACGGCCACTTCGCTGAGGTGCGGCATGTTGTCCGAGCACGGTGGATCAACGGTCGTTGTTGCCGCCGGAAGGACGCCCATCTATGGCGCGCGTGCAACAACCAAGGCGCCGCCCGGTGCGACCCGACTCACCCCGCCAGCGCCCACCCCAGGAGCATCAGCATGGCAATGACCACCCCATTGCTGGCGGCGAACACCACAAACCGGTGGACCACGTGGTTGTAGGTCAGGTAGATCACGCTGTGCAGCAGGCGCAATCCGAGGTAGAGCCACGCCAGGCTCAACAGGGCGGGTGTCACATTGCCCGTCACGAAGCCGATGATGCTCACGGTATAGAACAGCACCGGGACTTCCACGAGGTTCATGAACAGCCGGTTGGGCAAGGCCACATCCGTGGGCACGCGATCGGACTCGCCACAGGCAAAATCAGCCGCCGTCACCCGCCCGGCAAAGGCGGCCCGAAAGCGACGGATGGGCACCTGCACCAGAACGAGAAACGTCCACGCCACCAGAATCAGCGTGGGCCAGAAGATGCTGCTCTGCTTCACGATGCCCTCCTCCTGCTTGCCCTTATTCACAACGCGGCGCGCAGTGCCTCCAGGTACTGCGGGCTGTTCGAGATCGTATTGTGGTCGGTGCCCGGTATCACGGAGAGCGATGCCACCCCGTCGGCGAAACGCGTGCGCAGGCGATCGGTGCTCCAGCGCGGAATCACGTTGTCGAACTCGGCCGCCAGCAGCAGCGTGGGCACCCGGATCGAGGGCGCATGGCGCCACGACTCGAATTTGTCGGTCAGCAACCACCGCACCGGAAACACCGGGAACTGCCGCGCCGCGAGTTCCACGACGCTGTCGTACGGCGTCACAAGCACGAGGCGCGACACCGGCCGCTGGCTCGCGAGGTGCACGGCCACGCCGCTGCCCAGGCTGCGCCCCAGCACGGCCACGTCCGGGTGTTCGGCGTGCACCAGGTCGAACAGGGCCTGTGCATCGCTCTTCAACAAAGCTTCGGTGGGTGCGCCTGGGCTGCCGCCGTAGCCGCGGTAGTGCAGCAGGTAGATGGCGTGGTCCGGAAACGCGCTGGCAAACCAGGGCAGCTTCTGCGACACGTCTTCGGCGTTGCCGCCGAAATAGATCAGGGCCTTCGGGCCACTGTGCGGCCGCACCGATACCGCCAGCTCGGCCCCCTCAACCGCGAGCCTGCGCGTGGTGTCCGGCCCCGCCAGGGCGCTGGGCTGGGGAAAGTACAGGAACGAGCGCTGAAACGCGTACAGGGCCACGCAGGCGCCGATGTACAGCAAGACAACGAAGGCCAGGAACCAGAGGGTGGCGCGCATGGGTCTGGAGCATGCCATACCGCCCGAGGGAGTCACCACCGCGTTGCCCGCTCACGCAGAAGGCGCCATTCCCAACAGTGTCAAGGCACGCGACAGCCTGGCCATACGCTCCTGAATACCGGCCACCTCCAACTGGTGCACCTCGTCAATCACTGCGAGCAGTTCCTCGAAGTGGGTCAGATCCTCATCTGAAGAAAAAACCGCACCCTCCTCGCCAAATGTGATGGTGTTTCGACGTGAATCGATCAGGTGACAAATCGCTTCCGCGGCATCTATCCAACGCTCCCTGTTCGCATAGAAGCTGGCTTGCGCAGCCAGCTGCCAGTTGATCGAGGAAACCAGTCCCGCTTGACGTTCCTGCTGCTCCTTGATGGGCATCTCGGCCAGCGCCTGCGCGAAGTCCCTCGAAGACGTCAACACCATCTTGCCGAACGCCTCTTTGCTTGCCGTCATGAGCTGCCGCAACTGGCCAAGCGTGGCCAGCGAGCGCTGCGTTCCCGCAACGGTCGACAGATGTTCTTGAACAAGCACCCTCTCGATCTGGAGCTTGGCCTGTTCCTGATTGAATGCCTGCGTGACCTGCACGCCAACCGCGAGATGGCGACGAGCGATGTTGATGAAATTCAGAGTCGAGGCGTGCATTGGGCGCTGAGCTTGGATGAATGTTGAAAAAAACTCCCGGCTCGAGTCTGGCAGAAGGCTATGGGTGGGAACAAGGGCCCGGCCCAGACGCGTTGATGTCGCCCAGGAAGTTCAGGCAGAACCCTTGGGCGGCAGGGTGACCACAAACTGTTCACACCGTTCAAGCCAGAAACGAAGTTGCTCATCTGACTGCACGCCTGGCGCATCGACGAACACATACCCCTGCATGGGCCTGCCCGTGAAATCCATCTCGCGCACGTGGCTGCGGCTCAGGGAGTCCGCGTGGTTGCCCTTCCCAACGCGAGCCATGAGCGCGCCATTCGAGACACCCACGAACATGAGCCCCCGATGCAGGAAGGCGATGCCACCAAACATCTTCTTCTCGGTGATGGCCGGGTTGTCCGCGAGCGCTTCGCGGATGCGCTGGGCGAGCTGTTCGTCGTAGGCCATGGTGTTACTCCGCAGTGGCGATCTCGTCGTAGCCTCTGCCGACGAACTGGAGCAGGCAGAACCCGTGGCCGAACGGATCGGCCATGAGCGCGATCTTTCCCCAGCTGCTGGACCGAACCGCCGCTTCGAGGATTGCGCCCGCGTTCAGTGCCCGCTGCACCGCGGCATCGATGTCCGCCACCACCAGGTCCAGGTGCACCGGCGTCCAGTGCCGCCCATAGTCGCGCACCTGGCTGGAGGCCTGGGTCGCCGGGCTGCCGGCGGGCTTCACCAGGAGATAGATCGCGGAGGAAGCGCCCAGCAGTTCAACCCCATCCGCGCCAAAGCGCCGCCCTACCTGCAGATCGAACGCGCTCGTGTAGAAACGCAGCGCCTTGTCCAGGTCATCCACATCGATGTTCACGAGCAGTTCCATGGCAGCACTCCTTGACCGACTACGCGCCCGTGGTGCCCAGCGCGACGAATTCGCCTTCGAAATGGCCCGCTTCAGCGCCGTCGTACCAGAGCGTTGACGAGACGGTGATTCTGGCGCGGGCCTTGCGCTCCAGCATGCGCGTGAACGCTTGCCATGCCTCGGGCGTCGGGCTTTGCGCGCGCGCCGTGAAGTGACCCACGATCGCGTGCTCGTAGCTCATGGTGTTGCGCTGGATGACCAGCCGGGTCTTGTAGCCCGCCGCGGTCAGCTTCGTGTGCAACAGCGACCAGGCCGAGAGGATGGCCAACGCGGAGGCGCTGCCACCGAACACGGTGTCGCGGTGGTTGATGTTGGGTCGCAGCGGAGCGCCCAGCACCACCTGCACAGGCGACGCCTCTTCCACGGAAACCTGCATCGCCAGCGACAGGGGAATGTGCTCGTGCAGGTACTGTTCAAGTTCGTGGGGTGTCACTGGTTTTCTCCTCGGTTGTCTGGGGTTTGAGATGCAAGACCCGGCCCGGCGTGCCGCGGCGGGTCTTCGGCATGAGCCGGCTGCACGGCGCCGGACACAGCGCGGACAAACCCGGCCTTGGCATCGGTATAGGCCTCCCGGTCGTTCGCGTGTTGCTCGGCGGAGCGGGCTTTGAGCTCGGCATAGCGGGCGGCGAGCGCGGGGTCGGCGCGAAGCGCATCGCGAAAACGCAGCCGTTCGTGCCAGGCCTGACTCTCGTGCACCACCACGTGCAGGTGGTGGGTGCGGTGGCCGTCGGCCCAGCGCATGAACCATTTCCGGTCGCTCAGCGAGGCGTTGAATTCGGCCGAGGTGGTGTAGCCGCACGCGCACAGTGGCGCCGCCACCGACTCGGCCACCGCCATGGACGCGACACCGGCCATGATGTCAATGATGGGCTTGGCCGCCAGGCCTGGCACCGCCGTGCTGCCGATGTGCTGCAGATCGAGAAACACGCCGGGAATCACCCGCAGCAGGCGTTCCCGCTCGGCGGCATACGCCGCAGGCCACGAAGAGTCGTAGGCCTGCAGCCTCACCGCTTCGTGGATGGCCGCCGCCAGCGACTGCTGCTCGTTCATGGCGCTATGCCACCGGAAACGAGGGGCCCTGCTCGGCTCGCCCCTGAAGCACGGCCGCGTGCAGCGCGGCCAAGGAGCGCCGGATAGCGGCGCTGACCAGCGGGTCTTCGACCATGCCGTCTTCGCCTAGATGGGCCCCGAGCAGCGGGACACTGAGCGAAGCCGATTCGACGATCTCGGCCGACATGGTCTTGAGCGTTTCGCGCAGCGCCGCGTCGGCATGGTGCGCACGCGGCGAAGCGTTCAGGACCGCGACACGCTTGCCCACGAAGGGCTCAAAGCTGACCAGCCAGTCCAGCGTGTTCTTGATCGCGCCGGTAACGCCATGGGCGTATTCGGGGCTCGCAATCAACAGCGCGTCCGACGCGGCAACCGCAGCGTGCAACGCGCGGACCGGTGAAGGCAGCTGCGCCTCCAGATCGGGATTGAAGAGCGGCAGCTCGCCCACACCGTGAAAGACCGTGAGCTGGACCTCCGGCGGCGCCAGCCGCGCCGCTGCGCGCAGGAGCGCCGAATTGATGGATGCAGCCCGCAGGCTGCCCGACAGGCCCAGGATTTTCATGGTGTCCAAGTGTGTGAGAAGAGAGATGCCCGACCCGGCCTGGTGGGCCTGGTCAAACGCGCTCCAGTATGCGGTGGGGCCCTGCCGGCAGCCGCAGAGAAATGGCATCACCCGGCCGCACGACCCCGCCGGCAACCACGACCCCCATGACGCCGGCTTTGCGCACCAGTTGACCTTCTGGCGTGCGGCCGAGCACTGCTGCCGTCAGGCCTGGCTGAAACTGGTTCAGTTGTTCGCATGGATTGCGCAGACCGGTGAGTCTGACGATGGCCGAAGGACCTATGTGCAACTCGGAATCCACCGGCAGCGCCAGCAGCTTGAGATGGCATGTGGTGATGTTCTCGCCGATCTGGCCGGGAGCCACCTCGAACCCCTGCGCGGCCAGCTCCTCAAACAGCTCGACATGGATGAGGTGGACCTGGCGCAGGTTCGGCTGCGAAGGGTCCAGCGCCACCCGCGAGCGGTGCTGCACGGTGACCCCGCAATGCGCGTCCCCATCCACCCCAAGGCCCGCCAGCAGGTTGATCTGCGAAGCAATGTCCTTGCTGAAAGCGTGGACCGGGCTGGAACCGACGGCAACGACCTGAGGATTCATGAGCATGGCAAGCGTCCGGCGTTTCGGCAGCCTACTTCGCTCGCCTGGGCTTGGCCTTGGCGGCGGTATTGAGGGCGATGGCGGCACGGATAAGCGCCTTGAACGCAATCGCATCAACCACCTCACCCTCGCGGATGTCGATCGCACGCCGGGTGTTTCCGTCAAGGCTCGAATTGAACAGCCGGGCCGGGTCGTCCAGCGAAGCCCCCTTGGCGAAAGTCAGTTTCACGACCGACTTGTAGGACTCCCCGGTGCAGATGATCCCGCCGTGCGACCACACGGGCGTGCCCATCCACGTCCACTCCTCGACCACCTCCGGGTCGGCCTCTCGGATGAGCTGGCGCATCCTGCTCAAGGTCTGCCCGCGCCAGTCCGCGAGATCGGCGATGCGTTGGTCGATCAGCGCAGAGGCCGACAGGCCCTCGGTCGAATCGGGTTTTTTCATGGGTGCCTCCTGAAGCTTCTGGACTCTAAAGCACTATGAAAATCTGTTGTTGCATGGTGTTTTAGAAGGCCGAAGGCGCGCCCGGCACCATCATCCAGGAAGCGGCGGTTAACAGCACCCAGGCCCCCCTTCAAACCCGAATGACCTCGACTTCATGCGATCTCTCGGTGGAAAAGCTTCGGGCGAATTCGATGACCTCGGCCTCTGATTCGCCAGGATGCGAGGTGGTGGTGATGAATGTGGCTTCCGAGCCGTCGGCTCCCATGCACATCCAGTCCAGCGCATCCTCCCATTTTTCGGCGTCGACACCCAGGGCGCAGAACAGCTCAATCTGGCTCTCGATCAGTTCCCGCAACAACGGATCATCCCGGCTCGCGACGTAGCCGGAGGTAGAAACCAGAACGATCTTCCCGCTGTGCATGGCAACCGCCTGAGCCCCAGCCACGTCTCAAACCACCTGCAACCGCACCCCGTCAGCCACAGGCGCCACGATCTCGCCCACTTCGGCCACAGCGGTGAAGCCGTGGCGCTCGAAGATGGCCAGCACCTCGGCCACCGCTTCGGGGGCGCAGGCCACGAGCAGGCCGCCGCTGGTCTGGGGGTCGCTCAGCAGGGCCTGGTCCACTGGCTGCAGGTGCTCGCCCAGGCTCACTTCGTGGCCGTAGGCGGCCCAGTTGCGGCCGGAGGCACCGGTCACCAGGCCCTGGGCGGCCAGGGCGCGCACGCCTTCGATCAGCGGAACGCGGTCCATGGTGATGCGCACGGTGGTGCCGGCGCCGCGCGCCATCTCCAGGGTGTGGCCGGCCAGGCCGAAGCCGGTGATGTCGGTGAGCGCATGCACACCGTCCAGCGCCGCCAGGTCGGGGCCGGGGGTGTTGAGCTGGGTGGTGGTGGCGATCATGCGGGCGTAGCCTTCGGCGCTGAGCGCGTCTTTCTTGAGCGCGGCCGAGAGCACGCCCACGCCCAGGGGCTTGCCCAGGATCAGGCGGTCGCCCACCTTCGCGTCGGCGTTGCGCTTGACGCGCTGGGGGTGCACCAGGCCCAGGGCCACCAGACCGTAGATGGGTTCGACAGAGTCGATGGTGTGGCCGCCCGCGATGGGGATGCCGGCGGCGCGGCACACGCTTTGCCCGCCGTCGAGGATCTTGCCAATGGTTTCGGTACTGAGCACGTTGATGGGCATGCCCACCAGGGCCAGCGCCATGATGGGCGTGCCGCCCATGGCGTAGACGTCGCTGATGGCGTTGGTGGCGGCGATGCGGCCGAAGTCGAACGGGTCGTCGACGATGGGCATGAAGAAGTCGGTGGTGGCGATCAGCGCCTGTTCGTCGTTGAGCCGGTACACGGCGGCGTCGTCGGCGGTTTCGATGCCGACCAGCAGCTCCGGGGGCATGGGCATGGCGCTGCTGCCCTTGAGGATGTCGCTGAGCACGCCGGGCGCGATCTTGCAGCCGCAGCCCCCGCCGTGCGAGAGGCTGGTGAGGCGGGGTTCCTTGGCGGTGGTGGTGGGTTGGGATGTGGGTGCGTTCATCGGCGGGTTCGGTGGGTCGGATCGTTGGGGTGCGCTGCGGCGGCGCTCATGGGCTGTGCCGCAGTTCGCCCAGCAGGCTCAGCAAGGCGGCGCGCTCGGCGGCCGGTTCAAACCGGGTGGCTCTGGCTGCGCATTGTGCTTGCAGTGCAGCGAGCCAGGCGCCGCCGCTGGCGATGTCGTTGCGGCCCTGGCGCAGCAGCGCGGCCAGCGCGGCGGCGTCGCCCGCGGGGAAGTAGCCGCCGTAGTCGCTACCGAGCATGCCCACGTTGCCCGCGATGCGCGAGGCCAGCACGGGCGTGCCGCTGAGCGCGGCTTCCATGATGACGTGGGCACCGCCTTCCATGCGGCTGGGGTGCACCAGCAGGTGCGCGCGCTGGATGCGCTCACGCGTACGGGCGTGGGCCAGGCCGCCGAGCCAGCGGTAGTGCGGGCAATCGCGCATGCACTGGCGCGCGGCCTCGCCCAGCGCCGGGTCGAGCGCGTCGCCGATGTGGTCGATCCGGATGCCCTCGTCGGGCCGCAACAGGCGCGCCGCTTCCCACAGCGTCTGCGGCGACTTCTCCTCGCGCAGGTGGCCCACCATGAGCACGCGCAGCTGCGCCGTGGTCTTGGGCAGGGTGCGGCGTGGGGTGCTGGACTGGAAGACCACGCGGGCCTTGCCGCGCAGGGCCTCGGGCAGGGCCAGCAGGCCCTGATCCTGCAGCACGATCAGGCGCTGCGCCAGGGCCAACGAGCGTTGCGCGCTGGCGTCGGTGGCGATGTCGCGGTACAGGTCGGTGCCGGTGAGCACGAGCACCAGCGGCCGCCCGGGGTGGGTCTGCGCCCATGCGGCCACCGAGGCGGCAGAGCGCCGCGCGTGCAGAGCGAGCAGGATGTCCGTATCGACCGCAGCGGGGTCATCGTCGGGCCACCGCTGGGCCAGGCGAACCCGATAATGGCCCGACAGCATCTGCGCCCAGCGGCGCGCGGTCTGCCAGTTGCCGTTGTTGGCATCGGCCAGCGCGGGGGTGACGATGCAAAGAACGGGCTTTTTCATGGGGGTGCGTCGATGGCGGTGATTGTGTCCGAAGCCGAACAGGCCCGTTGCGCCGGCAAGGCCGCGCTGGCGCAAGCGCTGGTGCGCGCGCGCGAGCGCACGCTGCGCCTGTTCGCGGCCTACCAGGCCGCGCTGGGGCCGGCCCTGCGCGTGCCCTGCACGCCCGAGCTGAACCTGCCGCTGTGGGAGCTGGGGCACATCGGCTGGTTTGCCGACTGGTGGATCGCGCGCAACCCGCAGCGTGGGCTGGGCACGCAGGCCGATCCGCTGGCGCCACGCGCCGCGGCGCGGCAGGCCGCGCGCGGGGTGGACGCGGACGCGCTGTACAACTCCAGCACCGTGCCGCACGACCGGCGCTGGCAGTTGGAGCTGCCCGATGCCGAGGCGGTGCGCGCCGACCTGGCCCAGAGCCTGGCCGACACGCTGGCCCTGCTGGCGCAGGCGCCCGAGGACGACGCCGGCCTGTACTTCTTTCGCCTCGCGCTGTTCCACGAAGACATGCACGCCGAGGCGGCGGTCTACATGGCGCAGACGCTGGGGTTCGATCCTCTGGACGCCACCGCGCCCCCGACCACCATGGCGAACACCGCCGCGCCGGCCCAGCCACAGACCCTGCGGATCGCCGCCACGCCCTGGACGCTGGGCCGCAGCGGCCCGGGCTTCGCGTTTGACAACGAACTGGGCGCCCACACCGTGCCGGTGGCGGCTTTCGAGATCGACGCGCGCGCCGTCAGCTGGGCGCGGTTTCTGCCGTTCGTGGCGGCGGGCGGGTATGCGCAGCGGCGGTATTGGAGCGAGGCGGGCTGGGCCTGGCTGCAGGACCGCGCAGCGGCGCAGCCTGGCAGCGCTTCGGGCACTGAGCCCTGGCGCCACCCGCGCCATCTGCGCCAGTCAATCCATGGCGGCTGGGAGCGGCAGCGGGGCGGGGCTTGGCAGGCGCTGGACCTGGCCGCGCCGGCCTGCCACCTCACGGCGTTCGAGGCCCAGGCCTGGTGCGCCTGGGCCGGGCGGCGCCTGCCCAGCGAAGCCGAATGGGAAGTGGCCGCTAGCCACCCGGACTTGCAGTGGGGCGAGGTGTGGGAATGGACCGCCAGCGCCTTCGCGCCCTTCCCCGGTTTCCAGCCGCACCCCTACGTGGACTACTCCCGGCCCTGGTTCGACGGCCGCCCGGTACTCAAAGGCGCAAGCCACGCCACCGCCCCGCGCATGCGCCACCCCCAGTACCGCAACTTCTTCACGCCCGAGCGCAACGACATCTTGGCCGGGTTTCGCAGCGTGGTCGGTCAGGCCTCTGCCCAGAACACGCTGAACCAGCCGCGCTGATCGCTCCAGTGGCGCACGGCGCCGAAACCCGCTTCGCCCAGCAGGGCCTCGAAATCGGCGGGTTCCCATTTGTAGGAGTTTTCGGTGTGCAGGCGCTCGCCGGCCGAGAAGTGACGTTCACCGCCGGGCCAGCGCACCGTCTGCGCGCGGGTGGGCTCCAGGTGCATCTCGATGCGCGAGGCCTCGGCGTTGAAGAACGCCACGTGTTGCCAGGCCTGGGGGGCGAAGTCGGCGCCCAGCAGGCGGTTCACGTTGAGCAGCAGGTTGCGGTTGAACGCGGCGGTCACACCCAGGGCGTCGTCGTAGGCGGGTTCGAGCACGGCGCGCGGTTTCACGCGGTCCACGCCGATGAGCAGGCCCCCGCCCGCGCCACCCTCGGCGCACACCACGTGGGCCTGTCGCAGCAGGGCCAGGGCCTCGGTGGACGAGAAGTTGCCGATGCTGGAGCCGGGGTAGAACACGGCGCGCGGCAGCCGCGCGGCGCCGCTGGTGGCCAGCCAGTCCGCCGCCTGCGGGCCGAGCGCGAGCCGGGCCGAGAAGTCCATGCCCAGCCCCAGCATGGGCAGCGCCGGGTGGCGCTGCTGCAGGGCGTCGAGCGCGGCGCGCAGGTAGTCCACCGAAATGTCCACGGCCACGTAGGCGGCTGGCCGCAGCGCGGGAAACAGGCGCGCGGCCTTGGCGCAGCTGCCCGCGCCCAGGTCGATCAGCACCGCGCCGGCGGGCACGGCCAGGGCCATGTCGGGCGCGTGCTGCGCGAAGATGGCGGCTTCGGTGCGCGTGGGGTAGTACTCGGCCAGCTCGGTGATGGCGTCGAACAGGCGCGAGCCCAGCGCGTCGTAGAGGAACTTGGGCGCGATGCGCGGCGGGCTGAGCGCCAGCCCGGCCACCAGTTCGGCGCGCACGGCGGTGTCGTCGGGGCGGTGCAGCTGGACAAAGCTGGGCAGACAGGGTGTGGACGGCATGGCTGGCAGTGGCTGTGGCAGGCCCTTGGGCCTGGTGTGGAACACATCCCGGGCCGCGCTCGCGCAGGCCGGGGCGAGGTGAAAGGCTGAGCGCCTTTCAGAGGCTGCGCGCCAGGCGCAGGCCGCTGAACTGCCAGCGCGCGCTGGCGGGGAAGAAGTTGCGGTAACTCGCACGCAGGTGCGAGGCGGGGGTGGCGCAGGAGCCGCCACGCAGCACCAGCTGGTTCACCATGAATTTACCGTTGTACTCGCCCACCGCGCCTTCGGCCGGCTGGTAGCCGGGGTAGGCGCTGTAGCTGCTGGTGGTCCATTCCCACACGTCGCCGAACATCTGCAGCAGCGCGCCGGGCGCGGCGGGCGCGCGCGCGGGCATGGGGTGCAGGGCGCCGCTGTCCTGGCAGTTGCCCTGCACCGGCAGGGCCGCGGCGCTGGCTTCCCACTCGGCCTCGCTGGGCAGGCGCGCGCCGGCCCATTCGGCGCGGCTGGCCGAGGCCCAGCGCGCGAAGGCGTCGGCCTCGTAGTAGCTGATGTGGGTCACCGGTGTGTGCGGGTCCAGCGGCATGTCGCCGTGCAGGGTGAACACCGTGGGCAGCGCGGCGCCGTCGGCCGGCAGCGTCCAGTAGAGCGGCGCGCCCAGGCCTTCGGCGCGCAGCCAGTCCCAGCCGGCGGCGAGCCACCACTGCGGGTCGGTGTAGCCGCCGTCCTGCACGAAGGCCAGCCACTCGCCGTGGGTCACCGGCCGGTTCATCAGCGCATGGGGTTGCAGCCACTGGGGGTGGCGCGGGCTCTCGTTGTCGAACGCAAAGCCCGCCCCGGCGTGGCCGATCTCGACCAGGCCACCGGGGCGCTCCACCCATTGCGCCGGCACGTTGGCCACGCTGGTGAGCGGCCAGGCGCTCTGGTACACCGGGTGCAGCGGGTTGATGGAGAGCAGGTGCTTGATGTCGGTGAGCAGCAGTTCCTGGTGCTGCTGCTCGTGCTGCACGCCCAGCTCGATCAGCGCCAGCGCCTCGGGGCGGGTGGTGTGGCGCAGCAGCCGGGCCACCCGCTGGTCCACCTCGGCGCGCCAGCGCAGCACCTCGGCCAGATCGGGGCGGGTCAGCAGGCCGCGCTGGGGCCGCGAAAACGGCTCGCCCACGCCGTTGTAGTAGCTGTTGAAGAGCGCGCGAAAGGCCGGGTGAAAGGGCTGGAAGCCGGGCTCGAAACGCTCGAGCACGAAGGTTTCGAAAAACCAGGTGACGTGGGCCAGATGCCATTTGGCGGGGCTGGCGTCAGGCATGGACTGGGCCTGGCAGTCTTCGGGCGACAGCGGCGCCACCAGCGCCAGGCTGCGCGCGCGCACCGCGTGGTAGCGCCGGGCCAGGGCGGCGCGCTCCAGGTCGAGGCCGGGCGCGGTGCGCGCTGCGCGTGGGGTGGGGGCGTTGGCAGCGGTCGGCGGGGTGGACATGGCAGGCCTTTCAGCGCCCGGGCAGCAGGCGCAACAGCTGACCGTTGCGTTCGTCGGTCAGCAGGTAGATGAAACCGTCGGGGCCCTGGCGCACGTCGCGCACGCGCTGGCCCAGCGTGGGCAGCAGTTTTTCCTCGTGGCGCACGCGGGCGCCGTCGAGCTCCAGCCGCGCCAGGTAACGGAACTTGAGCGAGCCCACCAGCAGGTTGCCGCGCCAGGCCTTGCCGTAACGATCGCTGTGCACGAAGGCCATGCCGGCGGGGGCGATGGACGGCACCCAGTAGTGCAGCGGCTGCTCCAGCCCGGGTTTGGCGGTGAGGCCTTCCCCGATGGGGCCGCCGCCGTAGTTTTCACCGTAGGTGATGACGGGCCAGCCGTAGTTCTTGCCGGCCTCGGGGCGGTTGATCTCGTCGCCGCCCTGCGGGCCGTGTTCACCGGTCCACAGGCGCCCGTCGGCGGCGAGCGCGGCGCCCTGCAGGTTGCGGTGGCCCAGGCTCCATATCTCGGGCAGCGCGCCCGCGCGGCCCACGAAGGGGTTGTCGGGCGGCACGCTGCCGTCGGGCTTGATGCGCACCACCTTGCCGAGGTGGTTGTCCAGGGTCTGCGCGTCGGCCATGCGGCTGAAGCGGTCGCCCAGGGTGAGGAACAGGTTGCCGTCGCGGGCCTGCACGATGCGGCAGCCGAAATGGGCGCGGCTGCTGACCTTGGGGCGCTGGCTGAAGATCACCTTCACGCTCTCCAGCCGCGTGGCGTCGTCCGACAGGCGGGCCGAGGCCAGCGCGGTGGAGTTGCCGCCCCCGCTGGCGGCGGGCTCGGCGTAGCAGAAGTACAGGGTGCGGTTGCGTGCGAAGTCGCGGTCGGTGGTCACGTCGAGCAGACCACCCTGCCCCACCACGTCCACCTGGGGCACGCCGGCCAGGGGCTCACCGAGCGAGCCGTCGGGCGCCACCACGCGCATGCGCCCGGGCCGCTCGGTCACCAGCATGCGGCCATTGCCGATGAAGGCCAGACCCCAGGGGTTTTGCAGACCCCGCGCCACCACCTCGGTGGTCACGGCGCCCGCCTGGGCCAGAGCGGCCTGGGCGCTCAGCCCGGCGATGGCGGCGAGCGCGGTGGTGAGCGAAAGGCTGAACAGACGGAGGTTTTTCATGGTCCGCTCCCCGCGCTCAGCCGAACGGCCGCACACCAAACAGCCAGGCATGCAGCCAGAGCACGAACACCACGTAGACCACGAGCCCGCCCACCAGCGCGATTCCGTCGTTGCGCGCACGCGCCGGCCCCAGGGGCAGGCTGCGCAGCAGCCCGGCGGCGGCGCGGCGTTTGAGCGAGACGCGGTCGGCCGCGGCCCAGATCAGAAAACTGCCGAACAGCAGCACGTCGGCCAGCGTGCCACCGGTGACCGACTGCGCCAGCAGGTGGGCCAGGGCCCATAGCTTCACCGCCAACAGCATGGGGTGTTTCGTCGCGGTCCTGATGCGCCCGGGCAGGTAGGCCGCGAACAGCAGCACGAACACCGGCAGCATCAGCAGCGCGGCCAGGTGCCGAAAGCCGGTGGGCAGGGCGTAGAGCAGCACCGGCGCCTCGCGCGCCAGCCCGTAGCCCCAGACGATGAGCCCCAGCCCGACAAACGAGACCAGCGCGTACAGGCCCTTGAAGGTGCTCTCGCCCATGCGCTGCACGAGCTGGTTGCGCCCGGTGGGCGAGACGATGGACACGGTGTGCACACCCAGAAACAGAACCAGCCCCAGAACCAGCCACGTCATGCGGAACCCCTCCTGTGCCCCATGGGGCTACGGGGCACCATGCCCCGCTTTGAGCGAACTGTAGCGGCTTGGGCTCAAGTCCGCAGCCATACGGCGCGGGGTCAGCTGTTCATGCCTTCGAGCAGGTCGGCCAGCTCGTCGGCGTGTTCCTCTTCCACCGCCAGGATCTGCTTGAGCAGCACGCTGGTGGTGGGATCCTGGTCACCCAGGTACTGGATCATGTCGCGGTAGCTGTCGATGGCGATGCGCTCGGCCACCAGGTTCTCGCGGATCATCTCCGTCAGGGTATCGCCGGCCACGTATTCGGCGTGGCTGCGCTCGCTCAGGCTGTCGGGCGAAAAATCGGGCTCACCACCGAGCTGCACGATGCGCGCGGCCAGCAGGTCGGCATGGCCCTGTTCTTCCACGGAATGCGCGAGGAACTCGGCCCCCACGCTCTGGCCGTGGATGCCCCGCGCCATGAAGTGGTGGCGCCGGTAGCGCAACACGCACACGATCTCGGTGGCCAGCGCCTCGTTGAGCAACCTCAGCACCTGGCTGCGGTCGGCGCTGTAGCCGGCGGTCACGGCGCCGTGCTCCAGGTGTTTGCGCGCCTGGCTGCGCAGGGTGGCGACGGGGGTGAGCGGGTGTGATGGGGTCATGGGGTGTTCCTCTTGGCTGGTGGGTGGGGGGCTGGGTTCACGGACTCACTGCTTGATCAGCAGTTCGTTCTTCACGCTGCGGGCACCTTCGGCGGCTGCGGCGATCCGGGTGGCCTGGTCGATCTGGGCCTGGCTGTTGACGAAGCCGGTGAGCTGCACCTCGCCCTTGAAGGTGAGCACGCTGATGTCGAAGCTCTTGATGTCGGGGTCGGCGAGCAAGGCTGCCTTGACGCGGCCGGTCACGGCGGTGTCGTCGAGCATGGTGCCGGCGGTGCTGGGCGCGCCCTTGAGGCTTACGCTGTTCTCGACCGCGCTCACGCCGGTGACGCCGCGTGCCACGGCCATCGCTCGGTCGATCTGGGCCTGGCTGTCCACGAAGCCGCTGAGCTGCACCACACCCTTGCGGGTTTCGACCTGCAGGTCGAAACCCTTGACCACCGGATCGGCCACCAGCGCCGACTTGATGCCCGAGGTGACGACGGCGTCGTCCACCTGCGTGCCCATCGTGATCCCCGGGGCCGCTGGCGCTGGCGCCTCGGGCGGCCTGTCACAGCCCGCCAGGGTCAGAGCAGCCAGGGCGATGCCGAACAGGAAGGCGGGGGAGCGGAGGGTCATGGTGCGGGGAAGGCCGGACAAGTCAAAGGACGCAAGGGGGTGGGTGTTCAGCGGGCCAGGTACCCGCCGTCGACCGGGTAGTACGCCCCGGTGACGAAGGAGGCGCGCCCGGAAGCGAGCCAGAGCACCAGCTCGGCCACCTCGTCGGCCTGGCCCAGGCGCCCGATGGGGTGGGCGGCGACCAGGCTCTCGTGGGCGGCCGGGTCGGCTTCGAGGCCGCTGATCATGGGGGTGTGGATGAAGCCGGGGCCGACCGCGTTGATGCGCACGCCCTGGCTGGCGTATTCGAGCGCGGCCGCCCGGGTGAGGCCGACCACGCCGTGCTTGGCCGCGGTATAGGCCGACGCCGTGGCGAAGCCAACCGCGCCCAGGACAGAGGCGACATTGACGATGGCGCCGCCCCCGTTCAGCAGCATGGCGGCGATCTGCGCGCGCATGCCGTAGAACACGCTGTTGAGGTTGGTGTTGATCACCTGCGCCCAGGCGTCCAGCGGGTAGTCGGCCAGCGGCGCGGCCACGCCGCCGATGCCGGCGTTGTTGCAGGCCACGTCGAGGCGGCCGTAGTGCGCCATGGCCTGGGACACCATGGCCTGGCACTCTTCGGGGTTGCCCACGTCGGCCGCCACAAACAGCGCTTCGCCGCCCTGGGCCTGCGCCAGCGCGGCGGTTTCCAGGCCGGCCTCGGCGGCCATGTCCGACAGCACCAGGCATGCACCTTCGCGCACCGCCATGAGCGCAATGGCCCGGCCGATGCCCGAGGCGGCACCGGTGACGAGCACCACTTTCTTCTTCAGCATGGGTTCACTCCAGTTCGTGCAGCACCGTGCCGCCGCCCGGATGACACAGGCCACCGCAGGAAAACCCCGGCCGCTTCTGGCCCTGGGATAGGAATGAAGTTAACGGCCCGGCCGACCCGTGTCTGTGCGCTGACAAACAAACGCGGACCAGGCGGTGAACCGCCCGTCGCGTGGGCTGCGCGAGAACGCCAGAAAAGCCGGAATTCGGCGGCGCTTTCTGCGGTTTGGCGGCGCGCGAGGATGCCGAAAATTCAGTTGTGCCTTGACCGAGCGACTGAAGGCAAACGAGGCCCGTGGCAATGGGTACGGACCCCGGTGAATCAAGGGTAGCCGCTCAGTACAGGAGACCGATATGACCGCCCCATCGAGCTCATGCGAACACCACTTGCTCTTCGCATCCTTGTTCCATCCTGGCCGCGGCGTTTCCGTGCCGTGCGACGCCCACGGCGAAGTGCACCTGGACGACCTTTCCGAACGCTTGAAGAACGCCTACCTGGGCGCCCGCGCCCTCATCGGGAGGGAGTACGCGCTACCGGTCGTGGAGCCGATGCATTCGCTGTATTGAACCGGGCTGGCGCGCACGGACCTGGCTCCTGCGCTGCCTGAGCGGCCATCCTTTGGACCACTCGCCACCGAGCATGAAAGCCCAGGCCAAGTGCAACATGTGAGGTGGTACTGGACCGACCACAGGCGACGCTCCTGCGTGCTGGCGGCGGTTTCGGTGCGAATGGCGGAGAGTGTGGTACACGCGACAGCGCGCAGCCAGTCTTGCTTCTTTTTGCATGAAAAGTACGACCTCTACTCTGCAAAAAAATCACCGCGCACCAATACCATCCAGAACATTCCCAACCTCAAATATCACTTCGTTAAAGTGCTCTTCCAGCCCCATCCAAAGCGGTAAACGCACAAGTCTGTCAGACAGCGAATCAGTGTGGTGCATATTGCCATGAGCCCTTCCATACGCCGTACATGCCGGCGCGGAGTGGAGGGGAACATAGTGAAACACCGTCCCTATACCTTTTGCCTTGAGTTTCTCGATAAAACGGGTACGTGCAGCCAAATCAGGCAACAACAAGTAGTACATGTGGGCATTGTGCTGGCAATGGGTCGGCACGACGGGACGCCTGGCCAGGCCGGCTCGTTCAAATGGCGCAAGGGCATCGTGATACCGCTGCCACAATGCCAAGCGCCTCTGGTTGATGTCGTCAGCCGCCTCCATCTGTGCCCACAGAAACGCGGTGATCAACTCACCGGGTAAAAAGCTCGATCCAATGTCGCACCATGTGTACTTGTCCACCTGCCCGCGGAAAAACTGGCTGCGGTTCGTGCCCTTCTCGCGGATGATTTCGGCCCTCTCCACAAATTCGATATCGTTGATCAGCAAAGCGCCGCCTTCTCCCGAAATGATGTTCTTGGTCTCGTGAAAGCTCAGGCAACCAAGATGCCCGATCGACCCAAGCGGCTGCCCTTTGTAAAATGACATGATCCCCTGCGCTGCGTCCTCAATCACGAGGAGCTCATGACGCCGCGCGATATCCATGATTGTGTCCATCTCGCACGCCACACCCGCGTAGTGCACCGGCACAATGGCCTTGGTGCGAGGTGTGATGGCTGCCTCGATCAACGTCTCGTCAATATTCAAAGTATCTGAACGAATATCGACAAACACAGGTGTTGCACCCCGTAAAACAAAGGCGTTTGCAGTGGAAACAAACGTGTAGGAAGGCATGATTACCTCATCCCCCGGCCCAAGATTCGCGAGCATCGCCGCCATTTCAAGAGCCGCTGTACAGGAATGGGTGAGCAAAGCCTTTTCACTCCCCATTCGTTGCTCCAACCATTGAGAGCAGCGCTTGGTAAACTGGCCATCACCGGAAAGATGGCCTGCGGCATGAGCTTGGGCAATGTACCAAAGCTCCTTGCCTGTCATGTACGGCCTGTTGAAAGGAGCAATCACTTAGCGCACTCCATGATCCAGTGTGTGTAGGGAATCCACTTGCGATGGCGCAGTTTTCCTTCAACACGCGCAAATGAGCTCATCGCAAGAAGTTCGTACGCTTCTGCATCACGAACGTTCTGCCCACGATCTTTTGATATCAGGTAGTGCGCTATTGCGCTTTGCTTGTCAGCAAAACATGGATCAATGGAAATCAATCGCCCACTGTCCTTAAGAGCTGTGTATGCCAGAGAAAAAAGCTCCTTAGCCTGTCCGTCATTCAAGTGGTGCAAAATACCCAACGCCAGCACCGTGTCAAACCTGGGTAAATCAGCCAATATCGATTCACTAAGCAAGCCACTATGAAAATGGCCCCGTGCGCCATACTTCTCTTTGGCTGCCAAAACGTATTCTGGGCTTATATCGAAACCCCAGTATTCAATGTTGTCCGGAAGGTAACGAAGAATTTCCGAAGTCCCGGAACCAATATCCAATATTCGAAACCCGGCCTCAGGGCGAATAAATTCATCAGTTAGCTCTCGACGCGATTCATGAGCCCCCATGATTTTTTGAAACGAATCATAGATGATAGGCACTGAAAGCACGGCCCTAACGCCGTTTGTAATTTGCCCCATTTTCAACCTCTCGAAATCACGACAACCCCAACAACGACCAAAGCACTGCCAATCAACTTGGTCACACTCAAGGTCTCGTTGAACAAGAAGAATGCTGCAACCAAAACCAAAATATAGTTCAAGCTCACAAAAGGATAGGCATAGCTGATTTCAAATTTGGTCATTGCAAGCATCCACGAAACGCCTGCCAAAAATGTTGCAACTATCCCGGAAAGCACCCAAGGGGTAAATAATAAGTTGATAACATAACTTGCCTTACCGGATGTATCAACGGGTAATGGACCAGCAGCCATGACTTGCCAACGCATCACAAGCTGGCTATAAACGGTGAAAATTATGGTGGCAAAAATAAAAAAATGATCAACAATTCGTGCCATCAATCATTCTCCATGACAGCCAAGCCAAAGCCAGTTTTCCCATATCCATTGCCGTTGTAAATCATGTATCGAACTCCGGCATGATCAAACACAAAAGGATACTCAATCATTTCGGAATCCCAGCCACTGTCTGAAACCGAGATCCCTGCCATCTCCAGATCGAGTGTCCAGCTCAATCCGTCGGTGCTTTTGGCATAGCCGATGCGGTATTTTTCTCCTGATCCGCTTCGGTAAGAGAACCACATTTCAAAACCGCCCTGCTTGCACGTCATGACGGTAGGCCTTGAAAAGGCCTGAGCACGTCCAAGCTCGTACGGCACAGCCAAACCGCGCCGATGCCAGTGATGACCGTCATCAGAAGACGCATGCTGGATGATGTGCAACATCTCGCCATTTCCCGCGTCCCAAGCTCGCGTGGATCCGTACCACATATTGAAGCCGCCCAGTGGTTTTTCCAGCACCCAAGGATAGGACAAACTGATCGGATCAGTTGAATCGTTGCCCATGAAAGGCTCTGGATTTTCCAGCTCTAGAGAGAGCGCTGGGGTCACGATCAGCCGGCCGATATCACCACGCCAATGTCCATTTACAGGGGCTTGCCATCCCATGAACAACATGTATCGAATATCATCCACTTCGTAACAGTTGCCAATACTCACTCCATCAGCAAAAAAACTACCGATGGGTCCATGTTCAAAAAACGGATGGTAATGCTCAACGATCACTTTCCGCTGGACGATGTCGACATCGACCGCACCGACAGATGAGCGATTGTTTTCATCGCGCCCACTGAAAAACACACGGTAAACATCATTTCCCATGTGGACGGCCAAAGGATTTGCCGCATGTGAGTTCAGTTTTGGATGCTGAGCCTTTAAAGTTGGATCATAAAGTTGACCTAGCTTTTTCCAGTATTGGGTCATATACCTCTTAGCCTTCCACTAGGAACCTTTGAACGTTCGGTGGCCACACCAATGTACACGCCCTCTGGCTCAGCATCGCCGAGCAACAAAGACCCAGCACCAACCACACAGCGACCACCAACTTTGATGTGATCTCGGAGCGTGGCATTCACTCCAATAAAACATTGCTCGCCAATTAGCACACCGCCTGAGACGACCACATGCGACGCAATGAAGGAGTGATCATGAATAACTGAGTGATGACCAATATGATTGCCACTCCACATGGTCACATTATTGCCAATCTTTACAAATGGTTGAATCGTGTTGTCCTCCAGAATAAAGCAGTTTTCTCCGATGCACCCATTATTTAGCACTGATGCACGAGAGCTTATGTAGCTCACAAGCCGATATCCTTTTTCTTTTGCCGCAAGAAACTTCTCCTTGCGAATGGCATTCAGCTTTGAATAGCTCAACGCAACAAAAAAAGCACAGCTTTCCGGTGGATATTTGTCGGCAACATCCTCAAATGCAACAACAGGCAGCCCACAAAATTCGGGTGCTTGGATGTAGCTTGCATCGACAGTGAAGGCGATCACTTCATATTCAGAGTCAGTGCTGAAATAATAATGCGCCAGTTGTGCGATATCACCAGAACCGAAGATTACAAGTGACTTTTTCATGGCGTTTTCCTGACCAAGATGGTGAACTCATACAACCCGTAATCGTGCAGCAGCGCAACTTGCTTGGCATAGCGTCGCTTGCACAAGTCGAATAATCGGCAAGGGTCAGCGTAGTAGAGGTAATCGCGCTTCTTGTCCTCGTCGGAATAGGAGGTCAGGCAATTGAACGAGAATCCAAGCATGCTCGTCCGATCCAGGACATCCAGTGTGCGCTGCAAGTGGTCATACCATTCGGCATCTGTTCGCCCCAGCCGCACATTGAAGATGCCGCTGGCGACACCGTAATCGGCAACCTGATCCGGCTCCGTGGCGGTAAGGAACCGGCTTAGCGGGGTGGCAGCATGCCGTCGACCGGCCGCCCGAATCATGTCGGGGGAGACATCAACCCCCAGGTATCTGCAAGACCGCTGCTTGCTCTGAAGGTAGTCCAGTAAGGCGCCATAACCGCATCCCAGATCATTCAAGGAGAAGTCGACCGAGGCTGGCAGGACCTTGCTCAGTTGTTCAAAGCGTAGCATCTGACTCTCTGTGCCATTCCAGTCCACTCCGCCCGGTGTCTCACCGTGCTGTGCCAGCTTGTCGGTGTAGTAGCTCGCGACCTCTGAGAGGATGGTCGTGTTCGTGTCGTGACTCATATCGTGCTCCCGGAGTATCTGTACTTCTTCTGGTCGCGAGTGGACAGATATGGCTCCATCAAAAGAGGCTCCTGGTAGTTCAGGTCCGGGCACTCTCTTTGGCTTGGGGGCAGTCGCTTGGCATCCAAGTTGTCGGCGATCTTGATCTGTTGGTTTGTGCCCAGACGCATGAAAACGGAATCAACATGCATGGGCGATGCCCGGAGCGTGTGGAATTCATAGGCGCTTCGCAGACGTGTTTCGTTGTACGTTTGCACATATTCATCCCGAGTCGGGTTGAACGCTTCGATCGGGTGCGCCAGTTCGTCTGAGGAATAGCCAGAGCTGAGAGTGGCATCGCCGAGCCGCCCGACCTGTTCGGCAATCTCATCCAGTTCAGATGCAGGCTTGTCCAGCAGAAGCGCTCCGTAGCTTGCATCAGGGATGGAGTTGATGTCCGTCGTCATGTGATCACTCCGTTTCAGATGCGCTTCGGTAGATCTGACGAATGATGGTGTAGGGGCGTTGTTTCACCTCAGAGAAGATCTTGGAAATATATATGCCCTGCACCCCCAGGAAGAAAATGATCAATCCAGCAAACAGCCAGACAGATGCAATAAGTGAGGTGTAGCCGCCAGGCGGCGCTGAGATGAAGAAGTAGCGAATAAAAAGATATGCAATGAACAGTAACGCAGAAGCCGAAATAAGCAAGCCCGAATAAAACGTATAGACGAGTGGCAGGCTGCTGAAAGAGGTTATTGCATTGATCAGGTGGCTGAATTTTCCCGACAAGGTATAGGTGGTCGGACTGGTAGAGTGCTTGCGAACGTTCTGCGTCGATTGTTTGAACCCCGTGATGATCCAAAGACCACCAATGTTCAGGTCTCGTTCCTGGTGGCTCAGCAAGGCTTGCACATACCGCCGGGTCATGAGCCGGGCAGTGACGATGTTGTTGGGCTGATTGATGCCGGTCAGCATGCGGAACAGTTTGTAGTAGGCACGGCCCGTTAGGCGTTCAAATGCGTCGCCTTTGCGCTCTCCCTGGACGCCATAGATCACATCGCATCCTTCATTCTGCATCTGCTGGCTGAATGGATTCAACCACTCGGGCTCTTCCTCGAGATCGCTATCTATCAGAAATACACGCTGACCTCTAGACTGTGCCAAACCAGTCATCATTGCTTTATGATGACCGAAGTTGCGCGACAAATCGACGACGACAACACGTGCGTCACTTTGAGCAAGTTCTACAGCCAACTCCAGACTGGCATCCGGTGAGCCATCGTTGACGAATACAATTTCGTAATCATCTTGAACCAACTGCTGTGCAGCAGCGCTTGCCCTCCGGTAAAACGTATGAATATAGGGGGCCGATTGGTAAAGCGTTGCAACGATTGACAGCTTCATCGTACGTACCTCATATATTTTGGAGAATCATTGCCACAGTTGAATAGCAGATCAAGGATCGTAACACCATGCGAAAATTCACCCCAAAGTTGAGGATATTCCGAGTAACCTGAATAATCAAACCAAGTGAGTTTGATCCCTTTCTCGGTAAAAATCTCTTCCTCTATATATTCTTTAGCCGCTGGACCAGAGATGTACTCCGTACCCCCCGCCTGTGCACAGAGACCAGCAAGACGCTCTGTCTTTCCGTCCGGCAATGTGTAGTCCCACGAATTCTTGATCGTGGTCTTGATTTCCAGATACTTGCAGATGGCTTCGATAAGATGACGGTTCAGTTGTGAAATGTGGGTAAAGAGTCCTTCAGCGTAAATGGGCTCTAACCATGCGGCAATTTCAGTGAAGCAGGGCGCGCGACGATAGTTCTGCACCAGTGCCTTCCAATGCGTGGTCGCCCACTCGGCACCGTCGATTTCGGTGTCGCAGATCTTCTGGTGAAATTTCCCCTTTACCAGTACAGGAACGGTGAGCCATTGAACACCTTGGGGTGTTTTAATCAGATTCCGGTTGCGCCAGTCGCGCTTTGTATATTGCATGTCGTCGTAGAGAATGAACTCATCCACAGCGGCGATCATGTCGAAATAGCCCTTCCAGGGGATGTAGTTGGACTGAACGACGGCAACTTTTCTCAAAACTCATCCTTCACTTTTAAAAGTCAGAAATCACAGAGTGACTCTAATGGTAGTGGCAGTAATTTTTCAGACACTCAGGATGCATCAAGAGATAAGTCAATGCGTGTTTCTGTCAACATTTTGTCGGAAATTGACTGGAGCCAATATCTTTGATTAATAAGTAAAAGGCTACGCATCCTGTCACAAGACCGGGTTAATCAGGAAGTCGTTGAATGGCGTAGCCCCTAAAGGTCACATGCTCAGTCCCTAAAGCCCACACACGAAACTCCAGGGTATTCTCTTCTTCAAGCGTAAAAACAATCTCTTGAGGCGCGTCACTTTCCAATAAAAACTTCTCCCCAAATATCTTTTGATCCAATCCTCCGGCAACATCAATTCGCACAGCCCCATCCGGATTATGGTCTGCAAGCACATCAAAAGTAACTCTATACCTACCCGGTTTCACCGGTAAGTATGGGCCGTAGTGCAATGCGCCCACCTCACCTCTATTTGCGATCAGTATGTAACCTTTCCCTGCGTCCTGCTTCTGCAGATGGCCGACATTTTTGAGCGCGCGCTCGGTTAGAGGAAATCTGCTGAGCTCTTCGTAGCGAGTGTCCCATCCTGGGAGGAGGCGCGCAATGTTCACGGGAAAAACAAATATTAGGAATCCATCTATGCGATGCAATTCTTCGTACATTACACCCAACTGCTCCATCAGCCGCCAATTCACCAATTCAACTTCGTTTTCACGAAGCAATAAAAAAGTCTTTCCCTGCCAAACCGCAGGACGGTACCATCGATCGGATGACAGATGCCTCATTGGTATTGGCAAGCCATTATTTAACCGAATCTGGCGAACTTTGGATTTTTCATTGGAAATTACGGTTAATGCACCTGCATTCCAATAGCTCGCATAGCCATAACGCAGATTCTTTTCAGACAGAAAAGCGACCAGACTTTTTTTGCGAGGATTAATTTGCCCTGGCTGAGCAAGGGTCTCAGAGTTTAAAGTGGCCAGGCGATACGTATTGTAAGCACTTGACGCAAAGACGAGCAGCACCAGTGAAATGGATATCATCCAAATTGGTGGACTAGACCATCGCAATTCAGACACCAATAAGATAATGAAACATAACATCATGCCGGGAACCATATACCGCGAACTCTGGATAGGATCGTTCATATCCGGAATCGTCGTCATGATCTGAAGGTACAACGTGAGCAATAAGGAGGAAGCCGCGAATAAAGCGAAGAATTTCAGGGTGTCGCTGCGATTACTCACCGCTCTCGATATTGCTATTGGCATCAGCACTAGGACCAAGCTCGCAACGCCAAAACGCATGCCAGCATAAAGACCTCCTATAGAAAATAGAGGTGCATCCGTCAGAGGCAGTCCTCCAAGTTGGGCATACACGCCTTTCAAGCTTAGTGTGACATTTCTTATAATGAGCTCATACGATAGCCAACGAGCATTGGATACGCCCACTATATTATTAACGTCTGAGATGGTCGCCATATGCAACACGCTCCCAACTGCCGCACCGATCAATCCAAGACCAGCAAGTTTAAAAAAACTGCGCCAATTGGAAGCGGCGCTTGATGAAATCAACCAAGCCAGGGAAATAAAAAGCGGAAGACTGTATGTGACAACTGCGCGCTTCGGATTGGCCCAATAGACCAATGAAAACAGGATGACCAGCAGCAAGGACCATCTAAGTTTTTTCGTGTCATTGGAAGATAGATACTTTGAAGCAAAATAAACCAAATAACAGCAAAGAAGCAGGACCACGCCGTAGCTGACTTGACCGTATAAATTTTCAGCAATGATGCTGGAGATACCGGATGCAAATACCGCTACTACTGCTATTCTGCGCCAAGCTGATATTGGGGCAAGGCCGGTTAACAGCCAGACACCATGCAGAATCAGACCAGAAAATACAGCACCGGAAATTGCGTGGGCGGTAAATCCTGCCGGCATGAATGCCAGCAAAGGTATTATAAATATATGCCCAAAGACGACAAATAAATCGCTATTGACGTGATTCCATTCTCTTGGGAAATAGCTTTTGGTTTCATATATCTCTCTGGCCAATAGCACCTTTGCCGCGCTGTCTGAATGGAAGTTGGCTTGATAACCAACAAAGACATACCAAAATAGAAATGCTGTATTTACGAGCAGCAAGGCAAACATTAATATGTTTAAGATTTTAAGCAAACCTTGTTTTTTCAGCACGAAAAATTCATTCATGAAACGTCAAGTCTTTGATGCGCGGTTAATAAGTTGATTTCATCTACTTTGATTACTTCAAAGCATGAAATTCGATTCTAGGGAGCGGAGGAAGGTCTGCGCACACCCGTCGACGCGTGAGTTGAGGTGTGCAATTTCAGACGCCGGTGAATTCTGGGCTTCGTCTGGCGTTTCAAGGCCAATGCCCCCTTGTGCTGCATCCCTATTGCCGTATTCGGGGCACTCATGCACTGAACTCCTGCAAGAGCATTCGGCGGGCCATCCAAAGGTTGGACAGCGCGAACAGTGGATGGAGTTGCACCGTGTTCTTGATCGGCCCCCGGTAGCCCACTTTCACATGTTTGAAGTGGCGCTGGATCACACGAAACGGATGTTCGACCGCGGGCCGACGGCGCACCGTGGCGGAGCGGTTGAACCACTGCTGTACGTTGAGGACCTCGCGCTTGCTCGTCCTCTTGGTATTGCGCTCGAATCCGCTCTCGCTCAGGCTCTTTTTTTTCATGGCGCCAACGTCGTACTTTTTGTGGCAGCGGGAGGTCTTGCAGACATCCCCTAACGCTTCAGTTCAACGGTCCGTGCAGCTTTTTGCCCGGAGCCGGTGGAATGATGGACCAAGTTTTCAGTGCCCGGTTTCAGAGCAAGGGGTTTCAAAAATTCGCTCACAGCACTGACAAACTCATCAGCTTGATCATGCATGATGAAGTGCCCACTGTTCCTGACAATGATATGAAGTGATTTGCTGGATAGGAGGGCCAGATCATTCTGCTCAGCCTGTTTAATTCGGGCAAGCTCCTTTTCCGCTTCAATATTCTTGCCCAATCTCTCCGCTTCACGCTCGACCAGCTTTGGATCTATAAGATTGCCAGCGGTCAGGGTCAATAAGGGAAGCGCGCCTAAGCTGCCAGGAGGAGGTGTGGATGGATCAAGCCCGCGGCGCATGACGGTAATTTCATTGACAACCGCACGAGCGGTATCGGTGCGGTTCTGGACAGCCGTTTTCGCCATCAGAACTTCAGCTGGCAGAGGAGAAGGATGCTGGTCGGCATTGGCAACCCCCATCAACCTAACGAGACCGACACGTGCCAATGGCTCGGCAACGGCAATGAGCACGGCCTGTTTCCGATAGTCCCAAGCGGCATGGTGATACTGATGCATGGGGCCTTGTTCATGGGCCGAATCAACAAGAACGAGGCCCTGCGTCTCTTCAGGAAACTGATGATAGAAAGCGCGAACATATATTCCGCCACGGGAATGACCAACCAAGACATAAGGCGGAGGAATGTCCGCTCTATTCAACAATGCATGCAGGTTTTTGGCTACATGCTCAGGCTCGATTGGGCTATCTATCAGATCACTCCAGCCAGGTCCAGGACGATCATAGGAGCAAACGCGCATGTGCTGCGCAAGCCTGGATTGAACCGGATACCAACTCAAAGAGCTTTCCCCAAGTCCTGCTTCAAGAATGAGCGTTGGAACACCGGAGCCCATGCAGTTAAGGTGAAAATTCACACCATTCACTGGAATCATGCACCCTGGAGGTGGGAACGTAGTTAAATCTGCCGCCGTTCTTTCGGATTGATAGACTGCTCCTGCCAACACGGCAGAGAATGCCATTCCCAAGGCGAATATGAAAAAGCGAAATCCCCGCGATGAAATGAATTTCATGACGCCCGACGTTTGAGCTGTGAAAGAACCTCATCGCCAGCCATTGGCTGACGCATAAGCAGGATCTTATAGATTGCCATGGCGCTGAGCCCTCCTGATGTTGTTTTCGGCTGATCGGTTCGCTCCATCGGGCCGCTGGCGCTCATTCTGGCACCGAAAGACTCGCCGATCCCTCCCGCCACTTGATGTTCAGCCGCCACTGCGCCCATCTCGTGCTGGCCGAGCAGCAGCGGCTGCCCAGCCGCACGCCGGTTCACATGGGTGGCATCTTGTCGACTACAGGCAGCGCCGGGTCGAGCCGGTCCCAGGGCAGGCCGCTCACACCATAGGTCGCCAGCTGGGGTTGGAAGCGCGCGGGGTCGTCCAAGCTGGCGGCGTGGACCGTGAAGATGCCCGGCATGGCGGCAAACCTCAGGTAGACCGGCGAGCCGCAGTGGGGGCAGAAGGCCTGGTGCTTCACGTTGCCGCTGTCGGCCACGACCGCCCATTCGCGGGCCTCGCCCTGGAGCGTCACCCGCTCCCTGGAGGGGAAGGTCAGGTAAGACCCGTGTCCGGTGCCGCTCTTGCGCTGGCAGTCGCGGCACTGGCAGTGGTTGGAGAACACCGGTTCGTCCGGGATTTCATAACGGATGGCGCCGCAGGCGCATCCGCCGGTGTAGGGCTGGTTCATGGGTTGGTCCTTTCCAGGCGGTGAACGTGGGGGGATGGGTCAGAGGCTGAGAGTTTTTCAGTGCAGCTCGCGCGACAGCGTGTCCACGTTGTGCACCACGTGCTTCCAGCCCTCGCTCATCTTCTGGAAGGCCACGTCGTTCTTTCGGGGAACGAAGCCGGCGTGCACGAGGCGAAGGCGCGTGCCGCCCGCCACGGGCGTCAGGGTCCAGGTGACCACGGTGTCCAGGGGCGCGCCATAGCCCGCGTTGGTCTCGTGCCCGCCCTTCCAGCTGTAGACCAGGCGTTCGTTGGACACCACGTCCAGCACCTGCAGGTGGATGACCCCGTCCCACGCGCCGGCCGGTGTGGTCTGGAAGGTGAATGCCTTGCCCTTCACCGGCTCGAAGCCCGTGGGCACCATCAGCCAGCGGCCCATCAGCTCGCTGCTGGTCAGGGTCTTCCAGAGGGTGGCCGGCGTGTGGGGCAGGACTTCGTCGACCACGATGTCCTGGGTTTGCGGTGTCAGGGCGGCGTCGTTCATGGATCGATCTCCTTCAAAAGGGTGCGCAGGTGGGTGAAGCGCTCGCGCCAGAAGACGCCGTAATGGCTCATCCAGTCCACAAGCGGCGCGAGCCCGTTCGGCTCGGCTCGGTAGAAGACGTTGCGCCCCTCGGGCCGCTCGGCCACCAGGCCGGCCTGCTTCAGGGACTTGAGGTGCTGGGAGATCGCGCCCTGCGTGACGCCGCTTCCCCGCGTCAGCTCGGCCACGGTGATCTCCTGCGAGCCGACGATGCGCTCGAACACGGCCCGCCGGGTCGGGTCGGCGAGGGTGCGCATGACGGCATTGATGGCGGCGGGTTCTGGCATGGGAAAAATATTAGCCATTACTCATCAATTAGTCAATACTAATTTTTTAGACAACAAAAAAGGCGCCCCGTTGGGCGCCTGGGCAGCGTACGCGCTGGGGGGGGGCCGCTCAGCAGGGCACGCCGTGGCGCGCGAGCAGCCAGGCGGGGGCATCCTGCAGGCAGATCGGGCGCAGGAAGCGGTCGAGCGCGGCGTCGCCCACCGAGGTGGTCATGGGGGCGCTGGACGCTGGCCAAGGGCCGCCGTGCTGCTGGGCGGCGGTCACGGCCACGCCGGTGGGCACGCCGGAGAACAGCACGCGCCCGGCGATGGCGGTGGCCGCGCGCACCAGGGCTTGGTTCTCGGGGGTGTCGTCGTCCGCGCCCCACAGCGTCACGGTGAGGCTACCGCCCACCGCGGCCAGCACCGCCAGCAGCTCGGCCTGGCTGGCCGCGCGCACGATCAGGCTGGCCGGGCCGAACACCTCTTCGCGCAGGGCCGCGCGTTCGATGAAGCGCGCCGCGCTCACCTGCAGCAGGTGCGGGCCCGGCGCGGGCGCGGCGCCCTGGGCCGCCAGCAACGCGAGCGCGCCCTGGTCCATCATCTGGCGCACACCGGCGTCGAACGCGCTCTTCATGCCGGCGGTGAGCATGGGGTGGGGTTTCTGGGCCGCGAGGGCGCGGGTGAGCTGTTCGATGAAGGCGTCGGACTCGGGGTCGTCCAGCAGCACGATCAGGCCCGGGTTGGTGCAGAACTGGCCGCAGCCCAGCGCGATGGAGCCGGCCAGCGTGGTGGCCAGTTCGGCGCCCCGGGCGGCGAGTGCCTTGGGCAGGGCCAGCACGGGGTTGATGGAGCCGAGCTCGCCGTAGAACGGGATCGGGCGCGGGCGCGCGTTGGCCTCGGCCTGCAGCGCCGCGCCACCGCGCGTGGAGCCGGTGAAGGCGCCGGCGGCGATCAGCGGGTGGCGGATCAGCGCCACGCCCACGTCCACACCGGCCCCCTGCACCATGCCCACCAGCCCGGCGGGCAGGCCCTGCGCCTGGAGCACCTGCTGGATCAGGCCGAACACGCGCCGCGACAGCAGCGGGTGGCCCGGGTGGGCTTTCACCACCACGGGGCAGCCCGCGGCCAGCGCCGAAGCGGTGTCGCCGCCGAGCACGGAGAACGCGAACGGGAAGTTGCTGGCAGCGAACATGGCCACCGGCCCCAGCGGCACGCGCTGGCGCACCATGGCCGGGTGGCCCACGGGCGGCGCGCCGGCCACGGCGGGGTCGTCCAGGGTTTCGAAGGGCACGCCGCGCTCGGCCAGGTCGGCGAACCGGCGCAGTTGGAAGCAGGTGCGGTCGAGTTCACCGCTCAGGCGCACGGCACCCAGCGCGGTTTCCAGGTCGGCCCAGGGCACCAGGGCATCGCGGTCGGCCTCGAGCGCTTCGGCCAGCGCGCGCAGCAGGGCAGCGCGCTGCGCCCCGCTGCTGCTGCCCCACACCTCAAAGGCCTGGTGCGCGGCGCGCACGCTGTCGTCGATGTCCTGGCTGGACGAGGCAGACAGGGCTTCTGGATGGGGGGCGCCGGTGCGCGCGTTGAAGGATTGCAGCAGGGTGGTCATGGGGTCAGAGAAAAAAAGCGGAACGCAGGATGGTAACGAGGGTGAGGGGGTCGCGCGCAGCGCGGCGGGGGTGGTCCATATCAATCGTCCGGCCTTGAGCGACGCAGGCGCTCGCGGCTGTTGGAGAGGTGGGTGCGCATGGCCGCGCGCGCGGCGTCGGCGTCGCGTGCGCGGATCGCGTGGTAGATGGCCTCGTGTTCGTGGTGCACCCGCTGCAGGTAGGCCAGGCGGCCTTCGGGCGCGCTGTTCGCGGTGTTGACGCGGGTGCGCGGAATGATCATGGTGCCCAGGTAGGTCATGAGGTCGGCGAAATGGCGGTTGCCGGTGGCGCGCGCCACTTCCATGTGGAACTGGAAGTCGGAAGGCACGGCGTCGGAGTCGCCATGGATCGACAGCTCAAACGCCGCCAGCGCAGTGGCCATGTTCTGCAGGTGGGTGTCGTCGCGGCGCTGCGCGGCCAGGCTGGCGGCCTCGCTCTCCAGGCTGATGCGCAGCTCCAGCAGCGAGACCACGTCGGCCACGGTGGCGAAGTCTTCCGGGGCAATGCGGAAGTTGGCCTGCTCCTCGCGCGGCGCCATCACGAAGGTGCCGATGCCGTGGCGCGTTTCCACCAGGCCCGAGGCCTGCAGCCGCGAAATGGCTTCGCGCACCACGGTGCGGCTCACGTCGAAACGGCCCATCAGCTCGGACTCGGTGGGCAGCTTGTCGCCGGGGCGCAGGCGGCTTTCACGGATGTCGCTGCCCAGCGCCTCGACGATCTCGGGCACCAGCCCGCGCGGGCGGCGCGGGCGCGGAGCCACCGGCGCCGGCTCGGCGGCGGCCGGCATCAGGGCATCACCTAGGGTTTTCACGGAGAGCATTCTTTTTTCCTTGACAGGACCCACCCGGGTTCACACAATTCGTTCCAGTTGTCAGACAACGTATGACAGACAACGAAAGATCCGTGAACTGTAGCAAACCGCCGGTCGCGTGTCCAAGCCCTTCTCGAAAAATTCCCGATCTCCATGGAAACCCCTATGAAAACCCACCACAGACTGCTGCTCACCGGGGCGGCGGGCGGTTTGGGCACGGCCCTGCGCGAGCGGCTCAAGGCGAACTGCACCGTGCTGAGGTTGTCTGACAAGTCGGCCTTTGGCGAGGCCCTGCCGGGGGAAGAGATCGTGCTGGCCGATCTGGCCAACGCCGTCGAGGTGGACGCCATGGTGGCCGGCTGCGACGCCATCGTGCACCTGGGCGGCATTTCGGTGGAGGCGCCGTTCGAGGCCATCCTGCAGGCCAACATCCTGGGCGTCTACCACCTCTACGAAGCCGCCCGCAAGCACGGTGTGAAGCGCGTGGTGTTCGCCAGCTCCAACCACGTGACCGGTTTCTACAAACAGAGCGAGACCATCACCGCCGACCATCCAGCCCGGCCGGACAGCTACTACGGCGTGAGCAAGGCGTTTGGCGAAGACTTCTCGCGCTTCTACTTCGACCGCTACGGCATCGAGACCGCTTGCGTGCGCATCGGCTCCTCGTTCCCCGAGCCTCGCGACCGCCGCATGCTCGCCACCTGGCTGAGCTTTGACGACCTGCACCGCCTCATCAGCGCCTGCCTGTCCACCCCGGTTCTGGGCCACAGCATCGTGTTCGGCATGTCGGACAACGCCGTGACCTGGTGGGACAACAGCCGCGCGCGCCACATCGGCTACGTGCCGCAGGACAGCTCGGACGTGTTCCGCGAGGCGGTGTTTGCGCGCACCCCCGCACCCGACCTGAACGACCCGGCCGCGATCTACCAAGGCGGCGGCTTCGTCAAAGCAACACCATGACTTCCCCCCTGCGCCGCTTCGCGTCTTCCTCCCAGGGGGACCACACCTATGGCCTGGCAAAGCCAGTTCCGTGGTGTGTGCTGGAACAGGCACATCTTCCATGAGCGCTCATCAAGCGGAACTGGTGCTGGACGCGCGCAACGGCGTGGGCGAGAGCCCGGTCTGGGACGGCGCACGTGGCTGCCTGTGGTGGGTGGACATTCCAGGCAAGCTGCTGTGGTGCTGGAACGCCACCACCGGCGCGGCGCGCTCGTGGCCCACGCCGGAGCAGACCGGCTGCATCGCCCTGGCCGCCGGCAGCGACGCCCTGCCCCATGGCCAGTGGATCGCGGCCATGGAAAGCGGCGTGGCCCGCCTCACCCCGCAGGGCGACGGCAGCGTTGCTCAGGCGTGGATCGCCCGCGTCTCGCACCCGCAGGCCGGCATGCGCTTCAACGACGGCCGCTGCGACCGCCAGGGCCGCTTTCGCGCCGGCACCATGGTGGCCGACATGTCGCTCGCGGCGCCCTCGGGTTCCTTGTACGCGCTGGATGGCCAAGACGCGCTGCGCGGACTGGACACCGGCTTCATCACCCCCAACGGCCTGGCCTTCAGCCCCGACGGCAAGACCATGTACCTCTCGGACTCGCACCCCCAGGTGCAGACCGTCTGGGCCTTCGACTACGACACACACACCGGCACACCCCACAACCGGCGCATCTTCATCGACTTCAAGCCCCTGCCCGGCCGGCCCGATGGCGCGGCCGTGGACACCGAGGGCGGCTACTGGATCTGCGGCAACGACGCCGGCCTGGTGCACCGCTTCACGCCCGACGGCCGGCTCGACCGTTCGCTGCCCGTGCCGGTGAAAAAGCCGGCCATGTGCGCCTTCGGCGGCGCCGGGCTCGACACCTTGTTCGTCACCTCCATCCGGCCCGGCGGCGATCTCGCCGACCAGCCGTTGGCCGGTGGCGTGTTCGCACTGCGTCCGGGCTTGAGGGGCCTGGACGAGCCGCGCTGCGTCGTCTGACGCAAGCGCGGCAGCCTTCACCTCGTTCACTCAAACCCAACGGAGACATCATGAAAACGCATCGCCGACTGATCCTGAGCATGGCCATGGCCGCCCTGCTGCCCCTGAGCGCCCACGCCCAGATGGTGCTCAAGTCCCACGACACCCACCCCGCCGGCTACCCCACGGTTGCCGCGGTGGACAACATGGGCAAGAAACTGGAAGCCGCCACGCAAGGCCGCATCAAGGTGCAGATGTTCCCTGGCGCCGTGCTCGGCCAGGAAAAGGAAGCCGTGGAGCAGGTGCAGCTGGGCGCGATCCAGATGGCCCGCATTTCGCTGGGCGTGATCGGCCCGGTGGTGCCCGAGGTGGACGTGTTCAACATGCCCTTCGTGTTCCGCGACGTGGCCCACATGCGCAAGGTGATCGACGGCGCCGTGGGCGACGAGCTGCTGGCCAAGGTGACGGCCAGCCCGGCCCGCCTGGTAGCCCTGGGCTGGATGGACGGCGGTGCGCGCAGCCTCTACACCAAGAAGCCGGTGCGCACCCCCGCCGATCTGAAGGGCCAGAAGGTCCGCATGATGGGCAACCCGCTGTTCGTGGACACCATGAACGCCATGGGCGGCAACGGCATCGCCATGGCCTATGGCGAGGTCTTCACCTCGCTGCAGACCGGCGTGATCGACGGCGCGGAAAACAACCCGCCGAGCTACTTCACCGCCAACCACTACAACACCCCGGCCAAGTACTACAGCCAGACCAACCACCTGATCATTCCCGAGATCCTGGTGATGTCCAAAGTGACCTGGGACAAGCTGACCCCGGCCGACCAGGCGCTGGTGAAGAAGCTGGCCCGCGAAGCGCAGATGGAGCAGCGCGTGCTGTGGGACAAGAGCGTGGAGGAATACACCGCCAAGCTCAAGGCCGCTGGCGTCGAGTTCATCAACATCGACAACAAGCCCTTCTACGACGCCACCGCACCGGTGCGCGCCAAGTACGGCGCCAAGTTCCAGGACCTGATGCAGCGCATCGCATCCGTTAAGTAACCCCCCTGCGCCGCTGCCGCGGCTTCCCCCCGTTGGGGGGACCACACCTACGGCCTGGCAAAGCCAGTTCCGTGGTGTGTGCTGGACACGCTCGCCCTGTCACCTCTTTTCTTGAAGCTCTTATGAGTCACCACCAACCGAGCGGACATCCTCTCTCGCGCTTCCTGGACTTGATCTACCTGGCCTGCATCTGGGTCGCGGGGGCGTGCATCTTTCTGATGTCGCTCTTCATTCCCTGGGGCATCTTTTCGCGCTACGTGCTGGGCACGGGCTCGCAATGGCCGGAGCCGATTTCGATCCTGCTCATGGTGGTGTTCACCTTCCTGGGCGCGGCGGTGAGCTACCGCGCGGGCGGCCACATCGCCGTCGCCATGCTCACCGACCGCCTGCCCGCAGGCCTGCGCCACCCGCTGCGCGGCGTGGTGCATGTGCTGATGCTGACTATCAGCCTCTTCATGCTGTGGTACGGCGTGCAGCTGTGCATCGGCACCTGGGGCCAGTCCATCCCCGAGCTGCCGTGGATGCCGGTGGGATTCACCTACCTGCCGGTGCCCATCGGTGGCGCCGTGACCGCGCTGTTCGTGCTGGAACACATCTTCCTGGGTGACCAGAGCCGCCGCGCCGTGGTCACCTTCGACCACGAAGCCGCAGAAACAGGAGCCGCGTGATGGAAGCCTACATCCTGCTCGGCAGTTTCTTCGTGCTGATCCTGATCGGCACCCCCGTGGCTTACGCCATGGGCATGGCCGCCCTGATCGGCGCCTGGTATATCGACATCCCGCTGGACGCGGTGATGATCGCGATCGCCAACGGCGTCAACAAGTTCTCGTTGCTGGCCATTCCCTTCTTCGTGCTGGCCGGCGCCATCATGGCCGAGGGCGGCATGGCGCGCCGGCTGGTGGCGTTCGCCAACGTGCTGGTGGGTTTCATCCGCGGCGGCCTGTCGCTCGTGAACATCCTGGCCTCCACCTTCTTCGGCGCCATCTCGGGCTCGTCCATGGCCGACACGGCTTCGGTGGGCACCGTGCTGATTCCCGAAATGGTGAAAAAGGGCTACCCGCGCGACTTCGCCACCGCCGTCACGGTAAGCGGCTCGGTGCAGGCGATCCTGATCCCGCCCAGCCACAACGCGGTGATCTACTCGCTGGCCGCGGGTGGCACGGTGTCGATCGCGGCGCTGTTCATCGCCGGTGTGCTGCCGGGCCTGTTGCTGGGGCTGACGCTGGCCATCATGTGCCTGTTCATGGCGCGCAAACGCAACTACCCCAAGGGCGACGTGATCCCGCTGCGCCAGGCGCTCAAGACCTGCGCCGACGCGCTCTGGGGCCTGATGACGATGGTGATCATCCTGGGCGGCATCCTCTCCGGCGTGTTCACCGCCACCGAGTCGGCCTCCATCGCCGTGCTCTGGGCCTTCTTCGTCACGATGTTCATCTACCGCGACTACCGGTGGAACGAACTGCCCAAGCTGGTGCACCGCACGGTGAAGACGCTGTCCATCGTGATGATCCTGATCGCCTTTGCCGCAAGCTTCGGCTACATCATGACGCTGATGCAGATCCCGCTGCAGATCACCACCGCGCTGACCGCGCTGTCGGACAACCGCTACGTGATCCTCGCGCTCATCAACGTGCTGCTGCTGGTGCTGGGCACGCTGATGGACATGGCGCCGCTGATCCTGATCCTCACGCCGATCCTGCTGCCGGTGATCAACAGCATCGGCGTGGACCCGGTGCACTTCGGCATGATCATGATGGTCAACCTGGGCATCGGCCTGATCACGCCCCCGGTGGGCGGCGTGCTCTTCGTCGGTGCCGCCGTCGCCAAGCTGCCGATGGAACAGGTTGTCAAGGCGCTGCTGCCCTTCTTCGGCGCCCTGCTGCTGGTGCTGATTGCCGTCACCTACGTCCCGGCGCTGTCGCTGTGGCTGCCGCAGACCGTGCTGAGCCGCTGAGAGGACACCCGTCATGACCTCCCACGCCATCCGCCACGTCCGCGTGACGCCCATCGCGTTCCGCGACCCGCCGCTGCTCAACGCGGCCGGCATCCACGAACCCTGGGCCCTGCGCTCCATCATCGAGATCGAAACCGACTCGGGCCTCATCGGCATCAACGAGAGCTACGGCGACCTGCCCATGCTCGACGCGCTGGCCCAGGCCGCGCCCGCGCTCACGGGGCTCTCGCCCTGGGCGCTCAACGAGATGGAGACCCGCGTCGCCGCGCTCGTGGCGCCGAAGCAGACCACCGCTTCGGAGTTCCTGGGCACGCAGATTTCGCTGGCGCCTGGCACACACGTTTCCAAGACCGTGGCCAAGGTGATCAGCGCGTTCGAAGTCGCCATGATGGACCTGCAAGGCCAGCTGGCGAACGCGCCGGTGGTGGACCTGCTGGGCGGCGCGGCGCGCCCGGCCGTGCCCTTCAGCGCCTACCTGTTCTTCAAATACGCCGAGCACATCGACCAACCCTACGCGCCCGACCCCTGGGGCGAGGCGCTCACGCCCGAGCAACTGGTGGCGCAGGCGCGCCGCATGATCGACCAATACGGCTTCAAGAGCATCAAGCTCAAGGCCGGTGCGCTGCCGCCGGAGCAGGAAGTGGCCGGTCTGCTGGCCCTGGCCCAGGCCTTCCCGGGTGCGCCGCTGCGCATCGACCCCAACGGCAACTGGAGCGTGCCCACCAGCCTGCAGGTGGTGGAGCAGCTGCGCGGCGTGCTGGAGTACTACGAAGACCCGGCCCCGGGGCTGGACGGCATGGCCGCCGTGGCGAAGGCCTGCGAGGTGCCGCTGGCCACCAACATGGTGGTGACCGACCTGAAGGAATTCCGCCGCAACGCCGAGATGGGCTGCCCGGTGAAGATCGTGCTGAGTGACCACCACTACTGGGGCGGCCTGCGCGCCACGCAACGCCTGGCGCTGATGTGCGAGACCTTCGGCCTGGGCCTGTCCATGCACTCGAACTCGCACCTCGGTATCAGCCTCATGGCCATGACCCACCTGGCCGCCTCGGTGCCGCAGCTCTCCTACGCCTGCGACACGCACTACCCCTGGCAGGACGACGAGGTGGTGCAAGGCGGGCGCCTGCGCTTTGAAGATGGCAGCCTGCGCGTGACGACCACACCCGGCCTGGGCGTGCGGATCGACCGTGAGGCCCTGGCCCGCCTGCACGACAACTACCTGAACACGAGCATCCGCAACCGCGACGACCTGGCGCAGATGCGCCGGTACGACCCCTCATTCACCGGCCGGCAGCCGAGGTATTGAGATGTCCCCCATTTCTTTCACTCACACGAAAGCACGCACCATGCAATACACCCCGCAAGACCTCAAGCAAGTCATGTCCTCCGGACTGCTGTCCTTCCCGCTGACCGACTTCGACGCCAACGGCGACTTCAACGCCCGGGCCTACGCCGAACGCCTGGAGTGGCTCGCCCCCTACGGCGCCACCGCGCTGTTCGCCGCGGGAGGCACGGGCGAGTTCTTCTCGCTCACCGCTGACGAGTACCCCGGCATCATCCAGACCGCGGTGGACACCTGCCGCGGCAAGGTGCCGATCATCGCGGGCGCGGGCGGCCCCACGCGCTTCGCCATCCAGTGCGCGCAGGCGGCCGAGAAGGCCGGTGCCCACGGCATCCTGCTGCTGCCGCACTACCTGACCGAAGCCTGCCAGGAAGGCCTGATAGCCCACGTGGAAGCCGTGTGCAAGAGCGTGAAGTTCGGCGTCATCGTCTACAACCGCAACGTCTGCAAGCTCACGCCCGAGTCGCTGGCCATCCTGGCCGATCGCTGCCCCAACCTGATCGGTTTCAAGGACGGCGTGGGCGACATCGAGCTCATGTCCAGCATCCACATGAAGATGGGCGAGCGCTTCGCCTACCTGGGCGGCCTGCCCACGGCCGAGGTCTACGCCGCGGCCTACAAGGCGCTGGGCACGCCCGTGTATTCGTCCGCCGTCTTCAACTTCATCCCCCGCACGGCGATGGACTTCTACGAGGCCGTGCGCAGCGACGACATGGCCACACAACACAGGCTGCTCAGGCAGTTTTTCATGCCCTACCTGCAGATCCGCAACCGGGCGCAAGGCTACGCGGTGAGCATCGTCAAGGCCGGCGCCACCCTGGTGGGCCACACGGCCGGCCCGGTGCGCGCGCCGCTGACCGAGCTCAAGCCGGTCGAACTGGAACAGCTCAAGGCGCTCATCGACGCCCTGGGACCGCAGTGAATTTCCTCAACCCACTGGAGACAAGCGCCATGAAAAAGTCCGTCATCACCCTGTTGGTGGCCGCCGCCACCAGCCTCAGCGCCTTCGCCTGGCCCGACAAGCCGGTCACGCTCGTCGTGCCCTTCCCGCCCGGTGGCTCCACCGACCTGATCGCGCGTACGCTCTCGGGCCAGTTGCCCGGGAAGCTGGGCGGCGGCGCCACGGTGGTGGTGGAAAACAAGGCCGGTGCCACCGGCACCATCGGCGCGGCGCACGTGGCGCGCGCGCCAGCCGACGGCCATACCCTGTTCGTCTCTTCGCTGGGCCCCTTCGTGATCGCACCGCACCTGTTCAAGGTGAACTACGACGCGCTCAAGGACTTCGACACCATCACCGTGGTGGTGCAGGCGCCCAACGTGCTGGTGGTGCCCGCGGCCTCGGCGCACCAGTCGGTGGCCGAAGTGATCGCCTACGTGAAGGCCAACCCGGGCAAGATGACGTTTGCTTCGTCGGGCAACGGCAGCAGCGACCACCTGACGGCGGAGCTCTTCTGGCAGCAGACCGGCACCAGCGGCGTGCACGTGCCGTACAAGGGTGGCGGCCCGGTGATGAGCGACCTGCTGGGCAACCAGGTGGAGTCGTCGTTCATGAACATCAACACCGCCATGCCGCAGATCAAGGCCGGCAAACTGCGCGCCCTGGCCATCACCAGCGCCAAGCGCTCGCCCCTGCTGCCCGACGTGCCCACGCTGGAGGAAAGCGGTGTGAAGGATGCCAACGTGCAATCCTGGCAGGCCGTGGCCGCGCCCAAGGGTCTGCCGGCCGACGTGAAGAAACGCCTGCACGAGGCCATCGTCAGCACCTTCAAGGACCCGCAGGTCAACGGCAAGCTGCTGGAGCTGGGCTTTGAACTGGTGCTCAACACCCCCGAGCAGTTCGCCGCCTTCCAGGCCACGGAGTACGCGCGCTGGCAGAAACTGATTGCCAGCCGCAACATAAAGGCGGATTAAAGGGCTCCCCCCGCGCCGCCTTCGGCGTCACCCCCCAGGGGGCGGCGCTGGCGGCCCGGCGGAGCCGGTTCCGCGGCGCCCTAGGTCCGCTTCCCTTCTCTCCACCGTTCCTGGTTTCTTATGAGTGCTTCTTCTGCCCCTGTTGTCTCGTCCATGCGTGTGATCCCCGTGGCGGGGCGCGACGGCATGCTGCTCAACCTCTCGGGTGCGCATGCGCCGTTTTTCACGCGCAACCTCGTCATCGTCACCGACAACGCGGGCCACACCGGTCTGGGTGAGGTGCCGGGTGGCGAGAAGATCCGGCAGACGCTGGAGGAGGCGCGCCCGCTGGTTGAAGGCCAGACCGTCGGCAACCTGCAGGCCATCCTGAACGCCATGCGCACGCAGTTCGCCGACCGCGACAGCGGCGGGCGTGGCCTGCAGACCTTCGACCTGCGCACCACCATCCACGCCGTCACCGCCGTGGAATCGGCCCTGCTGGACCTGATGGGACAACACCTGGGCGTACCGGTCGCGGCCCTGCTGGGCGAAGGCCAGCAGCGCGACGCGGTGCAGATGCTGGGCTATCTGTTCTTCGTCGGCGACCGCCTGAAAACAGACCTGCCCTACGCCAGCGAACCCGACAACGCCGACGCCTGGTGCCGCCTGCGCCACGAGAAAGCCATGACGCCCGAGGCCGTGGTGCGCCTGGCCGAGGCCGCGCAAAAGCGCTATGGCTTCCAGGACTTCAAGCTCAAGGGCGGTGTGCTCAGTGGCGACGAAGAAGTGGAAGCCGTGACGGCCTTGCATCAGCGCTTCCCTGAAGCCCGCGTGACGCTGGACCCGAACGGCGGCTGGCTGCTGAAAGACGCAATCCGCCTGGGCCAGAAGATGCGCGGCGTGGTGGCCTACGCCGAAGACCCGTGTGGCGCCGAAGACGGTTTCAGCGGCCGCGAGGTGATGGCCGAGTTCCGCCGCGCCACCGGCCTGCCCACGGCCACCAACATGGTCGCCACCGACTGGCGCCAGCTGGCCCACTCGCTGGCGCTGCAGAGCGTGGACATTCCGCTGGCCGACCCGCACTTCTGGACCATGGCCGGCAGCGTGCGCGTGGCGCAGACCTGCCGCGACTGGGGCCTGACCTGGGGCTCGCACTCCAACAACCACTTCGACATTTCGCTCGCCATGTTCACCCACGTCGGCGCCGCCGCACCGGGCAAGGTGACGGCCATCGACACGCACTGGATCTGGCAGGACGGCCAGCGCCTGACCAAAGACCCGCTGAAGATCGAAGGCGGCTACGTGCAGGTTCCGAAGAAGCCGGGCCTGGGCATTCAAATCGACATGGCCGAGGTGGAAAAAGCCCACACGCTGTATGTGCAACACGGGCTCGGTGCGCGCGACGACGCGATCGCGATGCAATATCTGATCCCCGGCTGGGCGTTCGACCCCAAGCGCCCGTGTATGGTGAGGTAACCCCCCCGCGCCGCTCCGCGTCACCCCCCAGGGGGCGATGCCTGTGGCCCGGCAAAGCCGGTTCCACGGCACCCTCGAAACAGACACCTTCGCCGGAACCTCGGCCATGAACACCTCCCCCTCTCCCCGCATCATCCGCATGCACCCGGCCGACAACGTGGCCATCGTGGTCAACGACGGTGGGCTCAAACCCGGCGCCGCCCCCGGTGACGGGCCGGTGCTGGTCGAGGCCGTGCCCCAGGGCCACAAGGTCGCGCTGGTGGACCTGCCCGCGGGCAGCGCCGTGCGGCGCTACAACGTGGTCATCGGCCACACCGGCGTGGCCATCCCGGCAGGCGGCTGGGTCAACGAGCAGCGGTTGGTGATGCCGGCCGCGCGCTCGCTCGAAGGCCTGCCCGCCTCGAACCCGCCGGCCGAACTGCCGCCCCTGACCGGCCACACCTTCCAGGGCTACCGCAACGCCGATGGCAGCGTGGGCACACGCAACCTGCTCGCCATCACCACCACCGTGCAGTGCGTGGCCGGCGTGCTGGACTTCGCGGTCGAACGCATCCGCAGCGAACTGCTGCCGCTCTACCCGAACGTGGACGGCGTGGTCGGTCTCGAACACACCTATGGCTGCGGCGTGGCCATCGACGCGCCCGACGCGATCATCCCCATCCGCACCCTGCGCAACATCTCGTCCAACCCCAACTTCGGCGGCGAGGTCATGGTGCTCAGCCTGGGCTGCGAGAAGCTGCAGCCCGAGCGGCTGCTGCCGCCGGGATCGATTCCGATCAGCGATCAACGAGACAGCGAACTCGATGTGGTCATGCTGCAGGACGAGGCCCACGTCGGCTTCATGTCGATGATCGATTCCATCCTCCGGCAAGCCCGCGTGCACCTGGAGCGCCTGAACCGGCGCCAGCGCACCACCTGCCCAGCGTCCGATCTGGTGGTGGGCGTGCAGTGCGGTGGCAGCGACGCGTTTTCCGGCGTCACCGCCAACCCGGCCGTGGGCTTTGCGACCGACCTGCTGGTGCGCGCCGGCGCCACCGTGATGTTCTCGGAAGTGACCGAGGTGCGCGACGGCATCGACCTGCTGACCACGCGCGCGGCCAGCCCCGACGTGGCCGAGGCCATGGTGCGCGAGATGGCCTGGTACGACGCTTACCTGAACAAGGGCCGGGTGGACCGCAGCGCCAACACCACACCCGGCAACAAGAAGGGCGGCCTGTCCAACATCGTGGAAAAGGCCATGGGCTCGATCGTGAAGAGCGGCACCGGCCCGATCCACGGCGTGATCGCGCCCGGCGAGAAGGTCAAGCAGAAAGGCCTGATCTTCGCCGCCACCCCGGCGAGCGACTTCATCTGCGGCACGCTGCAGCTGGCCGCCGGCATGAACCTGCACGTCTTCACCACCGGCCGCGGCACGCCCTACGGCCTGGCCGAATGCCCTGTCATCAAGGTCGCCACGCGCGACGACCTGGCGCGCCGCTGGCACGACTTGATGGACGTGAACGCCGGTCGCATCGCCAGCGGAGAGGCGAGCATCGAAGACGTGGGCTGCGAGCTGTTCCAGCTGCTGCTGGACGTGGCGAGTGGCCAAAAGACCTGGGCCGAGCGGTGGAAGCTGCACAATGCACTGGTGCTGTTCAACCCGGCGCCGGTGACCTGAAATGAATCCCCCCCGCCGCGCTTCGCGCGACCCCCAAGGGGGCGGCACTGGCCGTCCGGCAACGCCGGCCCGGCGGTGCCCTGGGTGGCACCCTTTCATGCATCGGCCTTGCGTTTTATTCTTACGTTGATGGCAAACCCGCACGAAACCCTTGCCCTGCTGGACCCGGCCCGCTTCGTGGGCGAGGTCGAAGGGCGCCCCACCGCCCTGTACCGGCTGCGCAATGCGCGCGGCATGGTTGTGGCCATCACCAGCCTCGGCGCCAAGGTGCTGCAGATCGTGGTGCCGGACCGCCACGGCGTGCCGGGCGACGTGGCGCTGGGTTACGAATCCCTCGAGGCCGTGCTGGCCGGTGCGCCGTCCATGGGCGCCTTCATCGGCCGCTACGCCGGGCGCATCGCGCAGGCGCGTTTCACGCTCGACGGCGTAGAGCACCACCTGATGGCCAACGCCGGCCCGCACTGCCTCCACGGCGGCCCACGCGGCACGCGCCACCGGGTGTTCGAGGCGCGCCAGACCAGCGACCACACCCTAGAACTGCAGCACCGCTTCACCCCCGCCGACGACGGCTTTCCCGGCACGCTGGACCTGCGCCTGAGCTACCACCTGAGCGAGCGCAACGAACTGGTGATCGAACACGAGGCCACCGCTATCGAAGGCAGCGGCCCGGCCAGCTTCACCAGCCACGTGTTCTTCAACCTCGACGGCCCGGGCCACACCACCATCGACGACCACCGCCTGGAAGTTCAAGCCAGCCACCTGCTGGCCACGGACGCGGACCACATCGCCACCGGCGAACGCACCGCGCTGCAAGGCCACCCGCTGGACCTGCGCACAGCGCAGCGGCTGGGCGATGTGCCCGACATCGACCACGCCTACCAGATCGACACCCTGCACCAGCCTGCATCGCTGCGCCTGTGCGCCCGCGCCAGCAGCCCAGCGAGCGGCCGCACGCTGGAAGTCTGGTCCACCGAGCCGGTGTTGCAGGTGTACACCGCGGGTCAGCTGGGCAACGGCACGGCGCCCGACGTGGGCAAACAGGGGGTGCACCACCGGCCCCGCGCCGGGCTCTGCCTGGAACCCCAGCAATACCCCAACGCCCCCAACTGCCCGGCGTTTCCGCTCAACCGCGTGGCCCCCGAGCGGCCCTACCGGGCCCGCACCGAGTTCCGGTTTGGCGTGGTGGGCTGAGCGCCACCCGCAAGGCATGAAACGGTCCAAGCACCACTGGCCTCTCCGGCGAGAAGTGACCCATTCCAGAGATACCGTCGGGCCGGCTTTGCCGGACGACTGGTATCGCCCCCTCAAGGGGGTCGCGCGCAGCGCGGCGGGGGTGCCTCACTTCAGCTGCGGCTCCGCGGCGTTTCCATCTGCTCGGCACCACCGTCCACCGGCTCGGCGGGCGCCTGCGTCCCGCCCACGGGTGAGGGCGCAACCCGTGGCTCTTCGAGCGCCACGTCCGCGCGCTGCCGGGGCAGGCACTGCGGGTACTCGTTCTGGATGAAGTGGATCAGCTGTTCGCGCACATGGCAGCGCAGGTCCCACGCGGCCGGGGCCGAGGCGGCGGTCACCAGGCAGCGCAGTTGCATGGCGCGCTCGCCCGCTTCGGTCACCTGCAGCAGCGCGAGCCGCCGGTCCCAGTGCGGGGACGACTCGCAGGCCTGCTGCAGCGCCTCGCGCAGCGGCTCCAGCGGCATGCGGTAGTCCACCCACAGGAACACGGTGCCGATGAGTTCGGAGGTGCTGCGGGTCCAGTTCTGGAACGGTTTTTCGATCCAGTGCTGCAGCGGCACGATCAGGCGGCGCTGGTCCCAGATGCGCACCACCACGTAGGTACCGGTGATTTCCTCGATCACGCCCCATTCGTTTTCGACGATCACCACGTCGTCGATGCGGATCGGCTGGCTCAGTCCGATCTGCAGGCCGGCGATGAGGTTGCCCAGCACCGGGCGCGCGGCGAAGCCCGCGATGATGCCGACCACGCCGGCCGAGGCCAGCAGGCTGGCGCCCACCTGGCGCACGGCGGGAAAGGTCATCAGCATCAGGGACACCCCGATCAGCACCACCAGGCCCTGCGACACGCGCGACAGCACCAGGGTCTGGGTCTGGATGCGGCGCGCCACGAGGTTGTCCGAGCCGACCAGCGGGTTGGCTTCGATCACGCCGCGGGCCACGCCATGCACGGCACGGGCCAGCAGCCAGGTGACAGCGCCGATCAGCAGCAGCGCCGTCCAGCGCTCGGCGCCAGGAAGCCAGGCCACGCCGGCGGGCACGCGCTGCCACACCGGGTTGAGCGCCAGCAGGTAGAGCAATACATGGGCAGGGGCCTGCACGGCCCTGCCCATGCTGGCGGTGACGGGTGCGGCGCGCGTGGCCCGCAGGAAAATGCGCTTGCCGATCTGGTAGACGGTCTCGGCGACCAGCGCGACCAGCAAGGCCACGCCCAGGGTGGGCAACCAGTCGATCAGGGAGGGGGGCAACCAGCTGAAAAATTCCATGCCGGTTTATAGCCCGGACCGCGAAGGCTCAACCAACGCCGACGCTTGCGCCTTCGCCCGGCTCGCGGTCGCGTTCGTCCGCCTTGCGGAACACGACCTCGCCCGTGGGCACGTGCACCACGCGGATTTCACGGCCGCCCGGCACGGTGTGGCTCTTGGCGGCCACCACCACCGCCAGCTCGCCGTCGTCCAGCCAGATTTCCGCGTGACCCGACTCGGGCAGCAGCGGACTCACGATGGGGGATTCGCTCTCGATGCGGTAGGTCTGGCCTGACATGGTGAACTCCGTTAGGGGTAAGCGCCGAATCGTGAACCGACAAGTTTCCGATCACTCCCTGGCCGCTTCTGTGCGGTATCGCACACAAGTGCCCTCACCACGCCCGCCGGTCACCGGGTTCGGTTGTCGCCGGGTGGGCCGTGGAGCGCGTAGTGTGGGCGTTGTGGGGGCGGCGCGCAACGGGCTGCCCGCGTACCCCCACGCGCGGGCAGGTCTGTCGCGCACGCCCAGGCCGGAAAATGGGAACCTCTGACTGCAAGAGCGCGGACAAGGTCACACACACCGTTACACAAGAGAGATTTCATGAACATTCGCATCGTGATCGTGGGCGGCGGCGCAGGCGGCCTGGAACTGGCCTGCAAGCTGGGCCGAAAACTCGGCGTGGAACAGGTCACCCTGGTGGACCAGCAGCTGTTCCACATCTGGAAGCCTTCGCTGCACGAGGTGGCCGCGGGCACGCTGGACATCCACCAGGAAGGCCTGTCGTACGAAATGCTGGCGCACGACAACCGCTTCAACTTCTGCCTGGGCGCCCTCACCGGGCTGGACCTGGCGCGCAAGGAAATCCAGGTGGCGCCGGTGCTGGACGAACACGGCGAAGAGCTGGTGCCAGCCCGCCGCCTGGCCTTTGATCAGCTGGTGGTGGCGGTGGGCAGCACGGCCAACCACTTCAACGTGCCCGGGGCGGCCGAACACACGCTGTCGCTGAACCGGCCGGCCGACGCCGAACACTTTCGCCTGCGCATGCTCAAGCTGCTCACGGCCGCCGAGCTGCGCAAGAGCGCGGGCACACCGGGCCAGGTGCGCATCGTCATCATCGGTGGCGGCGCCACCGGCGTGGAGCTGGCCGCCGAACTGCGCGAGGCCAGCGTGGTGCACTCGCGCTACGGCTTTCGCCGGCTCGACCCGCAGCGCGACGTGCAGATCACCCTGATCGAAGGCGCAGAGCGCATCCTCGCGCCCCTGCCCGAAAAAGTGTCGCAGGCGGCCACGACGCTGCTGAAAGAACGCCATGTGGCGGTCGAGACCGGTTGCCGCGTGGCGCGCATCACGCCGACCCAGGTGGAAGACGCCGAGGGGCGCGTGTTCCCCGCCGACCTCGTGGTGTGGGCCGCCGGCATCAAGGCGCCCGAGATGCTGGCCACGCTGGGCCTGCCCACGAATCGCAGCGGACAGCTGGAGGTGGAGCCGACGCTGCGGGTGAAGGGCCAGACCGACATCTTCGCCCTGGGCGACTGCGCGGCCTGCCCCACCGCCAGCGGCGGCTGGGTGCCCCCGCGCGCGCAGGCCGCGCACCAGCAGGCCAGCCACCTCTACCAGACGCTGACGGCACGCGCCATGGGTCGGCCCGAACGGAACGGCGCCTATGTCTACCGCGACCACGGCTCCCTGGTGTCGGTGGGCACGCAGACCTCGGTGGGCAACCTCATGGGCAACCTGTTCCGCTCCACCTGGTATGTGCAGGGTGCGCTGGCGCGCACGATGTACGTGAGCCTGCACCTGCTGCACCACCAGGCGGTGCTGGGCAGCCTGCGCACCGCCGTGCTGGCGGTGGCGCGCTTTCTCGTCAAGCGCGCCACGCCGCTGGTCAAGCTGCACTGAGCGCGCCACGATCCCATGAAGTGGCGCTCACGCAGCTTCAAGGCCCATGCGTCGGACAACGCGGACCTGAATGCGATCGTTCAGCAATACGCCTTGCGCTGCAGGCGCAGGGCATCGCGGTCGATGCTGGCGCGCAGTATTTCCAGGTCGGCAACGCTCACACCCAGTTGCGTGAAATGCGCTTCCCACCCATCCACCGTGCGCGCGACCTGTTGGATCAACTCAATGGCCCGCGCCCTTTTGATGCCGAACTCGCTCAACTCCGTCAACGCGTTGTCCAGGCTCGACGCCGCTCCAGCGCTGCCCACCGACATGGCCTGGTAGCCCAGGTTCTGCAGCGTGGGCACCACGTCGTAGGCCGGGGTCAGTTCGTGGTAACCGTCGAACGTCAGCCGCACGCTGTGGTTGCGCTCGTGGTCGTCGGTGTTGTCCATGAGGATGTTGAACACCATGCGCCGGAACAGCTCTTCGCGCATCGCGCCCTGCCGGTCCGGGTGGCCCAGGCGCAGCAGCACCGTGGCCAGCGCGCCGTAGCTCTCGGGCAGGCGCGCTGCGCGCAACAGCGTCTTGGCCGACAGGCAGTGCAGGCGAATGTCGCCCAAACGGTCGAACCGCTCAATGGTCAACGCATGGCGGGTCTTGCCGTGGCGCGACGGCAGGGGAAGCACGCCGGTGGTCGCCACATGCATGCCCGCCATCGCAGCCAGCGTCAGGGTCGCGTGCTCCACCAGCGGCGTGTCCACCGCGTCGTCCAGTTCGCTGAACTTCACCACGCAGGGGCCGGCATCGGTTTGCAGCAAAGCCTTGGGGCGCGCTCCGCCCAGGGTCACGCCGGGCTGGATCAGGCGCTGCAGGTCCGCCGTGATCGGGGCCTGGGTCTGCACGTCTTCGACGGCGGCGCTGAGCCGAGCGAGATCGCCGAGCACCGGATAGGGCCCCAGGCGGCGTGGGATGTATTGCTCGGCCGACACCGAAACCCCGAGCGCACCGAAGCGGTCGTCACCCGCGAACAGCAGCATTTCCAACACCGACAGGCGCGCCGGACGCTCGATCTGGCGAATGATGCGTTCGCCCCAGCGGTCCGGTCGCGCGTCGTCGATCGCGCCCGGCGCACTGCCTTTTTCACCCGCAGAAAAAGTCTGGCCCTCCACCAGAGGCAAGTCCTCGCTCAATGGAAACTGCCACCACGATGCGTCGTAGGCAAAGGTGGCGCAGTCGGGCACCAGTTGGGACAGCTGGAGCTTGCCCACCAGGGTGGGCACCGCCGGGTTGACCAGGGCCCAGACGAACAGCGTGTCCTGCGGCACATAGCTGCCCGCGGTGATGGCGGGCGCGCTCATGGTGCCGATTTCCGGGATGCCTGCAACAGCGACGCCAGCCCGGCGGCAGTGGGATGGCTGGTACTGGAAACCACCGGCGTGGACGGTGGCGCATGGGAGGGCACCCGGGCACCCGCCCGGGGACTGGCCGGCTTTCTGGACCGGAGCTTCTGGCGAACCTGGGTGACTTCGCGCTCCAGCGCCGCGTGATCGTTGGCCGGGGCCACCAGGTCCGCCAGGCCGACGGTCTGGTTGATCAGCCACAGGCACATCACATACGAGGCCATTGCCACGGACGGGTCCCCGCGCTCGATGCGGGCCATGGTCGGCGGCGACACCCCCAGCTTCCTGGCCCATTGCAACTGCGTCTCGCCGCGCCTCTTGCGGGCAACGACGATGTTCTGCGCCAGGCGCTCAATCTCCTGAAGGACGGCCTGGGGGTAGGCTGCGGGGCTGATGTTCTGTTTGGGCATACATAGAAGTTTTAAAAACTCAAATTAAACAAAATCTATGTATGTTTATAGCAGGAACAAGCGCACGCCTCAACCATGCGAGCACTCACTCCCGACCGGAATCATCCGGTAAGCACAGGCCCATCGAACAACATAGATGAATTTTTATTCGTCAAAAAATAATATCTATGTATGTTCATGCCCGACTTACGAACGCAGCTCAGGCGGCGGCGTGACCACCACTTGACCATCCTTCACCGGCAACGTGGCGCCCGGCTGGAAGGAGGTGCGCACCTTGCCTTCCTGGCCTTCGAGCCGGTAGGTCACGTCGTACCCGACCAGCCTTTGCGATTTGAGCTTCACCGTCCTGCAGCGGCGCTCGGTCGTCGTGACCACGTCGTTCCGTTGCATGTTCTTTTGCACTTGGTTACCCGCGTAACCCCCGGCCACCGCCCCGGCCACGGTGGCCAGCTTCTTGCCGTTGCCGCCGCCGATGTTGCTGCCCAGCAGACCACCTGCCACGCCACCGATCAAGGTGCCCGCGACACGGTGCTCGTCCTTCACTGGTGCCTGATGCCGCACCTGCACGTTATCGCAGCGCTCCCGCGGTGTCACCACGGTTTGCGTGACCTCTTTCACCGCGACCACGTCGGCGAACTTCGGCTTGTTCAACGCCTCGTACCCGGTCACGGCACCGGCCCCAAGCACCACCATGGCCAACCCACCCACGGCGATCCCCTTCATCATTGACTTGTCCATATAGACACTCCTTGTGTTGTGTTGTCTGGAGGGCAATGTAGGACGGTCGTGTCAACGCATGATGACCAATGGTGTCCAAATGCTGCAGCTTGGCGCCCGGCACATCCGATGATTCGAGGACTACAACAAAGTTGGGCTGATAGAACGGACCAAGCCAAACGGAGTACCACGATGAATGACACCACCGTCACGCGACTGCTTCCGAACATCTGCACGGACAAGATGGAAGAGACTCGCGATTTCTATATGGAGTTGCTCGGTTTTGTCGTTGGTTTCGAGCACAAGGGCTGGTACATCCAGATGGCGTCGCCCGAAAAACCCGAACTTCAAATCGGCATCGTGCGCCTCGACCATGAGTTCACACCACGGCCTTTCCAGCATCCACCACAGGGCGTCATCATCTCTGTGCAGGTCGAAGATGTTGAAGCCACGTACGCTGCAGTGAAAGCCCGCGATTTTGAAGTGGTGCAAGGCATCTGCGATGAAGAATTCGGGATGAGGCGGTTTATGGTCGCGGACCCGAACGGCTTGCTTGTAAACGTGTTTTCGTTTCCATAAGCTTGCGCCCACCAAGGCGCTACGCCCGACGCCAAACCGCTGCACGGATTCGCCTGAACTCGAACCTGGGCCACGACACCAACTTCATGAACCTGCTGGACTGCAGCGCCGCCGTCGCCGTACCCGCCGGCATGTTCACCAGCGACGACGCAGCCGTGCCCTGGGGGGGTGACCCTCTGCGCGCTGGCGCACAAGAACGTGCCCCTGCTGCGCCTGGCCGACCGCTTCCACCGCGCGCAGGCGGCGCTGTCACTCGGCGCCACCGCCGCGCCGCTGGCCGACACCCCCGCCATCGGCACAGGGCTGCCCAAAGGCAGCCACACCGCCGGCACCGTCAAGGTCGCGGTCTGCGGCGCACACCTCAGCGGCCTGCCGCTCAACTGGCAACTCACCCAACGCGGCGCGCGCCTGCTCGGCGCGGTCCAGTCCGCACCCGAATACAAGTTCTACGCCCTCGCCGGCGGCCCGGTCCAGCGGCCCGGCATGGTGCGCGTCGCTGAAGGCGGCGCCGCGATCGACATGGAAGTCTGGGAAGTGCCGGCCGAACATTTCGGCAGCTTCGTCGACGGCATCCCCGCCCCGCTGGGCATCGGCAAGGTCAAGCTGGCCGATGGGTCTTGGGTGAGCGGGTTTGTGTGCGAGGCGGTTGGTGTGGAGGGGGGACCGACATCACTTCGCTGGGCAGCTGGCGGACTTGGTTAGAGCAGCAGGGCTGAATGCCAGTTGCAATGACGATGTCAAAAGTGTGAGGCGGAGATTCCAAGCCTTACCGGCAAATCAGAACTAAGGCGGCAGTAAAACTGGGGTGGATGGAAGCCTGGAATTGCCTCCCTGAGAGCATCAAGGGTAACGGGGGTCTTCAATGTCTTTGAGCCCGATAAAGCCATGGCCGACGCCACTCCAGATCCTTCAAAGTAGGCCATGAACTCAGATTTTCTGAGGCCAGACACGGCCCCATACTTTCGCCAAACCGTGTTCGGCGCAGCTGAATAGGTCGTCCCAACTGTGGCAAAGCCAACCACTGCGCCGACAGGCTTCTTCACGTAAAGCCAAACAGTTGAGCCCGGCTCAACATGCATTGTTCTGCGTCTGAGCTCCACTTGCTTGGTGCCTGCGAGGATGTTTGTTGCATGGCGCTCTTCGAGTGATATGAGCACATGCTGAGGGGATTGCATCAAAGGCCCTTTTCTAGGATTGCCTGAACCTGCTCTGAAGACAGTCGCTGGCTGGTGATGAGTTGGTGGGCTTCTCCGCACCGCATGTTCTTCAACTCTTGAAGCGGAACTGGTTTTGAGAGGCGGAGCATATTGTCGAAGACAGTGATGGTCTTGGTCTTCGAGACCCCTATGCTGGAAAGTCGGCTGCTGTCCAATATCGACGGTGCCAGGTCGCTGGTCTGCATTCCTTCTTCGTCTCGAAGGTACGCTCGTAGCACACGTCCAACTGCGATGACTGCACCAGCTCCTTTGTTCTTTACTGTTTCATAGAAAAAAATCAGATCCCCGCGCGAGAAGTTTTTTAGTGTCTTCTTGTCGCTCAGGTAATGGCGAAAGGGTGCAAGCTGGGCCTTCCCATGAGGGAGGAGGCTGTCCTGGGGCGAGTCTTCCAGCAGGTGTTCTTCGTACTCCTTGCGAATCGGGACCATGACACCCTCTCGACCTTGCAAGCAAAGGAGCATCGGGGCCAGCAAAGACTCCAACTGAAAAATTGGAACCAATACCCTCTGACCATCCGGACGCAGGATTGGGAGTTGTTGGTCGACATGTCGAAACACCGGAGGCGTGTCGGGCAGCACAATCTTTCCGATAGTCATCAAGGTCTCACGGGAGGTCGCCCAGTTTTTCTCGGTTAGGCGCCACTTTGCTGCGATCTTCTGCAAGTCGTTTGACTCCGACTGAGACGCGACATAGCCGAACGTTGCCGCGACTTCTCGAAGCGATGCTTGCCGTGGCGGGCAGTTCAACCTGATACGCACGACTGCTTCTGGTTTCACAATGCCCAAGATATGTTTCAGCAGGGATTGCGCGATTTCATAGGCATCCTCCTGGTCCTCCGCGACGGCAATATGGGCGCGTACCTCATGGTCACGGATGTTGGCAGGCAGCACTAGGTAGCCAGCGACCACACCGTTCAATCGCGCTACATGTCTTGTGCAGGCAGAGCTTCCGCCATCGGTTGCTGCCCATTCGTTGACCTGGGTGGCTGTGTCAACGCCCAAAGTTGTGAGAAGACGCCTGATGGATGCTGCATCACCGGCTACAGCTGAATCGACCTCAATGAGACTGGCGCTATGTGCCTCGTGTATCACCGGACTTCCGGGGTGGCCTGACTCAACTTGAAAGAGCTCTGGAGAAATCGCGTCCACTCCGAATCGCTGTCTCAGTTCGGTTGCACGATCCAGGATTCGTCCGTCGCTTGTGACAAGGCCCGGCAGACAGTGATGAATTGCAGTTGCGAGGTGCAACAGGTCTGACTTGTCGTTGTCGGATAGCGAGCCCGACTCGTGGCGCTCCGGGAACACAAGCGCGGCAAGCAGCGGATACAGGCGATCCCATTCTTCAGAGGGAGGCGTTGAGAAGCTGGGGAGAGTCGCTGCGAGAGCAAGCATCGGGTCGGTCTTGCCTTCACGAGCAGTGCGGTTCAGCTCTGTCACGATCTCACTGCTGATTGCCAATGAGCAGGCCTTTAGTCTCTCCGCTCGGAAGACGCTCATGGCTAATTCATGTCGAGGTCTGCGAGGTCCCAAGTCAAAGAGGACGTTCAGATCAAGAAGGTAGAGCGGCTTTGCCGAACCCACAGCAACATCCAACCCGAGAGGATCTGCGGCGCTGATTCCGCTGGACGCGAAAAGCTGGGGAGTGTCAAGCTCATGCGCGCGAACCACGATCATCCGATTTCGACTTGCACCCCCGACGACGACCTGTTGTGGGTAGAACCCCTGTGTCTCCCAAAACATGTTTGCGTTTCTGAGGTCTTCAGCGACGCGCGCATGAATTGAAATGAACTGCCACTCGGTCAGCATGCGTTTCATCTCATTCAGCAACGTCCGCCCGATGCTGCGACCCCTATGAGACTTGCGCACGTATATCTGTCGAACATGCGCTCTGGGAAAGCGTATGTCGAACAACAGATGGCCAGCATAGAACTCGCCTTCGTTGTCTGAAGCGAGCGCAACAAACAGCTGTCCCTTTCGGCAGAAGTCTGTGTAAACGCTCCGCGAGAAGAAGCCCAAGGCATCCCTATCGCTGTCTGCAGCCTGTACCACGTCTTCCAAGAACTTCGAAACGGAACTTGGGTCGGTGAGTACTGTTATCGCGCCTTTGTTGGTTGTCATAGCTCCCCTTGCTGGTTCTATTAACTGTAACGGGGGCGCGCTATCCAGCGTGATCTTGTCTCAGAAGAAGCATCAACTCCTTCTCTCCACGTCTGGGTCTACCGCTCTTTTCCTTTCCTCGCCATCACCCCCCACCCCGCACCAGACTCCGCCCCACCCGCTCGCCCGCCCGGCGCAGCCGCTCCTTCAGCACAGGTGGCTCCAGCACATCAAAATCCACGTCCAGCGCCATGAGCCAGTAGACCAGCGAGTCCAGCTGGCCCGCGCCACAGAGCATGAGGCAGTGTGCGTCGTCGATGGCCTCCAGCGTGGCGGCCGATGGGGGAATGGTTCGCGCCATCACCTCGCGCGACTGGTGCAGCACCACGCGCGCCTGGTCGCCCTGGTGCACGCCCGTCATCGCCCCGGTGACGTAGGCGCGCAGGTCGCCCGCGGGCGGCGGGCGTGGTGCGAAGTGCGCGCCGCTGCGGGGTGTGCCCTGCACGCGGTCGATGCGGAAGGTGCGCCAGTCGTCGCGCGCCGGGTCCCAGGCCACCAGGTACCAGTGGTGGCCGGTGTGCACCAGCCCGTGCGGCTGCACCTGGCGCACGCTGGCCTGGCCGCGCAGGTCGCGGTAGCTGAACCCCACCTGCAGCTGGTCGCGGCAGGCCGTGGCCAGGGTGGCCAGCACGCTGGCGTCGATGGTGGGCCCCATGCGCTGCACCGGCACGATGGCCGAGCGCAGCGCGTGCGTGCGGCGGCGCAGGCGGGTGGGCATCACCTGTTCCAGTTTCACCAGCGCGCGCAGCGAGCTTTCTTCCACACCGCTCACGGTGCCGGCCGCGGCGATCTGCAGGGCAATGGCCACCGCCAGCGCCTCTTCGTCGTCCAGCAGCAGCGGCGGCAGCGACTGCCCCGCGCGAAACGCATAGCCGCCCGCCACGCCACTGCTGGCGTGAATGGGGTAGCCGAGCTGGCGCAGCCGGTCGATGTCGCGCCGCAGCGTGCGCGGGTGCACCGCCAGCCGCTCGGCCAGCTCGGGGCCGGCCCAGTGGCTGCGGGTCTGCAGCAGCGAGAGGACGCGCAGCAGGCGCGAGGACGATGACAGCATGGCCGCACTCTAACGTTTTCTAACGTTTGTGCCGGTCATTGAGGGCCAGAACTGTCCGCAATGGGCGCGACATTGCAGTCACGGGTTCGGCGCGGTGTCGGGCCCGCCAACCACCACCTCAAGGAGCCCCTCATGTCCAAGATCGTTCTCTACTGGCACCCCATGTCCAGCGCCACCCCGGTCGCCTGCGCCCTCGCCGAACTCGGCGTGCCGCACGAGCGCGTCAAGGTCGACATCACCACCGGTGAGCAGCGCCGGCCCGACTTCCTGGCCCTCAACCCCAATGGCAAGGTGCCCACCCTGACGGTGGACGGCGCGCCGATGTTCGAGGCTCTGGCCATCGAGCTGTGGCTGGGCCACACCTTTGGCGTGAAGAGCGGCCTGTGGCCGGCCGGTGGCACGCCCGAACACCTGCAGGCCATGTCATGGAGCACCTGGTCTTACGTGACCTACGGCGCGCAGGTGTTTCGACTGCAGGCCGCGAAAGACATGGGCACACCCGACGACGCGCACGGCACCGCCGCGCACAAGGCCATTGACGAACTGCTCACCGTGCTCGACGGGCACCTGAGCCAGAAGCCCTGGCTGCTCGGCGAGGCGTACACGCTGGCCGACCTGATCGTGGCCTCGGTGATCGGCTACAGCGTCTACCTGGGGGCACCGGTGGCCGGGCACCCGACCACGCTGGCCTGGCTGCAGAAGGTGCAGGCGCGTCCGTCGATGCAGATCGACGCCTGACCGGCCGATGTGATTTCCGCCTTGTTCGCGGATGCATCGACCCACCGGCGCCGGCTCAGGCCACCGGCTTGGCTTTCACCGGTGGCTGCCAACGGAAAAACATGGGGTAGACCTTTTCCACCACCGGGCCGTTGAAGTCCCAGGCCAGGCACTGGCCCAGGTGCATGGGCGGGCGGCCGTCGGCCGTGGGGGCGAACGAGGCCGAGCGGGTCTGGAACGCGGCGGTGGCCAGGTTGAACAGCAGCTCGCGCAGATGCGTACACCCCTGGATGCCGCCCAGGTGGCGCTCGATGGTCTTGCGCCAGCCGCGCCCCAGCGTCTCGCCGATCAGGCGGCGCATCGGCTCCATCGCCTGTGGGCAGGGGTCGTGCGGGTGCGCGTCCATGGCCACCGCGATGTCGCGGATCACCATCGCGTCGTCCAGCGTGACACGGATGTGCATGTGGTGGATCGCCTCGTGGGGTGCCCACTCGCCCTCGCCTTCGATTTCGAAGGCATGGGGTTTGGTGTCGAGCATTTCGCCTTCGATGTCCCACAGACCATCGTCGCGCTGGAAGCCGCGGTACTCGACCTTGCGGGTGTGCATGGGTTGGCGGGGCTGGGGCGTGGGCAGTGGCAAAACGGGACCTCGGCGGACAAGTGGCTGACCGGCGATTTTCCCTGATGGGCGCGATCGCCGTCCTGCGCTGGCAGCAATACCTTCAAGGCCATGCGGTGCGTGGATACTGCATCCACCCCATTTCCTTTCCATCCCGATTTGTGATGACCGCTTCGAACCGACTGCAGGCACAGGAAGTGCTCGACATCGCCCGGCGCCAGTGGCGCGGAACCTGCACCGCCTGTGCGCCTTTCGCCAGCTCTGGCTGGAACTCTTTCCCAGGCACGGTCAGCGACGAGGCCCTGCAGTTGCTGGGCGCGCTGTGGCTGCCCGGTGACGCGGAGCCGACGCTGGAGGAGCATCGCCCGCCCGGCGTGGACCAGTGGTCGGCCGAAGCGCCCATCGCCCTGCATTTCCATCCCTGCAACCGCTGCCAGGTCTGGGCCTGCAAGGCGTGCGGCAAGCCCTTCCTGCGCTACACCGAATATGGGGGCTATTACGAAGACCGGCGCATCCGGGAGCTGGACCCGGGGCGGGTGGACCTCGGCGAGCCGGGCGCCTGAGCGGCGTGGAGCGTGCCGCGGCACCGACCGCGTGACGGCAGCTTGTAGGCGGCTTGAAGGCGGTGCAATGCCCGGGGCTGCACAGGCGCGGTCAGACTGGCACACTGGACGCTCCCTCGCCAGGAGACCCGCCATGCCACACGAACACGATCACCCGCATGCCCACGCTCATGACCACGAGCCCGCCTGGAAGCACGACGGCGTGCGCGTGGTGCCGGGCAACCAGATGGATGGCAACGTGCCCAGCACACCGGGCATGGACCGCAAGGCCGCGATCAACTTCGCACGGGTGGGCGCGCAGAAGCTCTGGGCCGGCACCGTGACCATCCACGCCAATGCCAAGACCGGCGCGCACCACCACGGCCCGCTGGAGAGCGTGATCTACGTGGTGAAGGGCCGCGCGCGCATGCGCTGGGGCGAGCGTCTGGAATTCACCGCCGAAGCCGGCCCGGGCGATTTCATCTACGTGCCACCCTATGTGCCGCACCAGGAGATCAACGCCAGCCCGACCGAGCTGCTGGAGTGCGTGCTGTGCCGCAGCGACGGCCAGGCGGTGGCGGTGAACCTGGACATCGAGCCGGTGGAGAAGCCCGAGCAGGTGCTGTGGGTGGATCCGACGCACCCGCACGGCGGGGTGTGAAAACGGGCGCTCGGCTGCTCAGTGGGCGCGCGCCTGGTGCCGGTGCAGCAGCCACTGCGCGAAGGCCCCGCACAGCGCCAGGCCCAGCATCAGCCACCCGAGGTTGAGCGCGCCCTCGTGGCGGAACAGGCCGACGGCAAAACCGCCGACGGCGCCCATCATCTGCTGCATCAGGCCGGCCACCGCCGCGGCCGAGCCCGCCAGCGCGGGCACCAGGCCCACCGTGCCCGCGAGCGCCGGCGGCACCAGCAGGCCGTGGCCGATGCCCACCAGCATCAAGGGCAGCGAGAACGCCAGCGGCGTGTTCAGCCCGGCCAGCGCCAACACCACCACAAGGCCGATGCCCGCCAGCGTGCAGCCCTGACCGAGCCGCATCATCACGCGCTCGCCGGTGCGATGCGCCATGTGTGAGGCGAGGTAGTTGCCCACGATGTAGGCGCCCGGCACACACATGATGTAGTAGCCGATGCCGTCGGGCTTCACGCCGTAACTGCCCAGCACGATGGGCGCGCCGCCCAGGAAGGCGTAGAAGGTGGCCGTGGTCATGGAAAGCAGCGCCACCGACAGGATGAACGCCCGCTCGCGGCCCAGCCGCGCGTACGACGAGAGCATGGCGCGCAGCCAGTGCGGCTGCACGGTGGTGGCTTTCTGGTGGTCGGGCAGACCGCGCCACGCGGCCACGAACAGCACCGCCGCCAGCACCGCCATCACCACGAAGTTGGCCTGCCAGCCCAGGCGCACATGCAGTTGTCCGCCGATGATGGTGGCCAGCGGCGGGCACAGGCCCATGGCCATGCCCACGTAGGCCATCACGCGCGTGCGCTCGGGGCCCTGAAACAGATCCTGCACCATGGCGCGGCCCACCACCATGCCCGCCGCGGCGCCCGCGCCCTGCAGCACGCGCGCGGCCACCAGCAGCGGCAGGTTGGTCGCCAGCGCCGCCAGTACCGACCCGACGAACGCGACCGCCAGACCGAACAGCAGGATCTTCTTGCGCCCGATGCGGTCCGACAGAGGGCCGTAGAGCAGCTGCAGCGAACCGTAGGCCACCACAAAGCCGCTGAAGGTGAGCTGCACCGCCGCCTGGCCGGTACCGAAGATGGCGCCCCACTCCTGCATCGAAGGCAGGCAGATGGTCATGGCCAGCAGGCCGAAGGCGAGCTGGGCCAGCAGGTTGGCGATCAGCAGGCCGTGGGGGGCGGTGCGTGCTGGGGAGGGTGGCATGTGGGGGCGTTTCGGTCGGGGCGGCGAACCGCGTAGGCTAACCGCAATGCGCGCAGGGTGCTGTCACCGGGCATCGCGTCGGCGCTCCGGTCCCGATAAGATGCCGCGATGACCCAGTACTGGCTGATGAAGTCCGAGCCCGAAGAGTGCTCGATCGACGACGCGCTGGCCGCCCCGCAGGCCACCGTGCCCTGGACCGGTGTGCGCAACTACCAGGCCCGCAACTTCATGCGCGACGGCATGCAGGTGGGCGACGGCGTGCTGTTCTACCACTCCAGCTGCGCCGAGCCAGGCATCGTCGGCCTGGCGCGCGTGGCCTCGGGCACACGCCCCGACCCGACCCAGTTCGACCCGCAATCGCCCTACTTCGACGCCAAGTCAAAAGTGGAAGCGCCGCGCTGGCTGCTGCTGGACGTGCAAGCGCTGAAGAAGACCCGCCTGATCGGCCTGCCCGAGATGCGCGCCACGCCGGCGCTGGCCGACATGGTGGTGCTCCAGCGCGGCAGCCGGTTGTCCATCACGCCGGTGAGCGCCGAGCACTGGCGCTGGATCACGCAGGACATGCTGGGCGGCTGAGGCTGCGGAGCGGTTCGATGCGCCACGCGGCCGAAGCCGAAGCCGAAGCCGAAGCCGAAGCCGAAGCCGAATTTTAAATCGCAAAAATATTCGCACGATTTTGAAATATTACAGTTAAATCATAGACTTAACCATGGATTCAAAGTCGCAAACATTCCCGCTGTATGACCACCCGTCCCAGATGGAGCCGATGCTGCCCGGCGAACACCGCCTGGGGCCACTGCTGGAGCAGGCCAACGACCTGATCCGCCAGGCCGACCGCCTCGCGGGTCAGTGCCAACCCGGTGCGCTGGGTGGTCTGCGCCGCCTGCTGCGGGCCATGAACTCGTACTACTCCAACAAGATCGAGGGCCAGCACACCCTGCCGCTGGAGATTGAGCAAGCCCTGCGCAACGACTACGCGCAAGACGCCGACAAGGCGCGCCGGCAGCGGCTGGCGCTGGCCCACATCGCCACCGAGCAACAGCTCGAAACCCTTTGGCCGCAGTGGGACACGGCCCGCGTGTGGTCGGCCCAGACGGTGCAAGACATTCACCAAGACTTGTTTGCGCGCCTGCCGCAGGCCGATCTGGCCATCCCCACCAGCGAACTGCCACCCGGCGCGGCGCCCGAATGGCTGGAGCCCGGCGCACTGCGAACCCAGCAGGTGAGCGTGGGCCGCCACGCCGCGCCCGCCACCGAACACCTGCCCGTTTTCCTGAACCGCTGGACGCAGGTGTATGGGCAGGTGCGGCGCGGTGAAATGCAGGTGGTGGCCATGGCCGCGGCCCATCAGCGTCTGGCCTGGATTCACCCGTTTCGCGATGGCAACGGCCGCGTGGCCCGGCTGCACAGCCACCTGGTGCTCGGCCATCTGGGTCTGAGCAACGGCCTGTGGTCGCCGCTGCGCGGGTTTGCACGCAGCCAGGAAACCTACTATGCCCGGCTCGCCGCCGCCGACGAACCCCGTGCGGGCGATCTGGATGGGCGCGGCAACCTCACCGAGCGAGGTCTGGAGCAATGGATCGCCTACGTGCTCGGCGTGTGCCTGGACCAGGTGGGTTTCATGGCCGACACGCTCGCACTGGCCACCATGAAAGACCGCATGGCCGCCTGCCTGGCATTTGAAGAGCAGGTGGTGAAACAAGGCGTGCGCAGCGAGGCGCTGCGCGCCCTTCACTACCTCTTTGCCACCCAGGGCGACATGGAGCGCGCCGACTTCAAGGCCCTGCTCGGCCTGGGCGAGCGCCTGGCCACGGCGCAGGTGAGCGCCTTGCTCAAACGCGGCCTGCTGGAAACCGACTCACCCCACGGCAAGCTGCGCCTGGGTGTGCCGCAGCATGCACTGCGTTTTTACTTTCCGCGCTTGTGGCCGGAGGCGGAAGCGCAAAGCTGACGCCGCTAGCGACGGGCGCCGTCCTCGAACCGGCGGGCTGACCGCTCACGCGCCTTGATCGCCTCCACCTCGCGGTTCTTCGGCTCGGCGTTCGTCACCATCGACCGGATCAGCCGCCGCGCAGAGTCCGCCACCTCGGCCACCGCGCGCTCGAACGCCTCTTCATTCGCCTTCGAGGGCACGCTGAATCCGCTGAGCTTGCGCACGAACTGCAGCGAAGCATCGCGAATCTCCAGCTCGCTGGCGGGCGGCTCGAAGTTGAACAGCGTCTTGATGTTGCGGCACATGGGGCGCTCCTGCGTTGGGGGGTAGCGCCATGGTACGAAGCCGACGGCGGGGTTTCAAGCCGGCGGGAAGCGTTGAGATGAGGCGAGGTTCGGGGCCTGTCGGTCGATCAAGACGGTCTGGGCGCAGGCGCTGTTTTCGCGATGCGCTCCCAGTCCCGCAGCGTCTGCTGCAGGCGGTTTCTGGCGTCGGGGTGGCCCGTGCTGAACGCGGCGTTCAAACGCTTCTTCAGCGCCTCGTCGGGCGCTGGCGCGGCTGTCGCCTTGAGCCGGTCGATCAGCAGCATCACCGACTGAAAGTTCCGCGACTTGAGCGCCAGCTCCAGCATGCCCTGGCCATCGTCGGTGTGGTCGTGCACGTTCGCGCCATGCTCGATCATGTACTTGAGCAGTCCGGCCTTGCCCTCCCGGCAGGCCCAATGCAGGGGCACCAGCCCCCCATCGAGCCGGGCCGTGAAGTCGGCATCGGGGGCAAGCAGCTCGGCGGCCAGCGGCCAGGCCGAGGCCTTGATCATTTGCTGGTGTTTCCAGTCGGACATCGGATGGGTGGGCCTGGGTAGGAGTGCTGTGGGTTCGGGGGTGGGGCAGTCTCTCACACCTACGGAGGCAGACAAGCTGAGGGACGCGTCAGCCCACTCACAGCCCGACAACAGCCACCTCCTGCCAAGTCACCGGCCACCAAAGTGGAGTTGACCCACTTCCGTGGACAGGTATCGGCAGCGAGGTGCGCACGCTATCCACTGCTGGACACGCATTGCGGCTTCTATCGTCCGCAGAAGGCGCGCTACTAGTCATAATGACACTAACAATTGTTTACATCAAATAATCAGGGTGCTAAGGGACGACAAATTTTCCGCACAGCATGACGGTGACAGCACCAGCATTTTGGTGCGTAGTTCTTCATCGCTGAACCCGGCGCTCAGGCTTGCGGCCATGCATGGGGTGGCATCGTCCATCCGGCTTCATATTGAGCGAAAGGATCCGTTAGACGAACGTGACTTCAGTGGGCAGACAGCGCTGATGATTGCTGCCCGCAGGAACCATCTGGAAGCGTGCTCGTTGCTTCTACAAGCCGGCGCCAACCCTGACTTGCAGGATAAAAATGGGTTGACGGCACTCCATTTGGCTGAACAGGCAGGTGCCGCCGATACCTGCCGAATGCTCGCTGAGCTTGAGCGGACGCTAGTCCAGGCGGTCCCAGAGTCCGCGGTTGGTCAGGATTCAAAAGATTCGCCGGATTGCAATCGAGACTTCAGCTCTGTGGCGCATTCGACCCCATGGGTCTTTGCAGAGGAAGAGGTGGCCTCGGCTGAATGGGAGCCCGTGACCGAATCTGAGCCCCCAAAAGATGACGAGGTGCTGCTCAGTCAAACAAGCCAAACCCAGGCCTCTATCAGCGCCCACATCCCGTTCGACCCTATGGCGATACCCTGGGATGAAGTATCTGTCTATCTGCCAGAAAGGCTGCAGTCAGAAGCCCTTTCGGGATCGCTCGCAGAAGGCCTGCGAGTGGTCATACTTCGCTGCCTTCGAGAGGGCAGCGTCCCTTCCGTCTCGCTTGAGTCCCTTCTGGAAGAAGAGCCGGCGACTTCTGAAAACGTAAGGCGACTGACAAGCCAGGTGATTGAGGACCTTGGCGCCGAATTGGATGAACGGTTCGAGTTCCTTGGCGTCTTCGAAGACTCCCGGGTTGCTCCGCCAATAAACGCAACCGATATTGAGTCGTCAACGCTGGACGAGGCACTCCAGTATCTGGAGGGACTTCTGCAACCCAGAAACGACCCCGGGCGCATTTTTGCCAAGCATGCATATGACCTCCAGCCGCTGCCTCATGAGGAAGAAGTCGAAGTTGCCAAAGCCATGGAACAGGCACTGGAATGCGCCCTCGACGCTCTATCCCGGTGGCCGGAAGGGTTGGAAGCCTTGCTACGGAAGTGCGAAGAGGTCACGTCCGGAAGACTCCCACTGAAGCGGGTCCAGAAAAACCGGAACGTCGATACCGACGAACTACACGTACCTGAACCCGAAGCAGGGGAGCCTCTTTCCCCCTCTCATCTTTGGCAAATCCCAGCCCCTGTCCCCGGCGAGGACGATGACTCAGATTTGGAAGCACCTCAGGCGGCAGACGAGCTAGATGAGTTCGCGCGTCAGGAAGCCTTGCTCAGGCATTTGACAGCATTGCCGACAGGTGGTGCCCAGTCCACGACCAAAGTCCGCGCAGTCCTGGACGAGATGCGTCTATCTGGAACGCTTCTTTGCTCGCTTGACAAAGGGGATAAAAAACAGGCCGAGGCAAGAGAGTTCACCGCCCACATCACTAGGTTCCTGGAGTCAAGAGACCTTCTTGTCCGGTCGAACTTGAAATTGGTAGTGCCATTGGTCAAGCGGTATCTGGGCACGGGGGCAGATTTCGCAGACCTCTTGCAGGAAGGCCACATCGGGTTGATACGGGCTGTTGACAAATTCGACTGGCGAAGGGGTTACAAATTCTCGACCATGGCCACATGGTGGATACGCCAGCAAATATCCCGCGCGGCTCCAGACCATGCCCGGTTGATACGCCTGCCACTACATGGGGTGGAAAAGACGTGGGAAATGAAGAGACTCATTCGGCAACATCACGACGAACACGGCCAATCTCCACCAATTTGCTGGCTTGCCGACCGCCTCGGACTGACCGAACTGAAGGCTGAAAGCTACCTAAGAACCATGTCCGAGCCTCTTCCCCTCGATGTCATGGAATCAAACCCCTGGTTGCCCGAACCAGACGAAGCAGACCCGCTGGAGAACGCTGCACGGAAGGAGAGCGTCGACAGGGCTGAAGAACTTCTGCAACACCTTGGCTCAAAGCGCGGGGGGAAGATGGCCGAAAAGGTGCTGCGAATGCGGTACGGCATTGGTATCGGTGAGGACCTGACACTTGACGAAATCGGCCGACGCTACAGCTTGACCCGTGAACGGATACGTCAGATTGAAACCAAGGCTATAAAGCTCGTGCGCAGTCACCTAAGGGCTGCGACGAGCTCTGACGAGATGGTGCCCGATGGATCAGATTTCCCGTTAAGTGCAAGCAACATGCTTGCGGCATCCAGGAGCGACGCCGGAGCACATGTCACGACCAATGGGCCTGTACCACCCACGGGTTCAAGTCCGAGTCCGGAACCAAATAGGGTCGACAAAACTGACCGCTCGACGGGAAACGAAAACAGGTCGACTCAAAGCTCAAACGCTTTCACCGAGCGGCAACTGGAATTGCTTTACGCGGCCAAGGCAATCGGCATAAAAGTCATGACATACCTTGAGTCAGGCCGGTACGAAACACTGGTTATGCTTGCTCAGAGGAATTCGAAGCAAGAGAAAGAAATCGCAGCCGAGTTGCTCGAAGCGGGTTTCAGATTCAAACCGGGACACGGCTACTACGTATGACCAAGACCAGAAATGCCCCTCCCCGGGCAGGCGCCCTGCTTGAGTCGATGCGGGGGCTTGGGTACACAACAGGCAGCGCACTCGCCGACATCGTCGACAACAGCATTTCTTCAGGCGCTACGCAGGTAGAAATCCAGTTCACATGGGCCGGTACCGGAAGCTGGATTTCAGTGGTGGACGATGGCATTGGAATGACCGATGGCGAGCTTGAAAGCGCCATGAGACTGGGGGACAAAAACCCCCTCGTGACACGTGCGGCGTGGGACCTTGGCCGATTCGGGATGGGGCTCAAGACTGCGTCGCTTTCACAGTGCCGGCGACTCACTGTCGCATCGGCAAAAGACGGTACAACGTCCTGTCTCCGATGGGACCTCGATGCCCTGGCCAACGCGCCTGACGCCGGGTGGCTCCTATATGAGGGCCCAGCAGAAGGTTCTGAGAACTTGCTTGCCGCACTCCCGGGGGACCGCCCCGGGACACTCGTCTTGTGGGAGACGCTCGACCGGGTGGTCACCGCTGGTTTCACACTGGACGATTTCAACCAGCTGATAGACCGGGTCGAGGCCCACCTGGCAATGGTCTTCCATCGATTGCTGGAGGGCAGTGCTCCAGCTTTCGCTCTCAAACTCAACGGGCGCGCAGTCAGTCCGTGGGACCCGTTTATGACAGGACACCCAGCCAAAGCCTGGGCATCTCCCATAGCACGCACGCACACACATGCCGGCGAGATTTCTGTCGAATGCCATGTATTGCCCTACAAAGACCGAATGACGACCAAGGAGTTCGAACAGGCTGCCGGTCCGACTGGCTGGAACGCCCAACAGGGTTTCTACGTGTACCGCAACAGGCGCCTCCTCGTGGCCGGGGGATGGCTGGGTCTAGGCTCCGGCAAAGGCTGGACCCGCGAAGAGTCTTTGCGACTTGCCCGGATTCAACTGGACGTACCAAACACAGCGGACGCGGACTGGAAAATCGACATCCGCAAGTCGACCGCACGCCCTCCGGTGTCACTTCGCCCCTGGCTCACCCGTCTGGCGGAAGACACACGCGACCGTGCACGAAGGGTTTTCGTGCACAGAGGCTCACCGGGCACCCAGCCTGGCGACAAGCCAATAGGACAGGCATGGCGCTCGGAGCACCTCAAGGACGGCGTTCGTTACCGCATAGACCTTGACCACCCGGCCATTTCCAGTGTCCTAGACCGTTCAGGTGAATTACTCCCGGCTATCAAGGCCATGCTCAGTGTCATCGAGGCAACGGTTCCCGTGCAGCGCATCTGGCTGGATACCGCTGAACACAAAGCGCCCCCGAAGAACCGCTACGAGGGTGTGCCTTCTGCGGAGATTCTGGAGGTAGTGGGCACGCTCTTTGAGGACATGGTCGGAAGAAGAGGGATGAGTGAAGAGTCTGCCAAGCGGATGCTCATGGCAACAGATCCCTTTCAAAACTTTCCGGCCATGGTCAATGCGCTCGGTACATCGGGGTCTCAATAGCAGATTTGAGCTGAACGGGAGGACATATGAACGACAAAGAAAAACAGTTCACAGATGTGGTGACGGTGGCCCAGACGCTGCTAAGAAAGCAGAAGGAAAAGGGGGACATCACCCCCTTGGTCATCAAGGACAAGGTAATACTGGCGGCAGGAATGCTAGGTGGGGACTCAGATGAGCCCTTTGACGTCGACCGCGCCATACAAGAACTCGTTCGCCGCTTTAGCCACTGGATTGGCAAGGATGCGTCCCTCCAGGATGACGAGGGACACATTCAATGGTTGAACGCGGCCAGGAAAAAGGACTGGCGGTATTGGCAGCGATATCAGACGTTTCTTGAAAAGAAGATGTCCGTCGAGGTTGTAGGCGCACTCGACGAATCGACCGACAACATACTGGGCAGGCTGGAAGACCCGGTACGCAAAGGCGTGTGGGACCGGCGGGGTTTGGTCGTCGGGCATGTGCAATCGGGGAAGACTGCCAGCTATACCGGACTTGTCTGCAAAGCGGCAGATGCCGGTTACAAGATCATCATCGTTCTGGCAGGACTACACAACAACCTGAGAGCGCAGACGCAGATTCGACTTGAAGAAGGATTTCTTGGCTACGAGACTTCCGCAAGTCGGGACCCTGGCAAACCCATAGGCGTTGCTGAAATAGACAGTGACCCGTCCATCCATCCGCACTGCGCAACCACACGAGCCGACAACGGAGATTTCAGACAGGCCGTTGCAGCCCATTTCGCCATCTCGCCCGAAGAGCGCCCCTGGCTGTTCGTGGTCAAAAAGCAGAAGACCGTTCTGACTCAACTGCTCAAATGGATTCAGAACCACGTTGCCGACACGGTAGACAAGGACACGAAGCGCAGACTGGTCACCAAGCTGCCCTTGCTGGTCATTGACGATGAAGCCGACAACGCTTCGGTCGATACAGGCGAACAGGTGATTGACGACAACGGAAACCCCGATGAAGAACATCAGCCAAAAACCATCAACAGCCTGATTCGAAAAATCCTCCACGCCTTCGAGCGCAAGGCCTACGTCGGCTACACGGCAACACCGTTCGCGAACATCTTCATCCATCGACAGGGAGAAACTAAGGACGAAGGTCCAGACCTTTACCCGAAAGCCTTCATCATCAATCTCGCTGCGCCATCGAACTATGTCGGTCCCGCGAAGATATTTGGACTGTCCACCCCCGAGGGTCGTACCGAAGGTTTGCCCCTGATGCGCCCCATTGATGACCACATCAACAAGGAGACGCCTGGCGGCTGGATGCCGGTAAAGCACAGCAAGGAACATGTGCCGCTGTTCAACGGGCAAGAAGCCGTTCCGACTTCGCTTAGAAAAGCTATACAGGCCTTTGCACTTGCCTGTGCAGCGCGCGAGCTGAGGGGTCAGGGGAACGAGCATTCATCCATGCTGGTGCACGTTACGCGTCTGGTGCAGGTCCAGAAACACGTCACCGCCCAGGTCGAGAATGCACTCAGAAAGCTCAAGCAAGGCGTCACCCGAGGTACAGACCCGTCTCTCATCATTGAGCTGCAGGAGCTCTGGGAAACAGACTTCGCTCCCACCACACAGGCGGTGAGCGCATTGTCGGCGGACACCGATGGTCCCTATCCTCCCCTTTCATGGAAGGACATCGCAGACAAACTGCCCGATGTGCTGGAGGACATCGCAGTCCGAATGATCAACGGCTCTGCAAAAGACGCACTCGACTACGCGCAACAAACCAGCCACGGGCTCAAGGTCATCGCAGTCGGTGGCGACAAGCTGTCCCGGGGTCTGACGCTCGAAGGTCTTTGCACCAGCTACTTCGTCCGGACCACCAAGATGTACGACACGCTGATGCAGATGGGAAGGTGGTTCGGCTACAGGCCCGGATATGTCGACCTCTGCCGCCTGTACACGACTCACGACCTGGTGGAATGGTTTGGTCACATCGCGGACGCATCGGAAGAACTGCGTGCCGAGTTCGACGACATGGCAGAGCGTGGTGCCACGCCGATGGACTACGGACTGAAGGTCCAGTCCCACCCGGTCATGCTGGTCACGTCACCGCTGAAGATGCGGACATCCAAGCCTCTGCTGCTTTCCTTCAGCGGCGAGGTCCTTGAGACCGTCTCGCTCCACACCGAGACCAAGGTTCTGAACAAAAACCTGGAAACCACCAACCGGCTGATTGAAAGAATGGGTGCACCAGTAAAAGGACCCGTCTTCCCGCTTGACCGCGGTGAGTTGAAGCAACAGCACAAAGGATGGCTTTGGGAGTCGATACCGGTCGACCACATTGCCGAATTTTTCGATGGCTACCTGACCCGTCCCGAATCGCACAAAGTGAACAGCAAGCTGTTGTCGCAATTCATCAAAGACATGGCTGGCAAAGGCGAACTCACCTCCTGGACGGTGTATCTGGCCGGAGGCTCTGGTGGCAATCCGGCAACCTTCCATGGAGGTCTCCTGCTCGAGAGCATGCTGACCAGAACGACCAACACCGAAAAACTGGACAGGTATTCGTTCGGACGGCTGCTGTCCCCCAGAGACGAAGCCATCGACATGTCTTTCCCTGCCTGGGAGGCCGCGCTTGCTCACACCCGCGCCAAAAAGGTCAAGACTGATGCAGCGGTTCCTCAGGACGGGGATGTCAAGCAACCAGATTCGCCAAGCGGCCCCTCCATCCGAAAGATAAAAGGTGAAGGTGCTGCAGGGGTCCTTCCTGCCCGCGACCGGGGCCTCCTTCTGCTGTACCCACTCGACCCATCAAAGTCGGAAAGCCAGAACCCCGAGCTCCTATCCAGGACCACACCTGCCATTGGCATCGGTGTGTGCTTCCCGGTAAGCAATGCAGGTGTGAAGGTTGAATATCTGGTGGACCACAAGTACTGGAGCGAATATGGCGCGAGCGAGTGAAGAGTTTCTGCTTGCCTGGCAATCGCTGCCTCCGTCTGGAGCCGAGAGTGGCTGGCGAACGATTCCCGTGACAGCACCGTCAGCTGGATGTGCCATTCGCGCCGGACGAAAGCACCCAGCAGGGCAGGAGGCGGTGTTGGCTGGGTTCGACCAGGCGCTGCTGCCCGCCTCCGAGAAGCTGCCCGATGGGCAAGGCTTTTTCGTCGAACGGGTGCCAATGGATGACGGCTGGACGTGGCTTGCCATGACGCGTAGCGAGTCCGGTCAGTTCGACCTGTTTGTTGCGATGGTTTGTGATGTAGTGGGCCTGCTTGACGCCGCAAACCAGACAGACCGGCAAACCCAGATGAGGCTGTTCATCGAACGTGTGCGCGCCTGGCAGGAGTTCATGAGAAAGGGCGTGACCGCCCTTGGTCCGGAACGAGAGGTAGGTCTCATCGGAGAACTGACCGTCCTCAACGGACTGCTGGACGAAGGTCTGGGGTACAGCACGGCGATTGACGCCTGGAAAGGCCCACTTGATGGGGAGCAGGACTTCGAACTTGGCATGGGGGCCGTCGAGGTCAAGGCAACCGTGTCCCAGACCGGTTTCCCGGCACGGGTGGGGTCCCTGCAGCAGCTGGACGACCACATCCGTCAACCCCTGTTCCTGGCGGGCGTGAAGTTGCGGTTGAATTCGGAGGGCTTCAACCTCCCTTCGCTGGTCGCCCAGACGAGGGAGCGACTCAGAGAGGCTCCTGTTGCAGCGGCCAAATTTGACCGGCTGCTGCTCGATGCAGGTCACTATGACGGACACGCTTCGCAATACAGCAGGCGCTTCGAGCTTGCCGAGCTTCGTGTACGCGAGGTCACTGGCAACTTCCCGCGACTTACCGTGGGGAATGTGCCCGCAGGTGTGACCGCCGCGAGCTACAGCATCGACCTCGACCGCAACAACGATACTCGCCTGTCGCTGGAGCAGGCACTTATGAAACTAGGGATGAAATCGAAATGACACTGCAGGAGTTCTTACAGGAAACACAGGCCCAGGTCCGTGCACAGATGGTGGACGGCTCCCCCTTCGAGGAAACTGTCTTCTCCGAAATCGTGATGAAGCACATGTCGGAAGTCGGCATGACCTTCGAGCCGGTCTCGTGCTACTACAAGGGCAAGGTAGGCAATGGCATCCTGCGACTCAGCGGATATGCCGTCTCTGATGACGGTGACCAGGTCGACCTGTTCGTCAGCCTCTATGACGGAGCTGGTGTTGTCTCTTCCATTGCGGACAACGATACAAAGAATGCAGCGGAACAATGCCTCCGCTTCCTTCGCCTGTGTGCCGAAGGAAAGGCTGTCGACACGCTGGACCCGTCGCACGACGCCAGCTCGATAGGCGAAACGATTCACTCCATCTACAAGGACCTGGACCAGATACGCATCTTCGTCCTTACCGACCGAGTGGCCAAGTCGAGGCAGTTTGCGGCTCGAGAAATCGGCGGCAAGCTGGTCCACCTCGAAGTCATGGACATTGAGCGCCTGCATCGACACCTGTCAGAGGGGAAACCCCGCGACGAGCTCATGGCGGACTTCAGGGAACTGGCCGGTACCGCCCTGCCCTGCATCTTCGTTCCAGGCAGCAAGGAGGACTACGGCTACGCCCTCACCGCAATGCCCGGGGAGGTCTTGAGGGTGCTGTACGAGAAGTTTGGAGCGCGATTGCTGGAAGCCAACGTCCGCTCGTTCCTGAGTAACAAAGGCAAAGGGGTCAACGCCGGCATCCAGAGCACGCTTCGCAACGAGCCCAGCCGCTTCATGGCCTACAACAATGGCATCGTGGTGGTTGCGGACGAGGTGCATCTTGGAAAAGCCGAAGACGGCTCCACCGGAATCTCCTGGCTCAAGGGACTTCAGATAGTCAACGGAGGACAGACCACAGCGTCCATTTTCTTCACCAAGCGCAGGTATCCCGAAGTCGACCTCAGCAAGGTCAGGGTCCCGGCCAAAATCATCGTCATGAATCAGCAGGACCCCGCAGATGAAGAGGCACTGATTTCCGACATTTCCCGCTTCGCCAACAGCCAGAACGCCGTAAAACAATCGGACCTCTCGGCCAACAAGCCGTTCCATGTCGAAGTTGAACGACTCTCGATGTCGGTCTATTGCCCGGACGGCGTCTCCCGATGGTTCTACGAGCGCGCAGCGGGCAGCTACAACACGCTGCTCACCCGAATGGGCACAACCCCCGCGCGCCTCAAGGCATTGAAGGACGAAATGCCGGTCTCCAGAAAAATCACAAAGACCGACCTCGCGAAGTACCTGATGGCCTGGGAACAGCAGCCAGACGTGGTCAGCCTTGGGTCGCAGAAGAACTTCGACCGCTTTATGGAGCGCGTTGCCGAGCTGTGCCAGGACGGCTGGCTACCTGGAGTGGAGGACTACAAGGCCATGATTGCCAAGGCGAGGCTTTACCGGGACATGGAGAAACTCATCCGTCCGATGTTTCCGGCATTCAAGGCCAACGTGGCTGCGTATTTGGTGTCGGTTCTTTCCCGACAGCTAGGCGAAAAAATGGACCTTGAGCGCGTGTGGCTGAAACAGGGAATCTCGCCGGAGCTTTCACAGCAACTCAGAGTCTGGGCCGAAGAGGTCAACACGCGCCTGCAAGCGACTGCGAATGGTCGGATGATTTCTGAATGGGCCAAAAAAGCGGAGTGTAAGGACGCCGTGCTCGAAGCAACGTACTCCGCACCGAAGACCGGCATACCCGAGGTCAGGTGACGGGCAGCGGAACCGCCTTCCACGGTCGCTCCACATCTTCAGACCGTTGCCGGTTCCTTGCTGCGCGCCCTCGTTGGCTGCTGGGTCTTTCCTGTCAGGATGCTGTAGACCACATGCGCAATCTTGTTCGCCAGCAACGAGGGCACTGCGTTTCCAACTTGGTGAAACTGCTGCGTACGGTTTCCCTGAAAAAAGTAGTTGTCTGGAAAAGTCTGCAACCTGGCGGCCTCCCGAACTGTAAAGCTGCGGCACTGCACGGGGTCAGGGTGAATGAAGTAGTGCCCGTCCTTGGCAATGTGGCTGGTCACTGTTGTGCTCGGTAAGTCCTTGAGCTGAACCCGGAAGCGATCCACGAACTTCCCGCTCTCCCAGTTCGCATGGTCAGGAGCCAGCCCCTTGAGCGCGAACTCCAGATGCCCCTTGGGCGTACGACCATTGGCTCGACCATATGCTGCCGTGTAAAAGTAGCGCGCGAGGTCGCTCGACATGTGTGAACGAGTTTCTGAATTCAGCCAAACCTCCAGCCTCGGGTCCTGCACCCACCGATGAAAAGCTGTGAGGCCCTTCTTTTCCGCTTGGTGGCTATACCGGAGTCCCCCGGTTTCAAGAACCGTGCCGACTTTCGCGCAAGCAGCCTGCATCTCGAAAACGAGCAACTCCATGTCTTTCTTGCTGGCGTCCTTAATCAGTCGCTCCGCATGCTTCTTGACCTCGTCGCGCCAGTCGCTGTCACTGTCTCCCCGGCTCAGGCGACTGCGCAACTGGGGCAAAGAACCGATGGCGATGTCCACGGACAGGGCGCTGCCCGGTTTAAGGAATTTCCCCCCGTCGTAAGGCAGGTCCTCGCGAACCCCTAGCAGGATGACCCGATGCCGAGCCTGCGGTATTCCAAAACGCTCCGATTCGATGATGAACGAGTTCACATCGATGGCTGCAGGGTCATCTCCTTGCCGGAAAGAGATGGGAGCCACAAGCGAGTGGATGGTGTACTTCGCCCCGCCAGGAATTCCCAGCGCCTCGCCGGGGTCGGACAGGTCTCTCAGAATGTCCTGAAACACGTGGCGGCCCCCCACCTTAGCCGACAGGATACCTTTCACGTTCTCCATCACGAAGACAGCGGGTTGCGTCTTGCGCACGATTCGCAAGTACTCGAGGTAGAGAAAGTGGCGGTGGTCATCCTCCGCCACATAGTCCTCATTGCCCTTGTTCCTTGCCCGACCCACCAGCGAGTACGCCTGACAGGGAGGACCTCCAATCAGCACCGTTTCGTCTGCGCGAAGCTTTGCTTTGTCCAGCAGCTCATCCAGCTGGCGATTGTGTTCAGCCTCACCAAGGGTAAGTCTGTGCGCCTCACTGGTCGCATCGTTCCAGGCAGACTTCGCCACCCTAGAGGGGTGCGGTGCATCTTCAGAGTGGCAGAAGTTGTAGTAAGCCGAGAGCGCGGCCTCGTCCCCTTGGATACGGCGGAAGAAGCTGCGAAGCGTGAGAGTCCTGTGGGCACTCTCTTCCATCTCGGCCGAAAGCACGATCCCGAACTTGTCACCATCGCCATAGGCTGCGAAGCCCTCCCCCAGACCACCCGGCCCCGCAAAAAGGTCAACGACCTTGAATGTCATCATGCTCCCGTCCAGCACCGGTCCTCCCGTGCCTCCATCAACAATCACCTGCGGAGGATGCCTCCGAAAGCTCTCCATACGAATCGCAAGCTTCGACCCACATTGACAGTGCACCGGCCAGCTCCGCGTCGTCCTTGCTGCCCCGCAGGTAGCACTCCCAGACCACCAGCACCCGCCACCCCAAGGCCCGCAGCTTCGCAATGGCTGCCTCATCCCTTTCGCGATTTCTGGTCAGCTTGGCGCGCCAGAAATCCTCGCGCGTCCCCGGCACCCGGGCCAGTCGGCAACCCTGGTGCAAATGCCAGAAACAGCCATGGACGAATATGGCTATCCGCCGACTTGGCAAGACGATGTCCGGGGTACCAGGTAGGTCGCCACGGTGAAGTCGGAAGCGATAGCCCTGCCGATGCAGAAGCCGCCTTACCCTGATTTCAGGCACAGTGTTCCGGCTGCGGATGCCCGACATCATCTGGCTGCGCCTGAGAGCTGGAACAACGTCAGTCACGTCAGAGTCTCCACATCCAACGACATGAAAACCGATGTCGTAACAGCTATACCTTTTCCAGTGTGCAATGTGTCTTTCCGTTATCTCAGGATAGTACTAGGAGCTAGGCATCTTCCAAGCTCTGTAGCGAGAGATATCTTGAAAGTGGCACTCCACCCCTCCCTGGAGAAAGAGCCTAGAAGACGAGCAATTGCTCCCATGTGCCGATGGTTTGGGGCCTACAAGGTCAAGACCACCGATGGCAGCACGACCCTGACCACCGGGTTTCGCACCAAACACATCAAAAGGAAGTGAGCCGACGTGTTCGGTCATAGGCTGATTCCTTCAGTGGACATCCCTGCTCTTGGTGGTCAGCCTTCCCAGCAGTTGCAAAAGGTCTTCAATCCGTATGGTGATCAGTTTGCAGTTCAAATGACTGTTCCAATTATTCGTCAAATATATACAATCGACGCATAAATGGAACAAACATGGACCCCATGCCACTCGACGCTGAAAGCCCCACCCACACCCAGCGCGTCCACGATCTGATGGCGAGCAAGGGGTTGCTGCGCCCGAGAGACCTTGATGCCATGGGTGTGCCCCGGGTGACGCTGACGCGCATGACCGCCGCCGGTTTGCTGGAACGGGTGGGCCGCGGCCTCTATCGGCTGTCCGACCATCCGACGACAGAAAACGAAAGCCTGCTGACCGTGGCCCGGCGGGTGCCGCAGGCGGTGTTCTGCCTGCTGACCGCGCTGCAATTCCACGAGCTCACCACCCAGTTGCCGCGCCAGGTGTGGATCGCCATGCCGCGAGGTAGCCACGCGCCCCGGCTCGACTACCCACCCATCAGGATGGTGCAGTTCACGGGCGAGGCCTATTCGGCCGGCATCGAGGTGGTCGAGCGCGATGGTGTGGCGCTGCGGGTGTACAGCGTCGCCAAGACCGTGGCCGATTGTTTCAAGCACCGCCACAAGATCGGCCTGGACGTGGCGCTGGAGGCACTGAAGGAAGCGAGGGCTCAGCGCAAGGCCACGGCCGACGATCTGTGGCACTGCGCCAAGGTGTGCCGCGTGGCCCAGGTGATGCGCCCTTATCTGGAGGCCATTGAATGACCCTGGATGTGGCGCAGTCGGTGCGGGCGCGTTTGCTGAACCTGGCCAAGGCCGAGGGGGTGGACTTCAACCAGGTGCTGGTGCGCTTTGCGCTGGAACGCATGCTCTACCGGTTGAGTCGGTCGACGCATGCTGAACGCTTCGTGCTCAAGGGCGCACTGCTGTTCACCCTCTGGTACGACATGCCACACCGCGCCACGCGCGACGCGGACTTGCTGGGTTTCGGGGCCAGCGATCTGGCCTCGGTGGTGCAGACCTTCCGCGACATTGCCAGCGTCGAGGCGGACGATGGCATCCGCTTCGATCCGGCGTCGGTGAGCGCCGAAGACATCCGCAAGGGGGCCGGCTATGCCGGAGCGCGGGTCCTGATCAGCGCGGACATCGCCAGGGCGCGTTGCAAGACACAAATCGACATCGGCTTTGGCGATGCGGTCACGCCCGCGCCGGTGGAGGCGGTCTACCCGGTGTTGATCGCCGACCTGCCCGCTCCTCGCTTGCGCACCTACCCGGTGTACACGGTCATCGCCGAGAAGCTGCACGCGGTGGCCCTGCTCGGCATGATCAACAGCCGCTTGAAGGACTACCTGGATGTATCGGTCTTGCTGGAACGCGAAACGCTGGATGTCGGCACGCTGGCGCAGGCCATTGCCGCCACGTTTGAACGGCGTGGCATGGCGGTGCCCGTGGCGCTGCCGGTGGGGCTGACCGACGAGTTCGCAAACGACCCCACCCGCCAGGCGCTTTGGCAGGCCTTTCTGAAAAAGAACGGACTGAGCCTGCAGCCGCTGCCCGCCACGGTGGCGGCGCTGCGAGCGGTGTTGGGCCCAGCGCTGCAGGTTGCTGCAGCCCGCACGCGCACCGTTCCATCCGGTCAATGAAAATCCCGGCTCTCCGTCGCCAGCCGGCCCAACAGCGGCGTGAGGTCTTCCAGGTGGCCGGCGATGAGGTTGCAGACTTCACCTTCGCGCTGCCACACGCCGTGCACGGCCATCAGGCGTGAGCGGATGAGTTCGCTGCGCTGGCGCTCGCGCAGGGCTTTCCAGACGATGACTTGCACCACGCCGGTCTCGTCTTCCAGCGTCACGAAGACCACGCCTTTGGAGGTTTCGGGTTGCTGGCGGCCGGTGACGATGCCGCAGGCGCGCACGAGGCGGCCGTCGGGCGCGTCTTTCAGCGCTGCGGCGGTCATGAAGCGGCGTGCCTGCAGCCGCTCGCGCAGCAAGGCCAGCGGGTGGCGGCGCAGGGTGAGGCCCAGGCTGGCGTAGTCCCATACGATGGCCTCGCCTTCGGGGGCTTCGGGCAGGGTCAGCGCGGCTTCGTCCACCGGTGCTTCCTTGAGCAGCTCGGGCGGGGCTTTGAGGGCGGCGGCGTCCCAGACCTGCTGTCTTCTGTGTCCACTGAGGGATTGCAGCGCGTCGGCGGCGGCGAGTTGTTGCATGGCTTGCTGGTCCAGCTCAGAGCGGCGGGCGAGGTCTTCTGAATCCGTGAATGCCGCTTCTTTGCGCGCAGACACGAGGCGTTGCGCTTCGTCGTGCGACAGACCACTGACCAGCCGCAAGCCCAAGCGCACGGCGGGCAGGATGGGTTCGGGGGCGGCCCTCACCCCTGCCCTCTCCCAGAGGGAGAGGGGGTCGGACACTTCGTCCGCTGAGGCTTCTTCTTCCAGCGTGCAGTCCCAGTCGCTCAGCATCACGTCCACCGGCCGCACTTCCACGCCATGGCGCTTCGCGTCCTGCACGAGCTGGCTGGGTGAATAGAAACCCAGCGGCTGGCTGTTGAGCAGGCCGGCCAGGAATTCGGCCGGGTGGTGGCGCTTGATCCAGCTGCTGTCGTAGACCAGCAGCGCGAAGCTGACCGCGTGGCTTTCGGGGAAGCCGTAGCTGGAAAAGCCTTTCACCTGCTCGACCACGCGCTGCGCGAAGTCGAGCGGGTAGCCGTTGCGCGTCATGCCGTCGATCAGGCGGTGCTCGTACTGGCCGAGGCCGCCCGTGCGCCGCCACGCGCCCATGGCGCGGCGCAGGGCGTCGGCCTCGCCGGGCGTGAAATCGGCCGCGATCATGGCGATCTGCATGCACTGCTCCTGGAACACGGGCACGCCCAGCGTGCGTTTGAGCGCGGCTTCGAGCCCCTTGGGGTAGTCCACCCGCTCCTTGCCCTGGCGGCGGTTCAGGTAGGGGTGGACCGCGCCGCCCTGGATGGGGCCGGGCCGCACCAGCGCCACCTCGACCACCAGGTCGTAGAACTCGCGCGGCCGCAGGCGCGGCAGCATGCTCATCTGCGCGCGGCTCTCGATCTGGAACACGCCCACGGTGTCGGCGGCGCAGATCATGTCGTAGGTGGCTTCGTCCTTGTCGGGGATGTCCTGCAGGCGGAATGCAAACCCTTTGCGCTGGCTGATGAAGTCGAGCGACTTGCGGATCGCAGTGAGCATGCCCAGCGCGAGCACGTCCACCTTGAGCAGGCCCATGGCGTCGAGGTCGTCCTTGTCCCACTCGATCACGGTGCGGTCGGCCATGGTGGCGTTTTCGATCGGTACCAGGCGCGAGAGCGGGCCGCGCGTGAGCACGAAGCCGCCGGTGTGCTGCGAGAGGTGGCGCGGAAAACCCATGAGCTGGCCGGTGAGTTCGACGAGCTGGCGCACCTTCAGACTGTCCGGGTCCAGCCCGGCTTCGCGGATGCGCTCGGGCGCGAAGCCGTCCTCGCCCCACCAGCGGTGGCCGCTGCCCAGCGCGTCGAGTGACGCCTCATCGAACCCCAGGGCCTTGCCCACGTCGCGCAGGGCGCTGCGCGGGCGGTAGCTGATGACGGTGGCGGTGAGTGCGGCGCGCTCACGGCCGTATTTGCGGTAGAGGTACTGGATGACTTCTTCGCGCCGCTCGTGCTCGAAGTCCACGTCGATGTCGGGCGGCTCGTTGCGCTCGCGCGAGATGAAGCGCTCGAACAGCACCGAGGCGCGCGCCGGGTCCACCTCGGTGATGCCCAGGCAGTAGCAGACCGCGCTGTTGGCCGCCGAGCCCCGGCCCTGGCAGAGGATGTGCTGCGAGCGCGCGAAGGCGACGATGTCGTACACGGTGAGGAAGTAGTGTTCGTAGCGCAGCTCGGCAATGAGCGCGAGCTCGTGTTCCACCTGCTGCCGCACTTTGTCTGTCGTGCCGGCGGGCCAGCGCTGGCGCATGCCCTCGTAGGCCAGGCGGCGCAGGTGGCTGGCCGGCGTTTCACCCGGCGGCACGACTTCGCTGGGGTACTGGTACGCCAGCTCGTCGAGCGAGAAGGCGCAGCGCCCGGCGACCTTCAGCGTCTCGGCCAGCAGCGCTTCGGGGTAACTCTGTGCCAATTCCAGGCGCGAGCGCAGGCGCTGCTCGGCATTGGGCGCGAGCGCGTGGCCGCATTCGATCAAGGGCTTGCCGATGCGTGTGGCGGTGAGCACGTCCTGCAGGGCCTTGCGCGAGCGCACGTGCATGTGCACGTCGCCCACGGCCACCAGCGGCACGGCGGTGAGCTCGCTGCTCTGGCGCAGCCGATGCAGGCGCACCTCGTCGTCCATCAGCTGCAGTTGCTCCACGCCCAGCCAGCAGCGGCCCAGAAAATGCAGCAACAGCCAGCGCGCCACGCTGTCCATCTGCGCCTGGCTGCTGCCGCGCTGCGGGACCGCGATCACGAGGCAGTCGGCCAGCGTGTCGGCGCTGATGTTCTTCCGTGTGAGGCGGTACGTGCCCTTGGGCGCCGTGCGGCGCAGCCGGGTGATGAACTCGCAGAGGTTGCCGTAACCGTTGAGGTTGGTGGCGAGCACGACGAGGGTGAACGGCGCGTCGCACGACACGCTGAACTGGCTGCCCACGAGCAGCTTCAGACCCCGCTTTTTCGCGGCCACATGGGCGCGCACGATGCCGGCCAGCGAACACTCGTCGGTGAGCGCGAGCGCGCTGTAGCCCAGCGCCTGGGCGCGCTCCACCAGCTCTTCGGGCTTGCTCGCGCCGCGCAGGAAGCTGAAGTTGGAGAGGCAGCGCAGTTCGGCGTAGTGGGGAATGCTGGTCATGCAAACACCCCATGCAGGAACCACGCGGGCGCCTCGTCCAGCCGGGTCTGGAACACCCACAACACGCCCGCCTCCGACTGCGCGACCCAGTAGTCGCGCACCACTTGGCGCATCTGCCCGGCGGCTTCATCGCGGTCCCACCAGCCACCGTCCACCCGCTGCGGGCCGGCCAGCAGTTGCAGCTCGCCCTGGTAATACGGCCGGTTGCCACGCATCAGCAGCCTGAGCGGCGCGGGAAGGATGAAGCCGGGCTGCGGCAGATCGCTGACCGTGGCGGACTTTCGGGGCAAGGGCTCGGCGGCCGGCTGCCAGCGGCACATCCACTCGGGCCGGTGGTCTTCGCACAGCACCGGGCGCACCACACGCTGCGGCCCCAGGCGGGCGGCGATGCGCTCCAGCACCAGGTGCAGCGTCTCGCCCTGGCGCACGGTGTCGGGCAGCAACGAGGCACTGGTTTCTTCCAGCGGCCGCACGTCGTCGGCCGTCAACAGCAGATCGCCCACCGGCGCCAGCAGTTCCACCCGGGCCAGGTGTTCGGCGAGCAGGCGGCACAGGTGCTCCAGGTGGCGCGTGGGCTCGGCCGTGCGCACGGTGAGGCTGCCGCCCTCGCCAGCCGATTTCGCACGCATCGCGTCGTGCGCCCAGTGCAGGGTGAACGCGGTGGTGCCGCTGTGGCGCGCGGCGAGCCAGCCACAGAGCGAGAGCAGCAGGCGGCGCGCGCCGAACAGCAGGGCCGGGGCGTCGTCCACGCGGAACATGAGCTCCAGCCGCTGCGCGAAGCGCTCGGGCAGCGCGATCCAGCGGTGCACCTCGGGTGCGCGGCCGTAGGCCCGGTCGAGCGCGGCGAGCAGCTGTTTGTCGAAACGCCGGCCGATGCCCCCGCGCGGCAGGCGCCGCACGTCGCCCAGGGTCCGACAACCGATGTGCGCCAGCGTGAGGCGGTGCGGCCGCACGGCGCTGAGCGTTTCCATGGGCAGGGCGTCGAGCGACACGTCCAGGGGTTGGCGAAAACCGTCGTCCACACCGGCACGCGCCAGCGCCAGCGCGGCCAGGCTGTTGGGCGCCCAGGCGATCCGGCTCACGCCCAGCTCGGCGCCTTCCGACGCCACACGCTCGCGCAGCGCGCGCCAGCCACCAAACAGGCGCACGCTGGCCGCCAGCTCCATGACCACGGCTTCGTCGGCGACAGCAACCCGGGGCGTGAATTGGAGGGCCCAGATCGCCAGCGCCTGCAGCGCCGCGTCAGTGGGCGACGCGGTGTCGTCGGGGGCCGGCAGCAGGAGCGCTGACCAGAGCATGGTCGGCCTCACGGGAAAAAGAAGACGGGACGGTCTGCGGCGCCGGGTCGCGTGGTGCCAGGGTGCTGGGCTTCAGCAGCCGCGGTGTCAGGATGGTCTGCAGGCCGCCGGGCACGGAAGGCAGGTGCAGCGTGGTGTCCAGCGGCGGGCCCTTGCGTTTGAGCACGTTCACCAGCAGCTCCCAGTCCGCCCCCACGCGGGCGAGCAGGCGCAGCGGCGCGGCCGACGACTCGTGCGCGGCCGCGCTGGGGCGGCACAGAAACACCGGTCCCTCGCAGCTGGACGCGAGCACCTGCAGGCGGCGCACCTGCTCGGGACGCGCCTGGGGCAGCCAGGCGATCAGGGCGCCGCAGGCGTTGGCCTTGACCAGCTGTTCGGCCGACCACAGGCGCTCGGACGCGGTGTCGGCCTGCACCCAGACCAGATGGCGCTCGGTGACGCCTTCGAACCGCAGGCCCGGCAGATGCGGTTGCCGGGGCGGGCCGACCACCACCACGCTGCGCCCGGCGGCGCAGACCTGGCGCAGCAGCGGGCCGAGCAGGCGCCATTCCAGGGTGCCGCTCTGGGCGCTCAGGATCTCGGTCACCGCGTGGCCGGGCCAGCCGCCGCCGGGCAGTTGGGCGTCCAGCTCGGCAAAACCGCTGGGCGACACGGCCGACACCGGGCTGCCCAGCTGGTCGCCGCGCCAGAGCGCCGCCGCCACGGCCGCCGGCAACCCGCCCGGCGGGCACGCCGGGCGAGAAGGGCTGGGGGTGGCGGCAGACGGATCGTCGGCCGGCCAGGCGGGGGCGGCTTGCATGGGGCGGGGGCGCTGGGGTGGCTCAAATACTGGTTATGTGTACAGTATATGAAAGCCCGAGGGCTGTCCAGCGGCGGCACCCCATGCCCGGGCCAACCCCATGGGTGCCGGGCGCACCCCGTCAGGCCGCCTAGGCGATCCCGCCCGCTGCGGGGCTACTGGATCTCGGGCACCGTGGCCGAATGGGAGAGCGCGTAGAGCCCGTTGACCTGGCCCGGGCGGGCGCCGAGCTTGGTCAGGTTGTCTTCGGAAAACAGCGTCTGCGCCAGCTCGCCCAGCATCGCGGCGTCGTACCCGCAGGCCACCAGCACCCAGTCCGCCGTCTGGTCCGCGCCGCGGATCCTCTGCTCCGTGGTCGTAGCGATGGGGGGTGTCTCGTGCCGCAGCAGGTGCACGCCGGCCAGGCCCGGCAACCCCATCCACTGGGCCATGCGCGGCTTCAGCGCCGCCAGCAGCTCGGCGCCGCGCCCGCTCGCGGGCGACAGCCGCACCGTGAGTGCCTGGCGCGCCACGCCCGCGCCCCGGCTCGCCAGCACCCGGCACTGGCTGCGCACCATGTGGCGGTGGTGCGGCATCATCTGTGCCGACCAGGGCGACGGCGCGTTCAGCGAGGCCAGGTAATCCGGCGACGACAAGGTTTCGTACGACGCCAGTTCGTACATGACGAAGACGCCCTCGCCCCCGCTCGCGCTGGTCCAGCGGGAGGCGCGGTGAAAGCCGGGAAGGCCCAGGCGCTCGGGAAAATGTTCGTGCGAGTGCCAGTGCTCGAATTCCGCCCGCACGTCGGGAGCGATGTCCCACCACATCGCGAGGCAGGCTTTTCCGAGAAGAGACATAGACCGATCCTCCGGTTGTGAAGTGGCGGTGAAGGAAGCCCTTCGCACACGGCATCCGTCGCGTCCCGCACAAGGTTGAAAGGGGGGTTTGATGCCCATCATGCCACCGGAGCAGGCGGTGGGCCGCCAGAGCGCGCCGGCTTGATCTGGCGCAGCACATCGGACAGGCAAAGGTCTATGCTGCCCCTTCAAGCCTGCCCGCTGCGCCTGACGCTGTGGCGCCGGACCATGGTCAGGCCTGGGGATCCCGTTCCCGCGTTGGCTGTGCCAGGGCACAGCCGCTTTGCTTTTCAACAGGAGATGTCCATGACCCCGCTCAAGACCTTGCTCGCCGTTTCAACCCTCGCCCTGCTCACCGCCTGCGCAGGGCCGGGCCGGCCCGGTTATGGCCCCAGAGGCGCCATGGCCACACCGGCCGGCCCGCACGCCGCCCACCACCCCGGCGCGGCACCGGCAGCGGCCCCCGCCGCCCCGATGGCGGCGATGCAGGACCGCATGAAAACCATGCAGGCCATGCACGACAAGATGATGAACGCCAAGACCCCGGAAGAACGACAGGCGCTGATGGCCGAACACATGAAGACCATGCAGGAGGGCATGAACTCCATGAGGGGCATGAAGGGGATGGGAGGCATGGGCGGCATGAAAGGCATGGGCATGGGTGGCATGGGCCAGGGCATGCCCGCCGATCCGGCGCAGCGCCAGCAGATGATGGAAATGCGCATGGACATGATGCAGACCATGATGGAAATGATGATGCAGCGCATGCCCGGCGCCGCCACGCCAGCCCCGGCCAAATAAGGGCGCACAGGCCAGCCGCTGGCCCCTGCGCCCCGGCCGGCATGAAAACCCCTGGCGCGGCCAGGGCTTGACATTGACATGATGTCAAGGCACAGACTGCCTTCCTGAACAGCCCGCCACGCTGCGCACAGCGCGGTGGGCTGGCCTGGCCCATGAATCCGGTGCGACACAGGAAAGGCCCCTGCCATGGAGATGAAGACACACGACGTCCACGCCCCAGGTCATGACCATGGGCACGACCACTCGCATGCGCACCACCACGGGCACGGCGCACCCGATGGCAGCCCCACCCAGCCGGCGCCACCCGCCGCGCCGGGCACGGTCTACACCTGCCCCATGCACCCGGAGATCCGCCAGGACCACCCCGGCAACTGCCCCAAGTGCGGCATGACGCTGGAGCCCCTGCTGCCCGAGCTGGAGGAGCAGGAGAACCCCGAACTCAAGGATTTCCAGCGCCGCTTCTGGTGGACGCTGCCGCTCACCATCGTGGTCACCGTGCTGGCCATGGCCGGTCACAGCCTGGGCTGGTTCGACATGGCGGTGCAGAGCTGGATCGAACTCGTGCTCTCGGTGCCGATCGTGTTGTGGGCCGGCTGGCCCTTCTTCGTGCGCGGCGCGCAGTCGGTGGTGAACCGCAGTCCCAACATGTGGACCCTGATCGGTCTGGGCACCGGCGCGGCCTTTGTGTACAGCGTGGTCGCCACGGTGGCGCCGCAGGTGTTCCCCGATTCGTTCCTCTCCATGGGACGCGTGGCGGTGTATTTCGAAGCGGCCGCGGTGATCATCTCGCTCACCTTGCTGGGGCAATTGCTGGAGCTCAAGGCGCGTTCGCAGACCTCGGCGGCCATCCGTTCGCTGCTGGGCCTGGCGCCCAAGACCGCGCGCCGCATCGGCGCCGATGGCCAGGAAGAAGACGTGCCGCTGGGCCACGTGCACGTGGGCGATCTGCTGCGCGTGCGCCCGGGTGAAAAAGTGCCGGTAGACGGCACCGTGGTCGAGGGCAGCAGCGCGCTCGACGAATCCATGCTCACCGGCGAGCCGCTGCCGGTCACAAAGCGGGTGGGCGACAAGCTGATCGGCGCCACGCTCAACACCAGCGGCGCGCTGGTGATGCGCTCCGAACACGTGGGCTCGGCCACCGTGCTGGCGCAGATCGTGCAGATGGTGGCCATGGCGCAGCGCTCGCGCGCGCCCATGCAACGCATGGCCGACCAGGTGGCGGGCTACTTCGTGGTCGGCGTGGTGGTCGCTGCCCTGCTCACCTTCCTGGGCTGGGGCCTGTTCGGGCCCGAGCCGAGCTGGGTCTATGCCCTGATCAACGCGGTGGCCGTGCTCATCATTGCCTGCCCCTGCGCCCTGGGGCTGGCCACGCCCATGTCCATCATGGTGGCGACCGGGCGCGGCGCCACGCACGGCGTGCTGTTCCGCGACGCCGCCGCCATCGAGAAACTGCGCCAGGTGAACACGCTGATCGTTGACAAGACCGGCACCCTGACCGAAGGGCATCCGAGCTTCGAGCGGGCGCTGGGCTTTGGTGGATTTTCCGAGGACGAGGTGTTGCGCCTGGCCGCCAGCCTCGACCAGGGCAGCGAACACCCGCTGGCCGCCGCCATCGTGGCCGCTGCGAGGCAGCAGGGGCTGGTGCTGGACAAGCCCGAGCGGTTCGACTCCGAATCCGGCATCGGCGTGCGCGGTGTCGTGGGCTCGCGCTCGCTGGCGCTGGGCAACACCGCGCTAATGCAGCAGCTCGGGGTGGATGTGTCGCCGCTGGCCGCCGAGGCCGAGGCCCTGCGTGGACAGGGCGCCAGCGTCATGCACCTGGCGGTGGACCAGACCCTGGCCGGTCTGCTGGCGGTGTCGGACCCAGTCAAGGCCACCACGGCCGATGCCCTGGCCTCGCTGCGCCAGGCCCACATCCGCGTGGTGATGGCCACCGGCGACGGCCTGACCACGGCACGCGCCGTGGGCCAGCGCCTGGGCATCGACGAGGTGCATGGTGAGGTCAAACCGGCCGACAAGCTCAAGCTGGTCGAACGCCTCCAGGCCGAGGGTTGTGTGGTGGCGATGGCGGGCGACGGCATCAACGACGCACCGGCGCTGGCGCGTGCCGATGTCGGCATCGCCATGGGCACCGGCACCGACGTGGCCATGAACAGCGCCCAGCTCACCCTGGTGAAGGGCGATCTGCGCGGCATCGCCACGGCGCGTGCGCTGTCGGTGGCCACCGTGGCCAACATGAAGCAGAACCTGGCCTTCGCCTTTGCCTACAACGCGCTGGGCATCCCGCTGGCCGCGGGCCTGCTCTACCCGTTCACCGGCTGGCTGCTCTCACCCATGATCGCGGCGCTGGCCATGAGCCTGAGCTCGGTGTCGGTCATCGGCAACGCCCTGCGGCTGCGCGGCGCCGCCCTGCGCGAAGACTGAGAGCCGCGGCGCCGGGTGCCCGGCGCCACAAGCTGGCAGAATCCCCGGTCCTCACGGGCTCGCCACCGCGGCGGCCCGCTGGCCCGGCCGCGCGCCGCGTGCCTTCCTTTTGCCCCCTTCCCCGCTTCCCATGACCCCTTCGCCCCAAGGCACCCTCGGCATCGACTTCGGCACCTCCAACTCGGCCATGGCCTGGGCCGACGCCCGGGGCACGGCGCGCCTGATACCGCTGGAGGGCGAGGCGGTGTCCATGCCCACGGCGGTGTTCTACAACGCCGAAGACCACCAGACGCACTTCGGGCGCGACGCGGTGGCGCAGTACCTGGCCGGCACCGACGGGCGGCTGATGCGCTCGCTCAAGAGCCTGCTGGGCAGCCCGCTGCTGATGGAGAAGACCGAAGTCAACCACCAGCAGATCAGCTTCCAGGAGATCGTGGCCACCTTCCTCGCGGCGCTGCGCGAGCGCGCCGCGCAGGCGCTGGGCGGCGTGGCGCCCACGCGGGTGGTGATGGGGCGGCCGGTGCACTTCGTGGACGACGACCCCGAGCGCGACGCGCTGGCCCAGCGCTCGCTGCTGGAGGCGGCGCAGTCGGTCGGGTTCGAGCAGGTGTCGTTCCAGCTGGAGCCGATCGCCGCCGCGCTGGACTACGAACGCCGCCTGGTGCGCGAGAGCCTGGTGCTGGTGGTGGACCTGGGCGGCGGCACCTCGGACTTCACCGTGGTGCGCCTGGGGCCGCAGCGCATGGTGCTGGCCGAGCGCGCTGCCGATGTGCTGGCCACCACGGGCGTGCACATCGGCGGCACCGATTTCGACCACCGGCTCAGCCTGGAGCAGGTGATGCCGCTGCTGGGCTACCGGCACCTGGGACCGCAACAGCGCGAGGTGCCCAGCCGCGTGTTCTTCGACCTCTCCACCTGGCACCTGATCCAGTGGCTGTACCTGCCGCGCGCGCTGAGCCAGGCGCAGGCGCTGCGCGTGAACTACACCGACACGCGCCTGCACGAGCGGCTGATGAAGGTGCTGCGCCACCGCGAGGGGCACCGCATCGCCCACGAGGTGGAGCAGGCCAAGATCCGCTGCTCGCAGCAGGGCGAGCACACCGTGGTGGACCTGTCGGAGGTGGAGCCGGCCTTGAGCGCGCCCATGGGCCCGGCCGACATGCAGGAGCATCTGGCGGCCCTGCTGGCGCGCACCGTGGCCTGTGCGCGCGAATGCGTGCAGCGCGCGGGCCTGAGCGACGGTGCGCTCGATGCGATCTACCTCACCGGCGGATCCTCGGCCTTGCGGCCCTTCCAGCAGGCGCTGCAGGCCGAGTTCCCCGGTGTGGCCCTGGTCGAAGGCGACCTGTTCGGCGGCGTGGCCTCGGGCCTGGCGTACAGCCCCTGATCAGCGCGCGCCGGCCGGCAAGGCGCCCCAGCGCCACTGCACGTTGAGCGCAAACGCTTCGCCCTGCGCCAGCACGCGCAGGCCCGGCTGGCCAGGCAGGTGGAAGGCGTCGATGGGCTGGGTGATGGGCTCGAAGCAGAACGCCGGGCCTTGCGGCGGGCGGTAGATCAGGCAGTAGTGCTGGGCGGCGGCGCCGTCGCGCTCGAAATCGGGCATGGTGGCGGTGAGCTGCAGGCCGCGCTCGGGCCACTCGATGCGGGCGCTGCCACCCCAGCCGGTGTAGCCGTTGTCGATCAGCGTGCCGTGGGCCGACACGCCTTCGTTGAGGTTCCAGCCGGGCGGGAACTGCGTGGTGTGCGCCACGGGCATCGGGTCGCCGCCACAGAGCCAGACGCCTTGCACCGGCGCGCTGATGCGCGTGGCGGGCGTGCGCGGGAACCAGGGGTGCACGCCGATGCCGTAGGGCAGTGGTTGCGCGCCCAGGTGGCGCACCTGCACGTGCTGGTCCAGCCCGCCGTCCACCAGCCGGAAGGTCTGCACGGCTTCGTAGTCGTGGGGGTTGCCCTGGAAAACCTGCGAGTGCAGCGTCATGACCAGGGTGTCGTCGGCCGGCTGCGTGAGCGCCCAGGGCTGCAGCCAGCCGTCGCCATGGATCGGGTAGGGCTCGCCTGCGCGGTTGTTCTGCATGGGGTGGAAACGCCCGTCGTGCGTGAAGCCACCGCCGCTGATGCGGTTGGACCAGGGCACCATGGGAAAGGAAGCCAGCTGGTACAGGTCGGGGGTGACACCGTCCCAGGGCCGCCAGAGGTCCACCGGCCCTTCCGGTTGATCGGCCTGCCAGGCGGCCACGCTGCCACCCAGCGTGGGGACCAGCCCCAGGTGCTGCCCCGCGTGGTGCAGCCAGACGATGGGGTGATGGGTCTCGGTCATCGGTGTGCTTTCGTCATATCAACCACCAAAGAGATTGGCCGGCAGGCCCGGGGCGTCCACCGAGACGGCGAACAGTCCCCCGGCCAGCGGCTCGGCGGCGAGTTGCTCGGGCGTGAGGCCGGTGCGCGCGGTGGAGATGAACAGCGTGCGCAGGTCGGGCCCGCCAAACGTGCAGGTGGTGACCTGGCTGACCGGCAGCATCACGCGGCCGAGCTCTTCGGCGGTCACCGGGTTGTGGCAGGTCACGCAGGCGCTGCCCCAGTGGGCGATCCACACCCGGCCCAGCGCGTCGGTGGTCAGGCCGTCGGGCAGGCCGTCGCCGGGTTCGAAGCGGTTCCAGAGCTGTTTGTTGCTCAGGGTGCCGGTGGTGGAGTCGCAGTCGTAGCGGTAGGTGCTGCCGCTGAGGGTGTCGTTGAAATACAGGCACAGGCGGCCCGCGTCCAGCGCCCAGGTGGGGCCGTTGGTCACCACGAAGCCCTCGTCGTGGCGCGTGCATTGACCGTCGGGGTCGTAGCGGTAGAGCGCGCCCGTGGGCGCCTCGCAGGCAAAGTCCATGCTGCCGGCCCAGAAGCGGCCTTGCGCGTCGCACTTGCCGTCGTTGAAGCGGTTGCCGGGCAGCTCGGGCTCGGGCTGGCACAGGTAACGGGGCTCGTGGTCGGTGGCGGGGTCAAACAGGGCAAAGCCCCGGCGCAGGGTGACGATCAGGCCCGGCGCGTTGGCGCGCTCGGCCAGCGCCGAAATCTCCTCGGCAAAGGTCCAGCTGCTGTGGTCGCCGCTGACCGGGTCCAGCCGGTGCAGCTGACAGGCCAGGATGTCCACCCAATACAGCACCTGCTCGCGCACCGACCAGAGCAGGCCTTCGCCCAGCTCGGCGCCCGCGGCCTGCAGGCAGCGCAAGGGGCCCACCACGGGTGGGAAAAAAGCGCTCGCCTGCAACCCGGCACCGGGGTTGTCCACGCCACCGCTCGCTGAAATGCCTTCGCCCTGCGGGCCGGCTTGGGAAAGGTCGGGAGCTGCGCTCATCGTTGTCTCCGGTTGTTGTTTCTGCACATGTCCGATGAATGCCTCTTGACGGGCCGCATCTTATCAACGCAAAGTGATGCCTGGAACAGATATTTTTCTCATCGATTGATATACATATTTATATGACTGATTTTTCAAGCACGCCCACCCCAGGCCCCGAAGCGGGTGGTCTCTCCCGGTTTCCCAGCCTGCGGAACCGCTCGGTCTTCGTCACCGGTGGCGGCAGCGGCATCGGGGCTGCCATCGTAGCGGCGTTTGCCGAGCAGGGCGCACGTGTCGCTTTCGTGGACGTGGCGCAGCAAGCCAGCGAAAGCCTGGCGCAGCAGATCGAGGACGCGGGCCACCCGCGCCCCTGGTGGCGCGTGTGCGACGTGCGCGATGTGGCGGCGCTGCAGGCGGCCATCCAGGACGCGGCGGGTGAGCTGGGCGACTTCTCGGTGCTGGTGAACAACGTGGCCAGCGACGACCGCCACACCCTGGAGTCGGTGACGCCCGACTATTACGACCAGCGCATGGCGATCAACGAGCGCCCGGCCTTCTTCGCGATCCAGGCGGTGGTGCCGGGCATGCGCCGGCTCGGTGCGGGTTCGGTGATCAACCTGGGCTCCACCGGCTGGCAGACCAAGGGCTCGGCCTACCCCTGCTACGCCATCGCCAAGTCGTCGGTGAACGGCCTCACCCGCGGCCTGGCCAAGACCCTGGGCCGCGACCGCATCCGCATCAACACGGTCTCGCCCGGCTGGGTCATGACCGAGCGCCAGATCCAGCTCTGGCTCGACGCCGAGGGCGAGCAGGACATCCAGCGCAACCAGTGCCTGCCCGACAAGCTGCGCCCGCAGGACATCGCACGCATGGTGCTGTTCCTGGGCTCGGACGACGCGGCCATGTGCACGGCGCAGGAGTTCAAGGTGGACGCGGGCTGGGCATAACAGGAAACACCCCGCCGCGCTGCGCTCGACCCCAGGGAACGGCGCTGGCCGTCCGGCCAAGCCGGCGTCCTGGGCTGTGGCGTTTCACGCGCCGGGGTGGTGTTCCGGCGCCTTCGAAAGCACTGAAATAAAAAAAAGGCCTCGCAACGTGCTGCGAGGCCTTGGTTGACTGGGGGGAGTCGGGTTGGGATGACCGGCCCATCGTCTTTCAGCGTGCGCAAACCCCGGTTGTGGCGGCCGCACCTGTCACAACGACGTTGTTGGTGACCACGCTGTTCGGTGAATTCACGTTGACCGCAGGCCCGGTAGCACCACCACTCTGGCAAACCGTGTTGTTACGTACCGTGGCGTTGCCGTCAGGCACGTCGCCGTTCTGGTACTCGTTGTGCCCCACGGAGATGCCGGTTTGGAACCTGTCCTGCGTATTGATGACCACGTTGCCCTCAATCACGATGCCCGGCGCCGACTGGACCGCCATCCCTGTGTTGCCCGCATTGATGAGCTTGTTGTTGCGCACTACAAAGTTGCGGAACCACTCGGCGGTGTCGTAGCCCTGCGTGATCGACATCTCCCAGCAGCCATCCGCTGCGGCGTCCTGTTCGACGCGGTTCCCCTCGATCAGCACCCCGTCCATCTGGCCGTGGAAGGTCATGTTGCCCCCGGTACACACCCCATTCACATTTGAATTTCTGTTGTAGTGGTTGTTGCGAATCACAATGTTGTATCCGCTGTACCCGGTCTTGCCTGACAGGTAGGTACCATGATCAAAACCCGACCCTCTGAAATTGTTCGCTTCGAATACGTTGTTTTCGATGACGGAATTCGAGAATTGACCCAGAATGCCCATGGCAGTGTTTCTACTGATACTGCTGTTGACAATGCGAAGGTTGTGCACCCCCGGGCTGCGATCTGCCTGCGATTGAATGGCAATTCCATAATTGGACATCTCTACACCATCAAGCGTCACATGGTGCACGCTTTGCAGAAACATGCCTGTACCTGAGCCTGGCCCGATGAAGCGAACGTTCCGGAATGTGTATCCACCGTCGAATGACGTATTTTGATAGTTGCCGAAAAAAATTGCATCACCGGTCGTATTGAAAACGGGCTTCGTTCCCGTGCCATAGTCCCCGATCAAGATAGGTTGAGTCTCCGTGGCGTTCAGGTTTTCCAGAATTACAAATGGCCACGAATAGCTGCCACCTCTTTCGAATAGAAGCTGCGTACCTGCCGGTAAGGTATTGATGTCAACACCCGCGCGATCTCTCTTGGGCAGCGCTGCTGTTCCTGGGTTTGTATTGACCCCTCCAGGGCTGAAATAAAGAACATTCCCGGCGGGTGCGGGTGCGGGTGCGGGTGCGGGTGCTGGGGCTGGGGCTGGGGCTGGGGCTGGGGCTGGGGCTGGGGCTGGGGCACTGGCATAACACGCCTTTAGCGCCCCCCTCAATAGATCGCCAAACGTGGCGCTATTGCAACTCACGCCATTGGAGAAGCCACGGGGGAAACTCCATTCACTGCCCGAACCATAGACCACGTTCGCGGTGCCATTGAAGCTGCATTGCTGTCCTTCAACGGCACACAAGGTGTAGCCCGCTGGAGGCGCTTTCAGAACAACCCTGGGCACCCGTGCTCGCATTCGTGCCGATGCCGATGCCGATGCTGGAGCTGGAGCTGGAGCTGGAGCTGGAGCTGAGGCTGAGGCTGAGGCTGAGGCTGAGGCTGAGGCTGAGGCTGAGGCTGAGGCTGAGG
>NZ_BCWR01000013.1 GCF_001592305.1 Hydrogenophaga taeniospiralis CCUG 15921
GGCTGAGGCTGAGGCTGAGGCTGAGGCTGAGGCTGAGGCTGAGGCTGAGGCTGAGGCTGGGGCTGGGGCTGGGGCTGGGGCTGGGGCTGGAACTTGGGCTCGAGCTGGGGCTGATGTCGGCGTGACGTAACAGGCCTTCAAAACCCCCATCAATGGATCACCAAAAATGGCATTGCTGCAATTCACGCCATTGGTGAAGCGGCGGGGACGGGTCCAGGTATTGCTTGCACCATAGATCACATTCGCAGTGCCATTGAAACTGCACTGCTGCCCCTCTATGGCACAGGACATATAGCCAACCGGGGGCGTATCGACGCTCTGCCCTTGCGCATGACTTGCTACACCGACAAAACAACATCCCAGCGCAACCACCAAAGGCCTGAAACGAAAAGGCCTCGAAGTCGCTTGAACACGTGTTTGTTTCAGCATGGGTCCCCCTGGATGCGTTGATGGTTGGCTCTTAAACCCGGACCAACGAGCAACATCAGACACGGGTTGCGGCGCGAGCATATCGACGACGCACCATTGCATCCACACCTCGGGCATGGGGACTGGATGGACGGTCGATTCCGTCTGATGGAAAGAAATACTGCTTTACGAAAGTGAGCTCGCAAAGCAACCAGCTCCCGGTTGCACTCGCTTCGAACAGCTTGACGTGACGTCCCCGGGTTTTCGCCGTCGCGAGCTGACCGTCAATGAAACCAGGGAGGGGGTTAAACCGGCACTAATCCTGCTCCAGCCGCCGCCCATACTGGGCCATGCTGGTCTGCTTGAGCGCTTTCATCATCACCTTGGCCGCGGGCGAGAGCAGGCGGTCGGTGCGGGTGATGATGCCGAAGGCGTCCATATGGCAGGGCATGTCCAGCGGCAGCACGGTGACGAGGCCGTGTGAGGCGTAGTAGTGCGCCACGTCGGCCGCCAGCACGGCCACCATGTCGCTCTGCTGCAGCATGCGCGTGATGAACAGCAGGGCCGAACTCTCGATGGTGTTGATCGGCGGGGCCAGGCCGTCCTGCTGGAACATGAGGTCGAAGCGGTGGCGCAGCACGCTGCCCGCGGGCGGCACGATCCAGCCGGCCGCGAGCACGTCGCGCAGGGTCAGCCCGCTCATGCCCGAGAGCGGGTGGCCCGGGCGGGCGATGGCGCAGATCAGCTCTTCGGTCAGCGGTTCGTAGCGCAGATGGGTCTTGTCGTGCTCGGCGAACAGCCGGCCCACCACGATGTCGAGCGCGCCCTGCTCCAGCCGGTCCAGCAGCACCGGGCTGGTCTCGATGTCGAGCGAGATGCGCAGACTGGGGTGCTCCTGTTTGACCAGGGCCACCGCCGCCGGCAGCAGGGTGAGGCCGGGTGAGGTGATGGCGCCGATGCCCACCTGCCCGTAGTGGCCGGTCTTGAGCGCGTTGAGCTCGTCGTGCGCCTGGTTCAGGCTGGCCAGCGCCATGCGCGCGTGGCGGATCATGGTCTCGCCGTACCAGGTGGGCCGCATGCCCCGGGGCAGGCGATCGAACAGCGACACCTCCAGCACGTCCTCCAGATCCTTGAGCAGCTTGGAGGCGGCCGGCTGCGTCATGCTGAGCACCTGGGCCGCGCGGTGGATGTTGCCTTCCTCGGCCAGCGCCACCAGCAACAACAGCTGGCGGGTCTTGAGGCGGGCGCGGATGAACCAGTGGTTGTAGGTGCTCATGGGTGAAGGATTGGGGGTTTTCCAGAATGTTCGGATAGATATGTATTTTGTCCAAAAAACGATTGGATTGATATACAAACCCCACATAGACTGCAGCCCGAGACAAAAAGTCAAGGGCACCCATGAAACTCGGCGACATGCAGCAGAACCCCCGGCACTTCATCAACGGGCGCTGGGAGATCGGCACCACCACCGGGGTGAGCACCAACCCGTCCGACACCCGCGAGGTGGTGGCCGAATACGCCCGGGCCGACCGCAACCAGACCGAGCTGGCGATCCGCGCCGCCGCCGACGCCCTGCCCCACTGGAGCCAGAGCAGCCCGCAGCGCCGCGCCGACGTGCTCGACCAGATCGGCAGCGAGCTGCTGGCGCGCAAGGACGAGCTGGGCGCGCTGCTGGCACGTGAAGAAGGCAAAACCTTGCCCGAAGGCGTGGGCGAGGTGGCGCGCGCCGGCCAGATCTTCAAATTTTTCGCCGGCGAGGCGCTGCGCATACCGGGCGAGGTCATCGCCTCGGTGCGCCCGGGCGTGCGGGTGGACGTGACGCGCGAACCCGTGGGCGTGGTGGGCATCATCGCGCCCTGGAACTTCCCCTTCGCCATTCCCGCCTGGAAGATCGCGCCGGCCCTGGCCTACGGCAACACCGTGGTGTTCAAGCCGGCCGAGCTGGTGCCGGCCTGCGGCTGGGCGCTGGCCGAGATCATCAGCCGCTGCGGCCTGCCCGCCGGCGTGTTCAACCTGGTCATGGGCAGCGGCCGCGAGGTCGGCCAGACGCTGGTGGACCACCCGCTGGTCAACGCGCTGAGCTTCACCGGCTCGGTCTCCACCGGCGAGCGCATCCTCAAGGCGGCCACGGCGCGGCGCGCCAAGGTGCAGCTGGAGATGGGCGGCAAGAACCCGCTGGTGGTGCTGGCCGACGCCGATCTCGACCAGGCCGTGGACTGCGCGCTGCAGGGCTCCTATTTCTCCACCGGCCAGCGCTGCACGGCGTCGAGCCGCCTGATCGTGCAGGCCCAGGTGCACGACGCCTTCGTGGCCAAGCTGCGCCAGCGCCTGAGCACGCTCAAGGTGGGCCACGCGCTGGAGCGGGGGACCGAAATGGGGCCGGTGGTGGACCGCGCCCAGCTGGAGCAGAACCTGGCCTACATCGAGATCGCGCGCAACGAAGGGGCCGAACATGTCTGGGGCGGCGACCTGCTGCAGCGACCCACGCCAGGACACTACATGAGCCCGGCGCTGTTCCTGGCCAAGCCCGAACACCGCGTCGCACGCGAAGAAATCTTTGGCCCGGTGGCCTGTGTGCTGCGCGCCGACGACTACGAACACGCGCTGGTGCTGGCCAACGACACGCCCTTCGGCCTGTGCGCGGGCATCTGCACCACCTCGCTCAAATACGCGATGCACTTCAAACGCCACGCCGAGGTCGGGATGACCATGGTCAACCTGCCCACGGCGGGCGTGGACTTCCATGTGCCTTTCGGTGGGCGCAAGGAATCGAGCCACGGCTCGCGCGAACAAGGCCGCTACGCGGTCGAGTTCTACACCACCGTCAAGACCGGCTACATGCTGGCCTGAACCGTTTCCCGCAAGCGCCTTTCTCAATCAACCAGGAGACAACATGATGAAACTGAACCGTCGCACCCTCGCCGCCGCCATCGCCTGCGCCCCGCTGGCCGGGCTGCTCCCCGCCGCCGCCTGGGCCCAGAAGCCCATCGTGCTGGGCTTCAGCCAGGTCGGTGCCGAAAGCGAATGGCGCACCGCCAACACCGAGTCGATCAAGTCGGCCGCCAAGGAAGCCGGCATCGAGCTGAAGTTCTCCGACGCCCAGCAGAAGCAGGAAAACCAGATCAAGGCGATCCGCTCCTTCATCGCGCAGAAGGTGGACGTGATCGCGTTCTCGCCGGTGGTCGAGTCGGGCTGGGAAACCGTGCTGCGTGAAGCCAAGGCCGCCAAGATCCCGGTGGTGCTGACCGACCGCGCGGTCAATGTGAAGGACACCTCGCTCTACGTGTCCTTCATGGGTTCGGACTTCGTCGAAGAGGGCCGCAAGGCCGGCCGCTGGCTGGTGGAAAAAATGAAGGACCAGAAAGGCGAGGTCAACATCGTCGAACTGCAGGGCACCGTGGGCTCGGCCCCGGCCATCGACCGCAAGAAGGGTTTCGAGGAAATCATCAAGGCCGATCCGAAGTTCAAGATCATCCGCAGCCAGACCGGTGACTTCACCCGCGCCAAGGGCAAGGAAGTGATGGAAGCCTTCCTGAAGGCCGAAGGCAAGAAGATCAACGTGCTGTACGCGCACAACGACGACATGGCCATCGGCGCCATCCAGGCCATCGAAGAGGCCGGCATGAAGCCCGCCAAAGACATCACCATCATCTCCATCGACGCCGTCAAGGGTGCCTTCGAAGCCATGATCGCGGGCAAGCTCAACGTGTCGGTGGAGTGCAGCCCGCTGTTGGGCCCGCAGCTGATGGCCGCCGTGAAAGACATCAAGGCCGGCAAGGCGGTGCAGAAACGCATCGTGACCGAAGAAGGCATCTTCCCGATGGAAGTCGCCGCCCAGGAGTTCCCCAAGCGCAAGTACTGATCCGGCCCCCGGATCGCCCTCAACCCCGCGCGCCCTCCCGGGCGTGCGTTTTCCCGAAAGACTGGAGACACATACATGAAACGTGCAACCCTCAAGGCCGCGCTGGCCGCCCTGGCCCTGGGCGCCGTCGGCGTCTCGCCCCTGGCGATGGCGCAGGACAAAGGCAGCATCGGCATCTCGATGCCCACCAAGTCCTCGGCCCGCTGGATCGCCGACGGCGACAACATGGTCAAGGTGCTCAAGGAGCGTGGCTACAAGACCGATCTGCAATACGCCGACGACGACATCCCGAACCAGCTCGCTCAGATCGAGAACATGATCACCAAGGGCGTCAAGGTGCTGGTGATCGCCTCCATCGACGGCACCACGCTCTCGCGCGTGCTGCAGAGCGCGGCCGACAAGGGCGTCAAGGTCATCGCCTATGACCGCCTGATCAAGGGTTCGAAGAACGTGGACTACTACGCCACCTTCGACAACTTCCAGGTCGGCGTGCTGCAGGCCGGCTCCATCGTGGACAAGCTCGGCCTGAAGCAGGGCAAGGGCCCGTTCAACATCGAACTCTTCGGCGGCTCGCCCGACGACAACAACGCCTTCTTCTTCTACGACGGCGCCATGAGCGTGCTGCAACCGTACATCGACAGCGGCAAGCTGGTGGTGCGCAGCAAGCAGCTGGGCATGAACAAGGTCGGCACGCTGCGCTGGGACGGCGCGGTGGCGCAGGCCCGCATGGACAACCTGCTCTCGGCCTTCTACGGCACGGAAAAAGTGCACGCCGTGCTCTCGCCCTACGACGGCCTGTCGATCGGCATCCTGTCCTCGCTCAAGGGCGTGGGCTACTGCACGGCGCAACAGCCCTGCCCGGTGGTCAGCGGCCAGGACGCGGAAATCCCCTCGGTCAAGTCCATCCTCAAGGGTGAGCAGTACTCGACCGTGTTCAAGGACACGCGTGAGCTGGCCAAGGTCGCGGCCAACATGGTGGACGCCACGCTCTCGGGCAAGCAGCCCGAGATCAACGACACCAAGACCTACAACAACGGCGTGAAAGTCGTGCCCTCCTACCTGCTCAAGCCGGTGGCCGTGGACGGCTCCAACTGGAAACCGGTGCTGGTCGGCAGCGGCTACTACAAGGAATCGCAAATCAAGTAAGCCCTCGCCGGTGAACTCCCGCCGCTCGCGTGCCCACACGGCCACGCGGGCGGCGGGCCTTTCCGGGTGCGAACCCCAGGCCTCTACAGACAAGCCCAGATCATGTTGCTCGAAATGCGGGATATCCGCAAAACCTTCCCCGGGGTGGTGGCGCTCAACCAGGTGAACCTGCGCGTGCGCGCGGGCGAGATCCACGCCATCGTGGGTGAAAACGGCGCCGGCAAATCAACCCTGATGAAGGTGCTCTCCGGGGTCTACCCCCACGGCAGCTACAACGGCGAGATCGTCTTCGAAGGGCAGGAACGCCGCTTCGACGACATCCGCGACAGCGAACACCTGGGGGTGATCATCATCCACCAGGAGCTCGCGCTGGTGCCGTTGTTGTCGATCGCGGAGAACATCTTCCTGGGCAACGAAACGGCGCGCCACGGCGTGATCGACTGGATGGCCGCGCACAGCAAGACGCAGGCGCTGCTGCGCAAGGTCGGCCTCAAGGAGTCACCCGAAACCCTGATCACCCACCTGGGCGTGGGCAAGCAGCAGCTGGTGGAGATCGCCAAGGCGCTGTCGCGCCAGGTCAAGCTGCTGATCCTGGACGAGCCCACCGCCAGCCTGAACGAAACCGACAGCCAGGCGCTGCTCGACCTCCTGCTCGAACTCAAGGGCCAGGGCATCACCTGCATCCTGATTTCGCACAAGCTCAACGAAATTTCCCGCGTGGCCGACTCCATCACCATCCTGCGCGACGGCAGCACGGTGGAGACGCTCGACTGCCGCGCCGGCGCCATCAGCGAAGACCGCGTGATCCAGGCCATGGTGGGCCGCGAGATGGCCGACCGCTACCCCCGGCGCCAACCCAACATCGGCGAAACCGTGTTCGAGGTGCGCAACTGGCGCGCCTACCACCCGCACCACAGCGACCGCGAATTCATCAAGGGGATCGACCTGCAGGTGCGCCGCGGCGAGATCGTGGGCATCGCCGGGCTCATGGGCGCGGGCCGCACCGAGCTGGCCATGAGCATCTTTGGCCGCTCCTGGGGCCACCGCATCAGCGGCGAGGTGCTGCTGCACGGCCAGCCCATCGACGTGAGCACGGTGGAAAAGGCCGTGCGCCACGGCCTGGCCTACGTCACCGAAGACCGCAAGGGCAACGGCCTGGTGCTCAGCGAAGACATCCAGTTCAACGTGTCGCTGGCCAACCTCGACGGTGTGTCCTCGGCCACCGTGATCGACAACGGGCGCGAGCACCGGGTGGCCGAAGGCTACCGCGAGAAGCTGCGCATCCGCTGCTCGGGCGTGGACCAGAAGACCGTGAACCTCTCGGGCGGCAACCAGCAGAAGGTGGTGCTGAGCAAATGGCTCTTCACCAACCCCGAGGTGCTGATCCTCGACGAGCCCACGCGCGGCATCGACGTGGGCGCCAAGTACGAGATCTACACCTTGATCGCCCAGATGGCGGCCGAGGGCAAGTGCGTGATCGTGATTTCTTCGGAGATGCCCGAGCTGCTCGGCATCTCGGACCGCATTTATGTGATGAACGAAGGCCGCTTTGTGGCCGAGATGCCCACGGCCGAAGCCTCCCAGGAAAAGATCATGCGCGCCATTGTGAAAGCCAGTTGATATGAGCCAGATGACCCCCACCACCACCGCCACACCCGCCACCGTCACCGCCGTGGCCCCCACCGAAGCCGTGGCCCACCACGGCAAGTCGCCGCTGGACCACCTCAAGCACAACTTCCGTGAGTACGGCATGTTGATCACGCTGGTGGCCATCATGGGCTTCTTCCAGTACATGACCGACGGCACGTTGATGCAGCCGCTGAACCTCACCAACCTGGTGCTGCAGAACAGCTACATCGTCATCATGGCGCTGGGCATGCTGCTGGTGATCGTGGCCGGCCACATCGACCTCTCGGTGGGCTCTGTCTGCGGCTTCATCGGCGCGCTGGCGGCGGTGCTGATGGTGGAATACGAATGGCATTTCGTGCCGGCCTCCATCGTGTGCCTGCTCTGCGGTGGCCTGATCGGCGCGGCGCAAGGCTGGTTCGTGGCCTTCTCGCGCATCCCCTCCTTCATCGTCACGCTCGCGGGCATGCTGGTGTTCAAGGGCCTGGCGCTGGCGCTGCTGGCCGGCCAGTCGGTGGGCCCTTTCCCCGACGCCTTCCAGATGCTCAGCTCGGGCTTCATCCCCGACCTGTTCGACGCCGAAGGTCTGCGCCTGACCTCGCTGCTGCTGGGCGTGGCGGTGGCCGCGGCGCTGACCGTGGCCGGCGTGCGCGCGCGCGCCAACCGGCTCAAGCACGGTGTGCACGCCGAACCCACCGCCTTCTTCCTCATCAAGACCGCCGTGTTCACCGCGCTGCTGATCTATTTCGCCTACCTGCTGGCCTCGTACAAGGGCCTGCCCAACGTGCTGATCGTGATGGCGCTGCTGATCGTGCTGTTCGACTTCGTCACCAGCCGCACCACCATCGGCCGCCGCATCTACGCCATGGGCGGCAACGAGAAGGCCGCCAAGCTCTCGGGCATCAAGACCGAGCGGCTGTCGTTCTACGCCTTCGTCAACATGGGCGTGCTCGCCGCGCTGGCCGGGCTGGTGTTCGCCGCGCGGCTGAACACCGCCACACCCAAGGCCGGCCTGGGCTTCGAGCTCGACGTGATCGCCGCCTGCTTCATCGGCGGGGCCTCGGCCTCGGGCGGCGTGGGCAAGGTGATGGGCGCGGTGATCGGCGCTTTCATCATGGGCGTGATGAACAACGGCATGTCCATCCTGGGCATCGGCATCGACTACCAGCAGGTCATCAAGGGCGTGGTGCTGCTCGCCGCAGTGCTGGTCGACGTCTACAACAAAAACAAAGCCTGAGGTGGCTCACCCATGAGCGCAACCACCGCCCCACCCGTGCTCGAACTCACGGGCATCCACAAGCAGTTCTCGGGCATCCCTGTGTTGCGCGATGTGCAACTGCGCCTGTACCCGGGTGAGATCCATGCGCTGATGGGGCAGAACGGCGCGGGCAAGTCCACGCTGATCAAGGTGCTCACTGGCGTGCTCGAAGCCAGTGGCGGGCAGATGCGCCTGGGTGGTGAATCGGTCTGGCCCGACTCGCCACGGGCCGCCCAGCGCCTGGGCATCAGCACGGTGTACCAGGAGGTCAACCTCTGCCCCAACCTCTCGGTGGCGGAAAACATCTTCGCCGGGCGCTACCCGCGCCTGGGCCTCGCGCAGGGTTTCCGCATCGACTGGGCCACGCTGAACCGGCGTGCGCGCGAACTGGTGGCGCGCATCGGGCTGGACATCGACGTGACGCGACTGCTGTCGGACTACCCCGTGGCGGTGCAGCAGCTGGTGGCGATCGCGCGCGCGCTCAGCATCGAGTCGCGCGTGCTGATCCTGGACGAGCCGACCTCCAGCCTGGACGACGACGAGGTGCAGAAACTGTTCGAGGTGCTGCGCCGCCTGCGCGACGAGGGCCTGGCCATCGTCTTCGTCACGCACTTCCTGAACCAGGTCTACGCCATCTCCGACCGCATCACCGTGCTGCGCAACGGCAGCTGGGTGGGCGAATGGCCGGTGGGCGAGCTGCCGGCGCAGGCGCTGATCGCGGCCATGCTGGGCCGCGAACTGGCCGCGCAGTCCACCGAGGCGCCGGTCTCACCTGTGTTCGACGAGGTCACCCCGGCCTTGCTGCAGGCCGAGGGCCTGGGCCAGAGCGGCCAGCTGCAGGCGGTGGACCTGCGGGTGCGCGCGGGCGAGGTGGTGGGCCTGGCCGGCCTGCTGGGCGCGGGCCGCACCGAGCTGGCGCGGCTGCTGTTCGGCCTGGAGTCGCCCGACCGCGGCGTGCTGCGCATCGACGGAAAAGCGGTGGCGTTCTCCAACCCCATGGACGCGATCCGCCACGGCTTGGCACTGTGCCCGGAAGAGCGCAAGACCGACGGCATCGTGGCCGAGCTCTCGGTGCGCGAGAACATCGCGCTGGCGCTGCAGGCGCGCATGGGCGTGGGCAAGTTCCTCTCGCGCGCCGAACAGACCGCGCTGGCCGAGCGCTACGTGAAGCTGCTGGGCATCAAGACCGAGAGCGTGGACAAGCCCATCGGCCTGCTCTCGGGTGGCAACCAGCAAAAGGCCATCCTGGCGCGCTGGCTCGCCATCGAACCGCGCCTCTTGATCCTGGACGAGCCCACACGCGGCATCGACGTGGCCGCCAAGCAGGAAATCATGGAACAGATCCTGCGCCTGGCGCAGGCCGGCATGGCCGTGCTGTTCATCTCGTCCGAAATGAGCGAGGTGGTGCGTGTGGCGCACCGCATCGTGGTGCTACGCGACCGCCGCCTGGTGGGCGAGCTGCCCGCGGGCAGCAGCGAAGACGCTGTGTACGACCTCATTGCTGCAGAACACGTTTGACATGACACACACAACCTTGAGCGCCGCGATGCGCCACCGCCTGGCCTGGCCGCTGATCACGCTGGCGCTGCTGCTGGTCGTGAACACGGTGTTCAACGACAGCTTCCTGCACATCGAGTGGCGCGACGGCCACCTCTACGGCAGCCTGATCGACATCCTGAACCGCGCCGCGCCGCTGGTGCTGGTGTCGCTGGGCATGACGATGGTGATCGCCACGCGCGGCATCGACATCTCGGTGGGCGCGGTGGTGGCCATCGCGGCCGCGGTGGCAGCCTGGATGATCGGTGGCTCGGTGGCGGGCACGGAAAGCCGCTTCCCCATGCCGCTGGCCATCGTGGGTGCGCTCGGCGTGGCCGCTCTGTGCGGCCTGTGGAACGGCGTGCTGGTGGCCAAGGTGGGCATGCAGCCCATCATCGCCACGCTGATCCTGATGGTGGCGGGCCGGGGCATCGCCCAGCTGATCACCGACGGGCAGATCATCACCATCTACTACAAGCCCTTCTTCTTCCTGGGCGGGGGCTACCTGCTCGGTCTGCCGTTCTCGCTGTTCATCGTGGCGACCGTGTTCGCCGCGCTGTACCTCGCGGTCACGCGCACGGCGCTGGGCCTGTTCGTGCAGGCCGTGGGCATCAACCCGACGGCGGCGCGCGTGGCCGGCGTGCAATCGCGCCGCCTCATCGTGGCCGCCTACACCTTCTGCGGCGTGTGCGCGGGCATCGCCGGCCTGCTCATCAGCTCCAACGTGAAAAGCGCCGACGGCAACAACGCCGGCCAGTTGCTGGAGCTCGACGCCATCCTGGCCGTGACCCTGGGCGGCACGGCGCTCACCGGCGGGCGCTTCAGCCTGGTGGGCAGCGTGATCGGTGCGCTCATCATCCAGACCCTGACCTACGCCATCTACTCGCTGGGCGTGCCGCCCGAGATCAACCTGGTGGTCAAGGCCGTGGTGGTGTTCGTCGTGATGCTGCTGCAGTCGCCCGAGTTCCGCGCCCAGGTGGGCGTGCTGGTGCGCCGCCCCGGCGTGTGAGGAGTGCAGCCATGAGTGCGGTGCCGAATCCTTCGTTCAACGCCGCCGCGACGCCCTCCATGCCGCAGACCGTGACCACGCGCTCGCGCCTGAACCCCAAGTTCCTGCCGCTGATCGCCACCATCTCGCTGTTCGTGGCCATGGCCACCATGGGCTCGGTGCTCTACACCGGCTTCTTCTCGGCCCAGGTGTTCCTCAACCTGCTGATCGACAACTCTTTTCTGATCATCGTCGCGGTGGGCATGACCTTCGTGATCCTCTCGGGCGGCATCGACCTCTCGGTGGGTTCGGTGGTGGCGCTGAGCACCATGGTGCTGGCCGCGCTGGTGGAGCACCACGGCTGGAGCGCGTGGCAGGCGATTCCGCTGGTGCTGCTCATGGGCACGGCCTTCGGCGCCTTCATGGGTTTCCTGATCGAGCGCTTCCGGCTGCAGCCCTTCATCGTCACGCTGGCGGGCATGTTCCTCGCGCGCGGCCTGTGTTACCTCATCAGCATCGACTCGATCAGCATCTCCAACGAGCCCTATTCGGAACTGGCGCAGTGGCGCCTGCCGCTGTGGGAAGACGCCTCGCTCTCGCTGGGCGCGGTGATCGCCATCGTGGTGCTGCTGGCCGCGGTGTTCATCGCGCACAACACGCCGTTTGGCCGCACGGTCTACGCCGTGGGCGGCAACGAGCAGTCGGCCGTGCTGATGGGCCTGCCGGTGCGCCGCACGCTGGTGGGCGTGTACACGCTCTCGGGCTTCTGCTCGGCGCTGGCCGGCGTGGTGTTCACCTTCTACATGCTCTCGGGTTACGGCCTGCATGCCGTGGGCATGGAGCTGGACGCGATCGCCGCCGTGGTGATCGGCGGCACCCTGCTCACCGGCGGCGTGGGTTACATGGCCGGCACGCTGTTTGGCGTGCTGATGCTCGGGATCATCCAGACCCTGATCTCGTTTGACGGCACGCTGAGTTCCTGGTGGACGCGCATCGTCGTCGGCGTCCTGCTGTTCGTTTTCTGCCTGCTGCAACGCCTGCTGACGCACCGCGCGTCCAAGCGGTCCTGACTTCCCCCTCTTCCCGAACCCAACACCCCACCATGACCACCCCCAAGCGCAAACTCCGCTCCACCGAATGGTTCGGCACCGCCGACAAAAACGGCTTCATGTACCGCAGCTGGATGAAGAACCAGGGCATCCCCGACCACGAGTTCGACGGCCGCCCCATCATTGGCATCTGCAACACCTGGAGCGAGCTCACGCCCTGCAACGCGCACTTCCGCAAAATCGCCGAACACGTCAAGCGCGGCATCTACGAGGCGGGCGGTTTTCCGGTCGAGTTCCCGGTGTTCTCCAACGGTGAATCCAACCTGCGCCCCACCGCCATGCTCACGCGCAACCTCGCCAGCATGGACGTGGAAGAAGCCATCCGCGGCAACCCCATCGACGCCGTGGTGCTGCTGGTGGGCTGCGACAAGACCACGCCCGCCCTGCTGATGGGCGCGGCCAGCTGCGACGTGCCGGCCATCGTGGTCACGGGCGGCCCCATGCTCAACGGCAAGCTCGACGGCAAGGACATCGGCTCGGGCACGGCCGTGTGGCGCCTGCACGAATCGCTGAAGGCCGGTGAAATCAACGAACACCAGTTCTTCGCAGCCGAAGCCGGCATGTCGCGCTCGGCCGGCACCTGCAACACCATGGGCACGGCCAGCACCATGGCCTGCATGGCCGAGGCGCTGGGCACTTCGCTGCCCCACAACGCGGCCATCCCGGCAGTGGATTCACGCCGTTATGTGCTGGCCCACATGTCGGGCAAACGCATCGTGGAGATGGCCCACGAAGGGCTCACGCTCTCGAAGATCCTCACGCGCGAAGCGTTTGAAAACGCCATCCGCACCAACGCAGCCATCGGCGGTTCGACCAACGCGGTGATCCACCTGAAAGCCATCGCGGGCCGCATCGGCGTGCAACTGGAGCTGGAGGACTGGACGCGCATCGGCCAGGGCACGCCCACCCTGGTGGATCTGCAGCCCTCGGGCCGCTTCCTCATGGAAGAGTTCTATTACGCCGGCGGCCTGCCCGCCGTGCTGCGCCGCCTGGGCGAAAACAACTTGCTGCCGCACCCCGACGCGCTCACCGTCAACGGCAAAAGCATGTGGGACAACGTGCGCGAGGCCCCGCAGTACAACGACGAGGTGATCCGCACGCTGGACAACCCGCTCATCGCCGACGGCGGCATCTGCATCCTGCGCGGCAACCTGGCGCCGCGCGGCGCCGTGCTCAAGCCCTCGGCGGCCTCGCCCGAGCTGCTCAAGCACCGGGGCCGTGCCGTGGTGTTCGAAAACCTGGAGCACTACAAGGAACGCATCGTCGATGAGAGCCTGGACATCGACGCCAGCTGCGTGATGGTGATGAAAAACTGCGGCCCGCGCGGCTACCCCGGCATGGCCGAGGTGGGCAACATGGGCCTGCCGCCGAAGCTGCTGCGCCAGGGCATCAAGGACATGGTGCGCATCTCCGACGCGCGCATGAGCGGCACGGCCTACGGCACCGTGGTGCTGCACGTGGCGCCCGAGGCCGCCGCCGGTGGCCCGCTGGCCGCCGTGCGCGACGGCGACTTCATCGAACTCGACTGCGCCGAGGGCCGCCTGCACCTGGACATCAGCGACGCCGAACTGGCCGAGCGCCTGGCCGCGCTGGACAACACCGACATGGGTGGGCGCGGCGGCTACCAGCGCCTGTACGTGGACCACGTGCTGCAGGCCGACGAAGGCTGCGATTTCGATTTCCTCGTCGGCTGCCGCGGCTCGGCGGTTCCCCGTCACTCCCACTGATCTGATCATGACCTCTTCTGCCCGCACGCCGCGCTACCGCGGCATCTTCCCCGTCGTGCCCACCACCTTCCACGAGGACGGCACGCTCGATCTGGAGAGCCAGAAACGCTGCCTCGACTTCATGATCGACGCCGGGGTGGACGGCCTGTGCATCCTGGCCAATTTCTCCGAGCAGTTCTCGCTGTCCGACGACGAGCGCGAGACCCTGACCCGCTTGTCGCTGGAACACGTGGCCGGGCGCGTGCCGGTGATCGTGACCACCACGCACTACGGCACCGCGGTCTGCGCCGCGCGCAGCAAGCGCGCGCAGGACATGGGCGCGGCCATGGTCATGGTGATGCCGCCCTACCACGGCGCCACCTTCCGCGTGCCCGAGCCGCTGATCCACGAGTTCTATGCGCGCGTGTCCGACGCCATTTCCATTCCCATCATGGTGCAGGACGCGCCGGCCAGCGGCACCGTGCTCTCGGCCCCCTTCCTCGCGCGCATGGCGCAGGAGATCGAACAGCTCGCCTACTTCAAGATCGAGACGCCGGGCGCCGCGAGCAAGCTGCGCGAACTGATCCGCCTGGGCGGTGACGCCATTGAAGGCCCGTGGGATGGCGAAGAAGCCATCACCCTGCTGGCCGACCTGGACGCCGGCGCCACTGGCGCCATGACCGGCGGCGCCTTCCCCGACGGCATCCGCCCCATCATCGAAGCCCACCGCCTGGGCAACCACGACCTGGCCTTCGCGCTCTACCAGCGCTGGCTGCCGCTGATCAACCACGAAAACCGCCAGGGCGGCATCCTCACGGCCAAGGCCCTGATGAAAGCCGGCGGCGTGATCGCCTGCGAAGCCGGCCGCCACCCCTTCCCGCCCATGCACCCCGAGGTGCGGCGCGGGCTGTTGGACATCGCACGCCGGCTCGACCCGCTCGTGCTCCGCTGGGGACGCTGAGAGGTATGAGCCCCCCCTGCGCCGCTTCGCGTCTTCCCCCAAAAGGGGGGACGCACCTGGTGGCCCGGCGAAGCCGGTTCCACGGGTGCCCTGGGCGGAGTCGCTGTGCTCCGGCCAGTTCTTTGAGAAAGTGATATGAACCCAACCGAACTGCTCGAAACACCCGTGCTGATCGCTCTCGACTGGGGCACCAGTTCGCTGCGTGCCTATGCCATGGGGGCGCACGGCGCGGTGCTGGCCGCGCGGCGCAGCGAACACGGTGTGATGCACCTGCCCGCCGGCCCCGGTGTCGACTCACCGGCCGCCGCCTTCGAGCAGGCGCTGCAGGCGCTGTGCGGCGACTGGCTGGCCGACCACCCGTCCGCCCCGCTGATCGCCTGCGGCATGGTCGGCAGCGCACAGGGCTGGCGCGAAGCGCCCTACCAGCCGCTGCCCAGCCGCGAGGCCGATCTGGCGGAAGCGGTGACACGGATCGAACGCCCCGGTGGCCAGCCGCTGCACGTGGTGCCGGGCCTGCTGCAGGCCGGCGAGCTGCCCAATGTGATGCGCGGCGAAGAGACCCAGATCATGGGCGTGCTGCAAAGCCGGGCGAACGGGCGCCACACGCCGTCGCGGCTGCTGATCGGCCTGCCGGGCACGCACACCAAATGGGCTTGGGTCGAGGACGGCGCCGTCACCCGCTTCGAGACCTTCATGACCGGTGAGGTGTACGCCGCGCTCTCCCAACACACCATCCTGGGCCGCACCATGGAGCTGGGCGGGCCGCAGGACGAACCGGCCTTCGCGCGCGGCCTGCGCGTGGCGTGCTCCAAACTGGGCGCTTTGGGCGTACTCTCCACCGTCTTCAGCGTGCGCACCCTGGGGCTCACCCGCCAGCTCCCCGGCAGCGCCCAGCCCGACTACCTGTCGGGGCTGCTGATCGGGCACGAGGTGGCGGCGCTGGCGCCCGCCCTGCGGGACGGTCCGGCGGTGGTGCTGTGCGGCGAACCGGAGCTGTGCCTGCGCTACGCGACCGCGCTGGAAGCGCAGGGCCTGCCGACGCCCGAGATCCGTTCCGGCGTGACGCCCCTGGGCCTGTGGCGCATCGCCCAGGCCGCTGAATTGGTATGAAGCGCCCCCCGCGCCGCCGCCCTGGAACACCGACATGAACATCCCCCGCTCCTTTCACCAGGCCCTGTCCGAGTGCGGCCTGATCGCCATCCTGCGTGGCCTGCGGCCCGAAGAGGCCATCGCCATCGGCCGCGCCTTGTACGACGCGGGCTTTCGCATCATTGAAGTTCCGCTGAACTCACCCGATCCGCTGGCCAGCATCCGCGCCCTGCGCGACGCCTTGCCGGCCGATGCCCTGGTGGGCGCCGGCACGGTCATCTCGGCGCAGGCCTGTGCCGACGTGGCCGCCGCGGGCGGGCAGATCGTGGTCATGCCGCACAGCGACCCGGCGGTGATCCGCGCGGCCAAGGCAGCCGGCATGGCCTGCGCGCCCGGCGTGGCCACCCTGACCGAGGCCTACGCCGCGCTGGCCGCGGGCGCGGACATCCTCAAACTGTTTCCCGCTGAAGCCCTGAGCCCCGCCGTGCTGAAAGCCTGGCGCGCCGTGCTCAAGCCCCCGGTGGCCCTGGTGCCCGTGGGCGGCATCACGCCCGAGAGCATCGCGCCCTATGCCGCCGCTGGTGCCAGCGGTTTCGGCCTGGGCTCGGCCCTGTACCGCCCCGGCGACAGCGCCGCCGACGTGGCCCGCCACGCCGCCGCGTTCATGCAGGCCTGGCGCCTGGCCTGCCCCGGCGCCTGACCCTTCAAAACCCTCACCCCATTCCCGACGAGCACGTTTCCATGAAGATCACCCGACTGACCACGTTCCTGGTGCCACCGCGCTGGTGTTTCCTGAAGATCGAGACCGACGAAGGCATCGTCGGCTGGGGTGAGCCGGTGCTGGAAGGCCGAGCCCACACGGTGGCCGCCATGGTCGAGGAACTCGCCGATTACCTGGTCGGCAAGGACCCGCGCCACATCGAAGACCACTGGACCGTGATGTACCGCGGCGGCTTCTACCGCGGCGGCGGCATCCACATGAGCGCACTCGCCGGCATCGACCAAGCACTGTGGGACATCAAGGGCAAGGCCCTGGGTGTGCCGGTGTCCGAGCTGCTGGGCGGCAGCGTGCGCGACCGCATCCGCGTCTACAGCTGGATCGGCGGCGACCGCCCCAGCGACACCGCCGCCGCTGCCAAGGCGGCCGTTGGGCGTGGCTTCACCGCCGTCAAGATGAACGGCACCGAGGAACTGCAGTTCATCGACAGCCACGACAAGGTGGAGCGCTGCCTGGCCAACGTGGCGGCCGTGCGCGAAGCCGTGGGCCCCAACGTGGGCATCGGCGTGGACTTCCACGGGCGCGTGCACAAGCCCATGGCCAAGGTGCTGCTGCGCGAACTGGAACCCTACAAACTCATGTTCGTCGAAGAGCCGGTGCTGAGCGAACACCACGAGGCGCTCAAGGAGCTGGCCCACGTGGCGACCATGCCCATCGCGCTGGGCGAGCGGCTGTACACGCGCTGGGACTTCAAGCGCATCCTGTCCGAGGGCTATGTGGATATCATCCAGCCCGACCCCTCGCACGCGGGCGGCATCACCGAGACCCGCAAGATCGCAGCCATGGCCGAGGCCTACGACGTGGCGCTGGCGCTGCACTGCCCGCTCGGCCCCATCGCGCTGGCGGCCAACCTGCAGATCGACGCGGGTTGCTACAACGCCTTCATCCAGGAGCAGAGCCTGGGCATCCACTACAACGCCGCCAACGACCTGCTGGACTACGTGAGCAACCCCGAGGTCTTCGCCTACGAGGACGGCATGGTCACGATCCCGACCGGCCCCGGTCTGGGCATCGAGGTCAACGAAGCCTACGTGCGCGAACGCGCGGCCGAAGGCCACCGCTGGCGCAACCCGATCTGGCGCCACAAGGACGGCAGTTTCGCGGAGTGGTGAGGGGCCGCCGGGCTGGCGTCCAGGCCCTCGTTCAACGCTCCCAGACCGCCCGAATCCCGGGACTCGACGAGGTCTGGCTGTTCGACGCGCCCACGGAGATCAAGGACCAGTGCCCCGATGAAGCCTTCATGTGGTTCAGCGCATAGGACAACTCCGCCACACGCGTCCATCCGTCCAATTGGTATTCGACCCGAACCTGGTCAGGATAGGTGCCGGCCTGTACCGACAGCAGTCGTACACCAGGCAAGACAATGCCTTCGAGCCCCCCCATCAATCGATTCCAGTCGTGGCGCAGCGTGGCATCGGCCTCTTGAACCCAGGGTGGCTCTGCCTGCGGAGAACCCTCGGGTTTCCGCACCTCCAAGGCTCCCCGAATGTTCGCATTGAGCTCTGCCATCTGCTTCTGCACGTCGGCTCGCGCCGCCCTGGCCCGCCACTCCAGCCACGCCCCCGCAGACAGCGCCAGCAGCAAGACGACCACCATGGCAGCCGCCAGAAAACGCGGCCGCCGGGTCACAAAGTGAATGTGCAGCGGCTTCATGTCGCATCCGCCTCAAAACAGGACTTCCAGCCACCCGTGCTGCTCGCCGGATCACCGCTGCGGGATGTCCAGCCCAGCCGCACGCGCGCGCCATCGACACCAGCCCCCAGCACCACCGGCCCGCCATCCGGCTCCAGCAACTCAAGACCGGAGGCATGGCGCAACAGCTGTCGATGGGCAAGGGTCAAGTGCGACCACATGGGTTCCACGGCGACGCATTGCCACCCCTGGCTCCCCACCCATTGGCGAATCAGTTCCAGCATGGCGCCAGGCATCGCCGCCGCCAGGCCATGCACCGTGGGTGAAAGCACACAGGCCATCTTGTCGGCCTGCTCGGCAGCCAGCCCCCAATGCAATGCCGCCTTGCGCTGTGCGATCCAGGCCCGTTCTTTCCAGCGGATGCCTTTGGGCGCCTCAAAGACCACCGGCGGGCACAACTGCGCGCTCAAACTGATGTGGACGCGACAGCGCGACCCGGGTGCATCCGCCTGAAGCGCCTCTTCCACCTTGCGCAGCAACGCCTGCAAGGGCAGCGTCGTGGGTGCGGTCACCGAGGCCATGGGCCGACCGGGACGCCGGATCCAGACCTGGCCCCGACACACGTACAGATCGAGTCGCTCAGCCCAAACCGACCACACGGTGGACCTCCTCGATCGTGGTGCGTCCGGCACCGACCAGCTCCAGGGCCTGGTACGCCAGCCGATGTCGGCCATCGCCGTACAGCAGATCCTTGAACGCCGACATGCTCTCCTGGGCCAGCATCATGTCTCGAACCCGATCATTGAGCACGTGCACTTCCGCGAGCACGAAGCGCCCTCGGTAACCCGTGCCACGGCAGGCGGGGCATCCCGCCGCCACGGGCACCCTGGCTGGAACGGGCAGCGCCTCCTGCTTCAACTGCGCCAGCTCCAGCGGCGACAGGTCACGCCACTGGATGCAATCCGGGCAACACTGGCGCAGCAAGCGCTGCACGACCACACCATTGAGCGCCGAGGCCAGGGCAAACGCCTCGATCCCGAAATGCCGGAAACGGCCCAGCACATCCGGCAGGCTGTTGGCGTGGACCGTGGTGAACACCAGGTGCCCGGTCAGCGCCGACTGCACGGCAATCTGCGCCGTCTCCGGGTCACGGATCTCCCCGACCAGAATCTTGTCCGGGTCGTGCCGGAGGATCGAGCGCAGTCCCGTCGCAAAGGTCAAACCTTTTTGCTCGTTCACGGGAATCTGCAACACGCCCGGCAGCTCGTACTCCACCGGGTCTTCGATGGTGATGATCTTCTCCAGCCCATCGTTGACCTCGGACAGGGCGGCGTACACCGTCGTGGTCTTGCCGCTGCCGGTCGGGCCGGTCACCAGCAACATGCCGTGCGGCTTGGAGGCCAGCGCCCGAACCTTGGGGGCCAGCTCCGCTGAAAACCCCAGCAGGTCCAGCGAAATCGTGGCGGTTTCGTGCCGCAGCTGCGCCTTGTCCAGCAGACGCAGCACCGCATCTTCGCCAAAGATGCTGGGCATGATCGACACCCGCAAGTCCACACCCTCTCCAGCATCGCTTTGCCAGCGGATGCGCCCGTCCTGCGGGCGCCGCCGTTCGGTGATGTCCAGCTGCCCCATGACCTTGATGCGGGAGATGACTTCCTCCGCCTTGCTGGGGTCTTCCATCGCGGGTCCGGCCGCCATCACACCGTCCAGGCGGTACTTGACATGAATGCCTTTGCGGTTCGTCTCGAAGTGGATGTCGCTCGCCCCCCCGGCGTAGGCGCCCGCAATGGCCTCGTTCACGAACGAAACCACCGAACCCTGAGGCGCCGCGGGTGAAGCCTCGAGCTTGGGCGCATCCGCCAAAACAGGAGCCCGCTGCGCACCCGACTGCGCTCGCTGCCCTGGCTGGGCAATGGCCAGGCGCAGGTCCGCGCGGCCCGCTCCGTCCAGCCGGCGCATCGAGTCGGCGGACCACGGATCGTCAACTAGCAGATAACTTGCGTGGTCAACCGCCAGCAACACGGCGGCACCATCGCCCGACACAACCGAGGCCGTGCGCCAGAAGGTCGGTGTCGCGGGCAGCACTTCCACCCCCTGCCAATCGCTCAAACACCGCGCCAGCTGCTCGGCCGGCACGCCACTGGCCGCGAGCAGACGCTCCCAAAGCCAGCCCTCCAGCTCAGAGGGTTGCCGCCTGGCCTCCTGGATCAAAGTTTGAAGTCGTTCTGGTGTCATACAGGGTCAACGCAAACGGGTGGCCATGTCGAAGACAGGCAGATACATCATCACCACGATACCGCCCACCATCAGCGCCACGGCCATCAGCAGCACGGGCTCGACAATGCGCGTCAGTCGCTCGACAAACAGCTCGAAGCGCTCACCATGCATGCGCGAAACCACATCGGCCGCGAGATGAAAGCTGCCATTGCGCTCGGCCGCTGCCATCAGGCGCCGCCCCACCTCATCACACAGATGCGCGTCGTTCAAGGACTGGGCGACCGGCGCGCCCTGCTCGATCCGGGCCAGCGCATCCCGCAACGACCGGGCCAGATTGTCGTCCAGCGCGGAGCGGCTGGCCACCGCCAGGGCTTCGGTCATGGGGTACCCGCCCTTGAGCATGAGCGCCAGCGCCTGGTACATCATCGCCAGCTGAAAATCTTCCACCTTGCGCCGGACGTACGCGGGCTTCTGAATCCAGACCATGACCTGGCGCCGGGCCATCCCGCTCCAGCCCCAGGCCAATGCGGCCAGGATCAACACAGCCACCGCCGTCAGTGCCAGGGCGTGGTGGTCGCTGACCCACAGGCTCAGCTCAATCATCCAGCTCGCGGCACCTTGCGCATCGCCGCGCACCTGCGCGTACATCCGCGCGAAATTCGGCATCACCACCAACAGCAGGAACAAGGAAATGCCCACGCCCAAGGTCGTGACCAACGCGGGGTAAATGGCCGCGCTCGCAACCTTGCGCTTGAGCACGGTGATCATCGTGTCAAAGCGCAGGTAGTCGTCCAGGGCCTGGGCCAGATCGCTGGTCCGTTCCCCGGCCTTGACCGCCGCCACCAGAACGGACGGCGCGCCCGGCGTCTCCACCAATGCGGTGGACAAGGACTTGCCTTGCTCCAGGTGGCGTAACAGCTGGGCCGCCAGGGACCCACCGTTTCCCATGGCCCGTTCCCGCGCCGACAGGGTGTCCACCGCTTCGACCACCGTCATGCCCGCCTGAATCAAGGTGCGCAGCTCCCGGCAGAACAGCGCGAACGATGGCGCCGCCTGTCGTTTCCATTGCGGGAGAAACCGGCGAACAGGGCGGATGCCCAGGGGCACCAGGCCATCGGCCAGCAAGCGGGCCCGCAGCGCGGCCTCGGACGGCGCTTCACGCAGCTCCTCGGTCACGCTCCCAGAAGCCTCCTGCAGCAGACGCACACGGAAGGTCTGGCTCATAGCGGCGCCTCCGATGCCTTCGAGGGCGGCACATAGACGAACCGCCAGTCGACGTAGCGTGCCGCCGGCTCCACCCCATACACGGCCAGATCGACACCACTGGTGCGGATCGAACGATCCTGGCTCAAGGAATACACCCCCGCCACCCCACCATCGGGGGCAGGCACCAGACCCCATTCGCCGGAGCGCTGGATCGGGTCGGCATACAGGCGGCGCAAATGCCGGCGCAGCACCACCGAACGGCGATCGTCCAGCAGGGCCTCCAGACTGGGCGGCCACTGCTTGACCACCCCCGGTGACGACTCCACATACCGGCCAATCGCGTCCCGAATGGCCGAGCCCACCCGCAACAGCTCCAACTCGCGTTCACGCTGGGCCTGGGTGGACACCACCCACATCACGCCCTGCAAAGACAAGGCCAGCAACAGAAGCGCCGCCAGCACCGCCAGCATCGTGAAACCCTGTTGTCGCGCACGCATCGGCCCGCTCCTCACCACTGGGCAAACGGAGTGCCGTCGCGGGCGCGTTCAGGCGAGCCGCTTCTGACGTCGAACACGCCTTCGCGCTGGCCTGCCACCGGCGGCACGATCACCCAGCTGTCCGTCCCGCCCGTCATCGGGTCCTCGGGAACGGCCCGTATGTAGCGCGCGTCCACCAGTTCCTTGAGGTCTTTGGGGTAGCGGCCTTTGTCCCGGTAGAACAGATCGACCGCCTCGCGCAGCCCCACCAGGTTCTTGCGCAGCACCGTCTCGCGCGCATCGTCGATGCGGTCGAGGTACTGCGGCGCGACCAGGCTGGCCAGAATCGCCAGGACCGCCAGCACCACCAGCAGCTCGATCAAGGTGAATCCCGCGAACGCTCCACGTCCGCGTGACGGGCGCGGCCCATTGACGGACTTACCACGACGCATGGGGTGTTCCATCCATGCCCAGCGCATCCGACCACGAGCGCAGATCAAACACATCGGCCCCGGGCTTGGGGTCGTCTGGTGGCGAAGCGAAGCTGCGCAGCCGCCATGTGGCTTCCGCCGGCAACGACGCGGGCGCAAACGGGTCGCGCGGCAACCGGCGCAGAAAATACAGCTTGCGCCCGGTGCCGCCGGGGCGCATGTCGTCCACCCCCACCACCAGCACACCCAAGCTGGCCGGGTAGCCCGTGCCCGCCGGGCCTGCGGCAATGAAACCCTTGTCCGCCAGGCGCTTGTGTTCGTCGATGGCCGAGCGGATCTCCCACAGGGCCGCCCTCAAATCGCGCTCCTTCTGCGCCTGGACCATGGCTTCACCCAAGGGCATCACCGCCGCCGCCAGAATGCCCAGCACCGCCATCACCACCAGCAGCTCGATCAGCGTGAACCCACGGGCCAGTGGCCTGCCCGTACCGCCCAAGCCAAGGAGCCGAGTGTTCATGGCACCTGCACGGACCACTGGGGTTTGACCGGCATGGGCACCACCACATTGACGCCGAGCACGTCGCCGCTGTGCACGGCAATGCTGGCCGGGCCCGGGGCCAGGGCCTTCACGCGCAGGCTCACCACCTCGCCTTCACCGGTCACCCCCTGCGAAACATTGCTCAACAGGCCCAGGCTCAAGCGCCCCTCCTTGGCCCGCACGGCATGCGTGAAGCTGCTCACAGCCTCCCCTTGGCGAAAATAGTCACCCTCGCTCACACCCAGGATCTGCAGGGTGTCTTGCGTGAAACGCAGATTCAGCGGCAATGCCGTCAGCGGCACCTCGGACCTGGCCTGCAGCACCACGGTCGCTTCTTCGCCCACCTTGAGCTGGGCCGGCCCCTGAAAGCTCAAGGCAAAACCGGATGCCTGCGCCTGCGTTTCCGAGGACGTGGCGGGCGTGGCTCCCGCCGTGGCCGGCTCCGCCGCCATGCCTTGGGGCGAAGTGCCCAGAGCGCCCACCAGGGGTTTGAAGCCCGAAACGGGGGACGGGCGCAGTCGCGTGAAGTTCTCCGTGCCCACCCACATCTCGGCCTGCGCCAGATCCGGGTTGGGCGCACTGCGCAGGATGCGCGGCGTGATGGCCAACACCAGCTCGGTGCGCTGGGTATCGTCCTTCTGGCTGGAGAACAGGCGCCCGGCCACTGGCAGGTCGCCCAGGCCCGGTACGCGGTTGGAAGTCATGCGGTCTTCGTTGGTGATCAGGCCGCCCAGCAACTGGGTCTCGCCGTCGCGCAAGCGCAGGGTGGTGTTGGCGTTGCGCGTACCAATCTGGTAGGCCACCGAGCCGGTGGAGCTGCGCACCTCGCGTGCCAGCGAACTGACCTCCAGGGCCAGTTTGATGGCCACCTCGTCGTCGGGTGAAACGGTGGGCTCCACCTCCAGCTTCAGGCCCACATCGAGGTAGTTCACGCTCTCTGAAACGAAGCCACCACTGGAGGCCGCCGTGGTGGTGATCACCGGCACCTTGTCACCCACCATGATGGTGGCTTTTTCCTTGTTGCGCGCCCGGATGCGCGGGTTGGCCAGGGTATTGAAGTCTCCCACCTCGCGCTTGAGGTTGACCAGCAGATTGCCCACCGACAACCCCACCTGGGCATAGTTGATGCCGTTGAAGCCACCACGCAGATTCAGGTTGTTGAAGGTATCGACCGTGATACCGGTCTGGTTGGGCATGGGCAGCAGCGAAAGCGAGAAATTGTTGGGGAAGTTCACCCCCAGCTCGGTCAAGCGCGAAGACTTGACCTCCAGCACCTCGACCTCCAGCATCACCTCGGCCTCGCCCATGTCGTGCAGGGCCACCAGGCGTTCGGCCACCGCCATGAGCTCGGGCGACTCACGCAACGCCAGCATATTGGCCCGTTCGTCCACATACGGTGGCTGTATCCGCAACATGTACTGCAGCAGTGTGGAGGTGGCTTTGGCGTCGGCGTGGGAGAGGTGAAACACGCGGATCACCTGCTCCCGGTGCTCCTTGTGTTTTTCCGGCGTGTTGGGGTAGACCAGCACCGTCTTGCCGTCCACGATGCGGCGCGAGAGCTGAAACGCGCCCAGCACCAGGTCAATGGCGTCTTCGACCCGCGCTTCGCGGATGTACACGCTCGCGGTCTGCTCGGCCTGCACTTCCCGGTCGAGCACAAAATCGATGCCCGTGCCGAGGCGGATCGCCTCCAGCAAAGACGACAGCGGCGCCTGCCTGAAGCTCAGGCTGATGGGCCGGGTTTCAGCCAGACCGTGCTGGCGGGCAAACGCACTGCGCTGGCGCAGATCCGCTTCCAGTTGCCGCTTGTAGGCCAGAAGGTCGGGCTGGCGGGGCGTGCGCACCAGGCCTTGCTCCACCATCTGCAGCGCCTGCGCCAGTTGCGCAGGCTGCCCGCCCTGTGCGGTTTTTCGGGCCAGCGCCAGCGCCTGCAAGGCCGCCTCTTCGGCGCGCAGTTGCGCTTGCAGGTCGCGCACGCGCGGGTGTTCGGGGTGCAAGGTGGCGGCGCGCTGGAGCGTGTCTTGAGCGACCTGCCACTGCCCGGCGGCCCGCTCAGCCGTGACTTGTGCCAGCAAGCGCGCGATCACATCCGTCTGCGCCGTGGCCAAACCCGCCCGCAGCAGCGCGCTTTCGGGATACTCGGCCACGCCTGCTTTCAGGGTCTGGATGGCTTGCTCGTAGCGCCCGTCGCGCATCAGTTGGTTGGATTCGTCGCGGATGCGTTGCTGGGCGCAGCCGGCCAGGCCCACCCCGAGCAGCAGCACCAACGCCCACGTCCCCCCTCTTGTCCAAGGGCTGCGGCCGCCCTCTGCCATTGTTTTGCGTGTGTGCATGCTGGATTATCGGCGTTCGAATCGGGGGGCCTGCGGCAGACTGAACCGCAAACGCTCCTGGGTATCGGGGTGCAGCAGCTCCATGGTTTGGGCGGTGATGCGGGCCACCCGATGACCGCGCGGACTCTCGTCGCCTTCGGCCAGTGTGACCGTGGCCGCCGGGTCGCCCCAATGGCCCGTGACGCGATACCGCCCGTCTGGCCCCCGCAGGCGCCCCAGCGTGACCCACACCAGGGGCGGCGGCACCGGCGGCAACTGGACCGCTGGAGCCGGCGGGGGCACGTAGGCCACCACCGGCGCGGGCGGCGGCGGGGGCGCCGTCATGCCAAAAGGGTCACGCCGCGCTTCGGCCAGCCACGGCCGCAACGGTGCGGGCGCGCCCGCCAACGAAGAACCGGCCTGTGCACCACCACCCCCAGGCTTGAGCCACAGACGCCATGTCCAGTCGGCGCTGAGTTGCCCCGAGCCGTCGTTCGGCGGGGCCTGCCAACGCAGGCGCTCCACCCCCAGGCTGGGCAGTTGTTGCATGCGGGTCTGCCAGGCTTTCAGGGCCGCGTAGCTGCCGCGGGCCGAGACCTGCAGCACCGCATAAGAGACGGGAGCCGCTTCGCCGACAGCCGGTGGCTCGGGGTAGGTGACGCTCAGTTGCTGCAGCGACACCCCGGCGGCGTCAGCCGCTGCATGGGCGGCCACCCGCACCCAGCCATCCACCCCCTGCGCGCGGCCGGGCCAGAACGCCGGCTCCATGGGGGTCTGCGCGCCAGAAGCCACCCCGGCACCGGATGCACGCTTGTCAGCCGCCGCCTTGGCGGTCTGCACATCGGCCCATTGGCCTTGCAACACACGCAGCTGCGCCTGACTCGCGCCCAGCGCGCGCTGCTGCCATTGCCTCTGCCCCAGCAGCGCGAGCCCAGCAACGCAGAGCACCCCGGCCAGCATGGCCCACTGCGCAGCGGGCGGCCAAGCAGACCACGGGCGGTGCAGGTCCAGCGTCACCATGCGGGGCCTGTGCATCCCCGCCATTCAGAACGACTGCGACTGGTTGCCGCGGTACCCGGTGACGATCTTGCGGGTCACCCCGTCCTTGTCGTGCACCGTCACCAGCAGGGTGGTGTGGCGGTAGGTGTTGGCGCCGGTTTCCCAGGTGAGGATCTGTGCCTTATCGCCATCGGCCTGGCGGCGCTGCGGCTCGACACCGATAACGGACTTGACCTGGACTTCGCTCATGCCCCCTTCTATCACGTCGTAGGCGCCGTAGAGGTCGGTGGAGCCGGTTTGCTCGTTGCCGCCGCCGCAGGCGGAGAGGAACAACGTACCCAGCAGGATGAGGACTGTCGCGCGTCTGGCACTTTTAAGCACTGAGAGCCTCATTCAATTTATTGATTTAATAGATTTTATCCGCAGCAAACATCATTTTTATCAAAAAGGCAGGATCCGACCCCAATGCAATGCCAAACAGAGAAACTATCCGATTACCTTTGTAGAGATTGCGTAGACAGCTATAAATTTTGCAGCAATGGTGATCTTGCGTTGCGCTTACTTATATGCACATTCGCGAAATATTTTCGGCCGACCATTCTTCAAACCTCAATATTAAGATGCAGAGCCGATGTCCAAAACCTGAAGTACCAAACACTCACCAAGTGGTTCGACAGCTTCATAAAAATAGAGCTTAGCTCCTTCAACAACCCCAACATCTAAAAATTTAACTTCAACCACACCCTCATCACCTGGCATGAATTCCTTTCGATCCAACAAGGCAATCATTCCAGATGTGAAACCATATCCTTCAATATCAAATAACGGCCTATATCCAGTGACAAATGCTGTTTTCCGTTTATTGGCGCCACTGTAAAGCTTCAAACGTGCTAGTATTTTTTTCATCATTTCACCCGTGGCGAATAATTAATGAATGTCGCTTTTAACGCATTCAATTGATCTGCCGCTATTGAAACCGCTTTCATGCTATCCGCTGTAAACGAATGGGCAGCATCCATCACACTTTTTGGAACATCCACCTTTACCAAATAGTTTTGAATACCGTCCAACTTGAAGTTGTTTTTCCCAAATTTAGCGGCATCTTCCAAGCTGGTCGCGAACAGCTTGCCAGTTTCATAGCCGCCCTCAGTAACACGAAGACCATTCGCCGCAATATCGTTTAATTCGGCCTTGGAGACTGCTCGATATAGCGTCGTTGTCTCCTTTGCAGCGCCAAAAAGCCTTGTGGCGACCTTCAATCCAATATTTTCAACCCCCCCGACCGTGCCGAGCGCCACGCCTCCAAGCAAGTGCCCCAATCCCAAGCCAACCGCTCCATTGTCCATGGCGTCCTCGGCTTTGTCTGCCCATCCGAATGTCGCCTCGTTGGCCACAAATCGTATGCCATTGTCTAACACTGAGAACAATGAGCCAACAGTTGAGGCCCTTCGCTCCTTCTTTTTCTCCGGTTTTTTGACCTCAAGCGGCTCATCTGGCTCACCTAGCTCATTGGATCCAGCTGGCGATGTGACCGGGTTGACAACCTGGTTCTGACCAACTGGAGACGGCGATGGATGTGATGCATTGTAGTCGTCCAAAAAGCTCGAAGATGACGGTAGATCGTCAGCCCACCCCGTTTCAGAAGAGTAGTTCTCGTTGGCGTATTGCTGCCCCTCTGAAACGCCTGCATCTCCATCAAGATCAAAGCCTGTGGGGTCAGTGAAGCCCAACGGATTGTTGAGTACATAGCCGTAGCGGTTGAAGCTCTGTAGGTCGTAAGGAAAGGTCACGTGTGGATCAGCCGTGAGGAACCTTCCGATCGCTGGATCAAACACCCGCCCATTCATGTTGATCATTCCCATCTCGTCCATGTGCTCGTGCATGGTGTAGCCACGATCGGTGACGGTGGAGGTCAGGGTGTCGTTGCTGTCCTTGTTGCCATCGCTGAAACGCCGCTTGCCCCAGGGGTCGTAGGCGAGACGCTCGACCACGACTCCGGCCTCATTGCTGATGGCCGCCAGACTACCCAGGTGGTCGTTGTGGAAGTAGCTCACCGCCTTGGCCGGTTTGCCGCCCAGGGCTCCCTCGCGCTGGGTGTGCAGCGCGAAGCTTTCGCCGCCCGCGCTCAGGTAGTGCTTGTGCTCGATCAGGCCGTTGGCCTTGACTTCTTTCTCGTAGCTCAAGCCCAGGCTGTCGGGGCCGTTCATGTACCAGGTGGTGCCCGCTTCCATGTGGCTGGGCGCGTTGCTGGTGAGTGTGATGGTCTGACGCAGCCGCTGGTGCTCGGGGCCGTAGACGAAGGCCACCGTGCGGTCGGCCGTGGCGTTGGTCGGATCGGATGGTGCGTTCAGGTTTCCAAAGCGCATCTCCCGGATCATGTTGAAGCTGGTGTATGCCTCCCAGCGCACGGTGTGCGCACCACCGGCCTGGTCTTGGCTGACGGTGTACATGAGATTGCCGTTGCCCAGGGCCACATCACCCTGGCCCAGGTTGATGTTGCGCACGCCGGGCAGGTAGTCGTCAAAAGCGTAGGCCAGCGCCTTGGTGCCCGCGTTCGGCGCGGTGACCGTGCCGACGGCGCCGCCCCAGTTCTCCTGCGTGGTGGTAATGGCTGTCAGGCGGTTGGGCCGGTCACCGTCGTAGTGGTAATAACCCACGTCGCTCTTGTATTTGATGTTGCCGCGCGCGTCGTAAAGCACCTGCACCTGCTGCTGGTTCTCCAGCCCTCCACCCAGGGTTGCGGTGAGGCTCAGGCGGTTGAGCGTGTCGTAGCTGAAGCTTTCGGCCACGCCGGTGTTGGCGTCGCTGCGCGTGAGCAGGTTGCCCAAGCTGTCGTAACCGTAGCTGTGCTTGAGCACGTTGCCCTCGGCCTGGCCATTGAGCGTGGCCTGGATGCCGTTGACTTTGCCGGTGGCGGCTTCGATGTCGCGCTGGGTAACCACGCCATTGCCACCCTGGTAGCGAACAAGGCGCCCCTGCGGGTCTTTGTCCTTCGCTTGCCACAGCGCGTTCTGGGTGGCACCGTCCATGCCGCGCACGCGCCACAGGTGCCCCGCGCTCCAGCTAGCGCCGGCTTCGGTGTACTCGTAGAGGGCCTTGTAGCCGCTGGGCCAGGTCTGTTCCTTCAGTCGCCCGGTAACGCTGTCGTAGACCTGCGTGACCACCGCTGGCTGCGTGGCGTTGTCCAACACGTTGGAGGTGCTGGTGGGTCGGCCCATGGCGTCATAGGTGTGTTGCCTGCGGTAGCCGTTGTTGGCGGTGGCTTCGCACAGCTTGCCGATGCCCGCGCCACAGCTGCTGCCGTCGACCTTCTTGTCGTAGTACCAGTGGCTGATCAGATCGGGCTCGATACGGTCGGTCATGCGCCCGAGCGGGTCGTAGGCGATGGTCACGGCCTGGCTCAGGCTGTCTTGCTGCCAGACGAGCTCGCCAAAGGCGTTGTAGGCGTAGTCCCAGCGGCCCATGGCCGGGTCTTGCATGCTGGTCTTGCGCCCACGAAGGTCGTAGCTGAGCTTGGTGATGGAGCCCGCCGCGTTGGTCTGGGTGAGCTGGCCCAGCGCGTCGTAGCCGTAGAGCACGGTCTGGCCTTGGGCATCTTCGACGCGCTCGGCCTGGCCGGTGGCGTTCCTGTAGGTCTTCTTGACCTGGCCCAGGGCATTGGTGGTGACGGTTTCCAGCCCGTTGTAGGCGGTTTGCAAAACCGCCGTGCCGCCATTGCCGTCCGGGCGGGTTTCCTTGATTACGCGGCCGAGTTGGTCGTATTCGTAGCTGCTCCACCGCGGGCTGCTGCCCGGCTGCAGCCAAGCAGGCGCCATGAGCTCGCTGTCGCCCGACGAGCCACTTGCGACCAGCAGGTAGGCAATGGACTGTTGGGCTGTCTGGCCCAGCGCGTTGTAGATCGTGTCCTGGATGCTGGGATAGCGGTTGCCCGCGTTGCCTTCGGCCATGAAGCTGTCGCTGCGCACGCGCACGACACGTCCGAGCGTGTCATGGATCTGATACTGGGCGGCGGCCAGGGCCACGCCGTTGTTGCCGTAGGAGAGTTCCTGGACGTACCACTCCTGCGCATGGGTGAAGCTTTCGCCGCTCACGGGTTTGGCACACACCGGATCCAGGGCTTGGCCAGCCACCTGGCAGAGCTTGTATTCCCAGACGGTGTAGGTGCCGTCGGCCCGGTTCTCGCGGGTCTTGCGCCCAAAGCTGTCGTAGGCCCAGGTGGTGATGCCACCGTTGGGGCCGATGAGCTTGGTCATCTTTCCGTAGCGCGGGTCGTGTTCGTAGCTTTCGCTCTGATTCAGCGCGTTGGTGGAGCTGGTGGCAAACACCCCCGCCGGGGTGGCGTAGCTCACCCCATCGATGGTCACCGTCTGCGCCACGTAATCCTTGGTGGTGGTGCGAGCCACCCCAGCGCTGGAGATCGCATGGCCGCTGGCGCCAGCGCAGGCACTGGTGCTTGTCGAGATCGGGTTGCCTTGCGCGTTGTAGCCGTGCGTGGTCTGCAAGCAGTGGTCAGGGCTGTCCGGCTCGATCACTTCCTTGATCAGCATGCCCGCAGCGTCGTATTCGAAGCTGGCCACTCGCGTGATCACACTCGTCTGCGCCTGAGCGGACGTTGCTACCGTCATCCACAGCAAAGCGGCAACGGCCCAAACCTTCATGATTGATGGCGTGTTTCTCATGGTTCCTCCCTGCCCGCTCAATACTGCGTACTGGTTGCGGTGGCCTTCTTCAGCCGCCCGATCTGCCAGTCTGTCCCCGTCGTCTTGGCCGGGTGGTATTCGTTGACCGTGCGCTTGCGGTGCTTGAGCACCCCTGCTTGAAGCACATCGACCCGAAGCACCGTGACATCACCCAACTGCTTGAGGCTTCCATCCGTCAGGTTCGTGCCGTTGTATGCCCGCCAGGTTTGCACTTCTGGCAATGCCACACCGTTGTAGTCCCAGCTCTTCACAGTCGCCACGTGCGGCCAGACGAGGTAGATCAACCCAGGTACACCGGCGGGGCAACCCGTTGTCGGGCTCGCGCCCATGGTCTGATAGCAGGTGTACTGCGTGTCCGTGAGCTTGATGGCCTCATCGGCCGCTCTAGCCCCGACCACCCTGACTCGGCTTTGTATGGTTTGCCCCGTATATGGCCAGTCCTGCGCATGCCAGAAGTGCAACTCCGTCTGCGTGGGCTCTTCGAACAACCGATACCAACGGAACCCCTGATTGCCCCGACCACGACCAGCCGCACTGGCGAGCTCGGCCCGCATGCCCCCGTAGTGGTAGCGAGTTGCATTGACACTACCCACGCCATTGCTCACGGTGGTGCGCCGCACCAGCCACATGGGTGATTGAATGTCCCTGTACGGGTAAACCGACGAGTTTTCTTTGGTGTACACCAACTGCCCCGGCGCCGACATGCCGTGGTATTCGATCCCAGTGGCCACCGTGCCCCGAGTGATGCTCTGGATCAGTGGCCGCTCTTTTTTGAGCGAAAACGAAAAGCGCCACTTCCCACTGGAACCGGTGTAAGCGGCAAAGTCGTCGATGCCATCGCCGTTGTAGTCTCCCTGCGCTTCGTCATGCCCAGAACCTGACCACATGGAACAGGTGAAATTGGTTCCCGTCGACAGACACATCCGCCACTGCGCCAGCGAGAAGTTGTAGGCAGCCAGGTCGGTGCGCCCATCACCGTTGTAGTCGCCCACGGCGCCCAGCAACCCGGCGTTGTGTGCCGTCCAGTCGCTGCAGGTGAAGTTGGTACCGGTGGACAGGCAGATCTTCCAGGGTGCAACCCCGGAACCGGGCGTTCCGAGGAAACCCGCCATATCCGTGAGCCCGTCGCCATTGAAGTCACCCAACTTGGTTTTGCTCACCCCACCGGTGTGGCTGGTCATGTAGGAACAGTTGAACCCTGCTCCATTGCTCAGACACACATGCCAATTGCCATTGGCGCCGGTGTAGCCAGCCATGTCGTCCAGCCCGTCGCCATTGAAGTCGGCGGTCAGGTTGTTGGCATACCCGCCACCGTGCGAAGCCCAGTTCGAACACGAGAAGCCGCTTCCAGTAGAAAGACACATGCTCCAGATGCCGTTGGCACCGGTGTAGTAAGCCATGTCGGTGCGGCCATCGCCATTGAAGTCGCCACTCACGTTCTTGGTGACTCCCCCACTGTGGCTGTACCAGTAGGCGCACTGGAAACCACTGCCCGTAGAGAGACACACATGCCATTTATTGGCGGTGCCTGTGTAGGCCGCCATGTCTGTACGCCCATCACCATTGAAGTCTTTGGCAACCACCGACTTGACCCCAAGTGCAGAGCCTTGCCACAACGCACAATCGAATGCGGGGGCGGCCACGGTCGCGGAAGCCAGACAAACGTGCCAGTTTGTACCCGACCCGGTGAAGCCCATCATGTCGCTTCGGCCATCTCCATTGAAATCGGCAGTGATGTTGTTGTCCTTTCCACCCCCATGGCTGAAACCAAAGGCGCTGGTGTAAGCATCCGGCCCCACGGAGGACCAGCCAAATGTGGCGGGTGCCAAGCACCTGTTATCCTTGTCGCACAACTGCACCGACGCAAGCCGGGAGCCATAGAGATTGGAAGACGCGTCGTATGTCAGGTTCGTGCGCTGGACCACCGCAGTGCCGATACGGGTTTCAACCTGTGTCAACCTGGCGTAGGGGGCAATCAGCGAGCCAACCTGGTAGCCGCGATAGATGTCCGGCCGCACCTCGTAGATGAAATGCACCGAGCGCCCGGCATAGCCAACGCTTTGCAAACGCCAGTCTCCGCCAGCGGTGTCCTCACCGTAGTTGAAAACCATGGTGTTGCCCTTGACGTCACTAATCGAGTGCACTGCCCAGGTCGCCACCACAACCTTGCCTTGCGCTTCGATGCGCGAGTCCTCGGTGTTCCCGTATTGCAGAGTACGCCCGTCTTTCGTGTAAACCGTGAAACTCTCGGGGCCGTTGGCTGCGTTTCCGGCTGCCGCTCCGTTGGCCACCACTTTGCTGAATTGGTCAAACTCGGTTCGGTACTCGCTGCCCGCCGCGCCATAGCCACCGCTGACGACCATGAGCCGCTGACCATCCAGGCAAAAGCGGTCATTGCCATCGTGGTTCACCCGGCCTTGCACGCCGTCCGTGGCCAGCGTCCTTGGGCACCGCGTAATGCTTGACTCGGCGTCGAGCGACCAGCCCAAGCCGGCGATTCCATTGCCGCCCTGACTGCTGTAGTTCAACGACAGGCTGGGCACAAGGCCCGCCACCCCGGGAGGCACTTGAATGGGAATGCTGTAAGTGGCTGCGCCACTGGGCGAGACGGAAAATTCGCCGGGCGTGTGCCCCGGTACCAGAGTCTGCGTCTGCGCCTGCGCGATCCCAAGGACCGCAGAAGCGCCCACCAGGGAAAAACGGACACACAACTCCACCAAACGCCGACTGCGCGGCACGCCAAACCATTCCATGGGAATACCCCTCCGCTGCGGCACCAAGGACCAATAAAGTCAGGTGCACTTATCCATTAGGTTACTGTCTGTGAAAAATTGTATCTCATGAATGCAATCCTTTTCACCGCTCTTTTTCGGTGTCCTGAGCGCCATACCCCGTCCCCGCCCGGGTCATGGAACTTCTGCCTTAGCACTCGCTCACAGAGAGTGCTAATATAAAAGGCAAGTCAACCTGAGGAGGGTTTTCACGATGTCTGCTTCCCTTGTCCCCGCCGCCCTGCCGTCCGCCACACTGGCCATGGCCAGCCCCTGGGCGAGCCGTTCGCTGACCCTGCCCGCGCTGGGCAACCTGGACGCCTATATTTCGGCCGTCAACCGCATGCCGCTGCTGACGCTGGAAGAAGAACAGAGCGCCGCGCGCCGCCTGCGCGATGGCAACGATATCGACGCCGCCGGGCAGTTGGTGCTCTCGCACCTGCGGCTGGTGGTGTCCATCGCCCGCCAGTACCTGGGCTACGGGCTGCCGCACGGCGACCTGATCCAGGAAGGCAACGTGGGCCTGATGAAGGCCGTCAAACGCTTCGACCCCGACCAGGGCGTGCGTCTGGTGAGCTACGCCATGCACTGGATCAAGGCCGAGATCCACGAATACATCCTGAAGAACTGGCGCATGGTCAAGGTGGCGACCACCAAGGCCCAGCGCAAGCTGTTTTTCAACCTGCGCTCGATGAAGCAGGGCTTCCGCTCGGAGGCGCTGGACGGCGACACCCACCGCGAGGCGTTTTCCGACGGCGAGGTGGACGTGGTGGCGCGCGACCTGAAGGTCAAGCCCGCCGAGGTGCGCGAAATGGAGACCCGGCTCTCGGGGGGTGACGTGGTGTTGGACCCGAGCCCGGGCGACGATGGCGAAGACAGCTTCGGCCCCATCGCCTACCTGGCCGACGCCACCCACGAACCGACCGCCGTGCTCGAATCGGCCGAGCGCGATGCGCTGGCCACGGAAGGCGTGGCGCGCGCCATGGGCGAGCTGGACGAGCGCTCGCGCCGCATCGTCACCGAGCGCTGGCTCAAGGTGAACGACGACGGCTCGGGCGGCATGACGCTGCACGAGCTGGCGGCCGAGTACGGCGTGAGCGCCGAGCGGGTGCGCCAGATCGAGGTGGCGGCCATGAAGAAGATGCGCAAGGCGCTCTCTGCTTTCGCCTGACCCCGCCCCACCCGGCCCACAGGCCCCAGGCGGCAGCACGCCGGCTGGGGCTTTTTCACGTCCGCGGGTGCAGCCAACAGGCCGCTCATTGCAGGCCATGACCCCTGGCGCCAAGGATGAACACGCGCCCCGCGGCTCCTGGCGACAAAATCGGGGGATGCTTCACACGAACCCGGCGGCCCGGGCACCCGCGCCGCCCGCCTACAGCCCTTCGCCAACCCCCGTGCGCCGTTTCATGGCGTGGCTGCTCTGGCTGACGCTGTTGCTGTGCGCCAGCGCATTCGCCGCGCTGGCCACCCCGTCCGGCCTGCCCCCGGTGCTTCTCGACAGTTCCACGAAGAGCGTGCACCTGGCCCAGCGCAGCGCCTGGTGGGTGGACGCCAGCGGCCAGCTCACGGTGCAGGACGTGGAGCAGCGCCAGGCCGATCTGCCCTTCGGCCTGCGCGCGGCGCAACACCGCCTGCGGCTGGACGACCAGGCCGCGCTCTGGATCGGTTTCACTGCCTGGGCGCAGGACAACAGTTCCCACTGGGAACTGGAGCTGGCGCGCTCGGGCACCGACCGCGTGAGCCTGTTCTACCGCGGTGCCGACGGCAGCTGGCTGGAGCAGCACGCGGGCGACCGCCTGCCGGTGAGCGCCTGGGCGTCGCCCGACCGCTACCCGGTGTTCAAGCTGGCCCCGCGCAGCGGTGCGCCGGTGGCCTACTGGGTGCGCATCGAACACGCGCGCGTGCCGTTCTCGGGCGAGCTGTTCATCCACAGCCACGACCAGTTGCGCGAGCAGCGCATCCACCAGCAGTTTTTACTGGGCGCCTATTTCGGCATGACCTTGTTGCTCGTCGTGGTGGCGGTGGCCAACGCACTGGTGTTCCGCGACAGCAGCTTCGCCGCCTACGCGATCTACATCACGCTGCTGGGGCTGTCGCTGGCCGCTTCGCTGGGCGTGGGCGGGCAGTTCCTGTGGCCCGATACGGCGCGCTGGAACGGCGCGGCCGAATTCGTGCTGATGCCGCTGGCGGCGGTGGCCGGGCTGCTGTTCGTGCGCCATCTGGTGCAGCCGCGGCGCATCGGGCGCTGGCTGGACCGCCTCTCGCTCACCCTGGCCGCAACGATGCTGAGCCTGGTGGTCTGGGACCAGGCGGCTCCATCCCAATGGAGCTTCGAAGCCATCACCGCCACGGGCGCGCTGGCCATGCTGCTGGTGTACGCCATGCTCTGGACCGCCTGGCGCAGCCGCGAGGGCTGGGCGCGCTGGATCGCCCTGGGCATCCTGCCGGTGCTGCTGGCTGGCGCCTTGCCGGTGATGCGCAACTTCGGGCTCATCTCCTCGGGCTTTCTCTCGCAGTACGGCATGGTGATCGCCGCGGCCATCGAAGCGCCGCTGCTGATCTACGGCCTGCTGCAGCGCTCGTCCATGCAGCACGAGTCACAAACCCGCGCCAAGGCGCTGGCGGTCACCGAGCCGCTCACCGGCCTGACCAACCGGCACAACTTCATGCTGCGGCTGCACGACAGCCTGATCCGCGCCCAGCGCTACAACCACCACAACGCCCTGCTCCTGATCGACCTGGACAACCACGAGACGTTCGAGCACGAGCACGGCCGCGAAACCGCCGACCGCGCCCTGGTGCTCACCGGCTCGCGCCTGCGCTCGGTGGCGCGCGACGTGGACACCGCCGCCCGGGTGGGCGACAACAGCTTTGCCCTGCTGATGGAGGGCCCGGTGCGCACGGCCCAGGCCGTGGCCGCGGCCACCAGCATCGTGGCCAGTGGCCTGCGCCCCTCCGATCTGCTGCCGGTGGGCACCTCGCTGCGCTTCAAGGTGGTGGTGGCGCTGCTGCCCGACGGGGGGCACGAGCTTCAGGCCGACGCCCAGGCCCATCTCGCCTGGCTGCGCTTCGCACTGGACGAACTGCGGGCCGACAAGCGAAAACACATCCTCACACTGAACTGCTGACGGATCAGCGCTTGAGCTCCACCACATCGATGGTCGGCACCACCGCTAGGCGCGCCGGCGGGCCGATGGTGCCGATGCCGGGCGTGACCAGCAAGGGCCCCGCCGGGGTGGTGTAGAGACCGTTCCACCATGGGTGCTCGGTGTTGGTATGGCGCAGGAACCAGGGTGTGAAGCCTGGAATCCAGATCTGCCCGCCATGGGTGTGCCCGGCAACCGAGAGGAACGCGGCCGACGGCGGCAGCAGCGCGACGGTGTCGGGCTGGTGCGTGACCACCAGGCGGGCGGGCGCTGGAGCGGCCGGGGCGGACCCCGATGGCCAGAGCGCGCGAATCTGCGCCTGGGGTTTACCACCCCAGAGATCGTCCAGCCCCACCAACTGCCAGCCGCGCCAGTCCAAGGTTTGCCCGTCGAGCAGGCGCACGCCGTGGGCCTGGAGCGCCGCGCGAAGCGGCTCGGTGAGGTCAGGCCCCGGGGCCTGCACATCGTGGTTGCCCATCACCCCGAACACGGGCGCCCGGATTCGGGCCAAGGGCGCCAGGCCCGCGAGCAAGTCGCGCGGCGGCTCGTGCACCCAGTCGCCCGCCACCAGCACGGCGTCCACCTCCAACGCGTTGAGCCGCTCGACCAGCCGCTGCAGCTGGTGGTCCCGCAGGAACAGGCCCCAGTGAATGTCGGCGATCACCGCCAGGCGGACCGGCTGGGCACCCGCCGGGATGCCGGTGAGCGTGGTGGTGCGCACCCGGATGAGCTCGGGCTCCACCAGCGAGGCCCACAGGCCGACCGAGACCAGCAGCGCCGCCAGCAGTGGGCGCCAGCGCCGCGACCAGGGCAGCGCAAGGGCCTGCGCGACCAGTCCCCACAGCAGGAAAGGCCCGGCCAGCCGGGAGCCCCAGAAGAGGCCAAGCATGATGAAGTTGCGCAGTTCCAGCCGCGGGGTGTACCAGCGCCCGGCGTAGTCCCACAGACTGATGCCCACCGACAGCAGCGCCGCCAGCGCAAACAGCCGCCACGCCCACCAGCCGCTCCGCTGGATCGACGCCCAGGTCATGACCCGAGCGTCAGTTTTCCATGGCGCCGGAGCGCTACCCCAACGCATGAAAAGGTGCAGCCCAGGGCGCGGGGATGTTCACTACTTCAAGCCTCGCGGCGCAGGGCCGGGAACAGAATCACGTCGCGGATGCTCGGGCTGTCGGTCAGCAGCATCATCAGACGGTCGATGCCGATGCCGCAGCCGCCCGCCGGGGGCATGCCGTACTCGAGCGCGCGGATGAAGTCGGCGTCGTAGTACATGGCTTCTTCGTCACCACCGTCCTTGGCCGAGACCTGGGCGTGGAAACGCGCGGCCTGGTCTTCGGCGTCGTTCAGCTCGGAGAAGGCGTTGCCGAACTCGCGGCCGGTGATGTAGAGCTCGAAGCGCTCGGTCACCTCCGGGCGGTCGTCGTTGGCACGGGCCAGCGGCGAAATCTCGGTCGGGTGGTCCATGATGAAGGTTGGGTTCCAGAGCTTCTCTTCCACCGTCTCTTCAAAGTACAGCACTTGCAGGCTGGCCAGGCTGCGCGTGCTGAGCTGGTGTTTGGCCTCGGACAGGCCGAGCTTTTTCAACGCCTCCAGCAGCCAGGCCGCGTCGTCCACGCCCGCACCGGCCTCGGTGTATTTCAGGATCGCCTCGCGGATGGTCAGGCGCTCGAACGGCGACTCCACATCCACCGGCTGGCCGTTGTAGCTCAGCGGCGTGTCGCCGTGCACCTGGCGCACCACGTGGCGGATCAGCTGTTCGTTGAAGTCCATCAGGTCGCGGTAGTTCCAGTACGCCGCGTAGAACTCCATCATGGTGAATTCGGGGTTGTGGCGGACCGAGATGCCTTCGTTGCGGAAGTTGCGGTTGATCTCGAACACACGATCAAACCCGCCCACCAGCAGGCGCTTCAAGTACAGCTCGGGCGCGATGCGCAGGAACATTTCCTGGTCCAGCGCGTTGTGGTGCGTCTTGAAGGGCTTGGCGTTGGCGCCACCGGGGATGGGGTGCAGCATCGGCGTTTCCACTTCCAGGAAGCCGTGGCTCACCATGAAGTCGCGGATGCTGGAGAGCGCCTGGCTGCGGGTGACGAAGCGCTTGCGCGCGCTCTCGTCGGTCATCAGGTCCACATAGCGCTGGCGGTACTTGATTTCCTGGTCGTGGATGCCGTGAAACTTGTCGGGCAGCGGACGCAGGCTCTTGGTGAGCAGGCGGATGCGGTCGGCGTGGATGGTGAGCTCGCCGGTGCGCGTGCGCATCAACACGCCCTCTGCGGCCACGATGTCGCCCAGGTCCCAGTGCTTGAAGGCCGCCAGCGCCGCCTCGCCCACGCTGTCGGTGTTCAGGTAGATCTGGATGCGGCCGCCCGAGGGGCCAAACGACGCGTCCTGCAGCGTGGCAAAACTGGCCTTGCCCATGACGCGCTTGAGCATCATGCGGCCCGACACGCTGGCGCGCGTCGGCGTCGCTTCCAGCGCCTCCTTGCTCACCTCGCCATAGGTCGCGAACAAGGCCTCGGCCTTGTCGGCCGGCTTGAAGTCGTTCGGGAAGGCCACGCCCTTGCCCTCTTGCTGGGCCACACGCAACGCCTTGAGTTTCTCGCGGCGCTCCGCGATCAGCTGGTTGTCGTCGGTAGCAGGGGCGGCTTGGGCGTGGTCGGTGGTCATGGTGTTGGGGCAATGAAAAAACGGGTTGCGCCCGGAAAAGCGCAACCCGTCATTGTAAGTTCCGGTGAAAGAGACCCCTAAACCAGAAGACGGTGCAACTGCATCCTCTCCGGAGCACAGGGCCCGAACCCAGAACGCGGCGGAACCGGCTTCGCCGGGCCGCTCGCGTTGCCCCCTGAGGGGTGACGCCGCTGGCGGCGCGGGGGGTGGGAGATCAATGCCCCAGGTATGCCTCGCGAACCTTCGGGTCGGTCAACAGGTCCTTGCCGCTGCCGGTCATGGTGATTTCACCCGAGTCCATCACGTAGCCACGATCAGCGATCTGCAGGGCGCGCTGGGCGTTCTGCTCCACCAGCAGGATGGTCACACCCTGGGCCGACACGTCGCGCACCACCTCGAAGATTTTGTCCACCATGATGGGCGACAGGCCCATGGACGGCTCGTCGAGCAGCAGCACCTTGGGCTGGCTCATCAGCGCGCGCGCCATGGCCAGCATCTGCTGCTCGCCGCCCGACATGGTGCCGGCCAGCTGGTCCTTGCGCTCTTTCAGGCGCGGGAAGATGCCGAACATGCGCTCGATGTCGTTGGCGATGCCCGCCTTGTCGGAGCGGATGTAGGCGCCCATCTGCAGGTTTTCGGTGATGGTCATGCGGGTGAACACGCCCCGGCCTTCCGGCACCATGGCCAGGCCCTGCTTGACCAGGTCCCAGGCGCCTTTGCCTGCGATGCTCTGACCCAGGTATTCGATGTCGCCGCCTTCGAAGGCCAACGAACCGGTGACGGCCTTCATGGTGGTGGTCTTGCCCGCGCCGTTGGAACCGATCAGCGAAATCAGCTCACCCTCGCGCACTTCCAGATTGATGCCTTTGACGGCCTTGATGCCGCCGTATGCGACCTTCAGGCCGCTGACTTTGAGTAGTGTGTTTGCCATGTTCTTGTGTCCTCAGGCGCCGCCGGTGCCCAGATAGGCTTCGATCACTTTCGGGTCGCTCTGCACCTCAGCCGGCGTACCGGACGAGAGCTGCTTGCCGTAGTCCAGCACCGTGACACGGTCGCACAGACCCATGACCAGCTTCACATCGTGTTCGATCAGCAAAATGGTGCGGTTGTCCTTGCGGATGCGGTCGATCAGCTCGCGCAGCAACACCTTTTCGGTGGCGTTCATGCCCGCGGCCGGTTCGTCCAGCGCGATCAGCTGCGGATCGGTGGCCAGCGCACGCGCGATCTCCAGCCGGCGCTGATCGCCGTAGCTCAGGGTGCGCGACTTGAAGTCGGCGAATTTGGCAATGCCCACGTACTCCAGCAGTTCGCGCGCCCGTTCGGTGATCTCAGCCTCTTCGCGCTTGAAACCCGGGGTGCGCAGCACGGCGCCGATCAGGCCCGAGTGCGTGCGCACGTGGCGCCCGACCATCACGTTTTCCAGCGCCGTCATTTCGGCGAACAGGCGGATGTTCTGGAAAGTGCGGGCAATGCCCGCCTTGGCCACTTCGTGCACCGCCGTGGGCGTGTAGGGCTTGCCCGCCAGTTCAAACGAACCGCTGTCGGGGGTGTACAGCCCCGTCAGCACGTTGAAGAAGGTGGTCTTGCCCGCGCCGTTGGGACCAATCAGGCCATAGACCTGACCACGTTTGATTTCGATGCCCACATCGCTCAGGGCCTGCAGGCCACCGAAACGCTTGGAGACATTGGCGACTTTGAGAATCGTATCGGTCATCTGGTTGCTCCGCTCACTTGCTCAGGGATTTGCCGTGCTCGGGCGCGGGCCACAAGCCTTTGGGGCGGATCAGCATGACCACCACCATGGCAAGCGCGATCAACAACTGACGCAGGATTTCCGGAGCGAGACGACCGTCGGTCATGGCGGTCAGCGGGTGCGCCACATGGCGCAGCAGTTCGGGCAGGCCGGCGAGCAACAAGGCCCCCAGGATCACGCCCGGGATGTGGCCGATGCCACCCAGCACGACCATGGCCACCACCATCACCGACTCCATCAGCGAGAAGGACTCGGGCGACACGAAGCGCTGGAACGAGGCGAACAGCACACCGGACACGCCGCCGAAGGTGGCACCCATGCCGAAGGCCAGCAGCTTGAGGTTGCGCGTGTTCAGGCCCATGGCCTTGGCCGCGATTTCGTCTTCACGGATCGCCATCCAGGCGCGACCGATGCGCGAGTCCTGCAGGCGGTAAGACAGGATCACCGCCCCGACCACGAAGAACAGGAACAGGTAGTAATACAGCGTGACCGGCTGAAAGGAGTAATCCCCAATGGTCAGGCGCTGCCCCAGGTCGAGGCCGAACACCGAGATGGTGTCGATCTGGCTGATGCCCTTGGGGCCGTTGGTGATGTTCACCGGGCGGTCCATGTTGAGCAGGAAGATGCGGATGATCTCGCCGAAGCCCAGGGTGATGATGGCCAGGTAGTCGCCACGCAGTTTGAGCGTGGGCGCGCCCAGGATCATGCCGACAACCCCGGCAATCACCGCGGCAATGATCATCACGATCCAGATACTGATGTGCAGACCTTCGGGGAACATCGCCTTGATGGCCGGGAAGGTGTCGATCAGGTGCGGCGAACCCAGCAGCGCAAAGACATAGGCGCCCACCGCGAAGAACGCGATGTAGCCCAGGTCCAGCAGGCCGGCGTAGCCGACCACGATGTTCAGGCCCAGGGCCAGCAGCACGTAGAGCAGGGCGATGTCAAGGATACGCACCCAGGAGTTGCTGCCGGTGGACTGCAACAGGATGGGCAGGAGCAGCAGGGCTGCACCCGCGAGCAGGAAAACGATCAGTTTGCCGGATTTGGTGTTCATCATGATGGTCAACTCCTCAGGCGCGGTCCGCCACGCGTTCGCCCAGCAGGCCCGAAGGACGCAGCGTCAGCACGATGGCCAGCACGATGAAGGCAAAGATGTCGGTGTACTGACTGCCCAGCACCCCCCCGGTGAGCTTGCCGAGATAACCGGCGCCCAGCGATTCGATCAGGCCCAGCGCGATGCCGCCGACCACCGCACCGGCCAGGTTGCCGATGCCACCCATGACGGCCGCCACGAAGGCTTTCAGGCCGGGCATGAAGCCCATGGCGTGCTGCACCGAGCCGTAGTTGGACGCCCACATGATGCCCGCGATCGCGGCCAGCATGGCGCCGATGATGAAGGTGGCGGAAATCACCACGTCGGGCTTGATGCCCATGAGGGCGGCCACACGCGGGTTTTCGGCCGTGGCCCGCATGGCGCGGCCCAGGTTGGTGCGGTTGACCAGCCACATCAGGAAAGCCAGTGTGACGGCCGTGGTCGCCAGAATGGCGATCTGCGTGACCGAGATCACAGCCCCCCCGAGGTGCACCGGGTCGGTGGAGAGCATGTTCGGGTACGACTTGGGATTGGGTTTCCAGATGATCATGGCAAAGGTCTGCAAGAGCAGCGACATGCCGATGGCTGTGATCAAAGGGGCCAGGCGCGAGGAATTGCGCAACGGCCGGTAGGCCAGTTTCTCGATCGTGTAGTTGAGCGCGGCGCAGACCACCATCGCGATCACCGTGGCAAACACCAGGATCAGCCACAGCGGCATACCGGGTGAGGCCTCCCGCATGACACCGATGATGGTCCAGCTGGTGAGCGCGCCCACCATGAGCACGTCGCCGTGCGCGAAGTTGATCAGTCCGATGATGCCGTACACCATGGTGTAGCCCAAGGCAACCAGCGCATACATGCTGCCCAGAACCAGACCGTTGATGATCTGCTGTAGCAAGGTTTCCATGAAAAAGTTCTCCGTGTTTTTATCGGGCCCAGGCGGATTGCCCAATCTGGCCCGATTCAACTTAGCAAAAAACCCGCCAGGCTCGACCTTGAACAGGACAGACTGCGGGTTGGTGGCGGCATTGTATCGATGCGTTTTGCCTGCTCTTATGCGTGTAAGCCCTTAGATATCACGGGTTTACCCTAATTTTCGACGATGCCGGGCTGCTGCATCAGTGCAATTGGTCTTGCATTAGTTTTTTTGATTATTCAGTTTCTTGAGCTCCCGCAGCTTATCGGCGATGCGGATCTCCAGTCCCCGCTCGACCGGGCGGTAGAAACCCGGTTCGGCCATGCCCTCGGGCAGGTAGCGCTCCCCGGCGGCGAAGCCATCGGCCTCGTCGTGCGCGTAGCGGTAACCCTTGCCGTAGTCGAGCTCCTTCATGAGCCTGGTCGGTGCATTGCGCAGGTGCATGGGCACCGGACGGGTGCCGTCTTTCTTTACGAAGGCCTTGGCTTCGTTGAAAGCCTTGTAGACCGCATTGGACTTGGGCGCCACGGCCAGGTACACCACGCACTCGGCCAGGGCCAGCTCGCCCTCCGGGGTGCCCAGGCGTTCGTAGACTTCGGCCGCGTCCAGCGCCAGGCGCAGTGCGCGCGGGTCGGCCAGCCCGATATCCTCGCTGGCCATGCGGATGAAACGCCGCGCCATGTAGCGCGGGTCCGCACCACCGTCGAGCATGCGCACGAACCAGTACAGGGCCGCGTCGGGGTCTGAGCCGCGCACGCTTTTGTGCAGTGCGCTGATGGTGTCGTAGAACTGCTCGCCGCCCTTGTCGTAGCGGCGCATGCGTTCACCCAGCACCCGCATCAACCAGTCGTCGGTGACTTCCGGCAGTTTTTCCCGGGCAGCCGCCACGGCCAGGGTTTCCAGAGTGTTGAGCAGGCGGCGGGCGTCGCCATCGGCGTAGGCAATGAGCCGCTCGGCCGCGGCGTCCTGCACCGGCGGCACGGCATCGATCGCCTGCGCCTTGCCGATGATGCTGCGCAGATCGTCCTCGGCCAGCGGCTGCAGCACATAAACCGCGGCGCGCGAGAGCAGCGCCGAGTTGACCTCGAACGAGGGGTTCTCGGTGGTCGCACCGATGAAGGTGAACAGGCCCGACTCCACGTGTGGCAAAAAGGCGTCTTGCTGGCTCTTGTTGAAACGGTGCACCTCGTCCACGAACACGATGGTGCGCTGCTGGTGCAGGCCGTCACGCGCCGCCTGGGCCTGCTCCACCGCCTCGCGGATGTCCTTCACGCCCCCCAACACGGCGCTGATGGTGATGAACTGGGCATCAAAGGCGTCGGCCATGAGCCGGGCGATGGTGGTCTTGCCCACGCCCGGCGGGCCCCAGAGGATGCAGCTGTGCGGCTGGCCCGACTCGAAGGCCAGGCGCAGCGCCATGCCTTCGCCCAGCAGGTGCTGCTGGCCGATCACCTCGGCCAGCGTGCGTGGCCGCAGGCGCTCGGCCAGCGGCGTGTGCGGTGAGACGCGGGAAGCGGCGGGCGAACTCACGGCGCGAAAGTGTTCGCTCAGGGGCGGATCACGTCGGCCCCGGCGGGCGGCGTGAAGCGGAAGCGCTCGGCCTTCAGCGCCACGTTGTCCTGCCATTGGCCAAACGTCAGCACCGATCGCTGGCCCAGGCTGTCCGCGATCTCCAGCACGGCGAGCTGTCCCTGGCGAAACCCGACACGCACGCTCTGCAGCTGGCCGTCCTTGTTGCGCGGACGCGCCTCCAGCCATTCCAGCCCATCCTGCGCGGGCGCCGCCTGCAGCTCGAACACCTCGGACAGCGCGCGCATGTCGGTGCCCGCCGCAATCAGGGCGGCCGGCGTGCTACCCAGCACCTCTTGCTGCTTGCGCGCGGTCACCTGGTTGAGATCGACGTCGTACAACCAAAGCGTCTGGCCATCGGCCACGATGGTCTGCTCAAACGGCTTGGTGTATTCGAAACGGAAGCGGTTGGGCCGCAGGAACTCGAAGCGTCCGCTGGAGGTCTTGCTGCGCGCCACGGTTTCGCCCGTGCGCTTGGGCGAAGTCACGACCTGGGTGAAGCTGGCCTGCGCACTGTTGACGTCGCGCAGGAACTGCTCCAAGTCTTTCAGGCCATCGGCGTGGGCTGCGAAAGTGGTCAGCGCAAACGCTGCGGTGGTGAGAAGTTTTTTGATCATGTCGGGTCGGACCCGTTTGCGGTCACAAGGTTGCACCGTGGGCTCATTCGCCACGTGACGGCACCAGAATGTCGCGCTGCCCGCTCGATGTGAGCGCACTGACCAGGCCCGCGTTTTCCATGTCCTCCAGCAGGCGGGCCGCGCGGTTGTAACCGATCTTGAGTTTGCGTTGCACGTAGGAAATGCTGGCCTTCCGGTCCTTGAGCACGATTTCGACCGCCTGGTCGTAGAGCGCGTCTTTTTCACCGTTGCCACCGCCACCGTCCCCGAACATGTCGCCACCCTCGCCATCGCCCGCAGCGCTTTCCAGCACACCATCGATGTAGTTAGGCTCGCCGCCCTGCTCTTTCAGATAGGCCACCACACGGTGCACTTCGTCGTCGCTGACGAAAGCGCCATGCACCCGGATCGGAAACCCGGTGCCGGACGGCATGTACAGCATGTCGCCCATGCCGAGCAGGCTCTCGGCGCCCATCTGGTCGAGGATGGTGCGGCTGTCGATCTTGCTGCTCACCTGAAACGACAGGCGGGTGGGGATGTTTGCCTTGATCAGACCGGTGATCACGTCCACGCTGGGTCGCTGCGTGGCCAGAATAAGGTGGATGCCGGCGGCACGCGCCTTTTGCGCCAGGCGTGCGATCAATTCTTCGATCTTCTTGCCCACCACCATCATCAGGTCGGCCAGTTCGTCGATCACCACCACGATGTAGGGCAGGCGCTCCAGCGGTTCGGGTTGCTCGGGCGTCAGGCTAAAGGGGTTGCCGATGATTTCGCCACGCGCCCTGGCCTCGTCGATCTTCTGGTTGAAACCCGCGAGGTTGCGCACGCCCATCTTGCTCATGAGCTTGTAGCGCTTTTCCATTTCGCCCACACACCAGTTCAGGCCGTTGGCCGCGTGCTTCATGTCGGTCACCACCGGCGCGAGCAAGTGCGGGATGCCCTCATAGACGCTCATCTCCAGCATCTTCGGGTCGATCAGCAACAGGCGCACGTCTTTCGCATCGGCCTTGTACAGCAGCGAGAGGATCATGGCGTTGATGCCGACCGACTTGCCCGAGCCGGTGGTACCGGCCACCAGGCAGTGCGGCATCTTGGCCAGATCGGCCACGACGGGCTGACCGCCGATGTCCTTGCCCAGACCCATGGTCAACAGCGACTTGGCGTCGTTGTAGACCTGCGAGCCCAGGATTTCGCTGAGCTTGATCATCTGCCGCTTGGCGTTGGGCAGCTCCAGCGCCATCAGGTTCTTGCCGGGGATGGTCTCGATCACGCGGATCGACACCAGCGAGAGCGAGCGCGCCAGATCGCGACCCAGGTTGACGATCTGCGACCCCTTCACACCGGTGGCGGGCTCGATCTCGTAGCGCGTGATCACCGGGCCTGGCGCGGCCGCCACCACCCGCACTTCCACGCCGAAGTCCTTGAGCTTCTTCTCGATCAGGCGGCTGGTCATCTCCAGCGTCTGGCTGTCCACACCCGCCTGGTGCAGCGGCGCGCCGTCCAGCAGGTCCACCTGCGGCAGCTTGCTGTCGGGCATCTCGGTGAACAGCGGCTTCTGCCGCTCCTTGGCCACCCGCTCGCTCTTGGGCACGTCGATCAGGGTGGGCTCGATCACCACCGGTATCGGGTGGTGTTCTTCAATCTCCACCCGCTCGACCTTGACCACTTCCTCGCGCTCGCGGGCCGCCTGCTCACCGATGCGCTGGTCTTCCACCGCTTCGCGTTTCTCGCGCCGGGCCTCAAACCAGCCGTCCAGCGTGAAGCCCAGGTGTTCGGCCCAGTGCCCCCAGGAAAAACGGAACACGCGCGGCAAGCACAACACCAGCAGCGCGAGCATGGCCAGCGCCGAACCCGTGAACCCCAGCCAGCGCATGGCCAGTGTTCCCACGGCCTGGCCCAGCACGCCACCCGCATGCCCTGGCAACAGCCCCTCAAGACGGTACAGCCGGCTCCATTCCAGCGTGGTGCTGGCCACCAGCAACAGGCCCAGCGCAAGCCAGAAAACGGCACGCCGACCCCGGATGCGTTGCCACACTGTGGCCTTTTCCAGGGCGTGCGCCTCGTCGTCCGCATCCAGCCCCTGATACCCCCGTATCCAGCGTGCCAGCGCCGACAGCCAAGCCCGCACACCGGCGAAAAAGCACCACCAGACTGAAAAGCCCAGCAGGAAATAGCTCCAGTCGGCCAGCAGGGCGCCGAACCGGCCACCCCAGTTGCCCGCCTCCGGCCGGGTACCCGTGGTGCTCCAGGCCGGGTCGGCCAGCGAGTGGCTCAGCAAGGCCAGCAACCAGAACGCCAGCGCTGCGGCGCCCAGCACGAGCCCGATCTCCTGGGCAAAACGGGTCACCCCCGCCGGCGCCGTGTTGGCGCGGTCGGCGTTGAGCGTGTTGAGTGAATAAGTCATAGGCTCCGCAATATTCCGGGGGCAAGCTTACCCCATGGAGATGCGTCTCCGCGCCCGCCGCAAGGGGCACCAAAGCACTGGCGAGCGGGCGGCCCGAAGCCACTCGCCGGACGGTCAGTGTCGTTCAACCCAGTGAATTGAGACGTTCCTTGATGACGGTGCTGCCGTCCTCAGCCAGCTCGATGAACCCCCGATCCTCCAGGTCCTTCATCACCCGGCTGACCATCTCGCGCGAGGCGCCGATCATTTTCGCAACATCCTGGCGCGAGACCCTGTCGCGGATGACGAGCTGGCCGTCCTTGCCGGGCTGCGCGAACTCCAGCAGCGCGCGGGCCACCCGGCCATACACATCCATCAGGGCGAGCGATTCGATCTTGCGATCGGCATGGCGCAGGCGTTGCACCAGCCCTTTCATCACGGCATAGGCCATGGAGGTGTTTTCCGGCAGGCAGCGCGCGAACTCCACCCGCCCCAGGATCAGCACGTCGGTCTGCACCTCGGCTCGCACGGTGGCCGAATGCGGCTGGTTGTCGATCAGACTCATCTCACCCACGTAGTCGCCCGGGTTCATGGTGGCCAGGATCACTTCACGACCGCGGCTGTCGGCGGTCACCACACGGGCCCGGCCCGTCAGCACGATGGCCAGGCAATTGGACTTTTTCCCCTGCTCGACGATGCATTCCCCGCGCTTGAAGCGCCGCTTGACCACCGCATCGGCCACCGATTCGGCCTGTGCCTGCGTCAGCGTGGAAAACAGCGGTACCCGGCGAATCAAATCCAGATTGGACAGGATGGACATGCGTTTATTCCTATGCTTGAACTGCGGACGCAGCGCTCTTTCATACAATGACTCCAGTCACCGGCCCACCCTCCCAGGTTGAGCACAAGGCCGCGGAAGCCGCGAATCAACGTCAACTCTAAACCACTTGCCCCAAAGTTCGATGGGGCTGCGCAACATGAAGCACTCCAAAGTTCTTATTCTGGGATCCGGCCCTGCCGGCTACACGGCCGCGGTCTATGCCGCCCGCGCCAACCTCAACCCGGTGCTCATCACCGGGATTGCCCAGGGTGGCCAGCTCATGACCACCACCGACGTGGACAACTGGCCCGCCGACGTGGACGGCATTCAGGGCCCTGAGCTGATGCAGCGCTTCCAGGCGCACGCGGAGCGCTTCAAGACCGAGATCGTGTTCGATCACATCAATGCGGTCGATTTTTCCAAGCGGCCTTTTGTGCTCAAGGGCGACAGTGGTGAGTACAGCTGCGATGCGCTGATCATCGCCACCGGCGCTTCGGCCAAGTACCTGGGCCTGCCCTCGGAAGAAGCCTTCATGGGCAAAGGCGTGAGTGGTTGCGCCACCTGCGATGGCTTTTTCTACCGCGAGCAGGACGTGGCCGTCGTGGGCGGCGGCAACACCGCCGTCGAAGAAGCCCTGTATCTGTCGAATATCGCCCGCAAGGTCACCCTGGTGCATCGCCGCGACACGTTCAAGGCCGAGCCCATCCTGGTCGACAAGCTGATGGAGAAGGTCGCTGCGGGCAAGATCGAGCTCAAGACCCATTTCACGCTCGACGAGGTGCTGGGTGACCAGAGCGGCGTGACCGGCGTGCGCCTGAAAAGTGTGAAGACCGGCGAGACCGAAGACCTCGTGCTCAAGGGCTGTTTCATCGCCATCGGCCACAGCCCCAACACCGATATCTTCAAAGGTCAACTCGAGATGCAAGACGGCTACATCGTCACGCAATCAGGGCTGAAGGGCATGGCCACCATGACCAGCGTGCCCGGCGTGTTCGCTGCGGGTGACGTGCAGGACCACGTGTACCGCCAGGCCATCACCAGTGCTGGCACCGGCTGCATGGCGGCACTCGACGCCCAGCGTTTTCTGGAACAAAACGAGGCCTGAGCCCTTCCCGCCGGGCGGTGTTGGCCAGGCCAACCCACCCGCGCTATAATTCAAGGCTTTGCTGCGTTTGACCGGTTTCGGTTGTGCGTGACGAATTCGGGTTACCGCCACCCTTTCCTGGCGAGGTGAGGCTGGAACGCCAGATGCAGAACGGACACCTGTCCACCGGCATCCTGGGCCAACAGCTGTATAGAAGTATCGGAGTGTCCTCATGGCACGCGTCTGCGACGTCACGGGCAAGAAGCCCATGGTCGGGAACAACGTTTCCCACGCCAACAACAAAACCAAGCGCCGGTTCCTGCCGAACCTGCAATACCGCCGTTTCTGGGTCGAGAGCGAAAACCGCTGGGTTCGCCTTCGCGTGTCGGGCGCTGCCCTGCGCCTGATCGACAAGAACGGCATAGATGCCGTGCTCGCTGACCTGCGCGCACGCGGCCAGGCATAAGGAGCACACACCATGGCAACCAAAGGCGGACGCGAAAAGATCAAGCTGGAATCCACTGCGGGTACCGGCCACTTTTACACCACGACCAAAAACAAGAAGACCACGCCCGAGAAGATGCTGATCAAAAAATTTGATCCCAAAGCTCGCAAGCACGTGGATTACAAGGAAATCAAGCTGAAGTAATTCAGCCGGTTCTCCCAACAAAAAAAGCCGCTGTGAAAACAGCGGCTTTTTTGTTTGTCGGCGACCACACTCGACTCGTTCCGGAACGAAGTGCCTCTATCCCAGAAGGCCGCGGAACCGGCTCCGCCGGGCCGCCAGCGTTGCCCCCCTTGAGGGGGTGACGCGCCGCGGGGGTGGGACATCAGACCCTCAAGCGTGCGCGGAGCGCAGACGAATCGAGAAGTCGCGCAGCGCGGCGATACCACTTTCTTCAGCGCGACGACACCAAGCCTGCAGGTCACTGGCAAGCTGCTCGCGCGTGGCGTTTGTGCTGGACCACAGCGCACGCAGCTCTTCGCGCATGGTCACCATCTTGTCGAGCACCGGATGTTCGGCCCGGGCCAGCGCCAGTTGAGGCTTGACTTCGGCCGGCACCTTGTCGTCGTCGCGGTGCAGCCAGCGGCGAGCCGCGTCCAGAACCGAAGCGTCGGCACTGCGGGACTTCAACCCCTCGATCTCGCGCTTGCAGGCAGTGCGCAGCTCGCGCGCGAATCCGGCCATAACCTCATACCGGTTGGCAATGATGGCTTCCAGCGTTTTTTCATCTGCCACCGGCTTCACGTCGCCAAAGGCCATCTTCGGTGGCAACTTTTTCACGCGCGCCAGACCCAGCGACTTGAGCACGCTGATATAGAGCCAGCCAATATCAAACTCGTAAGGTTTGACCGACAGCTTGGCGGATGTGGGGTAGGTGTGGTGGTTGTTGTGCAGCTCTTCGCCGCCAATGAGAATGCCCCATGGCGAGACGTTGGTGCTGGCATCGGTCGCTTCGAAGTTGCGGTAACCCCACCAGTGGCCAATGCCGTTGATGATGCCGGCCGCGGTGATCGGAATCCAGATCATCTGAATAGCCCATACCGTCAGGCCCAACACGCCAAACATGGCGACATTGATGATCAGCATCAGGCTCACGCCCAGGCGCGAACGCCCGGTGTACACATGGCGCTCGATCCAGTCGTCCGGCGTGTTGTGCCCGTAGCGCTCCAGGGTTTCCTGGTTCTTGGCTTCGGCCCGGTACAACTCGCTGCCCTCCCAGAACACCTTCTTGATGCCAAACACCACTGGGCTGTGAGGATCACCCTCGTGTTCACACTTGGCGTGGTGTTTGCGGTGAATGGCCGTCCACTCCTTGGTAACCATGCCGGTGGTCATCCAGAGCCAGAAGCGGAAAAAATGCGAGGCCACCGGGTGCAGGTCCAGTGCGCGGTGCGCCGAATGGCGATGGAGGTAAATGGTGACACTCGCAATGGTGACATGGGTCAACACCAGTGCCACCACCATGGCCTGCCACCACGACGCACCGGTCAGACCGTGGGCCAGGAACTGGATCAGGCCATCCCACAGAAGGGAAAAAGCCCCCGAATCAGAAGAGAACATTGATTTCCTAAAAGAACGCCTGGAAGCGTCCATATCAAACAGGCCAGGCTCGCGCACACAGCGGGCCGAAGGGAGCCTTTGATTTTAAGGGCGAGGGTGAAAAACACCTAGCCACAACCACCCGACCGGCGAAAGCTCAGATGAAAATCGGGTGTTTTACCGGTTTTTCAAGGCTTTTTCCGCCAGACGGCAGCAAAGAAGCCATCTGTTGCATGCCGATGCGGCCACAGACGCAGCCAGCGCCCCCGCTCACCCGAACACAAAGCCGCAGCCTGCGGCACATGCAGAGCGTCCAGCAGGGCAGACACGGGTACCTCTTCGAATTCAGGATGGGCCAGGGCAAAGGCTTCGCAAACCGCCTCATTCTCCGCCCGCAGCAGACTGCAGGTGGCGTACACAAGCCGCCCGTCTGGCTTGAGCAGGCGCGCAGCGCTGTGCAGGATGGCCTGTTGCAGTTCCGCCTGCGCGGCCACGGTCTGCGGTGTTTGCCGCCATTTCAGGTCGGGGCTGCGACGCAAAGTGCCCAGGCCAGAACACGGTGCATCGACCAGTACACGGTCGATCTTGCCCGCTAGGCGCTTGATGCGGTCGTCGCGCTCGTGGGCGATGGCCACGGGGTGCACATTCGACAGTCCGCTGCGTGCCAGTCGGGGTTTGAGGGCATCGAGCCGATGACCAGAGGTGTCGAACGCATACAGGCGTCCGCTGTTGCGCATGGCCGCGCCAATGGCCAGCGTTTTGCCGCCCGCGCCCGCGCAAAAGTCCACCACCATTTCGCCACGCTTGGCGTCCAGCAGCAGTGCCAGCAGCTGTGATCCTTCGTCCTGCACTTCCACGTCGCCCTGCACAAAGGCCGGCAGTTTGGTCAGTGAAGGTTTGCCCTGCAGTCGGATGCCCAACGGGGAATATGGGGTGGCCTCACAGGCCAACCCCGCCTGGCGCAACTCGGCCAAGACCACTTCGCGCTTTTTCTTCAGCACATTGACGCGCAGATCCAGCGCAGCCGGCTGGTTCAGACTGGCCACAAGCGCATCGAACTCGTCACCCACCTGCTCGCGCAGTGCGCTGGCCAGCCAATCGGGCAGGTTGTGGCGGTGCTGCGCCATCAGGTCGGCGTCGTTCACCGCCAGACAGTGGTCCCACCAGGTCTTTTCCGCGTCGGTCAACGCGCTCTTGAGAAAGTCGCGATCCCCCGGGAAACCCAGGATGGCGAGTCGGCGCCACTTGGAACCGGTGCCGGAGCGGGCCAGCCATTCGAACTTCAGGCGCTCGCGCAGGATGGCGTAAACCGTGTCCGACAACGTGGCGCGCTCGCGCGGGCCGAGTGACCGGTTCTCCCGGAAATGGCGCGCGACCACGGCGTCGGTGGGATGGTCAAATTTGAAAACCTGTTCGATCAGGGCGGAACATTCGTCCAGGAGGGCTTTGGGGTGCATCGTCCTATTGTCCCACCCGCGATAATCATGAGCTATGTCCGAAATTGCCCAACAGGTGAAGCGTCGCCGTACCTTCGCCATCATTTCCCACCCCGACGCGGGTAAAACGACCCTGACCGAGAAGCTGCTGCTGTTCTCGGGCGCCATCAACATCGCTGGATCGGTGAAGGCGCGCAAGGCTGCGCGCCACGCCACGTCCGACTGGATGGAGATCGAAAAGCAGCGCGGCATCTCCGTGGCGTCGTCGGTGATGCAGATGGAATACCGCGACTGCGTGATCAACCTGCTCGACACGCCCGGTCACCAGGATTTCAGCGAGGACACCTACCGCGTGCTCACCGCCGTGGATGCCGCGTTGATGGTGATCGACGCTGGCAATGGTGTGGAACCTCAGACGCGGCGACTGCTGCAGGTCTGCCGCGCGCGCAACACACCCATCCTCACCTTCGTCAACAAGATGGACCGCGAGGTGCAGGCGCCGCTGGACCTGATGGACGAGATCGAGCGTGAACTGGGCATGACGGTCGTGCCATTCACCTGGCCCGTGGGCATGGGCAAGACCTTCCGCGGTGTGTACGACCGCCGAACCGACCAGATGCGCGTGTTCGCAGCGGGCGAAGACCGCAGGGGCGGTGACGAGGAAGTGCTGGCCGGATTGGACAACGCCGAGAGCCTGAAGCGCTTCGGCGCCGAGTTCGAACAGGCCAAAGGCGAACTGGAACTGGTCGAAGGCGCTTCGCCCGCGTTCGACGAAGAACAGTTCCTGGCGGGCAAACAGACACCCATGCTGTTCGGCTCGGCGGTCAATAACTTCGGCGTGCGCGAGGTGCTGGATGCACTGGTGGACCTGGCGCCGCCTCCGGGCGACCGCCCCGCCATCCAGCGTGTGGTGCACCCTGAAGAGCCGAAGTTCACCGGCGTGGTGTTCAAGATCCAGGCCAACATGGACCCGGCGCACCGCGACCGCATCGCCTTCGTGCGCGTGGCCAGCGGCCACTTTGAACGCGGCATGAAGCTCAGGGTGGTGCGCAGCGGCAAGGATCTGCGGCCCAATACCGTGGTGAGCTTTTTGTCGCAGCGGCGCGAGCTGCTCGACGAGGCGTTTGCTGGCGACATCATCGGCATCCCGAACCATGGCGTGTTGCAGCTCGGAGACACACTCACCGAAGGTGAGAACCTGCAGTTCACCGGCCTGCCCTTCTTCGCGCCGGAAATCATCCGAAGTGTGGAAGTGGCCGACCCGTTGCGCAGCAAGCAATTGCGCGCCGGCCTGACCCAACTCGGTGAAGAGGGCGCGATCCAGGTATTCCGTCCGGTGGCGGGTTCGGTTCTGCTACTGGGCGCTGTGGGCCAACTGCAGTTCGAGGTGGTGGCGCATCGCCTGGAGCACGAATACGGCGTCAAGGCCCGCATCATGGGAAGCCCCTACCAGGTGGCCCGCTGGGTGACCTGTGCGCCGGAAGATGGTGGCGAGGTCGAGCTGAAAAAATTCATCGACGCCAACAGCCATCGGGTGGCGCTGGACGCGGTGGATGCACCCACGCTCCTGGTCGACCACCAGGCGACGCTGCGCGCCGTGGAAGCCAATTGGCCAAAAATCAAATTCCACGCGATGCGCGAGCACGCGGGTCTTGTGTTCCACAAGGGCGTGTGACCACCGTGTCTGCACGTTCCTTCTTGTGAAGGCGTAGGCCAGGCAAATAAAAAAGGCCGCTGGGGTTGCCCCCAGCGGCCTTTTGTTCAACTGAGTCAAGCAGCCTTGCGGCCGCCCAGATCAGAAGGTGTGCTTGACGCCAGCGGCGAACAGGCTGGTGTCGCCAGCAGCCTTGTTTTCCTTGCGGAAGCCGGTGTACAGCGTGGTGCGCTTGGACATGGAGTAAGCCACGCCCAGGCCAACGCTGTTGCGGTTGTCGCCACCGTCAACCTTGGACGATGCCAGGCCGGTCGACAGGGTCAGAGCAGAACCCAGGGGAACGTCGGCACCGAAAGAGTACTCGGTGGTCTTGGAACCCACTTCAGGTTTGACCTGACCGTAGCCAGCCAGCAGCTTGACAACGCCGAGGTCGTAGGAACCGTTCAGGCGGGTGAACTTGTTGCCGGTGCGATCAGCTTCGTCTTGGTAACCAAAACCCACGTAGACCGGGCCACCTTCGTACTTGACGTTCACAGAAGTCACCTTCTGCTTGGAGCCGTCCAGCGCGTAGCTGACGGCACCGCTCACGCCACCGAAGGACGGAGAAGCGTAATAGATGTTGGAGCCGGGGTTGCTGATGTAACCGGTCGAAGCCCACACCACGGTCGGGGCCAGAACGGAATCGAACACGGGGTTGGTGGCGCCGGAGATGTCGTCGTAGGCGGTGTACACGTTGCCCAGCTTCACTTCGCCGAAGCCGCCAGCCAGACCGACGTAGGCCTGACGGGCAAAGCCGTTGCCTTTCAGGGCGCCGGTGGTCAGGTCAATGCCTTCTTCGAACAGGAAGTTGGCTTTCAGGCCACCACCGAGGTCTTCGGTGCCCTTGAAGCCCAGACGGCTGGTGCTCACGCCGCCAGAGGCGAGCTGAGCGCTCGAACCCTTGGCTTTGACCAAGGCGATATCAGCAATACCGTACAAGCTCACGGAAGATTGGGCAAAAGCGGCGCCGGAGGCTGCCAGAACGGCCAAAGCAATCAGAGTTTTCTTCATGACAGGATTCCTTCTTAAGTGATGTCCGGTCTCGCAATCAAGACCAGCTGTGAGGTTGATTCACGAAGTGATGGTAATGGCCTCGCGATCAGTGCCAAGGGTTTTCCCTGCAAATATCGACTTACATACACCAGATGTCGGTTTTTTGAAACAGTCGATCCCCCAAGACACCAGCACCCTGACATATGGATACTTGTCGTTCCACAAGCAAAAAAAACCCTGCCGCATTCGCGGCAGGGTTTCCTGTTTGATCGCTTGCTGGCAAAGCCAGCGCGAGATCAGAAGTTGTGGCGCAGACCCAAACCGAGACCGTTGACGTTCTCTTCGGTCTTGCCCTTGCCATCACGCACAAAAGCCACGTACGTGAAGGTGCGCTTGCTCAGCGGGTACTTCACTTCCACCAGGGTGTTGGTGTCTTTGGCTTCGGTATCGCGAGCAATGTCGAGCACGATGTTCACAGGACCGGCCTGGACACCGCCACCGATGGAGAAGCCTTTGGAGTCACCAGCGGGGTCCATCACCGAACCAGCCAGTTGGAAGGCGCCGAAGTTGTAGTTGGCGCCAATGCCCTTGGAGGCTTCGGTACCGGTGGCCTTGGCATAGGAGAAGCCCACAGCCAGAGGACCATTCTTGTAGATGGCATTCAGGCTGTTCTTGGCGACGTCGGCGTTGTTGCCCTTGAGCACGTGACCAAAGCTGACGGAGAAGCCACCAAAGTTGGGGCTGGTGTACATCATCATGGCGTCGTTACGCGAAGGACCAGCGAAACCAAACTGGTTGGCGACCACGGAGTAGTTCGCGGTACCGGTCAGTTCCCAGGCAGCAACACCGTAGAAGTTGGGGGTCAGGCTGCGGCCCAGACGCAGGTCACCAAAACCGCCAGCCAGGTTCAACCAGGCAGCACGATCGAAGGTGTTGGCATTGGTTGCACCGGTGGCCAGGTTCACGGCCTGCTCAAAGGTGAAACCGGCCTTCAGGCCACCACCGAGGTCCTCGGTACCCTTGAAGCCCAGGCGACTGGTGCCGTTGTTCAGGCCACTGCTGGCGCCGACGGCTGCGGAGGAACCGGTCACCTTGGTCAGAGCAACGTCGGCCACGCCGTACAGGGTCACGGAGGATTGGGCAAAAGCGCTGGTGGCAGCCAGGGCGGCCAGAGCGATCAAGGTCTTTTTCATTGAAGATTTCTCCAAGGGTTGAATGTGAGGCTGCGGGTCTTGTCTGCCCGAGCCAACCTCCGTTCTGGAAGCTGTAGCCATTGCACCAGAATGCACCGGCGGCCGCCACGCCATGAGCCGCATTCGTGGGTAAACCCTGAGTCATCCCACCCCGTTTTGTTGCTCACGAACGACACTCCGGGACGCATCAAGATGAGCAGCGCCTGCAGCTGCATGCCCTCCTCCGCTGCTGGCGCTTTCTCGAGCGAAAGGCATCTTGAAGTGCCGCGGTGGCAATCCCCGTGTCGACCCGGTATCCCAACACGCCAGACGGCATACTCATGCGCACTTGATTCAAGAACGGAACCTCTCACCATGCCCATGGATGCCATGCTGATCGCCGCCGACTCGGCCCTGCGCACGTTGTTCGTCGCGCCCAGGGCATCGCGGGACTGCCCGCTACTGCCGCAAGCAGGTGGCGAGGTTCATCTGAGTGACGCCGAACGCGTGCAATCCGGCGCCTTGATGCGTGTGAACCATATGGGCGAGGTCTGTGCCCAGGCGCTGTACACCGCTCAGGCGCTCGCTGCCCGCAGCGCCAATGCAGGACGGCAACCCGATCACGCCTTGGCAGCGCAACTGGAGGCAGCGGGCCGGGAAGAAACCGACCATCTGGCCTGGACCAGAACCCGGCTGGACGAGTTGGGCGCGCGGCCGTCGTTGCTGAATCCGCTGTGGTACACGGGGGCTTTCGGCCTGGGCCTGCTGGCGGGGCGTTTCGGGCCTGGCGTCAGCCTGGGTTTCGTGGTGGAAACCGAGCGCCAGGTAGAAGCCCACCTGGCCAGTCACATGGAGCGGCTGCCGGCCCAGGACCAAGCCTCGCGCGCCATCGTGGCGCAGATGAAAGAGGATGAGGCCCGCCACGCCCGGCAGGCCCAACACGCGGGCGCGTCCGAACTGCCCATGCCGGTCAAGAGCCTGATGAAACTGGCGGCGAAGGTCATGACCACCGTGGCGCATCGGATCTGACGCGCCGCGGCACCCCACCCGATCAGGCCTCCAGCACCTCGAAACCTGTGGTGATCTCGGCCGTTTTGCCGAGCATGATGCTGGCCGAGCAGTACTTGTCGTGACTCATGGCAATGGCGCGCTCCACCGCCGCGGGCGGGATGGCCTTGCCGGTCACCGTGAAGTGCATGTGAATCCTGGTGAACACCTTGGGATCAGTTTCAGCGCGCTCCGTGGTGAGCTTGACGCTGCAGCCGCGGACATCGTGGCGTCCGCGTTTGAGGATCAGCACCACGTCGTAGGCGGTGCACCCTCCTGTGCCGGCCAGCACGGTTTCCATCGGGCGCGGCGCCAGATTGGCGCCACCGTTTTCCGGTTTGGCTGCGTCCGGGGCGCCATCCATGGCCAGAACGTGGCCGCTCCCGGTTTCAGCGACAAAGCCCATGTGGGAGCGGGTGCCGGCCGCGCCGGTCCAGGTGACAGTGCATTCCATAGGGGGTCCTGGCGTGACAAAAATGACGAAGTTCGGGGAGACTCTCTAAAAAAACAAAGCAAAACCCCCGCTGCCATGTTGCGCCGCAGCATGGCAGCGCTATACTGGCGCCATTGTATTTAAGGTTGTCTCCTCTACCCTCCACGGGTGGATTTAAGCCCGGACCGGTTCGCCAGTCCGGGTTTTTTTTGCCCGAATGGCGGCTCGATATGATGACGGCCGAGGAACCCCCATGCCCGCCCGCCCACAAAAACCCGCCCCGAGCCCAGTTTTGCCCAGTCCATCCCCCGTCACCACGCTCGGGCCGGCCGACTACCTGAAGAAGATCCTGACCGCCCGGGTCTACGACGTGGCCGTGGAATCGGCCCTTGAACCCGCGAAGAATCTGAGTCGCCGCCTGCACAACACGGTGCTGCTCAAGCGGGAAGACCAGCAGCCGGTGTTCAGTTTCAAGCTGCGCGGGGCGTACAACAAGATGGCCCACCTGTCGGAGGATCAGCTCCAGAAAGGCGTGATCTGTGCCTCGGCCGGCAACCATGCCCAGGGCGTGGCGCTGGGCGCACACAAGCTCGGCACCCGGGCCGTCATCGTCATGCCCACCACCACGCCCCAGGTCAAGGTGGACGCGGTGCGCGCACTGGGCGGTGAGGTCGTGTTGCACGGCGACAGCTACTCCGACGCCTACACCCATTCGTTGGCGCTGCAAAAGAAGCAGGGGCTCACTTTCGTGCATCCTTTTGACGATCCGGACGTGATCGCGGGACAGGGCACGATTGCGATGGAGATCCTGCGCCAGCTGCAGAGCCTGGGTTCGGACCATCTGGACGCCGTGTTCGTCGCCATTGGTGGTGGCGGCCTGATTTCCGGCGTGGCCAACTACATCAAGGCGGTGCGCCCTGAGATCAAGGTGATCGGGGTGCAGACCATCGATTCGGACGCGATGCTGCAGTCGGTGAACGCGGGTGGGCGCGTGACGCTGCAGGATGTGGGTCTGTTCGCCGACGGCACGGCGGTCAAGCTGGTGGGCGAAGAAACCTTCCGGATCGCCAGCGGACTGGTGGACGAGTTCGTGGTGGTGGACACCGACGCGGTGTGCGCCGCCATCAAGGACATCTTTGTCGACACGCGCAGCATCGTTGAACCCTCGGGGGCGCTGGCGGTGGCCGCCATCAAGCAGTACGTGTCCACGCACAAGACGAAAGGCGAAACCTACGCCGCCATCCTGTGTGGCGCCAACATGAACTTCGACCGGCTGCGTTTCGTGGCCGAGCGGGCCGAGGTGGGCGAAGAACGCGAAGCGCTGCTGGCCGTGACCATCCCCGAGGAACGCGGCAGCTTCCGGCGCTTCTGCGAACTGATCGGCGACCTGCCGGCGTTCGGCGGCAGCAAGGGCGCACGCAACGTGACCGAGTTCAACTACCGCATTCACGACGACCGGCTGGCGCACGTGTTCGTGGGCCTGACCACCCAGGGCAAAGGCGAGTCCGGAAAAATCGCCCAGACACTGGGCAAACACGGCTTCGAGACGCTGGATCTCACCCACGACGACCTGGCCAAGGAACACATCCGCCACATGGTGGGCGGGCATTCTCCGCTGGCACAGGACGAGCGGCTGTTGCGCTTCGTGTTTCCCGAGCGCCCGGGGGCCCTGCTGAAGTTCCTGAGCCTGATGCGTCCGGGCTGGAACATCAGCCTGTTCCATTACCGCAACCAGGGCGCCGACTACGGCCGCATCCTGGTGGGTCTGCAGGTCCCGGCCAAGGACGACAAGGCCTTTGCCAAGTTCCTGGAGACACTGGGCTATCCGTATGTGGAAGAAACCCAGAATCCGGTGTACCGTCTGTTCCTCAAGAGCTGACCCCCACGAGTCCAAGTACCCATGAACACCGCGACCCTTCCCGTCCCAGAGGATGTGAGCCCCCGGGAAGAGATTCATGGCTTGCGGCTCCCCCCGATCTCGCCCACCGCCGACGCCGGGCTGGAGGTCGAACTGCGCGGGCGTCTCTCAAGAAAAGAACTGCCCGAGCATGCCCTGGGTCGCATCGAGGCCCTGGCGCTGCAACTGGCACGCATACAGCATGCCGATCCGACGCAGTTCGACCCACTCGCTTTTCTGGCCCCCCAGATCCTCGTGTTCGCGGGGGACCACGGCATTGCCGATGAGGGGGTTTCCGTGTTCCCCCAGGACACGACCCGCCTGCGCGTGCTGCAGATGCTGCAGGGCACCGCGGTGGTGAACAGCCTGGCGCAACTGCACGGTTTCAACCTGACGGTGGTGGATGCCGGCCTGGCATCCCACATCAACCTGCCCAGCGATACCGTGCCCAGCGCCACCCTGCTGCCGCGCAAGATCGGCTACGGCACGCGCAATATGGTGCTGAGTCCCGCGATGTCGATCACCCAGGCCGTGGCCGCCATGCACGCGGGCATGGATGTGGTGCGCCACCTGCCGGGCAACCTCCTGGCACTGGGCGACGTCGGTGTGGCGGCCACGTCCTGCGCGGCGCTGATGCTGTCCCGGCTGTGCGGCGTGCCGCTGGCCGACGCCTGCGGACGCGGCAGTGGGCTGGACGAAACCCAATTGAAACACAAGCTGCAGAAGCTCTTCGCCGCCGCCAGCCGGCACCGCAAGGCCACCGCGCCGCTGGAAGTGCTGGCGGCCATGGGTGGCTTCGAGATCGCGATGCTGACGGGTGCGATGCTGCAAGCCGCCAGCGAGCGGCGGGTGGTGCTGGTGGACGGTTTCGTGGCCAGTGCGGCGGCCCTGGTCGCCCGCGCCCTGGTACCGGCCTGCGCGGACTACCTGGTTTTTGCCCACCGCTCGGCAGAGCCGGGCCACCGCCTGCTGCTGATCCACCTGCAGGCACAGCCCCTGCTGGACATGGAACTGCGCATGGGGCAAGGCGTGGGCACCCTGCTCGCGTGGCCGCTGCTGCTGGCGGCGCAACGCTTGCTGGAACCCCAACGCGGTCATTGACCGCCCTCAGTCCCTCAACCACCGCCGGTGGCCAGCCAGACGGGCCGCATCGTCCCAGCCACGACACTGGCGGGACAGCGCGGGCCAGATGCGCAGCAGCAACTCGCTCTCGGCCAGGGCGTCGGCGGCGGCCTGGTGGCGTTGCGCGCACTCAATGCCGAAATGCTGGAGCCAGTCATCGAGTGAACGGGCCGGTACGCCGCCCTGCGTCAGAGCACAGAGAGACTCCAGGTCCAGCCAGGGGTTGGTCAGCCGGCGGCCCAGGTGCTGCTGGCAATGACGCCCAATCAGGCCTTCATCGAACCCGCTGCGAAACGCCAGCAAGGGGGACGACTGCACGAAGTCGGCCAAGGCCTGCAGCGCCGCCGCGGGCTCCAGCCCGGCACGCTGGCGTTGTTCGCCCACGCCGTGCAGCAGCTGCACTTCGAAACTGTCGCCGAGGGTAATGTCCAGGCGCCCCCGCGCCCAGTCCACCCGCAGGGCGACCGCGGCGATCGCCAGCAAGCTGTCCCGGGAGACGTCCAGCCCGCTGGTTTCCACATCGAGCACCACCCAGCGCTCCAGCTCGGGGCGCCCGGCCGCGCCCGCACGGTGCCCGGACAGGAGGCGCCGCCACCACGCATGGACCCGCTGCGGCAGAGCGCTCATCGTTCGTAGTCGAGCTTCACCCGCTGCTGCAGGGTGCGCGCCACGCGCAGCGTCTCCTTGAGGATGCGGCGGTCGATGTCGTTGAGTCCGCCCACGGCGATGCGGTTGGCGCTGTCGCCCACGGTGGTGCCATCGAGCTGGGCGCGCAGCCGCAGCATCTGCAGGAACTCGAACCCGCCGACCCAGGCCTGGTGCTCGTGCGGAGGCACACCCAGCAGGGGCCCCAGTGCCTCGAAGCGTTCGCGCGTGCCAGTGGCCGGGACACCGCGGGCCAGCGCGTACAGGCGCGCCACGTCCACGAAGATCGCCGTGCCCTGCAGCTTGAGGTCGAGCGTGGCCACGCCGTCCACCGGGGTGGTGTCGATCTGGCCCAGCCAGTTCAGCGGCGCGCCATGCGCCAGGCCATTGACCGCGAGCTGGCGCAGGAAACGCGGGTTGGCCGCGGCGCGCCGGGTGACGAATTCGCGCAAGTCGGCGGCCAGCGCCGGCCGGCCCGCGAGGGCACGGAAGTCGAAATAGATGCTGGCGTTGAGCAGGTCGTTGGGGGAGCCCTGGTCGATCCACTGGGCAAACCGCTGCCGCCATTCGCTCTCGGTGAGACAGCAGTCCGGGTTGCTGGCCATGATGTTGCCCCGGCACAGCGGGTAGCCGCAGGCGTCCAGCGCTTCGTTCACCTCGCGGGCAAAGGCCAGCAGGCGCGCCTTGTCGTGGGGTGGTCCATCGGCCGGGTCGGCGAGGATGAGGGCGTTGTCCTGGTCGGTGGCGATGGTCTGTTCGCCGCGCCCCTCGGAGCCCAGCGCGACCCAGCAGAACCGCTGCGGATCGAGCCCGTGCTCCGCCGCCTTGATCTCCAGCAGGCGGGCGGTCAACACGTCGTTGAGGTGGCTGATGAGCGCGGTGAGCTGCTTGGCCTGCACGCCCTGCCCGAGCAGGCTGCGGGCGAAACGCCGGATGTCGTGCGCCACCAGCTTGAGCGTGGGCACGTCGGCCGCGTTGCGGATACTGCCGCTGACGTGCTTGAGGCTCAGGCGCTGCAGGGCAAACAGGTCGCGCTCGGAGACGATGCCCACGGCACGCCCCTCGCGGGTGATGGGCACATGGCGGATGCCGTGCTGGGACATGAGCAGGGCCGCGTCCTGCGCGGTGTGCGCGGTGGTGAGGCTGTGCACCGGCTGCACCATGACCTGCGCGATGGGCGTGGCCATGGGCAGTTGCGCCAGGGCCACGCGGCCGAGGATGTCGTACCGGGTCAGGATGCCCACCGGCTCGCCGGCGGGGTTGACCACCAGCATGGAGCCGATGCGCAGGCGGTGCATCTGCGACAGCACGTCCTGCAGCGGCGTGTCGGGTGAGCAGGTCACGGGCGCCTTGTGGCACAGCTGGGCCAGCGGGGTCTCCAGCGACTGTTCGGCCAGCGCCTGCGAGGCATAGACCACCTGCAGGGCGGCACGCGACAGGTCCAGAAACTTCAGGATGCGGCGGTTGAGGAAGTCGCCGAACACCGGGCTGGTTTCGGCGAGCGCCTGCATCTCGTCAGCGGGCAGGCCCAGCACGAACGTGTCCTCGGTGGCGCTGTAGGTGGTGGTGGGCGCACGCCGGGCCAGCACGGCGCTGATGGGAAACAGGTCACCGGCCTCGTACTGGAAGGCGCCACCGGCCACGTCCGACAGACCGCGCTTGCCGGTGATGGCCCCGCGGCGGATGAAGAACAGCTCGCGCACCGGCCCGTCCTCCGGACGGACCACCGCTTCGCCCGGCGCGAAATAGGCCTGGCGTGAAGCGGCCACGAAGGCCTTCACATGGGCCGGCTCCATTTCGTTGAACGGCGGATGCCGCTGCAACTCCAGGCAGAGGTTGTTCAACAGGTTGCCCGAGGGCTTGAGCAACGGGTCGGCGGCGTTGGCAGGGACCGCCTGCGCGCCATGCGGTCGGTCCGGGGGCGCAGCGGGGTTCAAGCGGCGAGCCCCATCAGTCGGCGACCGGCGCCAGTTCCAGTTCCACGGTGCTCGGCCCGTTGAGGGCGGGGCCCAGCCGCGCCACGCGCCGCTCCACCGACTGCAGCACCAGTTCGCCTTCCAGCACCGCACCCACGGTGTAGGGGCGCGGCGGCTGGTCGTTCACCGCGATCAGCGCCGCGCCGCTCTGGTTGCGCCGGGACACCACGCCGACCAGCCGGTACCGCGTGGCGGGCGGCGCAGGTGCTGCGGTTTCGGTCGCGACCTGGGGAAACGACCCCAGTGCACGGGCCACCAGGGCCACATCGGTCTGCGGCAGGCTGGCGGCCGAGGCGCTCACCGGCACCATGGGGCCGCGCCCCCAGGCCAGCAGCACCCAGTAGCCGGCGCTGAGCCCCACCAACAGCCAGAGCAGTCCGGCCATCCAGGCCGGCCAGCCGCGCGCGGTGACGCCCCCACCCGACAGGCCCGCGAGGGGTAATCTCCAACGACCAGACAGTGCCACCTTGTTCATGGCCGCATTATGATCGACCGTTTGTCACGCCCCCGGGGCTGGCGCCCACGAGACGTGTCTTGTCTCCAGGTCGCGCCGCCAGCCCGCTTGAGGCCCGATTCGGGAGATCGATTTGAAACGCCTTTGCCCTCCGCCCACACCCGGCACCCACCCCGCGCACGGCCCAGCACGCCGGGCGCTGCAGCGTGGCTTCACGCTGATCGAACTCATGGTGGTGCTGGTCATCATCGGCGTGCTGGCCGCGCTGATCGTGCCCAATGTGCTCGACCGCGCCGATGACGCGCGGGTGACCGCCGCCCGCACCGACGTGAACAACCTGATGCAGGCGCTCAAGCTCTACCGGCTGGACAACCAGCGCTACCCCAGCACCGAGCAGGGCCTGAACGCCCTGGTGGCCCGCCCCACCACCGCGCCGGTGCCGCCGAACTGGCGCCCGTACCTGGACAAGCTGCCGGCCGACCCCTGGAACCGACCCTACCAGTACCTGAGCCCCGGCGTGCACGGCGAAGTCGATGTGCTGTCGCTGGGGGCCGACGGTCAGCCGGGCGGCGAAGCCAGGGATGCCGACGTCGGCAGCTGGCAATGAACACGCCCGCTTCCCTCCTGGGGGACGGTGCCCTTTGACCGGCAACGCCGGCTCGTCGGCACCGGCTGGATGCAGACAGCTCGCGCGCCAGGCCCAAGGCATTCGATCATGAGCGGCAAGCGCCTCCAAGCCCATGGAAGCCGGGGTTTCACCTTGCTGGAGCTGATGGTGGTGGTGTCCATCGTGGCGCTAGCCACGGCCGGCGTGAGCTTCGCCCTGCGCGACAACGATGCCACCTTGCTGGAACGCGAAGGCCTGCGCCTGTCGGCCCTGCTGGAGTCGGCCCGGGCGCAGTCGCGCACCAGCGGCGTGGCGGTGCTCTGGCGTGGTTCGGATCAGGGTTTCGAGTTCATCGGCCACGCGGTCCGGGAGGGCAGCCCGCTGGCCGGCGCCCGCAGCTGGCTGCAGCCCGACACCCACCCGCAGATCACCCAACCCGTGGGCGCGGAGACGCTGACCCTGGGCCCCGAACCGCTGATCGCGGCCCAGCGCCTGGTGATCCAGCAGGGCGAACGCCGCCTCACGCTGGCCACCGATGGGCTGGCGCCCTTCAAGGTGGTGCCCGAGGAGCCCGTGCCATGAGCGCCGCCCGGCCGTTCCGAAGGCGCTCAGCCCCGCAGTGCGCAGCACGGAGGGTAGTCCAGTGAGCGCCGCGCCGGGCCGATCCCAAGCGAGCTCGCACCGCAGCCTGCAGGGCGAAGGTACTCCAGTGAGCCCTCGCCAGCGAGAGCGGCGCGCGGGCGGTTTCACCCTGATCGAAATCCTGGTGGCGCTGGCGGTGGTGGCCATCACCCTGGCCGCGGGGGTGCAGGCCACCGGTGCACTCACACGCGCCGCCAGCCGCCAGAGCGACCAGTGGCTGGCCCAGCTCTGCGCCGAGAACGAATTCGCGCGGCTGCGCCTGACGCGCCAGTTGCCCAGCGTGGGGGAGAGCACCGTGGCCTGCGAGCAGGCGGGCCAGATGCTGCAGGTGCGGCTGTCGGTCCAGCCCACCCCCAACCCGAACTTCCGGCGCGTGGACGCGGTGGTCGAAGCGCCGGTGGACGGCGTGGTCGCACGCCTGCTCAGCCTGTCCACGGTGATGGGGAGGTATTGAATGAAGCCCCCCCGTGGAATGAAGCACCCCCGCAGCGCTTCGCGCTACCCCCTCAAGGGGGCAACGCAATGCGGCCCGGCAAAGCCGGTTCCGCTGCGTTCTGGGCTGAGACACTGCGCTCCGGACAACCCTCGCGGCCTCGGTGCCCATCGGTTGGACGCTTGCATGCGTCGCGACAGTCCTCTACGACGCAAGTCGCGGGGTTTCACTCTGATCGAGCTGCTGGTCGCCATTGCGGTGATGTCCATGCTGGCGCTGCTGAGCTGGCGCTCGATCGACGGCATGACCCGCACGCAGACCCTCACCCAGCAACGCTCCGACGATCTGATGCGCATGCAGGCGGCGTTGGGTCAGTGGGCCGCCGACCTCGACGCGGTGGTGGAAACCGGCGAGGTGAGCATGCTCGATTTCGACGGCCGGGTGCTGCGCCTGACACGCCGTGACAGCGCCGAAACCGGCCTCGACAGCCCGGGCCTGCGGGTGGTGGCCTGGACCCACACCAGCGGCGTGGCCCAGACCGCCGGCAGCACGGCCGCCATGCTGGGCGCCGGGCAATGGGCGCGCTGGCAGTCGCCCCCGCTGCGTCGGCGCGACGAACTGGCCCGCGCCTGGCAACGGGCGGCGGAGTGGGCGCAAAGCGGCGGCACTCTGCCAGAGAACACCAGCACCGACAGCGCCATTGCGCTGATGGGCATCAAGCAATGGCAGTTGTTCTACCACCGGGGTGAAACCTGGAGCAACCCGCTCTCGGCGGTCGGCACCGAGGCCGCCGACAGTTCTCCCGCCAACCTGGCCGCCATGCCCAATGGCGTGCGCCTGGTGCTCACCCTCTCGGGAGAACAGAGCCTCTCGGGCACCGTCGTGCGCGACTGGGTGCGCCCGACGCTGGAGGCCGGGCGGTGATCACGATGGTGGTGATGCCCCCACGCTCCACCGCTGTGCGGGTCGCTGCCCCCCGAGGGGGCTGTTTCACCTGGGGGCGGCCCGGCGGTGAAACCATGCCCCCTTGCGTTCCGCGCCCATCGGGCGCGCCCCGGGGCTCCGCCGCTGCGCGGCAGCGCGGCGCGGCGCTGCTGCTGGCGATGTTGACGGTCGCGCTGGTGGCCACGCTGGCGACGGCGGCGCTGTGGCAGCAGTGGCGAGCCATCGAGGTGGAGACGGCCGAGCGTCAGCGCCTGCAGGCCGGCTGGATACTGACCGGCGCGCTGGACTGGTCGCGTCTGATCCTGCGCGAAGACGCCCGCAGCGGGCGCAGCAGCGGCAATGTCGACCACCTGGGTGAACCCTGGGCCGTGCCGCTGGAGGAAGCCCGCCTCAGCAGTTTTCTGGCAGTGGACAAGAACAACACCGACAACGACGCCCTGCAGGCCTTTCTGTCGGGCGAGGTGATCGACCAGCAGTCGCGCATGAATTTCATGAACGTCGTGCGGACGACCCGAACCGGTTCAGGTTCAGGTTCAGGTTCAGGTTCAGGTTCAGGTTCAGGTTCAGGTTCAGGTTCAGGTTCAGGTTCAGGTTCAGGTTCAGGTTCAG
>NZ_BCWR01000014.1 GCF_001592305.1 Hydrogenophaga taeniospiralis CCUG 15921
CAGGTTCAGGTTCAGGTTCAGGTTCAGGTTCAGGTTCAGGTTCAGGTTCAGGTTCAGGTTCAGGTTCAGGTTCAGGTTCAGGTTCAGGTTCGGGATCGGGATCGGGATCAGGGACCGGGACCACGATCGAGGTCTCTGCGGACGACGTGGCGAGCTTTCAACGTCTCTACCAGCTGCTGGACCTGCCCGCGGCCGAACTCAACGCGGCGGTCGAGGCGCTGCTCAACACCTCCCGGCTCGCGGCCAACGACCCCATGCCATCGCGCTCCGCGCTGATCCCCAAGCGGCTGTCGCAACTGAGCTGGCTCGGCCTGAGCCACGCCAGCCTGGTGGCGCTGGAGCCGCACGTGACGGTGCTGCCCGAGCGCACGCAACTCAACATCAACACCGCCAGCGCCCAGGCCCTGAGCGCCAGCGTGCCCGGACTGGACCTGGCCATGGCGCAGCAAATGGTGGCCCAGAGGGAGCGCGACCCGTTCAAGAATCTGCGCGACGCCGGGCGCATGGTGCCGGGCGTGGCGGCCCAGCTCACGGACGAGGCCCATGGCGTGCGAAGCCGCTTCTTCGAAGTGCGTGGCCGCCTGCGGCTGGACGACACCGTGATCGAAGAGCGTTCGCTGGTGGTGCGCAACGCCCTGAACGTGCGGGTGCTCTGGCGCGAACGCATGGCACGCCCATGAGCCCACACGCCCGATCGGCCGGGGCGCCGCGCCGCTTCTCTAGAATGGAGCGCCTCATGCCCCTGCACCGCTCCGCCTGTCGGCCCCTTCCCCCGTGTTGATCCTCACCCCTGCCCACTTTTCGGTCGCAACCGAACCCGGACCGACGGCCCTGCTGGACTGGGTCGGCTCGGCCCTGGGCCAGCAGGTGGCGGAACACGGCCAATGCGCGGTTTCGCTGCTGCCGCGTGACGATGACGTGGTGCTGGTACTGCCCCCGCGTGCCGTGTCCTGGAACCAGCTCGCCCTGCCCAAGGTGGCCGCCGGCAAGCTGCGCGCCGTGCTGGACGGCATGCTCGAAGAACGCCTGCTCGGCGACACCGAGCAACTGCATTTCGCCTTGGAGCCGGGCGGCCGCCCGGGCCGCACGGTGTGGGTGGCGGCCTGCCACAAGGCCTGGCTGCAAGGCTGGCTGCGGACACTGGAGGCGGCAGGGCGACCGGTGTCGCGCATCGTCCCGGCCCTGGCGCCCCTGGGCCAGGGCACGCCGCAGGACGCCGGCGCCACCGACACACCCGCCGACGTGATCCACTGGGCCCACATGGGTGCCGAACGGCCCTGGCTGGCCAGCGCCAGCGCGCGCGGCGTGAGCTGCATCCCCTTGCGCGAGTCCACCACCGGCAGCCTCAACGAACCGGGCCCGGGCGCCGCAGGGCCGGACGCAACCGCCACCGGGCCAGGCGTTCCCGGTTTGCACCCCGAGACCCCACCCACCCAGGCCCGCTGGATGGCCGACCCCGCCGTGGTGGCCCTGGCCGAACAGGCCCTGGGGCAACGTTTCGAGCTGGTGCCCCTGTCGTCGTGGCTGCTGCGCAGCAGCCAGACCAGCTGGAACCTGGCCCAATTCGACCTGAGCCTGTCTTCGAGCTCGCGCCGCCAGCAGCGCTGGCTGCAAAGCCTGCGCCAATGGCGCAGCGCGCCGGCCTGGCGGCCCGCCCGCTGGGGGCTGGCCGCGCTCGTGGCCATGCAATTGATCGGGCTCAACGCCACCGCCTGGTACGAACGCCGCAGCCTCGACCGCAAGGAACAGGCGGTCCGCCAGACCCTGCAGCAGACCTTCCCCAAGGTGACGCTGGTGCTGGACGCGCCCCTGCAGATGCAGCGCGAACTCGCCAGCCTGCTGCAGGCCAACGGCGCGCTCTCAGCCGGTGACCTGGAGGCCCTGCTCGGCGCGCTGGCCCAGTCGTCCACCGGGGCGCCGATCGCCCCCCGCTCCATCGAATTCACCCCCGGTGAAGCCCGCTTCGCGGCCTGGTCCGCCCCCGAAGAACAACTGCGCCAGTTGCAGCAGACGCTGGAGCGCAACGGCTGGCGCGCCGCGCTGGACGGCGACGTGCTCACCCTGCGCGCAGAACCCCGGTGAACCGCATGCCCGAACCCTCCCGCTTCTCCGCGCTGGCCGCCATCGGCCAGCGGCTGCACACCACGCTGGCCCGCCTCTCGCCCCGCGAACGGCGCGCCGTGACCGTCGCCGCCTGGGTGCTGGGCCTGGGGCTGCTCTGGTGGCTGGCGCTGTCGCCCGCGCTGACCACGCTGCGCCAGGCGCCCGAACAGCACGCCCGGCTCGACCAGCAACTGGCCCGCATGCGTGGCCTGGCCGCCACCGCAGAAGCCCTGCGCGCCCAGAACACCGGCCAGCCGCCGGGCCGCGATGCCGTGCTGCGCGCGCTGCAAGAGGCCAACGCCGCTGCTGGGGGCACGGCCGAGTTTGCGGTGATGGGCGACCGCGTCACCCTGACCTTCAAGGGCACCACACCCGAAGCGCTGGCGCGCTGGATGACCCAGGTGCGGGTCAACGCCCGGCTGCTGCCGGTGCAGGCCCAGCTCAACCGCACGGACAACCCCGCCGGCTGGAGCGGCCAGATGGTGCTCACCAGCCCGGGGCTGGGGTTGGCCAACTGATGCAGCACCGTTCGGCCACCCGCATGGCAGGGCTGGGCGCCGGGCTCGGCCTGGCGCTGGCGCTGCTGCTGTTCGCGCCGGCGCGCTGGCTGGGGCAGGCGCTGCAGTGGGCCACCCAGGGGCAGTTGCAACTGGTCAACGCGCGCGGCACCGTCTGGCGCGGCCAGGCCGACCTGCTGTTCACCGGCGGCGAGGGCAGCCGGGGCCAGACCGCCCTGCCTCAGGGGGTGGTCTGGCGCCTGAACCCCACCCTGGCCGGCGCCCGGCCTGCCCTGGCCGTGCGACTGGGCGCGCCGTGCTGCACACCCGAGCCCCTGTCCCTCACCGCCGTCCTGGGCCTCAGGGGCGCCGAACTGCGCGTGGCGGCGTTCGACAGCCAGTGGCCGGCGGACCTGCTCGCGGGCCTGGGAACCCCCTGGAACACCCTGCGCCTGGAAGGCCAGCTGGGGCTGCGCTCGCCCGGCTTGAAGGTGCTGTGGTCCGGCAGCGGCACCCGCTTCCAGGGCACGCTCACCGTGAACGCGCTGGACGTGGCCTCGCGCGTGTCCACGCTGCGCCCGCTGGGCAGCTACCGGTTGGAACTGCAATCGGCCGACGAAGGGCGCAGCGCCACCCTGGCGCTCAACACCCTGCGCGGCGACCTGCGACTCAAGGGCAACGGCCAATGGATCGCGGGCCGCCTGCGCTTCCAGGGCGAAGCCCGGGCCGCGCCCGGCCGCGAGGCGGCGCTGAGCAACCTGCTCAACATCCTGGGGCGCCGGGACGGCCCGCGCTCGCTCCTCAACATCGGCTAGGGACCCGCGCCCCGGACTTCGCGATAGGATCAAATCATGACTCTGCACTCTCACCGCGCCACGCCCGACCGCACCGGCACACCCCGGACGCCGGCCGCGGGCCGCACGCTCACGGCGCTCGCGCTGCTCGTCGGCCTGGCCTGGAGCCCCCTGCCCTGGCCGGCGGCCCACGCCCAGGGCCGCGCCAGCGAACCGGTGACGCTCAATTTCGTGAACGCCGAGATCGAAGCCGTGGCGCGCACCATGGCCACCATCACCGGCCGCAACGTGGTGGTCGATCCGCGCGTCAAAGGCACGATCAACCTCGCGACGGACCGGCCCGTGCCGCCCGCCGTCGCGCTCAACCAGTTCGGCGCCGCGCTGCGCCTGCAGGGTTTTTCGCTGGTGGACACCGACGGCCTGTACAAGGTCGTGCCTGAGGCCGACGCCAAGCTGCTGGGCAACCCGGTGAACGCGGGGCCGGTGGCGTCGCTCTCGTCGTCCAACCAGATCGTCACCCAGATCTTCCGCCTCAACCATGAAGCGGCGAACAACCTGGTGCCGGTGCTGCGCCCGCTGATCGGGCCGAACAACACGATCAACGTCAACCCGGGCAACAACTCGCTGATCATCACGGACTACGCCGACAACCTGCGGCGCATCGGCCGCATCATCAACGCGCTGGACGTCTCAGGCGCGACCGATGTGGAGATCATCCCGCTGCGCCACGCCATCGCCGCGGACCTGGCGCCGCTGGTGCAGCGCCTGATCGACTCGGGCACCAGCGGCGCGCCCGCCGGCGCCGCGCAGGCCGACCAGTCGTACAAGACCACCCTGGTGGCCGAGCCGCGCAGCAACAGCCTGGTGCTGCGCGCGGCCAACCCGGCCCGTCTGGCACTGGTGCGCTCCCTGGTGGACAAGCTGGACCAGCCCACTGCGGAGAGCGCGGCAGGCAACATCCACGTGGTCTACCTGAAGAACGCCGACGCCACCGCACTGGCCACCACGCTGCGCGCGGCCATGGCCGCCGGCTCGGGTGGCGCAGCGACCGGCGGCGCGTCCAGCAGCCCGTCGACCCCTCAGATGCGATCTGCCACCACCACGGCCGGCGCCACCGGCTCCAGCGCCTCGACCACCCCTGTGGCCGCGAGCGCGGCGCCGTCTACCGGGGGCCAGATCCAGGCCGACCCGGCCACCAACGCGCTCATCATCACCGCGCCCGAGCCCCAGTACCGGCAGCTGCGCGCCGTGATCGACCAGCTCGACGGGCGCCGGGCCCAGGTCTATGTGGAGAGCCTGATCGCCGAGGTCAACGCCGACAAGGCGGCCGAGTTCGGCATCCAGTGGCAAGGCCCGCTGGGCCAGGTGGGCAACAGCCTGATCGGCCTGATGGGCACCAACTTCGGTACCAACGGCAACAACATCCTGACCAACACCCTGGCCATCGCCGAGGGCGACTACGGCAGTGTGAAAGCGCCCGGCGCCGGCTTGAACATTGGCGCGGCCCAGCGCAAGGACGGGGTCTACATCCTGGGTTTCCTGGCGCGCTTCCTGCAGCAGAACGGCGACGGCAACATCCTCTCCACCCCCAACCTGCTCACGCTCGACAACGAGGAAGCCAAGATCGTGATCGGCCAGAACGTGCCCTTCGTGACTGGCCAGTTCACCAACACCGGCAGCAACGAGGGTTCGGTCAACCCGTTCCAGACCATCGAGCGCAAGGACGTGGGCCTGACCCTGCGCGTCAAGCCGCAGATCAGCGAGAACGGCACCATCAAGATGACCATCTACCAGGAGGTCAGCAGCGTGCAGGCGTCCTCGATCAACTCCAGCACCGGGCTGATCACCAACAAGCGCACCATCGAGTCCACGGTGCTGGTCGACGACGGCGCCATCGTGGTGCTCGGCGGCCTGCTGCAGGACGAATACGCCGGCAACCAGGACAAGGTGCCTGGCCTGGGCGACGTGCCCTTCTTCGGCAACCTGTTCAAGAGCGAGACCCGCAGCCGCAAGAAGACCAACCTGATGGTCTTCCTGCGCCCGGTGGTGCTGCGCGATGCGCGCCAGACCAGCAGCCTCTCGCTGGACCGCTACGAACTCATGCGCTCGGTGCAGAAGGACGTGCAACCCGCGCCCAGCAGCGTGCTCCAGATCAACGATGCGCCGGTGATGGCACCGCAGAGGGCCCCCGCGGCACAGCCAGCGCCCGCCACCCCCGCGCCCGCCGCACCCGTCACGCCCGAGCCCCTGGGCACGCCCGCGCAGTGAGCGCCGCGCCATGAAGTACCCCTTGCCCTATGCCTTCGCGCGCGAGCACCTCTGGCTGCTGGAAGACAGCGGCGAGGGCCTGACCCTGCTGGGCAGCCACAGCGCCGTGAGCGACCCCGCCGTGCAGACGCGGCGCCTCTCGGCGCTGTCCGAGATCCTGCGCTGCCACGACGTGCGCGAGCTGCAATGGGAGGCGGGCGACACCCTGGCCCAGCGCATCAGCGCGGCCTATGCCCAGGGCGAATCGAGCGCGGCGGCGGTGGTGAGCGAAGTGCAGAGCGATGCCGATCTGAGCCGCATGATGCAGGAGCTGCCGGCCATCGAAGACCTGCTGGAAACCGCCGACGACGCGCCCATCATCCGCATGCTCAACGCCCTGCTCACGCAGGCTGCGCGCGACGGCGCGAGCGACATCCACATCGAACCCTACGAGCGCCACTCCAGCGTGCGCTTCCGGGTCGACGGCACGCTGCGCGAGGTGGTGCGGCCCAACCGCGCCCTGCACGCCGCGCTGATCTCGCGCCTGAAGATCATGGCCGAGCTCGACATCTCCGAAAAGCGCCTGCCGCAGGACGGCCGCATCTCGCTGCGCATCGGCACGCGCGCGGTGGACGTGCGCGTGTCCACCCTGCCCAGCGCGCACGGCGAGCGCGCGGTGCTGCGCCTGCTCGACAAGAGCGAGAGCAAGCTCAATCTGGAAGCCGTGGGCATGCAGGGCGACGTGCTCACCCGCTTCAAGCACCTGCTGACGCAACCGCACGGCATCATCCTGGTCACCGGCCCCACCGGCTCGGGCAAGACCACCACGCTCTACGCCGGGCTGCAGCGGCTGGACGCGAGCACGCTCAACATCATGACGGTGGAAGACCCGATCGAATACGAGCTGGCCGGCGTGGGGCAGACCCAGGTCAACCCCAAGATCGACCTCGACTTCGCCAAGGCGCTGCGCGCCATCCTGCGGCAGGACCCCGACGTGATCATGATCGGCGAGATCCGCGACTTCGAGACCGCGCAGATCGCCATCCAGGCCTCGCTCACCGGCCACCTGGTGCTGGCCACCCTGCACACCAACGACGCGGCCAGCGCCGTCACGCGCCTGACCGACATGGGCGTGGAGCCCTTCCTGCTCAGCAGCTCGCTGCTGGGCGTGCTGGCCCAGCGCCTGGTGCGCAAGCTGTGCGTGCACTGCCGCGAGCAAGACGAGCAGGGGCACTGGCGGGCCGTGGGCTGCGAGCACTGCAACCATGTGGGCTACAAGGGCCGCACCGGCATCTACGAGCTGCTGGTCTGCGACGACCCGATGCGCAGCCTGATCCACAACCGCGCCGCCGAAAGCGAGCTCATCGCGACGGCGCAAGCGGCCGGCCTGCGCTCCATGCGCGAGGACGGCCAGCACCTGGTCGACGCGGGCATCACCTCGGCGGCCGAGGTGATCAGCGTGACAAGGGACTGATGCTCCCCCCGCGCCGCTTCGCGTCACCCCCCCGGGGGCAACACCTACGGCCCGGCAAAGCCGGTTCCGTGGTGTTTCCGGGCTCGGGCACCGCGCGCCGGTGCAGTGCCTGGTTGTGGGGTAGGTGCTCGGTGCAACACGTCCAATGATCTGCTGAACCTCCTCCATGCCTGCCTATTCCTTTGAAGCCCTGGATGCCCAGGGCGCCACACAGAAAGGTCTGATCGACGCGGACACGGCGCGGGCGGCGCGGGGCATGCTGCGCGCGCGCGCGCTGGTGCCGATCCTGGTTGAACCCGCCACCGGCGCGGGCAGCCGCGCGCGCGCGGGTGGCCTCAACATCACGCTCTGGGGCGGGCGGGTTTTCAACGCCACCGCGCTGGCGGTCTGGACCCGGCAGATCGCCGGGCTGGTGGCCGCAGGCCTGCCGCTGGAGCGCGCGCTGGCCGCCTTGACCGAAGAGGCCGAGAACGACGCCCAGCGCAACCTCATGGCCTCCCTGCGCTCCGAGGTCAACGCCGGCTCGCCGTTTGCCCGCGCCCTCAGCGCACACCCGCGCGAGTTCTCCGACATCTACACCGCCGTGATCGCCGCGGGCGAACAGAGCGGCCAGCTCGGCACCGTGCTGGAGCGCCTGGCCGACGACCTGGAGGAGCGCGAGGCGCTCAAGAACAAGCTCATCGCCGCCTCGCTCTACCCGGCCATCGTCACGCTGGTGGCGATCGTCATCGTGGTGTTCCTGGTCAGCTACGTGGTGCCCCAGGTGGCAGGCGTGTTCGCCGGCAGCAAACGCGCCCTGCCTATCCTGACCGTGATGATGCTGGCCATCAGCGACTTCGTGCGCAGCTACGGCTGGCTCCTGCTGGGCCTGCTGATCGCCGCCGCGGGCGCGCTGGTGATGGCGCGGCGCCAGCCCGCGCTGCGCCTGCGCATGGACGCCGCCTGGCTGCGCCTGCCCCTGGTGGGCAAGCTCGCGCGCGGCTACAACGCGGCGCGTTTCGCGGCCACGCTGGCCATGCTGGCGGCCGCAGGCGTGCCCATCCTGCGCGCGCTGCAGACCGCGGCCGAAACCCTGAGCAACCAGGCCATGCGCGCCGACGCGCTGGACGCGCTGGTGCTGGTGCGCGAGGGCGCGCCACTGGCCTCGGCCATCGCCAGCAAGAAGCGCTTCCCGCCCCTGGTGGCCATGTTCGCCCGCCTGGGCGAGCAGACCGGCCAGTTGCCCACCATGCTCGGGCGCGCCGCCAAACAGCTCGGCGCCGAGGTGCAGCGCCGCGCCATGCACCTGGCCACCATCCTGGAGCCGCTTCTCATCGTGGGCATGGGCGCGGTGGTGATGCTGATCGTGCTGGCGGTGTTGATGCCGATCATTCAGCTGAATCAGCTGGTGAAGTGACCCCCCGCGCCGCGCCTAAGGGCGCGTCACCCCCCAAGGGGGGCAATGCGAGCGGCCCGGCGGAGCCGGTTCCGCCGCATTCTGGGCGGGGCTGCCCCTCTCTTGTCGCACCTCTTCGCTGTTCGGCTACGCTTCGCCATTCCTGTTCGTCTTCTACTCCGAGGCCCTCACCCATGGCTGCAACACTCGATGGTCAACTGGTGGTCGCGATTTCTTCGCGGGCGCTGTTCGACTTTGAAGAAGAAAACCGCCTGTTCGAGACCGGCGACGACCGGGCTTACATGCAGCTGCAGCTGGACCGGCTGGAGCAACCGGCGCAGCCCGGGGTGGCGTTTTCGCTGGTGCACAAGCTGCTGGCCTTCAACGACGCCACGGCCCAGCGCGTCGAGGTGGTGATCCTCTCGCGCAACGACCCGGTCTCGGGCATGCGCGTGTTCCGCTCGGCGCAGCACTACGGCCTGCCCATCCAGCGTGGCAGCTTCACGCGCGGCCAGCCCCCCTGGCGCTACCTGCGCCCGCTGCGCGCCAACCTGTTCCTCTCCACCCACCTGGCCGACGTGCGCGCCGCGCTCGACGCCGGCGTGCCCGCCGCGCAGGTGTATCCGCTGTCGGTGCACGCCAGCGACGCCCACCCGCACGAGGTGCGCATTGCCTTCGACGGCGACGCCGTGCTGTTCTCAGACGAAGCCGAGCGCGTGTTCCAGGCCGAAGGCCTGTCGGCCTTCCAGGCCCACGAGGCCAGCAAGGCCGGGCAACCCCTGGCGGGCGGCCCGTTCAAGCCCCTGCTCGAAGCCCTGCACCGGCTGCAGGCCGAAGGCACGAGCGCCATGCGCATCCGCACCGCGCTGGTGACCGCGCGCAGCGCCCCGGCGCACGAGCGCGCCATCCGCACGCTGATGAACTGGAACATCGAGGTCGACGAGGCCATGTTCCTTGGCGGCCTGCCCAAGGGCGAGTTCCTGCGCGAGTTCGAACCCGACTTCTTCTTCGACGACCAGACCGGCCATATCGAGTCGGCCGCGCTGCACGTGCCCGCCGGGCATGTGGCCAGCGGCATCTCGAACACATGACCCACCCCGGCGCAGCGCTGCGCGCGTCTTCCCCTCAAGGGGACGCTGCGAGTGGCCCGGCGAAGCCGGTTCTACCGCAGCCTGTTTTCAAGACACCTCACTCCACCCGTTGAGAGACTTCCCATGACAGAACCCCTCTCCAAACTCAAAAGCTTCCGCCAGTTCGCTGGCAAGGTGGGCCGCCTGGCCCTGCCCTATTTCAGTTCCGAAGAAAAATGGAAGGCGCGCGCCCTGCTCGCGGCCATCGTCGCGCTCAATCTGGCCGCGGTCTACATGCTGGTGCTGCTCAACGAGTGGAACCGCGGTTTCTACGACGCGCTGCAGAACAAAGACCAGCCGGTCTTCTGGCGCGAGCTGGGTCGCTTCACCTACCTCGCCTTCGCGTTCATCGTCATCGCGGTCTACCGCTTCTACCTGACGCAGTTGCTCCAGCTGCGCTGGCGCAACTGGATGACCGCCCACTACCTGGACCGCTGGTTGTCCAACAAGGCCTTCTACCAGCTGGAGCTGGCGCGCTTTTCCAAACAGGCCGACGCACCGCCCGACAACCCGGACCAGCGCATCGCCGAAGACCTGAACCTGTTCACCGGCGACACCGTCGGGTTGACCATGGGCCTGATGAACGCCGTGGTCACCCTGGTGAGTTTTGTCGGCATCCTCTGGGGCCTCTCCGGCAGCTTCACCTTCGACTTCAACGGCGGCTCGTACGTGATCCCCGGCTTCATGGTCTGGATGGCGGTGGCCTACGCGCTGGCCGGCAGCTTGCTCACGCACTACATCGGCCGCCCGCAGATCGCGCTGAATTTCCGCCAGCAGCGCTATGAAGCCGACTTCCGCCACCACCTGATTCGGGTGCGCGAATACAGCGAGTCCATCGCGCTGGACCGGGGCGAACCGGTGGAGCGCACACAGCTGGGCGGGCGCTTCACCACCCTGCTGGGCAACTACCTGCGCCTGATCAAGGCGCAGAAGCGCCTCATCTGGTTCAACACCTTCTACGGCCAGGCCGCCGTGGTGTTCCCCTTCATCGTGGCGGCGCCGCGCTTCTTCAGCGGCGCCATCCAGCTCGGCGAGCTGATGCAGATTTCATCGGCCTTCGGGCGCGTGCAGGACTCGCTCTCGTGGTTCGTGGACAACTACAGCAGCCTGGCCGCCTGGCGCGCCACCACCGACCGGATCATCAGCTTCGAAGAGAGCTTCCTGGCGCTGCAACAGGCCGAGCTGGCCCACACCCAAGACGCCACCCAGAGCGACCACCTCCGCGTGGACGATCTGCACATCGCGCTGCCAGGCCAGGTGGCGCTGCTCAGCGGCAGCGGCCTCACGCTGTCGGCGGGCGACACTCTGCTGGTGAAAGGCCCTTCGGGCAGCGGCAAGTCCACCCTGTTCCGCGCGCTGGCCGGCATCTGGCCCTGGGCCAAGGGTCGCCTGCACCTGCCGGCCGACTTCGACGCGCGCGTCATGTTCCTGCCGCAAAAGCCTTACTTCCCCAACGGCGCGCTGCGCACCGCGCTGGCCTACCCCGCCGCGCCTGAGCGCTACAGCGACACCGAACTGCAACAGGCCCTGCGCGACGCGCTGCTGCCGCGCCTGGCCGACGTGCTGGACACCGAAGACACCTGGGGCCAGAAGCTCTCGGGCGGCGAACAGCAGCGCCTGGCCATCGCCCGCGCCTTGCTCAAAAAGCCGCGCTGGCTGTTTGTGGACGAAGGCACCAGCGCGCTCGACGAAGCCGCCGAGGCCACGCTGTACCAGCGGCTGCGCGCCTTGGTGGCCGAGCAGGACGGTGCCCTGATCTCCATCGCCCACAGCCCAGCGGTGGGGGCGTTTCACGCGCAGCAGTGGACGCTGGAGGATTCCGCGGGCGGCGAGAGCCGCTTCAAGCTCGTGGCGAGCTGAGGCCTCAGCGCAGGTTCATGCAGTTCGCATAGAAGGTGGTCGTGGCGGGCCAGTCGGAGAACACGCCCATCACGCCCACGTCCTGTGCCAGCACGTGCAGCGCGGTGAGCATGTCGCCTTCATTCTTCACGGCGCTGTCGAAGGTCTGTTGGTACCAACCGTTGTTGCCATCGGCCAGCACGCCCGAGCGCTCCAGCGTCCAGGTGATCAGCCCCAGACCCGCCGCCTTGGCATCCTTCGCCGCCTGTGAGGCCACGATCTTGCCGCCTTCGGCGGTCAGCAGCGCAAACAACGGCGGCGCCCAGATCTGGATGCCCTGCGCCTTGTACCCTTTGAGGGTGGCGAGATCGGGCAGGTCTTTGGGCGAATCGGCGTCGTCCAGGTAGACCGCCTGCCGGCCAAACGCCGGCTCGTGCTTCACCCAGTACAGCAGGTCGTCGATGTTGAACGACTGAGCGAACACATGGCTCGGCGCCACGCCGGCCCGCTTGTACTCGTCCAGCATCTTCTGCGCGTAGGCCTGCTGCGTGAAGCCGTCAAACGGCATGGTCACGCTGGTGCTCTTGAGTTCGGGCGTCATCTTCACGCCCAGCTGTTTGAACAGCTCAATGCTCTCGGCGTGCGTCAGCAGCGTGCCACTGGTCGGCCCCGAGTACAGGTCGGTGCGCCAGTTGGCCGTGCCGCCCAGGTACTGCTCGGGCGTGCGCGCGGCCGGGTTGGAGGCGTCCATCTTGCCGCGCAGGGTCTTGAACTCGGCCAGTGTGATGTCGCTGGTGCGGCACTCGGCCTTGGCCGGCGTCACCACCTTGCCCTCGGCGTCGAGCACGGCGGGCACGAAAGGCTGCGTGCACTTGGCCGCCAGCGGCGTGACCAGGATGTTGGTCGTCGTGTGCAGGTCGTTCTGCGCGTGGCGGCAGACCAGTTCCTTGTCCTTGGTGAAGGTCACGTCGCATTCGAGGATACCGGCGCCCATGCGTGCGGCCGCCACGTAGGACTCGCGTGTGTGCTCGGGGAACTGCATCGGCGCACCGCGGTGACCGATGGAGAAACCACGCGGTTTGAAATCACCGCGCCGCGCGCACTGCTGCAGCTCGCGCTTGAGCGGGCCATCGGCCATCTCGTCAACCAGAAAGAACGGGCGCGGACCCAGCTGGACATGGCTCGGGCGCTCGGCGCTGCCGTGCGACGGGCGGCTTGGGGTGGCGGACGGCGACTGGGCCAGCGCCGACGCGGCGGCCAGACCGAGCACGGCCAGACCCAGAATGCGGGGCAAGAACGACATGGGGATTCCCCTCCGGTGGGATGAACGAATGATGTGTGGTGAGACGTGTCGGCGGCGGCGTGCGCCCGACCGATGGATCATCCGCCAGGTCCGTGAAGGAGGAATGACAGCTTTCGCGGTGGTCGCTGCACCGGGCCCTGACCACGGTGCTGAGCGGTCCGTCGTGCATGCGCGCTCGTCTGGTGCGCCATGTCAGTTCGAGCGGGCGCCCCCGCCTTCATGCGGCTGATCATCGCCGGTATCGTGGCCGGTGAGGATCGACCGAATCCTTTGCTGGGAACTCACTTTTTGGCAATTGCTTCGCGTTCGCTGGGTTGCCAGCCGCCGCCCAGCGCCTTGAATGCCATGACGGCCGCGCGCGCCGATTCCGTTTGTGCCTGAACTCGCGCATCGGACGCTTGCAACAGGTTTTGATCGGCCTGCAAGACTTCAATCAGGCTGACAACCCCCTTTTGGTACGCTGCGAACGAAGCGCCTCGAGCGCGACCAAGCGCGTCCACACCCTGAGTCAGCGCAGCGGCCTGCTCTTCACGTTTGACCAAGGCCGACAAGGCGTTTTCCACGTCCTCGGTCGCCCGCAGGGCGGCAAGCCGATAGGTGGCCAACATCTCGGCCTCCTGTCCCTTGGCCTGCTCGATCTGCGCGTTGATGCGGCCGAAATCGAACAGCCGCCAACGCAGGCCAAGCATGCCGGCGGCCTGGCCGGCACCACTGGTGAACAGATGGCTGCTCGATACCGATGTCGCGCTGCCGATCAGCCCGCCTAGAGAGAGCTTGGGGTAGTACTCGGCGATGGCGACCCCAATGCGTGCGCTGGATGCAGCCAAACGACGCTCGGCCACGATCAGATCGGGCCGACGCCGGAGCAGTTCACCCGGCGACCCGGTGGCGGCGATCTGTGGCGCTGTCGGGATGTCGCCGGCCTTGATCATCTCCGCCCGATGCGTTCCGGGTGGTGAGCCCAGCATCACGTCCAGCGCATTCAGGGCCACTTCCAAACCCGCCTCAAGCGCAGGGACCGAAGCACGGACCTGTGCAAGAGCGCCTTCGGACTGATTCATCTGAAGCTCGGCCGCCAACCCCTTGCCATGAAGAAGCTTGATGGTGGAGAGCAGTTTCTGCTGCGTCTGCACCTGCCGGCGAACAATGTCCAGGCGCGCCTGCAATCCGCGGATGGTGATGTAGATGTCGGCCGTCTGTGCCGCCACGGCCAATCGAGTGGCCACCGCACCGGCCTCCGAGGACTGGTAATCGGCGATGGCTGCTTCCCGTCCCCGGCGCAGGCCGCCGAACACATCCAGTTCCCAGCTCGCACCCAGATTGGCGTCGTAAGCATTGCCGTACCGGTCGAAACCGGGCGTCGAACTCAAGACTTGCCCCAACGGGGTTTCCACGGACTGGTAAGCCCTGGCCGCCTGGCCGGTCACCTGGCCGGAAGGCAGCAACGCGGCGTTGGCTGCGCCCAGCCCGGCACGCGATTGGGTCACGCGCGCGGACGCCTGCGCAAGATCCAGGTTCTGTTCCAACGCAAGGGTTACGAATCGCGTCAGTTGCGTGTCGCCAAACCCCGTCCACCAAGTGGCGAGGTCGGCGCTGGCTTTCGCCAGTCGGTGATCTGCGGCAGTCTGGCCCTGGAACCGCTCCGGCAGGGGCATGTCGGGCCGGGTGTAGTCGGGGCCAACCGCGCAGCCTGTGGACAGGCTGGCCACAAGGAGCGCGGTAAAGGTGTGTTTGGGCAGCATATGGTTTCTTCCAGTGACATCAAATAGTGACCATAATACCAAACAGTCACTGGTTGTCTAGTCCACTCGACTGGCGTAAGCTAGAGCGCATGAAGAAAACAAGTACTTCCCTTGCTTCGGCACGCGGTCCCGTTGACCACGAGGTGCGCAACCAGATCATTGCCGCCGCTACAGAGCATTTCAGCCGCTACGGTTACGAAAAAACGACCGTTTCGGACCTTGCGAAGGTCATCGGCTTTTCAAAGGCCTACATCTACAAGTTCTTCGAATCCAAGCAGGCCGTTGGTGAGGTGATCTGTGGAAACTGTCTGGGTGAGATTGAGGCCGAGGTGAGAGCGGCGGTTGATCAGGCCGACAGGCCGCCCGAGAAGCTGCGACGCCTGTTCAAAGCCATCGTCGAGTCGAGCATGCGTCTGTTTTTCCAGGATCGCAAGCTCTATGAGATTGCGATATCCGCTGCGACGGAGCGCTGGCAGGTCACGCTCGCACATGAAGAGCGCATTCAAGCGATGTTGCGGGACATCTTGCAAGAGGGTCGACAAAGTGGTGACTTTGAGCGCAAGACCCCGCTGGACGAAACCATGATGGCGATCTACCTGGTGATGCGTCCTTACCTCAACCCATTGATTCTGCAGCACAGCTTTGATTACGCCGAGGAGGCGCCGGCCCAGCTCTCCAGCTTGGTGCTCCGCAGTTTGTCTCCGTGACACAATTTGATTGTGACTATTGACCAATATAGTCACTAGACGCATAATGAAGGTCCTGATCACTTTGTCAAAGGGACCTTCATGCCCCGGCTCCGCCTTGTTACACCTCTATTCATTTGTGCACTGCCGTTGGCGCTGATCGCTTGCGGCGAAGCGACCGCAACCGATCCGCGCACCGATGCGCCCTTGGTGCGCACGGCGACCGTTCAACAGGCGACCGCTGTCTCGCGTTCTTTCACCGGTACCGTGGCGGCACGGGTGCAGAGCGACTTGGGCTTTCGAGTCGCTGGCAAGGTGCTGGAGCGGCTGGTGGACGCCGGTCAAAGCGTCAAACGCGGCCAGCCGCTGATGCGCATCGATTCCGCCGATCTGAAACTGGCGGTGAATGCCCAGCAAGAGGCGGTCGTTGCGGCGCGAGCCCGGGCCCGTCAGACGGCAGACGATGAGGCACGCTACCGGGACCTGCGCGGTACGGGAGCCATTTCTGCATCGGCCTATGACCAGGTCAAAGCGGCTTCAGATGCCGCCCAGGCGCAACTCAGGGCCGCTGAGGCACAAGCCGATGTCGCTCGCAATGCGAGCCGCTACACCGAGCTGGTGGCCGATGGCGACGGCGTGATCATGGAGACGCTGGCTGAACCGGGCCAGGTCGTCAATGCAGGTCAGACCGTGATCCGGCTGGCCCATGCCGGTCGTCGCGAGGCGCTGATCCAGTTGCCGGAAACCCTGCGTCCCGCCATCGGTTCCGTGGCGCAGGCCACGCTGTTCGGCAAGGAAGGGGAAGTTGCTCCAGCCAAGCTGCGTCAGCTCTCCAATTCGGCAGATCGCCTCACGCGCACCTTCGAGGCGCGGTATGTGCTGGATGGAGAACTGACCAGCGCACCACTGGGAACCACGGTGGTCATCCAGATTCCGGATGGGCATGCCTCAGGCCAAGACGGTCTGCACGTGCCGATGGGTGCGGTGTTTGATGCGGGCAAGGGTCCGGGCGTCTGGGTGGTCCAGGGTGAGCCGGAAAAAGTGTCCTGGCGCCCGGTCACCGTTCAGCGCATGGACGACGCCGGGGCAACCATCGCGGGTCAGATCAAACAAGGTGAACGGATCGTCGCACTGGGTGCCCATCTGTTGCGAGAAGGTGAACAGGTCCGTGTGGCGGGGGGCGCAGTTGCCAAGGTGGCCAAGGCGACTGAGGGAGCGCGTCCGTGAGCGAAGGCCGTTTCAATCTGTCGGCGCTCGCTGTGCGCGAACGCGCCATCACGCTGTTCCTGATCATCCTGATCTCGCTGGGCGGGGTCATGTCCTTCTTGAAGCTGGGTCGGGCGGAGGACCCCTCTTTCACGATCAAGGTGATGACGATCATCACGGTCTGGCCCGGCGCCACCGCGCAGGAGATGCAGGACCAGGTCGCCGAGAAGCTCGAAAAGCGCTTGCAGGAGTTGCGCTGGTACGAACGCAGCGAGACCTACACCCGTCCTGGACTGGCCTTCACCACGCTGACCTTGCTGGACAGCACCCCGCCGTCGGAAGTGCAGGACGAGTTCTACCAGGCCCGCAAGAAGGTCGGCGACGAGGTGCGCAATCTGCCGCCTGGCGTGATGGGGCCGTTTGTCAATGACGAGTATTCCGATGTCACCTTCGCCTTGTATGCCCTCAAGGCCAAGGGCGTGCCGCAGCGCGAACTCGTGCGCGACGCGGAAACCCAGCGCCAGCGCCTGCTGCATGTGCCGGGTGTGAAGAAGGTCAACATCGTTGGCGAACAGTCGGAACGCATCTTCGTCGAGTTCTCGCACGAGCGTCTGGCGACTTTGGGTATCAGCCCGCAAGAGGTGTTCGCTGCGCTGGGCGCCCAGAACGCCTTGACGCCCGCCGGATCGATCGAGACCCAGGGGCCGGAGGTGTTCATTCGACTGGACGGTGCCTTTGATGAGCTGCAGAAAATTCGCAACACGCCCGTGGTGGCGCAGGGGCGCACGCTGAAACTGTCGGACATCGCCACGGTGAAGCGCGGTTATGAAGATCCGGCAACGTTCATGATTCGCAACGGCGGCGAACCGGCGCTGTTGCTGGGCGTCGTCATGCGCGACGGCTGGAACGGGCTCGATCTGGGCAAGGCGCTGGACAGCGAGGTGACGGCGATCAACGCCGAGCAACCGCTGGGCATGAGTCTGGCCAAAGTGACCGACCAGGCGGTGAACATCGGCTCGGCGGTCGATGAGTTCATGGTCAAGTTCTTCGCCGCGGTGCTGGTGGTCATGCTGGTGAGTTTCGTGAGCATGGGCTGGCGCGTCGGTCTCGTGGTCGCAGCGGCGGTTCCGTTGACACTGGCCGTCGTCTTCGCCGTGATGCTGGCCACCGGCAAGAACTTCGACCGCATCACACTGGGGTCGCTGATCCTGGCGCTCGGTCTGCTGGTGGACGACGCCATCATCGCCATCGAGATGATGGTGGTGAAGATGGAAGAGGGCTATGACCGTATCGCGGCCTCGGCCTATGCCTGGAGCCATACCGCGGCACCCATGCTCTCGGGCACGCTGGTCACGGCCGTCGGCTTCATGCCCAACGGCTTCGCCCGATCCACGGCGGGTGAATACACCAGCAACATGTTCTGGATCGTGGGCATCGCGCTCATCGCCTCGTGGGTGGTGGCTGTGGTGTTCACGCCGTATCTCGGGATCAAGCTGTTGCCCGACTTCAAAAAGGTCGAAGGCGGTCACGAGGCCATCTACGACACGCCACGCTACAACCGCTTCCGCCGACTGCTGGGGCGCGTCATTGCACGCAAATGGATCGTCGCCGGCACGGTGATCAGCCTATTTGTGGTGTCGGTGCTGGGCATGGCGGTGGTCAAGAAGCAGTTCTTCCCCATTTCCGATCGCCCTGAAGTATTGGTGGAAGTGCAGATGCCTTATGGCACGTCGATCACCCAGACCAGCGCTGCGGCGGAAAAGGTGGAGGCCTGGCTGGCCCAACAAGAGGAAGCCAGGATCGTCACCGCCTACGTCGGCCAGGGTGCACCGCGCTTCTACTTCTCAATGGGCCCGGAGCTGCCCGATCCGTCGTTCGCCAAGATCGTGGTGCGCACAGACAACCAGGAGGAGCGTGAGACGTTGAAACACCGGCTGCGGCAGGCCATTTCCGATGGCCTGGCTCCCGAGGCACGTCTGCGCGTCACCCAGCTGGTGTTTGGTCCTTATTCGCCGTATCCGGTGGCCTATCGGGTCACTGGACCGGACCCAGACAAGCTGCGTCAGATTGCCAACGACGTGCAGCATGTCATGGACGCCAGCCCGCTGATGCGCACGGTCAACACGGATTGGGGCGTGCGCGTGCCCACGCTGCACTTGCGCCTGCAGCAGGACCGATTGCAAGCCGTCGGGCTGACCTCCAGCTCCGTGGCGCAACAACTGCAGTTCCTGCTCAGCGGCGTTCCGGTGACTGCGGTGCGTGAGGACATTCGCACGGTGCAGGTGGTGGCGCGCTCGGCGGGCAACCACCGGCTCGATCCGGCCAAGATCGACGATTTCACCCTGGCAGGCGCCCAAGGGCAGCGCATCCCGCTGTCGCAGGTGGGCAAGGTTGAGGTTCGCATGGAAGAGCCCATCGTGCGCCGACGCGACCGTGTACCGACCATCACCGTGCGGGGTGACATCGCCGAAGGCTTGCAGCCGCCAGACGTGTCCACGGCCATCACCCAGCAGCTCCAGCCCATCATGGACACGCTGCCGAGTGGGTACCAGATCGTGGAAGCGGGCTCGATCGAAGAATCCGGCAAGGCGACGCTCGCCATGCTGCCGATCTTCCCCATCATGCTGGCCATCACCCTGCTCATCATCATTCTGCAGGTGCGCTCAATGGCGGGCATGGTGATGGTCTTCCTGACCAGTCCGCTGGGACTGATCGGCGTGGTGCCGACCCTGCTGCTGTTCCAGCAGCCTTTCGGTATCAATGCACTGGTTGGCTTGATCGCGTTGTCGGGCATCCTGATGCGCAACACGCTGATATTGCTCGGGCAGATTCGTGAAAACGAACAGGCCGGGCTCGATCCATACCGCGCGGTGATCGAAGCGACCGTGCAACGTGCGCGCCCGGTGATCCTGACCGCCCTGGCTGCGATCCTGGCCTTCATCCCGCTGACCCACTCGGTGTTCTGGGGAACGCTGGCCTACACGCTGATTGGCGGCACCTTTGCCGGAACGGTCCTGACGCTGGTGTTCCTGCCCGCCATGTATTCCATCTGGTTCAGGATCCGGCCAGCCCCTTCACCAAGCTGATCGCTCCACTCCCATTCACTCACATCAAAAAAGGAACTGCCATGTCGAATTCAAAAGTTGTCGTCGTCACCGGCGTGTCATCAGGCATCGGCCGTGCCGCCGCCATGAAGTTTGCCCAGCAGGGTTGCCGGGTGTTCGGCACCGTGCGCAATACGGCCAAAGCGCAAGCCATACCGGGCGTTGCTCTCATTGAGATGGACATCCGAGACGAAGCGTCGATTGAGCGCGCCATCCAGACCATCATCGCCCAAGCCAAGCGCATCGACGTGCTGGTCAACAGCGCGGGTGTCACCCTGCTGGGCGCTGCGGAGGAAACGTCGATTGCCGAAGCCCAGACGCTGTTCGACACCAACCTCTTCGGCCTCTTGCGCGTGATCAAGGCAGTGCTGCCACACATGCGCACGCAGCGAACTGGCCGCATCGTCAATGTCAGCTCGGTGCTGGGATTTCTGCCTGCACCGTACATGGCGCTCTATTCGGCCTCCAAACACGCCGTGGAAGGACTGTCCGAGACCCTGGATCACGAGGTGCGCCAATTCGGCATCCGTGTGGCGCTGGTCGAACCCTCCTTCACCAAAACCAACCTGGACCTCAATGCGCCCCAGACGGTCGACAGGATCGCTGACTACAGCAAAGAACTTGGCATCGTTTCGCAGGCGATCCAGCACAACGTGCAAAAAGCGCCCATGCCCGAAGGCGTGGCCGACACGATCGTCAATGCCGCATTGGGCACTTGGATGATGCGCCACACGCCCAAAGGCGAAGCGTCTTTGCTCGCCAAGTTGCGCCGCTTCATGCCGGCTGGCCCGGTCGGGAAGGGCCTGCGAAAATCGTTTGGCCTGGTCTGAAACATGATGCTCGCGCGATCAGTTGCCCTGGTGGTGGGCGCCGACAGTGCCATTGGTGCGGCCATCGTGCGAGGTCTGATCGCGCGGGATGCGGCCAAGGTGTACGCAGACGCCTATGTCGACTGCGGCGATAGCCTGTCCCCAGGCGCTGCACCCCGGGTCGTGGATCTTGCCCATCAGCGGCGATCTGGAGAGCTCGCCCGGAAACTGACCGACGTCAACCTTCTCATCAATTGTCTGGTCTCCGGGCCATTCAGCGACCCAACGCCTGGGGCTGAAGGCGTTGAGACGCTGGACCAGCGATCGCCCACAGTTGGAAGCGTCCTGAAGGGGATCGATGCACTTGCGCCGGTGTTACGAGACAACGGGGGAGGTGCTGTGGTCAACGTTTTGTCCGCGTTGCACGCCGAACAACCGCTGGGAAACACAGCGCCGATGTCCTCGCGCCCTTTTGCGGAATGGCTGTTGGCCGAAGGACTGCGGGATCGACTTGCCGCACAACAGACGCAGCTTCTTTTTTTGAGCGCACAACTTGTCGTCGGCCAGGGTGAGCAGGTACTCGAAGACCAGCGCGCGCTGGCAGGCCACATTGCAATGCGTCTGCTCACTCAGATCGAAGCGGGTCATCGCCCCGATGACGGTGTCGCCTTCGGGCGATACCAGGACCACTTCTTTCCGGACCGGCGGGAGACAACCAAGTGAAAGCAATGACTGACGCCAGCATCGGGCGGCCGCTCGCAGTGCAACCGTAACGCCTCCGTTCGCCAGAAACGCTAGTTGCCAGGGAGATCGCCATGGACCACCTTCAATCGATGCGCGTCTTCCAGTGTGTGGTGGACGAAGGCGGCTTTGCCGCAGCCGCACGCACGATGGATCTCACGCCAGCGGTCGTCACCCGCCTGATCCAAGACCTTGAGCAGTCGCTCGGCGTTCGGCTGCTGCATCGAACAACAAGGAAGATGTCTCTCACCCAGGCGGGCGAGGGCTACCTGTCGCGGCTGCGTCTGATCCTCTCGGAAATCGAGGAGGCGGAAGAGCAGGTTCGGGCGCATTCGAGCGAGATTTCAGGCAATTTGCGCGTGACCACGACTTCGCTGGTGGCTGTGAATCTGCTGGCGCCCTGCGTGGCCGACTTTCAACGGCGGTATCCCGAGGTGCAAGTCGAGATCCACACCTCTGACCACCCGGCACAGGAACTGCACCACTTCGATTTGTCCATCGTGGGGCAGGACGATCAGCTGGATGCCGACGCCGTCGTCCGCCCCGTGCTCGTCATGAACTACGTCCTCTGCGGCTCCGTGCCGTATCTACAGACCCATGGGATTCCCGAGGTGCCGGAGGATCTGTCCCGACATCGCATGGTGCGGCTGCGGCCCCCTGGGACCCGTCTGCACGCGATCACGCTCACCAACCCTGCTGAAGATGATCGCCGCATCGATGTCGAACCTGGATGGTCCGTCATGTCGAATGACGACGAGACAGCGTATCAAGCCGCGTTGGCGGGCGCTGGCCTCACCCTGCTGCCCGACTTGGCTTTGACTGCCCGCGCGCATGGCGGGCAACTGCGTCGTGTGCTCGCTCCATGGGTCAGCGTTGACGGACTGCGGCTCGTTGCCACCATGCCCAGCCGGCGATTTCTACCCCTTCGCACGCGCGCCTTCCTAGAGTTCTTCGTCCAGCACGTCCGGAAGGTGGCCGCGATGCAGTCGCAAGCGGTCACGTGATGGGCCAACGCTGTATTGATGAGTCAGCCCGTGAGCGTTGCATTCAACCCAGCGCACTGAAACGAAACACCCCGTGTTCGGCCGGAACGGTGGCGTGCGCCAGCGAAGCGGCCAGGGGCATGCCGCGTTCGCTGTTGGTCAACAAGACAAAGCCGTTGCGGGAAGCCACCGAAACCATGGCAAAGGCCCGGAACCCCGGGTTGTTGCCCCACTGCCAGAGGTAGGGGCCGCCGGCCGCCGTCTCGATGCCCCAGCCCTTGCCCCAGGCCAGCCCCAGCGCCACATCGGTGGAAACCGCCTGCTCCATCACCAGGGCCAGCAAGGTGGGGTCCGCCAGCCAGGCCGCCAGCAGGCGCGCGTAGTCCGCCGCCGTGGTGTAGAGCGACGCCGCGGCGTTGGGCTCGCGCATGTCAAACCGCACCCGACCGCCGAGCCGCGAAGTGCCGTCCAGCACCTGCGCACGGATGTCGTCCGTCAGCCGCAGGCGGGAATGCCGCATGCCCAGCGGTTCGAACACACGCTGTGCCACCACCGATTCGATGTCCTGCCCCGTCACGGCGCTGATGACGGCCTGCAGCAGCACATAACCCTCGCCGGAATACTGCCAGCGCGAGCCCGGCTCGAACTCGGGCGCCAGCGGGCCGCGCGTCCAGTTCGGCAAGCCGGAACTGTGGTTGAGCAAGGTGCCCAGCGGGATGCGCGCCAGCGTGCTCGCGGGCACCGCATCGACACGCCGGTCCTGCGGGCCACCGAAAGGGTTCTGGCGGTGGGTGTAGCCGTCGGGCAAATAGCGCGACACCGGTGCGCGCACATCAAGCCGGCCCTCGCGCACCAGTTGCAGCGCCACGAAGGCGATGACCGGTTTGGTGAGCGAAGCCGCCTGGAACACCGCGTCAGCACCCACAGGCGCCGCTGGCGAGCAGCCCGACGCCATCACCGAAGGGTTGGGCTTTCCATCGCTCAAGGTGGCGTAGCTCGCCGCGCAGACCCCCAGCTTGGCCGCGAGTGCGGGAAACGGTTGCTCGGCGTACTGAGTCAGGTCGGTCGCGCAGGCGGCGAGGAAGGGGGCTGCTGCCCCGGCTATCAGGAGTTCACGGCGTGAAATGGACATGTCCACCCCTTCAATCAATCGAAACTGAAATCCGACCCCGATTCATCTGGGGATTCCCCTCCGGTGGGATGAACGAATGGTGTGTGGTGAGACGTGACGTCGGCGGCGTGCGCCCGACCGATGGATCATCCGCCGGGTCCGTGAAGGGGGCATGACAGGTGGGCTGGCAAGTTTGAGCTGAGCCGGTCATGAAGACACAGTGCCCGGGTCAGGCGCCATCATATGGAGCGCTTTTGGATGTGCGCGTCTCAGCCGCCGCTGGGCCCAACCGAGACTCCAGCGCAGCCCAGGGAATATCGCAGTAGCACTCACTCTCGGGCCAGTGCTGGGGATCAACGTCGAGCGTCACGGGGTCGCCTGCTTCCAAGGGCGCACCCGCGAAGCTCTTGCCGACGACAAACCCCGTCTTGAGGGCACGAACCATGACAAGCGCCGACATGGGGCGGAATCTGCTCGTCAGGGGATCTTGCTCATGCACGCCCAGGTCCTGGCTCTCGTGATCGAACAATGCAAAAACCTGGTCCTCGGGCGTGCGCAAGAAATAGATCAGGCCGCCGTGCTCCGGCTCTTGAAACCGCTTGGCTTCCGTGAAGACATAGTGTTCCTCCTGGACCAGCGCTTCTTCCAGGTCAGCGCGAAGCAGCGGCCGATAGTCTTTCCAGCCCCTGACCCAGCGCACGCTGGAAACTGCCGCAAAGATGCCACACAAGGGAATGGCAACCGCGACCATCCACACCCCGGCGGGACTCGACAACCCGCACTCCACATTGACCACCTTGCGAACAACCCACGCAGCAGCCAGCCAGATCACGACAACGCAGAGCAAACTGGTAGCCCACAGCACCAAGGCGTTCTCGATGCCCTCCTTCCAACGACGAGCGGTGGTTGCCGAGCTTCGGAGGAGATTGGCCAAGAACTCCAGTTCCGCAGGAGTGGCCTGTCGTTGTATGACGTGACTGGGCATGGATTGCTATTTGTTGATGCCAACCGAAACCGTACAAAACCCGCATGGCCAGCCATAGACCGGGGCATGGGCATGTTCTTCCGTATCGCCATGGCGTTGAGCTGATCGGCTTGCTTCATCAGGCCGCGGAGGTTGATTCAGGCATCAAATAGCTCTCTATTTGATAGCGATCGAAATCCGACCCTGATTCACGGTTCATCGCGAACAACAATGACGTGGAGTTCGGCGTTTGGGAGCGCAAGCACTACATCCTTGGCAACCACCACTACCCCCCGATGACCGCAAGAAGACCAGCTATGGAGGACACCGAGAAGTTTTGCTCCAGTTGGCCACTACGGTTGTAGATGACGACCTTGGAAGGCATGACATTTACGACTGATGTTTCACCGCCAGCGTGTTTTAGACGAACCTCAAGAGCCGGCACATAGCCAACAACACTGTGTGACCAGCCTGAAGGATGCTCGGCAAACCATGAAGCAAGAGAACTTACTTGTTCGGGGGACAGGTTGGCGGTTTTCGTGGGCTGGCCTGAAACAAACCGAGAGACCGTGGCCGTGGCAAAAGGGGCCAGTTCAAGTTGGCAACCACCCAACAAAAATACAGCAACGAGCAACGTGAGAATGCGGAAAGGTCTCATAAAGCTTGACTGTGGTGCATCCGGCAAGTCACCGGATATGCCAGACGACTTGCCAAATACAGTGCAGGGAAATTGCTGAAAACTGAACTGTTTTGAAGTCATTGCTTTGACCCAGTGCGCTGAGAAAAAGTACCGATATAACAGATTCGATAAAGCCCGCAGCGAATCACATCCCACCGATTCCGAAGTACGAGACGCCAAAGTGCCTCACCCCACTGCGCGATACCTCTCCCACCCCCGCGCCCGCAACCCACAAGCCGGGCAGCTCCCGCACCCATAGCCCCAGTCCTGCCGGTGCACGCGGTCGCCGAGGTAGCAGGTGTGGGTGTGTTCCACGATCAGGTCCACCAGTGCCTGCCCGCCGCCGGGCACGCCCGAGGCTTGGCCCAGTTCTTCGGCCAGGCGCCAGGTGGCGGCTTTGTCGATCCACATCAGCGGGGTGTCGATCAGGAAGCGGTGGTCCATGCCGAGGGAGAGCGCGACCTGCAGCGCTTTCATGGTGTCGTCGCGGCAGTCGGGGTAGCCGCTGAAGTCGGTTTCGCACACGCCGGTGACGATGACCTGGATGCCGCGGCGGTAGGCGAGCGCGGCAGCGAGCGTCAAGAACAGCAGGTTGCGCCCAGGCACGAAGGTGTTGGGCAGGCCGCTTTCTTCCATGCGAAAGGCCATGTCGCGCGTGAGCGAGGTTTCGCTCACTTTGCCGAGCACGGCGAGGTCGAGCATGTGGTCTTCGCCCAGGCGCTCGCTCCAGGCGGGAAAGCGCTCGCGCAGTTCGCGCAGCACGACGGTGCGGGCCTGCAGCTCGACGCTGTGGCGCTGGCCGTAGTCGAAGCCCAGGGTTTCGACGCGTGGGTAGCGCGAGAGGGCCTGGGCCAGGCAGGTGGTGGAGTCCTGGCCGCCCGAGAACAGGACGAGTGCGCTGGTGTGGTGGGGGGGCTGGTTTTGCATCGCGCGATGGTAGCGCGGCTGCGGCTGCCGATGCGGGCTACGCGCCCTGGTCGCGGCTGGTGGTGAGCATGCGGATGAGCGAGCGGTTGGCGTGCTCCAGGCTCATCTCGTGGCGCTCGCAGACTTCGGGCAGGCGGTGCAGGTGGTCCACGTCGGCCTGGGCGCGCGCCACGTCCAGAAAGACGTGGTACGGGCCTTCCTGGCGCAGCAGGGCGCTCATCACCCGGCCCGACATGGGCAACCGGTTGAGCAGGTCGGCCATGGGCAGCTGCAGCAAGACGTCGAGCTGCGAGAACAGCGCGGTGGTGTAGACCTCGGCGCGCAGGTTGTCGGTGGAGCCGGATTCCAGCAGGTGCTGGGCCAGGCGCGAATACATCACCTGGGCGTAGCGCACCGGGTGCAGCGCGGGGTCGCTGGTGCTGCCGGCCAGTTGGTCGGCGAGCCAGCGGTTGAGCGCGGTGAAGCCCAGCATCATGAGCGCGTGGCGCACCGAGTCGATCTCGTGGCGCAGGCCGTAGGCGGCGGAGTTGACGAGCTGCAGCAGGCGGTAGACCAGCACCGGGTCTTGCCGCACCAGGCGCTCGATGAGGTCGAGTGAACTGTCCAGCCCGATGGCCTGGCGGATCTGCGCGATCACGCTGGCGTCGCAGCCCAGGGGCTGGTGCCGGTAGGCGTGCAGCACGTCGTCGTCGGGCCAGCCCAGGATGCCCCAGGCGCCGGCTTCGTCCAGGCAGTGCTCGGCCAGCGCACGGTTGCACACGCCTTCGTACAACTGGCCCGGCAGGATGGGGCTGCGCTGCGTGGGCACGGCCCCGGGCGTGGCGGGCCGCAGGCGCAGGGTTTCGAGCACTTCCTGGGCGCTCACGCGCAAGAGGCTGCACACGTCCAGCGGCGCGGCCAGCTCGCCGCGCACGGTGGCCAGGTCAGCGTGGCGCAGCAGGCGGTGCCCGCGGCGCACCGCCAGGGCCAGTTGCGCCATGCCGTCGGTGCTGTCGAACAGCGCGCCCGGCACTTCGATCCAGGTGTTGGGTACGGGATCGCTGGTCAGCGCCTGCTGCAGCAGCACGGGAGACGAGATGGCGAAGATGAGTGTGGGCGCGGCCGCCGGCCAGCCCCCGCTCAGCAGGCGCAGCAGGTGGGTTCCGTCGACGGCTTCGGCGTGTTGCGTGAGCACACGCAGGCGCACCGCGGCGAGCTGGCGGCGCCGGTTCCACACCGGCTGGTAGCCCAGTGCGATGCTGTCAAGAATGGTCTGGCTCATGGTGTTTCATGGCAGCGCCCAACCGCGTCATCCCAGGTACTGGAAGAGCGACAGGCGCTGGACCTGCGCATACGACTGCAGCGCGGCCTGCAGCCCCACCTGCTGATTCTGGAAGTCTGAAATTCCCTTGATCATGTCCAGGTCTTCGAGGCGCGACTTCTCGCTCTCGTGGTCCACAGCGCGGTCGGACAGCACGCCATCGACCGCCTCGCCGCGGTTGAGCCATTCGCCGGCCTGGGCACGCGCCAGCAGCACGCGGTCGTGCCCGGCGTCGAGTTCGGTGAGCGAGCGGCCGATCGTCTGCGTGAGCTGGGCGGTCTGCCCGGTGCTGGCGCCGCGCAGGGCGTCCACCGCGTTCTGCATCACCTGGAACAGATCGGTCGGCGCCGTCACCGGGAGCAGCTCCACCGTGTCGCCGCTGGCGGGCTGGCCCAGCATCTGGAAGGACATGCCGTCGAACTCGACGGTATTGCCCGAGGTGTAGGGCACGCCGACCTGGCCGGCCACCGGCGTGGCGGTGGTGGTGTTCGTCACGGTGTACTGCATCACGCCGGCCACCTCGGCAAAGCTGATGCTGTAGTCGTTTCCGGTGAGCGCGCTGGGGTTGGTCACCTGGCCCATGTCCGTGCGCACGCTGCCGGTGTTGCCGGCCGGCAGGTCCAGGCGGAAGGTGCCGTTGGCTTCGGGCACGCGCATCCAGATCGCGTTGCCGTCCAGCGCCTGCGGCAGGCTGTTGGCGCCGGTGGCCTCCTGTCCGCGCTGGCCGTCAAAGCGAACCACCCCGGCGCCGCTGGGGCCGTAGAGCTCGACGAAGGGTGTGGACGAGCCGCCCAGGCCGCCGAAGAGGGTGCGGCCAAAGCTGTCTTTCTGGTTGACCACGCCGAGCAGGCGCTCGCGCAGGCCCTCGATCTGCTGGGCCAGGTCCTTGTATTCGTTGCCGCCGTAGCCGCCGTTGCCGGCCGCCACCAGCAGGTCGCGCACGTCTTGGATCAGCTCGCCGGCTTCGCCCAGCGCGCTCTCGGCCTGGGTCAGGCTGGTGACCGAGGCTTCGAGGGAACGTTTGTCCGCCTCGACCCGCGACAGGCGGTTCTGCGCGGTTTCGGAGAGCACGGCGGCCACCGGGTCGTCGCTGGCGCGCTGCACACGCTTGCCGGTGGAAATGTGTTCCTGCAGGGTGGACAGCTCGGCCTGGCGCTTGTTCAGGGCGGCGATCGTGTTGTCGTAGCTGTTGGCGGTGGCGACTCTCATGGCAGGGTTCCTTGTGGTGCGTTCGCTCAGCGACCCACGGTCTGCAGCAGCGTGTCGAAACTGCTCTGCGCGATCTGCAGGAATTTGGCCGAGGCCTGGTAGGCCTGCTGGAACTGCAGCAGCCGCGCGGCCTCTTCGTCGAGGTTGACGCCCGAAACCGCGGCGCGCGCGCTCTCGGTGCTGGTGGCCAGCTGGCCGGAGAAACTGGCCGAGAACTTCGCCCCCTGCACCTGGGTGCCGAGGTGCGACAACACGCTGGTGTAGCCGTCGGCCAGCGCCACGCCTTCGAAGGTGGCCAGGTCGCGCAGCGCCAGCATGGCCTTGGCGTTGCCGGCGTTCTGCTGGGTGCTGCCCGCCGGGGCGGCGGCGATGTCGAAGCTGTCGCCCGCATTCGGGCTGCCGCGCAGCGTGAGGCTCCAGCCGTTGAACTGGATCGGCTGGCCCGGCGTGTAGTTGTAGCTCGCGGGTGGGCCGACGTTGTCGGGCGGCGGGTTGCCCGGGCCCAGTCCGGTGGCGGTGAAGCTGCCGTCGGCCAGGAAGGTGATGTTGACCGGGTCGGTGAGGTTGGCCGAGGCTTCGGTGGCGTACAGGCTCTCGATGCTCAGGCCGCTGGCGTTGTCGATGCCCGGTGTCACGGCCACCGGGCTGGCGGCGGCCAGGCTGTCGGGCGAGCCAATGGCCAGGTTCATGGCGCGCGCCACGTTCACGTAGGGGCGCACCAGGAAGCTGTCGCCCACCGCGCCGGCACCGGCGTCGAGCTCAAAGCTCAGGCCATCGAGCTCGGCGGGCAGGCTGGCGAACGAGGTGCTCACACCGTCGGACAGGCGCTGGATGCTGACCCCGCCGGCCTCGAAGCGGATGCGGTAGTCCGACGCCATCAGCGCGGTCGGGTCGCTGACTTCGCTGTGGATCTGCGCCGTGCCGGTGTTGGTGGCGGCGGGCAGGCCGGCGACGTCTGGCGCGGGCACGAAGAAGTCGCCGCCGGGGTTGCCCAGCTGGTCCACGCCCAGGTTGTGCTGGGCGTTCACCTGGGTGTTGAGCGCCAGCGCCATGCGCCCGAGCAGGTTCTGCATCTCGGGCAGATCTTCGTTCAGGAATTCGAGGTCGCCGCCGATCTGGCCACCGAGCGCGGTCTGGGGCAGCTCACGCGTCACACCGCCCTGCACGAACGAAACGCGCAGCTGCGAGTTGTCGGTGGTGTCGCGGGTGGTGACCAGGGCATTGGCCTGGCGCCCCATCACCAGCGGCTGGCTGCCGGCCACGAACACGCTGACGCTGCCATCGTCGGCCGCCACGGTGCTGGTCTGCACATACTGGTTGAGCTCGCTGAGCAGGGCGTCGCGCTGGTCGAGCAGGTCGTTGGGCTCGCCGCGCGCGCCCGCCGTGTCGATGATGCGCTGGTTGATGGTGGCGATGTCCTGCGCCAGGCGGTTGACCGCCGTGACCGAACTTTCCACCTGCTGCTGCGCGCCATAGGCCAACGCGTCCATCTGGCCGGCGGTGTCACGCAGGCGGGCGGCCAGCTCGTCGGCGCGGGCGATCACCACCACGCGGGACGACTGGTTGGAGGGCGCGGAGGCCACGTCCGCCCAGGCGTTGAGCATGTCGTTCATGGCCGCGCCCAGCCCGTTCTCGCCGGTGGGAAACAGCGATTCGAGCTTGGTGAGCTTGGCCAGGCGCTCGGTGTCGGCCGCGGACACCGAGGTGGCCAGTTGCGCCTCGCGGGTGAGGTAGGCGTCGTGCAAGCGGGAGACGGTGCCCAGCTCCACGCCCTTGCCGAAGTAGTTGCCGCCGAGCTGCTGGTAGCCGGCGCTCTGGGTGTGGACCGTCTGGCGCGAGTAGCCGGCGGTGTTGGCGTTGGCGATGTTGTGGCCAATGACCTGCAGCGCCGCCAGGTTGGTGGACAGCGCGTTGGCGCCGATGTTCAGAGCGGAGGACATGTCAGTGACTCATGAAGTGGGCAAGCAACGGGGTGGTCATGTCTGTGCTCGCTGCAGGCTCAGGGCCACGTTGATGGAGCGGCTGAGCTTGGCCGCGTACTGCGGGTCGGTGGCGTAGCCGGCGCGTTGCAGGCCGCTGGCGAAACCCTGCACCGAGTGGAGCTGGTCCATCACGCGGTCGTAGCGCGGGCTCTTGCTGATCAGGCGCGCGTAGTCGCGGAAGGACTCGGCGTAGGAATCGTAGGCGCGGAATTTCGCCACCGTCTTGCGCGGCGTGCCGTTGACGTATTCGGTGGTCACCACCTCGGCGACCTTGCCCTTCCAGGCCGGCGTGGCCTTGATGCCGAACAGGTTGTACGAGGGCGAGCCGTCGCGGTGGCGGATCTCGCTCTTGCCCCAGCCGGTTTCGTGGCCGGCCTGGCCGATCATGAAGCTGGCGGGAATGCCGGACTCGCGCGCCACGCTCGCGGCGGCCTGGCTGTGTTCGGCCACGAAGCCGGCCTGGCGTTGCCCGGCCGGCGCCCGGCTCACGGTGCTGGCGGCGCGCGGCGCGGCGGCGGGTTCGGCGCCAGTGCTTTTGCTGTGGTCCACCCCGGCACCGCTTCGGGTGGCCGCGGCGGCGTCGGTCTGGCGGCTGAGCTGGCGCTCGATGGCTTCGGACAGCCCGCCGGGCATGCCGGTGAGCTTCACCGCGAGTTGCTGGTCGAGCAGCTCGGTGCCCAGATCGCCCTGGCCGCCCTGCCCGTCCATCAGGCTGGACTTCATGGTCGCCTCGCGCATGCTCTTGATGAGCTCACGCATGAACAACGCCTCGAACTGCTTGGCGGTTTCCTTGAGCGCCGCCTTGCCCTTGTCCCCCGTCTGGCCCGCGCTGAAGCGCAGGGCATTGAGCGCGCCAGGATCGCTGGCGAGGCTCTGGGTGGACGAAAAGGGGGCGTTCAAATGACTTCCAGCTCGGCGTTCATCGCGCCGGCGGCCTTGATCGCTTGAAGAATGGCCAGCAGATCCTGCGGTGTGGCACCCAGGCCGTTGAGCATGCGCACCAGGTCGGAGAGCTGGGGCGCGGCGTTCATTTCGATCAGCGAGCCGTTGTCCTGGCTGATCTGGATATCGGTCTTTTCGGTCACCACGGTCTGGCCACCGGTGGAGAGCGGGTTGGGCTGGCTGATCACCGGCGTGGAGCTGATGCTCACCGAGAGGTTGCCGTGGGCCACCGCGCAGGGGCCGAGCGTGACCGCCTGGTTCATGACGATGGAGCCGGTGCGGGTGTTGATGATCACGCGCGCGGCCGGCACCGTGGCTTCGAGCTGCAGCTCTTCCACCTCGGCCAGGAAGCGCACGCGTGCATCGGTGTTGGCCGGCGCGAGCAGGCGCACCACGCGACCGTCCACCGCGCTGGCCGTGCCCGCGCCCATGCGGGCGTTGACGGCCTCGGCCACGCGGCGCGCGGTCAGGAAGTCGGCCGAGTTCAGGCCCAGGTCGATGGTGTTGCCCAGCGCGAACGGCGTGGGCACGCTGCGCTCGACCTGGGCGCCCGAGGGGATGCGCCCCGCGCTCAGGTGGTTGATCTGCACCTTGCTGCCGCCGGCGGCCGCGCCCGCGCCGCCCACCAGCAGGTTGCCCTGGGCCAGCGCGTAGATCTCGCCGTCGGCGCCCTTGAGCGGCGTGGTGATGAGGGTGCCGCCGCGCAGCGACTTGGCGTTGCCCACGGAGGACACGGTCACGTCGATCATCTGGCCGGGCTGGGCAAACGCGGGCAGCTGCGCCGTGACCAGCACCGCCGCCACGTTCTTGAGCTGCATCTTTCCGTCGGCCGGCAGCGTCAGGCCGAGCTGCTGCAGGTAGTTGTTCAGGCCCTGCGCGGTGTAGGGCATCTGGGTGGTCTGGTCGCCCGTGCCGTCCAGCCCCACCACCAGGCCAAAGCCGGTCAGCTGGTTGCTGCGCACGCCCTGCACCGCGGCGATTTCCTTGATGCGGATCGCCTGCGCCGGCGCCGGCCAGCCCAGCAACACCGCCCCGACCAGCAGCAGCGTGCTCCAGACCAGCAGGCGGCGCCAGGCCTCCAGGCGAGGGGCGATGGGGGCGAGCCGTGCGCGGGTGGAGCGGGTGTTCATGGTGGGGGCCTGCAACCGGGAAGTCATGCCTGCATGCTAGGCCGGCTCAGAAGGGGAAAACGTTCAAAAAGAACCGTCCCAACCAGCCAATTGAGAGCGCTTCGTCCACCGGACCGCGTCCCTTGGACTCGATGCGGGCGTTGGCCACCTGCGCGGAGGGCACCACGTTGCCGGGCTGGATGTGGCGCGGGTCCACCGTGCCGGAGAAGCGCAGCACGTCCACGTTGCTGTTGACGCCGATCTGCTTTTCACCGGCCACCAGCAGGTGGCCGTTGGGCAGCACTTCCTGCACCGTGACGGTGATGATGCCGGCGAAGTTGTTGGCGTTTTCGTTGTCGCCCTTGCCGGAGAACTGGTTGCTGGACTCGCCGCCCAGATCGAAATTGCGGTCGCGCATCAGCTCCTTGGCCTTGATGCCCGGGATGGCCGAGATGCCACCCGAGACCTTGCCGCTGCGGTCGATCGACGAGGACGAGGACTGGCTGGCGCTGACCTTCTCGGTGATCTGGATCGTGAGGCTGTCGCCCGGCAGGCGCGCGCGCGGGTCTTCAAACGCCGGGCGGTAACGCGCGGCCTGGAACAGGCTGCCGTTGGTGGGGGCGGCGGGCGCGGCGGCGGCGTAGTTGATGGGGCGCACCGGCACCACATCGACCGGCTTGGTCATGCAGGCGGTGAGGGAAAGAAGAGCGCCGCCCAGCGCGGCCCATCGGGCCAGGGGGACGAACAGGTCGCTCAGGAAAGTGCGGATCATGTCGGGCTTTCGAGGGGTCACAGCTGGCCGAGCCGCTGGAGCATCTGGTCAGAGGTTTGAATGGCCTTGGAATTCATCTCGTAGGCGCGCTGGGTCTGGATCATGGTCACCAGCTCCTGCACCACGTTGACGTTGGAGGTTTCCACGTAGCCCTGCATCAGGTTGCCCAGGCCGTTGGCGCCGGGCGCACCGGTCACGGGGTTGCCCGAGGCCGCGCTCTCGGCGTACATGTTCTGGCCCAGCGGCTCCAGGCCGGCGGGGTTGATGAAGCCGGCGAGTTCGATGCTGCCCACCTGCTGCGGCGTGGCGTTGCCCGGCAGCTTGACGGAGACCACGCCGTCGGCGCCGACGGTGATGCTCTGCGCTTCGGCCGGGATGGTGATGTCGCCCGCGACGGGGAAGCCGCTGGAGGTGACCAGCCGGCCCTGCGAGTCGGTCTGCAGGCTGCCGTCGCGCGTGTAGCCGGTGGTGCCGTCGGGCATGGTGACCTGCAGGAAGCCGCTGCCGTTGACGGCCAGATCCAGCTGGTTGCCCGACTGCTGCAGGCTGCCCTGGGTGAACGAGCGGCTGGTGGCGACGGTGCGCACGCCCAGGCCGATCTGCAGGCCGGTGGGCAGGTTGTTCTGCTCGGTGGCGGCCGCACCGACCTGGCGCAGGTTCTGGTACATCAGGTCCTCGAACACCGCGTTGGCCCGCTTGAACCCGTTGGTGGACACGTTGGCCATGTTGTTGGAGATCACGTCCAGCTGCGTCTGCTGGGCCTGCATGCCGGTCTTGGAAATCCAGAGGGAATTGATCATGGTGTGCTCCTGGAAAGGGGGAATCAGCCGTTCAAGCTCAGCAACCGCGAAGCGGTCTGGTCGTTCTTCTCGCCGTTCTGCAGCATGCGCATCTGCACTTCGAACTGGCGCGCCACGGCGATCATTCCGACCATGGCTTCGATCGGGTTCACGTTGCTGCCTTCGAGCGCGCCGCTCTGCATGCGGGCCTGCGTGTCGGCGGGCAGCGCCGTGCCCTGCGGGCCACGGAACAGGCCGTCTTCGCTGCGCTGCAGGCGGTTGTCGGCGTCGGGCGTGACCAGCTTGAGCCGGCCCAGCACCTGGGGCGGCTGGTTGCCCACGCGGGCGGTGACGCTGCCGTCTTCGCCGATGCCCAGCGTCGCGTTGGGCGGCACCACCAGCGGGCCGCCGTCGCTGAGCATGGGCAGGCCCTGCGCGTTCACCAGCGTGCCGTCGGTGTTGACCTCCAGCGCGCCGGCGCGGGTGTAGGCCTCGGTGCCGTCCAGGCCCTGCACCGCGAAGTAAGCGTTGCCGCGGGCGGCCACATCGAGGTCGCGCCCGGTCTGGCTGATGGCGCCGGGCGTCTCGGAATGGCCCGCGGTGGCTTCGAGCGCGAACACCCGCGTGCTGGCGCCGTCGCCGCGCACCGGCACCGCGCGAAACGTGGAGAGCTCGGCGCGAAAGCCCGGCGTGGACGCATTGGCCAGGTTGTTCGCCAGCACCTGCTGGCGGTGCATCGACGCACTGGCGCCGGTCATGGCGGTGTAGATCATGCGGTCCATGGTGAGCTTCCTTTTCCTTTTCCCGGTATTCGTCGCGAGGTGCCGCGGAACCGGCTTTGCCGGGCCGCTGGCGCCGCCCCCTGGAGGGGGTCACGCGAAGCGTGGCAGGGGTGTTACCTCATGTTCAGCAACGTGCTGAGGACCTGGTCCTGCGTCTTGATGGTCTGCGCGTTGGCCTGGTAGGCGCGCTGCGCGGTCATCATGTTGACCAGCTCGGCGGTGAGGTCAATGTTGGAGTCTTCCAGCGCGCCCGCGCGCAGGGCGCCGAGCTTGCCTTCGCCCGGCGCGCCGCGCACCGGCTCGCCCGACTCGTAGGTCGTGACCCAGTTGCCGCCGCCGGTGGGCACCAGGCCCTGCACGTTGCGGAAGTTCACCAGCGAGATCTGGCCCGCGGCCTGCGACTGGCCGTTGGAATAACGCGCCATGATCACGCCCGACTCGTCGATGCCCAGGCTGGTGAGTTCACCCGGGCGGTAGCCGTCCTGCGTGAGGTTGGAGACCGCAAAGTCGGCGCCGAACTGCGTGGCGCCGGTGAAGTCCAGGTCCACGTTGAAGGTCTGGGTCGGGTCGTTGGGCGAGGCCAGTTGCAGCTGCGGGATCACGCTGGCCGGGTCGAGCGAGCCGTCGGCCAGGAAGGAGATGGTGAACGGGGTCGACAGGGCCGGATCGGAGTTGTTGACGCTGGTGTAGACGTTCCACTGGTTGTTGCCGATCTTGTCGAACACCAGGCCGACCGGGATCTCCAGGCCCTGGGGGTCGAAGGCGTTGAGCGAGGTGGCGTAGGTGCCCAGCGGCGTGGGCGGCACCACCGAGGCGGCGATGGGCGCGCTGGCGTCCAGGTTGAACTCGGCCGTGATCGCCGAGGTCTGCTGGGCCGGGATCGGGCCGCCCGTGGGCAGGGTCAGCGGCACCGAGTCGAAGCCCTGGCGCACGCCCGCCGCGTCGGTGGGGTAGCCCATGAGCTGACCGCCCGTGTTGGTGATGATGTTGCCATCGCGGTCCAGCTTGAACATGCCGGCGCGGGAATAGGCCATGGAGCCGTCGGGCATGGCGAGCTCGAAGAAGCCGTTGCCGTTGATGGCCACGTCCATGTCATTGCCGGTCACGCTGATGTTGCCCTGGGTGAACATCTGCGACACGGTGGCCACCGTCACGCCGATGCCGGAATTGACGCCGCCCGAGGCGTTGATGGAACTGGCGTAGAGCTCGGCGAACTCGGCGCGCGAGGCTTTCATGCCCACGGTGTTGGCGTTGGCGATGTTGTGGCCGATCACGTCCAGGTTGCGGCTGGCGCTGTTCAGACCCGAGAGACCTTGCTGGAATGCCATGGTGATGTCCTTTGGAGGGGGTGGGGGTGAAAGGGGATCGGCCTTACATGAAGGCGCGGACCTGGTCGTAGGTGAGGGTCCGGCCGTTCTGCAGCTGCAGGTTCAGAGCCCCCGAGGAAAAACCAACCGACGAGATTTCCAGCCGCGACAGCGGCGTGGCGGTGACCGCTTCGCTGCCGCTGGTGGCGCGCACTTCGAAGCGGGTGGCCGCACCCGCGCCGAGGGCGCCGGAGTCCCACTCGAACGCGTGTTGCCCGGCGCCCAGGGAGCCCATGTCCACGGTGTCGATCACCGCGCCGTTGGCGCCGATGACGTCCACGTAGACCTGGCTGGCATCGCCGTCGAGCGCCACGGCACCCTTGGCGATGGCGCCGTCGTAGGTGAGCTGGTCGCCGTCGATCAGCGCCTCGCGCCCGATCAGCGAGGTGCCTTGCAGCGACTGCATGGCCGCGCTCTGCTCGGCCATGCCCTTGAGCGTGGCGTTGAGTTCCTGGATGCCGCTGACCGTGTTGATCTGCGCCATCTGGGTCGTCATCTGCGCGTTGTCCATCGGGTTGAGCGGGTCCTGGTTGTTGATCTGCGCGACCAGCAATTTGAGGAACCGGTCCTGCGAGGCCTGCGGGTCGGTGGCGTTGTTGCTGTTGACCGCCGTGGTGCTGCCCACGGTGGTGCCGAGGTTGCTGAGGTCAAGGGCTGAAGTGAGCATGGTTCAAAGGCCTTTCACTGCCCCATCTGGAGCGTTTTGAGCAGCAGCGATTTCGCCGTGTTCATGACTTCGACGTTGTTCTGGTAGGAGCGCGAGGCCGACATCATGTTGACCATCTCCTCCACCGGGTTCACGTTGGAATGGGTCACGTAGCCCTCGGCGTCGGCGCTGGGGTGGCCCGGGTTGTGCACGCGCCGGCCGGGCTCTTCGCTCTCGCGGATGTCCTGCACCTTCACGCCCGCGCTGCCCGCGCCGCCCATGGGCACGGTCTGGAACATCACCTGCCGCGCCTTGTAGCTCTGACCATCCGGGCCGGCCACGGCATCGGCGTTGGCCAGGTTGCTGGCCACCACGTTGAGGCGCTGCGACTGCGCGCTGATCGCGCTGCCCGAGACACCGAAGATGGAAAACATCGACATGGCGAACTCCTCTTATTGGCCGGTGATCGCACTCAGCATCGTCTTGACGTGCGAGTTGATGAACCGCAGCGTGGACTCGTAGCGGATGCTGTTGTCCACGAAGTTGGCGCGCTCGCGGTCCAGGTCCACCGAGTTGCCGTCCTGGCTGGGCTGGGTCTGCACCGTGTAGGCCAGGTCCGGCTGGCGCGGGTCGGCCGAGCCCAGGCGCATGTGCTGCGCGCTGGTGACGCTCACCCCCGCGCCCGACGCGCCGCCCGAGGCGTTTTGCAGCGCCTTGGCGAAATCGAAGTCGCGCGCCACATAGCCGGGCGTGTCGGCGTTGGCGATGTTGCTGGCGATCACCTGCTGGCGCTGCGAGCGCAGCACCAGCGCGTTGGCATGGAAGTCCAAGCGTGCGGTCATCTGTTCAAGCATGGTGCGGCTCCAGACAGGGTGGGCGGGGCGGCAAAAGCGCAGGCTTTCACCGGGATGAAGGCAAGTATGGGAAAACTTGAGCCTGCGCAATGGCCCGAACAAACGCCGCTTTTGCGGGCATTTCATGGCTTTGCTGTTCCCACGGCCGGCCTACAGTGCAAACCTGACGGCATGCGCCGCCCCCCCTGCATTCCCACCCACACCCGAGCGAGCGACCCACCACCCGCCCCACACCCCGAGAGAACCGCCATGCAAGCCAAAGCCCTCACCCACCCGCTGCTGCGGTCGCCCGCGCGCGCCCTGCCCCGCTGGCTGGCCGCGGGCGCGCTGCTCGCCCTGAGCTTCTGGTTCGTCAACCCCGCCCGCGCGCAAGACAACGCCGGGCTGGAGCAGATCGCCAGCGACTGGCTGCAGCCCGCGCTGGCCTCGGGCCTGGGGCAGGAAGCCGGCGCTCCGCTGCGGCCCGAGGTCGTCATCGGCCGGCTCGACAGCCGGCTGCGCCTGGCCCCCTGCTCGCGCGTGGAACCCTATCTGCCCGCCGGCACGCGCCTGTGGGGCCGCAGCCGCATCGGCCTGCGCTGCCTCGAAGGCGCCACCCTGTGGAACGTGTACCTGCCCATCACGGTGAAAGCCTGGGGCCCGGCCTGGGTGCTCAAGCGCCCCGTGGCCGCCGGGGCCACGCTCACTCAAGAAGACGCCGACGTGGCCGAAATCGACTGGGCCGAACAGTTCGCCAGCGTGCTGGCCACGCCCGCGCTCTGGGTCGGCCAGCAGGCGGTCTACGCGCTGCAGCCCGGGCAGGCCCTGCGCAGCAACATGGTGCGGCCCATCCCCGCCTTCGGGCCCGGCGCGCAGGTGCGCGTGAGCAGCGCGGGCGCGGGCTTTCACGTCATCGTCAGCGGCGTGGCGCTGGGCGCTGGCGTTACCGGCCAGTCGGTGCGCGTGCGGCTGCAGGGTGGCCGGGTGGTCACCGGCCTGGTGCGCGACGGCCAGACCGTGGAAGTGCAGCTGTGAGCACCCTCCTGGCACCACCCGCGCGGTGTTTTCGTGAAGAAATCAACACAAAAAGGCTAAAGTCCCCCCGCTTTTGCGCCGATAGTCTTTCCACAACGCCCTGACTTTGGGGTTTGGAGAGTGATCATGAAAGTCGAATCGTCACCGGATTCCTACATCGGTTCCGTCGCCGGAGGCCCCCAGAAGGCCGCCGAGCGCCCCCCTGCGGGCGCCGAAGCCGCCGCAGCGGCGGGTGCAGCGGCCCAGCCCCAGGCCGGCGTGACCGTGACGCTGTCGTCGTCCACCGTCTCGGCCATGCAGGGTTCCGCGGCGTCGGGCAACGACGTGTTCAACGCCGAAAAGGTGGAGGCCATGAAACAGGCCATCGCCAACGGCACTTTCCAGGTCAACGCCGAAGCCATCGCCGACAAGATGCTCTCCAACGCGGCTGAAATGCTCAGCAGCAGCGCCGGCGGCAACCGCGCCTGAGAGCCCCCGCCTTCACCTGAAGAAAGCCCCAGGCCATGACCCCACAGCCCGCCACCCACCCCTGGTTGACCTCGTTGCAGACCGAGCTCGACGGGCTGGAGACCGCGCTGCTGCAGGGTGACGCCACGGGCGTGGAACGGGCCAGCGCCCGCGTCCAGGGCGTGCTGCAAAAAGCCCCCAAAGCCACCGTTTTCAGCGCACCGGGCCACGCCGCCCTGCGCGAGCAGATGCACAGCGCCGCCCAGCGCCTGGGCCGCCTGCGCCAGGCCGTGCTGCGCGCCAGCGCCCAGAGCCAGCGCGCCGTGCACAGCCTGCTGCCCGGGCAAGCCCAACCCACCTACGGCCATATGGCCGGCCCCTCGTCCACCGGCGGCGCCGGCCGGGCCTTCCTCGCGGCCTGAGCGGCCGGCCCGCCCTGGGCGGGCCACTTCTCCTTCTTGTTGCCTGGCTGGCCTGATCGGCTGGCGTAAAAAAACCGGCGATGGCCGGTTTTTCTGTTTTTGGGCTGTGCTCTGGCGACATCGGGTTTGCCGTCAAGGCCATATTCGATGCATCGACCGAGCGGGTCTATTCAAAATGGCAAGACCGGGTGGCTGGCCCAAAATGCCCCCCTCCATCCCGAGGACCCACTGACATTCAGGATTCGGTTTAGTACCCACTGAGAGTGCCGCGCGTCTTCATTGACTGGAAGTCCTCAGCGATTTGGTAATTGGCCTCAAATTATCGGACCCGTTTTTGCATGACCATACAGTGTATTTTTGCTCCAAATCAGTAATTTCTATTTTATTTATCTCTTGCAACTGGATAGTACAGCTATTTGCCTGCCCGATAAATTCAAGACGGTATTTTCGACCCTCTCTCGGGGAAAAACGCACCATCACTGGACCACAAGAACGGCTGTGAGAGTAATATCCATTTGAACTCCCCATTTGCGCAAGAGCCGAGAAGGTAACCACCTTACCTGCATCAGCATGAAAATATACTCTTTCCGGAGAAATCGGGCGAGCGGAAAACTTCATGTTACCTACACCCTTTAGATAACGAACATTTCCATTGAGATTTTTATTGTCTTCAGGCATACCTGGATCAAATGCCTTTGTTGCCACGCCAATCGGTTTTGATTTTACAGAAGAGCATTCCGTGTTGTCCTGCAACTCAGCGAGCGCAACAGGAATACTCACATTGGTTGTAAATTCAATCAAGGATTTTTCTTTTGGTATCGGGGCTCGAGATAAATTCGCCCCTTGAACCAGCATCTCTTCGGTTACCGGCTCTTCAATTATCGTCATAGTGCAGCCTGAGACGAAAAGCAATGAAAAAAGAAGACTCAGTGAATTTTTCATATCCAATATTTTTCAATTCAAAGCACGCACGATTCAAAGAATGTCATTGAGTCACCGCCAGCTTGGTTTCCATGACCCCCTTTTGCCCTTGCTCGGGTGAGACCAAGTGCAGTTTGGACGCTGCAGCCCACATGCCCATCTTCACTTCCTGCCAGATGTAGGTCAGGGTACCGGCCTTCACGTCGACTTCCATCTTGTTCTCGGAGCCTTCGGTCAGCGACTCGACCTTGTGTTTGCCCGGCGCCACTTCCTTGTACAGGTAGGTGTTGGCCGCCGTCTGGCCAATCATCTGACCGTCCACCGTCACCGGCATCTTGACGGCCGCGCCCATGGTTTCGTTGCGGTAGATGTAGATGCCGGCTTTGTCTGCTGGCGCGGTGAAGGTCTTGCGCGCAGCGTCTTGTGTGGCGTCGGCCATGTTGACTGAGGCGCAGCCGGTGGCGAGGCTGGCGGCCAGCATTGCTGCGGCCAGGAAGGAAAGACGGGTGGGGGAAGATTTCATGAGGGACTCCCTTGGGTTAAAAAATGGTGTCGTTGCTATTCAAACGGTAAATTTCCTGATGGGTGAATCTCCATCTTCGCCCGGCCCTTGCTGGACAAAATCGATCCATTCGCACAGAACTCTGTAGAAAAGTTCTGTATCCATGTTTTCGCAATAAGATTCATCGTAGGCAAACGAGATATTGGTCACATCACCTTTGACTTCGGCGCACCACGATTCGGTGCAATAGGATTTAACAACCGAATCATCATACTTCGACTCATGGATTTTATTTTTTAATTCGATAAAGCCTGGTATATTAACATCATAGTCACAGCCTCCAGTATCCTCAAGAAAGCCAACAAACAACCTTGGATCTGAATCTGGAATCAAGCCCCCTCCAAAAACAGGAATAACTGACACACTCCTTCGATCATCCCTAATCCAATTTAGCTCAAAATCCATGATGGCCTTTATTTGATCGGGTAAACAGTTGTGTTTGGAGAAAGGTAACCCTCAACCTTGACCCCTGAAGGTGTAGTTCCGCTCCACATTGAAGCTCCACTCTTTGGGTGTGTGAACAACTGCCGATTTTGAT
>NZ_BCWR01000015.1 GCF_001592305.1 Hydrogenophaga taeniospiralis CCUG 15921
GTATTTCTATGTGTGTGGTCTGAAAAGCATGGAAGAGGGCGTGGTGCTGGCGCTGCGCGACGTGGCGACCCAGGCGGGGTTGAACTGGGAGCAGATCGGCCAAGCGCTCAAGCGCGAGGGGCGTTTGCACCTCGAAACCTATTGAGTCGGCCCTGGATGTGAATCGGCACCAGGTCTGGCAGGGCAAGCGGATCGGCGACCATGCAACGCTGTGACCGAAAGTCCGGGCGACCGATTCCAGTGCCGGACCGGTGTTCGCAGTTGCGAGCGTGGATACACCCGATCACGGAGTGAGCCCGACGTCAAGCTCTTGCGCCGATTCACTGCCCATCGTGGAAGGTCTTCGAGATTTCGATTCGTTGTCCTGCTAGGATGCGTGCCGTCGAAAAGAGAGCAGACCGTTTGGTAGCACGGTCGGTCGCTGGGAAGCGGTATCTCACTCCGGTCACGGACCCACGACACCCGACGCCTGGTTCAACCAGGCGATTTTGGTGTGTCGAAGGGATCTTTCGTCGGCGCACCTGTCTTCAAATGTCAGGTCACCATGAGTTTCAAAGTTGCCATCATCGGCGCCGGTATCGGCGGCCTCTGCTTGGCCCAGTCGCTAAAAAGCGCGGGCATCGAGTTCCAGATTTTCGAGCGCGATTCCTCGCCTTCAGCACGACGACAGGGCTACCGCCTGCACCTCGACGCGGACGGCATCCATGCCTTGAAAGAGGCGCTTCCCGACCCGCTGTACAGGCTCCTCGAGGCCACCTCGATGACGCCTCTTCCCTATACGACCTTGCTGGATCCGGGTTTCGGTCTGCGGCGACGGTTCCCGACCGACGACTACAGCAAGACGCAGCACCATGTCGCAAGCGGTATCGCGGCACACATCAACGTGAATCGCATCACCTTGCGGCAGATACTCATGACCGGCCTGGAAGACCATATGCGTTTCGGTGCCGGGTTCGACCACTATCGATGCGACGCGCAGGGCGTGACCTTGGTGCTGTCCGACGGCGAGGAACTGCGTTTTGATCTGCTGGTGGGCGCCGATGGCGCTGGTTCGGCGGTCCGGCGCCAACGCGCGCCGCAAGCGAGGATGATGGATTCGGGAGCGCGGTCGATCTACGGCCGCCTCTCGGTGCCGCGGGCCCGGGACGTGGTGCCCGCTCACGCGCTGGCGGATCTGTTCACAGGTGTCACCAGCGAAGACAAGATGATCCTGGGTCTTGGCCCTGTGCTGTTTCCCATGGAGCCGAGCCAGGCCGCGGGCCTGCTGACACCCGGTGCGCAACTCAGCGAGCAGCAGGACTACCTGGGTTGCATTGTGGCTGGCCGCCGCGAGTTTTTTGGGTCGGATGAAGCCATGCGGGCCATGGACAGCGACAAACTCCAGGCGTTCGCGGCCACGGTGCTGCTGCGCAGGTGGTCGCCCTTGGCGGCACAAGTGGTCGAGGCGGGGGCGTCCGGCTCGTTCTTCTATATCAAGATGGAGTCCAGCGTGCCGTTTGAACTCGATGCCTGCTCCCATGTGACGCTGCTGGGAGACGCCGCTCACACAATGACGCCGAGCCTGGGTCGGGGCGCCAATGTCGCCCTCCACGACGCCGCATTGCTCGGGCGCCGCCTGGCCGAGGTGGCGCATGGCGAGACCTCGCTTGCCGTTGCCTTGCGTCGCTATGAGCAAATCATGATGGCCTATGGATTCGACGTCGTGCGTCACTCCGCAGAGATGGGCGCTCGGTTGCTCGGCCAGAACCCGCTGCCCCCGGGCTGAGAGATCGTTTGTGGTGACCGTGTCGTCCATCCCGTGGTGTGTGTCGGCTGCGAGCGAAGCGCATTCCCCTGCGCCTCCCGTGGTTGACCATCCAAGCGCACAGGGGCATGCTCTACGAGGGCAAGCTCCTGTGCTTTTTCAGGGTATTCCCTCGGGCACGCAAGAGGGTGCCCGTTTGCGACAAATTGTCGCGATGCATGCCTTACATTGCCGCTTGTGATGGCCGAACATATGAACGAGACAAGCGCCCCCGCGCGCCCCGCCATCGAGGTGGACGTGGTGATGCGCCGTGAACCGGTCAGCGGCCCCATGAGCCGCTGGCAAGCTTGGCGCTGGGTGCTCGCCGACGTGCTGCTGCACAGCACCCCCGACGAAACCACCGCGAGCGAACCCGCCGCATCGCACGAGCCGCAGGCGGTGGAGCCGGTCGAAGGCTCGGCGGAGCACCCCGGCACGCACTGGCTGTTTCCGCGCTTTCGCGTGGAGCTGTTCCGCGACGATGCCGAAGGCTATTTCCTGAACCTGAACAGCCCCAGCCCCTGTTTCTGGGTGGTCTGGCGCCCCGACGACGAGCGCCTGCTGGACGGCGAACCCATGGCCGTGCCGCAGACCGTCACGCTGAGCTACCACGACGCCGGACGCTGGCTCGACGCGCAGGAGCGGGTGGAGCAGGTGGCGGCCTCGGACGATGTGACCGACTGGCTGCGCGGCTTCGTGGACGCCAACTACCAGCCCGAGCCCAAGCGCCGCCAGCGGCCGCAAAGCTTCCAGGCGCTGACCGACCGTTTCGGTCAGCCGGTTCGCATTTCCACCGAGAAAAAAGGCGCAGGGCCCCAACGATGACACTCCGCATCGGTATCAGCGCCCGTTTGCTGCACGATCCACCACCCGGTCTGGGCCTGCCGCAGAAGCGGCTGCAGTTCCTGGAAAGCTCCATGGCGCACTGGATCATGGCCCACCGGGCGATCGCGCTGATGGTCCCCTTCATCGACGAGGAAAGTCCCTTGTCGGCCAACCGCGCGCCCATGACCGAACTGGTCGATCTGCTCGATGGCCTGGTCCTGCAGGGTGGCATCGACATCTGCCCGGAAACCTACGGTGACACACTGCGCGACCCGGCCTGGGCCGGCGACGCCGTGCGCGACCGCTACGAGCTCAATCTCCTGCGCGGCTTCATCGCGGCGGGCAAGCCGGTGCTTGGGGTGTGCCGCGGAGCCCAGCTCATCAACGTCTATTTCGGTGGCAGCCTGGTGCAGGACATCCCTTCGCAGCGCCCCGGAACCATCCAGCACCAGGACACCACGCGCTACGACCGGCTGACGCACGAGGTGCATTTCGAGACTGGATCTTCGCTGCAGCGCTTGTATGGCAACAGCGTGCCGCACCGCGTCACCAGCATCCACCACCAGTGCGTGGACCGCCTGGGCGAGGGGCTGGTGGTGGAGGCCGTCAGCTCGAAGGACGGCATCATCGAAGCCATCCGGCACACCGGCCCGGGCTATGTGCTGGGCGTGCAGTGGCATCCCGAATTCCACCTCACGCCAGGCGAAGAGATGCAGGGTCTGCTCGACAGCGGTCCGATGATGATGGACTTTCTGCGCGCCGCGCTGGCACGCGCCGACCGCCACCAGAGCGGTGCGGCCGTGGTGCACCCCGGTGTGCCCCTGTCTGCGCGATCATGAAACCCGACGAAGACGACAACTTCTTCTCGCGCTGGTCGCGGCGCAAGGCGCAGGTGCGCTCCGGGCAGCCCTTGCCCGCCGAGCCGCCAGCGCCTGAGCCCCCGGTGGCTGTGGCCCCGGTGACCGCACCAGGCGCTGTCGAAGGCTTGGCGCCAGCGACCTCGCCACCGCCGGTTTCTGCCGGGCCGGCGGAGCCCCCGCCCGCACCCACGCTGGAAGACGTGGCCCGCCTGTCGCTCGACGGTGACTTCAAGCCTTTCGTGGCGCGCGGCGTGCCGGCCGAGGTGCGCAACGCCGCGGTGAAAAAGCTCTTCACCGACCCGCGCTACAACGTGATGGACGGACTCGACATCTACATCGACGATTATTCGAAACCCAGCCCGCTGTCCGCCGTTGACATGGCCAAGATGGTGGGCGCGCAATTCCTGAAACTGGTCGACGACCCCAACGAAGTGAAACCCCCGGTGGCGCCTGTCCCCGTTGCAGCCACCGAAGCACACGCCGCAGAGCCCGAAGAGGCCCCCGCACTCCAGGTTGATGCGCCCGAACAGGTCGCCCAGCCAGACCCACCAGAACCCCACGATGACCACGCTGATCTGCAACTGCAACCAGACCATGCCGCTGAACCCCAAGACCCTGGGCGAGGCGCTGGATGAAGACCTGACGCTGCACACCACCTTGTGCCGCCGCGACGCGCCCGCCTTCCAGAAGGCCTGCCGCAGCAGCGACGATCTGGTGGTGGCCTGCACGCAGGAAAGCCGGCTGTTCACTGAGCTCTCGGAGCAGACCGAAGGCGCGGTGTCGCTCGACGTGCGGCCGATCCGTTTCGTGAACCTCCGCGAAACCGGCGGCTGGGGCCGCGAGGCCGCGCAGTCCACGCCGAAGATGGCGGCGCTGCTCACCGCGGCGCGCCTGCCCGAGGCCGAACCCGTGCCCACGGTGACCTACACCAGCGAAGGCCGCTTGCTGATCATCGGGGCGCTGGAAGACGCCGAACGCGCCGCGGACCTGGTGGCCGACGCGCTGGACGTGACGATCATGGCCACCGGTGGCGCCGGCATGCAGGCGCGCCGCTACCCCGTGATCGCGGGCGAGCTGCCGCAGGTGCGCGGCTGGCTCGGCGCCTTTGAAGTGCAGTGGCGCACCAGCAACCCGATCGACCTGGACCTGTGCACGCGCTGCAACGCCTGCATCGCCGCCTGCCCGGAAGACGCCATCGGCCTGGACTACCAGATCGACATGGACCGCTGCCGCTCGCACCGCGCTTGCGTGAAGGCGTGTGAGGCCGCGGGCGCGATCAACTTCCAGCGCGAGCCGCAGAGCCACAGCGAAAGCTTCGACCTGGTGCTGGACCTGCGCAAGACCCCAGCCTTCACACAGCACGCCCTGCCGCAGGGCTACACGCACCTGCCCGGTGGTCTGGGCGATGCCGCAGCCCTGCAGGCGCTGATCCGCCTGCGCGATCTGGTGGGCGAGTTCGAGAAACCGAAGTTCTTCACCTACAAGCAGAAGCTCTGCGCGCACGGCCGCAACGAGCAAGTGGGCTGCAACGCCTGTGTCGACATCTGCTCGGCCTCGGCCATCAGCAGCGACCTCAAGCGCAACCAGATCGTCGTCAACCCCAACCTCTGCGTGGGCTGCGGCACCTGCACCACCGTCTGCCCCACCGGCGCGCTCAGCTACGCCTACCCGCGTGCCAGCGAGCAGGGCGTGAAGCTGCGCACCCTGCTGGCCACCTACGCCAAAGCCGGCGGCAAGGACGCCGCCCTGTTGCTGCACAGCCAGGAAGCGGGCGCCGCGCTGATCGGCGACCTGGGCCGCGCCGCCGCGCTGGACAAGACCGTGCGCGGTGTGCCCGCGCGCGTGATCCCGCTGCCGCTCTGGCACACCGCGTCCATGGGGCTGGACGTCTGGCTCACCGCCTTTGCCTACGGCGCGTCGCAGGTCTGGGTGTTGATGACCGGCGAAGAAGCGCCGCAGTACCGCGACGCCGTGCGCGAGCAGATGGCGGTGGCGCAGGCCATCGTCAGCGGTCTGGGCTACAGCGGGCAGCACTTCCAGCTGCTGGAAGCCCGCGACGCGCGCGACCTCATGGCACTGGACGAGGCGCTGGGCGCCGCGCCGGCCCAGGGCGTGTCGCGCCGCGCCAGCTTCGCCGTGCAGGCCGACAAGCGCGCCACGCTCGAACTCGCGCTCGACCATGTGATGCAGGACAGCGCCGCGCAACGCCAGACGGGGCCAGAGGCCCTGCCGCTGCCGGCGGCCTCGCTGCTGGGCAGCATCGCCGTCAACCCGGACGCCTGCACCCTGTGTCTGAGCTGCGTGAGCGCCTGCCCGGCCAGCGCGCTGCAGGACAACGCCGATCGCCCACAGCTGCGCTTCATCGAAAAGAACTGCGTGCAGTGCGGTCTGTGCGAAAAAACCTGCCCGGAAAACGCCATCACCCTGCAACCGCGCCTGCTGCTCACCGAGCAGCGCAAGCAACTGCGCGTGCTCAACGAGGCCCAGCCCTACCAGTGCGTGCGCTGCGGCAAACCCTTCGGCACGCTCAAGGGCATCGAGGTCATGCTGGGCAAACTGTCGGGCCACGCCATGTTCCAGGGCGAGGCGCTGGAGCGCCTGAAAATGTGCGGCGACTGCCGCGTGGTGGACATCTATTCGAACCCGGGCGAGACCCGCATCACGGACCTCTGACCATGACCGATTCCATCCCCGTGTCTTCCGCCCTCGACGAAGAAACCGCCCGTGCCGAGGTGTACGGCCTGCTGGCCGCGCTGTTCTACGCGCCGCCCACGCCCGAGCTGCTGGCCCAACTGCGCGTGGCCGTGACCGAAGCACCCGCGCCCGGCGGTTTTCTGGAAGAACCCTGGCGCCAGTTCGTGGGCAGCGCGCGCGAGCTGAGCGACCAGCAAGTGGCCGACGAATACGACGCCCTGTTCGGCGGCGTGGGCAAGCCCGAGGTCTACCTGTTCGGCTCGTACTACCTCAGCGGCTTCCTCAACGAAAAGCCCTTGGCCGCCCTGCGCGGCGACCTGGCCGCCCTGGGTCTGGCACGCGACGAAACCATGAACGAGACCGAAGACCACTTCGCCTGCGTCTGCGAAGTCATGCGCTACCTGATCGCCGGCGACGACGTGGAAGTGGCCAACCTCACGCAGCAGCAGAAGTTCTTCAGCACCCATGTGCAGAGCTGGGCGCCGGCGCTGTGCGAAGCCATCACCGCCCACCCCAAGGCGCGCTTCTACGCAGCGCTGGCCGGGTTCACGGCTGCGTTCGTCAGTGTGGAGACGCAGGGGTTTGATTTGATGGTGTGAAGGGGCTACGCTTTCGGTTCGATGACCAACCGCTACCAAACCACTGGGGCCGAGGGCGAGTTCGAGCCCGGCTCGAACGGGCAGGTGCTGCGCAACCTGGTGGGCATCACCTCGGTCGACGACATGGACGAATTGGAGTTGCGACTGCTGGGCGAGCTGTACGACGAAGTGTTGCTGCAGGACTTCCCCGACCGGGCACTCACCGTCGAAGACCTCAAGCGCTGGCACCACCAGTGGCTGGGCAACGTGTACCCGTGGGCGGGGCAGGAGCGTTCGGTGAACCTGGGCAAGGGAGGCTTTCAATTCGCCACTGCCGGGCCTGCTCTTGGATTTCGAGCGGCAATACCTGGCAAGGTGGACATCTTGCTGGCAACTCGCCCCCGCCGAGATTGTGAACGCCATCGCGGTGACCCATGTGGAGCTGGTCTTGATTCATCCGTTCCGCGAGGGCAATGGGCGCTTGGCCCGTCTGCTGGCCGATGTGATGGCCGTGCAGGCTGGCCATGAGCCTATGGACTACAGCAGTTGGGAGCAGCGCAAGCCGGCGTACGTCGGTGCCATTCACGCCGGGTTGTCGGGCGACTACAGCCCCATGGGCCAGTTCGTGGCCGAAGCCATGGCCGCTGGCGATGCCAGCCTCAGCGGGCCAGCTTGATGTGAGCGAAACGCACCGCGGGCTGTTGCAACTTCTGCTCCAGCTGGGTCACGCTGCGGCCCGTTTCCACGGCGGTGGAGCTGGCCACGGCGCGCAGCATGGCTTTGCTGCTGGGCTTCTTGCGTTGGGGCTCTGTGGACTTGAGCATGCTGTGGTGTCGCGATGTCGGTGGTTGCTTAGTTTACCGCTGGACCTCATAACGATCACCCCCCAGGCCGCCCATCCCGCGTGTTCACCGCCTCCGGCGCCTGCGGCTCGGTCAGCAGCCTCACACTGAACACCGCGCCGCTCTGGCCGTCTTCCCGGTTGGCGGCGGTGATGTTGCCGCCATAGCGCTCCACCAGCCCCTGGCTGATCCACAGGCCCAGGCCGTTGCCGTCGTTCCGGGTGGTGAAGAAGGGGCGGAACAGGCGTTCGGCCACGCCGGGCGCCAGGCCCGTGCCGGAGTCCTGCACTTGCAGCAGCGCCCCGCGCGCGCCGTGTTCGTCGGCCCAGTCTTGTGTCACCAGTTGCAGCACACCGCCCTCGGGCATGGCCTGGATGGCGTTGATCAGCAGGTTGATGATGACTTGCTGCAGTTCCTGGCGGTTGAAGCCCACGGCCTGGCTGGCCCGGTGGTCGCGCCGCACTTCGATGCGCGTCTGCGCGAGCAGGTGTGCCACCAGCACCAGGCAGTCGTCCACCGTGCGGTTCAGGTCCAGGTTTTCCACGTAGCCGGCGTATTCGGTGGGGCGTGCGTACTGCAGCAACTGCGTGACGATGATGCGCATGCGCTCGACCTGCTCGTCGAGCAGTCTGAGTTCGCCGCGCACCGGCAGGCTGGCCTCGCCCAGGGTCTCGCGCATCAGGTCCAGGTTGCCCTGCATCACGGCGATGGGGTTGTTGATCTCGTGCGCGATGCTGGCCGTGAGCTGGCCAATGGCCGCCAGCTTCTCGCTCTTGACGAGCTGCTGCTGCGCGAGTTGCAGCGAGGCGTTGCTCGCTTCGAGCTCGCGCGTGCGCTCGGCCACCTTGCCGTCGAGCTCTTCGCCCCAGCGCTGCAGCGCGCGCGTCTTGTCGTCGATCACGTCGAGCAGCTGGTCCAGGTGGCCGGCGAGCGCGCCGAGCTCGTCGCGCGCGCGCAGCGGGCCCACGCGCGCGCCGGCCTGGCCGGCTTGCACCCGCTGCATGGTGCGGTTCATGCGCTGGACCGGCCGGAAGATGCTGCGCGCCCAGCGCACGGAGAACAGCGCCGAGAGCGCCATCACCAGCAGGAAGATCAGGCCGATAGCTCCGAGCATGGCGTAGCGCACCAGCCGGAACGGGGCTTCGAGATAGCCCACGTAGAGCATGCCGATGCGCTGGCCCCGTACGTCCTGCAGCGGCTCGTAGGCCGAGACGTACCAGTCGTTGACCACGAAGGCGCGGTCCAGCCAGGTCAGGCCCTGGCCCAGCACGGCGTCGCGCACGGTCTGCGAGACCCGCGTGCCGATGGCGCGCTGGTCCTGGAACAGGCGCACGTTGGTGGTGATGCGCACGTCGTCGAGAAACAGCGTGGCCGTGCCCTGGCTGTCGAAGGGCAGCGAGCCGTCGGGGTAGACGATGCGGTTGATGTGGTCGATGAAGTCGAGGTTCTGGTTGAGCAGCAGGCCCCCGGTCAGCAGGGCGATGGTGCGGCCCGCGCCGTCGCGCACCGGCAGGGTGGACAGCACCACCATGGCGCGGTCTTCGACCGTGCGCGTGCTCGGTGCGGCGTTGCGCGTGGGCACCACCGGCAGCCGCACGCGCGCCAGCAAATGGGGCGCCAATGCTTCCAGCGCCTGCGGGTCGAGCAGCAGCAACCGGGCCTGGGCCCGTTGCTGGTTGTCCTGCAGCGAGTCGCGCAGGGCGGCGGGCATGGCCGCCAGGGGTGCGGCGGCATCGCTGGTGCTCAGGCCGGCGGGCAGGGCGCGCGCGAGCGGCTGGCCTTGCGGCTGGTAGAGCACCAGAAAGTCCAGGCCGAGGCGTGCGCGGGCCTGGTCCAACTGGGCGGGGAGGGCGCTGCGGCCGTCGGGCGCGGGCGCCTGCAGGGCGGCGAAGAGAGCCTGCGAGCTGGCCACGCCTTGCGTGCCCGAACCCACCTCGATCAGCACCTGGTCGAAATAGCCGCGCGCCACGGCCAGGTCGCTGCGCACCTTGGTGATGAGCAGGCGGTCGTAGGCCACGTTGCCCCACAGGGCGAGCGCCAGCACCAGCAGCGGGAACGCCACCAGCAGCGGCAGCAGCGCCATGGCCAGCAGCTTGTTGCGCACCGAGGTGGCGAGCCAGCGGGGTGTGCGCCAGAGGGTCATGCTGCTGGCCGCGCACCGTGCGGCGAGCGTGTTGCTTCACCGGAGCGCGTGACCGGACCCAGTGGGTGCCGTGGAACCGGCTTCGCCGGGCCACTGGCACCGCCCCCTTGAGGGGGACGCGCGAAGCGCGGCGGGGGTGTGGTCACCCTCTCCCCCATTCGGCCACACGGCGTTCCAGCGTGCGGCGCGACACGCCCAGCAACTGGGCCGCGCGCGTCTTGTCGCCCTGCACCGAGTCGAGCACCGAGAGGATGTGCTGCTTCTCCAGCGCGTGCAGGTCGGTGGGCCTGGGGTCGGTGGACGCGCTCTGCCGCGGGGCCTCGCCCGGGTAGAGCGCCGACACGTTGAGCGTGCCCAGGATCAGGGAGCGCTCGATCAGGTTGCGCAGTTCGCGCACGTTGCCGGGCCAGTCGTACTGCCGCAGGAAGTCCATTTCCGCTTCGCTGATGCGCAGCGGCGCCACGCCCAGCGAGGGCGCGAGCTGGTCCATGAAGTGCGCGATCAGTGCGGGTATGTCTTCCTTGTGTTCGCGCAGCGGGGGCAGGGTGAGGTCCACCACCTGCAGGCGGAAATACAGGTCTTTGCGGAAGCGGCCGGCGGCCACTTCGTCGGCCAGGCGGCGGTTGGTGGCGGCCATGATGCGCAGGTTCACCGGCATCAGCTGTTCACTGCCCACCGGGCGGATCTTCAGGTCTTCGATGGCGCGCAGCAGCGTGGCCTGGATGGGCAGGGGCAGGTCGGCGATCTCGTCCAGAAACAGGGTGCCGCCCTGCGCGTAGTGGAACAGCCCGTCGCGCGCGCGGGTGGCGCCGGTGAAGGCGCCGCGCGCGTGGCCGAACAGCTCGCTCTCGATCAGCTCGGGCGACACGGCGGCGCAGTTCAGCGGCACGAAGGGGCCGCTGGCGCGCGGGCTGCGGGCGTGCAGCTCGCGCGCCACCAGCTCCTTGCCGGTGCCCGACTCGCCCTGCAGCAGCACGGTGCTGTGGACCGGTGCGACCCGGTCGATGGACTCGCGCAGACCTTGCATGGCAGGCGACTGGCCGACCAGCGCGTGGCCCTGCCCGGGCGCGCTAGCGACGGCGCGGCGCAGCACGAAGTTTTCGCGGCGCAGGCGCGAGCGCTCGACGCAGTGTTTCACCGCGTTGAGTATCTGCGGCACGCGAAACGGCTTGAGGATGAAGTCGGATGCACCAGCGCGCAGCGCCTCGATGGCGGTGTCCAGGTCGGCGAAAGCGGTGATCAGGATCACTTCGCCGTTGAAGCCCGATTCCCGCAGTTCCTTGAGCCAGACCACGCCGCTTTTGCCGGGCAGGGAGATGTCGAGAATGATCAGGTCCACGTGGTGGCCGCGCAGCCAACCGGCGCCTTCTTCGGCGCTGCCGGCGCTCATCACGAAGTGACAGCGTGGCGCAAGCGTCTTGACCAGAAAGTTGAGCATGCCCTGCTCGTCGTCGACGATCAGAATCGACCAGTCGGGCCAGCCTTCGAGGGCTTTGTCGGGAGGCGGCGCAAAGTAGGTGGGTTCCACCCGGCGGCATTCTACGGATGAAGCCTACAAGATCGCTTGGGTATTCATGCGATTCCGACACCGCCGGTGGGCGACCTCGGGGGGCCTGCCGGGCGACGGCTGCGACAAGTTGTCGCGCTTTCGAACGACAGCCTGACGCGGGCTTGCGTGGCGCAGATCGGTGGCATCAGGGTTATCCCGTGATGGCCCGTGTCGTTGCGGTGCGACACACCTTGCGTGCCAAGGGGAGAGGCCCGAAGGCGATGCATGAGAAGAATAAGCAATTGATGATGGCACGCTTTTGGCTATCAAAACGGAAGCGGCACCACGTGCTGTGTTGCGGCAGAAAGGCGGGACCACCGATCCGTTGCAAATCCATGCCATCAGTGGCAAGTCTTCCTTGCACACCTTGTAACGGGGGGTTAAATTCCACTTATGCAAAAAGTCCGCAAGTGACGCCGTGTGGCGTTTGAGGGGCTTTTGTTCAACCAGGAGACATGCATGAGCAAGCCCCTTTCCGACCCCCGCGAGGGCCGCCCCGGCCTGAGCCGCCGCACACTGTTTGCCGGTGCCTCCACCGTCGGGGCCCTGGCCGCCGCGGCCACCCTGATACCGCGTGCCCAGCCCACCGCCGTGACCCCCGCCGAGCCCCGCCCGGCGCCCGAAAAGGGCGGTGGCTACAGCTTGTCGGACCACGTCAAGCAGTACTACAAGACCACCCAGATCTGAGCCAGCAGGAGAACCCCATGTTGCTGACCAAAAAATCATCCACCACCAGCGCCCAGGGTGGCCGCGCGCACAGCGCCTTCGTCCACAGCCTGCAGCGGGGCCTGTCGGCCGCGCTGCCCACCATGGACCGTCGCGGTTTTCTGCGCCGCTCCGGCCTCGGGGTCGGTGTGGGCCTGGCCGCCACACAGCTCACGCTGGTGAAGAAGGCCAAGGCCGCCGAAGGGGGCTCCACCGACGGCTCCGGCAAGATCGAAGTCAAACGCACCGTCTGCACCCACTGCTCGGTCGGCTGCGCCACCGACGCCATCGTGGAAAACGGCGTCTGGGTGCGCCAGGAGCCGGTGTTCGACTCCCCCATCAACCTCGGCGCCCACTGTGCCAAGGGCGCCGCCCTGCGCGAGCATGGCCACGGCGAGTACCGCCTGCGCTACCCGATGAAGCTGGTCAACGGCAAGTACCAGCGCATCAGCTGGGACACCGCGCTGGACGAAATCACCGCGAAGATGAAGGAGCTGCGCGAGGCCAGCGGGCCCGACTCGGTGTACTTCGTCGGCTCCTCCAAGCACAACAACGAGCAGTCCTACCTGCTGCGCAAGTTCGTAAGCTTCTGGGGCACCAACAACTGCGACCACCAGGCGCGCATCTGCCACTCCACCACGGTGGCCGGCGTCGCGAACACCTGGGGTTACGGGGCGATGACCAACTCGTACAACGACATGCAGAACAGCAAGTGCGCGTTGTACATCGGCTCCAACGCCGCGGAAGCGCACCCGGTGTCCATGCTGCACATGCTGCACGCCAAGGAAAACGGCTGCAAGATGATCGTGGTGGACCCGCGCTTCACCCGCACGGCCGCCAAGGCCGACGAATACGTGCGCATCCGCTCCGGCACCGACATTCCCTTCCTGTTCGGCCTGCTGCACCACATCTTCAAGAACGGCTGGGAAGACAAGCAGTACATCAACGACCGTGTCTACGGCATGGACAAGGTGCGTGAAGACGTGCTGGCCAAATGGACGCCGGACAAGGTCGAAGAAGCCTGCGGCGTGCCCGAAGCACAGATGGCCAAGGTCGCCAAGATGATGGCCGAAGCCAAGCCAGCCACCATCGTCTGGTGCATGGGCCAGACGCAGCACTCCATCGGCAACGCCATGGTGCGCGCGTCGTGCATCCTGCAACTGGCACTGGGCAACGTGGGCAAGAGCGGTGGCGGCACCAACATCTTCCGCGGCCACGACAACGTGCAGGGCGCCACCGACGTCGGCCCCAACCCCGATTCGCTGCCGGGCTACTACGGCCTGGCCGCCGGCTCGTGGAAACACTTCGCCAAGGTCTGGGGCGTGGAGTACGACTGGATCAAGGCCAAGTACGCCGAGGGCATGATGGAAAAGCCCGGCATCACCGTCTCGCGCTGGATCGACGGCGTGATGGAAAACAACGAGCTGATCGACCAGGGCCCGAACCTGCGCGGCATCTTCTTCTGGGGCCATGCGCCCAACTCGCAGACGCGGGGCCTGGAGATGAAGCGCGCGATGGACAAGCTCGACCTGCTGGTGGTGGTGGACCCGTACCCCTCGGCCACCGCGTCGATGGCGGCCATGCCCGGCAAGCCCGAAGACCTCAACCCGAACCGCGCGGTGTACCTGCTGCCGGCGGCCACCCAGTTCGAAACCAGCGGTTCCTGCACCGCGTCCAACCGCTCGATCCAGTGGCGCGAACAGGTGATCGAACCCCTGTGGGAGAGCCGCAGCGATCACATGATCATGCACCAGTTCGCCGAGAAGCTGGGCTTTGGTGCCGAGCTGTCGAAGAACTACAAGATGCAGAAGGTCAAGGGCCTGGACGAGCCCGTGCCCGAAGACATCCTGCGCGAAATCAATGCCTCGGTCTGGACCATCGGCTACACCGGCCAGAGCCCTGAGCGCCTGAAAGCGCACATGCGCAACATGGGCGCCTTCGATGTGAAGTCGCTCAAGTGCAAGGGCAAAGTGGTCGACAAGGAAACCGGCTACGACATGAGCGGGGATTACTTCGGTCTGCCTTGGCCGTGCTACGGCACCGCCAAGATCAAGCACCCGGGCTCGCCCAACCTGTACGACACCTCCAAACACGTGATGGAAGGCGGCGGCAACTTCCGCGCGAACTTCGGCGTGGAGCGGGAAGGCGTGAGCCTGCTGGCCGAAGACGGATCCCACTCGCTGGGCGCCGAGATCACCACCGGCTACCCCGAGTTCGACCACGTGCTGCTCAAGAAACTGGGCTGGTGGGACGACCTCACCGACGCCGAGAAGACCGCCGCCGAGGGCAAGAACTGGAAGACCGACCTCTCGGGCGGCATCCAGCGCGTGACCATGGCGCACGGCTGCCACCCGTTCGGCAACGCCAAGGCGCGCGCCGTGGTGTGGAACTTCCCCGATGGGATTCCACAGCACCGCGAACCCATCTACGGCACCCGCCCGGACCTCGTGGCCAAGTACCCCAGCCACGACGACCAGAAGAACCGCTGGCGCCTGCCGGTGCTCTACAAGTCGCTGCAGCAGAAGAACGTGGACGACAAGGTCTACGAAAAATTCCCGCTGATCATGACCAGCGGGCGCCTGGTCGAGTACGAGGGCGGTGGCGAGGAAACCCGCTCCAACCCCTGGCTGGCCGAGCTGCAGCAAGAAATGTTCGTGGAACTCAACCCGGCGGCTGCGGCGTCGCGCGGCATCCGCAACGGTGAGCGCGTGTGGGTGAGCACCCCCACCGGCGCACGCATCAACGTGCAGGCCCTGGTGACCGAACGGGTGGGGCCGGACACGGTGTTCCTGCCGTTCCACTTCTCCGGGCGCTGGCAGGGCGAAGACATGAAGCCGTACTACCCGGATGGCGCCTTCCCGGTGGTTCGCGGTGAGGCGGTCAACACCGCCACCACCTACGGCTACGACATCGTCACCATGATGCAAGAGACCAAGACGACGGTCTGCAACATCGAAAAAGCATAAGGAGAACGCACGATGGCACGAATGAAATTCATCTGTGACGCCGAGCGTTGCATCGAGTGCAACGGCTGTGTCACGGCCTGCAAGAACGAGCACGAGGTGCCGTGGGGTGTGAACCGCCGCCGCGTGGTCACCCTCAACGACGGCGTGCCGGGCGAAAAATCGATCTCGGTGGCCTGCATGCACTGCAGCGATGCGCCCTGCATGGCGGTCTGCCCGGTCAACTGCTTCTACCGCACCGACGAAGGTGTGGTGCTGCACGACAAGGACGTCTGCATCGGCTGCGGCTACTGCTCCTATGCCTGCCCGTTCGGCGCACCGCAGTTCCCTTCGCAGGGCACGTTTGGCGTGCGCGGCAAGATGGACAAGTGCACCTTCTGCGCCGGTGGCCCGGAAGAGCACGGCAGCCAGGACGAGTTCGAGAAATACGGCCGCAACCGCCTGGCCGAAGGCAAGCTGCCGGCCTGCGCCGAGATGTGCTCGACCAAGGCCCTGATCGCCGGCGACGGCGACGTGGTGGCCGACATCTTCCGCACCCGGGTGCTGCGCCGTGGCAAGGGCGCCGAGGTCTGGGGCTGGGGCACCGCCTACGGTACGGCTCAGGAGACCAAGTCATGATGAACACCACCACGATGATCCGTCTGCTGGCCCTGTCGGGGGTTCTGGCACTGGGTGCCTGCGGCGAAAAGCCGCAGGACATGACCGGTGGGGGCGTCAAGCAGGACAACGCGCCCTACCAGGGTGTGGGCAACAGCCAGTACGCCCAGGCCGGCTGGAAGGTCGGCGACAAGAGCAGCTGGGAACAGCAGCTCAAGGCCCGTGCCCAGTACGGCCAGAACGACTACACCCGCATGGGCGCCAAGCCTTGAAGGGACAGCCATGAACCGGCACCCGATGATCCTGAACCCCGCAGCCTGGCGTGGCTGGGGCGTCGCTGCACTGCTGGCACTGGGCGCCAGCTGGGCCAGCGCCCAGACGGCTCCGAACCCACCCGTGCCCGACGATCCGGCACCGCCCGCTGCCCAGTCCGCACCCGCGGCCGTGGGTGGCATCAAGAGCGCCAACATCTTCGAGATCGCGCCCGACGCGAGCAAGGACCCGGACTACGAGAACCAGACCAACGCGCAGCGTCGGCAGGTGCAGCCCGGCAACAACGCGCCGATGTGGCGTGACGTGGGCAAGGGCGTCACCGGCTACAGCAGTCTACCGCTGAGCCAGGCGCCGGAAGCCGGCAACCTGATCCAGCCCTTCGTGCAGTACCCGGGTTCGCGCCTGACCACCGCCGGTGAGGCCTGGCGCCAGGTGCGCAACGACTGGCTGATCCCCTACGGCGGCTCGCTGCTGTTCATCGTGTTGCTGGCCCTGGCCATCTTCTACCTGACCAAGGGTCCGCTGGGCGGGCATCTGAAGGACACCGGGCGCAAGATCGAGCGTTTCACGCCCCTGGAGCGCGCGGCCCACTGGTCGAATGCCATTGCCTTTGTGGTGCTGGCCATCTCCGGCATCGTGATGGCCTTCGGCAAGTTCTTCATCCTGCCCGTGATCGGTACCACGCTGTTTGGCTGGCTCACGTTCGCGCTGAAGAACGCACACAACTTCATGGGCCCGCTGTTCGCCGTGTCGTTGCTGATCGTGGTCGTGACCTTCATCAAGGACAACATCGCCAACGCGGCCGACTTCGTCTGGCTGTCCAAGCTGGGCGGCATGCTCAGTGACAAGGAAGTGCCGTCGCACCGCTTCAACGCGGGCGAGAAGGGCCTGTTCTGGTGGGGTGTGACCATCCCCGGCATCGTGGTGGTGGGCTCCGGCCTGTTCCTCGACAAGCTCCTGCCGGGCATGCTGTATCTGCGCGGCGACATGCAGATCGCCCACATGCTGCACATCGTGGGCGCGCTGATCATGATGGCGCTGATCATGGGCCACATCTACATGGGCACGGTGGGCGTGAAGGGCGCGTACGGCGCCATGCGCACCGGCTACGTGGACGAGGCCTGGGCCAAGGAACACCACGAGCTCTGGTACGACGATGTCAAGGCCGGCAAGATTCCCGCCCAGCGCAGCCAGCCCACCCCGTCGGCGCCGGCGGGCGACGCGGTGGCCAAGGCCTGACCCCTCCTCCAAGGACATTTGCGATGAAACGAATCCTGCTGATCTCCCTGCTGCTCGCCGGTTCGGCCAGCGTGATGGCCAAACTGCCGGCACCGGTGCTGGACGACGCCGCCAAGGCCAAGGCCGAGGAAGCCAAGGCCAAGACCGCGCACGCCGGCAAGGTGGACGCCTACAAGCTCTGCCTGTCCATGGAACGCGCCGCAGCCAACTATTTCAAGACCGCGTCCACCGCGGGCAAGACGGTGAAGCCGGCTCAGGCCGCTCCGGCCTGCGCCGATCCGGGGCCGTTCGTGCCGACCACGGGTGCTGCCCCGGCCCCGGCCGCTGCCGCCGTGGCCCCCCAAAAGCCCTGATGCCTCACGCCGCTGGGGCTACCGGTACAGAAGAGGCCCGCCGGGCCTCTTTTTTGTTGTCGGGTCGCTCCTGGGGCCTTGCCCGTGGCGTCATACTTTGGAGCCTGTCCACCATGTCCACGAGCCTGCTCGAACCCATGTCCCCGCCTGAAGCCTTGCACACCGCGCCCGCCGACGCGAAACCCCGTCCCGTGCGCCTGCCGCAGCTCACCCATGCCCGGGCGCCGCTGACGCAGGAGGTGGCCGTGCTCAACGAATACGGCCAGCGCAGCCAGGTGTCGATCCCGGCCGAGCGCGATCTCACGGTGTACGTTGACAAGCGTGAGCTGGTCACGCTCATGACGCTGGGCGCCCACCCGGAGTGGCTGGTGCTCGGTTATCTGTTGAATCAGCGGCTGGTCCGCTCGGTGGACGAAGTCGAGTCCATCACGGTGGACTGGGACGTGGGCAGCGCCGCGGTCAAGACACGGCACGGCATCGACCGCATCGAAGAGCGCACCGCCCGGCGCGTCGTCACCACGGGCTGCGGCCAGGGCAGCGTGTTTGGTCACCTGATGGACGAGATCGACAACATCCACCTGCCCGAGGCCGCGGTGCTGCGCCAGTCGCAGCTCTACGGCATCGTGAACGCGATCCGGCTCAAGGAGAGCACCTACAAGTCGGCCGGCTCGGTGCACGCCTGCGCGCTGTTCCGCGGCGAAGAACTGCAGCTGTTCGTGGAAGACGTGGGGCGCCACAACGCGGTGGACACCATCGCTGGCTGGATGTCCCTCGAAGACCCGTCCCTGGCCCGCAGCGCCGACAAGGTGTTCTACACCACCGGCCGCCTCACCAGCGAGATGGTCATCAAGTCGGCGCAGATGGGCGTGGCGGTGGTGGTCTCGCGCAGCGGCATCACGCAGATGGGGCTGGAAGTGGCGCAGCGCGTGGGCCTGTGCGCCATCGGGCGCGCCACCCACAAGCGCTTCCTCTGTTACGCCAACACCCAGCGCCTGCTGCTCGACGCCGTGCCGCCGCCAGCGCCCATGACGGGCCCCGCGACCGCAGCCTGACCGTCGCCCTCGGGCCCGCCCGGGCCCGCGAACGGGCATAAACTTGGCCGGTTCACGGGTCCGCACGCGCCTTGGCCGGCGGCTCCCAGCCATGTCCCCCTGTTTTCTGAAAGCCCGCAGATGAGCCGAGAAGTCCACGTCATCGACCACCCCCTGGTCCAGCACAAGCTCACGCTGATGCGCCGCAAGGACACCAGCACCAAGAGTTTTCGCGAGCTGGTGCACGAGCTGTCGGCCCTGCTGGCGTACGAGATCACGCGCGAGATGCCCATGCAGGAGATCGAGATCGAGACTCCGCTGGAGAAAATGACCTCGCGCGTCATCGACGGCAAGAAGGTCGTGCTGGCTTCCATCCTGCGCGCGGGCAATGGTTTCCTTGACGGCATGCTGCAGGTCATCCCGGGCGCACGCGTCGGCCACATCGGCCTGTACCGCGACCCAGCCACGCTGCAGGCGGTGGAGTACTACTTCAAGATGCCGCAGGGCATGGAAGAGCGCGATGTGATCGTGCTCGACCCCATGCTGGCCACCGGCAACTCGGCGGTGGCGGCGGTGGACCGGCTCAAGCAGACCCACCCGCGTTCCATCCGTTTTGTCTGCCTCGTGACCTGTCCCCAGGGCATCAAGACCTTCCACGACCACCATCCGGACGTGCCGATCTACACCCCGGCGGTGGACCGCGGCCTGAACGAGCACGGCTACATCGTGCCGGGCCTGGGCGACGCGGGCGACCGCATTTTCGGCACGAAGTAGGACCACCCCCATCGCTGGCTCACTGCGTGTAGCCAGCTCCGCCCCTCAAGGGGCAACGCCTGCGGGCCGGCGGAGCCGGACCCGCGGCGTTCTGGGTTATTGGGCCTCCCGCTCCGGATGCCGGGCCACTCACATCGTCCCCCTGAAGGGGGTGACATGTCCGCGAATGCGGACGTGGCGCAGGGGTGAATCAATTCAGTTAAGGTCGCAGGATGGCTGTCGCACCCGTTCCGCTTCCTGTCTCCTTCTGGTCCCTGGGCTGGCGCTCGCTCTGGCGCGACTGGCGTGCGGGTGAGTTGCGGCTCTTGTTGCTGGCCGTGACGCTGGCGGTGGCCGCGCTCACCGCGGTGGGCTTTTTTGCCGACCGGCTGCAGGGCGGTCTGGCGCGCGATGCGCGGGCGTTGATCGGTGGCGACGCGGTGGTCAGCAGCGACAACGCCACGCCACCGGCGTTCGAGCAGCAGGCGAAGGCGCTGGGGCTGCAGACCACGCAGACGCTGGGTTTCCCCACCATGGGCCGGGCCCGCGACGAAGAGGGTGGCGCGGCGCGGCTGGTGGCGCTCAAGGCGGTGGGTGAGGGCTATCCCCTGCGCGGCAACCTGCGGGTGGCCACGGCCCCGCTAGCGCCCGATGCCGCTACCCGCGACATTCCCGCGCCCGGCACCGCCTGGGTGGACGCGGCGCTGCTGGTGGCTCTGGATCTTTCCGTGGGCCAGCCGCTGCTGCTGGGTGACGCCCAGCTGCGCATCACCCACGTGATCGTGGTGGAGCCCGACCGGGGCGCGGGCTTCATGAGCTTTGCGCCACGCGTCATGATCAATGCCGCCGACCTGCCGGCCACCGGCCTGGTGCAGCCGGCGAGCCGGCTCACTTACCGGCTGGCCGTGGCCGGCGGCGACCCGGCCGTGAAGCGGTTCGTGGACTGGGCGAAGGCACAGATCGAGCAGCCCGGTGTGCGGGGCCTGCGCCTGGAGTCGCTCGAAGGCGGGCGGCCCGAGATGCAGCGCACGCTGGAGCGCGCCGAAAAATTCCTCAACCTCGTGGCCCTGCTGGCCGCGCTGCTGTGCGCGGTGGCGGTGGCGATCGCCGCGCGCGGGTTTGCCCAGCGCCATCTGGACGACTGCGCCATGTTGCGCGTGCTGGGGCTGTCGCAGGGCAGCATGGCGCGGGCCTACACCTTCGAGTTCGCGCTGGTCGGTTTGTTTGCCAGCGTGCTGGGGGTGTTCCTGGGCTATGTCGTGCACCACGGTTTCGTGTGGCTCTTGGCGGGCCTGGTGGACGCCTCCTTGCCCGCGCCCGGCCCCGCCCCGGTGCTGCTGGGCCTGGGCATGGGCCTCACGCTCATGATGGCCTTTGGCCTGCCGCCGGTGCTGCAACTGGCCAAGGTGCCGCCGCTGCGCGTGATCCGGCGCGATGTGGGCCAGCTCAAGCCGGCCTCGCTGGCGGTGTTGGGGCTGGGCGTGGCGGGTTTTGCCGCCTTGCTGCTGGCCGCCAGCCGCGACCTGCTGCTGGGCGCGATTGCCGTGGGCGGCTTTGCCGGGGCCGTGCTGCTGTTCGCGCTGGCCAGCTACGCGGCGGTGCGCTTGCTGCGCGCCAGCGTCAACGAGGCCACCGCGCCGCGCGCCCTGGTCATGGCCACGCGCCAGCTCTCGGCACGCCCGGCCTACGCCGTGGTGCAGATCAGCGCGCTGGCCGTGGGCTTGCTGGCATTGGTGCTGCTGGTGCTGCTGCGCACCGACCTCATCGCCAGCTGGCGCAACGCCACGCCGCCCGATGCGCCGAACCGCTTTGTCATCAACGTGCAGCCCGACCAGGGCGAAGCGTTTCAGCAGGCACTGCGCCAGGCCGGTGTGCAGCGCTTCGACTGGTACCCCATGATCCGGGGCCGGCTGGTCAGCATCAACGGCAAGACGATCAGCCCCGACGACTTCACCAGCGACCGCGCCCAGCGCCTGGTGGACCGCGAGTTCAACCTGTCCAACTCCGCCACCTTGCCCGAACACAACCCGGTGGTGGCGGGCCGCTGGCAGGACAACGAAGCCGATGCCTTGAGCGTGGAAGAGGGCCTGGCCGAAGAACTGGGGCTCAAGCTGGGCGACCGGCTGGGCTTCGACATCGCCGGGCAGGTCAGCGAGGGCCGCATCACCAGCCTGCGCAAGGTGGACTGGGGCTCGATGCGGGTCAACTTCTTCGTGGTGTTCCCGGTGGCCCAGGTGCCCGATGCGCCGGTCAGCTTCATCAGCGCCTTTCGAGCGCCCGAGGCCGATGTTCAGTTCGACAACGCGCTGGTGCGCCAGTTTCCCAACATCACCAACGTCGACATGAGCCAGACCATTGCCCAGGTGCAGCGCGTGCTGGGCCAGGTGATCGGCGCGGTGGAGTTCCTGTTTGCCTTCACGCTGGCGGCCGGCCTGGTGGTGTTGCTCGCCGCCGTCACCGCCACGCGCGGCGAGCGCGAACGCGAGTTCGCCATCCTGCGCGCGGTGGGCGCCGGCTCGGCCCTGCTGCGCCAGGTGCAGCGCATCGAGTTGCTCGGCGTGGGCCTGCTCGCGGGTTTCCTGGCTTCGGTGGTGGCGGTGGTGGTGGGCTGGGCGCTGGCCCGCTTCGTGTTCGAGTTCACCTGGACCGCCTCGCTCTGGGTGCCGCTGGGCGGCAGCCTGGCCGGTGCCGTGCTGGCCTTGCTGGCCGGCTGGTGGGGGCTGCGCAGCGTGCTGCGCACGCCGGTGGTCGAAACCCTCCGCCGAGCAACCGTGTGACCCCCTGCGCCGCCACCTTCTTCATCCACTCCCATGACCTCATCCGAGACCGCTGCATCACCCACCACCCCGTTTGAATGGATCGGCGGCGAAGCGCGCGTGCGCGCGCTGGTGGACCGCTTCTACGACCTGATGGACATCGAGCCCGGCTACCGCGAGCTGCGTGCGAGCCATGGCAATACGCTGGACGATGCGCGCCAGAAGCTGTTCTGGTTTCTCTGTGGCTGGCTGGGCGGCCCCTCGCACTACGAAGACCGCTTCGGCCACCCGCGCCTGCGCCAGCGCCACATGCCGTTTTCCATCGGCGTCGTCGAACGCGACCAGTGGCTGGCCTGCATGGACCAGGCCATGGGCGAGACGGGCGTGCCCGAAGACCTGCGCGCCCGCTTGAAGGACAGCTTCTTCAAGACCGCCGACTGGATGCGCAACCGCCCCGGGAGCGCCTGATTGGACCCGCAGCCACCCGAACCCGGCCGTCTCGTGGCGCGCACCACGCGGCGGGGCGCGTTGGCCATCGCGGCCTTCTGGCTGGTGCTGATGGGGCTGTTGTACCTCGTCTTTGATCAGGTCGAGCAGCGCCAGCAGGCCCGCTATATGGCCCATGAAGGTGGGGCCGGCGAGCTGGTGATTCCGCGCGGCCCCGATGGCCACTTCCGCGTCGCCGGCCGGGTCAACGGGCAGCCGGTGGAATTCCTGGTCGACACCGGAGCCAGCACGGTCACGGTGAGCGAGGCCTTTGCCCGCATGGCGGGCCTCGATGGCGGGCAGAGCGTGACCTTTCAGACCGCCAACGGCGAGTTGCAAGGCCGCATGTTGCGGCGTGTGCCGGTGCAGGCGGGGCATCTGGGGCTCGCTGCGACGCAGGTCGCGGTCGGGCTGGTGGGGCTTGAGAGCGGAGAGGCGCTGCTGGGGCAGAGCTTCCTCTCGCGCTTCGACATCCACATCCGGCAGGGCGAGATGCGTTTGAGTCCACGTTAGGCCGGGCGCAGCAACACCACCAGCGCCCCGGCGCCGCCTTCGGCCGGCCGCGCCTGCACGAAGGCCAGCACCTCGTTTTTCTGCACCAGCCAGCGCTGTACCCGGCCCTTGAGCACCGGTGCGCGGCCAGGCGAGCCCAGGCCCTTGCCGTGCACCACGCGCACGCAGCGCAGACCCAGCTGGTGCGCTTCGCGGATGAAGCGGCCCAGCGCTTCGCGTGCTTCGTCAACGCGCAGACCGTGCAGGTCGATCTGGCGCTGGATGCTCCAGCGGCCCTCGCGCAGTTTGCGCGTCACGTCCGGCCCCAGGCCCGGGCGGCGAAAGCTCAACTGGTCGTCGGTGTGCAGCAGGGTTTCGACGTCGAAGTCGTCCGACAGCGCCTCGCGCATCACGGACGCCTCGTCCAGTTGGCGCTGGCGGGGCGCCGGCTCCACGGGTCTCGGCGGGTGGTGCACGCGCCGTGCGCCGACCAGAGGCCGCACCGGACCCACCGCCAGCTCGAACAGGCGCGTTTCCCGGTCCAGCCGCTGCAGCCGCAGGCGCTCGGCCTCGCGCACCGCTGCCTCGGCGGCTACCCGCTGGGCGATCACCTTCTGCAGCGTCTTGAGTTCGGCGAGCGAGCGCAGTTTCATGGTGGCGCGATTTTCGCGCAGGCGCCAAGACCTTCAGATCAGACCGAGTTCGGCCATCGACGCCGCCTGCTCGCGCGTCACGATGAAATGGTCCAGCACGCGCACGTCCACCAAAGACAGCGCGGCCTTGAGCGACTGGGTGAGCGCTTCGTCGGCGCGCGAGGGCTGGGCGGTGCCGCTGGGGTGGTTGTGTGCGAGCACCACGGCGGCGGCGTGGTGGTGCAGGGCGCGCAGCACCACTTCGCGCGGGTAGACGCTGGTCTGCGTCAGCGTGCCGCGAAACAGTTCTTCGAGCGCGATCAGCCGGTTCTGGCTGTCCAGGAACAGCACGGCAAACACCTCGTGGTTGCGTGCGCCCAGCTGCAGCTGCAGGTATTCGCGCACCGCCTTCGGGCTGTCGAACAGGGCTTTCTGCTGCAACTCCTGCGCCAGCGCGCGGCGCGCGAGTTCGAGCACGGCCACCACCTCGGCGCGTTTGGCCGGCCCCAGGCCCTTGATGACCTTGAGCGCCTCGGCACCGGTGTGCAGCAGGCCACCCACGCCGCCGAAGGTGTTCAGCAGCTCCTGCGCGAGCTGCACCACGTGTTTGCCCTGGATTCCGGTGCGCAGCAGCAGCGCCAGCAGTTCGGCGTCGCTGAGCGCCGATGGCCCGCGCGCGAGCAGTTTTTCGCGCGGGCGCGCGTCGTGGGGCAGGCTTTTCAGCCCGGTACTGGCAAGGCCATTCATGTTTTTCCTCCCTGGATCAGCCTGCTTTTTACAATAGGCGGAGTTGCCGCTCACAAACCCGCTTCCACCCGTGCGAGGCGCGCTGTACCGGTTCACCGTATTCCAACCTCCCCCAAGACCCATGGCTCACGTTCAAGAAGGCTCCTTCCTTACCCTGCACTACCGCATGTCCGGGCCGCAGGGCCAGGTGATCATTGACACCTTCGAGGGCCAGCCCGCCACGCTGAGCCTCGGCTCCGGGCAGCTTTCACCGGCCATCGAGCAGCGGCTGATCGGCCTGGAGGAGGGCAGCCGCACGGTGATCGAGCTCGAAGCCGGCGAGGCCTTCGGTGAGCGCCAGCCGGACATGGTGCAGTGGGTCGCGCGCAAGCTGCTGAGCGAGCTGGGTGACCCGCACGAGCAGTACGCGGCCGGTGACGTGGTGCAGTTCCCCACGCCCGATGGCCTGGGCAACTACGCCGGCTCGGCCGTGGAGGTGCGTGAAGATGGCGCGGTGCTGTTCGACTTCAACCACCCGCTGGCGGGCCAGCCGGTGCACTTTGAAGTGCAGCTGATCGGGGTGCTGTGATGGACGAGCCCAAAGAAGTCCTGCTGGCCGAACCGCGCGGTTTCTGCGCGGGCGTGGACCGCGCCATCGAGATCGTCGAGCGCGCGCTGGCCAAGTTTGGTCGGCCCATCTATGTGCGCCATGAGATCGTGCACAACACCTATGTGGTCAACGACCTCAAGGCCAAGGGCGCGATCTTCATCGAAGAACTGTCCGACGTGCCGCCCGGCGCCACGCTGGTGTTTTCCGCCCACGGCGTGAGCAAGGCCGTGCAACAGGAAGCGCAGGCGCGGGGTTTCAACATCTTCGACGCCACCTGCCCGCTGGTGACCAAGGTGCACGTGGAGGTGGCCAAGCTGCACAAGGAAGGCTTCGAATTCATCATGATCGGCCACAAGGGCCACCCCGAGGTCGAGGGCACCATGGGCCAGCTCGACAGCGGCATTCACCTGGTCGAAGACGCGGCCGACGTGGCCCGCGTGTCGCCGGCGCAGACACAGAAACTCGCGGTGGTGACGCAGACCACCCTGAGCGTGGACGACGCGGCCGGCATCCTGGCCGCGGTGAAGGCGCGTTTCCCCAGCGTGCGCGAGCCCAAGCAGCAGGACATCTGCTACGCCACGCAGAACCGGCAGGACGCCGTCAAGCTGCTCAGCCCGCAGGTGGACGTGGTGATCGTGGTCGGCAGCCCGACCAGCTCCAACAGCAACCGCCTGCGCGAGGTCGCGCTCAAGCTCGGCACACCAGCCCACATGGTGGACAGCGCCGACGAGCTGCAGGCCGAGTGGTTCGAAGGCCGCTCCCGCGTGGGCCTGACGGCTGGCGCCTCGGCGCCCGAGATCCTGGTGCGCCAGGTGATCGACCGCATCAAGGCCCTGGGCGCGATCTCGGTGCGCACCATGGAAGGCCTGACCGAGACGGTCAAGTTCCCGCTGCCCAAGGGGCTGAGGATCGATGGCGATAGCCCTTCACTGATCGAACATCTGCACTAGGATGACCCACCCCCGCAGCGCTTCGCGCTACCCCCTCTAGGGGGCGCCACCAGCCGTCCGGCAAAGCCGGCCCGGCGGCGTTCCCCGGTTGGACCGTTGCATGCGACGCGGACCGCCCGGCCTCAAAACTACAATTTCCCCATGCTTGACATCGTCCTACTGAGAAAAGACCTCGACGCCGTGATCGCCCGGCTCGAGACCCGCAAACAGCCCCAGGCCTTCCTGAACGTGGACGCTTTCCGCGCGCTGGAGACCGAGCGCAAGACGCTGCAGACGCGCACCGAAGAGCTGCAGAGCCAGCGCAACAGCCTGTCCAAGCAGATCGGCATGCTCAAGGGCAAGGGCCAACACGCCGAGGCCGACGCGGTGATGGCACAGGTGGGCGCGATGAAGGCCGAGCTGGAAGCTTCCGGCACGCGGCTGGAAGTCATCCAGGCCGAGCTGCAGAACCTGCTGCTGGCCGTGCCCAACCTGCCGCACGAAAGCGTGCCGGTCGGTGCGGGCGAAGACGGCAACGTGGAAGTGCGCCGCTGGGGCACGCCCCGCAGCTTTGACTTCGAGGTGCGTGACCACGTGGACATCGGCGAAAAGCTGGGCCTGGACTTCGACACCGGCGTCAAGCTGGCCGGTTCACGCTTCACCTTCATGCGCGGCCCCATCGCCCGCCTGCACCGTGCGCTCGCCCAGTTCATGCTCGACGTGCAGACGCAGGAACACGGCTACACCGAGTGCTACACGCCCTACATCGTCAACGGCGAGACCCTGCGCGGCACCGGCCAGTTGCCCAAGTTCGAAGGCGACCTGTTCGCCGTCAAGAAGGGCGGGCAGGAGGGTGAAGAGATGCCCGACACCCAGGCGCTCTACCTGATCCCCACCAGCGAGGTGACGCTGACCAACGTGGTGCGCGACACCGTGCTGGCCGAAGCCGAGCTGCCGATCAGGATGACGGCCCACACCCCGTGCTTCCGCTCCGAAGCCGGCAGCGCTGGGCGCGACACGCGCGGCATGATCCGCCAGCACCAGTTCGACAAGGTCGAGATGGTGCAGATCGTGCACCCCGAGAAGAGCTACGAAGCGCTGGAGGCCATGACCGGCCACGCCGAGGTCATCCTACAGAAGCTGGGCCTGCCGTACCGCGTGATGAGCCTGTGCACCGGCGACATGGGCTTTGGCGCCAGCAAGACCTACGACCTGGAAGTCTGGGTGCCGGCGCAGGGTACCTACCGCGAGATCAGCTCGGTGTCGAACTGCGAGGCCTTCCAGGCGCGCCGCCTGCAGGCGCGCTTCAAGAACGACCAGGGCAAGAACGAGCTGGTGCACACGCTCAACGGTTCCGGCCTGGCGGTCGGTCGCGCGCTGGTGGCGGTGCTGGAGAACAACCAGAACGCCGACGGCAGCGTGACCGTGCCCGAGGCGCTGCGACCCTACATGGGTGGCGTGGAGCGCCTGGCCGCGGCCTGACGCGCCAGCGGCGCGCCCAAGAAAAAGCCCCGCAGTGCGGGGCTTTTGCATTTGGCGGAGAGAGAGGGATTCGAACCCTCGGTACAGGAATACCTGTACGCCGGATTTCGAATCCGGTGCATTCGACCACTCTGCCATCTCTCCTGTGTCGAAGCCCATGATTCTAGCAGGACCGAAGACGGTTTTTTTTGGCGGTTCACCGGAGAACACCTGGGTGCGACAATGCCGGCTTACGCTCCTTCACCTCCCATGCTCGTCGACACCCAGCCTGCCACCTACCAGCACGTGCCCGCCACCGTCGAGGTGCGTGACCAATGGGTGAATTCCCAGCTGATCTCGGTCCTGATGGACAACATGGTGCCCTCGCTGCTGGCGGCCGGCATGGCGTTGCCCGTGCTGGTGTTCCTGATGGTGGGCGAGGTGGATCTGGTGGTCCTGTCGGTCTGGATCGGCCTGCTGGTGGCGATGTTGGTCTACCGCTACCGCCTGATCGGCATCTACCGCCTGCGCCACGACAGCAGCGAGGGCCCCCAGCGGATGGACTTCGTTCGCCGCTACCAGTGGTCCTGGGCTGCCATGGGTTTCCTGTGGGGCGGCGGCGTGCTTCTGACCTACCAACTGGCCAGCATCACGACGCAGTTTGTCTATGGGCTCATGGTGCTCGGTCAAGGGTTGTTGGCCCTGACCTCCTACAGCGCGTATCTGCCCATCTTCCGGGCCTATGTCCATGCCCTGCTGCTGTCCGTGATGCTGGGGTTGTTGGTCAATACCCTCCGGGCGGTGGGAGAGGTGGGCGCGCTGGAAACCGGTGTGGCCTTGATGGCGCTGCTGATGGTGTTCTGGTGGTTGTTGCTGATCGCGGGCAGACGGTTGCACGAGGTGTACCGCTCCAGTTTCGAGCTGCAGTTCTCCAACCAGGAGCTCATCGATTCGCTGACGCTGCAGACCCGTGCGTCGTTGCGCGCCGTGGCCACCAAGAACCGGTTTCTGGCGTCCGCCGCGCACGACCTGCGCCAACCCGTGCACGCGCTGAGCCTGTACGCCGACTGGCTGGCCACCGAGCCCGAGATGGCGCGTGAAATTTCGCCGCGCATCCTGCAGTCCACCCGGGCCATCAACGAGCTGTTCGACTCGCTGTTCGACCTGACCCGCATCGACGCGGGCAACTACAAGGTGCGCCTGCAGCACGTGGACGTGCGCCAGCTGTTTGCCGATCTGGCCCTGCAGTTCGAGCCGGTCGCGGCGGGCAAGTCGCTCAAGCTCAAGACCCACACGCGCCCCACGACGATCTGGGCCGACCCGGTGGTGCTGCGCCGCATCCTGGGCAATCTGCTGTCCAACGCCCTGCGCCACACCCATCGGGGAGGGGTCCTGCTGGACCTGCGTCACCGCGAGGACATGCTGGTGTTCGAGGTGTGGGATACCGGCGTGGGCATCGCCCGCGAGCACCAGCAGGCGATCTTTCAGGAGTTTTTCCGGGTGTCGCAGCACCAGGGTACCGAGGACAGCCTGGGCCTGGGATTGACGATCGTTTCCAAGCTGACCACCCTCATGGGCTACCAGCTGGCGCTGACGTCGGTGGAGCACAAAGGCAGCGTGTTCCGCCTGATGTTGCCGGCCTACACCCAGAACGGCCAGCCAGACGAACTGGTGCCGACGGTGGTGTTGAACTCGGAATTCATGGACCTGCGCTGAACGGGCAGGGGGTGTGCGGTAAATGAACGGGCGCTGGGCCCGTTCTCCCGATTCGGATCCGACTCAGAGGTCGAGCAGACCTGCGGTGCGTGCCAGATGGCTGGCTTGCGAGCGGCTCTTGACGTTGAGGCGCCTGAACAGGCGCCACAGGTGCACCTTGACGGTGTGTTCGCTGATCTGCAGCTGTTCGGCGATATCGCGGTTGCTCAGGCCCCGGTCGAGCATGACCAGCAGCTGTTTCTGCCGTTTGGACAGCTTTTCGGGAATGGTGGGTGCGTTCTCGTCCTCAACCTCGTCGGCCAGGAACTCGCGCAGAACCTTGCCGATCTGGGCCGCGCCGGCGGACTTCTCCACATAGGCGTCGGCACCGGCTTCACGCGCCAGGTCTTCGTAGTCGGAGGCGGGGGAGGCCGACAGCACGATGAGCGAGGTGTCGGGCAACATCTGTCGTATTTCGCGCACGCCCGAAACACCATTGGTGTCGGGCAGCTTCAAGTCCAGGCACACCAGTTCGGGCTCGCCGTGTTCGGCAATCGCCTTGCTCACCGAGGCCAGACGCTCCAACTCGATCACCTGGGTGGAGGAACGCAGGCGGCGCAGCAACATGACGACGGCTTCGCGCATCAGCGGGTGATCGTCAATGACAAAAATACTCATGGCGGGGTGTGCTGTAGATATTTGGTTTCAGTGTGACAGCATATCGGCATTGGCGGTGTTTGGCGATAGCGAATAGCGTCCGAATGCTGTCCTTGTTTTTTTGCTCTGACTCCGGGGTGGCGCTTGGTCGGAACGCAGCAGCTGCGGGCCGCTGGAGTCGCTTTCCCCCATACCGCTGGGGCCTCAGTCGGCGGGGCGCACGAAGTGATCGAGCGCCTCACTCACGGCCTGGGCATCGGCATGCAGACTCAGGCAGGCCTGAAGCTCGGGCAGCACCACGCTGCCGCCTTGCTGCAACCGGGCAATGGTTTGTGCGGCTTCCTTGGGCGAGGCAAATCCGGTGCTTTGCAGCAGCAGCAGGCCTTTGGCGTCCAGCAGCTTGAAATAGAACTGCCCGTCCGTTTCGCGGTACTGCTTGAAGCTGGGCGCGGCGACCTTGCCGGCCTTGGAGGCCTTGCCGGCGGAGGGCACGGCGTCCAGCCGGCGCAGACCCACGGCATGGCGCAACCGGGCCGTGAACGGGGTGGCCACGGCCCGGGCCTTTTCGGCGCCCGCCTGCAGGGTCTTTTCAATCTGTGCCGGGTTCTGGATCAGTTCGTCGTACACCGCGCGCAGGGGCGCGATTTCGCGGTCCAGCCGCTCGAACAGCACCTGCTTGGCGTCGCCCCAGGCGATGCCGTTGGCATAGGCCTGGGCCAGCGCGGCGGTTTCTTCCGTCGAGGCAAAGGCCTGGTAGAGCTGGAACAGCGCCGAACCTTCGGTGTCCTTGGGTTCGCCGGGCGCGCGCGAGTCGGTCACGATGCCCATGATGAGTTTTTTCAGCTGTTCGCGCGGCACGAACAGCGGGATGGTGTTGTCGTAGCTCTTGCTCATCTTGCGGCCGTCGAGCCCCGGCAGGGTGGCCACGTGGTCTTCAATGGCGGCGTCGGGCAGCGTGAAGTGTTCGCCGTACAGGTGGTTGAAGCTGGCCGCCATGTCGCGCGCCATCTCGATGTGCTGGATCTGGTCACGGCCCACGGGCACCTGGTGGGCGTTGAACATCAGGATGTCGGCCGCCATCAGCACCGGGTACATGAAGAGGCCGGCGGTCACACCCGCATCGGGGTCGACGCCGGCGGCGGTGTTCTTGTCCACCGAGGCCTTGTAGGCGTGGGCACGGTTGAGCACGCCTTTGCCGGTCACGCAGGTCAGCAGCCAGGTGAGTTCGGGGATTTCGGGAATGTCGGACTGACGGTAGAAGGTGACCTTCTCCGGATCCAGGCCGCAGGCCAGCCAGGTGGCGGCGATCTCCAGCGTGGAGCGCTGCACGCGCGCCGGGTCGCCCACCTTGATGAGGGCGTGGTAGTCGGCCAGGAAGTAGTAGCTTTCCACTTCGGCCAGGCGGCTGGCACGCACCGTGGGGCGGATGGCGCCCACGTAATTGCCCAGGTGGGGCGTGCCCGAGGTGGTGATTCCGGTGAGGACGCGCAAGGTTTTCATGGACGGGAAGGGAACGGGAATATTAAAGAATCAGCATGCGCAGGGGCGTGAGCAGCACTTCGATGGCACTGTTGGTGATGCCCATCAGCGGGTACAGCCAGAGGTTGCCGACCACGCCGCTGATCACCAGCGCCATCACGATGAAAAAGCCCCAGGGCTCGACACGCGAAACCAGTTCGGCCTGCTTCCAAGGCAGCAGTCCCACCAGGATGCGGCCGCCGTCCAGTGGTGGCAGCGGGAACAGGTTGAAGGCGAACATCACCAGGTTGACCAGCACGCCGGCGCGGGCCATTTCCAGAAAGAAACGTTCTTCCACGCCCAGGGCCACCAGCAGGTAGATCAGCAGGGTCCAGAGAATGGCCTGGGCCAGATTCGCACCAGGGCCGGCGAGGGCGACCCAGACCATGTCACGTTTGGGATTGCGCAGACGGCCGAAGTTGACCGGCACCGGTTTGGCGTAGCCGAACAGGAAGGCGCCCGAGGTCGCGAAGTACAGCAGCAGCGGCATCGCGATCGTGCCCAGCGGGTCGATGTGCTTGAGCGGGTTGAGCGTGATGCGACCCTGGGCGTAGGCTGTGTTGTCGCCGAAATGGCGTGCCGCGTAACCGTGTGCCGCTTCATGCACCGTGATCGCGAACAGCACGGGAATGGCGTACAGGGCAATGGTCTGAACGATCTGGGCGAAATCCATGGCGGGCGTCGGGCAAAGCGCTATTGTCCCAGATGGGCGCGCGCTCCCCGGGGGCCGGGGGGCACGCGTGACCGGCTGGTGGATTTCAGAGACCCAGAGGGTCGAGGGCGCCCTGGCCGATGCGCACCACCTCGGGTTCGCCGCCGGTGCCCATGGGGGTGAGGTCGATCACGGTGGTGGGTTCGAGCGCACAGGCGCCCGCGTCGATCACCCCCGCGATGTCGTGCTCGAAACGCTCGCGAATCTCCTGCGCATCGTTCAGCGGCGCGGTTTCGCCGGGGGGGATCAGGGTCGTGGCGAGCAGCGCGCCGTTGTGCAGTTCCAGCAGCGCCAGCAGGCTGTGGTGCCGTGGCACGCGCAGGCCAATCGTCTTGCGTGACGGGTGGCTCAGGCGCCGGGGCACTTCCTTGCTGGCCTCCAGAATGAAGGTGTAGGGCCCGGGCGTGGCCAGCTTGAGCAGGCGGTATTGGCGGTTGTCCACCTTGGCGTAGCTGGCGAGTTCGCTCAGGTCGCGGCACAGCAGGGTCAGGTGGTGTTTGTCGTCCACCTGGCGGATGCGGCGCAGCCGGTCGGCCGCGGCCTTGTCATCGAGGTGGCAGACCAGGGCGTAGCTCGAATCGGTGGGCACGGCGAGCACGCCGCCGCGCTCCAGCAATTGCACCGCCTGCTTGAGCAGTCGAGGTTGCGGGTTCTCGGGATGGACTTCGAAATACTGGGACATGCCCGTATTGTGACGAGGCTCGCCGCGTCGTGCACCGGGGCGGCTCAGGCCTCCGGCTGGTCCACCGGCAGGCGCTGGTCGCGCGCGGTGAGCCAGCTCGCGCTGGCGCCGCACAGCACGATCATGGCGATGCCCGCGAGTTCGAACCGGCCGGGAACGTGGTCAAACACCAGCCAGCCGCAGAACATGGCGAAACCGATCTGCGCGTACAGGTAGGGTGTGAGCGTGGAGGCCCGGGTGCGTGCAAAGGCCAGGATCAGCAGGAAGTGGCCCACCGTGCCCATTAGACCGACCACGCACAGCAGGGCAAAGGTCCGCATGTCGGGCATGGCCTGCCAGGCCAGCGGCAGCGCCGCGCTGGCCAGCAGCGCGCCGACCCAGCCGGTGTAGAAGTGCATGGTCATGGGGTCTTCGGTGCGGGCCATCTGGCTGGTGAGGATCTGGAACCAGGCGTAGGTGAACACCATCAGCAGCGGCAGCAGGCTGGCCCAGCCGATCACGTCGCCCCCGGGTTGCACCACCAGCAGGGCGCCGACAAACCCCCCGGTGACCAGCACCCAGCGCAGTGCGCTCACGCGTTCCTTCAACAGCAGCGCCGCCAGCAGCGTGACCACCAGGGGGGTGATCATGACGATGGCGGTGAACTCGCCCACCGGCATGTATTGCACGCTGATGAACGACAGCACGCTGACCAGCAGCAACAGGGCTCCCCGCAGCAACTGAAAGCGCGGGTGCGCCGTGCGCAGCAGTGAGCGCCCACGCATCGGCAGCATGACGGCCGTGACCGCGACCGCCTGGAAGGTGTAGCGGAACCAGACCGCGACCAGGACCGAGACGAAGGCCCCGACGTATTTCACGGCGGTGTCGAGCACGGCGAAGCAGGCCGTGGCACTGACCAGAAACACGATGCCCAGCATCGCGTGCGTGTTCCCGCGCGGGGAAGACGGCGCGCCCATCAGTGGATGCGCGACTGCAGCAGCTCCCACACCGGCGTGACGCTGCCGGGCAGGTCGGGCAGCTTGCCCAGATCGGTATGGCTTTCCTCGGGGCTGTGGAAGTCGCTGCCGCGTGAGGCCGCCAGACCGAACTCGTGGCAATAGCCGGCGTACTTCACATAGTCGGCCTGGCCGTGGGCGCCGGTCACCACCTCCACGCCCTGGCCGCCGTGCGATTTGAATTCGGTGAAGAGGGCGAACTCTTCGTTGGCGGTGAGCTTGTAGCGCCCCGGGTGGGCAATCACCGCCATGCCACCGGCCTGCGTGATCCAGCCCACGGCATCGCCCAATGAGGCCCAGCGGTGCGGCACGAAGCCGGGTTTGCCTTCGGTGATGAATTTGCGGAACACCTCGTTGGTGTCGCGGCACACGCCGGCCTCCACCAGGTAGCGCGCGAAGTGGGTGCGCGAGATGAGTTCGGGGTTGTCCACGTACTTCAGGGCGCCTTCGTAGGCGCCGGGTATGCCCACGCGGGCCAGGTCGTCGCTCATGGCGCGGGCGCGCTGCTCGCGTCCACCGCGTGTGGCGCGCAGACCGTTCACCAGCCCGGGGTGGTCCGGGTCCATGCCGAGCCCGACGATGTGAACCGTGGTGCCGGCGAAGGTGACAGAAACCTCGGCGCCGGTGATGTAGCGCAGCCCCAGCGCCTGGGCGGCTGCCAGGGCGCGGGCCTGACCACCGATTTCGTCGTGGTCGGTCAGCGACCAGAGTTCCACCCCGTTGGCCTGGGCGCGCTGCGCGAGCGCCTCCGGCGTGAGGGTGCCGTCGGAGACGATGGAATGGCAGTGGAGGTCGGCGTTGAGCATGTGGGTCACCGATTCATTTTAGGGTTGACGGGGTCGCCGTGCTGACCCGAGGAGCAAAACCTGAAACGAGTGAGGTGACTGCCACCCGGAACACCGTGCAACGGGCTTCGCCCGGCCGCAGGTGTTGCCCCCTTGGGGCCGGTGCGGGGGGTCAGCCCGTGTTCCGCAGGCCCGCAGCAATGCCGTTGATGGAAATGTGGATGCCGCGGCGCACCTTTTCGTCGCGATCGGCCTGGTTCTCCCCCGCGCGGTAGCGCCGCACCAGCTCCACCTGCAGGTGGTGCAGCGGGTCGATGTAGGGGAAGCGGTGGCGCATGGAGCGCTGCAGCGCGGCGTTGTTCACCAGCCGGTGTTTCTCGCCCGTGATCAGCGAGAGCGCGTCGGCGGTGCGGTGCCATTCCGCTTCGATGGCGGTGAAGACCTTGGTGCGCAGTCGTTTGTCGGGCACCAGTTCGGCGTAGCGCGAGGCCAGGGCCAGATCGCTCTTGGCCAGCACCATGTCCATGTTGGAAAGCAGGGTGCTGAAGAACGGCCACTGTTTCACCATCTTCTGCAGCAGGGCTTTCTGTTTCGCCACGCCCTGGGGGCCGTCGCGGTGCAGAAAGGTCTGCACGGCCGAACCAAAGCCGTACCAGCCGGGCAGCGTCAGGCGGCACTGGCCCCAGCTGAATCCCCAGGGAATGGCGCGCAGGTCTTCGATCTTCTGGGTGGCCTTGCGCGAGGCCGGGCGCGAGCCGATGTTGAGCTCGGCGATCTCGCGGATCGGCGTGGCGGCGAAAAAGTACTCGGCGAAGCGCGGGGTGTCGTAGACCAGCGCGCGGTAGGCCGACATGCTGGCGGTCGAGAGTTCGGCTGCAGCGTCCAGATAGGCCTTGGGGGCGTTGCGCGTGGGTTGCAGCAGCGTGGCTTCGAGCGTGGCGGCCACCAGGGTTTCCAGATTGCGCCGGCCGATCTCCGGGTTGGCGTATTTGGAGCCGATCACCTCGCCCTGCTCGGTCAGGCGGATCTGACCGCGTACCGTGCCGGGGGGCTGGGCCAGGATGGCCTGGTAGCTCGGGCCGCCGCCGCGCCCCACGGTGCCGCCGCGGCCATGGAACATTCTCAGGCCGATCTTCTGCGGCGCGTCCAGGTTCAGCGCGTCGAACAGTTCGACCAGATCGGTCTCGGCACGGTAGAGTTCCCAGTTGCTGGTGAAGATGCCGCCGTCCTTGTTGCTGTCGGAGTAGCCGAGCATGATGTCCTGCTCGCAGTAGCCGTCCGTGGCGCCACGCTGCACCATGGCGCGCACGCCCGGCAGGGCATAGTAGTCGCGCATGATGGGCGCGGCGTTGCGCAGGTCTTCGATGGTTTCGAACAGCGGCACCACGATCAGGTCGCAGCGCGCGTCTTCCTGCAGCAGGCCGCGCATCAGGCCGGCTTCTTTCTGCAGCACCAGCACTTCGAGCAGATCGCTCACGGTTTCGGTGTGGCTGATGATGCAGTGGCGAATGGCCTGCGCGCCAAAGCGTTCGCGCCCGCTGCGGGCGTTCTCGAAGATCGCCAGCTCGCCCAGGGTGTGGGCGGAATAGGCCGCGCCCGGCACGCGCAGCGGTCGCGCGTCGTTGAGCTGGCGCAGCAGCAGGGCGCGTTTGCCGGCTTCGTCCAGTTGCGAATAGTGTGGTTCGATGCGTGCGGTGGCCAGCAGCTCGGCCACCACGGCCTCGTGCTGGTCCGAGCTCTGGCGCAGGTCGATGGTGGCGAGGTGAAAGCCGAACACCTCGACGGTGCGGATCAGGGGATGCAGTCGCGCGCGCGCCAGGGCCGCGCCGTGGTTCGCCTCCAGCGAGGCTTCGATGGTGCGCAGGTCGGCGAGGAACTCACCGGCGTTGTCATAGGGTTGCTGGGGTGCCACAGCGTGGCGTGCGGCCTCGCCGCCGGTCAGCTTTTGCAAGGTGGCGGCCAGGCGCGCGTACATGCCGGTGAGGGCGCGGCGGTACGGCTCGTCCTGGCGGTGCGCGTTGGTGTCGGGCGATCGTTCGGCCAGTGCCTGCATCTCGGGGCTCACACGCGCCAGCATGGCGGACACGGACAGCTCGGCGCCCAGGAGGTGCACCTGGGTCAGGTGGTGGCGCAGCACCAGGTCGGCCTGGCTGTGCAGGGCGAGCTCCAGCGTCTGGGCGGTGACGTTGGGGTTGCCATCGCGGTCGCCACCGATCCACTGGCCCATGCGCAGAAACGGCGCCACGCTGTCGCCCAGGCCTTCCTCCAGGTCGCGGTAGATGCGGGGGATCTGCTTCAGAAAGGTGGCTTGGTAATAGCTGAGCGCGTTTTCGATCTCGTCGGCCACGGTCAGCTTGGTGAAGCGCAGCAGACGGGTCTGCCAGAGCTGGGTCACGTGGGCGCGCAGCCGGGCGTCGAAGTCGGCCTGGTCGCGCGGCAACAGGTGTTCGCGTTCGGCCAGCAGATGGGCGATGGCGCGCTCGGCATCCAGGATGCTCTTGCGCTGCACTTCGGTGGGGTGGGCGGTGAGCACCGGCGAGATGTGGGCCTCTGCGAGCGTTTGCACGATCTGGTCCGGCGCGATACCGGCTTTTTTCAACCGTTGCAGCGTCATGGCCAGGCTGCCTTCCTGCAGATCGCCGGCCCGCTCGTGCACGGCGCGGCGCCGGATGTGGTGCCGGTCTTCGGCCAGGTTGGCCAGATGACTGAAGTAGGTGAAGGCGCGGATCACGCTCACGGTCTGGTCGCCGCTGAGGCCTTTGAGCAGTTTCTTCAACGCCTTGTCGGCCGACTGGTCGGCATGCCGCCGGAACGCCACCGAGAGCTGGCGGATCTGCTCGATCAGATCGTAGGCGGCCTGCCCCTCCTGTTCGCGGATCACGTCGCCCAGGATGCGCCCGAGCAGCCGGATGTCGTCGATCAGCGGCTGGTCTTTGTCGGCCCGGGTGGCGCTCCGTGTGGGGGCGGGGCGGGCGGGAGAGGTGGCGACGGGACGGGCTGGCGATCGGCTCATGGCGGGCGTGTCGGGTGGGGGTTGCTGGTATTTTTGGCAGCGGCCATGCTAGCATCCAAAGTTGCCCTTCCCGTTACCAAGCGGGTACGGAAACGCCCCTTCGGGCATGATCTTTCGTGATCCTTTGCCGTGTCGATTTCAAACACCCCCCCCGCGCTGTCCATCACCATCGCCACCCGCGAAAGCCGTCTCGCCCTGTGGCAGGCCGAGCACGTCAAGGCGCTGCTGGAGCAAAAGGGGCACCGGGTGAACCTGCTGGGCATGACCACCAAGGGCGACCAGATCCTGGACCGCAGCCTGTCCAAGGTGGGGGGCAAGGGGCTCTTCGTGAAGGAGCTGGAGGTCGCCCTCGAAGAAGGTCGCGCCGACATGGCCGTGCATTCGCTCAAAGACGTCCCGATGGACCTGCCCGATGGTTTCGTGCTGGCCTGCGTGATGGAGCGCGAGGACCCGCGCGACGCCTGGGTGTCTTCGGTGTGCGCTTCGCTGTCCGAGCTGCCCCAGGGCGCGGTGGTGGGCACGTCCAGCCTGCGCCGCCTGGTGCTGTTGCGTGAAGCGCTCGACGCGCTCGGCCGTGCCGACGTGCGCATCGAACCGTTGCGTGGCAACCTGGACACCCGCCTGCGCAAGCTCGACGAAGGTCAGTACCACGCCATCGTGCTGGCCGCCGCGGGCCTCAAGCGCCTGGGCCTGTCCGGCCGCATCCGCCACGTTTTTGAACCCGCCGATTCCTTGCCCGCCGCCGGGCAGGGCGCGCTGGGCATCGAGGTGCGGGCCGACCGGCCCGATCTCATCCAGGCGCTGGCGCCGCTGGTGCACTTGCCAACGTGGCACCGCGTGGCGGCCGAGCGCACGGTGTCGCGTGCCATGGGCGGCAGTTGCTCCATGCCGCTGGCGGCCTATGCCCAATGGGAAGCGGCCGAGTCGGGTCAGCTGCGGCTCGACGCCGCCTGGGGCGACCCCGAAGGTCTGCAAGGTGTGGTGCGGGTCAGCGAGCAGGCTCCGGTGCACGATCTGGCGCAGGCCGAGGCCCTGGGCCAGCGTGTGGCCGAGGCCCTGCGGGCGGCCGGTGCCCAGCCTCCCGCCGTGGGGGATTGAAGCCTTGACCGCGGCACCCGCCCAGCGGCCCGGAGCGAGCCCGCTGGAGCGGCTCATCGTCACGCGGCCCGCGTCGGAGGCTGGCATCTGGGTGGAGGCGCTGAGGGCCCAGGGCTGGCCGGCGCAGGCCCTGCCACTGATTGAGATCACCGAACCCCATGATCCGGCGCAGCTGGCTACGCTGGCGCACTGGCGGGCCCATTGGTTCGAGGCCGATGCCATCATGTTCGTGAGCGCCGCTGCGGTGGGTCACTTCTGGTCGCCGGCCATGCCCGTGCGCGTGCCCGACGCAGTGCACACCCGGTTCTGGGCCCCGGGGCCCGGCACGGCGCGTGTGCTTGCCCAGGCGCTGGCGCCGCTGGGCCTGGGGGCCGCTCAGATCGACGCCCCGCCGGTCGATGCGGCGCAGTTCGATTCCGAAGCCTTGTGGCCGGTGGTCGCGCCGCAGCTGCGTGCCGGTTCCTTCGTGTTGATCGTGCGTGGTGCATCCTCGGACGCGCCGGCCGAGCCGGGCGCTGGTGCGTTGGCCGGCAATGGCCGCGACTGGCTGATCCGTCGTTGCGAAGCCGCGGGCGCCCGGGTGGAAGCCTGCGTGGCCTATGAGCGCCATGCGCCGGTGTGGGACGGTGCCCAGCGTGCACAGGTTGACGCCGCTGGTGCCACCGGCAGCGTCTGGCTGTTCAGCAGCTCGGAAGCTCTGGCGCACCTGCAGACCGTCGCGCCAGAACACGACTGGACAGGCGCGACAGCGCTGGTCACGCACCCCCGCATCGCGGCCGCCGCGCGCGCGGCCGGCTTCGGCCGGGTGATGGAAACCCGCCCAGCCTTGCCCGACGTGCTGCGCGCTCTAGAATCGAACTGGAGCCGCCCATGAGCCAGACCCAATCCGATACCCCTCTCTCTGCGCCATCCGCCGCTGGCGGTGCGGCCCCGGTGACACCCGTCACGGCGTCGGTGGCCGGGTCTCCGCGCTCCGGTCGCTGGCTGGCGGCGTTGGCCATGGTGTTGGCAACCCTGGCGCTGGTCATGAGTGGCCTGCTGTGGGAAAAGCTCGGCTCCACCCAGCAGGAACTCGCGCGGCGCAGCCAGGACAGCGCAACGCAGGCCGCTGACGCGCGCCGACTGGCCGCCCAGGCCGAGGCCCTGACGCAGGAGCTGCAGGCCCGGCTGGCGGTGGCGGAGGTGCGGCTGTCCGAGGTGAGCCTGCAGCGCAGCCAGCTCGAAGAACTCATGCTTACCCTTTCGCGCTCGCGCGACGACAACCTGGTCCAGGATCTGGAGTCGGCGCTGCGTCTGGCGCAACAGCAGGCACAGCTCACGGGCACGGCCCAGCCGCTGATCTCCGCTCTGCAGGCGGCTGACCAGCGCATCGCTCGCGCGGCCCAACCCCGTCTGAACCCGGTGCAGCGCGCCATTGCGCGCGATATCGACCGTATCCAGAAAGCACCGCTGGCCGACATTCCCGGCCTGGTGCTGCGGCTGGACGAACTGGCGCGCCAGGTGGACGAATGGCCGGTCCTCAACGAAGTGGGGCCCCGCGCCCGCGTGATCAAGAAGGCCACCCCGAAGGCGGGGGGCAAAGCGGCCCCGGCAGTTGGTGCGACCCCTGCGGCAACCGCCGGCGGCAGCGATGCCGCGGCCACCGCATCGACCGAAACCTCGCCACCCCCCGATGGCGACGCGTTGGGTCGGGGTTGGGCCCAGGTATCGCAGGCCTGGCGGACCCTCTGGGCCCGCATTTGGGCCGACGTCACGCGCAGTGGGCGTGAGCTGGTGCGGGTCAGCCGTATCGACCGCCCGGAGGCCGCCCTCATGGCGCCCGAACAGGCCTTTTTCCTGCGAGAGAATCTCAAGCTCAAACTGCTCAACGCCCGTCTGGGCCTGCTGGCCCGGCATCTGACCTCCAGCCAGGCCGACGTGAAGGCGGTGGAGGCCGCGATGGTGCGCTATTTCGACACCACCTCGCCGTTGGTGGGTGGTGCACAACACGCACTCGCGCAGTTGCGCAAGGACCTGGTGGACAACGAGTTGCCGCGTCCCGACGAAACCCTGGCTGCGCTGGCCGCCGCCGCCGGAGGGCGCTGATGACCGGCAGACGACAGGGCGGGGCCATGCGCAGTGTGTTCTGGCTGCTCGGGCTGGCCACGCTGGCCGTGGCGCTGGCCTTGCTGGTGGGACACAACGCGGCCACGCTCACGCTTTTCTGGCCACCCTACCGTTTCGACGTTTCCTTCAACTTCGTGTTGTTTGCCCTGGTGGCGGGCTTTGTGCTCTTGCACCTGGCCCTGCGGGCCTTCGGGGCCTTGCGCGATCTGCCCGCGCAGGCGCAGCGTTGGCGCAGTCAGCAGATCGAACGGGCAGTGGTGGGTGCCGTGATGGACGCCTTGTCGCTCCAGCTGTCGGGTCGTTTCGTGCGCGCCCAGGCGGCGGCCCAGCAGGCGCTGGACCAGCTGAAGTCCGCCACATCGACCCCCTGGCCCCGGCGTGAACAGCTGCAACTGCTGGCGCACCTGTTGTTGGCCGAGAGTGCGCAGTCGCTGCAGAACCGCGAACGGCGCGATGCCAACCTGCAGGCTGCACTGCAGCCCAGACTGGCCCGCAGCGCACCCGAAGCCGTCGAGGGCGCGCTGCTGCGTGCCGTGCGCTGGGCGGTGGAAGACCGCGATCACGGTGCAGCGCGCAGCCGCCTGGCCGAGCTGCCACAGGGTGCGGCGCGTCGCACCCAGGCGCTGCGCCTGAAGCTGCGTGTCGCGCGGCTCGGTGGGGCCACCGCGGAGGCGCTGGAAACTGCGCGCCTGCTGGCCAAGCACCGCGCGTTTTCGCCCGAGGCTTCGCGCAGCATCGTGAGGGGGCTGGTGCTCGACGTCTTGCACGAGGCGCATGACTTGCCGCAATTGCAGGAGGTGTGGAATGGGCTGGACGCCAGCGAGCAGGTCATGCCCGAACTGGCGCTGGCGGCCGCACAACGTGCCAACCAACTGGTGGCCGACCCGTTGGTCAGCGAGTCTGACCGCGTGCAGGCGGCGGACCTGGCCCGGACCTGGCTGGAGCCGGTGTGGCAAGGATTCGAAGCCCTGGATGCCGGGCAGCAGCGACAACTGGTGCTGGCACTGGAACCCGGACTTCCCCAACTCGACGCCACCTGGCTGGCGCGCCTGGAGCAGGCCCAGCGCCAGATGCCCAACAACGCGTATCTGCAATACCTCGCGGGGCAGGCCTGCATGCAGCGCCAGCTCTGGGGCAAGGCCGCCCAATTGCTGGGTCAGGCGAGCCACAGCCTGCTCGAGCCAGGCCTGCTGCGCCGCACCTGGTGCGCCCTGGCCCTGCTGGCCGAAGAGCGGGGCGACGAGGCCACCGCGCAGGGGGCTTGGAAGAAGGCTGCTTTGTTGAACTGACCGATATCCCTGCTCGGGTCGCAGTTCGGTACTGCGCACCCGCCCAGGTGCCCACACCAGGTTTCGTGGACACAAAAAAACGCCGGTCGATGTCGACCGGCGTTTTTGTTGGAGGGGTGGGGCACCCTGCCGCAGCAGGGCAGGGTCTCACTGGGCTTCGAACGGCAGCGGCATGTTGCGCAGGTCCTTGCGCGTCTCCACCAGCACCAGCGGGCCATCGTCGGGCAGCACCACCGGCTTGATCTCGCGTGGCACATGGATCGGCTTGGGTTCGGCGGCAATGGCCGCTTGCACCTGGGCCACCTTGTCGGCGTCGGAGTTGATCCACTTCAGACCGCTGGCCTGTGCCACCTGGTTCAACTCCTCGATCGACACCGTGAACGGTTGCACCTTGGGCAGGCCGCGGGCGACGGGAGCCTCCGCAGGAGCGGGGGCGTTGCTGCGTGCCACAGGGGCGGGTGCCGGGCGAGGCGCTGGAGCGGCAGCCAGCACGGGAACCGGTTCGACCATGGGTTCAACCGCCTCCACCACCGGTGCCACGGGGGTGGGCTCCACCGGCAGGCTGAAGTAGCTGCTGCGCACCGGGGCCTCGGACACGGCTTCCTCGCTCGGGTTCACCGGGGTGCCTGGAGCGGTGCTGTCGTCACCTTCCGGGGCGGTGGCGTCGCGCGGAGCACGTTCGCGGCGGTCACGGCCATAGCGGTCACGGCTGCGGCGTTCGCGCGGGGCACGCTGGCCACCGTTGTCGGCATCGCCAGCCTCTGCGGCGGGTGCCGAAGCTTCGGCATTGGCCTGGGCGTCCTGTTCCACGCGCTGGGCGGTGGCTTCGTTCAGAGCTTGTGGTGCTGCATCGTTGCCCTCTTGGGGGCGGCGACGGTTGTCATTGCGTGGGCGGCGTTCGCGCCGTTGGGCTTCGGCCGCTTCGGGCGTTTCAGTGCCCGCGGTCGGTGCGGCGTTCAGCAGCTGTTCGGTGCCTTGCGCGACATCGACAACCGGCACGGCCTCGCGGCGGTTGTCCCGGCGGCCACCATTGCGGCCCTCACCACGGGATTCACCGCGTGCCTCGCCTCGGCCTTCGCCGCGACTCTCTACCCGGTTCTCGCCACGGCGTTCACCATTGCGGCCGCCTTCGCGACCCTCACGGTTTTCCGGGCGGCCCTCCACGCTGCGGCCTTCGCCACCACGTCCACCGCGGCCACCTTCACGGCCTTCGCGCGGGGTGCGGCCCTCGGCGCCGTTGCGACCACCACGGCCGCGGCCGTCGCGGCCGCCCTCACGGCGACCTTCGGGGCGCTGTTCGCGGTCTCCGGACTTGGCGGCCGGAGCCACAGCGGGCTTCTCTGCGACCGCTGGCGTCGGTTCCGAGGCACCACCAAACAGGCTCTTGAGCCATCCAAAGAAACCCTTCTCGGCCGGAGCCGGAGCCTTGGCTGCAGGTGCAACAGGTGCTGGGGCCACGGGGGCCGCAGCCACCGGGGCTTCCGGCTTGGGAGCCGCCACGGGCGCGGGACCGTCGGGCAGTACGCCCTTGATCACCGGTTCCTGCTTGTTGGTGCGTTCCTGGCTGCGGCGCGTGAAGCTGGCCACGTCGTCCACCTCATCAGCGAGTTTGTAGCTGGCATCGAGGTTGTCCAGGCGCGGGTCGTCATGCTTCAGGCGTTCGAGCTTGTAGTTCGGCGTGTCCAGCGACTTGTTGGGCACCAGCAGCACGTTGATGCGCTGCTTGAGTTCGATCTTGGTGATCTCGGTGCGCTTTTCGTTGAGCAGGAAGCTGGCCACTTCGACCGGCACCTGCACCAGCACGGCGGCCGTGCTGTCCTTGAGCGATTCTTCCTGGATGATGCGCAGGATTTGCAGCGCCGAACTCTCGGTGTCGCGGATGTGGCCCGAGCCACCGCAGCGCGGGCAGGGGATGGACGAACCCTCGCTCAACATGGGTTTGAGGCGCTGGCGGCTCATTTCGAGCAGACCGAACTTGCTGATGGCGCCGAACTGCACACGGGCGCGGTCCTGGCGCAGCGCATCGCGCAAACGGTTTTCCACTTCGCGCCGGTTCTTCGACTCTTCCATGTCGATGAAATCGATCACGATCAGGCCGCCCAGGTCGCGCAGGCGGGCCTGGCGGGCCACTTCGTCGGCGGCTTCGAGGTTGGTACGGGTGGCGGTCTCTTCGATGTCGCCGCCCTTGATGGCGCGTGCCGAGTTCACGTCCACCGCCACCAGGGCTTCGGTCTGGTCGATCACGATCGCGCCGCCCGAGGGCAGGTTCACCGTGCGGCTGTAGGCGGTCTCGATCTGGTGTTCGATCTGGAAGCGGCTGAACAGCGGCGCGTCGTCACGGTAGCGCTTCACGCGATGCCCATGCTCGGGCATCACGTGGCTCATGAACTGGTGCGCCTGCTCGAAGATGTCGTCGGTGTCGATCAGGATCTCGCCGATGTCGCTGTTGAAGTAGTCGCGGATCGCACGGATCACCAGGCTCGATTCCTGGTAGATCAGGTAGGCGCCCTTGCCGCCCTTGGCGGCGCCGTCGATGGCGTTCCACAGCTTGAGCAGGTAGTTCAGGTCCCACTGCAGTTCGGGCGCTTCGCGGCCGATACCGGCGGTGCGCGCGATGATGCTCATGCCGTTGGGGTATTCAAGCTGGTCGAGCGCAGCCTTGAGATCCTGGCGGTCTTCGCCTTCGATGCGGCGGCTCACGCCGCCACCGCGCGGGTTGTTGGGCATCAGCACCACGTAGCGGCCAGCCAGGCTGACAAAGGTGGTCAGTGCCGCGCCCTTGTTGCCGCGCTCTTCTTTTTCGACCTGGACCAGCAGTTCCTGGCCTTCCTTGATCACGTCGTTGATGCGCGCCTGGTTGACGGGCACGCCGGCGGCGAAATACTGGCGCGAGATTTCCTTGAACGGCAGGAAACCATGGCGCTCTTCGCCATAGTCGACGAAGCAGGCTTCCAGCGAGGGTTCGACGCGCGTGACCACCGCCTTGTAGATGTTGCCCTTGCGCTGTTCGCGCCCTTCGATTTCGATTTCGTAGTCGAGCAGTTTCTGCCCGTCCACGATCGCCAGGCGGCGTTCTTCAGCCTGCGTGGCGTTGATCAACATTCGTTTCATGATGCGTTTTCCTTTTTCTCTGACACTGACATGGCGCCGGGACAGACCCAGGCACCGACCTGCCGTGAACCAGCGGAAAAGCGCAAACGGGGAGGAATTGCCGGAGAGCCAATGACCCGCTGCCGCCTGGCTTCACCAGGGATGCAGGCAGTGCGTTCGAAAGGTCGGGCACGCCGGTGGCGTACCACGTCGAACCGCCGGGTCAGGGCGTAGGCGCGTGGACTTGGGTGAGCAGGGAAGGCTTGATGGCTGTCTGGGACATGAATCTTGCCGGTGGTGTCTCTGGCTTCACTTCATCCTCACCCAGCCGGTTTTCAAAGCGCCTGTGGCGTCTCTGAAGCGGGGCTGGGCAATTGGGGTATTCCGTGTTCGGGTTCGCAGTTTTCTGACGGGTTCGCCCGCAGCTTCCACCTGACGAGTGCGGCACCCGGCCTCTTCAAAGAGTGCTTCAGGGGCGGCAACCCAGTCCGGGTGCGGCGGGTGGCAACGATTGTCCAATCGGCTCCCAGGTATTCAAAGCGGGGAGGCCTGCTGGCGGCGACTGCCTTAAACTCAAGGAAATCAATCACTTACAGCACACGACTGGCGCAGCACATTATAGTGCGCTCCTGTGGCTCGTGGGGCCCGAATTTCTGGCGGCACTTCCTTGAGTTTCAAGTCTTCCACACCGGCTCCCGTGGCCGTTCAATACCTCACCGTCGACGAAGAGTCGGCGGGTCAGCGCCTCGACAACTTCCTCATCCGGATTCTCAAAGGGGTGCCCAAGACCCACATCTACCGCATCATCCGATCGGGCGAAGTGCGGCGCAACAAGGGACGGGTGGGCGCGGACGACCGGGTGGTGGCGGGCGACGTGTTGCGCATTCCGCCGATTCGCCTGTCGGAACGCGCCGAAGAAAAAGTGGCCAATCCCGCTCCGGCGCGCGAATTCCCCGTGGTGTATGAAGACGATGCATTCATGGCCATTGACAAACCCGCGGGTGTGGCGGTGCACGGCGGCAGTGGTGTCAGCTTCGGTGTGATAGAGCAAATGCGGCAGGCACGACCACAAGCCCGTCTGCTCGAATTGGTGCACCGGTTGGACCGGGAAACCAGCGGCATTCTGTTGATCGCCAAGAAGAAGAGCGCACTCAAGGCATTGCAGGACCAGTTTCGTGAACGCGAAACCGGCAAGACCTATCTGGCGCTGGTGAAGGGCAACTGGCCCGCCAAACTCAAGGTGCTGGACCAGCCCCTGCACAAATACCTGCTGGCCGATGGCGAGCGGCGTGTCAAGGTGGTGGGCAAGGAGGATCCGGACGGTATGCGATCGCTCACCCTGGTCAAGGTGGCTCGGCATATCCCGGCGCCTGTGGGGCTGGAGGTCGCGTCGCCCGACGGGTTCAGTCTCCTTGAAGTCACCATCAAGACGGGGCGCACGCACCAGATCCGGGTGCACCTGGCTACGGCTGGATATCCGATTGCAGGCGATGACAAGTATGGCGATTTTGAACTCAATCGGCTATTGGGCAGATCGGGGCTCAAGCGCATGTTTCTCCACGCGTGGCGGCTTCGACTTTCGCACCCGGTGTCAGGTGTGCCATTGGAGTTACAAATTGAATTGCCCCCGGAGCTTGAAAAATGGATGCGGCTTGAAAATAGGCATTAGAATGCCGCATAGCATCGTTGGGATGCTGAAATACCGGTTGACACAATCAAAGGAAAATCAATGGCAAGCTATTCCGAACTCATGGCGCAGGCACAATCCCTGATGGCGCAAGCCGAACAGGCCCGCAAGGATGAACTGTCCGCTGTCATTGCAGACATCAAAGCCAAGATGAAACAATTCGGCATCACTGTGGCCGATCTGGGTGGTGCCACGGGTGGCAAGAAAGCCGGCAAGTCCAAGTCCAGCGCTCCGGCCAAGTTCCGTGGCCCCAACGGTGAACTCTGGGCCGGTGGCCCGGGCCGCAAGCCCGAATGGGTGCGCGCCGTGCTGGCTTCGGGCAAGAGCATCGAAGACTTTCGTATCTGACGGAGCCGCCGCCGTCCATGCCAAGGGCACCTTCGGGTGTCCTTTGTTGTTTAGTGGCTGAGCTGCTGTCGCCGAAGGGGCGATGGGCGGGGTCGACAATGCGGAACTCCACTGATCGATCTGGAACCATGCGCCCGCGCCAATTCGACCTCATCGCCTTCGACTGGGACGGCACCCTTTTCGACTCCACCGCCATCATCACGCGCTGCATTCAAGCGGCTGTGCTCGATGTGGGCGGGGTCGTGCCCAGCGACCAGGCCGCCAGCTACGTCATCGGCATGGGACTGATGCAGGCACTGGCCCATGCGGCGCCCGATGTGCCGCGCGAAAAATACCCGCAGCTTGGCGAGCGTTATCGTCACCACTATCTGGCGCACCAGCACGACATCAGCCTTTTTGAAGGTGTGCTGCCCCTGCTGTCCGAGCTCAAGAGCCGGCACCACTGGCTGACCGTGGCCACCGGAAAAAGTCGAAACGGACTCAACGAGGCCTTGCGAGCCATGGAACTGCAGGGGCTGTTCGATGGTTCGCGCACAGCCGATGAAACCGCTGGCAAACCCAGCCCGGTCATGTTGCACGAACTCATGCGCGAGTTTGGCGTCGCTCCTGAGCGCACCTTGATGATTGGCGACACCACCCACGATTTGCAGATGGCGCTCAACGCAGGGTGCGCGAGTGTTGGCGTGAGTTATGGGGCTCACGAGCCGGATGCATTCGGCGCGCTGGCCCCCCTCCACATCGCGCATTCCGTGCGCGAACTGCACGATTGGCTTCGAGTCAATGCCTGATTCCGGCGGCGTTATGCATTCTCTGGACGGCGATGCCGTTTTTCCGCTCTGTGGCAGCGCAGATCTGGTCAATGGAGGCCGGGCGGTGTCCTTCGATGTCGTGTACGCGGGGCAGACCTGCCGTGCGTTTGCCATCCGCTTCAAGGGAGAGGCCCATGCCTACCTCAACCGTTGTGCCCATGTGGCCATGGAAATGGACTGGCAGCCCGAGCGCTTTTTCGATGACAGTGGCCGCTGGCTGCTGTGCGCGACGCACGGTGCCATCTACCAGCCCGACACCGGCGAATGTCAGGGGGGGCCCTGTCGGGGTGGCCTGATCAAGATCGCGTTGTTCGAGCACGATGGCGTCGTGCATTGGCGGTCACAATACAACCTCAAACCCGTTGAATTCTGAGAACCATCTGAACATGAACAACGACGACATGGGCCTACCTGCTGGCTCCAGTGGGGACCGAAGCAGGGACGTGGCTTGGGAGCGCACGACCCTCGAAAAACTGGTCTTCGCCACCATTCGGGAGCAGCAGGCGGCGCGACGCTGGAAGCTGTTCTCACGCCTGTTGTGGCTGGTGTTTCTGGGCTTCATCGCCTGGATGGTTTACAGCGCGAACAGCGCTGGCGCATCCGTGAGCACACCCCACACGGCGGTGATCGAGATCAGGGGCGAGATTGCATCGGATGCCGAAGCCAGTGCGGAAAACGTGATCGCATCGCTGCGCTCAGCCTTCGAGGACAACGGCGCACAGGCGGTGGTCTTGCTGATCGACTCGCCTGGTGGCAGTCCGGTGCAGGCCGGCATCATCAACGACGAAATCACTCGCCTCAAGGCCCTGCACCAGAAAAAGGTCTACGCCGTTGTGGAGGAGACCTGCGCCTCGGCGGCTTACTACATTGCTGCCGCCGCAGACGGCATCTATGTGGACAAGGCCAGCCTGGTCGGAAGCATTGGTGTGCTTATGGACGGCTTTGGGTTCACCGGCTTGATGGAGAAGCTCGGCATCGAGCGCCGCCTGATGACCGCCGGCGCCAACAAGGCCATGCTGGACCCGTTCAGCCCACAGGACGAAGCACAGCGCGCCTACATCCAGAACATGCTGGCCGAGATTCACGCACAGTTCATTGCCGTGGTGAAAAGCGGCCGGGGGGACCGCCTCAAGGAGTCGCCCGACACTTTCAGTGGTCTGGTCTGGAGTGGACAACAGGCCGTGGCTTTGGGCTTGGCCGATGGTCTTGGAAGTCTGGATTCAGTGGCGCGTGAGATCGTCAAGGCCGAGGACATCGTGGACTACACGCAGCGCGAGAATGTCGGTCTGCGTCTGGCCAAGCAGCTCGGCGCCAGCATGGGCCAAGGCATCTTCATGGCGGCACGCTCCGCCGGGGTGCAACTCAAGTAACCAAACCTCTCAGGCGGAACTGCGCGCTGTTCAGGGGAATCCACCCCGCTTGTCGCGGTTTCGCAAGATGGGAGCCCACAAGAAGGTCTGTGCCTGGATGGGCTTGCCCCATTGCTTTAAACGGCCAAACCGGTTTCGAGCCCGCTACGGTGGGCATGGTTGAACACAACAACGTCTGGAAGTGTCGATGAAGATTCAAAAAGCTGTTTTCCCCGTTGGGGGCATGGGTACGCGTTTTTTGCCCGCCACCAAGGCCATTCCCAAAGAGATGCTGCCCGTGGTTGACAAACCATTGATCCAGTACGCGGTGGAAGAAGCGTATGCGGCGGGTATCCGGGAGATGATCTTCGTGACGGGGCGTCACAAGCGCGCGATCGAAGACCACTTCGATACCGCCTATGAGCTGGAGGCCGAGCTGGAGGCGGGCAACAAGCGCGCGCTGCTGGAGTTGGTGCATGCCATCAAACCCGACGACATGGACTGTGTGTACGTGCGCCAACCGCGTGCCTTGGGTCTGGGTCATGCGGTGTTATGTGCGGAGCGGCTGGTGGGTGACGAGCCGTTTGCCGTGTTGCTCGCGGACGATTTGATGATGGGCAGGGACCAGACCAGGGGTGGGCCGACCGTGCTGCAGCAAATGGTGCAGGCCTACGAGCGCGACCCGGGCACAGTGTTGGCGGTGCAGGACGTGCCTCGCTCGGAAACCCGTCGCTATGGTGTGGTGGACGTGAGGGGTGTCAGCGGGAATGTGGCGGAGGTCTTTGGCATGGTTGAAAAGCCGTTGCCAGAAGTCGCTCCGTCGACGCTGGCGGTGGCCGGACGGTACATCCTGACGCCGGCGGTGTTTGACAGCATTCGCCGCCAGCCGCGGGGTGCCGGTGGCGAAATCCAGTTGACCGACGGTATCGCTGCCCTCATCGGGACCGAAAAGGTTTTCGCGTTCCGCTACGAGGGGACGCGTTACGACTGTGGCAGCAAGGAAGGTTTCCTGGAGGCCACCATCGACCTTGCGCTGGCCAACCCGGAGCTGAGCGCGGCGGTGCGTGCGCACATGCTGAAGGCTCTGGGCTGAGTCGGCGGCTCGCCGGCATTTTTCGCCGCTGATTCAGCGGCCGATCAGAAATACAGCTGGCGCCTCCAGCGGCAGTTTGTCGCCGAGGGCCAGTTTCTTCCAATCACCTACCAGCGCGCTGCGGGTCGTCTCTTGCGGCAGCGTGAGCCCGCAGCACACGGCCAATCGGGTGTGCGGGTGCAGCGTCTGCAGGACGGTCTGGAGCAGGGCGGTGTTGCGGTAAGGGGTCTCGATGAAGATCTGCGTTTGTCCGGTCTTTAGGGCCAAGGCCTCCAGTTCGCGCAAGCGTTTGGCGCGCTCGCTCGCTTCCTGCGGCACGTAACCCACAAAAGCAAAACTCTGCCCGTTCAGGCCACTGCTGGCCAGCGCCAGCATGAGAGAGACCGGGCCGGTCAGCGACACCACCCGCATGCCCATGGCATGCGCCGCGCGCACGATGGAGCTGCCCGGGTCGGCGATGGCAGGCATGCCGGCTTCGCTGACCAGGCCGATGTCGTGCCCGTTCCGGGCCGGTGCCAGCAGCGCGCGGGCCTGGGCGTCACCATCGGCTTGTGGCGCATGGTCCCCCTTCTTGTGCGCTGCGCGTGGAAGTTCGGTGATCTGCTGTGCCTGCAACGGAACCCCGAGTCCGACCACGGTATCCACGCGTTTGAGAAAAGCGCGTGTGCTTTTGGCGTTTTCGGTGATCCAGTGGGTGAGTCGACTGGCGACGGCCAGGGTCTGCGCTGGTAGCCACTGGCTGGGCGGGGTCGAGGTGGTCGGTTCAGGACCAGGGGTCACCGTGCCGAAGTCCAGCGGCGTGGGCACGAGATACAGCGTGCCAGGCAGGGTGGTGTCGGTTTTCACAGGACGTGCACCCCGGCGGCGCGAATCATGCGGCAGGTGCGGATGAGCGGCAGGCCCACCAGCGCTGTGGGGTCGTCGTTGTCGATGCGTTCCAGCAAGGCAATGCCCAGGCCTTCGCTCTTGGCGCTGCCGGCGCAGTCGTAGGGCTGCTCGGCGCGCAGGTAATGTTCGATCTCTTCGTCATCGAGCTGGCGGAACACCACGCGCACGGCCGCCAGGTCGGCCTGTTCAAAGCCGATGTCCTGGCAGACCACGGCCAATGCGGTCTGAAAGATGACCGTTTCGCCGCGCATGCGCTGCAACTGGGCCACGGCGCGCTCGTGGGTTCCGGGCTTTCCCAGCGGCTCACCGTTCAGGTCGGCCACCTGGTCGCTGCCAATGACCACAGCCTGGGGGTGGCGCCGCGCCACCTCGCGGGCCTTGGCCAACGCCAGCCGCATCGCCAGGTCGGCGGGCTTTTCGCCAGGGTGTGGCGTTTCGTCGACCTGGGGGCTGGCGACATCGAACGGCAGCCCGAGGCGCGCCAGCAATTCCCGCCGGTAGCGGGAGGTGGAGCCAAGGATGAGGGCGCGCGACGTCGTGACGGAAGGAGCTGGGCGGTGCGTGGACATGCCGGTATTCTCCCCGCATTCTTTTACACTCCCGGGATGAAAGCGAACCCCAAGATGGCATGGAGTGCCGACCGGCTGGACGTGCGTGCCTTTGCTCAGGCGGGCGTTCATCTTCAGGTCGATGATCCCTTGAACCGGTTCGAGCGCCTGTGCAGCGAGCAACACGGGATGGCTGATCAGGCTTCGGTCCAGCGGGTTCGGTGGCGGGCGCAAGGCGAGCTTCGTCCCAGTGCTTCGGGTGGGTCGCCAGCTGTATGGCTGCATTTGCAGGCCGACACGGTGATGGCGCTGACTTGTCAGCGCTGCCTGGGGCCGGTGGACGTTTCTCTGACGGTGGACCGCTGGTTTCGGTTTGTGGCCGATGAAGCCACGGCCAGTGCCGAAGACGACGATTGCGAAGAGGATGTGCTTGCTCTGGAGCCTCGCCCAAGCCTGTACGAGTTGCTGGAAGATGAACTGCTGATGGAGCTGCCCCTGGTGCCCATGCACGAAACCTGTCCAGAGCCAGTGATCATGCGCGTGGCGGATTCGGCGGTTGCCGCGGCCGATGACGAGCCGGAGCGGAAGAATCCATTTGCCGAGTTGGCCCGCTTGAAAAAATGACACGCACTGGGCGGGTCATGGCCTTGGCCTGCACCTGCGTCGAATCGGGTGGCTTTGACCCCTGGCCACCTTCGGGCTATAATGCTTGGCTTTGCGCTCACATCCATTTGCACGTCTGTGTGCACGGGTCAGGCGCACGATAGTTATCGCAGTTGGTTGATTGGGTGTTCTGGCATGTTTTGGCCACCCCATTTGCCACCCCGTTTGACCCCAACCGATTTCAGGAGCCCACCATGGCCGTTCAGCAAAACAAAAAGTCCCCTTCCAAGCGTGGCATGCACCGTTCGCACAATGCGCTGAACGTGCCCGGCATTGCCGTGGAGCCCACCACGGGCGAAATTCATCTGCGCCACCACATCAGCCCCAACGGCTTCTACCGTGGTCGTCAGGTGCTGAAGAACAAGTCCGAAGCCTGATGTGACGGACTGCCTCAGGCCTCGCCGCGGTGCCGCGATCGAGGGTTGGGGGTCTATCCAGGCGCAGGCCCGCATGCTCCATGCGGGCTTTTTTCATTGTTGTGGTGCCGTGAGTGCCACCACCAGGATGTTGTCATGATCACCGTTGCTGTGGATTGCATGGGTGGGGATGTCGGTCCGGCGGCCACCCTGCCTGCCTGTGCGGCTTTTTTGGCGAGCCATCCGCAGGCCCGGTTGTTGCTGGTGGGAAAACCCGAGGACTTTGCACCCTGGCCTGGGGTGCTTGGTGATGCACGCTGCCGCGTGATCGCCGCCAGCGAGGTTGTCGCCATGGACGATCCGGTGGAGGTGGCGCTGCGGCGCAAAAAAGATTCGTCCATGAGGGTGGCCATTCAGCAGGTCAAGGAGGGTGCTGCCCAGGCTGTCGTGTCGGCGGGTAACACGGGCGCGCTCATGGCGATCGCCCGCTATGTGCTCAAGACACTGGATGGCATTGATCGTCCCGCCATTGCGTCCCAGTTGCCCAATGCCCGTGGAGGGGCTACCACTGTGCTCGATCTCGGCGCCAATGTGGACTGCACCGCTGAGCACCTGTTGCAGTTCGCGGTGATGGGCTCGGCACTGGTGGTGGCAATCACCGGGCGGCCGGAACCCACGGTGGGACTGCTCAATGTGGGTGGGGAAATTATCAAAGGCAGTGAAATCATCAAAAAAACCGGTGTTTTGTTGCGTAATGCAGCCAACACGGGTGATTTGAACTTCTTTGGGAATGTCGAGGGAAACGACATCTTCAAGGGAACGACCGATATCGTTGTCTGCGATGGCTTTGTCGGCAATGTGGCCCTCAAGGCGAGCGAAGGCGTGGCGACCATGCTCGCTGGCTTCATCAAGGTTGAGTTTTCTCGCAACTGGTTGACAAAACTGGCGGCGATTTGTGCTTATCCGGTTCTATCTGCTTTTAAAAAACGTGCTGACTACCGTCGCTACAATGGTGCTGCCCTGCTGGGGCTTCGGGGGTTGGTGTTCAAGAGTCACGGGTCGGCCGACGCCTTCGCGTTTGAGCAGGCCTTGTGCCGGGCTTATGATGCGGCCCACAACAATTTGCTCGACAACGTGCGCGAGCGCATCGCCCATGCCGCCCCTTTGATCGCGGCAGGGTCGGTGTCTGGCGAGTTCAAGAGTATTTCGATTTCCTAAGATACAGCCCCCATCCCCGCATGACACGCTTCGCCCGCATCACTGGCACCGGCAGCAGCTTGCCCCCTCAGCGCTTGAGCAATGCCGACATGGTAGAGCTGCTGGCCCGGCGCGGGGTCGAGACCAGCGACCAATGGATCGTGGAACGCACCGGCATCCGGGCGCGCCATTTTGCCGCCGAGGGTGTCTTTGCCAGCGATCTCGCGGCCGACGCGTGCAGACAGGCCATGTCGGCGGCCGATGTGGCGCCCGGGGACATTGACCTGATCATCGTGGCGACGTCCACGCCGGACATGGTGTTCCCGTCCACGGCGGCCATCTTGCAGCACAAACTGGGCATCGCTGGTTGCCCGGTTTTTGATGTGCAGGCGGTGTGCAGCGGCTTTATCTACGCCTTGACGGTTGCGGACGCCCTGATCCGGACCGGGAGTGCCCACAAAGCGCTGGTCGTGGGGGCTGAAGTGTTCAGCCGCATTCTGGATTTCAACGACCGCACCACGTGCGTGCTGTTTGGCGACGGGGCGGGGGCGGTGGTGCTGGAGGCCAGCGAGACGCCGGGCATCCTGTCCACCGACATCCACGCGGATGGCAAACACACCGGCATTCTGTGCGTGCCCGGTCATGTGTCGGGCGGCCATGTGCTCGGCGACCCCTTGCTCAAGATGGATGGTCAGGCCGTTTTCAAGTTGGCTGTGGGTGTGCTCGAAGACACCGCGCGCGCCGTGCTCGACAAGGCTGGCAAGACCTCAGCCGATATCGACTGGCTGATCCCTCACCAGGCCAATATCCGCATCATGCAGAGCACGGCCAAAAAATTGAAGTTGTCGATGGACAGGGTGGTGGTCACGGTTGACGAGCACGGCAACACGTCGGCGGCCTCTATCCCGCTGGCATTGGATCACGCTGTGCGCGGTGGACAGGTGAAGAAGGGCGATACCCTCTTGCTAGAAGGCGTGGGTGGTGGCTTCACCTGGGGTGCGGTTCTGCTGGACCTTTGATTCACAGCGATTTTTTGCCAAAGAGTGATTCCATATTTCATGAAGAAGTTTGCTTTTGTTTTTCCGGGTCAGGGTTCGCAATCCGTCGGCATGATGGACGCATGGGGCGAACACCCGGCGGTGTTGGAAACACTGAAAGAGGCGTCCGATGCCTTGGGTGAAGACGTCACCCGTTTGATCAAGGAGGGGCCGAAAGAGGCGCTGGCCTTGACCACCAACACCCAACCGGTGATGCTGGTGGCGGGTGTGGCGGCATGGCGCGTCTGGCGTGCCGAGGGCGGGCCGTTGCCTTCCGTGGTGGCAGGGCACTCGCTGGGCGAGTATTCGGCGCTCGTGGCCTCCGGTGTGTTGACGCTGGCGCAGGCTGCGCCATTGGTGCGGTTTCGCGCCGCAGCCATGCAGGAAGCCGTGCCGGTGGGCACGGGAGCCATGGCCGCCATCCTGGGGCTGGATGCCGCGAAGGTCATCACCGGTTGTGCCGAGGCTCAGACGACGTTTGGTGTGAGCAGTGCCGAAGTGGTCGAGGCCGTCAATTTCAACGATCCGGCACAAACCGTGATCGCCGGCAGCAAGGCAGCCGTCGACAAGGCCTGCGAGGTGCTCAAGGCTTACGGAGCCAAGCGTGCCTTGCTGTTGCCGGTTTCGGCCCCGTTCCATTCCAGTCTGATGAAGCCGGCGGCAGAGAAGTTGAAGGAAAAGCTCGCCGCGACACCGATGGCTACGCCGCAGATACCGGTGGTCAACAACATCGATGTGTCGGTGGTGACCGACATCGAGGCGATCCGTGACGCCCTGTACCGCCAGGCTTTTGGCCCGGTGCGTTGGGTCGAGTGCGTGCGCGCCATCAAGGAGCAGGGTGTGTCCACCTTGGTGGAGTGCGGGCCGGGCAAGGTCTTGGCTGGCTTGATCAAGCGCATTGACGCCGAGTTGAGCGGTGTCCCTCTCTACGACCCGGCCACGCTGGCCGAGGTGCGGACCCTTTTGGCCTGAATCACGGAGCGAACACATGTCTGAGGTGAACTTTGCGGGCCAGGTGGCTCTGGTGACGGGCGCTTCGCGTGGCATTGGTGCAGCGATTGCCCACGAACTCGCTGCGCGTGGCTTGATCGTGATTGGGACTGCCACCAGCGACCAAGGGGCGACCAAGATCACGGCCGCGCTGTCCGGCGTGACCGGTGCGGCGGCGGGATGCCGTGGGGCGACACTGGATGTGAACGATGTCGCCGCCGGTGAGGCGCTGGTCGATGAAATCGTCAAGGCCCATGGGGGTATCCAGGTGCTGGTGAACAATGCGGGCATCACCCGAGACATGCTGGCCATGCGTTTGAAGGACGATGATTGGGACGCGGTGCTCGATACCAATCTCAAGGCCGTGTTTCGCATGAGCCGTGCCGTGATCCGTCCCATGATGAAGCAGCGTTACGGTCGCATCATCAGCATCACCAGCGTGGTCGGCGCCTCGGGCAATCCTGGGCAGGCCAATTACGCTGCGGCCAAGGCCGGCGTGGCAGGCATGACGCGTGCGCTGGCGCGCGAGCTCGGTAGCCGCAACATCACGGTCAACTGTGTGGCGCCGGGTTTCATCGAGACCGACATGACCGCTGCGCTGCCCGAAGAGCAGCAAAAGGCGCTGCTGGGTCAGATCCCTCTGGGTCATCTCGGCAAGCCGGCCGACATCGCGCATGCTGTGGTGTACCTAGCCAGCCCGCAGGCAGCATATGTGACCGGGCAGGAGTTGCACGTCAATGGCGGCATGTTCATGTCTTGATCGCGATCTGGCGCGGCATCCGATCTCATTTATCTGAAACGCCGCGAAAGCCGTCTGGCGGGCCGCCTAGGGATGCCTCCCTAGCCCGGCTAAAATGACGGTCTGTATTTCAACCACCCTCAGAGGGACTTATGAGCGATATCGAAGCACGTGTGAAGAAAATCATTGCCGAACAACTCGGTGTCGAAGAAGGTCAGGTCACCAACGAAAAAGCTTTTGTTGCCGATCTCGGTGCAGACTCGCTGGACACGGTCGAATTGGTGATGGCCCTGGAGGATGAATTCGGTATCGAGATTCCGGACGAAGACGCGGAAAAAATCACCACCGTGCAGAACGCCATCGACTACGCGATGGCCCACCAGAAGGCCTGAGCCATCCATGAGCCACCGCAAGGTCGCCCCAAGGGGGTTCAGCTCCCTGGGGGGGCAGTGCATTGCACGCCGTGAAAGGCGTGGGGGTAGTCAATGATCCGACGTCGCGTTGTCGTGACCGGTCTGGGGTGCATCAGTCCTGTGGGTAACACAGTGACCGACGCCTGGACCAATCTTCTCGCCGGAAAGTCCGGCATCGACCTCATCACAAAGTTTGATGCGTCAAGCTTTGCCTGCAAGATCGCGGGTGAGGTCAAGAACTTTGATCTGGAGTCCTACATCAGCGCCAAGGATGCGCGCGCGATGGACACCTTCATCCATTTCGGCATCGCCGCGGCCCAGCAGGCCGTGGTGGACGCGGGCCTGCCCGTGGGTGACGCGCTGGACGAGGAATTGGCCAACCGCATCGGTTGCATCATCGGTTCAGGCATCGGCGGTCTGCCGATGATCGAGGAAACCCATGCCGAGTATGTCAATCGCGGTGCGCGCCGGATTTCCCCGTTTTTCGTGCCAGCCTCCATCATCAACATGATCGCTGGTCATGTGTCGATGCGGTTCGGTTTCAAGGGGCCGAACCTCGCCGTGGTGACGGCCTGCACCACAGGATTGCATTGCATTGGCGAGGCGGCTCGCAAGATCGAGTACGGCGACGCCGACGTGATCGTGGCCGGTGGATCCGAGGCCACGGTTTCACCGCTGGGGGTGGGTGGTTTTGCCGCCATGCGTGCCCTGTCGACCCGCAACGACGACCCGAAAACGGCCTCTCGCCCCTGGGACAAGGACCGCGACGGGTTTGTGCTGGGTGAAGGTGCGGGTGTGATGGTGCTCGAAGAGTACGAGCACGCCAAAGCCCGGGGCGCCAAGATCTATGCCGAAGTGATCGGCTACGGCATGAGTGCCGATGCGGGGCACATGACGGCGCCCAGCATGGACGGCCCACGCCGCGCCATGGTCAATGCGCTGCGCAACGCCGGGATCAATGCCGATCAGGTGGACTATCTGAATGCGCACGGCACGTCCACACCGCTGGGCGATGTGAACGAGACCAAAGCGATCAAAGCTGCGCTTGGCGAGCACGCCAAGAAGACCGTGATCAACTCCACCAAATCGATGACCGGTCACCTGTTGGGTGGGGCCGGGGGCATCGAGAGTGTGTTCAGCGTGCTCGCGGTGCATCACCAGAAGAGTCCTCCGACCATCAACATCTTCAACCAGGATCCCGAGTGCGACCTGGATTACTGCGCCAATACGGCGCGCGACATGAAGATCGATGTGGCCGTGAAGAACAACTTCGGGTTTGGGGGCACCAACGGGACCCTGGTTTTCCGTCGCGTCTGATCCGTTCTGACACATCTCTCTCCACGCTATGCGCAACGCCCCATCGGTGGTCTATCCGGTGGGGCGTTGTCTTTTTCATGGGCGACTGCTTGCGTTGCTGGGTGTCCTGAGCCTGTTGGTGTGGGCCGCGTGGTGGCTCGGGGCCGAGGCGCCACCAGCGCCGGGGGTGAGTGGTCGCCAGTGGACCGCGTTGGCGGGGCTGGGGCTGTGGGTGGGCTGGGTGGGGTTTGCCTGGCGCAGCTGGCAGCGCTCACCAGTCGGGCATCTGCATTGGGACGCTCAGGCCACCGTAGACGCCGAACACCCACGCAAGGGTATCTGGCGATGGCGCAGCGATGCGTATCGCGAAGGCGCACCTTTGCTACGTCTGGAACTGGCGCTGGACCTGCAGGACCGTGTGTTGCTGCGGCTCCGCAATCCCGATGCGGCAGGCAGCTGGGTCTGGGTGGAGCGCATGAGCGATCCACCTCGCTGGGGCGATTTTCGCCGGGCGTTGATGGCGGCGCATTCATGATGTTGTGGGCGTTCCGGCGTGTTGCCGGGTGGGGCCGTGCACACGATTGGGTTATATTTCCGCGCGCATGACCCTCGAAGACCATACCGCTCCGCCGCCACCCGACAGCGACGTCATGCTTGTGCAGCGCACCCTGGCGGGCGAGCAGCGCGCGTTCGACATGTTGGTCATCAAGTACCAGCGCCGGGTGGAGCGGCTCATCGGTCGCATGGTGCGCGACACCGATCTGGTGCAGGACATTGCCCAGGAAACATTCATCCGGGCCTACCGCGCCCTGGCGCAGTTCCGGGGGGACGCGCAGTTCTACACCTGGCTTTACCGGATTGCGGTCAACACGGCCAAGAAGCAGCTCATGGAGCTCAAGCGCGATCCGCTGGTTTTCCAGTCGCAGATGAAATCGGCCGATGACGATGAAACTTCCTCGTCGGAACGCGAACTAAATTCCAGTGTGGCCGATACCGAGACGCCCGAAGCGGTGCTGGCCAGCAAGGAGATCGCCCAGGCGGTCAATGCCGCTATGGATGCGTTGCCCGAAGAATTGCGCATGGCGATCACTCTGCGGGAAATCGAGGGTCTGAGCTATGAAGAGATTGCCCAGGCACTCGATTGCCCCATTGGTACGGTGCGCTCCCGGATTTTCCGGGCGCGAGAGGCCATTTCGAGCCGGATCAAGCCGATGCTGGAGCGCCAGACGGGTAAACGCTGGTAGCACCTTGGCCGATTGCATGGATGTCACGACCCCGCAGTTCCAGAAGTCAGGAAGTCAACAATGAATGCCGCAAAAGAAGTCCCGGAATCACACGCTCCGTCGGTGCGGGCCGTGGAGGCATCGAGTCAGCCGCAGGCGTTCGATGCCGACGGGGGTGGTCTGTCTGCCTTGGTCGATGGCGAGGTCGGCCAAGCAGAGCTTGATCAGGTGCTGGCCGAATTCGATGAACAGAGTGATGCCTTTGCGAACTGGCATGCCTACCAGGTGATTGGCGACGTGCTGCGATCTTCCGCGGCGGCTGTCTCCAGGCAGGCGCCGCGGGCTTTTCTCGCTGACATCCATGCGAAGCTGCGGATCGATGCCGATGTCCAGCGAACGGACTCATCCGAGGTGCCCAGGCCCCAGGCTTCGATTGCCGTCGCAGGTCACCTGCAGGTGCCTGCGGCCAACGATGCCGTTTTCCGCTGGAAGCTGGTGGCAGGACTTGCGTCGTTGGCGGCGGTCATGGCCGTTGGCTGGACGGTGCTGGGCAGTGCTCCTGCGGGGGCGGGGGGCTCCGGCGGCGAAGGTGCTCAACTGGCATTGACAGCTCCCGCGTCACCCCGGGCCCCCTCGCCCTCGACTCAGGCCGCGGCTGGGACAACGCTTGCGGCCGATGCGGCCGTGGTGGTGAACACGACGCAGGGCCCGCTGATCCGCGATGCACAGTTGGAGGCGCTGATGGCGGAACATCGGCAGAACGGCGGCATGTCTGTCCTGCAAATGCCTGCTGGTTTTCTGCGCAGCGCCACTTACGACGCGTCGGGACGCTGAATCACCATGATCCTTGCTTCGAGCTTGTGCTCACCCCTTGGTTTGCGCCGCTGGAGTGCCGCGGCCCTCGTTGCACTCGCATCGGGGTTCCTGGCGCCATTGCAGGCGCAGACAGCGCCCCAGGCGGCCACGGCGACCCGCAGTGTCAATGAATGGCTTACCCGCATGCACGAGGCATCGCGACAGCGTGCCTACATGGGCACACTCGTGGTGTCGGCCGGATCGGTGATGTCCGCATCCCGGATCTGGCATGTGTGCGATGGCGCTCAGCAGATGGAGCGTGTCGAAACCCTGACCGGCGCTCCGCGCACCACCATTCGCCGCAACAACGAGGTCATCACTTTCATCCCCGAGTCCAGGACCGCCTGGGTGGAAAAACGCGAATCGCTGGGTTTGTTTCCAGAATTGTTGCGCACGCCGAGCAACGCGATCCCCGATCACTATGGTGTGCGTGAAACCGGTGTCGAACGGGTGGCGGGGCATCTGGCGGACGTGGTGGAAATCGTGCCCAAGGATCCGCTGCGGTTTGGCTATCGCATCTGGTCCGAGAAAAAGACAGGCTTGGTGGTGAGGCTGCAGACGCTGGGTGAGCAGGGCAATGTGCTCGAACAGGTAGCATTTTCCGAGCTCCAGCTGGACGCACCGGTACGCATGGACAAGCTCAACCGTTTGATGAACAACACCCGGGGCTACGAGGTGCATACGCCGGTGCTCAAAAAGACGACCCCCGAGGCCGAGGGATGGCGTCTCAGGGAGTCGGTGCCCGGCTTCCTTTCCATGAGTTGCTACATCCGGGACGGAGGCGAGGCCACCGGTGCAGACGCCGCACCGATGCAGTGGGTATTTTCAGATGGGCTGGCTTCGGTGTCGTTGTTTGTCGAGGTCTTCGACGCACAGCGCCATGGCCAAGAGAAGTCGTCCGTTTCAGGGGCCACGCACTCGGTCACCCGCCGCATCGGCGACCACTGGCTCACGGCGCTGGGAGAGGTTCCGCCCGCGACGCTTCGTCTTTTCGCCCAGTCTCTGGAGCGAGCGCGGTAGATCTGGATTCGCCCGAACCGGGTTGTGCCGCGTTCAATCTGACAGACTTTGTTGTCTATCCGCCTTTGTGTAGAGGATCACCATGACGCTTCCGAAGTTGGCCCGCACGCCTGTGTCTGCCATCCTGGCTTCTGCCGTACTCGCCGCGGGGGCGGCAAGCCTGTTGTCGCCTCAGTCCGTTTGGGCGCAGACATTGCCGTCTGTCGCACCCAGTGTGCGGGGCTTGCCCGACTTCACCGACCTGGTGGATCTGGTGGGACCATCGGTGGTCAACATCCGCACGCTCGAGCGCGCCAGCGCGGACACCGGCTCGAGCGCCGATGAGCAGATGCTGGAGTTCTTCAAGCGCTTTGGCATTCCCATTCCTCCCGGCATGACGCCACGCGGCCCGCGCCAGGACCGGGGGCCGTCCGACGAGGTGCAGCCACGCGGTGTGGGCTCGGGCTTCATCCTGAGTGCGGATGGCCTGATCATGACCAATGCGCATGTGGTCGATGGCGCCGACGAACTGGTCGTCACCTTGCCCGACAAGCGCGAGTTCAAGGCCAAGATCGTGGGGGCCGACAAACGCACCGATGTGGCGGTGGTCAAGATCGAGGCCACGGGGCTGAACGCGGTGAAGATCGGTGACATCAATCGCCTGCGGGTGGGCGAATGGGTGATGGCCATCGGCTCGCCGTTTGGTCTGGAAAACACCGTCACGGCGGGCATCGTCAGCGCGAAGAAGCGCGACACGGGGGACTTCCTTCCCTTCATTCAGACCGACGTGGCGATCAACCCCGGCAATTCCGGTGGGCCGTTGATCAACATGCGCGGCGAGGTGGTTGGCATCAACAGCCAGATCTATTCGCGCTCGGGTGGTTTTCAGGGCATTTCGTTTGCCATCCCCATCGACGAGGCGGTACGCGTGTCTGACCAGCTTCGCGCCAACGGTCGCGTGACGCGAGGACGCATCGGCGTGCAGATCGATCAGGTGAGCAAAGAGGTGGCCGAGTCCATCGGGCTGGGACAACCCAGGGGCGCGCTGGTGCGTGGTGTGGAGCCCAATTCGCCCGCGGCCAAGGCCGGCGTGGAGCCGGGGGACATCGTGTTGAAGTTCGATGGCAAGGAGATCGACAAGTCGGTCGACCTGCCGCGCCTGGTGGGCAATACCAAGCCCGGCAACAAGAGCAGCATGACCGTGTTCCGCCGGGGTGCCCAGCGCGAGCTCGCCATCACGGTGGCTGAACTCGAACCCGACCAGCCACAGCGCCGAGCGGCTGCGCCCGACGCACCCAAACCTCCCGTTCTGGGGGCGGCGCAATCGCTGGGTCTGACCCTGGCCGAGCTCACCCCTGCGCAAAAGAAGGAGTTGAACGTCAAGGGCGGGGTGCGCGTCGAAGCCGCAGAGGGGCCTGCTGCCCGGGCCGGCCTGCGCGAAGGGGACGTGATCGTGGCCATCGCCAACACCGAGGTCGCCAGTGCAAAAGAACTTGAAACCGCGGTGGCTCGACTCGACAAATCCCGCCCGGTCAATGTGCTGTTCCGGCGTGGCGAGTGGGCGCAGTACGCCGTGATCCGCCCTCAGCGCTGAGCCCTGCGCCTCCTCGAAACCACCCCAGGAGTGTCAAATAACCCCCTGTCCCTACTGGGATTTGGGGGTTTGGAGCCCCGGTGGTCGATTCGCCACACACGATCTTTCGGCCCGCCAGACGGTGGGAAGTGATGAAATGTTAGTGATTACTGACTAATATCGTACTTCTGTTGACCGAATTCGATAAAATCAGACCTGTTTGGGATGGATTCCCGTGCCGTTGGACCCCATCGCTTCACGATGTGGGAGCCGCACAGGATGTCCCTAGGTCGTCCACAGCTGCCTCACACGTTGTGCAATTTTCCTGTGGTGAAGCTGTGGATAAGTTTGACGTTGCTGCGTTGCAACAATCGGTTTCGCGGCGTTTGGCGGTTTGCTTTCCAGGCTTTTTGCCTACAATGAAACCCCAACTATCGCAGTTGCCATTGATTGTTGGTTACGGGCGCGTCAACAGCTGACGCGCCCTTTTTTATGGTCGCCCGATGCCGTATGCACGGGCGGCTTTCCCCGTGTTTGAGCTGTCTTCTTGATGAATCACATCCGCAATTTTTCGATCATCGCGCACATCGATCATGGCAAGTCCACGCTGGCCGACCGGATCATTTCGCTCTGCGGTGGCCTGTCCGACCGCGAGATGAGCGAGCAGGTGCTGGACTCCATGGACATCGAGAAGGAGCGTGGCATCACCATCAAGGCGCAGACTGCCGCGCTAAGGTACAAGGCGCGCGATGGGCAGGTCTACAACCTGAACCTGATCGACACGCCCGGGCATGTGGATTTCTCGTACGAGGTAAGCCGTTCGCTCTCGGCTTGCGAAGGCGCGCTCCTGGTGGTGGACGCCAGCCAGGGCGTGGAAGCGCAGACCGTGGCCAACTGCTACACCGCGCTCGACCTCGGTGTGGAAGTGGTGCCGGTGCTCAACAAGATGGACCTGCCCAACGCGGACCCGGACAACGCGAAAGCGGAGATCGAGGATGTGATCGGCATTGACGCCACCGATGCCATTCCTTGTTCGGCCAAGACCGGCATGGGCGTGGAAGACATCCTGGAGGCGGTGGTGGCGCGCATCCCCGCCCCCAAGGGCAAGCCGGACGCGCCCTTGCGCGCCATGATTGTGGACAGCTGGTACGACGCCTACGTGGGCGTGGTGATGCTGGTGCGCGTGGTCGACGGCCACCTGCTCAAGGGCGAGCGGTTCAAGATGATGGCGACCAACACGGTCTACAACGCCGACAGCCTGGGCGTGTTCACGCCGGCCAACGAGCCGCGCGAATCGCTGGAGGCGGGCGAGGTGGGCTACATCATCGCGGGCATCAAGGAACTGCAGGCGGCCAAGGTGGGGGACACCATCACGCTGGAGAAAAAGCTGCCCAACAACGCGGGACCGGCCACCGAGGCCTTGCCTGGCTTCAAGGAAGTGCAGCCCCAGGTGTTTGCGGGTTTGTACCCGACCGAGGCGAATCAGTACGACGCGCTGCGCGACGCGCTCGAAAAACTCAAGCTCAACGATGCCTCGCTCCAGTACGAACCCGAGGTCTCGCAGGCGCTGGGCTTTGGCTTTCGTTGCGGCTTTCTGGGCCTGCTGCACATGGAGATCGTGCAGGAACGGCTGGAGCGGGAGTTCGACCAGGACCTGATCACCACGGCGCCCAGCGTCGTCTACCAAGTGGTCAAGCCCGATGGCGAGGTCATCATGGTGGAGAACCCGTCGAAGATGCCCGACCAGGGGCGCATCGAGGAGATCCGCGAACCCATCGTGACCGTGCATCTCTACATGCCGCAGGAATACGTGGGTGCCGTGATGACGCTGGCCAACCAGAAGCGCGGGATGCAACTGAACATGGCTTACCACGGCAAGCAGGTCATGCTGACCTACGACATGCCGCTGGGCGAGATCGTGCTGGACTTTTTCGACAAGCTCAAGTCGGTCAGCCGTGGATACGCGTCCATGGACTACGAGTTCAAGGAATACCGGGCTTCGGACGTGGTCAAGGTCGACATTCTGCTCAACGGCGAAAAGGTCGATGCGCTGTCCATCATCGTGCACCGCAGCCAGTCACAGTACCGCGGCCGTGCGGTGGCGGCCAAGATGCGCGAGATCATCAGCCGGCAGATGTTTGACGTGGCGATCCAGGCGGCCATCGGTGGCAACGTGATCGCTCGCGAGACCATCAAGGCGCTGCGCAAGAACGTGCTGGCAAAATGCTACGGTGGCGACATCACCCGAAAACGCAAACTCCTCGAAAAACAGAAAGCAGGCAAGAAGCGCATGAAACAGATCGGCTCGGTTGAGGTGCCCCAGGAGGCCTTTCTCGCCATTTTGCAGGTGCAGGACTGATGCAGGCCGTCATGAGTGCGATCACTGCGGTGATCCTGACGGCTTTCGCCGCCTACACAGGGGCCTGGTACACGGGCATGGTCGAGGGCAATTTTGCGCTGTTGTTGATGCTGGCCACGCTGGTCACTGGCGTCTACTGGGTTGCCGAAAAGCTGGTGTTTCTGCCCCAACGCAAGCGCACCGCACAGCGGGTGCTCGACGAGCACAATGCGCGCACGCTGGCTTTGCATCAGCAGGGATTCCATCAGGGCGAGGCCGCCGACATCGAGCCGACGCGCCAGAAGTTGCTGATGCAGCCGTGGTGGCTGGACTGGACGGCGGGTCTGTTCCCCGTGATCCTGGCTGTGTTCGTGTTGCGATCGTTTCTGTTCGAACCGTTCAAGATTCCATCCGGCTCAATGATTCCCACCCTGCGCGTGGGTGACCTGATTCTGGTCAACAAGTTTCATTACGGTGTGCGTCTGCCGGTCTTCAATACCAAGCTGTTTTCCAACAACGATCCACAGCGCGGTGACGTGATGGTGTTCCGTTATCCGCCCCAACCGAGCCTGGACTACATCAAGCGCGTGATCGGGGTGCCCGGTGACGAGGTGGCCTATATCAACAAGCAACTGACCGTCAACGGCAAGCCGGTTCCCCGCAGCGCCGAACCCGAGTTCTTCGACTCCGACTCCATGCGCTACGCGCACCAGTTTCGTGAAACCCTTGGGGAGCGTCAGTACAACACCCTCAATGACGATGATCGCCCAGCCTTTGTCTCGGGCACCACCGACTTTCCTTACAAGGAAAGCTGCAGCTACACCGTGGAGGGCGTGGCGTGCAAGGTGCCCCCAGGCCACTATTTCATGATGGGCGACAATCGGGACAATTCGCAGGACTCCCGGTATTGGGGGTTCGTGCCGGAAGCCAACATCGTGGGCAAAGCTTTTTTTGTCTGGATGAACTTCGGTGATCTGGGACGCATCGGTTCGTTCGAGTGATCCGCTTATCAAGCCCTGCTGGAGGATGACGCACGTGAAACTGAAACAACAACAACGCGGTTTGACCTTTTTCGGTCTGCTGGTCGTCGGGATTTTGCTGGCCTTCGCTGGCGTGGTCCTTGCCCAAGTGGTGCCGACCTACATCGAGTTCCTCGCTGTGCAGAAGGCAGTACAGAGGTCTTCGACGGGCAGTACCGTGGCTGAAGTGCGAATGATTTTTGACAAGGCGGCCCAGATCGATGACATCACGACAATCTCTGGCAAGGATCTCGTGGTGAGCAAGGAAGGTAGCCAGGTCGTGGTTTCCTTCGCCTACAACCGGGACATTCATCTGGCGGGCCCGGCCTATCTGGTCATGAAATACGAAGGCCGTTCGAAGTGATCCTCGTCCAGCCAACGGGGCGGCCAACAGGCTGCCCGTGGCCTTGAATCCGGAGCTTCAGGCGCTGCAGCAGCGCCTGAAGCACAACTTTGCCAACCCGCGCCTGCTGGAGCGCGCGCTGACCCATCGCAGCTTCACGTCCGACCACAACGAACGGCTGGAGTTTCTCGGTGACTCGGTGCTCAATCTGGCCATCTCGGGCCTGCTGTTCGAGAAGCTCAGCCAGTTGCCCGAAGGCGATCTCTCGCGTGTGCGGGCGAATCTGGTCAAGCAGGACACCCTGTTCCAGATCGCATCTGGTCTCGGGTTGACGACGGGACTGCGCCTGGGAGACGGCGAGAAGCGTTCCGGGGGGAACAAACGCCCGTCGATCCTGGCCGACGCGCTGGAGGCCGTCATTGGCGCGGTGTACCTCGATGCGGGTTTTGAAGTGGCCGCCGCGCTGGTGCACCGACTCTACAGTGGCATTGAACTCAATGCCCAGATGAGCGCCATGGGCAAGGACCCAAAGACCGAATTGCAGGAGTGGCTGCAGGCGCGCAAAATGAAGCTGCCGCTCTACCGTGTGGTGGCCACGTTGGGCGAGGCGCACAAACAGACCTTTGATGTGGAGTGCACCGTGACCGAGACCGGTCGCAGTGAACGCGGCATTGGCGCTTCACGCCGTGCCGGTGAGCAGGCTGCCGCTGCGGCCATGTTGCAACACCTCATGGCCGGTTCGCAGAGTGGCCGTTCCTGACCTTCGCCGCTTGTCTCGTTTCTTTCTCTGTCCCTTGCGTTGATCTGCCCGCACGAATCCATGTCCCGAAAACCCGTTCCGTCGCCTGTCCCTTCCCAGCCCGTCGCGCCCGCTGCCAATCCTGAGCTCGACGCCATGCTGGCCCGGGCGCTGGGCAAGTCGGAGGTTGATGCGCCTGAGGTGGCGGAGTCCGAAGTCGACGCGACCGCGGAGGGCGAGACCAGCGAACCCGAGCCCATCGATCCTGCCACGCAGCGCTGCGGTTTTGTCGCCATCGTGGGCAAACCCAACGTGGGCAAGTCGACCTTGCTCAACGCGCTGGTTGGCCAGAAAGTCAGCATCACCTCGCGCAAGGCGCAGACCACACGGCACCGCATCACCGGTATGCGGACGCTCGGGCCCACGCAGTTCGTGTTTGTGGACACGCCGGGGTTCCAGACCCGGCACGGCAATGCGCTCAACCGGGCGCTGAACAAAACGGTGCTGGGCGCGGTCAGCGATGTGGATCTGATCCTGTTCGTGGTCGAAGCGGGTCACTTCAACCTGGCCGACGCCAAGGTGCTGGACCTGCTGCCGGCCAACGTGCCCGTGATGCTGGTGGCCAACAAGTTCGATCTGGTGCACCGGCGCGGCGATCTCGCGCCCTGGTTGCGTTCTATGCAGGAGCGCCATCCCTTCGCCGAGTTTGTGCCCATGTCGGCCAAGCATCCGAAGGACATCCAGCGCCTGTTCGCGATCTGCGAAAAATACCTGCCCCTGCAGCCATGGATGCACGACCCGGACGATCTGACCGACCGCAGCGAGCGCTTCATGGCCAGCGAGATGGTGCGCGAGAAGCTCTTCCGTCTCACGGGTGACGAATTGCCCTACACCTCCACCGTGGTGATCGACAAGTTCGAGGAAGAGGGCGCACTCAAGCGCATCGCCGCGACCATCGTGGTCGAGCGCGAGGGCCACAAGGGCATGGTCATTGGCGACAAGGGCGAAAAGCTCAAGCGCATTGGCACCGAAGCGCGTCAGGAGCTGGAAAAGCTCTGGGACTGCAAGGTGTATCTGGAGCTGTGGGTCAAGGTGCGCTCGGGCTGGGCGGACGACGATGCGCGGGTCCGGTCCTTCGGCTACGAGTGATGCCGGCTTTCGCGTCTGACGTGTAATGGCCGCGCGCCGGTTTTCCGAAGAACCTGCCTTCGTCCTGCACCGCTACGACTGGAGTGAGTCCAGCCTGGTGCTGGAAGTCTTCACCCGCCACCATGGCCGTATCGCGCTGGTGGCCAAGGGCGTCAAACGCCCCACCTCCCAGTTCCGTCCGGTGCTGCTGCCGCTGCAGCCACTGCACCTGAGCTGGGGCGGCGAGGCCGAAGTGCGCACACTCAAGGCGGCACAGTGGCAGGGTGGTCACGTCATGCCCACGGGGGAGGCCCTGCTCTCGGGCTGCTACCTCAACGAATTGCTCATGCGCCTGCTGGCGCGCGACGATCCGCATCAGGGGCTGTTTGACCATTACGCATTGGCGGTCCAGCTGCTGGCCGAACGCGCCGACGCCCAGCAGCTCATCCTGCGTGCGTTCGAGTTGCTGCTGCTGCGCGACATCGGTCTGTTGCCGAGTCTGGCGCACGAGGGCAATACCCTGGCCGGGTTGAATGCGGCGGACCCCTATGTGCTGGTGCCGGACAGTGGGCTGCGCGTGGCACACGACGACGATGTCCATGTGCTCTCGGGCGAACAATGGCTGGCGTTGCAGACCGCCATGGACGAGGTGGGGCCGTTCGTGGCCACCCTGCGCGCCTGCGCCGGCTGCCAGCAGGCCTTGCAGCCGCAACTGCGCGGCTTGCTGCACTACCATAGCGGCGTGCGGGTGTTCAAGACGCGCCAGTTGATGCTGGACGTGCAGGCCATGAGCCGGCCACGCGGTTCCCCGTCCGTTGCCGGGCTGGCGGCCGACCCGCCGGCTTGAGCCCTCAGCACTTCGTTCCGCATTACCGACCCCCATCATCATGTCTATGGCCCCGCACCTCCATTCCCGGCGCACAGCGCTTTCGGTCAACCTCAACAAGGTGGCCCTGGTGCGCAACACCCGGCACCTGGGCATTCCGTCGGTCACACGGGCGGCCACGCTGTGCCTGCAGGCCGGTGCAGGTGGGATCACGGTGCATCCGCGCCCCGACGAGCGACACATCCGGCTGCACGATGTGTTCGATCTGGCCCAGGTGCTGCAAGCCTGGCCCGAGCGCGAATACAACATCGAGGGCAATCCGTTTCACAACCTGATGGACGTGGCGCGCGAAGTGCGTGCTCGTGGACTGCCGCTGCACCAGCTGACCTTCGTGCCGGACGGCGAAGGGCAGTTCACGAGCGACCACGGCTGGAGCTTTCCGCAGGATGCCGAACGCCTGCGGCCCCTCATTGCCGAAGCGCAGGCACTGGGCGCGCGCGTGAGCCTGTTCATGGACCCGGAGCCCGCCGCGATGGTCGCGGCCAAGGCCGTGGGCCCCGACCGGGTGGAGTTGTACACCGAGCCCTATGCCGCAGCCTGGCACACGCCGCAGCGAGCCGATCAACTGGAGCGCTACCGCGCGGCCGCGCAGGCGGCGCTGGACGCCGGCCTGGGGGTCAACGCGGGCCACGACCTCAACCGCGACAACCTCACGGCCTTCCTGCGCGGCGTGCCGGGTGTGAGCGAAGTCTCCATCGGTCATGCGCTGATCGCCGACGCACTGGAGCTGGGCTACAGCGCCACCGTGGCCGACTACCGGCGCTGCATCGACGAGGCATTTGGCGACGCGGGGTCTTCCGCAGGCCCGCGCAGCCATCGGCCCCGTGGCCATGACGAACGTGTGGGTCCATGATCTTCGGCATCGGCACCGACATCTGTGACATCCGGCGCATGGAAGCCACCTGGCAGCGCCAGGGCGAGCGTTTTGCGCGCAAGGTGCTGAGTGATGCCGAATTCCTGGTATGGCAAAAGCGCAGCGCGCGCTGGCCACAGCGGGGTCTGCGTTACCTGGCCACGCGTTTTTCCGCCAAGGAAGCTTTTTCCAAGGCCATCGGTCTGGGCATGCGCATGCCCATGACCTGGCGGCACTGCGAGATCACCAACCTAGCGAGCGGGCAGCCCGTGATCGTGCTGCATGGTGAACTCAGGACCTGGTTTGAAGCCCAGGGCCTGCGTGCCCACGTGACCGTCACCGACGAGAGCGACTATGCGGCCAGTTTTGTGGTGATCGAACGCGACGCACCCGACACCGTGTCAACCGAGAACCCCCCATGCACCAGCACGCCCCCCTGATCATCGACGTCGCCGGCCACAGCCTGACCACCGCCGAGCGCCGACGCCTGGCTCACCCCCTGGTGGGGGGCGTGATCCTGTTCTCCCGCAACTGGCAAGACCGCGCCCAACTGACGCGGCTGTGCCGCCAGATCAAGTCCGTGCGGCACGATCTGCTGATCGCCGTGGACCACGAAGGCGGTCGTGTGCAACGCTTTCGCACCGACGGTTTCACCCACCTGCCGCCTATGGCGGCCTTCGGCACGCTGTGGGGGCAACCCGGGCGCCCGGGCGAGCTGGATGGTGCCTCGGCACTGCGGGCCTGCAACGCGGCCACCGCGGCGGGCTATGTGCTGGGTGCCGAGTTGCGCGCCTGCGGTGTGGACCTGAGCTTCACGCCGGTGCTGGATCTGGATTACGGTGAGAGCTCGGTCATTGGCGACCGCGCCTTTGCACGCGATCCGCGTGTGGTGACCCTGCTGGCCCAGGCCCTGATGCTGGGCCTGCAACAAAGTGGCATGGGCAACTGCGGCAAACACTTTCCCGGTCACGGCTTCGTGAAGGCGGATTCGCACTTGGCGATTCCAGTGGACCAGCGCAGCCTCAAAGCCATTCTGGCGGAAGACGCGGCGCCCTACGGCTGGCTCTCCAGCAGCCTGCAGGCGGTGATGCCAGCACATGTGATCTACCCCAAGGTGGACAGCCGTCCGGCCGGTTTTTCGCCGCGCTGGCTGCAGGAAGTGCTGCGCCGTCAACTCCATTTCACCGGTGCGATCTTCAGCGATGACCTGAGCATGGCCGCCGCGCGTCAGATCGAAGGCCGCGAGGTCGGTTTCGCCGAGGCCGCGCTGGCCGCCTTGTCCGCGGGAGGGGACATGGTGGTGTTGTGCAACCAGAGCGTGGTGGATGGCGGAGCGCCGATTGATGAAGCCATCGAAGCCCTGTCGCGTGCGCAGGTGCAGGGCGACTGGATAGTCAACCCGGCCAGCGAAGAGCGCCGCCTGGCACTGTTTCCTCAGGGGGCTGCGATGGACTGGGATCAACTGATGGTCAGCGCGCGCTACATGGAGGCGCTTTCGTTGTTGCCGTAAGTTGGAGCGTGGGGGCTCAGAGATCCGGCGCCGGGCCGCCCCGAGCCGGATCAGCCCCCCTGGGGGGCAGCAACCCGCGCAGCGGCGGAGCGTGGGGGCTCAGAGATCCGGCGTCGGGCCGCCCCAAGCCGGATCAGCCCCCTGGGGGGCAGCGACCCGCGCAGCGGCGGAGCGTGGGGGCTCAGAGATCCGGCGCCGGGCCGCCCCAAGCCGGATCAGCCCCCTGGGGGGCAGCGACCCGCGCAGCGGCGGAGCGTGGGGGCTCATCTCTCCACGCCGATCTTGTCCAGCAGGTCGGAGATCAACTCCAGTCGCAGCAACGGGTTGTCCAGCGACATCAGGCGGTGCTTGAGCTCGGCCGGTGCCGGCAGCAGCTCGGCCCAGCGGTTGGCCACCCAGCCGCAGTCGTTCCAGTGGTAGGGCGGCTGCAGTGGCACTTCGTTCATGCCCTGTGGGTCACGCTCCCGCAGGTTGTGCAGCAGGCGCTGCAGCGCATCGCGGGTAGGCACCAGGTGCTCTGGCACCGGAATCACGGGTTCGGCCGGGTCGAGCCGCACGTCGGCCACCCACAGGCCATGCGGCAACTGGTGGCTGCGGGTCACCTGGAAGCGCTGCAGGCCGCGGCAATGGATCATCAGCAAACCGGGCTGGGGCCGCTCCAGCTGTTCGATCTGCGCCAGCGTGCCCACCGGGTAAAACACCTCCCGGGTGAAGGCCGCGCCACCGGGTGCCGCGTTCGGGTCGATGCGGCGCACTTCCTCGCCTTCGGACAGGCACACCACGCCAAACGGTGCCCCCGCCTTGTGGCAGCGGCCGATCATGTCAAGGTAGCGCACCTCGAAGATGCGCAGTGGCATCCAGCCGCCCGGAAACAGGACGGTCTGCAAGGGGAACAGGGGCAGCAGCGAGAGCGTGAGCGCTGCGGGTTCGGGACTCAATCGCTGACCACCGCGTCCGCGCTCTGACGCTGCAGCATGGCCAGCGTGTTGGCGACGGTGGTGCGCAATTCCCGGCGGTCGCAGATGAAGTCCACCGCGCCCTTGGTTTGCAGGAACTCGGCGCGCTGGAAGCCCTCGGGCAGTTTCACGCGCACGGTGTTTTCAATCACCCGCGGGCCGGCAAAGCCGATCAGGGCCTTGGGTTCCGCGATCACCACGTCGCCCAGGAAGGCGAAGCCAGCGGACACGCCGCCCATGGTGGGGTCGGTGAGCACGCTGATGTAGGGCAGCCCCTTTTTCGCCAGGCGGGTGAGCGAAGCATTGGTCTTGGCCATCTGCATGAGCGAGAGCAGGCCCTCCTGCATGCGCGCGCCACCGGTGGCGGTGAAGCAGACGAAGGGCACCTTCTGCGCGATGGCCTCTTCCACGCCACGCACGAAGCGCTCGCCCACCACGGAGCCCATGGAGCCACCCATGAAGTCGAACTCGAAACAGGCCACCACCAGACTGACGCCCTGCACCGCACCGCCCACGACGATCAGCGCATCGGTTTCACCGGTGGATTCAAGCGCCTCTTTCAGGCGTTCGGGGTATTTGCGGCTGTCCTTGAACTTCAGCGCATCGACCGGCAGCACTTCCTGCCCGATTTCGTAACGGCCTTCGGCGTCCAGAAAGGCGTTGAGCCGCGCCCGGGCCCCAATGCGGTGGTGGTGGCTGCAATGCGGGCAGACGTTCTGGTTCTTCTCCAGATCGTTCTTGTAGAGCACGGCCTCGCAGCTCGGACACTTGATCCACAGGCCTTCGGGCACGCTGCGGCGCTCGGTCGGGTCGGTGTGGGTGATCTTCGGGGGCAGCAGTTTTTCGAGCCAGGACATACGGGTTCTCCTTAACGACGGCGAATTAAACCATGCAGTGGGGGGTGGGCGCGATCCGCCGCTGGACCGTTCTCACCCCCGGGAGGCCATGCTCAGGCGTCGAGCGCCTTGCGGATGGTGCGCAGGAAATGGGCCGCCACCGCCACCACTTTTTCGTGCGGTTCGTCCTCGATCAATTGAATGATCTTGCTGCCGATCACCACCGCGTCGGCGCTCTTTCCGATGGCTTTGGCCGTTTCGGCATCACGGATGCCAAAACCCACCCCCACCGGGATGCCAACGTGCGCACGGATGCGCGGCAGCATGGCCTCCACCTGGCCCACGTCCAGCGTACCGGCGCCGGTCACGCCCTTGAGCGAGACGTAGTACACATAACCACTGGCCACACGCGCCACCTGCGCCATGCGCTCCTCGGTGGAGGTGGGGGCCAGCAGGAAGATCAGGTCCATGTCGGCGGCACGCAGGGCGGCGGCGAAGTCCTCACACTCTTCGGGCGGGTAGTCCACCACCAGCACACCGTCCACACCTGCGGCCGATGCGTCGCGAACGAAGCTGCCGCCGCCGTGTTTTTGGTCGTAGCGTTCGATCGGGTTGGCGTAACCCATCAGCACGACCGGGGTGGTGGTGTTGCGCTCGCGGAAGGTTTTCACCATCGCGATGACCTGGGTGAGGCCAATGCCCAACGCCAGTGCGCGGTCGCCCGCCCGCTGGATTACCGGACCATCGGCAGATGGGTCGGAAAACGGCACACCGAGTTCGATGACGTCGGCGCCGGCCTCGACCATGCCGTGCATCAGATCGGGCGTGATGTCGGCATAGGGGAAACCGGCGGTGACGAAAGGGACCAGCGCCTTGCGGTTCTGCGCCTTGAGGTCGGTAAAGGTCTTTTCGATGCGGCTCATTTGGTCACCTTGATGGTGGCGGTGGCGTCGCCACCCTTGACCGACTGCCCGCGGCAGCTCGGGCGGCAGTAGAAGTCGGCTTGGGACAGGTCGGCCACGGTGCCAATGTCCTTGTCGCCACGGCCGGAGAGATTGACCAGGATCGACTGGTCAGGCCGCATGGTTTTGGCCAGCTTCATGGCGTAGGCCACGGCATGGCTCGATTCCAGCGCCGGGATGATGCCCTCGGTGCGACAGAGGTAGTGGAAGGCTTCCAGCGCCTCGGCGTCGGTGATGCCTACGTATTCGGCGCGGCCGATGTCTTTCAGGAACGCGTGTTCGGGGCCGACGCCGGGGTAGTCCAGTCCGGCGCTCACGCTGTGGGTTTCGGTGACCTGGCCGTTGTCGTCCTGCAGTACATAGGTGCGGTTGCCGTGCAGCACGCCGGGGCTGCCCTTCTGGATGGAGGCCGAGTGCTTGCCACTCTCCAGGCCTTCACCGGCGGCCTCCACGCCGATCAGGCGTGTGGCGGTGTGGTCGATGTAGGGGTAGAAGATGCCCATGGCGTTGCTGCCACCACCTACACAGGCCACCACCACATCGGGTTGTTCGCCGGTGCAGCCAGCGGCTTTGAGCATCTCGGGCATTTGCACCAGGCATTCATCGCCGATCACGCTCTGGAAGTCGCGCACCATCATGGGGTAGGGGTGCGGGCCGGCCACGGTGCCGATGATGTAGAAGGTGTTGTCCACGTTGGCGACCCAGTCGCGCATGGCGTCGTTGAGCGCGTCCTTGAGCGTCTTGCTGCCGCTTTCCACCGGCACCACGGTGGCACCGAGCAGCTTCATGCGGTAGACGTTGGGGCTTTGGCGCTTCACGTCTTCGCTGCCCATGTAGACCACGCATTCCAGGCCGTAACGGGCGCAGATGGTGGCCGTGGCCACGCCGTGCTGGCCGGCGCCCGTCTCGGCGATGATGCGCGGCTTGCCCATGCGCCTGGCGAGCATGGCCTGGCCGATGACGTTGTTGATCTTGTGCGCACCGGTGTGGTTGAGATCTTCGCGCTTCAGGAAGATCTGGGCGCCACCCTGCTCACGGCTCATGCGCGCGGCGTGGTAGACCGGGCTGGGTCGACCCACGAAGTGCGCGAGTTCGCTCTTGAACTCGGCGATGAAGTCCGGGTCGTGCTGGTATTTCGCGTACGCGGCCTTCAGCTCGTTGATGGCGTGCGTGAGGGTTTCGCTCACGAAACTGCCGCCGTAGATGCCGAAGTGGCCGCTGGCGTCGGGTTGCTGGTAGGTGTCCATGGGGTGTTCTCGGTTCGATGGCCCGAGCGGCCCCGTCGGTGGGGCTCAGCTGGGGCTGGATAACAGCGTGTCGGCCGCCCGCACGGCGGCCACGAAGGCGAGCATCTTGTCGGGGTCCTTGATGCCTTTGGCGGCTTCGACCCCGGAGCTCACGTCAACGGCCCAGGGCCGTACGCGGCTGATGCCATCGGTCACGTTTGCAGGCGTGAGTCCACCAGACAAAACGAGGCGAGAGCTGGCGTTTAGAAGCGGATGTGACCAATTGAATGCTGTCCAGTCGAAGGAAAGACCACCGCCACCAAAACCCTCGACATGGGCGTCGAGCAGGATGGCCTGGGCGGCGGCGAAGTCCTGCCCGTATTTTAGAAGATCGAAGGCTGCGCCGTCAGGGCCGGGGGGAATGCGCGCGGCGCGCAGAAACGGCCTGGCGGCGGCGGCACAGTCGGCGGGCGTCTCGTCGCCATGGAACTGCAGCAGGGCGTTGGGCACGGCCGAGAGGCCCTGAGCGATGTATTCGGGGCTGGCGTTGACGAACAGCAGTACCGGCGTGACGAAGGGGGGCAGGTGGCGTGCGAGCTCAGCCGCGCGCTCGGGCGGGACGAATCGCGGACTCTTGGGGTATAGCACGAACCCGATCGCATCGGCGCCAGCCTGCACGGCGGCGTCCACGTCGGTTTCGCGGGTCAATCCACAGATCTTGATGCGGGTGCGGTGCAGGGGCATGGCGCGAAACCGTCTGCCCTCGCTAGGGCAACCAATCAAAAGCGGGTGTGCGGGTCGGCAAATTCAGCGATTCATCGTACACCGGCCCAAGGAAATACAGGCCGTCCGGAGAAAAGGTGGGCGCAGCGGCGTCCCGGCTCTTCGCGGCCAGCACCTCGGCCATCCAGTCGGGGGGGCGTCTGCCGCTACCGATCATGATCAGGCAACCCATGATGTTGCGGATCATGTGGTGCAGGAAGGCCGATGCCTCGAATTCGAAGCGCCAGTATGCACCGCGCCGGGAGATGTCCACGCGCAGCATCTGCTTGACGGGGCTGTGGGCCTGGCAGGCCGAGGCCCGAAACGAGGTGAAGTCGTGTTCACCGAGCAGTGACTGGGCGGCCCGCTCCATCGCGTCGAGTTGCAGTGGGCGGAACACCCACCCTACCCGGCCGGCATCCACGCTGGGGCGCACCGGAGACTCCAGCAGCACATACGCATAGCGACGTGAGCGCGCACTGGCGCGGGCATGAAAGCTGTGAGGCACCTGACGCGCCCACTGCACCGCGATGTCGGGTGGCAGAAAGCGGTTGGTGCCACGGATCCAGGCGGTTTCCGGTCGGTCCAGCGCGCAGTCGAAATGCACCACCTGCATGAGTCCGTGCACACCGGCGTCGGTGCGGCCAGCACACAGGGTGGAGATACCGTCCAGCGCGGTGAATTGGGTCAGCGCCAGCTCCAGACGGTCCTGCACGGTACGCCCACTGGGCTGGCTCTGCCAGCCATCGTAGGCCTGTCCGTGGTAGCTGACGCCCAACGCGATCCGTGCAGCCTCAGGCGCCATCTCAGACCGCTGGTCTGACGATGGTGGAAGGCTGGGCAGCTCGGTTGTCAATCGACGGAGGGCGACACGTCAGGTGAGATCGGCGAGGAAGGTGCTGGCCTTGTTCTTGAGTGTTCCCGATGCCTCGGCCAGCACTTCTTCGGCCAACGACCGGGCTCCCTCCAGATCGCCGATGGCGCGAAACTCTTCAGCCAGCGAGAGCTTGGTCACCAGGGGATTTTCTTCGGTCAGCGCACCCAGCTCGGAGGGTGCCGTGTTGGGAGCGTCGTCCAGATCCAGCGTGATCTCGTTGAGATCGAACGACAGCATCTCGGGTGCCGCCGGGGCGGTCGCAGCGCGCGGCACCGTTGCAGGCTTTTGGGGTTCGTCCGAACCGAAATCGGGCAGGATTTCGTTGTCGTCGAAGGCAGACACTTCGTTCTTCGACGGCATCTGCGCGCCGTTGTTTGCAGTGGGCGCCGCTGTCGCGCGGGTGAGTGGCGCGGGTTCCGACGGAAAGTCCAGGTCAAAGTCCATGGACATGGACGAAGGCCCCGCTTTGTCCTCTACCGATCGGGTGAGGGCCTCGGTTTCGTTGAGATCGTCCAGCGCGGACATGGCCTCGCTGGGTTGGGCCGCCGGTGGGGTGGCTTGCAGCATAGCCAGCGATGATGGGACGCCTTGAGAAGCGTCCAGATCGAGATCGAGATCCAGATCGAGGTCGGTGTTCAGATCGGCGCCGGGACCGTCCTGTTGCGTCAGCGTGCTGCTGGCGAAAGGAATGGTGTTGTTGGACGATCCTCCCGCCGAGCCACCGCCCTTGACCACCGGGCTTCCGCCTGGTTGGTACAGGGGGTTGTTGGGGTCCAGCTCCTTGCCCAGCTCACAAGCGTGTTCCCATTCGGAGCCTATGCCTTGGGTGAGACCATAGGCCTCGGTGGCGACGACCTCAAAAGCCTTGGCATCGCGCCGCTTGGCATAGATTTCGAGCAGCTTGTTGTGAATGGCCACGCGGGTGGGCGCGCTGCGCATGGCTTCCTTGAGGATCTCCTCGGCCTGCAGGTCGCGGCCATAGGCCAGGTAAACATCGGCTTCGGCCACCGGATCCACGTCCCCGGCTGCATCGAGCTGGCTGGGCGAATACACCATCGATGAGCCCGATGCCGTGGCTTCGGCAGTGTCGATGCGCTGGCCACCGCTGGAGCCAAAGAACGAGTCGGGCTGAAGGCGGCTTTCCAAGAAGGAACTGTCCACACCAACGCTCTTCTTGCGCTGGCGCATGCGGTAGAAACCCAGACCGGCCAGCAAGGCCAGCAAGGCACCAGCACCTGGCAACACGAACGGGTTGTCAAGCAACTGATCGACGAACGAGGGTTCTTCAACCGCAGGGGCCGGTGCCGGCGGGGGTGGCTTGCTCGCGGCAGGCGCAGGGGCGGGTACCGGGGCAGGAGCCGGTTCGGTGGTGGGGGCTGGCGCCTCCGGTGCCGAAGGTTCGGCTGCCACGGGAGCGGGCGCCGTGATCGCGCCGGCGTCCGGTGCGGGCTGGGCAGGCGCTGCGGCGGGGCTGGACGGGGAGGCCGCAGGTGCGGCGGGGGCCGCAGGACTGAGCTTGCCCAACTCCTCGATGTTGCGGGAGAGTTCGGCAACACGTGTAGAGGCTTCTTTGGCCTGACGTTCCTGGGCGATCGCGTCTTCTTTGGCGGTTTGCGCAGGCGTGGCACCTTTGGACAGGGTCAGCTTGTCCTGGGTGGGGGCCTCTGGCTTCTTGTCCTCCACTTCGGCCTGAACGCGACCGGTGTCCTGCCGATCCGCGGTGCCCACGTCGGCGTCGGGCACGGTACCGGCCAGACGACGGCGGAATTCGTTGAAGTCACGGCTCTGGGCCGCGATGATCTGGCGTGCTTCGTTGGCGGGCACCGCGCTGGCGGTCGCCTCGGCGGGCATGTCCAGCACGGCACCGGCCTTGATGCGGTTGACGTTGTTCCCGATGAAGGCCTTGGGGTTGGCGCGCAACATGGCCACCAGCATCTGGTCCAGCGACACATTGGCCGGGCGGTGGTCTGCGGCAAGTCGGCCGGCCGTGTCGCCGGGCTGGACACGCACCTGGGTCTCACCGCTCGGTTCGGACGCTGGTGCTGGGCTCGGGGTGGCAGGCGCTGGCGCCGGGCGCGCGGCCTGAGCGGGTGGGGAGGCCGGAGCGGCGGCCGGGGGTTGCCCCGATGGTGCAGCGCCAACGGCCGCAGGCGGCACGACAGGTCGTGCGGATGGGGGAGGCACCTGCGATGGCCGTGGTTGGGCAGAAACGCCCGGAGCGAGTGGGGCCGCAGCGGCCGGGCGCAGGTTGGGAGGATCAAACAGCAGGGTGTAGTCGCGAACGATGCGACCGGAAGCCCAGTTGGCTTCCAGAATCATGTCCATGAACGGTTCGTTCACCGGGCGGCCGCCGGACAACCGCAAGAAGGAACGACCGTCTGGTCGCCGTTCCAGACTGACGCGCAGGTCGCTCAGGGCGGGATTGAACTCCATGCCCGCGGCGCGAAAAGCGTCGCCAGGGGCCAGACCGACCCGCAGGCTGGCCGCCTCTTCGGCGGAGATTTCAGGCACATCAATTTCGGCTCTCAGGGGTTCCCCAAGGGCCGACTGCACCACGATGCGGCCCAGCGCCAACGCTTGGGCGTCGCCATGCTGCGTCAGGCTGATGCACAACACCGCCGCCGCTGCAACCGCATGTAACCGCGCGAGACCACGCTCGCTGGGATTTCGGGGGTGGGCGGGCGTGTGTTGGGATGGGGTGTGGCGGGTGTGAATGGGCACATGAACCTCGACGTAAAAAACCGAGAATTGACCATAACATCAACGCATTACGGTGACAAGCTGAGAATTCGCTTGAGTTTCCGGGGCGTCGTTGGCCGAACCGTGAAATCGTACACGCGTTGCAACCACACAACGGGACCGACCCGATCCGCGGTCCCGTCGGGGTTGTCTCTTGTCACAGTTTTATGCACTCAGCAAGATTCGCAGCATGCGACGCAGCGGTTCGGCCGCACCCCACAGCAACTGGTCACCGATGGTGAATGCGCCGACATATTCCGGGCCCATGGCCAGCTTGCGGATGCGGCCGACCGGGATCGTCATGGTGCCCGTCACGGCCACCGGCGTCAGATCCTTGATGGTCGCCTCGCGGTTGTTGGGCACGACTTTGACCCATTCGTTGTCGGCGGCGATCATGGCTTCCAGATCGGCGACTGGAACGTCCTTGCGCAGTTTGAAGGTCAAGGCCTGGCTGTGGCAGCGCATGGCTCCCACGCGCACGCAGAAGCCGTCCACCGGAATGGCGGCAGAGCCGAAGCCCTCGCCCATGCCGAGAATCTTGTTGGTCTCGGCCATGCCCTTCCACTCTTCCTTGGACATGCCGTTGCCCAGATCCTTGTCGATCCAGGGAATCAACGAGCCGCCCAGCGGCACGCCGAAGTTGGCCGTTTCAGAACTGCTCAACGCACGTTGCTTGGCGATCACCTTGCGGTCGATTTCCAGGATGGCGCTCTTGGGGTCGTCCAGCAGGGATTTCACTTCGGCATTGAGCGTGCCGTACTGCGTGAGCAGCTCGCGCATGTGCTGAGCGCCGCCGCCGGACGCCGCCTGGTAGGTCTGGGTGCTCATCCATTCCACCAGCCCGGCCTTGTACAGCGCACCCACGCCCATGAGCATGCAGCTGACGGTGCAGTTGCCGCCGACCCAGTTCTTGCCGCCGTTGGCCAGTGCGTCCTTGATCACCGGCATGTTCACCGGATCCAGGATGATGACGGCGTCTTTTTCCATGCGCAGCGTGGAGGCGGCGTCGATCCAGTGGCCGTTCCAGCCAGCGGCACGCAGTTTGGGGAACACCTCGCTGGTGTAGTCGCCACCCTGGGCGGTGATGACGATGTCGCAGCGCTTGAGGGCCGCGATGTCGTGCGCATCCTGCAGGGTGGTCTCGTTCTTCGCCATCGCGGGGGCCTTGCCGCCGGCGTTGGAGGTGGAGAAGAACAGGGGCTCGATCAGGTCGAAGTCTTTTTCCTCGACCATGCGATCCATCAATACCGAGCCGACCATGCCGCGCCAGCCGACCAAACCAACCAACTTGCTCATTTCAAACGCCCTTTCAAGTAGATAAACAGGTCCAGACCAGACCGACTTGCCCGGCTCGTCTGGCCGGGGAGGGCGCACGACGAACCAGGCTGGATCAGCCCTTAATGGTCGTGGTTTTGATGGTGATTGCGCGCGCGACCACACCGGCCAGGGCGGCGGGTGCATTGTTCGGGTTGAACGGGTGGGCGGCAAACATGGTTGGGAATTGTACCGGATGGCCGCTTGGGCGAAACTGACACGCGGGCACAAAAAAAGGCAGCCCGGGGGCTGCCTGTGTCTGGGGTGCGGTGCGGCGGCGATCAGCCCAGCGCCTTGACCACCGCGTCGCCCATCTGCGCCGTACCGACCTGGGTCGTGCCCTCGCTCCAGATGTCGGGCGTGCGCAGCCCCTGTGCCAGCACCTTCTGCACGGCGGCCTCGATGCGTTGCGCGGCCGCTTCCTGGTTCAAGCTGAAGCGCAGCATCATGGCCGCACTCAGGATGGTGGCCAGCGGGTTGGCCACACCCTTGCCGGCGATGTCGGGCGCGCTGCCGTGGCTGGGTTCGTACAGGCCCTGGTTCTTCGAGTTCAGCGAGGCCGAGGGCAGCATGCCAATGGAGCCGGTGAGCATGGACGCTTCGTCAGACAGGATGTCACCGAACATGTTGCCCGTCACCACCACGTCGAAGGCCTTGGGCGCCTTGACCAGCTGCATCGCGGCGTTGTCCACGTACATGTGCTGCAGTTCCACGTCGGGGTACTGGGCGTGCACTTCGGTGACCACGTCTTTCCAGAACTGGAAGGTCTCCAGCACGTTGGCCTTGTCCACGCTGGTGACTTTCTTGTTGCGCTTGCGCGCGGCCTGGAAGGCGACGTGGGCGATGCGCTCGATCTCCGGTTTGCTGTAGCGCATGGTGTCGAAGGCTTCTTCGGCGCCGGGGAAGTGGCCATCGGTGGCCACGCGGCGGCCGCGCGGCTGGCCAAAGTAGATGTCGCCCGTGAGCTCGCGGATGATGAGGATGTCCAGGCCGGCGATCAGTTCGGGTTTGAGGCTGGAGGCCCCCACCAGCTGTTCGTAGCAGATCGCCGGACGGAAGTTGGCGAACAGGCCCAGGTTCTTGCGCAGGCCCAGGATGGCCTGTTCGGGGCGCAGTGGGCGGTCCAGCTTGTCGTACTTCCAGTCGCCCACGGCGCCGAACAGCACCGCGTCGGCTGCTTTGGCCAGGTTCAGCGTGGACTCGGGCAGCGGGTGGCCGTGCGCCTCGTAAGCGGCGCCGCCGACCAGGGCGGATTCCATCTCGAACGTGAGATCAAGCGCGTTGAGAACTTTGACCGCCTCGGCGACGATTTCGGTGCCGATGCCGTCACCGGGGAGAACTGCGATTTTCATGAGATGAATGTCTGGAGTTGATGGGGTGTCCGATCAGGACACCATGGTGTGGGCAAGCCACGGTTTCGTGGCAAGACGCTGCGCCTCAAAGGCCTGTATCTTGTCCTTGTGGCGCAAGGTCAGGCCGATATCGTCCAAACCGTTGAGCAGGCAGTACTTGCGGAAGGCCTGCACCTCGAACGGGATTTCTTCACCCTGCGGTTTCATGATCACCTGGCGCTCCAGGTCAATCGTCAGCTGGTAGCCCGGGAAGGCATACACCTCGTCGAACAGCTGGGCCACCGTGGCCTCGGGCAGCACGATGGGCAGCAGCCCGTTCTTGAAACAGTTGTTGAAGAAGATGTCGGCGTAGCTCGGTGCAATGACGGCGCGAAAGCCATACTGGTCGATGGCCCAGGGGGCGTGTTCGCGGCTGGAGCCGCAGCCGAAATTCTTGCGGGTCAGCAGCACCGAGGCGCCTTTGTAGCGCGGCTGGTTGAGCACGAAATCCGGGTTGGGCTTGCGCTGGCTCTCGGGCACACCGGGCTGGCCCGGCTGGTCCAGGTAGCGCCACTCGTCGAACAGGTTGGGGCCAAAGCCGGTCTTGCGGATCGACTTGAGGAACTGCTTGGGGATGATGGCGTCGGTGTCGACGTTCTCGCGGTCCATGGGGGCCACGAGGCCCTGGTGAATGGTGAATTTCTGCATGATGGTGTGAGGGGTGTTGAGGGGCTGGCCTCAGTTGGTCGCATCCTTGACGGCGTCGCCAGCCTTTTCCAGGCCGGAGCCGACAGCCTGACCAGCGGCCTTGCCGCCTTCGACGGTCTTGTCCTTGACCTCGACGGCTTTGTCAACGACGGCGTCCTTGACTTCCACGACCTTGTCTTTGACCACGTGCGCGTCCTGTTTGACGCCTTGCACGGTGTTGCAGGCGGCCAGGGACATCAGGGCTGCGGTGGCCATCAGGGTGAGCAGGGGTTTGGTAGAGGACATGAGAGGACTCCTTGATGAGGGCTCGGGACGGAGGATCAGGCGATGGTGCGCACGTCAATGAAATGGCCGTGGATCGCGGCGGCGGCGGCCATGGCGGGGGAAACCAGGTGGGTGCGGCCACCTGCGCCCTGGCGGCCTTCGAAGTTGCGGTTGCTGGTGGAGGCGCAGCGTTCGCCGGGTTCCAGGCGGTCGGCGTTCATGGCCAGGCACATCGAGCAGCCCGGTTCGCGCCACTCGAAGCCGGCGGCCTTGAAGACCTCATGCAGGCCTTCGCGCTCGGCCTGTTCCTTGACCAGACCGGAGCCGGGAACGACCATGGCCAGCTTGATGTTTTTGGCCACTTTCTGGCCCAGCTTCTTCACCACCGCTGCGGCTTCGCGCATGTCTTCGATGCGGCTGTTGGTGCAAGAGCCGATGAACACCTTGTCCACGAAGATGTCGTTCAGGGCCTTGCCTGGCTCCAACGCCATGTAGGTGAGTGCACGCTCAATGGCGCCACGCTTGTTCGGGTCTTTTTCCTTCTCGGGATCAGGCACGCGGGCGTCCACACCGAGCACCATCTCGGGCGAGGTGCCCCAGGTGACCTGCGGCACGATCGTGCTGGCGTCCAGCGTCACCACGGTGTCGAACACCGCGTCGGCGTCCGAGTGCAGTGTCTTCCAGTAGGCCACGGCCTGCTCCCATTCCACCCCGGTGGGGGAGAGCGGGCGGCCTTTGACGTATTCGATGGTTTTTTCATCCACCGCCACCAGACCAGCGCGTGCACCGCCTTCGATGGCCATGTTGCACACCGTCATGCGGCCTTCCATCGACAGGGCGCGGATCGCGCTGCCGCCGAATTCGATGGTGTAGCCGGTGCCGCCCGCGGTGCCGATCTTGCCGATGATGGCCAGCACGATGTCCTTGGCGGTCACGCCCTTGGCGAGTTGCCCGTCCACGCGCACCAGCATGTTCTTGGCCTTCTTGGCCAGCAGGGTCTGCGTCGCCATGACGTGCTCGACCTCGCTGGTGCCGATACCGTGCGCCAGCGCGCCAAACGCCCCGTGGGTGCTGGTGTGGCTGTCGCCGCAGACCACCGTCATGCCGGGCAGGGTGGCGCCGTTTTCCGGGCCGATCACGTGCACGATGCCCTGGCGTTGGGACATGAAGGGGAAGAAGGCCGCCGCGCCGAATTCGGCGATGTTGTCGTTCAGCGTGGTGATCTGTTCTTTGCTGATCGGGTCGGTGATGCCGTCGTAGCCCTGCTCCCAGCCGGTGGTGGGGGTGTTGTGGTCGGCGGTGGCCACGATCGAGCTCACGCGCCAGACCTTGCGGCCCGCCTGACGCAGGCCTTCAAACGCCTGCGGGCTGGTCACTTCGTGCACGAGGTGGCGGTCGATGTAGAGGACGGACGTGCCATCCTCCTCGGTGTGGACGACGTGTTCGTCCCAGATCTTGTCGTAGAGCGTGCGTGCCATGGGTGGGGTCCTTTGCTGATGGAATTTTATGCGTGGGGGTCTGTAACGGTGTGTTGCCCGGACTGCTCGCCCAGGTGGGCAACGAGCAGCCGGGCGGTGACGGGCAAGGTCGAAAAATCGCGGGCCACCAGGTCGATCTGCCGGGTGGCCCAGTCATCGGTCAGTGCCACACAGGTGAGCTCGCCCACGCCGTGCATCAGCTCGAAAGCACGCCGGGGCATCAGACCGACGCCCAGACCGTTGTGGATCATGCGGCACATGGCGTCCAGCCCGGTCACCCGGATGCGCAGCCGGATGCCGCGGCCGGCGGCGGTGGCGGCCTGGTGCATGGCCTGGTAGATGGAGCTGTTGGCGTGCAGTCCCACATGATCCCAGTCAAGACTGTCGGCGAAGGCCAGTTGTTTCTCACCCGCGAGGGGGTGTGCCTGCGGGACGATCAGCACCAGCTGGTCCTGCCGGTAGGGGCGAGTCTGCAGGTCGGGCAGGGGGCCGCTCACCCCCGTGTGGCAGATGCCCAGATCGGCCGCGCCTTCCTGCACGGCCCGCACCACCTCGCTGGACAGGTGTTCTTCCAGGTCGATCTTGACCTGGTCGTGCAGGCGGGTGAAGCTGCCCAGATCCTCGGGCAGGAACTGGACGATGGCCGAGATGTTGGCATGCATGCGCACATGGCCACGCACACCGTCGGCGTATTCGGACAACTCGCCCTGCATCTTGTCCAGGCTGAACAACACCGAGCGCGCGTGGTGGAGCAGGCTCTGGCCGGCGGGCGTGGGGCTGGCACCCCGGGCATGGCGGTAGAGCAGCGTGGTGCCCACGGTGCTTTCAAGATCGGATAGGCGCTTGCTCACGGCCGAGGTGGCCATGAATTCCTGCTCGGCCGCCTTGCCGATGCTGCCGCGCTCGCACACCGCCACAAAGAGCTGGAGCGAGGTGAGGTCGAGGCGGCGGGTGAAGCTGCGGTCTGGGGTGTTCATGGCTGACTCTTCGTCAATGACGATGAGTCACAAATTTTCTCACCTTGTTAGAGTTCTAGGCATCGCATTTCACGATGAGTGTCCCCGCCAAAATAAAACCCGCCAAAAGCGGGTTTTGTGGGGGTGGAAGCCGGCTCGGGACTTCTGAGGGGCAGTCCCCGCAGGGCATCGCGGAACCGGCTCCGCCGGGCCGCCAGTGCCGCCCCCTGGAGGGGTGACGCAGCAGGCGGCGCGGGGTTGGTGCTCTTACCTCGAAGCCAGCGGCTTGACGTCGCGGCGCTCGGAGCCGGTGAACAGCTGGCGCGGGCGGCCGATCTTGTACTCGGGGTCGCTGATCATTTCGTTCAGTTGGGCGATCCAGCCGACCGTGCGGGCCAGCGCGAAGATGCCGGTGAACAGGTTGACCGGGATGCCGATGGCGCGTTGCACGATGCCAGAGTAGAAGTCCACGTTCGGGTACAGCTTGCGCGAGACGAAGTATTCGTCTTCCAGGGCGATCTTTTCCAGTTCCTTGGCGAGCTTGAACAGCGGATCGTTTTCCAGGCCCAGCTCGGCCAGCACTTCGTTGCAGGTCTCCTGCATCAGCTTGGCGCGCGGATCGTAGTTCTTGTACACGCGGTGACCGAAGCCCATGAGCTTGACGCCGGAGTTCTTGTCCTTGACCTTTTCCATGAACTCGCCGACCTTGGACACACCGCCCTGGCGCTGGATGTCTTCCAGCATGTTCAGGCAGGCTTCGTTGGCGCCGCCGTGGGCCGGGCCCCAGAGGCAAGCCACGCCAGCCGCGATGGCGGCGAACGGGTTGGTGCCCGACGAACCGCACAGGCGCACGGTGGAGGTGGAGGCGTTCTGCTCGTGGTCGGCGTGCAGGATGAAGATGCGATCCAGCGCCTTCTCCAGCACGGGGTTGACCTTGTACTCTTCACAGGGCGTGCCGAACATCATGCGCAGGAAGTTGCCCGAGTAGCTCAGGTCGTTGCGCGGATACATGTAGGGCTGGCCGATGCCGTACTTATAGGCCATGGCCACCAGCGTGGGCATCTTGGCGATCAGGCGGATCGCGGCGATGCGGCGGTGCTCGGGGTTGTTGATGTCGGTGCTGTCGTGATAGAAGGCCGACAGCGCGCCCACCAGACCGGTGAGCACGGCCATGGGGTGCGCGTCACGGCGGAAGCCACGCAGGAAGAACTGCATCTGCTCGTTGACCATGGTGTGGTTGATCACGAGTTTGTGGAAGTCGCCGCGCTCCTTGTCGTTGGGCAACTCGCCATTGAGCAGCAGGTAGCAGGTGTCGAGGTAGTCGCAGTTGGTGGCGAGCTGCTCGATGGGGTAGCCGCGGTACAGCAGCTCACCCTTGTCGCCATCGATGTAGGTGATGGCCGACTGGCAGGAGGCGGTGGACAGGAAGCCGGGGTCGTAGGTGAACATGCCCGTCTGCGCGTACAGCTTGCGGATGTCGATCACGTCCGGGCCGATGCTGCCGGCGTAGACCGGCATCTCGACGCTGGGGCTTCCGTTGGAGAACGACAGGGTGGCTTTGTTGTCTACGAGTTTCATGCGGGTTCCTTTTAAGGGGGCTTAAATGGGTTGCCGGGCTGCGCGCAGCAGGCCCAGTACGTGCGTGACGTCGTCACGGGCCAGTTCGCCCTGGGGTGGCTTCCTTCCCAGCAACAGATCGAGCAGATCGTTGTCGGACAGTTCCATTAAAACCCCAAGAGCTTGAGCCTGGCTGACGGTCAGGCCAGGGGCGTGCCTGGCAAAAAAACTGTCGATGAACAGATCGTTCTCGAGCAGTCCACGGCGGCAGCGCCAGCGCAGCTTGCTCAAGGCGCGTGGATCGAGCAGGGCGTCGGTGGTGCTGGCTTCCATGATGGGTCGGGTGATGCTGGTGCGCTCAGATCGAGCGCATCACCATCATTTCCTTGATCTTGCCGATGGCTTTGGTCGGATTCAGGTTCTTCGGACACACGTCCACACAGTTCATGATGGTGTGGCAGCGGAACAGGCGGTACGGGTCTTCCAGGTTGTCCAGGCGCTCGCTGGTGGCTTCGTCGCGGCTGTCGGCGATGAAGCGGTAGGCTTGCAGCAGGCCGGCCGGGCCGACGAACTTGTCCGGGTTCCACCAGAAGCTGGGGCAGCTGGTCGAGCAGCTCGCGCACAGGATGCACTCGTACAGGCCGTTGAGCTCTTCGCGCTCTTCGGGGCTCTGCAGACGCTCAGTCTGGGGTGGCGGTGTGTCGTTGATCAGATAGGGCTTGATGCTGTTGTACTGTTTGAAGAACAGCGTCATGTCCACGATCAGGTCGCGCACCACCGGCAGGCCGGGCAGCGGCTTCAAGGTGATCACGCCGGGCAGGGTGTTCATGTTGGTCAGGCAGGCCAGACCGTTCTTGCCGTTGATGTTCATCGCGTCCGAACCGCAGACGCCTTCACGGCAGGAGCGGCGGAAGGAAATCGAAGGGTCCACCGCCTTGAGCTTCATCAGCGCGTCGAGCAGCATGCGCTCGTGGCCGTCGAGTTCGACCTCGATGGTCTGCATGTAGGGCTTGGCGTCCTTTTCCGGGTCGTAGCGGTAGATCTTGAATGTGCGAAGGGCCATGGTGTTTTTCTCCGTGCTTCGTGGGCTATGGGTGGGTGGCTTAGAAGGTACGGACCTTCGGGGGCACGGACTCCACGGTCAGCGGCTTCAAATTGACGGGTTTGTAGGACAGGGTGTTGGTGGCGCTGTCCCACAGGGTGTGCTTCATCCACTCGGCGTCGTTGCGACCCAGCGGGAACTGGGCGTCGTCGGCCGGGCGCTCGTAGTCGTTGACCGTGTGGGCGCCGCGGCACTCGTGGCGCGCGGCGGCCGAGGTCATGGTGGCCTGGGCGACTTCCATCAGGTTGTCGACTTCGAGCGCTTCGATGCGCGCGGTGTTGAACACCTTGGACTTGTCCTTGAGCGTGATGTTGGCCACGCGCTCGCGCAGCGCGTTGATCTTGGTCACGCCTTCGTCCATCATGGCCTGGGTGCGGAACACGCCGGCATGCATCTGCATGGTCGCGCGCATGTCGTTGGCCACGTCCTGGGCGTATTCGCCGCTGGTGGAGTTGTCCAGGCGGGCCAGGCGGGCCAGGGTCTTGTCGGCGGCGTCGGCCGGCAGCGGTTTGTGGTTCTGGTTCTTGTCGTTGGTTTCGACGATGTGGTTGCCGGCCGCGCGGCCGAACACCAGCAGGTCGAGCAGCGAGTTGGTGCCCAGGCGGTTGGCGCCGTGCACGCTGACGCAGGCGCATTCGCCCACAGCGTACAGGCCGTTGACGACCTTCTGCGCGCCGTTGCCGTCGGGGGTGACGACCTGGCCGTTGATGTTGGTCGGGATGCCGCCCATCTGGTAGTGGATGGTGGGCACGACCGGGATCGGCTCGCGCGTGATGTCCACGTTGGCGAAGTTCACGCCGATCTCGTACACCGAGGGCAGGCGCTTGTGGATGGTCTCAGCGCCCAGGTGGTCGAGCTTGAGCAGCACATAGTCCTTGTTGGGACCACAGCCACGGCCTTCCTTGATTTCCTGGTCCATGCAGCGCGAGACGAAGTCGCGTGGCGCCAGATCCTTCAGGGTGGGCGCGTAGCGCTCCATGAAACGCTCGCCTTCGCTGTTGAGCAGGATCGCGCCTTCACCGCGGCAGCCTTCGGTCAGCAGCACGCCCGCGCCGGCCACGCCGGTGGGGTGGAACTGCCAGAACTCCATGTCCTGCAGCGGGATGCCGGCACGCGCCGCCATGCCCAGGCCGTCGCCGGTGTTGATAAAGGCGTTGGTGGAGGCGGCAAAGATGCGGCCCGCGCCCCCCGTGGCCAGCAGGGTCTGCTTGGCTTCGAGGATGTAGGTTTCGCCGGTCTCCATTTCCAGTGCGGTCACGCCCACCACGTCGCCGTCGGCGTCGCGGATCAGGTCCAGCGCCATCCATTCGACGAAGAAGGTGGTGCGGGCCTGCACGTTCTGCTGGTACAGCGTGTGCAGCATGGCGTGGCCGGTGCGGTCGGCCGCGGCGCAGGCGCGCTGCACCGGCTTTTCACCGTAGTTGGCGGTGTGGCCGCCGAAGGGGCGCTGGTAGATGGTGCCGTCGGGGTTGCGGTCGAACGGCATGCCAAAGTGTTCGAGCTCGTAGACCACCTTCGGGGCTTCGCGGCACATGAATTCGATGGCGTCCTGGTCGCCCAGCCAGTCGGAGCCCTTGATGGTGTCGTAGAAGTGGTAGTGCCAGTTGTCTTCGCTCATGTTGCCGAGCGAGGCGGACACGCCACCTTGTGCGGCCACGGTGTGCGAACGGGTCGGGAACACCTTGGAGAGCACGGCCACCTTCAGGCCGGCGCGGGCGAGTTGCAGCGAGGCACGCATGCCGGAGCCGCCGGCGCCGACGATCACGACGTCAAATTGGCGCTTGGGGAGATTTGCAGTTGCGGTCATGGCTTCAGAGACTCCAGAGAACTTGAACAGCCCAGCCCAGGCAGGCCACGAGCCAGACGATGGTGACGATGTGCAGCACGAGGCGGATGCCGGCGGGCTTGACGTAGTCCATCCAGATGTCGCGCATGCCGATCCACGCGTGGTAGGCCAGGGCCACGAAAACGACGAAGGTCAGGGCCTTCATCCACTGGGCAGCAAAGATGCCGGCCCAGGATTCGTAGCCGATGGGGCCGCTGGTGAACAGCACCTGCAGCAGCACGATCAGGGTGAACAGCGCCATCAGGGCGGCGGAGACGCGCTGGGCGAGCCAGTCGCGCAGGCCATAGTGGGCGCCGGTGACGACGCGCTTGGAACCGTAATTGACAGACATGGTGTATTCCTCTCGGTGGCGCTCAGTACAGGCCGAACAGTTTGGCGCCGAGCACCAGCGTCAGGCCGATGCTCAGGGCCAGGGTGACGATGGCCGACGATTTGCCGAACTCTTTGCTAACCGCGTGGGCCACGTCCATGTACAGGTGGCGCACACCCGCGATCAGGTGGTGCAGGTAGGCCCAGATGAGGGCCAGCACCACCAGCTTGAAGAACCAGCCCGGCACAAAACCCAGGCCGGCCGAGAAGGCCGAGCTGAAACGATCGAAGGAAATTTCGGACGACACCGAGGTGTCGAACAGCCAGACGATCAGCGGCAGCAGCACAAACATCAGGCCACCGCTGGCGCGGTGCAGGATCGAGACCCAGCCGGCCAGGGGCAGGCGGTAGGTGGTCAGGTCCTTGAAGGCGTTGATGTTGCGGAACTCGGGCCGCTTCTTGGTCAACTCGGTCATGGTGGGGCTTTCTTCCGGGGGGCGGACAGGGGATTGGAAGGGGGATGTAACTCGTTGGTAACTCGGACCACGGGCCCGTAAATTCTATTGCAACGCAGCATACGGGTCGCTGACGCGGCGAGGATCGCTCTGGCTTTCATGGCGGCATGGGGTCCCGCTTTCAACTCAGTTCGTTGCGGTAGTGGCGCGATTCGGTGCGGTACAGACCGCGGCGCAACTCCATGGGCACGTCGTTGTACGTGTAGGCCAGACGCTCCACGCTGAGCAGCGGGTGGCCTTCGGGTACGTCGAGCAGCCTGGCCGCGTCGGCATCGGCCGCCACCGCCTTGATCTTCTCCACCGCCCGCACCATGCGCACCCCGAACTGGGTCTCAAACAGGGCGTACATCGGGCCCTTGTCGTCGGACAGGGTCTCCACCGTCAGGCCCTTGAACGGACCACCGGGCAGCCACAGGTCTTCCAGGATGGCGGGACTGCCCGCGAAGGCCAGTACGCGCTTGACTTGAAGGATGGGGTCGCCGGTGCGCAGCGCGAGCTGGCGCGCGACCTCGGCGCTGGCCCGCAGGCGGCGGCATTCGATGATGCGGCGCTCGGCCGGGCCCTGTTGCGCCAGATTGCCGGCATCGGGCAGCAGTCGCAGGAAGCGGTACTGGATGTGCTGTTCGGCGTGGGTGGCGACAAAGGTGCCCTTGCCCTGGCGGCGCACCAGCAGGTTGTCGGTGGCGAGTTCGTCGATGGCCTTGCGCACTGTGCCCTGGCTCACGCGAAAGCGCGCGGCCAGATCGAATTCGCTGGGGATCATGTCGCCCGGTTTCCATTCGCCCGCCTGCAGGCTGCGCAGGATCAGCGTCTTGATCTGCTGGTAGAGCGGGCTGAACGCGGGCGCGGCCGGCGCCATGCCGCCCGCGTCGCCAAAGGCCGGGGCGGTGGTGTCCGGCCCGTCGGCGGGCGACGGTTCGGACGGGAATGCAGGTGTGGTGGCCATGATGTCTCGGGACCCGGCGGTGCCGCCCGGTTTGCTCAATCATATCTTATATAAGACATAAGACAAATTGACTTCACAGGGTTTGCACGGGTACACTCGCAGGCTGCGTCAGAACCACCTCTTACGGGTTTGCCCGCGTCTTTGTGGCCTCCGCCCCGGGGTTCTCCCCGCCGATTTCTTTCACCTTTCCACCGTCCTTTCTGGAGTTTTCACCATGAGCAAGAAGCCCGTTCGTGTTGCCGTCACCGGCGCCGCTGGTCAAATCGGTTACGCCCTGCTGTTCCGCATCGCCTCGGGCGAAATGCTGGGCAAGGACCAGCCCGTGATCCTGCAACTGCTGGAAATCCCCGACGAGAAGGCCCAGAAGGCGCTCAAGGGCGTGATGATGGAATTGGAAGACTGCGCCTTTCCGCTGCTGGCCGGCATGGAAGCCCACAGCGACCCGATGACCGCCTTCAAGGACACCGACTACGCGCTGCTGGTCGGCTCGCGTCCGCGCGGCCCCGGCATGGAGCGTGCCGAGCTGCTGAGCATCAACGGCGCCATCTTCACCGCCCAGGGCAAGGCCCTGAACGCCGTGGCCAGCCGCAACGTCAAGGTGCTGGTGGTCGGCAACCCGGCCAATACCAACGCCTACATCGCCATGAAGGCCGCCCCCGATCTGAAGCCGGGCAACTTCACCGCCATGCTGCGCCTGGACCACAACCGCGCCGCCAGCCAGCTGGCCGCCAAGACCGGCAAGGCCGTGTCCTCCATCAAGAAGCTGGCCGTGTGGGGCAACCACTCGCCCACCATGTACGCCGACTACCGCTTCGCCACCATCGACGGTGCTTCAGTCAAGGACATGATCAACGACCAGGCCTGGAACAAGGACGTTTTCCTGCCCACCGTGGGCAAGCGCGGCGCCGCCATCATTGAAGCGCGCGGCCTCTCTTCCGCCGCCTCGGCCGCCAACGCCGCCATCGACCACATGCGCGACTGGGCCCTGGGCACCAACGGCGAATGGGTCACCATGGGCATCCCGTCGCAAGGCTGGTACGGCATCCCCAAGGACGTGATGTTCGGCTTCCCCGTCACCTGCGCCAACGGCGAGTACACGGTGGTCGAAGGCCTGGAGATCGACGCCTTCTCGCAAGAGTGCATCAACAAGACCCTGGCCGAGCTGCAAGGCGAGCAGGACGGCGTCAAGCACCTGCTGTAACCCGTTGGTAACCACGGCGTGATCCATCCGCGCGACATTCTTCTGGGGGCCCAGGCCGGCGCGTTCGCGCTGCCGGTCTGCGACCACTACAGCGGGGTGGAAGCTCGGATGAAGAAGAGCCTGCAGCTGCAGGCCGAGATGACCGAGGAGTTCGGCACCTGCGTGTTCGACGTCACGCTCGACTGCGAAGATGGCGCCCCGGTGGGCGGCGAGGCGGATCATGCGGCGCTGGTCACCGCGCTCGCGCTGGGCGCGGCGCCCGAGGCCCGCGTGGCCGTTCGCGTGCACCCGGTGGACCACCCGGCCTTCGACGCCGACGTGGCCACCATCGCGGGGCAGGCCGCTTCGAAGCTGGTGCACCTGATGGTGCCCAAGGTCGAGTCGGTGGCCGATGTGCTGCGCGCCGTGGCCGCCATGGACGCCGCCGGCGCGACCGCGCTGCCGTTGCACGTGCTGATCGAGTCGCCCGCTGCGGTGCACTGGGCCTTTGACATCGCGGCTCACCCGCGCGTGCAGAGCCTGAGTTTTGGGCTGATGGACTTCGTGTCCGCGCATGGCGGCGCGATTCCGGCGGACGGCATGAGCATGGCCGGGCAGTTCAGCCACCCGCTGGTGCTGCGCGCCAAGCTCGAGATCGCCAGCGCCTGCCATGCCAACGGCAAGGTGCCGTCGCATTGCGTGGTTACCGAGTTCAAGGACACCCAGGCGCTGGGCCAGGCCGCGCGCACGGCCGCGCGAGAACTCGGCTACACCCGCATGTGGAGCATCCACCCCGACCAGATACGGCCGGTGCTCGAAGCGTTCGCGCCCCGGGCCGACGAGATCGAACAGGCCGCCGCCATCCTGCTGGCCGCGCAGCGGGCCGACTGGGCGCCGGTGCCGCACGACGGCCGTCTGCACGACCGCGCGAGCTACCGCTTCTTCTGGCAGGTGCTGGTGCGCGCCCACGCGACCGGGCGTCCGATGCCCGAAGAGGTGACTCCCTTTTTCGCCACAATGAACGTTTTGGCTGATCAATCATGAAGGGGACACTGACCATGGCAAGGACGCAAGCCTCCACCTCCACCTGTACCGCATGGGTTCTGGGCGCCGTTCTGGCGTTGTCGAGCGGGCCGGGCATGGCCCAGTCCAAACCCAAGGCGAATCTGCGCAAAGCCGCGCCCGTGGCCATGCCCGCGCCGGTCGATCCGGTGCTGACCGAACGCGATCTGGGGGTGGCCGCCCGGGTGCATGTCGGCACCTTTCCCTGTGATCTGGGCAGCACGGTCCTGCTGGAGCCCGACACGCAGGCCAATGGCTTTTTCCACCTGCACCTGAACAAGGACCGCTACCGCATGCACCCGGTCGAGAGCCGCACCGGTGCGATACGGCTGGAAGACCCGGTGCAGGGCGTGGTGTGGATCCAGCTGGCCAACAAGTCCATGTTGATGAGCCAGAAACTCGGCCGCCGTCTGGCCGACGAATGCATGGGCGACGTCCAGCGCCAGGTGGCCGAGGCCCTGAAAACCAACCCGGCACCGAGCTTGTTCGAGCCCCTGCCAACCCCTCCCGCTGCGGCAGCCACCACCACCGGCTGCAACCGCAACCCCGAATCCCAACCTTTGACCTCTGGAGTTGAAACATGTTGAAAGCCTACCGAGAACACGTGGCCGAGCGCGCAGCGCTGGGCATCCCGCCCTTGCCGCTGACCGCGCAGCAGGTCGCTGATCTGATCGAGCTCATCAAGGCGCCGCCGGCTGGCGAAGACGCCTTCCTGCTTGACCTGCTCACGCACCGCGTGCCCCCGGGTGTGGACGATGCAGCCAAGGTCAAGGCCTCGTTCCTGGCCGCTGTGGCCCATGGCGACCTGAAGGTCGGTCTGGTGTCCAAGGCCAAGGCCACCGAGCTGCTCGGCACCATGGTGGGCGGCTACAACGTGCACCCGCTGATCGAGCTGCTGGATGACGCCGAAGTCGCCGGCGTGGCCGCCGAAGGGCTGAAGAAGACGCTGCTGATGTTCGACTTCTTCAACGACGTGGCCGAAAAAGCCAAGGCCGGCAACGCCAAGGCCAAGGAAGTCATGCAGTCCTGGGCCGACGCCGAGTGGTTCACCAGCCGCCCCGAAGTGCCCAAGTCCATCACCGTGACCGTGTTCAAGGTGCCGGGCGAAACCAACACCGACGACCTCTCGCCCGCGCCCGACGCCTGGAGCCGCCCCGACATCCCGCTGCACTACCTGGCGATGCTGAAGAACACGCGCGAAGGTGCGGCCTTCAAGCCCGAAGAAGACGGCAAGCGCGGCCCGATGCAGTTCATCGAAGATCTGAAGAAAAAGGGCAACCTCGTGGCCTACGTGGGCGACGTGGTGGGTACCGGCTCTTCGCGCAAGTCCGCCACCAACAGCGTGATCTGGGCCACGGGCCAGGACATCCCCTTCGTTCCGAACAAACGCTTTGGTGGCGTCACCCTGGGCGGCAAGATCGCTCCCATCTTCTTCAACACGCAGGAAGACTCGGGCTCGCTGCCGATCGAAGTGGACGTGTCCAAGCTGGAAATGGGCGACGTCGTTGACGTGATGCCCTACGACGGCAAGATCGTGCGCAACGGCGAAACCGTGGTCGAGTTCCAGCTCAAGAGCGACGTGCTGTTTGACGAAGTGCGCGCCGGCGGCCGCATCAACCTGATCATCGGCCGCTCGCTGACCGCCAAGGCGCGTGAGTTCCTGGGCCTGCCTGCCAGCACGCTGTTCCGCCTGCCCACCACGCCCGTGGCCACCAAGGCAGGCTTCACGCTGGCGCAGAAGATGGTGGGCCGCGCGGTCGGTCTGCCGGAAGGCCAGGGCGTGCGCCCGGGCACCTACTGCGAGCCGAAGATGACCACCGTGGGTTCGCAAGACACCACCGGCCCGATGACCCGCGACGAGCTGAAAGACCTGGCCTGCCTGGGTTTCAGTGCCGACCTGGTGATGCAGTCCTTCTGCCACACCGCGGCCTACCCGAAGCCGGTGGACGTGAAGACGCACCGCGAACTGCCCAAGTTCATCAGCAGCCGCGGCGGCGTCGCCCTGCGCCCGGGCGACGGCGTGATCCACTCGTGGCTCAACCGCCTGCTGCTGCCCGACACCGTCGGCACCGGCGGTGACTCGCACACCCGTTTCCCGATCGGCATTTCCTTCCCCGCCGGCTCCGGCCTCGTGGCCTTTGGCGCCGCCACCGGCGTGATGCCGCTGGACATGCCCGAGTCCGTGCTGGTGCGCTTCAAAGGCCAGATGCAGCCCGGCATCACGCTGCGCGATCTGGTGCACGCGATTCCGCTGTACGCCATCAAGGCCGGTCTGCTGACCGTGGCCAAGGCCGGCAAGAAGAACGTGTTCTCCGGCCGCATCCTGGAAATCGAAGGCCTGCCCGACCTCAAGGTCGAACAGGCGTTTGAGCTGTCCGACGCCTCGGCCGAGCGCTCGGCCGCCGGTTGCACCGTGAAACTCAACCCCGCTCCAATCAAGGAATACCTCACCAGCAACGTCGTGCTGATGAAGAACATGATCGCCGACGGTTACGCCGACGCCCGCACGCTGCAGCGCCGCATCGAGAAGGTCGAAGCCTGGCTGGCCAACCCGAACCTGCTCGAAGCCGACAAGGACGCCGAATACGCGGCCGTGATCGAGATCGACCTGAACGAGCTGACCGAGCCCGTGCTGTGCTGCCCGAACGACCCGGACGACGCCAAGCTGCTTTCCGAAGTCGCCGGCGCCAAGATCGACGAGGTGTTCATCGGCTCCTGCATGACCAACATCGGCCACTTCCGTGCCGCCTCCAAGCTGCTCGAAGGCAAGCGCGACATCCCGGTCAAGCTGTGGATCGCTCCGCCGACCAAGATGGACGCTTCGGAGCTGACCAAGGAAGGCCACTACGGCGTGTTCGGCGCCGCCGGTGCCCGCACCGAAATGCCCGGCTGCTCGCTGTGCATGGGCAACCAGGCGCAGGTGCGCGAAGGCGCCACGGTCGTTTCCACCTCGACCCGCAACTTCCCCAACCGCCTGGGCAAGAACACCTTTGTGTACCTCGCCTCGGCCGAGCTGGCCGCCATCGCGTCCAAGCTGGGCCGCATCCCGACCGTGGCCGAATACCAGGCCGACATGGGCGTGATCAACAAGGACGGCAGCCAGATCTACAAGTACATGAACTTCGACCAGATCGAAGAGTACGCGGAAGCCGCCAAGGCGGTTGCCTGAGCACCGGGCCGCTGGCCGGCTGAATGACAAAGGCCCGGGGAGCGATCCCCGGGCCTTTGTTTTGGTGCTCGTCGACGCGTCGCCATTCCGGCCGACGCAGGCGCCTTGCTATGCTGCGCGCATGTCGACACCACAGGCTTCCATGGGCATCGCAGCGCGGCTGGTAACCCTGCTGTTCAGCGCGGTGTTTGCCCTGGCGTTTGGCGGTGGCGGGCTGTATTTGGGTGTGCTGCCGCTGGCCCGCACGATGAGCGCCGCCTGGGAGGTCCGGTCCTGGCAGGCGGTGCCGGCCGAGGTGCTGTCGAGCCAGCTCATATCGAACCACGACGGCGACGGCACCACCTATGCGGTCCAGGCCCGTTACCGCTACTCCGCCGGTGGCCGCACCCACGAATCCACCCGCGTCGGGCTGGACCCGGCGGCCGGTCTGGACAACATCGGGGACTGGCACCAGCGGTGGCATGCGCGGCTGAATTCGGCCCGGAACCAGGGACAGACGGTCATGGTCTGGGTGGACCCCACAGACCCGACGCGGTCGGTGCTGGACCCGCACATCCGCTGGGCCATGGCCATCTTCCACCTGCCGTTTGCGCTGGTGTTCACGGGCGTGGGCCTGGGGGCTTTGTGGATGTTCTGGGGCGCGTTGTCCGGGCGCGGCACCAGCGCTTTCGGCGCCGCTCGTCTGCGCCGCTCCAGGACCACCGATGCGGCGGCGCAACTGGCCGGCGGCGCAGCCGCCCGGAGCTCGGCCAGCCGCAGCCAGCGCTGGCTCTGGGTGTTTGCGCTGTTCTGGTGTGGCATCGCGTTTCCGATGGCCGCGCTGTTCTGGATGACCGGTTCGCCCTGGTGGGTCAAGCTCTTTGTGTCGGTCTTCGTGGTGGTCGGCATCGGCCTGCTCACGCTCGCCTGGCGCCAGTCGGTGCTGGCTTGGCGCTTTGCCGGGGCCACCGTGCGGTTCGTGCCGGCCGTGCCCCAGGCCGGGGAGGCCTTTGAGGTGGAACTGGCGCTGCCGCCCCGTGCGCTGCAGAACCCACCGTCTGGCGGTCGGCGGTTGCGGCTCGCGCAGTACCGGGTGGACGACGCGGGCTCCGGCACCCAGGAGCGGCAGGTGGAAGCTCTGGAGCGGGCTGCAGCGGCGATGCCCGACATGGCTGGCGGCGAGCGGTGGCATGCGCGCTTTGAGCTGCCGGCCGACGCGCCCACGCACGGCGGCCGGCGCTCGGGCGAGCGGGTCGACTGGCGGCTGGAGATCCTGACTGCGGAGGGTGCTGTCGAGGTGTCGTACGACGTGCCGGTCCAGGAGACGCCAGCCCGGTCTGCGGGTCACCACCCGAGAGCCACGCCGGACCGGTTTGACCGCCGGGCGGCCTGGGGGCGTGAGGAGGCGATTCCGCCACGCCACGGGGGCTGGTCGGTCGGCGATGCTCCGTTGCCATTGCCGAAGCAGGTCCAGGTGGTCGAGCGTCCCGATGTCTGGGAGATGCGCTTCCGGCAGCGCGGGTGGCGCTGGGTGGCCGCGCTGGCGCTGGTGCCGATGGGGTTTTTTTCGGTGCTGTGGTGGCGGTCGGCGCCGCGCGGCTCCTGGCTCGATGCGCTGGGCTCCGGCCCCTGGTGGGGGGCGGCGCTCCTGCTGCTGGTGGCCTTGCATGCGGGCACGCGGCAATGGCGCCTGCGGGTGCGCGACGACGGTTTGGAGCGGGAGCTGGCTTCCTGGATGTGGCGCCGGACGCGGGTGCTTCCGCTGGCATCGCTCGACCACCTGTTTCGCAAGCTGCTCTACACACAAACCAGCGGGCAGACCACGACGGAGTTCCATGCGCTGCATGCCCGCGAGGCGGCCGCCGGGCCCTCGGTCCGGCTGACCCCGGGCCTGCCCGGGGAGGCCTCGGCGGTGGCGGTGGCGCAGGCGTTGCAGGCGGCCGGGGAGCACCGGGCCGGGCGTTTCACCCCCGGCGCCCTGCGCGCGCCATCCGGCGCATCGTGGCGGCCTGCCGCCGGCTGGCTGGTCTGGGCCTTGTGGCTGCTGTTGCTCGCCGTGGGGCCTGGCTGGCTGTAAGAAGGTATCGGTGCAGGCTGCGGTGGATGACCCCGTCTGGACGCGGGCTCGGCCGAAAGAGTCCGTAGGGTTTGGTCAGGCCAGGCCGGTCAGCGTGCGCCAGCCCGGCCAGCTGTCGCGCGCAATGGCGAACTTGCGTGTGGCCTCGCTCCAGGAGGCGCCCACGGCCATGGCGTCGCTGAAGGCCTGGGGGTCGGTCACCCGTGTGCCGCCCAGCAGCGTCACGCCCCGCTCGAACAGGGCGTCCGGCCACAGCCCGGCCGAGGGGCCGATCACCGCGAAGCGCTTTGCGTTGGGCGCCGCGGCGAGCATGGCGTCCAGCGTGTCGTTGAGCAACATGGTCGAGGTGCCCACCACCACGTTGCAGGGGGCGAGGTCGGCGCGGTCCAGCGTGATGTGCACGTTCGGGAAACGCTCGCGCTGGCGCGCGACCATCTCGGCGTTCATCTCCACCACCGAGAGCCGCCCGCCGGCCTCGGCCACGCGTTTCACCAGCGGCGGAAAGAAACCGATCATGCCCAGGTGGTCCTGCGCGGTCAGTTGTACGTCGCCGAGCGAATTGCCCGCGGGCGGTGGCTCGTAGCCCACCCGGCGCCAGACCGAGTCGGTCAGGGCGTTGACGGCGGCCAGCGCGATGGCGCGCTCGACCGCGCTGCCACCGGCCAGGCCTTGCGCGAGGACCAACGGGTCGGCGCCCTTCAAGGGTAAATCACCACCGCCGTGCGCGCGCAGCAGCGCGGCCAGCGTGTCGCCGAGCAGCACGTAGGACAGGCCGAATCCGCCGTCTTCCAGCTCGATGGCGCAGAACTCGGCATCGTGCTCACCCGCGACGCCCGCGGTATCGGGCCGGCGGGGCACGTGCAGACGGCGCACGCGGGGCGCGGGATGCAGCTGCGCGATGGCCGCGAGCTGCGAGAGGATGGCCGAGGCGATGGAGGGTGTCGGGTTCATGGCGGCTCAATGACGGTGGGGCATGGTGCACACCCCGCAGGGAGGCTTGTGGTGGCTGATTCTGGCACCGGGCCGGCGTTGCCGGAGGACGACGACCGAGCCTGGCGCCATCGACGGAGTCGCGGCGGTTGCCCAACGTCAAGGAGCTGGGCTCTCTGGTCGACAAAGGCGTCGCATGCCAAGTACGTGGCTTTTTCCTCTGGCAGGACGTTGTAAGGCCAACGCAATGCCCGTTGAGCCAGACCTTGGTGGTCGATGACGGGCCATGTCGCGCGAACTGCGGCCGGTCGCTGCACTGCGCACGCCAATGGGCAGCGCACCGAGACCCAGTGCCGTCTGGAGCGACCACCGGCGCCATTTGGTGCGCGAAACGCCGACACATTGGGCGGCAAATCAAGGGATTTCCCGGTGACATAAGGTGGTCAGCGGATGCGAAAATTATTTATGTATGGATTCTTAATTCATATATGAATAACACGGCGTGAACTCGCCTCAAACTGGAGACATCATGAATCGCAGCAAGAAGAATGACTCGCCCACGATTGCCAGTGCCGACGGCACTCCCGCCGTGGTCCTGACCCGTCGCGCATTGCTCGGATCGGCCGGCGCCCTGGCCGGCTTGCCACTGCTGAGTGCCTGCGGTGGTGGCGGGGACAGTGGTGGGGGCGGTGTCAGCGACAAAAGTGCCATTACGACGATGGCACCTGCTGCGGAGGGCGCCATCACCACGGAAGCCGTCAACCAGGTGAGCGCCATGACACTCGCGCAGGCCTCCGCGCGATCACTGTGGTTCGCCCGGCCTGCCGATCAATGGATCAAAGCGATGCCGATCGGCAACGGCCGCCTTGGCGCGATGATCTTCGGCGGCACCAGTGTCGACCGGGTGCAGTTCAACGAGAACACGCTGTGGGCGAGTTCGAAGAACTACGACGGCTACGGCGGCTGGGGCTCCTACCAGAACTTTGGCGAGTTCCAGGTCGACTTTGGCACCAGCCCGACCGGGCCGACGGGACAGCCCGGCGAGGGCATCGCCAACACGCTCGATGGCAACACGGCCACCAAGTGGTGCGTGCAGACCAACGCCGCCGTCATCCCGTGGCAGATCCAGCTGCTGCAGCCGACCGTCGTGTCCTCCTACGCGCTGACCAGCGCCAACGACGTGCCCGCGCGCGACCCGCTGGGCTGGACGCTCTCGGGCTCCGACGACGGCTTGACGTGGACCGCGCTGCACACCGTGACGCTCGCCGCGCCGTTCGAGCAGCGAGGCATGACCAAAAGCTTCTCGTTCAGCAACACCCGGGCCTGGCGCCACTACCGCTTTGACTTCCGCCACGACACCACGCAGTGGTATTTCCAGATCGCTGAGGTCCGCCTGGACGGCGCGGGGACCAACGAGCTCTCCGGCCCCTTCTTGAGCTCGCCCAGCGGCCACGGCGGTGAAGGCAACTGGTCGCCCAACGAGGAGATCTCGTCCTCGGTCGACGGCAACCCGGCCACCAAGTGGTGCATCGCCACCGCCGATGCCGAGATCCTGTGGCAGTACGACCACCGCGACGCGGTGGTCATCAACGCCTACTCGCTGACGAGCGCCAACGATGTGCCGCAGCGCGATCCCAAGGGCTGGACGCTCCAGGGCTCCGGCGACGGCGTGAAGTGGACCGACCTCGACGTGCGCCAGGCCGTGTTCATCGCGCGCAATCAGAAGCTGGACTTCGCGTTCGCGAACTCGACCGCCTACCGCTACCACCGCTTCAAGTTCCAGCACGACCCGGCGGCCTCGCACTTCCAGATCGCCGACGTGACACTGCGCGGCAACAACGGCTTCACGACCGCCGGCCGCCCGGTGATCGCGAACTACGAGCGCCGGCTCGACACCCACCAGGGGCTGCACACGGTGGCCTTCCGCCGCGGCACCGAGACCTTCACGCGCGAGGCCTTCGCAACGCGCGCGGACGACGTGATGGCCTTCCGCTACACCGCCGTCGGCAGCGCCCGCCTGAACGGGCGCATCACGCTGAGCAGCGCGCAGGGCGCCACCACCGTCGCGCCGGAGGCCGGTCGCCTCGAGTTCCAGGGCACGATGTGGAACAGCGAGAACTACGGAGCCTCGCTGCGTGTGCTGACCGACGGCACCCTCACCGTGGATGGCGGCAGCCTGCGCTTTGCCAACTGCACGACGCTGACCGTGCTGCTGGATGCGGCCACCGACTACAAGGCCGACTACGCGGCCAACTGGACCAGCGGCCTGAACCCGGGCCAGGTGGTGCAGGTTGCACGCAACCGCGTCAACGCTGCGGCCGCGCTGGGCTGGGACACCGTGCTCACCCGTCACCTGGCCGATTTCGCGCCGCGCATGGCGCGTGTGGACGTGAGCTGGGGCACGGATCCGACGGCCAGCGTCAAGCAGCTGCCGACCGATCTGCGCCGCAAGGCCTACGCGTCCAACCGCACCGACACGGGCCTGGAGGAGATCATGTACGACTACGGTCGCTACCTGCTCATCAGCTGCTCGCGGCCCGACGGGCTGCCCGCCAACCTGCAGGGCCTGTGGAACGACAGCAATTCGCCGGCCTGGTCGAGCGATTTCCACAACAACATCAACGTTCAGATGAACTACTGGGGTGCCGAGTCGGCCGACCTCGGAGACAGCCACCTCGCGCTGATCGGCTTCGTAAAGGCGCAGGCCGCGCCGATGCGCGTGGCCACGCAGCGCGAGTTCGGCGCGCAGACGCCGGGCTGGACGGCACGCACGATGCAGAGCCCGTTCGGCAGCAGCGCCTGGGAGTGGAACACGGTGGCCAGCGCCTGGTATTGCCAGCACGTGTGGGAACACTACGCCTTCACGCAGGACAGGGCCTACTTGCAGACCACCGCGCACCCGCTCCTCAAGGAGATCGTCGAGTTCTGGAAGTCGCTGCTGAAGGTGCGCAGCGACGGCCTGCTCGTCGCGCCGCTGGGGTTCTCGCCCGAGCAGAACCACGTGCCCCGCGAAGACGGGGTGATGTACGACCAGCAGATCATCTGGGACCTGTTCCAGAACTACATCGACGCTTCGGCGGCACTCGGGGTGAGCCCGACCGCGGCCGACGGCACCGACGTGCGCACGCTGCAGGCCAGGCTCGCGCCGAACAAGATCGGCTCGTGGGGTCAGCTGCAGGAGTGGCAGGTCGACCGCGACGACCCGAACGACACGCACCGCCACACCTCGCACCTGTTCGCGGTCTACCCCGGGCGGCAGATCACACCGGCCAAGACGCCGCAGCTGGCCGCTGCCGCGATGGTCTCGCTGAAGGCGCGCTGCAGCGACAAGGGCACGGGCTTCACGGCCGACAACGTCGTCGGAGACAGCCGCCGTTCGTGGACTTGGCCGTGGCGCGCCGCACTGTTCGCCCGTCTGGGCGATGGCATGCGCGCCGGCGAGATGGTCCGTGGCCTGCTGACGTTCAACACGCTGGACAACCTGTTCTGCGACCACCCGCCCTTTCAGATGGACGGCAACTTCGGCATTACCGGCGCGGTGGGCGAAATGCTGCTGCAAAGCCACGAGGGAAAAATTGTCCTGCTGCCCGCGCTGCCGGATCGCTGGAAGGCGAAAGGCTCGTTCAGCGGTTTGCGTGCACGCGGCGGTTACCGGGTCTCGTGCAGCTGGAGCAACGGCGTGGTCACGGGCTACTCCGTCGTGGCGGATCGGGCACCTAACCGCAACCCGGTCACGGTGCGTGTCAACGGACAGGACGTGCAGGTCACGCCCTCATGATCGAGCCGGTGGCCCTGAGGGGCCGAGACACCGGGCGGGGCCGGAGCGCGACCGGCAACGCATGAAACGATCCAGCCACAGGGCACCGCCGGGCTGGCCAGGCACCGGGCGGGAACCGGAGTGCCATCCGCGGCGAATGAAGTGGTTCAACCGGGGGCACCGCCGGGCCGGCTCTGCCGGACGGCCAGTGCCGCCCCCTTGGGGGGTAGCGCGAAGCGCTGCGGGGGCATTCAGCTGGGGGGAGGCTACTCCGCCAGAGGCCGCACCAGCCGCACCAGCAGCTTGCTGCGCTTGAGCACGTCGCCTTGCGCCTCGGCGGTGGCGGTGTTCACGGCCCAGCCGTGCAGGAATTTGATCTGGTTCATGTTCTGTCCGTTCACGCCACGCTGGATGTTGTTGTAGTCGTAGGCGTTGAAGGAGCGGATGTTGATGGTGGTCGTGGCGGTCCAGCTCCAGCCTTGACCGATCGATGGCAACAGCGTCTGTCCCGTCGCGGTCGGCCGGGCGTTCTGGTAGGCCAGTTGCTGCAGCTCTTTCATGTGGGGCAGGCGCCAGGCCACGCCTTCGGCCTCCTGGCGGGCCTTGACCCGCGCCAGCGCTTCGGCGTGGCTGAGCCACAGGGCCTTGCCGGTGCAGCGCTGGCCGCTCCATTGCATGCCCTCCACGCAGCGGGGCCAAGCCACGCGGGCGCTGCGGTGGATGATCAGGCTGCCGTCCTGCGACAGGTCCCAGTCAGGGGGCCGCACCTCGTCGCTGGGGCTGGCAAAGGTCGTGGGCGACACGGCGCACAAGACCCCGAGAAGCAGGTAATCCATGGGGCGGAGTGTGTGGGTTTTCATGGCGTCTCCGCAGGTGGGTCCAGAGGGGTTCAGTTGCGGGCGCGGGCCACGCCCAGCAGCTCCACTTCGGGCCGGGCGCCCAACTGCTGGGCCAGCTGGGGCAGCGACCAGCAGCGGCGCCGGTCCATGGCCACCGCCACGAAGTGCCACTGGGCCAGCGCGTTTTCCACATGGATGGCGATCGACCCGGGGGCCAGTTCGTAGCCGCAGTCCCCGAGCCAGCCGGCAAGCTCGGCCTCGGTTGGTGCACGTGTGGCGCCAAAGCGCAGGGTGATGCCGATGGCGTGGCGCGAGGGCAGGTGCGACTCCAGACGCGAGCCCCACACCATCAGCACGGTGGACAGGGCTGTCAGCAGGATGGCCGCGCCATACAGGCCGACACCGACCAGCACGCCGATGGCGGACGAGGCCCAGATGGAGGCCGCCGTGGTCAGGCCGCTGATGCTCAGGCCCTCTTTCATGATGACGCCGGCGCCCAGAAACCCGACGCCGGTGACGATGCCCTGCACCACCCGCGTGGGGTCCAGGGCTACGCCGGTCATGCCGCCGTGGCCGCCGTACCAGAAGCCCGGGTAACCGACGAAGACCGTCAGCGCGGCCGAGGCCATGCACACGATGCCGTAGGTGCGCATGCCGGCGGCGCGGCCGTGGTACGAGCGCTCGTAGCCCACCACCAGGCCCAGCAACAGGGCACCCAGCAGGTTCATGAAGACGACCAGGTTCGCCTCGACGATGGGTGCCGACCAGAACGAAGCCATCCAGTCCCACGAAAGCATGATCCAACCCTTCCCGTGATTCGCTGGCCACCGCCGCGAGCTGCGCCGTGGCCTTGAACCTCTGTATCGACCGGGACGGGAGAAAGCTGAGCGCTGTTCGGTGCGCGGGGTGGCAGGGGGCCTACAGCAGCCGGGCCAGCAGCGCGCCCTCGGCCGGCGCGCCCAGGGGCACCCAGACGCGCAGCGGGCTGCCCTGGGCCACCTGCACCGGTTCGCCGTCCAGGGAGGTCATGGTGTGCAGCTGGATCACGCGGTTGCCGCCGGGGTGGATCACCTCCAGCCGGTCGCCCACGGCGAAGCGGTTCTTGGTCTCCACCTCGGCCCAGCCGTCTTCGCGCACGCGCAGCACCTCGCCCACGAACTGGCTGCGCTGGCTCTCGGAGCTGCCGCTCTGGTAGTTCTGGTAGTCCTGGCTGGGCCGGCGCTCCAGCAGGCCGCCGGTGTAGCCGCGGTTGGACAGTCCTTCGAGTTCGCGCAGCAGCTCGGGGTTGAACGGCCGGCCGGCGACCGCGTCGTCGATGGCGCGGCGGTACACCTGCGCGGTGCGCGCCACGTAGTAGTGGCTCTTGGTGCGGCCCTCGATCTTGAGCGAGTCCACGCCGATCTGCACCAGCCGGGCCACGTGCTCCACGGCGCGCAGGTCCTTGCTGTTCATGATGTAGGTGCCGTGCTCGTCTTCCATGATGGGCATGAGCTCGCCGGGACGCTCTTTCTCTTCGAGCAGCCACACGCGGTCGGCCAGCGGGTGGCGCGTGCCGCCGCCGCAGGTGGCGGCGAACTGGCGGGCGGCGTCTTCGTCTTCCTGGGCGAAGTTGAAGTCGTTGTCCAGACGTTCTGCGGGCACAGCCTCGCCCGTGTCGCTGTCGGTGTGGGCGCCGTGGGTCTTGTATTCCCAGCGGCAGGCATTGGTGCAGGTGCCCTGGTTGGGGTCGCGGCGGTTGAAATAGCCGCTGAGCAGGCAGCGGCCCGAGTAGGCGATGCACAGCGCGCCGTGCACGAAGACTTCGATCTCGACATCGGGGCAGGCGTCGCGGATGGCGGACACCTCGTCCAGGCTGAGTTCGCGCGAGAGGATGACGCGGGCCACACCCTGGCGGTGCCAGAACTTCACCGCCGCGCTGTTGGTGGTGTTGGCCTGCACCGAGAGGTGGATCGGCACCTCGGGCCAGCGGCCGCTCTCCATCTCCTCGCGCACCAGCATGATGAGCCCGGCGTCGGCCATGATGAGCGCGTCGGGCTTGAGGGCCACCACCGGCGCCAGATCGCGGAGGTAGGTGCGCAGCTTGTCGTTGTGCGCAATCAGGTTGCTGGTGACGAAGAATTTTTTGCCGCGCGCATGCGCTTCTTCGATGCCCTGGGCGATCTGTTCCATGCGGAACTCGTTGTTGCGCGCGCGCAGGCTGTAGCGCGGCTGGCCGGCGTAGACGGCGTCGGCGCCGAAGTCGTAGGCGGCGCGCATGCGTTGCAGCGTGCCGGCGGGGAGCAGGAGTTCGGGGGCTTTGAGGTTCACCCCCGGATTGTCCGGCAATCGGGGGCGGGCCCGGCGCCTGCCAGTCGCGCAGGCGGCGCGGGCCGCGCGGGCGCCGTGCCAGGGCCCAAGACAGCTTGTTACGTGTTGGGCGGGCCTGGCTGGGATAATTGCCGGCTCGATACAACCTGCGCCCAGGGTGCCTGCTCCCAGACCACCCTCCCGCGCACGAACCCCATGGCATTCTCTTTTGCACCGGTGTTGCAGGCGCTGCGCCAGCACCGCCGCTGGCTGCTTCTGGCCCCGCTGGGCGCCCTGGCCGCCGGCCTGTTGGTCCTGGTGGTGAGCATTGCGGTGCTGTACCCGCAGCTGCCCGACACCAGCGGCCTGGCCAACTACCAGCCCAAACAACCCCTGCGCGTGTACACAGCCGATGGGGTGGAGATCGGCGGCTTCGGCAGCGAGCGGCGGCAGTACCTGCGCATCGGGCAGATCCCCAAGCTCATGCGCGAGAGCCTGCTGGCGGTGGAAGACACCCGCTTCTACGAACACGGCGGCATCGACCCCAAGGGCGTGGCACGCGCGGTGGTGGCCAACCTCAGCGGTGGCCGTTCGCAGGGCGCCTCCACCATCACCCAGCAGGTCGCGCGCACCTTTTTCCTCACCAACGAGCGCACCCTCTCGCGCAAGCTCAAGGAGGCCATGCTCTCGCTGAAGATCGAAGGCGAGCTGAGCAAGGACCAGATCCTGGAGCTCTACATGAACCAGATCTACCTGGGCTCGCGCGCCTACGGTTTCGCCGAGGCTGCACAGACCTACTTTGGCAAGCCGCTGGACGCGCTGTCCGCCGCCGAGTGCGCCATGCTGGCCGGCCTGCCGCAAAGCCCGGCCACCGTGAACCCGATCAAGAGCCCCGCGCGGGCCCGGGCGCGCCAGCTGGTGGCGCTCTCGCGCATGCACACCGTGGGCGTGATCGACCAGGTCACCTACGAGGCCGCCAAAAGCGAAGAGCTGGTGGTGCGCAACCCGGGCGACACCGAACTGCACGCCGAGCACGTGGCCGAGGCGGCGCGCCAGCAGGTGTTTGCCCAGTACGGGGAAGCCGCCTACACCTCGGGCATGAAAGTCGTGACTACCCTGGACTCGCGCGAGCAAAAAGCGGCCTGGCAGGCGGTGCGCAAGACCCTGATCGACCGCGAGCTGCGCCTGGCCTGGCGCGGCCCCGAGGCCCACGAAGCGCTGGACACTGACACCCCCCTGGACGACCCGGCCGTGAGCCAGAAGCTGGCCGACCACAGCGACGACGAGACGCTGCGCGTGGCCCTGGTGGGCAGCGCCAGCCCCAAGGAAGTCACCGCCGTGCTGTCCTCGGGCGAGGTCGTGAGCATCCGCGGCAAGGGGCTGCGCCAGGCGCGCCCCGGGCTGGCCAAGGGCGCGGCCAAGGCGCTGCGCATCGAACGCGGTTCGGTGGTGCGCCTGGTGCGCCAGAGCGACGACTGGGTCATCACCCAATGGCCGCAGGCCGAGGGCGCGCTGGTGGCGCTGGACCCGCACGACGGCCGGGTGCGTGCCCTGGTGGGGGGCTTTGATTTCCAGCGCAACCAGTTCAACCACGTCACGCAGGGCTGGCGCCAGCCGGGCTCCGCCTACAAGCCCTTCCTGTACTCGGCGGCGCTGGAAAACGGCGTGATGCCGCAGACCCTGGTCAACGACGCGCCGCTGAACGACACCGGCGCGTGGGCGCCGGCCAACTCCGATGGCAGCGCCGACGGCCCGATCCCGCTGGACGTGGCGCTGGCCCGTTCCAAGAACCTGGTCAGCATCCGCCTGGTGCAGTTGCTCGGCCCCCAGGCCGCGCGCGAATGGACCGGCCGCTTCGGCTTCGACGTGGACCGCCAGCCCGACAACCTCACCCTGGCCCTGGGCTCGGGCGCCACCACGCCCCTGCAGCTCGCCAGCGCCTACGCGGTGATCGCCAACGGGGGCCTGAAGGTCGAGCCCTTGCTGATCCAGCGCATCACCAACAGCGCCGACGAGGTGGTGTTCGAAGCGCCCGAGCCGGTGATCGACGAGTCCAAGCGCACGCTGCCCGCGCGCAACGCCTTCCTCACGGCCACCCTGCTCAACGGCGTGACCCGCAGCGGTACCGCGGCGCGGGCGCAGGCGCAACTGCGCCGCGGCGACCTGTACGGCAAGACCGGCACCACGGACAACGTGGTGGACGCCTGGTTCGCGGGCTTCCAGCCCGACCTGGTGGCCGTGGTCTGGCTGGGCTACGACACCCCGCGCAGCCTGGGCAGCCATGCCTCGGGCGCCTCGCTGGCCCTGCCGGCTTGGATCCAGTTCATGGCCACCGCGCTGCGCGGCAAACCCCAGAAGGCGCTGCTGGCACCCGAAGGGGTGGTGCAGGTGGAGGACGGCGGCTGGCGCTACGTGGAGTGGGCCGACGGGGGCTTCATCGAGGAACTCGGCATGGACGACGAACCGATCGACCGCAACCTGATCCCGGCGCCGCCCGATCCCAACGCGCCGCCGCCCGACACCCTGGAAGACCGGTTGAAGTCTTTCATCGACCGGATGTTCTGAGCGGCCGATCGGCCCGCCGCACGGCCGCTCACGCGGCCTTCAATTGGCGCGTCACCACCGGCGCGGACTGGCGGTTGTCGTGGCACAGGTGCAGGTGCGGTGCGCCGTTCTCGCGCGAGAGGTGGTCGTAGGCGTGCCGGACCACGCCATAGCACTCGCAGCTACGGGCCTCCAGACCTTCGCGGTCCAGGATGGCGATGTGGCCGCGGCTGTAGTGGATCAGCCCCGCCTTCTGCAATTTCAACGCGCAATGGGTCACGCCCTCGCGGCGCACGCCCAGCAGGCCGGCAATGCGCTCCTGCGTCACCAGCATGTCCGGGCTGCTCTGGCGGTCCAGGTGGTGCAGCAGCCAGCGGCACAGCTGCTGGTCCAGCGAATGGTGGCGGTTGCAGGCCGAGGACTGCGCCATGTGGGTGAACAGCGCCTGCGTGTAGCCCAGCAACTGGTGCATGACGGCCGGCGAGCGCTGGGTGTGGCGCACGATGGCCTGGGTGCTCATGCGGTAGCCGTGGCCGGGGTGCTGCACCACGGCGTCGCTCAGCGCGTGTGGATGCCCCATGAAGGCGCACACACCGACCATGCCCTCGTTGCCGACCACGGCCACCTCGGCCGACGCGCCGTCCTCCATGGACGACACGAGCGAAACCGTCGCGGTGGTCGGGAAGTGCACGTGGCGCAGCGGCGCGCCGGTCTGGTGCAGCACGGTCCCCTGCACCAGTTCGATCCACTCCAGGTCGGGTTGCAGCTGCTGCCACTCGGCCGATGGCAGTGCGGCGAGAAGTAGGTTCTTGTGGTTCTTGTCGCGAATCGACGTGACTGCGGTCATGGGTTTGCCCTCCTGTGGTTTGTGACCCGGGCCTTGGCGAGAAGCCGGCGACCTCCGCGCGGCAGGCTCGCCGCCGTGGCCCAGGTTCGGGTTGAAGTCCGATGGTGATGGGCGGTTCCGCTGCCCATGTGTGCAAAGACAGGGATTGGTATCTGAGGGCCATGTGGGCAACACCTGGTTACCACTGCAACACCGCAGAAAGGTTCTGGCGTCGCGCAAACGCGGCCAAGATGCCTTCTGGCCGACCCGGCGAAACGGCGGCGCGGGGTGTTCGCCAGCGCACAGAGGCTTTGCGCACATCCGGCTACGCTGGGCCATGCCGGTTGGACATCCCTGTCGGACCGGCTGGTCGGTGTGACCCGTGCAACCGCCGAAACCACACCCGTTCACCCCTGAAGGACTCCCCATGAACCATTCACTTGTGCTGTTGGCACTGATTTCCACCTTCGGCCTGGCGGCCTGCGATCGCGAACCCGTGGTCGTGAACACGCCTCCGGCCGCCGTGGTGGTGCCCGGCCCCGCCGGTCCCGCTGGCGAAACCGGCGCCACGGGATCGAGTGGTGCCACCGGCTCCACCGGACTGCAGGGCGACACCGGTAGCCAGGGCAGTACCGGAAGCACTGGCGACACAGGTGCCACCGGCAGCACCGGCAGCACGGGTGACACCGGTGCCACGGGCAGTACCGGCGACACCGGTGAAACCGGCAAGACCGGTGGTACCACCCGCGTGATCGTGGTCCCCCCGCCCCCCGCGCCCACGAACTGAACACCCTGTTCGCTGGCACTCATCCAAAGGAGAACCCCATGGGACTTGGAACCATTCTGTTGATCGTGTTGATCCTGATGCTGGTTGGCGTCATCCCGACCTGGTCGCACAGCAGGAGCTGGGGCTACGGTCCCAGTGGTGTGCTGGGCCTGATCGTCATCGTCCTGCTCGTGCTGGTGTTGACGGGACGCCTGTGATGGCCGCTTGACGCCGAAGCAGCCCGGGGCGTCCGTCGCACCGGGCCTCGCCAAGCAAGCCCCCCGGAACCCGTTTCCGTGGGGCTTTTTTGGATGCGCCGCAAACCATTACTGCCAGCACGGTAAAGCGCGCTGCTGACAGAATGGCTCGCAACCCACCGATACCGACAGGAGTTCTCCATGGCACAAGGCGCCGCCTTTTCCCACCCGTTTGCGTCCACGGTCAAAACCTTCAAGACGGCATCGGGGAAAACCGGCCGCTTCTACTCGTTGCCCGCGCTGGCCCGGCAGTTTCCCGGCGTGCAGCGCCTGCCGGTGTCGCTGCGCATCGTGCTGGAAAGCGTGCTGCGGCACTGCGACGGCGAGCGCGTGACGCCGGAGCATGTGGCCCAGCTTGCGCAGTGGCAGCCGAGCGCGGCGCGCACGCAGGAGATCCCGTTCACCGTGGCGCGTGTGGTGCTGCAGGACTTCACCGGCGTGCCGCTGCTGGCCGATCTGGCGGCCATGCGCAGCGTGGCCCAGCGCCTGGGCAAGGACCCCAAACGCATCGAGCCACTGGTGCCAGTGGACCTGGTGGTGGACCACTCGGTGATGGTCGACTACTACGGCACGAAGAACGCCCTGGACCTCAACATGAAGCTCGAATTCCAGCGCAACCGCGAGCGCTACGAGTTCATGAAATGGGGCATGCAGGCTTTTGACACCTTTGGCGTGGTGCCGCCGGGCTTTGGCATCGTGCACCAGGTGAATCTGGAATATCTGGCGCGCGGCGTGCACCTGAAGGGCGGCCTGTACTACCCCGACACCTTGGTGGGCACCGACAGCCACACCACCATGATCAACGGCATCGGCGTGGTGGGCTGGGGCGTGGGCGGCATCGAGGCCGAAGCCGCCATGCTGGGCCAGCCGGTGTACTTCCTGACACCCGACGTGGTGGGCTTCGAGCTCACCGGCCGCCTGCGCGAAGGCTGCACCGCGACCGACCTGGTGCTCACCGTGACCGAAATCCTGCGCAGCCACAAGGTGGTGGGCAAGTTCGTCGAGTTCTTCGGTGAGGGCACGGCCTCGCTGGTGCTGCCCGACCGCGCCACGATTGCCAACATGGCACCCGAATACGGCGCCACCATGGGCTTCTTCCCGGTGGACGACAAGACGCTCGACTACTTCCGGGGCACCGGCCGCAGCAAGGCCGAGATCGAAGCCTTCGAGGCCTACTTCCGCGCTCAGGGCCTGTTCGGCGTGCCGGGCGCCGCGGGGGCTTCGCAGGCCGCGGGTGACATCGATTATTCGCAGGTGGTCCGGCTCGATCTGGGTCTGGTCACGCCCAGTCTTGCCGGCCCCAAGCGCCCGCAAGACCGCATCGAACTCGGCCAGGTGGCGCAGCAGTTCGCCGATCTCTTCAGCAAGCCCAACGCACAGAACGGCTTCAACCGCCCAGCCGAGCTGCTGCACACGCGCTACCAGCCCGAGCTGGGCCAGCCGGCCGACCCCCCGGCGCCCGAGAAGGCGACACCCACGCCCGCCGGCGCGCCGCGTTTCGTGGCCGAGATGGAGGCCAACAAGCCGGCGCGTGCCATCGCCCATGCCGGGGCCGAGCCGCAGTCGCACGCCGTGCTGAAAAAGCTGTCCATCGGCAACGGTGACGTGCTGATCGCCGCCATCACCAGCTGCACCAACACCAGCAACCCCGGCGTGCTGCTGGCCGCCGGCCTGCTGGCGAAGAGGGCGGTGGAGGCGGGCCTGAAGGTGCAGCCGCACATCAAGACCTCGCTGGCCCCGGGCTCGCGCATCGTCACCGAATACCTCACGGCCACAGGCCTGCTGCCCTACCTGGAGAAGCTGGGTTTTTCGCTCGCGGGCTATGGCTGCACCACCTGCATCGGCAACGCCGGCGACCTCACGCCCGAGCTCAACGCCGTGATCACGCAGAACGATCTGGTGTGCGCGGCCGTGCTCTCGGGCAACCGCAACTTCGAGGCGCGCATCCACCCCAACCTCAAGGCCAATTTCCTGGCCAGCCCGCCGCTGGTGGTGGCCTATGCCATCGCGGGCAACGTCATGAAAGACCTCATGACCGAACCGCTGGGGTTGGGAAAGGGCGGCAAGCCGGTGTACCTGGGCGACGTCTGGCCGGACAGCGACGAGATCCACAAGCTCATGCGCTTCGCGATGAATGGCAAGGCCTACCGCGAGAACTACGCGCGGGTCGCCAGCGAGCCCGGCAAGCTCTGGGAGCGCATCCACGGCGTGAGCGGCAACGCCTACACCTGGCCGGTCAGCTCCTACATCGCCGAGCCGCCGTTCTTCGAACATTTTGAGCTGGCCCAGCCGGCCGAACAGGCCCCGGCCGTGCGCGGTGCGCGCGTCATGGCCCTGTTCGGCGACTCCATCACCACCGACCACATCTCGCCCGCCGGCTCGATCAAGGAAAGTTCACCCGCCGGCCAGTGGCTGCTGGCACGCGGCGTGCTGAAGGCCGACTTCAACAGCTACGGCGCGCGCCGTGGCCACCACGAGGTGATGATGCGCGGCACCTTTGCCAACGTGCGCATCAAGAACCTGATGCTCGCGCCCGGCGCGGACGGCTCGCGCGAGGAGGGCGGCTGGACCATCTACCAGAACGAGGGCGTGGGCCAGGGCCAGAAGATGAGCATCTTCGACGCCGCCATGCGCTACCAGGCCGCGGGCGTGCCCACCGTGGTGTTCGCGGGCGAGGAATACGGCACCGGCTCCAGCCGCGACTGGGCCGCCAAAGGCACCCAGCTGCTGGGCATCCGGGCCGTGGTGGCGCGCAGCTTCGAGCGCATCCACCGCAGCAACCTGGTGGGCATGGGGGTGCTGCCGCTGCAGTTCCAGCCCGGCGACAGCTGGGAGCGCCTGGGGCTCACCGGTGAAGAACAGATCGACGTCTTGCCTCACCCGCAATTGCTGCCGCAGAGCGAGGCCACCATGGTGATCACCCGCCCCGACGGGCAGCGCCGCGAGGTCGCGCTCACGCTGCGCATCGACACGCCGGTGGAGGTGAACTATTACCGCGCCGGGGGAATCCTCCCCTACGTGCTGCGCCAGCTGCTCGACGCTTGAGCCCGGCGCAGCAACGCGGCATGATGTGACACACCGCCCCCGCCAGGCGTTTCAGGAGTCGTAATGCGAAAGCCCGCCCTGTACAGCCGATCGGTTCGCGCCGCCCCTGCGGTGCCAGGCGCGCCCGACGTGCGCCCCGATCCGGCCCTGGCGGGCGAAGCGGCGGCGTCTGCGCCCCATCCGCCCGGCCGCTGGCGCGCCGGGCTGGCCCGTGCGGCGGTGAGCCCCCGTGTGATGTGGGCCGCGCTGGCCCTGCTGGGCGCGCTGCTGCTGGCCAGCCTCTGGGCGCCCGGGCCGATGGGCGCCAGGGCCCTGACCCAGAAAGACGTTGACGCGGCGGTGTTGCGCACACTGAGCACGCAGAACCTGCCATCGCCCGCCGCGCGCGCGGCCGAGAAGATCCGGCCCGCCGTGGTGCGGGTGGTGTCCTACATGAAGGACAAGCAGGGCGAAGCCGTCGAGCACGGCGTGGGCACGGGGGTGGTGATCGTGGACAAGGGCATCATCCTGACCAATCTGCACGTGGTGCAGGGTGCGGACAAGGTGCAGCTGGTGTTCGCCGACGGCTCGGAGTCCGGCGCCAGCGTCACCGGCGTGCAGGCCGAAAACGACTTGGCCGTGCTGCAGGCCCACACCATCCCCGACGACCTGCACGCGGCCACGATGCGCAGCACCGGCGACCTGTTGCCGGGGGACCAGGTGGTGGCCGTGGGCTTCCCGTTCGGCATCGGCCCGTCCACCTCGGCCGGGGTGATCTCCGGTTTCGGGCGCTCGTTCAAGGCACCCGAGGGCGAGCAGGAAATCAGCAACCTGATCCAGTTCGACGCGGCGGCCAACCCCGGCAATTCGGGCGGGCCGCTGGTCACCATGGAAGGCGAGGTGATCGGTGTCGTCACCGGCATCCTCAATCCCAGCAACCACCGCACCTTTGTCGGCATCGGGTTTGCCGTGCCGATCGAAAGCGCGGCGTCCGCTGCAGGCCTTCCCCCTTTCTGAATCCAAGGAGCGTTTCATGAGCGAGAACAGCAGCCCCGACACCGCACAGCTCATGGAGCAGATCCTCTACGAGGTCAAGCGCGTGGTGGTCGGGCAGGACCGGTTCCTGGAGCGGGTCATGGTGGCGATGCTGGCGCAAGGCCACCTGCTGGTCGAGGGCGTGCCCGGGCTGGCCAAGACGCTCACCGTGAAGACGCTGGCCAGCGTGGTGCAGGGGCGGTTCAAGCGCATCCAGTTCACGCCCGACCTGGTGCCCGCCGACCTCATGGGCACGCGCATCTACAACCAGAAGACCGGTGAATTCAGCACCTCGCTCGGGCCTGTGTTCGCCAACCTGCTGCTGGCCGACGAGATCAACCGCGCGCCGGCCAAGGTGCAGAGCGCCTTGCTGGAGGTGATGCAGGAGCGGCAGGTGACGATCGCCGGCGAGTCGCACCCGGTGCCCAGCCCGTTTCTGGTGATGGCCACGCAGAACCCGATCGAGACCGAAGGCACCTACCCGCTGCCCGAGGCGCAGGTGGACCGTTTCATGATGAAGGTGTTGGTGGACTACCCGAGCGATGAAGAGGAATTCGTCATCGTCGAACGTGTCACAGGCCCGGCCGTGCAGGTGCAGGCCGTGGCCACCACCGCGCAGCTCGCCGCGTTGCAGGCGCTGTGCCGCGAGGTGTACGTGGACCCCTCGCTGGTGCAGTACGCGGTGCGCCTGGTGTCGGCCACACGCACGCCCGAGAAACACGGCCTGAAAGACTTCGAGCGCCTCCTTACCTATGGCGCCAGCCCGCGTGCCACCATCGGCCTGGTCGAAGGCGCCCGGGCGCTGGCCATGCTGCGCGGGCGCAGCTACGCGTTGCCCGAAGACATGAGCGATCTGGTGCCCGACGTGTTGCGGCACCGGCTGGTGCTGTCCTACGAAGGCCTGTCGGAGGGGCTGGATGCCGACGACCTCGTGGCGCGCATCATGGACGCCGTGACGCCGCCAGCCAAGCCGCTGGAACACGACAAAAAGGCCGCTTGAACGGGAGCGCAGCATGCTGTTCGGCCTCTTCAAATCCCGCCCCGCACAACCGCCGCCTTCCGTGGCAGCGCCGGTCGAGAAGGCAGATGCCCTGCTGCACCGCCTGGAGTGGACCGTGATCCGCCGGCTCGACGGTCTGCTGCAGGGCGACTACCGCACCCTCATGCGGGGCAGCGGGCTGGACCTGGCCGACCTGCGCGAATACCAGCACCACGACGATGTGCGTCACATCGACTGGAACGTCACCGCCCGCCTGCAGACTCCGCATGTGCGCGTGTTCACCGAAGACCGCGAGATGGCCGCCTGGTTTCTGCTGGACCTCAGCCCCTCGGTCGATTTCGGTTCGGGCGATCAGCGCAAGAGCGAGGTGTTGCGTGATGTGGTGACCGTGCTGGCCCGGCTCATCACGCGCCACGGTAACCGGGTCGGCGCGCTGTTGTACGGATCGCGTGGCCAGCCCGTGGTGGACGAGGTGCTGCCCGCGCGCGGCGGGCGTGTGCACCTGCTGCGCCTGATGCACTTGCTGAACACCCCCGCCGCGCTGCGCGTGACCCCGTCCGGCAAAGCCGGCCCGGCGGTGTCCCTGGCGAAGTCGGGATCCGGCGCGGCGGCATTTGGTGGCCCCACGCGGCTGGCCGATCTGCTGAGCGCAGCGGTGCACACCGTGCGCCAGCGCTCCACCGTGTTCGTGGTGTCCGACTTCATCAGCGAGCCCGGCTGGGAGCAGCCGCTGGGCGAGCTGGCGCGCCGGCACGATGTGGTGGCGGTGCGCCTGCTCGACCCGCTGGAGCTGGAGCTGCCCGATCTGGGGCTGATCCCCGTGCGCGACGCCGAGACCGGCCAGCAATTGCTGGTGGACACCCACGACCGGGGTTTCCGCCAGCGCTTCGCCCGCATCGCGGCCCAGCGCGAGGCGCAGCTGCGCGAGAGCCTGGCGCGTGCCGGCGTGGACACGCTGGAGCTCGCCACCGACGACGACCTGGCCGATGCGGTGCTGCGTTTCGTGGAGCTGCGCCGGCGCCGCAGCAACCTGCGCGCCGGCCTGGGCAGACACCTGGGGGCTCGCACCGCGGTGCGCCGTGCGGAGGGCGTCGCATGACCAACCCACCCGTCACCTTCCTCTGGCCCGAGCTGCTGTGGCTGCTGCTGGTGTTGCCGCTGCTGGTGATCGGCTATGTGTGGCTGTTGCACCGGCGCAAGCGCGCCGCGCTGCGGTTTGCCAGCCTGTCCATCGTGCGCGAGGCCATGGGCCCGGGGCCGGGCTGGCGGCGCCATGTGCCGCCGCTGCTGCTGCTGCTGGCCTTCGCGGCCCTGCTGCTGGCGTCCGCACGCCCCATGGCCGTCGTGGTGCTGCCTTCGCAGCAGCAGACCATCATCCTGGCGATGGACGTCTCGGGCAGCATGCGCGCCACCGACGTGGAACCGAACCGGCTGGTGGCCTCGCAGAACGCGGCCAAGGCCTTTCTGGCCGAGCTGCCGCGCCATGTGCGCGTGGGCATCGTGGCCTTCGCCGGCTCGGCCCAGGTGGTGCAGCCCATCACGCTCAGCCGCGAAGACCTCGTGACCGCCATCGACAAGTTCCAGCTGCAGCGGGCCACGGCCATCGGCAGCGCGATCGTGGTGGCCCTGTCCGAGCTGTTTCCGGGGCAGGGGATCGATCTGGCGAGCATGACCTACGGGCGCCAGAGCGATCCGTTCGCTCCCCAGGGCCGGGCCATCGACCAGCCGCAGACGGAGCAGAAAGCCTTTGTGCCGGTGGCGCCGGGCTCCTACACCTCGGCCGCCATCATCCTGCTCACCGATGGCCAGCGCACCACCGGCGTGGACACCGCCGAGGCCGCCAAGCTGGCCGCCGACCGCGGCGTGCGCGTCTACACCGTCGGCGTGGGCACGGTGGACGGCGAGGTGATCGGCTTCGAAGGCTGGTCGATGCGGGTGCGGCTGGACGAGGACACTCTCAAGGACGTGGCGCGCATGACCCAGGCCGAGTACTTCTACGCCGGCACCGCGGACAACCTGAAGAAGGTGTACGAAACCCTCAGCACCCGCCTGACGGTGGAGAAGAAGGAAACCGAAATCTCCGCGCTGCTCGCGCTGGCGGCTTCGCTGCTGGTGCTGCTCTCGGCCGGGTTGTCCCTGCTCTGGTTCCAGCGCGTGCTCTGAAACCTGGGCGGCTCGCCACGGTGCTGATTTGGGTCAAAGCACGGGCCACGGGCCGGAGCACAATCCCGAGCCATGAAACAACAAGTGGTGATTGCCGGTGGTGGCATCGGTGGGTTGGCCTGCGCGCTGGCCCTTTCGCGTGCCGGGGTTTCGGTGCATCTGCTGGAGCAGGCCGGGGCGTTTTCCGAGGTGGGGGCCGGGCTGCAGTTGGGGCCCAACGCCGTGCGGGTGCTCCACGAATGGGATTTGCTGGACGAGCTCAACGCCTGCGCGGCATTTCCCGACGCGCTGCAGGTGCGCGACGCCCACAGCGCCCGCACGCTGGGGCGGCTGCGGCTGGGGCCACTGGCGCGTGCGCGCTACGGCGAGCCCTACGCCACGGTGCACCGCGCCGACCTGCACGAGCTGCTGCTGCGCGCCGTGCAGCGTGAGAGCGGCGCGCGCCTGCGGCTCGACACCCGCCTGGTGGCCTACGAGCTGGCGGGGGACCGGGTGCGTGTGACCTGCGAGGACGACACCGTGATCGAGGGCGACGCGCTCATCGGCTGCGATGGCCTGTGGAGCCGTGTGCGGGCGCAGATGCTGGGCGCGCAGCCCACGCGCGTGAGCGGGCACCTGGCCTACCGCGGCATGGTGCGCGCCACCGATCTGCCCGAGCGCTTGCGCCAGAACCAGGTGACGGCCTGGCTCGGCCCGAGGCTGCACGTGGTGCACTACCCGGTGCGCTCGGGGAACTGGTTCAACGTGGTGGCGGTGGTGGAGGGCATGCTGGGGCTGGGACATGGGGGGCCGCCCGGCTGCGACCCCCAGAGCTGGAGCCACGAGGCCCAGACCGCCGACCTCAAATGGGCCCTGGGCCCGGCCTGTGGTGAGCTCATGCGCATGATCGACGCCGTGTCGGCCTGGAAACTCTGGGCCCTGAACGACCGCGCCCCCATGGCCGGCCCGAACGAACACGCTCAGGGTCGGGTGGCCTTGCTGGGGGACGCGGCCCACCCCTTGCGGCCCTATCTCGCGCAAGGCGCGGCCATGGCCATCGAAGACTCCTGGACGCTGGGCCGGTTGCTGCGGTCACAACCCGAAGGCACCACACCCGACTGGCCCGCGCTGCTGCAGCGCTTCGCGCAGACCCGCTGGCAGCGCAACGCCCGTGTGCAAAGCCGTTCGCAGCGCAACGGCACCATCTTCCACGCCGACGGCTTGCTGCGCTGGGGGCGCAACACCGCCATGGGCCTGCTGGGTGAAAACCTGCTGGACAACCCCTGGCTCTACCGCGGGCCACCGGTGCCTGTGTAAAACCCCCCCGCGCCGCCTGCGGCGTCACCCCCCAGGGGGCGATGCGAGTGGCCCGGCGGAGCCGGTTCCACCGCATCCTGGGTGGGGCATGTCGCGCCGGTTCGATACAACGCGGCCGCGCCCTGCAAAAGGTCAGTCCTGCTGTGTGAGCGGGTGCGCTGGTGCAGCACCTCGCCTGTTAATCTGCGGGCCTGTTGTTCACCTTGAGGAATCGCCGTATGCGCCGCGCCCAACGCCGTCATGTCATCGCTGCCGCCATTGCCATGGCCAGTGGTGTGTCCAACGTTTTCGCCCAGACCGCCTGGCCGAGCAAACCGTTGAAGATCGTGGTCGGTTTCCCCGCCGGCTCCTCGCCCGACCTGATGGCGCGCCTGATTGCCGAGCCGCTGTCGCAGGCCCTGGGCCAGCCCGTGGTGGTGGAGAACAAGGCGGGTGCGGGTGGCAACATCGCGGCCAGCCAGGTGGCGCGCGCCACCGACGACCACACCATCGGCCTCATGATCAACGGCAATCTGACGATCGCCAAGATCCTCAACCCGGCCACCCCCTACGACCCGCTCAAAGACCTGACGCCGATCTCCCTGCTCGCCGTGGCGCCGCTGGTGCTCAGCGTGCCGGGCGACACCACCACCAGCGGCGCCGCCTTCTTCGCCGCCGCGCGCGAGTCGGGCGACCGCTGGAACTACGGCACGCCGGGCGTGGGCACGGTGGCCCACCTGGGCATGGAGCTCATCAAATCGCGCGCCGGCATCGCGCCGGTGCACGTGCCTTACCCGGGCAACCCGCAGGTCATCACCGCGCTGCTCGGCGGGCAGATCCAGATGTCGCTGCTGCCGCCGGGCCTGGCCATGGCCCAGGTGCGCGCGGGCAAGCTCAAGGCCATCGGCGTGACCTCGGCGGGGCGCAGCAGCGTGGTGCCCGAGGTGCCGAGCCTGGCCGAGGCCGGTGTGAAGGACCTGCAACTGGAAATCTGGAACGCCGTGGCCGCGCCCAACAGCCTGCCCAAGGCCCAAGTGAACCGGTTGGCCGCGCTGCTGGCCGAGATCGTGCGCCGTCCCGAGATACGGCAGAAGATCCTGGCCCAGGGCTGGCAGGTCGCGGGCACCTCGTCCGAAGGCCTGGCCAACCGCATCCGCAAGGACACGGCCGCGATGGCCGAGGTGATCCAGAAGAACAACATAAAACCCTGAGTCACCCCCGCTCGACGCCCAGGCAGGTGGCCATGGACGACAGCTCGGCATTCAGCGCGTGGTGGAAGGTGGGGTCGTTGGGCGGCTGTCCGTGCACGAAACCCAGGTCCGCTTGCAGCCGCCCGTTGACCACCGACAGGTTGCCCCAGCCGATGACCTGGTCGCGCCACAGCAGCGGCATGGCGTAGTAGCCGCGCACGCGCTTGGCCGGTGGTGTGTAGGCCTCGAAGCGGTAGGCCCAGTCCCACAGGCGCTCGAAGCGGTTGCGGTCCCAGACCACCGGGTCGAACGGTGCGAGCAGGCGCACCCCCTCGGGCGCCCGCCAGCGGCGCGATTTCGGGTCTTCTTCCTCGGGCCAGTACCAGGTCGTGCCGCCCACGTCGGCGTGGGGCAGCCGCGCGCAGGCCCGTTGCAGCGCCGGGCGCAGCTGGCCCTTCCATTGCGGCACGGCGTGCTGCAGCAGGCCCACCAACTGGCGCAGGCCGGGCGAGGGCAGCGGGGCGTACTTCGCCATCAGGGTGTCCACCAGCGCGTCCAGCGTGGCGGGCACGTCGGTGGGCGCTTCCTTCGGGCTGTGCACCGCGTAGAGCCGGGTGCCGTTCTCGCGCCGGGCCACGCGCAGCCAGCCGCGGTAGTGCATGCCGTCGAGCAACTGGGTACTGGCTTTGGACTGCCCGCCGAAGCCGTTGGTGGTGCGGCCGTGCGCGAAATGCGCGTCCACCTCGCGCGGGTGGACTTCGCCGCGTTCCTGAACGAAGGCCCACACCGCCTGGGCCTGCGCCATGCGCTCGTCGGGCCATTCGGTGAGCGCGGTGCGCGGGTGCATGCGGGCGTGCAGCGCGGGCGTGACGAAGCCGTAGTTGACGAAAAAATCTTCCTCCACGGCCAGCCGGGGGTAATGCCGCTCCAGGTCGCCCGCCCGGTACGCCTTGACCCGGTGGCGCAGCGTCAGGTCCTGCGCGCGGGCGGGAGAGCGAATGGGGTCGGCCTGCACAAAGCCCAGTCGCTCGATGGCCTGGGGCAAGCTGGTGGGGGTGAAGAGGCTGCGGGCGATGGCGTAGCGGCGCAGATCGGGCAGGGTGATGGTGACCATGGAATCATCATGCCGCAGTCGAATGCACAGCGCCGTCACTGGGTTATCTGCGCCCATCCACCGACAACGCGAACCGCGATCCGATCGGATGCGGACCGTGCCGGCGTCCTGAACACGGCCGGATGGCCTGCCATTCCCAGGTGTTTCACGGGTCATGGTGCGCCGGGCCCCCAGCGCATAGACTCGATCGCATGACTTCACTTCAAGGAAATGGCATGAAAGCGTTCATTGCACTGTTGGTTGTTGCCGCTGCCGTCGCAGGCTGCGCTGTCTACACCCCGTCCGGTTCGGTGGTTGTCGACCCTTCCGGCCCTCCGGGCAAGAGTGGCGGCAAGTTCTGCCCCCCTGGCCAGGCCAAGAAGGGCAACTGCTGAAACCGGCTCGCTGTGCAGCCGATGGCGGCGGCAGCGCGCGCAGTTTTCAGATGATCCGGCGGCGGTCTGCGGTGGGCGCAAACCGCCGCTGACGACACGCATCAAAGCTCCGTGCGCAATGTCCAGATTTCCGGGAACAGCACCACGTCCAGCATCTTGCGCAGATAGCTCACGCCGCCGGTGCCGCCGGTGCCGCGCTTGAAGCCGATCACGCGTTCTACCGTGGTCACGTGGCGGAAGCGCCAGAGGCGGAAAGCGTCTTCGAGGTCGGTGAGTTCTTCGCCGAGCTGGTACAGATCCCAGTGTTCCTTGGGGTTGCGGTAGACCTGCAGCCAGGCTTGTTTGACTGCGTCGCTGGCCTCGTAGGGCCGGGTCCAGTCGCGCTCGGTGTGGCTCGCCGGCACTGCGATGCCTCGGCGCGCCAGCAGGCGCAGGGCCTCGTCGTACAGCGACGGCGCCTCGTACGCCATCTGCACCAGCGCCAGCCGCTCGGGGCTGTGCGCGTGCGGCTTGAGCATGGCCGCGTTCTTGTTGCCCATCGAGAATTCGATGCAGCGGTACTGGAAGCTCTGGAAGCCGCTGGAGTGGCCGAGGTAGGGCCGGATCGCGCTGTACTCGGGTGGCGTCATGGTGGCCAGCACGTCCCAGGCGTGCACCAGCTGCTCCATGATCTTGGAGACGCGGGCCATCTGCTTGAACGCGGGGTTCAGTTCGTCGGCCGCAATGTTGCGGATGGCGGCGGTCAGCTCATGCAGCATCAGCTTCATCCAGAGTTCGCTGGTCTGGTGCTGCACGATGAACAACAGCTCGTCGTGCGCGGGCGAGAGTGGTTTCTGCGCGCCCAGGATGGCGTCGAGCTGCAGGTAGTCGCCGTAGCTCATGTCGTTGCTGAAATCGAGCTGGGCTTTTTCTTCGGCGACGATGGCTTCGGTGGGGGACGCGGGGGTGTCGTGGTGCGGACAGGCCATGGGGGTGCTCCGGTTCAGGTGACAGCGTGTTTGCGGTTGAACTCCGGGCGTTGCCACTCGCCCGTTTCCAGCACCTGCTTCAACTGTTCGACCGCGTTCCACACGTCGGCGAAGCCGATGTACAGCGGGGTGAAACCGAAGCGCAGGATGTCCTTGTGCCGTCCGCCATCACCGGCGCGGTAGTCGCCGATCACGCCGCGCGCGATCAGCGCCTGAACGATGGCGTAGGCGCCTTCGTCCCGGGTCAGGCAGACCTGAGAGCCGCGTTGAGCGTGTTCCCGCGGTGTGGCCAATCCCAGCCCGTTTCCTTCGCAGCGTTCTTCAACGAGTTGGATGAACAGGTCGGTCAGCGCGAGCGACTTGGCGCGCAGCGCGGCCATGCCACCGTGGGCCTCGGCGGCCAGCACGGTGTCCACGCCACACTCCAGCGCGGCCAGGCTGATCATGGGCTGGGTGCTGCACTGGTAGCGCGTGATGCCCGGCGCGGGGCGGTAGTCGGGCGTGAATTCGAAGGGTGTGGCGTGGCCCCACCAGCCGGCCAGCGGTTGCCAGAAGCGGTCGGCGTGTTGCGGGTTGACCCACACGAAGGCGGGCGCGCCCGGGCCGCCGTTGAGGTATTTGTAGCCGCAGCCCACGGCGAAGTCGGCCTTGGCCTGTTTCAGGTCCACCGGCACCGCGCCCGCGCTGTGCGCCAGGTCCCACACGGCCAGGATGCCCTCGGCGTGCGCGGCGGCGGTCACGGCGGCCATGTCGTGCATGGCGCCGGTGCGGTAGTTCACGTGCGTGAGCATGAGGATGGCGACCTCGGCGGTGAGCGAAGCGGCGATCTCTTCGGGCTCGACCAGCACCAGCTCCATGCCGTGCTGCCGGCACAGCGCCTCGGCGATGTAGAGGTCGGTCGGGAAGTTGCTGCGTTCGCTCACGATGCGTTTGCGCTGCGGCGCGTCGGCGGCGGCGATGTTCATCGCCGCGCTCAGCACCTTGAACAGGTTGACCGAGGTGCTGTCGGTGGCCACCACCTCGCCGGGGCCGGCGCCGATCAGGCACGCGATCTTGTCGCCCACTTTCTGCGGCATGGCGAACCAGCCGTTCTTGTTCCAGCTCTGGATCAGGTCGGTGCCCCACTCGCGCGTCACGACGTCGGCCACGCGGGCCGGGGCCGCGGCGGGCATCACGCCGAGCGAATTGCCATCGAGGTAGATGGTGCCGGCGGGGATGTTGAAGAGCTGGCGCAGATCGCGCAGCGGGTCGTTCGCATCGAGGGTGGTGCAGTCTTGCTGTGTGGTCATTGAGGTTGTCTCCGTTGAACAGTGTGGATAGGTGGCGCGGGTCTTTCCGGTTCAGGGACACCGCGGAACCGGCTTTGCCGGGCCGCTGGTGTCGCCCCTTGGGGGGTGACGCCGCAGGCGGCGCGGGGGGTTATTCGAGACTTCTGAGCACGGCGCGCACCGGGCTGGCGTCGGCCGTGGCGAGCTTCAGGGGCAGGGCGATGAGCTCGTAGTCGCCTTCGGGCACGTCGTCGAGCAGCAGGTTTTCCAGCACGCGCAGGCCGCGGCGGCGGATCACCTGGTGGCTGTCGAGCGTCTTGCTCTCGGCGGGGTCGATGCTGGCGCTGTCGATGCCGATGAGTTTCACGCCGAGGTCGGCGAGCTGTTCCACGGTGTCCGGCGCAAAGGCGGGCAGGGCGTCATCAAACCGGTCCTGGGGCTGGTGCTGGTACACGCGCACCAGTACGCGGGCAGGCAGCGTTTTAAGCCCCCACGCTCCGCCGCTGCGCGGGTCGCTGCCCCCCGTGGGGGCTGATCCGCCTTGGGAACGGCCCGGCGGCGGATCTGCGAGCGCATGGGCAATGTGTTCGGGCCGCACCAGCGGGCCGCAGCCGATGGCGTGGATCACGCGGCAGGGGCCGAGAAAGGCGTCGAGGTCCACCGCACCGATGGCCGCGCCCGCTGCGTCGTAGTGCAGCGGTGCGTCGGCGTGTGCGCCCACGTGGGGCGACAGCGTGATGGCGCTGACGTTGACCGGACAACCCGGCTCAATGCTCGCCACCCACTGCTGCGAGTAGGCCGTATCGCCCGGAAAAACCGGTGCGCCCGCATGGATCGGAGGGGAAATGTCCCAGAGCTTTTTCATGGTGCGGTGAAGGTAGCACCGGCTCAAAAACCACGGTGTCGGTAATTTCCAACGCTACCGAAATTATTTTAGGTCTAAACCATATGGCGCGGAGCGCGGCAGGGGAATTCCCTCTCAGAGGCTCGGGGCGCGGTACACCAGCACCTTGAGCGCGCGTTCGGGGGACGCATCGGCGAAGCTCGCCGGGTTGGGCAAGCGTTGCTCGAACACGAGCCCGGGTGCGGCCTCGTGCATCTGGTCCTGCAGAAAGGCGGTGTCCAGTTCGGGTGCGTTGAGGCACAGCAGCACCTTGCCGTCTGGCCGCAGCAGGTCCGGCAGGCGGCGCATGAGGCGCAGGTAGTCTTTGGTCGCGACGAAGCTGCCTTTCTGGTAGCTCGGCGGGTCCACGATGACCAGGTGGTAAGGCCCGGATCGTGTGAGCTTGCCCCAGGTCTTGAAAATGTCGTGGGCCAGGAAGCTGGCGCCGGCCTGCAGCCCGTTGAGCGCGTGGTTCTGTTGCCCGAGGGCGATGGCTCCCGCGCTCATGTCCACGTTGATCACCTGCTTGGCGCCGCCCTGCAGCGCCGCCACCGAGAAGGCGCAGGTGTAGGCGAAGAGGTTGAGCACCTTGGCGCCCGCGGCGTGTTCGCGCACCCACTGGCGCCCTTCGGCCATGTCGAGAAACAGGCCGTGGTTCTGCCCTTTGAGCACGTGCACCAGGTAGCGCGCCCCGTGTTCGCTCACCACGTGCGGCTCGGGCACGCTGCCGGCCATCAGCCGGGTTTCGCTGCGGCCTTCGTGCCGGCTCTGGAACACCCAGTTCAGCGGCTCACCGGTTGAGAGCTGTTCGTGGCGCTCGGCGAGTGCGGCCGACACGGTGACCAGTTCGTCGTCGCTGGTTTCGCCAAATCGGGTCAGTACCCACACCGGCGGGTAGGCGTCCAGTGTCCAGGCCTCGCTACCGGGGTGCAGGCCACCCCGGCCGTGGAAGATGCGCTGGGCATCGGAGGGCATGGCCATCGTGGCGATGGTGTCGAGCAGGGCTTGCATATTCAGTGTTCCGGCCGTTCATCCAGCGGCGGCAGGCCATGACGCTGGCGTGCCTTGTTGCAGGCGTGGGAACCTTCCTGCAGTTCGGTGCAGGGTCGGGGGCGCAGTGCGTAGATGGCGCAGCTCACCCCGGTGCCCACGCTGCCCGACAGCGCCACGCAGCGGATCGGCACCTCGCCGGTACCCCGCATGCGGCAGGTGCTGCCGTTGACGGTTTCGGTCAGGGTCACAGGCACCGCGCCGCCCATGTCGTCCAGCTCGTACACCGAAAACTGGACGCGATAGGCGGCGCAACACGCGCCGCAGGTCTGGCACTGGGACATGGGTTCAGCGCGCGGGCAAGGGGGGCAGGCCGTGGCGGCGGCGCGCCTGGCCGCAGGCATCGCTGCCTTCTTCGAACTCACGGCAGGGGTTGGGGCGCCATTCGTAGATGCCGCAGGTGGCTCTTTCGCCGACCTTGCCGGAGAGCGCCGCACAGCGTGGGCGGCCATGGTCGGTGCCGCGCAGGCGGGCGATGTTGTCGGTGACGGGCACCCACAGTCCGTCGGGCACGCTGCCGCCTTCGGACTGGGTTTCAAACACCGAGAAATCCACGCGAAAGCTCGCGCAGCAGGCGCCGCAGGTTTGGCATTCGCTCATGCTCAGGTGGTGGTTTGAATCGGTCGGGTCGAGAGTCGGTGCCGGTCACGGCGAGCCCCATGCACCGGCATGTCCATGGGGGCCTGGCGAACGGGCGTGCGCGGAGGCGAGATTATCTGTCTTGTGTGGCGCCCAGGGCGAAGCGCCCCGGCGTCATGGCATGCCGGGCCTTGAAGGCGCGCTGCATGTGGGCCTGATCGGCGAAGCCCATGGCGTAGGCGGCCTCGGCGAGGTTGACGCCCGAAGCGATGAGTTGGCGCGCGCCGTTGACCTGCCGGTCCCGGAGAAATTCGCCGGGTGTGACCCCCACCGCCGCCTTGAAGCGCCGAATGAACGTGGTGGGGTGCAGGCCGCAGCGCTGGGCCAGGGTTTGCACGGTCACGGGGTGGCCTGCCCCGCCCAACAGGGCGTCCCAGGCGGGAGCCAGCGCGGCGGGCAGCGAGGGCCGGTCAACAGGTGCCCCGGGTTCGGTCACGGTGTGCAGCCATTGGCACAGCCGTTGCGCCAGATGCTGTGCGGTGAGGTCGTTTCCGTTGGTGGACTCCATGGCGCGGCACAGTTGGTCGACCCGGGCTGTGGCTGCGGGCGCCGTCAACCACCGGGAGCGAAAGCGCAGTGCGGCGAGCGGGTGCGCTCTGTCGACGTGCGTGGCCATGAGCTGGTGCAACCAGTCGGCGTCAATGAACAGCATGCGGTAGGACCAGGGGCTGCCAGGCAGCGGGTTGCAGGCATGGGGCACGCCCGGCTCGATCAGCACCACCGCCCCGGCGCCCACCTTGTGGGGGCCGCCGGGGTGGTCGAAGACGGCCTCGCCTGCATCGACCACTCCCACCGAATATTCGTTGTGTGTGTGCGTGCGGTAGCAGGCCAGCGAGCCTTCGGTCACCCGCAGGGTGATGGCGGGCATCTCGGCCAGCCGGGTGATGCGGTGAGAGCCTTCAGCGGTCATGTCTTGGAAGCGGAACGGGTCTTCAGGCGAGCATGCCGGCCACCGTCAGGCACAACAGGGCAGCCAGTGCCTGGTGCAGGCGCCGCTGTCGCACCGGGGTGTTCAGCCAGTGGTTGAGACTCATGCCCAGCACGGCCCAGACGCCCACGCCCAGCATGCAGGCAACGAAGGATACGGCACAGAACAGCCACAGGGTCCGCTGCACGTCGGGCCGCGGCAAGGCGAAGAGGGCTACGCCCGAAAGCGCTACCAGCCAGGCCTTGGGATTCAGGGCCTGGGTCAGAAACCCTTGCACGAAGACGGTCCAGCCACCGGTCTGACCGGTATTGACCGGGACGTCGGCTGCACCCACGGGCGCTCTCGCAATGCGCCAGGCCAGGTAAAGCAGGTAGGCGGCACCGGCCCATTGGCTGAGCTGCACCAGCAGCGGTTGCCGCAGCAGCAGGCCGGCACCCGAGCCCATGGCCCAGACCACCAGGGTGTAGCTGACGCTGGCCCCGAACACAAAAAGCACAGGCACCGACCACGGGCGGCGGGCGCCGTGGCCGATGGCCAGCACATTGACCGGACCGGGCGTCACCGCGCCCACCAACGCAAACGTGGCCATGGCCACCAGACCGCTGTTCACCGCACATCTCCTACAGACACAGACATGGGCGCGAAGTGTGGCGGTGGGGGGCCTTTCTGTATTGAACAGAATTGCGCTGCTGGCGATGCAGCCGTGTGGCAGGGGCGTGGCCGGTGAACCCTACCGCTACAAGATGTCGAGGCTCGTCTTGTGGATCTGGGCCAGCAGCCGGCGCCGGATGAGCCCGCTCACGGGACGGATCAGATACCAGTACGGCACAAAGCGGCGGCGCAGTGTTTCGGTCGGGCAGTGCACGCGAGTGCGCGTGACCAGCCGGCAGCCGCCGGTCTCGGGTTCCACGCAGACGTCGATCACCAGTTTGGGTTCGCCTTGCACGCGTTCGAAGGCCTGGGTGTCTGCAACCGGTACCAGGCCGTAGTCCAACCGCCAGAACTGGCCGACCAGACCATAAGCCGTCTCATGTCCAGGCACAGTCCCCAGCGGTGTGAAACTGCCAAAGCCGAAGGGCCGTGTGGGCAGGCGGGCACCGCCGGCACCCATGCGCTGCAAGCAGCGGCCGGGCCATTCGCGCAGCGCAATCGCTTTTTCTATCAACGGGTCCTTGGCCTGGAGCGCAGGCACCACGGCGGCGAAAGCCCGTTCGGTGGTGATGCCGGGCAGCCAGCGCTCGTGCCGCTCCTCAAACTGCCATTCGGGCAGGAAGCGTTCCATCAAGCTCATGCGGTCCGCGACGCTGCGTTCAGTTCAGCCGGCCCAGCAGCAGGTATTCCATCAGCGCCTTCTGCACGTGCATGCGGTTCTCTGCCTCGTCCCACACCACGCTCTGCGGGCCGTCGATCACTTCGGCGCTCACCTCTTCACCGCGGTGCGCGGGCAGGCAGTGCATGAAGAGCGCGTCGGGTTTGGCCACGGCCATCATGGCTTCGTCCACGCACCACTGCGCGAAAGCGGCGCGGCGCACCTCGTTCTCGGCCTCGTAGCCCATGCTGGTCCACACGTCGGTGGTCACCAGATCGGCGCCTTTGCAGGCTTCCTTTGGGTCCTTGAATACCTTGTAGCAGGCCGGGTTGGAGACGCCGGCGAGCTTCGGGTCGACTTCGTAGCCGCTGGGTGTGCTCACGTGCACGGTGAAACCCAGCAACTCGGCCGCCTGCAGCCAGGTGTTGGCCATGTTGTTGCCGTCGCCCACCCAGGTGACGACCTTGCCCTTGAGGGCATCCAGCGGGTTGCCGCTGGCAGCCGGTCGGTACTCGACCATCGTGAACAGGTCGGCCAGGATCTGGCAGGGGTGGAACTCGTTGGTCAGGCCGTTGATCACCGGCACGCGCGAATGCGCCGCGAAACGCTCGATCTTGCTCTGCTCGAAGGTGCGGATCATCACCAGGTCCACCATGCGGCTGATGACCTTGGCGCTGTCTTCGATGGGCTCGGCGCGGCCGAGCTGGCTGTCGCCCGTGGTCAGGTGCACCACCGAGCCGCCGAGCTGGTACATGCCGGCCTCGAAGCTCACGCGGGTGCGCGTGCTGGCCTTCTCGAAAATCATGGCCAGCGTGCGGTCCGGGTCGGCGAACGGCTGGTGCTTTTCGACGGCCTTGAACTTGGCCTTGATGAAGGCGGCGCGCGTGAGCAGGTAGGCGTACTCGTCGGCGCTCAGGTCCTTGAACTGGAGGTAGTGGCGGATGTTCATGCGTTTTCTGCCAGGAATGCAGCAATGATCGGCAACAGGATGGCCGCGACTTCGTCGGCCTCGGCGGTGGTCATGATCAGCGGGGGCACCAGGCGGATCACGCTGTCGGCCGTGACCGACAGCAGCAGGCCGGCGTCGGCCGCGCGCTGGGTGATCACGCCGCAGGGCTTGTCCAGCTCGATGCCGATCATCAGGCCCTGGCCGCGGATGTCTTTCACGCCGGGCTTGCCGCGCAAGGCGGCTTCGAGCCGGCCGCGCAGGTGTGCGCCCACCGTGGCCGCGTTTTCCAGCAGGCCCTCTTCTTCCATGATGCGGATGGTCTCCACCCCGGCGCGCATGGCCAGCGGGTTGCCGCCGAAGGTGGTGCCGTGGTTGCCCGGCTGGAAGATGTTCGCGGCCTTGGGACCGGCCACCACCGCGCCGATGGGCACGCCCGAGCCCAGGCCCTTGGCCAGCGGCATCACGTCGGGCTGGATGCCGGCCCACTGGTGGGCGAACCACTTGCCGGTGCGGCCCATGCCGCATTGCACCTCGTCGATCATCAGCAGCCAGTCCTGCGCGTCGCACAGCGCGCGCACCTCCTGCAGGTACTGCGCGCGCATCGGGTTCACGCCGCCTTCGCCCTGGATGGTCTCGAAGAACACCGCCACCACGTTGGGGTTGCCCACGGTGGCTTTCTTCAGGGCTTCGATGTCGTTGAGCGGCACGCGGATGAAGCCTTCGACCAGCGGGCCGAAGCCGGCCTGCACCTTGGGGTTGCCGGTGGCCGAGAGCGTGGCGATGCTGCGGCCGTGAAAGGCCTTTTCGTAGACCACGATCTCCGGGCGTTCGATGCCCTTGTCGTGGCCGTACTTGCGCGCCAGTTTCAGCGCGGCTTCGTTGGCTTCCAGGCCGGTGCTGCAGAAGAACACGTTGGTCATGCCCGAACGTTCCACCAGCATCCGGGCCAGCACTTCCTGGTTGGGCACGTGGTAGTAGTTGCTGGAGTGGATCAGCTTGGCCACCTGTTCCTGCAGCGCGGGCACCAGTTTGGGATGGGCGTGGCCCAGCGTGTTGACGGCGATGCCGGCCAGCGCGTCCAGGTATTCCTTGCCGTTGACGTCCCAGACGCGGCAGCCTCGTCCGTGCGACATCGCGATCGGCAGGCGGCCGTAGGTGTTCATCACATGGGGCGAGGTGGCGGCGGGCGCTGCGGCATTCATGCGGGGGACTCCGGTTGAGGACAGACCAAAAAGAAAGCGGCCCAACGAAGGTTGAGCCGTTGAAAAGCGATTTTAGGGGCAGCGGCGGGCATCATCATTGCTTGTTGGGCATCGCTGTCATGCCGCCCGGCCGGTGCCCCACCCACTGGCCCCGGGGCCGGGTAATCCCTGACGCCAAGTCTTATATAAGATAGAATACCTGCCAACCACCCCGGCCAGCGATCCTCGGTCAGGCGGTGGCCATGCCTCCCTTCCAGGGCCCTCCATCCGAAGGCTTCCCCGATGGTTTCACCCACTGCCAAACAAGTGTTCATCCAGGGCGTCACCCAGAGTGGCCGCACCTTTCGCCCCAGCGACTGGGCCGAACGTCTGGCGGGCGTGATGAGCCAGTTCCGCCCGGGTGGCGGCGTGGTCCGGCAGGGCAGCCACATCGCCTATTCGCCCTGGTGCGTGCCCACGGTGATGAACGGGGTGAAAGTCGTCATCGTCCACACCGACCTGCGCGAAGCCGAGCCCATGGCCTGGGACTTCGTCATGCACTTCGCGCGCGACAACGACCTGCAGGTGGTGGAGGGCTGCCTGTTGCCAGATCGGCCTGCCAAACCCTAGAACCCTGGAAAAAGGGCCGCTCCCGACCCTCAGGCCCGACCGCTGGTCGACGTGGCCACCCGCTCCGGCCCCTTGTGGCCCGCCACCGGGTGCGCTTTCGCATCGGACCGCGCCCAGGCAAACACGCCCAGCCCGGCCAGCGCCAGCAGCGCACCCACCCAGCCGGTCGAGTTCCAGCCCAGGCCCGCGCTGATCGCCACCCCGCCCAGCCAGGCGCCCAGCGCGTTGGCGACGTTGAAGGCCGAGTGGTTGAGCGCGGCGGCCAGCACCTGGGCTTCGCCCGCCACGTCCATCAGCCGGATCTGCAACGCCGGGCCGACGGCCACCACGGTGCCGATCAGGAAGATGTTGATCGAGCCCGCCACCACATGCTGGGAGGTGAAGGTGAACGCCACCAGCACCACGACGGACCAGGCCAGCATGCCCCCCACCGTGGGCATGAGCGCGCGGTCGGCCAGACGCGCGCCGAGCACGTTGCCCACCACCATGCCCAGGCCAAAGAGCGCCAGCACCACCGGCACACCCGACAGCGGCAGGCCGGCCATTTCGATCATGGTGGGCTTGACGTAGCTGAACACCGCGAACAGGCCGCCAAAACCGACGGCGCCGATGCCCAGCGTGAGCCACACCTGCTTGTTGCGCAGCGCGCCCAGCTCGCCCAGCGGACTGGACCCCGGGGGCGCAGCCATGGCGGGCACCTCGCGGTGGATCATGCCGGCGGCCAGCAGGGCAATGGCGCCCACCAGCACAAACGCCGCGCGCCAGCCGAAGTGCTGCCCCAGCCAGGCCGCCAGCGGCACGCCCAGCAGCGTGGCCAGGGTCAGCCCGGTCATCACCAGCCCCACCGCGCGCGCCCGCTGGCCCGCCGGCGCCAGCGCTGCCGCCACCAGTGCCGCCACGCCGAAATAGGTGCCGTGCGGCATGCCCGCCAGGAACCGCAGCAGGTTGAGCGAGAGGTAGCCCGGCGCCATGGCGCTGGCGAAGTTGCCCAGTGCGAACACCGTCATCAGCGCCACCAGCAGGGCCCGGCGCCCCCAGCTGGCGGCGAGCACGGCCAGCACCGGTGCGCCGATCACCACGCCCAGCGCATAGGCGCTGATGACGTGGCCCGCCTGCGGAATGGTGACGCCGATGTCCTGGGCCACCTCGGGCAGCAGGCCCATGATGACGAACTCACCCGTGCCGATGGCAAAGCTGCCGATGCCCAGGGCCAGCATGGCCCTGCCCGGGTGGGCGGCGGTGGGGGTTGGAAGGGAAGATGGCGCGAAACCGGGGGTGGGAGCGTGGGACACGTGAGTGGAGGAATAAGTGGGTGCGGCCCGCTGGGTGGGAATCTGGAGGGGAATCGGGCTGCGAACCGTTGATCGTGGCATGGCTGGCATTGGGGCGTGCGAGGGGTTGGTAGAAACCCTGCATGGCCGGGGCGGAACGGGAGGGCCTTTTGGATATAGTGGCGCGGCGTTTTCTGTCACAACCGCGTTCCCCAACCCACCCGAATCTGGAGCTGTACCCCATGGCCATGGACCAAGTTGACTATTTCCTGCACGGCGACGACATGCAATTCGTCGAGATTGAGCTGGACCCCGGCGAAGCGGCCATCGGTGAGGCGGGCAGCATGATGTACATGGAAGACGGTATCGGGATGGACACCGTCTTTGGCGACGGTTCGGCGGGCTCGGGTGCGGGCGGCCTGTTCGGCAAGCTGCTGGGCGCTGGCAAACGCCTGATCACCGGCGAGTCGCTGTTCACCACGGTCTACACCAACAACGGCCAGGGCAAGAAGAAGGTGGCGTTTGCCGCACCCTACACCGGCAAGATCATTCCCTTTGACCTGAGCCAGCACGGCGGCACCATGATCTGCCAGAAAGACGCCTTCCTGTGCGCGGCCAAGGGCGTGTCGCTGGGCATTGCGTTCCAGCGCAAGCTCGGTGCCGGCTTTTTCGGCGGCGAGGGCTTCATCATGCAGAAGCTCGAAGGCGACGGCCTGGCTTTTGTGCACTCCGGGGGCACGGTGCTGGAGCGACAGCTGAAGCCCGGCGAGGTGCTGCGCGTGGACACCGGCTGCGTGGTGGCCTACACGCCAGGCGTGGACTTCGACATCCAGTTCGTGGGCGGCGTGAAGACGGCGCTGTTTGGCGGCGAGGGCCTGTTCTTCGCCACCCTGCGCGGCCCGGGCACGGTGTGGATGCAGTCGCTGCCGTTCGCCCGCCTGGCCTCGCGCATCTTTGCCGCGGCGCCCATGACCAAGGGCGGCGGCGGTTCCGGCGGCGAGCAGGGAGGCTTCTTGACCGGTGGTCTACTGGGCGGTTTCACCGGCGGCGATGACTGACCGAGGCATCCAGCGCGATCTGTCCGTGTTCCGCCTGGGGCGCGACGACGTCGGCACCCTGCATGCGCTGCTGGACCTGTTCAGCCAGGCCTTTGACGACCCCGACAGCTACAGCTCTGCGCGCCCCGAGCGCGACTATCTGGAACGGCTGCTGGGCAAGGGCACGTTCGTGGCCCTGGTGGCCGAGGACGACGAAGGCCAGGTTGTGGGTGGGCTGGTGGCCTACGAGCTGGAAAAGTTCGAGCAGGCCCGCAGCGAGATCTACATCTACGACCTGGCGGTGGACGCGGTGCACCGGCGCCAGGGTATCGCCACGCGGCTGATCGAACACCTCCAGGGCATCGCAGCCGCCTGTGGGGCCTGGGTGATCTTTGTGCAGGCCGACCCGCCCGACGAGCCGGCCGTGGCGCTGTATTCCAAGCTGGGGCCGCGCGAGGAGGTGCTGCATTTTGATATGGCGGTGCCTAACCGCCCATGAAAAAACCGCCGGATCTTGCGACACGGCGGTTCTTTGCTTTTTTTTGCTGGCAGCGCACCGGTTTCAAACGGCAGACCCCGAGGGGTCCGGGCTGGTGGCCTGACGGGTCAGGCCGGGTGGTGTCAGGCGGCGGCGAGTGCCAGGGCCTTGACTTTGCTGGCCAGGCGGCTCTTGTCGCGAGCGGCCTTGTTTTTGTGGAAGATGCCCTTGTCGGCAATGATGTCCACCACTTGCTGCATCTTGGTGAACAGCTCGGTCGCCTTGGTCTTGTCGCCGGCCAGAACGGCTTTTTCAACGTTCTTGACGGCGGTGCGGTATTTGGAGCGCAGCGAGGTGTTCGCGGCGTTGATCTTGACGTCCTGGCGGACGCGTTTGCGGCCAGAGGCCAGACGGGGGTTCTTTTTCTTCGGCTTGGTTGCCATGGTGAATTTCCTTCAGATGTTTGGGGATGATGCCAGCAAAGCCCGCGATTTTAGCACGCCGGACTGCCCTGTGAAGCCTCCCGGGGTGGCCAGGCCCAGGGCGTGGTTACACTGGCTGCCGTGTCGCTCTTCAAGTCCGCCTCCCTCGTCTCACTGCTGACCCTGTTGTCCCGCATCACCGGTCTGGTGCGCGAGCTGCTCATGGCGGCCACTTTCGGCGCCAGCGCGCTCACCGACGCGTTCAACGTCGCCTTTCGCATCCCCAATCTGCTGCGCCGCCTGTTTGCCGAAGGCGCATTCAGCCAGGCCTTCGTGCCGGTGCTCGCCGGCGCGCGCGAAACCGAGGGCGAAGATGCCACCCGCCAGCTGGTGGACCAGATCGCCACCGTGCTGGCCTGGGCGCTCACGATCACCTGTGTGCTAGGCGTGGCCGGCGCGCCGGTGCTGGTCTGGGCCATGGCCAGTGGCCTCAAGCAAAGCCCTGGCGGTTTCGAGGCCGCCGTTTTCATGACGCGCTGGATGTTTCCCTACATCGCCTTCATGTCGTTTGTTGCGCTCTCGGCCGGCATCCTGAACACGTGGCGGCGTTTTGCCGTCCCCGCGGCCACGCCGGTGCTGCTCAACGTGGCCATGATCGCCGCCGCGTACTGGGGCGCACCCTGGTTCGGCCGTCTCGGCCTGCAGCCGATCTACGCCATGGCCGGCGGGGTGCTGCTGGGCGGCGCCCTGCAACTGGGGGTGCAGATCCCCGCGCTGCGCCGCCTGGGCATGCTGCCGCACGTTCGCCTGCGCTGGTCGTCCCTGCGCACCGCCTGGAACCACCCCGGCACGCGGCGCGTCACCACGCTGATGCTGCCGGCCCTGCTGGGGGTCAGCGTGGCGCAGATTTCGCTGCTGATCAACACCCAGATCGCTTCGCACCTGGTCACCGGCAGCGTGAGCTGGCTCACCTACGCCGACCGTCTGATGGAGTTCCCCACCGCGATGCTGGGCGTGGCGCTGGGCGTGGTGCTGTTGCCGCAGCTGGCGGCCGCCAAAGCCGCAGACGATGCCCAGCGCTACAGCAACCTGCTGGACTGGGGCCTGCGCCTGGTGGTGCTGCTGGCGGTGCCCTGCGCGGTGGCGCTGCTGACCTTTTCCAAACCGCTGGTGGCGGTGCTCTACCACTACGGGGCCTTCACCGACGAGGACGTGCGGCAGACCTCCTGGGCCCTCATGGGCTATGGCGCCGGCCTGCTCGGACTGATCGCCATCAAGGTGCTGGCGCCCGGTTTTTATGCCCGCCAGGACATCCGCACGCCGGTGAAGATCGCCATCGTCGTGCTGCTGCTCACCCAGGGCATGAACATGCTGTTCGTGCCTTACCTGGCCCACGCCGGGCTGGCGCTGGCGATCGGCCTGGGCGCCATGGTCAATGCCCTGTGGCTGCTGATCGGACTGATGCGCCGCGGCGCCTACACGCCCACGCCCGGCTGGGCGCGTTTCGGGCTGCAGGTGGTGGCGGCCAGCGCCCTGCTGGCGGTGTTTCTGATGTGGGCCGCCGCGCGGGTCAACTGGCTGTCGTTTGATGGCCATGCCCTGCAAAGGGTGGGCCTGCTGGCGCTGTGCATCGGCGGGGCGGGGGTGGTGTATTTTCTGACCCTGATGCTGGCCGGTTTGCAGTTGCGCCAATTCGTCAGAAAATAGCCTTCAGGCTTTCATAGCGGCACCTTGGCGCTTTCAGGCGGTGATCTCCATGCCCTTTGTCTTCGATTTCTCCGCACCCACCCCGCTGGGTTATTTCGCCGCGCTGGTGGGGGACGACGACAGCCTGCCGCTGCTGGAGGCCGCCACGGCCTTGGCGCAGGACGAATACCCCGACCTGGACGTGCAGGAGGTGCTGGGCGACGTGGACCAACTGCTCGCCCGCCTGCGCCGGCGCTGCAGCAACGACACCGATCCCCTGCAGCGGCTGCGCGCGCTCAACCAGTTCTTCTTTCGCGACATGGGGTTTGGCGGCAACGTCAACAACTACTACGACCCCGACAACAGCTACCTCAACGCGGTGCTGCGCACGCGCCGTGGCATTCCCATCTCGCTGGCGGTGCTGTGGCTGGAACTGGCCCAGGGCCTGGGGCTCAAGGCGCGCGGCGTCAACTTCCCCGGGCACTTCATGGTCAAGGTCAACCTGCCCAACGGCCAGGTGGTGATCGACCCGTTCACCGGCCAGTCGCTCAGCCGAGAGGACCTCTCCGAGCGGCTCGAACCGTACAAACGCCGCAATGGCCTGGTGGACGATTTCGACGTGCCCGTGGGCCTGTACCTGCAGGCGTCGCCGTCGCGCGAGATCCTGGCGCGCATGCTGCGCAACCTCAAGGAAATCCACCGCACGCAGGAAGACTGGCTGCGTTTGATCGCAGTGCAGGACCGCCTGCTGGTGCTGTTGCCCGAGGCCTGGGTCGAGTACCGCGACCGCGGGCTGGCCTGGGCCGAAATGGGCGACGCGCGGCTCGCTGTGAGCGATCTGGAGATCTACATCCTGCACACCGAAGACGCGCTCGACCGCGACGCCATGGACCAGCGGCTGCAGGAACTCAAGCGCGCGCTGAACTGAGCCTCCGTGCGGTGTTCCGGGACCCGGCCCTACCCGGGCGTGAGCGAGTGTGAGCAGATGCCCTGGCGTGTTTCGCGGTGTAAGTCATGTTGACTACAACGGGTGCGTTGCACACCATGCGGGTTCCCGCCATACCTGAGCCGTCTTCTGGCCAGGGCGCCCTACACGGAGGTGCTCACATGTTCAAAAAAACCTTCCGCCGCCTGCTGGTTGCCGTCCTGATGCCTTGCATCGCCCTGGGTGGCATGCCTCTTTCGGCACAGGCCGCCATCGTCACCACCGAGCAGGCCATGGTGACGCCCGCAGGTGATGCCAACCGGGAGCGCGTCTCCGCTGTCCTTGCACGAGACGAGGTGCGCAACGCATTGCAGGCCCAGGGGGCCAGCGCCGACGACGCCATCGACCGCGTGAAGGCCATGTCGGATGCCGAGGTGGCCCAACTGGCCGACCGGGTGGACCAGGCGCCAGCCGGCGGCGACGTGCTGGGTGTGCTGTTCGCGGTGTTCGTGATTCTGCTGGTGACCGACATCCTGGGGTTCACCCAGGTGTTTCCGTTCACCCGCCCCATCCAGTGAGCGGTCCGTCGAGCCGCCGCAGAACCCCCGCCCTGGCGGGGGTTCTGCTTTGCGCGGTGCTGCTGTTCGCGGGCTGCGCCGCGCCACCCCAGTTGGCAGCCTTGCAGCGCGGGTGGCCCACAGAGTGGCCCGATCGGGTGCGGCTGACCACGGTGCCGTTTTTCGCGCAGGACGATCACCTGTGCGGGCCGGCCTCGCTCGCCATGGTGGCGCAGGCGGCCGGCAGTTCGGTGACACCCGAGGAACTGACCCCACAGGTCTACCTGCCTGGGCGCCAGGGCGCGCTGCAGGTGGAGATGCTGGCCGCCGCGCGCCGCCAGGGCCTGGTGGCCTATGTGCTGGCGCCTGAGCTGTCGGCACTGATCGAGGAGGTGGCCGCGGGCCATCCAGTGCTGGTGCTGCAGAACCTCTCGCTGCCGATCTCCCCGCTGTGGCATTACGCCGTGGTGGTGGGCTTTGACCTGCAACAGCAGACGCTGATCCTGCACTCGGGCACCACGGCGAACACGGTCGTGCCCCTGGCCACGTTCGAGCACACCTGGGCCCGCTCGGGCCACTGGGCCGTGCGGGTGACGCCGCCGGTACAGCTCCCCGCCACCGCACAGGCCGACACCTGGGCCACATCCGTGGCCGCGCTCGAACGCGTCGATGCCGCGGCGGCCTACACCGGGTGGCACACCGCACTGCAGCAATGGCCTGAGCACCGCATCAGCATGCTCGGCCTGGGCAATGCAGCCTACGCCACCGGCCAGCGCGAACGCGCCGAACAGGCCTATGACGCCGCCACGCGCACGCACCCTGACTTCGCCGACGCCTGGAACAACCTGGCCCAGGTCCGGCTGGAACTGGGCCGACTGCAGGCCGCGCACGAGGCAGCCTCGCGCGCGGTGGCGCTGGGCGGTCCGCGTCGGGCCGACTATCTGGCCCTGCAACACACTATCGAACAACGTCTGAAATGAAGTATTTCGTGCGGGGCATGGCTGCCCCGGATCGGCTCGACAATGGGCGTTTTGAGATCATAGGAACACCCATGACAACCGTGATGCTGGTCGGGGCCACTGGCCTGGTGGGGCAGGCCGTGCTGCAGCAGGCCCTGGCCGATCCCGCCGTGGCCCGGGTGGTGGCCCTGACCCGCAAGTCGCTGGTGCCGCACCCCAAGCTGCTCAATCCACTGGTGGACTTCGAGCGCCTGCCCGAGGACGCTGCGTGGTGGGCGGTCGACGCCGTGGTCTGTACCTTGGGCACCACCATCGCCAAGGCCGGTTCGCAGGCCGCTTTCTACAAGGTGGACCACGACCACCCGCTGGAGGTGGCTTACCTCGCACGGCGCCACGGCGCGCGGGCCTTTGCCTTCAACTCGGCCCTGGGCGCGGACGCGGCCTCGCGCGTTTTCTATGCCCGTACCAAGGGCGAGACCGAGCGCGATCTGCAGGCCGTGGGCTACCCCTCGCTCACACTGGTGCGCCCGGGCCTGATCGGGGGCGTGCGGCTGGAGAGCCGGCCGGCCGAACAGCTCGCGGTGCGCATCTCGCAGTGGGTGCAGCCCTTGTTGCCGCGGCGCTACCGCGTGGTCCCCGCCCAGCGCATCGCGCACCACCTGCTGCAGGCCGCGCTGGCCGCCACGCCGGGGGTGCATGTGCTGCCGTCGGAGGTGCTGCTCTAGTCAGTGGCCGCGGTGCGCGGGTGAGCCCGCCTTGCCGAGCTGGTGCCAGGTGCGGCGCAGCTGGGTGTCGGAGCTGAAGCCGGCGAGCTCGGCGGCCAGCGTGACACTGTGACCCGAGCGCAGCGCGGCATCGGCCAGATCGAGCCGGATGCTGCGCAGATAGGCCAGCGGGGCAATGCCCGCGTGGGTGATGAACAGGCGCGCGAGGTGGCGCGGCGAGGTGCAGGCCACCTCGGCCATGCGCTGCAGCGACCAGTCGGCCTGCGGTTGCAGGCCGATGGCGTCCTGCACCCGGTGAATGGCCGGATGCAGGTGGGCGCGAAATCGCAGAAAGGGCGAGAGTTCGGGGTCGTTCGGCCCGCGCCGCAGCGCGACCACCATGGTCTGCGCCACCTGGGCCGCCAGGGCCGGCCCGCACAGGTCGGCGATGCGGTGCAGGAACAGGTCGATGCCGGTGGTCACACCCGCGCTGCTGCACACCGGGCCGTCGACCACGAACACACGGTTCGACACCGTTTCGCAACGGGGCGCCACGGCGCGCAACTCGTCCAGGTGCTGGTGGTGGGTGGTGGCCCGGTGGCCATCCAGTAGCCCCGCGTGCGCGGCCAGCAGGGCGCCCGCGCACACGGTGAGCAGCTCCAGCCGGCCCGGCGCCAGCTCGAGTGCGCGCAGCCAGCGGATGAGCTGGCGAGCGCTCTCGCTGTCCACATCGACGGTCGGCCCCGGTTGTCCCACCAGCACCACCCAGGCCGGCTCGGGCAGGCCGGGCGGCAGGGGCTCGATCTGGCTGATCGTGGCGCCCACCGAGCTGCTCGTCTGGCTCTCGGGCCCGATGAACCGAAGTTCGAACGCATCGGGCTTGCCGGCCGCGCGCAGGTACTGGTTGGCGATGCGCAGGGCCTCGGCCGGGCCGGCCCAGTCGAGGATGAGGCTGCCCGGCATGAGCACGAAGGCCACCTGGATGGGGGCGGCAGCGGGCGTCATGTGAGGGAGGCGGGGGTGGTCACTGGACTACCCTCCGTGCTGCGCACTGCGGGGCTGAGCGCCTTCGGAACGGCCGGGCGGCGCTCACTGGAGTACCTTCGCCCTGCGGGCTGCGGTGCGAGCTTGCTTGGGAGCGGCCCGGCGCGGCGCTCATGCCAGTTCCAGCGCCTGCGCGGGCGTGCACAGTCGCGCGAAGCGGTCTTTCAGCACCGTGGCCGTGCGGGCCGTGATGTCGGCGGCGGACAGCGGCGTGCCGTCGGGCTGCACCATGTCAAAGGTCAGCGTGGCGTCGGTCACGAAGTCCACCGTGTAGCCCAGATCGGAGGCGTGCCGGGTGGTGGTTTCGCAGCACTGTTCGGTGCGGATGCCGCTGACGATCAGGCGCTGGATGGCATTCCGGTTCAGCCACACCTCCAGCCCGGTGCCCACGAGTGCACTGTGGCGCGACTTGTGGAAGGTCGCGGCGGCTTCGAAGGGCGCCAGCCCGTCCAGCGGGCGCACGGCGCCGGACTCCAGCGAGAAAGGGTTTTGCGGAACCTGTGGCCCGTCCACGTGGAAGATGCGAACGATGGGCATGCCAGCCGCCTGGGCACCCTCAATGAGCGCGTTCTGCGCGGCCAGGTAGGCGGGCAGATCCCGTTCGGTGAAGAAGGGGCGGTGGCGGAAGGACTCTTGCACGTCGATGATCAGCAGGGCGGTTTTCATGGGGGCTCCGTCGGGGTTGTTGAAGCCTTGATCATGCCGATGGCCGGCACTGGCGTCTGCTCGCGGCCAGACAAGAACCGATCATTTCAGGACATTTTCATTGTCCTCCAGGTAGCCATGATAGTCCTCGCGTGGCGGGACTTTCCGGACACTTCAGGCCATGGCCCGGGAAGTGCTGGGAGTGGCGGTCGGATGCGATGCGAGCTGCAACGGAGACGGCACCACATCCTGCACAGCGACCTGCGCACTGACCTGCGCCGCCTCGCTGAAATGCGCCCGGGCACTCTGGCGCAGGGCCGGTGCCACCGCCATCTCGCTGAGTTGCTGGCTCCGGTGCATCACCGCCAGACGCTGGCCGTCCCGGCTCAGGTAGAACTGCTCGGGCTCCCCCTTGTGGCCATGGCGGGTGCAGTGCGTCACAGCCGCGGCGCAGACCTGGCCCACCTGCGTGGTGCTCAGGCCCGAGCGTTGCAGGGCATCCCCGGTCTGGCGGTACGCCATCAGGAATTGCGCTTGCTGCTCGGGGCGCAGGCCTTGCGCAGCGCGGTGGCCCGCTGTCGCGTCTGTCCTGGCGACGCGCGTGGTACCCGTGTCTTCTTGCCCGGTCGCCTGCTCGTGCAGGGCCACCGTCTCGGTCTTGACCAGCTGGCCTTGGGCGTCGTACTCCCTGACCCTGGCCGGTTCATCCCGGCGCGGGTTCATCTCGATCAGCGTGCGCAGGCCCTGTGGGCTGTGGTGCTCGATCTCGATGGCGCTGGTGTTGGGGTGGATGGCGATGTGCTGTCGGCTGCCGTCTTCGTGCAGCACTTGAAAACGGTCCCATGGGAAGCTGCTGTCGTGCGTGGCGATGCAGCGGGCCTGGGTCACGGGGGACTCGCTGAGCCGAGCGAACAACTTGCGGGCCTCGGGCGGCAGGCGGGCGAAGTCGGCGTGGCCCTCAGGGATGCGGTAGCGGCCGTGGGCATCGACCGACAGGCCCTGCTGACCATCCACCAGGGCACCCATGGTGTGGTCCTTGCCCATGACGGCACCCGCCACCAGCGTGCCACTGCCGCTCAACATGAGCGCGGTCTTCAGCACCGAGGGCAGGGAAGAGCCCGGCAGCAGGGTCGGACCCGGGCCGACATGGCGGCTGAGGTACCGGTTGTTCATCACGCTGTGGTAGGTGTAGGTCGCGATGTCGTTGGGCGTGCGCACGTCGTGCACCTGCCGGCCCGCGGCCTTGTAGCGCTCCAGCGCCGCATCGAAGCCGCCCACATCCTTGAAGTAGTCGCCGTGCACGGTGTCGCGTGCGATGGGCAGGCTGTTGTAGACACAGGCGTCCATGTTGTTTTTCAGCGCAAAACTTTGCGCCATACCGCCGCCCAGGCTGTGACCGGTGGCGGCGAAGCGGTAGTCTGTGAACCGTTCGTCATTTTTCAGGGCTTCATAGGCGGCCTGCGCCTTGGCCTGGATCTTGGCGAACTCGCTGGCGCCGGCGTTGCCGAGATCGGACTTCCAGTTGCTCCAGGCGTCCGAGCCTTTGAAATCGAAGGTGATTTCTTTGGTCTCCTTGTTGATGGAGACCTTGAACTGGTTCTCCAGTTTGCCTTCTGCGTTGTGCTGGGTGTTCCAGCCCTCCTGGGTCAGTTTGCCGTTGGCGCCGTATTGGACGGTGGGCCAGTCGGGGGGCAGTGTCTCGCCGGGTTTTGCGTAAAACCAGGGTTCTGGATATTCAATGACCTTTCGGGCCTCTTCAACGTCCTTATGCGGGTACGCCCAGAACGACAAAGCCATGCCCACATGGGCGTCCAGGCGGTTGAAGGGGTTGTGGCGTAGGCCGGTGGGTTGTGTGTTGTGGTCCATCACTCAACCATTTTGGTAAAGGGTGTCGAGCCACTCGTTTTGTGGTCGGTCGCATTTGCGGTGAATGTCCTCCCAGAGTTTCTGGCGTTTGGCGTCTTTGAGCAGCGTTCGCGTTCCGTCGGGGTTGAGGCGGTAGTAGCCGTCCCGAAACTCTGGCCAAACATAGTAGGCGACCGAGTAGTAGCGAACGCGGGGGCGCGCATCGCCGAGCACTGGCCCGCCGATCACCAGCCGACGGGCATAACACTGTTGCTGCAACAGGGGCAGCAACTCCGCCAACCCGGCTTCCCAGGCCTTCAGGTTCCCGCTCGGCCCATGGGAGGTATCCAGTTCTCCGGGTTTGGGATCGCTGCTGGCCTTTTGCAGCGCCAGCAAAATCTTCGCGTCCATCGAGCCCTTGGCCGCGGCCTTCTCGAACAGCGCGGTGATCGCCTGGGGATCGCTCACGTCTTTGATCCAGCCGTCCGAGTTGCCCAGCGCGTAGAAGTAGTCGCCCAGCGGGTCGCCCTTGTCCTGCAGCGTCTGGATGTGCTGCCTCAGTACCGCCATGCCGCCCTTGAGGGCCTTGTCGTTGCCGGACTTCTCCAGCTCCGTGGCGATGTAGGCCGGCGCCATGCAGCCGCCGAGCAGCAGGCTGGCGCAGAGTGACAAGAGGAGCAACGCCGCTGCGCGCGGCCCTGGTACACGCCTCTGTTGTGTGGTCAAACCTTGGCTGTTCTTGGTCTGGATGTGCTTCATCTTCCATTCCCTCCTCGACATGCGATGCCCTGCCCATCGCGAAAAAAACCAGCGCTCAGGGCGCCCGAACCCGCACCTGAAACGTCTGCCCCGTCGGATACTGCACGCTCGGTGTGGACGCCAGCCCATACACGGCCAGTCGCTGCCCGTTGGCGCAGAGAGGCTGCCGCGGCATCAGGCTGTCCGGCCACCAGTGCCGCAGCTGCAAGGTGCTGAAAGCACCGGCCAGCGCCGCGAACCCCAAGCAGACGCGAATCCACCACGTCCGCACCGTTTTCCACGAGGGCCAGCGCCGCCATGTCGTGCCCAGTCACCGCAGCCATTGTCTGGCGAGCATCGTTGGTCAACTCGGCTTGTAGAGCACCGAAGGCGGCGGGAAAAACGGCAGGGGCTTGCTCACGATCGCCTTGCCGGACTTGTCGAACCTGGCCCCCCGGCTGAGCATGCCGCGCTGCGCCTCGGCCTGCTGCACCTCGTAGAGCTTCTCGCGGTATCGGTAGCCTTCCATTACCAAGCGAATCTGGTCGGTGTCGGCTTGCATCAACGCCTGCAGGCTTTGCAGCTCGAAGTGGTAGCGCTGCATGACGCCGGAGGCGATTTCGTCGCCCGTGACGGTTCGTGATTTCTCGACCAGGCTCCCGATTTGCTTGCGTTTGTCGTAGAGATTGCGCAGTGCTTGCTGGGTTGATTTGAGGGTTTGAATCCGCAAATTGCGCAAACCCACGCAGGCCTTGTACATATTGGGGTTGGTCTGCTCTTCCCCGCAATCTTCGGCACTACCGATGTATTTGGCCTTTTCTGCCGGTGTCAAATCGGTCAGGTCTTCGAACTTGGTGTCTAGGCCTTTTATCACTGCTTTGTTGCTACCTTCGCCGAAGGTCAGGTCTTGGGACTGATTGGTTGCTGTGCTCAGTTCGCTTTTGTAAGTCTTATCCAGCTTGGTGTGGTCGGTGTCCAATTTCTTTATGTTGTTAATTTTAATTAACTCCTTTGTGGCTTTTTCAACTTCTGTGAAGACCTTTTCATCGTAGACAGCCCATTGAGCCGATGCAGTTGTGCAGCATATTAAAATCCCTGAAAAAACCAATACTTTCATTATTTACTCTCCCAGATCTAGCGACCGATCCAGCTGAGTTGAACCTGAAAACCATCTGACTCTATTGGCACCTGCCACCATCTGATCATTGGTTGCAAAAGTCACAAGAAGTTGTTCGTTGCCTTCGGTCCAACTAACTCCGTTCTCATCGTCTTCATGTCTTCCCACAATTGCTCTAACCTCTTCCTTGGTCATTCGGTACTGAATCTTGTCAAAAGCAGCCCGCAGATTGACGGTGGTTGTTTCGTCGCCGTCACCACCACCTCCGCCACAGGCGGCCAAGGTTGCGGCGGTGAGTCCGCCTAAAGCGGTCAATGAAAATTGTCGACGGTTGAGGTTGATGGTTTTGAATGTCATAAAAAACTCCCTTGCGTAAAAATTGATTGAACAATGAGTGGCGGGTTTTGCACTCCAGGCCTGAATCCGTTTCTTTCACGCACGAATTGGTGCGGAAGGTTCTTTCTGAATCGAAGCATTGGCCATTTGGATGGGTTGATCGATTTCATGCCGAGACAGGGCGATGGCTTCGCGCCAATGCGCCTGCGCGCTCTGCCCCAGCGCCTGCGCGACGCTGAACTCGCGCAGCGGCGCGTGTTCCTGGCGCATGGCGATGGTGCTGCCGTCGTTGCTGAGGTAGAACGCCTGCGCCTGGCCCTGAGCGGCGTACCGGGTCTGCTCCTTGACCGCCGCGGCCGACAGGGTGTCGATCTGTAGTTCGCTCATGCCCAGTTGCACCAGCCGGGGGCCAAGCTGGTCTTTGAAGTGCTGGGCCTGGCTGTGTTGTTCGGCGCTGGGGCCGTGGCGTCCAGGTGTCGCCTGCGCTTTGGTCGGGTCCAGGCGCTGGTCCAGTGAGTCGCGCAGGGCCGCGCCGCTGCCCGCTGGCAGGCGTTTGTCCATCAGCAGATGGCCTTGGCCGTCACGGCGCATCAGCACCATGTCCACCCGGTCGTTCTGCGTGCCGGCTGGGTCGCGCTCGACCACCACGGCGCTCAGCGGCACGCCCTTGTCTGATGTGTAGTCCTTGCGCCAGACCGTACCGTGAGCGCCGTTGAAGCGGCTCCAGCCGTCGGCCCTCTGGCGCTCCGGGTGGGCCGAAGGGTTCAACTGGCGCGGGGCGTGGAGTCCTTGGCGCGGGTCGTGGGTGACGGGATAGTCGGCGCCTTGCGCCGCCACCTCGGCGATCCGGCTGGCATTGGGGAGCAGCGTTCGCATCGCCGGGTGGCGGCTGATCTGAATGGCTTCGTCGGTTTTGGGGATGTCGCGCTCGTGGTAGACGGTGGCGCTGCCATCTGGGCGTTTGGCGGCAGGCACGTCGTTGATCGGCACCCCGGTTTTCTTGAACCACTCGGTGGAGGCCTCGAGCACGTGGGCGCCGATGCCCCGGTCGTAGCCGCCACCGATGTTGCAGTGGTTGCCGGTGACGTCAACCGTGTTCACGCCGGGGTGGTGACTGTGGTCCACGCCCTTGAACCACGTTCGGTATTCGTTCTGGGCACGCACGACGGTGACGTTTTTCGAGGCCGGCGAGAACGCCGTATTGCCTTCGTAGCCCGTGGTCACCGGGTCGAGGATCATGGCCCCGGCCAGACCCAGTTGCCCCGGCGGCACCAGGATCTTGCCGGTGTTCGGGTCGCTCAGACCGCGTTCATAGAGCAACTGGCTGAACACCGCCGCCGTGCCTCCGCCCCGGCTGAAGCCGGTGGCCATGACTTGCAGGGATTCGGTGGGGTTGGCGTGGGGGTGGCCGCGCAGCCAGGTAAATGCTTCCTGACTGAACTCACGATATGCCTTTTCCGCTGTGTCCTGCATGTCGGCGGTGGGCCTCAGGACATCGTGGTAACCCTTGGCGCCCGGATCGGTGCCCACGCCGGCGTAATAGGCAGTACGGAAGCTCGGATTCCCCTCTTCGTTTGGCTTCATCTGTTCGTACAGCTCTGCCACATTGGTGGGCTGCGGGTTGCCCGAGAGCGCCAGGTTGTCCTTGTCGTTGTTGGTGCCGTCAAAGTGCGCCACGAACACGAATTGTTCGCCGGGGCCAATGGACAGATTGGGCGCAGCAGTCTGTACGATGCCCTGCGCCTGGGCCGACATCCGGGCGCGTTCGGACTCGTTGAGCTGTTTGACAACCTCGGTCATGGCTTGCCCCGCTCAGCCGCTTCACGCGCCGCCCTCGCGCTGGGCCAGCCTCCCCGGACCTTGGGCGGGGCGTTGTCCGGGTAGAGGGTCTTGACGTCCAGATACTCTCGCCCATCCGGGCCATTGGCGGGCTTGCCCACCGGTCTGTGGTTGCGTTTGGTATCCCAATCGGAGTCTGGAATCAGGTACACATACAACTGGTTGTTGTCGATCAGGAAGTAGATATCCTGCTTGTGCATCTCCTTGGGCGAGGGCAAACGGCTCCGGAGGTCGACCCGGTCTTCGTAGACCTTCTGGGTGTTTTTGTCGCGCCATTTGACATACAGGGAATCACCCAGGAGGATTTTTCCGGCGCCGTTGAAACACTCGCCCCGGCGGGCCTGCCCGGTTTGCACCTCGTGGGCCGTGTGTGTTCCCAGGGTTTCGCCATACAGGCAGTCGAGCAATTCGATATCCGGGCTGTCCACCGCCGGGTTGTATGAAAAGCCGTGAAACACGATCCGATCTTCGCTGCAGGCGTTTTGTGTGCTCATGAGCACTCCCAGAAAACAGGCGACCAGCCAGGGCCGAAAAAAGTGCGTTCTGAAACGGGGCATCTTGGGGTGCATTGAAACCATCCTTTCCATCGTTGGGCGTGTTCCGTAAACCATGGCTATTCAGCGGCCGGTGTTTCAGTTCCGGTAGCGAAGCGCAGGGCGCTGTGGCAATCCTTGTGCGGGAGCAGGGCTGTTGTTGGTTCGTGAGTGATCCAACACATCCTGTGTGGCTGTTTGCCCGCTGCGCTTGCCGTACTCTTTGATGACCTTGGCGTCGGAAACCATGTGCGGGGCATGGGCCGTTTCTCCTGCGCCGGGGGAACTGCCCGGTGTGTTTTCCATGTGGCTGTTGGGCGGCCTGGAGGCGTCCACCGTTGTCGCCGAGCGGTTGCCGACTTCGGTCGCAGAAGTGTTCGCATGGCTGCCCATGGCGCCAGCGGGAAGCCTGGTGGTTCCCGGGCTGCTGTGGCCGTTGGCGTATTCAGGGGACAACTGGCCTCGTGTGCCACTGGTCGAGATGGCGGGCGTTGCGGCCGCGTCGGTGCCACCGTTCCGGTTCGACCCGCTCGCGTGGTTGAGGAGCTGGCGGGTCATGGTGCCCGAAAAACTGTGGTCGGACTCACTGGAGTGGCCCGGGTTGCCGGCGCTCGCTGCCGCGCCCTGATGGCCCAGCGCAGCGGGGCTGTAGCCGGCTTGCTGGCCCGCGCTGGCACCCGCTCCCGCGTAGCCGCCGCCCAGGCCAGCCCGCGGCATGCCCATGGCGCCGGTCAGGTTGGAGGCGTAGCCCATGGACGCATTGAAGAGCTGCATGATCAGCGGCGGGGTGGCCACGATGAGCAGGGCGAAGAGGGCGCCCATGCCCGCGAGGTTGGTGGCAGCGCCGCCCAAGTCCACCCGGGCAGCGGTGCCCAATGTGAGATTGCCCGTGAGGAACCGGATGGCGACTTCCGCGATGGTCCCCAGCGATCCCCCCGCATCGGCTGCGCTGTTGAGCACCGAGGACAGGGCGATCATGAGCCCGTAGCTGACCGTCGACGACATAGCGATCGTGGACACGATGGACAGGAAGGCCAGCGCGAGGAACGTGGAAAACAGGAACTTGAGCCAGCCCCAGAACAGCGATGTGGTGCCTTTGAACAGCAGGAAAAACAGGAACAGCGGGGCGAGCATCAGGGCGAAGCAGATTGCGATCTGCGAGAGCATCACCAGCATGGAGGTCAGGATGGCCGGCCCCGTTTGCCCCAGCGCACCGGCAAACACCGTGAAGGAGCCGCGCCGGCTGCTCTGGTCGGCCACCGAGTTGGTGACATCTTCCACCACCATGTTCATGAACTGACCGATGGCCAGGTTCATGTCGATGAGACGGTCCACCGTGAGGTTCGAACCCGTGACGATCTGGGTGATGGACCGTTCCAGGCCCAGGACGGTGTGGATCACCGTGTCGGTGTTTTTGGTCAGGGCCGAAATGAGCGACATCACCAGGACGATCTTGGCCCCGCGCAACAGCAGCTGGACGATGGGTTCGCGTTGGCTCCCCGTCATGATCCGCAAGCCGGCCAACAGCACCCAGACGGTGACGAAGGCGACGGACGCGGCCATGATCATCTTGGCCAGGTTGTTCACCACGAAGAACATCCACTTGTCCAGGATGGCGTCGTAAAGGATGAACTTCTTCAGATTGCAGTAGAAGGTGGCGTCCTGCAGGGCGTTCACATAGCGCTCGGGCAGGATGGCCGTGAGCGCGTCCGACACCACCGAACTGATGGCGAAATTGGTGAAATAGTCGTCGCCCAGGCTGAAGGGGCTGCAGGTCGGGGGTGATGACAGGAACCCCAGATCGGACGATGGCATGTATGTTTCCCTGAGCGTTTTTGTTGGATTGACCGAATCGCCTTGGTTGGCATTTTTGTTTTAAACCAAGGCCGATTCGGTCCCAATTCTGATTCTAATAATAAATCTTTAGATGTATTTTTTCTGCTCTATCAACATTCCTTTGCACGCTGTCAGCCGTGGGGCGCGCGCGCCGAATGTAGATCGAAAGCGTGCATGCGGCCGAGCCGGCCCCTGTCAGACCTGACAGCGCTGGAAACAGAGGTGGGGATTGGGGCCCGGAAACGACGAAGGCCCGTTGCCGGGCCTTCCTGAAGACGAAGCGGTGTGGCGTCAGTTGACCGTGACGGCCGCGCCCTCGCCCTTGGCGGCGATCACACCGATCTCGTGCACCGTTTCACCCAGCTCGCGCAGCGTGGCGGCGCAGGCGGCGGCTTCGGCGGCGTCGATCACCACCACCATGCCGATGCCGTTGTTGAAAGTGCGGTTCATCTCGATGTCGTCGATGCCGGCGGTTTTCTGCAGCCAGGCGAACAGCTCGGTCTGCGGCCAGCTGCCTTTCTTCAGATGGGCAGCCGTGCCCTCGGGCAGCACGCGCGGGATGTTCTCCAGCAGGCCGCCGCCGGTGATGTGGGCCAGGGCCTTCACCGGGTGTTTGGCCAGGGTGGCCAGTACGTTCTTCACGTACAGGCGGGTGGGCGCCATGATGGCCTGCTTGAATGGCTGGCCGTCCAGCGTGGCGGGCAGGTTGCTGCCGGCGCGTTCGATGCACTTGCGCACCAGTGAAAAGCCGTTGGAGTGCACGCCGTGCGAAGCCAGGCCCAGCACCACGTCGCCGGGTTTCACGCTCTGACCGGTGAGGATCTTGCTTTTCTCGACCGCCCCGACGCAGAAACCGGCCAGGTCGTATTCGCCGGCCGGGTACATGCCGGGCATTTCGGCGGTTTCGCCGCCGATCAGCGCGCAGCCGCTGAGCTCGCAGCCCTTGGCGATGCCGCCGACCACGGCTGCGGCGGTGTCCACGTCCAGCTTGCCGCAGGCGAAGTAGTCCAGGAAGAACAGCGGCTCGGCGCCCTGTACCAGCACGTCGTTCACGCTCATGCCCACCAGGTCGATGCCCACCGTGTCGTGCATGTTCCATTCAAAAGCCAGCTTGAGCTTGGTGCCCACGCCGTCGGTACCGGAGACCAGCACCGGCTCTTTGTAGCGCTTGGGCACTTCGAACAGCGCGCCAAAACCGCCGATGCCGGCGAGCACGCCTTCGCGCATGGTCTTCTTCGCCAGGGGCTTGATGCGTTCGACGAGCGCGTCGCCCGCGTCGATGTCAACGCCGGCGTCTTTGTAGGAGAGGGGGGTGGTGCTGGAGGTCATGGGGTGCGGGTGCCGGCGGCGAGGCCGGGGGGTGTCGTGTGAGCGGTCGGATCGGGCGGTGGGCGGCCCCGCCAGTGGAATGAGGCAACGGTGTCTGGCGGGCGTTTGCGGTGCCGCAAGAGGCGGCGGACTAGAATTTGCCCCAGATTTTAAGGGTTTGCCTCCGCGGCCCGGTCGTTCACCCCGACGTTGCTGTCCATGACCTTCACACCGAACCAGATCCGCGCCGCCACTTGGGGCCTTATTGCGCTCGTGATCTGGCTGCTGCTGTCGCTGCTGGCGCCGGTGCTCATGCCATTTCTGCTGGCCGCCGTGCTGGCCTATGCGCTGCATCCGCTGGTGGAGCGGCTGAAAGCGCGGCGCGTGCCGCGCTGGCTGGGCGCGGGCCTGGCAATTTCGTTGCTTTCGCTGGTGCTGGTGGCGGTGGCGCTGCTGATCGTGCCGGTGATCACCAAGCAGGTGCCGCTGCTGCGCGAGCAGGTGCCGGCCCTGTTCGACAGCGTCAACACCCGGCTGGTGCCGCTGCTGGCGCGCTTCGGCATCGAGCTGCAGGTGGACGTGGCGCTGGTGCGCGGGTGGATGCAAAAGCTCATCAGCGGCCATGAGGGCGAACTCATCGATGGGTTGCTGTCGTCGCTGCGCATCGGTGGCAGTGCACTCGCCGCGGTGTTCGGCAACCTGATCCTGGCGCCCATCGTGGCCTATTACCTGCTGCTGGACTGGACGAATCTGGTGGAGCGCAGCAAGGGTTTGATCCCCCCCCGCTGGCGCGCCAGCGTGCAGAACTTCCTGGACGAGACCGATGGCGTGTTGGGCCAGTACCTGCGTGGCCAGTTGCTCGTGATGGGGGTGCTCGCCGTGTTCTACACCGTGGGCCTGGCGCTGGTGGGCTTGAAGCTTGCCTTGCCGATCGGTGTGTTCACCGGGCTGGCGGTGTTCGTGCCCTACCTTGGCTTTGGCCTGGGCCTGGTGCTGGGGCTGCTGGCGGCGGTGCTGCAGTTCCAGACGGTCACGGGCGTGGCCCTGGTGGCCCTGGTCTACACCGTGGGGCAGGTGGTCGAGAGCATGTACGTCACGCCACGCCTGCTGGGCGAGCGCATTGGCCTGCACCCCATCGCCGTGATCTTCGCCCTGATGGCCTTTGGCCACCTGTTCGGGTTCGTGGGCATTCTGGTGGCGCTGCCGGTCAGCGCGGTGCTGCTGGTGGCCATGCGGCGCGCCAAAGGCGGCTACATGAGCAGCAGTCTGTATCTGGAAGGCTCGCTTCCGACGTCGCCGGTGCAACCCGTCCCCGCTCAGGACGACCCGGCATGAGCACCGGCAAGCCGCCACCCATGAAGCAGATGGCGCTGGACATTGGCCTGGCGCCGGTGTCCACGCTCAGCAATTTCGTGGCCGCGGGCAACGAGGCCGCGCTGGAGCACCTGCGGTTGTGGGCCGGCAACCCCATGCGCTCGCCTGTGCCCACCTTTCTGTGGGGCGAGGGCGGCAGTGGCAAGTCGCACCTGCTGCGCGCGGTGCGCGAGGCCTTGCGCGATCATGGCAGCCGGGTGGGCTGGATCGACGCGACCACGCTGCACCCCGGCGAGTACGACGAACACTGGGACGCCGTGCTGTTCGACGATTGCCAGCTCTACACCGCCGAGCAGCAGGCCGCGGCGTTCAACTGGTTCGTCAATGCCCAGAGCCCGGCGCATGGCCCCGCGCGCTGGGTGCTGGCGGCCGCGGACCGCCCGCCGGCCGACCTGCAGCTGCGCGAAGACCTGCGTACCCGCCTGGGCTGGGGCCATGTGTTCCAGCTGCACGCGCTGGGCGAAACCGAGCGCCGCGCCGTGCTGCGCCGCGCCGCCGACGAACGCGGCGTGTTTCTGGGCGACGAGGTGATGGACTTCATGCTCACCCGCTTCTCGCGCGATCTCTCCAGCCTGATGATGCTGCTCGACCAGCTCGACGCCTACGCCCTGCGCACCCAGCGCGCCATCACCATTCCGCTGATCAAGTCCATGCTGGAAAACGAATGACCGACACGACGACCGCCGGGCGGATGAGCGGCGAGCCATCCTCCGCGGGGCTGCGCCTCGCGCTGTTTGACCTTGACCACACGCTGATCCCGCTGGACTCCGACTATGCCTGGGGCCAGTTCACGGTCTCGCTGGGCTGGCGCGACGCCGAGAGCCACACCCGCGCCAACGACGCCTTCTACGAACAGTACAAGGCTGGCACGCTGGACATCGCCGAGTACATCCGCTTTGCCACCGGCGCGCTGCGTGAGCACGGCATGGCGCGTGCCCATGCCGCGCACCAGCGCTTCATGCAGGAGGTGATCCGGCCCGCGATGAGCGAGGCGGCGCTGGCCCTGCTGCGCGCGCACCAGGCGGCGGGTGACGAGGTCGTGATCGTCACCGCGACCAACGAATTCGTCACCCGCCCCATCGCCCAGGCCTTTGGCGTGGACGAACTGATCGCGATCGACCTGGAACGCGATCCCCAGGGGGAGCCCACCGGTGAGATCCGGGGCGTGCCCTCGTTTCGCGAGGGCAAGGTGGCGCGTGTGGAACAATGGCTGTCCGCGCGAGGCTTTTCCTGGGCCAGCGTGGCGCACAGCACTTTCTACAGCGACTCCATCAACGACCTGCCGCTGCTGGAAAAAGTGCACGAGCCCGTGGCCACCAACCCGGACGCCCGGCTCCAGGCCATCGCCCTTGAACGGGGCTGGCGCATATTGAACCTATTCGAATGATCAAGAAATTCATCAACAGGCTGCTGGGCAAGACCGACAGCACCCCCGCGCGCCGCGCCAATCCCTTTGGCAAACGCGAAGACGTGCCGGTGGCGGTGCACGGCATCGACCGCAGCCTGGTCGACCAGCGTGCGCTGGACGTGGTGCACACCCTCAAGCAGGCCGGCTTCGAGGCCTACCTCGTGGGTGGCGCCGTGCGCGACCTGCTGCTGGGCCTGCGCCCGAAAGACTTCGACGTGGCCACCAGCGCCACGCCCGAGCAGGTCAAGGGCCTGTTCCGCCGCGCCTTCATCATCGGTCGGCGCTTTCGCATCGTGCACGTGATCTACGGCCGCGGTCGCGAGCACGAAATGATCGAGGTCTCGACCTTTCGCGCCTACCTCGACAGCGCGGATGCCGAGCAGGTGGCGGGCAACGAGCGCACCAGCAAGGGCGAACTCGCGGGCATGAAGCACGCGGTGGACGCCAGCGGGCGTGTGCTGCGCGACAACGTCTGGGGCCCGATCGAGCACGACGCGGCCCGGCGCGACTTCAGCATCAACGCCATGTACTACGACCCGGAAACGCAGACCGTGGTCGACTTCCACCATGGCATCCGCGACGCGAAGAAGAAGACCCTGCGCATGATCGGCGACGCCGCCACGCGCTACCGCGAAGACCCGGTGCGCATCATCCGCGCCGTGCGTTTCGCGGCCAAGCTCAGTGGCCTGGGTTTCAAGTTCGACGCCAAGACGCTGGAGCCGCTGGCCTCGTCGCGCAATCTGCTGGCCGATGTGCCACAAAGCCGTTTGTTCGACGAAATGCTCAAGCTGCTGCAGACCGGCCATTCGCTGGCCAGCGTGGAGCAGCTCAAGGCCACCGGCCTGGGCACCGGCATCTACCCGCTGCTCGACGTGGTGGTGCAGCGCGCCGAGGAACCGTTCGTCAAGCTGGCGCTGCAGGACACCGACCGCCGCGTGGGCGAAGGCAAACCGGTGGCGCCCAGCTTCCTGCTGGCCTGCGTGTTGTGGGCCGACGTGCGCAAGGGCTGGAGCCAGCGCCTGCAGACCCGCCCGGGCCAGCGCCCCATGGCGCCGGTGGCGGCCTTGCAGGACGCGGTGGACGACGCCTTCGAGGCGCGCATCGGCGACGTCTCCGGCCGCGGCAAGCTCGGCGCGGACATGCGCGAGATCTGGATGATGCAGCCGCGCTTTGACAAGCGCGTGGGCACCTCGCCGTTCAGCCTGGTGGACCAGCCGCGCTTTCGCGCCGGTTTCGATTTCCTGCGCCTGCGCGCGCAGGTGGGCGAGGTGGAGGAAGAGCTGGCCCACTGGTGGGAAACCTTCAGCATGGCCAGCGATGAGGTCCGCGAAGACATGGTGGACGCGCAGCGCCGCGAAAACCTGGCCAAACCCGGTGCGGGCAAGGCCCGGCGCGTGAAGCGCAGCGATGGCGACCACCCGGCCAATGCCTTGGCGCCCGACCCGCGTTTTCGCGCCACCGACGGTGGCGAGGACGGGGAGGGCGCTGAAGACGACGGCGCGCCCTCCGATGCCGCCGACGGCGCGGCGCCTGCCGATGGCACGTCCCCGGCCAAGAAGCGCCGGCGGCGGCGCCGCAAACCCGGTGGCGCGGGCCGCGCCGATGGCGGGCAGGGCGGCGCAGGCCCGGACGGTGGCGGCGCCATCATCGACTGAACGCCGGGCCACGCCGGCCCGCCCACCGCCATGCCGTGCGACACCCCGCTCCGCGAGCCCGTCACGGCCTACGTTGCCCTGGGCGCCAATCTGGGGGATGCCGCGCAGACGCTGCGCGACGCACTGAGCGCGCTGGGGCGATGCCCGGCCGTGCGTCTGGTCCAGGCCTCCAGCCTCTACCGCACCGCGCCCATCGACTCCAGCGGGCCGGACTACATCAACGCGGTGGCCGAAGTGAGCACCACACTCACCGCGCCCGCACTGCTGGCGGCACTGCAAGACATTGAACAGCAGGCTGGCCGCGAGCGGCCCTACCGCAACGCGCCGCGCACGCTGGACATGGACCTGCTGCTGTACGGCAGTGCGCACATCGATTCACCGGTGCTGACCGTGCCGCACCCGCGCATGATGCAGCGGGCTTTTGTGCTGGTGCCACTGCACGAGATTGCGCCGGGCCAGGTGACGCCGGAGGAGTTGGCGAGCGTCTCAGGGCAGGCGATCCAGCGACTCTGAGAGTGCCAACGCCCACGCGCGTGCCTCAAGGCGCCAGACGTTCCCTCAGCCAGCTTCCGTCCGGCTGTGCTGTGTAGCGCAGCCGGTCGTGCAGCCGGCTCTTGCGGCCTTGCCAGAACTGCCAGTTGTCGGGCTTGAGCCGGTAGCCGCCCCAGTGCGGCGGGCGCGGCGGATTCAGCAGGAACTGCGCGCCATATCTCGCTGCATTCGCCACCAGCACCGTGCGGCTTTCGATCACCTCGCTTTGTGGACTGGCCCAGGCCCCGATGCGGCTGTCCAGCGGGCGGCTGCGGAAGTATTCGTCGCTTTCTTCGGCGCTGACTTTTTCCACCACGCCCTCAATGCGCACCACCCGCTCCAGCTCGACCCAGTGAAACTGCAGCGCGGCGAACGGGTTGCCCGCCAGCTCCTGGCCTTTGCGGCTGGCGTAGTTGGTGTACCAGACGATGCCCTGCGCATCGTAGCCCTTGATCAGCACCACGCGCGTGCTCGGCCGCAGGTCCGAGCCCACGGTGGCCAGCGTCATGGCGTTGGGTTCGGGCACTTCGCTGTGGATGGCCTCGGTGAGCCATTGGTCGAACTGCTGGAGCGGGTCGGCGTGTGAGGCCGACTCGCTGAGTTCGGCCTTTTCATAGCTTTTGCGGAGATCGGCGATGTTCATGCGGCCAGTATAGGAGTTGGGTCAGGGCACGGCGACCCGCGCAGCGGCGGAGTGTGGGGGTGAAAAATCGTCCACCAGCCGCAGCAGCTTTTCCAGTGCGCGGTCTTCGATGCCGTGCGCGCGCAGGCCGTGCCATGTCTGGCGCGCGTAGTCCAGCGTGCTGCCGTAGCGGCCGACCGAGTGGGTGAAGATCTCGCGGTAGCGCTCGGCGTCGAGTGCGCCGGTGTAGTTGGGGCTGTGGCGCGAGAGCGTGAACGCCAGCGCATGCACCGGGCCCTGCGCGGTCTGGCACAGCAGCCACTTCGGGTCGTACACCGGGTTGGGCATCTCGCGGGCCCAGAGCGTGGGCATGAGCGCCTCCACCCGTTCGTGGGGCACACGCAGCGCCAGCCCGCTGCAGCTGCCGCCGGCCATCAGCGCGAACACCAGCCCCGGGCGCTCGGGAGTGCCGCGGTTCACACGGCTCCACATTTGCAGGCTGCGGTGGTAGCCGTGCACCCGGGCCAGGCGCTGTTCGGCGGCGTCGAACTCGGGCCGCCACACCAGCGAGGCATAGCCAAACACCCACAGATCAGGTCGCGACCCCTGGGCGCGCCATTGCTTGAGGGTGTCTTGCATCATCTGCGCGCCATCGCGCTGGGCCGGGTCCCAGGTGGCCGGGCGGGCGCGGCGGGGAGGGAAGGCGGTGGGGTGGGTTTCGAGGGCGGCCATCTACAATCCGGGGACGTTTGCGTCAGTCGTTTCCATGTGCTTTTCGGAGCGATCGCCAGCCGGCTGTCCGTTGCTCGTCACCCATTATTCTTCACGGAGTTGTTGCCCATGTCTTCCCAGGATAACGATCAGGATGCCCTCGTGGTGGCTGCGGTGCTGATTGCCGCGATTGTGCTGGTGCTGGGCGTGGCGGTCGGGGTGGCCATGGGCCAGGTGCGCGGTGCCAGCGCAGCCACCGTGGCGGAGGAGGGTGCGGCAACGCCGGTCGCATCGTCCGCAGCGGCGACCGCACCGGTTGCAGCCGCGCCGGCCGCTGTTACCCCACCTGCTCCTGAGCCCGCGCCCGTTGCACCCCGGCACGACGACGCCAGCGTGGTGGTGGAAAACGGCGTGGTCAAGTTCTACTTTGCCTCCGGTCAGGCCGATCTGGCCCCGGGTGCGCTGGACGCGCTGGAAGACGCGATCGCTGCCGCCAAGGCCGGCAAGCGCCTGGTGCTGTCGGGTTTCCACGATGCCACCGGCGACCCCGTCACGAACGCCGCCCTGGCCAAGCGGCGTGCGCTGGCGGTGCGCGACGCGCTGGTCGGCGCCGGGGTGTCCACGATGGCGCTGGAGCTCAAGAAACCCGAAGAAAGCACCGGTTCGGGCAACGACGCGGAAGCGCGCCGGGTGGAAGTGACGATCGTCGACTGAACATCGGCGGCCCGGTCACCAATCAAAAGCCCGGCAATGCCGGGCTTTTGATTTTCCGCTGTTCAACTCACCGCAGACCCTGGCCGCCGGCGTGTTCCGCCCGCTGGATCAGCTCGATCTTGTAGCCATCGGGGTCCGTCACGAAGGCGATGACGGTGCTGCCGCCCTTGACCGGGCCGGCCTCGCGCGTCACGTTGCCGCCTGCGGCCTTGATCTTTTCGCAGGCCGCGTAGGCATCGGGCACGCCCAGGGCGATATGGCCGTACGCCGTGCCGAGCTCGTAGCTCTCAGTGCCCCAGTTGTAGGTGAGTTCGATCTCTGCCTGTGCCGGGTTGCCCTCGTAGCCCACGAAGGCCAGCGAGTATTGGTACTCGGGGTTTTCCGAGGTGCGCAGCAATTGCATGCCGAGCACCTGGGTGTAGAAGTCGATCGAGCGCTGGAGGTTGCCCACGCGCAGCATGGTGTGGAGGAGTCGCATGCGGACTATTTTGACGGCATTTCGAAAACCAGGCAGGTCGTCGTGGCATGGGCGTAGAGCGTGCCGTCCGGGCCGATCAGTTGCGCGTCGGCGGTGGCGAGCTGGCGCCCGCTGTGGATCACGCGGCCGATGGCGCGCACGCGGGGTACTTTGGGCGTGAGTGCGCGCACAATGTTCACGCTGAGCTCGGCCGTGGTGTAGCCGCGCCCGGCGGGCATCTTCGTGTGCACCGCGCAGCCCAGCGCCGAGTCGAGCAGGGTGGCGAACCAGCCGCCGTGCACCGTGCCCATGGGGTTGAAGTGCTGTGGGCCTGGCGTTCCCTGGAAGGTGGCACTGCCATCGCCGATGTCGATCACCAGGAAGTCCAGCGTCTTCGCGATGGCGGCGTAGGGGATGTCGCCGCGCAGCATGGCGCGCAGCATGTCGATGCCGCTCATGCCGGCCACCTGATCCGGGCGCGCCACGCCCGGACCCGGCCCGGCGTCCAGGCGCCGCAGCACCTCCTGTTCTTCGGCCAGCCAGGATTCCAGCATGTCGGGTCGGGTCATGGGTTGCTCCTCAAAAGGTTGTATATGCAATCATTGTAGATACAATGAATTCCATGACACCTGTCGCCACCGCGTCAAACCCTGCCGCCCCCGAGGTCAAGCCGCTGGGCTGCACCAACCTGAAGCTGCGCCAACTCACGCGCCGCGTCACGCAGCACTACGACCAGCACCTGGCGCTGGCTGGCCTCAGGATCACGCAGTACTCGCTGCTGGCCCATGTGGACAAGCTCGGGCCGCTGGCGCCGGGCGAACTCGCGCGCCGCATGGACATGGGCGCTTCCACGCTCACGCGCAACCTGCGTCCGCTGGTGGCCGCGGGCTGGGTGGAAATGGGCGAGGGCGCTGACGCGCGCAGCCGGCTGATCCGCATCACCGACACCGGGCGCGAGGTCCGCCGCCTGGCGCAGCGCCAGTGGAAGGCCGCCCAGCTGGCGCTGAATCAGAAGCTCGGCCCGGCCACCGTGGTCGCGCTGCACACCCTGCTGGACCAGGGACTGGCCGCGTTCCACGCCGAGCCCGCCGAAGAGCACTGAAGGGGCTGGACAGCTCTGAAATGGCACTTTGGTGCGAAACCGCACGGTTCGCGCCACGAGCCCGTTTTCTTTCGTGAATATCTCACCAGGAACCGCACCGTGCTTGAGGCACAGTGCGGCCATGGCCTCGGTGCAATGAAGCCCATTCGCCCATCGCAGCCCCGTGCCGGATATTCTTTCCTTTCGATGACCAAGCACCCCGTCACCACCGTCAACGCCCCCTCCGATGAATGGTCCCGCCTGCAGGCTTTGCGCTCGCTGGCCGAGCTGGACACTGCGTCGGACACCACACTCGATGATCTCGTGCGCATGGCCGCGCGTGCCTTCCGTTGCCCGATCTCTGCCATCACGTTGGTGAGCGCCGACCGCCAGTGGCTCAAGGCCGCGTTCGGTCTGGAACTGCGCCAGACCACCGACTTCCTGGTCTTCTGTGGCCAGACCATCCGGCACAACGGCGTGTTCGTGGTCTCCGACGCTTCACTGGACCCGGACTACGCCGAACACCCCCTGGTGACCGGGCACCACCGGGTGCGCTTCTACGCCGGCGTGCCGATCCGGGTCGACGCGCACGTGGTGGGTACCCTGTTCGTGGTTGATCGCCAGCCCCGCACCCTGAACGCGGACGAGCGCACGCTGCTGGTGGATCTGGCGCAGGCGGTCGAACACCGCCTGGCCACCCTGCGCGAGCGCATGTACGCGCGCGAGCGCGAGAACGACTTTCGCGAACTGGCCGAGCAGATGCCGGGCATCGTCTACCGCGCCGCGCTCGATGAAGCCAGCTCCACGCTGTACGTCAGCTCGCGCATTCAGGAACTGGGCTACGTCGCCGAAGAGTGGATCGCCCGGCCCGACGCCTGGCTGCTGGCCCTGCACCCGGACGACCGCGAGCGGGTGCTGAGCGAACACGCTCGCGGTGTCGCGCGGGGCCAGCCGTTCGAGCTGCAGTACCGCTTGCGCGACGCCGCAGGCCGCTGGCGGCACATCGAAGACGCGATCCGCATCGTGCGGCCCTCGGGGGACGCAGGCGTTCCGCTGATCCAGGGCGTGATGCTCGATGTGACCAGCCGCGTGCAGGCGCAGGGTCTGGGGGATCTGCTGTTTGAGCACCTTCCCGATGGCGCGCTGCTGGTCGATGCGGGGCACCGGGTGCTGGACGCCAACCCGCAGGCGGAGCAACTGCTGGGCCTGTCGCGCAGCGCCTTGGTCCAGCGGCCCCTGGCCGAACTGTTCAATCTCACCGTGTCGGACGAAGCCGCGCGCCGTCTGCTGGTCGGCGACGCGCAGGGACTCGAATGGGACTACCAGCGCCCGGATGGGAGCCTGCGCTACCTGGAAGACACCGCACGCACGCTGGCCGATGGCCGGCAGATCCGCGTGCTGCGCGACGTGGGCCGCCAGCGCGAAGAATCGAACCGGTTGCGGCGCCTTTCGCTGGCCGCCGAACAGGCGTCCGAGGCCATCGTCATCACCGATCTGGCGGCCAACATCGAATACGTCAACCAGGCTGCGGTCACGTCCTCGGGCTACTCGCGCGAGGAACTGATCGGGCGCAATTCGCGCATGTTGCAGTCGGGCCTCACGCCCATGACGCGCCACCGCAAGCTGTGGGCCACACTCATCGCCGGCCGCTCCTGGCGGGGGTTCCTGAACAACCGGCGCAAGGACGGCAGCCTCTACATCGAGTTCGCCACCATCTCGCCGGTGCGCGCGCCCGACGGCCGGGTCACCCACTACCTGGCGGTGAAGGAAGACATCACCGAGAAGCGGCGCATGGGCGAGGACCTCAACCGCTACCGGCACCACCTGGAAGAACTGGTGGCGCAGCGCACCGACGAGCTGGACCGGGCCCGGCGCGCGGCCGAGGCGGCGAGCACCGCCAAGAGCCAGTTCCTGGCCACCATGAGCCACGAGATCCGCACCCCCATGAACGGGGTGATCGGCGTGGCCGACGTGCTGATGCGCTCCAGCCTGAACCCGCACCAGATGGAGCTCACCGGCACCATCCGCGAGTCGGCCTTCGCGCTGCTGTCCATCATCGACGACATCCTCAACTACTCCAAGATCGAGGCCGGCCGCATGGTGCTGGAGCAGGCCCCGATGAACCTGCTGCGTCTGGCCGAGGGGGCCTGCGACGTGGTGCACCCAATGGCGCTGGCGCAGGGTGTGCGGCTGCATGTCTTTGCCGACCCGGCCCTGCCCGCGGAACTGATCGGGGACGCGGCCCGGGTGCGCCAGGTCATCATCAACCTGGTGGGCAATGCCATCAAGTTCTCCGCCGGCCAGGACCGCCCGGGCCGGGTGGCGCTGCGCCTGCTGCCCCTGGCGGGCGGTGGCCTGCGGCTGGACGTGTCGGACAACGGCATCGGCATGTCGCCCGAGGTCCAGGCGCGCATCTTCCAGCCCTTCGAGCAGGGGGAAAGCTCCACGTCGCGCACCTACGGTGGCACCGGCCTGGGGCTGGTGATCTGCCAGCGCCTGGTGGACGCCATGGGCGGACGCATCCGGGTGGAGAGCACGCCCGGCGTGGGCAGCAGCTTCAGCGTGGAACTGCCCCTGCCCGCCCACGAGACCGATGGCCCGGCGCCCGTGCCGCACGATCTGGACGGGCTGGAATGCGTGCTGGTGCTCGACGACGAGGCGCTGGTACAGGACTGGGCCACCTACCTGAGCGCCGCGGGCGCGGTGGTCAGCCGGGGCGAGGCGCTGCCGGAAACGAGCACCCCGCTGGGTCTTGGCGCGGGCACCACGGTGCTCATCCTGTCGGTGGAGCGCCAGCGCCTGCTGCAGAGCCAGGGGAAGAGCCTGCCGCCGGGGCTGCGCACGGTGCTCGTGCGCCACGCCGAGCGGGGCGCGCCCCGCTTCGTGCAGCCCACCGTGGTGGAACTCGAAATCGGCGGCGTGCACCGCGACGAACTGCTGCTGGCCGTGGCCATGGCCGCCGGACGGGCCAGTGCCCTGCCCATGGATGCCGAACCGCCACAGAATGCCCAGGCGCCCGCCGTGCCCGACCCGGTGCAGGCGGCCGCGCAGGGGCGCCTGATCCTGGTGGCCGAAGACAATCCGATCAACCGCAAGGTGATCCGGCACCAGCTCGAATTGCTCGGGCTTGCGTCGGAGCAGGTGGCCAGCGGCCAGGAAGCGCTGGACTGCTGGCGCGCCGGTCCCGGGCGCTACGGGCTGCTGCTGACCGACCTGCACATGCCGGGCCTGGACGGGTTTGCGCTCGCTGCGGCGATCCGGCGCGAAGAGCCCGCCGGCGAGCGCCTGCCGATCATCGCCTCCACGGCCAACGTGCTGGGGATGGACGCGGCCCGTTGCCGCGAGGCGGGCATGGATGCCTGCATGAGCAAGCCGGTGGCGCTGGACGCCCTGAACGACACCCTGCGGCATTGGCTGGGGCGCGGGAAAACCGGCGGCGGGCCGGCCGTCATCGCTCCACCCCCCCCGCCAGAAGATGCCGCGATGCCAGTCCCCAGGGGCGACGCGGCGCTGCACGAGTTCGACGGCAATGCGTTGACGCGCCTGGTGGGGCCGGACGAAGCCTTTCAGCAGGACCTGCGCCAGCGCTACCTCGACAGCCTGGACCAGGCCCTGGAGGACATCCACCGCGCCATCGCCGCCGAAGACTGGAACGCCGCCGGCCTGGTGGCCCACCGGCTCAGGACGTCGACCCTCGCCCTGGGCGCGGTCGGACTGGGACGGGTCTTCGAGGCCATGGAGACCGCCGGCCGCGAGAACGACGCCCAGGCCCTGCGCCAGCAGGCGCAGTGGCTGGTGCCGGCCGCTGACACGGCGCGCAGCCACCTGCGAGGGCTGTAGAGCCCCGGGTGCTCGAGCCCGGTCACGGCCGTGGCAGGTGGGCTGCGGCCGTCGGGCCGGTCACACCGGAACCGTGTAGTTCAGCGTCATGCGCCCGCCGTCCACCGTCACGATTTCACCCGTGACGTAGCTGGCCGCGTCGCTGGCGAGCCAGGCCACCACGTCGGCGATCTCCGACGGCTCGCCCAGGCGCTTCATGGGCGTGCGGCTCATGATCTTGTGCTTGGCCTCGTCGCTGGTGAGCACGGCGCGCGCCGCGAGTTCGGTGGCGATGGTGCCCGGGGCCACGGCGTTCACGCGGATGCCCCGTTCGGCCAGCGCCAGCGCCATCACACGCGTGAGCTGGTTGATGCCACCCTTGCTGACGTTGTAGCTGGCGATGTTGGGGATGGCCAGCACCCCGTTGACCGAGCTCATGTTGACGATGCAGCCGCCGCCGGTGGCCGCCATCTCGCGCGCCACCGCCTGGCCCATGAGGAAGGCGCCCTTGAGGTTGACGCGCAGCACGGCGTCGAAGTCCTCCTCGGTCACTTCCAGGAAGTCGGCCGCCTTGAAGATGCCGGCGTTGTTGACCAGCACATCGACGCGGCCGTGCCGGGCCAGAGTCTGCGCCACGCAGGCCTTCACCTCGTCGGCGCTGCCCACGTCGCAGTGCACATAGAGGGCGTCGAGCTGGTTCGCCAGCGCCTGGCCGCGCGGGTCGTCCACGTCGGCGATGACCACGTTGGCGCCTTCGCTGGCGAAGCGCCGGGCGCAGGCTTCACCAATGCCCTGCGCGCCACCGGTGACGATGACGACGCGGCCCTGGTGGCCGAAGTGAACGGGATGGAGGGAGGTGGGCAGGGGCTGGGTGTTCATGCCCTGCATGGTAGCCAATCGGAGGCCGCGGCCGGATGCGCGGAGCCTTGGGACGTGAGGCGGCTCAACCGACCTTCACGCCCTTCCAGAAGGCCACGCGCCCGCGGATGTGTTCCGCCTCGGGCTTGGGGTCCGGGTAGTACCAGGCCGCATCGGTGTTGAGTTCACCGTTGACCAGCAGCGAGTAGTAGTGCGCCTGGCCCTTCCAGGGGCAGCTGGTGCGGTGGTTGCTGAAGGTGACGAAGTCGCGGGTGAGCGCGCTCTCGGGGAAGTAGTGGTTGCCTTCCACCAGCACCGTGTCGTCGCTTTCGGCGATCACGGCGCCGTTCCAGGTGGCTTTCATGCGGGGTCCGCCGGGTTCACTTGTTCTTGTCTTTGCCGCGCGGCAGCACCGCCGTGACCGGCGGGGTGGGGCGGTCCGACGTGGCCGGACCTTTGGGGGCCGAACTGTCCTTTTTCGGTTTCTTCGACATTTTTTCGTTGCGCTGTTCTTTGCCCATGGTGCTCTCCGATGGCGGCCGCGGGGTGCGGCCGTTGGTGCGTCAATGGTAAGCGACAAGTGGCGCTGTTCAGGGCGCGGCGAGGCCCAGGAATTCGGTCAGGGCCTGGGTGTCGAGGGCGCCGGCTTTCGTCACCGACTGGCCGCTGCGCGCGTGTTTCGCCACGATGAAGGGCACGGAGTCCGCGCCCAGGTTGTCGAGCAGCTGGGTGTTGGCCTTGATGCTGGCGAGCACTTCGTCGGGCACGCTGGCCGAGGCCGACATGCCACCCTGGCCCGCGAGCACCGAAGTCTCGTGCGCCGTCATGGCTTCCACCGGGTTGGCCGCCTGCATCAGCGCGGCACCCTGCGGCGCGCTCTTGGGCCCCAGGATGGCCACCGGCAGCCAGACGAATTTCACCTTGCCTTGCAGGGGCAGGGAGGCGTTCCACAGGTGGCCGCAGTGCGGGCACTGCGGGTCGAACAGCACATAGACCGGGTTCGCGCTCATGAGTGCACCCACGGTGAACCCCTTGCCCTGCGCGGCCACGGCGTCGTAGGCCTGTGCGGGAGCGATCGCGGTGGCCGGGGTGGCCGTCTGGGTGGTGGCGTCTTCTTTGGAGCAGGCCGACAGCAGCAGGGCCATCGATGCGATCAGCGGGAGGGTCAGGTGCCTGATGTTCATGGGGTTGCGGGCAGGAGGCCGGAGGTGTTTGAAACCCCCGGATCATCGCAGACTGTGGAGGCCCACGGGAGGGCCTCCACGGGGACGGGCATCAATGGTTCAGGATGATGTGCGCGATCAGCCCGGTGGCCACGGCGATCAGCACGTAGTCCGTGCCCACCTGCACCCACTGGTGGCCGCGCGGGGGGGCGTACAGGTGGTGCACGCGGTGGTTGACCACCACGTATTGCCGGTGGCGGTATTCGCGCGGAATGTAGCGGCCGCGACGGAATTCGGGTCCGCGCGCGCTGTAGTAGTAGCGGTGGCCGTCGCGGTAGTAGTGGTTGCGCGCATCGCGCCGGTCGTGCCGGCGCTCGAAACGCTCGTCGCGCCGCTCAAAGCGATCATCCCGCCGGTCGTCCCGTCGCTCAAAACGATCATCGCGGCGGTCGTCGCGCCGGTCGGCCTGGCGCTGGTGTTTCTGGATGAGTTCTTCGCGGTTGTTGCCACGGCGGTCGTCGTGCTGCGCGAAGGACGGGAGGGCACTGAGCCCCAGGGTGACGGCCAGGGCTGCGGCGACAAAGGTGCGGGTTTTCATGGAAACACTCCAGTGGTTGTGGGGTGTCTGCATGGTGCGCGCCGCTTGTGTCGTGGCTGTAAACCTTTGTGTTGGGGGGTGCAAAGCCACGTAGCCAGGTGTGTGCGCCTTTTCTGGCGATCTCAGCCCAGCTGGGCGGCTTCCTTGGCCCGCATCTTGGCGGCGATGTATTCGCCGTGGGTCACGTGCAGCAGGCCGGCGACCTTGCTGATGACGTGGTTCTCGTGCGCGTCCAGGTGGGCGTCGGCGTACGCCACCTGCCACATTGCTTCCACCACCCGCACCTTCTGTTCCTGCGTGAAGTGTTCGTTCATCTGGCCCGTGAAGCGCTGGTAGTCGTAGGCGCTGCGCGCGGTGTCGTGGGCCAGCTCCAGCAGCCGCTGCAACTCGTCCTCGCTCAGCGCGAACTTGCCGCGCAGCGCGTGCAGCACCGCGTCGCGCTCGCTGTCGGCCATCGTGGGTTCGGCGCGCATCACTTCCACCAGCAGCACAGCCGTGGCCAGTTGCAACGTGTGCTCCTGCTCGGGGCGCGACTGACCATCGGCCGGGGCGGCGAGGCTGGCGCTGAGGTTGTCAAACAGGTCTTTGAGGGTTCTGAGCATGCGGGGTGTCCGGTGAGCGGGAGGGTGGTGTTGAGGGATGGAGCGGCGAAGCGGCCCGGGGTTCCCGTGCCCACACCAGCAGCAGGTTGTTGGCCGGCATGCCGTGCCGCTCGCGCAGCACCAGGCCGGCGGCTTGGGCCTCCTGCGCCACGTCGGCCAGCCGGCGCAGGCCCCAGCCGGGGTCGCGGGCGCGCAGGCTGGCGTCGAAATCGAGGTTGCCTGGCGAGGTGGGCACGCCGTCTTCCAGGTAGGGGCCGTAGGTGATCAGCACGCCGTCGGGCGCGAGGTGCCGCGCGGCGCCCCGCATGAGAGCGGCGCAGGTGGCCCAGGGCGCGATGTGCAGCATGTTCGCGCAATACACCGCGTCGAAGACCCGGGACGGCGCGTCGTCAAACGCCGGGCCGTCGGCGGGCCAGCGCGGCGCCAGCACGTCCAGCCGCAAGGGCGGCAGCACCCGGGTGAGGCCTGCCGCGGCGGCCCGCGCTGCGATGGCCGGCAGGGCGCTCGCGTCGAAGTCGGTGGGTTGCCAGGTCCAGCCTGGCAGCCCGGCGGCGAACCAGACCGCGTGTTGCCCGGTGCCCGAGGCAATCTCCAGCGCGGCACCCTGCGCCGGCAATACCTGGCGCAACACGTCCAGGATGGGCTGCTGGTTGCGCTCGGCCGCGGGACTGAAGGGCAGGGTGTTCATGGCGGGCGGGTCCGGCGGCCGTCAGGCCTTGGCCCGCCACCCCTGCGCCAGCGCGCCCAGCGCGATGCCGGCCAGCGCCCACAGCAGGGCCCAGTTGCCCGTGCCCAGGCCGGCGATGGCCGGCCCCGGGCACACGCCGCACAGGCCCCAGCCCACGCCGAACAGCGCCGAGCCCTGCAGGGTGTCGCGGTTCCAGTGGGCCACGTGCTGGTGGAAATAGCCCCCCAGCAGCGGCTGGCCCAGCAGGCGGGGCAACAGCAGGTAGGCCAGCAGCGTCACCGCCACGGCGCCACCCATCACCAGCATCAGCCCGAAGTCCTGGAAGCGCAGGAAACTCAGCACCACCTCAGGCCGCACCATGGTGGACAGGGCCAGGCCAAAGCCGAACAGCGCGCCGCCCACGAGCACGGCGAGGAATTTCATGGGGCTCATGCCAGTCCCCAGGCAACGAGGTTGGCCGTGATGAAGGCCGTGGCCATGAAGGTCAGCACCGCCAGCAGCGAGGGCCACTGCAGCGAACCCAGGCCGCAGATGCCGTGGCCCGAGGTGCAGCCGTTGCCCAGTCGCGCGCCGTAGCCCACGAAAAAGCCGCCCAGCAGCAGCATCCACACGGGCACGCCGGTGGACAGCGGCGTGCCGTCCGAGAAGGCGAGCCACCAGACCAGCGCGCCCAGCACCAGCCCGGCCGCATAGACCAGACGCCAGCCGCGCGACTCGGTGAAGCGAGCCTGCTGGAAAAACGGCCGCTGCACCACGAACGACCAGGTGCTGGAGAACACCGTGCTCATGCCGCCCACCAGGCCGGTGAACAGGTACAGCAGCGCCACGCCGGCGCCGATGAAAAGGCCGCCCAGCAGGTAGTGCTGCCAGCCCAGTGGGAAAAGCGAAAGGGTGGAATCCATGGGCGCCGATTATCCGTGGCGCCCCGTGGCGCGTCGGGTGCCCGCGGCAAGACCCTGGCGGCGTTGCGCGTGGCCTGGTGCCGGCCATCGCTGCGCGCGTCGTGGGGCGCTGGTGAGGCTCAGCGCTTCTGCGCCGCCTGGCGCAGTTGCTCGAGCGTGCCGGACCAGACCTCGAAGAAGCCCTCGCTCTGGCGGACCTGCAGCCAGGTGTCCCAGCGGGTGCGCGACAGTGCCGGGTCGGTGACCGCGAGCGAGTCCTGCTCCACCCCCACGCCCAGGCTGCCGCCACGTTTCTTGTCGGGTGCGGCCTGCGCCTGCCGTACAACGGCCTGCACGCGCCGCAACTCGGCCTGCGTGGCCGGGGGCATGCTGTAGAGCAGCCAGCGCCGCCCGGCCGGCGGTGCCTTCAGGCCCAGCGCGGCGCTCGACGCCACGGCCAGCTGCAGCGGGAGCTTTTTGTCCATGGGTTCGAACGCGCCGGGCTCGCGCGGCGTGAGCTTCACGACCAGCAGGGGCACGGCGCCCGGCGGCGGCACCAGCCGCGCGTCCACCTGCAGCGCCACCATGAACTCGGCCGGGTTGGCCTCCAGCAAGGACTCGGACAACTGCACCAAGCGGGGCAGGGAACGCAGGGGAATGCCGCCGCAGCCGGCCAGCGCCGCCGACAGGACCAGACAGGTGAAAAATCGCTTCATGGGGCTTGACAGAGTTTGTTGAACGAGAATAAATTGTCGTAAAACAATAATTTATTGTCAATCAACAATCACTCCATTCATTCGACCCATCTCCTCATGTCAAGAGAGTCCAGCATGCATCCCACCCACCGCAACCACCGCACCCTCCACCCGGCCGACCCGCTGCGACATGTCCGCCGCACCAGCCGGCTCATGGTCTGGGCCTGCTGGGCCCTGATCCTTCTGCTGCCGGCGGCGCTGGTGGGGTACTGGGCCGTGGCCGGCGGCGAGCAGCTGGCCAGCCACGCCAACCTGCCCGCTTCGGCCATCGGTGCGCCCCTGCAGCCCTGGCAGCGGCTGGTGGGCGCGGGGGTCATGGGGCTGCCGCTGGCCCTGCTGCTCGTGGGCCTGTGGCAGGCCAAGCGCTGCTTTGAGCAGTTTGCGCAGGGCCAGGTGTTCACCGAGCAGGCCACCGACCTGCTGCGCCGTTTCGCGGGCTGGGTGGCCGCGGCCGCGCTGGCCGCCATCGTCGCGTCCGCCGCCACCTCGGTGCTGCTCACGCTGCACAACCCGCCGGGCATGCGCCACCTCGCGCTGGGCATCGGCTCCAACCACCTGTTCACCTTCTTTTTCGCCGGCCTGGTGTGGCTCATGGCCGCGGTCATCGGCCAGGGGCAGGCGCTGGCCGAGGAAAACGAGGGCTTCGTCTGATGGCCATCGTGGTTCAACTCGACGTCATGCTCGCGCGGCGCAAGGTCAAGTCCAAAGACCTGGCCGAGTTCGTCGGCATCACCGAAGCCAACATGTCCCTGCTCAAGCAGGGCAAGGTCAAGGGCGTGCGCTTCGAGACGCTGGAGAAGATCTGCGAGTACCTGCAGTGCCAGCCCGGCGAGCTGCTGGTCTACCAGCCCGAGGGCGATTCGCCGTGAGCCTCGCACGGCCCCGATAATTCAGCGCCTGACCCGGCCCACCCGGGCGGCCCTTTACGTCCACCTGCATGCACACCCTGGAACAACTGCGCAGCGGCGCGCTCACCGGCACGCGCCGGCTCGACCTGAGCTGCGGCCTGACCGAACTGCCCCCCGAGGTGTTCGACCTGGCCGACACGCTGGAGGTGCTCAACCTCACCGGCAACCGGTTGAGTGAGCTGCCGCCCGACCTGGGCCGGCTGCACCGGCTGAAGATCGTTTTCTGTTCCAGCAACCATTTCACCCACCTGCCCGCATCGCTGGGCGACTGCCCGGCGCTGGAGATGGTCGGCTTCAAGGCCAACCGCATCCAGCAGGTGCCCGCCGCGGCGCTGCCGCCAAAGCTGCGCTGGCTCATCCTGACCGACAACGCCATCGAACAGCTGCCCGCCGAACTGGGCCAGCGCCCGGCGCTGCAGAAGCTCATGCTCGCGGGCAACCACCTCGACGCACTGCCGCCGGGGCTGGCCAACGCGCAGCGCCTGGAGCTGCTGCGCCTGTCGGCCAATCACTTCACCGAGTTGCCCGGCTGGCTCACCGAACTGCCGCGCCTGGCCTGGCTGGCCCTGGCGGGCAACCCGCTGGGCTGGCACCGCGCGGCGCCAGCGCCGCTGCCCCGCATCGCCTGGGGCCGGCTGCGTGTGGCCGAGCGGCTGGGCGAGGGCGCTTCCGGCCACATCCACCGCGTGCACCTCGAAGACGCAGTGGGCAATGCGCTGGCGCTCAAGCTGTTCAAGGGCGCGGTCACCAGCGACGGCCTGCCCGAACACGAGCTGGCCGCCTGCCAGGCCGCCGGGCAACACCCGGCGCTGTGCACGCCCAGCGCCGAACTGGGCGAGCACCCCGAAGGCGCGCGCGGCATGCTGCTGCCATTGCTGCCGCCTGCGCTGGTGAACCTCGCCGGCCCGCCCAGTTTCGAGAGCTGCACACGCGACGTCTACGCGCCCGGCTTCGCCCTGCCCGCCAGCGCCGCGCTGCGTCTGGCTCGCACCATGGCCGGCGCGCTGGCCCACCTGCACCAGCGCGGCGTGATGCACGGCGATTTCTACGCCCACAACATCCTCTGGAACCCGGCCAGCGGCGACGCCATGCTCAGCGACCTGGGTGGCGCCACGCTGCTGCCCGATGACCAGCCCGCGCTGCGCCACGCCCTGCTGGCGCTGGACGTGCGCGCCTTCGGTTGCCTGCTGGAGGAACTCGTGGCCCACGCGCAGGGCGCTGCTGCCACGGTGTCGCCCGGGCTGGACCGTCTGGCCGGTCTCGCCACCGCCTGCCTGCACACCGACCCGGCCGCACGGCCCGGGATGGGCGAGATCGCCAGCCAGCTCGACCCCCTGGGCCGCTGAACGATCAGCCCAGGCCTGTGTGGCGTGGTATCCCTCAAGGGGCCTTCACCCGGGCGCCGGCTTCGCGATGGGCCGGCGCCAGAGCCCAGCGAGCGTGAGCGCCGCGGCGGCCAGCGGTACCCAGCCCTGCGGCGAGCCCATGGTCCACAGGGTCGCTGCGCTGACCAGGCACCAGGCCAGCGCGAGCGAGCGCAAGGCCCACAGCAGCGCACGGGTGGCGCCCGCGCCCGTTTGCGCGTACAGCAGCAGGCCCAGGCTGGCGATCACGGTCGGGTCGGGGGCGAGGCCGAACAGCTCGGCCTGGGCCAGTGGGCGGCCCGCGGCCAGGGCGAGCAGCGGGTGCGCCAGCAGCGCCCAGGCCAGCAGGGCCAGACCGGTGCCCCGGCGGGCACGCTGGTCCGTGCCGCGCAGGCTGCGGGCGGCGCACAGCGCGAGCAGGCCGAGCGCCTGCAGCGCGAAGGCGATGGCAAAAGCCCCTGCCACCGGCTGGATCGATGCGTAGCGACGCCAGAGAAACGCCCAGGCCACCAGCGCCCAGCACAGCGCCAGCCCCGCCGCGCCCGCGCGCAGCGCCAGCGTGTGGCCCCGCATCAGCCCCAGAGCCAGGGCGATGCCGGCCAGCGTGGTCGCCACCGGCAGGGGCCAGAGCGCGTCGTTGTGCAGCTCGAACAGGCGCCAGTAGGTGCGCGGCGCGAACATCAGCAGATCCGCCGGGCGGTAGGTCCACCACTCGCTCATCGCTGGCTCCACCGCGCTGTGGCGTTCACAGGGCCGCCACGTCGCGCGCCATGCGGGTGCGCAAGGCGGCATCGGGCATGGGGCTGCGCGCGGCGCCCATGTTCTGCCGCAGGTGCGCCAGTTGGCTGGTGGCGGGAATCGCGCAGGTCACCGCCGGGTGCGACACCACGAACTTCAGCGCCACCTGTGCCCAGCTGTCGCAGGCGATCTCGCGAGCCCAGCCCGGCAGCGGGTGGCGGCGCAGCTGGTCGAGCAGATAACCCTGGCGGAACGGCCGGTTCACGATCACGGCGATGCGCCGCTCCTGCGCCAGCGGCAGCAGGCGCTGCTCGGCCTCGCGGTCCAGCAGGCTGTGGCTCAGCTGCACGAAGTCGATCGGCTGCGTGCGCAGGATGCGTTCCAGCTCGGCGTGGCGCCGGCCATGGGAGGTGGTGATGCCCACGTAGCGCAGCTGGCCCGCGGCTTTCATCTCCAGCAGCCGTGGCAGGTGCTCCTGCCAGGCCAGCAGGTTGTGCACCTGCATCAGGTCGAAGCGCTGCAGGCCCCAGAACGCTCGCGAAGCCGCCATCTGCCCGGCCCCGCGTGCGGCGTCGCCGACCCACACTTTTTCCGCCGAGAACAGCGCCGCCGGGTGGCGCAGTGTCGCCAGCGCATGGCCGATGGTGGGCTGCGAGGAGCCGTACATGGGCGAGCTGTCGATCAGGCGGCCGCCCTCCGCGAAGAACGCGCGCACCACCTCGGCGCAGGCGTCGCGTGCCGCCGGGTCGTTGCCCACGTTGAAGGTGATCCAGCTGCCCAGCCCCACCACCGGCAAGGCCTCGCCGCTGGACGGGATGGGGCGCGTCAGCGGGGCCTGGGCGGGCTGCGCCAGCGCAGGCGTGGCCCAGGCGGGCAGGCCGGCGGCCATGGCCGCACCGGCCAGCCAGCGGCGGCGGCCTGGTGAAAACGCGCTCGGTGTGTCCATGCGGCCCCGTTTCGCTGGGTGGTCTGCGGATGCGTGGGAGGCGCCGCAGTGGGCGCAAGTTCCGCTGCTTTTCCCCGTTTCCAGGGGCTGCCAGCAATGTGCGTTGATGCACAGACGCGGCGGGGCGTGACAGCTACTTTGGTCATAAGAACGCGTTTGCCATCCACGCATCCCGGCGGCGCCCTCACGCGGCCCCCGAGCGATGGACAACACGTTCCAAGACGCGGTGGCTCGCCGCCGCGCGTTGTGCTTCCCTTCTGAAGGAGTTCTCATGCCCATCACTTCCCTCCCTCTCGCCCGTGGCCTGCTGGCCGCCGCCGCGCTGCTGGCGCTGGCGCCCGCCGCGCTGGCCCAGGGCCAACCGTCCCGGGCCGCCATCGACGCGACCTACCAGCGCGACCGGGCCGCCTGTCTGGACAGCGCTTCGCAGCACGAGCGCAGCGCCTGCCTGCGCGAAGCGGGTGCCGTGCGGGCCGAGGCGCTGCGCGGCCGCCCGTTGGGCGGGGCGTCGCCCGAAGCGCTGGAGCGCAACGCCTTGCAGCGCTGTCAGCGGCTGCCGCCTGAGAACAAGATGCTGTGCGAACGCATGGCACGTGGCGAAGGCACCATGTCGGGCTCGGTGGCCGCGGGCGGCCTGATCAAGGAACTGGAGATCCAGGTGCCCGCGCCACCCATGTCCGCTCCGCCGGCCATGTCGGCTCCGCCACCGATGATGGCGCCGACCCCCATGGACCCGCCGCCCCGGTCGGCCCCGCCACCGATGGAACCGGTGCCACTGCCGAAATAAAGGCCCTAAAGGCCCGCGGCGCTCAGGAAGGCGTCGTTTTCCCGCACGCTGCCCACGGTGACGCGCAGGCAGCCCTGCAGGCCGTGCAGGCTGTCTTGCCGGCGCACCAGCACGCCCTGAGCCAGCAGCTCGGCGTGCGCGCGCGCCGCGTCGGGCGTGCGCACCAGAAGGAAGTTGGCGTGTGAGGGCGCGACCTGCCAGGTCGGGTGGCGCTGCAGCGCCTTGAACAGCCGCTCGCGCTCGCTGCGGGTGTGGGCCACGCGCTCGCGCAGGTAGTCCGGGTGTTCCAGCGCCACCAGAGCGCTCACCGTCTGCAGCACCGACACGCCAAACGGCGGCACCAGCTTGCGCAGTTGGCGTGCCACCTCGTCCGAGGCCAGCGCATAACCCAGGCGCAGACCCGCCAGCCCCCAGGCCTTGGAGAAGGTGCGCAGCAGCACCACGTGCGGGTGCTGGCGCGCCAGTGCGCGCGCGTCGGTGTCGGTGAAGTGGTGGTAGGCCTCGTCGATCACCAGCAGCCAGCCCGGGCAGGCCCGGGCCAGGCGGTCGAGCTCGTCCAGCTCACAGAGCGAGCCGGTGGGAGCGTGCGGGCGCGGGAGGTAGATCACGCCGCGCGGCTGCGCTGGTGCGTTTGTGTCCGCATCCGTGCCCAGCGCCGCGATGAGCGCGTCCATGTCCAGCGAATGGTCCGCCCGCAGCGGCACCTCGGTGAGCGCGGCGCCGAGCAGGCTGGCGTCGAGCGCGTAGAGCGCGAAGTTGGGTTTGACCGTGAGCACGCGCCCGCCGAGCGCGGCGAGCTGGACCAGCAGGGCGATCAGCACATTGCTGCCGGTGGTGGCCACGGTGCCCGAGGCGCTCCAGCCATCGTGGCGGGCGATCGCCGCGGTCAGTTCCTCGGCGTGCAGGTCGGTGTAGCGGTGCCAGGGCAACTGCTGCATGCGCTGCAGCGCCAGGGCTTTCAGGGGGGCCGGAAAGTCGGCGAAAGACTCGTTCTGGTCGAGCTTGACCGGCGCGTCGATGGGGGAGAAGGGGTAGTCCGGGCTGGCGAGCACCGCGGCGCGGACCGGTGGAGGCAGGGGCTGGTTCATGCCCTGCAGTTTATGGGCTCAGCCCGGCGCGGCGGCTTCGACCGGTTCGGTCAGGGTGAGCAGGATGTCGGCGTACCAGGCGCAGTTCAGGCCCAGCGATTCGTCGAGCACCAGGTCGCGGTTGCCCATGTCCATGCGCGAGGAATGCACGCCCATCAGCCGCCAGGGCAGTTGCGCGGTCTCCGCGCTGGGCGCGGTGTCGCGCATCACCACGGCCGCACCGCTGGTGCCGCGGTGGGTGCGCGCGTCGGTCAGGAAATAGCCCTGGCCCTGGAAGCGGATGCCGTAGGGCGATGCGATCGCGGCGTGGCGCACCACCGGCAGGTGGTGCAGGGCGTCGTGAAAGCCCAGCGGGAAGCCCACCACCATCAGCGGTGCGTCCACCGGCACCGAGGTGAACGAGGTCTGCAGGTGCGCCGGGGAGAAGGCGCGGATGATGGCCGTGGCGGGCAACTGGCTGCGGTCGAGCTCCAGCACCGCCACATCGATCTCGCCGCCGCTGTCGCGCCCCTGGCGCCACGTCGCCACGCCTTCGCGGTACAGCAGCAGGGAGAAGCCGGTGGAGCGGGTGAGGTCGCTGGCGTCCAGGTGCAGTTCGATTTCCAGCCGGTCGGGCAGGTGCTGCGTGGCCTCGTCGATCACCACGTGCCGGCTGGTCACCAGGTACAGGCGCCCGTCGCGCTCAAAGAAGAAACCGCTGGCGTTCGTCAGCCCTTGCGTGCCGAGAAAGGTGGACACATGGGGTGCGGCCAGGAACAGCGGGTCCACATTGGCCGGGGCCACGCGGGGCGGGTTGGGGTTCGGGGTGTTCGGTGTCACGCGGCAAGTGTCGCAGCTTTCCCCCGGGCGCGGACTGGTGCCGGGCCAGCGGCTCGGCGGCTCAAGCCGGTTTGCCGAGCGTCTGCACCATCTGCGCGAACAGGGCGTCCACCGCGGGCAGGTGCCTGGACGCCTGGCTGCGGTAGGCCGCCACCGCCATCGAGCCGAGCGCGGGCAGGCCCTGGCGCTCGCCCAGCACCGTCAGATGCGGCGGCGCGCTGCAGCGCGTGAGCACGGCCACGGCCAGTCCGCTCTCCACCGCGGCCAGTTGCCCCGCCAGGCTGGAGCTGTTGTAGACCACGCGGTAGGCCCGGCGCTGCGCGTTGAGCGCCGCGATGGTGGAGCGGCGCGCCTGGCTGGTCTGCTCGTAGACCGCGATCGGCAGGGGCGAGCGCCGCCACGCCTCGAACTGCGCCGCGCCCACCCACACCAGCGGCTCGTGGAACAGCAGGCTGCCGCGCGTGGGCCGGTCCTGCGAGACCAGGGCCAGGTCGAGCTCGCCGCGCTGCACCTTGGGGATCAGGGCGGTGGACTGCTCGCAGTCGAGTTCGATCTCCACCCCCGCGTGGCGCGCGGCGTAGCTGCGCAGCACCGGTGTGAGATAGCTCACCGCGTAGTCGTCGGGCACGCCCAGGCGCACGCGCCCCGACAGGACCGGCCCGTTCAGCGCCGTCAGCGCCTCGCCGTGCAGGGCCAGCAGGCGGCGCGCGTAGCCCAGCAGTTCGGCGCCCGGCGGGGTGAGCTCCAGGTGGCGCGGGCCGCGCAGCAGCACGGCAGCGCCCACCGCGTCTTCCAGCTTGCGCAGCTGCATGCTGATGGCGGACTGCGAGCGGTGCACCAGCGGCGCGGCGGCCGAGAGCGATCCGGCGTCCACCACCGCCACGAAGGCGCGCAGCCAGTCGATCTGCAGGTCGGTTCGGGCCATGGTCTTCTTTGAATTCGTTTATCGAATGGATGCCATTCAAATTATGCGCTTTACGGGACAATGGATGCCGTCGAACATGGGCGCATGACCACTTCGACGGCACTCCCTCAGACGACCAGAACCCCCGATGCCCTCCGCCCGGCCCGCGAGCGCAGCGGCCAGTGGCTCATGGTCGGCGGCGGCCTGCTGCTCGGCACGCTGGGGGTGTTTCTGGAAGAGGCGGGCCAGTCACCGCTGACTGCGGTGTGGTTCCGCTGCGCTTTCGGCGGCCTGGCCCTGAGCGTCTGGTTCAGCGCGTCGCGGCGCTGGGGCGAAGTGCGCCTGGCGCGGCGTGATTTGCTGCTCGCGGTGGCCGCGGGCTTGTCGATGGTGACGAGCTGGGTGCTGTTCTTCGAGGCGATCACCCGCACCTCCATGGCGGTGGCCACGCTGGTGGTGCACGTGCAGCCTTTTCTGGTGATGGCGTTCGGCGCCTGGTGGCTGCGCGAGCGCGTCAGCCGCCGCCAGGGCTGGGCCGCCGTGGCCGCGCTGCTCGGCCTGGGCCTGGCCACCGGCTGGCTGGACGGCGCCCTGGGCGCGGTCTCGCACAGTTCGGAGTACCTCAGCGGCATCGCGCTGGCGCTGGGCGCGGCGCTGGCCTACGCTGCGGCCCCGCTCATGGTGCGCAGCGCGCGCGGCGCCACGCCGCTGGCCCTGGCCTGGTGGCAGTGCGTGGCGGGCAGCGTGGTGCTGCTGTGGTGGCCGCTGAGCCAGGGCTGGCCGGCGCCGGGGCCGGCCTGGGGCTGGCTGGCGGGCATGGGCGTGGTGCACACCGGCCTGGCCTATGTGCTGCTGTACGCGGGCGTGGCCCGCCTGCCAGCGGCCCGCATGGCGGTGCTGCAGTTCGTCTACCCGGCCAGCGCGATCGCGGTGGACGCGCTGGTGTACGGCCGCGTGCTCAGCGCCAGCCAGATGGTGGGCGTGGTGGTGATGCTGGCGGCGCTGATGGTGGTGGGGCTGGAGCGGGCGCGCGCCAGCGGCTGAGCTCAAGACGCCTGCATCGAGGCCGCGAGCTCGCGCAGGATGCGGGCCGTGGCCTCGTCGGCAGGCAGGAAGGTTTCCAGTGCCAGTTCCTGCAGTGTGATGTCCACCGGCGAGCCGAACACCGTGGTGGTGCTCACGAGGTTGAGCACGCCCTGGGGCGTGTGGAACAGGAAGGGCATGAGCACGCCCGGGTGCTCGCCGTCGAGCTGCAGCGCCGCGCTGGCGGCCTGTGCCGGGTAGGCCTGCAGCTCCGCCAGCAGGGTGGCCAGGGCGGCGTCGCCGCTGGCCGCGATCTGGTGGCGCAGCCGCTCGAACAGGTGATGGCGCCACTGGTTCAGGTTGGCAATGCGCGGCGCCAGGCCCTCGGGGTGCAGGCTCAGGCGCAACACGTTCACCGGCCCTGCTAGCAAGGCCGGTGCCACGCCCGCGAGCAGCGGCGGCACCATGCGGTTGCCCAGCACCAGGTTCCAGTGCCGGTCCATCGCCAGCGCGGGCCAGGGTTCGTGGCAGTGCAGGATGCGCTCCACCGCGGTGCGCGCCTCGGCCATCTCGGGGTCGTCCAGCGCCCGCTCGCGGTACATCGGCGCGAAGCCGGCCGCCACCAGCAGCGCGTTGCGTTCGCGCAGCGGGACGTCCAGCCGCTCACCCAGGCGCAACACCATTTCGCGGCTCGGGCTGGCGCGCCCGGTTTCCACAAAGCTCAGGTGCCGCGTGGAGATGTCGGCCACCTGCGCGAGGTCGAGCTGGCTCAGGCGGCGGCGCTGGCGCCACTGGCGCAGGTGGTCGCCGAACGAGGGCGGTGCCGCGCGGCGCGGCGGGGGCGGGAGTGTGGCGGGGTTCATGGCGGCGATGTTAGAGCGGCCCGCGCTCAGCGGCCATTACCTCGCAGGTCATCGACGCGCGGCCTGTGCAAAGCCAGCATGCCGACCTGTCGATCCCGACCTTTTTCCTCACAGGAGTGAACCATGTCCATGCTGTCCTTGCTCTCTTCCCCCTCGTTCCTGCGCCGCGTGCTGTGGGCCGATGCCATCACCGGCCTGGGTTGCGCGGCCCTGCACCTGGCGTTCACCGATGCCTTGGTGCAGTGGCTGGGCCTGCCCTCAGCCCTGCTGATCGAATCGGGGCTGGTGGTGCTGCTCTTCGTGCTGCTCGCAGGCGCCCTGGCGCTGCAGCGCACACCATCGCGTGCGGGGCTCATGCTGCTGGTGGCGGGCAACCTGGCTTGGGTTGCCGGCTGCGTGTGGCTGCTGGTGGCCGGCCCGATCCATCCCACCCCGCTGGGCCAGGCCTGGCTGGCGGTGCAGGCCGTGACCGTGCTGCTGCTGGCCGAGCTGCAATGGTGGTCGGGTTTGCGGCGTGGCCAGGGGGCCATGGCTGCGGCCTGAGTTTTGTGAGGCGTTGCCATGGCGTGCGCCGCACCTCGCGTGCCAAGGCGTGCGCGGGCAGGCCGCAGCGCTTCAGTGAGGCGGTCGGCGCGATGCGCCGACTCCCCAGTATGAGCCCCCACCGGACAGCGCCTGCCGCAGCACGCGAGGTGCTGTGCTGTCCATCGTGGCAACTGCCGGATCGGACCCCCGCAGCCGGTGCGATAGCATGGCCGCATGACTGTTCATTACGAGAGCGTGCAGCTCGACGCGCTGTACCCCGATGCTTTTGACGTGGCTGCGCCCGAGGCGGGCAGCGTGGGGCGCGACGTGTGGCCGCGCAAGCCGGCCGTGTTCATCCGCAAGCGAGCGGCTGCGGCCGCGGATTCCCCGCCCGCGGAACCCACGGCGGACCTGGCCACCGAAGGCGCCAAACCCGAACACGCGCGCGAACTGGTGGCGGGCCAGTTTGGTCTGGTACCGCCTTGGGTGAAGTCTGCGTCCGACGCCAAGCTGCGCTCGCCCAAGCTGGTCAACGCGCGCTCGGAAACCGTGACCACCTCCAACAACCTGCGCGGCGCCTGGCTGGGTGCGCAGCGCTGCATCGTGCCGATGATGGCGTTTTTCGAGGACGACTTTCGCAGCGGCAAGGCCGTGCCCACACGCATCGCGCGCGTGGATGGCAAACCCATGGGGGTGGCGGGCCTGTGGGAGCGCTGGAGCGGTGCCGACGGTCAAATCATCATCAGTTTCACCCTGCTCACGGTGAACGCCAACAGCCATGCCTTGATGCACCGCTACCAGCAGCCCGGCGCCGAAAAACGCATGCCGGCGGTGCTGAACGAGGGCGCCTACGACGCCTGGCTGACGGCCCACCCGGAAAAGGCCCGCGAGTTCATGCGGGCCTACCCGGCCAATTGGCTCACCGCCAACCCGGTCCAGAAATAGCCGGCTCGGGCCGGCTCAGGCCGACTTGGTCAGCTTGCCCGCCAGTTGTTCGGACGCCCAGCCGAAGGCTGCGCCCACGGCAATGGACAGGATGGTGGGCAGGATGGCCGCGGTCGGCGTCATGTCCTTGCCCAGCAGGATCAGGCCGGCCACGCTGGCGAAGCCGTACACGCTGGACGGGATGGTGGACAGGAACGGCACGTGAGCCGCGAGCACGATCACCGCCGCGCCCAGACCCACCGCCACCGGCGCCGCCAGGCCACCCAGCATGGCCAGCGGGCCTATCAGCAGCACCGAGGCCATGCCCACCAGCGCCCCAAACGACATGCACACCATCGTCTTGACCAGGCCATCGGTCTTGCCGCCGTTGTGAAAGAAGCTGGCCCAGGCCACGAAGGCCTGCCACACCTGCATCTGGAAGGCGGCCAGTGGCCCGAAAAACAGCCAGGTCGCGACGACGGCGAGCAGCCCGATGGCAACGGCCAGTGCAAACAACAAAGTCATGTATGTCTCCTCATGGGTGAAATGAACAAAAAAACACCCAGCCCGCAGGGGCTGGGTGTCAGCTTCGTGTCAATTTCCATGCCGTCACGGGGCGCGAGCGTCTCAATGTGAGAGCGCATCTGATTTCATTGGACTTTTTTGCGCGAGGCCGCAGGAGCCACCCGTTGCCAAGGGTGTGCCACGGCACCACCGGTGTCCGTGAACGGAACACAGGCCAGTGCCACTTTGGCACCCGGCCCAACCCAGGCCGCACAGTCCAGGTCTTGCCCCGGCTCAGAGCGGCGCGGGCGCGGTCGCGATGTCGTGTTCGCTGGCCCGCTCGGGCCCGCGCACCTTGGCCAGGGCCTGGCGTTCGGCGTTGTTGAGCACGTCCATGGGCTTGGCGTGGGTGGGGTCGAGGGTGACGACACCGATGCCCAGACTGGGCAGGAACGCGTGGTGGGTCTGTTTGTCGCTCTGCACAGTCAGTGGCTGGGCCACCATGGAGCGCAACCGCGCCACCACCTCGCCCACAGGCGGCTGGTGGCGATCGGCCGAAATCACCACCACGAAACAGCGCGGGTGGTACAGCCCCACCACGCAGCGGAACCCGGCCGCGCGGCGGATGCGCGCGGCCACCGTCACCAGGATCTGGTGCTCCACGCTGCCCCCGGCGGACTCGGCCAGCTCGTACAGATTGCTCAGGTACAGGCAGACCACGGTGCATTCGTTGTGTTGGCGCGCCGTGCGCCAGAAGGCGTGTTCCACATGGGTGAGCAGGGCCGAGCCGGTGGGCAGGGCGGTGGCCGGGTCGGCACCGGCCTGCAGACGCGAGAGCCGGGCCAGCAGCCGGTTCTGCCGGTTGCGCAGCAGGCCCAGCACCGAGGCGATCAGGAAAAAGACCACGGTGACGGTGGCCGTGAACAGCTGGGTGCCCAGGCCCAGGCCCGGTACCTGGAGGCCGTGCAGGTAATGGCCACTGACCATGGCGCCCAGGCAGACGATGGCCAGCGCCATCCAACGTGCCATCGGGTCGCCCAGCTGGGCCGCCCGGATCACCGCCACCATGGCCATAAGCACCGGCACCAGGTTGACGGCCGCCGCCGCGATCAGCAGGGGGCGGAAGTGCTCGCGGTCGGTCTGGGTCGCCACCAGGGCCAGGGCCAGGGCCACCACGGCGAGCACGATGCCCCCGGTGGTGGTGAGGCGGTGCACCAGCCCGTCTTCGCGCACGCCGCCCAGCCAGGTGCCCACGAAGTACAGGCCCATGGCTCCCGCCAGTGGCCCCAGGCCGGCCTTGAGCACGCGCAGCAACGGCTCGGGCAGCGCCGGAAAAAACACCTCGGGTAGGCCCGTCATCACCACGCTGGCGGCACCCGTGACCACCACGAACATCAGATTGCGCGCCGAGCCGATGCTGCGGTTGCCCAGCACATCGGCCAGCGCCAGCCCGGCGAGCGTCAACAAGCCACCCAGCATGGCAGACCAGACAGCGATTTCAGACACAGGCATGCGGGCGATTATCAGCGCCTCATGTCCAGGGGGGTGTGGGGTATTTCACGCTGCGGTCCTGGGCATCACGGCCGCGGCCGCCTTGGTCATGGGCAATGTGCGGCGGCAGCGCGGGAAGCTGGCGCAGCCCCAGAAGGGAGACCCGCCGCCGATGGACTGGCGGGCCTTCATCTTCACACCGCAGCTGGCGCAGGTGGGGCGCCAGTATTCGCCTTCGTGGGCCACGGCCAGCAGGGACTGTTGCTGCGCGGGCGTGCGCTGGGCAATCAGGCCCAGCAGGCCCGCGCCGTCCAGCGCGCTGATGCCGTTGGCCTTCGCAAACGCCTGCGCATCCGCGGTGTAGGTGGACGTGGTGGCGTAGGTGCCGCGTTTGAGCCCGTGCGAGGCCATCACGCCGAAGAACTCGCGCAGTTCCTTCACGCCCACCGGTTTGCCCTGCCAGTGCTTGCACTGCACCACCGCCACCGGCCCCGTGGCGTTCTTCGAATGCAGCCAGATGTCGACGCCACCGTCCGCGCCGTGCGATTGCGAGCGCGTTTCGAAGCCCGCCTGCGCGAACAGCGCTTCGCACACGGCCTCAAAGCGCCGCCATTCGATGGCCGCGAACACCGCCGGGCCCCAGGCCGTGGCCGCATTGGGTGGTTCCCGGGGTTCCCCACCCGCTGGCCCCGCGGCCGGTTCGGCTGGTTTCGCCCGGGGTGGCTTCTGTGACCGCGCCGCCGTGGGCTCTGGGGGATTGGAAGGATTGAGGGGCGCGGCGTCACGCGTGCTCTTTCGGCGGCTCAGCAGCGCATGCACGCACATCAGCAGCGCACCGATCCCGATGGCCCACCACGCGGGCGTCCGCAACGCCGTGGCCGCCGCGCCCAGCATCGGGTGACCAGCCAGCACGGCGGACAGGGCCCACATGCCCAGGCCCAGCACCGTGACCGTCAGGCCCTTTTCCAGAAACGGCGATGCGCTCTTGCGGCCCCGCCTGCGGTTCGATGGTCTTGCCATGGGCTTTCCTCCCTTTGTCCTTTTGTAACCAGCGGTATCTTGCCGCGGGCCAAAGGAGGGAAGAAAAAACCACTGCCGAACGGCGCCAAACGAAACCGCAGGGCGTCATGTGGCGCGAGGTGGTGCGCGGGCGCCTACAAGGTCTGCCGGTACCGCTCCAGCATCTGCTCCTGCGTCTCCACCGGTGCGTCCGCGCTCAGGCGCTCGCCGATCTGGTCGCGCAGCATCTCGCCCATGCTCGGCAGCACCGAGCGCGCCACATGGCGGCTTGCATCCCAGAGGGACGAACGCATCAGCGCCTTGGCGCAATGCAGGTAGGACGCCTGCACCGTCACGCGGATCACGAGCTTGGGCACGCGGCGCGCGTCGGCGCAGCGCGTGCGGTCGGCCTCGTCGGTGGTCAATACCGCACTGCCGTTCACGCGCAGCGTCTCGTCCACCCCCGGCAGCAGAAACAGCAGGCCGAGCTGGCCGGTCTGCACGATGTTTTCCAGCGTATCGAGCCGGTTGTTGCCCGGCGCGTCGGGGATCAGCAGCGTGTGCGCATCCAGCACCTTCACGAAACCCGGCTCACCGCCGCGCGGCGACGCGTCCTGGGCGCCGCTGGCGCCCGCGCTGGACAAGACCACCAGCGGCGACAGGCCGATGAAGCGGATGGCGTGGGCGTCCAGCTGCGGCAGTTCCTTCTTGGCCGAGCGTTCGCGCACCGGGTCGTAGAGGGCGCGCAGGGATTCCAGGGTGGTGATGTTCATGGGCTTCGGGGCTCACAGGTCGTAGGTCACCGAACGCTCGGGCAACACGCTCAGGTCCAGCGGCCGCACCGCGCCCATCCACAGGGCGCGATCGCGGTGGTCCACCAGGTCGTTGCCGGTGATCGGGTGGATGAAGATCACCAGGCCGGCGCGGTTCAGCGTGAGCCACGGGATCACGTCGGCAAACAGCGCGGCCTTGAACGCCAGCTGGCAACTCCAGTCCGGGTGCGGGCCCACGGGCTGTTCGTGCACGCGGCCCATCTTCAGCGGAAACCGGGCCGCAGCGGCCTCGCACAGCGCGCGTGCCTGCGCCAGCGTGTCGGCGTTGAAATACACATGGGCATGCCAGCCGTGGATGGTGGGGGCGGGTGGGGTGGAAGCGGGGGCTTGGGTCATGCAAATGATGATGGCAGATTTCAGCGCACGCCGGTGCCCCGCACGGTGCCCACTGCAGCGCATACATTTCCCGCATGCCTCCCAATTTCCTCACGTCGGTCAGTTCCCACGCGGACCACGCCGTTTCGCGTCTGCGCAGCACGCGTCTGGCCGCCAGCAGCAAACCCTATGTGGCCCGTGGCTCGGGCGGCGGGCGCTGTGCCGGCTGCCGCCTGATCGCCAGCCACTGCATCTGCGCCCTGCGCCCGGCGGTGCCCACGCGCGCAGGCGTGTGCCTGATCATGGGCGACATCGAAGCGCTCAAGCCCAGCAACACCGGCTGGCTCATTGCCGACGTGGTGGCCGACACCTGGGCCTTCGGCTGGTCCCGCACGGCGGTGGACCCGGCCCTGGTCGCGCTGCTGGCCGACCCGCAGTGGCAGCCCTACGTGGTGTTCCCGGCCGAATATGCGTCACCCCAGCGCGTGGTGGCCGACCTGCATGCGGCCACGGGCAACGCGGCCGACGCCAGTGGCAAGCGCCCGCTCTTTGTGCTGCTCGACGGCACCTGGGCCGAGGCGCGCAAGATGTTTCGCAAGAGCCCTTACCTCGACAGCCTGCCCGTGCTCAGCCTGCACCCCGAGCAGGTCTCCGGCTACCGCCTGCGCCGCTCGGCGCACCAGCACCACTTCTGCACCTCCGAGGTGGCGGCGCTGTGCCTGGCGCTGGCCGGTGAAACCCGGGCGGCCGATGCGCTCGCTGCCTGGCTGGACGTGTTCAGCGCCCACTACCTCAGCGTCAAACGGCACCAGCCGCTGGACCGCGAGAGCGAGGCCCATCAGCGGCTGCGGGCGCTGGGGCTTACTCCTCTGGGATCTGCGCTTCCACCAGCAGCGCCAGCAACTGCAGCGACTGCTGCCAGCCCAGATAACAGCCTTCCACAGGAATCATCGCCGGAATGCCTTCCTGCACCGCCGTCAGTTCCGTGCCCACCGACACCGCCTTGAGCGTGATGGTGGTGGTCATCTGGCCGGGCAGGTTCGGGTCGTCGAACACATCGGTGTTCACGATGCGCTCGTTGGGCACGAGCTCCAGGTACCGGCCGCCAAAGGCGTGGACCTGGCCATTGCCGAGGTTGGTGAACTGCATGCGGTAGAGCCCACCCACCTTCGCATCCATCTCCAGCACCCGGCCGGTGAAGCCGTGCGGCGGCAGCCACTTGGCCATGGCGTCGGGGTCGAGGAAGGCGCGGTAGACGCGCTCGGGCGGTGCGGCGAAAACGCGGTGCAGACGAACGGTGCCGGTGCTCATGGTGGGTGTCCTTTCAAAGATGAACGGTGGGTCGGTGATGAAGCGGCGGACGCTTCTGAAGCGTCCACATGGGTACGACGAAGCAGTCGCCCCGTTTTCGACACGACCCGAGCCGGCCTTTCTACGCGCTCTTCCCATGGGGGCATGTTGCAGTGCGTGAAAGTCGTGTCGTTCGGCGGGGCATGCGTTGCGTCGTGAGCCTGAGCGCTCCTATCATGGGCCGCGCATCCGGGTGGCGCCGCGTGGCGGTGCCGCTGCCGTCGTGCGCGTTCACCGGGGCAGCGACATGCAAGACGTTGACCAACTCCCGCCCGTCAAACAAGGTCTGTGGTTCTTCGCGGGCGTGACCACCTGCCACGTGCACATCGTGCGCCACCACACCCTCTATGGCACGGGCGACGCCGACGACCCGCCCGAGCTCGCCCGCGACCGCGAGGTGGAGTGTTACTACATCCGCTTCGACAAACCCCACACGCCCGTGCCCTGGCAAGACGGCGGCGCGGCCCTCTCGCTGCGCGAGGCCGTGTTCCTGGCCGAACGCCGGCTCGGCCCCGTGGTCTGCTGGGCGGACTGAGAGGCTGAGAGTCTTTCGCTCAGCCGACCACCGCTGGCACCAGCCGTACCGCATAACTCACCGAGCCCTGCGCCCAGGCGAGCAGACGGTCGATGTTCGGGTGTTTGCCCGGATGGGTGCGCGCGTCGGCCGTGTGCTCCGCGTACCAGTCCAGCCCCAGCGCCGCGGCCTCGGGCGTGATGCGGCCGCCGTGCTGCTCGGCCAGCGCCGCGTACACCGCCAGCGAACCGGTCTGGCCCGGTCGGTTCTCGATGGTGGCCAGTACCGCGCCGTGCGCGTCCAACAGTTGCAGCGCGGCGAGGTGGTGGGTGGTGGGCAAGGTCTTGAGTCGGTCGGAGAAGTTCATGCGTGGATTCTGACGCTTCCCGATCCCTGAAAAGCATGCGAATACCGTGGGGCCGTTCATGGGCGTTCACCGCACCCGGCCGGGCGGGCCAGCGTTGGCCCACGAAAAACCGCGGTGTAGGATGGGCAGCCTCCCAACCCTCACCCAGGTGACGAGGCCATGACCCGACAGACTTCCCGGCTCCCCATACTCATCGCTGCCCTGGCCGCGCTCGCCGTGGCGGGCTACTTCGGCTGGCAGTATTTCAAGCCCGCGCAGGCGCCGGCCGCCCCAGCCGCTGCGCCCACGGCCACCGCCCCGCAAGCGCCGCCCGAGCCGGCGGCTTCCGAGCCCACACCCCCCGCCATTCAACACCCCGTGGAGGCACCGGTGGCCGACACCGCCGGTGAGCCCACGCCGCTGCCCGCGCTGGCCGAGTCCGACGAACACGTCAGCGCCGTGCTCTCGGATCTGCTCGGCCGCAAGAACGTGCTCAGCTTCCTGCAGCTCGACGGCTTCGTGCGCCGCGCGGTGGCCACGGTGGACAACCTGGCGCGCTCGCAGGCGCCGGTGATGGTGTGGCCCGTGAACCCCACGCCCCAGCGCTTCACCACGCAACGCGGGGAAAACGGCGTTGAAACCATCCACCCCGACAACAGCCAGCGCTATGTGCCGCTGGTGCTGATGATCGAATCGGTGGACACCGGCAAAGCCGTGAACCTGTACCGCCGCCTCTACCCGCTGTTTCAGCAGGCCTACGAAGAGCTGGGCTTTCCAGGCCGCTACTTCAACGACCGGCTGGTCCAGGTGCTCGACCACCTGATCGACACGCCGGTGCCCGCCGGGCCGCTGACCGTCACCCTGGTCGAAGTCAAAGGCTCGGTGCCGTCCACGCGCCCCTGGGTGCGCTACGAACTGGCCGACCCGGCCCTGGAGTCCTTGTCGGCCGGGCAGAAGATGCTGCTGCGCACCGGCCCGGACAACCAGCGGCGCCTGCAGGCCAAGCTCAAAGACATCCGCCAGCGCTTGGCCAGGCCCTGAGCTTGGCGCCTTACGGGCTGGTCTCCAGCACCTCGGCCTCGACCTCGATCACGCCCTCGAACAGGTCGATCGCCGTGGCCGCGACCTGCGCCGTGTCGACATACGCGTAAGCGCCCACGCCCACCGCGCCCACGATCGGCAGCCAGCGCGCCGCGCCCCTGCCCGCGACCCGTTGCGCCAGCTTCGTGCCAATGCGCCGGGTGAGGGTGCGGATCAGCAGCGGCGAAGCGCGCCGCACCAGCGTGCGCTGGCCCACGCGCACCACCAGGTCGCGCACCCCTTGCGCGGCCGTGTGCTGAAACAGGCAATACACCACCTGCTCGGGCGTCAGCGTGGACTGCTTGCCGTACAGGGCGGCCATGTCGGCCACCAGCTGCTTCTGGATCTTCCACACGCCCACCATCTCGGGGAGGATGGTCAGCCAGCCCACGAAACCCGGCGGCAGCGCCAGCGCGCCAGCCGTCAGCGCCGCTTTGGCCGCCGCAGCGTTGGCCTTCTTGCGCGCATCGTCGGCTGGCGTCTTGCTCTTGCGCTCTTTCGAGGCCGGCACCCGGCCCACCACGGACAGGATCGCCTGCCCGACGAGGTGCGAGGCTGCGGCTGCGGGTGGATCGGGCTCGACGGTCTTGGGCTTGCGGGGTGGCATGGGGGCTCCTTCTGGTATCGGGTCAGCGTCGGGTGCAAGGGCCTGCAATCACGGTTGTGGCCAGCCAGCCGCCCGCTCAACCGCAGACAAACACGCTGATGTACAGCGGCGTGTTGGTGCGCACCTGGCGCAGTGGAATGGGCTTGGCCGGTTCGGCCGACAGCGCCTGCTGCAGCTGTTTGGCCACGGCCGCTTCGCTCGCGTCTTCAAAGCGGATCTCGGTCTGGATCACGCCATAGCCCGGGCTTGCGTTGATCGACGGCGCGAGTTCGCGCACCTTCACCGCCTTCACCTGGCCTTCCATCTGGCGGGCGAACCCCTCGGCCCTGGCCTTGAAGGGGCTCGCCGCGGTGCCACTGCAATAGAACATGTCCAGCCGGTAGGCCGACAGGTTGTCGAGGTTGCCCTCGGCCTCCTTGCTCCACAACACCGCTTTCTCGCGCAGTTCCTCGTGGTACAGGCGGAACGCCTCTTCCTGGCTCAGCGCCTGGTTCATCGCGTCGCGCTGCTGCTCGGGCGCGCGCATGGCCAGCGAGCGCAGCAGGCCGATGCGCAGTTCCACCTCGGCAGGCTCCATGGTGGACAGCAGGCTCTCCACCAGGGTTCGGGTGGCGGCGATGTGCTCGGCGTTCCCGTCGCGCAGCGAGAGCGTCACCTTGTCGAACAGCTGAAAGCGCAGTTGCTCGCGCGAAGCGCGCTCTTCGCGCTCGTCCCGACTGGCCGCCACCTCGGCCTGGATGGATTCGAGCGACTGGCGCTGCTGCTGCGAGCTGTAGTTCAGCCAGAGCCCCATGGCCGCGAGCACCATCGTCAACACCAGATTGAGTTTCGGGAGCCACTGCTTGTCGGTAAAGCCTGGCTGGACCTCCTTCTCGCTCATGGGACCTCCTGCGATGGGGTGAAGGCGCCACCATACCGTCAAACGGGCGGTTGTGCATGCCAGGCCCTGCCAGCGCGGCCCGGCGCTTGCGGTTGCCCAGCCGCTGCGGTTCAGCGCGCTGGCGACATGGGTCGGTTCTGGACGTGGCGGCTCTGGTTGGCCTCAAACTCTTCGCGGCTGAGGGCACCGTCGCCGTTGGTGTCGATCTCCTTGAAATCCACCGCCTGGCTCAGACCGCGCATGGCGCGGCCTTCGGTGGCGCGCTCGGCGATGCGTTTGCTGCGGGCGTCGGTGAACTCCTGCTCGGTGATGCGGCCATCGCCGTTGCCATCGAAGTCGGCGAAGACCGGCATGCTGCCCGGCCCCATGGGGCGCGCCGATGGCTGGGCCGCTGCGGGCAGGGCAATGAACAAGGCGGCCAGGCTGGCCATGCAAGACAGTTTCATGGTGTGCTCCTGAAGGAATGGGAACCCACAGAATGGCAGCGAGGCGACCCGCGCACCTTGTGAAACGTCAAGCGAGCGAACGGCGCTCAGGCCTGCCACACCCCAAACCCGGCCGAGCGCAGGTCGATGCCGACTTCCACCTCCCGCGCTTGCGCATCCTCGTAGCGCATCGGGTTGAAGCCCTCGTACAGGTCGGGCAGCAGGCGCAGGCCGTATTTCTGCACATAGGCATTCGCCTGGATGCCGGCCTTGTGTTTGTCGAAGCGCACGTCCGGGTCCAGGCCCGTCATGCCCACGTACACGCAGGGTTTGCCGTCCACATAACCGGGGTTGCACTTGCGGAATTTGGGTTCCAGAAGCACATCCGGGTGCAGTTCGATCACGTAGACGTGGTGGTGCGGGCGGCGGGCCATGGTGAATCGATAGCACGCATCAAGCTTGCGACAACTGCCTCAAAAAACGGCTGGCTCTCTCGACCGCCTCGTCGTACCCCGGTCGATAGCCCAGCAGCTTCACGTAGCCCGGCCCCTCCACGTAGTCTTGCGAAACCCGCTCGGCCGCATCGCTCAGCCTCGGCGACACAAAGCCCAGGTACTGTGGATCGGGCACAAAGATGTCGATGTCCTTGCTCAAGCGGTGCCCATGTCTCAACATCAGCACCGTGCCGCCGCCGAACGTCCAGAACGGATCGCTGATACCGTGCCGGGCGATTTCGTCCACCAGCGTGAAGGCATGGGTCAGCAAGGTTTGCCAGACGCCTTCGGGCAGGTCGCGCGGCTGGGTGGAGCGGTTCATGCTGGAAGCATCAGGCCCAGGCTGCGCGCGGCGACTGCAGCTTGTGCGCCCAGGCCGTCAGGTGTTTCCACAGCATCTTGGGCGGCGTGTGGGTGCGCTGCGCCACCTCCTCCACGCCGGCCACGATCAGCGGCAGCGGCGCTTCGTCCAGTAACGTGGCCACCTGCGGTACCAGCGCGGTGGGCAGCGCGCCGTCCACCAACGCGCGTGCCAGCGCTGCTGGCATCAGCGCAGTCTTGTAGCTCACACTCGCCGTCTGGCTCAGCAAGGCCAAGGCCAGCGTGCGGGGTTCCCGGGTCTGCGCAGCGAGGTCCATGCCCAGCAGATTGAGCAGCGCCATCAACTTGGCCGCGCCCAGGTCCACCAGGCTGCCGTTTTCCAGTTGGTTGATGGTGGCGCGCGACAGGCCACCCAGCCGTGCCAGCCTGGCCTGCGAAAGGCCCAGCGCTTCGCGGCGGGCTTGAACGAGGTGGCCGATGTCTGCGAGATTCATGCCGGGAGTGGAGCATCAAGTTTGAAAAATGTCAAATATATTTGACATTTTGAAAGTCGGGCAACAGGGACAGGCTGTCTTCACGTCGACGCAGTGGCCGCCGCCTTTCAGGGCTTCAATTCCAGCGGCGGGCATCGGGGTTCCTTCTCTACAATCGCGCTCCTTTTCCCAAGGGGGCATGGCCATGGATCTGGAGATAGCGCAATCGACACCGACCGCCGCGGCGATTGCAAAGGTGGTCCAGGCAAACTACCCGCTGGGCGAGGTCGTTTCGGGTGAATTCCTGCGGCGCAGCTTCAATCAGGTGTACCGGCTCACGCTGGCCGATGGACGCCGCGTGGTGGCCAGACTGTGCGCCGAACGCCCGCGCGGCGAGCCCCAATTGCAGTTCGAGGCCGAGGTGCTGCGGCACCTGAGCGCGCGCGGCTGCCCCGTGGCCACCAGCCTGCCCACCACCACGGAGGAGGTGGCTCTGCGAATACGGCTGCCCGAGGGCGAACGCGCGCTCATGCTGTTCGAGCACCTGGAAGGGGAAGCCACCACCGACCTGCCCGCCAACATCCAGGCCTTCGGCCGTGGCCTGGCCCACCTGCATGCGGCGGGCGAGGGCCTGCAGAGCAGCGCCCGCCGCTACACGCTTGATCTCGACCACTTGCTGCTGCGCCCCCTGCAGCACCTGTTGCGCGCACCCACCATGACCGACGAACTTCGCCCGCAATTCGAAGCCCTGGGCCTGCGCCTGCACGACCGCATCGGCTCGCTCGGCGAATTGACCCAGGTGCTCTGCCACGGCGACGCGCACAGCGACAACAACTTCATCGCCGTGCGCGAAAACGGCGAACGCCAGGCCGTGTTTTTCGATTTCGACGACACCGGACCCGGCTACCTGGCCTACGAACTCGCGGTGTATCCGTGGTCGCTGCATCCGCGCAACGTGGACGGCGTCTGGAGCGACAAAGCCGTCGCCCGCTGGGGCCATTTCATCTCGGCCTACCGCGAAGTGCGCCCTCTCGGCGAAGCCGATCTGGCCGCCTTGGCGCCCTTCGTGGCGGTGCGCCAGTTCTGGCTGCTGGGTGAATACGCCGGGCGTGTGCCCGTGTGGGGCTCGCAGGCCATGCCCAAGGACTACCTGCAGCGGCAAGTGAAGCTGTTGCAGCAGTGGGAGAGCCTGGAAATGCCGGCGTTTGGCGCCGGCTTGATTTGACCAATTGGAATCTGACCTCAAAAAAACTCTGTTTCTCGTTCTGTTCAAAACCATGGTTTTGTCAAGTTTGAGAAACAGAAATTTCCGACGCGAGAAACCATGACCCGGTGAACCCTTCATCGATCCGATTTGAAAAATCGGCGCTGATGGCCTAGGGTAGAAAAGCTTGGCGACACCTCTCCCTCCCGCTCCGAGCTTAGGAGCAGTCGTCAGGCTCTCTTTTTTCTTCTGAAGGAGAACGACATGGGACTATTGGACAAGTTCTTTGGCAGCAAGGTGGCGTATCCGCCGCTGCCGGCGGGTAACGAGGCGCTGCTCAAACTCGATGCAGTCAAAGCGCCGCTGGAGGAGCTGGCGCACAAGGTGCATGACCACCTGGAAGTGGTTCCGGCGGAGCATGAAGCCTTTGTCTTCCTCGGCAAGCCCCCCATGAACTTTGGCATGGCCTGGATTCATGACGGCAAGGTCACCAGCCTCAACGACCTCGCCAAAGAACACCATCTATCGCAAGTCGAAATCGGGGAGCTGATGGGCCGGCTCGGCGAGGCCTATCAACATGCCAGCGAAACGCCGCGCTACTCGGCCGAATTCGGCGGCAAGCAGATGGTGGTCATTCCGTCGATGGGTCTGGAGCGGGAAATGCACCAGATCATGGCGAACACGCTGCACTGAGTGTTGCGGCGTCGGGTGCGTCGCACCCATGCCGCAGGCTGGCTTGCCTGTGGAAGCGGGCGGGCAGCTAAAACCCGAACTGCACAGCATTTGCGGGGCACTTGTGCGCTTAGGCCAACGGCTTCGGCACATATCCTGTGGGAACCCAAAATCGGAGGATTCCCCACATGACCACCCCGTTGCACGACGCCGACGAGCGCACCAACCTCACGGGCAACAACAAGTTTGAACTGCTGTTGTTTCGCCTGGGCGAAGCACCGGGTACCGACCGCCGCGAACTGTTTGGCATCAACGTGTTCAAGGTGCGCGAAATACTGGTGATGCCCATCGTCACCGCCATCGCCAACGCACCGGCCAACGTGCTCGGCGTGGCCAACATTCGCGGGCAGATCATCCCCGTGATCGACCTGCCCGCCGTGGTGGGCTGCGTGCCCAAACGCGGGCTCACCATCCTGATGGTCACCGAATTCGCCCGCACCACCCAGGCCTTCGCCGTTGAAGAAGTGGACGAGATCGTGCGGCTGGAATGGAACAACGTCTTGGCCGCAGAAGGCAACGGCGGCGGCCTGGTGACCAGCATCGCCAAGCTCGACGGCGATGGCGAAAAAGGCCGGCTGGCCCAGGTGCTGGACGTGGAGCAGATCCTGCGCAACGTCATGCCCACGGCGCAGGAAGAGATCACGCCGCAGTCGGTGGGCGCCGCGGTGAATCTGCCCAAGGGCTCCATCATCCTCGCCGCGGACGACTCGCCGGTGGCGCGCATGATGATCGAACAAGGGCTCAAAGCCATGGGCACGCCCTACGTCATGACCAAGACCGGCCAGGAAGCCTGGGACCGCCTGCAAGCCTTTGAAGACGAAGCCCATGCCGAAGGCAAAACGGCACACGACAAAGTGGCGCTGGTGCTGACCGATCTGGAAATGCCGGTGATGGACGGCTTCACGCTCACGCGAAACATCAAGCAGGACCAGCGCTTCAAGTCGATCCCCGTGGTGATCCACTCGTCCCTGACGGGATCGGCCAACGAAGCGCACGTGAGTTCCGTGGGGGCCGACGCCTACGTGGCCAAATTCGTGGCCACCGAACTGGCCGCCACCATCCGCCAGGTGCTGAAGCACTGATCGGAGCGGGGCCGCTGTTTCAATGCGGTGGGGTGGTGTTGGGCCGCCAGCTCAAAGCGACATGCCCATCGTCTGTCGGCAATACAGCGAGATGGACGAATACGCCGGCGTGTTACGCCAGCGCAGCAGCCACGCGCTGCGCCGCCAAGATCAGATCCTTGACCAGCCGCTCGTCCACCTCCAGCAAACCTTCGTACTCGCCCAGGTTGCGCTTGTTGTGGCACAAGTCCAGCACGCGCCAGACCTCGGGCCCCAGCCCCAGCGTATGTGGCAGCACCTGAAAAACGATGTAGCGGTTGCCGGCCCGGTAGCCCTTGGCGCGCAGTGCCGCGAGGCACAAGGCGTGGGCCGCGTTGTAGGCCAAGTCAAAGCGGCTCTCCAGCGCCAGCGTGGTGTTGCCCGCGTCCGCCAGGCGGGCGCGGCCCGTGCGCTGCAAGCCGGCGATCTCGGCCGCATCCGGCGGCTCTGGTTTGAGCGAGCCGCCGGGGCGGCTCAGGTTTTCAAGTGGGTTGGTCGGGTTCATGTGACGCTGATTCCTCCTGGCCGATCAGCCATATCTTTGGCTGTTGCATCACGCGATGGATGAACGCATTGTCGCCCTGCAGCCGGGTGTGGAAATCAGCGGCGGTGTAGAGCGCCGGGTTGATGGTGCGGCCCAGCGTCTGGCTGGCCCCCTCCAGCGCGGCGAACAACTCGCCATAGCCCAGCGTGTCGCTCACCACCAGCAAGTCCACGTCGCTCGCGGCTGTGTCCTGTTGCTTTGCGATGGAGCCAAACACAAAGGCGCGCTCAATCTGCGGCGCCAATGGCACCAGCGCAGCGCGCAGCACATCGGCCAGCCCCGTCGTCTTGAGCACCAGCCCGCGCAACTCGGCAAACACCGGCGACGCTGCGTTGGCCTGAAAGTGCTTCTGGTTGCCCTGCTTACGCACCGTGAGCAAACCCGCGCCCGCCAGATCGGCCAGCTCACGCTGCACCGCGCCTGCGCCCGACTGCGCCAGGCCGATCACCTCGTTTGTGTAGAAGCTGCGGTCTGGCACACCGAACAGCACGGCCAGCACACGCTGACGCACCTTGGGGAAGAGGGCATCGGCTATGGACGAGGGAGAAGGAGTGGAGTTGATACCCATAATGGGTTTTATCATACCCAATATGAGTTTTATTGACTGTGCCGTATTCCAAAACCCAGCGGTACGTCCGGGTGCAGCTCATGTTTCCTGAGGCGGTGAGCCTAACCTGGGAAGCTACCGCACAGACACTTTGGCAAGGGTTGTTCAGGGGCTGCTCCCGGTTGGTGCATCATGCGCCCAGGGAAGCAAATACTTACAACTCCATGGCCACACCGATACCCGCCTTGGGCAACTGCGTCTCGCGCATGACTTCGGGCGAGCGCCGCACCGCCGAACGGCTGGAAGACAAGCTCGATGCCGACTACCTGCTCTGGTACGACGTGGCCATCGGCCCCAAGCACCAGCACCCGGATTTCGTCGTCATGCACCCGCGCCGGGGCATCCTGATCCTGGAGGTCAAGGACTTCCGGCTTTACACCCTGATTCAGGCCAACAAACAGACCTGGGATATTCACGGCGACAACGGCCCCAAGACCATCGCCAACCCGCTGGAGCAGGCGCGGAAATACGCGCAGCGCTCTCGTGAGTGGCGAACTTCCGATTGAAGAAGGAGATACGACGATGAGAGAGCAGACGGGTCGCTACAAGGGTGGACTACTTGGTTTTCTTGGGGAGCTGCGCTGGATATTTGGTGGAGCAGTGGGGCTGGTAGTCGTTGTTATGACTGCGCCTGAAACGAACTCAGTCGAGCTAGGTTTTCTTGGGTTGTCGCTGTGGATTCATTTCTTTCTAGGTGCGGCATCGGCAATCCTTGTGGTGATGTTTCTCAGAACTATCGGAATGAATCCGGACGATGAGACTGATGGAAATGACTGAGTCCTCAAGGGAGTGGCCCGTGAGCTGCGGGCGCGACGGCGAAGCGCCGCACATCATCCGCCTGCCCAGCCTGCCCAGCCTGCCCAGCCTGCCCAGCCTGCCCAGCCTGCGGGCCGAAGCCACGCGCGTGGCCGAGCTGCTGGGCGCCGCCCACCAGGAAGGCCACGCCTGGGGCGACATGGCCATCATCTGCCGGCACTACAGCGAAATGGACGAATGCGCCGGCGTGCTGCGCCAGCGCGGCCTGCCGCATCAGGTGCGCAAAGGCGCGGGCAGCTTCGACCCGGCGGCCGACAACATCAAGGTGCTCACCATGCACGCCTGCAAAGGGCTGGAGTTCCCGGTGGTGGCGCTGGTGGGCGCGGGCCACATGCCTGCCCCCGGCGAAGACGAGCGCGAAGAAGCCAAGCTGTTTTACGTGGGCGCCACGCGGGCCACGCAGCGGCTGATCATCGGGATGGGTGGGGAGGGTGAATTTGGGGTGAGACTGGAGGCGTAGCCGATGATTGACGAAACCCAGAAAACGACTCAAGAACGCAAATTCAAGTGTTGGGCTGCTTCATGCGGCGGATGTGGTGACGGACCGTCCAGAGAGCACCTACTATCAAATTGTTTGTTCCCCGATGGTGTTGTCCGTGTTAAAGGGTTTGATTGGTGCATGGATGAGACCAAAACGGTTGGAATAAATGGGCTGGCTCGGCAAATCCTCTGTAAAAAGCACAATTCAGCGCTTTCTGACACCGATGCTGAAGCGAAGAAGGCAATCGATCTCTTCCAGCGTTCAGTGCAGCCTCTTGGTGGTAGTTCAATTGGCAATAAGGTTGATGGTCATAGATTGGAGCGTTGGCTTCTTAAGACTGCAATCAATCTTGCATACGGTGGGAAGTGGCACATTGGGATTGGCATGCATGGTTCTGCCCCAGGATTGCCTCCACCCTATTTGATTGATGTGGCATTCGGAAAACTGCCTTTTAGCCACAAGATGGGCGCACATTTTCTCTTGCCAAAGAAAGAAACGTTTCATGATCCAGGTGCGATTCTCACCTTTCCGCTGGTCAAAGACGGCTACATAGGTGGGGTTTATTTTGAGCTTCGCACTCAGCCTATATTCTTGAATCTATTTCCAGGGAATGCCCCCCCTACTTTGGGTGAAGTTGCTGAATCCTTGTCGCTCCAGAACCATTTGCTAGATACCGAATTGATATATCGACCACCCAATATTTCTACTACCCTTAGGAGCTTGGCTGCAAGCATGATTTATTTCGACTGGTAAGAGCCTTTTGGGCGAATCATGTAGATTTACCAATGCAGACCTTTGAGCGAGATGAATCTATGCACCAACGTCCTGGTCCGGCGCGGCATGTAGCGCCGGGGTGCAATAAGACCGGGAAATTAGATTCCTGCCAGGACCGCTTCAAGGCGATGCCCCTGCACGTGAGCAAGGGCCTGGAATTGCCCTTGATGGCCATGGTGCTTGGGCCACTGGCCACGCAGCGGCTGATTTTGGGAGTTGGCGGGGAAAAGTTTTGGGATTAAATTTATTTGAAGTGTTTTGTATTAAATTTCTGCATAATTTAAGGAGGTTCAGTGAGCGAGATTCTTGAAGGGTGGTTACTGGAACAATCGGTCTCTGCAAAGCCGCATCTGAGGCAAGGGGACTTGGTGCTGTTTCGTGAGTCTAAGGATCCCATGCGGATGGCAGGTATTGTTGTTACCGCCGATTGCGATCTTAAGAATCGAAAACATGCTCAACTCGTAACGCTTGTTCCGTTGCTAACGGTACAAGCAATTCTTGAGCGATATCTTTTCTTGGAGGCGTGTGAGTCGCTCAGCTCTCAGCTTCGATCTTGCTTGTGCAAGAAGTATGCTATTGATCTAAATGAAGATTTGCTTTTGATCGATGTTCGGCTGCGGGAGCTTCTGACACGTCCAGAGGTGCCAGCTATTGATTCGGTTGCTGTGAGGCTGATATTGGGCCTCCAAGAGCAAATTACAACTGCGTCCTATCGTGATTTGATGAAGATGATCGGAGGTGCTCCAAAAAGTGGAGGCGCATTCGAGACGCAATTGCAGAAGCGAGGGGATTTGGTTATCCTTCCTTCTGCTGAAATATTGGGCGTTAAAGGAAGAATTGCGTGGGTTCGGCATTTGTGGCAAGTGCCTGTTGGAGAAATCGCGCTAAAAACGTCTGATACTAAATACTGTGATGGTGAATTTGTTGCTAGACTCGATTCGCCTTTTCGATATCGGTTGACCCAGGTGATGGCTCAAGTGTTTTCGGACATTGGATTGCCTGATGGAAAGATTGAATTTAAGTCAGAGATTGAAGGGGTGATGGGTAATGCGTAAATACATCTTGATTACTGAATCGGCTCTGGATCTCATGCTAATGCACGAGATTTGGGGTCAAGATAAACTTCCGGTTGATAGTGAGAGGCATGGGATTGCCTCGCAGGCTCTGTCTGACGAGATAATGGCCTACTATTCGGCGCAAGAGGCTACTGGCTCATTCTTTGCCTTGATTGATTTGGAGTCTTTGTCTGCATTGTTGACGGTTGTTGGTGGTGATGTCTTCGATGTGTACAGAAGAATTGTTCGTGTTGTGAAAGGATTGAGGAATCCACCGATTCACCTTCCACGCCAATGGTCTGAATATCACTATCGCAACTTGCTGACGTTTTTTGCCTTGCCGAAGGGTATAGCGAACTTGAGGTGGGTTGCAGAATCTGATGGAAATAATAGTTGCGTGCGTTTTGATGCTATTACTTCCTCTTCTGATCAAGTTGACCTAGCGAAATATCGCCCTACAACTTGGCCTGATGGGTTTGAAAGCTTGATATCCAGAGCGCGCGGCTTGAAGGCGCCGAAGCCCAATACATTAAATCAATCAGAGGGTTTGGTTGCCGAAGTTGACTTGTCCGTGATCGGTAGTGGGTCCGTTGTCAAGAATCGCACCTATGAGGACTGGCAGCCGCATCTTTCTGAATCGCAGAAAAACATTCTGGCCCTGGATACACAGTCCTCAGTTCGAATTGTTGGGCCTGCCGGTTCTGGGAAAACTCTCGCACTTTGTCTGCGAGTCTTACTTGTTTCCCGAAGTCCTGATGTGATTTCTCAAGGTAGGAAGATTCTTGTCGCTACCCACAGCTGGGCTATGGCAGAAAGAATCGATGGAGTTCTCTGTGCATTAAACGGTGGGGTTGTCCCTAGTGGTGTTGTTGTATTTCCTCTTTTGTCGCTGCTGCAGCTTCATGCGGGGCACATCGGGCAACAGGTTGTGGAGATTATTGGTGATGACTCGACAGAGGGTCGAGTAAAGGTTCTGGAAATAATTAGGCAAATAATTGATGCTGATGGATTTAGGCGCGAAGGATTATCGGACTGGATTTTGACTGGGCTATTGGCGCCGGATGATGGTCGATCGAGATTGGATCTTTTGTTTAACTTGTATGAGGAGATTTCTGGCGTTCTGACGGCTTCGTCCTTCGCGCCGGATGATCCGGATGCGGTTCGATCATATCTGGCTGGCGCACGTGAAGACTGGATGCCGCCTTTTGAATTGATGGCCGACCGCAGTTTTGTTTTGAATATATATAAGTCACTGCTACGAATTCTGGTTGATCGCTCAGCTATCACAACTGACCAGTTTGTACTCGACTCTATTAGGGTTCTCGAGACTTACACTTGGAGGATGAGAAGGGAGACTGATGGCTATGACTATATTTTTGTTGATGAGCTGCAATTGTTTGATGCTCAGGAGAGATCGGCTCTAGAGCTTCTCGGGCGGTCGCGCAAGGGAGTTCCATTTGTCACTGCGGAAGATCCGTCTCAAGGCGTTTTTTCAAGCTTGCATTCGAAGCGGGGGATGGTTTCGAATCAGACTGTTTATTTGGAAACCATTCATCGATTTGAAAAGGAAATATTTGATCTAATTAGATTCTTCTATCAGAAATTTCCGTTAAATACATTGCCACTTAAAATCGATCCTAATCGACCAAGTGGGGCTGGTGTGCCTAAACTATATTTGGCTACGGATAGGGATGCTGGGGTAGAGTTGGTGGTGACTCTCGTTCAGGATGCTCTACGGGCTGCAACGGGTTCTGATCGGGTATGTATCGCGACAATGGGCGATACCGATGCTTTGATTTGTGATCTGCTGGAATCTAAGAAAATTTCTGCTACTAGGTTGGCTAGCTTTGATGATGTTGAGCAGCTTGGCTATCGCAAGAAGTCAGTCATAGTTGCTCCGTGGCAATTCATAGGGGGAACTCAGTTTAGCCATGTGATTTTGTCTACTTTGGATATTTCTCCGGCTGTCACGTCTTTTGGAAAGAGACACGAATTGACGGGCGTTTATTTGTCATGCAGTCGTGCAACTCGTTCGCTTTCGATTGTGTCAAGTGACTATGTCCCTCTGGTAGTTAGGGATGCCAAGGAGCATGGCTTAATTGCTCAAATTAGCTGAGTTCGAAAAAAAGCCACAAGGGCCAAAGACCTCTTGTGGCTTTTTTGCAAACGCTGCAGATCAGTAACCAAGGCGAATCACTTCCCCCAGCTATCCTTCAACCCCGTAACCCGATTGAACACAGGCTTAACCCCAGCCACATGATCCACCCGATCCGCCACAAAGTAGCCAAACCGCTCGAACTGGAATTTCTGATCCGGCTTCGCCGCGGCCAGTGAGGGCTCCACGTAGGCGGTCTCCACCTTCAGGCTGTTGGGGTTCAGGGCTTCGATGAAGTCTTTGCCGCCGGCGTCGGGGTTGGGGTCGCTGAACAGGCGGTCGTACAGGCGCACTTTGGCGCTCACGCCGCTGGCCACGCTCACCCAGGTGATGGTGGCTTTGGCTTTCACGCTGTCGGCGCCGGGGATTGCTCGGGTGTTGCTTTTCATCGTGATGGCGCTCGATTCAGTGGTCGGTAGCCTGGGCACGGTCGGCTTGCCGCGCCATTTGCCCCAGTCGCACGAAGTGCGAGCACTGTTCCACCCATTGCAGGCGTTGCAGCGGTGTCAGTTGTGCAAAAGCACGCAGGCGTTCGTCGCTGACAAAGTAGGTGCGCTGGTCGCGCTGGCTCTGTGAGGCGAGGTTCTGAGTGGGGGTGGTGGTGGACGTCATGGCTTTTGAAGGCGTTTGAGGTGCTCAATGTCGGCCAGATCGATGGGGCGCCCAGCACTTTGCTTGAGCGCTATCAGGTCGTCAATGCACGCCAGCGGCACCTGCACACCCGCGATGTCGAGGCGCTGCGCCCGTTGCACCATGTCTTGTGGATTCACCGGCGGGAACAGCAAGACGTCCAGTGTCACGCCAGCCAATTGGTCGCTGCGCAGCGCAAAGGCTTGCAGGTGGCGTTCTGTGTGCCAGCGCTTGAGCGTTTCAATGTCTTCCAGCGCGCTCAGCGGCACGGGCAACATGGGTTGCAGCTTGAGCTCTCTGGCTGCGGCCGCCAGGCGGGCCAGGTTGTCTGGCGACACCACGACGCAGACGTCCACGTCCATGGTGTTGCGCTCGACCCCGTGAAGCGCGACCGCGAGCCCACCGATCAGCACGTAGCCAACCTCGTGTCGGTTCAGGGCTGCGAAGAGGTCGAGGTAGAACATGGCGTCACTTGCCCCAAGAATCCTTCAACCCCGTCACCCGGTTGAACACCGGCTTGCTCCCCGCCACGTGATCCACCCGATCCGCCACAAAGTACCCAAACCGCTCGAACTGGAATTTCTGGTCCGGCTTCGCGGCGGCCAGTGAGGGCTCTACGTAGGCGGTGACGACTTTCAGGCTGTTGGGGTTCAGGGCTTCGATGAAGTCTTTGCCGCCGGCGTCGGGGTTGGGGTCGCTGAACAGGCGGTCGTACAGGCGCACTTCGGCGCTCACGCCGCTGGCCACGCTCACCCAGGTGATGGCGGCTTTGGCTTTCACGCTGTCGGCGCCGGGGGTGCCGCTCTTGGTGCCGGGGATCACTTTGGCGTGCACTTCGGTCACGGTGCCGCTCGCGTCTTTGGCGCAGCCGGTGCATTCGATGACGTAGCCGCCTTTGAGGCGCACCACGTTCCCAGGGAACAGGCGCTTGTAGCCCTTGGGCGGCACTTCTTCAAAGTCTTCGCGTTCGATCCACACCTCGTTGCCGATCTTGAACACGCGCTCGGGCGGCGGGGTCTGGCCTTCGGCGATGGCGCTGTGGGGCAGGGCGGGCTGGGTGCAGTCTTCGGTGTAGTCGTCAGCGCCGAAGGCTTCCGCCCAGTTGGTGAGCACCAACTTGACGGGGTCGAGCACGGCCATGCCGCGGTGGGCCTTGTTTTCCAGGTCTTCGCGCAGGCAGCCTTCGAGCGTGCTGTAGTCGATCCAGGAATCGCTCTTGGTGACGCCGATGCGTTCGGCAAAGAGCTGGATGCTTTCGGGCGTGTAGCCGCGGCGGCGCAGGCCGACGATGGTGGGCATGCGCGGGTCGTCCCAGCCGCTGACTTTGTGGTCGTACACGAGCTGGGCGAGTTTGCGCTTGCTGGTGATCACATAGGTGAGGTTGAGGCGGGCAAATTCGTACTGGTGCGGCGCGGGGTGGGCGAGCAGGCCGCCTTCGCAGAGGCGGTCCATCAGCCAGTCGTAAAACGGGCGCTGGTCTTCAAACTCCAGCGTGCAGATGCTGTGGGTGATCTGCTCCAGCGCGTCCTCGATGGGGTGCGCAAAGGTGTACATGGGGTAGATGCACCACTTGTCGCCGGTGTTGTGGTGCGTGGCGCGGCGGATGCGGTAGATGGCCGGGTCGCGCAGGTTGATGTTGGGCGAGGCCATGTCGATCTTGGCGCGCAGCACCATGCTGCCGTCTTCGTGCGCGCCGTCGCGCATTTCGCGGAAGCGGGCCAGGTTCTGCTCGGGCGTGCGGCTGCGGAAGGGGCTGTCCACGCCAGGTTTGCCGAAGTCGCCGCGGGCGGCGCGCATCTGTTCGGCGGTCTGTTCGTCCACGTAGGCGTGGCCGGCGGTGATCAGGTATTCCGCCGCGCGGTACATGAAGTCGAAGTAGTCGCTGGCCTGGAACAAATGGCTCTGGCCGTTGGCTTCCCAGTTGAAGCCGAGCCACTGCACCGCGTCCAGGATGGAGTTGACGTATTCGGTGTCTTCCTTCTCGGGGTTGGTGTCGTCAAAGCGCATGTGGCACACGCCGCCGTAGTCGCGCGCCAGGCCAAAGTTGAGGCAGATGCTCTTGGCGTGGCCCACGTGCAGGTAGCCGTTGGGCTCGGGGGGGAAGCGGGTGCGGATCTTGGCCGGGTCCAGCGGGCCGGCGGCGTGGTGCGCGGCGTCGCCCGGGGTGCCGGCCCAGTGGCGGCTGGCGTAGGTGCCCTTGTCCAGATCGTTTTCGATGATCTGTCGCAGGAAGTTGCTGACCTTGTGCTCGCCGGCGGCCTCGGGGGCGGCGGCAGCGTTGTTTTTGGGGGCCTTGTTGGCCGGGTTGGAGGGGGTGTTGGAGCTCATTGGGTCATTCTAGGGCGGAGCCTGAGGCCCATGGCTCACCGTAAGATCGCCGGTTTACTAAATTGAGCCTGGAGGGGGCCGCATGTTGGTGGGCATTGACTTGGGGACAACCCATTCGCTGATCGCGCATTACGGACCGGAGGGGCCGGCGCTGGTACCGAATGCATTGGGCGAAACACTGACGCCGTCGGTGGTGGCGGTGGACGAGCAGGGCCTTGTTCTGGTGGGGCAGGGCGCCAAGGACCGGCTGATCACGCATCCCACCGCCTCGGTGGCGACGTTCAAGCGCTGGATGGGTAGTGATCGCCAGACATCGCTGCGGGGCGGGCACTACCGGCCCGAGCAGCTGTCGGCTTTGGTGCTGCGTTCGCTGCTGGACGACGCACGCGCCCATCTGGGCGCAGACGTGACCGAGGCGGTCATCAGCGTGCCGGCGTATTTTTCAGACGCGCAGCGCAAGGCCACGCGCCAGGCCGGTGAAATGGCCGGGGTCAAGGTGGAGCTGCTGGTGAACGAGCCCACTGCTGCGGCCCTGGCCTACGGGCTGCAGCAGCTGGACCGCGAGAGCCGTTTTCTGGTCTTTGACCTCGGGGGGGGCACGCTGGATGTGTCGATCCTGGAGATGTTCGAAGGGGTGGTGGAGGTGAGCGCCAGCGCCGGTGACAACTGGCTGGGCGGCGAGGATTTCCTGGACGTGCTGGTCAAGGACTTTGCAGCGCGCTGTCTGCCGCCGGCAGGCATGGATGGGCTGGTTCCGGGCGTGCGGGCGCAGATTCGGCGGCGGCTGGAGCAGGCCAAGAAGGCGCTGTCGTCTCAGGAACAGGTGAGTCTGGACGGCCTGTGCGGCGAGCAGACGGCGCCGTGGCAGATGTCACAGGAGCGGTTTGCCCAACTGTCCGAGCCGTTGTTGCAGCGCATGCGCGCACCGCTGGAGCGGGCGATCCGCGACGCGAAACTGCGGCCGGCCGATATCGACGAAGTGATCCTGGTGGGTGGGGCGTGCCGCATGCCCATGGCGGCACAGCTGGTGGCACGCATGATGGGGCGTCTGCCCTTGCGCCACGTCAACCCGGACCACGCCATTGCATTGGGTGCTGCTGTGGCCGCCGGCATGAAGGCCAATGACCAGCGCCTGCGCGAGGTGGTGCTGACCGACGTGTGTCCCTACTCGCTGGGTACCGACGTGGGCCGAAAGTTGGAGGGCGGGAAGATCGACACCGGCTACTTTCACCCGATCATCCCGCGCAATTGCACGGTGCCGGTCAGTCGAGAAGAAGTGTTCTATCCGTTGACCGACCAGCAGACGCAGGTGCAGATCGGCGTGTACCAGGGCGAGAGTCCCTGGGTGCGCAACAACATCCAGCTGGGCGAGTTGACCGTACCGCTGGGCCCCGCCGGGCACAGTGGCGAGCGCGGTGTGCGCGTGCGCTTCACCTACGACGTGAACGGCATCCTTCAGGTGGAGGCGTGGTCCCTGGCCAATGGCGAGCGCCACGAGTTGGTGCTGCAACAGGGCGAGGCGACCCTGTCGGCGCAGGAGTTGAGGGCACGCATTGCGGCGCTGGATGCTTTGAAGGTTCACCCACGCGAGCAACAGGAAAACGTGGCCCTTCTGGCCCGTGCCGAGCGGGTGTATGAGGAATACATCCACGACCGGCCCGATGTGCAGCAATGGATCCTGCTGTTTCGCCAGGCGCTGGACACCCAGGACCTGCGTGTGGTCAAGGAGCACCGGGAGGCCTTGCGGGAACGGCTGGACGGCGTGGAGGGCACGCGATGAGCTGGGCCTTTGAACGCCTTGGCCTGCGGCCAGATGCGCAGGAGCGCGACGTCAAGCGCGCCTATGCGCGGCTGTTGAAGGACACCCGGCCGGCGGAAGACCCGGAGGGCTTCCAGCGCCTGCGCGAGGCCTATGAGGCGGCACTCGCCCAGGCGGCATGTCGCGTGCAGGCTGACGGCGACGCGGATGTCGCCATTGCCGAAACGGCAGAGGTCTTGGCTCAGGCCGACCTCGAAGTTCCGCATGAGTCGCACCCGGTGTCGGAGTCGGTGCAGGACTCCGGGTCCGAAGGCACGAGCGTGACCATGACGCCGGTCGAGATCGCGCGTCTGATACTGGAGCGGGTCGCTGCCCAGCCATCACCCGAAGCCGCGCATCAGTGGCTGGCCGAGCAGCCATTTCTGTGGCAGCTGGATATCAAGCACGCGGTGGCCGATGTCCTGCCGTGGGCACTGGCGAACTTTGAGGAGCCGCTGCTGGCCGACAGCCTGGATGTCTTGTGGGCCTTCTTCGATCTGGACCAGGTGAGCGATAGTGCCCACGTCGATCGAGCCTATGCATATCAGCACAAACGGCACGAGCTGAGCATGCGCTGGCTGATGGTCGGCGAAAACCAGGCGTGGCTGAGCTTGCCGGGGAATCTGCAGCGACTGCAGGCGGCATGGGATCCGGGTTTCGTGGGTGAGAGATACGCCTTGGCCCGGCTCGGTCGGCGTCTGGGCTGGGTCAGCCGTCCGGCCGGGCTGTGGCTGAACGTGCTGCGGGCGTTGCGTTGGGGGCAGATGGATCAGATGGTCCAACTGCTGGCGTGGCTCAGCAATGAATGGCGCAACGCGTTGGCGCCGCCGTTGAGCGGTGACCAGGTGCGCTTCTGGCTCCGTGCGCACGACCACACCCGTCTCAGCAAGGAGCGGCTGGCTGTGGTGTTTGCACAGTGCACAGTGGCATTGTTGCTGGGAATCTTGCCGCTGGCGGTCGCCCGGCTGGATCGCGATGGCTGGTCCGGCGCGGAATGGGACTTCGAGCTGAGCGCTGTGGCCTTGGGTCTTGCCGTTGCGATGTACCGGGGACTGTGGACGCCGCTGGTGCATTGGCAGGCGCGGCCGGAGGCGGAGGTGGATCGTCTGGCTTGGCTGCACGCCTTGTGCGTGCCCTTGATCGTGCTGATCGGCGGGCTGGTCAGGGAAGGGCTGGACCTGCCCAGTGTGGCACTGGTGATCTGGATGTGGGCTGGTTGGCTGGTGTTCTACCGTTTCCGCGGCCGGCAGGGCTTTCTCGGCTCATCGGTTGGCGGGTGGTGGTGGCTCTTCCTGCTGTTTGGCGCCAAGGCGCTGGCGGTTCTTTTCGCCATGTTGCTGGCGGTGGGCTACTGGGTGGCGGCGGTGCTGCTGGGGCTGTGGGCCTGGGAGCTGTACAAGGCCCGGCCTTTGGCGCTGGCGCGGACAGCTGTGCCGTCCTGAGCGATGGTGGGTGGCAGTTAATTTCTGTCTTGACAGAAATTTCTGATGGCGCCTAACATCCACCCCATGGAACTCACCGAAACCTCCCGCCGTTTTGTGCTGCACTGGGGCGAAATGGGCACCGCCTGGGGCGTGAACCGCACCGTGGCGCAGATTCACGCCCTGCTGTTTTTCCACGGCCGCCCGCTGCACGCGGAAGAGATCGCCAACACCTTGGTGGTGGCGCGCTCCAACGTGAGCAACAGCCTCAAGGAGTTGCAGGGTTGGGGGCTGATCCGGCCGACGCAGGTGCTGGGCGACCGGCGCGATTATTTTGAAACCTCGTCCGACGTGTGGGAGCTGTTCCGCACCATCGTGCGCCAGCGCAAGGAGCGCGAGTTTCAGCCCACGGTGCAGATGCTGCAGGCGCTGGTGAACACGCCAGAGTTCGAGGCCGAATCGGCCGACGCGCAAGACCGCGTGCGCGAAACGCTGCGCTTCATGCAGACCCTGGGCGTGTGGACGGACGAGATGCTGCGCCTGTCGCCCGCCACGCTGGAAAAGGTGATGCGCCTGGGCGCCTCGGTGCAGAAGTTTGTGCGCTCGGACGGCTGAATGGCTGGCCGGGCTTTTTTTTGATTGTTGATTTCTGTTTTGACAGAAATAACAGAATCAATGGAATTGGCCGAATCAACGGAATCCAAAAAATCCACAAAAGAAGGAGCGATGCGATGAACCAGAACCTGAGCCTCTACCCCCTGACGCTGTACTACGACGGCGCCTGCCCGCTGTGCATGGCCGAGATGCGCAACCTGATGTTGCGCAACACGGCGGGGCGGCTGCGCTTTGTGGACATGGCGCCGGCAGACTTCGTGGCACCGGCGGGCGCTAAGCGGGAAGAGCTGGCGCGCCTGCTGCACGGCCAGGCGGCCGATGGCCGCTGGCTGCGCGGGGTGGACACCTTTGTGGCCATGTACGAGGCGGTGGGCGTGTCGTGGGTGGCGCAGGCCCTGGGTGGCCGCTGGGTGCGGCCGCTGGCCGAGCGCGGCTACCCTTGGCTGGCGCGCAACCGGCACCGCATCCCGCGCTGGCTGGCGCATGTGGTGTTCGGCACGGCGCTGCGCCGCGCCGCCCGGCAGGTGGCGGCGGCGGGTGAGTGCGCGCAGGGCGCCTGCCGGAGGGACGGATCATGAACGTGCTGATCTTGGGCGCCACGGGCTTCGTGGGCCGGCATATCGCGCGGGCTTTGCAGGCGGCGGGCCACAGTCTGGTGGACGGCCCGCGCATCGACTTTGCCCAGGCCGTCACGCCTGCGCACTGGGCGCCGCTGCTTGGCGGTGTGCAGGCCGTGGTGAACGCGGTGGGCGTGCTGCGCGACACGCGCCGGCGCCCCATCTGGCCGATTCACGCCAGCGCGCCGCAGGCGCTGTTTGAGGCCTGCGCGCAGGCCGGCGTGCGACGGGTGCTGCAGGTGTCTGCGCTGGGCGTGGACGGCAATGAAACGGCCTATGCCCGCAGCAAGCGGGCGGCCGAAGCGCACCTGCGGGCGCTGGTGCGGCAGGGCGCGCTGGACGCCGTGGCGCTGCGCCCGAGCGTGGTGGTGGGGCCGGGTGGTGCGTCCACCGGCCTGTTTCTGGGCCTGGCCCGCGCGCCCTGGCTGCTGCTGCCTGAGCCGGTGGCGCAGGGCCGTGTGCAGCCGGTGCATGTGAACGATCTGGCCGAGGCTTGCGTGCGGCTGCTGGGTTCCTCGCCGGGTCTGCCGGGCAGCGTGGACGTGTTGGACGTGGTGGGCCCAGAGGTCTTCACGCTGGAGCGGCTGATCGCCCACTGGCGCGCGGCGCAGGGCCGGGCGCCGGCGCGGGTGGCGCAGCTGTCGGCCCGGCTGAGTGGCTGGAGCGCCCGGCTGGGCGACTGCGTGCCGGTGTCGCCCTGGGGCAGCGAGACGTTGGCCTTGCTGGCGCAGCCCAACACGGGCGAGGTGGCGCCGCTGGAGCGGCTGCTGGGGCGCCCGCCGGTGTCGGTTCGGCAGTGGCCGCAGGAGGCGCTGTGATGCGCGAACACGAAGCCAATGTGGGCCTGAGCGCCGTCGAGCGCTGGAGCCTGGTGGCCCTGTGGTGGGGCACGGCGGGGGTGTCGTGGCTGGGCTGGGGCGGCATCAGCCACGAACTGGTGCACCAGCCCGGCTGGGTGCCCGAGGCCTGGGTGTCGGCCCTGGTGGCCGGCGGCATCGCGCTGGATTTGGCCATGGGCCTGTGGCTGGCGCTGCGGCCCGGGGTGTGGGCTTGCCGCGCGGGCGTGGCCGTGGTGCTGGTGTTCAGCGTGCTGGCCACGGCCATGGTGCCGCAGCTGTGGCTGCACCCCTTGGGGCCCTTGCTCAAAAACCTGCCAATCCTGGCGCTGCTGTGGCGTGCCAGCCAATGGAACCTGCGGAACCCTTTGAACCGCCTGGAGATTCGATGATGGACCTGTACCCGTGGATCAAGACCCTGCACGTGCTCTCCAGCGTGGTGCTGGTGGGCACCGGCTTTGGCACCGCCTTCTACCTGTTCATGGCCAACCGCAGCGGCTCGGTGCCGGCGCAGGCGGTGGTGTCGCGCCTGGTGGTCAAGGCCGACCTGTGGATGACCACGCCCGCGGTGATCATCCAGCCACTCAGCGGTGTGGCCATGACCCTGATGGCCGGCTGGCCGCTCACCACGCCCTGGCTGCTGCTGGCGCTGGCGCTGTACTTTGTGGCGGGCGCGTGCTGGCTGCCGGTGGTGGTGTTGCAGCTGCGCATGGCCGCGCTGGCCAAGGAGGCCGCGGCCCAGGGCGCCACCGAACTGCCCACGCGCTACTGGACGATGGCCCGCTGGTGGGAGGGCCTGGGCTACCCGGCCTTCGCGGCCATGGTGGTGGTGTTTGGCCTGATGGTGATGAAGCCTGCCTTGTGGGGGTGAGGGGCGCCGCGAGGGCGGGCGCGTTTCGCCCTCACATCGCCATCGCGGGCGAAGCCATGGCGCGGGTGGGGGCGCTGACGACGGTGGCCTGCTGTTGGGTCGGTTGCTCGTCGGCTTGCGCCATCTGATCGATGGACTGACGGGCTTCGGTGTTGGCGGCGGTGCGTGCGTCAAGCGCGCCGTCTTTGAGGGTCAGGCCGTCGTATTGGGCAAAGCGGATCTGCCCGTCGGCAACCTTCAGGTGGGTGATGCCGGTCAGGCCCTGATCACGTGCCTGCCGGGCCAGCGCGTACACCGTGTTGTCCATGCCAGCGTCCCAGGGCAACTGATGGCGCTCGGCGACCTCGCGCACGTGTTGCTCGCTGTCCTGGATCAGGCGCAGGCTTTGGGGGGAGAGCTGGTTGTCGGGCTTGAGCCGCAAAGGTTGGTTGAGCGCCTCTTCTTTTTCCACTGCGGGGGTGGGTGGTGTGGTCTCCGCAGGGTGGCGTTCCAGAACGCGCTCCAGATACCCTTTTTCTCCAATGGCGGCCTCCCAGGCGGTTGCGCTGGCTTGGCGGTCGGCGAGACCTTTGACTGCGCCCCCGGGGCTCCCTGTATTGATGATTGCGCCCGCCTTGGTGACATCCGTGCTGGCGCCCGTCACACGTTGAACCTCACTCTTCCAGTAACTCACAGCCAACTTTTCTGCATTGTCCGTGGCTGCCGCTAGGTCGGGCGAATTGACCAGGTCCAAACCAGTCCTTCGAGCGTGGAGTTCGTAGTTGGATCGCCCGGTCAGCTGGATGTACCCGCGACCTCGGAAGGTATAGCCATCATGTGGCTCTGTATTTCCAAGGGCTTCCTTGCCCCAATCTCCACCGTAGATCTTGTCGGCGATGGCCTGATGCCGTTGCTGGCGATCTGGAATGGCGGCCAACTCCAAGGCCTCTTTCTCGGTGAGTCCGTTCCGTGGCGGTACCTTCGCATTGCCTTTGAAGGTGTCCCAGAGAACGGAGCCGCGGTAGTTCAGGTTTTCTTCCAGGCGCTTGAGGTTCTGGCTTTCATGCTGCGTCTGCCCCATGAAGTTGGCGAGTTCTTTTGGGTCGGTGATGCCCGCACGATACGCCGTGACCAGCAGGGATTCGGCACGTGACCGCTGTTCAGGGGTGTTGAGGCCAGGGATGGTGGGTACCACGGGACTCATGGCTTCTTGGTCCGGGTTTTTTCAGCGTCGAGCCGGTCCTGCTCACTGAACCAGACAGTGGCGTGCGTCAAGCCAAGCTTGCTGAAGTTCTCGAAGTGGAGAGTGCGCAGGCAAGGCGGCGTCGGGTCTTTTTGCTTGATGTCCCAGCCGTCTGGAAAGTTTTCGGGAGCCAGATACCCAGCCCCTTGCGGATTTGTGTCGTCTTGTTCGGTCAGAAAGAAGAATCTGCCCTTCTCGGACGCGACAAACATGTAAGGAATGCCATTGGTAGGCACGCCTTTGAAAAAGTGCTTCTTGTAGTCGCTGGGATTGGGCGGATAGCTGTATTGCACCTCGCCCTTCTGCGTTCCGACCGCCAGGTATGCATAGCCGGGGTTGTCTTTGGGCAAGCCTTTGAACTTTTCAAATCCTGGCGATCCGCACAGCGAGAGCAAACGGTGATCACGCAGTTCGCAAGAGAAGCCCACGGTCTCCTGGGGTTTGCAGTTGTGGGTCACGGGGGCGGCGCTCTGCTGCGGCTTGGGCTCGCCTGGGCCGGCGGCGCAAGCACTCAGGCTCAGGGCCAGCAGCGCGGCGACAGGCAGGACCGAAAGGCGGGCAGGGGTCGGGTGGCTTGGGCTGTGCATGGCGAAGGGGTTGAAATTTTGTAGTTCATTCTGCTTCATAAAAAAGCGAACCACCCCAAAGGGCTGCTGTCAGGCCCCGCAAGGCCAGCCCCCGTGCCGAACGACCCCTGGCCGCCCTCAGAGGGTGTTGTGGCCCCAGCCGGTGAGCTGTACCAGGCGCTCCAGCGCGAAGGCGCCGAGCACCGAGTTGCCCTTGGCGTCGAGCTCGGGCGCCCACACCGCCACGGTGCCCACGCCGGGCACGATGGCGACGATGCCGCCGCCCACGCCGGTCTTCACCGGTAGGCCGATGCGGTAGGCGAAGTCGCCCGCGGCGTCGTAGGCGCCGCAGGTGAGCAGCAGGGCGTTGACGCGGCGGGTGTCATCGGCGCTCAGGAACTGCTCGTCGGGCTCGCCGCGCAGGCTCTGGTCGCGCCCCTTGTTGGCGAGGAACATGGTGGCCTGCGCGAGCTGGCTGCAGCTCATTTCGGTGGCGCACTGGCGGCAGTAGTTGTCCAGCACCAGCTCGGGCGGGTTGTGGAAGTTGCCGTGGCTCTTCATGAAATAGGCCATGGCCATGTTGCGGTGGGCGGTGTCGCGCTCGCTTTTGGCGATGCGGGCGTTCCAGTGCAACTCGGGGTCGTCGGCCAGGCGGCGCAGGGCGCCGAGCAGGGCGTAGTCGAGATGGGCGTAGCGGGTGGTGAGGATGTCGGTGATGACGAGCGCGCCCGCGTTGATGAAGGGGTTGCGCGGGATGCCGTTTTCCGTTTCCAGCTGCACGATGGAGTTGAACGCGGCGCCCGAGGGCTCGCGCCCCACGCGTTGCCAGAGCTCGTCGCCCACGAGCTTGAGCGCCAGCACGAAGGTGAAGAGCTTGGTGATGCTCTGCAGGGAAAAGGGCGTGTGGGCGTCGCCGACGGCGTGGGTTTCGCCGTTGCACAGCGCCACCGCCATGCCGAACTGGCGCGGCGGCACCTCGCCCAGGGCGGGGATGTAGTCGGCCACGCGGCCCTGGCCAAACAGGGCCTGGGCTTCGGTGTGGATCTGGTCCAGGAGGGCGGGCAGGTGGCGGGGCATGGCGCGCATTCTAGGGGCGGCGTGCGGGCCGCAAAGGCCGGTATGCCGGGCCGCGAGGGACGTTATGCAAGATGCACATCGGGGCCGATCTGCTGCCTGGCGCGCTTGGGGTGTGCCGCGCGGTGTGCATTTGTGCCGGCCGCCGCGGGCCGGGCGACAGGGGGCGGGACCAGGGGTTTCGGCGGTTGGGGCTTTCGTATATGGTGGTATGAACAGTTCCCTTGCCACCTGACCGCACGCCATGACCACCGACAACCCCGACACCATGCCCGAGGCCGAAGACACCCGCTGGCTCGAGACCTATGCCGAAGACGTGTTCCTGCCTTCCGTGCGGGTGCAACTGGGCTGGCGCGATGTGGAGGCCGCAGTGGAGCAGGGCGCGATCCTGCCGTCGGAGGCGCATGCGCTGTGGGCCAGCTGGGCCATGCCGGGCAGCCCCACGCGTGTGGCCGCGCCGAGCGCCACCCCTGTGCCGGAGCCCCGCCCGGCGCCGGTCGAGCTGCCGCTGGAGTCCACGCTCGTCAGCCCCATGCCGCGCCTGACCGAGAAGGAGCCACCGGCCGAGCCTTTCCAGGCCGCCGGCCAGGAAGGGCCGGGCATGGCGCGCCGGCTGGTCACGGCCCTGGGACTGGTCGCCGTGGGCGCCGTGCTGTCGGCCCTGGTGCTGCGCACCTGGTCCTGACACCTGGGTGCCTGGGCGCCCTCACTGCCCGAAGCGGGGGCCGTTCTCCAGAAAAGCTTCTTCGGCCGGGGTGCAGGCACGGCCCAGCGCCGCGTTGCGGTGGGGGAAGCGTCCGTGGTCCGCAACGATGTCGCGGTGCAGGCGGGCGAAGCGCAGGTGGTTGGCGAGCGCCTCGCGCAACTCGGGCGTGGCGTCTTCGAGCAGCGCGGTGAAGCGTGAGACGCATCCGTCCTGCAGGCCCAGGGTTTCGGCGTGCATGAGCGGCATGTAGAGAAACACCCGGCCCACGCGGGGCAGGGCGGCGTCCTGCCCCAGTGCCAGGGTCTGCTGCACCAGTTGTTGCGCCCGGGCGTCGCCCGCGAACGCGCGCGGCTGGCCGCGGAACATGTTGCGGGGGAACTGGTCCAGCACAATGATGAGCGCCAGCCGCGATGCGAGGTCGGTCTCCCAGTCCTGGCAGCCGCCGGCGAGTGCCGTTTGCACCAGCGGGCCGAAGCGATCGGTGATCTGCTGGTCCAGCGCGGCGCCGCCGCCAAACCACAGGGGGTGCCGGTCGTCGGCGGGCCAGTCGCTCTGCAGGGCGTCGCCAAACCAGAATTCCAACACTTCCAGCGCCATGGGTATGGAGGGTGGGGTGATCAGGTGTGCGTTCATGGGCGTTTTCGGGGTATCGTGGGTGGCCGGTTACGTCTGGCAACGTCTTTGACCGTGCATGCGGTACAGGTTACAGGGGATTTGGATGTAATACATGCACAGGGCCACAGCTCTGCAACCAGGAGATAACCATGAACACGATGTCTTTGAGCACCCAATGGAGCCGCAGCTCCGCCTGGGCCCGCGGTCTCGCGATCGCCGCACTGGCCGCCGGGGGCTGGGCACTGTCCGGCGTGGCCACCCAGGCCCACGCCCGAGGAGACGTCTACTGGTCCGTTGGCGTGAATTCACCCGGCGTGTCCGTGGGCGTGTCGAACGCGCCGCCGGTGGTGTATTACCCGCCGCCGGTGTATTCCTATGGCCGCCCGGTGGTGGTCTATGAAGAACCGGTGGTGGTGCACCGCCCGTACCGCTATGTGCGGCCCGTGGTGGTGGCGCCGGCTCCGGTGTATTACCACCCTGGCCGGGGCCACGGCAACCGCTGGGGCCACCGCCATGGCCATCGGCGCGACTGGGACGATGACGACCGCCACGGCAACCGCTGGGACGATGACGACCGCCGCGGCTACGGCCGCCGCTGAGTGAAGCCTCGGCCTTTCAGGCGCGGCTGCGCGCGATGCGCGCCGCCAGCCGCGCCGCCACCCGGGCTGTCAGCCCGTCCCGGTCCAGCGCCGGGTTAAGTTCGGCAATGTCGGCCGCCACCACGCGGCCCGAGCCCAGCACCTGATCGATCAGCCGCTCCACCTGCGCGAGCGGCACGCCCAGCGGGGCGGGTGCCGACACCCCCGGGGCCTGCGCCCCAGGCAGCACATCCAGACACACCGTGAGGTACACCGTATCGCTGCGCGCGAGGTCGGTGGCCAGCGCCTGCTGCGCGTCGCGCAGGCCCGCGGCATCCTGCAAACCCTCGTCGAGCCAGTAGCGCACGCCCATGGCGTGGGCCCGGTCGAACAGGGCCTGGGTGTTGGCGAAGCGGCTGATGCCGAAGACGCGGTAGTTGAAAGCCTGGCCGCGTTCGGCGCACCAGTCGTGCATCTGGCGGAACGGCGTGCCCGAGTTGGCCTGGGCCGCCACGCGCAGATCGAAGTGGGCGTCGAAATTGACCACCAGCAGGCGGCCGGTGTCGGGCCGGGCTTTCACGATGCCCTGGAACGTGCCCCAGGCCATTTCGTGGCCACCGCCGAGCACCAGCGGCAGGCTGCCGCGCGCCATGGCTGCGGCCACGCGCTCGCCCAGTTGGGCCTGCGCAGTTTCGAGTGCGCCGTCCTCACAGCCCACATCGCCCGCGTCCCAGAGCGCGGGTTCGCCCAGCACCGGCATCCCGGCCAGCGCAGCACGCAGCGCCTGCGGCCCGGCGGCGGCGCCGGTGCGCCCGGCGTTGCGGCGCACGCCTTCGTCCACACCGAAACCGATCAGCGTGACGCCGCCGGTGCTGTCGGCGGCGGCGGGCCGCACGTGCTGGTGCCAGCGGGTGCTGACGCCGGTTTCTTCGGCGTCGACGCGGCCGCGCCATTCAAAGGGTGGGTTCGGATTCATTGGTGCTCCAGTCCCGCCGCGATCACGCGGCGGCAGGGGTTGCGGCCAAACCAGTAGGCCAGTTCGTTCGGGTGGTCGAGGTCCCAGGCCACGAAGTCGGCGCGCTGGCCGGCGGCGAGCTGGCCGCGGTCCGTCAGGCCGAGCGCGCGCGCGGCGTGCAGCGTGATGCCCTGCACCGCTTCGAGCGGCGTGAGGCGGAACAGGGTGCAGGCCATGCTGGCCATGAGCAGCAGCGACAGGCCCGGCGAGGTGCCGGGGTTGTGGTCGGTGGACACGGCCATGGGCACGCCGGCCGCGCGCAGCGCCGCGATGGGCGGCAGCTTGGTTTCGCGCAGGAAGTAATACGCGCCGGGCAGCAGCACGGCCACGGTGCCGGCGGCTTTCATGGCGGCGATGCCGACCTCGCTCAGGTGTTCGAGGTGGTCGCACGACAGCGCGCCGAACGAGGCCGCGAGCGCGGCGCCACCCTGGTCGGACAGCTGCTCGGCGTGCAGCTTGACGGGCAGGCCGAGTGCCTTGGCCGCTTCAAAAACACGGCGCGTTTGGGCCGGTGAGAAGCCGATGTGCTCGCAGAAGGCATCGACCGCGTCGACCAGGCCCTGGGCGTGCAGCTCGGGCAGCCAGGCGCAGACGGCGTCGATGTAGTCGTCGGGCCGGCCGTCGAATTCGGGCGGCAGGGCATGGGCGCCGAGGAAGGTGGTTTTGACCTCCAGGCGTTGCTCGGCGCCGAGCCGGCGCGCCACGCGCAGGCAGCGGGCTTCGGCTTCCAGCGAGAGGCCATAGCCCGACTTGATCTCCAGCGTGGTCACGCCTTCGGCCATGAGGCTTTTTGCGCGCTGCGTGGCGCTGGCGAGCAGATCGTCTTCGCTCGCGCTTCGGGTGGCGGCGACGGTGGAACGGATGCCGCCGCCCGCGCGCGCAATGGCTTCGTAGCTCGCGCCCTGCAGGCGCTGTTCGAACTCGGCCGCGCGCTGACCGCCGTAGACGAGGTGGGTGTGGCAGTCCACCAGACCGGGCGTGACCAGCGCGCCGCCGAGGTCGATTTCGTGAGCGGGTCGGGCGTGTGACGGCAGGCCGCGGTTGCGGCCGACCCAGGCGATCTGGTCGCCAGCGGTGAGCAGGGCGCCGTCTTCGATCAGGCCCCAGCCATCGGCGCCGTGGCTGGGGTCCAGCGTGGCGATGCGGGCGTTGTGCCAGAGGGTGGTGGTGGTCATGGGGTCGCGCCTTGGGGCATGTGGTGCAGCCACCAGCCAGTGGCTGGTGCAGGGTTGTCGGGTTCGAAGCGCCAGTCGCCCGGCGGTGGCGTGTCGAACCAGAGCAGGCTGAGGGCGGGCAGCGATTGTTGTTGGTCGCCGTTGCGCCAGCGGCCGGGCACCCGCGCGAACAGGCCGGCCTGCGCACCGGCGGGGGCTTGCCAGATGGCGCCGGGCGACACCGCGGCCATGCCGCCCGCGCCGCCGCGAACCATGAGGTTGAGGTCGCGCACCGGGCCTCCCATGAGGCGGCAGCCGGGCGCTGCGGCGCCGTCGAAGGCCAGCGGCGCATCGCCGGGGCTCAGCGTCTGTTGTGTGCCGGCGAAGTCCAGCGCCACGCCCTCGCCCGAGAGCAGCGTGAACCAGCGCCGCACGCCGGGGAAGGCCGAGAACGGACTGTCGGCGGCGATGTCGGCCACGCTGATGCGCAGCCGCCAGTCCGTCGGGCCGGGCCAGGCCAGCAGCTCGCGCGTGACGCCACCGCGATTGCGCCACGGCGTGGCCGGGGCGCTGTCGACGGTGATGGTGCGCGCGGTGGTCATGGCGCGTTCAGCTCGCCCACACCGACGCGAACAGGTCCTGGTGTGCGGCACCGGCCGCGCCCTCCAGCACCAGCCGGCGGGCGGCTTCGATGTCGGGCGCGAACAGGCGGTCCTTGTCGTAGAACGGCACCTCGGCGCGCAGCGCGGCATGCACCTGGGCCAGGCGGGGCGAGGTGGCGAGCGGGCGGTGGAAGTCCACGCCCTGCGCGGCGGCCAGCCACTCGATGCCGAGGATGGTGGCGGTGTTGTCGGCCATCTCGGCCAGGCGGCGCCCAGCGTAGGTGGCCATGCTCACGTGGTCTTCCTGGTTGGCGCTGGTGGGCAGGCTGTCCACGCTGGCGGGGTGGGCGTGCGACTTGTTTTCCGAGGCCAGCGCGGCGGCAGTGACGTGGGCGATCATGAAGCCGCTGTTGAGGCCCGGGTTGTCCACCAGGAAGGGCGGCAGGCCCGAGAGCGTGCTGTCGATCAGCAGCGCGATGCGGCGCTCGGCGAGTGCACCGATCTCGGCGATGGCCAGGGCCAGCGTGTCGGCCGCGAAGGCCACGGGCTCGGCGTGGAAGTTGCCGCCGGAGAGCACTTCGTTGGTGTCGGTGAACACCAGCGGGTTGTCGGTCACGGCATTGGCTTCGGTCAGCAGGGTGCGCGCGGCGTTGGCGATGAGGTCGCGGCAGGCGCCCATGACCTGCGGCTGGCAGCGCAGGCTGTAGGGGTCTTGCACACGCTCGTCGTTGTCGAGGTGCGAGAGGCGGATCTGGCTGCCCGCGAGCAGCGCGCGCGTAGCGGCGGCCACGGCGATCTGGCCGGGCTGGCCGCGCACGGCGTGGATGCGCGGGTCGAACGGCGCGTCGCTGCCCTTGGCCGCGTCCACGCTGAGCGCGCCGGTCACGGTGCCGGCTTCGAGCAGGCGCTCGGCCATGAAGAGGCCGTGCAGCGCGAGCGCGGTGGAGACCTGGGTGCCGTTGATCAGCGCCAGGCCTTCCTTGGCCGCGAGCGTGAGCGGGGCGATGCCGGCGGCTTGCAGCGCGGCGGCGGCCGGCATCCATTCACCGTTCATCCGCACCTCGCCTTCTCCCATCAGGGCCAGGGTCATGTGTGAGAGCGGCGCGAGATCGCCCGATGCGCCGACCGAACCCTTGACCGGGATGCGCGGCGTGATGCCGGCGTTGAGCAGGGCGAGCAGGGTGTCGATGACGACAGGGCGAACGCCCGAGTAGCCGCGCGCGAGACTCGCGGCCTTCATCAGCACCACGAGGCGCACGGTGGCGTCGCTCATGGGTTCGCCGGTGCCGACCGAGTGCGACAGGATCAGGTTGCGCTGCAGCAGTTCCAGCTGGTCGTCGGGGATGCGCGTCTTGGCGAGCTTGCCGAAACCGGTGTTGATGCCGTAGGCCGCGTCGCCTTTGTGCACGATGGCGTGAATGGCGGCGGCCGAGGCCGCGATGGCGGCCTGGGCTTCGCCGCCGAGTTCCACGCGCACAGCCTGTTGCCAGACGGTGCGCAGATCGGCCAGGCTCATCTGGCCGGGGTGGAGGGTGAGGGAGGTGGTCATGGTGTGAAGTGTCATCCGATCATGGGCAACTTGAGCCCTTGTTTTTTCGCTGTGGCAATCGCCAGTTCGTAACCCGCATCGGCGTGGCGCATCACGCCCGAGCCGCAGTCGTTCACCAGCACGCGCGCCAGGCGCTCGGCGGCGGCGTCGGTGCCGTCGGCCACGATCACCATGCCCGAGTGTTGCGAGTAACCCATGCCCACACCGCCACCGTGGTGCAGGCTGACCCAGCTGGCACCGCCCGCGGTGTTGAGCAGGGCGTTGAGCAGCGGCCAGTCGCTCACAGCGTCGGTGCCGTCCTTCATGGCCTCGGTTTCGCGGTTGGGGCTGGCGACTGAGCCGGTGTCCAGGTGGTCGCGGCCGATCACGATCGGGGCTTTCAGTTCGCCGTTCTTCACCATCTCGTTGAAGGCCAGGCCGGCGATGTGGCGCTCGCCCAGGCCCAGCCAGCAGATGCGTGCGGGCAGCCCCTGGAAGGCGATGCGCTCGCGTGCCATGTCGAGCCAGCGGTGCGTGTGGTGGTTGTTCGGGAACAGTTCCTTGATCTTGGCGTCGGTCTTGTAGATGTCTTCCGGGTCGCCGGAGAGCGCGACCCAGCGGAACGGGCCCTTGCCCTCACAGAACATGGGTCGGATGTAGGCGGGAACGAAGCCGGGGAAATCGAACGCGTTCTTCACGCCCTGGTCGAACGCGACCTGGCGGATGTTGTTGCCGTAGTCCACGGTGGGGATGCCCATGGCCTGGAAATCGAGCATGGCCTGCACGTGCACAGCGCAGCCTTGGGCGGCCTCGGCGCTCAGGCGGGCGTGCTGGGCCGGGTCCTTCTGCGCGGCCTTCCACTGCGCCACGCTCCAGCCCATCGGCAGGTAGCCGTTGATGAGGTCGTGGGCCGAGGTCTGGTCGGTCACCAGGTCGGGCTTGATGCCACCGGCCTTCGCGCGCTTGACCAGCTCGGGCAGCACCTCGGCGGCGTTGCCCAGCAGGGCGATGGACACGGCTTCCTTCTTCGCCGTGTGCTCTTTGATGAGTTCGAGCGCGTGGTCGATGTCCCGCGCCTGCTTGTCCACGTAGCGCGTGCGCAGGCGGAAATCGATGCTGCTCTGCTGGCACTCGATGTTGAGCGAGCAGGCGCCGGCCAGCGTGGCCGCCAGCGGCTGCGCACCGCCCATGCCGCCGAGACCGGCGGTGAGGATCCACTTGCCGGAGAGGTCGTTGTTGTAGTGCTGCTTGCCGGCTTCGACGAAGGTCTCGAACGTGCCTTGCACGATGCCCTGGCTGCCGATGTAGATCCAGCTGCCGGCGGTCATCTGGCCGTACATGAACAGGCCCTTGCGGTCCAGTTCGTTGAAGTGTTCCCAGTTGGCCCACTTGGGCACCAGGTTGCTGTTGGCGATCAGCACGCGCGGGGCGTTGCTGTGCGTCTTGAACACGCCGACCGGTTTGCCCGACTGCACCAGCAGGGTCTCGTCGTCGTTCAGGTCTTTGATCGAGGCGAGGATCTGGTCGAAGCAGGCCCAGTCGCGCGCGGCGCGGCCGATGCCGCCGTAGACCACGAGGTGCTGCGGGTTCTCGGCGACCTCGGGGTCGAGGTTGTTCTGGATCATGCGGTAGGCGGCTTCCGCGATCCAGTTCTTGCAGGTCAGCGTGTTGCCGCGCGGGGCGCGGATGACGCGGCTGGGGTCGAGGCGGGGGTCGGTGTTGGTGTTCATGGGGAACTCCTGAGGAAGAAACGGTGGGGTGAAAAAGGGTGGTGATTGCTACCTCACGCCGGAGCGTGATCCGCCACGCGCGAGGCACCCCAACCGGGGGCACCGCCGGGCCGGCTTTGCCGGACGGCCAGTGCCGCCCCCTTGAGGGGGTCGCGCGCAGCGCGGCGGGGGTGTTTCATCTAGGCTATCCAGCCCTGGGCAAAAGCGATGTGGCCCATGCCGGCGGCGAGCAGGATGCTCAGCGCGGTGCGCACGAACCAGACGCCGACCATCTGGCGCAGCGAGATCGGGATGCGCGTGGCCAGCACGCAGGGGATCGAGCCGGAGAAAAACAGCACCGAGCTGACCGAGACCACGGCGGCGACGTAGCGCACCACCGGGTCGGCGCCCTTGAGCATCAGGGCTGGCAGGAACATCTCGGCCAGGCCCGAGGCCAGGGCCTTGGAAGTCGCCACCGGTTCGGCCAGACCACCAAGCCACACGAAGGGCAGCAGCAACAGGCCCAGCACGTCGAACACCGGGGTGTAGCGCGCCAGCAGCAGGCCGATCAGGCCGACGGCGAGGATGGTGGGCACCACCGCGCTGGCCATGGCGAGGCCGTCGCGCAGGTTGTCGCGCAGCACGCGCCACAGGGGTGGTGCGTCGTTGGCCTGGGCCAGGCCGGCGTCCCAGGCGGCCTGCCAGCGGTTGCGGCCAGCAGGCAGGGCATTGCTCACGCCGCCGCTGTTGTCCATGCGCGAGATCGGCGGCAGCCAGGTGGTGATGGCGGTGACGGCGAAGGCGATCACGAAGGTGGACCAGAAGTAGAAGTTCCAGGCCTCCATCAGGCCCAGGGTCTTGGCCACGATGACCATGAAAGCGGCCGAGACGGTGGAGAAGCCGGTGGCGATGATGGCAGCCTCGCGGGCCGTGTATTTGCCTTCGACGTAGACGCGGTTGGTGATGAGCAGGCCGACCGAGTAGCTGCCGACGAAGGAGGCGACGGCGTCGATCGCGGAGTGGCCGGGCGTGCGCCAGATCGGCCGCATGACGGGCTGCATCAGCACGCCCACCAGCTCCAGCAGGCCGAAGCCGACCAGAAAGGCCAGCGCCATCGCGCCCAGCGGCACGATCAGGCCGACGGTGAGCGCGAGCTTGTCGAACAGGAAGGGCAGCATGTCCTTTTCGAACAGCGGCGCGGGCCCGAGTTTCAGCAAATACATCAGCGCCAGCACCAGGCCCATGACCTTGAGCACGCTGAACACGGCGGTGGTGGTGCTGGTGCGCCAGCTGCCCCGGGCGAAGGGCGCGGCCGCGCCCCAGGCCATGAGCGCCAGCACCAGCGCGATCGACAGGCTGCGCTGCTGCTGCGCGAGGTAGGTGGCGGCGTGGTCGAACAGGATGGTGGTCTTCCCGGCGATCTCCAGCGGCAGGAAAAACATCACCAGCCCGATGCTGCTGTAGGCCAGCAGGCGCAGGAAGGCGGCGGCGGGGACGGGCGGGCTGGACGCCGTGGCGGTGCGGGTGTTCATGGGCGGTTTCCTCGGGGCGGTTTCGATGGTATGTCTGTACATATCAAAATACTTGTCTGCGATATGTATATACAACTTTATCTGGCCATAATCCCTCCTGTCAATACCACTTCATCGGTTGATACCCCCGTAAAAACCCTATGACGAACGGTTCCACCCCCTTGCCCGCTGCGGCCGCCGAAGACCGCAAGCCCGCCTATTTGCGGGTGAAGCAGCATGTGCTGGCGCAGATCCAGAGTGGCACCTGGCAGGAGGGCGAGGCGATCCCGGGCGAAGAGGCGCTGGCGCGCACGTTCGGCGTGTCGCGCATGACGGTGAACCGCGCGATCCGCGAGCTGAGCGACGAGCAGATCGTGGAGCGGGTGCAGGGCTCGGGCACCTACGTGGCGCAGCAGAAGTACCAGGCCACGCTGGTCGAGATCCGCAACATCGCCGAAGAGATAGCCGCGCGCGGCCACGTGCACCGCAGCGAGCTGCACAAGCTCGAACGCACCAAGGCCGGCGAGGCGCTGGGGCGGCAGTTCGGGCTGAAGGCCGATCAGCCGCTGTTCCACTCGGTGGTGGTGCACTTCGAGGACGGCGAGCCGATCCAGGTGGAAGACCGCTACGTCAACCCGACGGTGGCGCCGGACTACCTGCAGATGGATTTCAACAGCCAGACGCCCAACGCATATCTGATGCGCGTGGCGCCGCTGCAGGGCGTGCGCTTCGTCATCGAGGCCTGCCTGCCGCCGCGTGACGTGGCCGAGATGCTGCACATGGCGCCCGAAGAACCCTGTCTGGTGCTGCGCCGGCAGACGCATTCGCAGGGCCAGGTGGCGTCGGTGGCGGCGATGTGGCACCCGGCGGCGCGGTACCGGTTTACCGGAAGCTTTTAGGAGGTTAGGAACTCCCCCCTGCGCCGCTGCGCGGCTTCCCCCCTCTCTGTCGCCTTCGGCGGGAGGGGGGACGCAGCCCAGTGGCCCGGCGGAGCCGGTTCCACGGCTGCCTTGGACGCGGGCACGCGCTCCGGACCGTGCCCCTTGCGCTGCCGCTGCGCGGTTCGCTGGTGCTACATCGCCTTGAAACGCCCGGCGTAGAGGCGGCTGACGGGCAGGCGTTGGTTCAATCCGCGCAGGTCGAGGCTGAGCTTGCCGGCTTCGTCGCGGTGCACGCTGTGGATGGCGGTGGCGCGCACCACGGTGCCGCGGTGCACCTGCCAGAACAGGCTGGCGTCGAGTTGGGGAATGAGCTCTTTGAGCGGGGTGCGGATCAGCAGCTCGGCGTCGGCAGTGAGCACGCGCACGTATTTGTCGGCGGCCTCGAACACCAGCACCTCGTCGATCGGTACCAGCCGGATCTGGTTGCCCACGCTGGCCTGGATCACGCGCAGGGGCGCGCTGGGCGAGGCAGCCACCGCAGGTGCGAGCAGGGCACGCAGTTGGGTCAGCGTGTGTTCGAGCGGCGCGGCCACATCGGCGGGGCTGCGCTGCGCCAGCACCTGCTGCACGCGCCGCACCGTGCGTGCGAGTCGTTCGGGCTGCACCGGCTTGAGCAGGTAGTCCACCGCCTGCGCTTCGAAGGCCTGCACGGCGTACTGGTCGTAGGCGGTGACGAAGACGATGGCGGGAAACGGCGTGTCGGCGGGCCACTCGTCGGCGAGTTCGGCGGCGGCTTCCAGGCCGCTCTGGCCGGGCATGCGGATGTCGAGGAACAGCACCTCGGGTTTGAGCCGCAGGGCCTGGGCCACGGCCGACCGGCCGTCCCCGACCACGGCCGCGATGCGCAGCGCCGGCCAGGCTTGCGCCAGCTCGGCCCTCAGCGCGGCGGCCAGCAGCGGTTCGTCTTCGGCGATCAGGGCGCTGGCGTTCATTGTTGCAAGGGCAGGCGCAGGGTGGCGCGCGTGCCGCCGTCGGCTTCGGCGCACAGCGCCACGGAGGCGCGGCTGCCGTACACGGTGGCCAGGCGCTCGCGAACCTGGGCCACGCCAAAGCCCGGCCCGCTCGTGGCGTGGGTGGCGTTGGCCGGGGACGCCAGACCCACCCCGGTGTCGACCACGTCGAGCACCAGGTCGGGGCCCTCCTGGCGGGCGCTCACGCGGATGCTGCCGCCCTCGACCTGGGGTTCCAGCCCGTGCTGGATGCTGTTTTCCACCAGCGGCTGCAGCAGCAGCGCGGGCACGGGCTGGGCGGCGAGCGGGGCCGGCAGGTCCAGGCTGCAGCTCAGGCGCGGGCCCATGCGGATGCCCATCAGCGCGAGGTAGTCGCGCAGCCGGTCGAATTCGGCCTGCAGCGTGTGCGTGCTGTTGCTGTTGCGCGAGGCGGCCAGCGTGGCCCGCAGGTAGGCAATCATGTGGTCCAGCATGGTTTGCGCGCGCGCCGCGTCGGTGCCGATCAGCGCGCGCAGGTTGGCCAGGGTGTTGAACAGCATGTGGGGTTCAAGCTGGGCCTCCAGCAGTTTCAGCCGCGCTTCGGTGGCGTGCTGGCGCGCTTCGCGCATCTTGCGTTCGAGGTAGGCGCCCTTGTTGGCGCTGTAGAAATAGTAGGAGACCACCACGCCGGCCAGGGCCGTGATCAGGATCGAGGTGCGCAGTGGTGTGGCGGTGTTGGCGCCGTCCCCGGCCAGGTACCAGCCGTAGTGGCGGCACAGCTGGTCGGCCAGCCAGGTGCCCAGCAGATAGCCGACGCTGACGCCCACGAGCACCAGCAGCACGCCGGCCCAGCCCGGGGGCCAGCCGGTTTCGGCGGCCGAGGGCATGAAGCGGCGCCCCAGGTCGATGATGGCCCAGGCCAGGGTGCTGATGAGCAGCGAGTACGCCACCGGTGGGCCATAGGGGCGATCGGGCATGAAGGCGTACTGCAGCGTGGCGATCACCAGCGCGAAGGCCCACACCTGCAGGAGGTGTCGCAGCAGGGCGATGCCGTCGGGCTTCATGGTTTCTGCCGCTCAGGTGCCGCCTGGGCCGCGCCCACGCTGCAGCCGCTCGCGTTCTTTCTGCACCAGCCGTTCGCGCAGCCCGCTGCCGTTGCCCAGCACGAAGACCGAGATGCCGTGCAGCGCGAGGCCCAGGCCCCAGCCCAGCACCGGAAAGATCGACCAGCGGCGCGCGCCGAGGCCGAATTCGGGGCCGAACTGCCAGAGCATGAACCAGACCAGGTTGACCAGCAGGTACACCGTGGCGTGGATGTACCAGCCCAGTTTGGCGCCGGCGCGCCGGCGCGCCAGGTGTTCGATGTCGTCGGGGGACAAGGGGGTGTTCATGGGTGTGCCGGGCATTCTAGGTGGGTGCCGGTGTGTGTGGTTCACGGGGCGGCCGGTAGGTGCCGCAGGAAGAAGCCGGCGATCTGGCGATCCACCTCGGGCAGCATGGCGCGGTCGAAGCCGGGCGGGTCGCCCAGCAGGTCGTGTTCGAGGCTGCCGGGCGGAAACGGGGGCAGCGGCGAGAGCATGGCGCCGTGGCTGGCCTCGGGCAGATCGGCGATCACCACGCAGGGGCCACAGGCCGCGCGCACCGCGCCCACGTGGAAGCGGGGCACCTGGTTGACGTCGCGGCCCGCCACCACCAGACCGAGCGCGATGCGGGGCACCCGCAGCGAGTCCATGTCGAAGTCGGCCGCGAAGGGCACGCTGGCCACGGCGGCCTGGATGCGCGGGTCGTGGTGGCTCTGCCAACTGGCGTCGTCAAAGCGCCAGCGGATCACGGCGCGCGCCAGCGCCAATTTGATGGGGTCGAGCACATTGCCACGCAGCCGCGTGGTGAAGCCCACGCAGGAGGAAAAGTCTTCCGCGATGTGCGCTTCGCAATGGTCGCGAAAACGGGCCGCCGACCAACGCCCGCCCGCCAGGGTCAGCGCCGTGTGGCCCCCGGCCGAGCCACCGTACACGCCCACCCGGTCCAGCGCCAGCCAGGCGGCGAAGCGGGGGCTTTGGGCCAGCGCGTCGATGGCGCGCGAGACCTCGCCCGGGCGCCGTTGCCAGCTGGTGGGGCCAGGGTCGGTGAACGCGCCGGTGTGGTCGCCCCGGTGCTGGGGCACGGCCACCACGAAGCCGGCCTCCACCAGAGCGCTCGCCAGGTCGGCGTGCACCCACGGGTTGCCGCCGGAACCGTGCGAGATCACCACCAGCCGCCCATTGCCACGCACGGGCTCGCCCTGCGGAGCCAGGTTCAGCGTGAAGGGTCCGCGTCGGAGCGGCTGCTCGCTCGCGCTGGAGGGGTAGAACACCGTCACCGGGCCGTCGCCCGCCAGCCCGGGCAACTCGGTGAGGCCGGTGGCGGCCCGGGCCGGGGCGGCCAGCAGCAGACCCAGGCCCGCGAAGGCCAGCGCCGCAAGCCAGGCGGTGGTCCGGTGCGGCCCGGACACCGGCTGAGCCTTCATGGTTGGCGCCCGGCCTCTTGCTCGGCCAGGCGCCGGCGTTCGCGGTTCAGCAGCTGCTGGTGCAGGTGGTGACCCTGTGGGCGCAGCCACACCACGGCGCCGTGGATCAACAGGCCGATCAGCCAGCCCCCGGTGGGCAGGCCCAGCCAGCCGCTGCGGTGGCCGGCCATCCACAGGGCGGCGTTGACCAGCGTGAACACGGTGGCGTGGACCAGAAAGCCGGTTTGCTGGCTGGCCCGGCGGCGCGCCTGGCGCTCCAGTTCGGGGGACAGCGGGGTTTGACATGTGGACATGGGGACTCCTTGAAATGGGGCGTGGTGTCGGTGGGGGCTTTGCAGTCCGTGGCGGTGCCAGAACCTGGCGTGACTGTGCCGCGTCACCCCTCCGGGCGCGAGCCGATTGCGACGAAACGCCGCAACGCGGTCGCGAAGCGCCGTCTGCGGGCGTGAACGGCGGGCACGGTGTTCCTACAATGGCTGCGACCCACCCCACCGCAAAGGAACACCGCATGCCCGACACCGCCCGACGACAGTGGCTCAGGACCGGGGCGCTCGTGGCCGCAGGGCTGTCCGCCTGGGCACTGACCGCTTGCTCGGCGCTGCAACCCGGCCCGCGCACCGTCGAGATCTCCGAGAAGAAGCTGATGGAGGCGATCGCGCGCCAGTTTCCGCGCAGCAACCGCTATCTGGATCTGTTCGACGTCACGCTGGACACGCCCAGGCTGAGGCTGATGCCGGTGGAAAACCGCATCGGCACCCAACTGGACTTCACCGTGGGCGTGCCGCTGGTCGAGACGCGCACCCAGCGCGGCACGCTCAGCCTGAGCTACGGCCTGCGCCTGGAGCCCAGCGACAACACGGTGCGGCTCACGGATGTGCGCCTGGAAAACATGGATCTGCCCGAGACGTCGCCGGCCCATGCGGCGCGTTTCAAGCGCCTGGGTGGCGCGCTGGTTCAGGGCTTGCTGCCCGATCTGGTGGTCCACCGCCTCAAGCCCGAGGACCTGGAGGCGGTCGGGCGCCGGGGCTACCAGCCCGGCGCGCTGCGCGTGGTGCCCGGCGGACTGGAGCTGCGGCTCGACCCCTTGCCGCGCTGACCAGGCGCCGTCTGGAGGGGGCGGCGGTGGCAGCGGGTACCATAGAACGCCATGAACAGGCCAGTGGTTGGCCTGTTCTTTTTTGTGATGCGCGCCACGCGCCGGATGCTGTATGGATGTTGTGTTGTTGATCAAGGCCGCCGTCATGGGCGTGGTGGAAGGCCTGACCGAGTTTCTGCCGATTTCTTCCACCGGCCACCTGATCCTGGCGGGCAGCCTGCTGGGGTTTCACGACGAGCGGGCCAAGGTGTTCGAGATCGCGATCCAGACCGGCGCGATCTTCGCGGTGATCATCGTGTACTGGCAGCGCCTGCGCGCCACGCTGCTGGGCCTGACCTCGCAGCCCCAGGCGCAGCGCTTCACCCTGAACGTGGTGATTGGCTGCGTGCCCGCGGTCGTTCTGGGCTTGTTGCTGGGCAAGGCCATCAAGGCCCACCTGTTCACCCCGACGGTGGTGGCCACCGCGTTCATCCTGGGGGCCTTCGTCATTCTCTGGGCGGAGCGGCGCCAGCAGGCCAGTGTGCGCGTGCACGACCTGGACGATCTGACCCCGCTGGACGCGCTGAAAGTGGGTCTGGCACAGTGTTTCGGCCTGATCCCCGGCACCAGCCGCTCGGGCTCCACCATCATCGGCGGCATGTTGTTCGGCCTGTCGCGCAAGGTGGCGACCGATTTCAGTTTTTTCCTGGGTATCCCGATCCTGATCGGTGCTGGCGCCTACAGCCTCTACAAGGCGCGCGACATGCTCTCGATGGCCGATCTGCCGCTGTTTGCCGTGGGCCTGCTGTTCGCGTTTCTCAGCGCCTGGGTCTGCATCCGCTGGCTGCTGCGCTACGTGGCCAGCCACAGCTTCGTGCCGTTCGCCTGGTACCGCCTGGCCTTTGGCGCGCTGATCCTGCTGACCGCCCATTTCGGCTGGGTGAACTGGACTGCTTGAAGCGGGCAGGGCCTCTTACCCGCCCGGGGCGTCGGTGGCGGCGGGCAGGGTGAAGCAGAAGGTGGCGCCTTCGCCCGGAGTGCCCCAGGCCTGCAAGGTGCCGCCGTGGCGCTGCACGATGCGCCGCGAGGTGGCCAGGCCGATGCCGAGCCCGGCGAACTCGTTTGGCATGTGCAGCCGCTGAAACGGTTGAAACAGTTTGTCGGAGCGTGCCATGTCGAAACCCGCGCCGTTGTCGCTGATGCAGTAGTGCGTCTGGCCGTCCAGCACCCGGGCGTACACGCGGATGGCGGGTTGTGCCGTGGTGGCGGTGTATTTCCAGGCGTTGTGCAGCAGGTTCTGCATCAGGGCCTCCACCAGGGCCGGGTCGGCCAGGGCCTGCAGCCCGGGTTCGACCGACCAGGCCATCGCGCGCTGCGGATGCTCGGTGGCCAGTTCTTCGAACAGGTGCGTGGCCATCGCGCTGAGGTTGACCGGTTCGCGCCGTACCTCGCCACGGGCGAACTGCGAGAGCTTGAGCAGGCCGTCGATCAGCTCGCCCATCTTCTTGCTGGCGGCCATGATGCGCTGCAGGTGGGTGCGGCTGGCGGCGTCCAGCGCCGGGTTGTCTTCCTGCAGGGCCTGGGCAAAGCCGTTGATGATGCGCAGCGGTGAGCGCAGGTCGTGCGCCACCGCGTAGGAGTAGCTCTCCAGTTCGTCGTAGGCGCCCCGCAGGGCCTGGGTGCGCAGCTGGATGCGCTGCTCCAGCGTGGCGTTGAGGCGCTGGACTTCGAGCTCGGTCCGTTTGCGCTCGGTCACGTCCTGCGTCACGCCCAGCGCGCGCACGGCCCGGCCCTGCGCGTCGCGTTCAAACTCGGCCTGCACCGTGTGCCAGCGTTCCTGACCGCCGATCAACACCCGGTATTCGACGTTGTAGGCCACCTCGCCCTTGACCGCCAGCGGCCATTGCCGCTGCACCAGCGGGCGGTCCTCGGGGTGGATGATGGCCAGCAGGTCGGCGGCACCGTAGTCGGTGAAGGGCAGGTCGAGAAACCCGGGGGCTCCCGACAGGGTGGTGAAGCGCCCCGTGACCAGGTCGGCTTGCCAGGGCGCCAGACGCGCCATGTTCTGCGCCTGGTGCAACAACCGTTCACTGGTGCGCAAGGCCACCTCGATGGCCTTGCGGTCGCTCACGTCCTGCACCACCGCGATCAGGTAGTCGGGCTCTCCCGCGGGCGTGCGCACCAGGGACAGCGACAGGTGCACCCAGACGGTGTGCCCCTGCTTGTGGATGTAGCGCTTCTCGATGCTGTAGTGGTCGATCTCGCCCGCCAGGGTGCGCGCCTGCAGGCTCAGGTCCAGTCCCAGGTCGTCGGGATGGGTGAAATCCCGGAAGCTCATGGTCTCGATTTCCTGCCGGGTGTAACCGATCAGATCGCAGTAGGTCTGGTTGACCCGGATCCAGCTTCCGTCCAGCCGGGTGTGGGTCATGCCGGTGGCGCTGTGTTCGAAGGTGTCTTCCAGTTGCCGGGTGCTGCGCCGCACGGCCTCCCCGGCCTCGCGCCACAGGCGGTTCTGCCGCTGCATGAGCGCGATGGCGCCCACCACCACCAGCTCGGTGATGAAGTGCCACAGGTTCAGCCAGAACGCTTCGCGCAGGTCGTCAAACGCCAGCGAGCCATAGGGTTTGACCAGGAAGAAGTTGACCAGCACCATGCCCAGCACGGTGCTGAGCATGCCGGCCCGGAACCCGCCGTACAGCGCCGAGAGGGCCGCGGCCAGGGACAGGGTGATGAAACGCCCGCCCGACTCGGCCGGCGCCAGGGTCAGGCGCAGCCAGGTGGCCGCCAGCGTGAGCGCCACGGCCATGGCATAGCGACTCCAGGCGCTGTGGCGGTCGGGCTGCCAACCCACGATCTGCCGCCAGAGGCTATGGAGCGGGCTCGACGGAGGGGCGGTGTAGGGCATGGGGTTTGGGCGGTGTCCGGGCTGGGTCAGGTGACCGCTGCCGTTCGTTATACCGGAGGAAGCCCCCGATCTGTCGGTCGAACAGGCGCCGCAATCCCCACGTATTTCACACTCTCGGCGCCCATGTGCGGGCACCCGTGGTCGCTCAGCCGCTCAGCGCGACAGGCCGCGCAGCGCGCGTTCGATGGCCGCGGCCGTTTCCTGGGGTTTTTCCATGGGGAACAGGTGGCTGCCTTCCACCATGAGCAGGCGCTCGGGGTGGTCCCGGCCCACCAGCCGGTGCGTCATGCTCATGCCCACCTGTTTCATCTCCAGCGACTCCGTGCCGCCGATGAACCCGACCGGGCACTGCAGGGGGTGGCGGCGCAGCAGGCGGTCCAGGTTGTGGGGCAGGGTGTTGTAGATCGCGGTTTCAACCTCGCGTCGGAAGCTCAGCACCCGCTGGCCGGCGGGGCCGTCGCCCGCTTCGTGCGTGCCGTGGGCGATGTAGTCGCGCAGCACCTGCGGTTCCCAGCGCGCAAAGGCCTTCTTGTGGGCGAAGTGTTCCCAGGCGCTGTCGGCGTCGGGCCAGCTGTCGCGGCGCTTGCGGCTGATCTTGCCCGGCGAGATCGAGCCCACGAGCTGGGTGCGTTTGACCAGTTCCACCGTGCGGGCGCGCCAGCCGCCGAGCACCGGCGAGTCGAGCAGCAGCACGCCCTTGACACGGTGGCCCCCCAGCTGTGGGTGGCGTGCCGCGCACATCAGGCTGATGAATCCCCCCATGGAGTGGCCGACCAGCCAGGCCCCTTGGCCATGTGCCTCGATTTCCGGGGCCGCGAAGTCGGCCAGCTGCTGTACCAGATGCGGCCAGTTGCTGGTGACAGGGTACGGCGGCTCGTGGCCGAACTTCTCCAGCGCCCGCACCGAAAACCCCCGCGCTCGCAGCGACCGGAACAACACGCCGTAGGTGCTGGCCGGGAAGCCGTTGGCGTGGGAAAAAATGATCAGAGACATGCAGGGAGGGTGTTCAGGAAGGATCGCGCTGGCGCGACGGGACAGACCAAGGACACCGCCGGGCCGGCTTTGCCGGACGGCCAGTGTCGCCCCCTGGAAGGGGGTGACGCCGAAGGCGGCGCGGGGGTTAGATGAGTTTCTCTTTGGCGTTCCCGATCTTTTTCAGCGGCTGGTTGCGCGGGCCGCTGCACAGCAGCGGCACTTCGGTGTGGGCGCCGTCCCAGGTCGGGTGTTCGATGCTGTCGAACACCTCGCGCAGCTTCTGGCCCCAGGTGTTGTGCACCATGCGGAAGTAGGGGTTGTTGTCGTCGATGCAGGTGATCTTGTCGCTCTGCAACTGGTCGACCTCGTACACCGCCAGGTCCAGCGGCAGGCCCACCGAGAGGTTGGACTTGAGCGTGGAATCCATGGACACGAGCACGCACTTGGCGGCTTCGTTGAGCGGGGTGTCGGGTGTGATCACGCGGTCGAGCACCGGCTTGCCGTATTTGGACTCGCCGATCTGGAAGAACGGGGTCTCGGCCGTGGCCTCGATGAAATTGCCGGCCGAATAGACCTGGAACAGGCGCATGCCCTCGCCCTGGATCTGGCCGCCGAAGATCATGGAGACGTTGAATTCCACGCCGGCGCGCTTGAGCGATTCACCGTCGCGTTCGTACACGTGGCGCACCGCCGAGCCCAGCACGCGCGCGGCGTCGAACATGCTCTTGGCGTTCCAGATGGTGATGGGCTCACCGCCATCGACGTCCTTCACCTGTTCCACCTGCAGGATCTCGCGCACCGATTGCGAAATGCTCAGGTTGCCGGCGGAGAGCAGGCACATGAAGCGCTCGCCCGGCTTCTCGTAGACGATCATCTTGCGGAAGGTGCTGATCTGGTCCAGACCCGCGTTGGTGCGCGAGTCGGAGAGGAACACCAGCCCGGCGTTGAGTTTGACGGCGACACAGTAGGTCATGATGTTTCAGCCAGTTTCTTGAGGACGTAGAGCTGTTCCAGCGCTTCGCGCGGGGACAGCGCATCGGGGTCGATGCCTTGCAGCGCGGTCTGCAAGGGGTGGGCTTCGGGCTCCGCGCTCGGCGGTGGTGGGGCAAACAGGTCGACCTGGCTGCGGCTTTGCTCGCTGTGGTTCTCCAGCGCGGCCAGGGCGTGGCGCGCGTGCTGCACCACCGCCGCCGGCACGCCGGCGAGCCTTGCAACTTGTATGCCGTAGCTGCGGCTGGCCGGGCCGGGTTCGATCTGGTGCAGGAACACGATGCCACTCTTGCCGCCGCCTTCGACCGCGCTCACGTGCACGTTCACCGCCGCGTGGTGGCCGGCCGGGAACTCGGTGAGCTCGAAATAGTGGGTGGCGAACAAGGTGAAGGCCCGGGCCTTGTCGTGCAGATGGGCGGCGATGCCGCCGGCCAGCGCCAGACCGTCGAAGGTGGAGGTGCCGCGGCCGATCTCGTCCATCAGCACCAGACTCTGTGGTGTCGCAGCATTCAATATCTGCGCGGCTTCGGTCATCTCGACCATGAAGGTCGATTGCGCGTTGGCCAGGTCGTCGGCCGCGCCGATGCGGGTGTGGATGGCGTCGATGGGGCCGAGCCGGCAGGCCTGGGCCGGCACGTAGCTGCCCATGCTGGCGAGCAGCACGATCACCGCGACCTGGCGCATGTAGGTGCTCTTGCCGCCCATGTTGGGGCCGGTGATCACCTGCATGCGCTGCTTCGGGCCCATGACCGTGTCGTTGGCGATGAAGCTGCCGCCGCTGGTTTCGTTCAGGCGCGCTTCCACCACCGGATGGCGCCCGCCGCGGATCTCGATGCAGGGCTCGGCCACGAACTGGGGCGCGCTCCAGTGGAGCGTGAGCGAACGTTCGGCCAGCGCGCACAGCGCGTCGAGCGCGGCGAGCGCGCGGGCCAGGCGGGTGAGCGGGTCGATGTGCGCCTGCAACTCGTCGAGCAGGTGTTCGTAGAGCCACTTCTCGCGCGCCAGCGCGCGCTCCTGCGCGCTCAGCGCCTTGTCTTCGAAGGCCTTGAGTTCGGGCGTGATGAAGCGCTCGGCGTTCTTCAGCGTCTGGCGGCGGCGGTAGTCGTCGGGCACCTTGTCGATCTGGCCCTGCGTGACCTCGATGTAGAAGCCGTGCACCTTGTTGAACTGCACCCGCAGGTTGGCGATGCCGGTGCGGGCGCGTTCGCGCGTTTCCAGGTCGATCAGGAAGCCGTCGCAGTTGGTCTGGATGCCGCGCAGCTCGTCCAGATCGGCGTCGAAGCCATCGTTGATCACGCCACCATCGCGCACCAGCGCGGCCGGCTCGGGCAGCAGCGCGGCCCGCAGCAGATCGGCGCAGCCGGCCGGCGGCGTCAGGTCGGCCGCGATCTGTTGCAGCAGGGCCGGGCCCGCTTCGGGCAGGCCGTGTTGCAAGGCCTGGGCGAGTTGTTGCGCGCGGCCCAGCGTCTGGCCCAGGCCGACCAGTTCGCGCGGGCGCACCTGGCGCAGCGCGGTGCGCGCGGTGATGCGCTCCACGTCGCTCGCGCCCTTGAGCGCGCTGCGCAAGCTGCTGGCAAAACCGTTGCGCAGCAGGGTGATCGCGTCGAGCCGCGCGCGCGCCTCTGAGCGCTCGCGTTTGGGCTCCAGCAGCCAGCTGCGCAGCGCGCGGCTGCCCATGCCGGTCTGGCAGACGTCGAGCAGGGAGAACAGCGTGGGGCTGGTCTCGCCGCGCAGGGTGTGGGTGAGTTCGAGGTTGCGCCGCGTGGTGATGGGCAGGTCGATCAGCTCGTCGCTGCGCGCCACGCGCAGGCTCTTGACGTGGCTGAGCGCGCGGCCCTGCGTGTGTTCGGCGTAGTCGAGCAGGGCGGCGGCGGCGGCGTGGGCGTCGGTGAGGCCCTGCGCGTCCCAGGCGGCGAGGCTGGCCGCGCCCAGTTGTTCGAGCAGCTTGCGTTCGCCCAGGGCGCCGTCAAACGCCCAGGCCGGGCGCAACACGGCCACCGTGCGCTGGCCATTGGCCAGCGGCTGGGCCGCGAGCGCCTGCACGTTCTTTTCAAACGCAGGCGTCACCTCAGCGCTGTAGAGCAATTCGCCCGGCGCGATGCGCGCGATCCAGTCGGCCAGTTCGTCGCTGGCGCACTGGGCCAGGAACACGATGCCCTGCGTGACCGACATCCAGGCCAGGCCGACGCCGGTGCGCGCGCCCGGATGCACGGCCATGAGCACGGCCTCGGTCTTGTCGGACAGCAACTCGCTGTCGGTCAGCGTGCCGGGCGTGACCACGCGCACCACCTTGCGCTCCACCGGCCCTTTGGCGGTGGCCACGTCGCCCACCTGCTCGCAGATGGCGGCCGATTCACCGAGCTTGATGAGGCGGGCGAGGTAGTTGTCCACCGAATGGAAGGGCACGCCGGCCATCACCACCGGCTCGCCGGCCGACTGGCCGCGCTGCGTGAGCGTGATGTCGAGCAGGCGGGCGGCTTTTTCCGCGTCGGCGAAAAACAGCTCGTAGAAGTCGCCCATGCGGTAGAACAGCAGCGTGTTCGGGTACCCGGCCTTGAGGCCGAGGTACTGCTGCATCATGGGGGTGTGTTTGTCCAGCGGGGCGTTCAAGGCGAGCTCGTGGGGGCGGTTTCGGGTCGGCCCAAGACTGTAGCAGTTCGGGTTTTCCCCCTTGATGGGCTTTGCCTCACAATCTTCCCACCTCCACCCGCCGCTCCCGTCCGCACGCATGGTCAACGCCGTCCCAGAGCCCGCCGCCCCATCCGAAACCGGTCAAACCCCATCGGGGCCGGGCCCATGGCCGACGGAGCTGCCGTACGAGGCGATGTTTCTGAACGCGCCTCTGGCGGGCAGCCTAAGCCGGGTGTCTGACGGGCGCCTGCTCGCCGTCAACGACGCCTGGGTGGCCCTGACCGGCTTGTCCCGCGAGCAGGCCATCGGGCGCACCACGGTGGAACTGGGGCACTGGCCCGACGAGGCCGCGAGGGCGCACTACCTGCGGGCGCCACTGCCCTCGGTCGTCTCGATCGCCATGCTGCACAACAATGGCGAGCGGCGGCAGGTCCGGCTGCACACTTCGTTGCTGTCGGTGCAGCCCGAGCCCCTGTTGCTGGTGTACCTGTCCGACGTGACCAAGGAGTTCGAGGCCGAGCAGGCCTTGCAGCAAGCCCACCTGGAGCTGCAGCAACAGGTGGAACTGCACGGCGCGATCGAAAAGCTCGCGCGCGTGGGTCACTGGACCAACGCCCGCAGCGACCAGGACGTGCTCTGGTCACCCGGGCTGTTCGCGATCGCCGGCCTGGACCCAACTCCCGTGATGAGCCGCCGCATGGGCCGCTCCGGCATCCACCCCGACGACTTGCCGGCCTGGCAGCGCGCGCGCGAGGCCAAGGACGGGCGCGAACTGGAATACCGCTGGCAGCGGCCCGACGGCCAGCAGCGCTGGTTGCGCACCCGCATCAGCCAGACCGCGGTGGCCGGCAATCCGCAGACCGACTTCGGTGTGGTCCAGGACATCACGGCCGAGCGCGAGGCCACCCAGGCGCTGGCGGGCCAGTTGCGCTTCATCCAGAACATCGCGGCCCGGGTGCCGGGCTTGGTCTACCAGATACGCCGCCACCCCGACGGCCGCAGCACGATTCCGTACGTGAACGACGCGGTGCGCGAGATGGTGGAGCTGGATGCCAGCGAGCTCGCGCGCGACGCCCGGCTCTTCTACGCGCGGGTGCACCCGGACGACCTTCCCCAGATGGTCTCGTCCCTGGACGCCTCGGCGCGTGATCTCACGCTGTGGCGGCAGGTCTACCGCATCCAGTTGCCCCGCGCAGGGCTGCGCTGGTACAGCGCGGAGGCGGTGCCGCAGCGCGAGGCCGACGGCTCGGTGCTCTGGCACGGGTTCACCTTCGACGTCACCGAGTCGCGGCTGGCGGCCCAGGCGCTGGAGCGGCAGCACCGCCTGCTCGACGCCGTGCGCCAGGCCCAGGCGCTGTTCATCGAGACCCGAGACAAGCGCCAGGCGTTCGAAGGTCTGCTGGCCTCGTTGCTGGCTGTCACCGGCAGCGAATATGGTTTCGTGGGCGAGGTGCTGTACGACCCGCACGACCAGCCCTACCTCAAGACCCATGCCATAACCAACATCGCCTGGGACGAGCAGACCCGGCGCCTGTACGACGAGCAGTCCGAGGCCGGTCTGGAGTTCCACAACCTCGCCACCCTGTTCGGTCACGCCCTGACCACCGGCGAGACCGTCATTTCCAACGACCCGCTGAACGACCCGCGGGCGGGGGGCCGTCCGTCGGGCCATCCGGACATGTCGGCCTTCCTGGGCATTCCCCTGGCTGTGGGGGGCCGGCTGGTGGCCATGGTGGGGCTGGCCAACCAGCCGGGCGGTTACAGCGAGTCCGACGTCGAGTTCCTGCAGCCCCTGCTGGGCACGGTGCGCCAGCTGGTGCTGGCATGGCGCGCGCACGCCGAGCGCCAGCGCGCACGGCTGCAGTTCGAGGCCACCAGCGCCTTGCTGGCCGAAAAGAGCGCGGCGCTGCAGCTCACCTTCGACAGCATGAGCCAGGGCCTGACCATGGTGGACAGCGCGGGGCGCGTGCGCTTCTACAACCAGCGCATGCTGGAGCTGCTGGACCTGCCGGAAGCGCTGCTGGCGGGCCAGCCGACACACCGGGAGGTGGTGCGGTTCCAGACCGAGCGTGGCGACTTCGGCGACAACCTGGAGCTGCTGGACCTGGTCACGCGCCGCACCGTCGCCCGCTTTCCCGACGCCCAGCCGCCCGAGACCTATGTGCGCAAGACCCGCGACGGCCGCGCGCTGGAGGTGTTCACGCGCCTGCTGAGCGACGGCGGCATGGTGCGGACCTACACCGACGTCACCTCCTATTTCCGGGGCCAGGAGGCCCTGCGCGAGGAACGCCAGCGCCTGGAGTGGGTGCTGGAGGGCACGCGCCCGGGCATCTGGGAAACCAGTCTCGAGACCTGGGACATGAAGATCAACGCCCGCTGGGCCGAGATGCTGGGGTACACCGTCGAAGAGCTGCAGCCCGTCACCTTCGACACCTGGCGCCGGCTGGTGCAGCCGCAGGACCTGGAGCGCGCGCAGGAGGTGCTGCACCGGCATTGGCGGGGGGAGATCCCCTTCTACGAGTGCGACATCCGCATGCGGCACAAGGAGGGCCGCTGGATCTGGATCAACGACCGCGGCCGGGTGCACCGGCGCGATCCGCAGGGGCGGGCCCTGTACATGTCGGGCACCCACCTGGACATCCACGAGCGCGTGGCCGCGCAGGAGGAGGTGCGCGCCCTCAACGCCAGCCTGGAGCGGCGCGTGGCCGAGCGCACCGCCGAACTGGAGCGCTCCATGAAAGACATGGAGGCCATCTCCTATTCCATCGCCCACGACCTGCGCGCGCCGCTGCGCTCGGTCAATGGTTTTGCCGCGCTGATCGCGGAGGAAGAGGGCGAGCGCCTGAGCCCGCTGGCCAGCGAGATGTTCGGCCGCATCGCCCGCGCTTCGCGCAGCATGGGCCAGATGATCACCGACATGCTGGAGCTGCTGCGCGTGGTGCGGGTGGAGCTGGAGCCCGAGCCGGTGGACATGAACCTGCTGGCGCTGGGCGCGGCCGACGCGCTGGGGCCGGGGGTGCCGCACGCCCGCATCGAGCGCCAGCCCCTGCCCGGGGTGATGGGCGACGCCGTGCTACTGCGTCAGGTGCTGATCAACCTGATGGACAACGCCCTGAAGTACTCGCGCCACCGGGCCCGGCCCGAACTGGTGCTCGGTTTTGACCAGGTGCGGCAGGCCTTTTTCCTGCGCGACAACGGCATGGGCTTTGACATGGCCCGCGCGCAGAAGCTGTTTGGCCTGTTCCAGCGTCTGCATGCCGCCTCCGACGTGCCCGGCACCGGGGTGGGGCTGGCGATCGTGGCGCGCATCATCGAGCGCCACGGCGGGCGCATCTGGGCCGAGTCCACGCCCGACGCCGGCGCCACCTTCTGGTGGACCCTGCCGCCGGCCTGAAGGGAAAAGAAACACCCCCGCAGCGCTTCGCGCGACCCCCTCAAGGCGCACTGGCGACCCGGTCGGCCTGGTGGTGCTGTCCTTCGCTATGAAAGGTTCAGAACGGCGCGGCGGGTTGTTCCGACGGGGGGGTGTCGTCGCTGGCCGGCGTGTCGGCGCTGTCGACGGGTGCCGCCGATGCGGGCAGCGACTGGCGCAGGGCGGCCTTGTCGCCCGCGCTGGCGAACTTGCTGTACTTGCCGATCGTGCTGACGAGCTGGCCGTAGATCTTGGGATTGGCGGCCAGGCATTCCTTCTGTTCCAGGAAGTTGGCTTCGCCGGTGAAGTTGCCCACCAGGCCACCGGCTTCGGTCACCAGCAGCGCGCCCGCGGCCACGTCCCAGGGCGAGAGACCCATCTCGAAGAAGCCGTCGGTGAAACCGGCGGCCACATAGGCCAGGTCCAGCGCGGCCGAGCCCGGGCGGCGCACGCCAGCGCACTTGGGCATCACGTCGCCCAGCATCTGCATGTAGGTCTGGAAGGCATCGCCCGGACGGAACGGGAAACCGGTGGACAGCAGGCAGTCGCGCATGGCGATGCGCTTGGCCACGCGGATGCGGCGGTCGTTCATGTAGGCGCCGCGTCCGCGCGTGGCGCAGAACAGGTCGTTGCGGCTCGGGTCGTAGACCACGGCCTGTTCCAGCTTGTTGCCGACCATGAGCGCGATGCTCACGCAGTAGACCGGGAAGCCGTGGATGAAGTTGGTGGTGCCGTCCAGCGGGTCGATGATCCAGACATGGTCTGCGCCGCCGTGTTTGCCCGGGCGCTGGCCCGACTCTTCGGCCCAGATGGCGTGGTCGGGGTAGGCGGTGAGCAGGGTGTCGATGATCGCCGCTTCGGCCGCGTGATCGACTTCGGTCACGAAGTCGTTGGTCTGCTTGGCGGAGACCCGGACCGACTCCACGTCGAGCGCGGCACGGTTGATGATGGTGCCGGCAAGGCGAGCGGCCTTGATGGCCACGTTGAGCATGGGGTGGAGTGTGGACGACATGGGTTGTATACCTTTGCGCGGCCGCGGGGCGGCTCGCGTGACAGTGGAAGAGCGGGACGGCTGGGCCCCAGGCGATGTGGGGCGGCGACAATCGCAGGATTTTACCGGCTCAACACACCAAAACCCTGCTCGACGCTCGCGCACCACTCACAAGCACACCGCAGAACCGGCTTTGCCGGGCTGCTGGTGTGGCCCCTGGGGGGTGACGCGCGGCGGCGCGGGGGGTACCTCATGCATACAAGATTCATCCTGATCCAGACCAGCCACGCCGGCAATGTGGGCGGCACCGCCCGTGCCATGAAAGTCATGGGCTTTGACGACCTGGTGCTGGTGGCGCCGCGCTGGGCCAACGTGCTGCGGCGCGAGGAAACTATCCAGCGCGCCAGTGGCGCCAACGACGTGCTGGACAAGGCACGCATCGTGGACACGCTCGACGAAGCGCTGGACGGCATGGACCACCTGTGCGCCACCGCCATGACCCCGCGCGACTTCGGCCCGCCCACGCGGCACCCGCGCGAACATTTCGCCACGCTGCTGGGCCAGGGCGCTCCCGCGCCGGCGGGCCAGCCCGGTGATGCTCCGTCCAGCACCGCGCCGCAGGGCGTGGCCTTCCTGTTCGGTTCGGAACGCTTCGGCATGCGCAACGAAGACGTGTACCGCTGCCACACCTGCCTTTCCATCCCCACCGATCCGCAGTTCGGTTCGCTCAACCTGGCTGCGGCGGTGCAGCTGATCGCCTACGACTGGCGCCAGGCGCTGGGTGGTTATGCGCTGCCGGCCACCACGCCGCAGCGGGCGCCGGCCGACGCGAAGGCGCTCGCCGGCATGCTGCGGCATCTGGAGCAGGCGCTGGTGGCGGTGGATTTCCTCGACCCCGAGGCGCCCAAGAAGCTCATGCCGCGCCTGAACCAGCTTTTCAACCGCGCTGCGCCGACCGAGGAGGAAATCCACATCCTGCGCGGTGTTGCCAAGGCCATGCTGCAGGTCGCGGCGCAGGCAAAGCGCTAGACTGGCCGACCCGATACAGAAAACACAACCGGTCCGTTCCATGTTTGCCCGCATCCGTTCCGACATCCAGTGCATCCTTGACCGCGACCCCGCGGCGCGCAGCACCTGGGAAGTCGTCACCTGTTACCCCGGCCTGCACGCCGTCTGGCTGCACCGGCCGGCCCACTGGTGCTGGACGCACGGGTTCAAGTGGCTGGGACGTTTCACCTCGCACATCGCGCGCTGGCTGACCGGCATCGAGATCCACCCCGGCGCCGTGCTGGGTGAACGTGTGTTCTTCGATCACGCCATGGGCACGGTGGTGGGCGAAACCGCCGAGATCGGCGACGGCTGCACCATTTACCAGGGCGTGACGCTGGGCGGCACCTCGCTCTACAAAGGTGCCAAGCGGCACCCGACGTTGGGCAAGGACGTGGTGGTGAGCGCTGGCGCGAAAGTGCTGGGCGGTTTCGAAGTGGGCGACGGCGCCAAGATCGGCAGCAACGCCGTGGTCATCAAGCCCGTGCCTGCGGGCGCCACGGCGGTCGGCATCCCGGCGCGCATCATCCCAAGCAAGCAGGGCGAGAGTGCCGACGTGACCGACGCCCACCCGAAGTTCCAGGCCTACGGCATCACGCAGGAAGACGATCCGCTGTCGCAGGCCATGCGCGGCCTGATCGACAGCGCCGCCGGGCAGGAACACCAGATCGCGCTGCTGTGGCAGGCGATCGAGAAGCTCTCGGCCAACAAGGCCAGCGGCGACTGCGTGCCCTCGGATGCGGCCCGCAGCGAATGTTTCGAGGCCGAGAAGCTGAATCAGCTGGTCGGTAAGTGAATCACGTGCTGGCCGCCTCCGGTGGCGCGTCCGCACCCGGCAACAACTCCGCCTCCAGCCAGCCCCTGAGGCCGTTGAAGAACGCCAGGCCCTGCGCCCGTGCCAGATCCCCGGTGGTGAGCACCGCCTCGCCCAGGCGTCCTTCGGTCAGCAACGCGGCTCGGTAGGTGCCCGCCAGCAGTCCGCTGGAGAGCGCGGGCGTGAGCCACACGCCGTCGAGCCGAAGCGCCACGTTGCCCCGGGTGAACTCGGTGATCTCGCCGCGCTCGTTGACCAGCAGGTGGTCGAACACCGCCGGGTCGATGGGGGCCAGTGCCTCGTAGTGCGCGCGCCGTGTGGTCTTGTACCGGATGAACTCCTGCAGCTCACCGCCCGTGGGCAGGGGTGCGGGCGCCAGCGCCACACGCACCGGCTGCGCCGTGTCGGCCATGGGGAAGGCCTGCACCTCGATCGCGCCCTGGGCGTCCAGGGTCAATCGCACGCGCCACAGGCCCTTGGTATGTCCCTCGGCCTGTCGTGAAAGGCGCTCACGCAGCACGGACGGATCACAGGGGTAACCGAAGTGGCGGGCGCTGTCCTGCAGGCGCTGCAGGTGGCGTTCCAGCAACCAGTACTCGCCGTCTTCCAGGCGCAGGGTTTCCAGCAGCGAGAAGGGTTCGCTCACCCGGTGCAGGAGGTGGCTCTTGGTCATCAGTTCATCCCATTCGGAGGCCGGGTCGGCGTAGACGGTCAGCCCGCTGCCCACGCCGTAGCGGGCCAACCATGCCGAGGGCGTGACCGGGTCGTGGTGCAGCGTCAGGGTGCGGATTGGCACGTTGAAGGTGGCATGCCCACCAGGGCGGACCACGCCCAGCGCGCCGCAGTAGAAGCCGCGGGCGCCGGATTCCAGACGGGTGATCCAGCGCATGGCCTGCCGCTTGGGGGCGCCGGTGATGCTGCCGCAGGGGAAGAGGGCGCGGAACACGTCGGTGAGCGTGGTGCCCCCACGGGCCTGGGCCGAGAGGCTGGAGGTCATCTGCCAGACCGAAGGCCATGCCTCCGCCTCCATCAGCCGGTTCACCCGCACCGAGCCCGGCCGCGCGATCCGGTTCAGGTCGTTGCGCAGCAGGTCCACGATCATGACGTTTTCGGCGCGTTCCTTGGCGCTGGCCAGCAGGCGCTCGCGGGCCGCCGCGTCCAGGACGGGGTCGCCCTCCCGGCCCGCGGTGCCCTTCATGGGGCGGCACTGCAGGCGGCCACCTTGCGCATCGGGTTGCCAGTCGAAAAACAGCTCGGGTGAAGCGCTCAGGACATGCCGGTGGGCGCCGTCCAGCCACAGCAGGTAACCCTCGGGTTGCCGCGCGCGCAGGGCCTGCATCCAGGCCGAGGGTTCGCCGGTGAGCGTGCCTGCCAGGGCCGTGGTCAGGTTGATCTGGTAGCAGTCGCCCGCGGCCATGGCCTGCTGGGCGCGCTCCACCTGGGCCAGGTAGTGCGCGCGCGATTCGGGCAGGGTCCAGTGCGCCGCGCGGGGCCGGTCCGACCAAGGGAGGGGTGTGGTCAGCGGGGCCTCGTACACGCCGAACCAGACCAGCGGCCAGCGGGGATCGGGCGCCTGGACGGGCAGCGAGGCATCGAAGGCCGGCGCGGCCTCGTAGGCCAGACCGCCCACGCACCAGCGGCCCGCCTCCGCATGGGCCTGGACCCGCTCCACGGCTTCGATGACATCGGCCAGGGACCAGGTCTCAACGACCTCAATGGGCTGGTCGAAGCTGGCCCGCAAGCGGCCCCCCGACACCGCCTGCGGGGCCGTGTCCGGAAAATCGATGACGGCGCGCAAGGTGGGGGAAAGGGCCGGTCTGGCGACGCTCAGTGGTGATGGCCGTGCGCGCCATGCGCGTGGCCGTGGGCGACTTCTTCGGCCGACGCGGCCTGCACGTCCACCACCTTCACCGCAAAGCGCAGCACCTGCCCGGCCAGCGGATGGTTGCCGTCCAGGTGCACCGTGTCACCCTTGATTTTCTTGACGGTGAAGACCTGCTCACGGCCCTGGTCGTCGGTGCCCTGCAGCTGGCCACCCACCTTCACACCGGGCGGGAACTCGCTCTTGGGAATGCTGTGCACCAGGCTTTCATCGCGCGCGCCAAAGGCGTCTTCAGGCTGCAGCACCAACTGGGCCGAAAAGCCCTTTTCCTGGCCTTCCAGCGCCTTCTCGATGCCGGGCAGGGTGTTGTTGTAGCCGCCGTGCAAATAGGCCCGAGGCTCCCTGCCGTCCTCCAGCAATTTGCCCTGCGCATCGGTGGCGCGGAAGGTGATGGTGACGATGGTGTCTTTGGTGATTTTCATGAATGGCTCCGGGGGAAGGTGTTTGTCGTGGGCACCCGTGGAACCGGCTTCGCCGGGCCACCAGGTGCGTCCCCCCACTGGGAGGAAGACGCGAAGCGGCGCAGGGGGGCTACTTCGTCTTGGGTCGCCAGGCCTTGCAGACCTCGTCGTTGGTTTGCAGATAGGGTCCTTCGATCAGGTCGATGCAGTAGGGCACGGCGGTGAAGATGCCGTTGACCTTTTGGCTGCCGTCCGGGTTCTTCAGACCTTCGAGCGTTTCGGCGATGGCCTTGGGCTGGCCCGGCAGGTTGATGATCAGGCTCTGGTCGCGGATCACGGCCACCTGGCGCGAGAGGATGGCGGTGGGCACGAAGGCCAGGCTGATCTGGCGCATCTGCTCGCCAAATCCGGGCATTTCCTTGTGCGCCACGGCCAGCGTGGCTTCGGGCGTCACGTCGCGCTTGGCCGGGCCGGTGCCGCCGGTGGTGAGCACCAGCGCGCAGCCGGCGTCCACCAGCTCGATCAAGGTCTCGCTGATCTTCGACTGCTCGTCGGGGATCAGGCGGGGCTCGAAGGTGATGGGGTTTTTCAGCGCGCGCGTGAGCCAGTCCTGCAGCGCGGGCAGGCCCTTGTCTTCATAGACGCCGCTGCTGGCGCGGTCGCTGATGGACACGATGCCGATGCGCACCGGCGCGGCCGCCGGGAGGCTGGTGGGGGTGGTTGGGTTCATGGCTGTTCGCTGTCGTCGGCGGGTGGTTCGTCGCCGCCGGCCACATCGCTGCTTTGCGTGAGAACGGCTTTGACGATCTGGAAGATTTCCCGGTAGGCCTTGGCGTGGCGCGCGGCTTCGCCCGGGCGCTCTTTCAGGGCCTGCGCGTCCTTGCGCGCCTGGCGGATGAGCGCGCGCAGCTGCTGCACGTCGGCGCCGGCGTCGAATTGCAGCCAGCGCGTGAGCGCGTCGTCGTCGGCGATCAGCTTGTCGCGCCATTGTTCGGCCTGGTGCAGCGCCAGCGTGGCCTGCGCCGAGGGCTTGCGCTGCTCTTCCAGCGCGGCTTCGATGGCGGCGATGGCGTCTTCGTCGAGCTTGCGCATCAGTTTGCCGATGAACTGCATCTGGCGGCGCCGGCCTTCGAAGTTGGTGATGCGTTTGGCCTCGGCCAGCGCATCGGTGAGCTTGTCCGACAGACTGTGCGCGTCCACCAGCCGGGCCATCACCGCAGCGCTGAGCGTGAGCATGCTTTCGCCCAGCGCCTGCAGCCGGTCGCTCTCTTTTTTCAGGTCCGTCTTGCTCATGTCGGCCGAGCCCTTGAGCTCGCGTTTGAGCTCCAGGTCGAGCTCGCTGCCCTCGGCGACGAACTGGCCACGGACGAAATAGCCTTTGGTGGGTTTGCGGGACATCTGGATATGAATACCCCCGTGCCGCCTGCGGCGTCACCCCCTCAAGGGGGCACCAGCTGTGGCCCGTCCCGGGCTTGACGAAGGACGGTTCCGCGCTGGCCTGGACGGCCGTGCCTCTTGCGTTGCGGGAAAGGGGAGGAGTGAGGGAACAAAAAGGAGACCGGCAAGTATCATAGCCGTCCACATGAAAAAAGCTCTCAATACCCCGGCCCCAGTCCCCGCAACCGCTCCCCGCTCCGCCACCGCGGCCGATGGGCGAACCCCGCTGACGGGTTTCCAGTACGCGCGGGGCCAGTTCGAAGACCTGGTGGACCTGGCGCTGGGCCACGCCAGGCAACTGGGCGCGGTCGACGCGGCCGCCGAGGTGTCCGAGGGCGCGGGGCTGAGCGTGTCGGTGCGCAAGGGCGAGCTGGAGAACGTGGAGCGCAACCGAGACAAGTCGCTCGGCGTGACCGTTTACCTGGGGCAGAAGCGCGGCAACGCGTCCACCTCCGACTTCTCCCCCGACGCGATCCGCCAGACGGTGCAGGCCGCCTACGACATCGCCCGTTTCACCGCCGAGGACCCGGTGGCCGGCCTGCCCGACCCGCAGGACGTGGCCGACAGCTACCCCGATCTGGACCTGTTCCACCCCTGGTCCATCAACTCCGAAGAGGCGCTGCGCATTGCCCTGGCCTGTGAGGCCGCGGCCTTTGCCACCAGCAAACAGATCCGCAACAGCGAAGGCGCCGGTGTCTCGGCCCAGCAGTCGCACTTTTTCACCGCCCACATGCGCGGTGGCGAACGCGGTAAACCCGGCATCTTCAGCGGCGGCTACGCCAGCTCGCGCCACAGCCTGTCGGTCGCTCCCATTGCCGGCAAGGGCGCCAACATGCAGCGCGACCACTGGTACAGCTCGATGCGCTCGCCCGAAGAGCTGGCCAGCCCGCAGGCCGTTGGCCGTTATGCCGCCGAGCGCGCGCTGGCGCGCCTGAACGGTCGCAAGATCGCCACCACCGAGTGCCCGGTGCTGTTCGAGTCGCCGCTGGCCGCAGGCCTGCTGGGCGCCTATGTGCAGGCCACCAGCGGTGGTGCGCTCTACCGCAAGACCACGTTCCTGAACGACAGCCTGGGCAAACGGGTCCTGGCCAAGCACCTCGACATCGTGGAAGACCCGCACCTGCGCAACGGCAAAGGCAGCTCACCTTTCGACGACGAAGGCGTGCGCACGGTCAAGCGCAAGGTGCTCAGCGCGGGCCGCGTGCAGGGCTATTTCCTCTCCACCTACTCGGCACGCAAGCTGGGCATGCGCACCACCGGCAACGCCGGCGGTTCGCACAACCTCACGCTCACCAGCCGCCTGACCCAGCCCGGCGACGATCTCCAGGCCATGCTCAAAAAGCTCGGGCGCGGCCTGTTCGTCACCGAACTCATGGGCCAGGGCGTGAACTACGTGACCGGCGACTACTCACGCGGCGCCTCCGGCTACTGGGTGGAAAACGGCGAGATCGCCTACCCGGTGCACGAGATCACCATCGCCGGCAATCTGAAGGACATGTTCTTGGGGCTGGACGCCGTGGGCGCCGACGCCTACAACTACGGTGCCAAGACCGTGGGTTCGGTCCTGATCAACCGCATGAAGGTCGCGGGCAGCTGAGGGGCCGAGCGCGAAGGCTCACAGACAACGGGTGGTGTAGCGCTCTTCAAACAGCGCCAGATCCCGCAGATCGCCTTCGGTCGGGTTGGGCCGTTGCTTGCGACGGTGAATCGACATGCGCATTTCCGCGCACTGGTTGCGGAAGCGGGTTTCCGCTTCCTGAGACTCGAACTGGCGTTGCTCGGCCAGTTTCTGCTGTTCCTCGGCCTGCTTTTCCTTGCTGCGCTGGTCCTGGTGCAGCTGGCGCATGGCTTTCCTGCGTTCGTTCGAGCACTCCCGCTCGAAGTTCTGTCGCATCTCGCGCACCGTCTCATAACTGAGGCCGCGGTTGGGCGCGGTGCGGATGCCGTCCTGCATGGTGACGCATCGGGCGCTCATGTAGGCCTGTTCCTCGCCGGCCCGTTCGATCCGTTGCGCGGGGCGCTCATACGGCTTTGGCGCCTGACGCGCCGGGCCGTAATAGACCATGCCCGGTGTGGGCAGTCTCGGGCAGGGCTGCCGCGAGCGGTAGGCCGTGCCGCCTTCGGTCTTGCAGGCGTAGGTGGTTTCTGCCCACGCTGACGCGCTGCACGCGGCCAGCAAAAGAACGATGGAGGTCCGCAAGGAGCGGTGAATCTGGTTTCCGAACGCCATGGGCCTGTGTGATGCAAGTGTAGAAAGGGCAAATTCTAGTGGGAACACCCCCGCGCAACGCCGCGCTGGGTGTGCACTATTGCTTGCGTTGCACGAACAGGTTGCGTTTGGCGTCCTCGGGGTTGGCAAAGGTCACTGCGCCGTTGCGCACCTTGCCCATGACCAGCATGTTCTGGCTGATGGCGTCCTTGTCTTCGAGGCTGAAAGGGTGTTCGTAGGTGGCGACCACGCCGTAGTAGACGCGTGGAATGTTCTCCAGCGCGGCCTTGACGGCCGGGCCGCCGAACTTGCCGTTGCGGATGCCGAACAGCGCGTAGGTCAGCAGGTAGGTGCTGTCATAGGCCTGGGCCGCGGCCATGGGCACGGCGGGTTTCTGTTTGAACTTGCGCACAAACGCGCTCAGGAATGCCGCGCGCCTTTCGTTGCTCGGCTCGGCGATGAAGGTCTGGGCCATCAGCGCGCCTTCGGCGGCCTGTTTGGCGCCATCGATGAAGAAAGGGAAGGACAGGGGCCACGCGCCCACCTGCGGCACGTCCCACTGCAGATCCCGGCGCCCGATGGCGATGGTGGCGTTTTCGGGCCCGACGGTGTAGCTGAACACCACGTTGGCCCCCGCCGCGCGTGCCGCCGTGAGCTGCTCGCGCAGGTCCTTCACACCCAGGGCGAAGCGCGCCACGTACACAGCCTTGAGGTTCTTCTTTGCCAACGCGGTCTCCACGTCCTTCAACCCGGCCTCGCCGTACCCCGTGGTGTCGGCAAACACCGCCACCTTGGTCCAGCCGCGGCGCACCAGATCGTCCACCACGAAGGGGGCCTGGATGGCGTCGCGCGCCGAGGTACGGAAGATGTAGCTCTGGGGTGCTGGATAGGTGGACGTCAGTGGCGTGCCCGTCGAACACGGGATGATCAGGGGGCTCTGGGCCTGCTGGAACACCTCCAGCGATTTCATGGCCACGCCGGTGTTGCAGTACCCGATGGTGGCCACCACGCCTTCGGCGGTCAGTTCGCGGGCCGCCTGAAGGCCGGCGTCGGGGTCGCCACGGTCGTCTTTGACCACCAGGTTCAGCGGTCGGCCGAGATAGCCACCCACGGCATTGATCTCCTCGACCGCGAGCTCGATGCCCTGCAGCATGGGTTTGCCGAAGTCCGAAGAGGGGCCGCTGAGTGGGCCCACCATGCCGATCTTCACCGGGTTGACGGGCTGGGCAGCGGCCCAGGGAAGTGCCATCAGGGCCAGCAGGCCGATGGTCAGGGTCAACAGGGGTTGTGGGCGTCGCACGGTTCACCTCGGGGAGAAAAGTGCCGCCAGTGTAGGAAGCCCATGGGCGGGCGCCGCTCGCGGTTTTCCCTGAGCGGGGTCGCAGCCGTCAGTGAAGTGTCAGGCTGCGGGCAAGGCCGCCACGGCGCAAGGCCGATGGCGGCGGGGCTGGCTCAGCCCGCCAAGGCAGCCTTCACGGCGGCCGACACCTGGCCCATGTCGGCCTTGCCGGCCAGACGGGTTTTGACCGCGCCCATGACCTTGCCCATGTCGCCCGGGCCTTTGGCGCCGAGCTCTTCGACGATGGCTTTGACTTCCGCGGCCACTTCCTCGGCCGACAGGCGCGCCGGCAGGTAGGCCTGCAGCACCTTCATCTCGGCACTTTCCTTGTCGGCCAGGTCCATGCGGTCGGCCTTGGTGAAGGCCTCGATGCTGTCCTTGCGCTGCTTGATCAGCTTGTCCACGATGGCGATGACCATGGTGTCGTCCAGTTCCACGCGCTCGTCCACTTCCTTCTGCTTCATGGCCGCGGTCAGCAGGCGGATGGTGCCCAGGCGCTCGCTGTCCTTGGCGCGCATGGCGGCCTTCATGTCTTCGGTGATCTGTTCCTTGAGGCTCATGGTGTGCTTTCTGTGGTTCGCTAAACCGATGATTGTCTCAAACCATTTCCAGCGCCAGCAACTCGTCCACCGTCTGGCGGCGGCGGATCAGACGGTGGCTGTCACCGTCCACCAGCACCTCGGCCGCGAGCGGGCGCGTGTTGTAGTTGCTCGACATCGACGCGCCGTAGGCGCCCGCGTCGTGCAGCACCAGCAGATCGCCCACGCGGGCTTCGGGCAGCTCGCGCGTGAGCACGACGCCGCCTTCGGCCTGTGTGAACACGTCGCCTGACTCACACAGCGGGCCGGCCACCACCGTTTCCAACGTCGCACGCGGCGAGTCATCGGCCGGGATCAGGCTCATGCCGTGGAACGCGCCGTACATGGACGGCCGCATCAGGTCCGAAAAACCCGCGTCCACCAGGGTGAAGTGGTTGCCGCCCATGGGCTTGGTGGCGCGCACCTCAGTCAGCAGCACACCGGCCTCGGCCACGAGGTAGCGGCCGGGTTCGATCTCCAGGTGCACCGGGTGGCCCAGGTGGGCGGCGATCTCGCGCCGCGCGGCGTCCCAGAGGCTGAAGTAGTGCGCGGTGTCGATGGGCGCTTCACCCTCGCGGTAGGGGATGGACAGGCCGCCGCCGGCCGAGATGGCCTGCAGGTCCGCGCCACAGCCCTTCACCAGATTCACCATGGCGCTGCACACCTGCTGCAGGTGGCCGTAGTCCACGCCCGAGCCGATGTGCATGTGCAGGCCCACCAACGTCAGCCCGTGCTGTGCCACCGCCGCCAGCGCGGCCGGCAGCTCGGTGTGCCAGATGCCGTGTTTGCTGTGTTCGCCGCCGGTGTTGGTCTTGTTGCTGTGGCCGTGGCCGAAACCGGGGTTGATGCGCAGCCAGACCGCGTGGCCGGGTGAGGCGGCGCCCAACTGGTGCAGCATGTCGATCGAACCGGCGTTCACCGGCACGCGGTGCTGCACCACGGTGGCCAGGGTGGCGTGGTCGAACAGGTCGGCGGTGAAGACGATGCCCGAAGCCCCTTGCGCGTCCGGCTCGGCGGTGTAGCCGGCGGCCAGTGCGCGCTCGATCTCGCCGCGCGACACGGCATCGACCACCACACCCTGCTCACGCATCAGGCGCAGCAGGTGGGTGTTGGAGTTGGCTTTCTGGGCAAATCGGATGGTGTCGAAGGCTCGCAGATCGGCGATGCGCTGGCGGATGGTGGCGGCGTCGTAGACCCACAGCGGGGTGCCATGCTGGTGGGCGAGGGACTGGAGGAGGGCGGGGGCAAAGGGATTCATGCCGCCGATGATCCGGGTTTCATTCATATTGAGCAATGCCAGATAATGAGTCTGCCATTCAATATTGATATGAAACTGAGCCACCGCCAGATCGATTTCTTCCGCGCCGTGATGGGCACCGGCCACGTCACGCGCGCGGCCGAACTGCTGCACACATCGCAGCCGACAGTGAGCCGCGAGCTCGCGCGGCTGGAACAGGTGCTGGGCTTTGCCTTGTTCGAGCGGGTGAAAGGGCGGCTCAAACCCACGGTGCGGGCACTGGCGCTGATGGAGGAGGTGGAGCTCTCGTACGTGGGGCTGGAGCGCATCGCCGCCACGGCGACCGCCCTTCGCGCCTATGCCCACGGGCGGCTGCAGCTGGCCTGCCTGCCCGCGCTCTCGCACGCCCTGCTGCCCGACGCCATCCGGCGTTTTGCCGAGCGGCAACCCGAGGCGGCGGTGAGCCTGACGCCGGTCGAGTCGCCCCAGCTGGAGGCGGCGTTGTCCGAGCAGCGTTTCGACCTGGGCCTGTCCGAACGCCACGAGGCGCCGGCCGCCTGCACGCTGCAGACCCTGCTGGTGGCGGACGAGGTGGCGGTGCTGCCCGCCAGCCATCCGCTGGCGAGCAAGGCGCGGCTGGCGCCGGGCGACTTTGCGGGCCAGTCCTTCATCAGCTTCGCACCGACCGACCCTTACCGGCAGCAGGTGGACGCGCTGTTCGCGGCCGCCGGGGTGGAGCGCGGCCTGCGGCTGGAAACACCGAGCGCGGTGTCGGTGTGTGCGCTGGTGCGCCAGGGGCTGGGCCTGGGCATCGTCAACCCGCTGACGGCGCTGGAACTGGCCGGCAATGGAACCGAGGGGGGCATGGTGGTGCGGCCACTGTCGGTGAGCATCCCGTTCCACGTGGCGCTGATCCGGCCGGGCTGGCGGGTCGAACACCCGCTGCGGGGCGCCTTCGAGGCGGCGCTGGTCGAGGCGGCCGATGCCTTGCGGCAGCGGCTGGCCCGGGCCGCACAGGCGTAAAAAAACCCGCTGCAGCGTCCTGAGCGGGTTCTTTTGTGCGTCCCGGCAGGCCGGGACAGCGATCAGTACAGCTTCTTGGGCAGCTGCATCGAGCGCACGCGCTTGTAGTGGCGCTTGACGGCGGCGGCCTTCTTGCGCTTGCGCTCAGCGGTGGGCTTTTCGTAGAACTCACGGGCGCGCAGGTCGGTCAGCAGGCCGAGTTTTTCGATGGTGCGCTTGAAGCGACGCAGAGCGACGTCAAAGGGCTCGTTGTCTTTTACACGGATGGTCGTCATTGAAGAAGAAATTCCAGAATGCACAGAAAGAGGATGAACGGGAAGATCGGGCCCGGGCATCGTTTCTGCAAAGTTCCCCCGCCTGTTAACTAGTATTGGCCGACGGGGGTCTGCCAGCAAAGCCTTGGATTATAGCCCTTCAAGGCGCGCAGGCAACTCTTCCCCAGGGCGGGTTGTGCCGGTGGGTCAGTCCTGAGGCCGGGCGGCGTGGAAGTCCCTGGAATCGGCGGGCGCCTGCGCCCGCTCGTGCAGGCCATAGTCGCGCAGCACCTCGGCCACCCTCAGGCGGTAGTCCGCAAACAGCTGCGCGCGCCCGGCCGCCTGGGCCTGACGGTGGTGCTCCAGACTCCGCCAGCGCCGCACCGCCTTTTCGTCGCGCCAAAACGACAGCGACAACAGCTTGCCAGGGTGCAGCAGGCTTTCAAACCGCTCCACCCCCATGAAACCGTCCATGGCCTGCAGTTCCTGGCTCAGGGATGCGGCGGTGTCCAGATAGGCCTGGCGCTGCCCGTCATTGGGCTGCAGCTCGAAGATCACGGCGATCATGCGGACACCTCCGCTGAATCGACCGGTCCGGCGGCGAGCCCGAGCGTGCCGGCGACGACCTCGGTGAAACGGCGCTCTTCGCGCAGGATGAAACGCTGCCGCTGCGCCAGGGCGAAGTTGGCCTGGCCCTCGGGGTCGGCACGCAGGCGGGCGCGGTAGGCCTCGTAGGCGGCCAGGCTGTCAAAGGCGATCAGGCCCCAGGCCTCGACGTTGCTGCCCTCGTGGGGCAGAAAGTAGCCCAGCAGGTGGCCCCCGCAGCGGGGAATGATGCGGCCCCAGTTTTCGGCGTAGACCCGGAAGGCCTCGCGCTGAAAGGGGTCGATTTCGTAGCGGATGAAACAGGTGATGGTCATGGGCGTACTCCTTTGGTGGCAGAAGGCTTCATCGTGCCGCCGCTGCGGGCGCCCATGCTTCGCTCCGGAGCGAAACGTGCGGGCGCGCGCTTGCGGCAAACTGGGCGCCATGAACACCAACCGCCTGTCCCACATCGCGGCGCTGATCGGCGAGCCCGCCCGCACGGCGATGCTGATGGCGCTGATGGATGGCCGCGCGCTGACCGCGCACGAACTGGCCGGCGTCGGGCGCATTGCGGCGGCCACCGCCAGCCGCCACCTGGGCCTGCTGGTTGAAGCCGGGCTGTTGCAGGTGGAGCGGCAGGGCCGCCACCGCTACCACCGCCTGGCCTCGGGCGAGGTGGCCCAGGTGCTGGAGGGGCTGGTGTGCCTCGCGGGCGCGCAGCCGGCGGGCCGGGTGATCACCGGGCCGCGAGACGGCGATCTGCGCCGGGCTCGCACCTGTTACGACCACCTGGCTGGGCGCCTGGGGGTGGCGATTGCGGACCACCTGCGGGCCGAAAACGCGATCACCTGGGAGGGGGAGGCGGGCGCGCAGCTGACGCCCACCGCCGACGCCGTGCTGCAGCGCCTGGGCGTCGCGCCCTCGGGCTTGCTGGCGGGGCGGTCCGGGCGCGTGGTTTGCCGCCCTTGCCTGGACTGGAGCGAGCGCCGCTCGCATCTGGCGGGCCGTCTGGGCGCGATGATCTGCGCGCACTGCCTGGACCAGGGCTGGCTGGCGCGCACCGAGCGCTCGCGGGCGCTGCGGATCACCCCGTCCGGAGCGCTCGCCCTGCGCGACTGGCTGGGGGTGGCGCGCTGGCTCGACGTGGTGGGCGACTGATCAGCGCCCGGGCAGGGCCATCCCGCAGGCGTGGGCGCTCGCCCAGGCCCACTGGAAGTTGTAGCCGCCGAGCCAGCCGGTCACGTCCACCACCTCGCCGATGAAGTACAGCCCGGGCTGCTTCGATTCCATCGTCTGCGAAGAGAGATCGCGCGTGTCCACCCCGCCGAGCGTGACCTCGGCCTTCTTGTAGCCCTCGCTGCCGGTGGGCACGAGTTCCCAGCGCGCGAGGCGCTCGGCCAGCCGGGCCAGGGCCTTGTCAGACGCTTCGCTGATAGGGCGCTGCCAGTCCTTGTCCTGCGCCACCCAGGCATCGGCCAGTCGGCTGGGCACCAGCGTGGCCAGCTCGTTGGCGATCAGCTTGCGTGACGTGGCCTTGGCGCGCGCCAGGGCTTGGGGCAGGTCCACCTCGGGCGCCAGGTTGATGCGGATCGGCGTGCCTTCACGCCAGTAGCTGGAGATCTGCAACACCGCTGGGCCGGAGAGGCCGCGGTGGGTGAACAGCAGGTCTTCGGCAAAGCTGATCCGGCTTTTCTTGTCTCCAGTCTCGATCAGCACCGGCAGGGCCAGGCCCGCCAGATCGGTATAAGGCGCCCAGGCATCGCCATCGAAGGTGAGCGGCACCAGACCGGGGCGCGGTTCGACGATGCGCAGGCCGAACTGCTTCGCCATGCGGTAGCCGAAATCGGTGGCGCCGATCTTCGGGATGGACAGGCCGCCGGTGGCGACCACCACCGCACGGCTCGACACCGTGCCGCGCTCGGTGTCGATCTGGTACGAGCCGTCGATCCCCACCCGCAGGGTCTTGACGCCGCAGGGCTGCCAGCGTTGTACGCCGCCGGCCTCGCATTCGGCCAGCAGCAGGGCGATCAGGTCTTCGGCCGAGCGGTCGCAGAACAGCTGGCCCTTGTGCTTCTCATGGAAACCGATGCCGTATTTCTGCACCAGCGCGATGAAGTCGGCCGGCGTGTAGCGCGAGAGCGCCGAGCGGCAGAAGTTTGGGTTCTCGCTCAGGAAGTGTTTGTGCGGCGCGCGCGGGTCGATGTCGCGGTTGGTGAAGTTGGCCCGGCCCCCGCCCGAGATGCGGATCTTTTCCGCGACCTTCTCGCTGTGGTCGAGCAGCAGCACACGCAGGCCGCGCTGGCCCGCGACACCGGCACAGAAAAGACCGGCCGCACCCGCGCCGATGACGATGGCGTCGAAATCTTGCATGGCGCGCAGTGTAGGCGCATGGACCGGTGAACGATTCGATGAGAGCGAGGTGGCCCGGCTCAGGGGTGCCGCAGAACCGGCTTCGCCGGGCTGCTGGCGCCGCCCCCTTGAGGGGGGACGTGCGAAGCACGGCGGGGGTGTTTCACCGTCCTCTGCTGCGCTCCGCCAGCACCGCCGCCTTGCGCGTGAGCCGGTCGATTTCGCTGGTGATGTCCGACAGCACGTTGGCCACCACGGCGAATTCGCGGCCGTGTTGCCCGGCCCGCGCGGCCATGACCTGCGCGTTGAAGCTCACCACCTTGGCCTCCTTGGCCACGCTCTGGATGTCGTCCACGATGCCCACCAGTTCCTTCATCAGGGCGTCCGAGTGGGCTTTGGCGACCTCATCGAACGCGGTGGTCGCGGTGTTGAGGGCTTCGAGGATGCGATCGGTGTGACCGACCAGCTCGGCCGTGGTGGCGGACACGCGCGGGCTGTGCACCTCGATCTGGTCGAGCGCGCTGCGCATGAGCTGCATGAAAGCCTGCACGACGGGGCCGACCCCGCGCGGACCCTGGTAGGTTTCGGTGATCTTGCGCGCGCTGGCGGGATCGAGCTGTGCGGTGGTGGCCTGCAGGTGTTGCTGGCTTTCGGTGAACATGCGCAGGCTGCGCTGGGCGGCGCGAAGCCACTCGGCGTCACCGCTGGCGGCCAGCACGGTCTGCAGGATCATGCGCTGCGAGAGCATGCGCTGGCGCGCGGCGAGGTTGACCAGCGACAGGCCGGCGATGTGGTCCGGCGTGTCTTGGCGCGATGGGGCGGGGCTTCGGGTGGCGAGGGGTGTCATGGCCGACACCAAGCAATCGCCGGGCCACCGTTGAGCATGCCTTGGCGGAGCGCGGCGCACCAGCGTGGCGCACGGCTTCGCGCCCGCGGAACGCTCAGGCGGCGCGCGATAGCGGCTGCGGCAGGTCCATCGCCGCCACGCCACGCACCACGTCGCCCACCACGATCACGGCCGGGCTGCCCAGCTGTTCGCGCGCGATGGTGGCGCCCAGCTCGCCCAGCGTGCTGAGCGCGTGGCGCTGCTGGGGCAGGCTGGCGTGCTGGATGATGGCCAGCGGCGTGTCGGCCGGCAGGCCGGTCAGCAGATCGGCCTGGATCTGCTCGGCGCTGGACACGCCCATGTAGATCACCAGCGTGAGCTTGGCGTCGCGTGCCGTGGCGGCGAGCTGTTGCCAGTCGGTGCCCGCGTCGCCGGGCTTGGCGTGGCCGGTGATGAAGACCACGCCGTGCGCGTGATCGCGGTGCGTGAGCGGGGCGCCGAGCGAGGTCAGGCCGGCCAGTCCGGCGGTGATGCCGTTGATGATCTGCACCTCGATGCCGGCTTCGCGCAGGTGCTCCACCTCTTCGCCGCCGCGCCCGAAGATGAACGGGTCGCCGCCCTTGAGGCGCACCACCACCTCGCCTTCGCGCGCGGCCATGAGCATGAGCTTTTCGATGAAGGCCTGCGGCGTGCTCTTGCAGCCACCGCGTTTGCCTACGTGCACGATGCGCGCACTGGGTGAGGCGTGGGCCAGCACGCCATCGCTCACGAGGTCGTCCACCAGCAGCACGGTGGCCGCGGCAATGGCGCGGGCGGCCTTGATGGTGAGCAGTTCCGGGTCGCCCGGGCCGGCACCGACGAGGGTGACGGTGCCGGGGTTGAACTGGGTGGTGGACGCGATGACGGTGGCGGGCATGTTCATGGTGTGGTGACCTCCTGAGCGAGTGTTGTCTCCAGCGCGGGCTGGCGCTGCATTTCTCGCAAGATGTGTTCCACCTGCAGGGCGATGGGCGTGGGCACGGGCAGTGCGCCGTCGAGCACGGCGCGGATGTAGCGCGCGGTGCTCGCGGCGTCGACCGTGGCCGGCAGCTCGGGCAGGCTGACCAGCGGCCCTTCCTGCGCGGGCTGCACGGTGTGGGCGGCGCCGTCATGGAACACCGCCATTTGCGGGATGCGTCGCGCGTCGGCCACCGGTTCGCCCTCGGTGCCGCGCAGCAGCATGGCGTGCGCGCCGATCAGGGCGAAGGTGGCTGCCATGGAGAGCGCGTATTCGGGGTGGGTGTAGCTGCTGACGATGAAGGCGCGGCCGGCGCAGGGGTTCATGAGCTTGACCAGGCTGTGCGCCGGGTTGCGCAGGCCCACCGCGCGGCGCACGTCGAGCAGGCGCTTGAGGCCCGGGCTCAGCACCTCGGTGGGCGCAAAAGCCAGCCCGCCCGCGGCGAGCGACGGTACACCGTGCGAGGGCGCGATGCCGAGTTCGGCAAACACGCTGGAGGCGAACACGCGCTTGTCTTCGGTGGCGGTGCCGTGCACCAGCACCGGCACACCATGGCGCGCCAGCAGCATGGCGAGCAAGGGCGTGAGCACCGGCAGTTTGCGCGCACCGTTGTAGCTGGGCAGCACCACGGTGGTGAGGCCGTTGTCGGGCACGCGCTGCAAGCGGGCGTGGGCCGCGTCGAGGAAACCCGCCATCTCTTCGGGGGTTTCACCCTTGATGCGCATGGCCAGGCAGAAAGCGCCGGTTTCCAGGTCGGTCACGCCGCCGTCAAGCACCTGGCCGAACAGGTCGGTGGCCTGCTCGCGCGTGATCGCGCGCGCGCCGTCCTTGCCGCGACCGATGACCTTGATGTATTGGCTGATTCCCATGGTGGGTGATTGTCCGGGAATCTTGATGACTTGGCGTTATATGGGGACTGGCCGCGGGCTGCTGGTCGCAGCTCAGGCGGCCTGCAGGCCCTGGGGCGTCGCACGCACCAGGCGGCGCAGCTCAGGGATGCACGAGCCGCAGTTGGTGCCGCACTTCAGCCCGCCCTGCAGGGACGCCAGACGCTGCTCGTCGCTGCCATCGCAGCGCCGCAGGTGGGCGCCGATGTCGTCTTCGCTGACGTTGAAGCAGGTGCAGACCTGGCGGCTGCGGGCCACGATGGCGACCGGGGCCTTGGCGCCCGGCATCAGCAGCAGCCGGCCGTAGCCCTCGGCGGGCAGCTCGTCGGCGAGCAGGGGTTTGATCCAGACCTCGGCGCGGGTGTCGCCCGCCAGCACGAAGGCTTCGAGCCGTGTGGACCCGCCGTCGCGCAGCAGCCGCGCGGTGCGCCGCTGGCCCAGGCGCTTGTCGACGTAGCGCAGCGTGTCGGCGGTGTTCAGGTCCAGCAGGGTTTCGATGCGTTCGATCAGGGCGGTGTCGGGGGCATCGTGCGCGCTGGCGCGCAACAGCACGCCGGCGCGGTCGCGGCCGAAGGGCACGCAGGAGGCGAATTCGAACGAGGGCATGAGCGTGCGCAGCTCGGCCTGCACGGCCAGTGCGCGCTCGGCGGGCAGCCAGGCCATGGCCAGCAGGTTCCAGGGCAGTTCGGCCTTGAGGATCTTGACCGCGGCGTGCTTGAGCTCGGGCTGTTTCGAGGTGGGGCAATAGGCCGAGGTGGTGAGCGCGTTGACGCCGGCCAGCGGCTCGCCGGCGCCGCTGCGCCCGCTCAGGTACTCCGGCCCCCAGTGCATGGCGATGAAGGCCTGCGACAGGCCGATGTCGCTGCTGGCCTGCAGCGGCACCAGGATGGAGCCCCGCTTGCTGGTCACGTGCACCAGATCGCCGTCTTTCAGACCCCGGCGCTGAATGTCCTGCGGGTGCAGCTGCACCACCGGCTCGGGCACATGGCCAAACAGGCGGCCGAGCGTGCCGGTGCGGGTCATGCCGTGCCACTGGTCGCGCAGGCGCCCGGTGGTGAGCGAGAACGGGTAGCGCGATTCGCGCGGCTCGGCCAGCGGCTGCCAGGGCAGGGCAGCGAAGCGGGCCTTGCCGTCGGGCGTGGGGAAGTGGCCGTTTTCGTACAGCCGGGTCTGGCCCGTGGCCTCGCCTTCGCGCAGCGGCCATTGCTGCGGGCCTTCGTTTTCCAGCTTTTCGTACGAGAGGCCGGTGATGTCGAGATCGCGGCCGCGGGTGGATTCGCGGTGTTCGAGCCAGATCTGCTCGGGGGTCTGGTAGGGGAAGAGGGTTTTCTCCGGCTGCTCCGCCATCGGGGTCAGAGCCGAATTTCGTTCGAGGTTTTTGGTGGCCTCGGGGGTTGTTGTCCTGAATTCGGGTCTGACCCCGATGGCTCCAACCCCGTTGGCTCCCAGGGTGGCCTCCAGCCTTTGCGCGAAGTCGACCGCGATGCGCCAGTCGTGCCGGGCCTCGCCTGGGGCGGGCACGGCGGCGCGCACGCGGCTGATGCGGCGTTCGCTGTTGGTGACCGTGCCTTCTTTTTCGCCCCAGGTGGTGGCGGGCAGCAGCAGGTCGGCCCAGTCGCAGGTGGTGGCCGTCGCGTAGGCCTCCTGCACTACGACGAACTCGGCGCGCTTGAGCGCCTGGCGCACCGTGGCCTGGTCGGGCATGGACTGCGCCGGGTTGGTGCAGGCGATCCACAGCGCCTTGATCTCGCCGTCGGCCGCGGCCTGGAACATCTCCACCGCGGTCTTGCCCGGCTTCGAGGGCACGTCGGGCACCCCCCAGAGCGCGGCCACTTCGGCGCGGTGCTCGGGGTTGGCCAGGTCGCGGTGGGCGCTCAGCAGGTTGGCCAGGCCGCCGACTTCGCGGCCGCCCATGGCGTTGGGCTGGCCGGTCAGGCTGAACGGGCCGGCGCCGGGTTTGCCGATCTGGCCGGTGGCCAGGTGCAGGTTGATCAGGGTCGCGTTTTTCGCCGTGCCGCTGCTGCTCTGGTTCAGGCCCTGGCAGTACAGGCTGAGCGTGGCCGGCGAGGTTGCGAACCATTTGGCCGCCGTGAACAGGTCTTCCTTGTTCAGGCCGCAGACCTGCGCCACGTGTTCGGGCGTGCACTCGCGCACCAGCGCCCGCAGCGCGTCGAAGCCAGTGGTGTGCGCGGCGATGTAGGCCGGGTCGACCCAGCCCTCCCACAACATGATGTGCAGCAGGCCGTGGAACAGCATCACGTCGCTGCCCGGTTGCAGCGGCAGGTACAGGTCGGCGAGGTCGGCGGTGTCGGTGCGGCGCGGGTCGGCCACGATCACCCGCATGCCGGGGTGGTTCTTCTTCGCTTCCTCGATGCGGCGGAACAGCACCGGGTGGGCGAAGGCGGCGTTGCTGCCCACGATGAACAGGCAGTCGGCGTGGTTCACGTCGTCGTAGCAGGCGGGCGGCGCGTCGGCGCCCAGCGTGAGCTTGTAGCCCGCCACCGCGCTGCTCATGCACAGGCGCGAATTGGTGTCCACGTTGTTGGTGCCGATCAGGCCCTTGGCCAGCTTGTTGAAGACGTAGTAGTCCTCGGTCAGCAGCTGGCCGCTGATGTAGAAGCCCACCGCGTCGGGGCCGTGCTCCGTGATGGTGCGGGCGAAGCGCTCGGCCGCCAGGTCCAGCGCCGCGTCCCAGCCGACGGGCGTGGGCGCGGCCCCGCGCGCCAGGCGCTGCATGGGCTGCAGCAGCCGGGTCTGCCGGGCGATCTCGGGCGCGGCCGTCAGGTGCAGCGTGGTGCCCTTGGTGCAGAGCTTGCCGAAATTGGCCGGATGGTCCGGGTCGCCGCGCACGCCGGTGATCTGCTGGCCCTGGCTTTCGATGAGCACGCCGCAGCCGACGCCGCAATACGGGCAGGTGGAGCGGGTGATGGACGTGCTCATGCTCATGCGCAGGTTTTAGCCGCAGCGCCGGGCCGCCCCAAGCCAGGCTGCGCCCCCTCGGGGGGCAGCGACCCGCGCAGCGGCGGAGCGTGGGGGTCATCGTTCTTACGACGGGCGGGGCCGGCGATGGGGCGCGTGAGGTCCAGCGCCTGGGTGGCCAGCTCTTTCGCGTCCAGGAACACCTGGCCGTCTTCCACCTTCACCGCGAACTTCGGTGTGCAGCCCTCGTCGGGTGCGGCGGCCTGGCCGGTGCACAGGCCGATGGTCCAGTTGTGCAGCGGGCAGGCCACGCTGGTGCCGAACACGATGCCTTGCGAGAGCGGGCCGCCCTTGTGCGGGCAGCGGTCGAGCAGGGCGAACACCTCGTTCTGGTCGTTGCGGAACACCGCCACGTCCAGGCCTTTCTCGCGCGCCACGCGGCGCGAACCCAGCACGGGGATGTCGTCGACGCGGCAGATGGGCTTCCATTCACTCATGATGCTTCCAGTCCTCAGGTTTTGATGGCGGCGTACATGCCGGTGACCCGGTCCATGACGCTGAGCAGGTTTTCACTCGTCACGAACACGTCGGACAGGGGTTTGGCGGCGGCGCCCGCGGTCTGCATGCGCTGCAGCGCCTGGTCGAAAAAGAACCACTGGCCGTCGGCCAGCTGCAGTTCGGCGCGGATGCGATCGGTGGCCTCGGGGGCGTTGCGCAGCAGCTCCATGGCGCTCAGGAACTCGGTGCGCGCCTTGCCGATTTCGGCCGTGGCGGTGGGCGCGTCGATGGGCAGCGTGGCGGCGAAATAGAGCTTGGCCATGCGCTGCGAGAGCATGCGCTGGCGCCCGGCCACGTTGACCAGCTTGCCCACCGGGCGGCCGGAGCTGGCTTCGTACTGCAGCGTGCCCTGGTGGGCCAGCGCGAGCACCCGCGCATCGGCCTGCAGCACGGCGCCCGCGCCCGCCTTGCCCGGCGCGGTGCCGATGAGCGCGGTCTTGTAGTCGCTCCAGGCCGCTTCGAGCTTCACGTAGGTGTCGCGGATGTCGGCCGAGGGCGCGTAGGCCTTGAGCTCGACGAGCTGGCGGTCGAACAGGGCCATCGACTTGTCGAGCACCACCTGCGCGCTGCCGCTTTCGGTCTTGTGCACCAGCGCCAGCCAGGCCTTGCCCATGCGCTGCGAGAGCATGCGCTGGCGGCCGGCCTTGTTGATGGCGTCGTTGAGGTCCAGCACCTGGGCCCGTGCATTCAACAGCGGGAACCCGGCAGCGGCGGCGACGATCAGGGTTCTGCGATTCAACATTTGGGGGTTCATGGCAACTTCTTTCCAAAAAATCCACAGTGTCTGGCGCGGCGGATTTCAGAAAAATGGCTCAGTTGAAGAATTTCACGAAAGAGCGCTCACGGCCTCGAACTGGCGGGTGTCCACCGCGGCTTCCTTGAGGTCGAACCAGGGGTCGGGCTCGCCGTCCAGCGCGAACTGCAGCTGTTCCCACAGGGCCCTGCGGCCTTCGTGGTCTTCCAGGATGCGTTTCTTCACGTAGTCCAGGCCGACGCGGTTCACGTAGTGCACCGTGCGCTCCAGGTACCAGCCCTCCTGGCGGTACAGCTCGCAGAAGGCGCCGGTGTACTCCAGCACCTCGGCAGCGGTCTTCACCTTCACGAAGAAGTGCGCCACCTCGGTCTTGATGCCGCCGTTGCCGGCGATGTACATCTCCCAGCCGGAGTCCACGCCGATCACGCCCACGTCCTTGATGCCGGCCTCGGCGCAGTTGCGCGGGCAACCCGACACGGCGAACTTGACCTTGTGCGGCGCGTACATGCGCCACATCGCGCGCTCCAGGTCCTTGCCCATCTGGGTCGAGTCCTGCGTGCCCATGCGGCACCACTCGCTGCCCACGCAGGTCTTCACCGTGCGCAGGGCCTTGGCATAGGCGTGGCCGCTGGGCATGCCGATGTCTTTCCAGACGTTGACCAGGTCTTCCTTCTTCACACCGAGCAGGTCGATGCGCTGGCCGCCGGTCACCTTCACGGTCGGGATCTTGTACTTGTCCACCGCGTCGGCGATGCGGCGCAGCTCGTCGGCCGTGGTCTCGCCGCCCCACATGCGCGGGATCACCGAATACGTGCCGTCCTTCTGGATGTTGGCGTGCGAGCGCTCGTTGATGAAGCGGCTCTGCGGATCGTCCTTCGCCTCCTTGGGCCAGGTGCTGATCAGGTAGTAGTTGATGGCCGGGCGGCAGCTCGCGCAGCCGTTGGGCGTCTTCCAGTTCAGGTGGGCAAACACCTGGGCCGTGGTCAGCAGCTTGCTGCCGTCCGGCAGCGGCGTGCGGATGGCTTCGCGCACCGCTGCGTGGCCGTGCTCGGTGCAGCCGCACATGGCCTTGAGTTTGGGTGTGGCCGAGTAGTCGCCGCCGGCGGTGAACATCAGGATCTGTTCGACCAGGCCGGTGCAGGAACCGCAGCTGGCGCTGGCCTTGGTGTGCTTCTTCACCTCGTCCAGCGTGAACAGGCCCTTTTCCTTGATGGCCTTGCAGATGGTGCCCTTGGTCACGCCGTTGCAGCCACAGACCTCGTCGGAGTCGGCCATGGCCGCGGCCTTGCTCTGGCCCTGGTGGCCGGCGTCGCCCAGGTGGCTCTCGCCAAACATCAGCTTGTCGCGGATGTCGTTGACCGTGCGGCCTTCGCGCAGCAGTTTGAAATACCAGCTGCCGTCCACCGTGTCGCCGTACAGGCAGGCGCCCACCAGCTTGTCGCCCTGGATCACCAGCTTCTTGTAGACGCCGCCCGAGGGGTCGCTCATCACGATCTCTTCGGTGTTGTCGTCGCCCATGAAATTGCCGGCGGAGAACAGGTCGATGCCCGTCACCTTGAGTTTGGTGGACGTGAGCGAGCCGGTGTAGCGGCCGATGCCGAACTCGGCCAGGTGCGTGGCCAGCACCTTGCCCTGCTCGAACAGCGGAGCCACCAGGCCGTAGGCGATGCCGCGGTGCGCCGCGCATTCGCCCACCGCGTAGATGCGCGGGTCGGTCACGGTCTGCATGGTGTCGCTCACCACGATGCCCTTGTTCACATACAGGCGCATGGATTCGGCCAGCGCGGTGTTGGGGCGGATGCCCACGGCCATCACCAGCAGGTCGGCCGGCAGCTCGGTGCCGTCTTTGAAGCGGATGGCCTTCACGCGGCCGTCTTCACCGCCCACCAGCTCCTGCGTCTGCGCGCCGATCAGGAACTTCATGCCGCGCGCTTCCAGCGAACCCTGCAGCATCTTGCCGGCCACGTCGTCGAGCTGGCGCTCCATCAGCCAGGGCGCGACGTGCACCACGCTCACCGTCATGCCGCGCTTCATCAGGCCGTTGGCCGCTTCCAGGCCCAGCAGGCCGCCACCGATGACCACCGCATGCTTGTAGGTGGCGGCCGCGTCGATCATGGCCTGGGTGTCGGCGATGTCGCGGTAGGCCAGCACGCCCTTCAAGTCTTTGCCGGGGATGGGCAGGATGAAAGGGTTGGAGCCGGTCGCCATGATCAGGCGGTCGTACTCGGCCGACACCTTCTCGCCGTTCGGGCCCACCGCATGCACCACGCGCCGGATGCGGTCCACCTCGGTGACCTTGTAGCCCGCGTGCAGGGTGACGCCGTTGTCGGTGTACCAGGACCAGTCGTTCAGCACGATCTCGTCCAGCGTCTGCTCGCCCGCCAGCACCGGCGAGAGCAGGATGCGGTTGTAGTTCGGGTGCGGCTCCGCGCCGAAGACCGTGATGTCGTAGAGGTCCGGGGCGATCTTGAGCAGCTCTTCAAGCGTGCGCACACCGGCCATGCCGTTGCCGACCATCACCAGTTTTGCTTTTTTCATCGCGGGGACTCCATTCATGTGTGAATAACTGAGGGGCGTCCAGGCGAGAGGCGAGCGACAACGCGCACGCAGGCCAGGACACGGAATTGGGTAGGGATATACGATCGGGCCGACCGAGCAGTCGGCGCCAGACAGGCCTTCGTGGCCGCCTGGACAAGCTACGCACGTCGTTGTGCGTGGAACCCTCAGCGCACCGGCTGGGGTGGACGCGTCGTTACGTCCGACGTGAAATAAGCAATACCTGTGCCACGCAACGAAGCGTGCCCAGGCCCCTCTTTTTCAGGCATTCTTGGTGCCTGTTCCGTGCCGCCCCTCGTGGCGCACGCTGTCTACCCAAGTCTTTGATTCATATGCATGTTTCTGTGGTTTTGTTGTGTGATGGGCTGGCCCGCCAGCCGCTGGTGAACGACCTGGAGGCCGCGGGCGCCCAAGTGCTGGCGGTGGTGGAGGCTTGCAGCCAGCTGGTGCAGAGCGTGGTGCGCCATGCACCAAGTTTGGTGGTGGTGCAGGCCACCCCGGCCGACGAGGCCTTGTTCAAGGCCACGCAGACCCTGGCCGAGGTGTCGCCGCTGCCGGTGCTGGTGTTCACCAACGATGGCGATGCCGCGCACATCGTGCAGGCCACCGAGTCGGGCGTGCACGCCTACGTGGTCGGTGGCTACGGCGCGCAGCGCCTGCGCCCGCTCATGCAGCTCGCGCAAGCACGCTTCAAACGCGAGCAGGCCCTGCTCGAAGAGCTGCGCGACGTGTCCACCCGCTTCGAAGAGCGCAAGGCCGTGGAGCGTGCCAAAGGCATCCTCATGAGCGCGCGCCAAGTGTCAGACGACGGCGCCTTCGAAATCCTGCGCACCGCTTCCATGCACAGCAACCAGCGCCTGGGCCAGGTGGCGCAGCACATCATCCAGTCGGCCCACTTCGCCGAGGGCGTGAACCGCGCCGGGCAGCTGCGCATGCTCTCGCAGCGCCTCGTCAAACACTGGCTGCTGCGGCTCGCGGGCGTGCAGGTGGCGCGGCACCTGGCGCTGCAGACCGACTCGGCCCAGCGCATCGACGCCAACCTCGCGCTGCTCGGCAAGAACCTCTCGCAACCCACCTTCGGCGACCTGCTGGCCCAGGTGGTGGCCACCTGGAAAGCCCTGAAAAAAGCCCTGAAGGCCGAACCTGCGCTGGACCAGCTCGCTCCCATCAACGCGCTGGCCGAGCGCCTGCTGCAAGACGCCGAGCGCCTCACCGCCAGCCTGGAGAGCGCCGGCAGCGTGGCGCCGCTGCGCATGCTCAACATGGCCGGGCGCCAGCGCATGCACTCGCAGCGCTTTGCCAAGGCGGCGCTGCTCGGGGTGCTGGAGCCCGGCGAGCCGCAGCTGCAGCACCAGGCCGACATGGAAGCCGCGCGCCAGGCCTTCGAGCAGGGCCTGGCCTACCTGAACGGCCTGCCCCTGTCCACGCCCGAGATCCGCCGCACGCTGGAGTCCGCTGCGCAGGGCTGGCTACAGGTGGTGACCGGCGCCGACCACGTGCGCCGCCCGGCCGGGCGCGACCGCCTGCTGCGCCTGGAAGGCCTGGCCAGCGCCAGCGAAAGCCTGCTCGACGATTTTGAGCAGCTCTCGGCCCAATACGAACGCAGCATGCAGATGCTCATGGGTTGACGCATGGCCTTTCATATAGATATTGGTTTCGTCTGCCAGACCGGCCGCAAGGACAGGAACGAAGACTTCTGCGCCGCCATGCTGCCGCCCGCGGGGCAGGAAGACATGGGCTCCATCGTCGCCATCGCCGACGGCGTGAGCACTGGCGGCATGGGCGGCGAGGCGGCGCAGACCACCGTCACCAGCCTGGTGCGCAGCTACCACGACACGCCCGAAACCTGGGACACCACCGTCGCGCTCGACCGCATCATCGGCGCGCAAAACGCCTGGCTCACCGGCACCAACCACCGCCGCCAGCCCGCCATGGGCCTGACCACGCTCACCGCGCTGGTGCTGCGTGGCCAGTCGTACACCGTGGCCCACGTGGGCGACTCGCGCTGCTACCTGCTGCGCGAAGGCCAGACCCTGCTGCTCACCCACGACCACACCGTCAACCACCCCGACATGCGCCACCAGCTGCTGCGCGCCGTGGGCCTGGAAGACCACCTCGTGGTGGACTACCTGCAAGGCGACCTGCAGGTGGGCGACACCTTCGTCATGCTCACCGACGGCGTGCACGGCAAGCTCTCCGAGCGCCAGCTCGCCGAGTGCGCTGCCCCCGCCGGCCAGGCGCCCGGCGCCCAGCCCGCCGCCGAGCGCCTGGTGGCCCAGGCCCTGGCCGCCGGGAGTGACGACAACGTGACCGCCATGGTGGTGCGCGTGCTCGACCTGCAAGGCCCCAACCTGCAAGACGCCGACCGCGCCGCCCAGAGTCTGCCCGTGCCGGCCAAGCTCAAGGTGGGCGAGAGCATCGACGGCTTCACCGTCACCGCCACCGTGGCCGACAACGGCATCAACCTGCTCTACCAGGTGCGAGACCCCAAGAGCCAGACGCTCTACGCCTTGAAAACGCTGCACCCCGCGCGCGCCCACGACCAGGACGAACGCGCCATGCTCGCGCACGAAGCTTGGCTCGCCAAACGCATGATGTCGTCGCGCGCGGCCGGCCACCTCGTTGCCATCCACGACCCCCTGCCCAACCGCCAACCGCGCAGCGCCTGCTACCTGCTGTACGACTGGCACAGCGGCGAAACCCTGCAGCAACTGCTGGACCGTCAGCAAAAGCTCGGGCCGGTGCAAGCCGTCAGCGCCGCCATGCAGACGCTGCGCGTGCTCGGCCTGCTGCACCGCCAGGGCGTGATCCACCGCGACATCAAACCCGCCAACCTGCACCAGGGCGACGACGGCGTGCTGCGCGTGCTCGACCTCGGCGTGGCCCTCACCGGGCGCGAACCCGAAAGCATGCGCCGACTGCACGCCGGCACGCCCAGCTTCGTCAACCCCGAGCAGTGGGGTCACAACAGCAAGGCCGGTGGCGGCAGCGCCACCGAAGGCGAGCCCGAGCTGCCCGACGCCCAGAGCGACCTGTTCGCGCTCGGCGTCACGCTCTACCAGTTGCTCACCGCCCGGCTGCCCTACGGCGAAGTGCTGCCCTACCAGGTGGGCCGCTATTACCGCGACCCCACCCCCCCCAGCCGCCACAACCCCGAAGTGCCCATCTGGCTCGACCACGTGGTGCAGAAAGCCGTGGCCCGCGACAAGAGCCAGCGCTTCGAAACCGCCGAAGAGTTCCTGCTCGCCCTGGAACGCGGCGCCTCACGCCCGCTCACCGTGCCGCCGGCGTCGGCGCTGCTGCAGCGCGACCCGACGATGTTGTGGAAGCTGCTGCTGGGGTTGAGTGCGCTGTTTAATTTGCTGCTGGTGTATTGGTTGTTGTTTTTGCCGAAGTGAGCGGGCGGGATGCGGTCACCACTTTGGCGTTGGTGGGTGATGAACTGATCGCGTATTGCGGGGGGACGGTTGTCGACCCCG
>NZ_BCWR01000016.1 GCF_001592305.1 Hydrogenophaga taeniospiralis CCUG 15921
TACCGCCGGCGCGGTGGAGAGCGATTGGGTCAACGAGATGAAGGGCAAGAACATCGACGGCGCCAAGCTGGCCTCGGAGGCTCGCGCGTTGATCGCCAAGCACGCGAAGTAGGTTTACCGCCGGTCGTCCTGCCTGCAAGGAGACGACCGGTGTTCGCGAACCGCCCATGCCCTGCGGAGCACGAATGAGGTTTCGATGGGTGAAATGCATTCAACAATAGAAAACTTCGGATACAGTCGCGGCGCAATCCGCGCGGCTCGCCGGCACATAAAACCATGGGAGACAATCGGACCATGGAACCACCCATGAAAAGGACCCGAGGATGATTGACTGGATCTACCGGACCGCCCGATGGACGGCCCTGTTTGGCGGCATCGTATTGACCGCCCTGACCTTGATGGTTGTGGCCAGCGTGGCCGGGCGGGCCATGATCGGCATCGGGCTGGGGCCCGTGCCCGGCGACTTCGAGCTGGTCGAGCTCGGCGTGGGCATCGCGATCTTTTTCTTCATGCCCTGGTGCTACCTGCGCGGCGGGCACGCCACGGTGGATCTGCTCTACATGCACATGCCCAAGTGGGCACAGCGGGGGGTGGTCATCGTGAGCGACATCCTGATGCTGCTGATCTGGCTGGTGCTGACCTGGGAACTCTGGGCCGGTCTGCTGGAGAAAAAGGAATACATGGAAACCACCTTCATCCTGCAGATGCCGGTGTGGTGGGCTTACGCCCTGTGTTTCGTCGGCGCCGTGATCGGCTGCGTCTCCTATGCCGCCAAGACCCTGACCGAGCTGGGCCTGGCCTCCGCTCCCCAGGGCTGGACCACCGAATCCAACGCAGGGCACTGAATATGTCAACCGTCGAACTCGCCCTCTGGTCTTTCCCGATCCTGCTGCTGCTGATCTTCATCCGTGTGCCCATCGGCCTGTCCATGCTTGTGTGTGGCCTGGTGGGCGCCTGGATGGTGTACGGATCGGTCGATCCCATCCTCAACCAGCTCAAGCAGGTCACGTTCAGCACCTTCTCCAGCTATTCGCTCTCGGTGATTCCGCTGTTCCTGCTGATGGGACAGTTTGCCGCGCTCGGCGGCCTCTCGCAGGCCCTCTTCAAGGCCGCCGAGGCCTGGATCGGGCACCGCAAGGGCGGCGTGGCCATGGCGGCCGTGGGTGCCTGCGCCGGTTTTGGCGCCATCTGCGGTTCCTCGCTGGCCACGGCGGCCACCATGGGCCAGGTGGCCCTGCCCGAGCTCAAGCGAGCGGGGTACGCCGGGGGCATCTCCACCGCGGCGCTGGCCGCGGGCGGCACGCTGGGCATCCTGATTCCGCCGTCGGTGGTGCTGGTGATCTACGCCATCCTGACCGAGCAGAACATCGCCAAGCTGTTCCTGGCCGCTTTCGTGCCCGGCATCCTGGCGGCCGTGGGTTACATGATCGTGATCGCGATCTACGCCCGGGTGAAACCGCAGGACGTCGGTTCCATGCCCCCCATGCCCATGAAGGAGCGCTGGATCGCCACCGTGAAGGTCTGGCCGGTGATGGTGATCTTCATCACCGTGGTCGGCGGTATCTACAGCGGCCTGTTCACGCCCACCGAGGGTGCGGCCATCGGTGCCTTCGGTACCGGTGTGGCGGCCTGGTTCGCTGGCGGCCTGACCCGCAAGACCTTGCTGGGCGCCATCCTGGGCACGGCCGTCGCCACCGGCATGATCTTCATGATCGTGCTGGGCGCCGGGGTCTACAACACCTTCCTGGCGCTGTCGCAACTGCCTCAGGAAGCCGCCACTGCGGTGGCCGGCTGGGGTGTGAGCCCCATGTGGGTGCTGGTGGCGATCCTGGTGCTGTACGTGATCCTGGGTTGTTTCATGGACTCGCTGTCCATGATCCTGCTGACCATTCCCGTGTTTTTCCCCATCGTGACCGCACTCGACTTCGGCCTGCCGCCCGAAGAGTTCGCCATCTGGTTCGGCATCCTGGTGCTGATCGTGGTGGAGGTGGGGCTGATCACACCGCCGGTGGGTATGAACCTGTTCGTCATCAACTCGATGGCGCGCGACACCCCGATCACGCAAACCTACCGCGCCATCATGCCGTTCGTGGCCAGCGATTTCATCCGCACGGCGATCCTGGTGGCTTTCCCCGGCATCACGCTGTTCGTGCTGCGGCTCTGAGGCCACGCGGTCTGCGCTCACGCATTTCGGCATACCAGATAGGGCCTGCACACTGTTGCAGGCCTTTTTTCTGGTGGCTACAGTGGTTTTTCTTGGCACCACCGACAACAGGAGACATCCCATGACCTTGTTCCGTCTTTTCCACCGCCGCGGCCTGCTCGGGGCCGTGTTGTCGGCCTCGGTGCTGGCGCTGGCGTCGCCCGCCATGGCCCAGGGCTTCCCGAGCAAGGGCCTGCGCATCGTGGTGCCGTTTGGTGCCGGTGGCGTGGGCGATCTCACGGCGCGCATCGTGGCGGCCGAGATGAGCCAATCGCTCGGGCAGCCCGTGACCGTCGAGAACCGGCCCGGGGCCGGCGGTGTGGTGGCGGCCGAGACGGTGGCGCGCGCCGAGCCCGATGGCCACACCCTGTTCCTCATGTCCAACGGCACGGCGGTGACGGCGGGCCTGTTCAAGAGCCTGCCCTACGACACGGTCAAGAGTTTCGCGCCCGTGTCCACCCTGGGCACGTTCGACATCGCGGTGCTGGTGCCGGCCGACTCGCCGCACAAGACCCTCGGCGATCTGGTGGCGTTTGCCAAGGCCAACCCCAACAAACTCAACATCGGCAGCATCAACATCGGCAGCACGCAGAACCTGGCGGCCGAACTGTTCAAGACCAGCGCCGGCATCGACGCGCAGGTGGTGCCCTTCAACGGCACGCCGAACCTGATCGGTGCGCTGCGTGGCAAGCAGGTGGACGTGGCGGTCGAGATCCTCGGCCCGGCGCTCACGCAGATCAAGGCCGGTGCCTTCCGCGCTCTGGCCGTGACCGGGCAGAAGCGCTCGAACGCGTTGCCCGACGTGCCCACCGCCGTCGAGCAGGGCGTCAAGGGCTTCGTGGCCTCGTCGTGGAACGCCCTGGCCGCGCCGGCCAAGACCCCACGCCCGGTGATCGACCGGCTGAACAAGGACATCAACGCCGCGCTTGCCTTGCCCGCGGTACAGAAGAAACTGGCCGACCTCAACATCGACGCCAGTGGCAGCACGCCCGAGCAGGCCGCCGAGCTGCTGGTCAGCGACATCCAGCGCTGGGGCGCTGTGATCCAGCGCGCCGGCATAGAGAGGCAGTGACAGAGAGGCAGTGACCCCCCGCGACCATCGCAACGGGCGGCTTTTTTGAATGGAGGTTTTCATGGACAACTTGCGCATCGGACTCATCGGCTACGGTGAAGTGGGCCGCATCTTCAGCGCCGGGCTCAAGGCCACGGCGGCCTGGGATCTGAAGTTCGCCGACCCGGCGCAACGCGAGGAGCCGCTGGCCCACGCCGCGGCGCTGGGCGTGGAGGCCTGCGACGGCGTGGCGAGCCTGTGCGCGAAATCCACGCTGGTGATCTCGGCCGTGACCGCGTCCAGCGCGCTGGCGGTGGCGCAAGCCGCCGCGCCCCACCTGCGCCCCGGCAGCTATTTCCTGGACCTCAACTCCGCGTCGCCCGGCACCAAGCAGCGGGCTGCCGCGCTGATCGACGCCGCCGGTGGCCGCTATGTGGAGGCCGGCGTGATGACCTCGGTGCCGCCCTACGGCATCCGCGTGCCCATGCTGCTGGGCGGCGCGTACGCGGCCAGCCTGCTGCCCACGCTGCAGGCCCTGGGCATGGCGCCCCAACTGGCCAGCGAGCGCGTCGGCGTGGCCTCCGCCACCAAAGTGTGCCGCAGCATCATGATCAAGGGGCTGGAGGCCCTGGTGCTGGAGAGCTACACCACGGCGCGTGCCTACGGCGTGGAAGACGCCATGATCGCCACGCTGCAGGAAACCTTTCCCGGCATCGACTGGCCGGCCCAGGGCAGCTATTTCTTCAGCCGCGTGGCGCAGCACGGCAAGCGCCGCGCCGAAGAGATGCGTGAGGTGGCCAACACCGTGTGCGAAGCCGGTTTCGAGCCGTTCATGGCCTCGGCCATCGCCGAAAAACACGACTGGATGGCCGCGCAGGCCCGCGCCGGTCTGTTCGCGGACCTGGGCAAGTCGCCGCCCTGGCAGGCCTACGCCGACCGCCTGCTGGCCCACCGCGCTCCGGCCGCCAACGACGACACCGCCTGACCACAGCGCCACGCCACCTCCGGCGACAACCGGGGCCCCACCGCCACGCATGCCGCGTCCTCCCAGGGGCAGCGGTTTGCGCCCGGGGTGGCCCGGCGCCGAACACCTGATTGCTCTCATGCTCGATATCCTGGCCATCACCGGCCCGATCTACCTTTGCATCGCGGCCGGCTACGCCAGCGTGCGCTGGAACCTGTTCACCAAGGCCGACATGCGCGTGTTCGGCCGGTTCGTCATCCAGGTGGCTCTGCCGGCGCTGCTGTTCAACGCGCTGGCCTCGCGCCGCCTGGACGAGGTGGTGCACACGGGCTACCTGCTGGCCTACGCCGCCGGTTCGCTGGTGCTGATCCTGGGTGCCCTGTGGTTTGCCTGCACCGTGCAGCGCAAGGGCCTGACCGAGAGCGCCTACATGGCCATGGGCATGACCTGTTCCAACAGCGGCTATGTGGGATACCCGGTGATGCTGCTCCTGTTCGGGCCGTTGAGCGGTGTGGTCCTTGCGCTCAACCTGATCGTGGAAAACCTGGTCAAGCTGCCGCTGCTGTTCACCGCGGCCGACGTCGGCGCGCACGAGGGCGAGCGGCCTTCGTTGCGGCGGGCGCTGACGCAGACCGGCGCCCGCCTGGTGCGCAACCCCATGATCGTGGCCATCTTCGCCGGCTTCCTGGTCGCCTTGCTGGGCTGGTCATTGCCCTCGGTGATCACCCGCACTGTGACCCTGTTTTCGGCGGCCAGCAGCGGCCTGGCGCTGTTCATCATCGGCGGCACGCTGGTGGGCCTGCAGGTCAGGGGGCTGCGCCGACAGGTGTCGCTGATCGCGGTGGGCAAGCTGTTGCTGCACCCTCTGGCGGTGTTTGGCGCCATCGTCTTGCTGCCCCTGCTCGGCCTGCCGGCGGTGGACGGCGATCTGCGTGTCGCGGCCGTTCTCTCGGCCGCCATGCCCATGCTGGGCATCTATCCCATCCTGGCGCAGCGCCATGGTTTCGAGGGCTTCACCGCGGCGGCATTGCTGGCCACCACGGCCGCGTCCTTCTTCTCGCTCAGCGCCATCCTCTGGCTGATGCGTCACAGCGCGGGCTGGCTGACGGGATGACGGTGGTGCCGCCCCCTTGAGGGGGGTAGCGCGAAGCGCTGCGGGGGGGCTATTCAAACCGCCGCGTTGATCGCCTCCAGCGTCTGGCGGATCAGCGCCAGCGTGGTCTGCTGGGTCAGGGTGGCGGGTCGCTGTGAGCTCGTGGCCAGGCACAGGCGGGTGCGCAGGGTCGGGTTGCACACGGCGCGCGTCTGGTAGGCCGAGGGGCGGATCGAGCTGGCGACCGCGTTGCGCGAGAGCAGGGCGGCACCGGCGCCGTCGGCCACCAGGTCCAGGATGGCGGAGACGCCGTCGATCTCCAGCGCGATGAGCGGGCGGCAGCCGATGTTGGCCATTTCGCTTTCCACCTGCATGCGGATCGCGTTGGGCCGGCTCGGAATCACCAGCGGCAGCTTCGCCACCTCGGCCAGCGCAATCGGGGGAGGGGGCGGGTCTTCGGGCAGGCCCGGCGGGCGCGGAAGCACCAGCAGCAGGTCTTCGTCCAGCAGCGGCGCGATCTCGATGTCGGGCGCGGGCATCGCGTTGTAGAGCACGGCGATGTCCAGTCGCCCGGTCTGCAGCCACTCCTGCATGTGGGTCGACAGGCCTTCGCTGATGGAGATGCTGGCCTGCGGCAACTGCTGGCGAAAGGCGCGCGTGAGCGGCACCGTGAGCACCCGCGCCAGGCTGGGCGGCAGGCCGATCGCGACCCGGCCGGCCAGTGCGCCGCGCACCCGGCCCAGCTCTTCCCGCGCCCGTTCCACCTGGTGCAGGATGCCGCGCGCATGTTCCAGCAGCAGCTTGCCCGCCTCGGTGGGCGTGGCGCCGCGGCCGTTGCGCACCAGCAGGTTTTGCCGCAGTTCCACCTCCAGCAGCCGCACCTGGCGCGAGAGCGCGGGCTGGGCCACGTCCAGCGCGAGCGCGGCCCGGGTGAAGCTGCCCAGCTCGGCGACGCGCACGAAATATTCCAGTTGCTTGAGATCCATGGCCCGGGGCGGAGATATATCAAAAGGGAATGGCTAATAGTACGGTATGCCGCTTGTGGTTTTCCGGTGCCTGAGCACAATCCGGCTCATGCCATCCTTTGCATCCACCCCTGCCGCCGGCACGCCGCCCGGGCCGATTCGCGGCATTTCCTCCATGGCCACGCGCCAGGTGCTGGCCGATCTGGTGTCGGCCTACGAGCAGCGTTCGGGCGCCTGGGTGCTGATCGAATCGGTGGGCGGCGTGGACGCCGCCAAGCGCGTGATGGCCGACGAGGCTTTTGATCTGGTGGTGCTCGCGTCCGACGCCATCGACAAGCTGCTCGCCGCGGGCAAGCTTGTGGCCGGCAGCCAGCGGGACCTGGTGCATTCGGGGGTCGCGGTGGCGGTGCGCGCCGGCGCGGCCCGGCCCGACATCGGATCGGAAGACGCGGTGCGCAGCGCTGTGCTGGCCGCGCGCAGCCTCAGTTACTCCACCGGCCCCAGCGGCGTGGCGCTGGCCCGGCTGTTCGAGCGCTGGGGCATCGCCGGGCAGATTCAGGACCGCATCGTCCAGGCGCCCCCCGGCGTGCCAGTGGGCACCCTGGTGGCGCGCGGCGAGGTGGAACTGGGCTTCCAGCAACTCAGCGAGCTGCTGCACGTCGAGGGCATCGAGTTGCTGGGCGCCTTGCCCCCCGCGATCCAGATCACCACCACCTTTTCCGCCGGCGTCTGCGCCAGCGCCACACAGCCGGACGCCGCGCGCGACCTGATCGCCTTCATGGCCTCGCCCGACGCGGCCGAGGCCAAGCGGCGCCAGGGCATGGACCCGGCCTGATCTTCCATCCGCACAGGCCCACATTCGACAGGAGACTTCCCCCATGAGCCAGCAAAAGCCCCTCATCATCGACTGCCACGGCCACTACACCACAGCGCCCAAGGCCTTGGAGAACTGGCGCAACGCGCAGATCGCCGGCATCAAGGACCCGGCTTCGATGCCGAAGGTGTCGGACCTGAAGATCAGCGACGACGAACTGCGCGAGTCCATCGAGACCAACCAGCTGCGCCTGATGAAGGAACGCGGCTCCGACCTCACCATCTTCTCGCCGCGCGCCAGCTTCATGGCCCACCACATCGGTGACTTCAACATCAGCTCCACCTGGGCCGCCATCTGCAACGAGCTCTGCTACCGCGTGAGCCAGCTGTTCCCCGACAACTTCATTCCCGCCGCCATGCTGCCGCAGAGCCCGGGCGTGGACCCGGCCACCTGCATCCCCGAGCTGGAGCGCTGCGTCAAGGAATACGGCAACGTGGGCATCAACCTGAACCCCGATCCGTCGGGTGGCCACTGGACCTCGCCTCCGCTGAGCGATCGCCACTGGTACCCCATTTACGAAAAGATGGTCGAGTACGACATCCCGGCCATGGTGCACGTAAGCACCAGCTGCAACAGCTGCTTCCACACCACCGGAGCCCACTACCTGAACGCCGACACCACGGCCTTCATGCAGTGCCTGACCAGCGACCTGTTCAAGGACTTCCCCACGCTGAAGTTCATCATCCCCCACGGTGGCGGCGCGGTGCCCTACCACTGGGGCCGTTTCCGTGGCCTGGCGCAGGAGCTGAAGAAGCCGCTGCTGAAAGACCACCTGCTGAACAACATCTTCTTCGACACCTGCGTGTACCACCAGCCCGGCATCGACCTGTTGACCAAGGTGATCCCGGTGGACAACATCCTGTTTGCCTCGGAAATGATCGGCGCCGTGCGCGGCATCGACCCCGAGACCGGTCACTACTACGACGACACCAAGCGCTTCATCGAAGCGAGCACCATCGTCGTGGGGGATGACCGCTACAAGATTTATGAAGGCAATGCGCGGCGCGTGTTCCCGCGGCTGGACGCCGCTTTGAAACAAAAAGGAATCTGACCATGTACGAACTCGGCGTCGTTTACCGCAACATCACCCGTGCCGACCGCGCAGCCGCCGACGGTCTGGCCGCGCTCGGCTCGGCCACCGTGCACGAAGCCATGGGCCGCGTTGGGCTCTTGAAGCCCTACATGCGCCCGATCCAGACCGGCGTGCAGGTCTCGGGCACGGCCATCACCGTGCTGCTGCAGCCCGGCGACAACTGGATGATGCACGTGGCAGCCGAGCAGATCCAGCCCGGCGACATCGTGGTCGCGGCCGTCACGGCCGAATGCACCGACGGCTACTTCGGCGACCTGCTGGCCACCAGCTTCCAAGCGCGCGGCGCTCGCGGCCTGGTCATCGACGCCGGTGTGCGCGACGTGAAGACACTCAAGGAAATGAACTTCCCGGTGTGGTCCAAGGCAATCTCTTCCAAGGGCACCATCAAGGCCACGCTGGGCTCGGTGAACATCCCCATCGTCTGCGCCGGCATGCTGGTCACGCCCGGCGACGTGATCGTGGCCGACGACGACGGTGTGGTCTGTGTGCCGGCCGCGCGTGCGGCGGCAACGCTGGCTGCTGCCATCAAGCGCGAGAGCTTCGAGGGCGAGAAGCGCGAGAAGCTCGCCTCGGGCATCCTGGGCCTGGACATGTACAAGATGCGCGAGCCGCTGGCCGCTGCGGGTTTGGTCTACAAGGACTGAAAGAACACCATGAGCAAACCCATGGACAAACCCACGTCGGGTGACTTCACCAAAACCGCTGGCTGGATGGACTGGTACACCGGTCCGTCCAAGCCGACCTTCCAACTGCCCGCTGGCGCTGTGGACGCGCACTGCCACGTGTTCGGCCCGGGCGCGGAATTTCCCTACGCGCCCGAGCGCAAGTACACGCCCTGCGACGCGAGCAAGCACGAGCTGTACGCGCTGCGCGACCACCTGGGATTCGCCCGCAACGTGGTGGTGCAGGCCACCTGCCACGGCGCCGACAACCGCGCCATGGTCGACGCCTGTCTGTCATCGGGCGGCAAGGCGCGTGGCGTGGCCACGGTCAAGCGCTCCATCAGCGATGAAGAGCTGCAGGCCCTGCACGACGCCGGTGTGCGCGGTGTGCGCTTCAACTTCGTCAAGCGCCTGGTGGACTTCACCCCCAAGGACGAGCTGATGGAGATCGCCGGCCGCATTGCCAAGCTCGGCTGGCACGTGGTCATCTACTTCGAGGCGGTGGACCTGCCCGAGCTGTGGGACTTCTTCACCGCGCTGCCCACCACCGTGGTGGTGGACCATATGGGCCGCCCGGACGTGAGCCTGCCGGTGGACGGCCCGCAGTTCGCGCTGTTTCAGAAGTTCATGCGCGAACACAGCAACGTGTGGAGCAAGGTGAGCTGCCCCGAGCGCCTGTCGGTCACCGGCCCCAAGGCCCTGAACGGCGAGCAGAACGCCTACACCGACGTGATCCCGTTCGCCAAACGCATCGTCGAGCAGTTCCCCGACCGCGTGCTCTGGGGCACCGACTGGCCGCACCCCAACCTGAAGGACCACATGCCCGACGACGGCTTGCTGGTGGATTTCATCCCGCACATCGCGCCGACGGCCGAGCTGCAGCAGAAGCTGCTCGTGACCAACCCCATGAAGCTTTACTGGCCCGAGGAGGTCTGACATGGCACTCGATAAACCCTACAAAGACGTGCCCGGCACGATCATCTTCGACGCCGAGCAGAGCCGCAAAGGCTTCTGGCTCAACCAGTTCTGCATGAGCCTGATGAAGGCCGAGAACCGCGAGAAGTTCAAGGCCGACGAACGCGCCTACCTCGACCAGTGGCCCATGACCGAAGAGCAGAAGCAGGCCGTGCTGGCACGCGACCTCAACTGGTGCATGCGCACCGGGGGCAACATCTACTTCCTGGCGAAGATCGGCGCCACCGACGGCAAGAGCTTCCAGCAGATGGCGGGCTCCATGACCGGCATGACCGAAGAGGAATACCGCAACATGATGATCAAGGGCGGCCGCTCCGTCGAAGGCAACCGCTACCTTGGTGAGAACGGGGATGCGCAAGTGCAGAACCAGCCGCAAGGCGCCGCAGGAAAGAAGGCTTGACCATGGCAAAGATCACCGCATCCGTTTTCACCTCGCACGTGCCCGCCATCGGCGCGGCCATGGACCTCCACAAGACGCAGGAGGACTACTGGAAGCCCGTGTTCGCAGGCTACGAGTATTCCAAGCAATGGATGAAGGAGAACAAGCCCGACGTCGTCTTCCTCGTCTACAACGACCACGCCACGGCCTTCAGCCTGGAGATGATTCCCACCTTCGCCATCGGCACCGCGGCCGAGTTCACGCCGGCCGATGAGGGCTGGGGCCCGCGCCCCGTGCCCAAGGTCATCGGCCACCCGGACCTGGCCTCGCACATCGCGCAGTCGGTCATCCAGCAGGACTTCGATCTCACCATCGTCAACAAGATGGACGTGGACCACGGCCTGACCGTGCCGCTGTCGCTGATGTGCGGCGAGCTCGACCCCAAGAAAGACGCCTGGCCCTGCCCGGTGATTCCATTCGCGGTCAACGTGGTGCAGTACCCGGTGCCTTCGGGCAAGCGCTGCTTCATGCTCGGCCAGGCCATCCGCAAGGCCGTGGAAAGCTACGACGAAGACCTGAACGTGCACATCTGGGGCACGGGCGGCATGAGCCACCAGCTGCAGGGCGCGCGCGCCGGCCTGATCAACCGCGAGTGGGACAACGCCTGGCTCGACAAGATGATTGCCGACCCCGTGGGCTGCGCCAACACGCCGCACATCGACTACGTGCGCGAAGCGGGCAGCGAGGGCATTGAACTCGTGATGTGGCTGATCGCCCGCGGCGCCATGTCCGACATCGTCGACGGCAAGGTGCAAGGCCCTGCGCCGACCGTGAAGCATCGCTTCTACCATGTGCCCGCATCCAACACGGCCGTGGGCCATCTCATCCTGGAGAACAACTGACATGACCATCAAAGTAGCCCTCGCCGGCGCCGGCGCCTTCGGCATCAAACACCTCGACGGCATCAAAAATATTGACGGCGTTGAAGTGGTTTCGCTGATCAGCCGCGACCTGGAGAAGACCAAAGAAGTCGCCGACAAATACGGCATCGGCCACGTCACCACCGATCTCGCCGACAGCCTGGCGATGAAGGACGTGGACGCCGTCATCCTCTGCACCCCCACGCAGATGCATGCCGAGCAGACGCTGGCCTGCCTGAAGGCCGGCAAACACGTGCAGGTGGAGATTCCGCTGGCCGACAGCCTCAAGGGCGCCGAAGACGTGGTGGCGCTGCAGAAGCAGACCGGCTTGGTGGCCATGTGCGGCCACACCCGCCGCTTCAACCCCAGCCATCAGTACGTGCACAACAAGATCCAGGCCGGCGAATTCAACATCCAGCAGATGGATGTGCAGACCTATTTCTTCCGCCGCACCAACACCAACGCGCTGGGCCAGGCCCGCAGCTGGACCGACCACCTGCTGTGGCACCACGCCGCCCACACCGTGGACCTGTTCGCCTACCAGTGCAACAGCCCCATCGTGATGGCCAACGCCATCCAGGGCCCGATCCACCCCGTGCTCGGCATCGCCATGGACATGAGCATCCAGCTCAAGGCCGCCAACGGCGCCATCTGCACGCTGAGCCTCTCGTTCAACAACGACGGTCCGCTGGGCACCTTCTTCCGCTACATCGGCGACACCGCGACCTACATTGCGCGCTACGACGACCTGTTCACCGGTAAGGAAGAGAAGATCGACGTGTCCCAGGTGGCGGTGTCCATGAACGGCATCGAGTTGCAGGACCGCGAGTTCTTCGCCGCCATCAAAGAGGGCCGCGAGCCCAATTCGAGCGTGGCCAAGGTGTTCAACTGCTACCAGGTGCTGAACCAGCTGGAGCAACAACTGAAAGCCTGATGGATCCCAGCGGATGGATCGCCCAAAGCACAATGGGGTCAGACCACTCGCCGCGCAGCGGTGATGTGCTCTGACCCCGTTTTGCGTGCCACGACGCCACCACAGGACTTTCGATATGCAACAACGCCAACTCGGCCCCTTCAAAGTCTCAGCCATCGGCCTGGGCTGCATGAACATCTGCCACGCCTACGGCGCCCCCGTGTCCGAGCAGCAGGCTGAGCGCGTGCTGCTCGGCGCGCTGGACGCGGGCGTGACCCACTTCGACACCGCGGCGCTCTATGGTTTTGGCGCCAGCGAAACGTTGGTGGGCAAATACCTCAGCCCGCACCGCTCGAAATTCACGCTCGCCAGCAAGTGCGGCATGCAGGGCGTGCCCAACGCCGACGGCGTGAAGGTGCGCGTCATCGATGGCCGGCCCGAGACCATCAAGGCCACCTGTGAAGAGGCGCTCAAACGCCTCAAGACCGACGTGATCGACCTGTACTACCTGCACCGCTGGGACAAGCAGGTGCCCATCGAGGACAGCGTGGGCGCCCTGAGCGACTTGGTGCGAGCGGGCAAGATCCAGACCATCGGCCTCTCCGAAGTGTCGGCCCCCACCTTGCGCCGTGCGCAGGCGGTGCACCCCATCACAGCCGTGCAGACCGAGTACTCCCTGTGGACGCGCAATCCCGAGATCGCCGTGCTCGACACCTGCCGCGAATTCGGCATCGCCTTCGTGGCCTTCAGCCCGGTGGCGCGCGGCTTCCTCTGCGGCGAACTCAACGTGGGGGCCTTCGATGCCAAGGACATCCGCCGCAGCATGCCGCGTTTCGCTCCCGAGAACTACGCCACCAATCTCACGCTGCTGCCCGGCTACCTGGCCATGGCCAACGAGGTGGGCTGTACCCCGGCCCAACTCGCCATTGCCTGGCTGCTGCACCGTGGTGAGAACATCCTGCCTATCCCCGGCACCACCAGCCTGGCACACCTGAAGGACGACCTGGGCGCGGCGAACGTGAAGCTCGATGCCTCGGTCATGGCGCGGCTCAACGACCACATCAACCAGCACACCGTGAAGGGCGAGCGCTACAACGCGCAGGGCAGCAGCGAGGTGGACACCGAGGTGTTCTGACGTCCCGGGGCACGGCGCTCAACCGGCACCGCTTCGCACGCGGCTCACGATGCGGTTCAAACCCACCGGCGTGAGGCCCAGGTAGCGTGCGAGGTTGTTTTGCGGGATGCGCTTCTCCAGCGCAGGGCATTCCGCGAGAAAGGCCCGGTAGCGGTTTTCGGGCGAGAGCGTCAGCAAGCTGCGTTCTCGTGCCTCCTTGCGGGCGGCAAATGCCATCGTCAACCGCTGCATGGCGCGGCCCCACGCAAGGTGGCGGTTGGCCAGCTCCTCCACAAGCGGAAAATCAAGGCGCTCCAGCCGGCTCTTTTCCATAGCGACGGTTGCAAAGCTGGTTTTTCCGCGGGGCTCAAGCGCTGTGATGCTGGCGAAGTAGCGCCCCTCTTCGGCAAATGACTTGATCCACTCGTTGCCCGATTCGTCGAGATAACAGAGCTTGATGAGACCTTCACGCACGGCGTAGAGGTAGGGGTGCTGCACGTCCTGGTGAAACACGGTGGCACCCGCAGGGAATCCGAGTTCCCGAATGTGCGTGCTCACGCGATCCCATTCCGGGAGAGGTTGGCCCGCTGCCGACTCCAGCAGTTGCCGCAACACGGATGTCATGGGAAACGGCGGATTGACTGAGGTTAATGACAACGCGCAGGGTGTTTTCTAGAGTCACGCCTGCATGAGGAACTTGTCATTGAACCACAGCAGCAACCATCGGCGATGGCCGGCAGCGCAGCCCGCTGTTGGTTTGGATGCCAAAGGTCCGATGCATGCACGGGCATTGAATGCCGCCGACATCGTCAAAACACGTTGAGGACTCACCCATGAACTACACCTTCTTTGTCATGCTGCGTGCATTGCCGGCGTGGCTGCAGCTCAGCCGCGAGGCCCGGAAGTCTCTGGCCGATGAGCACATGGGCGCTGCGCTGGCCCGCAGCGAGGGGTTGTTGACCATGCGCTACTTCGATGCCGAGGCGTTCTCCTCGCCTTGCAGCGAGGTGGTGATGGTCGAAACCCGGGATCCCCGGCACCACTACTTTTTCATGGAGCAACTGCGCGATTCACCGCTGTTCAGCGTGCCGTACTTCGAGGTGTTGAACATCGTCTCGACAATTGAAGACGGCTATCAGACCTACGAAGCCCAAGGATTGCCGAGCGCTTGAGGTGTTCGCGGGCGAGGTGTTGTCGCTGGCACCGGCAGCGCGCATCGATCGATCTCGATGGCGACCCGATCCCGGGCGGGAAGAAGGCATCTGACTGCGGTGCTATGCAGCGGCTGCAAGCCGTCTGACGCGTCCGCCGCACGATTAACTTCGGTTAACGACACCATTCCAAAGCGTCCCTACAGTCCGTTGGCATGAAACATTCTCCACAGAACCCCAACCCCTTCATGGGCCGATCCTGGCCCAGGACGCTGGTCACCGGCGCCACTTCGGGCATCGGTCTGGCGCTCACGCGCTTGCTTGCCGAATCGGGTACGCCTGTCCTCGCGCTGGGACGCAACGCGGGGGCACTGGCGCCGTTGCAAGCGAAGCATCCCCACCTCGTGTTCGTCCGTTGCGATCTGTCGGATCTGGCGTCGCTGAGTGCCTTCGCCACCGATCTGGTGGCGGCGCACCCCGACCTGGCCTGTCTGATCAACAACGCAGGCCTGCAGCACAACCTACTTTTCGACGAGAGCGGGTCCACCGCCGAAAGCATCCGCCAGGAGATCGACGTCAATCTCACGGCGCCCATCACCCTGACCCGTGCCTTGCTTCCCCATCTGCGGTCGCGGCCTGCTGCCTGGGTGGTCAATGTCACGTCGGGGCTGGCATTCGCTCCCAAGCGCGGTGCGGCGGTGTACAGCGCCACCAAGGCCGGTCTGCACCTGTTCACCCAGGCGCTGCGGCTGCAGATGCAGGGGCAGTCCGTGCGGGTGGTGGAGGCCATCATGCCCCTCGTGGATACACCCATGACCCAAGGCCGTGGTCGCGACAAGCTCCCGGCCGAAGCCGCCGCCGCGCAAATCCTGGAGGGCTTGCGCGTCGGGCGGCAAGACATCTGGGTCGGCAAGGCCAGGGGCATTCCGTGGCTGCAGCGCATCGCGCCCGGCGTGCTGGGCCGCATCATGCAGGCCGGTTGAGCGGACCGATCCGCCATCGATGGAGCACCCCGTGAAAGGCCGGCGGGTGAACGACACCTGCTTTGTCCTGCAGCGCGCTTGTCGATACAAAACGCAATAAACCGAAACTGCGCCGAGACCACCGACGGGCGTTGCCCCGGCACCATGACGGACATGTTCAACAAGGTTCTGAAAGGACCCCCGTCATGAAACCCTGGATCAAGAAAACCCTCGTCGGCGTCTTCGGCGCGACCCTTCTCGTCGGTGGCCTCACGGCCTGCGGATCGCGCAGCCACCACCACGGCGGCGACTGGAGCCCCGAGCGCGTGACCGAGGTGCGCGGCAAGGTGGTGGACAAGATCAGCAGCAACCTCGAACTCAACGAGGCCCAGAAGCAGAAGCTGGGCGTGCTGGCCGACGAGATCATTGCCCAGCGCACCGCGTTCCGTGGCCAAGGGGCCGACCCGCGCGCCGACTTCAAGGCCCTGATCGCCGGCGACAAGTTCGACCGCGCCCGCGCCCAGGCCCTGCTGGACCAGAAGACACAGGCCGTGCAGGGCAATGGCCCGAAGGTGATCGCCGCGCTGGCCGATTTCTACGACAGCCTCAACCCCGAGCAGCAGAAGCAGGTGCGCGAGCGCATGGAGCAGCGCCGCGGCTGGTGGGGCCGGGGTTGAGCGTGGGGATGACGGCCATGTCACCCCGACTGGAACCCATCCACCACCTGGCCCAGCAAAGCCGGGTCTTCGGCCCGGCCTTGCTGGCCGATGCCGACGACCCCCACGCCGAACTGCTGGCCATGGTGTGGGGCCCGCGCTTCGACCGCGAGCACGCGCTCGGCCTGTGGGCCCGGCTCTCGCAACGCCGGCCCGGTGAAGCGGTGCCGGTGCTGCCGGCCCTGCTGTCGGCGGCCGACCGCTTCGACGCCCTGGGCACGCCGGTGCAGCAGCGCTTGCGCCGCCTCATCGTGCGCCACCAGACGCTGGGCGCGGCGGCAATGTAAGAATCGCGCATGCACCGCGTTTTGCTCATCGACGACGACGAACAGCTGGGCCCGCCGCTGGCCACGTATTTCCAGCGCTTCGAACTCTCGCTGACCCACGCCCTGCGGCCCAGCGAGGGCCTGCAGCGGCTGCGCGCGGGCGGGTTCGACGCCGCCATCCTCGACGTGATGCTGCCCGAGATGGACGGCTTCGAACTCTGCCGCACCATCCGCAAGGAGAGCGACATCCCTATCGTCATGCTCACCGCGCGTGGCGACGTGATGGACCGCGTGGTCGGCCTGGAGATCGGGGCCGACGACTACCTGCCCAAACCCTTCGAGCCGCGCGAGTTGGTGGCGCGCCTGCAGACCGTGCTGCGCCGCCGCCGCGCCAGTCTGGCGCCGCAGTCGCCCGCCGTGGGCGATGCGGGGCAGGGCGAGCTGCGCTTCGAAGGCCTCACGCTCGACCCCGCGCGCCGCAGCGTCATCCGCCAGGGCGAGCCGGTGGAACTCACCGGCACCGAATTCGAGCTGCTGATGCTGCTGGCGCGCGAGCCGGGCCGCGTGCACAGCCGCGACGACATCCTGAATCAGCTGCGTGGCCACGAGGCCGATCTCTACACCCGCGCGGTGGACATCGTGGTGAGCCGCCTGCGCAAGAAGCTGGAGCCACTGGACTGCATCAAGACCCTGCGCAACGCCGGCTACTCGCTCGCGCTGCGCCGCCTCACGCCATGAACCACCGGGCCACGCCCCACGCGCGCGACGCGACCGCCCCCCACGCGCGCAAGCCCTGGCACCGCCGCGCGCGCCAGCGCCTGAGCCACTCCATCAAGCTGCGGCTGGTGCTGGTGTTCGTGCTGCTCGCGCTGGCCATGGCCTTCACCTTCGTCGGCGGTGCGCAGAAGGCGTTTTCGCTCGGCTGGCGCGAGGCCGCGCGCCCGCTGCTCATGGATTACGTGGACCGCCTCGCCGCCGACGCCACCGCCGGCGGCACACCGGACATCGAGCGCGCGCAGGCCATCACCCGGCGCCTGCCGCTCACCATCGACATCACCGGCCCGCGCGTCACCTGGCGCTCGCACCCCGATCAGGGCAAGCCTGAATGGCTGCGCGACCACCTGGGCAGCGAGCGCAACGCCGGCCCGGGCGACGGGAGCAGCGAGCGCTGGGGTGGCGAGAAAGACTGGCAGCGCCTGCTCTCGCGCACCACGGCCGATGGCCACACCATCGAGTTCGGCCTCAACGACGCGGCCTTCGAGCGCCGCCCGCGCCTGCTGGGCTACACCCTGGGTGCGCTGCTGCTGCTCACCTTGCTGGCGTTCCTGTACGTGCGCCGCCTGCTGCGCCCGCTCGACGACATCCAGGCCGGTGCGCAGCGCTTCGGCGCCGGCGATTTCGGCCAGCCCATTCCCGTGCGCCATCCGCGCAAACCTGATGAGCTCGGCCAGCTCGCCACCACCATCAACACCATGGGGCAGGACATCCGCCAGATGCTCGACGCCAAGCGCGCGCTGCTGCTCGCCATCAGCCACGAGCTGCGCAGCCCGCTCACCCGCGCCCGGCTCAATACCGAGCTGCTGCCCGAAAACGCCGAGGTCAATCCGCAGCGCGAAGCCCTGCTGCGCGACCTGCAGGAAATGGCCCGCCTCATCACCGACCTGCTGGAAAGCGAACGCCTGGCCGCCAACCACGCTGCGTTGCAGACCGAGCCCGTGGCGCTGGAGGCGCTGGCGCGCGACGTCATCGGCGAACTGCAGGCCCGCCACCCCGAGGCGGCCCACATCGCCGTGCACGCCGCACCCGGCCTGCCCACACTGGCGCTCGACCCCACGCGCATGCGATTGCTGCTGCGCAACCTGCTCGACAACGCCCTGCGTCACAGCGCCGAAGCACCGCTGCCGCCCGAGCTGCACCTGCGTGCCGAGGGCGAAGGCATCCAGATCGAGGTGCGCGACCACGGCCCCGGCGTGCCGGACGGGCAGATCCCCCATCTGGCCGAACCCTTCTTCCGACCCGACACCGCCCGCACTCGCGCGCAGGGCGGCGTGGGCCTGGGCCTGTACCTGTGCAAGCTGGTGGCGCAGGCGCACGGCGGCACGTTCGCCGTGCGCAACGCACGGCCCGGGTTGGCGGTGGTGGTGAATCTGCCGCCGCGTTGACGGCGGGAAGGACGCCTATTTCTGTGCCAGGCGGTCGCCTTCGCCGCCCGGGTGGCGGCTGAGCGCCACGAAGAACGCGAGCATGCGATCCCGGCTGTCGTCGGCGGCCTGAGCATTCCGGCCCACCAGCTTGCCCAGGTAGCGCTGGGGCAGGATGTCCAGGTCGAAGGAATGGGCCGCTTCGGGGTAGATGACCAGCTGCAGGTCTGCACCCGTGGAGCGCACGCCTTCGCATTCGCTGGCGGGCACCCAGTCGTCCTGGCCGCCGCCGAACACCAGCAGCGGTGTTTTCAGTGACACGGAGTTGCGCTCGAAGGCGCCGCACCAGGGGTAGAAGGCCACCACCCCGCGAAAGCCGTCGGTGGCACCGGCCTGGCCGTGCGGACCATCGCCTTTGGCCACCTTGATCGCCACGCTGCCGCCGTTGCTCTGGCCCATGAGGAACACGCTGCCACGGTCGACAAAGGGTTGTGCCTGCAGGTAGCGCAGCGCATCGTGGGCGTCGTAGGTGCGGTAGTCGCGGGCGTCCGCCAGCCGGTCGAAGCTCTCGCACACCTTGCCGCCGCCCTGATTGCGGGGCCCGAAACTGTCGAGGTTGAGCACCACGAAACCCTTGCTCACCAGATGCTCGGCATAGCGGTTCATGGTGAAGCGAACCGGCGGTTGCCAGCCACCGCAGCCATGCATCAGCACCACCGCTGGAAACGGGCCATCGCCGGCCGGCCGGGAAAGCTCGGCCCGCAGGGTGACCTTGTTCGAACTGTGGGCCTGTGTGGCCTCGAACGTCACCCGTTCGCTGGCAAATGCCGAGTGGGACAGCAGCACGCCGAGGATCAGTGTGCCCAGCCACAGTGGCAGCCTGCATGGCAGGGCGCGTTTGGCGAGACCGTCTGTGTGCTTCAAATCGTTCGACTCCATGGCGTTGCGTTGTCTGGGCGCCCCGTCATGGGTCGATCCAATGCCTGAATTTTCGGTACCGCTCTCGGCATCTGAAGGTGCAACCGGCCAGAAGGCGTTCATTTCCGAGCGAACGGCGTGCCGTCGTCCGCATGGGATGCACGTAAAAAAGCAATCTTTCGTGTGATTTTTGGCTATAAATGTGAATGCATTTTTATTAAAATTGATAGGCACTGAGACTCGGGAAGCTGAAGATGGCTAGTCATTTCGTATTTAGGTACGAACGTGGGCAGGCATCGAGCGGATTGAATCAAAGGAGCCTTCATGAAAGACACAAACGGGCCGGCCGCCGATGCCGCGGGCCCTGGTCAAGCCCCGTCAAAGGGCTCGGGGCGACTTCGGTTCTTCGGCGAAGAGTTCGTGCTCGACACGGCGTCGGGTCTGTTCTACCGGCTCACACCGGCGGCCCATCTCGTGCTGCAGGCCCATGAACGGGGTGTGCGGACCCGGCAGTTTCCCGGGCTCTTGCGGCAGCGCTACGGCATTGATGCGGTCAGCGCCGCGCGCGATGTCGAGTTGCTGTGCAACCAGATGGCCTCCCTGGGCTTGCTGGACCCGAAGCCCCAGCAGTGCCGCCAAGAGGCGAAGGTATGAGCGTTCCCCTGCGCAGCGTGGCGGTCACCGGCATGCACCGCGGCGAGAACCCTCAGCCCGGGGCTTCCGTGGTGGCCAGTTTGCGCCGCCAGTTTCCAGGGTTGCGCACGGTCGGCCTTTCCTACGATCCGCTGGAGAGCAGCCTGTACGGGCAGGGCGGTGATCACCCCGATGCGGCCTACCTGATCCCCTTTCCCCGAGCGGGCGCGCGGGCCTTGCTCGACCGGCTGGACATGATTCGCCAGAGCGAAGACATCGGCTACATCATTCCCTGTCTCGACTCTGAAATCGAGAGCTACCTGCAACTCGAAGAGCCGCTGAGGGAGCGTGGCATCCGCTGCATTCTGCCCACCCGGCGCTCGTTCGAGGAACGCCACAAGGCTTCGCTCTACGACTTCTGTCTGCGCCATGGCATACCGAGTCCGGTCACCCTCACCGCCCATGACGCGCTGGCGGTGGAGCGTTGTGCGGCCGAGGTCGGCTATCCGGTCTATGTGAAGGGGCGGCTCTACCACGCCGAGCTGGTTCACTCGCGCGAGGGGCTGGTGGCCGGATACGACGAGATCGTGCAGGCCTGGGGCTGGCCCGTGATGGTGCAGGAAGCCCTCAGTGGAGAGGAGTACGACGTGGCGGGCGTGGGCGATGGCGAGGGCGGCATCGTGCAAAGCTGCTCCATTCGAAAGCTCCTGCGCACCTCTCACGGAAAGGGGTTCGCCGGCATCGTCGTGCAGGACCCGGCCATGGATGCGCTGTCCGCGCGCATCATCCACGCGCTGCGCTGGAACGGTCCCTTCGAACTCGAGTTCATCAAGGTGCCAGGCCATCCACACGCGCTGATGGAGATCAATCCGCGCTTTCCGGCCTGGATCGACTTTCCTTCACAGATCGGGTGCAACCTGCCCGCGCTGCTGTTCAAGCGCCTGCTCGGGCATGCCGTCAAGCCACCACCGGTCTGCAAACCCGGCCAGATGTTCGTGCGCCACAGCCTGGATCTCGTGGGGGACTTCGCCGACTTTGCGGCCATGGCCAGCAGCGGAGAGCGCATCTTCCGACCCCTTCAGACACCAGAGCAGGTCACACCATGAACAACAACTACCTTCCGCCGACCATCAGCGCCGAGCTGGGGCGGCACGCGCTGGAAGCTGCCGCTGATCGCAACCTGTACGCACGCGGCACACGCGCGCCCACCCTGTTCGAGATCGACGGCATTCCCGTGGCTGCGCTGGTGCAGCAGTTCGGCTCGCCGCTGTTCGTGTTCTCCGAGCACGACCTGCGTGAAAAGGCCCGCCACCTGCGGGCGGCTTTCACCAGCCGCTACGAAAACACCCGGTTTGCCTGGTCGTACAAGACGAACTACCTCTCCGCCATCTGCCAGGTGTTTCACGACGAGGGCTGGATGGCCGAGGTGGTTTCGGACTTTGAATACCAGAAGGCCCGCAAGCTGGGCATTGATGGCAAGGACATCATTTTCAATGGACCGTTCAAGCCACGTCCGATCCTGGAGCAAGCCATTCGCGAGCGGGCGCTGATCCAGATCGACAACTGGGACGAGCTCGGCCTCGTCGAGGCGTTGGCCCGGGATCTCGATGAACCGCTGGAGGTGGGTATCCGCGTCTGGCTCGATGCCGGTATCCGGCCGATCTGGTCGAAATTCGGCTTCGCGGTGGAAAACGGCGAAGCGGCGCGCGCGGCGCAACGCATCCAGGCGAACCGGAAGCTCTCGTTGCACACGCTGCACACGCACATCGGAACCTACGTCCTCGATCCCAATGCCTACCGCGTGGCCGTCACCAAACTGCTGGCCCTGCGCGAGCAACTCCATGCCGGCCAGCAGCACTGGGTGCCCTGCATCAACCTGGGTGGGGGCTTTCCCTCGAACAGCTTGCTGCACGGCATGACCGGGCCTGCCGAACAGGTCGTGCCGCCCATAGACGCCTACGCCGAGGCCATCACCGAAGTGCTCAACCGCCTGCCCCCCGAGCAGCGGCCGCAACTGCGCTTCGAGAGCGGGCGCCACCTGGTCGACGAGGCCGGTTATCTGCTCACCTCCGTGGTGACCATCAAGGGCATTCGGCACCCCATGACCGAGCCGGCCGGTCTGCGCGACTACAAGGAGCAACTGCTCGTGGGCGAGGCCGCCCAGACCAGCTACGTCATGGACGCCGGCATCAACCTGCTCTACACCGCGGCCTGGTACCAGATGGATGTGCTGCCCGCGCGCACCATCGAAGCACCGCCAGCGCCGTCGCGTCTGTACGGGCCCCTGTGCATGGTGATCGATGTGCTTCGCTACAGCGTCGATCTGCCGCCGTTGAAGGTGGGTGACCTCCTCACCTTGCACCCGGTGGGTGCCTACAACGTGTCGCAGGCCATGCAGTTCATCGACTACCGCCCGGCGGTGGTGCTCGTCGGCATGGATGGCAAGCCCGAACTCATCCGTGCGCGCGAGGTGCTGCACGATGTGGACGGTCCCGAGCGCCTGCCTGCTCACCTGGTGCACCCATGACCCAGGCTCTCCACCCCATCGCCAGACGCCTGGACGCCGCCGCACCCATGGGTGCGACGTTCCGGGCCCTGCGTGCGTCGGTGCGGGGTTGGGTCGAGGCTTTCGGGCAGTCGCTGGGCAACGTCTTTTTCATCGGGCAGCCCTGGCTGGGGCTGCTGCTCTGGGCTGCGTTGCTGAGCCGCCCTGCGCTGGCCTTGTTTGCGCTGTGCGGCCTGCTGGCGGGCGTGCTGGTCCAGTGGGTCCTGCGTGTCCCGGACGCGCCGGGCCTGGGGGGTGGCATCAAGGCCAATGCGCTGCTGACGGCGGTGGTCTCGGGCTGGATGAGCGGTCCCATGGGCATGCCCTGGGCACAGCAACTGGTGCTGGCCATCGCCGCCGCGATCGCCGCATCGCTGGTGACTGCGGCCCTCACGCGCATGCTGGCCCGCAGCTTTCTGCCTGTGCTGCTCTGGGGCTATTGCCTGGTCGCGGCGATGTTGTTCAGTGTCTGCCCGGATTGCACCGTGCGCGCCGCCTACGCCATGCCCGTCTGGCCGATGCCCACCGATGCCCGGGGCTGGCTGGGCAGCTTCCTGCGTTCCATGGCGTCGCTCATGTATTCGCCGCATGCCGTGGCCGGCGTGCTCGTGTGCATCGCCTTGGTGCTGTGGTCGCGCGCCATGTTCCTGGCCGGGTTGGCGGGCTGGCTCGGCGGGGTGCTGCTGTCGCTGGGTTTCCAGCGGCTGGGGTTGAGCTTTGTCTGGCTGCCACTGTCGTACAACTATTTCATTGCCGGCATGGCGCTGGGCGCGGTGATCTTCCTGCCGGGGCGGCTCTGCCTGCTGGTGGCTGCCGTGGCCGGCGCACTCACCGCCTTCTTCGGGCTGGTGCTGCAGTACGTGCTGGGCTGGTCGGCCACCAGCTACCTGCCGGTGTCCTCGGCGCTGGTCATCTGGGTGGGCATGGGCGCGCTCACGCTCGCAGGCGAGCGGGCCATCGTGGAGCGCAACGCCACGCCGGGCGAGCCGCCCGAACAGCGCTGGTGGAAAGAGGCTTGCTGGCGCGCGCGCTACGGTCGCACGGTGCCGCTGTTTGCCGTGCCCGTGAGCGGTGAACTGCAGATTTCCCAGGGTTTTGACGGGCGCATCAGCCACAGGGGCATGTACCGTCATGCGCTGGACTTTCAGCGCTCCCCCGCGGCCGAGGCCATGGTCGGTTCGATCTGGGGGGCCGCCGTCACGGCGCCGGCGCCCGGCACGATCGAGCGGGTGCGCGACGGTGTGGCGGACAACCCACTGGGCGTTTCCAACTACGCCGAAAAGTGGGGCAACCATGTGGTGATCCGCCTCGACGCCGGCGGCTGGGCCATGCTCGCGCACCTGCAGCTGGGCTCGGTGGCGGTGGTGCCGGGTGCCCGGGTCGAAACCGGAAGCTACCTCGGCCGGGTGGGCAATTCCGGTCGTTCACCGATGCCCCACCTGCACCTGCAGTTGCAGGGCTCCCCCGAGCCCGGGGCGGCCACGCGCCCGTTTCGGCTGGCCAACTATTTCACCGCCGAGGCGCCCGCCACCGCACTGACACGCTGGCACGCTTCGGCCGTTCCCCCCGAGGGTGAGGTTCTGGCGCAGGCCCAGGCCCATCCGGTGGTCTACAACACCCTGGCCAGCATGGCCCCGGGCACCGCGGTGTGGACCTGCGAGATGGAGGGCGACATTCCACGCGCGTTCAAACCCGGGCAGGCCCGGGTGCAACAGATCCAGGTGCGCATCGACAGCCTGGGTGAGCAGGTGCTGGACGCGGGAGAACAGGGGCGCCTGGTGCTGGCCCTCGATCCCGATGCGCTGCGCGTGATGGCGCTGGACGATGCGAGTGCGCCATTGCTGCGCCTGCTGGCCATGGGGGCCACGTCCATGCCGTACGCGGCGCGCGTGGGCACCCGCTGGAGCGACGTCGCGCCGGTGGTGCCCGGGGGCGGCTGGTGGCGGCCCTGGTCGCTGCTGCTCGCGCCATACCGGCCCCATCCGTTTCCCGTCGTCCACTGCGCCTGCACCGCCATCGCGGAGCCAGGCCCGAGCGGTTCGACGCTGGCGTGGGTGAGCACGGTGCGGACACCCGGTGCATCCGGGCCGCGCAGGCTCATGTGTCAGTTTGCGCCCCTGCGGGGGCCCGTGAAGCTCCAGGCCGAATTTGCGACCGGGGTTCTTACCTTCCGCTTGCTGTCTTTTGAGCCCGCGCCCCTGGGTTGAGGGTGTTGGCAGAGCGGAAGGTCTTTTCCTTTTGTGTCAACCCTGATGGAGGCCATCATGAAGATGAAGCTGGAAAGAAAATCCGCATTGGCGCTGGCCGCTCTGGCCGTGCCCCTGGTGCTGACGGGTTGCGCCAACGTGCTGCGCGTGGCACCACACGCCGAACTCAAGGTCTTTGATCCGGTGTGGACCACCGCGTACATCACGCGCAACCACGGCTACCTGATCTACGACACCCTGTTCGCGATGGACGAGAACTTCGAACCCCAGCCGCAGATGGTGGACAAGTGGACCGTCTCGGCCGACAACAAGACCTGGACCTTCACCCTGCGCGAAGGCCTGAAGTGGCACGATGGCACCGACGTGACCGCCGAGGACTGCGTGGCCTCGTTGCAGCGCTGGAGCAAGCGCGACGGCGCGGGCCAACTGCTGTTTCGCGACGTGGAGAGTCTCACCGCCCAGGACGCCCGCAGCTTCACCCTGAAACTGCGCGAACCCAATGGCCGGGTGCTGGAGACCCTGGCGAAGGTGTCGGCCAATGTGCCCTTCATGATGCCCAAGGCGGTCGCTGCAACCGACCCTTTCAAACCGATCAAGAGCAAGGTCGGGTCTGGCCCTTATCTTTACAGCTGGGCACAGTCGACGCCCTTCTTCAAGACGGTCTATCTCAAAAACAAGCGCTACGTGCCACGCACGGAACCGCTGTCGATGACCGCGGGCAACAAGGCCGGCCAGGCCGACCGCATCGAGTGGATCTACCACGACACGCAGGAAGACATGGCCAACGCGCTGATCCGGGGCGACGTGGACTACATCGAGTCGCCCTCGGCCCGGGTGTTGCCCATGTTCGAAGGCAAGGAAAAGATCGTGGTGAACTCCACCGATCCGCTGGGCAACATCGCCATGGCGCGCTTCAACATGTTGCAGCCCCCGTTTGACAACCTGGCCGTGCGCCGGGCCGCCCTCATGGTGATGCAGCAGGAGGACTACATGCGCGCCGCGCTGGGGGACCCCAAGTACTGGCGCACCTGTTACTCCATCTTCCCTTGCGGTACCCCGTTGTCCAACGACGCGGGCAGTGCCACGATGAAGGCGCCCGGCCTGGACGCGGCCCGCAAGGCCCTGCAGGAAGCCAAATACGACGGCACACCGGTCGTGATCCTCAACCCGGTGGACAGCCCGGTGATCTCCACACTCACGCAGGTCACCGCCGAGAAACTGCGCGCCATCGGCATGACGGTGCAGGTGCAGAACATGGACTGGGCCGCGCTCACGCAGCGCCGCGTGAACCGTGGGCCGGTGAAAGACGGGGGCTGGAGCATGTTCCACACCTGGTGGCTCGCCGGTGACCTGCTCGACCCCTCGGCCATCGCCTACTCGGGCGATCCCGAAACCGGCTGGTTCGGCTGGCTCAAGGACGCCGAGCTCGAGGCACAGCGCGCCGCCTTCAGCCGGGCCATGACGGCCGCCGACCGCAAGGCCGTGGCCGAGAAAGTGCAGCAGCGCATCGTCGACGACGCCGCCGTGGGCATCCTCGGACAGTTCTTTGAGCCCGTGGCTTACCGCACCAACATCAACGGCGTCACCGGGCCCATCCAGTTCTACTGGCAGATGTGGGTCGAGTCGCCTTTCATGCGCTCGCCTGCGAAACCCGTCCGCTAGGATGAAACACCCCCCGCGCCGCTTCGCGTCACCCCCCTCAAGGGGGGCGGCACTGGCCGTCCGGCAAAGCCGGCCCGGCGGTGCCCTGGGTTGGGCCGTTTCATACGGCGCGGGTGGCGCTCCGGCACCATAGCAAACTGAAGTGGAGTGGGCGCCACAGCTTCCCCTGGCTTGTTGTACGTCATGGTCGGCGGGCCGGGGGTATGCGATGCTGCGGGCATGAACACCCCCACGCTCCCCGGCTTCGCCACCGCGCCCACCCGTTTCCTGTTCTTCACCGGCAAGGGTGGTGTCGGCAAAACATCGCTCTCCACCGCCACCGCCATCGCGCTGGCCGACGCGGGAAAGCGCGTGCTGTTGGTCAGCACCGACGCGGCGTCGAACCTCGACGAAATGCTCGGCGTGCCGCTGTCCAACCGGCCGGTGCCCGTGCCCGGCGTGCCGGGGCTGCAGATGCTCAATATCGACCCCGACACAGCCGCCGAAGCCTACCGCCAGCGCGTGCTCGCGCAGCTCGAAGCCGGCGCCAGCGACGACGAGCGCCAGACCGTGCGCGAACAGCTCTCGGGCGCCTGCACCACCGAGATCGCCGCCTTCGACGAATTCGCCGCGCTGCTGGCGGGCGAGGGCATCGACGGCGGCTACGACCACGTGGTCTTCGACACCGCGCCCACCGGCCACACCCTGCGCCTGCTGAGCCTGCCCAAGGCCTGGACCGGTTTCCTCGCCGGCAACGACCGCGGCGCCTCCTGCCTCGGCCCGCACTCCGGCCTGAAGATGCAGGAAGCGCGCTTCAACGCCGCGCTGCAGGCCCTGAGTGACCCCGCGCTCACCACCGTGGTGCTCGTCACCCGGCCCGACCCGCGCCCCATGCAGGAAGCCGCGCGCACCGCCGAAGAGCTGCGCCAGCTCGGCCTGGCCAACCAGCGCCTGGCCATCAACGGCGTGTTCCACGCCACCGAGGCCAACGACCCGATTGCCAACGCCATCGAGGCCCTGGGCCGTCAGGCCCTGAACGAGATGCCCGACGCGCTCGCCCGCCTGCCGCGCGACGAAGTGCCGCTGCGCGCCTTCGACACCGTGGGCCTGCCGGCGTTGCGTGCGCTGCTGCAAGGCGGTGAGGTGACCGCCCCTGCGCCCCAGGCGGCAAGGCCCGCGCTGCCCGCCGAACCGCTCAGCCGCATGGCCGACGAACTCGCCGCCATCGGCCACGGCCTCATCATGGTCATGGGCAAAGGCGGCGTGGGCAAGACCACCATCGCCGCTGCGCTCGCCGTCGGCCTGGTGCAGCGCGGCCACAGCGTGCACCTCACCACCACCGACCCAGCGGCCCACGTGGCCGACGCGCTGAACGGCAACCTCGAAGGCCTCAAGGTCGGCCGCATCGACCCCAAGGCCGAGACCGAGGCCTACATCGCCAAGATCATGGCCACCCGCGGCAAGGCACTGGACGAACAAGGCCAGGCCCTGCTGCTCGAAGACCTGCAATCGCCCTGCACCGAAGAGGTGGCCGTGTTCCACGCCTTCAGTCGCGTGGTCAACGAAGCGCGCAGCGCCTTCGTGGTGCTCGACACCGCGCCCACCGGCCACAGCCTGCTGCTCATGGACGCCACCGGCGCCTACCACCGGCAGATGGTGCAGCAATACGAAGGCAAGGCAGAGAGCAAAGGCCTGCACATCATCACGCCGCTCATGCGCCTGCAAGACGGCAACATGACGCGCGTGATCATCGTCACCCTGCCCGAAGTCACCCCGGTCAGCCAGGCCGCCGCGCTGCAAGACGACCTGCGCCGCGCCCAGATCGAACCCTGGGCCTGGGTCATCAACAAAAGCATCGCCGCCACAGGCACGACAGACCCGCTGCTGCAGGCGCGACTGGCGGGGGAAATACGGCAGACCGAGCGGATTGCGGGCGGGCTGGCGAAGCGCACGTTTGTGCTGCCCTGGCTGCCGGAGCCGCCGGTGGGGGTGGATGCGCTGGCACGGTTGGTCTAGAGGCTCGGTGGGCGCCCCTAGAATGCAACAAGAGGAAACAACGACAAAACGCCACCCATGACGCCCGAGGCCCGCGCCCGCCAGACCATCGACGCGTTGCTCACCGCAGCGGGCTGGCACGTCTGCGATGTGGCCAGCGCCAACCTCCATGCGGGCAGTGGCGCCGTCAAAGGCGTCGCCATCCGCGAGTTCCCGCTCAACCCCGGCCACGGCTTCGCCGACTACCTGCTCTACGTCTGGCGCAGGCCGCTGCCCTTTGTGTTCGATTTCGCCGGGGTGGAACAGGCTTCACCAACGGGCTCGACCACATAAATCAGGGTAGAAAAGCATGAAGTTTCGACTGGAAGAAATCGAGGTTCCTGAAGACGAACCGTTCAAGTACGACGCCCTCAACCGGCAGCCGGTTGTCGAGTTCGTTCGGGACTTGATCAAGCAGCTCGAAGGGCCGTTCGTTCTAGCGCTGGATTCACCGTGGGGAACAGGAAAGACCACGGTGGTCCGAATGCTCCGCGCATCCCTGAAGAGTGAAGGGTTCGCCAGCGTCTATTTCAACGCCTGGAAAGAGGACTACGTCAGCGACCCTTTGATCGCCATGGTCGCCACGATTGATGAGCTCAAGGTGGCAGACCCCGAAGCTGGGAAACGATTCAGTGAACGCATGACCACCCTCAGGAGGGTCGCATCCAAGGTCGCCAAACGAGGTGTCGTCGCAGCCGTGAAGTTGGGAACGATGAACGCGCTCGACTTGGATGAGGTCGCCGAGGATGTCCTCTCGTCAGCAGCGGGCGACGCTGCTGATGACCTGGTCTCAGCATTCAAGCAGGAGAAGAAATCTTTAGAGCACTTCCGTGAGGCACTGGAAGGTGCGGTGAAGGCGGTTCAGTCAGAGGACTCCTCGAAACCGTTGGTGTTCTTTATTGACGAGCTGGATCGCTGCCGACCGACATTCGCAATTGAGCTATTGGAGCGCGTCAAGCACCTGTTCGACGTGAAGAACTTAGTGTTCGTGCTGTCAGTCGACAAGAAGCAGTTGGAGGCCATCACTGCTGCTGTGTACGGCGAGCGCATTGATGCGTCGGACTATCTGCGGAGATTTTTTGAACTTGAATTTGGTATCCCCGCCGTTTCGGCTGAGCGCTACACGAGTACCTTGCTTTCGCGTTATCACATCACTGAAAAATTTGCTCAACGCAAGAATGGCGGGGAGACCGAGAGAGAGGAGTTTTCCGAAACGTTTAGTGCGTTGGCCCGTCACTTTGAGTTGTCATTGAGGATGATGGATCGCTGCGTCACTAGCATGGCGGTTGTCTTGTCCCAGACTCCAGATGGCAGAACACTTGATCCAAGTCTGGTTGCTCTACTGGTCATTCTGCGTATGAAAGATCGCGATCTTTTCACTGGACTTGCGAACGGAAGAGTGGGGCCGGACGATGTAATGAAATGGCTTGGGAGCTTTGGGGCTGATCAGAGCGACTATTCTTCCCATGAAGCAAGTTTGTGGCTGGAGGCCTATATGCGGATCAGTGATCCCAATAGCTCTCGTCGCGATGCAGAGATGATTCGTTTGCGCGATCAAGTCCAGTCAAAAGCATTGGAGGGGCAAGAGATCTCTCCGAAATTGCAACGGCTTAGTGATGTGTATGAGCGTTGCAAACAGATTGGCAGCGGTCGAACGGGGCGTATCAATCTGGCAACGGTGGCGGCTAAGGTTGACATGGCGGCGATGGTTGGAGATGAGAGGTGAGCGCTCCTTTCTCCCTCCGCATCTTCGTCGCCGACGGCGACCCCGACGGCCTGCGCATCGTCGAGCGCTTCAACGCCAGCGCCCGCGCCGTGGTGTTCCCGCGGGCCTTGCTGCCGCAAGTGAAGGCCCGGCCCGAGCTGCAGCAGACGGGGGTGTACCTGTTGCTTGGCCCCCGGCCGGACGGCGAGGGCGAGTTGCTCTACGTGGGCGAGGGCGACCCGATCCTCCCACGCCTGCAAGACCATCAGTCGAAGAAAGATTTCTGGACCCGCGCCATCGGCTTCGTGGCGGTGGGCGGGCTGCTGAACAAGGCGCATGTGCAGTTTCTGGAGGCGCGGTTGATCGCGCTGGCCCGCGCGGCCAAGCGCGTGCCGCTGGACAACGGCAACTTTCCTGGTGAACCGACCCTGAGCGAGGCCGACCGGGCGGACATGGAGGTGTTTCTCAGCCACATGCTGGGCATGCTGCCGGTGTTGGGGGTGCATGCGTTTGAGCAGGTCAAGCGTCCTTTCACCGAGACAGCAGCACAGCTATCAACAGCCGGGACTTTCACAGAAGCGCCGGATGCACATGAGCAGCCGGCAGCCGCAGAACTGTATTGCTCAGGCAAGGGCTTCAGAGCCCGGGGCAATGACGCTGCGCAGGGCTTTGTCGTGTTCGCCGGTTCGGAGGTGTCGGCGGCAGCCGGTGCATCTTTGACCGGGAGCGTAGAACGATTGAGAAAAGACTTGCTTGCAGCAGGAGTGCTGAAGATTGATGGCGGCATTCACCGGTTCGCCCAAGACTATGTGTTTTCGTCGCCCAGCACGGCCGCCAGCGTGGTGTTGGGCCGCAGCGCCAACGGGCGCATTGAGTGGAAGGACGCGCAGGGACGGACGTTGAGGGCGCTGCAGGAGGCGGAGGCTGCCACCTGAGCCTTTCGTGCATTCGTTGTTCGCGAACAGCTAATGCTTGCTGCCCACACCGTAGTGGCGGCTACTGTTGATGGGAATCTGCAATATGCATATTGAATATGTATTGACACTTTTCGTAGGATTGTTCGAAAATACGCAATCTGCATATTGCATATGAGGACGTCATGGGTTCATCCGGTATTCAGTCAAGGCTGAGTCACTCGCAGTGGTCGCTCAAGCCGCAAGACCTGGCCATGGCGCTGAAGCTGGTGTGCCTCGCCGGGCGCAAGCAGGCGTATGCCGAGCTTGCCCGCGCCATGCGACTGTCGGTGTTTGAAGCCCATGCCTGCCTCGCGCGGCTGAGCGCCGCGCGCTTGCTGACGGAAGTGGCCGGCGCGCCTGCGCTGGTGATGCCGGCGTTTCGTCCGCTGTTGCTGCAGGGGGCTCCTTATTTTTTCCCGGCGGTACGGGGTGAGGTAACGGTGGGGTTCCCCACGGCCTATGGCGTGGAGCCATTGAAATCCAAAGTGCTGTTTGCCGACGAATTGCCACCCGTGTGGCCACACGAAGATGGCAATACGCGCGGCGCCACGCTGCTGCCGCTGTACCCCAAGCTGCCTCTGGCCGCGCAGGAGGACCCGGCCCTGTACGAGTTGCTGGCATTGTTTGATGCGTTGCGCATTGGTCAGGCGCGCGAGCGCGAGATGGCGCGTGGCCTGCTGGAAGAGCGATTGAAGTCGCACGCAGCATGAGCAATCCGAACCTGGTCATTCTGGAGCTGGTGGCGCAAGCGCTCGGGCCTGTGTGCGGCGAGGTGGTGTTTGTGGGCGGCTGCGCCACGGGCTTGCTGCTCACCAAGGAGCGGCCGGATCGCATCCGCATCACGGAAGACGTGGACATCGTGGCGCAGGCGCTGACTGTTCACGACTATCACGCGGTGGAAAAGCGGGTGAGGGCGCAGGGCTTCAGCAACGACATGCGCCCCGGCGCACCGATCTGTCGCTGGGTCTATCGAAACGTGACGCTGGACGTGATGCCCACGGTGAAAGACATCCTCGGTTTCGCCAACCGCTGGTATCCACTGGCCATTGCCACAGCGCAGCCGGTGGAGCTGCCCTCGGGGTTGCAGATCAAGCTGATTGCTGCTCCGGTGTTTATTGCCACCAAGCTGGAGGCCTTCAACGACCGCGGCAAAGATGCGAGTGGACAGCCCGACTTTCTGGGCAGCCACGACATGGAGGACATCATCACGGTGAGCGATCGCCGTCCAGAGCTGCTGGACGAGTGCAGAGCCATGCCCGCCGAGCTGCGCTCCTACCTGGCCCAAGCTTTCAAAGCCTTGTTTGAACAGGCTGACTTTGAGAGCACGCTGGCAGGTCACCTGCCCGGAGACGCATCCAGCCAGAGGCGATTGAAAGATCTGGTGAAGACCTTGCGCGAATTTACGAGCCTCTGATTTATGAAGACATACCCCCTCCGCCTCACCCCCGGCCAAGACCTGCGCGAAGCGCTCGAAGCCGCCGTGCGCGCCCAAGGCTGCCAGGCGGCGTTCGTGCTCTCGGGCGTCGGCAGTCTGGTGGATGCGCGCATCCGCTTTGCGGGGGCCGACGAGCCGCTGTGCATCTGCGGGGACTCGGAAATCCTGAGTCTGTCGGGCACGGTGGGCGTGGGCGCCACGGGCGATGCCGGGCGGGGGCATTCACACCTGCACATGGCCGTGGCGGCCGCCACGGGCGAGGTGTTTGGCGGCCATGTGGCGCCGGGTTGCCGGGTGCGCACCACGGCCGAGGTGTTGCTGGCGCTGTTGCCTGAATGGGCGTTCACGCGCGAGCCGGATGCGGCCACCGGCCATGCGGAGCTGGTGGTGAAGGCGCGCGAAGCCTGAGCCTCGCGCCGACCGTTCACTTCACCAGCAGACTCGCCAGATCAAACCCCACATCGCCCGCCTGCTCGCGCGTGGGCGAGACGCCGGCGTCGAGCAGCTTGCGCACCAGCAGGTGGTCTTTGCTGGCGTTGACGCTGTCGGCGGCAATGAGTTGCTCGCCCTTGAAGTGGTAGACGGTGAACGTGCCGGCGGCCATGTCGCCGCGCACGGCCCAGCCGTCCGCGCCCATGGACAGGCCGGCCATCTGCAGTTTCTTGTCGTACTGGTCGCTCCAGAACCAGGGCGTGGCGGTGAAGGGGCGCTCTTGCCCGAGCAGCGCGGCGGCGGCGCTCTTGCCCTGTTCGGTGGCGTTCTGCACCGATTCAAGCCGCAGCAGACTGCCGTCGGCCAGGCGGCGCGCGGTGCAGTCGCCCGCGGCCACTATTGAACTGTCGCTGGTGCGGCCGCAGGCGTCGACCACGATGCCGCGGTCGCAGGCGAGCCCGGCGGCCTGGGCGAGCTGGTCGTTGGCGCTGACGCCGATGCCGACCACCACGAGGCCCGCGGGCACGACGCTGCCGTCGGCCAGCTTCACGCCGCTGACCGCACCGTCTGCGCCGGTCTCGATGGCGGCGACCTGCGCACCCAGCATCAGCTGCACGCCGTGGCCGCGGTGCAGCTCGGCGTACCAGTCGGACAGCACCGGCGCGAGCACGCGGCCGAGCAGGCGCGGCGCGGCTTCGAGCACGGTGACGGCCAGGCCTTTCTTGCGCGCGGTGGCCGCCACCTCGAGGCCGATGAAGCCACCACCGATGACCACCACCGGGCGCTCTTGTTCGATGCACGCGGCCAGGCGGTCGGCGATGGTGCTGGCGTCGTCGCGCGTGCGCAGGGCCAGCACACCGGGCGCGTCGCTGCCGGGCAGGGGCAGGGCGCGCGGCGTGCTGCCGGTGGCGAGCACCAGGCCGGCGTAGGGCAGGGTGCTGCCGTCGCCGAGGATCAAGGTCTGGGTGCTGCGGTCGATGGCCTTGACAGTCACACCGGTGCGCAGCGTGATGTTCTTGCGTGCCAGCATCTCGGGCGCGCGCATCACCAACTGGGCCGCGGCGATCTCGCCGGCCATCCAGGCCTTGGAGAGCGGCGGGCGGTGGTAGGGGCCGTGGGGTTCGTCACCCAGCATCGTGATGCTGCCTTCGTAGCCACCGCTGCGCAGGGCCTCGGCGGTCATCACGCCGGCCTGGCCCGCCCCGACGATGACGATGCCGGCTGCGGCTTCGGCGTTCATTCCTGGCACTCCGGCAGGTGCACCACGCCGCCTTCCAGCGCGGGGCCGGCCTTGATCTGGCAGGCCAGGCGGCTGTTGGGCCGGCGTTCTGCCACCACGTTCTCCAGCATGTCCAGCTCGCCCTGCGAGGGCGCGGGCAGCACGCCGGCCAGCAGCTCGTCCACATAGCAGTGGCAGGTGGCGCAGGCGCAGGAGCCGCCGCATTCGCCCACGATGCCGTCCACGCCGTTGGCGGTGGCGCCCTGCATCAGGCTCCAGCCGTCGGCGAGGTTGAGGGTGGTGGACTGGCCGTTGGCCTCGATGAAGGTGATGTTTGCCATGGTGTCTCCAGAAAACAAAAAGGCGCTGCCCGGTGACAGGCAGCGCGATGGTGGGGCCGCAGGCTTAAGCGACGCTGAGCTCAAGCACCAGCGGGCTGCGGAAGGTGGAGGAGGGCATCCACGGCAACTGGTCGGCCACGCGCCGGTAGTCGGGCACCACCTTGTGGAACTCGTCGAAGGCGATCTTCACCGCCAGGCGAGCGATGGCCGTGCCCAGGCAGGCGTGCACACCACCGCCAAAGCCGAGGTGGCCACGCGGCTTGCGGGTGATGTCGTACACGTCGGGGTTCGGGTACTGGCGCTCGTCGCGGTTGCCGCTGCCGTAGGCCAGGCAGACGAAGTCGCCTTCCTTCATGGTCTGGCCGTGCAGGGTCACGTCCTTCATCAGGCGGCGGCGGAAGCGCTGGGCCGAGGTGTTGAAACGCAGGCTTTCTTCGATCGCGTCGGGCAGCAGCTCGGGGTTGGCCACCACGGCGCGGCGGGCTTCGTCGAACGTGGCGAGGTTGTAGGCCATCATCATCATGAAGCCGCCGAGCGATTCGACGCCGGCCATGATCAGCGTGGTGGTGGTCAGCAGCACCTCGCGGTCGTCCAGCCGGTCGCCATCGATCTCGGCCAGCGCGAAGTTGCTGATGAGGTCGTTGCACGGTTCGGCGCGGCGCATCGCGATCACCTTGCTGGCGTATTCCTGCATCCAGTTGTAGGCGGCGATGTGCTCCGGGCCTTTGGCGCGGGTGCGGGCATCGCTCTGCACCATGAGCACGGCGTTTTCGCGCACTTCGTGTTCGGGCACCAGCGCGTCTTCACCCATGGGCAGGCCGAGTGCGGCCATCAGCACCTTGACGGTGAATTGCGACGAGACTTCCTTGAAGTCGAACTGCTTCGTGCCCTGGAGCTGGCCGAACACCTGCCGGGCCACATCGCGGATGGGCTCTTCCAACGCCAGCAGGTTGCGCTTCATGAAGGCGTGTTGGATCAGGCCGCGCAGGCGATCGTGTTTCGGTGGGTCGGAGCTGCCGAGCGTGGCACCGGCGCGGCCGGGCAGCTCGGTCATGAGGTTGCCGCTGGCGCTGGAGTAGGTCTGCCAGTCCTGGCCAGCGGAGACGATGTCGGCGTAGCGCGAGAGGACCCACATCTGGGCCTCTTCGCTCCAGAAGCAGGGCGCCTCGTCTCGCAGGTGCTTGTAATAAGGGAAGGGGTCGGCGTCGATGGCTGGCGAGTACGGGTCGAAATGGAAGCTCATGGCTGTGTCTCCTGTGGGTGGAATCCGGAACGGACTGTAGGCCTCCCGGCTCCGATTGGCACTGCACTTAGGAGGGATAATTCTTGTACTTTTCGATCAAGGTGTTCCGCCATGCCGCAGACGAACCCATCCCCGCCACGCGCCCGGCCCTCGCGTGGCCAGCCCTTGGCCATCCCGCGTTTTGCGCTCTACGGCGAGGCCGCGGCACCCGGGCAGGACATGTTGCACATCGAGTCGGTGGAGTCGCGCAGCCGGCTCTACCACTGGGAGATCGAGCCCCATGTGCACCTGGGCCTGTACCAGATCCTCTGGCTGGAAAGGGGTTCGGCCGAGGTGGTGCTGGACGAATGGCGCGCCTCGGTGGCCGGGCCGGCTGCCATCGTGGTGCCGCCGGGGGTGGTGCACGGCTTCGTGTTTGCGCCCGAAACCGATGGCCGCGTGCTCACGCTCAGCGCGCGGTTTCTGGTGGAGGGCGAGTTCCAGGCCGTGGGCGAGGCGTTCCAGGCGCTGTTTTCGGCGCCGGGGGTCTTGCATTTTTCGCCCGACGATGGCGAGGCCCAGCGCCTGAGCGTGCAGCTCGGCGAGCTGGCCGCCGAGTTCGCCTTGCCCGGCTCGGCCGACGCGCCGGTGGTGCAGTGGCTGGCGCGGGCCGTGGTCTGGCGCCTGGCCCGCGCGAGTGAGCAGGGCCATCGCGAGGGCGGCGAGCGCGCGCACCAGCACCAGGCCCTGTTCACGCGCTTCCTGCTGCTGGTGGAGCAGCATTTTCTGGAGCACTGGCCGCTGGAGCGTTACGCCTCGCGCCTGGGGCTGTCCACCCAGCGGCTCAACCGCCTGGCCCGCGCGGGCAGCGGGCGCAGCGCGCTGGAGCTGGTGCACGAGCGCCTCACGCGCGAAGCCTGCCGGCGGCTGGTGTACATCGCCGCGCCCGCGGCCAGCCTGGCGCTGGAGCTGGGCTTTGAAGACCCTGCCTACTTCTCCCGCTTTTTCAAACGCCGCAGGGGCCTGAGCCCGCAGCGCTGGCGCGAGGCGCAGCGCCCACCAATGGCGTGAACTGAAACACCCCCGCAGCGCTTCGCGCTACCCCCTCAAAGGGGACGGCACTGGCCGTCCGGCAAAGCCGGCCCGGCGGTGTCCTGGGCTGCACCGTTTCATGCGTCGGGGCGGCGCTCCGGTGCAATGGAGAACTGATCAACGCTTGGTGCCCCAGCCATTGCGCCAGGCGCCAGGGCGTCGAGCCGTTCGCGCAGCCAGCGGTGGGCAGCGTCGTCCTGGTGGCGCCGGTGCCAGATCATGTACATCGGCAGCGTGGGGCAGGGCGTCGGCACTTCGGCGCGAGCGAACTCGCGCATGAAGCTGTCGTGCAGCAGGGCCGGCGCCGTGGCCAGCAGCGGGCTGCCGCGCAGGAAAGTGGGTAGGCCGCCAAAGCCGGGCACCATGACGGCAAAGCGCCGGTGCAGGCCCTGCGCGGCGAGCGTGCGGTCCAGGTAGAGCGTGCGCCGGGGTTCGTAGACCACGGTGATGTGATCGGCGGCGAGGTAGTCGGCCAGCGTGGCCGGGGCCGCGCGCACCGCCGCGTCGTAGTAGACGCAGTAGCGGTCTTCGAAGATGCGCTTCTGCACGATGTCGCTGCCCTCGGGCGGGCGCGGGCTGATGGCGATGTCGCACACGCCGTCGCGCAGCATCTCCAGGCTCGGGATGTCCGAGGGGATGACGCGCAGCGCCACGCCGGGCGCCTGCGCGCGCAGCACCTGCGCCAGCGCGGGCAGCAGCACGTCGCGCTGGAAGTCGTTGGCAGCGATGGTGATGGTGGCTTGCCAGCGCGCGGGGTCGAAGGCGCCGGTGTGCGCAAAGCCCTGCAGCTGGCGCAGCAGCTCGCGCGCCTGCACGGCCAGCTCACCCGCGCGCGCCGTGGCGACGATGCCGCGCCCGCTTTTCACGAACAGCGCGTCGCCGGTGATGCTGCGCAGCTTGTCGAGCTGGTGGCTCACGGCCGACTGCGTGACGCCCAGCGACTGCGCCGCGCCGGTGATGCTGCCCGCGTCCACCACCGCCACCAGCAGTTGCAGCAGGCGGGCGTCCAAGTCTGACCAATCGAAATCATTCATGTGTTTGATGATCATTCATCGGTTTATCTTTGGCAATGGGCTGGGAATACTCGCGACTTGACCCAAGTCAATCCACCCACGCAGGAGACTCCCGTGAGCACACCCAGCATCACCATCCCCGGCACCACGCCCTTTGACGGCGGCATAGCCCAGAAGGGCTACGCCCTGAACAAGATGTGTTTCTCGTTCAACGAGAAAGCCAACCGCGAAGCCTTTGTGGCCGATCCCGAGGCCTACATGGCGAAGTACGGGCTGAACCCGCAGCAGGCGGACGCGATCCGCTCCAAGCAGGTGCTGGCCTTGCTGGACGCGGGCGGCAACGCCTACTACCTGGCCAAGTTCGCCGGCATCTTCGGCCTGGACATGCAGGACATCGGCGCGCAGCAGACCGGCATGACGAAAGAACAGTTCAAGGCCAAGCTTGTGGCCGCGAACCTGCAATGCTGACCCCCCTGCGCCGCTGCGCGGCTTCCCCCCAGGGGGACCACGCCTGTGGCCTGGCAAAGCCAGTTCCACGGCGCGTGCTGGATCGATAACCGGAATTCATTGGAGAACAGACATGGCACAACTCATCGGTGGCCTGGCCACATCGCACATCCCCGCCATCGGCGGCGCCATCCACAAGGGCCTGCAGAACGAGCCCTACTGGAAACCGTTCTTCGACGGCTTCCCGCCCATTCACGCCTGGCTGGGCAAGGTCAGGCCCGAGGTGGTGGTGGTGTTCTACAACGACCACGGCCTGAACTTCTTCCTGGACAAGATGCCGACTTTCGCGGTGGGCGCGGCGGCCAGCTACAGCAATGCCGACGAGGGCTGGGGCATTCCGACGCTGCCACCGATGGCCGGCTGCCCGGAGCTGTCGTGGCACATCATCAACCAGCTGATCGCCAAGGAGTTCGACGTCGTGACCTGCCAGGAGATGCTGGTGGACCACGCCTGCAGCCTGCCGATGAAGCTGTTCTGGCCGAACGACGCCGTGGCGCCGGTGCAGATCGTGCCGATCAACATCAACACGGTGCAGTTCCCGCTACCGACGGCCGGGCGGGTCTACAAGCTGGGCAAGGCAGTGGGTGAGGCCATTCAGAGCTGGGACAGCAACAAACGCGTGGCAGTGATGGCCACGGGCGGCTTGTCGCACCAGCTCGAAGGTGAACGCGCGGGCTTCATCAACAAGAAATTCGACCTGCAGTTCCTGGACAGCATGGAGACGAACCCGGAGTGGGTGACGCAGTTCAGCGATCTGGAGATCGTGGAGAAGGCGGGCACCCAGGGTGTGGAGTTGCTGATGTGGGTGGCGATGCGCGCGGCGCTGACCGTGGGCGGGGCGGGGGTGCGCAAGGTGCACAGCAATTACCACATCCCGATTTCGAACACGGCCACGGGGGTGTTGGCGCTGGAGACGGTCTGACGTTTTTCTTGTCTTGGCCTTGCCTTGTTGGTTTTTGAAGGGGGAGCCTTTGGCTCCCTTTTTCGCGCCTGCTTGGTCGGCGGGTGCATAGAGCGCCGGGCGCTTGACTCCGCTCATGTCCCCCGGCCTCGGCCTGCGGCCGAGCCCTCCTCCTTTACTTCGCTGCGCAGTACACACCACCTCAGCGAGACACACCACACAAGCAGGCACAAAAAAACGGGAGCCCGAAGGCTCCCGTCTGTCGAATCGAAACGCTGAAACGGATTACAGCGTGTCGATGAAGCTGCGCAGCTTGTCCGAACGGCTCGGGTGCTTGAGCTTGCGCACCGCCTTCGACTCGATCTGACGGATGCGTTCGCGCGTCACGTCAAACTGCTTGCCCACTTCTTCCAGCGTGTGGTCGGTGGACATCTCGATGCCGAAACGCATGCGCAGCACCTTGGCTTCGCGTGGCGTGAGGCTGTCCAGAATCTCCTTCACCACCTCGCGCAGACCGGCCTGCATCGCCGCCTCGATCGGCGCGGTGTTCGCCTGGTCTTCGATGAAATCGCCCAGGTGCGAGTCGTCGTCGTCGCCGATGGGGGTTTCCATCGAGATCGGCTCCTTCGCGATCTTCATGATCTTGCGGATCTTCTCTTCCGGCATCTCCATCTTCTCGGCCAGGATCGACGCATCGGGCTCGAAACCGAACTCCTGCAGATGCTGGCGGCTGATGCGGTTCATCTTGTTGATCGTCTCGATCATGTGCACCGGGATGCGGATCGTGCGCGCCTGGTCGGCGATCGAGCGCGTGATGGCCTGGCGGATCCACCACGTGGCATAGGTCGAGAACTTGTAGCCACGGCGGTATTCGAACTTGTCCACCGCCTTCATCAGGCCGATGTTGCCTTCCTGGATCAGGTCCAGGAACTGCAGGCCGCGGTTGGTGTACTTCTTCGCGATCGAGATCACCAGGCGCAGGTTGGCCTCGATCATTTCCTTCTTCGCATCGCGCGAGGTGGACTCGCCCTGGTTCATCCGCTTGTGGATGTCCTTCAGGTGCGTCAGCGGCACGACCACGCTGCTCTGGATCGTCATCAGGCCCTGTTGCAGTTCCTGGATGGGCGGGATGTTGCGCGCCATCACCACGCTCCAGGGCTTGCCGGCGGCGGCCTGCTTCTCCACCCATTTCAGGTTCAGCAGGTTGGCCGGGAAGTCGGCGATGAACTTCTCCTGCGGCATGCCGCACTTGTCCACGATGATGCGGCGCAGTTCGCGTTCCTTCTTTCGCACGTCGTCGACCTGGCTGCGCATGGTGCTGCACAGCTTTTCGATCGCCTTGGCGGTGAAGCGGATCGACATCAGCGTCTCGGTGATGGCCGCCTGTGTCTTGAGGTAGGACGGGCCGCCGTAGCCTTCCTTGTCGTAGGTCTTGTGCAGCTTCTCGAACAGCACGCGCATGGCGTCGAAGCGGGTGAGGGCTTCGCGCTTGAGTTCTTCGAGCTTGCGGGTGAGCGCCTTGGAGCCGCCCTTGCCATCGTCGTCATCGGCTTCGTCGTAGTCGTCGAAGTCTTCTTCGGCCACGTAGTCGTCGGCCGCGTTGGCGTCGGCAAAACCGTCCACCACGGTGGAGATCACGACCTTGCCGCTGCGGATTTCCTCGGCCATGGCCAGGATGTCGGCGATGGTGGCGGGCGATTCGGAGATCGCGGCCATCATGTCGTTCAGGCCGCCTTCGATGCGCTTGGCGATCTCGATTTCGCCTTCGCGCGTCAGCAGCTCGACCGTGCCCATCTCGCGCATGTACATACGCACCGGGTCGGTGGTGCGGCCGAATTCCGAGTCCACCGTGGAGAGCGCCGCTTCGGCCTCTTCCTCGGCTTCTTCTTCGGTCGCGGCGGTCGGGCCGGTGTTGTTCAGCAGCAGGGTTTCGGCGTCGGGCGTCTGTTCGTAGACGGCCACACCCATGTCGTTCAGCAGCGAGACCACCACTTCCAGCGTCTCGGCCTCGACCAGCTTGTCGGGCAGGTGGTCGTTGATTTCGCCGTGGGTCAGGTAGCCGCGGGTCTTGCCCAGCTTGATCAGGGTCTTCAGGCGTTCGCGGCGGTTCTTGGCTTCTTCTTCGGACAGGACGGTTTCGTCCAGGCCGAATTCCTTCATCAGCGCGCGCTCCTTGGCCTTGCTGATCTTCATGCGCAGCGGCTTGACCTTTTCGGTCGGCTGCGCGGTGGCGTCCACCACCTCGGCTTCGACTTCGCCCGTCAGGTCGTCTTCAATGTCGCTCAGGTCGGCGTCGTCGAGATCGGCGCCAGCGCTGACCGACGAGGCCTTGGGCTTGCGGCCACGTTTGGCGGCGGGTTTGTCGGACGCGGCCTTGGCGGGGCGACCGGCTTTTTTCTTCACGCTGCCGTCCAGTTCGTCGTCGAGCGCTTCGGGGGCCGCCTTGCGGGCGGTGGTCTTGGCCGCCGGGGCTTTGGTCGCGGCTGGGGTGGGGGTCTTGGATGTCGTCACAGGAGCTTTCTTCGGGGGCGCTTTGGGGGTTGCCGCAGCGGCGCTGGCTTTCTGGACGGGTTTCTTGCTGGACACGGCGGACGTACTGGACTTCTTCGCAGGCATGAGGACCTCAAAAAAAATGTCAGGAAAAGAACCGGCAGGACTCACAAAAAACGCCAGACAGCCGCAGCCTGCGGACAATCCCGGTGATTTTGTTGGGCACTACACCCACCTTTCGCCGGAAAGGGTGGGCCTGCAAGCTGTTGGGGCGAACATTTGGTGTGCAGTCCTTGCGGGGTTCCGTCAGGACCTGGGTGGGTCGCTGAGGTGGCCAGGAGTGGTTCCATCGAGCCCCGATGCATAGGGGCCGGGCCGGTGCCGGAGGTGCTGCTGTCGCGCTTGCGGTGCAAAGCCTTGGATTATACCGCTGAACCGGTTTTCAGGGCCTGCAGTTCGGCGTTGATGCGCTTGTATTCCACCATGGCGCCAGGGTCTCCCCGGGCCACGCGCTCGGCGATCTGGCGGGCCAGTTCCTCCAGCCGGTCGCGTCGCAGGCGGGCCATCACGTCGGCGAGTTCGGCCTGTTCCGAGGCCGGGTCGTTGCCGATGGTCGCCTGTTCCACCTCGGTGCAGGCGAAAGCCTCGTGTTCGCTGCCGCGCAGGGCCTCGCGCAGGGCCGCCCAGGGCTGGGGGCCGTGCTCGTGCAACTGGGCTTCGAGCCAGGCGAACACCGGACCGTGCGGCGCCGGCAGATGGGCCAACATGCTGTGGTCGTCGGCCGAGAGGCTGTCCCAGGCCTGGGCATTGGCCAGCAGCAGGCCCACGGCCCGGTCGGCCCGGCTGCCGCCTGCGCGGCGCTGGCCGAGCATGCGCGGTGGCGGTGGCGGGCCTTTGCGCCATTTGCCATAACCCTTGTTGCCGTAGGAGCCTTTGCCGTAACCGCTGCCTCCACCGCCACTTCCACCGCCGCCATAAGCCCCACCACCCGATGGGCTGTAGGACTGGGTGTAGCCGCCACCCATGGGATCCCCATGGTCCTGGGTGTGGCTGCCGCCGTCATAGCCGTGCGCCTGCGACGCTGAAGGCTCATGGCTCGCGGGGCGCTGAGCGCGCGCGCCGCCGCCGGTTTGTTGCCAGAGCTGCAGCAGGTCCGAAATGCCGATGCCGATGCCATTGGCCAGCTCGGTGATCAACTGGCGTTTCAGGGCCCCGTCGGGCAGGGCGCTCCACAGCGGGCGGGCCTGGCTGGCCATGCGCGCGCGGCCTTCGGCGGTGGTGAGGTCGCAGTCGGTGCTGGCGGCGTCGACCAGGAAACGCGAGAGCGGCACGGCCTCTTTCACACACTGGGCAAAGGCTTCTTCGCCGTTGGCGCGGATGAAGCTGTCGGGGTCGTGTTCGGCGGGCAGGAAGAGGAATTTGACGCTGCGCGTGTCGGTGGCCAGGGGCAGGGCGGCGTCGAGTGCCTTGCGGGCGGCGCGCCGGCCGGCGCCGTCGCCGTCGAAGCTGAAGACCACGCTGTCGGTGAAGCGGAACAGCTTTTGCACATGGTCGGCGGTGCAGGCGGTGCCCAGCGTGGCCACGGCGTTGGCAAAGCCGAGCTGGGCCAGGGCGACCACGTCCATGTAGCCCTCGGTGACCAGAGCGTAGCCCGCCACGCGGATGGCGGTGCGGGCCTCGAACAGGCCGTAGAGTTCGCGGCCCTTGCTGAACACCGGCGTCTCGGGCGAGTTCAGGTACTTGGGTTCGCCCTTGTCGAGCACGCGCCCGCCAAAGCCGATGTACTCGCCCTTGACGTTGCGGATCGGGAACATGATGCGGTCGCGGAAGCGGTCGTAGCGCTTGGCCTCACCGTCCTGGCCTTTTTCGTCTTCGTGCACGATCACCATGCCGGACTCGACCAGCAGCGCATCGCTGTAATCGGGGAACACACTGGCCAGGCTGCGCCAGCCTTCGGGCGCGTAGCCCAGGCCGAAGGTCTTGGCGATCTCGCCTGAGAGACCGCGGCCCTTGAGATAGGCCACCGCGCGCGGCGAAGCCTTGAGCTGTTTCATGTAGGCGTGCGCGGCCTTCTCCAGTACGTCGTTGAGCGTCACCTGCTTCTGGCGCTGCAACGCGGCGCGCTCGCGGTCCTGCGGGGACGCATCGTCTTCCGGCACCTGCAGACCGGCCTGCTGGGCCAGGTCTTTCACGGCTTCGATGAAGCTCATGCCGGCGTGTTCCATCAGGAAACCGATCGCGTTGCCGTTCGCTCCGCAGCCGAAGCAGTGGTAGAACTGTTTGGTCGGACTGACGCTGAACGAGGGCGATTTTTCGCCATGGAACGGGCACAGTCCCATCAAGTTGGCGCCGCCCTTTTTCAGCTGGACGTAGCGGCCCACCACGTCGACCACGTCGACGCGGTTGAGCAGTTCCTGGATGAAGGTCTGGGGGATGGCCATGGGTGTTCCGAACCCGCTAGCTTAAACCCGTGGCTCCTCCCCCGCAGGGCCGCGGGGCGGGGCATCAATCGCCCATGACCACGCCCTCGCGCCGCGGGTCGGCGCCGCCGAACCACACCGGCTCGCCGTGCGCCTGGCCGCGCACGATGGCCTGCAGTCCGCTGGGCATGGGCGTTTCGCTCACCGTGTGGCCGCGCTGCTGCAGCGCCTGCACCGTGGTGGCGGGGAAGCGCCCGGCCTCCAGCATCAGCGGGCCCCCCAGCGTGCCGAAATTGGGCAGATCGATGGCGGCCTGCGGCAGCAGGCCCCAGTGCAGCACGCCCAGCAGCGTCTTGGCCGTGAAGTGGATGATCAACGCGCCGCCCGGGCTGCCCGCGCTCATGAGCAACTGACCACTGTCGCGGTCGAACACCAGGGTGGGGGACATGGACGAACGCGGTCGTTTGCCGGGCTCGACGCGGTTGGCCACCGGCCGGCCCTGCGCGTCGGCGGGCACGAAGCTGAAATCGGTGAGCTGATTGTTGAGCAGAAATCCGCCGGGTCGCGTGGGGTCGGTGCTGACCATCAGCCGCGCGCCAAAGCCCGCTTCGATGGTGGTTGTCATGGCCAGGGCGTTGCCCAGGCCGTCGACGATGCTGATGTGGCTGGTGCCGTATTCGGGTTGCTCGGGCATCGCCGCCCAGGCGCTGGGCACGCCGCCGGGCTGGCCGGCCGGGGCCTGCGGCGAACGCGCGGGGCCCAGCAGGCGGGCGCGCTCGTCGAGGTAGTGGGCGTCGAGCAGGCTGCTCCAGCGGCCGGCCGGCGGCGCGACGAAATCCGGGTCGGCCAGGTACTGGGCGCGGTCGGCGAAGGCCAGGCGAGACGCCTCGGCGTAGGTGTGCAGCCAGTCGGGGCCGGGCAGGCTGTTGGCCAGCGGCGCGGTGGCTTGCGGCGTGCGCGCGAGCAGGCCCAGGATCTGGCCGATGGCGATCGCGCCGGAACTGGGCGGCGGAAAGCCGCACAGGCGCAGCGCGCGTTGCGCCGCCGCGTGCTCGTGGCACAGCGCCTCGCGTTCTTTCGGCCGGTAGCCGGCCAGGTCGTCCAGGCTCAGCCGGCCGGGGTTCACCGGATGCGCCTGCACCTTGCGCACGATGGCCTGCGCCACCGGCCCGCTGTACAAGGCCTGCGGCCCCTGTGCCGCGATGGCCCGCAGCACCGCGGCGAGCTCGGGGTTGCGCAGCACATGGCCCACGGGGTGCGGCTGGCCGTCCGCGCGGTAGAAGTAGGCGGCGGCCACCGGGTCCTGCCGCAGCGCGGTTTCGCCCTGCAGCAGGGTGTGCAGGCGGGGGCTGACGGCGAAGCCCTGTTCGGCCAGCGCAATGGCGGGCTCGAACAGTCGCGCCCAGGGCAGGCGACCGTGCTGGCGGTGCGCCTGGGCCAGCATCGCCACCGCGCCGGGCACCCCGACCGAGCGGCCGCCCACCACCGCTTGCGCGAAGGGCAGGGGTTGGCCGTCGGTGTCCAGGAACAGCTTCTCGTTCACCGCCGTGGGCGCGGTTTCGCGCCCGTCGAAGGCCTGCACCCGCCGGCCGTCGTGGTGCAGCAGAAAGGCGCCGCCCCCGATGCCGCTGGACTGCGGCTCCACCAGCGTCAACACCATCTGCACCGCGATCGCGGCGTCCACCGCGCTGCCGCCCGCGCGCAGCACCTGGGCGCCCGCGTCGGTGGCCAGCGGGTTGGCCGCCGCCACGGCGAAGTGGCGCGTGGTCCAGCCCGGCTTGTCGGTGATGCCGGAGGCGCTTTCGGGTTGCACCGGCAGGTCTGGCGCGCGGTAGGCCCAGCCACGCCCGGCGGGCGGCGCACCACAGGCCGCGAGCAGCAGCGCGATGAGGAGCGCCGGCAGGAACGGGCGCAGCCTGCGACCGTTCGTGGGAGTGCGGTGCAGCGAAAACGTGTGTTTGGTCATGGCAGGTCCTGTTGGCGGATGGGCGGTCGCTAGGACACGTGACGGATTGCCGCTGATCAAGCGGTCCTGGGCTCACTTGCGCTATCTTGAAGTTTAAAGTCGTGCCATCCCCGCATGTCCAGAAAAATGAAAGAAGTCTCGATGTCGCTGTCCCCGCCGCTGACCGTTCCTGGCGCATATGGCACGGCACCCCGTTCCGATCCGCACAGCCTGTCCTTGCTCATGGTGGCCATTCAGGCCCAGCACAGCCAGCCCATCGTGAGCCTGCGCGAGGCCCTGTTGCAACTGCACATCCTGGATGAAGCCACCATCAGGGCCCTGCTTGAGGAGGACCCCGACCTGCTGCGCTCCCGCGCGCCGGAACTGGTGCGGCGCGTGCTGCTGACGGACGATGAGCTGCACCGCGCCCTTGCGCGGGTGGCCGGCGTGGTGGAGGTGGAGGTGCTGGGGTTCGATGTGTCGCGTCAGGCTTTCGAGCTGCTGCCGCTGCGCCAGGCCTTTGCCCACCACGTGGTCCCACTGGGCATGGCCAACGAACAGTTGTTTGTCGCGTCCTGCATGCCCACCAGCCTGGAACTGCACCGCCAGCTGTGCTCGCTGACGGGGCACTCGGTCAGCCTGGTCTGGGCCAGCCGGGAGGCGATCGCGCGGCGGCTGGAGCTGCAGTCCCGCATCGAACATGCCGCTCTGGGCCAGATCGACGGTTCGATGGCCGGCGACATGTCCCACATGCCTGCGCCACCGCCGCCCGTAGGCACGTCCGGCGATCAGGCCATGATCGAAGATCTGGTGATGCAGGCCATGCTGGAGGCGGGCAGCGGGGCCGAGGCCGAGCAGCTCGCCTCGGCCAGCGAGTCGGCCGGCTTGGTGCGGCTGATCAACCAGATGATCGCCGAGGCGCAACGCACACATGCGTCCGACATCCACATCGAGACCAACCCGGGCGATGCGCTCACGGCGATCCGGTTCCGCCGTGACGGTGATCTGGAACCCTATGTGTGGTTGCCCGCCAAGCTGCGAGCGCCACTGGTCTCGCGCATCAAGATCATGGCCCGGCTGGACATTGCCGAGCGGCGTCGCCCGCAGGACGGCAAAATCGACTTTTCGGAGTTCGGCGGCAATGCCCTCGAGCTGCGCGTGGCCGTGATGCCCACGCACGACGGGCTGGAGGACGTGGTTCTGCGCCTGCTCGAATCGGCCAAGCCGCTGCCGCTGTCCCGGCTGGGGCTGCAGCCACGGGACCTGGACCTGATCGCCGGCTTTTCACAACGCACCTACGGCATGGTGCTCGCCGCCGGCCCGACCGGCTCGGGCAAGACCACCACGCTGCACTCCATGCTGTCGGAGGTGAACACCAGCGAGCGCAAGATCTGGACCGCCGAAGATCCGATCGAGATCACCCAGCCGGGGCTGCGTCAGGTGCAGATGAACACCAAGATCGGTCTGACCTTCGCCAGCGCGATGCGCGGCTTTCTGCGGGCCGATCCGGACATCATCATGATCGGTGAAATCCGCGACGGGGAAACCGCCAAGATCGCCATCGAAGCCTCGCTCACCGGTCACCTCGTGCTTTCCACGCTGCACACCAACAACGCTTGCGAGAGCGTGGTGCGGCTGCTCGATCTGGGCATGGACCCGATGAACTTCGCCGACTCGCTGCTGGGCATCGTGGCCCAGCGCCTGGTGCGTGCCCTGTGCAACCACTGCGCGCAGTCCGCTCCGCTGGACGAAGAGGCCTGGGAGGCCTTGCTGCAGGAGTACATGGAAGGCAGTGAACTGAGCCGCCCGCAGGCCGTGGAGCGCCTGCTGGGGGCGACCGGCGCCGAATCGCAGGGGCAGCTCCAGATCCGCCATGCGGTGGGCTGCGAACACTGTGGCGGCAAAGGCTACAAGGGGCGGGTGGGTGTCTATGAAATCCTGCAGAACAGCCGCGCCGTGAAGCAATTGATCCAGAACCGTGCCCGGCCGTCGGAGATCTTCGAGACCGCGGTGAACGAGGGCATGCGCAGCCTGCGCCACGATGCGCTGGAAAAGGTGGCGCAAGGGCTGATTGATCTGAAGCAGGCGCGCATGGCGTACCTCTGAACACAAAAAAGCCCGGCGCGCAGGCCGGGCGGGTGCTGGGCACGTCGCTTCAGCGCGGCGCCAGGCGGATCGCGCCGTCCAGGCGGATCACCTCGCCGTTGAGCATGTCGTTTTCGATGATGTGTTTGGCCAGCTTGGCATAGTCTTGCGGCGTGCCCAGGCGGCTGGGAAAGGGCACGCTGGCGGCCAGCGCGTCCTGCACTTCCTGCGGCATGCCGAACAGCATGGGGGTGCCGAAGATGCCGGGGGCAATCGTCATGTTGCGGATGCCGTTGCGCGCCAGGTCGCGCGCGATGGGCAGCGTCATGCCGACCACGCCACCCTTGCTGGCGGCGTAGGCGGCCTGGCCGATCTGGCCGTCGTAGGCTGCCACGCTGGCGGTGCTGATCATCACGCCGCGTTCGCCGGTGGCCTCGGGTTCGTTCTTGCACATGGCTTCCGAAGCGAGGCGGATCATGTTGAAGCTGCCGACCAGGTTGACCATGATGGTTTTGGTGTAGACGGCCAGCGAGTGCGCGCCGTTCTTGCCCACGGTCTTTTCGGCCGGCGCGATGCCGGCGCAGTTGACCAGGCCCATGAGCTTGCCCAGGGACAGGGCCTTGGCCACCACGGCCTGGCCGTCGACTTCGTTGCTCACGTCGCATTTCACGAACGCGCCGCCGATGTCCTTGGCGACCGCTTCGCCTTTTTCAGCCTGCATGTCGGCGATGACGACGGTGCCGCCGTTGGCCGCCAGCATGCGCGCCGTGCCTTCGCCCAGACCGGATGCGCCGCCGGTGACGATGAATACCTTGCCTTGAATGTCCATGGGTGTGCTCCTCGGGTGTTGAGTTGACGTTGACGTAAACGTCAATTATGACCCAGCCGATGACACCGATCTTGTCACCGGTCTGGCACCGTGCTTTCACGCCGTTGTCATGAACAGCCGGTAGCCTGCAGCGACCATTGACCCCCGCACGGAGCCGCCCATGTTTGACAGCCACGACGAGCTGCTGACCCGCATTCACCACGATCTCATGGACGGCTACGACGAAGAGCTGGAGATGGAGATCGAAGACCGCCACGTGGACGCGCTCGGCGGCGCGCTGGACCCCGAGGCGCTGCGACAGCAGAAGGAAAACCGGCGCACGTATTTCCGCGAGCTGTTCCGGCTGCAGGCCGAGCTGGTGAAGCTGCAGGACTGGGTGCAGGCCACCGGGCACAAGGTGGTGATCGTGTTCGAAGGGCGCGACGCGGCCGGCAAAGGCGGCGTGATCAAGCGCATCACCCAACGCCTGAACCCGCGCGTGGCCCGTGTGGTCGCGCTGCCCGCGCCCAGCGACCGCGAGCGCACGCAGTGGTACTTCCAGCGCTATGTGCCGCACCTGCCGGCGGGCGGCGAGATCGTGCTGTTCGACCGCAGCTGGTACAACCGCGCCGGGGTGGAAAAGGTGATGGGCTTCTGCACCGACGAGCAGTACGAAGCCTTCTTCCGCGACGTGCCCGAGTTCGAGAAGATGATCGCGCGTTCGGGCATCCAGCTCATCAAGTACTGGTTTTCGGTGTCCGATGCCGAGCAGGAGCTGCGCTTCCTCGGCCGCATCCACGACCCGCTCAAGCAATGGAAGCTCAGCCCCATGGACCTGGAGAGCCGTCGCCGCTGGGAGCTCTACACCAAGGCCAAGGAAGTCATGCTGGAGCGCACCCACATCCCCGAGTCGCCGTGGTGGGTGGTGCCCGCCGATGACAAGAAGAAGGCACGCCTCAACTGCATCCACCACCTGCTGTCACAGATGCCGTACCACGAGATCGAGCGCCCCGGCATCGAGCTGCCCGAACGCATGCGCCACGAAGACTACCGCCGCCACCAGGTGCCTGGCGAGATTTACGTGCCGCAGGTCTTTTGAAGACCCGGGCCGGCCGGGAGTTCCAGCGTGACGGCGGTGCCGTGGCCCGGTTCGCTGGACACGTGCAGCCAGCCACCGTGCAGATCGACGATGCGTTTCACGATCGCCAGGCCCAGGCCTTTGCCGCCTTCCCCGGTGGCGGGTGCCACGCTGGACCGACTTTGGTAGAAGCGGTCGAAGAGGTGGGGAATGTCTTGGGCTGGAATGCCCGATCCGTTGTCGCTCACCCGGACCGTGACCACCTCGCCGTGCGCACCGGTGTGGCGGTCGGCGCTCAGCTGGATCACGCTGCCGCTGCCTGAGAACTTGAGCGCGTTGTCCACCAGGTTGGCCACCGCGCGCTCGAACAGCTCGATGTCCACCGCGGCCAGCGCGGGGCGTTGCGCGGCGTCGGGGCGTACGGCCATCTGCAGGCGAATGCCCTGAAGGCGCGCCCGCTCGGCAAAGCGCATGACCACGTCGTCCAGCAGTTCGCCCAGGTCCAGCACCTCGGCGTTGAGTTTGAACGCCGGTTCGTCCAGGCGAGCAAGGTCACCCAGGCTTTGAACGAGACGGGCCGCGTTGTGTGTGTTGCGCAGGGCCACCGCCACCAGCCGGCGGTCTTCTTCGCGGGTGGCGTCGCCGCTCCAGCGGGCGTCTAGGGTTTCGAGGCAGGCGGTGGTGGCGGTCAGCGGCGAGCGCAGATCGTGCGAGAGGTTGCTCACGCCCTCGCGGCGGAAGTGGTCCAGGCGCCGCAGCGTGCTCCACTGCCGCCGCAAGGTCTGGAGCATCGCGTCGATGCCACCCGCGAGCTGGCCGAATTCATCGTGGCTCCTGGCATCGGGCAGATCAAGCGATGGACCCGGCCCGTCCGGGTCGGTCGAGGCCATGTCGTCGAGACCTTCCTGCGTGACCCGGCCGACCGATTGGGTGAGTCGCGACAGCGGGCGCGTGATGGTGGCGGTGGCCCAGGTGGCGAGCAGGGTGGCGAACGCCACCACCGCGAGCACCATCAGCAAAGCGGGCTGGGACAGCGTGCTGCGCAAGGCTGCCATGCGCCCCTCGCCGAACGTGCGGGGGCGCGAGACCAGATACAGGTAGCCATCGACGGGCCGGTCGGGTTGTATGGAGGCGTGGCGCAGCGGACGCGCCGCGATGATCACGCGCTTGTCCATGTGTTCGGGGTCGTCACCCAGCACATAGGGCATGGGTGTATCGCCAGCGGCCTCCAGGACCGGCCCGATGCGCACCTTGAAACCCGGCGCGAGTTGGGCCTTTCCGGTGGAGCTGAGCACGGTGCCCTGCGTGTCCAGCAGGTAGAGCTGGGTGTCGGGCTCATAGAGCACCAGGTTGGCGAGGAAGTCGTTGAAGTCTTCGCCAAAACGCGCCCGCATGCCCAGCAGGTCGTTGTGCTGCAGGACCACGCGCTTCAAGAACGCGTCGGCGCGGTAGTAGGCCGACTCGTGCTCAAAGCGTTCGTAGGCCAGCACGATGGCGATCACCACGCCCAGCGCGGTGAACAGACCGGTGAGGAAGATCGTGAGGGCGATCTTGATCCGAACCTTCATGGCTCAGGGCCCTGGGCGCTCACGCATCTTGTAGCCGGCGCCCCGCACGGTGAGGATGAAGTCCGGGCGCAGCGGGTCGGACTCCAGCTTCGCCCGCAAGCGGTTGATGTGGGTGGTAACCGTGTGTTCGTAGCCGTCGTGCGTATAGCCCCAGACGGCGTTGAGCAGTTGTCCGCGTGAAAACACGTGGCCCGGGTGCTGGGCGAAATACAGCAGGAGGTCGAACTCCAGTGCCGTGAAATCGAGCGTCACGCCGCGCACCCGGGCCACGCGCTTGACGGGTTGAATCTCCAGTTCGCCGTTGACCAGCAGGGCTCCGGCATCCGATGCCTGGTTCTGGGCCGCCTGTGCCGCACGCAGCAGCTCCGAGCGGCGCAGCAATGCCTTGACGCGCGCCAGCAGCTCGGCGATGGAAAAGGGTTTGGTGAGGTAGTCGTCGGCGCCGAGTTCCAGGCCCAGCACGCGGTCGAGTTCGGTGGACTTGGCGGTGAGCATCAGGATGGGGGTGTGGTCGCCGCGCGAGCGCAAGGTCTTGCACACCTCCAGCCCGTCCAGTCCCGGCATCATCAGATCGAGCACCAGCAGGTCGTGTCCGATTTCGATTTGCAGCGCCAGCGCCGACGGTCCATCGCGGGTCTCGCTCACGCCATAGCCGGCGCCGCGCAGGTTCAGGGCCAGCAGGTCCCGGATATCGGTCTGGTCCTCGGCAATCAGGATCTGCTTCATGGCGTTCATGGCGTTCATGGGAGTGGGTCCGCTGCGTGAGCGATTTCTTACCCGATTGTTATCGAAATGTGATCTTTCGATAGCGGGCTGTGATCTGGGCTGACCACATTGGAGGCACCGAACCCGAACTGGAGCCCGCCATGAACACCACCCACCTGTCTGCCTTGTCAATGCCCCACCCGGGTACCGTCTGCTGGACCGAGATGGTGAGCCACCGCAGCTACCTGATCCGGTTCGCCCAGCGCAAGCTGCACGACCCGATGCTGGCCGAAGACCTGGTGCACGACGTGTTCGAGGCGGTGATGTCCGGCTGCGCCGCGTTTTCGGGCCGCAGCGCGCTGCGCAGCTGGCTCACCGGCATCCTCAAGAACAAGCTGGTCGACCTGATCCGGGACCGCGCCCGCTACCACGAGATGGATGCCGACGACGACGAAGCCCTGCAATACGAATGCGCCGCCGCCCGCCCGGACGAACTGGCCGAGCACCGCGAGCGCCTGGCCCTGGCCTTGGGTCACATCGAGAGATTGCCCGAAGGGCTGCGCGAGGTGATGCGCTGGCGCGTGCTGCACGACGAGGACACCGAGGTGGTGTGCGAGCGCCTGGCGATCAGTCAGGAAAGCCTGTTCGTGCGCCTGCACCGGGCGCGCAAACTGTTGAATTGAACACCCCCATCGCTTGTTCGCTGCGCGTAACCGCTCAGCCCCTCAAGGGGCGATGCGAGTGGCCCGGCGGAGCCGGGGCCACCGCATCCTGGGTGGTAGGCACGCGCGCCGGTGAGGGGGTGGATCGGGAGAGGGGTAGTTGCCGCAGAACGCGGTGGAACCGGCTCCGCCGGGCCACTCGCGTTGTCCCCCTCCGGGGGGAAGCCGCGAAGCGGCGCAGGGGGGTTACTTATATCCAGTGCGGTCCAGCATCTGCTGCACCTTGGTCATGTTCTTCGCCACCACGCCCAGCGGGATCTGCTCGGCCTTGAAGTTGTCGCCACCCATGGCCTTGAGGGCTGCGTTGTCGACTTTCAGGCCTTTGACGGCCGGGAACTCGTTGTTACCGTTGGCGAAGTAGTCCTGCGCGAAGGGACTGGACAGGAACTCCATGAAGGCGATGGCGTTGTCCTTGTTCTTGGCGTGTTTGGCCACGGCTGCGCCGGCGATGTTCACATGGGTGCCGCTGGTGCCTTGGTTGGGGAACACCACGCGCACTTTTTCCATCACCGCGCGGTCCTCGGGTTTGCTCGACTTGATCAGGCGCGCCGCATAGTAGGAGTTGGTGATCGCCACACCGCATTCGCCCGACGCCACGCCCTTGATCTGGTCGGTGTCACCGCCCTTGGGCGCGCGCGCCATGTTGGCGACCACGCCCTTGAGCCATTCTTCACCCTTGGCATCGCCCAGGCGCTCGACCACGGTGGCGAACAGCGACAGGTTGTAGGGGTGCGAGCCCGAGCGGGTGCAAACCAGGCCCTTGAGCTTGGGGTCGGCCAGTTGTTCGTAGGTGGCCACGTCGGCGGCCTTGACGCGCAGCGGGTCGTAGACGATCACGCGGGCGCGGGTGGAGAAACCGGTCCAGGTCACGCCGTCCTTGGACGCGTCCGCGCGCAGGTTGGCGGGAATGGCTGCGTCCAGCTTGGCCGACTTGATAGGCTGGAACAGGCCCTGGCTGTCGGCGCTGGCCATGCGGGCCGCGTCCACCAGCATGATCACGTCGGCCGGGGAGGCCGCACCCTCGGCGCGCAGGCGCGCCACAATGCCCGCGTCGTCCGCGTCCACCCGGTTGATCTTGATGCCGGTGGTCTTGGTGAAGGTGTCGTACATCACCTCGTCGGTCTGGTAGTGACGGGCGGAATACAGGTTGAGCACCTTGTCCTGGGCCAGCGCCTGGCTCTGGATGGCCAGGGCGCAGGCCGCGGTGGCCATGACAACGGGAAGCTTGACGGTGTTTCGCATGGGTGGGGGCTTTCTGGATGGCAAGGAACCCTGCACATGGCTGGAAACCTCCAGCGATGCAGGCACGTTTAAACTGTTAATGATGCTAACACAAACACGAATGCTTCTTAATAAGTTTTTGTTGACCTGGGTCAATGTCCTGGCGCTGGCCGTGCTCGGTGGCTGCTCCATCCTGCCCATGGGCGCCCCCGAGCCCGGGCCTGTGGTGACCGCGCCCCCGGACGTGGCGCCCGCACGCCGGCCGCCCCGCCTGGGACTGGCGCTGGGCGGTGGTGCCGCACGGGGTTTCGCCCATGTCGGGGTGATCCAGGTGCTGGAGCAGCACGGCATCCGGCCCGATCTGGTGGTCGGTACATCCGCGGGTAGCCTGGTGGCGGCGCTTTACGCCAGCGGCAAGAGCGCCGCCGAACTCGAACGCGCCGCGCTCACCATGGAAGAGGCCGCGCTGACCGACTGGACCATGCCGCTGTTCAGCCGCGGCATGCTGCGAGGCGAGGCGCTGGCGCGCTATGTGCGCCAGGCCATCGATGGCCGCCGGATCGAAGACATGGCGTTGCCGCTGGGCATTCTGGCCACCGATCTCGGAACCGGGCAGGGGGTGCTGTTCCGGCGTGGCGATGCGGCCCAGGCGGTGCGGGCGTCGAGCGCGGTGCCGGGTGTCTTCACTCCCGTGAGCATCACGGGCCGCGATTACGTGGATGGCGGGTTGGTGGCGCCCGTGCCGGTGAGCCAGGCGCGCGCCATGGGGGCCGAGGTGGTGCTGGCGGTGGACATTTCCAATGCGCCCGAGGGGAACCATCCCAATGGCAGCCTGCAGGTGTTGTTGCAGACCTTTGCCATCATGGGCCAGACCATCAACAAGTACGAGCTCGCGGGGGCCGACGTGTTGCTGCGCCCGGCACTGACAGGCGTGGGCAGTGCGGATTTCGCGGCCCGACAGCGCTCCATCGAGGCGGGTCGGGTGGCGATGCGTGCCGCCATGCCGCGGCTGAAGGCACAGCTGGCGCAACTGAGGTTGCTGTAGGTCCGGCGGCCATAAAAAAAGCCCTCACTTTGCAGCGAGGGCTTAAGGGGTCCGATGAAATCGAATTTCGAAAAGGACCCGAGGAGACAACCAGAAAAAACGGACCAGATGAGTGGCGCCGCCTTCCGAGGTCTGGCGCCATCATGCCGTGACCATATGGTGGTCGCTTTGACCGAAGTCAAGACCCCGATCAACGGCACGATCCCGGGTCAGTTCAACGCTTCTTGGCAGCGGCCTTGGTGGCGCTGACGGCTTGCGAGGTCACGGTGTTGAAGTTGGCTTCGGCCATTTCGGTGGCTTGCTTGACAGCCTTCTGCACCGATTCCATGGCGTTGTTGGCGGCGGAGACAGCGCTCTTCATCACGGCCACGGCGGTTTCGGAACCGGCGGGAGCGTTCTTGGAGGCGTTGTCCACGACGGACATGAATTTCTTCTGTGCGTCAGCGGCCTGGGCTTCAGCGGCCTTGCCGAATTCGGCGCCGGTGCCCGAAGCGATGTCGTACAGGTGACGGCTGTAGGCCACGGTCTTTTCGGCCAGGGGTTGCATCAGGCTGGCTTGCAGCGTCAGCAGTTCCTGCGCGTCTTTCACGCTCAGGAGGGCTTGGGCGCTGTTGGCGGACTCGGACAGGGCGGCCTTGGTGGCCTGCACATTGAGCTCGACCAGTTTTTCAACGCCTTCGAAGGCTTTCTGGGTCAGGCCGAAAATGGTTTCGATGTTGGCTTTCTGGGCGGCAACGATTTGTTCAGCGGTCAACATAGTGAATACTCCTTGAGTTTGGTTTACAGGTTTAGTTGAGAGCTGCTCGAGAACACCGCGCTGTCTGTACGCTGTTGTTTTCGTTCGCTTTGCTGCGCTGCAACATGAACCGAATTATAGGGATAACCCGATTCAGTGCAAGCGGTTTTTGTTGCACTGCAGCAATCTAGGGTCGGTGTTCTAAAACACGGGCAATCCACCCCGGTTTCCCGCTGCGGACACAATGGGCTCGCCCACCTGTCGAGGGCCCACCCGCCGTGCACGCTTACTACGCCGACCACTTCATCCTGCCCCTGCCCAGCGGCCACCGCTTCCCGATGGCCAAGTACGGGCGCTTGCGCGAGCGCCTGGCCGCCGAATGGCCGCAGGTGCGTCTGGGGCAGGCGCTGCCCGCCAGCGACGGTGAGCTGGCGCTGGCGCATACGCCGGGCTACATCGGTGCGATCAGCCAGGGCACGCTGGACGCCAGCGCGCAGCGAGAAATCGGTTTCCCCTGGAGCCCGGCCATGTGCGAACGGGCACGGCGCTCGGTGGGCGCGACCATCCAGGCCTGTCGCGCTGCGATGGCGGGCGAGGGGCTGGCGGCCAACCTGGCCGGCGGCACGCACCACGCCTATGCCCACAAGGGCAGCGGCTTCTGCGTCTTCAACGACGCTGCCGTGGCGACCCGGCTGATGCAGGCCGAACACGCGCGCCATCACCGCGCCGGTGGCCCGCTGCGCGTGGCCATCATCGACCTGGACGTGCACCAAGGCAATGGCACGGCGAGCATCTTTGCGACCGACGACTCGGTGTTCACGCTCTCGCTGCACGGCGCGAAAAATTTCCCCTTTCGCAAGGAACCGAGCGACCTCGACGTGGAACTGCCCGACGGCTGTGGCGATGCCGAGTACATGGAAGCGCTGGAGCGCGCGCTCGACGAGCTGGAGCGCCGGTTCGAACCCGGGCTGGTGATCTACTTGGCCGGCGCCGACCCGCACGAGGGCGATCGCCTTGGGCGGCTCAAGCTCAGCTTCGACGGACTGGAAGCGCGCGACCGCCGCGTGATGGACTGGGCCTGGCAGCGCCGCCTGCCGCTGGCCTTTGCGATGGCTGGTGGCTACGGCACCGACATGGAGGCCACGGTGCAGGCGCAGGTGAACACCTACCGCGTGGCCCTGGACTACCACGCGCGCTGGGCCGCGTTGGCCCGGCGCGCGGCACCCGATGCCCCCGCGGTTGTGGCGACCTGGGCGACAGCCGGCACCGGGCCCCGCTGGCAGAATGCCGCGCCATGAACACCAACGCCTCAGCGATCCCCGCCGCGCGCGCCCAGGCCAAGACCCGGGACCACTACCGCATCTTCCGCACCATCGGCACGCGCTGGAGCGACAACGACATCTATGGCCACGTCAACAACGTCGTCTACTACAGCTGGTTCGACACTGCTGTGAACGCCTGGCTGATCGAGCGGGGCGCGCTGGACATCCATGGTGGCGAGGTCATTGGTCTCGTGGTGGAAACCCAGTGCAACTATTTCGCGCCGCTGGCTTTCCCGCAAACCGTGCAGGCCGGCCTGCGTGTGGCCCATCTGGGCAGCTCCAGCGTGCGTTACGAAGTGGGTCTTTTTGCGCAGGACAGCGACTCCGCCGCCGCCTGCGGCCACTTCGTCCACGTGTACGTGGACCGCGAAACGCGCCGCCCCGTGCCTTTGCCGGCCGCGCTCAAGTCGGCGCTTGAATCCATCCTGTGACGGCGGCAGCATGTTGCCGGGGTTCTTGAGATAATTGACGTTTACGTAAACGTCAATAAAACCGGAGATCACGCATGTCCCTCAATCCCCCGTCTTCGGCCACCGAGTCGCCCATCGACGCCGCCAGCGTGGACACGGCCATCACCAGCCGCATGTCGGTCCGCGCCTTCCTGCCCCAACCGGTGCCACGCGAGACCATCGAACACCTGCTGCAACTGGCCAGCCGCGCGCCCTCGGGCACCAACACCCAGCCCTGGAAGGTCTATGTGTTGCAGGGCGCGAGCCGCGACACGCTGGTGGAGAAATGCTGTGCCGCGCACGACGCCCTGCGCGCCGATCCGTCGCTGGCGTCCGAGTACCGCGAGGAATACGACTACTACCCGGAGAAGTGGGTCAGCCCCTACATCGACCGCCGGCGTGAAAACGGCTGGGGGCTCTATGGCCTGCTCGGCATTACCAAGGGCGACAAGGACAAGATGCACGCGCAGCACCAGCGCAACTTCCGTTTCTTCGACGCGCCCGTGGGGTTCATGTTCACGATCGACCGTGTGATGGGTCGCGGCTCGTTGATGGACTACGGCATGTTCATGCAGAACCTCATGGTGGCCGCGCGCGGCCACGGCCTGCACACCTGTCCACAGGCGGCCTGGAACGGCTTTGCCAAGATCATCCTGCCGCACATCGGCGCGGGCGACAACGAGATGCTGGTCTGCGGCATGTCGCTGGGCTACGCGGACCCGGCCGACAAGGTCAACACCTTCATCACTCCGCGCGAACCCGTCGAGAGCTTCACACACTGGTTGACCTGACCCCCCCGAGCCGCTTCGCGTTACCCCCCCTCCAAGGGGGGTGCTTCACGCGCGGGGTGTGAGGCTCACTCCGGATCAGGGACGTAGCCCGGACGTGCGTCGGGGAAGGCGCGGGGGTGGTATTCACGCGGCGGGCGCTGGTAGGCTGGGATGATGCCCATGGCCATGAGGTTGGCGCGGCTGTCGTAGCGGATGCGCACGATCTCGTCGGGGCGCGAGCTGCGCCGCTCGAAGTCGGTGCGTCCCACCGGGTCGCGTTCGCGATCGCCATGGCCCGTGCCCAGTTGGGGGCCGGCGGCCGATGGCTCGCTCCAGCGATGCGACTTGCCCTGGAACGCGGGACCGGTATCCTCCCCCGGTACCGGCGCGCTGCGCTCGTAGGGGCGAATCTCCGGCTCGGGCGCGCGGTAGAACCGGCGTTCGCGGAACACCGCCACGCCGATCACGCCCACGTCGTCGGGGCGACCGGTGCGCGCGGCGTAGGAGCGCGACAGGCGGGTGAACTCGAAGGCCGCGATCTCGCGGCGGCTCTTGCGCCAGCCGCTCACGTCGTAGCGCTGCCCCGGCGCGAGCACGTAGCCGGGTTGGTCAAAGTCCGCGGTCTCGCCGGTGATGACGTTCACGCCATCGACCGACACCACGTTGAGCAGCCGTCCGCGCGTGGGGTTGTACAGCTCCACCGCGTAGCGCGCACCCGGCTCACCGGCCACCCAGAACTCGCCCCGGTGGCGGTAGAGCGGCAGGATTTCGCCGCTGTCGCGGTTGATGACGCGCACGTTGACCATCTGGTGTTGGGCCATGGCGGGCAGCGCCGTCAGCAAGGCCGAGCCGACGATGGCGCCGAGCGCCATGCGGCGGGTGAGGGGGGAGGTCTTGGGGTTCATGTCGGGTCTCCTGACACCTGTGTTGCTTGGGAGCCTGCAGTACAAACGGTGCGCGTTAACGCTTGCCATGGCCGATGAAAAGCTTGTGTAAACCCGTGTTGCCAATGGTGCAACGCGCGGGCAGCGGGGCGGGCTGCACCGGGGCTGGAATAATCGCCCCTTCCCTTTTCATCTCATCCAAGGACATTCCATGATCACCACTCCCAGCGGCCTGCAGTACGAAGACACCGTGGTCGGCGGCGGCGAAGTCGCCCAGGCCGGTCGCCCGGTGCAGGTGCACTACACCGGCTGGCTCTACAACGACGGCGTGCAAGGCGCCAAGTTCGACTCCAGCAAGGACCGCGGCCAGCCCTTCGAATTCCCGCTCGGCGCCGGCCATGTCATCAAAGGCTGGGATGAAGGTGTGCAGGGCATGGCCGTGGGTGGTACGCGCCGCCTGGTCATCCCGGCCGCGCTGGGCTATGGTGCGCGCGGTGCGGGCGGCGTGATTCCGCCCAACGCGACCTTGCTGTTTGAAGTGGATCTGCTCGCTGTATAAGGCTCCCCCCTGCGCCGCTTCGCGGCTTCCCCCCAGGGGGACCACGCCCTTGGACCGGCGGAGCCGGATCCTCGGCGTGTGCTGGGTGGGTCCTCGCGTTCCGGAGGAGCGTGGGTCAATCGTTTAACCGGAGTCATACCTTGAACCAACGCCCCGCCATCCTGATTGCACGCGCCGTGTTTCCCGAGGTGGTGGCGCGGTTGCGCGAGCATTTCGAGGTCGAGACCAATGAGCAGGACGCGCCGTTCACACCCGCGCAACTGATCGAACGGCTGCAGGGCAAGGTGGGCGTGATGACCACCGGCAGCGAGCGCATCGACGCGGCTCTGCTGGCGGCCTGCCCGCAACTGCGCGTCGCGGCCAACATCGCGGTGGGTTACAACAACTTCGATGTGCCGGCCATGACGGCCGCCGGTGTGCTCGCCACCAACACACCCGACGTGTTGACCGAGACCACGGCCGACTTCGGCTTTGCCCTGCTCATGGCCACGGCGCGGCGCATCTGCGAGAGCGAACATTTCCTGCGCGCCGGCCAGTGGAACCGCTGGGCGCTGGACATGTTTGCCGGCGCCGAGGTGCACGGCAGCACGCTGGGCATCCTGGGCATGGGTCGCATCGGCCAGGCCATCGCCCGGCGCGGCGCACACGGCTTTGGCATGAACGTGATCTACCACAACCGCTCCCGGCTCGACACCGGGAGCGAAGCTGCCTGCCGTGCGCGCTACGTCAGCAAGGCCGAACTGCTGCAACAGGCCGACCACCTGGTGCTCGTCGTGCCCTACAGCGCCGAATCGCACCACACCATTGGCGCGGCCGAGCTCGCGCAGATGAAGCCCACGGCCACGCTGGTCAACATCGCTCGTGGCGGCATCGTGGACGACGCGGCGCTGGCCGTGGCGCTGCGCGAAAAGCGCATCGCCGCTGCCGGGCTGGACGTGTTCGAGGGTGAGCCCAAGGTGCACCCGGACTTGCTGACCGTGCCCAACGTGGTGCTCACGCCGCACATTGCCAGCGCCACCTTGCCAACCCGTCTGGCGATGGCGAACCTGGCGGCCGACAACCTGATCGCCTACCTGGGCACCGGGCAGGCGCTGACCCCCCTCAATCCTTCGGTTCAAGCCGGCCAGGGGCGCTGACCGCCGTCGGGCCGCACTCTGGCCGGCGGGCCAGCCCGTGGGCCTCAGCGGTCCGGGTCCACCCGCAGCAGCGGCAACACGGCCTCTTTGCCAGCCTCGCGGGCATGGTCGCTGGCGTTGTGCCCATCGCGATCGGTGCGCCGAGGGTCGGCTCCCGCGCTCAGCAGCGAACGGATCAGCGCGGCGTCACCGCGCCGCGCGGCCAGCATAAGCGCGGTGCGGCCATCGGCGTCGGTGCTGTTCACGTCAACCCCTTGTGCAAGCAGGCTGCGCACCGCCGCAGCATCGCCCCTTGTGGCGGCGTTCAGCAGCTCGGGGCCCGCTGGCGATGCGCTGCGGCGGGCGACCCCGGCCTCCATCTGTTGGCGGGATGCGCCCAGGGGCGCGGCCTGTGCGGGTGCGGGCGCCGCGGCGTCGGCAGCCTCGCGGTCTGCATGGGCTTCCTCGCGGGCCAGCGGACTGGCCGGGGCAGAGCGCATGGAGTCGGCGCCCCCTGGTGCGGCGCGCGGTGACGGCTGCGCAGCCGGTGCAGGGGGCGGCGCGGGAGGGGTCGCGGTCGTCGGCCGGGGTTTGGACGCCGGCTCGGCGCGTTGACGCTGCATCTTGGCGCTCGGGGCTGGAGCCACCTCCTGGGTCGGCGTGGGTTCCACCGCATCCCGGGAGGTTTCTGTGGCCGGCGGCGCGGCTTCGGGCGCTGGGGCGGCCGATGGCGATGTCGGCGGGCCGAACGCGGCCTCACGCTCCTCGGGTGTGCCGCGGTCGAACTGCAGGGCCAGCAGGCCGACCAGGCCCAGCACGGCCACGCTGCCCAGGGCCCGCCAGACCCAGCGGTGGTCGTTGGCGGCGGGTCGCGGTGTCACGTCGGGCGCGCCGACACGGGTTGTGGACTGCGCGGCGGCCACGCTGCGTGCGTGGGCCAGCACGGCCTCGCGCATCGCCGGGCCGGGGCGTGCGCCGTCGAGCGCATTGGCCTCGTGGTAGCGGCGCAGCAGCAGGTCCTCTGGGGCCGGTCCCTGCGCTGGCGGGGGTGGCTGGTCGCGGTTCATGCGTGCGCCTCCAGGGTTTCGCGCAGGCGGGCGCGGGCGTAGCGCAGCCGGCTCTTGGCCGTCTCTTGGCTGACACCGGTGGTCTGTGCGATCTCGGCCAGGCTCAGGCCGCCTTCGGCCTGCAGCAGGAACGCTTCGCGCTGCACGGCGGGCAGGGCCGCGAGCGCGTCCAGCAGGGCCTGTGCCTGCTCGCGCGAGGTCAGCTGGCGCTCGGGGCCGAAGCCGGATGCGGCCGCCAGCGTATCGGCCAGCGTCGCGCCTTCTTCGGTCTGTGCGTCCAGGCTGGTGTGGTTCTTGTGGGTGCGCCAGTGGTCCACCAGGCGGTGGTGGGCCAGGGTGAAGAGCCAGGTCCGGAAGCGCGCGCGGGCTTCGTAGGCTGGGGCCTGACGCGCGAGGCTGAACCACACGTCCTGCACCAGGTCGTCGGCCAGTGCGCTGTTGTTCACGCTGCGCTGGACGAAGCGCCACACCGGCAGGGTGTGGCGGTCGTACAGGGTTTCGAAAGCGCGTGCGTCACCGGCCGCAAAGGCGTGCATGAGTTGCTCGTCGCTGGGGGAACCGGCCGCGTCCATGCGCCCGATTATGGTGTGGCCCTCCGTGGCGCATCCTGCCCCACGGCTCAGTTCGGATCGGGCGCGTAGCGCGGGGTGGGGGAGCCGGGGAAGGGGTTGGGGCGGCGGGGCATCGCGTCGGGGGGGATCACGCCCATGGCGATCAGGTTCTCGCGGCTGTCGTAGCGGATGCGGATCAGTTCATCGGGCCGCTGGCTGCGGCGCTCGAAGGTGGTGTGACCCACCCACGAGCCCTCACGCTCGCCGTGGCCGGTGCCCAGGCGGGGTGCCGGGCGGGCGGGGGCCATGCGACGCGATGCGACGGATTCTTCGCGCGCCAGGCCCCCGTCGAGCTGTGCCTTGGCCGTGGCCTCGGCGGGCGCCGGTGGGGGTGGTGCGCTGCCCGGGGCAGCGCTGCTGTCCTGGTTCATGGCCTGGGCCGATTCCGCCGCGCCCAGACGCTCACGCAGGGGAGCCTGGCTGTAGGGCTCGGGTGCGATCGCGGCGGGCTCCGGCACCTTTTCTCGGAACAAAGCGACCCCGATCACGCCCACCTGGGCCGCCCGTCCGGTGCGCGCGGCGTACGAGGCGGGCGCTGCGGTGAAGTGGAAGGCGGCCACCTCGGCATCGCTCTTGCGCCAGCCGGTGATGTCGTACTGCTGCCAGGGGCTGAGCACATAGCCGGTCTGCCCCCACGAGGCGGTTTCGCCCGAAACGACGTTCACCCCATCGACCGATACCACGCTCATGATGCGGGTGTCCAGGGTGTTGCGCACCGACACGGCATAACGCGCGCCCGGCCGGCCGGCCACCCAATGTTCGCCCCGGTGCCGGATCACCGGCAACACCTCACCGCTGTCGCGGTCGATCACGTGGACGTCGGCGATCCGTCCCACCGCCTGGGCGGGCAGGGCGCTGAACAGGGTCAGGGCGGCAAGCGCGGGCAGGGCCAGGCGCTGAAGAGGGGAAGGACGGGGTTTCATGGAAGCTCCAGAAGAAGTGGATGGAGCCCACTGAAACGAACGGGATCGCCGAACGGGGTTGAACCGCTGCGGATATTTGTGAAACGGGTTGTAAGCCCTCGGGCCGGTTGCCGCTTCAGCAGGCGTCGCAGGCGGCCAGGGCGTTGACCACGGCCAGCTGGGTCTGCACCGTCAGGTAGTCCAGAAACACGCGCGTGCGCCGCGGCATGAACTTGCGGCTCGGCAGCGCGGCGTAGAGCGTGTAGCGGCCGGCGATCCAGGGCGCGAGCACCCGAACCAGGGCGCCGCTGGCCAGGTGGGGCGCCGCCAGTTCCACCGTGGTCGCCGCGATGCCCGCGCCGTCGAGCGCGGCGCGCAGCAGCGTGTCGGTGTGGTTGGTCCAGAGCACGGCAGGCACGTCGACTTCGACCGCCTCATCGGCCTTGTCCGAGCGGAACAGCTGCCAGCCGAGCTTGCGGTGGTTGTCGGGTTTGATGCGCAGGCACTCGTGCTGGACGAGCTCGGCGGGCGTCTGGGGCGCGGGCCGGCGTGCCAGGTAGGCCGGCGAGGCCACCAGGATGGCCTCGCCGGAGATGATCTTGCGAGCGATCACGTTGGCATCGAAGGACGTGGGGGCGCCGAGCAGGGTGACGTCGTAGTCCTCGATCGGCGGCTCGCGGTGGTTGTTCACCTCGATGTCGAGCTGGATTTTGGGATAGGCCTGGCGGAAACCGGCCACCAGTGGCGCGAGGACGTGCGTGGCCAGCACCGGCGGGGCCAGGATGCGCAGCACCCCGGCGAGTTCGTTCGTGTGCGAGCTCACGAGCGCGTGGGCCTCGTCCAGGTCCTGCAGGATCTGGCGCACCCGCTCCAGGTAGGTCTCACCCGCCTCGGTGAGCGACAGGCGGCGGGTGGTCCGGTGCAGCAGCCGGGTGCCCAGGTGCTCCTCCAGATCGGCCACCAGACGGGTCACCACCGCAGGGGAGATGTCCAGGGCACGACCGGCGGCGGCAAAGCCGCCTTCGTCGATCACGCGCTGAAAAACACGCATGGAGGTCAATCGGTCCATAGGGCAGTCTCCGGAGTTTCAAGCGACCATTATTTCTGTTTCAGCAATATATCAAAGAGGATTTGCCTGTTTTTCTATGGAAACGGAAACTTTAAAGTTCACCCCATCGCAGCGCAAGACCTCATTCAACGCTTCGATGCTGGGCAGACCTTGATGTGTTTCGCGGCCTTTCCAGCCCCACCAACCCTGAAAGGAACTTGTCATGAAACGCTCTTACTTCACCGCCATCACCCTCGCCATCGCCACCCTGTCCGCCGGTCACGCCCTGGCGGCCGACCCCGCAACGGCCAAGACCCGCGAACAGGTTCGCGCCGAACTGCTGGAAGCCCAGCGCACGGGCAACATCGTGGCCAACGCCGAAACCGGCGAATTGCTGAACCAGGTGTACCCGGGCCGCTACGCCGCCGAGGTGCTTGCCCAGGGCAAGACCCGCGCCGAAGTCCAGGCCGAACTGCGCGAAGCGGTGCGCACCGGCAACATCGTGGCCAACGCCGAAACCGGTGAAACGCTGAGCCAGCTCCATCCGCAGAACTACCCCGCCCAAGCCGTGGCCCAGGCCATGACGCGTGCAGAAGTTCAGGCCGAGCTGCGCGAAGCGGTTCGCACCGGCGACATCGTGGCCAACGCCGAAACCGGCGAAAAGCTGAACCAGGTGTACCCCGGCCGCTACGCCACCGAGGTGATGGCTCAGGGCAAGACCCGCGCCGAAGTCCGCGCCGAACTGATTGAAGCCCAGCGCACGGGCGACATCGTGGCCAATGGCGAAACCGGCCAGAAGCTCAACGAGCTGTACCCGAACCGCTACTCCGCGAAGTCGGTGAACTGATCACCCGATGCCGGCTTGACAGCCTGGTGGCTTGTGGCCACCAGGCTGTTGTCGTTTCTGGCGCCGCTGCAGCGGGCGGGCCATGAAAGGCCATCTGGTCAGGCCATCTGATACAACAGGGCTCCAATCCGAGGAGCGTGTGATGAGTCAGTTCAACAAGGTGGTGCTGTACACCGACAGCGATGGCCGGGCGAAATTCCGCGAGGAGGTCGTGCCCTTGACCGAGGGCACGCCCGCGGCCCGGCTGTCGCCGCTCATGGCCAGCGGGGGCTACCAGTTGCGCCAGAGTCCGGTGGGCTTTCGCAGCCCATTCCATTGCACCGGTGCGCCGCAGTGGCTGTTCGTACTGCAGGGGCAGATGGAGATCGGCCTGCAGGATGGCAGCTCGCGCGTCTTTGGCCCGGGCGATCATTTCTATTCCGCCGACACCTTGCCCGAGGGCGCCACGTTCGACCCGACCCTGCACGGCCACTGGAGCCGGCAGGTGGGGGACGAGCCGCTGGTGACCTTGTTCGTGCGAGGGTGATTCCGGCCCGCGGCCCAACCTGCTGAGAGGTAAACCGGGCCACGGCTTACACGCCCCGCGGGCACCGCTTGCACACGCCCGGGCAATGGCTGAAACTGGCGGACCCGCCCGTCTGCCACCATGGTCCACGTCGAATTTGCCCCCAGCCTGCGCCGCCATGTGGACTGCGCGCCGCAGCAGGTCGTGCCCGGCACTTTGCGTGAGGTGCTGGAGACCGCGCTGAGAGCCGCCCCAGAGCTCGCGCACTACGTGTTTGACGACCAGCGCGCGGTGCGCAAACACGTGGCGGTGTTCGTCAACCGGCAGATGGTGCAGGACCGCGTGGCGCTGAACCAGGCGCTGGTGGCCGGCGACAAGGTGCTGGTTGTGCAGGCGCTGAGCGGCGGCTGAGTTCCCCCATCGAATCAAGGAGCCCGACATGCAGCCACTTCTGGTCGCCACCCGCAAAGGTCTGTTCGTGTTGCGCGGTGCGGGCACGGACTGGGCCATTGCCGCCCACCATTTTGCGGGTGAGCCCGTCACCAGCGTGCAGGCCGATGCTCGCGATGGGGCCTGGTACGCCGCGCTGCGCATGGGCCATTTCGGCGTCAAGCTGCGCCGCAGCGCTGACCAGGGCCAGACTTGGCAAGAGATCGCTGCACCGGCCTTTCCCCCCAAGCCCACCGAAGGTCCCCTGGCCGATGACACCACGCCTTGGAGCGTGGACCTGATCTGGACGCTAGCGGCCGGTGGCGCCGATGAACCCGGTGTTCTGTGGGCCGGCTGCATCCCGGCCGGGTTGTTCCGATCCACCGACTTCGGCGCCAACTGGACGCTCAACACCGCGCTGTGGGAACAGCCTGGGCGCCGTGACTGGATGGGTGGCGGTTACGACCATGCGGGCATCCACTCCATCGTGGTGGATCCCAGGGACTCTCGCCATGTGACCGTGGCCGTGTCCTGCGGCGGCGTCTGGCAGACGCGCGATGGCGGCGAGCACTGGGCCCTCACCGCCAGCGGCATGAAGGCCGATTACCTGCCGGCCGACAACGCCGACGACGGCAATGCGCAAGACCCGCACTGCCTGGTGCAGTGCGCCGCGAGCCCGGATGTGCTCTGGGTGCAGCACCACTGCGGCATCTACCGCTCGGACAACGGCGGCCAGCAGTGGACGGGCATCGACGCCCCTGCGCCGTCCGGCTTCGGCTTCGCGGTGGCCTGTGATCCGCAGAACCCCCGGCGCGCCTGGTTCGTGCCGGCGCAGGCCGATGCCTGCCGCATCCCGGTGGACGGCCGCATGGTGGTGAACCGCACCGACGACGGCGGTGCCAGCTTCCAGGCCTTTTCTAGCGGGCTGCCGCAGGCCCATGCGTACCACCTGGTCTATCGGCACGGTCTGGACGTCAGCGCCGACGGCCAGACCCTGGCCATGGCCTCGACCACCGGTGGCCTGTGGCTAAGCGCCGACGCGGGCGAGCACTGGCAAGGCGTGTCCAACGACCTGCCGCCGGTGGCGATGCTGCGCTTCGCCTGAGGCGTTCCATCCTTTCCTCTACTTCCGTTCCGATCGCACGGTTTGCGCTGGCGCGAGTGTCCGCGTCGTCAATGTGGCGGGCGCTGAAGCACGACCCGGCTCCATGCACGCCCTGCGGATGGAGCGTCCAGGCTGGATGTGTCTTAAGTGATTCTTAAGTTTCGTTTCTTTACATTGCCCGGTTGGCTGCGACTTGGGCAGACGTTCAATTCACTCGGAGGTGCTATTGACACGGATCTATGGAGGGCTCGCGGCATGGATGTGAACGAACAGTGTCGAGGAGCACACAATGGCAGCACACGGATTGAGCACCCGCTTTGTTTTTGATGACCCGAAATACACGGCCCTGGCGGCCGAGAGCGCCGACAAATACGCGCAGGGGTCTCCGTTTCCCCATATCGCGTTCGACAACTTTCTGCCCGAAGACGTGGCGGAAGCGGTGTTGAGCGAATTCCCCAAGCCCGGTGACATCGACTGGCACAACTACAACCGCCAGACCGAGATCAAGCTGGTGTGTGCCGACGAAACCAAATTCGGACCGGTGACCCGCAACCTGTTCTACCAGTTGCATTCCCTGCCATTCCTGCGCTTCCTGGAAAAAGTCACCGGCATTCCGAACCTGATTCCCGACCCCGCCTTGCGCGGTGGCGGTCTGCACCAGATCCGCAAGGGCGGCCTGCTCAAGCTGCATGCCGACTTCAACCACCACGACGCCACGTTCCTGGACCGCCGCGTGAACATTCTTCTGTACCTGAACAAAGACTGGAAAGAGGAGTACGGCGGCCATCTGGAGCTGTGGAACAAGGACACCTCGTTCTGTGGGGACAAGATCCTGCCGGTGTTCAACCGCTTGGCCATCTTTTCCACCACCAGCGAATCGTTCCACGGGCACCCCGATCCCCTGAACTGCCCCGAAGACATGACCCGCAAGTCGCTGGCACTGTATTACTACTCCAATGGCCGGCCCAAGGGCGAGGCCGATGGCATCCACACCACCATCTTCAAGGCGCGCCCTACCGAGGAGTTCAAGGGCGTTCTCTGGCGCATGGGCCAGGACTTTGCCCCGCCGATCCTGTGGCGCACGGCCCGGCGTGTGCGCGAGCGCTACTTCAGCGGCACGATCCAGAAGCGGGGCTGAGCGCCCGAGCGTGCCGGTCTGAGCGATCGGGGCTCAGCTGGGGGGCAGGGTGTCGGCCGCCATCGGAAAGCGGATCCGCACCAGCAAGCCCCCCGAGGGCGCATTGGTCATCTCAAGCCGGGCCGCATGCAGATCGGCGATGCTCTTCACGATCGCCAGGCCCAGACCGCTGCCGGTGGACTGCCCCTGGTCGAGCCGGACAAAACGCTCCTGCACCCGTTCGCGGTCCACCGCCGCGATGCCCGGGCCGCTGTCGATGACTTCCACCACCGCATGCGGGTCCTCCACGCGCAGGGCGAGGTCCACGCGGGCCCCTTCACCGGCATAGCGCAGGGCGTTGTCCACCAGGTTGTCCAGCATGGTCCGCAGCGCCTGCGCATCGCCCCACACAAGCGCCGGTTCGGCCGAGGTCAGCCCCAGATCGATGCGGTGTTCGACGGCGCGCGCCGCAAAGGACACCACCACCTCGCGCACCAGATCATCGAGCCGCACCCTGGAATGCTCGGGGTGTCGGACGTCGGGTTCCAGCCGTGCCAGTTGCAACAGCTGGGACACCAGGTGGGTGGTGCGCTCGATGCCCCGGTCCAGTTCATCAAGCGCGGCGCTCCGTTCGGGTTCCGGCGTGCGCCGCACCAGCTGGGCCTGCAGCTTGACGGCGGCCAGCGGCGTGTTGAGTTCGTGCGCGGCGTCGGCGAGAAAGCGCCGCTGGTTGGCCAGCAGGGTGTCCAGGCGCGTGAGCAGTTGATTCAGGGTCTCGGCCAGCGGAGCGATCTCCGTGGGTAGCCCGGTGGTGGGTACCGCGTGCAGGTCCGCGACATCGCGTTGGCCCAGTTCGCGGCGCATGTCTTCGAGCGGGCGCAGCGAGCGCAGCACCGCCTGGTGGATCAGCATGCCCAGCACCACCACCAGAACGCCCAGCGGGATCAGGAGCCATGCGGTCAGCTCATAGAAGTGCTGCCGCCGGACATGGGTGGTGACGGCCACCTGGACGATGTTGTCCCCCTGGGGCAAGGTGAAGAGACGCCAGCTCTGACCGTGCCAGGTGACGATGTGGTGGCCCGGTGTCTGCATCGGTGGCCCGACCTCGCGCAGTGACGAATACAGCAACAGCCCACGCTCGCTCCAGATCTGGCTGACGAACTGGTCCAGGTACTCGTCTTCGGCGAACCACTTTTTCTCGAGAATGGACGGTTCCGATGGCGCAGGTGGTGTGGAGCCGACACCACCGGTTTTCAAGGTCTTGTCGTGCCGCAACACTGTCTGGGCAATCTGTTCGAGCCCCTGGTCCCGCACATCGTTGAATCCCCCCCAGGCGAGCCGGAACGTCAGAATTCCGACCACCACCGCGGTCAGCAGCAGGGCGGAGATCTGCCAGAACAACAGGCGCGAGCGGATGGAGTTCAAGCGGGTTGCACCAGTTTGTAGCCTACGCCCCGCACGTTGACGATCCAGGGCTCACCCAGCTTCTTGCGCAGGTGGTGCAGGTGCACCTCGACGGCGTTGCTGGAGACTTCGTTGCCCCAGGTGTAGAGCTGCTTTTCCAGCACATCCACCGACAGCACCGCACCGGGCTGCCGCATCAGTGTTTCCAGCAGGTCGAACTCGCGCGGCGAGAGCGCCAGCACGGTGTCGCCGAGCCGGGCCTGTCTCTCGATCGGGTCGAGCTGCAGCCGGCCCAGCTGGAGCTGCGGCTGGCTTCGACCGGCCTGCCGCCGCGCCAGCGCGTGGATGCGGGCGATGAGCTCGTCCAGGTCGAAGGGTTTGCTCAGGTAGTCGTCCGCGCCCAGGTTCAGACCGGTCACCCGATCATGCACGGCGTCCCGCGCGGTTACCAGCAGCACCGGGGTCTGCAGGCCTTGCTGGCGCATGCGCCGCAATATCTGCAGACCGTCGATCTTGGGCAGCCCGATGTCGAGCAGGATCACGTCGTAGCTGTGGCTCTCCAGCGCGTTCAGCACATGCTGGCCATCGTGTACCCGGTCCAGTGTGAATCCGGCCAGTGTCAGGCCTTTTTCCATGCTGGCGCCCAGCATGGCATCGTCTTCGGCAAGCAGCAGTTTCATGGGGCAGGATGGGTCGTGTTCCGTACCGATCGCCAATTAGAACAGGACTGTTTTGCTTTGTGGACGAGCAAAAGAGCCGGTGACGCATCGGCACCGATTCGCCGATGCGGTCCGTTTCGGTGTTCAATCCGGTGGTGCCGGGTCCGGCAGGCGCAAGCGCAGCAGCGCGCGCACAAACCCGTGATCGCTGCGGCTGCGGTCGCGGCCCTCGAACAGGTGGTCGTTGAACACCTCGACGCGCTTCACGTCGCCGATGGAAGCGCGGCTGGTGGCCACGAACTCCTCGCTCACCAGCACCTGGTCGAGCACCTCGGGGTAGCCCTGGTGGATGTGCGAGAAGGCCACGTCGCGGCGCAGCGCGGCCTCGCCCATCACGTCCCAGGCGCTGAAGAGTGCGTTGTCGCGCGCGCCCTTGTCGTAGGCCACCTGCGAGGTGGCGGCGATGAGCTGGGTAGTGACGCTGTGCGGTCCGTCGTTCAGGTCGCCCATGACGATCAGCGGCAGCCGCGTGCGGTGCAGCAGCTCCACCACCTTCAGGCGCAGCGCCAGCGCCTCGCCCGCGCGCATGATGAGCGAACGCAGCGAACCGATGGCCTGCACGGCGGGGTCGGCCGGGTCTTCCAGCGGCCTGCCCTCGGCATCCTGCAGGTACTTCGGCCGTTTGGACTTCAGGTGCGCCGTGATCACGCCCACAGCTTGGCCGTGCTTCATGCGCAGGGTGGCCAGCAACGGTGGGCGCTCGAACCGGTTGTGCGGCCCGATGCCCGGTACATCGACCACCGCGGCGGCCGGAAAATCGGCCAGCGATGTGACCGACTCCACCTTGAGGCGGCTGACGATGCCGACCCTTGGCGTGCCCTGTGCTCCGTGTTGGCCGAGGCCGTTTTCCGCGCCCGGCACGCTCACGAAGCCATATTGCAGGCCGCTGTGTGCCACCGCCGCGCGCAATGCAACCTCGTCCCACACCTCCTGCACCGCGATCACGTCGGCGTTGAGCACCTTGAAGCGTGCGCCCAGCCACTCGACCTTGCGCTCGAACTCGTTCTGGCTGTAGGGGTCCTGGCCGGCGTAGAAGTGCCGACCGGGTTGCGCCAGGTTGAGCAGGTTGCAGGTCGCCACCATGAGGGTGGCAAAACGTGACTGCGCCCCGTTGCCGGTGATGGCAGACGGGGCGACAGGGATGGGCGGGACGGGAGGCGTGCGGTCGGGTTCCATGACCGCACTGTAGTGTAGAGAGGCTTTACCGAATGCGGCCGAAGTTGGTGCGCAGCGGGTCGGCCGGGCCTCCACGCGGCGCGTCGCTGTTGCGGCCCGGGCCGCCACGGCCCTGGCCGGAGCGGTTGCCGCGGTTGCCGGTGCGCATCGAGTCGATGCTGGTGCGCAGCGGGTCGGGCTGGCCACCCGGGGCGGCGGTGCGTGGGCGCGGTTCGCGGATGCGCAGGCTGCCCAGGTGGGCGTTGGGTCCGGGCTGGCGCTCGGCACCCCCTTCACCACGCGCCGGGCCGCGGTCGCCGCGCTCGGGGCGGTCGCCCCGGTCCATGCGGTCGCCCTGGGCCTGGCGCGGCGGGCGTTGGCCCTGTGCGCCGTTGCGGTTGCCGCCGTTGCGCGGCTGGCCATTGCCATTGCCGTTGGGGCGCTGGCCTCCCTGGGCGCGGCGGCCTTCGCCGCGCGGGCCGTCGGCCTGGCCGCCGTCACCGGCCGGGCGCGGGCGTTGGCCACCGCCGTTGCCGCGGCCACCCTGTGGCGCATCGGCTTTCTTCTCGCGCACGCGCTGCAGCATCTCGGTGCGCGCGGCCTTGGCGGCGGCGGCCATCACGTCGCGGCTCGGCGGCTTGCCGGCGCCGCCCCAGATGGTCTGGCGGCCCATGGCGATGGGTTCGGCTTTCTCTCCGGGCTCGGGCATGAACTCCTGGAAGATCTGCACCGGAATCTGCTGTTTGGTGAAGCGCTCGATGTCCATCATGAAACCTTCTTCGTCCAGGCTCACGAGGTTGATGGCTTCGCCGCTGTTGCCCGCGCGGCCGGTGCGGCCGATGCGGTGCACGTAGTCTTCGCTGACGTTGGGGATCTCGTAGTTCACCACGTGCGGCAGCTCGTCGATGTCGATGCCGCGCGCGGCGATGTCGGTGGCCACCAGGGCACGGATCTCGCCACTCTTGAAACCGGCCAGCGCCTGGGTGCGGGCACCCTGGCTCTTGTTGCCGTGCAGCGCCATGGCATGGATGCCGTTCTTCGTCAGGTACTCGGCGACGTTGTTGGCGCCGAATTTGGTGCGGGTGAACACCAGCACCTGGCTCCAGTTGTGCTGATTGATGATGTGGACCAGCAGGGCTTTTTTCTTGCCGCGGCCCACCGGGTGGATGACCTGGCTGATGCGCTGCACCGTGGTGTTGCGCGGGGTCACCTGGATGTGCAGCGGATCTTTCAGCAGCGCGCTGGCGAGGTCGCGGATTTCATCACTGAAGGTGGCTGAAAACAGCAGACTCTGCTTTTCTTTTGGCACCAGGGCCAGGATCTTCTTCACGTCGTGGATGAAGCCCATGTCGAGCATGCGGTCGGCTTCGTCCAGCACCAGCATCTGCACGCCGGAGAGGTCCAGGAAACCCTGTTGCTGCAGATCGAGCAGGCGCCCGGGGGTGGCCACCAGGATGTCCACGCCCTTTTTCATGGCGTTGATCTGCGGGTTCATGCCCACGCCGCCGAACACGACGGTGGAGGTCAGCGAGAGGTGTTTGCCATAGGTGCGCACCGACTCTTCGACCTGGGCGGCCAGCTCGCGGGTGGGCGTGAGCACCAGGGCGCGAATCGCCACGCCGCCGAAACGGTTCTTGGCGCGTTCGCCCTGGCTCAGCAGGTGCAGCAGGGGCAGGGTGAAGGCGGCGGTCTTGCCGGTGCCGGTCTGGGCACCACCGAGCAGATCGCGCCCGGCCAGCACGGCGGGAATCGCCTCGGCCTGGATGGGGGTGGGGGTTTCGTAACCGTGCTCGCGCACAGCTTGCACGATGGCCGGGGCCAGATTCAGTTCTTCGAAGTTCATTGCTTGGTGAGGCGCCCGTCCAGGGCGCTGGGGGCATCGGCCACTCCGGTTGCTGTCCTCTGTGTAGGAGGGCGGCGGCCGGTCAGTCTGGGGCTGATGGATTCACAAGGTGGGTGGCGGCCAGTGGCTGGTGCACACCCCCAGCATTGTGCTGGTGCCGGGCCTACTGAAGTGCCCAACAGCCCGTATTGTCGCATGCTGGGATAATCATGGGTTGCGCGGCCTTTCGGCCGCAGATCACTCGGACAGACATACGCCATGGCTCAATACGTTTTCTCCATGAACCGGGTCGGCAAAATCGTGCCGCCCAAGCGCCAGATCCTCAAGGACATCTCGCTCTCTTTCTTCCCCGGCGCCAAGATCGGGGTGCTCGGCACCAACGGCTCGGGCAAGTCCACGCTGCTCAAGATCATGGCCGGCCTCGACAAGGAAATCGAGGGCGAAGCCATCCCGATGCCGGGCATCCGCATCGGCTACCTGCCACAGGAACCCCAGCTCGACCCCGAGCAGAACGTGCGCGAGGCGGTCGAGGCCAGCATGAGCGGCGTGCGCGCCGCCCAGAAGCGGCTCGAAGAGGTGTACGCGGCCTACGCCGAAGAAGACGCCGACTTTGACGCCCTGGCGGCCGAACAGGCCCAGCTCGAAGCCATCATCGCCACCTCGGGCACCGACAGCGAACACCAGCTCGAGATCGCCGCCGACGCGCTGCGCCTGCCGCCCTGGGACGCCAAGATCGGTCTGCTCTCCGGCGGTGAAAAGCGCCGTGTGGCCCTGTGCTGCATGCTGCTGTCCAAGCCCGACATGCTGCTGCTTGACGAACCCACCAACCACCTGGACGCCGAATCGGTCGAGTGGCTGGAGCAGTTCCTCAAGCGCTTCTCGGGCACGGTGGTCGCCATCACCCACGACCGCTACTTCCTGGACAACGCGGCCGAGTGGATTCTCGAACTCGACCGCGGCCACGGCATCCCCTACAAGGGCAACTACTCCACCTGGCTGGAGCAGAAGGAAGCCCGTCTGGAGCAGGAGCAGCGCACCGAAGACGCGCGCACCAAGGCCATGAAGAAGGAGCTGGAGTGGGTGCGCCAGAACCCCAAGGGCCGCCAGGCCAAGAGCAAGGCGCGTCTGGCCCGCTTCGAGGAGTTGAGCGACGTCGAGTATCAGAAGCGCAACGAGACCAACGAGATCTTCATTCCCGTGGCCGAGCGCCTGGGCAACGAAGTCATTGAGTTCAAGAACGTCTCCAAGAGCTTCGGTGACCGCCTGCTGATCGACAACCTGAGCTTCCAGATTCCGGCCGGCGCCATCGTCGGCATCATCGGCCCCAACGGCGCGGGCAAGTCCACGCTGTTCAAGCTGATCTCGGGTAAAGAACAGCCCGACAGCGGCGAAGTCAAGATCGGCCAGACCGTCAAGATGGCGGTGGTGGACCAGAGCCGTGACGACCTGTCCAACGAAAAGACCGTCTGGGAAGACATCTCGGGCGGTCTGGACATGATCACCGTGGGCAAGTTCCAGATGCCCAGCCGCGCGTATTGCGGGCGCTTCAACTTCTCGGGTGGCGACCAGCAAAAGCGCGTGGGCACGCTCTCGGGCGGTGAACGCGGTCGCCTGCACCTGGCCAAGACCCTGGCCGAAGGTGGCAACGTGCTGCTGCTGGACGAGCCCTCGAACGACCTGGACGTGGAGACCCTGCGTGCGCTGGAAGACGCGTTGCTGGAATTCGCCGGCTGCGCGCTGGTGATCAGCCACGATCGCTGGTTCCTCGACCGCATCGCGACCCACATCCTGGCGGCCGAAGGCGACAGCCAGTGGGTGTTCTTCAACGGCAACTACCAGGAATACGAAGCCGACAAGAAGAAGCGCCTGGGCGAAGAGGGTGCGCGGCCGCATCGGTTCCGCTACAAGGCGTTGAAGTAAGACGCCCCCCGCGCCGCGCCTTGCGGCGCGTCACCCCCCGCTGGGGGGCAACGCCTGCGGCCTGGCAAAGCCAGTTCCGCGGCGTTCCCGGTTAACTTCCCTTTTTCTCCAATTGCTCTCATGGACATTGCCGACGCCACCGTTCTTGCCGACACCCGCCACTGGATTGAGAAGGCTGTGATCGGACTGAACCTGTGTCCGTTCGCGCGGTCGGTCTATGTGAAGAACCAGGTGCGCATCGTGGTGAGCCGGGCGCGGCATCTGGATGCGTTTCTAGACGAGCTGGACCGTGAACTGGACCTGCTGGTGAACACGCCGGCGGAAGAGGTCGATACCACGCTGCTGGTGCACCCCACGCTGTTCCCGGACTTTGAGGTCTTCAACGACTTCATGGGCGTGGTGGACGACGTGGTGGCCGAGCACGAGCTTGAAGGCGTGATCCAGGTCGCGAATTTCCACCCCCAGTTCCAGTTCGAGGGAGTGGCGCCCGACGACATCAGCAACGCGACCAACCGCGCGCCGTATCCCACGCTGCACCTGCTGCGCGAGGACAGCGTGGCGCGAGCGGTGGCTTCCGATGGCGGGGACGCCGACGCGATCGTCGAACGCAACATCCAGACCCTGCGAGCGCTGGGCGCCTCGGGATGGCAGGCGCTGCTGGCAAAGCCCTGAACTGGCGGGTTTGGGGGCGCACCTCCGGGTTTCGCGCTCCGGCCCGGGTGGTCATAATGCAAGGCATGCCAACCCTCACTCCTCATCGGAGATGAAAGGTACCCGGTCGCATGGACAGCAGCCCGAACGAGTCCTTTGACGCCTGCCTGAAAGAAGCCCTCGTGCAGACGCGCGAGTGGATCCCCCGCTGGCTGACCCGATTGCACGAAACATTGCAGCAACGCGAAAGCGCTGCTGGCCATCTGCATGAAAAGCAGGCCCTGGGTCAGGCCCGGACCACGCTGGAGAGCCACCGCGAGGTGATCGCGGCACGCTTCCTGGAAGCCTTCGCCGAATCGGTGGAAGGCGCTTTGCCATCGACCGCCAGCAAGGTCCGCAGCCTGAAGTCGCTGAGCTTCGACGAGCTGGAGCTCATGGGCGATGAGCAGGTGCAGGAGACGGTGGAGCTCGCCCGCGTGCAGCAGGTGATCAAGATGTCGGCCGACGAGGAACTGGTCGCACTCAACGCGCGCATGAGCCGCGCCCGTGGCCTGCAGCGGGTGCGCATCGAGGCCAACCCGCTGCGCTCGGAGGTGGTGGTGACGGCCCTGATGCGTGCGCTCAACGGTTTGCATGTGGACCCGGCGGTGCGTTCGCGCTGGTTGCAGACCGGCGCCGTGGCCCTCGGTGAGGAGTTGCAGGGCATGTACGCGCGCCTGAGCGCGCTGCTCGACAGCTGGGGCGTCGTGCCCGCGGGCTACACCGTGATCCAGACGCCCCAGGGCCGGGCACCGGCTGCGGCGGGCACCGAGGGTGGTGTTCGCGGCGAATCGGTTTCGACGGAAGCGGTGCGCGGCCCCGAGGCGCTGCTCACCCTGGACCACCTGCACCAGTTGCTGGTGGGCAATCTCGACCAGGCGGGCAACAGCCCCAGCGACCAGGGCGCCTCAGGCTCGGGCAACGCCATGGTGCGCACCCTGGCGGCCGAGGTGGTCACGCTGATGCTTCGGCGCCTGACCACCGATGAACGGCTGCTGGCCCCCTTGCGCGACATGCTGCAGGGCCTGAAGCCGGCGCTTTTGCAGCTCGCGCGCAGCGACCCCCGTTTTTTTGCCGACCGGCACAACCCCGCGCGCCGCCTGCTCGACGCTATCGCCGAGCGCGGCCTGGCGTTCACCAGCGAACACGACTCGGGATATGCCGCATTCGCCTCGCAGGTGCGCGACGTCGTGGGCGCCCTGCAGGCCCCGGGCGCCGATCTGCCGGACCGTTTTCCCGCCTTGCTGGAGCGGCTGACGCGTTCGCAGGCCGAGGCGATGCCGCCCAGGCAGGCGCAGGCCCGCGGGCTGGCCGTGCAGACCCTGATGCGTGTGGAACAGCGCAACCTGCTGGCCGAGCGGGTGGCGGCCGAGTTCCGCGCGCGCAACGATTTCGAGCGTGCGCCCGGTGTGGTGCGGCGTTTCCTGACCGGTCCCTGGTCGCAGGTGGTGGCGCAGGCCCGCATGGACGCGGCCGAAAAGCCACCGACGCCCGCCTCCCTGGCGTCGGCCCAGGCGCCTGCGGTGCGCTACACCGAGATCCTGCCCGACCTGCTGTGGTCTTCCCAACTGGCGCAGGCCAGCCGCAACCGGCCACGCCTGATCAAGGTCATCCCCGGTCTGCTGCGCACCTTGCGCGAGGGGCTGGACGCCATCGACTACCCGCGCGCCCAGACCGAGGCGTTTTTCGCGGCCCTGATGGGGCTGCACGAGGCCGCGTACAAGACCCAGCGCAACGAGCCCGTCGAGGACACGCCACCGAGCGTGCAGTTCGAGCCGGACGGCGACGATCTCTGGATGCACCCGGGTGAAGCGCGCGATACCGGCTTCATGGAAGACGCGCTGGTGGACACGCAGCCGGCCTTTGTGGACACCGAGATCCTGCCGCGCGACTGGGCCGATCTCAAAGAGGAAATGGCCGATGAGCAGGTGCAGGTCCTGCCCGTGGGCGCCTGGGTGGATGTGTGGCATGAGGGCCGTGCGCTGCGTTGCCAGGTGACCTGGGCCAGCCCGCACGGGACCATGTTCCTGTTCACCGGGGCGGACGGGCGCTCCCTGTCCATGACGAAGCGGGGCGTGGAGCGCCTGCTGGCCCAGGACCGGCTGCGCGTGGTGGCCGACCATGGCATGGTCGACGACGCGCTGGACGCCGTGGCGCGCCAGGCCTGGATCAACAGCGCCCGGCAGCAGTAGGCGTTGTGCCTGCGGTGCGGGTTGTGGGTGTCGCTCGCGTTGCTCAGGCTTTGCGCAACAGCTTCTTGCGCACCAGGTGGATGTTGTTGCGCAGGGCGTAGAGCTCGTCGGTGTGCGACAGGGGCACCACGATTTTTTCCACTTTCAGTTCCATCGCGTCGAGCTGGTCGAGCAGTTCCTGTACCGGCGTGCCGCCTGGGTCGGCGGAGCCTTCGCTGCGCTGCTCGATGTCGCGCAGCTCGGCATACCAGCGGAACACCCGTGAGCGGATGCGGAAGGTGTAGAGCGGCGGCACGATGCGCGAGAGCGGCAGCGCCAGCGCGATGATCAGGCCCATGGCCAGCCACATGCGCTCGACCAGGTTGGCCAGCCAGAACGGCAGGTAGCGTTGCAGGAAGGGTGGGCCGTTGCGGATGGCGCGTACCGCCTCGGGCGACAGCGGCACCTCGCTGTGCTCCAGGCTGGGGTATTCGCGGGCCCGGCTGAACCAGCCAGCGCCCCCGTGCAAACCGGTGGCGGTCTGGGCGAACAGCTGCAGGATGGCCGGGTGGGTCTTGCTGCCGGCCAGCAGGCTGGTGGTGGAGGCCACGAGCCGCATGTCGTGCGTGGGGATGTTCTTGGAGAGATCGACCACCCCTTGCGGCATCACCACCGGGGTGAGGTACCCGAAGCGGCGCGAATAGGCCTCGCTCTGCGCGAAGTCCAGCAGCTTGATGCCCGGCGACTGCAGCAGCATCTGCACCATGAGCGACTCGGGGGCCGAGGCGAACACCACCGCGTCCAGCTGGCCGTCCAGGAAGGCGACGGTGGCCGGGGTCTGTTCCAGTTCGCTGAGGTGGAGCTGGTCGCGCTCCACCCGGTTGACGTCGAGCAGGGTGGAGAACAGGCGCGGCACGCCGCTGCCCGGTGTGCCCACGTTGACGCGCCAGCCCTGCAGTTCGGTCAGGGTGGTGATGGTGTCCGTCTGGTTCAGGCGCTGCGCCGAGTCTTCCCGGTAGAACAGCCACAGCGGTTCGACGAACAGGCTGCCCAGCGAAGAGATCGACTCCTCGTCGTCGTAACCGATGTCGGCGCTGCCGCCTTGCACGAACCCCAGGTCGGCGCGGCCGGTGCGCAGCAGTTCGAGGTTGGCCGACGAGCCTTCGGAGGGCAGCAGTTCCACGGTGATGCCGTATCGCGCCAGCGCATCGGCGTAGCGTTTGCCGAACTCGTCGTAGGCGCTTTGCGCCGGGCCGGTGGCCAGCACCACGCGCTTGGGCGGGTTGGGGTCGAGCCACCAGTAGGTGAGCGCGAGCAGGGCGATGGTCAACAGCGCGAACGGGCCAAAGGACACCGCCAGATCGCGCAGCGACAGCAGGGTGTAGCGGATGTTGTGGGGCATTGCGCTACCTTAGCACGCAGCCGCGGCGTCCCGGTGGCGCTCGACGCGCCACGGGGGTGCTCCGACGGCATCCCGACGCGACCCGGGAGGACCGAGAACAGGTGCTCAGGCGTGGCTGGGTGCGGGCTGTTTGCTCAAGCGGAAGATCTGCACCGCGTCGTGCATCACCTGGGCCTGGCTCTGCAGCGAACTGGCCGCCGCGGCCAGTTCTTCAACCATGGCCGAGTTCTGCTGCGTCACGGTGTCGAGCTGCACCACCGCCTGGTTGATCTGCGACAGCCCCAGGGACTGCTCGCGCGTGGCGCCCGTGATCTCGCCGATCAGGGTGTTGACCTGCTGCACCGCGCTGACGATGTTGCCCATGGTCTTGCCGGCGTTGTGCACCAGCTGGCTGCCCTGCGAGACCTGGCTGGCCGAGGTGTCGATCAGCAGCTTGATTTCCTTGGCGGCGCCCAACGTGCGCTGCGCCAGGCTGCGCACCTCGGCGGCCACGACCGCGAAGCCGCGGCCCTGCTCACCGGCCCGCGCCGCCTCCACGGCGGCGTTGAGCGCGAGGATGTTGGTCTGGAACGAAATGCTGTCGATCACCTGGATGATTTCGCCGATGCGGCTGGACGAGCGGCTGATATCGTCCATGGTGGTGACCACCGCGCCCATGGCCTCGTTGCCTTCGCGTGCGACCTGCGTCGCCTGGCCGGCCAGCACGCCCGCTTCGCGCGCCGAACTGGCACTCTGCGCCACCGTATTGGTCAGCTGCTCCATCGAAGCCGCCGTTTCTTCCAGGCTGCTGGCCTGCGATTCGGTGCGCGCCGAGAGGTCGTGGTTGCCGCTGGCGATCTCGCCGGACGCGACCTGCACACCTTCCACTTCGTGGCGCACGTCGGTGACCACGGCCTGCAGGTTGACGTTGAGCTGGTTCAGCGCGCGCGCCAAGTCGCCCAGTTCACCGGTCAGCTGTCCCTGGAAACGCGCCGAGAGGTCGCCAGCGGCCATCTGGTTGGCGAAACGCACGGCGTCTTCCACGGGCCGCACCATCAGGCGGCGCATGAAGGCCGAGGCCATGATCGCGAGCGCGGCGGTGGCGCCAAACGCCGCGTAGTGCACGGCCTGGGGCATGCCTTCGGTGGCGCTTTCGAGCATCTGCACCAGAAACGCCAACGCGAGGGTGATGGCTCCCATACGGCGGCCCAGGGTCGGGCGGGTCCAGTGCTGCAATGCGCCGCGCCAACCGGTGCTCACCACCCGGGCGCGGTGCAGCGCGATGCGTGGCCGGCCGCTTTCGGCTTCCGAGCGCATGCGCTGGTACAGCGCTTCGGCTTCTTCCACCTGCTGGCGTGTCGGTTTGGTGCGCACCGACATGTAGCCCACGGGCTGACCGTTTTCAACGATCGGTGTGGCGTTCGCCAGTACCCAGTAGTGGTCGCCGTTCTTGCGCCGGTTCTTCACCATGGCCGACCAGGGCGACCCGCTCTGCAGCGTGGCCCACATGTCGCGGAAGGCCTCGGCGGGCATGTCGGGGTGGCGCACGATGTTGTGTGGCTGGCCGAGCAGTTCCTCGCGGCTGTAGCCGCTGACCGCCACGAAATTCGGATTGCAGTAGGTGATGTGGCTCTGCAGATCGGTGGTGGAGACGAGCGTGACCCCGTCCGGAATGACGAACTCCTGGTGCGTGACGGGCAAATTGGTGCGCATGTGAACACCTCGAAAGGTTGTGTGAAATGGACGGCATCCCTGATGTGCGGATGCCGATCTACCCAACCCAGTATCGGATGTCGGCGCCGGCGCAAAACCCCGAATACGCCCGTTTTGATCGGCTATCTATCGGTATCCACTGTTAAGTTTTCTTAAGGTTCGCGCGGCCTTCATTCGCTGCGTTGCAGTTCCATCACCCGGTAGCTGCCCGACTGCTTGTCGATGGTGACGCGCACACGGTCGCCCGGTTTGAGCGGCTCCAGCAGGGCCGGGTCGCGCACTGTGAACACCATGGTCATGGGCGGCATCTCCAGGTTGGGGATCTCGCCGTGTTTCAGCGTGATCTTGCCCGCGCGGGCATCCACGCGACGCACCTCGGCCGCGACCCAGGGCAGGCCGCTCGCGGCGGGGGCGGCGGCTGTGGTGGCGGGTGCCGCTGGGGCTGGAGGCGACGGGTTCTGCGCCAGAGCAGGCGCGGCGTGGCCCAGCAGGGCGAGGGTGGTGGCGGTGAGTGCCAGGAGTTTCTTCATGGGGTTCTCCGGGAGGCAGGTGGTCTTCAACCGCGGAAATAGGACTGGTAGACCTGGCCGCTGCCGTCGGGCAGCACCAGCACCACGTCGTAGGGGTCTTTGCGGCCGCCGTACACGGCACCGTCCATGCCCGGGCTGCCCACCGGCATGCCCGGCACCGACAGCCCGATGGCCTTGGGCTTTTCCGCCAGCAGGCGGCGGATTTCACGAGCGTTCACATGGCCTTCGACCACGTAGCCACCGATGAGCGCCGTGTGGCACGAGGCGTATTTGTCGGGCAGACCCAGGCGCTTGCGCACCGCGGTGTTGCCGGTCTCGAAGAGTTGGACCTGGAAGCCGTCGCGCTGCAGGTAGCTGACCCAGTCTTTGCAGCAGCCGCAGCTCGGGTCTTTCCAGACCTGCAGCACTGGCAGGTCTTTGGCGGCGGGTGGGGCGGCCCAGGCGGGCAGGGCGGTGGCCAGCAGGGCGGGGCCGGTGGCGAGGAGAAGGGAACGTCTTTGCATGGTGACTCCGGAAATGGAAGAAGGGACAGGGCGGGCTGTGGGTTGCGCGCGAACGGTGCCGCGCATGTCCGCGTCGAAAGGCTCGGGGAGGCCGCACGCGGTGCGGACAACGGCGGCTGGCGCCGTCGGGTGGCGGCAAGCGCACCCAGGGCGTGTGAACTCAGGCAATGGGCGGCTTGTGGCCCGGCTGCGGCTCGGAACTCGCGAACCACACGGTGTGCGGCGCGGGCCGCGGGTGGGCCTGCCGTGCGGGCACGCCGCGCGGGGCCGGCAGGCTCATCGCCGCGCCGTTGCAGACGTCGCAGGCGCTGTGCGCCTGTGCACCGTCGTCCTGTGCCGGCGTGGTGGCTGCGTCTTGCAGCGCCATGTTGTGCGAGGCGGCTGCCTGCGGCGCCGTTGCCAGATCCGGTGGAGCCACCTGCTCGGCACAGCCGGCGTGCGCAACGCCTGGTGCCGTGAGCATGGAAACCGCCATGGCGTCGCCCACCCAGCCACGCAGGGGCAGCAGGGCGATCAGGAAGGCGATGAGGAGGTGGCGCATGCGCAGGAATGATACGGCTGGCTGGAGGGAAGTTCCATGCGCGAGATCAAATGCCGGGATCCACGGGTGGGGGGGCAGGGCTCATGAGCAGCGCAGCACCAGTGCCTGCACGGGGCGGTTGCCGCCGCTGTCGGTGACCACGAAGGCCACACGCAGACCGCTGGCGGCCGCCGGCAGGTCCAGCTGCACGCTGTGCGCCTGTGCGGCCGACCAGGCCGGCACCGGCCGGTACAGGCCCACCACGTGGTCGTGTTTCAGGTGTTCGCCCGCGTTTTCGCCGCGCGTGACCCGGCTGCTCAAACCGTCCCGCAGCACCGCCCAGTAGCCCGCGAGCTGGCCGCTGCTGGCGGCGATGTGGGCCGTGACCTGGTGGCCCTCGCGGCGCAGGCGCAGACCGGGAGCCTGCGCCGCTGGCAGGCGGGGTAACTGCTGGGCGGTCTGCCCGGGCCAGTTCCGGTGGTCCTGGCCGTTGAGCACCACCTGGGGCGTGTAGACGTATCGGCCCCCGAGCGCCGCCTTGATCTGGTGCTGCCTGGCCGTGGTCTGCGGTGTGGCGAAACGGTCCAGCCAGCCGAGGTGGTCCCAGTAGCTCACATGAAAGGCCAGCGCGACCACGCCGTCCTGCTCTTTCAGGCCGGAGAGCCAGCGGTCGGCCGGCGGGCAGGAGCTGCAGCCTTCGGAGGTGTAGAGCTCCACCACGGCGGGCGGTTGCGGGCCGGTGCTGGCCTCGCAGGTCTGGGCGCTCGCGCTGTGCGAGACGGCGGCGCTGGCCAGCAGCGCCAACCACAGCCTTGGCCGCCGCAGCGCGGTGGGGCAGCCCGGTGGGGTGCCTGGGGTCGGATGGTGGCGGGTGCGGGGCATGGTGGTCTCCTGGGGGGACGGAGGCCGTTGGTCGTTCGGGGGCCGACGTTCTTTCAGCAGGTCCGGCCGGGGCCGACGGACGGTTGCCGCCCTGCCCGGCTGCGCGGGTCAGTGCACGTGGCCCTGGGCTCGGGCCGGCAGGCCGGCAAGTTCGCCCCGGGCCTGGCGCAGCACCGAGATGCCCGCGCTGATGGCCAGCGCCGCCATGACCGCGGCCACGCCAAGATCGGGCCAGGCCGAACCGGTGCCGAACACCCCCAGCGCCGCACCCATGACCGCGAGGTTGGACAGCGCGTCGTTGCGTGAACACAGCCACACGCTGCGCATGTTGGCGTCGCCACTGCGGAAGCGGTAGAGCAACACCGCCACCCCTGCGTTGACCAGCAGCGCGACGAAGCCGACCACGCCCATGGTCAGGGGCTCGGGCACACTGCCGGCGTGCAGTGTCCAGCCGGCGCGCGCCAGCACGAACACACCATAGGTGAACATGGTGGCACCCTTGATCCAGGCCGCGCGGCTGCGCCACACCATTGCCATGCCGAACACGGCGAGCGACAGCCCGTAGTTGGCGGCGTCGCCGGCGAAGTCCACCGCGTCGGCCAGTAGCGAGACCGAGCCGGCCTGCAGGCCTGCCACCAGCTCGACGCCGAACATCGCGGCGTTCAGGATCAGGGCGATCCACAGCGCACGGCGCCAGCGCGGGTCGAGCAGGGTGGGGTTTGTGGACGCTTCGGAGGAGCAGCCGGTGGAGCAGGAACAGGCCATGGTGGAGGGTTTTCGTGGAGGGCGGTGCGCCGGTGGGCGGGAGGTCTGCCATGATTGGAAACCTTGAAGCCACTTGAAGGTCAAGCATGACGGCAGCATCTTTGTCCACGACGCCACAGCACCGCATCGGCGAGGCCGCCCGGCAATCCGGCGTGAGCACGGCCAACATCCGCTACTACGAGCGCGAGGGCCTGCTGCAGGCCCAGACCCGCGCCGGCAACGACTACCGCCTGTACAGCGAGGCCGATATCCACCGCCTGCGCTTCGTGCGCCAGTGCCGGGCCATGGACATGTCACAGGACGAGGTGCGCACCCTGCTGGCGCTGGACCTGAACAACAAGACCGACTGCGCCACCGCCAGCACCGCACTCGATGAACACCTGGGCCATGTGCGGCAGCGGCTGCGCGAGCTGCGCGCGCTGGAGAAAGACCTGCTCGCCTTGCGCAACCGCTGCGATGGCTCCGACGACCACTGTCACATCATCGAAGCGCTCCACCAGCGGGCCGATGCGGCCATGCCCGAATCGCCGCCCGCCGGCCCGCGACGCCACGTCTGAGCGGAGTAGCGACCCGCGCAGCGGCGGAGCCCCGGGCTGTCACCAACGGTGACAGAACGCAAGGGGGCTCAATGCCCGAGGATCTTGGACAGAAAGTCCTTGCTGCGGTCGGTCTGCGGGTGGTTGAAGAACTCGGTCGGGGTGTTCTGCTCCACCACCTGGCCCTGGTCCATGAAGATCACGCGGTCGGCCACCGCCTTGGCGAAACCCATTTCGTGCGTCACGCACAACATGGTCATGCCCTGGTCGGCCAGGCCGATCATCACGTCCAGCACTTCCTTGATCATCTCCGGGTCGAGCGCCGAGGTGGGCTCATCGAACAGCATGATCTTGGGCGTGAGGCACAGCGCACGCGCAATCGCCACGCGTTGCTGCTGGCCGCCCGAGAGTTGCAGCGGGTACTTGTGGGCGTGTTCGGCGATGCGCACGCGCTCCAGCTGCACCATGGCCTTTTCGATCGCCACGTTGCGTGGCAGCTTGGCCACCCAGGTGGGCGAGAGGATCAGGTTTTCCAGCACGGTCAAGTGCGGGAACAGGTTGAACTGCTGGAACACCATGCCCACTTCGCGGCGCACCTTGTCGACACCCTTGAGGTCGTCGCCGACCAGGGTGCCGTCCACCGTGAGCTTGCCCTCCTGGTATTCCTCCAGCGCGTTGACGCAGCGGATCAGGGTGGACTTGCCCGAGCCCGAGGGGCCGCAGATCACGACCTTCTCGCCCTTGGCGAAACTGAGGTTGACGTCGCGCAGCACGTGGTAGCCATTGCTGGCGTACCACTTGTTGACGCCTTCGAAATGAATGATGGGGGCTTCTTGTTGGGTCATGAGAGGCTTTCGAAAAGAGACTCGACTTGTTCAATGTGTGATGGATGGCACGCGAGGGGTTTCCTCCCAGAGTCACCGCCGGGCTGGCTTTGCCAGACGGCTGGTGACGCCCCCCTTTCAGGGGGGAGACGCGAAGCGGCGCAGGGGGTCATCTCACTTTGCTGACGGCGGTGCGTTTTTCCACCCACAGGCTGTAGCGCGACATGGCAAAACAGAACACGAAATAGATCAACGCGATGAAGAAATAGGCTTCGAGCTTGAACGGGCGCCAGTCGGCGTCGGCGTTGAGCGCAAGCTCAACCGCGCCAGCCAATTCGTACAAGGACACGATGGTGACCAGCGAGGTGTCCTTGAACATGCCGATGAAGGTGTTCATGAGCGAAGGCACCACCATGGACAGCGCCTGCGGCAACACGATCTTGCGCTGGGCCTGCCAGTAGGTGAGGCCCAGCGTGGCCGCGGCCTCGGTCTGGCCCTTGGGCAGGGCCTGCAGGCCACCGCGCACCACCTCGGCCATGTAGGCCGCCGAGAACAGCGTGATCGCCACCAGCACGCGGATCAGCACGTCGATCTGCACGCCATCGGGCATGAACAGCGGCAGCATGAACGAGGCCATGAACAGCACCGTGATCAGCGGCACGCCGCGGATCAGCTCCACGTAGAGCGTGCACAGGGTCTTGATGGCGGGCATGTTGGAGCGCCGCCCCAGCGCCACGAAGATCGAGAGCGGAAACGCCATCGTCATCGACACCACGGTCAGCATCACGGTCAGCGGCAGCCCGCCCCACTGGTCGTTGTCGACACGGGTCAGACCGAGCACGCCGCCCCTCATGAGCACGAAATAGACCACCAGCATGGCCAGCCAGATGGGGCCGAGCCAGCGGTTCCAGAAACGCGGCATGCAGCTGATGCCCACCACGCCCAGCATGAGCGCGGTGGCGATCACCGGGCGCCAGTGTTCGGTATCCGGGTAACGGCCCATCACGATCAGGCGGCCTTTTTCGGCGATCACACCCCAGCAGGCACCGATGCCGCGCATGCTGTTGCAGGCCTCCAGATCGGCGCTGAAGACCGCATGGGCGATTCCTATGCCGGCAGCGCCGTAGATGGCCCACAGCGCCAGCGCCGCCACGATCAGGGTCTTGATGCTGTTGCTTGTGCTGGAGAACAGGTTGGTCTTGAGCCAGGCCAGGACGCCCGTGCTCAGGCCCGGCATCGGGCGTGCGTCAATCGGTTGGTAAATCTGTTGCATGGTTAGCGCTCCTGGATGGCCGCACTGGCGTTGAACCAGTTCATCAACGCCGATGTGACGAGCGAGAGCGTGAGGTAGACCAGCATCACGATCGAGAGGGCTTCGATGGCGCGGCCGGTCTGGTTGAGCGTGGTGTTGGCGATGGAGACCAAGTCCGGGTAACCGACGGCCACGGCGAGCGAGGAGTTCTTGGTCAGGTTCAGGTACTGGCTGGTCAGCGGCGGAATGATCACGCGCAGGGCCTGTGGCAACACCACCAGCCGCATCGCCTGGCGCTTGCCCAGGCCGAGCGAGGCGGCCGCCTCGTGCTGGCCCAGTGACACCGACGAGATGCCGGAACGCACGATCTCGGCGATGAACGACGCGGTGTAGAGCACCAGACCGATCAGCACCGCGAGGAACTCGGGGCTGAAGGCGGCCCCCTCTTCGATCTGGAAGGCGCCCTTGACCGGCAGATTCCAGCCGGTGGGGGCGCCGCCGGCCAGCCAGCCCAGAACCGCCAGACCGACGATCAGCGCCAGCGACACCAGCAGCACGGGTCTTTGCTGACCCGTGAGGTCAAAATGCTTCTGAGCCTTGCGGGCGTAGACGTAGGACCCCGCCACACCGAGCAGCAGGCCTATGAGGGCCAGCGTCTGCCCGAGCTGCCAGATCGGCCAGGGGAAGGAGAAACCGCCCTTGCTCAGGTAGACGTGGCCCACCTGCCAGGCGTTCTCGAAGCTGGGCAGGACCTCGGTGAAGACGATGTACCAGATCAGCAGTTGCAGGTAGATGGGGATGTTGCGGAAGAACTCCACGTAGCCGTAGCAGATCTTGCGCAGCAGGAAGTTGGGCGAGAAGCGGCCCACGCCGAGCAAGGTACCCAGGATCGTGGCCAGCACGATGCCGATCATGGCGACCTTGAGGGTGTTGAGCATGCCGATGGAGAACGCGGTCCAGTACGTGCTCGCCACGTCGTACGGGATCATGGCTTCACTGATGTCGAAACCAAAAGGCTGACCCATGAAGTCGTAACCGCTCTGGATGCCGCGCTCGCGCATGTTGCGCAGCGTGTTGCGCACCAGCAGCCAGACCAGGGCCACCACCGATGCGATGGCGACCACCTGGTAGATGACGCTGCGGCCTTCGCGGCTGTTCCAGGACATGGAGCGCTTCTTGCGGGCGGGCAGAGGCCGCGCTTCAATCATGGGGGAATGGGACATGGACGATGTTCCAAAAGTGTGGGCTGTAAAAAAACCGGCACAAGCCTTCTACGAACCAGGTTCGCAGAAGGCCTGTGCCAGCTCGGGGCCAGGTGCCGGTGAAGACCGGATCAGCGCAGCGGGGCCGCGTACATGAAACCGCCAGCGCTCCACAGGTTGTTCTTGCCGCGCGGCAGGTTGATCGGGGTCTTGGGACCGACGTTGCGCTCGAAGCTTTCACCGTAGTTGCCCACGGCCTTGATCGAGCGGGCCAGCCATTCCTTGTCCAGGCCCAGGTGCTTGCCCAGGTCTTCGGTGGAGCCCAGCATGCGGCCCACTTGCGGGTCGGTGCTCTTCTTCATCTCTTCCACGTTGGCCTGGGTGATGCCGTATTCCTCGGCTTCGACCAGACCATTGAGCACCCACTTGGTGATGGCGAAGAACTCGTCGTCACCGCGGCGGATCATCGGGCCCAGTGGCTCCTTGGAGATCAGGTCGGGCAGGATCACGTGGTCGGCCGGCACCTTGGCTTCCTTGGCACGGATCGAGGCCAGGCCCGAGGCGTCGGTGGTATAGGCCTGGCAGCGGCCAGCGAAGTAGGCGCCGGTGGAGGCTTCGAGTTTTTCAAACACGACGGCCTTGATGTTGAGCTTGTTGGCGCGCGAGAAGTCGGTCAGGTTCTTCTCGGTGGTGGTGCCGGACTGCACGCACACCGTGGCGCCCTTGAGCTGCTTGGCGCTGGTGATCTTGCCCTTGTTGACCAGGAAGCCCTGGCCGTCGTAGTAGTTCACGCCCACGAAGTGCAGACCCAGGGAGGCGTCGCGCGAGAGGGTGTTGGTGGTGTTGCGCGCCAGGATGTCCACTTCGCCCGACTGCAGGGCCGTGAAGCGCTGCTGGGCCGTCAGCGGAACCCACTTGACCTTGCTCGCATCGTTCAACACGGCGGCGGCCACGGCCTTGCAGTAGTCCACGTCCAGGCCCGTCCAGTTGCCGTTGCTGTCAGCGGCCGAGAACCCTGCCAGACCCACGTTCACGCCGCAGACCAGTTGGCCCCGGCTCTTGATGGCGTCCAGCGTCTTGCCGGCGTGCGCGGGCAGGCTCATCAGAGTGGCGGCAGCGCCCAGGGCGGCAGCGGTCAGTTTCAGGGAATTCAATTTCATTCGGGTCTCTCCATTGGCTGGTTGAATGTTGATTTGTCAGGCCAGACGTGCACCAGGAAAGGGCACTGCTGGACCGCAGAGCGACTGTAGCCCCGCCCTCGTGGGCGAGTCATCGGGGTTTACGTGGGCGGTTCATGCAAAAAAAACATGGGTCCATCGACGCGCGCCCCATTCACGCTCCTGGGTTGGAGCGTCAGCAGGTTCCATGCCAGCGAGCCCGGTCCCAACCGCGACAAGCCCGGGTGTCGTGTTGCGCGCCCGCCCCGTATGCTTGCCGGCAAAGCAGACCCAGGAGACAAGCCCATGAGTCACACCGCCCCCGCTGCGCCCGCGTTGGCGCACTCTGACGACACGCGCGCCCACCACTGTTTCTGGCCCGCGCGCCTGCCGCACCGGCTGCGCCCGCCCGCCACCTCGCTGTGGCACAACCTGGCCGTGAGTGCCCTGCGTTACCCCGACAAGCCGGCGCTGGTGTTCTTCGACCAGGTGCTGAGCTACCGGCAACTGCACGATCAGGCCGAACGCCTGGCGGCCCATTTGCGGCAACAGGGGGTGCAGGATGGCGACCGTGTGATCCTGCTGATGCAGAACTGCCCGCAGTGGGTGGTGGCGCACTTCGCCATCCTGCGGGCCAACGCGGTGGTGGTGCCGGTCAACCCCATGAACCGCGCCGAAGAGCTCAAGCATTACATCAGCGACCCGGACGCGCGGGTGGCCATCGCGGCGGCCGATCTGGCCGGCGAACTGCTGCAGGCCAGCGCCGCGCTGCCCGAGGCCGAGCGCCTGCGTCATCTGGTGGTGTCCCACTACAGCGATGCCATGGGCCCCGGGGCAGAAATACCGCCGGCCTGGGCCGGCTGGCTTGGCACCCGCCATCCGGTGCCTACCTTGCCCGGCGGCAGCGTGAGCGACTGGGCCAGCGCGCTGGCCTGCGCGGACACGCCGCCCGCGCACAACCGCTCGCCCGAGGACCTGGCCGTGCTGCCCTACACCAGTGGCACCACCGGCCTGCCCAAGGGCTGCATGCATCCGCACCGCACGCTCATGCACAACGCGGTGGCCAGTTGCCTGTGGGGCAATGGCACGCCGGAAAACATCCAGCTGCTGGTGGTGCCTCTGTTCCACATCACCGGCATGGTCGCCGGCATGCACGCCGGGGTGTACCTCGGCGCCACCATCGTGCTCATGCCGCGCTGGGACCGCGAGCTGGCCGGGCGGCTCATCTCGACCTGGCGCGTCACGCACTGGACCAACATTCCCACCATGGTGATCGACCTGCTGGCCAGCCCTAGCTTCGAGCAGTACGACCTCTCCAGCCTGGTCTACATCGGCGGTGGCGGCGCGGCCATGCCCCAGGCGGTGGCGCAGCGGCTGCTGGACCAGTTCGGTCTGCGCTACGCCGAAGGCTACGGCCTGACCGAAACCGCCGCGCCCTCGCACAGCAACCCGCCCGACCACCCGAAGCAGCAATGCCTGGGCGTGCCGTTCATGAGCACCGATGCACGCGTGGTCGATCCCGACACGCTGCAGGAGATGCCGCCGGGAGAGGCGGGCGAGATCATCATCAACGGCCCCGAGGTGTTCGACGGCTACTGGAAACGGCCGCAGGCCACCGAGGCCGCGTTCATCAGCTTCGCGGGCAAACGCTTCTTCCGCTCGGGCGACCTTGGCCGGGTGGATGAGGACGGCTATTTCTTCATCACCGACCGCCTCAAACGCATGATCAACGCCAGCGGTTTCAAGGTCTGGCCGGCCGAGGTGGAGCTGCTGATGTACAAGCACCCGGCGATCGCCGAGGCCTGCGTGATCGCCACCCGCGACGCCTACCGCGGCGAGAGCGTGAAGGCGGTGGTGGTGTTGCGCGAGAGCGCGCGCGGCCGCACCAGCGAGCAGGAGATCATCGACTGGTGCCGCGAGCACATGGCGGTCTACAAATGCCCGCGCACGGTGCAACTGGTCGATGTGCTGCCCAAGAGCGGGACCGGCAAGGTGATGTGGCGCCTGTTGCAGGAACAGGAGGCGGCGGCCACCGTGCCCACGGCACAATGACCGCATGCCTTTTCAACCGTCTTCGCTCAGACGCCTGTGGCAGCCGCGCCGTGGCCTGTTCTGGGTCATGCTGGCGTTCAACCTGCTGTCGTCCGCGCTCGTCTGGTATGTGCACCTCGCGCAGCCGGCCGAGGGCCTGCGCCTGGGCTTGAGCCTGCTGGCGCTGTCCAACGCGGGCCTGGGCTGGTGGGTCGCCGTGCGCCTGTGGCGCGAAGGCGGCGCGCGGTAAATGAAGGCCGGGAAAGGGCGCGGCCCCGTGGGGCCTACCCGACCCAGCGCGCCGGGTCGGCGTCCAGCGCGGGCGGTGGCAGATCGGCGGTGGGGCGTTGCCCGTCGAACACCATGGGGTTGGCGATCATCGGCGGCACCGAGTCGCTGCCGGGCGTGAGCCGCAGGCCGCGCGCGGCCACGTGCGGGTGGGCCATCACCTGGGCAATGTCCAGGATCGGCGAACAGGGCACACCGGCGCGGTCGAGCAGTTGCACCCAGTCGGCGGTGTCGCGCTGCAGGGTCCAGCCCGTGATCAGCGGCACCAGGGTGGCGCGGTGCTCCACCCGCGCCGGGTTGGTCGAGAAGCGCGTATCGCGCGAGACGGCCGGTTGCCCGGCGGCTTCGCACAGGCGGGCGAACTGGCCGTCGTTGCCCACGGCCAGCACCATGTGGCCGTCGCGCGTGGGAAACACCTGGTAGGGCACGATGTTCGGGTGGGCATTGCCCATGCGGGTCGGCGTCTGGTGCCCGATCAGCTGGTTGGCGCCCTGGTTGGCCAGCATGGCCACCTGCACGTCGAACAGCGCGGCGTCGATGTGGCGACCGCGCCCGGTGCGCTCGCGCTCGTGCAGCGCGGCGAGGATGGCGGTGGTGGCGTACACCCCGGTCATCAGGTCGGTCACGGCCACGCCCACCTTCTGGGGTTCTTCGCCCTGGTTGCCGGTGATGCTCATGAGCCCGGCTTCGGCCTGGATCGCGAAGTCGTAGCCGGCCTTGTGTGCCAGCGGGCCGTTTTGCCCGTAGCCGGTGATCGAGCAGTAGATCAGGCGGGGGTTGATGGCCTGCAGGCTGGTGGCATCGAGCCCGTACTTGGCGAGCTGACCGACCTTGTAGTTCTCGATCAGCACGTCGGCCTCGCGCGCGAGTTCGCGCACCTGCTGTATGCCTTCGGCGCTGGCGATGTCGATCGCCACCGAGCGTTTGCCGCGGTTGGCGCAGATGAAATACGCCGCCACACGCTCGGCGCCGTCGTCCCACCAGGGCGGGCCCCAGCTGCGCGTGTCGTCACCGAGGCCGGGGCGCTCCACCTTCAGCACTTCGGCGCCATAGTCGGCCAGCAACTGGCCGGCCCAGGGGCCGGCGAGCACGCGCGAGAGGTCGAGCACGCGCAAGCCCGCGAGCGGGCGGGGAGGGGTGGGGCTCATCCCGCCAGGGCGGCTTCGAGGGACGCGCCGATGATGGCCAGGCCTTCGTCCAGCACCGCATCGCTCACGGTCAGCGGTACCAGGATGCGCACCACGTTGCCGTAGGTGCCACAGGTCAGGATGACCAGGCCGCGTTTCGTGGCTTCGGCGGCGAGGGCCTTGGTCAGGTCCGCATCGGGCTGGTGCGGGTCGCCGTTCTTGCACAGTTCCATGGCGACCATGGCGCCCAGGCCGCGCACGTCGGCGATGCACTTGTGCTTCTTCGCCAGCGCCTGCAGGCTGGCGGTGATGCGCTGGCCCACGTCGCGGCTGCGCTGCAGCAGGTCGTGTTTTTCAAACTCGTCGAGCACGGCCAGGGCAGCGGCGCAGGCCAGCGGGCTGCCGGCGTAGGTGCCACCCAGGCCACCGGCGGCGGGCGCGTCCATCACCTCGGCGCGGCCGACCACGGCCGAGATCGGGAAACCGCCGGCCATGGACTTGGCCAGGGTGATCAGGTCGGGCGCCACGCCGGTCTGCTCGCAGGCGAACCAGGTTCCGGTGCGGCCGGCGCCGGTCTGCACCTCGTCGCAGACCAGCAGGATGCCGTGCTGGTCGCACAGCGCGCGCAAGCGCTGCATCAGCTCGGGCGGCGCCACGTTGAAGCCACCTTCGCCCTGCACCGGCTCGATGATGATGGCCGCCACGCGGCGAGCCTCGATGTCGTTCTTGAAGATCTGCTCGACCGAGTCGATCGCGTCCTGCACGCTCACGCCGTGCAGCGCATTGGGGAAGCGGGCATGGAAGATCTCGCCTGGGAAGGGGCCGAAACCGGTCTTGTAGGGCGCGACCTTGCCGGTCAGGCCCAGCGTCATCAGGGTGCGGCCGTGGTAGCCGCCGGTGAAGGCGATCACGCCCGCGCGGCCGGTGTGGGCGCGGGCGATCTTGATCGCGTTTTCCACTGCTTCGGCGCCGGTGGTGAGGAACAGGGTCTTCTTGGCGAAGTCGCCCGGGGCCTTGGCGTTCAGGCGCTCGGCCAGTTCCACATAGGGCTCGTAGGCCAGCACCTGGAAGCAGGTGTGGGTGTACTGGTCGAGCTGGGCCTTCACGGCCTCGATCACGGCCGGGTTGCGGTGGCCGGTGTTGAGCACGGCGATGCCGCCGGCGAAGTCGATGTAGCGGCGCCCTTCCACGTCCCAGACTTCGGCGTTTTCGCCTTTGGCGATGAAGATGGCATGGCTTTGGCCCACGCCGCGCGGGATGGCGGCCTGGCGGCGGGCCATGAGCATGGCGTTGGTGGCTTGGGATTCGCGTTGCATACAGGGCTCCAGAGGGTGAAGAGAATTCAGGCTGTCGCACACTGTAGGGGCCCCGGGCCGGCGCTAACATATACAGACACCGACCCCGGCGCGATGCACTGTATAGCCGCATCGACCGGTACACAACAACGCAGAAACGCCAAGCATGTTCACCCTGAACCCCAAAAACACCACGCCCCTGGTGGTGCAGATCGTCGAGGGGTTTAGCGACCTGATCCAGAGCGGAAACCTGCGCCCGGGCTCCAAGGCCCCCTCCATCCGCCAGTTCGCGCACGCCCACGGCGTGAGCGTCTACACCGTGGTCGATGCCTACGACCGGCTGGTCGCGCTGGGCTATTTCGTTTCGCGCCCGCACTCGGGTTTCTTCGTGCGCCGCCGCGAGGGCGTGCCCCGCGTGGCGCCCGGTGGTGTGACCGCCGAGGCCGCGAACTACAACTTCGACTCCATGTGGTACCTGCGGCAGGTGTTTGAGGCCCGTGCGCTGCGCATGAAGCCAGGTTGCGGCTGGCTGCCGGGCAATTGGCTGTTTGAGGAAGGCCTGCGGCGCAGCCTGCGCACCTTGGCGGCCGACAACGTGGACCTGGGTGGCTACGGCCAACCCAAGGGTTTTGCGCCGCTGCGCCAGCTGGTGCGCGACATGCTGGCCGAACAGCAGATCGCCGTCAGCGCCGACCAGGTGCTGCTCACACAAGGTTCCAGCCAGGCCATGGACCTGGTGGCGCGCTGCCTGGTCCGCCCGGGCGACGCCGTGCTGGTGGACGACCCTGGCTACCCCAACCTGTTTTATTCGCTGCGCTTCCTGGGCGCGAGGCTGATCGGCGTGCCGCGCACGCCCAACGGCTACGACCTGGCCGCGCTCGAAGCGCTGGTGATCGAACACAAGCCCAAGGTGTTTTTCACCCAGCCGCGGCTGCAGAGCCCCACCGGCTCGGTGGCCAACCTGGCGCACCTGCACCGGGTGGTGCAGCTCGCCGAGCAGCACCGGTTCACCGTGGTGGAAAACGACATCTACGCCGACCTCGACCCCGAGCCGCGCCCCTCGCTGGCCAGCCTGGACCAGTTGCAGCGTGTCGTCTACATCAGCAGTTTTTCCAAGACCATCTCGCCCAACATCCGGGTCGGCGTCCTGGCGGCGCCGCCTGACCTGCTGGAAGACTTCGCCCAGCTCAAGATGATCTCGGGCCTGACCTCGTCCGAGTTCAGCGAGCGCCTGGCCTATGGCGCGCTGGTGGACGGGCGCTGGCGCAAGCACCTGCGCGGCCTGCGCGAGCGCCTGGCGCAGGCGCACCAGCGCGTGGCCCAGCAACTGGAGAACCTGGGTTTCGAGCTGTTCTGCGAACCCAAGGCCGGCATGCTGTTGTGGGCACGCCACCCCGAGATTCCGAATGCCACCGAACTGGCCTACAAGGCGGCCGAGCAGGACATCCTGCTCGGTCCCGGCCACCTGTTCGCGCCCGACCTGCAGCCCAGCCCCTGGTTTCGCTTCAACGTGGCCTTCACCGAAGAGCCGCAGGTGCTGGCTTTCCTGACTGCCCAGACCCAGGCGGGCTGAAAGCCCCTGAATCCGGCGGATTCGGGACAGTGCGCGCCAGTTTGCGAAAATAGCTGGTTCGGTGCTGCCCGATGCGCTGGCGCACCCACCCGATTCCGACCGATAACCATCCGCCAAGGCCACCATGACCCGTCCCGCTTCCGTTGCCGACATCCGCAAGACCTTCCTGGACTTCTTCGCCTCCAAGGGCCACACCGTGGTGGCGTCCAGCCCGCTCGTTCCCGGCAACGACCCCACGCTGATGTTCACCAACTCGGGCATGGTCCAGTTCAAGGACGTGTTCCTTGGCACCGACAAGCGCCCCTATGTGCGCGCGGCCTCGGTGCAGGCCTGCCTGCGCGCCGGCGGCAAACACAACGACCTGGAAAACGTGGGCTACACCGCGCGCCACCACACCTTCTTCGAGATGCTGGGCAACTGGTCCTTCGGTGACTACTTCAAGCGCGAGAGCCTGAAGTGGGCCTGGGAACTGCTGACCGAGGTCTACAAGCTGCCGCCCGAGCGCCTGCTGGCCACCGTGTACGCCGAGGACGACGAGGCCTACGACATCTGGACCAAGGAAATCGGCCTGCCGCCCGAGCGCGTGATCCGCATCGGCGACAACAAGGGCGGCCGCTACAAGAGCGACAACTTCTGGATGATGGCCGACACCGGCCCCTGCGGCCCCTGCTCGGAAATCTTCTACGACCACGGCGACCACATTCCCGGCGGCCCTCCGGGCAGCCCCGATGAAGATGGCGACCGCTTCATCGAGATCTGGAACAACGTGTTCATGCAGTTCAACATGGACGAGACCGGCGCCGTCACGCCGCTGCCCGCGCCCTGCGTGGACACCGGCATGGGTCTGGAGCGCCTGGCCGCGATCCTGCAGCACGTGCACAGCAACTACGAGATCGACATCTTCGACGCGCTGATCAAGGCCGCCGGCCGCGAGACCGGCACCGCCGACCTCACGAACCCTTCGCTCAAGGTGATCGCCGACCACATCCGCGCCACGGCCTTCCTGATCAGCGACGGCGTGATCCCCAGCAACGAAGGCCGCGGCTACGTGCAGCGCCGCATCGTGCGCCGCGCCATCCGCCACGGCTACAAGCTGGGCCAGAAGACGCCGTTTTTCCACAAGCTGGTGCCCGACCTCGTGAAGATGATGGGCGAGGCCTACCCGAACATGGCGTCGCAGGCCCAGCGCATCACCGAGGTGCTGAAGGCGGAAGAGGAGCGCTTCTACGAGACGCTGGCCAACGGCATGGAAATTCTCGATGCTCAAATCGGAGCGGCTGCGTCTGTAGGGGTGGTATCCAACTTTGGCACTCCGACTGCGACTGTTGGTGGTGAGTTAGCGTTCAAGCTGCACGACACCTACGGCTTCCCTTTGGACCTTACACAAGACGTCTGTCGCGAGCGCGGCGTGACCGTGGACGAAGCCGGTTTCCACGCCGCCATGGAAGCGCAGAAGGCCAAGGGCCGCGCCGCCGGCAAGTTCAAGATGGACAAGGCGCTGGAGTACACCGGTGCCGGCAACACCTTCGTCGGCTACGACAAGCTCGAAGCTCCGGCCAAGGTGGTGGCGCTGTACCTGGACGGCACGGCGGTGGCCGAGCTCAAGGCCGGTCAGCAGGGCGTCGTGGTGCTGGACACCACGCCGTTTTACGCCGAGAGCGGCGGCCAGGTGGGTGACGAAGGCGTCATCACCAGCGGCTCGGCGAAGTTCGCCGTGGGCGACACGCAAAAGATCAAGGCCGACGTGTTCGGCCACCACGGTGCGATGGAGCAGGGCACGCTCGCCGTGGGCGACACCGTGACCGCCAGCGTGAACCTGGCACTGCGCGCCGCCACCGTGCGCAACCACAGCGCCACCCATTTGATGCACAAGGCCCTGCGCGAAGTGCTGGGCAGCCACGTGCAGCAGAAGGGTTCGCTGGTCAACGCCGAGCGCACCCGCTTCGACTTTGCGCACAACGCGCCCGTGACCGACGCGCAGATCCGCCAGATCGAGGCCAAGGTGAATGCCGAGATCCTGGCCAACGCCGCTGCAAACGCCCAGGTGATGGACATCGAGTCGGCGCAGAAGACCGGCGCCATGATGCTGTTCGGCGAGAAGTACGGCGAGACCGTGCGCGTGCTGAGCATCGGCTCCAGCAAAGAACTGTGCGGTGGCACGCACGTCAAGGCGACGGGCGACATCGGCCTGTTCAAGGTGGTGGGCGAAAGCGGCGTGGCCGCGGGCGTGCGCCGCATCGAGGCGGTCACTGGGTTCAACGCTTTGACCTATTTGCAGGAGATGGAAAGTCAGGTTGGGTTTGTCCAGAGCTTTTACCAAACCACGGCGGACAAGCTGGAGGAGCGACTGCAGAGAGAACGCGCCGAAAGGGCCGCGCTGGAAAAAGAAGTCGCCGCGCTCAAAGGCAAACTCGCCTCCAGCCAGGGTGACGAACTCATGGCCCAGGCCGTGGATGTCAAAGGCATCAAGGTGCTGGCCGCCGTGCTCAACGGGGCAGACGCCAAGACCCTGCGCGACACGCTGGACAAGCTGAAAGACAAGCTGAAAACCGCCGCCATCGTGCTGGCCGCGGTGGACGGCGGCAAGGTGCAGCTGGCCGCGGGCGTGACGGCCGACAGCATGGGCAAGGTGAAAGCCGGCGAGCTGGTGAACTTCGTGGCCCAGCAGGTCGGCGGCAAGGGCGGCGGCAAGCCCGACATGGCCATGGCCGGAGGCACCGACGCGGGCGGACTGCCCAAGGCCCTGGCTTCGGTGCAGGGCTGGGTGGCCGAGCGCCTGTGAAAAACGGCCTGACGCGCCGCGGCCTGCTCGGCGCTTCGCTGGGCCTGATGGCCGGCGCGCTGCCCGCCCCCGCTTTGCCCGCGACCGCTGCCGCTACTGGCAAAAGCCCGGGCTACCAGCTGAGCGACTGGCCCGCGCAGCGGCCCACGCCGGCGCTGGAGGCGCAGAACCTGCAAGGCGAGCGCGTGCGTCTGGCGGACTTCAAGGGCCGTGTGGTGCTGCTCAATTTCTGGGCCACCTGGTGCCCACCCTGCCGTGCGGAGATGCCCACCCTGCAGGCCGTGCCCGAGTGGCTGGGCGAAGACAAGGTGGTGGTGCTGGCGCTCAATTACCGGGAGTCCGGCCGCACCGCGCGCCGCTTTCTCGCGGCCAGCGGTCTGACCCTGCCCGTGCTGCTGGACCCGATGGGCGAGATCACCCAGGCCTGGGGCGTACGCGCCTTTCCCACCACGGTGCTGATCGACGCGAACGGCCGGGCACGCCAGGTGGTGCAGGGCGAGGTGGACTGGAGCAGCCCTACTGCCCTCGGGTGGGTGGAGCGCCTGCTCACGCAACGCTGATCGGTACGGGATAATCCGCGCTCCCCCCGGTCAGCCACTGACCGGCCTTTCTGGCTTTGCGTGGCACCTTGCGTGTGCGACTCGGCCTTCTGATCATTCTGGAGTTCCTTTCATGACCCCCGATCGCCGCCAATTCCTGCGCTGCGCCGCCTCGTCCGTGGCCGCCAGCGTGCCCTTGTTTCACAGCGCTGGCGCGTTCGCGCAGGCCGCCGCCCAGCCGGCCTTCAACCCCCAGCCAAGCGGCTGGCGCACCTTCGACGTGACGACCCGCGTGGACATCCTCGATGCCCAGGGACAGACCCAGGCCTGGCTGCCGGTGCCCTCCATCGAGAGTGACTGGCAGCGTGGCCTGACGCACGACTTCAGCACCAACGGCAAGGGCCGGCTGGTGGAAGACGGCCGCTACGGCGCCCGCATGCTGCACGTGGAATTCGCGGCCGGCGAAAAAGCGCCTTTTGTCGAACTCACCAGCCGTGTGCAGACCCGCAACCGCGCGGCCGACTGGGCACAGAAAGGCGTGAGCGAAGACCCGGCCACGCTGCGTTTCTGGACCCAGCCGACCAAGCTGCTGCCCACCGACGGCATCGTGCGTGACACCGCGCAGAAGGCCGTCCGTGGTGCCCGTACCGACGTGCAAAAGGCCCAGGCCATCTACGACTGGGTGGTTACCAACACCTACCGCGAGCCCACCACCCGCGGCTGCGGCCCTGGCGACATCAAGGCCTTGCTGGAGACCGGCAACCTGGGTGGCAAGTGCGCTGACCTCAACGCCCTGTTCGTGGGGCTGTGCCGCGCCGTGGGTGTGCCCGCGCGCGACGTGTACGGCGTGCGCCTGGCCCCGTCGGCCTTTGGCTACAAGCAGCTGGGCGCCGGCTCGGCCAGCCTCAAGGGCGCGCAGCACTGCCGCGCCGAGGTGTTTCTGAACGGCCTGGGCTGGGTGGCCATGGACCCGGCCGACGTGACCAAGGTGATGCGCCACGAAGCGCCCGACTGGATCAAGACCGCGCAGCACCCCCTGGTGTCGCCGGTGAACAAGGCCCTGTTCGGCAGTTGGGAGGGCAACTGGATGGGCTGGAACATGGCGCACGACCTCACGCTGCCAGGCGCCCAGGGGCCCGAGATCGGCTTCTTCATGTATCCCGCGGCGGAAACCGGGGGCGAGCGCCTCGACTCCTACGCGCCAGACGATTTCAAGTACCAGATCTCGGCGCGCGAAATCAAGGCCTGATCACCCCCGGGCGCTGGACCGGCCTATGCGGGCCAGTCCAGCGCCCGCTGGCTTTGGAAGCTGCGGCGTTCACCGGTCACCGGGTCGTCAAAGGTCAGGGCCTGCGCGAGCAGGCGCAAGGGTTCGGTGAAGTCTTCGGCCTCGTGCGGCCCGCGCAGCACGCGCGGGTAGAACTGGTCGCCCGCGATGGGCAGGCCCAGCGCGTTCATGTGCACCCGCAGTTGGTGGCGCTTGCCCGTCACCGGCTCCAGCGCATAGCGTGCCCAGTCGCCGCGGCGCTCGCGCAGCGTGATGCGGGTTTCGCTGTTGGCCTCACCCTCGGTCTCGCACATCCGGAAAAACGCGCCGTCTTCTTCCACGATGCGGCTGCGGCGCAGCTGTGTTGGCGCCAGATCGTCGCGGCAGGGTGCGATCGCTTCGTAGACCTTGTGCACCGCGCGCTCGCGAAACAGCGCCTGGTAGGCCGCGCGCTCCTGGGGCCGCACCGCGAACGCCACCAGCCCGGCGGTCTCGCGGTCGATGCGGTGGATCGGGCTCAGGTCTTCCAGGCCCAGCCGGCGCTTGAGCCGCACCAGCAGGCTTTGCTGCACGTAGCGTCCGCCCGGCGTGACGGGCAGAAAGTGCGGCTTGTCCGCCACCACCAGATGGGTGTCCTGGAACACCAGGCCTTCTTCAAACGGCACGGCCAGTTCGTCGGGCAGGGCACGGTAGTAATACAGGCGGACACCGCCTCGGTAGGGAGCGTCGGGCGCCAGGGGCAGGCCGCTGTCGTCCAGCACCTCGCCGTTGGTCAGCCGCTCGGCCCAGGCGCCGCGGTCCACTGCGGGCAGACGCTCGGCCAGAAAGTCGATCACGCCCGGCCAGCGCAGGTCACCGGCCTTGAGGGCCGGCAGCGCCACGCAACTGGGCGAGACGCCCTCGCGCACGGGGATCAACGGGTTCTTCGACGGACGGGCCACGGCTTGAGATGGGAAAGAGAAATGCGGTTATTCTCTGCGCCTTCGGGGCCCCCACGCCGTGCTGCTGCATCGGCCCCGCTCACAGGACGCCGCCTTGACCATCCACACCGCTACCCCACCGCACCCGGACCACGCCGCACGCCAGCGCGTACCGTACGCACGCCGGCTGCGCCTGGTGGCTGCGCTGGGCCTGTCGTCCCTGCTGCTGGGGGGCTGTGCCGTGGTGGCCGTGGTCGATGTGGCCGCGTCGGCTGTGGTGGGCGTGGCCGGCCTCGCGGTGGACGCGGCGGTGGGCACGGCGCGCATTGGCGGCAAGATCATCGGCGCCGGCGCCGATGCGGCGCTGGACCCGGACGAACCCGAAGAGGAGTGAGGCGGAGCACGCCGTCGGCTTGCTCTGGGCGCCGCGCGGCGTCTCAGACGCGCCGGAACACCAGATCCCACACGCCATGGCCCAGCTTGAGGCCGCGGTTCTCGAATTTGGTCAGCGGCCGGTAGCCCGGCTTGGGCACATAGCCGTCGCTGTCGGGTGCGGCGGTGTTTTTCAGCAGCGGCTCGGCGCTCAGCACGGCCAGCATCTGCTGTGCGTAGGGCTCCCAGTCGGTGGCCAGGTGCAGGTAGCCGCCCGGCTTGAGGTGCCGCGCCAGCCGGTTGACGAACGGTGCCTGGATCAGGCGGCGCTTGTGGTGGCGGCTCTTGTGCCAGGGGTCGGGGAAGAAGATGTGCACGCCGTCCAGGCTGGCCTCGGGCAGCATGTGGTCCAGCACTTCGACCGCGTCGTGCCGGAAGATGCGGATGTTCTCCAGCCCTTGTTCGCCCACGAGCTTGAGCAGCGCGCCCACACCGGGCTCGTGCACTTCGCAGCACAGGAAGTTGTCGCCCGGGCGCACGGTGGCGATGTGGGCCGTGGCGCCCCCCATGCCAAAGCCGATTTCCATGATCAGCGGCGCCTCGCGGCCAAACGCCGCAGCCACGTCCAGTGGCTGATTGGCGTCGTAGTTCAGCAGAAAGCGGGGGCCGAATTGTTCGTAGGCGCGGGCCTGGCCCGGGCCGGTGCGCCCCGCGCGCAACACATAGCTCTTGATGACGCGCATGTAGGGCACGCCTTCAGGCTTGGCGCGCTCGGCCTGGGCGGGCTCGTTGTGGTCGGGTTCTGCGGGGGAGGGCGGGCTGGAGGAGGTCATGGCACGGCGGAAACAGGGTGCCAGATTGTAGGTGGCGGGGTTCGACCCCGATCCAGCCTCACGGATCGACAGACACGGTCGGCCGGCCCTTCACGGCCTCGCAGGACCTGCGCCGAACGTCCACGCCCCGACCCAGGAAGCCAGCGCCTGGCCCACGCTCCCGCTCGATCCGGGCAGGTCGAGGTGGGCGGCCGCCTGGTTCAGCGCCGCCACCGGATCGGCCAGATCCAGCGCCTGGGCGCCGTTCTGTTTGCTGAGCTTTTCGCCGTTGGCACCCCGCACCAGGGGCGTGTGCAGGTAGCCCGGCGTGGGCAGACCCAGCGCGCGCTGCAGCAGGATCTGGCGCGCGGTGTTGTCGCAAAGGTCTTCGCCACGCACCACCTGGGTGATGCCTTGCGCGGCGTCGTCCACCACCACGGCGAGCTGGTAGGCCCAGAGGCCGTCGGCGCGTTTCAGGATGAAGTCGCCCACGTCGGTGGCGACGTTCTGCGTCTGGGGGCCCAGGCGGCGGTCGGTCCAGGCCACGTCGCCGGCGCTGGCGTCCAGCCAGAAACGCCAGGCGCGCGCCGTCTTGCCCTGCAGGCCGCCGTGCTCGGGGCGGCAGGTACCGGGGTAGACCGCGGCGTGGTGGCGTTCGCGGACCCGTCCCCGGGCCTGCAGGGCGGCTTCGATGTCTTTGCGCGAACAGCCGCAGGGGTAGGCCCGGCCGCTGGCGATGAGCGCGTCCAGCGCCTGCTGGTAGAGCGCACCGCGCTGCGACTGCCAGACCACCGCTTCGTCGCTCACCAGACCACAGGTGGCGAGCTGTTGCAGGATGAGCTGGTCGGCGCCGGGCACGCAGCGCGGGGTGTCCACGTCCTCGATGCGCACGAGCCACACGCCGCCGTGGGCCCGGGCGTCGAGCCAACTGGCCAGCGCCGCGACCAGCGAGCCCGCGTGCAGCGGGCCGGTGGGGGAGGGCGCGAAGCGCCCGCGGTAGGACGAAGCAACCGACAAAGCCATGTACTCGGAGCGCGTGTCTGTGCCAGCACACACCGCGGGACTGGCTTCGCCAGACCGCTGGTGTGGTCCCCGGGGGGGAATCGCGCAGCGGCGCAGGGGGGTCAAATCATTGCGAGCGCGAGTTCCAGTCCGGAGACGAAGGCGTCTTCCACCCGGTGGCCCAGGCACCAGTCGCCGCACAGGCCGATGCCCAGCGCCTTGTCGTAGGCGTAGGGCTGGCCCAGCGGCACCTGGGTCTGCGCGAAGCGCCAGCGGTGCGCCTCGGCATGGGTCGGGGTGGCGCGGATGCCTGTGATCTCGGCGAAGCCTTTGAGCAGTTTGGCCTTGACGCGCTCTTCGTCGTCTTCCAGGTGCTTGGACGACCAGGTGGGGCTGGCCTGGATGGTCCAGCGTTCGATAGGCTCGCGCCGCGGCTTGCTGCTCTCGCGGGCGAGCCAGCTGATGCGGTGGTGGGTACTGCGCGCGGCGTTCCACTGGGGCCCGAGGTGGGGCAGGCCTGGCTGCATGGCGTTGGGGTAGGCCACCATCAGCGTCCAGCAGGGCGCCACCTGCACGCCGGCCAGACTCTGGCGCAGGGTGGGGGCGTGGCCGGAGACCAGCAGCAGGTCGTGGGCCTGCGGGTGTGGCATGGCCAGCACGATCTGGTCAAAGCCACCGAGCACGTTCTGGCCGCCGTCGCTGTCCTCGGCGCGCAGTTGCCACTGCTCGGGGTTCAGCACGTCACGCTCGATGTGGGTGACGCGGGTTCCGGTGAAGGTGCGGGCGGTCAGGTTGCCGTGCAGTTCGGGGTGCACCAGGGGCTGCGCCCAGTGCTCGACCAGAGCGCTCATGCCGGGCGCTGCGACGAAATGTGGCTCGGTGGGCGGTGGGGCACTGGCCAGCACGTGGCCAAACGCGTCGAGCACGCGCACGGTGTTGGCGCTCCAGGGGCGCACCACGTCTTGTGCCGGGAGCAGGGCGGTGGCGAAGCGCTTGTCGCGCACCGTGAAGTATTGCGTGCCATGGTCAAAACCACCGAACTCGGTGCGCCGTGTGGCCATGCGCCCGCCCAGGTTGCGGCTCTTTTCGAACAGCGTGACGCGGTGCCCGGCCTGCAGCAGGGTGCGCGCGCAGGCCACGCCCGCCATGCCCGCGCCCACCACGGCGATGTGGCGGGGTGCTTTGGGCACGGGTGCGGCCGCAGAGGCCTTCGCCGCGCTCTTGCGGGCGGGGGCTGCTGCAGTGGGGGCGGTGGCTTTGGAGCGTCTGGTCTTGTTGTTGTTCATGGCTCGTGTGCGGTGGGTGGATGGGATGCCTGACTTTATCAGTCCTGCCGCTGCCGACAGCCCCGTTTGGATCAAGTGAGGTGGTGGTTTTCCAGCAGGGCGGCGCGGGTGGTCGGGTGCTGCAACTGGTCGAGCCACCAGCGCAGGGCCTGGCCGGCGTCGGCGGCGGAGCGTGGGCGACGCCAGGCGTAGGCCAGGCGGATCGTGTGGTTGGGCCGTTGCGCCATGGTCTTGACCACCAGCAGCCCGGCGGTGATGTAGGGCTGTGCCATCGGCTGGGGCAGGAAGCCGCCGCCCATGCCGCGCAGCTGGGCTTCCAGCTTGTGCCGCATGGTGGGCACGGTGAGCACCTCCTGGCCGGGCAGCAGGTTGTAGGTCTGGCCCGCGCCGCGCACGGTGCTGTCGGCCACGGCCACCGCGCGGTGGTGGCGCAGATCGTCGTCGCACAGCGGGTGCTCCACGGCGGCCAGCGGGTGGTGCGGCGCCACGGCATAGACGAACCGCAGCGGCCCCAGTGGCGCGGTCTGGATCTCGGGCAGCGAGATTTCGGCGAACACCCCCAGCGCCAGATCGGCCTGGCCGCTTTGCAGGGCTTCCATGGTGCCCGAGAGCGTTTCGGCGCGCAGCTTCAGCCGCGTGGGCGCACCGGTGGCGTAGAAGGCCTCGCACAGCTCGAACTGCGTGGCGTGGGAAATGATGGCGTCGGCGGCGATGGTGAGCTGGGGTTCCCAGCCGGTGGCCACGCGCTTGACCCGCTGAGCCACGGCGTCGAGCTCGTCGAGCAGGTACTGGCCGGCGCGCAGCAGTTCGGCCCCGGCGGGGGTGAGCTGGGCACGCCGCGCGCTGCGGTCGAACAGCAGCACGTCCAGCGCGTCCTCGATCTGGCGCACGCGGTAGGTGAGGGCGCTGGGCACCATGCCGAGTTCACGCGCGGCGGCGGCCATGCTGCCCAGCCGCGCCACGGCTTCGAGCAGGCCCAGGTTCTCGGGCGAAAGGGCGGAACGCGGGGTCGGGCTGGCCATGGTTTTTTTGGGTCAATGATTCAATTGGTTTGAATGATGCCATCAAAACCATGCAAACCGCACGGGGGGTCAGGCGCCCACAATTCATCCATGCCAGCCCACCAACCCAAGGTGGCCGCTGGTCAACCCAGATGAAAGGACGTCACCATGATGCAGATTCGACGCTCGCAGGAACGTGGTCAGGCCGATCACGGCTGGCTCAAGAGCCACCACTCGTTTTCGTTCGCGGGCTACTACGACCCGGCCTGGATGGGCTGGGGCAACCTGCGCGTGATCAACGAAGACCGCATCGCCCCGGGCACCGGCTTCGGCACGCACGGCCACCGCGACATGGAGATCATCAGCTACGTGCTCGAAGGCAGCCTGGCCCACAAGGACAGCATGGGCAACGTCAAGGCCATTCCGCCCGGTGACGTCCAGCGCATGAGCGCGGGCCGCGGCGTGATGCACAGCGAGTTCAACCACGCGCCCAACAGCACCACGCATTTCCTGCAGATCTGGATCGAGCCCAACGTGACCGGCATCGAGCCGGGCTACGAGCAGAAGCGTTTTGCGGATGAGGAAAAGCGAGGCCAGCTGCGGCTCGTGGCCTCCGGCGACGGCGCCCAGGGCTCGGTCACCATCCACGCCGATGCGGCCATGTACGCCGGCTTGTTCGATGGCGACGAGCAGGCGGAACTTCCGCTGAATCCAGCGCGCAAAGCCTATGTGCACCTGGTGCGCGGTGCTCTGGAGGTGAATGGCCAGCGTCTGCAGGGCGGCGACGCCGCGGTGCTGGCCGGCGACAGCCTTCTCTCGCTGGCCCACGGCGAAGACGCCGAGGTGCTGGTGTTCGATCTTGCGTCCTGACATCCCGTCCGTTCTTTTTCAACTGCTTACCTGAGGAGTGTTTCCATGCTTTCAACTCTGCAAAATCCCCTGGCCCTGATCGGCCGCATCCTGCTGGCCGTGCTGTTTGTGCCGGCTGGTTTCGGCAAGATCGCCGGCTTCAGCGGCACCGTGGGCTACGCGGCCTCCATGGGCATGCCGCTGCCCACGGTGGGCGTGGCCGCCGCGCTGGCGATCGAGCTGCTGGGCGGGCTGGCGCTGCTGGTTGGGTTCGGCACCCGTTGGGTGGCCCTGGCCCTGGCGGTGTTCACGCTGGTGGCCAGCTTCTTCTTCCACGCCTACTGGTCATTGCCGGCCGAGCAGCAGATGATGCAGCAGCTGATGTTCTTCAAGAACGTCGCCATCACCGGCGGTCTGCTGGCCTTCGTGGCTTTCGGTGCCGGCGCGTTCAGCCTGGACGGGCGCCGCAAGGGCTGAGAGCCGCCACGGCTTCACCGCATTTCAACCACCCGCGCGGCATGCCGCGCATTCCTACTGGAGGTTTCAGATGTCCAAAGTTGTCGTTGTCTACCACTCGGGCTATGGCCACACCCAGCGCATGGCGCAATCGGTGGCCGAAGGCGCCAACGCCGAACTCATCGCGATCGATGCCGACGGCAACCTGCCGGAGGGCGGCTGGGAAGCGCTGGCCGCGGCCGACGCGATCATCATGGGTTCGCCCACCTACATGGGCAGCGTGAGCTGGCAGTTCAAGAAATTCGCCGATGCGTCCAGCAAACCCTGGTTTTCCCAGCAATGGAAAGACAAGATCGCGGCCGGTTTCACCAACAGCGCCGGCATGAACGGCGACAAGCTGTCCACGCTGCACTACCTGTTCACCCTGGCCATGCAACACGGCATGATCTGGGTGAGCCAGGGCCTCATGCCCAGCAACACCAAGGCCGCGCAGCGCAACGACGTGAACTACCTGGTGTCGTACAGCGGCGCGATCGCACAAAGCCCGTCGGACGCAAGCGCCAACGAGATGCTGCCCGGCGACCTGGAAACCGCGCGCCAGTTTGGCGAGCGCGTGGCGGCCATCGCAGCCAGGTTCACCAAGGCCTGAGACCACCGGAGCCGTCGTACCATCGGCGTATGAAGGTTCTCAGCATCATTCCCTGGGCCGACTGGCTGGCGCTGGTCGGTTTTTTTGCCTTGTGGATCGGGTACGCGTGGTTCGCTCGCGTGTGGGGTCGCAGTCGCGCGTCGCTGCTGGCCACCACCAATCGGTACCGTGCCTACTGGATGCTGCAGGCCACCTCGCGCGACCCGCGCATGCTCGACGGCGTCATCACGCAAACGCTCTCGCACACGCCCTCGTTCTTCTCGTCCACGTCCATCCTGGTCATCGGGGGTCTGTTTGCTCTGCTCGGCACCACCGACAAGGCCACCGAGCTGATGAGCGAAATCCCGTTCGCCCAGGCCACGTCGCTGATCGTGTTCGAGTTCAAGATCCTGGTGCTGGTGGCGATCTTCGTCTACGCCTTCTTCCGATTTTCCTGGTGCATGAGGCAGTACACCTTCGTGGCGCTGATCATTGGGTCCATGCCGCCGCCGGAGGACTTCGAATCGGGCAAGTTCGACCGCCAGCAGTACGCCGACCGGGCGGCCGCCATGGTGGGAGCCGCCGCTGAAACCTTCAACGATGGCTTGCGCGCGTACTACTTTTCGTTCGCGGCGTTGGCCTGGTTCGTTTCACCGTTGGCCATGGTGCTCGGCACGCTGGCGGTGGTGGCGATCCTCTACAGCCGGGAGTTCCGCTCCGAGGTGCTGCACGTGCTGCGGGACTGACGCCCCGAAGACCGGGGGGTCACGCCAGGGTCAGCGCCCGGCGTTTGCGGCCCGGATACAGCGACGCTGCGGCAAAGGCCACGCCCACGACCGCGCCACTGAGTGCATCGATGGCGACGTGTTGCAAAGTTGCGATGGTCGACCAGATGATGGCAACGCAATGTATTGCGCTGATCCATCGCAATAGCCGGGGAGCATTCATTTCCCGGAATATCCGGTCGAGCCAGAATGCCGAAAATACCGCCGATGCCACATGCAATGAAGGGCAGGCATTGCCGGAGGCATCAATACCCTTGATCATGGCCAATCCTGGGTAATCCTTCCAGTCAATGCCGAAATCGGGTGTGCGGGTGGGGAAAACCCAGAATATCGCCAGGCAGAACAGGCACAGCAGGGCGATCCACAGGCCAAACAGCAGCAGGGTGCGCAGGTCTTTCATCAGGGCCGGTGGAAGCGAGACATAGACCCAGAGCGAGGCGTAGATGGGGAAGGCAGCCGGAACGAAACCGATCCAGTGGTCCAACCAGATGGCCGGCACGACCACCGGTGTTTGGGTGGGATTGTTGAGAATCGTGAAATAGGCCCAGAAGAACAGCGTCATGAATGCCGTGGTTCCCAATGATTTGAGAGGCCAGAGAATGATCAGGCGCTTAAAGAATTCACGATGCCAGCTGGATTCCATTGTTTGGTTTCATTCAATTTCAGGTCAAATGGGCTTGGCCCATTGAATATCAAGGTGTTCATGATCCATTGCGCTATCACGCGGCATTGGAAATGCATCATAACTGCCCGGGCGGTCGAATATTTCCGGGATGTACAATCACCCGAGGATAAACGCGCTCGGGCGTCGCGGTGTGCTGCACGCCGGAAGACCGTTGCAAGGCGGGCTGAGCGACAGCGGGCCGTGCGTTGCCAGGGACAGAGGCGGCAGTGCCTCGCATGACATGTGTGCAATGGACTCGACTGAACTGATACAAAAATTCCTCCAGGACCGCCTGGGCACCGCGCCTGAAAGCATCGTTCCCGGCGCACGGCTGGCCGATCTGGGTCTGGACTCCTTGATGCTGGCCGAGCTGATGTTCGAGGCCGAGGATCGGTTCGCGATCTCGATCCCCTCCGACCTGCAACTGCCCAACACGGTTGGCGACATGACGGCCCTGATCGACACGCTGCTCGCCTCCAAAGCCTCGGCATCATGAGTGCCCGGCGTGTGGCCATCACGGGCCTGGGCATTGTCAGTCCCTACGGCGGTGGGCTCGACGATTTTTTCCAGCGCCTGCTGGCCGGTGAGTCCGCGGTTCGCCACCTGGTGACCGACGACGTTCCTCGTCCCCTGTCCATCCCCTTTGTCGGCTGTCCGGGTTTTGACGCAGAAAAGGCACTGGGCAAGCCCCTGGCCCTGATGATGGAACGGTTCTCGCAACTCGGTGTGGCCGCGGCTTTCGCCGCCTGGGAGCACGCGGGCTTGCTGCGCGAAGCCGTCGAAGATGGCCAACGCGACAACTGGGGCTGCATCTGGGGTACCGCACTGGGCGGCATCCTGGCCTACGAAAAGGGCTACCGCGACATGTGGATCAAGGGCCGCGAGCGCCTGTCGCCGCTGGCCGTGGTGCTGGGCATGAACAACGCGGTCAATGCGCACATTTCCATTCAGTTGGGGCTGGGCGGTGTCAGCACCAGCCACGCTGCCGCCTGCGCGTCGTCCACCATCGCGATCGGTGAGGCGTTCCGGCGCGTGCGCTCGGGGGAGGCCACGGTCATGCTGGCCGGCGGCTCCGATGTGTCGCAGGCCTACGGCGTGGCGCGTGCCTGGGAAGCCATGCGCGTCATGGCGCCGGGAGATGGCGATACCGCTGCGTTTGCCTGCCGCCCGTTCGCGCAGGACCGCCGCGGCCTGGTGCTGGGCGAGGGTGGTGCGGCCCTGGTGCTGGAAGACTGGGACCACGCGGTGGCGCGGGGCGCGCGCATCCAGGGCGAGATCGTGGGGTACGGCACCAGTTGTGACCACAGCCACCTGGTCCGGCCCGAGTCCCGCGGCCAGGTGCGGGCGCTGCGCGCCGCGCTGGCCGACGCCAGGCTGGAGACGACCGATATCGGCTACATCAACGCCCACGGCACGGCCACGCTCGAAGGCGATCCGGTGGAAATCGCTGCGCTCAAGGCGGTGTTCGCCGAGCAGGCCGCCGCGTTGCCGGTCAGCGCCACCAAGTCCATGCACGGTCATCTGCTGGGCGCCGCCGGCGCCATTGAGGCCGTGACCACCGTGCTCGCCCTGCGCGAGCAGGCCATTCCGCCCACCGCCCACCTGAGGGGCCGGCTGGATCCGGCCTGCGAAGGGGTGGATCATGTGCTGGAGGGGCGCCGCGGGTTGCGGCTCAAGGCCGCGATCTCCAATTCATTTGCCTTCGGTGGCAGCAACGCCGTGCTGGCGTTTCGTGCCGTACCGCAACACATTCTGTGAAGAGTTGCCATGTCTGATACCCCTGTTTCCGCTTCCTTCGACGACCTCATGAGCGAGGTCGCGGGCCTGATCGTCGAGGCCCTGAACCTGGACGTCCAGCCCCACGAGGTGCAGCCCGACGACCCGCTCTATGGTGATGGTCTGGGTCTGGACTCGATCGACATGCTGGAGATCGCCCTGGTGATCTCCAAGCGTTTTGGTTTCCAGTTGCGCTCGGACAACGAGAACAACGAGCAGATCTTTTCGTCCTTGCGGGCCCTGTGCACGCACATCGCCAGCCAGCGCACCAAATGAGCCAGACGCCGGTCCAGGTGTGGCGCATCGTCGCGACGGGCGCGCTGTTCGTCGCCTGGGCGATCGCGGCGCACCTGGGCAGCGCGGGGGTGGGCAGTGCCGGGTTCAACGCGGGGGTCGCGGTGATTCCGCTGTTCGTGGCTTTGGGTGCGCTGCTGTGGCAGGCGCGCAGCCTGGCCGTGCTGCTCGGCGGCCTGGCGGTGGCCCTGGCCGCGGTGGTCTGGGCCTGGCCCCAGTTGCGGGACAACGTTCCCGGGCTGTACTACCTGCAGCACCTGGGCAGCCATCTGGCGCTGGGGGTGTTGTTCGGCAAAACGCTGTGGGGTCCGGGCGACGCCCTGATCACGGGCATGGCCCGCCACATTTTCGGCAACGGGATTTCCGAGCGCAAGGTCCGGTACACCCGGCAGGTGACCGCTGCCTGGGCGGTGTATTTCTTTGCCAATGCGCTGGTCTCGACCGGGCTGTTCCTGTGGGCGCCGCTGGAGGTCTGGTCGATCCATGCGAACCTGCTCACCGGCCCCCTGATCGCGCTGATGTTCCTGGGCGAGCACCTGGTCAGAAAGCGCATGCTGCCCGTGCATGAGCGGCCCAGCATCGTCAGTGTGGTGCGCGCCTACCGCCAGCGCACCGGCCAGGCCGCCAGCGGCGAACCAGCTTCCCGTCCATGAACGAATATCCCCTGGTCAGCGGCCGACAGCTGGACGACATCCTGGCCTGGCGGCCCGAAGGCCCGGTGTCGGTGCGGGACTTCCTGTCGGACGCCAGTGCCGTGGCCGCCTGCCTGCCCGAGGGCAGCGGTGTGCTCAACCTGTGCGAGGACCGCTACCGGTTCGCCGTGGTGTTCGCGGCCTGTCTGCTGACCGGCAAGACCAGCCTGCAGCCCTCGTCGCAGTCGGTCGAGACGCTGCGCCAGATCGTCCGGGACTACCCCGGGGTTTTCTGTGTGACGGACGGGGCCTTCGAGGCGCCCGGGCTCGAGCTGCCCCGGCTGGACTTCCCCGATCTGTCGGCATTGGAGCGGCCTGTGGTGGACCACATGCCCATGATCGCCGCCGACCGGGTGGTGGCCATCCTGTTCACCTCGGGGTCCACCGGGCTGCCGCAACCCCAGGGCAAGACCTGGGGCAAGCTGGTGTTGAACGGCCGTGCCGAGGCGCGTGGTCTGGGGCTGGAGCAGACCCCGCATGTGCTCATCGGCACCGTGCCGGTGCAGCACAGCTACGGCTTCGAGTCCACCTTCTTGCTGGCGCTGCACGGGGGCTGCTGTTTCTGGAGCGGCAAGCCGTTTTACCCGCAGGACGTGGTCGGGGCGCTGCAGGCCGTGCCCGGCCCGCGCATGCTGGTGACCACGCCATACCACCTCTCGGCGCTGCTGTCCTCGGGCCTGGCCTTGCCAGCGGTGGACAAGTGGCTCTCGGCCACGGCGCCGCTGAGCAACGAGCTGGCCGAGCAGGCGGAGCGCCAGAGCGGCGCGCCGGTGCACGAAATCTACGGATCCACCGAGTCGTCCCAGCTCGCCAGCCGGCGCACCACCGATGGCGCGGCCTGGCAGCTGCTGCCCGGCGTGGTGCTGGAGCAGGAGGGAGACACCACTTTCGCCCGGGCCGGCCACGTGGAAGGGCGTGTGCCCCTGTCCGACATCATCGAGCTGCTGCCGGACGGCCGCTTTCTGCTGCATGGGCGCCATGCGGACCTGGTCAACATCGCGGGCAAGCGCACCTCGCTGGCCTACCTCAACCACCAGCTGTGCGCGATCGAGGGCGTGCAGGACGGCGCCTTCTTCCTGCCGGACGACGACGCCCGGGACGGTGTGACCCGCCTGACCGCCTTTGTGGTGGCGCCGGGGCTGGCCCGCGCCGATCTGGTGGCCGCGCTGCGCCAGCGCATCGACGCCATCTTCATGCCTCGCCCGCTGGTGCTGGTGGACGGATTGCCACGCAACAGCACGGGCAAACTGCCGCGCAGCGGCCTGCAGGCGCTGTACCAGAACCGGGTGTCCGATGGGCAGCGCTGAGTCCGTCTGGCGCGTCCCGCCAGACCACCCCGCTTTTGCCGGGCATTTTCCCGCGCGCCCCATCGTCCCGGGCGTCGTGCTGCTCGACCACGCGATCCTGCTGGCCCAGGGCCTGCACGGCGGGTCTGTCGACGGGTGGCGGGTGGACCAGGCCAAATTCCTCAGCCCCTGCGGGCCGGGGGAAACGCTGCATTTCGCGCTGGAGGTGTCGGCGCGCGGCGCCATCGCCTTCCGGGTGAGTTGCGAGGGCCGCGCCGTCGCTTCCGGCAGCCTGGTGCCACCGCCCAGATGAACACCCGCGTCAGGCCCGGGTGGATGCGTCAGCAGGAGCGCAGCAACACCGCCATCCTCAAGCTGATGGTCTGGATTTCGCTGACCTTCGGCCGCAGTCTGGGCCGTCTGGTGCTGCATGGCATCGCGCTCTATTTCTCCCTCTTCTCCCCCCAGGCGCGCCGGGCCAGCAAGGCCTATCTGACGCGCGCGCTCGGGCGGCCCGCGCGCTGGCGCGATGGCTACCGGCATGTCTTCAGTTTCGCCAGCACCATCCACGACCGGGTGTACCTGCTCAACGACCGCTTCGACGCGTTCGACATCGAGGTGTCCGGCGCCCACCACCTGGAGCAGGCCTTGCTCCAGCAGAAAGGGGCACTGCTGATGGGTGCGCACCTGGGCAGCTTCGAGGTGCTGCGCTCCGTGGGGCGCAGCCACACCGGGTTGCACGTGGCCATGCTGATGTACGAGGAAAACGCGCGCAAGATCAATGCCGCGCTGGCCGCGATCAACCCCAAGGCGGTGCAAGATATCATCCGCCTGGGCCGCCCCGAATCCCTGCTGGAAGTCCGGGACAAACTGGACGACGGTTATCTGGTGGGCATACTGTCGGACCGCTCGCTCGGGGGCGATGCCCAGTTGGAGGTGCCCTTTCTCGGTGAGCCGGCCGCGTTTCCCCTGGGGCCCTGGCGCATGGCGGCGATGCTGCGCCGGCCGGTGTTTTTCATGACCGGGCTGTACCTGGGGGGCAACCGCTACCAGATCCACCTGGAACCCCTGGCCGATTTTTCCGAAACTTCACGCGACGAACGCGGTCCAGCCATTGAGCAAGCGGTGCGGCGCTACGCCGATCTGCTCACGCGCTTCTGCAGGCAGGCTCCCTACAACTGGTTCAACTTCTTCGATTTCTGGCAGAAAAAATGATCAAACGGTGGTTTTTCGGCGTCGCACTGCTGGGCCTGACCGGGCTGGCGCAGGCCGCCTTCGACGTGCAGCAACTGATGGCCGAACTGGCCCAGAACAAGGGCGGGCGGGTGCGCTTCGTGGAAAAGCGTTTCGTGGCGCTGCTGGACAAGCCCCTGCAGGCCTCGGGCGAGATGAGCTACACCCCGCCCGACCGGCTGGAAAAGCGCACCCTCCTGCCCAAGCCCGAGACCATGGTGCTCGACGGGGACCGGCTCATCCTGGAGCGCGACAAGCGCCGCATGACGATCAACCTGGCCAGCCGGCCCGAAGCGCTGGCCTTCATCGACAGCATCCGCAGCACGCTCTCGGGCAACCAGCGCTCGCTGGAGCAGAACTACGCGCTGCAGCTCACGGGCGACAGCCGCCAGTGGGTGCTGGTGCTCGTGCCCAGCGAACAGGGCATCGCCGCCTTGCTCCAGCGCATCACCGTCAGCGGGACCCAGAGCCAGGTTCGCAAGATCGAGTACCTGCAGACCGATGGCGATCGCTCCGAACTCACGATTGAACCGATCGAAGCGCCATGAGTCCGGCGTTGCGTGTTTTCGGGCTGTGGCTGCTGGCCATGGCCGCCGGGGCGGCGGTGGTCTGGAACAGCCATTTTTCGGCGGACATGTCGTTCTTCCTGCCGTCCAAGCCGAGCGCCGAGCAGAAGGTGCTGGTCGGCCAGCTCAAGGACGGCACGGTGTCCCGCCTGCTGATGGTGGCCATCGAAGGGGGCGACGCCGCGGCGCGGGCCAAGGTGTCGCGCGCACTGCGCGGCCAGCTCGCCAGCCAGCCCGCGTTCGTCTCGGTTCAGAACGGTGAGGCCGAAGGCCTGGGCGCCGAGCGCGACTTCCTGGTGCGCTACCGCTACCAGCTGAGCCCGGCGGTGACGCCGGAGCGCTTCACGGTCGAAGGCCTGCGGGCCGCCGTGGGCGACGCCATCGACACGCTTTCCTCGCCGGTGGGGATGCTGTTCAAACCCTACCTGACGCGCGACCCCACGGGCGAGCTGCTGGCCGTGCTGGACCAGCTCAACCCCGGTGACCAGCCCGAGACCCGGGCCGGGGTCTGGGCGTCGCGCGATGGCGAGCGCGCCATGCTGCTGCTGCAGACGCGGGCGCTGGGCTCCGACACCGATGGCCAGGAAGCGGCCATCGCCCAGGTGAAAGACACGTTTGCACGCGTGGCCGGGGAGGCCGGTGCGAGCGGGCTGACGCTGAGCCTGTCGGGGCCGGGCCAGTTCGCCGTGAAGTCGCGCGCGACCATCAAGGCCGAGGTGTCGCGCCTGTTCCTGTTCAGCAGCCTGGGCATCATCGTGGTGCTGCTGGCGGTGTACCGCTCGGGGCGCCTGCTCGCGCTGAGCCTGCTGCCGGTGGCCAGCGGCGCGCTGGCTGGGGTGGTGGTGGTGAGCCTGGTGCACGGCACGGTCTTCGGCATCACCGTGGGCTTTGGCTCGGCCCTGATCGGCGAGGCGGTGGACTACGCCATCTACTTTTTCGTGCAATCCGGCCGCCAGGGGCTCAAGAGCTGGCGCGAGGTGTTCTGGCCCACGATCCGGCTGGGTGTGTTGACCTCGGCGCTCGGGTTCGGCGCACTGCTGTTCTCGGGCTTCCCGGGCCTGGCTCAACTGGGCCTGTACGCCCTGTCCGGCGTGGTCACCGCGGCGCTGGTCACCCGCTTTGTCTTGCCCACGCTGGCGGGTGGGCATACGCGCGTGCCGGTGCCGGGGCGTTTCGTGAATGGGCTTTTCACGGCGCTGGGCCAGGCGCACCGGTTGCGCCTGCCGGTGGCGCTGCTGGCCCTGGCGGCCTGCGTGTTCCTGTTCGTCGAGCGCGATGGGCTCTGGGATTCCAACCTGTCGGCGCTGTCCACCGTCAACGAGGTGGACGCGGCCAACGACGGGCGCTTGCGCGCCGACCTGGGCGCACCCGATGCGCGCTACATGGTCACCGTCACCGCGCCCGACCAAGAGAGCGCCTTGCAGGCCGCCGAGCGGGCCGGCGAGCAGCTCGACCGGCTGGTGGCCGATGGCCGCATCGGCGGCTACGACAGCCCGGCGCGTTTCCTGCCCAGCGTGCAGCGCCAGACCGCGCGGCTGGCCAGCCTGCCCCCGGCCAGCGAGCTGCAGGCGCGGGTGTCGCAGGCCCTGAGCGATTCACCGCTGTCCGCGGGCAAGCTCGGGGGCTTCATCGAAGACGTCGAGGCGGCGCGGCGCGGCGGCGTTCTGCAGCGCAAGGACCTGGACGGCACGGACCTCGCGCTGGCGGTCGACTCCTTGCTCTCGCACGGGCCGGACGGTTGGAACGCGATGCTGCCGCTGCGCCCGTCGAGCGAGGCGCAGGATGGCGAGATACCGGTGGAGCAGGTGCGTGCCGCGCTGGCGGGCAGCGGGGCCGTGTTCGTGGACATGAAGTCCGAATTCGACACGCTCTACCAGGGCTACCTGAGCGAGGCGGTGAGCCTGTCGCTGGCCGGTCTGGTGGCCATCGTGGGCCTGCTGGCGTTCAGCCTGCGCTCCGCGCGGCGGCTGGCGCGGGTGCTGCTCGCGCTGGTGCTGACGGTGGCCATCGTGATCGCGGGGCTGCACCTGATCGGCGAGCGCCTGCACCTGCTGCACCTGGTCGGCATGCTGCTGATCGTGGCTGTGGGCTCCAACTACGCGCTGTTCTTCGACCGCGCAGCCGCTGGCGAAGCGCTGGACGCCGAGATCCTGTTGTCCATGGCCGTGGCCGCGTTGACCACCGTGATCGGCTTTGGTGCGCTGGCGCTGTCCAGCGTGCCGGTGCTGAACGCGGTCGGGGTCACGGTGGGGCCGGGCGCCCTGCTGGCGATCCTGTTGTCGGCGGTGCTGGTGTACCCAGCCCGGGCGAGGTAGCGGTGGACGGCGCTGTGCACCTGCACCGCGGTGCGTCGACCCTGATGGTGCTGCTGCCCGGCGCACAGATGCGGCCGCAGGAGATCGAGGATGCTGGTCTTTTCGACGCCGTGCGCCAGCGCGGTCTGGCGCTGGACCTGCTGGTGATGGACCTGCGGCACGAAGCCGCGTGTGGCCACTCGGCGCTGGACCGGCTGGAAAACGGCGTGCTGGCCCCGGCGCGCGAGCGCTACCAGCGTGTCTGGCTGGGCGGCATTTCCCTGGGCGGCCTGCTCGCCGTGTGCCACCAGGCCGAAGGCGCGGGCCGGGTGGACGGGCTGTGCCTGCTGTCGCCGTATCCGGGCAGCCGCATCACCACCAACACAATCGCCCGCGCCGGCGGGCTTGACGCCTGGCAACCGAGCGACGAACAGCTGGATGACCCGGAATTCCGTGCCTGGCGCTGGCTCAAGAAGCCCGGGATCGACGTGCCGGTGTTCTTCGGTTACGGCCTGCAGGACCGGTTCGCCGACGGCATGCGCCAGATGGCCGAGCGCCTGCCCGGCGGCGCCACCTGCACCCCGGACGGGGGCCACGACTGGCCGCTCTGGCGCACGCTGTGGGCGGACTTTCTCGACCGGGGCCATTTCCCCGCCTGACCCATGCCCCGCCCCTGGACCGCTTCCCCCACACTGAAAGCCAGCCTGGTGGTGCACGGCGCCGCCGCGCTGGGCACGCTGGCCGTGCCCGCCGCCTGGCCCTGGGCGCTGGGCGCGCTGGTGGCCAACCACGCCGTGCTGACGGCGGCCGGTCTGCTGCCGCGTTGCGCCCTGCTCGGGCCCAACATCACCCGCTTGCCGGCCGACGCGGTGGCCCGGCGTGAAATCGCCCTGACCATCGACGACGGGCCCGATCCCGAGGTCACGCCGCGCGTGCTCGATCTGCTGGACGCCGCGCAGGCGAAGGCCAGTTTTTTCTGCATTGGCCGGCGCGCCCGGCAACACCCGGGTGTGTGCCGCGAGATCGTTGCGCGCGGGCACCGGGTGGAAAACCACGGTGATAGCCATTCCAACGCGTTCTCGGTGTTCGGGCCGGCGCGCATGAAGGCCGACATCGCGGCGGCGCAGGGCACGCTGGCCGACATCACCGGGCAGGCCCCGCTGTTCTTTCGTCCCACCGCCGGTTTGCGCAACCCGTTCCTGGAGCCGGTGCTGGCCGCGCTGGACCTGCGGCTGGCGGCCTGGACGCGACGCCCCTACGACACCCGCACCGGCGATCCGCAGCGGGTGCTGGCGCGGCTCACGCGCGGGCTGGCCGCGGGCGACATCCTGCTGATGCACGACGGGCATTCCGCCCGCACGCCCGATGGCCAGGCGGTGATGCTGGCCAGCCTGCCCGCGTTGTTGCAGACCCTGAACGAGCGGGCGCTCCGGCCCGTCACCCTACAAGCCGCGTTGTCCTGAGACCGGCACCCCGGTTTCGGGGTGAAGCGGCACGGCTCGCCAGCGGGAAAACCCTTGGCCCACCGGATCCGGGTGTGGCGTGGGGCCCTACGGGCGGCCGGGTGGACCCCATAAAATCGTGGTTTCCCTTTCTGAAGCTCTCTGTGACGCCTTTGCTGCTCTCCGCCTACACCGCGACCACCTGCCTGGGCAGGGGTCTGCACGCCACGCGCGATGCCTTGCGCAGCAACCGCTCCGGTCTGAAGCCCTGCCGCTTCGAGACCGTTGAACTCGACACCTGGATCGGCGAGGTGGCCGACGTGGACGCGCAGCGCCTGCCCGCCGCGCTGGCGAGCTACGACTGCCGCAACAACCGCCTGACCCAGATGGGACTCGAAACCGATGGTTTCGCGGACCGCGTGCGCGAGGCGGTGGCACGCCACGACCGCGCCCGCGTCGGCGTGTTCCTGGGCACCAGCACCGCTGGCATCCTGCAGACCGAACTGGCTTACCGGCGCCGCGACCCGGTCACGGGCGCCTTGCCCGACGACTTCGTCTACCGGCACACGCACAACGCCTTTTCTCTGGCCGAGTTCACGCGCGACTACTTCGGGCTCGAAGGCATGGCCATGGCGATTTCCACCGCCTGCTCGTCCAGCGCCAAGGTGTTCGCCGCCGCCGCGCGGCAGCTCGCGCTCGGCACCATCGACGCCGCCATCGTGGGCGGGGTGGACACCCTGTGCCTCACCACGCTCTACGGCTTTGCCTCGCTGCAACTGACCTCGTCCCAACCCTGCCGACCCTACGATGCCTCGCGCGACGGCATCTCCATCGGGGAGGGCGCGGCCTTTGCGCTGCTGGAGCGCGCCCCGCAGCCCGAGCCCGGCGCGGTGCTGCTCATGGGGGTGGGTGAGTCGAGCGACGCGTACCACATGTCCGCGCCGCACCCGCAGGGGCTGGGCGCCCGGATGGCCATGGAGGCCGCGCTGCGTTCGGCGGGCATCGGCGCCGACGCGGTGGACTACATCAATCTGCACGGCACCGCCACCCCGGCCAACGACACCGCCGAAGGGCAGGCGGTGGCGGCCCTGTTTGGCGACCGGGTGCCTTGCAACTCCACCAAGGGCGCCACCGGCCACACCCTGGGCGCGGCGGGCGCCGTGGGAGCGGTGATCTGCGCGCTGGCGCTGGCCGATGGCCGGTTGCCGGGCAGCCCGGGCACGCAGGTGCTGGACCCGGCCATTCCCCTGCGCTACCAGATCCACAGCGTGGCCGCGCCGGTGCGGCGCGCGCTGTCCAACTCCTTCGGTTTCGGCGGCAGCAACTGCAGCCTGGTGCTGGGGGTGGCGGCATGAACGAGCACAAAACGAACGGCGTGCCCTCGCTGAGCGCCTGGATCGACGGCGTCGGCGTGATCACACCCGGTTTGCCGGACTGGCCCACGGCGCGCGAGGTGTTGCGCGGCGAACAGGCCTTCGTCCGGGCGGCCTCGCTGTTGCCGGTGCCCACGCTGCTGCCCGCGGCCGAACGCCGGCGCGCCAGCCGCGTCGTCAAGCTGAGCCTGGGCATTGGCCTGGAGGCCGCGGCGCAGGCCGGTGCCGATGTCGCCTCGCTGACCACGGTGTTCTGCGCCTCCGGGGCCGACGGCCACAACTGCCACGCCCTGTGTGAGCAGCTGGCCACCGAAGACCGGCAGATCTCGCCCACGCGCTTTCACAACTCGGTGCACAACGCGGCCGCCGGGTATTGGGGCATCGCCACCCACAGCATGGCGCCGTGCCAGGTGATCTGCGCCTACGACGCCAGCATGGGCGCGGGCCTGCTCGACGCGCTGGCCCAGGTGGTTTGCGATCAGCAGCCGGTGCTGCTGGTCGCCTACGACAGCGAATACCCCGAACCCCTGCACAGCAAGCGCGACACGCCCGACTGCGGCGGTGTGGCCTTGCTGCTCTCTCCCACGCGCAGCGAGCGCTCCCTGGCCTCCCTTCGCGTCACACCGACCACCGACGCCGCCGACACGCTGGCCGATGCCGGGCTGGAGAGCCTGCGCCAGCAGATCCCCGCGCTGCGGGCCTTGCCGCTGCTGCAGCGCCTGGCCACCGGGGTGGCGGGTCCGGTCTGTCTGGACTACCTGGCACCGATGCAGCTGATGGTGGACCTGCAGCCGTGTTAGACCACGACTGGATCGCGGCCCACATCCCGCACCAGGGCCGCATGTGCCTGCTCGACGCGGTGCTGGACTGGTCGGACAGCACCATCGTGTGCCGCGCCGACAGCCACACCGCCGCCGACCACCCGCTGCGCGCGGACGGCCGGCTGGGCATCGCCGCAGGCATCGAATACGCCGCGCAGGCCATGGCTGTGCACGGTGTGCTGCTCGCACCGCCGACGCAGCCCCCGCGCCTGGGCTACCTCACCAGCGTGCGCGGCGTGCAGATGCACGCCGCGCGGCTGGACGATCTGGCCGGCGCGCTGGAGGTGCGGGCCGAGCGCCTGAGCGGCGACGCCACGCTCATCCTCTACCGTTTTCAGGTGCTCCACGAAGGCCGCTGTCTGCTCGACGGCCGGGCCTCCGTGGTGCTCGACGCCCAAGCCCTTTGAAGGAAGCAACCCCATGAAGCGAGCCCTGGTCACAGGTGGCAGCGGTGGCATCGGCGCCGCCATTTGCAGCAGGCTGGCCGCCGACGGCCACCACGTCATCGTGCACGCCAACCGCGGGCTGGACAAAGCGCAGGCGCTGGTCGCGCAGATACAGGCGGCGGGCGGCAGTGCACAGGCGGTGGCGTTCGACGTCACCGACCGCCAGGCCACGGCAGCCGCCCTGGAGCGCCTGGTGGAAGAGGGCGCGATCCAGATCCTGGTGAACAACGCCGGCATCCACGACGACGCGGTGTTCCCGGGCATGAGCGGCGAACAGTGGGACCGCGTGCTGGACGTGTCGCTCAACGGGTTTTTCAACGTCACGCAACCGCTGACCATGCCCATGATGCGCACGCGCTGGGGCCGCATCGTCAGCATCTCGTCGGTGGCCGCGATCGCGGGCAACCGCGGCCAGGTCAACTACTCCGCCGCCAAGGGCGCGCTGCATGCGGCGAGCAAGTCGCTGGCGCTGGAGCTGGCCAGCCGCGGCGTCACGGTGAATGCGGTCGCGCCGGGCCTGATCGCCACGGACATGATCGACGGCAGTTTCGACGCCGATGCCGTCAAGAAGCTCGTGCCCATGCAGCGCGTGGGCCGCCCGGAAGAGGTGGCGGACCTGGTGGCCTTCCTGGCCTCGGACCGCGCAGCCTACATTTCGGGACAGGTGATCTCCATCAACGGTGCGATGATCTGAAATCCTCGCCCGACCCCACCCGATTCCGCCCGCTGGTGTGAATGAGCGTCATTCTTTGAAGGAGAACCCCGTGTTTCCCACCCTGAACCGTTATCTGGCCTGTCTGTGTGTCGCAGCCCTCGCGGGTTCGCCCGCGGTGCACGCACAGAGTGGGTCCACGCAACCGCCTGCACAGCCCGCGCAGCCGCCCGTTGCGGCCCAGCCCGTCGCGCCGGCGCCGTCGGAGAATGGCTCGCCGGTGCAGGCCTGTCTGAAGGCCTGGGGCACCCACCCGTTCGGCACCAACCCGGCCTACCGCACGCTGGCGACCTCGGTGAAGGTGTTCGGCATCGGCTCCGACACGGCCGACCGTGAGGTGACCAGCCAGCCGGCCCTGGTGCTGGTCAATCCCGGGGTGAACGTGATGGGTGGCTCGGTGATCGAGCTGCTGAACCCCAATGGCTGGTACTGCCTGCGGGCGTCGGTCAACGTCATGGGCGGCATGAACATCAAGCTGCACTGCAGCGCGCGGCTGGCGTCCTCGTCGGGCGGCGCGACCGTGATGAGCGCCGACAACGACGCCAAGGGCGTCACGGTCATGGGCTCGATCCAGGTCGAGCGCGTGGGCTGCGGCGGGGCCTGAAACGGCCCCGCAGCCTAGTCACCTGGACAGCAAGCCCGCCTGGAGGCGCTGCGCGGCGCGGTGCATCAGCGGCTTGACCATCGGCACGGTCAGCATGGTGCTGGCCACCGCCATCAGCAGCAGGGCGGTGAACGCCGCGTTGGTGATGATCTGCTTGTCCAGCAGGATGTTGGCGAAGATGATCATGATCAGCGCCTTGGTCTGCAGCAGCCAGCCGATGATGGACGCTTCACCCGGTGACCAGCGCAGCACGTAGCCCGCCAGCCGCACCCCGATCAGCTTGCCCACCACCGAGGCCACCAGCAGCAGCGCGGCGGCCGCGAACACCGCCGTGCCCCCCACCGCCCAGTTGGTGCGCAGGCCGGTGGAGAGGAAGAACACCGGCATCATCACCAGCAGCACGTGGTGGCGCAACTGGTCGAGCTTGTCCTGGTCGAACCAGTGCGCGTCCATCACGGCGCCCGCGAGGAACGCGCCCACCATGTAGTGCAGGCCGGCCCAGTCGGCGCCCAGCCCGCACACGGCCAGCCAGATCAGGGACATGTACCAGCGGTCGCGCTCGGGCAACCAGGCCATGAGCCGGCGAAAGGCCAGGCCCAGCGCCACGAAGGCGATCAGGAACGCGAACTGTTTGCCGATCCGGCCCCAGTCCATCAGGATCAGGGCCAGCACGCCCCAGATCGCGATGTCGTCCAGGCTCGCATAGCGCAGGATGCGCTGCCCCAGGGGCTGGCGCAGGATGTCGAGCTTCTCCATCAGCAGGATCAGGATCGGCAGTGCCGTCACCGCGCAGGCCATGCCGATGCCCAGCACGAACTGCCAGGACATGGCCTGCGCGCCCATCCAGCCGTCAAGGCCCAGCATCACGGCCGCCGCGGCGCAGCCCAGGAGCAGGGGCGCGCCCAGCGCCAGGCCGGCCGTGATGCCACTCTCGCGCCGGTGCTCCCAGGCCTTCTTCAGGTCGAGCTCCACACCGGCGATCATCACGAACAGCATCACCGACCACCACGCGATGCCATTGAGCAACTGGATCACGCTGGGGGTGAAAACGAAGTCGTAGTAGGCCGGGAACCACTTGCCCAGCACCCCGGGCCCGAGCAGGATGCCGGTGATGATCTGCACCACCACCAGTGGCGCGTAGTGGTCGGTGCGGCCCAGGCGCCAGATCAGCCAGGGCACGGTGAAGATGATCGCCATGGCGACCAGAAAGACCTCGGTGGTGCTCACCCTTTGCGCCCCGTGTATTCGCGGAACACGCCCAGGCTGATGCGGCAGTCCACGTCCTGGAAGCCGGCCCGGCGCAGGGCGTCGAGGATGCGCTCGGGCTCGATCGCCGCCTCGATGGTGTCGCCGTAGTACTCCCACAGCCGTTTCACGTCGGCGTGCCGGCGCGTCAGGCGGGCCAGCACCGGCACCACCACCGCGATGTGGAAATGCAGCAGGCCGCGGGCCAGCCGGCTGCGGGGCCGGCTGATTTCCATGATGCAGACCGTGCCGCCCGGGCGCAGCACGCGCAGGTATTCGGCGAACGCCAGGTCGAGGTCGCCCACATGGCGCAGCGCGTAGCCCATGGAAACAAAGTCCACCTGGGCGTCGGGCAGGGGGATGGCCTCGGCATAGGCCTCGATGGTGTCGACCGCCACCTTCTTGCGCAGTTCGGCCAGCATGCCGGGCGAGGGGTCGAGCGCCAGCACGCGCCCTTCGGGCCCGACCAGTTCATGGCCCGCCACGGTGACCAGGCCGGTGCCGGCGGCCACGTCCAGCAGGGTCATGCCCGGCTTGAGACCGTTGCGCACCAGCACCTCGCGCCGGTACCAGGCGCCGCTGCCCAGCGCTGTGAGCGCCTCGGCGCTGTCGTAGCCGGGCGCGGCCTGGTCGAACATGGCGCGGGTGACGCTGCGGCGCTCGTCCTCGCTGCTGAAATAGGGGTTCAGGCGCGGATCGGATTTCAGCGCGGCGGTGCGTGATGGGGTGGGTGTCATGTCAACGTCCAGAGGCGCTCAGGCGGCGCCAGATCAGCAGGGGCAGGCGCAGCACGAACCCCAGCAGGAGGCGGGCGTGCATCCAGGTCAGCAGGGTGTTGTCGCGCAGGTATTTGAAATGCGACACACCGCCTTCTTCGGCCGAGAGGTAGCGCACCGGTGCGTCGATGTTGATCGGCCACACGCCCGCCCAGCACAGTCGCACGACGGCCTCGGGGTCGAAGTCGAAGCGGCGCATGAAGCGGTGGCTTTGCATGATGGCCATGAGCGGTGCGATCGGGTACACGCGAAAACCGTACAAGGAGTCGCCGATGCCCATCCACAGGGTCTCCAGGTTGGCCCAGCCATTGGACACCTTGCGGCCATTGACGCGCAGTGCCGGCGCCTCGGGGCCGAACACCGGTTTGCCCAGCACCATGGCGCCGGGCCGCCGCAGCGAGGCTTGCATGAAGGTCGGGATCAGTGCGGCCGGGTGCTGGCCGTCGGAATCCATGGTGAGCGCGTGCGTGAAGCCGGCCCGGGCCGCCTGCGAGATGCCTTCGAGCACGGCCGCGCCCTTGCCCCGGTTTTCCGGCAGCACGATGACCCGCAGGCCCTCGTCGCCGCTGGCCATGTCCTGCAACTGCTGGGCCGTGCCGTCGGTGCTGCCGTCCACCACCACCCAGACCGGCGTCCATTGCGCGCGGGCGAGCCGGACCGTCTCCAGCACCCCCGCGCCAGGGTTGTAGCTGGGGATCAGCACCAGGTGGGTGCTGGAGGCCTGGGGTGTCGGGGCGTCATTCATCGGTGGTGAAACGGGCGGACCCGTGCAGGCTGGGTTCGTTGCGGAAATAGGCTTCCAGCTCGTGGGTGAAGGCCGCGTAGTCCAGCGGCGCCGGGAAACGCCGACCCAGGCGCACGCGGCAGTGCAGGGGCAGCACGGGGCTGCGAAACAGCGGCCAGGCCTTGCCCAGGTAGGGGGTGGAATATTCGATCAGCAGGGTCTGCACGGGCACGCCCGAGCGCCGCGCGATCATGCCCAGCGTGGGGGTGAACGGGTCTACCGGAAAGTTCCGGGTGCGGCTGCCTTCCGGGAACAGCACCACTTGGGCGCCTTCCTCCAGCCCTGCGCGGCTTTGCCGGATGATCTGCAGCGCGCCGTCGTTGCGGATGTAGCGGGCCAGCCGCGCGGCCGAGCCGAACAGCACGTTGTCCATCAGGCTGGCCTTCATCACGCAGATGGCGTTGGGCAGGCGCGAGACGATCAGCACCGCGTCGAGCAGGGAGGGGTGGTTGGCCGCGATGATCATCGGGCCTTCTTTGTGCAGGTGGTCGAGTTCGGAGAGGTCGAACCGGCAGGCGCACAGCCCGCCCAGGATGCGCAGGTAGAGGCGAAAGCCGATCATGATGACCCGCCGCCCCAGGGTCTGCCCGAGTTCCCGCGGCAACACCGGGTGCAGCAGCATGGCGAAGGGCAACCAGCTCAGGCAGACCGCCGCCAGACTGCCCAGGCCGATGAGCATGGCCACATGCTCGTAGGCGATCCACAGCGGGTTGCGTTGCAGGCTCCGCTCAGTCATCGACCAGCACACGGGTGGACGACTCGCCGAAGATCCACGACACCGCCACCCCGCCGGCGACGTAGTGCTTGCTGCGCACCAGCGGGCTGTCCTCGAAGCTCGCCCCGCCCAGGTTGTCGTAGCGCAGGAACGCGCCGACCCAATGGCGCGGGTAGCGCTTGGACAGTGCCAGCAGGTACTGCATGCCGGCAAACCCGGCCCGGGCCTGGTAGGCGGGGCGTTCGGCCGTGGCATAGGGCGCCTCGACGCCATAGAAATAGGCGTGCTGGCGCCGGTCGCCATACAGCGGCCCGGCCTGCAGCCCCAGGTTCCAGCCCGGCATGCCCGGCACGTCGGTGACGTCCAGGTTCAGTTTGGGGTGGAACACGGCGCCGATGCTGCGGGAATGGCTGTTGAGGGTGTAGGCGGCGCGCAGCGGCAGTTCCAGCTTGAGCAGGCGCGCGCGGCCCTCGGTCTGCCAGAGCACGAGGTCGAGCCGCGGGCCGAATTCCACGTTCGCGTCCAGATCGGGCATGCCCGCGCGGGCGCGGATCTTGTCGCTGGTGGCGGGCGGCGACAGCGCTGCCGACACGGTGAGTTCGACCCGGTCCGAGTCGAACAACTGGCCTCGCACCCCGTGGCGATCGGCCTTGAGGAATTCACCGTGGTAGGTGAAGTAGGGGGAGGGCAGCACGAACTGGCTGGTCTGATCCGATCCCCGGTAGGCGGGGAAGGTCACGACCGCCACGCCCATGCCCGCCTCCCAGAGCGGCTTTTCCTCCGCGGCCCGTGTCGCTGATGCGCCCAGGCATGTCACGGCCGCGCAGGCCAATGCGATCGCCGGGCGGGCGTGCGACCCGAGGGCCGGCGTGTGCTGGGGTGGCGTCATGCGTTGTACAGGCTGGCGTCGTCCACCGCGCGGATGTTGATCTGGCGGCGCCGCCAGGCCTGGAAGGCGCGACGGGGTTGCAGGATGTTGGCGGTGTAGTACATCGCCTTGAAGAAGAAGACCGAGCGCCAGATGGGGGTCTTGCCGAACACGTCGCCCGCCAGCACCGACAGCAGCGCTTCCTTGAAGCGGAAGATGTTGCTCGGGGCCATGAAGAAGTCGCGCATGATGGGGTTCGTCACGCGGTAGATGAACCAGGAAAAGGCATTGGGCCCGTGCCGCATCACGCGGTCGAACTCCTTCAGGGCGGCGCGCGCCTGGGCCGGGCGCCGCAGGCAGGTGTCGATGGTCTCTGCGCCGATCACCCCGCTGTGCATCGCCAGCCACACGCCGGACGAGAACACCGGGTCGATGAAAGCGAAGGCATCCCCCAGCAGCAGGTGGTTTTTGCCGTGGTTGCGTTCCGACACATAGGAGAAATTGCCGGTGGCTTCCACTTTGTTGACCAGCGTGGCCTCGCCCAGCCGTGCGGCCAGTTCGGGGGTCCCGGCGATGTTGTCCATCAGGAACTGCTGCAGGCTGCGCTGACCCTTGGTTTTCATGTAGTACGGCCAGGTCACCATGCCCACGCTGGTGGTGTCGTTGGTCATGGGAATGAACCAGAACCAGCCATGCTCGAACCAGAAGATGGTGATGTTGCCTTCGGCCTGGCCCTCGTTGCGCTTGGCGTGGCTGAAGTGGCCGTACACCGCCGAGCTGTTGTGCTTGGGGTTGCGCTGCTTGATCTTGAAGCGGTTGGCCAGGAAGGTGTCGCGCCCCGAGGCGTCCACCACGAAGCGCGGGTGCCATGTCACCTCGCGGCCGTCCTCGTACTGGGCGTGCACGGCCGAGGCCTCGTCGTTCTGGAAATCGACCGCCGTCACCTTGCAGCCTTCGTGCACGTCCACCCCTTTGCGGGCAGCGTTGCGGATCAGGATTTCGTCGAACTCCGCGCGCTTGACCTGGTAGGCGTGCGGCATGGACTTGTCCCAGGCGTCTGCAAAATGAAACGTCTGTTTCCAGTCGTGATGGGGCGAGACGAACTCTGCGCCCGGTTTGTGCATGCCGATCGCCTTGATCTCTTCGGCGATGCCCATTTTTTCAAACAGGGGCAGGTTGGCCGGCAGCAGCGATTCACCGATGTGGAAGCGGGGATGGTGGGCCTTTTCCAGCAGGACCACGTTGTGGCCCTTCTCCGCCAGCAGGCTGGAGACGGTGGAGCCGGCAGGGCCGCCACCAATCACCAGCACGTCACATGCCCGATCGTCCATTCCCTGTGCCTGTGTGTTCATTGGTTTTCTCCGCCGGAGCCTTCGTTGTCGAAGGGTGTTTGAAGGGGGTACGTGTCAGCGGGCGATCTTACCCGTTCGACCCAGGGCTTCCAGAGGGTGGAGGCCCTGCGGATGGCGTTCCGAGGCTGGTCAGGCGAAAAGAAGATGGCATGATCGAAAGATGTTCATCCATCTGCGTCTGCACACCGAATTTTCCGTCGTTGACGGCACCAACCGCATCGACGACGTGGTGGCCGCAGCGGCGGCCGACCGCCAGCCCGCCCTGGCCATCACCGACCTGAGCAACCTGTTTGGTGCGGTCAAGTTCTACAAGGCCGCGCGCGGCGCGGGCGTCAAGCCGCTGCTGGGCGCCGAGGTGATGCTGCAAGGCTTCACCGACGAAACCCCGGGCGCCATGCCCGGCAGCCATCAGCCGGCCGCGCCGCGCGTGATCCTGCTGGTGCAGGACAAACAGGGCTATCTGAACCTGAGCGAGCTGCTGGCGCGCGCCTGGACACGCAGCGACGGGCGGGGCGGGGCGCTGGTCCAGCGCGAATGGCTCGAAGAGCTCAACGGCGGTCTGCTCATGCTTTCGGGCGCGCAGGCCGGGCCGGTGGGGCAGGCGCTGATCCAGGGTGATGCGAACCGAGCCGCCGACATCGCGCTGCAGCTCGGCAGCCTGTTCACGCACCGCTTCTACATCGAGCTGCAGCGCGCAGGCCGTGTGGACGACGAGCGTCATGTGACCGCGGCCGTGCAACTGGCCGCCCGGCTGCACCTGCCGGTGGTGGCCACGCACCCGGTGCAGTTCCTGGAGCCCGACGACTACGAGGCACACGAAGCGCGGGTCTGCATTTCCGACGGCGAGATTCTGAGCAACAACCGGCGCGTGCGCCGCTTCACGCGCGAGCAGTACTTCAAGAGCGCCGCGCAGATGGAGGCGCTGTTCGCCGACGTGCCCAGCGCCGTGGCCAACACGCTGGAGATCGCCAAGCGCTGCAACCTGAGCCTGGTGCTGGGCAAGCCGCAACTGCCCAACTTCCCGATCCCGCCGGTCAATGGCGTGGTCATGTCGGTGGAGGACTATTTCCGCCACGTCTCGTACGAAGGGCTGGAAGGTCGCCTGCGCCACCTGTTCCCGAACGAGGCCAAGCGCGAAGAAGTGCGCCCGCGGTATGTGGAGCGCCTGGAGTTCGAGCTCAACACCATCCTGAAGATGGGTTTTCCGGGCTACTTCCTCATCGTGTCGGACTTCATCAAGTGGGCCAAGGAAAACGGCTGCCCGGTGGGCCCGGGCCGGGGCTCGGGCGCCGGCTCGCTGGTGGCCTACGCGCTGCTGATCACCGACCTGGACCCGCTGCAGTACAACCTGCTGTTCGAACGTTTCCTGAACCCGGAGCGGGTGTCCATGCCCGACTTCGACATCGACTTCTGCCAGTCCAACCGCGATCGGGTGATCGACTACGTGAAGGAGCGCTACGGCAAGGACGCCGTGAGCCAGATCGCCACTTTCGGCACCATGGCCGCACGCGCGGCCATCCGCGACGTGGGCCGCGTGCTCGACTTTTCCTACGGCTTCTGCGACGGCATCTCCAAGCTGATCCCGAACAAGCCCGGCATGTCGGTCACGCTGCAGTACCCGCCGGTGCCCAAAAAAGAGGGCGACAAGAACAACTACGCCATCGAGATGGAGCCGGTGCTGGCTGAGCGCATCCAGAAGGAAGATGACGTCAAGACCCTGATCGAGCTGGCGCAGAAGCTCGAAGGCATGACGCGCAACATCGGCATGCACGCCGGGGGCGTGCTGATCGCGCCGGGCAAGCTCACCGATTTCTGCCCGCTCTACCAGCAGCCCGGCAGCGAGTCGGCGGTGAGCCAGTACGACAAGGACGACGTGGAGGCCGTGGGCCTGGTGAAGTTCGACTTCTTGGGCCTGGCCACGCTGACCATCCTGGAGATCGCGCGCGAGTTCATCATGAAGCGACACCCCGGGCAGGAGAACTTCCGTTACGAGGATGTGCCGCTGGACGACCGGGCGGTGTACGCGCTGTTCTCACGCGGCCAGACCGAGGCCGTGTTCCAGTTTGAAAGCCGCGGCATGCAAGGCATGCTGCGCGACGCCAAGCCCAGCCGGCTCGAAGACCTGATCGCCCTGAACGCGCTCTACCGACCGGGTCCGATGGACCTGATCCCCAGCTTCGTGAACCGCAAGCACGGCAAGGAGGTGGTGGAGTACCCGCACCCGCTGGTGGAATCGGTGCTCTCCGAGACCTACGGCATCATGGTCTACCAGGAGCAGGTGATGCAGACCGCTCAGGTGCTGGGCGGTTATTCGCTGGGCGGCGCCGACATGTTGCGCCGCGCCATGGGCAAGAAGAAGGCCGAGGAGATGGCCGAGCACCGGGCCATCTTCCGCAAGGGCGCGGCGGAAAAGGGCATCAGCGAAGAGAAGGCCGACGAGGTCTTCGACCTGATGGAGAAGTTCGCCGGCTACGGCTTCAACAAGTCGCACGCCGCCGCCTACTCGCTGCTGGCCTACCACACCGGCTGGCTCAAGGTGCACTACACAGCCGAGTTCTTCTGCGCCAACATGACGGTGGAAATGGACGACACCGACAAGCTCCGGGTGTTGTTCGAAGACGCGCAGAAGATGGGGATCGCCTTCGAGGCGCCCGACGTGAACCGCGGCTTCCACCGCTTCGAGCCCATCACCGACAAGTCCATCCGCTACGGCCTGGGTGCGATCAAGGGCACGGGCCAGCAGGCCATCGACGCCATCGTGGCCGCGCGCGAAGGCCGGGGCGAGGGCCCCAGCGGCGGCGAGTCCGGCCCGTTCAAGAGCCTGTTCGACTTCTGCCGCCGGGTGGACCGCACACGCCTGAACAAGCGCACGGTGGAAGCGCTGATCAAGGCAGGGGCGTTCGATTCCCTTCACCTGAACCGTGCCGAAGTGCTGGCTTCGGTCGAGCGGGCGTTCGACTTCGCCGCGGCCCAGCAGGCCAACGCCAACCAGGGCGGCCTGTTCGACATGATGGGTGGCGACGACCACGGGTCGAGCACGCAGGAGCCGGATCTGGTGGCCACCACGCCCTGGGGGGTGAAGGAGCAGCTGACGCTGGAGAAGACCGCGATCGGTTTCTACTTCTCCGGCCATCTGTTCGACGAGGTGCAGCGCGAGGTGCGGCGCTTTGCGCGCACCGAGCTGGCCGACGTGAAGGAGAGCCGCGATCCGGTGATCCTGGCTGGCATCGTGACCGATTTCCGCGTCATCAACGGCCAGCGCGGCAAGCTCGCCCTCTTCAAGCTCGACGACAAGACCGCGGTGCTGGAGGTGAGCGCCGACGAGAACCTGATCAACCTGCACCGCAACCTGCTCAAGGACGACGAGCTCATCATCGTGCAGGCGCTGGCGCAGCCGGACCGTTTTTCCGGCGGTTTGCGCCTGAAGATCCAGCAGATCTGGGACTTGGCCGCCGCGCGCTGCCGTTTCGGCAAATACCTGCGTGTGGCGGTGAATCGCCAGGCGCCGGCGGTGGCCGCGCTGGTGCGCGAATTCCCACCGAAACGCGAGATCACCGACCAGGGTGAGCTCACGCGCGGCCTGCCGGTGCGCCTGGCCTTGCTGCGCGAGGGGGCCCAGTGCGAACTGCAGCTGGACGACCGCGCCCTGTTCTTCCCGACCGACGCCGCGTTGGCCAGCTGGATGGCGCAGGCGCACGAACAGCGCGCCGAAATCGTGTTCGACTGACGGGTTTGCACCCCGCCGCTGTGGTTTCAGGCGTGTAAAAACCACGCCAGCGCGACCTCTGTCACGGGCTGGCGAGGTTTGTGCCTTGATTCGGGTCGGCCAGCGCCGATAGTCAAGGCAACCATGAAACTACAACACAAGGCCTGGGCGCTGGTGCTCGTCACCGTGGGGCTCTGCTCCCTGGCCGCCATGTTCGGCATGCGCTGGCTGGTGGGCGATTCGTTTTCCCAGCTGGAGCGTGAGCGCGCCGCGCGTGAAGGCGATCGCGCCAGCCGCCTGCTGAGCCAGCAGGTCCAGGGGCTGAGCGCCACCGTGCGCGACTACTCCCAGTGGGTCGATGCCGTGTCCTTTGCCCAAGGGAAAAAGCCCAGCTTCGTGGACGACAACTTCGACACCAGCAACATGGGCTACCTGCGGATCTCCGAGGTGCTGATCGTCGATGCCAAGGGCAAGATTCTGGCCAACCTCAGCCTGTCCACGGGGCCATCGCCCGAGCTCACCCCGGTGTCGCCCGAGCGCGTCACGGTGCTGCGTGAGCTGGTGAACCCGGTGCTGGCCGACCCGAGTGGGCGCACCATGCTGCAGACCTACCGGGTCCAGGACGGGCATCTCGACCTGGTGACCGCATCGGCCATCCGCGATCCCGACCGGCCGGACGAGGCCTCCCATGGCGCCATCCTGATGCTGCGCCATTTTGACGAAGCTGAACTGCAGCGTTTCAGCGAACTGCTGATGATGCCGGTGCGCCTGTCGTTCGACGACCCCGGCCACACGGGTGAGCCGACGCACCTGGCGCCGGTGGATGACGAGCACGAAAATCTGCACGCCGTGCTGAAGGACCAGCAAGGCCAGCCCGTGGCCGAACTGGTGCTCAGCCTGGACCGCCAGTTGTACCGGGCCGCACAGTCCTTGAGCCTGACCGGCATGGCCTTGTCCGCCTTGGCGGGCCTGCTGGCCAGTCTGTTGCTGGTGGTGCTGCTGAACCGCCTGTTGCTGCGCCGGTTGCAAGGGCTGCACCGGGATGTGCAGGGCATCACGGAGCGCGGCCCCACGGCGAGCGACCGTGTGCAGGTACCCGGAAAAGACGAACTGAGCGCGCTCGCAGAGGGGATCAACCGGTTGCTGGAGCGGGTGCAACGCGATGCCCAGGCCCAACGCGAAGGGCACGAGCGCCACGAGGCGCTGCAGGTGCAGTTGATGCAAAGCCAGAAGACCGAGGCACTCGGACGGCTGACCGGTGGCATTGCACACGATTTCAACAATTCGCTGGCAGCCATCACGGGCTGGGTCCGTCTGGCGTCCGAGGATCTGGACACCGAACACCCCAGCCACGAGGCGCTGCAGCAGGCGCTCAAGGCCACCCGCTACGCCGACGGGCTGATGCGCCAGTTGCTCGCCTTTGGCCGCCAGTCGGCGCCCAAGCTGCAGCAGGTGCGCCTCACCAACCTCATCGAGGAAACACGCCAGATGATGGCGTCTGGCCTCACGCGCGAGTGCGAACTCGTGGTGGACTACCGGGTGGACGACGACGAAGTCCTGGCCGACCCGACCCAACTGCAGCAGGTGTTGGTGAACCTGCTGATCAACGCGGCCGATGCCATGAAGGGCAAGGGGCGCATCGAGTTGCTGCTCGATCAACTGGAGCTGCCGCTGCCACCCGGGCAGGCGTTGCCGCCCGGCGCGGCCGACCTGGAACCTGGGCGGTACCTGGTACTGCAGGTGCGCGACCACGGCCCCGGCATCCCACCGGAGCATCTGGATCGGTTGTTCGAGCCCTTCTTCACCACCAAACCCAAAGGGCGCGGCACCGGCCTGGGCTTGTCGGTGGCGCAGGGCATCATCGCGCGCCACCAGGGAGCCATCGGACTGCGCAGCGAGGTGGGCGAGGGTGCCTGTTTCATGCTGTACCTGCCGGAGAGCCGACACGATTCGGCGGCGGCGCCGCTGACCACACCCGGCGGCGGGTCAGACCAGGGGCGGCAACTGCTGTTCGTGGACGACGATCAGTCGGTGCGCCACGCCTGGAGCGCGCTGCTGGAGCGCAAGGGCTGGCAGGTCACGCGCTCACGCGACGGGGAAGAGGCCTGGGCGCAGTTCACGCAGACCGGCAAACGCTGGGATCTGGTGCTCACCGATCAGTCGATGCCCAGGCTCGATGGCGTGGGGCTGGCCCAGCGCATCCGGGCCACCCAGTCGCCCCCGCCCATCGTGCTCATGAGCGGGCACGCCAACGAGGTGCCATCGGAGTTGCTGCAGACGCTGTTTGCCGCCGTGCTGCACAAGCCGGTGGACGCGAACGAGCTGGAGCGGACCTTGCAGACGGTGCTCGCGCCCAGCTGAACCCGGCACCGGGCTCGCTGCTGCTTTGGGTTCGTCCGGACCTAGTCGTTTGGACTTAACACGACCTCGCCGTACGGAGGAACCGAGCCATCTGTATCGCGAGGAACCGTGCGCGTTCGGTCGATAGCCCTGAGCGCTTCTTCATCCCAAGCAGCGTTCCCACTGCTTTGAGAAATTCGGCGGCTTGCAATGGTTCCATCAGGCAATAGCCCCAAATAAATGACAGTTTTCAGATTGCTCGGATAGTCTCTCGTTGGGATGATGTTTGGCTTGATCTTTGCTGCAACTTTCGCCCCATAGCCGGACGACGGCCCGCTCGACCGCTGTGCGGAACCGCGGGCTTCAGGGCCACCACTGGCCCCCGCCTGGCCCAGAATGCGTCGCATCTGATCATCCCGTGCCTTTTTCGCCAGCTCGGCCTCCCGCCGTTCCTGGGCTTCGCGCTTTTGGTCGGCCAGTTTTTTCTCTTCGGCCTTCTTCCGGGCATCCTTCTTGGCCTCTTCGGCCTTTTGCTTGTCGAGTTCCTTTTTCTCGCGCGCTTTTTCTTCGGCCTTTTCCTTGGCCGCCTGCTTGGCCTTCAGCTCGGCGGCCTCGCGCCGCTCTTCCTCAAGCCGCTTCTTCTTCGCCTGCTCTGTCGCGATGTCGGCCTGCTTCACGGCCGGTGGCGACGGTTCGGGTGGCGGCGCGGGCTGCGGCTTGGGTTGGGGCTTCGGCTCAGGCTCGGGGGGTGGTGGTGGCGGAGGCGGTGGCTCCACGGCCCGGGGCGCCGCTTCCTGCGGCAGGCGTGACCAGAGTTCGGCCTCGAAGCTCACCGGCGGCGTGTCGCTCTGCCAGCGCACGCCCCAGGTCAGCGCGCCCATCAGCAGCAGGTGCGCGATCAGGGCCAGGCCCATGGGGCCGAGCCAGCGGCCGGGGCGCGGTGGCTTGAGGTCCAGGGAGTCGGTGGTGACTTGCATGCTCGGGGGAAACGCGGGCTCAGCGGGAAGTTTGCACGGACAGGCCGACGCGTTCAACACCCGCGCGCTGCAGCGTGTCCATGACCTTCACCACGGTTTCGTACTTGATCGTCTTGTCGGCGCTGATCACCACCGGGACCTTGGCCGCCTCGGAGGGGCTGGAGGCGCTCTGCAGCTGGCGGACCTGCTCGGCCAGTTGCGCCATCTTGACGGTTTGCGCCGTCTTGCTGGAGCTGCCTTCGCGCACCTGGAGGCGCTCTTCCTTGTCGATCAGCACCTGGACATAGCCCTTGGGCGGCGCACTGGCCTGGCCCACGCTGGGCAGATCGATCTGGCTGGGCGAGATCAGGGGCGCGGTCACCATGAAGATGATCAGCAGCACCAGCATCACGTCGATGAAGGGCACCATGTTGATCTCGTTCTTGGTGCGCCGCGCGCGGCGGGAGGACGTGGCGGCCATGTCAGTGTCCCGAGGCCGACTGGTTGCCCAGATTGCGGTGCAGGATGTTGGAGAACTCTTCCATGAAGGTCTCCAGCTGGTTGGCCACACGATCGATGTCGTGGGCGAAACGGTTATAGGCCACCACCGCGGGAATCGCGGCGAACAGGCCGATGGCGGTGGCCACCAAGGCCTCGGCGATGCCGGGCGCCACCGTGGCCAGGGTCACCTGGGCCAGCGCGGCCAGGCCGGTGAAGGCGTGCATGATGCCCCAGACGGTGCCGAACAGGCCCACATAAGGCGCCACGGAACCCACGGTGCCCAGGAATGAGAGGTTCACCTCCAGCGTGTCGAGCTCGCGCTGGAAGCTCGCGCGCATGGCACGGCGCGCGCCATCGAGCAGGGCGCCGTTGTCGGTGATGCGGCGCTCGCGCAGCTTCTGGTATTCGCGCATGCCGCTGGCGAAAATGCGTTCCATCGGGCCGCCGTGGCGGGCGCTCTGCGCGGCCGCCGCGTACAGATCGTTCAGGTTGGAGCCCGACCAGAACTCCCGTTCGAACGCTTCGTTGTGCGTGTTCACGCGCTTCAGGGCGAAGACCTTGCGGAAAATGGCGGCCCAGCTGATGACGGACATCACCATCAGCAGCACCACCACGGCTTGAACCACCCAGCTCGCATTGATCAGCAACTGGACGATGGAGAGATCTTGGGTCATGGGTCTGAAACGGTTGTTCGATCGAATCTCGCCTGCCGGATCAACCGCAGGCGCTCAGGGAATCCAGTATGGAGGCTGGGATGCGTTGGGGCCGCATGCTGGCGGCGTCCACCCATCCGATGCGGATGGTGCCTTCGCACAGCAGCATGGTAGCGGCGTCGGGCTGGCTGGGTGTCAGACAGGCCGTCTGTTCCATTGTCAGCGAAGCACGGCCCGCTTCCAGCACACGTGCTGTAACGAGAAGCAAATCGTCGAGCCGGGCCGGAAGGTGGTAGCGCATCTGGACGCCGCTGACCACGAACATGCCGCCCACGTCCTGGCGCAGGCGCTGCTGTTCGAGCCCCAGCGCGCGCAGCCATTCGGTGCGCGCGCGCTCGAAGAACTTGAGGTAGTTGGCGTAGAACACGATGCCGCCCGCGTCGGTGTCTTCCCAGTACACGCGCACCGGCCAGTGGAAGATGGACCCTGGCTGGACCGGGGTGGCGACGGGCGGCTTGCTCACAGTGCCTGCTCCAGCCGGACCACGGCTTCGCGCAGCTGCGCCATCGAGTTGGCGGTGGAGAAGCGCAGGTAGCGCCAAGGGTCGGCGTTGCCGAAGTCGCGGCCCGGTGTGGTGGCGATCTGGCAGCGGCGCATCAGTTCAAAAGCCAGGGCCCAACTGCCGCCATCGCCGGGGTGTTCGCCGCGCAGGGGAATGCCCCAGCGTTCGCACAGCGGCGCCACGTCGGCCCAGGCGTAGAACGCCCCATCGGGCATCACAGGAACCGTCAGGCCCAGGCGGTTGAGTTCGGGAATGAAGACATCGCGCCGGGCCTGGAACTCGCCCCGGCGGCGTTCGTATTCGGCCAGGCTGTCGGGCTCGAAGCAGGCCAGCGCGGCGTGTTGCGCGATGGTGCTGGCGCAGATGAACAGGTTCTGCGCCAGCCGCTCCACCACCGGCACCAGCGCAGGCGGCAGCACCAGCCAGCCCAGGCGCCAACCGGTCATGTTGAAGTATTTGGAGAAGCTGTTGATGCTGATGACCTCGTCGCCGAGACCATCGGGCAGACCGAGCGCGCTGTGGCCGTAGTCGGCATCGAAGCTCAGGCCCAGGTAGATTTCGTCGACCAGGGTCACGCCGCCCTGGCGGCGCACGAAGCGGGCGATGTGCTCCAGCTCATCGCGCGCGATCGACGTGCCCGTGGGGTTGGACGGCGAGGCCAGCAGCACCCCGCGGGTGGCGGGCCGCCAGTGTTCTTCGACCTGCGCCGCGCTCAGCTGGAACCGCTGCCCGGGGCCGCAGGGGATCAGCACCGCACGGCCCTCGGCGGCCTGCACGAACTGCCGGTTGCAGGGGTAGCTCGGGTCGGGCATGAGCACTTCGTCGCCCGCCTCGATGAGCGCGAGGCAGGCCAGTTGCAACGCGGCCGAAGCGCCGGCGGTGACCACGATGCGCCCCGGGTCGATGTGGAGCCCGAAACGGGAGGCGTACCAGCCGCTGATCGCTTCGCGCAAGGCGGGCAGACCGGTGGCCGGCGTGTACTGGCTGCGCCCGGCGTGGACGGCGCGCTCGGCGGCGGCCTGCACCAGCGGCGGCGCCGTGAAGTCCGGCTCGCCGATGTTGAGGTAGAGCATGGGGCGGTCGCCCGGGCCGGCCTTCGCGGCCATGGCGGATGCGGCCTTGGCCAGCTCCATCACGTAAAAAGGTTCGACGCGCTGTGCGCGTTGGGCGATCTTCATCTCGGTTGTTCCACCGCGCTGAGGGCGAGCCGGGCCGCATGGAACAGCCCGGCCGGCGGGGCATTGAGGGGGCAGCCTCGGTTCAATCGCTCAGACCGCATCGTCGACCGTGCGGGGAGGGGGGGCTTTGCGCTGACCCGCCTTGGCCGGCGCCGAAGCCACTTCGAGCGGGCGCAACTGCGCGGCGAGCTGGTGCAGCACACCGTTGACGTACTTGTGGCCATCGGTGCCGCCGAACGATTTGGCCAGTTCGATGCATTCGTTGAGCACCACACGCCAGGGCACGTCCAGGCAATGCTGGAATTCGTAGACGCCGATCCACAACACGCCGCGCTCGATGGGCGAGAGCTCGACCAGCGGGCGGTCGAGCAGGGGGGTGATCAGGCCGTCCAGCGCCACGGCCTCGGCGATGCAGCCGTGCAGCAAGGCGTCATAGTGCACGCTGTCGGCTTTGTGAAAGCCCGCGAGATCGCGCGTGAAGAGGTCGATGTCGGTCGTGTCGTTGCGGCCCACCAGATGCTGGTAGAGCGCCTGCAAGGCGAATTCGCGCGCGCGGGTGCGGGCCGATTTGTCGGCGGCCTTGCGGGCTTTGGGGGTGCTGGTGGGGGTGTCGTTCATGTTCAGCCGATGTCTTCGAGCAGATGGGCCATCTCCACGGCCACGCGCGCCGCGTCACGGCCTTTCTCTTCCTGGCGGGCCACCGCCTGTTCCAGGTTTTCGGTGGTGAGGATGGCGTTGGCAATGGGCAACTGGTAGTCCAGCGCCAGGCGGGTGACGGCCGAACCGGACTCGTTGGCCACCAGTTCGAAGTGGTAGGTCTCGCCGCGGATGATGCAGCCCAGTGCGATGAGGGCGTCGAAGTCGTCGCGCTCGGCCAGGGCCTGCAGGGCCACCGGAATCTCCAGTGCGCCGGGCACTTTCACGTGGGCGATGTTTTTTTCCTGTACACCCAGGGCCAGCAGCTCGGCCTGGCAGGCCTGGTAGAGGGCGTCGGTGATGCTTTCGTTGAAGCGGGCCTGGACGATGCCAATGCTGAGTTTTTTGCCATCCAGCAGGTTGGCTGTGCCTTTGTCTGCGCCGAACATGAGCGGTTCCGTTTCTGTGTGTTGTTGTAAAGGGTCAGGCGGTGCGGCTGAGGTAGCCGGTGATTTCCAGGCCGTAGCCGGCCATGCTGGGCATGCGCCGCGGGTTGCCCATGAGCTGCATCTTGTGCACGCCGCATTCGCGCAGGATCTGTGCGCCCACGCCGTAGGTGCGCAGGTCCATGCGCCCGCGTTCGGGGGCCTGGGCCGAACGGGCCGTGCCTTCGAACTGCGCCAGCAGCTGTTCGGCGGTTTCGCCGCAGTTGAGCAACACGGCTACGCCGGCACCGGCTTCGCTGATGTGGCGCAGGCTGGCCTCCAGGCTCCAGCTGTGCATGGAGCGGCCGACTTCGAGCGCATCGAACACCGACAGCGGCTCGTGCACGCGCACGGCCACGCTGTGTTCGGGCGCCCACTGGCCTTTCACCAGGGCCAGGTGCAGCGCGCCGCTGGGCTGGTCGCGGAAGGCGGTGGCGCTGAACTCGCCAAAGGCGGTGTTGAGCGCGCGGGTGCCGAGTTTCTGCACCAGCGATTCGTGGCGGCTGCGGTGTTCGATCAGGTCGGCGATGGTGCCGATCTTCAGGCCGTGTTCGGCCGCGAAGACCTGCAGATCGGGCAGGCGGGCCATGGTGCCGTCGTCTTTCATGATCTCGCAGATCACGGCGGCGGGACTGCAGCCCGCCATGGCGGCCAGATCGCAGCCGGCTTCGGTGTGGCCCGCGCGCATGAGCACGCCACCCTCCACCGCCTGCAAGGGGAAGATGTGGCCGGGCTGCACCAGGTCGGCGGCCTGCGCGTTGGCCGCCACGGCGGCCTGCACGGTGCGTGCTCGGTCGGCGGCCGAGATACCGGTGGTCACGCCTTCCGCCGCCTCGATCGACACGGTGAAGGCCGTGCCCATCTTGGTGCCGTTGCGCGGCACCATGGGTGGCAGGCGCAGGCGCTCGCAGCGCTCACGCGTGAGCGTGAGGCAGATCAGGCCGCGACCGAAACGGGCCATGAAGTTGATGGCCTCGGGGGTGACGTGGTCGGCCGCGAGCACGAGATCGCCTTCGTTTTCGCGGTCCTCCTCGTCCACCAGGATCACGATGCGCCCGGCGTGCATGTCGGCCACGATGTCTTCAACGGGGGAAATCTGGACCGAAGCCAGGGTGTCGGTTGCGCTCATGCGGTTTCCTTGGATGGGGTGAAGCCCGCGCTGAGCATGCGCTCCACGTAGCGCGCGACGGTGTCGATTTCAAGATTCACGCCACTGCCCACGGCCAACTGGCCCAGTGAGGTGGCGTGCACGGTGTGGGGAATGAGGTTGATGCTGAACTCGCAGCCCTGGGCGCTGTCGTGCACCTGGTTGACGGTCAGGCTGACGCCATTGACGGTGATCGAGCCCTTGTAGGCCAGGTACTTGCCCAGCTCGGGCGGCGCCATCACGCGCAGCTCCCAGCTCTCGCCCACTTGAGCGAATCGGGTCACGGTGCCGATGCCGTCCACGTGGCCGGAGACGATGTGCCCGCCCAGGCGGTCGTGCGCGCGCAGGGCCTTTTCCAGGTTGATGCGGTGGCCGATCTGGTCCAACCCGGTGGTTCGGGCCAGTGATTCGGCGGAAATGTCGATGCTGAACCGCTGCTGCGGCAGGTCCAGTGAGGTGACGGTCATGCAGGCACCGTCCAGCGCGATGCTGTCACCCAGGGCCACGTCGTCGAGATAGCCCGGCGGCGCCTCGATGGTGAGTCGCTTGCCGTGGTGCAAAGAGCTGCCCTGAGCGTGGAGGTCGGCGATACGCCCCACGCCGGTGATGATGCCGGTAAACATGCGCGTATTTTCGCAGGGTTTGCAGCGCCATTCCGGTCCGGGCGCGCGGCGGGGTCACAAATGCCGGTCCGAAGGCCGGAAAACCGGCGCTGGCGGCGGCGGTCCGCTGCATTCTCAAGCGTTCAGGAAATCGTCACGACCCACCACACGCGCCAGGATGCGCAGGTCGTCGCCCACCCGATCCACCGCCTGGAAGCCAAGCTCGACGCCGTCTTCCAGTTTCTGCAGCGGGCCGAAGTGCGCCAGGCCGCGGCCTTTGCCCAGGAGTTTGGGGGCCAGGTAGAGCAGAAACTCATCCACCAAGCCTTCGCGGATCAGCGACCCGTTGAGCTTGTGACCGGCTTCGACGTGCAGTTCATTGACCTCGCGGCGCGCCAGATCGCGCAGCATGGCGGCCAGATCGACCTTGCCTTCTGTGCCCGGCGACTGACCCGGCATGGGGATGACGGTGGCGCCGAGAGCTTCCAGTGCGGCCTGTCGCTGGGCGTCTGCGACGGCGCAGTAGATGAAGATCCGCCGGGTCAGCGCCTGGGCTGGAGGCTGGAACAGCCGGGCGTCCAGCGGCGTCTCCAGCCGGCTGTCGACCACCACCAGGTGCGGTTGGCGTGGTGTGTCCACCATGCGCACGTCGAGCATCGGGTCGTCTTCCAGCACAGTGCCAATGCCGGTCAACACCGCACAGGCGCGGGCACGCCAGGCATGGCCGTCGGCGCGCGCCGCTTCGCTGGTGATCCATTGACTCGTGCCGTTGTCCAGCGCGGTGGTGCCGTCGAGCGAAGCGGCCATCTTCATGCGCACCCAGGGCTTCTGGCGGATCATGCGACTGAAGAACCCGACGTTGAGCTCGCGCACGGCGCGTGCCACCTCGTGATCAGGCGGCAGCACCTCCACCTCGATGCCGGCCGCCTGGAGGCGCTGCACGCCGCGCCCCGCTACCAGGGGGTTGGGGTCCCGTGTCGCCACGACCACCTTGGAGATGCCCGCCGCGATCAGGGCGTCGCAGCAGGGGGGGGTGCGGCCGTGGTGGGAGCAGGGTTCCAGCGTCACGTAGGCTGTGGCGCCGCGCACGTCCAGTCCTTGTTCAGCGGCCGCACGCAACGCCATGATTTCGGCGTGCGGTCCACCCACAGCCTGCGTGCCGCCCGTCACCCGGTGTCCGCTGGCTGTCATCAACGCGCAGCCCACGGCCGGATTGGGTGGGCAGATGGTACGGACCTCTGCGCTGGCATCCAGTGCTGCGCGCATCGGGCTTGCGTGCAAAGAGTCCTCCGCATGGGGGTTCTCAGGGGTGGGCGTGCTCGAATAGACTCCGGACAGGGATGGGGTCGATGGTGTCATGGTGTCCTCAGAGACACGCCATCATAGGTCAGCTCGGGCCGGCTCTCCCTGGAGGTGAAGGGAGGGAAATCATGAAGCTGAACGCAGCCCGCGGGGTGACTGCGCTGGAGTTGATCGTTGTCTTGTCGGTGGTTGCCATCCTGGCGGCCTTGGCTTTGCCGTCCTGGCAGGAGCTGTCAAATGCTCAGCGACGTTGGGCGGTGGCCAGCCAGCTGAGCGCCCACCTGGCGCTGGCTCGCAGCGCCGCCATTTCACGCGGGCGATCGGTGGCGCTATCGCCTCGGGGGCAGGGGTGGTCTGGTGGGTGGCGGGTTTATCTGGACAGCCAACCCAATGGTCAATGGGACACAGACGAAAGCATCTTGGCGGAGCACGAAGGTGACGCCCTGATCAGCATTGCGGGCAACGGCACCATGGGTCGCTACATACTCTTCAACCCCGACGGGCGCCCGGTCCAGACAGGGGGCGGATTTCTCGCTGGCACCTTGCAGCTGTGCGTTCCCGAGACTCGGGGCGTGACGGCGCTGATCATGAACGCGGCCGGGCGCATCCGCGAAGAGCGGCGCGACAGGGATTGCGTTACCCGATCGCCATGAGGAGGGTCGAAAAAATGGGCACCCAGTGGGTGCCCATGATCTTGGGTGCGGGTCTGGCGACTCACTGCCAGCATTCTCCCACGGACGCGGTGCCTGTTTTGCCCTTGGTCCCAGCTTGCGTCAGGGTCAAGGTGCCGCACTTTGCGTCGACCGTCGACTGGGCCCCTTGAGGGACTGCCTGCAGGGTGTACGTCGACTGGGTCGGTTGACCTGATGGGAAACTGAACGTGTAGAAGCTGGTCATGTCGGCCCTGCAGGCCGGGCTAGGCAGCGCCACGGCCACTGGTGTAGCGGCGGCGGTCTGGTCGTAGCGCATATTGGTCGTGTAGAAGCGCTCCATGAATTGCGCCATTTCCACCAGGCAGCCCTGAGCGGCAGAGCGACGCGTCTTCGCGATCGATTGCTGATAGCTCGGGTAGGCCACTGCCGCAAGGATGGCAATTACCGCCACCACGATCATCACCTCAATCAGGGTGAAGCCTTGCATTTTGAGCTTGTTCTTCATTCGATTGCCTGCCCAATGGTTGATCTGCTTTTCCCGGTTGCTCATCGGACAATCTCCCGCCAGGAAATGCGACCACGGAACGACGTACCACTGCTAGCGCCTTGGTTGATGCGGACATCTCCCAGTTTGCCTTTGGAGCCGCCCACCACCAGGCGGTCGCCGACCAAGATGGGTTCACCGGGCTTGCCCACGTCCAGATCGATGGAGCCTGCATAGTCGCCATCGGAGAATGCGTCGTCGGCGAAGCCTTTATCGTCGTCAAAGTCGAAGAGGGGGTTGACCAGGCTACCGCCGGTGTACGGGTTGACAGCATTCAGGAAACCTCGACCGGTCGGCTTGCAAACGTCGTCCACCGGAATCACTGAGCTGGCGAGCAGGGTAGGTTCCACGAACTGATAAACCCGAGAGGCCGTGACCATCCGTTCACCCTCGGCGATCAGGTCGATGACCCAGCCTTTCTTCAGCTTCATGGCATCCGCACTAATCGCCTTGAAAGAGCGCGCCGCCCTGCCGGCAATCGTGCCCTCGGTTTTATCAAAACCTGGGGTCTGCAGCAGATCCGATCGTTTGATTTCAACGCCATCATCGATCAGCCCATACCAGGACTGCTTGTCGGTATTGCCGGGGTCAGAAACCTGGAAGTCACTGCCAGTACCGAAATGGATGTACCACTTGTTTACATGCGGGTCGCCGGCGTATTCCGCTATCGTCTTTTGGTGGGCCGTTATGGGCGCGGTGATCGGTTGTGGGTCCCCATCGGCGTTTGTGGCCGTGAACAGGGGCTTTCCACCGAGGGCAACCGACCACCCTGATTTCGCGCTGCTGCTCAAGTCGAACTTCCATACGTTGCCTTTGAGGTCCCCCGCATAAGCCGTGGTCACTTTGCCCGAGTTGTCCAGGACAAGGCCCGGTGTGGACAGACCGTTGTCGCCCGCCGCGCCGGTATCAATCTTTTTGATCAGGGTACCGTCGTCCAGTTTGAAAATGTAAAGAACAGCCTTCTGGTCGGTGCTGTTGTAGCCATTGCCAATGATCACCGCCCAGGTACCGTCCTGCAGTTGGGCAATCAATGGACGACCCAGCATGTAGCCCAAGTCAGCATCGGTGGGGGAGAAATACTCCCACAGCACATCGTCCCCGTCAAAATTGGCCGGGTCGCTCACATTCAGGCCAAACAAACCCTTGCCGCCACGGCCGAGGGCCCCCACCAAGTAATTCACGCCTGCTGTCTGGACCTTGGCCGAGACGGCGATGTCACCGTCAACAAAAAATTCGTGGTTGCTGTTGTAGCTGGTGCTGGTCAGGTTCTTCAGCCGGGCCAACACGACGCTCGGGATGTAGGCAAAGCTCTCGACACCCGTTTGCGAGTCGAAGGCATGCAACATGCCATCGTTGGCGCCAATGAATACCGTGTTCGAGTCCTTGGAGTAGACGGGCGACGAGTGCGCAATGTCGCCCAGCACCGTGTCCGGATTGCGGTCGCGCAGGGAGCCGCCCCCTTTCTGTTCATGGGTACGATCACCGCGGATGTAGTCGAGGATGTCCGATGAGTTGTTAAACAGGGCCTTTTCCTCGGTTGACAAGGTGGGCCACTTGAACTCGCTGCCATCCAGACTCCCACTGCTCAGGGAGCCGTAGTAGATCTCGCGCTTTTCATGCTCGGGAATCTTATTGGATGCTTTCCAGGTGGGCGCATCATCGACGCCGTCGGCATCGGCCGAATAGGCCTCCAGGTCTCCGGACCATTTTTCGCTGTTGAAGGTGCCCTGGTAGACAAAGGTCTCGGTGGAGAGCGAGCTGCTGTTGGCCACCACATTGCCACCACTGCCGCTGCGCTCGATGATGTTCTCAAACGCCTTCTTGAGGGACTCCTTGAGCTTCAGTGGGTTCTGCACAAAGAAATAGGTGTCCGGTACGGTATCACCGTCACTGTCCCACTCCGAATCCTGGTCCAGGGTGCCATTCTTGTTGCCGTCAACATAGCCGCCGTGCTTGGCGGCGTACCACAGAGGGTCCTTGAGCAGGGTGGCGGCAGGTGTGGTGCTGGTCGTGAACGTGTAGGTGGACACGGTCTCCCCGATGGAGGGGATGCTTTGGCACTCGGTCTGTTGGGCGGCCGTCAACGTCCCGTCACAGTAGCCGGGTGTCCGACCGGCGGGGACGTTCAGGAAGTACATGGGGCTGGACGTTTCATCCCGGGCCACCAGGTAAACACCATCCTGGGTGGAGCCCGACACGATGTAGCCCATGTTCTGTTGCATGCCACCCGCCTGATAGGTGGGGGTGACCGTTACCTCGACCTGACCCGTTGCGTTTTCCTTGACGACGTACTTCGAGATGGCGTCCATGTCATGGTCGGCGCCTTGCTCCACGTCCTCGAAGTTGATCTGGAACTCGGCGTAATAGCGGCCACTGTTCACGCTGCTGTCAACGTCTTTGGTCCCCGAGTTGGCGATCTTCTCCACATAGAAGTCGACAATCTGGTTGCTGGGCTGGAACTGCCCTTTGGTGTTCAAAACGCCGAAGCCACTCACCGTCTTGGCAAACGGAACGATGGTGATGGTCCGCCCTGAGGATGTCTTGACCTCGATCTTGGGCAGCGGCGAGCTCAATGCCACCACGTAAGTGTCAACGGACTGGGTTTTCTCCAAGTCGCCGCGCAAATCGGTGGTCTTGGCGTAGCGGGCCATCGAGGCGCTGTAGTAGCTGCCCTGCTTGGTCGGCTCCTCGGGCGCCAGGCCCCGGATCTGCCCCAGTGATTTGACGGTCTTGGGGGTCGGCGCGGTGTCATAGTCAGCAGCTGACTGGCCGATGAAGAACTTCTTGTCGGCGATGTTGGACTCTGCCGTGGTGATGGCGTTAGCGATGGTCTCGACATTCAGTCCGGTCAGGTCACCCGTGAGCGAACCAAACGTGCTGTAGGCGCCAGGGAGCTGGTCCGAGTCGAATGAGGGGTTGATGTCCGAGATCGCGAGAAAGTTGGCTCTTGCACAGAAAGAGGCACTGGCGGCGCTGTCGGACGCGTAGGGGTCGTCCCAGGATGCAGAACTCAGGCCCACTTCCTCATCAATCGTGGTGCCATCTGCGTAGGCAGAGGTGGCGGCTTTTTTCCCCGCAAAATAGCGGGTGGCCTCATACAACATTTCGCCGACCGGGTTGCCCCAGTCGGGGAACTCGCCTTCCTTCATAGAACGATCCGCGACCCAACCCCCGCGATAGGCGTTGTCGCTTCGCGTGTTGTTGTAATCCCGGATGCGCAGCTTGTTGAAGGTATTGACGATGGGGGCATCTGCATTGAACTGCCCGGTCTCGCTGTTGACTTCATCGGCAAACGACGACACGACCTTGCGCAGCCGCCCGCCGCTCATGGATTTGTCATAGCTGCCTGACATCAGGCCGAAGTACATGCTCTCGTTATCGCCATAGTCGTGCAGCAGGCCCACCGGTTTGTAGATGGGGCTTCCACCATTGGTGTATTGCCTGCAACCATTATGGAAGTTGGCGGTGCAGACCTGAACCCGAACACGGTAGTTGACTTCGTCGTCCGTGTCTTTCGGAAAGCCGCCGGTGGAGAGCGTGCTGCCGAGCACCGGGCGCTCCTTGGAAGCCCATTCCCAGATCCGGTGGCCTTTGCCGACACCCGTTCGCACGCGCAGCAGTGGATGGCGCTTGTTGTCACTGCAGTTACTCAACGTCGAACAGTCAATGCCATCGGTGCTGGTCAAACTCCCGAAAAAGTGCCGGGTGTCTTTGCCCTTGGGTTCGCTGAATGGGGTGTATTCGCTGATCTTGTAACCGTCGGTCGTTTCGCTGTGGTACTCCTTGCCCCAGCTGTGGGAGTCTTGCGGAATGTAGGCACGGCGCAGCACGGTGTCGCTGGTGGTGTCGACCTCGCGGTGGCCACCATAGAGCACCTTGCGCAACGCGTCGACGCGGCTGGTGGTCATGTAATTGAGCCAGCGGCCAGACCATTCGGCCGAACCTGTGCAGCGCCCCAGATTGTCCGTGGTACCGGCTGGCTCAAAACGGCGGTTGTCCGAGCTGTAGTTGTAGCAATAGCTGGAGTCGAACAAGCCGTAGTAGTTGATCGAAGGATTGAAGCGGACGTCCAGCGTGCCATCGCCATTGACATCGCTGGCGTCGTTGTAGGCTTCGTAGAACAACTTGTGGTCTTTGCTCATGACCAGCATGGTCATGGGCGTGGCGTTGGTGGTGGACCCCAGGGGGGTGCTGGGCCAAGTTACGGCATTGGCACTGAGATAAACACCGGCCGCCAGGGCGGTCAGCGCCACTTTGGCGGTACGGTTGACGAGGGTTGACAGCTTCATGATGACCTTCCTTCTTTTCTACTCTTTGTGTCATTCCGTGGCGTAGACGGACTGCAGCATCACAGCCGCGCGCCCAGTGCCTGACTGGCTGCGCGCCGTGATGCGGTAGCGGGCACAGGTGGCATTCACCGTTGGCGTGCTGGGGTCGCAGGGGAAGGCGTTGCCAAGGAATTCCACGAAGTACTGCGGCGAAGAACCCGCCTGCGCGTTCAGCGTGACCGCGGTGGCGTTGGTCCAGGTGGCGTCCGTCATGGTCCAGCGGCCCTCACAGTAAGGACCTGGCGCGGAGCACAGTCCGCCAGAACAGGCCGTGCTGGCATTGCATTGAGATGCGTCGGTGGGTACGGTCAGCGCCAACGCTTGGGTGTGCTTGGGCGTTGCCTCGGCCTGATCCTTGGCGATCTTCTCACCGGCTCTCAACCCCGCTTCGGCGGACTGGAAAGCCAGGCTGCGGTCGTAGTAGTTGGAGGACATCTTGGCTTCCAGCACCACGTTGCGTAGACTGGCCACGCCGATCAGGGTGATGAGAACCAGCAGGATGAGCGAGATGATGAGCACGGCGCCGCGCTCCCGCTTCGGGACGGACATGTTGGAGGAGGGCAAGGGCTTCATGGCAGTCGGTTGCGAAGAGTGACCACGTGCGTCATCTGGCGCTGCAGAGCTGCGCCATCTGTGCCCACCTTCTGCAGGCTCTGGAGGGTCAGCGTGACGCGGACGGCACTGACCCGGGGCCAACTGGTGACGGAGGCAGCGGACACGTAGTCCGTCGGCAATGCACCTGTAGCGTCTGTCTCCAGATAGGTCAGCTGCATGTCGGTGACGCCTTCGGCAATCTCTTCGACCAGAGGCGTTGCGCTGACGGTTCCACTGTTGTTCACCAATCGGGCCCTGTACAGCGACCTCCCGCCGCGGTCGTTGGCGCCGATGTACCAGATCTCGCTGGTCAGCTTGACCATGTAGCCGCCACTGAAATCGTACAGATTGCCGTTGACGCTGGAGCAATCGGTGGGGTAGCCCAAACCTTTGCTGCAGTTCCCAGGCGAAACCCCCGCAACCCCTGTGTTGTGAACCACGGTGCTATTGGATGTACTCGCATTGGTCACTTGCAGCAGTGCGGCTTGTTTGTAGTTGCAGACCAGCACGATGTCGCCATCCACCAGGCCATGGCTGTTGGTACCTACGTCAAACTGGGCAGAGTTGGGAACGTGGCCATTGATCCGCACGCCGGTGTTCAGGTTGCCAAACACCAGGAAAACGGCATCGGTGCCGTCGATCCGTTGACCCGCACTGGTGCCAATGGTGATGCCGTTGGCTGCCGTACTGTTGTCATAACCCCGGATGCCGTCGGTCCAGTTGGCCCACCAGAAGGCACTGCCGCCAGAATCAGGATTTATCACATCTGCTGTGGGTATACCTCGGCCGCACGGGCTTCCGCCCGCTTCGCGCATCTGCCGCGCCATCAGTTCCACGGCGGTCCGTCCGCTTTCCTGCATGCGGGACAACTGCTCGGTGGTGCGATAGGTCTGCTGGTTGGTGACGAACACACCGATGACACCTCCTACCAAGAACAAGCCCAGTGCAAGCGCCACCATGAGCTCGACAATGCCGAAGCCGCGAATCTGTCTGCGCGAGGGGAAGTTCTTGGGAATTCTGGGACGCTGGGGCATGGTTGTTCTCACAGCACACTGATCGTTTCGACCATCTGATTGGAATCGCCGCCGATACCTCGCGTGTCATCCCAGTAGATGCGAATGGTGCAGCTGTTGGCACTGCAGGTAATTTCACCGCAGGTGGAATCGCGATTTCCGAGGGTCTGCTTCAGCGCATTCATCCACAAGGCCTGGTCACTGGCGATCAGCGTGCTGCCAGTACTGACACTGCAGGTTCTGGACAGGTTGTATTTCCCGGTGGTGGCGGCACTCGCGTTGGCACGCATCGCGTCCAGCATCAGGTAACTCAGCGTCACGGCCTGGCTGCGTTCGAAAGCGCTCTGGTTGTTTTTGAGCGTGCTGCTCTGCAGGCCCGCAATGCCCAGCAACCCAATGGCCAGCACCAACACGGCCACGAGCACTTCGATGAGGCCGACGCCTCGCTGGGAGCTTCGGCTGGCAGGGGCCGGTCGGATGGTGTGTCTGCATTTATTCGACATGGATCGATCCTGTGCGAATCCGGATGTTGCGGGTCTGTGCGCCAGCGGTGATGGTGATTTGGCCGGCGGTGATCAAGGCGGTGCCAACGGTGGTGCTCGAGCAGGTACAGCTGTAAGGCAGGCCGTCGGCCCTGAAGTCTGCGCAATAGCCGGTCACCGTGGTGCTGCCCTGCAGGGTGCCTTCGCGGATGGCTGTGGCTGATGCAGGGGTGCGAACGATCCAGCCACTGGTCGAGCTGCAGAAGCGGTGGGTTGCGTTCTTGCTGATGGCTTCACTGCGAGCGGTTTGAAGCCCGCCCAGCAATTCGTTGGATTGCGCGGCAACCCGATTTTTTTCCATCATGCCCTGGAAGCTTGGCACGGCGATACCCAGCAGGATCGCCGCCACGGCGAGCGTCACCACCAGCTCGATGAGCGTAAAGCCACCCGAGCGGTGTCGGGCCGACCTGTTGCGTTGGTATGTGGACTTGTCCAATCGATCTCCGAACAAAGAGCAACTTGTAACGAGGCTGGGCAACCCCTGGCCTGCAAAGTTGTCATAGCGTAGCAGTCGGGTTTAGCCCGGATGTACGAAGAACGATGGACGGAGCGTCTGTCTGGCTGTACGGAAGATGCGGTTGCCTCAGCCACCGCCGCGCGAGGTCTCCCTCACCGCATCCATGAACTCATTCACATCGTCGAAGCTGCGGTACACGCTCGCGAAGCGTATGTAGGCAACTTTGTCGAGCTTCTTGAGTTCGCGCATCACCATTTCACCCAGGCGGGTGGCGGGAACTTCGCGGACGCCGAGGTTGAGGAGCTTTTCTTCGATGCGCTCGATGGCCGTGTCGACCTGCTCGGTGCTGACTGGGCGTTTGCGCAGCGCCAGCGCGAAGGAGGCCCTGAGCTTGGCGGGCACGTAGTCCACGCGCCGACCGTCTTTTTTCACCACGGCCGGAAAGCTCACTTCCGGCCGTTCGTAGGTGGTGAAGCGTTTTTCGCAGTGACCGCACTGGCGGCGGCGGCGAATGAAGTCCGCGTCTTCGGAGATCCGGGTCTCGACGACCTGGGTTTCCAGATGACCGCAGAAAGGGCATTTCATGGCACCGCGCCGCCTGGGATCACTTATAGACCGGGAACCGGGCCGTCAGCGCGTTGACCTTGGCGCGCACGGCTTCGATGTTGGCCGGGTCGCGCGGGTTGTCCAGCACGTCGGCGATCAGATTGGCGGTCAGGCGGGCCTCGTCGTCCTTGAAGCCGCGCGTGGTCATGGCCGGGGTACCGATGCGCACGCCACTCGTGACCATCGGTTTTTCCGGGTCGTTGGGGATGGCGTTCTTGTTGATGGTCATGTGGGCGCTGCCCAGCACGGCCTCGGCTTCCTTGCCGGTGATGCCTTTGGCGCGCAGGTCAACGAGCATCACATGGCTTTCGGTGCGGCCGCTCACGATGCGCAGACCACGTTGGGTCAGGGTCTCGGCGACGATCTGGGCATTCTTCACCACTTGCTGCTGGTAGGCCTTGAACTCGGGCGCCAGCGCTTCCTTGAAGGCCACGGCCTTGGCCGCGATCACGTGCATCAGCGGGCCGCCCTGCAGGCCGGGGAAGATGGCGCTGTTGATCGCCTTCTCGTGTTCGGCCTTCATCAGGATGATGCCCCCGCGCGGGCCGCGCAGGCTCTTGTGGGTGGTGGAGGTCACCACGTCGGCATACGGCACCGGGTTGGGGTACACCCCAGCAGCGATCAGGCCGGCATAGTGCGCCATGTCGACCATGAAGATGGCACCGACGTCTTTCGCCACTTTGGCGAATCGTTCGAAATCGATGCGCAGGCTGTAGGCCGAGGCGCCGGCAATGATGAGCTTCGGGCGGGTCTCATGGGCCTTGCGCTCCATGGCGTCGTAATCGATCGCTTCCTGCTCGTTCAGGCCGTAGGAAACGACGTTGAACCACTTGCCGCTCATATTGAGCGCCATGCCGTGGGTGAGGTGGCCGCCTTCGGCCAGACTCATGCCCATGATGGTGTCGCCGGGTTTCAGGAAGGCGAGAAAGACGGCTTCGTTGGCGGATGCGCCGCAGTGGGCTTGCACGTTGGCGGCCTCGGCGCCAAAGATCTGCTTCACCCGGTCAATCGCCAGTTGCTCGGCGATGTCGACGTACTCGCAGCCGCCGTAGTAGCGGCGGCCTGGATAGCCTTCGGCGTATTTGTTGGTGAGCTGGGTGCCCTGGGCGGCCATGACCGCAGGCGAAGCGTAGTTTTCGCTGGCGATCAGCTCGATGTGGTGTTCCTGGCGCGCGTTTTCGGCCTGGATGGCGGCAAACAGTTCGGGATCGGTTTGCTCGATGAGGATGTTGCGGTCGTACATGGTGGCAGTCTTGGGTAACGTGGATCCCGACGCGATGTGGATCACATCGGCAGGGGCTGCCCAGGCGAACGGCTGAACACCCGGACAGGCCGGGCGGCACGCTTCCCAGTGGTTGTCCCGGCCTCTGATCACTATCAGCGCCGGGGGGCCACGTCAGCGCAGACAGTCGGAAGGGGTGTCCTTCGGGTGGTGCGCCTATCGCCAGTTGCGTACCTTGCTAGTTTAGCCGAGGCCCGCGCGCGCAAGGGCTGTCCACAGGATAGACCGGGCCCTGGTGGGTGTTGCACACCACAGATCGATCACGAGTTGGCCAGAGGTGTCTCGGGCGGGATGGCGGGGGCAGCAGGCGCTTCCGCCTCGAAACCGGCTGCGGAATCTGGCTCGGGCGTGGGCTCAACGGTCGCCGGTGCGATCACCTGGGTACGTTGGATGGACGGGAAGTAGCGGGGCATGGGTTTGCCCATGGCCACGCTCTGGATACGTTGGTGTTCTGCCATCACCTTGTTGATGTAGTCACTGCCATCGGATGACACCGCGCCCACATAGAGCCGCAGACCGCCTTCGATCGAGCCTGCCTGCTTGATGCAGTCCTGCAGCACCTTGGCGCCCACGCGAAGGTTCGACACCGGGTCGAAGGCCGCCAGTTGTCCGCCAAAGTCCTCGTATTTGTCGGTGTGGACCCGGGTCAATACCTGCATCAGGCCTTGTGCACCGACGGGACTCTGCGCAAACGGGTTGAAGCGCGACTCGATGGCCATGACCGCCAGGATCAGCGTGGGGTCCACCCGGGCCTTCTGTCCGACGTCATAGGCTTCCGCCACCAGAACACTCAGGGGTTCGGGGGCCACGCGGTACTTGCGGCTCAGCCAGAAAGCCACGTTGGCCTGCTGTTTGGGCAGGTCGGTCGGCAGGGCGGCCGTGACGCGCTCGATGGCGCTGGGCTCTGGGTTGAACACGGCCACATCCAGGACTTCGGTCGTCGCTTGCTGGCGCTCCAGCAGCCAGCCGAGCAGTTGTTGTTCGGCGCTGGTGCGCAGGTCACTGCGTGCGGCCAGCGTGATCAGTCCGACGGCCAGCAGGGTGCCCAGCAGTGCCAGGCCGTTGTGGGTGATGTCGAAAAAGCCGCGGGACACATCTCCCAATGCGGTCGTGAGGGCCGTTTTGGCGCCAGCGGCGCCTTTGCCTTTGTCTGCTTGATTTTTGTGCGCTGTCATCTTGTCGCTCCGTTCTGTGTCGTCCTGACGGGTGGGTCCGGTCGACTGGATTGGGTCGCCATCGATGGCGAGACTTCGTGGGCCTGGCGATCGACTTAGCCGGGTTCGGCAGCGGGTCGGGTTTACCCGTGATGGGCAAAGCCGGTGGATGCTAGGGGGTTATACATATCAAGTCAATGTTTATGATTAAGTTTGTTATAACTTTAATGTATTAAAAGAATGTGTGGAGCACAGCGAGCAGACATTCCTAGCGCCGCCGCCCGATGGAATCTGGGTTTCCGTCCGATGCCTTGCTTTTGACCACTCGTCGGCCAGTTGCTACCTTTCGTTCTTGACAGGTGTTCGAGGTGCAGACGAATGGGCTGTGGTTCCGTGATTGAAAATCCACATGGTTTGACTGGGGTGAAACCCTTGAAGCCGCCACCGAACGGGGGTAACCTGTGCCTGCCTGTCATTGCGACTGGCATTGGCCGACAACACGGTCTGACCGTCTGCCGGCTCCAAAGGGAGCAATCTGTTGCTTCCAGGCTGGGGAGACATCAAACTCTCTCCGCCAAACCCGACGGCAAGTGCATTACGCCCGCTGTCAGCCCCGGTGGGCTTAGCCCACCGGGGTTTCTCGTTTCTGGGGTGTCCCTTCCTGTGCGTGCGCGAACAGCGGCGACAATACGCGCTTGCTCGACGCCGGCACGGTGTCGAACCCTTCCTTTTCTGAGTCTCCTGTTTGATGTCGCTGTTTCCCCTGCGCAAGTCGCCGACCCCATCCAACGCCGCCGCCGCCGTGAACACCCCCACCCCGACCAAGCCCTCCGCCTCTTCCGCGCCGCATCCGCTGGACGCCCTCACCGGCGGCGCGTTTTCCGCCCCCACGTCGGGCGAGCGCGCCGCGCGCATCCGCGAGTGGCTGGGCAGTGCGCCATCGGTGGAGTTGATGAACGAGGTGTTCAAGGAGTTGTCACACCGCGACCGGGGCGCTGCCAAGCCGCTGAAGGAAAAGCTGGACGAACAAAAGCGCCAGAAATCGCAGGAGCAGATCGCGGTGGAGTGGGCCCAGAAGGCGCAGGCCCTGCTGGACCACTCGCGGCTGAATTTGGCGGATGCCTTGGCCTGGCAGCGCGATGCGGCTCGGGCGGGCGCGCCTTTGTCGCGCGAGCCGCTGGCCTCGCTGAAGCAGGCGCTGACCGAGCGGGTCAAGGCCATCGAAGACCTGCAGCACAGGGTGCAGGTGGAGCGCGAAGCCGCGGTGTTGATCGCGCAGCGCATCGAGGTGCTGTCGACCAAGCCCTGGCGCGATGCCCAGCACAGCGCCGACACCTTGCGCGCCGATGTGGCTCACTGGTTGCAGCAGACCAGCACGCTTCAGAACGATGCGCAGTGGGCGAGTGTGGAGGCCAAGTTCCCGCCCATGCTGGAGGCTTCACGCAGCCAACTGCAATTGGTATGGGATGCGTTCGAGGCCGCGCTGGCCCAGACCGTCGCAGCCGATGCCGATCCGCAGGCGCCGCTGCCGGCCGTGCCCGTGTGGGCCGACGAACTGCGGACCGCCCGTGGCATCGACGTGGCGGCGCCAGCTGAGAAATCCGCCCAGAGTGCGCAGGCGACGCAGGAAAAAAGGGCCCGAGTGGCCGCAGAGCTGGACAAAGTGCTGGGTGTGCTTGAGCGGGAGCTGGCCGAAGGCCATGGCAAGGCTACGCCCAAGGCCGCCGCCGATGTGCGCGCGGTGCTCAAGAGCCATGCACGGCACATCGGTGCCGAGCTGGAGGCACGGGCCCATGCCGCATTGACCCAGGCGGGCGAACTCGAAGGCTGGCAACGCTGGCGTGCCGACCAGCTGCGCGAAGAGCTGGTCGCCAAGGCCGAGGCTCTTCTGCAGGCGCCCGAGGGTCAGCGCCTGGGTGGGCGCAAGATGCAGGAGACTCTGCGCAGTTTGCGCGATCAGTGGAAGAGCACCGACCAGGGCGGGCAACCCAATCACGCGCTCTGGAAGCGGTTTGACGAAGCCTGTACCGAGGCCCACAAACTGGTGGAGGCCTGGTTGAGCCAGGTGCGCCAGCAGGCCGACGCCCACCGGGCCCAGCGCCTGGGGATCATCGAGGAGCTCAAGGCCTGGACCCTGGCTCACGAACAGAGTACCGACTGGAAAGCCATGGTGCGCGAGTTGCACGCGTTCTCCGAGCGCTGGCGCGAAGCTGGGCACCTGAGCGAAAAGGCATTTGCCGAAATCCAACCGATCTGGAAAGACGTGATGCACACGGCGCACGCGCGTCTGGAGGCCGCGCAGGCCGAAAGCACGGCGCGCCGACGCGCACTGATCGACGAGGCCATCGCCCTGGGTGCGGCGCCGGTGTTGCGCATCGATGCGGTCAAGGCCCTGCAGCAGCGCTGGCAGGCCGAAGCCCATGCAGTGCCTCTGGAGCGCAAGCACGAACAGAAACTGTGGGAAGCGTTCCGCCAGCCGATCGATGAGGCCTTTGCCCGCAAGAGCAGCGAGCGCGAAAAGGCTTCCACGGCGCTCAATGCGCACGATCAGCGCGTGCTGGACGCATCGCGCGCCCTGGAGGCTGCAAGCGCCAGCGGCGACGCGCAGCGGATCCGTGAGGCCATGGCCGCGTTGGAGGCTGCGCTGAGCGCCCAACCCGAGGCAGCGCCGGCGAGCCGGCGAGACGTCGTCGCACCCACCGAACCCGGGAATGGAGCTGTTGAGGCTGCGTCCGGCGACACCATGACCTCCAACGAAGCGCAGGAGGCTGCTGGCGACGTGGCAGAGGGCGCGTCTGATGCACCCCCAGCCAAAGCGGCGGCTCCCGCCGCACCACCGAAAAAGGTGGTGGCGGTGCGCGGGGACGACCGTCCTGGCATGAAGAAGGCCGAGCCCGCCGGGCGGGACGGCCGGCGTGGTGATCGCCCGGAGGGGCGCCGTGATGGTGCACCCGGGCGGCCCGACGCACGGGGCGGGCGCGACGGCGGTGCGCCGTTCCGGGATCAGCGCGACTGGCGTGAGGAGCGTGAGCCCCGCGGTCCCCGGCTGGGCGATGCCGCCTTCCGTGCGCAGCGCCAGGCCATCGAGTCGGCGCAGGCCAGTCTGCGCAAGCTGGCCGCGCAGGCGCATGGCGAGGTGTTGACCCAGCTGATGTCGGCATGGGAGCAGCGCGACGCACAGCAATTGCCTGCGGCGCATGCCCTGGGGGCGCGCGTGAATGCGGCCAGCCGGTCTGCCTGGGCGGCGGCGCTGTCGCAAACCGCTGCGGCGCTGCCGGGCGAAACGCTGCTGAGGCTCGAAATCGCCGCCGAGGTGCCCACGCCCGCCGAACACCTGAGCGATCGCCGCATGCTGCAACTGCAGTTGTTGACGCGCCGCAACGCAGCCAGCCCGGCCGAGACCTGGAGCGAAGACGTGGTGAAGGTGCTCGGTTCGGCCTACGACGCAGCCGCGGCGCGGCGCCTGCAAACCGTGCTCAAGGTGTTGCTCAAGCGTTGATGCAGGTGCGGGAGCTTTGCGAGAGCAAGGCTCCCGGCGGTGGCGGGTTTGCTCAGTGGCGACCTGACGGCGCCCTTGCCAGCAGGCGATCAGGCTCTGGATCGAAAGAATCCGTCGTACAGCGGGATCAGTTCGGGGAACTCCAGAGCGAAGCGCTCACGGCTGACGAAATACGCTTCGCAGGTCACGGCGAAGAATTCGGCCGGGTCCTTGGCGGCATAGTCGTCCAACCAAGGCTGTTCGCCACCGAAGCGCTCAGCCAGGGCCAAGCTCTCGCGAAAGCGGTTGTACGCCGCCTGCATGGTCTGTCGCCAGCGCTCCCGGGCCTGCGCGGCACTGGCCGTGCCCAGAAAACCCTTGGTCAACGGAGGCGCTCCGTCGGGTGCATCGCCTGCGCGCATGCCGTGCATGTCGATCTTGTGCACGAACTCATGGATGACGACATTGCTGCCATGTTCCGCCGCGGAACCGGCGTGGGCAACGTCTTCCCAGCTCAGCATCAAGGGGCCGCGGTCCATGGCCTCGCCGGCAAGCACCTCGCGGTAGCGGTGCACCACGCCCATGCCGTCGGTGATTTCGCGCTGGGCCACCGCGGCGCCGGGCTGCACCACGATGCCCACGAAGTCGCCATACCAGTCGAGCGCGGGCAAGGGGTCGTCGGTGGGGGCCTGGGCGATGCCACCCAGGTGCAGCAAGGGCAGGCAGGCCTGGGCCGCGATGGACAGTGCCATGGCGTCGGTGATGGTCAGGCCATTGGCGCCGTGGAATTCTTTCTCCAGCAGAAAGTGCTGGCACAACAGGCGCAGCCGTTGCTGCTCCTGTGGGTCGAGTGCCGCCAGGAAGGGGTGTTGAGCCAGCGTGGTGTTCCACAGAGAGGCGGGAATCTCTGGGGGGCGGCGCAGACGCCGCGGTAGCCAGCGCTGGATGAAGGTGGGCAGGAGGCGGCTCCCCGGTTGTCGGCGCGCCATGGCTCAGGGGCTGAGCGGTTGCCGTGCATGCCCGCTCAATGGCTGCGGCAAGCGGCGCAGTCCCTGCGCGTCAAGTCTCAACACTTCGGCGCGCGGCGGGTGGGCCATGGCGTCCCAGTCGCTGAGCACCACACGGCGCAGGCCATCTCTCAGCTCGTGCTGCGCCGGTCGGTGCGTGTGGCCGTGGATCAGGGTGCTGGCCGCGCCGCGCCGCAGCCAGTCCTTGGCGGCGGTGGCATCCACATCGGCCCACAGCGTGGGATCGCCGGCCAAGCCACGCTTGCGGGTTTCGCTCTGGGTGCGCAGCGCACGTGCGATGGCCTCGCGTTCGGTCAGGGGCTGGGCTAGGAAGGCCTGCTGCCAGTCCGGCTGGCGCACCATGGCGCGAAAACGCATGTAGTCGGTATCGTCCAGGCACAGCGCGTCGCCGTGGCTGAGCAGCCAGCGTTGGCCCAGAAAATCCAGCACCGTGGGATCGGACAGCCCACGCATGCCGCAGGCGCTCAGGCCCGCCGGGCCCAGCAGGAAATCGCGGTTGCCGTGCATGAAGTACACGGGGGTGTGTTGGCTGTGGGCATGCAGCGCATCGGCACAGCGGCGCCAGAAACGGTGGTCGGCGGAACTCTGTGTGTCGATGGAGGGCAGGGGGGCTTCAAGCAGATCGTCGCCCACCCAGACTTCGAACAGGTCGCCCAGGATGAACAAGGCATCGGCCCGTTCAGCCGGAGGGCGCTGCAGGTAGCGCAGCCAGCAGTCGAAGGTGGCTGGCTCCGAGGCCTGCAGGTGCAGGTCGGAAATGAAGTCGACCGCTTGCCAGTGCGCAGGGGCGCGGAGTTCGGCGAAGCGGTCGGTGGGGGCGTTGTCCATGGAACAAGGGGCCCATCGGCCCCCTGGGTCGCGCTGCGTCAGAGGGCGACCGCTTTTTCGATCACCACATCGTCCTTGGGCACATCGTCGTGGAAGCCCTTGCGGCCGGTGGTCACGGCTTCGATTTTCTTGACGATGTCGGTGCCCGAAACCACTTTGCCGAACACGGCATAGCCCCAACCCTGCGCGCTGGGCGCGGTGTGGTTGAGGAAGCCGTTGTTGGCGACGTTGATGAAGAACTGCGCGGTGGCCGAATGCGGGTCGCTGGTGCGGGCCATGGCCACGGTGTAGCTGTCGTTCTTGAGGCCGTTGTTGGCTTCGTTGTTGATCGGCTGGTCCGTGGGTTTCTGGTTCATACCGGGCTCAAAGCCGCCGCCTTGCACCATGAACCCGGGAATGACGCGGTGGAACACCGTGTTGTTGTAGTGGCCCTTGTTCACGTAGGACAGGAAGTTGGCGGTCGACAGCGGCGCCTTTTCGGCATCGAGTTCGAGGGTGATGACACCAAAGCTGGCGATGTGCAGTTCGACTTGGGGGTTGGCCATGGTCATTTCTCCAGAGTGGCTTTGAGGATGGTGATGGGGGACTTGGGCACGTTCTGGTGCATGCCCTGATTGCCGACCGGGACGAGCTTGATTTTGTCAACCACGTCCATGCCGGCGGTGACTTTGCCAAAAACGGCGTAGCCATAGCCGTCCGGGCTGGGGGCATTCAGTGCGGCGTTGTTGACCACATTGATGAAAAACTGTGCGGTGGCCGAGTTGGGGTTGTTGGTACGGGCCATGGCGATGGTGCCGCGGTCGTTCTTCAGGCCATTGCTGGCTTCGAGCGGAATGGGCGAACGGGTCGTTTTTTGCTGGAGATCGGCGCCGAAGCCGCCGCCCTGGATCATGAAGTTGTCCATGACCCGATGGAAGACCGTGCCATCGTAGTGCTTGTCCTGCACGTACTGCAGGAAGTTCTCCACCGTCTTCGGCGCCTTGTCGGGGTAGAGCTCCAGCACGATGTCGCCCATGGAGGTGCTCAGCCGCACTTTGGGGAGCGCGTTGGGCGCTTGTGCCGCAGCAGGGAAAGCAAAGGCGCACAGCGCGCTGGCGGTCAACATCGTTGCCAGTCGGCGGCGCAGCGGGCTGGCCAGGGAGGGGAGGCGGTCCATCAGGTGTTTCCTTCAAAAAAAATCTTCCACTGGTCACGCTCGCGGGCCCAGTACTGGCGTTTGGTCACGCCGCGGGTCTGGCCTTGTGCCACTTCGCCAAAGGTGACCACCATGGTGTCCTGGCTGTCGCGCCAGCGCAGCATCGACACCTCTTTGAGCTGCAGGTCGCGTGCCGCCCCGGCGCTGCGGAGTTCGCCTTCCACCCGTGGCCACCACTGGGCCAGATCACGCCCCTGGTTCTGGAACCGACTGGAATAGAACCCTTTGAGATCGTCCAGTTCACCACGGCTCTTGGCACTGCGCCAGGCTTCGAGCGCCGCTTCGAACGGCCGTCGTTCGGCGTCCAGCGATTCGGGCATGACCCATTCGAGCGACGGGGCGATGACCACCGGCGTGGTGCGGATCTGCACCGTGGCCAGCAGGCGCTCCAGATCGGGGTTGGACAGCACCACGCAGCCGTCCGAAGCCAGGGGCGCGCGCACGAACTGCTCACGGGGTGTGCCGTGCAGCCAGATGCCGCTGCCGGTCTTGCCCCGCTGAACGTCCAGTGGGTTGGGGTAGTTGATCGGCAGGGCGCCCACGCCGTACAGATCGGGCAGGTTGTCGGGGTTCAGGTTGCTGGTGATGTAGTAGACCCCCAGTGGGGTGCGCTTGTCGCCCTCGACAGCCTTTTCGATGCCCTGCAAGCCCACCGAGATGTAGAAGTCGCCCAACAGGCGCAGGCGGGGCGCGGCAAAACCGTTGGCCCCGGATCGGGTGGGCGTGAGGTTTTCGAACAGGTACAGGCGCGAGCGCGAGGCGTCCACGGCGATGGCGTGCCGGCTTTGCGATGACAGGGCGAGAAACTGGGTGGGGATGCTCCCCTGAGGAGGCCGTTCGATGAGGGCGCGCAGGCGACGGGCCGACTCGTCGCGCAGTGCCGCCAGTTGCTCCGCCGCGGCCTGCGCTTTGGTGTCGGGTACATCGCCCAACTGGCGCACCGGCCGTGCCTGCAAGCTCAGAAGATCGCCATGGACCAGATGGGCCAAGTGGAAATTGGGGTGGTCTTCCACCAGCACGGATGCCTTGAGCAGTGCCTCGCGGTGCTGCCCCTGGCTGATCAGTCGATAGATGTCGATCAGTCGCGCTTCGGCCTGGCCCAGCAGGGGCAGGACTTCCAGGAGCGCTTCGCCGGACAACGGTCTGGCTTGCAGGCCCGACGACTCACTTCCCGACAGCTGATGAGCCGCGTCCTGCACTTTGGCCAGCGCGCTGTCGAAGAGCGAAGGCCGTTGCGTGATGGCTGACGGGCTCGGCGCCTGTACAGTGCCGGCAGCAGACGCCAACCCAGCCACATCCGTGGGGTTGCGGGCCACGCAGGAGGAAAACAAGAAAACCAGGATTGCACAAGCGGCGAGTGTGGCCAGCCCGGCAACCGGGCGCAGCACACCGCTGAACCCTGAACTCAGGTGGGCGGCGGGGACGCTGGCATGCCCTCTCTGGAAATACCGCCGACCGGCCATCAGGAACCTGTGGATTCGCGCACGATCAGCCAGCGGTCGCCTTTCTTGATCATGTCGAGCGACTTGCGGCCGCTGACATTGATGTTGTCGGAACTGTAGGCTTGCTGGAACTGTGCGGTGGCGCGCTCACCCTGCACAGTAACGGACAGATCGCTGATGCCCACGTCGATGCGGGTGCGCGGCACGATGCGGGCTCTGCGGTCGGCTTCCCACGCACTGCGCGACTGCCCCTTGGGTGGTGCGAAGTTGGGTGCATAGGCCGCCAGATAGTCTTGCATGTTCTTGCTCGACCAAGCCTTGGCCCAGGCTTGCACCGCGGCTTCAACATCGCTCTTTTCACTGCCCATCGCGACGGGTGCGGCCGTCGGCGCGGGTGCTGGCTTGGCGGCAGTTGCGGCCGGAGCAGTCACAGGGGCGGTGACCGCTGCTGTGGCGGCGGCACGAGCGCCTTTGGTGTCGGCTGAGAAGAGGCTGCGGATCAGACTCAGTTTGGGAGCGACGCCGGTGTTGCCCGAATCCAATTGCAGCGCCTTGCTGTAGGCCTGGCTGGCCAGCTTGGCATACACGTCGCCCAGATTTTCGTGGGCCGTGGCGTAACTCGGGTTGGTGCGGATTGCCATTTCAAGCGCTGCGCGCGCCTTGTCGAACTGGCTCTGACCGGCGTACAGCACGGCCAGGTTATTGTAGGGTTCGGGCAGCTCGGGGTAGTCTTCGGTCAGCTTGGTGAACGTTGCGATCGCATCGGTGGGCTTGCCGCTTTCGGTCTGGATCACACCCTTGAGGAAGCGCATCTGGGCATCGCGTGGCTTGTTGGCCAGGTGCTGATCGGCTTTGGTCAGGGCTTCGGTGAACTGGCCGGCACGCATGAGGCGATTGACCTCGGCGTAGTCATCGGATTGGGCCACCGCCACTGAAGCGCCCAAGGCCGCCGAGAGCGCGACTGCAAGGGCCATCAGGCGCAGAGGTTGGGCGACCTTGGCACGGGTGCCGCTGCGAAATTGCGCTTGCAGGAAAGACGGGGTTTTCATGGGGTGGGGCATGGGACCTCAGATGGCGAAAGCGGCGGACCAAAGACGGTGGACGGACCTGCAAAACATCACTATAGCGCCCCTCGGGGCGCGGTCATGCTGCCTGGGGCTGGCTATACTGGCAGATTGTATCTGAGGGGGTAAGTCCAATGGCTTCCTGACGCGAGGGGTGTGACCTGCATCCCGCCGTGTGGTGGCCGGCCCGACCCATTGCCGCGACCGGCGCTTTCCCAAGGCATAGCCGATGCGCCGATGGCCAGTGGGTTCAACGGTTGCGGCGCATTTAACCCGTGTGGTCCGTTTCCCATGACTTTGAGCATTTTCAATACCCTGTCCCGACGCATGGAGGCCTTTGAGCCTCTGGAGCCAGGCCATGTGCGCATGTATGTGTGCGGCATGACGATCTACGACCTGTGCCACATTGGGCACGCCCGGATGATGATGGCCTTCGACGTGGTGCAGCGCTGGCTCAAGGTCAGCGGTTACCGCGTCACCTACGTGCGCAACATCACGGACATCGACGACAAGATCATCAAGCGCGCACTGGAGCGCGGCATCACCCTGCGGGCACTGACCGACGAAATGACCGCGGCGATGCACGAGGACATCGGCGCGCTGGGCATCGAGCCCCCCAGCCTGGAACCGCGCGCCACCGAGTACGTGCCCCAGATGCTGTCGCTGATCGGCACGCTGCAGGGCAAGGGGCTGGCGTATCAAGCCGACAACGGCGACGTGAACTTCGCCGTGCGCAAGTTCGACGGCTACGGCAAGCTCTCGGGCAAATCGCTGGACGACTTGCGGGCCGGTGAGCGGGTGGCGGTGGCGGCCGACAAAAATGATCCATTGGACTTCGTGCTCTGGAAGTCGGCCAAGCCCGAGGAGCCGGCGGAGGCCAAGTGGGACAGCCCGTTCGGCCCGGGCCGTCCCGGATGGCACATTGAATGCTCGGCCATGAGCTGCGCCACCCTGGGTGAAACCTTCGACATCCACGGAGGGGGAGCCGATCTGCAGTTCCCACACCACGAAAACGAGATCGCGCAGTCGGAGGGGGCGAACGGCCAGCCGCTGGCCCGGTTCTGGATGCACAACGGATTCGTGCGCGTGGACAACGAAAAGATGTCCAAGAGCCTGGGCAATTTTTTCACCATCCGTGAGGTGCTGCAGAAGTACGACCCGGAAACGGTGCGTTTCTTCATCCTGCGTGCCCACTACCGCAGCGCGCTGAACTACAGCGACGTGCATCTGGACGACGCGCGAGCTGCACTCAAGCGCCTGTACACCGCGCTCAGCCTGGTGCCGGCCGTGGATGCCCCGATCGACTGGAACCAGCCGTTTGCCCAGCGCTTCCGTGCCGCGATGGACGAGGATTTCGGCACCCCCGAGGCGATGGCCGTGCTGTTCGATCTGGCGGGCGAAGTCAACCGCAGCCGGGATGCGTCGTTGGCCGGTCTGTTGCGCGCGTTGGGCGGCACCCTCGGGCTGCTGCAGGTCGATCCTGCGGGGTATCTGCAGGGCGGCGGCGCGGCGACGGGCGGTCTGGATGAGTCGGCCATCCTGGACCTGATTGCCCAGCGGTCCGCGGCCAAACAGGCCCGCAATTTCGCCGAGGCCGACCGTATCCGAGAGGCCCTGCAGGCGCAGGGGGTGGTGCTCAAGGACAGTCCGTCCGGCACCACCTGGGAGCGCCACTGATGGCCGCGTCCGTCCTGCCTGATGTCGGCCCCGCAGCGCCTGAATACTGGGTGGAAGCCTGCCGCCATCTGATGAAGCGCGACCGTGTGATGAAGAAGCTGATTCCGCTGCATGGCGGCGTCTGTCTGCAGTCGCGGGGGGATGCTTTTGTCACGCTGGCGCGCAGCATCGTGGGCCAGCAGATATCGGTCAAGGCCGCGCAGTCGGTCTGGGACCGTTTTGCCGTGCTGCCGAAGAAAATGCTGCCATCGCAGGTGCTGAAGCTCAAGGTGGACGACATGCGTGCGGCAGGCCTGTCGGCCCGCAAGGTGGAGTACCTCGTTGATCTCGCGCTGCACTTCGCCAACAACCAGGTGCATGTGGACGCCTGGGCGGAGATGGATGACGAGGCGATCATCAGCGAACTGGTGGCCATTCGCGGCATTGGCCGCTGGACCGCCGAGATGTTCCTGATCTTCCACCTGATGCGACCCAATGTGTTGCCACTGGACGATCTGGGCCTGCAAAATGGCATCAGCCACTGCTATTTTTCTGGTGAACCCGTGAGCCGAAGCGAGATACGCGAAGTGGCGGCGACCTGGGCGCCATTCTGCAGTGTGGCGACTTGGTATATTTGGCGCTCGCTGGATCCGGCCCCCGTGGCCTATTGAGGACCCCCCCACCCGCGTTGCTAGCTCCCTTCGTGTAGCCGCATCCCCCTCCAGGGGCGGCATCAGTGGCCCGGCCAAGCCGGTTCCGCCGTGTCCCCCCAGAGGCATTTCGTCAAAGACCAGAGGAGTCGACTCTTGGCCAAAAAGAACTTCCTCGACTTCGAGCAACCCATTGCCGAACTCGAATCCAAAATCGAAGAGCTCCGTTATGTGCAGACCGAGTCCGCGGTCGACATCTCGGCGGAAATCGAACAGCTGTCGGGCAAAAGCCTGCAGCTGACCAAGGACATCTACAGCAGCCTCACGCCCTGGCAGATCACCAAGATCGCGCGCCACGCCGACCGGCCTTACACGCTGGACTATGTGCGCGAGATCTTCACGCACTTCCAGGAGCTGCATGGCGATCGCCACTTTTCGGATGACCTCTCCATCGTTGGCGGTCTGGCCCGTTTCAATGGCCAGCCCTGCATGGTGCTCGGGCATCAGAAGGGACGCGACACCAAGGAGCGCGGCCTGCGCAACTTCGGCATGACCAAACCCGAGGGTTACCGCAAGGCGCTGCGCCTGATGAAGGTGGCCGAGAAGTTCAAGCTGCCGGTGTTCACCTTCGTGGACACGCCGGGCGCCTACCCCGGCATCGATGCCGAGGAGCGTGGCCAGTCCGAAGCCATTGGCCGCAACATTTTCGAGATGGCGCAGCTCGAGGTGCCCATCATCTCCACCATCATCGGTGAAGGGGGTTCCGGCGGTGCGCTGGCCATCTCGGTGGCCGATCAGGTGTTGATGCTGCAGTACTCGGTCTATTCGGTCATCAGCCCTGAGGGTTGTGCCTCGATCCTCTGGAAAACCAGCGACCGTGCCAGCGATGCGGCCGATGCGCTGGGCATCACCGCGCACCGCCTCAAGGCGCTCGGCCTGGTGGACAAGATCGTGAACGAGCCGGTGGGGGGCGCGCACCGCGACCACAAGCAGATGGCCGCGTTCCTCAAGCGCGCGCTGACCGATGCCTGGCGCCAGGTGGCCGATCTCAAGGTCAAGGAGCTGGTGGACCGCCGCTACGCGCGCCTCAACAGCTACGGCCGCTACACCGACACCAAGGCCGACAGCAAGCAGGACAAACGCTGAGGTGATCATGGCCGCACCGCTGCCCAACCCCTGCGAGCAGGCGTTGGCCCAATGGTGCGCATGTGAACCGTCGCTGGCGGCGCCATCCCGGATGGCCGTGGCTTACAGCGCTGGGGCCGATTCCACCGCCTTGCTGCTGGCCGCATGGCAGCGCTGGCCCGATCGGGTCGTGGCACTGCATGTGCACCACGGCCTGCAGGCCGCTGCCGATGGCTTCGAGTCCCATGCCCGGGGTTTCTGTCTGCAGCATGGCATCGAATTGCGGGTGACCCGGGTCGATGCGGCGCATGCCCCGGGCCAGAGTCCCGAAGACGCGGCACGCGTGATGCGCTACCTGACGCTGGCAAACATGGCTCAGCAGGCGCAGGCCGCGTGCGTGTTGCTGGGGCAGCACGCCGACGACCAGGCCGAGACCCTTCTGCTGGCCCTCAGCCGCGGTGCGGGTTTGCCGGGGCTGGCGGCCATGCCCGAGCGGTTCGAGCGGCACGGTGTGTGGTTTGGCCGCCCGTTGCTGGCGTTGACGAGCCAGTCTTTGCGCGATTGGCTTCGGGACTCGGGCCACGCCTTTGTGGATGACCCGAGCAACAGCGACCAGCGCTTCACGCGCAACCGCATCCGCGCCGTGCTCATGCCCGCGTGGGAGGCGTGTTTTCCGGGTTTTCGGGCCATGTTGGCGCGCAGTGCCCGACACGCTGCCCAGGCACAGGTGCTGCTCGATGATCTGGCGCGGCTGGACCTGGCCGAGACGGGCTCACCGCCACTCATCCGGTCGCTGCAGCGCCTGACGCCCGAACGCCAGGCCAACGCCTTGCGCCACTGGCTGCGCAGCAGCGCGGGGGCGGCGGCGAGCGCGGCGCAGCTCGACGAGCTGTTGGCGCAGATCGCCCACTGCAACACACGCGGCCACCAGATCCGCCTCAAGGTCGCCACGGGGTTCGTGGTCCGGGACGGCGAGAGGCTGCGTTACACCCCGCCGATATAATTGATCGGTTTTGCCCTGGGCCCAACGGCTCGACAGACCGCGTGGCCGCTGCGGGTCACACCGACTTCCCACAGATACACACCCAACCCCGATCCAACCCGATGGCTTTGATTGTTCACAAGTACGGCGGCACCTCCATGGGGTCCACCGAGCGCATCCGTAACGTGGCCCGGCGCGTGGCCAAGTGGCACAAGGCCGGCCACCAGATGGTGGTGGTGCCCAGCGCCATGAGCGGCGAGACCAACCGCCTGCTGGGTCTGGCCAAAGAGCTGGCTCCGGCCAAGACCGACAGCGCCTATGGCCGCGAACTCGACATGCTGGCCGCCACTGGCGAGCAGGCGTCATCGGCCCTGCTGGCCATTGCCTTGCAGGCCGAAGGCCTGGAGGCGGTGAGCTATGCCGGCTGGCAGGTCCCCATCAAGACCAACAGCGCCTACACCAAGGCGCGCATCGAGTCGATTGACGACGCCCGCGTGCGTGCCGATCTGGGCGCCGGCAAGGTGGTCATCGTCACCGGCTTCCAGGGTGTGGACCCAGAGGGCAACATCACCACCCTGGGCCGTGGTGGTAGCGACACCTCGGCCGTGGCCGTGGCCGCCGCGCTCAAGGCCGCCGAGTGCCTGATCTACACCGACGTGGATGGTGTGTACACGACCGACCCGCGTGTGGTGCCCGAAGCGCGCCGCTTGCTGCGCGTGAGCTTTGAAGAGATGCTGGAGATGGCCAGCATGGGCAGCAAGGTGCTGCAGATCCGCTCGGTGGAATTCGCCGGCAAGTACAAGGTGCCTCTGCGCGTGCTCTCCAGCTTCACGCCCTGGGACATCGACCTGAATGAAGAAGCCGCCTCCGGCACCCTGATCACTTTTGAGGAAGACGAAGAAATGGAACAAGCCGTCGTTTCCGGCATTGCCTTCAACCGCGACGAAGCCAAGATCTCCGTGCTCGGCGTGCCCGACAAACCCGGCATCGCGTACCAGATCCTGGGCGCGGTGGCCGAGGCCAACATCGAAGTCGACGTGATCATCCAGAACCTGAGCAAGGACGGCAAGACCGACTTCAGCTTCACGGTGCACCGCGGCGAATTCCAGAAGGCCATGGACCTGCTCAAGAACAAGGTCGTGCCCGAACTCGGCGCCGCTGACGTGGTGGGCGATGCGCGCATCTGCAAGGTCAGCATCGTGGGCATCGGCATGCGCAGCCACGTGGGTGTGGCCAGCCGCATGTTCAAGTGCCTGAGCGACGAGGGCATCAACATCCAGATGATCTCCACCTCGGAAATCAAGACCTCGGTCGTGATCGACGAGAAGTACATGGAACTGGCTGTGCGCGCCTTGCACCGCGAGTTCGACCTGGACCGCGCCGACGACAGCCTCGCTGGCTGATCGGGGCCGAAGTTGCATGCTGCGCTCGCTGAGCCGCCGGCAACTTGAGGCATAATAGAAGGCTCCGGAGCGATGACCGAGTGGCCGAAGGTGCTCCCCTGCTAAGGGAGTATGGGGTGTAGAGCCTCATCGAGGGTTCGAATCCCTCTCGCTCCGCCAGTATGACAAGGCTCCCACGCAAGTGGGGGCCTTTTGTCTTTCTGAAGTCCCTGTTTCCGTAGGCTTGCGGCCAGTGGCGATTTCTCTGTCGCCAGGAGCACAGCCCTGGCGCAGAACTCAAGGCGATGTGTGCGGTCTGCGATCGACCGCTGCCCCTCAGCTGGTGGGCTGGTCTGCTGCGATGCGCGCCGTGATGGTGGCCGCCGCGTTGGTGATCAGCTTGACGAGGTAGTCCTGGGAGAAGGCAGCGAAACGTTCGTTGCTCCCGACCAAAGTGACCGCCCCCAGGATTCTTGATTTTTCATCGAAGATGGGCGCGGCCAGGCCCGTTTTTCCTGGGTCCAGCTCGCCCGCGCTCACGCAATAGCCCTGCTTGCGGATGGTCAGCATGGCCCGGGAAAAGTCCTTCCAGGTGGGCCCCAGCCGCTGCAGGTTGGGTTCTGCGGCATTGCTCTCGTAGACGCGCTTGAGCTGCCGGGGCAGCAGGTAGGCCAGGATCACCCGGGACGTGGCGCTTCGGAACAGGTCCATGGGACGGCCGCGGCCGAAGTTCAAGGGCTCGGTTTCGCTGCCGTGTTTCTGCAGGATGTTGATGACGGTGGAGCTGTAGAGCTCGCTGATGAGGGCGTGCATGCCGGTGCGCGCGACCAGTTCGTCCAGCAGATCGCGGCTGCAGGTGATCAGCGGGTCGTATTCCGTCATGTGGCGGTCGAGTTCGATCACGCGCGGTCCCACCGCATAGCCCCGGGGCAGGCGCACCAACAGGCCCACATCGCTCAGTTCCCGCACGTAGCGGTAGGCGCTGGCCTGCGCATAGCCCAGCTGCGAGCAGATGGTCTCGACGTCGATCACCGGCTGCCCGGGCTTGAACAGATTGAGGATGTCGAGCATGCGTCGGAGGCTGTTCATGGTGGGGTCTTCTGGCGCTTCGGTGGCACTGCTTTGGTCGCGGCATCGAAGGCGACGTGCAGCAGCGGATGGACTGGGAAGGCGTGTTCGGGTGGCGTGAAGCTTATCCGAGCAGAGCCGGGATTCTCGCCTGATGCGGGTGGCCTGCGGCCCGTCTGGCGTAAGTGACTGCTTTGCGCGCGTATACACAATTTAATCTAAAAGATAAACAAGTACGTATAAAACATCTGACACACGTCAAGTTTTGCTGTTTTATCAATATTTGATAAAATGGCAGCATGACAAATCGCAAAGACATGACCGGCGCAGACGCGCTACTGGCGGCCCTCGCGGACGAGGGCGTGACCGTGTGCTTCGCCAATCCGGGCACCACCGAGCTGGATCTGGTGCGCTCGCTGGAACGCGAGGAACGCATGCGCTGCGTGGTCGGTCTGCAGGAAAACGTCTGCACCGGCGGCGCCGACGGCTACGGCCGCATGACGGGCCGGCCCGCGGCGACCCTGCTGCACCTGGGCCCCGGCTTTGCCAACGGCATCGCCAACCTGCACAACGCCCGGCGTGCCCACACGCCCATCGTCAACCTCATCGGCGACCACACCAGCTGGCACTTGCCCTACGACTCACCGCTGACCTCGGACATCGAGTCGCTGGCGCGCCCGGTGTCGGGCTGGGTGCACCGCATCGCCGCCGTGGAGCAGAGCGACGCGGCCGGCCGCGAAGCGGTGAAGCAGAGCCTGGCCCGCGGTGGCCAGGGCGCCACCCTGATCTTTCCCGCCGACCACCAAGCCCACACCGGCGGCGAGCAGGTGGCGTTGCAGCAGCCGGCCGCCGATGTGGGCGCCGAAGTGCCGGCCGCGTTCGACCCCGTGGCCGCCGTGCAGCGGCTGAAGGCCGCGAACAGGATCGTCTTCCTGCTCGGCGGTGGCGGTGAGCTGAGCGGCCTGGGCGTGCGCGCGCAGAAGGCGGTGCAGCGCCTGTGCGCCGCGCTGGGTGCCACGGCCTACGCCGAGACCTTCCCCTCGCGCTCGGAGCGCGGCCAGGGCCTGCCGGCCTTCGACCGCCTGCCGTACTTCCCCGAGCCCGCCCGAGAGGTGCTGGACCCGGCCGATCTGGTGGTGCTGGTCGGCGCGCTGCCGCCGGTGACCTACTTCGGCTACGAAGGCCATCCCAGCCTGCTGGTGCCGGCCGAGCGCCTGCTGAAGCTGGCGGCGGTGGGCGATGACGCCGCCACGCGCCTGGAGCAGGTGGCCGACCTGCTGGGCGCGGTCGAGGTGGCTATACCCGTCGCTGTGCTAAGCCCGCCGGAAGAGGGGCCGCTGACCCCGGCGCGCATCGCGCTGGCCCTGGCCAACGAGCTGCCCGAGCGAGCCATCGTCTCGGTCGAAGGCGGCACCTGTGGCTACCCCTTCTACGCGGTGTCGGCCGCCGCCCGGCCGCACACCACGCTCACCAACACCGGCGGCGCCATCGGCCAGGGCCTGCCCGTGGCCATGGGTGCGGCCATTGCCTGCCCGAACCGCCAGGTGGTGGCCCTGCTGTCCGACGGCAGCACGCAATACACGATCCAGACCCTGTGGTCGCTGGCGCATGAAGACCTGGACGTCGTGGTGCTGATCGCCGCCAACCACCAGTACGCGATCTTGCGCAACGAACTGCGCCGCGGCGGCGCGGTGCTCGGCAACCGCGCCGCAGAGATCACCAGCCTGGACAAGCCCCGCATCGACTGGGTGACCCTGGCCCAGTCCTACGGCGTGCCCGGCGGGCGCGCCACCACCAGCAGCGAACTGACGGCCCTGCTGCGGCAGGCGTTCGCGAAACGAGGCCCGATGCTGATCGAGATGGCGCTGTAGAGCGGCCCATCCCCTGAATACCCGAGGCCGGCGAGGCGCCGGCCTTCCCCAAACCCCTGAAGGAGACGTTGTGGATCTGAATCTCAAAGGCAAGGTCGCGGTCGTGACCGGTGGCAGCCTCGGCATCGGCCGGGCGGTGACAGAGGCGTTGGCGCGCGAAGGCGTGCGCGTGGCCATCGTGGCGCGCAGCAAAGGCGCGCTGGAAGAGGCGGCGCGTGACATCTCCGCCGCCACCGGCGTCGAGATCCTGGCCGCCTCCGCCGACGTCAGCAAGACCGACCAGGTGCAGGCCATGATGGACCGGGTGGCCCAGCACTTCGGCCGCATCGACATCCTGGTCAACGGCGCCGCGCACCCGGGTGGCCTGGTGCGCAGCGAGATCGAGAACGCCGACCCCGAAGGCCTGCTCGAAGACATCAACATCAAGGTTGTTGGCTACATGCGCTGCGCCAAGGCGGCGGCCGCCCACATGAAGAAGAACGGCTTCGGCCGGATCATCAACATCGGTGGCCTAACCGGTCGCGGCAGCAAGCAGCTCTCGGGCATGCGCAACGTGGCGATCTGCCACATGACCAAGACCCTGTCCGACCAGTTGGGCCCGTCAGGCATCACGGTCAACGTGATCCACCCGGGCGTCGTCGAGACGCCGCACATCCACGAGCTCTACGCCAAGGAAGCCAAGCTGCAGGGGCTGACCCCCGAGCAGGTGGAAGCCAACTACGCCAAGGTCACGCCGATCCGCCGGGTGCTGCAGCCCAACGAGATCGCTGACACGGTGCTCTTCCTCGCCTCCGAGCGCGCCGGCGCCATCACCGGCGAGTCCATCGCGGTGGACGGCGGCATCACGCGCGGCATCTTCATCTGACACAACCACACAGGAGCAGCAACATGAACGGAACCATTCTGGTGGGCACCGCAGGCCAGGGCATCCTGCGCAGCATCGACGATGGCGCCACCTGGCACCGCCTGGGCCTGAAAGAGGCGATCGAGTTCGACGGCGTGGTGCGCAGCCTTGCGGTTGACCCCTCCGACCCGTCGCGGGTGCTGGCGGGGGCCGACGCCGGCCTGTGCATCAGCGTGAACGGCGGCGGGCACTTCAAACGGGTGGACTCGCCCATGAACCAGCAGACCGTGTGGGCGATCGCGTTCGACCCGACGAACCCGAAGATGGTCTACGCCGGTACCGGCGCGCCGTCGCGGGCGCGGATGTACCGCTCGAAGGACGGCGGCCTGTCGTGGGAGCAGCTGAACATCGAGCTGCCCGAGTTCTGCCAGGGCGTGAACCGCCCGCGCATCCTGACCATCTGCGTCAACCCGGTGCGCAGCGGTGAGGTCTGGTTCGGCGTGGAAGAGGGCGGTGCCTGGCGCAGCGCCGACTGTGGCGACACCTGGGAACGCGTCGACACGCCCGGCGGCACCATCAGCAACTCCGACATCCACGCCATCGCGGTGCTGCCACCGGCGGACGGTGTGCCGCAGAAGAACCTCGTGCTGACGGTGAACTCGGTCTACACCAGCACCGACGACGGCCAGACCTGGACGGGCAAGGCCTCGAAGGAGCGCTTCGACGGCATGTACTACACGCGCACGGTGCAGGTGGTGGACGCCGCCGGCAGCACCCTGCTGCTGGCCATCGGCGACGGCACGCCCGGCACGCGCACCCGCATCTACCGCTCCGAAGACCGCGGCGAGACCTGGGCGCCCGCGCTGCTGCACACCACGCCGAACTCGACCGTGTGGGCCTTTGGCGCCCACCCGTCCGACCCCTCGTTGCTGTTCGCCGGCACCAAATACGGCCACCTGCTGCGCTCCATGGACGGCGGCAAGAGCTGGTTCAAGGAGTGGCGCGATTTCAGCGAAATCACCTCGGTCGCCTGGACGCCCTTCGTGGCGCCGGTGAAGGCCCACCCGCAATCCATCAACTGAAGGACCTGGGCATGAGCACCTCATCGATCAACGTCAAGCCGCGCATCCTGCGCACCCACCTGGCGCTCTACGTCAAGGACCCGGAGGCCAGCGCCCGCTGGTACGAGGACGTTCTGGACATGGAGGTCACAGCACGCGAGCCGCGCTGGGTTTTCATGTCGTTCGGCAAGAAGCACCACGACATCGCCCTGATCAAGGCCGACCCGGCCGTGTTGCGCGCCATGCAGATCGGCGAAATCAACATGCAGCACTACGGCCTGGAGATCGACGGCGACCTCGACGAACTGCGCCGCCTCTACGGCATGTTGCTGGCCAAGAACGTGCCCGTGGTCAAGACCACCGACCACAAGGTGGGCTACGGCCTGTACTTCACCGACCCCGACGGCCACCGCTTCGAGTTCTTCCTCGAAACCGTGCACGACGACGAAGAAGGCAAGCGGGTGCTGGGCCAATACAACGCGCCCAGCGACCCCTTCGACCTGCAGCCCCTCTGATCCATTCCCTCACCAGAAGACCCCTCATGAAGTCCCCGAATTTCGGCATCTTTCACATCCGCAAGTGGTTCCTGCAGGTGGAGGACAGCCTGGCTGGCGAGACCGGCGCCCCCGCCGACGGCGCGCCGCTGCGCAAGATCGTCATCGCCGCCTGCATCCACAACCCCTACGCTGGCCGCTACGAACAGGACCTGAGCGCCTGGATCGAAGGCTCGCCCGAGCTGGGCCGCGAGTTCGGCCGCCGCATCCAGGAGGCCGCCGGCCCCCAGAAGATCGAGAGCTACGGCAAGGCCATCCTGGTGGGCCTGGACGGCGAGTACGAACACGGCAACGCGCTGCTCACCAACCCCGCGGCCGACCCGATCCGTGTGGCCCTGGGCGGCGGCAAGGCCTGGGTGCCGTCCACCGGCAAGCGCGGCGTGCCCGGCACGGTGCTCGACATCCCGCTGGCCTACAAGGACGCGCTCTACGTGCGTTCCCACTACGACACGGTGAGCGCCAGCTTCAACGACGCGCCCAACCGCGACGAGGTGCTGGTGTGCTGGGCCTTTGCCACGCGCGGCCGGCTGAATGCGCGCCTGGGCGGGCTCAAGGCCGCCGACGCCAAGGGCCTGGACGGTCTGGTCTGAGCACCACGATGGAACGCCGCGACCACACCGTGACCAGCGCCGGCCTGCGTCTGCAGGTGACGCAGTGGGGCGCTCCGACGGCCCGCCCGGTCGTGATGCTGCACGGCATCCGCGGCTACGCCGAGACCTTCGCCGGCGTCGCCGCGGCCCTGCAGCCCGACTTCCACGTGATCGCCTTCGACCAGCGCGGACGCGGCCGCTCCGACTGGGACCTGCAGCACAACTACTACACCGATGCTTATGTGAACGACCTGGCGGCCGTGGTGGAAGCGCTCGGTTTGGACCGCTTCGACCTGCTGGGCCATTCCATGGGCGGCATCAACGCCATCGTCTACGCCTCAAGGTATCCGTCGAAGGTGAACCGCCTGCTGGTGGAAGACGCGGGGCCCGGCGCTTTCGAGGCCAGCCCCGGCGCGATCCGCATCCGCCGCGAACTGGCCACCACGCCCAGCCACTTCGCCACCTGGGACGAGGCCCGCGACTTCATGCGCGCGCTGCGCCCCAGCGTGACGGAAGAATCGCGCGAGCAGCGCCTGCAGAGCATGTTGCGCCCGGCCGATGGCGGCGGCTTCACCTGGCGGTACGACCACGTGGGCATTGCCGCCACGCGCCTGAACCCCGACCCGGCCCGGGTGGTGGACCTGCGTCCGCATGTGGCGGCGCTGGCCTGCGAGACCCTGGTGGTGCGGGGCGGGAACTCCGACTACCTGCAGCCGGAGATGGTCGACGAGATGCAGCGCCTGAACCCACGCATCCGCAGCGCCGTGGTGCCCGGCGCGGGCCACTACATCCACGACGACCAGCCCGCACTGTTCCATCCGCTGGTGCGCGACTTCCTGCTCCCCACCCACTGAACCCATGCTTCACGAACTCAGAACCTACACCCTGGTGCCCGGCGGCGTGCGCGAGTACCTGCGTCTCTACAACGAGGCCGGCCGCGCCGTGCAGACCGAACTGCTGGGCCGCCTGGTCAGCCTGATGCAGCCCGAAAGCGGCGACCTCAACCAGCTGATCTACCTCTGGGCCTTCGACGACTACGAAGACCGCCGCCAGCGCCGGGAACGGCTGATGGCCGACGAGCGCTTCACGGCCTTCCGCAAGTCGGTGCGCCACCTGCTGGTGCAGCAGGAAAGCCAGCTGCTGATCCCGGCCTGAACACCCTTTGGGGGAGACAACACGATGAACACAACCACAAGCACCGAAGTGCTGGTCGTCGGCGCAGGCCCGGTCGGCGTGTCGATCGCCAACCTGCTGGGTCATTACGGCGTGAAGACGCTGGTGGTGGACCGCAGCCCCCAGGTGCTGGACTTTCCGCGCGCCGTGGGGCTGGACGACGAGGCCCTGCGCACCTTCCAGGCCGTGGGCCTGGCCGAGACCATGCTGCGCGACATGATCCAGAACGTGCCCATGCGCATGTACACGGCCGACAAGCGTTGCTTCGCCGAGATCCTGCCCAGCACGCGCGAGTTCGGCTGGTTTCGTCGCAACCTGTTCTCACAACCCTTGGGCGAACAGACGCTGCGCAAGGGTCTGGAGCGCTACCCCCACGTCACCACGCGGCTTGGCGTGGCGCTGCAGTCCATCGAGCAGGATACCGACGGCGTGACCGCGATGCTGCAGGCCGAGGACGGCAGCACCACCACCGTGCGCGCGCAGTACCTGGTGGGCGCCGACGGCGCGCGCAGCACGGTGCGCGAAGGCCTGCTGAAGATTCCCTACGAGGGCCAGACCCACCCCAACAAGTGGGTGGTGATCGAGTGCGACCAGGACCCGCTGGACGCGCCCTACACGGCGCTGCATTGCGAGCCGCGCCGCCCCTACGTCTGCCTCCGTCTGCCGTACGGGCTGCGCCGCTGGGAGTTCATGCTGTTCCCGGGTGAAGACGGCGAGTTGATGCTCGCGCCCGACAAGGTGCTGGACCTGCTGCGCAACCACGTGGCCGACCCCAGCCGTCTGAACGTGATCCGGGCCCGCGTGTACACGCACAACTCGCGCGTGGCCAAGTCCTTCGTCGCCGGTCGGGTCTGCATCGCGGGCGATGCCGCCCACATCACGCCGCCGTGGATCGGGCAGGGGCTCAACGCCGGCCTGCGCGATGCGTTCAACCTGTCGTGGAAGCTGGCCTGGATCGTCCAGGGCCGCATGAAGCCCGAGTTGCTGCAGAGCTACCACGACGAGCGCCACGCCCACACCAAGGCCATGATCGACCTGGCCGACCTGTTCGGCGCGGTGCTGTCGCAGCGCAACCGCTTCGTGGCCTGGATGCGCGACAAGTTCTTCCTCTCCATCCGCAACGTGCCCAAGTTCCGGGACTACGTGCTGCAGATGAAGTTCAAGCCCATGCCCCGGTTCTCCACCGGCGTGGTGCTCAACAGCGGCAAGGCCGCGCAGGACGAGTTGGTGGGGCGCATGTTCATCCAGCCCAACGTCGAGCGCACCCTGGGCACCAGCGAGAAGCTGGACAACGTGATCGGTGGCCGCTTCGCGCTGCTGTCCTGGCGCGGCGATCCACTGGCGCAGGCCCCCGCCGAACTGCTGAACCAACTGCTGGCCCTGGGCTGCACGCGCCTGGTGGGCGTGCGCGCCCGCAGCGGGGCCAGCGAACCCGGCATGTCGGCGGCCAGCGCCGAGGTGACCGTGGTGCAGGACCTGGAGAACGAACTGCAGCTGTGGTTCCAGAAACGGAACGTGGATTGGGTGCTGCTGCGGCCGGATCGCTTTGTGGCCGCCGCTGGGCTGGCCGCCGACGCGCCTGCGCAGCTGCGCCGCTTCTGCGACCTCGTGCTGCCCGCGTCCGCCCTCGTGGCCCGACCCCTGGGCAACGCCCCGGCTCCCGCCACCGCCGAAGCACCGGTGGCGGTGTGACGCGCCTTCCTCTCCATCAACCAACCAAAAGGACGATCCCCATGAACCTCTTCAAATCGTGCGTGCTGGGCAGTGTGATGCTGGTGGCGGGCCTGGGCGGCGCCCATGCACAGGCCTGGACCCCGTCCACCGTGCGCATCGTGGTGCCGTACCCGGCCGGGACCGAGCCCGACGTGCTGGCCCGCGACATCGGCAACGCCCTGTCCAAGCAGACCGGCAAGACCTTCGTGGTCGACAACAAGCCCGGCGCCAACTCGATCATCGGCACCGACGCGGTGGCCAAGGCGGAGCCCGATGGCGCCACGCTGTTGATGGTGGACCGGCTGGCCCTGGTGACCAACCCCATGCTGTATTCCAAGCTGCCGTACAAGTGGGAGGAGGCCGTCAAACCCGTGACCGATCTGGCCCGCGTGAACCTGATGCTCGGCGTGCGCGCCGGCCTGCCGGTCAAGACCTTCACCGAGCTGGTGGCCTACGCCAAGGCCAACCCGGGCAAGCTCAACGTGGGCACGGGCGGCAACGGCCATGTGACGCATATCGGCATGGAGATGCTGGCCAAGGCAAACGGCTACACCCAGACCTATGTGCCCTACAAGGGCATCGGTCCGGCCATCACCGGCCTGGCCGGCGGTGAGGTGGACGCGGTGATCGCGGGCGGCGTCGCGCTGGCGGCGCAGGCCAAGTCCGAGCGCGTGCGCCTGCTCGCCATCGGCGATGAGCAGCGCGCGGGCTTCGCGCCAGAGGTGCCCACCATCACCGAAGCCGGTGGCAAGGCCGGTTCGATCCCGTCCACCGTGTTCGCGCTGTTCGCCCCGGGCAAGGTGCCCGACGCCGTCATCACCCAGATCCACCAGGCGGTGGTGCAGGCCGTGGCCGGTTCGCCGATGAAGGCCAACTACGCCGCGCGCGGGCTGGAGGTCGGTACCTCGAAGCCGGCCGACACCCTGGCGTCCATGAAGCAGGAGACCGTGAAGTACGAGCAGGTCATCCGCGAGGCGGGCATCAGGATCGAATGACGACGGCGCAGCCAACGAAAGACCCCATGTACCCCACGCTCACCCTTTACATCGACGGCCAGTTCATGGAGGCCGGTGCCCGCCAGACGCTCGCGGTGACCGACCCCGCCACGCTGGAACGCCTGGGCGATCTGCCCTGCGCCACCGCGCAGGACCTGGACGCGGCCCTGTCGGCCGCTGAACGGGCCTTCGCGCAATGGCGGCACGCCTCGCCGATGGACCGTTCAGCCATCCTGCGCAAGACCGCCGAGCTGCTGCGCAGCCGTGTCGAGGCCATCGCCCACGGCATCACGCGGGACAACGGAAAGCCCCTGGCCGATGCCCGGGCCGAGGTGCTGAACAGCGCGGAACATGTCGAGTGGCATGCCGAAGAATGCCGCCGCATCTACGGTCGGGTGGTGCCTTCGCGCGACCCGCGCGTGCGCCAGCTGGTGATCCGCGAGCCGGTGGGTGTGTGCGCCGCGTTCAGCCCCTGGAATTTCCCGCTGGGGCAGGCGATCAAGAAGGTGTCCGCGGCCATCGGGGCGGGCTGCACCCTGATTCTGAAAGGGCCCGAGGAGTCGCCGAGCGCCATCGTCGAAATGGCGCGCGCCTTCCACGACGCCGGTCTGCCGCCCGGCGTGTTCAACGTGGTGTTTGGCCATCCTGCGGAAATATCGAAGCACCTGATCGAATCGCCCGTGGTGCGGCAGGTGTCCTTCACCGGCTCGGTGCCGGTGGGCAAGCAGCTCGCCGCGCTGGCCGGCCAGCACATGAAGCGCGTCTGCATGGAGCTCGGCGGTCATTCGCCGGTGCTGGTGTTTGATGATGCCGACGTGGACGCCGCGGCCGCGCTGCTGGCGCGCATGAAGACGCGCAACGCGGGGCAGGTGTGTGTCTCACCGTCGCGCCTGTTTGTGCAGGCTGGTGTGTACGACCGTTTTGTGGCGCGTTTCGTGGACGGCATCGAGTCGATACAGGTCGGCAACGGCATGGAGCCCAGCTCGCAGATGGGGCCGCTGATCCACGACCGCCGCCTGCAGGCCGTGCGTGAGCTGGTGGACGATGCCACGCGCTCCGGCGGCCGGCTGCTGACCGGTGGCGCGCGCCTGGGTGAGGCCGGCCACTTCTTTTCGCCCACCGTGATCGCCGATGTGCCTGCCCACGCGCGGATCATGAGCGAGGAGCCTTTTGGCCCGGTGGCGTCGGTGGTGAAGTTCGACAGCACCGAACTGGCGCTGCGTTTGGCCAACAGCGTGCCCTATGGCCTGGCGTCCTACGTGTTCACCGAGTCGCACAAGACCGCCACCCAGGTGATGAACGGGCTGGAAGTGGGCATGGTCAACATCAACCACTCCGGCATGGCCCACCCCGAGCTGCCCTTCGGCGGCGTAAAGGACAGCGGCATCGGCAGCGAAGGCGGCACCGAGACCTTCGACGGCTTCCTGGTGACCAAGATGGTCACTCAGATCTGATGTCTTCTTTTCCCCTCAACCGGTTCCCCCATGCTTGAACTCAAAGATCCTTCCCTGTTGCCCGGCCGGTGCCTTGTCGGCGGGCAGTGGTTCTCCGGCACCGCGCACATCGAAGTGAGCAACCCGGCGACCGGTGCGGTCATCGCCACCGTGCCGCGTCTGGGCGCCGCCGAGACCCGCGAGGCCATCGAGGCCGCGAACCGCGCCTGGCCGGCCTGGCGCGCGCGCACCGCCAAGGAACGGTCAGCGGTCCTGGCCCAGTGGTACGCGCTGATCATGGCGAACCAGGACGACCTGGCCCTGATCATGACCAGCGAACAGGGCAAGCCGCTGGCCGAGGCACGCGGCGAAATCGCCTACGCGGCGTCCTTCATCCAGTGGTTCTCGGAAGAAGCCAAGCGCGTGTACGGCGACACCATTCCCGCGCCGGTGGCCTCGCAGCGCATCGTGGTCATCAAGGAGCCCATCGGTGTTTGCGCTGCCATCACGCCCTGGAACTTTCCTGCCGCGATGATCACGCGCAAGGCCGGCCCCGCACTGGCGGCCGGTTGCACCATGGTGGTCAAACCTGCCAGCCAGACCCCGCTGACCGCCCTGGCGCTGGCCGTGCTGGCCGAGCGTGCGGGCGTGCCGCCGGGCGTGTTCTCGGTCGTCACCGGCTCGGCGCGCGACGTGGGCGACGAACTGGCCGACAACCCCCTGGTGCGCAAGCTCTCGTTCACCGGCTCCACCGAGGTGGGCCGCTCGCTGATGGCGCGCACGGCCGCCACGGTGAAAAAAGTGTCGATGGAGCTGGGCGGCAACGCGCCCTTCATCGTGTTCGAGGACGCCGACCTGGACGCCGCGGTCGAGGGCGCCATTGTCTCCAAGTACCGCAACGCCGGCCAGACCTGCGTCTGCGCCAACCGCCTGTACGTGCACAGCAAGGTGTATGAAGCCTTCGCCGCCAAGCTGGCCGTGGCGGTGTCCCAGCTCAAGGTGGGAGAGGGCACCGGCGCCGACGTGCGCATCGGTCCGCTGATCGATGACAAGGCCGTGTTGAAGGTCGAGCAGCACATCGCGGACGCCGTGGCCAAGGGCGCGCGCGTGCTCAGCGGCGGGCGGCGCCACGCGCTGGGCCAGAGCTTTTTCGAACCCACCATCCTGGGCGATGTGACGCAGGACATGCTGGTGGCCCGCGAAGAAACCTTCGGCCCGCTGGCCCCGCTGTTCCGCTTCGAGACCGAAGACGAGGTGGTGGCCATGGCCAACGACACCGAGTTCGGCCTGGCCAGCTACTTCTATGCGCGCGACCTGGGCCGGGTCTGGCGTGTGGCCGAGCGCCTGGAGTACGGCATGGTGGGTGTGAACACCGGCCTGATTTCCAACGAGGTGGCGCCCTTCGGCGGCGTCAAGCAGTCCGGCATCGGGCGCGAGGGCTCGCACCTCGGCATGGACGACTACCTGGTCGTCAAGTACATCAACATGGCCGGCATCTGAGCCACTGCGCGGGTGCAGCCACCCGCGAGCGAATCAACACAACAAAGGAGACTTCCATGAATATGAAAACAGTGGTCACGCTGCACAACTTCATCAACGGCCAGTACCAGGGTGCCCGCTCGGGCGCAACCTTTGAGAAGCTGGCTCCCGCCACCGGCGGCCTCTGCGCGACCGTGAGCACCTCGGACGCCGACGACGTCGACACCGCCGTGGCCGCCGCCCGCCAGGCTCTGCGCCAGGGCCCCTGGGCCACGATGCCGGGCCAGGAGCGCGGACGCTGCCTGTCCCGCCTGGCCGACCTGCTGGAGGCCAACGCCCCGGCCTTCGTGGCCACGCTGGCCGAAGAGCAGGGCCGCCCCGCCTTCGACATGACGGTGATGGACCTGCCGATGTCGGTCGACACCCTGCGCTACTTCGCGGGCTGGGCCGACAAGCTCGAAGGGCGCACCGTGCCCACCGCCGGGTTCATGGGCCGCCAGATGCTGCACTACACGCGCCTGGAGCCGGTGGGGGTGGCGGCCCTGATCGTGCCCTGGAACGCGCCGCTGATGATCGCGGTTTGGAAGCTCGCGCCCGCGCTGGCGGCCGGCTGCACCGTGGTGATCAAGACCTCGGAGGACGCGCCGGTGGCGGTGGGCCAGCTCGGCCGCCTGGTGGCCGAGGCCGGCTTTCCGCCGGGCGTGGTCAACATCGTGCACGGCATGGGCGCGGAGGCGGGCGCGGCGCTCACGGCGCACCCCGACGTGAGCAAGATCAGCTTCACCGGCAGCACCGGTGTGGGCCGCATCATCGCCCGCGAGGCGGCGGCCTCTTTCAAGCGCGTCACCCTGGAACTCGGCGGCAAGGCCGCCCAGATCCTGCTGCAGGATGCCAACCTCGACGAAGCCATTCCCGGCGTCGCCATGGGCCTGTTCGTGAACCAGGGCCAGACCTGCGCCGCCGGCTCGCGCATCCTGGTGCACCGCTCCCTGCTGCCGCAGGTGGAGCAGGCGCTGGCCGCGGCCGCCGAATCGGTGCGGCTGGGTGGGGCGCAGGTCGAGGGCGCGCAGATGGGGGCACTGATCAGTGCGCGCCACCGCGAGCGCGTGCAGGCCTGCATCGACACCGCGATCTCCCAAGGCGCGCGGCGCCTGAGCGGTGCCGGCGGCGAGCTGCCTGCCGAAGGCTTCTTCATGCGGCCGACGGTGTTCACCGACGTGACTCCCGGCATGCAGATCGCCCAAGAGGAGGTGTTCGGGCCGGTGGGCGCGATCATCCCGTTCGACACCGAGGCCGAGGCCATCGCCCTGGCCAACGACAGCCGCTACGGTCTGTCCGCCAGCGTGTGGACGCGCGACGTGTCGGCCGCGCACCGCGTGGCCGCGCAGCTCGAAGTGGGCGCGGTGGCCATCAACTGCTGGAGTCCGCTGGACGCCCGCCTGCCCTGGGGCGGCACCAAGGACAGCGGCATCGGCCGCGACCTCTCGCGCAAGGCGCTGGACGCCTACCTCGAAGAAAAAGTGATCTCGCTCGCGCTGTAAGCCGCGCCGCCGCCACTGCGTCTGCCACCGGTCCTTCGGGACCTTCGCCGGGTCGTTCCATGAACGTCGATGTGCGCCATTTCAACGATGTGAACCTGCACGCCCGGGCCATCCCCGGCTGGGCGCAGGACTACGACCAGCTCGGGCGCGGCGCGCTCAGCAGCAGCCTGCAGCAGGTGTCCACCGGCAGCTTCCTGGTGTTCCGGGAGGTCTTCAACCGGCAGGTGGTGCAGTGCGGCAGCTGCCCCGAGCAGCGCCTGTGCCTGGCCGTCTCGGAGGTCGCACCGGAGGCGGCGTCCACCGGTTGGTCACGGCACCCGCTGTCGCAGGTGGTACTGCTGCGGAACCGGGAAGAGTTCCTGCTGCACGCGCCGCAGGGGCTGGTCCTGGTGGCGGCCAATGTGGACCACGAACGTTTCCTGCAACTGGCCGACCTGCACCTGTCGGACGAGCAGAAGGCGCTGGCGCGTGGCGCGCGCAGCCTGGTGGTGGCCGACGCGGCGGTGCTGCGTTTGCGGCAGGTGATGCAACAGGTGCTGGCCCTGTCCTGCGGGCAGCCGCCGAGAGATGTGCCGACCGATGCGCTCGACCGCGCACTGGACGAGTTGGTGCTCAACGCCTTCCTTGACCTGTTCGACGCGGTGGACGGCACCCGGGCCCCGGCGCGCTGCGGCGGGGCGGTGCGCAGCTACATCGTGCGGCGCAGCCGCGCGCTGATGGAGGAGGGCGGCGGCGGCGCGATGAGTGTGCTGGACCTCTGCGCCCGGCTGCGGGTCAGTCGCCGCACCCTGCAGGCCTGCTTCCAGAGCGAGGCCGGCATCGGCCCGCTGGAGTACCAGCGCAACCTGCGGCTCAACGCGGTGCGCCGCCGGCTGGGCCAGACGACGGCGCAGGCGCTGCCGGTGGGGGATGCCGCGGCCGAGATGGGGTTCTTTCACCTCAGCCACTTCGCGCGCCACTACCGCGAGCTGTTTGGCGAGCTGCCCTCCGACACCCTGCGTGCGGATGGCCGGCCCACGGTGGCCTGGTCAGACCACCGCGCGCTCAGAAGGTCTTGACCAGACCGACCACCAGGCGGGTCTTGCCCGCCGGGCCGGTCTTGGCGGTCTCGGCACCGCTGATGCGGCCGGAAGCCATCAGGCCCGAACCCAGGTCGTAGACCAGACCCAGGTGGGCGTCTTTGGCGCTGTCCATGTTGTGGCGGTTGCGGAATCCCACACTGGCCTCCAGGGTCAGCTTCTCGCTCAGTGGCTGCGCCAGCGAGAGCGCCAGACGGGCCGTCTTGTTGCCGTTGCCGAAGCCGTGGCCGTACTGGGCCGAGAAGATGCCGTGGCCCAGGCGAACGTACCACTCGTTGGCGTTCCAGCTGTTGTCTTTTGGGTAGACGAAGCGGATGGCGCCGATGTCGTAGCGCCAGCCCTGACCGAATTCGCCGCGGTAGCCGCCGTACAGGTCGATCTCCAGGTCGGCCTGGCCCTGCGCGCCGAACTTTCCTGTGGAGTTCCAGTTGCCCACGTAGAGGCCGTTGCCGAAGTCATAGTCGGCGCCGCCCTGCAGGGCCGGGCGGGCGTTCTTCGGGGCGCGAACGTCCTGGTCGATGCCGTTGAACTTGTAGAGCGAGGTCAGGCCGATGTTGTAGGAGACGCCTTCGGCGGCGGCCGGGGCGGCGATGCACACCAGCGCGACGGCGGCGGCGAGGGGGCGGATGAAGTTGTTCATGTTGTCTCTGTTCATGTTGTCTCTGTTTTGGGAGTGGTGGGATATCCCCCTTGCCTTGCGCAGACCGCCGGCACGGGGCGGACCGGATTCTGGAAGCTGGGTTCGAAATCGGTGAGCCCGAAATGGCAGTGCTTCGCGGACCGCCATTGCGCTCAGTAGCGCAGGCGCCCGCCGAAGGTGACGATGCCGATGTCCAGGAAGTCCAGGCCGACGTGGTCGGTTTTCGAGAAGCTGGCCTTGAGGCCGCCGAGGTCGAACGGGCTGCGCTGCTCCAGCGCGTCGCGCAGGCCCGCGGCCGTCACCGGGCGGGGCGTCTGCCGCAGCGCCTCCACCAGCAGGTGCGCGGCCAGGAAGCCTTCGAGCGACAGCGTGCCGAGCCGCGCGTCTTTGGGCGCGTACTGCTTCATTTGGACCTGGTAGTCGCGCACGGCGGGCAGGGCGCCGCCGAAGGGGTTGGGCACCACCTGCGTCACCGTCATGCCGCGCGAGGCCGCTTCCCCCGCGTGCTCGAACAGCCGGCCCGACTCGTTGTAGGACGCGCCATACACCGGGGTGAACACGCCTTTGCTGCGCAGGTGCTTGAGCAGCTTCGCGGTTTCTTCCACCGGCAGCATGGAGACGATGGCGTCGGCGCGCGCCTGCGCCACTTGCTCGAATGGTTTGTCCAGCCGGCCGCTGCTGGCGGCCACCGGTGCCCGGGCGAGTACCTCGATGGCGGGCTCCCGCGCGGCGGACTGTTCGAAGTACCTCACCTCGCCCAGGGTGGCGGGGTCGTCCCAGTGCACCAGGGCCACCTTGCGCAGCCCGACGGTGCGCAGCTGCTGGGCCAGCTTCTCGTACTCGCTGTTCTCGCCCTGGGTCAGGTGGAACACGTGCGACCGGGTGGGGGTGCGCAGCTGCGCGGCCGCGGGCGAGGTGCCGATCAGGGGAATGCCGAGCCGGCCGAAGATGTTGGCCTCCAGCGTGGCCACGATGGTTTCGGGACCGATCAGGTACAGGAAGGCCACCGGGTTCAGGCTGGCGGCGGCCTGTTCGATCTGCTTGAGCGCCTGCGCCGGGTTCGCGGCATCGTCCAGCGAGACCAGGCGCACGGTGTCGCCGCGGACGCCGCCGGTGGCGTTGACGTGGTCCAGGTGGGCCAGCATGCCCGTGCGCAGCTCGTTCGTGTAGTGCGCCAGCTCGCCCTTCTGCGGTGCCACCTGTACCACCACCAGTTCGGCGGCGTGGGCCGCATGCGTGAGCAGGGCGGCGGTCATCAGGCACAGGGCCCAGACAGGTCGGGTCCACCCTCTTGCGGTGGGGCGGGAATGTGGCGAAAAGTGGGGGTCGTGGCGCACCGAGGTTCTCCTGTCTGCTTGTGGGTCGGCGCATGCTAGGGGCCGGCCGGCAAGGCCCAGTAGCCCGAATCGGCATGGGCCGGCGGGCGACAGACCCGCACCGCATCGGTGCGCAAAAAGGTGCCGATCCGGGCTAACCGCCGCACCGGGAGCGCCCCTAGAGTCGCGACAGTTGCGGGGGTTCCGCGACACCCCATGTGCCGGCGCGGGGCTTTGTTATCGGCAGCACACAGACAGTGACAACAACATGGCAGTCCATCAAGCGTCAGAGCAGGAAAGTCCTGCGTACCCACCCCACGGCGGGCCTCACGAGCTCCGCAAGAACTCGCTGGGCCTCATCTCGGTGACGTTCATGGTCATCTCGGCGGCGGCGCCGCTCACCGGCGTGGCCGGGGCGGTGCCCATCGCCTTCCTGCTGGGCAACGGCACGGGTGTGCCCGCGACCTTCCTGTTCATGACCCTGATCATGCTGGCCTTCTCGGTCGGCTACGTGGCCATGTCGCGCCACGTGCGCAACGCCGGGGCCTTCTACGCCTACGCGGCGCGCGGGCTGGGCGGGCGCTGGGGCGGGGCCACCGCGATGATGGCCCTGGTGGCCTACAACGCCCTGCAGTTCGGGCTCATTGGTCTGCTGGGCGGTGTGTCGGCGGGTGTGTTCTCCGAATTCGGCCTGCAGATGCCCTGGTGGATCTACAGCCTGGTGGCGGTGATGCTGGTGGGCATCCTGGGCTACCGGCAGGTTGACCTCTCGGCCAAGGTGCTGGTGCTGCTGGTGTTGCTGGAGTACCTGATCGTGCTGCTGGTGGATTTCGCCATCCTCGGCACGGGCGGCGCAAGCGGCCTGTCGATGAACCTGTTCGACATGTCGGCCATCGGCTCGGGCTCGTTCACCGTGGCGGTGCTGTTCTGTCTGGGTTCGTTCATGGGCTTCGAGGCCACCACCATCTACGCCGAAGAGGCGCGCGACCCCGACGTCACCATCCCGCGTGCCACCTACCTGTCGGTCGTGCTGATCGGTCTGTTCTTCGTGTTCACCACCTGGCTGATGATCGCCGGCGTCGGTGCCGCCGAACTGATCCCGACGATCCAGGGGCTCAAGGACCCGACCACCTTCTTCTTCGAGCTGGCCGGCCGCTACGTGGGTGGGCCGGTGCCGATGATCGCCGGCCTGCTGCTCGTGTCCAGCCTGTTCGCCGCGCTCTCGGCCTTCCACAACTACATCGCGCGCTACAGCTACGTCGCAGGTCGCGAGGGCTTGCTACCGGCGGCCTTCGGCCATACGCACGCGGCGCACCAGAGCCCGCACGTTGGCTCGGTGGCCCAGACCATCGGCGCGCTGATCGTGCTGGCGGTGTTCGCGGGCCTGGGGCTCGATCCGGTGCTCAACATGTTCACCTGGATCTCGCAGGTCGGCGTGCTGGGCGTGCTGGGCATGATGGCGGTCACGTCGCTGGCGGTGGTGTGCTTCTTCCGCCGCCATGGCGAGGCTTCGCTGCTGACCGCCTGGGTGATGCCTGTGGCCTCGGGTCTGGTGATGGCCGTGCTGTTCGTTTACATCTTCCTGAACTTCGGCGACCTGACCGGTACGCAAGGCGGCGGTCTGGGGGTCATCCTGCCATCGCTGATCCCGCTGGCCGCGCTGGTGGGCTGGTTGCTGGCCAGCCGCCTCAAGGCGGCCAATCCGAAGGCGTTTGCCAACATGGGTGCCAGCCGCACCTGAAGCATGGGGCCCAAGGGCCCGTTCGGTTCAACCGAGGTTCCAGGGGGAGCGATCCCCCTGGTTTTTTTTCGTCTGCGCGCGAGGGGCCGCCCGCCTCATCTCAACAGACGATGGTGGTTTTGTTCCGCTTTTCCTACATTGGATTGCCTAGCACGACATCGTGAAAAACGCATTGACCGATGTCAAGACCCATCCCATTCACACCCACTGAACAAGACCATGAGACAAGAAAACGCGGACCGATTCCTCACCATTGCCGTGGCCGACACCAACGGCCTGCTGCGGGGCCAGAAGGTGGCCGCCAGCGAGTTGCCCGGCATCCTGGCCAGCGGCATGGGCATGTCGCCGGCCCAACTGGCCCTCGACCCCACCGATGTTTTCCTGAGCATGCCCGGCGTCACCGACGGCACGGGCGACTTCCACGACAGCGCACTGACGGTGGACACCGGCAGCCGCCGCGAGATTCCCTGGGAGGTGCCGTCGGACCAGGGGCTGTACCTGGCCGAGTTTTCGGGCGACGCCCAGGCCTTCTGCCCGCGCAGCGTGCTGCGCCGGGTGCTCGACCGTGCCGCGGCCATGGACGTCTTTCCCAAGCTCGGCTACGAGCTGGAGTTCACGCTGTTCAACGAGACCGCCGAGACCCTGCAGGCCAAGCAGTACGACCAGTTGCGCACGGCCACTGCGCACGCCAGCCACGATCTGGTGATCTACCAGGCCGCGCAGTCGGAGTTCTACAACGGCGTGGCCGATTTCTGCGAGCCGCTGGGCATCCAGCTGGCCAAGATGCACGAGGAGATCGGTGGCGGCTTCATGGAGGCCTGCATCGCCGCCAACAAGGCCATGGCCGCGGCCGACCAAGCGGTGCTGCTGAAGAACTTCCTGCGCGTGTTCGCCATGCGCCGCGGCCAGACCATTTCCTTCATGCCGCGCTGGTCGGAGCAGGCCGACAGCCAGTCCAGCCACATCCACATCTCGCTGCTGGACGGCAAGGGCAGGCCCTGCTTCTGGGACGCGGAGGCCGAGCACCACATGTCCCGGCGCTTCCGCCACTTCATCGCCGGTGTGCAGCGCTACCTGCCGGAGTTCATGCTGATCTTCGCGCCCACGGTGAACAGCTGGCGCCGTTTCGCCGAAGGCACGTTCGCGCCACCGGCCTTCACCTGGGGCATCGAGAACCGCACCACCTGCCTGCGCGTGGTGGGGCACAGCCCGTCATCGATCCGGGTGGAGAACCGCCTGCCGTGTGCCGACGCCAACCACTACCTGACGGCGGCCGCCAGCATCGCGGCGGGCCTGGCCGGCATCGAACAGAAGCTGGAGCCCAGCGCGCCCACCGTGGGCAATGGCTACCTGTCCGACGCGCGCCAGGGACCACCGCTGCAGCCGAACATGCTGGCGGCCGTGCACGCGCTGCGCCAGTCGGCCTGCGCGAAAGACTGGCTGGGTGAGCGCTTCGTCGAGACCTTCAGCGCCACGCGCGAGGCGCAGTGCAAGTCCTTCGCCGGCAAGTCGCTGATCGACGAGCGCCGCCGCTTCTTTGAACTGGGGTGAGGTCAGCATGCTCATTGGCATCCTCGAATGCGGCCAGACCAGTCCCGACTGGATCGAAGAACACGGTGAGATGGCCGCACCGTTCCCGCCCTTCCTGCGCAGCGCCGACGCCGCGCTCGAATTCAAGGTCTACAAGGCGCACCGGCACGAGCTGCCGGCCACGGCCACCGAGTGCGACGCCTGGCTCGTCACCGGCAGTCCGGCCAGCGTGCACGAGCGCCTGCCCTGGCAGCCCGCGCTCGCGCAGTTTCTGGTCGGTGCGGCGCAGCAGCGGGCGGTGGTGGGCATCTGCTTTGGCCACCAGCTGCTGCACGACGCGCTGGGGGGCGTGGTGCAGCGCTCCGGCAAGGGCTGGGGCGTGGGCGTGCAGGCTTACCCGCTGCAGACCGTGCCCGACTGGGCGCCGCCTGGCGCGCTGGACGGCGACCGTTTCCACCTGATCGCCCTGCACCAGGACCAGGTGACGACGCCGGCCCCGGACACCCGCGTGCTGGCGGGCAACGGCTTCTGCCCGCTGGGCATCACCACCATCGGCGAGAACGTGCTGACCATCCAGGCCCACCCCGAGATGACCACCCGCCTGGCGCGGGACATCTACGAATCGCAGCGTGCCGAACAGGGCGACGCGATCACCGACGCCGCCGTGCAGAGCCTGCAGACCCGCATCGACAGCCGCCCCGCGGCGCACTGGGTGCTGGCCTTTGTGCGCCACCGCCTGGCCCGCCTCGCGGCCACCACCCCACAAACCCGCTGAAGGGAACACCCCATGACATCGCTCACCACCACCCGGCCGACCACCCGCGTCGACCTCACCGACCCCGGCGTCTGGCACCAGGCCGTGCCCGCCGAAGAATTCACGCGCCTGCGCCGCGAGTCGCCAGTGGCCTGGAATGAACGCACCGACGGGCAGAAGGGCTTCTGGGCCGTGACGCGCTACGACGACATCGTCACCGTCTCGGGCAACACCGCGGTGTACTCATCGCGCAACGGCGTGATCAGCCTGGACGACTTCGACGACGCGCAGAACGACGCGCGCCGCACTCTGCTGGAGATGGACGCGCCCCAGCACCCCAAGATGCGCATGATCACCGTGCCCGGCTTCATGCCGCGCGCGGTGGCGGCACTGGAAGCGTCGGTGCGTTGCACCGCCGCGCGCCTGCTCGACGAGGTGCTGCAGTCGCCGCAGGTCGACGTGGTGGAGGTGCTGGCCAAACAGCTGCCCATCGTCACGCTGTGCCGCGTGCTGGGCATTCCGGAAGAGCGGCGGGACGACATGATCCGCTGGAGCGATCAGCTGATCGGATCCGACGACCCGGAGTTCGTCGACCCGGCCGTGGCCGCGGTGCCGGAGGCCGAGCGGCGGATGCTGCCCTTCGGCCACCCGGCCTCGCTGCAGGCCTTCGAGCTGGGTCTGCAGCTGGCGCAGGAGCGCCGCCACCAGGGCACGGACGACATCGTCACCCGGCTGGCGCTGGGCAGCTTTGACGGCCGGCCGCTGTCCGACGGGGAGTTCTGCAACTACTTCCTGATGCTGGTGGTGGCGGGCAACGAGACCACGCGGCATTCCATCTCGCACGGCATCAAGGCCTTCTGCGACTTCCCCGACCAGTGGGCGCGTTTTCGCGCGGGTGGTGTCGATGCGCGGGTCGCCGCCGACGAGATCTTCCGCTGGGCCAGCCCGGTGCACTTTGTGCGCCGCATCGCCACCGCCGACGTCGAGCTGGGCGGCGCCCAGATCGCCCGTGGCGACAAGGTGGCCATGTACTACGCCTCGGGCAACCGGGACGAGGCGCATTTCGACGCGCCGCACAGCTTTCGCATCGACCGTACGCCCAACCACCACATGGCCTTTGGCCGCGGCGGGCCACACTTCTGCCTGGGCACGCACGTGGCCAAGCTGCAGGTGAGCGTGCTGCTCGAAGAGATGGCCAAGCGCGTCGCCTCCATGTCGCTCACCGGGCCGGCCGACCGCCTGCGCAGCAACCACGTGCACGGCATCAAGCGCCTGCCCGTGGCCTTCACCCCGGCCTGAGGTGTCCATGCGCACCCCCCATGCCGTCATCCTGGGCGCCGGCCACGCGGCGGCGCAGCTCGTGACCAGCCTGCGCCAGCAAGGCTGGCAGGGCGACATCACCCTGGTGGGTGAAGAGCCGGTGCTGCCCTACCAGCGCCCGCCGCTGTCCAAGGCCTACCTCGCGGGCCAGATGAGCGCCGAACAGATGCTGATCAAGAACGCCGCGGCCTACGAAAGGGCCGGTGTGAACCTGCGCCTGGGCGTGCGGGCCGAGCGCATCGACCGGGCGAAGCAGCAGGTGCACCTGAGCACCGGCGAGGTGCTGGACTACAGCGGCCTGGCCCTGACGCTGGGGGCGCGCGTGCGCGAGCTTGCGGTGCCGGGCGCCACTCTGCCCGGTGTCTTCTGCCTGCGCACCCTGGCCGACCTGGACCGCATCAAGGCCCATGTCGCCACCAGCACCGGACGGCGTGCCGTCATCGTGGGCGGGGGCTACATCGGCCTGGAAACCGCCGCCGGCCTGCGCCAGCTGGGCCTCGCGGTGACCCTGCTCGAAGCCATGCCAAGGTTGCTGCAGCGCGTGACCAGCACCGAAGTCTCGGCCTTCTACCAGCGCGTGCACACCGAAGAGGGCGTGGACATCCGCTGCGGCAAGAGCGTGCAGGCCATCTTGGGAGAGACGGCGGTCTCGGCGGTGCAGTGCGAGGACGGAGAGACCTTCCCGGCCGACCTGGTCATCGTCGGCATCGGCGTGCTGCCCAATGTGGAGCTGGCCGCGGCGGCGGGGCTGAATGTGGGCAACGGCATCCGCGCCAACGCCTTCGCTCAGACCAGCGATCCGCTCATCGTCGCGGCCGGCGACTGCACCGAGTTCTTCAGCGAGGCCCATGGCCGCTCCATGCGGCTGGAGTCGGTGCCGCACGCCATGGCCCAGGCCAGCTGTGCGGCGGCCACGCTGTGCGGCAAGCCGGTGGCCTACCAGGCGCAGCCCTGGTTCTGGTCCGACCAGTACGACCTCAAGCTGCAGATGGCCGGCCTGTCGCAGGGCCACGACCAGGCCGTGGTCCGCGGCGACAGCCGCCAGGGCCGCAGCTTCTCGGTGTACTACCTGGCGGGCAGCCGCCTGCTGGCCGTGGACTGCGTCAACCGGCCCAGGGACTTCATGCTCGGCAAAAAACTGATCGCGGCCGCCGCCGAAATTCCCGCCGACGCGCTGGCCGACGAATCGCAGGACCTCGGCCACTGGATCACCACACCCCTCACCACCACACCATGATCACCATCACCTTCATCGACCACCAGCAGCAGGCCACCACCGTGCAGGCCGCACCCGGCAGCTCGCTCATGCAGGCGGCCGTGGACAACCACATCACCGGCATCGTTGGCGAGTGCGGGGGCTTCTGCTCCTGCGCCACCTGCGTCTGCCAGGTCGAGGCGGCCTGGGTGGGCCGGCTGCCGCCACCCGAGGCCATGGAGAGCGCCATGCTGGAATCGGCCGCGGCCGACCACCCGGCCAGCCGTTTGTGTTGTCAAATCGCGTTGAATGCGGATCTGGACGGCCTGACGGTGCACCTGCCCGAGAGCCAGTTCTGAAGCCGCGACCTGCGCCGCCAAGCCTTGCGGGTCCGGTGACGCATTGAACACGGAGCCAACGGGGTGAGCACCAACACGGATGTCTCGGACGATTTCAAACGGGCCCTGTTCGCCCTGGTCCACCGGCTGATGCCGGTGGACGGCATCCGGTTTTTTATCTACGTGCCCTGGGCGCAGCTGCAGCAGGACAGCGCCTCGCACGCGCAGCTGGACACCATGCTGCGCCAGTATTCGGAGACCTGGTGGGCGCAGGACCCGATGCACCCCTCGCGCTATGAGGACCAGGACACGGCGGTGGTGTCGAACTCGATGCTGATGTCCGACGATGAGTGGCGCCAGAGCGGCATCTACACCGGCTTCTACCAGCCCAACGGCTACTTCCACAACTGTGATGTGTTCTTCCGGCAGCAGGGCCGCATCGTGGCGGTGCTCTCGCTGGTGCGGCGCGACGCCGCGCAGCCCTTCACCGAGGCCGAGGTGGCGGAACTCAACAGGGTCCAGCCCTTCGTGGAGTTCAGCCTGGGCGCCATCCACGTGGCCAGCCGCGTCATCAGCCGCACCAGCCTCTCGGCTCAGTTCCACCTGACGGCGCGCGAGCTGGACGTGGTGGAGATTGCGGTCACCGGCATCAGCAACAAGGCGCTGTGCCGGCACCTGGGCATCTCGCTGCCCACGCTGCGCAGCCATGTGCAGAACATCTATACCAAGGTGGGTGTGCGCTCCAGCTCGGAGCTGATCGCCAAGCTCGCGCCCATCCGGTTCAGCTGAATCCGGGCCCTCAGACGAAGGACAGCACCTCGCCCACCGGCCGGCGCGGCTTGCGCGGCCAGTTGCCCGGCGCGGGCCGGCCGATGGCCACCAGCATCACCGGCAGCTCGGTCGGCGCCAGGCCGAATTCGGCGCTGACGGCCGCTGCGTCAAACCCGCCCATGGGGGCGCTGGCCAGGCCCAGCGCCTGGGCCGCCGTCATCAGGTTCATGGCCGCCAGCGAGGCCGAGCGGACGGCCTCGTCGCGCTGCTTCACCGGCCTGTCGTGCATGCCCCGGTGGGTGTCGTTGGCCCAGGCGTCCAGATCCGCCGGCTTCATGTGGCCGGCGTCGACCAGGGGCTGCAGGTTGGCACGTATGCGCTCGTGGCCGTTGAGCGTGCCGATCACGATCACCGTCACCGCAGCGTCCTTCACCTGGTGCTGGCCGTAGGCCCGTTCGCACAGCTTCTGTTTGCCAGCGCCGGAGCGGACTGCGATGAAGCGCCAGTTCTGCAGGTGGTAGGCGCTGGGTGCCTCGCAGGCGTAGCCGATGAGGTCGGCGACGACGTCGTCGTCGATTTCGAACGCCGGATTGAAGTGGCCAGTGGAGACGCGCGCGCGGATCAGTTCCAGCGCCTGGGGGCAAGAGGGGAGTTGCAGGGACATGGGTTTCTCAGAGCATGCGTTGGAGGACATCGTTGTCGGGGTTCTTGTCGAAGTAGCGGTGCTTGACCACGCCGGCCAGGTGCAGCGCCACCACCGCGAGCAGGGTGTAGGCCAGGATGCCGTGCAACCAGTCGGCCGCTTCGTACACGGCCTCGTTCTTCGGGAACAGCTCGGGCACGTGGATGCCGAAGAAGGTGACGCCGTCGCTGTACTCGAAGGTGCTCGACAGGGTGTAGCCGGTGATGGGGAGCATCACGATGAGGGCGTAGATGGCCCAGTGGGCGAAGTGCGCGAGCTTGCGGTCGAAGGCGGGCAGGCCCGCCGGCAGTTCGGGCGGCACGTAGCGCAGCCGGTTGCTCAGGCGGATGAAGATGAACAGGAAGGCCAGCAGACCGAAGGACTTGTGCCACCAGTAGAGCTGCCCGACGAGGGGCTCGCGGGCCTCGTCGTAGGGCGTCATGAACCAGCCGCCAAAGATCTGGCCCAGGATGAGGATGGCCATCAGCCAGTGCAGCACGCGCATGCTGGCCGGGTACTTGTCTTGATGCTTCATGTCGTGTTCTCCAGGGGAGGTTGGTGTGGAAAAGCGTTGCGGGTCAGGGCAGCAGCACGGTGATGACTTTTTCTTCGGTGTAGGCCAGCGCACCGGGCAATCCGCCCTCGCGGCCGATGCCACTGGTCTTGAGGCCGCCCCAGGGCAGGTTGGCGTCGAGCGGGCTCCAGCAGTTCACCCCGACCGCGCCCACCCGCATCGCGCCGGCGACCTTGTGTGCGCGTTCGAGGTTGCTGGTCCACACCGTGGCCGCGAGGCCGTAGGCCGAGTCGTTGGCCAGCGCAATGGCTTCTTCTTCGGTCTCGAATTCGATGACCGTGCCCACCGGGCCGAAGATTTCCTCACGCGCGATGCTCATCCGGTTGCTGGCCTTGCCGAAGATGGTGGGCCTGACGAACCAGCCCTTGGCCGAGTCCGACACGCCACCGGCCAGCAACTCGGCGCCTTCGTCGATGCCCTGCCGGATGTAACGGTTCACCCGCTCGTACTGGGCTTTCTTGGCCACCGGTCCCATCTGCACACCTTCCTGCGAAGGGTCGCCCACGCTGACCGACTTCGCCGCCTGCGCCAGTGCGGCCGAGAACTTCGAGGCGATACCTTTCTGCACCAGGATGCGCGAGCCCGCGGCGCAGACCTGTCCCTGGTTGATGAACAGCCCCATGGCACAGCCACGCACCGCGTCGTCGAAGCGCGCATCGTCGAACACGATCTGCGGGCTCTTGCCGCCCAGTTCCAGGGTCACGCGCTTGAACAGCGGCGCCGCGATGCGCTGGATGGCGGCACCTGCCTCGGGGCTGCCGGTGAAGCTGATCTTGGCCACCTTCGGGTGTTCGCACAGTGCGCGGCCCACCACCTCGCCCACGCCCATCACCACGTTGACCACACCGTCCGGAAAGCCCGCTTCCTGGCACAGGGCGGCCAGGTGCAGGGCCGACTGGGGCGTCTCTTCTGAAGGCTTGATGACCACCGTGCAACCCGCCGCCAGCAGTGCAGCCAGCTTCCAGGTGGTGATCATCAGGGGCGCGTTCCACGGCACGATGGCCGCAACCACACCCACCGGCTCCCGCACCGTGTAAGACAGCGTGCGCACACCCATGTAGCCGCTGCTGGGGATGGTCCGTCCTTCCAGATGGTTGGCCCAGCCCGCAGCAGCGCGCAGGTGGGCCACGGCATTGGGCACGTCCATCATGCGCGGCTCCATGCGCGAGCGTCCGATGGCCCGGGCGTCCATGTCGGCGAGGATCTCCAGATCGCGTTCGACCAGGGTGGCCAGGTTGTTCAGCAGCACCGCGCGGTGGGAGCCGTTGAGCTTGCTCCAGGCCCCGCCGTACAGCTGGGCGTGGGCAGCCGAAACGGCGCGGTCCACGTCCTGCGCGGTGCCACTGGCCACGGTGGCGTAGACCTGCTCGTCCACGGGGTTGATCAGGTCCAGGCGGCCGTCGTCCGACGAGTCGGTGTGCGCGCCTTCGATGAAGTGTTTGAGGTGCTGGGGCATGGTGAATGCTCGTGTGGTGGGTGGGCTTCGAGGGTTGGCGACAGGGACGAGGCCCCCGAATGAGCGGCGAGTGTCGGTCTGGCCTGCCGCGTTTCATTAGCCCAAATCAGCAAGTCGTCGCGCCCGGCGCCCGCAACTGCGGGTTAGCACGGGTACCTGCCCCCAAGGGACCAGAGGCACACTTCTTGCGGCACCAGGGATCACTTCGTCACGGGCCGCCAGATGCCCGCATTCGGACCACGTTGACCAGAGGTCTCATGAACACCCGAACAGATCGCTTCAACGACGTGCATCTGCACGCCACATCGGTGCACGGCTGGGGCCAGACCTACAGCCAGATCTCGGCTGGCGCCGCGCAATGCGCGCTGTCCCAGTTCTCCAACGCTCGGATCCATGCGTTCCGCGAGCACATCAACCAGCGCGTGGTCCAGCACGGCGAGGCGCCGCGCGGCCAGATCTGTTTCGCGGTGCCACTGGTCGTGCCCGGTGCGGCGCGGGTGCAGGGCCGGGCGGCGGACGACAAGTGCATCTTCGTGCTGCAGGGCGGCGACGAGTTCATGTTCCACATGCCCATGCACATGGACATGCTGTCCATCACCTTCGAGCGCGAGGCCTTCGAACGCATGATGTCGGGCGCGCCCTGGCCCACCGGCATTGATGCGTTGCTCAGACAGCCCGTGGTGCAGGTGCCCGGCCACCGTCTGGCGGAAAGCCGCAGGCGCCTGCTGGCGCTGTTCAACGAGGTGATCGCCGCCCCCGAGCAGGTGTTCACACCCGAGGCGGAGCAGCAGGTCGAACAGGCCATGCTGGGCGAGCTGATGCGCCTGATCTCGGACCCCGCATGCGACCGCACGCAGCGCCACGGCAGTTCGTCACGCAGCTTCATCGTGGAGAAGTGCCACCGCCTGACGGTGTCGGACGCCGCCAATGCCCCCAGCGTGGTGGACCTGTGCAAGCGGCTGCGGGTCAGCCGCCGCACGGTGCAGAACAGCTTCCAGAGCGTGACCGAGACCAACCCGGTGTACTACATCCGCAGCGTGCGCCTCAACGGCGTGCGGCGTGAGCTGATGTCCACCACGCCCCAGCAGCTCTCGATCGGTGATGCGGCAGCGAAGTGGGGCTTTTTCCACCTGAGCCACTTCGCGTCGGAGTACCAGGAGCTGTTCATGGAGCTGCCCTCGCAGACGCAGCGCGCCGTCAGCGCGCCACCCGTGCGGGCCGCCGCCGCCACGGCCTGACCCCTGTCGGCGCTGCGCGCCGGCCCCCTTGGCCGTTCGCCCGAAGGCAGGCCAACCAAAAGCTTGCCGATTCGGGCTAACCCCGCTCGCGGGGGCACCCACAGAATCCTCCTCACCAGAGCCGCGCGGCTCTGTGTCCTTCGATGCAACCGCCCATGGTGGCGGAGCATCGCCGACCACAGTTTCTCCAAGGTGTCTCCGTGAACGAACTTCTCTTTGAATCCCTGAGCTTTGCCGATGCGCCCAAGATGGTGTCGGCCACCTTCCCCGGCCCCAAGGCGCAAGAGGCGCTGGCGCTGTCCGCACGCACGGAGTCGATGGCGCGCGGCGGCGGCCGCATGCCGGTCGTGATGGACCGCGCCTTTGGTGTCACCATCAAAGACCCGGACGGCAACACCTTCATCGACCTCTCGGCCGGCGTGGGCGTCAGCAGCGTGGGGCGCTGCCACCCCAAGGTGGTCGAGGCCATCCACCAGCAGTCCGGGGTGCTGATGCACGCCATGGAGGTCAACAGCACCAAGCGCACCGAGCTGGCGGCCAAGATCTCCGAAATCATGCCCGAGGGGCTGCGCGGCGACTGCATCACCTTCTTCGCGCAGAGCGGCAGCGACGCGCTGGAGGCAGCGGTGAAATTCGCCAAGCGCGTGACGGGCCGACACCAGATCATCGCCTTCCACGGCGGCTACCACGGCGTGTGGAACGCCTCGAACGCGCTGACCACTGGCACGGCCTACCGCAAGGGCTACGGACCGTTCATGGGCGGTGTGATCCACGCGCCATATCCCTACGCCTACCGCTTCCCCTTCGACACCACCCACAAGAGCGCCGAGCAGATCGCCGGCGAGTACGTGGACTACCTGCTCAACACGCCCTACACCGCCGCAGACGACGTGGCCGCGGTGATTGTGGAGCCGGTGCAAGGCGAGGGCGGCTACGTGCCGCCGTCGCCCGAATTCCTGCAGCTGCTGCGCAAGGCCTGCGACAAGAGCGGCGCGCTGCTGATCGTGGACGAGGTCCAGGCGGGCGCGGGCCGCACCGGCAAGATGTGGGCGGTCGAGCACTCGGGCGTGAAGCCCGACATGCTCACCTTCGGCAAGGGCATGGGCGGTGACGTGCCCATGGCGGGCCTGGTGATGCGCTCGGACCTGGCGGCCAAGATTCCCGACGGCTCGGTGCCCAACACCTTCGCCGCCAACTCGCTGTCGGCCGCGGTGGCGCTGACCAACATCGGCTTGCTACAGGACCCGGAGCTGGACCTGCTGAACCGCGCCCACCAACTGGGCCTGGAGGCGCAGGAATACATCCGCGGCTTCAACAACCCCTACGTCGGTGAGGTGCGCGGCCGCGGCTTGATGATCGGCATCGAGCTGGTCGAAGACAAGGCCACCAAGGAACCGCTGAGTGGCGAGAAGCTGGGCAAGCTGATGGGGTACGTGCTCAGCCACGGCGTGCTGATGGTGCCCTGCGGCCGCTACACCAACGTGATGCGCGTGATGCCATCGCTGACCATTCCGCGCAAGCTGCTGTTCAAGGCGCTGGACGTGTTCGGCGAGGGGCTCAGGACCCTCTGAAGCGGCGGCCGACCAGGCACGCGAACATGGCTTCCCCTAGGGCACGGGAAGCTTCGACAAGGCCAGACAGATGTCCTCTTTCAGGCGCAGCAAATGGGGCGCGAGGGTCTTGACCCAGCGGTCGGCATGCTCCTGCGTGGACACGCTGACGTTGACGACACAAATGCCCTCGGCGGTTGGGAAGGCCGTGGCCAATGCCACCACCTCCGGCTGCCAGCTGGCCCAGCAATAGCCTTTGGACTTCATGCTGTCCATCGACGCTTCGATCGCCAGTTTGATCTCTGGCCAGTGCCGGCCGTTGCGTCGTTTGAAGATGGGCTCCAGCACACGGTAGCGTTCCACGGGTGCCGTGGCGAGGTACGCGCGCCCCAACGACGTGAGTTCCATCGGAACCCGCTGGCCGGACACCACGTTGCGTAGGGCGACGCGGCGGTTGTAGCGGATCGATTCCAGGTAGACCATTTCGTCGCGATCAGGGTAGGCCAGGCCGACGTTGATGCGCTCGCGCTCTGCCAAGGCGCGCATGCGCGGCGCGGCGATGGCCAGCACCTGTGAGCCCGATCGCATGGCGTGCCCCAGGCTGAGCACCAGCGGCGCGAGCCGGTAGGCGCGGCGGGCGCGGTCTTGCTGCAGCAGGCCCGCAGCCACCAGGGTCTGGGTCAGGCGGCTCACCGTGGAGTTGGACAGGCCGGTCCGCTCCGCGATCTCTCCGTTGCCCAGCAGATCCGATCCCGGCCGAAAGGCGCGCAGGATGTCGGCGCCGCGCAGCAGCGAGCGGTTCGAGGTTGAGCGGCCGGGGTTTTCTTCAAGGGGGTTCATGGCGTGCCTTTCGAAGGTTCGCCCCGGTGTTTCTGCGGGGTTCTTCTCTTTCTGCGGCCCATTCTAAATTCCACTCAATGGAATTACATGGATCTCAAAAACGTCTTGCGGTTCTAAGCTCTGGATTCGGCCAACAGGTCGATGCGGCGCCTCATCGAAGGCCGTGCCCGAAACCTTCCATCACGGAGACATCCCATGACATCGTTCCCCATTTCCCTGCGCCGCCTTGCCAGCGGTCTGTGCCTGAGCCTGGCGGCCATCGCTGGAGGCGCCTACGCCGACTACCCCGAAAGGCCCGTGCGCATCGTCGTGCCATTCGCCCCGGCGGGCGGAACCGATCTGATCGCACGCACCCTGGGTCAGGGCATGTCCAAAGAACTGGGTCAGACGGTGATCGTCGAGAACAAGCCCGGTGCGGGCACCGTGATCGGCACCGACCTCGTCGCCAAGAGCCCTGCCGACGGCTACACGCTGGTGATCGCCACGATGGCGCACGCCGTGAATCCCAGTCTGCTGCCCAAACTGCCCTACAACAACGAGACCGCCTTCGCGCCGGTGAGTCTGATCGGAAAGGGTCCGAACGTGCTGGTGGTGCGCGCCGACAGCCCGTACAAAACCGTGAAAGACATCCTGGACGCCGTGAAGTCAGGCAAGAAGCTGACCTACGCATCGCAGGGCAACGGCACGTCGGCTCACCTGGCCGGTGAAATGCTCGTCAACCTGACCAAGGCCGATATCCTGCATATCCCCTACCGCGGCGCGGGCCCTGCCATGACCGACCTTTTGGGCGGTCAGGTGGACCTGTTCTTTGGCACGGCAGCCGCCGTGTCCAGCATGGTCGGTCAGGGCAAACTCCGCGCGCTCGCGGTGACGACGCTCGAGCCATCGCCCGCGTTCAAGGGCATCCCCACGGTCGCGGCCACCGTGCCCGGCTACTCGGTGGAAAGCTGGTATGGCTTCTTTGTGCCTGCCGGCACACCGGCCCCCGTGATTGCCAAGCTCAATGCCGCGGTCAAGAAGGCCGCACAAAGCCCTGAGTTCGTGAAGAAAGTGGAGCACGAAGGCCTGATCGTCACCGCCAGCGATCCCGCCGAGTTCGACCGCTATGTGAAGGCCGAAGAAGCCCGCTGGAGAAAGATCGTCAAGGAAAACGGCATCAAGGCCGAATGAGCGACCGAACCCGGAGCGAACCAGCAACACCATGGACCACACCCTGATCGAACTGCAGGTGAGCAGCGGCATCGCCACGCTGACGCTGAACCGGCCCGACAAGCGCAACGCCATGAGCGACGGCATGCGCTCGGAATTCATCCACGCCCTGGAGTCGGTGACGGCCGACAAGGCGATCCGCGCCCTGGTGCTCACCGGCGCCGGCAAGGGCTTCTGCGCCGGGGGCGACATTGCGGGCATGCAAAAGCGCATGAACGCCCCGGCCGGCGAAGTGGGCTTCAACGGCTGGCACCGCCAGCAGCGCGTGCACCACACGCAGTCGCTGCTGCACACCTGTCCCAAGCCGGTGATCGCCGCCGTGAACGGCGCGGCCTCGGGTCTGGGCGCCGATACAGCGCTGGCCTGCGACTTCATCATCGCCAGCGAGTGGGCGAGCTTCGCCTGGTCGTATGTGCTACGCGGCATCGTCCCGGACGGCGGCGGCATGTATTTCCTGCCGCGCCGCGTGGGCCTGGCCAAGGCCAAGGAACTCATCTTCACCGGCAGACAGGTCAAGGTGGACGAGGCGCTGGCGCTGGGCATCGTGGACTGCAAGACCAGCGCGGACACGCTGCTGGCCGACGCGCAGGCCTGGGCCGCGGAGCTGAGCCAGGCGTCGGGCACGGCCATCGCACTGACCAAGACCATCCTCAACCAGAGCTTCGAACTGACTTCGCACGACGTGTTCGCGCAGGGCAGCCAGGCGCAGGGCATCTGCTACACCAGCAGCGAGCACCGTGCGTCGGTGGAAGCCTTTCTGGCCAAGGCCGCAGGCAAGGAGTGAAGACCATGGACGCCCCCATCAACGCGATCTCCCGCCTGCTGCAGCCGCGCAGCGTCGCCATCATCGGCGCCTCGGCGGACCCCGGGAAAACCGCCGGCCGCCCGGTGGCCTACCTGCAGAAGCACGGCTTTGCCGGCCGCATCCTGCCGGTGAACCCCAAGGCCGACCGCATCGGCGACCTGCCGTGTTACGCCGACATCGCCTCGTTGCCGGAAACGCCCGATGTCGCCATCGTGCTGCTCGGCGCCGAGCGTGCCCACCTCGCGGTCAAGGAACTGTCGGCGCGCGGTTGCGCGGCCGCCATCGTGCTGGCCAGCGGCTACACCGAGACCGGCGAAGAGGGCGCGCGCCGCCAGAAGCAGCTGGTAGACGCGGCCGGGTCCATGCGCATCCTGGGGCCCAACACCATCGGACTGGTGAACCTGACCGACGCCATCGTGCTCTCGGCCACCGGCGCGCTGGAGATGGACGAGTTCCCGGTGGGCGGCATCGGCGTGGTGTCGCAAAGCGGCGGCATCCTGGGCTCGCTGCTCTCGCGGGCCGCGGCGCGCGGCATTGGCCTCTCCAAGCTGATCTCCACCAGCAACGAGGTGGACCTGGAGCTGGCCGACTTCATTCACCACCTGGCCGACGACCCGGCCACCCAGGTGATCGCGCTCTACATCGAGACCGTGCGCGATCCGGCCAAGTTCCGGGCCGCCTGCCTGAAGGCCGCGCGCAAGGGCAAACCGGTGGTGGCCTTCAAGATCGGCCGCTCGGAAGCGGGCGCCCAGGCTGCCGTGTCGCACACCGGTGCGATGGCGGGTGCCGACCGCATGTACGACGCGCTGTTCAAACAGGTGGGCGTGATCCGCGCACAGACCTTCAACGACCTGCTGGACATTCCCGTGGCCCTGGCCACCGGGCGCCACCTGCGTGGCAAACGTGTGGCCATTCTCACCAGCACCGGCGGCGCGGGCACGCTGGTGTCCGACGACCTGGGCGTGGCCGGTTTCGAGACCCCGGCACCGGATGTCGCCACGGCCGAGGCGCTGCGCGCGCTGCAGACCGGCAGCGAGGCCGTGCTGGACCGCAACCCGATCGACGTGACGTTGGCCGGCCTGCGGCCCGACCTGCTGCGCGGCGCGATCCGCGCCCTGCTAGCCAGCCCGAGCTACGACGCGCTGGTGATCATCGTCGGATCGTCCAGCCTGGCCATGCCCGAGCTGATGGCCAACGCCATCCGCGACTGCCTGCCCGATTCGGACAAGCCGGTGATGGCCTACGTGAGTCCGCACGCGCCCGAAGTCGGCGCCTTGCTCACGCGCCATGGCGTGCCCGCCTTTGCCGCGGCCGAGAGCTGCACCGCGGCGCTGGCCGCCATGTTCAAGGTCGGCAGCTTTGCCGCACCGGTCGAAGAAGCGGATGCAGTCGGCTTCGTCGACCTGGGTGAACTGCCCTCGGGCTCGCTGGACGAGGCCCAGGCCAAGCAGCTGTTCACGCGCTTCAACGTGCCCTGTGCGGCCGAGCGCATCGTCACCACCCCGACCGAGGCCGAGGCCACCGCGCGCGAGCTCGGTGGCCGTGTGGTGCTCAAGATCCTCTCGTCGCAGATCACGCACAAGAGCGACGTCGGTGGCGTGGCCATCGGCCTCACGCCCGAGACGGTGGGGGAGCGCCTGATCGGCATGACCGCCGATGTGCAGGCCAAAGCCGGCGTGCGTCCCGACCGCTTCCTCGTGCAGGAAATGGTGGGCGGTGGCACCGAGCTGATCCTGGGCATGCACCGCGACGCGCTGGGCACCGCCGTGCTGCTGGGCATGGGGGGCGTGACGGCCGAGCTGTTCAAGGACACCACCATGCGCCTGCTGACGCAGGACGCGCAGGGCCTGCACGCGCTGAGCCGCGCCGATGCGCTGGCCATGGCGAAGGACCTCAAGACCTGGCCGCTGCTCGACGGCTTCCGGGGCCGGCCCAAGGCCGACGTGGAAGCGCTGGTGGATGCCATCGTGGCGTTCTCCCGCATGGCGGCGCAGCTCGGCGACCGCCTGGTGGAGGCCGAGATCAACCCCGTGTTCGTGCGCGCACAAGGCCAGGGCGTGAGCGCCGCCGACGGCGTGGTGGTGCTGGCCTGAGGAACTCGCATGACGCCACGTGTGTACCTGGAACGGGATGGCGGGATCGCCGTCATCGTGATCGACAACCCGCCCATCAACGCCGGTTCGGCCGCCGTGCGGCAGGGGCTGATGGCCGCCATCGAGACCCTGCGCAATGACGACACGCTGGAAGGCGCGGTGCTGATCGGGGCTGGCAATACCTTCATCGCCGGGTCGGACCTGCGCGAGTTCGGCCAGCCACTGACCGAACCTCAGCTGCCTGCCGTGATCGCCGCCATCGAAGCCTGCGGCAAGCCGGTGGTGGCGGCGCTGCACGGCGCGGCACAGGGTGGCGGCTTCGAGCTGGCGCTCGGCTGCGACGCCCGCGTGGCCGCACCGGGCACCGTGGTCGGCCTGCCAGAGGTGACGCTGGGCATCATCCCGGGCGCGGGTGGCACGCAGCGGTTGCCGCGCATCGTGGGCATTCCCCCCGCGATCCGGATGATCTGCTCAGGCGAACGGGTGCTGGCCGCGGCGGCCCTGGAGGCAGGGCTGGTGGATCTGATCGCCACCGGCAATCTGCGCAGCGCAGCGGTGGCGCATGCCCGACAGCTCAAGGGGCAGAAGCGGCTGGTGCGCGACCGGCAGGTGCCGCCGGCTTCAAGCGCAGACGTGGCCACGGCCACCACCGCGGCACCGCAGGCCGGCAAGCGCCGGCCTGCGGTGCAGGCGGCCATCGACGCCATCACGGCTACGGCCCAGGTCGGCTTCGACGACGGTCTGGCCGACGAGCGTGCGGTGTTCCAGCGACTGCGCGTCTCGCGCGAGGCCTTTGCCCTGCGTCATCAGTTTTTTGCCGAGCGCGAGAGCGCCAAGCATCCATCGCTGGGTGAAGCCACAGCGCGCCCGGTGGAGCGGGTGGCGGTGATCGGCGCCGGCACCATGGGCTCGGGCATCGCCATCGCCGCACTCGACGCCGGCTACCGCGTGCTGCTGCTGGAGCAGGACGCCGCTGCGCTGGAGCGCGGCACCGGGCGCATCCACGCGCACTACGCCTCGCGGGTGCAGGGCGGCAAGCTCAGCGCCAGTGCCGCCGCGGCCTGCGAAGCCCGCCTGCAGACCAGCCTGGACTGGGCCGACCTGGCCAGTGCCGACCTGGTCATCGAGGCGGTGTTCGAAGAACTGGGAGTGAAGCAGCAGGTGTTCCAGCGCATCGATGCCTTGGCACGCCCGGGCGCCGTGCTGGCCTCCAACACTTCGTACCTGGATCTCGATGCCATCGCAGCGGCCACCTCCAGGCCGCACGACGTGATCGGCCTGCACTTCTTCAGCCCGGCCCACGTCATGAAGCTGATGGAAGTGGTGCGCGGCCAGTCGTCCGCGCCCGACGCGCTGGCCACGGGGCTGGCGGTGGGCAAGCGTCTGAAGAAGATGCCGGTGCTGACCGGCAACGCCTTCGGTTTCATCGGCAACCGGCTGTACGCGGCCTACCGCCGCCAATGCGAATGCATGGTGGAAGAGGGTGCCTGGCCCGAGCAGGTGGACGCCGCGCTGCGGGCCTTCGGTTTTGCCATGGGGCCGTTCGCGGTGGCCGACCTCTCGGGGCTGGACATCGCCTGGCGCATGCGCCAGGCCCAGGCCGCCACGCGCGACCCGCAGGCTCGCTACGTGCACATCCCCGACCGCCTGTGCGAAGCCGGGCGCCTGGGCCGCAAGACCGGCGCGGGCTACTACCGCTACCCGGAAGGCGACCAGGGCCCGCAGGTGGACGAGGCGGTGCACGCACTCATCGCGCAGGCCCGTGCGGACAAGGGCCTGCAGCCTCGCGAGCTGGGCGACGACGAGATCGTGCGCCGCGCGCTGCTGGCCATCGTCAACGAGGCCGCGCTGCTGCTGGCCGAAGGCGTGGCCGAACGCGCCACCGACGTGGACGTGGTGCTGGTCAACGGCTACGGCTTCCCGCGCTGGGAAGGAGGCCCGGTGTTCTGGGCACGCGAGCGCGGGGCAGCCGCCTTGCAGGAAGACATGCTTTGGCTGGCCCAGCTCAGCGGACCGGGCTTTGTGACCGGCGACCTGCGCCACTTGCTCACACCGGAGAACTGAACATGAACGCCGTTGAAGTGTTGGCCCGTTTCGCCACCGGCTTTGCCCGGACACCCTTGACGGCCGAAGTGGCGCACCACGCCCAGCGCGCGGTGATCGACTGGTACGCCTCGATCTACCCCGGCCTGGACACGCCCGCAGTGCAGGTGCTGATGCAGACCATGGCCGACGACCTGGACCGGGGCGCCGCCCAGCTGGTGCAGGGGCGACAAGCCACCACGCGCGCAGCCGCGCTGATCCAGGGCACGGCCGCGCACGCAGCTGAGGTGGACGACAGCTTCCGCGATGCGATGTACCACCCGGGGGCGGCCACCATCGCTGCCGCGCTGGCTGTGGCGCAATCCACAGGAGCGGACGGCCCCGCGTTCCTGCGCGCCGTGGTGCTGGGCTACGAAATCTCCACCCGCATCGGCGTGGTGATGGGGCGCCCGCACTACAGGTACTGGCACAACACCGGCACCATGGGCAGCTTTGGCGCAGCAGCGGCGGCGGCGAGCCTGCTGAAGCTGGACGAAGCGGCCTTTGCCAACACCCTCGCCATCGCTGCCACCTTCTCGGCCGGTCTGCAGCAGGCCTTCCGCCTGGAAGCCATGGCCAAACCGCTGCACGCGGGCCGCGCGGCCGAGGCGGGCGTGCTGGCGGCGCAGCTGGCCGCGGGCGGCATGCGCAGCTCGCTCGATGTGCTGGAAGGCGAATCCGGGCTGGGCAAAGCGATGAGCGAAGGGGCCGACTGGTCCGCCGTGGGCGCCACGCTGGGCACCGACTTTCACATCACTCGCCTGACCTTCAAGAACCACATCGGTTGTGGCCACACCTTTGCGGCCATCGACGGTGCGCAGGCGTTGCAGCAGCAACACGGCTTTACCCACGCCAACATCGAACGCGTGGCGCTCGGCGTCTACCAGCCCACGCTGGACATCGCCCCCCACGTGGACCCGCAGAACGCCGACCAGGCGCGCTTCAGCCTGCATTACATGGTGGCCACGGCGCTGGTGCACGGCAGCGTGCGCCTCTCGGCCTTCGAGCCGGACCGGCTGAACGACCCGGCCACGCGTGCGCTCATGCAGCGCATCCACAAGGCGCTGGACCCCGAAGTGGACGCGGCCTTCCCGGGCCGGCGCGGTGCGCGCGTGACGATCACCCTGCGCGATGGTCGCCAGCTGACCCTGTTGCAACTCGACCGCAAGGGCGACCCGGAACTGCCGCTTTCCGACGCCGACCTGGAGGGCAAGCTCATGGAGCTGGCCACGCCGGTGATCGGTGAGGGCGAAGCCCATGCACTGCTGGGCCGCATCTGGCAACTGCACCAGAGCGAAATCCTTCCCTGAAGAGACACACCATGACCCACGCCTTCATCTGCGACGCCGTGCGCACCCCCTTTGGCCGCTATGGCGGTGTCCTTTCCGGCGTGCGCGCCGACGATCTCGGCGCCGTTCCTCTGCGGGCCTTGCTGGAACGCCACCCTCAACTGGACTGGGAGGCGGTGGCCGACGTCATCTTCGGCTGCGCCAACCAGGCCGGCGAAGACAACCGCAACGTGGCGCGCATGAGCGCGTTGCTGGCGGGCTTGCCCGTGTCGCTGCCCGGCTCCACCGTGAACCGCCTCTGCGGCTCAGGCCTGGATGCGCTGGGCACGGCGGCGCGCGCCATCAAGAGCGGCGAGGCACAACTGATGATCGCCGGTGGCGTGGAGAGCATGAGCCGCGCACCCTTCGTGATGCCCAAGGCGACCAGCGCGTTCTCGCGCGCCAACAGCGTCGAGGACACCACCATCGGCTGGCGCTTCGTCAACAATTTGATGAAGGCCCAGTACGGCGTGGACAGCATGCCCGAGACGGCGGAGAACGTGGCGACCGAGTTCAACGTCTCGCGCGCCGACCAGGACCGCATGGCCCTGGCCTCGCAGACCAAGGCCCTGGCGGCGCAGGAGGCCGGCGTGTTCGACGCCGAGATCGTGCCGGTGCAGGTGCCGCAGAAGAAGGGCGATGCCCTGGTGGTGAGCCGCGACGAACACCCGCGCGCCACCTCGCTGGAGGCCCTGGCCAAGCTCAAGGGCGTGGTGCGACCCGACGGCAGCGTGACCGCCGGCAACGCCTCGGGCGTGAACGACGGCGCCGCCGCGCTGCTGCTCGCCAGCGAAGCCGCCGCGTCCCGCCACGGCCTCACGCCGCGGGCCCGCGTGGTCGGCATGGCCACCGCCGGCGTGCCGCCGCGCATCATGGGCATGGGCCCGGCACCGGCCACGCGCAAGGTGCTGGCGCTCACCGGCCTGTCGCTGGCGCAGATGGACGTGATCGAGCTCAACGAGGCCTTTGCCGCGCAAGGCCTGGCCGTGCTGCGCGACCTGAGGCTGGCCGACGACGACGCCCGCGTCAACCCCAACGGCGGCGCCATCGCCCTGGGCCACCCGCTGGGCGCCAGCGGCGCCCGCCTGGCCACCACCGCCGTCAACCAGCTGCGCCGCAGCGGGGGCCGCTACGCGCTCTGCACCATGTGCATCGGGGTGGGGCAGGGCATTGCGGTGGTGCTGGAAAGGGTTTGAGGGATTTTTCCTCTTCCATTGGGTGGAATTGATAGGGTGCGCCGATCAGGCCCGACCTCTAGAGTGACCACTGTTCCTTCTACAAACACCGGAGACATTCATGAACCCATTTCCCAAGCTCGGCTTCAAGGCCTTTGCCAAGGCCGCGACGGCATTCACCACCGCACTGATCGTGGGTCTGTCCAGCGCCCACGCTTTTCCCGACAAACCCATCAAGCTGGTGGTGCCGTTCGCCCCGGCCGGTGGCACGGACCTGATCGCCCGCACGCTGGCGGTGGAGATGGCCAAGGAGCTGGGGCAGCCCGTGGTGGTGGACAACAAGCCGGGCGCCAGCACCATCATCGGCACCGACCTGGTGGCCAAGAGTGCGCCCGATGGCTACACGCTGGTGGTTTCGTCGATCGCGCACGCGGTCAACCCCAGCCTGATGGCGAAGATGCCCTACTCGACCGAGAAGGACTTTGCGCCCGTGTCCATGATCGTGCGTTCGCCCAACGTGCTGGTGGTCCGCGCCGACAGCCCTTTCAAGTCGCTCAAGGACGTCATCGCCGCCGCGAAGGCCGATCCGGACAAGCTGACCTATGCGTCGCCCGGCAACGGCACCTCGTCCCATCTGGCCGGTGCGCTGTTCGCCGACATGGCCAAGGTCCAGATCAAGCACGTCGCCTACAAGGGGTCGGGCCCTGCGCTCACCGACCTGCTCGGCGGTCAGACCGACATGATCTTTGCCACCTCCGGCTCGGTGGGCGGCTTCATCGACAGCGGCAAGCTGCGCGCACTGGCCGTCACCTCGGCCGAGCGCTCCACTGCATATCCCAGTGTGCCAACCGTGTCCGAGGCCGGTGTGCCCGGTTACGCCACCGAAGGCTGGTACGGCTTCTATGCGCCGGCCGGCACGCCCGCGGCCGTGATCGACAAGCTGAACGCCGCCACGCGCAAGGCCGCCAGCAGCGAGATCTTCAAGTCCAAGGTGGTGAGCGAGGGCATGGTCGTGCAGACCGGCACGCCGGCCGAGTTCGACGCCTTCGTGCGCGCGGAAATCGTTCGCTGGTCCAAGATCGTTAAGGCCGATGTGCTGGGTAAATGAGGCATCCCCTGCGCCGCTTCGCGTCACCCCCCTCAAGGGGGGC
>NZ_BCWR01000017.1 GCF_001592305.1 Hydrogenophaga taeniospiralis CCUG 15921
CCCGGCGGTGCCCTTGGGTGGCGCTGTTGCATGCGATGCGGATGGCGCTCCGGCGCCGTGGAAAGCTGAAATGAAACCTGTTCTCCAAAATATCCGTGTTCTGGACCTGACCCACGTGCTGGCCGGTCCGTTCGCGGGCTACCAGCTCGCGGTGATGGGTGCCGAGGTCATCAAGATCGAGTCGCCCGAGGAGCCCGACCAGGCCCGCTACCAGGGGTCGGATGCGGCGCTCAACGACGCCGGCATGGGCACGGCCTTTCTGTCGCAGGCGTCGAACAAGAAGTCCCTCGCGCTCAACCTCAAGACCGAGACAGGGCGACAGGTTCTGAGGCAACTGGTGTTGACCGCCGATGTGCTGATCGAGAACTACCGCCCCGGTGCCTTCGATGCGCTGGGCCTGGGCTATGCGGACCTGTCGGCGATCAACCCGCGGCTGGTCTACTGCTCCATCTCGGCCTTCGGCAGCACCGGCCCCAAGCGAGAGCTGACCGCCTACGACGGCGTGGTGCAGGCCTACTCCGGGATGATGGCCATGACCGGCGAGCCGGGCACGGCGCCCGTGAAATGCGGCGCGCCCGTGGTGGACTACGCCACCGGCACCACCGCCGCCATGGCCATCCTCGCGGCGCTGCTGCAGCGCAGCCAGGGTGACGGCCTGGGCCAGTTCGTCGAGGTGGCAATGTCCGACGTGGCCATGATCCTCGCCAGCTCGCACCTGACCGGTTACCTCTGGAACGGGGCGCACCCGGAGCAGAAGGGCAACCGCTACCCGTTCGCCACCATCGGTTGTTACCAGGCCAGCGACGCACCGCTGATGGTGTCGGCCTCCAACCTGCGGCAGCAGCGGCGGCTGTGGGAGGCGCTGGGCCGCGCAGATCTGGTCAAGCACAACAACCGGGACCGGATCAAGGGTTACGCCGACGAGGCCAAAACCCTGACCGAGATCTTTGCCACCGAGTCGGTTGACCATTGGGAGCAGCTGCTGCGTGAACACCGTGTGCCGGTCTCCCGTGTGCAGCGCATGGAAGCCATGCTGGCGGACGAGCACGTGCAAGGCCGCAAGGTCCTGCACCGGTTTTCCGACGAGGCCGGGACACTCGCGGGACTGACCGTCCCGGTGTCCGGCTTCCAGCTCTCGCGCAGCCCGGTGCAGGTCACTTCGCCCCCGCAGGCCGTGGGCGCGCAAAGCCACGACCTGATGTCGGCCCTGGGTTACCCGCCGGCCGACATCGAAGCCCTGCGTGCCCAGGGCGTGATTGCCTGAACCGGCGGCTCGCAATACCTTGAATTCAGAGACACCCATGAAACCGTCCAACCCATCCATCGTCTTTCGGCGCCGACACCTGATCCTGGCCGCGGGCCTGGCCTGCGCATGGGCGCCCGCCCTGGCACAAACGACCTCCAATTTCCCAGCCAAACCGGTGCGCCTGGTGGTGCCGTTTCCCGCCGGAGGCGGCACGGACACCATGGCCCGAGCCCTGGCCGACAGCCTGTCGAAGATGTGGGGGCAATCGGTCATCGTGGACAACAAGGCCGGTGCCGGCACGGTGGTGGGCAACGACTTCGTGTCCAAGAGCGCGCCCGACGGGCTCACGCTGCTGCTCAACACCAGCGCCGTCGCCATCGTGCCGGGCCTGAACCCCAGGCTGCCGTACTCCGCCGAGACCGGACTGGCGGCGGTGACCACGCTCGGCCATGCGCCCAATGTGGCGGTGGTGCGGCCCGACAGCCCCATCCGCTCGGCCTCCGACTTCCTGGCGCAGGTGCGGGCCCAACCCGGGCGCTTCACCTACGGTTCGGCCGGCAACGGCACCTCCACCCACCTGGCCGCCGAGCTGCTCAAGACCACAGCCAAGGTGTTCATGGTCCACGTCCCCTACCGCGGAGCCACCCCAGCCATGACCGATCTCATGGGCGGGCAGATCGACGTGGCCTTCGGCACCTTGCCCAGCGTCGCGCCCTACCTGGCCAACGGCAAGCTGCGCGCGCTCGCCGTCACCAGCGCCACGCGCACGGCCCTGCTGCCCGATGTGCCCACCTTCGCCGAATCGGGGCTCGCCGGGTACGCCGCGCCGGTCTGGTACGGCATCTTCGTGGCCGGTGGCACACCGGCGCCGCTGGTGCAGCAGCTGTACCAGTCGATCCAGCGCGCGGCCGACAGCGAAGAGTTCCGCAAGCGCATCCGGGCCGAAGGGCTGACGCTGACGCTGGACCCGCCGGCCGCGGCCGACGCGCTCTACCGCGCCGACATCGCCAAGTGGAAGAAGGTGATCCATGTGCAGTCCATCAAGGCGGACTGAGCTTGGGGTGGTGTTGTCCGTGAGCGTTCTCTGATGGCCGACCACCTGGCGAGAATGGTTCAGGGCGAACAGCATGCGGCACAACCTGCTCGCACAGATGCTGCACAGCGAGGCCGCGGTGGATGCGCTGGCGATGGAGATCCAGTGGCGTGGCTGCCTGAATACCTGGTTTCGCAGCAAGCCGTTTTCGCGGTCAGGCGCACTGACTCCCGCACTGGACGCGTACAGTGGTGCCACCATGGAGATATGGGCAGAGCACGATGTCACCGCAGCACCACACGAGATGGAGGACCGTCCCATGAGGGGTGGCTCCGCTCGAAAGCGGCTCATCGTCGGTGGAGCTGGGCACTGGATCATGCACGAATCGCCCACCACCGCCATGCTGATGAAGAACGGGTTCTGTGGTGACTGATACGCATCCCCGAGGCGACAAGGTGCCGGCATGACCGACGACAGGGCCAACGATCTGTCGCCGACGGCTCCCCTGAGGCTGCCGGTCTTTCGCATGCTGTGGCTGACCTGGCTCATGGCCAACCTGTGCATGTGGATGAACGATGTGGCGGCTTCCTGGATGATGGCATCCATCGCGACCACACCCATCTGGGTGGCATTGGTTCAGACGGCGGCCACCTTGCCCATGTTCGTCCTGGGATTGCCCAGCGGGGCGCTGGCCGACAGCCTGGACCGCAAGCGCTATTTTTTGGTGACCCAGCTGTGGGTGGCCGTGGTGGCGGTGATGCTGAGCATCGCGGTCTTTCTGGGCTGGATGTCGCCGCCGCTGCTCTTGGCACTGACCTTTGCCAACGGCATCGGCCTGGCCATGCGCTGGCCCGTGTTTGCCGCCATCGTTCCCGAGATCGTTCCCCGGTCACAGCTACCGGCCGCCTTGGCGCTCAATGGCGTGTCGATGAACGCGTCGCGCATCGTCGGACCGCTGGCCGCCGGCGCCCTGATCGCCGGCGCCGGAACGGTCTGGGTGTTCCTGCTCAACGCGGTGTTGTCGCTGGTGGCTGCGGTCGTCATCAGCCGCTGGCAACGCGAACACCGGGTGCATCCGCTGGGCCGGGAGCGGCTGGGGCCGGCGATGCGCGTCGGTCTTCAATACGTCATGCAGTCGGACCACCTCAAGGGGGTGCTGCTGCGGATCTTCCTGTTCTTCTTTCACTCGACCGCGGTCATGGCCCTGTTGCCCTTGTTGGCCAAGGGCATGCAGGGTGGCGGGGCCGGAACCTTCACGGCATTGCTGGCTTCGATGGGCATGGGCGCCATCGTTTCCGCTGCCTTTTTGCCCCGTCTGAGGCGGCGCTACACCCGCGATGGTCTGGTCCTTCGTGGCGCCGTCGTGCAAGCGTTGTCAATGGCCATCGTGGCCTGGGCCGATCAACTGTGGGTGGCCGCACCCGCCATGTTCGTGGGTGGCGCGGCCTGGATCACCACCGCCAACACCCTCAGCGTGTCCATCCAGCTGGGTCTGCCCGACTGGGTCCGGGCGCGCGGCATGTCGATCTACCAGATGTCGCTCATGGGGGGCAGCGCCCTGGGCGCCGCCGTCTGGGGTCAGGTGGCCACCTGGACGACGGTCCCCCACAGCCTGGGCATGGCCGCCGCTCTGGGGGCCATCGCCATGGCGGCGGTCAGTCGCTGGAGACCCGACCCCGGCACGGCGGAGGACCTGACACCGAGGCGCATCGTTCCCATGCCGTCGCGGACGGATGTGCCTGGTGATGGGCGTGTCATGGTGATGATCGAGTACCGCATCGATCCGGCCCGCGCCGCCGATTTCCGCCAGCTGATGTTGGGGGAAGGGCGGCGCAGCCGCTTGCGCAATGGCGCACTGTCCTGGGAACTGCTGCACGACATCCACCAGCCCGAGCGTTTTGTCGAGGTGATCGTGGACGAGTCCTGGACCGACCACCTGCGCCGGTTTGACCGGGCGACCGAGGCCGATGCAGCACTGCGGGAAAAGAGGCTGGCGTTTCATCAGGGCGATGAACCTCCACACATCACCAAGACCTTGATGGAAACGACGGTCGCTTCTCATTGACCGCCATCGTCGCCAGGAACGCACCGTGTTTTGGTCGTTTGGCGGCGCTGTGGGGATGTTCAGACGTGTCGGCCGTGTTCGAGCAACGCCCAGCCGCTCAGCGCTCAGTGTTCGTCGTCCAGCGACGCGCTCCAGCGCTGGTTCCAGGGCACCCCCTGCTCGGGGTTTCGCAGGTCTTCGATGTGGCGCCGGTCGCGTTTGGTGGGTCGGCCCTGGCTCAGGCTCTGCGCCGGTTCGGGCGCCAGCCGACGCTGTTCGGCCTCGGCCAGGCGCTGGGCCACCGATTCGGCGGTCTCTTCGTAGAGCAGCGCGGCCACCGGCGCCGGGCCGCGCACACCGCTGATCGCGCGCACCACCACCGTCCGAGTCATCGGGCCCGTGCGGACTTCGAGGGTGTCGCCGGGCTTGACTTCGCGCGAGGGTTTGACGGGCTGGCCGTTGAGCCGCACGCGGCCCTTGTCGATCTCTTCGCTGCTGAGGCTGCGCGTCTTGTAGAAGCGTGCGGCCCAGAGCCATTTGTCGAGCCGGATTTTTCCGTCGCCGGATGCCGTGGGTTCTTTCATGCGGTGTCTGTCGTGTGGCGTGCCTGGCCTCTCAGGCCCTGGCGATCGGCAGGCGAACCGTGGCGTCCAGCCCCTGCACCTTGCCGTGGGATTCGCGGTTGACCAGGTCGATGCTGCCGCCCAGCGAGAGCGCGATGCCGTGGCAGATGGCCAGCCCCAGGCCGGACCCCGAGCCCAGGCCATCGCTGCGTTGCTGCTGGTCGGTGGCGAAGGGCTGGAACAGCCGCTCGCGCAGCGTGGCGGAAATGCCCGGCCCGCTGTCGCTGATGGTGAGCGCGGCGGTCTGTGCATCGGTGACCAGCGCGACGGCGAGCCGGGAGTCCGGTGGGGTGTTCTTGATGGCGTTGTGCAGCAGGTTGCGACTGAGCTCGCGCAGCGCCCATTCGTGAGAGCGCACCGGCGCGGCATGCACGTCAAGCGAGAAGTCCAGCGAGCGCTCGGCGATCAGCGGCGAGAGATCCAGGCTCACTGTGCGCACCACGGTGGCCCAGTCGATCAGCGGCGCGTCCTTCTCCTGGCGCAGCTGTTCCACCTTGGCCAGCGCCAGCATCTGATTGGCGAGTTCGGTGGCGCGCTCCACCGTGTGGCCGATTTCTTCCAAGGCCTGCTGAGGCGCCACGTCGCCCCGTCGGGCCGACTGCACCTGCGTCTTGAGCACCGCCAGCGGCGTGCGCAGCTGGTGCGAGGTGTCGCGCACGAAACGTTTCTGGTGCTCCAGCAGTTGGGCCAGGCGCTGCATGTGCTGGTTGGTGGCCTCGATCAGGGGCAGCAGTTCGCGCGGTGCGCTGTCGGTGGGCAGTGGCGAGAGGTCGTTTTCGCTGCGGGCTTCCAGGGCGTGGCTGAGGGCGCGCACCGGTCGGGTGGCCCGTTGCACCACCACCACCACCACCAGCACGATCACGATCACCAGCACGGCCTGCCGCCACAGGGTGTCGATCAGGATCTGCCGCGCCAGCGTCTGGCGCAGTTCCAGCGTCTCGGCCACCTGGATGGTGGCCATGCCCTGTCCGGCCACGCCGGCGACGGGTTGCAGCAGCACCGCCATGCGCACCGGGTCCCCGCGGTATTCATCGTCGTAGAAGTGCACCAGCGCGGCGTAGATCTTCTGTTCGGGCAGGGGCAACCGGGCCGCGGGCAGGTCGTCAAAGCCCGACACCATTTCACCGTTGAAGCCGCTGACGCGGTAGTAGATGCGGCTGCGGTTGTCGGCCTCGAAGGCCTCCAGCGCGGAGTAGAGCAGGGTGGACTGCACACGCACCTGGTCACCCACGCCCGCGACCTGCAGCTGTTCGCTGAGCGACTTGGCCGAGGCCAGCAAGGTGCGGTCGTAGGCCGTGTCCGCCGCGGCCAGCGCCTGGCGGTAGAGCACCACGGTGTTGACCAGCACGAAACCGAACACCGGCAGCAGGATGCCCAGCAGCAGCACGCGCCGCAGCGAGGGCAGCACCGAACGCGCAGGGGTGCGCTTCATACTGTGGCTTTGAGCAGATAGCCCAGGCCGCGCAAGGTGACCAGCTGCGCGCCGGTGTGGGCAATCTTCTTGCGCAGGCGGTAGGCCACGACTTCGATGGCTTCGGGCTGCACATGGCCCTCGCCCGGGAACACCAGTTCGAACAGGCGTTCCTTGGCGATCGCATGGCCGGGGCGGCCCAGCACGGCGCGCAGCAGGGCCAGTTCGCGGGGCGCGAGGTCCAGCGGCTGGCCCTCGAAATAGACCGCGCCGCTGTCCTTGTCGGCGTGCATGCCGCACCAGGTGGCGGGTTTGGCGCCGGATGGCGAAGGGGTGTCCGCGGTGTTGACGGCGCGCCGCACCAGTGCCCGCACACGGGCCTCGAGCTCGTCGAGGTCAAAGGGCTTGGGCAGATAGTCGTCGGCGCCCGTGTTCAGCCCGATGATGCGGTCGCCCACGGTGCCGCGCGCGGTGAGGATGATCACCGGGGTGGTGAGTCCGGCGGCACGCGCATCGCCCAACACCTGCAGGCCGTCGCGACCGGGCAGGCTCAGGTCCAGCAGCACGGCATCGGGCAGGCTGGCCTGCCACAGCGCCAGGGCGCGCTCGCCGTCGCCACAGGTGAGCACCTGTATGCCGCGGCGTTCAAAGCTGCGCTGCAGCGTGGTCTGCATCGCGGGGTTGTCTTCGATCAGGAGCAGTTTCATGCTGCGCCGATTATCAGCGCGCGCTGCCCTCGGGGAGCAGCGACCCGTGCAGCGGTGGAGCGTGGGGGCCATCCCATCTTTCACTAGGGTTTACCCTGGGGAAATCGACAGCCGATTGACAGCGCCAGCAAGGAACATACGTGGGTCCTGCATTCAACAA
>NZ_BCWR01000018.1 GCF_001592305.1 Hydrogenophaga taeniospiralis CCUG 15921
TAGGCGATTCGATCCAACCCCCTGCACCCACAGCCCGAATGGCTTCTGAAAAACGTGTCGTTTTCCGCTCCAGCTGGCTCCCCTGGGCGCTGCTGGCGCCCCAGGTGATCGTCATTCTGGTGTTCTTCTTCTGGCCGGCAGCGCAGGCGCTGCTGCAATCGTTCCAGCAGTCCGATGCCTTCGGCATCTCGACCGAATGGGTGGGGCTGCAGAACTTCGAGAACCTGCTCAAGGACGACACCTACCTGGCCTCGTTCCAGACCACCGCGGTGTTCTCGGTGCTGGTGGCGGGGCTGGGCATCGGCATCTCCCTGGTGCTGGCCGTGTTCGCCGACCGTGTGGTCAAGGCCACGTTGATCTACCGCACGCTGCTGATCTGGCCCTACGCGGTGGCCCCGGCGGTCGCCGGCGTGTTGTGGCTGTTCATGCTCGCGCCCTCCATTGGCGTCGTGTCCCACGCACTGCGCGCCCTCGGCATCGAGTGGAACAGCCTGCTCAACAGCAACCATGCCATGACCCTGATCGTGCTGGCCTCGGTCTGGAAGCAGATTTCCTACAACTTCCTGTTTTTCCTGGCCGGCCTGCAGAGCATTCCAAAGTCGCTGATCGAGGCCGCGGCCATCGACGGTGCGCACCCCTGGCGACGCTTCTGGACCATCCAGTTCCCACTGCTCTCGCCCACCACCTTCTTCCTGTTCGTGATCAACGTGGTCTACGCCTTCTTCGACACCTTCGCCATCGTGGACGCGGCCACCCAGGGCGGACCGGGCAAGGACACCGCGATCTTGGTCTACAAGGTCTACTACGACGGTTTCAAGGCGCTGGACCTCGGCGGTTCGGCAGCCCAGTCGGTGGTGTTGATGGTGATCGTCATTGCGCTCACGGTGGTGCAGTTCCGCTTCGTCGAAAAGAAGGTTCAATACTGATGATCGAACGCCGCCCCGGCCTGACCCTGCTGTCCCACGCCGTGTTGATCCTCGGCGTGCTGGTGGTCGGCTTCCCGCTTTACCTGACCTTCGTGGCCTCCACCCAGACCGCCGAAGCCATCGTGCAGGCGCCGATGTCGCTGCTGCCGGGCAACCAACTGATCGAGAACTACACCGCCGCCTTGCAGGGCACCGGCATGGGCGCGGCGTCGAACGCCCCGGTGGGCCGGATGATGATGGTCAGCCTGATCACCGCGTTGGTGATCGCTGTCGGCAAGATCGCGATTTCGTTGCTCTCGGCCTTTGCCATCGTCTACTTCCGCTTCCCGTTCCGCATGCTGTTCTTCTGGGCGATCTTCGTCACCCTGATGCTGCCGGTGGAAGTGCGCATCGGGCCGACCTACGCGGTGGTGGCCAGCCTGGGGCTGCTCAACACCTACGCCGGCCTCACCGTGCCGCTGATCGCCTCGGCCACCGCCACCTTCCTGTTCCGCCAGTTCTTCCTGACCGTGCCCGACGAGCTGGTGGAGGCCGCGCGCATGGACGGTGCGGGCCCGATGCGCTTCTTCAAGGACGTGCTGCTGCCGCTGTCCACCACCTCGATCGCCGCGTTGTTCGTGATCCAGTTCATCTACGGCTGGAACCAGTACCTCTGGCCGCTGCTGGTGACGACCGAGGAGAGCATGTACCCGGTGGTGATCGGTATCAAACGCATGATCAGCGGCGGCGACGCGGCCACCGACTGGAACATCGTGATGGCCACCGCCGTGCTGGCCATGATCCCGCCCGCCCTGGTCGTCATGCTGATGCAGCGCTGGTTCGTCAAGGGCCTGGTCGATACCGAGAAATAAGCCCCCCCCGCTTCAACGAACAACAACAGAGATCTCCATGGCTTCCATTTCCCTGCGCAACGTCGTCAAGCGCTACCGCACCGGCAAGACCGAGCTGCAAGTCATCCACGGCGTGAACGCCGAGATCGCCGACCGCGAGTTCATCGTCATCGTCGGGCCCTCGGGCTGCGGCAAGTCCACGCTGCTGCGCATGGTGGCCGGCCTGGAAGACATCAGCGGCGGCGACATCTGCATTGGCGAGCGCGTGGTCAACACGCTGGAGCCGGCCGAGCGCGACATCGCCATGGTGTTCCAGAACTACGCGCTCTACCCGCACATGACGGTGTTCGACAACATGGCCTATGGCCTGAAGATCAAGAAGCTGCCCATCGCCGAGATCAAACAGCGCGTGGACAAGGCCGCCGGCATCCTGGAGCTGGGCCATCTGCTGACGCGCAAGCCGCGCGAGCTCTCGGGTGGGCAGCGCCAGCGCGTGGCCATGGGCCGCGCCATCGTGCGCCAGCCCCAGGTCTTCCTGTTCGACGAACCGCTGTCCAACCTCGACGCCAAGCTGCGCGCCCAGACCCGGCTGGAGATCCAGAAACTGCACCGCGAACTCGGCATCACCTCGCTCTTCGTCACGCACGACCAGGTCGAAGCCATGACGCTGGCGCAACGCATGATCGTGATGAACGCCGGCAGGATGGAACAGTTTGGCACCCCCGAAGAGGTCTACACCCGCCCGGCCACCACCTTCGTGGCCAGCTTCATCGGGTCCCCGCCCATGAACCTGCTCCAGCACGCGCCGGGCGGGCGCCCGGGCAGCCTGCTCGGTATCCGCCCCGAACACATCGACATCGGCGACAGCGGCTGGGCGCTCCAGGTGGAAACGGTGGAACTGCTGGGGGCCGAGCGCCTGGTGCACGCGCGCCTGGGCGACGAGATACTCATCATCCGCACCCACGAAGACCAGGGTGCGCCGGCCATCGGCAGCACCATCCACGCCCGGCCGCGCGAAGACCGCATGCACTGGTTCGACGCGCAGACCGGCCAGCGACAATCCGAGGCATGACGACGCCCCACACACCGCCTCCCGACGAGAGCCGCCCGCCGGCACAGTCGCCCTGGCCCTACCCACGCTGGATCGCCCACCGTGGCGCGGGCAAACACGCCCCCGAAAACACGCTCGCCGCGTTTCGCCTCGGTGCCTCCCACGGCTACCGCATGTTCGAATGCGACGCCAAGCTCAGCGCCGACGGCGTGGTGTTCCTGCTGCACGACGACACGCTGGACCGCACCACCAACGGCCACGGAATCGGTGGCGAGTTGCACTGGGCCACCCTCAGCCAGCTCGATGCCGGCGGCTGGCATTCGCGCCAGTTCGCGGGCGAGCCACTGGCGACACTCGAAGCGGTGGCGCGCTATTGCCAGGCCAACCACGCCTTGCTGAACATTGAGATCAAGCCCACCACCGGCCTGGAGTTCGAGACCGGCCGCGCGGTGGCCCTGACGGCGGCGCGGCTCTGGGGCTGGCCAGCGGATGGCGCCACCGCTGCGCTACCGCCCGGCGCCGTGCCACCGCTGCTCACCTCGTTCCAGCCCGAGTCGCTCAAGGCGGCCCTGGAGGCCACGCCGGCGTTGCCACGAGGCCTGTTGCTGGAAACGCTGTGGAGCGGGTGGCTGGAGGCCGCGCTCGCGCTGCGCTGCGAAGCCATCGTCTGCGACCAGGATCTGTGGGACACCACCAGCGTGGCGCAGGCGCGCCGCGAGGGCCTGCGCACCCTGGCCTACACGGTCAACGACGAATCTTCGGTTCAGCGCCTGCTGGCGCTGGGCATCGACGGCATCATCACCGACCGGATCGATCTGTTTTCACCCGCGGCCTGAGCCGTCGGACGGCCGCTGGCTCAGCGACGGCGCAGCCACCAGGCCATGGAGCCCTGCGCCAGCACCAGCGCGGTGTAGGTGGCCATCTTGCCGTCGCGACCGAAGTACAGCAGCCCGGCCAGCAGCACCAGCGCGCCCGCCCCCATCAGCATCCACAGGCCCGCCTTGGCACCCCTGCCCGAAGCGCGCGCACCTCGCCGGAGCGTCAAAACCCAGAGCATCACGGCCACGGCGATGGCCGGCGCCAGCAGGCCGGCAATGTGCCCCAGCAGAGCGAAAAATGTCATGGAATGTCCGATGGGCCGTCAATAAGGGAGCAATTTTATAATCGGACCATGTCTGTCTGGACGCTCGGCATCAACCACCACACGGCTCCGCTCGATTTGCGGGGCCGCTTTGCGTTCGCCCTCGACCAGATCCAGCCCGCGCTGCACGGCTACCGCCAAAGCCTGGCGCGCCAACCCGAAGCCACCCTGCTCTCCACCTGCAACCGCACCGAGCTCTACGGCGCGGGCGATCAGGCCGCGGTGGAGCCCACCCTGGAGTGGTTGGCCCACACCGGCGGCGTGAGCACCGAGGTGCTGCGCGACCACGCCTACGTGCTGCGTGAAGACCAGGCGGCGCGCCACGCGTTTCGCGTGGCCAGCGGACTCGACAGCATGGTGCTGGGCGAGCCCCAGATCCTCGGCCAGATGAAAGACGCGGTGCGCGCCGCCAACGACGCCGGCGCCCTGGGCACCACGCTGCACCAGCTGTTCCAGCGCTCGTTCGCGGTCGCCAAGCAGGTGCGCACCTCCACCGAGATCGGTGCGCATTCCATCAGCATGACCGCCGCCGCCGTGCGGCTGGCCTCCCAGCTGTTCGAAGACATCAAGGACATCCGTGTGCTGTTTGTCGGCGCCGGCGAAATGATCGAACTGGCGGCCACCCACTTCGCCGCCAAGACCCCGCGCAGCATGTCCATCGCCAACCGCACGCTGGAGCGCGGTGAGAAACTCGCCGGCCGCTTCGGTGCCGAGGTGATGCGCCTGGCCGAGGTGCCCGAGCGCCTGCACGAGTTCGACGCCGTCATCAGCTGCACCGCCAGCACCCTGCCCATCATCGGTCTGGGCGCTGTCGAGCGGGCGCTCAAGAAACGCAAGCACCGCCCCATGTTCATGGTCGACCTGGCCGTGCCGCGCGACATCGAAATCGAGGTCAAGGCCCTGGACGACGTCTACCTCTACACGGTGGACGACCTCGCCGCCGTGGTGCAGACCGGCAAGGACAACCGCCAGGCGGCCGTGGCCCAGGCCGAGGCCATCATCGACGCGGGCGTGTTGAGTTTCATGCACTGGATGGAGCAGCGCGACCCCGCCGGTGGCATGGTGCCCCTGATCCAGCAGATCCACGCCCAGGCCGATCAATGGCGCAGCGCCGAAATGGCGCGCGCGCGCAAACTCCTGGCCCGGGGCGAGCCGGTTGAAGCCGTGCTCGAAGCCCTCTCGCGGGGTCTGACACAGAAGATGCTGCACGGCACCCTGGCCGAACTGCGTTCGGGGGACGCCCACACGCGCGCGGCCACCGCGCAGACCGTCTCGCGCCTGTTCCTGCGCGAGGAAGCGCCCAAACCCACCCGGGATTCCTAGGGCCGCTGGCCCGCCTGCCGCGGTCGCGCCCCTGCCAGCCGCTGCCCCCCCTTCCGCTGTCCGCGCCGGCAGCCCGCCCCGTTCCCCCCGCTCTCCTTATCGCATGAAACCCTTTGTCCGCGACACCCTGATGCGACAGCGCGCCCGGCTGCACGAGCTCGACGCGCTGCTGGCCGCACCCGACGTGGTGGACAACATGGAGCGCTTTCGCGCCCTGAGCCGTGAACACGCCGAGGTGGGCGCCATCGTGGCGGTGTTCAACCGCTACCTGCAGCGCGAGGCCGATCGCGCTGCGGCCGAAGACCTGCTGCGCGACCCCGAGATGGTCGAGATGGCCGAGGATGAAATCGCCAGCGCCCGGACCGAACTGGAGCAACTCGACGCCGAACTGCAGCAGTTGCTGGTGCCCAAGGACCCGGACGACGAACGCAACGCCTTTGTCGAAATCCGCGCAGGCACCGGTGGCGACGAGTCGGCCCTATTCGCGAGCGATCTGGCGCGCCTGTACACGCGCTACGCCGACACCCAGGGCTGGAAGACCGAGATCGTGAGCGAATCTCCGAGCGAACTGGGGGGCTACAAGGAAGTGGTGCTGCGCATCGCCGGGCACGGTGTCTACGGGCAACTGCGCTTCGAATCGGGTGGCCACCGCGTGCAGCGCGTGCCGGTGACCGAGACCCAGGGCCGCATCCACACCAGCGCCGCCACCGTGGCCGTGATGCCCGAACCCGACGAGACCGAGGCCATCAAACTCAACCCCAGTGAGCTGCGCATCGACACCTACCGTGCCAGCGGCGCGGGTGGACAGCACATCAACAAGACCGACTCGGCCGTGCGCGTGACCCACCTGCCCACCGGCATCACCGCCGAATGCCAGGACGGTCGCAGCCAGCACAGCAACAAGGCCAAGGCCCTGCAGGTGCTGACCGCGCGCCTGCAGGAAAAGGACCGCAGCGAACGCGCCGCCAAAGAGGCCGCCACGCGCAAGGGGCTGGTGGGCACGGGGGATCGCAGCGACCGCATCCGCACCTACAACTTCCCACAGGGCCGCCTCACGGACCACCGCATCAACCTCACGCTCTACAAGCTGCTGCAGGTGATGGAAGGCGACCTGGGCGATGTGATCCACGCCCTGCAGGTCGCGCGCGGCACCGAGCTGTTGGCCGAATTAGAGCAGCGCAACAGCCTGTGAACACCCCGTTGAACCTACGGTTGGCCCTGACGCAAGCCCAGCAGCGGGGCCTGGACCGGCTGGACACCCAGATGTTGCTGCTGCTGGCGCTGGGCCGCGACATGAACGACCGCGCCTGGCTGCTGGCACACGACACCGACCCCCTGCCCGCCGATGCGGCCGACCGCTGCGCCGACCTGGTGCGCCGCCGCCTGGCCGGCGAGCCGGTCGCCTACCTGGCGGGCACCAAGGCATTTTTTGGTCTCGACCTGCAGGTGGACCCGCGCGTGCTCGTGCCCCGGCCCGACACCGAAACCCTGGTGCAGTGGGCGCTGGATGTGCTGGCGCCACCCCCCGCCCAGGCCCGCTTCCTAGACCTGGGCACCGGCAGCGGCGCCATCGCGCTGGCGGTGAAGGCACAGCGGCCCGACGTGGCCGTGACCGCCACCGACGCCAGTGCTGATGCCCTGTCCGTGGCCCAGGCCAATGCCGAACGCCTGGAGTTGGCGGTGGATTTTCACCTGGGTTCCTGGCTGGACGCCGTACCTGGGCAACGCTTCGACGTGATCGCGAGCAACCCGCCGTATATCGCCGAAGGTGACCCGCACCTGCGCGCCCTGGAACACGAGCCGATCAACGCCCTGACCGCCGGCGCCGACGGGCTCGACGACCTGCGCACCATCATCGCGTGCGCGCACCACGCCCTGCACCCCGGCGGCTGGCTGCTGCTGGAACACGGCCACGACCAGGCCTCTGCCGTGCGGGGCCTGCTGAGCCAGCACGGTTTTGAAGCGGTGGGCAGCCGCACCGACCTTGCGGGCATTGAGCGCTGCAGCGGCGCGCGCTGGCCACAGCAGCGATAATCGACGCTGTTTCCGGGTCGCTGCGACCCGTCCAGATCAGGAGTTTTTGCCATGAGCGACGCCCAGACCCGTATCGACCAACTGGTCAAGTCCAACGACATCGTGCTGTTCATGAAGGGCAACGCGAGCTTCCCCATGTGCGGCTTTTCCGGCCGTGCGATCCAGATCCTCAAGGCCTGCGGTGTCGACCCCAAAACGGTGAAAACCGTCAACGTGCTGGAAGACGATGGCATCCGCCAGGGCATCAAGGAATACAGCAACTGGCCCACCATCCCGCAGCTGTACGTCAAGGGTGAGTTCATCGGTGGCTCCGACATCATGATGGAGATGTACGAGTCGGGCGAACTGCAGCAAACCATCAACGGCCAGGCCTGAAGCCTCCCGTACCCCACCCAAGCCGCCTGCGGGCGGCTTTGTCTTTTCCGGTACGCGGGTCCCTTGCTGGTGCGTCTTTTCGCACACCCCTCTGCCATTGCGTGCAACTGAGGGCGTTTTGTCGGGCTTTTCGGCATTGAGATCGGGCACGTCTTGTGCTTGAATGAAAACGTCGCTGAACCCCCACAAGGAGAATCGCATGAGCTCTCGCAGCCTGGTCGCTTCACCCTCCCTCGGACTGCCCATCGCCCGGATGCGCAGCGTGTTCAGCGCCGACGATGTCGAACGCAAGCTGACCCAGTTGCAGGCCAGCGGCAGCGAGCGCGAATACGAAACCCTGCGCAACACCTACCAACGCATGCTGGAGCGCGGCCCACAGCGCTTCGCCGTCAAACCCTCGGGCGTGCCCGACATGGCTCCGCTGTACGACCTGCTGCCCAATTTTGGTGAGGTGCTGGACGATGTGAAGCGTCACGTGGCGCTCAGCCAGGACAGCCACGACAGCCTGGAGGTGACCCCGATCCTGCTGCTCGGGCCGCCCGGCGTGGGCAAGACCCATTTCGCCAAACAGATCGCCGACCTGCTGGGCACCAGCATGAGCCTGGTCCCGATGAGTTCGATGACGGCTGGCTGGCTGCTTTCGGGCTCCTCGTCGCAGTGGAAGGGCGCCAAACCCGGCAAGGTGTTTGAAGCGCTGGTGGATGGCCAGTACGCCAACCCGGTGATCGTGGTCGACGAGATCGACAAGGCCAGCGCCGACGCGCAGTACGACCCACTGGGTGCGCTCTACAGCCTGTTGGAGCACGACACGGCGCAGAACTTCGTGGACGAGTTCGCCGAAGTGCCGATCGACGCCAGCCAGGTGATCTGGATCACCACCGCCAACGACGAACGCGCGATTCCCGAGCCCATCCTCAATCGCATGAACGTGTTCGAGATTGCAACGCCCTCACCCGAGGCGGCCCGCCGGATCGCCCACCACCTGTACCAGTCGATCCGGGGCGAACACGATTGGGGTCAGCGCTTCGACCCCGAACCCGCCGACGATGTGCTGGACGCGCTGGCGACCCTGGCGCCGCGCGAAATGCGCCGCGCGCTCGTCACGGCGTTCGGCAACGCGCGGCTGGACAACCGCTACCGCGTGGAGGCGGACGACCTGCCGAAGACCGTTGGCGGCAAGGCGCGCATCGGGTTCCTGCAATAACTGGGCGTTAAGCGTCGGGGTGAACCCAGTTGCGGGCCGCAGCGTAGACCGCATTGGGGTATTCGGGCCGCCCCCGACTGCCGTTGTACCGGCCCAGAGCCATGTAGGTGTTGCCGCGCTCGCGGTCCAGATAGTGGCGCAGGATCACGCAGCCAAAGCGCAAGTTGGTCTGCATGTTGAACAGGCGTGAGGCATCGCCATCGCCGATCAGCCGCGCCCAGAACGGCATGATCTGCATGTAGCCACGCGCGCCCACACGCGAAATGGCGAACTTGCGGAACGCGCTCTCAACCTGGATCAGGCCGAGCACCAGGGTGGTGTCCAGTCCGGCACGGCGCGTTTCGTACCAGACGGTCTGCAGGAACTCGATGCGGGTCTGAAAATCGGGTTTTCGCTTCTTCAAGCGCTCACTCATCACGCCGAGCCAGCGAAGGTGGGCCAGGCGCTTTTCAATGTCGGAAAACTCGGGCACCGGCGGCGCACTGCTGGCGATGGCGGCGCTGAGCACCGAACGCACGGAATCGGCCAGGGGTTCTTCGGCCTGGCGACCTGCCCATGCGCTGCCCGGCCCCGCCAACAGGCCCAGGCTACCCAGCCCCAGCGCGCCGGCGCTGGTCAACCAGTCGCGGCGGCGCAAGGCATCGGGGTCGAACCTGTTCACCGGACGGCCCTCCCCACGGTCATGCGCCGATCCGGCCCTTCAGGAACCCCAGGATCTCGGCCACAGCCACCTTGGTCGCCGCGGCGTCGCGGCGGTGCTGGTACTCGACCTGAGCTTCCTTGATGCCACGGTCGCCAATCGTCACGCGGTGCGGCACCCCAATGAGCTCCCAGTCGGCAAACATGGCCCCCGGGCGCTCGCCCCGGTCGTCCAACAGCACGTCCACGCCGGCGGCCACCAATTGCTCATGCAGTTGCTCGGCAGCCGCTTTCACCTCGGGGCTGCGGTCCATGCCGATGGGGCAGATCACCACCGTGAACGGCGCAATCGCGTCGGGCCAGATGATGCCGCGCTCGTCGTGGTTCTGTTCAATGGCGGCGGCCGGCAAGCGGGTGATGCCGATGCCGTAACAGCCCATCTCGAAGTGTGCGGGTTTGCCGTCTTCGCCCAGGAAGGTGGCGTTCATGGCCTGGCTGTATTTGGTGCCGAGGTAGAACACATGGCCCACCTCGATGCCGCGTTCAATCGCCAACGCACCCTGGCCGTCGGGTGAGGCATCGCCTTCCACCACATTGCGCAGGTCGGCCACCTGATCGGGTTCGGGCAGGTCGCGACCCCAGTTCACGCCGGTCATGTGGAAATCGGGCTCATTGGCGCCGCAGATCCAGTCGGCCATTACCACCACCTCGCGGTCCACCACCAGCTTCACCGGCAGCTTCAGACCGATGGGCCCAAGGTAACCCGGCTTGCAGCCGAAGTGGGCTTCGATCTCGGACACCGTGGCAAAGCGGAAACCGGCGTTCAACCCGGGTACCTTGCTCACCTTGACTTCGTTCATGTCGTGGTCGCCACGCAGCAGCAGCAACCACACCTGGCTCTTCACGATCTCGCCCGATTCATTGAGCGTGTCGGTCGCCAGCACCAGCGACTTCACGGTCGTGGCCAGCGGCACGCCCAACAGCTCGGCCACGTCGGCACAGGTGCTCTTGCCCGGCGTGGATGTCTTGGCCATGGCGTTGGCCGCCGCCGGGCGCGGGCCCGCAGGCGCCAGCGCTTCGGCTTTTTCCATGTTGGCCGCGTAGTCGCTGCCCGGGCAGTAGACGATGGCGTCTTCCCCGGTGGCCGCAATCACCTGAAACTCTTCGCTCAGGTCGCCACCGATGGCACCGCTATCGGCCGCCACCGCGCGGTAGCGCAAGCCAAAGCGGTCAAAAATGCGGCGGTAGGCTGCGGCCATGACTTGGTAGCTCACCTTGGCGGCAGCTTCGTCGCGGTCGAAGCTGTAGGCGTCCTTCATGATGAACTCGCGCCCTCGCATCAAGCCAAAACGCGGCCGACGCTCGTCGCGGAACTTGGTCTGGATCTGGTAGAAATTCTTCGGCAATTGCTTGTAGCTGCGCAGCTCCTGGCGAGCGATGTCGGTCACCACCTCTTCGCTGGTGGGCTGCACCACGAAGTCGCGGTCGTGCCGGTCCTTGATGCGCAGCAGCTCGGGCCCCATCTTTTCGAATCGCCCGGTTTCCTGCCAGAGCTCGGCCGGCTGTACCACCGGCATGGTCAGCTCCACCGCACCGGCGCGGTTCATTTCCTCGCGCACGATGGCTTCCACCTTATGGATCACCCGCAGGCCCATGGGCATGTAGCTGTAGATGCCGGCGCCCAGCTTCTTGATCATGCCGGCGCGCGTCATGAGCTGGTGGCTGACCACCTCGGCATCGGCCGGGGCTTCCTTGAGGGTGGAGATGAAGAACTGGGAGGCTTTCATGGAAACGGCTGCCTGAGGCAGGAAGGGTCGTGTCAAAAATGGGAATCGGCTGAACGTCCGGTCGATGCCAAGCTGCGCCCCGGCATCGGGATTTACCCCTCCCTGCGCGTCAACAGGTGGGCAATCACTTCGCAAGCCGCAGAGGGCGATGCATAATCCAGACAGTTCAAAAAATTGGGGTTGATTATGCTTGACAGAGAAGGCTTCAGGCCCAATGTCGGCATCATTCTGCTCAACCAGAGAAACCAGGTGTTTTGGGGCAAGCGGATCCGCTCGCACTCCTGGCAGTTTCCGCAAGGTGGCATCGACCGGGGCGAAACGCCCGAACAGGCGATGTACCGCGAGCTGCATGAGGAAGTGGGGCTCCAGCCCGAACACGTGTGCATTGTTGCCCGGACACGGGACTGGTTGCGCTACGAGGTGCCGGACCGTTTCATTCGCCGCGACGCGCGCGGTCACTACAAGGGTCAGAAGCAGATCTGGTACCTGCTGCGTCTGGTGGCACAGGACTGGCATCTGAACCTTCGCGCCACCAGCCATCCCGAGTTTGACGCCTGGCGCTGGCACGACTACTGGGTGCCGCTGGACGTCGTGGTGGAGTTCAAGCGGGGCGTGTATGAAATGGCACTGACCGAACTGGCCCGCTACCTGCCCAGAAATGACAACCGCAATCGCTATTTGCGGGGTGGCGTGCGTCACCACCATACCGAAGAGGCGTCCGCGTCGATGCCGTTCCCTGGCGTACCCGCCGGGCTGGAGCTGCCCCCTGGCGCATGCTTCGACCCCGACCCACAGACCGACATGCGCCCACAGGGCGTTCCACTCAAATGAATCCGCTACAAAAGCGAGCGCGCCCTGGCGCGCTGGGTCTTGCTTGCGCCTGTTGCATGGCGCTGGCTATCTCAGGTGGCCCGGCCATGGCACAAGACCGGGACGCAGTTGCCCCGCCGGCCTTGGCGGTCAAGCCGCCATCGTTCGACACACAGCACCTGCAGACTTTTGAGGTTTCACCCAGCTCTGCCCTGGTCTACGGCATAGACCCCGCCACCCTCGCAGTGGACGGTCAGGGTGTGGTGCGGTATGTGTTGGTGGCGCGCAGTGCGAGCGGCGCGCTCAACGTCTTGTATGAGGGCATCCGGTGCCAAACCGCCGAGTTGATCACCTACGCACGCTGGGACAACCGCTCGGCCTGGAACATTGACGAAGCCGCCGAGTGGCGCCCCCTGTCTTCCTCCGGCTCAACCCGTCATGCCATGCGCCTGGCGCGAACCGCGGTTTGTGACGGCCCCACCCCCAACGGCGACGCAACCAACATGCTGCGAACGTTGAAGCGCGGCGGTATGGTGGAACGCTGAGACGCCGCGGAGCGAGATCAGCCGCGCGCAAGCACCAGGTTGTCCCGGTGGATCATCTCCGGTTCGGCGACATAGCCGAGCAAGCGCTCGAAATCGCTGGACGACTTGCGGCACAGGAGCCGGGCCTCTGAACTGGCGTAGTTCGCCAGCCCGCGGGCGATCTCCAACCCGGCCGGATCACGCACAGCGATCACATCCCCGCGTGAAAATTCCCCCTCCACGGCGGTCATGCCGATCGGCAGCAGGCTCTTGCCTTCCCCCACGATTTTGCCCGCTGCCCCCGCGTCAACCATGACAGCGCCGCGCAGTTGCAGGTGGTCGGCCATCCAGCGCTTTCGCGCCTGGTTCTTCGGTGTCTGGGCCAGCAGGCAGGTGCCGATGGCCTCACCTTCGCACAGACGCTGCAGGACCTGGGGCTCACGGCCCCAGGCAATGACGGTGGAAGCGCCCGAACCGGCCGCCCGTTTGGCGGCCAGTATCTTGGTGATCATGCCGCCCTTGCCAATGCCCGAACCCGCGCCGCCGGCCATGGCCTCAAGCTGGGCATCCCCCGCACGCGCAACGTGCACGAACGTCGCGCTCGGATCACGACGCGGATCGGCCGTGTACAGCCCGCGCTGATCGGTCAGAATCACCAACACGTCGGCCTCCACCAGATTGGCCACCAGTGCGCCCAGCGTGTCGTTGTCACCGAACTTGATTTCGTCGTTGACGACCGTGTCGTTTTCGTTGATCACCGGGACCACACCCAACTGCAACAGCGTGAGCAGGGTCGAGCGGGCATTGAGGTAGCGCTCGCGGTCGGCCAGGTCGGCATGGGTGAGCAGAACCTGAGCGCTGCCCACGCCGCAGCCACGCAACTTGGTTTCGTACATCTGAACCAGACCCATCTGGCCCACGGCTGCGGCTGCCTGCAGCTCGTTGATCTCCTTGGGCCGCGCGGTCCAGCCCAGGCGCTTCATGCCCTCGGCCACCGCGCCGCTGCTGACCATGATCAGCTCGCGCCCCTGCTGGACCAGCGAGGCGAGTTGTTCGCACCAGTGCCCGATCGCCTCTTCGTCCAGACCCCTGCCCTCGTTGGTCACCAGGCTCGACCCGACCTTGACCACAATGCGGCGCGCGGTTCTCAGCACACTGGCCTGATCCACCACGCCATTCGGATTCGTCACCACATCGCCCATGGAATTGTTCGTCTTATGCGGATTGTTTCTGGCCAGAGCCATCAGACGCCACGCGGATCGTCCACGAAACGTGGGTCCACATCCACCGGCTGCTGATGCGACTGGAACTCCTTGGACAGATACTCATAAACCGACTGCACCAGCCGCTCACAGCCTTCGCGCGTCAGGGCAGAGATTTCGAACACCGGCCCCTTGTACTTCAGCCGCTTGACGATGTCCTTGACACGGGCTTCACGCTCCTCGGCGCTCACCATGTCGAGCTTGTTGAGCACCAGCCAGCGCGGTTTGTCGTACAGCTTCTGATCAAACTTCTTGAGCTCCGCCACGATGGCCTTGGCTTGCACCACGGGGTCCACGCCTTCGTCGAACGGCGCCACATCGAGCATGTGCAACAGCAGCCGGGTGCGCTGCAAATGACGCAGGAACTGGTGCCCCAACCCCGCGCCCTCCGACGCACCTTCGATCAAACCCGGCACATCGGCCACCACAAAACTTTTTTCCGGCGCCACCCGCACCACACCGAGATTCGGATACAGCGTGGTGAACGGATAGTCGGCAATTTTCGGCCGGGCATTGGATATGGCGGCGATCAGCGTGGACTTGCCCGCGTTGGGCATCCCCAACAAGCCGACATCGGCCAACACCTTGAGCTCCAGCTTGAGCGTGCGCTTTTCCCCGGCCCACCCTGGCGTTTTCTGACGCGGCGCACGGTTGGTCGAGCTTTTGTAATGCATGTTGCCGAAGCCGCCATCACCCCCCTTGGCGATGGTGATCTGCTCGCCCGGCTGCAGCAACTCGTGCAGCACTTCGCCGGTCTCGGCATCCGCAATGATGGTCCCTACCGGCATCTTCAACACGATGTCGTCGCCCTTGACACCGAACATGTCCGAACCCTTACCGTGCTCGCCACGGTGGGCCTCGAAACGCCGCGTGTAGCGGAAATCCACCAAAGTGTTCAGGCTGGCATCCGCCACAGCGTATACGTGACCGCCACGGCCGCCGTCTCCACCATCTGGGCCACCAAACTCTTTGTATTTCTCATGCCTGAACGAGGCGCAGCCATTGCCGCCATCGCCCGCTGCGACTTCGATCGTGGCTTCGTCTACAAATTTCATGACACGTATTCTCGGAAAAAACCAACACAAAAGGCCCGCATAGGCGGGCCTTTTGTAATCAAGACATCACCAGTGCCACGGTTGCTGCTCCGATTCAAAGAATCCGGCAGCGGCACAGCGCCCCGTCTCAGACGGGTGTGATGCTCACCACGTGGCGGTTCAACTCGCCTTTGACGGCGAAGGTGACATGCCCGTCAGCCGTGGCAAACAGGGTGTGGTCCTTGCCCAGACCCACATTCACGCCAGGGTGGAACTTGGTGCCCCGTTGGCGAACGATGATCGAGCCTGCGCTGACCAGCTCACCACCAAACGCTTTCACGCCGAGCATCTTGGGCTTCGAATCGCGCCCGTTTCGCGTAGAGCCGCCGCCTTTTTTCTGTGCCATGTTGACTTACTCCTCAGGCTGCGATCGACGAAATCTGCAGTTCGGTGAAATTCTGACGGTGACCTTGACGCTTCTGGTAGTGCTTGCGACGGCGCATCTTGAAGATGCTGACCTTGTCGTGCCTGCCATGTGCCAACACCGTGACCGTGACCGTTGCGCCGGAAACCAAGGGAGTGCCAACCTTGATCTCGGTGCCGTTGCCGACAGCCAGAACCTGGTCAAACACGATCTCTTGGCCCACATCCGCAGCAATCTGTTCTACTTTAATTTTTTCGCCAGCAGCAACACGATACTGTTTGCCGCCGGTTTTTATGACCGCGTACATATGAACCTCTTGTAAAAAATCCACGCATGGATACCCAGCGGACCAAATTCCACTGAACCATCTATTTTAGCACGGCCTGGAGTCAGCATCAAGTCACAGAGCCCATCGTGCACTCCAAGAGCAAGCGAGCTGACTCATGGAGCCCGCCCGCACCGGCTTTCTATAATCGCGGCCTGCACCCCAGACACCCTCCTCAGATCGCCCGCATCTTGACCTCAACCTCACTCCCCACATCCACCCCTCTGGATCTGATCCATCTGGACATGCAACGGGTTGATCAGGTGATCAGCGAACGGCTGACCACCGAGGTTCCGCTGGTCCGCGAAGTGGCCCAATACATCATCTCGGCGGGTGGCAAACGCCTGCGCCCCGCCTTGCTTTTGCTTGTCAGTGGAGCCCTGGGCAGCCAAAACCCCCATCGCCACGCCCTGGCCGCAGTGGTGGAGTTCATTCACACCGCCACCCTGCTGCACGATGATGTGGTCGACGAGTCGACCTTGCGTCGGGGCAGGGAAACGGCCAACGAACGGTTCGGGAATGCCGCCAGTGTGCTGGTGGGCGATTTTCTGTACTCGCGAGCCTTTCAAATGATGGTGGATGTCAATGACATGCGGGTCATGCAGGTACTGTCCGATGCCACCAATGTGATCGCGGAGGGCGAGGTGCTGCAACTCATGAACATGCACGACACCACACTGGATGAGGCAGCCTACCTGCGCGTGATTCGCTCCAAAACAGCCAAGCTGTTTGAGGCAAGCGCTCGGCTGGCTCCGATACTGGCAGGGGCCAACCCACAGATCGAAGCCCTCTGCGCCACCTACGGCCAGGCATTGGGGACAGCCTTCCAAGTGATCGACGACGTACTGGACTACGAAGGCAGCGCTGGTGAACTGGGCAAAAACCTGGGGGATGACCTGCGCGAAGGCAAGGTCACCCTGCCGATCATCTGTGCGCTGCGAACCGCCTCTGATACCGAGCAAAGCCTGATTCGCCAGGCTATTCAGCATGGGGACCTCACCCATCTGGACGACATCCTCTCCATCATCGTACAAACCGGGGCCCTCACATCGGCCCGCAACAGCGCCATGACCGAAGCACAAAGGGCCATTGACGCGGTCCGTCAGCTTCCCTCCAATGCCTACACCACAGCTTTGCTACAATTGGCGGCTGGACTGCTGGAGCGACGCTCCTAAAGAGTCTTTGGTGACCATCGCGGTCACCTAATGATTGGCCGCCAAGGCCCATCGGGGTGTAGCTTAGCCTGGTAGAGCGCTACGTTCGGGACGTAGAGGCCGGAGGTTCGAATCCTCTCACCCCGACCAGATTCCCATCACTTTGCAAACCCAAAGACTCGGTGTGCCCCAGTCTGGCACGAGGTTCTCCCGTTTCGCTACCTCCATACAACGCCAAACGCGCGCGGAGGCGCATTTTCGACACAAATCGCCTGAATAGTGGCGGCCAAGTCATTGATTTACGTTAGATTACGGGTTTATGGCATCTGTCGATACAGTGATCCAAGAGACCCCTTCCATGGCCTTGCCCGGCCTTGGCCGAGCACTGGTGTCTGCGGGAAAGTTGGGGCAAAAAACTGCAGAGGATCTGTACAAAAAGGCGCAAAGCAGTCGCAGCAGTTTCATCGCTGAGCTGATCGGTTCAGGCTCAGTTTCTGCGGCAGACTTGGCGCACACCATGTCCACAGCCTTCGCCGCTCCGCTGTTGGATCTGGATGCCATCGACGTTGGACGGCTGCCCAAAGGTCTGCTGGACTCGCGAATCTGCGCAGACTATCGCATCGTTGTCCTGAGCAAGCGCAACAACCGCCTGATGGTGGCCACGGCCGACCCCGCCGACCAGCAAGCCGCAGAAAAGATCAAGTTCGCGACCCAAATGGGTGTGGACTGGGTGATCGCGGAATACGACAAGCTCAGCAAGCTGGTGGAAGCCCAGACCACCACCGCCAACGAGGCGATGGACAACATCATCGGAGGCAGTGATTTCGAGTTCGACGACATGGCCACTGACCCTGTCGTGGCCGATGCAACCGACAAGGCTGCGGAGGTCGATGACGCGCCGGTCGTCAAGTTTCTGCACAAAATGTTGCTCGACGCGTTCAACATGCGAGCCTCCGATCTGCACTTCGAACCCTACGAACACACCTACCGGGTGCGTTTTCGCGTCGATGGCGAGTTGCGAGAGATTGCCTCTCCTCCGATTGCGATCAAGGACAAGCTGGCCTCCCGCATCAAGGTGATTTCCCGCATGGATATCTCCGAAAAGCGGGTGCCCCAGGATGGCCGCATGAAGCTCAAGGTAGGGCCAGACCGGGTGATCGACTTCCGGGTCAGCACGTTGCCAACGCTGTTCGGCGAGAAGATCGTGATCCGCATCCTGGACCCGAGCAGTGCCAAGGTCGGCATCGACGCCCTGGGTTATGAACCTGAAGAAAAGGAGCGGTTGATGAACGCCATCAGCCGCCCCTATGGCATGGTGCTCGTGACCGGGCCCACGGGCTCGGGCAAAACTGTGTCGCTCTACACCTGTCTGAATATTCTCAACAAGCCCGGCATCAATATCTCGACAGCTGAGGATCCATCCGAAATCAACCTGCCGGGCGTCAATCAGGTCAACGTCAACGAAAAAGCCGGGCTGACCTTCGCGGCGGCCCTCAAGGCCTTTCTGCGCCAGGATCCAGACGTGATCATGGTGGGTGAAATTCGCGATCTGGAGACCGCAGACATCTCCATCAAGGCCGCACAGACCGGCCACATGGTGCTCTCGACCCTTCACACCAACGATGCACCGACCACGCTCACGCGGATGATGAACATGGGTATCCCTACGTTCAACATCGCTTCCAGCGTGATCCTGATCACCGCACAGCGTCTCGCACGCAGGCTGTGCGCCACTTGCAAGGCACCGTTGGACGTTCCTCGCAAAGCGTTGGTCGATGCCGGGTTCAAAAGCGAAGAACTGGATGGCACTTGGACACCCTATAAGCCAGTGGGTTGTTCGGCATGCAACAACGGCTACAAGGGGCGCGTCGGTATCTACCAGGTCATGCCCATTTCGGAGGAGATCCAGCGCATCATTTTGCGTGGCGGCAGCGCGCTGGACATTGCCAAGCAGGCCAGTGTTGAAGGCGTGCGCACTCTGCGCGAATCGGGACTTCTCAAAGTCAGACAAGGCCTGACGTCGCTGGAAGAAGTTCTGAGCGTCACCAACGAATGAGCCCGCGCTAGACACAGGAACCCGAGAACACCATGGCAACTGCTGCATCCAAAAGCATCAAGGACTTCGTCTTCGAATGGGAAGGCAAGGACCGCAACGGCAAGTCGGTTAGAGGCGAAACCCGGGCAGCCGGTGAAAACCAAGTGCTGGCTGCGTTGCGCCGGCAAGGCATCGTGCCAGGCAAGGTGAAGAAGAGACGCATGTCGTCGGGCAAGAGAATCAAGCCCAAGGACATTGCCATTTTCACCCGTCAGCTGGCGACCATGATGAAGGCCGGCGTCCCGCTGCTGCAGGCCTTTGACATCGTTGGCCGTGGCAATCCCAACCCCAGCGTGACCAAGCTGCTCAACGACATTCGCAGCGATGTCGAAACCGGCACATCGCTCAGCGCGGCGTTCCGCAAGAACCCGCTGTACTTCGACAGCCTCTATTGCAACCTGGTGGAAGCGGGTGAAGCGGCCGGTATTCTGGAAGAGTTGCTCGACCGTCTTGCCGTCTACATGGAGAAGACCGAGGCCATCAAGTCCAAAATCAAGTCGGCGCTGATGTACCCCATCTCGGTGATCATCGTGGCCTTTGTCGTGGTGGCGGTGATCATGATTTTCGTGATTCCCTCGTTCAAGCAAGTGTTCACTTCTTTCGGCGCCGATCTGCCCGGTCCCACCTTGTTCGTCATCGCCATGAGCGAGTTTTTCACCGAATACTGGTGGCTGATCTTCGGTGGCCTCGGCGGCGGCTTCTATTTCTTCATGCAGGCGTGGCGCCGCAATGAAAAGGTCCAGATGTTCATGGACCGCCTCATGCTGAGGATGCCGATCTTTGGCGCATTGGTGGAAAAAGCGGTCATTGCACGCTGGACCCGCACGCTCGCGACGATGTTCGCTGCAGGGGTGCCCCTGGTCGAAGCACTGGACTCGGTGGGCGGCGCCTCCGGCAATTCGGTCTATGCCCAGGCGACCGAGAAGATCCAACAGGAAGTCTCCACCGGCACCAGTCTGACCAACGCCATGACCAATGCCAACCTCTTCCCATCCATGGTGCTGCAGATGTGTGCCATCGGGGAAGAGTCCGGCTCCATTGACCATATGTTGGGCAAAGCTGCCGACTTTTACGAAGCCGAAGTGGACGATATGGTGGCCGGTCTGTCCAGCCTGATGGAACCCATCATCATCGTGATTCTGGGCACCATCATTGGCGGCATCGTGGTTTCCATGTACCTGCCCATCTTCAAGCTGGGCCAGGTGGTTTGATGCCGGATGCGGGTGTTCTGGACGCGGCGCTACTGGGTGTGCTGGGTTTGCTGGTGGGCAGTTTTCTGAATGTGGTCATCCACCGTCTGCCCAAGATGATGGAGCTGCGTTGGGCGGCCGAATGCGCGGAGCTGCATCCACCTGTGGACCCGGGGCAGCAAGCCCAGAGCGCAGAACCCGCGCCGTTCAACTTGGTCGTTCCCCGGTCTCGTTGCCCGCACTGCGGGCACTCAATCCGCTGGTTTGAAAACATCCCGGTGCTCAGCTATCTGGTACTGCGAGGCAAATGCCGCAGTTGCGCGGCCCCCATCAGCCTCCGGTATCCGCTGGTGGAACTGGTTGGAGCGGCGCTGTTTGCCTGGTGTGGATGGAACTGGGGCTTGACCGCAGAGGCGCTGGCCTGGTGCGGCTTTTCAGCCGCCGTCCTAGCGCTGGCCTGTATCGACTGGGACACCACACTGCTGCCCGACGACATCACGCTTCCACTGCTTTGGGCGGGCCTCTGCGCAGCTGGCCTGCGTTTGACCGACACAGCACTGCCCGACGCCCTCTGGGGGACGGTCGCCGGTTACCTCTCGCTGTGGCTGGTGTATTGGGCCTTCAAGCTGGTGACCGGCAAGGAAGGCATGGGCTATGGCGACTTCAAACTATTCGCAGCCTTTGGCGCGTGGTTTGGCTGGCAAGCGCTCATTCCGGTCATCCTCATGGCATCTGTTGTTGGTGCCATTGTCGGCATAGCGATCAAGCTCTTGGGACAGCTGCGCGAAGGCGGTTATGTACCCTTCGGTCCGTTCCTGGCAGTAGCTGGCTTGACCTCGATGATTTTCGGCCCCACGGCCATCGTGTCCATCATCGGCCTTTGATCCTGCCATGACCGCGCGCACCATCCTGCGCCTGGGACTCACCGGAGGCATCGGCAGCGGCAAGAGTACGGTGGCCCACTTGCTGCAGCAGCGGGGGGCCACCGTGATAGACGCCGATGCCATTTCCCGCGCCTGCACGCTCGAAGGCGGTGCGGCCATCCCGGCCATCACACAAGCTTTCGGACCTGAGTTCATCACCCCGGGCGGAGCGCTGGATCGTCCGCACATGCGCGATCATGTGTTCAACCACCCCGAAGCCAGACAGGTCCTTGAGGCCATCGTCCACCCCTTGGTGCGCGCTGAAATCCAACGACAAGCCGCTGCGTCCGGCTCACCATGCCTGGTGTTCGATGTGCCCTTGCTGGTTGAGTCGCCAGAGTGGCGCCACCAGCTCGACCGCGTGCTGGTGGTGGACTGTTCGGAGGAAACGCAGATCCGCCGCGTGACCGAGCGCAACGGTTGGAACCGCGGCACCATAGAAGCCGTGTTGCGCAGCCAGTCTCCGCGCGCACGAAGACTGGTCGCCGCCGACACGGTGATCTTCAACGACGGTTACCAGATCGAACCCTTGCAGCGCCTGGTGGGTCTGCTCGCCGATGAGTTCGGGCTATGATGAAAGCCCTGTCCGATGCCAGACTCTGCGAAGCTCCGCCGCTGTGATCCTGTACGAATACCCTCTCAACGAACGCATACGAACCTACCTGCGGCTGGAGCAGCTGTTCCGTCGTCTGGCCGAGTTGGTACCACGCAGCCACGCGCTGGATCATCACTACGCCATCCAGACCATTTTCGAGATCATGGACGTCGCCTCACGCGCCGACATGAAGTCCGATGTGCTCAAAGACATCGACCGGCAGAAACAGCAGCTCAACAGCTACCGGGGCAACCCGGCGATTGCCGAGCAGGTGCTGGACGGTGTCATTGCCCAGCTGGATGACTGTTTCACCCAGCTCAACCAACTCGTGGGCAAAACAGGCCAGTCCCTGACCGAGAACGATTGGCTCATGAGCATCCGTAGTCGCATCGGCATACCCGGGGGCACCTGTGAATTCGACTTGCCTGCCTATTTCGACTGGCAGCACCACAGCACAGAACAGCGCCAGGCCGATCTGCAGCGCTGGGCCGAACCGCTGGCGCCGTTGGCAGAGTCCATTGTGCTGCTGCTGAAGATGCTCAGGGACTCTGGATCACCGCAGAAGGTGGTGGCACCGGCCGGCCAATTCCAGCAGAACCTGCCGCAAGGTCGTAGTTTCCAGTTGCTGCGTTTGCGCATCGATCCCTCACAAGGTCTGATACCCGAGATCAGCGGCAATCGGCTGTTGCTCTCCGTGCGACTGATGCGCAAGGGCGACGACGACCGACTGCACCTGGCGCAGGAAGATGCCACTTTCGAACTGACGCTCTGCGCTTGAGGTGGTCCATGGTAAACACCGCCAACGAAGCCCCAAGCCATATCGTGCGTTGCCCCGGCTGCGGAGGACCCAGCGTGTATGGGCCCAACAACCGGTTCCGCCCCTTCTGCGACGAACGCTGCAAGAACATGGACTTGGGTGCTTGGGCCAGCGAACGCTTCAAACTGCCCGAGCAGTTACCCAACAGGGATCCGGATTTCGAGCAGAGCTGAACAATTTTTGCGAAACAGCGCTCAGGCAGCCTGTTCCGCGGCCAGCCATTCCAGCACGGGCACCGTTCCGGCCAACACCGGACGACAGCAAACCGGCAGACGCTCCCAGCTGAACTGCTGTCCCTCACGCATGTGCAGGGCGCCGGTCCAGTCGAACACTTTGCAGAAATGCAACCGCACCAAGGCATGGGGGTAGTCCACAAGCGCCTCCCTCCAGGCATGTACAGCGCCTATCGTCACCCCGATTTCTTCCTGCAGTTCGCGCCGCAAGGCCTGCTCCACGTCTTCACCGGCTTCGAGCTTTCCTCCTGGAAACTCCCAATAGCCTGCATAGACCTTACCTTCGGGCCGGGACGTCAGCAGAAACCGGCTGGCGGAGTCGATCAAAATCCCCACAGCCACATCCACCACCGGCCGGTCACCCGAATCGCCGCGCTGGCGGTCGGCATCGACCACCAGAACCCTATCGTTCATCGGGATCCGCCTTGAAACGGCTCTCTGGCATGGAAGCAACGGTGGTCCAAGGAGCAGGAAAACGGGGACGTTTCACATCAGCCCCGGGTGGCATGCGTACCTGCGTAGTCGCGCGCGAACTGGTAGGCCACACGGCCACTGCGCGAGCCCCGCTCCAACGCCCACACCAGGGCCTGCGAACGGGCCGCCTCGATTTCGCCGGCCGAGACGCCGAAAGACGACAACCACTGGGCCACGATGGACAGGTACTCGTCCTGACTGAATGGATAAAAACTCACCCAAAGACCGAAGCGCTCGGACAGGGAAATTTTCTCCTCCACCACTTCCCCGGGGTGCACCTCGCCATCGGAGGTATGGGTGTAGCTGAGGTTTTCTTTCATGTATTCCGGTAGCAGATGGCGTCGGTTGCTGGTAGCGTAAATCAGCACGTTCGGACCTGCGGCCGCCACCGAACCATCCAGGATGGATTTCAGTGCCTTGTAGCCCGGCTCACCTTCTTCAAAACTCAGGTCGTCGCAGAACACGATGAAGCGCTCGGGGCGCTCAGCCACCACGTTCACGATGTCGGGCAGATCCACCAGATCTGCCTTGTCCACCTCGATCAATCGCAGCCCTTGTGCAGAAAACTCGTGAAGGCAAGCCTTGACCAGGGATGACTTGCCGGTGCCTCGGGCTCCGGTGAGCAGCACGTTGTTGGCTGGCAGCCCCTGTACAAATTGATGGGTGTTGCGCTGGATCTTGTCCTTCTGACCATCAATCTCCTGCAGATCGGTCAGGCGCATCGCACCCACATGGCGCACCGGCTCCAGCACACCATGACCGCTGCTTCGTTTGCGGTAGCGAAACGCCACCGAAGCCGACCAGTCGGGTGCCCCCAACGGTTGCGGCAACACGGATTCGATGCGGGAGATCAGTTGCTCGGCCCGCTCCAGCAAACGCTCGAAGTTCTCATTCATCTCGGGCGCTTCAACACAACACAGCCACGAGAACAGCAGCCTTTGGCGTGCACGCGGCGTGCAGAAAAATGGAGAATCTCATGAACGGTAATCCGCGTTGATCGTCACGTAGTCGTGGCTGAAATCACAGGTCCACACCGTCTCGGCGGCGGTTCCACGCCCCAAGCCGATGCGCACCAGGATCTCGGCTTCCTTCATCACGCGTTGGCCGTCTTCCTCGCGGTAGGCCAGATGGCGGCCACCAGCGGCCACCACATGCACATCACCCAGATGCAGTTCGATCTTGGTTGCATCCAGGTCTGCTATGCCAGCGTAGCCCACAGCGGCGAGGATGCGCCCCAGATTCGGATCGCTGGCGAAGAACGCCGTCTTCACCAGGGGCGAATGTGCCACTGCGTAGGCCACCTGCAGACATTCCGCCGCCGTGCCGCCGCCTTCGACCTGCACGGTGATGAACTTGGTGGCCCCCTCGCCATCGCGGACGATGGCATGGGCCAGATGTTGCGCCACCGGGGTGAGTACCGCCAACAGCGCCTGTCCATCCGGGCTGTCCAGATCGGTCACGGCGGCGTTGCCCGCCTGACCCGTGGCCACGATCACAAACGAATCGTTGGTGGAGGTGTCGCCATCCACCGTCACGCGGTTGAACGACACATCGGCCAGACGGCGCGCCAGCGCGTTCATAAGCCCGGGATCTACACAGGCATCCGTGGCCACGAAACCGAGCATGGTGGCCATGTTGGGCCGGATCATGCCGGCTCCCTTGGCGATGCCGGTCACGCTGACCATGCGCCCACCCACTGTGGCCTGACGACTGATCGCTTTAGGCAAGGTGTCGGTGGTCATGATGCCTTCCGCAGCCGACAGCCACTGCTCACCGCCCGTCACCACAGGTTGCGCCGCGCTTTCGAGCGCAGCGGGCAGACCGGACAGCAGGCGCTCAAGCGGTAGCGGCTCCATGATCACACCCGTTGAAAACGGCAGCACCTGCTCATGCTGCAAACCCAGCGCCAACGCAAGCGCGGAACAGGTCTGACGGGCATGGGCGAGCCCGGGCTCGCCGGTTCCGGCGTTGGCGTTCCCGGTGTTGACGACCATGACACGGATCGGGCTGCCGGACCCCAAATGCTCGCGGCACACCTGCACCGGCGCTGCAGCGTAACGATTCTGTGTGAACACCGCGCCCACGGCACTGCCCTCATCGAGCAGGAAGACCGTCAAGTCCTTGCGATTGGCCTTGCGGATACCGGCTTGCGCAACACCAATGCGCACACCGGGAATGGCCAGCAGATCAGCGGCTCGGGGTGGGTTGAGAAGAACAGGCATGAGACTCCTTGAATGGATCCGACCACCCTGCGGCGGCCAGCGGTCGCCGCAGGAAGGGTTCAGTCCAGCTTGCCGTGGCAGTGTTTGTACTTCTTTCCGCTTCCACAGGGGCAGGCTTCGTTGCGACCGACCCGGGGAACCGTGGTCACCTCGGTATCCGAATCGGTGATGGTCTGAGCCTCGCCCGTTTCGGTGGGTGCGGTATAGGTCACATTGGTGATCCGCTCGGCACGATCTTCCAGTTGTTCTGCGACTTCCGACATCTGCTCGGCCGACTGCACGCGCACATTCATCAGAATCCGGCTGACGTCGTTCTTGACACTGTCGAGCAACTGACCGAAAAGCACAAAGGCTTCGCGCTTGTACTCCTGTTTGGGTTGTTTCTGCGCGTAGCCGCGCAGATGAATCCCTTGGCGCAGATAGTCGAGCGCCGACAGATGCTCGCGCCATTGGCTGTCGATGGTCTGCAACAGCACCACGCGCTCGAACTGGGTGAAGTTCTCTTCGCCCACGGTCTGCACCTTGCCGTCAAACACCGCCTTGGCCGCAGCCAGCACGCGCTCGACGATTTCTTCCACGTCGATCGCCTCGGCGTCCGACACCCAGGACGTCACCGGCGCATCCACCGACCACTCTTCGCGCAACACCCGCTCCAGCGCGGGCAAGTCCCACTGTTCTTCAACGCTGCCCTCGGGCACGTACTGATGCACAAGGTCGGTGAAGCAGCCGTCGCGCAAGGAATCGATCTGGGCGCGCAGGCTCTGCGCATCCAGGATGTCGTTGCGCTGCTGGTAGATCACTTTGCGCTGATCATTGGAGACGTCATCGTATTCGAGCAACTGTTTGCGGATGTCGAAGTTACGCGCTTCGACCTTGCGTTGCGCGCTTTCGATACTGCGCGTGACAATGCCCGCCTCGATGGCTTCCCCTTCAGGCATCTTCAGCCGATCCATGATGGCGCGCACGCGGTCGCCCGCGAAGATCCGCATCAACGAGTCGTCCAGGCTCAGATAGAAGCGAGACGAGCCCGGGTCGCCCTGGCGACCGGAGCGGCCGCGCAACTGGTTGTCGATGCGACGCGATTCGTGGCGTTCGGTGGCGATGATGCGCAAACCACCCAGGGCCTTGACCTTCTCATGGTCCAGCTGCCACTGCTGGCGCAGGGTTTCGAGACGGGCAGCCTTGGCTGCGGCGTCCAGCGACTCGTCGACCTCAATAGCGGCGCTCATCTTCTCCAGGTTACCGCCGAGCACGATGTCGGTCCCGCGACCGGCCATGTTGGTCGCGATGGTGATGGCACCAGGACGGCCGGCCTGCACGATGATGTCGGCCTCGCGGGCGTGCTGCTTGGCGTTGAGCACCTCGTGAGGCAGCTTCTCTTTCGTCAGCAGATCCGCAATGATTTCCGAGTTCTCGATCGACGAGGTGCCCACCAGCACCGGTTGGCCTCGCTCATGGCATTCGCGGATGTCTTCGATCGCAGCCACGTACTTCTCGTTGGTGGTCTTGTACACGCGGTCCAGCTGGTCCTCGCGTTTGCTTGGCCGGTTCGGTGGAATCACCACGGTTTCCAGACCGTAGATTTCCTGGAACTCGTAGGCCTCGGTATCGGCCGTACCGGTCATGCCGGAGAGCTTGCCGTACAGGCGGAAATAGTTCTGGAACGTGATCGATGCCAGCGTCTGGTTCTCCGGCTGGATCGCCACCCCTTCCTTGGCCTCCACGGCCTGGTGCAAGCCATCGCTCCAGCGCCGCCCGGACATCAGGCGGCCGGTGAACTCGTCGACGATGACAATCTCGCCGTTCTGGTTCACATAGTGCTGGTCGCGGTGGTAGAGATGGTGCGCCTTGAGCGACGTCACCAGGTGGTGCAGCAGCGCGATGTTGGCCGGGTCGTACAGCGAGGCGCCCTCGGGCAGCAGACCGGCCTGGCTCAACAGGCGTTCGGCATTTTCATGCCCCTGCTCGGTCATGTGGATGGAATGCGCTTTCTCATCCAGCGTGAAGTCGCCAGGCTTGATGACGCCTTCGCCCGTGCGGGGATCGGCTTCGCCTTCTTGTCGCACCAGATGGGGAACCAACTGCTTGATCGCCAAGTACACCTCGGTCTGGTCCTCGGCCTGACCGCTGATGATCAGCGGCGTGCGGGCCTCGTCGATCAGGATCGAGTCCACCTCGTCAACGATGGCGTAGTTCAGACCTCGCTGCACACGGTCGGCGGACTCATAGACCATGTTGTCGCGCAGGTAGTCAAAACCGTATTCGTTGTTGGTGCCGTAGGTGATGTCGGCCCGGTAGGCGGCCTGCTTCTCTTCGCGCGGTGCTTGCGGCAGGTTGATGCCCACGGTGAGGCCGAGAAAGTTGTACAGCCGCCCCATCCACTGCGCGTCACGACTCGCCAGGTAGTCGTTGACCGTCACGACGTGCACACCCTTGCCGGTGAGCGCGTTCAGATACACGGGCAGCGTGGCGGTCAGCGTCTTGCCCTCGCCGGTGCGCATTTCGGCCACTTTGCCATGGTGCAGCGCCAGTCCGCCTACAAGCTGCACGTCGAAGTGGCGCATCTTCATGACGCGCTTGCTGGCCTCGCGAACCACCGCAAATGCCTCGGGCAGAATGGCCTCAAGGGCCTCGCCGTCGGTGATACGGCGCTTGAACACATCGGTCTGCGCCTTCAGCTCGTCATCGCTGAGTTTCTCAAACTGGGGTTCAAGGCCGTTGATGCGCTCCACCGTCTTGCGGTAGGTCTTGAGCAAGCGGTCGTTGCGGCTACCAAATATTTTGGTGAGGAAGTTTGTGGCCATACGTGCAGGCCTGTACCGGACACGCGACAAGCGCGCGCCGGCCGGGCTAAATGAAATCGGTGGGCTCTCTGGCCAACGGATCGAAACAAAACGCCAGGAAGGTCCCCGTGATCTGCTGACGAACGCTGTGCTTTCAAGAGCAAAGTGCTGATTTTACCCGGCGCTCAGGGCCGGGTCAGCGCAGGCGGGCCTTGCTGACCTGCAGGCTGGCCGTCGCCATGGTCTCGCCAGCGGCGAGGAACCGCTGGGGGTCCTGGGGCACCCCGGACACCCAGACCTCAAAGTGCAAATGGGGCCCGGTTGAACGACCGGTTGAACCCACCTCGGCAATCTTTTGTCCTCGTTTGACAATATCCCCCTTCCGCACGTGCACCTTGGATGCATGGGCATATCGGGTGATCAGATTGTTACCGTGATCGACTTCGACCATGTTGCCGTACGCTGGGTGAACCTCTTGCACCACGACAACGCCACCGGCCGCCGCCAGGATCGGCGTTCCAGTGTCGGCCGGGAAGTCCAGCCCAGTGTGCAAGGCCGACCGCCCATTGATGGGATCGATGCGAAAACCAAACGGCGAACCCACACGTCCACCGGCCACCGGTTGTTCGGTCGGCACCATGGTCCGCTGGATTTTCTGATCAAAGAGCCGCGACTCCACCACCGTCAACCAGTCAACGCGCGAACCACTGGCCATATCCAGCTGGTCCATGGCTTGCGCCAACTCCTCCAACGTCAGGTCGCGCCCTGAAATCAGCGCCCCGCCTGCACCTTGGTGGACTCGGAACTCCTGCGGGTTGAGTCCGGCCAGGCCCGCCACCCGCTCGCCCAGGGATTCGATTTGCAGCATGCGCGCCTGCATCTCCCCGAGTTTGCGCGCCATGGCGTCGAGGTTCTCGCGCATGTAGACCTCTTTCGAGTCCACCTCGCCCTGTGTGACCAAGCGGGCCACCGATCCAAAACCTGGCCACCCCTGACGCACACCTTCAAGAAACACCCAGTGATAGGCAGCCACGGCCCCCAACATCAGCAACATCGACGCCACCACACCCGCCGCCAGCAGCTTCAGACTGCTCAGGTGCAGAGCCCGACTCTTGGCCAACCAGGCATCCGTGATAATGATGTGCACAATTCAACCTTTCGTGATGGCACCGGCTTCAAACCCGAAGCCCCAAGATCGCATGAGCACCGCCCCACGACTTCACACCATGCTCAGCCTGGAGCAGGCTGTCGGAGCAGCCCCCTCGCTCGCTGCATTGCAGGAACGCATACGCGCGTCCCGGCAATGCATGGAACAGGTGCAGCACCTGATCCCGACAAATCTTCGTCGGCACATCAAGGCGGGCCCCATACAGGACACCGAATGGTGCCTCTTGGTGGGCAGTGCAGCCGCATCGACCAAGCTCCGCCAGTTGCTGCCCAGCCTGCAACAAGCCCTGACCCAAAATGGGGCGCAGGTTAACTCAATTCGCATCAAAGTCCAAATCCCGGAACAATGAAGTCGGATTTGCGCTCCGCCACCCCGTGGGGCCAACGGTGGTGCCGCTTGTCTGACTCGAACAGACGACCTATCGCTTACAAGGCGATTGCTCTACCAACTGAGCTAAAGCGGCCCTGAAACAGGGACTCGGATTTTACTTGACGCGCTTGAGCTGGGGTCGCCCACCTCCACGCGATGGACCATCAGGCGGTGAATTGAGGGGATCGACCGCCTCCGTGGGAGCACCCTCGTTTGGTACGGCACGCAGCGTCCCGCGGTCTGGAGGGTCCTGGGAACGGGCTGGATCTGGTGCGCCAGCAGGCGCCTTCGGCGCTTCGCTCTGCTGTTCGGCAGGGGTGGCGACCGGAGACGGCGGGGGAAAGGCCATGCCTTGTCCGTTCTCGCGCGCATAGATCGCCACCACATGACTCACCGGCACCACGATCTCTCGGGCGATGCCACCAAACCGCGCTTTGAATTCGATGAAATCGTTGCCCAGCCGCAAGGAGCTGGTGGCGTCAAAGCTCACATTGAGCACGATTTCCCCATGCTGGACGAATTCCATCGGCACCTGTACCGAAGCATCCACCTGCACGGCGATATAGGGGGAAAACCCGTGATCAACACACCACTCATGCAGCGCACGGATCAAGTATGGACGGGTGGAGGGAGCCTCCTGCTCGATGGAACTCATCTGAATCCCCGCCGGCACCCCATCGCCTCACCCGGTTTGAAGTACCACACGCTCACTTGCGCATCACTTTTTCAGATGGCGTCAGCGCCTCGATATAGGCGGGACGCGAGAAGATGCGTTCGGCGTACTTGAGCAATGGTGCCGCATTCTTGCTCAGTTCGATGCCGTAAAAATCCAGGCGCCACAACAGCGGCGCTATGGCGACGTCCAGCATGGAGAAGTTGTCTCCCAGCATGAACTTGTTCTTGAGGAACACCGGAGCCAGTTGGGTCAGACGGTCGCGGATGTGAGCGCGGGCTTTTTCCAGCGCCTTCTCGTTGCCCTTGGTGCTACGCGATTCCAGCATCGAAACATGCGTGAACAACTCCTTCTCGAAGTTCAGCAGGAACAGGCGCACGCGAGCGCGGTCCACCGGGTCGCCCGGCATGAGTTGGGGATGCGGGAAGCGCTCGTCAATGTACTCGTTGATGATGTTCGATTCGTACAGGATCAAGTCGCGCTCGACCAGGATTGGCACCTGTCCATACGGATTCATGACACCGATGTCTTCGGGCTTGTTGTACAGATCCACGTCCCGGATTTCAAAGTCCATGCCCTTCTCGAACAGAACGAAACGGCAGCGGTGGGAATAGGGGCAGGTGGTGCCCGAGTACAAGACCATCATGAGGGAGTCTCCTTAAAGCAAAAAACAGTGGATTGCAAAAACACCATGCCGGTGCCGCAATCCACTGTGGGACGGACGGAGTACGCCATCAACGCGGCGCACCTCAACCCGAATCGGATTATTTGACGTCTTTCCAGTAAGACGCGTTCAGGCGCCAAGCGACCAGCGTAAAGACTGCAAGGAACAGCAGAACCCACACGCCGATGCGCACGCGGCTGTTTTGAGCCGGCTCGCTCATCCACTGAAGATAGGCCACCAGATCACCGACATTCTGGTCGTATTCAGCGGCGCTGAGCGTACCTGGTTTGACTTGGTCCCAGCCTTTGAGCAACTCCACTTCGTGTCCGTGGCTGTCCACCTTTTCGTAGACGGGTTTGCGCTCACCCTGCAACTGCCACAACGGGTTGGGCATCCCGATGTTCGGGAACACCAAGTTGTTCCAGCCGGTGGGCTTGGTCTCGTCGCGGTAGTAGCTGCGCAGCAACGTGTAGATATAGTCGGCCCCGGTTCCGGCACTGCTGGAACGCGAGCGCGCGATCACTGTCAAGTCGGGAGGGTTGGCGCCAAACCAGGCTTTCGCCTGCCGCGGATCGATCGCCGACTTCATCGTGTCACCAATCTTGTCGGTGGCAAAAGTCAGGTTTTCCGCAATCTGCTTGTCGTTCAACCCGATGTCCCGCAAGCGGTTGTAGCGCATGAAGGCCGCCGAATGGCAGCTCAGACAGTAGTTGACAAACAGCTTGGCGCCGTTTTGAAGGGCTGCCATGTCGTTGGTGCGATTGGGCGCCTTGTCCAGCGGGAAACCACCACCAGCGGCCAGAACCGAACCCGACAGGCCCAGGGCCAGCGCAAAGCCCATAAGGATTTTTTTCATTTGCTTGACTCTCCGGAATGGCTCGTGTGGGCTCAATGGGGGTGGAAGGTGACGCGGCTGGGCACCGGCTTGAATTCGCCCAGGCGACTCCACCAGGGCATCAGCAGGAAAAAGCCGAAGTAAAACAGCGTGCCCACTTGCGAAACACGTTCACCAACAGGCGAAGGCGGCTGCACCCCTAGATAGCCCAGGATCAGGAAGTTGATCACGAACACCAGGTAGAGCCACTTGTTCCAGCTCGGGCGGTAGCGAATCGACTTGACGGGGCTGTTGTCCAGCCAGGGCAGGAAGAACAGGATCACGACGGCGCCACCCATGGCGACCACGCCCCAGAACTTGGCATCGATGGCCATCATCAGGGCCACCAGCACCACAGCCCCCCCCACCACCGCACCCTTCATGACCATGTTGAGCCGTGCTTTGATCACACCCAGCAGAGCGCCCAGCAACACGCAGGCGATCAAGGCGTACATCATCTCGCTGGTGATGGCGCGCAGCATGGAATAGAAAGGCGTGAAGTACCAGACCGGCGCAATGTGCAGTGGCGTGACCAGCGGGTCGGCCGGGATGAAGTTGTTGTACTCAAGGAAGTAGCCACCGAACTCGGGCGCGAAGAACACGATGGCAGAGAACACCATCAGGAACAGCGACACACCGAAGATGTCGTGCACGCTGTAATACGGGTGGAACGGAATGCCGTCCAACGGAATGCCCTTGTCGTCCTTGGTTGCCTTGATCTCGACGCCGTCAGGGTTGTTGGAGCCCACTTCATGCAGCGCAATGATGTGCGCCACCACGAGGCCAAGCAGGACCAGCGGCACGGCGATCACGTGGAAGCTGAAGAACCGGTTGAGGGTGGCGTCGCCCACCACGAAATCGCCACGGATCAACAAGGCCAGATCGGGGCCAACAAAGGGAATGGCCGAGAACAGGTTGACGATCACTTGGGCGCCCCAGTAAGACATCTGGCCCCACGGCAGCAGATAGCCCATGAAAGCTTCGGCCATCAACACCAGGAAGATGGCACAACCGAAGACCCAGACCAGTTCACGCGGCTTGCGGTACGAGCCGTAGATCAGGCCACGGTACATGTGGAGATACACCACCACGAAGAAGGCAGATGCCCCGGTGGAATGCATGTAGCGAATCAACCAACCCCAAGGCACATCGCGCATGATGTACTCGACCGAAGCAAAAGCCGTGGTCGCATCGGGCTTGTAATGCATCACGAGGAAGATGCCGGTCACGATCTGAATCACCAGCACCAGCAGTGCCAGCGAACCGAAGATGTACCACCAGTTGAAGTTCTTCGGCGCGTAGTACTCGGCCATGTGCTCATTGAAGAGCTTGGAGAGCGGGAACCTGTTGTCAACCCAGTTCAGGGCCTTTTGGCCCAGGGGAGCGTCGGGGGAGATTTCTTTGAATTCAGCCATGGAATGCCTCTGTGGTCAGTAGACTGCGTGCACTGCGCGGTGCAGCGGGTCAGGCTTTTTTCTCTTCACCGACCAGCAGGGTGGTGTCGGACAGGTAGTAGTGCGGAGGAACTTCAAGGTTGTCCGGCGCCGGCTTGTTCTTGAAGACACGCCCGGCCACGTCGAACGTGGAGCCGTGGCAAGCGCAGAGGAAGCCGCCCTGCCAGTCATCGGGCAGCGAAGGCTGAGGACCGGGCGTGAACTTGTCACCAGGGGAACAGCCCAGATGGGTGCATATACCCACGGCAACCAGCACTTCAGGCTTGATGGAGCGATGGCGGTTTTTTGCGTATTCGGGCGTGGGGTAGGTCTTGCGATCCGAGTTCGGATCCGCCAACTGATCTTCCTGCTTTTCCAGCGCCGCCAACTGCTCGGGGGTACGCCGCATGATCCACACCGGCTTGCCGCGCCACTCAACCACCCGCTTCTCGCCAGGCTGCAGTGTGGAAATATCCACCTCGATCGCGGCGCCGGCGGCCTTGGCCCGCTCGGATGGTTGAAAACTGCTCACGAAAGGAACTGCGACCGCAGCTGCACCCACGCCACCCATGGCGCAGGATGTGATCAGCCAGGTTCGGCGGCTGCTATCGACGGTCGCATCGACGGTTGCTTCACTCATGGGGATCTTTCAATCAGTTTCGAGGGGACACTAGGGACAACCCGGCATTGTACTGGAGCTCATCAGGCCCACTTTGGCCTGACATCGTGGTTGACTGGGCATTTTCACAAGCGATGCTGTGTCCGCATTTGACTTTCGCCAGCCGGCCGAAATACTTTGCTTGCGTGCATGAGAATCGCTGCTGGCAGCGGAGATGCAAGTCTTTGCACCTCAAGCCAGCTTCAAGAGAACCAACCCAATCCGATCTGGAGGTCCCGCATGGGCATGATGCAAGAGTTCAGAGAGTTTGCCGTCAAAGGCAACGTGATCGACCTGGCGGTCGGTGTGATCATCGGCGGCGCCTTCGGAAAGATTGTGGGATCACTGGTCGATGACGTGATCATGCCCGTCGTGGGATCGATCGTCGGCAGCCTCGATTTTTCCAACCTGTATCTACCTCTCGGCAAAATCCCCGAGGGCACAGCCCCCACACTGGCAGCCATGAAGGCCGCAGGCGTCCCCACGCTGGCCTATGGCAGCTTTATCAGCGTTGCGATCAACTTCCTCATCCTGGCGTTCATCATTTTCATCATGGTCAAACAGATCAATCGCCTGAAGAGGGCCGAGGTGTCGGCACCAGCGGCCCCCGCGGCGCCGTCCGAAGATGTGTTGCTGCTGCGTGAGATCCGCGACAGCCTGAAGAAGTAGCCTCTCGCGCCACATCGTTTCCTGCGGATCGGGCGGCCCACGAAAGGCGGACTGAACGCGGTGTTCAGTTCTGCGTGGCCAACAGCGCAGCGTCGATGGCGGCCAGCAGACTCGCTGCGCTGGCACGGCCCGTGCCGGCCAGATCGAACGCCGTGCCGTGATCGGGACTGGTGCGCACGAAAGGCAGCCCCAGCGTGGTGTTCACGCCATGTTCCAGGCCCAGCAGCTTGACGGGGATCAGGCCCTGGTCGTGGTACATCGCCAGCACCACATCGAATGCGCCCTGGCGTGCGCGCATGAAAACCGTGTCGGGCGCATGTGGACCACTCGCATCGATGCCCTCTTCCCGCGCCTGGCGCACCGCTGGCTCGATCACCTCGATTTCCTCAAGGCCAAACAGACCGCCCTCCCCGGCATGCGGGTTCAGTCCCGCGACGGCGATGCGCGGATGGGGCCAGCCCACCGAACCGAAATGGCGGTGAGTGATTCGAAGCGTCTGCAAGACCTGATCCAGCGTCACGGCCTGCAACGCCTGCCGCAACGACACGTGGATGCTGACCAGGACCGTGCGCAAGCCCGGACAACTCAACATCATGCGGACAGGAAGCTCCTTCACATCCAGCCCGTGGTGCTCTGCCGCCAAAGCCTGCAGCATCTCGGTGTGCCCGGGATGCGTCACGCCGGCCGCGGCCAGCGCCTCCTTGTGAATCGGTGCTGTCACCAGAGCGCGGGCCCGACCATCCAAAGCTGCCTGCGCGCCATAGCGAATGCAATCGGCCGCTGCCCGCCCGGCGGCAGCACTGACATGCCCGAGTGGTACCGGTTGTGGCAGTTCGCAGGCCTGCACCACGGCCAGGCAACCCGGCGGCACCTGGCCAAAGTCAGACACCTCGGCAAGTTGCGCCAGCATCAGACCATCCGCAGCCAATCCCGAATCCGCTTGCACCACCCGAGCGGCACGCCGGAGCGTCGCAACATCCCCCGCCACCACCACCCGTCGCAGCAACTCCGGGCGCTCGTGAAAGGCCTTGACGACGATTTCCGGACCGATGCCCGCGGGATCTCCCATGGTCAGAATCACCGGCGACTCGGTGGTGGCCGATCCGTCAATGGTGGGCGATGCTGGGACTGTTCTCATCGGATCGTTCAGGCAGGATTGTCAATGTCAATGAACTCATGCACCAAGCCCAGTTGGGCTGCCACGTGGGCACCCACTGCCGGCGCCCCATAGCGCTCGGAAGCGTGGTGTCCGCAGGCAATGTAGGCCACGCCGCATTCGCGGGCATAGTGCGCCTGGGGTTCGGATATCTCACCAGTGATGAACACGTCGGCGCCGGCCGCGATGGCCGCCTCGAAGTAGCCCTGTGCACCGCCCGTACACAAGGCCACGTGTTCGATGGGTCGGTCAGGTTCGGCCACCAGCGTCACTGGCCGGCCGAGCACTTTGCCGATGTGGGTTGCCAAGGTGCTCGCCGAGGGTGCGGACCACCTTCCGATGAAGCCCAACGACTGCTCGCCGAAACGACCACGCTCCCCATCGTACAAGCCGATCCCCAGTTGCCGGGCCAGTTGCGCGTTGTTGCCCAACTCCGCATGACCGTCCAGAGGCAGGTGATAGGCATACAGATTGATCTCGTTGGCCAGCAGGCGCGACAGACGCTGCTTCATCCAGCCCGTAACCCGCCCATCCTGCCCGCGCCAGAACAAGCCATGATGCACGAGGATGGCATCGGCTCCGGAACCCACGGCCGCATCGATCAGCGCCCGGCTGGCCGTCACGCCGGTGACCAGCTTTCGAATATGAGCACGCCCCTCCACCTGCAGTCCATTGGGACCGTAGTCGCGAAACAGCGTCGGTTGCAGCAGGGCGTCCAAGGCACCGAGCAACATCTCTCGCGAGACGGCGGGTGCTTGCGGGAAGTTTTTTGTAGAGTCAGGGGGCACGGAAGGGCTCATGGGGCAAAGGAACAGGCATCGGGGTGCGAACCAGATCGGACCCGCAAGCCCGGGGTACGGCTGGCAAGCAACCTATTCTGACACCCGCCCTATCTTGCCACCTCCAGGAACCGCGCACTACCGGCGGTGGCCTCCGCCGGCGTCTGGAGTTCCGCGCTCCCTCAGTGCTGAGCGCGTTCGCCTTCGTCCATCTTGCGCATGAAAAACCGGTAAAACCAGATCGCCATACAAATCATGAAGACAATGCCGGCAATGCTGAACAAACCGTAATCGGTTGAGAACAAGTCCACCAAGGCTTTCATCGCTCACTCCGTTTCTTCGTTTAGAGGCGCTCATTGCACTGCGGTTACATGGCCGGTGCATTGACCTGCGTCAATTCACTTGAACTCCGCAAACCCACAGGCATATGCGGGACAATGGCGGAGAATCTTCCGCAGAGCGCCCGACCTCCCGGGTGCGCAAGTGCACTCTACTTCTACCCGACATGAAACGACTCTGGCTGGTTTTTGCCCAATCCGTGACCGTGCTGCTGGCCGCCTATTTCGTGATCGCCACGCTCAAGCCCGACTGGCTGGACCGGCGCCCGATCACCGCTTCGGTGGTGCCCGTGCTGGAGTCCTCCACCCCTGCCGTGGCCAACGAAAACATCGCAACGAATGGGTTCAGAGCGGCCGCGCGCGCGGCTTCGCCAGCGGTGGTCAGCATCAACACCAGCAAAGCGCCTGAAAACAACCCGCAGGCTGCCGACCCCTGGTTCCGTTTTTTCTTTGGTGACCAGAATCCGTCACAACCCCAGGCAGGGCTGGGCTCAGGGGTGATCGTCAGCCCTGCCGGCTACATCCTGACCAACAACCACGTGATCGAGGAAGCCGATGAGATCGAGGTGATTCTCAACGATGGTCGCAAGAGCGCTGCGCAGGTGATCGGCACCGATCCAGAAACCGATCTGGCCATTCTCAAGGTGGACCTGAAAGACCTGCCCGTCATCACGCTGGGCAATTCGGACGCTTTGTTCATTGGCGATCAGGTGCTGGCCATCGGCAACCCCTTTGGCGTAGGCCAGACAGTCACCAGCGGCATCGTCAGCGCGCTGGGACGTACTCAGTTGGGCATCAACACCTTCGAGAACTTCATCCAGACCGACGCAGCCATCAACCCTGGCAATTCGGGTGGGGCGCTGGTGGACGTGAATGGCCATCTGATGGGCATCAACACCGCGATTTACTCGCGGTCGGGGGGCTCCATGGGCATCGGGTTCGCAATCCCCACCTCCACCGCGCGCAGCGTGCTGGACGCCATCGTGAAGGATGGTCAGGTCACTCGCGGCTGGATCGGTGTGGAACCCCAGGACCTCACTCCCGAACTGGCCGAAAGCTTTGGCATCGAGTCGGGCGTTGGCGTCATCATCACCGGCGTGCTGCAAAACGGCCCGGCCGCCCAAGCTGGCATTCGCCCGGGCGATGTGATCACCAGTGTGGCCGGGCGCAGTGTCGCAAATGTGGCCCAGCTGCTGTCCGCCGTGGCCGCCTTGACACCGGGACAAGCCGCGACACTGGACGTCGTGCGCAAAGACGGCAAGATTCGGATCGACGTGACACCGGGCAGGCGGACGCAACAACCCAGGCTGCAGGAGCAGCGCTGAAGTTCATTCGCGCAGCACGAGCGGCCACTCACGCATCGCGTGCGTCCGCTTATTTGGCGGCGTCTTCGGCGGCTTGTTCAGGAGCGGCCGTGCTTTTGATGAACCACTGCGCGCCCCATATACCCAGCTCGTAAAGCAGACACATGGGGACGGCCAAGGCGAGTTGAGAAATCACATCGGGGGGGGTGACCACGGCCGCGATGATGAAGGCCACGACGATGAAATAGCCCCGGAACTCCTTGAGCTGCTTCACCGAGACCATGTTCATCTTGACCAGCAACACCACCACGATCGGCACCTGGAACGCCAGACCAAACGCCAGGTAAAGCGAAAGAATCGCTTCCACGTACGAGGCAATGTCGGGTGTCGCGGCCACGCTGGCTGGCGTGAACTGCTGGATGAAGCCGAACATCTTGTCGAGCACGAAGAACTGCACGAACGCTATGCCGACATAGGCCAGCAAGCTGCCCAGAACGATCAGCGGCACGGCAAAGCGTTTCTCATGGCTGTACAGACCGGGTGCCACAAATGCCCAGACCTGGTACATCCACCATGGCAGCGACAACAGCAGGGCGGCCATCGCCAACACCTTGATGGGCACGAAAAACGGGGAGAAAACGCCCACCGCGATCAGCTTGGCATCAGGCGGCATGTGCGCCCGGATGGGCACCGCGATCAGATCGATCAGGCCGCTGGGGCCTGGCCAGATGGCCAGCAAGGCCATGCAAATACCCAGACCCACAATGCCGTAGAGCAGGCGATCTCGCAACTCCATGAGATGCTGGACAAACGGCTGCTCGGTACCGGCGAGTTCGTCGGTGGAATCTTTGGGATCGGACATCAGCGGGGGACGGAGGAGGAGCGGGGCCGGAAACGGGCCACGCGGGCCGCACCGGACTGGGTGCGGGTGCGCACGCCAGTGCGTGCTTTGAACCATTGGGGCGTGGCGTTCTGCTTGATGCGCCAGTTCTTTTTCGGATGTTTGTAAACCGGGTACAGCGATGAGCCAATGGAACCCATGGCCTCGCTGCTGTCCGAGCCGTAGGTGGCGCCGTCCAGCCCGGCGGTGGCTTCGGACCAGGATTTTTCGAAGTCGCTGGCCCCGCTCTGCACCGACGTTTCAACGTCGCGGGCAGCGCTCTCCACCGAATCCTTCATCTTCTTGAGCTCTTCGAGCTCCATGGACCGGCTGACCTCGGCCTTCACGTCGGACACGTAACGCTGCGCCTTGCCCAGCAAGGCCCCCACGGTGCGCGCCACGCGCGGCAGCTTTTCCGGACCGATGACGATCAACGCCACCGCCCCGATGAGAGCGAGTTTGGAAATGCCCAGATCAATCATGTATCAGCCATCCTGCGGGCAAGGTCGGGCATTGGGATCAAGCCCTGTGTTCGCCGGGCAGTGCGCACGTGCTACGCCGGCAGGCTCAAAGTTCAGCTCTTCTGCTTGGCTTCAACGTCGATGGTGTTTTTGTCGGTGCGGGTGTCCTGAGTCACCTGACCGGCAGGCGTCGAGGTGGCATCTGCCGCACTTTGACCACCTTCCTTCATGCCATCCTTGAAACCCTTGACGGCGCCGCCCAGATCCGAACCGATGTTTTTAAGCTTTTTGGTGCCGAACACCATCACAACGATCAGCAGCACGATCAACCAGTGCCAAATCGAGAAAGAACCCATGATTTTCTCCAAACATATATAAGTAGTGCGCGTGACGCTGTAGATGGGATTCTAAGCCCCGCCAAGAGTTCAGCAGCCCGCCCAAAGGGGAACCTCGGGTCTGCTGTAGAAGGTCTGTACCCCGATCAACCGCGCAACCAGGGACGTGGTCCACCCATCACATGCAGGTGCAGGTGGTGTACCTCCTGCCCCCCTTCTGCGCCGGTGTTGCAGACCAGGCGAAACCCACCGTCCGGGTACGGGTTACAGCCCTGCTCGGCAGCCAGTTTCGGCGCCAGCACCATCATGCGCCCCATCAGGCGTTCGTGCTCGGGTGTGAGCTGCGCCAGCGACGGGATGTGTTGCCTGGGCACCATGAGAAAGTGCACGGGAGCCCAGGGATGGATGTCGTGAAAGACGTAGATATCTTCGTCCTCATAGACTTTTTTTGACGGAATCTGTCCGGCGATGATCTTGCAGAAGATGCAGTTGGGGTCGTGTGCGCTCATGGTTCGGGAATCTGATCAGTCGGGCATGGGTTGATTGGCATTCATGCGCACCATGCCCTTGACAATGCGGTAGAGGAACCAGATGGAGATCACCACCCAGGCGATCATTCCGGGTAGCAACAGCAAAAACCACAGCGGGAGGGTGACAACGTAAAGAACGCCTGCCCAGATCACGGTGCGGATGCGCCAGCGGAAATGACTGACTTGCCATGTGCCCTCCGCGTCGCCTTGCTTCACCAGATCAATCACCAGCGCCACCAGCAGCAGGCCGGCGCCTACCTGGGCGCCGGGTACCACCGCCGCCACGGCCACGATCAGATGCAAGATGTAACTGAGCCAGCCCACGCTTTTGAGCGATTGTGCTTTCTCGCTGTCCACGGCTTCCATATCGACGATATCGCTCATGACGCACCTCCAGGGTTTGAGGATTCCGACTCGCGCACGACCGCCTTGCGCAGTGCCTTCTCTTCCAGCCCGCTCAGGCCTTCGCGACGCACCAACTCACTCACCACGTCGGCAGGCGTCTTTCCGTAGTGCGCCAGCGCGATCATGCAGTGAAACCAGAGATCGGCCACCTCGTTGACCAGCTTCTGGCCGTCGCCCCCATGGTCCACATCTTTGGCGGCCATGACGGTTTCGGTGGCTTCCTCTCCAATCTTCTTCAGGAAGGCGTCCGGCCCCTTGTGCAGCAACCGGGCCACATAGCTTTTCTCCGGGTCGCCACCGTTCACGGGTTTGCGGCTTTCTATCACGGCGGCCAGGCGCGCCAGGGCATCGATGGAAGACATGCGGGTGTTCTATTTGTAGATGGATTCAGGGTCTTTCAGCACCGGATCCACCGCGTGCCACTGTCCATTTTCGTGGCGCTGGAAGAAACAGCTGTGACGACCGGTATGGCAGGCAATGCCGGGCTCGTGGCCAAGCTGGGTGACCTTGAGCAGCACCACGTCGTTGTCGCAATCCAGCCGGATATCGTGCACCGTCTGTACATGGCCGGACTCTTCGCCCTTAAACCAAAGCCTGTTGCGCGAGCGGCTGAAATAGACCGCACGGCCGAGTTCGGCGGTCTTCTGCAGGGCCTCGCGATTCATCCAGGCAAACATCAACACATCACCGCTTGCGGCTTCCTGCGCGATCACCGGGACCAGGCCTTGGGCGTCCCATTTCACTTCATCCAACCAGTTCATGGCGGGAATCTACCATGTGCGACTCCTTACAGAGTCCGTGGCTGAATGGCGGTAGGATGGTTTTGCCCTCAGCCCCACTCCGGGGCCGGGCTCACCCGAGAGACAACGCCATGAAAATTCGAACAATCCTCCTGATCCTGTTCATCCTGCTGATTGCCGGGTTCGTGGCCCTCAACTTCGAGCAGATACTGCAACCCTCCACACTCAACTTCGGATTCTCCGAGGTGCAGGCGCCCATGGGGCTGGTGCTGCTAGGCATGCTGGCTCTGGTGCTGGTGGTCTTCCTGCTCGCGCTGGTCTACTACCAGACCGTGCACCTGATGGAGGTACGCCGCATCACGCGCGAGGTGGCCGAGCAGCGCCGCCTGGCCGATCAGGCCGAAGCGTCCCGGTTCACCGAGCTGCGCCAGTACCTGCAAACGGAGATGCAGGCCACGGCCGCGCGCGAACGGGATCTGTCGGACAAGATGCACCAGAAAATCGAGCAGCTACAGACCATTCTGACCCGGGTGATCGAACAGTCCGGCAACGGCCTGGAGGCCAGCATTGGTGAACTGGAAGACCGGCTGGAGCGGCAACTGCCGAACCGGCAGCCCCCGAACTGAACCTACGCCGATCGGGTCAGAGCCGGACCGGAATGCCCCGCTCGGCCATGCGCGCCTTGGCCTGTGCCACGGTGTACTCGCCGTAGTGAAAGATGCTGGCCGCCAGCACCGCATCCGCCCTGCCCTGTTGCACGCCATCGGCCAGGTGGTCCAGGTTGCCCACACCACCCGATGCAATCACGGGCACGTCCACGGCATCGGCCACGGCACGGGTCAGCGCCAGGTCAAACCCGGCCTTGGTGCCGTCGCGGTCCATGCTGGTGAGCAGGATTTCACCGGCACCGAAGTCGGCCATCTGCTTCGCCCATGCCACAGCGTCCAGACCGGTGTTCTTGCGGCCCCCGTGGCTGTAGACGTCCCAGCCCTCGCCACGTGCGGCCAGGTCGTCGCCGTGGCGGCGCTTGGCGTCGATGGCCACCACGATGCACTGGGCGCCGTATTTGTCGGACGCATCACGGATCACCTGCGGATTGGCAATGGCAGCGGAATTGAAACTGGTCTTGTCCGCGCCTGCGTTGAGCAGGCGACGCACGTCTTCCACGGTGCGAACCCCGCCACCCACCGTGAGCGGAATGAACACCTGCGAGGCCACCGCCTCGATGATGTGCAGGATCAGGTCGCGCCCATCGCTGGTGGCGGTGATGTCCAGAAACGTGAGCTCGTCCGCACCCTGCTCGTTGTACCGTGCGGCGATCTCCACCGGGTCGCCCGCGTCGCGCAGTTCGACGAAGTTGACCCCCTTGACCACGCGGCCACCGGTCACGTCGAGACAGGGAATGATGCGTTTGGCGAGCATGGGCTTCTCGTTCAGCCGTTCAGGTCGTCGGCCAGCTTTTGCGCGGCCTCGAAGTCCAGATCGCCGCTGTAGATCGAGCGGCCGCAGATCACGCCCTCGATGCCCTCGTCTTCCACATCGCACAAGGCGCGGATGTCGTCCAGATTGGACAGGCCACCGGAAGCAATGACCGGTACCGACAAGGCCTGCGCGAGCCTGACCGTGGCGTCGATGTTGATGCCGCTGAGCATGCCGTCGCGACCGATATCGGTGTAGATGATGCCTTCGACGCCGTAGTCCTCGAACTTCTTGCCCAGATCGACCACCTCGTGGCCGGTGAGCTTGCTCCAGCCGTCGGTGGCCACCTTGCCGTCCTTGGCGTCCAGGCCCACGATGATGTGGCCACCGAACGCGGTGCAGGCGTCCTGCAGGAAACCGGGGTTCTTGACCGCCGCCGTGCCGATGATCACGTAGCGCAGACCGGCGTCCAGGTAGCGCTCAATGGTGTCGAGATCGCGAATCCCGCCACCGAGCTGCACGTCCACCTCGGACCCCACCTCCTTGAGGATGGCTCGGATGGCCTGCTCGTTCTTGGGTTTGCCGGCAAACGCCCCGTTCAGGTCCACCAGGTGCACACGGCGTGCCCCCTTGTCGACCCAGGCACGCGCCATGGCGGCCGGGTCTTCGCCAAACACCGTGGATTGGTCCATGTCGCCCTGTTTGAGGCGAACACACTGGCCGTCTTTCAGATCAATGGCAGGAATCAGCAACATGATGGTCTAGGTGAAGGGCGGATGGACTTAAGGGTTCCAGTGAAGGAAGTTGCGGTAGAGCGCGAGCCCCTGGTCGGCACTCTTTTCAGGATGAAACTGGGTCGCAAAAATATTGTCACGTGCGATGGCTGCCGCGAAGCGCCCCCCGTAGTCGGCTTCGCCCACACAGTGTTGAACGTGGGCAGGACGGGCGTAGTAACTGTGCACGAAATAAAAATAGGCGCCCTCGTCGATGCCGGCCCACAGGGGATGCGCCGACCCGTGGCCGAGCTCGTGGAACACCTGGTTCCAGCCCATTTGCGGCACCTTGAAACGGCTCCCATCGGCCTGCAGACGCCCCTCCAGGCGAAACCGCACCACCTCGCCAGGAATCAGGCCCAGGCCATTGGTGGGACCTTCTTCGCTGCGATCCAGCAGCATCTGCATGCCCACGCAGACGCCGAACAAAGGTTTGTGGACGGCCGCATGCAACACAGCGTCCATCAGGCCGGAGGCGGCGAGTTCGCGCATGCAGTCGCCCATGTGGCCCTGCCCGGGCAGGATCACGCGTTCGGCGTCCAGCACCACCTTGGGATCGGACGTGACGCTCACGTCCACCCCACTGGCGGCGGCCACGTGGGCCACGGCCTGCGAGACGGAACGCAGGTTCCCACTGCCGTAGTCGACCACGGCGACAGTCTTGCGGTTCATCGGACAGGAATGCTCAGAGCGAGCCTTTGGTCGAGGGGATCACATCGCCCATGCGCGGATCGCGCTCGAGCGCCATGCGCAGCGCGCGGGCAAATGCCTTGAACACGGTCTCTGCCTGGTGGTGGGCATTCTCGCCCTTCAGGTTGTCGATGTGCAGCGTGACCCCCGCATGATTTACAAAACCCTGGAAAAACTCGAACGCCAATTGGGTGTCGAAGGCGCCCACCATGCCACTCTTGAACGGCACGTGCATGTGCAGGCCGGGGCGACCCGAAAAATCGACCACCACACGCGACAAGGCCTCGTCCAGCGGCACGTAAGCGTGCCCGTAGCGGCGGATGCCCTTCTTGTCGCCCACGGCCTTGGCGAACGCCTGGCCGAGCGTGATGCCCACGTCTTCCACCGTGTGATGGCCATCGATGTGCAGGTCGCCCTTGGCCTGGATATCGAGGTCGATCAGGCCGTGACGCGCGATCTGGTCGAGCATGTGGTCGAAGAAACCGATGCCGGTGGACAGGTTGGCCGTTCCCGTGCCGTCAAGATTGACGCGAACGGTGATCTGCGTTTCCGCGGTGTTGCGCTGGACGTCGGCCACGCGGTCGGCGGAAGCGGGGGAAACGGAGGACATGACGGTCATAAAACTTGTGGCAGGGCGCCGATCAATTGCGCATTCTCCTCGGGGGTTCCGACGGTCAGGCGCAGACAGTTGGTCAGCGATGGGTGCATTTTAGAAACATTCTTGACCAGAACGCCGCGTGCCTTCAGGCCATCGAAGCTGCGTTGTGCATCAGGCACACGCGCCAGCACCATGTTGGCGTCACTCGGGAAGGGCGTGACGCCCGGCATCCGGGCCAGCGCCTCAATCAGCACGGACCGCTGCTCACGGATGTGCGCCGCCTGCTGCGCGAACACCCCGGCGTGCTCCAGCGCAAACAGCGCGCATTCGGCGTTGAGCACGCTCACGTTGTAGGGCGGACGCAGCTTGTCCACCTCGTGCACCAGCGCCTGCGGGCCCAGCATGTAGCCCAGGCGCACGCCGGCCAGGCCAAATTTGGACAGTGTGCGCATGAGCAGCACGTTGGCGTTGGCCGCCGGGTTGGCCCGAATCTCGTCCAGCCAGGTCTTGCTGGAAAACGGCTGGTAGGCCTCGTCCATCACCACCAGCCCGCCAAACGTGGCCGCTTCGGCGATCAGGCGACGGATCACGGCGGCGTCCCACAGATTGGCGGTGGGGTTGTTCGGGTAGGCGATGTAGGTGATGGCGGGCCGGTGCGCGCGCATCGCGGCCAGCATGGCGGCTTCGTCCAGCTCAAAGCCGGCCGTGAGCGGCACACCGTGGAAAGCCAGCCCCTGCAGCTGCGCGCTCATGGCGTACATGACAAAACCGGGCAACGGCGCGAGGATGGACGCGCCGGGCACGTCGCAGGCCATGGCCAGCAAGGAGATCAGCTCGTCCGAGCCGTTGCCCAGCATCAGGCCATGGCCTTCGGGCAAGTCCACGTAGCTGGCCAGCGCCTGCTTGAGATCGTCGATGCGTGCACCTGGGTAGCGGTTGATCGCCACCGCGCCCAGGCGCTCTCCCAGCTTTGCCTGCAGCTCGGGCGAGAGAGAAAACGGATTTTCCATCGCATCGAGCTTGACCATGCCGGCCGAGTCCTGGATGGCGTAGGCGTGCATGGACTGGATGTCCTGCCGGATGAAGCGCAGCGGGTTCGGGGTGTTCATGTCGGTCATCGGGCACCCCGCATCGGGGGGACGTTGGTCAGGCGCAATTCAGCGGCGCGGGCATGCGCCTGCAGGCCTTCGCCGTAGGCCAGTTCGGCGGCGATGATGCCCAGCGTCTGGGCGCCCGCGGCGCTGACTTCGATCAGGCTGCTGCGCTTCTGGAAGTCGTACACGCCCAGCGGCGACGAGAAGCGCGCGGTGCCGCTGGTGGGCAGCACGTGGTTGGGGCCGGCGCAGTAGTCGCCCAGGCTCTCGCTGGTGTAGGCGCCCAGGAAGATGGCGCCCGCGTGTTTGAGCAGCGGCTCCCAGCGGTGTGGCTCGCTGCTCGACACCTCCAGGTGCTCGGGCGCGATGCGGTTGCTGATGGCGCAGGCCTCTTCCATGTCGCGCGTCAGGATCAGCGCACCGCGGTCGTTCAGGCTCTTGGCGATGATGGCCGCGCGCGGCATGGTGGGCAGCAGGCGATCGATGGCGGCCTGCACGGCGTCGATGTAGGCGGCGTCGGGGCAGAGCAGGATGCTCTGCGCCAGTTCGTCGTGCTCGGCCTGGCTGAACAGGTCCATCGCCACCCAGTCGGCCGGCGTGCTGCCGTCGGCCAGCACGAGAATCTCGCTCGGGCCGGCGATCATGTCGATGCCCACGGTGCCGAACACGCGCTTTTTGGCGCTGGCCACGTAGGCGTTGCCGGGGCCGGTGATCTTGTCGACCTTGGGCACGGTGGCGGTGCCGTAGGCCAGGGCCGCCACGGCCTGCGCGCCACCGATGGTGAAGGCACGCGTGACGCCGGCCACGTAGGCGGCGGCGAGCACCAGCGGGTTCTTCTCGCCCTTCGGGGTGGGCACGACCATGATGATTTCCGCCACACCCGCCACGTGCGCCGGGATGGCGTTCATCAACACACTGGACGGATAGGCCGCTTTGCCACCGGGCACGTAGATGCCCACCCGGTCCAGTGGCGTGACCTTCTGGCCCAGCAGCGTGCCGTCTTCGTCGCGGTAGCTCCAGCTTTCGCCACTGGCGCGTTTCTGCGCCTCGTGGTAGCTGCGCACACGGCGCGCGGCGGACTCCAGCGCGTCACGCTGCGCGGCTGGCAGACCATCGAACGCTGCCTTCAGCTCGGCCTGCGTGAGCTCCAGCGCCGGCACGCCATCGGCATTCAGGCCATCAAAACGCGCTGTGTATTCCAGCACCGCCGCATCGCCGCGCTGCTGCACGTCGGCCAGGATGTCGGCCACGCGCTGCTCGATCGCGCTGTCGGTCTCGGCCGACCAATGCAAGCGCGCGGCGAACCGCGCCTCGAAATCGGACGATTGGGTGGACAGGCGGACGGGCGCGGCGGTGAGGCTCATGACGGTACGGCGTTTTTTTCGATGGCGTTGGAGAAGGCGTCGAGGATGGGGCGGATGGCCGCCTGCTTGAGTTTGAGCGCGGCCTGGTTGACGACCAGGCGCGAACTGATGTCCATGATGCGCTCGACCTCGACCAGGTTGTTGGCCTGGAGCGTCTTGCCCGTGGACACCAGATCGACGATGGCATCGGCCAAGCCCGTCAGGGGCGCCAGCTCCATGCTGCCGTACAGCTTGATCAGGTCCACGTGCACGCCCTTGCTGGCGAAAAACTCGCGCGCGATCGTGGTGTATTTCGTGGCCACTTTCAACCGCGAGCCCTGGCGCACAGCCGAGGCGTAGTCAAAGTCCGACGGCACGGCCACGCTCATGCGGCACTGCGCGATCTTCAGGTCCAACGGCTGGTACAGGCCCTGGCCGCCGTGTTCGATCAGCGTGTCCCGGCCGGTCACGCCGAGGTCGGCGCCACCGTACTCCACGTAAGTCGGCACATCGGTGGCGCGCACCAGCACCACACGCACACCGGGCTGGTTGGTCGCGAGGATGAGCTTGCGCGAGGTTTCCGGGTCTTCCAGCACCTCGATGCCCGCGGCCGCAAGCAGCGGCAGGGTTTCATCGAAGATGCGGCCTTTGGACAGGGCGAGTGTGATCATTTGATTCGTTCTATATCGGCGCCAATGCCGCGCAGTTTGGCTTCCATCTGGTCGTAGCCGCGGTCCAGGTGGTAGATGCGGTCAACGATGGTTTCGCCCTCGGCCACCAGACCGGCGATCACCAGACTGGCCGAAGCGCGCAGGTCGGTCGCCATCACCGTGGCACCCGACAGGCGATCAATGCCCTCGATCACCGCCACCTTGCCATCGGTCTGGATGTGAGCCCCCAGGCGAACCAGCTCGTTGACGTGCATGAACCGGTTTTCAAAAATGGTTTCCGTCACCGTGCTGGTGCCCTGGGCAATGCAGTTGAGCGCCATGAACTGGGCCTGCATGTCGGTCGGGAAACCCGGGTATTCGGTGGTGCGAAAGCTTTGCGCCTTGAGCCGGCCGGACGCCCGCACGCGGATGAAGTCGCCATCGCTGTCCCGGCCCCCCTCGATAACGGCACCCGCTTCGCGCAGCTTCTCGATCACCGCATCCAGATGATCGGCGCGGCCGTGGCGCAGCAACACGTCTCCCCCCGTGGCCGCCACCGCGCACAGGAAGGTACCCGCTTCGATGCGGTCGGCCACCACTTGGTGGTCGCAGCCGTGCAGGCGCTCCACGCCCTGGATGCGGATACGGCTGGTGCCATGCCCCTCGATCTGCGCACCCATGGCGATCAGCATCTCGGCCAGATCACCAATCTCCGGCTCCTGGGCGGCGTTTTCCAGCACAGTCTCGCCCTCGGCCAGCGTGGCGGCCATGAGGAAGTTCTCGGTTCCGGTCACCGTCACCATGTCGGTGGTGATGCGGGCGCCGCGCAGCCGGCTGCGGCCGGCGCCCAGCTTGGCCACCATGTAGCCGTGCTCCACCTCGATGTCGGCTCCCATGGCCTGCATGCCCTTGATGTGCTGGTCCACCGGTCGCGAGCCGATGGCGCAGCCACCCGGCAATGACACGCGGGCATGGCCGAAGCGTGCCAGCAAGGGCCCGAGCACCAGCACCGATGCACGCATGGTCTTGACCAGCTCGTAGGGCGCCTCGGGCTGGATGGGGTCGGAAGCCTGCAGGGTCATGCCACCGCGCTCGCCGTGGGTCTCGGTCCGCACACCCATGTTGTCCAGCAGAAGACGCATGGTGGCCACGTCGCGCAGGCGCGGCACATTGAACAGCGTCACCGGATCGGCCGTCAGCAGGGTGGCGCAAAGCTCCGGCAAGGCCGCGTTCTTGGCACCGGAGATGTTCACTTCTCCGTGCAGCGCACGGCCGCCGGTGATTCGCAGTTTGTCCATGGAACAGTTGTCTTTCAGTTGTCAACGACGGACAGCGCCGCCGAAAGCGCACGAGGCGCACGCACCAAGGTCACCACAGAGCCAGCTCCACCAGGCCGCAAGTGATCCCGGCACAGGGGGATCATTTTCCAGCCCACTCGGCGGGCGTGTAGGTTTTCATCGACAGCGCATGCACTTCATCGCTCTGGATGCGCGCACCCAAGGTGGCGTACACCCGCTTGTGGCGCGCAATGGCCCGCATGCCCTCGAACTCGGGCGACACGATGACCGCAGCCCAGTGGCGGCCGTCCCCCGTGACTTCGATGTGTTCACAGGGCAGACCTGCGGCGATGAGTTGTTGCAGTTGATCAGCGGTCATGACGGGGTCAGAAAAAAAGGACGTCGTTGGGCCACGGCGAGCAGGCAACGGGGCGGGCCATGCTAATGCCGGATTTTGTAGCCAATGCGCAGCAGGTGCAGCGCCACCGCGCTGACCACGACCAGCGCGCCCCCCACCAGGGCCAGACTCAGCCAGGGCGAGACGTCGCTGACACCAAAAAAACCGTACCGGAATCCGTCGATCATGTAGAAAAACGGGTTGAGATGGCTCACGCGCTGCCAGAAGTCGGGCAGGGAATGGATGGAGTAGAACACGCCCGACAGAAAAGTCATGGGCATGATGATGAAGTTCTGGAACGCGGCCATCTGGTCGAATTTTTCGGCCCACAGCCCGGCAATCAGGCCCAGCGCACCCAGCAGGGCGGCTCCCAGCAAGGCAAAGGCCAGGATCCACAGCGGCGCCACGAAGGGCGGCTGGGCGAACCACCAGGTCACCAGCATCACCCCGACCCCCACGGCCAGCCCGCGCACCACGGACGACCCCACATAGGCCACGAACCATGCGCGGTGCGACAGGGGCGTGAGCAACAGGAACACGAGGTTGCCCATGATCTTGCTCTGGATCAGCGACGAGGAGCTGTTGGCGAACGCGTTCTGCAACACGCTCATCATGACCAGGCCCGGCAGCAGAAACGCCGTGTAGCTCACCGTCTCGTAGACCTGCACACGGCCTTCGAGCACGTGGCCAAAGATCATCATGTACAGAATGGCCGTGATGACCGGCGCCGCCACCGTCTGGAAACCCACCTTCCAGAAGCGCAGGATTTCCTTGTAGAAAAGGGTCTGCCACCCGGTCATGCCCGGGCTCCCTGCGCATGGGCGGCGTTTTCCATGACATCGATGAACACATCCTCGAGATCGGCCTTGCGGATCTCGATGTCCTGCGCCAACACCCCCGACTCGCGCGCCCGCGCCAGGATGCGCTCAACCTCCAGGGCATCGTGCGCCGGCAACTGCACCACGCGCCCGGTAACGCGGGCCACAGCGGCCAGATCGTCGGGCAGCGTCTGGTCGGTCTTGAAGCGCAGCACGTTGGACGAGGCCCGGCGCAACAACTCCGAGGTGGACTCCAGCGCCACCACCTGCCCTTGCCGGAGCATGGCGATGCGGCCACACAGGGCCTCGGCTTCTTCCAGATAGTGTGTGGTCAACAACACAGTGCAGCCCTGGCGCTTGTTGAGATCGGAGACAAACTGCCACAGGGTCTGGCGCAGCTCCACATCGACACCGGCGGTGGGCTCGTCGAGCACGATCACCGGAGGCTTGTGCACCAGCGCCTGCGCCACCAGCACACGGCGCTTCATGCCACCTGAGAGCTGACGCATATTGGCCCCGGCCTTGTCGGCCAGACCCAGGCCTTCGAGCAGCTCATCGATCCAGGCTTCGTTGTGGCGCACGCCGAAGTAGCCCGACTGGAACCTCAGCGCCTCACGTACATTGAAGAACGGGTCAAACACCAGCTCCTGCGGCACCACGCCCAGTTGGCGGCGGGCGGCCTGGTAGTCGGTCTGCACGTTTTTCCCGTGCACCAGCACACGACCGGCACTGGCACGGGTGAGGCCCGCCAGCACACTGATCAGAGTCGTTTTCCCCGCGCCATTCGGCCCCAGCAGACCAAAAAACTCGCCCGGCTCGATGTCGAACGACACCCCCTTGAGCGCGTGCAATTCACCGCGTGCCGATAGATAGACTTTGGAAACGTTCTGAAAGGAAACTGCGGGCATTGCGGCTACGGGATCGCTGGGATCACCGACCGCGCGCAGGACATCTGATGACGGCGGGTGAACGGACTATTTTAAGCGCCGCCCTGTCCGCCACCAGGCTGAGGGGAGATGTGCGGACCCCGACCGTGACTGCCGCAGACGGCCGAGGTCGCCCAGGTCAGGCCTGCAACAGCTCGGCCACCCCGTAGAGCGTCACCAGATCACGCAGCCTCTGCGGCCAGTGCTGGATCTGCAGCGTCTTGCCTTGCGCCAAGAGGCTGCGCCGCAGTTCCAGCAACACCGCCACGGCCGAGGAGTCGAAGGCCTGCAACGCGCTCGCATCGACCAAGGCGGTGGTGCCGGGCTGCGCAGCCACTTCGCGTTCGAGCTGCCCCAGCGCCACCACCGCATCATCCAGGGTCAGACGCTGCGGCAAACTGGCCACCGGTGCGGAACTGCTGTCGTTCATCGTCTCAGCCCGCCTTGGTTCCGGCCTTGTTGCGCTGCACCAGCGTGGCGATCAGTCCGTCAATGCCCTTGGCGTTGATTTCCTGCGCGAACTGGGTCCGGTAGGTCTCCACCAGCCACACACCGAGCACGTTGAGGTCATAGATTTTCCAGCCGTCGGCCGTCTTCTCCAGGCGGTAGTCGAGCTGGATCGGCTCGCCCCGGCCCCGCACTTCCGAGCGCACCACCACTTCCGTGTCCTCGGGCTTGGCGCGCAAAGGACGGAAGCTCAGCGTTTGGTCCTTGACCTCACCCAGGGCACCGGAATAGGTGCGCACGAGCAGGGTCTTGAACTCGTCCTGCAGCTGCTTTTGCTGCTCGGGCGTGGCCTGCCGCCAGTGGCGACCCACGGCGGAAGCGGTCATGCGCGAGAAGTTCACGCTGGGCATGATCTTGCTGTCGACCAGGGCGACGATGCGGTTGACATCGCCTTTCTGGATCGCCGGATCGGCCTTCACAGCGGCCATCACATCGCCTGAAATGCGTTTGACCAGTGCGTCAGGAGCCTCGTCGGCGGCAAAGGCCAGGGGGCTGGCAACCAGCGCCACGGCGGCGAGCAGGTGGGAAAGGCATTCGCGTCGTTGAATCATTTGGGTTTCCTTTCGGTACGGGCTTGCACACCGGTGTGCAGTGACCCGCTAGAACAGGACTCTACGGTACCGGCTCCCGGCGTATGTGTCCTGTGTGTAATTGTTTCGTGTCGAAATGCTGTCAGTCGGCCGTTTCGCCGCCGGACCCATTCTTCAGACCAATGCCCTTGTCGATCAGGTCCTCGACCTGGCTCTCGCGCCGCTGCAGATAGACGTCCCGCGTGAAGCTGTACTTGTCCAGCGCGGCGCCATCCAGCATGGTGCTGGCCCGAAGCAGGTTGGCCCGGGTCTCGATCGCACGCAATCCATACAGCGTGTTACGCAATGGCACGTCGGAAATGCCCATCACCAGATCACCACGGGACTCTATGCTGAACCCGGCCGCGTCCCGGAGCGAGGACGGCCCGAACACGGGCAGCACCAGATAAGGACCGGAAGGAACACCCCAACGTCCCAAGGTCTGCCCAAAATCGAGCCGCGTGCGTTCGATGCCCATCTCGGACGCGATGTCGAGCACACCGGCCAAGCCAAAGAAGGTGTTCACATTGAAGCGCAGGAAGTTCTCCGATGCCTCGCGCGGGCGCAACTGCAGTGCCGCGTTGACGAACGACCAGGCATCACGCAAGTTTTCGAAGAAGTTGCTCACCCCCGTACGCACCAGATCGGGGGTCACGTCCCGGTACACCGTCGCAACCGGCTTGAGCACCGCCCCGTCAACCGCGTCGTTGAACTCCGTCACCTTGCGGTTGAAGGGCTCCCAGGGGTCACGCGGATTGCCCCCGTCCCGGGTGGCGCAGCCCCCCAGGGCCAGCAGCAGCATGGCCACAGCCACGCAGCGCGAGCTGCGGCCCAGATGATCGTTGGATGTGTTGTTCATGTTCCTGCTCCCGTGCATAGGCATGGCCGCCATCACCATGTACTGCGAGCAGCGGCATGGTCACGCGCGCCGGACTTGCTCACTGCGCCTTCTTTTCGCCGCCGTCGGCCGCCTTGTCGAACAGAAACTGACCGATCAGGTTTTCAATCACCAACGCCGACTGCGTCTGCGTGATCACGTCGCCCGCCGCCAGGTTCTTGGTGTCACCGCCCGGCTCGATGCCGATGTACTGGTCACCCAACAAACCAGAAGTGAGGATCTTGGCCGACGAATCCTTGGGAAACACCACGCTCTGCTTGATCTCCAGCGTGGCCACACCCTGGTAGGTCTGGGTATCGAGGACGACACTGGTCACCCGGCCAACATTCACGCCTGCCGAGCGCACCGGAGCGCGCGCCTTCAGACCGCCAATGTTGTCAAACCGTGCTTGCACCACGTAGGTGGCCCCACCGTTGGAAAAGCTGGCCAGGTTGGCCGCCTTCAGGGCCAGGAACAGCAGGCCCAGCGCGCCGAGCACGACAAACAGGCCAACAAAGATTTCAGTGCTTCTTTTGTTCATACGTAAGCTGCTCAATGATCAGGGGGTCGAGAACATCAGGGCGGTGAGGATGAAGTCCATCGCCAGCACACCCAGGGAGGCGGTCACCACGGTACGGGTGGTTGCGTAGGCCACACCCTCTGGCGTGGCCTCGGTTTCATAGCCCTGGTACAGCGCCACCGCCGTGCAGATGACGCCAAACACCGCGCTCTTGACCACACCGTTGCCCACGTCGCGCCAGACGTCAACGCCGTTTTGCTGGATCGACCAGAAATTGCCGGCGTCAATGCCGATCAAACCCACCGCGACGACCCAGGCGCCCAGGATACCGATGGCGGAAAACAACGCGGCCAACAACGGCATCGCGATGACACCGGCAATGAAGCGCGGCGCCAGCACCCGCTTGCGCGGATCGATCGCCATCAGCTCCATGGCAGCGATCTGCTCGCCCGCCTTCATGAGACCGATTTCCGCGGTGAGCGAGGTGCCTGCCCGGCCCGCGAACAGCAGCGCCGTGACCACGGGGCCCAATTCGCGCACCAGCGACAGGTTGACCACCAGCCCCAGGGACTCGGCCGCCCCGAAATTGGTGAGGGTGTTGTAGAGCTGCAGCGCCAGCACGAAACCCACCGCCAGACCCGAGGCCAGGATGATCACCAGCGAGCGGTTGCCGATGGCGTGGATCTGTGTCACGACCAGACCAAAGCGGGCCAGTCCGGCCGGCACCGCCCTGAGCAGTTCGATGAAAAACACGGCGCCATGTCCCCAGGCCGCGAACACATCCAGGGCGCGACGGCCCAGTTGCTGCAAGGCGTTCATCGCGAAGCCTCCAGGCCGAAATCGACCGCCACCGGTGGCGCCGGGTAATGGAACTTGACCGGCCCGTCGGGCTCTCCGCGCACGAACTGCCGCACCTCGGGTTCGGTGCTGGCCATCAGTTCAGCGGGCGTGCCCTGGGCCACGATGCGCCCGCCGGTGGCCAAGAGCACCACCCAGTCGCTGATGGCCATGCACTGGGGCACGTCGTGCGAAATAAGCAGCGTGGTGGTCCCGGTGACGTCGGTCAAGGTGCGGATCAGCTTGGCGGTGACACCCATGGACACCAGGTCCAGCCCGGCGAAGGGCTCGTCGTACATGATGAGTTCCGGGTCCAGCGCGATGGCACGGGCCAGCGCAATGCGCCGCGCCATGCCACCCGACACCTCGCTGATGCGCAGACCCGCCGCGCCCCGCAGGCCCACCGCATGGAGCTTCATCAGCACGATGTCGCGGATCAGGGCCTCGGGCAGATCGGTCATCTCGCGCAGTGGGAAGGCCACGTTGTCGAACACCGAAAGGTCGGTGAACAGGGCCCCGAACTGGAACAGCATGCCCAGGCGACGGCGCAAGCGGAACAGCTGGGTCTTGTTCCCGGCATCCACGACTTCACCATCAAACACCACGCGCCCGCTGTTGGGGGCGTGCACGCCGCCGATCAGACGCAGCAAGGTGGTTTTGCCACAGCCGGAGCCCCCCAGCACCGCCGTGACCTTGCCGCGCGCGAATTGCAATGAGACGTCGTTCAATATGGTTCGGCGGCTGTCGTAGCCGAACGTCACATGATCAATTTCAATGAAGGGGGATTCGCTCATGGGACCCAAGAAAAATGAGCGCGCATTGTCGCACGCCGGCCCATCTCCCTCTTATCCCATCACTTACACCAAGATTGCTCAACGTGGTAGATCGGAAAACCCCATGAGGAATTCGTCGACCGAGCGTGCGGCTTGCCGACCTTCGCGGATCGCCCACACCACCAGGCTCTGCCCACGGCGCATGTCGCCAGCGGCAAACACCTTGGACACGTTGGTGGCATAGCCACCGGTGAAATCGGTCGTGGCCTTGGCGTTGCCGCGTGCGTCCTTGTCCACGCCAAAGGCGTCGAGCACGGTGGCGACCGGGTTCACGAAACCCATGGCCAGCAGCACCAGATCGGCCTTGTATTCCTTCTCGGTGCCGGGAATCTCGACCAGCTTGCCGTCCTTCATTTCGACGTGCACGGTGGTCAGACCGGTGACCTTGCCTTTTTCGCCCTTGAAGGCTTTGGTGGAAATGGCGAACTCGCGGGTACAACCCTCTTCGTGGCTGGAGCTGGTGCGCAGCTTGAGCGGCCAGTAAGGCCACACCAGCGGCTTGTTCTCCTGCTCGGGGGGCTGGGGCATCACCTCGAACTGGGTCACGCTGACGGCGCCGTGGCGGTTGCTGGTGCCCACGCAATCGCTGCCGGTGTCGCCACCGCCGATCACGATCACGTGCTTGCCATCCGCGCGCAACTGGCCCTTGAGCTTGTCGCCCGCGTTGACCTTGTTCTGCTGCGGCAGAAACTCCATGGCGAAGTGGATGCCGTCAAGATCGCGGCCGGGCACAGGCAGGTCGCGGCTCTGCTCGGAGCCACCGGTCAGCAGCACGGCGTCAAAGTCCTTCTGCAGCTGTTCGGCCGAGACGGTTTCCTTGGCCCAGTTGGTGACTTTGCTGTCCTTGGGCAACGCTCCGACCAGCACGCCGGTGCGGAACACCACGCCTTCGGCCTTCATCTGCTCGACGCGACGGTCGATGTGGCTCTTCTCCATCTTGAAGTCGGGAATGCCGTAGCGCAGCAGGCCCCCGATGCGGTCGTTCTTCTCGAACAGGGTCACGTCGTGGCCCGCGCGCGCCAGTTGCTGGGCCGCGGCCATGCCGGCCGGGCCGGAGCCGACCACAGCCACCTTCTTGCCGGTCTTGATCCTGGCCGGCTGCGGCTGCACCCAGCCTTCGGTCCAGGCGCGGTCGATGATGGCGTGCTCGATAGACTTGATGCCCACCGCATCGTCGTTCACGTTGAGCGTGCAGGCGGCCTCGCACGGCGCAGGGCAGATGCGGCCGGTGAACTCGGGGAAGTTGTTGGTGCTGTGCAGCACGGCAATGGCGTTCTTCCAGTCGCCCTGGTACACCAAGTCGTTGAAGTCCGGAATGATGTTGTTGACCGGGCAGCCGCTGTTGCAGAACGGCGTGCCGCAGTCCATGCAGCGCGCCGCCTGCACCTTGGATTGCCCCTCATCGAGGCCAACCACGAATTCCTTGTAGTGCTTCAGACGCTCGGGAACGGGCTTGTAGCCCTCTTCCAGACGCTCGTATTCCATGAAGCCGGTGACTTTTCCCATGATGTTGGTCCTTCGTATCCGTGTGTCTGGGCTTACTTGGCGGCGACCGTGGCCTGCTTCGCCGCGCCCTGGGCCTTGGTGGTGACGGCAGCGGCCGTCTTGCGGGCGGCGATCTCGCCCAGCGCACGCTTGTATTCGTTCGGGAAGACCTTCACGAACTTGCCGCGCGACTCGACCCAGCTGTCCAGCAGTTCGCGCGCACGCTTGCTGCCGGTCCAGCGGTTGTGCTCCTCCAGCAGCTTTTTCAATTGCGCTTCGTCAGCCAGCCCGCGATGCCAGATGGCCTTGTCCATCGTGACTTCCTGCTCGGCCGTGCTCAGCACCTTTTCCAGGCTGACCATGGCGGGGTTGCAGCGTTTGGCGAACTGACCGTCTTCGTCGTAGACATAGGCGACACCGCCGCTCATGCCGGCGGCGAAGTTGCGGCCGGTCTTGCCCAGCACCACCACGGTGCCGCCGGTCATGTATTCACAACCGTGGTCGCCCGTGCCTTCCACCACCGCGGTGGCGCCGGAGAGGCGCACCGCGAAGCGCTCGCCGGCCACGCCGCTGAAAAAGGCCTCGCCGGTGGTGGCGCCATACATCACGGTGTTGCCCACAATGATGTTGCGCGCCGCTTCGCCGCGGAAGTCAATGCTGGGACGCACCACCACGCGGCCGCCCGAGAGGCCTTTGCCGGTGTAGTCGTTGGCGTCCCCGATCAGGTACAGCGTGATGCCGCGAGTGAGGAAGGCGCCAAAGGACTGGCCACCCGTGCCTTCGAGCTGGATGCGGATGGTGTCGTCCGGCAGACCTTCGGGGTGCACCTGGGTCACCGCGCCCGAGAGCATCGCGCCCACGGAGCGGTTCACGTTGCGCGCCACCTCGATGAACTGCACGCGCTCACCCTTGTCGATGGCAGGACGCGACTTCGCGATCAGGATGTTGTCGAGCGACTTCTCCAGACCATGCTCCTGGTTCTGCGTGTGCAGGCGCGGCACGTCGGCGGGAGCCGCCGGCATGGCCAGCAGGCGACCGAAGTCCAGGCCCTTGGCTTTCCAATGCTCGATGCCCTGCTTCATGTCCAGCAGGTCAGCGCGGCCGATCAGCTCGTCGAACTTGCGGATGCCCAACTGCGCCATGATCTGGCGCGCTTCTTCGGCGATGAAGAAGAAGTAGTTGACGACATGCTCGGGCTTGCCGGTGAATTTCTTGCGCAGCACCGGGTCTTGCGTGGCCACCCCCACCGGGCAGGTGTTCAGGTGGCACTTGCGCATCATGATGCAGCCCTCCACCACCAGCGGCGCGGTGGCGAAACCGAACTCGTCGGCGCCCAGCAGACCGCCGATGACCACGTCGCGGCCGGTCTTCATCTGGCCGTCGGCCTGGACGCGGATGCGGCTGCGCAGGCGGTTGAGCACCAGGGTCTGCTGGGTTTCGGCCAGGCCGATTTCCCAGGGCGAACCGGCGTGTTTGATGGACGACCAGGGCGAGGCGCCCGTGCCGCCGTCGTGACCGGCGATCACCACGTGGTCGGCCTTGCACTTGGCCACGCCCGCGGCGATGGTGCCGACGCCGATTTCCGACACCAGCTTGACGCTGATGGAGCTGTGCGGCGCCACGTTCTTCAGGTCGTGGATCAGTTGGGCCAGGTCTTCGATGGAGTAGATGTCGTGGTGCGGCGGCGGACTGATGAGGCCCACGCCCGGCACGCTGTGGCGCAGCTTGCCGATGTAGTCCGACACCTTGCCGCCGGGCAGCTGGCCACCTTCGCCGGGCTTGGCGCCCTGGGCCATCTTGATCTGAATCTGGTCGGCGCTGTTGAGGTATTCGGCGGTCACACCGAAGCGGCCCGAGGCGACCTGCTTGATGCGCGAGCGCATCGAGTCGCCCTCTTGCAGCACGTAGTCCACCTCGAAGGTGTCCTTGCCCAGCAGGTCGGACATGGTCTGGCCCTGCTTGATCGGGATGCCCTTGAGTTCGTTGCGGTAGCGCAGCGCGTCTTCGCCGCCTTCGCCGGTGTTGCTCTTGCCGCCGATGCGGTTCATGGCCACGGCCAGCGTGGCGTGGGCCTCGGTGGAGATCGAGCCCAGCGACATGGCGCCGGTGGCGAAGCGCTTGACGATCTCCTTGGCGGGCTCCACCTCGTCGATCGGGATCGCCTTGCTGGGGTCGATCTTGAATTCGAACAGGCCGCGCAGCGTCATGTGGCGACGGTTCTGGTCGTTGATGATCTGGGCGTATTCCTTGTAGGTGTTCCAGTTGTTGGAGCGCGTGCTGTGCTGCAGCTTGGCGATGGCGTCGGGCGTCCACATGTGCTCTTCACCACGCGTGCGCCAGGCATATTCGCCGCCGGTGTCCAGCATGGTGGCCAGCACCGGGTTGTTGCCAAAAGCGGCCTTGTGCATGCGCAGGGCTTCTTCGGCGATTTCGAACACGCCGATGCCCTGCACCCGGCTGGCGGTGCCGGTGAAGTACTTGTCGACCGTGTCGCTGGACAGGCCGATGGCTTCGAACAGCTGGGCGCCGCAGTAGGACATGTAGGTGGACACGCCCATCTTGGACATGATCTTGGACAGTCCTTTGCCGATCGCCTTGACGTAGTTGGTGATCGCCTTGTCGGCACTCAGGTCGCCCGGCAGGTCCTTGCTGATGGCCGCCAGGGTCTCCATGGCCAGGTAGGGGTGCACGGCTTCGGCGCCGTAACCGGCGAGCACGGCGAAATGGTGCACTTCACGCGCCGTGCCGGTTTCGACCACCAGACCGGCCGAGGTACGCAGACCCTCGCGCACCAGATGCTGGTGGATGGCGGACAGCGCCAGCAGCGCGGGAATGGCCACCTGGGTGGCGCTGATGCCGCGGTCGCTGACGATCAGGATGTTCTTGCCGCCCTTGATCGCGTCCACCGCCTCGGCGCACAGCGAAGCCAGCTTGGCCTCGACCCCGGCACGCCCCCAGAACACCGGGTAGGTGATGTCCAGCGTATGGCTGTGGAACTTGCCCTGCGTCACGACATGGATGTCGCGCAGCTTGGCCATGTCGGCGAAGTCCAGCACGGGCTGGCTCACCTCCAGGCGCATGGGCGGGTTGACGTGGTTGATGTCCAGCAGGTTGGGCTTGGGGCCGATGAAGGACACCAGCGACATCACGATGGCTTCGCGGATCGGGTCGATCGGCGGGTTCGTCACCTGGGCGAACAGCTGCTTGAAGTAGTTGTAGAGCGGCTTGTCCTTGTCGGACAGCACGGCCAGCGGGCTGTCGTTGCCCATGGAGCCGATGCCCTCCTCGCCATTGGTGGCCATGGGGCTCATCAGGAATTTGATGTCTTCTTGCGTGTAGCCAAAAGCCTGCTGGCGGTCCAGCAGTTCGGGCGTCACGGATTCCATGCCTGCGGTCTGCGGCTCGGTCGCGTCGATGCGCTGCTCTTGCGCCGCCTCACCCGCCACGGGGCTGTCCACATCGTCCAGGCGGATGCGCAGGTTGTCGATCCACTGCTTGTAGGGCTTGTTGTTGGCGAGGTTGGCCTTGAGCTCCTCGTCGTCGATCATGCGACCCTGTTCCAGGTCGATCAGGAACATCTTGCCGGGCTGCAGGCGCCACTTGCGCACGATCTTGTTTTCCGGCACCGGCAGCACGCCGGACTCGGAACCCATGATCACGAAGTCGTCGTCGGTGATGCAGTAGCGCGAGGGACGCAGGCCGTTGCGGTCCAGCGTGGCGCCGATCTGGCGGCCGTCGGTGAACACGATGGAGGCCGGGCCATCCCAGGGCTCCATCATGGCGGCGTGGTATTCGTAGAAGGCCTTGCGGCGCTCGTCCATGGTGGTGTGCTGCTCCCACGGCTCAGGGATCATCATCATCACCGCCTGGGCCAGCGGGTAGCCGGCCATGGTGAGCAGTTCCAGGCAGTTGTCGAAAGTGGCGGTGTCCGACTGGTTCGCAAAGCTGATCGGGTACAGCTTCTGCAAGTCGGCCCCCAGCACCGGCGAGGACATCACGCCTTCGCGCGCCTTCATCCAGTTGTAGTTGCCCTTGACGGTGTTGATCTCACCGTTGTGCGCCACATAGCGGTAGGGATGGGCCAACGGCCACTCGGGGAAGGTGTTGGTGGAAAAGCGCTGGTGCACCAGACCCAGGGCCGAGACGCAACGCGCGTCCTGCAGGTCCTTGTAATAGGTGCCCACCTGATCGGCCAGCAACAAGCCCTTGTAGATCACGGTGCGGCTGCTCATGCTCACCACGTAATACTCTTTGCTGTGCTTGAGCTTGAGCGACTGGATGTGAGCGCTGGCTGTCTTGCGGATCACATACAGCTTGCGCTCCAGCGCGTCCTGCACGATCACGTCGTTGCCACGCCCGATGAACACCTGGCGCAGGATGGGCTCCTTTTCGCGCACGGTCGGCGACATCGGCATGTCCCTGTTCACCGGCACGTCGCGCCAGCCCAGCAGGACCTGGCCTTCGTTGGCGATGGCACGCTCCATCTCCTGCTCGCAGGCCAGCCGCGATGCATGTTCCTTGGGCATGAAGATCATGCCGACGCCGTATTCGCCCGGTGCCGGCAGGGTCACGCCCTGAGCGGCCATTTCTTCGCGGTACAGGGCATCGGGCAGCTGGATCAGGATACCGGCACCGTCGCCCATGAGCTTGTCGGCCCCCACCGCGCCCCGATGGTCCAGGTTTTCCAGGATTTTCAGACCCTGCTGCACGATGGCATGGCTTTTTTCGCCCTTGATATGGGCCACAAAGCCGACACCGCAGGCGTCGTGTTCGTGGGCCGGGTCGTACAGACCCTGTTGCTGGAGTTGCTGCTGCTCGGCTGCCGTGGTCATGGCGCTTCCTTTTCGATTCAAGGGCGTGACAAAAATACGCGGGATGCGAAGCATAGTGCATTGCAACAACGATGCCAAGCATTTTAATTAGGGTCAGATTCCAATAATGTCATCATGAACAACATGTCTGAGTAATTAGGGACATATCAAAATCGGGCGAAATGGCGCTGATCGGAAGGACGAGCACCCTCACCCTTCGCCAAGCGGCGATTTCAAGCTCGGTCGTCCGGACTTGGCCTTGCTGACCCGTCGATCGGTCAGTTTTTGCAGCTCTTGCACAAACGCCGGCTCCCCGAGCGCCCAACCATGCAAGGTCGCACCCACGATGGCCTCCTGCTGCTGCGTCGTCAACCCCGAACGCACCATGTCGGCGTACGCAACCTCCCGGGCAAATGGTGTGTTGCCCAGGCTCCAGTACAAAGGATGCGGCGTGATGCCGCGATCGTGGGACTGACCGATGTAGTGGCGGTGGCTGGACCAGGCGTAGGCGGCAGGCTCAGCCACCAGGCCCGCTCGCACCGGATTCAGATCCAGATAGGCCATGCAGGCCAGCAAGTACCGCTCAGTCTGCACCAGGGTGGACTTGTACCGCCCTTCCCACAGCGTGCCGGTGCGCGCGTGCTGGGCATTGAAGTAGCGCACATAGCGCCGACCGATCGCCTGCATCATCAGCGGCACGCCGCCCGGCGTCTCTGGCGTGAGCAGCAGGTGGAAATGGTTGTCCATCAGCACCCAGGCGTGCAGCGCCACCTGGTGCTTGCGGGCGTTTTCCCAGATCAGGTCCAGCAGCATCTGCCGGTCCGCATCGGTCAACACGATGGGCTGGCGGTTGTTGCCACGCTGGATGACGTGGTGCGGATAGCCCGGCAGGGTCAGGCGGGGAAGACGGGCCATGTTGAACGGAGCCGGCAGTGAATCTGGCCCCGATTATGGGACCCCGTCCCGCGGTTCGTCACAGGAACAGGCTGGGCTCTCCCACGATGAGCTTGGCCAGCTCGTCCAGCACCGCCGTGGTCCATTGATCGGCGGCGTAGCGGGTCGTCGCGATCTCCAGCCCGCTGACGCAGGCCAGCCGCACGTCCAACACCGCGTTGTCGTGGTCCGCCGTGATCAACACGCTGGCCCGGGAGGCGAGCTCGTGTTCAAACACAATGAGCTGTATCCGGTGGGTGTCCGGGTGGCGCTGCTCGCGCCGTTCGTGGGGCACATGGCCCGCGCGCAGGCGGCGTTCGACCCGCTCCAGGTCGGGCGGAAAGTTCACCGCCACGCTGCCTTTGGCCGCACCGCCCTCGCGCGGCTCCAGGCGCCAACCCAAGGCCAGGTAGTCAAACACCTCTTTGTCGCGCAGGAGCTTCTTGCGGGCGTCGAAGCGAAAGTCGGTCTGCTTCATGGCCGGCCAGGGTGTCTTGCCATCCAGGCTCAGCTGCGCCGCGGCCGGCTCGATCACATTGAGTTGGCGCGGCAGTTCTGTGAGGTAATGCCAGGCGGTCTTGCAGGCGGCCTCGGTGGCGGCAACGTTGGCCTCAAGGTGCTGGAGGTCTACCTCCTGCTGCGACTGCAGCGATTTCGCCTGCTGTTTGAGCTGATTGAGAAAGCTCATGCGTGATTCCCTGTGAGCATGAGAGCCGGTCCTTGTGTTGAGCGGTATGGATGAGGACAGGCGGACAGCGGGAAAGTTTAGCCGCTCGAACGCCCACTCGGGGACTACAGGGTCACCGCAGATGGGCGTCGCTCCCAGGCGCGCTGCAGTTGGTACGCCAGCACGACGCCCAGCAACGAACAAGCCCCGGTGACCACCCAGGTCCATTGCCACCCTCCGGCCTGCATCGCCAGCCAGGCCACCACCGGAGGCCCCAGAAACTGCCCCAGCGAAGAGAACTGCTGCATCCAGCCCACGGTGGTGGACACCGTGTCTTTGCCAGGGGCCAGCACCACCGCCAGCCCAAAGAGGGTGCCTGGGATCAGGCCACCCACCCCCGAGAACAACAAGACGGCCAGGTATTGCCAGACCGGATGCCCCACCGCGCCGAACGCCACGACAGCGCCCAACGCCATGGCGAAGTAGCCGAGCGACAACACCACGCCGGGCCGGGTGCCGCGCGACATCCAGCGGCCGGCTCCGATGTTGCCCAGCATGTTGATCCCCGCCGCCAGTGCCGTGAGCAGCCCCACCGTGTGGCCGCTGTAGCCCGCCTGGCTGTAGATGGTGGGCAGAAACCCCACCACCGCCAGCCATTGCCCGGAATAGAGAAAAAACGCCAACGCCACCATCCAGGGGCCGGACGCGCCCAAGGTCTGACGCAACCTGGGCCACCAGGCGGCGGGTCTGCGGGGCTGTACTCCGTCGCCCACCCCTATGGAAACAACACCATCGGCGGGCACTCGCAGCGCCAGCAACGCTGCCGCCATGAGCGTGAGCACCGCCAGCCCCAGCCAGACCCAGCGCCACCCCAGCACCGACAACAGCGGCGCACCCAGCAACAGCGCCAGCGCCGTACCCAGCGGCATGTAGGCACCCCACCACCCGAGCGCGCGCGACAGTGTGTGCGGGTGGTGCACGTGTTGGCGCAGCAGACCGGGCGCAGGCAGGACCGCCAGCAAGAACCCCAGCCCCTCCAAGACCCGCGTGCCCAACAGCACCGACACATCTGGCGCCCATGCGCCCAGGGCGCTGCCCAGCGCAAGCAACAGCAAGCCGGCGAGCATCACCCGCCGGGGCCCCAGGCGATCGGCGCTCAGCCCGACGATCAACCCGAGCGTCATGCCCGCGAGCTGCACCAGGGACAGCAGGAATCCCGCTTGCACCAGACCCAGCCCCAGCGCGTCGCGCAGCGCCGGAATGGCCACCGGCAGCTTGCCCACGTGCAGCGCGCTGCACACCCCCACACCCACCACCACGGCCGCCAACTGTGCGGAGGTACGTGACGAGCGGGCGTCGGAAGTGGCTACCGCTGGCATCAGGCGATCAAGGGAAGAGCGATGCACCACTCAGGCGTTCGTGCTCGCGAATGGCGAAACGGTCCGTCATGCCGGCGATGTAGTCGGCCACGGCCCGCGCCAGATGCTCACTTCGTGCATGGGCATCGGGCAACTCGGTGGGCTGTTGCATGTAGAAGGCAAACAGCTCGGTCACCACACGCCGCGCCCGATCGGTGGTCTCCATGACCTGAGGATGGCGGTACAAGTTGCGCAACAAGAAGCCCTTGAGCACCTGCGAACGGGCGCCCATGTCGACCGAGAACGCCACCAACGGTCCACGAGCACGCACGGCATCCACGCTGTCCACGCCGGACACCTCGATACGCTCCCGCGTGGTGTCGATCACGTCGTAGACCTGATCGCTCAGCATGAGGCGGATCGATTCGAACAACAGACGCCGCCCACCCAACTGCGGGTGGGCCGACAAGGCCTGTCGGTGGTATTGCTCGAACAAGGGCACTTCGTCCAGTTGCTCCAGGGTGAGAAGCCCCGAGCGCACACCATCGTCGATATCGTGCGCGTTGTAGGCGATCTCATCGGCCAGGTTGCAGAGCTGCGCCTCCAGCGAGGGCGAACCACCTTGCAGAAAGCGCTGTGCCACACCACTCGCATCCTGCGCGTGCAAGCGTTGTGCGTTTGCGCGCGAGCAGTGTTTGAGGATGCCCTCGCGGGTCTCGAACGTCAGATTCAATCCGTCGAAGGCCGGGTAGCGCTCTTCCAGCTTGTCCACGACACGCAGACTCTGCAGGTTGTGCTCGAAGCCCCAGCCCCCATCCGAACCGGCATCCACGGTCGTCCCGACCGGCGTCAGCGCCTTCATGCAGGTGTGCAGGGCATCCTGACCGGCATGACCAAATGGCGTGTGCCCCAGATCGTGCGCGAGCGCAATCGCCTCGACCAGATCTTCGTTCAGACGCAGCGACCGTGCAATGCTGCGTCCGAGTTGCGCGACCTCCAACGAATGGGTCAGACGTGTGCGAAACAGATCGCCTTCGTGGTTCAGAAAGACCTGGGTCTTGTAGACCAGACGGCGAAACGCGGTGCTGTGGATGATGCGGTCTCGGTCGCGCTGAAAAGCCGTGCGCGTGGGGGCCTCGGGCTCGGGAAACCGCCGGCCACGGCTGCGCTCCGGATGGCTGGCATACGCGGCCAGTCCCATGGAGCCCCCAACCTCGATCAACGCCGCGCCCCTCGCCAGTACCGCGCAAGCCCGCCCATCCAACCGGAACAGAACCCGGTGCGGATGCTCATGCGTGGCAGCTCGTTTCAATCACCTCGGCCACGACGTGGTCGGGCGCACCTCGCACCAGGGCGTTCCCGGACCCGTCGATGAGAACGAACTTGATTTCACCGGCCTCGGACTTCTTGTCCACCCGCATCAAAGCCAGGTAACGGCCAGCGTTGTCAGCCCCGTCCAGCACCGGCGCCACCACCGGCAAGCCCACGCGTTCTATCAAGCGCGTCAGTCGCACCACGAAACCGTCCTCCACCAGTCCCAGGCGCTGCGAAAGCCGGGCCGCCATCACCATGCCACAGCCCACCGCCTCACCATGCAGCCACCGCCCATAGCCCATGCCCGCCTCGATGGCATGCCCAAAGGTGTGTCCAAAGTTGAGAATGGCCCTCAGGCCCGATTCGCGCTCGTCCTGCCCCACCACATGCGCCTTGATCTCGCAACTGCGCCGCACCGCGTAAGCCATCGTTGCAGGGTCCCGGGCCAGCAGTTCGGCCACATGCGCCTCCATCCACTCCAGGAACGCCATATCAGCGATCGGCCCGTATTTGATGACCTCGGCCAAACCGGCGCTGAGTTCACGCGGCGGCAGGGTATTGAGCGTGTCCAGATCGCAGATGACCCGTTGGGGCTGGTAGAAAGCCCCGATCATGTTCTTGCCCAGCGGATGGTTGATGGCGGTCTTGCCCCCCACCGACGAATCCACCTGCGCCAACAGCGTGGTGGGCACCTGCACGAATGGCACACCCCGCATATAGCTCGCTGCCGCGAACCCGGTCATGTCGCCGACCACACCGCCACCCAGTGCAAACAGCACGGTCTTGCGATCACATCCGTGGCGCAACAGGGCATCGAAAATGAGATTGAGCGACTCCCAGGTCTTGAAGGCCTCACCATCGGGCAGGGTCACCACGTGGATGGTGTCAAAGTGGGAAGCTAGCGCAGTCTGCAAGCGCAGCAGATAAAGCGGCGCCACCGTCTCATTCGTCACGATGACTGCGCTGGCTGCTGTCGGCAAGCCCGCATAGCTTGAGGATGCGTCCAGCAGCCCTGGGCCAATCACGATGCTGTAGCTGCGATCACCCAGATGAATCTGGACCTGCTCGCTGGGAGATGAGAGTGTCTGGTGCTGCATAGCCCATGAGTTTAGAGCCTGCTCAGCCGCAAGACCTAGCCTGAGGCAATATCGAGGCAAACCAGACGAAACAGGAGACAAGGCACACGGCCACGGGCTCCCGTTTGGCCCAGAAGCCCATCACCCGTTGTCAGCCTCGCTACCAGCGGGTTGCGATCCACCGGATATGCCAGCCATATCCAGCTGCATCATGATCATGTTGACCAGTGTCGAAACCGAGGGTCGCCCCGTTTCAACCACGTAGTGTGCCGTTTCCCTATACAAAGGATCACGCACAGTGTACAGATCTCGCAAGCGCTGCAGCGGATCCGCAACCTGCAGCAATGGACGGTTTCGATCGTGCCGAAGGCGGCGATAGACTTCTTCGGGGGTCGAGCGCAAGTACACGACATGCCCCCTTTCTCGCAGATGCAACCGGTTCATCGACCTCAAAACCGAGCCACCACCAGTGGATAGCACGCAGGCAGAACCTTGGGTCAACTCATCCAACACCGCCTCTTCCACATCTCGAAAGCGATTCTCGCCCTCTCGCTCGAAAAACTCACGGATCGAGCAACCCAAGCGCTGCTCGATCACATGGTCAGAATCAAAAAAGGGGAGCGCCAGACGGCGGGCAAGCTGCCGGCCTACGGTCGATTTACCAGACCCTGGCAAACCGACCAAGGAGATCAGCACGTCAGCCTGCACAACGGAAACGACTTAACCACACCCAGAAAACCTTATGATCGATCAAATTAAATGGACACCACAGAATAGTCAATTCAAAATTGATCGATATTAATCAATGAAAATTGATTACTCTTCCGCCGCAGCTTCCTCTTCAACAGTGACCTCAACAACGGTTGACCTAGAGTGGTAATCAAGCACCAGTACCCCAACCCCATCCATACAGCCTCCCAATGTCGTGATCTTGAACACAGGGTCCTTCCCCGTGACTTCTGTTCGATCCAACCCTATCGAGTCAGGCGAAGGATTATGAATCCTAAATGGAGGAGTCCCTCCAATGATGGTTACCAAGGTTTCACCACCAGCCCCACCCCCAACCTTACACGAAGAGTTTCCTGCTGGTGTACTCCATTTAATCTCCGAGGGATTCGTGGAGAATTCACCGGTATCGCCAGCGACATCCCCACCTCCCCCGCAAGAGGCCAGCACACCAGCAACCAAGAGCACCCCAGACACTTTCAACCAGTTCATACCGTATATCCTTTGCTTCGCCCGTACAACGCAATTACCGAGTCACACCACGATCAGAAATGGTCCGCGGCGTGATGAAGATCAACAACTCCGACTTGTTCGCCGTTTTGCTCTTGTTCTTGAACAAATTTCCCATGAACGGAATATCTCCCAGCAGCGGCACCTTGGTCACGTCATCAATTTCGATCTGCTCAAATATGCCACCGATTACCACGGTCCCGCCATTTTCAATCAGCACCTGAGTTTGCACATGTTTGGTATTGATCGCGATGCCTGCGGTCGTGGTTTCACCTCGGCTATCTTTATTGATATCAACATCCAAAATGATGCTCCCTTCCGGAGTGATCTGTGGCGTGACTTCAAGCTTAAGATTTGCCTTGCGAAAGGCAATCGCCGTAGCACCACTTGAAGTGGCTGTCTGATATGGATATTCTGTGCCTTGCTCGATCAATGCTTTGACCTGATCTGCAGTAACCACCCGCGGGCTTGACACAATTTTTCCTCGTCCATCAGCCTCAAGTGCCGATATCTCAAGGTTCAGGAACCGATTGGCAGCGGAGCTAAAAAGAGACAGGGCAAATGCGGCCGGCTGAAAACCACCAGCGCCAGTGGACGGCAGATTCACAAAGCTGGTGTTGAGGGTATTGAGCACGTTTTCAGACTCGACCGTCGTGCTAGACACGGCGTTATAGCTGCCGCCTATTGCAACCCGATTTGCACCACCAACACTGTACCCCGGCTCGCCACCTCTGACACCTCGCAAATCACTCCCCCCAAGTCGAACCCCCAAAGATCGCCCGAAACGATCATCCGCCTCAACAATTCGCGCCTCAATAAGCACCTGCCGGACGGGTATGTCAAGCTTAGCGATGAGCTGCTGAACTTGCTCCAGTTTGGAAGGAATATCGGTCACAAAAAGCTGGTTCGTTCTGGGTTCAGCGATCACGCTACCCCGAGTGGAAAGCATTCTTGCGCTGCCCTCGCCGGCAGCACCCGTGCTTGCCGCCGCCAATTGCGCTGCGATATCGCTCGCCTTGGCATAGTTCATCTGGAAGCCCTGTGTCCTCAAAGTTTCCAGACTCTCTATCGACACTTTGGATTCAAGCTCTTGCTTTTCGCGCGCAGCAATCTCGTCTTTCGGGGCGATCCAGAGTACGTTGCCAGACTTCCGCATGCCAAGACCTTTGGCCTGGAGAATGATGTCCAGCGCTTGATCCCAAGGGACGTCCTTCAGACGCAACGTCACAGCACCCGTCACCGAGTCTGAAGTCACCACGTTGAAATTGGTGAAGTCAGCGATCACCTGCAACAATGAGCGCACTTCGATATTCTGAAAGTTGAGGGACAGCTTCTCGCCGTTGTACCCAGGGCCTTGGGTAAGCTTAGAGGGATCAACTTTCTGCTCTCGAACCTCCAGCACGAACTGGTTGTCGCTCTGGTAGGCCGAGTGCTCCCAGTTCCCCCTAGGGGTGACTACCATGCGGACACGATCACCACTTTGACTGGAAGTCACGGTTTGCACTGGGGTACCAAAATCGGTCACATCCAACTTGCGGCGCAACCCTTCAGGCAATGAAGTCTTCAGGAACTCGACCACCAAGTCCTGTCCCTGCTGCCGAATATCTACACCGACCTGATTGTTCGCGAGATCTACAACAATTCGACCAGAATTGCCGACGCCACGGCGGAAGTCAATATCCTTCAGGGGGGCCACATCGCGATTCTGGTTTTCCGCAAACACCACCTGTGCACTCGTTGGGGCAGGAACCCCAGATTGCGATTTTTCAAGCAAAACTACCAGAGATCGCCCGTCTACCTTGGCGTGGTAGGCGGATGGGTTTTTCAAGTTAATAACGACTCGGGTCCGATCGCCAACCTGAACAACATTGGCCGAACGGACATTGCCGTGATTGAGTTCAATGACATTCCGTCCAATTCCATTTATCACACCCGGAAAATCAAGTGCAATGCGCGCGGGGGACTGTATCGCAAAACCTGCAGGAACACCGGACAGAGGCTCCGCGGTATCAATCCGCAAGACCTCGACCCCACCCTGAACACTTGCAGTCAGGGATTGAATCGCATTCTGCGCGTGCGCAAAAAAAGAAGAGGACGCCAAGCAGATAGAAGCAATTATTTTGACCATTTTCATATCAACCACCTTCCGGTCTGTTGCATTTTTAGACTCAATCATTTACTTACATCCTCTTGTAACTGCAACGCCGAAGTACGCTCAATCCATTCACCAGCAGCATCTTGAACAATTTCACGCAGCACAACTTCTGCCTCGTTAATGCGAAGCACTCGACCGTAATTCTGTCCAAGATAGCTACCGACCTTCACCTGATAAAGCAGGCTATCGACCTTGACCAATGCAACCAGCTGCCCCTGTCGCGTGAGGCTTCCGACCATCGACATGGTGTCCAAGGGAAAGGACTCAAGTGGCTGTTTCCGCCGGTTCAGCTCTGCCTCAATCAACGCAGAGCTACCCGGCGAAGGCCCCTGACTTCCTCGCAATACACTGACAAGCTTTTCAACATCGAATGGATCAGTCTGGTTTTCACCAGAGTAATTTTGAGGAATAAATTTCCCCGGCTCAGGAATGGGTTTGACCTGTGGTCGGATGGAGTTTCGCTCACTTTGCATCCATTGTTGCAATTCTTCCTGCTCAGGAGCACCACACCCTGACAACATCGACAGAAGCGACAGAAGCGACAGCAGCATCAAACCAAATGAAAATCTATGTTTCACTGGGCAGCTCCTTTTTTCTTTGCTGCCGCCTGCTGCTGCATGGTGATCTCTTCCTGATCAAGATAACGGAATGTCTTGGCAGTACCATCCATGACCAACACACCAGCCCGATCTTTTACCGGCTCTAAGGACAAATTATTCAAAGTAACAATGCGCGATAGGTTGGCGATATCTGCCGCAAAAAGCCCTACATCGTGATAGCGCCCAGTCACGCGAACTGTAATCGGCAACTCCGCATAGTATTCCTTGACAATCACTTGACCCGGACGGAACAACTCAAATTGCAGGCTTCGCCCCAGTCCCGCCTGGTTTATATCCGACAATAGAGCGTCCATCTCAGCCTTGCTTGGCAGCTGCTTTTCAAGTTGACTTACGTATTGCTGGACCTGCTCAAGCTGCTTCTTCAGTGCGTCGAGATTGACCGCCTGAACCAGCTTCTTCCGGTAGTCCTCGCGCAGTTGTTCTTCGCGAGCCTTCTCTGCGAGCAACTCCTCATCTATCGATTTAAGCCAAGCAAACCACATGCCGGCGATGACAGCCGCACACACCACCACAAACAGTAGACCACGGGGCAGCAGGGGCCATTGAGACGGATCATTCGGATCAAGTCCCTTGAACTGCCCCTGAATTTTTTCTTGGACCGTTTTCAGATCCAGATTCACTTTGGGTGTTTTAGCCATTGTCTTGTATACCCAGTTCAAACCTTACCCGGAGCCACGCCAGTGTTTTTTTCACCACCAGCAGCAGCTGGTCGTTTGAGCGCAACCCGAATCGTGAACTTTGAGACTCGCCTTTTATCACGATTGGATAGCTCCACAGTGGCAGCAACGATTTCAACCAGATCCGGCTTTTCAAGCCACGAGCTGTTGTTTGCAAGATTGCGCAATAAATCAGAAACCCGCTCTTGGGATTGAGCAATCCCGGTCAATAGAACGCTCTGATTTTCCTGCTTCATGCTGGAGAGGTAAATACCATCAGGCAACTGGGTCACCAGCTCATCCAACAAATGCACCGGCAGATTACGATCTCCCTGAAGATCTTCCACCGCCGTCTGTCTTGCACGCAAAGAAGCGATTTGCGCCTGCAGACTGGCAATATCCTTGATCTCTTCATCCAGCTTTGCAATTTCACCCTGCAGAAAGGTGTTTCGGCCTTGCTGAACGGCGATCTGCCCCTGGTACCAAGTAAATACAGCGCCGCATATCACACCGCCAAGCAAGGCCGACAGACCCAGTTGGGAAAAAAACTGCTCTTTTTGTCTCTTGCGGCTGGCCTCGCGATGAGGCAATAGATTGATCAGAATCATTGATAGAACCTCCGGAGGGCCAGACCGGTCGATGTCAGGTAGGAGGGTGCCTCTCTGCTGATTTTTCGAGCCTGGATGCTGGAGGCCATTTCCATGCCATCAAAAGGATTGATCACCATGCAGGCAAAGGAGGTCTGATGGGTGACCGCCTCCGTCAGGCCCGGAAGTGCAGCACTTCCTCCGGCCAACAGGATGTGATCCACCTTGTTATACGGCGTGCTGGTGAAGAAGAATTGCAAGGCGCGCCCGATCTCCTGCGCCATGCTTTCAATGAAGGGCTCAAGCACCGTTGCCCGGTAGTCCTCCGGCAGATCGCCTGAACGCTTCTTTGCTTCGGCCTCATCGGAGGAGAAGCCGTATTGCCGGACGATCAATTGCGTGAGCTGTGCACCCCCAAAGGCTTGATCGCGCTCGTAGAGCACATCATCGTTGCGCATGACTTGCATGCTGGTGGTCAACGCACCCACCTCAAACAGAGCCACCAAGGAGTCCACGCCCTGGTTGGGCAAGGTCTCAATCACCCGGCCCGCCGCCATGCGCGAAGCATATGACTCCACGTCCATCACCACCGGCTTCAGACCCACCGCTTCGGCGAGCCCCTGTCGATCGGACACTTTTTCCTTCCGCGAGGCGGCAATCAGCACCTCAACATCACCCACAGAGGTGGCGCTGGGCCCGATGACACAGAAGTCAAGACTCACTTCATCCAGCGAGAAGGGAATGTATTGGTTGGCTTCCGACTCCACCTGCGCCTCAAGCTCTTTGTCGGACAATCCGCCTGGAAGGATGATCTTCTTGGTGATCACCGCCGACGCAGGCAATGCCAGGGCAACGTTTTTGGTCTTGCTGCCACTCTTGCGAACCACACGCCGCACCGCCTCGACCACTTCATCGAACTTCTCGATGTTGCCGTCGGTGATCCAGCCCCGCTCCAGAGGCTCCATGGCACAGCGTTCCAGCACCAAGTCTCCCGAGCGGGTACGGGCAAGCTCAACCAGCTTGACACTCGACGAACTGACGTCTATGCCCAGCAACGGTGCCGGTTCCCGGCTGAATAACGAACCCAATGAGATCAAGGAGACCCCCATAAATGGCAGCGCTGCAGGGCGCCAGACTTAAGAATTCACTTGAATGCTAGCAGCAAGCCCCTTGTGCAGCAAAGATTTTTTGTCTTTGAGACAAAAGGAAACGTTGTCAAAAGCATACGCAAAAACCCCCTCTGACCTCCTGCAACATCGGTCGTGCGGCCAGAAATGCACAACAACTCACAATATGACGCACCACAAGGGCGTCCTCGCAACAGCCCGATTTTTATAATCTGACGTCCTCCCCTTGGCCAGCCACATGCCGCTAGACGAAAACCCTGCACCGCGACCCCGTCCTCCCACCCCGCTGCCCGGGCGCGGCATTCTGATCTGGCTGGGCCGGTTGTTGGTCAGACTGGTGGCTGCGTCTGCGGCCGGCGTGATGGCGTTCCTGATGGTGGTGGGTATCGCGCTGGCGGTGGCCTATCCCAATCTTCCGGATGTCGCGGACCTGGCCGACTACCGCCCCAAACTGCCGCTGCGCGTGCTGACGGCGGACGGGCAGCTGATCGGAGAGTTCGGCGAGGAGCGGCGCAATCTGTTGACCATCAACGAAATTCCCGAGGTGGTGAAGAACGCCGTCCTGGCGATCGAAGACGCGCGTTTTTTCGAGCATCACGGCGTGGACTACCGGGGCATGCTGCGCGCGGCACTGGCCAACCTGGGCGAAGCCAAAAGCCAGGGCGCGTCCACCATCACCATGCAGGTGGCGCGCAATGTGTTCCTCTCTGCGGAAAAGAGCTACACGCGCAAGATCTATGAGGTGCTGCTGACGTTCAAACTGGAGCACCAGTTGTCCAAGGAGCAGATCCTTGAGATCTATATGAACCAGATCTTCCTGGGGCAGCGCGCCTATGGCTTTTCGACGGCGGCCCAGACCTACTTTGGCAAGCCACTGAAGGACGTGAGTATCGCCGAGGCAGCCATGCTGGCAGGGCTGCCCAAGGCCCCGTCGGCATACAACCCAGTCACGAACCCGAAGCGTGCGCGCGCCCGCCAGCTGTACATCATCGAGCGCATGAAAGAAAACGGCTTCATCACCCTCGCTGAGGCCGAACAGGCCAAAGCCGAGGAACTCAAGCTGCGATCAATGGGGAGTGTCCGGAGTGAGGTGCACGCCGACTACGTGGCGGAGATGGTGCGGCAGGCGATGGTTTCGCAGTACGGGGATGAGGCCTACACCCGCGGACTGATTGTCACCACCAGTCTGCGTGCGGCCGAACAGGAAGCCGCTTACCGCGCGTTGCGCCAGGGTGTGCTGGACTATGAACGCCGCCAGATCTACCGCGGCCCCGAGCTTTTCATCGATCTGCCGGGCGAAAAGGCGGCGCGCGACGATGCCATCGACGAAGCGCTCAACGAACGCCCGGACAACGACGATCTGATGTCGGCCGTGGTCCTGAGCGCGACCCCGCGCAAGGTGGTGGCAGTGCGTCAGGACGGAGAACCGTTCGAGATCACTGGTGAAGGCTTGAAGCCCGCGCAGTCCGGCCTGTCCGACAAGGCCGGTCCCAACATCAAAATCCGTCCGGGAGCCGTGATCCGTGTGATCAAGACCGGCTCAGACGCCTGGCGCATCACCCAGTTGCCCGAAGTGGAGTCGGCATTCGTGGCACTGGACCCCCGTAACGGGAGGGTGCGGTCGCTGGTGGGTGGGTTCGATTTCCAGAAAAGCAAGTTCAACCACGTGACGCAGGCCTGGCGCCAGCCCGGCTCCAGTTTCAAGCCTTTCATCTACTCCGCCGCGCTGGAAAAAGGCGTCTCGCCCATGACGGTGGTGAATGATGCCCCGTTGTTCTACACGGCGGGACAAACCGGCGGCAAACCCTGGGAGCCTAAAAACTACGACGGCCAGTTTGAGGGACCGATGTCGGTGCGGCGCGCACTGGCCAAGTCCAAGAACATGGTGTCCATCCGTGTGCTGCAACTGGTAGGCACGCAGAGTGCGCAGGCCTGGGTCACACGGTTTGGCTTCGACGCCGACAAGCACCCGCCCTACCTCACCATGGCGCTGGGTGCGGGCGCGGTCACACCGATGCAGATGGCCACCGGCTACGCCGTGTTTGCCAACGGTGGCTACCGGATCGCGCCCACGCTGATCACCAGCGTGGTCGAACAAAAGGGCAAGGTGCTGTTTGAAGCGCCCGAACCCGCCCCGAGTGAATCGCATCGCGCCATTGACGCACGCAACGCCTATCTGATGAGCAGCCTGCTGCAGGAAATCACCCGCACCGGCACCGCAGCCAGAGCCCAGGCCACGCTCAAGCGCCCCGATCTCTACGGAAAGACCGGCACCACCAACGACTCCGTGGACGCGTGGTTTGTCGGCTACCAACCCACCGTGGTCGCGGCAGCCTGGGTCGGCTACGACAATCCGCGCAATCTGGGCAGCCGTGAAACGGGGGGGGGCCTCAGCCTGCCGATCTGGATCAAGTACATGTCGGAAGCGCTCAAAGGGGTGCCGGTCGCGGAATACACCCCGCCTCCGGGTCTGATCAATGTCGGTGGCGAATGGTATTACGAAGAATATGGCCCCGGGCGCGGGGTGCATGGGCTGGGTCTGCAGGACCCTTGGCCCGGAGCGGTCACAGGCAATGGTGACGCCGAACCGGCGACCGGTGATGACACTGCGGCCAAGCCTCAGTCAGAAGACCGTCGCAGCATCCTGGATCTCTTCAGGAACTGAAGGTCAGCGACTGTCCCGACTGCTCACTGGCGTAGCGGGAAAGGTGGGCGAAGAATTCGCCCTGCCCCTTGGTATCCATCCAGGCCTGGCCATCGTACCGGTAGTGGAACCCACCTGCGCGGGCTGCCATCCACACCTCCTGCAGAGGCTTTTGCAGGTTCACGATGATCTGGCTGTGGTTCGCAAACGTGATGGTGATCATGCCGCCCACCCGCTGGTTGTCGATGTCGGCATCGGTCAGCTCGTTGATGCGGTCACAGGCCAGCTCAATGGCCACCAACAAGGCTTCCGCTCGATCCAGATACTCGGTGTCGGTCATTACAATGCAATCACTATGAAGATATCCCGAATTCTAGGTGCCATTCCTGCCCACACGCGCATCGTGGGCGGCGCGCTCCTGATTGCGCTGAGCCTGTTGAGCGCGGGCTGCGGTCAAAAGGGCCCTCTGTATCTGCCTAGCCCCACAGCAGCCAAGCGCCCCACGCCGGTGAAGCCGGTGCTGCCCGTGGAAAAAAGCCCGGCCGTGATCAGCCCGAGCCCGGCAGAGGTCGTGCCTGAGGAAGCCGTGCCTGAAGAGAGCACCCCGGCGGAGACCAGCACAGAGCCCGCCACCGAAACCACGCGCTGATTCCCCGTTGGTCGCTGATGGGTAGCGCAGAGCGCTGCCAAGCGGATGGCCGGAGACCTGTTCCGGTTGGACCCGAAAGTCCGGTTGCCGCCTGGCTGCACCACGAACAGCACGGGCGCCACCACTCCACTCTCTTTCAGTGGCGTGCGCGCAGTCTGAAGCGCCGCCACAACCGCCAGGCCAGCAGCGCTCCAAGCAGGGAGGCGTATACAGCCACGTCGGCAAAATCGTTCTTGCCGCTGCGCATCCAGAAAAAATGCAGCACCGCCAGCACCGCTACCATGTACACCCCACGGTGCAAGGCCTGCCAGCGCCGGGCGCCCAGGATCCGGATGGCCCGGTTGAACGATGTGGCGGCCAGCGCCACCAGCAGCACCCACGACACCATGCCGACCAGGATGAACGGACGCTTGACCACATCCGCCACGATCTCGACCCCTTCGAACCCCATGTCGAACCAGGCGTAGGCCAACAGGTGCAGGCACACGTAGAAAAAAACAAACAGGCCGATCATGCGCCGCAGACGGGCCAGCGCCGACCAGCCGGTGAGTTCGCGCAAGGGTGTGACGGCCAGTACCAGCACCAGAAAGCGCAAACTCCAGTCGCCCAATGACCGGATCAGCGCCTCCGCCGGGTTGGCCCCGAGGTGGTTGTTCAGTGCGGCCCAGAACAACCAGACGGCTGGCAGGCAACCCAGCACAAACAACGTCGGCTTGACCGTGCCATGCGAAAGCCAGCGATTCGCGCGAGAAGGCATAGCGCGCACGGCGGCGGTCGAGTTGGAAGGCAGTGACTGGGAAACCGTTACGCCGCGCATGGGGATCGAGAGCTGGGTGAGAGGTCGATGTGGCGGTCAGAACCAGCGGCGCAGGTCCATGCCTGCGTACAGCTGACCCACCTGGGGTTCGTATCCGTTGAACATCAGCGTCTTGCGGCGCTTGGCCAGCAGCCCGCCTTCGTCCCCGATGCGGCGTTCGGTGGCCTGGCTCCAGCGCGGGTGCGAGACCTCGGGATTCACGTTGGAATAGAACCCGTATTCCTGGGGTGCGGCACGGTTCCAGGCGGTGCCGGGTTGTTGTTCGGTGAACCGGATCTTCACGAGCGACTTGCCGCTCTTGAACCCGTATTTCCAGGGCACCACCAGTCGCAGCGGCGCACCGTTCTGCGGGGGCAGCACCTCGCCGTACATGCCGAACGCCAGCAGGGTCAGCGGGTGCTGCGCCTCGTCCAGACGCAAGCCCTCCACATAGGGCCAGTCCAGCACATGGGAGCGCAGGCCCGGCATCTGTTTCGGGTCGGCCAGGGTGACGAACTCCACGTACTTCGCACTGCCTTGCGGCTGGACCTGGCGGATGAGCGCGGAGAGTGAATAGCCGACCCACGGAATCACCATGGACCAACCCTCGACGCAGCGCAAACGGTAGATGCGCTCCTCCATCGGGGCCAGCTTGAGCAGACTGTCGATGTCGTAGTTGCCTGGCTTGTTGACCAGCCCCTCGACCGCCACGGTCCAGGGCCGAGGCTTCAGGGTTTTGGCGTACGCCGCGGGGTCGGTCTTGTCGGTGCCGAATTCGTAGTAGTTGTTGTAGCCCGACGCGTGTTCGTAAGCGGACACGGTCTCGACCGTCGTCGCACCCGGCACGGTCGAGCGGACTCCGCTCAGGGCAGCCAGACGACCCGGTCGCGCCGGCGCACCCGATTGGGCAAACGCATCGCGCGCCGCCCAGCTGGCGATGGCCGGACCAGCCACGCCCAGCGCGAGCCGTTGCAGCCAGACTCGGCGCCCCAGGTAAGCAGACGGCGAGGTGATGTCACTGGGAACCGGGTGCTGGAACCCGTTGTCGGTGCGGCGGATGATCATGAATGGCTCCTGGGTTTCCCGTAGGTCGTGGGAACCGGGCCATTCTTACAAAGTTCCATGCATCGCCATGGCAATGGCTGGGTCAGCGCACGGCACACAGCGGGCCGCGCGCCGGCATGCCACTCAGAGTTCGCCGTAGCTGTGCAGGCCCGACAGGAACATGTTCACCCCGAGGAACGCAAAGGTCGTGACCACCAGACCCACCAGTGCCCACCACGCCGCCACGGTGCCACGCAACCCCTTCATCAGGCGCATGTGCAGCCAGGCTGCGTAGTTCAACCAGACGATCAGCGCCCAGGTTTCCTTCGGGTCCCAGCTCCAGTAGCCGCCCCAGGCCTCGGCCGCCCACAGCGCACCCAGCACCGTGGCGATGGTGAAGAAGGCGAAACCAACCGCGATGGCCTTGTACATCGCGTCGTCCAGCACCTCAAAGCTGGGCAGACGCGCGGCAATGCGATGGCGCCCGTACATGATGGTCGCCACGATCAGCGCGGAAATGCCGAAGTAGACAAACCAGTAGCTGCCCCCCTTTTCGGCCGCCGACTGGCGAAACACGATCGGCTCGAAACACAGCACCACACCCAGCAGCCACAACGGAGCGAGCTTGTACCAGCGCGATTCGCTGGCACTCTGTTTGATCAGGAAAGCGAACGCCAGCATCGCGGCAATTGCGAAGGTGCCATACCCGATGAAGTTGGCGGGCACGTGCAGCTTCATCCACCAGCTCTGCAGCGCGGGCACCAGGGGCTGGATTTCATGCGCTTCGCGGATCACCGTGTACCAGAGCAGGAAACCCACCGCCGCGCTGACCACCAGCATGACGAACGCGCCCATTGAGCGGGTCTTGTAGTGGTCTTCGTAGTACAGGTAGAAAGCCGCGGTCATCCAGCAGAACAGCACGAACACTTCGTAGAGGTTGCTGACCGGGATGTGACCGATGTCCGGCCCGATCTGGTGGCTCTCGTACCAACGCACCATGGTGCCGACCAGCGCCAGCGTGACCGCGACCCAGGCCAGGCGTGAACCCAGCAGCTCGAAGGTCTGGCCACCCCGGCTGAACATGCCGACCCAATAAAACACCGTGCTCATGAAGAACAGCATGCTCATCCAGAGGATGGCCGACTGGCTGGAGATGAAGTACTTGAGCATGAACACCTGGTCCGCCCGGGTCAGATCGGCCGTGCCGGCCGGGGTCTGGTACAGCCAGATCGCCAGCAGTGCAAGCGCGCCCACCGCCACCGCCAGGACGCGCAACGGTCGCCAGAACCAGCCCAGCCAGATCATCGAAGGCACGGCCCCGATCAGGATGCCCTTCTCGTACCCGTCCATGGCCGCGTTGTACTGGGTGAACGCAACCAGGCCACCGGCCACCATCAGCACGGCGAACAGCCAGTCCCACACGTTGCGGCGGGCGAAGTAGCCGGGCTCCATGCCCGAGCCATCGGAGCCCTTCTTCAGTTCAATGGTCTGTGTGACGGTGGCGGAGGTGGTGTTCATGGCGAAACCTTCAGCAGTTGGCTTTTCAAGACGTTGAACTCACGGTCGGCTTCCATGGTCCTGCGGTTGGACGACAAGGCCATGCTGGCCTGCGACGACCGCTCCCCGGTGGGCGAAAGCCACACCCACACCCGGCGCTCACGCACATACAGCATGGCAAAAACACCCAGGATCAGCAAGAGGCAACCCAGGTAGACGATGTTCTGGCCCGGCGCGCGTGCCACCTGGAACACACTGGCCTGCACATGCTTGAAGTCCTTGAGCTGGAAGGTCATGGGCGCGGGGTAGAAGAAGGCGTCGCTCAGGCTCATCACGGCGGCCGCCATGAATTGCTGGGTGGTGTCGCCGCGTTCCAGCGGTGGCAGGCCGGCGCGCTCGCGGCTGAGCTGCATCAGTTCGAACAAGGTACCGTTGAGGATGCGCACCAGCACGTCGCTCGCACGCTCACGCTCGGCCTCGGGCACATTGCTCTCCAGGAAGGCCGACACCGCCTGCAGCCCGCCACGAACCGGGGTCTGCGCCCCGCCAGCGTCCACCGGCGCCAGCTGGACCTTCTCGGCGCCGGCGAACAGGCCGATGGCCCGCGAGGCGGACACCTGCAGCGCCTCGGCCAGTTCCGGCCGGTTTCCCTCGACGGCCGACAGGGCGTAGCGGCGCACCGCCAGTTCGCGCATGGCCGGATCGGCCAAGGCCGTGCGCAGGCGCACGAAGCCGTCCATGCTGTCTTGCGCATCGGCCGGGATGCGCAGGTAGCGCACCGGCTCGGACGGGGTTTCGCGCACGCCCAGCAGGAACATGCGCACGCCGTCGATTTCCACAGGCAGCATGTAGTTGTTGTATTCCACCGCCTGCCCGGCGGCATCGCGCAGCTTGTAGGTGACGCTCGGCCCGACGTTGCGCAGCGTTTTTTCGGTGCTGGTCTTGTGCCCCGAACCCAGGCGGCTTTCGATCGAACTGCGCAGATCGACCTTGCGCACGTCCACGTCCGACCCGCCGTTGACGTTGGCGAAGTTCTCCACGTTGATGACACGCAGCCCGGTGTATTCCAGCGTGAGCTTGTCGTCGCCATTGGTCAGCGCGCTCGTTCCCCCGATCACACCCGTCACCTCGAACGGCTTGACCTGCCCGTTGAGCGGGACGGCCTGCAGCGTCACTCGCGAGCCACCGTCGTCAAAGCTGGACTGGTAGATGTTGATGCCGCGGTGGCTGGCCGGGTGGTTCACCTCGACGCGCGCCGGCTTTTGCTCGCCAGTTTCGTGATCATGGATCACGATGTCGCTGGCAAACAGCTTGGGCATGCCGGTGTCGTAGTACTCGATGATGAATTTCTTGAGCTCGACGGAAAACGGCAGGTCCTGCAGCAGCACCCCGCTGGGCTGGGCCAGGATGGCCGTGCCCGCCGTGGTGCCCTCGGTCACCAGCAGGTTGCCGCGGAAGGTGGGGTTGCTGGCGGACAGCCGGTGCTGAGCCGGCACATCGGCAATCAGGCCGCCGCCGGTGAACGGCGTCTTGCCGTTGAACCACATCTGGGCCCTCACGATCAGGTCGCCGTCGAGCAGCCCTCCCACGCAGACCAGCACGATGGCGCTGTGCGCCGCCAGATAACCGATCTTGTTGGCCACGCCCTTCTTGGCCGCCACCATCCAGCCCACACCGGCCGGGGTTTCACGCGATTGCAGTTTGACTTTCCAGCCCGAGCCGAGCAGTTGCTGCCCGATGCGGTTGGCCGCCAGCTCCGGCGACTCGTCCAACGCGGCTTCCGTCCGGTTGGGAAACGCCTTGAGGCTCTGCTCCCGGATGTTCTCCTTGAAAGCCTTGAAGTCGATGAAGATCTTGGGCGTGTTGCGCACGATGCACAGACTGGTGCTGGTCACCAGGAACGCCAGAATCAGCAGGAACCACCAGGCGCTGTACACCGAGAACAGACCGGCGCTGGCAAACACATCGGCCCAGAACGGACCAAACTGGTTGATGTAGTTGTTCAGCGGCTCGTGCTGCTTGACCAGTGTGCCGATCACCGACGCGATGCAGATCACCGTCAGCAGCGAGATGGCAAAGCGCATGGAAGACAGCAACTCCACCAGTTCGCTGGTGACGCGGGAGCCGGTGCGGATCTGCAGGCCTTGGGTGGAGACGGTCATGAAGGGCTCAAAAGGAACGGTCCAACAAAAAAGGCGGTCCTGGTGGAACCAGAACGCGCCCTGATGTGATGTGATTTCTGGCTGGCCGTTCAATGCAAAAAGAGAATCTCACGCATTGTGCCGCCAAATATTAATGATTGCTTATATCCCCGACTTCGGCGGGGGCTTGCTTCAGCGCAAGCCGGCGATGTAGTCGGACACCGCCTGTATTTCGCGGTCGTTCAACTTGGCCGCCACGCCGGTCATCTGGGCGTTGTTGTTGCGCGTGCCATCGCGGAAAGCCTTGAGCTGGGTGGCGGTGTATTCCGCGTGCTGGCCCGACAGACGGGGGTACTGGGAGGGGATGCCGGCACCGTTGGGGCTGTGGCAACCGGCGCAGGCAGCGATCTGGCGGTCGGCGACGCCGCCGCGGTAAATGCGCTCGCCCAGACGGACCAGATCCTTGTCCTGGGCAAAACCGGTCTTGGCTTTCTGCTCGGTCAGCCAGTAAGCGATGTTGCGCATGTCATCATCGGACAGGCTGCCCGCGAAACCTTTCATGATCGCGTTGTCCCGTTTGCCGGACTTGAACTCACTGAGCTGCTTGACCAAGTACTCCGGATGCTGCTGGGCCAGGCTGGGGTTGACCGGGGTGGTCGAGTTGCCGTCGGCAGCATGGCAAGCCACACACACCTGGCCGAACAAGGCCGCACCTTTGGCCAGATCGGGCTTGGCCGACTGGGCATGGGCGCTGAACGACAAGGCTGCGGCGGCAGCGGCACAAAGAAGTGAAACGGGCAATTTCATGACTGGGCGGACGTCGGGGGCGACGGGTTCGGGTTGAAGAAATTCTCAATGTGTCTGGACTTAGCCAATCGATTTTACAATGCCCCACCGGGAAAACCCCCAAATGACCCATCACCACACTCCAGCCCCCCCCAAAGCCCGGCCAACCCCGGGCGCACCGGCGCCTCAAACCGCCGCCCCTCACGCTGGAACACCCGCCGCCCCGGGTCAGGCCGATGCCAAGATCGCGCACGGCTGGCTGCACACCGCCCGCTTTCTCACCACCGCGCCCCAGCTGGAACACCTGCCCGAGCTGGCCATGCCGGAGATCGCATTCGTCGGCCGTTCCAACGCCGGCAAGTCGACCTGCATCAACACGCTGACGCAACAAAAGCGGCTGGCGTTTGCGTCCAAAACCCCGGGGCGCACCCAGAGCATCAACCTGTTCGCGCTCGGCAAGCAGGGCGCCACCGACGCCGTGCTGGCCGATCTGCCCGGATACGGATACGCCGCGGTGCCGCGCGAGGCCAAGTTGCGCTGGCAACGCGTCATGGGCAACTACCTCCTGACACGGGCCAACCTCAAGGGTGTGGTCTTGTTGATCGATCCGCGCCTGGGGCTGACCGAACTCGACGAGATCCTGCTCGAAGTGATCCGTCCGCGGGTTGAGGAAGGTCTGAAGTTCCTGGTGCTGCTGACCAAGTCCGACAAGCTCAGCCGCTCGGAGGCGGCCAAAGCGCTTTCGATCGCGCGGCTGCAAAGCGGTGGCGGCGAAGCGAAACTGTTCTCCGCCTTGAAGAAGCAGGGACTGGACGAAGTGGCTCTGCTGCTGTGGCAATGGGCCCACGAACCCGCGAGCGCTGCGGCCCCACCCGCCAGCGCCGACATGGAAGACGAGCCGCCTGCGCTGGATTGATTCCCGCTCGCGAAAGCGGGCGCCCTCCCCCGCTCAGTCGCCGTTGTAGAGCGAAGCTTCGCCCGGCGGGCGTGTCTTGAAGCGCTTGTGCACCCAGTAGTACTGCTCGGGCATGGTGGCGATCATGGCTTCGAGCTTCTGGTTCATCGTGGCCGTGTCGGCCACCGCATCCTCACCCGGGTAGTCGCTCCAGGCGGGCAAGACCTCCACGTCGTAACCCTCGCGCGTCATGCGGCTGATCACCGGGACCACCCTCGCATGGCCCAGGCGGGCGATGCGCGGCAGGGTCGGCACGGTCGCAGTGGGCACGCCAAAGAAGGGCACGAACACGGATTCCTGCGGCCCCATGTCCATGTCGGGCAGCAGGTACAACGCACCGCCGCCGCGCACGAGATGGATCACAGGGCGCAGCCCCTGGTGCTTCTCCACCAGCTTCACGTCACCAAAACGCAGCCGCCCGGCGCGAATCCACTGGTCCACCGCTTCATTGAGCTGCCCGGCGTAGATGCTGATGAGCGGACGCTTGACGTTCAGCGACACCGCCATGCCCCCGGCGTCCAGCCCCACGAAATGCGGCGCGAGAATCACCGTGGGCTGCTCCACCTGCAGCTCGTGGGTGGCACCGGTCAAGCGCAACCGGGCGCGCACGATGGCCTCGTCCGCCTCCCAGAGCCAGCTGCGGTCCAGCCAGGCCTGGGCAAAGTGCACGAAATGCTGGCGCACGGCCCGGCGCCGCTGGGCCTCGCTGTCCTGCGGAAAACACAGGGCCCAGTTGGTGCTCGCGATGCGCCGCCGACGCGCGGCCACCAAGTGCAGCACCTGCCCCACCAGCCAGCCCAGCCCCCGCACCCAAGCCAGCGGCAGACGCGCCAGCAGGCGCATGAATCCCAGGCCCAGGCGGTCGCTCCAGCGCTGGGGCGCCGCCGGTGGCGGGGTGGTTGCGGTGGTGTTCGACATGGGCAACGAGGTCACTTGAAAAAGGTTTACCGCGAAGGGGTGGTCGTGCCGGGGCCGGCGTCCGCGCCGGCCTGGCCATGGGGCGGCTTGTACCGGGCATACGACCACAGGTACTGCGGCGGGCATTCTCGCACCAGCGTCTCCATGGCCTGGTTGATCTGCCGGGCCGCTTCGTGCGCGTCGGTGGACAGCGTGTCGCCGATCGCGGGGCCCAGCGGGCGCACCCGAACCAGGTAGCCCCGACCCCAGCTCAGCCGCTCACCCCAGATCAGCACCACCCGGGCCCCGCCCGAGTGGGCCAGGCGCGCCGGCAGTGTCATGGTGTAGGCGTCGCGGCCAAAAAATGGCGCCCAGATTCCCTGCCCGGCCGGCGGCACCTGATCGGGCAGCAGGCCCACCGCCTGCCCGGCCTTGAGCGCCTTGATGAGCTGTTTGACGCCGGCCAACGTGGTCGGCGCGGTACTCAGCCCCGGGCGATTGCGCGCGTTGGCCACCAGCTCGCGCAACCAGGGCTGCCGGGCCGGACGAAACAACACCGTGACCGGCTGTTTCTGCCCGAAGCGCTGGGCATAGGCCTGCGCGGTGATCTCGAAACAGCCCAGATGCGGCGTGAGAAACAACACCCCCGCGCCATGCGCCTGCGCGGCTTCGATGTGGGCCGCGCCTTCCCAGCCCACGCGCACCGGACGCCCCAGCCACAACCGGGGCAGTTCCGCCACCAGCTTGCCGGCCTCGCCCACCGAGGACCAGGCCACCGCACGCGAAAAGCCGGCCTGCTTCACATTGGCCAACAGCTGGCGGCGATAGCTGCCCGAGAGCAGGAAACTGAGCCAGCCCAGCAGCCAGCCCAGCGCATGCAGCACCGGCAGGGGCATCCAGGACAGGAATCGGAAAACCAGTTGTACGAAAACAGTCACGAAGTGCTCGGATGAACGGGAGTGGTCGGCGACGGGGTATTCTTTTGGGTGGCGCGTCGCCATCGGCGAACAAGGTCTTCAGCATCGACGGCGGCGCTTGATTTAAACTACGTCCATCGCCGAGTTATTGAACTAATTGCGGGGCGATTCACAAATTCCGCTAAAGCGTTCGCCGAACTCTGACAGACCGGCAACGCCGATCAACCTAACTGGAGTTTATATGGCGAACGACTTCCTCTTCACTTCCGAATCCGTCTCTGAAGGTCACCCCGACAAGGTGGCCGACCAGATCTCCGACGCCATCCTCGACGCGATCTTCAAACAAGACCCGCGTTCCCGCGTGGCCGCCGAGACGCTCACCAACACCGGCCTCGTGGTGCTGGCGGGTGAGATCACCACCAACGCGCACGTCGACTACATCCAGGTGGCGCGCGACACCATCAAGCGCATCGGCTACGACAACACCGAGTACGGCATCGACTACAAGGGCTGCGCCGTGCTGGTGGCCTATGACAAGCAGAGCAACGACATCGCCCAGGGCGTCGACCACGCGAGCGACGACCACCTGAACATCGGCGCCGGCGACCAGGGCCTGATGTTCGGCTACGCCTGCGACGAGACGCCCGAGCTGATGCCTGCGCCCATCTATTACGCGCACCGCCTGGTCGAGCGCCAGGCCCAGTTGCGCAAAGACGGCCGCCTGCCCTTCCTGCGCCCCGACGCCAAGAGCCAGGTGACCATGCGTTATGTGGACGGCAAGCCGCACAGCATCGACACTGTGGTGCTGTCCACCCAGCACAGTCCCGACCAGAGCGAGACCTCGACCAAGATGAAAGCCTCGTTCACCGAGGCCATCATCGAAGAGATCATCAAGCCGGTGCTGCCGAAAGAGTGGTTGAAGGAAACCCGCTACCTGATCAACCCGACCGGCCGCTTCGTCATCGGCGGCCCGCAGGGCGACTGCGGCCTGACCGGCCGCAAGATCATCGTCGACACCTATGGCGGCGCCTGCCCGCACGGCGGCGGCGCCTTCAGCGGCAAGGATCCGAGCAAGGTCGACCGCTCGGCCGCTTATGCCGCACGCTACGTGGCCAAGAACATCGTGGCCGCCGGCATCGCCCGCCAGTGCCAGATCCAGGTGGCCTATGCCATCGGCGTGGCCAAGCCGATGAACGTGACGGTCTACACCGAAGGCACAGGTGTGATCCCGGACGAAGCCATCGCCGCGCTGGTCAACGACCACTTCGACCTGCGTCCCAAGGGCATCATCCAGATGCTGGACCTGCTGCGCCCGATCTACGAAAAAACCGCCGCCTACGGCCATTTCGGCCGCGAAGAGCCCGAATTCAGCTGGGAAAAAACGGACAAGGCACAAGTGCTGCGGGAAGCCGCGGGCCTCAAGTAAGGCCTGCGGACCAGGGTAGGTGTGGCCCGCCACTGACACCGCTTTTCACACAAAGCCCCTGTGCATGCGCCAGGGGCTTTGTTTTTCCTGCGGTACGGTTTCAAATGGGGCACTGGATTCAGCCCGACCTGAATTTTTGCCTCGCCCGTCCGATAAGACTTGGACAGACCTTTTTCACGCTGCGCACCGCAACGATCTGGAGCCTTCCATGCACCCCAACGACAGCCCGGAACGAACCGACGCCCCGCCAACCGACCTTGAAACGCTGGTGACCCAGCGCACCCACGAACTCCAGAAAGCCCTTGATCGCGCGCAGGCGCTGTACGACCACGCGCCCTGTGGCTACCTGTCGCTCGACGCGCAACTGCGCCTGGTCAACATCAACCAGACGCTTCTGAGCTGGCTGGGCTACCGCCGTGAGGAGGTTCAAGAGGGGCTGGACATCTTCCAGTTGATCGACCCGACCTGGCGCACCGCGATCCAGGGACGGCTGATGACCCTGTTGCAACAAGGACAGACCGAACCGCTGGAAATCGAGGTGCTGCACAAGGATGGCCGCCGCTTCCATGCCTTGTTCTCCTCCACCGCGGTGTACGACGAACAGGGCACGTTCCTGCACAGCAACACCACCCTGGTCGACATCAGCGATCGCAAGGCCGCTGAACAACGCGTTGCCGCCCACGACGGTTTCCTGCAGACCATCACCGACCGCATCCCGGCCCGCCTGGCCTACTACGACAAGGATCTGATCTGCCGCTTTTCGAACAGCGCCCATGCCAGCCGCTACGGCAAGCTCGCCGGCGAGATGGTGGGCTCGCACCTGACGCAGGTGGTGCGCCCCGACCTGCTGCCCGAGATTCTGCCGCGCGTGGCCGAGGCGCTCAGTGGCCATGAGCAAAGCTTCGAGGCCGAGCGCGAGGCCGCCGACGGCACGCGCAGCTTCTACGAAATCCACTACATCCCGGACATCCAGAACGGCAGCGTGGAAGGCATCTTCATCGAACTGCACGACATCAGCGAGCGCCGCCGCACCGAAGAGTTCGTGCTCGAAGCCAACCGTGATCTGGAGGAGCGCGTGCGCGAACGCAGCGCCGAGCTGTTCCAGAGCGAGCAGCGCTACCGGCTCATGGTCGACGCGATCCAGGACTACTGCATCTATTTCGTGGACGAAGAAGGGGCCGTGACCGAATGGACTGAAAGCGCGCAGCGCATGCACGGCCACCGCCGCTCGCAGATGCTGGGCCAGTCCTACATGACGTTGCTGGCGCCCGAGAACGCGGGAGAGGACGAGGTCGATCCCGGCCAGGTACTGCGTCTGGCCAAGACCCATGGCCAGTGGGAAACGCGGGGCTGGCGCCTGCGCGAGGACGGTTCGCGTTTCTGGGCCCACACCGTGCTGACGGCGCTGCGCAACGAAGCCGGCGAACTGCAGGGCCTGTCCAGCATCACGCGCGACATGACCGCGGCCAAGAGCCTGGAGGACGTGATGAACGACCTCAACCGCGAACTGGAAAAACGTGTGGCCGAACGCACCCAGCAATTGGTGGCTGCCAACAAGGACCTGGACGTGTTCTCGCACATGGTGTCGCACGACCTGCGCGCGCCACTGCGCCACATCGCCAGCTTCGTGAGCCTGCTGCAGGAGCAACTGGGGGATTCCGGCGACAAGCTGGTGACCCAGTACCTGAACTCCACCGCCAAGGCCAGCAAACGCATGAGCCACATGATCGAGGGCCTGCTCGAATACGCCCGCCTGGGCCGGGTGGCCATCGAGTCGCAACCCGTGCCGCTGACCCCTCTGCTGCACGGCATCGTGGCCCACCTGAAGCAGGAGAACCCGGACCGCGCGATCGAATGGGTGATCGAGGACGATCTGCCCGTGGTGCGTGGCGACGCCATGCTGCTGGCCCAAGCCTGGAGCAACCTGCTGGGCAACTCGGTCAAGTACACCCGGCCGCGCGAAACGGCGCGCATCGAAGTGGGCTGGAAAGTCAACCCGGTGGGCGGGCGGACTTTCTACGTGCATGACAACGGCGTGGGCTTCGACCTGGAAAAAGCGCACAACCTGTTCGTGATGTTCCAGCGTCAGCACCACTCCATGGACTTCGAAGGCACCGGCATCGGGTTGGCCCTGTCGCAACGCATCATCGAGCGCCACGGCGGCCGCATCTGGGCCGAAACAGCGCCCGGCGAAGGCTGCACCTTTTTCTTCACCCTGCCTTTCGAAGGTCTGGAGCCCGAGCTCGATTTCCCGAAATCGTCGCTCGCCGAACTGAGCGCCTGAGCGATGTGCATCTGTGCGGGCGGGCACGCCGGATAATCGCGGCGTGAACCCCAGCCCTCCCGCCAGCGCAACCACCACCGTTCCCTCCCCACTCTTTGCCCTGCACGGCCGGGTGGCCCTGGTCACCGGCGCGAGCCGGGGCCTGGGTCTGGCCATGGCCTGTGCGCTGGCCGCGCACGGCGCCACCGTCTGGCTCAACGGGCGCGATGCCGCCAGCCTGGCACAGGCCGTGGCCCAGGCGCAGGCGGCCGGCCAGGCCACGGGAGGCGGCGCGCACGCCCTGCCCTTCGACGTGACCGACGAGGCCGCCGCCAGCGCTGCCGTGGCCCAGGTGCTGGCGCGCAGCGGGCGGCTGGACGTGCTGCTCAACAACGTGGGCCAGCGCCGGCGCGAGCCGCTGGACCGGCTGCCAACCCAGGCCCTGCGCGAGCTGCTCGAAACCAATCTGGTCTGCGCCTGGCACCTGTGCCGCGAGGCCGCGCGCCCGATGCGCGCACAGGGCTTCGGACGCATCATCAACGTCACCTCGATCGCCGGGCCGATCGCCCGCGCGGGCGACGCCGCCTACACCACCACCAAGGGCGCGCTGGAGGCGATGACGCGTGCGCTGGCGGCCGAACTCGGCCCGCAGGGCATCAACGTCAACGCCATCGCCCCGGGCTATTTCGCCACCGAGACCAACGCGGCCATGGTGGAAGACGCCCAGACCCTGGCCTGGCTGCGCCAGCGCAGCGCGCTGGGCCGCTGGGGCGAGCCGGCCGAGATCGCCGGGGCCGCGGTGTTCCTGGCCAGCCCCGCGGCCAGCTATGTCACCGGCCAGGTGCTGGTGGTCGACGGCGGTTATCTGGCGCATTTCTGAGCGACAGCGCGGCGTTTGGTGGCCCGGGGCCCGCCGCTGGCGCGTGCCCGGGCGATACGCCCGGACCGCGGTCCGGGCGCCCTACAACCGGGCCGGCACGCTCTGCGGCAGATGCAGCACGACCCGGCGCGGGTCCACCGCCATCCGGTCCAGCGCCTGGTTCAGGCGCTCCAGCAGCCGCATTTCGTCGACCGGCTCGTCGGCCGTCTTGGCCGTTTCGGACAAGGTGGCCGAGACCAGGCGAAAGCGCAGCGGCAGCTCGACCGGCAGCGCGGGCACCCGCTCCAGCCCCTTGGCCACGATGTGCTGGGCCAGCAGCTTGAGCTCTTCGGGCCGCAACGGCCCTTCGACCAGCACCGCAAAGCGCGTGTCGGCGATGCGGGACACGGTGTCCACCTCGCGCACCACGGCCGACAGGCGCGAAGCGGCCACCACCAGCGCGCGGTCACCGGCCTCGCGGCCCTCGCGGGCCACGATCTCGCCGTGGTTGGACAGCTCCACCAGCACCAGGCCACAGGGGTGGCCATAGCGGCGGACGCGGCGCAGGGCGTCGCGCAGGCGCAGGTGGAGAACGGGCGCGATGGTCAGGCCGGTCAGGGGGTCGGTGCTGTCGATGGCGCGCAGGCGGGCCCGGTTTTCATTGAAGTCCTTGGCCCGGCGGTGCAGGATGTACAGCAGCAGCGGAATCTCGATCGCCGAGCCGATCAGCACCGCATACTGCGCGGCCCAGCTGTCGGGCAGGATGCCCGCGCTGCGCAGCGCGGGAAAGGGGTAGCCCAGGTGCACCGGCAGGAAGCCCAGCGCCATCCAGCCGGCGTAGGTTTCGCCCAGGCGCCAAGTCCAGATGCACAGGGAAAAACTCAGCAGCACAGAGAGCAGGCCGTAGAGGTTGAGCACCAGGAAGGCCGCGGGGCTCATCTGCGCCACGTAGAGCACGGCGTACAGCAGGCCAAACACCGACCAGCCCAGCACGAAGCGGTCCACCCCGCGGTGGTACCGCGACACCGCGCAGACCTCGCGCACGAACCAGATGCCCGAGGCCGTTAGCCAGAGCATGAACACGGCCGGCGCCACGTCGTTCCACCAGGCCGAGTGGCGCCAGAAGAACAGGCCACCGATACCCGTGAACGCGGCCTGGAAACCGAGCATGCAGGCCACGTAGCAGCAGTAGGCGATGAACACGCGGTCGGCGTAGAGCCGCGCGTGTACCCAGCCCAGGAAGAACACCAGCAGGCCAAAACCGAGGTAGCCGCCGATCATGAGGAAGGTCCAGTACCGCTTTTCCTGCAGGCTGTTTTCGGTCAGCAGCTGCAGGCGCGGGCTGGTGGGCGCGGGCGCGTTCACCACCCGCAGCCAGACCGGGCCGGTGGCCTGGGGATCGAGGGCGAACACGGGGGTCTGGTCCGGGTGGTCCCACTGCGCCACCGGCAGGTGGTCACCGGAGCGCTGTTCTCGCCAGGCGCCGTTGGGCGCGCGGCTGTACAGGGTCGCCTCGTTGGTGAAGGCCGCCGCGCTCAGCATCAGGTACCAGCGCTGGCTGGCATCCAGCCGGGGCGGGTCCAGGCGCATCCACAGGGCGGTGCCGTCGAGCTGAAAGACGCGGAATGTCTCCATGGGCTGAAAGCTGTTGGGCGGCAGCGACACCACATCATCGATGCCCTTGGTGCCCGACTCGTCCACCCAGAAATGCGTCTGCAGGGTGACGTCGCCTTCGCCCTCGGTGGCCCAGGCATGGGCGGGCCACAGGGCGAGCCCCAGGCCCAGCAGCAGAACCACCACCGCCAGCACCCGGCTCACGACAGCCGCGCAGCGATGCACCGGGTGGGAGGGGATGGGGAGTCGATCCATGGATGGCATCGTAAATGTTTGTAACCCACGCGGAGGAAATTCTTCATGAAGCAACGGCGTCGACCTCGACCTCCGGAGCAGGCCGCCGTGCCTTGCCCTCACCCTGCACAGGCAGCCAGTGCCCGGTGGTCGTCCAGCGGTCCTCCAGGCGGTTCAGCCAGCCCGAGGCGCCGGGGTCTTCGCTCCAGGCCGCCACGGTGTCGGTCAGGGGGTTGAGCAACTGGTCGGGCAAGCCGAGCGGGCGGGTCTGGTCGAGCAGGAAGCGGGTCAGCAGGTGGTAGCCCACGATGCGGGTGAACATCCGGGACAGCGAGAAACCCGGCGAGAACAGCCGCACCACGGTATCGATCAGGCGCACCAGCAACCGGCCCGCCCCGAACAGCAGCCGGGTGGGCCAGGACACGCGCTCGTCCACGCCAATCGCGCGCGCGGTGTCCGGCCCGATCAGCCAGCGCGTCAGCGGCACCGGGATGCCCCGGACCACCGGCAGGCGGATCGTGCGTTCCATGGTGTGCATGAGCGCACGGCCCAGGGCCGGCCGCGCGTCCGGGCTCACCGTCTGCCCACGCGCCTGCGCCTGGATGCGCTCGAACAGCGCTTCGGCTTCTTCCATGGTGTCGGCCATGAGTTCGCGCCGCACACCCAGCACATGCCCCATCACGTTCCAGGCGTGCAGATAGGCCTCTTCGTCCGCGCGCGGCAGGCCCAGGCCCAGCGTGCGCATGCCCTTGAGAAAGCTGTAGCTGAAGGTCAGCAAGGTATAGGCCAGTTCGATCTGGTTGCAGGGCAGTCCCTGGCGGTCCACGTCCCAGCCGTGCGACATCAGGGCCGCGTGCATGCCGGTGGGCGCGCCGGCCTGCAGCCGCGGTGCCACCTGGCCGCGCACCGTCTGCGGCTCACCGCGCAGGATCAGGTGGCGGATGGTGGCGTGGATGAGCCGCACTTTGAGCACCTGGGCCACGCCGGCGCCGCTGGCGTCCATCAGCCCGCCCTTCATCATCACCGGGAACACCATGGCCGCGGTCTGGCGGATGCGGTGCTCGGTGTGCTGCTCCAGCTGGCCCGCGATGTGCAGCACCTCGGCCAGATTGGGCAGCACGTAACACTCGGGCAGGCTGGAGCAGAACAGCAGCGTGCACGACAGCGGGCCCTGTTCCATGAAGATGGCCTCGGCGCGCTCGACCTTGGCCGCGTCGGCCCAGGCGGGCAACGCGCGCCCCTCGTTCACATAGGCGCGCAACGCGGCCACCACCGCCGGATCGGCCGCCGCTGTGGCATCGCCCTGCCCCCAGGCGGCCAGGGCACCGTTGCTGGTCCAGCCCGCCATGAGCCGGGTGGCGGCGGCGAGCCGGTCCGTGGCCGGGCCGGTGGCCCCGTCGGCGTCGGACCACGGCCCGATGAGCGCCGCCACGGTCTGGTCCGCCAGCGGGTCGGCCTGCAGCCCCATCGGCGCCAGCGGCACGCTGTGGGCGGGCTGCGCCTGGGGTGCCCCAGCGTGGGCCGGGGCCCAGTGCCGCCAGGCCACCCACGCGATCAGGGTGGGCATGCCCATGGCAAAAAAGGCGATGGCGCGGATTTCGATCGGATGGCCGAACAGCATCTGGAACACCAGACCACTGGCGTACAGCCCGATCGGCACCACGGCCGCGAGCCGGGTGTGGCGCTCGATGGCCGGCACACGGCGCGGCGCGGCCAGCGCCTGGAACGCAGCCACGATCACAAAAGACACCAGCATCCAGCCCACGAAACCCTGCAGCGTTTCGCCGAACCAGCCCCCGTCGGTCTTCTCCATGATCCAGGCCTTGAGCACGTACACGAAGTACGGGTCGGCTCCCAGATCGAAGCTGGTCACGATCATCGCGGCCAGCCAGGCGGTGAGCGCACCGCTCTTCCGCGTGGGCGCCGCGTGCACCGGCGTGCGCCACAGAATGAGGCTGGCCAGCACATAGCCCACCAGGCACAGGGCCAGCCACATCAGCGGGATCGCCAGCGGCACATCGCCCAGCCGGGGGCCCAGCACGTCGGTGTAGGTGTAGCGGCCGAAGAACCAGCCGCGCGACGAACCCATCTGCTCGGCGAACCAGCCCAGGCCCAGCGCCAGCACGGCCAGCACCCAGGCACTGCGGCGGCCCAGCAGCACGGCGGCAGACCACAGCGCGGCCCAGAACATGGCCACCGAGACGGCCACCAGGGCGAGCGTGAGCGGCGGGTACGCCAGCGCGGTGGCGAGGAGGAGGCCCGCAGACAGCAGGCTGGGCAGCAGGATTTGTTGCAAGCGCGAACGCAGAAGGGCCACGGGAGCCTCCCAGAACATCGGTCACAGCCCCCTGCGTTGATGGGCAACGGTCGCCGGGAACATGTGCCCGCGTCCGCCGCAACCGACCCTGCGCCGGTCATCGGCCCGCGTCGATGTCGACAGTCGGGCCAGTGACCCCGCGGCGCGGGAATCGACGCTTATTCTAGATAACCGTCGTCTCAGGGTATTCCCCAGGCGCCACCCTTGCCCCATCAGAACCGAAGCTGCGGAGCGGTTCCGTCGCCGAACACCTCCAGCGCCGGGCCATGCAACGAACGCAGCAGGTCCACCGGATCGACCGCCTCGGCCACCGCGAGCGCGCCGCTGCGCCGGTACGAGGGCGCCAGCAGACGCTGGGCAACCTCGGTCACGATGGGCGCCGTCACGGCATAGATGTCCTGCCCCCGCACGCCGACCGTGCGGGTCATGCCGCCTTGCACGAGGCGCACCACCAGCTCGAAACGCTGCGCCGAGCGCCCGCTGTCGTCGGCCGCCTTGGGTGGGGGTGTCGAGGCATCGCGGATGTCGGCCAGCGCCGAACGGTTGAGCAGCGAGCGGATATCGCCGACCTTCAGGTGGTGCGCCAGCGTGATGATTTCGCTGAACGGCAGCTCGACCATGGCTTGCCGACCCAGCGGCGCTGAGAACATCCAGTCCGGCACCTCGGGCGAGGGCAGCAGCGGCGCCAGGCGCCCACCCTTCACGACCACCCGCGGCACCTGGTTGCGCTCGCCGGTCTTGCGCGTCCCTTCGGTGGGCCACCAGCGATCGAGCGCGATGGCCACCGTGATCTCGTCGATCTCGCCTTCCGACGCCAGCGCGCTGGCCAACAGATCGGCGAGCCCCCCGTAAAAGGCCGCCGCCGGGATCACCACCCGGCCAGCTTCACGCGCCGGTGCGTCGAGCTCGGCGAAACTGGCCTGCGCGCTGGGCTGCTCGGCTGTCACGTCGATGTAGTGGCAGCCGGCGCGCAGCGCTGCCTGTGCCACGGGCGCTGCGGTGTCGAGAAACGGCCCCGCGCAGTTGATGACCACCGCGCAGCCAGCGAAGGCCTGTTCGAGGCTGACCGGATCGTCGAACTCGGCCACGCGCCGGGGAACGGCCGGGGGCAGGGTGTCGTCGAGCCGGGCGGCGCTGCGGCCGACGGCCACCACCGGCAGCCCGCGGCGTTGCACTTCCCGGACGACGAACTGACCGGTGTGGCCCGTGGCACCCACCACGGCGATGCTCTTGCTTGTGGAATTCATGGAAGCTCCTTTGGTTGGACACAGACTTTGAATAGATACAGACCTGTCTGTTCTTCGTAGATTACAGACAGGTCTGTATCATGTCAAGCATGCGCAATCAAACTGCTCCCCGCTCACCGCAAGATCCTTCACCCACTGGCCGCTCCGGCCCGGCGTCGAAACACCCGGCGACGACCCGGGCCGCGAACGCCGCAGCGGCTGAACCGGCGCCCGACGTCCGGGAGCGCATCCTGGACACCGCCTCCCGGCTGTTCTACGAGCGCGGCGTGCGCGCGGTCGGTGTCGATCTGGTCGTGCTGGAGGCGGCGGTGGCCAAGACCAGCCTGTACCGCTACTTCCCCACCAAGGACGATCTCATCGTCGCCTTCCTGGAGCGGGAAGATCTTGATTTCTGGGCAACCTGGGACGGTGTGGCCGCGCAGTTCCCCGACGACCCCGCCGGAGAGCTGGACGCCCACATGCGCTGGATCGGCGAACGCCTGGCCCGATCGAACTACCGCGGCTGCCCCCAGATCAACGTGGCCGCCGAGTTCGCCGAGCAGGACCACCCCGCCCGCCAGGTCTCGCAGCGACACATGCAGGCGCTGCGGGGCCGCCTGCAAGACATCGCCCGGCGGCTGAACGTCCCCCAACCCGAGCAACTCGCCGCACAGCTCGCCGTGCTGGTAAACGGCGCCTTTGTCAGCTCGGGCCTGCTCGGCGCCGACGAAGCCACCGCTGTGTTGCGCTCGGCACTGAAGGCCTTGCTGGACGGGGCAAGGGCTGGCGCCTGAGCGTCACCGGTCAGGCAGCAACCGCCCGCTGGCGGGCCGAGCTCTCGGACGGGCGACGGTTGGGCGGTCGGGCGCCTGGCCCGCGTCGAAGGCCAGCGCATCGAGGGCCGCGCGCAGGCCATCGGCATCGACGAGGGCCGACTCGATGTGCGAATGCGCCTGCTTCCACAGCGGGTAGGCGCGCGCCAGCAGCGCGTGGCCCTCGGGTGTCAGCGCCAGGCGTTGCTTGCGCCGGTCGGCGGTGTCAGGCGTCACGCTGACGAGGCCGCGGCGCGCGAGCGGCTTCAGCATCGCGGTCAGCGAGGTGCGGTCCGTCGCGAGCAGCGGTACCACCTCGCCCAGCGTCGGTGGCTCGGGGCGGTTCAGCGCGGCGAGCAGCGAAAACTGCCAGTTGGTCAGCGCGAGTGGGCGGAAGACCGCATCGAAGCGGCGCGCCAGCACACGTGCTGCGCGCTGGGCATGCAGGCACAGGCAGGCATCGCGCACCTCGATCGTCTTTGAGTGAGGCAGGTTCTTCGTGATTGACATGGGTATCATTTTATGTTGATATCAACCCTAATTCCATCCGATTTGGAGGTCCCCGTGACCGAAGTCTCCTCGCCGCCCGTTCACGCCGACAGCACGCCGGACGGGCGCCTGCTGGTCGGCAAGGTCGCCGTCGTCTACGGCGGGGGCGGCGCCATCGGCGGCGCCGTTGCACGCGCCTTCGCGCGGCACGGTGCGCGGCTGTTCCTCGCCGGGCGCACGCTGCGCAAGCTGGCGAGAGTGGCCGGCGACATCGAAGCGGCCGGTGGATGCGCTGCCTGTGCGGAAATCGACGTGTTCGACGCGGCAGCGATGGCGGCGCACGCGAGTGCCGTCGCGGCGGAATCCGGCGGCATCGACATTGCCATGAACGCGACCGGTTTCCACCACGTGCAGGGCAAGCCCTTCGCGGAGCTGTCGGTCGACGAGTTCATGGAGCCGATCGACGCCTATCTGCGTTCGCTGTTCAATACAGCGAAAGCGGTGGCGCCACGCATGGGGCAACGCGGCGGCGTGATCCTGAGCCTGTCGACACCGGGTTCGCGCCTCGTCTGGCCGGGCTTCCTCGGCTACGGCGTGACCTGCGCCGCGAAGGAGGCGTTCACGAAGAAGCTCGCGGCCGAGCTGGCGCCGCAGGGCATCCGCGTCGTCTGCCTGATGCCCAACGCGATCGCCGACGCGCTCGCGCACGGCTCGCACGTGCGCGAGGTCTTCACGCCGTTGGCCGAGCGCGCGGGCACGACGGTCGAGGCGATGCTGGCCGCGCCGCCGGAGACCGCCTTGCTGAGGCGGCTGCCCACGCTCGCCGAGGTCGCCGGTGCGGCGGTCTTCGCCGCATCAGACCTGGCGGGGGCCATGACCGGCGCGGTCATGAACCTCAGCGGCGGGCTCGTCGTCGACTGACGTCGTCGGCGCCACGCCCCGACAAGTCACACCTCGATCCCGGCCATCAGCGTGTCGATCAGCCGCTGGGCCACGTTGGCTGTCAGAGGCAAGTGCCCGGCCAGAAGCCGATAGAACAGGGGCCCGTAGATCATGTCAAGAACCACCTCGACATCGGGCAGCTGTCGCAACTGACCCGCCGCGACACCTTTGGCGAGCAAAGCGCGGCCAACCTCTCTGCTGCTCAGGATGATCTGATTTCGAAAGGCCTTTGCCAGCTCGCTTTCGGGGTCGGCGGAAGCCATCGTCAACGTGATTTGCCTTCCACGTGCGCTGTCGAAGGTCGCGATCACGGACGCCAGATGGGCCGTCAGCGCCTTGCGGGTCGAGTTCACCGGTGGCGCGTCGAACGCGTCGCGGGGCGCCGCCAGAAAGGCGGCCATCGCCAACTCATGGGAATTGGCCCAGGTGCGGTAGATGGTCGGCTTACCGACGCCCGATTCGATGGAGACCCGATCGATGGTCAGCCGCCCCAACCCCTCTTCGGCCAGGATCCGATGCGCTGTTTCCAGGACGCTTTGGCGCGCCGCCACGCTGGGAGGGCGGCCCCGTTTGCGTTGGATAGGGCTGGGGTCTTGCATAATTACGTTCCGTATAGTAATGTAATCATACACCCGCCCAAGGAGGCTCCACCATGCCGCTCCAGCCCCAGCAACTCTGCCGTACCTGATCGTCAAGGGGGCGCAGCAGGCGATTGACTTCTACGTCCGAGCCTTCGGCGCAACGCTCGACTTTTCGTTGATCGACCCCGGCGACAGTCGGATCGGTCATGCTGAACTGCGCTTCGGCGCCACACGGGTCTTTGTCGCGGACGAGTATCCAGACTTCGGTGCCGTGGGCCCCGAGCGTCTCGGTGGATCGCCGATCAAACTGCACCTGGACGTCGACGATGTCGACGCTTTCGTTGCTCAGGCCGTGCGCGAAGGTGCGGTGATCCTGCGACCGGTTCACACCGAGTTCCACGGCCATCGCACCGCCCTGGTCTCGGATCCCTTTGGCTACAGCTGGTTCGCCGCCAGCCGTATCGAAGAGGTCTCGCCCGAGGAAGTGCAACGCCGCTGGGCGGCGATGATGGTCACGCCTGAGAAGGCCAGTTGAAGGAGCCCGACATGCAAACGAACGATATGGCGTTCTTCGAGGCCCTGGAGGCCCAATTCAACCGGGCCATGGTCTCCAACGACGTCGATCAGATTGCGCAGTGCATCACCGAAGACTGGGTTCTCGTTACGCCCGAGGTCGGCCCCGTCAGCCGCGAAGCGATGCTCGATGCGATCAGACAGGGCAGGTTGTCGCACGACACCATGACGAAGTCGCTCGCTCGCGTCGCGGTGTACGGCGACATGGCCATCGTCACCGGGCGCGGACGGAACACCGGCCAGTTCCAGGGGCAAGCGATCTCGGCCGACGAGTGGATCACGGACGTCTACAAGCGATTCGACAGCGGCTGGAAATGTGTGCTCACGCACCTGACACCGGCGGCGGCTTGAGTCATCCCCAGCCCTGCGACACGCTGCTGGTTACCAGCTCAGGTCGCTTGGCAGCAGCGAGCAAGGGGAAAAAAGACCCCCCCACCTTGAAAACCGGGGTCCCCGCCCTTATCATTAGCACTCGCTGGAGTTGAGTGCTAACACTTTTCAACACTTCGCTCCAAGTCGATCAGCGGCACCCGCCGGCCCCTGGTGGCCGGCATCGCCCGTCTGAACCTCCCCTTTTCCGTTCTATTTCAGGAGATGCAATGAACCTTCGTCCTCTCGCCGATCGCGTGATCGTCAAACGTATCGACAGCGAAACCAAGACCGCTTCCGGCATCGTCATCCCCGACGCAGCTGCTGAAAAACCCGACCAGGGCGAAATCCTGGCCGTCGGTCCCGGCAAGAAAAACGACAAAGGCGAACTGTCCGCCATGAACGTCAAGGTCGGCGACCGCGTTCTGTTCGGCAAGTACAGCGGCCAGACCGTCAAGGTCGATGGCAACGAACTGCTCGTCATGAAAGAAGACGACCTGTTCGCCGTCGTCGAGAAGTAATCCTTCTCTCATCCATCCCCATTTACTGAATCCGGAGAAATCAACATGGCAGCAAAAGACGTCATTTTCGGCGGCGAAGCCCGCGCACGCATGGTTGAAGGCGTGAACATCCTGGCCAACGCGGTCAAGGTCACCCTGGGCCCCAAAGGCCGCAACGTGGTGCTCGAGCGCTCGTTCGGCGCCCCCACCGTGACCAAGGACGGTGTGTCCGTGGCCAAGGAAATCGAACTCAAGGACAAGCTCCAGAACATGGGCGCCCAGATGGTCAAGGAAGTCGCTTCCAAGACGTCTGACAACGCTGGCGACGGCACCACCACCGCCACCGTGCTGGCCCAGGCCATCGTGCGCGAAGGCATGAAGTACGTGGCCGCCGGCATGAACCCGATGGACCTCAAGCGCGGCATCGACAAGGCTGTGGAAGCCCTGATCGCCGAGCTGAAGAAGGCCTCCAAGGCCACCACGACCAGCAAGGAAATCGCCCAGGTCGGCTCCATCTCCGCCAACAGCGACTCCAGCATTGGCGACATCATCGCCAGCGCCATGGACAAAGTGGGCAAAGAAGGCGTGATCACCGTGGAAGACGGCAAGTCGCTGCAGAACGAACTCGACGTCGTCGAGGGCATGCAGTTCGACCGCGGCTACCTGTCGCCCTACTTCATCAACAACCCTGAAAAGCAGGCTGCCCTGCTGGACAACCCCTTCGTGCTGCTGTTCGACAAGAAGATCAGCAACATCCGTGACCTGCTGCCCACGCTGGAGCAAGTCGCCAAGGCCGGCCGTCCGCTGCTGATCATTGCCGAAGACGTCGAAGGCGAAGCCCTGGCGACGCTGGTGGTCAACACCATCCGTGGCATCCTGAAGGTGGTGGCTGTGAAGGCCCCTGGCTTCGGCGACCGCCGCAAGGCCATGCTGGAAGACATCGCCATCCTGACCGGCGGCAAAGTGATCGCCGAAGAAGTCGGCATGACGCTGGAAAAAGTGACCCTGGCCGACCTCGGTTCCGCCAAGCGCATCGAAGTGGGCAAGGAAAACACCACCATCATCGACGGCGCCGGCGCTGCCGCTGACATCGAAGCCCGCGTGAAACAAGTGCGCGTGCAGATCGAAGAAGCCACCAGCGACTACGACCGCGAGAAGCTGCAAGAGCGCGTGGCCAAGCTGGCCGGCGGTGTGGCCGTGATCAAGGTCGGCGCTGCCACCGAAGTCGAAATGAAGGAAAAGAAAGCCCGCGTGGAAGACGCCCTGCACGCCACGCGCGCTGCGGTGGAAGAAGGCATCGTGGCCGGTGGTGGCGTGGCTCTGCTGCGCGCCCGTCAGGCCGCTGGCGAGATCAAGGGCGACAACGCCGATCAGGACGCCGGTATCAAGCTGGTGCTCAAAGCCATCGAAGCGCCCCTGCGCGAGATCGTGGCCAACGCCGGTGGCGAACCGTCGGTGGTGGTCAACGCCGTGCTGGCCGGCAAGGGCAACCACGGCTTCAACGCCGCCAACGACACCTATGGCGACATGATCGAAATGGGCATCCTGGACCCGACCAAGGTGACCCGCACCGCGCTGCAGAACGCCGCTTCGGTCTCCGCTCTGATGCTGACGACCGAGTGCATGGTGGCCGAGTCCCCGAAGGATGACGCACCTGCCGGCGGCATGGGTGGCGGCATGGGTGGCATGGGCGACATGGGCGGCATGGGCATGTAAGCTCTCTTTGCCTGAGGGCGCATGGCGGCGTTGCAGCCGCTTGCCGTGGCGATGCCACTGTCAGCGCGTCTGCGCCTTGCCCTGCACCCTCATGCTGCGTCGGATTGCATCACTGCACTTTGACGAACTCCCAAGAAAAAACCTCGCGAAGCGATTCGCGGGGTTTTTTGCTTTTCGGCGGGACCGCAGGGAATCGTCGCACGGCCCGCCGATCACCTTTCTGGCCAAAATGTGCGCCATGACACCATCGGCACACCGCGCCTGGACGCACGCCCCCGCCGACCTGGAACTGCCCCAGGTCCACACCGCCCTGCCCGGCCCGCGCAGCCTCGCCCTGTTTGACCGCCACGACACACAGACCACCGGCAGCAATGCCGACCACAAGGTCTATCCCCTGGCCCAGGCAGCACGGCGCGGGCATCTGATCGTGGATGCCGACGGCAACACCTTTGCCGATCACCTCTCCGCCTGGGGCGCGTCCCCGTTCGGACCGACGCCCCCTTCGGTCAAGGCAGCGATGGACCGGGCCTGGTCCTGCCACGGCATGCAGATCAGCGGATGGATGCCCAACACCGCCGCTTTCGACCTGGTGGACAAACTCGTCCACATCGCGCCAGGACGTCTGACCCGCGTTGAATACTCCGTCTCCGGTACCCTGGCGGTCGAAGGCGCCGTCAAGTTCATGCGCGAAGCGCGCGGTCGTCCGCTGATCCTGACCTTCGGCGGCCAGTACCACGGCGAATCGACCTACATGAGCGCTGGCGCATCCAGCGACCTGTCCAACGTGTCATCGGGTCGCACGCAGTATGTGGCTGGCCTCGTCATGGCGCCCTACCCCAACCGCTTCCGCTCGCCCTTCCGCAAGGGGCCGGGCCCCTTCGACGACACCGAGGTGCTGGACTACCTGGACTACCTGCTGGTGCAGCAGATCCACCCCGATCAGGTGGCCGGCGTGTTGATCGAACCGGTCCTCGGCGAAGGCGGCATCCATGCGCCGTCGCAGGCCTTCTGGGACCGCCTGGGTGCGATGTGCCGGCGCTGGGGCTGGCTCCTGTGCCTGGACGAGGTGCAGACCTGCATGGGACGCACGGGTCAGATGTTCGCGATGCAGCGCTGGCAGGGCATTGACCCCGACCTGCTGCTGCTGGGCAAGGCCTTTGCAGCCGGCGGTCAGCCGATCGCGGCCATCCTGGGCACGGATGCGGTGATGCAGAACACGCAATTGCACCTGGGCAGCACCTATGGCTTCGCGCCGGCCGCCTGCGCGGGAGCGCTGGCAGGCATCGAGCTGATCGAGGCTGGCGGCGTGCTGGAGAACGCACGCCGACTGGAGGCCGTGTTCCTGGAGGAAATGCGCCCGCTGACTGGGCGCTTCCAGCAGGTCGGCGATGTGCGTGCCGTGGGTGCCATGGCGGCCATCGAGTTCGTGCAGGACAAGCGGGGCCACGCGCCCGCACCGGCATTCCAGTTCGCGGTGCACCAGGCCGCCTTGCGCCGGGGCGTGCTGGGTATCTCACAGCGCGGCAAGTGGCATCTGCGCCTGCAGCCGGCGCTGACCATGCCGGAGGCCGTGTTCCGGGACAGCTGTCGCCGCCTGCAGGAGGCCATCGCGGAGGTGGCCAGCCACCCTCCGGCCGAGGAGGCGTCGATACAGATGGCCGCAGCGCTGGCCAGCCGGTAGACCCACGCACCCATGCACCCAACAGACGTTCCTGCCCCCGATGCGGCCAGCACCACCCTGCTCACGGTGAGTGCGCACAACCAGGCCTGGGGGCAAGGCCAGGTTGAACGTGTGTTGGCCCTGTACCACCCCGACATGGTCTTCCACGACCACGCGGCCGGCGCCAGCTACCGGGGCCGCGAACTGCATGACCATGTGCGCTCGGTCATCCAGCGGTCTTCGCTGAACACGCTGGTGTACCTGGACCGGCCCCATGTGGACGGCGACACCGTGGTCCTGCGCTACCGCGAAACCGTGCGCGCAGCCGACGGCGACGAGTGGCTGAGTTTCTCCGCCTGTGACTGCGTGCGCGTACGCGACGGACGGATCGTGGAGATCCACGAATACGCGATCCTGCAGCAGGCATCCCCACACCGCGAGACGACCCCAGGCAGGTCCGAGGCCACCCGGATCGGGCTGTCACCGCGCGCCATGGGGTTTCTGCTCAGGGACCTGCAAACCTATTTCGACAAGGAAAAGGCGTTCCTCCAGCCGGGCCTGAGCCTGCAGCAGATCGCCGCAGACACCGGGTACACACGCAATCAGATTTCCTACGCGCTCAACCACGCGCTGGGTCAGACCTTCTACCGCTTTCTCGGTCGGGCCCGCGTCCGGTATGCGCTGAACCATCCCGATCGCTTTCGACCCCTGTCGATCACCGGCCTGGCTCAGGCCCTGGGTTTTCGTTCGGTGACCGGTCTCTATCGCAGTTTCCACGACGTCACCGGCCTCACGCCCAAGCAATGGCAGGACGGCGTCCCGATCCCGAACGAAAAGAACTGATCCCCGCACACACCTTCAGGCGATGGGCTCCCAGCGCCCGCTGCGCTCGGAGTGCCAGAGGGCATCGATCACGCGTGCCTGTGCCAACGCGTCGCCCAGACCGCTGGCTGTTTCGCAGCCCGCACCCTCGCGCACGCGGCGGGAGAAATCCTCCACCTCCAGCCGGTACTGATCGGCCGCAGGCAGGGTTTCCACCGTGATGCTGCTGCCGTCCAGCCGCCCACCTTCATCCAGCGCCAGCTTCATTTGACCGCCGCGCGCCGCGTTGAACGGAATGAACAGCTCGATCCGGCCCGTGGTGCCGACCACCTGCACGCGCTGGAACGGCACGCTTTGTGTCGACACCGTGAAGCCCAGCTGCCGCCCGGAGCCGAAATCCAGCAGTGCGCTGGTCAGCCGGTCGGTGCCCAGCACCGGGTCGCGATCCACCAGCGAAACCGCGCGCAGCGGTTCGGCTTCGAACAGGTAGCGCCCGGCCAGCACCGCGTAGCAGCCGATGTCGTACAACGCGCCGCCGCCGATGCCGGGCTGGTTGCGGATGTTGGCCGCGTCATCGTTGAAGTAGGAGAAGAACACCTGCACGGCGCGCGGCGTGCCGATGCGCCCGGCGCGCACCAACTCGCGGGCGCGCAGCCATTGAGGGTGGTGCCGTACCATGAAGGCTTCTTCGATGAGCACCCGCGATGCGGCGTCCTTCGCGCTCTGGGCTTCGGCCGTGCTGAGGGCGAACGGCTTCTCGCACAGCACGTGTTTGCCGGCCGCCGCGGCCGCCAGCGTCATAGGGACGTGCAGGTGGTTGGGCAGCGGGTTGTAGACCGCCTCGATGGCAGGGTCGGCCAGCAGCGCTTCGTAACTCCCATACGCCTGCGGTATACCGGCCGACCGCGCGGCGGCCTGCGCCGCGGGCAAGGACCGCGAAGCGATGGCACGCAGCTCGACCAGCGGGCTGGACAACATCGCCGGGATCACGTGCTCCAGCCCGATCTTCGAGGTGCTCAACACGCCCCACACAACGGGTTTCATGACATCCTCACTGTGACGTTCTTGAATCTCAGTTCACCGCGCTGCGCAGGACCAGCCACACATGAAGCGGTCCAACTCAAGGGCACCGCCGGGCCGGCTTTGCCGGACGGCCAGTGCCGCCCCCTTTGAGGGGGTGGCGCGAAGCGACGCGGGGCTGCTTCATTTATATATAGCTGTTCAGCAGGTTCTCCAGCCGTTCCTGGCGGCCCGACACCGGCGGGGTGTCGGTGTTGCGGGCCACCACGTGGGCGGCCACGGCGTCCAGGCCCATCTTGCCGCTCAGGATGTCCTGGCCGAAGGGCGTGGCCCAGCCGGCGTAGCGTTGCTCCACCAGTTGGCCGAGCTGGTCGTCCTGCAACATCTTTTCGGCGATCAGCAGGGCGCGGGCCGACACGTCCATGCCGCCAATGTGGCCGTGGAACATGTCCTCGGGGTCGATGGACTGGCGGCGCACCTTGGAGTCAAAGTTCAGGCCGCCGGTGGTGAAGCCGCCGCCCTTGAGGATGAGGTAGAGCGCCAGCGCGGTCTCGGGGATGTTGTTGGGGAACTGGTCGGTGTCCCAGCCGCACTGCATGTCGCCGCGGTTCATGTCGATGGAGCCGAAGATGCCCAGATCCAGCGCGGTGGCGATCTCGTGCTCGAAGCTGTGGCCCGAGAGCGTGGCGTGGTTGGCCTCGATGTTGACCTTGATCTCCTTGTCCAGGCCGTAGCGGCACAGGAAGCCGTAGACCGTGGCGGTGTCGAAGTCGTACTGGTGCTTGGAAGGCTCGCGCGGCTTGGGTTCGATCAGGATCGTGCCCTTGAAGCCGATCTTGTGTTTGTAGTCCACCACCATGTTCAGGAAGCGGCCCATCTGGTCGAGCTCCTGGCCCATGCGGGTGTTGAGCAGGGTCTCATAACCTTCGCGGCCACCCCACAACACGTAGTTTTCACCGCCGAGCTTGAGCGTGGCGTCCATCGCTTCCTTGACCTGCAGGGCAGCCAGGGCAAAGATTTCCGGGTTGGGGTTGGTGGCCGCGCCCGACATGAAGCGGCGGTGGCTGAACAGGTTGGCCGTGCCCCACAACAGCTTCATGCCGGTGGCGGCCTGCTTGGCGGCCAGCACGTCCACCATCTCGCGCAGGTGGTTCACGCTTTCGCGCGGGGTGGCGCCTTCGGGGGCCACGTCGCGGTCGTGGAAGCAGTAGTAGGGCGCGCCCAGCTTGGCGAAGAACTCGAACGCCACGTCGGCCTTGGCCTTGGCCGCCGCCATGGGGTCGGCCATGTGCTGCCAGGGGCGCTGGAAGCTGTCGCCGCCGAACGGGTCGGAGCCGTTCCAGCAGAAGCTGTGCCAGTAGCACACGGCAAAGCGCAGGTGTTCTTCCATGCGCTTGCCCAGCACCAGGCGGTCTTTGTCGTACCACTTGAAAGCCAAGGGGTTGCGGGATTGGCTGCCTTCGTAGGCGATGGGGGCGATGTCGGCGAAATAGGAGCTCATGGCGTTCTCGGTGGACAAGGGAGGGGTGTGGGGAGGCATCACGCAGTTCGGTACAGGGAACGGAACTGCGCGTAACGGGGTTCGAGCAAGGCCTGCTCGGCGGCATCGGGGTGGTAGCTGGCTTCGATGGCGGGGCTCTGGCACACGGTGCTCTGGGGCGCTCCGGTGGCCAGCCAGCCCAGGCGTGCAGCCCCCAAGGCACCGCCCACGGCGGAACTGCCATGGGTCACGACCTCGGTGTTCAGCGCGCTGGCCAGCTGCTGCGCCCAGAAGGCGCTGCGGGCGCCGCCGCCCACCAGGGACAGGCGGTTGACGCGGCTGCCCGCGGCGTTGAGCGCGGCCAGGCCGTCTTTCAGGCCAAAGCTCACGCCTTCGATGACGGCGTAGCCCAGGCGGGCGGCGTCGGTGTCAAAGCTCAGTTGGTGAAAGCTGCCCCGCACATGGGCGTCGTTGTGCGGGGTGCGCTCGCCGCCCAGGTAGGGCAAGAACAGGGGCGCGGCGGCACGCTCGGCCAGCGAGAGTTCGGCGGCCCGGCCGGCCACCGCACCGGCGTTCGGCGCGCCCAGCAGGTCGGTCACCCATTGCAACGAACTCGCGGCCGAGAGCATCACGCTCATCTGGTGCCAGCGGTCGGGCACGGCGTGGCAGAACGCGTGGGTGGCGCTGGCGGCGTTGGGCTGGTAGCTGGGCGTGACGACGAACAGCACGCCGCTGGTACCCAGCGAGAGAAAGCCCTGGCCCGCCTCCACCGCGCCCATGCCCACGGCGCTGGCCGCGTTGTCGCCACCGCCACCGGCCACGACAATGCCCGCCGGCAGGCCCAGGGCCTGCGCCACCTCGGGTCTCAGGAATCCGCCGGGTGCACTGCCTTCCACCAGGCGCGGCATGTGGGCCTCGGTGAGGCCGGTGAGCGCCAGCAAATCGCTGGACCAGGTGCGCTGCCGCACGTCCAGCCACAGGGTGCCGCTGGCGTCGGACAGGTCGGTCACGTACTCGCCGGTGAGCATCAGCCGCACATAGTCCTTGGGCAACAGCACCTTGGCCACGCGCTGAAAGATGTCGGGTTCGTGCCGGGCCACCCAGCGCAGCTTGGGCGCGGTGAAGCCGGGCATGGCCAGGGTGCCGGCCAGATCGGGCAGGCCGGGCAGCTCGGCCATCATCTCGGCGCACTCGGCGGCGCAGCGGGTGTCGTTCCACAGAATGGCAGGGCGCAGCACCTGGTCCTGAGCGTCCAGCAGCACGGCGCCGTGCATCTGGCCCGACAGGCCGATGCCCTGCGCCGCCGCATAGGCCTTCGGATGGTCAGCGCGCAACTGCGCCAGCGCGGCCTGCGTGGCGGCCCACCAGTGATGTGGGTCTTGTTCGCTGTGGCCCGGTTGCGGGCGCGACACGGTAAGGGCGGCGCCGGCCGACCCCAGCACGGTGTGGTCGGGGGCCAGGAGCAGCACCTTGACTTCGGAGGTGCCGACATCGATACCGATGAACATAGATGGGGTTACGCGGTAGGGGTTGAAGGAGTTACAGGGGCGCCGGTGGCGCGCGAGACCGCTCCAGCCGCCGGCGCGTGCATGGGCCGCAGGTCGTGGTACAGCACCAGCGCGGCCGCGCCCACGGCCGAGGCCAGCAGCCCGTAGCGCGCGGCGCGCACCGGGGGCGCAGGCACGCCGGCACTGGTGGCGTAGCCCTGCAAGGTGGCCCGTGCCACCTGCACGATGCCGGGATAACGTTCGCACGAGAGGCCACCCACCACCAGTGCGCTGGGGTTGAAGGTGGTCCACAGGTTTTGCAGCACCACGCCCAGGGTCTGCCCACCCTGCGCGGGGTCGGCCAGCCGGGCCAGAGCGCGGGCGCCAATGAAGGTTTCGGCGCAGCCCCGGCGACCGCAGGAGCACAGCAACCCATCGATCTGCAGGATGCTGTGGCCGATTTCGCCGGCCATGCCCTGCACGCCGGTGAACAGGCGGTCGTTGAGCACAATGCCCGCGCCCACCCCGGCACTGCAGGTCACGAAGATCAGCGAGTCCTGCGCATCGCCCTCGGAAAACTCGTACTCGCTCAGGGCCGCCGTGTCGGCCTCGTTCTGCACATGCACGGCCACCGGGGGCACGCCCGCCTGGTCCAGCGCCTGGGTGATCAGGGGCACGAAATCCACGTTGCGCCAACCCAGGTTGGGCGCAAAGCGCAGCATGCCGCTGGCCTCGTCAAAAGCGCCGGGCAAGCCCACCCCCACGCCCTGGAGCTGCACGCCCTGCCCGGCGAGCTGTGCCTGGGTCTGCGCTACCAGGCCGGCGGCCTGGCGGCACACCACCTCGGGCTCGCTGCCGGCCAGCGGCTCTTCCCGCGCGCACAGCACCTCGCCGATAAGCGACACCCCGACCACGCGCAAGGCCTCCACCGCCACTTCCACGCCGATCATGCCGCGGCGGCTGCCATCGATGCGCAGTGGGGTGGACGGGCGCCCCAGCCCCTGGGCGGCGGGCACGTCGCCCTCGGTCACCCAGCCCTCGTCGATCAGCTCGCGCACCAGCAGGCTCACCGTGGACTTGGTCAGCCCGCTCTCCTGCGCCAGCTGGGCGCGGGAGCGCCCGCTCTGGCGGCGCAGCAGGCGCAGCAGCACGCTGCGGTTGATGCGCTTGACGAGTTGTTGGTCACCGGTGGTTTTCATGGTGTTGAAGCGGCGCAGCACTCACAGGCTGTGGGTCTGCGTTTTTCCTTCGGGTTGTTTGCCCGCGATGATCATGCCCAGGACCTCGTCCTCGGTGACGTCGGCGGTGCGGTAGCTGCCCACCAGTTTGCCGTTTTTCATCACGGCCAGACGATCGCTCAGGCCAAACACGTCGGGCATGTCGTGGGTGATCAGGAAGATGCCCACGCCCTCGGCCTTGAGCTGGCGCACCAGGTTGCCCACCATCGCTGTTTCTTCCGGCCCGAGTGCCGCGGTGGGCTCGTCCATGATCAGGATGCGCGCGTTGAAGTAGATGGCGCGCGAGATCGCCACCACCTGGCGCTGCCCGCCCGAGAGGCGGCGCACCGGCGTGCGCACGTTCTTGAAGTTCTTGTTCAGGCGGTGGAACACCTTGCGGGCGTCCGCGTCCATGCGGTGGTCGTCCAGCGTGTTCCAGCGCGTGAGCAGCTCGCGGCCGAGAAACAGGTTGGCCACGGCGTCGAGGTTGTCGGCCAGCGCCAGGGTCTGGTAGATCGACTCGATACCACAGCGTTGCGCGTCCACCGGGGTGCGGATGTGGGCCTTCTCGCCGTTGATCAGCACCTCGCCGCTGTCGATCGGGTAGGCCCCGGCCAGCATCTTCATCAGGGTCGACTTGCCCGCCCCGTTGTGGCCGAGCAGGGCCACCACTTCGCCGGGGTAGAGGTTGATGCTCACGTTGTCGACCGCCTGCACGCCGCCAAAGGCTTTGCCGATCTGGCGCATCTCCACCAGCGGGGTGGTGGTGTTCTTCAGGGCGCTCATGCGGCGTCTCCCGTCACACGTCGGTAAATCACGTCAAACACCACCGCAACGATCAGCACCTGGCCGATGATCACGTAGCGCACGCCGATGGACACGTCGAGCAGCAGCATGCCGCTGTCGATGCTCTGCATGATGAGCGCGCCCAGCACCGAGCCCAGAATGGAACCGCTGCCGCCCGCCAGCGCGGTGCCACCGATCACGGCCGCGGCAATCACGAACAGCTCCATGCTGGTGCCCAGCGAATTGGTGCCCGCGTTGAGCCGGGCGATCGACACGATGGCGGCGATGGTGATCAGCACCCCCAGCAGCGCGAACAGCATCAGCGTGACCCGACGCACCGGAATGCCCACCAGCGCGGCGGCCTCGGGGTTGCCGCCCATGGCGAAGATGTAGCGGCCAAAGCGGGTGCGCCGCACGATGAAAGACAGCACCACGGCCACCGCACCCCAGATCAACACCGGAATGGGAATGCCCTGCGGCACGTCCTTGCCGGGGATCTGGTAGGCGTTCATGGTCGCCACGAAGCCCAGCACGATGGCCACGGGCACCAGCACGATGGCGGCGTCCAGCCACAGCGGGTTGTTGGGCACCTCGTAAGAGGCCCTGGCCCGGCGCCGCGCCCAGGTCAACGCCACCAGGGCCAGCACGATCACACCGGCCAGCAGCCAGCTCGGCCCCACGCCAATGGCGCCGTCATAACCGCCGCCCAGGCGCAGGAAAAACAGATCGTTCACCGGCTGGGTCTTGCCATCGGCCACCAGAAAGGCCGCGCCACGAAACGACATCAGGCCGCCCAGCGTCACCACGAACGAGGGCACGCCCAGCTTGGCCGTCAGGGCGCCCTGGTACAGCGACACCGCGATCGCCACCGCCAAGCCCGCCAGCGAGGCCGACACCCAGTGCCAGCCGGCGGTGTACATCAGGGTGGCGATCAGCACACCCACGAAACCCATGACCGAACCCACCGACAGGTCGATGTGCCGGGCCACGATGACCAGCACCACCACGGTGGCCACGATGCCCACCACCGCCGTCTGCTGGGCGATGTTGTAGAGATTCTCGGGCGACAGGAACAGCCCGCCCGACAGCACGTTGAACACCAGGGCAATGGCCACCAGCACCACGCCCATCATCACCAGGCGCCAGTCGATGGCTGCGTGCTTGAGCGAATTCAAAAACGGATTCACATGCGTTCTCCGCAGGACAAATAGAAAAACCGCGGACCGACCCCAGCCCGCGGTTCAAGGGCTCTTTTTCAGTTCTCTACCGCGCCACAGGAGGCACGCGGGGCGTCCACCCAGGGCACCCGCGGAACTGGCTCCGCCAGGCCGCTGGGCGCGCCCCCCTGGAGGGGGGAGCCGCGCAGCGGCACAAGGGGTGCTTTTTTACTTGCAAGCGGCCGGGCCCTTGGCGGCGTCCACACCCTTGCAGAGGTCTTCCTTCTTGATCCAGCCGGCTTTCACGACCACATCCAGGTTCTTGGCGGTGATCGCCACCGGCTTGAGGAACTGGGCCTGCAGGGCCACCTTCTTCTCACCACCGTTCCAGGTCTGGGCGCCCGCCACCTTCTGGCCCTTGGCCAGGGTCACGGCGGCGGCGGCCGCATCACGGCCCAGGTCGCGTGCGTCTTTCCAGACCGAGACAGTCTGCGAACCCTGGGCCACGCGGTTGAGCGCTGCATGGTCACCGTCCTGGCCCGACACGGGGATGCCCTTGATGCCCTTGGCGTTCAACGCGGCCACCACGCCACCGGCGGTGCCGTCGTTGGAGGCCACCACGGCATCCACCTTGCCACCGGTCTTGGTGAGGATCTGCTCCATGTTCTTCTGGGCGACTTCGGGCTTCCAGCCCTCGGTGTATTCCTCGCCCACGATCTTGATGTCGCCCTTCTTGACGGCGGCATCGATGATCTCCTGCTGGCCACCGCGCAGGAAGTCGGCGTTGGGGTCGGTCGGCGAACCCTTGATCATCACGTAGTTGCCCTTGGGCTGGGCTTCAAAAATGGCGCGTGCCTGCATGCGGCCCACTTCCACGTTGTCGAAGGTGATGTAGAACACGCCGGGCGCTTCGATCAGGCGGTCATAGGCCACCACGGGAATCTTGCGCTGATTGGCCTTGTTCACGGCGGGCAGGATGGCGTCCTTGTCCATGGCCAGGATGATCAGCGCCTTGGCGCCCTTGGAGATCAGGCTGTCGATGTCGGCCAGCTGCTTTTCCGGGGAACCACCGGCATCGGCGCTGATGTAGCTGGCACCGGCCTTGGCCAGCTGTGCCTTGATGGCGGCCTCGTCGGTTTTCCAGCGCTCTTCCTGGAAGTTGGACCAGCTCACGCCCACGACCTGGGCGAACGCGCCCGCAGCGGCCATGCTCAGGGCAAAAGCGGTCAGAGTTGTCTTCAGTTTCATCAATGTCTCCGGTGGTTCGGCCTGTGCCAGGCCTGTGTGGTTGTGAAAGGGCCCTTCGGGGCCATCGTGCTCCACCCAATGCAGCACGGTGCATTTTGTAAGGACGACGAACTAATTATTCTGGGCCGCCGATGGAAAGCGAATAGGGACAAACCCGACATAGTTTGTTGATCAAACTTAATTCGGGCAAGCGACAAGTATCCCGAAAGCAAAAGGCCCCCGCGAGTCGCCTCGCGGGGGCCTTTTTCGTTGCCCGGCGACGGCCGTTTACGACATCAAGCCTTCGAGCTTGATCGTGTCCGCCACGAACGCACGGATGCCCTCGGCCAGCTTCTCCGTGGCCATGGCGTCTTCGTTGAGCGCGAAGCGGAAACCCGCTTCGTCGTACTGGACGAACGGGATGTCCATGGCCCGCGCGGCGTCGGCGTCCAGCGCCTGGGGCAGCGCGGCCTCGCTGGCCGCCAGTTGCGCCAGCAGATCGGGGCTGATGGTCAGCAGATCGCAACCGGCCAGGGCCGTGATCTGGCCCACGTTGCGAAAGCTCGCGCCCATCACCTCGGTGGCGATGCCGTGCTTCTTGTAGAAGTTGTAGATCGCGCGCACCGACTTCACGCCGGGGTCGTTCGCGCCCGCGTTGGCGGCTTCGTCCCAGCCGGCGCCGGCGCTCTTCTTGTACCAGTCGTAGATGCGACCGACGAACGGGGAGATGAGCTGCACCTTGGCCTGGCCGCAGGCCACGGCCTGGGCAAACGAAAACAGCAGCGTGAGGTTGGTGTGGATGCCCTCACGCTCCAGCCGCGCGGCGGCCTGGATGCCCTCCCAGGTGGAGGCGATCTTGATCAGCACACGGTCGATGTGCACGCCCTCGCCCTGGTACAGCTCGATGATGCGGCGCGCCCGCGTCACGGTGGCCTCGGTGTCGAAGCTCAGACGGGCATCCACCTCGGTGGACACGCGGCCCGGGATGTGTTTCAGGATCTCGCAGCCGAAGCTCACGAGCAGGCGGTTCATGGTTTCGTCCAGCCCTTGCGAACGGTATTTCGACACCGCGTCCTGCAGCAGATGGGCGTAGTCGGGCTTCTGCACCGCCTTCAGGATGAGCGACGGGTTGGTGGTCGCGTCCCGGGGTGAAAAGGCCGCGATCTGGTTGAAATCACCGGTGTCGGCGACCACGGTGGTGAGCTGTTTGAGTGCGTCAAGCTGGTTCATTCCGCCATTATCGGGTGTAATAAGGTTTCATATCCGCCATGTAACTGGTTTCGTAACCCGCTTGTTCCCCATGCTCGACCGCATCAAAGCCTCCCTGCCCTCGCTGGCCCCCGCCGAACAACGGGTGGGCAAACTCGTGCTGCTCGACCCGCGCAGTTTCGCCAGCCTGCCGGTGTCCGAACTGGCCGACCGCGCCCACGTGAGCAAGCCCACGGTGGTGCGCTTCTGCCGCAGCATGGGCTACGACGGCCTGTCGGACTTCAAGCTCAAACTGGCCGGCACGGTGAGCGAAGGCGTGCCCTTCATCCACCGCAGCGTGGACGTGGACGACAAGGTCGGTGACGTGCTGGTCAAGGTGATCGACAACACCGTGGCGGCGTTCCTGAAGTACCGCAACGACGCCTCCACGCATTCGATCGAGAAGGCGGTGGACGCCCTGCTGGCCACCTACAAAAACCGGGGTCGCATCGAGTTCTACGGCGCCGGCAACTCGGGCATCGTGGCGCAGGACGCGCAACACAAGTTCTTCCGCCTGGGCATCAACGCCATCGCCTACAGCGACGGCCACATGCAGGTGATGAGCGCCTCTCTGCTGGGGCCGGGCGACTGCGTGGTGATCATTTCCAACTCGGGCCGCACGCGCGACCTGATGGACGCGGCCGACATCGCCCGCAAACACGGCGCCACCGTGATCGTGATCACCGCCAGCGGCTCGCCCCTGGCCGCGTCCGGCCATATCCACCTCTCGGCCGACCACCCCGAAGGCTACGACCGCTACAGCCCCATGACCTCACGGCTGATGCACCTGATGGTGATCGACGTGGTGGCCACCTGCGTGGCGCTGCGCATCGGTGGCAGCAAGCTGCAACCGCTGCTCAAGGAAATGAAGAACAACCTGCGGAGCAAGCGCTACACCTGAGCGCTGCGAGGCACTCGCCGCCTACGCGGTGGCGGGCACCCAGCGCTTGAGCAGCAGCGAGGCGTTCACCCCGCCGAACCCAAAGCCGTTGAGCATGGCGTGCTCCAGGGCCATGGCGCGGGGGCGGTGCGCCACCATGTCCAGGCCCTCGGCCAGTTCGTCGGGGTGATCCAGGTTCAGCGTGCCGGGCACCACCTGGTCGCGCAGGGCCAGCGTGGTGAAGATCGCTGCCACGGCGCCCGCCGCCCCCAGCAGATGCCCCGTGGCCGCCTTGGTTGACGCAATGGCCACCGACCTGTCCGTGCCGAACACCCGGCGGATGGCGGCGAGCTCGCCCCGGTCGCCCACGAAGGTGGAGGTGGCATGGGCGTTGAGGTGTTGCACCTGACGGGCCGCCAGGCCGGCCTGGGCCAGCGCCATCTCCATGCTGCGGCGCGCGCCGTCCCCGTCCTCGGGCCCCGAGGTGATGTGGTACGCATCGGCCGAGGTGCCGTAGCCCACCACCTCGGCCAGCGGCGTGGCCCCCCGGGCCAGCGCATGGTCAAGCGATTCGAGCACCAGCATGCCGGCACCCTCACCCATCACGAAGCCGTCGCGCGCCGCGTCGAAGGGCCGTGAGGCCTGAGCGGGGTGGTCCGCAAAACCGGTGGAGAGCGCCTTGGCCGCGGCGAAGCCGCCCAGGCTCACGCGGTCGATGGTGGCTTCGGTGCCACCGCAGACGGCCACGTCCGCCTCACCGCAGCGGATCAGGCGCGCGGCGTCGCCAATGGCCTGCACGCTGGCCGCACATGCGGTGACGGGCGCGCCCAGCGGGCCCTTGAGCCCGTGGCGGATGGACACCTGGCCGGCGGCCAGGTTGACCAGAAAGGACGGCACGGTGAACGGCGACAGGCGCTGCGGCCCGCGCGCATCCGTGGTGCGCACGGCCTCGGCAATGGCACCGAAACCGCCGATGCCCGATGCGATGACGGTGGCCGTGCGCTGCTGGTCGTGCGCCTCGGTGGGCGCCCAGCCCGCCTGCGCCAGCGCCTGCTGCGCCGCACCCAGGGCGAAGGGAATAAAGCGGTCCATCTTGCGTTGGTCCTTGGACGAGGCGACGGTGTCGGGGTCCCAACCACCCTCGGGGTCGTCGGCCAGCGTGGGCACCGCGCCGCCCACCTTGGCGGCGATGCCGTCCACCACCGCATCGGGCAGCCGCCGCAGGCCCGATGCGCCCTGCAAGAGGCGGCGCCACGCCAACTCCACCCCACAGCCCAGGGGCGACACCAGCCCCATGCCCGTGATCACCACGCGCCGAAGCGCTCTGTTGTTGCCATCCATCGTCTTTGACCCTTGGGTTGCTGCGCGACAAAAGCTCGCGCATTTATGATTACAACCATCATCATAAGTGCATCGACGCATTTTGCGTATGGTCATCATCAAAAGAGGCAGCCATGAAAGTCTCCAAAGCCCAGTCTGCGGAAAACCGCCAGGGCATCCTCGATGCGGCGTCGCGCCTGTACCGCGAGCGCGGGCTCTCGGGCGTGGGCGTGGCCGACATCACGCGCGACGCGGGCCTGACCCATGGCGGGCTGTACCGGCACTTCGAGAACAAGGATGCGCTGGTGCGCGAAGCCTGCGCGCGGGCATTCGACTGGTCGATGACCCCGCTCGACGGCTCGGGCGTGGACACGGGTTCCGGTCCCCAGGGTCTGGCGGCACGGGTGGCGGGCTACCTCTCACCCCAGCACCGCGACCATCCGGGTGAGGGCTGCCCCGTGGCCGCGCTGGCGGTGGACGCTGCGCGGGCGGGCGGTGATCTCTCCGAGGTCTTTGCGCAGGGCATCGAGCGCAACATCGAGCGCTTTGCGCGCGTGATCGAAGGCCTGGAACAGGGCAAGCCGAGCCCCGAAGGACGCGCGCGCGCCACGCAGATGCTGGCCACCATGGTGGGCGGCCTGGTGCTGGCGCGCGCCACGGCGGCGGGGCGGCCAGCACTTTCGGACGAGATTCTCGCCACCTTGCGCGAGCATCTGATCGGGCCGCCCGAACAACGGTAAAACCGATGCAGGCGCGGGCCAGCCCCGGCGTCCCATGCCAAGCCCTCCGGAGCCGCCTTGGCATGCGCAGGCCGCCACGGGGAAGACCTCTCTAGGAAATGCGGCCCTCTTCCACCGCGTGACAGGCCACGCGCACCCCACCCAGGGTCACCAGCACCGGCCGCTCGTTGCGGCAGCGGTCATTCGCATGGGGACACCGTGGGTTGAAAGCACAGCCCTCCGGCGGATTGAGCGGGTTGGGCACCTCGCCCGAGACCGGCGTGCGCGCACGCCCGGTGTCGTGCATCTTCGGAATGGCGTCGAGCAGCATGCGCGTGTAGGGGTGGCGCGGCGTGTCGAACAGCGTGTGCTTGGGCGCCAGCTCCACCAGACGGCCGAGGTACATCACGCCCACCTGGTCGCTCACATGGCGCACCACGGCCAGGTTGTGGCTGATGAAGAGGTAGGTCAGCCCGCGCTCGCGCTGCAGGTCTTTCATGATGTTGAGCACCTGGGCCTGCACGCTCACGTCCAGCGCGCTGGTGGGTTCGTCACACACCAGGAACTCCGGCTGCGTGGCCAGTGCGCGCGCGATCGAGATGCGCTGGCGCTGACCGCCCGAGAACTGGTGCGGGTACTTCACGCGGTCGTGCGGCGACAGCCCGACCGAATGCAGCAGCGCGTCGACCCGCGCCCGCAGGGCCACGGGCTCGGTCTCGATGCCGTGCTCGCGCAGCGGCTCGGCGATGATGTCCTCCACCACCCAGCGTGGGTTCAGGCTGGCGTACGGGTCCTGAAAGATCATCTGGATGCGGCGGCGCAGCTGGCGCCCTGCGGGCGTCTTGAACGCAGCATGCGCGTCCTGCCCGTCGAACTCGAAGCCGCCGCGGGTCGGTTCGTACAGCCCCACCAGCAGGCGCGCGACCGTGCTCTTGCCGCAGCCGGACTCGCCCACCAGCGCCAGCGTCTGGCCACGTGGAATGTCGAACGACACGCCATCGACCGCGCGCAGCAGCTGGCGCGGCTGGCGTTCGAGCACGCGGTTGAGCCAGGGGGCGGACACGTCAAAGGTCTTGGCGAGATCGGTGGCGCGCACCAGCGGCGCCTCGGCCTCTGGCAGGCCCTCGGGCGGCAACGCGGGTGTCTGGGTCGGGTTCACTTCGGGCATGTGGCGCCTCACCGCCGGATCGGTCAGGTCAGCGCTCATGGGACGACCCTCCGTGCTGCGCACTGCGGGGCTGAGCGCCTTCGGAACGGCCGGGCGGCGCTCATGCCACCTCCCCCTGCGCCAGGGTCGGCGCCGCGGACGACCCGGCGTGCAGCCAGCAGGCCGCCCGCGTGACGCCCGCGGGCATCAGGTCCGGGCGCTCGGCGTGGCAGCGCGCGAACACCCGCTCGCAGCGCGGGTTGTAGGCGCATCCCGGGGGAATGGCGTTCAGGCGCGGCATGGCACCGTCGATCTGATGCAGCCGCTCGCGGTCCACGCTCATGTCGGGAATGCAGGCCATGAGCCCGGCGGTGTAGGGGTGGGCCGGGTGGTTGATCACCTCGTGCACCGGGCCGATCTCGGCGATGCGCCCGGCGTACATCACGGCCACGCGGTCGCAGGTTTCGGCGATCACGCCCATGTCGTGCGTGATCAGCATCACGGCGGCGCCGCGCTCTTTGCAGATGGTCTTGAGCAGCGTGATGATCTGCGCCTGGATCGATACGTCCAGCGCGGTGGTCGGCTCATCGGCCACGATCAGCTGCGGCTCGGCCGCCAGCGCCAGCGCGATCACCACCCGCTGGCGCATGCCGCCCGAGAACTGGTGCGGGAAGTGGTCGATGCGCTGCTCGGCCGCCGGTATGCCGGTGTCGCGCAGCAGCTGAATGGCGCGTTTGCGCGCTTCCGCCGGGTTCACCGGCAGGTGGGTGATGATGGTTTCGGTGAGCTGGCGCCCCACCGAATACAGCGGGTTCAGCGAGGTCAGCGGGTCCTGGAAGATGGCGCCGATCTTGCGCCCGCGCACCTTGCGCATCTCTTCATGGGGCAGGTTGTCGATGCGTCGACCCTCCAGCCGTATCTCGCCGGACGCCACGCGCCCGGGCGGCTCCAGCAGACCGATGATCGAGGCCCCGGTGAGCGACTTTCCCGCGCCAGACTCGCCCACCACGCCCAGGATTTCACCGGGCGCGATGTCGAAGGAAATGTCGTCGAGGGCGCGCAGCGTGCCGCGCCGGTGCGGAAATTCGACGACCAGGTTGTTGACTTGCAGCAGGCTCATGGGTAGTTCACAGCGAGGCCGCACGAAGCGCGTGCCTTGTTCAGCACACACCGTGGAACCGGCTTGGCCGGGCCACTGGTGTGGTCCCCCTGGGGGGAAGACGCGAAGCGGCGCAGGGGGGTCGTCATCTCAGTCTCGGGTTGAGCGCATCGCGCAGCCAGTCGCCCAGCAGGTTCACGGAGAGCGCGATCAGCACCAGCATGGCGCCCGGGAAGATGGTGATCCACCACTCGCCGGAAAACAGGTAGTCGTTGCCCACCCGGATCAGGGTGCCCAGCGAGGGCGAGGTGGGTGGCGCGCCCACGCCGAGAAACGACAAGGTGGCCTCGGTGATGATGGCGGTGGCGACCTGGATGGTGGCCAGCACCAGCACCGGGCCCATCACGTTGGGCAGCACATGGCAGCGCATGATGCGCAGCGGCGCCACACCGGTCACGCGCGCGGCCTGCACGTACTCCTTGTTGCGCTCCACCATCGTGGAGCCTCGCACGGTGCGCGCGTACTGCACCCAGCCGGTCAAGGTGATGGCGATCACCAGCACGCCAAAGGCCAGGCTGTCGTGCGCGTCGGGAAACAGCGCCCGGCCCACACCGGCGATCAGCAGCGCCACCAGGATGGACGGGAACGACAGCATCACGTCGCACAGGCGCATGAGCACACCATCGACCCAGCCGCCCAGGAAACCCGCCAGCAACCCCAGGGCCACGCCGATTACCACCGAGAGCAGCACCGAGGCGAGGCCCACCGCCAGCGAGATGCGCGCACCGTACATCAGGGCCGAGAGGATGTCGCGCCCCTGGTCGTCGGTGCCGAGCAGGAAGTCGCGGCTGCCGCCCTCGCTCCAGGCCGGCGGCAGGCGCGCGTTGGACAGCTCCAAGGTGGCGAGGTCAAACGGGTTGTGCGGCGCCACCCAGGGCGCGAACACCGCGCAGAACACGCAGACCAGGGCGATCACCGCGGCCACGATGGCCGTGGGCGAGGTGCGAAAACTGTGGCCGACATCGCTGTCGAGCCAGCGGCGAGCAAAGGCGATCAAGTGAGGTGCTTTCGATGGGAGTGAACCAGCCAGTGGGCGGAACAGAAGGGAAGCCCATCCAGGGCCTGCGCGGAACCGGCTCCGCCGGGCCGCTGCAGGCGTCCCCCTGGGGGGAAGCCGCGCAGCGGCGCAGGGGGGGTCACTTCGTGGACATATAGCGGAACGGCATCTGGTTGTCGGCGCGCTGCGTCAGTTGCACATTGCTGCCCACGCCCCAGGCCAGGGCCTGCTGGTGCAGCGGCAGGTGGCCGATGTCATCGGCGTGCAGCTTGAAGGCTTCCTTGATCATGGCGTCGCGCTTGGGCTTGTCGGTCTCCGACTGGATCTTGAGCGTGAGCGCATCCACCTGGGGGTTGCAGTAGGCACCCAGGTTGAACTGGCCGGAGCCCTTGTCGTCCACGCAACGGATCAGCGCGTTGAGCACGTTGTGCGAGTCGTAGGTGCTGGGCGACCAGCCCAGCAGGTAGAAGCTGGTGTCGCGCTTGAGGACCTTGGGGAAATAGGTGCCCTTGGTTTCGACCTGCAGGTTGACCTTCACGCCAATGCGCGCGAGGTTGGCCGCCACCGCCTGGCAGATGTTGCCGTCGTTCACGTAGCGGTCGTTCGGGCAGTTCATGCCCACCTCAAAGCCGTTGGGGTAGCCGGCATCGGCCAGCAGCTTCTTGGCCGCGGCCGTGTCGTAGGGCAGGCGTTTGTCCATGGTGGGGTCGTAGCCGTTGACGCCGGGGCCCACCAGCAGGGCCGCGGGCGTGGCCGCGCCGCGCATCACGGTCTTCTGGATGCCTACGATGTCGATGGCCTGGTAGAAGGCCTGGCGCACGCGCTTGTCCTTGAACGGGTTCTTGCCCTTGACGCTCGAGTACAGCAGCTCGTCGCGCTTCTGGTCCATCCCCAGGAAGATCCAGCGCAGTTCGGGGCCCTGCAACACCTTGGACTTGCCGCTGGCGTTGATGCGCGCCACGTCCTGCACCGGCACGGGCTCGATCACGTCCACCTGGCCCGACAACAGGGCCGCCACGCGCGTGGAGTCGTTGCCGATGGGCGTGTATTCGACGTTCACCACGTTGCCTTCGATCTTGCCCCAGTAGCTTCCATTGCGCACGAAGCTCGTCTTCACGTTCGGCTGGCGCTCACGCAGGCGGAACGGGCCGGTGCCGTTGGCGCGGAACGAGGCCGCGTTCTCGATGCCCTTGCGGCGATCCACCGGGCGCGTGGCCTGATTCTCCTCGCACCACTGCTTGCTCATGATGTAGAAGAAGGAGAGCTGGTCGGGCAGGATGGGGAACGGCGCCTTGGTCTCGATCTCGACCGTGAAGTCACCGACCTTGCGCGCTTCCTTGATGTCGTTGGTGTAGGAGCGCATGTCCGAGCCATCACCGGCGCCGCGGGCCAGGCTGAAGAGCACGTCGTCGGCTGTGAACGGCTTGCCATCGTGGAATTTCACGCCTTTGCGCAGCTCGAAGCGCCAGACGGTGGGTGACACCTGCTTCCAGCTCGTGGCCAGCGCGGGCACCAGTTTCAGGTCCTTGTCGCGGGTCACCAGGGGTTCGTACACATTGCCGGTGACGCTGAGTTGCAGCGATTCGTTGAGCGAATGCGGGTCCATCGACAGCGCGTCGCCCTGGTTGCCGATGCGCACCGTCTGCGCGTGGGCCGCCCCCAGGGTGGCCAGTGCGGCCGCCATCAGACCGGCCGTCAGCGTTTGCTTGAACTTCATGAGTCGCTCCTGTGGTTGTTGAACGGAAAAGAAAACCCTATGCCGCTTCGTCCAGAGGCATGCTCTGCTCGATCAGGCTGGCGTGCAGCGCGGCGCCCAGCGGCAGCACATCGTCGTTGAAGTCGTAACGGCTGTTGTGCAGAAAGCAGCTACCCACCCCGTTGTCGGCGCCCTGCCCCAGCCGCAGGTAGGCGCCCGGCTTGACCTGCAGCATGAAGGAAAAATCCTCCGCGCCCATGCTGGGCTCCATGTTGCGGTCCACGTGGTCGTGGCCCACCAGCTTCTGCGCCACGTCGGCGGCGAACCGTGCTTCGCTGCGGCTGTTGATGGTGGCCGGGTAGATGCGCTCGTAGTTCACATGGGCGGTGGCGCCCAGGCCCAGCGCCACGCCGGAGCAGACCTCCTGCAGACGGCGCTCCACCAGGCTCTGCACCTCGGGGTTGAAGGTACGCACGGTGCCTACCAGCGTGGCCTTGCCCGGCACCACGCTGAACGCGCCCAGGTCGCCGGCCTGCATGGCGCACACGCTGATGACCGCGCTGTCGATCGGGCGCACGTTGCGCGAGACGATGCTCTGCAAGGCGGTGATGATGTGGGCCGACACCAGCACCGGGTCCACCGTCTGGTAGGGGTGCGCGCCGTGGCCGCCCTTGCCGATGATCTCGATGGTGATGCGGTCGGCCGACGCCATCATGGGCCCCGGGTTCACCCCCACCGTGCCGGGCTTCATCTGCGGCCAGTTGTGCATGCCGAAGACCGACTGCACCGGGAAACGCTCGAACAGGCCGTCTTCGATCATGGCCTTGGCGCCAGCAAAGCCTTCTTCGCCGGGTTGGAAGATCAGCACGGCCGAGCCGTCGAACTGCCGCGTCTCGGCCAGGTAGCGCGCTGCCCCCACCAGCATGGCGACGTGGCCGTCGTGGCCACAGCCGTGCATGAGGCCGGGGTGGGCGGACTTCCAGGCAAAGTCGTTGTGCTCGGTCATGGGCAGCGCGTCCATGTCGGCGCGCAACCCCACCATGCGGCCCGGCGCGGCGCCGCGCCGGTGCGTGCGACCGTGGATCACGCCGACCACGCCGGTCTTGCCGATGCCGGTGTGGATCTCGTCCACGCCACAGACCTTGAGCGACTCCACCACGCGCTGCGCGGTGTAGTGCTCCTCGAAGCCGATCTCGGGGTGGGCGTGCAAGTCGCGCCGCAGCGCGATCAGCTCGGGGTGCTGGGCCGCGATGTGCGCGAAAGCGCGGCCGTGGGCTTTGATGCGGGGTGACAGCATGTTTTTCGGTTTGTTGGGGCTGGTCATCAGTGACCCCCCGCTTTTTCGACGCGCAGGCGTGGGTCGACCGCGAAATACAGCAGATCGACGACGAGATTGATGACCACGAAGATGAGCGCGATCAGGCACAGGTAGGCCGCCATCACCGGGATGTCGGCAAACGTCACCGCCTGGATGAACAGCAGCCCCATGCCGGGCCACTGGAACACCGTCTCGGTGATGATGGCAAAGGCGATCAGCCCGCCCAGCTGCAGGCCGGTGATGGTCATCACCGGCACCAGGGTGTTTTTCAGGGCGTGGCCGAAATGCACCGCGCGGTTGGTCAGGCCACGGGCACGCGCGAACTTGATGTAGTCGGTGCGCAGCACCTCCAGCATCTCGGCCCGCACCAGACGCATGATGAGCGTGAGCTGGAAGATGGCCAGCGTGACCGCCGGCAGCACGATGTGGTGCCAGCCCGTGGCGTTGAGCAGGCCGGTGGTCCACCAGCCGATCTGCGTCACCTCACCCCGACCAAAGCTCGGGAACCAGCCCAGGTTGACCGCGAACACCAGGATCAGCAGGATGCCGATCAGGAAGGTGGGCAGCGACACACCCAGCAGCGACACCGTCATGAACAGTTGGCTGATCAGCGTCCCCCGCTTGAGCGCGGCGTACACCCCCATGGGAATGCCCACCACCAGCGCCATCACGGCGGCCACCAGAGACAGCTCCAGCGTGGCCGGGAAGCGCTCCGCGATCAGGCGCGAGACCTTCGCGCCCTGGCGCAGGCTCAGGCCGAACTCGCCCTGCGCGGCATTGACCAGGAAATGCCAGAACTGCACGAAAAACGGCTGGTCCAGCCCCAGGTCGGTGCGCAGCTCGCGAATCTGCTGTGGCGTGGCGTCCTGACCGAGCAGGAACACCACCGGGTCTCCCACGTACTGGAACAGCATGAACGCGATCAGCGCCACGCTGATCATCACCACCACGGCCTGCGCCAGTCGCCTGAGAATGAATGCAAACATCGTTGAAGAAATAAAGAGAGGGTCGCTCACCGGTCCGGGAGCGACCCTCTGCTGTCAGGCAAATCCAGTTTAGCTTGATCGCATGCCAGCCCGGCGCGGCGGTCGGCCCAGCGCATCCGCTCGGCTGCGTCACTATGCAACATCTGTTCCCGCCCTTGATCGGGCCTAACCCCTACGCTTGGCCACCACGCCGCCAAGGGTGTCGCCGGGGGGACGCCCCGGCGGACTTCTTCCCGGGTCTTGCCGACCTCCAGCGCCATCCGGTGTGGCCGATGCCCGTCACCCGGGGCGAGGCCGACGCAAAATGACAACAATTTTCTACATTTTTTGAATTTTTTATGCATTTTTTAACCACTACAGATTAGATTTCGCACTGGTGGTCACAAGCCACCCGTCAACGGGCCTGTCACACCGTTTGCCGATGGACCCGCTGGTGTTTCGTCCACATTCCATCAAATCAATTCAGGAGGATTCATGCTGAAAAAAGCACTGGCCATGATCATGGCCCTCATCTGCGCCACGGCCTTCGCCGCTGTTGACGTGAACAACGCCACCGTGGCCGATCTCGACAGCATCAAGGGCATCGGCCCCGGCACATCGGCCAAGATCCTGGACGCGCGCAAGAGCGCCAAGTTCAAGGACTGGAACGATCTGATCGACCGCGTGCCCGGCATCGGCCCCAAGCGCGCCGGTGCGCTCTCCAACGAGGGGCTGACCGTCAACGGCGAAACCTTCAAGGCCCCCGCCTCGCCCGCGGCCAACAAGAAGGCCAGCAAGCCGGCCGCCCCATCCGCCGAGTCCGGCAAGTCCTGACGGCAGGCCGCCAGAAACACAAAAACCCGCTTCGGCGGGTTTTTGTGTTTCTGGACGGGGGTTCAAACGCAGAGCAAGCGCCGCACCGCCCGGGGGTAGATCAGGTGCTCCTGGGTCAGCACGCGCGCGGCCAGCGACTCGGCGGTGTCGTGCGGCAGCACCGGCACCACAGCCTGCTCCAGGATGTCGCCGTCGTCGAGTTCGGACGTGACGCGGTGCACCGTGGCGCCGGCGAACCTGCAGCCGGCGTCGATCGCGCGCTGGTGGGTGTTCAGGCCGGTGAACGCCGGCAGCAGGCTGGGGTGGATGTTCACCAGCCGTCCGGCGTAGTGCTGCACAAAACCCGGCGTGAGGATGCGCATGAAACCCGCCAGCACGACCAGCGCCGGGTGGCCGTCGGGGTCGTGGCCGTCGATGCGCTGCATCAGCGCCGCGTCAAACGCCTCGCGGCTTGAAAAGCCCTTGTGGTCCACCACGTCGGTGGCGATGCGCCGCGAGCGCGCAAAATCCAGCCCCTTGGCATCGGGCTTGTTGCTGATCACGGCGGCCACCCGGGCCCCGCAGACCTCGTGCCAGCGCTGTTGGTGCGCGGCGTTGACGATGGCGGCCATGTTCGAGCCGCCGCCCGAGATCAGAATCACGATGTTTTTGCTCACTTGAGACATACGAGGAAGTGTAATGACCCAGTTTCCCAGCACCGCCCCCACCGGCCCGCGTGTGCTCGACTTTCAGCAGCGCCCGCTGACCACCGCACAGGCCCGCGTGCTGGGCACCTTGATGGAGAAAGCGCGTACCGTGCCCGACAGCTACCCGCTCACGCTCAACAGCCTGCAGTCGGGCTGCAACCAGAAGTCCAGCCGCGAGCCGGTGCTGCAGCTCACCGAGAGCGAGATCAGCGAAGCCATCGACGGCCTGCGCCAGTCCAGCCTGGTGTTCGAGACCAGCGGTGGACGGGTCACGCGCTACGAACACAACTTCATGCGGGGGGTGGGCGTGCCCGAACAGTCCGCCGTGCTGCTGGGTCTGCTGATGCTGCGCGGCCCGCAGACCGCCGGGGAGCTGCGCCTGAACACCGAGCGCTGGTACAAGTTCCTCGACATCGCGTCGGTCGACGCCTTCCTGGAAGAACTGCAGGACCGTTCGCCCGACAAAGGCGGCCCCCTGGTAGTGAAGCTGCCCCGGGCGCCCGGCGCGCGCGAGCAGCGCTGGGCCCATCTGCTCTGTGGCCCGGTGGACGCCACCGCCCTCGCTGCGAGTGGGGCCCCGGCGGCGTCGGGCGCCACCGAGGAAGACATGATCACCCTGGCCCGCCGCGTCTCGGCGCTGGAAGACAGCCTCGCCCTGCTCCAGGCGCAACTGCAGAACCTGCACGAACAGCTGGGTCTGTCGCAGCCCGGACAGGGATAAAACGAACGGTCGTGCCAAACTGCGGGGCTGCTTCGGGCTCCCCCATGCGATGCCCGGGCGAACCGCACCAGGAGACACACATGGATTTGGCATTCACGCCCGAAGAACAGGCGTTTCGCGAGTCGATTCGCGCCTGGGTCAAGGACAACCTGCCCGCCGACATCGCCCACAAGGTCCACAACGCCCTGCGCCTCTCGCGCGACGACATGCAGCGCTGGGCCAGGATCCTCGGCAAGAAGGGCTGGCTAGGCTACGGCTGGCCCAAAGAATTCGGCGGTCCGGGCTGGACAGCCGTGCAAAAGCACCTGTTCGAGGAAGAATGCGCGCTCGCTGGTGCACCACGCATCGTGCCCTTCGGCCCCGTGATGGTGGCGCCGGTGATCATGGCGTTCGGCAACCAGGCACAGCAGGAACGCTTCCTGCCCGGCATCGCCAGCGGCGACGTCTGGTGGAGCCAGGGCTACAGCGAGCCGGGTTCGGGCTCGGACCTGGCCTCGGTCAAGACCCGCGCCGAGCGCCAGGGTGACCACTACCTCGTCAATGGCCAGAAGACCTGGACCACGCTGGGCCAGTACGGCGAATGGATCTTCTGCCTGGTGCGCACGTCCACCGAAGGCAAGCCGCAGACCGGCATCAGCTTCCTGCTGATCGACATGGCATCGCCCGGCGTGAGCGTGCGCCCGATCAAGCTGCTCGACGGCGAATGCGAGGTCAACGAGGTCTTCTTCGACAACGTGAAAGTGCCCGCCGAGAACCTGATCGGCGAAGAGAACAAGGGCTGGACCTACGCCAAGCACCTGCTCAGCCACGAGCGCACCAACATCGCCGACGTGAACCGTGCCAAGCGCGAGCTGGAGCGCCTGAAACGCATCGCCAAGGCCGAAGGCGTCTGGGACGACAGCCGTTTCCGCGACCAGATCGCGCTGCTGGAGGTGGATGTGGTGGCGCTGGAGATGCTGGTGCTGCGCGTGCTCTCGGCCGAGAAATCGGGCAAGAACTCGCTGGACATCGCCGGCCTGCTCAAGATCAAGGGCAGCGAAATCCAGCAACGCTACGCCGAACTCATGATGCTGGCCGCCGGCCCGTTTGCGCTGCCCTTCATCGAAGAGGCCATGGAAGCCGGCTGGCAGGGCGACTTCCCCGGCGGCGAGGTGGGCAACGCGCCGCTCGCTTCCACCTACTTCAACCTGCGCAAGACCACCATCTACGGTGGCTCCAACGAAGTGCAGCGCAACATCGTCGCCCAGACGGTACTGGGATGATTTTCCGCCGGGCCGCCCCAAGGAAAGTCGCGCCCCCTTTGGGGGGCAGCGAGCCAGGGGTGAGCGTGGGGGCTCAATTTTCTGGAGACACAACATGGACTTCGATTTTTCAGACGACCAGGAACAGCTGCGCGATGCCGTGCGCAAGTGGGTGGACAAGGGCTACGACTTCGAACGCCGCCGGGGCATCGTGGCCACGGGGGGGTTCAACCGTGCGGCCTACGGTGAGCTGGCCGATCTGGGCCTGACCGGCCTCTACGTCCCGGAAGCCGACGACGGCATGGGCATGGGCCCCGTCGAAGGCATGGTGGCCATGGAAGAGCTCGGACGCGGCATCGTGCTCGAACCCCTGGTGCAGGCGCTGATCGCGGGCGCCGTGCTGTCGGGCTACGCGCCCGCAGCCTTGAAAGCCCAGTGGCTGCCCGGCGTGGCATCGGGCGAAAGCCTGGTGGCTCTGGCCCACCAGGAACGCCGGGCGCGCTACCGGCTGGACGTGTGCACGGCGACCGCCACCGAAGCGGGCGGCGCCTGGGCGCTGTCGGGCACCAAGAGCATTGTGGCCGTGGGCGATCAGGCCGACGCCTACATCGTCCCGGCCATGGCGGGCGGCCGGCAGGCCCTGTTCCTCGTGGCGCACACGGCCGGAGGCGTCAGCGCCAGCGGCTACGCCACGCAAGATGGCGGGCGTGCCGCCGACGTGGTGTTCCGGAACGCACCGGCCCACCTGATCACCACCGACGGTCTGGCGGCCCTGGAACACGCGGTGGACATCGGTATCGCCGCGGCCTGCGCCGAGGCCGTGGGCGTGATGGACAAGACCCTGGCGATCACGGTCGAGTACCTGAACACACGCAAACAATTCGGCGTGGCGATCGCCAGCTTCCAGGCCCTGCGCCACCGCGTGGCCGACATGAAGATGCAGCTGGAACTGGCCCGCTCCATGAGCTACTACGCCAGCCTGAAACTCAATGCCCCGGCGAACGAACGCCGCGCCGCCATGGCGCGCGCCAAGGTGCAGCTGGGTCAGAGCATGCGCTTCGTCGGCCAGCAGGCGGTGCAGCTGCACGGCGGCATCGGCGTGACCGACGAATACATCGTGAGCCACTACTTCAAGAAGCTGACCCAGCTGGAAATGAGCTGGGGCGACACCCTGCATCACCTGGGCGAGGTGTCGGCGCGGATGGAAGAGACGGCGGGGGTGTTTGCCTGAATCTTCTGCTGGCAACGATCCTGAAGCCCCGCTTTGCGGGGCTTTTTCTTTTCGCTCAATGGTGTCGCGGGATCGATGAGGCGCCAGGCCTTACTCCGCTCATGTCCCCCGGCGCCGCTTCGCGGCATCTCCTCCTTTACTTTGCTGCGCAAGACCCGACGCCTCACCGATCTGCCGATGTATTGGCACTCCACCGCTGGCACGCCCGGGCGGTCGCGGCCTGAGGGCGCTGGGTGAGTGACACAGCGAAGTCAAGGAGGAGACAAGGGCGCAGCCCCTGGCGGGGGACATGAGCATAGTTACTCATCCAGCGCCCTCAGGCCATTGAAGAAGCACAAGCAAGCACAACCGAGTCAGGCGTGAAGACGGGATGTCTTCGGCAGGTGCGCCATCAGGAACTCCATCTGGTCCGCCAGGATGCGGCGGTTGCGCAGGATGAAGTCCTCCCACAGGCTGGGCACGTAGGGTGCGTACAGCAGCGGCATGTGGGCCTGCTCGGGCGTGCGGTTGCCCTTGCGGTGGTTGCACGACTTGCAGGCCGTCACCACGTTCATCCACAGATCGCGCCCGTTCTGCCCCAACGGAATGATGTGCTCGCGCGTCAGTTCTTCTTCGTGGAAGTGCCCGCCGCAGTAGCCGCACAGGCAGCGGTCGCGGGCAAACAGTTTGCTGTTGGTGAGCGTGGGTCGCAGGTCAAAGGGGTTGATGCGCGGAACGCCCTGGGTGCCGATGATGGAGTTGACGGCGATGATCGACTGGCGACCCGAGATCGCGTTGTGGCCGCCGTGGAAAACGGCCACCTCGGCGCCCATCTCCCAGCGCACTTCATCCGCTGCGTAATGCAGCACGGCCTCTTCGAGGCTGATCCAGGACTGGGGCAGTCCCTGCGCCGACAGCTTCAAGACCTTCAAGACCCACCTCCATGTTGACAAACAACCGGACAATCTGTCTTCAGAACGGCGCGCCACCGCAGGGTCGTGCGCCGCACGTGTGTCAATATACAGTGCTTCTGTGACAAGCACCTGAACCGCGTTCAACTCCCGGGAGTGGACGGACATCGCTCATGAAAATCATCCGTGGCCTCTGGAACCTGCAACACGCCCTGCGCCACGAGGCCATCGCGGGCTGTGCCCTGACCATCGGCAACTTCGACGGGGTGCACCGCGGCCACCAGGCCATGCTGGCCCTGCTGAACAACGAGGCCCGGCACCGTGGCGTGCCCAGCTGCGTCATGACCTTCGAGCCGCATCCGCGCGACTATTTCGCCGCCGTGCACCACAAGCCCGATCTGGCCCCCGCGCGCATCGCCACCCTGCGCGACAAGCTCGAAGAGCTGGCCCGCTGCGGCGTCGACCGCTGCGTGGTGATGCCGTTCAACGCCCGGCTGGCTTCGCAGGCCCCACAGGCCTTCATCGAAGACACGCTGGTGCGCGCGCTGGGCGTCAAGTACGTGCTGGTGGGCGACGACTTCCGTTTCGGCGCCCAGCGCGCGGGCGACTACGCCATGCTGGATGCCGCCGGCGCATCGCTCGGTTTTGACGTGGCGCGCATGCAGAGTTACGAGGTGCACGGCACCCGCGTCTCCAGCTCGGCCGTGCGCGAGGCGCTGGCCGCGGGCGACATGGACCGGGTGGCCGCCCTGCTCGGGCGCCCGTTCAGCATCAGCGGCCACGTGGTGCATGGGCGCAAGCTTGGGCGCCAGCTGGCCGAAAGCAGCCCGGGGCGCGGTGATGGCTTTCGCACGCTCAATCTGCGCTTTGCGCACTGGAAACCGGCGGCCAGCGGTATTTTTGCGGTGCACGTACACGGCCTGGGCCCCGAGGCGGATTCACCGCCTTTGCCCGGTGTCGCCAACCTGGGGGTTCGCCCCTCGCTGGACCCGAACGACGCCAATGGCGGGCGGGTGCTGCTGGAAACGCACTGCCTGGAATGGCCTGAGGCGCTGGTCGCCAGCCTGCCCGGCGGGGAGGCCTACGGTAAAATCATCCGCGTGGAACTGCTGCACAAACTGCACGAAGAGCTGAAGTACGACAGTCTGGACGCCCTGACCCGGGGCATCGCCAAGGACTGCGACGACGCACGTGCCTTCTTTGCGTCGCTGCACACCCAGACGCACCGCCAGACCACCCGCGACCGAATTTAATGCCGCTGCCGGGGCGCCAAGCCCCGGGCCGCGCGCCCTCTGACAGGCTCGGGGCGACCCGCCCCACCCCCGTGCGCCACGCCGCATCACCGAGCCTGCCTTTGCCGATCCCGAATTCGAAAGTCGACCACCATGTCTGAAAAACCCGCTGCCCCGAAGAACGAGGCCAAGCCCGAAGCCAGCGCCTACCGCGCCACGCTGAACATGCCCGACACGCCGTTCCCCATGCGCGGCGACCTGCCCAAGCGCGAGCCGGCCTGGGTCGGGGAATGGAATCAAGGCGGCCTCTACAAGCGCCTGCGCGACGCCCGCCACGGCGCGCCGCTGTTCGTGCTGCACGACGGCCCGCCCTACGCCAACGGCAAGCTGCACATCGGCCACGCGCTGAACAAGGTGCTGAAAGACATGATCGTGAAATCGAAGCAGCTCGCCGGCTTCGACGCGCAGTACATCCCCGGCTGGGACTGCCATGGCCTGCCGATCGAGAACGCGATCGAAAAATTGCACGGCCGCAACCTGGGCCGCGACGACATGCAGGCCAAGAGCCGTGCCTACGCCACCGAGCAGATCGACCAGCAACGCGAAGACTTCAAGCGCCTGGGCGTGCTCGGCGACTGGGAACGCCCCTACCGCACCATGGACCCGGCCAACGAGGCCGGCGAGATCCGCGCCTTCAAGCGTGTGATCGAGCGCGGCTTCGTCTACCGGGGCCTGAAGCCGGTGTACTGGTGCTTCGACTGCGGCAGCTCGCTGGCCGAGTTCGAGATCGAATACGCCGACAAGCAGAGTGACACGCTGGACGTGGCGTTCGAGACCGACGACGCCACCCAGCTCGCCGCCGCCTTCGGCCTGGCCTCGCTGCCCGCGGGAAAGAGCGCCTTCGCCGTCATCTGGACCACCACCGCCTGGACCATCCCGGCCAACCAGGCGCTCAACGCCCACCCGGAACTGACCTACGCGCTGGTCGACACGCCCATGGGCTGTCTGGTGCTGGCCGAAACGCTGGTTGAAAAGTGCCTGGAGCGCTTCGGCCTGCAGGGCAACGTGCTCGCCACAACAAAGGGCGATCAACTGGGTGGCCTCCAATTCCGCCACCCGCTGTACGACGTGGACGCGGGCTACCGCCGCCTCTCGCCGGTCTATGTGGCCGACTACGTGAGCGACAGCGATGGCACCGGCATCGTGCACTCGGCGCCGGCCTATGGCGTGGACGACTTCAACTCCTGCGTGGCCAACGGCCTGGCCTACGACGACATCCTCAACCCCGTGCAGGGCAACGGCGCCTACGCGGCCGACTTCCCGCTGTTCGGTGGCCTGCACATCTGGAAGGCTGTGCCGGTCATCCTCGAAGCGCTGAAAAACGCCGGCCGCCTGCTCGCCACCCAGAAGATCACCCACAGCTACCCGCACTGCTGGCGCCACAAGACGCCGGTGATCTACCGCGCCGCCGCGCAATGGTTCGTGCGCATGGATGAAGGCGAGGGCGTGTTCACCAAAGACAAGGCGCCCAAGACCCTGCGTCAGCTGGCGCTGGACGCGATCGACCACACCAGCTTCTACCCCGAGAACGGCAAGGCCCGTTTGCGCGACATGATCGCCAACCGGCCCGACTGGTGCATCTCGCGCCAACGCTCGTGGGGCGTGCCGGTGCCCTTCTTCCTGCACAAGGATTCGGGCGAACTGCACCCCAACACCATGGCCATCCTGGACCGGGCGGCCGACATCGTGGAGCAGGGCGGCATCGAGGCCTGGAGCCGCGTGACGGCCGAAGAAATCCTGGGCGCCGAGGACGCCCCGCACTACACGAAAAGCACCGACATCCTCGAAGTGTGGTTCGACTCGGGCTCCACCTTCTGGCACGTGCTGCGCGGCAGCCATGCGCACGCCTACCCGAACGGTGCCTTCCACGCCAGCGGCCCCGAGGCCGACCTCTACCTCGAAGGCCACGACCAGCACCGCGGCTGGTTCCACAGCTCGCTGCTGCTCGGCTGCGCGCTGTACGACCGCGCGCCCTACAAAGGCCTGCTGACCCACGGTTTCGCCACCGACGGCCAGGGCCGCAAGATGAGCAAGTCGTTGGGCAACACGGTGGAGCCACAATCGGTGACGAGCAAGCTCGGCGCCGAGATCGTGCGCCTGTGGGTGGCCAGCACCGATTATTCGGGCGACCTCAACATCGACGACAAGATCCTCGCCCGCGTGGTTGACGCCTACCGCCGCATCCGCAACACACTGCGCTTCCTGATGGCCAACACGGTCGACTTCGACCCGGCCACCGACGCCGTGCCGCTGGAGCAGATGCTGGAGATCGACCGCTACGCACTGGCCCGTGCCAGCGAGCTGCAGGCGCAGATCCTCGCGCACTTCGACGTCTACGAATTCCACCCGGTGGTGAGCAAGCTGCAGGTGTACTGCTCGGAAGACCTGGGCGCGTTCTACCTCGATGTGCTCAAGGACCGGCTGTACACCACGGCACCCAAGAGCCTGGCGCGCCGCTCGGCCCAGACCGCGCTGCACCAGATCACCAACGCCATGCTGCGCTGGATGGCGCCGTTCCTCAGCTTCACCGCCGAAGAGGCCTGGGGCCATTTCGCGGGTGACAAGAACCAGGGTTCGATCTTCTTCGAGACCTTCTTGCCGCTGCCCTCGGCCAACGAAGCGCTGCTGGCGAAGTGGAACCGCCTGCGCGCGATCCGCGACGTGGCCAACAAGGAAATCGAAGCCGTGCGCACCGCGGGTGCCGTGGGTGCCTCGCTGCAGGCCACGCTGGTGATCACCGCGGGCGCCGACGACGCGGCCCTGCTGCGCTCGCTGGGCGACGACCTGAAGTTCGTCACCATCACGTCCGCCGCCACGGTGGCGGACGGCGCCGAACTCCAGGTGGTGGTGACGCCCAGCGCCGCACAGAAGTGCGAACGCTGCTGGCACTACCGCGACGACGTGGGTGCCGATGCGGCCCACCCCAGCCTCTGCGGCCGCTGCGTGAGCAACCTGGCCGAAGCGGCGGGCACGGGAACGGGCGAAACCCGCCAGGTGGCCTGATGGCAAAAAACCAAAGCTCGCTCTGGCCCTGGCTCGGCCTGGCCGCCGCCATCGTGCTGCTCGATCAGTTCACCAAGGTGCTGATCCTGGGCAACTACCGGTTGGGCGACGGCACCCCCGTCACCAGCTTCTTCAACATCATCCGGGCACACAACACCGGCGCTGCCTTCAACTTCCTCGCCTCGGCGGGTGGCTGGCAGCGCTGGCTCTTCACCGGCATCGGCGTGGCCGCGGCGGGCTTCATCGTCTGGATGCTGCGTTCGCACCCGGGCCAGAAGCTGTTCGCGTTTGCGCTGGCCTGCATCCTGGGTGGCGCCGTCGGCAACGTGATCGACCGCCTGTTGCACGGCTACGTGGTGGACTTCCTGGACTTCCACTGGTCGTTCCTGGCCGGCCTGTTCCCGGGCGGGCATTTCCCGGCCTTCAACGTCGCCGACGCGGGCATCTCCATCGGTGCCGCCTGCCTGATCCTCGACGAGATCCTGCGCGTGCGGCGCGGCCGCTGAGCCCGCCACAGCAGACACGCGGCACTTGGGGCCGCGTGGCCGGCCCCAAACGCGCCAGCGCCCGGCCACGCGGACGCGTATAGTTTTGATGTTCATGAGACATCTGCTGGATCTTCTGGCCGCCGTGGCCTTGCTGGTGTGGGGGACGCACCTGGTGCGCAGCGGGGTGCTGCGCGTCTTCGGCAGCAACCTGCGCCAGATACTCGCCACCAGCATGGGCAACCGCTTCTCGGCCGCGCTCTCCGGCCTGGCGGTCACGGCCCTGGTGCAGTCCAGCACCGCCACCGCGCTGATCACCGGCTCCTTCGTGGGCCGCGGCCTGATCGCGCTGCCCGCCGCCCTGGCCGTGATGCTGGGTGCGGACATCGGCACCAGCGTGATGGCGGTGGTGTTTTCCTTCGACCTGTCCTGGCTCTCGCCGCTGTGCATCTTCACCGGCGTGGCGCTGTTCATCTCGCGCCAGGGTACCGTGCCCGGCGACGTCGGGCGCATCCTCATCGGTCTGGGCCTGATGCTGCTGGCGCTGCAACTGGTGACCGGCTCCACCAACCAGTTGACGCAGAACCCGGCGGTGCAGCTGATGCTGGAGTCGCTCAGCAGCGACCGGCTGCTGGAAATCCTGGTGGGTGCCACGCTGGCGGTGCTGGCCTACTCCAGCCTGGCCGTGGTCCTGCTCGCCGCCACCCTGGCGCTGCAGGTGGTGGGGCTGGACGTGGCGCTCGGTCTGGTGCTGGGGGCCAACCTGGGCAGCGGGCTGATGGCCGTGGTCACCACGGCGCGCTCGGGCGTCAGTGCCCGGCGGGTTCCGGTGGGCAACCTGCTCTTCAAAGTGATGGGCGTGCTGATCGCGCCCTGGTTGATCCCGCTGTGGCTCCGGGGGGTGCAGCCACTGGTGCAGGACCCGGCCACGCTCACGGTGCTGTTCCACCTGAGCTTCAACCTCATGGTGGGCCTGATCTTCATCGGCCTGACCCAGCCGGTGGCCCGGCTGGTGGAAAAGCTGTTGCCGACGCCGGACGGCAACGGCCCGCTGAACCGGCCCAACCACCTCGACCCCTCGGCGCTGGCCACGCCGTCGCTGGCCATTTCGTGCGCTGCGCGCGAGGCGCTGCACCAGGCCGATGTCGTCGAGACCATGTTGCGCGGCGTGATCACCGTGATCCGGAGCAACGACCTCAAGTTGGCCCAGGACCTGCGCAAGCTGGACGACACCGTGGACAGCCTGTACTCGGCCATCAAGTACTACCTGACCAAGATCTCGCGCCAGCAGCTCAGCGAAGAAGAGAGCCGGCGCTGGACCGACATCATCAGCTTCACCATCAACATGGAGCAGATCGGCGACACGGTCGAACGGGTGCTGCTCGATATTGAGGAAAAGAAGATCCGCAAGGGGCGCGAGTTTTCCGAAGCCGGCATGGCCGAAATCGTCGAACTGCATGCGCGCCTGCTGGACAACCTGCGCCTGGGCATGAGCGTGTTCCTCAATGGCAACGTGCGCGATGCCCAGCGACTGCTGGAAGAGAAGGTGCGCTTTCGCGACATGGAGCGCGAGTACGCCGCCGCCCACCTGCAGCGCCTCTCGGGCATGAGCATGCTGAGCATGGACACCAGCGCGCTGCACCTGGACATGATCAGCGACCTCAAGCGCATCAACTCCCACATCTGCTCCATCGCCTACCCCATCCTCGACAGCGCCGGCGTGCTCGCGCCCAGCCGGCTGCGTGCGCCAACGGCCACCCCCGAGCGGCCCTGAGGGCCGTGGCGGAAAAGCCGCTGTGCTACGCTGGCAAGCCGTTTTGCGACCCGCCCCAGGAGACACCCATGCCCGGACTGCTGCCCCACGTCGACCCCGACGGCCTGCTCGAATTTTCGGTGGTCTACACCGACCGCGCGCTCAACCACATGTCCAAGCGCTTCCAAGGCGTGATGACCGACATCTCGGCCATGCTCAAGCGCGTCTATGGCGCGCATTCGGCCGTGCTGGTGCCGGGCAGCGGCACCTTTGGCATGGAGTCGGTGGCGCGCCAGTTCGCGCACGGCCAACACGTCATGGTGATCCGCAACGGCTGGTTCAGCTACCGCTGGACACAGATCTTCGACATGGGGTCCATCCCCGCCAGCCACACCGTGATGAAGGCGCGCCGCATCGCCGAGGGTTCGCAGGCCGCCTGGGCACCCGCGCCGATTGAAGAGGTGAAGGCCGCCATCGCGGCAGAAAAACCCACCCTGGTGTTTGCGCCACACGTGGAAACCGCCGCCGGCATGATGCTGCCCGACGACTACCTGAGCGCCGTGGCCGACGCGGTGCACGCTGTGGGGGGCCTGATGGTGCTGGACTGCATCGCCTCGGGCGCGATGTGGGTGGACATGGCCGCGACCGGTGTGGACATCCTGATCTCGGCGCCGCAAAAGGGCTGGAGCAGCTCGCCCTGCTGCGCCATGGTGATGCTGAGCGAACGTGCCCGTCAGGCCATCGACACCACCCAGAGCACCACCTTCGCGATGGACCTGAAGAAGTGGCTGCAGATCATGGAAGCCTACGAAGGCGGTGGGCACGCGTACCACACCACCCTGCCCACCGACGCCCTGCTGCGGTTGCGTGACACCATGCAGGAAACCGAGGCCTACGGCTTCGAGAAAGTGCGCGACGAGCAGGTCGCCCTGGGCCGCGCCGTGCGTGCCCTGCTGGAGAAACACGGCTTCCCCAGCGTCGCGGCCAAGGGCTTTCAGGCGCCGGGTGTGGTCGTGAGCTACACCACCGACCCCGAGATCCAGTCGAGCAAGAAATTCCTCGCTGCGGGTCTGCAGGCCGCCGCTGGCGTGCCGCTCCAGTGCGACGAGCCGGCCGAGTTCCGCAGCTTCCGCATCGGCCTGTTTGGCCTGGACAAGTGGCACGACGTGAACGGCACACTGAGCCACCTGGAGGCCGCGCTGCAGGCCGTGGCACCACCGCCGGTGGCCACACCCGCCTGACGCGGCCCCCCTGAGCGAACGCTGCCGGCCCGCAGCGGTTCGCCCGCTCTGACCGGAGCCATGTCCGATGAATTCGGGTATTTAATAGCTACAATTCAGCCCGGCGCAATTCGAAAAATTGCGCCTTTTTTATTACTCAAATAGAACAGCGGCCTATGCAGGGTGTGGGGTTCCGCGCCGGCGCAGGCGGTTGCTCTGTTGTGGGTATTGCATCTGTTTTGTTTCTGTTCCAGGGAGTTCTCATGAAAAAACTGATTCCGTTCATCGCGATCGCCACCATGGCATTCACGGGCCTCAGCGCCCAGGCCCAGGTGGTCCAACAAAAGGCCGCCAGCGGCGTGGCCAAGGCCGAGGGCGCGCTCGACAAGGGCCTGGCTTCGCAAGGCCTGAAAAACCAGGGCCTGTACGGCGAGCTGGGCCTGAGCCTGCTGAGCTACAAGATCTCGAACCACGGCATTTCCGCCAAACCCATCATGCTGCGCGGCATCGTGGGCTACGACTACCACCCCAACCTGGCCGCCGAAGCCATGCTCGGCCTGGGTCTGCGGGGCGGCAGCGCCACCGGCTACTTCGGCTCGGCCTACAACGTGAGCGCCGGCACCATGATCGGCGTCTACGCGAAGCCAAGGCTGCAGCTGGGCGACATGGAGCTGTTTGGCCGCCTCGGCCTGGTCAACACCAGCTCCAGCGTGCGCGGCTATACCGGGACCGACGGCGGCGCCGGGTTGTCCTATGGCGCAGGCTTCAGCTACCTGACCGACTGGGCCTCGTTCAGCCACCGGAAGATCTCGATCAACGCGGACTACATGTCCTACTACAGTGGCAGCGGTGTGAAATACACCGGCTTCACGCTGGGCGCCGGCATGAAGTTCTGACCCGCCCCAACCCTTGTCAAACAAGCCACCTTCGGGTGGCTTTTTTTTTGGGGCCGCTGCAAGCCGGGCGACGGCTCCGGGAGGCCGGTACGGCTTACCGAATGAGACAAACGTATCCGCTGCTTTCGCCGTGTAGGGGGAACGACGCCCGCCGCCAGCGAGTCCAGCCCAGTGTTGCCCTTGAAGGGTGGCATTTTTCACCAATCCGAACTGGAGGTTTCATGAAACATCTCGGCAAAATTGTCGCCATCGCCGCTGTCGCGCTCACCGCCACCGCTGCCCAAGCACAAGGAGCGTACGGAGAGCTGGGGTACAGCCGCCTCAATTTCGAGAACCGGGACGGCGGCTTCTCCGCCAAGGTCAACCCCTCCATGGTCCGCGGCATCGCGGGCTACGAGCTCAACCCGAATCTGGCCGTGGAAGGCTTGCTGGGTCTGGGCGCGGGCTCCGACGATGTGAGCGTTGGCGGGGTCACGGTCAAGGGCAAGGTCGAGCACGTGTATGGCGCCTTCGTCAAACCCAAGATCCGCCTGGGTGAGTCCGTGGAACTGTTCGCCCGGGCCGGTGTCGCCGGCACCAAGGTCAGCGCCCGTTCGGGCAACCTGAGCGTTTCGGACTCGGGCGGCAGCTTCGCCTACGGGGCGGGCATGAGCTTCGCGCTGGGTGGCAACACCTCGTTGAACGCCGACTACATGAACTACTACGACCGCAAGGGCGTCAAGGTGGACGGCATCAACGTCGGCGTGGGCATGAAGTTCTAAGTCTGTCCGGTCAGGGCAGCAGGATCGTGCAGCCCGTGGTCTGCCGCGCCTCCAGGCTGCGGTGCGCGGCCCGCACGTCGGTCAGCGCAAAGCGCTGATCGATGCGGATCTTCACCGCACCGCTGGCCACCACCGCGAACAGCTCGTCGGCCATGGCCTGCGTGCGTTCGCGGCTGGTGATGTGGGTGAACAGGGTCTGGCGCGTCACGTAGAGCGAACCCTTGGGCCCCAGAATGCCGGGCGCGAACGGCGCCACCGGCCCGCTGGCGTTGCCAAAGCTCACCATCAGGCCAAAGGACCTCAGGCAGTCGAGCGACTTGTCAAACGTGTCCTTGCCCACCGAGTCGTAGACCACTTTCACGCCCTTGCCGCCGGTGATCTCTTTGACCCGCGCGGCGAAATCCTCGCTGCGGTAATTGATGGTGAATTCCGCGCCGTGCTCCCGGGCCAGCGCGCATTTGTCGTCCGAACCCGCGGTGCCAATGAGACGCAGACCCAGGGCCTTGGCCCACTGGCAGGCGATCAGCCCCACACCACCGGCCGCGGCGTGGAACAGCACGAAGTCGCCCGGATGCAGCCCTTCCACCGGCGGGCAGCGCTTGAGCAGGTACATCGCGGTCAGGCCCTTGAGCATCATGGCCGCGCCGGTCTCGAAATCGATGGCATCGGGCAACTGGCACACGTTCATGGCCGGCATCACGCGCAGGTCGCAATAGCTGCCGGGCGGGTTGGCGGCGTAAGCCGCGCGGTCGCCCACCTTCAGGTGCGTCACGCCCTCACCCACGGCCTCGATCACGCCCGCGCCCTCCATGCCCAGCGACAGGGGCATGGTGTTGGGATACAGGCCGCTGCGCTGGTAGACGTCGATGAAGTTCAGGCCGATCGCGTGGTGGCGAATGCGCACCTCGCCCGGACCCGGTTCGCCCACGCTCAGGTTGTCGATCACGAGCTGTTCGGGGCCGCCGTTGGCGTGGATGCGCACGGCGCGGCTGGTCTGGGTCATGGGAATCTCCTGCGTTGTTCAAGACAGCGCACATGCTGCCACGAAACCGCCGTGTCGCCAGCGGAGCAGGCCGCCAGCCCCGCGTCAGCGCGGGACATGACCGTGTGGGTACAGTCGCCGCATGACCGCCCCCGCCCGCCTCACACCGTCCACCATCGCCCTGCTGCTGATCCCGCCGCTGCTGTGGGCCGGCAACGCCGTGGTCGGCCGCATGATGCAGGGCGCCATCCCACCCATCACCTTCAATTTCCTGCGCTGGGTGCTGGCGGGGTTGGTTCTGCTGCCGCTGGCCGGCTGGGTGCTGCGGCCCGGTAGCGGCCTGTGGGCCCACAAGAAGCGCTTCGCCCTGCTCGGCCTGCTGGGCGTGGGCATGTACAACGCGCTGCAGTACATGGCGCTCAAGACCTCGACCCCGCTGAACGTGACCCTGGTGGCCTCCAGCATCCCGGTCTGGATGCTGATCCTGGGCCGGCTGCTCTATGGCGTGCCCATTTCGCGCCGCGCCGCGCTGGGCTCCACGCTGTCGCTGGCCGGCGTGGCGGTGGTGCTCGCGCGTGGCGATCTGGCGCAGCTGCTGGCGGTGCAGTTCGTGCCGGGCGACGCCTGGATGGTGCTGGCCTCCATCACCTGGGCCTGGTACAGCTGGCTGCTGGTGCGGCCACCCGAAGGCGGCTACCCGGCCAGCATCAAGGCCGACTGGGCGGCCTTCCTGCTGGCACAGATCGCGTTCGGCCTGGGCTGGTCCAGCCTGATGACCGCTGGCGAATGGCTCAGCCTGCCGCCCGCCACCGCAGGCAGCACCCACATCGCCTGGGGCTGGCCACTGGCCGCCGCGCTGGCCTACGTGGCCATCGGGCCGTCGCTGCTGGCCTACCGCTGCTGGGGCGCCGGCGTGGCCCGCGTCGGGCCGGCCATCGCCGGCTTCTTCAACAACCTCACCCCGCTGTTTGCCGGGCTCATGTCGGCCACGCTGCTGGGCGAACTGCCCCACCTCTACCACCTCGCCGGCTTCGTGCTGATCGTGGGCGGGATCCTCGTTTCTTCGAGGCGCTGAGTCTCAATCGAACGAGAGGTCGGGTCGAAGACCCGCTTGGCGCACCACGCCCTGCCAGCGCTCACCCTCTGCCATCAGCAGGTCGTGCAACTGGCCTGGTGTGGAGGTTTGCACCCGGGCGCCATCGGCTTCCATGCGCGCCACGATCTCAGGGTCCTTCAACACGCCGTTGAGCGCGGTGTTCAGCTGCCGCACCACCGCAGGCGGTGTCTTGGCCGGCGCGAACAATGCGTACCACTGCGTCATCTCAACACCCGACACGCCCGCTTCCAGCAGCGTGGGCACATCGGGCAGCGCGGGCAGGCGTGTCGGGCCGGCAACCGCCAGCGCTTTCAGACGCCCGCTTCGCAGGTAGGGCTGGGCCGTGAACAGGCTGGGGAACATCACCTGTACCAAGCCATTGGCCACGTCGGCAATGGCGGGAGCGGCGCCGGAAAAATCCACGCGCTGCAACTGGGAACCGGTCTGCAGGCGAAACAGTTCGGCGGCGAAATGCGGCACCGTGCCCTCACCGGCCGAGGCATAGCTCATACGCCCGGGTGACTCGCGCAGCAGACGCACCAGGTCCTCGACGCTGTCCACTCCCAACGTGGCCGGCACCACCAGCAGCGTGGGCGAATAACCGATCAGGCCGATGGGCGCGAAATCGGCCACCGGGTCGTAGCGCAGCTTCTGCAGCGCCGGGTTGATGCCATGGGTGGCGATGTAGCCAAACATCAGCGTGTGGCCGTCGGGTTGGGCCGCGGCCACGTACTCGCAGGCGATGCTGCCATTGGCGCCGGCGCGGTTGTCCACCACCACCGACTGCCCGAGCAGAGGACCGAGCTTGCGCACAAGGGTTCGCGCCATGGTGTCGTTACCGCCGCCCGCGCTGGTGGGCACGATCACGTGCACCTCGCGTTGCGGGAACTGGCGCTGTGCCATCACGCCGGGCACGGCATCGTTCGCGGCGGGCGCGGGCGGAAACACATAGCCCGGCAGGTGCAACATGCCGTGCATGATCTTGCGCGCCGTGCGCACCAAGGCTGCGCTCTGCACGGTGGCGGCATCGCCCGTTCCGTCGAGCTCCACCTCCACATCGATCTGTCCGGCTGGATGAAGCACCACCAGCGGATGGCGTCCTGGCGGACGCGCCACACCGCTGGCCACGGTACCGGGCAAGGCAAAGGCGGTCGCCACGCCAATGGCGCCGGTGACGGCGTGTGAAGCGTGGCATTTGTGGGGTGTGAAATAGCGCGAGGTGATGCTGTTGGGCGCGTCACCTGCGCTGACCAACACCGGTTTGGGAACCACGCTTCCCGACACGTCGCCCAGACCCATGCGCAGCCCGGCCTGCAACCGCAGCGCCTCGATGCGCGCCAGCAGCGCGACATTGGCGTCCAGCTCGGCTGGCCGCTCACGACCAGTGAGCCCCAGGTCGGAGGCGCGCAGCATCATCAGGGGCATGGCCGCGTCGATGCAGGTCACGTCGAGGCCTTCGATGGTGTCGATGCGCTGTCCCGTGGGAAAAAGTTGCCCGGTCACCGCGCCCCAGGCATCCAGAAAGTTCAGCAGAACGGGCGCCGCGGTGCCCGCCACACCGTCGATGCGGGCATCGCCTTCGTACGTCACCTTGCCCCCAGGCGTGCACACGGTCACCTCGATCTGCGAGCCGGTGTTGACGTTGTGGATGCGCACGGTGGTGGTGCCGTCCTGCGCCGGGATCAGCCCCTGCTCGATCGCAAACGGGGCCACGCCCGAAAGCATGTTGCCGCAGTTGGGCCGGGTGTCCACCGACTGGTGCCCCACCCCCACCTGGGCGAACAGGTAGTCGAGATCGCAATCGGTCCGGGTGGAGCGCGACACAATGGCCACCTTGCTGTTGAGCGTGCTGCCACCACCCAGGCCGTCGAGCTGCAGCGGGTCCGACGCGCCGATGGCGCCGATCAGCGCCTGGTCGCGCGCCTCGTCACCTTCGGGCAGCCAGTCGCGCAGGAAGAAAGGGCCGCGGGAAGTGCCTGCACGCATGAGAACACAGGGAATCGACAGCTTCATGGCTCACTCTACTTTTGGAACGACGTCAGCGCAACGTGGCCAACCGAAAAAGGCCGCCCGAAAGCGGCCTGAAACCTGGGAACAGCTGATGGATCAGAAGTTGTGGCGCATGCCGATCAGTGTCGAGTTGACATCGGTCTCGGCCTTGCCCTTGCCGTTGCGTGCATGCGCGGCGTACAGGAAGGTGCGCTTGGAGAGCGGGTAGCGTGCCTCCAGCAGCAGATCGGTGTCCTTGTTCTCCGTGTCTCGCGCGACATCCACAATGAAGTTGACCGGGCCGGCCGGAATGGCGCCACCCAGAGTGAAACCTTTGCCACGCCCGGCACCCGTCGCGTCCTGGTAGCTCGCCGCGACACGGGCCACTCCAAAGTTGTAGGCGGCGCCCACCATGTGGTTGGCGTCCTTGTTGCTCAGTTTGTTGTACGCCAGGCTGGCCGACAGCGGACCGCCCCGGTAGATGACGTTGAACTCGGTCTTGGACACACCGTCCGCATTGTTGCCCTTGAGCACGTGCGCGACGGTCGCGGTCACGCCGCCGAAGCTGGGCGTGGTGTAGGTGATCTGGCTGTTGTTGCGGGAGTTGACGCCCACATAAGAGAACTGGCTGCTCACAGGGTTGTAGTTGGCGGCACCGGTCAACTCCCATGCGGTGACGGCCCGGAAACTCGGACTCAGGGTCCGCCCCAACAACACCGACCCAAAACCACCGCTGAGCGTCAGGTTGGCCGCACGACCGAAGAAGGGATCTGAGGCCGCGCCGGTTTCGGGATTGACCTGAGCTTCGAAATTGAACGAGGCCTTCAGACCACCGCCCAGATCTTCGGTCCCGCGAAAGCCGATGCGCGAGCTGCCGTTGGTCAGCGGGGATGCGCCCGCCAGTCGCCAAGACTGACCCGTGACCTTCGCCAGCGCCACGTCCGCCACGCCGTAGAGCGTCACGGACGACTGGGCATGAGCCACTCCTCCCAGGGTCAATGCGGACAGGGTGGCCGCGGCAAGCGCTTGTTTTTTCATCTTGGTTTGTCTCCAGTGAGATGCAGGTTGAGGAAAGTGAAATACGGAAGGAACGCCGTGGCGGACTTCAGACGAGGGCTGCATGCGCAGCCAGCACCCGGTCCACCATCACCCCGGCCTGGCCCAGGTGGTTCACCGGGTCGCACAAGGATTCGAGCTGTGAGCGGGACAGGTACTGGTTGATCTCCGGGTGCGCTTCCAGGATGTCGATCAACGGACGGTTCTCGGCCAGCGCCTGGCGGCACAGGTCGTACACGAGGTCGTGGGCGTACTCGCGGCCCAGGTACGGGCCCAAACCCATCATGACGGCCTCGGACATGACCAGCCCGTGGGTGATGTTCATGTTGGCGCGCATGCGGGTGGCATCCACTTCCAGGCCTTGCAGCACGAATTTGGTCTGCTTCAGCGCGCCCGACATGAGGCAGAAGATCTCGGGCAAACACACCCATTCGATTTCCCACGGGCCGGTGGACCGTTCATGGTCGGCGACCATGGCATCCATCAAGGCGGCAACGTGCTGGCGTGCCACCGAGATGTTGGCGTGGATGTAGAGGCAGGAGATCGGGTTGCGCTTTTGCGGCATGGTGCTCGACGAACCGCGGCCGGGGGCATAAGGCTCGAACACCTCCCCTACCTCGGTCTGCATCATCAGCTTCACGTCCATGGCGATCTTGCCCAGCGAACCGCCCACCAGACCGAGGAAAGCACCGACTTCGGCGATGGTGTCGCGCACCGTGTGCCAGGAGATCAGCGGCTGGGCCAGGCCCAGCTCTTTCATGAGCGCGGCCTGGGTTTCCATCGCTCCCTTTTCCAGCGACGAGAGCGTGCCCGAGGCGCCACCAAACTCCCCCATGAGCACACGGGGCTTGAGCTGTTGCAGGCGCTCGCGATGGCGATCCATGCCGGCCAGGATGCTGGCCATCTTGTAGCCGAAGGTGATCGGGGTGGCCTGCTGCAGGTTGGAGCGCCCGATGACCGGTGTGTCCCGGTACTTCTGCGCCAGCGCGGCCAGCGCATCGGAGATGTCCTTGAGGTCCTGCTCGACCAGCGCGAGGCCCTCGCGCATCTGCAGCACCGCCGCGGTGTCGGTGACGTCCTGTGTGGTCGCACCCCAGTGGCAGTACTCGCCCAGACGGTCACGGCAGTTGGCGTTGATCTGGTTGACCACGGCGATGATGGGGTAACCGATCTGCTCGGTCTTGGCCTTGAGCTGGTCCCAGTCGATCATGGACAGCTCGCAGTTCTTGACGATTTCGTCTGCGGCCTCCTGGGGAATGAGGCCCAGTTCTCCCTGCACCTTGGCGAGCGCACGTTCGATGTCCAGGTATTTGGCGGTGCGGTTCTCGTCCGACCAGACCTGGCGCATGCGCGCGTCGCTGAAGATGTCGCCGAAGATGCGGGAGTCGATGATGGTGGCTGCCATGGCAATCCTCTGGGAAGTGGGCGCAAGGTTCAGGTGATCGGGTCTGCCAGGGCCAGGATGCGTTGCGCGCGCAGCGCCACCGGCTTGTCGACCATGCGGCCGTCCACCTGGATCGCCCCCTGGCCACCCGCGGTCTGCCAGGCACTGTTCACGCGCGATGCCCAGGCCAGGGTCGGCGCATCGGGCCGAAGCGCCTCGCGCACCACGCCCACCTGCGTCGGGTGAATGCACAGCTTCGCGGCGAAGCCCAGGCTGCGCGCGTGCAGCAGGTCGCCGGTCACACGCGCAGCGTCAAGTTCGGGGGTGACACCCGCCACCGGCGACGGCAACTCGGCGGCACGCGAGGCCATGGCGATGGCGGTGGCGGCCGCATCGAGCGCGAAGCCGGGACCGGGCAGGTCGAGGTCCAGCAGGTAGTCGATGGAGCCGAAGGCCAGTCGCGACACATGAGGCGCGCGGGCGATGTCGGTCAGGGCCATCACACCGCGCACGGTTTCGATCAGCGGCAACACCTGGGCATCGGATGCCATGTGCGCATGAACCGCGGCGACCTGGGCCGCTGACTCGCATTTGGACAGCATCACCTCGCCCATGGGCTGGGTGGAAAGCCATTGCAGATCGTCGGCGTGCCACGGGCTCAGGGCATCGTTGAGGCGCACGAGGATGGTGGCGCGCGCGGCACCGTCCAGCGTGGCGAGCCAGGCACCGATGGTATGGCGGGCCTGAGGCTTGTCGGCGGGCGACACCGCGTCCTCCAGATCGAGGATGACACGGTCCGCACCACTGGCCAGCGCCCTCGCAAAACGCTCGGGCCGGTTGCCTGGAACGAACAGATAGGTGGTCGGGATCACACCGCCCCCTCGGCGCGCAAGGCCTGTACCTGCTCGGCGCCGTACCCCAGACCACGCAAAATGCGGTCGGTGTGCTGCCCGAGGGCGGGCACGGCGTCCATGCGCGGCGCGCCCTGGCTCCAGGAACCCGGCGGCAGCAGGGCCGGAACCGTCCCCGCCGGAGTGCCCACCGTTGTCCAGCGCTGGCGCGCCTGCAACTGCGGGTGCGCCCAGACCTCGGCCATGGTGTTCACCTGGGCGTTGGCGATCTGTGCCGTTTCCAGACGCTGCACCACCTCGGCGGCACTCAGCCCGGCAAAGGCGTTCACGATGATCTCGTCGAGCGATGCACGCGCGGCCACGCGCTGCGGGTTGCTCGCGAAGCGCTCGTCAGCGGCCAGCGCGGGCTGTTGCAGCACCTGCTCACAGAAGGCTTTCCACTCGCGCTCATTCTGCAAACCCAGCATCACGGTCTTGCCATCCCCGGCGGGGAACGGGCCGTACGGGTAGATGGTGGCGTGGCTGGCGCCGGTGCGCTTCGGGGGCGCCGCCCCGTCGATGCTGTAGTACAGCGGGTAGCCCATCCATTCGGTCAGGGCCTCCAGCATCGAGATGTCGATGTGCTGGCCCTCACCGGTCCGTTGGCGGTGCAGCAGCGCGGCCAGGATGTTGGTGTACGCATACATGCCGGCGGCGATGTCGGCAATGGACGGCCCGGCCTTGGACGGCGTGTCTTCGGTTCCGGTGACCGACACGAACCCGGCCTCGCTCTGGATCAGCAGGTCGTAGGCCTTCTTGTCGCGGTAGGGCCCGCTGCCGCCATAGCCGGAGATGTCGCAGACGATGATGCCGGGCTTGGTCTTGCTCAGCGCCTCGTAAGAAAGACCCAAACGAGCGGTAGCACCCGGCGCCAGGTTCTGCACCACCACGTCGGCCTCTTCTTCGATGATGCACTTGAGAATCGCCTGCGCCTCGGGGTGCTTGACGTCCAGCGTCAGGCTTTCCTTGCTGCGGTTGGTCCAGACGAAATGCGAGGCGATGCCCCGCACGCGGGTGTCGTAGCCGCGAGCGAAATCGCCCACGCCGGGGCGCTCGATCTTGATGACGCGCGCACCCAGGTCGGCGAGCTGGCGGGTGGCGAATGGCGCGGCGATGGCGTGTTCGAGCGTGACGACGGTGATGCCTTGAAGCGGTTGCATGGGGGTGTCCTTCAGCGCAACGTGGCCACGGCGTCCATGGTCAGCCAGCCCTCGTGGTCCTGCGCCCAGAGCTTCACCGTCTTGCCATCGGCCTGCGGAGCTCCATTGACACGGAACGGGTGCAAGTCGAACGTGGGCCGCACCGCCTTGAAGCTGAAGCTCGCCACGTCGGCACTCGGCAGGTGGCGGCGGATCTGGTCCATCAGCAGGGTGGCAATCAGCGGGCCATGAACGATCAGGCCGGGGTAGCCCTCGACCTCGGTCACGTATTTGCGGTCGTAATGGATGCGGTGGCCGTTGAACGTGAGCGCGCTGTAACGGAACAGCAGCACGTCGTCGGGCACGATCTCCAACTGCCAGGGGGCCCCAGTGGGCGCGGCCACGGGCAGAGGCTCCACATCGCTCGCCTGCTTAGCCTCCCGGTAGACGATGTCGTGAAACTCGACGATGGCAGGATCAGGCGCTCCGTTGCATCGCAACTCGTGACGCACCTTCACAAACACCAGCTGACCCGTCCGTCCTTCCTTCTGCGTCACATTGGTGATGGTGGAGGTGCGCTCCACGTCGTCGCCCACACGGACCGGGGAACGGAACTCGAACTGGTTGCCGGCCCACATGCGCCGCGGCAGCGGCACCGGGGGCAGGAATCCGCCTCGCCTGGCGTGACCGTCGGCACCGATCTCACTCTGCCGGTGCAGCGGCAGGAAATACAGCCAATGCCACAGCGGGGGCAGCGGTGTGCCAGGCACCACCGCCATGGCGGGGTGGTCGAGGGTGGCGTTCAGCGCCTTCACCGGTGTGGCACCGATGGTGTCGCGCACCGATTCCTGGCGACCGATCCAGTCCGAGAGGTTTTCCATGGTTAGGGGCTCTTCCACGCTGGCGCTGAATCATTCCGCAGTGAGCTTGGCTTTCGTCACCACGTCTTTCCACTTGACCAGTTCGGTCTTGACCATGGCACCCAGTTGCTCAGGCGTGCTGGTCTCGACATCGGCGCCGTGATCTTCCATTCGCTTGACGACTTCCTTGTCGCTCAGCACCTGGTTCAAAGCCTTGTTGATTTGGTCCACCACCGCCTTGGGCGTCTTGCCGGGCGCAAACAGGGCGTACCACTGCTGCACCTCCACCCCCTCCACACCGGCCTCCTTCAGGGTCGGCACATCGGGGAGCAGAGCCGAGCGCTTCGGTCCGGCCACGGCCAGCGCCTTGAGCTTGCCGCCCTTCACGTGCGGCAGCGCCGTGAACAGACTGGGAAACATGAACTGGGTCTGACCGCCGATGGTGTCGTTCACAGCCGGGGCTGCGCCCTTGTAGGGCACGCCCAGCATCACGACGCCCGCATTCAGCTTGAACAGCTCGCCGGCGAAGTGAGGCGCTGTGCCATTGCCTGCAGTGGCATAGGTGTACTTGTCGGGTTTCGCCTTGAGCTGGGCCACCAGGTCCTTGACGTCCTTCACGGGCGTGTTGGCATTTGCCACCATCAGCGTGGCCGAGTAGCCCACCAGGCCCACCGGCTCGAAATCGGTGACCGGGTCGTAACGCAGCTTCTGCAAGGCCGGGTTCATGGCGTGGGTCGCGATGTAGCCCAGCATGAGCGTGTGGCCATCGGGCGCAGCGCGCGCCACAAACTCGCTGGCAATGGAGCCGTTGGCGCCTGCCCGGTTCTCCACCACGATGCTCTGCCCGAGCATGGGCCCAAGTTTCTGGGCAATGGTGCGCGCCATCAGGTCGTTGCCGCCACCGGCTGCCGTCGGCACCACGATGGTGATGGTCTTGGTGGGGAATGCCATGGCCAGCGGCGTGAGGGTGATGGCCGTGCCCACGATCATGGTGGCGAGCAGCTTGTTCATGTCTTGTCTCCTGTACGGGTCGGTGTCGGTGAACCGGTGCGAAAGGCCTTGAGGGGCCCCATCCACAACCGCAAGCGAATGATGTTCCGAGTCGATGCTGCTGTGAATTGCATATTTGAGATGGATTGATCCACAATTCACATCAATCAGATTCGGGGATTTTCATGGCCATCAACTTCGATCTCAACGACCTGCTGGCCTTTCGGGCCGTGGCGGAGCTGGGCAGTTTTCGCAAGGCGGCGGAGTCGGTCCACATCTCGCAGCCGGCGTTCAGCCGGCGCATCGACAAGCTGGAAAGCGCGTTGGGTACGCGCTTGCTGGAACGCACCACACGACGCGTCAGCCTGACCGCGGTAGGCCGGGACTTCGATCGCCAGTTGCGGCATATCCTGGACGCGCTGGACACCACGCTGCTGGGCATTCGCGGCGTGGCGGCCACCCGAATGGGCGAGGTCACGATCGCGTCGGTGCCCTCGGCCGTCAACTACTTCCTGTCGCGCGTGATTGCGGTCTACCACGAACGCTATCCCAAGATACGGGTGAAGATCATCGATGGCAGCGCGAACGACGTGCTGCTGGCCGTGGCGCGTGGCGAGGTGGACTTCGGCCTGAACTTCATCGGCTCACAGGAAGCCGACGTGGAGTTCGAGCCTTTGCTGGAGGAGCAGTTCGTTGCGGCCTGCCGGCGCGATCACCCCCTGGCGAAAAAGAAGCAGGTGCGCTGGACCGAACTGGCGCAATACGACTACATCTCGGCTGGCAAGACCTCGGGCAACCGGCTGCTGATCGACCAGGCGCTGGCCGGCCTGCCGGGTCAACCCCAGAGCATGTACGAGACCCAGCATGGAACGACCATGATCGGCCTGGTCGAAGCGGGCCTGGGCGTGGCGGTGGTGCCCTCCATGGCGATGCCCGGGTCCGACCACCCGCTGCTGATGAGCGTGCCCTTGATTGACCCGGTGATCAAACGCAAGATGGGTCTGATCAGGCGTCGTTCGACGGTGCTCTCACCTGCGGCGCAACAGTTTTATGCGCTCTGCGCGGAGCTGCAAGTCGAGACAAAAGCTCCGCCCGCCACCACCCGCCGCAGACCGGCGGGCTGATCAACCGCCGCCGGTCAGTACGTCCCCGGATACGCCCCGCCATCGGCCAGCACGTTCTGGCCCGTCATGTAGGCCGCCTGCTGGCTGCAGAGGAAGGCGCAGATGGCGCCGAACTCCTGCGGGTGGCCGTAGCGGCCGGCGGGGATCTGCGCCTGCTGCTGGCGGCGCAGTTCTTCCACGGGCTGGCCGGTTTTTTCCGACGCGCCTTTGAGCGTGGCGGCGATGCGGTCGGTGTCGAACTTGCCGGGCAGCAGGTTGTTGATGGTCACGCCCTGCGCCGCGATGCCGCTGCGCGCCACGCCGGCCACGAAACCGGTGAGACCGCTGCGCGCACCGTTGCTCAGGCCCAGGATGTCGATCGGCGCTTTCACCGCGCTGCTGGTGATGTTGACGATGCGGCCGAAGCCGCGCTGCGCCATGCCGTCCACCGTGGCCTTGATGAGTTCGATGGGCGTGAGCATGTTGGCGTCCACCGCCTTCAGCCACTCGTCGCGCCCCCATTGGCGGAAGTCGCCGGGCGGCGGGCCGCCGGCGTTGGTGACCACGATGTCGAACGCCGTGCCGGGCCCGCTGGCCGCCGCGAAAGCGGCAGTGCGGCCTTCGGGCGTGGTGATGTCTGCCGCCACGGCGATCACCTGCACATCCGGCGCAGCGGCGCGGATGCCCGCGGCCGAGGCCTCGAGCGCTTCACGCCCGCGCGCCACCATCACCACATTCACGCCCTCGCCCGCCAGCGCCCGCGCGCAGCCCAGGCCCAGGCCCTTGCTCGCGCCGCAGACCAGTGCCCATCTGCCTTTGATGCCGAAATCCATGTCCGTGTCTCCTTGTCGAAAAAATCACTGGCCCACGGTGGGCTTGCCAAAGCGCGTCACCAGGAACACGCCCGAGAGCACCAGCACCGTGCCCGCCACGATCCAGCCGTTGAACGGTTCGTCCAGGATCAGCACGCCCATGGCGATGGTGGACATGGGGCCGATCATGCCGGTCTGCGCCGCCAGACCCGCGCCAATGCGTTCGATCGCCATCATCACCATCAGCACCGGCGCAAACGTGCACAGGGTGGCGTTGAGCAGCGAGAGCCAGATCACCTCGGGCGCCACGTCGGCCGCGCTCATAGGACGCAAGATCACGAACTGCAGCAGGCACAGGCCGCAGGCGACGCTGGTGGCCAGACCCACCAGGCGCAACGAACCCAGGCGCTTGACCAGCTCGCCGCTGTAGACGAGGTAGATCGCGTAGCTGATGGCACTGCCGAACACCAGCAGCGCGCCCAGCACCGCGTTCGGCCCCTGGAAGCCGGCCTCGTGACCGAACACCAGCAACACGCCCGCGTAGCTCACGGCCATGGCCAGCGCCTGCAGGCCGCTGATGCGCCGCTGGTAGACGAGCCAGCCGAGCACCAGCACCAGTGTGGGGTTGAGGTACAGGATCAGCCGCTCCAGGCTGGCGCTGACGTATTGCAGCCCCCAGAAATCGAGAAAGCTCGCGAGGTAGTAACCGGTGAACCCCAGGCCGACAATGCCGAGCCAGTCTTTGCCGGTGAGGGCGGCCTTGCCGCGGCTGGCCCACCAGGCCAGCGCCAGGAACAGCGGCAACGCGAACAGCATGCGGTACATGATCAGCGTGACCGCGTCCACGCCGTGGCGGTAGGCCAGTTTGACGATGATGGCTTTGCCACTGAAGGCAATGGAGCCGGCGCTGGCGAGCAGCAGGCCGGTGGCGAGGTGGGGGTGGGGTCGGGCTATGGCAACGGACATCCATCCGATTATCGGCAGACCGCCCGCGCCGGGTGGTGGCCCGCGGCCATGTCCCCAGGCACCCAGTGAACGCTCAGGCTTTTGGGTTGGCCAGCCGCTGCGCGTCCAGCACGCGGTAGACGCGGCCCTGTTTGTCCAGCGACTCCACCAGCCCCTCGCGCATGAACGCGTTGAGCGTGCGGCTCACGGTCTCCAGTTTCAGGTCGAGCATGGCCCCCATGTCTTCGCGCGAGAACAGGGTGGCCAGGGCGGCGTCGTGGTCGGAGCGCATCTTCAGGATCAGGCCGGCGACACGCTGGCGCGCATTGCCGAAGTTGAGCTCGGCCAGCCAGTCGTCGGCTTCCTTCAGGCTGCGGTGCCATTTCTCCAGCAGGCGCTGGTGCAGCCGCGGCGTTTCGCGGTTCAGGCGCTGGATCACCTGCAGCGGCAGGCGGCAGACCTTGATGCTGGTCAGAGCGATGGCGTCGGAGTCGTAGGTCGGCCCCATGAGCGCTTCCAGCCCCACCACGTCCCCCGCGCGCAATACGCGCACGATGCGCTGGCGGCCGTCCACCGTGTTGCGCACCAGCTTGATGAGGCCGGCGCGCAGGGTGTAGAGCGAGGTGGCCGTTTCGCCCATGCGCACCAGCGGCTGGCCCGCGTTGAACTCCAGATCGTCGATGGGCGCGTGGATGAGCTTGAAGTCGTCCTCATGCAGATCGGCGAACAGCACCATGTCGCGGATGCCACAGAGGCGGCAGTCGGCCGTGCCGCGCCAGGCCGATTCGGTTTTGATGGGGATCATGGGGACAGGGAGGGCCATATCTGTAACAGACCCGCAATATAAGCCTTTGCTGAAAAATCACGCAACCGGGGCGCGGCGGGCCCGCGCCGTGACTCCGGGTCAGTGCAAGGGTGGCGTGCAGGCCAGCACTTCGTCAAGCGTGGTCAGCCCTTCGGCCACGCGCACCGTGCCCGCCAGCCGCAGCGGGCGCATGCCATCGGCCACCGCCTGTTTCTGCAGCACCTCCATGCGCGGCTCGTGGCTGACCTTGTCCTTGAACGCCTCGGTCACCACCAGCAGCTCGTACAGGCCGGTGCGCCCGCGGTAGCCGGTCATGCGGCAATCCACGCAGCCCACCGGCTGGTAGGGCCGGTACTTGCCGCTGACCTGCCAGGGCTTGACGATCTCTTCCATGGCCTCGCGCGAGGCCTTGGCCGTGGCCTCGTCCTCGCGCGTGCGGCAGGCCGGGCACAGGGTGCGCACCAGGCGCTGCGCCAGCACGCCGAGCACGGTGGCGTTGATCAGGTAGGGCGGGATGCCCAGCTCCATCAGCCGCATGATGGCCGAGGGCGCGTCGTTGGTGTGCAGCGTGGTGAACACCAGGTGGCCGGTGAGCGCGGCCTGCACCGCCATCTCGGCCGTCGGCAGGTCGCGCACCTCGCCCACCATGATGATGTCCGGGTCCTGCCGCATCAGGGCGCGCAGGCCCTGGGCAAAGTCCAGGTCCAGGTGGGGCTGCACCTGCACCTGGTTGAAGGCGGGTTCGATCATTTCGATCGGGTCCTCCACCGTGCTCACGTTGACCTCTTCGGTCGCCAGGCGCTTGAGCGTGGCGTAGAGCGTGGTGGTCTTGCCCGAGCCGGTGGGGCCGGTCACGAGGATGATGCCGTGCGGCCGGTGCGTGAGCGACTCCCAGCGCTGCGCGTCGTGCGCGGCGAAGCCCAGCGCGCTCAGGTCTTTCACCGTGGCCTCGGGGTCGAAGATGCGCATCACCATTTTTTCGCCGAACGCGGTGGGCAAGGTGGACAGGCGCATCTCCACCTCGTCGCCGCGCACCGCGCCGACACCGGGGCGCAGCGTCTTGATGCGGCCGTCCTGCGGCCGGCGCTTTTCCACCACGTCCATGCGCCCGAGCAGCTTGATGCGCGCGGTCATGGCGTTCATCACGCCCATGGGCATCTGGTACACCGGGTGCAGCACGCCGTCGATGCGGAAGCGGATCACGCCCTGCTCGCGCCGTGGCTCCAGGTGGATGTCGCTGGCGCGCTGGTCGAACGCGTACTGCCAGAGCCAGTCCACCACCTGCACCACATGCTGGTCGTTGGCGTCGAGCTGCTTGTTGGCCTTGCCCAGCTCCACCAGTTGTTCAAAACTGCCAAAGCCGGCCTGGCCGCCGAGCTTGTTGGCCGCCCGCACCGACTTGGCCAGTGCGAAGAACTCGGCGGTGTAGCGCGCCACATCCATCGGGCTGGCCAGCACTAGGCGCACGCTCTTGCGCGTCTGGCGCTCCACCTCGGGCACCCAGTCGCGGATGAACGGCTCGGCCGTGGCCACCACCACCTCGGCCAGGCCCACCTGCACCGGCAACACCTTGTGGCGCTCGGCGTAGGCCGCGCTCATCACGTCGGCCACCTTGCCCACGTCCACCTTGAGCGGGTCGATGCGGAAGTAGCTCAGACCGCTGCGCGTGGCCAGCCACTGGGTCAGCATCTCCACATCCAGCACGTGGCCATCGGACTGGCGCACCATGCCTACCACCGCCAGGCGCTGCAGCGGGTGCTGCGCGCTGTGGGCCGAGGCGCAGCGCGCCACGGTGCGCGCGGCCTCGTCGGCGGAGATCACGCCGTCGTCGCGCAGCCAGCCCACCAGCATGCGCCAGTCGAGCGGGGCCTCCGGGATGGCCAGCGAAGACGTGGAATGCGGGGTATGGGTGGATGTTTTCATGCGAGGTTCGGGTCGGGTGGGCGCGGTTCGGGCATGGGCGAAAGACGCTCAGCCGCTCAGTCCACTGGTTTGAAAATGCGCAACCACTTCACGGCGGGCAGCCCCCAGCGCGACTGGATCTCTTCCGCGCGCGCCAGCAGCTGCATGCGGGTGGGCCGCTGTGCCGTGCGCTGCGCCAGCACGATGGTATTGCCCTCGCGCGTGGGCTTGAAGGCCCAGACCGCGTCCGCGCCGAACGCGGCACTGATGCTTTGCAGCGAGCGCTCGTAGCTGGCGTCGCGGCCAAACAGGTTGACCGTCATCACGCCCTCGTCGGTCAGCACCGAGCGGCAGTCGGCGTAGAAGTCGGGGCTGTCGAGCACCGGGGCGGCGGCCTCGTGGTCGTACAGGTCGACCTGCAGCGCGTCGATGTTCCCGGTGTAGGCGGGGTTGCGGATCTCCTGCCCCGCATCGGCCAGCACCACGCGCAGGCGCGGCCCGTCGTCCGGCAGCTTGAACCAGCCCCGGCAGGCGGCGAGCACCTGGGGATTGATCTCGATGGCGGTGGTGTGCATGCGCAGCGCCTTGAAATGAAACTTGGTGAGCGCCGCCGAGCCCAGACCGAGCTGCAGGGCGCGGCGCTTGCTCACCGTATCGGGCTCCACGAAGAGCAGCCAGGCCATCATGCGCTGAACGTAGTCGAGCTCGATGTCGAACGGCGCGTCGATGATCATGGAGCCCTGGATCCACTCGGTGCCGAGGTGCAGGAAGCGCACCTCGCCGTCTTCCGAGAGGGTGACCTCGGGCAGGGTCTGGGGGCCGATGCGGCGGCGGGCCGTGGCGTTGGCGCCGGCCCTCATGCGGGGGCTCCGTTACGGTCGCCATTCAACAGGCGGGGGAACCCTGCCCCAGGGTGGTGGGCGGGCGACTCCCCTGAATTCGTCATTGCGCGGGCCGGCAACCAATACTGCATCTTTGTCACTTCTGGAACTGCAAAGCGATCATTATGAACACGGAAGCCGGGGGTGGCCCCGGGTAGAGACACCTCAAGCCGTTTGGTGTTCGCGCCGGGAGGCTTTTCTTCCGGGCCCGTGTTCCTGGCTTGCATGGTGCGAGGACGAAGACGCCGCGCGGCCAACTCCGCGAATGTCCCCCGGGCCGTTCCGGCCCTCCTCCTTTACTTCGCTGCGTCAGCCACCCGGCGTCATCGTCCAAACCACACGGTACAGCCCGGCGCAGGATCGCCCACACCTTTCCAGCTTGCTGTGGCGGTGCGTTCTGCATAGCGAAGTAAAGGAGGAGGCCCGGCGAAGCCGGGCCGGGGGACATGAGCGGCGCAGAGCGCACCGGCGCAGCAAGCCCGCGAGGTCCACCCCCGGGACCTACGCTACCCCATGCCGCCGCAAAACCTCTCCCCACGAAGACAACTTGCGATCAAACGACCAGCTCGCGTTCGCCGGGCTGGTGGACGGCAACTTGTACACCGGCAGCCCAAACGCCGACGTGTGTTTAGCGTGCCGGTAACTCTCACCACCGTTGTGTGCCACCGCCTCCAGCAACGGGCACTGCCGCTGCACCGCAGCGAAGTCATTGAGTTCGGCGGCGCGGATATCGGCGTCCAGACTGCCCTCGCGCTCGCAGGCCTGGTACACGTCCCACAGGCCCAGGCCATGCGCGCGCAGCGCCGCCACGCGTTCCGGGTAGGGCATCTCGGTCAGCGGTTGCTGCCACAGGGCGCCCAGGATCTTCCAGAAGTGGTTTTGCGGGTGCCCGTAGTACTGCTGCGCGCGCAGCGAGGCCACGCCCGGGAAACTGCCCAGCACCAGCAAACGGGTGTCCGCATCGAGCACCGGCGCCAGCCCCAGCAGACGGCTCACGCGGCGGCTCCGCCCGGCAGGCCCACGAGCCGGGGCAGCGCGGCCAGGGCATTGGCCGTGCTCGCCCGGGCCAGCTCGTCCAGCGGCATACCGCGCAACCGCGCCAGCTCGGCAGCAATGCGCGGCAGCTCGGCGGGCGTGTTCACGCCTTGCGCCCGGCCCGCGGCGCGCTCGGCGGCGGTGGCGTACAGCCACTGCGGCGGGATGTCGGGCGCGTCGGTCTCCAGCACCAGGGCCGACAGCGGCAGTTCGGCCGCGAGCCGGCGCAGGCGCTGGGCCGGCTCAAAGGTCAAAGCCCCCCCGAAGCCGAGCTTGAACCCCAACTCGATGAAGGCCTGAGCCTGCTGGGGGCTGCCGTTGAAGGCATGCGCGATACCGCCGCCGGTGGGCCGCTCGCGCAGCTGCTTGAGCAGGGCGTCGGCGCTGCGGCGCACGTGCAGGATCACCGGCAGCCGGTGTTTGCGGGCCAGCAGGAGCTGCTCGCGGTAGAAGCCCAGCTGGCGCTCGCGCATGGCCGGCTCGCACAGCGCGGGCACGAAAAAGTCCAGCCCGATCTCGCCCACGGCCACCAGGCGCGGGTCGTCGCGGTGCTGCTCCAGCATGTCGTCGAGCGCCTGCAGATCCTCGTCGCGCGCCTGCGGCACGTACAGCGGGTGGATGCCCAGCGCGTAGGCGTCGCCCAGCCGGTGGGCGAGCTCGCGCACGGTGTTGAAGTTGGAGCGCTCCACCGCCGGGATCACGCACCGCCGCACACCCAGCCGGGCGGCGCGTTCGCGCATGGCCTGCACGAGGGCCGGGGTGTCGCCCAGCGAGGGGGCGTCAAGGTGGCAGTGTGTATCGATCCACATGGCGGTATAAAAGGGCCATTGTGACGGCAAGCCCGACGCACCACCCTCCATCCTGTGCAACACCCCGAAAGGACTTCTCCATGCCGCTCAACGCCCCTCGCCGCCCCGCAGGCCCGCGCTCTCCGCTCTGGCTGGCCCTGCCCGTGCTGGCGTCGCTCGTGGCCTGTGCCGTGCCTGCAGCACCGGCCGCCACGCCGGCCAGCGCGCCGCTGGTGGGCAGCGAATGGCTGCTGCAGGACCTGGGGGGGCGCCCCGTGCTCGACAAGGTGAAAGCCACGCTGGCCTTTCCCGAGGCCGGGCGCGTGACGGGCAGTGGCTCGTGCAACGGCTTCTTCGGCACCTACACACTGATCGAGGACCGCATCTCGCTCGGGCAGATCGGCTCGACCCGCATGGCCTGTGGCGAAGGCGTTTCGGAGCAGGAGAACCGCTACCTGGACGCGCTGCGCAAGGCCGAACGCGTCGAGGTGCAGGGCACGACGATGTGGCTGCACACCCAGGGGCTGGACAAACCGCTGCGCTTCGTTCGCACCAAGCCCTGACCGGGCGTGGGACGTGGCCCGGGCAGCCCGGGCCCGCCAGTCAGGTCAGCACGCCGGTGGTCAGGCGCAGCACGCGGGCACAGCGCGCGGCCAGGGTTTCGTCGTGCGTCACGACGATGAAGGCCGTGCCCTGATCGCGAGCCAGTTCCAGCATGAGCTGGAACACGCTTTCGGCGGTGCCACGGTCCAGGTTGCCGGTGGGCTCGTCGGCCAGCACGCAGGCCGGCTGCGTCACCAGCGCCCGCGCGATCGCCACGCGCTGGCGCTCGCCGCCCGAGAGCTCGGCCGGCCGGTGGTGCAGGCGCTCGCCCAGGCCCACGCGGGTGAGCATCTGCGAGGCGCGCTGCGCGGCCTCGGCACGCGGCATGCGGCGGATCCACAACGGCATGGCCACGTTGTCGCGCGCGCTGAACTCGGGCAGCAGGTGGTGGAACTGGTACACAAAGCCCAGGTGCCGGTTGCGGAGATCGCCCTGCTGCGCCGCGCTCAGGCCCGACATGGTTTGCCCCATCAGCTGCACGCTGCCGCTGGTGGGCGCGTCCAACCCGCCGAGCAGGTGCAGCAAGGTGCTCTTGCCCGAGCCGGAAGCGCCAACGATCGCCACTGTCTCGCCCGCGCGCACCGCCAGGTCCACGCCGGTGAGCACAGTCACATCGAGGCGGCCTTCGTGAAAGCGCTTGGTGAGGCCGGTGGCGCTCAGCACCACCTCCGTGCGGGCCAACGGGCTCAGGACGGGCGCCGTCGAAGCCTCCGCCAGGGTGCTGGCGGGCCCATCGACAGGCTCGGGGCGAACGGGGCTCTTGGTGTCATTCATAACGCAAGGCCTCGGCAGGGTTCACCCGGCTGGCGCGCCAGCTCGGGTAGATCGTGGCCACGAACGACAGCGCCAGCGAGATCAGCGCGATCGGCATGATGTCGCTTTGCTGCGGGTCGCTGGGCATGCGGCTGATGAGGTAGACGTCCTGCGGCAGGAAACTCGCGCCCAGTGCGCGCTCCAGCGCGGGCACGAGGGTGTCGATGTTGAACGCGATGCCCAGGCCCAGCAGCAAGCCCACGCCGGTGCCGATCACGCCCACCATGGCGCCCTGCACCATGAAGACCCCCATGATGCTGCCCGGACTCGCGCCCAACGTGCGCAGGATGGCGATGTCGGCGCGCTTGTCGGTCACCGTCATCACCAGCGTGGACACGAGGTTGAACGCAGCCACCGCCACGATCAGGGTGAGGATGATGAACATCATGCGTTTTTCCAGCTGCACGGCGGCGAACCAGCTGCGGTTCTGGCGCGTCCAGTCACGCACCAGCAGGCCGGGGTCGAGGCTGCCCGCGATGGCAATGGCCACCTCGCGCGCTTCGTGCAGGTTCTTGATCTTCACGCGCACGCCGGTGGGGCCTTCCACGCGGAAGATGCGCGCGGCGTCGTCCTGGTGCAGCAGGGCCAGCGCCGAGTCGTATTCGAAGTGGCCCGAATCGAAGGTTCCCACCACCGTCATCTGGCGGATGCGCGGCACCACGCCCGCGGGCGTGACCTGGCCGCTGGGCGCGATCAGCGTCACCGTGTCGCCGGTGCCCACGCCCAGGCTGCGCGCCAGTTCACCGCCGAGAATGACGCCGAATTCGCCCGGCACCAGCCGCGGCAGCACGGTGTCGGCCAGGTCGGCCACGAGGTCGGTGACCTTGGGCTCCAGCGCCGGGTCGATGCCGCGCACCAGCGCGCCCTTCATGTCTTCGCCGCGCGCGATCAGCGCCTGCGCGCCCACGAACGGCGCCGCGCCCAGCACCTCGGGGTGGCTTTCGATGGCTGCCAGCGTCTGCGCCAGGTTCGGAATCGCCTGCCCACCGGGCTCGAACACCTCGATGTGGGACAACACGCCGAGCATGCGGTCGCGCACCTCTTTCTGGAAACCGTTCATCACCGAGAGCACGATGATGAGCGCGGCCACGCCCAGCGAGATGCCCAGCATGGACACGCCCGAGATGAAGGAAATGAAACCGTTGCGCCGCGTGGCGCGGCCGGCGCGCGTGTAACGCCAGCCGAGGATGAGTTCGTAAGGGGTTTGCATCGTTGGAGTCCAGCCGGTGATTGTGGCATCCCCGACAATCGCACCCATGCCCCTTGCCCCCATGGCCCCAGAAGCCCCGTCCCCGCTGCCCGGCCACCTGCTGATCCCTTTTGCCAGCGCCAGCGCGCCGCCCTGCCAGGCCGCGCTGAAAGCGCTGCGCCTGCCCCACCTGGAAACCCTGCTGGGCGAGCTGGCGCTGGCCACCCACGACGCAGGCGACGACCACAGCCTGAGCCTGCCGCACGAGCGCGCGCTGGCGTTGGCCCTGGGCCTGACGCGGGCCGACGGCAGCCCCTGCGACGACGGCCAGATTCCCTGGGCCGCCGCCGCCAGCGCCGAGCCGACCGTGCCCCAGGCCTGGTTCAGCCCCTGCCACTTCCAGATCGGCACGGATCATGTGAGCCTGCTGCCGGGCGAGCAGATCGGCTTGACCGATGAAGATGCCCGCGGCCTGTTCGAGGCGTTCGCGCCCTATTGCGCGGAGGACGGCATCACCCTGCGCTTTGAGAGCGCCACGCGCTGGCACGCCAGCGGTGAACCGCTGCGCGGCATCGCCTGCGCCAGCCTGGACCGCGTGAGCGGCCGCCCGGTGGACGGCTGGATGCCACCCAGCCCCGCCAACCCGGGCGGCAGCCAGTTGCTCAAGCGCCTGCAGAGCGAGGCACAGATGCTGTTCTACACGCACCCGGTGCACGATGCGCGCACCGCCTGCGGCCTGCGGCCGGTCAACGGCTTCTGGATCAGCGGCGCGGGCGCGATGGAGGTGCCCGCACCGTTGCGGCCCGCACCCACCATGCCCGACACCCTGCGCCAGGCCGCGTTGCGCGCCGACTGGACCGCCTGGGCGCAGGCCTGGGGCCAGCTCGACGCCACCCACATCCCCGCCCTGCTGGAGCGCGCGCGGCGCGGCGAAGCGGTCACACTCACGCTGTGCGGCGAGCGCAGCGCGCAAACCTGGGTCAACGCACCGCGCGGCGGCTCAGCCCGCCTGGGCCGTCTGTTCAAAAAACTGCTGGGCACACCCCCGGCCTGGAAAGCCCTCGAACCCCTATGAAGATCATCACCCGCGATGTACCGCCCCGCGCCGCCTGGGCGCTGGAGCAAGCCGGCCTGCACCCGCTGCTGGCGCGCCTGTTTGCCGCCCGCGGCATCACCGCCAAGGAACAGCTCGACGACGCGCTCTCGCTGTTGCTGCCGCCCGCCTCCATGAAGGGCGCACAGGAAGCCGCCCGCGCGCTGGCCGACGCCATGGCCGCGAACAAAAGCATCTGCATCGTGGCCGACTACGACTGCGATGGCGCCACCGCCTGCGCCGTGGGTCTGCGCGGCCTGCGCCTGCTGGGCGCGCCCATGGGTTTTGACCGCGTGAGCTACCTGGTGCCCGACCGCGTGACCGACGGCTACGGCCTCACACCCGCGATCGCGAAGCGCGTGAAGGCACAGGGCGCCGACGTGCTGGTGACGGTGGACAACGGCATCGCCAGCATCGACGGTGTGCGCGCCGCGCGCGAGCTCGGCCTGCAGGTGATCGTGACCGACCACCACCTGCCCGCGCTCAAGGGCGGCGAGGTGGTCGTGCCCACCGACTGCGTGATCGTGAACCCCAACCAGCCGGGCTGCGACTTCGAAAGCAAGTCGATCGCCGGCGTGGGCGTGATGTTCTACGTGCTGCTGGCGCTGCGTGCCGAGCTGCGCGAGCGTGGGGTGTTTGATGCGAGGTCACAGCCCAAGATCGACACGCTGCTGCCGCTGGTGGCGCTGGGCACGGTGGCCGACGTGGTCAAGCTCGACGCCAACAACCGCCGCCTCGTGGCCCAGGGCCTGAAGCGCGTGCGCGCCGGCGCCATGCCGCCGGGCATGACGGCGCTGTTCAACGTGGCGGCGCGCAAGCCCGAGGCGGCCACCAGCTTCGACTTCGGCTTCGCCCTCGGCCCGCGCCTGAACGCCGCCGGCCGCCTGGCCGACATGACCCTGGGCATCGAATGCCTGACCACCGACGACGGCCTGCGCGCCGACGAACTGGCGCGCACGCTCGACGGCATCAACCGCGAGCGCAAGACCATCGAAGGCGAGATGCGCGACCAGGCGCTGGCGCTGGCCGAAGAGATGTTCGACGAATCCGAGGAGCCGCCGCCGGCGCTGATCGTGTTCGACCCCGATTTCCACGAGGGCGTGGTCGGCATCGTGGCCTCGCGCCTGAAGGACAAGCTGCACCGCCCCACCTTCGTGTTCGCCACCAGTGGCGCAGAGGGCAAGGAAAACGAGCTCAAGGGCTCGGGCCGCTCCATCCCCGGCTTCCACCTGCGCGACGCGCTGGACCTGGTGGCCAAGCGCCACCCGGGGGTATTGATGCGCTTCGGCGGCCACGCGATGGCAGCGGGCTGCACGATCGACGAAGAACACCTGGACACCTTCGAGGCCGCGCTGCAGCAGGTGGCCCACGAGTGGCTGGACGCCGCCACCCTGCAGCGCCGCATGGAGGCCGATGGTGTGCTGGACAAGCAGTACCGGCGCACGGATCTGGTGGACACGCTGCACAAGGAGGTGTGGGGCCAGGGTTTTGCGCCGCCGGTGTTCTGCGAAGAGGTGTTGATCGTGTCGCAGCGTCTTGTGGGCGAGAAGCATCTGGCGCTCAAGATGAAACACCAGGGCGAGCCGGTCGACGGCATCTGGTTCGGCCATACCGAGCCGCTGCCCGAGCGGGTGAAGCTGGCCTTTCGGTTGGATGCGGATGAGTGGCAGGGTCAGCGGCGGGTTCGGTTCTTGATCGAAGCTGCTGAACTCTGAGGTTCTGTTCCGTTTCGCTCTGGAACCTCGCACGCTGGCGAGACCATGGCGCTCTGCGCCGCTCATGTCCCCCGGCCCGGCTTCGCCGGCCCTCCTCCTTTACTTCGCTATGCAGAACACCATGTCCTCGCCAGCAACAAACGGGCGGGCACTCAAGCATTGAGCCGTCCGAGCGCCAGGAAGGTCATCGGCAAGTGGGGTGACTGATGCAGCGAAGTAAAGGAGGAGGGCCGGAACGGCCCGGGGGACATGAGCGGAATCGGTCGCCCCGCTTGCCGATGACCGGAGCCACCGGAGACCCAGGCCACAAAAAGCCGAGTCAACGCAAACAAAGAAAACTCAGGTCATCAGCGCTTCACGAACAGCCGCCAGCTGCCGACGGGAAACCGCCAAGCGCTCGTCCACCCCGTCGAGCCGCACGGTCCAGCCCTCGCCGTCCACCGGATCGTTGTGCTTCTCCACCGCCCGCACCCGGCGCCGCGCCACCAGCGCATTGCGGTGCACCCGCACGAACAGGTGCGCGTACTTCTGCTCCAGATCGCTCAAAGCGCCGTCGTAGATGTGTTCCTTCTCGGCCGTGCGCACGGTGATGTACTTCAGCTCCGCCTTCAGGTAGATCACGTCGGCCAGCGCCACGCGCTCGCTGCGCCCGCGCTCCTGGATGATGAGACACTCACCCGCGCCTGCATTCGCATCGTCGGCGGTGCCCGCCTCGTTGGAAGCGCGCAGACGCTGCACCTTCTGCAGCGCCTGCTGCAGGCGCTCCAGCCGCACGGGCTTGGTCAGGTAGTCGGCGGCTTCGAGTTCAAAAGCCTGCACCGCGTGCTCGGCGTGCGCCGTCACGAACACCACCATCGGCCGCACCGCCAGCTGCCGCAACGTGGCCGCCAGCGCCATGCCATCCACACCGGGCATGTGGATATCGAGCAGAACGAGGTCGCAGGGCAGGCGCCGGATCTGCTCCATGGCCTGCACCGCATTGCTCGCCTCGCCCACCACCTCGGCGCGTGGATCGGTGCAGTCGCCCAGCAGCGTGCGCAGCCGCGAGCGGGCCAGCAGTTCGTCGTCAACGATCAGTACCTTCAGTGCCATGTCACGCTCCGTTGCTTGTGGCTTCAGAAACAGACCTTATACCGGTATTTCGAGTCGCACCTGAAACACCCCATCAACCAGTGCGCTCTGGAAACGGCCCTGCACATCGTGCAGCAGATTCAGCCGCTGGCGCACATTGTCCAGCGCCAGACCATGGCCGGGCGCGCCACTGCCGGCCGGCACCGTGTTGGTCACCTTGATCACCACCACCGACCCGCGGCGCTTCGTGCTGATGCGCACCACCGCCCCCATGGGGCTGGGCTCCACACCGTGCTTCACGGCATTTTCTACCAGCGGCTGCAGGATCAGGGGTGGCAGCTTCGCCCGCGAAGCGGTTTCGTCGATGCTCCACTCCACCCGCAGGCGCTCGCCGAACCGCACCTGCTCAATGGCCAGGTAGTGCCGGGCCAGCTCCAGTTCCTGCCCCAGCGGCACCGCTTCCTTGGCGTCGGCCAGCGCGTGGCGGAACAGCTCGCTCAGGTCCTCCAGCAGGCGCTCGGCCTTGGCCGGTTCGGCGCGCACCAGTGCGATCGCGCTGTTGAGCGTGTTGAAGAGAAAGTGCGGCCGGATGCGCGCCTGCAGCTCGGCCAGCTGCGCGGTGGTGCCGGCAGGGGTGCGCGCCCTGGCGCGCCACACCAGCCCGGCCACCAGCACCGCGGCCACCAGGGCCCCCGATGCGGCACTGCCCAGCCAGGGGGCGGGCTCCAGCAGGCCCATCCAGTTCAACAGAGCACAGCCATAGAGCGCCGCCAGCGCGCCCAGCGCAACACCCAAGGTCCATTGGAGCGGCATGGGCAGATACCAGAGCGGCCGCTTGAACATGCACACCGCCAGCAGCCACGCCAGCACGGCCGGCAGCGCCGCGCCGGTGAGCATGGCCATCTGCGTCAGCCAGCCCCACCAGGACTGGGCGCCAAACAGCGAGGCCACCAGCACGATCGCCTGCACGAACAGCACCGCGCGCAGCACCACCCCGACCTGACAGGTATCGAACACCAGCTCATGGGCCCGCACATGCTCGGGCATCTTGCGCAAGGGGCGCGTGCCCTTCGCCGGGGCCAGCTCCTGGAAGGTCGATAAAATTCGGGAATCTTTCATGGGTCGCACTATAGGCCGGCACGGGAAACTCGGACAGGCGCGCAAGCCATCTTTCCGTCCCCCATTCCGGCCAGCAGCACCCGGCTCAAGCCCTTGAGCACCCGCCCGCGGCCCCTGCGCCGCCTTCTTCACCCACCCGACGCTGGCCCCACCATGTCCACCAACCAACTCGACAAGAAATCACAAGCCTGGTCCGCCCTGTTCTCGGAGCCCATGAGCGAGTTGGTCAAGCGCTACACCGCCAGCGTCTTCTTCGACAAACGCCTCTGGCTGGCCGACATCACCGGCAGCCTGGCCCACGCCGAAATGCTGGCCGCGCAAGGCATCATCGGTGCCGACGACCGCGCAGCCATCGAGCGCGGCATGGCGCAGATCCGCAGCGAGATCGAAGCCGGCACGTTCGAATGGAAGCTCGATCTGGAAGACGTGCACCTGAACATCGAAGCGCGCCTGACGCAGCTGGTGGGCGACGCAGGCAAGCGCCTGCACACCGGCCGCAGCCGCAACGACCAGGTGGCCACCGACGTGCGCCTGTGGCTGCGTGGCGAGATCGATCTGATCTCTGATCTGCTGAAAGAACTGCAGACCGCGCTGGTGGACGTGGCCGAAAACAACGTGGAAGTGATCCTGCCGGGCTTCACCCACCTGCAGGTGGCGCAGCCGGTGAGCTTTGCCCACCACCTGCTGGCCTACGTGGAAATGTTCGCCCGCGATGCCGAGCGCATGGCCGACGTGCGCCGCCGCACCAACCGCCTGCCGCTGGGCTCAGCGGCCCTTGCCGGCACTACCTACCCGCTGGACCGCGAGCGCGTGGCCGTGAGCCTGGGCATGGTGGACGACCAAGGCCTGGCCCAGGTCTGCCAGAACAGCCTGGACGGCGTGAGCGACCGCGACTTCGCCATCGAATTCACCGCCGCCGCCAGCCTGTGCATGGTGCACATCAGCCGCTTCAGCGAAGAGCTGATTCTGTGGATGAGCCAGAACTTCGGCTTCGTGAAGATCGCCGACCGTTTCACCACCGGCAGTTCCATCATGCCGCAGAAGAAAAACCCCGATGTGCCCGAACTCGCGCGCGGCAAGACCGGCCGCGTGGTCGGCCACCTCATGGGTTTGCTCACGCTCATGAAGGGCCAGCCGCTGGCCTACAACAAGGACAACCAGGAAGATAAGGAGCCGCTGTTCGACACCGTGGACACGCTCAAGGACACGCTGCGCATCTTCTGCGAGATGGTGGGCGGCCAGCTCAACCCGGCCAATGGCCAGAAAGAAGGGGGCATCACCGTCAACGCCCAGGCCATGGAAGACGCGGCCAAGAAGGGCTACGCCACCGCCACCGACCTGGCCGACTACCTGGTGAAAAAAGGCCTGCCCTTCCGCGATGCCCACGAGACCGTGGCCCACGCCGTGAAGGCCGCCACCAGCCACGCCTGCGACCTGTCCGAGTTGCCGCTGGCTGTGCTGCAGGGCTTCAACGCGTCCATCGAAAAAGACGTGTACGAGTGCCTGAGCCTGCGCGGCAGCCTCAACGCCCGCAACACCCTGGGCGGCACCGCGCCGGCCCAGGTGCTGAGCCAGATCGCGCGGCACCGCACCCGCCTGGCCTGAAGCCCGGGCCCGTCTGGTAGCTGTGGCAGACACCCACCGGGCATCGGGCTCAAGAACGCCGCCGGGGCGCCGATAGAGGGGGCAAACAAAGTCCGCTCGGTGCGGACCACAACCCCGAATCGGAGGAGCCCCCGTGTCTTCACTTGCTTTGTGGATCGCCGCCGCATTGGTCGTCGCGGTCGCCTCGTGGTGGTTCCTGCGCCCTGTAGGGCGCGGCCCCGCCGCCCAGACCACCCGACCGCCCAGGGTGACTCCCCCGCGCAGCGTTGCCCCCAGCGCAAGGACCGCCTCGCCCACCCCGGCACCCGCCGCCGCCCCACCCGAACCACCCCTGCCGCCCGAACTGGCGAGCTTCCGCTGGCGTGCCGAAACCGAGCTCGACGCCGAACACCGCGCCTCCATGGTCGCGGCCGTGCGCGGCATCCCGCGCCCGCCGCGCTCCATGCAGCAACTGCTGTCGCCCGAATTCGTCGCCACGGCCGGCTCGGCCGAACTCAGCGATCTCGTGATGGGCGAGCCGCTGATCGCCGCGCGGGTGATCTCCACCGTCAACGCCCCTTTCTATGGCCTGCACCGGCCGGTGACCAACATCGGCCAGGCCGTCACCTTTCTGGGCATGAACTCGGTGCGCGGCATCTGTCTGCAGTACATGCTGGCCGAGGCCTTCAAACCCACGCTGGCCAACACGCAAAAGGCGTTCGACATCATCTGGAAGGCCAGCGCCATCGCCAGCGAACTGGCCGTGCGCCTGGGCAAGGCCCTCAATCTGCCGGAACAGGGTTCGCTCTCCACCCAGGTGGTGCTGAGCTTCGTCGGCCAGCTGGCGACCGCCTCGCTCATCCCGCCTTCGGAGCTGGAACGCTGGCTGGCCAGCGGCCGCCTGGAGCGCGCCCGGCTGGAGCAGGACCGGCTCGGCCTGAACGCCAGCGAGATCGGCGCCCTGCTGATGAAGACCTGGGAACTGCCCGCCAGCCTCGTGGACGAGGTCAGCGCCCTGGGTCGGCAACTCGTCACCCCGTATCTGAAGACCGACCCCGTTCGTGCGCCCCGGCTGGCGCTGGGCTACCTCTGCGCCCGCCTGGGCGAGCGGCTGGCGCTGGGCCAGATGCGCAGCCTTGAAGGCTACGAGGTGGGGCAAGACCAGGGCGCCGACACCCACCATCTGCGCACCAGCCTGTCCCACCCGGCGCTCGCGCGGCTGGAGCAGGCCCTGGCATCGCCCGAAGTGCAGACCGCCGTGCTGCAGATGCTGGACGAGCGGCGGGGCTGAAAACCGGCCGTCCAACGCCCACCGCTCGGGCTCGGCGGGGCTTGACCTCCATCAAGCCCCGCGGCCGCCGCTGCGGCTACAGTTCCGGACCATGGACACCACTGCAACCTCCACCGCCCCCCACCCTCCCACGCCAGCCGCTGCCGGGCTGGACTGGTCGCCCCAGCTGCAGACCGGCGATGCCCGCATGGACGACACGCACGAAGAGTTCGTGACCATGCTCAACGAGCTGCTGACCACGCCGCACGACCAGCAGTTGCCGCTGTACCGCATTTTTGTGGAGCACACGGTGGAGCATTTCGCGCAGGAAGAGCGCTGGATGCTGGCCACCGGTTTCGCCGCCGACAACTGCCACGCCTCGCACCACGCCACCATCCTGGACACCCTGCGCGCCGTGGTCGAGCACTACGAGCAGGGCGACACGGAAATCATCTCGCGCCTGGCCGAGGCGCTGGTGGAGTGGTTTCCGCAGCACGCCGCCAGCATGGACGCCGGCCTGGCGCTGCACATGAAAGACGTGGGCTTCGACTCCCGCACCGAAACCCTGGCCGACCCGAGCAAGGTGCGGCCCGCCTCCATGAGTGGCTGCGGCAGCGTGAGCTGCAGCTGAGCGCCTGCCCGTCTGGCCCCGCGCCAGAGCCGGCCCGGGCAGGCACCGGATAAGGGCGCAACGCCCACCTCGGCACCAATCCGGACCGCATCACGCACCAGTCTGGAATCTCTGGCGCACTTCTTGCTTTTCTTTGGTGCGAATCGCCGGGCAGTCCCTGTTTTGGCGTTCAAAACGCACCAAAACAAGTTATTTCTGCACGGAGATTCACATGGACGCACTCAAACAGGGCGCAGACGCCCTGTTCATCCTGCTCGGCGGCATCATGGTCCTGGCCATGCACGCGGGTTTCGCTTTTCTGGAACTGGGCACGGTTCGCAAGAAGAACCAGGTCAACGCCCTGGTCAAGATTCTGGTGGACTTTTCGGTCTCCACCATCGCCTATTTCGTCGTGGGCTATGGCGTGGCCTACGGCGCCTCGTTCTTCGTCGGCGCCGAGACGCTGGCCCAGAAAAACGGCTACGAGTTGGTGAAGTTCTTCTTCCTGCTCACCTTCGCCGCGGCCATTCCGGCCATCATCTCCGGCGGCATCGCCGAACGCGCCAAGTTCTGGCCGCAACTGATCGCAACGGCCGTCATCGTCGGTTTCGTCTACCCCTTCTTTGAAGGCATCGCCTGGAACGGCCACTTCGGTGTGCAGGCCTGGATCGAAGCGACCACGGGCACGGTCTTCCACGACTTCGCCGGCTCCGTGGTGGTGCACGCCGTGGGCGGCTGGATCGCACTGCCCGCCGTCATCTTCCTGGGCGCGCGCGCCAACCGCTACCGCAAGGACGGCGGCATGTCGGCCCACCCGCCGTCCAGCATCCCCTTCCTCGCGCTGGGCGCCTGGATTCTCTGCGTGGGCTGGTTCGGCTTCAACGTGATGAGCGCGCAACGGCTGGAAAACATCTCGGGCCTGGTGGCGGTGAACTCGCTGATGGCCATGGTGGGCGGCACGCTGGCCGCGCTGCTGGCCGGCAAAAACGACCCCGGCTTCGTGCACAACGGCCCGCTGGCCGGCCTGGTGGCCGTGTGCGCCGGCTCCGACCTGATGCACCCGCTGGGCGCACTGGTGGTGGGCGCCGTGGCGGGCGCGCTCTTCGTGGGCATGTTCACGCTGACGCAAAACCGCTGGAAGATCGACGACGTGCTCGGCGTCTGGCCACTGCACGGCCTGTGTGGCACCTGGGGCGGCATCGCGGCCGGCATCTTCGGCCAACAGGCGCTGGGTGGGTTGGGTGGCGTCAGCTTCGGCGCGCAACTCATCGGCACCGCCTTGGGCGTGGTCTGGGCGCTGCTGGGCGGCGCGGTGGTGTACGGCGCGCTCAAGGCCATCATGGGCCTGCGGCTGAGCCAGGAAGAGGAATACGACGGCGCGGACCTGAGCATCCACCGCATCAGCGCCACGCCGGACCGGGAAGTGAGCTGGTAAGGCACGGCGGCTGGCAGACGAGCACTCTCAGTGGTAGTCGTCTTCCACCTGATAGCGCACCGCCAGAATGGTCACGGTCGAGGCGTCTTCGATTTCGAACAACGCGACATAGCCACTGTGTCCGAACGGGATCAGCAACTCGCGCAGGAACGGGCTCTGGCCCGCCTTGCGGTAGATGAAGGGTGATCGGCCAAGGCCGTCGACTGCGTTGCTGATGGCGTTCAGCGCCAGCTCCGCCAGATCGAGGTCTTCAATCGTGCCGGCCCGGTCAAGCAAGAACTGGTAGAGCCGGATCAGGTCTTCGCGGGCGCCCGCGCTGTACCGAACCGCAAAGCTCACTCCTGCACCCGCTTTTGCACCTTCGCCCGCGCCTGGGTCAGCATCCGGCCCAGCTCGGCATGCACTTCACCGGCAGCGAAGTGAACGCCCGAGGCCTGCGCCTGTTCGCGCGAAGCCAGCCCACGCGCCACAAACTCGGCGCGGGTGCGCCGGCGCTCAATGGATTCCCGTACCGAGGCTTCGATAAAACCGGACAAGGTCTCACCTTCCTGCAGCACACTCTGCGCAGCATCGCGCAGGTGGGGATCGACGCGCAGCGAGGGCAAGGTGGCAGTTTTCATGGAGCGGGCCTGATGCGTTGCAGATGCGATGCATTTTAGACCACGTCAAGCCAGGGTATTGACTTGCGTCCCCACCGCTCCGCCACTCGCCAGCGGCAGATCGCCCGCCACGGCATTCAGCAGTGCCGCAGAAGCCAACTCCTGCATGTCCATGGCTTTCTTCAGCACGTTGATCTGCACTTCCTGCACGGTCTGACCCTGGCGCGTCTGCAGCACGCGGTCCGCGAGCAAGGCGGGAGAAACGTCCATGTCCATGAGGGGTCCTTGAAAGATGTCCCGTTTGTATCGACCCATGGCATCCACAACTTGAACCGCCAGCCCGTCCGTCGCGCCGGTTGTCGAAAACCGGGCGCTACGTTCGTCGTGGATCTTGAAGACCCTCCTCAAACCCACCACACTGCACCCACCATGATCTCTGACTCGACCCCCACCCCGACCCACACCGGCAGTTGCCATTGCGGCCGCATCGCATTTGAAGTCCATGGCACGATTGACAGCGCGCTCGCCTGCAACTGCTCGATCTGCTCACGCAAGGGATCGCTGCTCTGGTTCGTGCCGCGCGCCAGCCTGGAGCTCAAGACGCCCGAGGACGCGGCCTCAACCTACCTGTTCAACAAACACGTGATCCGCCACCGCTTCTGCCCGGTCTGCGGCATCCACCCCTACGGTGAAGGTGTCGACCCCAAGGGCAACGCCATGGCGGCGATCAACCTGCGCTGCATCGACGGCATCGACCTCGCCGCGATCCCGACCCAGCACTTTGACGGCAAGAGCCTCTGAAAACCCTGACCACGAATGCCCCCAAAAAAAGATGACAGAACGCGGCTGAAGCTGCTTTTCGTGTGCAGCCGCAACCAATGGCGCAGCCCGACAGCCGAACAGATCTGGCGCAAACACCCCCTGTTGCAGGCGCGCTCAGGCGGCACCAGCCCCAACGCCCGCCACACCGTCTCGGAGGACGATGTGCACTGGGCCGACGTCATCTTCGTCATGGAGCAAAAGCACAAGTCACGGCTCGTGGCCGGGTTCACCCGGTTGCTGGCCGACAAGCCGATCCACGTGCTCGACATCCCGGACGAGTACAAGTACATGGACCCGGAACTGGTCGAGATGCTGGAGCAGTCGGTCGGCCACCTTCTTGGATTGAAGTGAACAACTTGAGCACACCTTGGTGGAAGCGCCTTTTCGGGAGCGCGGGAAGCGCCTCCCATCCAGCCTCATCTGAGGACAACGTCGACCTGGTGGTCCATCCTCCAGACCACATCGAGGCGTCGGGAGTCCCACCGCTGATGCTGAATCCGCTGCTGCAGATGTCCGAAGGCTTCCCCCGCCCGGACTGGGACGCGATCACCGCCTGGGTAGCCACGAGTCCCGACCACAGGGAGCAGGCGGCGGCGGTCTGCGCGCTGCTGGAACACGAATACGCTCAAGACCATGAACCGTCCGAACAACCCGCCACCGCCAGCCAAGGTGGCTAGAGCCACCCCCCGCGAATGGTGGGGACTGGCCGTGATCGCCCTGCCCTGTCTGGTCTACGCCATGGACCTGACGGTGCTCAACCTCGCGGTGCCGGCGCTGAGCCGGGCGCTGGCGCCCAGCGCCTCGCAGCTGCTGTGGATCATCGACATCTACGGCTTTCTGGTCGCCGGTTTTCTGATCACCATGGGCACGCTGGGCGACCGCATCGGGCGCCGCCGCCTGCTGCTGATCGGCGCGGCCTTCTTTGCGGCGGCCTCGGTGCTGGCCGCTTTCGCGCGCACCCCCGCCGAGCTGATCGTGCTGCGCGCGCTGCTGGGCATTGCGGGCGCCACGCTGGCGCCGTCCACGCTCTCGCTGATCCGCAACATGTTTCACGACGAGACGCAGCGCCAGTTCGCCATTGGCGTGTGGATCACCGCGTTTTCGGTCGGCAGCGCCATCGGCCCGCTGGTGGGCGGCTGGCTGCTGGAGCACTTCTGGTGGGGCTCGGTGTTCCTGCCCGCCGTGCCGGTGATGGCGCTGCTGCTGGTGCTCGGGCCGCGCCTGCTGCCCGAGTACCGCGACGAGAATGCCGGCCGCATCGACCCGGCCAGCGTGCTGCTCTCGTTGAGCGCCGTGCTCAGCCTGATCTACGCCATCAAAGCCATGGCCGAATATGGGCCGAGCCCCGGGCGGCTGGCGCTGCTGCTCGCCGGCCTGGCCCTCGGCGTGGCGTTCGTGCGGCGCCAGAAGCGCATTGACTACCCGCTGCTCGAACTGCGGCTGTTCGCCATCCCCAGCTTCCGCACGGCCATCATGGCCTACGGGCTGTCGTGCCTGGCCATGTTCGGCATCTACATCTTCATTGCCCAGCACCTGCAGATGGTGCTGGCGCTCTCGCCGCTGCAGGCGGGCTGGGCCACGGTGCCGTGGGCGGGCGGCTTCGTGTTCGGCTCCATGGTGCTGGCGCCCTGGCTGGCGCGGCGCTACGGGCCCGGGCCGGTGATGGTGTGGTGCCTCGCGGCGGCCGCGGCCGGCATGCTGCTCATGGTGTGGGCCGACGGCCCCTGGGCGCTCTGGGTGCTGGTGGCCGGCATGGTCGTGGTCAGCCTGGGCATGGCGCCGGTGTTCGCCATCGGCACCGAACAGATCATCACCTCCGCGCCGCCCGAACGCGCAGGCGCGGCCTCGGCCATCGCCGAGACCAGCTCGGAGTTCTGCGGCGCTTTGGGCATCGCGCTGTTCGGCAGCGCGGGCACGCTGATCTACCGCCAGCAGCTCACGCAGGCCGGCGGCGAAGGCTTGCCCCCGGAATCGCTCGCCACACTCGGCGGTGCACTCGCGGTGGCCGAGCGCCTGCCCGCCGAAGCGGCGCAAACACTGACCCTCATGGCACGCGCCGCCTTCACCGACGCACTGCAGTTCACCGCGCTCACGGGCAGCGCGCTGGTGCTGCTGGCCAGTGTGCTGGCGGCGCGGATGTTGCGGCGGGGGTAAGGGTTGTGATGGGCGGAAGGCATCGGTGAATTGACAATCGTATCCCATAGACTACACATGCACGCATGCGCGTACAGATGACCGAGGTCTATCGGGACTGGATCAACGCCCTCAGGGACCGAACAGCTCGCGCATTTACTACACAGAACGCAACGGGGAGCTGATCGTCCTGTTGGCCGGTGGCGACAAGTCCAGCCAGCAGAAAGACATTGAGGCGGCATTGGAACTCGCCCGCCACCTCTAGGAGCAACGCCATGGCCCAGACCGCTACACCCAAAACCAAGACCGTCGCCTACGACGTGGCCGAGCAACTGCGCACGCCCGAAGAGATGGCCGCCTACCTCGACGCCTGGCTCACCGACGCGCCCGACGACGCAGCAGGCATCGCCCGCGCGCTGGGCGACATTGCGCGCGCCAAGGGCATGACCCAGGTCGCACGAGACAGTGGTCTCAGCCGCGAGAGCCTCTACAAAGCGCTGAGCGAAAACGGCAACCCCAGCCTGGCCACCGTGCTCAAGGTGGCGAAGGCTCTTGGGGTACGGCTGCACGCACAGGTGGCGTAGCCGTCCGTCGCCCGCACTTCTGGAGTTGACCCGGTTCCGTGGACACATCATTCTTTGTGTTCAAGGAGTCGCAAATGTCCAAAGTACGACCGCCGTACCCGGCGGAATTCCGTCAGCAGATGGTCGAGCTCGTTCGAGCCGGTCGCTCACCAGCGCAGCTCTCGCGTGAGTTCGGTGTCACCGCCCAATCCATCACCAACTGGGTCGGCCAGGCCGCCATCGACGACGGCAAGCCTTTACCTGGCAAAGAAGGCCTGACCACTGCTGAGCGAGAAGAGCTCGTGCGCCTGCGTCGCCAGCTGCGCCAGGTCCAGATGGAGCGCGACATCCTGGCAAAGGCTACGGCCTGGTTTGCCGGTCGCAGCGATGCGACTTCAACGAAGTCTTCGGACTCGTGATGGCAAACCAGGCCGACCTCCCCGTGCGCACCATGTGCCGCGTGCTCGGTGTCTCCGCCAGCGGGTTCTATGCCTGGCGAGAACGTGCACCTTCCCAGTGCAGCATCGCCAACGCGGTGATGACCGAGCGTATCCGCCAGATTCACCGTGACTCCTACGAGTCGTACGGCATGCCCCGGGTGCGTGCCGAACTCATCGAGCAAGGTGTGTGCATCAGCCGCCAGCGCGTGGCGCGCCTCATGCGGCAAGCCGGTATCTATGGCATCAGCAAGCGCCGTGGCTTCACCGTGACCACTCGCCGCGATAGGCATCAGACCCCGGCCAATGACCTGGTCAACCGCCGTTTCCATGCCACTGGTCCGAACCAGTTGTGGGTGGCCGACATGACCTATGTGCCGACCTGGATGGGGTTCCTCTATCTGGCCGTGGTCATCGATGTCTGGAGCCGTCGCGTGGTGGGCTGGGCCATGGGAGAACGCATGACCGCCGACCTGGTGCTGGCAGCGTTGAACATGGCGCTGGAGCAGCGCAAACCCAAGGGCGTCATCCACCACTCGGACCAGGGCAGCCAGTACACCAGCCTGGCCTTTGGTGAGCGATGCCGGCAGATGCAGGTCAGACCCTCTATGGGGACGGTGGGTGATGCCTACGACAACGCGATGGCCGAGAGCTTCTTCGCCAGTCTGGAGGGCGAACTCATCGAGCGCAACAGCTTCCAGAGCAAGGCTCAGGCCCGTATGGCGGTCTTCACCTGGATTGAAGGCTGGTACAACCCCCGGCGCCGCCACAGCGGCCTGGGCTACCTCTCACCCCTGAACTTTGAAAGGAGCAAGCAAGCCCTGTTTGATGTCGTCGAAGATGCCGTCGTGCATGTCCAGACAACACCCGAAACGGTTTGAGAATCAAACCAGTACCCGTCCACCGAAGTGGGTCAACTCCACTTCTGCGGGTCTACACCTCCACAAACCCCTCCCCCCGAAACGCGCGCGCCGCGTTTCCGCGCTCCACGCCATGGTGCTGCCGCCAGCGTTGGTTGCGGGCCGCGCTGGCGGCGTCGTCTGCCTGGGCTGCCAGCTTGTGCGCCAGCAGGGCGCGCGCGAGGCGTTTGTTGGCGTGCTGGCTGCGCTCGGTCTGCACCTTCACGCTCAGGCCGCTGGGGACGTGCGTGGCGCGCACGGCCGAATCGGTCTTGTTGACGTGCTGGCCGCCCGGGCCGCTGGCACGCAGGGTTTCAAAGCGCAGGTCCTTGTCGTGCAGCGGCTCGCCGGTTGCACCCGGCGCATCGGTCTCAAAGACCTCCACGCCAATGAACCAGTTCTTGCGTTTGTGCCCCGGCCGGTACGGGCTGGCACACACCCACTGCACGCTGCCGCACCAGCGTTTGGCCAGTGCATCGGCGGCATCACCCTCCAGCGCCAGCAGCACCGAGCGGAAGTTGCCCGGCACCTCACTGGGCACATGCTCCAGCAACTCGGCCTTGATCTGCGCGCCGTCGCACTCGCGCAGCAGTTGCGCCAGTGCCTTGCGCACGGCCAGACAGCATTCCTCAGGCCCGGTGTTGGCCGTCAATTGCAGCAAGATCATTCGCAGCACTCCCCACGTGTCTTGTAGGTCAGCACCGGCCTGGTCCGTGCCAGCAGCTCGATCAGCCCGGCGCCCACCAGAACCTGCACCACGCTGTCGATGCCCTTGTAGGCCTGCGGCGCTTCCTCGTAAATCAGTTGGCGGTCGTTGCAGATCACGCGGCTGCCCAGCGCTGTGCGTCCCATCTGCGTGGGCGTCATCAGCTTGAACAGGCGGTCCTTGCAGGCCGAACGAATCCACTTGCGGCCCGCGCCATGCGCCAGCGACCACAAGCTGTCGTCGTGGCACCCGGGCGTGGGGCGCACCAGGTAGCTGTAGTCCCCGCGCGAGCCGGGGATCAGCACCGGCCCGGCGTCCGACGGCGTCGCGCCCTTGCGGTGCAGCCAGCCGGCCTGCCCGTCGATGACGGACGGCGCCACGAAGTTGTGGTGCACGTCCAGCACGCAGCGACTCTCGGCCCGCACATTCGCCAGCAGCCGATGCGCCACCAGCGTGCGGTTGCAGCGCGCGTAGCGCATGGCCGCGTCGTGCTGCGTCAGATAGCTGGCCGCCTCGGGCGTGTCGGCCTCCAGACCGCGGTGCCCGAAGGCATCGACATGCTGGCGCAGGATGCGCTCACCCAGGCCCCGCGAGCCGCTGTGCACCAAGAGCAGCAGACGCTGCTTGTCAATGCCCAGCGCAGCCAGCGCCTCGGGCACATACACCGTGTCCACCTGTTGAAACTCCGCGAAGTGGTTGCCGCCACCCAGGGTGCCCAACGAAGCCTCGTGGCCGCTGGGCCGCACATCGGCGTCTGACATGGCCAGCGCCCGCGCGTCCTCATCGTCCATCGGTCCGTCGATGTTGCCCACGCGCTTCTCCAGCTTGTCCAGCCGGACCGCGCTCGCCTGCAAGTCGGTCTGCCACAGCGCCATGCCGCAGCCGATGTCGTTGCCCACGAGCGCGGGGTAGAAACGCTCCGCCGAGAAAAACGCGGCCCCGACCGGGTAACCGCGACCGGGGTGCAGATCGGGCATGCCAGCCACGCGCTGCATGCCCTCGAGTTGTGACGTGGTGATGAGCTGCGCGATGGCCGCGTCCTCCATCCACGTCGTGTCGGACACGAGCACGCAGGCGCGCTCCGACAGCTTCTTGACAAAATTGCCCATGAAGAATCCAGATTCAAAAAACGTTGAAACCGGACCGGGACAGACGCGCGCGCACCACGACCACGCCGCCAACGCTTTCGCGTCAGGCAGCGCCGTGGGGCGCGGAACAAAAAGTGGGGGAGGTTTGACCGACGGTTAAACCGAAAGCCCCGCCACCGCTGACCCAGCCCACAGGGAGGTCGTGTTCTTTTGCATGTTGATCTCCGGTTGAGGGGGTTGATGGGTGGGGGTTGCTGCGCTCAGGTGATCGTTGAAGATCACGGCCAAACCGCAGGGCACGAACTGTAGCGGCTGGCGCAGGAAATGGAAACGCCAACGGCGAGTATTGACGTCTTTTGGCGACACAGCACCGGTGCCCCAACCCCCTACCGCCCCCGCCACTGCGCCGGCGTCTTCCCCGTCCAGCGTTTGAAGGCGCGCCAGAAGGTGCTGGGTTCGGCGAAGCCCAGGCTGTGGCCGATGTCGGCGAGCGCGCGCTGGGTGTGGGCCACGGCGTGCAGGGCGGCGTCGCGTCGGGCTTCGTCCAGCAGGGTGGAAAAGTCCAGGCCCTGGGCCTGCATGCGCCGCGCCAGGGTGCGCGGGCCCAGGCCCAGCATCTGGGCGGCGCGTTCGCGGCTGGGCGCCGGGCTGGCCTGGCCGCTGGGGTTTTGCAGCTGGGTGTCGAGCCAGCGGCGCAGGTCTTGCGCCAGGGTGTCGCGCTGGGGCGGCGTGAGCGCCGCCAGCCGGGCGGCGGCGTACTGGTGGTGCAGGTGGGCCAGTTGGGCGTCGGCCTGGGGCAGCGGGGTGTCCAGCACGGCGTTGTCCAGCAACACGCCGCTGAAGGCCTGGTCAAACTCCACCGGGCACTGAAACACCTCGCGGTAGCCGCCCAGCGGGCCCAGCGCCGCCTGACTGAACTGCACCTTCAGCGGCCGCACCGCGCGGCCGGTGACCCAGCGCGAAAACGCCACCACGGCGGCCAGCACCGCCTCGATCTGGTGCGGGCTGAAGGCCAGCTCGCCCTGGCGCGGGTGGTACACCACCCAGCTGGTCTGCGCGCCCGCGATCACCTGGAACCGCCCGCCGTCGCTGATGAGGCGCTGGTATTTCTGCACCACCGCGATCGACTCGCGCAGCGTGGGCGACGACTGCAGCAGGTAGCTGACCACGTTGAAGCTGGCCGGCCCCACCACCGCGCCGGCCTTGAGGCCGAAGCCGGGGTCTTGCGTGCACCGCACCGCCGCGCGCCACAGGCGGGTGATGTGGTCGATGGGCCAGCGCTCGGCCTGCAGCTCGGCCGGGGCGATGCCGGCGGCGGCCAGCACCGCCTCTCGCGACACGCCCTGGCGCTGCGCCGCATCCAGCACCGTGTTCACCCAGCTCATGGAGACCGTGGCCTGTGAAGTCAATCGTGTTGTCCTGCAAAGTCAATCGCTGGCGATGATAGACGGCTAACGTGTGCTCCAGCAAGCGGGCGCCCCAAAGGCCCCGGCACAACAGCGCAAGGAGACAAGACATGGCAGAGCGTTGGTTATCCGATGTGGTGGTGGCCGGAGGTGGGCTGGCCGGCATCGTCACGGCGCTGGAAGCGCTGCGCGCGGGCCAGAGCGTGACGCTGGTGGACCGCGACACGCCCGAGCGCTTCGGCGGCCTGGCGCTGTGGGCCTTTGGCGGCATGGCGCTGGTGGGCACGCCGCTGCAGGCGCGCATGAAGATCCCCGACACGCCCGAGCGGGCGCTGCGCGACTGGCTGCGCTTTGGCGAACTGCCCCCCGACGACGAGCACGCCCTGCAGTGGGCGCGCCACTACGTGGAGCATTCGCGCACCGGGGTGTACGACTGGCTGCTGGGCGAAGGCGTGACCTTCATGCCCGCGGTGAACTGGGTGGAGCGCGGGCTGAACGGCGACGGCAACAGCCTGCCGCGTTACCACATCGTCTGGGGCACCGCGCGCGAACTCACCCGCCGCCTGGTGGCCGCCCTGCGCGAGGCCGGCCAGGGCGGGCGCCTGACCGTGCTGCACGGCCACCGCATCACCGCGCTGGAGCAGCAGGCCGGCCAGCTGGCCGGGGCGGTGGCGGTGGACGAAGCCAGCGGGGCCGAGCTGCACCTGCAGGCGCCGGTGGTGGTGCTGGCCATGGGCGGTATCAACGGCAGCCACGCGCAGACCCGCGCCAACTGGCCGCCAGACCGCCCCCTGCCCGCCACCCTGCTCAACGGCGCCCACCCGTTCGCCGACGGCCGGCTGCACCACTGGGTGGCCGACCACCTGGGCGGGCACATCGCCCACGCGGGCGAGATGTGGAACTACGCCGCCGGCTTCCCCCACCCCTTCCCGCATTTCGAGGGCCATGGCCTGTCCAGCATTCCCTGCAAATCGGCCCTGTGGCTGAACCACCGGGGCGAGCGCATCGGCCCCGAGCCGCTGGTGACCGGCTTCGACACCCACTGGCTGTGCCAGCGCGTGGCCGCGCAGGAAAAGCCCTGGACCTGGCACCTGCTGAACTGGCGCATCGCGGCCAAGGAGTTCGCCATTTCGGGGGCCGAACACAACCAGCGCATCCGCGACCGGCAGATGCCGCAGTTCCTGAAAGAGACGCTGCTGGGCAACCACCGCCTGGTGCGCCAGATGCAGCGCGAGAGCCGCCACTTTCTGGTGGACGACACGCTCGCCGGGCTGGCCGCGAAGATGAACGCGCTGACCTGTTCGCACGACATCGACCCCGCCACGCTGCAGGCCACCGCCGACGCCTTCGACGCCAACTTCGCCCACGGCAACCGGCTGCACAACGACGACCAGATCCGCCGCATCCAGCACGCCCGCCAATGGGGCCCCGACCGGCTGCGCACCTGCAAACCCGCCCCGCTGCAGATGCGCGGGGCCGGGCCGTACATCGCCGTGCAGATGCAGCTCATCACCCGCAAGAGCCTGGGCGGCCTGCGCACCGACCTGCAAAGCCGCGTGCTCGATGCGGCGGGCCAGCCCATCGCCGGCCTCTACTGCGTGGGCGAAGCGGCCGGCTTTGGCGGCGGCGGGGCCAACGGCAAACGCTCGCTGGAAGGCACGTTTCTGCCCGGCTGCATCCTCACCGCGCGGGCCGCGGCGCGCTCCATCGCCGCCGGACGTGCGGCCGGCTGAGCCATTCTTTCGCTCCCCAAAAAAATAGCCAGGAGACTCCATGCAAGGTGACGTGATTTCGGGCGTGATGCTGCCGCTGATACTGGCTTTCATCATGTTTTCGCTCGGCCTGGGGCTCACCCCCGCCGACTTCCGCCGCATCCTGGCGCAGCCGCGCGCGCTGCTGGTGGGCGTGTTGTGCCACTTCGTGCTGCTGCCGCTGGTGTGTTACCTGATGCTCACCACCCTGGGCATCACGGGCGTGTTCGCCGTGGGCTTCATGATCCTGGCGGCCTGCCCCACCGGCAGCACCTCCAACCTGCTGACCTACCTGGCGCGTGGCGACGTGGCGCTGGCGCTGAGCTTCACCGCCGTGGCCAGCGTTATGACGATCTTCACCCTGCCCTTCGTCGTCACCTGGGCGCTGGGCCACTTTCTGGGCGCGGCGCGCGCAGTGAACGTGCCCGTGGGCCTGATGATGGGCCAGGTGGCCCTGGTACTCGGCGTGCCGGTGAGCCTGGGCATGTGGGCGCGCCACCGCTGGCCCGCCCGGGCTCAGCGCTTCGAGCCCACAGCCACGCGCGTGGCCACCGTGCTGTTTGTGCTGATCGTGCTGCTGGCCGTGGTGAAAAACTGGGCCCTGCTGCGCGACAACTTCGCCTCGCTCGCGCCGTTTGCGCTCGCGCTCAACATCACCATGCTCTGCCTGGGCCTCGGGGTGGCGCGGGCGGTCCGCCTCTCGCGCCGCCAGTCGGTCACGCTGGGCATCGAGACGGCGGTGCAGAACGCCGCCCTGGCGCTGGTGATCGCCAGCAGCGTGCTGAAAGACGACGCCATGGCCATACCCGGCGCGCTGTACGGCGTGCTCATGTACGCCGGCGGGCTGGTGTTTGCGCTCGCCATGCGGCGCTTTGCCAACACGCAGCCCCACGCCGCCTGAGCAAACCGCCCCCTTTTCGCATCCACCCCGCCCAGGAGACCCCCATGCCCAACGGCGCACAAGCCCTCATGAAAACGCTGGTGGACGCCGGCGTCGACGTCTGCTTCACCAACCCCGGCACCAGCGAAATGCACTTCGTGGCAGCGCTCGACCACGAGCCGCGCATGCGCGCCGTGCTGGCCCTGTTTGAAGGCGTGGCCACCGGCGCGGCCGACGGCTACGCCCGCATGGCCGGCAAGCCCGCCGCCACCCTGCTGCACCTGGGCTGCGGCCTGGGCAACGGCCTGGCCAACCTGCACAACGCCCGCAAAGGCCGGGTGCCGGTGGTCAACATCGTGGGCGACCACGCCACCTTCCACACCGTTTACGACGCCCAGTTGCAGTCCGACATAGAAACCGTGGCCCGCAACGTGTCGCCCGGCTTCGTGCGCACCTCGCAAACCACCGCCGAACTCTGCCGCGACGCGGCCGACGCCATCACCGCCGCGCGCGGCCTGCCCGGGCAGGTGGCCACGCTCATCTTGCCGGCCGACGTGTCGTGGGGCGAAGGCGGCGAGCCCTGCCCACCGCCGCCGCTGCCCCAGCCCGAAGCCGCCAGCGACGCCACGGTGAGCGCCATCGCGCAAGCCATTTCGCAAGCCGCGCGCTCGGGTGGCAAAACGGCCTTTCTGCTCGGCGGCCAGGCGCTGCGCGAGCCCGGCCTGCTGGCCGCCGCGCGGGTGGCCGCGCACAGCGGCGTGAAGCTGCTGGCCGAGGTGTTCCCCACCCGGCTGGAGCGCGGCGCCGGCCTGCCACCGGTGGAGCGCATCGCCTACCTGGCCGAAATGGCCGGCGTGCAGCTGGCCGAGGTTCAACACCTCGTGCTGGTGGACGCCAAGGCCCCCGTTTCCTTCTTTGCCTACCCCGGCAAAAAAAGCGACCTCGTGCCCGACACCTGCACCGTGCACACCCTGGCCAGCCCCGAGCAAGACGCCGTGGGCAGCCTGCACAAGCTCGCCGCCGCCCTGGGCGCGGCCCAGGCCCAGCCCGCGCTGCAAGCCGCGCAGCGCCCCGGCCGCCCGCGCGGCAAGCTCAACGCCGCCAAGGTCTGCAAAGCCGTGGGCCACCTGCTGCCCGAACACGCCATCGTCATCGACGAAGCCATCACCTCGGGCCTCATGCTCTCGGCCATGACCGCCGGCGCGCCGCGCCACGACCTCATCACCCTCACCGGCGGCGCCATCGGCCAGGGCCTGCCCAACGCCGTGGGCGCCGCCATTGCCTGCCCCACCCGGCCCGTGCTCGCGCTCATTGGCGACGGCACCGCCATGTACACCCTGCAAGCGCTCTGGACCATGGCGCGCGAGCAGCTCAACGTCACCTCCATCATCTTCAACAACGCCTCGTACTCCGTGCTCAACGTGGAGCTGGAGCGCGTGGGCGCCACCGAGGCCGGCCCCAAGGCCAAGTCGCAACTGGACCTGCACGGCCCGGTGCTCCACTTCGCCCAGCTCGCCCAGGGCATGGGCGTGCACGGCGTGCGCGCCACCACCACCGAAGACTTCTTGAAAGCGCTCGAATACGCGCTGGCCCACCCCGGGCCGCACCTGATTGAAGCGGTGGTGCCCGAATCGCTCAGCGGCGCCAAGCGCAAGCTACTGCCCTGGCTGCTGCGCTCCCTGCCCAATCTGCCCCAGCCCGTGGCCCAGGCGCTGAAACGCAAGATCGCGCCGTAAAGGCCCAAGCCGACGCGAAGAAGAAAGAAGGCACCAACAAGGCACAAACGCCAGCGCGGCGTGTGCCAAATCACGCACACCCGGGCCCATACCCCTTGCTGTACGGGTAACAAGACGTACAGAATGGCTCCCAGAAAAAACCACATCAGGGAGCCCTGTGGACATCCGCATCGACCGCGAACTCACGCACCCGCAGGTGATCGCCCTGCTGGAAGAGCACATGGCCGGCATGCACGCCGAGTCACCCCCCGAGAGCGTGCACGCGCTCGACCTGAGCAGCCTGCGCCGCCCCGAGATCACCTTCCTGACCGCGTGGCGCCGCGGCGGCAATGGCAACGGCGATGACTCCCAAGATCAGCTGTTGGCCTGCGGCGCCATCAAAGAGCTGACGCCCAGCACCCCCACCCAGGGCGGGCACGGAGAGATCAAGTCCATGCGCACCGCCGCCCGCCACCTGCGCCAAGGCGCCGCCCAAGCCGTCCTCACCGAACTGCTCGCCATCGCCCGGCAACGCGGCTACGCCCGCGTGAGCCTGGAAACCGGCACCACGCCAGGATTTGAAGCGGCGGTTGCGATGTACCGGAAATTCGGGTTCGTGGATTGCGGGCCGTTTGCGGATTACCGGGAGGATCCGTTTAGTCGGTTTATGACGAAGGCACCGGATGGGTTATGAAAGAGATCCACGAATATCAAGGCGTGCAAGACAAGACTTTAATCCGACCAAAGGCCTCTGCATTTTTGAAAATATTGGCCTCATAAAGAGCAAATATGACTACCGATCTATCTTAAATTTTCGCCACACCACGCCCTCTAAAACCTTAAATCAAGACTTGATAACAAACACATAAGAAAGAAACGCAATGCGAATCACAAAATTAAAAGTTGAAAATTTTCGCGGAATCAAAAATGGCGGGCTATTAATACCATCCCATGCTGTCATGGTGGGCGACAACAACATTGGAAAATCCTCAATATTGGAAGCAATTGATTTAGTTCTTGGCCCTGAGAGATTGTCACGTCGACCAGTTATTGATGAACACGACTTTTATGCCGGCCAATACATCAACAATGAAGGAACGCCCATTTCTATTAACATCGAAGTGGTCGTTTCAGATCTAAGCGAAGATCAGACCAGACACTTTCGCGACCATATTGAATGGTGGGATGAAGAGATTCAAGCACTTCTTGATGGCCCCCCACCAGAGGGCACAGATAAGCCCTCTGTAAAACCTGCATTACGCGTTGGTTTTACAGGTAGTTATGACGCAGAAGAAGACGATTTTATCGGATCAACGCGCTTCATGTCTCCTCCTAAAGACGACGGAAGCTATGATTCATTTAAGACTTCAGACAAAAGACTATGCGGTTTTCTATATCTCAGAACATTACGAACAGGGAGCCGGGCTCTAAGTCTTGAGCGTGGTTCCTTACTGGACATTATTCTAAGATTGCAAAAGGATAAGAGTTTCAAAATCTGGGAAGAAATATTGGAGCAACTCCGCATCCTACCTGTCGCAGATAAGCCTGAATTTGGAATAAGTGAGATCTTGTCAAGCGTGCAATCTGCGATTCGGGGATTTATGCCTGCCGACTCCTTCAGCAGTCCTCATATGCGAGTATCTGACCTCACCAGGGACACGTTGCGTAAAACACTGACTGTATTCATGGAGACCGGGGCAAAACGTGAGGATGGCACCGAATATGCCGCGCCTTTTCAACATCAAGGTACAGGCACTATAAACACGTTGGTGCTGGCATTGCTTTCACTAATCGCAGATCTTAGGCAGAATGTTATTTTCGCCATGGAGGAGCCGGAAATTGCAATTCCCCCTCACACACAAAAACGGATCATTGATGGAGTCCGAAAGAAGTCTGCTCAAGCCATTTTTACCTCCCACTCGCCATATGTGCTTGAGGAATTCAAGCCAGAACAGGTGTTAGTTTTAACTCGAAACAATGGCATTCTATCTGCTGTCCCCGCCACATATCCCCCATCAGTTAAACCCAAGGGGTATAAGACAGAAGTTCGAAAGCGATTCTGTGAAGCATTGCTTTCCCGCAGAGTTCTGATCGCCGAAGGCAGAACTGAATACGACGCCTATCCGGCTGCCGCCCGTCGATTGCACGAGCTACATCCTGAAAAATTCCGCTCTCTCGAAGCATTAGGGGTCGCTATTATTGATGCAGAGACAGATTCCCAAGTTGCGCTATTGGGAGAGCACTACAAAAAGCTGGGGAAAATTGTTTTTGCCGTCTTCGATCAACAGTCTCCAGAGCAGCGAGCCGCAATTCAAGCCACCATCAAATATCCTTATGAGGCAGCTGAAAAGGGGTTTGAAAACGTCTTATTGAATGGAACAACTGAGGTTGCCATCCGACGATATGCCGCAAGCCTGATAGATGATGGAGAGTGGCCAACCCACCTCATATCGAAAACACCTACAGCTGCAATGCCTTATCCAGATCTTCTCGCAAGCATGCGTGATTTCTTCAAATGGGCAAAAGGACATGGTGCAGCAGCGGATTTCCTGCTGTCTTGCTCACAAGAAGAAATGCCAAAGTTCATAGTCGATACACTTATCGCAATTCAAACTGTGATCGAACCAAAAAATATTGAAATTGGAATTGAGGCAATGGCGAATATTGACCCATTCTCCGGGTCGGCTACCTAATGAACGCCATCATTGAGCTATCTGAATCAAGAAAGGCCTTATTGGCCACAACGGGAAATGCCATCGTCCTAGGCGGACCTGGCTCGGGAAAAACGACGATAGCACTCCTCAAAGCCGATCAGGAGATCCGGTCAGGGGCACTGAAGCCGGGTCAACGGATACTTTTCTTAAGTTTTGCGCGAGCTACTGTTGCCCGCGTGGCCCAACATGCCGAAAAGCTACTCTCCTCAAAGGACTTCGCGTCACTGGAGATAAATACCTATCACGGATTCACTTGGAACCTTCTACGTAGTCATGGCTACTTGATACGAGATGGAAGATCGATCAATCTGTTGCCCCCTCCAGAAGCAGCAGCGCGACTATCAACATTCAAGTCGCAAGAAGATCGACTAAATGAAAAGCGACGACTATTCATTGAAGATGGCCTTCTTCATTTCGACCTATTCGCAGAGACTGCAGCGATTCTTCTGACTCGCAGCAGATCATTACATCAAATCATTTGCGATGCATACCCCATCATTATTTTGGATGAATTCCAGGATACAAACCGAGATGAATGGTCATTAATACGTTCAATCGGACAACAAAGTCGTATTCTTGCTTTAGCAGATGCAGAACAGCGTATTTATGAGTTCCGAGGTGCAGATCCGAAGCGGATAAGCGAATTTATTGCAGATTTTTCGCCTTGTACATTTGACTTTGGATCGGAAAATCATCGCAGCAATGGCACAGATATTGGCACCTTCGGCAACGATCTCCTCACCAAATCGAATATTGGAAGGAAATATTCAAATGTTACGATTGAATCATACGGATTTTATCGAGGACGCAATCATCTTTTCCCATTGAAGGCTGCGGTACTTAAGAGCCTTCGAAGACTCGTCAAAGATAGCAAAAATCAGTGGTCACTTGCGATTTTAGTCCCAACAAAACAGCTAATGCTACAGACCTCTGATTATTTGAGCGCGGACACTGATGGCTTTCCCTCGCTCAATCATGATGTTGCTCTTGATACCGAGGCACCATCCTTGGCTGCAGTTCTTATCGCGTCATTATTGGAAGGTGGTCTAAGTTCTGCAGAAATTGCGCGGCGACTTGTCAGCAACCTATGCGTTCATATTCGTGGACGTAAAGGGGCGAAGCTACCAAATCAAACCGAGCTAGATTTAGTCAATGCCATGGACGGTTATTTAGCTTCCGGCACAATCAAAGGACCGAAGAGAAAAAAAATCATTGAAGCTGCTAAAGAGGTAGCGCAAGCACGGTTTGATCTATACCTTTCCGGCGATCCTGGCATTGATTGGCTTACAATCCGAAACCTACTTCATTCAAGTGGTGTCGACGTAATCCAGCAAGTAGCCGCAGACGCGAAATATCTTAGACTTCTGCACAAAGGTGCTGCCTTGCGTTCCCGGCTTAATGAACTTTGGCGGTCAACAGGCACGTACTCTGGTGCAGAGATTGCGGTTCGAGACGCACTCCTTCAAGAGCACTTTTCCGCATCCCTGAGGGATTGGAAAGGAATCCATGTGATGACTATTCATAAATCCAAAGGTAAGGAGTTCAGTGAAGTAATAGTTTATGAAGGCACTCATCAAGGAAAAATTCTTCGAGGTAATGCCACCGAGACTGAGAGCGCACAAGCATTGCTCGCATTACGAGTTGCTGTGACTAGGGCCATGAAGCAAGCAACGATTCTGACCCCATCAACTGATCGGTGCCCGTTTCTCTAATCTTGGCAGCTACCGAGCAATCCCTGCTACTGGCGCGGCGGCGGCACGAGGTCAACTCTTGCCTTTGCCCCTTAACCGAGCCGCAAGGTCGGCGTGCAGGCCCTGTTGGGGCATCGGTGGCGCATCGCGCGACGGCGCCATATACCCGCGACATATCCCACCAGGAGGCAGTCATGAGCATCACCACCGTCTTCACCAACAACCGTTCGCAGGCCGTGCGCCTGCCGGATGACGTGCGACTGCCCGAAGGCGTCAAAAGAGTGCAGGTGCGGGCGCGCGGCATGGACCGCATCATTTCCCCGGTCGGCCACACCTGGGACGCGTTCTTTTTGAACGGGCCACAGGCGTCCGACGACTTCATGGCAGAACACGCCACGCAAGAACAAGCCGAGCGCAAATCGTTCTGAAGCACGGCGCGAACTGCCCGCCTCACTTGGCCAGCGCCTGCGCCAGCCCGGCCAGGCGCAGGAACTCGCCGCGGTAGCCGAACCGGTCATGGCCCAGACTCCCCGCCGCCAGTGCCCGTGCGTCCGCATAGGTCCAGTCGCCCGTGTAGCGGCCGCCGCGCAGCACCTGCCCGAAGCCGGCCACCGCCGTCGCGAAGCGGAACTCCGCATCCGCCTGGTCCAGCGGCCGCATCGCCTCGTGGCGGATGGGCGTCTCCATCAGCTCGCTGGCGCTGCGCCCGGGCAGCTTGTAGCGCAGGCGCAGGTGGGCCAGCTCGGTCGTGTGCGCATCGCCCGCCGGGCCGGCGGAGCCGTAGCGCAGCGGGTCGATGGCGCCGCGCGCGCCCGTGAGCGTGAGCTCGTACAACGCCGTCACCGTGTGCCCGGCACCGATGTCGCCTGCATCCACCTTGTCGTTGTGGAAGTCCTCGCGCCGCAACTGCCGGTTCTCGTAGCCGATCTGGCGGTATTCCTGCACCAGCGCCGGGTTGAACTCGATCTGCACCTTCACGTCCTTGGCGATGGTCGCCAGCGTCGAGCTCATTTCGCTGACCAGCACCTTGTGGCCTTCCATCAGGTTGTCCACGTACGAGTAGGCGCCGTCGCCCACGTCGGCGATCTGCTCCATCAGGGCCTCGTTGGTGTTGCCGGTGCCAAAGCCCAGGGTCGAGAGCGAAATGCCGGAACGGCGCTGCTGCTCGACCATCTTCTTGAGCTGCTCGGTGTCGGTCATGCCGATGTTGAAGTCGCCGTCGGTAGCCAGCAGGATGCGGTTGATCCCGTCAGGGATGAAGCTCTGCTGCGCGGCGCTGTAGGCCAGTGCGATGCCCGACGCGCCGGCCGTGCCGCCGCCCGCGCGCAGCGCGTCAATGGCGGCCTTGATGGCCACCTTGTCGGCGCCCGAGGTCGGCGGAAGCACCACCCGCGTGCCCCCGGCGTAGGTCACCAACGAAATGCGGTCCACCGGCCGCATCTGATCCACCAGCAGCTTCAACGACGATCTGAGCAACGGCAACTTGTCCGCGCTCTCCATCGAGCCCGACACATCCACCAGGAACACCAGATTGGCCGGCGGCAGGCTCTGCTTCGCCACGTCCTGCCCCTTGATCGCCACCCGCAGCAGCACCCGCTGCGCATTCCACGGCGCGGGCGCCAGCGCGGTGTGCACCGCAAACGGCCGGCCGTCGCGCGGCAGCGCGTAGTCGTAAGGGAAGTAGTTGATCAGCTCCTCCACCCGCACCGCATCGGCCGGTGGCAGTGCGCCGCCGTTGAGCAAGCGCCGCACGTTGCTGTAGCTGCCCGTATCCACGTCCACGCTGAATGTGGACACCGGCGCCTCGGCCACGCGGTGGATCGGGTTGTCGCTGATCTGGCCGTAGCGCTCGTTCGACGGCTGGTCGGGCATGGGCATGGGGGCGGGCATGTGCATCGGCATCACACGCATGCGCGCCACTTTGCCCACCGCCTGCGGGGCAGCGGCAGCGGCCTGCGCCGGGGTGGCGGGCGCGACGTCGGTCCGTTCCGCCAGCGGCTCGGCCGGTGTGGTGGCAGCAACGGGAGCGCTGCTGGAACAGGCGGCCAGCTGGGCCGCGATCAGAACAACCAGCAGCAAACGGGGACCGGTAGGGGACATGGTGGGGGCTCCTGTGAATGAAAGGGATACCCCGACTGAAACGATGCAGCAGCCCGAACGGGGTTAAAGCGCGCTTGCCTCGTTCGTAACAGAACGCACATGTTCCCGCGCCGGTGGCGGGCGGGGCCTTCAAAGACCCTGGTGACGAAGTCGCCCGAGGGCGTGTTCATCACTTCTTCCGGTACCGCCAACTAAACGCAGTTCACCGGTAGGTGGGCGGGAAGAATGTCGGTCTTGTCGGTGCCCAGCGCCTTCATCTTGTCGGGCGCCTTCGCGTGGCCGCAGACCCAGGCCACCGGCACGATGGGCGTGTCTTCCACCACGGCGGGGCGCAGGGTCAGCGTCTTGCCCTGCAGGGCGCCATTGGCGCGGTTGCCGAACACGATGTGGATCGCACCACCCTCCACCGTGACCGACTTCACCACGTTGTTGACGATCTTCTCGGGCGCTGGCAGCCCCGCGCTGGCGTTGTCGTCGGGCATGGTCTTGGTGGCGGCCCAGGCGGCAGCCACCGGCTCTTTGGCGATCTTCGCCAGCGGCATGGCCTCGACGATGTTTTCGCGGATGTACTTGCTGGCCAGGTTGGGCACGGCCATCAGCGCGAGGATGGCGATGATGGCCACCACGACCATCAATTCGATCAGCGTGAAGCCGCGGCGGCGGGTGTTTGAAGTGTTCACAGGCGAGCGGGCGATCAAGCGCCGGGTGGGGATGGTGGCATTCTGCGGCATTCGCTTGGGCTACCCACCGGCCACCCGCTCCCGCAACACCGTCTTCAACACCTTCCCGTAGTTGTTCTTCGGCAGCGCGTCCACGATCTCGTACCGCTTGGGCCGCTTGAAGCGGGCGATGTGGTCGAGGCAGAAGGCGTCGAGCGTTTTTGAACTCAGCGCCGCGCCCGGCTGCGGCACCACGAAGGCCACCACGATCTCGCCCCACTCGGGGTCGGGGGCGCCGACCACGGCCACTTCGGCCACGCCGGCGGCGGTGAGCAGCACCTCTTCCACCTCGCGCGGGTAGATGTTGCTGCCGCCGCTGATGATGAGGTCTTTGCTGCGGTCCTTGAGGGTGAGGAAGCCATCGGCGTCCAGCGCGCCCATGTCGCCCGTCCAGAGCCAGCCGCTGCGGATGGCGGCGGCGGTGGCATCGGAGTTGCGCCAGTAGCCGGCCATGACGCTGTCGCCCTGGATCAGCACTTCGCCCACCTCGCCGGGCGGAAGGGGTTCGCCGCCCGGCCCGGCCACGCGGATGCACACGGGCGTCTGCGCCACGCCCACGGAGGCGATGCGCTCGGCGTGGCGCGGGTGGGCGGCGTCGGCCAGGTGCGCGCGGCTGAGCGCGGTGCCGACCATGGGGCTTTCGCCCTGGCCGTAGATCTGCACGAAGCGCGGGCCCATGGTGCGCAGGGCGCGCTGGATGTCGGCGGCGTACATGGGCGCACCGCCGTAGACGATGGTCTTGAAGCTCTGGCCGCACTGCTCTGGCGTGAGGCCCGCCGCCTCAGCCTCATCGACGATGCGTTTGACTATTGTTGGCGCGGCAAAGAGTGACAACGGCCCGAGCGCGCGGCCCAGTGCAAACAGCTCGGCCGCATCGAAGCCGCCCGAGGCGGGCACCACGTGGCGCGCGCCGGCCATGAGGTGCGGGATGGCGTAGAGCCCGGCCCCGTGCGACATGGGCGCGGCGTAGGCGATGGCGTCACCCGAATCGACAGCGTCCACGTCGTTGAAGTAGGTCAGCCCCATGGTCAGCAGGTTGCGGTGCGTGATCATCACGCCCTTGGGGCGGCCGGTGGTGCCGCTGGTGTAGAACAGCCAGGCGGTGTCGGTGGGGGCCCGCTCTTCAATGGCGGGCAGGGCTTCGCCTTCCTCAATCCAAGCGTCGCATTCGGCGCTGTCGGCGTCCATCACACCGTCCAGCCCGGTGAGCGCGGCGGGGTCGGGCGCGATGTCGCTGGTCACGAACGCCCAGCGGGCGGCTGAGTTCTCCGCGATCCACTGCACTTCTTTCAGGTGCAGCTTGGCGTTCACCGGCACCACCACCAGCCCGGCCCACCAGGCGCCGAACAGCAGTTCCAGGTAGCGCGGGTGGTTGCGCATGAAGATCAGCACGCGCTCGCCGGGCAACAGGCCGGCAGCCCGCAGGCGAGCGCCCACTCTCGCGGAGCGCTGCGCCCACTGTTCGTGTGTGGCCACGGGCTGGGTGCCGCTGAAGATGGCGGGGCGCTGCGGGTGCTCCAGGGCCTTGCGCTGCAGCAGGTTGGCGAGGTTCATGGGTTTGTCTCCAGAGGCGGGCTTGTGATCGCCACGATAACGCCGCGCAGGCGACACGGCTGATGCACATCAGACACGCGCCGCGGCGCCTTCGCATACAGTGGCTCGCATGCCCGCCCTGCCCCCGCTCATTCAAGCCCTGCTGGACCCCGCCCTCTACCCGCACCCGGTTGAGCGCGTGGAGCGCGTGGAGCTGATGGAGACGCACGGTGCCTGGGTGCTGTTGGCGGGCGAATTCGCCTACAAGATCAAGAAGCCGGTGCGTTTTCCCTTCATGGACTTCAGCACCCTGGCCCTGCGCCGCGCGGCCTGCGAGACCGAGATTCGCGTGAACCGGCGCTTCCAGAACCTGGCCCAGCCCGCCACGCAGCTGTACCTGGGCGTGTTGCCCATCGTGGGCACGCCCGGGCAGCCGCGCTGGGGCGAACCCGGCACGGGCAACGGGGCGCAGGCCATCGAGTTCGCGGTGCAGATGCGCCGCTTCGACGAAGCGGCCCGGCTCGACCACCTGTGCGAGCGCGGTGCGTTGACGCCCGAGCACATGGCCGGGCTGGCGCGGCGCATGGCGACGTTTCAGGCCCGGGCCGCCGTGGCCGAAAAAACCCAGCCCTGGGGCCATCCCACTGCGGCCATGCGCTGGCCGCGCGACAACTTCGACACCCTGCGCAAGGCCTTGGCCGACCCCGCCGACGCCGCCCTGGTGCGCGAGCTGAGCGACTGGACCGAGCAGCGCTACAACGCCATTGAGCCACTGCTCTCGCGGCGTCGCCAGAAGGGCCGCGTGCGCGAGGGGCATGGCGACCTGCACCTGGCCAACCTCGTGCTGATCGAAGACGAGGTGTTGCCCTTCGACGCGATCGAGTTCAACGACGCGCTGCGCTGGATCGACGTGGCCAACGACATGGCCTTTGCCTGGATGGACCTGCTGGCCCACGCCCGCCCCGGCCTGGCCAATGTGCTGCTGAGCGCCTGGCTCGACGCCAGCGGCGACGTGTCTGCGCACACCGTGTGGACGTTTTTTGCCAGCTACCGCGCCGGGGTGCGCGCCAAGGTGGCGGCGATCCGGCTGGGGCAGCTGGGCGGCGAAGGCAGCTCACCAGAAGCCGACGCGTGCCTGGCCGAAGCCCGGCGTTACCTGGCGCTGGCACGTGACATCGCCCACCCGCCCGCGCCGCGGCTGCTCATCACCCACGGCCTCTCGGGCAGCGGCAAGACCTGGGCCTCCAGCCGCTGGCTCGCCGCGGAGGCCAGCGGGCGCGCGATCCGCCTGCGCTCCGACGTGGAACGCAAGCGGCTGCACGGCATGAGCGCGCTGGCGGCCAGCGGCTCAAGCCTGAACAGCGGGCTGTACACCGCCAAGTCGCATGGCGACACGTATGGCTCGCTGCTGTCGCGCGCGCGCATGCTGCTGGCCGACGGCTGGACGGTGCTGGTGGACGCGGCCTTCCTGCGCGCGGCCGAGCGCGCCGAGTTCGCGGCGCTGGCGCAGGGCGCGGGCGTGCCCTTCCACATCCTGGCCTGCGAGGCGCCGGTGGAGGTGCTGCGCCAGCGCATCACCGAGCGGCAGGCACGCGGGGCCGATGCCTCTGAGGCCACGGTGGAGGTGCTGGAGAAACAGCTGGGCTGGCTGGAGCCGCTGGACGCGAACGAGCGGGCGCGGGTGATCTGAGACCTGAGACCGCCGTCCTGTCATGTCTGACAGGTATCAGCGTCGGCGTTTTCAGGTACGATTTTTCCGCACAAGGAGGGGCGAACGGGAAATGGCAACCATTTCCCCCAATCATTTCATCCATCTCATCATCGCCCCCCCAATTCCGTGACACGGCATTTCAGCCGAAGGGAGGGGCGGCCCGCTGACCAACCGAGCAACTCCCATATGCACCCTTCCCCAGACGGAACATTCCATGAATCGAACAACGATTCAGAAACCTCTGTAATGCCTGGCAATCCAAGCCTTTGCTGTGTTTGAAACGAACACCATGAACGGTTTGGAAAATGACTCAAATGGTGTTACACCCATTCAGGGGAATGATGTTCGATCCGCCTGTGATTTGATTCTGGCCAGTGATTTGTTTCGCCAATCACCGCGCATGAGTCGCTTGTTGCGTTTTCTGGTTGAAAAAGCGATTTCCGGTGCAACGCAGGACACGACAGAACATGCCATTGGCATCGCCGTGTTCAATCGCGATCCGTCCAAGTACTACACCAACGAAGACCCGATTGTCCGGGTCCAGGTCGGTCGCCTGCGCGCCAAGCTCAAGGCCTACTACGCCAGGCCGGAGACTGGTGGCGACTGCAGGATAGGCATTCCGGTCGGCAGCTACATGCCCACCATTCAGCGCACCAGCGCCGCGAGCGGCTCTTTCAAGCCCCCCTCACAATTCGCGGTGGTTCCATTCAAATGCATTTCGCACCAAGGCAACGGGAAATCCTTCACGCACGGATTTCACGACGAGCTGGTGCACCAGCTGTACCAGACGTTTGGGGACATCGTGGTAGCAAGCACCGACTTCACGGCCAGAAGTGGGGTTCATGAACCCCATGCAGCCTATGGCACGTCCCACCGGCAGATCAACCACCGGCTGGAGGGAAGCATCCAGATTGACGCGGGGGTCATCAAGGCATCCATCCGCCTGATCGATGCGTCCACCGGCCATATCACGCTGTCGGAGCAATTCAATCGCCAAGGTGCTCTGACCATCGCGCTGCAGGAAGACCTGGCCTCTTCCATTTGCGCCTCATTGAAGCGTTTCTTCCCTCCGATCCAACCCACGAAGTTACCGTAACAAGGACTGGCCTTTACCGTAACGTTACTTATCTGTAACCAGCCGTGCCGTTACCGTTTGCAACTGGAATGGGAGGGGTTCTCTGCAACGAAATCTGTGGTTCCCTTTCGTTCCAAAAAAGGCGAGGCAAGTCCGAAAGGCCTTGTTGATATGAAAACATTCGTTTGAAGGGTAATTGCAATGGAACTCACCGCATCGGGTCAAACCGCCAACATCCTTGTCGTCATTGATACGGAGTACGTCAAGTCCACCTATCCCAAGCCCAGCACGGACCCGACCAAGCCCACCGGCATCAATCACAACAGCCAGTTCATGATCGCCACCGGAACGCGCGGGATCATCAGCGGGCAGGGCACGGCCGATCTTTCATTCAAGCTCAACGTCGGGGACTATGCCTCGTTCACCGGCACCTCCGTCTACGCCAATTCGGACGATTCCGTGATCGTTTACGGCATCAAGTACTGGAGCGGCACCCAGGTGTTCAACAGCTTCACGCCCAACGTGATCACCCGGAACCGTGCCGTGCAACCCAATCCGGAGCAGGTCGCGAACGGCGGCATTCCGCCCCTCCAGACGGTGCAGAACTTCAGCAGCCTGGACTCGAAGGTGGGCAAATCGGGCACGGAAAACTTCTACGTCTACTTCGGCCTCTACACACTGGGGTCGGACGGGCAAACCCAGAATCTGTTCGGCTACTTCTACTGGGACCCCACCATCACCGTGCAAGGCTGAGCGGTACCGGCATCGCGGTAACAACAGGCACAGTGCCGCCACAGCGGCGCTGTGCCTTTTTTCATCAGGGGGATTCTCATGGAACCAGCCACTGGCGCTGCATGTATCAATTTGCTCGCCGTCATCGACACCAGCCATGTGAAATCAGCCTACCCCAACCCGAGCCAGGACGACAAACACCCCACAGGCATCGCTCCCGGCGCGGTGTTCATGATCTGTCCTGGGTGGCGCGACGATGCCCCCGAGCAGGAGACGGACGAACCTAGCGTCGAGATCGGCCATGGAAGTCGGGTGGCGCTGAGGGGTGTTTCCATCACCAACAACTCAGACGACGCCGTGATTGTTTACGCGGTCGACACCCGGAACGGAGAAGAAGCCCAGGCCTCCAAACGCTTCAAACCGGTCGTGATCACGCTGGAAGAGGCGGTGCAACCCGATCCCGATTCGACCAACGGGGGAATACCGCCCGTTCACGTCGAAACGAATTTCAGCAGCCTGAACTCAAGATTCATCGCCCGGGCATCAAGGGTTCTGAACGCCGACTTCGCCCTGTACACGCTGGCCGAAGACGGCCAATCCCAACAACTGTTCGGGTACTACTGCTGGAAGTTTCGCGTGCGGTGCGAACAGCTATGAAGCTGTACCACCCAGGGCACCGCCGGGCCGGCTTCGCCGGACGGCCTGTGCCGCCCCCTGGAGGGGGTAGCGCGAAGCGCTGCGGGGGTGCTCACGTCATGCTCCCGCACGTTCCAGCATGGCGTGCAGCAGCACGTTGCAGCCAGCCGTGATGTGCTCGGGCTGGGCGTCTTCGATCTCGTTGTGGCTGATGCCGTCCTTGCAGGGGATGAACACCATGCCCGCGGGCGCCAGGCGCGCCATGTACACGGCATCGTGCCCAGCGCCCGAGACGGCGGGCATGTGGCTGTAGCCCAGCTTGGCGGCGGCGCGGCCCACGGCGTCCACGCAGTCGGGGTGGAACACCTGGGCCGGGTAGTTGGACACCAGCTCGATCTGGATCGGTAGCCCACTGTTGGCGCTCAGTTTCGCGGCCACGGCGCGGATGTCCTGGTCCATGCTGTCGCAGTCGGCGTCAGTCGCGTTGCGCAGGTCGATGCTGAACTTCACCTGGCCCGGAATCACGTTGCGGCTGTTGGGGTGAACATGCACCATGCCCACCGTGCCGCGCCCGTGCGGCGGGTGGCGGTGGGCACAGGCCACCACTTCCTGCATCAGCTGCGCGGCCACCTGCAGCGCGTCTTTGCGCAACGCCATGGGCGTGGGGCCGGCGTGGGCTTCCATGCCGGTCACGGTGCAGTCGTACCAGCGGATGCCGAGCACGCCGCTGACCACGCCGATGGTCTTGGCGTTGTCTTCGAGTACCGGGCCTTGTTCGATATGCGTTTCGAAGTAGGCGCCGATGGGGTGATCGCCCGGCTCCTGATCGCCGATGTAGCCGATGCGCTCCAGCTCGCCCTTCACGCTCTTGCCCTCGGTGTCGGTGGCGGCGTAGGCGTGTTCCAGCGTGAAGGCCTTGGCGAACACGCCCGAGCCCATCATCACGGGCACGAAGCGGCTGCCTTCTTCGTTGGTCCAGAACGCGACTTCGATGGGTGCCTCGGTCTCGATGCCGTGGTCGTTGAGCGTGCGCACCACCTCGATGCCGGCGAGCACGCCGTAGTTGCCATCGAACTTGCCGCCCGTGGGCTGGGTGTCGATGTGGCTGCCGGTCATGATCGGCGGCAGGCTGTTGTTGCGCCCTGCACGGCGCATGAAGCCGTTGCCGATCTTGTCGATGGTGACGCTCATGCCGGCCTCGCGCGCCCAGCGCGTGACGAGGTCGCGGCCCTGCTTGTCCAGGTCGGTCAGGGTGAGGCGGCACACACCACCCTTGGGCGTGGCGCCAATCTGAGCCAGCTCCATGAGCGAGGCCCAGAGGCGCTCGCCGTTGATGCGCAGTTGGTCGATGTCGATGGCCGGTTTGACTTTTGTGTCCATGGTGTTCTCCAGATGCTTCGTTCGTCGGTCAGCGCGCCACGGCCGTTGGCGCCAGATCCTGCGCGCGCTTTTGCACTGCCTGGAAGTTGACACCAAACGCGGGGCGTTTGACGTAACGGCCTGTGCCGGGCTCGGCGCGCAGCTCGCCCTGGGCGTACACCACGCGACCCTGGCTGATGGTGTGGCTGGGGATGCCGCGCACGGTGCGGCCTTCGAAGATGTTGAAGTCGCCCTTGCTGTGCTGCGTCCTGGCGGAAAACGTTTTGCTGCCCTGCGGGTCCCACAGCACGAGGTCGGCGTCGGCACCTTCACCCACAAAGCCCTTGCGCGGGTAGATGTTGAACAGCTTGGCCGCGTTGGCCGAGGTGATGGCCACGAACTCGCTGGGGGTCAGGCGCCCGGTGTTGACACCACCGTCCCAGATGGCGGCCATGCGCTCTTCCACGCCACCTGTGCCGTTGGGGATCTTCGCAAAGTTGTCTTTGCCCATGGCTTTCTGCGCGGCGCAGAAGGTGCAGTGGTCGGTGGCGGTGGTGTGCAGCTGGCCGGACTGCAGGCCGCGCCACAGCGCCTCCTGGTGGGCCTTGGGCCGGAAGGGCGGGCTCATCACATGGGCGGCGGCGGTGGCAAAGTCCGGGTCGCGGTAGACGCTGTCGTCCACCAGCAGGTGGCCGGCCAGCACTTCGCCGTACACACGCTGCCCGCGTGCACGGGCGCGGGCAATGGCGTCGGCCGACTCCATGCAGCTCACGTGCACCACGTAGATGGGCACGCCCAATACGTCGGCAATGGCGATGGCGCGGTTGGCGGCCTCGGCCTCGACCATGGGCGGGCGGGAGAGCGGGTGGCCCTCGGGGCCGGTGATGCCCATCTTGGCCACTTCCTGCTGCAGCAAGTAGACGAGCTCGCCGTTTTCGGCATGCACGGTGGGCATGGCGCCCAGCTCCAGCGCGCGCTTGAAGCTGTTCACCAGGGTTTCGTCGTCGCACATGATGGCGTTCTTGTAGGCCATGAAGTGCTTGAAGCTGTTCACGCCTTCCTCTTGCACCAGGGTGCCCATGTCGGCACGCACCTGCTCGCTCCACCAGGTGATGGCGACGTGAAAGGAATAGTCGGCCGCCGATTTTTCGGCCCAGCCGCGCCACTTGCGGTAGGCGTCCAGGATGGGCTCCTGCGGATCGGGGATCACGAAGTCGATGATGCTCGTGGTGCCACCGACCAGGCCCGCGGCCGTGCCGGTGAAGAAGTCGTCCATGGTGACGGTGCCCATGAACGGCAGCTGCATGTGGGTGTGCGGGTCGATGCCGCCTGGCAGCACGTACTGGCCGCTGGCGTCCAGGGTCTGCGCCCCGGCCGGTGCCAGCTCGGCCGCGCGTTCGCCCACGGCCACGATGCGGCCGTCCACGCACAACACATCGGCCAATTGTTCGCGGTCGGCGTTGACCACGGTGCCACCGCGGATCACAAGGGCTTGGGTCATGGGAGTCTCCTTCAAGGGTGCATGGATGCGGGTCGAAAAGACCCCGCCGGTGGCCACGGGCCTCGGCAGGGTCATGGGATCACGCCTTCTTGGCGGTCAGGTAGTAGTAGCCGCCAGCCACGGCCAGGCTGAAGAACCAGCCGAAGTCGAACAGGCCCAGCAGCAGGCCCGGCACGGCGGCTTTGTCGATCACGCCCGACACCGCCAGGTAACCCGGCAGGCAGGGCAACACGCCCAGCGCGAAGGCGATGAGGGCCTGCACATTCCAGCCGTTGCTGTACTCGTAGTCGCCGCCCCGGCGGTACAGGTCGTCCACCTTGAGCACGCTCTTGCGAACCAGGTAGTAGTCCACCAGCAGGATGCCGGCGATGGCGCCCAACAGCGTGCCGTAGCCGCCCAGCCAGGTGAAGAGGTAGCCGCCCGAGGTGGCCAGCAGCTTCCAGGGCATGAACAGCAGGCCGATGACGGCCGCGATCATCCCGCCCATGCGAAAGCTGATCTTCGAAGGCGCGACCTGGCTGAAGTCGTACGACGGTGACACCAGGTTGGCGGCGACGTTGGTGGTCAGGTTGGCCAGCAGGATCACCAGCAGGCCCACGCCCGCGGCCACGCTGCCCATCTGGGTGAGCAGGCCGTCGGGGAACAGCTGCGCCTTGCCGTACAGGATGGACGAGGCCGAGAAGCCGATCACGCCCACCATGGAGAACAGCGCCATGGGGATCGGCAGGCCGATGGCCTGGCCCACGAGCTGGTCCTTCTGCGATTTGGCGAAGCGCGTGAAGTCCGGGATGTTGAGCGCCAGCGTGGCCCAGAAGCCCACCAGCCCGGTGAGCGCGGCCCAGGTCTTGGGACCACCCTCCACCACCTTGGCGGGCAGATTGAAGAGTTCACCCGCGGGCACCTTCATCATCAGCACCACCACCAGCAGGATGGACGCGCCGATCATCAGCGGCGCGGCGATCACCTCCAGCACCCGGATCGACTCGGGGCCCTTCCAGATGAACCAAAGGTGCACCGCCCAGAAGGCGAGGAAACACACGAACTGCGAGGTGCTGATGGTCTGCCCCTCGGCCGGCCCGGCCAGGCCCATGCCCAGGATGTTCAGAAAACCGTGCAGCGCGAGCGCGCCGAAGTAGCAGTTGATGGAGAACCAGCCGCAGGCCACCAGACCGCGCAGGATGGCCGGCAGGTTGGCGCCCTTGACGCCGAAAGAGGCCCGCGCCAGCACCGGGAACGGCACACCGTATTTGGGCCCCACGCGGCCGATCAACAGCATGGGCACCAACACGATGCAGTTGGCCAGGAACACCAGCCACACCGCCATCTGCCAGGTGAAGCCCTGGTCGAGCATGGAGCTGGCCATGGTGTAGGTGGGCACACACACCACCATGCCGACCCACAGGGCCGCGTAGTCCTTCCAGGCCCAGTGGCGCTGCGCCGCGGTGGTGGGCAGCAAGTCCTCGTTGGCCAGCGGGTTGGATGCCGTGGTGGGAATGGGTCCCGCCACGTGGGCGGTGCTGCCGATGCTGTTCGTCATGCCTGTACTCCTGTCAAAGACCTCATGGGGTAACACACAGTCCGCGGTCTGCGCCGGCGCTCCGGGCTGGCTGATGCGGGGAAAAGGGAAACGGAAAACACAACGGGCGCGGCTCACGCAAGAACCGCACCGGCGCCGTCAGGTGGTTGCGCTCACGCGCTGCGGGTTGTTGGGGTGGGTGGTCCAGTTGGCGTATTCACCCGTCACCGTTTTGCCCGTTCGCACGTCCACCTCGCCGGGCGCGAGGCTGCGCAGGGTGATGCACTCAGGCACCGGGCAGATCGACACACACAGGTTGCAGCCCACGCACTCGGCATCATTCACCTCGAACCGGCGCGCGCCATCCTCTTTGGTGAAGGTGATGGCCTGGTGCGAGGTGTCTTCGCACACCACGTGGCAGCGGCCGCACTGGATGCAGGCGTCCTGGTTGATGACGGCCTTGTCGATGTGGTTGAGGTTGAGGTTCTTCCAGTCCTTCACCGTGGGCACGGCCTGGCCCTTGAAGTCGTTCAGCGTGGCGTAGCCATGCTCGTCCATGAAGTTGGACAGGCCATCGCACATGTCCTGCACGATCTTGAAGCCATAGACCATGGCAGCCGTGCACACCTGCACCGTGCCGCAGCCCAGGGCAATGTATTCGGCCGCGTCGCGCCAGGTGGTGATGCCGCCGATGCCGCTGATGGGCAAGCCGGCGGTCTGCGGATCGCGCGCGATCTCGGCCACCATGTTGAGCGCGATGGGTTTCACCGCGGGGCCGCAGTAGCCGCCGTGTGAGCCCCAGCCATCGGTGCTCGGGCTCATCACCATGCGGTCCAGGTCCACGCCCATGATGGAGTTGATGGTGTTGATGAGCGACACCGCGTCGGCCCCGCCCGCCTTGGCCGCGCGCGCAGGCTGGCGCACGTCGGTGATGTTGGGCGTGAGCTTCACGATCACCGGCAGGCGGCTGTAGTGCTTGCACCAGGCCGTGACCATCTGGATGTATTCGGGCACCTGGCCCACGGCCGCGCCCATGCCGCGCTCGCTCATGCCGTGCGGGCAACCGAAGTTGAGCTCGATGCCGTCGGCACCTGTGTCCTCCACCATGGGCAGGATGGCCTTCCAGCTCTGCTCTTCACAGGGAACCATGAGCGAGACGATCATGGCGCGGTCGGGCCAGTTGCGTTTGACGCGCTTGATTTCTTCGAGGTTGGTCTGCAGAGGCCGGTCGGTGATGAGTTCGATGTTGTTCAGGCCGATCACGCGGCGGTCCTGCGACATCAGCGTGGCGTAGCGCGGGCCGTTCACGTTGACGACCGCCGGGTCTTCGCCCAGCGTCTTCCACACCACACCGCCCCAGCCCGCTTCGAAAGCGCGGGTGACGTTGATCTCTTTGTCGGTGGGCGGCGCGGAAGCGAGCCAGAAGGGGTTGGGGCTGTGGATGCCCAGGAAATTGCTGCGGATGTCGGCCATGGGGTGCTCCGGTGAACTGCGGTGTGTAGGGGGACGTTCCTGAGTGGCGATGGCAGTCAGGCCACCAGCGCCACCGGCACGCTCAGCGCTTCATGGATGGAGAGCGCGGCCAGCTTGCCGTGCTCCACGGCTTCCACCGTGAGGTCGCGCCCGCCGGCGCGGCAGTCGCCGCCGGCCCACACGCGCGCCAGGCTGGTGCGGCCTGCTTCATCGGTGGCGATGCGCCCGCCCTGCAGCGCGATCGCCTTGCCGGCGGGCTCGGCCACATAGGTCTGGCCGATGGCCTTGAGCACCATGTCGGCTTCCAGCGTGAAGGTCTCGCCGGTTTCCACCAGTTGGCCGCCGCGAAGCGCGGTGGCGGCGAAGCGCATGCCCTTGACGGCGCCACCCTCGCACAGCAGTTCCTGCGGCGCGGCCCAGTGGCGGATCGTCACGCCGTTCGTCTGCGCCCATTGCTGCTCCACGCGCGAGGCCGACATGGCGTCAGCGCCGCGGCGGTAGACGATGGTGACGTCTTCTGCCCCCAGCTTGCGCGACTGCACCGCCGCGTCCACTGCCGTCATGCCGCCGCCGATCACCACCACGCGCCGGCCCACCGGCAGGGTGGTCAGGTCTGTGCTCTGGCGCAGTTCGGCAATGAAGTCGACCGCATTGCGCAGGCCCGTGGCCGTGGGCTCGGCGATGCCCAAAGCGTTTACACCTTGCAGGCCGAGGCCCAGGAACACGGCGTCAAAACCGCCCAGCAGGCCGTCGAGCGTGATGTCACGGCCCAGTTGCTGACCGGTGCGCACCTCGATGCCACCCACCGACAACAGCCACGCCACTTCCTTCTGCGCGAAGTTGTCGGTGGTCTTGTAACTGGCCAGACCGTATTCGTTGAGACCGCCAAGCTTGGGCCGCGACTCGAACAGCACCACGTCGTGACCGCGCAGCGCCAAGCCGTGTGCACAGGCCAGCCCCGCTGGGCCCGCGCCCACCACCGCCACGCGCTTGCCCGTGGGCGCCGCACGCTGGAACAGCGGCGCGCCCGGCTGGGCAAAGAAGGCATCGGTGGCGTAGCGCTGCAGCAATCCGATCTCCACCGGCTTGTCTTCGTTGGTGTTGCGCACGCAGGCCTGCTCGCACAACACCTCGGTGGGGCAGACGCGCGCGCACATGCCGCCCAGTGGGTTGGCTTCCAGAATGGCGCGCGCCGCACCCCGGTTGTTGCCCTGCGCGATGCGGTGCACGAACGAGGGGATGTCGATGCCCGTGGGGCAGGCCGTGGCGCAGGGTGCGTCGTGGCAGTAGTAGCAGCGCTCGGCTTCGATCAATGCCTGGGGGCGGGTCAGTGGCGGGTGGGCGTCGCTGAAGTGAACGGCGTAGTCCGCCAGGTTGAGGCGGGCGGCGTGGACGCCGCAGGCGCGGCTCGTGGGGGTGTCCATCGGTTTTCCTTGTGGGGCAGGTTCGGGCAACAACAAACGGCCTGCACTGGTCGGTGTGCTCTGCGGCACCCGGACCCTGCGCACGACCACGGCGGTCTGTCGCAATTTACCGACTGGTAAAACTTTACCAATTGGTGAAATCCCTATAGCAAACGCCATGCCAGAAACTGGCGCGGGGCTTGCGCCACAATGGTGCGATGGCAAAAACACCCACCCCACCCGGGCCCGATACACCGCCTGCGAAGGCCCCCACGGCCTCGCGTCTGCGCAAGGAAGCGGCCATCCTGCAGGAGGCCGAAAACCAGTTCGCCCAGTTCGGTTTCGAGGGCGCTTCCCTCGAAAACATCGGCGCCGCCGCCGGCATCAGCCGGCACAACCTGCTGTATTACTTCGCCAGCAAAGAGGCGCTGTACCGGCGCGTGCTCGACGACGTGCTGGACCAGTGGCTGGCCGGCATGGACGAGCTGTCACACGGGGACGACCCCATGCTCGCGCTGCGTGCCTACGTCGGCCTGAAGCTGCGCTTTTCGCGCGAACGCCCCAATGGCGTCAAGGTATTCACCAAAGAGGTGATCGCCGGTGCACCAAGGTACGGCGAAGCCATCACCGCGCGTGTGGGGCCGCTGCTGCGCAAGGAGGTGCGCACCTTCGAGCGCTGGGCGCGCGAAGGCCGCATCGCACGCGTGAACTTCACGCACCTGATGTTCATCATCTGGACGGTCACACAGGCCTACGCTGAACAACAGGCCCAGTTCGCCCTGCTGCTGGGCAAACCGGCACTCACCGCGCGTGATTTCGACAACGCGGAAGAGCTGATCGTGCGCCTGGTGGCCAGTGGGCTGGCGCCGGGGCAGCCGGTGCCGCCCGGCGCCTGAAGCAGTTCAACCCAGGGCACCGCTGGGCCGGCTCTGCCGGACGGCCAGTGCCGCCCCCCGGGGGGGTAGCGCGAAGCGCTGCGGGGGGTTAAAGCGTCTTGTTCAGCGTGTCGCCCAGCGCACTGACCATGCGGTCGATCTCCGCCGGCGTGCTGATGAAGGGCGGCGCGAGCTGGATGGTGTCGCCGCCGTAGCGCACGTAAAAGCCCTTCTGGTACATGGCCATGGCGATCTCGTAGGGCCGGCGGGCCGGCTCACCCGGCAGAGGCGCGATGGTGATGCCCGCGGCCAGACCGAAGTTGCGCACGTCGGCCACGTGTTTCGCACCCTGCAGCCCGTGCACGGCGTTTTCGAAATGTGGCGCAAGCTCGCGCACGCGCTGCAGGGCGTTGTCGCTCTCCAGCAGGTCGAGCGAAGCGATGCCGGCGGCGCAGGCCACCGGGTGGGCCGAGTAGGTGTAGCCGTGCGGGAACTCCAGCATGTACTCGGGGCCACCCGCGGCCATGAAGGTGTCGCAGATGTCCTGCCGCACGATCACCGCGCCCAGCGGCTGCGCGCCGTTGGTGACCTGCTTGGCGATGTTGAGGATGTCGGGCGTGACGCCGAAGGCTTCCGAGCCGGTCCAGCTGCCGGTGCGGCCAAAGCCGGTGATGACCTCGTCGAAGATCAGCAAGATGTTGTTCGCCGTGCAGATCTCGCGCAGGCGCTGCAGGTAGCCCACGGGCGGAATCACCACACCGGCCGAGCCCGAGAAGGGTTCGACGATGACGGCGGCTATGTTGGAGGCGTCGTGCAGCGCGATCAGCGCCAGCAGCTCGTCGGCCAGCGCGGCGCCGTGGGGCCCGGCCTCGGGCGGCATGCCACGGTAGAAGCTGCCGTTGGGCGGCTGGGTGTGGGGCAGGTGGTCGGCTTCCACGCCCTGGCCGAAGAGCTTGCGGTTGGCCGCGATGCCGCCCACCGAGATGCCGCCGAAGTTCACGCCGTGGTAACCCTTGACGCGGCCGATCAGCCGCGTCTTTTGGCCCAAGCCCTTGGTGCGCCAGTAGGCGCGCGCCATCTTGAGCGCCGTGTCGGCCGACTCCGAGCCCGAGCCGGTGAAGAACACTCGGTTGAGGCCGGCGGGCATGCGCTCGACGATTTTGTTGGCCAGCTCGAACGCCAGCGGGTGGCCAAACTGGAAGGCGGGTGAATAGTCGAGCGTGGCCACCTGGCGGCTCACGGCGTCGACGATTTCCTTGCGCGCATGGCCCAGGCCGGTGCACCACAGGCCGGAGAGGCCATCGAAGATCTGGCGGCCGTCGTGGCTGGTGTAGTAGGCCCCCTGGCCGCTGGTGATGAGGCGGGGGTTGGCCTGGAATTCGCGGTTGCCGGTGTAAGGCATCCAGTGCGCCGCCAGCCAGGCGGCGTCGGTGCGGGGGGTGTTCTGCAGGCGCTGGCCGTCGGTCAGGTCCATGGGGTTCTCCTCGGGGTTGGGTGAGCGCATTCTGGGGCGCGCGGTTTACTCGTATAAATGACAACCTATCCACATTGACTTTACAAAACATGAAAGTAAAACACCGGGCCGTTCTCGGCCAGCTGGGCGACGTGGACATCCGCCTGCTGCGGGTGTTCAAGGCGGTGGTGGACTGCGGCGGCATGGCCTCGGCCGAGCTGGAGCTCAACATCGCCATGTCCACCATCAGCCGCCACATCAAAGACCTGGAAACCCGCGTGGGCCTGGTGCTGTGCCGGCGCGGGCGCGCCGGTTTCGCGCTCACGCCCGAGGGGCAGCAGCTCTATGAGGCCACCCAGCGCCTGCTGGCCGCCACCGAAGGCTTTCGCGGCAGCCTGCACGACATCCACCAGCGCCTGGGCGGCGACCTGCACGTGGCGGTGTTCGAAAAGACCGCCAGCAACCCGGCCGCCCACATTCCGCAGGCGCTGGCGCTGCTGCGCGAACGCGCGCCGCAGGTCCAGCTGCACCTGCACGTGAACGGCATCGCGGTGATCGAACGCGGCGTGATGGACGGGCAATTCCAGCTCGGCATCGTGCCCGAGCACCGGCGCTCGGACAGCCTGGACTACACGCCGCTGTTCGACGAGAACATGCTGCTCTATGCGGGCGCCGGCCACCCGTGGTTCACTGCGCCCCCGGCCCGGGCCGACTGGCGCGCGCTGCGCCAGCAGCCCCTGGCCGCGCTGGGCTACCACTCGCAGAACATGGAGCTGACCCACCAGCGGCGGCTGCAGCGCGCGGCCACCGCGTCCGACCAGGAGGGGGTGGCGCTGCTCATCCTCTCGGGCCACTACCTGGGTTTTCTGCCCGAGCACTACGCGCAGGGCTTCGTCGCCGACGGGCGCCTGCGCGCCATCAACCCGGCGCTGCTGCGCTACACCTGCGGCTACAGCGCCATCGTGCGGCGCTCGCCCGAGGCGCTGCGCGTGACCCACGCTTTCCTGGACTGCCTGCGCGAGCTGCACCCGATGGCGCCGTGAAATGGTGCGGCACCGCGTCGCGTCAGCGCCCGAACAGACCTCGCAGGATGTTGATGGCCCCGGGCGCCTGGGGCTCGGGGCGCTGGCTCGCAGCCTCATCACCCTCGCTGTCATTACCGCCCGGCGCCTGCTGGCCGGCGGCCATGCCCGCCATGTCCACGCCGAGCATGGCCATGGTCTGGCTCTTGGTGCGCACACGCACCGTCCACTCGGGTTTCCAGCCGGCGGGCGGCTTGGCCGGGCGCGCGGGGTGGCTGAAGTGGCTCTCGGGGCCGTAGGCGATCATGCGCAGCATGGCCGCGCCGGCCTCGCCCGGGCGGCCCGCCCCGTCGCCCGCGAAGATGCCCTTGGGCACCGCGCATTCGGCGGCGCTGGCGGGCAGCAGCAGTTTGTCGCGCACCCACTTGGCCGTGGTCGATTCACCGAGGTAGTCGAACAGGCCCAGGCCGGCGTCGGCGATCTCCGAGCTGGACCAGAGCACCATGTCGTCCCCGACCATGCCCATGGCGTGCAGGTGGTAGGCGTGGGCGCGCTCCACCGGCTGCCAGCTGAGCTGGATGCTGTCGGTCACGGCGCCCTGGCTCTGCAGCTGGATCGAGGGCATCAGGTCCTGGTTGGGACCGAGCGTGAAACCCATGGACTCGGGCACGCCCTCGCCTTGCACGCGGTGTTCGCCCTGCAGCGAGCTGTCGGCGCTGGGGTTGACCTGGTTTTTTTCATTCGGGTACAGCGCGTGTTGCGCCCCCACGCGGGCCGAGCGCTCCGGCGCATGGCGCCCGGCCAGCACCTGACCCCATTTGGCCGGGTCGCCACCGAGGTTGGCGATGCGCGGCTGGCCGGGGCGCACCGTGGGGCTGCAGCCCCAGTAGACCAGGATGCGGCCCTTGATCTCGGGTGGCTTGCCGACCTCGGCCTCACCGGCTTCGCGCTCGCCCGGGTTGGGCGGCACCAGCGGCAGGGCTTCGCCCATGCGCATGCCCGGCGGAATGGCCAGCGCGGCCTCGACACCAGGCCGCCGCGGGTTGAGCAGGGCCACGTCGACCACGCGCGTGGGCGGCATGCCGCCGCCCATGCGGCTCTGGTCCGTCCCCTGCTGGATGAACCGGCCACTCGCATGGCCGTACTGGCGCAGCGCGGCGCTGCTGCCCGTGACCTTGCCCATGAGTCCGCCGAGAAAACCGCCGCCGGACTGCATGAACTCGGGCATGCCGGCGAAGGTGGAGGTCGACACATCGACCCAGAGCTGGGTGGGTGCGGTCTGCGCCAGGGCGAACGGCGCGGCAAGCGCCGTGGCCAGACCCGCGGAGCAGGCGGCGAGGCGGCGGGCGGGGTTGGAAGGGCGGTTCATGCGGGTCCTCCGTGTTCGGTGTCGCTGCCAGCACTTGGGCGCTCCCCCACAGCGCAGAGGGCGCAGGCGGCAGGCGACACCGGCAGCGGACGGCATGGGCCTGCGGAGCCCTGCTCCCGGCCCCGGTTTTTGATCTTACGCCGCCGCCTGCAAAAAGCGAACTGACCAGCCCCCTGCGCGACACCCCGGAAGAATTTTCAATACCCGAGGGCCGGGTTTCACAAGCCTTTTGCAAAGCGCCCCGCTAACATCCGCAGCAGCCGCCCCTGGCCGCCCCCTGCACCTGCCCATTCACCCGGAGACAAGCCCCATGACCGTGATCACCAACATCGAAGACCTGCGCGTGCTGGCAGAAAAACGCGTGCCGCGCATGTTCTACGACTACGCCGATTCCGGCTCCTGGACCGAGAGCACCTACCGCGCCAACGCCAGCGATTTCCAGAAGATCAAGCTGCGCCAGCGCGTGGCGGTGAACATGGAAAACCGCAGCACCGCCAGCACCATGGTCGGGCAAGAGGTGTTCATGCCGGTGGCGATCGCGCCCACGGGCCTGACCGGCATGCAGCACGCCGACGGCGAGATCCTGGCCGCGCGCGCCGCGCGCCGCTTCGGCATTCCGTTCACGCTCTCCACCATGAGCATCTGCTCGATCGAAGACGTGGCGCAGCACGCCGGCCAGGGCTTCTGGTTCCAGCTCTACGTGATGAAGGACCGCGCCTACATCGAGCGCCTGATCGACCGCGCCAAGGCCGCCAACTGCTCGGCGCTGGTGCTCACGCTGGACCTGCAGATCCTCGGCCAGCGCCACAAGGACCTGAAGAACGGCCTCTCGGCGCCGCCCAAGCTCACCGTCGCCAACATCCTCAACATGATGACCAAACCCCGCTGGGGCCTGGGCATGCTGGGCACCAAGCGCCACGGCTTCGGCAACATCATCGGCCACGTGAGCGGCGTGGACAACATGGGTTCCCTGAGCGAATGGACGGCCAAACAGTTCGACCCCGCGCTCAACTGGGGCGACGTGGAGTGGATCAAGCAGCGCTGGGGCGGCAAGCTCATCCTCAAGGGCATCCAGGACGTGGAAGACGCCAAGCTGGCCGTGGCCTCGGGCGCCGACGCGCTCATCGTCAGCAACCACGGCGGGCGCCAGCTCGACGGCGCGCAGTCCAGCATCGAAGCCCTGCCGGCCGTGGTGGACGCGGTGGGCAGCCAGATCGAGGTGCACATGGACGGCGGCATCCGCAGCGGACAGGACGTGCTCAAGGCCCGGGCGCTGGGCGCGCGCGGCGTCTACATCGGCCGCCCCTTCCTCTACGGCCTGGGCGCCATGGGTGAAGCCGGCGTCACCAAGTGCCTGGAGATCATCCACCGCGAGCTGGACCTGACCATGGCCTTCTGCGGCCACACGAAGATCGAGACGGTGGACAAGGGCATACTCCTCCCCGGTACCTTTCCCACCTGAACCCACCATGACCGACGCCCAGACCCCAGCCAGCACCGAACCCGAAACCACCCCCGCCTCGCGCCGCGTCAGCCCCTGGTGGCGCGCGCTGGCCATCTTTCTGCTGTTGGTGTTGCTGATCGGCTGGGCGGCGAGCAGCAGCATGATGACGCAGCTGCAGGCGCAGATCCGGCACGCCCAGACCCGGCTGGCCGAGGTGCCGCAGATCCGCCAGGTGGCCGTGCTGCTGGACGACCAGCAAAAGCCCGCCATGCTCGCGACCTACAACCCGAAAGACGGCGGGCTGCTGCTGCAGCGGCTCAACGACGTGAAAGAGGGCCGCGAAGACAGCATGCAGGTCTGGGCCATCGCCGGCGACGCCGCGCCGCGCTCGCTGGGCGTGATCGAGAGCAAATACAAGACGCTGCAGATGCCTGTGAGCGAAGACGCGCTGCAGGGCGTGACCGAGCTGGCCGTCAGCGCCGAGAACAAAGGCGGCGTGCCCGCCGGCGCCAGCCCCAGCCTGCCCTGGCTGTTCAAGGGCTGGCTGGTGCAGAAGTCGATCTGACTCACGGCTTGGCCAAACGCTTCCCCATCAACCCACCCCACCCCGAGCGCAACTGCTGGGGCTGCGACCGCTTTTGCGCCGCCGATGCCCTGCTGTGCGGCAACGGCTCGGAGCGCACACAACACCCGATCGAAACCTTCGGCCCGGGCTGGGAAAGCTGGTCAGGCATTCCCGGGGAGAAGGATGGCGACGCGGCAGCAACAGAGGCGCCTGCCACCGATGCAGGCTCCACCGGCTGAGCCTATTCAGCCCGCAGGCATGGCCAGCCTGCGACCGATCACTTCAGTTTTCCAGGCTCCGGAGCACCAATCCGACGCATGAAGAGGTCCAGCCCAGGGCACCGCCGGGCCGGCTTTGCCGGACGGCCAGTGCCGCCCCCTGGGGGGGTAGCGCGAAGCGCTGCGGGGGGGCCTACTCCAACTCGTATTCAAACGTGCTCACCACCCGCAGCCGCTTGGTGCGCGAGCTGCCGTCGTCGTAGTCGTTGCCGTCATCGCCGGTGATGCGGATCGCGCCCTGGTTGGCGTTTTTCAGGGGCCCCAGGCGGGCGCCGGCTTCGGCCGCGAACTTGTCGGCCTGCTCGCGCGCGTTGCGCGTGGCTTCGGCCAGCAGCGGCGCCTTGATGTCGTTGAAGCCACGCAACTGGTAGCGTGGACCGGTGGCACCCTCGCCGTCGCCGCCGAGCTGCATGCCGCTCTGGATCAGCGGGTCCACCGCCAGCGCCGCTTTTTCGACCTCGCCCACCCGCGCCGATTTCACCAGCACCTGGCCCGTGCCGTTGAAACGCAGCGGCTGGTTGCCCTGCGCGTATTCGCGCGCAAACAGGTCCTGCACCTGCAGCGGCCGGGCCTCCACCTCGGCCTCGGTGAATCCGCGCTGCTGCAGGAAGGCCAGCACCTTGTCGCGGTCGGCCGCGAGCGCCTGCTGCACGCTGCCGAAATCGCTGCCGGCGCGGCGAAAGCTCAGCGTCCAGATAGCGAAGTCGCTCTCCACGTCCTTCTCGGCCAAGCCTTTGACGGTGACCGAGCGGTCCGACATGCGAAAGCGCTCCAGGCCCTGGCTCACCGCGAAACCGGCGGCGGCGATGCCCGCGCCCACGAGCAGGGCGGCGATCAGGCGGGACAGTGTGTTCATGTTTTGGCTCCCGGAAAAAGGCGGCGCGACGGCACCGCTCTGGCCGGCCATCTTAGCCCGCAGCGCTGCGCATCCACAGCGCTATGCTTGGCGCCGTGACCGCTCCCGCCCACCCGACCGACCCCCTGCCCCGGCGCATCGCGCATCTGGACATGGACGCTTTTTTCGCGTCGGTGGAGCTGCTGCGCTACCCGCAGCTCAAGGGCCTGCCGGTGGTGATCGGCGGCGGGCGACGGCGCGACGACGATGTGCTCGCCCGCCTGCGCGAGACCTACCCGGAGCGCGACTGGTCCGACGGTGACCTGTCACGCATCCCGCTCGACTTCTTTCCCCGGCTGGCGAGCTACACCGGGCGCGGCGTCATCACCACCGCCACCTACGCCGCGCGCCAGTTCGGCGTGGGCTCGGCCATGGGGCTCATGAAGGCGGCCAAGCTCTGCCCGCAGGCGATCCTGCTGCCGGTGGACTTTGACGAGGTGCGCCGCATCTCGCGCCTGTTCAAGAGCACCATCCTGGAGATCGCGCCGGTGATGGAAGACCGCGGTGTGGACGAGGTCTACATCGACTTCACCGACGTGCCCGGCGGCCAGCGCGAGGGCGGGCGCGTGCTGGCGCGGCTGATTCAAAAGAGCATCTTCCAGGCCACCGGCATCACCTGCTCCATCGGCGTGGCGCCGAACAAGCTGATCGCCAAGATGGCGAGCGAATTCAACAAGCCCAACGGCATCAGCATCGTCTGGCCCGAAGACCTGCAGGAAAAGATCTGGCCGCTGCCCTGCCGCAAGGTCAACGGCGTGGGCCCCAAGGCCGATCAGAAGCTGCAGGGGTATGGCATCCACACCATCGGCGAACTGGCCGCGCGCGAGCCCGGCTGGCTGATCGAGCACTTCGGCAAGAGCTACGGCCGCTGGCTGCACGCCGTGAGCTGGGGCCGCGACGACCGCCCGGTGGTGACCGAAAGCGAACCGGTGAGCATGAGCCGCGAGACCACCTTCGAGCGCGACCTGCACGCGGTGCGCGACCGCACCGAGCTGGGCGCGGTGTTCACGCGACTCTGCGAACAGGTGGCCGACGACCTGCGGCGCAAGGGCTACGCGGGCAAGACCATCGGCATCAAACTGCGATATGACAACTTCCAGAGCGTGACGCGCGACGTGACGATCGATCACTTCACCGACGACGCCGCCACCATCCGCCGCCAGGCGGGCCTGTGCCTCAAGCGCGTGGACCTCTCGCGCCGCATCCGTCTGCTGGGCGTGCGCGTGGGCAAGCTGGTCAAACCCGGGACAGAAGACGGGCCGGCCGCGGGCTACAGTGAAAACACCGCCGCCAAACCCCGAACCGCCAAAGACAAGTCCACCGATGAACACACCGACCTGCTTTTCCCTGAGCTTGACTGAAGACCACGTGGCCCACCTGGTGCTCAACCGGCCCGAGGCAATGAACACCATGCACCCCACCTTCTGGCGCGAGCTGGACGAGGTGCTGACCCGCATTCACACCGAAGGCACGGCCCGCGCGCTGGTGATCAGCAGCACCGGCAAACACTTCAGCGCCGGCATGGCGCTGGAAACCTTCAGCGGCGCCATCGCCATGGACGACCAGAGCCCCGAGGGCCGCGCCGCCATCTTCGACCTGCTGACCGACATGCAGGCCACGTTCACGAAGATCGAGGCCCTGCGCATCCCGGTGATCTGCGCCATCCAGGGCGGCTGCATCGGCGGCGCGGTGGACATGGTCACGGCCGCCTGCATCCGCTACGCCACGGCCGACGCGTTTTTCTGCATCCAGGAGATCAACATCGGCATGGTGGCCGACGTGGGCACACTGCAACGCCTGCCCAAGCTGATCCCGTTCGCCGTGGTGAAGGAAATGGCCTACACCGGCCGCCGCCTGCCGGCCCAGCGCGCACTGGCCTACGGGCTGGTGACCGAGGTGTTCGACACGGCGGAGGCGATGCTCGCCGCCGCGCTCCAATGCGCGAAAGAAATCGCCAGCAAGCCGCCGATCGCGATCTGGGGCACCAAGCAGGCGGTGAGCTACGCGCGCGACCACTCGGTGGAAGACAGTCTGCGCCAGATGGGCTGGCTGCAGGGCGCGATCTGGAGCAACGCGCATGTGCGCGAGTCCATCATGGCCATGAAGGAAAAGCGCGCCGGCGACTTCACGCCGCTCTCGCCGCTGCAGTCGTTCAAAGCGCTGGGCTGATGCGCCGCGCGCTCAGGGGCTGCAGTGGCCGTCCCGGGACACCGAGCCGTCCCTGCATTCGGTCAGGATGTGATCATCGGGCGTGCTCGCGGGCGGCCTGACCGCCATCGCAAGCGCATCCAGAGAAGACACCTGCAGCTTCACGCGCTGGGGGTCCCGGGCGTACCGCTGGTGGTCCCGGACGTGCTGCTCGCCCCGGGCGTACACCACCTTCTTCGCCCCGAAGGCGCAGGAGCCGACCACCTTGCCCGGCACCTCCTGCGCCACGTCCACCGCGATCACTGAAAAATCCTGCACGCCCCGGCTGGCGATCTGCCGTTCGATCCGCGCGCGCAGTGGCTCGCAGGGGTCGGCATGGACGGCGCTGGCGGCCATCAGGCAGGCGGTGGACAGAACGGTTTTCAACATGGGCGGATTGAAGGCGTCGGCAAGGTGGCCCCGAGTCTACGATGCCGCCAGCATGGCCTCCAGCCGCCGCAGACCGGCCACCACCTGAAGACAGGCCTCGGCCGCCTCCGTGCCCTTGACGGCGAAGTGGCGCAGGAAGTACTTGCGGTGCTCGGCGTGTTCGTGAAAGTGGTGCGGCGTGAGCACGGCCGAGATCATGGGCACGCCGGTGTCGAGCTGCACGTCCATCAACGCCTGCACCACGGTCTGCGAGACGAAGTCGTGGCGGTAGATGCCACCGTCCACCACCAGCGCGCTGCCCACCACGGCGGCGTAGCGGCCCGAGCGCGCCAGGCGCTGGGCGTGCAGCGGGATTTCAAACGCGCCGGGCACGTCGAACACGTCGATGCTGGCCGGCCCGAAACCGGCGCTGGCCATGGTCTCGAAGAAGGCGTCTCGCGCCTGGTGCACGATGTCGGCGTGCCACGAGGCCTCGACAAAAGCGAAACGCAGGCCCGGCGGCAAGGCAGGCAAGGACGCGGCAGCGGGGGAAGAAGAAACGGCAGAAGCGGCGGAAACTGACTGATTCATGGTGGCCTCATGGCAAAGAGGGTGGCACAGAATCAGGGCGCACAAGCACACGCGCCCACGGCGGCGCAACAGCACCGCCCGGGCAGCCGGCTCGCGCTCTCTTGCATCCGGACTGTGACCGTCGGTCCCGGAGTCTCACCGGGTCTGCTGACCCTGCGCACCGAAATGCGCAGGCGCTCGCGGCACTCGTGCGGTCGTGGTGGAACACCACGCCGCCATCACCGCCGGTGGGGACTTTCACCCCGCCCTGAGAACGCTTGTCGCCCGGCACGGCGGCCAGGCTCCGGCATTGTAGGCAGACGCGCCGCGCCCGCCTGTCGCACCCGCATTAGCCCCGCTTGAGCACCTTGGCCACAGGGTTGTGCCGCAGGCGGAAAGCGTCGGGCATGCCCGAACCGAGCAGGGGCCGCAGGTAGAGGCGGAAGGCATCGGTCACGTCGGTGCCGCTGGCGGTGATGAACTCGTCTTCCATGGTGCGTGTCTTGCCGGCCACGGCCTCCAGCGGCAGCAGCTCGTAGTCGGCCGAATAAAAGCCGGTGCGCTTGATCGCCACCGAGCCGTCCACCTTTCCCCACATGGCGAACTGCACCGCCTTTTCGCCCACCTCGCGCGCCTCGCGCTGGTCCACGTCGGACACGCAGCCGATGAAGCTGCGCTGCAGGTAGCCAAAGGTGTCGCCACGCACGCGCTTGATGCCGAGCTTGGCCTTGATCTCTTCGCACAGCAGATCGGCCAGCGCGCCGGTGCCCGAGAGCTGCACGTTGCCGTGCGCGTCCTTCTCCACGTCCTTGGCCAGCTGGGTGATGATGGGCTGACCCGAGGCGTCGTGGATGCCCTCGCTCACCGCGATCACGCAGCGGCCGTGGCGCTCGACCATGGTCTTCACGTCGGCCAGGAACTTCGGGATCTCGAACACCCGCTCGGGCACGTAGATCAGGTGCGGGCCGTCGTCCGGAAACTTCTTGCCCAGGGCGGACGCGGCCGTGAGAAAGCCCGCGTGCCGCCCCATCACCACGCCCACGTACACGCCGGGCAGCGAGGCGTTGTCGAGGTTGGCACCGGCAAAGGCCTGGGCCACGAAGCGCGCCGCCGAGGGAAAGCCGGGCGTGTGGTCGTTGCCCACCAGGTCGTTGTCGATGGTCTTCGGGATGTGGATCGAACGCAGCGGGTAGTTGGCCTTGCGCGCCTCTTCGCTCACGATGCGCACCGTGTCCGACGAATCGTTGCCGCCGATGTAGAAGAAGTGCTCGATCTCGTGGGCCCTGAGCACCTTGAAGATTTCCTGGCAGTACTTCAGGTCGGGCTTGTCGCGCGTGGAGCCCAGCGCCGAGGCCGGGGTACAGGCCACGGCTTCGAGGTTGTGGCTGGTCTCCTGGGTGAGGTCCACGAACTCCTCGTCCACGATGCCGCGCACGCCGTGGCGCGCGCCGTAGACCAGTTTCACGTTCTGGAAGCGCCGCGCCTCCAGCGCCACGCCCACCAGCGACTGGTTGATCACGGCGGTGGGGCCGCCGCCCTGGGCGACGAGAATTTTTCCGGATGGCATGGGTCTGCTCCTTCGATGGCTTCGTCGAGAGAAAAATGGCACCGCGCGCCAATGCCGGGGCACCGCAGACCAATATAGCCCACCGCGCCGCCGCCCACGAGTCATGCCGGATGCGCCGCGCCGGACAGTGCGCGGCCGGATCGGCCGGAACGCGGCGTACCATGTGCGCTCCAAAGTCCCGCCGAAAGCCCATGCCCACCACTCCCGATGCGTTTTCCTACTCCGGCAGCGAGCTGGAGAATTTTTCCGCAGCCGTGAACTGGAAGGCTTACTGGGGCCAACAGATCGCGCCCTTCCTGGGCAACGAGGTGCTGGAACTGGGCGCCGGCCTCGGCGCCACCGCCAGGGCCCTGAACCACCGGCCGTACCGCAAATGGGTGGGGCTGGAGCCCGACCCTGGCATGTGCCACCAGGTCCGGCAGCGGCTGGGCCAGGGCGAGCTGCCCGCCGGGTACGACATCCGCCACGGCACGTCCTGCGATCTCGGGGCCGACGAGCGTTTTGACACCATCCTGTACATCGACGTGCTCGAACACATCGAAGACGACCGCGAAGAACTGCAGCGCGTGGCCCACCATCTGGTGGACGGGGGCCACATCGTCATCGTGGCGCCGGCGCACAACTTCCTCTACACCGAGTTCGACCGCAAGATCGGCCACCACCGGCGCTATGACAAAGCGCTGCTGCGCGCGGCCGTGCCGGCGTCGCTGCGCATCACGAAGATGCACTACCTCGACAGCGTGGGCATGCTCGCGAGCCTGGCCAACCTGTTGATCCTGAAGTCGGACTCCCCCAGCGCCGGCCAGATCCGGCTCTGGGACTCGGTGATGGTGAGGGCATCGCGCTGGGTGGGGGACGTGCTGACCCTGCATCAGTTGGGCAAGAGCATCGTCTGCATTCTGGAAAAGGAACCCGCGAGCGGCTCTACCTTGGCGTGAAGCGGCCAAAAGAAAAGCCGCGACCCTCGCGGGGCGCGGCTTTCAAACCAGGGCGTTGAACCGGATCAGACCATGCCGGCACGCACCATGGTGGCCCGCAGT
>NZ_BCWR01000019.1 GCF_001592305.1 Hydrogenophaga taeniospiralis CCUG 15921
GATTTGTTTGCGGGACCGGGCCCTGGGCCTGGTCCACAAGCGATTGACCAAACAAAGGAATTACCATGTCTTCCAAGCAAAAAATCCGCATCCGCCTCAAGGCCTTCGACTACAAGCTGATCGACACCTCGGCCGCCGAGATCGTTGACACCGCCAAGCGCACCGGCGCCATCGTCAAGGGCCCCGTGCCCCTGCCGACGCGCATGAAGCGTTTCGACATCCTGCGTTCGCCGCACGTCAACAAGACCAGCCGCGATCAGCTCGAAATCCGCACCCACCAGCGTCTGATGGACATCGTGGATCCGACCGACAAAACGGTGGATGCCCTGATGAAGCTTGACCTGCCGGCCGGCGTGGACGTCGAAATCAAGCTGCAGTAAACACTCTGCGCGGTTCCGCTGGCAAATGCTGCCGGTGGACTTGCAAAAAAAAAGCCTGCTGGTTATACTGGCAGGCTTTTCAAGCTTTGGCTTGAGAGGTTCGGCTTTGCGCCGATGCGGCCTGTCAATTTTGCAGTTGCCGTATTCCTAAAACGTGTCGGTGCCCTCTGGGGCGGGCCGATGCACCATCAGCCCCGGCCAATTGAAGTCGGGAACGGAGAAAACAATGAGTCTTAGCAACTCCCTCGGGTTGTTGGGTCGCAAGGTGGGCATGATGCGCCTGTTCACCGATGACGGGGACGCAGTTCCTGTCACGGTGGTCGACGTGTCCAACAACCGTGTGACACAAGTCAAAACTCAAGCCAACGATGGCTACGATGCGCTGCAGGTCACCTTTGGTGTCCGCCGTGCTTCCCGCGTCACCAAGCCCGAAGCGGGCCACCTGGCGAAAGCCGGTGTTGAAGCGGGTGAGATCATCCAGGAATTCCGCGTCGCCTCCGACGTCGCTGCCCAGTACCAGCCTGGTGCCGTGGTGGCTGCCAATGCGATCTTCGCAGCGGGCCAGAAGGTGGACGTGCAAGGTACTTCGATCGGTAAAGGTTTTGCCGGCACCATCAAGCGCCACAACTTCAAATCCCAGCGCGCCTCGCACGGCAACAGCCGTTCGCACAACGTGCCGGGTTCGATCTCCATGGCCCAGGATCCGGGTCGCGTGTTTCCGGGCAAGAAGATGACCGGCCACATGGGCGATCAGACCAAGACCATCCAGAACCTGGACATCTTCCGCGTTGACGAAGCCCGCCAACTGCTGATGATCCGTGGCGCTGTGCCGGGCTCCAACGGCGGTTTCCTGACCGTTCGCCCCGCTGTCAAAGCCAAAGTCAACAAGGGAGCTAACTGATGCAAGTTGAACTCCTGAATGACCAGGGTCAAGCCTCGTCCAATGTGGACGTGCCCGAGACCGTGTTTGGTCGCGACTACAACGAAGCGCTGATTCACCAGCTGGTGGTGGCTTATCAAGCCAACGCCCGCCAGGGTACGCGTGCTCAAAAAGACCGTGAAATGGTCAAGCACTCGACGAAGAAGCCGTTCAAGCAAAAAGGCACGGGCCGCGCCCGCGCCGGTATGACGTCTTCCCCGCTGTGGCGCGGAGGCGGTCGCATTTTCCCGAACAGCCCCGACGAAAACTTCACCCAGAAGCTCAACAAGAAGATGTACCGCGCCGGCATGGCGTCCATCTTCTCGCAACTGGTGCGTGAAGGCCGCCTGGCCGTGGTCGATTCCATCAAGGTGGACTCGCCCAAGACCAAGCAGCTCGCCGACAAGTTCAAGGCCATGAACCTGAACCACGTTCTGGTGATCGCCGAAGAAATCGACGAAAACCTGTACCTGGCTTCGCGCAACCTGCCCAACGTGCTCGTCGTTGAGCCGCGTTACGCCGATCCGGTGTCGCTGGTGCACTACAAGAAGGTGATCGTCACCAAGGGTGCCATCGACCAGCTCAAGGAGATGTTCGCATGAGCGTCACGAAATACGACGAAGGCCGTCTGATGCAGGTTCTCGTGGCACCCATCGTGTCCGAGAAGGCCACTCAGGTCGCCGAGCAGACCAACGCCGTGATGTTCAAGGTGTTGCGCGATGCTTCCAAGCCCGAAATCAAGGCCGCTGTTGAACTGATGTTCAAGGTGCAGGTCAAGGGCGTTTCCGTGCTCAACCAGAAGGGCAAATCCAAGCGTTTTGGCAAGACCGTTGGTCGTCGCGACCACGTGCGCAAGGCCTACGTGACGCTGATGCCGGGTCAAGAGCTGAACTTCGGCGGAGAGGGCGTTTAATCATGGCAGTCATCAAGATGAAACCGACCTCACCAGGCCGTCGCGGCATGGTGAAGGTCACGCGTGACCACCTGCACAAGGGTGAAGGTTTTGCGCCGCTGCTGGAGCCCCAGTTCCAGAAGGCTGGCCGCAACAACAACGGTCACATCACCACCCGCCACAAAGGCGGTGGTCACAAGCACCACTACCGTGTGGTCGACTTCCGTCGCAACAAGGACGGCATTCCGGCCAAGGTCGAACGCATCGAATACGACCCGAACCGCACCGCCCACATTGCGCTGCTGTGCTACGCCGACGGCGAGCGTCGTTACATCATCGCCCCGCGTGGTGTTGAAATCGGTGCCACGCTGTTGTCCGGCTCGGAGTCGCCGATTCGTGTCGGCAACACCCTGCCGATCCGCAACATCCCGGTCGGTTCGACCATCCACTGCATCGAGCTGCAGGTTGGCAAGGGCGCGCAAATCGCCCGTTCCGCTGGCGCTTCGGCTGTGCTGCTGGCCCGCGAAGGCATCTACGCCCAGGTGCGCATGCGCTCGGGTGAAGTGCGCAAGGTCCACGTGGACTGCCGCGCCACCATCGGCGAAGTGTCCAACCAGGAGCACAGCCTGCGCCAGTTGGGCAAGGCCGGTGTGAAGCGTCACATGGGCATTCGTCCGACCGTTCGCGGTACCGCGATGAACCCGATCGACCACCCGCACGGTGGTGGTGAAGGCAAGACCGGCGAAGGCCGCGCGCCGGTGGATCCGTGGGGCAACCTGACCAAGGGCTATCGCACCCGCAACAACCGCCGCACGCAGTCGATGATCGTGTCGCGTCGCAAGAAGTAAAGGGTTGACAACATGACACGCTCACTCAAAAAAGGCCCCTTCGTTGACCATCACCTGATGGCCAAAGTGGAAAAGGCCGTGTCCAGCAAGGACAAAAAACCTGTCAAGACCTGGTCGCGTCGCTCCATGATCCTGCCCGATTTCATCGGACTGACCATCGCCGTTCACAACGGCAAGCAGCACGTGCCCGTGTACATCACCGATCAGATGGTTGGACACAAGCTCGGCGAGTTCTCGCTGACGCGCACGTTCAAAGGCCATCCGGCCGACAAAAAAGCGAAGAAGTAAGGACCAACCATGAGTACAGAAACCCGCTCTGTCGTTCGCGGCGTGCGCCTGTCGGTGGACAAAGGCCGACTGGTTGCCGACCTGATTCGCGGCAAAAAGGTCGACCAGGCCCTGAACATCCTGGCGTTCACGCAGAAGAAGGCCGCTGGCATCGTCAAGAAGGCCCTGGAGTCTGCCATCGCCAACGCTGAACACAACGATGGCGCCGACATCGACGAACTGAAGGTCACCACGATCTACGTCGAACAAGGTGCCACGCTCAAGCGCTTCTCGGCCCGCGCCAAAGGCCGCGGCAACCGCATCAGCAAACCCACGTGTCACATCTACGTGACGGTTGGCAACTGAAGAGGTCACAGGAATATGGGACAGAAAATCAACCCGACCGGGTTCCGCCTCGCAGTTTCCCGCAACTGGGCCAGCCGTTGGTATGCCAGCAACCGCGATTTCGCGGGCATGCTGGCCGAAGACATCAAGGTGCGTGAGTACCTGAAGGCCAAGCTGAAGAACGCCGCCGTCTCACGCGTCGTGATCGAGCGTCCTGCCAAGAACGCACGCATCACCATTTACTCGGCACGTCCGGGCGTGGTGATCGGCAAGAAGGGCGAAGACATCGAGAAGCTGAAGAAAGAACTGGCCGCCAAGCTGGGCGTGCCGGTTGCGGTCAACATCGAAGAAGTGCGCAAGCCTGAAATCGATGCCAAGCTGATCGCCGACAGCATCACGCAGCAGCTCGAAAAGCGCATCATGTTCCGCCGCGCCATGAAGCGCGCTATGCAGAACGCCATGCGTCTGGGTGCTCTGGGCATCAAGATCATGTCGTCCGGTCGTCTCAACGGTATCGAAATCGCTCGTTGCGAGTGGTACCGCGAAGGCCGCGTGCCGCTTCACACCCTGCGCGCCGACATCGACTACGGCACATCCGAAGCCAAGACCACCTACGGCATCATCGGTGTCAAGGTCTGGGTCTACAAGGGCGACACCCTGGGTCGCAACGATGCGCCCGTGGTCGCAGAAGCGCCGCGTGCCGAAGAAGAGCGCCGTCCGCGTGGTCCGCGCCGCGAGCGTCCGGCAGGTCCTCCTGCCCGCGCAGCGGTTCGCCGCCCTGGCGCCAATGCCGCCCCGGCCGATGGCAGCGACAAGCCTGCCGAAGCCACGGGTGGTGACACCAAACCCGCCGTTAAGCGCGTTCGTAAAGACGCACCCGCATCTGCAGCTGCGGACGGCAAAGGAGAATAAACATGTTGCAACCCGCTCGTCGCAAATACCGTAAAGAGCAAAAAGGACGCAACACGGGCGTCGCCACCAGTGGCGCCACCGTGGCGTTCGGTGACTTCGGTCTGAAGTCCACCGATCGCGGTCGTCTGACGGCCCGCCAGATCGAAGCCGCACGCCGTGCGATTTCCCGTCACGTCAAGCGTGGCGGCCGTATCTGGATCCGCGTGTTCCCGGACAAGCCGATTTCCCAGAAGCCTGCCGAAGTCCGTATGGGCAACGGCAAGGGCTCGGTGGAGTACTACGTGGCTGAAATCCAGCCTGGCAAGGTGCTCTACGAGATCGTGGGTGTGCCCGAGCAGCTGGCGCGCGAAGCGTTCACGCTGGCCGCCGCCAAGCTTCCGCTGCGCACCACGTTCGTGACGCGCCTGTTGGGTCAGTGATTCAGGAGAACACAAGATGAAAACTGCTGAACTGCGCCAAAAGGATGTGGCCGGCCTCGAAGCCGAAGTGAAATCGCTGCAAAAGGCCCACTTCGGTCTGCGTATGCAAAAAGCCACGCAACAACTCAACAACAACGCCACGCTGGGCGACACCCGTCGTGCGATTGCCCGTGCCAAGACCATCCTGTCCGAGAAGCAGCGTGCTGCGGCCGCGGCCAAATAAGGAGTGACCATGACGGAAGCTAAAACATCCCTCAAGCGCACCTTGGTTGGCAAGGTGGTCAGCGACAAGCGTGCCAAGACCGTGACGGTTCTGGTCGAGCGCCGTGTGAAGCACGAGCTGTACGACAAGATCGTTGCCAAGTCGAGCAAGTACCACGCACACGACGAAAACGGCGAATACAAGACGGGCGACGTGATCGAGATCACCGAAAGCCGTCCGCTGTCCAAGACGAAGAACTGGGTGGCCACGCGCCTGGTGCAGAAAGCCGCACTGGTGTAAGCCTCTTTGTGCTGCGCGCAGCACAGATCCGAAAAGCGACCGACAATTCGGTCGCTTTTTCTTTTTCCGATCCACTTTTCTGTGGGGCGGGACGGCTGGCCTTCGGGCCTTATCTACACATATACGAGGAGCAACACATGATCCAGGTGGGTGACAAGATTCCGGCGGCCACGCTGATGGAGTACATCGAGGTTGAAGGCAATGGTTGCAGCATCGGACCGAACCCGGTCGATACGCAGAAGGCCAGCGCGGGAAAGACGATCGCTGTGTTTGGTTTGCCCGGCGCATTCACGCCCACCTGCTCGGCCAAGCATGTGCCCGGCTATGTGGAGCAGTTCGACGCGTTCAAGGCGGCGGGCGTGGACGAAATCTGGTGCCTGAGCGTGAACGATGCGTTCGTGATGGGGGCTTGGGCGCGCGACCAGAAGACCGGCGACAAGGTTCGCATGCTCGGTGACGGTGATGCCGCCTTCGCCAAGGCCACCGGTCTGACGCTGGACCTGACGGGCAAGGGCCTCGGCCTGCGCAGCAACCGCTATTCGATGCTGCTCAAGGATGGCGTGGTGCAGACGCTGAACATCGAGGGGCCCGGCAAGTTCGAAGTGAGCGATGCCGCCACCCTGTTGGCACAGGCACGCGCAGCCGGCTGAATGGGCTGAAGAACCCCAAAAGAGGGGGCAGATCGCCATCGGCGGTCTGCCCCTTTTCTTTGTGATCGCGCCCGCGGGTCACAGCGCGACTTTGAGGTAGTGCGCCCCGGGCAATGGGTTGTGGTAGTAGGGCGGGACCTCAATGAATCCGGCTTCCTGGTAGAGCGCGCGTGCGGCTTCCATGTCGCTCAAGGTGTCGAGCAGCATGGTGGTGTAGCCGGCCAACTGCGCGCGCGACATGATCTGTTCGACCAGTTGCCGGCCCAGGCCAAAGCCCCGAAATGCGCGGCGGACAAACAGGCGCTTCATTTCGCAGGCGTTGAGGTGGTCGCTGTTGGCCAGTGGACGAAAAGCGCAGCAACCCGCTGGCGCGCCGTCCACCCGGGCCAGCATCAAGCCTCCCGCCGGTTCCGCGTAGTCGCCGGGCAGGTTGTCGAGCTCGGCCTCGAAACCCTGGAAACACAGATCAATGCCCAGATCGGCCTGATAGTCGAGGAAGAGTGCACGCGCGGCTTGCAGATCTTCCGGCGTCTGGGCCAGGTGCAGGGTGATCTCGGCGGAAACAGGCTCGGTCATGGACACGACAGGATGCGGCAGGGCATCGGCGGAAGTCAGTCGGCCTGTGACTATACGACAAGGCGCCGGGCGCGGGGTGGGTCAGAAGGTCGTGGCCGCACCGAGCCCGACCAACCGATTCACCGCCACCGCACACAGCACCAACACGCCCAAGGCGAACAGGCGGGTGCGCACCGTGTCCCGTGCGCTGGGCATGGGCGCCTGCACCTGCTTGTCGCCGTCGATCATGGGACGGACCAGCCGCTCCTTCTTGACCAGCTTGTAATAGCCGATGGCCAGCAGATGCAAGGCCACAAGCGCCACCACGAACAGCTTGCCAACACTCCTGTGGTAGGTGGTCGCCAGACCCACGGTGTCGCCCGAGACCAGGGCCACCAGCGGTCCGGAGAAGGCGATCTCGTCGTCGCTGAACAGGCCGCTGCCCACCTGGGCCAGCAGGATGGCCAGCAAGGCGAACACCGACAAGGCGCCCAGCGGGCTGTGGCCCACCCGGTGCTCGGGCCGGGCCTGGCCCCGGAGATATGCCAACACCGTTCCCGGCGCGTAGACAAAGCTGGAAAAGCGCGACCAGTGCCCGCCCACAAAACCCCAGACCAGTCGGAACAACAACAAGGTCAGCACGGCATAGCCCAGGCGCAGATGCCAGTTCATCCAGTTGCCGCCGACATTGGCGGTGATGATCTGTCCGATGACGCAGAGCACCAGGGCCCAGTGAAACAGGCGGGTCGGCAGATCCCAGACGCGTACGGTGTGCATGGCAGGACTCCAGACAATGGGTCGACGCCGATTATGGAGACGATCGCACGAATCCGGTTCCCGAGGAACCAAAGTGCCTGTGCCACACTCTGCGCGGTGTAGCGCTCAACGCCTACATCCTGTCAGATCCCCACCGCAAAGGAGTTCACATGAAGGCTCTCGCATCGCTTGCATTGGTCGTTCCCCTGGTTGGACTGTCTGCGCCGGCCATGGCGCAGTTCCAGAAAGCCGAGGACGCGGTCAAGTACCGCAAATCGGTCCTGACGGTCATGGGCCATCACTTTGGCCGGATCGGCGCCATGGCCAACGGACGGGTTCCGTTCGACGCCCAGGTGGCGGCCGACAACGCCGCGCTGGTGGAGACGCTGAGCAAGCTGCCATTCGTGGCCTTCGGCGAGGGGACCGACAAGGGCGAGACCCGGGCCAAGCCGGACATCTGGACCGACCAGGCCAAGTTCAAGCAGGCGGCCGAGAAAATGCAGGCCGAGGTGGCCAAGCTGTCGGCCGCGGCCAAGACCGGCAACCTGGACAGCGTGAAAGAGGCCTTTGGCGCCGCGGGAAAAAGCTGCAAGGCTTGCCACGACGCGTTCCGCAAGGACTGAGAGGCCCGGCGCTGGGCCAGGGCCAAGCCGGAAAATCAAAGAGGGGCTGACGCCGTTCAACGTCAGCCCCTCTTCTTTGGACGGCATGCTCCCCGGGGTCAGCTCTGGGCCAGCAGTTCCTCGATCAGACTGTGCAGGGCCGTGAAGTCGGGTTCGCCGACAAAGCGCTTCACGATGCGGCCTTGTTTGTCCAGCAGGTAGGTGGTGGGCGTGAGCCGGACGTCGCCCCAGCTTTTGGCCAGCTCACCCGTGTTGTCGAACGCCACCTTGAAGGGCAACTGCCGGGTCTGGGTGAAATTGAGCACCCAGGCGGGCGGGTCGTAGCTCATGGCCACCGCAACGGTGTCGTAGCCCTGACCCTTGTATTTGTTGTGGGTGTTGACCAGCGACGGCATTTCCTTCACGCAGGTCACACAGGTGGTGGCCCAGAAGTTCACCAGGGTCACCTTGCCCTTGAAGTCGGCGGTGGTGGTGGTCGTACCGTCGAGCAGCACGAAGGTGGACGCGGGGGCGTCCTCCCGAGCGGCGCAGCCGGTCAGCGCCAGCACTGCGGAGACGCTCAGGGCCAGCAGGACGGCAAAGAACGGGCGCCTGGAAGCCTGGAGGGGAAGGCGGAATGCGTGGATCATGGTGAGGCGGCGGCGGGGGGAAACGTGGAGCGATACCCGGCGGATCGGATGGGCGTCAAGAACGCACCGTTTTGAGATCGCGTTGCTCACCGGGAGTTCCATCCACGCTGTGGGCGTTGCAGTTTAACGAAACGGGCATCACCCGTGTCTGCGCCAGGTCAAGCTCGTTTCAGCGCCTGGCGGGCCGTGGTCAGTCGTGCGTCCAGGTAGTCGCCGTAGAAGTCGGGCACGGCAACGCCGACCAGGCGCTCGGCCAGTTCGCGACCGTCCGGGCCCAGGAACAACACCGTGGGCGCAAAACGCGCATTCCACCGCCGCGCCTGTTCGGCCGGGGTGGTGTTTTCCCCGCCAAAGCCCTGCAGGTTGCTGGTGCGGTCCCGGATGTCGATCTGCACCGCGTGCACCAGGCCGTCGCGCCGCATGGGCAGCAGGTGGTGGTTGCGCACCAGATCGCAGTACGGGCAGCCGGGCAATGTGGTCATGACCACCAGCGGCTCGCCCCGTGCGGCCGCGGCCTGGGCGGCCGCGCGCAGCGACGCGGGGCTGGGCAATGCGGCTTTGGTGTCCGACGCCGGGCGGGATGTGGGCTCCGTGGCGGGCGGGGCGGCGGTTGTGGGCGTGGTCATGGGCGGTCGGCTGGGTGGATGTGGGGCGGTTGCAGTGTCCCTTTCAGACGATGCCACGCCGTTGAAGTTCAGACAAGCGTTGCGGTGAATCGCCCAGCCAGTCGTTCAACACCTCGGCCGTGTGCTGGCCCAGCAGCGGTGGCGGTAGATCGTTGCGAACGGGGGTGGCGCTGAGTTTGAGCGGGCTTGCCACCAGGTCCAGCGTGTCGGCCAGCGGGTGCGCCCAGGTGTGGACCATGCCACGCGAGCGCACGTGTTCGTCGGCAAACACCTCGGCCAGGTTGTTGATCGGGCCGCAGGGCACCTTGGCCGCTTCAAGCGCGCCGAGCCAGTCGGCCTTGCCACGGGTCTTCATCAGCGACGCCAGCTCGGGCACCAGGGTGTCGCGGTGGCGCACGCGGTCCTGGTTGCGGGCGAAAAGCGCGTCGGCGGCCAGCTCGGGCCGACCGGCCACCTCGCAGAACTTGGCGAACTGGCCGTCGTTGCCCACGGCCAGGATGATGTGCTGTGGTGCGCCCTGGGCGTCGGGCGCCACCTCGAACACCTGGTACGGCACGATGTTGGCGTGCGCGTTGCCGGCGCGGCCCGGCACCTTGCCGTCTTCGCGGCCCCGCACCAGGTAGTTGGCGCCCAGGTTGGCCAGCATCGCCACCTGGGTGTCGAGCAGCGCCATGTCGATGTGCTGTCCTTCGCCGGTGCGCTCGGCGTGGCGCAGCGCGGCCTGGATCGCCACGGTGGCGTACAGGCCGGTGAACAGGTCGGCCACGGCCACACCCACCTTTTGCGGTCCGCCCCCGGGCAGGTCGTCGCGCTCGCCGGTCACGCTCATCAGGCCGCCCATGGCCTGGATCGCGAAGTCGTAGCCGGCGCGGTCCTGGTAGGGGCCGGTCTGGCCAAAACCGGTGATCGAGCAGTAGACCAGCCGGGGGTTGATCGCCCGCAGTCGCTCGTAGTCCAGCCCATAGCGCGCCATGTCGCCGACCTTGTAGTTCTCGACGAACACGTCGGCCTTGGCCGCCAGTTCGCGGATCAGGGCCTGGCCTTCGGGCTGGGCGATGTCGCAGGTGATGGAGCGCTTGTTGCGGTTGGCGCCCAGGTAGTAGGCGGCCTCGGCGGTGTCGGCACCGTCGTGCCCGCGCAGAAACGGCGGACCCCAGCCACGCGTGTCGTCGCCGCCGGGGTGTTGGGGGCCAGGCGGGCGCTCCACCTTCACCACATCGGCGCCCAGATCGGCCAGCGTTTGCGTGCACCAGGGGCCGGCGAGCACGCGCGACAAATCAAGTATGCGGATACCATCCAGAGCGTTCATTTCGCCATTGTGCGCGACCCGGCCTGCGCCGGCCGTCGCCGACGCAAGGCCGACTTCCGCTGGAATCCCATGCTGCTCCCTGTCCTGGCCGGTGTGCGTCGCGCGTGCCGTCGTCTGCCCCGTGTCGCCGGCCTGGCCGTGCTGGCTTTGTGTGCCTGCAGCCCCACGTTCAACTGGCGCGAATTGCGCCCTGAGGGCTCGCCCTTGCTGGCCCTCATGCCCTGCAAGCCCGAGAGCGCCGTGCGCGCCGTGCCGCTGGGTGGCGCGCCGACCGAGCTGCACATGCACAGCTGCGACACCGGCGGCCTGACCTTTGCCGTGGCTTGGGCCGACATGGGCGAGGGGGCCCATGTACCCGAGGCACTGGCGCAGTGGCGCGTGGCCACGCTGGCCTCGATGCGGGTGGACCCGGCACTCGCGGATGCGCCGCAGACGCAGTGGAGTGCTGCGGTGCCGGGGGCCGAGCGCGTGCAGGGGCTGGTGGCGGCTGGCACCGGCCACGACGGTCGGGTGGTGCACGCGCGGGCCCTGTATTTCGCGCGTGGGGCGCAGCTGTACCAGGCAGCGGTGTACGGCCCGACCCTGCCCGACGCCGTGGTCGACACCTTTTTCGAAGGGCTGCGCTTGCCGTGAAGCCACCGATCGAGCCAGACGTCGCCACCCCGCCGCACCGAGAGCCCGGGCCGGTGCGCTACCTGGCCACACCGCACGGTGTACCCCCATTGACCGCGCCGGATGTGTTGGGCGCGCGGGCGGCGGTGCTGGTGTTTCTCGCATTCGCGCTGGCCTACTTTCTTTCAGCGCTGGTGCGCGCGGTCACGGCCACGCTGTCACCCATCCTGAGCGTCGAACTCGCCCTGCAGGCCAGCGACCTGGGACTGCTGGCGGGCGGCTACTTTCTCGGTTTCGCGCTGACCCAGCTGCCGCTGGGCAACTGGCTGGACCGCCACGGACCGCGGCGGGTGATCCTGGGCTTTTTGGGCGTGGCGGTGCTGGGCTGCGTGGCGTTTGCGCTGGCCACCGGTTTTTCGGGCCTGCTGGCCGCGCGCGTGCTCACCGGCATGGGCGTGAGTGCCTGCCTGATGGCGCCGCTCACCGGCTACCGCCGCTGGCTCACACCCGCGACGCAGATGCGCACCAACTCCTGGATGCTCATGACCGGTTCGCTGGGCATGGTGGCGGCCACGCTGCCGGTGCAATGGTTGCTGCCGCTGACCGGCTGGCGTGGCCTGTTCTGGGCACTGGCGGCGCTGTTCGTGCTGGCCATGACCGGCATTGCGCTGGCGGTGCCTGCGTGGCGCAAGGCCGCCACCCTGTCGACACCGGAGGGGCCACGCGAGGCCGGCACGCCAGCGGGTTATGGCCTGGTCTGGCGCCATCCCTACTTCCAGCAGATGGTGCCGATCGGCTTCTTCAACTACGGCGGCATGGTGGCCGTGCAAACGCTCTGGGCCGGCCCCTGGATGGTCAAGGTTGCGGGCTATTCGCCCCAGCAGTCGGCGGCCGGCCTGTTCGGCATCAACCTGTCCATGCTTTGTGCGTTCTGGCTCTGGGGCATGATCAACCCGGGTCTGGCGCGGCGTGGCCTGCGCGCCGAGCGGCTGATCGCCTGGGGCTTGCCGCTGAGCCTGTGCGTGTTGCTGAGCATCGTCTGGCTGGGGGCCGGCGCGGGTTGGCTGCTGTGGGCGCTGTTTTGTGTCTGCAGCACCTTTGTGGCGCTGTCGCAGCCGGCGGTGGCGCTGGCGCTGCCGGCCGAAGCGGCCGGGCGGGCGCTCTCGGCCTACAACCTGATCATTTTCGCGGGGGTGTTCACCGTGCAATGGGGCGTGGGCTTGGCGATCGACGCGCTGGCCGTGTTCGGCTGGAGCGAACCCGACCGCTACCGGGGCGCGGTGGGCGTGTTCCTGGGGTGTTGCGTGCTGGCCTATCTGGCCTTTTTGCGCTTGTTGCTTCGTGCCCGAAGGCGTGGCGCGCTGCCCCAACACCGCTAAACTGCTCTGCTATGAACGGCATCCTCATCATTGCACACGCCCCGCTGGCTTCGGCCTTGCGCCAATGCGTGCTGCACGTGTTCCCCGACAGCGCGAACGCGGTGTCGGCGCTGGATGTCCAACCCAATGTACCGCCCGAAGAATCGCTGGCCCAGTCGCGCGCGCTGATGCGCCAGCTCGGCCTGCCCAACACCCTGGTCGTGACCGACGTGTTCGGCGCCACGCCCTGCAACGTGGCGCAGAGGCTGGTCGACGGCGTGAGCTCCAAGCTCATCACCGGCGTCAACCTGCCCATGCTGCTGCGTACCGTGTCCTACCGCCACGAGTCGCTCGATGCGCTCGTTTCGCGCGCCATGATCGGCGCCACGCAGGGTGTCATCCAGGTGGCGGTGACCGCTCCCCAGAACCAGGCCCGAAGAGCCACCCATGATCAAGACCACCGTGACCATCAGCAATAAGCTCGGGCTGCACGCACGCGCCTCGGCCAAACTCACCAAACTCGCGGCCAGCTTCGCCAGCGAAGTGTGGATGTCGCGCGGCGAGCGCCGTGTCAACGCCAAGAGCATCATGGGCGTCATGATGCTGGCCGCCGGCCTGGGCAGCACGGTTGAGATCGAGACCATCGGCAGCGACGAGCAGGTGGCCATGGACGCGCTGGTGGCGCTGGTGAACGACAGGTTCGGCGAAGGAGAGTGAGCGCATGAGCTTCACGGTCCACGGCCAGGCGGTCTCCCGGGGCATCGCCATCGGGCGGGCCGTCATCGTCGCCTCCAGCCGCGTGGATGTGGCGCACTACTTCGTCACGGCCGACCAGACCACCGCCGAAATCGAGCGACTGCGCCAGGCGCGCAACGCGGTGATGGAAGAGATCGTGCGTGTGCAGCAAGGTTTGGGTGAGCTCGGTTCCAACGACGCCCATCCCGAACTCAGCGCCTTGCTCGACGTGCATCTGATGCTGCTGCAGGACGAGCAGCTCATCAGCGGCGTCAAGCACTGGATCGTGGACCGGCACTACAACGCCGAGTGGGCACTGACGACCCAGCTGGAGGTGATCGCGCGCCAGTTCGACGAGATGGAAGACCCCTATCTGCGCGAGCGCAAGGCCGACCTGGAGCAGGTGGTCGAGCGCATGCTGCGGTTCATGCGTGGCGTGGCCTCGCCCATCATGGCGCCGGTACGGACCGAGGCCCGGCGCGATGCCGCGCACGACAGCGTGGTCGATGTGCCCCTGGTGCTGATCGCACACGACCTCTCGCCCGCCGACATGCTGCAGTTCAAGCAGAGCGTGTTCGCCGGCTTCGTGACCGACGTCGGGGGCAAGACCAGCCACACCGCCATCGTCGCGCGCAGCATGGACATCCCGGCGGTGGTCGGCGCGCGTTCGGCCAGCCACCTGGTCGAGCAGGACGACTGGGTCATCATCGACGGCGACGCCGGCGTGGTGCTGGTGGATCCTTCGCCCGTTCTGCTGGCCGAATACGGCTTCAAGCAGCGCCAGGGCGAGGTCGAGCGCGAGCGCCTCTCGCGCCTGAAGAACACCCCGGCCGTCACGCTCGACGGCCAGCGGATCGAACTGCAGGCCAATATCGAGCAACCCGACGATGCGGTGGCTGCCCTCAAGGCCGGCGCCGTGGGCGTGGGCCTGTTCCGCACCGAATTCCTGTTCATGGGCCGCAATGGCAAACTGCCCGACGAGGAAGAGCAGTACCAGGCCTACCGCCGCGCGGTCGAAGGCATGCAGGGCCTGCCGGTGACCATCCGCACGGTGGACGTGGGGGCCGACAAACCGCTGGACCGCACGCCGGTGCGCGCGGGCGAAGACCACCTCAACCCCGCGCTGGGTCTGCGCGCCATCCGCTGGAGCCTGGCCGACCCGGCGATGTTCCTCGCCCAGTTGCGCGCCATCCTGCGCGCGGCCGCGCACGGCTCGGTCAACCTGCTCATTCCCATGCTGGCCCACGCCAGCGAGATCCGCCAGACCCTGGTGCTGGTGGACCGGGCGCGCGAGCAGCTCAACACCCGCGGTCAGGTCTACGGCCCGGTGCGGCTGGGCGCGATGATCGAAATCCCCGCGGCGGCGCTGACCATCCCGCTGTTCCTGCGGCACTTCGACTTCCTGTCCATCGGCACCAACGACCTGATCCAGTACACCCTGGCGATCGACCGCGCCGACGAGGCCGTCGCCCATCTCTACGACCCGGTGCATCCGGCCGTGCTGCAACTGCTCGCGAGCACGATTGCGCAGTGCCGGGCGCAGGGCAAGGGGGTGAGCGTGTGCGGCGAAATGGCCGGTGACGTGACCATGACGCGTCTGCTGCTCGGGCTGGGTCTGCGCACGTTTTCCATGCATCCATCCCAGATTCTGGCGGTCAAGCAACAGATCCTGCGCAGCGACACCGCACGGCTGCAGGTCTGGGCGCAAAGCGTGCTGGTCGCCGAGGACCCGGCGGCCCTGATGGCCGACTGAGCGGCACAGAAGCCGAGGGCACCCGCGCCATGCTGCTGCGCATCCACCACGCCGCGATCATCTGCGCTGACTACGAGCGGTCCCGGCGCTTCTATACCGAGGTGCTGGGCCTGCGCGTGCTCGCTGAGCACTACCGCGAGCCGCGCCAGAGCTGGAAGCTTGATCTGGCCCTGGCCGACGGCTCGCAGATCGAGCTGTTTTCGTTCCCGAACCCGCCGCCAAGACCGTCTTTCCCGGAAGCGCAGGGCCTGCGGCATCTGGCCTTTGAGGTAGACGATGTGGCGCAGTGCAAGCAGGGGCTGGAAGCGATGGGGGTGGCGGTGGAACCGGTGCGTGTGGACGAATACACCGGCCGGCGTTTCGTGTTTTTCTCTGACCCCGATGGCTTGCCTCTGGAGCTGTACGAAGCAGCCCAGGGCGAAGAGGTGGCTGGTGGGTCTGAGATGGGCTAAAGCGCCGACGACAGGCACGACGGTCCGCCAGTTGTCGCAGGGCGCTGCGCGGAATGTCAGGATTCCGAGCGTGCGGTCATTGCCGCTGCCACCGTCGCGTGCCTCAACGCCATGGGAAGGATGTCGACGATCCGGTTGATTTCCCCCTCGTTCAGTGCCGGATACAGCGGCAGGGCCAGCGAACATTGCGCCAGGCGCTCGCTGTGTGGCAGCGAAGCGCCGCCGTGCACCGCGGCCAGCGCACGGTGGCGGTGCAGCGGTATCGAGTAGTAGACCCGGGTCGCGATGCCTTCCTGGGCCAGTGCGTCCGCCAGGGCATCGCGATGCACACCGGAGTCGAGCGTCACGACGAAGTAGTTCCACGCATGCCCCACGTGGTCGGGCGGCAGTGTCAGCCCCGGCACCGCGGCCCAGGCTGCGAGATAGCGCGAGGCGATCCGGCGGCGTCGCGCGAGTGCCTCGGGAAACGTCTCCAGCGCGATCTGCAGCAGGGCTGCCTGCAGTTCGTCCATGCGACTGTTGCGACCCAGGCACAGGTGTTCGTTGGCCTCGTGACCGTGGTTGCGAAGCAGGCGGGCCTGTCGCGCGTGCCGTGCGTCGGCAAACGCCAACGCACCCGCGTCCCCCGCGGCTCCCAGTGTTTTGGTGGGGTAGAAGCTCATCGCTGCCGCATCGCCCCAGGTGCCGGCCATGCGGGCCGGTTCGCCCGGTGCGGCGCAACTGGCGCCCAGGCACTGCGCGATGTCCTCGACCAGCCACAGCCGGTGCATGCGGCAGTAGGCGGCAAGCGCGGGCAGGCCCGAGGCGTCGCCGAACAGGCCGACCGCGAGCACGGCACGGGTACGCCCGCCATGGGCCGCGCGGTGCGCTTCCAGCGACGGCAAGAAGCCGCCCGCGCCACAGTCCACGAACACCGGTTGAGCGCCGGCGGCGAGCACGGCTTCGGCGCATGCCACGAAGGTGTAGGCGGGCAGCATGACTTCATCGTCGGCCCGGCCACCGCCGAGCGTGCCGACACCGAGTGCGGCGAGCGCCAGGCACAAGGCATCGGAGCCGGAACTGACGGCAACCACCTCGCGCGCGTCGAGCATCGCCGACAGCGACGCCTCGAAGGCGCGCACCTGCGGGCCGAGCACGTACACGCCGCTGCGCAGCACGTCCGCGCAGGCGCGGGTCATGCGCGCGGCCAGGTCGGGATCGTCGCAGAGCGGCGACAGGAAGAAGGGGATGGCGGCTCTCGCGGTGTAGGGTGTCATGCGTCGAGGATGCGGCATGCGCGGACCACGGCGGCCAGCCCGTCGCCTCCCGTGGCGACGGCGCTGGCCTCGCCACGGATGGCCCGGCTGAACGCCACGTATTGTCGGCACAGCGCGTCCATGTCGGCGTGGCGCCGGGCCTCGGGGCAGCGCAGATCGAGCGTCAGCGGACCGTCCTCTGCCTGCACCTGCATCACGGCTTCGGGCGCGGTGGCGCCAAACCCACTTTCGAAAACGGCCACCAGTCCACCGAGCTGCACACGCGCGCGCACCACGGTGGCGCTCACCCGGCGTTCGATCAGTTCCAGCGGAGCGTCGTTGGAGATGCCGCACAGCCAAGCCATGAGATCTATGTCGTGCACCATCAGGTCCAGCACGCTGTCCGTCGCGGCGCTTTGGCGCGAAGAGCTGCGCCGGAAATGCAGGAACGGGTCGCGTCGGCCCCGGTGACGTTGCGCGGCTTCTTGCAACGCGGCTCGGCGCGCGTCATGCAGCAACGGATTGAAGCGCTCGATGTGGCCGGTGCACAGCATCACTCCCTGTTGACGCGCGGCACGCAACATGCGGATGCCATCGGCCGCTGTCAGGCACAACGGCTTCTCGACCAGCACATGGCAGCCACGCGCCATCAGCGCGATGGCCACCTCGGCATGTGCTGTGTCGCTGGTGGCGACGGTCGCCGATGCGATGTCCGGAGGCAACTCGTCGACATGGCGCAGGAGCGGCAGCAAACCCAGGACGGGGTCCGGCGGCAGCGTTGCGGAGGGGTCGACCATGGCCCGAAGATGAAAGCCCGGCAGCCCGGCCAGCTTGCGTGCATGGGTACTGCCGAAGCGTCCCAGGCCGACGACCGCATGCGCCAGCGCGGTGGGGGCGGGAACCAAGGTGATGGCGGTCGCGGCATCGGCTTCGTTGCCTCTGGAAATCGCCAGATCTTCATTGAATGAAAGGGGCGTGGAACTCATTGCCGAGGCGTCTGGTACCACCGGCGCGCGATGCCTGAGGCCGGATCAGTGGTGGTTGTGCAGTTCATATCCCAGCTCGACAAGGAGGCCGCCCGCAACACGTTCGAAGTCCCGGACTTCTTCTTCGCTCAATTCTTCCCGCCAGGAACCGATGCGTTCAACGCCCGGTCGTTCCATTGTTCTGCGCTGCTGGCGCAGGCGCTGCGCATGGCTCGCGATGACCGTGCCATCCAGTGAGCGACGAGTCCGGTGTTCTTCCAGCCTCTGGGGTGCGCGCTCCTGGTGGTTCAGCAGCTGGTTCGACCAGGGCAGATCCAGGAAATCGCACAGTTGCCGCAATACGGCCTCCGGCCGCGCCACCAGATCTTCGTAGAAGATCTCGATGTAGTGGGTGCGGCCGAGGCCTGCGTTGCGGGCGGCCAGCACACGGTCCATCCAGGCACGCGCCAGGACTTCGGGTTCGTGGCCCGGCGAGAACCATTGCTGGCGCCATGACGCCACCACATCGCGGCCGTCGCGAATGAGATGGATGAACCGGGCCTCTGGCAACAGCGTGGCAATCGCGCCGATGTGCAGCGAATAGTCCGGCGTCTTTTCGCCCCAACGTGGCTTGCCGAAGCGTTGCGCGTAGAGCCGGTAAAAAGTCCGCAGTCCGTCAGCCACGGTGAAAGGTTCCAGGGCTTGCACGGCCTCGGCCAGTGCCTCGCGCGCGAGGCCGAAGTCCTCCCAGTTGGGGGCGTGGGGCGGATAGGCGGTGACCGTGTCGACAAAGCGTGCGCGAAGATCGTTCGTCGATCCGTTCAACGCCGAGGCGGCAACGACGAAACTCGTCTCGGGCGGGATCGCGAGGTCGGGATGGGCGTCGAGCATCAGCCGCAGCAGCGTCGTGCCCGAGCGAGGCGCGCCCACGATGATCGGCATGCGGAGATGGTGGTGGCTCATGGCGTCGTGTCCCCGATCAACGCGAGCAGTTCGCGCACGGCGGGCTGCAGCCCCATCCGCATGGGGTTGATTGCCAGGCGGGGTGCCTCCGGCGCCTCATAGGGCGCGCTGACGCCGGTGAACAAGGCGAGTTCGCCTCGCCGGGCCTGGCGATACAGGCCCTTGACGTCAGCGGCCTCGCACACTTCCAGCGGTGTGCTGACGTGGATTTCCAGGAAACGATGCGCCCCGATGATGGAACTGGCATGTGCCCGGTCGGCGCGCAAGGGCGAGATCAAGGTCGCAATGACGATCAGGCCGGCGTCGTTCATCAGCCGGGCGACCTCGGCGGCGCGGCGGATGTTCTCGCTGCGCTCGTGTGGGAGAAAACCAAGGTCCCGGTTCAGCCCGCGGCGCAGGGTGTCGCCGTCGAGCATGACGCATCGGCGGCCGCTGTCATTCAATGCCAGGGACAGTGTCCGGCCCAAGGTGGTCTTGCCCGCGCCGCTCAGGCCGGTGAGCCACAGGGTGAGGGGTAAATCGGCAGGCATCGATGCTTCAGCGAGCATGGCCTCGCAGATGCTCGGCCACAGCCTGCAGGTGGGCGCCCCGAATGACGTGCTTGTAGATGCCGGCCGCAACGCGCTCTTCGCCGGCACTCTCGAAGAAGGGCTTGGTAGCGGGCGCCTCGGCCTGCTCATAGCGCGTGGGTTGGGCCGTGAACAGGCACTCTCTGCCATAGGCTTCAGCGCCGAATTCCGCAATGAAGCCCTCAAACTCGCGCTGCAGTTGCCCGCCAAAGGAGCGGGTGTAGCCGTACAGGTCGTCCAGCTTGGATCGCCACTCCTGGACCCCCAGTTCGACCACGACATGCTCCTCGGCCGCGAGGCGTGCCGGCGGGCAGGGATGCCCGACGGTCGGGTAGCCGAAGCTGAGCACCGGATGGCCGTTCGCCTTTGCTTGGAGGGCGACCTGATTGGCCAGCACGCGGCACAAGTCGTGGGAGGGGTTGTAGTCCTCCGCTTCGTCCGCGACGATGCATTCGATGTTCTGTTCGATCACATGGGCTGTCAGCGCGTCGAGCCATCGCGCGAACATAGCCGTGTCGCCGTCCAGCAGGGCCTGGTAGATCGCCGTATCAGCCACCGGCGCGAGCACCTGCGGAAGCCAGCTGGCGCCTGCACGCTCCAGGTTGTCGACCGTGGAGCCCAACCGTGGCACGCCGTTCGATCCGGCGCCGTCGGTGAGCACCACCACCTGCGGTCGCTCTTTCCGAAGCCATTTCCACAGCAGCAACTCATGCCCTGGATGGGCAGCAATCAACAAGTGTTTCATGTGCGCTGACTTTTCGCCTGAAGGTAGGTGGAAATCCGCCGTAGCGGCGCAGTGAGGCGCCACGATCGGCTGGCATGGATCTCGCGCAACTGCGCGCGCATGCCGGTGATCTCGTCGTCCCACTGCGCGCGCACCTCGGTGACCTCGTTTCGCGCTTGCCGCTCGGCGTCAACCAGGCGCGAACTGGTCTCGTCGATCCGCGCGTGGAGCGCGGCGGCATGCTCGGTGAGCCGCTGAATTTCGGCGCGCCAGGCATCGGCCTGAACCTGATGCGCGCGCTGCTGATCGTTGAATGCCTGTTGCAATCCCGCGATGTGCTGGTGCAGCGCGGCAAGGCCCATGTGCGCGGTGGTGGCGTTGCCGCGCCGGATCCAGTCGTCCACGTAGCGCGCCATCTCCAGTGCGCGCTGCTCCGCCGGGACCAGGATGACTGCATGGGTGTCGATCATTCGGTGCACGCAGTGTTCCAGCGCGGACAGCGTGGTGTCCAGTCCGCAGTGCCTGCGGGCCCAGTCTGCGGCTTCGCGTGCATCCTTCGCATTGAACTTGTCGAGTTCGGCCATCACGTTTTGCCGCGTGATCGGCCGCGTCATGAGGGCTCTGCCAAAATTCCAGCGACGTGCATGCGCCACCGTGGCGGTTGTCACCATCTCCCCCATGCCCACGCTCGGATCGAGTGCCACCACCGCGTTGCCGGTGACCAGCGCCTCCGTGGCACAGCGCCCCTTGCCGAAAACGATGTCGTACCGCCCCAGCGCGGCGGCCGGGTCCGGCAGGTGGTTGCCGCTGCCGCTGCCTATCACGTCCAGCGCAAGACCTCGTTCGGTGCATGCGGCGCGAACCTCTTCGAGCTGGGCATCGTGCGATGCATAGTTGCTGAAAACCAGCGCCGTACGGGGCGTGGCTGGCAAGGGCGCGCGTGGCAGGAAGCGCGAGAGGTCGATCCCGTTCTGGATGAGTTCGATGCGCTGGCGCTCGATGCCGAACTCGTGCATCAACCGCTCGGCGCAGTTCTCGTCGACCGCAACATGACGCACCACCTGGGAGAACTGTGGCGGTCGGCCATGGTCCGCGCTGCGGTCGTGGCAGATCGACAGGACAGGGACATCATGGAAATGCAGCAGCGCGCGAACCGTTTCGTGGTGCGTATTGCCAATGATGACGTCGGGTCGCGCGGCCATGTCTGCGACGTCGGTGATGCACGCGATCGAAGCGTGGCGCAATTCGTCGGCCATGTCGCCAAAAGCGGTGGCGAAAACGGTCACCGCGTGGCCACGCCGACGCATCCAGAGCGCCAGGTCGCGCGTGAACATCTCGGCTCCCGTGCGATGCACGAGGTAGCACATCGCGATCAGGATGCGTAGAGGTGGCGCAGACATGGGGGTCAGGCGCCCGGCGGCAAATCGCTTGTCAATCTGTCGAACTTCATGAGAAAAATAGCTTGATTCATGGTTCGATTCCTGAAATTAACAGCAATTATTGTCGAAGTGAATGCGACCGCATGGACCGTCTCCACCCGTGCCGATGTCGAGTCTTCACTCAAAGACGATAAGTCCGATCTTGCTTGATTTCCACACTCAGGTCGAGCACTGCAAAGTCCAGCCGAGATCCTTCCCGGCGGGTGAACGCCTTGTAAGCAGTTCGTATGGGAGCCCTCAACGGCTCCGTGTGGCCATCACCGCCGCGCCGATGATCATCACCGCCGCCAGCGCCACCGAGGTGCTCGGCGTCTCGCCGCGCACCCAGAGCAGCGCGAGGGTGGACAGCAGCGGCGTCAGGAAGCTCAGCACCCCGATCTGCCGCGCATCACCCCGTTTGAGGGCGGCATCCCAGAGGAAAAACGCGCCGCCCAGCGGGCCCAGGCCCAGTACCACGATCAGGCCCCAGTCACGGGCCGACAGCGTGGTGGAGGGCTCCAGCCAGACATGGCACAACACTGAGAGCAGGCCCGATGCGAGTGCAAAGCTGCCGATGGCCGCGGTGGGGAAAGCCCGCACGCGTTGAGTCAGCAGCGAGTAGCTGGCCCAGATGAAGGCCGAGCCCAGCGCGGGGACGTAACCCCAGGCCCAGACCGCTTCGGTACCCGCGCCGCGCCCACCCAGGATGGCCAGCGCCGCGCCGGCAAAACCGATCAGCGCGGCCAGCACGTGGCGGGCGGTGAGCGACACACCAGGCAGAAACCAGGGCGCCATGGCCACGATGCCCAATGGCCAGAGGTAGTTCACCAGATTGGCCTGCACCGGCGGCGCGTGGCGCAGTGCGATGAATAGCAGGAAGTGGAACCCGAACAGGCCATAGACACCCAGCGCGAGCGTGGCGCTGGGCACACGCCACTGGCGGACATCCCAGCGCGACAGGGGCAGGGCGATCACGCTGCCCACCAGCAGGGCCAGCCCCGTGAGCAGGAAAGGGGGCACGTGCGACAGCGACACACCGAGCGCGGCCAGGGAGGCCCACAGCGCAATGGCGCCCAGCGCCAGCAGGTTGGCCGTCATGCGCTCACCCCGACGGGCGCGACCGGGCCTTGACCCATGACAAGGCGGGATGTCTGGCTCATGAGTGATACTCCACTGGGTATTATTTCTGCAAAGGACATTTCTTGAGCACGTTCAATCACAACGACCTGATGCGCGACATCAACGAGAACCTGGCGCCGTTCCGCAAGGCCCAGCCCACCGCCATGGCGGGCTTTGGCCAGTTGGCCAAAGCCGCCATCACCGATGGTGAGCTCAGCGCCAAACACAAGGAGCTGATCGCGCTGTCGATCGCGGTCACGCAGCGCTGCTCGGGTTGCATCGGTTTCCACGTCAAGGCCCTGGTCCAGTTGGGCTGCACGCGCGCCGAACTGGAAGAGATGCTGGCCGTGTGCGTGTACATGGGCGGGGGGCCGGCGCTGATGTACGCCGCCGAGGTGATCGCGGCCTGGGAAACGATGAGCGCCAAGGGCTGAGGGACCGAGGGCCAGGGGGGCCGCCGTGGGGGTGATCGCGGTGAGCCAGGACGCATGCGGCCAGCATAGCGGGCCGCATCGTCGGCGCACGCGGGTGGATCGTCGCGATCCGTGGGTCTTGGTCGTCAGTGGTCCGCTTGCTTGCGCAGGGCGGCGGTGAGCGCCGACGGCGAGCGGTAGCCCGTGCGCCGCGCTACCTCGGCCACGGGCAGGCCCTGGTTTCTCAACTGGCGTGCTTCGGCCAGCCGCAGCCCGCGCAGCCATGCCATGGGGCTTTGTCCCAGGTCTTCTCGGCAACGGGTGGTGAACTGAGCGGCACTCAGGTGCACGCGCGCCGCCAGGTCGTTCACCTGCAGGGCCTCATGACCGCGGGCCTGTGTCCAGGCGGTCAGTGCCACCCAGTCGATGGCGCGCCGTGCCCGCCGCACCACGGCGGGCGGTGTCCAGGCTTCCAGGAGAAGGGCCGGGCCGAGCAGCCGGGCGCGGGGCAGGGCGCTGTCGCAGGCAGCGGCGAGGTAGCTGGCCAGGGGGGCCAGCGTCCGTGGCTCGGGGCTGTGGTGGGCGTGTTGCCAGCGGGCGTCGCGGGAGTCCAGCACCAGGCAGCGCGCCGAGCCGCTGGCTTCGAAGTCGTGGCGATCCCCGGGGAAGATCACGGCGCCATCGCCGGCCGCGACGCGCCGGCCATGACCATCCACTTCCAGTTCCAGCACGCCGTCCAGCCCAAGCAGGATCTGGAAGTGGTCGTGCGCATGGCTGCCGTGCGAGGCGCCGTAGCACCGGACCGACAGGGCATCGGCCGGGCGGTTCATGCTCAGGCCTTGTTGGCGCTGAGCGCGTTGTGCGCCTGCTGGTCGGCGTGGTACGAGCTGCGCACCATCGCGCCCACGGCGGCGTGGGTGAAGCCCATCTTGTAGGCCTCGGCCTCGAACATCTTGAAGGTGTCCGGGTGCACGTAGCGGCGCACCGGCAGGTGGTGGCCGCTGGGGGCGAGGTATTGGCCGATGGTCAGCATCTCGATGTCGTGCGCGCGCATGTCGCGCATGACTTCGAGGATTTCCTCGTCGGTCTCGCCCAGGCCGACCATCAGGCCACTCTTGGTCGGTACGTGAGGGAACAAGGCCTTGAACTTCTTGAGCAGGTTCAGGCTGAACTGGTAGTCCGACCCAGGACGCGCTTCCTTGTACAGGCGTGGCGCGGTTTCCAGGTTGTGGTTCATCACGTCGGGTGGCGCGGCCTTCAGGATCTCCAGCGCTCGGTCGTCGCGGCCTCGGAAGTCGGGCACCAGCACCTCGATCTGCGTGCCCGGTGACAGCTCACGGGTCTTTTCGATGCAGGCCACGAAGTGGCCGGCGCCGCCGTCACGCAGGTCGTCGCGGTCCACGCTGGTGATCACCACGTACTTGAGCTTGAGCGCGGCGATCGTTTTGGCCAGGTTCTCGGGCTCGTTCACGTCGAGCGGGTCGGGGCGGCCGTGGCCCACGTCGCAGAACGGGCAGCGGCGGGTGCACTTGTCGCCCATGATCATGAAGGTGGCTGTGCCCTTGCCGAAGCATTCGCCGATGTTGGGGCAACTGGCCTCTTCGCACACGGTGACCAGCTTGTTGGCGCGCAGCACGTCCTTGATCTCGTAGAAGCGCGTGGTGGGCGAACCGGCCTTGACGCGGATCCATTCGGGCTTCTTCAGCACCTCGGCCGGCACGATCTTGATCGGAATGCGTGAGGTCTTGGCCTGGCTTTTCTGCTTCGCGGTGGCGTCGTAGCCGGCGGCGGGCTGGGCTTCGCGGACCGTGTTCGTGTCGGCGGCCGTGAGGCCAAGCGTGGAAGAAAGGGGGCTGGTCATGGCGTGGGCGCGGGTGGCGCAATGAATGAACGGGAGGTTCAGGGGCTGAGGATGGTGCCGAGCTTCTGGCTCAGGACCTGGGCCGCTTCATCCCATGAAACGGCGACTCCGATTGTAGAAAGGTCCACCGTTTGCAGTCCCGCATACCCACACGGGTTGATGCGCCAGTAGGGCTGCAGGTCCATGGCGACGTTGAGCGCCACGCCGTGGTAGGTGCAGTGGCGACTGACCTTGATGCCCAGTGCGGCGATCTTGCCCAGACCGGTGAAGTCGGGGTCGGCCGCAGGCTGGCCTTCCACCTTCTTTTGCGGTCGCTGGGGCAGCAGCGCATGGCTGGTCGGGTCGTCCAGCCTCACGTAGATGCCGGGCGCACCGGCCACGCGGTGGCCGGTCACGCCGAAGTGGTCCAGTGTGCGGATCACCGCCTCTTCGATGCGGTAGACGTATTCCTTGACGAAGTAACCGGCGCGCTGCAGATCGATCAGCGGGTAGGCCACCACCTGGCCCGGGCCGTGGTAGGTCACCTGGCCGCCCCGGTTGGTCTTGACCACCGGGATGTCGCCCGGCGCGAGCAGGTGGTCGTCCTTGCCGGCAATGCCTTGCGTGAACACGGGGGGGTGCTCGCAGACCCAGAGCTCATCGGGCGTGTCGGCGGTGCGCGCCTCGGTGAACGCCACCATGGCGTCGTGGGTGGGCGCGTACTCCACCCGGCCGAGGTTGCGGATCTGCATGCTCAGAGAACGATCTTGACCATGGGGTGCGTGGTCAGTGTGCGGTACAGCTCGTCGAGCTGCTCGCGGCTGGTCACGTACACCGACAGGGTGAGACCCATGTAGTTGCCGGCCTTGCTCGGGCGCAGTTCGATGGTCGAGGCGTCGAAGCTGGGGTCGAAGGCTTTGGCCACGTGTGTCATGGCCGTGACATAGCCGTCCACGTTGGCGCCCATCACCTTGATGGGGAAGTGGCAGGGGTATTCGATGAGCGATTGTTCGGGCGGGATCTCGCGGGGCAGGTCCATGGCGATGTTCCTCAGATCGATTGCGCGGCCTTGGCGCGCTGGTATCCGGCGTAAAGCCGTTCGTACACCGGACCGGGGCGGCCACGCTGCGCGCCATGCCCCACCGGCTGGCCGTCCAGCATGGTGATGGGCAACACCTCCTTGGTGGCCGATGACAGCATCAGTTCGTCGGCGTCCTGCACCTCGGTGCGGCCGATGCGGCGCAGCTCAAAGGGGATGCCCTGTTCCCGGCACAGGTCTTCGATCAGGTCGAAACGGATGCCTTCGAGCACCAGATGGTCCTTGGGAGGTCCCATGACCACACCGTTCTTCACCACCCAGACGTTGCTGGCGGCGGCCTCGCTGAGAAAGCCATCGCGGAACATCACGGTCTCCACGGCATCGGCGTCGGCGCTGATCTGGCGGGCCAACACCGCGCCCAGCAGGCTGGTGCTCTTGATGTGGGCCTTCTGCCAGCGGAAGTCGTCGGCGCTGACGCAGGACACGCCGAGTTGCCGTTGCTCCGGCGTCGCCAGCTTCATGTCGCCCGCCATGACAAACACCGTGGGCCGCAGGCCGGGTGGCATCACGTGGTCACGCACCGCGACCCCGCGGGTGACCTGAATGTAGACCAGTTGGTTGACTGCTCCGGTGGATTCCATCAGCGCCTGAATCAGACGGCGCGCAATGGCCAGCCACGCTTCGGAACTCAGAGGATTGGTGATGCGCAGTTCGCCCAGTGAGCGCTCCAGCCGGGCCATGTGCTGCTCGAAACGGAAGATCTTGCCGCCGTAGGCCGGCAACACTTCGTAGACACCGTCGCCGAAGATGAAGCCTCGGTCCAGCACACTCACCTTGGCGTCGCGCAGAGGGCCGAACTCGCCGTTGAGATAGCAGAGTGAGTCGGGCAGCACGGACGTGCTTGTTTCGGGGGGGGTGTTCATTTTTGAGATTATCGGACGCAGCGAGAGCTGCCTGCCGTGGTCCGGCCAGCAGTCTTGACGAGCCCATGGGGTTTCTACGTATAATCAACGGCTGTGCTCAATCGCATCCATCTGTAACCCGCCTGTAATTTGCCATGTCGACAATGCCTCCGGTCGGGTCGACGACGCAAGCCACTGATGCTTGGGAAGATGGGGCGAAGGAAGCCGATTTCAAGCCACTCACGCACGAAGAGGCGTTGCAGTGGCGGTCCAGCCAGCCGGCGCTGTCGGCTTGGCGTCTGGTGGGTGTGCAGTTGCTGGTCGGCCTGGCGGTCGGTGCGTTGACATGGTTGTTCACGCAGTCGGTGTCGCTGGCGTCGTCGGTTCTGTATGGCGCCGCTTCGGTGGTGATCCCGACGGCCCTGATGGCCTGGGGCATGACGTCGAGTGCCTTGTCCCGCCGGGCGGCGGGGCATGTGATCTCGATGTTCATGGGTTTTGTTTTGTGGGAGGGGGTCAAGATTCTGCTGTCGGTGGCCATGTTGTGGTCGGCGCCCAGAATCGTCCCTGACCTGAATTGGCTCGCCCTGGTGGTGGGCTTGGTGGTGGTACTCAAGGTGTACTGGTTTGGATTCTGGATCCAGACCCGGCGTTGAACTCAAACGGTTGATGGATACAAACGAACATGGCTGCTGAAGGACACACATTGACCCCGGGTGAATACATCCGGCACCATCTGGTTCACCTCAACAACACCGGCCACAAACAGGAGTCCATCGTGGACTTCTCCGTGATCAACCTCGACTCCGTGGTGATCAGCGTGCTGCTGGGGGCCTTTGTCTGTTTTCTGCTGTGGCGCGCCGCGCGGGCTGCGTCGGCGGGAGTCCCCGGGCGCTTTCAGGCGGCGGTGGAAATTCTCGTGGAGATGGTGGACAACCAGGCCAAATCGGTGATCCACAATGCCAACAGCCGCAAGCTCATCGCTCCGTTGGCGCTGACGGTGTTCGTCTGGATCTTCATGATGAACTTTATGGACATGCTGCCGGTCGATGCGCTGCCGGGCCTCTGGCACAAGGCTGGTCCGGCCCTGGGCTTTGCGGACTATCTGCGCGTGGTGCCCACCGCCGATCTGTCCACCACGCTGGGGATGTCGGTTTCGGTGTTGCTGCTCTGCCTGTTCTACAACATCAAGATCAAAGGCCTGGGCGGCTGGACCCACGAGCTGGTGACGGCGCCTTTTGGCACCAGTAAGAACCCCATCGCGGCACTGCTGCTGGGCGTGGTCAACTTTTCAATGCAGATGATCGAGTTCGTGGCCAAGACGGTTTCCCACGGCATGCGGTTGTTTGGCAACATGTTCGCGGGTGAGCTGGTGTTCATGCTGATCGCGTTGCTGGGTGGTTTTGCCGCCTTCTCGCTCAGTGGTGGATTGTTCTTCGTCGGACATGTGATCGCAGGCACGGTGTGGACCATCTTCCATATTTTGATCATCACCTTGCAGGCGTTCATTTTCATGATGCTGGCCCTGATTTACCTCGGGCAGGCGCATGACGCTCACTAAGCGGCGCGGTTCCACCTCGCTCTGAGTTTCGTTTCTCTCCCTTTCTTTCTCAACTTTCGTTCATCTCATAGGAGTCATCATGGAAAACGTTCTGGGTCTCGTCGCACTGGCTTGCGGTCTTATCGTCGGTCTGGGTGCCTTGGGCGCCTCTGTCGGCATCGGCATGATGGGCGGCAAATTCCTTGAATCCGGCGCGCGTCAGCCCGAGCTGATGAACGACCTGCAAACCAAGATGTTCCTGCTGGCCGGTCTGATCGACGCCGCCTTCCTGATCGGTGTGGCCATCGCCCTGCTGTTCGCGTTCGCCAACCCCTTCACGCTGTAATCGGGTTTGCTGCCCTGCGCAGCGCTGGTGATGGGGGCCTGGGGCTCAGTCACCGTGCGTGGCGCTTCGCGGCAGCAAGTGCGTCACCACCTTTGTTAACACACAGAAAGGCGTTGCGATGAATATCAATGCAACCCTCTTTGCGCAGGCCATCGTCTTTGCGATCCTGGTGTGGTTCACGATGAAATTCGTGTGGCCCCCCATCGCCAAGGCACTGGATGAGCGTGCGTTGAAGATCTCCGAAGGACTGGCTTCCGCCGAGAAAGCCAAGTCCGAACTGGCCGTGGCCAACAAACGTGTGGAAGAAGAGTTGAGCAAGTCGCGCAACGAATCCGCCACCCGTCTGGCCGATGCCGAACGCCGCGCCCAGATCGTGATTGAAGAGGCCAAGGCGCGAGCCACCGAAGAGGCTTCCAAGATCGTGGCCACCGCCCGTCAGGAAGCCGATCAGCAGGTCATCAAGGCGCGCGAATTGCTGCGAGAAGAAGTCGCTGCGCTGGCCGTCAAGGGTGCAGAGCAGATCCTCAAGCGCGAAGTCAACGCCGGCATCCATGCCGAGTTGCTGGGCCGTTTGAAGAGCGAACTCTGATCCGCCCCACGCTGACGCAACCAACGTTAACCGCAGGCATCCCAAGGTAGACCATGGCCGAAATCGCAACAATAGCCCGCCCTTACGCGGAAGCGCTGTTCAAAGTGGCAGGCGCGGACGCAGCCGGTGCAGCCGCATGGCTGGACGAATTGGCGGCCGTTGCTTCCAACGAGCAACTGCGCCAGTTCGCTGACAGTCCCAAGTCCTCGCCCGAGCAGGTGTTCGGCGTCATCTCCGGCGTGCTCAAGAGCAGCCTGCCCGCCATGGCGCAGAACTTTCTGCGCACGGTGATTGACAACGGACGCCTTGCCGCCTTGCCCGAAATTGCCAGTCAGTTTCGCGCATTGAAGAACGCGCAACTGGGCTCCTTCGACGCCATCGTGTACAGCGCTTTTGACATGGACAACGCTGCCTTGGCTGACCTCTCCGGTGTGCTGGAAAAGCGGTTTGGCCGCAAGCTCAACTTGCAGGTCACGCTGCAGCCGGAGCTGATCGGTGGTGTTCGCGTGGTGGTGGGTGACGAGGTGCTCGACACTTCGATCAAAGCCCGCCTGGAACAAATGAAAGTTGCCCTCACGGCCTGAAGGCCTTTTGGCTGACTGCACGGGCGCGCCCTCATCCCATTTAACGAAAGAAGGAAAGAGTCATGCAACTCAATCCCGCCGAAATCTCTGAACTGATCAAGTCCCGTATCGAGGGTCTGGGCGCATCGAGCGATGTGCGCAACCAGGGCACCGTGGTGTCGGTGACCGACGGTATCGTCCGCGTCCACGGCCTGTCCGATGTGATGCAGGGCGAAATGCTGGAATTCCCGGCCAACAAGGATGGCGTGCCCTCCTTTGGTCTGGCTCTGAACCTGGAGCGCGACTCCGTCGGCGCCGTGATTCTGGGTGAGTACGAGCACATCTCCGAAGGCGAGACCGTCAAGTGCACGGGCCAGATTCTGTCGGTGCCGGTCGGCCCCGAACTGATTGGCCGCGTGGTCAACGCCCTGGGCGCTCCGATCGACGGCAAAGGCCCGGTCAACGCCAAGATGACCGACGTGATCGAAAAGGTCGCTCCGGGCGTGATCGCCCGCAAATCGGTGGACCAGCCGGTGCAGACCGGTCTGAAGTCGATCGACTCGATGGTGCCCGTGGGCCGTGGTCAGCGCGAGCTGATCATCGGTGACCGCCAGACCGGCAAGACCGCCGTGGCCATCGACGCGATCATCAACCAGAAGGGTCAGAACATGACCTGCGTTTACGTCGCGATCGGCCAGAAGGCCTCGTCGATCAAGAACGTGGTGCGTGCCTTGGAGCAGGCCGGCGCGATGGAGTACACCATCGTTGTGGCGGCTTCGGCCTCTGAATCCGCTGCCATGCAGTACCTGTCGGCCTATTCCGGCTGCACCATGGGCGAGTACTTCCGCGACCGTGGTCAGGACGCGCTGATCGTGTACGACGACCTGTCCAAGCAGGCCGTGGCCTACCGCCAGGTTTCGCTGCTGCTGCGCCGCCCGCCAGGCCGCGAAGCCTACCCCGGCGACGTGTTCTATCTGCACAGCCGTCTGTTGGAGCGCGCTGCCCGTGTGAACGCCGACTACGTCGAAGCCTTCACCAAGGGTGAAGTCAAGGGCAAGACCGGTTCGCTGACTGCACTGCCCATCATCGAAACGCAGGCCGGCGACGTGTCCGCTTTCGTGCCGACCAACGTGATCTCGATCACCGACGGCCAGATCTTCCTGGAAACCAGCCTGTTCAACGCTGGTATCCGCCCCGCCATCAACGCCGGTATCTCGGTGTCCCGCGTCGGTGGTGCTGCGCAGACCAAGCTGATCAAGTCGCTGTCCGGTGGTATCCGTACCGACCTGGCCCAGTACCGTGAACTGGCTGCGTTCGCGCAGTTCGCTTCCGACCTCGACGAAGCCACCCGCAAGCAGCTGGACCGCGGTGCCCGCGTGACCGAACTGCTCAAGCAGGCCCAGTACTCGCCCCAGTCGATCGGTCTGATGGCCTCCACGCTGTTTGCCGTGAACAAGGGCTACCTCGACGACGTCGAAGTGAAGAAGGTGCTGTCGTTTGAAGCGGGCATGCACGCTTACTTGAAAGACAAGTACGCGGCCTTGCTGGCCAAGATGGAATCCGACAAGGCCATGGACAAGGACGCTGAAGCCCAGCTCGCCGCCGCCATCGCTGAGTTCAAGAAGACCGGCACGTACTGATCCGTCCATTGACCCGATAAAGGAGCAGCAATGGCAGTAGGCAAGGAAATACGCGGCAAGATCAAATCGGTGGAGAACACCAAGAAGATCACCAAAGCCATGGAAATGGTCGCCGCCTCCAAGATGCGCAAGGCGCAGGACCGCATGCGTGCGGCCCGGCCCTACGCAGAGAAAGTGCGCCAGATCACCGGCAACCTGAGTCGGGCCAACCCGGAGTACACGCACCCGTTCATGCAGATCAACACCGCCAAGGCCGCCGGCTTTGTCGTGGTGACGACCGACAAGGGTCTGTGCGGGGGCCTGAACACCAACGTGTTGCGCGCGGTGACCAACCAGCTCAAGGACCTCCAGTCCCAGGGCGTGAGCGCCGAAGCCGTGGCCATTGGCAACAAGGGTCTGGGCTTCCTCAACCGCATCGGCGCCAAGGTGGTGTCCAGCGTGACGGGTCTGGGCGACACGCCCCACCTCGACAAGCTGATCGGCCCGGTCAAGGTGTTGCTCGACGCCTATACCGAAGGCCGGATCAATGCGGTCTACGTCTGCTACACCAAGTTCATCAACACGATGAAGCAGGAGTCGGTGATCGAACAGCTGCTGCCGCTCAACGCGAGCACGCTGCAGGACGGTGCCGGTGGCCGCGACTGGGATTACATCTATGAACCCGATGCCCCTGCCGTGATCGACGAGCTGCTGCTGCGCTATGTGGAAGCCCAGGTGTACCAGGCGGTGGCCGAGAACATGGCTTCCGAGCAGTCCGCCCGCATGGTGGCCATGAAGGCCGCCACCGACAACGCCGGCAGCGTCATTGGTGAACTCAAGCTGGTCTACAACAAGACCCGCCAGGCCGCGATCACGAAAGAGCTTTCGGAAATCGTGGCCGGTGCCGCAGCGGTCTGAAGCAGCCGCCCAACAGAATCCAGAGAAAACAGAAGGTATCCATCATGTCTCAAGTACAAGGCAAGATCGTCCAGTGCATCGGCGCCGTCGTGGACGTGGAATTTCCGCGCAACCAGATGCCGCGCGTTTATGACGCCCTGAAAATGGAGGGCTCGGCCCTGACGCTGGAAGTCCAGCAGCAGCTCGGCGACGGCGTGGTGCGCACCATTGCGCTGGGCTCGTCCGACGGCCTGCGCCGTGGCATGGTGGTGTCCAACACCTCCAACCCCATCATGGTGCCGGTGGGCAAGGCCACGCTGGGCCGCATCATGGACGTGCTGGGCACGCCCATTGACGAACGTGGTCCGGTGGACCAGACCCTGACCGCTTCCATCCACCGCAAGGCTCCGGCCTACGACGAACTGTCCCCTTCGCAGGAACTGCTGGAAACCGGCATCAAGGTGATTGACCTGATCTGCCCGTTCGCCAAGGGCGGCAAGGTGGGTCTGTTCGGTGGCGCCGGTGTGGGCAAGACCGTGAACATGATGGAACTCATCAACAACATCGCCAAGGCCCACTCCGGTCTGTCGGTGTTCGCTGGTGTGGGCGAGCGTACCCGTGAGGGCAACGACTTCTACCACGAGATGGCCGATTCCAAGGTCGTGGACCTTGAGAACCTGCCCAACTCCAAAGTGGCCATGGTCTACGGCCAGATGAACGAACCCCCGGGCAACCGTCTGCGCGTGGCCTTGACCGGTCTGACCATTGCCGAGTCGTTCCGCGACGAAGGCCGTGACGTGCTGTTCTTCGTGGACAACATCTACCGTTTCACGCTGGCCGGTACCGAAGTGTCCGCCCTGCTGGGCCGCATGCCTTCCGCCGTGGGCTACCAGCCGACGCTGGCCGAAGAAATGGGCCGCCTGCAAGAGCGCATCACCTCCACCAAGGTCGGCTCGATCACCTCCATCCAGGCCGTGTACGTGCCGGCCGATGACTTGACCGACCCGTCGCCTGCCACTACCTTCGCCCACCTGGATTCCACCGTGGTGCTGTCGCGTGACATCGCTTCGCTGGGTATCTACCCCGCCGTGGATCCGCTGGACTCCACCAGCCGCCAGCTCGACCCGCTGGTCGTGGGCCAGGACCACTACGAAACCGCCCGCGCCGTGCAGAACACGCTGCAGCGCTACAAGGAACTGCGCGACATCATCGCCATCCTGGGCATGGACGAACTGGCACCGGAAGACAAGCTGGCCGTGGCCCGCGCCCGCAAGATCCAGCGTTTCCTGTCGCAGCCGTTCCACGTGGCCGAGGTGTTCACCGGTTCACCCGGCAAGTACGTGCCGCTGTCGGAAACCATCCGTGGTTTCAAGATGATCACCAACGGCGAGTGCGATCACCTGCCCGAGCAGTCGTTCTACATGGTCGGCACGATCGACGAAGCCTTCGAGAAGGCCAAAAAGGTGGCGTAAAGCAGCGCCTAGGGGCGTCTGGCGTTGTGGCCGTGTTCGCCGTACGCTGGTACGGTGCCACACGGTGTCTGGCCGGTCACCCCGCTGCTTGCTTTCACTCACCTTTTTTATTGGAGTAACTATGAGCACCATCCGCGTCGATGTGGTCAGCGCCGAAGAGTCCATCTTTTCGGGCGATGCCAAGTTCGTGGCGCTGCCGGGTGAAGCCGGTGAATTGGGCATTCTGCCCGGTCACATTCCGCTGATCACCCGCATCAAGCCCGGTGCCGTGCGCATCGAAAAAGCCGACGGCGGCGAAGAGTTCGTGTTTGTGGCGGGTGGCATTCTGGAAGTGCAGCCGAACCACATCACCGTGTTGTCCGATACCGCCATCCGCGGCAAGGATCTGGACGAGGCCAAGGCCACCGACGCGCGCAAGCAGGCCGAAGAAGCGGTCAAGAACGCCAAGAGCGATATCGATCTGGCCAAGGCCACCTCGGAACTCGCGGTCATGGCGGCCCAGATCGCAGCGCTGCGCAAGTACCGTCAGAAAAAGTGAAACGCCACGCTGTGGTGTTCCAAAAAAACCGGCTGCGGCCGGTTTTTTTTCGCCGGGGGTTTGCCGGGCGAACACTGCATGGGAAGATAGCGGACTCCATAACCACAATGAGCGCGCGGGATGTCGTCGATCTTTGAGAACCCCGATATGGCCCCCGAAGAAGTGGCGGCCCGGCTGCTGGTGACGGCGTCCGCTCTGGACGACCTGACACTGGCCGACGCCATGAAGGTGGTGGGATACATGCGGCCCAAGCGCATCAAGGCGGGGACCGTGTTCATCCACGAGGGCGAGGTGACGCACAACGACTACATGTTGCTGGTGCTCGAGGGCGACATCGCCGTGGCCAACGACCTGCCGGGACTGCACGAGAGCATCGTGGTCAACATCCTGGGCCCCGGGCACCTGATCGGTGAAATGGGGGTGCTCGACGGCGCACCCCGCTCGGCCACCTGCACCGCCACCACCGACATCGCCGCGGCGGTGCTCTCGCGTACCGCCTTGATGCGTCTGCTGCGGGACGAGCCTCGCGTGGGGGCGCGCTTGCTGCTCGCCATCTCCAAGCGCATGGCCGACCGTCTGCGCGACACCACACGCAAGCTCAGAACGTTTGCGCTGATGAACAAGGCGCTGCAGGAAGAGATGCAGGTGATCATGAACAGCCGCGTTCCGGTGCCCAAAAAAACCATCCGCTGAACCGGGCCGCCGTCCGGTGGCGTACCGCTCGGCCGCGAACCGAAAGTCTGCGGCAGGCGTCCGGATAGCGATGGTCCTAGACCCGCACCACGGTGTCGGCCAATTCGTTGGCGGACTGCGCGCCGGGCTCGGCCGGGAAGTGTTCCACCAGCAGGGCCGACACCTCTTCCAGGGCCTGGGTGAGTCCATCCTCGAACGCCCCTTCGTGCAGACGGGCGCCCAGGCGGTCGACGATGCCCTGCCACTGGGCGGCGCTCACGCGCTGGCTCAATGCCCGGTCGGCCACGAATTCGATCGCGTGTTCGGCCAGCAGCAGGTAGATCAGCACACCGTTGTTGCACTCGGTGTCCCACACGCGCAAGCGGCCAAACCAGGCCAGGGCGCGCTGGCGCGCCACCGCCTTCAAGGGGGTGGCGGCCTGGATGCGCCAGAGGTAGCTGGTGGGCAGGGCCGCCTCCACACACAGGCGTACCTCGCCGGTGTGGCGCAGTTCGCTCGCGGCCACACGCCGTGCGAGGCGGGCGGCCATGTCGTCCGGGATGGCGCGCAGCGTGTCGGCGCGGTCCCGCCAGCGGTGTTTGAGGATGCGAAGCAGTTTGTTCATGAGCGTGTCAGAATCACCAGCCACCGGAAGCGCCACCGCCGCCAAAGTTGCCCCCACCGCCGGACCCAAAGCCACCGCCCCCTGAACCGAAACCGCCACCCCCGAAACCACCAGTGCTTCCCCAGCCACCGTGTCCGCCCCGCCCGGACCGGGGCGTGGTGGGCAGGAACTGCATGAAGAGCGCCGCCAGCATGCCCAGCAGGCCGGCCCCGATCGCGATCCACACCACCGATGTGAGCAGCCAGGCCAGGCCCCCGGCACCCAGGCCGGTGAGCAGGCTGCCGAAGCGGTTGCCGAAGATGCCGCGCAACACGCTGGCGATGAGGGGCACGGCGAATACGATGAAGATCAACAGGTCCATCGGCTGGAATCCGTCCGCGGCGGACGCGGTCGCGTCGGGCAGTGGCAGGTCTTCGCCGGCAATGCGGGCCAGGATCTGGTCCACGCCGGCCTGGATGCCGCCGGCGTAATCGCCGGACCGGAACGCCGGCGTCACGGCCTGGTCCAGGATGCGCCGCGCCATCAGGTCGGGAATGGCACCTTCGAGCGTCTTGGCCGTGGCGATGCGCAGGCGCCGATCGTCCTTGGCGATGACGAACAGCACGCCGTCGCCCACCTCCTTGCGCCCGATCTTCCAGGCGTCACCCAGGCGCTGGGTGTAGTCGGCGATGTCTTCGGGGGCGGTGGTGGCCACCATCAGCACCACCACCTGCGAACCGCGCGACCTCTCGAAGGCCGCGAGCTTGGCTTCGATGGCGGCCAGGGCGGCGGCGTCCAGCGTGCCGGTCTGGTCCATCACCCGGGCCCGCAGCTCGGGCACCGGCTGCAGGCCCTGCGCAGTGGCCAGGCCGGCGCACAGCCAGAGCCCCAGCGCGGCGAGCCAGTGGCCGAGCCCGGTACGGGACCTTTGCAGACTCATTGCTTGTTGAAGTCCACCGTCGGCGGGGTCGAGATCGCCGCCTCGTTCTGCACCTGGAAGTTCGCCTTCGGCGCGTAGTTGAAGACCATGGCCGTGAGGTTGGTCGGGAAGCTGCGCGCGAGCACGTTGTACTCCTGTACCGCCTGGATGTAGCGGTTGCGCGCCACCGTGATGCGGTTTTCCGTGCCTTCGAGCTGCACGCGCAGATCGCTGAAGCCCTGGTTGGCCTTGAGGTTGGGGTACTGCTCCACCACCACCATCAGGCGGCTGAGCGCGCTGCCCACTTCGCCCTGGGCGGCCTGGAATTTCTGCATCGCGGCCGGGTCGTTGAGCATTTCGGGCGTCATCTGGATCGACGTGGCCTTGGCGCGCGCCTCGATCACCTTGGTGAGCGTTTCCTGCTCGAAGTTGGCCTCGCCCTTGACGGTGGCGACGATGTTGGGGATCAGGTCGGCGCGGCGCTGGTACTGGTTGAGCACCTCCGACCAGGCCGAGCGGCTCTGCTCGTCGAGCCGCTGGAAATCGTTGTAGCCACAGCCCGTGAGGCTGGCGCCGAGAAGCAGGGCCGTGGCCCAGGTGAGCAGGCGTCGGACGAATGGGGACATGAAGAACCTCCACAGGGCCGCAGGGGCCGGATGAACAAGACATGGGCCGTTGGCGCGACGCAAGCAAGCAAGATCGCAGACGCGCGCCTGAAATGCCCAAGGCACTATACCCCGGCGTCTGGTCGCCATGACGCGGACAAAGCACCATGGGAGCGGGGTGCACGGCAAAATAGCCCGCATGCGCAAACCCAAACTGCCCCCCAGCTCTGCGGACGACACCGAGACGGCTTTCTACGACGCCCTGCAGAACGCCGACATCGAACGGCTCATGGCCTGCTGGGCCGACGATGACGAGATCGTCTGCGTGCACCCGGGCGGCCCGAGGCTGGTCGGGCATGCGGCGGTGCGCGCGGCCTTCGAGGCCTTGTTTTCCAACGGCAGGGTGATGGCCCAGCCGGAAAAAGTGCGCCGGCTCGACGCCGGGGCCTGCAGCGTGCACAGTGTGGTCGAACGGGTCTCGGTGATGAGCGACGACGGCCCGCAGCACGCCTGGGTGGTCGCCACCAACGTCTACGCCAAAACCGCGCTGGGCTGGCGCATGGTGGCGCACCACGCCAGCCCGGGTTCCCGCTCAGAGCCCCTGGATGTGTTGACGGTGCAACCGGTCCTCCACTGAGACAGGGGGGGTGCCATGAAACGCGAAGACGCGGCCTGGATGGGCCACAGCATCCATACCGGGGGCTTCGACTACCGCTCGCCCTGGTGGCTGCCGGGGGGCAATGCCCAGACGCTGTGGGCCGCGCTGGCCGCGCGGCGCCACTTCGGCCCCGCGCCGCGCTGGCAGCGCAGCCGCTGGGCCACGCCCGATGGCGACTTCATCGACGTGGACCGGGCCGACCATCCCAGCGCGCCCGGGGCTCCCCTGCTGGTGCTGTTCCATGGTCTGGAGGGTTCGTCCCGCAGCCAGTATGCCGTGGCCTTTGCCGACTTTGCCGCGGCCAGGGGGCTGGCGCTGGCCGTGCCGCATTTCCGGGGCTGCTCGGGTGAACTCAACCTGGCCCCGCGCGCCTACCATTCGGGCGATTTCCGCGAGATCGACTGGGTGCTCAAGCGCTTTGCCCATGAACACCCCGACCGGCCCATGATCGCTGCCGGTGTGTCGCTGGGTGGCAATGCCCTGCTGCGCTGGGCGGGCGAAATGGGCACGGAGGCCGGCGCCGTGGTGCGGGCCGTCGCGGCGGTCTGCTCACCGCTGGACCTGGCGGCCGGGGGGCATGCCATCGGGCGCGGCTTCAATCGGCTGGTCTACACCCGCATGTTCCTCGCCAGCATGGTGCCCAAGGCCCTGAAGAAGCTGGAGCAGCACCCCGGCCTGTTCGACAGCGAGGCCCTGCTGGCCGCGCGCGACCTGTACGAGTTCGACAACCTGTTCACCGCGCCGCTGCACGGCTTTCTCAACACCGACGACTACTGGTCGCGTGCCTCGGCCAAGCCGCTGCTGTCCAGTATCCGCGTGCCGGCGCTGGCGCTCAACGCCCGCAACGATCCTTTCGTGCCCGCCGCCTCGCTGCCCACGGCGCACGAGGCCGGCCCCTGCGTCACGCTGTGGCAACCCGAGGGCGGTGGGCACGTCGGATTTCCCGTGTCGCACGGGCGCCTGGGCTGGCCTGGCCATGTGCGGGCCATGCCCGAGGCGGTGGGCGGCTGGTTGCTCCAGCACACCCCCGATGTGCCTTCGGCGCTTCCCCCTCAGGGGGCAACATCAGCGGCCCGGCAAAGCCGGTTCCGCGGTGTTCCCGGTGACTCCCCTTCAGCCACTACCCGGTGATAGCGGAAAAGAAAACCGGGGTGTAATCTGCGTCATGGACGACATCGTCAAAGCCGCTCTGGCCAAATGGCCCAACGTGCCGCACTGCTACGGCTGGCTCGGGCTGGACGCGCGGGGCCAGTGGTTCATGCGCGACGACCGCATCCAGGCCGCCGGGCCGTTTGCACCGACACCCGGCGAGACCAGCGCTGCCAACAAGGGCTCGCTGCTTCGGCACGACAAGCTGATCGAGTTCATCCACCGCAACTACGGCGCCGACGAAGCCGGTCAATGGTTCTTCCAGAACGGGCCGCAGCGGGTCTATGTGGAGCTGGAGTTCACGCCCTACATCTGGCGCCTGCAGCCCGACGGTACCGTGCGGGCCCACACCGGGCAGCCGGCCGGCGCCGTGCAGCGCTGCCTGCTGGACGAAGCGGGGCGCCTGTACCTGCAGACCGGGCTGGGGCTGGGGCTGGTGCACACCAGCGACATGGCGCTGGCCGCCGACGCGGTGGATGCGGGCACCTGGCACCCCGACGCCGTCGTCACCGCCGAGTTGCCCACGCGGTTTGGTTTCGTGCGGAGTCCGCAGGGCCGGTTGGCATCGGCCCGCGCTGTTGGCGAGGGGTGAAGCCAGGAATGGCGGACGAAAAAAAGCCGGTCAGTGACCGGCTTTTTTGTCTGAGGTCGTTGCGGCCTTACTTGACGGCGGCGACCATGTATTCCACGGCGGCCTTGATGTCGGCTTCCGAAGCGGTGCTGCCCCCCTTGGGCGGCATGGCGTTCTTGCCCTTGATGGCGCTGGCGGTGAGGCCATCCATGCCGAGCGTCAGGCGCGCAGCCCAGGCGGCCTTGTCGCCGAACTTGGGCGCACCGGCCACACCGGCCGCATGGCAGACCGCGCAGGTTTGCTTGTACAGAGCCTCGCCAGCACCGGCCGCCACCGTGGTGGCCGCAGCGGGAGCGGCAGCCGCTTGCGGTGCTGCGGCGGGCGCGGGGGCTGCTTCGGCTGCGGGCGCAGGCGCTGCGGCCGGTGCGGCAGCGGCATCCGCGGCGGCGGGCGCCTGGGGTTCTTCGAACTTGCCGCCAGCGGCGTTGGCCATGTGCACCACGGCACGGCCGATTTCCAGATCGCTGAAGGCGCCACCACCCTGGGCCGCCATCGCGTTCTTGCCCTTGAGCGCGGAGTTCAGCAGGGCCTCGTAGCCGGTGCCGATGCGGGGACCCCAGGCGGCGGCGTCGCCGAACTTGGGTGCACCCACCACACCGGTGGCGTGGCAGGCCGAGCACTGGGCCGTGTACACCGCTTCACCCGACTGCAGCGGGCGGTTGGCGTCGCGCAGTTCCACCGAGCCCACGCGCTGGATGCGCTGGGCCGTCGCGAGTTCCGGGTCCACCGAGCCGGCCGCGGGCTTGTCACCGGTGGTGACGTAGTACACCAGGCCAATGATGATGAAGATGGGAGCCACAAAGGCAAAGAACGACGTCCACAGCAGCTGGGCGGGCGTCTTGATCGGGCCGGTGTGAGATTCGTGCGCGTGGTCGCTCATGTTGTCCTCAAGGGTGCGGAACGGGGCCAGGATTGGGGGTTGGCGGGCCTGCACCGGGTGGGCAGACAGCCCGCGATTATAGCCAGCGGCCCCTTTGCACCCACCTGACAAGGGCCCCGCCTGCTAGAATCGTTCGAGTTGCGGCTGTAGCTCAGTGGATAGAGTATTGGCCTCCGAAGCCAAGGGTCGTGGGTTCGATCCCCGCCAGCCGCACCAAGTCTTGCGTTGCACGCAAGTGGTTGCCTCATCATCTGGGCAACACAACTCCCCCACTCATGTCCGTTGCTCCGGCGCGCTGCGCGCGTGCTGCGACGCATGCTGATCTCGCCGCACATCGGAGGCGTCCTTGGATGTCATCTACCCACGTTGCGCAGGCGCGTACCGGGTGGGCGTCGGTTCAGGGCAGCTGCTCCAGCAGGATGCGGGCCGCACGGATCCATTGCGCCAACAGCTGCTGGCGGCGCACGGGGCTGCGCAACACGCTCGACAGCGCCAGACCGCGCACGAACTCGTTGGTCAATGCCATCACGGTGGCGTTCGCCGGACGGTCGCTCGTCGCGGCGAACAGCGAGGACAGGACCCGCTCGCTCTCCTTGCGTGCCGTGCGTTCGGCCTGCAGCAGGGCCGCCCGGAGTTCGGCGTCGGTGCGCGCCACCGCCCACAGCTCCAGCTCGGCCAGGTAGGCGGGGCGGGTGGACGCGACCGCCAGCACGCGGATGGCGCGCTCGGTGGCGTCCTGCGTGCCTTCGAGCTTGGCCAGGCTGTCCTGCACCGCCCGCTCGTTGCGGCGCACGAGTTCCTCCACCGTCGCCGAGAGCAGGGCCGCGTGGGTCGGGAAGTGGTGCAGCAACGCCCCCCGGCTGACGTCGGCACGCTGCTGGACCTGCAGCGTGGTGGTGCGAGCGCTGCCTTGTTCGACGAGCAGCGCCACCGCCGTCTGCAGAATGTGCTGGCGGGTGGTCGGCGCCGCGGTGTCGGCCGTTGATGGCTTCCTGGCGAGGGTGGTTCGGACGGGTTTTGTCATGGGCGAATTGTAGTGACCGTCAGCATTGACGTTATGTCTCTCTCGTGACGCCAACAGTCAGCACTGACTGGTGAAATGGGCGACCTCCATACAGCCCCAAGGAACCGAGATGCCCCACTACAGCACCGTCCAGATCGAACAGGATGCGCAGTTTCCGCGCGTGGCCCGCCTGCTGCTGAACCGGCCCGAGCGCTTGAACGCCATCAACGAGCACATGCCCGCCGAGATCCGCGCCGCCGTCGAGTGGGCCAACACGAACGACGAGGTTCACGTGATCGTGGTGGAGGGGGCCGGCAAGGGCTTCTGTGGGGGCTACGACCTGGCCGACTTCGCCGAGCAGCACAAGGACCACCCCTGCCAGCAGGAAGGCCACCCCTGGGACCCGATGGTCGACTACGGGCAGATGAAGCATTACACCGACGACTTCATGAGCCTGTGGCGCAGCGCCAAGCCCACCATCGCCAAGGTGCATGGCGCGGCGGTGGCCGGTGGCAGCGACATCGCGCTGTGCTGCGACCTGCTGGTCATGGCGGAGGACGCGCGCATCGGCTACATGCCCACGCGTGTCTGGGGTTGCCCCACGACCGCCATGTGGACGTTCCGCCTGGGCCCCACGCGGGCCAAGCAGCTGATGTTCACCGGCGACGTGCTCGACGGCCGCACGGCGGCGGACTGGGGCCTGGCCAACACCGCCGTGCCCGCGGGGGAGCTGGAGTCGACCACCATGGCGTTGGCCAACCGCATCGCGGGTGTGCCGCGCAGCCACCTGGCGATGCACAAGCTCGTCGTCAATCAGGTCATGCTGAACATGGGGCTGGAGCAGACGCAGATGCTCGCGACGCTGTTCGACGGCATCACCCGCCACAACCCCGAGGGGCTGTGGTTCCGGCGGTATGCGCAAGAAGCGGGCTTCAAGGCCGCGGTGGCGTGGCGCGACAGCGGCCGCCCCATCCCGCAAGCCGACGAGGCGCGTGCCCTCATCGCGCAGATGGAATCCGGACCGCCGCGGTAGCCACCCGTGCGCAGGGGGCGCGCGCCTGTGCTCGACCGGGTCTCCGTCCAGCGGTGCCACGGAGATTGGGGCACACGGTCGTTCGTGCAACGCGCTCGGGTAGGCTTCACGGATGCAACAGTTCAGTTTCGAGTTTGACCCACCCCGCCCAGCGCAGCCGGCGGCCACCCCATCCACGGCTCCCGCGGCCGAGCCGAGCCTGGAGGCGATGGCGCAGCGGCTGGAGCAACACCCCGACTTTCGCGTCTTGCGCCGCCTCGTGCCCATCCTGGACTTCGGGCCCGCCGCGTCGCCCACCACCGCCCGCCAGCGCGTGCTGGTGCTCGACACCGAAACCACAGGGCTGTCGCACCCGACCGACCGGATCATCGAGCTGGCCATGCTGCTGGTGGAGGTGGACACGGCCAGTGGCTCGCCGGTGGGGCCGGTGGCCTGCTTCGAGGGCTTCGAAGACCCCGGCATGCCCATTCCGTCGGTGGCCCGGGAGGTGACGGGCATCACCGACGAGATGGTCAAGGGCCACCGCCTGGACGACCCGCAGGTGGAGGCGATGGTGGCCCAGGCCGACCTGATCGTGGCGCACAACGCGGGCTTCGACCGCCCCTTCGTGGAAGCCCGTTTTCCCTGCTTTGCCGGGAAGGCCTGGGCGTGTTCGTTCATGGACATCGACTGGAAGGCCGCCGGCGCGGGCTCGTCCAAGCTGAGCGCCCTGGCCAACGACCAGGGCTGGTTCTACGACGCCCATCGGGCCCTGGTGGACTGTCACGCCTTGCTGCAGGTGTTGGCCAGGCCGGTGGGCCACAGCGCCACCACGGGCCTGAGCCAGCTGATCGCCGCCGCCTCCAAGCCCAGCTTCAAACTGCGTGCGACGGGTTCGCCCTTCGAGTCCAAAGACAAGCTCAAGGGCCGGGGCTACCGATGGGATGCCGACGCCAAGGTCTGGACCTGCACGCTGGCCAGCCAGGAACAGCTGGATGCCGAACTGGCCTGGCTCAAGGCCGAGGTCTATGGGCGGCGCGCCGCGCGCCTGGAGATCGAGGTGCTGGACAGTCTGGTGCGCTATTCGGCGAGGCGGGGAGAGGCCGCCGACCGGAGCCTGTAGGGTCGCGCGGGGGGCAGCGGCGGGCCTCGCCCGCCGAGGCGCATCAAAGCCCTTGAAGAAGTGCGCGATAGCTTGATGTCGATCGGTATCGGCATTAAGATTCATGCAAAATGAATCTTATGAACGCCGAAACAGAAGCCCGACAGCGCTGAACCCTCGCCTCCCCATGCCCACCCCGACGCTCACCCCCATCTTGTCCCTCACCCCGGCCGGCCCGCCCGCGGCCCCCGGCGCACCGGCGCCCGAAGGCTGGCCGCTGCTGCGCCTGGGGTTCCGGCCGTTTTACCTGGGGGCCGCGTTGTATGCCCTGCTGGCGGTACCGCTGTGGACGGCCCTGTTCCTGGGGCAGGTGACGCTGGCGCTGGCGGTGCCCCCCTTGCTGTGGCATGCGCACGAAATGTTGTTCGGGTTCGCGGTGGCCGTCATCGTTGGCTTCCTGCTGACCGCGGCCAAGGTCTGGACCGGTCTGGCCATGCCGCGCGGCGCCCTGCTGGGTGCCCTGGTGGTGGTCTGGCTCTCGGCCCGCCTCGCGGCCGTGCTCGCACCTTACCCGGTGTACGCCGTGCTCGACCTGGCCTTGCTGCCGCTGGTGGCGGCCGTGCTGATCGAGCGGCTGCTGCGTGCGCGCAACCGCCGCAACCTGCCGTTGGCGGCCCTGCTGGTGCTGCTCTCGCTGGCCAACCTGGCCTTTCACCTGAGCGTGTCCGGCGCCATCGCGTGGCCACCCCTGAAGGCCCTGTACGCGGGTCTGGCGCTGATCGTGATGATCGAGTGTGTGATCGCCGGGCGGGTGGTCCCCGCGTTCACCATGAGCGCCACGCCGGGGCTGAAGCTGGTCGCCCGGCCGTGGCTGGAGCGCGCCACCCTGTCGATGACGGCGCTGGCCCTGGCGCTCTGGCTCTTCCTGCCGGCGGGGCCCACCACCGGCCTCGTCAGCGGCGGGCTGTTCGCGCTGGCCGCGGCCTTGCACCTGCGCCGGCAGTGGCACTGGAAACCGGGGACGACCCGGGGCCGGCCCATCCTGTGGATCCTGCACGCCGGCTACGCTTGGATACCGCTGGGCCTGGCGCTGCTGGCCCTGGCACAGGCCGGCTGGGTCGGCACCTCGGCGGGCGTGCACGCGCTGGCGGTCGGCGCCACCGGTGGCCTCATCATCGGCATGATCACGCGCACGGCCCGCGGCCACACCGGGCGGCCGCTGCAGGCGTCGAAGGCGGAAGTGGCGGCCTATGCCCTGGTGATGGCGGCCGCCACGCTGCGCGTGCTGCTGCCGCTGGTGGCGCCGCAATGGCTGCCGCTGGCCCTGGTGGGCGCGGCGCTCGCGTGGTGTGCCGCGTTCGCCATCTATCTCTTCATCTTTGCGCCGTGGCTGGCCCAGACCCGCCACGACGGCAAGGACGGCTGATCCACAGGAGCCCCGTCATGACCTTTGTCGTCACCGAAGCCTGCATACGCTGCAAGTACACCGACTGCGTGGACGTCTGCCCGGTCGATGCCTTTCGGGAAGGGCCGAACTTCCTCGCCATCGACCCCGATGAATGCATCGACTGCGCGGTGTGTGTGCCGGAATGCCCCGTGGCCGCCATCTATGCCGAGGGCGATGTGCCCGCGAACCAGCAGAGCTTCATCGCGCTGAACGCGGAACTCTCCCGCGAGTGGAAACCGATCACCCGCACCAAGCTGGCCCTGCCCGACGCCGACGAGTGGGCCAAAGTCGAGGCCAAGCTGGGCGAACTCAAACGCTGAGCCCGGGCGCGGCCGACCGGGCCGGCGCCGGTCAACGGTGGCACTTCGCCACCGCGTTCCCTTCCGCCGTTACGTGACGCGTCGCCTCGACCGGGTAACGCCGTCGCCTCGGTGCGCGGCCGGGCCGCCCCGCCTGCGGGCAATGCAGAGAAAAGTCTTTTCAAATCAAGCCCTTGATGTGGCCCGGGCGGGGCCCTGAGCGGCCCGGCGCGCGGCCGTGGCCGCTGGCGCGAAACCTGCACCGGCCCATGGCAGAAGCGGCAAACCTGCCTGCGGCACCTGCCCAGGCGCGTTGCCTCGCCCACCACCGGACGACCCATGACCATCATCCCCGTCATCTTGTGCGCAGGGGCCGGCGCCCAGCTATGGCCCCTGAGCCGGAGCAACCGGCCCGCGCCGTTCGTGCCACTGATCGACGGCCGCAGCCTGCTGCAGCTGACCCTGCAGCGCCTGGCCTGGTGCGGTGCGTCGGTGATCTGCGTGGCGGACGAGGCGCAGCGCTTCCTCGTGCAGGACGCGCTGCGCCAGGAGCGCCTGCACGGGCCGATCGTGCTGGGGCCGGATGGCGCCATGCCCGCGGTGGCCATGGCGCTGGCGGCGCTGCAGGTGCGCACCCTTGAGGGGGGCGACCCCTTGCTGCTGTTTTCCCCGGCCAACCACCATGTGCCCGACTGCGTGGCGTTTCGCGAGGCGGTGCTGGAGGGCGTGGAGGCCGCGATGTCGGGTGCCATCGTCCACCTCCGTGCCCGGCCCGGGCTGCCCGGCCCCGTCTGGCACCGCGGCGTGGTGCTGGCCCGGGCCAGCACCGTGCTGGCCGCGCTCTCGGCCCACGCGGAAGGCACCCTGCTCGCCTGCGCCAACGCCATGGTGGGGGTGGCGTGCGAAACCCCGGCGGGCGATGCGCGCATCCGGTTCGTGCGGCCCCAGCCGGTGGACCTGCGGTGTTGCCGCCAACAAGCGGGGGAGCGCGACTTCATGGCGCGGTACGCGCGGGTGGTGGAGCAAGCCTTCGCCGGGCCATGGACCCAGGTTGACGGCTGGAACGACGTGGCGGCGCTGCTGCCGGCCGACACCGCGGGCAACCACATCGCCGGCCCGGCATACACCGTGCACGCCAGCCGCAACCTGATCCACGCCCACGGCCGCACGGTGGTCGCGCTCGGTACCCAGGAACTGCTGATCGTCGATACCCGGGACGCCTTGCTGGTGGCGCGCCGCGACCAGGTGCACGCGATGGACGAGGCGCTGGCCCAGCTGCGCCACCAGCAGGCCTCGCTGACCGCCCGGCCTTCACAGGTGGTGGAGCAATGGGGGCAACTCAGCAGCGTGGACCAGGGGGAGCGCTTCGGGATCCACCACCACCGGGTCAAGCCGGGCGGCTGCCTGGGCCTGCGGCTGCACCACCACCGCTCGGAACACTGGATCGTGCTCCGGGGCACCGCGGAAATCACCCACGGCGAGCAGTGCCAGCTGTTGCACGAAAACCAGTCCACCCAGATCGCCGTGGGCCAGGCCTACCAGGTATGTAACCCCGGGAGCATCGAGCTGGAAATGATCGAGGTGCAGACCGGCAGCTTCATTGGAGACCAGGACGTGATCCACCTGGAAAGCGCCACGGGGTAGGGCGTTGCGTTTCCTGTTCCCGGTGCCGTGGGCCGAGGCGTTACGTAACGGCGGTGCCCCGGGGCCATTGAAAACCGTTCCCGGCCCGCTGCCTGCTGCTTTCAGATCGGGTTCCTGCGAAAGCAAGGCCTTGAATTCAAACGGAATTTTTCTATTTTGGGGTGATCGGCGATCGGTGGCACCCAATTTGCTTTGTTGTCACAAATTGTGTGCTTTGTGCAAGTCCGTGGCCGCAAGCCGGCGTGAATGGAGAAATCCGAAATGACCGAAAAGAACATGGTGATGGGTTACGTGGTGATTTCCCGTGTATTGGCGCTGTTGACCGATCATCGCGCCCCTGAAGAAACCCGAACTGAGGGTCTTCCAAGCGAATTGCATTGCCTGGACGATACCCAATTGGTTGAACTTTTTGGTTCCGTCATGGCGCGTGGATTCATCGGCATTCTGGATGTGTTCAGAAAAGCACAAAGCCTGGCCCATGCGGGAAAATTTCCGGTGATGGGATTGGTGTTGGATACCTCATTGAGCGCCAATGCCATGGAGCAGATGGAAATCTCTGGGGTGCTCAAGACATTGCTGTCAAAGAAATATGCGGTGGTGTTGGTGGGGGCCGGCGGGGTGCGAGTCGATTTGCACGAATTGAGCGAATGTTGCACCAACTACGATTTCGTCCACATGTACATGAGCGACATCTTTTCCAGTAGCAAACCCGCCGAGCGGCGCGGCAGCGAGGCGCGCAGCAGCTGGGTGGAGCAGGCCTGGAAACAGTCGGCCCAGCTCGCCTGAGCGGGTCCGGTCTGACCCATGCAGCCGGACCCGCCCGGGGCGATCATCTTTTCGGATGAGCTGAAAAAAGCCTACCCCTCCGAAGACGTCAAGGACCTCATCCGCTCGGGCAGCCTGCGGAAACTGGCCCGGGGTGCCTTCACCACCGAGCGCCACAAACCACTGGACGTGGTCGTGCTGGAGAACTGGTGGCGGCTCGCGGAGCGCTGGTTTCCGGGCGGCCTGGTCGTGCGGCGGTCGGCCGTGCCCGGGATCATCGAACGCGAGAAAGTGGTGTACCTGACGTTTGGCCGGATGAATGGCACCACCCTAATCCACGGATTCCGATTCACCGTTTCACCGGGGCGGCCACCGGTCAAAGGCATGAAAAACATGCTCAATGACCACCGGCTGGGCAAGCTGTTTGTGTCGTCGCGCGCGCGGGCCATGCTGGAAAACCTGGAATTCGATATTGACCACCCCGAAAGCATTCTCGGGTATGGCTGGGTGGAAGACGAATTGCGCAGGCTGTACCGCCATCAAGGGAATGCCGGGCTGGTGGCGTTGTGCATGGATGCAGGTGCATTGGCCAGCCATTTCGGCATGGAGAAATCCCGGGATGAATTGGCCCTCTGTGTGGAAAGGGTACTGGCCGCATCGGGGAATGGGCGTGCCTCGTTGCCCCGGCCGCCGGCCAGGCGTGGGACCGTTACGTAACGCGGAGCACACCGCTGGCGTAACGCCGGCGGGGCCGGAACCCGGTGACCCGCAGGGTGAGGCTCAGGAGTGTGAAGTTTTTCCGGAAATGCCGTTGAAATGCGGCATTTTTACCCATTTTTGGGGGTTGGCGGGGCGTTGTTGGGGCTTTGGAATGCCTGGCATGCAAGTTGCGATTTGAAGGGCGTTGAGCGATTGTTTCATGGGTATCCATTCCATTGACCGGGTCCATATACCGGAAATTGAATGGCCCGTGCATGGCATGGGCATTGGGCATGAATCCGGCGGAATTGTGCCGTGTGATGGCCTTTGGCGGCAATCGATGGGTGGTGTACTTTTAACTGGAGAGGGTGTTATGGCGACTGAAACTGTATTGAACCAAGGGGTGGCCGGTGCTGCGGCGAATTCGGCGTCTGCGTCGGTGGCGGAGCTGGGCGTCTTGTCCAACGCATCACCGGGGGTGGTGGTGGTCCGTGAGGGGCAGCGCATGGCCGTTCAGGACAGCGTGGCCCTGAAGGTGGGCGACCAGGTACTGGTGCCCCAGGGAGGCCAGGCTGCCGTGACATTCCCGGGTTCGGCCGCCAACCAGGCGCCCTTGCAGGGGACGCTGGTGGGCGGGACGGACGCCACCATCGGCGTCGCATCGCTGCCCAACGGCGCGCAGCAGGCGGTGATCGACCTCGCGGCGGGCGACTTTGTCCCCACGGGAGAGGGTGCCGCGGAAGCGGCCGTGCTGATGGTCAAGAAAGCCGCCCCGTCCTTGTTGGGTGGCGGCCTGGCCCTGGGCGAGTTTGCCCTCGGTGCCCTCGGCGTCGGGGCCGTCGCCGCGATGCTCAATGACGATGGCGATGACTCGGATGCCGATGCCGATGCCGATGCCGATGCCGATGCCGATGCCGATGCCGATGCCGATGCCGATGCCGACGCCGACGCCGATGCGGATGCTGATGCGGATGCAGACGCCGATGCCGATGCCGATGCCGATGCCGATGCCGACGCTGACGCCGACGCCGACGCCGATGCCGATGCCGATGCCGATGCCGATGCTGACGCCGATGCCGATGCTGACGCCGATGCCGATGCCGATGCCGATGCTGACGCCGATGCCGATGCCGATGCTGACGCCGATGCCGATGCCGACGCCGATGCCGATGCCGACGCCGATGCCGATGCCGATGCCGATGCTGACGCCGATGCCGATGCCGATGCCGATGCTGATGCTGATGCTGATGCCGATGCCGATGCCGACGCTGACGCTGACGCTGACTCCGATTCGGACGCGGACGGCGGCGACAAGCTGTTCGATCCGGGCAGCGACCTGGCCGACGGGACGGTGGATTCTCTCGACAGGACTTTCGTGCTTGAAGGGGTCCTGGACCCGGTGGCGTCCACGACGGGCGAGCTGACCGACACCCTGAGCGATGCCTTGGCGCCGCTGGTGGGTGACGAATTCACGGAGGACGATCCGAACGGTCTGGAGCCGGCCGACGACTTCGTGGACCAAGTGGCCGACACCGGTGAAAACCTGCTGGAGCCGGTCGTGGACGGCCTGCTCGGTGACGGGGCGACCGACATGCTGCTGGGCTCGACGGTGGGGCAGGTGGACTACCTCACGGATGCGGTCGGCAACCTGGTGGACGACGGCACGCTGGTCGGTGATGCGCTGGACGGCCTCGGCCTGGGCGGCCTCACCGACGGGCTGCTGGACGAAGGCGGTGTGGTCGATGGCGTGCTGGGCGCCACCGTGGGCGACGACGGTCTGGTGGGGGGCCTGCTGGCCGACGATGGTCTGGTGGGCGAGCTGCTGACCGACGACGGTCTGCTCGGTGGCTTGCTGGATGTGCAGGAGCCCACCACCGGCGACGCGCTGCTCGATCCGTCCGAAGGGCTGCTGGGCGGGGTGTTGGACGGCACGGACCTCCTGGGCCTGGGCGACACCCTGGCTCCGGTGGTGGACGTGGTTGACAACGTAACCGACACCACCAGCGGCCTGCTGGCCCCGGTGCTGGGCACCGATTTCGAGGCGGACGACCCCAACGCGCTGGACGGCGTGGATGGCGTGGTCGGCACCGTGACGGACACGGCGGGCGACCTGCTGGCACCCGTGACCGATGGCCTGCTGGGCGACGGTGCGCTGGACGGCACGCTGGGCGCCGTGGACACGCAGGTGGACTACGTGACCGACGGCGTCGTCAACGTGTTGGAGGGCGATCTGCTGGGAGGGGACCTGCTCGGTGGTGTGGTCGGCGGCGACTTGCTCGGCGGCCTGACCGAGGGCGATCTGCTGGGTGGCGTGGTCGGCGAGGACGGCCTGCTGGGTGGACTGACCGACGGCGATCTGTTGGGCGGCGTGACCGATGGCGACTTGCTAGGCGGCGTGGTCGGTGAAGACGGCTTGTTGGGTGGTCTGACCGACGGCGATCTGCTCGGTGGCGTGGTCGGTGAAGACGGCCTGCTGGGCAGCGTGACCGACGGCGACCTGCTCGGTGGCGTGGTCGGTGAGGACGGCCTGTTGGGCGGTGTGACCGAAGGCGATCTGCTCGATGGCGTGGTCGGCGACGACGGCCTGCTGGGCAGCGTGACCGACGGCGACCTGCTCGGCAGCACCCTGGAGCCTGTGACCAGCATGGCGCCGCTCGACGGGGCGCTCACGCCGGTGGTGGACCTGACCCAGGGCCTGCCGGTTTGATCCGATCCATCTCCACAACGGGCCTTCCCGGCGCTACCGCCGGGAAGGCGGGAGGAAACTCATGAAGACGCAGCTTTTTCTATGGACCTGTGTGGCCGCTTTCGCCAGCGGCTGCGCGACCCAGCCCCAGGAGGGCGCCACGCAGCAGGTGTATTACCAGGCCTACAAGCGGCAGGACGCCGCCGTGGTCCGGCGGGTGGAACCCGCGCCGGTGCCGAGCGTGCTGGGGCCGATGGGCGTGTCCGGCACGGTCTATTTCGGCTTCGACCAGTCGACCCTGCAGCCGCAGTACCTGCGCATCGTGGAACAACACGGTGAGTACCTGCGCCAGAACACCGGCCGCAAGGTGCAGCTCGACGGCCACACCGACGAGCGCGGGGGCACGGAATACAACATCGGGCTCGGCCAGCGCCGCGCCGAGACGGTCCGGCAAGCGCTGATGCGCATGGGCGTGGCCGACAGCCAGCTGGAGGCGGTGAGCTTCGGCAAGGAAAAGCCGGCCTCCCAGCTGCAGACCGAAGAAGGCCACCAGCTCAACCGGCGGGTGGAGTTCAGCTACCGATGAGCCGGGCCGCTGCGGGCCCGCCCGCACCGCGGCCTGCCCCGCCAGCCTTCACACCCATACCGCCATGACCCTCCAGGACCAGTTGAGCATGTGCCGGCAGCTGCTGCCGGCCGGGAACACGTCGGTGGGCCCCTGGCCCGCGCAGACCCTGTTCTTTTCGGTCAGCGACCGGCGGTCGCGGGCCCGAGTGTTCCACGTCAGCGCCACCAGCCTCGACGAGGCCTGGCAGCAGGGCGTGGACTGGGTGCAGGCCTGGAGCGCGGCGACCCAGCGCAGCGAGCCCATGTGGCTGCGGGTGGACGTGGTCACCTCGGTGCGGGCGATGGCCTGGAGCCAGTTCCAGGAACAGCTCCAGCAGGTCAAGCGCAACTACCTGCGCTACGGCCTCGCGCTCGACGAAGGCTTTCGCCACGCCTTCACCGAGCAGGAGATCAACGCCAACGCCATGGTGTACGGCGGGGCCGCCATCGCGCACGCCGAGGTCAACATGGGCCACCTCCAGCGCTACGGCCGGATCCGGTTTGGCGAAGACTTCGCGCCGGTCCTGCTGCCCTCGTCGCCGGTCTACCTGCTGACCACCGCCGGGGTGTTCTGCGACGAGCAGGGCCGCGCCCATACCCTCAGCGGCCAGGGGCCGGACGCCGGCCGGCGGGACCTGGCCGAGCTCGACGCCGCCACCGTGCGTGGCCTGGTGCGCTCGGGCGCCGAGTACCTGGCGCGCCAGGTGCAGGAAGACGGGCGCTTCATCTACGGCCGCTTTCCCTGCTTCGATCGCCGGATCGACACCTACAACGCCCTGCGCCACGCCAGCTCCACCTACGCCATGATCGAGTCGTGGGAGCTGATCGAGGGCGGAGAACTCAAGGCCGCGATCGATCGTGCCCTGGTGTACCTGGTGGAGCGCCTGATCCGCACCTGCCAGCTGCCCGACGGCCGGCGCGCCGCCTTCCTCGTGGACGAGGTGGGCCAGGAGATCAAGCTCGGCGGCAACGCGATGGCGATCCTGGCGCTGGTCAAGTACAGCGAGGTCATGGGCACCAGCGCCTGTGCCGACCTGCTGGAGCGCCTCGGCACCGGCATCGAGCTGATGCAGGACCCCCGCAGCGGCGCCTTCACCCACGTGCTCCATGCGCGCAACCTGAAGGTCAAGGAGCCGTTCCGCATCATCTACTACGAAGGCGAGGCCGCGTTCAGCCTGTGCCGGCTCTACGGCTTCAGTGGCAACCCGCGCTGGCTGGCCATGGCCGAGAAGGCGTTCGAACACTTCATCGCGTCGCGGCACTGGCAGCACCACGACCACTGGCTGAGCTACAGCGTCAACGAGCTGACCCGCTACCGCCCCGAGGAAAAGTACTTCCGCTTCGGCCTGCAGAACATCGAGGGCCACATCGGCTTCGTGCGCCACCGCCGGACCACTTTCCCCACCCTGCTGGAGCTGATGATGGCCTCCAGCCAGATGCTGCGCCGCCTGCAGGACCGCCCCGAGCTGGGCCACCTGCTGGCCGATCTGGACCAGGAGACCTTCCGCGAAGCGCTGGTGCACCGGGCCCACCACATGCTCAACGGCCATTTCTGGCCCGAGATGGCGATGTACTTCAAGCAGCCCGACAGCATCGTGGGCTCGTTCTTCATCCGCCATCACTCGTTCCGGGTCCGCATCGACGACGTGGAGCATTACCTGTCGGGCTACGTCGCCTACCACGCTTGGCTGATGCAGCAGCAGACCCAAGTGGCCGTGGAGGCCTGCACCCCCCTGCCGGAAGGTTGCCCATGATCAAACTCCTGCTTCCGCGCCAACTCGTGGCCAGGGCGCCCACCGACGGCACCGAGAGCCCCTTTGCGCAGGGCCTCACGAAGGCCTTCGACGACGCCTACCCCCTGCTCAAGCGGGCCGCGTTGTGGTCGCTGCCGATCAGCCTGTTTGGCTTGCTGCCTTCGGTGTTCGTGCTCCAGGTCTACGACCGGGTGATCTCGCGCAGCGGCACGGCCACGCTGGTGGCCCTGGTGGCCGGCATCTTCGTGTTCCTCGGCATCGAGTTCTGGCTGCGCACCCGGCGCTCGCGCGACCTGCGCAACGCCGGCGCCACCATCGACCACCACGTCTCCGAGTCGCTGATGGGCTCCATGCTCAAGCGGCCCCTGATGGCGCTGGAGGCGCGGCCCGCGTCGGCCTGGTTCATGCTGTTCCGCGACGTGGGCGCCGTGCGCGGCACGGTCACCGGCGGGCTGCTGGGCTCCATCTTCGATCTGCCCATGGCGCTGTTTGCCCTGGCCGTGATCGGCGTGGTGGCGCTGCCGGTGCTGCCGATCGTGGTGCTGTTCCTGGCGGTCATGGCCTTCCTGGCCTGGTGGTGGGCCGACGAGGTGCGCGCCGGCCGCGTGGAAGAAACGCAGCGCGCGCGCGACGTGGACCGCGTGGTCTCCGAGATCTGCCGCGCACGCGAAACCATCAAGACCCTGGGGCACGACGCGCCGGTGGTCCAGATGTGGCTGCAGGCCTACCGCAACTGGCTGGCCGAGAGCTTCCGCAAGAACGGCGAGCTGGAGACCGCGCGCGACAGCAGCACCGTGCTGCTCACGGTGTTCTCCGTGCTGGTGGTCACCGCCGGGGCCGTGGCCGTCACCCAGCAGCTGATGACGGTGGGTGGCCTGATGGCCGTCAACCTGCTGGCGATCAAGGCGCTGTCGCCGGTGGCGGGCATGGCCTCGGGCTGGCGTGGGCTGGCGCGCGCGGCCGAAGCGGCGCAGCGGCTGGAGAAGGTGCTGGCCGAGCCGGTGGAGCGCGCCGCCAGCGGCGTGGAGCTGACCAAGCCGCCCGGCCTGCTGCGCCTCACGGACGTGAGCTTCCGTTTCCCCGACGCGCCACGCCCGGTGTTTGAAAAGCTCAACCTGGAGATGGGGCCGGTGGGCCTGCACGTGATCGTGGGCAAGAACGGCGCCGGCAAATCGACCCTGGTGAAACTGTTGGGCGGGCTCTACAGCCCCAGCGAGGGCGCGATCCACATCGGCGGCTACGACCTGGCCCAGTTCTCGCGCGAGGAGCTGGTGGGCTGGATCAGCTGTCTGTCGCAAGAGGTGTACTGGTTCGGCGGCGCGCTGATCGAGTCGCTGCGCCGGGCCGCACCCGGCCAGAGCGACGAACAGATCGTCTCGGCCTGCCGGCTGTCGGGCGCGCACGAGTTCATCTCGCGCCTGCCCCAGGGCTACCGCACCGAGGTGGGCGAGGGCGGCATGGGCCTGTCGGTGGGCGAGCGGCGCAAGCTCGCGCTGGCCCAGCTGTTCCTGCGCAAGCCCGCGGTGCTGATCCTCGACGAACCCAGCAACGACCTGGACTACCAGAGCGAGACCCACCTGATGACCGCGCTGGGCGCCGTGGCCAAGCGCCGCAACGTGGTGGTCGTGACGCATTCGCTGCGCATGGTCTCCATCGCCACGCAGATCTATTACGTGGGCGGCGACGGCACGGTGCAGCAGGGCACGCCGGCCGAGATGGTGCCGCGGCTGTTCGGCGTGCAGCGCCCGGTGCCGGTGCCGACGCCGGCCCGCGAAGCGGTCGCCAGCGGCGGCTCGGTGGTGCATCTCAAAGGCATGGGGGTGGGCACATGAAACATCCGGACAACTCGCCCGACCTGCCCGATGTGCTGCGGCGCCGTCCGGGCGGCGCGGTGGCGGGGCAACCCGAGCGGCGCGGCGTCTACTGGATGCTGTGGAGCGCGGTGGCCGTGCTGGCGGTGGTGGGCCTGGGCTACCCGGTCGAGACCGTGGTGGTCGCGCCCGGGCGGGTGATCCCGTCGGACCGCGTCAAGTCCGTGCAGCACCTCGAAGGCGGCATCGTCGCCGCCGTGCTGGTGAAGGACGGCGAGCGCGTGCGCGAGGGCCAGCCCCTGGTCGAGATCGACCTGGGCGGCAACGGCCTGAACCTGGAAGAGCTCTCGGCGCGCTTCGCCTCGAACCAGGCCGCGCGCATCCGCCTCAAGGCCGAAAGCCTGGACCAGCCTCTGCTGCGCGAGATGTTCCCCGCCGCGCTGGACGCCGCCGTGGTGCAGGGCGAGATGGGCGCTTTCGAAGCCCGCATGCAGGAGCAGCGCGGGCTGCTGGTGGGCGCGGCTTCGCAGCTGGAGCAGGCCCGCAGCAAGGAACTGGAGCAGCAGGCCAAGGTGGTGGGCCTGCAGCAGCGGGTGCGGCTGTTCCAGAACGAGGTCGAGATCTCGAACCAGCTGCTGCAGGAAAAGCTGGTGGGGCAGCTGGAGGTGCTGCAAAAGCGCCGCGAGCACGAGGCCGCCCGCAGCGAGCTGCAGGTGGCCCAGCAGTCCCTGGTGTCGGCGCGCGCGGCCATCGCCGAGGCGCAGGCCAAGGTGGCCGAGGTCACGGGGCGCTTTCGCCGCCGCGCGTCGGAGGAACTGGCCGAGGTCGAGCGCGACATTGCCAGCCTCAACGAGAACCTGGCCCGGGCCCAGGCCCAGCGCGAGCGCACGGTGGTGCGCGCGCCCACCGAAGGCATCGTCAAGGGCTCGCGCAACCCGAGCCCGGGCTGGGTCATCAAGCCCGGCGAGCCCATCATGGAGATCGTGCCCGACGAGGAGGTGATCATGATCGAGGCCAAGCTCAGCCCGAACGACCGCGGCTTCGTCTCGCCGGGCCAGACCGCCCAGGTGAAGGTCACGGCCTACGACTTCCTGCGCTACGGCACCATCGACGGCACGGTGACCCTGGTCGCGGCCGACGCCGATCGCGATGCCACGACGCCCAACGCGCCGCCCTACTACCGCTTGCTGCTGAGCACCAGCCAGTCCTTCATCGGCTTTCCGCAGAACCGCGTGACCCCGGGCATGGAGGCCGAGATCGATCTCAAGGTCGGGCGCGATCCCTTCATCTGGTACCTGCTGCGCCCGGTGCTCAAGCTGCAGCGCGAAGCCTTCCGGGAGCCCTGACCATGACCCACCCCCGTGCCTGGCCCCTGGGCCTGCTGTTGTGCTGCGGCCTGAACGCCGGCCCGCATGCCGCCGAACCGCCGCCGCTGGCGCTGCGCTCCGCGCGCCAGGTCAACCTGGAGGTGCTGGGTGTGAGCACCCAGCTCGGCCACCTGCGCAGCGGCCTGCTGCAGGCGATGCAGGCCCACCCCGAGGTGCTCTCGGCCAAGGCCGCGGCGGACAGCAAGGCGATCGAGCTGGAGGCGGCGCAGTACGCGCGCTACCCCCGCTTCCAGCTGGGCACGGGCGCGGGCTCGTCGAGCTCGCAGGGGGACGGCGGGAGCGAGAGCTACCGCGTGGTGTCCGCCACCGCGCGCATGACCCTGCTGGACGGCGGCGTCATCAGCTCCCGGATCGACGCCACCCAGGCCAACAGCGTGGCCTTCGAGATGGCCATGAAGTCCACCTCGCAGAAGGTCGCGCTCGACGCCCTGACGGCCTACATGCAGGTGCTGCGTTTCGAGAACAAGCGCACCGTGGCGCAAAGCGCCGTCGCCGCGCTCGACGAGCTCTCGCGCCTGGAGCAGCGCAAGGTGGACCTGGGCGCCGTGGGCGAAAACGACCTGCGCATGACGCGCTCGCGCCGCGCCGCGTTCGCGGCCAAGCGGCAGGAGTTCGAGGTGCAGCTGGCCGACGCCACAGCGAAGTTCGAGAGCTATTTCGGCTTTGCGCCCCAGCCCTCGCGCCTGCCGGCGCTGGCGATCCCGGCGCAATGGAAGCCGGTGTCGCAGCAGGACCTGCTGGCCCGGGTAGAGGCGCAGAGCACCGAGCTGGCCGAGGCGCGCAGCCGCATCGAACACGCCCAGGCGCTGGTGCGCCAGCAGGAGGCCGCGCGCTTTCCGGCGGTGGAGGTCGTGGTGGCCAAGACCCGCGACCCGCGCGGCGTGGTCTACGCCGACTCGACGCGCACCGGGCTGGAGTTCAACTGGAATTTCGGCAATGGTTTCGACCTGCAGCTCAAGGTGAAGACCGCGCTGGCCGAGCTGGCGAACCAGGAGGCCAAGCTGGAGGCGGTGCGGCTCCAGCTGGCGCAGCTGAGCAACACGGCCTGGGGCCAGGCGCAGGCGGGTGAACAGAAGGTGTCCGAGCTGGCCGGGGCGGTGCGCGAAGCGGCCCTGCTGGTGCAGGGGCGCCGGCGCATGCTGGAGGTCGGCCGCGAGACCCTGCTCCAGGTGCTGGACGCGCAGGTGGAACACGATCTGCAACTGCTCGACTTCGTGGACGCCGTGGCCGACCTGCGCACCAACGAGCTGCGGCTGGCCCGGGTCAGTGGCCGCCTGGCGCTGGACGCGGCCAGCGATGCCGGCTGGGTCGGCCAGCTGTTCGCCCAGGGCGGCTCGTCGGGGTTGCTGTGGCTGGCGCAGGGCCGGTGCCCGGTGACGGCGGGCTGCCCCGTGCCCGAGGCACCGCAGGGTGGTGTGGCCGTGGCGGCTCTGCGCCTTCACTTGGAGCGCGAGCTCGCTGCGCGATGAAACACCCCCGCCGCGCTGCGCGCGACCCCCTCAAGGGGGCGACACTGGCCGTCCGGCAAAGCCGGCCCGGCGGTGTCCCCGGTTGGGCCGTTTCGTGTACCGCGGGCAGGGCCGCTACGCCACGTCGGGGATGTCGGGAATGCCAGGCTCGCCGTCGATGATCTGGTACTTGCGCATCTTTTCCCACAGCACCTTGCGGCTGATGCCCAGGTGCTGGGCCGTGTCCTGGCGCCGCCACTCGTGCTCCTGCAGCGCTTCGATGATGCGGTTGCGCTCGTCGCCGTTCCAGCGGCGCCGGTCGGGCCGGTCGGCGCCATTGCCCAGCACCACGAGGTCGCGCGAATGGCCCATGGCGCGCTGGATCAGGGCCTGGTCCCAGCGGCGCACCTGGCGCACCACCACCCCCACCCGCTCGGCGAGGTTGCGCAGCTGGCGCACATTGCCCGGGTACTCCATGCTGGCCACGGTCTCCACCAGCCAGTAGGGGATCTCGGGGTCCACGTCGTCCACCCCGTCGATCACCGAGAGCAGGATGCTCTTGAAGATGGCGATCTTGTCGATCTCGCCGCGCTGCTCCAGGTTGGGCACGTGCAGCTCGATCACCGCCAGCCGGTAGAACAGGTCGGAGCGGAACTCGCCCAGGCGCACCAGCTCGCGCAGGTCGCGGTTGGTGGCCGCGACCAGGCGGAAGTCCAGCTTGATCGAGGTGGTCGAGCCAATGCGCGTGACCGCGTTGTCTTCCAGCACCCGCAGCAGCTTGACCTGCTGGTAGCGCGGCAGATCGCCGATCTCGTCCAGGAACAGCGTGCCGCCCGTGGCCTGCTCGAAGTAGCCCTTGTGGGCCGCCACCGCGCCGGTGAACGAGCCCTTGGCGTGGCCGAAGAACAGCGACTCGAACAGCCCGTCGGGGATGGCGCCGCAGTTCACCGCCACGAACGGGCCCTTGGAATAGTCCTGGTGGCCGATGTGCAGCTGCTGCGCGATGCGCTCCTTGCCCACGCCGGTCTCGCCGCGGATGAGCACGTTGTGGTCGCAGTTGGCGAAGGTCTGCGTTTCCTCCAGCAGCGCGCGCATGCACTCGGAGTTGGCGATCAGGGTCTCGGGCTTGTCGGGCGAGGACCCGTGCGCCTGCAGCTGGCGGACCACCTTGGTGACCATGGTGCGCAGCTCGGCGCAGGTGAAGTCGTAGGGCAGCACGTGCAGGTATTCGGCGGGGTAGGTGTGCGTGTCGCGGTCGCGCGTGGCCGCGCCCACCCACACCACCGGGATGCCGCGCAACACCTCCGAGGCCATGGTCAGCAGGCCGCTTTCGATGGCGGTGACGCTGATCACGGCCACCGTCATGCGGTGGCGCAGCCGCTCCTCGGGAATCGGGTGGCCGTCGGCGCGCACGATCTCCACGTCGAAGGTGGACATGCACTGGGCCACGCGGTCGTAGATGTCGACCTTGCCCTCCCAGACATAGATCTCCAGATCGTCAAGGGTCAAAAGCTCTTTCATGAGGCGGTTCCTCTCCCACCGGGCAGAGCCCGCCACCGGGCCTCGGCGTGGGGGGCTGTGACAACAGGGACGCGACAGGCGATGCGTGGCATGGACGGGGGTTTCTTCATGGTTTCAATAGACCAGCTTGGCTTTGCCGCAGCTCACCGAGAGCACTTCGACGTCGGTCTCCCCCAGGTTCAGGCCGAGCACGTCGAGCAGGCTCTGCACCACGGCGTTGAGGATGGGGTCGAGCGTGGCGAGCACGTCGCCGAGGCCTTCGCCCAGCAGGGCATCGGTGATGCTGGAGACGGTCTGGCTCACGCCAAAGGAGGCTCCGCCCACCGTGGCCTGGTGCGTGCCATCGGGCGGGTCCGACGGCTCGTTGAGCGGCCCGGTGTCCACGGGGGCTTGCGACGACAGCAGTGGCAGGGCCACCCGCGCGGGGGGAACGATCGGGACGCCAAAAAGATCCAGCACCGACAGGATCTGGTGTTCCCGCACACCGGCGGACGCATCGGGAATCACGCCGCTGCCGTCGGCGACGCAGCGGTTGTTCTCGGAGAAGAAGTGAAGCAGGTTGCTGTCGCTCACGCTGGTCATGTCCTGGAAGCGGCCGATGCACAGCGCCACCGGCGCGGCGCTCACGGCGATGGACGCGTTCTGGCGCTCGGACTGGCAATCGACGGCGGTCAGCTCACCCGTGGACTGCACCAGCTCCAGGATCAGCGGCAGGTCCAGGCCCGTGCCGAGCAGGCCCAGCAGGCCACCGACCAGGGGGATTTCGTCGGTCTGGGCGCGCAGGTAGAGACGGATCTGGGCCGTGCGGGCCACCGTGCCAATGCCCCCGATGCCCACGGCCGGGGGCTCGACGACGCTGGCCCGGGCCTCCACGCCCAGCAGGGGAATGCTCAGCTCGGGCAGGGCGACCAGGTGGGTGCCGTTGGCCACGCTCAGCGCGGTGCCCGCCAGACTCAGCAGATTCACCTCGGCGTCGAGCGCCGAGGTCCCGGTGTTGTCCAGCCCGAGCAGCACGCCGGGGGTGTCGTCGTTCCCGAAGAGCGGGATCTGCGTGGCCAGCGCGTCGGCGCTGAGGTGCGCGATCAGGTGCGAGAGCAGCGCCACCTGGGCGTTGGCCGCGTTGCCCTGGGCCTGCAGCGCGGTCAGGCTGGCGTTGAGCAGCTTGCCCAGGCTGAGGTTCTGGATGTCGGCCAGCGCGTTGAGCGTGCCCACGTCCAGATCGGTGGTCACCGGGATGCCCAGGGCTTCGAGCAGGCCGGCGGGCGTGATGGACGCGTTGCTCAGCCCCTGGTAGCTCAGGATGTCGACGTCGCTCAGGCCAACCCCGAGCACCCCCAGGATGGAGGGCAGCAGGCTGCCCGCCTCCAGCCGCAACAGCCGCGAGCCCACGGTGAAGGCCGCGACCGGCGGGTCGATCGAGGCCACCGCCGTCACGGCGATGGTGCGGTCCATGTCCAGAGGCAGCAGCGCCGGCGGCGTGGCGCTGAAGCTCACACGCACGGCGTTGAACGCGGTCTCGTCTGCGTTGAAATGCGCGTCGACGGCATAGGCCGGGTCCCAGCGCCCGCAGACCACCGTGGGCGTGTAGCCCTCCAGGTTGTGCGTGACGTGTTCCAGCGCCACGGTCTGGGCGGACGCGCAACTGCTCGCCTGCACGTGCGGCGCCGCGGCCAGGGCCGCGAGGTCGGCGGTCTTTTGCAGCTCACGCTTCATGAAGAACAGATAGCCCAGATCGAGCCCGACCAGCAGGATGGCGGCGATGCCCAGCGTCATGGCCGCCTGGACCAGCACGGAGCCGGACTGGCGATGCGCGAGATGCCTTAACCGGGAACCCGGCGGAACCGGCTTTGCCGGGCCGCACCGGGTTGCCCCCTTGAGGGGGTAGCGCGAAGCGCTGCGGGGGGGTGTCATCTCCAGTGTCATCTCAACTCCAGCGCCACCGAGGCGCGGCCTTCCAGGGTGTCGGCCATCCAGAGGCTGGTGTCGAGCAGGGGCAGGGAGGGCAGCACCCGGTTTTCGCTGTAGGGGTAGCTCACCACCACGTCGGCCCGGGACGACGGTTGCCCCGGTTCGCCCACGAGCTGCAACTGCACGTCCACCGCGTCGTCGAGCCAGGCCTGGCGCAGCGCCGGGCTGCCGTTCTGTGCCGGGGGCGCGATCAGCGACTGCGCCAGCGACTCCAGCACCACGCTGCGCACCCGGGTCAGTCCCACCGGCTCCAGCGGCGAGGGCATGCCCGCGGCGCGCGCGCCGTCTTCGGCCGCGCGCGAGACCGCCTGCTGCGTGTAGAGCACGGCGCCGAAGGTGGCCAGGCCGTACAGGAAGAGCAGGAGCAGCAGCGCGATCAGGGCGAACTCGACCGCCGCCACGCCTCGGCAACGCAGGCGCGCCGAATGCAGGCGGCAACGCTGGCGCATGAGATGAAGGTGGGTGGGCCGGGTGATCACAGGGCCCTTCCATCGAGCAGCATGCTGGCCTGCCCCACCAGGGTCTCGGGCATGAAGATGCCGAACCCGGGCAGGGCGGGCGCCACCGGGTGGGTGGCGTAGGGGTAGGTCACGGTCACGGTCATCTGGCAGCCGCTGGTGATGTGCACGCCGCAGTCCAGCACGGTCAATCCGTCTTCGGTGCAGGCGCCACCGTCGATCCGGCACACGCTGGCGCTGACCTGCGGGGCTTCGGGCAGCCAGGTCACGAGGCTGGTGGCCAGGTTTTTTGCGGCGTCGATGCGGGCCGGCAGCTGGCTCCCGCTCCCCGCGACCTGGTAGCGCAGGCCGGCGCGCGCGCCTTCTTCGGCCGCGTTCTGCAGGCCCAGGCGCAGGCTGAAGACGATGCCGTAGCTCAGCAGCGCATAGAGCAGCGCGAAAAAGACCGGGAAGATCACGGCGAACTCCACCGCGTACGCGCCGCCCTGGCGCGGGCGGCTGCCGCGGGGCTGGTGCGAGGGGGGGACGCCAGCGGCCATGCGCCTTATTCCTTGGCCGAGCCGGCGGAGGCGTCGCCCAGGCGGGAGCCGAACCACAGCGGCAGCTCGGTCTGGAAGCTCTTGAGATAACGCTGGTGGCTGATCTCGGCCACGCTGCCGTCGATGGGGCGCGGCACGGGGGAGGCGTCGCTGCCCTCGCGCTGGCGCTGCAGCAGGCTGCGCGTGGCGTCGCCCACGGCCACCCGGCTGGCCGCTTCGCCCGGGGCGGGCGCGGTCGTGGGCGCGGCGGGTTGCGCCCACAGGGGCGTGCTGGCGAGCAGCAGGGTCAGGAGCAGGGGGCGGTGGGTGTTCATGCGGAAGGCCCTTCGTGTGGATGGGTACAAGCCGTTCGTTGGGGGGTCATTGAGGCTTTGTGGCCTGGGCTTCGGCCAGGCTGGCCTGGCTCAGGCGCTGCGCGCTTTTCAGCACCAGGCTGGACGAGGGCGCGGGCTGCGAGGCGCCGGGGCGCAGCACCAGCGCCAGTTGCTCGATGGCCTGGCGCGTGGCCGGGCTGAGCGCGCGCTGCGCCATCAACCGCCGCGCGTGCTCCGGCTGGCCGGTGCTCAGGTGGTACAGGGCCACGTTGCTCGCCACCCGGGGGTGGCTGGGCAGCAGCTCCGAGGCTTGCATGAGCGGCAGCCGGGCTTCTTCAAAGCGCTGCGCCAGCAGGTAGGCGTAGCCCAGGTCGTTGAGCACCAGGCCGTCGGTGGGCAGGAGCTGGCGCGCCTTCTCCAGCATCAGGATGGCGCGGGGGAAATCCTCCTGGCTTCCGGCGATCAGGCCCAGGCCCCGGTAGGCGGCGCCGCGCACCGGGGTGTCGAGCAGCTGCTCGTACAGGCGGCGGCTCGCGCTCCACTGCGCGGTCTGGCGCAGCGCCTCGGCCTTGAGCAGCCGGGAGTCGGGCGAGGCGCCCCACTTCTGCTCCAGCGCGTCGATGTGCGCCAGCGACGCAAACCACAGGCCGTTGCCCTGCATCTGCCGCACCAGGGACAGGTAGGTGGGCAGGTTGTCGAGCGTGGGGCCGGGGCCCGTGCCCGTGGGGGCGGCGGCGCCGTCGGCGCCCGGTTGCGGCGGCGTGGGCCGCGCGGCGCAGGCGCCGAGCAGCAGGGCCGCGCACAGGGGAAGGGTCCAAGACCAGCGAGGGTTCATTTCACCATGCTCCCGAGAGACCGGATGACCGCGAGGAAGCCCGGCCCCGCGACGATGATCAGCAGGGCGGGCAACAGCGTGGTCACCATGACCACGGTCATCTTCACCGTGATGACGCCCACCCGGGTCTTCATCTCGGCCTTGCGGTGCACCCGCAAGCGTTCGCTGAACTGGCGGATCGGCTCCTGGATGGCGCCGCCGTGTTTGTCCACCTGGATCAGCAGCGAGATCAGGTCGGTGAGGTGCTGGTTCTGGTGCAGATCGGCCATGCGCTGGAACGCGTGTTCGCGCGTGCGGCCCTGGTTGTACTGGCGGTTCGCCGTCGCCACGTCGTTGCCGAGGATGGGGATCACGCCCGTGAAGTCCTTGGCGATGATCTGCAGGCTCTGGTCCAGGCTGAGGCCCACGCTCTGGAGCAGGCCGAGCAGGTCCACGAACAGCGGCAGCTCGTGCGAGACGCGGATGCGGCGGCGCGCGGCCAGGCGCTGCAGCAGCCACTTGGGCAGCATGAAGCCCACCACGAAGGCCATGGCCAGCAGCAGGAAACCCTTGCGCGAGGTGTCGGACCCGTGCACGAACAGCGCGTCCACCAGCAGGGGCAGGCCCACCGCCAGCGCGGCGCGGGTCAGCAGCAGGGTGAGCTGGGCCCGCACCGAGGGGAAGCCGCACTGGCTGATCAGCTGGCGGTCTTCGTCAGCCACCAGCAGGCGGCCCAGCCGGGTGTCGAGCCAGTGCGCGGGCAACTGCTCGTCGCGGTTGGGCGCCGCCGCGGCCGGGCCGTCGCTCTCCCGCGGCTGGCCGGCCGCGCTGCGGTCCAGCGCGTTCTGGATCACCTCGGCGCCGCGCCGCTGCAGCCGCTGGCGGCGCAGCAGCAGCGCGGCCATCAGCACCAGGGCCAGGCTCAGCAAGGCCAGGGACAGCAGCAGGAGGGTGTGGGCCGTCATGGGGGTCACTCCAGCCGGGACAGGCGGTAGAGCAGGTAGACGCCCAGCGCCTGCAGGCCGGCCGCGCCCAGCACCAGCTGGCGCCCGGTGCCGTCGTCCCAGAGGCGGGCGAAATACGCGCCGTTGATGGTGATGATGGCCGCACCCACCACCAGGGGCAGCAGGCCCAGCACCCAGGCCGACATGCGGGTCTCGGCCGACATGGCCACCAGCTCGTGCTCCATCTCCTCGCGGTCGCGCATGAAGTGCGCGACCCGCTCCAGCAGCACGTCCGAGCGGCCGCCGTAGCGCACCCCCAGGCCCATGATGGACGCGAGCAGCTGCATCTCTTCGAAGCGCACCTTGTTCGCGACCTGCTGCAGCGCCTGGTCGATGTCCAGCCCGGCGCGCACCAGGCTCATGGCGTTGTCCATTTGCTGGCGCAGCGGGGGCTGCACGCTGGGGATCGCCATCTGGAAGGCGGCCTGGGTCGAGTTGCCGACCACGATCAGGCGGGCAATGATGTCCAGGAAACCGGGCAGCTGGCGGATCAGTTCGGTGCGGATTTTCTGCACCCGGGTCCAGAGATAGAACGCGCCCAGCGTGAGCAGCAGCGCCAGCAGGCCGGCCGCGCCGATCCAGCTGGAGAGCGTGCCCGCGACCACCACCGCCGCCACGATCAGCAGCCCGCCGGCCAGCAGCTGGCGGGACGAGAGCGCGCCCAGCAGCCACTCGGGCATGGGAAAGAGCTCGCGCTTGCGCGCCACCTGGGGAGGCTCTTCCAGGGCGGGCGGCGCGCCAAAGCGCAGCTCGGCGGCCAGGGCCGCGCCCTCCCGTGCCATCTTCTTCGCCAGGGTCTGGTTGGCGGTCTGGCGCCGGCGCTGGCGCGCCGCCATGTCCCACAGGAGCAGCAGCGCGCCGCCCAGGGCCAGGGTCAGGCTGAACAGCAATACCCAGGGGCCGGTCATGTCAGCTGTCCTTGTGCTGACGCTGCAGCACCTGCCGCAGGCGCACGATCTTGGGCGAGTGCGGGCTGATGCCCAGCGAGATCCAGCGGTCGCGCTCGTCTCCGTCGGGCAGGGGCTGCGGCTCGTAGCGGAACAGCTCCTGCATGGCGACCACGTTGTCGTTCAGGCCGGTGATCTCGCTGATCGAGATGATGCGGCGCCCGCCGTTGGGCAGGCGCCCGATCTGGATGATGAAGTCGATGGCGTTGGCGATCTGGCGCCGCAGGCTGACCTCGCTGCCCTGGTAGCCGGCAAAGCCCGCGAGCATCTCCAGCCGGTACAGGCACTCGCGCGGCGAGCTGGCGTGGATGGTGCCCATGGAGCCGTCGTGCCCGGTGTTCATGGCCTGCAGCATCTCGATCACTTCGGCGCCGCGCACCTCGCCGACGATGATGCGGTCCGGGCGCATGCGCAGGCTGTTGCGCAGCAGGTCGCGGATGCTCACGTTGCCGGCTCCGTCGTAGCTGCCGGGCCGGCTTTCCATGCGGACCACGTGCGGGTGGTTCAGGGCCAGCTCGGCCGTGTCTTCGATGGTGACCACGCGTTCGTTGTCGGGCACGAAGCTCGCCAGCGCGTTGAGCAGGGCGGTCTTGCCCGAGCTCGTGCCGCCGCTGATCAGGATGTTGCAGCGCGCGCGCACCGCCATCTCCAGCAGTTGCGCCATGGCCAGGTCGAAGGTGCCCAGCTTGAGCAGGTCTTCCGGCGTGAGCGGGTCCTTGCGGAACTTGCGGATCGACACCACCGGGCCGTTGATCACCAGCGGCTCGATCACCACGTTGATGCGCCCACCGTCGCTCAGCCGCGCGTCGACCATGGGGTTGGACTCGTCTAGCCGCCGGCCGATGGGCGCGAGGATGCGCCGCACGATGCGCATCAGGTGCGCGTTGTCGGCGAAGTTGAGCACCGCCTTCTGCAGCACCCCGTGCTTGGAGACGTAGATCTGCTTGCTGCCGTTGATCAGGATGTCTTCCACCGCCGGGTCGTTGAGCATGTCCTCCAGCGGGCCGAAGCCGGCGAACTCCTTGGTCAGGGCCTCGGCCAGGAGCTGGGTCTCCTGGCTGTTGATCGGCACCCGGTGCAGCCGCACCAGGCTCTCGCACTCCAGGTTGACGAACTGCTGGATCGAGCTGCGCGACCAGCGGCCGAACTCGGCCCCGAGCTCCTCGATCCGGTTGAGCAGGTGTTCGTGGATGAAGGCCTTGATGGTCTGGAACTCCTGCGAGTTCTGGAAGGTCTGCCTGTCGTCGGAAAACTCAACGTCCAAAGTCATGGTGGTGCTTCCTTAACTCTTCCACTTGCCGATCAGCTGGGCCATGTACCGCGCCCAGATGCCGGGGCCGGCCGAGGGGGACGGGGTGCCGCCGGGCCAGGGCCCGAGGCTGCGGATCATCCCGCCCAGGGCCGTGACGTAGGGGTCGTTGCGGGCCACCCGCGAGATCAGTTCGCCCTTGCTCGCGGCGATCAGCAGCGGGGTGCTGCGGTCGGGGATCACATGCCCCAGCGGGATGCCCAGCCGCGCGGCGATGTCGCTCGCCGGCAGGCCGATGCTGGGGCTGTACTTGTTGAGCACGAGGGCGAAGTGCTGGGTGTCCAGGCCGCGGTCGCGCAGCTCGCGCAGCAGCGTGGAGGTGGACACGATGCCGCCGATGCTCTGGTCGCAGACCACCCAGACCTTTTCGGCGTCGCGCACCGATTGCGCCACGAAGTCCACTGTGCTGAAGCCGCCCAGATCGGTGATCAGGAAGTCGTAGAAGTCGGAGAGCCGCCGGATCAGCGAGACCGACTCCGCGTGCGACACCTCCTTGATCTGCGCCAGGCTGGCCGGCAGCGGCAGCAGCGCCATGCCGCTGGGGTGGTGGGCCAGCGCCGTCTGCAGCAGGGTCTGGTCCAGCCGCTTGAGGTTGCGCACGCCGTCGACGAAGCTGAAGCTGCTCTCCTGTCCCAGGTAGAGCAGACCGTCGCGCGCGGGCAGCCCCAGGTCGAGCAGGACCACGCCCAGGCGCTGGGCCAGCCGGTTCGCCGCCTGCGGCTGCGCCTGCGCCGCGTTGCGCATTTCCTGCAGACTCACCGCGAGGTTGCTCGCCAGGGTGCTGACCCCCAGGCCGGGGCGCGCGCCCAGCAGCGCGATGGTGCGGCCGCGGGCCTTCTCGCGGTCGCTCAGCCGGCGCACCATGAGCGCCTGCATGACCGACTGCACCGCCTCGTTCGACGCGCTGACGAAGACGAAATCGTCGACCCCGCTGCGCAGCGCGAGCAGCGTGCACTGGGTGTCGGTCTCGCGGCCCGTGCCGATCAGCAGCACCTCGGGCCAGTCGCGGCGCAACAGGTCCACGATGCGGCCGGCGCGCGCGGCGTCGACGTCGCTGAAGTCGAGGAACACACACTGGGGGTGCAGCATCGCGACCCGCTCGCCGACGGTGTTTTCGTCGACCGCGACCGTGGTCACCGAGCCCAGGTCCGCCAGCGCGTGGGTCAGCCAGCTGATGTGCGGGCCCTGCACCGAGACGTACAGGTAGACGCTGTCGGCGACGCTGTGAAGAGGGGTGAATGGGGCGTTTTTCATCGTGGGCATGCCGCGGGCGGCCTCATTGGGAAAAACCGGGCAGGGCTTCGTCGGCGGTGGTGCCGATGAAGTGGCCGCGCCAGACCGCGGGGTCCCGGATCTCGCGGGCGCCGGGCAGCGCGCTCTGGAGGTCGGTGCCGCGCGCCAGCGGCCTGACCAGGGTCGGCGTCACCACGATGACCAGTTCGGTCTCGTTCTGCTGGTAGTTCTGCCGCTTGAAGAACGCGCCCAGCACCGGGATGTCGCCCAGGCCGGGCACCTTGTCCACGTTGGAGCTCGTGGTGCGGCTGACCAGGCCACCGATGACGAAGCTCTCGCCGTCGCCGAGTTCGATGGTGGTGTCGGCCCGCCGGGTGGAGATCGCGGGCACCGACATGCCGCTGAGCGTGACGGCGTTGGTGTAGTCCAGATCGCTCGCCTCGGGGGCCACCTTGAGCACGATGCGCTCGTTGGACAGCACCGTGGGCGAGACCGTGAGGCCGATGCCGAAGGGCTTGAACTCGATGGTGGAGGTGCCCAGGCCCTGCGCGACCGGCACCGGGATCTCGCCGCCGGCCAGGAAATTGGCGCTTTGCCCGGACAGCGCCACCAGCGTGGGTTCGGCCAGCACGCGCGCCAGCCCGTTGCTTTCGAGCAGGCCGAGATTGAGGCCGAGGTTGGCCTTGCCGAAGCTCATCACCAGACCGAAGGCCTGCGCCAGCGGCGAGATGGACTCGGTGGCGAGCTCCCCGTTGGCCCCCCAGGTGGCTTTGGTCAGAGAGCTGGGGGAAAAGACGCCGAAACTGAAGCCGCGCTGGTTGGGCGCGGTGCTGAACAGGTTCAGGCCGGCCTGTTTGAGCACGCGCTTGTTGAACTCCACCACCTTCACGTCCACCTGCACCGTGTGGCTCTTCACGTCCACCCGGGCCTGGTTGACCAGCAGCTCGTCCTTGCCGCGCGCGGCCTCGGCCGAGCGGGCGGCCTGCAGGTAGGCCTGGGTGCTGGGGTGGGTCTGGTCCAGCGTCTGCTCGCGGCGCCGCACCTCGATGGCGTAGCGCCTGGCGTCCTTCTCGCCCGTGACCCACAGCATCAGCGAGGTGCTGCCCGCGGCCTTGGCCGTGATCAGCACGCGCACCGCTTTGCCGTTCAGGCCGGCGCGCGACAGCGCCATGCTGGCGACCGCTTCGTCGGCGATGGCGATGCGCTCGATGCCCTGGTCGAACAGCAGCTCGTGCATCGTCCCCTGGGTCAGCGACAACACTTGCTGCGATGCGGCCGGCTGGGCGGCGAAGGCCGGGCCGGTGGCGAGCAGCGTGGACAGGACGCAGGGCCCCAGGAGGGTGTGGCGGTGCAAGGGCTTCATGGGGGCGCTCTTTCGGGTGGGGCGGTGCGGGCGGTTCATGGCAGGCGCACCGTGTTGACCTGGCCCGCGCGGATCACCTCGACGCTGGGTCCCGCGGGCGGCGGGGCGGGGGCGCCGGCCCGGCCGGCGGGTGGCGCGGCCTGGAAGCGCCGCACCCCGACCGCCCCACGCTGTGCCTGGGCGCCCTGGGCCAGGTTTTCCATGGCGAGGCCGCCGAGGGCGCGGTCCGTGCCCTGCAGTTCGGCGACCGGGGTTGCGTCCTTGGCGCCGCGGTGGATCGCGGGTTGCAGCACCGTGGGCCACGCCGCGTACAGGTCGGCGGTGGGCACGGCCGCGTCCGTCGGGTTGCGCAGCGTCAGCGACAGTCGGCCGTTGGCCTCGGCCAGCAGCACCGCGTTGACCTCTTCGACCCGGATCGCCAGCACCGCCGTGCGGGCCTGCTCGGTGGGCTTGGGCGCGGCTGCGGGCGCCGCCGCCTTGCCGTTGGGGGGCGCGGGGCCGTCCAGCGAGCCGGGGCCGTAGGCCAGGACCCGTTTGCGCGAGAGCAGCATGCGGGCCTGGCTGCGGTCGATCTCGCCGTTGTCGCGCTTGAGCGCGAAGAACACGTCGACGTAGTCGCCCGGGCGCACCCGGTTGCCCACGCTGCTGACTTCGTCCATCTTGAGCGCCACGGCCCGTTCGCCCGGCTCGATCAGCGTGGCGAGCCCGGCCGCCAGGTGCTGGGCCAGCACTGGCGTGTCCACGCCCAGGGGCAGGGTCGAGGTCTGGCCGACGATGCCCTGCGTGTCCTTGAACGCGCCCACCGGGTTGATGCCCAGCTGGACCGTGCGCAGGTCTTCCGGCTGGATGGGCTGGCCGGCCGCGATGGGCCGGGCGGCCACCACCACCGTGTGCTGGGGTGGCTGGGGCGCGGTGCGGGTGGCCGCGGCCCGGGCGGCCGGGTCAGGCTGGCGGCTGAGAACCCAGGCGTATCCCCCCAGGACCAGCGCGGCCAGCACCAGCAGGGCCGCCAGGATTCTTGTCAGGTTGAACATAGGGCTCCCATGGAATGAAAAATGAACCTTCCGGCGGGGCGCCACGGTGCGGGCTCACGGCGGCACCGGCAGGTGCCGCCAGAGCGTGAACGCCAGGGCGACGATCGACATATAGGCCGCCAGCGGGATCTTTCGTCCCGGTGATCTGGCGTCCGTTGGACCGGGTGGGGGCATCGGGGCCCGGTGACGCAGCGCGGACAGCGAGAGCACCAGCAGCGCGTGCAGCAGGGCCAGCAGGTTGGCCCCCAGCCAGGTGGCCAGCATCAGCTGTGGCCCCAGCCACAGGCCCAGCACCGCGCCCAGCTTGACGTCGCCCGCCGCCATCGACCCCAGGCCGTAGAAGGGCAGCAGCAGCGCCAGCGCCAACAGGCCGCCGAGCGCCGCGCGGGCCGCCGTGAGCTCAACCGGGTTCAGGTTCAGTGCCAGGGCGGCGAGGGCGCCCAGAGCGCCGGCCACCACCATCGCGTTGGGGGCTTTGCGGCGGGTGGCATCGAAAAAGACGGCCACCAGAAGAAACGCCACAAAGCCCGCGAGAACCAGGCCCGCGGTCACACGGAGCTGGTTCTGCTAGCCGCCGGCCGCAGGAACGACCAGCGCGGCACTGATGGCCTGAAAGATGAGGACAAGCTTGTCCCCGACAGAAGTAAGGGTCAGCAGAATGGCGACCGAAATCAGGCCCGCAATGAGGCCGTATTCAATGGCGGTGGCGCCCTCTTCGTCTTGCCAGAAAGTCAAAAGCTTATTTTTCATCATCAAGTCCCTGGAAAAAGTGAATGCACGTTGAAGAAAGAACATTCCAAATTGCCTTGCGACAACTTGTAACAACTCAAAGCACTTTTAATGCCAGCCGAATTCAGGGCGGTTGGGGCAGGGTCTGATAGACCCCATGAACCCGATCCGCACGGGCCGCGCTCGCAGAAAACGCAGCACGCCGCCCTTGTGGGGCGGCGCGTCGGGCTGGAGTGTTGTGTGTACGGCGATAAGTCATGGGATGTGTTCCTGGCCAACGTAACGGGGGCGTAACGAGCAATCGATTGGGAATGTTACGTAACGATGCGGGCTTTGACTGATCGAAAAATTGGAATTCGTGAGTTACTTTACATCCCGTCACAGGCGGATACGGTCGAAGGGTTTTCCGGAAATATTTCACGCTTTTTTGCGGAAATCGGGGTGATCTATAAGTCAATGGACTACGTGGCTTTGCCAGGCAATCGTTGGCATTTGGGGGTTAAATGAGTTCTTTCCCATTAATGAATTCCGGAGCAATCGTTGGCGTTTTTGCGCAACGCCCGGGACGCCCCCTGGGCGCCATTCGTTGGATATGGCAGCCCGATCCGGCCTGAACGGGCGCCAAAAAAATGAGGCCACCGCGCGACAGGTGGTGAATGTGCGCCGCTGCGAAACGGCTCGCGAAGGAGAAGGGGCCAGCCGCAGGGGCGGCTGGTGCCTTACCGTTGTGTCGCCAAAGCGAAAACCGGTTGCTCAGCCTGGTTGTGTGGCGGGGCTGTCCGCCGCTTCCCGCCAGGTCTCGCTGGCGTGCAGGGCCTCGGCTTCCGTGCGGTACAACTTGAGCCGGGGGCCTTCCTGCAGGTGGCCGGCGGTGCGCAGCAGGGTCTCCACCGGCAGCTTGATGCCCACCAGATGCAGGGTCACGCCCTGCTCGTGCAACTGGGCGCTCAGGCGGCCGAAGGCTTCCGCGCCGGTGGCGTCGATCCAGTTGATGGGGTGCGCGATCAGCATCACGTGGCGCGTGCCGGGGTGGGCGGCGAGGTGTTCCGTCACGGCGCGTTCAAAGGCGTTGGCGGTGGCGAAGTCGAGCGCCGCGTCCATGCGCAGAGCGTAGGTGGCCGGCGCCACGGGCGCCAGATGCCAGAGGTGGCGGTCGCGCAGGCTGCCGTCGGCGTGCAGCCCCACTTCGATGATGCGCGGGTGCAGCCGCAGGTACAGGAAATGGCTGAGCGCGATCATCACGCCGGTGATCACGCCCCAGTACAGGCGCGGCGCGCTCAGCACCGTCACCGCGAAGGTGGTGCCCGCCGTGACCGCCTCCACCCGCGAGATCGCCCACAGCCGCATGAAGGCGCGCGGCTTGATGAGCCCCATCACCGCCACCAGCACGATCGCCGCCAGCACCGCCAGCGGCACGTGGTGCAGCAGCGGCGTGAGCAGGAGCAGCGCGAGCAGCACGACGACCACCGAAAACACCGTGGCCCAGCCGGTCTGCGCGCCGGCGTAGAGGTTGAGCGCCGAGCGCGAGAACGAGGAACTGGTGGGGAAAGCGCCGCTCAGCCCCGAGGCCAGCTTGGCCAGCCCCTGGCCGATCAGGTCCTGGTCCTGGTCCCAGCGCTGCCCGCGTTTGCCGCTGTCCACCTTGGCGCTGGACGCGGTTTCCAGAAAGCTCACCAGGGTGATCACCAGGGTGGGCAGCAGCAGCTGGCCCAGCGTGGCCCAGCCGGGCCAGCCCGGCAGGTAGGGCGTGGGCAGGCCCTGGGGCAGGGTGCCGATCACCGCGCCACCGCCGGCCTCGAAGCCGGTGGCCATGCTGATGGCGGCGCTGCCCACCACCACCGCGAGCACGGTGGGAAAGCCCGGGCGCCAGCGGCGCGCCAGCAACAGCAGCACCAGGCTGCCCAGCCCGAAGGCCAGTGCCGGCCAGTGCGGGCGCGGCAGCTGGGTCCACAGGTCCTGCTGGGCCAGGCCCAGCAGCGCCGGCAGCTGCGAGCCGATGATGAGCACCGCCGCGGCCTGCGTGAAGGCCATGAGCACGGGCGAGTTCACCAGGTTGAGCAGCCAGCCAAACCGCACGAAACCCAGCACGATCTGCAGCAGGCCCGAGAGCAGCGCGAGCCAGACGGCCAGTTCGATCCACTGCACGCTGCCCGGCTCGGCCAGGCCAGTGAGCGAGGCGCTGACCAGCAGACAGGTGAGCGCGGTCGGCCCCACCGACAGCCGCACCGAGGCACTGAACAGCACCGCGATCAGCGCCGGCAGCATGGACGCGTAGATGCCGGTGATCAGCGGCATGCCCGCCAGCGCGGCATAGGCCACACCCTGCGGAATCACCATCAACCCCACCGTCAACCCCGCCATGGCCTCGCTGCGCAACAAGGCCACCGTGGGGCGCGGCCAGTTCAGGAAAGGAAGAAGGCGGTGCAGGCGGGACATGGGCAATTATTGGCGATGGCAAGCAAGGTGCAGCGAAGCGCCACCGGCGCGAAGTGCCCCACCCAGCATGCGGCGGGTTGACCCTGTGGCCACCGGCGCGAAGTGTCCCAACCCAGCACACGGTGGATTGACTCCGCGGCCGCCGGAGCGAAGTGCTCCAACCCAGCATGCGGTGGAACCGGCTCCGCCGGGCCACTCGCATGGCCCCCCTGGGGGGGTGACGCCGCAGGCGGCGCGGGGGGGAGCCTATCTCGCGGGCATGTCTTTCACGCTGTACCCCAGACTCACCGTCGCGTCCGCCGGGATCGGCGGCATGGTCGCGTCCCAGGCCAGCCACTGTTCGCGCAGGCGCGCCAGCCGCCCGGGCTCGCGCTTCGCCAGGTTGGCGCGCTCGCGGGCGTCGGCCGGGAGGTTGAACAGGTACTCGTGGCCGTCCACCATCAGGTATTTCCAGTCGCCCTCGCGCAGCGCGCGCTGGCCGCGATGGTTCATGCGCCAGTACATGGGCCGCTCGAAGCGCTGCGCCGGATCGCGCAGCAGGGCTTCGAGCGACACGCCGTCGAGCGGGTAATCGGGGTGTGGCTGACCGCCACCGAGCGCGAGCAGGGTGGCGGACCAGTCCATGGTCATGGCGTGTTGCGCGCTCACGCGGCCGGGCGGGACGACGGCGGGCCAGTGCGCGATCCAGGGCACGCGGATGCCGCCTTCGGTCAGGTCCATCTTGCCGCCCACCAGCGGCCAGTTGTCGGAAAAGCGCTCGCCGCCGTTGTCGCTGGTGAAGACGATCAGCGTGTTCTCCAGCAGGCCTTCTTCGCGCAGTGCGGCCACCAGCCAGCCGATGCCCTCGTCCATGTGGTGGATCATGCGGCGGTAGGCGTTCACGCTGCCGCCGTCCAGGTGGAACAGGTTCTTTGCCACCTCGGGCGCCACGTGCGCGTCGTCGCGCGTCTCCCAGGGCCAGTGCGGCGCGGTGTAGTGCAGGCTCAGGAAAAAGGGCGTGCCGCTGCGCGCCTCGGTCGCGCGCGCCTTCACGTGTTGCACCGCCTTGTTCGAGAACACGTCGGTCAGGTAGCCGACTTCCTTGTGCGTCTCATCATTGATGTAGAGGTCGTGGTCGCCGCTGGAAGAGCAGTGGGTGAAGTAGTCCACCCCGCCGGCCATGATGCCGAAAAATTCTTCGTAGCCCGAGCGCAGCGGGCCGAAGTGCGGCGGGTAGCCCAGGTGCCATTTGCCGACCAGTGCGGTGCGGTAGCCCGCGTCTTTCAGCAGCGAGGGCAGGGTGGGGATGTCGGGCGGCAGGCCCAGCGTGGCGCTGCCCTTGCTGCGGCTGTTGATGGGCTCTTCCAGCGCGCCACGCAGGCGGTACTGGTAGCGCATGGTGGCCATGGCGAAGCGCGTGGGCGAACACACGGGCGAGTTGGCGTAGCCCTCGGTGAGCTTGAGGCCGCCCGCGGCCAGCGCGTCGATGTTCGGCGAGACCGGGCCGTCCGGCCCGTCGCGGCCGCCGTAGCAGCCCAGGTCGGCGTAGCCCAGGTCGTCGCTGACGATGTAGATGATGTTGGGGCGTTGCATGCCGGGGTCAGTCCAGCTGGATGCCGGTGGCCTTGATCGGGCCTTCCCAGCGTTTCAGGTCGGCGGCCTGGGCGGCGGCCAGTTCGGCCGGGGTCGAGCCCACCGGATCGTAGCCTTGTTCGATCAGCTTGGCCTTGAGCGCGGGCGTGCGCACCGCCTTGGCCACGGCGGCGCTCAGCCAGTCGCGCAGCTCGGGTTTCAGGCCGGCCGGGCCGTACATGGCAAACCAGGCGGTGGCTTCCATGTCCACGCCCTGTTCCTTGAGCGTGGGCACCTCGGGCACCTGCGGGTCGCGCTGGGGGCCGGTCACGGCGATGATGCGCACCTTGCCCGCGCGGTGCAGCTCGGCGGTTTCGGTCACCACGTCGAACTTGTAGTGGATGTGGCCGCCCAGCAGCGCCGTGTTGGCCGGGCCGCCGCCCTGGAAGGGCACGTGCGTGAGTTCGGCGCCGGCCCGCTGGCCGAACAGCACGCCCATGAAGTGCGGCAGCGTGCCCTGGCCCGGCGTGCCGTAGGTGGCCTGGCCCGGGGCGGCCTTGGCCTTGGCCAGCATCTCGGCGACGTTCTTGACGCCCGCCGCCGGCCCGGCCACCACGCTGAACTGGAAGTGCGCCAGCAGCGAGATGGGGGTGAAGTCCGTCACCGCGTCGTAGTCCAGCTTCTTGTACACGTGCGGGAACAGCACCATCGGCCCGCTGGGCAGCAGCACCACGGTCTGGCCGTCGGCCGGCGCGCGCTTGACCAGGCCGAGCGCGATGCGCCCGCCCGCGCCGGGCTTGTTCTCCACGATCACCGAGGAGAAGTCGTTCTTCAGGCCTTCGGCCAACAGCCGGGCCAGCAGGTCGGCCGAGCCGCCGGGCGGGAAGCCCACCACGATCTTCAGCGGCGGTGCCGGGGGCTGGGCGAGGGCGGGGAGGGCCAGGGCGGCCGTGGCGGCCAGGGCCAGTGCGCTGGCGGCGGTGAAGGTGCGTCGTTGCATGCTTGTCTCCTGATTGATGTGCATCAAGCGGGTGTTTCCCCGCTGCAAGGCGCGATGCTAGGGATTCACAATCAATTGCAGAAATCAATCATTCCGGGTGTTTTCCCTGAGGCCGTGCCCATGACCCTTCCCGACCGGATCAGTGAGCCGCAGCGCCAGGGCGACCTGCTGCTGTACCGGATCCACCGCATCCAGACCACCGCCGGGCGGCTGGTGGTGCACCTGTGCGAAAGCGAGTTCGGCATCACGCGGCGCGAGTGGCGTGTGCTGTCGGTGCTGAACGACCACGAGGGTGTGTTGTCGTCCGTGCTGGCCGAGCACGCCATGCTCGACCGCGCCCGCACCTCGCGCGCACTCACCTCGCTGGCGGCCAAGAAGCTGGTCACGCGCCAGCCCCGCCCGTCGGACCGGCGCGAGGTGCATGTGTTTCTGACCGACGAAGGTCGGCAGATGCACGCGCAGATATTGCCGCGCGTGATGGCGATCAACCGCGAACTGGTGTCCGGTCTTTCGGCCCCGCAGCGCCAGCAGCTCGACCAGACCGTGGACGCCCTGCAGGCCCAGGCCAGTCGCATGCTGGCGGCGTCGAAGGCCCGACTGGCGCCGCTGGACGGGGGCGACTGAGGCGCCGCCGAGCGACGGACGCTCAGCCGCGCGCCGACTCGTAGACCAGCACGGCAGCGGCCAGGTCTTCCAGCGCCGAGCCGACCGACTTGAACACCGTGCGCTCGTGTTCTCCCTTACGGCCGGTGGCCACGCCCTTGGACAGCGTGGTCAGCGTGCCGCGCACGTCGTCGGCGCGCAGCACGCCGTGTTGCATGGGCACCAGCAGGTCGCCGCTTTTCTGCAGCGCTTCGTCGGTGTCCACGAACACGCGCGCGTCCTGGAAGCAGGCGTCGTCGGCCTCGCGCATGGCCGGGGTGAAGCTGCCGATCAGGTCCAGGTGCGAGCCCGGCGCCAGCCAGGCGCCGCGCACCAGTGGCTCGGTGGACAGCGTGGCGCAGCTCACGATGTCGGCCTCGCCGCAGGCGGCGGCCAGGTCGGTGCTGGCAAAGGCCGGCAGGCCCGCGGCGCGCACTTGGGCGGCCAGGGCCTGCGCCTCGCTGGCGCGGCGCGCCCACACCGTCACGCGCTCCAGCGGGCGCACCGCGCGGTAGGCGGCGGGCAGCAGTTGCGCCACGCGGCCCGCGCCCACCACCAGCAGGTGTTTGGCGTCGGCGCGCGCCAGGTACGAGGCCGCCAGCGCCGACGCCGCCGCGGTGCGGCGCTCGGTGATCTGGTCGCCGTCGATCTGCGCCAACGGCGCCCCGGTGCGCGCGTCGAACAGCAGGTAGCTGCTGTGCAGGCCGGGCAGGCCGCGTTTGGCGTTGCCGGGGGCGATGTTCACGATCTTCACGCCGTAGTACTTGCCCGGCAGCCAGGCCGGCATGATCAGCGAGGTCATGCGCCGGCTCGCGGCGTCGCCGCCCTCGCTGATGGGGCTGTTGATCTCGTGCACATGGCGCGGCGGGACTTCGCAGCCGCCGGCAAAACGCTCGCGCAGCGCGGCGATCAGGCGGTCAAAGGGCAGGGCGGCCCGGGTGGTGTTGGCATCGAACAATTGCATGCAGCGATGGTAGCGCCCGGCCATGGCGCCCGTCGGCGCCCGGTGCACGCTGGTCAGGCGTGGGCGCTGTCTTCCAGCGCACGCCCTTCGCCCGCTTCCTCGACCGTCTGGCCGTCGCGGATGTGGTAGATCCGCCGGAAGGTGGGAATGATCTTTTCGTCGTGCGTCACCACGATGATCGCGGTCTGCGCCTGGCGCGCCATCTGGTTCAGGATGCGCATCACCGCCAGCGCGCGTTCGCTGTCCAGCGGCGCGGTGGGCTCGTCGGCCAGGATCACGGGCGGCTTGTTCGCCAGCGCCCGGGCGATCGACACGCGCTGCTGCTCGCCGCCCGAGAGCTGCGAGGGCTCGGCCCGGGCGCGGTGCTGCACGTCCAGCGCGGTCAGCAACTCCAGCGCGCGGCTGCGCGCCTGGGCGTTGGGCAGGCCCGCCAGCATGGGCAGCAGGGCCACGTTGTCGGTCACGTCGAGGAACGGGATCAGGTAGGGCGCCTGGAACACGAAGCCGATGCGGTCGCGCCGCAGCGCGCGCAGGTCTTTCACTGTCCAGCCGTTGTCGTAGATCACTTCGTTGCCCAGGGTCATCTTGCCGCTGGTGGGCTCGATGATCGCGCCCAGGCATTTCAGCAGCGTGCTCTTGCCCGAGCCCGACGGCCCGACCAGGCCCACCACCTCGCCGGGCGCCACCTGCATGTTCACGTGTTTCAGCGCTTCCACGGCCGTGTCGCCGTGGCCATAGACCTTGCGCAGGCCTTCGATCAGGATGCCGCCTTGGGCTGGTGGGGTGTTCATGGGGTTCATCCGATCGCCGCGCCCGGGTCGACCTTGAGCGCCACCCGGATCGCCAGCGTGCTCGCCAGCGCGCACATCAGCAGCGTGGCCACCAGGCCGGCCACCGCGTCGCCCGGCAGCAGCAGCACGTATTTCGGGAACGCCGGCCCCCACACCGTGGCCGCCACCTTGCCCACGGCGAAGCCGATCAGGCCCAGGCCCAGCGCCTGCTGCAGGATCATGCCGGCGATGGTGCGGTCGCGCGTGCCGATGAGCTTGAGCACCGCGATCTCACGCAGTTTGCCCATGGTCATGGTGTAGATGATGAAAGCCACGATGGCCGCGCTCACGATGGCCAGGATCACGAGGAACATGCCGATCTGCTTGGCCGAGTTGGCGATCAGCTTCACCACCAGGATGTCTTCCATGCCGTCGCGCGTGTACACGCTCAGGTGCTTCCAGCGCCGTATCGGCGCGGCCACCTGCTCGGGCGTGAAGCCCGGCGCGGCCTGCACCAGCACCGCGTTCACGCTGCGGCTGCTGGTCTGCAGGGCTTGCACCGCCTCCAGCAGGCCGGGGCTGCCGGGGCGGTTGAAGGCCGGGTTGGCGGCGGTGCGCGCGCGCTCGTTCACGATGGCGTCGTTGTCTTTGAGGAACTGCGTTTCCTGCGCGTCCTTCAGCGGCACGAACAGCATCGGGTCGCCGCCCGACGACACCATGCGCTGGGTCAGCCCCACCACCGTGTAATCGTGCCGCCGGATGCGCACCGTCTCGCCGAGCTGAAAACCGGTCTTCACGTCGGCCACCGCCTCGTAGTGGCTGCGCGTGAGGTGCCGCCCGGCCACCAGGTAACCCGGCGCGCCGGGCAGGCCGGGCTCGATGCCGACCACCATCACGCGGTTGTCCACGCCGTGGCGCGCCACCTGCATGGTGAGGTAGGTCACGTTGGCCGCCGCCGCCACGCCCGGCATGCCGCGCACGCTCTTCACCACGTCGTCCTTGATGCTCGACGACTCGGCGTACGGCCCCTGCGTGTCTTTCTGCACCACCCACAGGTCGGCGCGGCTGTTGGCCAGCAGCGCGTGCGCGTCGTCCACCATGCCGCGGTACACGCCTGCCATCGTCAGCGTCACGCCGATCAAGAGGCCCAGGCCCAGCCCGGTCAGCACGTACTTGCTCCAGCCGTGCAGGATGTCGCGGCCCGCCAGGCTGATCACTTTGCCGCTCCCGCCGGCGGCGCCAGTTGCTCCACCACGCTGATGCGCGCATCGGGCTGGAGCGCCTTCTGGCTGTACAGCACCACCGTGTCGCCCTCGCGCAGGCCGCCGTCCTTCGGCCCCGTCACCTGCACCGTGCCGTCCAGCCCCTGCACGCCCGCCACCACCGGCACGAACCGCAGCCCGCCGTCTTGCAGCCGCCACACGCCGGTGGCGCCCTGGTGCTGCTGCAGCGCCGCGTTGGGCAGCAGCAGGCCCTCGGGCGTGGCCGGCAGGGCCAGCGTCACTTCGGCCATCTCGCCCACGGAAACGCCCGCGGGCAGGGCGTCCAGCGCCACCATCGCCAGCCGCTCCTCGGTCACGCTGTCGGCCAGCGGCTCCACGCGCACCACCTGGCCTGGCAGCACCTCGCCCGGGCGCGAGCGCAGCGCGATGCGCGCTGCGAGCCCCGGCGCCAGCCCGGCCGAGCGGCCCTGGTCCACCCGCAGCTTCACCCACAGGCTCGCCGGGTCCACCAGCCGCAGCACCGCCTGGCCCGCCACCACCGTGCTGCCGCCTTCGGCGTCGCGGCTGGCCACCAGCGCCGCGGCCGGGGCCACCAGTCTCAAATTGCCGCGCTGCTGCGCCAGCGCCGCGCGCTCGGCCCGCAGCCGAGTGATGTCCTGTGCGCTGCCGCCCAGGTTGGCCTGCGCCGCCTGCAGCCCCGCGTTGGCCGACGCCACTTCCTGCGAGCGCGCTTCCAGCGCCGCACCGCTGATGAAGTTCTGCCGCGCCAGGTCTTGGTTGCGTTTGAAATTCGCCGCCGCGAGCGCGCGCCGCGCCATCGCGTCGCCCACCTGCGCCTCGGCCGCCTGCCGCGCGCTCTGCGCGCGGGCCAGCGAGGCGTCCAGCGCCGCCAGCCGCTGGTCCAGGTCCACCGGGTCCATCTCGGCCAGCGCCTGGCCGGGCCGCACCGTGTCGCCCACGTCCACCTGCACCGAGCGCACCCGCCCGGCCACCGTGGGCCCCACCAGCCAGCTGCGCCGCGCCTCCACCTGGCCAATGCCGAAGATCTCCGGCGTCACGCGGCCGGTCTTCACCGCCGTCACCTGCACCTTCACCGGCGCCAGCGGCCCGGTGCGCAGCGCCACAAAGGCCAGCGCGGCCACCAGCGCCAGCGCCAGGCTGCCCAGCAGCAGGCGGCGTGTGTTCGTGGGTTTCATCGTCATGGGGAGCCTTCCGGGGAGGGGTCGGGCGGCGCGGTCCGTGCGGCCACGCCGTTGTGAAAAATGCGGTACACCTGCGGCGCCTGAGCGGCCATGCCCGCCACCTGGCCGCTCAGCAGCGACTGCATCACCAGCCCCTGCACCGAGCCAATGAACAGCACCGCCGCCGCCGCCAGGTCGGTGCCCGGCGCCAGCTGGCCCGCGGCCTGCGCGCGCTGCAGCAGGCCGGTGAGCAGCGCGCGGTAGGCCTGCATGAGCTGGCGCACCCGCGCCTTCAGCGGCGTGTCTTCGGGGTGCTGCAGCTCCTGAAAGATCACCCGCGGCACGCCGGGGTGCGCCACCACGAAATCCACATGCGCCAGAAACACCGCGCGCAGCGCCGCCAGCGGCTGCGCCTGCGCGTCGGCTGCGGCCTGCAGCCGGCCCAGCAGTTGCTGGTGGGCCAGGTCGATCACCGCGACCCAGATCGCTTCCTTGCTCTCGAAGTGGCGGAAAACCGCGCCCTGCGTGATGCCCACCGCCTGCGCCAGGTCGGCGGTCGTCACGGCGGCCGGGCTGCGCTCGGCGGCCAGCGCCAACGCGGCGGCCACCAGGGCGGCCTGGCGGGTTTCGGTGGGTTGTTTGTGCGGCATGTGGGCAATGTAATTGATTAATTACTTATATTCAATGGCCAGGAGGCGGGATGAGTGATGAGGGGGGCTTGACGCTGCGCACGGAGGGCTCCACCGCAAGGCGGTGACCGGCGGGGCTGACAAGACTATGGGTGGAGGTGGTCACAGACGGTGACCATCTCTCCTTCACAAAGATCAGATCAAGTTGCTGAGCTGCATCGCAAGAGGTGGTCGCGGTCTGCGGCCATCTCGGCTTCCAGAAAGTCCAGCACGGCCTGCGTGGCCTGCGCGGGTTCGGCAAAACCTTCGTGCGAACCCGCCAGTTCGAGCAGGGTGGCGCGGGCTTTGCCTTTGCTCGCGATGAGCTGGCGCGCATCGGTCAGCGGCACGGTGGCGTCTTGCGCGCCGTGCAGCAGCAACACCGGGCATTGCGCGAGCCGCAAGGTGGCCAGCGGTGCGATGCGGTCGAAGCGCGCGCCGATCACCGACTCCACGTACCGGTTCACCAGCCAGCCCAGCGGCCAGTAGGGCACGCGGTAGGCCGCAAGCCAGCGGCGCATGACCTGCTCGGGGTGGGCGAAGGCGGACACGCTGACCGCGGTGGCCAGGCCGGGGCGGCGCGAGGCCACGAGCAGCACGGCCGCGGCGCCCACCGAATGGCCGATGGCGGCCAGCCGCTGCGGGTCCACCCCGGGCTGGGCGGCGAGCCAGTCGAGTGCGTGCTCCAGGTCTTCGGCGAAGCGGGGCAGGGAGCTGTGGCCGGCGCGGCTGCTGCGGCCGTGGTTGCGCGATTCGGGCAGCAGCACGGCATGGCCCGCTTCGTGCAGCGCCTGCGCGGCGGGCAGGAGCGTGCTGGCGTTGCCGCCCCAACCGTGCAGCAGCACCACGGCGGGGGTGGGGTGCGGGGCCGATGCGGGCGCGGGCAGGTACCAGGCGAACAACTGCAGGCCCTGTGCGCCGTGGATGCGAACATCCTGCGCGCTCAGCCCCAGGGCGGCCGGTGTCGGGCCATCGGTGCTGGCGGCCGGAGCCAGGCCACGGTGCAGCAGGTGGCGCACGCCAAAAAGGGCGGCGACGAACAGGGCAAGCCCGAACCAGGGGGACAGGAAGGTCATCGTGTGGTGGGTGGGCAGGGTGTGCCGCCCAGGGCACCGCCGGGCCGGCTTTGCCGGACGGCCAGTGCGCCTTGCAGGCCGCAGCCTCGCCAGAGGCGAGGCTTCTTCGGGCCGTCCAAGCCTGCGCAGGCAGGCTCGGAGCCGCGGCCCTCAGCCCCCTGGAGGGGGTCGCGCGACGCGCGGCGGGGGTGTTTCATGCTAGCCGGTGTAGGCCGGTGGCAGCTCGAAGGTGGAGCGCTGGCCCAGGTGCTGGCCATTGGTGCGCAGCCAGGCGTCGGTCGTGGCTCGGCCGATGTCGTGCAACTGGGACAGGAAGGCCCAGCCGGTCTGCGTCTTGCTGGCGGCGCCGAACTGCGCGAGCTGGACTTCGGCGTCGAGCCGGTGCAGGCGCAGGTCGTCCACGCGCTGGAACAGCGGGCGCCGGTAGGCGCTGTCGGGGCGGCCGGCCTCCTGCAGCAGTTCCTTGAGCAGGCCGATGGTGCGCAGCTCTTTGAGCAGGCTGGCGTTGAAGGTGACTTCGCTGGCGCGGTCGAGGATGTCGCTGGCCTGGGTGGGCACGGCCTCGCGCCGGCTGGGGTTGATCTGCACCAGCAACAGGTCGTCGGCCGAGGTCTCGCTGATCAGCGGCAGCAGCGAGGGGTTGCCGGCGTAGCCACCGTCCCAGTAGGCCTCGCCGTCGATCTCGACCGCCTGGAACAGCAGGGGCAGGCAGGCCGAGGCCAGCACCATGTCGGCGGTGAGCTCGTTCTGGCGAAAGATGCGCAGGTCGCCGGTGGCCACGTGCGTGGCGGCCACGAAGAGCTGGGCGCGGTTGCAGGCGCGCACGCGCTCGAAGTCCACCGTGTCGGTCAGGATGTCGCGCAGCGGGTTCAGGTTCAGCGGGTTGAACTGGTAGGGCGAGAACTGGGTGCCGACGAGCTGCGCAAAGTTCTGCCACGGCGCGGCCAGCGCCTGCAGCCACGGATGGCCCAGGCCAAACAGCTGAGCCATCGGTCCGCCCGCCAGGGCGTGGAACGGCGAGGAATCGGCGACCCGTTTCCAGAAGCGGCGCAGGCAGGCGCGGGCACCTTCGCGGCCACCTTCCATCAGCCCGGCGGCCAGCGCCACCGCGTTCATGGCGCCCGCGCTGGTGCCACTGACGGCCGCGATCTCCAGCCACTCCTCTTCCAGCAGGCGGTCGAGCACGCCCCAGGTGAAGGCGCCGTGGGAGCCACCGCCTTGCAGGGCCAGGTCGATGCGCAGTTTCTGGTCGGTGGCGCGTGGCGCGGGCTGGGAGCGGGGGCGGGTGGTCATGGGCGGTCCTCGTGGACGGACCATTGTGCATGGCCGCTCCGGCTCCCGCTCCCGCTCAGGCCCGCAAACGCGCGGTTGCCGGGGCCGCCGGCTGAAGGCTTTGAGCCTGGGGTTGATCGCCCGCCTGGACCTGGGCCTGGGACTGCGCCAGCGCGTGGGCGCGCTCCAGGTGCTGGTCAGCACTCTGGTGCAGGGCGCTGTCGACCCGGAACTCGCTCATCGGCGCGCGCTCCTGCACCACCGCCACCAGCTGCGCGTCCCGGCTCAGGTGAAACGCCTGCACCGCCCCCCGGTGCGCGTGCTGCTGGGCGTGGGCCACGGCGGCCGCGCACACGCGCTCGATCTGCTCCGGGCCGTGCCCGCGCGCGGCCAGCTGCGGGCCGAGCTGGGCGTGGGCCAGCCCGGCGTGCTGCGCCTGCTGGGGCGACTGCGAATGGATCGCCGCGCCGGGTGGCTGGCTCCCGTCGGGGGCTGTTGCCGCTGGGCCGTGATCCTGGGGCTGTTGTTGCCGCGACGCGTCCTGCGCGGGCGTGGCCGGGCCGCCTTGCGCCGGGCTCTTCTGCAAGGCCTCGGGCAGCTCGGGGGCGGCGATGCCACGCTCCTTGAGCGCAGCCCGGATCGCCGAGACGTGGCCGGTGTCTTTCCAGAAACGGTTCAGCCCGTCCTGCACCCGCTGGGCCTGGCGCTGCTCGGCCAGCGCCTGGGGCCAGCCCGCGTCGAGGTGGTTGCGCGAATCCTTCTGGCCCGCGAGTTCCAGCACCCGTCGCTTGTCTTCCACCATCTGGGCCGTGTGGTGCTGGTGTTTCTCCAGCAGCTGTTCGCTGCCCATGGCGCGGTAGTTTTCCTGCGGCTGGTGCGGGCGCACGCGCGGGTATTTCTCGTGCAGCGCATCGCTGTAGGCGGCGCTGGCCGCCTCGCCCGGGCGCTTGCCGGCGTCGATGTGCCGGGCCAGCGCCTCGGTCACGTCGTCCTTGTCGAGCCGGGGGTACTGCGCATGGGTCTTCTCCCAGGCGTTTTCCACGCCGGTCTTGCCTTCGAAGAAGCGGCCATTGCGTTCGGCCTCGGTGGCGAACTTCTCGCTCGCTTCGCTCAGGCGGGTTTCCAGCTTCGCGCGTTGGGCCGGGTCGGTTTCGGCGGCCAGGTCTTCCCGCAGGCCGTTGACCTGGCGCAGCAGACGGCCTTCACGCGAAACATAGTCGTAGCCCAGCTGGCCCACTTCACGCCCCAGGGCTTTGCTGAACTGCTGCAGGCGGGAGTCTTCGTAGGCTTTGTCAGCCAGCACACCGGCCGCGCCGCCCACCACGATGCCGCCGGTGATGGGGCCGACCGGCCCGGTCACGGGGCTGGTGAGCACGCCACCGGCCGCGCCCAGGGCCCCGCCTCCCGCCCCGGCCAGACCCGTCACCGTGCCACGAGCCGCCACGTCGGCACCCGCCTCGCCGCCACGCACCCACTGCTCGCGGTTGGAGCGCGCCTGATCGATGGCGTCGCGGGTGTCGTTGACGCCCTGGTAGACGCCGTAGGCGGTGCCGGCGATGCCCAGCCCTTTGCCCATGCTGCGCGTGGCACCGGCCATGTTGGCGCTGCGCGCATCGGTGGCGAGGTTGCCCAGGCCCTTTTCGACGGCCTGCGCTTGCCGTTCCTGCAAGAGCGTGGTGGTGGTTTGAGCGTTGACTTTGGCGTTGGGCAAACGCTCTGGCAGCTCACTGTGCAGACGGCGCTGGTCGTGTATGGACCGCTCCAGCTCGGCCACGCGAATGAAGCCCATGCGGCCTTCCCGGGCCGCTTCCAGTGCCTGACTGGGCAGGACCTTGGGCTGGGTGCCCGAGTCGTGGTGCAGCTGTCCCTCCCGGTCATAGATCCGGATCGGTGTGCCGGTCTCCCGGGCCACCGCGTCGAGCTGACTCGGCAATTGCTGGTACACGTTGTCCCGGACGCCTGAGGGGACGTAGCGGCCGTAGCCCTCATCAAACAATTGCCTGGTGAATCTCTGATCCACACCCAGCTCGCTCTCAATCCGGTGGCTGGCGATGGCGCGCACCTCCACGTCGTAGCCTTTGGCCTGCAGGTCTTTGATGACATCGGTTCTGGGCGTGGTGGTGTCCAGGATGATGTTCTTGCGCTCGCCGATGGCGGCGTCTCTCAGCTCGGTGGCCCATTGACTGGCGTCGCCATGGGTCTGGCCCGACCAGGTGTAGGGGTGTTGCTGGCGCAAGCCATGGGCTCGCGGATGGAAGCCACGTAGCTCGTCGGGATCGACTGTGACAACGTTGCCTCCCAGCTCGGCGCTGGCTGCTTTGACCAGGCTTCCTTTGCCCGCTCCGGGCTGGCCCGCCATGATGATGGCGCGCGGGCGTTCTTGGGGCGTTACACCTTGGTAGTCAGAATCCTGCAGGATCTTGTCATTGAAGATCTGCTGATGCAGGGTCGGATCGATTTTTGGGTAGTCGTGTGCCATGGTGAGTGCCTTCTCGGATCACGCAAAGAAGCGCTCGAGTTCGTCCAGGCTGTCACGCAACCTGCCGCGTCGGCAACGAATCATCAGCATCTCTTTTTCTTTCGCCTTGGCGATCAGCGCAGCATCCCCCGTGGCCTCTGCTGCTTTGACCTCTTCCGCGGCATCGGACCAGTAGGTATCAAGGCGGCCCTCCAACAGCGCGATCGCGATCTCGAACTGGTCGTACCGCAGCGTCTTGCTCATGAAGAGCGTCAAGCCGGTCTTTGTCAGTGCTTCTCGCAGCCCCGCAATCAACTCGGGGTAGTCCTTCAGCGCGTCTTGCAAGACTTTGGGTACGGGCGGATGGTTTTTGTAGGTCTTCATGGCGGTGGCTTGGCTGGTGTCCCGAGGGAGTGACTTTTTGAGTACTTTCGATGGATTCGGCGCGCATCTTGGCACAGCCATCCCGAGGCCCCGCCAGGAGCCCTGTCAGATCGCCGCACGACCGCCGAACAGCCACCGCCGGACACCGGCCCTTCGCCCCGCCCAGGTGCCCACGGTCTGGGACAATCCCTGTTTGCCTGTCCTTCTGCATGAACCCGAGCGCCGAAACTCCCGAAGCCCCACCCGCCGAGCCTGATGTGTTGCCCGGCGGTCCGCTGGCGCGCGAGGCGCTGGCCCTGGCCGCGTTCGACCACATGGTCTCGCACGCCCCCGGCTTTCGCGCACGCCCCGGCCAGCGCGAGATGGCCGCGCTGATCGCGCAAACGCTCAGCGGGGTGCGTCTGGGGGACGGCTCGGTCAGCGGTGAGGCGGGCTTGCCCGATCGCGGCATCGCGGTGGTGCAGGCCGGCACCGGCGTGGGCAAATCGGCGGCCTACGCCTCCACCGTGATCCCGCTGGCCCTGGCGCAGCAAAAGCGCGTGATCATCTCCACCGCCACCGTGGCGCTGCAGGAGCAGTTGATCGCCAAGGACCTGCCCGCGCTGGCCGCCGCGCTGCCCGAGCCGTTCACGTTCGCGCTGGCCAAAGGGCGCGGGCGCTACGTGTGCCGCCTCAAGCTCGACCAGCTCAGCGGGGGCGACGCCGCCAGCGCCGACCTGTTCGAGAGCGACGACGCGCTCGGCGCCGCCGATGCCTCGCCCGCGGCGGTGGCCGCCAGCACCGTGGCCAACGCCGCCGCCAGCGCCCGCGCGGCCGAGCGCTGGAGCGAGCGGGCGAAGCAGTACGCGCAGTGGACGGCCTCGCTCGACGCCGGCAACTGGGACGGCGACCGCGACCGGCTCGACGAACCGCCCGAGGGCGAGCTGTGGAGCCCGGTGGCCGCCGAGCGCCACACCTGCACCGCGCGCCACTGCCCGAGCTACAACAGCTGCAGCTACTACCAGGCGCGCGCCCGGCTCGCGCAGTCGCAGGTGATCGTGGTCAACCACGACCTGCTGCTCTCCACGCTGGGCCTGCACGCGCTACCCGCGCCCGAAGACTGTTACCTCGTGTTCGACGAGGCGCACCACCTGGGCCCCGTCGCGCAGGGCCAGTTCACCGAAAGCATGGACCTGATGCGCAGCCAGTGGCTGGATCGCCTGCCCCGCGCGGTGGACGAAGTGGCCGGCGCGCTTCAGCACACACCGGGCGTGGACGTGGCCACGCTGGCGCGTGAACTGAAAGCCGCGCAGGGCGAACTGGCCCGCCTGGCCATGGCGCGCATCGGCGCGCTGCCCGAGTGGCTGGCGCTCACCGGGCGCGCTCGCACGCCCGAACCTGCCGAAGGGTTCAGAGGGTCGGCGCGCGGCGGGTTTCGACAGGCGGCCCCGCCCGAGCGGGGTTACCAGGCGCCACCGGTGGTCGATCGGTTCGAAGGCGGCGCGCTGCCGCCCGAGTGGCTGGAAACCGTGTTGCAGCTGCACAGCCGCGCCAGCGCGCTGCTGAAAGTGATGGAGGCGCTGGCCACCCAGCTCAAGGCCAACGCGCGCGACAACCCGGGCGACGCCGCGCGCTGCGCCAAGCTTTACAGCCGCCTGGGCGTGCTCGCGCCGCGCCTGCAGCACGCGCAGGCCACGGCCGAACTCTGGCTGCAGGACCCGGCTGCGGGCCAGGCGCCGCTGGCTAAGTGGCTCGAAGCCAGCATCCAGCACGGCCTGGTCACGCTCACCGCCCACGCCTGCCCGCTGCAGCCCGGCAGCCTGCTGCGCAACCAGCTCTGGAACAAGGTGCGCGCGGCCGTCGTCACCTCGGCCTCGCTCGTCACCTGCGGTGGCTTCGAGCACTTCCTGCACGAGTCCGGCCTGGCCTACGACGATGCCGTGGTCAGCCGCGAAGTGCAAAGCCCGTTCGACCACGCGCGCCAGGGCCGGCTGGTCGTGGTGCAGACCCGGGCCGACCCGAAAGACGTGGAGGCCTACACCCGCGAAATGCTGGACGCGCTCATGAGCGATCTGGCCGACGTGCGGCGCGGCGCGCTGGTGCTGTTCACCTCCAAGGCGCAGATGCGGCGCGCGCAGGAACTGCTGGAGCGTGGCCTGCACAGCGACCTGCGCGACAAGGTGCTGGCGCAGGGCGAAGCCTCGCGCACCCAGCTGCTGCGCCGCCACGCCGAGCGCGTGCAGGCCGGCGACCCGTCCCTCCTGTTCGGCCTGCAGTCCTTCGGCGAAGGGCTGGACCTGCCCGGTGAACTCTGCGAGTGGGTGTTCATCACCAAGCTGCCGTTCGCCTCGCCCAGCGACCCGGTGGGCCAGGCGCGCGCCGACTGGCTCAAGGCCCAGGGCCGCGACCCGTTCAGCGAACTCGTGGTGCCCGCCACCGGCGCGCGCCTGCTGCAGTGGACGGGCCGGGCCTTGCGCAGCGAGACCGACGAAGCGGTGGTGATTTGCTACGATGCCCGGCTGCTGCGCCAGTCGTACGGGCGGCGCATGCTCAAGGGCCTGCCACCGTACAAACTGCAGCGGCGCAGCGATGGCGTGCTGACCGACGTCTAACCCCGGATTTCCAACACTGGCTGCGCGACGGGCCGCGTTGCGCGTTTCTGCGGCCGATGGATGGCGCCCCGATCCGCACAGATATTAGATTAGATACAGACGTTCATGATCTTCAGCAGTTGGCAGTTCATCCTAGTGTTCCTGCCCGTGACCCTGTTGGGCTATTTCCTTCTGAACCGATCCAGAAAGCTGGTGCTGGGCAAAGTGTGGCTGGTGCTCGCGAGCTTGTTTTTTTATGCCTACTGGAATTGGACCCATCTGCCCTTGATTCTGGGATCCATTTTTCTGAATTACCAGTTGGGCCGTCGACTCTCGCTTGGGTACGAACTGGAAAAGGCTGGGAAAATCAGCGGATGGATTCGCCATCGCCGGGCCTGGCTGACCGCTGGGATAGCGTTGAATCTGGTGACGCTCGGGTACTACAAGTACACCAATTTCATGGTGGACAACCTGAATTGGTTTGCCGGAACGCACTTTCAGCTGAATGCCGTGGTGCTGCCATTGGCTGTCAGCTTTTTCACTTTCACCCAGATTGTCTATCTGATTGACAGCTACCGAGGCGAAACCAGTCAATACGATCTGTTGAATTATTCGCTGTTCGTCACTTTCTTTCCGCATTTGATCGCGGGCCCCATCGTTCAGCACAGCCAGATCATGCCGCAGTTTTCTTCGCGCTGGACTTGGCTGCCCAGGGAGTCTCATCTTGTCAAGGGGCTATTTTTGTTTTCGATCGGACTGTTCAAGAAACTGGTGATCGCTGACACCTTTGCCATTTGGGCGGATGCCGGATTTGATGGGAAGCAGGCGCTGGATTTCTATTCGGCCTGGGGCGCCAGTTTGTCCTACACCTTTCAGCTCTATTTTGACTTCAGTGGCTATTGTGATATGGCGGTGGGCATTTCCCTGCTGTTCAACATCTGGTTGCCCATCAATTTCAATTCGCCTTACAAGTCCTTCAATATTCAGGAGTTCTGGCGGCGCTGGCACATCACGCTCAGCCATTTTCTTCGGGACTATGTCTACATTCCATTGGGTGGAAATCGCCATGGTGAGTGGCGGACCCATGCCAATCTGGTGATCACCTTTGCCTTGGGGGGCCTGTGGCATGGCGCTTCGTGGATGTTTGTCATCTGGGGTCTGCTGCACGGTTTGGCCCTGGTGGTCCATCGCCTGTGGCAGGCCTCGGGATGGCGGATGCCCCGTTGGTTGGCGTGGACGATCACCTTCCTGTTCGTCAATGGGGCCTGGGTTTTCTTTCGCGCCAAGGATGGCGACAGTGCGCGCCGGATTTTCTCGGGCATGGGTGACATTTCCACTCTGGGATGGATTCCCTTGACGAGGCTGCCCGCTGACACGCTGGCGTGGGCGGGTTGGTTGGCCGACCCATTGCTGAGCCTGTTTCCGTCGTACCTGGTCGGCCAATTGCCTGTGCTGTTGATGCTGTCGCTGAGCTTCGTGCTGATCCGGCAGAAAAATGCCTTGCAGTGGGCGGCAGAAGGCGTGGATGGCCCGAAGTTGGCCTGCACCGTGTTTTTCCTGACCGTGTCGATCTACATGACGGTCGTGAGCACGAGCGCGGTCTTTCTGTACTTCAACTTCTGACCGCCATGAATCGACGCTCTTTGCGCGTGTTGCTGTGGACGGGCCTGGGTCTGTCGCTGGTGCCTCTGCTCAACCTGTTCTTCACGCCCACGCCGGTGGCCCAGCGGTGCTGCAGTGCCGCCCAGTTGTTCAATATGGACCTTGTGCTGCGTGGCGTGAGCGCGGGCCTGTACCGGTTGGGCATCAGCATCGATTCTCAAAACGCGGTGATCGGGCGCTCGAACTGGACGTTCCTGGGGGATCGTTTTGAGCGCTCTGTTTCGACCAACCGGCGCACAGGGAATGCAAACGACGTGAAACAAGGCGAAGCCTTTGCGGCCGAGGCGGCACGCTGGGACGCATTTTTCCGTCGCAACGGGGTCAAGACCTTCCAGATCATGGTCGCCCCGAACAAGGAGTCGATCTACCCCGAAAATCTCCCCGACTGGGCAGCGCCGGGTGTTCCCGGTGTCACCGACGCCTTGTTTCGTGGCATAGGGGACTCGGTGTTTCACGATTTCCGGCAACCACTTCTGGCCGCGAAACAGCGCGATCCCACCCACCTCTTTTACCAGCACGATACCCACTGGAACACCTGGGGCGCCTCCCAGGCGTTTCGTGCGTTTGCGGATCGCATGCGCTTCGAGTTGCCCGAGGTGAGGTGGCCACAGGATGAACACTATCGTCTTCTACGGGTAGAGCGCCGTACCGGCGGAGATCTGGCGGATTTCTTGAGACTGGGGTCTGGGTCGTCTCTGGATGAGGAGCCGATTCTCGGTGTCACAGGCTTGCCGCGCGAACTCGTGCAGACGGCGTATGGACTGAATCGGCCCGTGGATGCCGAACGCGTGGCCGATTCCCGCGTGGCGCTGGCCCACCCGGTGGAGACACGAAACGCCCTGGCGCTGAACAAGGCGCGGGTGCTCTGGTTGTCCGATTCGTTTGGTGGATCGATGGCCGATCTGATGCACGCGAGCTTTTCCGACGTTGTTCGCATGCACTGGCGCGATGCCTTCCGGGACGGGGGCAGCCTGGTGCGCTTGTTGGACGAGTGGCAGCCGGAGTACGTTTTCGTGACGACCGTAGAGCGCGCGTTTCGCGGCGCGACTTTCCCCAGTTTCCTGGGCTATGCACCCGTTGCGGAGTTGGCCTCAGTCATCGAGCGCGATCCACCAAACGCTTTCGTGGTTTCGGGAATGAGTGGCCTGGAGCGCGATCCGCACGATGACAGCTTTCGGGTGACCTCCAGATCCTCTTCGCTGATTCTGAGTGTGCCCACGGAGGTTCAGATGGGCGCACTGGCGCGGTTTACGCTGGCGCTCACCTGTCTGGACGGTTCGGTCTCGTTGCCAGTGCAGACGTTCTGGAAGAGCGCCGATGAAGCCAGGTTTCACAAGGATCACAGTGCAAGGTTCCTCCACGTGGGGCGGCGCACCGTGCTTGATCTGGATGGTGCGCCGGGTCTCCAGCTTCCGGCACGTGTGAAAGACATCCGGCTCGATCTTCGAGGACAGGGGTCTTGCGAGCGCTTCCGGCTGGATGGCCTGGACTATCGGCCCCTGAGCGCCGTGCCTGCGACAGTGGGTGCTCAGCACTGAGCATGTTCCCTTCTGGGGGCGAGCCCAGGGATACGCTTGCCGCTGAATGATGTCGCTGATCTGGCGCGGTGGTTTTCCCGCACGGTACAGTGAGCCCTGCGTCACCGATGGAAGGTGATGCCCGCCAACCCGAGACCCAAGCCATGATCTACGCCACACTCAAACTGGTTCACGTGCTCGCCATCATCGTGTGGGTCGGTGGCATGGTGTTCGCCCATTTCTTTCTGCGCCCGGCAGCGATGCAGCTGGAGCCGCCGCTGCGCGTGCGCCTGATGTACGCGACCCTGCAGCGCTTCTTCGCCGCCGTGCTGGTGGCTGTGCTGCTGGTGCTGGTCACGGGGCTGTGGATGATCGCCCGCCTGGCCAGGGAGTCGGCGCAGGCCGGGCTGGCCTTCAACATGCCGCTGGACTGGACGATCATGGCCACGCTCGGCCTCGTCATGATGGCCATCTTCGGCCACATCCGGTTCGCCTTGTTCAAACGCCTGAGCCGCGCCGTGCTGGCCAGCGACTGGCCCGCGGGCGGTGCCGCGCTGGCGTCGATCCGCACCTGGGTCGGCATCAACCTGGGGCTCGGGCTGGTGATCATCGTGTTCACCTTGATGATGGCGTGATGTGCAGGCTGCGCAGACGTTGACGATGCACTACACGACCCCCCGTTGTCTCGCCGTCCCTGGTCAACCCGGCCCAACACAGAGAAGGAACCACCCATGATCAGTCTCGAATTCCTCATCACCTCGCTCATCGTGGTGCTCATCCCCGGCACCGGGGTGATCTTCACCGTGTCCACCGCGCTGCTGCAAGGACGGCGCGCGGGCGTGCTGGCTTCGCTGGGTTGCACGCTGGGCATCGTGCCGCATCTGCTGGCCACGATCCTGGGGCTGGCGGCGGTCATGCACACCAGCGCGCTGGCGTTCGAGGTGCTGCGTTACGCCGGCGTGGCCTATCTGTTCTACGTCGCCTGGGCCACCTGGAAGGACCGTGGCGCGTTCGCCGTGGACGGGCAGGCCGCGCAGCGCTCGGGCCGGGGCATCGTGTTCAAGGCCTTTCTGCTCAACATCCTCAATCCCAAGCTGACCATCTTCTTCCTGGCCTTTCTGCCGCAGTTCGTGGACCCGGCGGCCGCCTCGCCGCTGGCGGCCCTGCTGATGCTGAGCGCCGTGTTCATGGCCATGACGTTTGCGGTGTTCGTGGCCTATGGCCTGCTGGCCCACGCGTTTCGCAAGGCCGTCATCGAGTCGGCGCGCGTGCAGGCCTGGCTGCGCCGGGGCTTTGCCGCGGCCTTCGCCGGGCTGGGCGCCCAGCTCGCGCTGCAGGAGCGCTGAGCGGCTTTCAACCGCTCAACGTTCAGGGTTTGGCGACCACCACTTCGCTGATTTGGATCACCGGCGCGATGTCGGTGTAGTTCGGGATGTCGCCCATGATCTCAGTGGTGTGCGGCCCGAACGAGGCCTGGAAGTCTTCAACACTGTCGAAGAACAGATGGCCGCTAGCGGCGTAGGTGGGTGCCGAACCGGGCGCACCGCCCGCCAGCCCTTTGTCCACGGTGTAGTACCTGAGGGGTGCGCCCAGGCGCGCCTTCACCAGCGGCATGTGTTTGTCGCGGTAGTAGTCGTGGTTGAAGTGCGTGCCGGGGGTGTTGGGGTACATCACGCTGACCTTGATCATGGCTTGTCTCCGTTGGGGTGAGGGGTGGAACGCGCAAGTCCGCCATCGTGCGCTTTTGAGCTGTTTCCGGCAACACCTCCGGCGCTTGGTCGAGGCCTCGGTTACGCTCGCATTTTTTCGGGAGTCTTCCATGGGCCAACAGGCTTTGCTGGTGATCGATGTGCAGCGCGGGCTGTGCGAGGGCCCGGACGCGGCGTTTGCGTCCGGACGGGTGATCGAGCACATCAACCAGCTGTCCCAACGGGCACGCGAGCACGGTGTGCCGGTGGTGTTTGTGCAGCACGAGGGCCGCGACGGCTACCTGGAGCACGGCAGCGCCGACTGGCAATTGCCCGACAAGCTGGTGTGCCTGGAGAGCGACCTGCGGGTGCGCAAGACCACGCCGGATGCGTTCCACGGGACCCCGCTCGCGGCGCTGTTGCAGGCACAGGGCGTGACGGCGCTGGTGGTCTGCGGCATGCACACCGAGTTCTGCGTCGACACCACGACGCGCCGGGCGATGGCGCTGGGTTTTCCGGTGACGCTGGTGTCGGATGCGCACACCACCGCAGGCAATGCGCATCTGACGCCACAGCAGGTGATCGACCACCACAACGCCACGCTGAGCAACATCAGCAGCTTCGGCCCGCGCACCACCGCGGTGGTCACGGCCGACGTGCGCTTTGGCGAATGAGTGCGGAGTCGCTACGCGGCGCCGCCCTGAGCGTTAGCCGGCGCGGTCGCCCTGCGTCACCCGCCAGGGCGGTGGGGTGTCGTGGCCCAGCAGCCGCTGCCACAGCCAGGGCAGGGCGGTGCCCAGGTCGGGGCGCAGGCCTTCGAGCGTGGGTGGATGGCCGCCATTGGCCCGTGCCGCGGCGCTGCCCAGGTTGAAGCGGAAGGTGTAGGCCGGCTCCTGGCCCATGCGCAGGTCGGTCACGAACAGGCGGCCGTCGGTTTCCGAGAGGCTGTAGAAACCGTGGGTGAACGCCGCCATGCGCGCCACCGCCGGCTCGCTGCCGTGCGCGGCGATCAGCGCGGCCCCTCGCTCGTGCGTGGTCCAGCGCAGGGTGGGCCGGGCGTCGAGCAGTGAGTAGTGGCCTTCGAAATACTGCGTGGGGGTGACGGCCACCAGCCGCCACAACACCGTGTTGAAGGGCGCGGGCGTGACGAGCAGGCCTTGTGACGCGATGCCGTTCTGCCGCAGCGAGTCGCGCGCGATGCGCTCCACGTGCTGCTGCGCGACCACGCCCCAGACCAGGTAGAGCGTGCTGAGCACCAGGCCTGCGGCGTTCCAGCGCAGGCCGCGTGCATTCTTCTGCCGCAGCGCCGCGATCACGCCCACGATCAGCGGCACGGTGTAGGCCGGGTCGATGATGAAGACGCTGCCCACGCCGTAGGGGTGGTCGGTGAAGGGCTGCAGCAGCTGCGTGCCATAGACCGTCATGGCGTCGAGCAGGGGGTGGGTGATGAGCGCCAGCCAGAGCGCCAGTGTCCAACGCCCCCAGGTTCCGCCGCTGCGCGGGTCGCTGTCCCCCGAGGGGGTGCGGTTCATGCTTGGGGCGGCCCGGCGGTCCAGGCGCGCCGCAGCCCAGGCCAGCGGCGGCGCGGCCAGCGTCAGGAAGAACAGCGCGTGGCTTTCGGCGCGGTGGCGCGTCATGTTGAGCATCGCGTCGCCGTGGTCGACGAAGGCGTCGAGGTCGGGCAGGGTGCCGGCCACGGCGCCCCAGAGCGCGGCCTTCCACACGGCGGTGTGGCGGCCCATCACGGCCACGCTCACGGCCGAACCGAGCGCAATCTGGGTCAGTGAATCCATGCGGGGAGCTTAGCGGCAGGCGGGAAGCCGCCTGCGTTGAGGGGGCATGAACGAGTAGCAGGAGCCTCGCCACCCAACAACTTTCCGGCGTGCCATGTCCGAACCCAGAACGCGGTGGAACCGGCTTTGCCGGGCCACTCGCGTTGCCCCTTGGGGGGTGACGCCGCAGGCGGCGCAGGGGGTCACCCTAAAACGATGGGAAATTCGGCGCGCAGGCCGTCAGCGCCCGCAGCGAAAGGGCGGGTCAGCGCGGCCTGGCCTTGTTCGCCCAGGCGACGCCACAGGAAGTCGCGCTCGTTGCCGGGATCGCCCGCCACGTAAAGCTGGGTGGTGAGCAGTTCCGCACGGTCCAGCTTCACCTTGACGTGGATGTGCGGCGTGCGTCCGCTGTAGGGCGCGGGCCGCAGGGTGCGGAAGCGGTAACGTCCGTCGCGGCCGACGCTGACCCGGCCAAAGCCCTGGAAGGCCGGGTCGGCCCGGCCGCCGTCGCCGGGGTGGTGGTAGTGGCCGGCCTGGTCGCACTGCCAGATCTCGACCACCGCGCCCGCCACCGGCACGCCTCGGGTGTCGGTCACGCTGCCTTCGACCCAGGCCGCCTGGCCCTCGTTGTAGCGCGCGCCGCCATTGCGCAGCAGATCGAAGTCGGTGTCGGCCGGCAGCGCCACGGGGTAGTAGGGGCCTTCGGTCTGGCTGGGCGTGGGGCGTAGCGCGGTCTGGGCCCGGGCGGGGCTGAGCCAGGCCGGCGCGGCGGTGGTGGCGATCATGCAGGCACCGCGCAGCAGCAGCGCGCGGCGGGAGGGTGGGTGGTTCAACAGCATCGCGGGCTCCTTGGATGGGGACATGCCTGCCGTTCAGGGCGCCGGTGAAAGCCGTGTGCGCCAGGGCCTGGGCAGGCTCAGCCCGAACGGTCGTCGGGGCTGACGGTGGGCTGCAGATCCAGCGAGACGAACCGCGTGTCGTGGTCGCCTGGATCGCTGGGACTGTCCGACTCTTGGAAGCCCAGCGTGTGCGCAAGTTCCAGCATGCCGCGGTTGATGCGCAGCACCGTGCCCACCAGGCGCTGCGTGCCGCGCGCGCGCAGGTACTGGATCATCTTGTTCATGAGCCGGTGGCCCAGGCCCGAGCCCTTGAGATCGGAGCGCACGATGACGCCAAACTCGGCGGTGTGGTCGTCCGGGTCCACCGTGGCGCGCACCGTGCCCAGGGTTTCCTCACCGCCCTCGGGCGTGGCGCGGGTGGCGATGAAGGCCATCTCGCGCGCGTAGTCGATCTGGGTGAGCCGCGCGAGCTCACTGTGTTCGATGCTGCGGCGGCTGTAGAACACGCGCAGGCGGATGTCCTCGGGGTCCAGCCGCTCCAGAAAGGCGCGGTGCTGGGCCTCGTCCTCCGGCCGGATGGGGCGCAGCACCACGGGCTGTTCGCGCCAGGTCCAGGTCTCGATCAGCTCGGCCGGGTAGGGCAGGATGGCGAAGTGCGCCGCGCCGGCCGGGCGCCGGGCCGAGAGGCGCACGCGCGCGTCCAGCGCCACCGCGCCCTCGTGGTTGGCCAGCAGCGGGTTGATGTCGAGCTCGGCCAGTTCGGGCACCTCGGCCAGCAGTTGCGACACGGCCACCAGCACCTGGGCGATGCCGTCGAGGTCGGCGGCGGGTTCGTCGCGGTAGCCGTTCAGCAGTTTCGCGATGCGTGTGCGGTGGATCTGCGCCAGCGCCAGCGGGGTGTTGAGCGGTGGCAGGGCCAGCGCGCGGTCGGCCAGCACCTCCACCGCCACGCCGCCGGCGCCGAACAGGATCACCGGGCCGAACACCGGGTCCACGCTGGCGCCGACGATGAGTTCGTGCGCGTGCTTCTTCCGCACCATGGGCTGCACGGTGAAGCCCTGCACGTCGGCGTCGGGTCGCAGCTCGCCCACGCGCGCGAGCATCGCCGCACAGGCCTCGGCCAGCTCGGCGGCGCTGCCGATGTTCAGGCGCACCCCGCCGACGTCGGACTTGTGCGTGATGGCGTGCGACAGGATCTTGAGCGCCACCGGGTAACCCATGGCCTCGGCCGCGGCCTGGGCTTCGGCCGCGTCGGCATCGACCACGCGCGTGGGCACCACCGGCAGGCCGGCGGCGGCGAGGAAGTCCTTGGCCTCGGGTTCGGTCAGCAGCTCGCGCCCGCTGGCGAGCACGCCGTCCACGAGGGCGCGGATGCGCGGCAGGTCCACCGCCCGGGTGGCGCTGCGGGCCACGGGGGTCTGCAGCAGCTCTTCCTGGTGCAGGCGGAAGGTGCGCAGGAATGAAAACGCGCGCACCCCTTCTTCGGGCGTGTTGAAGTCGGGCACGCCGGCGTCGCGAAAGGTCTGGCGCGCCGCTGCCACCGCCGTGTCGCCGAGCCAGCAGCCCAACACGCGCTGGGGCGTGGTGCCCACCTGTGGCAGCAGGGCCTGCGCGATCTCCAGGCTGGGCACGATGGCGGTGGGCGCGTGGATGAACAGCACCGCGCTCTCGCTGTCGTGCGAGAGTGCTTCGAGCGCGTCCACGTAGCGCTGGACCGGTGCGTCGCCGATGATGTCCACCGGGTTGGCGTGCGACCAGTGGGCGGGCAGCACGGCGTCCAGCCGCGCCAGCAACCCATTGTCCAGCGGGGTCAGCGGTATGTTGTCGGTGGCCGCTGCGTCGGCCGCCATCACGCCGGCGCCGCCGCCGTTGGTGAGCACGATGAGCCGGCCCGAGGGGCCGTCGCGGAAACGCGCCAGCGTCTCGGCCGCGAGGAACAGGTCGTGCAGCGTGTCCACGCGCAACATGCCGGCGCGGGCAATGGCCGCGTCGAACACGGCGTCGGAGCCCGCGAGCGCGCCGGTGTGCGAAGCCGCCGCGGCCTGGCCCGCGGTCGAACGCCCGGCCTTGACCACGATCACCGGCTTGTTGCGCGCCGCGGCGCGCGCGGCCGACATGAACTTGCGACTGTCTTCGACGCTTTCGATGTAGAGCAGGATGGAGCGGGTCTTCGGGTCGCTGCCGAGGTAGTCGAGCATGTCGCCAAAGTCCACGTCGGCGCGTTCGCCCAGCGAGACGAAGTGCGAGAAACCGATGCCGCGCGAGCCGGCCCAGTCCAGCATGGCCGTGACCAGCGCGCCCGATTGCGAGACGAAGGCCAGTTCGCCCTGGCGCGCGCCGATGTGCGCGAAGCTGGCGTTGAGCCCCAGGTGGGGCACCAGCATGCCGATGCAGTTGGGGCCGAGGATGCGCAGCGTGTGCACGCGCGCGGCCTCCAGCATGGCCTGCTTCTGCGCCGCGCTCAGGCCGGCCGTGACGACGATGGCCGCCCGCGTGCCACGCGCACCCAGCTCCTTGATCAGCCGCACCACCGTGGCCGCGGGCGTGCAGATCACGGCCAGATCGGGCGCCTGTGGCAGCGCCGCCACGCTGGCGTAGGTCTGGACGCCCTCAATCTCGGTGTACTTCGGATTGACCGGGTAGAGCGCGCCGGCAAAGCCGCCAATCAGCAGGTTGCGCCAGACGGTGGCGCCCACGCTGGCCGGGCGCATCGAGGCACCGAACACGGCCACCGAAGCTGGGTTGAAGAGGGCGTCGAGGTGGCGGATGCTCATGGTGTCTGTGCGGTTGGGCGTCAGGTGGCGGGAGGGGCGCCCGGCGGGGCGCTGCGGCTTGCGGCCATGAACGCGACCAGCGCCATGCGCATGGCCTCTTCGACCGACACGTCGATGGGCGTGGTCCAGCTGCGCGGCACGAACACGGTGTAGCCGCCGATCATGTAGCCCATGGGCAGGTACACGGCCACCTGGTCCAGCTCACCCAGGGGGGCGGGCAGCCCTTCCATCGACTGGCGCGTGACCAGTCCGACGATGCCCATTTCCTGGCCCGGCCACTTCAGCAGCACGACCTGCTGCGCGTCCTGCGCGTGCGGCGCGAAATAGTCGGCGAAGCTCTTGAGCGAGGTGTAGATGCTCTTGACCACCGGCAGGTTGGTGAACGGCAGTTCGATCCAGGACAGCAGCCGCGAGGTGATGGGTTTGGACACCAGCATGCCCAGCGCCAGGATCAGCAGTCCCCCCAGCGCGATGCCCAGGCCGGGCAGGTAGAAGTCGCCGATGACGGGCCGGATCAACCACATGGCGGTGCGTTCGGTCCAGGTCACGAACAGCACCAGCACATACACCGTGATGGCCAGGGGCAGGACCGTGATGAGGCCGCGAAAAAAGTATTGGGACAGGCGTTTCATGGGGATTGGGGGCGGGCCGGGGGGCGCCGCGGGCGCAGATGCGCGCCAGCATAGCAGCCGGGACGCCTGGCGTGTGTGTCAGCCGCCCGGCTTGCAAGCGGTGAAAATGCCCCCACCTGCGGTGGCATTGACCGATGCATGGCAGATTGACACGGCGGCGGGCGCCTGATCCCGGAACTCTCCAGGCCCGATGGGCTCACTGATACATGAATGGATTTGCTGACTTTCTGAGCCGCGTGCTGCGCGGCGTCCTCAAACTGGCGCTGGTGTTGGCCGCGGGCGTGTTCGTGCTCAGCTTCCTGCTGGCCGCCATCGTGGTCGTGCTCGGGGTGTCGCTGTGGTCGCTGCTGACCGGGCGCAAGCCCGCGCCGGTGGTGATGTTCAGCCGCATGCGCCAGAACTCGCAGCGCTACGCCCAGGGCGTGTGGCCGGGGCGCGGCGAACGGGCCATGGGTGGTGACGTGGTGGATGTGCAGGCCACCGAGGTGCCGGACGCGCCACTCGCACCGCCGGGCGCCAGCGGCGCCCGCAAAGGCCCGGACAGCATGTCCCGGGTTCCGCTCTGACGCGCTGAGCGGCGCTTCGGAGCCCCGGGCTTTCCGCCTCTCAGTCTTCGCCGTCGTCGTCGGCGGCCGGTTTGCGGCGCGCCAGCGCCGCGTTGTACAGCGCGTTGCGCGGCTGGCCGGTGATGTCCGCGCACAGGCGCACCGCGGTTTTCAGCGGCAGCTCGGCCAGCAGCAGGTCCAGCACGCGCAGCGCCGCCCCGTCCACCGCGCCTTCTTCGCCACCGGTGGCGGCCAGCGGGTGCAGCATCAGCACGAACTCGCCCCGTGTGCGGTGCGCGCCGGCTTGCAGCCAGGCGGGAAAGCCGCTCGCCGGCATCTGCGCCACCTCTTCGAACTGCTTGGTCAGCTCGCGGCCCACGGTCAGCCGCCGCTCGCCCAGCGCGGCCAGGTCCTTGGCCAGCGCCTCGATGCGGTGCGGCGCTTCGAGCAGCACGCAGGCGCGCTCGTCGGCGCCCATGCCCTGCACCTCGCGCTGCCGTTCGGCCGCCTTGGGTGAGAGAAAGCCGGCGAACACGAAGTGGCCGTTCCAGCCGCTGTGGCCGGCCACGCTGAGCAGCGCGGTGATGCTGCTGGCGCCGGGGATGGGCACGCTGCGCAGCCCGGCGTCGTGCACCGCGGCCACCAGCCGCGCACCCGGATCGCTCACGCCGGGGGTGCCGGCGTCGCTCACATAGGCCACCCGCTGGCCCTCGCGAAGCCGCTGCACGACCGTCTGCGCCGCCTCGGCCTCGTTGTGTTCGTGCAGCGCCAGCAGCGGTTTGTGCAGGCCATAGCCCTGCAGCAGCCCGGCGGTGTGGCGCGTGTCCTCGCAGGCCACGGTGTCGGCCAGCGAAAGGACCTGCAGCGCGCGCAGGCCGATGTCGGCCAGATTGCCGATCGGCGTGGCCACCATGTAGAGCGCGCCCTGCGGATAATGCTGGTGAGCGGCCGCTTCACGGGCGGCGGCCAACAGGGAGGGAGTGTGTGCAGACAATGTGGAATTTCCGGAAACAGGGTTCACCCACCCGGCCAGACCGCCCTGAGGCGGCGCCGACCACCACCAAGCAGCGTGGCGACGTGGCCGAGGACGCCGCGCTGGCGCATTTGCAGCGCCAGGGTTTGCGCCTGGTGCAGCGCAATTTCAAAACCCCTGGCCGTGGCGGGGGCGAACTCGATTTGATTATGCGCGAGGCCGATGGCACGCTGGTGTTCGTCGAGGTGCGCCAGCGCGCCAGCACCCGCCAGGGCGGTGCGGCGGCGAGCATCACCGCCACCAAACAGCGCCGCATCGTGTTCGCGGCGCGGCACTTTTTGCTGCGCTGGGGCTCTGAGCCCCCATGCCGTTTCGACGTGGTGCTGGTGCACGGCCGGCCGGCCCCGGCCGGCGAACGCCCAGACCCGGCCGCACCACCGGTTCGGCTCGAATGGTTGCGCGCCGCTTTTGATGCGTCCACTACCTTTTGATACCCGCCCCGCCGCTATGATCGCCCCATGCTTTTGCAACGTATCCAGCAACAATTCATCGACAGCGCCGACCTGAAGTACCAGTGCGCCCAGTCGCTCGCCCCGGTGGTCGAGGCCGCGACCACGGCCGTGCTCGCCAGCGTGACTGGTGGCGGCAAGGTGCTGACCTGCGGCAACGGGGCTTCGGCCGCGGCCGCGCAGCACTTCGCCGCCAGCTTCGTGGGCCGCTACGAGCGCGAACGCCCGGAGCTGGCCGCGTTCTCGCTCTCGTCCGACGCCGCGGTGCTCACCGGCATCGCCACCGATTTTGATGCCCGGTCCATCTTTGCCCGCCAGGTGCGCGCGCTGGGCCACGCCGGCGATGTGCTGCTGGCGCTGTCCACCAGCGGCAGCTCGGCCAACATGCTGGCGGCGGTAGAAGCGGCGCACGAACGCGACATGACGGTGGTGGCGCTCACCGGCGCGCGCGGCGGCCGCCTGGCCCAGTTGCTGCGCGACACCGACGTGCACGTGTGCGTGCCGCACGAGCTGCCGGCCCGGATTCTGGAGGTGCATCACATCGTGCTGCACTGCATTTGTGACGGTGTGGATGCCCAGTTGCTGGGCCTACCCGACGAGTTGAACAACGAACAGGAGAGTCCCTCATGAATCAGACGCAACAACAACCCCGCCGCAGCCGCCTCGCGGCCATCGCCCTGACCTCCGTGCTGCTGGGCGTCACTGTGTCGGCCTGCGCCCCCCTGATGATGGGCGGCGCCGCCGTGGGCAGTGCCCTGGTGGCCACCGACCGCCGCACCTCGGGTGCCCAACTGGACGATCAGACCATTGAACTGCGCGCCGCCAACCGGCTGCGCGACCAGATGGGCACACGGGCCCGGCTGGACGTGACCAGCTACAACCGCCGTGTGCTGCTGACCGGTGAAGTGGTGAGCGCGCGCGACAAGGAACTGGCGGGCCAGGTCGTCGCCCAGGTGGCCAATGTGGCCGGCGTGGTCAACGAACTCGATGTGGCCAACAGCCCGACGCTGCGCGAGCGCACGGCCGACTCCCTGCTGACCGGCCGGGTGAAGGCCGCTATGCTGGACGCCAAGGACCTGTCCGCCAACTCGTTCAAGGTGGTGACCAACCGCGGAACGGTGTTCCTGATGGGCCGCGTGACCCAGCGCGAAGCCGACCGTGCCACCGAGATCGTGCGCAACACCTCCAGCGTGCAGCGCGTGGTGCGGGTGCTGGAGATCATCAGCGACGAAGAGCTGTCGCGCCTGCAGCCGCAGTCTGCTCCAGCGAAATAACCAAGGTCGCGTCGCCAGCACGGTGCCTCCGGCGCGCGTCTTGATCCCAGGATGCCGTGGAACCGGCTTTGCCGGGCCACTGGCATCGCCCCCTTGAGGGGGTGGCGCCGCAGGCGACGTGGGGGTGGGCCTACCTCAAGCGCTTGATCAGGCTCGATGTGTCCAGTCGGTGGCCGCCCATGGCCTGCACGTCGGCGTAGAACTGGTCCACCAGCGCGGTCACCGGCAGCCGCGAGCCGTTGCGCTTGGCCTCGTCCAGCACCAGCCCCAGGTCCTTGCGCATCCAGTCCACGGCGAATCCGAAATCGAACTGGTCGGCCACCATGGTCTTGCCGCGGTTGTCGAGTTGCCAGCTCTGGGCGGCGCCCTTGCCGATCACGTCGAGCACCTGGGGCATGTTCAGGCCGGCCTTCTGGCCGAAGGCGATGGCCTCGGCCAGGGCCTGCACCAGTCCGGCGATGCAGATCTGGTTGACCATCTTGGTGAGTTGCCCGGCACCGCTGGCGCCCAGGAGCGTGAAGGCGCGGGAAAAGGCCATGGCCGCAGGCTGCACTTTCTCGAAAGCGGCCGCATCCCCCCCGCACATCACGGTCAGCATGCCGTTCTGCGCGCCCGCCTGCCCCCCGGAGACGGGCGCATCCACAAACGCGAGCCCCAGGTTCTTCGCGGCGGCGTACAGCTCGCGCGCCACATCGGCCGAGGCGGTCGTGTGGTCCACCAACACCGCGCCCGGCGCCATGCCGGCGAAGGCGCCATCGGCACCCAGGGTGATGGAGCGCAGATCATCGTCGTTGCCCACGCAGGAAAACACGATGTCGGCACCCGCGGCTGCCTCGCGTGGCGTGGCCTGGGCTGCACCTCCAAATTCAGCCACCCAGGCCTGCGCCTTGGCCGGGGAGCGGTTGTAGACCGTCACCGAATGCCCGGCCTTGGCCAGATGCCCAGCCATGGGGAAACCCATGACGCCCAGGCCGAGAAACGCCACGCGGCAAGCGGGAACGGTTTCGTAGGTTTTAGAGGCAATGCTGCTCATGAGTGGAATCCTGCAAGAGAGGTGAAGTGAATCGATAGGTGCCACCGAACCGGTGCATCCGGAGCGAGGGCACTTACACCAAGAACGCGGCGGAACCGGCTTCGCCGGGCCGCAACGCGTTGCCCCCTTGAGGGGGTGACGCGCCCTTGGGCGCGGCGCGGGGGTGGGTCAAACTATGGTCATGTGCTCGGTGCCCGCGGCCAGGTCCACCGATTTGCCGCGCTGGCTGTTGAGCTTGATCTGCAGGCGCAGGTCGTTGAGCGAATCGGCATTGCGCAGCGCGTCTTCGAACGTGATGAGGTTGGCCTCGAACGCGTTGAACAGCGCCTGGTCGAAGGTCTGCATGCCCATCTGGGTGCTCTTCTTCATGATCTCCTTGATCTCGGCGACATCGCCCTTGAAGATCAGGTCGGAGATGAGCGGCGAGTTGAGCATGATCTCGACCGCGGCATGGCGCCCCTTGTTGTCTTGCCGGGGTACCAGGCGCTGCGAAATCAGGGCGCGCAGGTTGAGCGAGAGGTCCATCAGCAGCTGTGGCCGGCGCTCTTCGGGGAAGAAGTTGATGATGCGGTCCAGCGCCTGGTTGGCGCTGTTGGCGTGCAGGGTGGCCAGACACAGGTGACCGGTTTCGGAAAACTGGATCGCGTGTTCCATGGTCTCGCGGTCGCGGATTTCGCCCATCAGGATCACGTCGGGCGCTTGGCGCAGCGTGTTCTTCAGCGCCGCTTCCCAGCTGTCGGTGTCCAGGCCCACCTCGCGCTGCGTGATCACGCAGTTCTTGTGCGGGTGCACGAATTCAACCGGGTCCTCAATAGTGATGATGTGACCGTGGGTGTTCTCGTTGCGCCAGTCCACCATGGCCGCCAGCGAGGTGGACTTGCCCGAGCCGGTGGAGCCCACCAGGATGCACAGGCCGCGCTTGGACAGCGCCACGTCTTTGAGCACCTGGGGCAGGCCGAGCTTGTCAATGGTGGGCAGCACGGCCGGAATGGTCCGCAACACCATGCCGATCTTGCCCTGCTGGATGAACGCGCTGACCCGGAAGCGCCCGATGGCCGGCGGCGCGATGGCGAAGTTGCATTCCTTGGTGCGCTCGAACTCGGCCGCCTGCTTGTCGTTCATGATGGCGCGCGCCAGCGCCAGCGTGTGGGTGGCGTTCAGCGGTTGCGGTGAGACTTTGACGACCTTGCCATCCACCTTGATCGCCGGCGGAAAGTCGGCCGTGATGAACAGGTCGCTGCCCCCGCGGCTGAGCATGAGCTTGAGCAGGTCGTTGATGAATTTGGATGCCTGATCGCGTTCCATGAGTGGACCTTTGGACGGACTGAGGTGAAAACGGTGGACGGAGGTGGCTTAAGCGTCGGAGTGCCGCGGAACCGGCTTTGCCGGGCCGCAGACGTTGCCCCTTTGAAGGGGGATGCGGCCACACGCAGTGGGCAAGCAACGGGGGTGGGGCATGTCGATCTACCCTGGAAAGTTTTCGGGGATCTTGGCTTTGCTACGCGCCTCGGCCGCGCTGATCACGTTGCGCTTGACGAGGTCGGACAGGTTCTGGTCCAGCGTCTGCATGCCCACGCTGTTGCCGGTCTGGATGGCCGAATACATCTGCGCAACCTTGGCCTCGCGGATCAGGTTGCGGATGGCGCTGGTGCCCAGCATGATTTCGTGCGCGGCCACCCGGCCGGAACCGTCCTTGGTCTTGCACAGCGTCTGCGAGATCACGGCTTGCAGCGACTCGGACAACATGGCGCGCACCATTTCTTTTTCCTCGGCCGGGAACACGTCGATGATGCGGTCGATGGTCTTGGCCGCGCTGGATGTGTGCAAGGTGCCGAACACCAGGTGGCCGGTTTCGGCCGCCGTCATGGCCAGGCGGATGGTTTCCAGGTCGCGCATTTCACCCACCAGGATCGCGTCCGGGTCTTCGCGCAGGGCCGAGCGCAGCGCGTTGGCAAAGCTCAGGGTGTGGGGCCCCACTTCGCGCTGGTTGACCAGGCATTTCTTGGACTCGTGCACGAATTCGACCGGGTCTTCCACCGTAAGGATGTGGCCGTACTCGGTTTCGTTGAGGTGGTTGACCATGCCCGCCAGGGTGGTCGACTTGCCCGAGCCGGTGGGGCCGGTCACCAGCACCAGACCGCGGGGCTTGAGCGCCAGGTCGCCAAAGATCTTGGGGGCGTTGAGTTGTTCGAGCGTGAGGATCTTGCTCGGGATGGTCCGGAACACGGCACCGGCGCCGCGGTTGTGGTTGAAGGCGTTGACGCGAAAACGCGACAGGCCCTCGATCTCGAACGAGAAGTCGCATTCCAGGAATTCCTCGTACTGCTTGCGCTGGCTGTCGTTCATGATGTCGTACACCATGCTGTGAACCATCTTGTGGTCCAGCGGCTCGACGTTGATGCGCCGCACGTCACCATGCACCCGTATCATGGGTGGCAGTCCGGCCGAGAGGTGAAGGTCGGACGCTTTGTTCTTGACGCTGAAGGCGAGCAGTTGGGTGATATCCATCCCGGGGTTCCGTGCTGTGGTGGTATGACGATGGATTATGACGACGATTTCAGACAATCTCCAACAAGTGAACGAGCGCCTGGCGCGGGCCTGTGCCCTGGCCGGGCGCGATGCGCGGACCGTTGCCCTGCTGGCGGTTTCCAAGACCTTTGGTCCCGACGCGGTGCAGCAGGCGCTGGCGGCGGGCCAGCGCGCTTTTGGTGAGAACTACATCCAGGAAGGGGTGGAGAAGATCCTGGCCCTGCGCGCGTCCCGGCCAGGCGCCGCGATCGAGTGGCACTGCATCGGCCCCATCCAGAGCAACAAGACGCGTCTGGTGGCGGCGCATTTCGACTGGGTGCAGTCGGTGGACCGGATCAAGATCGCCCAGCGTCTGAGCGAGCAGCGCCCCGCCGGCATGGCGCCGCTGCAGGTGTGCCTGCAGGTGAATGTGGATGGTGGGCCGACCAAGTCGGGCGTGGCACCCGCCGAGCTGCCCGCCTTGGCCGAGGCGGTGGCGCTCTTGCCCCAACTGCGCCTGCGCGGGCTGATGTGTATTCCCGAGCCCGCGGCCAGCTTTGAAGCCCAGCGGGTGGTGTTCCTGCAGGCCCGCACGCTGTTCGATGCGCTCAACGCCCGGGGCTTCGGGCTCGACACCCTGTCCATGGGCATGAGCGACGATCTGGAGGCCGCGGTGGCCGCCGGGTCCACCATGGTGCGCGTGGGGCGGGCGGTGTTTGGCAGCCGTACCGCGCTGCCAGAGCCGTCGAACCGTTCGTCCGTTTAGTTATACCTTGTATCGGTTTGGGGGTGTTCCCCAACATAGTGCACAGATGACGCTCGATCAAGTAGATACCCTACGGTGTTCTGTTTACTTGTATACAAGGGATTTCTTTCATGTCCACATTGGATCAGCAGCTGGCCACCGCATCCGCCGGCATCCCCGAGTGCGTCGCGGCGGGTTACGTCGACATTCAGTCCGGCATGTTGCTGGCGATCAAGACGGTGGATTCCCATCCGAGCGAGGTGATCGACCTCGTGGCCGCCGCCACCGGCGACCTGTTCGCGGGCAGCAATGTGACGGCCATCGAACAGATGTTCAACAAGTCCCGCGGACTGGCCAGCAGTGACCACCACTACTTCCAGGAAATCATCGTCAACAGCGACAACCTGATCCACGTGTTCATGCGCGGCAAGCGCTACTCGAACTATGTGGCGGTGTTCGTGTGCCGCAGATCCGCCAACCTGGGCATGGTGTTGACCAAGGCGCGCATGGCCATGCCCGAGCTGGAGTCCAAGGTCTGAGCCGGCCCATGGCGTCGAATTCACCGGCGCAGCCGGTGCCCAACACCAGCCTGTGCCTGCAGGGGTTTGGTCTGGCCTTCGGTTCCCGGGTCGTGCTGGCCGAGTGCGATCTGGCGCTGGCGTCCACGGGCATTGATGTGCTGATGGGGCCGGTCAAGACCGGCAAGTCCAGCTTGCTGCGCAGTCTGGCGGGGCAGTTCGACGGCCACGCCGTGCACCGCAGCTGGGGACATGCCTGGCTCCAGGGGCGTGCGCTGCAACAGGGATGCCGACCCCAACTGGTCGCTCAGCACGTTCGCAGCCCGGCGCGCACTGTGTTCGAGGTGCTGCGGGAAGCGCAGTCGGCGCAGGGGCCACGCAGTGGCATGCAGTGGCGGGCCTGGGCGCAGGACTGCCTGGAACGTTTCCAGGCGGTGGAGCTGGCAGGGTTGCTGGACCAGCCGATGATGGATTTGCCCTCGGCGCAGCAGCGGCGTGTGCGCGTGCTCGCCCTGGCGGCGGCCGGCCCCGAGATGCTCTTTGTAGACGAACCCACCTACGGGTTGGACCCGCGCGAAAGCGCCAGTCTGCTGGACTGGCTGCGTCATGTGGGCACGGGGCTGAAGCTGCTGGTGACCCTGCACAACCAGCAGCAGGCCCGCCTGCTGGCCGATTCGGTGGTCCTGCTCGGTGGCGGGCGGGTGCTGGCGCACCAGCCCACGGAGGCGTTTTTCACCCACCCGGCCAACGCCTGGGTCGAACAGTTCCTTCGCAGCGGCAGCCTGGATCTGCCCTCGCCCGACGCGCGCGCGGAAGATCTGGAGGCCGACGCGGTGGTGCCCGCTCCGCTGCCTCCCGCCGCGCTGGCCGCCTTGGCGGCTTCGCGGGAAGACGATGCCCACCGGCCCGAACCCTCGCCACCGGTTGGGGCCCAGGCCACCCCGGTGGCCCTCCCGGAGGCGACGGTGCGCTCCACGGCAAGGCCGCGGCCCGTGATCGAGCCAGCTGCGGAACCGGCACGCCGCCTCGCTGCGTTGCCCCCGACCTTGCCCGCTGGGGTGGAACTGGCCTCCATGGTGGGGCAGGTGGTGCTTGGGGGGCAGCAGGGGCCCCGGCGTTTCCGCTGGATCGTGCCGGGTGTTCTGGCGGGTTGCCCGCAGCCCGGCGTGGTGGCACCGATCGAATACGACCTGGACCTGCTGGGGGCGGTGGGCATCACCCACCTGATCACCCTGACCGAGCAGGATCTGCCGCAGGACCTGCTGCGCATACACGGGTTGGCCAACACGCACCTGCCGATCTTTGACCGGGAAGCCCCGTCCACCGGGCAGATGCAGATGCTGCTGGTGCGCATGCAGCGCCTGCTGCAGGCGGGCGAGGTGCTGGCCGTGCATTGCCTGGCCGGGTTGGGCCGCACCGGTCTGGTGTTGGCGGCCTGGCTGGTGCGCGATGGCGGCCTGAGCGCGGCCACCGCCATCGAACGCCTGCGCCGCATCGACCCGGCCTATGTGCAGACTGAGGCGCAGGAAGCGTTCCTGCAGCAGTTCGAAGACGATCTGCTGCGCCGTCTGCTCTGATGGATGCCGCGGGCGGGTGTCAGCGCTTGGGCACGGCCATCGGTTTGACGGTGCCGCAGTCCGCCGAGAGCCATTTGCCCTGGCCTTCCATGGTCATGGACGCCGGCTTGCCCTGGCGGGTGGTGTTCATGACCATCTTCATGGTGTAGGCGGTGTCGCCGCTGAAGGTGTAGGTGCCTTCGCCGGACGACGGCGGGTTCTTGCAGACGTAGCTCATCTTCAGTGCGCTGGCACTGCGCGAGTGGATGGTGGTGGTGCAGTCGCCCTCGGTCTGGCTGGGCAGCTCCTGGCGCGCCGCCATCTCCGGGGTGATGCAGATCTTCAGGGCCATGCCGCCGTTCTTGCCGGGCGCCATGCTCACGCCCTGCTGGCCCAGCATGGCCTCCATCTGCTTGCGCTGTTCCGGCGGCATGGACGCCAGTTGCTTCTGCATCTGGGCCATGGCCCGCTCCAGCTCCGGGTTGCCCCCCATCTTGTGTTCAACGGCCCACAGGCCCGGTCGGGTGCTCTGGGCCAGCGAGGCGGTGGCGCAGAGCGTCAGGGTGGCGAGCAGGGCGGCGGAGAGGGGTTTGATCATGGGTGCTCCAGAAATTGGGGTGCATTGTCGCCCCGGCCGCTGTCTTTTCAAAGCGGCAGCCGGGTGCTGTTCTTCACTTCTTCCATCACCGCGTAGGTGCGCGTCTCGCGCACGCCGGGCAGTTGCCAGAGCACGTTGCCGGCGAAGTCGCGGTAGGCGGCCATGTCGGCCATGCGGGTCTTGAGCAGGTAGTCGAAGCCGCCGGCCACCATGTGGCATTCCATGATCTCGTCGCGCACCTGCACCGCGGCCTTGAACTCGTTGAAGACGTTGGGCGTGGTGCGGTCCAGCAGCACCTCCACGAAGACCATCATCCCGCGCCCGAGCTTGAGCGGGTTCAGCCGCGCTTCAAAACCCAGGATGTAGCCATCGCGCTGCAGGCGCTGGGTGCGCGCGAGCACGGCCGTGGGCGACAGCGCCACGGCCTCGGCCAGCTTCAGGTTGGCGATGCGGCCGTCCGCCTGCAGGACATTCAGGATGCGCAGATCGATGCGGTCGAGTTCGTGGGTGGTCTCGGTCATGGGTGGTGAATTATCCAGTGAAAGGCAGAAAAACCATCAAAAATTCATCGAATGTGGCGGCACCATCACGGAATTCACCAACCTTGTGACTCTCCGGAGACTTTCATGCCCCGCACCACCGACCGCCTGCCCTTTCCCTACCGGCCCGAGACCGCCATCGTTGCCCAGCGCCTGGCCGCGCTGCAAGGCGCGCTGGACTGGGCCGCCGCCGCCACCGTGGCCGCGCCCTGGGTGCGTGCGGTGCGCGAGAACCCGCCGCCCTTCTGGGCGATGGAGAGTCTGCTCAAGGAATACCCGATTTCCAGCGCCGAAGGCCTGGCCCTGATGCGCCTGGCCGAGGCCCTGCTGCGCGTGCCGGACGCCGAGACCGCCATTGCCTTGACGGCCGACCAGTTGGGCCGGGCGGACTTTGACGGCTCTGCCGACTCGACGCTGGCGCGCCTGTCGTCCACCGCGATTGCCATGTCCAAGCACTTCCTCCCCGAAGCGGGCCATGAGCCCGGCCTGATGGCCAAGCTCGGAGCTAAGACCGTGGTGGCGGCCACGCTGCGCGCGGTGCAGTTGCTCGGTCGCCAGTTCGTGCTGGGCCAAACGATTGAAGAGGGAATGAAAGAAGCCGCTTCGGCGCGCAAGAAGCTGGATCAGTTGCGCTTCAGCTTCGACATGCTGGGCGAGGGCGCGCGCACCGACGCCGATGCGCTGCGTTACCTGGTGAGCTATCAGAACGCCATCGCCGCGATTGCGCGCACGGCCGATCCCAAGCGTTCGCCTGCCCACAACGACGGCATCTCCATCAAGCTCAGCGCCCTACACCCGCGCTACGAAGATGTGCAGCACGAGCGCGTGATAGACGAACTGGTGCCGCGCGTGTGGACGCTGTGCCGCGCGGCCGCAGCGGCCAACCTCAACCTCACCATCGACGCCGAAGAGGTGGATCGGCTCGAACTCTCGCTCGACGTGTTCGAAGCGCTGGCGCAGCTGGTGGCCGAACACTGCCCGCAATGGGCCGGCCTGGGCCTGGCGATGCAGGCCTACCAGACCCGCGCGGTCGAGCTGATCGAACACGTGGCCGCGCTGGCGCGCCAGTACAAGATCAAATTCATGTGCCGCCTCGTCAAGGGCGCCTACTGGGATGCCGAGATCAAGCGCGCGCAGGAACTGGGCTTGCCGACCTACCCGGTGTTCACCCACAAGCACCACACCGATGTGAGCTACCTGGCCTGCGCGCGTGCGCTGCTGGACGCGTCCGATGCGATCTACCCGCAATTCGCCACGCACAACGCGGGCACCATCGCGGCGATCCTGCAGATGTCGGCCCGTCAGGGCGTGCCTTTCGAACTTCAAAGACTGCACGGCATGGGCGAAGGCATCTACCGCGAGGTGCTGAAGAACCCGCTGGTGGCCTGCCGCGTCTACGCTCCGGTGGGCGCGCACCGCGACTTGCTGGCCTACCTGGTGCGCCGCCTGCTGGAGAACGGCGCCAACTCGTCCTTCGTGCACCAGCTGGCCGACGAGTCGGTGGGCATGGACGAGCTGCTGATCTCGCCGCTGCGCCTCGAACCCCAACCCTCTCTGCCACTGCCGGCCGATCTGTACGGCCCGAAGCGCGCCAACAGCCAGGGCCTGGATCTCGCGGTGGCCTCGATGCGCGAGCCCCTGCTGGCCGCGCTCGCCAGCACCCCGGTGCCCACGATGCCCGAGGCCAGCACGGCCGAGGCCGAGGCCGCATGCGCGAAAGCCGTGGCCGCCTTCGCCGGCTGGAACCACACGCCGGTGGCCGAGCGCGCAGCCACCTTGCGCCGCGCCGCCGATGCATTGCAACAGCAACTGCCGCGCTTCTGCGCCCTGCTGGTGAAAGAGGCGTACAAGACCTGGGGCGACGCGGTGTCCGAGGTGCGCGAGGCGGTGGACTTCCTGCGCTTCTACGCCAACGACGCGGAACGCGTGATGGCGCCGCAAACCCTGCCCGGCCCCACGGGCGAGAGCAACACCTTGCGCTTGGAAGGCCGCGGCGCCTGGGTCTGCATCAGCCCCTGGAACTTCCCGCTCGCCATCTTCATGGGCCAGGTCGCCGCTGCGCTGGCCACCGGCAATACCGTGCTGGCCAAGCCGGCCGAACAGACCCCGGCGGTGGCGCTCGAAGCCGTGAAGCTGCTGCACGCCGCCGGTGTGCCGGCCAATGCGCTGCAGTTGCTGCACGGCCCGGGCGAGACCGTGGGCGCGTCGCTGGTGGCGCAACCGGGCATCGCGGGCGTGGTGTTCACCGGCTCCACGCAGGTGGCCAAGATCATCCAGCGTGCGCTGGCCGCCAAGGACGGCGCCATCGTGCCGCTGATCGCCGAAACCGGCGGCATCAACGCCATGCTGGTGGACAGCACGGCCCTGCCCGAGCAGGTGGCCGACGCGGTGGTGCAGAGCGCCTTCCGCAGCGCGGGACAACGTTGCTCGGCCCTGCGCCTGCTGTGCCTGCACGAGGGCATTGCCGACCACGTGATCGAGATGATCCAGGGCGCGGCGAAAGAACTGGTGGCCGGCAGCCCGGCCGCGCTGGCCACCGACCTCGGCCCGGTGATCGACGCCGAAGCGTTTGAAGGTATCGGCCGTCACTTGACACGGTTGCACGCCGAGGCCAAGCCTCTGCTGCCCGCCGCCGCGCCGGCCACCACGCTGCCCAACCTGATCCCGCCGCAGATGTTCGAGGTGAAAGCCATCGCCGAGGTGAAGGCCGAAATCTTCGGCCCGGTGCTGCAGGTGGTGCGCTGGGGTGGCGATCCGATGGACGTGATCCGCCAGATCAACGCGCTGGGCTACGGCCTCACGCTGGGCATCCAGACCCGCATCGACAGCCGTGCCCAGGCGCTGGCCGCGGCGGCACGCGTGGGCAACGTCTACGTGAACCGCAACATGATCGGCGCCGTGGTGGGCGTGCAGCCCTTCGGCGGCGAGGGCCTCTCCGGCACCGGCCCGAAGGCGGGGGGGCCGAACTACCTGCTGCGGTTCTGCGCCGAACAGACCCTGACCATCAACACCACGGCGGCGGGCGGCAACGTGGCGCTGTTCGCCGGGCCGGCGCACTGAAGGGGCTGGCACCGCTGTCGCCCGCACGACCGGTGCCGGGTGCGTGAAAACGGCCCGGCCGCCAGAATGGCCGCATGAACACCGTGCGCTCCCCTCTGCAGGCCCAGATCGTGCAATGGCTCGTTGCCCCGGGCGACGCGGTGCAAGCTGGGGACCTGCTGCTGGTCCTGGAAGCCATGAAGATGGAGCACGAGCTGCGCGCCGACCGCGCCGGGCGCGTGAGCGAACGGTTCTTCGCCGAAGGGGAGACGGTGGATGCCGGGGCGGCGCTGTTACGCCTGGACCCGTTGGCCGCGCCGCAGGACGCAGGGGCGGGCGCCGGCAGTGCGGCTGTGGCGCCGGCCGCCCACGCGCAGCCACCCGGTCCGCGCGACGACCTGCGGCGGCTCCAGCAGCGGCTGGCGCACACGCTGGACGGTGCCCGCCCCGAGGCCGTGGCCAGGCGCCATGCCCTGGGCCTGCGCACCGCGCGCGAAAACATCGCCGACCTGTGCGACGACGGCAGCTTTCTCGAATACGGCGCGCTCGCGGTGGCCGCGCAACGCAGCCGCCGTTCGGAAGAAGACCTGATCGCGAACACGCCGGCCGACGGCATGGTGACCGGCATCGGTTCGGTCAACGGCCTGATCTTCGGCGCCGAGCCGTCACGCACCGTGGTCATGGCCTACGACGCCACCGTGCTGGCCGGCACGCAGGGCATGCGCAACCACGCCAAGACCGACCGCCTGCTGGGCATCGCGCTGGCCCAGCAACTGCCGGTGGTGCTGTTCGCCGAGGGCGGCGGCGGGCGCCCGGGCGACACCGACATGCCCATCGTGGCCGGCCTGCACGTGGGCAGCTTCGCCGCCTTCGCGCGATTGTCGGGGCAGGTGCCGGTGGTGGGCATCGCGGCGGGCCGCTGTTTTGCCGGCAACGCGGCCTTGCTGGGTTGCAGCGACGTGATCATCGCCACCCGTCAGAGCAACATCGGCATGGGCGGCCCGGCGATGGTGGAGGGCGGTGGGCTCGGCGTGTTCCGGCCCGAGGACATCGGCCCTTCCGCCGTGCAGCACGTCAACGGCGTGATCGACCTGCTGGTGGACGACGAGCCACAGGCCGTGGCCACCGCGCGCCACTACCTGTCGTTTTTCCAGGGACGCCTGCCGGACTGGATCGCGCCCAACCAGCAGGGGCTGCGCGACGTGGTACCCGAGAACCGTCTGCGGGTGTACGACACCCGCGCCGCGATGGACGGCTTGGTGGACCAGGGTAGCCTGCTGATGCTGCGCACGTGCTTCGGTATCGGCATCCACACCGCGCTGGCGCGCATCGAAGGCCGGCCCGTGGGGCTGATGGCCAACAACCCGCTGCACCTGGGCGGCGCCATCGACGCCGACGCGGCCGACAAGGCCGCGCGTTTCATGCAGCTGTGCAACGCGCACGGCCTGCCCCTGGTGAGCCTGGTGGACACGCCGGGCTTCATGGTCGGCCCCGCCATGGAGGAGCGGGCCCAGGTGCGGCATGTCAGCCGCCTGTTTGTGACCGCGGCCAGCCTGCGGGTGCCGTTCTTCAGCGTGGTGCTGCGCAAGGGCTACGGCCTGGGCGCCATGGGCATGACCGCCGGAGGCTTTCACGCGCCGGTGTTCACCGTGGCCTGGCCCAGCGGCGAGTTCGGCGCCATGGGGCTGGAGGGTGCTGTGCGCCTGGGCTACCGCAAGGAGCTGGAGGCGCTGCCCGAAGGGCCACAGCGCGAGGCCTTGTTCGAGTCGCTGCTGCAACGGCAGATCGCCAACGGCTCGGCGCAGCAGATGGCCACCACGCTGGAGATCGACGCGGTGATCGACCCGGTGCAGACCCGCGAGTGGCTGGCCCGGGGGCTGGCCAGCGCTCGCGTGGCCGAGCCCGCTGGGCCACGCTTCATCGATACCTGGTGAGGAAAAGGCCCGCCTTGTGCAGGGCGGGCCGGGGGGATCAGGCGAGCTCGCCGAACCCGGTATTGCGCATGCCCGAGGAGGTGGACTGCGGCGCGGACTGGTTGATGTTGATCCAGAACTCGCAGACGTGTTTCATGGCGCTGAGAAACTGCGAGAACTCGGTGGGCTTGGCGATGTAGGCGTTGGTGCCGGCGTCGTAGGCACGCTGCAGGTCGCTGGGTTCGGTCGAGGAGGTCAACACCACCACGGGGATGTTGTGCAGCATGTCCGAGCCCTTGATCTCGCGCAGCACGCCGATGCCATCGAGCAGCGGCATCTTCAGGTCCAGCAGCACCAGCACCGGGTTACCACCGCTGCGGTCGCTGTAGCGGTCGCGGCGGTAGAGGTAGTCCAGCGCCTGCATGCCATCGGAGACGTGGGTCACACGGCCATCCAGCCCATGGCGCGCCAACGCCAGCTTGGTCAGCTCGGCGTCGTCGGGGTTGTCCTCAACGAGCAGGATGGCTTCGGCATTCTTGTTCATGGTTCGAGCGCCGCGGGCATGGTGTCCCGCGAAAAATCAGTAGGACTGGCCCCCTCAAAAGGGAGCGAAAAATAAAACACACTGCCTTCACCCAACTGACTTTCTGCCCAGATGCTACCACCGTGCCTCTCCAGGATGCGTCGCGTCAGGGCGAGTCCGATGCCGGTTCCCTCGAATTCGGAAGCGCGGTGCAGGCGCTGGAACACGCCAAACAGCTTCTGCGAATACTTGGTGTCAAAGCCGACGCCGTTGTCCCGCACGTAGAAGGTGTAGCCCGCCACCGGGTCCACGCTCCAGCCCACTTCGATGCGGGCCCGTTCGCGTGGCCGGGTGTACTTGTAGGCGTTGCCCAGCAGGTTGGCCCAGACCTCGCGCAGCAGCAAGGCGTCGCCCTGGACCACGGGCAGGTCGGGCGCGACCACCCAGTCCACCACACGACCTTCGGTGTCGTGGGCCAGCTGGCTGACCACCGCATCCACCAGCAGGGTGAAGTCCACCGCCGTGAGGTTGACCGCCGAGCGGCCCAGGCGGGAGAACGCCAGCAGGCCGTCGATGAGCTGGCTCATGTGCCGCGCCGAACCACCGATGGTGCCGAGGTAGCGCCGCGTGGTCTCGTCGATCTGGTTGTCGAGGTGCTCTTCCAGCAGGCTGACGAAGCTGGAGATGTGGCGCAGCGGTGAGCGCAGGTCGTGCGAGACCGAATAGGAGAACGACTCCAGGTCCTTGTTGGCGGCCAGCAGCTGTTCCGTGCGCTCGGCCACCCGGTTCTCCAGCTCGTCGTTGATGTTGCGCATCAGGTCGTCGAGCCGCTTGGCATCGCTCATGTCGCGGTTGATCTTGGCAAAGCCGCGAAGTTCACCACCGTCGTCGCGCAGCGCGATCAGCAGCGAATGGGACCAGTACCGCGACCCGTCCTTGCGTTCGTGCCAGCTGTGCAGCTCGTGCTGCCCGCGCGAGGCGGCCAGCCGCAGCATCTGGTTGGCGCTGTCCATGGCATCGGCGGGGTCGTGCTGCCGGAACAGCACCGAATAGTGCCGGCCCAGAACCTGGGTGGGGGCATAGCCTTCCAGCCGCTGGGCGCTGTCGGTCCAGTCGGTGATGAGCCCGTCGGCATCCATGAAGAAGATGCAGTACTCGCGCAGGTTGTCCACCATGAGGCGGAAACGCTGCTCGCTCTCGAGCAGCTCCGCCGAGCGTTCCTGGATGCGCTGTTCGAGCTCGTCGTTGAGCTGGCGCACACGCTCCTCGATGCGTTTGCGCTCGGTGATGTCGATGGTCTGCACGAACACGCCCTGCACCCGTCCTTCGTGGATGTCGGGCAGGTACTTGGTGCTCACATAGACCGGTGTGCCGTCGATCATCTGACGCCAGGTCTCAAAACTCTGCGTCTGGCCGGCCAGCGCGGCGCGCAGGCGTGGGCCGATCTCGGTCCACAACTCGGCCGCGACGCACTCGCTGACGGGCCGTCCGACGATCCTGGCCGGATCCATGCCGTACATGCGCTGGTGTTCGGCGTTGGCGAAGCGGAAGCACAGGGACGCGTCGAGATAGGCGATCAGCCCGGGCACGTGGTCGGTGACGGTCTGCAGGAAGCGCTGGTTCTCGCGCAGGGCCTGTTCGGCCGCCTTGCGCTCGGTGATGTTGAGGAGGGTGCTGTTGGTGCGCAGGAAAGCGCCTGTTTCGTCGTACACGGCCGTGCTGGAGGCCAGCGCGATGAAGGGCCTGCCGTCGGGCATCTTGATGCCCACTTCCTCGGGTTCGAGCTGCCCGGTGTCGGAGAGCAGATGGCGGCGGGATTCCTGTTGCGCCAGGTATTCGGGTTGCACCAGATCGCGAAAGCTCAGGCGACCCACGACGTCCTCGCGCTTGAGTCCCAGCCACTGCAGCGCGGTCTGGTTGATCATCTGCACCACGCCCCGCTCGTCCAGCGAGTAGTAGCCGCACGGCGCCTGGTCGTACAGATCCTGGGCTTCGCGCAGGGTCCGGCTCAGCCGGGCGTTGGCGGCGGCCAGTTCCACGGTGCGTTCCCGCACGCGGTCCTCCAGCTCGGCGCTGAAGCGCTGGATCGCTTCCTGCTGCTGGTGCAGGTCGGTGATGTCGCGCGAGATCGCCAGCAGCATCACCGGACGGCCCTGCGCGTCGCGGATCGGTGACAAGGTGGTGTCCCACCATTTGGGCGTGCCCTTGAAGGTTTCGCCAAAGGCGACGAAACGGGCGTTTTCCCCCTGGCAGGCGGATCCGATCGCCGCGCGGGCGAGCGCTTGCCCGCCCTCGGGCCACCAGGTGGCCCAGTCGCTGCCACGCACCTGCTCGAAGTCGTCAACCTCCACCAGCCGGCAGCCCTGCGCGGTCATCTGCAGCACATGGCCCTGCAGGTCGAGCACCTTGGTGCAGTCCGGGCTGCTGGCGATGATCTGTCGGTTGAGCTCGTCCTTGAGGCGCGCGTCGGCCTCCAGGGTGCGCAGTTCGGTGATCTCCTGCACAAAACCCAGCTGGCTCAGGAAATGGCCTTCGGCGTCGTGCACCGGGACGTTGCGCATCGACAGGTGCACGACTTCGCCGTCCGGGCGCTGCAGACGGAATTCCATGCTCTGGCTCCGGGCCAGTGCAACCCCCTGGCTCCAGCAGGTCTTCACGTGCTCCAGGTCGTCGGGGTGCACGCGGCGCAGCCAGCCCTGTTGGAGGAAGTCCTGAGCGTCCAGACCGAAGATGCGCAACAGGGCGTCGTCCACGTGGGTGACGATGCCTGCGCCGTCGGTGCGGAAAATGCCGATCGGAAACGCGCTGGCCAAGGCTGCGAACAGCGCCTGGTATTCCAGTGGGTCGGGGGCCGCGTCGGTGGGGCTGTTGACCGGGGGCAGCGCCTGGTCGAGCGGCAGCAGAAGATCGGCTTCGGGGGGCACGCCCGGAGTGCCGGCCTGCAGATGGCGCAGGCGCTGGTTCTCGGCCCTCAGGACTTCGATTTCGCGCAGAAGCGCCTGCTCGCGCGCCGAACCGACCAGATCGCGGGGAGGCGCAGCCTGGCGTTGGTCTGACTCGGGGAAAGGCGCGCTCATTGCGCGTTACTGTACCTGAGCCCCCTCTGTTTGCATCGTCAAATTTGACAGTCAGAAACGGTCCAAATCGGGGTATGCCAACCGCCCGCCGCGCACCAGCATCTTGCCGTATTCGGCACAACGTTGCAGTGTCGGAATCACTTTGCCTGGGTTCAGTAGTTCTTTGGTATCAAAGGCTCTTTTGACACCGAACATCTGCGCGTTTTCCTCTGCAGAGAATTGCACACACATGCTGTTGAGTTTTTCCACGCCCACGCCGTGTTCACCGGTCACTGTGCCGCCCATGGCGACGCTGGTTTCCAGGATGTCGGCGCCGAACAGCTCGCAACGGCGCAGCTGGTCGGGGTCGTTGGCGTCGAACAGGATCAGCGGGTGCAGGTTCCCGTCGCCCGCGTGGAACACGTTGGCGCAGCGCAGGCCGTACTTCTGTTCCATCTCGCCGATGGCCAGCAGGATGTCGGCCAGGCGCTTGCGCGGGATGGTGGAGTCCATGCACATGTAGTCGGGGCTGATGCGCCCGCTGGCCGGGAACGCGTTCTTGCGCCCGCTCCAGAAGCGCAGGCGCTCGGCTTCATCGCGACTGACCGCGATGGCGGTAGCGCCGTGGTCGCGCAGCACGGCGCTCATGCGGCCGATCTCTTCTTCCACTTCCTCGGGGGTGCCGTCGCTCTCGCACAGCAGGATCGCGGCGGCGCTGAGGTCGTAACCAGCGTGCACGAAATCCTCGACGGCGGCGGTCATGGGCTTGTCCATCATCTCCAGGCCGGCCGGGATGATGCCGGCCGCGATCACGGCGGCCACCGCGTCGCCGGCCTTTCGGATGTCGTCGAAGCTTGCCATGATGCAGCGCGCCAGCAGGGGCCTGGGCACCAGCTTCACGGTGACTTCGGTGACCACGGCCAGCATGCCCTCACTGCCGATCACCAGCGAGAGCAGGTCCAGGCCGGGCACGTCGAGCGCTTCGCCGCCGAAGCTCACGGGGTCACCTTCCATCGTGAAGCCGCGCACCTGCAGCACGTTGTGCACGGTCAGGCCGTATTTCAGGCAGTGCACGCCGCCGGAGTTCTCGGCCACGTTGCCGCCGATGGTGCAGGCGATCTGGCTGCTCGGGTCGGGCGCGTAGTACAGGCCGTGGGGCGCGGCGGCTTCGCTGATGGCGAGGTTGCGCACGCCGGCCTGCACGAGGGCCGTGCGTGAGCGCGGATCGATGCGCAGGATGCGGTTGAACTTGGCCAGCGACATCGTCACGCCCATGGCGTGGGGCATGGCGCCCCCGGACAGGCCGGTGCCCGCGCCGCGCGCCACCACGGGCACGGCCAGCGCATGGCAGGTCTTGAGCACGGCGGCCACCTGGTCTTCGGTCTCGGGCAGGGCCACCACCAGCGGTCGCTGGCGGTAGGCTGTCAGGCCGTCGCATTCGTAGGGCGTGGTGTCCTCGTTGTGCCAGAGCAGGGCGTGGGCGGGCAGCACCGCCTGCAACGCGCGCACCACCTCCGCCTGGCGCGCGGCGCGTTCGATCTGGCTGACCTGGGCAGGGGTGGAGGGTGCGTTCATGGTGGGGCGGCGGGCAAGAAGCGGGAATTCAGTTTAGGCCAATCGGCCGCTCGGCGATTGAAGAAACTTGCAGCCACTTGTGAAGTTCGCGCAGCGCTCCGCCGGTCGGGGCCGGCGCATCAGGGGGCTTGAAAAATCGCGGGGTGGCATCCATTTTTCGGCAGGGAGGGGCACTGCCCGTGCTCCCTGATCCGCCAACGCTGAAAAAGGAGTTTTGCCATGAACCATCTGATCGCCCGTTCCGGTCTGTTCGACGACTTCTTCAAGGACGTCGCCCCCGGTTTTTACGTCCGTCCCTTGCACGGCGACTCGTTGCCCTCACCGTCCCAGATCAAGATCGATGTGAAGGAAACCCCGTCGGTCTACACCGTGGTGGCCGAGGTGCCCGGCGTGTCCAAGGAAGACATCCACGTGACGGTCGAAGGCAGCGTGGTGACGCTGCGCGCCGAGATCAAGCAGGAAGACAGCCAGAGCCAGGACGAAAAGGTGTTGCGCACCGAGCGCTACTACGGCGCGGTGTCGCGCAGCTTCCAACTGGCGACCGATATCGACAACGAGCGCGCCAAGGCCAAGTACGAAAACGGGGTGCTGACGATGACCCTGCCCAAGAAGGTGGCCCTGGCGGGCCAACGCCTGAATATCGAGTGAGCTGAGTGAGCTCCCCCTGCGCCGCTGACGCGCGCCTTGCAGGCCGCGACATCGCCAGAGGCGATGCCTCTTCGTCCCGTCCAAGCCTGCGCAGGCAGGCTTAGGAGCCGCGGTCCTCAGCCCCCTCTCTCGCCTGCGGCGGGAGGGGGACGCTCCCTGTGGCCCGGCGGAGCCGGTTCCACGGGAACTCTGGCGGGTGGTCATGCGCTCCGGCGCAAGGTTTGGGTGTCTCTGCCTCAAGGAGTCGTTTTCAGCTCAACGACTTTTTGAGCCACTCGGCAAAGGCCGCGCACTCCCAGCGGTCCATGGTGCCGGTGCGCCAGCACAGGTAGTGCGCGTGCGGGCTGGGCACATGGCGTTCGTACAGTGGCACAAGCGTGCCGTGTTCCAGCCAGGGTGCGGCCAGCTTGAGCCGCACCAGCGCCACCCCCATGCCGGCGGCGGCGCCGTCACACATGAGGCCGATGTCGTTGAACTGCGAGCCGTCCACCGGCTCGGGCCAGTCCAGGTCGTGCGCGGCGAACCAGGTGCGCCAGGGCTCCAGCGGGCTGCGCAGCAGGGGCACACCTTCCAGGTCTTCGGGGGCGTCGAACGGACCGTGCTCGCGCGCAAAGGCCGGTGAGGCCAGTGGCGTGATGTCGTCCTTCATCAGGCAGACGTGCTCCACGTCGGCGTAGCGGCCGGTGCCGAAGCGGATCATCAGGTCGGCGTCTTCGGCCACCACGTCCAGCAGCGGGATGCTCACCTGCAGCGTGAGGTCGATCTCCGGGTAGGCTTCGCTGAACTGCTTCAGGCGCGGCAGCAGGATGGAGCGCGCGAACGTGGGCGTGACCGCCAGCCGCAGCTTGCGCCGCCCGGGCGTGGCGGCGCTGCTCGGGAATTTCTGCAGCGTGGCCAGGCCCTCGCGCACGTGGGCCAGGTATTCGCTGCCCTCGGTGGTCAATGAAAAGTCGGCCCGGCCAAACAGCTTGGTCCCCAGGATCTGCTCCAGTTGCTTGATGCGGTGACTCACCGCGCTGGGCGTCACGCACAGCTCTTCGCTGGCCTGTGTGACGCTGCGCAGGCGCGCCAGGGCTTCGAAGGTCAGCAGGCACTGAATCGGCGGGATCCTGATCGTCATACGGTCACCTCACACGCTGCGCCAGAAGGGAAGGGGGTCAGGCACGACGCGCACGGCCGCCCCGAAGCGGATGTGCGCCCCCCAGTGGGGGGAAGCAGCCCGCAGGGCTGCATCGGGGGGCGTTCCAGGTTCCACGCGCACGGCCGCCCCGAAGCGGACGTGAGCCCCCCAGTGGGGGGTGGCAGCCTGCAGGGCTGCATCGGGGGGCGTTCATTTGAAAACCACCGTCTTGTGCCCGTTCAGCAGCACGCGGTGCTCGCTGTGCCACTTCACGGCGCGCGCCAGCACTTGGCTTTCGGTGTCGCGACCCCGCGCGGTGAGGTCTTCCACGTCGTCGGTGTGGTCCACGCGGGCCACGTCCTGTTCGATGATCGGGCCTTCGTCCAGATCGGCCGTCACGTAGTGGGCGGTGGCGCCGATCAGCTTCACGCCGCGGTCGTGCGCCTGGTAATAGGGCTTGGCGCCCTTGAAGCTGGGCAGGAAGCTGTGGTGGATGTTGATCGCCTTGCCCGAGAGTTCGCGGCACAGGTCGTTGCTCAGGATCTGCATGTAGCGCGCCAGCACCACCAGCTCGGCACCTTCGCTGCGGATCACTTCCAGCTGTTTCGCCTCGGCCTGCGCCTTGGTGGCGCCCGTCACCGGGATGTGGTGGAAGGGCACGTTGTAGCCGGCGGCGAGCTGGTAGAAGTCGCGGTGGTTGCTCACGATGGCGCGGATGTCCAGCCGCAGCAGGCCACTCTTCCAGCGGAACATCAGGTCGTTCAGGCAATGGCCTTCCTTGCTGACGAAGATCACAGTCTTCATGGGCTCGGCCAGCGGGTGCAGGCTGCAGCGCATGGCGAAGGGCTCGGCGAACAGCTTGAGATGCGTGCGCAGGTCGTCCTGCGTGAGCTGGCTGCAGGTGAACTGCACCCGCATGAAGAACAGACCGGTGTCGTGGTCGTTGTACTGCGCGGCTTCTTCGATGTTGCCGCCGCGCTCCAGCAGGAAGCCCGAGACGGCGTGCACGATGCCAGGGCGGTCCTGGCACGACAGGGTGAGAACGTAGGTGTGGTTCATGGTGGGCGATTGTCGCAGCACCAGTGGCTGGCCGGCGTCCCAGAGGTGGGGCGCCCAGCGCTCAGTTTGCCGGCAATTTCCAGAGCTTGCCGCACAGGCCGCGGTAGACGAAGGGGCCGGTCGGCTGCGGAGGCGCGGCGCCCACGGTTTCGATGGAGACCGCCAGCTCCACGGCGGGGAAGAAGGTGTCTTCGGCTGGTTGGCTCAGCGGAGCGCTGACAAATGCGCCACCCGGGATGGCGGAAACACCCTGCACCTGGCCGGCCTTGTCGATGGTCCAGAGGTACAGCGTCTTGCCCTCAGGCACCGTCACCGGACTCAGCTGCTTGAGGTCCACTGTCCGCCCCTTGCGCAGGCTGGAGACGATGAGGCCGGGCTTGCCTTCCGCGTTCGCCAGCACGCCGACATAGCTCTCCGGCAGTTGTGTGCTGCTGCGTGAGGCTTCCCACAGCGGCCCCAGCACGCTGCCGAGCAACAGCCCCAGAGCCAGGGCGCCCGCAGGAACGGGTGAGAGCCAACGCGCCCACCAGGCCGGTTGTCGCGTGGTGGGGCGGGTGTCCCCGAAGAGCCGGCGTTCCAGCTGTTGCCATCCGCCCGGGTCGACGGGCAGCGGCTTCTGTGCCGCCAGCACGCCGCCCAGCCGTTCGTGCCAGGACCACACGGCCTGCGCGACGTCAGGGCGCTGGGGCATCAGCGCCTCCATGCGCCGCCGCGCGGGTGCCGCCAGTGTGCCGAGCGCGTATTCGGCGGCCAGGCGGTCGACCGTTTCAGGGTGTTGGTGCCAGCAGGTCTTCATGCGATCGACCCCATGCACAGTTTGAGGGCCATCAGACTGCGGCGGGTCCAGGCCTTGATGGTGCCCAGCGGACGCTGCAGGCGCCCTGCAAGCTCCACGTGGGTCAGCCCCTCGACGTAGGCGAGCAGCACCGCCTGGCGGGGTTCGGGGTCGAGCTGCCCCAGGCAGCGTTGAAGGCGCTGCTGGTCCTGCTCGAAGCTCAGCTGTTCAAAGACGCCAGGTTGTTCACTCGCGGCGTCGTGGACGATCTCCTCGCCATCGTCAGCCTGCCCATGGATCGACACCTCGGTCGGGCGTTTGCGCAGGTGGTCCACCGCGCGGTTGCGTGTGACCACACACAACCAGGCCAGTGTTCTGGTCGATGGTGCGGTGGTTTCGGACGCCTTGTGCCACAAATGGGCGAACACCTCCTGCACCACATCCTCGGCCGCATGCCGGTCCTGGAGCACCCGTGCGGCGGTCGCCAGCAAAACGCCTGCCGTGAGTCCGTAGAGCGCTTTGAAAGCGGCGCGGTCACCCATGCCCACGCGGGCGAGCAACAACTCGACCTCTTGATGTGTTCCCATGAGACGCTGGATGGAGTGGGGAAAGGGCGGCGCCCCAAGGGCATGGGGCGCCGCCGACCTTTTGGCGTCAGTCAATGTATCGCAGATCGTTTGCGGCCAGCGAAGGCCGTTGTGCCCACCGGCATGGGCCGTCCAGCCGGCGTCTGAGGCGCTTTGAGGCGCCTCAGTACGTGTAGGCGGAGGGCGAGGGTGTGGCCGAGGCCGATGGGGCGGCGGGCTTGACGATGTGCCAGACACCGCCGCTGCCGTCGCCAGCCTTGTCGCCGGGCTGGGCGTCGCCGGCGAAGTAATAGAGCGGCTTGTGGTTCCAGGTCCATTGCCGGTTGTCCATGCGTGCGGCTTTGGGGTGCGCTTTGGCGCCGGCTGCGGCGTCCGCCACATAGGCTGGCCAGGCCTGCAGGCAGGCGCCTGCGCAGTTGCTCTTGTCGGCTTGGTCCTTGTCGAAAACGTAGAGCGTGCGACCGGCGGGGTCCGTGACGATCCCGCCCTGAAGCACCGGTTGTGCTTGTGCGGCGCCGATGCCCAGTGCCAGCAGCGTGGCGGCGAAAAGAGGGTGTTTTTGCATGAAATGCTCCGATGGTGTCGTTGAAAAAAAGCAGGCCGTTGGTGGTGACCTGATGGAAGAACGGCGGCAACGGCGATTTGGATGCAGGGGATGCGAAATATTTTTTCCGAACGGTGATGGGCCGCGCTTCCGCGCTCGAACGGTGCAGGCGTTCGAGCGCCATGCACGCCGTCAAGTTGGTACCATGGCCTGCCCGCCGGCAATGGTCCTGAACGACCGCGCCTGTGGCCTTGTGTGTGCTCAGCTCTGGAGAACTGAAATGGCCATCCTGGATTTTCTGAACCGCCAGTTCATCGACGTCATCGAGTGGGTGGACGACTCGCGCGACACGCTGTCGTTCCGCTTCCCGGACGACGACAAAGAGATCAAGAACGAGGCCCAGCTCATCGTGCGCGAGAGCCAGGTGGCGCAGTTCGTCTACGTGGGCCAGTTCGCCGACACCCTAGGCCCGGGGCGTCACACGCTCAAGACCGAGAACATTCCCATCCTGGGCGATCTGCTGGGCTGGAAATACAAGTTCCAGACGCCATTCAAGGCCGATGTCTATTTCGTCACCACCCGCGTTTTCGCGGGCAACAAGTGGGGCACGGCCAACCCGGTGATGATGCGCGACGCCGACTTCGGCGTGGTGCGCATGCGCGCCTTCGGCACCTACGACTTCAAGGTTGTGGACCCGGTGCTCTTCCTCAAGGAAGTGGCCGGCACCGACCACCAGTTCCGGCTCGACGAGTTCACCGACGTGATGCGCTCGCGCATCGTCAGCGTGTTCAGCGAAACCCTGGCCGCGGCCCGGGTGCCGGCACTGGACGTGGCCACGCGCTACGGCGAGCTCGGTGCGGCCCTGCTGGAGCCGCTCAACGCCGCGATGCGCAGCAAATACGGCCTGGAAATGACCGCGTTCGTGGTCGAGAACGTGTCGGTTCCGCCCGAGCTGGAGCAGGCCATCGACAAGCGCGGCGCCATGACCGCGATCGGCAACCTCAACGACTACGTCAAATACAACATGGGCAACGCGCTGGCCGAGGGCAAGGCCGGCACGGCCGGCATCGGCGCCGAACTGGCCGCCGGCCTGGCCATGGGGCAGTCGATGATGCAGGGCGGCGGCATGGGCGCGGCGGCCGCGCCGTCGATGCCCGGCTTCGTGCCTGGTGCCGCACCGGCCGCCACGGCGGCGGCACCCGAACTGCTCACACCCGAGCAGGTGGCGCAGGTGCTGTCGGTGTCGGTGGGCGACGTGTTGCAGGAGCTCGAAGCCGGCAACCTCAAGGGCCGCAAGATCGGCAGCCAGTGGCGCATCGGCCGCCCGGCACTGGACGAATTCCTGAAGTGACGCCCCCCTGCGCCGCTTCGCGTCTTCCCCCCGTGACGGGGGGACCACGCCCACGGCCTGGCGAAGCCAGTTCCGTGGCGTGTGCCGGCTGACGGGGCCCTCATGCCGTTGAAGGAAGTCGACGCGCAACAGAAGTTCGCCTGCCCGGCCTGTGGCGGCGAGGCCCAGTGGCACCCGGGCAAGCAGGCGCTGGTCTGTGCCTACTGCGGCACCGAGTCGCCCTACCGCATCGAGGCCGCTGGTGAGATCGTGGAGCACGATCTGGTGGCCGCGCTCAAGGCCGTGCCGCAGAGCGCGCGCGGCCTGCTGGAGCGCCGCCAGGTGCGCTGCCAGCACTGCCAGGCCATCAGCTTCTTCAGCGCCGAACAGCAGGGGCGGCGCTGCGACTTCTGCGGCTCCACCGCCCTGCTGCCGTTCGACGAGGGCCTGGACGTGATCCGCCCGCAAAGCCTGCTGCCCTTCAAGGTGGCCGAGCCCGAGGCGCGCAACCGCCTGCGCCAGTGGTACGGCAGCCGCTTCTGGGCGCCGAACGCGCTCAAGCGCCGGGCGCTCACCGACACCCTGCACGGCGTCTACCTGCCGTACTGGACTTTCGATGCCCACGGCAGCGCCCACTACACGGCCGAGGCCGGCACCTACTACCGCGACCACCAGAACAAGCAGCAGGTGCGCTGGCGACCGGTCAGTGGCCAGGTCGCGCAGAGGTTTGACGACACCCTGGTCTGCGGCTCGCGCGGGGTGCACCCGGCGCTGATGCGCGCCATCGAACCCTTTCCCACCACCTCCGAGCTGCAGCCCTACGATGCGGCCTACCTCAGCGGCTGGACCGTGGAGCGCTATGCCCTGGACCTCTCGGGCGCCGCGCAGCAGGGGCGCGAGCGCATGCTGCAGGCGCTGCGCCAGACCTGCGCGCAGGACATCGCCGCCGACACCCACCGCAACCTGCAACTGGACGCCCGCTTTGACGAACAGACCTTCAAACACGTGCTGCTGCCGGTCTGGCTGGTGAGCTACCAGTACGGCGACCGGAGCTTCCAGGCGGTGGTCAACGGTGTGTCGGGCCAGGTGGCCGGCGAGTACCCCAAGAGCTGGGTCAAGATCGCGCTGGCGATCTTGCTGGGGCTGGTGCTGCTGGCGGTGTTCGCTTATCTCGATCAGTAGCCGGGGCATCAGCGGCCCATGCTGCGTTTCATCTCGCCGCAATAGTCGCGCGGTGCGCGCGGCGGGCTGCTCCAGACCGCGTCGGAACCGGGCGAGGGTTCGCCGGACGGTGCCGCTTCAGCGTGCCCGGGCCGGGCCAGCGCCACCACGACGCGGTGTGCCAGACCCGTCGGCAGGTGCAGCGGCACGCCCAGATCGCGCTGCACGTGGTGGTTGCCCGCCACCAGCAGCACCGTCTGCCTGGGTCGTATGGCCGCGGCGGCGGTCCGGGCCATGGCCTGGTCGCGGGCGATCTGGATGCGTGTCATGGGCGTGATCTGTGGCGCAGGCAGCAGGCCGCAGTGGCCTTCCTGGATGGCCTTGCGCTGGCGCTCCAGGGCGGCGCTGGGCAGCAGCCCGTCCAGCGTGGTCTGGCCCATGGCCGCGCGCATCTCGGCGCGGGGCAGGTTGGCACCGAACACGGGCACGCCGGCGCGCACCGCCGCCATCACCACTGGCGCGTAGCTGGGCCAGGGCCAGCCGCCGTTGTCGGGTCCCCAGCGCAGGGCCTGCTGCACCTGGGCCTCGCTCGCATCGCGGGGCAGACCGGCGGTGCTCGCGCCGGATTCGGCCATTTCCACCACCAGCGCTGCCAGTTGCCCGCGTGTGGCCAGCTGCTGCACCAGTGCGCGCTGCAGCGCCTGGTGTTCGGGGGCGTCGTGTTGTTCGCCCACCAGCAGCAGTGGGGTGGGCAGCAAGCGCTTCAGCAGCGCGCCGGCCGATGCGTCCGGGTCGGATGGTGTTGCTGTGGATGCCGCGCAGCCGGACAGCAGCGCGGCGGCGGTGGCCCACACCGCAACCCACGCGGCCACCCGGATGACAGGGCTTCGACAGTTCATCCGCCGATACTACGGCCCCCGGGCCTTCCAGCCCCGTCTGTCTTTTCGCTCTCCGCGTGATGTCCTTTTTTTCGCTGCGGCCCGCGTCCTGGACGCGCACGGCCCTGACCCTGCAGCTGGCCAGCGCGGCGGCACAGCTGTGCGTGTGGCTGGGCACACCCATTCCCTGGATGATCGGCCCGCTGGTGGCCACGTCCCTGGTGTCGGTGCTGGGCGCGCCCACGGAAAGCTGGATTCCCCTGCGCAACGCGGGGCAGTGGGTCATCGGCACCGCGCTGGGTTTGTATTTCACGCCCGCTGTCGGTGCGCTGGTGGCGAGCCTGTGGTGGGGCATCGCGCTGGGCATCGTCTGGGCGCTGGCGCTCGGCCTGGGGTTCGGTGCCTGGATGCGCCGCGTGCACGCCGGGCACCTGAGCGGGCTCACGCCAGCACAGCTGCGCAGCACCACCTATTTCGCGGGGTCCATTGGCGGGGCGTCTGAAATGACCCTGATCGCCGAGCGCCAGGGCGCGCGCACCGATCTGGTGGCCGCCGCGCACAGCCTGCGTGTGCTGCTGGTGACGCTGACGGTTCCTTTTGCGATGCAGTTCTGGGGCGTGAGCGGTCTGGACGCCTTGCCGCCCGCCACGCGCGCGGTGCAAGTCAGCGGCCTGCTGTGGCTCGGCCTGCTCACGCTGGCGGGTGTGTTGCTGATGCGGCGGCTGCGCCGCGCCAACCCCTGGTTCATGGGGGCGTTGCTGGTCACCATGCTGCTCACGCTGTCCGACGTGACGCTGTCGGCCATCCCGGGCTGGCTCAGTGCGGCGGCCCAGCTCGTCATCGGCGTGAGCCTGGGCGTGCGTTTCAACCCGGCCTTCGTGCACACCGCGCCGCGCTGGCTGGCCTCGGTGGCGTTCGCCAGTGGGGTGATGATGGGCTTGTGCGCCGGCTTCGCCTGGCTGCTGGCGGTGCTCACCGGCCTGCACCCGGCCACGCTGGTGCTCGGCACGGCGCCCGGCGGCATCGCCGAAATGGCCATCACCGCCAAGGTGCTGCAGCTCGGCGTGCCGGTGGTGACCGCGTTTCAGGTCTGTCGCCTGGTGGCGGTACTGGTGCTGGCCGAGCCGGTGTACCGCTGGCTGAGCCGGAAAGACAAGGCCTGAAAAAACGAAGCCCGGTCAAAACCGGGCAAAACGCGAGAGGGGAAGTTTCCAAGGATGCCGCGGAACCGGCTCCGCCGGGCCGCAGGCATCGCCCCCCGGGGGGTGACGCGCCCCTAGGCGCGGCGCGGGGGGAGCGTTCTAGTGCATCACCACCGGCATCTGTGCCAGCGTGGCATAGCCTTCCAACGTGTCCTCCACCTCTTCCTGCGAAGGGGTGTTCTGTTGCCAGGCGGTGATCTGGATCTGGAACATTTCGGCCCAGGAGCCGTCCAGGTAGACCTCTTTGCCCGACCGTTTGTCCACGATTTCGAAACCGTGGCGCGGGATTTGCGGGCCCTGGTCCAGTTCGACCTCGCCCTCGATCTGGGCGTTGGCGAGGATGTGGACCACGGCAAAGGCATCCGAGTCGTAGAGCATGTGCATGACTGACATCCTTGAAAGAGAGAAACCTGTGTTCCTCATGAACCTTATATCGGCAATCGGCTGGACTTATGCAGTCCGTCTGGTGATTTAGATGGTCACGACCGGCGAAGATTCAAGAAGCGTGTCATTTTTGGCACACTTTCCGGGGCTCAAGGCGTGGATTGGTGATTTCAGTGTGTATGCACTCACTTGTTTGTGGCGCGCCCCGGGGCGTGCCGGCTCACTGCGGGGGCGGCGATGCGGCACCGGTTTCCGGCGGGGTACGCAACTGCAGGTCAAAGTAGTCCCCGTTGGGCTCGGTGACGCGCATGCGGACCGGCAGGTGGTGCAGGGCCGGGGCCAGCCAGACTTCGACCATGCGGTCGTAGGGCCGGCGCGGGCTGCGGGTCAGCTTGCGGACCTCGAAGTCACCCGCGGGCACGGTCAGCCGGGTCTGTGGTCCGACCTGGAACAACCAGATCTCCGACGCGTCCACGCCGCTGACCGGCAGGCGCAGGGTCTGGCCTTCGCGGAAGGCCGAGGGCTGGGCGTTGAACAGGGCGGCCAGTTGCAGGTTGACCGTGAGCCGGTCCTGGACCCCGGGCAGCAGGGGGGCGTCCGGGGCATTGTTGCTGTAGCGGATGCGTTGGGTGGCATGGTCAAAATGGGCCGCCCGTTCGCTGCGCTTGCGGTCGGTGAAGCGCTCGGGGACCAGGCCTTTGGCGTTGATCTGTCCTTCGCTGGTCTGCGTCAGGCTGCCCAGGAACAGCACACTGATTTCCATGCTGGTCTTGTAGCGCTGCCCGTCCTGTTCCCATTTCAGATGGCCCCGGGCCGAATACGGCATGCCCTTGGAGTCGGCGCTCACGTCGTAGCGCAGATCGGCGCTGGGCGGGACCTGCGCGTCCCGCAACGTGGCGTCGGTTTCACTCGCGCTCTCCTGGGCCGCACCGGTCGCTGCCGCGCTGGTGGCGGGTGTTTCGGGTGCGGGCTCCGGCGGCGGTGCGACCTCGGCCGGTGGGGTCGGCGTGGGTTCGGGCTCCTCCGGCGGTGGCTCCGGTGGCGCTTCCGCGATCTCGACCGGTGGCGGTTCTTCGGGTTCCGGCGCTGGAGGTGGCGGCTTCTTCACCACCTGGGGTTTGGGCTTGGGTGGTGGAGGCGGCGCCGGGGGCACGGGCTTGGGCACGATCCAGCGCACCGTGCTGGTGGTGACCGGGGGGGGCACGTCGGGTGGCGATGCGGCGGCCGTGTCGGGTGGGGTTGTCGGGTCCGCAGGCACGGGGGCCAGGCCGGCATTCGGCTCGGGGCTGTCCAGCAGATCCAGCGACCAGCTGGACACACCACCGCTCAACAGCAGCAGGTGCAGTGCCAGCACACCGGCGGCCAGACCCAGCAGCACGTGCCAGCGGGGCGAGGCGTCGAGACGGGAGCGGGGCATGGGGCGGGGCAAGGCGGAGAAAAAAGCCGGCTTCAGCGCGACGGGGTGTGGCCCAGATCGGCGCTGAGCTGGTGCGCGCAGCGCAGCAGGGCGGTGGCGGGTGCGCCGTCCCAGGCCGTGTCGAGCGTGGTCACCGAACCCAGCACCACCAGGCCCAGCGTCAGGTGGCCCTGGGCATCGAACACCGGGGCGCAAAAGCCCCCCACGCCGGGCAGCAGGCTGTGGATCACGCGCCCCAGGCCGTGGCGGCGGGTTTCCTCCAGCACGGCCTGCACGTCGGCCTGGCTCTGCGGCAGGTCGGCCGCCGCGAAGCCATTGCGTGGCAGTTTCTTCAGCCGCGCGAGCTCGTCGCGGATCATGGGCGCGATGCGCTGGGCATCGCGTCCTTCGTGGCCCATGAACGCGGCGAAGCAGCGGCCGGTGGCCGAGGTCAGCAGCGGCATCACATCGCCCAGGCGCAGCGTGACCGGCACCGTCTGGGGGGCCTCGGCCCAGTGCACCATGGTCGGGCCCTGGTTGCCCCAGACCGCGATGGCCAGGGTGTGACCGGTCTCCAGCAGCAGCGCCTCGACCCGCTCGCGCGCGAGCTTGACGCCATCGATCCGGCTCAGGCTGGCCAGGCCCAGGCGCAGGGCGGCGGGGCCGAGGTCGTAGCGGGTGGTGGCCGGATCCTGCATCACCAGGCCCATGCGCTGGAAGCTCACGAGGTAACGGTGCGCCTTGGCAGCGCTCATGCCGGCGGCCGCGGCCAGGTCGCGCAGCATCAGCGAACCCGGTGCGTTCGAGAGCGCGTTGAGCAGCTCGAAGCCGACCTCGACCGACTGGATGCCCGCGCGCAAGGGCTCGTCGTCATCGGTCGGTTCGGTGGCGGGCGCGGCCGTGCGCCGTGGTGCGCGGGCCGGTGCTACAGCGGTGGCGGGGGAGCGAGGGGCGGCGGGCATGGTGGGCGGGAGGGGAGGTCGGTTTTGCACGGTGGGACCGTGGGCGGGTTCCAGGGGGAATTCCGGGGTCATTGCATGCGCGTCGGGACTTTGTTCTAGAATCCGATTCTTACGGATAGGTTAACTGATTTCACTATTCGTAATTTCATGTGCATGATGGCTCCCGGGGAGCCACCCGGCGGTCGGTCGCGTGAGCGCTTGGCCGGGGGGCAGAATCATGGCACCTCAAAGAACCCGCAGCAGGAGACTTGCATGAAACTCGCCACTTACAAAGACGGCTCGCGCGACGGACAACTGGTGGTTGTTTCACGCGATCTGTCGACCGCTCATTATGCGACGGGCATCGCCCACAAGCTGCAGCAGGCACTGGACGACTGGAACTTCCACGCCCCCCAGTTGCACGACCTGTACGTCACGCTCAACCAGGGCAAGGCGCGCCACGCTTTCCCGTTTGACCCCGCCCAATGCATGGCGCCGCTGCCGCGCGCCTACCAGTGGGCCGACGGCTCGGCCTACATCAACCACGTGGAGCTGGTGCGCGCGGCGCGCAGCAGCGAGGTGCCATCTTCCTTCTACACCGATCCGCTGATGTACCAGGGCGGCAGCGACGACTTCATTGGCCCTTGCGACGACGTGGTCGTGCCCAGCGAAGACTTCGGCATCGACTTCGAGGCCGAGATCGCCGTGGTGACGGGCGACGTGGCCATGGGGGCCAGTCCCGAGCAGGCGCTTGATGGTGTGCGCCTGCTGATGCTGGTGAACGATGTGTCGCTGCGCAACCTGATCCCGGCCGAGCTGGCCAAGGGCTTCGGCTTCTTCCAGAGCAAACCCGCCAGCGCCTTCAGTCCGGTGGCGGTCACGCCCGACGAGCTGGGCGACGCCTGGGCCGGTGGCCGGGTGAACCTCACGCTGCAATCGACCTGGAACGGTCGCAAGGTCGGCATGTGCGATGCCGGACCGGAAATGACCTTCCACTTCGGCCAGCTGATCGCCCACATCTGCAAGACGCGCAACGTGCGCGCCGGCTCCATCGTGGGCTCGGGCACCGTGAGCAACAAGGCGATCGAGGTGGACGGGCGCAAGGAATGGCCCAAGGGCTACAGCTGCATCGCTGAAAAGCGCTGCATCGAAACCATCCTCGATGGCCAGCCGAGCACCGAATTCATGAAGTTCGGTGACACCATCCGCATCGAGATGAAAGGCAAGGACGGCCAGAGCATCTTCGGCGCCATCGACCAGAAGATCGCGCCGCTGGGTCGCTGACCACCGGTGCCGCGGTGGGCCCGCCCCGGCCCACCCCGGTTCAGGCGTTCAGGTGCGGATGCGCCCGTCGCCGGTGAGCATGGAGAGCTCCACGAACTTGGAGGCCACGTGGTTGTCGGGGCCGAACGACACGTTGAATCCGCCCATGGACAGGTCGCGGATGCTCTCCAGCCCTTCGATCAGGCTGTTGCGGGTCGGCCGGCCCGAACCACCACGGCGCAGGCCCTCGGTGAACAGCTTGGCCGCCATGAAACCTTCCATGCTGGAGAAGTTGGGCTGCACCTTGTTGCCGCCCTGGGCGATCATCGCCAGGAACTCACGGGTCAGCGGCCGGGACGAGCTGTACGGCGAAGGCACCACCTGCGTGACGGCCACGCCGGCGCCCTCTTTGCCCAAGGCATCGGCCAGGGCCTGCGTGCCCACGAAGGACACGTTGTAGAAGCTGCCGCCGAAGCCCGCCTTGCGCGCCGCGCGGATGTAGGCGGCGCAGGACGCGTAGGCGCTGATCTGCACCACCGCGTCGGGCTGGGCCGCGTTGAGGATCTTCACCGCTTCGGCCACGTCGACCGAGTTGCGCTCAACGGTGGCGGTCGCCACCGGCTTGAGCGACTGGGCCTCCAGTGCCAGGTTCACGCCACTCAGGCCGGCCTTGCCGTACGCATCGTTCTGGTAGAACACCGCGATCTTCTTCAGGCCCAGGTGGGTGAGCTGGCGCACGATCAGCGCGGTTTCGTCGTTGTACGACGCCCGCATGTGAAACGCCATGCGGTTGAACGGCTGGCGCAGCCCCATGGCGCCGGTGAAGGGGGCGAAGAACGGGGTCTGGGCCTTGATCGCCAGCGGCAGTGCCACCACGCTGGTGGGCGTACCGATGTAGCCAAACAGCGCGAACACCTCGTCGGCCAGCAGCTTGCTCGTGTTCTCGGCACAACGGTCGGGCTCGTAGCCGTCATCGAGCTGGCGCAACTCGATATGGGTCTGGTTCACACCCCCCTGGGCGTTGAGCTGGTCGAAATACAGCTTGGCACCCGCGTGGAACTGGATGCCCAACTGGGCGGCGGCGCCGGTGAACGCGGCCGACTGGCCCAGCACCAGACGGTTGCCCGACTGGGCCCTCAGGGTGGGCGCACCCAGCACGGCAGCGCCGGCGATCAAGCCATTGAAAGAGCGTCGCGAAAGACCGGAGGAAGAAGAGGATGAACGCATGACGACCTGGTGGGGAAATGGAGTGTTGTGGATGCAGTCTCGGGCGCTTGGTGCGTGCCTCTTGAGCGACGTTCAGGGGATCGATGCTAACGGCCAACAGACGCGCGCGTGGCGACGTCTAGCGCCGCGAACGGGCCGCTCATCGACCCACCGCATCGGTACCCGCGCCGCCATCATTGGGCATACACCTGCGCCAGCGAGGCAAAGCCCTTGATCTCGATAGGGTTGCCGAACGGGTCGCAGAAGAACATCGTCCACTGCTCCCCCGGCTGGCCTTCGAAGCGGACCTGCGGGCGCAACACGAAGTCCATGCCCGCGCGCTCCAGCCGCTCGGCCAAGGCCTGCCAGTCGGGCAGCAACAGCACCAGGCCAAAGTGCGGCATGGGCACCAGGTGGTCGCCCACACGGCCCGTGCGCGTGGTCTTGAACGGCTCGCCCAGGTGCAGCGAGATCTGGTGACTGAAAAAGTCGAAGTCCACCCAGGTGTCGGTGCTCCGGCCTTCGGCGCAACCCAGCACGCCACCGTAGAAGCGGCGCGCCACGTCGAGGTCGGTCACATGGAACGCCAGGTGGAACAGGCTGCGCGCGGGAAGGGTCTGGGGGCTGTGGGTCGGCATCGGGGCAGGATAGCCGCTCAGCGGATGTGCTGCTCTGGCGTAGGCGAAAAAACGCTGCCGCCACCGGGGCTCAGCGCTGCGTGGGGTCGCCGGCGTTCTGGTCGTGCTTCAGGAAATACTGGCGCGCCATGGCCACCAGCTGGCGGTCGGTGGGGTGGTCGGCAGACACCACATCGACGATGGCGCTGGCGATGTCCTTGTCGTGGTGCTGGCAATGGGCACGGAACTCGTCCTTGGCCTGCGCCGGGCCGGTCACCAGAATCTCGCGCACGCCCTGGAGCGCCTGCGCGACCTCGTGGTAGAAATTGTCGTCGGCCGAGTTGTGCCCGCCCTCGGGGGAATGGTTGCCACTGGCCGCGGGGCCGCGTCCATGCATCAACTGGTGCGAGCCCACATGGCCGCCGGTGGCCTTGTGGTGCGAGCGGGACTTGATGCTCTCGGACTCGACATGTTCACGATCGAACATCAACACATGGGCCTCGCGGCGGTCCATCCATACGACAGCGTGAAAAGTGGACATGGGAAAACCTCCGGAAAAAAAGAAAAGGCGCGCCGGTGGGCGTGCTCGGTGTCAGGCCTGCTCGGCCTTCTCCTGGCAGGCGACGCAGCGCAACGCGGTCGGGTTGGCGTGCAGCCGCGCGGTGGGGATGGCGACGCCGCAGTCGACGCACAGGCCGTAGCTGCCATCGGCGATGCGTTTGAGCGCCTCGTCGATGGCGACCAGCTCGGCGGATTCGCGCTCTTCCAGCCCGAAGGCCAGGTCGCGCTCGGTTTCGGCCTGCGCCCAGTCGTCGCTGCCGGCCTCGCGGGCGTCTGCGGCCGCCTCGGCACGGCTGATCTTGCCGCCCCGCTGGGCGCGCAACTGGCCCAGCAGCTCGGTGCGCATCTCGCGCAGCTGGTTGGCAAAAGTATCGGAAACGTTCTGACTCATGCAAGCTCTCCTCGGGGTTCTGGGAAGCGCCGCGGGCGATGGCTCGCGCCCGGCGCCATGACAGACATACTGCGCCTGTACCCTGACAGGGGCGTTGACACACGTCAAGTCCCGCCCGATGGGGCGCGGCCTGGGCCTGCGCCGGAGCGCCAGTCCGTGGCCTGGATTCCCGGCGAATCGGGCCAGTCCGGTCGGTCAAACGGGGCAGAATCGCCCGATCATTCCACCCAGCTCCCGGGGCGACGGACCCCGGCAACGGAGACAGCCATGACCCCTGTGGACTACAGCCGCTACCAGACCCTCGCTATCAGCCGCCGCGGCCCGCCCGTGGACGGCGTGCCCTCGGTGCTCGACATCCAGATGCGCGCCGACGGCCCCGGTGGCAACGGCAAACTGCCCACCGCCGGCCACGAAGGCCATTGGGAACTGAGCGAGATCTGGCGCGACGTGGGGCGCGACGACAGCGTGCGCTGCGCCGTGCTGCGCGGCAGCGGTCTGGGCTTTTCGGGCGGCGGCGATCTGGCCCTGGTGCAGGACATGGCGAGCGACTTCGAGGTGCGCACCCGGGTCTGGAAAGAGGCCCGCGACCTGGTCTACAACGTGATCAATTGCGACAAGCCCATCGTCAGTGCCATGCACGGCCCGGCCGTGGGTGCGGGCCTGGTGGCCGGCCTGCTGGCCGACATCTCCATCGCCGCGAAGAGCGCCAAGATCGTCGACGGCCACACCCGCCTGGGCGTGGCGGCGGGCGACCACGCGGCCATCGTCTGGCCGCTGCTGTGTGGCCTGGCCAAGGCCAAGTACTACCTGCTGCTGTGCGACCCCATCAGCGGCGAAGAGGCCGAGCGCATCGGCCTGGTGTCGCTCGCGGTGGATGACGACGCGTTGCTCGACAAGGCCTACGAGGTGGCCGACCGCCTGGCCTCGGGCAGCCAGACCGCGATCCGCTGGACCAAGTATTCGCTCAACAACTGGCTGCGCCAGGCCGGCCCGGCGTTCGACACCTCGCTGGCCCTGGAATTCATGGGTTTTGGCGGCCCCGACGTGCACGAAGGTGTGGCATCCTTGCGGGAACGGCGCGTGCCCCGCTATGGCGTGGACGGCTGAGAGCCACCGCGGAACGATCCATCAGGAGACCTTCATGAGCGACACATCGGGCAGCGGTTTCGGCAAATTCGTGCCGGGCTTCGAGTTCCTGCAGAACCTGGCCGGTCAAGCCGCCGGGGGCGTGGCGCAGGGCATCGGCAACAGCATTCCGCAGCTGCCCAACCTGGGCAACTGGGTCGCTCCCACGTTCAATGTGGAAGACCTGGAAAAACGCATCGAAGAGCTCAAGGCCGTGCATTTCTGGCTCGACCAGAATTCCAAGGCGCTGGGGGCCACCATCCAGGCGCTGGAAGTGCAGAAGATGACGCTGGCCACGCTGAAGAACATGAACTTCAGCCTGGGCGACGTGGCCAACGCGCTGAAGATCAAGGCCGCCGACACCGTGGCCAGCTTCACCGGCGGCGCGCCCGCCGCGGCTCCTGCCCACACCGCCTTCGCCGGCCTCGAAATCCCGCCCCGCACCTACGGCAACCCCCCAGCGGCGGAGGCGCAGGCCGACGAAGCTGACGACGAAGAAGACGAACCGGCGCCCCCACCCATGGCCCGGCCCCGCAAGACCCGGGCGCGGCCGGCGACCCCAGCCGCACAGGCTGCCGCACCCGCGGGTGGTGTGGTGGACCCCATGCAGTGGTGGGGCGCCCTGTCCCAGCAGTTCCAGACCATCGCGGCCTCCGCGCTGAAGGACGTGGCCAAACAGACCGCGCTCGACACCACCCGCCAGGTGGCCAGCGGCCTGACCGAGCAGGCCGTGAAAACCGCCACTGGCATGGCCGGCAAGGTCACGCGTGGCCTGAGCGACACCGTGGCACGCAACGTGGGCACCGCCGCCGGCCTGGGGCAGGCGGCGGCGCGGGCCGTGACCGGGCGCCAGCGCGCCGCCCCGCCCGTGGCGAAGAAAGCCGCCCCCCGCCCAGCCGCCCCCGCGCCAGCGGCCAAGAAGGCGCCCAGCCGCACACGCGCCGCCGCGGCGCCCGCCGCCCGCAAGGCGGCCCAGCCGATGTCCGCCGGTGACTGGCCGTTGCCCACCTCGTTTTTCCCCATGACCGGCTTCCAGCCCGCCCCGCCCGCCCAGGCCCCCAAACCCCGCGCGGTCGCGAAGAAGAAGGCGACCGCGAAGAAAGCCACGGTCAGGAAAGCCGCCACCGACAAGGCCGCGCGCAGCGGCACGCGCCAGCGTTGATCGGGCGGACTGAACCCGGCGCCAGCGGCGTGGTCCATACCCCATGAAACTCTTTCCCTACGCCCACGCCACCCACCCCCAGTGGCGCATGGCCGCCGCCCTGGTGCTGGCGCAGTTGCGCGCGCAGATGGCGCTGCCTGACCACGCCAAAGCGCCCGCGCTGGCGCTGCTCTATATCACCGACCACTACGCCAGCGAAGCCCAGGCCATCCTGGAACACCTCAGCGCCGAGCTGCCCGAGGTGACCGACTGGGCCGGCACGGTGGGCGTGGGGGTGTCGGCCAACAACGTCGAGTACTTCGACGAACCCGCGCTGGCCGTGATGCTGTGCGACCTCAGCCCCGACCAGTACCGCGTGTTCAGCGGTGTGGCCCCGCTCTCGGCCAGCGGGCGCGAGCCGGGGGCCGATGGCTTCGTGGCCCACACCGCCCTCGTGCACGCCGACAGCGGCACGCCCGAGCTGGCCGAGCTGATCGCCGAGGTGGCCGAGCGCACCGCCAGCGGTTATCTGTTCGGTGGTCTGGCGGGCAGCCGCGACGCCAGTGTGCAGTTCGCCTTCAGCAGCGCGGGCAATCTGCGCGGCCACGGCGCGGCCAGTGGGGTGTTTCACGGCGGCCTGAGCGGCGTGGCCTTCGGGCCCGACGTGGGGCTGGTGTCGCGCGTCACACAGGGCGCGCAACCGGTGGACCGGGAGCGCGGCATCACCGCCATCGAAGGCAACCTCGTGCTCTCGCTCGACGGCGAACCCGCGCTGGATGTGTTGCTGCGCTCCCTGGACATCACGCTGGAGCGGCCGCAGGAAGCGATCGACCGGCTGCGCACCACCCTGGTGGGCCTGACCCTGCCGCAGCACGCACTGGCCGACGCCGCCGGCCCGCGCGAGCGCCAGGCGCGTGGCCAGTTCGGCCCCGAAGTCCTGGTGCGCCACATCATCGGTCTGGACCCGGGGCGCCGGGGCATGGCCATTGCCGACACGCCCCCCGTGGGTACGCGGCTGGCGCTGTGCGAGCGCAACGCGCAGGCCGCGCGCGCCGACCTCACGCGGGTGTGTGCGGAGATTCGCGAGGAACTCGAACCCGAAGAGCTCAGCCTGCCGGTGGCCGCTGCGCTGGCCGCCCACGAGCTGGAGGCCGCGCCCCACCCGGCGCGCCGCATCGCGGGCGCGGTGTACGTGAGCTGCGCCGGCCGGGGTGGCCCGCACTTTGGCGCCCCCAGCGCCGAGCTGCAGATCGTGCGCCGGGCACTGGGCGACGTGCCCCTGGTGGGTTTTTTCGCAGGCGGCGAAATCGCGCACCACCGGCTCTATGGCTACACCGGCGTGCTGACCGTGTTCACCATGCCGGTGTAGGACGACACCCCCGCAGCGCTTCGCGCTACCCCCTCCAGGGGGCGGCACTGGCCGTCCGGCAGAGCCGGCCCGGCGGTGCCCTTGGGTTGGACCGCTTCACGCATTGCGGTCACGCGGAAGGCAAACGCTCAGATGGGAGCAACCCGGGCCCGGGCATGGCCTGCACCCGTGCCACGGGCCCGCTTGAGCAGGAACAGAACGATGCCGATGTTGAGCAGGTTGAAGGCGATGCCGTTGAGGAAGGCCGCCTGGTAGGAACCGGTCAGGTCGAAGATCGCGCCCGACATCCAGCCGCCCAGTGCCATGCCCAGCAGCGTGGCCATGAGCACCGTGCCCACGCGCGCGCCGGCCTGGGCGGGCGAGAAGTGTTCGCGGACGATCAGCGCGTAGCTCGGCACGATGCCGCCCTGGAACAGGCCAAACATTCCCGAGATCAGGTACAGCGGCACCAGGCCGTCGAAGGGCAGGAACATCAGCAGCGCCACACCCTGCAGCACCGAGCCCAGCAGCAGGGTGCGCAGGCCGCCGATGTGGTCCGAGATCCAGCCCGAGATCAGCCGGCTCGCGATGCCCATGCCCAGCATCACCGACAGCATCTCCGCACCGCGCGCTGCGCCAAAACCCAGATCGGTGCAGTAGGCCACGATGTGCACCTGCGGCATCGACATCGCCACGCAGCACGACACGCCGGCCACGCACAGCAGGGCCTGCAGCGTGCCGGGCGAGAGGCCGAGCGGGCGTTCGCCCTGGGCGGCGGCGGGGTGGTGGATGTCCTTGGCCGCGGGTTCAGGACCCGGCTGCGCGGGCGGGCGGCGCCGCAGCACCAGCGCCAGCGGCAACATCACCAGCAGACAGAACGCGCCGATGCCGGTGTAGGCCTGGCGCCAGCCGCCGTGGTCGATGAAATACTGGATCACCGGCGGCCAGACGGCGCCGGCCAGGTAGTTGCCGCTCATGCAGATCGCCAGCGCGATGCCGCGGCGCCGGGTGAACCAGCGCGAGGTGTCGGCCACCAGTGGCGCAAACGTGGCCGAGGTGCCCAGCAGGCCGATCAGGAGGCCCTGCGCCAGGCTGAACTGCCACAGGCTCTGGGCCGCGCCCGCGGCGATGAAACCCAGGCCCAGACCCACCGCGCCGCCCAGCACCGGCACCATCACGCCGAACCGGTCCGACAGCCGGCCCATGAGGATGCCGCCGAGGCCGAAGCCCACCATGGTCAGCGTGTAGGGCAGCGAGGCGTCGCCGCGCGCCACGTCGAAGTCGGCCTGGATGCGTGGCAGCACCACCGTGACCGCATACATGCCCGCGCCGCCCAGCGTCATCAGCGCCAGCGACACCACCAGCCGGAACCACGCGTAGGGCGATTCGGCGGTGGCGGCGGGCGGGGCCGGGTTCATGGGGCGGGGGAGGGGGCGCCGGGTTCGGCCGCGGTTGCGTCGCTGTCTGCGTCGCTGTCTGCGTCGGGCGTTGCGCCGGTGGTTGCAGCGGGGGCCTCGGCGGCCGGCGTGGCGGCGCGGTTCAGGCGGGCCCGGGCACGCTCCAGCGTGCGGTTGGCGTCCAGCACGTGCAGACCGTACATGTCGGCGAATTCGGCGAGGGTCTTTCCGCTGGCCTCGAAGGTGCGCAGCAGGGCCTCTTCGCGCGCGGCCTGGCGGGCGGCTTCGGCCAGCGCGTCGCGGGTCAGCTGGTTCACTTCCTCGTCGCGGCCGTGCACGCGTTCGGCGTATTCGTCGCGTTCCAGGCCGGAGGCTTCAAACGCTTTCAGAATGCGCTGGCGCAGTTTGGGCCGCAGGTCTTCGCGGCTGCGCGCGCCACGGCGGCGAAACACCTCGATCAGCGCGTGGTGCACCTGCTCGGGCGTGAGGTCTTCGACCGGCTCGCCGGCCAGGTTGTGGCGCGGCAGGCCGGAGGCCACCACCGTCAGGTAGCGCGTGGAGCGCGTGTGCAGCGCGAGCGCTGCTTTGAGCCCGTCCTTGTCCAGGGCGTCGGGCTGTGCGGCCAGCAGGTCCTGATAGATGCCGCGCTTGAGGGGCAGCAGCACCTCGCCGAACAGCACCGGGTAGAGCGTGGCCAACTGGTCCAGCACCGGGTGCTGGCGCGCGGGCGCCGGGCCCGCGGGACGCTCGGCGGCCGGGCGTTGCGGGCGGCGGCCACGGTTCGGCCGCTGGCCGCGTGGCGCGGCGCCGGTGGGCGCCGAGGCGCGGGCTTCAGCGGGGGCCGCAGCGGTGTGGTCGGGCGAGTCGTTGGCGGGTGCGTTCATGAGTGCGTGCGGAGCAGGAAAAGAAGTGGGCCCGCTGTCGGGCAAGCCCGACATCATGCCAGCGCTTGGGGCGACGCGTTTGTGGGAAGCCCAACCATCCGCTAGGGGCCGAGCCTGTCGAAGCCCGGATGGGTGTTGAGCCAGGCCTGCGACCCCATGAACAAGGCGTTGTTTCCAGGGCGCCGCCTCAGAGGGGGAGCCAACCCCAGGGCACCGCGGAACCGGCTCCGCCGGGCCGCCAGTGCCGCCCCCCTTTGGGGGGTGACGCGAAGCGGCGCGGGGGGGCCTTCACCGACGAAGTCGACTGAAGGCTTCAAATTCCCATCCCCGCATCGCCAGCACCAGCGTGTAGCCCCCGCGGTCCTTCTCGGCCAGCTTCTGGTCGGTCTGGTGCTGCTGGGCAAAGTCCTGCGCCACGCGCTGCAGCCGCTCCACGAAGATCGGCGCGAGCGCGCGGCTGATCGAGCCGTGCACCAGCAGCAGGCCCTCGCCCGAGCCGTCGAAGCCGCCCGCGAAATAGTCGAGCAGGGCGTGGTCGCGGAAGTAGTTCATCACCGGGCCGTGCGGCCGCCAGCGAAAGGTCTTGGCGAGCTTGAGGCGGTAGCGGTTGAGCGGGCGCAGCTCGATGATGCCGATGCGGTCGAGCTGCGCCAGGCAGCTCACGCACTCGGCCTCGCTGAGCCGGTAGGCCGCGGTGATCTGCTCCAGCGTCCACTGGCTGAGCACACAGATCGCGACCAGCAGCAGCTTCTTGTCGGCCACCACGGCGCGCTCCTGTTCGGCCGTCATCTCGCGCAGCAGCGGCTGGGCGTCGGCCACGCGGCGCGCCAGGTCGGCGAAGTCCAGCTTGAGCGCGCGGCAGATCTCGTCCACGCGAGAGAGCGACATGTCGCCCTTGGCCAGCATGCGTTTCACGCTCGACTCCGCCATGCCCATGGCCCGCGCCAGATCGGCGTAGGTCATCTGCGCGGTCTTGAGTTCCTTCTTCAGGGCGGTGACCAGATCCTGGGTGGTGCTCATGAGGAATGCCTTCGTGCGGATCGGGTATCGGATATCGATACCTCTGGTTGGAAGTGGGTGCACTGTATCGGAAGTTGACCCGTCTGGACGCGGGCCACTCAGACACTGCGCCCCGGTCTCACCCCCTGTCCTGTTTGTTTCACCCGGCCCATGCGCCACCGGAGTGCCCTCATGTCCTTGTCCGTCAGGTCTGCCACCTCCCGCCCCACCACCCCGTGTGTGCTGCGATCCATGCCCTTGTCACCCGTCGGGCAGCGGCTGGTGACCCTGGGCACCGCGCTGCTGGTGCTCTGGCTGCTGGCGGTGATCGCCGGGCCGGCCTGGCTGGCGCACAGCGGCCTGGCGCTCAATGCCCATGGCCATGCCGCGCTGCATGCCCATGGCCATCCGTTCGTGGACGCCCGAAGCCTCTGGGGCGTGCCCAACTTCATGGACGTCTGGACCAACCTGGCGTTGGGGGTCGCGGGTCTGCTGGGCGGGTGGATGCTGCTGCGCGATGGCCCCTGGGCGCCGGGCACCCGGCTGGCCCTGGCCGTGTTCTTCGGTGGCCTGTTGGCCACGGGTTTCGGCTCGGCCTGGTACCACTGGGCGCCCGATGCCCACGGCCTGGTGCTCGACCGCATGGGCATGGCGGTCACCTTTGCCGGTGCGCTGGCGCTGGCGGTGGCCGAGCGCGTGGGGCAGAAGCCGGCGGCGTGCGTGATGCGCCTGACGCTGGTGGTGGCGCTGCTCTCGGCCGTGATGCCGCTCACCCACGGCAATGTGCTGCCTTGGGCCGTGGTGCAGTTCGGCGGCATGGCGCTCATGGTCTGGCTCGCGCTGTACCCGCCCCGGGCCGGCGCCCTGGGGGTGCGCCTCGGCGTGCTGATCGGCCTGTATGCGCTGGCCAAGCTGCTGGAGCTGGGCGACGAAGCGGTGTTCCACGCCACGGGCGAGGTGGTGTCGGGCCACAGCCTCAAGCACCTGGTGGCCGGTCTGGCCGCCTGGCCGGTGCTGCGGGCCATGCGGCAGAATGCGCGGGCAACGGGCCGCGGCGCGGCGCCCTCGGAACGATGATCACAACACCTCTGGAGGAGATCCGCATGAGCAGCCCAGCCACCACGTCCGCCGCGCTTCCCACGGCGAGCAACGCCCACGCCAGCGCCCACGAGGGCGGCCAGTTCGCCCTGCTCACGCAGCGCCGCTTCGGCCCCTTCTTCTGGGTGCAGTTCTTCGGCGCCGGCAACGACAACATCTTCAAGTTCGCCTTCACCGTGCTGGTCACTTACCAGCTGCAGGTGAGCTGGCTGCCGCCGGCCATGGCGGGCCTGGTGATCGGCGCGCTGTTCATCTTCCCGTACCTGATCTTCTCGGCCACCAGCGGCCAACTGGCCGACAAGTACCCCAAGGAGGTGCTGATCCGCTTCGTGAAGAACCTCGAAATCGCCATCATGCTGCTGGCCGGCTGGGGCTTCATGCAGCAGAACGTGCAGGTGCTGCTGGGTAGCGTGTTCCTCATGGGTCTGCACAGCACGCTGTTTGGCCCGGTGAAATTCGCCTACCTGCCGCAGCACCTGAGCGAGCGCGAGCTCACCGGCGGCAACGGCATGGTCGAGATGGGCACGTTTGTCGCCATCCTGCTCGGCAACGTGGCGGGCGGCCTGCTGATCGCCATGCCGCTCGTGGGCCCGACCTACGTGGCCGTCGCCTGCCTGCTGCTCGCCGTGATCGGCCGCGCGCTGGCGCAGGCCGTGCCCGTGTCGCCCGCCACCGACCCGCAACTGCGGATCAACTGGAACCCCATCACCGAGACCTGGCGGAACCTGAAGCTCGCGCACGGCAACACCGTGGTCTTCCGCTCGCTGCTGGGCATCAGCTGGATGTGGTTCTTCGGCGCCGTGTTCCTGAGCCAGTTCCCCAGCTTCGCGCGCGACGTGCTGCACGGCAACGAGCAGGTGGCCTCGCTGCTGCTGGTGGTGTTTTCCATCGGCATCGGCATCGGCGCGCTGCTGTGCGAAATGCTGAGCCGCCGCCACGTGGAGGTCGGCCTCGTGCCGCTGGGCGCCATCGGCATGAGCGTGTTTTCCATCGACCTGTATTTCGCCTCCCACAGCCTGCCGCCGTCTACCATCGCGCTCACGCTCGGCCAGTTCATGGCCGAGGCCGCGCATTGGCGCGTGCTGGCCGATCTGGCGCTGCTCTCGCTGTTCGCCGGCATCTACAGCGTGCCCATGTACGCGCTGATCCAGATGCGCAGCCAACCCACGCACCGCGCCCGCATCATCGCGGCGAACAACATCCTCAACGCGCTGTTCATGATCGGCAGCTCGGTGCTGGCGGGCGCGCTGCTCGGCGCCGGGGTGAGCGTCCCGCAGCTGTTCCTGCTGGTGGGCCTGGCCAACGCCGTGGTCGCGTTCTACATCTTCATGCTGGTGCCCGAATACCTGCTGCGCTTCGTGGCCTGGATCGCGTCGCGCTTCGTCTACCGCTTCCGGGTGGCGGGCGACGAACACATCCCCACCCAGGGCGCGGCCGTCATCGTCTGCAACCACGTGAGCTTTGTCGACGCCGTGCTGCTCATGGCCGCCAGCCCGCGGCCCATGCGCTTCCTCATGGACCACCGCATCTTCAAAGTGCCGGTGCTGGGCTGGCTGTTCAAGCTGGCCAAGGCCATTCCGATCGCGCCACAGAAAGAAGACCCGGCCGCCTACGAAGCCGCGTTCGACGCCGCCGCCGCCGTGCTGCGCGAAGGCGATCTGCTGGCCATCTTCCCCGAGGGCGGCATCACACGCGACGGCACGCTGCAACCTTTCAAGGCCGGCGTCATGAAGATCCTGGAACGCGCCCAGGCCGACGGCGTGGCGGTGAACGTCATTCCCATGGCGCTGACCCATCTCTGGGGCTCGTTCTTCAGCCGCGTCGAGCTCGCCGGCGGCGAGCCCACCGCAATGGTCAAGCCCTTCCGGCGCGGCCTGTTCAACCGCGTGGGGCTGAACGTGGGGGAGCCGCTGCGGGCCGAGGCGGTGACGCCGGAGGGGCTGCGTGAGCGGGTGGCGGGCTTGCTCGAAGCCTGATGGCCCGCGTGTTTTTCCAGGGGAGCTTGGTGTGTCGATCTATCAGTTGAAACCTGCGTTTCAGAACCTGCTGCGCCCGGGCGTGGTGCGCCTGCACGCCTGGGGCGTGACGGCCAACCAGGTCACGGTGCTGGCCTGTGTGATCTCGGTCGCGCTCGGGCTGGGCCTGTTCTTCCTGGCGCCATCGCCGCAGGCCTTTGCGCTCATTCCGCTGTGGATGTTCGTGCGCATGGCGTTCAACGCGGTCGACGGCATGTTGGCGCGCGAACACGGGCAGCAGACGCCGCTGGGTACCTTTCTCAACGAGCTCACCGACGTGGTGTCCGACGCCGCGCTGTACCTGCCCTTTGCGCTGGTGCTGCCAGGCAGCCCCTTTTGGCTCGGGCTGGTGATCGTGCTGGCCGGGCTGTCGGAGTTTGCGGGCGCGCTGGGCAGCACCGTGGGAGCCAGCCGCCGCTACGAAGGCCCCATGGGCAAGAGCGATCGGGCCTTCGTGTTTGGTGCGCTGGGCCTGGCGCTCGCGCTGGAACTGTCCATGCCCGGCTGGACGGCGCTGCTGATGCCTTTGCTGGCCTTCCTCATTGCGCTCACCACCGTGCGCCGCGTTCGTTCGGCCCTGGCCGAGCGCGCCGTCTCGTCTTCGTCATCCACAACAAAAGGGAGTCCATGAACACCAGCCGCACAGCGCAGGAGCGCCAGTTTTCCACCCACGACGGGGTCTCGCTGTTCTACCGGCACTGGCCGGCCACGGCGGCACAGCGGCGGGGCGCGGTGCTGCTGTTTCACCGCGGGCACGAGCACGGCGCACGCATGGCCCATCTGGTGGACGAACTCAACCTGCCCGAATTCGACTTCTTCGCCTGGGATGCGCGCGGCCACGGCCGCTCGCCGGGCCAGCGCGGTCACAGCCCCAGCTTCGCCACCTCGGTGCGCGACGTGCAGACCTTTGTGGACCACATCGCTTCTGAGCACGGCGTGGCACAGACCGATCAATACGTCATCGCGCAAAGCGTGGGCGCGGTGCTGGTGTCAACTTGGGCACACGATTACGCCCCCACCATCCGCGGCATGACGCTGGCCTCGCCCGCGTTCAAGGTGAAGCTGTACGTGCCCTTCGCGCGCGCTGGCCTGGCACTGATGCACAAGCTGCGCGGGCTGTTCTTCGTGAACAGCTATGTGAAGGCCAAGTTCCTCACCCACGATCCCGAGCGCATTGCCAGCTACGAGGCCGACCCGCTGATCTCGCGCCCGATCGCGGTCAACATCCTGCTGGACCTGTACACCGCAGCCGAGCGCGTGGTGGCGGATGCACAGGCCATCGTGGTGCCCACGCAGTTGCTCATCTCGGGCGCCGACTGGGTGGTGCACCACCCGCCGCAACACCGGTTCTTCGAACGCCTAGGCAGTGCGGTGAAAGAGAAGCTCGAACTGCCGGGTTTCTTCCACGACACCCTGGGTGAGCGCGACCGCGCCAGCGCCCTGCTGGCCCTGCGCGGCTTTCTGCTCAAACAGTTCGAGGCCCCCGCCGCCCCGGTCAACCTGCTGCAGGCCGACCAGCGTGGCGCCACGGCGGACGAGGCGCGCGCGCTCGCCGAGCCGCTCTCGCCGCTGTCCCCGCGCGGTCTGTACTGGGCCGGCACGCGTGCCGGTCTCAAGCTGGGTGGCCTGTTGTCCGACGGCGTTCGCCTGGGCCATGAAACCGGTTTCGACTCCGGCAGCACGCTGGACTACGTGTACCGCAACCAGGCCAAGGGCGCGCCGCTGGTGGGCGCCCTGATCGACCGCGCCTACCTGGACTCCATCGGCTGGCGCGGCATCCGCCAGCGCAAGCTGCACGTCGAAGAACTGCTGCGCGAGGCCATGCAGCGCTTGGCCGATGCCGGTCGCGAGGTGCGGCTGATGGACATCGCCGCCGGGCACGGCCGCTACGTGCTCGATGCCGTGGCCAGCAGCCCGGTGCCGGTGGCCTCGGTGCTGCTGCGCGACTACAGCGACATCAACGTGCGCGACGGCCAGACGCTGATCGCGCAGCGTGGCCTGCAGTCCACCGCCCGGTTTGAGAAGGCCGACGCCTTCGACCGCGCCCAGGTGGCCAGTGCCACGCCGCGCCCCACGCTGGCCACGGTCTCGGGCCTGTACGAGCTGTTCCCCGACAACGCCATGGTCGCCCGCTCGTTGGCCGGGGTGGCCGACGCGGTGGAGCCGGGCGGTTATTTGGTCTACACCGGCCAGCCCTGGCACCCGCAGCTGGAGATGATCGCGCGCGCGCTCACCAGCCACCGCCAGGGCCAGGCCTGGGTGATGCGCCGCCGCACGCAGGCCGAGATGGACCAGCTCGTGGCCGCGGCGGGCTTCCGGAAGATCACGCAGCGTATCGACGAGCGGGGCATTTTCACGGTGTCGCTGGCGGTGCGCGAGGCGGCATGACTGCGGGCGGTCCTGTGAACCACAGCGCGCCTGCGCCCTGGCCGTGGCGGCGCTCGCTCGCCTGGCTGGCCCTGCTGGCGCCACTGTTCTACCTGACCTATGGCCTGGCCAACTGGTGGGCCGTGCAGCGCTGGGCCGCGGGGCAGGTGCCCACGGCGGTGTTTCACTGGGAGCACCACATCCCGTTCTGGGACTGGACGGTGTTCCCCTACTGGTCGATCAATGCCTTCTACGGCCTGTCGCTGTTCCTGAGCCGCAGCAAGCACCGCATCGACCGCCACGCGGCCCGCCTGCTCACGGCGCAGTTCATCGCCGTGGCCTGCTTTGTGGCGTGGCCGCTGCATTTCAGCTTCGGGCAGCCCGAGGCCCACGGCGCCGCCGGCTTTCTGTTTGCGGCCCTGCGCGGTTTTGACCAGCCCTTCAACCAGGCCCCTTCGCTGCACATCGCGCTGGCCGTCATCCTGTGGGACTGGTACCGCCCGCTGATGCGCAGCCCCTGGCAGCGGGTGCTGCTGCACGTCTGGACCTTCGCCATCTGCGCTTCGGTGCTCACCACCTACCAGCACCACTTCATCGACATCCCCACCGGCGCATTGCTCGGTTTGCTGTGCGTGTGGCTGTGGCCGCTGGAGCGCGAGGTGTCCTTGCCCTCTGCGTGGCGGCTGAGCCGCGAGCCGCAGCGGCTGAAGCTGGCCGCGCTGTACTCCGCTGGGGCTGCCGGCTTGCTGGCGCTGGCGCTCTGGTGGGGCGGCGTGGCGCTCTGGCTGGCCTGGCCGGCCGCGTCGCTGGCCGTGGTGGCCTTGAACTACCTGGGCTTTGGCGCGCGCGGGTTCCGCATGGACCGCTCGGGCCGCATGCACTGGTCGGCACGCTGGCTGCTGGCGCCGTACCTTTGGGCCGCGGCCTTCAACGCCTGGGCCTGGACGCGCGGGCTGCCGCCCCGCGTCGAGGTCGTGCCCGGCGTCTGGCTGGGGCGACGCCCGCGCCACGCCGAATGGCTGGCCGCTGGCCAGCCCGCGCTGGTGAGCCTGTGCGCGGAACTGCCCTTGCACGCTGCGGCGCAGCCAGTGAGCCGCTGCCTGCCGCTGCTGGACCTGGTGGTGCCCAGCCCGGCCCGCCTGCAGCGCGCGGCGCACCTGGTGCAGGCGCAGCGCGGCGCCCGCCAGGGCGGGCCGGTGTGGGTGTGCTGTGCGCTGGGTTTTTCGCGCAGCGCCGCGGCGGTGGTGGCCTGGCAGTTGCTGCAGGGCACGTCCGATCTGGCCCAGGCCGAAGCCCGCACCCGCCAGGCCCGGCCTCAACTGGTGCTGGGGCCGGGTTGGCTGGGGGCCTTGAAGCAACTGGTTTTGCCGGCCGCTGGTGGAGGCGGCCGGTGAGCGCGTTACCCATCAGCGAACAGGAGCGCGCCGATGCGCTGGCGCTCTCCGCCCTGCTGCGCGCCAGCCTGCGCACCCTGGGCACCTGGTCGCAGGGCTTGAGCCTGCTGGCCGTCGTGGTGGGCGTGGCCTGGCCGCCGCCGTCCCTTGCGGGGGCCGGTCTGTGGGCGCTGGTGTTGCTGTGTGGTCTGATGGAGCGGTACCTCGCGTTCCGGCTGGCACTGGACGAGCGCCTGTTTCACCAGCTGGGCCATGGCCACATGCCCAGCCTGCAAGCGCTGGACACCTCATTGGCCCGGCTCAGGTTGCGCCAAAGCGTCTTGCCCGAGCGCCTGTGGAGCGACCGCCTGCGTGGTACCCGCCACCTTCTCCAGCGGCATCTGGCTCTCGTGCTTCTGCAAACCGCCGCAGCGCTGGCTTCCTTGTTTTTTTAGGTTTGTTGTGAACCCAGACCCCTCTCCTTCCACGCGCCCACAAGCCCTCCCGCCCATGGAGCCCGAGGGTTCCGCGCCCCGCCGGTTGCTGGCCGCGCTGGCCCGGTTGACCATCGTCACCGGGGCGGGCCTGATCACCGGGTTGCGCTCGCTGTGGATCCGCACCGGGCCCACGGCCAATCAGACCGTGTACTTCGCCAACCACACCAGCCACGGCGACTTCGTGCTGCTCTGGGCTGCCCTGCCGCCCGACCTGCGCACGCTCACCCGCCCCGTGGCGGGCGAGGACTACTGGAACACGTCGGCGCTGCGCCGCTTCATCGGCCGCGACGTGTTCAACGCCCTCATGATCCGGCGCGACGCCAGCGCTGCCGGCCCCAGCAGCGGCGACCCGCTGGCGCAGATGGGCGCCGCGCTCACCGCCGGTGACTCGCTCATCATCTTTCCCGAAGGCACGCGCAACACCGGCGAAGCGGTGCTGCTGCCGCTCAAGAGCGGCATCTACCACCTCTCCCGCTCGTTCGGCCATGTGCGCTTCGTGCCGGTGTGGATCGAAAACCTGAAACGTGTGCTGCCCAAAGGCGCTCTGCTGCCCGTGCCGCTGGCCTGCAGCGTGCGCTTTGGCGAGCCGCTGACCCTGATTCCGCAAGAAGACAAACAGCGGTTCCTGCAGCGCGCGCGCCAGGCCCTGCTGGATCTGCGACCCGAATACGACCGCGAGGCCGACCCCGCGCCCCCGGCGCCACCCTCAGAGCCATCGAGCCGCGAAACCCAGACACCCGGGAGCGGCGCATGAACGCAGACACCTTCTTTGCGCTCTTCACGCCCACGGGCTGGCTGTTCGTCGGCGTCACGGGCGTGCTCGTGCTCGCCTCCAGCATCGCCGCCGTGCTCAAGTGGCGCGTGGCCCACGGCGCGCCGCACGCCGTCATCGACAACCTCACCTCGCGCATCAACGCCTGGTGGATCATGGTGGGTGCCATTGGCATCGCCTTTCTGTTCGGCAAGAACGGCGTGGTCGTGCTGTTCTTCCTGATCTCGTTCCACGCGCTGCGCGAATTCCTGAGCCTGGCCTACACCCGACGCGGCGACCACACCGCCATGGCCGCGGCCTTCTACGTGGCCCTGCCCATGCAGTATTTCCTGGTGTGGACCGAGTGGTACGGCATGTATTCCATCTTCATCCCGGTCTACGCCTTCCTGCTGCTGCCCATCCTGGCGGCCACGGGCGGCGACACCCAGCGCTTCCTGGAGCGCGCCTCCAAGGTGCAGTGGGGCCTGATGGTCAGCGTGTTCTGCATCAGCCATGTGCCCGCCTTGCTCACGCTGCCCGTGATCGGTTTTGAAGGCAAGAACATGCTGCTCATCGCCTTCTTGGTGATCGTGGTGCAGGGCAGCGACGTGCTGCAGTACATCTGGGGCAAGCTGCTGGGCAAACACAAGGTGGCGCCCGTGCTGTCGCCCTCCAAGACCTGGGAAGGCCTCATCGGCGGCGTGGCCAGCGCCACCCTGCTGGGCGCGGCCCTGCACGGCATCACGCCTTTTTCACCGCTGCAGGCCGCCGGCATGGCGCTGCTGATCTGCCTCATGGGATTTTTCGGTGGCTTGGTGATGTCCGCCATCAAACGCGACCGCGGCGTGAAAGACTGGGGCAGCATGATCGAAGGCCACGGCGGCATGCTCGACCGCACCGACTCCGTGATCTTCGCCGCCCCGGTGTTTTTTCATGCGGTGCGGTACTGGTGGGTGCCTTGAGGCGCGCCGAAGAGTGGTGTCGGTCGCATAGAAAGTCTTGAAAATCGATACCGACCGGCCGACCTGATCAATCCGGTAAGAAAGTGTGGCTCCAGAATCTGGAGTCACACCCACCATCCGCGCCATGTTCAACAACCTTCCGAGGTTTCACATGGCAAGTCCCCGTTCCCCCCTCATCGTGATGCGCGACACCCGCGCCTGGCAGCTCCAGGTCTGGGTGTCGTTCGGCCTTGCGGTCTTTCTCTGTGCCACCGGGCTGGCCTATCTGCCGGGGCAGGCGCTGGACCGCGCGTTCATGGTGATGGGCTATGTGTTCTGCCTGTCCACGGTGTTCGTGTTGTCCAAGGCGGTGCGCGACACGCAGAAGGCCAGTCTCACGGGTGAGGCCGAGACGCCGATGTGGCGCGTCGTGGTCTGGGGTGGTTTTGCGGTGGCGATGGGGCTCACGCTCTGGGGCCTGCTGCGCATGCAGATCGACGAGACCTACAAGGCCTACCTGGGCGTGAGCTGGCTGTACCTGGTGACCTCGGCGTTCACGCTGGCCAAGACGCTGCGCGACCGCCACGAGGCGGACCTGGCCGAAGCCCATGTGGCGGGCCGCCAGCAGGCGCTGGCCGAACGCGCGGCCGCCACGACGCAGGTGGCGGCCTGAAGCGGCTTCTCTGTCCCCTCTTTCTATTGACCCAGTTTCCTTTTCAGGAGCAATGACATGACACGTTCTTTTCTGACCCAGACTTTTCTCGCCGCCGGTCTGGCGCTGGCTTTGGCCGCCGGCCCGGCGCGGGCGCAGAGCGAGGCTTCGCTGGTGCTGTCGGCTTTGCCGGTGGCGTCGGTGGTGGGTGTGGCGGGCAGTGCCGCGGCGGGCGCGGTGGCGGTCAGCGCGCTGCCGGTGGCGCTCACGGTGAGTGGCGCGGTGCTGGTGGTGAAGACGGTGGAGGTGTCGGCACGCGGCACGGTGATCGTGCTGGAGCGGGCGTCCGACGGCGCGCGGGCCAGTGTGGAGCTGACGGGGCGCGCCGCCTCGGGCGTGGCGGCCAGTGTGGGCACGGCGGTGGCGGTAAGCGTGATCAGCACGGGTGTGCTGCTCTCGGCGGCGGGCGAGGTGCTGTGCTTCATCCCCAACGAGATAGGGCGCGCTCTTCTCCACAACGAAAGAATCACGTACTGACCCCCGCAGCGCCTGCGGCGCTTCCCCCTTTCAGGGGGCAACACCAGCGGCCCGGCAAAGCCGGTTCCGCGGTGTTTCCCGGTTGGGGCTTCCTCATTCGAGGCGTATCTCCTTTTTGCGAGGTATCTGATGAAAACCTTTTTGAGATTGTGGGTCGTGTCCTGCGGGTCGGCACTTCTGCTGATGGCCCCCGCCGCACACGCCGGCCGCTCGTGTGAGCAGCGGCCCATGACGCCGCAGACACTGACGCAGGGCCTGGCGCTCGCGCAGCAGACGGCGCAGGCGCTGGACGCGGAGTTCGCCCGCAGCGGCGCGCGCGTGGTGGTGCTGGGCCGCGCGGGGCAGGACCTGGGCAAGTACCAGTTGCGTTACTCGCACCTAGGCTGGGCCTACAAGACGGCCGAAGGGCCGTGGCGCGTGCTGCACAAGCTCAACCAGTGCGGCACCGGCACCGGTTCGATCTACCGCCAGGGCCTGGGCGAGTTCTTCCTGGACGACCTCTGGCGCCACGAGGCGGTGTGGTCGGTACCCGCGCCCGCGTTGCAGGCGCCGCTGCTCGCGCTGTTGACCGACCCGGCGCGCAGTATCCGCCTGCATCAGCGCGACTACAACATGGTGGCCTACGCCTGGGGCACGCGCTACCAGCAGTCCAACCAGTGGGCGCTGGAAACCCTCGCCATGGCCGCCGAGCCGGGCCTCACCACGCGCCAGCAGGCACAGGCCTGGCTGGGCTTCAAGGGCTACCAGCCGAGCACGCTGCGTCTGGGCGCGCTCACGCGCCTGGGCGCGAGCGCCAGCTCCGCGCACATCCGCTTCGACGACCACCCGAACGCCAAACGCTTCTCCGATCGCATCGAAACCGTGACGGTGGATTCGGTGCTGGACTGGCTGGCGCGCACCGGCCTGGGCACTGCGGCGCAGCGGATCGCGCTGTGAGCGGGTTCACAATGGCCCCAACCAACAGCTTCTGAGGGAAACAACATGAGCAAGACCCTGCGTCTGTCCGAGAAGTGGTTCCACCGCGGCCTGTGGCTGGTGGCGTTCCTGTTTGCCTGGTTCCTGACCGGGCTGGGCAGCACCATCGTGGGCGATCTGCCGCGGGTGGAGCAGCGCCAGTCGCTGGAAGACTTCATGGACCCGCAGCGCACGCCCGCGCTCAAGGAATCCATCAAGACGGCGGAGCGCGCGGCCGAAGAAGCGCAGGCCGAGCTGGAGCAGGCGCAGCTCAAGCTGCAGACGGCACGCGCCAACAACCGTGCCGCGCGCGAAACCTTCGACAACTGGCTGGCCACGCGCCGCGTGACGCAACGCGCGGAGCAGGACGAGGAGTTGCTGCAGCGCACCCGGGAGCTGGACGGCCTGCGGCAGGCCGAGCGCACGGCGTTCTCGGCGGTGGAGCAGCAGCAACAGGCCGCGCTGGACGCGCGCCAGGCGCAGGAACGCGCCCAGGCCGAGCTGCGAGGCCTGCAGGACCAGGCCCGCGACGCGTACGTGGACGCGCAGCGCGCGCAGGAGTTGCGGGTGTTCGGCTACCGGCTGGCGCTCACGCTGCCGCTGCTGGTGCTGGCCGGTTACCTGTTCAAGAAGCACCGCAAGGGCTCGTCGTGGCCCTTCGTCTGGGGCTTCATCTTCTTCGCGCTGTTCGCGTTCTTCGTGGAGCTGGTGCCCTACCTGCCGAGCTACGGCGGCTATGTGCGCTACATCGTCGGCATCGTGCTCACGGTGATCGGTGGGCGCTACGCGATCCAGGCGCTGCAGCGTTACCTGGAGCGGCAGAAACAGGCCGAGGCGCAGCCGGCCCAGACCCGCCAGCGTGAGATGGACTACGACCAGGCGCAGGCGCGCATGACGAAGAACATCTGCCCGGGCTGCGAGCGCACGGTGGACATGAAAGACGGCAAGACCGACTTCTGCCCGCACTGCGGCCTGTGCCTGTTCGACCACTGCGGGCACTGCAGCACGCGCAAGAACGCGTTTGCGCGCTACTGCTTCTCGTGTGGGGCGTCGGCGAAGGAGCCGGTGGCTGAGCCGGCGAAAGCCACGGCGGGCCTGCCGCCGCAGGAACCCGAAGGCGCCGCTGCCGCCTGACGGCAGCGCAGCGGCTGTGCCGGTTTATTCGGCCGCTGCGCCGTCGATCTCGGGGTGGGCGCTGCGGAACTGGGCCACGTCGCGGATGTTCTTCTGCACCGCGACCGCGCCAAACAGCGACAGCAGGAAGGCCATGGCGTAGAAGCCTTTTTCGCTGGCGGCCAGCGTCGCGTTCCACAGACCTACGGTCAGCAGCGCCACCGACAGACCCAGCGACACCCAGCACAGGCCATAGTAGATGCCGGTGACGGGGATGCCCTCGATGCGGTCACGCACCGACTTCTGCAGCGACACGGCGGAGAACAGGCCGTACATCAGCAGCGTGAAGTAGTAGCCCTTTTCGTTGAGCTGCATCTGTGCGTTCCACAAGCCCATGAGGTAGACCACGGCGCCGACCATCAGGGCCGCCCATGACGCGGCGATGAAGGCTCCGGTGGGGCGTTGGGCGGCGTAGGCGGGAGCGGGCATGGGAATCCTCCAGGTTTGTTGGTGGCCGGACTTTACCGGAAGCCTGTAACTTTTTGTCGCTCCTCACGCACCAGCCGCCCCATGGCCCACAGGCCCAGTGCCGGGCCGAGCGCCAGCCAGGGCAGCAGTACGCCCAGGCTCACCGCCTGCGACAGCGAGACGAACAGCAGGATGCTCACGATGGAGATGCCGAAACCGATGCTGTTGGTGAGCGTGAGCACACTGCCCACGGCCTGCGGCGGCGCGTTGCGTGCGGTGAGGGTGGAGAACTGCGGCGAGTCGCCCGAGACGGTGATGCCCCAGAGCAGCAGCCAGCCGTAGAACAGCGGTGCGGTGGCGTCGATCACCAAGGGCGTGGCCAGGCAACACAGGCCGCTGATCGCCAGCTGCACCGAAGCCACGCGCGCGCTGCCCCAGCGCTGCGCCACCCAGCCGCCGCCGGCGCAGCCGATGGCGCCCGCGCCCAGCACCCAGAACGCTGCCCACGACAGATCGGCGCCCTGCAACCGGGTGGCCAGCACCAGCGGCACCATGACCCACATGGTGTAGAGCTCCCACATGTGGCCGAAGTAGCCGAGCACCGAGGCGCGCACGCGTCCATCGGTCCACACGGTGGCGAGCGCGCGCCATTGCAACGTGGTCACGCGGGCGTGCGCGTGCGGCGCGTCGTGGGTGGTGAAAAACAGCAGCAGCCCACCCGCGGCCGCGAGCGCGGCCACGCCCAGCATCAGCGTGGGCCAGGGCAGGGTGCCGCTGAGCGCGCGCAGCGCGTGGGCGCTGGCCGAGCCGAGCACCAGCGCACCGATCAGCAGGCCGAGCGCCCCACCCAGGCCGCGCGTGTACCACTGCGCCGCGATCTTCATGCCCACCGGGTAGATGCCGGCGAGAAACACACCGGTGAGAAAGCGCCAGACCAGCAGGGCCTCGTACTGCGTGACCATGGCCCAGGCGCCCACGGTGCAAGCTGCGCCCGCGAGCGCACAGAACAGGAACACACGGCGCGGCGCGAAGCGGTCGGCGATGGCGAGCAGGGCAAAGACCAGGGTGCCGACGATGAAGCCGAACTGCAGCGACGACGTGAGCGGCCCCACCGCGCTGGCCGGCCAGCCCAGCTCGCGCTGCAGGTCGGGCATGACCGCGTTGACCGCGAACCAGAGGGACGTGCCGGCGAACTGCGCGGTCACCAGCACGGGCAGGATGTGGCGGGGCACGGCGGGCTGAGTCATGGCCGAACTCTAGGCGGAAAACGCGGCGGTCCACGGTCCCGATGCCGACAGTCACGCCCGTTCCCGGGTTCAAAGTACCCTTTGGATCGACTCAGGGTTCTACAAAACGGTTCTTTGCCCGAGGATCGATGTTTTTTTGACGACGCCAGCGAGGATCGCGGCACAAGCATGTGCTTGGGCCTTGAGGATCCCTATGGATGTCTTTTCCGCTGTTCGTTCGACCCGTCGCGGGGTTGCTGTGCTGGGGTTGGCCGCCACGGTCGCCACATTGGCGGGTTGTTATGTCGTGCCGATCGACCCGCGCACCGGGCAGGCGGTGCCGCCGCCTCATGCCGTGGTGGTTGCCGCGCCCGCGCTGCCGCTGACCTTTCCTGCCCGCCTCTACCCGGCCAACGATCTGGCCAGCGCTTACGGCGTCATCAACGCCACGGTGACGAACGATCTGCACGGGCGCGGTAGCTTCAACACCTCCATCAACGGTGAAACGTTCACAGGCGAGGCCACGCGCAAGGCCGGCTCGTCACGCGATGGCGTGGCCAACGGCGCGGGCAACCGGGGCAGCTACCTGAGTTGCCAGTACACGATGAACTCGGCCACGTTGGGCTCGGGGACCTGCCGTCTGAACACCGGTGCAGTGTTCACGATGCACGTGGGGAACTGACGCCGTCGAGAGTCTGCCTTCCGATCAGTTGTCAGCGCCCGCCGCCATCTCCACCTCGGTGGCCGCGACCCCGGATTTGAGGTGCCCGACATACAACAAGGCCTGCTCGGTGCGCACCGAGGGCACATCGCCTTCGCGCATGTGCAGCAGGTCGGCCGGGCTGATGAGCCGGGGGTCGGCGGTGGTCAGTGGCAGCTGGGCGTGGCGGTAGGCTTCGAGCACGAACTGCGAGCAGAAGAATCGGTCGTTCTTGACCGCGCCCAGCTGGATCGCTGCGAGGCCGCGGATGCAGAAGTCCCGCACCAGGCCGGGGATCAGCGGCAGTTCGCAGTACTGCCGCCCGATGCTGAACGGCGCCTGCAGCACGATGCCGGCGGTGTTGTATTTCTTGCCCACGTGCAGGCGGGAAAACGCGTTGAGCGCGCCCACCTGGGGCTCGGCGATGCCCGGGTGGCGAAAGGCCACGATAGTGGATTCGCCGTCCATGTACTCCTGCGTGCTGCGCGTGCGCACGCCCGCGCCGACCGCCTCGACGAAGGTGCCGTCGCCCAGGTAGAGCGCGGCGTGGCTGACGGGCGCGAGCGTGATCAGGCGCACGCCCATGGACACCACGCTGTGGGTGGAACTGAGCACGATGTCGCCCGGGCGCAGGTCTTCGGGGGTGATGCGCAACCCGCCGTTGCTCGGTGTGAGCAGCAAGCGCTGTTGCATGCGCAGGGCGGGCTGGCCGGGTTCGGGTGCGAAGTCCACCCGGGTGGCGCAGCCGGCCACGATCACCAGGCTGGACGCCGCGGCCAGCCGGCGCGCCATGGTGGTGAACTTCCTCGTCACCGCGCAGGCCTCAGATGCCTCGCGCCCGGTCGGCCTTGAACTGCGTGCGGAAGGCCTCGAAGCGACCGGCATCCAGCGCCTCGCGCACCTCGCGCATGAGGTTCAGGTAATAGTGCAGGTTGTGCACGGTGGCGAGCATGGGGCTGAGCATTTCGCCGCAGCGGTCCAGGTGGTGCAGGTAGGCGCGGCTGAAGCCGTCGCGCCCGCCGTCGTCCCAGCTCACGCCGCTCTTGCCCGCGCAGGCATAGCAGGTGCAGGTGCTGTCCAGCGGCTGGTGGTCGGTCTTGTGGCGCGCGTTGCGGATCTTGAGATCGCCGAAGCGGGTGAACAGCGTGCCGTTGCGCGCGTTGCGCGTGGGCATGACGCAGTCGAACATGTCCACGCCACAGGCCACGCCTTCCACCAGGTCTTCGGGCGTGCCCACACCCATCAGGTAGCGCGGCTTGTGCGCCGGCAGGCGGTGCGGCGTGTGCGCCATGATCTGCAGCATCTGTTCCTTGGGCTCGCCCACGCTCACGCCGCCGATGGCGTAGCCGGGGAAGTCCATTTCCACCAGCGCCTCCAGCGACTCCTGGCGCAGGTGCTCGAACATGCCGCCTTGCACGATGCCGAACAGCGCGTTGGGGTTTTCGAGCCGCGCGAACTCGTCCTTGGAGCGCACGGCCCAGCGGCGGCTCATCTCCATGCTCTTGCGCGCCTCGGCCTCGGTGGTGAGGTGGCCGTTGGTCTCGTAGGGTGTGCACTCGTCGAGCTGCATCACGATGTCGCTGTTCAGCCCGGTCTGGATCTGCATGCTCACTTCGGGCGACATGAAGAGCTTGTCGCCGTTCACGGGGCTGGCGAAGTGCACGCCTTCTTCGGTGATCTTGCGCATGGCCCCCAGGCTCCAGACCTGGAAGCCGCCGGAGTCGGTGAGGATGGGCTTGTGCCACTGCTCGAAGGCGTGCAGGCCGCCGAAGCTTTGCATCACCTCGCGGCCCGGGCGCATCCAGAGGTGGAAGGTGTTGCCCAGGATGATCTGGGCGCCCATGTCTTCGAGGCTGGCGGGCATGACACCCTTGACCGTGCCGTAGGTGCCCACGGGCATGAAGATGGGGGTTTCAACCACGCCGTGGTTGAGGGTGAGGCGGCCACGGCGGGCGTGGCCTTCGGTCTTGAGCAGTTCGAACTGGAGCATGGGGGCGATTGTCGCCGAGCACGGGGTGAGCAATGCCGCCACTGACGTGCCGCTGGCGCACGGTGCCTCCACCCGGCACACGCCGCGGAACCGGCTTCGCCGGGCCGCCAGCGTGGTCCCCCCTTCCAGGGGGAAGCCGCGTCAGCGGCGCAGGGGGGTCACTCCAGCGCCAGGATCCAGGCCACCAGCCTGGCGGCATCGGCCTCGGACACCACCACCTTGTTGGGCGGCATGGCCAGGCCGCTGACCTTGCCCTTCCAGTGGCTCTCATAAGGGCTGGAGCCGGCCATCACGGTGGCGGTGAGCTGCTGCTGCGCGCCTTTCTGGCTCTTGTATTTGGCCGCAACCTCGCGCCAGGCCGGGCCGATGGGGGGCAGACCGTTCGGGCCCTTGCCGCCGGGCTCGATGTGGTGGCAGGTCATGCAGCCCGCGTTGTTGGCGAGTTTCAGGACCTCGTCGTCACCCGGTGCGGCCCAGGCTTGGGCGGCCAGCAGGGCGGTGGTCAGTGCAATCAAGAGGCGGTTCATGGGGCATTTCTCCGTGGGTTTGCTGGGAATGTTTTCAGGCTAGCAGTCGGCCCCGGCGCGGGATTGATCTTTGTCAAGGCGCGCGGTGTCCGTCTCAATCCGAAACAGTCGCGCCACCCCGGCGCGGCGGGAGCCGTCAGCGGACGGCCGCAGCCGGCGCCACCACCAGCACGGTGTGGTTGCGGTCTTCCACCACCCACAGGCGGCCTTGCGAGTCCACCGTGGCACCGGCCGGATTGCCCAGCGGTCGCAGGCTTGGTGCGGCGGACCAACCCGAGGCGATGTTCTCGCGCGGGCCCTGTGGCCTGCCGTCGGCCCCCAGCCGCCAGGCCACGATGCGCTGGCCCTGGGCGCGGTAGCCGTGCCAGACCGCCAGCAGCCGCCCGCTCCAGGGCGCCGCGGCCTGCCCGGCGCCGGCCGGGGGCACCACCAGCAACTGCAGCGGCGCCACGTGCGCGGGCCAAGCCTGGTGTGGCGGACGGTGCGCGGGGCCGCTGCAACGCGCCCGGCCTTCGTAGCCGCGCGCGACCACGCTGCGGGCGCGTGCGTCGCTCACGCAATACGGCCAGCCGAAGTGGGCGCCGTCCGCCAGCTCGTTGAGCTCTTCGGCCGGGGCTTTGGCATCGCTGTAGTCCACCGAGTTTTCGGCCTGCCAGAGCCGCGCCGGCTGGCGCCCGCGGGCCGGCACCACGGCCAGTCCCAGCGAGTTGCGCAAGCCGGTGGCGTAAGGCCGCAGCGATTGCAGCGTGAAGCCGGGGCCGCCGAGCACCGCTTCGTACACCGCCGCGCGGGGCTGCGCACCCTTGGTTTCGGGGCAGGGCTGGGGTTGGCGCTGCTGCTCGTCGCGGCAGGCGTCGGTGGACGAGCCCATATTGATATAGAGCCGGCCGTCGGCGCCAAACGCGAGTTCCTTGAGCGGGTGCGCGCCGTCGGCGGGCAGGCCGGTGATCAGGTCTTCGCGCTGCACCGTCTCGCCCACGGGCGTGCGCCAGATGCTGCCGGCCTCGCCGATGTAGACCTTGCCGTCGGGCCCGCGCACCAGGGCGTGTGGCCGGTCCAGCCCGCTGGCCAGGGTGCGCAGCCGCCCGGGTTCGCCGGGCTGCCCGGCGGTGCGCAATTCGAGCAGCCGGCCCCGGCGCGGCTCCCAGCTGCCCATGTCCACGATCCAGAACCGGCCCGGCGCCACCTCCAGCAGGCGGCGCGGCATGCGCAGGCCGTCGCGGGCGTCGGCCACCAGGCCCGCGCACCAGCCCGCCGGCACGGTGAGCGCCACGCCGGGGTGGCCGGCGCACTGGCCTTGCGGGGTGTAGAGCGGTGTGGGGGCTGCTTGGGCCAGGGGCGCCAGACCCGGAGCGGCCAGGCCCCACACGGCCAGGGCGCGCCAGAGGCCCAACCGCCACGACACGGAGCCAGCGCCCGAGGCTGGCGTGGGGCAGGGGGCGTGCAGGTGGTGGGGAAGCGGGTGGGCCGGGTGCCCTGGGGAGTGCATCGGCCGATTCTATGGAGCCCGGCGCGCGGGCGGCCGGCTCAGCGCAGCGGCGCGATGGAAGTGTCGGCGCCGAGCTGGAGGGTGTCGTTCAGCGACGCGTTGCGGTCCGAGCTGTCCCAGCCCCAGGCCAGCAGCACGGCGAGTCCGAGCGAGACGATCAGGGCCAGGCCCAGGCGGAGAAAGATTTCGATCACGTGGCCACTCGGTGCGGGTTGGGGATGTTGGGGGGCGATTGTGCCGGGTGGGTTTGTCACCGCATGGGGAAAAGTGCGAGCAAATGTTACGAAGCGGGCCGGCCAAGTATCGGAGTCTTCTGCAGCAGCATCGCGTCGCCGTAGCTGAAAAAGCGGTAACCCTGCGCCACCGCGTGGCGGTAGAGCGCCATCACGTGCTCGTGGCCGGCGAAGGCGCTCACCAGCATCATCAGCGTGCTCTTGGGCAGGTGGAAGTTGGTCACCAGCACGTCCACCACCTGGAAAGCGAAGCCGGGCGTGATGAAGATGTTGGTGTCGCCCGTGGTCTGGCCCGAGCGTGCCCAGCTCTCCAGCGTGCGCACGGTCGTGGTCCCCACCGCCACCACGCGCCCGCCGCGCGCGCGGCAGTCGGCGATGGCTTGCAGGGTCTCGGTCGGGATCGCGTAGCGCTCGTGGTGCATCACGTGCTCTTCGATGCGCTCGGTCTTCATCGGCGCAAACGTGCCCGCGCCCACGTGCAGCGTTACGTTGGCGCGCCGCACGCCGCGGGCTTCGAGCGCGGCCAACACGCCGTCGTCGAAATGCAGCGCCGCGGTGGGTGCGGCCACGGCGCCGGGCACGCGGGCAAACACGGTCTGGTAGCGGCGCTCGTCGTCGGCGTTGTCCGCGTGGGTGATGTAGGGCGGCAGCGGCACGTGGCCGTGGCGCGCCATCAGCTCGTAGGGCGTTTCGCCGGCCGGCCCGGTCAGGCGCAGGCGGAACAGCTGGCCCTGCTCATCGGGCCAGCGGCCGAGGAACACCGCATCAAAACCGCCGCCCCGCAGGCCGCCCGCCAGGTGCAGCAGGCCGCCGGGCTGCGGCTTCTTGCTCACGCGGATGTGCGCCACCACCTCCTGCCCCGAACCGTCCAGCGCCTCGTGCGGCAGCAGCACGCGCTCGATCAGGATCTCGAACTTGCCACCCGAGGCTTTCTCGCCGAAGAGTCGGGCCTTGACCACCTGCGTGTCGTTGAACACCAGCAGGTCGCCCGGCTGCAGCAGGCCGGGCAGTTCGCGGAAGATGCGGTCCACCGGCACCGCCCCGGTGCCGTCGAGCAGGCGCGAGGCGCTGCGTTCGGCGGCGGGGTGCTGGGCGATGAGTTCGTCGGGGAGCGCGAAATCGAAATCGGCGACGGTGAATGTGCGCGCCGCAAGGGAAGAAGCGTTCATGCTGCTTGAGGGCCGGACAAGGCCCGTTCCAAGTGAAAGTGGCGAGAGGGGTGGATAAAAAGACAGGCAGAATTGTCCCATGCCCGACGCCCAGCCCGCCCCCGCCAAGGCGCTTTCTGCCCCGCAGAAAGCCCTGCACAAGCTGGGGCTCAGGCGCGACATCGACCTGGCGCTGCACCTGCCGCTGCGCTACGAAGACGAAACCCGCGTGGTGCGCCTGAGCGATGCGCGCGACGGGCAGACCGTGCAGGTGGAAGGCACGGTCACGCATCAGGAGATCACGATGCGCCCGCGCCGCCAACTGCTGGTGACGCTGGACGACGGCAGCGACACCTGCACCCTGCGCTTCTTCAGCTTCTACCCCTCGCACCAGAAGGCGCTGGCCGTGGGCGCTCGCGTGCGGGTGCGCGGTGAGGTCCGTGGCGGTTTCATGGGCCGCACCATGGTGCACCCGGCGTTTCACGCGGCCGGCGGTGAACTGCCCGACGCGCTCACGCCGGTGTACCCGACCAGCGCCCAACTGCCCCAGGCCTACCTGCGCAAGGTGGTGGCCAGTGGCCTGGCGCGCGCCGACCTGAGCGAAACCCTGCCCCCCGAGTTGCTGGACGGCCTGAAGGCGGTGGTGCACGGCACCTGGACGCTGCGCGACGCCCTGCGCTATCTGCACCACCCGGGGCCGGACGTGTCGCTCGACGCGCTCGAAGACCGCAGCCACCCGGCCTGGCAGCGCCTGAAGGCCGAAGAGTTGCTGGCCCAGCAGCTGTCGCAGCTGACGGCCAAACGCGAGCGCGATGCCCTGCGCGCGCCGGCCTTGCGCACGGCGCCGGGTGGCCTGCACGAACAGCTGCTCGCCGTGTTGCCCTTCGCGCTGACGGGCGCGCAGCGCCGCGTGGGCGAGGAGATCGCGCGCGATCTGGCGCGATCCGTGCCCATGCACCGCCTGCTGCAGGGCGACGTGGGCTCGGGCAAGACGGTGGTGGCCGCGCTGGCCGCCGCCATCGCCATCGACTCGGGCTGGCAGTGCGCGCTGATGGCGCCCACCGAGATCCTGGCCGAACAGCATTTCGCCAAGCTCATTGGCTGGCTGGAGCCGCTGCTCGCACCGCTGGGCAAACGCGTGGCCTGGCTCACCGGTGGCCAGAAAAAGAAGCAGCGCAGCGAGATGCTGGCGCTGATCGCCAGCGGCGAAGCCGCGCTGGTGGTGGGCACGCACGCCGTGATCCAGGACCAGGTGGTGTTTCAGAACCTGGCGCTGGCCATCATCGACGAGCAGCACCGGTTTGGCGTGGCGCAGCGGCTGGCCTTGAGGTCCAAGACGACCGAGGGCGACGATGGGCAATCGCGTGAGCCCCACATGCTCATGATGACGGCGACGCCGATCCCTCGCACGCTCGCCATGAGCTACTACGCCGACCTCGACGTCTCCACCATCGACGAGCTGCCGCCCGGGCGCACGCCCATCGTCACCAAGGTCGTGTCCGACCAGCGCCGCCACGAGGTGATCGAACGCATCCGCGCTCAGGTGGCGCAGGGCCGGCAGGTCTACTGGGTGTGTCCGCTGATCGAAGAGAGCGAGGCGCTGGACCTGTCGAATGCCACGGCAACCCACGCCGAACTCAGCACCTCACTGCAAGGCGTGCTGGTCGGCCTGCTGCATTCGCGCATGCCGGTGGCCGAGAAGAAGGCGGTGATGTCGCTCTTCACCAGCGGCCACATGGGCGTGCTGGTGTCCACCACGGTGATCGAGGTCGGGGTGGACGTGCCCAACGCCTCGCTGATGGTGATCGAACACGCCGAACGCTTCGGCCTGAGCCAGTTGCACCAGCTGCGCGGCCGGGTGGGGCGCGGCGCGGCGGCCTCGGCCTGCGTGCTGCTCTACACCCCGCCCGAGGGCGGGCGCCTGGGTGAAACCGCGCGCGAGCGCCTCAAGGCCATGGCGGAAACCAACGATGGTTTTGAAATTGCCCGCCGAGACCTGGAGATCCGCGGCCCGGGCGAATTCTTGGGTGCCCGCCAGTCGGGTGCCACGATGCTGCGCTTCGCCGATCTGGCCACCGACGGCCACCTGCTCGACTGGGCCCGGGGCGCCGCTGCAGAAATGCTGGCGCAGCACCCGGCGGCGGCCGAAAAGCACATCGCCCGCTGGCTCGGCAGCAAAGCCGAATACCTGAAGGCATGAGCCTTCGAGATTCGATTTACAGAGCGGTCCAGGGTTCGTCGAAGGCAAATGCGTCCGGGAACCCCTCTGCATCGAGCTTGCTTTTGTCTCCGAAATAGAGCTTGCCGCCTTTGATTAGCAGCAGGGTCTTGAAAGGAGCACCCACACCCTCGACGATGGCTGCTTTCTCGCCCTCGTCATCACCGATGGTCTTCGGGCCCTGTAGGACATAGGTGTAGCTGACGTACGGTCTGATAGAAAGACCCAGGTCCTTGCAGTCGGGGCTGGAGCCGGAGTAGCTCACGGGGGTCATCTTCAACGTCGAGTTGTCGATCTTCTCGACCGTTACGATCGTCGCTAACGCCAAGCCGGAAGCGCTGCTGGGTGGGCTGCACTTCAGCCAGGTGCCAACATAGGGTTCGGTTGTTGAGGTTTCGTCCGAGCCGCCGCAGGCGCTCAGCAGCAGGGGCGTGGCGAGGGCGAGCGCCCAAAAGTGTTTTTTCATATTCATGCCCTCCGTAAGGGGTTTTTTGGTGTTTTTACCGCCGCTTGTACGGTCGGCCAGACCGTATCTCAGCAACGTGCTCACGTTGTGCCGCGATGGCCGGTGTACCTGACGCTGACTGAACGCAAAAATACCGTGGCCGTGGCGCGCGAACGCCTCAAGGTCGTGACCGAAAAGCACATCGCCCGCTGGTTGGGCGGGCGATGTGGGTTTTTCAAGGCCTGAGCCCGATGATCAACGTCTGACGGTGGCGCGGCTCATGTCAAGCGTGGTCGGGAACCCTTCGGCATCCACTGGAGAGCCTTCGGGGGATTCGAACCAGCGGTCGCCCTCGACGTAGTGGATGTCCTTTTCAGCGTCGTTGCCGAGCGTCGCGGTGACTTTGTCGACCGTCTTGCCGCTGACGGAGCCCGTGCCATGAATGGTCAAGGAGGCGGGAAGTGTCTCACTGGAAGAGGGTGCGCCCGAGCAATTTGCATTGGCGAAAACACGCAAAGTCAGCGTCCCGGATACGAGGTTGTCGTTGGACTTGTTCAGGGTGACTTCGCCCGCGGCTGACGACGAGCCGTCAGCCTCGCACGGAATGTCCCAGACGCCCACGTACTTGCCGGCCGGCGAGCTGTCTACTGGGTCATCACCACTAGGGCCGCAGGCGCTCAGCAGCAGGGGCGTGGCGAGGGCGAGCGCCCAGAAGTGTTTTTTCGTGTTCATCTTTGATAGGGTTGATGTTGTGGAGCTGTTTCAGTGGCGCTTCGCTGATCCGGCGACGGGCATGTGTTTGCGGGCATGCTGGCACAGTACCTTGCGGTGGCCGAACAACACATCTCCCGAGGTGGGCGGTCGAAGCGAATTCTTGAAGACCTGGCAGCCTTCGGTGACAGGGTTATTTGCGTCGCAGCACGAAATCACTGCCCACGGTGGTCGGGTAGCCTTCGGCATCGCGCGCACCGCTGGAGCGCATATGAATCTCGGCACCCTGCACCAGCCAGAGCTCCTTGGTCTGTGTTGCGCCCAGATGGGCGCTCACCCGGTCCGCACCCGCCGTTTGCCCGTTGATGGACATGGAGCCCTGCACATGGTTGCCTGGGGAGCCTTTGCCGCTGCAGGTCGATCCCGAGTGCACTGTGCCGTCCGCATCGATGGTCAGGTTGGCCGCACCGGTCTTGGTGAATGTCCAGTCCTGCAAGACAGAAGATCCATTGCCCAGATTCACGCAGGGCGCCGCCCAGACACCCACGTACTTGTCGGCCGGTGAGCTGTCCGCGGGGGCGTCGCTGCCGCCGCCGCAGGCGCTCAGCAGCAGGGGCGTGGCGAGGGCGAGCGCCCAGAAGTGTTTTTTCATGTTCATGTCCTCCGTGAGGGTTTTTGGTGTGGTGGAGCCGTTCCAGCGGCCCGGTTCTGGGCGTGTGCGGCACGGGAATATAACAATTTGTCACCAAACGCCTGTTGATCGAGCACAAGTTCGATCATGGGGGCGGGGTGTGGAGTCGGCGCAAAATACCGGCCATGACGCTGACCGAACTCAAATACATCGTGGCCGTGGCGCGCGAGAGGCACTTTGGCCGGGCGGCCGAGGCCTGCTACGTGTCGCAACCCACGCTCTCGGTGGCCATCAAGAAGCTGGAAGAAGAGCTGGAGCTCAAGATCTTCGAGCGCAACGCCAGTGAAATCAGCGTGACACCGCTGGGTGAAGAAATCGTGCGCCAGGCGCAGACCGTGCTGGAGCAGGCCGCGTCGATCAAGGAGATTGCCAAGCGTGGCAAGGACCCGCTGGCCGGCCCGCTGCGCCTGGGGGTGATCTACACCATTGGCCCGTACCTGCTGCCCAACCTCGTGCGCCAGGTGATCGAGCGCACGCCGCAGATGCCGCAGATGCCGCTGATGCTGCAGGAGAACTTCACCGTCAAGCTGCTGGAGCAGCTGCGCCTGGGCGAGATCGACTGCGCGATCCTGGCCGAACCCTTCCCGGACACCAATCTGGCGATCGCCCCGCTGTACGACGAGCCCTTCCTGGCCGCGGTGCCGGTGAACCACCCGCTGGCGCGCCAGAGCTGTGTCACCTCCGAGCAGCTCAAGCGCGAGACCATGCTGCTGCTGGGCACGGGCCACTGCTTTCGCGATCACGTGCTGGAGGTGTGCCCGGAGTTCGCCCGTTTCTCCAACGACACCGAAGGCATCCGCAAGAGCTTCGAAGGCTCGTCGCTGGAAACCATCAAGCACATGGTGGCTGCCGGCATGGGCGTGACCCTGGTGCCGCGCCTGTCCGTGCCCAGCTCGGCGCTGGACGGCGCGCCCAACGCCGGCCAGGATTTCGGTGACTCGTCCTATGTGCGCTACCTGCCGTTTGAAGGCGAGGCGCCCACGCGCCGCGTGGTGCTGGCCTGGCGGCGCAGCTTCACGCGCTACGAGGCCATCGCCGAACTGCGCAATGCGATCTACGCCTGCGAACTGCCGGGCGTGAAACGACTGTCTTGACCCCCCTTGCGCCGCTTCGGATCTTCTCCCCAAGGGGGACCACACCTGCGGCACGTCCTGCGTTTGTCGAAGGGCGGTTCTGCGGTGTGCCGGATTCCCGGGCGCGCCCATCTGAATGCTGAGTCCTGCTGTGTTTGATCGTCTGAATCTCTACCTGGATCTGATCCGCTGGAACCGCCCCGCCGGCTGGCTGCTGCTGCTCTGGCCTTCGCTGTCGGCCCTCTGGGTGGCGGCAGGCGGTTTCCCGGGGCTGCACCTGCTGCTGGTGTTCGTGGCCGGCACCATCCTCATGCGCAGCGCCGGCTGCTGCGTCAACGACGTGGCCGACCGCGAGTTCGACAGACACGTCAAGCGCACCGCGCAGCGCCCGGTGACCAGCGGGCGCGTGGGCGTGAAAGAAGCGCTGGGCGTGGGCGCCGTGCTCGCTTTCGTGGCCTTCCTGCTGGTGCTCACGACCAACGTCGCCACCATCACCTGGTCGGTGCTGGGCCTGGTGCTGTCGCTGGTCTATCCCTATGCCAAGCGGTATGTGTCCATGCCGCAGGCGGTGCTGGGCGTGGCGTTCAGCTTCGGCATTCCCATGGCGTTCGCGGCGGTGAACGGCGGTCCGGCGCTGGAGCTGTTCAGCGGCGCGGCGCCCTGGAGCGAAGCCGGCTTCTGGTCGGGCGTCTGGCACAGCGTGCCGCCCGTGGCCTGGGTGCTGATGGCGGGCAACCTGTTCTGGGTGCTGGCCTACGACACCGAATACGCCATGGTGGACCGCGACGACGACCTGCGCATCGGCATGAAGACCTCGGCCATCACGCTGGGCGACGCCGACGTGCCGGCCGTCACCGCGTTTTACCTGGTCTTCCTGGGCATCTGGACCGCCGCGCTGTGGTCCGTGGTGAATCCCTGGGTCTGGGGCGCCATGCTGGTTGTGGCATTGACCCAGGTGGCCTGGCATTTCCACCTGATCAAGGACCGCACCCGGGACGGTTGCTTCAAGGCCTTCCGCCTCAACCACTGGTTGGGCTTCACGGTGTTCGTGGGAGTGGTGCTGGGCGTGTGAAGGCGCGTTGCGGGTGTGATCACTTTCCCGCGTGACGTGCCCCAACCCAGCATGCGGCGGAACCGGCTTTGCCGGGCCGCTCGCATGGTCCCCTTGAGGGGGTGACGCGCTGAAAGCGCGGCGCGGGGGTGAGCCTCTACTTGCCGAATTCGGCGCCGAGCTCCGCTGCGCGCTTCTGCGCCGCGAACAGGGCGTCCGCGAATTTCGCTTTCACACCGCTCGCGTCCATTGACGTGATCGCCGCGTAGGTGGTGCCGCCCTTGGACGTGACGCGCTCGCGCAGCGTCTGCAGCGGTTCGCTGGAACGTTGTGCCAGGGTGGCCGCGCCGATGAAGGTGCCGATGGCGAGTTGCTGCGCCACCTCGGGCGCGAGGCCCATGCGGGCACCGGCATCGCGCATGGCTTCGAGGAAATAGAACACATAGGCCGGGCCCGAGCCGGAGAGGGCGGTCACGGCGTCCAGGTCCGACTCCACGTTCACCCACACCAGCTCGCCGGTGGTGCGCACCACGCGCTCCACCAGGGCCCGGTCGGCGTCCGACACGGCGGCGCGGGCCATCAGCCCGGTCATGCCCAGGCCGACCAGGGCGGGCGTGTTGGGCATGGCGCGCACGATGCGCTGCGTCTGCAGCCAGCCGGCCATGCTCTCGCTGGTGATGCCGGCGGCCACACTCAGGTGCAGGGCATCGCCGAGGAAGGGTCCTGCGGCCAGCGCGGCGTCCTTGAAGGTCTGCGGCTTCACCGCCCAGACCACGAGATCGGAGGACTTCAACTCAGCACTCGCGGCGGGCAGCATGGTCATGCCCGGGAACTGTTGCGCCAGCCTGGCGCGCTGCTCGTCCCAGGGCTCGACCACCTGCAGGGCGCTGGTGGGGTGGCCCTGGCGGACCAGGCCGCCGATGATGGCGCTGGCCATGTTGCCGCCGCCGATGAAGGTGATGATGGGGTGGGTGGACGTGTTCATGCGGCGATTGTCGCTGCGGCGGCTACGCCGCCGTCGTCTGCCTCACCGCGTGTTCCCACTGCGCCATCTTTTCCGCCGCCCGTTCGCGCGACAGCGTGGGGTGGAAGGTGCGCTCGGCGCGCCACTGTTTGGACAGTTCGTCCAGCCCGGCGTACAGCCCGCTGTGCAGGCCGGCCAGGTAGGCTGCGCCCAGCGCGGTGGTCTCGATCACCGCCGGGCGCACCACCGGGATGCCCAGCAGGTCGGCCTGGAACTGCATCAGCAGGTCGTTGACGCAGGCGCCGCCGTCCACCCGCAACTCGCTCACCGGCACGCCGCCGGCCGCGATCGCGTCGCGGCTCATGGCGTCGAGCAGGGCCGCGCTCTGGAACGCGATGCTCTCCAGCGCCGCGCGTGCGATGTGGGCCATGGTGGTGCCGCGCGTCAGGCCGTTGATGCTGCCGCGCGCGTCGGCCTGCCAGTAGGGCGCGCCCAGCCCGGTGAAGGCGGGCACCAGCACCACGCCGCCTGCGTCGGGCACGCTCTCGGCCAGGGCCTGCACCTCGCTGCTGGACTCGATGGCGCGCAGCCCGTCGCGCAGCCACTGCACCACGGCGCCGCCGATGAACACGCTGCCTTCCAGTGCATACTGTGGCGCGCCGGGGGGCTGGGCCGTGGCGGTGGTGATCAGGCCGTTCTGGCTGGTCTGGAACCGTTCGCCGGTGTGCATGAGCATGAAGCAGCCGGTGCCGTAGGTGTTCTTGGCCATGCCGGCCGAGAAGCAGGCCTGGCCGAACAGGGCGCTTTGTTGGTCGCCGGCCACGCCGCCGATCGCCAGCGGCGCGCCCAGCCATTCGGCCTGGATGTCGCCGAAGTGGGCGCTGGACGGCAGGGTTTCGGGCATCAGGCTGGGCGGGATGTTGAGCAGGGCCAGCAGCTCGTCGTCCCAGCGCTGGCTGTGCACGTTGAACAGCATGGTGCGCGAGGCGTTGCTGATGTCGGTGACGTGGCGCGCGCCGCCCGTGAGCTGCCAGATCAGCCAGCTGTCGACCGTGCCGAAGGCCAGCTCGCCGCGTTCAGCCTGAGCGCGCGCGCCGGGCACGTGGTCGAGCATCCACTGGAGCTTGGTGCCGGAGAAATAGGCGTCGATGCGCAGGCCGGTCTTCTGCAACACGGTGTCGCTCAGGCCGCGCTCGCGCAGTTCGGCGCAGGCGGCTTCGGCGCGCCGGTCCTGCCAGACGATGGCGTTGTACACCGGTGCGCCGGTGCGCCGGTTCCACAGCAGGGTGGTCTCGCGCTGGTTGGTGATGCCCACGGCGCGGATGTCGCTCGCTTTCAGGCCGGCCTGGGCCAGCGCCTCGCGGGCGGTTTCCAGCTGTGTGGTCCAGAGGTCGCGCGGGTCGTGTTCCACCCAGCCCGGCTGGGGGTAGATCTGGCGGAACTCGCGCTGCGCCATGGCCACCACGTGGCCGTCGCGGTCGAACACGATGCTGCGCGAACTGGAAGTGCCCTGGTCCAGGGCGAGCAGGTAGGTCATGGCTTGTCTCGAAAAGGTTGTGGGGATCAGGCGGGGTCGTCCGAACGGTCGGCCACCACGCATTCGACGTGGCCCTGCGCCATCAGTTCGCCGAAGGGTGGGGGCGGCGGCGCGTCGGTGAACATCACGTCGATCTCGTCGAGCCGCGCCAGTTCCACCATGGCGGGCCGGTTGAACTTGCTGTGGTCGGCGGCGAGCCAGACCTCGCGCGACTGCTCAACGATGGTGCGCGCCACCTTCACCTCGCGGTAGTCGAAGTCGCGCAGCGTGCCGTCGGACTCGATGCCGCTGATGCCGATCAGGCCGATGTCCACCTTGAACTGGCGCATGAAGTCCACCGTGGCCTCGCCCACGATGCCCTGGTCGGCGCCGCGCACCAGGCCGCCGGCCACGATCACCTCGCAGTCGGGGTTGGTGCTCATCAGCGCGGCGATGTGCAGGTTGTTGGTGATCACGCGCAGGCCGCGGTGGCGCAGCAGCTCGTGGCCCACCGCCTCGATCGTGGTGCCGATGTTCAGGATCAGCGAACAGCCGTTGGGCACCCGCTGCGCGATGGCCCGCGCGATGGCGCGCTTGGCGTCGGACTGCATGGCCTGGCGCTGCCGGTAGGCGATGTTTTCGGTGGTCGAACTCGGCAGGCGCACGCCGCCATGAAAACGCGAAAGCAGGCCGGCCTCGGCGAGGCGCTGCACGTCGCGGCGCACGGTCTGCAGCGTCACACCAAAGCGTTCGGCCAGGGCTTCGATGGTCTGCGGGCCGCGGGCGCGCACGTCTTCGAGCAGCTGGGTGTGTCGGGGCGCGAGGTTCATGCGGACGGATTCTTGAAACAGGACAACCCGAACATAACGGAAAAAATATTTTTGCTCTTAAGGGTAAATACCGAATAAAAAAGAACATAAACGAACAATAGAATCGCCGAAACGAAAACGCCCGACCCGGGTGACTGGCCTTCTTCTGGACCTGAAATGCAGCTCTCTCTGGAATACGTGGGGAAAACGGTCGGACCATCGGTCCACCTCTATCCCCAGAGCCTGACCCCGGTGCCCGGCGCGGTCACGGTCTTGCTGGGCGCGACCCAGGCCGGCAAGACCAGCTTGATGCGCCTCATGGCCGGGCTGGACGTGCCCAGCACCGGCCGGGTGCTGGTGGACGGCGTTGACGTGACCGGTGTGCCAGTGCGCGAACGCAACGTGGCCATGGTCTACCAGCAGTTCATCAACTACCCCTCGATGACGGTGGCCGACAACATCGCCTCGCCGCTGAAACTGCGCGGCCTGCCGCGCGCCGCGATCGACTCCCAGGTGCGGCAGCTCGCCGAGCGTCTGCACATCGACATCTTTCTGGACCGCCTGCCGGCCGAGCTCTCCGGTGGCCAGCAGCAGCGCGTGGCGCTGGCCCGCGCCCTGGCCAAGAACGCGCCCCTGATGCTGCTGGACGAGCCGCTGGTGAACCTGGACTACAAGCTGCGCGAAGAGCTGCGCGAGGAACTGACCCAGCTCTTCGCGGCCGGCGACTCCACCGTGGTCTACGCCACCACCGAGCCCGGCGAAGCGCTGCTGCTGGGTGGCTACACGGCGGTGATGGACGCGGGCGAGCTGCTGCAATACGGGCCGACCGCCGAGGTCTTTCATGTCCCCAAATCGATCCGCGTGGCGCGAGCCTTCAGCGACCCGCCGATGAACCTGCTGGCGGCCGAGGCGGTGGACGGTGGCGTGCAGCTGGGTGGCGGGCCGCGCCTGGCCGTGAACCTGCCCGAGCGCGCCACCCGCGCGCTGACGGTGGGCGTGCGCGCCAGCGCCCTGCGGGTGCATCCGCGCGAGGGCGATGTGACTCTGCCCGGCACCGTGGAGCTGGCCGAAATCTCGGGTTCCGACACCTTTGTGCACGTGCACGCCGGTGTGGGCGAGGTGGTGGCCCAGCTCACCGGCGTGCACGACTTTGAACTCGGCAGCGCCATCACCCTGCACCTGAACCCGGCGCAAGTCTATGTGTTCGACCAGGCGGGCGACCTGCTGGTCGCGCCCGAGCGCAAGGGAGCATCTCAATGAGCCGTATCGATCTGGATCTCGCGCACTCGTACAAGCCGAACCCGAAAGAGGACGGTGACTACGCGCTGCTGCCACTGAAGATGAGCTTCGAAGATGGCGGCGCCTACGCCTTGCTCGGTCCCTCGGGCTGCGGCAAGACGACCATGCTCAACATCATGTCCGGCCTGCTGGTGCCGTCGCACGGCAGCGTCAAGTTCGACGGCCAGGACATGACCCGCGCCACGCCGCAGCAGCGCAACATCGCCCAGGTGTTCCAGTTCCCGGTCATCTACGACACCATGACCGTGGCGGAGAACCTGGCCTTCCCGCTGAAGAACCGCAAGGTGCCGGCGCATCAGATCCAGGCCCGCGTGGGCCAGATCGCCGAGATGCTGGAGATGAGCCACCAGCTCGACATGCGCGCCGCCGGCCTGAGCGCCGACCAGAAGCAGAAGATCTCGCTGGGCCGTGGTCTGGTGCGGCCCGACGTGTCGGCTGTGCTGTTCGACGAGCCGCTGACCGTGATCGACCCGCACCTGAAGTGGCAGCTGCGCCGCAAGCTCAAGCAGATCCACCACGAGCTCAAGCTGACCCTGATCTACGTGACGCACGACCAGGTGGAGGCGCTGACCTTTGCCGACCAGGTGGTGGTGATGACGCGTGGCAAGGTGGTGCAGATGGGCACGCCCGAGGCCTTGTTCGAGCAGCCGGCCCACACCTTCGTGGGTCACTTCATCGGCTCGCCGGGCATGAACTTCCTGCCCGCGAACGTGACCGACGGTGCGCTCAGCGTGGGCGGCCTCGGCCTGAGCGCGGACCGCGAGCTGCCCGCGGGCGATCTCAAGCTGGGCATTCGGCCCGAATACCTGCGGCTGGTGCCGGTCGGCGCGATCGGCGCCTTGCCGGCCACCGTGCGCCAGGTGCAGGACATCGGCACCTACCTGCTGGTGACCTGCGACGTGGCCGGCCAGACCCTCAAGGCGCGGCTTGCACCCGACACCACGCCGCCCGCGGTGGGCGACCGCGTGGGGCTGCAGGTGCTGGGCGAACACACCTGCTATTACAAGAACGAGGAGCTCATGGCATGAGCGTGACCACCAAACCCGTGAACCAGAAAGCCTGGTTCCTGATCCTGCCGGTCTTCATCTGCGTGGCCTTCTCGGCCATCCTGCCGCTGATGACGGTGGTGAACTACTCGGTGCAGGACATCATCTCGCCCGAGCGGCGCGTCTTCGTCGGCACCGAATGGTTCGCCGCCGTGATGCGCGACGAAGACCTGCACGCCGCGCTCTGGAACCAGCTGAAGTTCTCGGGCGCCGTGCTGCTGGTGGAGATACCGCTGGGCATCGCGCTGGCGCTGTCCATGCCGGCCGCGGGCTGGAAGGCCTCGGCCACGCTGGTGATCGTGGCGCTGTCGCTGCTGATTCCCTGGAACGTGGTCGGCACCATCTGGCAGATCTTCGGCCGCGCCGACATAGGCCTGATGGGCGCCACCCTGCAGCGGCTGGGCATCGAATACAGCTACACCGGCGACGCGCTGCACGCCTGGTTGACCGTGCTGCTGATGGACATCTGGCACTGGACGCCGCTGGTGGCGCTGCTGGCCTACGCCGGCCTGCGCAGCATCCCCGACGCCTACTACCAGGCCGCGCGCATCGACGGTGCCAGCAAGTTCGCGGTGTTCCGCTACATCCAGCTGCCCAAGATGCGCGGCGTGCTGATGATTGCGGTGCTGCTGCGCTTCATGGACTCTTTCATGATTTACACCGAGCCCTTCGTGCTCACCGGTGGCGGCCCCGGCAACGCCACCACCTTCCTCAGCCAGTACCTGACGCAGAAGGCGGTCGGCCAGTTCGACCTCGGCCCGGCGGCGGCGTTCTCGCTGATCTATTTCCTCATCATCCTGCTGTTCTGCTTCGTGCTCTACAACTGGATGCAACGCCTGGGACAAACCGAGAAGGAGGGCGGTCATGCATGAGCGTCGATTGAAGAAACGCACGATCTTCCTGATCGCCTACCTGGTCTTCGCCCTGTTGCCCATCTACTGGATGGTCAACATGAGCTTCAAGACCAACCAGGAAATCCTCTCCAGCTTCAGCCTGCTGCCGCAGGCCTTCACCTGGGACAACTACAAGACCATCTTCACCGACGAGTCCTGGTACTCGGGCTACATCAACAGCCTGATCTACGTGGCGATCAACACCACGATCTCCCTCACGGTGGCGCTGCCCGCGGCCTATGCCTTCAGTCGCTACAGCTTCCTGGGCGACAAGCACGTGTTCTTCTGGCTGCTGACCAACCGCATGACGCCGCCCGCGGTGTTCCTGCTGCCGTTCTTCCAGCTCTACACCACGGTCGGCCTGATGGACACCCACCTGGCCGTGGCGCTGGCCCACCTGCTGTTCAACGTGCCGCTGGCGGTGTGGATTCTCGAAGGCTTCATGAGCGGCATCCCGCGCGAGATCGACGAGACCGCCTACATCGACGGCTACAGCTTCCCGCGCTTCTTCCTCACCATCTTCCTGCCGCTGATCAAGGCAGGGGTGGGCGTGGCAGCCTTCTTCTGCTTCATGTTCAGCTGGGTCGAACTGCTGCTCGCCCGCACGCTCACCAGCGTCAACGCCAAACCCATCGTGGCCACGATGACCCGGACCGTGAGCGCGAGCGGCATGGACTGGGCCACGCTGGCCGCCGCAGGGGTGCTGACGATCGTGCCCGGCGCGATCGTGATCTGGTTCGTGCGCCACTACATAGCCAAAGGCTTCGCCATGGGACGGGTATGAGAACCCCCCGCGCGCCCATGGCGCTACCCCCCAAGGGGCGCCGCTGGCGGCCCGGCAAAGCCGGTTCCGCGGCGGCCTGGGTTGGGCGGCACTTCGCTCGCAACAAATTGGAGATATCGCATGTTTGAGTGGATGGCGTGGACCACGCCCGTGGCCATATTTTTCACCTGCATCGTGCTGATGCTCGTCGGCATGACGGTGTGGGAACTCAAGTCGCCCACGACGATGCGCAAGGGCTTTCTGCCCATGGCCACCACGCGCGGTGACCGCCTGTTCATCGGGCTGCTCGGGGCGGCCTACATCAACCTCGCCTTCGTCGGCTTGGCCGGGTGGCTCACCGAGTGGATGTCGCTGGAGCAGGAGCCCAGCATCTGGATCTCGTTCGTGGTGTCCATGGTCTGGCTGGTCTGGACCCTGCGCAAGGGCTGAACCCGATCTGGGATCGTTTTTCCTTTCCGTTGAATTCGGCCCATTGCTTCCCCGGGGCCGAGCCGTTCAGCGTCAACACCGGGGAAGCACATTGCTAGAGGAGACAACATGAAATTTCGTCATACCGCACTGGCCGTCGCGGCCATCGCGGCCCTGGGATGCAATCTGGCCTGGGCCGATGCGGCCGCGGCCAAAAAATGGATCGACAGCGAGTTCCAGCCCTCCACCCTGAGCAAGGACCAGCAGGCCGCCGAGATGAAATGGTTCATCGATGCCGCCGCCAAGCTCAAGGCCAAGGGCGTGAACGAAATCTCGGTGGTGTCCGAGACCATCACGACGCACGAATACGAGAGCAAGACGCTGGCCAAGGCCTTCAGCGAGATCACCGGCATCAACGTCAAGCACGACCTGATCCAGGAAGGCGACGTGGTTGAAAAACTGCAGACCTCCATGCAGTCGGGCAAATCGATCTACGACGGCTGGATCTCCGACTCCGACCTGATCGGTACGCACTACCGCTACGGCAAGATCATGAACCTGACCGACTACATGGCCGGCAAGGGCAAGGAATACACCAACCCCGGTCTGGACCTCAAGGACTTCATCGGCACCAGCTTCACCACCGGCCCTGACAAGAAGCTCTACCAGCTGCCCGATCAGCAGTTCGCCAACCTGTACTGGTTCCGTGCCGACCTGTTCGCACGCCAGGACCTGAAGGACAAGTTCAAGGCCAAGTACGGTTACGACCTGGGCGTGCCGCTGAACTGGAGCGCCTACGAAGACATCGCCGCCTTCTTCAGCGAAGACGTGAAGACCATCGACGGCAAGCCGATTTATGGCCACATGGACTACGGCAAGAAAGACCCGTCACTGGGCTGGCGTTTCACCGACGCCTGGCTGTCGATGGCCGGCACCGCCGACATCGGCATCCCCAACGGCAAGCCGGTCGACGAATGGGGCATCCGTGCCTCGGCCGACGGCTGCACGCCGCTGGGTGCGAGCGTCTCGCGCGGTGGTGCCACCAACTCGCCGGCCGCCGTTTACGCGCTGACGAAGTACGTGGACTGGATGAAGAAGTACGCGCCGAAAGAAGCCAGCGGCATGACCTTTGGCGAAGCTGGCCCCGTGCCGGCCCAGGGCCAGATCGCCCAGCAGATCTTCTGGTACACCGCCTTCACCGCTGACATGACCAAGAAGGGTCTGCCGGTGGTGAACGAGGACGGCACGCCCAAGTGGCGCATGGCCCCCGGCCCCAACGGTCCGTACTGGAAGCAGGGCATGCAGAACGGCTACCAGGACGTGGGCTCGTGGACCTTCTTCGAGAAGCACGACGAGAACCGGACTGCGGCCGCCTGGCTCTACGCGCAGTTCGTGACGGCCAAGACCACTTCGCTCAAGAAGACGATCGTCGGTCTGACCCCGATCCGCGAGTCCGACATCCAGAGCAAGGCCATGACCGACATGGCGCCCAAGCTCGGTGGCCTGGTCGAGTTCTACCGCAGCCCGGCACGCGTGGCCTGGACGCCCACCGGCACCAACGTGCCCGACTACCCCAAGCTGGCCCAGCTCTGGTGGCAGAACGTGGCCCAGGCCGTGACCGCCGAGAAAACGCCCCAGCAGGCCATGGACAACCTGGCCGAACAGATGGACCAGGTGATGGCCCGTCTGGAACGCGCCGGCATGGACCGCTGCGCGCCCAAGCTCAACAAGAAGGAAGACCCGAAGAAGTGGTTGAGCGACAAGGGGGCGCCGTGGGCGAAGCTGGCCAACGAGAAGCCCAAGGGTGAAACCATCGCCTACGACCAGCTGCTCAACGCCTGGAAGAATGGCAAGGTCCGCTGAGGACGCCTGAACGATCGAGTCGCAACCGCCCCTTGCGCCAACCGGCGCAAGGGGCCACCCCAAACACCATGAAACGCGCAGAACTGCTCCAATCGCTGTCCGGTACCCCCCTGTTTGATCTGGCGGTGGTGGGCGGCGGCGCCACCGGCCTCGGGGTGGCGCTGGATGCCGCGCTGCGCGGTTTCTCCGTGGTGCTGCTGGAGTCGCACGACTTCGCCGGCGGCACCTCGTCCCGTTCCACCAAGCTGCTGCACGGCGGTGTGCGTTACCTGGCGCAGGGCAATGTGGCCCTGGTGCGCGAGGCGCTGGCCGAGCGCGCCACGGTGCTGCGCATCGCGCCCCACCTGGCGCAGCCGCTGCCCTTTGTCATGCCGTCCTACGGCTGGTGGCAGACCCCGTTCTACGGCGTGGGGCTCAAGCTGTACGACCTGATGGCCGGGCGCGCCGGGCTGGGCCGCACCGCGTTCCTGAACCGCCGGCAGACCCTGGAGGCCTTGCCGGGGGTGAATCCCCAGGGGCTGCACGGCGGCGTGCAGTACTGGGACGGCCAGTTCGACGACGCCCGGCTGGCCCTGGCCCTGGCGCGCACCGCCGAAGCCGCGGGCGCGCTGGTGCTGAACTACGCCCGGGTCACCGCAGTGCGTCGCCTGGACGACGCCGGCCACCCGGTCTCCGAGCTCGATGTGAGCGATCGCTTTTCTGAAGCGCTTTACAAAGTGCGGGCCCGATGCGTGGTCAATGCCACCGGCGTCTGGGTCGACGAGCTGCGTGCCCATTCCAGCGGCGCCAGCGCCCAGGACGCGCCCAAGCGCATGGTCAGCCCGAGCCAGGGTGTGCACGTGGTGGTGGACCGCGAGTTCCTGCCCGGTGATCAGGCGCTGCTGGTGCCCAAGACGCGCGATGGCCGCGTGCTGTTTGCCGTGCCCTGGTTGGGCAAACTGGTGCTCGGTACCACCGACACGCCGCGCCAGGACCTGCCGCGCGAACCCGATGCCTTCGCCGAGGAACTGGATTTCATCCTGAGCGAGGCCGGTCACGTGCTGAGCCGCCCGGTCACCAAGGCGGACATCCGCAGCATCTGGGTGGGATTGCGCCCGCTGGTGGCGCCCCCGGAAACCTCCGAAGGAGGCACCAAGGTTCTGTCGCGCGAGCACACCATCGTGGTGGATGCCAATGGCCTCGTCACCGTCACAGGTGGCAAATGGACCACCTACCGGGCCATGGCCGAGGATGTGCTGGACCGCTGTTTCGCCAGCGCCTTGCTGCCCCGGCGTCCTGGCGGTCTGAGCGAACGCCACACCCTGCTGGGCGCCCCTGCGGCCGAGGCGCCGGCCACGCCCATCTATGCCCCGCCGGGCCTGCACCTGTATGGAACGGAGCGTCAGCGGGTGCTGGACTGCCCGGGGAACGACCGTCCCCTGGGCATGGGGTTGACCGAGGCCATGGTGCGGTACGCCGCCCGCCACGAGCACGCCCACACGGTGGAAGATGTGCTGGCCCGGCGTTGGCGGGCCCTGTTCCTGGACGCGCGGGCCGCGGCGGGCATGGCGCCCGATGTCGCGGCCATCCTGACCCAGGAACAGGCCGCGGACCCCGAACTCGACCACTTTCTGTCGCTGTGCGACCACTATCTGCCGGCGCACGCCGCTGTCCGCACATAAAAGCCGGTTGACAATCCAAAGACGCAGTGCAATAATCTGCGGCTTCGCTGTAAAAAGGCGAAGTTATCCGCCCACCGACGCGGGTTGTGTCCAGTCTGCAGCAGGCCTGCAGGGTTGATACGGCTGGCAACGACGGGCCCAAGACTGATCACTCCCGGCCGTGGTGGCTGGGGGGATTCAAGTTGGGACTTAAATCAAATGATCCAAACGCAATCTCGACTCGATGTTGCTGACAACACGGGCGCCAAGTCCGTGATGTGCATCAAGGTGCTCGGTGGCTCCAAGCGCCGCTACGCCAGCGTGGGTGACGTCATCAAAGTCACCATCAAGGAAGCAGCGCCCCGTGGCCGCGTCAAAAAAGGCGAGGTTTACAACGCTGTGGTGGTTCGCACCGCCAAGGGCATCCGCCGTCAGGACGGCGCCCTGATCAAATTCGACGGCAACGCGGCAGTGTTGCTCAATGCCAAGCTGGAGCCCATCGGCACCCGCATCTTCGGACCGGTCACGCGCGAGCTGCGTACCGAGAAGTTCATGAAGATCGTGTCGCTGGCACCCGAGGTTCTCTGAGGAATCATCATGAACAAGATTCGTAGTGGCGATGAAGTCATCGTGATTGCCGGCCGCGACAAAGGCAAGCGCGGCAAGGTTGTGCTGCGCGCCGACGACAGCAAGCTGGTGGTTGAGGGCGTGAACATCGTCAAGAAGCACGCCAAGCCGAACCCCATGAAGGGCGTGACCGGCGGCATCGTTGAAAAGACCATGCCGATTCACCAGTCCAATGTGGCCATCTTCAATGGCGCCACGGGCAAGGCGGATCGTGTGGGCATCAAGCTCCTGGCTGACGGCAAGAAAGTGCGCGTCTTCAAGTCCAGCGGCGAAGAAATCAAGGTGGCATGACCATGGCACGTTTGCAAGAAATCTACCGCGACAAGATCGCCCCCAGCCTGATCGAAAAGTTCGGCTACAAGTCGGTCATGGAGGTGCCTCGCATCACCAAGATCACGCTGAACATGGGTGTGAGTGAAGCTGTTGCCGACAAGAAGGTCATGGACAACGCTGTGGGCGACCTGACCAAGATCGCTGGCCAGAAGCCGGTGGTCACCAAGGCCCGCAAGGCCATCGCGGGCTTCAAGATTCGCGAGCAGCAGCCCATCGGTTGCATGGTGACCCTGCGCGGCGCCCGCATGTACGAATTCCTCGATCGCTTCGTGACCGTGGCGCTGCCCCGGGTGCGCGACTTCCGTGGTATCTCCGGCCGTTCGTTCGATGGTCGCGGCAACTACAACGTTGGCGTCAAAGAGCAGATCATTTTCCCTGAGATCGAGTACGACAAGGTCGATGCCTTGCGCGGTCTCAACATCAGCATCACGACGACCGCCAAGAACGATGAAGAGTGCAAGGCTCTTCTGGCTGGTTTCCGTTTCCCGTTCAAGAACTGAGGTGGCGCGTGGCTAAACAAGCACTACTCCAACGTGAACTCAAGCGCGAGAAACTCGCCGCCAAGTTCGCCAAGAAATACACCGAGTTGAAGGCAATCGCCAACGACGCCAAGAAGAGCGACGAAGAGCGCGATGCAGCCCGTCTGGGTCTGCAGAAGCTGCCCCGCAATTCGAACCCGACCCGTCAGCGCAACCGCTGCGAGATCACCGGTCGTCCGCGCGGTACCTTCGCCCACTTCGGCCTGGCCCGTGCCAAGGTCCGCGAAATGGCGTTCGCCGGTGAGATTCCCGGTGTCACCAAAGCCAGCTGGTAAGCCCTAGGAGAACCACAAATGAGCATGAGTGATCCTATCGCCGACATGTTGACCCGCATCCGCAACGCGCAGATGGTCGAGAAGGCCAGCGTGACGATGCCGGCCTCGAAGGTCAAAACCGCGATCGCCCAGGTCCTGAAGGACGAGGGCTACATCGACGGGTTCCAGGTCAAGAGCAACGACGGCAAGAACGAGCTTGAGATCGCTCTCAAGTATTACGCCGGCCGTCCCGTGATCGAACGCATCGAGCGCGTCAGCCGTCCTGGCCTGCGTGTTTACCGCGGCCGCAACGCCATCCCCCAGGTCCAGAACGGTCTGGGTGTGGCCATCGTCACCACGCCCCAGGGTGTGATGACCGACCGCAAGGCGCGCGCCACCGGTGTCGGTGGTGAAGTCCTGTGTTACGTCGCCTGATGCGGGCATTGAGGAGCAACTGAATGTCACGTATTGGAAAACTGCCGGTCTCCATCCCTGCTGGGGTGGAAGTGGCTGTCAAAGACAACCTGATCAACGTCAAGGGGGCCCTGGGCGCCCTGGCGCTGGCGCAGAGCGCCCTGGTCAAGGTGGAAAACAACGCTGGTTCGCTTTCGTTCACCCCGGTGAACGAATCCCGCGAAGCCAATGCCATGTCCGGCACCATGCGCCAGCTGGTGAACAACATGGTCAACGGTGTGAGCAAGGGCTTCGAAAAGAAGCTGACGCTCCTCGGTGTGGGCTACAAGGCCCAGGCCCAGGGCACCAAGCTCAACCTGACGGTTGGCTATTCCCACCCCGTGGTGATGGACATGCCCGCCGGTATCAAGGTGGAAACCCCGACGCCGACCGAAATCCTGATCAAGGGTTCCGACCGCCAGCGCGTGGGGCAGATCGCTTCCGAGGTGCGCGCTGTGCGCCCCCCCGAGCCCTACAAGGGCAAGGGCATCCGCTATGCGGATGAAAAGGTCGTGATCAAGGAAACCAAGAAGAAATAAGGATCAGGATCATGTTGACCAAAAAAGAGCAACGTCTCCGTCGGGCCCGCCAGACGCGCATCCGCATTGCGCAGCAAGGTGCCGTCCGCCTGACCGTGAACCGCACCAACCTGCACATCTACGCCAACGTTATTTCCGACGATGGCACCCGTGTGCTGGCTTCTGCCTCCACGGCCGAAGCCGAGGTGCGTGCCCAGATCGGTGGCGCTGGCAAGGGTGGCAACACCGCTGCTGCGCAACTGGTGGGCAAGCGCATCGCTGAAAAGGCCAAGGCCGCCGGCATCGAGAAGGTGGCGTTTGACCGTTCCGGTTTTGCCTACCATGGCCGGGTGAAAGCCCTGGCAGACGCGGCCCGCGAGGCCGGTCTGCAGTTCTGATCAGACGGAATACACAAAATGGCTAAATTTACGGCAAACATCAAGAACGAAGCGAACGACGACGGTTTGCGCGAGAAGATGATCGCGATCAACCGCGTGACCAAGGTGGTCAAGGGCGGTCGCATTCTCGGTTTCGCAGCACTGACCGTGGTCGGTGATGGCGACGGCCGCGTCGGCATGGGCAAGGGCAAGGCACGTGAAGTGCCGGTGGCCGTGCAGAAGGCCATGGAACAGGCCCGCCGCAACATGATCAAGGTGTCGCTCAAGAACGGTTCGCTGCACCACAGCGTGCATGGTGAGCACGGTGCCTCCAACGTCATGATGCTGCCCGCTTCCAAGGGTACCGGCATCATCGCGGGCGGCCCGATGCGCGCCGTGTTTGAGGTGCTGGGCATCACCGACGTCGTGGCCAAGAGCCATGGCTCGAGCAATCCCTACAACCTGGTGCGTGCCACGCTGGACGCACTGAAGAATTCGACCACGCCCTCCGACGTGGCTGCCAAGCGCGGCAAGTCGGTTGAAGACATCCTGGGCTGATTGGAGCGATCATGACCACACAAAACACCGTCAAGGTCCAACTGGTGCGCAGCCCCATTGGTACCAAGCAGTCACACCGCGACACCGTGCGTGGCCTGGGCCTGCGCAAGCTCAACAGCATCAGCGAGCTGCAGGACACGCCCGCCGTGCGCGGCATGATCAACAAGATCAGCTACCTGGTCAAAGTACTCTGAACCGGAGTCGCAAGACATGGAACTCAATAGCATCAAGCCCCAAGAAGGCGCCAAGCACGCCAAGCGCCGTGTCGGCCGTGGCATCGGCTCCGGCCTGGGTAAAACCGCTGGCCGTGGTCACAAAGGCCAGAAATCGCGTTCGGGTGGCTACCACAAGGTGGGCTTCGAAGGCGGTCAAATGCCTCTGCAGCGTCGCCTGCCCAAGCGTGGCTTCAAATCCGCGCAACTGCAGTTCAACGCCGAAGTGACCCTGGCCGACATCAACGCGCTGGAAGCGGCCGAGATCGACCTGCTGGTGCTCAAGCAGGCTGGCCTCGTGGCCCACCTCGCACGCCGCGTGAAGGTCATCAAGACCGGTGAGATCACGCGCGCCGTGACGCTCAAGAGCATCGGTGCCACCGCAGCGGCCAAGTCGGCGATCGAAGCCGCTGGCGGTTCGTTGGCCTGATCGGACACCAGCGGAAGCAATCTGTGGCAACTGGATCCACGACTCTGGCCAAAACGGGCAAGTTCGGCGACCTGCGTCGCCGACTGGTGTTCCTGTTGTTGGCGCTGGTGGTTTACCGTATCGGGGCACACATCCCCGTGCCCGGCATCGACCCTGCGCAGCTGGAACAGCTGTTCAAGGGCCAGGCCGGCGGTATTCTCAGCCTCTTCAACATGTTCTCGGGCGGGGCGCTGTCGCGCTTCACCGTGTTTGCGTTGGGCATCATGCCGTACATCTCGGCGTCGATCATCATGCAGTTGATGACCTATGTGGTGCCCACGTTCGAGCAGCTGAAGAAGGAAGGCGAAGCCGGTCGTCGCAAGATCACGTCCTACACCCGTTACGGTACGCTGGCCCTGGCCATCTTCCAGTCCATGGGCATTGCCCTGGCTCTGGAAGGTCAGCAGGGGCTCGTGATCGATCCCGGCATGGGCTTTCGCCTGACCGCCGTGGTCAGCCTGGTGGCGGGAACCATGTTCCTGATGTGGCTGGGCGAGCAGATCACCGAGCGCGGCCTGGGCAACGGGATCTCGATCCTGATCTTCGCGGGTATCGCGGCGGGTCTGCCGAGTGCCATCGGTGGCTTGCTCGAGCTGGTGCGCACCGGTGCCATGAACATCCTGGTGTCGATCTTCATCATCGCACTGGTGATTCTGGTCACCTACTTCGTGGTGTTCGTCGAACGTGGTCAGCGCAAGATTCTGGTGAACTATGCTCGGCGTCAGGTGGGCAACAAGGTGTATGGCGGTCAGTCATCGCATCTGCCGCTCAAACTGAACATGGCCGGCGTGATCCCGCCGATCTTCGCCTCCAGCATCATCCTGTTGCCCACCACGGTGGTGAGCTGGGTGAGCACGGGTGAATCGACCCGCTGGCTGCGCGACATCGCTTCGGCCTTGTCGCCGGGTCAACCGATCTACGTGGCGTTGTACGCCGCGGCCATTGTTTTCTTCTGCTTCTTCTACACGGCATTGGTTTTCAACAGCCGCGAAACGGCCGACAACCTGAAGAAGAGCGGTGCGTTCATTCCCGGTATTCGTCCTGGGGATCAGACCGCCCGCTACATCGACAAGATCCTGCTGCGACTGACCCTGGCGGGTGCGATCTACATCACCGCCGTCTGCCTGTTGCCCGAGTTTCTGATCCTGAAGTACAACGTGCCCTTCTATTTCGGTGGCACATCCCTGTTGATCATCGTGGTGGTCACCATGGATTTCATGGCCCAGGTGCAGAACTACATGATGTCGCAGCAATACGAATCGCTGCTTAAAAAGGCCAATTTCAAAACATCCCTTTGAGCTTTGCTTATGGCCAAGGACGACGTGATCGAAATGCAGGGCGAGGTGGTTGAGAACCTGCCCAATGCGACTTTCAGGGTCAAGCTCGAAAATGGTCATGTGGTTTTGGGACACATCTCCGGCAAGATGAGGATGCATTACATCCGCATCCTGCCGGGTGACAAGGTCAAGGTAGAACTCACGCCCTACGACCTCACCCGGGCGCGGATTGTGTTTCGCTCGAAGTGAGCGGTGGCTGGTTGAATATTTTTGGAATATCTAGGAGAAGACTATGAGAGTTTCGGCTTCGGTCAAAAAAATGTGCCGCAACTGTAAGATCATCAAGCGGCATGGCATCGTGCGAGTGATTTGCACCGATCCCCGCCACAAACAGCGTCAAGGCTGATTCGGAAGTTCAGAGGACCAACATGGCTCGTATTGCAGGCATCAACATTCCGCCGCACAAGCACGCCGAAATCGGCTTGACGGCAATTTTTGGCATTGGCCGTACCCGTGCTCGCAAGATCTGCGAAGCCTGCGGTATCGACTACACCAAGAAAATCAAGGACCTGAGCGACGCGGAACTTGAAAAAGTCCGTGACCAGGTCGGTGTGTTCACGATCGAGGGTGACCTGCGCCGTGAAACCACCATGAACATCAAGCGTTTGATGGACATTGGTTGCTACCGTGGTTTCCGCCACCGTCGTGGTCTGCCGGTCCGTGGTCAGCGTACGAAGACCAACGCCCGCACGCGCAAAGGTCCCCGCAAGGCGGCCCAGTCGCTGAAGAAGTAATCGGTTTGAAGGATCCTCATGGCTAAGTCTCCCTCCAGCAGCGCATCTGCCCGCGTCCGCAAAAAAGTCCGCAAGAACATTGCCGACGGCATTGCCCACGTGCACGCGTCGTTCAACAACACCATCATCACCATCACCGACCGTCAGGGCAATGCACTGTCCTGGGCGTCTTCGGGTGGTCAGGGCTTCAAGGGTTCGCGCAAGTCGACGCCTTTTGCTGCTCAGGTGGCTTCGGAAGTCGCGGGTCGTGCCGCGATCGAGCAGGGCATCAAGAATCTGGACGTCGAGATCAAGGGTCCGGGCCCGGGTCGTGAGTCCTCGGTGCGTGCTCTGGGTGCTTTGGGCATCCGGATCAACTCGATTGCCGACGTGACGCCTGTGCCGCACAACGGTTGCCGTCCGCAGAAGCGCCGTCGCATCTGAACCGTCTGTTTGAGGCGGTGCCGCCAGCGCGGTACAATCAAAAGCTTTTTTTCGAGCGCCACCGCAGTCGCCTGCGGTGGCATTTTTGCTAAGCCCACCGCCCCCGTCCAACGGGTGGCTCCCGCAACATCGGGTTGCGGCAGTGTGATTCAAGGAAACCAACGTGGCACGTTACCTCGGCCCCAAGGCCAAACTCTCCCGCCGTGAAGGCTCGGACCTGTTGCTCAAGAGCGCACGCCGCTCGATCAGCGACAAGGCCAAATTCGACTCCAAGCCTGGCCAACATGGCCGCACCTCCGGTCAGCGCACCTCCGACTTTGGTCTGCAGCTGCGTGAAAAGCAGAAAGTCAAGCGCACCTATGGCGTGCTGGAACGCCAGTTCCGCCGCTATTTCGCCGAGGCGGACCGTCGCCGTGGCAATACCGGCGCCAACCTGTTGTTCCTGCTGGAAGCACGCCTGGACAACGTCGTGTTCCGCATGGGTTTTGCATCCACCCGCGCTGAAGCCCGCCAGATCGTGTCGCACAAGGCGATCACGGTCAACGGCAAGTCGGTCAACATCCCCTCGTACTCGGTCAAGGCCGGTGATGTGGTGGCGGTGCGTGAAAAGTCCAAGAAACAGGCCCGCGTGATCGAAGCGTTGGAACTCGCCAAGCAGATTGGCTTCCCCGCCTGGGTCGACGTGGCCGTGGACAAGGCCGAAGGCGTGTTCAAGAAGTCGCCCGACCGTGATGAGTTCGGTGCCGACATCAACGAATCGCTGATCGTCGAACTGTATTCCCGTTAATTTCGTTCCCGGCCTGCACCTGCACGGTGTGGTCGGGCCATGCTCCGTCTGCCTTATCGGTGTAACGAGCCGAGGGTACTGAAGGAAGTTTGAATGCTGAACAATCTGCTGAAGCCCAAAACCATCAACGTCGAGCAACTGTCGACCAATCGCGCCAAAGTGACGCTGGAGCCCTTCGAACGCGGCTACGGTCACACGCTGGGCAATGCCCTGCGCCGGGTGTTGCTGTCCTCGATGACCGGGCACGCGCCGACCGAGGTCACCATTGCCGGTGTGGTTCACGAATACTCCTCCATCGATGGTGTGCAGGAAGATGTCGTGAACATGTTGCTGAACCTCAAGGGTGTGGTCTTCAAGTTGCACAACCGCGACGAAGTCACCCTGAGCCTGCGCAAGGATGGTGAAGGCCTGGTCACGGCGGCCGACATTCAGACGCCGCACGACGTGGAAATCGTCAACCCTGGCCATGTGATCGCCACGCTGTCTGCCGGCGCCAAGCTGGATATGCAGATCAAGGTTGAAAAAGGTCGTGGTTATGTGCCCGGTAGCCTGCGCCGCAACGATGACCAGTCGCGTTCGATTGGTCGCATCGTGCTCGACGCTTCGTTCTCGCCGGTCAAGCGCGTGAGCTACACCGTTGAAAGCGCTCGTGTGGAGCAGCGTACCGATCTGGACAAGCTGGTGCTTGAAATCGAGACCAACGGTTCGATCGGTCCGGAAGAAGCCGTGCGCGCCTCTGCCAAGATCCTGGTGGAACAGCTCGCGGTGTTTGCCCAACTCGAAGGCGTGGAGCTGTCGGCGTTCGACCAGCCTGCCCAGCGCAGCTCCCAGCAGTTCGACCCGATCCTGCTGCGTCCTGTGGACGAGCTCGAACTCACCGTGCGTTCGGCCAACTGCCTCAAGGCCGAAAACATCTATTACATCGGGGACCTGATCCAGCGCACTGAGAACGAGTTGCTGAAGACCCCCAACCTGGGTCGCAAGTCGCTCAACGAGATCAAGGAAGTGCTCGCCTCGCGCGGCCTGACCTTGGGTATGAAGCTCGAAAACTGGCCGCCGGCCGGTCTCGACAAACACTGATCCCGGCGATCAAACGTCTGACGAACCTCCAGTACCTGATACGGCTGGAGGCAAAACACTGAAAGGAAATCACCATGCGTCACGGACACGGACTTCGTAAACTCAATCGCACCAGCGAGCACCGCCTCGCGATGCTGCGCAACATGATGAACTCGCTGCTTACGCACGAAGTCATCAAGACCACGCTGCCCAAGGCCAAAGAGCTGCGCCGCGTTGTCGAACCCATGATCACCCTGGCCAAGGTCGCGACCGTGGCCAACCGTCGTCTGGCTTTTGACCGCCTGCGCGACCGCGATGTGGTCGTCAAGCTCTTCAACGAACTGGGCCCGCGCTTCGCAGCCCGTCCGGGTGGCTATACCCGCATCCTGAAGATGGGCTACCGGGTGGGCGACAATGCACCCATGGCGCTGGTCGAACTGGTGGATCGCGCAGAAGATGCCGCTCCAGCGGCTGACGACGCGAAAGCGTGATAGAATACAAGGCTTGACGCGGAGTGGAGCAGCCTGGTAGCTCGTTGGGCTCATAACCCAAAGGTCGCAAGTTCAAATCTTGCCTCCGCAACCAAACCAATCAAGCATTGCGCTTGTCATTGAAGCCCACGGTAACGTGGGCTTTTTTGTTGGTGCGTCCCGGTTCGGCGCCGGTCCGATCGCGCTCACGGTCAGCCGCTGGCCAGTTGGCTGGACATCCGCTCCGGAAGCCGGCGCTCGACAAACAGTTCACCCACCTCCTTGAGGCTGAGGTATCGGCCTGTTTTGCCTTGCTTGCCCATCACCTTCAGCAGGATGGGCCACTCGCCATCCATCAGTTTTCTGTCGATGCTGCGTCTGTGGCCCGCCGCACGCTCGAAGTTGGCGTCCATCATGCGCTGCAGTTCGTCCAGGTCGAGTCCGGGTTCGGCGTGGCCATCGGCATCGGTTTTCTCGCTCGCAAACTCCTCCAGCCGTGCGAGTTCCTTCGGATCGACTTTGGCCTTGGCATCCAGAATGCGCGAACCGGCGCCCTTCTTGTCCAAAGGCCCGTTCCTCAGTTCGTTCAGTCGCAGGCCTCCGAAGCCGTTGCGTGCCATCTGCAGCGGGGTGAGCCCGTTCGCGACCAGTGCAATGGCCCGGATCGCCGCAGCGGGGAGTTCGGGTTGCCCATCGCCCGCGTTCGCCACCTTGACGATGGTGCTGGTGATTGTCCCAAGACTCACCACGTCGTCGGCCAGCAGGCCCTGCGCCACCAGCGCCCTCAGGAAGGGGCAGGGGTTGTTGGGGGAGACCTTTGGCGAGCGGGGCGTGGACGGCATGTCTTTTCCTGGGTGGAGAAACGGGTGGGACTGGAGGCACTCAGACCTTGCGTTGCATCGGCGACGGATGCGGCGCGAGGATCAGGTCAGACCGAACCGGTCGGCCCGTGCCTGCTCCCAGTAGGTGGTGAACACCGCATGCTGGCCTTCGGAGCCGCGCAGCAGGGCGCCGGGCTGGGTGGTGGGCAGCAGGTTGGCCAGCAGGCGCACTTCGTTTTCGTTCACGCGGCGCACGATGTGCTGCGCCGTGATGTCGCCTGGGTGCTGCAGGCCGCCGGCCTGCACCAGTTCCTGCAGCGCCTTCAGTGTCTGCTGATGGAAATTGAACACCCGCGTGGCCTTGTCGGGCACCACCAGCGCCTGCTGGCGCACCGGGTCCTGGGTGGAGACGCCGGTGGGGCACTGGCCTGTGTGGCAGGTCTGGGCCTGGATGCAGCCCAGGGCAAACATGAAACCGCGTGCGCTGTTGCACCAGTCGGCACCAATGGCCAGACAGCGTGCGATGTCGAAGGCGCTCACCACCTTGCCCGAGGCGCCGATCTTGATGCGATCACGCAGGTTCACACCCACCAGCGTGTTGTGCACCAGGCGCAGGCCTTCCTGCAGCGGCGCCCCCACGTGGTCGGTGAACTCCAGCGGTGCCGCGCCGGTGCCGCCCTCGGCGCCATCGACCACGATGAAGTCGGGCGTGATGCCGGTCTCCAGCATCGCCTTGACGATGGCGAACCACTCCCAGGGGTGGCCGATGCAGAGTTTGAAGCCGGTCGGCTTGCCACCCGAGAGCTCGCGCAGCCGCGCGACGAACTGCAGCAGCTCCATCGGGGTCGAGAAGGCGCTGTGCGCGGCCGGAGACACGCAGTCCACGCCCACCGGCACGCCGCGTGCCGCAGCGATCTCGGGCGTCACCTTGGCGCCCGGCAACACGCCGCCGTGGCCCGGCTTGGCCCCCTGGCTGAGCTTGATCTCGATCATCCTGACCTGGGCGTCGAGGGCGTTGGCCTTGAACTTGTCCTCGTTGAACAGGCCGTCGTCGCCGCGGCAGCCGAAGTAGCCCGAGCCGATTTCCCAGATCAGGTCGCCGCCGTTGAGCCGGTGCCAGGCCGAGATGGAGCCTTCGCCGGTGTCGTGGGCGAAGCCGCCACGTTGGGCGCCCGCGTTGAGCGCCTGGATGGCGTTGGCCGACAGCGCGCCAAAGCTCATGGCCGAGATGTTGAACACGCTGGCCGCGTAGGGCTGGGTGCAGGTGGGGCCGCCGATGGTGACGCGAAAGTCATGCGAGTCCAGTGCGGTGGGTGCGAGCGAGTGGTTGAGCCATTCGTGTCCGACGGCGCGCAGGTCGCGCTGGGTGCCGAACGGGCGCTTGTCGGTCTCGCCCTTGGCGCGCGCATAGGCCAGGCTGCGCTGGCTGCGCGAAAACGGTGTGGCCTCGGTGTCGCTCTCCAGAAAATACTGACGGATCTCGGGCCGGATCTTTTCCAGCATGAAGCGGAAATGGCCGATGACCGGGTAATTGCGCAGCACCGAGCTCTTGGTCTGGCGCAGGTCCCAGAACCCCAGCGCCGAAAGGCCTGCGGACAGCACGAAAACCAGCCCACCGACACCAAAGGCCACCAGCGTGAACAGGCTGAGCAGCGCGCAAAGAACGCACAGGGCGAGCGCGGTGTAGCGCACCGGATAAATGGCGTTGAGGCGTTCGAGCATGGGTTCCTTGGGGGCTTACACTGCCCAGCATCATAAAACCCGCCCCCGCTTTCCCCCATGAACACCGATACCACGCCCGTCCCCATGGACAACGACGATTTTGATGCGCTCGACGCCATCCTGGACGACCTGCGCACGCGCGGCGAGGACGTGCCGCAGTGGGAGTTCTGCGAGGGCGCCATGGCCGCGCTGCTGTGCACGCGACGCCTCATCATGCCCAGCGAGTACTTCCCGGTGCTGCTCGGCACCGGAGACAGCGAACCGGGCGTGCCCGGCAGCGATCCCGAGGACACGCACTTCGCCGATGCGGCGCAGTTCACGCGTTTCATGGAGCTGTGGACGCGGCGCTGGAACGAGGTGGCCACGGCGCTGGGGGCTCCGGTCGAAACGCTCGAAGACGAACGCAGCTACCACCCCGAGGTGATGGACGTGCGCGGTGCGGTGGCCAGCCTGCCCGAGGAAGCGCGCGCCGACATGGGTGATCAGGTCTTGCCGGCGTTCGGCCAGGTCTGGGCCCTGGGCTTCATGTTCGTGGTGGAGAGCTGGCCCGAGGAATGGGCCGCCCCGCGCGACAAGGAAGCGGCCGGCTGGCTCAACGACGCGCTCGACGCCATCGTGGCGCTGACCGAGGACGACACCGATCCACCCACGGTCTGCATGCACAGCGAAGACGGCGCGCCCAGTGTGAGCGACGAGCGACTGAACGCGTTTGGCGCCGCCATCTGGGCGGTGTACGACCTGCGCCAGCTCTGGCAAAGCCTGGGTCCGCGCGTCGAGTCCGCGCGCAAGGCCGACACTCCGGGGCGCAACGATCCCTGCTGGTGCGGCAGCGGCAAGAAATACAAGAAGTGCCACGGCATGGGGTGAGTCGCCGATCAGGCCATCAGCTCGAACGGGCCGCCCTGTTCGATGGCGCGCTGGTAGGCAGGCCGGGCGTGGATGCGGCCCAGCCAGTCCATCAGCTTGGGGCGGCTCTGGTCCAGCCCCGCGCGCGCGGCCGCGGCCTCTACCGGAAAGCTCATCTGCACGTCGGCGGCGCTGAACGAGCGCCCGGCAAACCAGGGTGAACTGGCCAGCTCGGCCTCCAGGAAATCCAGGTGTTGCGTGAGGTTGGGGGTGATGAAGCGGCGCTTGACCGTGGCCGAGATCGCCTTGGCCACCGGGCGCACCAGCAGTGGCGCTCGTTCCACCTGATCGAACACCAGCTTGAGCAGCAGGGGCGGCATGAGCGAGCCCTCTGCGTAGTGCAGCCAGTAGCGGTAGCGCTGAAACGCGGGCGTGCCCGCCTCGGGCGCGAGGCGGCCCTCGCCATAGGTCTCCACCAGGTACTCGATGATGGCGCCCGACTCCGCCAGCGTGGCCCGGCCGTCGGTCACCACCGGTGATTTGCCCAGGGGGTGCACCTTGCGCAGCGAGGGCGGCGCCAGCATGGTCTCGGGGTCGCGCTCATAGCGCTGGATCTCGTAGGGCACGCCCAGTTCTTCGAGCAGCCAGAGCACGCGCTGCGAGCGCGAGTTGTTGAGGTGGTGGACGGTGAGCATCGGATTTCCTTGGGTGAGAGGAGTGACAGCGCTCAGCTTAGCGCCTGCGGCAACGCCCGCGCGAGGAAGTCCCACACGGCACGGATGCGCGGGTTGCTGCGGATCTCGCGGTGCACCGCCAGCCACACGGGCAGCGGCGGTATGGGCAGCATGGGCAGCAGCGGCACCAGGTCCGGGTTCTGGCGCGCCACGTAGCGGGCCAGAAAGCCCACACCCAGCCCTGCGCTTACCGCGGCCTGGTAGGCGTTGAGGTCGTCGGTGCGCACTGCGAAGCGTTCGCGCTCGATCGGGTAGCCCATGCGGGCGAAGCCCTGCACGATATCGGTGTTGCGGTCGTAGCCGATCAGGTCGTGCACCAGCAGGTCCTCGGGCATCTGCGGCGTGCCGCGTCGGCGCAGGTAGTCGCGGTGCGCATAGGCGCCGATGGCGACCTGCCCCACACGCTTGGTCACCAAAGAGCCTTGGTCGGGCCGCACCATGCGCAGCGCGATGTCGGCCTCGCGCTGCAGCAGGTTGCTCACCGCGTTGCTCGACACCAGCTCGATCTGGATGTCGGGCAGGGCCTGGCGCATCTGCAGCAGCACCGGCGGCAACAGCACGCAGGTGACGGGCTGGCTCGCCGTGATGCGCACCGAGCCCCGCGGGTCGACCTGCGCGCCCGAGGCCTGGCGCGCGAGCTGATCGGCCGCGACCGACATGGCGCGCGCCGCGTCGGCCAGCCGCAGCGCGTGGGCGGTGGGCACCAGGCCGCGGCCCGTGCGCTCAAACAGCACCACGCCCAGCTGCGTTTCCAGCTCCCCGATGTGCCGGCCCACTGTGGGCTGGCTGGTGGCCAGGGCGCGCGCGGCCGCCATCAGGCTGCCGTGGTCCAGCGCGGCCAGAAACGAGCGGATCAGGGTCCAGTTGAAGTCTCCGGTATGCATATGTGTATGTCTGGTGTCCGGTTTCAGGCAATTGTGTATGGGGGCCGATGTTTCCACAATCGATCCCATGGTGCCGGTGGTCGGCGCCCCATGGAGTTTCCTCATGCATGAGCTGTCTTCTTCCCACCCCGCCGAGACGGTGCTGGTCCTGGGCGGCCGTGGCCGTTTCGGCCTGGCCGCGGCCCAGGCCTTTGCGCGTGGCGGCTGGCGCGTGCTGGCCCAGATGCGACCCGGCGCCGCAGCCCCCGAGGTGGCCGGCGTCACGTGGCTGGCGCAGGCGCTGGACACGCCGCAGGCTGTCGAGGCACTGGTCGCGCAGGTGCGTCGCAGCGGCGGGGCCTCGGTGGTGGTGCATGCGCTCAACCCCAACCGCTACACGCGCCAGGCCTGGAAGCGCGAAGCCTGGCCGCTGCTGCAGTCTGGCATGGCGGTGGCGCAGGCGCTGGGGGCCACGATCATGCTGCCCGGCAATGTGTACAACTATGGCGAGGCCATGCCGGGCGTGCTGCTCGAAGACACCCCGCAGCGCCCCAGCATGGCCATGGGGCGCATCCGCACCGACATGGAGGCGCGGCTGGAGCAGGCCACCCGCCAGGGCCGGCTGCGCGCGGTGATCGTGCGCGCCGGCAACTTCTATGGCCGGGGGCGCGGCACCTGGCTCGACCTGGCCATGCTCACCGGCATCCGGCGTGGCAAGCTGGTGCTTCCCGGTCCGCTGGACGTGCGCACGCCCTGGGCCTACCTGCCCGACCTGGCCCGGACCTTCGTGGCGGTGGCCGGCGCGCGCGCGGCGATGGCGCCGTTCGAGTCGCTGCATTTCAGCGGCCACGATCTGTCGGGCCAGGACTGGGTCGATGTCTTGCAGCCGCTGGCCCGCCAGCAGGGCTGGCTGAGCGAGCAGGCGACCCTGCGCGTGGGCGGCCTGCCGTGGCCTTTGTTCTCCCTGCTGGGGCCCCTGGTGCCGAGCTGGGCCACGCTGGTGGCGCTGCGCTACCTCTGGAACCGGCCGCACCGGCTGGACAACCGCCGCCTGCGGGCCCTGATCGGCAGCGAGCCGCACACGCCCTGGCCGCTGGCGCTGGAACACACCCTGCGGGACTTGGGCATGCTGCCCGCGGCCGCCGAGCCGCCGGTGCACTCTGGAACCGCGCGGGCCTGATCCGACGCGACCGTTCACCCACAGGAGGAACCATGCAACGCCGACGTTTTTTGCGCATCGCCGGAGGCGGCGTGGTGGTGGCCGCCACCGCGGGCGGCCTGGTGGCCTGCAGCAGCGCGCTGCCGCCCGAGGCCATCGCGGCCTGGCAGGGACCGGGCAACGAACCCGACCCGCGCCGCTGGGTGCTGGCCCATGCCATCCTGGCGCCGCATTCGCACAATCTGCAGTCCTGGCTGGTGGATCTGCGCGAGCCCGAAGCGATCACCTTGTTCATCGACCGCAGCCGCCTGCTGTCCGAGACCGACCCGTTCTCGCGCCAGATGATGATGAGCCAAGGCACCTTCCTGGAGCTGCTGGACTTGGCCGCGCGCCAGCGCGGTCTGCGCGCCGAGATCGCGCTGTTTCCGCAAGGCGCCTTTGGCCCGCAGGCGCTGGACGCGCGGCCCACGGCCCACATCCGGTTGCTGCCCGACGCCTCGCTGCGTCCCGACCCGCTGTTTGCGCAGATCTTCCGGCGCCACACCAACCGCGAAGCGTACGAGGCGCGCGAGCCCGACTCGGCCGCGCTGCAGGCCATCGCCGCCAGCCTGGCGCCCCACGCGGTGCGGGCCGGCTTTGTGGGCGCGGCGCAGGCCGAGGCACTGGCGCAGCACCGCCGCATTGCCATGGAGGCCTGGCGCATCGAACTGGAAACGCCGCGCACCATGCTCGAATCGCTGCGGGTGCTGCGCATCGGGCCGAAGGAGATTGCCGAGCACCGCGATGGCCTCTCGATCAACGATCCGCTGGTGCGCGCGCTCACCGCCGTGGGCCTGTTCGACCGCAGCCGTGCGCCCCAGCCGGGGGACGCCGCCATCACGCGCCAGATCGAGGATTTCAACGCGAAGATCGCCGCGACGCCGGCGTTCTTCTGGATGGTGACCGAGGGCAATGACCGCGCGACGCAGGTGAACGCCGGCCGTGCCTACGCCCGCGCGCAGCTCGCCGCCACGGCTGCGGGTCTGTCCATGCACCCCTTGCAGCAGGCCCTGCAGGAATACCCCGAGCAGGCCGGGCCTTACGCGGACATCCACCGGCTGCTGGAGGCCCCTTCACCGGGACACACGGTGCAGATGTGGGTGCGCCTGGGTTATGCGCCTGCGGTCGGTCCGGCGCCGCGGCGCGGGCTGGACGCGCACATCCTCCCGGGCTGATGGCGGCTGACCCGCGCGTTCAGGGTCGCATGAACCCGGCCAGGGCCGCCGCGGTCTCAGTGGGCAGTTCTTCGGGAATGAAGTGGCCGGCCGGCAAGGCCTGCCCGCTGATGCTCGCCGCGCAGCGCGCCTGCCAGAGCGCCAGCGGATCGAAAAAGCGCTGCACCACGCCCTTGGCGCCCCAGAGCACCAGGGTGTCGCAGGCGATGGTTTCACCGCGCTCGCGGCCCAGCCGGTCGTGCTCCAGGTCGATGTCGGCGCTGGCGCGGTAGTCCTCGCAGGCGCTGTGGATGGCGTCGGGCCGGCAGAAGCAGCGCTCGTATTCGGCCAGTGCCTCGGGCTCGATGTGGCCCAGGCCGCCCGCGCCCCAGCCGCCGAGCTTGGCGTGCAGATAGGCCAGCGCCGCGCCGCCGATCATGGTCTCCGGCAGGGGCGCTGGCTGGATCAGGTGGAACCAGTGGTAATAAGCACGGGCAAAGTCCATGTCGGTGCGCGCGTACATGTCCAGCGTGGGCGCGATGTCGATCACGCCGAGCTTCCGCACGCGCTGCGGGAAGTCCAGCGCCACACGGTGCGCCACGCGGGCGCCGCGGTCGTGGCCGCAGAGGAAAAACCGGTCCACACCCAGCGCGTCGAGCACGGCCACCACGTCGCTGGCCATGGCACGCTTGCTGGCCTGTTCGTGGCGCGGCGCGTCCGCCGGTGCGGGCGAGTCGCCGTAGCCGCGCAGGTCCGGCATGACGATCCGGTAGGCGCCGCGCAGCCGCTGGGCCACGCGCTGCCACATCACGTGCGTCTGCGGAAAACCGTGCAGCAGCACCAGCACCGGGCCCTGCGCAAGTCCACCCACGCGCAGCGTGACGTGACGGGGCGCGCCGGCGGTGCCCAGCGGTATCTCGCGCCGCTCGAATCCGTCAAACCAGGGTGTGTCGGTCATGGGGCCTCCTTCACGGCAAGAGCTCGAAGTGGGCGCTGGCACAGGCCTGGCCGTTGACCAGCAGATCGATGCGGTGGCTGCCCGGGTAGAGCGTGCGCGTGGTCACGGGGCGCAGGCTGTGGCGTTTTTCCAGGAGGCGCAGCTCACCCGGGCCCAGCGCCAGCTTCCAGCCCTTGAACACCTTGGGGCTGGTGCCGCCGTTGGCGCGCACGTGGTGCACCGCATAGTCCACCACCAGCGGCTGGGTCGTTCGCGCCGTCGAGCGCAGCGTGACGTGCAGCCCGATATCATCCCCCACCGCCGCGTGGTCGGTGGACAGGCTCAGACCGGCCTCGCCCTGCAGGCCCAGCCCGAGTCCCCAGGCGGCCAGCGTGGGCGCGTGGCCCTGCTTGATCAGGCTGCGGCTGGCGTGGCGCAGCAGGGCCGTGCGTTGCGGCGCCGCGCCGCGCAGGTGCTCGTCCACCCAGCGGGCCACCAGATCGGGGTGGTCCTTGGCGATGTCGTTCAGGTGGTTGGCCACGCTGCGGCGCACATAGGCGCTGACGTCGTCCTGCAACACACGCAGCAGAGGCAGGGTGGGTGCGGGGTCGGCCACCAGGGCCTGCAGCCGCAGGCCCCAGGGCAGGCGTGGGCGCGAACCCTCGCTCACCAGCCGGCGCACGTGCGCGCTCGGGTCGCTCGCCCACTCGGCCAGGGTGGGCAGCACCACGCCGGGGTGTTGCTGGATCAGCGGGCGGATCGCGAATTCGGCCGAGAACCGCTGGGTGAGCGCGTGCAGGCAGGCCAGCGCGCGCGGCACATCACCGTTCACACCCCGGCGCGCCACGAACTCGCCCATGGACCACACCACCCAGCCGGCCAGGCCCTCGTCCTGCCGGTCGGCCGCCAGGGCGATGGGCTCGCCCTGCGCGTCCAGTGGCAGCGGCGGCGCCAGGCTGGCTTCGAGCAGGTCGCAGGCGGTGGCGAAGTCGCTCGGCAGGGTGGCCTCCAGCGCATCGGCCAGCTGCATGGCGCGCGCCTTGAACTCCAGCGCGTCCAGCCCGTGGCCGGCCTGCCGCTCGAAGCGCTGGCACTCGAAACCGGGCCACACGCGCTGCAGGTGTGCGCCCGCGTGCGCCACGGTGCGGGGGTTGATGAGGTTCTTGAAGGGTTCGGCCATGGCGGCGGGCGTTCCCGTCAGCGCAGGCGCTGCAGCAGCCCTGCCAGCGCGTGGCGCACTGCGGCCTGGCGCACGGCGGCACGGTCGCCGTCGAAGCGCTGGTGTTCGGTGCTCACGCCTTCGGGCGTGGCCCAGCCGAACCACACCGTGCCCACCGGCTTGTCGGCGCTGCCGCCGGTGGGTCCGGCGATGCCGGTGACCGCCACCGACCAGTGCGCATGGGCGTTGACCACCGCCCCGGCGGCCATGGCGCGCGCCACGGCCTCGCTCACCGCGCCGTGCTCCTCGATCAGCGCCGCGGGCACACCCAGCAGCTCGGACTTGGCGGCGTTGGAGTAGGTGACGAAGCCGCGCTCGAACCAGTCGCTCGATCCGCTGAGCTCGGTGCAGGCGCTGGCGATCAGGCCACCGGTGCAGCTCTCGGCCGTGGCCAGGAACTGGCCGCGCGCTTTGAGTTCGGTGGCCAGTTGTTCAACCAGTGAGGCGGTGGGCGGCGGGTTCGTGGAGGTCATGGTCGTGAGTGAGGGGGAGTGGTCAGGAACACCGCGGAACGGGCTTCGCCCGGCCGCAGGTGTTGCCCCTTGAGGGGCGGAGCGGCTACGCGCAGCGAGCAAGCGACGGGGGTGGGCTTAAAACCTCCAGGCAGCGATCACGAGCAGGGTGCAGCCGGCCGCGGCGAAGTCGTCGAGCAGGATGCCGAAACCTCCGCGCGGACCAAAGCCCTTGAAGCGCTGGTCGGCCCAGGCCATGGGCCCGATCTTCACCGCGTCGAACAGGCGGAACAGCACGAAGGCGTAGAGCTGGCCCCAGAAGCTGGTGGGTGAGACCAGCCACAGCACGAGCCAGAAAGCCAGGATTTCATCGACCACGATGTGGCCCGAGTCGGCGATGCGCATGTGCTGCGCCGTGACCGTGCTGGCCCACCAGCCCACCAGCGTGCCCACGCCGATCAGCAACGCCCAGCCCAGGTCGGGCAGCCGGGGCTGCAACAGCACGAAGACCACCCAGGCCCAGAGCGTGCCCGCTGTGCCGGGGGCGAAACGGGGCAGGCCCGAACCCGCGCCGAGGGCAATGAAATGGGCCGGGTGGGCGAACAGAAAGGCCCAGGTCGGGCGGATCACGGGCGCTGCGCTGGCGGCCCAACGGCCGGACGGATCGGGGGAGTCAACCATGGTGGAGCGATTATGAGTCGGTACAGCCCGGTGCCCGTGCCCCGCCCGGAACGCCACGGGGGTGCTCCATCTCACTTGAAGTGGTCAAAGCCGCGCGTGCTGAACGCCACCGGCTGGCCGGCGGCGTTCAGCACGCGCAGGCCCGGTTCGGCGCGGATGCGGCCCACGCGGTGCACGGGGGTCTGGCTGGTGCGGGCCGCGGCCTCGATGGCGGCGCGCGCGTCGGGCGGCGCGCTGAACAGCAGCTCGTAGTCGTCGCCGCCGTTGAGCAGGCAGTCCAGGCGCTGGGCTTCGGGCAGGGCCTGCAGGTCGGGCGCCAGCGGCAACTCGGCCAGCGCCAGCTCGGCGCCCACACCGCTGGCCTGCAGGATGTGACCGAGGTCGCCGGCCAGGCCGTCGCTCAGGTCGATCGCCGCGTGCGTCAGCCCTGCAAGCGCCTGGCCCAGCGCGAGGCGGGGTACCGGCCTCTCCAGCCGCGCGCGCAACCGGGGCAGGGCGTCCGGCGGGGTGTGGGCAATGGCCCAGCCGGTGCCGAGCAGCAGCTCCAGCGCCAGCCGCGCCTCGCCGGTGCGCCCGCTCAGGTAGAGGTCGTCGCCGGCCCGGGCCGCGTCGCGTCGCAGCGCCTGGCCAGCGCGCACCTCGCCCAACACCGTGATGCAGATGTTGAGCGGGCCGCGTGTCGTGTCACCGCCCACCAGGGGACAGGCGTGCGCATCGGCCAGCGCGAACAGGCCCTGGGCGAAGGCGGTGAGCCAGGCCTCGTCGGCCGCGGGCAGCGCCAGCGCCAGCGTGAAGCCCAGCGGCCGCGCACCCATGGCGGCGAGATCGCTCAGGTTGACCGCGAGCACTTTGTGGCCCAGCGCCTGGGGCGCCACGTCGGGGAAAAAATGCCGGCTTTCGACCAGCATGTCGGTGGACACCGCGAGCTGAAAACCGGGCGCCGGCTGCAGCAGCGCGCAGTCGTCGCCGATGCCCAGGGGCACGTTGCCCGGCAGCGCCACGCCGGGGCGCTGAAAATGCCGGCGGATCAACTCGAATTCACCCATGGCTGCGTTGGGCGTCGGCGTCCATGACCGAGGTCGGACCGTCGGGGTCGAGGGGCGCGTCCTCCGGCTCGTCCTCGGGCAGATGCCGCGGGGGCCACAGGAAGCTCAGGGGCGCGCGCCGGATGCGATGGCGGATCGACGCGCGGATGCGTGCGCGGTTCACCTCGCTGATGTTCTGCGCGCGCAGCGCCAGCCGGAAGGCGAGGTAGAAGCTCACGGCCAGGTTGATCGGCCCGACCACCAGCACACCGGCCACCGCCCACCAGAAGCCCGGCTCCCGCAGCACGCCCAGGCCCAGCGAGGCCGCTGCCGCAGCCACCTGGCCGGCCGAGAGCGTGACGTGGCGCACGTCCAGACCCAGGCCGAAAAACGCCGCGAACGCGGGCACCAGGCCGAGCATGAAGCCGAGCGAGATGTTGGCCGACAGGCCCGAGATGTTCTGCCGCAGGAAGCTGGCCCAGCGTGCGGCGCGCGCCGGGCCGAGCGCCCGCGTGAAGCGCGGGTTGTGCCGCACGGCCGAGTCCAGCTTGTGAAACACGAACCAGTTTTCCACCCAGCCCGCCACGATGCTGGAGGCGAACAGCAGCACCCCCGTGAGCGCGGCAAACAGCAGGGTGGGGCCGAGCAGGTGCAGATCGTGCAGCACGTGCCGGGCCTGGTCGGCGTCGATCATGGGCGCGCCGGTGACGAACCGCAGCGCCAGGCTGAGCAGCAGCACCACCGGAATCACCAGGCCGACGTTGCCCGCGATGGCGGCGATCTGCGAGCGGAACAGGTTGGCCACCTCGTCCACAAAGCGGCGCACGGCGCCGGGCTGGCGGATGTCCCGCAGCTTGGCCACCATGGCCGGCGCGGTCACGGCGGGCTGTTTGGTGGCCACCGTGAGGTGCAGCAACTGGATCACCACAAAAAAGAACGCGTAGTTGAGCCCGGCGGCAAAGCCGGCCCAGAACGCCGACAGCCCCAGCGCGTAGAGCGTGAACTTGACCCAGGTCGTCAGGCCCAGCACCGCGCCGCCGCCTGCGGCCTTGCCCAGCATCTGGCGGTACTCGGCGGCGTCGCGCGTGATGTAGGACTCGCCGCTCTCGGCGCTGCGCTCGGCCACCTTCTCCGCCGTCAGGTGCGAGCTGCTGGCGATCAGCGCGCGGATGCTGCGGTTGTCCTGGCTCATCTGCGCCAGGTCGGCCAGCAGCGCCACCGTGGCACGCTCGGGCTGGCTGGACTGCAGGCAGTCCAGCAGCTGTTTGATGCGCACGATGCGCTCGCGCAGCTGGCGCAGCCGGAACACGATGCCCACCGACACGCCGTGGGTTTCGAGGTGCGAATACACGGTGTAGGCCGCGTGGCGGCAGGCGTCGAGCTGGGCGCGCAGCAGTGTGGCCGCCTCCAGCGCCTGGGCGCTGTGGGGCCCATGCTGCTGGACCGCCTGGCGCATCACCTCGAAAGACGACGGCAGTTCGTGGAACGGGCGCGAGACCTGGGCCTCGGCGGACATGCGGACCCGGATTTCCGAGGCAAACCCGGTGGCGCTGACCTGGCTCACGCAGAACACCAGCGCGTCCATCAGGGCGGTCTGCCAAAAGGCGGTGGGTGGGGCGCTGGCGGCTTCGGCCGCTGCCAGCGCTGGCGCCGATGCGGTATCGCCGGGTGCGTCGGCTGACGCGATCAGCAGGGCGTGCAACCGTTGCAGCGTGGCGCTGTCCAGTGCCTTGAGCCAGCGCACGTCGAAACGGCTGGGCAGCAGCAGTCCGAACAGCTCGGCCAGATCGGTGGTCTCGGGCGTGCCGGGCAGGATTTTGCGGCGCAGCCGGTGGCCGAACTCGCTGAGGAAGGCGGTGCGGGGCGCGAAACCGTAGTCGGCCAGCAGTGGGGTGGCGTCCACGCTGCCGGTGAACACCCTCCACCAGTCGTGCCAGCGCGCCAGCCATTCGGGGCGTGTCTGCACGGTGTCGAGCAGCAGGCGTACCCGCGCCACGCTGGCCTGGGGGTCTTCGGCTTCGCCGCGCACCCAGCGCAGCAGTTCGATCAGCCACAGATGGCGTTGCGCCATCGGGGCCCGCGCATCCAGCGCGTCCAGCAGGGCGGGCAGTTCCATGCCTTGGACTGGGAGGGGGAGCACGCCGCGCGCGTGGGCGAGCCGGCTCAATGCAGGACGCGCGCGGGTCCGTCGCCGGCGCCGGAGGCGTCGGCCTGGAGCGCGAACTCGGGCACCAGGGCCTCGAACCGTTCGCCGTCTTCCGCCACGCAGAAATAGCTGCCGCGCATGCTGCCCGAAGGCGTGCGCAGCCGCGTGCCGCTGGTGTACTGGAAGGATTCGCCGGGACGCAGCAGCGGCTGGTTGCCCACCACGCCCAGGCCCTTGACCTCTTCGGTGTGGCCCTGCGCGTCGTCGATGATCCAGTGGCGCGCGATCAGCTGCGCCGTCACATCGCCGGTGTTGGTGATGGTGATGGTGTAGGCGAAGGCATACAGGTCCTCCTCGGGCGCGGATTGCTCGCTGAGGTACTGGGGCTCGACCTCGCAGGTGAACTGGTATTTCGACATGAGCGGCATGTTACCGCGCCAGGGCGGCATCTGCCGGGCCTGCGAAAATGCGGGGAATCGCGATTCTTCATCCTTCTCCCGCCCACCCCATGCCCACTCCCTACCGCATCGCCCCGTCCATCCTGGCCGCCGACTTCGCCCGTCTGGGCGAGGAAGTGAAAAACGTCATCGCCGCCGGCGCCGACTGGATCCACTTCGACGTCATGGACAACCACTACGTGCCCAACCTGACTTTCGGCCCCATGGTCTGCCAGGCCCTGAAGCCGCACGCCAAGAAGCCCGACGGCACGCCGGTGCCGATCGACGTGCACCTGATGATCCAGCCGGTGGACGCGCTCGCGGGCGCCTTCATCGACGCCGGGGCCGACCTGGTGAGCTTCCATCCCGACGCGAGCGCCCACGTGCACCGCAGCGTGCAGGCGATCAAGGCCAAGGGCTGCAAGGCCGGCCTCACCTTCAACCCGGCCGAGCCGCTGGACGTGCTGGACTGGACCATCGACGACATCGACCTGATCCTGATCATGAGCGTGAACCCCGGCTTTGGTGGCCAGAGCTTCATCGACTCGGCCCTGCGCAAGATCGAAGCCGCCCGCAAGCGCATCGAAGCCAGCGGGCGGGACATCCGGCTGGAGGTGGATGGCGGCATCAAGGCCGACAACATCCGCCGCGTGGCCGACGCGGGCGCCGACACCTTCGTGGCCGGCAGCGCGATCTTCGGCAAGCCCGACTACAAGGCGGTCATCGACAGCATGAGGACGGCTCTCGCCTGACCCCCCCCTGCTTCGCGTCACCCCCCCCGGGGGGGCGATGCCTGAGGCCCGGCGAAGCCGGTTCCTTGGCATCCTGGGTTTGGACACTTTCTCCGGAGCAACCTCTTGAAATTTTCGGACATCCGGTCCGTCATCGTGGATCTGGACGGCACGATGGTGGACACGCTGGGCGACTTCGTGGTCGCGCTTAACCACACGCTGGACGACCTGCGCCTGCCGCCGGTGGCGCGCGACCTGGTCGAGCGCACGGTGGGCAAGGGCTCGGAGCACCTGGTGCGCACGGTGCTGGCGCACCAACTGGCCCTGCCCGAGGTGGCCGCGTCCGGGGCCGTGGCCCTGAGCTGGCCACGCGACCAGGTGGACGAGCTGGCGTTGCAGCGCTACCAGCACCACTACCTGTTCATCAACGGCCAGCACGCGGACGTGTACCCCGGCGTCGTCGAAGGCCTGCAGCGTCTGCGGGCGTCCGGGCGGGCGCTGGCCTGTCTGACCAACAAACCGCGGGCTTTCGCGCAGGCCCTGCTGGAGATCAAGGGTCTGGCGGGTTACTTCAGCCAGGTGTTTGGTGGCGACAGTTTCGAGCGCAAGAAACCCGACCCGCTGCCCCTGCTGAAAACCTGCGAGGCCCTGGGGACCACCCCGGCTCAGACCTTGATGGTGGGCGATTCGCAGAACGACGGTATCGCCGCACGCGCCGCGGGCTGCCCGGTGGCGCTCGTGACCTATGGCTACAACCACGGCGACCCGATCGCCGAAGCGCCGCACGACCTGTTGATCGGGTCGTTGGCCGAACTGTTGGACTGAGCGCGACCCGCGCAGCGTGGGGGCCGGCGATCCGCCGCCGGGCCGTTCCCAAGGCGGATCAGCCCCCTCGGGGGGCAGCGACCCGCGCAGCGGCGGAGCGTGGGGGCAGGGGTTACTTTTTCTTGCCCAGCAGCGCGTCCTTGAGCTGCCAGTCCACCGGCTTGGGGCCGAGCCAGATGCGCAACAGCGCGTTGAAGAACTCAGGTTCCTTGAAGGGTTCACCCTCGATCTGGCCCTTGATGGTGAGCACCGTGCCGGTGCCGGGGATCCAGTCCAGCACGAAGGTCTCGCCTTCCTTGAGCTTCTTGTGGTCGCTGAACACCTGGCTCATGCGCATCACGCCGGGAATCAGCTTGGAAAACGCGCTGCGTTCCATGTTGTCCGACATGCCGCGAGAGAACAGCTTGCCGAGTTCTGCCGAATCAATCTCCCGCAGCATGGTGATGGTCATGCGCTTGGGGCCGGGCGCGGCCAGCACCTCGTCGGGCGTGCTGGCCTTCTGGCCCAGGTACAGCCCGGCGGTGTAGACCTTGAACACTGCCTTGTAGCGCACGCCAGCGCCGTTGAGTTGCAGCGAGCTGCCCGCCAGGCTCACCCGATCTTCCAGCGTGACGCCGCTGAGCTCGACCGTGGCAGCCATGGCCTGCAGCGTTCCCAGGCAGAGACACAGCCCCAGCAGAGGGCCAGCCATGGAGCGCGTGATGCGGCGATGGGGGATTTTCATGGCGTGGGGTCCAACAGAGGTGTTGAAAAAAGAACGGTCGTTCTAAAAAGAATTGTCGACACGCCCACGACCGAACGCAACAGGGTTTCACCGGAGAACCCGGACATTGGTCACGTTTTGCCGGTCGGGGCCGAACAGCTTTGCTACACTTTGGCCCCATGTTCAACACACGCACATCCCTCACGGGCAATCTGCCGAGCCGCAAGGGCCGGGGAGCCTGGCCCTGGCGCAAGCCAGCGTAAACGTGCACCTCCCCCCGGGGTGCGCGGGTCTCGGTCCGGTTTTTCGGCCCCCGCCTGCGCCACTCCACTCCCCGAACCCGGCAGGCCATCTGACCGGGCGCCTCAAAAACACGGTTCCAATCGCTGCGACGCAGCAAGGCGCCGATGGAGTGTCTGAACATGATCACCGAACTTGAATTCAAGAGCCTCGCGCAACAGGGCTACAACCGCATCCCGCTCATGGTCGAGGCCTTCGCGGACCTCGAAACCCCGCTCTCGCTGTACCTCAAGCTCGCCCACGGGCGCGGCGATGGCAAATACAGCTTCCTGCTCGAATCCGTCGTCGGTGGCGAGCGCTTCGGTCGCTACAGCTTCATCGGTCTGCCCGCGCGTACCCTGCTGCGCGCCAGCGGTTTTGGCGCTGAGGCCACCACCGAGGTGGTGCGCGACGGCCTGGTGGTCGAGACGAACCATGGCAATCCGCTCGATTTCATCGCGGCCTACCAGCAGCGCTTCAAGGTGGCGCTGCGCCCCGGCCTGCCGCGGTTCTGTGGCGGTCTGGCCGGGTACTTCGGCTACGACGCGGTGCGCTACATCGAGAAAAAGCTGGAAAACACCTGCCCGCCCGACACCCTGGGCTGCCCCGACATCCTGCTGCTGCAGTGCGAAGAGCTGGCCGTCATCGACAACCTCTCGGGCAAGCTCTACCTGATCGTCTACGCCGACCCGGCCGCCCCCGAGGCCTACGCCAACGCCAAGAAGCGCGTGCGCGAACTGAAGGAGGCGCTGAAATACTCGGTGAGCGCGCCGGTGGTGAAACCCAGCCAGGGGCATCCGGCCGAGCGCGATTTCGCCAAGGCAGATTACCTGGCCGCGGTGGAGCGCGCCAAGGAGCTGATCGCCGGCGGAGACTTCATGCAGGTGCAGGTGGGCCAGCGCATCCGGAAGCGCTACACCGAGTCGCCGCTCTCGCTCTACCGCGCGCTGCGCTCGCTCAACCCCAGCCCCTACATGTACTACTACCACTTCGGGGATTTCCACGTGGTGGGGGCTTCGCCGGAGATCCTGGTGCGCCAGGAGCAGGTCGACGATGGCCAAAAAGTGATCATCCGGCCGCTCGCCGGCACGCGCCCGCGCGGCGCCACGCCCGAGAAGGACAAGGCGACCGAAGTCGAGCTGGTCAACGATCCGAAAGAGCGCGCCGAACACGTGATGCTGATCGACCTGGCGCGCAACGACATCGGCCGCATCGCCAAGATCGGCAGCGTGAAAGTGACCGAAGCCTTTGCCGTGGAGCGCTACAGCCATGTGATGCACATCGTGAGCAACGTCGAAGGCACGCTGGTGGACGGCATGACCAACATGGACGTGCTCAAGGCCACCTTCCCGGCCGGCACGCTGACCGGCGCACCCAAGGTGCACGCCATGGAGCTGATCGATCAGTTGGAACCGACCAAGCGCGGCCTCTACGGCGGCGCCTGCGGCTACCTGAGCTACGCCGGCGACATGGACGTGGCCATCGCCATCCGCACCGGCATCATCAAGGACCAGATGCTCTACGTGCAGGCTGCGGCCGGGGTGGTGGCCGACTCCATTCCCGAGATGGAATGGAGGGAAACCGAACACAAGGCCCGCGCGCTCCTGCGTGCGGCCGAACTGGTGGAAGAAGGGCTGGAGTGAACACCATGACAAAGAAAATTCAGCTCCTGATGGTCGACAACTACGACTCCTTCACCTACAACATCGTGCAGTACTTCGGTGAACTCGGGGCCGACGTGACCGTGGTGCGCAACGATGAGATCACGGTGGACGAGATTCAGCGCCGCGTGGACGCCGGCCAGATCGACCGCCTGGTCATCTCGCCCGGCCCCTGCTCGCCGGCCGAAGCCGGCATCTCGGTGCCGGCGATCCAGCACTTTGCAGGCAAGCTGCCCATCCTGGGTGTGTGCCTGGGCCACCAGAGCATTGGCGCGGCCTTCGGCGGCAAGATCATCCGGGCGCAGGAACTCATGCACGGCAAGACCAGCGTCATCACCACCACGCAGGAGGGCGTGTTTGCCGGTCTGCCCAAGCAATTCACGGTGAATCGCTACCACTCGCTGGCCATCGAGCGCGAGACTTGCCCCGACTGCCTGAAGGTCACGGCCTGGACGGACGATGGCGAGATCATGGGTGTGAAGCACAAGACCTTGCCTATCGAGGGCGTGCAGTTTCATCCCGAGAGCATCCTCACCGAGCACGGCCACGCCATGCTCAAGAACTTCCTGGAACAAGCATGAAAATCGTTGACCTCAGAAGCGATACGGTCACGCAGCCGACGGCGGCCATGCGCGCCGCCATGATGGCCGCCCCGTTGGGCGACGACGTGTTCGGTGACGATCCCACGGTGAACGCCTTGCAGGATCGCATCGCGGCCATCACTGGCAAAGAGGCCGCGCTCTTCATGCCTTCGGGCACACAGAGCAACCTCTGCGGCATCCTGGCGCATTGCGGCCGGGGCGATGAGTACATCGTCGGCCAACTGGCCCACACCTACCGCTACGAAGGCGGCGGTGCGGCGGTGTTCGGCAGCGTGCAACCGCAGCCGCTGGTACAGGACGCGGCGGGCTGCATGGCGCTAAGCGACATAGCCGCCGCCATCAAGCCCGACGACCCGCACTTCGCGCGCACCCGGCTGCTGTGTCTGGAAAATACCTGGAACGGCCATGTGATGCCCGACGACTACCTGCGGGACGCGACGGAGCTGGCGCGCGCGCACGGGCTGGCCACGCACCTGGACGGCGCGCGGGTGTTCAATGCCGCCGTGGCCTCGGCCGCGATGGGGCAGGGCGCCACCGACCGCCTGCGCGAGATCGCCGACCATTTCGACAGCCTTTCGGTCTGTTTCAGCAAAGGGCTGGGCGCGCCGGTAGGTTCCGCGCTGTGCGGCTCGCGGGAGCTGATCCAGAGTGCCCGCCGCATCCGCAAGATGGCCGGCGGTGGCCTGCGTCAGGCGGGGCTGCTGGCCGCTTGCGCCTTGCACGCGCTGGACCACCATGTGGACCGGCTCGCCGACGACCACGCCAACGCACGCCGCCTGGCTGAAGGCCTGAGCGGCATCGAGGGACTGACCGTGAAATCGGCCCAGACCAACATCGTCTTCGTCGACGTGGCCGATGGCCGGGGCCCGGGGCTGCTGGATTTCCTGAAAGCGAACGGCGTGCTCGCCACCGGCCTGATTGGCCTGCGCTTCGTGACCCACCTCGATGTGGATGCGGCGGGCATCGATCATGCGCTGGCTTGTGTCCACCGCTTCTTCGCCGAGGCGCCCACGGGTGAGACCAACGCCTCTCGCTCCGGCCCATACTGAACACACGACTGGAGAGCGCCATGCCCGATACCCCGCAACTCCTGGTGTTCATCGCGGCGGGCTGGCTGCTCAATCTCACGCCCGGCCCCGATGTGCTCTACATCGTGACGAACGCCCTCAAGAGCGGCGTACGCGCCGGCATCGTGGCCGCGCTGGGCATCGTCAGCGGCTGCTTTGTCCATGTGCTTGCTGCAGCGCTCGGCGTGAGCGCGCTGCTCGCCACCTCGGCCATGGCGTTCATCGCGCTCAAGTGGATCGGTGCCGCCTACCTGGTGTGGATGGGCATCAGGCTGCTGCTGGCCAAGGGGGGTTCGTCGGTGGTGCCAGCCGATGCCGCTCAGATCAAAGTCCCGGCCGACTTTCGCCGCATCTACCTGAGAGGCTTCCTCACCAACGTGCTCAACCCCAAAGTCGCGTTGTTCTTCCTGGCGTTCGTGCCGCAGTTCATCGCGCCCGGTACGCCGGACAAGGTGACGGCCTTCCTGCTGCTGGGCCTGCTGTTCAACCTCAACTCGCTGCCGATCAACTTCGGTTACGCCTGGCTCGCCGGCTGGGCCGCGGGTCGCGTGAGCGCCGTGCAGCGCACCATGCACTGGCTGGACCGCGCGGCGGGCGCCATGTTCGTCGGCTTTGGCCTGAAGCTGGCCATGTCGGACAATCCCGCTCAATAAGCCATTGGAGACACCCATGCCCCACAGCCACAAGATCACCCCTCAGGAGGCCCTGCAGCGCACCATCGAGCATCGCGAGATCTTTCACGACGAGATGCTGCACCTGATGCGACTGATCATGAGCGGCGAGATGTCGCCCGTGATGATGGCGGCCTTCATCACCGGTCTGCGCGTGAAGAAGGAGACCATCGGCGAAATCACCGCCGCCGCGCAGGTGATGCGCGAGTTCTCGACCAAGGTGAACGTGGCCGACAAGACCCACCTGGTGGACATCGTGGGCACCGGCGGCGACGGCTCGCACACCTTCAACATCTCCACCTGCTCCATGTTCGTGGCCGCGGCCGCGGGCGCCAAGGTCAGCAAACACGGCGGGCGCAGTGTCTCCAGCAAGAGCGGCAGCGCCGACGTGCTGGAGAGCCTGGGCGTCAACATCAACCTGCCGCCCGACGCCATTGCGCGCTGCATCGAACAGGTGGGCGTGGGCTTCATGTTCGCGCCCAACCACCACCCGGCCATGAAGAACGTGGCGCCGGTGCGCCGCGAGCTCGGCATCAAGACCATCTTCAACATCCTCGGCCCGCTCACCAACCCCGCGTCGGCGCCCAACATCCTCATGGGCGTGTTCCACCCTGATCTGGTGGGCATCCAGGTGCGTGCGCTGCAGCGCCTGGGCGCCGACCATGCCGTGGTGGTCTATGGTCGCGACGGCATGGACGAGGTCTCGCTGGGCGCCGCCACCATGGTGGGTGAGCTGAAGAATGGCGAGATCACCGAATACGAAATCCACCCCGAGGACTTTGGCCTCACCATGGCGAGCAGCCGCGCGCTGCGCGTGGAGACGCCCGAAGACTCCAAGGCCATGCTGCTGGGCGTGCTGGACAACCGCGATGAGCCTGCGCTCAAGGCGGCGCGCGACATCGTGGCGCTCAATGCCGGCGCGGCGCTGTACGCCGCCAATGTCTGCGACGACATGGGGCAGGGCATTGCCCTGGCACGGCGCACTATCGAATCGGGCGCCGCGGCCGCCAAGCTCGCCGAGCTGCAGGCCTTCACCCAGACCGCGACCGCCGGCAACGGCCCCTGACGGAGCGAGGCATGCCCGTCTGGTTGCAGAACGAAGGCGCCTGGATCGCCATCGGCATCTCGGTGCTGTTCGTGGTGGCGGGTCTGGTCATGCACCGCGTGTTCCTGCGCGTGTTACGGGCGCCCGCGCCCACCCCTTCTGAAAACCCCTCCGAGACCGACTCCCATGAGTGACATCCTGAACAAGATCGTGGCCGTCAAGCACGAGGAAATTGCCACCGCTCGCAAAAAGAAGCCGCTGGACTTGGTGCGCTTCGACGCCGAAAGCCGGGTGCTGACGCGCGATTTCGAGGGCGCGCTGCGCGCCAAGATCGACGCAGGCCAGGCCGCGGTGATCGCCGAAATCAAGAAAGCCAGCCCGAGCAAAGGCGTGTTGCGGGAAGATTTCATCCCGGCCGACATTGCCCAGAGCTACGCCGAAGGCAATGGCAAGGTCAGCGCGGCCTGCCTGTCGGTGCTGACCGACCGCCAGTTTTTCCAGGGCAGCGCCGACTACCTGAAGCAGGCCCGCGCCAGCTGCGACCTGCCGGTGTTGCGCAAGGACTTTATGGTGGACCCCTACCAGGTCTACGAAGCCCGCGCCATGGGCGCCGACGCCATCCTGCTGATCGCCGCCTGCCTGGACGACGCGCAGATGGCCGATCTGGAAGCGTTGGCGTTGGGGCTGAACATGGCGGTGCTGGTCGAGGTGCACGACCGCGACGAACTGCAGCGCGCGCTCAGGCTCAAGACCCCGCTGGTGGGCATCAACAACCGCAACCTGCGCACTTTCGACGTCACGCTGCAGACCACGCTGGACATGCTGCCCGATGTGCCAGTCGACCGCCTGCTGGTCACCGAGTCGGGGATCCTGGGGCGTGAGGACGTGATGAGAATGCGCGCGGCCGGCGTGCACGCCTTCCTGGTCGGTGAGGCCTTCATGCGCGCGCCCGAGCCGGGCCTGGCGCTGGCCGAGTTGTTTGCCTGAGCGCTGGCCGATGCAAGGCGCACTGGATTGGGGGGATGCCGGGGTCTCCGTGGACGCCCCGGCTCGGCAGTTGCAGCTGGCCGACCCGGAGCGCTGGCCGGTATCGGCCGACTGGTCACCGCTGACCGACGACTTCTGGGCGTCTACCGCTGGACAATCTCTGCTGGGTTTTTTGCGCCAGCGACTGGCTTTGGGGGCTCTCATTTACCCGCCGCAACCGTTGCGGGCGCTGGAGCTGACGCCGTTGGCGCAGGTTCGGGTGGTGATTCTGGGTCAGGACCCCTACCACGGCCCGGGGCAGGCCGAGGGGCTGGCGTTTTCCGTGGCGCCCGGCGTGAGGATTCCGCCCAGCCTGCGCAATATGTTCAAGGAACTGCAGCGCGATCTGGGGCTGCAGACGCCCGCCCATGGCTCGCTGGTGCGCTGGGCACAGCAAGGGGTGCTGCTGCTCAACACCTGTCTGACGGTGGAAGACGGTCAGCCCGCCAGCCACGCTGGGCAGGGCTGGGAGGTGCTGACCGATGCGGTCATCCGCCGTTGCAGCGAGTCCGGGCCGCCCAAGGTGTTTCTGCTCTGGGGCGCGCACGCTCAAAAAAAGCTGGGGCTGATCGATGGCGACCGCCACCGGGTGCTGTGTGCCAACCACCCTTCGCCCTTGTCCGCCAGTCGGGGCCCTGTGCCGTTCATCGGGTCCGGCCATTTCAGGGCCGTGAACCACTGGCTGACCGCTCAAGGCGGGTCGGCGATTGATTGGTGAACAACGAACAATGTTGCTGACATGGGCCAAAAAACCGTGGCATAATGCTGGGCTGCGCTATGGAGGGGTGGCCGAGTGGTTAAAGGCAGCAGACTGTAAATCTGCCCGCTTACGCGTACGCTGGTTCGAATCCAGCCCCCTCCACCAGCAATGGATGTGATCAAGAGCGATTGGGATGTCGCGCTCAAAGTGTTCCGGGTCGTTGGGCTTGGTTTCTTCGGGCGGGAGTAGTTCAATGGTAGAACCCCAGCCTTCCAAGCTGATGACGCGGGTTCGATTCCCGTCTCCCGCTCCAGATTGCTTCGGTTGTTGATGGTGCGAACAGTTTTCTGAGATGTCCGGGTTGTCCGGGTGTCTTGGCCCTTGTGGCTCAGTGGTAGAGCACTCCCTTGGTAAGGGAGAGGTCGCGGGTCCGATTCCCGCCAAGGGCACCATATTTGTTCTGGTGTTTCGGCAATTTTGATTTTGGAGC
>NZ_BCWR01000020.1 GCF_001592305.1 Hydrogenophaga taeniospiralis CCUG 15921
CCGAACGTCAGTTCCACAGGGTCCGTAACAGAAACCGGAACCGTCCGGCTGGACAATCCCTCACCCGATGCGGTCAAGGTGGTGCTGCCTTTTTCGACACCCAGCAACTCCACCTGCACCACACCACCGGAGGTCTCGCCCTGGGCGATGGTGACGGTGGTGGGGGAAATGGTGGCAACCGCCGTGTTGCTCACGCCCAGGCTCACCGTCACCCCACCTGCCGGAGCGGGCCGGGAAAGCGTCACCGCGTATTTGCGGGACATCCCCTGTGGAATCGACACGCTCGACACGCTGGGCGAACCCAGGCCGATGGCCACGGTCTCGACCGTGACAGGCAGGCTGGCGGCCTGATGCCCCGCGGCCGTGGCGGCCACAGAGGTGGTGCCCGCTGCGACACCGGTGAGCGTGAAGTTGATGCTGGTCTGGCCCGCCGGCACCACCACGCTAACGGGGACGGACGCCACCGCTGGGTCGCCACTGCTGAGCGCGACCTCCAGGCCGCCGGCAGGAGCCGGGTCCGACAGGGTCAGCGGAATCGACCGGCTCAGACCGGGCGCAACCAGCGATCCGGCGGGCAGGACGATGGAGAGCGGCCGGACGTTGACGGCGGTCTGCGCCGAGACGTGGTTCTCGGCCGTGGCGGTGACCGTGGCGCTGCCCTCGGACACCGTACCGACCAGGACCGTCGCTGTGGTGGCGCCCGCTGGGATCGTGACGCTGGTGGGCACGGTGGCCACTGCGACATGGCTGCTGCTCAGCGACACCAACAACCCGGACGCGGACGCCGGCGCGGACGACTGCACCGACAGTTCGGCCGATCGGCCCACACCCAGGGTCAATGCACTGGGCGACAGCGTCAGGCGGGGCGGGGACATCACGTTGACGGTGGCCTGCCCACTGGCAAAGCCTACCCGGCTGACCGTGACCACGGAACTGCCCACACCAAGGGCATTGATGGACAGGGCGGCACTGGCCTGCCCCTCGGCCACATGCACAGCCGCGGGAGCGGTGGCCACCGAAGGCACGGAGGACACCACGTTGAGGTCAAGCCCTCCGCTGGGCGCCGGGTAGGGGAGCTGGACCGTGAGGGTGGTGCTCGACCCGTTGAAGACGCTGGATGCCGCAGGTGCCACCGACAGCACGGCGGACAACACGGGAAGGTCCACAACGGGCGAGGTGATGAACTGCCCGGCGTTGGCCGCATCAGGGCTGCGCAGTGACACGCGCAAGGTGGTCGGGGTCAGCGGCGCGCTGACCGATGCGCTCAGCTGGGTGGCCGAGACAAACTGCGTGGACGCCGCCGCCCCGTCAACCAGGACCTGGGTATCGCTTCGCAGCGCCAGACCGTTCACGGTCAGCGAGACATTGCCCTGACCGGTGTACAGGTTGGCCGGCACCAAGGACTTGATCAGAGGCCGCGACTCCTGGACGGAAATCGCGTTGCTCAAGCGCACAGGGCCGGCGTCGGTCCATGCCTCCAGCGCAGCTGGACCCGCCGCAGCGGCCCCGTCAGCGGCAACGGTGAGCTGGACGCTGGTGTCCGTACCGCCCGGCTGGACCTGCACGGACAAGCCCGAACGATCAAACGAAACGTTCGTCAACCCCGTCAACCGGGTTCCCGTCAGGTTGAAAGTATTGCTGTCTCCGGCCTGAATCTCTTGGGGGCTGACCGACTGCAAGGTGGGCGTTGCACCGACCGAGACAGCCCCACTTTGAACGATGTAGGGGATGCCTCTGAGCCCCCACCTCACATTGCCCAGGATGTCACCCGCGGGCACCACAATGCCGTTGATCGTGTTGCCCTCGGCTTTGTTGCCCACGCCACGGGGCGAAGCCGCCAGGTCCATCGAGATGGCAGGCCCCTGCTGATGGCGCACGGTCACGTTGTTGAACACCGGTGCCGATCCCTGGACCACCAGGCCTCGGCCGTGTTCAAACACCACGTGCTCGAGCTGGGTGCTGCTGGCCCCGGGCGAAAACACCCACTGCGCCCAATCGCCGGGCGCGGCCGCCTGGCCCAAACGGGTGGCATTGGACAGCACACGGATGGGGTTTTCCGGGTGGCCCATGGCCCGGAGCGAGCCCGTCTGGACCGTGAGGCCGGTGTTGGGCGCCATGTACACGGCGACGCCCGCGTCGATGGTCAAGGTGGCGCCGTTTTGCACGACGACGTTGCCCTCAACGAGGTAGGGGCTCTGTTCCAGTGTCCAACGCGCGTCGGATGGCACTGGCCCCGAGACGCTGGTTTGGGCATGAACGACCGCACCCGAGAGCAACCAGGCCCCCACCAACGCGACAGCACCCGACTTGCACAGAGACGTGATGCACGTCTTGACCCATTGGCGAAGCGATCCGGCAGCAGGGACTTGGGGGAATCGATGGGCAGCCATGTTCTATGCGACGTACTTCTGCAGTCTTCAGCCGGCCAAATGCCACGCGCCAGCGAAAACAAGGGGGATGAATGAGGACACCCGACACGCCGTCGGGCGTCACCGACCGTCAAACGGAGAAGAGCGGTGAGGAATACAGATGCAACCGCCGCGCGAATGCGACGCGATCTGTGAAACGGGTGCCACTGGGGGCAGGTGGGGCCGAGCGAAAAGCCCGAACACCGCAGGTCGCAGAAGACAAAACGCCTTCAGGACCCAGAGAAACCGCTTTGCTGAAACCCCTCCCAGGATTCAAGCGTGCGTGTAACCGACACGTGACCATCACAATGACCCTCCCAATTTGTTACAGCATTCTAAGCTCGTAACAAATTGAGTCAGCCATCTGACCTGCCAGGTAATGGATTTCCCGTCGCTGCGCCGCCACAGTGAAGCCATCGCAACAGAAAGGAGCTTCACATGGCAGACCTCAGCAGCCTTCCCCTCGCCGTCGGTCACATGATCGGCCTGGGCGCCCTCGGTTCCTGTGTCGGCATCGGCATCATGGCCAGCAAGTACCTGGAGGCCTCGGCGCGGCAGCCCGAAATGATGGAGGCCATGCAACCCAAGGTCTTCCTGCTCGCGGGTCTGCTGGACGGGGCCTTCATCATCTCGGTGGCGCTGGGCGTGTGGTTCGCCCTGGCCGCGCCGTTCGCTGGATGAGACCCCTGCCCGGCACGCCGCCACGGCGCGTGCTGGTGGCGGGCGCGGGTGGCGCCCTGCTGCATGCGCTGCGCACCGGCGGACCACACGCCGAGTTCACGGTGCTCACGACGCGCCCGTTCCGGGGCGCTCCGCACCGGGCGCGCTGTGCCCTGGTGGCGCCGGGCGCCGCGTGGGCCGCGTCGCTGCCGCCCGCGGACCACGCGGTGGTCCAGCTCGGGGCACTGCGGCGCACACGCGAAGCGGTGTTCTGGCGCCCGTCGCGCGCCGAGCTCTTGCCCTTGGCCGCAGCGCTGCGCGAGCGGGGTGTGCGCACGCTGGAGGTGTTGCTGGCCGATGGCTCGGCGCTCAGCGCCGCCGAGCGCCAGCGGCTTCACGCCCTCGGATTCGAGCAGGTGACGGAGCATCGATCGGGGACCGCACCCAATCACTCGGCCGGCCCCTGGCCCGAGCGGCTGGCCGCCTGGCTGATCGGCACCGTGCTCGCCACGATGCGGCGGGTGGTGGCCGCAAGGCCGCACCGCCCGGCACCTCGGGTGCCCCGGCGCTGACCGTCAGCCTGCCGGCAAGCGGCGTCAACCCGACATATGGGGGTGTCGCGCCAGCAGCTCCGCCACCCACTCCACGAAGGCCCGCACCTTCGCGCTCAGGTGCCGGTTGGGGGGGTACACCACGTACAGCGGAATCGTCATGCAGGTCCAGTCGCTCAGCACCTGCACCAGCTCGCCACGCTCGATCAAGGGCCGGGCCGTGAAGGCGGCCATCTGGGCGACCCCCAGACCCGCCAGCACCGCCGCCGTGATCGCGTTGCTCTCGTTCACCGAGAGCTTGTAGCGGCCTGAAATCTCCAGCATCTGGCCGTCCTTCTCGAACTCGTTCACGTAGTGCCGCCCATTGCGGGTGGAGAAGTGGTTCACCATGGTGTGCCCGCTCTCCAGCTGTTCCGGGTGCGTGGGCGTGCCATGCGCCTGCAGGTAGGCCGGCGAGGCCACCGTGATCAGCGACACGTTGGCCACGCGCCGCGCCACGAGCGACTGGTCCAGCAGCTCGCCGCCGCGCAGCACGCAGTCCACGTTGTCGGCCAGCAGGTCCACGGACCGATCGGACACGCCCAGGTCGAGCTGGATGTCGGGAAAGCGGCGGTAGAAGTCGGCCAGCGCCGGGATGATGATTTCGCGCGCCACCGAACTGCCCACGTCCACGCGCAGGCGCCCGCTGGGCTTGGCCTGGGCGTTGGTCATGCTGGCCTCGATGTCGTCGAGGTCGTTGAGCACGCGCACCGTGCGCTCGTAGTAGGCCGCGCCGTCGGGCGTGACGGTCACGCGCCGCGTGGTGCGGTTGAGCAGCTTGACCTTCAGGCGCGCCTCCAGGTGCTGCACGAGCTTGGTGACCGTACCCTTGGGAAGATCCAGCGATTGCGCCGCTTTCGTGAAGGTGCCCGCCTCCACCACCCGCGCAAACACGCGTATCGATTGGATCTGATCCATGCCCTCGGTCCTTCATGTCTGTTTTATGGCCGGATTGTTCACGCAATGGAAACAGACATCTGGTTGAAGTTGGCTTTATCCGCAGAAGTGGTGTGTCTATAGTCCAGCCCATGGCTTCACCGTCCTCTTCCTTCGCCCCGTCGGCCCCCGCACAGACCCTGTGGGTGCCGGGCACACCGCCGCTGGAGCTGCGCGTCTGGGGCAAGAAGCCGCGCGGCGGCGCGGTGCCACTCGTGCTGCATTTCCACGGCGGCGCCTTCGTCTCGGGCGATCTGGACAGCGGCGCCTGCCTGGCCGAGCTGCTGGCGAGCGCGGGCGCGGTGGTGGCCTCGCTGGCCTACCCGCTGGCGCCCGCCCACCGTTTCCCCGAGGCCGTGGAAGCCGGCTACGCGACCCTGGCGTGGCTGCACAAGCAGCGCAGCCGCCTGGCCGGCAAGGACGCGCCGCTGTTCGTGGCCGGTGAAGAAGCCGGCGGCAACCTCGCCGCCGCGGTGGCGCTCATGGTGCGCGACCGCGGCCACCCGCCGCTGGCCGGCCAGATGCTGGTCGCTCCCATGCTGGACCCGTGCAACGCCACCGCCTCGCTGCGCCAGACCATGGGCGAAGCCACCGGCTGCAAGTGGATCGATGGCTGGCAGCAGTACCTGCGCGGCCCGATGGACGCCGAACATCCGTACGCCGTGCCCAGCCGCGCGCAGCGCCTGGCCGGCCTGCCGCCCACGCTGGTCCTGACCGGCGGCGACGACCCGATGCGCGACGAGGCCCTGGCCTACGCCGAGCGTCTGCGCGAGGCGGGCATCACCGTGCACAGCGGCATGCTGCCGCCCACCACCGGCTGGCCCGACTCGCTGAGCGAGCAGCCCGCCGAAGAATGTCCGTGCGCCATCGAGGTGCGCGAACACGTCCGCGCCTTCTTCCAGGCCGCGACGCCGCCGCCGTCCTGACGGACCCGCCCCCCTTTCCCACCACCCTGAAACGCCACCCCGGTCATCCACCGGGGGCGGTCCCGCTCGCCCTCAAAAAGGAAAAACCATGTCCGACCTGCCCTCTTCCAAGCGCCGCATCTGGTGGCCGACCGCCGCCGCCCTGGCCGCCGTCACCCTCGCCGTGATCGTGCTCACCCAGAAGTCCAACCCCGCGCAGGCCAGCGCGGCGCCGAGCGCGCCGCCGCCCATGCCGGTGTCCGTGGCCACCGTGACCGAGAGCGACATCGCCGCCTGGGACGAGTTCTCGGGTCGCCTGGAAGCGGTGGAGCGGGTGGACATCCGCTCGCGCGTCGCAGGCGTCGTCCAGGCCACGCATTTCCGCGAAGGTGCGCTGGTGGCCAAGGGCGACCTGCTGATCTCGATCGACCCCGCGCCGTATGAGGCCGAGGTGGCGCGCGCCGAGGCGCAGACCGTCGCTGCGCAGGCCCGCGTGACCCACGCCAGCAACGAACATGCCCGGGCCCGCCGCCTGTGGGACGACAAGGCGATCGCCCAGCGCGAGCTCGACGACCGGGAGAGCGCGCTGCGCGAGGCCGAGGCCAACCTCAAGGCCGCGCAGGCCCAGTTGCAGACCACGCGCCTGAGCCTGGGCTACACCCAGGTGCGGGCCCCGGTGGCCGGGCGCATCGGCCGGCTGGAAGTGACGGTGGGCAACCTGGTCGCCGCCGGCCCGGGCGCGCCCGTGCTGACCACCCTGGTTTCCGTGAGCCCGATCTACGCCAGCTTCGACGCCGACGAAAAAACCGTGGCCCGCGCGCTCAAGGGCCTGGCCGGCGCTGGCAGCAGCGCACGCCAGCTGCTCGCACGCATTCCCGTGCAGATGGGCACCTCGGACAGCGCCGACACGCCCTACGCCGGCCAGTTGCAGCTGATCGACAACCAGGTGGACCCGCGCAGCGGCACGGTGCGCGTGCGCGCCGTGTTCGACAACCAGGACGGCCAGCTGATGCCCGGGCAGTTCGCGCGCATCCGCATGGGCCAGGCGCAAAGCGCGCGCACCCTGCTGGTGAGCGAACGCGCCGTCGGCACCGACCAGGACAAGAAGTACGTGCTGGTGGTGGGCGAGGGCGACAAGACCGAATACCGCGCCGTCACGCTGGGCGCGTCCGTCGACGGCCTGCGCACCGTGCTCAGCGGCCTGAAACCCGGCGAACGCATCGTCGTCAACGGCCTGCAGCGCGTGCGCCCCGGTGACGTGGTGCAGCCGCAGGACGTGCCCATGAACGCCGCAGCGCGCAGCAGGGACGCCACCGAATCCAAGGCCCGCGCCGAGGCCCCTGATCCCGCCGTGGCCAAGTCCTGAGCCCCGCCAGTGAGAAGAACACCATGAACCTCTCCAAATTCTTCATCGATCGGCCGATCTTCGCGGGCGTGCTCTCGCTGCTGATCCTGATCGCCGGCCTGGTCGCGCTGCGCGGCCTGCCGATCTCCGAGTACCCCGAGGTCGCCCCGCCCTCGGTGGTGGTGCGCGCCCAGTACCCGGGCGCCAACCCCAAGGTGATCGCCGAAACCGTGGCCACGCCGCTGGAGGAATCCATCAACGGCGTCGAAGGCATGCTCTACATGGGCAGCCAGGCCACGACCGATGGCGTGATGACGCTCACCGTGACCTTCAAGCTCGGCACCGACCCCGACAAGGCCCAGCAGCTGGTGCAGAACCGCGTCTCGCAGGCCGAGCCGCGCCTGCCAGAAGAGGTGCGTCGCCTGGGCGTGACCACGGTCAAGAGCTCGCCCGACATCACGATGGTGGTGCACCTGGTGTCGCCCAACGACCGCTACGACATCAACTACCTGCGCAACTACGCGGTGCTCAACGTCAAGGACCGGCTCGCGCGCATCGAGGGCGTGGGCCAGGTGCAGGTCTTCGGTGGGGGCGACTACTCCATGCGCGTCTGGCTCGACCCGCAGAAGGTGGCGCAGCGCGGCCTCTCGGCCAGCGACGTGGTGGCCGCGATCCGCGGCCAGAACGTGCAGGCCGCGGCGGGCGTGGTCGGCGCTTCGCCAGGCCTGCCGGGCGTGGACCTGCAGCTGTCCATCAACGCCCAGGGCCGCTTGCAGACCGAAGAAGAGTTCGGCGACATCATCGTGAAGACCGGTGCCGACGGCGCCGTGACCCGGCTGCGCGACATCGCGCGGTTGGAGATGGGCGCGGCCGACTACTCGCTGCGCTCGCTGCTGAACAACAAGCCCGCCGTCGGCATGGGCGTGTTCCAGGCGCCGGGCTCCAACGCACTCGACATCTCGGCCAACGTGCGCGCCACCATGGCCGAACTGCAGAAGGCCATGCCCGAGGGCGTGGAATACCGCATCGCCTACGACCCCACGCAGTTCGTGCGCGCCTCGATCCAGTCGGTGATCACCACCCTGCTAGAGGCCATCGCGCTCGTGGTGCTGGTGGTGATCCTGTTCCTGCAGACCTGGCGCGCCTCCATCATTCCGCTGCTGGCGGTGCCGGTGTCGGTGGTGGGCACGTTTGCGGTGCTGCACTTGCTGGGCTTTTCGATCAACGCGCTCTCGCTGTTCGGCCTGGTGCTGGCGATCGGCATCGTGGTGGATGACGCCATCGTGGTGGTGGAGAACGTGGAACGCAACATCGAGGCCGGCCTGTCGCCGCGCGACGCCACCTACCGCGCGATGAAGGAAGTGTCCGGCCCGATCATCGCCATCGCGCTGGTGCTGGTCGCGGTGTTCGTGCCGCTGGCCTTCATCAGCGGCCTCACGGGCCAGTTCTACAAGCAGTTCGCGGTGACCATCGCGATCTCCACCGTGATCTCGGCCATCAACTCGCTCACGCTCTCGCCCGCGCTCGCGGCTCTGCTGCTGCGTGGCCACGATGCCCCGAAGGACGCGCTCACGCGCGGCATGAACCGGATTTTCGGCTGGCTGTTCCGCGGCTTCAACCGCTTCTTCCACCGCGGCGCGGAGGCCTACAGCGGCGGCGTGCGGCGCGTCATCTCGCGCAAGGCGCTGATGATGGGGATCTACCTCGCGCTGGTGGGCGTGACCTTCGGCCTGTTCAAGGCGGTGCCCAGCGGCTTCGTGCCCGCGCAGGACAAGCAGTACCTGATCGGCTTCGCGCAGCTGCCCGACGGCGCCACGCTGGACCGCACGGAAGAAGTGATCCAGCGCATGGGCGAGATCACCAAGCAGAACCCGAACGTGGAAGACGCGATCGCCTTCCCTGGCCTGTCGATCAACGGCTTCACCAACAGCTCGAACTCGGGCATCGTGTTCGCCACACTCAAGCCCTTTGCCGAGCGCCAGCGCGCCGACCAGAGCGGTGGCGCCGTCGCGGGCCAGCTGAACCAGGCCTACGGCAGCATCCAGGACGCTTTCATCGTGATGTTCCCGCCGCCCCCGGTGGCGGGCCTGGGCACCACGGGTGGCTTCAAGCTGCAGCTGGAAGACAAGGGCTCGCTGGGTTACGAGGCGATGGACGCGGCCGTGAAAGCCTTCATGGCCAAGGCCTGGCAGACGCCCGAGCTCGCCGGCATGTTCACGAGCTGGCAGGTCAACGTGCCGCAGCTCTACGCCGACATCGACCGCACCAAGGCGCGCCAGCTCGGCGTGCCGGTGACGGACATCTTCGACACCATGCAGATCTACCTCGGCAGCCTGTACGTGAACGACTTCAACCAGTTCGGCCGCACCTACAGCGTGCGCGCCCAGGCCGACGCGCCCTACCGCGCGCGCGCCGAAGACGTGGGCCTGCTCAAGGTGCGCTCGAACTCGGGCGAGATGGTGCCGCTGTCGGCGCTGATGAAGGTGAACTCCAGTTTCGGCCCGGAGCGCGCCATGCGCTACAACGGCTACCTCTCGGCCGACATCAACGGCGGCCCCGCGCCCGGCTTCTCGTCGGGCCAGGCGCAAGACGCGATCGAACGCATCGCCGCCGAGACGCTGCCGCCCGGCATTGGCTTCGAATGGACCGAACTCACCTACCAGGAGATCCTGGCCGGCAACTCCGCGCTGTGGGTGTTCCCGCTCGCCATCCTGCTGGTGTTCCTGGTGCTGGCCGCGCAGTACGAAAGCCTCACGCTGCCGCTGTCCATCATCCTGATCGTGCCCATGGGCCTGCTCGCGGCCATGACCGGGGTGTGGCTGGACGGGGGTGACAACAACGTGTTCACGCAGATCGGGCTGATCGTGCTGGTCGGGCTCTCGGCGAAGAACGCGATCCTGATCGTGGAGTTCGCGCGCGAACTGGAGTTTGCCGGCCGCTCGCCGGTGCAGGCCGCCATAGAAGCCAGCCGCCTGCGGCTGCGCCCCATCCTCATGACCTCGCTGGCTTTCGTGATGGGGGTGCTGCCGCTGGTGCTGGCCACCGGCGCGGGCGCCGAAATGCGCTCGGCCATGGGCGTGGCCGTGTTCGCCGGAATGATCGGCGTGACCGCCTTCGGCCTGTTCCTCACCCCCGTGTTCTACGTGCTGCTGCGCCGCCTGGCGGGCAACCGCACGCTGCGCCAGCACGGCGAGATCCCTCACTTCGAGGGATTCGCCTCTGGCGGTGGAGGCTCCGCGCGTGCGGTGCCCGCCGCCCCCCTGACCCATTGAAGGAGCCCGACATGAAAAAGCTCAACACCCTGTTGCCACTGGCCGCCGCCCTCTTGCTGGCCGGCTGCGCCACCGCCCTGCCGCCGCTGCCGTCGTCCATTCCCACGCCACCCCAGTTCAGGGAACAGCAGCGCCAGAACGAGCACTGGACCATCGCCCAGCCCGCCGAGGCCCAGAGCCGCGGCAGTTGGTGGAAGGCGTTCAACGACCCGGTACTTGACGACCTGGCCGAGCGCGCCGGTGCGAACAACACCAGCATCCAGGAAGCCGCGGCCCGCCTGGCACAGGCGCGCTCCCTGGTGCGCGGTGCGCAGGCCGACCGCGCGCCGCAGATTGGCGTGGGGGCCAACGCATCGCGTGGCGCCGGTGCCAACACCGCCAACGGTGCTGCACCGGCCACGCTGCTGCAGGCCGGCGTGAACCTCTCATACGAGGTGGACCTGTTCGGGCGGCTGGCGCGCGTGCGCGACGCCGCCACGCTGGACGCGCAATCGCGCGAAGCCCTGCTGCAGAGCACACGCCTGCTGGTGCAGGCCGAGGTGGCCCAGACTTACCTGGCGCTGCGCGCGGTCGACACCGAGCGCACCCTGGTGCAGGACACCGCCACCGCGTATGCCGACACCCTGCGCCTCACGCAGCGCCGTTTCGACGCTGGCGACGTGGCCGAGCTCGACGTGATCCGCATCCAGACCGAACTCGCCGCCACCGAGGCCGAGGTGTTCGCGCTCAGCCGAAGCCGCGCCGAGCTGGAACACGCGCTGGCCGTGCTCGTGGGCGAGCCGGCTTCAAGCTTTGCGCTTGCTTCTACCCAAGGCGCCCGCACCCTGCCGGTGATCCCGGCCGGCGTGCCGGGCACGGTGCTCGCGCGCCGGCCCGACGTGGCCGCGGCCCAGGCTTCGCTGCTGGCCGCGCAGGCCCGCGTGGGCGTGGCCCAGGCCGCGTGGTTCCCCAGCGTGTCGCTCACGGGCGCGGCGGGCTATGCCTCGCCCGACATCGGCGACCTGTTCAAGTGGTCGGCCCGCGCCTGGGGCATCGGCGCGCTGATGTCCGTGCCGCTGTTCGACGGCGGTCGGCGCGAAGCCGGCGTGCAGGGCGCGCAGGCGCAGCTGGACACCGCCGCCGCGAGCTACCGGGGCCAGGTGTTGAACGCCTTCCGCGAGGTCGAAGACCAGCTCTCCGCCCTGCGCCTGCTGCAGGACCAGTCGCAGGCCCAGGGCCGCGCGGTGAGTGCCGCGCAGCGCGCCAGCGCGATCTCGGAAACGCGCTACCGCAACGGCCTGGTGAGCCAGCTCGAACTGCTGGACGCGCGCCGCAACGAGCTGCTCAACCGCCGGCAGGCGCAGCGCGTGGAAGCGGCGCAGCAGCAGGCCACGGTGCTGCTGATCCGGGCCATCGGGGGTGGCTGGGAGACGGCGGCTCCATCGGGGGACAGCAAAGTCCGGTCGTGACGCACGGCATGTCGGACATCTCAGATCAAACCCCGGCAGTCAATGCCGAGAAGCTTGGGCGCGCCTATCAGACCTCGCTGGCATCGCACTCCCGAAGATGCCCATGCTCAAGCCGGAAAAACCGGTTGCAGTACAGCCGCACCATGTCGCTGGAATGCGACGCGAACACGAAAATGCCCACGGACTTCACCAGCGCTTCCATGCGCTCCTGGGCATGCTGGCGGAACTCGGCGTCGCCCAGGCCGAAGATCTCGTCCACCAGCAGGATGTCGGGGCGGGTCGAGGTGGCGACGGCGAAGATCAGGCGCGCGACCATGCCAGACGAGTAGGTGCGCACCGGCATCTGCAGAAAGTTGCCGAGCTGGGTGAAGCGCTCGATCTCCTCGATGTGCTGGCGCACGTCGGCGACTTTCTCGCCCATCAGCAGGCTCATGCGCGTGATGTTCTCGTAGCCCGAGAGTTCGCTGTCCATGCCCGCGCCGAGTTCGAGCATGGTGGCCACGCGCCCCTGCCGCTCGATCGTCCCATGTGTCGGCGAGTAGATGCCCGCCATGGTGCGCAGCAGCGTGCTCTTGCCCGCGCCGTTGTGCCCGACCAGGCCCACCGCGTCGCCCCGGCGCAGCTCGAAACTGACGTCCTGCAGAGCGGTCACCATCTGCACCCGCCCGGACTCGCGCTCGATGCTGCCCCCGGTGCTGATGCGCACGAGGTGGTTGCGCAGCGACATGCCCCGGCTGTTGTAGACCGGGTAGCGCACGGTCACTGCATTGAATTTGAGTGAGGCCATGGTCAGACCCAGAACGCGATGCGGTGGTGCTTGCGGTTGAACAGCCACAGGCTCAGGCTGCCGCCCACCAGCAGCAGGCCCAGGTTGGTCCAGATCACGAAGTCCGGCGGCGCCGAGCCCATGAGCGGGTAGCGGATGACTTCGATGAAATGGGAGATGGGATTGGCCCACAGATAGACCTGGCTGAAGGGCAGGAACTCGGGCCGGTAGAACACCGGGCTGAGCAGCATCAGCAGGGGCAGCGCCGACCCGATGAGGTATTCCAGATCGCGGAAGCGCGCACCCAGAATGCCCACGAGCAAGGCCAGCCAGAGCAGGTTGAGCGTGACCAGGACCACGCCGGGCAGCACCAGCAGCAGGTACAGGCTGGGCTGCAGGCCGACGCCCCAGGCCACGGCGGCAAAGACCGGCACGCTGTGCAGCAGGTTGATCAGGTGGCGCAACAACAGCTGCGTCGGGTAGATCGACAGCGGCAGGTTGATGTTGCGGATCAGCGCCGACTGGCGGCTGAACAGGGCCGAGGCATCGCCCAGCACCCCGGCGATGAACTGCCAGAGGATCAGGCCGGCGGTCACCGTCGGCATGAACTCGCGCACATCCTTGTGCATGAGCTCGGCCCAGAGCAAGCTCAGGCCCACGGCGCCGATGGCCGTGCCCAGCGTCATCCACAGCGGCCCGAGCACGCTGCGCTTGTAGCGCGCCCGCAGATCGCTCATGGCCATGAAAGCGATCGCGCGGCTGTAGGCCAGGGACTGGGTGATGTCCTGCAGGGCGGGGGACGAACGCGACCAGGCGTGCATGGAACGCTCAGGCCAACGATAGCGTTCGGGCACAGCGTGCGCGGCGGCCCGCGACTGGAGGCGCGGCCGCAGCTGCGGCTATGGCGAGGGTTTTCCCTGTCTCGGGGAAGGCTTCAGGTGTCGGGCTCATCGGCCCAGTTTACCCGCGCGCCTCGTGCAGAGGCGCGGGCATTCCGTCCGGCCCGAAGAGGTTCAGCGGCCAAACAGCCCCAGCAAGCCGATGATGATCAGGTAGACGGCGACGATGGTGTTCAGCAGGCGGGGCATCACCAGGATGAGGATGCCGGCGATGAGGGACACCAGGGGTCCGATGCTCAGGTGCAGATTCATGAGGGTTTTCCTTGTTGGAGGGGTCGGGCACGGGCGCCGCGCCCGATCTCTCGGAAAGCACCGCCGTGGGAACCCATGATTTTGCGCGACCGGCCGGGCTGTCTGTGCGACGTCGAACAGACGCCGGGCCGCCCTACCGCGTGGCGTCGCTGGGCGCGCGGCTCATCTCGTTGTTCTGCGTCACCAGCAGGTTCAGCAGGCGCATGAACTCGCTGCGCTGGCGCTCGGTGAGGGGCGCGAGGATCTGGTCCTGCGCGCGCAGCATGGCGGGCACGGCCTCGGCCAGCAGGGCCTGCCCGGCGGGCGTCAAGGCCAGTTGGCGCGCGCGCCGGTCTTCGGGCGCCGTGCGGCGCACCAGCCAGCCCCTCGCTTCGAGCCGGTCCACCACGCCGCCGGTGGTGGAGGCGTCCAGCGCGATGGTGCGCGCCAGCGTGCGCTGGTCGATGCCGGGCTGGTTGCCCACGGTCTGCAAGGCCGCGTACTGAACAGGGGTGATGCCCAGCTCGCCCGTTTCCTGCAGAAAGATGCCCACGGAGATCTGGTGCAGGCGCCGGATCGCGTGCCCGGGCTGCAGGTCGATGTTGATGGCGGAAGGTTCTACGGTGCTTGTCATGGTGATCGGCGTCCAGGGTTAACCCGGATTTGGTGCCCGGTCATATTAGCACTACACTTATGATAAGCATACTGATGATATGCATGCAATCTTTGGAAGCCATCGTCTTTTCACAGGAATCGCAACCATGAACACACCCTCTTCCGATCTGCCGGTGCTGGTGACCGGCGGTGGCATCGGTGGCCTGGCCGTGGCGCTGGCGCTGGTGCGCCAGGGCTTCACCGTGCAGGTGTTCGAGCAGTCGCCCGAGATCGGCGAAATCGGCGCCGGCATCCAGCTCGGGCCCAACGCCTTTCACGCGTTCGACGCGCTGGGCGTGGGCGACAAGGCGCGCGGCCGCGCCGTCTACACCGACGAAATGGTCATGCACGACGCCATCGACGAATCGCTGATCGGTCGCATCGAGACCGGCGAAGCGTTCAGGCAGCGTTTCGGCAACCCCTACGCCGTGATCCACCGTGTGGACATCCACAAGTCATTGCTCGAAGGCGCGGTCGAAACCGGGCGCGTCGCGTTCTTCACCAGCACCCGCATCGTGAAGGTCGAGCAGGACGACGCGGGCAAGACCGTGACCGCCATCGACCAGAACGGCCAACGCTGGACCGGCCAGGCGCTGATCGGCGCCGACGGCGGCAAGTCGGTGGTGCGCGCGCAGTACGTGAACGACCCGCCGCGCGTGACCGGCCACGTGGTCTACCGCGCCGTGGTCGACAAGGCCGATTTCCCGGACGACCTGAAATGGAACGCCGCCAGCCTCTGGGCCGGCCCGAAATGCCACCTCGTGCACTACCCGCTGCGCGGCGGCGAGCAGTACAACGTGGTCGTGACCTTTCACAGCCGCCAGCAAGAGCAGTGGGGCGTGACGGACGGCAGCAAGGAAGAGGTGGAAAGCTACTTCCAGGGCATCAGCCCCAAAGCGCGCCAGCTGATCGAACTGCCCAAGACCTGGAAGCGCTGGGCCACGGCCGATCGCGAACCGATCGCCACCTGGGTCTTCGGCCGCGCCACCCTTCTGGGCGACGCCGCCCACCCGACCACGCAGTACATGGCGCAGGGCGCCTGCATGGCGATGGAAGACGCCGTCACGCTGGGCGAAGCCCTGCGCGTGACGAACAAGGACTGGGACGCGGCATTGGCGCTGTACCAGAAGAGCCGCGTGACCCGCACCGCGCGCATCGTGCTCAGCGGCCGCGAGATGGGCCGGCTGTACCACGCCGTCGGGGTGGAGCGGCTGGTGCGCAACAGCCTGTGGAGGGGGCGCAGCCAGGAACGTTTTTATGACGCCATGGAGTGGCTGTATTCGTGGCGAGTCGAGAACTGTCTCGACTCGACCCCCGCGCCGGCCTGACGGCCGTCACCCCCTACAAGGGGGCAACGCTGGCGGCCCGGCAAAGCCGGTTCCGCGGCGTTCACTGAACAAGACATCTCGGGCCCACATCACTTCAGGAGACAAACATGAGCCACGAACTCGGACGACTCGAAGACCTGCCGCAGGACTACCGCGACGACCTGAAAGCGCTGAACCTGGTGCCGCTGTGGCCCAGCCTTCGCGCGGTGCTGCCGCCCCAGGTGCCCACGCGCGCCACCCAGGCCATCCACTGGCCCTACGCCACGCTCAAGCCGCTGCTGCTGAAGGCGGGCGAGCTCACGCCCATCGAGAAGGCCGAGCGCCGCGTGCTGGTGCTGGCCAACCCCGGCCACGGGCTGGAGAACATGAAGGCCAGCCCCGCCATGTACCTGGGCATGCAGCTGCTGCTGCCCGGCGAGTGGGCGCCCAGCCACCGCCACACACCCAACGCGGTGCGCATGATCGTGGAAGGCGAAGGCGCCTACACCACGGTCGATGGCGAAAAGTGCCCGATGAGTCGCGGCGACCTGATCCTCACGCCCACCGGCCTGTGGCACGAACACGGCCACGACGGCACCGAACCCGTGGTCTGGCTCGACGTGCTGGACCTGCCGCTGGTCTATTACATGGAGGCCAGTTACCACATCAACGGAGCGCGCCAGCAGGTCAAAGAAGGCAGCGGTGACCGCGCCTGGACCCGCGCCGGTGTGGTGCCTACGCAGGTGTTCGCGCGCAGCGACAAGCGTTACCCCATGCTGCGCTACCCCTGGGTCGACACACGCGCCGCGCTCGTGGCCATGGCCGCCGACCAGCCCGGTCTGGACTGCGTGCAGGCGACCTACGTGAACCCCGAGACCGGTGGCGACGCGCAGAACATCCTGGGTTTCTACGCGCTCATGCTCAGGCCCGGCCAGACGCTCACGCTGCCGGCCCGCTCACCCTCGCAGGTGTTCCACCTGATCGAAGGCGGTGTGGACGTGTCCACCTGCGGCAAGACCTTCGGTCTGGTTGAGGCCGACACCTGCTGCGCGCCCGGCTACGAACCCGTGACGCTGAAGAACCGTTTGATCGGCCAGCCGTCTTTCGTCTTCATCGCGGACGAGTCCCCTCTCCACCGAAAACTTGGGGTCTATGAGACCCGATAACTTTTCTGATCGAACAACATGACCCAATACCTCTTCACCCCACCCGCCGTCCAGTCCCTGCCCATCCGCGGCAAGACCGAACGCTTCCCGATCAACCGCATCTTCTGCGTCGGCCGCAACTACCACGCGCACGCCGTCGAGATGGGCAAGCCGGTCGACAAGAGCGCCGAGCGGCCGTTCTACTTCACCAAGTCGCCGCAGACCCTGGTGCAGAGCGGCGCGACCGTGGCCTACCCGCCCGGCACGAACAACTACCACTTTGAAATGGAACTGGTGCTGGCCGTGGGCAAGGCCGGTTTCCGCGTCAGCGCCGACCAGGCGCATGAAGTGATCTACGGCTACGCGGCAGGACTGGACATGACGCGCCGCGACCTGCAGCTGGTCGCGCGCGACAAGGGCCGCCCCTGGGACCTGGGCAAGGACATCGAAGAAGGTTCGGTCTGCTCCGAGATCGTGCCGATGCCCGGCGTGGTGGTCGAGAGCGGTGCCATCGCGCTCGAAGTCAACGGCGCCACCAAACAGTCGTCCAACGTGGATAAACTGATCTGGAACATCCGCGAAATCATCGCCGACCTGTCCCAGTTCTACCACCTGCAACCCGGCGACCTGATCTACACCGGTACGCCCGAGGGCGTGGGTGCGGTGGTCAGCGGGGACCGGATCACTGGGCGGGTGGAAGGGGTGGCCGAGGTAACGTTGAATGTTGGCCCGGCGGAGTAAACGCCTCGCGGCCCAAATTCCCGAATCAGTCAGTCCCTGGACGTTGCGAGGGAGTCCATTTATATGGGTAGGCTACTTGCGGCGGTAGCCGACGGTCGCTTCCCAAGCGATCTCATCTACGTTTACTGGAAGCCCCGTGCGTTCCTTTACCAGTCTTGCAAACCGCTTGATGAGGTACTCGTGAGGTAGATGCCCTTCATGCGCAACTAAGGACTCTTCGAGCTTGCCCGCCCAATGGGCAACGTCGTCAACTTCCGTCAGTTCGGAAAGTGGCGCAATCAGTCCACTACCCAAATCGCAAACGATGTTGCCACCATCGACCCGCAACCGTTGATCGAGTTCATCCAGCCACGCTTCGTATTCGTGCAACGGGTTCATTGACCGCCCAACCTTGGTCTAAATATCAACACGCAAGATGCCCACAATGGCAGTTTTTCCAGTGCGTCAACCCACCACACCCCGCCGCGCCATCATGTCCGCGCTCATCGCCTGCAAGGTCTCACCCCGGATGAGCGACCGCGCCGCCGGATAGACCACCCCGTTCTCATCCACCAAGTGCCGCCGGTACAGCGCGTCGTAAGCATCGAAGCACTGCTGATCCTCCGCAGAAAAACCAGGCCAACCTTCAACGGACTCAACCAGCGCCATCAGCGCCGCCCGCACCTGCGCCCACATCACCGCCATCTCCTGGTGGTCTTGCTTGAGCCGGATCACCACGGCCACCACGGCGGGGTCGCGTTGGGCGAGCAGCGGTGGGAACACGTGGCGTTCTTCGTCTTCATGGTGGTGCGGGCCGGCCTGGTCGAAGTAGCGCATCACGTCGCGCGCGGCGTCGCGGGCCTGCGGGTCGGCGCCATGGGTCCTGACGTGTGCGCGCAGCTTGCCCAGCAGGCCCAGCATGCGCTCGACCCGCTCGTGGCAGGCGTCGAGCATCTCGAACGGGGCCTCGAAGCCCACGCCAGGTGAGGCATGGCCGGGCAGGCTGATGTCGTGCAAGCGGATGCCGGCCATGGCCATCACCCGATCTGCACCGGCCGGCCCTGCGGGTCGAACGGGATGTAGGCCTGGATGCGGCCCTGGCGGATCGCCTCCACCATCTTCTGCAGCGGCTCGTCGGCGTCGGCGCTGGTGAGCGCCTTGCCCGGCGCGCCCGACATGGCGGCGGCGAAGACCATGCCCCAGGGCTGGCCGAAAGTGGCCGCTTCCTGCTTGAGCTGATCGAACGAGGCCAGCTCGTCCGGGCTTTTGTCCACGCACATCTGCGGCACCAGGGCGCCGCCCTGGCCTTGTTCAAAAGCGGCACGCTCTTCGGGCGTGGCGTCGTCCGGCAGCTCGATGCCGGCGAACACGAACAGCAGGCGCTGCGGCAGGGGCTGGGCGCGCGCGGCGCTCAGCAGGTCGTCAAAACTGGCGATGTTCATGGGGGGTCCTGGGGGTCAAGGGTCGTCATGCGCCGGGCGGGTCTTCGCCCAGCGTGCGAAAGAAGTCGGCCACCGCCGGCCGCACGCGCGACCCGCCGTGCGACAGCGCGGTGCCGATGCTGATGAAGCACAGCGCGTGCTGCCCCTCGCGCAGGTCGAAGAGCTGGCGCAGGCTGTCCGAGCCGAGGGCCTGGCCGCTGGTGAGCGCCGAGCCGAAACCCAGCGCCGTGGCCATGAGCAGCACGTTCTGAACCGCGCAACCGGTGGACAGGATGCGCTCGTGCAGATCGACCCGGGCGTCGCCGCACAGGCCGTCCACCACCACCAGCATCAGCCAGGGCGCGCGGTACGCTTTGTCGCCCGCCTGCGCCACCTGCTCGGGGGCAGCGGTGGGGTCGCGTTCGAGCAGGGCCTGGGCGAACGCGTCGGCGAGCGCGCCGCGCCGCTCGGCCGGCACGGCAATGAAGCGCCAGGGCAGGAGCTGGCGGTGGTCGGGCGCGGCGGTGGCCGCGGCCAGGATCGCCTGCTGCTGCGCGGCGTCGGGGCCGGGCGCCACCAGGCGCTTGGGCAGCACGGTCTGGCGCGCCTGGATCAGCTCGCCGGCGATGGCGGCCCAGTCGGGGGCGTCGGTCTCCGGGGAGGGGGTGGCGCGCATGGGAGGCATGAGGATCAGCCCGGGCGACCATCCACGCGCACGCGGCCGTACCAGCTGGCCATGCGCAGGCCCCAGACCGCCATCACGCCGGCCCACAGCAGGGCCGCGACCATGAGCAGGCCCACCGGCGCCTGCTCCAGCGCCGCGGTGATGCGCAGCACCACCGCCAGCTGCAGCAGCCAGAACAGCGTCCAGACCAGGTTGTCGGCCACCAGGGTGCGCCCGCTGTGGCCGCAAGACACGCGCGTGACCATGGCCAGCATCAGCGAGCCCAGGCAGCCCATGGTGAGCGCGTGCAGCGCGCCCAGGCCGAGCACCGGCGTGCCCAGCCGCAGGCCAAACAATTGCGAGGTGCCCGCGAGCACGAAGGACAGGCCCAGCCAGAGAAAGCCCAGGTGCAGCATGGCCAGCAGCCGGATGCTCAGGCTCTGCACCAGCCCCCAGACAAAGGCCAGCCACAGAATCACGCTGCCCGCGGCCAGCTCCATCAGGCCCAGGCTGAGCATCCAGCCCCGGCCCAGGGGCCAGCCGATCAGGGGGGCCCACACCGCCAGCACTTCGAGCGCCACGGCGCCGAGCAGCACCCACAGCACCCAAAACGGCCGCCAGGCGTCGAGCATGGGCACGGCGCTGGAGGTGAAGAACGGGATCATGCGGTGCGCCACCACCAGGTAGGTCACGACGACGAAGCCCCAGAGCCCGGTGAGCACGGCGGCGCGGGCCACGTCGAACGCGTCCAGCGACAAGGCCGCCAGCATGAGCGCCAGGCTCGCCACGCCCACCGCCCCGGCCAGGCCCACGGTCTTGGCGTGCAGGCGGTCCGGCTGGGTGCTGCGCAGCACCAGTTGCCAGAACAGGGCGACCATCCAGCCCAGGCCCAGCAGCGCGGCGCCCGCACCGGCCATGGCCAGCCCGGCGGCGCTGTGCAGCCCGAGCAGCCAGACCAGCCAACCCCCGGCCTGCAGCAGCAGCGGCGCCACCAGCGCCGTCACGGCGGGCGGCGACACGCCCAGCCACTTCGGCCCGGCGGTGAAGAGAAAGCCGGCGAAGAAGAGCGGGATGAACCCGAAGGTCATGACCGAGGCGTGGCCCAGCGTGGGCGAGACCGCGTAGGACAGGCCCACCAGGCCGCTCACGCGGTCCACCTGCACCAGCGCCCACCAGGCGCCCGAGGCCAGCAGCAGCAGCACGGCCAGCGCGAACCCCAGCCGGTGCGGCGCCAGCAGCAGGTGCCGCGGCCGCCAGGGCCGCCGCCCGGGCGGCTCGGCCCGGGGAGCGGGGGTGGTCGCCTGCGCGCGCACGGGCCGGATCGGCAGCACCGGGCGCGCGGGCGTGTTCATCCGCAGCTGCCGAGGTGGCCGCACGAGGTGCAGTAGTCGCAGCCGTCCTTGCGGATCATGGCGTGCGCACCACACTCGGGGCATTTTTTGCCCGCCATCACGCCCGAGGGCATGCCGACGAGTTCGGGCATGGCCGGCGCCGCCGGGGCGCTGGCCGCCACCACGCCCGGCTGGGCCCGGCGCGCGATGATGTTCTGCAGCGCGAAGGCGATGGCCGCGACCTCGGAGTCGTGCCACATCGGCACGTGCGTGCCATCGGCCTTTTGATACGTGCCCAGGCGCACCGGGCCACGGTCCCAGGCGACCTTGCGCATGTCGGACAGCGCACGGCCCAGGAAGCCGCCGCGCGCGGCCAGCGAGAGCATGCGCATGGTGGAGGTGATCCACTGCTGCGACTCGCCGCTCTGCCCCACGGGCATAAAGAACTCGATGGCGCGTTCGACCGTGCCCACGCCATCAGCGGCCGGCACCGGCAGGAAGGAGACCACGATGTACAGCGTCTTGTGGCCTTCCTGCGTCCAGTACTCGATCTTGTCGGCCACGGCCGAGAGGGCGCCCTTGGGGCGGCTCTCGATCACGGTGCGCATCGGGTCCACCGGCGCGGGGGCGGGCGCGGCGGAGGCCTTGGCGTCGGTCGCGGCGCTGCCGGTGTCGAGGACCGAGCCGAGGATGCTGTTGGGCCGGTAGGTGGCCATGCCCTTGAGGTTGGCGCGCCAGGCTTTCTGGTACAGGCTCTTGAAGTCTTCGAATGGGTAGTCGGCCGCGACGTTCACCGTCTTGGAAATGGCGGTGTCCACGAAGGGCTGCACCGCTTCCATCATGGCGATGTGTTCGCCCGCGCTCATGGCCAGTGCGTTGACGAAATAGTCGGGCAGTTGGTCCACGTCACCGCCGAGTTCGCGGTACAGGCGCCAGGCGTGGTCTTCCACCGCGTACTCGCTGGTGGAGCCGTCGGCCTCGCGCTTCTTGCGGCGGTACATCCAGGAGAACGGCGGCTCGATGCCGTTGGAGGCGTTGTCGGCAAAGGCCAGGCTCACCGTGCCGGTGGGCGCGATGGACAGCAAGTGGCTGTTGCGGATGCCGTGTTTGCGGATGGCCTTCTTGATCGCCTCGGGCAGGCGGCTGGCGAAGGTGCCGGGGGCCAGGTAGCCCTCGGCGTCGAATTTGGGGAACACGCCCTTTTCCTTGCCGAGTTCGACGGACGCGAGGTAGGCGGCGTTGCGCATGCGCTCGGCGATCTGGGCCGCCATGGCCCGGCCGTCTTCGCGGTCGTAGCGCACGCAGAGCATGGCCAGGGCATTGCCCATGCCGGTGAAGCCCACGCCGATGCGGCGCTTGGCGGCGCTTTCGGCGCGCTGCTGCTCCAGCGGCCAGAAGGTCACGTCGAGCACGTTGTCCAGCGCGCGCACCTGGGTCGCCACCGCCTGCTCGAAGGCCTCGAAATCGAACACCGGCACACCGCCAAACCCGAACGGGTTCTTGACGAAGCGGGTGAGGATGATGGGACCGAGGTCGCAGCAGCCGTAGGGCGGCAAAGGTTGCTCACCGCAGGGGTTGGTCGCGGCGATGGTCTCGCAGTAGTGCAGGTTGTTGTCGGTGCCGATCTTGTCCAGGAACAGGATGCCGGGTTCGGCGAAGTCGTAGGCCGACTTCATGATGGTGTCCCACAGCTCGGTGGCCGACAGGGTCTGGTAGACCCACATGCCGTCGCTGCGCTGGTAGGCGCCCTTGTCCATCAGGGTCTTGCCGGGCTTGGCCTTGTGCACCAGCTCCCAGGGCTGGTCGTTGCCCACGGCTTCCATGAAGGCGTCGCTCACGCCGACGGAGACGTTGAAATTGTTCCAGCGGCCGGGGGTGCGCTTGGCGGTGATGAACTCCATCACGTCCGGGTGGTCGATGCGCAGCACGCCCATCTGCGCGCCACGGCGTGCGCCCGCGCTCTCCACGGTGGAGCAGCTCTGGTCGAACACGTTGATGTAGCTGCAGGGGCCCGACGCCATGGAATGCGTGCCCTTGACCTCGGCGCCCTTGGGGCGGATGCGGGAAAAGTCATACCCCACGCCGCCGCCGCGGCGCATGGTCTCGGCGGCTTCGCGCAGGGCTTCGTAGATGCCGGGGTAACCCTCGGCGTCCACGCCCTGGATGGCGTCGCCCACGGGTTGCACGAAACAGTTGATCAAAGTGGCCTGGATGTCGGTGCCGGCCGCGCTCATGATGCGGCCCGCGCCGATGGCGCCCACGTGCAGGTTGTCCAGGAAGCGCTGTTCCCACTCGGCCCGGTCGGCTTCTTTTTCCACCGAAGCGAGCGCACGCGCCACGCGGCGGTACAGGTCTTCAAGACCGGTTTCACCCGGTTTCAAATATTTCTCGGCCAGCACGTCCTGGCTGATGGGTTGGGTGGCGGTCAGGTCCTGGGGACGCATGGTGTTGTCGCGTTTCATGTCTGTTTTCCGGTGTAAGGCTCAGGCGAGGGCCTGGGGTCGAATGCCCACGAACGACCACCGCAACAGATCACGAACGGAGAGCATGTCGCTGCCCCATGGCAACAACCCGGCTCCCCGGAAAAAAAGACCCTTGCACTGGTCGCCATCGAAGGCGTGGCCCAGTTGCTGGTCGATACAGAACTGGCCCATGTCGGGCTTTCCGCCCCTCAGGCCGCGATGGGCGAGGCGGTCGAAAGCCATGCCGCATTTTGCCTTGACATGGGCAACCGCTTTCCGGTTGGGCCCAATTCGTGAATAAATTCCGCCTTCCCCAGAATCCATATGCACTTTTTCATCAGTCCGCGAGGATTTGTCCATCGTGTTCCACATAAGGTTGGTAGGGCCCGGTGCCGCTGTGGGAGGCTAACGATGCGGGCACGAACGCTCCTTGCTCTGCGTCAAACACGTGGACTTCTCCGTCCTCGATCACGTAATGCCAGCCGTGCAGCGAGAGGTGGCCGGCCTCCACGGCGCGGCGCACCATGGGGTAGTCCATCAGCCGCTCCAGCTGCAGCACCACGGCGCGCTGCTCGGTGCGGCGCAGCGCCTCGGTACTGGCCTGTACCGGCAACAGGGCCTCGTCGGCCAGCTTGAGCCAGGCCTTGAGCGCCACCGCTTCCTCGGGCGCGCCTTCGTAGGCGGCGCGGATGGCGCCGCAATGGCTGTGGCCGCAGACGATGATGCGCTCCACCTTCAGGTTGAGCACGGCGAACTCGATCGCGGCCATGGTGCCGTGCAGGCCGTGCGACTGGTCATACGGCGGGATGAACGCCCCCACGTTGCGCACCAGGAACAGCTCGCCCGGTGCGGCACCCGTCAGCAGGTACGGCACCAGGCGCGAGTCCGAACAACCGATGAACAGCGTCTTGGGATGCTGCCCCTGCGCCACCAGATCCTGAAAACGTTGCTGGTGCCGCGGGAAATAGTCCGAATGGAAATCGCGCAGGCGCAGCAGCAGGTCGTCAGGCATGGCGGGCCATCACTGCACCAGCGGGGAATCGGCGCCGATCAGGTCCACGCCTTCGATCTGCGCCTCCCCCACCAGCAGCTGCATGTACTGGCGCAGCGCCGTGGTGCGCGACTGCAGCAGCAGGCGCGAGGCGATCTGCTGGCGCAGTTCCTCGAACTCGGGCAGGCGGCCTTTCTTGCGGCCCAGCACCTCGATGATGTGCAGGCCGAAGCGGGTGTTGACCAGGCGCGGGTGCACGCCCATGCCCCAGCGCGAATCGCTCTGGAAAAACAGCTCATTGGCCAGCTCGGGCGCGCAGTCGTCCGGCGTGAGCCAGCCCAGGTCGCCGCCCTGGGCGCTCGACGGGCAGTTGGACAGCTCACCGGCCAGTTGATCGAAGCGCCCGGGTGAGACGTCCTTGCGGGTCAGTTCCAGCAACGCGGCTTCGGCGCGCAGCGTGAGCGCGTGCACGTTCACCCCCGGCGTCACGGCGAACAGGATGTGGCGCACGTGCAGCGCCTGGCCCACGATGAAGCGGCTCTTCTGGGCCGCGTAGTGGCGGCGGCATTCGTCCTCGGTGGGCTCGGGCACGCTCACCACCTGGTCCACCATGGCCTCGATGATCTGGCGCTGCGTCTCGTCGGGCGCGCGTGCGATCAGCCCACCGTAGCGCGGCAGCAGCCCGGCCCGCACGGCCTGCTGGCGCAGCAGCTCGGTGCAGGCGCGTTCGCGCAGGGTCTGGGCGTCCAGGGCCTCGCCCGGCTCGTGCAGGGCGATGCCGTTGACGTGGGCAACCGAGGGCTGCGCCAGTTCGGAACAGGCGCAGGTGCTGCTGCCGCAGCCGGTAGTGGATGTTGCGTTCATGGAAAGTCTCCGGAAAGCTTCAGGCGGCGCGGTCGCGCTGGCTCAGTGGCGCGCGCGGCGCCATACCCAGACGACGGCTGCGCACCAGTTGGTAAGGGCGCACCACGTAGGCCAGCGTGCCAAAGCCGCTCCACACGTGCACCAGGCGGGTGAAGGGGAAGATCAGGAAGATGCTCATGCCCAGGAACATGTGGGCCTTGAACACCCAGCCGGCCTCGACCAGCAGCTCGGGCGCGCCGGCGCGGAAGGTCACGATGCGCTGCGCCCACTCGGCCAGCTTCATCATCATGCCGCCGTCCAGGTGCTGGGCCGACAGCGGGATGGTGGCCAGACCCAGCGCGAACTGCAGCCACAGCAGGACCAGCAGCACGATGTCGCTGGTCTTGGAGTTGACGCGGATGCGCACGTCGGAGAGGCGGCGGTGCAGCAGGATGCTCACGCCGATGAAGCCCAGCAGGCCGAACAGGCCGCCCGAGATCATGGCCATGAGCTGCTTGGCGCCGGCCGTCATGAAGGGCTCGTACACGAAGTGCGGCGTGAGCATGCCCACGCTGTGGCCGAAGAACAGGAACAGGATGCCGACGTGGAACAGGTTGCTGCCCCAGCGCAGCTGCCCGGCGCGCAGCAGCTGCGAGGAATCGCTTTTCCAGGTGTACTGGTCGCGGTCGAAACGGATCAGGCTGCCCAGCAGGAACACGGTGAGGGCGATGTAGGGGTAGTAGCCGAAGAGGAATTGGTCAAGGGGGTTCATGAGCGTCTCCAGGGGGTCTCAAGCGGCCGCGCGGGCCGCGGGCGACTGGCGCACGATGTGGATCGGCTGCGGCTCGCCGGGGCGCGACTGGCCGCGCGTGCTGCAGCCGTCGAAGGCCTGTGGCTCGGCCCAGGCCTCGTCCATGGCCTCGTCGGCCGCGAACGGCACGGCCTGCGCCTTCTGCCCGGCGAGTTCGAGCACCGCGGCCAGCACGGCGGCGTAGGGGCTTTCGCGTTTGAGCAGGGCACTGAAGATGGCGTTGAGGATGTGGGCCATCTCGGCGAGGAAAGCGCGCGCCAGCTGCGGCGGCTGCGTGGAGGCGAACTCCAGCACCACGCAGAGGTGGTCGGGCAGTTCCTCGGGGCCGAGGAACAGGCCGGCCTTCTCGTAGGTCTGCACCAGATCGATCATGGCCGGGCCGCGGTCGCGCGAGTCGCCGTGCACGTGCTCGAACAGGTGCAGCGAGGTGGCGCGGCCCCGGTCGAAGGTATCGACGTAGCGCGCCTCGACCTCGAACGGATCGAGCCGCAGCAGCTCGGCGGCCAGGGCGCGCAGCTCGGTGCGGCGCGCGACCGGCACGGCCTGCTCCTCGTCGAGCACGTCGAGCAGGGCCGGCAGCTCGGCACGCCAGGAGGCGTCCGGGTAGGCCAGCAGGCGGGCCAGGGCGCGCAGGGAATAGCGGGTGTTTTTCATGGTCTTGCGCTCTTTCATACAACCGACTGGATCGGGATCGTGCGGCGCTTGTCGCCGCCGAACAGGCTGGTTTCGCTGGCGCCGTCCGAGCAGCCATTGCCGAACGAGAAGCCACAGCCACCGCGCAGATCGAAAGCGTTTTCGGCGTACTCGCGGTGCGAGGTCGGGATCACGAAGCGGTCTTCGTAGTTGGCGATCGCCATCACGTGGTACATCTCTTCGACTTGGGCCACCGTGAGGCCGGTCTGCTCCAGCACCGCGAGGTTCTGCACACCGTCGACGTGCTTGCCGCGCTGGTAGGAGCGCATGGCCAGCATGCGTTCGAGCGAGCGCACCACGGGACCGGTGTCGCCGGCGGTCAGCAGGTTGGCCAGGTACTGCACGGGGATGCGCATCTGTGTGAAGTCGGGCAGCTCGCCGTTGACGCCGATCTGGCCGGCGTTGACCGCCGAGGAGATGGGCGAGAGCGGCGGCACGTACCAGACCATGGGCAGGGTGCGGTACTCGGGGTGCAGCGGCAGCGCGACCTTCCAGTCGATCGCCATCTTGTAGACCGGACTGTTCTGCGCGCCGGTGATCCAGTTCTCCGGAATGCCGTCGAGCCGGGCCTGCTCGATCACCTTGGGATCGTGCGGGTTGAGGAAGATGTCGAGCTGGGCCTGGTACAAGTCCTTCTCGTCGGGCACGCTGGCGGCTTCCTGGATGCGGTCGGCGTCGTACAGCACCACGCCCAGGTAGCGGATGCGGCCCACGCAGGTTTCGGAACACACCGTGGGCTGGCCCGCTTCGATGCGCGGGTAGCAGAAGATGCACTTCTCGGCCTTGCCGGTCTGCCAGTTGTAATAGATCTTCTTGTAGGGGCAGCCGCTCACGCACATGCGCCAGCCGCGGCACTTGTCCTGGTCGATCAGCACGATGCCGTCGTCCTCGCGCTTGTAGATCGAACCCGAGGGGCAGGACGCCACGCAGGCCGGGTTCAGGCAGTGCTCGCACAGGCGCGGCAGGTACATCATGAAGGTGTTCTCGAACTGGCCCACCATGTCTTTCTGGACCTGCTCGAAGTTCGCCAGGTTGGCGTCCTTGCTGCGCTTGCTGAACTCACCGCCCAGGATCTCTTCCCAGTTCGGGCCCCATTCGATCTTCTCCATGCGCTGGCCGGTGATCAGGCTGCGCGGGCGCGCGGTCGGCGGCGCCTTGGTCTCGGCGGCCGACTGCAGGTGGTCGTAGTCGAAGGTGTAGGGCTCGTAGTAGTCGTCGATCTGCGGCAGGTTGGGGTTGGAGAAGATGCGCATGAGCAGCTTCCACTTGCCGCCCTGCTTGGGCTCGATGGAGCCGTCGGCTTTGCGGACCCAGCCCCCGTTCCACTTGTCCTGGTTCTCCCACTCCTTGGGGTAACCGATGCCGGGCTTGGTCTCGACGTTGTTGAACCAGGCGTATTCCATGCCGGGGCGGCTGGTCCACACGTTCTTGCAGGTGACCGAACAGGTGTGGCAACCAATGCACTTGTCCAGGTTCAGCACCATGGCGATTTGGGCACGAACTTTCATGTTGTTTTCTCCTGTGCTGATCAAGCCTGAACGGTGTCGGTGCCCTGGCCGTCGAGCCAGTCGATCTTGCGCATCTTGCGCACGATGACGAACTCGTCGCGGTTGGTGCCGATGGTTCCGTAGTAGTTGAAGCCGTAGCTGAACTGCGCGTAGCCGCCGATCATGTGGGTGGGCTTGGTGACGATGCGGGTGACCGAGTTGTGGATGCCGCCGCGCGTGCCGGTGATCTCCGAGCCGGGGGTGTTGATGATCTTTTCCTGGGCGTGGTACATGAGCACCATGCCGGGGTTCACACGCTGGCTCACCACCGCGCGCGCCGCGATGGCGCCGTTGGCGTTGAAGAGTTCCACCCAGTCGTTGTCCTCGATGCCGGCGCCCTTGGCGTCGTCTTCGCTCAGCCAGATCACCGGGCCGCCCCGGTTCAGCGTAAGCATCATCAGGTTGTCGGTGTAGGTCGAGTGGATGCCCCACTTCTGGTGCGGCGTGATGAAGTTGAGCGAGATCTCCTTGTTGCCGTTGGGCTTGCGGTCGATCATGTCGCCCACCGTCTTCAGGTCCACCGGCGGGCGGTAGCTGGTGAGGCCTTCACCGAAGGCGATCATCCAGGGGTGGTCCAGGTAGAAGTGCTGGCGGCCGGTGAGGGTGCGCCATGGGATCAGTTCGTGCACGTTGGTGTAGCCGGCGTTGTAGGACACCTTCTCGGATTCGAGGCCGGACCAGGTCGGGCTGGAGATGATCTTGCGCGGCTGGGCCTGGATGTCGCGGAAGCGGATCTTCTCGTCTTCGCGGTGCAGCGCCAGGTGGGCGTGCTCGCGGCCGGTGATCTTGCTGAGCGCTTCCCAGGCCTTCACCGCCACGTGGCCGTTGGTCTCGGGCGCGAGCTGCAGCACCACCTCGCAGGCGTCGATGTCGCTCTCGATGCGGGCCATGCCCTGGGTCACACCCTCGGCCTTCACGGTGCCGTTGAGTTCCTTGAGCTGGGCCACCTCGGTGTCGGTGTTCCAGCCGATGCCCTTGCCGCCGTTGCCCACTTTTTCCATCAGCGGGCCCAGGGCCGTGAAACGCTTGTAGGTGTTGGGGTAGTCGCGCACCACCACCTGGATCTGCGGCGCGGTCTTGCCGGGGATCAGCTCGCACTCGCCCTTGCTCCACTCTTTCACGTCAAACGGCTGGGCCAGTTCGGCGGGGGTGTCGTGCATCAACGGCGTGAGCACCACCTCGCGCTCCACGCCCAGGTGGCCGACGCAAACCTCGCTGTAGGCCTTGGCGAAACCCTTGTAGATCTCCCAGTCGCTCTTGCTCTGCCAGGCCGGGTCCACCGCGGTGGACAACGGGTGGATGAAGGGGTGCATGTCGCTGGTGTTGAGGTCGTTCTTCTCGTACCAGGTGGCCGTGGGCAGCACGATGTCGGAATACAGACAGGTGGTGCTCATGCGGAAGTCCAGCGTGACCAGCAGGTCCAGCTTGCCTTCGGGCGCCTTGTCGTGCCACTTCACCTCTTTGGGTTTGGCCTCGTCGGCGCCCAGGTCCTTGCCCTGCACACCGTGGGTGGTGCCCAGCAGGTGCTTCAGGAAATACTCGTGGCCCTTGCCGCTGGAGCCCAGCAGGTTGGAACGCCAGACGAACAGGTTGCGCGGCCAGTTCAGCGGGTTGTCCGGGTCTTCGCAGCTCATCTTGAGCGTGCCGTCCTTCAGGCCCTGGACGGCGTAGTCCTTGGGGTCCATGCCGGCGGCGGTGGCGTCACGCACCACCTGCATCGGGTTGGTCTGCAGTTGCGGCGCGCTGGGCAGCCAGCCCATGCGCTCGGCGCGCACGTTGTAGTCGATCAGGCTGCCGCCGAACTTGGCCTTGTCGGCCAGCGGTGAGAGGATTTCTTCCACGCCCAGCTTCTCGTAGCGCCACTGGTCGGTGTGGGCGTAGAAGAAGCTGGTGCTGTTCATCTGGCGCGGCGGGCGCACCCAGTCCAGCGCGAAGGCCAGCGCGGTCCAGCCGGTCTGCGGGCGCAGTTTTTCCTGGCCCACGTAGTGCGCCCAGCCGCCGCCGCTCTGGCCGATGCAGCCGCACATCATCAGCATGTTGATGATGCCGCGGTAGTTCATGTCGCTGTGGTACCAGTGGTTCATGGCCGCGCCGATGATGACCATGGACTTGCCCCGGGTCTTGTCGGCGTTGTCGGCGAACTGGCGCGCCACGGCGATCACCTGGTCGCGCTTCACGCCGGTGATCTTTTCCTGCCAGGCGGGCGTGTAGGGGGTGTCGTCGTCGTAGCTGGTGGCGGCGTTTTCACCCGCGATGCCGCGCGCGACGCCGTAGTTGGCCACCGTGAGGTCGAACACGGTGGCGACCAGTGCGTAGCGCTCTTCACCGGCCTTGCCGAGCTTGACGCGGCGCACCGGCACCTTGCGAACCAGCACGTCGTCCACCGCGCCGGCCTGCTTGTTGGCGCTGAAGTTGGGGGTGTCGATGCCGCCGAAATACGGGAAGCCGACCTCGCCCACCTGGTAGTCGGGCTGTGCGCCCTCCATCAGGCTGAGCTTGAGCTGCACGGTCTCGCCGTTGCGCGCTTCGCGGTTCTCCAGGTTCCACTGGCCGGCGTCTTCGGTGCCCTCGGCGCCCCAGCGGAAACCGATGGAGCCGTTGGGCAGCACGATCTTGTCGTGTTCGTCGAGGGCGACCGTCTTCCACTCGGGGTTGTGGTCCTGCCCGAGCTTGCCGTTGAAGTCGCTGGCGCGCAGGTAGCGCCCCGGCACCAGCACCGTGCGGCCGTCGGGCAGGGTGCGCTCTTCGAGCTGCACCAGGTTGGGCATGTCGGTGTAGCGGCGCACGTAGTCGTCGAAATACGCGCTGCGCTTCTCGAAATAGAACTCCTTGAGGATCACGTGGCCCATGGCCATGGCCACGGCTGCGTCGGTGCCCTGCTTGGGATGCATCCAGAGGTCGCAGAGCTTGCTGATCTCGGCGTAGTCGGGCGTGATCGCCACCGTCTTGGCGCCCTTGTAGCGCACCTCGGTGAAGAAGTGGGCGTCGGGCGTGCGGGTCTGGGGCACGTTGGAGCCCCAGGCGATGATGAAGGTGGAGTTGTACCAGTCGGCCGACTCGGGCACGTCGGTCTGCTCACCCCAGACCTGCGGGCTGGACGGGGGCAGATCGCAGTACCAGTCGTAGAAGCTCATACACACGCCGCCGATCAGCGACAGGTAGCGCGAGCCCGCGGCGTAGCTCACCATGGACATGGCGGGAATCGGCGAGAAGCCGAGCACGCGGTCGGGGCCGTACTTCTTGGCGGTGTAGACGTTGGCGCTGGCGATGAGCTGGTTCACCTCGTCCCAGGTGCTGCGCACGAAGCCGCCCAGGCCGCGCTGCTGCTGCCATTCACGGCGGGCTTCGTCGTTCTCCACGATGGCGGCCCAGGCGTCCACCGGGCTCTTGGCCACGGCCAGCGCGGCGCGCCAGTGCTTGAGCAGGCGCGCGCGGACCATGGGGTATTTCACCCGGTTGGCCGAATACAGGTACCAGCTGTACGAAGCACCGCGGGCGCAGCCGCGTGGCTCGTGGTTGGGCAGGTCGGCGCGGGTGCGCGGGTAGTCGGTCTGCTGGGTTTCCCAGGTGACGATACCGCCCTTCACGTAGATCTTCCACGAGCAGGAGCCCGTGCAGTTCACGCCGTGGGTGGAGCGCACGATCTTGTCGTGCGCCCAGCGGTCGCGGTAGGCGTCTTCCCAGGTGCGGTCTTCGCCGGTGGTGACGCCATGGTCGCCCGAGAAGGCTTCCTTCGGGGCGGAAAAATGGCTCAGGCGGTCGAGAAAATGGCTCATGTGTGTCTCCGGAAAATGGGGGCTGTGCGCGCGATCAGGGGTTCTTGATTTCCGCGCCAGCGCGCAGGTAGAACCACCAGTTCAACACCAGGCAGACGGCGTAGAAGATGGCGAAGCCGTACATCGCGAACTGCGGCGTGCCGGCCTTGATCTGGGCGCCGATCACCACCGGGGCGATGAAGGCGCCGTAGGCGGCGACGGCCGAGGTCCAGCCCAGCACGGGGCCGGCCTGCTGGCGGTCGAAGATGACGCCGATGGTGCGGAAGGTCGAGCCGTTGCCGATGCCGCTGGCAACGAACAGCACAATGAACAGGCCGAGGAAGGCGGGGAAGTACTGCTCGGGCGCGGCCGAACCGTAGGCCATCATCATCACGTAGCCCACCGCACCCGAGGCGAACACCATCACGGCGGAGATGATCTGCGTGACGATGGATCCGCCCACCTTGTCAGAGATCCAGCCGCCCACCGGGCGCACGGCGGCGCCGACGAAGGGGCCGATCCAAGCGTAGGTGAGGGCCGAGGGGGCGTTGGGGTTCTTCAGCGTGTGCGTCATCACGCCGGCCGCGTCGGCCACGTGCTGGAAGCCAAAGATCACGGTGATGGCCAGGGGCAGCACCATCGAGAAGCCGATGAAGGAGCCGAAGGTGACGATGTAGAGCGCCGTGAGCGACCAGGTGTGCTTGTTGCGGAAGATCGCGAACTGCTTGGCCACGTTCTCCTTCATCGGGCCGAACGCGGCCAGGCGCATGACCGCCACCGCCAGGATGATGTCCAGCGGAATGGCCACCCACATGTTGAGCAGGCCCAGGCCGGTGGGCGCCGGCAGGTAGAGCCAGAGGATGAAGATGGCCGGCACGAAGGCCAGGGTGTAGAGGTAGGTGACCTTGGTGAACGCGCCGATCGGGCTACCGGCCTCGGGCGAGACGGTCTTGAGGTTGTTCATGCCGAACCAGGCCAGGATCGACAGCGGCACGAGCGAGATCACCCAGGCAAAGCCGGCGTTCTGGATCCAGGTGGGCGTGCCGGCGACGATCTTGCCGAAGATCCAGCCGCTGTCTTTCACCAGCGTCATGGGCTCACCGCCGAAGGCGCCCAGCAGCGGCAGCGTCATCACCAGCGGGATGACGACCTGCATGGTGGTGACACCGAAGTTGCCCAGGCCCGCGTTCAGGCCCAGCGCCGTGCCCTGCAGCCGCTTCGGAAAGAAGGTGCTGATGTTGGACATGGACGATGCGAAATTGCCGCCGCCCACGCCGGACCACAGCGCCAGCAGCTGGAACACCCACAGCGGCCACTCGGGGTGCTGCAGCGCCACGCCGGTGCCGATGGCCGGGGCCAGCAACATGGCGGTGGTGAGGAAGATGGTGTTGCGGCCACCGGCCAGGCGCACCAGGAAGGAGGCCGGGATGCGCATGGTGGCGCCGGAGATGCCGGAGATGGCGGTGAGCGTGAACAGCTCGGCCTGGGTGAAGGGGAAGCCCAGGTTGAGCATCTGCACGGTGATGATGCCCCACATGCCCCAGACCGCGAAGCCGCACAGCAGCGCGGGCACCGAGATCCAGAGGTTGCGGTAGGCGATTTTCTTGCCGGTGGATTCCCAGAAGCGCTCGTCTTCGGGGCGCCAGTCGGCGATGTCGGCACCCTGGCTGCTGGCTACAGCACCCGAGGCAGGCAGGGGGTTTGTTTTGGTGTTCATGGTGGGGCTCCTGACCGTGGGGGATCAGTTCTGGAAGGAAAAGGATTTGGCTTCGGTGCCCATGACCTGGGTCTTGCGCACCTCGGTCCAGTACATCCAGATCAGCGAGACCCAGACCACGCCGTACATCAGCATGAAGGCGCTGGAGCGGATGCCGGTGAGGTCCATCAGGGCGCCGAACATGATGGGCAGCACGAAACCGCCCAGGCCGCCGGCCAGGCCGACGATGCCGCTGATGGCGCCGATGTTGGTGGGATAGTCGTCGCTGATGTACTTGAAGACGCTGGCCTTGCCAAAGGCCCAGGAGATGCCCAGGATGAACATCAGGCCGGTAAAGAGGTAGACGTTGAGGCCGATGTGGAAGGTCTTGGGGCCGTTGACCGTCATCACGGTGAAGTCGGTCTGCGGGTAGCTCAGCAGGAACAGGCAGATCCAGCTCACCCACATCACCCACCAGGTGACCTTGTGGGCGCCGAACTTGTCCGACATCACGCCGCCGATGGCGCGCAGCACGCCCCCAGGCAGCGAGAAGCAGGCGGCCAGCAGCGCGGCCACGCGGATGTCCAGCCCGAACTCGCCCACGTAGTACTGCACCATCCACAGCGAGAGCGCCACGTAGCCGCCGAACACGATGCTGTAGTACTGGCAGTACTTGAGCACCTTGGGATCTTTCAGCGCCTTGAGCTGGTCGCTGAACTTCACGTTGCTTGGCACCAGGTGCGAGGGGTCGCTGTGGCTGAAGAGCCAGAACAGGATCACCGTGCCCAGCATGATGGCCGCGTAGACCTGCGGCACCATGGTCCAGCCGAAGGCCACCAGCAGCACCGGCGCGACGAACTTGTTGACCGCCGCGCCCGAGTTGCCCGCGCCGTACACGCCCATGGCCATGCCCTGGCGGTTCTTGGGGAACCAGCGCGCCACATAGGGCGTGCCGACCGAGAACGAGCCGCCGGCCAGGCCGACGAAGAGGCCGATGGTGAGGAAGTGCCAGTAGGCGGTGGCGTAGCCCATCATCCAGATCGCGGGCACGGTGAGCGCCATCAGGATCGCCATCACGATGCGGCCGCCGTAGCGGTCGGTCCAGATGCCCAGGGGTACGCGCACCAGCGAGCCGGTGAGCACCGGCGTGGCCATGAGCAGGCCGAACTGGGTGGAGTTGAGGTCGAGCGCTTTCTTGATCGGGATGCCGATCACGCCGAACATCATCCAGACCATGAAGCACACGGTGAAGGCCAAGGTGCTGACGATCAGCACCGACCAGGCTTTTCTTTCGTTTCGAAGTTCAGAGGCCATGTTCTTTCTCCAGAGACATGGCATGACTGTCATCGCTGTAGGGGTTTTCCGGTATCCACCGGTGGGACACCCGACCCGCGCCAGACGGACTAGGGGAACACAGGCCCCATCGTCCGGAAGAACTACTCCCGTGCCTGAATCATCCGGGCTTGATACAGATCAACCCAGTCCGTGGCCGGCGGCGTACACCGTCGCCTGCACGCGAGAGCTCACTGCGCGATGGATTGGTGCGAGCTTGGCCACGACGGACGTGCTGGCCATGTGGATGCCTATCGGTCGGCCAACGTCTCCATGGTGCGGGCCAGCAAGGCGTGGCGCTTGTATTCAATGGAGGTGTTATTGATACGCTGCCCATCGTCTGTTGCCCGTGGAAACGACAAACGCGCCTTGCGCTCCATCAACGTCTCGGGCGCGCCGGAGTCCGAGGTGCGCCCGACAACCTCGTGGCCCAGTTCCGGGCGCGCATCCAGCAGCGTGGAGAGGGAGTGCGCATGCTTGTAGAACGACGCTGGCAGCATGTGCGAGCCGTCAATGACCCCAGCGCCTTCTGGCAGCGTTGCCTTGGTGTGTGCCGGGTCGGCCAGGGGCTGCGCTTGCGCGAGTCGCTGATGCCAAAGGTCAAACGTGGCTTGCTCCTTGTGCATTTTGGACGCGTGGCTCATGCTGAACATGACGCAATCGGCGGGCGACTTCTGCGCTTCGGCGTCGATCACCGCAATGCGCGTGTCCTCCAGGCCCGGCGTGCTCTTGACCAAGCGGGCAAAATCATCGTGGCTGAGCAGGTGCGCCATGTGGCCCATCGTTGCCGGTTCGACAACGATCAGCGTGAGTGGCTTGTCCGGCTCTCGTCGGATATCGACGGCTGCGTGGTGCGGCCCACCAGGACGGTTGTCAACGCGGAAAACGGCCCTCTGACGGCTCGGTCCCAAAGCGCGGGAAGCCAGTGACTCCACCAGACTGGCGGCGCTGGCGTGGTAGCTCAGGTGGAGATCGGGTTTGCGCAGGTTTTCGCTTTCCACGATGGCTTGGACGTTTGACACATCGGCTTGCAGCGTGGGCTTGCTGGGTTGGCGCAGCGCAGCGATGTCCGCTCGGACCAACTGCATCTCTGCGTCCAACGAAGCCAATTGGGGCGATGCACGGCGACGCTCCAGAGCGATGTGCGGACTCGACAGCGTGGGGCCGGTGCCACTGGCTGCACTCTGCCACGAGGGAGGCGGCTCAGCGGGTGCCGCCGCCACAGGAATGGTGAGCGACAACCCACCCATTCGCCGGCCCCTGGAAACTCCGGTTGAACTTGGCATGATGACTCCTTGCATGGAAATGTGGCTCACGGCCGTCGCCGCCGGATGCTGTGAGCCCGGCGTTCGCGGTCCGTTGAAGTCAGGGGTCGCAGGCTGCGCCGCCCTGACCTGCGGCCAGTCCACGCAGTGTTTGCGTGGGCGTTTGATCAAAACGCGAGCGATAGTTGTGCGCCAGCGTGGACCGGTTCGTGACCCCCCAACGCGAGGCGACCTCCAGCACGGCAGCGCCGCCCCGCCGGTCCTGAAGATCCTGGTGGATGTTCTCCATGCGCCGGGTGCGAATCAGCTCCGCGGGCGTGATGCCCAGGTGGGCTCGGAACGCCAGTTGCAGGGCCCGTTCCGTCACGTCGATGTGCGCGGCAACCTGGCGCACGGAGAGGCCTTCGTCGGCCAGGTGATCCAGAATGAACTGGTAGGCGCGACGGTAGCGCAGCGGCAGGCGCATCTTGACGGCATCGCCCGCGTCGGTCTGCTTGGCTTGCTGCAGGAACGTCGGTGTGCGGGTGACGGCGGCATAGCTGCGCAGGGCCTGGACAGCCTGTTGGGTGTGCAGACGGTACAGGCGCAAAGCGTCGATGTGGCGACCCTGTTGTTGGTGCAACTTGGCCAGGCAGTATTGCAGCTCCAGCGCATAGCGGCTGCGGCGCATCAGTGCTTCATTGAAGGTGAGGGGAGCCAACAACTCAGAGGCCGCACGCGATGCGTCCCGGCCAATCAGCATCAGGGCCCCTTCAATGCGGGCATGTGTTTCGACTTCGGCCATGCGCCGTTCGCGCAACCATGCCAGTGCGTCGCTCACGTGCGCGGCCGCTGCGGTGCCCACACATTCTTTTTCCAGCATGCGCCGCAGGTACCGCATCCGCATGGCCACCCAAGGCGACCACGCCTGCACGTTGGTCGCCGCATCCCCGAGTTTCTGGTGCAAGGCCGAGGGGTCGAGCAGTTCCGCGGCGCCATCCTGGAACACGGTGCCCAGCGCATGGTCGTCCATGGATTCGCCCGCACGTTCGCTGTGCAACACGGAAAGCTCCAGGGCAAGGCAGTCCACCAGATGCGCGAAATGCTCGTTGGCCAAGGTGCTTGCCAATGCACGCGCCGCCTCCACCGATTTCAGTGCACTGCGGCAATCGCCTGCCCGGTGCATGGAGATGGATGCCGCGACCATGGCCTCCACGCGGGCTTCCACCGGGGCGCGTGCATCGTCGGCCACCGCCCCAAAGCACTCGAGAGCGCGGCCGGGGCGATTGAGGTGCAGCAACATGGCACCTTGGTCCATGGTGCCGTACCAGCGCACCATGGGCCTGGAGATGGCTTCGTAGCTTTTCAGTTGGCGCTGAAACAGCTCTTCGGCCTCTTCTTCTCTTCCACAAGCCAGCATCACCCGGCCCAACAACTGACCCAACGCAGCGCGTTGGGGGGCGGCTTCGGGGGTGCTCGGCAGTCGTTCGTAACGCTCACTGCCCATGCGCAGCACACTGGGAATGTCGCCTTGAAGAACAAGCTGAGCAAGGTCGCGGTGCAACACGCTGGCTCTCAATGATGTCAGTGCAAGTACAAGCATGGGGGTCTCCAGAGGGGCTGTAGGCCGGGGTTGGCCTATGGAGTTCATCCTAGGTTTTAATCTTTCGTTTAGGATTCACGTCATCTCTGCGAAATGCTCACAAATTCTTAATTTGCTCCAGGCAGGTTGAGTGTTGTTGGCGCATGCCCGTGCCACAGGCACCGTCGCAAGACGGTCCCGTTGGGGGAAGCGGATGAGTGGGTACACGGACAGGCCTGGATGACATGCCCGCCATCTGTCGTGGTGAACGGGTGCCGACCCGGGTCAGCTGGCCATCTGGCGGCACAGGACACGGCCGGTGAGGCCGCATGGGCGCTCCGGCCACGTCGCGGCTTGTCGCGTCCGTGGCCTTGGGCCTGGGTGTTGCCGCGCACGCCCCGCGCGGCTGGGGCAGCGCCATCAGCCGGCGAGCTGGGCGACCTTGGTGCCGATGTCCTTGACCGTCTTGGCAATGGCTTCGTTCATACCCTTTTGCATCTGCATCACAGCCATTTCGGTTTGGAAGCGCATGTTGATGGCGTTCATTTCGGCCATGGTTTTCATGGACTGATCGGCATCGGTCTTGGCCTTGCCGACGGCGTCGTTGCCGCCTTGCTGGTTGACGGCTGACAGGTCCGGACCTGGACGGCCTGGGCCCCCAGGACCTTGCGGCGCCGGCTGCGGTAGCAGCGATTGGCGAGGCGCCATGTCCGCAGATGCCGAGGCGCGGGTTGGAACGCCCTGCGGCGCGGCGGGGGCGGCAGTGGGCATGAAGTCCGATGGCTTGGCCAGCGGAGGCATCAGGTCCGAGGGTTTGACAAGTGCCGGGGCGGCGGGAATGTTGACTTTCATGTTCATCATCGACTCCAGGTGAAGACTGCAATGCAGTCGGGGATGGGGCCCGTACGGGGCTTGCGGGGGGGCTATGGGATGTGCGAGGAGATCAGCCGGGGACCGTGGCGAGGCCTTGCCGCCACAGCGCTGCGAACGCTTCCACGGTGGCATGGGTTTCGTCGGCGGAACTGGTGAGCAGAGCCTGAGCGATGCGACGGGCGCCGACATCCTCCACCAACCGCTGTGCCGGTGGGGTGAGCTGAAGGTTGGGCTCCCGGAGCACATGGCGTGTGATGCAACGGACGGTCTCCTGCAGAACATCGACCGCCAGCGTCACCAGGCCCGGCGGGCACTCGGGATCCAGCGCGACCCACAGACGCTCGACATGCCCTTTGAGGCTGGGTGACTCGGCCAGGGCGATCAGGCCCTGCGTCGCACCCGCCGTGACCTGCGAGGATTTCGCGACGAAGCTGCGAGACACATCGATCACGAGCCGCCGGCCTGGCACGTCGAAGTACAGCGGCAGGTTTCGCGGATCTCCCAGGACTTGACCGGTGCCCGCGGCAAATCGGCGATAGCTGGCCGTGGTGACGTACACATGGTCGAACCGGCCCTTGAGGAACAAGTTGATTTCGGGACTGAGCAGCATGCTCCGGCCTTGCATGAGCTGGCCCAACCGCATCTGCAGCGACTGCACGCTGAAGTACCGCAGGGTCAGCAGTGAGTCACTGCAATCGAGCATGCCGTGCATGGGCTTCCACACGGTGTCCAGATCCGTGTTGAGCTCGTGCGCGAGGTCTTCCGCCACCTTGCCACTGCCTCGTGGAACGGGTGGATACAGAATGGTGTGTGGTTTGAGCAGCAACGAACTGCGCTCGGGACTCGGGTGGAAAGTGGCTGGCATCACGTGGGTCTCCATTTCATTGACGGACGTTGATGCCATCAAGCATCCGGGCAAACAGTGGGTGAACACACCTCGCAGGCGAAGCGCTGACAGGACTCGCGAAGACGGCATGCTCACGTTCGATGCACGCCATCCGGTTCAACGCGATGACGGCTGCAACCATGAGGACAGATCCCGGGCCATGGAGTGCAACGCCAGCTGCGGTTTGACCTGCTCGAAGAACACCGCCACCAGCATCACCAACATGAGCATGGCGACGGCTCCCTTGATGGGTTGGCCCAGGTTGTTGGGTTCGAGCTTGTCGGCCGTCTTGGCGATGAGGCCAATGCCCAGATCGATGAGCAGCAGCACCACCACCACCGCGCTGGCGATCTTGACCACCGCCTGCATGTAGTTCGACACCTGGACTTGCAGGAACCGTTCGAGCAGCTGCGACCACTCGGGCATCAGCTTGCCCAAGGGCCACCAGTGAAACGATTCGAACAACAGCCCCACCAGAACGAGCATGCCGCCCAGCAGATAGAAGCCGCAGATGGCCAGTTGCGACAGCAGGTTGCCCACGGGTGTGCTTTGCTCGCCACTCAGCGGGTTGGTCTGTTGCACGTTGTTGTAGCCCGCCTGGTTGTCGATCAACACCCCCACCCCTTCGGCCACCCAGAAGACCGTGGAGATGGCGTACCCGAGCAGCAGGCCAATCAGGCCCTCCTTGGCAATCAGCGCGAGCAGCGCCAAGGAGCCCACGTCGTCCACCAGATGCAGGGGTTGCCCTGCGGCGATGTAGATGCCGATGGTCAATGCAACACCATTGCGCACCACGCCTTGCAGCACCTGATCGTTGGTCACCGGCAGCACCAGCATCGCCACGTACCCCCGCAAGCTGCACACGGCCAGCAGCGTCAACAGGCTTTTGGCCGATTCGCCCAGGTGGATCAGCGCCAGGGTGCCGGAAAAAGGATCGCCGCTCATCGCCACGTTCACTGCCCCTGCATCCCGGCGGTGGCGGCACTGCGCTGTGCGGCCAGCAACCGTGCCACGGAGGCGTCTTCAGCCTCTTCGTCCTGCTGGTCGTCTTGTTCTGCCTGGGCGGTTTTCAGGGCCAGCTCCAGTCGCTGCTGACAGGCTTGCAGCTGCTGCTCAGCGCGTTGGTACGCACGCAGCGCCGCGTCGCACCGCTGCTGCGCGACGTCCACCTGCTGCTCGGCATGGCGAACGCGTTTGGTGGCGTCTGCGGCCGCCCGCTCGGCTTCGGCCAACAGGTGCTGCAAGGTCACCAGGTCATTGGGGCGAAAGCTCTGATCGCCCACGACCAGGGCCAGCAACCGTGCGCGCTGCGCCTCCTCGATGGCGCGTGAATGCGCCTGGTCGCTGAGGACGCTGGCCAGCCCATCCATCTGTTCGCGCAACTGCCGCCGGCTGAGGTTGAGGGCCTCGTCCAGTTGTTCAAGGCGGCGCTGCTTGAGCTTGACGAGCATGCGCAAGCTTTGGAGGTTGTTCATCACGGGTCCCATGGGAGAGGCCCCCGAGCAACGGCCCGGGAGCGAACTGCCCGCCATCCTGGTGCCGCCACGTCACGCCCACCACCCCCACGCGAAGCCATGTGAGCGGGCCCGAAGTGGCCCGACGGCACCGGCCCGAAGCGTCCTGTGTGCCTGCGCGTTTGCTTCGGACGCCCAGCGAGGGTTTCGCTTGACCCGCATCCCCTTGTGAAGGGCTCTGGACACTGCTGAACACCCCAACTGAAGGAGTTTTTTTCATGTCCATGTCCACCACTTTGACCCGTCCAGATCTGGACTCACCGTCCTTTGCCATGCCCCCTCCGGACCCCAACGATCCGTTGGGAAACGTGCCCGGCAAGCTGGGCGACATCTTGCGCAACGGCGGTCCATTGGACAGCGGCATCCAACGGCAGATGGCGGGCAAGCACCTGCTTGAAAACGCCGACCAGTACACCGACAACCCCGTGCAATGGGAGGAGGCGCCCAAAGGCAAGGAATTCGAGTTCTGGGACAAGCAAACGGGCGTGGCCGACAAGCCCAAGGACCCGCGCCTGAAGAAAGACAAGGCTGCAGACACCCCGCGCTCCCTTGAAGAGCACTTCAAGGCGGAAGACAAACCAAGCAGCAAGCAGGCCGAAGCCGGCGACAAGCCCTATGACCGGGACAAGTACTACGAGAAGAACCAGGGCCACCTGGACGGCGGGCGGGCCACGGACTGGCTGAACCAGAAGGCCTACGAAACCAAGAACCGGGAGCAGGCCGCGGAAAAGGGCGACGGCTCGACCAAGTCGTCGTTCACCGAAACCAACGTCAAACGAACCGGCTTGAGTGCGGACACCCACTATGGCAACTACACCCCCACGTTGAAGGAAGGTGCGTTGTCCGACATAGAGATCCGTCGCCAGGCCTGGCATGCGGGACACGAAGACGTGAATCGCCTGAACGGCGGCGCTGGCTATTCTCAAACCAATGCCGGTGTGTGGACGCTCGATGAAAAGGCCAAAAACGCTGGCACCGGTTCGGTGGGCGCAGGGGCCCGCGGGGAAATCGCCAACGTCATCGACCTGCCCGGCAGTGGCGAGCTCACCCTGAAAGCCAACGGCATGGCGGGCTTCGAGGGCAGCGGGGGTGGAAAGGCCAAGTTCAAGCCGCACGAAACCACTCTAGCCGGTGGGGGTGAGGCACGGGTGGGCGCTGGGGGCGAATTCGGCGGGACCTACCGACCGGTGACCTTCGAGCCCAAGATCCTGGGCGCCCCCATCAACCTGTCTCCTGAAGTCAATTGGGCGGGCCGGGTGTTCAACGGCGCCGAGGCGGGTGCGGGCTTCAAGGCCGGCTGGCGGCTGGTGCCCGATCCCACCACCGGCAAGATGTCCCCCGAAGCCGGCATCGAGGTCAAGGGTGCTGCTTTTGCCGGTGGCAAGGCCGAGGGCGAAGCCACCGCGGGTCTGGGTGGCGTGGGCAACGTGGGCGGCAGCGTCGCGGGACTCTACGGCATTGGTGCCGAGGGCAAAGCCAAAGTGGGCCTGACCAAGGACGAGTCCGGCAAAACCAAGCTGAAGTTCGAGCTCAAAGGTGCGCTGGCCTTGGGTCTGGGCCTGGGGGCCGGTATCAAGGGCGAGATCAACGTGGACGGACTCATCCGTTTCGCGTCGAACCTGGCCAAGGCCAATCGAGCGTTCGTGAACAAGGTGAGCCACGGCGCGCAAACCGCCATCCATGCCGTCAAGCAGGGTGTGAACACGGCCATCAACAGCACCAAGCAAGCCTTCAACACGGCCGTCGACACGGTGAAGCATGGCGTTCAAACGGCCGTGGCCACCACCAAGGAGGTGGCTCAAAAGGTGGTGGACAAGGTCAAGGACACTGCGGTGACCGTGGCCGAAAAGGCCAAGGAAGTCGCCACCACCGTGGTGGACAAGGCCAAGGAGGTCGCCGACAAGGTGGGCGATGGCATCAAGGAAGGTGCCAAGAAAGTGGGCAACTTCTTCAAGGGCCTGTTCAAGTGATGGCCATGGCCTGAGGTTCCGATGGTTTGGACCTCAGGCCATTCAGCGCCACCCCATGGGGCCACGGGCCCCTGCCCCCCTCAATCGTTCTTGACGGGTTTGCTCCAGTTGAGCATGGCGTCGCGTTGCCGTGTGGCACTCAGTGCGCTTTCCAGCGAAGCCAGCACCGGTTTGATGGACTCGGACACCGGCCCGTCACCGTGCGTGGCGTGACGTTTCAAATCGGCCAGCACCCCGGTCAGGGTCTGGACCTGGATGGCGTTGCCCGAAGGCAGGGCTTGCAGGGTCTGCAAAGCGCCCTGAAGGGCCCGCTGGTCCGCGCCCACGGGTGCGCCCAATGCCTGTTCGGCTTGGCGTGCCAGGTCGGGCAGCGCACCCTGGGCCTGTTTGGCGGTGTGCAGCAGGCGCAGCTGCCGGTTGGCTCGCCAGTTGTCGAGGGAAGCCGCCAGGTCAAAGGAGGTGCTCTTGAATGCCGCTTTGGAGGCCTGCCACACAAAGTCGTTGGTGGCACTTTGCGCAAACTGATGGAGCAGGTAGGCGGGTGAGTTGTGGGGTTCTCCGGGGCGGGCCGATGCCGCACCGTTGCGCAGCAACTGCGCCACCAGGGGACCGGTGGCCGTGGAAAACACCGCCGCCAGCGTGTTGGACATCACCGCATGGGCGATGTCGCCCACCCGGTCACGCAGTTCCCGACCGGAGGGGATGAGGCTCTGGCCGCGCCAGGGGCCCGCCACATAGTGCTTGGCCAACGCCCCGGCTTCCATCAGCGTTTCTCCGGCTCGCCGCGGCAATTGGCCCATGTCGGCCAACGAGGCGGCGGGCAGATCCGGTTGTGGCAGTTTGGCGGTGAACAGGTTCAGCCGCTGCTGACCGCCCAGCAGGTTGTCCACATCGGCGAAGGCCGGGGCCTTGAGCAGGCCCAGCCCCACCTTGGTCAGCCCGCCGGCGGCACCTGAGGCCAGCACGGTGGCCGCTCCCACGGGAGTTCCTTGCAGCATGGCTTGTGCGGGCATCAGGTAGCGACGCAGCACGTTGGCCACGCCGGTGACCGCGGGTTGGGCCAGCAGGCCCCAGCTGCGGGCCTGCAAGATGTCCTGCACGGCGGCCAAGGTGCGGCGCTTTTGTTCCACACCTTGCTTCAGCTCCAGCAGCGTGGGTTGTTGGGCGCTGACGGAAGGCGGGGAACTGTCGGTCAAAGGCTCCCAGTATTCCTTCTTGCCATCCACCACGCGCAACTGAACGGGCGCAGGATCGGGCACCAGTGCCTTCAGATCCACCGGTTTGAATTGCGCCACGTTGGACAGCTTCGCCCGTCGGTCCATGGCGGTCAGCAGGGTGGAATCCATGGCCAGGGCCGTGGCCCCGCCCACGGCCCCCCCGATCACAGCGGGGTCGTAGGCGTTGTTGAGTTCCCCCAGGTTGACGCGGTTGCCCTGAGAGTCGTGGCCACTCAGTCGCGGGCCCAGGGCGGTGGATATGGCCCCTGCCACCGGCGACCTCGACGAGGACGACAAGAACTGGCGCACACCGTCATACAGCGCGGGCAACACGGCCTCACCCAGTTGCACTTGCCGATGGTCGCCCACGGCATAGCGCCCATTGCCAAAGACCTTTTCACGCGCCGCCAGCACGCCCGCGGCCCAGTCGATGTACTGGTTTTCCAGCGCCAGCTGCGCTTGCCGCTGCGGTCCTGCCGGGGCCTGGAACTCCATGGCTTGCAACACAGCCTCCATGCGCTGCCTGGGCGTGGTTGGCGGCGTGTCGACCGGGGGCAGCCCAGCGGCGTTGGCGAGTCGGTCGACATCGATCACCACCTCGTGTGTCGCGAAAGACGAGGCGGCCGTGACGAAACGCTCCGAGGGCATGCTGCGTTCATCTCGAGAGAGCAGCGCCATCCCGGCCCGCGGCGCCATGTCCAACGCGGAAAGCGACAGAGACCCGGGGTCCAGCCGCCCCAGCACGTGGTGGGCCAAGGCGCTGGAACGCAAATGGGGCTCGGCGGGCGGCGGACCGACCGAGGACGTCAGCGGAGCGTTCGGGAGCGATTGGGTGCGAGAGACCGGCATCATGACGCGTCCTGTCGGGGTCAGTTGCTCAGGCCTTGCGTTTGCCCAAGGCGCGGGTCGTCCAGCATCAGCGCGTGGAGGATGGCCATGCCCACTCCATTCACCAGGTCAAGGGCCGTGGCGGCATCCACCGGGTCGTTGATCCAGGCGAGCGATGTCAGCTGCAACAAGCCCTCGGGCGAGGTGGTGAGAAACCACCCCAGTTCACCCAGCACGATCGACTGCACCGCCAGCAGCCGTTGCACATCCGACCCCGCCAGCTCCTGGGCCGACATGGGCAGCAGGGCCTCGGGCCGAACCGCTGGCGGGTCGCCTTCCTGCAGGTGCACACGGCACGCCAATCCCGCTGGGCCCGTGAACAGATGCGGCGCGATCAGTGCGTCTCCGTCCTCGACAGGGAGTCCCAGCTGCAAGGCCAGCCGCGACATGAAATCGGTTTGCGCATGGGTCAGAGAGTCCGGCAGGGCACTGGTTACCGATGGACGGCACGCATGCGGGGCAGCGGACAGAGAAGTGGACATCATCATGTTGGTTCGGGATGGTCTTGCCTGATGCACGGCATCGTCGGGGACGCCAAGCCCTTGGTGTGGCGGGAAGGCGCAATGGTCGACGGGCATGCGAAGTTCCTGCGCCCCCCTGGCCCGAGGGGGTTGCCGCCGCTGGCGGTCGGGCGCTCGCTCCAAAGCCCCTCGCGCCCCCGTTTTTTCGGGTGACTGAAGATGGCTTCGCATTCTTTTTGCGCTGGGTTGCGTGCGCCTCAAAACTGGCTGCACCGACACACCGTATGCGGCGGCCCCCACCCCACCCCCTAAAGGAACGCACATGACCACTTCTTCCATCGGCTCATCGGGAGCCGACCAAACCGCCGCGGTGCAGGCGTACCGACGCGATGCCGCGCTGCTGCTGGGGGCCGACGATTCGGTGGCCCGGCAATTCGGCTCCAGCGGCATGGTCTTGATCGGTGACACACCGCTGTCGCTGCAACCGCTCCAAGACGATCCGGCAGGACCCTGGATGGCCTTCACACAGGCGGCACGGCCTGCCGAGGTCGCCGAAGACACGTGGTGCGATGCGCTGTTGCGCGCCACCCACCACGGTTTGACGGTCACCCATGCCGCCTATGGCCTGACCGACCATGGCGATGCCGTGGTGACCTTGCGCACACCCGCCGGGTACGACCATGCCGACTTGCTCGCAGCGGAGATGGCGGGCCTGCTGAGCTTGCGTCAAGCCCTGCTGGACGGGGTGCGGGCATCGGCGAAGGTGGCACCGGCCACCGCACCCGCGGGCAGGGCACCCGGGCAGGCGGTTCGCCCCCCCGAGCCCAGCAGCGACGCCCAGGAATTCGAGGCACCGGACGATGTGTTGGGGCTGATTCACGCGGCCCTGCTGCATCTGGGCTTCTCGGTGCCACAGGCACAGACCGCCGTGCGCACGGGCGAATTGCAGCTGGAGGGCATGACGCTCGGATTGGCCTGCGACGGCGACACACCCACGCTGGTTGTCGCCGCCGACCTGGGCGAGGACACCTTGAGCACCCCGGACGAGCGCAAGCAGGCGCTGCTGGCCAATGTCGGGTTGATGGCCTGCGCCGGTGTGGCCGTGGCGCGTGAGCAGGGCCGCGCCCGTTTGATGGCGCGATGCGACCTGGCGGCACACAGCGCCGAGGTGTTTGCCACCTGGCTGGGGCATTTCGCGCGTCTGGCGCAATCCACCGTTTCGCATCGCCATGCGACGGCCCATCACTGAAACAGGAGCGTTGAATCATGACCATCTCCAACGTGTCTTCCCAGCGCATCCCTTCCCAGCGGGTGGCCATTGACAATGCGCCAGCCACCCACGGCGAGGCCACGCCCCCCAGGCCCAGCCTGGACCGTTCCGACGGCTTGCCGTCACGTACGCCCTCGTCGCTTTCGCAGGTGGACGACTCGGCCAATCAGCGCGCACGGGTGCTGCTGTCGCATGCGCCCAGCGCTGGCTTGAGAGAAGACGACCGAAGATCATTGCTGACAGGCGAGCGATCGGACAGCGACCACTTTTCTCAAACCTCGATTGCCATGGGACGAACAGAGTCCATCCTGGCGTCGCTGTCGCGCCAACCCCCGAGCACATCCAGGCCGCAGTTGACCCGCGAGTTGACGCTGACGGACATGGCGGCACAGTCCTCTGCGCAGAGTGCAGCCATCACCGCTTGGATTCCGGACCTCCCCAGGACCGGGGCGCAGACCTCGGGAACGGCGCAGCTTCCCGTGGTGCCCCCCGTGGCCCCTCAGCGCAGCTGGCGCTCGGTGGCCAGTGCCATTGCACAAAGCGCCAAAAACTTGCCGTGGGCCAGTGTGGCCAACGAGGCTGCGTTGACGCTCCGTTCGGTGTTGCCGCAAGTGGACATGCAATCGGCCAAGCGCACACTCGGGGCCATCGCCGGACACACCGTCCACCAAGCGGTGGCGGTGGGCATTCCCACCGTGGTACGCGAGATGCTGGCCGCCGGTGTGATGCAAGCCCTGCATGCCGCCCCACCCGCGGTGGCGATGGGGCTGCAAGCCTCGGTGGGTGTCGCCAACCTGGGTCTGCAAGTGATCCGCGAAAAACGGGAACGGCGCAACCCCGATGAAGCGGCTCGCGCTTACCACTCCCTGAGTCCCGAGCAATGGGCGGCCCAACCGCCCGAACAGCAGGCCCGCATGCGTGACCACACCGCCAAGGTGTCGCGGGCGTTCACGGTGAGCCAGGTGGCGTCCTCCATCACCAACTTTGCGCTGATGGCCTCGGCCTTTCAGGAAGAGGGGCACCGGCCTGGCGCGCGGGCCGACGCGCTGCGGCCGCTGGCCACCGAGATCAAGACGGGCGTGTACACCGCCATGCGCGATGCGGCCCAGGCCAGCTTCCTCATGGTGGGGTATGAAGGCGACCAGACGCATGGCATCGCCGGCGCGGCACACGCCGCTGCCGCCGCGACCTACACAGGGGTGCTCGTAGGCTCGTCGATGCTCTCGGACGCCGTGATGCCCTCACTGGTGCCCGGGCGCTCACAAGCCACCGACACGCTGCTGGGCCTCCCCGCTCAGGCCGGGGCCGCGCCCATGAGCACCGCGCAGGCCTGGGGCACCGTGGCACAAGCGGCGACGGTGACGGCCGCCGCCAATGTGCTGTCCGAAGCAACGGACTGGTTCCAACGCACCCAATTCCATTTGAACCAGAACGCCGTCCCGCCGCAGCAGCAGTGGGAGCCGCGCATCATGGGGGACGACCTGGGGCGTGTGGCCGACCAAGGTGTTGCGCGTGCCGCCTTGGTCAATGGCATCAACTCCGCCCTGGCAGCCACCGGGCGTGCCATGACGCAGCTGGAGTTGCCTCCCGCCGTGCAGTCTTTCATTAGCAACGCCGGACTCGCGGCCATGGCGGCGCTCACGGACTCGCCTGTCACGGGCATTTTCCAGGCACAATCCGCCGTCCGAGACAGCTTCCGACCCAGCACTGCGACCACCCCCGACGTGGAAAACCCGGCCCCCACGGGGCAATCCGGCGAGCTGGGCCGCAGCACGCGGTCTGCCAGACTGTCACAGGTGGCCGATTTGCCGTCGCGGGATCCCTCCAGGCGCTTTGCGTGACCGATGTAGCCCCCCCACATGGCCTTGGGGGGGGCGTCAGTCCAAACCCGCCGTCAGGTGCAGCAGGGCCTGGCGCAGCATGTCGATGCGCTTGAGTTCATACGAGTTGCTGTAGGTTCGTTGCCGCTCCGGTTGCGTGCGGTCTGGCCGGGTGACGAGGTGGGCGGCGTGGCATTCCAGCAGCGATTGGCCCTTCTTGTTGACCGGGGCCAGCGCATCGGGGCGTGGGCGCTGCCAACCGGTGAAGCCATCGCGTTTTTTCGCCTGTGCCGCACGTCGGCGACTACCGCTGACCTGGATGTAGTGCTCCAGCTCGTCTTTGGATGTGGCGTGTTTGAACAGCGAGGGCGGCAAGTTCCGTGACGCGTCCAAGTGGTTGACCCCCGCGTCCACACGCCCCGTGAGCAGCCCGAACAGCACCCGCTCTTGCAAGGACTGGATGGCCGGATCGGTGGCCATTTTTTTTGCTGCGGTGATCGCAAAGATGTGGCAACCCTCCGCACTTTTTTGCACGCCAGTGTCGGTCATGCCCAGGTGCAGCCGCACGGGCTTGCCGCCATCCGGCAGGCGGGCTTGCAGCGCGTCGGTCAGGGTGTGGAGTGTGGCTTGCCACGCCTGGCGCTTGCGTTGCACGTCAAATGGCCCCCAACCCACGCTGTCCACCAGCAGCAGGGACACGTCGTTCGTGTGGGCGCTGAACCGCAGGCTGATGGCCGTGCCATGGTCGCCGTCGGTGAGCACCCCTTGCCAAGCCTGCCCACTGCCCAGGCTGTTTTGCAGACGTTGCGCCAATGAAGAGGCCAACAGCTCGTCCTTGGGCGCCCCCAGCTCAAACAAGTGGCGTTCCAGTTGAAGGCCCGGGTGGGCCGCATTGACGCCCGCCAGCAACTCGGGCAGGAACTGGGCGTCGGCGGTATCGGGGGTTCGGCCTTCCTCCAGGGCTTGCTCCATGTCTTCAAGGTAGGCCAACAACTCCGGGTGGTGCCCCGTACCGACCTCAGGCCTGAAGGAGGGCGTAACCTGCGACCTGCCGGGACCCGGCAAGGTGGCGCGCGGGGCCAAGGCCGTTGCGGGCGAAGCCCGCTGCGCCAAACCCTCCGGCGCCGGGTCTGCGGTGAGCCGCCGACGCTGCGCCGGGGGCTGCACATCGTCTGCGTCGCTGCGCCACGGGGTGGCCCACGCCGCGTCTGTCGGGCTCGGTGAAGACGGGGAACGCAAGGGGGACATGGCCGGGCATCTTGCGCCGGCGGGGCTCCAGCCGCTCAGGCCCACACGAAGCCCTTGCCATCGGCGCGAAGCGTCCACGGTTCGGCCCGCCGTACGCCATTTCGCTCCCCTGCGGTGGCAAATCAAGGAACCGTGAACCATGGAGGGGTTCGTCACACCCAGCACAGACTGCCTTGACCCCAAGGGGACCCATGATTTCATCCACGCCATTGCCCGCCGTGTCCACGCACCCCCATCCCGAAGGCGGGGCGGCTTCTTCCGGCACCAGTGAACCCTCCAGCCCCCCTGCGGCGGTGAACACGCACCCGCTGCACGGACGCCGTGCTGACGCGGCGGGCGGTTCGCCCGTTTCAGACTCCCTGCCGCCCCGCAGCGCCATGCCCGCGGTGTCTGCACCATCAACGGGCGTCACCGGCATCACTGGTAGCCTTTGGCGGGCAGCCAGCGGCGTGACGGCCACGGTGACCGGCGGGCTTCAGACGGCCCAGGCGGCGACGAGCTCAGCGCTCCAGAACCTGTGGTCGCTGAGTGACCTGCGCACCATGCTGCAGCCCCACGCCGACGACCCGGCGTTTTTGTTGCAACTGCGGGGCCGCGACCCTGAGGCCCCGGCCGACTACACCTTCGCGCAGTGCCGCCAGCAGTTGCAAGACCTGCGTGCGCTGGTGCAGGCCGGGCACGGCATGGAACCACGGTTCCAGAAAACCGTGCTCCAGGACATCCAGACCATTGAGAAGGCGCTCAATCCGCTGGAGAACGGCACCTCCAGCGCCGGACGCGCGGCCAAGGCGTTGGCCAACATGGTCAACCTGTGGCCGGTGCTCGTGCCCAGCAAGCTGCTGGCCAACCAGGCCAAGACCTTCGCCTACACGGTGGCGGCGGCCAGCAAGGCCGTGGTGAGCGTGGGCGGGGCCACACTGCGGCCCACCGCCGATGGCATGCCCTTCCCCTTGGGCGGCGGTGAACTGGGCCGCCAGGCCGACGAGGTGCACTTCTACCCCGCCCTGCTCAATGCCATCTTCCTGTCCATCGAGATGTCGAAAAAGTACGGCTCGCCCGGTGTGCAGCATCAAGCCCTGGCGGTCGAACACAACAAGCTGGCCCATGCCGGTTTTGCCGTGGCGGCCGGGACGGCCTTGATCGCACCGTTTGTGTGGAACAACATCAAGAGCGGTGCCAACAAGGTGGTGGAAGCGGGTGTCCGCGCTGCTGCGCACGGGCTGGAACGGGTGGGGTTTGCCGACCGTGCCGATGGCATGCGACGCGCAATCACGCCCGGGGAGGTGGGAGAGGCGGTGAAAGCCGAACTCTCGGGCCTGTGGCAACAGCTGGAAACGGGCCGCCTGGCCCTTCAACAAGCCCGCCTGGACTTTTCCGACCCCGCCTCGGGCCGGGAACTCACGCGCACGCTCAACTCCCAGTGCACCCATCTGCTGGAGTCGATTGCGTTGTGCACCGAACGGCTGGACAAGGCCTTCGGCATCAGCGCAGCCCAGGAAGCGACGGGCGCCCTGGTGCCACGTGATCCGAGTTCCAACCCCGATTTCGCATCGAAGTTGGCGCTGTCGATTTTTGCCACGGCCATCACCGGCTCCACCATCTACCTGATCCAACCCGACCCGATCGGCACCGTGGACCTGGCCGCCGACAGCGCTGTGGTCACCGCGGTGATGTTGCAGGGCGCGTTCAACAAGCAGGCCACCCGTCAGGACGCGATGGAGCGGTTCAAGGGCATGGCGGCCACCAGCATGGTCATGGCCTTGGCGCTATCGATGGACAAGGTGTCCAAGACGATGACCCCGCGCGGCCTGATCGAAGCGGATTCCACGGCCCCCTACTACGCCGCGCTGGTGATGACGATGATGGCCATGACCATGCCCGGTCCCATTGCACGCGGCGCGGAGTTGGCGCTCAACTGGGGCGGCCGCCAGATAGGCCAGGGCATGCAGCAACTCCGCAGTTTGCTCAACGGCCCCGATGGGCAGCAGCTGGGCACCATGGAGTCCCGTTCGCTCCAGGAATTGCAGCAACGCATGGTGGAGCTTCAGTCCTTTCACGCACAGGAGCGGCCCGGCGACCAGCAGGCGGCACTGGACAGGCTGGTGGAGGAAAGCCTGCGCCACACACTGGCCGACGCTGGCCGACAAGCGGGCGAGCGGGCGCAGCCGCGAACCTCTGGCGTGGTCATTCAGGAGATCGCCGAACCATCGGCACACCCCGCTTGAGTCCGGGAGGCGTGGCAGGGAGGTGGCGGCACCAAGCTGCCACGGGAGGCTTGCCAGCGGGCGGCCACGGTTCGGTGGGTGGGGTGTCGCCGTCGTCGAGAACTTCAATGCACTTGATATTTCTGCAGCGCATCCAGAATTCAATGCATTGATGAAAATCGGGCAAATCTTCGATCCAACCACCAAAAGATTACAGCTTCATTACAACCATTTTTTAATTCATGGAATTAGGCATCACGCAAATCAGAGTTTGACGCATCCTGATTCCATGATTCAATTTCTTCGCAGCATCTTCCAGAGCCGCCCGGGCAGCATGTGCGCTTCGCCCACGCTGCGCCGGTCACTGCGATGGACGAAGCCCCGGCGTGCTCGCATCCCTCCCCAAGGGCACCTTGCGCCACTGTCGGCGGTCCTCGGCCCGTGCTTGCTTTTCCACTTCCCTCCGCCCAGGAACTTGATGCCGACGCTGTCCACCAGGCAGTCCAGTGCGCCGATGCGGGCTCGGCAGGGCGGCCACACCCGCAGTGTCTTCTGGCGCCAACATCACCCGTGCAGGGCTCCTGGCTCGGCACCACAAGGCCCCGTTTCCACCCCCGAAAAATCATTATCAAACATAAGAATTTTTCTCTTGACTGTTTAATTATTAAAAATATATTAAAGATAGGGGTTTTCCCCTTGACTGGGTGTTACCGGGTGCGCAACATCAACATCAAACGGGATATTCGCAAGAAAAAATAAGCGTTTTGCCCCACAGCTTTTGCGAATCTGGAGGTCCAAGTTGAAAGTCATTGCTTTATTTGCAAAACAAGCCAAAGGGGCAGCCATTTGCAGAGACCTGACGGCGCGAGGCATCGACGTCGTCGCCATGCCTTCCATCGGCGCCCTCTTGCAAGCACTCAAGCACGAGGACGCTCAGGCCGTCGTACTGGAAGACGATGCGCTGCACCTGCTGGACTGGCTGGCCATGCTGCAGATGCGGGCGGGAGACCGTGTGCCCGTGATCGTGGTGGGTGACGGCCAAAGCGAAGGCCAAGGCGTCGGCATGGTCGAGGCGCTGGCACATGGAGCGACCGACTATGCCGAGCACAGCGGCTGCGTGAGCCCATTGCTGGCCCGGTTGCGTGCCCGCGTGGGGCTGACCCCGCCTGCACAAGCCAACCAGCTCATGGCGGTGGGGCCGTTCGAACTGCACCCGGCTTCATCCGCGGTGTTTCACCAGGGCATGGAGATCAACCTCACCGCACGCGAGTTCGCGCTGGCCTGGGTCTTGTTTTCCAACGTGGGACGCGTGGTCGGCATGTCCAGCCTGGCCGCCAGGGTGTGGGGCCGATCGACCGAGGTGTGCAAACGCACGCTGGAACAACACATCTATCGCCTGCGCCGCAAGCTATCGATCAACTCGTTGGATTCCCAGATTCGCATCCAGGCGGTCTACAGCGTCGGCTACCGGCTCGATCTGCGCCGGGAAAGCAGGCCCGACTGGCCCATCCCGGACTTCGGCGTGGATCCCTGCGCCTCTCACGACGCATTCGCCCCAACCCAAGCCGGAGAGTTGGCGGACGCCCGATACGCGGGAGCAACGTCGATTTTCCCGGACTACAGCGTGTGATGGATTGGGCGGAGGAACGTCAAGCCACCGCCAGAGTGCTCAGGCCCGGATCCAGAAGTAGTCACCCGCGCAAATGCCCGCAAACATCTCGTCAGTGGCGTTGGAAATGTTGTCGCGCCAATAGCGGCCGTGTTCGACGTAGTGGGTCATGGTCTCGGCCAGCCATGCACCGGTGATGGAATCACCCATGGGAACGCGCACGATGAGGACGATGCCGCCCGTGTCCGCATGCAGGCCGAGTTGGGCCTGGTCTTGGGCATACACGCTCAGGTTGGCCTCCAGCAGCAGGCGAAAGACGCGCATGGTGCGCCCCGCCGTCACGATGCCGTAGTGGAAGTTGAGGTACATCGCCCCGGGGTCGTTCTGGAAGTTGGCCAAGTGCACCTCGAAGCCCTCGACCTCGATGTTTCCACGCTGCAGCACGCTGTCGGCATCGGGCAGGTCGATGACCTGGCACAGCTCCCGCACGAGCGACTGGTACCGCTCAAAGCTCATGTGGCGGGCTTGGGAAGGTTTGCCAAGGCCAACTGGCACGACAGCTCGATGCGATCACAGGCCTGCTGAACTTGCAGCGGGGTGCGTGGCCGATCGGCATTGAGCAACTTCAATGGCAACAACAGGTGGAGGTTCTGCTGCGCCTCATCGGGCAAGGTGCGGCCAGGGCGCGGAACGCTTCCCCAGTCGCTGTCGAGCAACAACTGTTTGACGTGCGCCAGCGAGGAGAGCGGTCCGCGCTCCAGGCTGTTTTGGAGCATCTTCATCAGGTAGACGTGGACGGCGGCCAGCTGCAAACGCGTGACGCGGGTCTCGGGCGCTGGCATGGCGGCAGGTTTGTGCGCATCCAGCATCACGGCGACCAACGCACGGGCAAGGGTTTCGGGGCGCACGGCGTCGTTGGCCACCGCCTCGGCCCAGTGCGGGTGCACGTCGATGCCCCCACCACCTTGGGCCCCCGCAAACCCCGTTGCATGGACCGCTTCGGGACCAGAAGACGCCCCCACTCGCCACTGCAGCACCCGGTACTTCTGGTGGGGGTCGCCATCGTGCATGCCGTCTTTCAGGTTCTCATCTCCCCCTTTGGCGTCGATCTCCATGCTGGCCGAAAGCTCTTCTTCCTCCAGGGCCAACGTCCCACGAAGCTGCGTCGTGCTGGCCACCGAACCATGTTCCGCATCGTGATCCATGCCGGCCAGCTGGGACGCCGGAGGGCGTGGGGGCCGCCGACGCAGCGCGACCGGACGCCGCAGGCGCGGGGCGGCGGGCGCGCGTCCCAGGCGAAACACGTACCCGCGAAACTGCCCACGATGCGTCCCGCCGGAAGCGCTGGACGAATGACCGTGCAAGTGGGCCTCGTGCCGCCGAACTTCGGCGGCGGCCTGGGCCAACTGGGTAGGACTGATCCGGGTGCTCACAGGAACATGGCCGCCAACAGGTTCTCGGCGAAACGCAACAGGGTGGAACCGGCCCACGGCGCACAGATAGCCACCACCACCGTGACGGACAGCAGCTTGATGCCCTGGGAAATGCTGGAGTCCTGCAAGGACGTGACCGCCTGCACGAACGAGATCAGCAGGCCCACGATGGCCGACACCGCCACCGCGGGCAGCGACAGCAGGAGGCACATCATGAGCGCCTCAGAGGTGAGCCGGATCACATTTTCGTAGTGCATGGCGGTCAGCGGTAGGTGAGCACAAGGCCGTGAATGAGCTTGGACCAACCGTCCAGCACCACAAACAGCAACAACTTGAACGGAATGGCCACGTTGGTCGGTGTGACCTGGGACAAGCCCATGGCCAGCAGCACGTTGGCGATGACCAGGTCGATCACGATGAACGCCAGGTACAGCAGGAAACCGATGCGAAAGGCCGCCGTCAACTCGGTCAACAGGAACGCGGGGGCGAGCACCAGCAGGTCGTCCTTCTTGAGTTGGGCCGCACGCTCGGGAGGCCAGATGGCGGCGGCCGACTTCAGGAAGAACGCCTTCTCGGCGGCGTCGGCATGCTTGTCGAGGAAGCGGCGCAAGGGCTCGCGTGCGGCATCTGCCGCGCCGATGATCTGCTGCGCGTTGGACTGCATGGTGCCGGGAGAGACGGTGCGCATCTGCTCCGACGCTTCCATCAGCACGGGGGCCATGACGTAACACGACACGATCATGGCCACGCCGTTGAGCACCATGTTGGGCGGCACCTGCTGCACGCCGATGGCGTTGCGCAGTAGGCCCAGCACCACGGCGATCTTGGTGTACGACGTGACGACCATGGCCGCAAAAGGCAGCACCGCCATCGCGGCCAGCACCAGGAACAAGGAAATCGGATCGGCGCTGGGCAGCGGCGTCATGATGTCACCCCCATCTGAACGATGCGCACGCCGAGTTGATCCCCCACGGCCACCAGCTGGCCGACGCCCAGGGTCTGCCCGTGGCACACCAGCCGCACCGAGGCGTCGAGCAGTCCCACATCGAGCTCGATCACCGAGCCCACCCCCAGGCTGGCCAGCTCACCCAGGCTGACGCGGGCGCTGTCGATCTCGAACGCCACCGGCACCTGCAGGCGGTCCAGGTCCGTGGCGGGGCGGGACAGCTCGGCGGCAGGTGCCATGTCGTCTTCGACGATCTGGGGTTCTGCGACCACGCTGGCGCGGGGTTGGTGGAGGTCGATGTCTGCGGTGGCTTGCATGATGATTCCCAGTCCAAACTTCAATGGCGCCTGCCAGTGGGTGTCCGAGCGGTGTGCCACGCCGCTCAACACCACGTCACCCACCGAGAGTGCGTGCAGTCGGCGGCGGGGCAAGGCCCTCTCAAACAGCGTGATGCGCATGGGCACGCGCAGCGTGCGCAGAGGCTCCAGGTCGGGCTCCACGCCGCGGCTCAACACGGAGCCCATGTGGCTCGCCAGCGAGTGGTCCAGCCTGAGCAGGTGCACGTCGGCGTCGGGGTGTCCCATGCAGGGCAGGTGGATGCCCGACGTGTGCTGTGCCGCACACCGCGTCAGCGAGCGCACCTGGGCCCCGGGCCACAACGCCGACAGGCGATGCAGCAGCGGGGCCAGCAGCGCGTGGGTCACGTCGCAAGCCAGGGTGCGGTCGTTCAAGCCGGCGGCCAACTGCAACGCGGGCCAGGGCGCGGGGTCCATCGCCAGCTGCGCCTCGCCGTGGGCACACGCCAGCTCCAGCGCCAACAGGTCGCTGCCTGCGCGTCCGGGGTACACCTGGGTCCCCTCCAGGCCCGCGCTCTGCGCGAGCCAGCGCGGCCAACGGCGATCAAAACCCACCCGCGTGGCACGCGCGACCGAGGGATGCAACGACGGCAAGTAGCGCGCCACGCTGTCAACCGGTACAGCGCGTGCAGCAGTCGATGCGGGTTCACCGTTCATGTCACCTCGATGTCAATTCCATGGGGCAGCTGCGGCAAACGCTCCAGCTGTTCAAGCAACTTGTGCCGATGGGTGGAGACTAAGTGGTGCGAATGCACCGACTGGGTGATGAAGCGAAGCGACAGCCAATGCTGCGAAAGGCTCAAGCGCAAGTCGGTTTCGGGCAGCACCTGCGGGTCCATGGGCAAGGTGACGGTCCAGTTCACGAACGATGGGGCGGCACGGGCACACAGGGCCGCAATGGTCTGGGCCATCTGCTCGGGCCAGGGATCTTGCGCCACGTCCACGGTCGCGGCCCCACCGTTCACCCGTGCAGCATCGGGAGGGGCCTCGGCCCCGGCCTGCTCTGCGCAGGCGGACGCGGAAAGCTCCAGCGCCGCCACCCGGTCCACCCCAAGGGCATCGTCACCGTGCGGAATCCCGGGCAAGGTCGGCAACTCGGGCAATGCCTCTGCGCCCCTCGCCCGCTCGGGTCGAACGCCTGTGGTGCGCGCAGAGGCAGCCCCCGGCCCCTCGCGGCGCTGCACAGGGGCGGACGCGGATGGCGAGGATGGCGAGGACGGAGGCGCATCGCCGCGCCGAGGCGAGCCAGACAAGGTGCGGCGAAACCGATCGGCCGATTGAAGGACCGCCACTTGCGCCGCGCCGCGAGGGGTTTGCGCTTGCTGCAATTGCGCAATTTCCGCTGCGCTCAGTACGCGCAGCGGGCGGCGGCCTTCGGTGCGACTCATGGTGGCCAATGCCCGCCGGATCAGCCGGTGACACGCCCGATGGGCCGGAGTTCGATCAAATTGCCCAGCTCCTGGAATGAGTACACGCGCAGCCAGTCCAGGCGGGCCTCAATCATCTTGCGCACGTAGCGCCGAATGTCCATGGACGTGACCAGTGCCACCCCTTGCGACGGGTTGCCCGCGATGGCGGCGATGCGATCGGTCAGCGCCATGGCGTTTTCTGGCGGCATGGCCAGATAGTTGCCTGCGGGGGTGGGTTTGATGCATTGGCGAATGGCTTGCTCGATGCCCGGGTCCAGCAGGATGGCCCCGAGCTGGCCGCTGCCCGCCGAGGCCTCAAACGCCAGATAGCGCCCCAGGTCGCCGCGCACGTATTCGGTGAGCAGCAGCATGTCCTTTTCCTTGGGGCCCCAGGCAATGAGGCTCTCGAAGATGCTGCGCACGTTGCGGATGGGCACCTGCTCCTCCAGCAGTCGGCGCATCACCTCGGCAATGCGCTGCAACGGCAGGATTTTCTGCACCTCGGCCACCAGCCCCGGGTACTCGGCCACCACGCGGTCGATCACCCACTGCACCTCCTGCACCCCCATGAACATGTGTGCGTGGCGTCGCAACACGTCAAACACCTGGGCGGCGATCACGTGCTCCAGGTCCAGGCAGGCCTGACCCCGCTGGGCGTCGGGCACCGCTGTCGGTGGCAGCCACAGGGACTCGGCCATGCCCAGAATGGGCCCATGGCGTTCGGCGCCGCTGGCCAACGGCGAGGCGGGGTCCGTCACCAGCAGCATGCGCCCGGGCACTTCGTGGCGGCTGGTGGGCACGTCGTTGAGCAGCACGTCAAAGCTGTGCCCCCCCAAGTCGCCCGACACCCACATGGCCGCACCGGGAAAGGGCAGGCCCAGATGCGCTTGCAGCTTGCTGCGCTCGGACTCCAGGGCCACGTCCAGGCGGTCGGCCTCCAGCAAATCGCCCAGCGGGCGCGACATGCGGATGGCCAGCGGCTTGGCAAAGTGCGGCGGCTGCAGCAGGATGGCCGGGGCATCGCCCTTCCCGCCTTCCCGCTGCAAGGCGCTGATGGGCTTGGAAATGACGTTGGCCTCTTCCTTGCGACGGGCCCGGCCCAGCATGTGCGCGGTGGCGGCCAAGGCGACGGCCAAGACAATGAACTGCAATGCCGGGAACCCCGGCACCAAGGCAAAGGCCAAGGTCAATGCGGCAGCCAGGTACATGGCCCGCGGGGTGCGCGTGAGCTGGGCGCTGATTTCCTGCCCCAGGGAACGGGGCTTCTTCTCGTGTTCGTCGGCCACCCGCGTGATCAACACGCCCGCGGCCACGCAGATGAACAGCGAGGGGAGCTGCGACACCATGGCGTCGCCGATGGACAGCACGGCGAAGCGGTTGGCCGCCTCGCCCGCCGTCATGCCGTGGTACAGCACCCCCACCACGATGCCGGCCAGGAGGTTGACCAGCGTGATGATGAGGCCGGCGATGGCATCGCCTTTCACGAACTTCATGGCCCCGTCCATGCCCCCGTGCATCTGGCTCTCCATGGCCAGCAGGGCGCGCTTGCGCTTGGCTTCGTCGCCGGTCATGAGGCCCGCGCGCAAGTCGGCGTCGATGCTCATCTGCTTGCCGGGCATGGCATCGAGCGTGAAACGCGCCCCGACCTCGGCCACGCGCTCCGAACCCTTGGAGATCACGATGAACTGCACCACCGAAATGATGATGAACACCACGATGCCCACCACCAGATTGCCCCCCACCACCAGGTTGCCAAAGCTCTCGATCACGTGGCCGGCGTCGGCATGCAGCAGGATGGCCTTGGTGGAGGCGATGTTCAGCGACAGCCGAAACAGCGTGGTGAACAGCAGCAACGACGGAAAGGTGGACAGCGACACCGCGTTGGGGATGAACAGCGTGGTCATCATCAACAACACGCTGGCGGCGATGTTGATGGCCAGCAGCGTGTCGATCAGCACCGTGGGCAGCGGCAGGATCATCAAGGCGACGATCGCCACGACGAGGCCCGCCATTGAAAGATCGTTGCCCAGGGTGGGGCTGAGGCGGAATGTCATGACGCAGTCTCCAGGTGGGCAATGCTCGCGAGGCACGCCACGCAGGCCGCTTCGTCGGGTGAGCCAATCTATTGCGGGAAAGACCGAGCGCATGACACGCATGCGAAGGGGGGCCCGGGAGTGCGAAGCCGCACCGTTGTGCTGCAAGGTTTCGCACCAAGCCTCAGCGCTTCGGGTTGGCGACAAGGCTTTGTCACGGTGCAGACACCATTTTGGTGCCACCTCAACCGCGCAAGGAGACCACAAGCCATGAACATCGACAAAGCTTCCAGCCCCATGACTCCCGGCCGGAGCACCCCGCTTCCGAGCAACGTGGAGCGCAGCGACTCTTCGCTCGCCCGTGCTGCCGAGAACCCCTCCAGCAGCCACCTTGGCTTGTCGGGCCGCGGCCAGCGCGCTCCAGAGGATGCGGGCTTGTCGCGGCGTTTCGCCGACACGGCGATCTCGGCCATGTCCACAACCAAGACGACACTCGCGGAATTGCTGGGGAGATCCCAGCGCGCCATGCCCCCCGGCGCTGGAGACATCGAGGCTCAGGTCGTCCACGGCACCGGTGCCGCCACCGACGCCGCCGCGGCCGGGGCCACGACATCCGCGCAGGGTGCGTCGGCTGCCGAACGCCCTGCCGCCGCCGTGATGGACCGGCTGGAGAAGGCGATCGAAGCCGCCCTGAACCGCCCGGTGGACACCGACGCGGCCGCCAGCCTGGTCAATGCCCTCCGGCGCATGGGACCGGGTGCGGGAGCCGACCGCGCAGCGACCAATGCCGACCTGATGAAGGGCGTCACGGACGAGAAGGTGAAAGCCTGGTACGCGGCGCAGGGGCTGACAGACGCGAACGTGGAAGCCTTGCGCAGCGCGGCCTTCCGTTCGGGCATGCCAAACCCCACCGGTTCCTTTCTGAACAATGCGATCCAGTACATCGCGTCGCCTTTCACCGGTGCCGACAAAGGCACCTGGGCCGGCGCCGGACTGGGCTTCGCGGCGGCGGCGTTGGGCGCACCGATGAACGCCTTCCAGCAGTCGGCCGTCGTCACGCTGTGCGAGTCGATTCGCGAGCACGGCGGCCCGGTCATCGTTCCCGACAAGAAGAACATCAACGACAAGCACTACCTTCCCGAGCTGTCGAAGACCCTGGAAACTGCCGTGAACGAGTTCAGCGGCGCACACGATGCGCTGCAGAACAAGATGCGTGAACTCGGCTTCGCCGCAGACACCCACCTGCCGTCGAAACTGCAGAGCCTGGAGCCGGCGCAGTTGCAGACGCTGCGCGAGCAGGTGGAGCACCTGGTCCAGAAGGAAGCGAAGCTATTCGACACGCAGCGCGACTTCATGATGACGCAGGGGGCGCACGAGCGTCAGTGGAAGGGCAACACCTACCAGGCCATTCCCCGCACCCTGCGCTCTCCCGCGGCCGGCTACACGGGCCTGCTGAGCAAGGCCAACCTGGGCCAGTTCGTGTCGCCTTCGGCGCAGACGGCCGTCTCCGTGGTGCTGACCGCGACCCAGCACGTGGCCTCCGGCTTCGACGAACGGAACAAGCAGGAATACAACAACAAGCTCAACGTGCTGTACGGCGACTTCTTCACGGCCCAAGGCAATCAAAAGCTCAAGAGCGGTCAGCCGCTCGAAGCCTCTGACATCGACGCGAAGAAGCTGCGCAATTTCGTCAATTTCCCGGAACAGTCGCTCGTGAAGCACGTGTCGGCGGAGACGAAGCGGCAGATCGATGGCTTGGAGAAGGTGCTGAACGACACCAGCGCTCCCGCACGCCCGGCCGCCGACGTCGACAAAGACCGCAGCGCATTGCAGACGCTGAAGGACGACGCGGCCAAGCTCAAGAGCGGCAAACTGACCGAGCTCACCCCGGGCGGGCTGGCGGAATCTCTGCTGGTCGCCTCCGACAAGTCTGCGGTGTCGCCGCAGCTGTGGGCCGACGTGAAGGCCAAGTACACGATGCGGGAGTTTTCGGCACAGACCGCGCAGCGCGTTGGGCAGATGTTCCACATGGGCGTCTTGGGCAGCGGTGCGTCGTCGGTCATCGGCAAGTTATCGTCGGCCATCGTGGGTGGCACCAAAAACGCGCCGCTCCATCAGGCCGTCACCGTTCCCGCCGCGTCCGGCGCCATGGCCTACATCGGCGCCACGAACCAGCACACGGCCATCACGGTGAAGAACAACCGGCGCGAGGCCGCGACGGACCCGGGCCTGACGTCGCAGGTGTGGCGAGGCGTCAAGGGCGGCGGCGCCGAGTTCCTTTCGGATCGGAAGGGCACACAGGCCAGCCGCGAGGCGAACGATCTGCTGGCGCAGGAGGCCATCGGCCAGACGCTGAAGTTCGCCAAGGATGTGCGGGCCGAGTTGGGGCCTCTGCAGACCCAGGCCCAAGTGCCGCTGTCGGCACCCCCGCGCCCCGGCGACACCTCCGCGTCTGGCGTCAAGGAGATTGCCATCAGCATTCCGGAAACGTCTGCAGCAAAGGCACCAGAGTCCTCGGCAGGACCATCGCACAAAGGCAAGGAACCGGCGGGGCTTCGGTGACCCCGCTCCACGGGGCTCGGCAGCCCGGCAGATCGAAGACCTGACACAGGTGTTCCATCCCGCCTTGCGCGAGAACGACGGGTACGCCGAGCAGGCTCGGCGGCGAAACAACCTCTTGCCTCAGGCCTTGCCGGTCAGCACCGGCTTCCAGTGGCGGGCCAGGTCATCCTGGATGTCCATCAGCGCCCGCCGTTGCTGGGCTTTGCCGGCCTGGCAAAACGCCAGGTCGAACCGGGGGCCGATGCGTTCACGCGCCTGTTGGGCCTGCTCGCGCAGCCGCGCTGCGTCGGCGGGGCCGATGTCGTCCACCCGCGCAATGGGCAACACCGGCCTGGGGGGATACCCCAGCATGGGCTCCGGCAAACGGTCCTGGTACAGCAGCGAGGCCCCGATCACCGCCTCCGCCAGCGGCTGTCGGGCCTTGCTCGGAGCGGACATGGCCGACATCCACACATCCGGGTCGGGCACCTTGGACCAGATCTGCAGCATCGCCTGGCTCACCTGGTACACCGCATCAGGGGCCCCCGAAAAGACGGCGGCATGCAGCACTTCGCGCCCCACCGCCTGCTCCAGCTCGGCGGCGGCTTGGGTCCAGGTCTTGCCATCCGGCAGGCGGGACAGGTCGTACACGCCCAGCTTGGTGGCCCAGTGCCCGGGCAGCTGATCGGCCAGGTGCTCGGTGATGCCCTCGTCGATCTTGACGGCGTCCGGGCTCTTCTCAATGGCCCGCAGGAAGTTCGGGTGGGTGTGGCAGTGGATGAACTCGTGGTTGACCACATGCTGTGGATCGGCCAGCGAGGTGTAGGCCGCGATGTGCATTTGCTCGGGCTGCATCCGGTGGTTGCGCCCCACCTCCCCGTAGTTCCCCGCAATGTGGGCCAGGTTCCAGCTGATTTCCGGCGTCACCTGGTTGCAGGCGGCATGGGCGGGAAAGTGGTCGCCATAGGCCGCTTGCACCTGCGCGCGGCCTTGGTCCAGGTTGTGCTGGGTGGTTCGGGCGCCAAACGTGGCCGCCCCGATGGTGGTGGCCACTGGGTGGAAAAGGTAGTCGGTGGGGTTGCGCAGGGCTCGGTAGCCCGCAGACACCGCCATGGCCCCCACCCACAGCTTGGCCATGGCCGCCAAGGCATGGGCCGCATACCCGCCGGCCACCACGGCGCCCGAGGCCAGGCGGCCCATGAAATCGGTGGCTGCTTCTGGTGGCGGTGGGGGTGCCCCCACGCCCTCGCTGGCGGGCGCACTGGGGCGCCGCTGGCGCAACTCACCCAGCGCCGCACGGGGCGGCAAACCCCCATCCGCCGACGCAGCGCCGCGCGAGGCCAGGGCCGGATCGCCTGCTGGGGGCGTTTGACGCGCCGGATCGTTGGTCTCGCGGCCCGCCCCCTCCGCGGGGGCTGCATGGGGGGCCATGCCGCGGGCTGATGGATGGGCCGAGCTGGAAGGGATGGCGGTGAGGGAGGTCATGGTGAAGCGTTTGGGTCGGTGGACAGTGTTTTCAGGTAGCCCACCCAGCGCAGCACCGCGGCCACCGACTCGAAGAGTTCTTCGGGCACCGGGTCGTCCAGGTTGAGCTTGTGCAGCGCACGGGCCAGGGGCGGGTTGCCCACGATGGGCACGCCCGCCTGTTCGGCAATGGCGCGGATGCGCATGGCCTGCGCGTCCATGCCCTTGGCCACGATGATGGGCAGCGCCGTCTCGCCCGGCTCGTAACGCAGCGCCACCGCGTAGTGCGTGGGGTTGGTCACCACCACGGAGGCCCCGGGCACGCGCTTTTCGGGCGGGCTGCTGGCGATTTCATGGGCCAACTGCTTGCGCTGGCCCTTGAGCTGCGGATCGCCTTCGCTTTCCTTGTGCTCGCGCTTGACGTCGTCCTTGGACATCTTCTGATCGCGCTTGAACAACCACAGCTGCAAGCCGAAATCCACCGGCCCCACGACGATGAACACCACGCTGCCCGCGGCCAGCAGCTTGATCATCGTCGTCCAGGCCATCACGCCCACGCCCCTGGGATCGAAGTAGGTGGCCCCCACGAGCAGGGGCACCATGCCCTTGATCAGCACCCACAGCACCGCCGCCAGCGCCACGGCCTTGACCACCATCTTCAGGAAGTCGATGAACGAGCGCACCGAGAACAGCTTCTTCAAGCCTTCGGCCGGGTTGAGCTTGTCGAACTTGGGGCTCACCGGGTCGAACGAGATGTTGACCCCCACCTGCGCAAACGCGGCCAAGGCCCCCAGCGCCACCGAGGCCAGCACCACGGGCAGCACCGTGCCCACGGCGCTTTTGAGGGTGTCGACCATCAACGCCAGCAGGGCGTCATTGCTGCGGACCAACAGCCCTTGCTGCAAGGCCTGCTCCATGATTTGCGAGAGGCGGTCGAACACGGTCTCCGCCATCACGATCAGCACCACCATCAGGCCCACCACGCTCACCGCGGCGTTCACGTCCTGGCTTTTGGGGCTCTGCCCTTTCTTGCGCGCGTCGTCGAGCTTCTTCTTGGTGGGCTGTTCGGTCTTTTCACCGGACATGGTCGTACCCCCTCAAACCTGCCGCCCCACGATGAGCATGTCGCGCCCTGTGCCCTCGGCCCAGACCACGCCGGGCAGCGCGCCCCAAGGGTCGAAGCCGCACTGGGCAAACAGCCGACGACTGCCCATGTTGTCGTGCCAGATGAAGGCCATGAGCCGGTCAATGCCCCACTGCGGCGCTTCCTGCAAGGCGTGCTCCAGCAAGGTCCGGCCCACGCCCTGGCGTTGCCAGCCGCGTGCGATGTAGATCGACACCTCCGCCGCACAGCTGCACGCGGGCCGGTCCGAAAAGCCCAGCAGACTCAGCCACCCCACGGTCTGCCCCTCGGTGTGGGCCACCCACAGGGGGCGGCCAGTCTGCCGATGGGCGGTGAACCAGCCCATCATGAATTCGGGCGTGAGACGTTGGAGCCGACTGCTGGCCAGCAAACGTCCCCCAATGCGGGTGGCGGCATCCGCATGGGCGGGCGCCCCCGGGGGGAGCGAGTCGTTGTAGATGCGGGTCACGATGGAAACATCAAAGAGCGTGGCCTGACGCACGTTCAACGCGGCGTCGGCGGGCAGGTCCGCCCCGGGGATGGGGGCGACGTCGGAAGAGATGTTCAGCATGGTGGTGAAACCTGTGGGGTGATGAGCTGAACCTCAATCTACGCACGCCCCCCACGTGCCGCAGGCAACACACGAAGCCGACGCCGATGCGGCGAAACCCGTCGGCGGGCGGCCCTACGCCGCACGCGCCGTTGGCGGCCACCGGTCCGCAGCCCTTCGTTTTCGGGTGGGATGCTTCGCCCCCAGGGCCGTGGTGCCCAAGAGGCCTGGGCATGCTCGTCCCACCGTGTCCATCTCATCGTTACCCTCTGCGCGAAGCCACGGCAGCACACCGGGTGTGCTGCCGTCCGCGCGGCCCTTGGACAGCGCCCGCGCGGAAACGCCGACGCTGCCCCGCGCTCATCCGGACCCGGCCGCGCCGTTGGCCCTGGGCCGGGCCCCGCTGCGCCCGCTGAACGCGACCGCAGAGCTGGCCCCGGTGCGCGTGCGTTTGCCACCACCTTCGGCGCTGGGTGCACAGGCCGTCCCCGTTGCGGGTCTGCCGGTGGCGCGGCTACCCGGGACGCCCGCCGAACCTGCGGCCACCGCAGCCACAGCCACAGCCACAGCCGCAGCCGCAGCCACAGCCACCGCAGCAGCAGCGCCTGCCGAGGGCGATGCCACCAAACCCCTGGCCATCAAGGCCCAGGTGGAGGACCTGTTGGCGCAGCTGCCGCAGTGGCGGCAGCAACACCCTGCCCTGGCGCAGCAGATGGAAGAACTCGCCCCCGTCTTCCACCATGCGCTGCTGGCCCGCGACGTGTACGCCGACCAGCCATCCTCAGCCCTGTTGCCCGAGGGGTACACACGTTTGTCCGGCAGCGAACTGGCCGCGCTCAACCTGCGCGAAAAGGACCTGGCGGACCCCAGCACAGGCTACTTTGCCGCCGTATACAGAACGCCCGACGACCGGTATGTGTTGGCCAACCGCGGCACCACCAGCGGCGACATGGCCACCAAGGACTGGAAGACCAACCTCCAGCAGGGCGCGGGCCAGCGGGCCAGGCAATACGACCTGGCGATCCGCACTGCCCTCAAGATCACCGCGGCCGCCCCTGGGCAGGTTGAATTCGTGGGCCACTCCAAGGGCGGCGGGCTGGCGCAGGCGCAGGCGCTGGCCACCCACAGCAAGGCCGTGGTGTTCAACGCCGCCGCGGTGCACCACAAGACCCTGGCCCGGCACGACGCGCACAACCGCCATGCCAACGGCCTGGTCCGGGCCTACAACGTGGGCGGCGAGGTGTTGAACCGGCTGCAGGACAAGACCCCGGGCATCGTCCCTTCGGTCCGGGGCGGGCGGTATGAGCTGCCGGCCGTGGTACCGCCAGAGTCCACGCCCGACGGCTTGGCCTGGAAGGGTGAGATGGGGCGCGTGGGCATCCTCAAGAACGCGGTGCAGCTGCACGGCATGGACAGCGTGATCGACTCCCTGGGCTGGCAGTTCGAAAACCTCCGGCGCGATGCCGAGGCACGCCCACCCGCCGCCAACGACCCGAAGAAAAAATAGCAGCGCGTCGGGCCGCCACCTGGCACAAGGTGTCCACCGAGCGGTCGAAATCCCACAGGTCGTCGGTGGACTGGCAAAGGAAGTCGCGGATCAGCTCTTGCTTCTGCACGGCTTCGTCGGCCAGCACGTCGATGGCCGGGTACTGGTTGCGGGCGGCGATCTTGCGCGAGAGGATCATGTGCCCGTCCAGGATGCCTCGCACCTCTTCGGAAATGGGGTCGTTGCCGCTTTCGTCCTCGTACAGCACCGTGTAGAGCGCTGTGATGGAGCCCTTGGCGCCCATGCCGATCTCGCGCTGCGCACGCGGGAAGCGGGTAAGCGAGTCCATCATCAGCAGCAGCTTCAAGCCCTGGTCGCGGTAGTACTCGGCCACCGCGGTGACCACGTGCGCGGCCACCTCGATGCGCAGGCGCCGCCGGCGGCGCGCCTGCCAGCGTCGGCTGGAGGGGAAGTCCAGCGTGAGAAACATGGCGGGGTCTCGGCAGCGATGAATGCGGATGCGCTTCGCTTGCGCCCGCACCGCTTCGGGTGACGCGCCCGCCGCCTGGGTCGGCCGCCCGAGCATGGGAGCCCCTACCAACCCATTCCCCGCATGATGAACAGCGAAGAATGCCTGTCCACGGTTTTTGCCCCCGTCCACCCGAACGAGCAGCAGGTGCTGCTGTCGCTGCTGGATCAGCCCTATGTCCGAGGCACAGGCCTTGCCGACCGAAACCGAGAGGCGCGATGCCCACCTGAAGCACATCCTGCGCACCAAGGAATTGATCGAGGCGCTCGTGGAGCCGCAGCTGCTGGCACGCGCAGCTGCTGGCACGCGCGGCAGCCTCGCAGCCCGGCAGTCCGGCGGATGGCCCGGCGCTGACGGATGCCGGCGGCGTGGACGCCACGATGCAGCGCTTCAGGCTCGCCCATGCCGGCGGCACCCACTTCTTCTCGGTGCTGGAGAAGGTGCGCCACGATGACCGCGACGAGCTTCGGTGGAACTACAACTCGGGGCGCCTGGCCTCAGCGGCGCAGGAATGAGGCAACGGCGCTGCCCCGCACGGCCGGGATCCTGGCCTTCACAAAAATTTCCAGGGAAGGAAACGTGTTCAAGGACAGTCTTGCATTCAGTCGAACCGACATCTTCACGCCTGTGAGCGGCGCGTCGGGCGGCGACGTAGGCCACGGGGATTCGCACCGCAGCCCGGCGTCCGCATCCACGACATCGGAGGCAAAGGGACTGAACCCGGAGCTGGTGCGTCGCTTTCACTCGCTGATCGAGGAAGTGACTGGCGAGCTGATGCGGGATCCCGATCAGGACCACGAGAGCTGTCGTGCGGACGCGATCGCGCTGCTGATCTCGACCTGCGAGCACGTCGAGAGCTCACCCGAGCCCGGAGAGAGCCCGCTGAAATACCTGCTGCTCGAAGAGCAGCGCAAGGCAGTTGTTGCGCAGGGAAACAAGATCGGGACACCCGACGACTCGTACACCTTCTTGAGAGCATGAGGAGATTGGAATGTCGATCAATGGCATGAGGTTCCCGTCGAGCATCGCAACGTTCCAGCCAGCGTCCACCGCGGGCGATGCCGCGACGGCGAAGAGCCTGGCGCCCACCCCGGGTGCGGGCGACGCGCTGCAGGGCGATTTGCCCCACAGGCTCCCGCGCGACCACGAGGGCGCGATCCCGCCCCGGGCGGCGCTGGCGATGTTGGCGTCCGTCCAGGCCACCACGGGTGGTAAGCCGACCACGCCTGAGGCGATTGCCGCCAAGGTGCGCCAACAAGTGGGGGCCGGCGAGGTGCTGCTGCGCACGCCGCACAGCGCCGCTGCCCTGCAAGCAGCGCTACTGACCGCAGCGCGGGGCTTGACGGCGCTCGACAAGGAGTCCCAGCGCCCGATGGCCAAGTGATCACACCTTGGCGTCGGGCCGCCGGTGATGCCGTTGAGGCGCCGCTCAACAGTCTTCGGTCGTGCCCGGGTCGACGGCCCGGGGCACGTCGGGCGCCAAGGTGCCGTAGTTGGGTTGGTTGAGCAGTTGATCGAAGGCCTGCAGCACCTGGCCCGCGGCCTGGAGGCCCGTCGCCGCCGCGACCGGTTTTCCCATCGAGCGGACCACGCCGGCCAGCTCGACGAACAGCGACTGTTCGGGCCAGCCGGCGGTGCGGCGCCGCGCTTCGTCGAGGAAGTCGCCACGCAGGTTGGGCGGCACGCTGCTGTAGGCCACCTGGCTCACGTCTTCGCTCTCCAACCTTTTGCGCACGATGTCCTCAGCGCCGCGGGTCAATGACAAGAGGGCGTCGTAACGGGACAAGCCCTTCAGCGCATGGTCGGCCACCTCGGCCAGCCAGCGTGCCTGCACCGCGTCGAACTGCCACCGCGTGTCGTTGGCCACGGAGCCGCAGTGCGAGTCTTCGCGCAGATGGGCGACGGTGCGCATCCAGCCGTCCATGATCACGTCGTCGTTGCGCAGACGGGCGTCGCTGCCGATAGCCTCGGCCCAGGCATGGTCCATGAAGCTCGACTTGGCGATCCGCGTCATCGCCGGCGGCTCCGCCACGACGGCACGGGCATCGGCCACCACCCGGGCATGCTCGCCGCAGTTGCCCGCGCCGTAGTAGCGCGCGGCCACCACCTTGGCCAGGAAATCCTTCGCCTGTTCTGCCGCCGCCTCTGAAGGAAAGTGCTCCCGCAGCTTCTGGCCGAGATCCGCCGGCCAGCACCTCTGGAGCAAGGCCATGTTGATGTTCGTGCGTCGGATGGCGGCGGCGGCTTCGGTTGGCGGCGTGAAATCCATGGAGCGCAGGAGGAAGGTCGTGGCATCGCGCTGCAGCTGCACCGCCACGTAGGCCTCGCTCTGGCTTGCCTGCAGGTCTGCGCGGACATTGCCGCGCCCGAGATGGAGCGCGCCCACCCCCGCGTCGATCGCCTGCTGGCCGTCGACGAGCGACCGCACCGTTGCGCGGTCGTCCACCGTGCGGCCGGCCGCAGTGCGTGCCAGCAGATAGGCCGCGACGGACACCTCGGCCGGCGCCAGCCGTTCGCGCCGGCTCTGTGCGAGGGCTGCGGCGGCTTCGGCCGCCGGGGTGCCCGCTTCGTGGCGATGCGAGAGCCGTTGGCGCGGCGCCAGCGAGGTGGCCGTGCGTGACGCGTCAGAGGGCAAGGGCGGCAGCGGCGGCGGCGTGGGGAGCTGGCTCGCGGGGCTCGCGGCAGGCGACGGCGCGGGGAAAGTGGGCGCGGGCGCCGCCGGGAAAGTGAAGGCCGGCGCCGCCGGGCTCTCGGTGACGGAAGGCTTGGAGGCGCAAACACCCATCGCGGCAGCTCAGTTCGGGGCCTTGTCCATGCCGTACTCGTCGCCGTCAGGCCTCGGCCACCTGCACCAGCGTGCCCACCGAGCGCTCGAAGTCCCACAGGTCGTCGGTGGACTGGCAGAGGAAGTCGCGGATCAGCTCTTGCTTCTGCACGGCCTCGTCGGCCAGCGCGTCGTTGCCGGGTTTGTATTCGCCCATCTGCATCAGCGGTTCGATCTCGTCGAACTTGGCCATGAGCTTTCGCAGCTTGCCCGCCGCAGCCTGGTGGGGCTTGGGCACGATTTGCGACATCACCCGCGACAGGCTGCCCAGCACGTCGATGGCCGGGTACTGGTTGCGGGCGGCGATCTTGCGCGAGAGGATCATGTGCCCGTCCAGGATGCCTCGCACCTCTTCGGAAATGGGGTCGTTGCCGCTTTCGTCCTCGTACAGCACCGTGTAGAGCGCGGTGATGGAGCCCTTGGCCCCCATGCCCGCCCGCTCCAGCAGGCGCGGGATTTCGGCAAACACCGACGGCGGGAAACCGCGCCGTGCCGGGGGTTCCCCGGCGGCCAGGCCAATCTCGCGCTGGGCGCGCGCAAAGCGCGTGAGCGAGTCCATCATCAGCAGCACCTTCAGGCCCTGGTCGCGGTAGTACTCGGCCACGGCGGTGGCCACGTGGGCGGCCTTGGCGCGTTCGCTGGACGAGCGGTCGGACGTGGCACACACCACCACCGAGCGCGCCATGCCCTCCTCGCCCATGATGATTTCGATGAACTCGCGCACCTCGCGCCCGCGTTCGCCGATCAGCGCGATGACGCTGATGTCGCACTGCGTGCCCCGGGCCAGCATGCCCATCAGTGTGGATTTGCCCACGCCTGCTGGCGCGAAGATGCCCATGCGCTGGCCTTCGCCCAGGGTGATGAGACCGTCGATGATCTTCACCCCGGTGGGCAAGGGGCGCTCGATCATTTCACGCTCCATGGGCGTGGGCGGCAGTGCAAACACGGGGCGGGACTCGGTGGTGTTGACCGGTCCCTTGCCGTCGATGGGGCGGCCCAGGCTGTCGATGACGCGGCCCAGCAAGGCATCGCCCACCGGCACGGACAGCACCTGGCCCAGCCCCATCACACGCGTGCCGCCACGCACCCCGAGGATGGAACCGAACGGCGACAGGATGCTGCGCCCCCCCGAAAAACCCACCACTTCGGCGGTCTGCAGCACGGTGCCGTCTTCGTCGATCACCTCGCACAGCTCGCCCAACCGGGCGTCGAGGCCGCTCACACGCATGAGCGTGCCGATGACTTCGGTGACCTTTCCGATGCGGCCCACCATGGACGCCGAGGCCAGCTCGGCTTCCATGAGTTGGGTGAATTGGTGCATGTCGCTCATGGCGTGTGTCGGTGGGTTGGGGGTGGTGTTCAAGCCGTGGCGTGAGCGTCTTCGTGCACGCCCAGGCCCAGGCTGTCGCCCTCGCCTTCGGTGAGGGCTTTGCGCACGGCACGGTCCATGGCGGCGCGCAGGCCGTCCAGCTGCGTGTGCAGGCTGGCGTCCAGGATGCCCACTTCGGACTCGAACACGCACCCGCCGGGTTTGAGGGCGGGGTCCACCTTCACCTCGATGTGCAGTCCATGCACCTGCAGGGCGTCGAGCGACCCGATGGCGGCTTGCGCGTGTTCGTAATCGGCCGCATTCACCCGAAGTGCCAGGGCCGAGGCGCCCTGCGCCAGGCCCTGCACACTGCGCAAGGCGCGCTGGTAGAGCCCCTGGCGCTGCTCGGTGTGCACGATGCGCTCCACCGCGGCCGTGACGATGGTGGCCAGCTTCTCATGCATGCCGCGCACCATTTGCGCCTTGTCGATCACACGCCCCGTTTGCTGTTCGTGCCATTCGAGCGCGGCTTTGCGAAGACCGTCTTCGTACGCCTCCTGGCGCACCCGCTCGGCATCGGCCAGGGCGTGGTCGCGCAGCTGGGCCGCCTCCTGGCGGGCCTGTGCCAACAGGGCCCGGGCTTCGTCGTGCGCGACCTGCACGATGTGGTCATGGCGTTCTTCCAGCGCCTGGCGCAACTGGTCGAACTCGGCCAGTGCGCCCACGTGGGCGGCGGGCACGATGCCGTCTTCCACCCCCACGTCGCCCGTGCGTCCGTGCAGCCAGATCACCATGGGGCCTCTCCTTCATACAGTTCATTCAAGCGCCGGAGGGCGTCTTGTGTGGACACATGGGGGCTGGGCACAGCGCTCAGGGGCACGGGCCAGCGCGCGGGCAAGGCCAGGCGAACCATGCGGCGCAGGCTGCGGTGCGACCACACGCCCGCGTGCCACAGGTCGGCATAGCCCACGCAGGCCCACTGAATGGGCATCCACGCGGCCACCGGCGCGGGCACCACCGGGCCTTCGTGGGCCACGGCGCGCAAGGCCCCCAGGGCCGGGCCCAGTGCCGACTCGATGGCCTGGCGGGTGCGCCGTTCAATGCAGCAGCGCATCACGCCGGGCCGACTCAACAGGGCCAGGGCGCACAGGCGCGACAGCAGGGCATGCCGGTCCAGCAACGCCAGCCGTCCACCTGGCGTGGCCAGGGTGGGCAGGTCGGGCAGCGGGCCACAACGGCGCAAAAACAGCGACGCCATGGCGCGCCTGCGGGCCGCGCTGGGTGGCAGCGGTTCCAACGCCGAATGCACGGCGGCCCATGCCGTCCAGCTGGGGTCCGTGCTGTGGGGCAGGTGCTCCAGGCGGTGTTGAAAGGCCAGGGCCAGTTGCGCCAGGCGAACAGGCTCTGGACGTGCACCAGGCGGGCTTGCGACAACGGCATCAAGGGCGTGCATCGGGCCACCTCACGCGGCGGTTGCGGTGCTGGCCGTGGGCGGTGCGGATGGGGCCAGGGGCCGGGGCACTTTGCTCGCCAGGCCAGCGGGCAACCAGGCCGGGCGACGCCACACCACCCAGCCCACGCCACCGAGCAGCAGCACCAGCGCGGCCAGACCCACCCACACCCAGACCGAGGTGGTTTGCGGCGGAGGGGCCTGCGCGACCATGGCGCCGGGCACCAGCGTGACGGACACATTGGCGTAGGACAGCCCCTCCACACTGCGGGCCACCATGTTCTTGATGGCCGGGGTCAGCGCGGTGAGGTTGGCCTGGGGGCGGTATTTCACAAACACCGACGCGCTGGAGGGCTTGGCTTCGGGCGCCAGCGGGTCGTTGTTGGGCAGCACGATGTGCACGCGAGCGGTCACCACCCCATCGATCTGCGCCAACGTGGCCGAGAGTTCCTGCGACACGCCGTGGATGAAGCGCACGCGCTCTTCGGTGGGCGTGGAAATCAGGCCTTCCTTCTTGAACATGTCGCCCAGGTTGACGTATTTGTCCTGCGGCAAACCTTGGGAGCGCAGCACGGCCAGGGCACGGACCACGTCGTCCTGCTCGACCTTGACGCTCCAGGTCTTGCCGCCATCGGGCGACTCCTTGGTGGCGGGTGTGCCGTTTTCCAGCAGGGCCGAGACCATGCTGTTGGCATCGGCCTCGGTCTGCTTGGTGTACAGATCGGTCTTGCACGCGGCGAGGGCAAGGGCCATGCACACGGCCAGCGCCCAGTGCAGCGAACGCAGGATGTGGTGTCGAATGTTCATGTCGTCTTTCCATGTCAGGAGCACAGGCACCGGCCACGCCACTCGGGGCGACCCCTCACTGGTTCTTCATCAGCGTTTGCAGGCCGCTTTTGCTGCTTTGCGAGATGTAGACCCCCGCGTTGAATTGCACCTGCACCATGGCGAGCTGGTAGGTCAGCTCAATCTGACGCGAGGCCAGTTCGCTGGGGTTCATGGCGGGGGCCTGCAGCGAGAACGAGCGCACTTTGTCGAAGGTCTGGCGCATCACGCCCTCCTGCGCCTGGATGAAGTGCGAAACCACCGAGCGCGAACCCGCCTCGGTTTCGTTGGGGACCTGGGGAGCAGGCTCCTGTTGCACCATGCGACTGAAACGGTCTGCCAGGTTGTTCAGGGCTTCGGGCCGGGTGGTGGCCTGGTCCAGAACCTGCGAGGCGGACACCCCGCCAATGGCTGAAACGGTCATGGTGACTCCTTGGGGTGGTGCGTGGTGGGCCGATCAGGCCCGCAGGAACGCGGAGTGATGCATGGCACGCGGGTCGTAGTCGGCAAACCCCGTGGCCGGGGAGGCGTCGGCGTCCAGATCGTCCGCGCCGGGGCCCATCAGCAACTTCACCAGGCCGCGGGCTTCCACCGTGGATTCGCCCTCCAGCACCTCGTTGGCACTGATGCTCCAGGCGGCATCCCCCACCGCGAACTGGCAAAAGGCCATCAGGGCTTTGCCCAGGCTCCAGTTCTGCGCGGAGGCATCGAGCTTGTGCAGGGTGCGAATCGCATCCTGCCAATGACCTCGTTTGATCGCGATCCAGGCCTCGAACGTGTCCAGCTCGGCGAGGCGGGGTCGCAGCACACGCACCCCGGCCAGCACGGCTTCGGCATCGTCCAGGCGGTTGTGCGAGATGGCGCAGCTGATCACTTCGATCAGCGCTGCAATGAAGGGCTTGCGGGTAAAGAACGGATCCATCGTGGGGTCTCCAGTTGGGAGGGAAATGACCTGTCCTCAGCGGAACATGTTCCGCTGAGGACAGGCATGCAGCGCATCCGCCGCATGCCTTCCACAGGCGTTGTTCAGAACACTTTGTTGCTGCCGGTGTTGAAGATGCTGTAGAGCTGCATGCCCTGCTGCACGTCCTTGTTGGTCATGTTGTTGCCACCGTTGGCCAGTGCCCACTGGCGCGCGGCTTCGGGCGTCATGTTGCCCAGCACGGCCGAGGTGTTCACGGCGTTGGTGGTCATGCCGGTGGTCGGGGTGGCCGTGGTCGGTGCGCCGGTCGCGACGCCCAGCAACGTGCCAGCGGCCCCACCCACGGCACCGCCCACTTGCGCGCCCGGTACGCCACCAACGGCCCCACCGATGGCCGAGCCGATCTGGCTGCCGGCATTGCCCAGGGGGTTGGCACCCAAGCCGCCACCCAAGCCGCCACCCAGACCGTTGGCCAACGACGAAGCAGGGCCGTTGGCACCCATGCCGCCGGCGCTCAGCGCCTTCAGCAGCGGGGTCAGGGATTGCAGCAGCTCGGCGAAGCTCGCCAGCAAGCCACCCAGGCCACCCGCGCCGCCAGCGCCGCCCAGACCACCCGCACCGCCCATGCCACCCAGGCCACCCATGCCAGGGTGTTGCGAAGGGCCGGCACCCTGGCCGCCCATGCCTTGGTTGGCTTGCTGGGCCGAGCGCAGCAGATTCATCAGCAGGGCGTTCATCAGTTGCGTCATTTGCGACGCGACGTCCAGCCCCGTCGAGATGGCGCTCATCGCCGGAGAGTTGTTGGAGATGTTGAATGCCTGTGCGTTGTTGGAGACGGCATTGATGGACATGGTGGTTCCTTGGAAAAAAAAGAAGAAGAAAAGACGGATTGAGTTGACGACGAGTGCCCCTTTTGGCGATGCCTGTCAGCCCGCCTCGAGGGGAAGTGCGATCAGGCCAGACCCTTGATGGCTTCGCCGATGGCCTTGAACATCTTGGCCAGCGCTTCGTTCATCTTGACGATCATCTGGATGAGGCCCATTTCGGTCTGGAACTTCATCTGCATGGCGGCCGTCTGCTGGATCTGGCCCATCATGTCGGTGCCGTCTTTGGCGGCAGCCTGGGTGCCTGCGGCGCTGAGCTGGGCTCCGCCGTTTTGCAGCATGTTGAGACCAGAACTCATGCCGACGCCGGAACTCGTTCCGATGTTGCTGGAGTTGAGATTAGACAAAGACATGGCGCTCTCCTAAAGTGCGGTTTCCCGCGTTGAATACCACCGGGATTGGTGGCGGGTTGTTTGGAATGCCCGACCATCGGGCACCCCGGAAAAAAATCAATGTGCTTGCTGCATGGCCGACAGGAAGGTCAGCACGCCGTTGGCCGCTTCGCGTGCGCTTTGCTCGGTGCTGGTGGCCATCACGTTGTCGAGCCAGTGCTTCCATTCGGCATCGCCTGCGAACATCAGCGAGACGGCCATCGCGACCTTCGCGTTGTCGTCGTGGGGGTTCTGCTCCACATAGCTGCCCAGTTGTTCTCGGGCGTAGCCCACTTCCCCCCCCATGCCCACCGCGATGGCGCGGCACATGCGGTAGAAGGCGGGGTCGTCGAGCGTCGCTTCCACCGCTGTGTTGACCACATCGGCGTCGTCCATGCAGCGATAGATCGCCCCCAGGAGTCCCACCGTCATCAGGCGGCGGTAGACCTCGGGGTAGCCACCGGGAGGCACCCCCATGGGGGTGAATTCGGCGGCCTGTTGGGCATAAACGTTGTACATGTCGGTTCTCCTGGGCGTGTGCGGCGGGGCTCAGACCACCAGCGTGGTGCTGTGCAGCGTTTCCCATACATGGCGCACGATGCGTTGCGAGGCGTGGAAGCCTTCAATCAGTTGCGTGATCAGTTGGCGCTCGGTGGACACTGCGCTGATCAACATGTCTTCAGCGGACTTCGCCACCTCGGTGAAGTAGCTCAGCAGTGCGCGGGCACGCTCCCCGCTGGCATCTTCGGCCAGCGACTTCTCCAGATCAGACAGATCGTTGAATACGGTTTTCTCAAGTTGTTCGTTCATGATCGAAATTGCTCCGTGGATGGTTGGTTTTTCAAGGGAAATAAACGGTCCGCGCTTCACCGGGCCCACGTCGGTTCAGGCGACAGCGACAAGTGCTTGGCACCGTCACGCGTCTGCACATACTTCAGTCCCTCGGTGGACAACATCGCCCCCACGGGCACGGTGTCCGGGGCCGGCGATTCGGAGGCGGCCACCTCGATGCCTCGCACCAGCGGCGCAAGATCGGTGGCGATGCGGTTGGCCGCGGCGCGAACCTTGTCCAGGTACATGGCGCGCCCGCTCACTTCGAACACCCCCTGACCGCGGTAGCTCACCACCAGTCCCGGGGTGTCCAGCGCATCGGAAACGCTTTGCGCAATCTCCGAGGCCGCTGCGTATTTGTGCTCGATGAGTTCGGAGGGGAAGCGTGCCAGTTGCTGGCGCAGGAGCAGCACTTCGGCGCTGTCCTTGAGCAGGCCCTCGACCCGCACGCGCTCGCCCACCGCCTGGACCGACACGTCCTCCATGCCCACCTCGGACACCGCGCGGGCCACTTGACTCGGCAGGGGTTCGGGGACCACATCGACCTTCGGGGTCAGCTTGTGGTGCAGCGCCACCGCGCCAAAGGCCCCGCCGGTGGCCAGCGCGGCCGCCGCGGCCAGCACCGAGGCGGCACGGGCCCAGCTCCAGGCGGCGGCACCCTGCACCAGGTCGGCGGCTTTCGCGACGGGGCGCATCAGACGCTCCAGCAGCTCCATGTCCGAAGGCCATGCCACACCCACGGGGCCGACGCACAGCACCACGTTGCCGAAGCGGCGGGGCTCGAAGTCGGCAATGGACTGCGCCGTGCCTTCTGCGATGTCTGCCTGCGGTGAGGTGATGGTCAACACGTTGCCTTCTTCCAGTAGTTCAAGTTCCAGGGGCTGTACCAGCCAGTCAACGAGTTGGATGTCTGCCTGCTCGTCTGCGGCTATTCGGTACTTCGATGGAGTCAAGGTTATTTGCACTCCGGCATGGCGACCGGTCAGAACACGAAGTTGCTTCATGATTCGCGAATCCCCTCAGTCGCTGTTGTTGTGCAGGACGACCTGCGCCCCGCGCTCATTGCTTTGAGCGGTGGATTCGTCCTGCATGTTGGTCGCGGTATTGGCCGCAGGCACGCCGCCGGACCGCAGGGACAGCGACAACTTCAGGCGTGACGGATCCGTCGCAGGCGTGCTGATGTGGGTTGGGGCAGGGCGGCCTCCCACGACCTTGGGGGTGATGAGGAACAGCCGCTCCGTGCGCGACGTGGTGTTGCCGTTCCAGCGAAAGAGGCCACCCACCAGCGGAACGCTGCTCAGGCCCGGCACGCCGGACTCCTGCACGGTGGTGGACTCCACCATGAGGCCACCAATCAGCAGGCTCTCGCCCTCGCGCACATGGGCCTCGGTGCGAATCTCGGTCTTCTTGACCACGGGCACCTGGTCCACCAGGCCGGCCTCGAAATTGCCGTCCTCGATGTAGAGCGACAGCTTGATCTGGTTGCCGCTTTCGTCTGCGATGACCTGCGGCGTCACCTGCATCAGCGTGCCCGCTTCGATCTGGAACAGGCGCGCGTCGAGATTGCCCGCCACGCGAACGGTGGCCACCCGCTTTTCCTTCATCATCGCGGGCCGGTTGGCCACACCCAGCAACGAAGGCTTGGACAACACCCGCGCCTTGCCTTCACCCTGGAGTGCATTGATGCGCATGAGCAACTGGCGGCCCGCATCGGCCATCACCGTGCCAATGGTGAAGGCCCCCCCCCCGGGAGCGCCTGCCCCTCAGTGGTCTGAGCGTCCCGACCACCGGGCGAGGTCACGGAATACCGGTTCCCCCCCGCCGCTCGATACGACCAATCGACCCCGAGTGAGCGCACGTTGTCTTCACTCACGTCGATGATCATCACCTCGAACTCCACCAGCACCGGCTTCTGGTCGAGCCGACGAATCAGCGCTTCGTACTCACGCATGCGGTGCGAACGGCCCTGGACGATGACCGAGTTGGTGCCTTCATCGGCTTCGAAGGCGGGCTGGTCTTCCTCGAAGTTGACCGGGCTGCGCAGGGTGCGCATGCTGGGCGGCGTGCCCGACTTGTCCGGCGCTGGCAGGCCTTCCTGAGACACCGCAGGCAGATCCGGCATCATCTTGCCGCTGCCGTACACCGACTGCATGGCCCTGATCTTCTGGCTCACCGGGCGCGAGCCCTGGGCTTCTCCGGCCCCTGGCTCGGTGCCGGTGCGCGAATACAGGCCGCGCAGGATCGACGAGATGCCCGGAAGCGTCACATCGCCCAGGACACGGTCACCCGCGGAAGCAAAGCGCAGTGGAAACACACGCACCACGCGCTCGTTGCTTTCGGTGGCGCCCTGATCCAGCGATTCCAGGGCCTGCGTCACCAGCTCCACATGGCGCGGCGGCCCGTAGACGAGCAAGGTGTGCTGCGCGTCGTCAAACCGCAGCGCGAACCGCTTGTCGCCCAGGTTCAGCGACTCCAGCAGCCCCATGACCTCCTCGCGGCTGTAGCCCTTGAGGCGGAACAGGCGGCTCTGGATGGCGCTGGGCGGGTAGAAGTACAGGGCCGTGCCATCGTGGTACCAGAGGACGCCATAGGCTTTGGAGATGGCGTTGAGGAAGCCCTCGGGCGTGGTGTCAAAACTTGCGCTGACCACGCCTTCCACGCCATCGCCGATCACGGCAGGCAGTCCCTGGCTGGCGGCAAAGTCTTGCAGCACGTCGGCCAGGCGTTTGCTCTCAGCCCGGTAGACGAACCGTTTGGCGCCAAAGCCGCGCGCGCCGAAGATGGGCGCGGCCACATGGTCGAGTGCCTGGGGCAGGCGTGGCGCTCGGGCCGGTTCGGCGGCCTCGCAACAGGCGGCCAGCGCCAGACAGGCCGCGGCCAGGGCCCGACGGCGGCCAGCGAAAGCCGCTTTCATCACAGTGGCTCCGCATCCGGATCGTCCTCGTCAGGCTCTTCTTCCTGGAAGAACTTTTCCATGGCCTCTTTCATCATGCCGTTCCCGGCGTTGAGGGTGTTGGACGCGAACTGCCCCAGCACGGTCTTCAGCTCATCGCTGCCGGCCCCGCCCGCTGAGCCGCTTGCGCCTGATGCGCCTGATGCGCCGGACGTACCGGACGTGCCAGACGTGGGCAGGCCCGGCGAGCCGGACATGCCGCCACCGCCGGACGGGTTCGCAGCGGACGTGATGAGGTCAAACAGCTGTTGCGGCGACATGCCATAGCTGCTGGCCAACTGGTTGAGCAATTGCGAGAACGTGTCGCCGCTGCCGGTCTGCGGTTGAGGGGACGGCGCGTAGCTCACAGGGCTGGTGCCGTTGATGGACAAGGACATGGTCAGATCCTCCAGGAGTTGATGACCTCGCAAGGGTAGGAAGCCCCTGCGTGGACCCGACCTGAGCAAGCGAAGCCGCGTGCGCCACCGCGAAGCTTTCCGGCCGGGCGAAACGGTGTTCGCACAACGCTTCGCATGCCGGCACCTGGCTTCGCTATCGCCCCTGCGATGGGGGGCGCCTTTTGCCAACATGCCTGCCATGCACGAAGACGCGAACAAACCCGCGGTTTGTGCACAGGGTCTTTGATCGGCCGCCACGCGGTCACCACTCACAGGAGCATTTCCATGCAAGCAGCCCCCACCATCGCCGGTTACGCAGATCTCTTCACGTCGCTGCAATCGGTACAGGCCACTGTCCAGGTGCAGATTGAGCGGTTCCAGCAGCTGATGGCCGACATCAAAGTCGTCGCCAGCGCTCACCCGGACGAGAAGGACGTGCGCGCGGTGGGCGACGTGGCCCTGAAGCTGCACCGTGCACACGCGCTGCTGTACGGCGGTGCCCAAGCCACCCCCGCCACGCCGACCGCACAGGCCGATGCCGCCCCCGCTGGCGAAGAGCTGGACCTGCAACACGCCATCAACGAGTTCTCCACGCTGCTGTCCAACAGCCAGGGCACCTCACGCGAGGTGACGGCTCTGCTCGACGCCGCGGAACAGGAACTGGCGCAGCTGCGCGGCACCACCAACTGACCGCCTCCCGTGGCGCAGCATCGCCCATGGGTGTGGGCCGCCGGCGTGGCGGCCCTGCTCGCATTTCCCAGTGAGGCCGCCACGCGCTACCGCTGCGAGATGCCCGATGGCAGCGTGCGCGTGACCATGCTGGACCTGTCGGTTCGCTTTGGCGGTGCGGTGCGCCATTGCATCGCCTTTGAAACATCGGAGCCCGAGGTCGTCCCCGTGGTGCTGCGTGCCGACGGCATCCTGCCGGGCGTGGAGGACGCGGTGCGGCCTCCGCCAGCGCGCGCCGTGCCGCGCGTCATGGCCCTGACACCCCCTCTGACCGTGCCCGCCCCGGTGGACTTTCCCCGCCCGCCTTGGTGGCCCATGGTGGCGGCGGCCAGTTTGCGCCAGGGTCTGGACCCCCGCCTGGTGGGGGCACTCATGCATGTGGAATCGGCCTACCAGCCGCATGCGCGTTCTCCCAAAGGTGCCCTGGGGCTGATGCAGATCATGCCGGCCACGGGGGCTCGTTATGGGGTGGAAAAGCCGCAGGACCTGCTGGACCCGGCCACCAACATCGATGTGGGCACGCGCTACCTGCGCGACCTGCATCGGCTGTTCGATGGGCAGGTGGAGCTCGTGCTGGCCGCCTACAACGCGGGCGAAGGCGCGGTCAAACGCCATGGCAATCGCATCCCACCGTACCGCGAAACGCAAGACTACGTGCGCAAGATCCTGCGTCTGTACCGGGACCGATAGCGCCTGGCCGCGGCGCGAGGTGCTCCCTTACCCCAAGCCGTGCCCGGCGGCGTATACCGCTGCCTGCACACGCGAACTCAGGTTGAGCTTGCGCAGGATGTGCTGCACGTGGATCTTGACCGTGGTCTCGGCGATGTCGAGGTCGCGCGCGATCTGCTTGTTGCTGCCGCCGCGCGCGATCAATACCAGGATCTCGCGCTCGCGCGCCGAGAGCTTGTCGATGCCAGGGTCGGCCTTGGGCTCGGACACCGGGACCAGGGCTGACACAGCCATTGGGCTGGTGTCCGCCGCTGGCTGGCTGCGGAACATGCTGAAGAGCTTGCCCATCATCGCCGGGCTGACCACCGACTCACCGTCGAGCACCTTGACGATGGCGTCGCACAGCTGGTCGGACTCCACCGTCTTGAGCAGGTAGCCGTCGGCCCCGGCCTGCAGCGCGGCGGCCAGGTCGTTTTCGTTTTCGCTCACGGTGAGCATCAGGATGCGGGTGCCCGGCGCCGCGTCTTTCAGCGCGGCCACGCCGTCCACCCCGCGCACCCCGGGCAGGTGGTTGTCGAGCAGGATCAGGTCGGGCCGCTGCTGCGCCACGCAGCGCAGCGCCTCGCCCACATCGGCGGCCTCGCAGACCACCTCGAAACGCTCGTCCTGCTGCAGCAGGGCCTTGAGGCCACGGCGAAACAGGGAGTGGTCGTCCACCAGCATCAGCTGGATGCGGGGCGGGAGGGTCTGGGTCATGGGGTGGTGGCGGTTTCGTTGAGGTTGAGGCCGAGCGTGGCCACCGGGCTGGCGGTCACCGGGTAGGGCGGCAGGGTCAGGGTGACCGCCGTGCCCTGGCCGGCGCTGGACACCACGTCCACCTCCGCGCCGATGCGCTGGGCCCGCTCGCGCATGATTTTCATACCCACGTGCGAGGCGCCGTGGGTGTGGTGGGGGTCGAAGCCGCTGCCGTTGTCGCGCACCGTGAAGCGCCACTGCGCGCCCTTGACCACGTCCAGGCTCACATGGCTGGCGCCCGCGTGCTTGCGCACGTTGGACAGCGCCTCCTGCAGCACGTGCAGCACCTGCACCTGCACGTCGGCCGGCAGCGGCAGGCCGTCGCCCTCCACTTGCAGGCGCGTGGGCAGGCCGGTCTGGTGCTGGAACTTCTGCAACGTCTCCTGCAGCGCGGCTTCGATGTCGTCGGTGTTGGTGCGGGTGCGGAAATGCACCAGCAGTTCGCGCACGTCGTTGATGCTCTCGCGCAGGCCCACGTCGAGCTCGTCGAGCGTGGCGTCCACCTGCTGCGGCTGCTGCTTCTGCACCGCCGTGCGCAGCAGCTGGACCTGGATCTTCAGGAACGCCAGCGACTGGGCGATGGAGTCGTGCAGCTCGCGCGCGATCAGGGCGCGCTCCTCGCCCACCGCAGCCTCGCGCTCCAGCGCGGCCGCGCGCAGGCCTTCGAGCGAGCTGGCCAGGTGGCTGGCCAGCGCGTCGAGCAGCCCGATCTCGTCCACGTTGAGGCTGACCTCGCTGCGGAAAAACAGATCGATCTCGCCGATCAGCCGGTGCTGCAGCCGCACCGGCACGCTGACCAGGCTCTGGTAGCCCGCGCGCGCGCAGTGGCGCATGGGAGCGTCGTCGTGGGTGTGGATGGGAATGACCCGGGTGCGTGCGTCGGACTTGAGCGCGCCGCAGGCGCAGGCCCCGGCCAGCAGGCTGCGCTCTTCGTCCACCATGTCCTGCGGAAAGCAGTCGGACGCCAGCATCAGGTAGCGCTGGTTGGCCTCGTCGGACCAGCGCACCGCCACCGCGTCGGCCTTCACCACCTGGCGCACCCGCTGCGAGAAACCGCGCGAAAGCTCCTCGATGGTGTTGGCGCCGGCCAGGAAGGCGCTCACCTCGTACAGCGCCTCCAGCCGCGCGCGCTGCGCTTCGATGCGCTGCGTCTTGGCCTGCACCTTGCTCTCCAGCCCTTCGTAGAGCGACTGCAGCGTGGCGGCCATGCGATTGAAGCCGGCGGCCACCTGGCCGAATTCGTCGTGGGTATCCACGTTGACCCGCACCGCGAAGTCGCCTGTTTCCAGCTGGCGCAACCCCGCGCGCAGGTGCCCCAGCGGGTTGATCACGTACAGGTAACCGGTGTAGAGCATCACCACGGCTGCGGCGATGGCCAGCGCCATCATGAGGAACTGGAACAGGTTGAGGATGGCGGTGAAACCCGAGAGGTGGTTTTCGATCGACTGCACGAAGCGGTCGATGCCGGCGACAAAGGCCTCGGCCGCGCGCATCGACTGCTGGGCGTCCAGCGGGCCGTCCCGCAGCCACAGGCCACGCTGCACCTGCCAGAGCGACTCCACGTTGGCGAACTCGCGCTCGACCTCGTCGTCCCAGGGCACGAACAGCGGGCGGCTCGGGTCGCCGGCGCGCAGCAGGCCCAGGCTCTGGTCGAACTGCGCCACCAGCGCCGCCACCTCGGGCGCCGGCAGCCCGGCCTGCACCGCGCTGGTCAGCCGCCAGGTCTGCATGCGCATGCGCCCGGCCTCGTTGACCGCCGCGGCCCCGCCTTCGAGCTGCCAGGTCACCCACAGGGTCAAGCCGATCGAGGTCAGCGCCACGATGAGTAGGCCCGCGCCGATGCGCACCAGCTTGGTCGACAGGGAAGCGGTGGATTTCATGGGCATAGGTTAGCGGCTTTCGACGCCCGGCGCATCGTGCCCGCGCGGCGGACGGGCCCGCGCCCGGACCGGGTGCGGATACCCGCCGATCGTCTGGGGACATTTAAGATTCATTTAAAATGCATGTTAAATCATTTCCAGCCCCTACCATGCCACCTGCCAACCCGATCGCCGCCAAGCCGGTGCTGTTCTCCATGGTGGAGGACACCCGCAAGATCTACCCGCGCTCGGTCACGGGCCGCTTCGCGCGCTGGCGCTGGGTGATGGTGTGGCTCACCCAACTGGTGTTCTACGGCATGCCCTGGCTGACCTGGAACGGGCGCCAGGCCGTGCTGTTCGACCTGGAGCAGCGCCATTTCTACATCTTTGGCCTGGTCATGCAACCCCAGGACTTCATCTACCTGGCCGCGCTGCTGGTGCTCTCGGCGCTGGCGCTGTTCTTCTTCACCGCCCTGGCCGGCCGGCTCTGGTGCGGCTACGCCTGCCCGCAGACGGTCTACACCGAGATCTTTCTCTGGGTCGAGCGCCACCTGGAGGGTGACCGCAGCGCGCGCATGCGCCTGGACGCCCAGCCCTGGGGCGCCACCAAACTGCTGCGCAAAGGCGGCAAGCAACTGGCCTGGCTGGCCATCGCGTTGTTCACCGGCTTCACCTTCGTGGGCTACTTCATGCCCATCCACGGCCTCACCGCGCAGGCCCTGGCGTTAGAGCTCTCGCCCTGGGCCACGTTCTGGGTGTTCTTCTACGGCTTCGCCACCTACGGCAACGCCGGTTTCCTGCGCGAGCAGGTCTGCAAACAGATGTGCCCCTACGCACGCTTCCAGAGCGCGCTGATCGACATGGACTCCATGGTGATCGCCTACGACGCCGGCCGGGGCGAAAACCGCGGCGCCCGCCCGCGCAAGGCCGACCCGAAAGCACTGGGCCTGGGCGACTGCGTGGACTGCACCCTGTGCGTGCAGGTCTGCCCGACGGGCATCGACATCCGCAACGGCCTGCAGAACGAGTGCATCGCCTGCGCCGCCTGCATCGACGTGTGCGACGACGTCATGGGCAAGATGGGCTACGCACCGGGGCTGATCCGTTACTCCTCGGGCAACGGCATCGAAAAAGGCTGGAGCCGCGCCCACATGCTGCGCCGCGTCTGGCGCCCACGTGTGCTCATCTATGGCGCCCTGCTGCTGGTGCTGGGCGGGGCCTTCGTATGGAGCCTGTCGAACCGCAACGACTTCGTGGTGGCCGTCAGCCGCGACCGCGGCGCGCTCGCGCGCATGGTGGGCAACGGCAACATCGAAAACACCTACCGCCTGCAGATCACCAACAGCACCGAGCAGCCCCAGCGCTACACCGCGAGCGTGTCAGGGGTGGAGGGCCTGCGGATGGACACCGACGCCAGCCTGACCGTGGCCGCCACCAGCACCGGCGACACCGCCGTGCGCCTGGTGCTGCCCGCCGCCTCCGCCCAGGCCCACAGCGGCCAGACGCTGGCGGTGGTGTTCCAGATCGGGCCCGATACCGGGGGCGCGCATGAGCCGGTGGAGGTGAAGAGCACGTTCATCGTGCCGCGGTATTGATGCGGTGGGTTTGGCGCCGGGGCGGCGTCAGCAAAGCCAGTATTTCCGCAGCAGCCTGCTAGGCGCCACCGCGCACCGCCGCGTAGATGCATGTGTTGCGAAGGACACCCGTTGGTGTGATGCGCTCACTGCGCATGACGCCTTCCAACTGCATGCCGACCGACTGGCAGACTGCGCGGCTTGCCGCATTTTCCTCGTCGGTAAATGCCTCGATGCGGCTGGCACCAAGGTCTTCGAACGCATAGCGCACCAGCTCGGTCACGGCCTCAGTTGCCAAGCCTTGGCACTGATGGCTTGCCCGGCACCAGAAGCCGACTTCAAACTTTGGAACTGCCCAGTTGATCGCATGCAAGCTCGTGCTGGCGACCAGAGAACCAGAGGCATCGAATGCGAGGTATACGAGAGCGGTGCGTTTGACAAATGCTGCGGCGCTCTCTCGGCAATACGTTTCGGAGGCCGCCACAGAGGGCTCAAGCATTGCCCACGGCAGAGAGGCTGGCCATGCTCGAAGCTGTTCGAGCGTCTCCACAACCGCTTCATGAACAAGCCCACCGTCACCGGCTCGCGGACAGCGCAGAAGCAGTCGGTCGGTTCGCAGCTCGTTGGAGACGCGGCGAAGACCCGGCGCGCTGGTCATGCAAGGCCCAAGTCGCCGGATGCATTCATTCGACTTTTGCGTTCCATATCTTCAAGAACTTCACCGGGCCAACCGTCTTCAGCAATTCTTGATTCTCTAGAAAGTTTTGACCGTATTTCTGCCATCGCTTTGAGAAGTCCTTGAATTTCTTGCACGGAAACTGGGGGCACTGGTAGCAATGTGTCACTCCCTTTTCCCTGCAACACAAATGGAAAGTTGCACAACTTTCACAGCGCGCCACATTGATGCCTGCACCAGGACAAGGCTTCTTCTCTCTGGTGTAGGTGGGGCAACCACCACAAAACACACCGCATGCAGGAACTCTATCGTTGTAGTGCTTCATGGCATCTCCCGAAAATGTGCTTGCAGGCGGATCAGATCACAGTTTCGCTTCCAAATGCATTCTTACGCTGGGCCACTCGTCGTCGATGATGCTGAAGCGCACAGAGTTCCGCTTTCGACCGCTTGGCATGATGCGCTCGTGGCGAATGATGCCCTCTTCTGTGGCTCCGAGCCGGAGGATGGCGGCGCAGGATCTGGAATTGATCTCGTCGGTCGTGAATTGAACACGGACGCAGGCCATGTCTTCGAAGGCCGCCCGCAGCATCAGGTACTTGGATTCGGTGTTGACGAACGTCCTCTGCCAGGAGGCGGCAAGCCATGTGCTGCCGATTTCAAGCTTTCGATTCTTGTGATCGATCTTCCAGAAGCGGGTGGAGCCGATGATTTGACCGGTCTCACGAACCACGGTAACAAAGGGCAGGACCGTTCCGGATGCGTGGCCATCCAAGGCAACTTGAATGTAGGCATCGACGGTTTCGACCGACGGCACGACCGTGAAAGGTAGATTCCAGAGGGCTCCGTCGGAGGCCGCAGCCACGAGCGCGGCGGCGTCAGAGGCCTGCAGTTGGCGCAACTGGATTCGCGGGCCGGTGAGTGTTGATGCGAGAGACACGGAAGAGGCCTAACCGTTTGACATGAGAGGCTCGACCCGGCCTGCCGGGGCAAGCCCTATCGACGGATGGGGCAGCGCTTGGCAGGGCACGACAAAGTCCACGTGGTAGTGCTCGTCGTGGCGAACCCAAGGTTTCCCCTTCATGAATGGCAGGTTCGCTTTCAAGTAGGCGCCTCGGCTGGTGGCGAACAGACGGGGCAGGTATTGGCTGTCGAAGATGACCAGCGCCAGGCCGGAACCTGCCGCTTTGGCGGCGACGTCGAGCTGATAGAGGTGGTGAGCCAGCGCTTCAAAGTCGATCGAGTAATCGCCGTACTTGGCTTCCTGGTTGAACTCGACGTCGTAACCCCACCTGTCCGAGAGGTTGGTGGGCAGAGGCACGGACCTACCCTTGCCGTCCCTCACGGGGACAAAGAAGTCAACGGACAGCCCATTCTGGTGAGTGCGGTGCGGCCGCAGCCTTCCGCCCGAGGGCCAACCGGTTTCGCCGTAGACGTAATGCACATCCGGGTCCGCTGCGGCCAACGCCTTGTAGCTGGCCGCGAGAATGGCTGCGACTTTGGAGTGAACGTGCGTCCGGCCAGCGGTGGCGGCAAGCGTGCTGTACGCGGAGAAGTTGGCGCCGCTGAGAGGGAGCTTGACGCTGCTTTCGATCCGCCCGTTGCTCACGGAGCCGTAGCACTGACTCTCGGCACCGCAGGCAAGGATCGGGGCCAGCAAGGCTGCGACTGCAAGGGTGGGGAGATTCAAATGGGGCCTCACGTTGGAACTGAGCGACACGCGAGCAAAGGGGATGGTGTCATGCGGCATCCCGAAGTCGGGTGACCAGCTGCTCGCTGGCCTGACGCAAGAGGGCCTCCATGTCGCTTCGTCGAGCTGGTCGCTCCAGGCCCACCAGAACGCGCCAGGACAGCGCTCTGTTCAGATACACAGACCATGGCATTTTCTGAGTGACATGGAAGATCGTCTTCGTCTTGTTGGATTGAAGATGGTAGAGCCTCGCCGCGAGCCGGATTTTCGGCCGCCAGTACATGGGAAGACCGCCCGTGCCCAGCGACAGATCTGTCGCGCTCCCAAACCGATGGCCTTGTAGAACGACATCGAAGACCATGTCTGTCGCCTGCGGCGCCTCGACCGTGGCCGCCGTTGGAAAAGGAAGCCATTCGGCGAGCTCGGCGAGTAGTGCTCGATCCAGCGCTGGGGACGTACCGCCGGACAGACGCTCCAGATGGTGGGCGAGGTTGCGGCCTGTCGCGACGCTCACCGCGCCGAGGAACAGTCGCGCTGGCTCGCGCTTCAGCAACTTGCTGAACACTCAGCGACTCCCCCCTGATGCCCAGCCTTGACGCAGTTCGCATCTCACCGGATATCCACAATGGGCGCGAACCAACATGGCGAGACATCTCCCGAAAATGTGTTTGCTTTGTGGTGGTATTCCGGAACCTCTGCCGTCCCATTTCTGGTTGGACCGAAGGCGCGAACGTACCGGCCATCAGCACTATAGCCGGCAGATGCAACAGGTCTGAGCCCGTTCGAGGGCGCTTCTGGTTGCGAAACCGCGCCCTGATGCCCCTTTGCATAGGTCCGCCAAGGCGCCCCTACAAATCAGGCATCCCCGGTATGTGCTTCAGGTGCACCACCTTGCGCACGCCGGCGCCCGGGGGCATGGGTTCGAGCAGATCGGCCAGCGTCACGCCGTCGAGTTCCGCGAGGTAGCGGTCCATCGCCTTTTGCAGCGTGCCCTTGAGCCGGCAATAGCCGTCGAGCCGGCAGCTGTTGTGCTCGTCGCTGAAGCATTCGACCAGGGTGAAGTCGGTCTCGGTCTGGCGGATCACTTCGCCCAGCACGATCAGGTGCGCCGGCTTGAGCAGGCGCAGGCCGCCGCCCCGCCCGCGCGTGGTCTCCAGCAGGCCCAGGCCTGAGAGCGTCATCACGATCTTGGTGAGGTGGCTGCGCGAAATGCCGTGCGCCCCGGCGATCTCGCTGATGGTGGCGGGCTTTTCGCGCTGCGTGCAGGCCGCGCAATACATCAGCACGCGCAGGCTGTAGTCGGTCCAGTGGGTCAGTCGCATGCGGTGATCTCCCGGGGCCGGTGGGTCATCGTTCTTTCGGATACCCCGTGTTGTTCTGTGGAAATATTCACTTCATATGAATTTTATCTTCTAATACATGCAATCACAATGCATATTTCAGGAAACCCCCATGAACCACACCGCCACCGAAGCCCGCCCCACCCACGCCGCCGCCGCCGCCGCCGCCGATCGTGCGCAGCAGGCCATCGGCCAGATCGCCGTTGACCTGCCGGGCTCCACCGCGGTCTTTCGCCGCCTCAAGCTCGACTTCTGCTGCGGCGGCCAGATTCCGCTGCAACAGGCCTGCGCCAGCAAGGGCCTGCCGCTGGACGCGGTGCTCGACGAGCTCTCGCAACTGGAGCGCCCGAACACCCTGCCCGTCACCGAGTCGCCCGAGGCGATGGTGGACCACCTTCTGGTGCGCTACCACGCGGTGCACCGCGAGCAGTTGCCCGAGCTGATCCGCATGGCGCGCCGCGTGGAAGCGGTGCACAGCAACAACCCCGACGTGCCCGCCGGCCTGGCCGAGCACCTGGAGATCATGGAAGCCGAGTTGCTGGACCACATGGAGAAGGAAGAACAGATGCTGTTCCCCCTGCTCAGGAGCGGCGGGAGCTCGCTGGCCGCCGGGCCGATCAACGTGATGCGGGGTGAACACACCAGCCACGGCCTGCAGCTGGACCGGCTGATGGAGCTGACGAACGACGCCACGCCGCCGATGGGCGCCTGCAACACCTGGCGCGCCCTGTACACGGGGATCGCGCAGTTCTCGGACGACCTGATCAACCACATCCACACGGAAAACAACCTGCTGTTCCCGCAGTTCGAGGCAGAGGAACAACCCTCCACCGGCTGCGGCTCGGGCTGCGGTTGCGCTTGATATGACCCACCCCTGCGTCGCTTCGCGCCACCCCCTCCAGGGGGCGACACCAGCCGTCCGGCAAAGCCGGCCCGGCGGTGTCCCCGGTGGGGCAGGTGCTGGCTCGGATAGGGCACTTGCGCCAGATCAAGCCATGAACCCATTGACCCAGGTCAACGCCCGCACGGCGGGCGGTTGATAAGGTCGCGCCGGCCTGGTTTCGGCCTGTCCGCCGCGCCCCGCTCACGACCCACTCATCTATGGCCACCGACCGAACGCAAGAGAACCCCCACACCCTGGACCTGGTCTGCCCGGCCGGTAGCCTGCCCGCGCTCAAGGCCGCGGTGGACCACGGCGCCAACTGCGTCTACCTGGGCCTGCGCGACGCCACCAACGCGCGCAACTTCGCCGGCCTGAACTTCGACGACGCGGCCATCGCGACCGGCGTGGCCTACGCGCATGCGCGCGGCTGCCAGGTGTTCATGGCGCTCAACACCTACCCCCAGGCCGCGCAGCCGGAGCGCTGGCGCGAGGCGATGGACAAGGCGGTGAACCTGGGTGTGGACGCGGTGATCCTGGCCGACCCGGGCCTCATGCGCTACGCCACGCAGCGCCACCCGCGGCTACGGCTGCACCTCTCGGTGCAGGGCTCGGCCACCAACCCCGAGGCGATCAACCTCTACCACCGCGAGTTCGGCATTTCGCGCGCCGTGCTGCCGCGCGTGCTCTCGCTCGACCAGGTGCGCCAGGTGGTGCAGAAGACGCCGGTGGAGATCGAGGTGTTCGGCTTCGGCAGCCTGTGCGTGATGGTCGAGGGGCGCTGCGCGCTCTCGTCCTACGTCACCGGCGAGTCGCCCAACACGCACGGCGTGTGTTCGCCGGCCAAGGCGGTGCGCTGGCAGGAAACGCCGAGGGGCCTGGAGTCGCGCCTGAACGGTGTGCTGATCGACCGCTACGCCACCGGCGAAAGCGCGGGCTACCCCACGCTGTGCAAGGGCCGCTTCGACGTCGAGAACGACACCAGCTACTACGCGATCGAAGAGCCCACCAGCCTCAACACGCTCTCGCTGTTGCCGCAGCTGTTGCAAATGGGCGTGCGTGCGATCAAGATCGAAGGCCGCCAGCGCAGCCCGGCCTACGTAGCCCAGGTCACGAAGGTCTGGCGCGAAGCCATCGACAGCTGCGTTGCCCAGCCCCAGCACTACACGCCCAAAAGCGCCTGGATGGCCTCGCTCGACCAGGTCGCGGAAGGTCAGCAACACACCTTGGGCGCCTACCACCGGCCGTGGAAATGACATCCCCCAAGTCATGGCTCCCCCCTGCGCCGCTTCGCGGCTTCCCCCCAGGGGGACGCACCCAGTGGCCTGGCGAAGCCAGTTCCACGGGTGCCCTGGATGGGGCACGCGCTCCGGCGGCTTGGTCTTTGCTCCCTCGCCCCTCTGGGGAGAGGGTTGGGGTGAGGGGCGGCCGCACACACTGGAACCACTGAAGTGAAACTTTCTCTCGGACCCCTGCAGTACTACTGGCCACGCCAGACCGTGTTCGACTTCTACGAGGCCATGGCCGCGACGGCGGTGGACATCGTCTACCTCGGCGAGGTGACCTGCTCGCGCCGCCACGAGCTGCGCCTGTCGGACTGGCTGGACGTGGCCGAGCTGATGCGCGCTTCGGGCAAGACCGCCGTGCTGTCCACCCAGGTGCTGCTGGAGTCGGGCTCGGACGTGAGCGCGATGCAGAAGATCGCGGCGAACACCGACTTCGGCATCGAGGCCAACGACATGGGCGCGGTGAATGCGCTGGCCGGTGAGCGCGGTTTCGTCGCCGGCCCGCACCTTAACGTCTACAACGGCCCCACGCTGCAATGGATGGCGTCGCTGGGCGCCTCGCGCTGGGTGGCGCCGCTGGAGATGCCACGCAAAGACCTGGCCCTGCAGCAGCAGCAGCGCCCGGCGGGCCTGCAGACCGAGGTGTTCGTGCACGGCCGCCTGCCGCTGGCGTTTTCGGCCCGCTGCTTCACCGCCCGCCACCGCAACCTGCCCAAGGACGACTGCCGCTTCAGCTGCATCGACCACCCCGACGGCCTGATGCTCAAGACGCGCGAGAGCGCCGAGTTCCTGGTGCTCAACGGCATCCAGACCCAGTCGGCGCGGGTGCACAGCCTGATCGACGCCTGGGACGATCTGACGGCGCTCGGTGTCGACGTGGCGCGCATCAGCCCGCAGTCCTTGCACACGGCGGACGTGATCGGCCTGTACGACGCGGTGCGCCGCGGCAGCCGCTCGGGCACCGAGGCCCGCGCGGCCCTGCTGCCGCTGCTGCCGGACGCGGGCCAGGGCCCGGCCGACTGCAACGGCTACTGGCACGGCCAGCCCGGGCAGGACCGCGTCGCGGCCACAGCGCCGGCCACCGCCTGACACCATGGCCACCGGCGAGCGCTTCAACAGCATCAGCCACCTCGTGGGGGCGGTGCTGGCCGTGGCCGGTTCGGTGGTGCTCATCACCAGCGCGTCGCTCAAGGGCGACCCCTGGCGCATCGTGGGCTTCAGTGTCTACGGCGCCATGCTGGTGGCGCTCTATGTGGCGTCCACGCTGTACCACGCGCTGGGCGGTCGGGCCAAGGCCGTGTTCAAGAAGCTGGACCACTGCAGCATCTACCTGCTGATCGCGGGCACGTACACGCCCTTTGCGCTGGTCTCGCTCAAAGGTCCCTGGGGCTGGTCGCTGCTGGGCGTGGTCTGGTCGCTGGCCGTGGCCGGCATCGCGCAGGAAATCTGGCTGGCGCGCGGTGCGCGGGTGCTCTCGCTGGTGATTTATGTGCTCATGGGCTGGCTGGCGCTGGTGGCGGTGGCGCCGCTGTGGCAGGCGCTCGGCCCGGCCGGTTTCGCCTGGCTGGCCACCGGCGGCGCCCTCTACACCCTGGGCATCGCCTTTTACGCCACCGACCACAAGCTGCGCCATGGCCACGGCATCTGGCACCTGTTCGTGCTCGGCGGCAGCCTCTGCCACTTCTTCACCCTGTTGCTGTACGTGGCCTGAACGCCACCACCTCCCCATGACCCACACCCTTGCCCACGCCCAGCGCCACACCGTCCCGCCGCCGCTCGCCGCCATGCTCTCGCGCCTGCCACCGTACCCCGGCTCGTTGCTGCTGGTCACCGGGCTCAACCTGGTGCTGGCGCGACAGTTGCCGGCCGATGTGGCCGAGCGCCTGCAGGGCCAGCGCATCCGCATCCATGTGCGGGACGCCGGCCTGAAGTTCGACTTTGCCTGGCGGGGCACGATGTTCCGCGCCAGCGCGCCACAGCCCACCACCGAGCTCACCCTGAGCGCCAACGCCCACGACTTCCTGCGCCTGGCGCAGCGGCTGGACGACCCCGACACCCTGTTCTTCAACCGCCGCCTTTCCATGGAGGGCGACACCGAGCTGGGTCTGGTGGTCAAGAACGCGCTCGACGCGCTGGAGCTGCCGGTGTTCGACTTCGCGCAGTGGGCGCCCTCGGCCGTGCTGTCCCGCCTGCGGCAGTTGCGCCCGTCGTGGGCGCCGGAGCCCCGCCATGGCCCGCGCTGAACCCAAGCTGCCCATCGTCTATTCGTGCTCTGGCTGCTCCAGCGCCGCGCAGCTGGCCAACCACGTGGCGGTGCGGCTGGACCGCATGGGCACGGCCGAAATGTCCTGCATCGCGGGCATCGGCGGTGACGTGCCCAGCCTGCTGAAGACGGCCCGCTCGGGGCGACCCATCGTGGTCCTGGACGGCTGTCCCCTGGAATGCGCGCGCCACTGCCTGGGCCGCCACGGCATCGAACCCACGCAGCACCACCAGTTGAACATCTACGGCGTGCGCAAGCGCCTGCACGAGGATTTCGACCCGGACCAGGCCGAGGCCGTGCTGTTCCGCGTGCGCAACGACCTGCAGCGCCTCTTGCAAGACGCCGCCAAGCCGCCTGATGAACCACCCCCCACCGACTGAACCACGCCGCCTGCTGGTGGCCATCACCGGTGCCAGCGGCGCGGTCTACGGCCTGCGCCTGCTGCAGGTGCTGAGCGCGATCCCCGACGTACAGGCACATGCGGTGGTGTCCGACGCGGGCTGGCTCACGCTGCGCCACGAACTCGACGTGGACGCCGACGCGCTGCGCGCGCTGGTGCACACGCTGCACGACGCGGCCCATCTCGGCGCCGGCCCGGCCAGTGGTTCGTTCCGCTGCAGCGGCATGGTGATCGCGCCCTGCTCCATGCGCACGCTCGCGGCCATCGCGCACGGCCTGTCGGACAACCTGGTCACGCGCGCGGCCGACGTGATGCTCAAGGAACGCCGCCGACTGGTACTCATGACGCGCGAAACCCCGCTGCACCTGGGCCACCTGCGCAACATGACCGCCGTGACCGAGATGGGCGCCATCGTCTGCCCGCCCATGCCCGCCTTCTACCTGCGGCCCAAGACGCTCGATGACCTGGTGGACGCCAGCGTGGCGCGCGTGCTCGATCTGCTCGACGTGCCGCACACGCTGAGCCAGCGCTGGGAAGGGCTGGAATGACCTACCGCGATCTGCGCGACTTCATGGCCCAGCTGGAACAAGCCGGCGAGCTGCGGCGCATCAACGAACCGGTCTCGCCCCACCTGGAGATGACCGCGCTGTGCGACCGTGTGCTGCGCGCCGGCGGACCGGCCCTGCTGTTCGAACGACCCACCGGCCACAGCATGCCGGTGCTGGGCAACCTGTTTGGCACCACGGGCCGCGTGGCGCGCGCCATGGGTGTGGGCAGCCTGGGCGAGCTGCGCCAGTTCGGCGAGGTGCTGGCCGCGCTCAAGGAGCCGCAGGCGCCGGGCGGACTCAAGGACATGGTGGCCCTGAGCGGTCTGGTCAAGACGCTGTGGCACATGAGCCCCAAGGAGCGCAACTCAGCGCCCTGCCAGGAGCAGGTGTGGGAAGGCGCCGACGTGGACCTGGCGCGCCTGCCCATCCAGCACTGCTGGCCCGACGACGTGGCCCCGCTCATCACCTGGGGCCTGGTGATCACGCGCGGGCCGCACAAGACGCGGCAGAACCTGGGCATCTACCGCCAGCAGGTGCTCTCGCGCAACCAGCTCATCGTGCGCTGGCTCGCGCACCGCGGCGGCGCGCTCGACTTCCGCGACCACTGCCGGCAGCACCCGGGCCAGCCCTACCCGGTGGCCGTGGCCCTGGGCGCCGACCCGGCCACCATCCTGGGTGCGGTCACGCCCGTGCCCGACAGCCTTTCCGAATACCAGTTCGCCGGCCTGCTGCGCGGCGCGCGCACCGAGGTCGTGCGGGCGCTGGGCGTGCCGCTGCAGGTGCCGGCCTCGGCCGAGATCGTGCTCGAAGGCCACATCCAGCCCGACGCCGCGCACCCCAGCGGCTGGCAGCACGCGCTCGAAGGCCCCTACGGCGACCACACCGGCTACTACAACGAACGCGCCGAGTTCCCGGTGTTCACGGTCGAGCGCATCACAATGCGGCGCGACGCCATCTACCACTCCACCTACACCGGCAAGCCGCCGGACGAACCCGCCATGCTCGCGCTGGCGATGAACGAGCTGTTCATCCCGCTGCTGCAGCGCCAGTTCCCCGAGATCACCGACTTTCACCTGCCGTCCGAGGCCTGCAGCTACCGCATGGCGGTGGTGCAGATCCGCAAGGCCTACGCCGGCCACGCGCGGCGCGTGATGATGGGCGTGTGGAGCCACCTGCGCCAGTTCATGTACACCAAGTTCATCGTGGTCGTGGACGAAGACGTCGACGTGCGCAACTGGTCCGAGGTGGTCTGGGCCATGAGCACGCGCATGGACCCGGTGCGCGACACGATGATGATCGAGCACACCCCCATCGACTACCTCGACTTCGCCTCGCCCGTGAGCGGCCTGGGCAGCAAGATGGGGCTGGACGCGACGAACAAGTGGCCCGGTGAAACGCAGCGCGAATGGGGCCGGGTGATGGCCATGGACCCGGCGGTGACAGCCCGCATGGAGCCGCTGTTCGCGGCGCTGATGGCGTAAACGATCAGCTTCCCACGGCACCGGAGCGCCACACATACGCATGAGGCGACAAAACCCAGGGCACCGCCGGGCCGGCTTTGCCGGACGGCCAGTGCCGCCCCCTTGAGGGGGTCGCGCGAAGCGCGGCGGGGGTGTTCAGTTCAAGCCTGTACTCCGTAGTTCGCGAGCCTGGGGACGTCGACGATGTGGATGTCGCGCTTGTCGATGCGGATCAGCTGCGCCGCCTCCAGCTCGTGCAGCACCTTGGAGAAATATTCCGGCGTGAGCGACAGCCGGGAGGCCACGGTGGCCTTGCTCACCGGCAGCGAGACGATGTAGACCTCGCCCGTGGAGCAGTCTTCCACCTGGTGCTCGCGCAGCAGATAACCGATCACCCGCTGCATGCCCGTGTGCAGCGCGCCGGTCTCGATGTCGTGCACCAGGCCGTGCAGGCGCCGCGAGATGCCGGCCAGCATGCGCAGCGAAAAGCGCGGGTCGCGCTGGATCTCGTTGAGGATGACCTGCTTGCCCACGCTCAGCAGCAGGCTGCTGGTGAGCGCCTGCGCATTCAATATGTAGGGCTTGTCGGTGAACATCAGCGCCTCGGCAAAGCTGTGGCCGGGCTGCACCAGTTCGATCACCTTTTCCTGCCCGGCGGGCGAGAGCGCAAACAGCTTGACCTGGCCCATGACCAGCACGTGGAATTCGCGGCAGGGCTCGCCGTAGCGGAACACGGTGTCGCCGCGCGCCAGGCGGCGCACCTGGCAGCCCTGGGCCACGCGCTCCAGCTCTTCGATGGACAGGTCGGTGAAGAGCGCCTGGGTGGCCAGGAAGCGCGGGATGTTGAAATCGCTGGTGTCCATCGGTTCCTTTGCCTGCACGGGGACCGCGGGCCGTGCGGATTGTAGGTGGGGGAGGCTGGAATCGGCCCGGATATCCCCGGCCGATTTCCGGCATTTTCGACGTGAAACTTGAACCGGTTCAAGGAAAGAAAACGCGCCCGCTCCCAAACTCGGCTCCAGCATTACAGCCACAGGAGCGTACCCCAATGAGCCAGTCCCATTCCAGCGGATTCACCAAGCAGATGGCCCGCAACATGTTCTATGGAGGATCGGTGTTCTTCATCCTCGTGTTCGCCGGCCTGATCTGGGACAGCGAACGCCGCATTCCCGTGCGCTCGAACGCGCAGGCCATCACGCCGGCCGTGATCAACGGCAAGAAGCTCTGGGAAACGCGCAACTGCATCGGCTGCCACACCCTGCTCGGCGAGGGCGCCTATTTCGCCCCCGAGCTGGGCAATGTGTACGCGCGCCGCGGGCCCGATTTCATCAAGACCTGGATCAAGATCCAGCCCACCCATGTCGAGGGCCGGCGCCAGATGCCGCAGTTCAACTTCACCGAACAGCAGCTCGACGACCTGGTCGAGTTCCTGCGCTGGACCGGCGGTATCGACGCCGAAAAATGGCCACCGAACATCGAAGGCTGAGAGCCATGCGAACACCTGACATCCCAAGGAACAACACCATGCCCTCGACCAGACTTCCGTACGCCTCGCAGTCGGTAGCCAAGTACTACTTCATCGCCGCCCTCGCGCTGTTCACGGCCCAGATCGTCTTTGGTCTGGCGCTCGGGCTGCAATACCTGCTGGGGGACTTCCTGTTCCCCTACATCCCGTTCAACCAGGCCCGCATGGTCCACACCAACCTGCTGATCGTGTGGTTGCTGTTCGGCTTCCAGGGCGCGGCCTACTACATGGTGCCCGAAGAGTCCGAGACCGAGCTCTACAGCCTGAAGCTGGCGATCGCCCTGTTCTGGATCTTCCTCGTGGCCGGCGCGCTGACCATCGTGGGCTACCTCGCGGTGCCCTACGCCAAGCTGGCCGAACTCACGGGCAACGACCTGCTGCAGACCATGGGCCGCGAGTTCCTGGAGCAGCCCCTGCCCACCAAGCTGGGCATCGTGGCGGTGATGCTGGGCTTCCTGTTCAACATCAGCATGACCGTGCTCAAGGGCCGCAAGACCAGCATCAGCCTGGTGCTGATGATCGGCCTGTGGGGCCTGGCCCTGCTGTTCCTCTTCAGCTTCGTGAACCCGCACAACCTGGTGCGCGACAAGATGTACTGGTGGTTCGTGGTGCACCTGTGGGTGGAAGGCACCTGGGAGCTGATCATGGGCGCGCTGCTGGCCTTCGTGCTGATCAAGACCACCGGCGTGGACCGCGAAGTGATCGACAAATGGCTCTACGTGATCATCGCCATGGCGCTGATCACCGGCATCCTGGGCACGGGCCACCACTTCTTCTACATCGGCATGCCCGGCTACTGGCTGTGGGTGGGCTCGATCTTCTCCGCCATGGAGCCGATCCCCTTCTTCATGATGACGGTGTTCGCCTTCAACATGGTGCAGCGCCGCCGCCGCGAACACCCCAACCAGGCTGCGCTGCTGTGGGCCGTGGGCTGCTCGGTGGTGGCCTTCCTGGGCGCCGGTGTGTGGGGCTTCATCCACACGCTGAGCCCGGTCAACTACTACACGCACGGCAGCCAGGTCACGGCCGCTCACGGCCACCTGGCCTTCTACGGCGCCTACGTGATGGTGGTGCTGGCCATCATCAGCTACGCCATGCCCATCCTGCGTGGCCGCGTGGCCAACAGCCAGAAGGCGCAGAACGTGGAGATGTGGAGCTTCTGGATGATGACCATCGGCATGGCCGTGATGGTGCTAGCGCTCACCGGCGCGGGCATCCTGCAGATCTGGCTGCAACGCATGCCGACCTCGGGCGCGATGTCCTTCATGGACACCCAGGACCAGCTGCGCTTCTTCTACTGGATCCGCGTGGGCGGCGGCGTGGGCTTCCTGCTCGGCCTGATGACCTACCTGAGCAGCTTCTTCGTCGGCGGCGTGCCCCGCGAGGTGCCCGAGGGCGCCGCGGCCCTGCGCATGCGCAGCGTCTGAGCACCGGGGCCGCGCCATGACCGTCACCGAACTGCACGCCCGGGCGAACCCGCTGCCGTACTACGCCGAACAGGCCGGCGAGTGCGAGGTGTTCGACCAGGCCTGGCGCGCCCAGCTGCCCCTGCTGATCAAAGGCCCTACCGGCTGCGGCAAGACCCGTTTCGTCGAGCACATGGCGGCCCGCCTGGGCCGCCCGCTGATCACGGTGTCGTGCCACGACGACCTGGGCGCGGCCGACCTGGTGGGCCGCTTCCTGATCGGTCAGGGCGAGACCGTGTGGTCCGACGGACCGCTGGCGCGCGCCGTGCGCACCGGCGCCATCTGTTACCTGGACGAGGTGGTCGAGGCCCGCAAGGACACCACCGTGGTGCTGCACCCGCTGGCCGACGACCGGCGCTGCCTGCCGATCGAGCGCACCGGCGAGCAGCTGATCGCGCCGCCCGGCTTCATGCTGGTCATGTCCTACAACCCCGGCTACCAGAACCTGCTCAAGGGCCTCAAGCCCAGCACCCGCCAGCGCTTCGTGGCGCTGGACCTCGCCTACCCGCCGGCCGACACCGAGCGCCAGATCGTGATGAACGAGGGCCGCATCGGCGCCGACCAGGCCGCGCAGCTGGTGCGGCTGGCGCAGGCGCTGCGCCGCCTGACCGAACACGACCTGGAAGAGACCGCCAGCACCCGGCTGCTGGTCTGCGCGGCCCGCCTGATGGCCGGTGGCCTGCCGCCGCCCCAGGCCTGCCGCGTGGCCATCGTCAACGCCCTGACCGACGACCCCGGCACCGCCGAGGCCCTGTTCGAGGTGGTGCGCGCGGTGCTGGGTGACGCGGGCTGAACACGCCGCCCCCCGCAGCGCCCCGCCCCATGGACCTGCTGGCCCCCACCGCCACCTCTGCGGGCGCCACACCCGGCGCCGCGGCGGGCCGCGCCCAGGCCCTGCAGGTCTGGCGGCGGCGCACCCAGATCGGCTTCTTCGTCCTGTTCCTGCTCGCGCCCAGCCTCAACCTGTTGCGCTTCGACCTCTATGAGACCCAGCTCTGGGTGCTGGGCATGCGCTGGTCGCTCGGCATCGACGGCCTGCTCACCGGCGAGATCAGCGCCACCCAGGCCGGCCTGAACCTGCTGTGGCGCGCGCTGCTGCCCGCCGTGCTGCTGGTGGGCGGCTTTCTCGCGCTGGCCTACCGCTACGGCCGCCTCTACTGCGGCTGGCTGTGCCCGCATTTTTCGCTGGTGGAGTCGCTCAACAGCCTGCTGCACCGCGCCTGCGGCAAGCTCAGCCTGTGGGACCGCACGCCGGTGCACCGGGCCGGCGTCACGCCGCAGCGGCGCTGGTGGCCGCTGTTCGCGCTGAGCTGCCTGCTCGCGGGCTTCGCCTGGGCCATCACCCTGCTGACCTACCTGCTGCCGCCGCAACTGATCTGGGACGGCCTGTTCAGCGGCACGCTCACCGCCAACCAGCTGCGTTTCCTGCTGGTGGGCACGGCCCTCTTCAGCGCCGAATTCGCGTTCGCGCGGCACCTGTTCTGCCGCTTCGGCTGCGCGGTGGGCCTGTTCCAGAGCCTGGCCTGGATGGCCAACCCGCGCGGGCTGGTGGTCTCGTTCGAGCGCGAACGCGCGCGCGACTGCCGGACCTGCCAGAGCGAACAGCGCAGCGGATCGGCGCACGCCGCCCTGGCCGCGCCTGATGCGCCGCTGGGCAACGCCTGCGACAGCGTGTGCCCCATGCGGCTGCAGCCGCGCAACATCAAGCGGCGCATGTTTTCCTGCGTGCAGTGCGGGCAATGCCTGGACGCCTGCGACACCACGCAGACCGCCCAGGGCCGCAGCCCCACGCTGCAGTGGCGCATCGGCGCCGACGCCCTGCGCGAGACCCTGCGCCAACGCCGCGCCTACCCACCGGAGCAGCCCTGATGGAAGAGATGGTGGGACGCTGGTGGCACGTGGCCCTGACGCGCCTGACCCGGCCCGAACACGCGGCCGCCGCGGTGCAGCTGTCCGACGTGAAAACGGCCATCGGCCTGCTGTTTCGCGCCGCGGGCGGGCAGGCCCACGTGCGGCTGGCCGAGGCGGGCCTGCAGCGCACCGCCGCCCCGCGCCACTGGCTGCACCGGCTCGCGGGCAGCGGTGAACGCGCGGCGCTCGCCGTGATGGAGCCCGAGGTGCTGGCCCTGCCGCCAAGCGTGGCGGTGTTCGCCGACCCCGCGCTCAACCGCGACCTCTACCTCTGGCTGGCCCTGCTCACGGCCCACTGGGTGCCCAGCGGCCAGTGGCTGACCGACAACCGACGCGCCACCCGGCGCGCGCTGGACGCCTTCCCCGGTTTTCACCCGCGCTACGAGCGCCTGCGCGATCTGCACCTGGCGCAGCGCCCGCCCGTGCCGGGCCTGCGCGGGCGCGCGGCCCTGGCCGAGCAGGCCGTGGCCGACGCGCTGCGCGGCGGTGCGCCCGCCGACGGTGGCTGGCAGGCCGCCGACGTGGCCCCGGTCTGGCTCTGGGCCAGCGGCGCGACCCACGCGGCCGCCTGGCCCGGCGCCGATCCGGCGGCCCCGCCGCCGCCCACGAACCGCGCACCGGCCGCCGCCGATGCCCAGCGCCGGCGCGCCCAGGCCACACCCCACACGCAGGAACGCCACGCCATGGTGTTGCCGTTCCGCGCCGAGGCGCTGATGTCGTGGAGCGAGCTGGTGCGCGTGAACCGCAGCAGCGACGACGAAGACGACGGCAATGCGATCAAGGCCGCCAACGACATGGAGGTCCTGTCGGTGGCGCAGCAGGGCCAGACACTGGCCGCGCGCGTGAAGTTCGACCTGGACCTGCCCAGCAGCAGCGCCGACGACACCCCGCTCGGCCCGGGCCGCAAGTTCCCCGAGTGGGACCACCGGCGCGGCGTGCTGGTGCCCGACCACTGCCTGGTGCAGGACCTGCGGGCCCGCCAGGGCGCGCCCTTCGTGCCCGGCGCCGGCCTGCGCGCCACGGCGCGCCAGGTGCGCCGGCGCATGGAGGTGCTGCGCCACGCGCCGCGCCTGCAGCGCGGCCAGGAGCAGGGCGACGACATCGACCTGGACGCCTGGATCCGCCTGCAGGCCGACAGCCTCGGGGCCAGCGCCCGGCGCAGCGACACGCCCGCGGTCTACACCCGGCAGACCCGCGGCGAACGCAGCCTGGCCACCTGGCTGCTGGCCGATCTCTCGCAGTCCACCGACGCGCACGCGAACGACCACGCGCGCGTCATCGACGTGATCCGCGACGCCCTCTACGTGTTCGGCGAGGCCCTGCACGCGGTGGGCGATCCGTTCGCCGTGTGGGGCTTCAGCTCGGTGCGCCGGCAACACGTGCGCATGCAGTGCATCAAGGGGCTGAACGAAGCCTGGAACGACGCCGCGCGCGCCCGCGTGGGCGCGATCCGGCCGGGCTACTACACCCGCATGGGCGCGGCGATCCGCCACGCCACCGAACACCTGCGCCAGTGCCCGCAGCGCTGCCGGCTGCTGATGCTGCTGACCGACGGCAAGCCCAACGACCTCGACCAGTACGAAGGCCGCTACGGCCTGGAAGACACGCGCCACGCGATCCACGAAGCCCGCGCGGCCGGGCTGACCCCGTTCTGCGTCACCATCGACAGCGCGGGCCACGACTACCTGCCGATGCTGTTCGGCCGCCAGGGTTACGCCCTGGTGCACCGCCCCGAAGACCTGGCCCACCGCCTCACCCAGGCCTGGACGACACTGGTGAGGTAGGAGCCCCCCCGCAGCGCTTCGCGCTACCCCCCCCCCAGGGGGGCGGCACTGGCCGTCCGGCAAAGCCGGCCCGGCGGTGCCCTGGGCTGGGCTTCTTCATGCGTATCGGGTCGTGCTCCGGCTTGGTGGAAGCGCTCATGCACGGAGCGCTCACCACCAGAAGAACAGCGCCGACCAGCCGGCCACCACCAGGCCGGAACCGATGGCGATGAGGCCGGTCGCGAGTGCGCGGCGCGTCCGACTCTGGCTGTGGACCGCGCTGGAGTGCCAGGCCAGCCACAGGCCCCACAGGGCCGCGCCCGCGAGCAGCAGGGCGCGGGTGCCGTCCACCCAGGGCACGGCGAGCCCTTCGTGGCGCAGCATGGTCACGGTGGTCATGGACAGCCCCAGGAACGCCCCGCAGCCCCCCAGCGGCACGTAGGCCAGGGCCAGGTGGTGCTGCGCACCGGGGCGACCCAGCGCGCGCGCGGCGGCCAGGCACAGCCCGTACAGCGCGGCCCCCACCGCCAGCCCGGTGGCCAGGATGTAGGCCACGATCAGCACGCCGTCGAGCCAGACGAACACGTCCTGGTTCTGCGGGTAGTGCGTGAGCAGCCACCAGGGCGCGTTGTCCGCCAGCAGCCACCACCAGCCCCGCTCCACCGCCCAGTCGGCCAGCGCCACGCGCAGTGCCACAAAGCCCGGGCTGGCGCCCCAGTGAAAGGCCCCCATCGCCACGCCGATGAGCCCGAACAGCAGCAGGGCCGTGTCCCAGCCGCTGGCCGTGTTCGCGCCGTGGCGCACGATCTCCGAACCGGGCACCCGCGCGATCAGCGTCACCGCGTCGCGCTGGCCGCTGCAGCGGCCGCACATGTGGCAGGCCGAGGCGCTTTCCATGCGGCGGATGTCGATCAGGGGCGCGCAGTTGGGCAGGCGGGTGATGCCGCCGGTGCGCGCTTCCCAGCGCGCCCGGTCCACCTGGAAGTGCAGGGGCGCGAGCCGCGCCAGCAGACCGAACACGCCGCCCACGGGGCACAGGTGGCGGCACCAGACCCGCTTGCCGCGCCCAACCCACGCGCCCACCAGCACGGCCGCCACGGTGGAGCCGCCCAGTACCAGCAAGGCGGCCTGGGGGTACTGGTACACGCTCACGAGCTGGCCGTAGATGGTGGTGATCACGAAGGCCACGGCGGGCCAGCCGCCCCAGCGCATCCAGCGCGGGATGCCGCGCCCGCGCCCGTGGCGGCTCACCGCCTCGCTCAGCGCGCCCTCGGGGCAGAACACCCCGCACCAGACGCGGCCCAGCAAGACCATGCTCAGCAGCACGAAGGGCCACCAGATGCCCCAGAACAGGAACTGCGCGAACAGGCCCAGGTGGTCCAGGATGCGCGCGGCATCGTCGGGCAGCGGCAGAAACGCCGGCAGCACCACCAGCACCGCGTAGACCAGCACGATGGCCCACTGCACGCCGCGGATCAGGCGGCCATGGCGGCGCATGGCGTCGCCCAGGGCCGGCAGCGCACCCGCCGGGCGGCGCGCCACGAAGTGCAGGGGCACGGGGGCTGCGAGCGCCGGGGTCGCGGCGGCGCGAACCACACCATCCGCTGTGCAAGGGTTTGGCACGGGCGGGCTCACCGACCGACCGGCACGGGGACCGCACGCGCCGGCTGGCCGGCGCGCAACAGGCCCGCCACGCCGAGCCAGAACCCGGCGTAGGCCAGCACCGTGGTCAGCGCGGGCTGCGCCCGGTAGCCGGTCAGCGCCGCGAGCAGGCCGCCCACGGCACCGCTGTCGTCCAGCCAGCCGGCGCTGTTCCAGAGCGGGTCCACCAGCGTGGGCAGCACGTCCAGCGAAATCAGCCGGTCCACCGCGTTGACCCACAGGGACGCGGCGAGCAACAGCAACAGGGCCTCGCTGATGCGGAAGAAGCTGCGCCACGACAGCCAGCGCCGACCCGACTGCAGCAGCCAGAAGCTCGCCAGCGCCAGCCCCAGGCCCAGCAGCGCCGAGGCGGCGAAGCCCAACTGGCCAGCACCGGTGTGCCGGCCGGCCACGCCGTAGAGAAAGATCACGGTTTCGCTGCCCTCGCGCGCGATGGCCAGCGCCGCCAGCAGCGCGATGCCCCAGCCGCTGGCGCGCGCGAGCTGGCCCGCGGCCTGCTGTTCGAGGTCCTGCCGCAGGGCGCGGCCATGGCGGCGCATCCACCACACCATCTGCAGGATCAGCGCGGCCGCGCTCAGCACCATCACGGCCTGGAACCATTCGCCGGACTCGCCGTCCAGCACGCTGGCCGCGCCCAGCATGAGCAGCGCCAGCCCGAGCGCGGCGGCCAGGCCCAACGCCACGCCCGCCCAGAGCCAGCGCAGGCCCCAGGCCCGGTCGGGGCGCTCGCTGAGCCAGGCGCGCAGGATGCCGACCACCAGCAGCGCTTCCACGCTTTCGCGCCATGTGATGAAAATGACTTCGCCCATGCGTTCTTACCTCAGTGATCCATCACTTCGCCACGATGGCACCTTGCCCCGTGGTCTGGTGAAAATCGTCGAAGAAGCGGTAGCGGCCCGCGTCCAGCGGGCGGAACACCAGCGAAGAGGTCACGCCCGGCGCCAGCACCTTTTCCTTGCGCAGCTCCAGGCTCTCGAACTCCACCGGATCGCGCCCGGCATTGGTGATCTCCAGCCGGAACTTCTGCCCCCGAGGCACCACCAGTTCCGCCGGCTCGAACCGCCCCTCCCGGGCCGTGAGCCGGTAGGTCGGCATGTCATTCGCATGAGCCAGCCCCAGGGCCGACCCCATGAGCAGCGCCGCCAGCAACCGGGCACCACGGCCATTCCCGGAGCGCGATGCAGCCCAGCCCAGGACACCGCCGGGCCGGCTCCGCCGGACGGCTGGTGTCGCCCCCTTGAGGGGGTCGCGCGCAGCGCGGCAGGGGTGAGCCATCAGTACCCGCCTTTCTTGCCCGTGCCCGCATAGGTGAACTCGTAGCTCACGTCGAAGGGTTTGAACCACGGGGCGACGCCGGTTTCCTTGTCGGTGTGACGACCAAAATGCGCCGCGTGGCCGCCGGGCGGGCTGATGCGCAGGGTCAGCTTGTATTTGCCGGGGCCCATCAGCTTGACGTTGTCACCGTAGTGCGGGCCGTCGGAGGCCACCATCGGCATGAAGTGGCCGCTGACCTTGTCGGTCGTGCCCAGCTTGACCAACTCGAAGTCGATGCTGAGGTGCGGCATCCAGGCCCCTTCCTCGAAGCCGTTCGGGTGGTCCTTGAGCGCGTGGATGTCGGCTTCCAAGTGGATGTCCGACTCTTCGGCCTTGCGCATCATGCCCTCGGGCTCCATCTTGACCGGCGCCAAGTACACGGCGGCGATCTCCATGCTGGCGAGCTTGTGCGGGGTACCGATCGGGAATTCCTTGGCGTGCGCGGCGAAGGACATGGACAAGGCGGCACCGGCCGCGAGCGTGGCGAAGAACGGGGTGAATTTCATGAGTGATCCTTGGTGTCTCGGGGACGGGCAGGCTGCACCGTCCGAACCGGATACTAAACACGAATCACTCTTATTTGCTTGACGCAGATCAAGCTTCGGCCATGACTGGGCGAAGCTCTACCGACATTCAAAGCGCTGAAACCGCGCTCCCAGGTCCGCCAGATCGCTGGCCGACAGGCCGTCCTGCGGCGCGCCCGGCTCGCTGCAGGTCTGCAGCACCCAGTGCGGCACCAGTTGCGCCGCCAGCGCGTCCGCCAACCGGAACAAATCGTCCCGGCTGAACAGCCCGGCGTGCCAGGTGGTGCGGCATTCCAGGGCCAGGCCGCCCCGGTCCAGCAGCAGGCGCAGACTCTGCGCGGCCCGCGCGCCACTGCCCGGCGTGCGGGTAATGGCGTCGTAACGGTGCGCCGGCGCCTTGATGTCCAGGCCCACCCAGTCCAGCCAGGGCAGGGCCTGCGCCAGGCGTTCCGGAACCATGCCCCCGGTATGCAGGCCGGTGACAAAGCCCAGCGCCCGCACCTCGGCCAGGGCCGGGGCCAGCGCCGCCTGCAGCGTGGGCTCGCCGCCCGAGAACACCACGCCGTCGAGCAGCCCCTGGCGCTGCCGCAGGAACGCCCGCACGTCCGACCACGCCAGCACGCCGGGGGCCGCCGCGTCCAGCAGGGCCGGGTTGTGGCAATAGCCGCAGCGCCAGGAGCAGCCCTGGCAGAACACCACGGCCGCCAGCCGGCCGGGAAAGTCGATGCCGGTGAGCCGCGTCAGGCCGCCGATGCGCAGCCCCTCGGCCGTCACGGCCGGTCGCGTTGCGCGCATCTCAACACGCCGTCACGAGAGAAGCCGCGCCACCCAGGGCACCCGCGGAACCGGCTTCGCCGGGCCACAGGGTGCGTCCCCCTCCCGCAGGAGAGGGGGAAGACGCGAAGCGGCGCAGGGGGTGTCTCATCTTTTCTGTTCAACAAAAAAGCGCCGCTCGGCGTGTTCCCCTTGTTTCCCTCGGTTGAAGCTGCTCACGGGCCGGTGGTAGCCCATGACGCGGGTCCAGACCTCGCAGGGCTGGCGTTCGTCGTCACGCAGGGTGGGTTCGGGTGTGGCAGCGTTGCGGGCATCGGTGGTGTGGTTCATGGCGGTAAGACTCCTGGTTGAAAAATCGAATGCCTCTCGGAGGCCCGAGGTGCCGTCCCTCCTACAGGGCAGCGGCGCAGGGGGTGCATCACCTCAAGCGGCCTGCAACTGGCGTTTGGCGGCCAGCTTCTCGGCATCACAGACGGGGCAGAACGGGTGTTCGCCGGCCAGATAGCCGTGGGTGGGGCAGATGGAGAAGGTGGGGGTAACGGTGATGTAGGGCAGGCGGAAGTTGGTCAGCGCGCGCTGCACCAGCGCGCGGCAGGCCTCGCCGCTGGTCAGGCGCTCGCCCATGTACAGGTGCAGCACGGTGCCGCCGGTGTACTTGCGCTGCAGCGGGGCCTGGCGCTCCAGCGCCTCGAACGGGTCGTCGGTGAAGCCCACCGGCAGCTGCGACGAGTTGGTGTAGTAGGGCTGCTCGGGCGTGCCGGCCTGCAGGATCGCGGGCCAGCGTTTGCGGTCTTCGCGGGCGAAGCGGTAGGTGGTGCCCTCCGCGGGCGTGGCCTCCAGGTTGTACAGGTGCCCGGTCTCCTCCTGGAACGCGACGATGCGCTCGCGCACGTGGTCGAGGAAGCGCAGCGCGAAGGCGTGGCCTTCGTCGGTGCCGATGTCGTGCGCGTCGCGGGTGAAGTTGCGCACCATCTCGTTGATGCCGTTCACGCCCAGGGTGCTGAAGTGGTTGCGCAGCGTGCCCAGGTAGCGTTTGGTGTAGGGGAACAGGCCCTGGTCCATCAGCCGCTGGATCAGCTTGCGCTTGGTCTCCAGGCTCTGTTTTCCCAGCTCCAGCAGGCGGTCCAGCGCGGCCAGCAGGCCGGCTTCGTCGCCCGCGTGCAGATGCCCCAGGCGCGCGCAGTTGACGGTGACCACGCCCAGGCTGCCGGTCTGCTCGGCACTGCCGAACAGGCCGTTGCCGCGCTTGAGCAGCTCGCGCAGATCGAGCTGCAGGCGGCAGCACATGGAGCGCACCATGTTCGGCTGCAGCTCCGAGTTCACGAAGTTCTGGAAGTACGGCAGACCGTACTTGGCCGTCATGTCGAACAGGCGCCGCGCGTTCTCGCTCTCCCAGGGGAAGTCGGGCGTGATGTTGTAGGTGGGAATGGGGAAGGTGAACACGCGCCCCTTGGCGTCGCCCTCGGTCATCACCTCGATGTAGGCGCGGTTGATCAGGTCCATCTCGGCCTGCAGATCGCCGTAGCAGAACGGCATTTCCACGCCGGCGATCACCGGCACCTGCTCGCGCAGGTCTTCGGGGCAGACCCAGTCGAAGGTGAGGTTGGTGAAGGGCGTCTGCGTGCCCCAGCGCGAAGGCACGTTGAGGTTGTAGATCAGCTCCTGGATGCACTGGCGCACGGCGGCATAGTCCATGCCGTCCTGGCGCACGTAGGGCGCCATATAGGTGTCGAACGACGAAAAGGCCTGCGCGCCGGCCCACTCGTTCTGCAGCGTGCCCAGGAAGTTCACGATCTGCCCCACCGCCGAGGACATGTGTTTCGGCGGCCCCGACTCCACCTTGCCCGGCACGCCGTTGAGGCCTTCGTTGAGCAGGGTCCGCAGCGACCAGCCCGCGCAGTAGCCGCTGAGCATGTCGAGGTCGTGGATGTGGATGTCGCCCTCGCGGTGCGCCTGTCCGATCTCGGGCGTGTACACGTGCGAGAGCCAGTAGTTGGCCGTGACCTTGCCGGCCACGTTCAGGATCAACCCGCCCAGCGAATAGCCCTGGTTGGCGTTGGCGTTCACGCGCCAGTCGGCGCGCGTGAGGTACTCGTTGATCGAGGATTCCACGTCCACCAGGGTCTGGCGGTCGGTGCGCAGGCGGGCGTGCTGTTCGCGGTAGACGATGTAGGCGCGCGCCGTCTTGAAATGGTTGGCCGCGATCAGCGTCTGCTCGACCACGTCCTGCACCTGCTCGATGTGCGGCGCCTCACCGCGGAACCGGTGGATCAGCACCTTGACGACCTGCGCGCACAGCAGCGCGGCCTCCAGGTCGTCGAACTCGCCGCTCGCGGCCCCGGCGCGGGCCAGTGCCGCGCCAATCTTGTCTGCGTTGAACGGCTCGCGCTGACCACCTCGCTTGACCACCTCGCGCGGCAAGCTGACCACCATGGCGTTCTCCATCGGGTTCTCCTCATTCGGGGTTGAAACACTACCTATGGTGTGCACGATACCCACGACACGCTATAGGTAGTTTGATGTGCGACAAGAAATCGCACACCCCGAAGGCCCGAAAACACTCAAAAACCGGCTTGAGGCACATCAAGCCGGCCCCGACGCCGGCTCGCTGGCACCCGGCGCCTCCGCCGGGGAGGGACAGCGCCTATCGGCGCAGCCGGCAGGCGTCGCCGCTGGCCTGGCGGCGCACCTCCACGCAGTCCAGCAGCTGCGCGTAGTGCGCCTCCATCGCGCGCCAGATGAAGGCGCAGAGGTTCTCCAGCGTGGCCGGGCCGATCTCGGCCACCTCGTCGAGGAAACGGTGGTCCAGCGCCAGGCGCAGGGTTTCGATGTGGCCACGCAGGTGGGCCAGATCGACCAGCATGCCGCTGTCCGGATCGGGCTGCCCCGCCAGCGTGACCTCGGCGATGTAGGTGTGGCCGTGGATGCGCAGGCTGGGCTCCACATCGATCTTGCGGCGCAAGGTGTGGGCGGCCTCGAAATAAAAGCTCTGACTCAGTTCGTATCTCATCTCAATCCATCTCTCAACTCAATTCACATGCCGCAGCCGGAGCGCGGGCTCCGCCCAGGGCACCCGTGGAACTGGCTTTGCCAGGCCACAGGGTGCGTCCCCCCTCAGGGGGGAAGCCGCGAAGCGGCGCAGGGGGGGTCATCGAATCCCGAGCACCTTGTGCGTCTGCACCGACAGCCGCCAGCGCGGGTCGGCCAGGCACAGCGCGGTGGCCAGCTCGGTGTTGCGGCGCGCCAGCGGGCCGTCCATGGCCTGCAGGAAGTGGTGTTCGAAAGGCAGGCCGGCCAGCGCGTCCAGGTCCAGCCCCTCCTGTGGCACCACCACCTTGAGCTCCTGCCCGCGGGTGAGCACCAGCGGGGCGCCAGCCTTGGGGCTCACGCACACCCAGTCCAGCCCGGCGGGCGGCGCCAGCGTGCCATTGGTTTCCACCGCGATCGTGAAGCCGCGCGCGTGCAGCGCGTCGGTCAGGGCCTCGTCCACCTGCAGCAGTGGCTCGCCCCCGGTCAGCACCACCAGGCCGGGGGCTGCTCCGACGGGCCACTGCCCGGCGATCGCGTCGGCCAGGGCCCCGGCGGTGGCGAACTTGCCGCCCAGCGTGCCATCGGTGCCCACGAATTCGGTGTCGCAGAACGTGCAGACGGCGCTGGCGCGGTCGGCCTCGCGCCCGCTCCAGAGGTTGCAGCCGGCGAAGCGGCAGAACACCGCCGCACGACCGGCGTTGGCGCCCTCACCCTGCAGGGTGTAGAAGATTTCCTTGACGCTGTAGGTCATGGTGAAAGCCGGGTGGGCCGCGAAACAGGCGGCGCCCGGGGTTGTGTCGAAGAGGCCGGTATTGTCCGCCACCGGGGCCGGCGGCCCGGCCACTGTCGCGTGCGCGCTGACAAGCGGCCGGGCGCTCCACACAATGCCCGCATGGACTTCGAGCACAGCCCCCGGGCGCAGGCGCTCCAGCAGCAGCTGGAGCATTTCATGCAGCGCTACCTGCTGCCGCACAACGCCGCCTGGCACCAGGCGGTGCTGCAGGGGCAATACCCGCCGCCCTTTCTGGAAGACCTGAAAACCCTGGCGCGCGAAGAAGGGCTGTGGAACCTGTTTCTGCCCGGCCTGCGCGAGGGCGAGCCCGGCACCCGCCTGGACAACCTGGACTACGCGCCGCTGGCCGAAACCATGGGCCGGCTGCACTGGGCGTCCGAGGTGTTCAACTGCAGCGCGCCCGACACCGGCAACATGGAGCTGCTGCACCGCTTCGCCACGCCCGCGCAGCGCGAGCGCTGGCTCACGCCGCTGCTGGACGGCGCGATCCGTTCGGCCTTCGCCATGTCCGAGCCCGACGTGGCCTCGTCCGACCCGACCAACCTGCAGACCACGGTGCGGCGCGAGGGCGATGACCTGGTGCTCAACGGTCGCAAGTGGTTCATCACCGGCGTGGCGCACCCGGGCTGCCGGTTGCTGATCGTGATGGCGCGCAACACGCCCGACGACACCGCCGCGCCCGACACCAAACACCACCAGCACAGCATGGTGCTGGTGCCGCTGGACACGCCGGGCGTGGAGGTGGTGCGCAACATTTCCGTGGTGCACCACCACGCGCCCGAGGGGCATTGCGAGATCGTCTTTCGCCAGGTGCGTGTGCCGGCCAACCAGTTGCTCGGCGGCTGGGGCGAGGGCTTTGCGATGGCCCAGGCGCGGCTGGGGCCGGGCCGGGTGCACCACTGCATGCGCACCATCGGCCAGTGCGAGCTGGCGCTGGAGCTCGCCACCGAACGCGCGCTGGAACGCCGCAGCTTTGGCAAGACACTGGCCGACTACGCCAACGTGCAGGAGTGGATCGCGGCCTCGCGCATCGAGATCGACCAGGCGCGCCTGCTGGTGCTGCGCTGCGCCTGGCTGCTCGACCACCCGGAGCGCGTCGAACCCGCGGCCCTGCGCGCGCAGGTGGCCGCGATCAAGGTGGTGGCCGCCGGCCTGCAGACCCGCGTGGTGGACCGCGCCATGCAGATCTTCGGCGCCATGGGCCTGTCGCCCGACACCCCGCTGGCGCAGTTCTGGACCTGGGGCCGCGCCCTGCACCTGCTCGACGGGCCGGACGAGGTGCACCTGCGCAGCGTGGCACGCCACGAGTTCGACCGGGCGCGGGGGCGCCTGGGGGCATCGGCTGCGTACTTCACGACCCCCGAGCAGATGCGCACGCCGCCGCATCTGTCGGCCTAGACATTGACGTTTCAGGCCGGCACCGGCTCGCGCATCGCGGCCGCCGCGATGTCCAGCGAACGCAGGCGCAGCGCCGGGTCGAACACGTCGCTCACCAGCATGAACTCGTCGGCCTGGGTGGCGTTGGCGAGTTGCTGCAAACCGGCGCGCACCGTGTCCGGCCCACCGACCACCGCGCAGGCCAGGAAGTCGGTGATCGCCGCGCGGGCCTGTGCGTCCAGCCCCTCCATGAAGCCGGCCACCGGGGCAGGCAACTGGCCGCGCTGGCCGGTGAGGATGCCCAGCACGCGCTGGTAGGTGCTGCTGGCCAGGTACTGCGCCTCCGCGTCGGTGGGCGCGGCCACCAACGGCACGCCGACGATGGCGTAGGGCTTGTCGAGCACGGCCGACGGCTTGAAGTTGTGGCGGTACATGTCCAGCGCCTGCAAGAGGTAGCGCGGCGCGAAGTGCGAAGCGAACGCATACGGCAGACCACGCTCGGCCGCAAGCTGGGCCGAAAACAGGCTGGAGCCCAGCAACCAGATCGGCACATGGGTGCCCGCGCCGGGCATGGCGATGAGCCGCTGGCCCGGCTGCGGATCGCCCAGCAGGCGCTGCAGCTCGGCCACGTCGCGCGGGAAATCGTCTTCGGTCTCGCGGCGGTCGCGGCGCAGCGCGCGCATGGTCAGCGGGTCGGTACCGGGCGCGCGGCCCAGGCCCAGGTCGATGCGGCCAGGGTACAGCTCGGCCAGCGTGCCAAAGGCCTCGGCCACCACCAGCGGCGCGTGGTTGGGCAGCATCACGCCGCCCGAGCCCACACGCATGCGCTCGGTCGCGCCGGCGATGTGGCCCACCAGCACCGCCGTGGCCGAGCTGGCGATACCGCTCATGTTGTGGTGTTCGGCCAGCCAGTAACGCGTGAAGCCCAGCGCTTCGGCATGCTGCGCGGTGCGCCGCGCGATGGCCAGCGCGTCGGCCACCGTGCCGCCTTCGCGCACGGCCACCAGATCGAGCAGGGAGAGGCGGATGTCTTGCAGGGGCTTGGGCAATGGGTTCATGGGCTGGATTGTCAGAGCTTTGCAGCGGGCCGGTCTGCGGCTCAGCGAAAGACCATTTCAGCGCACACCAGGTTCTTTCTGAAGAACTGCCCTGGCACGAACATGGACGGTGACGGGATGGCGTGCCGTGTGAACAGCAGCTTTGTGGCAAGTGAGCGGCTCGGGGCTCAGATCGTCATCTGCCGGCCAGGGGCGCATGCACCTCCATCAACCCCACCACCCAGTCAATGAACGCGCGCAGCTTCGCGCTGACGTGCCGGTTCGGTGGAAACGCCACGTACATCGGCATCGGGTCGCATTGCCAGCCGTCTTCGAACAGCGGCATCAGCTCGCCCTTGGCCACATGCGCCTCGGCCATGTAGTGCGGCAGCCAGAGCACGCCCATGCCCGCCACACCGGCGGCCAGATAGGCGTTGCCATCGTCCACGGCGACCACGTAGCGACCCTGCACCTCGATCTGCTCGTCTTCGCGCCGCATGGTGATCGGCGCCACCTTGCCGCTGCGTGATCGCAGATAGCCCACGGTGCGGTGGTGCGTGTCGATCAACTCGCGCGGGTGTCGCGGCGTACCGGCGCGCTCCAGGTAGCTGGGTGCCGCGTACACGCCCAGGCGCAGGTCGCCCACATGGCGCACGATCAGTGACGGGTCCGTCACCTCGCCGCCGCGCAGCACGCAGTCCACGTTGTCGCCGATGAGGTCCACCATCCGGTCGCTCACGCCCATGTCGAACTGAATCTCCGGGTAGCGCTCGTGAAACGCCGGCAGCGCCGGCATCAGGATCAGGCGGGCCAGCGGGCTGGGCACGTCCACGCGCAGCCGCCCCTTGGGCGATGCCAGGGCACTGGAGAGGCTGGTGTCCGCGTCTTCCAGGTCGGCCAGCAGGCGCACCACGCGCTCGTAGTACACGGCGCCGTCCGGGGTGATCTTCACCTGCCGCGTGGTGCGGTTCAGCAGCTTCACGCGCAGCCGCGCTTCCAGCTGCTGCACCAACTGCGTCACCGTGGTCTTGCTCATGTGCAGCGTCTGCGCCGCCTTGGTGAAGCTGCCGGCCTCCACCACGCGGGCAAAGGCCTGCAGTGCGTCGAAACGGTCCATCTCTGCTGCTCCGGTTGCCCCAAGGATTGTTTGGATTTCTCAAACAGTCATTGTGCGACTTGCCCGTTTATCCGCAGCCCGTGAATGCCTAGAGTCCCCTCATTCCCATGCATTCACTCAACTCATCAACCAAGCAAAGAGGTATCCCATGTCTGCACGTGACGATGTTGTTTTCCCGGCCGGGCGCCAGGCGCTGTACGAAAAGAACCGCTACTCGCCAGCGATCCGGTCCAACGGTTTTCTGTTCGTCTCGGGGCAGGTGGGCAGCCGGCCCGATGGCTCGCCCGAGCCCGATCTGGAGGCACAAGTTCGGCTCGCGTTCGACAACCTGAACGCCATCCTATCGGCGGCCGGCTGCACCTTCCAGGACGTGGTCGACGTGACCGTCTTCATCGTCGATCCTGCCGCGCAGTTCGAGCCGATCTGGAAAGTGTTTGGCGAGTACTGGGGCGATGCCCCGCACCCCACGTTGACGGGCATTGGCGTGACCTGGCTCTACGGCTTCCAGTTCGAGATCAAGGTGATTGCCAGGTTGCCGGAAGCGGTTTGAAGCGCACGCACTTCATCAATCCAGTCAAGTCGCTGGTTCGCTCTTGCGCTGAAAGACAGCAAAGGTGCCGCTGGCCTTGGCGACCAGCACCTCGCCGGCGTGTATGCAGGCCTCAAGGCTGGCGACTGTCCGACTCCGGTTGACGATCTCGCCGGTGCAGACAAGGGCGCCAGCCACCACGGGTTTGAAATAGCCGATCTTGATCTCGATCGTCGCGCAACCCTCGCCAGGCGCGAGCGTCGGATAGAGCGCGGCGCCCATCGCCGTGTCGGCGAGGGTGAAGAGCGCGCCGCCATGGACGATGCCTGCCGAGTTGAAATGATGGGCCTCGACCAGCAGCGTGCATCTGCTGCGCCCACCACCTTGCTGCTCGACGCGAACGCCGACGTGATTGACAAAGGGAAGTTCCATCACCGCACCTTTCGAGCCAGCCAACGAGGCTGTGCACCCCCCCGGACCTGGCCGAAGCTGGCGGGGCAACGTGATCGTCATTTTGCACAGCGTCACCTTGTGACCGAGCAGGCAAGACTCGCGGTCAACGCGCCGCCATCCGGCTGCGCACCCACTCGGCAAAGGCCGGTTCTGAAAGCTCACCGGCCGCGAGCGCGACCACGGCGATCGTGGCATCGGCTTGCGTCGCTTGCAGGCGGTGGCCATTCAGATACAGAAACAGGCCGACGGCCAGGAAAGCCGCGCGCTTGTTGCCGTCCACGAAAGCGTGGTTCTTCGCCAAACCGACGGCATAGCTGGCCGCCAGCGCCGCCAGGTCTGGCTCACCATAGGCTGCCAGATTCTGGGGTCGGTCCAGCGCCGAGGCCAGCAGCCCAGCATCGCGCAAGCCCGCGCGCCCACCGTGTTCGGCCAGGCTCTCGCCGTGCAACAGCTGCAGGGCCTGCGGGTCGATCCAGCGCCAGGTGGCTTCGCCAGAGTCGGGGGCGCTCATTTGGCAAGCTGGTGAAAAGTGTCGCGGAACTCTTTCATGAAGGCGCGCCCGGCCTGCACTTGTTCTTCCAAAGCCGGGTCGTAGGGGGTGAGCACCAGACCCTCGGGCGTTTCGGTCAGGAAAACCGTCTGACCCTTTTCCAGTCGCAGGCGGGACAAGGCCTCTTTGGGGAGGATGACGCCAACGGAGTTGCCGATCTGAGTGAGTTTGAGGGTGTGCATGGTGGAGCGTCTGGATGGCGGTCAAAGTTATAACGTTCGTTATTATTTTTTGAAACACCCTCCGTGGGGTTACCGTCCGTCGGCGACTGTCCGCGCGGGCTGCGAGGCGTAGACTGGGCCGCACCTCCATTGCAGCCGCCCACCCCCGCCATGACCACCCTTTTCGACCCCACCACCGTCGGCGATCTCCGGCTCGCCAACCGCATCGTCATGGCGCCGCTCACGCGCAACCGCGCGCCCGACGCCATCCCCACGCCACTGATGGCCGAGTACTACGCCCAGCGCGCCAGTGCGGGCCTGCTGATCACCGAGGCCACCGCCATCACCCAGCAGGGCCAGGGCTATGCCGACGTGCCCGGCCTGTACGGCATCGAGCAGTTGGACGGCTGGAAACGCGTGACGCAGGCGGTGCACGACGCGGGGGGCAAGATCGTGGTGCAGCTCTGGCACGTGGGCCGCGTCTCGCACACCGATCTGCAGCCGCACTTTGCCAAGCCCGTCGCGCCCTCGGCCATCCGCGCCCACACCAAGACCGTGCTGATCAAGGACGGCGTGCCGACCTTCGTGGAAACCTCCGAGCCGCGCGCGCTCGACCCCGAAGAGATTCCCGGCATCGTGATGGACTACCGCCACGCGGCACTCAACGCCATCGCCGCGGGCTTCGACGGGGTGGAAATCCACGCCGCCAACGGCTACCTGATCGACCAGTTCCTGAAAACCGGCAGCAACCACCGCCGGGACGATTACGGCGGCAGCATCGCCAACCGCGCGCGCTTCCTGCTCGAAGTGGCCCGCGCCGTGACCGAGGCCGTTGGCGGCGGCCGCACCGGCATCCGGCTCTCGCCGGTGACGCCGGCGAACGATGCGGTCGATGCTGATTCGCAGCCGCTGTTCGAGCACGTGGTGCGCAAGCTCGCGCCGCTGAACCTGGCCTACCTGCACCTGATCGAGGGCGCCACCGGCGGCCCGCGCGATCTGCCCGAGCGCCCGTTCGACTATGCCGCGCTCAAGGCCGGCTACCACGCGGCCGGCGGCCAGGGCGCCTGGATGGTGAACAACGGCTACGACCTGGCGCTGGCCCAGCAGGCGCTGGCCGACGGCGCCGACCTCGTGGCCTTCGGCAAGGCCTTCATCGCCAACCCGGACCTGGTGGCGCGCCTGCGCGCGGGCGGCCCGTTCAACGAACCGGACAAGACCACCTTTTATGGCGGCGGCGACAAGGGCTACACCGACTACCCCCCGCTCGCCAACTGAGGGCCTGACACCGTTGGGGGTTCCGTCCCGCGCAATCCGATGCGGCGCCTATGATGGCCGGGCTTTCGCGCCCCCCGCCCGACCCATGCCTTCGCCCGAACTCACCGCCGCGATCTACCCTTGGCTGCTGCCGGCCCACATCGGCCTGGTGAGCACCAGCGTGGCGCTGTTCGCGGCGCGCGGCCTGGGGGTGCTGGCGGGCCGGGGCTGGCCCATGGCAAGCTGGGCGCGCGGCCTGGCCCCGGTCATCGACTCGTTGCTGCTGCTCGCGGGCGGCACGCTGTGGTGGCTGCTGCAGCTGAACCCGCTGCACAACCACTGGCTGCTCGCCAAGCTGACGCTGCTCGTGGTGTACATCGTGCTGGGCACGCTGGCGCTCCAGCGAGCGCCCACGCGCGGCGCGCGGGCCCTGTGTTTCGCGGCCGCGCTGCTGTGCGTGGCGTTCATGGCCTCGATCGCCCTGAACCACCACCCATTGGGCTGGTGGGCCCCATGAACGCCGCGCCCGACACCCCGCCGCCCACACCGCACGCCTCGCGCACCGTGCGCTGGCTGCTCTGGCTGGCGGGCTCGGTCTCGCTGGCGCTGGGCCTGATCGGGGTGCTGCTGCCCGGCCTGCCCACCACGCCCTTCGTGCTGCTGGCCGCGGCCTGTTATGCCAAGGCCTCGCCGCGCCTGCACCGCTGGCTGCTCAACCACCGCTGGATGGGTCCCATGCTGCGCGACTGGGAGCGCGACCGCAGCCTGACCCGACGCAGCAAGACCGTGGCCCTGGTGTCCATGGTGGTGATGGTGAGCGTCTCGGTCTGGAGCTTTCGCGGCCGGCTGGCGCTGCAACTGGTGCTGCTGGCCACCGCGGCGGTGGGTGCCTGGGTGGTGCTGCGCATCCCCACGCGCCGGCCGCGCGCCATGGCGCCGTCCGTCGGGCAGCCACCCCGATAAGCTGGACTTAATCCAGCGCCACCAACATGCCCTCCCAGACGGCCCGCGAATCCACGCGGGCTGGTCTGAAGGAGTGTGTCCAGTGTTGTTTTCGTCCGTGCGCAACCTCGGGTTGCCATCCCCCACCAGCCAGCCGTCGCGGTCGCCGCGCCTGACGGCGCATGGCGTCAGCGACCCGCTGCGCCCGCAGGTCGAGGCATTCATTGCCCAGGTGTACGCGCGCCGCTTTGGCGCGCAGGTCACGCATTTCGCGCCCACGCTGGTGAGCCTGCGCGACCCGCTGGACGGCAGCATCGTGGCCGCCGCGGGCTACCGCCCGGCCCAGCATGCCGCCCTGTTTCTGGAGCGCTACCTGCAGGCCCCGATCGAGTCGCTGCTGGCCACGCAGGGCCACACCCCGCCCGAGCGCGCGGGCATCGTCGAAGTCGGCCACCTGGCCGCGCAGCGCGCCGGCGAAGGCCGGCGCCTGATTTTCCTGCTGGGCCACCACCTTGCGGCCGAAGGCGCGCAGTGGGTGGTGGGCACGCTCACCGAAGAGCTGCGCCATCTGTTCGTGCGGCTGGGCATCACGCCGCAGGCCCTGGGCCGCGCCGACCCAGCCGCGCTCGGCGACGACGCGCGGCAGTGGGGCAGCTACTACGACCACCACCCCGTGGTGCTGGCCGGTCAGATGCAGCAGGCGCTGCGCCTGCTGCAGCGCCGCGAGAACGCCCGGCCCGCCGAAAGGGCTCACAACGCTCAGGAGAAACTGGCATGAGCCCCGCCCCCCTGATGAACGTACTGGCCGCAGGCGCGTCGCTCAACGACGGGCAACGCCGCATCGACCACACCGCGCTCCAGGCCCAGGTAGCCGAGCTGGCCCGGACCCTGCGCGACCAGGGCACCCGGGTGCTGGCCACCGTCATGGACAACAGCCCCGCCTGGGTGGTGGCCGATCTGGCCGCCGCCCAGGCCGGCCTGGTGCATGTGCCGCTGCCGGTGTTCTTCACCCCGGCGCAGATGGCGCACGCCACCCGCGCCGCCGGCGTGGACGGCGTGCTCACCAGCGCTCCCCTGGCGGCGCTCTGGCCGCAGGCGATGGCCGTGCCCTGCGAAGTGGCGGGCCAGCCGCTGACGCTGCTGCGGCTGCCCGCCACGGCGGTGCCCCTGCCCGCCGGCACGGCCAAGATCACCTTCACCTCCGGCACCACCGGCACCCCCAAGGGCGTGTGCCTGAGCGGCCCGGCGATGCGCCGCGTGGCCGACGGCCTGGCGCAGGCGCTGCAGCCGCTGGGCATCACGCGCCACCTGTGCGCGCTGCCCTTCGCGGTGCTGCTGGAGAACATCGCCGGCCTGATGGCGCCGCTGTCGCAGGGCGCCGAATGCATCGTGTTGCCGCTGGCCGAGGTGGGCCTGCAGGGCTCGTCCCGTTTCGACCCGGCCCGCCTGCAGGCCGCGGTGGAGCGGCACCAGCCCCACAGCCTGATCCTGCTGCCGCAGATGCTGCGCGCCTGGGCCGGCTGGCTGCAGCACCAGCAGCAGCGTGCCCCCGCATCGCTGCGGATGGTCGCCGTGGGCGGCGCGTCCGTGGGCGCGGCGCTGATCCAGGCGGCGCGCGCGGTGGGCATCCCCGCGCACGAAGGCTACGGCCTGTCCGAAGGCGCGTCGGTGCAGACGCTGAACCTGCCCGGCGCCGACCGCCCCGGCAGCGCCGGCCGGGCGCTGCCCCACGCGCAGCTGCGCCTGGCGACGGACGGTGAAATCGAGATCCGCGGCAGCCTGTTCGCGGGCTACCTCGGCGACCCATCCCCCGTGCCCGCGTGGTGGCCCAGCGGCGACCTGGGCGAGATCGACGCCGAGGGTTTTGTCCACGTGCGCGGCCGCAAGAAACATGTGCTGATCACGGCCTATGGCCGCAACGTCTCGCCCGAATGGGTGGAGACCGCCCTGCGCAGCGAAGGTGCCATCGCTCAGGCGGTGGTGTTCGGCGAAGCGCAGGCCGAACTCAGCGCCGTGCTCTGGCCCATGCACCCCGCCGCGAGCGATGCCGATCTGCAGGCCGCCGTGAACGCGGCCAACCAGACCCTGCCCGACTACGCCCGCGTGGGGAACTGGGTGCGCGCCGGCGCGGCCTTCACGGTCGAGACCGGCCTGGCCACCGCCAACGGCCGACCACAACGCCAGGCCATCCTGGCCCAACACGCCGACGCGCTGGCCGCCGCGGCGTGTGCAACCCCCTGAATCCAAGGACCCGAACCATGAGTTTCTTCGCCCAACTGCAGCAACAAACCGAACTGGCCCGCATGGGCCTGCTGAGCGCGCCCATCATCCAGGGCTGCCTGCAAGGCGTGGTCTCGCTGCCGAGCTACCAGGCCTTTCTGCGTGAGGCCTACCACCACGTGAGCCACACGGTGCCGCTGCTGCAGGCCTGCAAGGCCGCGCTGCCGCCGCACCACGCCTGGCTGAACGACGCCATGGACGAATACGTGGAAGAAGAACGCGGCCACGACGAGTGGATCCTGGACGACATCCGCGCCTGCGGCGGCGACGCCGAAGCGGTGCGCCACGGCCAGCCCGCCCACGCCACCGAGGTGATGGTGGCCTACGCCTACGACACCATCGCGCGGCGCAACCCGCTGGGCTTCTTCGGCATGGTGCACGTGCTCGAAGGCACCAGCGTTTCGCTCGCCCTGCTGGCCGCCGACCAGATCCAGAAACCGCTGAACCTGCCCGACGCCGCCTTCAGCTACCTGCGCTCGCACGGCACGCTGGACCAGGAACACACGGCGCACTTCGCCCTGCTGATGGACCGCATCGACGACCCGCAGGACCAAGCCGCCATCGTGCACGGCGCGCGCGCCTTCTTCCGCCTCTATGGCGACGTGTTCCGTGGCCTGCCGCTGCCGCAGGCGTCTGCCGCCACCACGCCCGAGCGGGCGGGAGCCCTGGCATGAGGGCCGCCCAGGCCCGCATCGTGCTCACCGGCGCTGGCGGCGGCATTGGCCGCGCCACGGCCAGCACCCTGGCCTGCGCTGGCGCATCGCTGCTGCTGGTGGGCCGCTCGCCCGAGCGCCTGGCCGACCAGGCGCGCGAACTGGTGGCCGCGGGCGCACCCACCGCACACATCGGCTGGCACGCCTGCGACCTGACCTGCGCCGCCAGCATCGACCGACTCGCCATTGAGGCCGCCACCTGGGGCTGCAACGTGGTGCTGCACGGCGCCGGCCTGCCCGCCTTTGGCCGCCTGCAGTCGCAAAGCGCCGCCGACATGCAGGCGGTGCTGCAGACCAACCTGCTCGCGCCCATGCTACTCACCCGCGCGCTGCTCGGGCACCTGCTCCAGCAGCCCGCCGCGCAGGTGATCTGCGTGGGCTCCGCGCTGGGCCGCATCGGCCTGCCCGGTTTCAGCGTGTACAGCGCCAGCAAGTTCGGGCTGCACGGCTTCGCCGAGGCCCTGCGCCGCGAGCTGGCCGAGACCTCGGTGCGTGTGCAGTACATCGGGCCGCGCAGCACCGAAACCGGCTTCAACAACGCCGACGTGGCCGCCTACAACCAGGCCACCGGCACCGCCATGGACCCGCCCGCGGAGGTGGCCCGCGAAATCCTGCGCCTGCTGGAAGATGGCAGCGCCGAACGCTTCCTGGGCTTCCCCGAAAAACTCGCGGTGCGCCTCAACGGCGTGCTGCCCACCTGGCTCGACGGCAGCTTCCACAAGCACCGCCACAGCCTGCCGCCCGCGCCCGCGTTGACCGCAGGCGCCCTTCCTTCGTGAACCCCGTTGTCTCCCTGGAGCTTGTCAGCATGAACCACACCACCCCCCTGGGCACCGCCGTGTCCACCACCCGCCGCCACTGGATCACCGCGCTGCTGGCCAGCGCTGCGCTGGCCCTGCCCTTCGCCGGCCACGCCGCGGGCGTGGAAGACGCCGTCAAAGAACTGCAGCACGACTGGGAAGTGACGCGCTACCAGACCGCGCCCAGCGAGCGCGAGAAGCGCTTCGAGGCGCTGGCGGCCAAGGCCCGCAAGATCAGCGAAGGCTTCGCCGGCCGCGCCGAACCGCTGGTGTGGGAAGGCATCATCGTCAGCTCATGGGCCGGCGAAAAAGGCGGCCTGGGCGCGCTGCCCCTGGTGAAGCAGGCCAAGCGCCTGTACGAGGCCGCCATCCACATCGATGGCAACGTGCTCGACGGCTCGGCCTACAACAGCCTGGGCGTGCTGTATTACAAAGTGCCCGGCTGGCCCATCGGTTTTGGCGACAAGGACAAGGCGCGCGAACTGCTGCAAAAGGCCCTGAGCATCAACGCCCAGGGCATCGACAGCAACTACTTCTTCGCGGAGTACCTGGTCGAAACCGGCCACCCGGAAGAAGCCTCGCCCTACCTGGAACGCGCGCTGCAGGCCCCCGCCCGCGCCGGCCGCCAGATCGCCGACGCCGGCCGCCGCGAAGAGGTGCGCCAGTTGCTCGAGAAGGTGAAGGGGCACTGATACGGTTTTCC
>NZ_BCWR01000021.1 GCF_001592305.1 Hydrogenophaga taeniospiralis CCUG 15921
TCCATGTACGACAACATCGACACGCTCTACGCCGCCCACAACGCGGCCAAGGCCATCAAGCGTGAGAACGCCATCAAGGGCATGCCCGTGCCGCTGCACCCCGGCGCCGAGCGCTATTACAAGGAAGTCGGTCTGATCAAGTAACGCCCAGGGCAGACCCCAGGCTCATCCCTTTCGACCATCGAGAATTCCATGTCAAACCAAAGTTCCAGCGAGACCCCGACCAGCCCGCTGCGCGGCGCCATCTTCTGGGTCGCGATTGCCTTCTCGGCCTACCAGCTCTGGATGGCCTCGTTTCACCCGCTCTCCAGCCAGGTGATCCGCTCCATCCACGTCGGCTTTGTGCTGCTGATGATCTTCGCGCTGTTCCCGCCCATGGACGGGCGCTCGGGCGCCTGGCGGGCGCTGGGCTGGCTGCTGGGCCTGGCGGGTTTCGCCACCGGGCTGTACCAGTGGGTTTTCGAGGCCGACCTGACGCTGCGCGCCGGCGAGCTCACCCAGGCCGACTGGGTGGTGGGCGTGCTGCTGATCACGCTGGTGTTCGAGGCCGCGCGGCGCGTCATGGGATGGGGCCTGCCACTGGTGTGTCTGACGTTCCTGCTCTACGCCCTGTTTGGCCAGCACCTGCCGGGCGCGCTGGCCCACCGCGGCTACGGCATGGACCAGGTAGTAAGCACACTGGGCTTCGGCACCGAAGGCCTGTACGGCACGCCCACCTACGTGTCGTCCACCTACATCTTCCTGTTCATTCTGTTTGGCGCCTTCCTGGAACAGGCCGGCATGATCGGCCTGTTCAACGACTTCGCCATGGGCACCGTGGGCCACACACGCGGCGGCCCGGCCAAGGTGTCGGTGATCTCATCGGGCCTGATGGGCACCATCAACGGTTCGGGCGTGGCCAACGTGGTCACCACCGGGCAGTTCACCATTCCCCTCATGAAGCGCTTCGGCTACAGCCCGGCCTTTGCCGGTGGCGTGGAAGCCACCGCCAGCATGGGCGGGCAGATCATGCCGCCGGTGATGGGGGCGGTGGCCTTCATCATGGCCGAAACCATCAACGTGCCCTACATCGACATCGTCAAGGCGGCGCTGATCCCGGCCATCCTGTATTTCGTCACCGCGTTCTGGATGGTGCATCTGGAAGCGGGGCGCAAGGGCCTGATGGGCCTGCCCAAGGACGAATGCCCCAACCCCTGGGCGGCGGTGCGCGAGCGCTGGTACCTGCTGCTGCCGCTGATGGGGCTGGTGGCCCTGCTCTTCTCGGGCTACACGCCGCTGTTCTCCGGCACGGTGGGCCTGGGCCTGACGGCGATCCTGATCTTTGGCGCGGCGGTGATCAGCGGCGTCAAGCCCATCGCCCTGCGAGGTCTGGCCTGGGTGCTGCTGGGCTTTGCCTGTGCCGGGTTCTTCCAGTTCGGTGTGGGTGTGTTCTTTGTGATCACGGCCCTGCTGGTGGCAATGACCTTTGTTCTGCGCACCGGAGGCGACGCGCGCGCGCTGGCGGTGAAGGCGCTGGTGGACGGCGCGCGCCACGCGCTGCCGGTGGCGATCGCCTGCGCCCTGGTGGGTGTGATCATCGGCGTGATCAACCTCACCGGCGTGGCCGCCGAGCTGGGTGGCTACATCATCGCCATCGGCCGCGACAGCCTGTTCCTGGCGCTGCTGCTGACCATGGTCACCTGCCTGGTGCTGGGCATGGGCATTCCCACCATCCCCAACTACATCATCACCAGCTCGCTGGCCGCGCCCGTGCTGCTGGAGCTGGGCGTGCCGCTGATCGTCTCGCACATGTTCGTGTTCTATTTCGGCATCATGGCCGACCTCACGCCGCCGGTGGCGCTGGCCTGCTTCGCGGCGGCACCCATTGCGCGCGAAAGCGGCCTGAAGATCAGCGTGCAGGCGATCCGTGTCGCCATCGCCGGCTTCATCGTGCCCTTCATGGCGGTCTACAGCCCGGCGCTCATGCTGCAAAGCGGCGACTGGATGGACACCACCTGGATCGTGTTCAAGGCGCTGGTGGCCATCGCCATGTGGGGCGCGGGCGCCATCGGCTACCTGGCGGGCCCGCTGAACTGGGTCGAGCGCGCCTTGGCCATCGTGGCGGCCAGTTTCCTCATCGTGGCGCTGCCGCTGACCGACGAAATCGGTCTGGGCGCGGTGGCCGCGTTCGTTGCCTGGCACCTCTGGCGCACGCGCCAACGGCGCGCCATGGCCACGGCACGCTGACCCGGCCCCGCACCATGGCGTTGCTCGGGGTGTGTCTGGCGCTGGCGGCATCGAGCGCGCCACCGGTGTTCGTGCCGGTGCAGAGCTTCACGCTGGCCTGGACCCACTCCATCGAGAAGGTCCGCTGGGAAGAAGACTACGCCGTGGCCCCGGGCGCCACACCCGGGGCCGCACCGGTGCTGCAGGCGCTGGCCGCGCGCGTGCGCGGTTCGGCCGCCGGCATGGAACCGCCCGACGACGCGCGCCTGGTGAACGGCTGGTACAGCTACACGCCGCAGATTCGGGCGCCGCGCGAACTGCGCCTGACCCGCTCCGAATTCACGCCCGACTACAGCTGGTGCCACAACGGCCAGTGCCAACCGCTGTCGCACTGGATCGCCTCGGACGGCGGCGTCACGCTGCTGACGGCCTGCCGCGAACCCGGCCTTCGCAACCCTCCCGCTATGCTCCCCCGGTGAACTTCGCCCAACTCCTCTTCCCCGACTTCTCGCTCATCCTCTGCGGCTACCTGGTCTGCCGCTTCACGGCACTCAACCGCAAGGTGTGGGAACAGGTGGAAAGCCTGGTTTATTTCTTCCTGTTCCCGGTGCTGCTGTTTCACTCCATCGTGAAAAGCCCGCTCGATCTGTCGGCCGCGTCCAGCCTCATGGGCGCGGGCCTGGCGCTGGGGGTGGGCGGCATCGCGCTGGCGTATTCGCTGCCGCACTGGCCCTGGCTCGGGAAAAAGATCGACGTGCGTCTGCACGCGGCCAGCGCCCAGGTCGGGTTCCGCTTCAACTCCTTCATCGCGCTGGCGCTGGCCGAAAAGCTGGCCGGGCCGCCCAGCCTGCTCATGATCGCGGTGCTCATCGGTGTGTGCGTGCCCCTGTTCAACGTGGGCGCGGTCTGGCCCATGGCCCGCCACGCCAACAAGGGGTTCGTGCGCGAGCTGCTGCGCAACCCGCTGATCATCGGCACCGCCAGCGGCCTCATCGCCAACCTGCTGGGCTTTTCCATGCCGGTCTGGCTGGAACCCACCGTCAACCGCATCGGCCAGGCCTCGCTGGCGCTGGGCCTCATGGCCGCGGGTGCCGGCATGCAGTTCGGCAGCCTGGCGTCGGCCAAGACCCTGGGCGCCCTGGTGCTGGCGGTGAAACACCTGGGCATGCCGCTGATGGCCTTCGGTCTGGCCCGGCTGTTCCGGCTGGATGCCACGCAAACCACCATCCTGCTCATGTTTTCGGCCGTGCCCACCGCATCGAGCTGCTACGTGCTGGCCGCACGCATGGGCTACAACGGCCCGTACGTGGCCGGGCTGGTCACGCTCTCCACGCTGCTGGGCATGGTGAGCCTGCCCCTGGCGCTGGGCCTGCTGAACTGAGGTGCGAGCCCACTCCAGCGTTGGCGGCGCGCCACTGACCCGACCGGGCGCGAGCGGGCGTTGTGGCAAAATTAGCCGGTTTGTAGCACTGGAGCGGCCTGCCCCAGCCCCGTGTCGTCATCGCAGCACGGGGTGTTTTTTTGCACCATCGGGCTGCCCTGGCGCATCCAGCCCTCCCCATGTTCGACACGTGGCCTCGATGGCACGGAGCGTCAGCGCTGCGCATGCCGATGCAACACTTTTCTCACCGCCCGTTGCGCTGCGGTGATTCAGGGACTCGTTTATGAAGATCGCGGTCGCAGGCACCGGTTACGTTGGACTTTCAAACGCGGTTCTGCTCGCGCAGAACCACGAGGTGGTCGCGCTGGACATCCTTGCGGACAAGGTCCGCATGATCAACGACCGGCAGAGCCCGATCGCCGACGCCGAAATCGAGGACTTCCTGGCGCACCAGCCGCTGAACCTGCGGGCCACGCTGGACAAGCACGAGGCCTACGCCGGCGCCAACTTCGTCATCATCGCGACCCCCACCGACTACGACGCCGAGACCAACTACTTCAACACCGGTTCGGTCGAGGCGGTGATCCGCGACGTGATGGGCATCAACCCGGACGCCGTGATGGTGATCAAGTCCACGGTGCCGGTGGGCTACACGGCGCGCATCAGCGCCGAACTGGGCTGCCGCAACCTGATGTTCTCGCCCGAGTTCCTGCGCGAAGGCAAGGCGCTGCACGACAACCTCTACCCCTCCCGCATCATCGTCGGTGAGCGCTCGGCGCGGGCCGAGGTGTTTGCCGGCCTGCTCCAGCAAGGCGCGCGCAAGAAGGACGTCAAGGTCCTGTTCGTGGACTCCACCGAAGCCGAAGCCGTCAAGCTCTTCTCGAACACCTACCTGGCGATGCGGGTGGCCTATTTCAACGAGCTCGACACCTACGCGGCCACGCACAACCTGGACTCGCGCCAGATCATCGAAGGCGTCGGGCTCGACCCCCGCATCGGCAACCACTACAACAACCCGTCGTTCGGCTACGGCGGCTACTGCCTGCCCAAGGACACCAAGCAGATGCTGGCCAACTACCGGGAAGTGCCGCAGAACCTGATCCAGGCGATCGTGCAGTCGAACACCACGCGCAAGGACTTCATCGCCGAAAGCATCCTGCGCAAGCAACCCAAGACGGTGGGCGTGTACCGCCTGATCATGAAGGCCGGCTCCGACAATTTCCGCTCGTCGAGCATCCAGGGCATCATGAAACGCCTCAAGGCCAAAGGCGTGCACGTCATCATTTACGAGCCCGGGCTGAGCGAACCCGAGTTCTTCCGCTCGCCCATCGTCAACGACCTCGACACATTCAAGCGCGAGGCGGACGTCATCATCAGCAACCGCATGACCGAATCCCTCGCCGACGTGCGGGACAAGGTCTACACGCGCGACCTGTTCGGCAGCGACTGACCCCTCGGTCCCTGCCCTCTCCCACTTCCTCCGCCCCGCTTCAACCCCGTTCCCGGCCACGCCATGAAACCTGCATCCACCCTGTCATTGACCGTGATCTGCGCCAGCCTGATTCTGGCTGGCTGCGCCAGTTCGGGCTCGTCCGCCCCCGGTGTGGCCAACCCCTTCAGCACCGACGGCAGCAGCAGCCTGGCCAGCATCAAGGTCAACACCATGCGGGTGTTCGGTGACAGCTACTCGGACCCGAATTTCACCAGCTCCATCGGCACCATCAACTGGGGCCAGCAGTTGCAGGCGCGCGGCACGGTGGCCCGGTCGAGCATCTATGCCATCGGTGGCGCGCGGGCGCAGTCAGGCGAATTGCGGGCCTTCGACCAGCAGATCAACAAGGCGCTCAACAGCGGCAATCCCATCGTCGACCGCGATCTGACAGTGGTCTACCTGGGGCACAACGACATCGGGCGCACAGGCAGCCCCGATGGTCTGGTCCGCTCCACCACCGGCTACAAGGCTGGCGTGGACCGCCTGGTCAAGGCGGGTGCCGCCAACGAGAACCGCCGCCTGTTCGTCACCCAGCTGCACGCCTGGGGCCGGGGCCCTGGCGTGTCGGACGGCGTCGATCACCAGGTCCGCGCCTGGAACACCATGCTCGCCGGCATTGCCAACAGCCATCCCAACATCATTGCGGTGGACATGTACACGGCGTTCGAGCGCGTCTTTCAGGACCCGCAGAAGTACGGCTTCACCAACGTCACCACCGCCGACCGCTCGCGCTCGTCCATCGACGCGCTCTACCACGATGCCACCCACTTCGGCAACCGTGGCCAGGAGATCATCACGCGGGTGTACCAGCACTACCTGAGCCGGGGCTGGGACTGGGCCAACAGCGTGAGCGCCGGCGCCGGCGCGGCTGAGCAGCTCAACAAGGACATCGACCAGGGCACGCTCGTGCTGAGCATGGCCGGGCAGAAACGGCTGCAACCGGGTTTCCGTCTGGTGGCGCTGGGCATGGACCAGAACAAGCCATTCAGCTTCAAGCCGCTCAACGGCAAGGTGTTCCAGCCCTTCGCTTCGACCCGGCAGCAGGAGCTGCAGCAATCCCCGAGGGGCCTGGCCCTGGACATGAACCTGGGCTCCGAGGACAACCCGAGCAACAGCCGGCTGGGCGTGGCCGTGTTCCAGCACGAGCAGCCCAAAGTGCTGGAAACGGCGGCCCAGCGCAATTCCCGCCGCTTCACCTCGGACGCCGTGTCGCTGTACTGGCACAAGCCGGTGTCGGGCTTCCTGCTGAGCAGCCAGCTCTCGCACATGGCCCTGAATTTCAACAGCTATGCCCAGGACAGCATGGTCAACCTGACGCTGGAAAACACCAGCAAGGGTGACACCTGGTCGCTGGAGAACAAGCTGCGTTACCCGCTGCGCAGTGGTGCCATGAACGTGACGCCCTGGCTGTCGCTGACCAGCCAGTCGCACAGCATGGACCCCGCGCTGACCCGGACCCTCTACACCACCGACGTGCTGTTCAGCTCTTCGCGCATGAACGAGCTGCTCTCGGGCCTGGGCCTGGACATTCAGGCCGACCCGATCTCCCTCGCCGGCAACAAGCAGCTGCGCCTGGGTGGCAGCCTCTACCACGTGCAAAGCCTGCACCGCGACTCGGTCATGGTGTCGATGCAGGAAGCGGGTAGCCCGGGCGTGGTGCAGCGCGAGCTGTTCCCCTCCGCCAAGATCAGCCGCACCCAGCTGGGCCTGCAAGCCGCGCTGGATGTGGCGAAGAACGTGCGTTTCAGCGCCACCTACGGCACCCAGCTGCAAGACGTCAAGAACACTTCGAGCCTGCTGCTGCTGGCCAACATCCAGTACTGATCACGCCATTCATGAAAATCCTGTACGTCGCCGGACGCGAAGAGGCCTATTCACGCACCCGCATCGTTCTCAGCGCCCTGCGACAAAACGGCTACGAGGTCGTGGCCTGCCTGCCGCCCGACAAGTCGTTCAAGCACTACCCCCGCCTGCTGCTGCAGACACTGCTGAAAGCCCCCAGTTGCGATCTGGTGCTGGTCGGCTTCTACGGCCAGTTGCTGACCCCGCTGATCCGCTTGCTGACCTGGAAGCCGATCGTGTTTGACATGTACATCACGACCTACGACACCATGGTGTTCGACCGTGAGAAGGCCGCGCCGGGTTCGTTGAAGGCACGCATCTACGGCCTGAGCGACTGGCTGTCCTACAAGGCCGCCAGCCTCTCCATCCTGGACAGCCACCACGTGATCGGGCATTTCGGCCGCATCATCCACACCGAAACCAGCAAGTTCAGGCGCCTGTTCCTGGCGGTGGACGATGCGGTCATCCGCCCCGGCCCGGCACGCGGGCCTGATGGTCGCTTCCTGGTCCACTTCCATGGTGAGTACATCCCGTTCCACGGCGTCCGGCACATCCTGAAAGCCGCCAAGCTGCTGGAAGACCAGAACGTCTCGTTCCAGATCGTGGGCAAGGGCATCACCTACGACGAAAACATGCGGCTCGCGCAAGAACTGGACCTGAAAAACGTCAGCTTCCACGCGCCGGTGCCCTACGCCGAACTCACGCGCTTCATGGCACGCGCCGATGTCTGCCTCGGCATCTTTGGCGACAACGCACGGGCCGACCTGGTGCTGACCAACAAGGTGATCGAGGCCATCGGCGTGGGCAAACCGCTCATCACCCGGCGCAATGCGCCGGTGCAGGAACTGCTCAAGCACGAAGAGAGCGTCTACCTGGTGGACCCGGCCAATCCTCAGGCCCTGGCCGACGCGATCCTGCGGCTCAAGAACGACGATGCGCTGCGCGAGAAGATCGCGCGCAACGGGCACGCGATCTTCCAGCGGTTCTGCACCATCAAGAACTTCGGCGCCGAGCTCAAGGCGCTGCTGGACGGTGTGATGGGTCGCCAACCCGCGCCCTAGACACGGCAGGGCGCGCCCACGATCCCTCGCGGCGCCACTTCCGGTCGATTCAACTCTTTTTTCCGCACCGCTCCCCATGACGCCTCGCAAGCTGCTCAAGCCCATGGCCTACGGCCTGGTCGCTCTGGCGTTCTACTACTTCCTGAGTGAGCTCTACAACCGGCTCGCCGACATCCCGCCGCTCCACTGGGACGCCTATGGCGTGCTGGCCGCGCTCGCCTCGGTGCTGGGCGTGGCCACCACCATCGCCATCAACGGCTACATGTGGCGCGCACTGCTGCTCGACCAGGGCGTCGCGCCCGCCTTGCCCAAAGCCATGCAGATCATCGCGATCGCACAGTTCGGCAAGTACCTGCCGGGCAATGTGGGCCACTTCGCTGGGCGTGCGGCGCTGGGCAGCAACGTGGGCATTCCCGTGGCCGTGACCTTGAGCACGATCATGGTGGAAACCATGTGGAACCTGGCGGTCGGCGCGGGTTTTGCCGCGCTCACCCTGCTGCTTTTTTCGCGAGAGCTGCTGCCGATGCTGCCGTACTCGCTCGGCCCGCTCGGGCTGAGCCTGCTCACCGCCGGCCTGCTGGTGGTACCGGCCATCACCCTTCGTCTCTTCAACCGGTTTTTCCCCGAACTGAGCCGGCGCCTGGGTGGCGGAAAGCCGATCGCCACCACGTCCTTCAAGACCTCCCTCATCGTGGGCGCCGTGGTGCTGCTGGGCTTCCTCATCCTCGGTGGCGTGCTCAAGCTGCAGGCCATGTGGCTGTTCCACATCGATGCCGGCCACTACCCGACCATGACCATCCTGTTCGCGGCTTCCTGGCTGATCGGCTACGTGGTTCCGGGCGCACCGGGCGGCGTGGGCGTGCGCGAGGCCATGATGGTGCTGCTGTTCACGCCGGTGGTGGGTGCGGGCGCTGCCGTGGGTCTGGGAGTGAGCATGCGTCTGGCCACGATGCTGGGCGACAGCCTGGCCTTCGGGCTGGGTCTGATGAGCCGCCGGTTCGTGTGACGCCGCGCTGAACGCCATGCACGACCTACCCCTTCCTCGCATCCACATCCTGCTGGCGAGCTACCAGGGTGCCGCCCACATCGGCGCGCAGCTCGACTCCATTGCGGCGCAGGAACACCCGAACTGGACCCTGAGCATCAGCGACGACGGATCGAGCGACGACACGGTGGCGATCTGCCAGGCTTTCGCCGCACGGCACAGCAGCCACACGGTGCGGCTGCTGCAGGGCCCACGGCAACGCTCCACCGCCAACTTCTTCCATCTGCTGCAAACGGTCCACCCGCTGAGCGAACACGACCTCATCGCGTTCAGCGACCAGGACGACGTCTGGCTGCCACAAAAGCTCGGCCGGGCCGCGCAGGCCCTGGCGCAACTCCGGCCCGCCCCCGGCCAGCCGGCACTGTACGCGGCGCGCACCCGGCTGGTCAACGAACAGCTGCAGCCCATCGGGCTGAGCCCCCTGCCCGAACGCCCCCTGGGTTTTGGCAATGCCTTGCTGCAAAACGTGGGCAGCGGCAACACCATGGTCTTCAACACCGAGCTGTTGCGCTTGCTGCGCCTGATCCAGCCTGCGCACTCGGTCTGGCACGACTGGTCGGCCTACCAGGCGGTCACGGGCTGCGGCGGACTGATGCGCTTCGACCCCGAACCCTGCCTGCTGTACCGCCAGCACGCCGGTAACCTGATCGGCTCGCAGGGCCGCTCCTGGGACAAGCTGCAGCGCGTGCGCCTGCTGCTGCAGGGCCAGTACCGCGCCTGGGGCGACCAGACCGAGGCCGCGATGAACGACCTGTCGCCCTATCTGAGCGTCGAGGCGCTGCGCCAGTTCGACAACTACAAGGCCATGCGCCGATGCCCCGGCGCCCTGGCGCGCCTGCGCGCCTACCGCTCCAGTGGCCTGTGGCGCCAGACGCGCGCGGGGCGCGCCTCGCTCTGGCTCGGCCTCCTGCTCAACCAGATCTGAACTGCCCATGACCGACGCTTCTTCCCCGACACTCCCGCCCGCAACGGTGCTGGTGCTGCTGCCGGTCTACAACGGCGCACGCTTCCTGGCCAACCAGATCGACTCCATCCTCCACCAGGAGCGGGTCCGGGTCTTCCTGCTGTGCCGCGACGACGCCTCTTCAGACCACTCGCGGGACATCCTGCACGACTATGCGACGCGGCATCCCGAGCAGGTCCGGTTGCTGGACGACCGACACGGCAACCTGGGCGCCAGTGCGAATTTCTCGGCGCTGATGCAGGCCGCCCTGGCGTTCGAGCCCCCCGCCGCATTGCAAGGCCAGCCCGTGTATGTGGCCCTGGCCGACCAGGACGACCACTGGCATGGCGACAAGCTGGCCACCGGCGTGGCGCGCATCCGCGAACTGGAAGCGCAGCACCCCGGCCTGCCGGCGCTGGTGCACAGCGACCTGCGCGTGATCAACGAGGACGGCGGCGAGATCGCCCCCTCCATGGCGCGCTACCAGGGCCTGCAGGTCCAGCGCAGCGGCTTTGCCGCGCAATTGCTCAGCAACACCCTCACCGGCTGTACCAGCCTGATGAACCGTGCGCTGCTGCAAAAGAGCCTGCCGGTGCCGCAGCAGGCCATCATGCACGACTGGTGGCTGTCCCTGGTGGCCAGCGCGCTGGGCAGCCGCGACTACCTGGATCAGGCCCTGATCGACTACCGCCAGCACGCCCACAACGCCATCGGCGCCAAGGCGCAAACCGAACCGGTGGTGTTCCGCAGCTACTTTCACCGCCTGTTCGATGACCGCCATGGCGAGATCTTCCAGCTCAACGCTCGGCAGGCCCGCGCCTTCCTGGAACGCTACCGCGACGAACTGACGGTGCGCCAGAAGTTCTGCCTTTGGCTGGCCAGCGGCCTGTCGCTGCGCCTCCCCCCCCTGCAGCGCACGATCTACCGTGTGTTGAGACTGCTGTGAGCGCAGCGCCGGACCGTTCCCAAACCAGCTCGCACCGCAGCCCGCAGGGCGACGGTACTCCAGCGGGCATCCGCCTGTCCGTGGTGAGCCATCAGCAGGTGCCGCTGGCGAACCGCTTCCTCGCCGACCTCCAGGGCCTGAGCAGCGTCACGGAGCTGGTGTTCACTCACAACCTGCCCGAACCGGGCCTGCGCCTGCCGGACCACTTCCCTTCGCGCGAGCTCACCAACGCGCAGCCGCTGGGCTTCGCGGGCAACCACAACCAGGCTTTTGAAGGCTGCGAACAGACGTTCTACTGCGTCGCCAACCCGGACATCCGCCTGATCGGCGACCCCTTCCCCGGCCTGCTGGCCTGCATGCGGGACCCGAATGTGGGCGTGGTTGCGCCGCTGGTGCTCAGCCCCGCGGGGCGGCCCGAAGACAACGCGCGGCATTTCCCCACCCCCTGGAACCTGGGGCGCAAGCTTCTCGGCCAGGATGACGGCCGCTACCACTTCCAGCCCACGGAGCGTTCCGACCCACAGGACGTGGAATGGGTGGCGGGCATGTTCCTGCTGTTTCGCGCTGCGGCATTTCGGGATGTGGGAGGCTTTGATGCTAAATTCCACCTGTATTACGAGGATGTCGACATCTGCGCCCGTCTGTGGAAATCGGGCTGGAAAGTGGTGTGCGATCCCGGGGTCACCGTGATTCACGAAGCCCAGCGCGCCAGCAGACACAACCCCCGGTACATGCGCTGGCATGCCGCGAGCATGGCCCGCTACTTTGTCAAGCACCTGGGCCGCCTGCAACGCCCTGACCAGACCGGTGGCTCCTCACCAGGCCGATGATGCACCGACACCCTTGCCCCGATTGCCCACCCTGCCCCCCATGGGCCGGGCAAGCGGCTCACCCTCAGGCTGAAACGACCCTCTAGGAGACTTGGATGATTCTCGTAACCGGTGCCGCCGGCTTCATCGGCTCGAACTTCGTGCTCGACTGGCTGGAGCAGCACGATGAACCCGTGCTGAACCTGGACAAGCTCACCTACGCGGGCAACCCCGAAAACCTGGCCAGCCTGCGCGACGATCCCCGACACGTTTTTGTGCAAGGCGACATCGGCGACCGCGCATTGCTCGACCGGCTGCTGGCCGAGCACCGACCCCGCGCGGTGATCAACTTCGCCGCCGAAAGCCATGTCGACCGCTCCATCCACGGCCCGGAAGACTTCATCCAGACCAACGTGGTCGGCACTTTCCACCTGCTCGAAGCGGTGCGCGCCCACTGGGGCTCGCTTGATGGCGAGGCCAAGAGCGCCTTTCGCTTCCTGCACGTGTCGACCGACGAGGTCTACGGCACGCTCGGCCCGGGCGACGCACCCTTCACCGAAACCACACCCTACACCCCCAACAGCCCGTATTCGGCCAGCAAGGCGGCCAGCGACCACCTGGTGCGCGCCTACCACCACACCTACGGCCTGCCGGTGCTCACCACCAACTGCTCGAACAACTACGGGCCCTACCATTTCCCGGAAAAACTCATCCCGCTGATGATCGTCAACGCGCTGGCCGGCAAGCCCCTGCCGGTCTATGGCGACGGCATGCAGGTGCGCGACTGGCTGTATGTGAAGGACCACTGCAGCGCCATCCGCCGCGTGCTCGAAGCCGGCACCCTCGGTGAGACCTACAACGTGGGCGGCTGGAACGAAAAACCGAACATCGAGATCGTGCGCACGGTCTGCACCCTGCTCGACGAACTGCAGCCGCGTGCCGACGGCCAGCCCTATAGTAGCCAGGTCAGCTATGTGAAAGACCGGCCAGGGCACGACCGCCGCTACGCCATCGACGCCAGCAAGATCCACCGCGAACTGGGCTGGAAGCCCGCCGAAACCTTTGACAGCGGCATCCGCAAAACAGTGATGTGGTACCTGGCGCACCCGGACTGGGTGGCGCACGTACAGAGCGGCGACTACCGCCACTGGATCGGCCAGCAGTACGGAGCGCTTGCATGAACATCCTCCTGACCGGCAAGAACGGGCAGGTCGGGTTTGAATTGCAGCGCGCTCTGGCCCCTCTGGGCAACGTGCATGCCGTGGACTCGGGTGACTGCGATCTGGCCGATGCCGATGCATTGCGCGCGCTCATCCGCGACGTTCGACCGTCGCTGATCGTCAACCCAGCGGCCTACACGGCCGTGGATCGCGCCGAAACCGAAGTCGACAAGGCCATGGCGGTCAACGCGCGGGCGCCGGGCATCATGGGCGAAGAAGCCGAACGCCTGGGCGCCAGCGTCATCCACTTCTCCACCGACTACGTTTTTGACGGCCACAAGCCCACACCCTACACCGAGCAAGACCCCACCGGTCCCCTTGGCGTCTACGGACAAAGCAAGCTCGACGGTGAAAAAGACCTGGCGAGCGCCACGCGCCGCCACCTGATCCTGCGCACCAGCTGGGTGGTGGGCGCGCACGGTCACAACTTTGCCAAAACCATGCTGCGGCTCGCCGCCGAACGCACGCACCTGAACGTGGTGAACGATCAGCTGGGGGCCCCCACCTCCGCCGCACTGCTGGCCGATCTGACCGCCCACGTGGTACGCCGCCTGCAAACCGACGGAGTGCACGAGTTCCCCTTTGGCATCTACCACCTGACGGCCAGTGGCGAAACCAGCTGGCACAACTACGCCTGCCATGTGGTCGCCCAAGGCCTGCAAGCCGGCCTGCCGCTGAAGCTCACGCCCGAGCACATCCGGGCCATTGCAACAGATGCTTACCCGACGGCCGCCCGCCGTCCACAGAATTCCCGTCTCGATACTTCACAATTCCGGGCCACGTTCGGTTTGCGCCTACCCCCCTGGCAGCAAGGCCTGGACCACATCCTGCAACAGATCCTCTGAGCACCATGCAAAGAAAAGGCATCATCCTGGCCGGCGGTTCCGGCACCCGGCTCTACCCCGTGACCCAGGCTGTGAGCAAACAGCTCATGCCCGTGTACGACAAGCCGATGATCTACTACCCGCTGAGCACCCTGATGCTCGCAGGTATCCGCGACATCCTGATCATCTCCACGCCGCACGACACGCCGCGTTTCACCGAGCTGCTGGGCGACGGCAGCCAGTGGGGCCTGAACCTGCAGTACGCCGTGCAGCCCAGCCCTGACGGTCTGGCGCAGGCCTTCATCATTGGCGAGGACTTCATCGGCAACGATCCCTCTGCTCTGGTGCTGGGCGACAACATCTTCTACGGCCACGACTTTGCGGCCCTGCTGCACAATGCCACCGAACGCGCTGACGGCGCCACCGTCTTCGCCTACCACGTCAACGACCCGCACCGCTACGGCGTGGCCGAGTTCGATCCGACGGGGCGGGTGTTGAGCCTGGAAGAAAAACCCGCCCAGCCCAAGAGCAACTACGCGGTGACTGGCCTCTATTTCTACGATCAGCAGGTGGCCGCGCTGGCCAAAGACCTCAAGCCATCGCCACGCGGTGAGCTCGAGATCACCGACCTCAACCGCCTGTACCTCGAAGCCAACCAGCTGCACGTCGAAGTCATGGGCCGGGGCTACGCCTGGCTCGACACCGGCACGCACGACAGCCTGCTTGAAGCCGGCCAGTTCATCGCCACGCTGGAAAAACGCCAGGGCCTCAAAGTGGCCTGCCCGGAAGAGATTGCCTTCCGCAGCGGCTGGATCAACGTCGAACAGGTGCAGGCCCTGATCAAGCCGCTGGCCAAAAACGGCTATGGCCAATACCTGCAACAGATCATCAAAGAAGCGCTGCGCTGATCCCATGAAAGCCACCCCCCTCGCCATCCCCGAAGTCATCCTGTTCGAGCCCAAGGTATTTGGCGACGACCGTGGTTTCTTTTTCGAGAGTTTCAACCAGGCCCGCTTCGAAGAAGCCGTGGGCTACCAGGTCGATTTCGTGCAAGACAACCACTCCAAATCCAGCCAGGGTGTGCTGCGCGGCCTGCACTACCAGATCCAGCAGGCCCAGGGCAAGCTGGTGCGCGTGGCGCAGGGCGAGGTGTTCGACGTGGCGGTCGACATCCGCCGCAGCTCTCCCACGTTCGGCCAATGGGTGGGCGCCCTGCTGAGCGCTGAAAACAAACACCAGCTTTGGGTGCCCAAGGGGTTTGCTCACGGCTTTGTGGTGCTCAGTGAGACCGCCGAATTCCTCTACAAGACCAGCGACTACTACGCGCCGGCCCACGAGCGCTGCATTGTCTGGAACGACCCCGATCTGGCGATCGACTGGCACACCTCCATGGCGCCACTGCTCTCAGCCAAGGACCAGGCAGGTGCCTCTTTCCAACAAGCCGAGGTCTTCGCCTGACGCCCATGAAACTGATCTCCGTTGTCTTGTCAGGCGGTGCCGGCACACGTCTGTGGCCGGCCTCACGCCAGGCCTACCCCAAGCCCTTCATGAAGCTCGGCGGTAGCGCCTTGCTGGAGCAGGCCATCACCCGCGGCCAGGCCTGCGGTACGGACGATCTGCTCATCGTCACCAACCAGGACCACCTGTTCCTCACCCAGGGGCTGCTGTCGGACATGGCCGACCCGCCTCGGGTGCGCTACCTGCTGGAACCCAAAGGTCGCAACACCGCCCCTGCCATTGCGCTCGCGGCCTTGGATTGCCAGGCCGCCCATGGCGACGATGCGGTGATGCTGGTGCTGCCGGCTGATCATCTGATACCCGACACCGAAGCTTTTGTGGCCAATGCGCTCGAAGCCGTCCGCCAGGCCCAGAAAGGCCGCTTGGTGGTGTTCGGTATCCAGCCCACCAGCCCGGAAACCGGCTTCGGCTATATCGAAGTGGCCAAGCTGGGAAGGGACGTGCAGCCCGTGCTCAAGTTCGTCGAAAAGCCCGATCTGGCCACGGCGCAGGAGTACCTGGCCACCGGACGTTTTTACTGGAACAGCGGCATGTTCTGCTTCACCGCCGGCGCCATGCTGGCGGCGCTGGCCCAGCATGCGCCCGACGTGCTGCAGGCCGCTGGCAAGGCCCTGGCGCAATCGACCTCCCAGGCGATGTCATTGCCCGACGAACCCAACCCGCCCCACGTCACCCGCTTTCACGCGCACAGCTTCGGCCTGCAGCCCGACATCAGCATCGATTACGCCGTGATGGAGCGCGCCGACAACGTGACCCTTGTGCCGGCCCGCTTCGGCTGGAGCGATGTCGGCGCCTGGCCCGCCGTGGCGCAGGCCCACACGCCCGATGCCAGCGGCAACACCCTGGGTGCCGCCGACGGTGCCGACTGGGTCGCCGTCAACACCACCGGGACCCATGTGCACGTTGACAGCCATTGCCACAAAGTCGTGGCCACGGTGGGTGTGCAGGATCTGGTGGTGGTGGATACCCCCGACGCCCTTCTGGTCACCACCAAGCGCGAAGCGCAAAACGTCAAACGCGTGGTGGACGCGCTCAAGGAGCGCCACATCAACAGCCCACACCACCAGAGCACGCTGTTGCCGCCCGCGGTGCACCGCCCCTGGGGTACCTACGCAACCCTGAAGGAAGAAGACGGCTACAAGGTCAAGCGCATCACCGTCAAACCCGGCCAGAGCCTGAGCCTGCAATACCACCACCAACGCGCCGAACACTGGATGCTGGTCCACGGACGCGGCATCGTGCAGATCGGGGATACCGAGCACCCCACGCTGCCTGGCCAATACCACTATATCCCGCTGAAAGAAAAACACCGTCTGACCAACACCGGCCCTGACGAACTGGTGCTCATCGAAGTCCAGTGTGGTGACTATCTCGGCGAAGACGACATCGTTCGCCTGGCTGACACCTACGGGCGGTCCTGATGGACATGATCAGAGCCCTCTGGGCCTACCGGGGTTTCATCCTCGGCAGCGTGCGACGCGAATTCCAGACCAAATACCGCAACTCCCTGCTGGGCGCTGCCTGGAACATCATCAACCCACTGTCGATGATCTTTGTCTACACGGTCATCTTCTCCCAGCTCATGAAGGCGCGGCTGCCCGGGGTCGAGGGCAACTACGCCTTCAGCATCTACCTGTGCACCGGTATCCTGATCTGGGGCCTGTTTGCCGAGATCACCTCGCGCGCCACCGGTATGTTCCTGGAGCATGCCAATCTGCTTAAAAAGCTGAGCTTTCCCCGCCTGTGCCTGCCCGTGACCGTGGTGGCCAATGCGCTGCTCAACTTTGGCATTGTGTTCGGCCTGTTCTCGGTCTTTCTCGTGCTGTCAGGCAACTTCCCGGGCTGGGCTTTTCTGGCCTTGGTTCCCCTGCTGCTCCTGATGGTGGCGTTCGCCATCGGGATCGGCATCACCCTCGGTGTGTTGAACGTGTTCTTTCGCGACGTGGGGCAGTTCTTCGGCATCTTCCTCTCGTTCTGGTTCTGGTTCACGCCCATCGTCTACCCGGTGGCCATCCTGCCCGAACAGGTGCAGTATCTGATGAACTTCAACCCCATGGCCCGCGTCATGGTGGCCTGCCAGGCCGTGCTCGTGCACGGCCAATGGCCCAACTGGACCAGCCTGTGGCCCGTGGCGGTACTGGCGGTGCTGCTCTGCTCTTTTGGCCTGCGACTGTTCCGTCAGCGTTCGGGCGAAATGGTCGACGAACTCTGAACAAGCAGCACGCATGGGCACCATCACCGTCTCCAACCTGGGCAAGGCCTACAAACAGTACCCGACGCGCTGGGCGCGTCTGGCCGAATGGCTGATCCCCTTTCAACCCCAACGGCACACCCTCAAGTGGGTGCTGCAGGGCATCAACTTCACGGTGAACCCGGGAGAAGCTGTCGGCATCATCGGCATCAACGGCGCGGGCAAGAGCACGCTGCTCAAGATGATCACCGGTACCACTCAGCCAACCACCGGCAGTGTGCGCATGACCGGCCGCGTGGCTGCCATGCTGGAGCTGGGCATGGGCTTCCATCCCGATTTCACCGGGCGGCAAAACGCTTTCATGGCCGGTCAGCTGCTCGGCTACTCCGTCGAGGAAATCGCACGGTTGATGCCCGGTATCGAAGCGTTCGCCGAAATCGGTGACTACATTGATCAACCCGTACGGGTCTACAGCAGCGGCATGCAGATGCGGCTGGCCTTCAGCGTGGCCACGGCGCATCGGCCCGACATCCTGATCGTGGATGAGGCGCTATCGGTGGGCGACGCCTATTTCGTCCACAAGAGCTTTGCCCGGATCAAGCAGTTTCGCGAAGAAGGCACCACCCTGCTCATCGTGAGCCACGACAAGGGCGCCATCCAGTCCATTTGTGACCGGGCCATCTTGCTCAACGCAGGCCGGCTGGCCATGGAAGGCGAACCCGAGGCTGTGATGGATTACTACAACGCAATGCTGGCCGACAACCAAAACCAGTCAGTCCAGACAGTGCTCAGAGACGATGGAAAAATACAGACCGTTTCAGGCACCGGTCAAGCAAAAACAACACAAGTATCTTTGCACGATCGGAATGGAAACCCGGTTGAAGTCGTCGATGTGGGGCAAGAGATTATTCTGCGAATTGATGCCTGCACGACGAGCGACATTGAGCAACTGGTCATGGGCTATGGCATCAAAGATCGCTTGGGCCACGTCGTGTACGGCACCAACACGCATCTCAAGGGTCAGGTTCTCACCAAAGTCCGGTCAGGTACGAAGCTGAGATATGAGGTTCGGTTTCCTGCCAATCTGGGGCCGGGGACCTACTCCATTCAGACCGCGCTCACCAGCTCAGATACGCACCTGATCAACAACTATGAATGGAAGGACCTTGCGCTGGTCTTTTCTGTCGTCAATATCAACAAACCTCATTTTGCCGGACTTGCCTGGATCGACCCCACCATTGAAGTGGAGCTTCTATGACGTCGTATCGAGATGGCCTAGACCACAGTTCAAGGCGTTACCCTGGATACGTTGCCTACAACCTGAGGCGAGCGACCTGTTCACGGGCTGACCAGAATAATCTGAGGGCGCAAAGAAGAATGTCTTGGCACTCTCGAACTGAATACAGATGGAAACTGAAGGATGCGATCAGAAGCTGATTCGCACACACGACCCCGGATGACTTCTAACGGGCACCCAACAATTGCTGAGGCCTTAGGTATCTCCAAACCACCTTCCCCAACTTCATCACGGACTTCATGAAAACCGCAATCATCACCGGCATTACCGGCCAAGACGGCGCCTACCTCACCGAACTGTTACTGAACAAGGGCTACGTCGTCTACGGTACCTACCGCCGTACCAGCTCGGTCAACTTCTGGCGCATCGAGGAGCTGGGCGTTCAAAACCACCCCAACCTGCACTTGGTGGAATACGACCTGACCGACCTCGGCGCGAGCATCGCCATGGTGCAGAAGGTCCAGCCCGACGAGATCTACAACCTGGCGGCTCAGAGCTTTGTGGGCGTCAGCTTCGAGCAGCCCAGCACCACGGCGCAGATCACCGGCATCGGGGCTCTGAACTTGCTGGAGGCGATTCGCCTGGTCAACCCCAAGATCCGCTTCTACCAGGCCAGCACCTCCGAGATGTTTGGCAAGGTACAGGCCATTCCGCAGGCGGAAGACACGCCCTTTTATCCCCGCAGCCCTTACGGCGTGGCCAAGCTGTATGCACACTGGATGACGGTGAACTACCGCGAGAGCTACGACATCTTCGGCAGCAGCGGCATTCTGTTCAACCACGAAAGCCCGCTGCGCGGGCGCGAGTTCGTCACTCGCAAGATCACCGACGGCGTGGCCAAAATCCAGTTGGGCCAGCTGGACTGCCTAGAGCTGGGCAATCTGGATGCCAAGCGCGACTGGGGCTACGCCAAGGAGTACGTGGAAGGCATGTGGCGCATGCTGCAAGCCGACGAACCAGACACTTTCGTGCTGGCCACCAACCGCACGGAAACCGTGCGCGATTTTGTGCTTATGGCGTTCAAAGGCGCAGGCATCACAGTGGACTTCCGCGGGCAGGCCGAAAACGAAACCGCGGTGGACAGCGCCACCGGTAAGACCGTGCTGCGCATCAACCCGAAGTTCTACCGTCCGGCTGAGGTGGAGCTGTTGATTGGTAATCCTGAACGTGCCAAGGCCAAACTGGGGTGGAAGCCAACCACGACACTGGAACAGCTTTGCCAGATGATGGTAGATGCAGATCTACGTCGCAATGAACAAGGATCGTCGTTCTAGACGGCCCAATCAACTAGTGCGAACAACATGGCAAGAAAAAATATAGAAATTGGACGGACATGGAGCGCTCATCTCTGAGCGTGATGTTTTGATGAACCATATCTATCGCAATAGACTCGACATTCGCGTCGCTTTTGAATCAGGACTAAGGCGTGATGCGCAGCAGATTTCTGATGAAGACACTTCGACTACTGCCTTGAAAATCAATCAAGACACCGCCGAATCAAATCACGAACCATGCCAACCAAATCAAACATCAACGCCATCAACAACAAGAGCCATGGTTCGAAAAATTGCACAGTTCGGATATAGGCTACTTAAGCCAATCCTGAGGCCGATTGCCTTTCGAGTGAGGCACTATTTAATCAGCGACCTCCACCAAGAAATACAAAAAACATCTGCCGCAATGGCGGCGCAAATTCAGCAGAAAATTGAAAATGAAGCCGCAACAGCGACTCGCGAAACTCAAAACGAACCCCACCACCCATCTCCAGCTACAACTCTTAAAATTCAGCAAGATATTTTAAGAGCATCGAATGCGACAACCCTGGAAATCAGACGAGAACTCCAAAAAGTATCAGCGACTTTGCTAAAAAATCAGCAGATGCTGAATGATATTTTGATACCTCGCCTCGGTCGCATCGAGCAGTACGCTGCCGCATCTGCTAGAAGAGTCGCGGTCAATTGCGACGTGGGTGAAATGCTGGTTAGAACTGAAGTTGGCTTCGTTCTCTGCTCTGCATCGGATCACGCATTGATTTCAAGTCTGCTTGAGAGCGGCGAGCTAGAGCCAGGAACAAGGCTGCTGATTCAGAAATTCCTGAGGCCTGGTGACCTCTATGTTGATGTTGGTGCCAATATCGGAATGCACACGCTAGCTGCGGCGCGTGCCATGCAGGGGCAGGGAAAAATCATTGCCTTTGAGCCGTTCGAACAGACAAAACGGATGCTCGAAAAATCCGTGTGGATGAATGGCTTTTCGAACATGACAACCATCTATCAAGCGGCTGTCTCCAACACCACTGGTCATCATGAATTTTTCATTGGGGCCACGAGCGGACACCACTCACTTTTTTCTTTGGACCATACCCCAAACCACCACCAAAACCCCATTGAGGTTCCCCTCCTCAGACTCGACGATACCATTGCCCCGGGTCAACCCATCAATCTCATGAAAATCGATGTTGAGGGGGCCGAACTCGATGTTATCGAGGGGGGAGCATCCATAATCACCAGCAATCCGGATATAGCACTGATTGTTGAGTTTGGCGCCTCGCATTTGCGTCGAATCGGGCGCACCCCAGACCAATGGTTCGAGTCATTCAGCAAGTTGGGGCTGAACCATCGGGTAATCAACCAGGATACAGGCATGCTTGAATCGTTGTCGATTGCTGAACTGACGAAGGTTGAGTCTGTTAATCTGTTCTTTGCACGCGAGAATTCAGCGGCCTGGAAACGACTGTCATGAGATCCGATATTGTTGTTGTTGGTGCAGGTGGCCATGCCAAAGTTTGCATCGAGCTTCTCAGGTCGATGGGAGAGAGCATCGCCTGCTGTGTGGGTGGCTCGGACAGCCCCGACCTGTGTCTGGATGTCCCGGTCCTGCGTGGTGACGAACACCTTGTTTCGCTACGTGCGAAAGGTCATTTCAGGCTCTTCGTGGCCATTGGTTCGAACCGCCTCAGAGAGCGACTAGGCACTATTTGTGTCGGTCACGGCTACCAGTTGGTCAACGCCATCAGTCCACATGCCATTATTTCACCAAGCGCCAAACTAGGGCGTGGGGTTGCGGTGATGGCTGGTGTCGTCATCAATGCAGAATCGGTGATTGAGGATCTCGCCATCATTAATACGGGAGCGACAGTCGATCACGACTGTCGGGTCGGTCAGGCTGTGCACATCGCACCGCAATGTGCATTGGCCGGGAATGTGACTATTGGAAATCTGAGCTTTTTGGGTGTCGGTTGCAAAGTTATTCCTGAAATCCAGATTGGGGAACACGTGACGGTTGGAGCTGGTGGAGTTGTAATTTGTCATATCGGGTCGGGTGCTACTGTGGTTGGCGTACCGACAAGAGTTCTTAATAGTTAATTGCCTAGGAAAAAGCATGAACCGAATCTCTGTTGCCCAACCCAAAATGACTGGAAACGAGCGCAAGTATGTACTTGATTGTCTCGATACCAACTGGATTTCCTCCAACGGCAAATATATTGGCGCTTTCGAGGAAGCGTTCGCAAAATTCTGTGGTGCTAAGCATGCCATTGCCGCAAACAATGGAACAACCGCCTTGCATCTGGCCATGGTGGCAATGGACTTGAAGCCGGGCGATGAAGTGATCATCCCGACGGTAACGTATATCGCGACCGCCAATGCGGTGCGTTATTGTGGGGCGACACCTGTGCTGGTCGATGTGTGTGCAGACACGATGAACATAGACCCTGCTGACATCGAACGGAAAATCACTTCGAACACGCGCGGCATCATTCCCGTGCATCTTTACGGTCATCCGGCAGATATGACTGCAGTGAACAGGATCGCCCATAAACACGGACTGTGGGTCGTTGAAGATGCGGCAGAAGCTCATGGCGCGGAAGTGAACGGACAAAAGGTCGGAACCCTAGGGACGTGTGCGACGTTCAGTTTTTTTGGCAATAAGATCATTACCACTGGAGAGGGGGGAATGGTCACCACTGACGATGATGCGCTTGCGGCCAAGCTGCGCCTTTTTCGCGGACAGGGTATGGACCCCAAGCGCCGTTATTGGTTTCCGGTGATCGGGTACAACTACCGCATGACCAATATTCAGGCCGCGATTGGTCTGGCTCAGATGGAAGGCATTGAGAAAGCTTTAGCCGATCGCGAGCGTCTCGCCAAATGGTACGACGAGGCACTCAGCGAGCTAAGAGATCAAATCATCCTCCCTGTGCAGGCAAGCTGGGCCAAGCAGGTTTACTGGATGTACAACGTCTTTTTGCGCGACGGCGATGCGAATCGGCGAGACCATGTCATGCACCATCTGGATGAGGATGGAATCGAGACTCGTCCTGTTTTCTACCCAATGCACATCCTTCCACCCTATCTGCAGGATTCATCTTATCCGGTTGCCGACTTATGGTCACAACGGGGCATCAATCTACCCACACATCTGGACCTGACGAGAGATGATGTGGACCGGATAGCCCGGAGCCTCGCCGGGATTCTCTGCAAAAAATGAAAATAGCACTTTGCTCTACGTTCGTCCCCTTCATCAACGGAGGAGCACGAAATATTGTGGAATGGCTTCAGGCGATGCTTGAGGAACAAGGGCATCAGGTAGAAAGAATTTATCTTCCCGAGGTCGATGCGCCTGACTTGCTATTCCAGCAGATGATGGCCTTTCGCTGGTTGGACTTGGAAATGGCCGACAGGATCATCTGCTTTCGGCCTCAAGCTCACCTAATCCCCCACCCGCACAAGATTCTCTGGTTTATTCATCATATCCGTTCTTTTTATGATTTGTGGGACAGCCCATATCGCGGATTTCCGGACGATCCGAAACATCAAAAAATTCGAGAGGCACTGCATCGTGTCGATGATGGGGGACTGCGCGAGGCAAAAGCGATTTTCACCAATAGTCGCGTGGTTTCCGATCGCTTGAAAAGCTTTAACCGAATCGGCAGTGAAGTTCTGTATCCGCCGGTCTTTCGACCCGAACGTTTTCATTGCGAAGGCTTCAATGACGAGATCGTCTACATTTGCCGAGTGGAACATCACAAACGCCAGCACCTGCTTATCGAGGCTATGTACCATACCCGAACACCGGTGCGTCTTCGACTATCTGGTACATGTGCAGGGGCAGACTATCCGCGAAATCTCTCTCAAAGAATCCTTCAGTTAGGGCTAGCTGATCGTGTCCATCTCGATAACCGCTGGATTAGTGAAGAAGAGAAGGTTGATCAACTCGCAAGTTGTCTTGCTGCGGCATATCTCCCGCTAGACGAAGACTCCTACGGCTATCCGAGCGTCGAAGCCAGCCATGCCTCCAAGCCGATCTTAACGACGTCAGACTCCGGTGGCGTGCTTGAACTTGTTCAGGATGGCATCAATGGTTACGTCACCGAACCAACGCCCGAGGCGCTGGCTGAGGCCATGGATCGGTTGTTTCTCGACCATGCCAAAACTAAAGCCATGGGCCGAAACGCTCGAGACAGACTGGTGGAGTTGAACATTTCCTGGACGCATGTATTGCAAAGGCTACTGGCGTGAAAGTGCTTATCGTCAACAACATGGCTCCTTTTGTTTGGGGTGGAGCGGAGGAGCTTGCAGCTCATCTTCAGAAGAATCTGATCGTTGCCGGGCATGACGCCGAGATTTTGCGTATTCCATTCCAGTGGGAGCCGCCAGCAAAAATCCCTTCCCAGATGCTGATGGTGCGTGCTTTTGAACTATCCAATGTCGACCATGTAATTGCCCTTAAATTTCCGGCCTATTTGATACGCCATCCAAGAAAAACACTTTGGCTGGTACACCAGTATCGCCAAGCGTACGATTTACTTGATCAAGGCCTATCAAATTTACCATCCAACGAGTTTGGGAATGCACTACAGAGAGTGGTGCAGACTGCTGACGATGAAAGCTTTCTGGAGAGTAGAAAAATATTCTCCATCTCAGAAGTTACCCGGCAACGCTTGCTGCAGTATAACGGGGCAGATTCTATCGTTTTGCCTCCCCCTATAAATAACAAGGAGCTTTTTTCCCCAGGAACTTCCGGCGGGTACATATTCGCTGGAGGTCGGGTGAACGCGATGAAGCGTCAACATCTATTGCTAGAGGCAATGATAAACTCAGACAAAAATGTTAGGCTGCTAATTGCAGGCCCGCCAGATACACCAGCCGATGCGGATAGACTAACAAAATTGGTATCCGACAACAATCTGACCGATCGGGTCAAGCTTGATTTAAGATTTTTGCCGCGCAAGACCTATGCAGACTATGTCAACAACTCCACAGCGGTGGCTTGCATCCCATTTAATGAGGATTATGGCTATGTTGCCATAGAGGCAGCTGCAGCCGCAAAACCCATCATTGCGACAAGTGATAGTGGCGGCATTTTGAGCTTCGCCAAGCACGAAGTCACTGGTTGGGTGGTCGATCCGAATGTAGACGCACTGGCATCCGCTATGAACACCGTTTTTAAAAACACCGAGCGCACCAGGGAATATGGATTTGCCGCCTTACAACTCATGGAAAGCCAAATGAATGAATGGCCGCAGATAGTCGATAGACTCGTATCATGAATCTAATAATTTTTACGCCTGCAAATACCGGATCTGCTATTGGTCGAATGGCGGCCTTGGTAACACATGAACTGGTGGCGCAGGGATGTCGGGTAACGGTGGTACGGACCGAGGTCAAGCCACTGCTAACAACCAATACGCACGATTTCGGTACGCTGATCATCCCTTGGAATGACGAGGCCTTGGTTTTAGAGCTCATCCTGAATGCCGATGCCATTATTTATCACATAGGCGATAATTTTGATTTTCACGAGGGCGGCGTTCGCTGGCTTGCTGATTTTCCAGGTCTGGTCTGTTTACATGATTTCTTTCTGGGTCATCTTTTCTACTGTTGGGCAGAGAAATATCGTTCTCCGGCTCAAACCGTATTAGAGCACTGGTATGGAATAGAAGCAGCAGGACAATTTTTCGGCTTTCCTGATGGTGAATCGTTCATCGAAGGCACCCGGGAGATCACCCCCATGACCGAGTGGATCTGTTCGCAGGCAGATGGCGTGATAACCCACAGCCACTGGGGCTGCGACCGCGTGCTGAATTCATGTTCGGGCCCGGTACGGGTTGTCCCGCTGGCCTATGATGCCCCAATCAGGGCAGCCAATGCATCTGACACCGCATCTGCCGAGGCCATAACACTGAAACTCTTAACCATCGGAAATGTGAATTCGAACAAGCGTGTTTCGAGTGTAATTCAAGCGATTGGACGTAGCCATTTACTGAAGCAGAGGGTGACTTATCGTCTGGTCGGGGCCGTGAGCCCCGACATGAAGACCACGCTTACTGAGCTGGCGGCCCAACTCGGTGTGAAGTTGCTCATTTCCGGCCAGGTTGATGATGAAAAATTGGAGTACGTCATCACCGAGAGTGATGTCATTAGCAGCCTTCGCTGGCCGGCCTTAGAGGCCGCCTCTGCTTCAGCGATTGAGGCCATGCTGTATGGCAAAGCAGTGATGGTCACTGACACTGGTTTCTACGCAGAAATTCCGGACCCATGCGTTATCAAGATTAAGCAGACCGACGAAATCGGCCATATCCAATCATCCTTGGAAGCACTGCTCGAAGACCAAGACCGGATCCTATGCATTGGGACCGAGGCTCAACACTGGGCGTCCCAGACCTTTACAGCACAGAACTATGCAGAACAGTTAATCGATGCCATTTCGCATATTTCCAGAACCACACCAGCAAAAAACGCCATCAACAATTTTTGCAAAATACTCCAAGGCTGGTCAACAGATGGACTCCTGCTGAGTACGGATGAATTGATACATCCTCTACATATTTTCGAATCAATCAACCAAGAGATGGCAACGAAAGAGGGTCCAGAAAATTGCTGAAGCGTGGCAAGAGGTTTTCATCAAATTGACCGACAGCTTAACCTAGGTCGTACTGAAGTGGAATAGTATTCCGCGACCATGCTTGCCCAGCGTCGCGGAGCGGGTTTTCAAAAAATCCGGCCCATTTTCAGGTTTGAACGTAATTATCCGAGTGAGGGCATCTGTTTTGAAAATTTCGCACGGTTTGCAGGAAAACGGGATTGTCGTTGGCAATGTGTTCGACAAATACGAGTCCCGCAATCCACTGGTGCGCGAGATCATGCGCGGGTTCAACAGCGGTTTGGCCGCTCTGGTCGCCCAAGCCGCTCCTGCCAACGTTCATGAATTGGGTTGCGGGGAGGGCCACTGGGTGCTGGAGTGGGCCCGGCAAGGCATCTCTGCCCGAGGCAGCGATTTTTCCGAGAAGATCATTGCCATGGCCCGGGACAATGCCGTCAGCGCCCAGTTGGACCCAGGCATGTTCTCCGTGCGCAGCATCTACGATATTGCGCCGGACACGGACAGCGCCGATCTGATCGTTTGCAGCGAGGTGCTGGAGCATCTGACCGATCCCTTGGCCGGTCTGGCTGCCATCCAGAGAGTGGCCAGTCGTCACGTCATTCTGACGGTGCCGCGCGAACCCCTATGGTGTGCCATGAACATGGCGCGTGGCGCCTATGTCCGCCACTGGGGGAACACACCGGGTCACCTGCAACACTGGTCGACCCGCCAGTTCATAGCGCTCGTCGAGCGCTATTTTGAGGTGGTCGCGGTCAAGACCCCGCTGCCCTGGACCATGTTGCTGTGTCGGGTGAAAGACTAGGCGGGTGATCCATCGCCCTCACCTCAAACACTGGTTTCACACCGCCAGTACCCTGCTGGCGGTGGCTGGGGCAGCCTTTGTTGTCTTGAAGATTGCAGAGCACTCGGCGCAGATAGACGTTTCACATTTTGGTGCGTCCACCTGGGGTGCGCTCACCCTTTTGATGATCGCATACGGCGCCTCCAATGCCTTTTTGGCCCGAGCCTGGTGGCAACTGCTGAACTATTTGGAGCTTCAGGCGCCATGGCCATGGGCGCTGAAGACCTATGGTGTGTCTCAAATCAACAAGTACATACCCGGCAACATCTTCCATTTGGCGGGGCGCCAAGCACTTGGTATGTCTGCGGGCATGGCCGCTCGTCCGCTGGCACAGTCGGCCCTGTGGGAGCTGGTCATGCTCGCCCTGTTGGGTCTTCTGTATGGTGCGCTGGCGACCCCACTGGGCTGGCCACATATGCCCGCCGCCGCCGCAATCGTCTTGTGGGCATCGTTGCTGACGTGTGGATATGTCGCGCTCCGCCGCCTCGGCGCCAGGCCGCTTGCCCAGGCCATGTGCTGGCAAGCCAGCTTTCTGATGATGTCGGGCGCTGTCTTCATCGCGGTGCTTCTGATGAGCAGCCAGACATCGGCTGTGGCCTACTCCGCGCTGCCCTCGGTATGTGGCGCCTATGTGCTGGCGTGGCTGGCGGGCCTCGTGACTCCTGGGGCTCCGGCTGGAGTGGGGGTGCGCGAAGCCGTGTTGCTGCTGTTGCTCGGCGGGCTGTTCACACCAGCAGATTTGCTTGTAGCGGTAGTCCTGGGGCGAGTGGTGACGGCCTCAGGTGATCTGTTGTTTTACTTGTACGCACTTTCCACCAGGACAAAAGCCCATGACCACGCTTGAACACCCACGCACCAACCATCGTGCCCTGATGCTGTTGCTGCTGGTCAGCACTTGGGGCTTGATGCTGGTGATTCACGGTGCCGTGCCGTTCCTGCTGACCCCCACGCTGGGTCAGGCCGTCTGGTCCACTGGTTTTTCCCAGTCGTTCGTCAACCAGTCGCTGTGGACGGTGTACGCGACCAACTTCGGGGCCCCAGAACCTGCAGCCATGGCATTCGGTTTGCCCGGCGCTTGGCTGACCGCCCTATACATCCAACTGGGCCTGCAGCCCCCCGATGCGTACAGCGCCATGGTGGCCAGTTGGATGACGCTGGCCATGGTGTCGGCCTACGCGATGGCACGGCACTTTTCGGTCAAACCCGCCTTGGCGGTTTTGGCGGCCCTGGGGTGGATGAGCATGCCCGTCACCTGGGCACACGCCGACTATTCCATGCTGTCCATCGGCATTGCCTTGCTGCCGATGTATCTCCTCTGCTCGTTGAAGTTGTTCCAGCAATGCGCGCCAACCGGTGATGATTCGATTGGCAACCACATCTTGTGGAAATTGGCCTGTCCGGTGGTGTGCATCCTCGCAGTTTTCATGGATGGCTACAGCTTCATGTTTTTTGCGATTGGGGCAGGTCTGCTCGGTAGTTGGTGGTGGCTAAAAGCCGACCCCATTGGGCGAAGGCGTCTTGCCCTGGTGGCACTGCCTATTCACGCGCTCAGCCTGCTGGCAGCCTATCTGCTTTACAGCGCCTTCGTCGGCAAGTCAGGTTACGCACCTGCATCTCTGGACTTCTTCCGAGGCTGGGGTGCCGATCTGACGTTTTTTGCCTGGCCCACACTGGGTATGCACTGGCTGCCTGATGCATTGGGTTGGAGTGTGGAGCGCTCCGATCAACAGTATTTTGGTGACACCTCCGTCTGGGTCACAACCTTCTCCTTTCCAGTGGTCGTCGGATGCATCTGGGCAGCGTGGTGCATGGTTCGCATACAGAACGCGGCTATGGGTTTCCTGGTGATAGCGCTTTTTGGTTTTTACATGGCACTGGGTCCATCGATCAAGCTGAACTCGGTCAAAACCGAGAGCGCAAATGCAGGCAGATTGATGCCGGCCGCGGCAGCTCTGGCGCCCACTGGCTCGGGAATCCTGTCCGAAAAACTCCCCGGGTTCAACAACATGCGTGCGAGCTACCGCTGGACAGCCTTGGGCGTGTTCGGCGCATGGGGGGTGCTACTGCTTGCTCTGTCAACGCGCAATCAACCTGGCTCCCAGCGCTTCGCGATCGCGCTGATGGTCGGGGTGATTGTTCTCAATCTGCCCAACCTGCCAAAAAAATGGACTCGAGACGCACATAACCGCTCAATGTTCTTCCAGATCGAAACGGATCTGGTTGATGACATGCGCAAATTTTTGCGCGATGGTGAGCGGGTGGCCTTCCTCCCCTACCGCAACGATTTCCTGGTCAACTACCTTGCCGCACGGCTGAATATCACCAGCTACAACATCGGGGGCGACAAAAATCTGGAAAGCGCAAAGGACCACTGGCCCTACTGGATGCGTGACTTTCACCAAGGACAGATCGACGGGCAATTCGCAAGGCGTGTCGCCATGTTGCTCTCCAGCAGGCAAGCCGACACTGTGGTATTTCCTTACAGCGATATGCAGTGGGCTGCACAGTGGCCATATCCTCACGAGTTCAAGGATCAGCTACATTCCATTGCGCAGGCACTTGAGCATCTGGACGTGTTCGAAATCATCAAGCGTGAGCACTACACAGCCCTGCGCCTCAAGCAGGAATATTTGAACTGGCCCAAAGCAGAGTTGATGGGCAGAATTCTTTTGATTGCATGTGATGCATCTCCATGCCAGAAGTCGATTGAATCTGGCGAGGCACCATCCACGATGCATACATTTCTCACGGAAGGTTGGTCGATTCCAGAGCCATGGGGGCAATGGTCCGCAGGAAATAGCGCCAATGTGCTCTTGAATATTGGAGCACATTCACACAGCGATCTTGAGCTACAGATCACCGGTCGGGCATTTCTTATACCCGGCAAACTTGATCAACAACAGATTGATGTCTTCTTTGGCAATAGAAAAATAGGGCAATTGAACTATGCACTACCAAATGATGCCACACCATCAACAAAGACAATCCAGATCCCTAGAAATCTATTGTCCGACCTTACGATCAAGGATGAGTCATGGATCATGCTTACTTTTCTATTTAAAACACCAAAATCCCCAGCAGAACTGGGTATATCCGGTGATCCACGCCCTCTTGCGCTTGGACTGATGTCATTGGCTCTGCGCGAAAGACCCATGTCAACGCCAAGCAGATAAAGCAGCTGCCTGCTGATTAGCAGCATCGCAATTGGGGTTTGAGCACAAGCCAAAGGGCGGCTTCGTGCAACAAACCCCTTGAGTTCTCTCAATTATTATTTTGCACTGAACCCGACCTGATGCAATGCCGTTCTTTCCGCAGCAGACTGGCTTGACAAAAGCTGCGTGTAAGCAGCTTCAAGCGCAACCAAGCGCCCCTCAATTTCAGAGGTTTTTGCCATTTTGGTTTGACGCTTGACTTCCTCCAACTCGATCCTCTGGCGACGAATTTCTTCGTCTTGCTGCTTCACCGCCTCGAGCAGCACAGCCACCATGGCAGAGTAATTGACAGCTCCGGGAACTCCACCATCCATCTCCACCAACTCGGGATAGACTTTCGCCACCTCCTCCGCGATGAGGCCGATCGAAGGGGCTCCGGTTTCTTTCCAGTTGAACTTGACGCCACGCAATTGCTTCAAATTCTCAACTGAATTGGTCAGCGGAAGCACATTGTTTTTGAATCGAATGGAACTGGTTTGGGCAAACGCAGGAGCACGAACCACCCCGGTAAAATGTGTCTCCCCACCCGATGTGATGGTCATCCTTCTTGCCGCGGCACCACCTGTGGATGAACCGAGATCGTTGATGATGAATTCCCCATTTCCGGGAGCCGAAGCATTCACACCCACCACAAAAACCTTCATAGGGGTGTAACTCGAATCGGTACGCGCGATGATAAAAGCCGCCGTATCCATTGGACGATCCATGCGGAAAACGGCGTTGGAACCGCGAAGGTGCAACAGGCGATCGGGTGTAGCGACACCAATGCCGACGCCGGTGGGCTCCACATAAAGCTCATTGGCATGAACGCACCCTATCGCGGCACCGGCCAATGACAAAGCGACCAAACTCTTTTGGGTGATTCCAGCAATTTTCATAAGACCTCCAGATTGTCCAGTTAAATGATATTCAGCGTATATGAGTTAAATAAAGCGGGCAAGGATGCCCGTCATTGCATGTCTGGGTACACGCGGGCCCAGAGGCGCCCGCCAGCGGTAAGCCGAAAACCCGAACGAAGCACAATGCCTGTGCCGGCATTCAACTGCAGTACCCCGGTGTTTGATACCGCGGTGCTGGTGGCGTGCGAGGTGATGGTTCCGCACGTTGAATGCTCAGCGGTTCCGCTCACCGAGCTGGGCAGCACGATGTCGGACGAGCTGGCACAACCCAGATCGAAGTCCGCGCGCACGGTCACTCCGGAATAGGCGGACGGCGCGTGCAACATCACGTGATAGGTACCCGCTGTGGGCGATGCAAAGGAGCAGGCTTCCGTGGTTCCAGCGTTTGCAGAGCTGCAGTCAAACGACGCCTGGGTGGGCCGACTGCCTCGTTTGACGTACATGTTGGGATTACCGGTTCCGCCGGTGGTTTGAATGCTCAGATTGCTCGCACCCGAGGGCACAACCACTGAGTAATAGCTGAACTGGCCCGTGGTACCGGACTGGCCCGAAAGGCTCCGACCATTCGGGATTCTCGCCAGGCTGTCCAGGCCCGACATGGCCTGATCCACACGGATGCGAGACCGAAGCAGCTGATTGCGGCTGTCAACCACACCAAGCCCCGTGCTTTTGAGCATCGCCAGCATGGTGTCCACGCTGGCCTGCGGGTTCTGCTCTCTTAGAGTGGCGATGGCTCCCGCAACTATGGGCGTTGCAAATGAGGTGCCATCGCCGGTCAGGTACGAACCGGAGAGGTAGGTGGACGTGATGTCATCTCCCGGCGCCAGCAGTTGCAGCATGGGGGCACTGTTGGAAAAGTCTGAGACGGTGTCCGAATCCGTGGTGCTGCCCACGCTGATCACATTCGACAAACATGCCGGAGCAGAAAGCTTGGAGCTTTGATATTCGTTGCCGCTGGCCACCACCGTCGCAATGCCGGCCAATCGCAAAGAGGCGACGATCGGATATTCAGGCTCAGAGTCACAGTAAGAGGAATAGGCGCCGCCCCCCAGGCTCATGTTCACTGAGGCGATGCGGTAGCTGGAGCGCAAAGCATAGACACGCTCTAGCCCCAAAATTTCGTCCGATGTCCACGTGAGAATGCATGGTGGCGCCCCACCACAGATCGTCGAATTGTCAATACGACTATAGATTTGGATCGAAATCAGTTCCGCAGACCGCGCCATGCCCCCGCCATAGCTGGGGTGGGTGTTCCCCGCCACAATCCCCCCCACCATGGTTCCATGGCCACAGCCATTGATGGAAGATGAGCAATCCAGTCCCGAATTGACAGCAGTGGAAGACTCCACGCTGCCCGGGCATAGCGACGTGCTCGAGGAACCCGCATCGTTCGTCGAGTAACAAGCTTCCGACACCACGCGGCCAGACAGGTAGGGATGGGTTTTCTCAATGCCAGAGTCCAAGACGGCAACCACTTGGCCCGCACCGGTACGCCCCTGGAACGCGCCGGACACCATGCCCACGCGCGCCGTGCTGTCGAGCATCACCGGCTTTCGCAGCACATCTTCATGCACGCGGAGAACTTCGGGGTCACTCAACAACGCCTGCACGTCTTGTGCCGAAGCGCGCAGCGACATACCCGAGAAATAACTGAATCGCTTGAAACGGGCCATATCCTGCGCCGATCTCAGGCCTGCATTGGAGCGCGCAGCCACCAGACGCGACAGCACCCTGTCCTGGGTCGCACGAAGGTCTGCGACCTGCGCTGCAGTGCCCTGCTGAACGCGTAGACTCCCACCAGCAGCCCCTTGCCGGGCCAGTTCAACGATCACGGGTACCGAGCCTCGGACCGAAGCGGTATGAACCAGGGCGCTGTGACGCTGATGGTCTGCGGCACTGCGCGATACCGGGCCAGACTGCGCCAGCGCCACCCCCGCAACCAGCACCGTAACCGGCAAAAGACTGCGAAACCAAACGAGCGGAGACACCCGTTTTCGTGCTGTGCGTTGCTTCCCAGACGCACGAGTCCTACCAACCCATCGATTGAACATGCTGACTTTTCCCAACGTATTTGCGTTCGACACGCCGGGTGCCACACCCGGCGGGGGCCGTATCATCGCACAGCCTCGGTGAGGCTCTTTGCAACTGTTGACCAATGGCAGGAAAGCACAATCCGGCGGTCGTTCAGTTCTCTGGCAGCGAACCCGAAAACTCACGAAATTGCGGACAACTTTTCATTCGCTTGGTGAATGCAACCGTTTGTCTTTTCTGCACAACAGGCACCCTTCATGTCCTCCTGCATCCTGCTGACAGGCGCTGCCGGTTTTACCGGTCAACATCTCAAAAAAATGGCCGAATCGCGTGGTCACCGCGTTCTGGCACTGCAATCCGATCTGAACGATGTGCAGGGAATGGAAGACGAGTTGACTGGCCAACGCATAGAGAAAGTTGTTCACCTGGCCGGCATCAGTTTTGTCGGTCACGCCGACGAAACCGCGTTCTACAAGGTCAACGTGATTGGTACGGTCAATTTGCTGAAGGCACTGAAAAGCCAGCAAAAATACCTGACCAGCGTCCTGATCGCCAGCAGCGCCAATGTGTATGGCAATTGCGACGCATCGCCCATTTCCGAAAACCAGCCTCCAGCTCCCGTCAATCACTACGCCATGAGCAAGCTGGCCATGGAACACATGGCCCGCACCTATTCGGACAGCCTGCCCCTGCTTCTGACCCGGCCGTTCAATTACACCGGCCCGGGCCAGGCACCCGGCTTCCTGATCCCGAAGCTGGTGGACCACTTTGCCCGCCGGATACCTCAAATCGAGTTGGGCAACCTGCACGTGGAGCGCGAGTTCAATGATGTGCGCATGGTCTGTGACGCCTATCTGGCGCTGTTGGATAAAGGCGTGCCGGGCGAGGTGTACAACGTGTGTTCGGGTCAGCCCTACACCTTGCAAGCGGTGATAACGGCGCTGGAAGAGCTGACGGGTCATCACATGCAGGTGACAGTGAACCCGACCTTCATACGTGCCAACGAAGTCCACCGCCTCTGCGGCGACCCGGACAAACTCATGGCTTGTACCGGACCGCTGCCAACCTACTCGCTGAAGGACACCCTGAGCAGCATGCTGGCGGCCGCGCGCCCCGACTAAAGATGCCCGCCGGTGCGTGGATGGTCGCGTTGGCGGTAAATCTTATAATGCGGGGTGGCAGGACATGCTGACCTGCCACCTGGACCGCCGCACGGTACACGCCCAGAACACTGGCAACGGGCCCGATCAGCAGACATCACCGCAGGACGCCCGTGATCCCCCACACCGACTGGCTGAAACAGGCCCCCGAGAGTCCGGCCGACATGGCCTTTGCTGTTCCGGCAGGCATTCGCCTGTTGCTGGGCATTCGCCCCGATATTGCGCACCTCAAGACCGACCATCTGCTCGACCGCATCGCCGTCTACGCCTGGTGGGAATCGGACAGCCGCCAAGACTACGCCGAGATGGAGTGGACGCTCAACCCGGCGGATCTGGACACACTGCGGGGCCTCCATGCCGACGAACTACTCGCCCAAGGCGGCCGCGGCTTCACCCGCATGCTGCGTGGCAACTGGCCCAGCGTGCTCGATCTGGTGCCCGGTTTCACAGCCCGGACACGCGAGGTGGTGGTGGATGAGTCCTCGTTCACCCAGGTCCTGCCCCAGCCCTTGCGACTGATCTGGGCCGACCGGCCCGACCTGCAAGCGAGCTACGACATTGCCCAGGAGTCTGGCCGCATCGGTTTGCTGATGTGGTGGTTTGGCTTTGGCCACAAGGAATACGTGCGCGTGGCCTGGCGGGTGGACACCTCGCTACGCCAGCTGCGGCCCCATGGCCCGCAGGGTGCGCACCCCCTGCCACTGTTCCTCTCGCTCATCATCCAGGGGCGTGACGATCTGCGGAACCTGTACCCGCTCGACACCGAGACGGGCTGGCTGGCCGCGCTCATCTGGTGGGAACAGAACGGTTTTCACGAATTCGCCGTGCCCTCCTGGTCGCTGCGCAACCACATGGAACTGCGCGGCCAACTGGCCGAAAAGAGCGCTGGGTTCGACGCCACCCGCCACATGGCGCCTGCACCCTGTGCCCGGCCATTACCCTACCTGCCCTGCCTGATCTGGGGCGCGCGCGCCGATCTGAAAGCGGCGTTCGACCTGGGCAATGCTGCGGGTTGCCATGGCCTGGAGGCCTGGTGGAAGGCCAACGGGGCAACCGAGTACGCCGCTGTGGCCAGCCTGTTTGAAGACCCGGCGTTGCAACTGCCGGGCCTGAACATCGTCGGCTACGCCCAGTCCGTCATCGGCATTGCGGAAGATGTGCGCATGGCGGCACGCTCGGCCCAGATCGCCGGCCTGCCTTACTGCGTGATCGACGCCCCCATGCCCGGCCCGGCCCGACTGGACCACACGCTGGACGCCCAGATGGTGGCCGCGCCGGTGCATCCGGTTTCGCTGTTTTGCCTGCCCCCCACGGAGATGATCCGCCTGGGGATGGAGGGCGGGCGCTCACTGCTAACGGCTGGTACCTACAACATTGGGGCCTGGCCATGGGAACTGCCCGCCTGGCCCGGGTACTTGGCGGGCGTGCACCAGATGGTCGATGAGATCTGGGTGTTCAGCGAATACGTGGGCGCCGCTTTCGCCGGCCTGGGTGACAAGCCGGTGCGGCGCATGCCGCTGGCGGTGGAGCTGCCCGCCATCGCGGGCCCCGATCGGCGCGCGCTGGGTCTGCCGGCCGACAAGTTCCTGTTTCTGGTGATGTTCGACGGCAACTCCTGGCTGTCGCGCAAGAACCCGGTGGGTGCGGTGCGCGCCTTCAAGGCAGCCTTCCCCTCCGACCAAAAAGTAGGCATGGTGATCAAGGCTATGGGGTTGGAGAACAACTCCACAGGCTGGCAAGCCATGCTTGACGAGATCGCGAGCGATGACCGAGTGGTGGTGATTAACAAGACACTGTCGAGGTCGGATGTGACACGGCTGACCGCCTCATGCGATGCCTATGTTTCATTGCACCGCTCCGAAGGCTTCGGCCGCATCATTGCCGAGGCCATGCTGCTGGGCGTCCCCACCGTGGTGACGGACTTTTCGGGCAACGCCGACTTCTGCACGGCTGACACCAGCTATCTGGTCAGCGGTGAACAGATTCCATTGAACAAGGGTGAATACCTGTTCGCCGACGGCCAGTTCTGGTGCGATCCCGACATCTCGCAGGCGAGCCAGCAGATGGTCCGACTGCGGGAAGACAAGACCGAGCGCATGCGGTTGGCCGCGAATGCCCGGAAGAACATCACCGAGAATTACTCCATCGAGGCCGTGGCCCGGGCCTACAAAGCTCGCCTGCAGCAACTGCGCCAAGACCACCGGATTTGAGATCGAACCTTGAACATGCCCATCACCACAGACCCGGCCAACGCCGTTGCCGCGCCCGCGGACTCCACCAGCGCCCAGCAACTGAACGAACTGTCCGAGGCTGTCAAAGACCGCGACCAGCAACTCGTCGAGCTGCTGCAGGACTACACCGAACGCAACTTCCAGCTGATCTCGGCCTACCAGGTCATCTCCTGCCAGAACCAGGAAATCCTGTCGCAGCAAGCGTCCGTGAAGGAAACCCAGGCCCAGATCGACCGCATGTACCGGTCGACCAGCTGGCGCGTGACGGCACCGCTGCGCGCGGTCAGCGTCGCCATCCAGAACCTCAAGCACGCTCTGCGCGTGTTCAAGGACGGTCTGCGCTCGGGTCGCGGCGCGGGCCTGGCCACCCGCCAGGCGCTGCACGCGTACGGTCCCGGTGAAGACGCGGACGCCCAGGCCGCCGACCACGCGCCCAAGGTGCTGGACCTGCGCGACTACCAGGAGTGGGTGCGCCGCTACGACACACCCGATGCGGCGGCCATGGAGGTCATGCGGCAACAGGTGGCGGCGCTGAAGGTGTCGCCCAAGGTGTCGGTGGTGATGCCCACCTACAACGCCAACCTGGTCTGGCTGGGTGAGGCCATCCAGTCGGTGAAGGACCAGCTCTATCCGAACTGGGAACTGTGCATCGCCGACGACGCCTCCACCGACCCCGCCGTGCGGCCCTTCCTGGAAAAGCTGGCGGCCGAAGATGCCCGCATCAAGCTGGTCTTCAGGTCAACGAACGGCCACATTTCGGCCGCGACCAACAGCGCACTGGACGCGGCCACGGGTGACTGGATCACCTTCCTCGACCACGACGACCTGCTGCCCCCGCACGCCCTCTTCTACATGGTGCGCTCGATCGCGGCGAACCCCGATGCCCGGATGCTCTACTCCGACGAGGACAAGCTTGACGAGCAGGGTCGGCGCTACGACCCCTATTTCAAGAGCGACTGGAACCTGGACCTGTTCTATTCGCACAACCTGGTCACGCACCTGGCTTTCTACCGCCGCGACCTGATCGGGCAGATCGGGGGCCTGCGCGATGCCTATGCGGGAGCCCAGGACTACGATCTGGTGCTGCGCGCCATCGAGCACATCCAGCCGGCCCAGATCGTGCACGTGCCGTTCATCCTGTACCACTGGCGCGCCCACGCGGGCAGCACGGCCACGGCCGATCTCAACATCAAGCCCTACGCCATGCTGGCGGGCGAGCGCGCCCTGAACGACCACTTCAAGCGCATCGGCGCGCGCGCCCGCGCGCAGTTCGTGGGGCACGGCTACCGGGCGCGCTACAAGCTGCCCGACGTGCCGCCCCTGGTCAGCATCATCATTCCCACGCGCAACATGGTGCACCTGGTGAAGGTGTGCATCGAGAGCATCAAGGCCAAGACGCGCTACAAGAATTACGAAATCATCCTGATGGACAACGGCTCGGACGATCCGGCCGCACTGGCCTACTTCGCCGAACAGGCCCAGGCCGACAACTTCCGTGTCATCCGCGACGACTCGCCGTTCTGCTATTCCGCCATCAACAACCTGGGTGCCCGCGAAGCCCAGGGCGAGATCCTGGTGTTCCTCAACAACGACATCGAGATCATCACGCACGAATGGCTGGACGAGCTGGTCAGCCAGGCCTGCCGTCCCGGCGTCGGGGCCGTGGGCGCGCGACTGCTCTACCCCAACGGCATGCTGCAGCACGCCGGCATCGTGCTCGGCATCGGTGGCTGGGCCGGCCACTCGCACAAGGGCTTCTCGTCATTGGCCCACGGCTACGTGGGTCGCGCCTCGCTGATCAGCTCGTTCAGCGCCGTCACCGGGGCCTGCCTGGCGGTGCAGAAGCAGCATTTCATGAAAGTGGGCGGCTTTGACGAGGTGAACCTGCGCGTGGCCTGCAACGACGTGGACCTGTGCCTGAAGTTCACCGAGATCGGCCTGCGCAACATCTACACGCCGTTCGCATCCCTGTTCCACCACGAGTCGGCCACGCGTGGCTACGAAGACACGCCGGAGAAGATGGCCCGCTTCCAGAAGGAAGTGAGCTACATGCGCTCGCGCTGGCCCACGCTCATGGCCAACGACCCGGCCTACAGCCCCAACCTCACGCTCGACCATGAGGACTTCGGCCTCGCCTGGCCGCCCCGTGTGGCCCATTCGTACGCCAACCCCAACGCATGAAACCGCACGTGACGGCGCAACGGATTTCCATCGAGGTGGTATGGCCACATTGCTGAACGGCATGGATCGCAGGAAGGATCTGTGGCCCGCCTTGCTGTTGATCGCCTTTTTGATGCTGCAGGCGGTGGTGTTCGCCCGCACCACCCCGCTGAGCTACCCGCCCGACGAAATGTCGCACCTGTCCTACGTGTGGGACAGCATGCAGTCGGCGTTCCTGTTGCCCAACTACGGCAGCGGCACCATCCTCGGCTTCGGCAGTCCCAACTACCTGAGCCACCCGCCGCTGTACTACTCGCTCCTGGGGGCCGCAGGCAAGCTGTTCTCGCTCGACCCCAAGCTGGACTACGTCACCTTCCGGCTGTTCACCGTGGCGCTGTATGGCCTGGCGCTTCTTTTCTCGGTCCTGACCGCCGACCGACTGGGCGTTGAACGCAGCGCCACCTACATCAGCCTGTTGGCCTGCTCGGCCATCCCGATGGTGGGATACCTGGCGGGCAGCGTCAACAACGACACCCTGCTCTACCTGGGCTTCGCCATCACCTTCTATGGCATGGCCCGGATCGCGAACGCCCCCCGTCAGAAGCTGTCGCGCTCGCTGGTGTTTCTGGTGCTGGGTCTGCTGATCGTCTTCCTGACCAAGGCGACCGGCATGGCCATGCTCGTGTTCTTCGGGCTGGTCTATGCGGCACTCAACTGGCGCCACCTGCGCAGCGCGCTCGCCACCCGATCGGCCTGGATCGCATGCGCTGTGTTTCTCGGGGCCACGGGGGCCTACTATGCGGCCACCTACCTGACCCATGGGGCCTTGTTCCCCAAGGCGGGCAACCTGTACCAGGTGACAGCGGTTGAGAACCCGGTGAGTCTGCTGGCCTATGCCGCGGATTTCTACCATTCCATGGCCCGCAGACTGCCGATCATCTTCTCGCACCTGAGCGTGGCCCCCATCCCCGAGGAACTGAACGCCGTCTTCTTCGCCATGCTGGGTCTGCCCCTGGCCGGCTGGATCGTGGTCCGGTTCTCGCCCGATATAGCGGCCGCGAAAAAGCCCTTCGTCAAACTCTTCGACGCGCTGGCGATTTCGATCGTGCTGATGCTGGCGATCCACATCTATCTGGGTTACAAGGCTTACACCCAGACGGGGGTGCTCTCCGGCTTCCAGCCCCGGTACTACCTTTTCCTGATCCCACTGGTGTGGTTCCCCTTCTTCTCCCTGTGCCGGCCCGGCTGGTTCAAGCAGCTCATGACCGGGGTCTTCGCGCTGTTGACCGTGGTCGTGTTCTGGTCTTCGGTGCCCTTCGCGCAACAAAAACAATACGAGGCGCTGCAGGACCGGGGCCCGACGTTCGAATACACCGAGCGCACCTATGAGGACTTCGGACCGCTGCGCATTGCCCGGCGCAACGAGGTGGTCGGCAACATCGACGGACTCACGGTCGAAGACGGTGTACTGAAGGCCCGCGACTGGGTGTTCGACACCGTGCACCGCGCCCGCGTCCAGCGGCTCTGGGTGCTGGCGCGCGAGGACTACATCACGTCGATCAAACCCGGCGCTCAACGGCCCGACGTGGCCAAGGCGCTGGGCATCGGCGCGGCGGCCAGTTCGGGGTTTGCTTTCGCCATCCAGAACCTGCCCAAGGACCTCACGCCTTGCGACATCCGTTTGCTGGTGGAGTTTCACGACGAAACCCTGGGATACCTGAAGTCCGCTCAGTGCAACAACTGACGCCCGCCGCATCCCCCATCCGGTCACCCAATTACCCGTCTCGCCTTTTTTTGTTCGGAGCGTCAGATTGAAACTCATCATCCAGATCCCTTGCTTCAACGAAGCAGAAACCTTGGGCATCGCCCTCGCGGCCCTGCCGCGCGAGGTTCCCGGTTTTGACAAGGTCGAATGGCTCATCATCGACGATGGCAGTTCGGACAAGACCGTCGAAGTGGCCCTAGCGCATGGTGTTGACCATGTGGTGCGGCACACCCGCAACCAGGGCCTGGCCCGCGGGTTCATGAACGGGCTGCGGGCCTGTCTGGAACAGGGGGCCGATGTCATCGTCAACACCGACGCCGACAACCAGTACAACGCCGACGACATCCCGCAGCTGACCCGCCCCATCCTGGATGGCAAGGCCGACATCGTGGTGGGCGCGCGCCCGATCGAGGCGATTGAGCACTTCAGCCCGGTCAAGAAGCTGCTGCAGAAGCTGGGCAGCTGGGTGGTCCGGGTGGCCAGCAAAACCGACATCCCCGACGCGCCCAGCGGTTTCCGGGCCATGAGCCGTTCGGCCGCTCGGCGCCTGACGGTGTTCAGCGACTACACCTACACGCTGGAAACCATCATCCAGGCCGGCCAGAAAAACATGGCCATCACCTCGGTGCCCATCCGCGTCAACGGCGATCTGCGGCCCTCGCGCCTGGTCAAGAGCATTTCGTCGTACATCCGCCGCAGCATCGTCACCATCGTCCGGGTTTTCGTCATCTACCGGCCGTTCCGCTTTTTCGGCTCGATCGGCCTCACCCTGTTCGCCATCGGGTTTGCCATCGGTCTGCGGTTTCTCTACAAGTGGTTCACCACGGAAGCCGGATACGACGGTCACATTCAGTCACTGATCCTGGCCAGTTCCCTGCTCATCATCGGGTTCCACACCATCCTGATCGCCTTCGTAACCGATCTGCTGTCGGCCAACCGCAAACTGCTGGAAGAGATTCGCACCATGACCCTGGAAAACCGGGACCTGGGCAAATAAGCATCGGACACCGGCCCTGATACGCCCATCGCAACCATGACCCACGCCCACGTGCCCGCCCAGGCATCCGGAAACCGGATCCAATGGATCGACGCGGCCAAAGGGCTGGGCATCATCCTGATCGTGATCGGGCACATCTATTCGGTGGCCGAGCCCTCGGCGTTTTACGTCTTCATCTACGCCTTTCACGTCCCGCTGTTTTTCTTCCTCTCCGGCTGGACCTTCAAACCGGGCTCCGAGCCTTTTCAAGGCTTCTTCCTCAAGAAGGCGCGGACCTTGCTGGTGCCGTACTTCTGTTACGCCATGTTGGGGTTCCTGTTCTATCTGGCCGGTTTTCTGGCGGCCAGGCAGATGCACCTCCAGATCGAACAGTTCAACTACGGCCTGCTGCCGCCGCTGATCGGCGTTTTCTACGGCTCGCTGGGCGATGGCCACCTGGTCAATACGCCGGTCTGGTTCGTGATCGCCCTGTTCTGCACCGTGATCATCGGGTACGGGGTCAACCGCCTGGTGGCATCGGACGCCGCACGCATGGCGGTCGTGCTGTTGCTGGCCGCGGCGGGTTATGAGGCGGCACGCTTCGTCAAGCTGCCATTCAGCCTGTCTTCCGCCTTGATCGGGCTGGTATTTTTCCAGGCGGGTTATTGGTTTTCACGCCATCGGGCGAAAGCGCCCATGCCGCCGTTTCTGCAGGCGGCCTTGTTCATCCTGTTGCTGGTGGTGAGCCTGCTCAGTCAGGTCAATGGTTTCGTCACCGTGGCGGAAGCCCGTCTGGGTCATCCGGCCCTGTTCCTGCTGTTCGCTTTCAGCGGCACCTTTTTGGTCATCCTGCTGGTCCAGGGCCTGGGCAAGGGCGCGCGCTGGCTGGCCTGGATCGGCCAGTACAGCCTGTCGATCATGCTGATCCACATGCTTGTCATCAAGTCGGTCAAGGTCTTGCTGGTGGCGACACTGTCCCTGAATATGCAAGCCATCGACCACAACGTGGCGCTCGGCCTGCTGGTGCTGGCCGTGACCGCGGTCCTGCTGGTGCCCACGGTGTACGTGATGGAGCGCTTCCTGCCCTTCAGCCTTGGGAAAGCGGTGCCCGTGCGTGCGCTGGTACCCGTTGGAGAGCGCCCGTGATTGCGGTCACCGGCGCCAGCGGCTTTGTCGGGCAGGCTCTGTGCAGCAGCCTACTGGCCCAGGGCCGGGCGGTGCGCCCGCTGTTGCGCGCGGCAGCGCCGACCACCGCCCATTCCGCCACCGTGGCCGACATCGGCCCGGACACCGACTGGTCCACCGCGCTGTCGGGCGTGTCGGCCGTCGTCCATTGCGCGGCACGCGTGCACGTGATGCAGGACAGCGCCGGGGATCCGATGGCGGCGTTTCGGCGTGTCAACGTAGCGGGCACACGCCGGCTGGCGCAGCAGGCCACCGCCCTGGGCGTGCGCCGGCTGGTGTATCTGAGTTCGCTCAAGGTGCATGGCGAACACACCCCACCGGGCACCCGGTTCAGCGTTCAGGACGCACCCCACCCGCTGGACGCCTACGGCCTCTCGAAATGGGAAGCGGAGCAGGCCTTGTGGGACGTGGCCCGCGACACCGGCCTGGAAGTCGTCGTGGTGCGCCCCCCCCTGGTGTACGGACGGGGGGTGAAAGCCAACTTCCTGAGCCTGATGCGGCTGGTGGCCCGGGGCGTACCGCTGCCGCTGGGTCTGGTGGACAACCGCCGCTCGTTGCTGGCGCTGGACAACCTGACCGACCTGCTCACGCGCTGCCTGGACCAGCCCGAAGCCGCCGGCCAGACCTTTCTCGCCTCCGACAACCACGATCTCTCCACCGCCGAGCTGATCCGCTTGCTCGCAGCGGCCATGGGCCGCCCGACGCGGCTGCTGCCGGTGCCTGTTGCCTGGTTGCACACCGCCGGCCGATTGACGGGTCGCCAGGGGCAGGTCGAGCGCCTGACCGGCTCGCTTCAGGTGGACATAGGGCATACTACGAAGGTTTTGGACTGGACCCCGAGGCTGACGGTGGAGCAAGGCCTGAGGATGGCTGTGCAGGATGTCGTGAAATGAAGCGCGTATTCGATATCTGCCTCGCCGTTGTTGCCAGCCTGGTTCTGCTACTGCCCATCGGCTTGTTGGCGCTGCTCGTGCGATTGACCTCGAACGGACCCGCGCTGTACTGGAGTGATCGAGTGGGGCGTGACAACCGTGTTTTCAGGATGCCGAAATTCCGCAGCATGCGACTGGACACCCCGGCGGTTGCCACGCATTTGTTGCAGGATCCCAACACGTATCTGACCCCCATGGGAGCCTTTCTGCGCAAGACCAGTCTCGACGAACTGCCGCAGTTGTGGTGCATTCTCAAGGGCGACATGAGTTTCGTCGGACCACGACCCGCGCTGTTCAACCAGGACGACCTGATCGAACTGCGCACACAACACGGCGTGCACCGGGTGGTGCCCGGCCTGACGGGCTGGGCCCAGGTCAATGGCCGTGACGAGTTGCCCATCCCTGACAAAGTCGAGCTCGACCGGGAGTACCTGCGTCGGCGTTCGTTCTGGTTCGACCTGCAGATCGTGCTTATGACCGCGTGGCGTGTGCTGCGCCGGGACGGTGTTTCGCACTGAGCCCCTGAAACAACGGAGAAGCGTTCAAATGTTGAATCGTTTTGCCCTGCCCATCCTGGCCATGCCCCGCCCCGCCAAACGGGTGGTGGTGCTGGCGGTCGATGCCTCGCTGTGTGTGCTCACCGTCTGGCTGGCCTACTACCTGCGTCTGGGCGACTGGGTGAAGCTGTCGGGCGATGCCTACTGGCAACCCATGTGGGCGGTGCTGGTCTCGCTGGTCATCGCCTTGCCGATCTTCGTGGTCAACGGTTTCTACCGCGCCATCTTCCGCTACTCGGGTCTCTCGGCCCTTGTGACGGTGATGAAAGCCATCGCCGTCTACGGCCTGCTGTTTGCGACCGTGTTCACCGCCATCGGCATCGACGGCGTGCCCCGCACAGTGGGGCTGATCCAGCCCATGCTGCTGCTGCTGACCGTGGGCGCCTCGCGCATGTTGGCGCGCTTCTGGCTCGGCGGCCTGTACCAGAACCAGCTCAAACTGGGCTCGCTGCCCCGGGTGCTGATCTATGGCGCGGGCAATGCGGGCCGGCAACTGGCCGCGGCCATGTCGAACAGCCACGAGATGCGGGTGGTGGGCTTTCTCGACGACGACGACCGCCTGCATGGGCACGTGCTCAATGGTCTGTCGATCTACAGCCCCGCCGACCTGCCGAGCCTGGTGAACTCCCTGCAGATCTGCACCGTGCTGCTGGCGATCCCGTCGGCCAGCCGCCATCGCCGCAACGAAATGATCGAGCAGATGCTGAGCGCCCATGTCCAGGTGCGCACCCTGCCCAGCGTGAGCGAGCTCGCGCAAGGCACCGTCAGCACCTCGGACCTGCGTGAACTCGACATCGACGACCTGCTGGGCCGTGACGCGGTCAGCCCCAACCACATCCTGCTGGGCAAGAACATCAAGGACAAAGTGGTGATGGTGACCGGCGCCGGCGGCTCCATCGGGCGTGAGCTGTGCCGCCAGATCCTGGCCGTGGGTCCCGACACCCTGCTGCTGATCGAACAGAGCGAGTTTGCGCTGTACGAAATCCACCAGGAACTGCAGGACAAGCTGGACGGCAGCGACACCATCCTGGTCCCACTGCTCGCCTCGGTGCGCGACCCGCAGCGGCTGCGCGAAATCATGTCGACCTGGAAGCCGGACACCGTGTACCACGCGGCGGCCTACAAGCATGTGCCGCTGGTGGAACACAACCCGGTCGAAGGCATCAAGAACAACACCCTCGGCACCCTAACGGCGGCCCAGGTCGCCGCCGAAGAAGGCGTGTCGGACTTCGTGCTCATCAGCACTGACAAGGCGGTGCGCCCCACCAACATCATGGGTGCGAGCAAACGGCTGGCCGAAATGGCGCTGCAGGCCCTGGCGGTGACCCGCCCGCACACCCGGTTTTCCATGGTGCGCTTCGGCAACGTGCTGGGCTCCTCAGGCTCGGTGGTGCCCAAGTTCCGGCGCCAGATCCGGGACGGTGGCCCGCTCACGGTGACCCACCCGGAAATGACGCGGTATTTCATGACCATCCCTGAAGCGGCGCAACTGGTGATCCAGGCCGGCGCCATGGCCAAGGGGGGAGACGTGTTCGTGCTGGACATGGGCGATCCGGTCAAGATCCTGGATCTGGCCACGCGCATGATCGAACTCTCGGGCCTGTCGGTGCGCGACGAGGACAACCCCACCGGCGACATCGCGATCGAGATCACCGGTCTGCGCCCGGGCGAGAAGCTGTACGAGGAACTGCTGATCGGCAACAACCCCCAGCCCACCTCGCATGCGCGCATCATGAAGGCCACGGAGGACTTCCTGCCCTGGCCGGTGCTGCGTGAAAAACTCGTGGTACTGGAAAAAATCCTCGACGACAACGACGCCGAGGGCATGAAGGTCCTGCTGACCGAGCTGGTGTCGGGGTACCAGGCCCACCACGAATCCGTCGATCTGGTCAACATGGACAATCTGGGAGCCGCGCGCTACTGCAGCTGACGCCCCCTGTCCAAGGGCACTTTGCCCCACAAGGCCCGGTCGCAGGACCGCAGGCCCTCTTCGAGAACCGTCACACAAAAGCTCGACACCGACATGAACACTGTCAAGAAACACCGCATCGGCCTGGTCGGCACTGGCTTCATCGCCAGTGGCTTCGCGCGCCTGATCCACAACCACGCGCCCGACCTGAGCCTGACTTCGGTGCTCACCCGCCGCCCGCTGGAGCAGGCTGGGAGTTTTCCCTTCCCCGAGCGCCTGACCCAATCGGTACAGCAACTGATCGACACCTCCGACCTCATCGTCGAGTGCAGCGGCGACGTGCTGCACTCCACCGAGGTCATCGATCAGGCCCTGCGCGCCGGCAAGCCGGTGGTCACGATGAACTCCGAGTTCCACGTCACGACCGGCTCCTGGTTTGCCGACAAGGGCCTGCTCACCGAGGCCGAGGGCGATCAGCCGGGCTGCATCGCCGCGCTGCACGAAGAGGCGGTGATGATGGGCTTCAAACCCATCGTCTACGGCAACATGAAGGGCTTTCTCAACCACCTGCCCAAGCCCGAGGAAATGGCCTACTGGTCCGGCAAGCAGGGCATCAGCATCGAACAGACCACCTCGTTCACCGATGGCACCAAGATCCAGATCGAGCAGGCCTTCGTGGCCAACGGGTTTGGTGCGACCATCACCCGCCAGGGCATGGAAGGCCCGAGCGCGGTGGACGTCAACAAGACCGCCATCGAACTGGCGCGTTTCGCGGCCGAGCTGGGCCAACCGATCGCGGACTACATGCTCGCCCCGGGCAAGGCGGGGGTGTTCGTGGTGGGCACGCACGACGCCGAAGAGTGGAAGGCGCTCAACTACCTCAAGCTGGGAGACGGGCCCTACTACGTCCTGGTCAAGAACTTCCACCTCTGCCAGTACGAGATCGTCAAGACCGTGCGCCGCGTCATCAACGGGGGCGGCGTGCTGCTCAACAACTCCACCCATCCCACACTGTCCATCGTCGGTATTGCCAAGACCGCGCTGCCGGTGGGTACCCGCATCGACCGCGCCATCGGGGGCTTCCAGGTGCGGGGCGAGGCCGCCCGCATCCAGGACGTGCCGGGCCATGTGCCCATGGGGCTGATCCAGAACGCGGTGATCACACGCCCGGTGGAAGCGGGTCAGATCCTGAGCTTCGACGACGTGGAACTGCCCGACTCGTTGGCACTGGACATCTCCCGCAAGCTCTACGCCTGAAACCCGGTGCCCCGCCCGTGGCGGCTGGCACAAGGCCACTGCCCTGGCACCCGGTTGACCCACCCTGTGCACGGCCGCGCATGCGCGCCCAGTGTCCCGCTGCATGACATCGAGCCCCCACACCGCCCACTACCGGCCTGACATCGACGGTCTGCGAGCCATCGCCGTGGTGGCGGTGGTTTTGCACCACGCCTTCCCCGAGCACATTCGGGGCGGTTTTGTGGGGGTGGACATCTTTTTCGTCATCTCGGGCTACCTGATCAGCTCGATCATCCTGTCGGGGCTGCAAAAAGGCCGGTTCGGTTTTGCCGACTTCTACGCCAAACGCGTCAAACGCATTTTTCCCGCGCTCTTCCTGGTGTTGGCCACCGTCATCACCCTGGGCTGGTTCAACCTGACGCCGGTGGACTACAAGCAGCTGGGCAAACACGTGTTCGCCGGCAGCGCCTTCATTTCCAACTTTGCCTTCTGGCGCGAGGCGGGCTATTTCGACGCCGCCTCGGCCAACAAACCCCTGCTGCACCTGTGGTCGCTGGCGATCGAAGAGCAGTTCTACATGTTGTGGCCGCTCACCCTGTACGCCCTGCACCGCTGGCGCGTCAATGCGCTGCGCTGGATCTTCATTCTCCTGCTGCTGTCCTTCGCGCTGAACCTGTCGCTGGTCAAGGGCCAGCCCACCGCCGCGTTCTACAACCCGGCAGCACGTTTCTGGGAGCTCATGGTCGGCGCCATGCTGGCGGCCATGCACGTTCACCGAGTGAGCTGGGCAGCGGTGTTCCAGCGCGACCGCTGGCACAGCCCGCCCAGCACCACGCCGCACCACAGCGGCCGACGCGGCAACATCCACGGCTGGGTCGGCTTGGTGCTGGTGCTGCTGGTGCTGGTGCTGATCGACCCGGAACGCAGCTTCCCCGGCTGGTGGGCCATGGTGACCACGCTGGGCAGCGTCCTGATGATCGCTGCGGGACCCCATGCCTGGGTCAACCGCCACGTGCTGGCCAGCAAGCCTTTTGTCTGGATCGGGCTGATCAGCTACCCACTCTACCTGTGGCACTGGCCGCTGCTGTCTTTCGCGCACATCCATGCCGGCGAACTGCCCCCCGTGGCCACCCAACTCGGCTGGGTGGCGCTGAGCGTGCTGCTCGCCTGGCTCACCTACCAGATGGTGGAGAAACCGATCCGTTTTGGCCGCTTGAACCGGGGCGGTATCACGGTGGCCCTGTGCAGCGGCATCGCCCTCGCGGCTGGGCTGGGCTTCACCACCTTCCAGCGCGACGGATTCGACGCGCGCTTCCCGGAGATCGTGCGGAACATGATGAACAAGGGCGGCAAGGACGCCGTCATCGAGGGCTGGCGCGACAAGGACTGCATGCTGGACTACAAGTACCCGGCGTCCAACTACAAGGACTTCTGCATCGAGAAGAAACGGCCCCTGGTTTTCCTCTGGGGAGACTCCCACGCAAGTTCGCTGTACCCGGGGTTCAAGGCGCTGCAGGACAGCGGCAAGTACCCGTTCGGTCTGGGCGAGCGCGGGGGCGCCATTTGCCCGCCCATTCTGGGCATTGAGCCGCGCCCGCTGTGCAAAAGCCTGAACGACGACACCATCCGCGCCATCCGCGCGGCCCAACCGGATGTGGTCATCCTCTACGCTTGGTGGCACCACCGCCGCTATGACCTGACGAGTCTGGAAGCCACCGTCGATGAACTCAAGAAGGCGGGCGTGCCCCGCATCATCATGCTGGGGGCCGTGCCGTACTGGCAGAAGCCCCTGCCCCAGTTGCTGATGGACGAGTGGAAAAAAGGCCCACCGCTCAAGCGCCCGCCGCTGCGCCTGAAGGAGGGCCTGGACCCTCAATTGCTTGACGTCACGGAGAAGATGCGCGCCCGTGCCAAGGCCATGAACATCGAGTTCATCTCAGGCATGGACTACTTCTGCAACCAGGACGGCTGCCTGACACGGCTGAACGAAAACGCCACGCAGCCCCTGTCGTACGACTACGGCCATCTGTCCACTGGCGCGGCCATCTACTACGTCGAGCAACTGGCGCCCCTGATCTTCAAAACGCACTGAACACGCCGCAGGCCTGCGCATCCATAGGGTCAAAGGGTCGTGGCAGCGCCCGCGCGGTCAGCGGCCACCCCGCCCGAGTGGGCCCGTCGGTGCCCCGGTGATCACTGCAGCGTTTCCTTGAGTGCGGGCAGGTAGGACAGCGGCATCACATCGATGCCCTCTTCGATCAGCTCCAGAGCCACCTCGGGGCTGGTGTGGCCCCGGATGTTGCGCGGATCCGTGTCCCCGCTGTGCATGGCCCGGGCCTCGTCGGCAAAGCGCTCGCCCACGTCTTCGGTGTTGGCCATCAGCTCGCGCAAAGCCCGCAACCATTGGGCCTGCAGCGGCGAGCCCGCTGCCGTGTGGCCCAGCGCCACGCTGGACCCGGTGTCCGCGGGCACACCATCGCCAGCAGGCGCCCTGTCCTGCCGCCCCGTGCGCAGGTTTAGGCGCGGCGCGGAGAGCATTTTCTGGATCTGCGCGTTGCCGCACAGCGGGCAACTCACCAGCCCACGCTCCAGCTGGCCGGTGAAATCTTCTTCCGAAGCAAACCAGCCTTCAAACCCGTGCTGGTGAGCGCATTGCAGGTTGAGGACCTTCATGCCGCCGATTATCCTGCAGTGCCCTCGCCGGCGCTGGCGCCCAAATCCTGGGACCAGTCCAGCGACCAGGTGCCGTGCAGCACGTTCTGCAGCCACATCGTGCCCGCCAGCGTCTTGCCATCGATCACCTCACCGTTTCGGCACCAGGCCTGCAGCTCGGGCAGCGCGGCGGTGAACACGTCCAGGTGTTCACCCTCGTCGAGCTGGCGCTCACCCAGCGTGAGACCGCGCGCGAACCAGATGTCGATGATCTCGGTGGAGTAGGAAATCGTCGGAGCGAGTCGACCCGCAAAGGCCCATTCGCGCGCGCTGTAGCCGGTTTCTTCGAGCAGCTCACGCCGCGCGCAGGCCAGACTGGCCTCGCCCGCGTCGAGCTTGCCGGCCGGGAACTCGATCATCACCTGCTGCAGGGGATGGCGGTACTGGCGCTCCAGCACCACCCGTCCGTCGTCCAGCAGCGCAATCACCATCACGGCGCCGGGGTGCAACACATATTCGCGTGTGGCTTCGGCACCGGATGGCAAGCGCACGGTATCGCGCACCACGTGCAACAGCTTGCCACGCAGCAACTCGGCGCGGGACAACGCGGTTTCACGCAAATGGCTGTCGTTGTCCATGTTCAGCGTCCCTTGGGAAAACCCATCTACCGGCGGCGCAGGAAAAGGTAGCGGTACACGAAGCCGGGAAATGCCAGCGTGAGAAAGAGCGCTCCGGTGGCAGCGTAGAACTCCCACCCCTGGGGTGCGATCTGGCCGGCAGCCTGTTCCAGACCCAGGCCCAGCGCACCCACCAGCAGGTAACACACCACCAGTTCACCCACGCGCATCCACAAAGTCTTGGGCGCTTTGCGGGGAATCACGCCCAGCCAGCGGTCGTTGACGAAGGGCAGATTGGCGGCGATCAGCGCAGCGACCAACACCAGCCAGACAGAAACAGAATGGGTCATGTGGGGAGGATGGGGCCCGAGTGGCCGGCCGGACACATGCCGGTCAGGCGGAACCCGGGCTTCAGGCGAGCAAGGCCGCCACGGCCTGCGCGCACAGTGTCATCAGGCCACCGGGCACGATGCCCAGCACCAGCACCAGCGCGCCGTTGAGGGAGAGCACAGAGCGCGCATCCGCGCCGGCCACGATGTCGGCGGTTTGGGTGGGGGCATCAAAATACATGACCTTGACCAGACGCAGGTAATAGAACGCACCGATGAGCGACATCATCACCGCGAACACCGCCAGCCCGATGTAGAACGCACCGCTGGACGCCAGCAGCGCCTGCAGCACGGACAACTTGGCGTAAAAGCCCACCAGCGGTGGCACGCCCGCCAGCGAGAACATGCAGATCGCCATCACGCCCGCGTACAACGGACTGCGCTGGTTCAGACCCGCGAGGTCGCTGATGTTTTCCGACTCGAAGCCACTGCGCGAGAGCAGAAGAATGACGCCGAAAGTGCCCAGCGTCGTCAGCACATAGGTGATGACGTAGAACATGGATGAGCCGTAGGCGTTGGTGGCGTTGCCGCTGTCACCCGCCACCACACCCGCCAGCAGGCCCAGCAGCATGAAACCCATTTGCGAAATGGTGGAAAACGCCAGCATGCGCTTGAGGTTGGTCTGCGCAATGGCCGCCAGGTTACCCACCAGCAGCGACGCCACCGCCAGCACGGCCAGCATCTGCTGCCAGTCCACCGCGAGCGGTTGCAGACCTTCCACGAGCAGGCGGATCACGATGGCGAACGCGGCCAGCTTGGGCGCGCCTCCGATCATGAGCGTGACGGCAGTGGGCGCACCGTGGTACACGTCGGGCACCCACATGTGGAACGGCACCACGCCCAGCTTGAACGCCAGACCGGCCACCACGAACACCAGCCCCAGCGTGAGCACCTGCGGTGAACCCTTGAGCGTGGCTTCACCACCCGCGATGGCCTTGACCACCTCGGCCAGGTCCAGCGAACCGGTGGCGCCGTAGACCATGGACAGTCCATAGAGCAGGAAACCACTGGCCAGCGCACCCAGCACGAAGTACTTCATGGCAGCTTCAGTGGCCTGCACGTCGTCGCGGCGCAGGGCCACCAGCGCGTAGCTGGACAACGTGAGCAGCTCGAGGCCGAGGTAGATCATCAGGAAGTTGTGGCCCGAGATCATGACGAACATGCCCAGCAGCGCGAACAGCGCCAGCGTGAACAGCTCACCGCCCCGCAGCATGCCGCGGTCTCCGGCGTAGGCTCGGCCATAGACCAGGGTGACCATCATGGCCAGCGTGGCGAAGCACTTGAGCCAGTTGCCCATGGGGTCGCTCACGACCATGCCGCCCCAGGCCAGGGTGGCCTGGCCGGTGCTGGCGTACATGCCCTGCAGCAGGGCCACCACGGCCAGCGTGAGCAGGGTGAGCAGGTAGGTGGCCCCACGCAACGGGGTCTTGACGCCGAGGTCCACCAGCGCGATCACGCAGGCCATCACCAGCAACAGGATTTCAGGGTAAGCCGCGACCCAGCTGAGGTTGTCAATCATGTAAACGCTCTCTTGTGTTTTTCGCCGGTCACGGGGTCAGTTCAGTTTGGAGATGGCAACGTGGCGCAACAGCTCGGCCACGGAGGCGTCCATCACATCGGTGAAGGGCTTGGGGTACACGCCCATGAACAGCACGGCAATGCCCAGCGACGCCATCACGAGGAATTCGCGGGGGTTGATGTCGATCAGCGCCTTGACGTGGCCATTGCCCGGCGCACCCAGATACACCCGCTTGAACATCCACAGCGAATAGGCTGCGCCGAAGATCAGGGCCGTGGCCGCCGCGGCACCGATCCAGAAATTGGCCTTGACGGCGGCCAGGATCACCATCCACTCACCGACGAAACCGGCGGTGCCCGGCAGGCCGCAGTTGGCCATGACGAAGAGCAGCGCGAACGCGGTGAAATTGGGCATGGTGTTGACGACACCACCGTAGGAGGCGATTTCCCGCGAATGCACGCGGTCGTACAACACGCCGATGGCCAGGAACATCGCGGCCGACACGAAGCCGTGCGCGATCATCTGCACGATCGCTCCCGACACGCCGAGGTCGCTGAACACGAAGAAGCCCAGGGTGACAAAACCCATGTGCGCCACCGACGAATAGGCCACCAGCTTTTTCATGTCCTGCTGAACCATGGCCACCAGCCCCACATAGACCACGGCCACCAGGGACAGAGCGATCATGAGCCAGGCCCATTCGTGGGAGGCATCGGGCAGGATGGGCAGAGAGAAGCGCAGGAAGCCGTAGGCGCCAAGCTTGAGCATGATGGCCGCCAGCACGGCCGATCCACCGGTGGGAGCTTCCACGTGCACGTCGGGCAGCCAGGTGTGCACCGGCCACATCGGCACCTTCACCGCGAACGCAAAGAAGAACGCAAAGAACAGCAGGGTCTGGGCGGTGCCACCCAGGGGCAGCTTGTACCAGTCGGTCAGCGCAAAGCTGCCGCCGGCCTGCGTGTACAGGTAGATCAGCGCCACCAGCATGAGCAACGAGCCCAGCAGGGTGTAGAGAAAGAACTTGAAGGCGGCGTAGATCTTGTTCGGGCCGCCCCAGATACCGATGATGAGGTACATCGGGATCAGCGTGGCCTCGAAGAACACGTAGAACAGCATCGCGTCCTGCGCGGCGAACACGCCGATCATCAGGCCCGACAGGATCATGAAGGCGCCCATGTACTGGTTGACGCGGCTGGTGATCGACTCCCAGCTGGCCACCACCACCACCACGTTGATGAACGCGGTCAGCAGCACCAGCCAGAGCGAGATGCCGTCCACGCCCAGGTGGTAGTTGACATGGAAGCGTTCGATCCAGGGACTGATCTCCACGAACTGCATCGCGGCCGTGCCCAGTTCAAAACCGCTGTACAGCGGCACCGTCACCGCCAGACTCAGCACTGCACCCACCAGGGCGATCCAGCGCACCACGTGCGCCTGATCGTCGCGGCCCAGGGCCAGCAGCACGACACCAAAGGCAATTGGCGTCCAGATCGCAAGGCTCAGCAAACCCATCTTGTTCTTCCTCTTAGTGGGCGAGCCACACGAAATACGTCATGAACAGCAACACGCCCACGATCATCATCAGTGCGTAGTGGTACAGGTAACCGGTCTGTGCCTGACGCACCACCGAGGACACCACGCCCACCAGCTTCCAGCTGGCGTTGACCACGCCCGCCTCGATCACGCCACGATCGCCGCCCTTCCACAATCCGATGCCCAGGCCCCGTGCGCCACGGGCGAGCACGTTTTCGTTGAACCAGTCCATGTAGTACTTGTTCTCCAGCAGGGTCACGATGGGCCTGAAGGTGCGCGCAATGCCTGCCGGCAAGGCCGGGTTGACCATGTACATGTACCAGGCCACCACGGCACCGCCCAGCGCCAGGTAGAACGGTGCGGTGGAGAAGGCGTGCAGCGCCATCGACAGCGGGCCGTGGAACTCTTCGGCGAACTTCTCCATCGCCGGATGCAGTTCGAGGTTGATGTGGATCGCGTCCTTGAGGAACTCGCCAAACAGCATCGGCTGGATCGTCATGAAGCCGATCACCACCGACGGAATCGCCAGCAGCAGCAGCGGCACGGTCACCACCCAGGACGTTTCGTGCGGCTTGTGATCGCCATGTCCGTGGCCGTGATCGTCGTGGTGGTCGTCATGGCCATGGTGCGCGTCAGGATTCTGGTCATAGCGCTCCTTGCCGTGGAACACCAGGAAGTAGAGGCGGAACGAATAGAACGAGGTCACGAACACACCCGCCAGCACAGCAAAGTACGCGAAACCCGAGGCCGGCAGGTTGCTGAAGTGCACCGCCTCGATGATGCTGTCCTTGGAGTAAAAACCGGCGAACAGCGGTGTGCCGATCAGCGCCAGCGTGCCCAGCAGCGAGGTGATCCAAGTGATGGGCATGTACTTGCGCACGCCGCCCATCCAGCGGATGTCCTGGTTGTGGTGCATGCCGATGATCACGGAACCGGCGGCGAGGAACAGCAAGGCCTTGAAGAAGGCATGTGTCATCAGGTGGAAAACCGCCACGCTGTAGGCCGAGGCACCGAGCGCCACCGTCATGTAGCCAAGCTGGGACAGTGTGGAATAGGCCACCACGCGTTTGATGTCGTTCTGGATGATGCCGAGGAAACCCATGAACAGGGCCGTGATGGCGCCGATCACCATGATGAAGTTGAGCGCAGTGTCGGACAGCTCGAACAGCGGCGACATACGAGCGACCATGAAGATGCCGGCCGTCACCATGGTGGCGGCGTGGATCAGCGCGGAGATCGGGGTCGGGCCTTCCATCGAGTCCGGCAGCCACACGTGCAGCGGGAACTGCGCCGACTTGCCCATCGCGCCGATGAACAGGCAGATGCAGATCACGGTGATCAGCAGCCAGTCGGTGCCGGGGAAGCCCATCTGGCCCAGTTCGGGTGCCTTGGCGAACACCTCGGTGTAGCTCAGCGTGCCGGCGTAGGCCACGATCAGGCCGATGCCGAGGATGAAGCCGAAGTCGCCCACGCGGTTGACCAGGAAGGCCTTCATGTTGGCGAAGATCGCCGTGGGCTTGTTGAACCAGAACCCGATCAGCAAGTAGGACACCAGGCCCACCGCTTCCCAGCCGAAGAACAGCTGCAGCAGGTTGTTGCTCATCACGAGCATGAGCATGGAGAAAGTGAACAGCGAGATGTAGGCAAAGAAGCGGTTGTAGCCAGCATCCTCTTCCATGTAGCCGATGGTGTAGATGTGTACCATCAGCGAGACGAAGGTGACCACACACATCATCATCGCGGTCAGGCCATCGACCATGAAGCCGATTTCCATCTTCAGGCCACCGATCACCATCCATTCGTAGATGGTCTGATTGAAGCGGGCGCCGTCCACGGCCACGCTCTTGAGCGTCATGGCCGAGAGGATGAAGGCGATCAACACGCCCAGGATCGTGAGCGTGTGCGAGGTGCGCCGACCAATGACGTTGCCACCAAACGTGGTTCCGAGGATGCCGGCCAGCACCGCACCCGCCAGCGGGGCCAACGGAACAGCCAGAAGTGTGCTTGCAGAAAGGGTTGTGCTCATGGTGTGAAAGGCCTTAAACCGACCGCCGGGCCGCCCCAAGGGCGGCTTGCGCCCCCTCGGAGGGCTGTGAATACATGAAATGACGAGCGTGAGGGCACATGGTCATCAACCCTGGAGGGTGTTGAGTTCTTCGACGCTGATGGACGCCTTGTTGCGGAACAGCAGCACCAGGATGGCCAGACCGATCGCCGACTCGGCCGCGGCCACCGTCAGGATGAAGAAAACGAAGACCTGGCCATGCATGTCACCCAGGAAATGGGAGAACGCCACGAAATTCATGTTCACGGCCAGCAGCATCAGCTCGATGGCCATGAGCAGCACGATGAGGTTCTTGCGGTTCAGGAAAATGCCGATCACCGACAGGGCGAACAGGATCGCGCCCACGGACAGGAAGTGACCCAGTGTGATGCTCATGCCTTGCTCTCCTCAACGACGGCCGCGTCGACCAGGGGCGCGGATTGGGTGGCGGCCATGGGCAGCACCACCAGACGGTCGCTGGCGCGCACGTGCACCTGCAGCCCGGGGTTGATGGCCTTGCTGTCCTTGCGCTGGCGCAGCGTGAGCGCGATCGCAGCGACCATCGCCACCAGCAGGATCACCGCCGCCACCTGGATCGGGTACAGGTACTCGCTGTACAACAGGCGGCCGAGTTCTCCGGTGTTCGAATAGCTCGCAGGCATCGGTGCAGAAGACGCCATGACGATGGACGGGAAACCGGCCCACAGCACGGCAATGATCTCGGCCGCCACCAGGGCGCCCAGCGCCGCGGCGAGCGGGAAGTGTTGCCAGAAGCTCCAGCGACCGCCTTCGAGCTTGATGTCGAGCATCATCACCACGAACAGGAACAGCACCATCACGGCACCAAGGTACACCAGCACCAGCGTCAGGCCCAGGAACTCGGCCTTGAGCAGCAGCCACAGGGCCGACGCCTGGGAAAACGACAGCATCAGATAGAGCACCGCGTGCACGGGGTTGCGCGCGGTGATCACGCGGAAGGCCGCAAACAGCAGCACCGCCGCGAACAGGTAGAAAAAGCCGGTCTGGTAGTCCATGGAATGGTTCTTCGGTCGAGGGTCAGCCCAGGGTCAGCGGTAGGGAGCATCGGCCGCCTTGGCGGCAGCGATCTCGGTTTCGTAGCGGTCACCCACGGCCAGCAGCATCTCTTTGGTGAAGTACAGGTCGCCGCGCTTTTCACCGTGGTATTCGAGGATGTGGGTCTCCACAATCGCGTCCACCGGGCAAGCCTCTTCGCAGAAACCGCAGAAGATGCACTTGGTCAGGTCGATGTCATAGCGGGTGGTGCGGCGCGTGCCGTCCGACGCGCGTTCGCCGGCCTCGATGGTGATGGCCAGGGCCGGGCACACCGCCTCGCACAGCTTGCAGGCGATGCAGCGCTCTTCGCCGTTCTCGTACCGGCGCTGCGCATGCAGGCCGCGAAAACGCGGCGACAGCGGGGTCTTTTCTTCCGGGAACTGCACCGTCACCTTGCGGCGCAACGCGTAGCGCCCGGTCAGGGCCAGGCCCTTGAAAAGCTCGACTAACAGGAAACTCTTGAAGAAATCGCGCAGGGAAAACGGCGCGACAACGGCCGGGGTGGCGGAGGTGGTAGACATGGTGGTTCGCCCAGCTTATTTCCAGATGTTCCACGGCGTCTGCATCAGACCGCCCACGAGGAGCAACCAGATCAGTGTCACGGGAATGAAAATCTTCCAGCCCAGACGCATGATCTGGTCGTAGCGGAAGCGCGGGAAGGTGGCCCGGATCCAGATGAACATGGACACGACCAGGAAGGTCTTGAGGCCGAGCCAGATCCAGCCGGGGATCCAGTTGAAGAGCGCGCTGTCGATGGGTGGCAGCCAGCCGCCCAGGAACATCAGCACGCCCAGGATGGACACCAGCCACATGCTGGCGTATTCGGCCAGGAAGAAGATGGCGAAACCCATGCCCGAGTACTCGACCATATGGCCTGCCACGATCTCGGCTTCGCCTTCGACCACGTCGAAGGGGTGGCGGTTGGTTTCGGCCACGCCCGAGATCAGGTACACGAAGAAGATCGGCAGCAGGGGCAGCCAGTTCCAGGACAGGAAGTTCAGCCCCATGCCGGCGGCCATGCCGCGGCTCTGCGACGCCACGATCTCGCCCAGGTGCAAACTGCCGGCGGTCATGATCACCACCAGGAAACAGAAGCCGATCGCGATCTCATAGCTCACCATCTGGGCCGAGGCGCGCAGCGCCCCCAGGAAGGCGTATTTGGAGTTCGATGCCCAGCCGGCGATGATCACGCCATAGACCTCGATCGAGGTGATGGCCAGAATCACCAGCAGGCCGGCGTTCACGTTGGCCAGCACCGCCTCGGGCCCGAAGGGCACCGCCACCCACGCGGCCAGCGCCGGCATGATGGCCATGATCGGCCCCAGACGGAACAGCCCGCTGGCGGCGGCACTGGGGCTGATGATTTCCTTGGTCAGCAACTTGATCGCATCGGCGATCGGCTGCAGCAGACCAAACGGTCCGACCCGGTTGGGGCCCAGACGCACCTGCATGAAACCCAGCAGCTTGCGCTCCCACAGCGTGAGGTAAGCCACCGCGCCCATCAGGGGCGCCAGCACCACCACAATCTTGATCAGGATCCAGAGCACCGGCCAGGCCGCGGTGGTCCACCACGGGGCGGCGATCAGACCCATGCCGCCGTTGTACATCGCGTCGATCATGCACTTGCTCCTTCGACCACGGTGCGACCGGTCCGTGCATCGCTCGTGAGTTGCAGCGAGGTGGCGCGACGCACCAGCGAATCGAGCTGGTAGATCGAGGCCACGCAGGGCTGGGACTGGACAGGGCCCAGGTCGGCAGCGGCCGGGCCGACGCCAGCGTCGGCGTTCGACAGGCGGGCAGCGGCCACCACGTCACCCGAAGCCACACCCGGCAGCACCGAAGCCAGCACCGCCTGCGAGGAGTCGGCATCGAACCCCGACAGGCCCAGCAGATTGCCCAACACGCGCAACACCTTCCAGGCCGGGCGCGTGTCGCCCAGCGGGCGCACCACGGCGTGGAAACTCTGCAGACGGCCTTCGGCATTGACGAAGGAGCCCGAGGTTTCGGTGAACGGAGCGATGGGCAGGAGCACGTCGCTCACGTCCATGTTGGCCTTGAAGGGGCTGAGTGTGACGACCATGCCGCCGCACGAGCGCAGGCCCTGGGCGCCGACCGCGCTGTCGAAAGCCGGCTCGGTGTTGAGCAACAGCGTGGCCTTGAGGGCACCACCCAGCATCTGGCCCGCATGCAGACCACCCTGCCCCGGCACCGCTCGCACCAGTTGGGCACCCACGGTGTTCGCGGCTTCGATGAGGTAGCCGACCTTCGCGCCGGTTTGCTGGGCGATCCAGTTGGCCAGCGAGAGCAGGCTGGACGCCTTCTCATGGTGAGCCGCAGCGTTGCCCAGCAGGATGGCTTTCTGTTCACCATCCAACAAGGACCTGGCCACGGCGCGGGTCGTGTCGTTGATCTCACCCGCGATGGGTGTCTGCACGCCGGTTTCAGCGGCCACGGCCGCAGCGATGCCGGCGAGTGCCGCCACCCAGAGATTGCTGTCGACGGTCACGGCGTTCGCGATCGGCATCGCCCAGTCTTGCATCTGGTCGCTGACCACATTCACCTGAGCCCCCTTGCGGACGGCTTGGCGAATGCGCTGCGCGAACAGCGGATGGTCTTTGCGCAGGGAGGACCCCACGACCAGCACGCGCTGGAGGGAAGACAGCGCGGCAATGGGCATGCCCAGCCAGCGTGCCGACCCAGCGGCGGCGGCGTTGCCGAAGTCCGCCTGGCGCAAGCGGCTGTCGATGTTTTCACTGCCCAGGCCGCGCACCAGGGCACCGGCCAGCGCGAGCTCTTCGAGCGTGCTGTGCGGGCTGGCGAGCAGACCGATGGCGCCAGCACCGTGTTCGGTCTTGAGCTCCTTGAGGCCGTTGGCCACGTATTCGAGCGCGGTCTGCCAGTCCACCGTCTTCCACTCGCCGCCCTGCTTGAGCATGGGCGCGGTCAGACGGTCTTCGCTGTTGACGGCTTCGTAGGAGAAACGGTCACGGTCGGCGATCCAGCACTCGTTGATGGCGTCGTTCTCGAACGGCACGACGCGCATCACCTTGTGGTTCTTCACCTGGACGATCAGGTTGGCCCCGGTGCCGTCGTGTGGGCTCACACTCTTGCGGCGCGAGAGTTCCCAGGTGCGGGCGCTATAGCGGAAAGGCTTGCTGGTGAGCGCACCCACGGGGCAGAGGTCGATCATGTTGCCCGACAGCTCGGAGTCCACCGTGTTGCCAACGAAGGCCTCAATCTCGGCGTGTTCGCCACGGTGCGACATGCCCAGCTCCATCACACCGGCGATCTCCTGGCCGAAGCGCACGCAGCGGGTGCAGTGGATACAACGGCTCATTTCCTCCATGGAAATCAGCGGCCCCACGTCTTTGTGGAACACCACGCGTTTTTCTTCTTCGTAGCGCGAACCGGAGCCGCCATAGCCCACGGCCAGATCCTGCAACTGGCACTCGCCGCCCTGGTCGCAGATCGGGCAGTCCAGCGGATGGTTGATGAGCAGGAACTCCATCACCGACTGCTGGGCCTTGATGGCCTTGTCGCTCTTGGTGCGAACGATCATGCCCTGCGTGACCGGTGTGGCACAGGCCGGCATGGGCTTGGGCGCCTTCTCCACGTCCACCAGACACATGCGGCAGTTGGCTGCGATGGAGAGCTTCTTGTGGTAGCAGAAATGCGGAATGTAAGTGCCCGCCTTCTCGGCGGCATGCATGACCATGCTGCCCGGTGGCACTGCGACCTTCTGGCCGTCGAGTTCGATTTCAACCATGGTGTGTCCCGCTATCAGACCGCGGCCGGGGCCGGCTGTGAAGCAGCGGCATCGGCTTTGATCATGGCCTCGAACTCGGGCCGGAAATGTTTGATCATGGCGCGCACCGGCATGGCTGCCGCGTCGCCCAGGGCGCAGATGGTGCGGCCCATGATGTTCTCGGCCACGTTGTCCAGCAGCGCCATGTCGGCCGGGCGACCGTCGCCTCGGTGGATGCGGTCCACCAGGCGCCAGAGCCAGCCCGTGCCTTCGCGGCAGGGCGTGCACTGTCCACAGCTCTCGTGCATGTAGAAGTAGGACAGGCGCTTGAGCGACTCGACCATGCATCGCGAGTCGTCCATCACGATCACCGCTCCCGAGCCGAGCATGGAGCCGGCCTTGGCAATGGAGTCGTAGTCCATGGTGCATTCCATGATGATGGATGCGGGCAGCACGGGCGACGACGAGCCACCGGGGATCACGGCCTTGAGCTGACGACCGGTGCGCACACCGCCGGCGAGCTCCAGCAGCTTGGCAAACGGCGTGCCCATGGGGACTTCGTAGTTGCCCGGGCGCTCCACATCGCCGCTGACCGAATAGATCTTGGTGCCGCCGTTGTTGGGCTTGCCGCACTCAAGATAGGCCTGGCCGCCGTTGCGGATGATCCAGGGCACGGCCGCGAAGGTCTCTGTGTTGTTGATGGTGGTGGGCTTGCCGTACAGGCCGAAGCTGGCCGGGAACGGCGGTTTGAAGCGCGGTTGACCCTTCTTGCCTTCCAGCGATTCGAGCAGCGCGGTCTCTTCACCGCAGATGTAGGCGCCGAACCCGTGAAACGCGTGCAACTGGAAACTGAAGTTGCTGCCCAGAATCTTGTCACCCAGGAAGCCCGCGGCACGCGCTTCTTCCAGAGCGGCTTCGAAGCGGTCGTAGACCTCGAAGATCTCGCCGTGGATGTAGTTGTAGCCCACGCTGATGCCCATGGCATACGCCGCGATGGCCATGCCCTCGATGACGATGTGCGGGTTGAACATCAGGATGTCGCGGTCCTTGCAGGTCCCCGGCTCGCCTTCATCCGAATTGCACACGAGGTACTTCTGACCCGGAAACTGGCGCGGCATGAAGCTCCACTTCAGGCCGGTCGGGAAACCTGCGCCACCGCGCCCGCGCAGTGCGGACTCTTTCACGGTGGCGATCACCTGATCCTGCGAGAGGCCTTCGGAACCATCCTGGCCCAGCACCTTGCGCAAGGCCTGGTAACCGCCGCGCGCCACGTAGTCCTGCAGCGACCAGTTGCTGCCGTTGAGTCCGGCATAGATCTGGGGATTGATGTGACGGTCGTGGAAACAGGTCTGCACGCCGGTGGCGCGAAACTGCAAAATCACCTGTTCTGCGTTCATGCCTTGGCCTCCGCGGCCTTCAGACCGTCGATCAGCTGGTCGAGTTTGTCGTTGCTCATGAAGCTGCACATGTGGCGGTCGTTGACCAGCATCACCGGCGAGTCGGCGCAAGCGCCCAGGCACTCGCTCTGCTGCAGGGTGAACAGGCCATCGGCCGTGGTTTCGCCCATGGCGATGCCCAGCTTGTGCTCCAGGTGGGCCAGCGCCTTGTTGCCGTCGCGCAGCTGGCACGGCAGGTTGGTGCAGACGTTGAGCTTGTACTTGCCCACTGGCCGCTGGTTGTACATGTTGTAGAAGGTCGTGACCTCGTGCACCGCCATGGGTGCCATGTCGAGGTAGGCGGCAATGGCCTTCTCAGCGGCCAAGCTCACATGGCCTTGCTCCTGCTGCACGATGGCCAGACAGGCCATGACGGCCGACTGCTTCTGGTCCGCGGGGTACTTGGCCACCTCGCGCGCAAAGCGCTGCAGCGTGGCATCGGCGAGCGTCGCGGCGCTCACGGCTTGGGTCTCAGAGATCATCGGTCAATCTCTCCAAAAACGATGTCCATGGTGCCGATGATGGCGACCGCGTCGGCCAGCATGTGACCTTTGGCCATCTCGTCCATAGTGGACAGGTGGGCAAAACCGGGGGCGCGGATCTTCAGTCGGTACGGCTTGTTGGCGCCGTCGCTCACGAGGTAGATACCGAACTCCCCCTTGGGATGTTCGACGGCCGCGTAGGCTTCGCCTTCGGGCACGTGGAAACCTTCGGTGAACAGCTTGAAGTGATGGATCAGCTCTTCCATGCTCGACTTCATCGCTTCGCGAGAAGGCGGCGCCACCTTGTGGTTGTCGGTGATGACCGGGCCCGGGTTCACCCGCAGCCAGTCCACGCACTGCTTGATGATGCGGTTGGACTGCTTCATCTCTTCCATGCGGACGAGGTAACGGTCGTAGGTGTCACCGGTCTTGCCGACGGGGATGTCGAAGTCCATGCGGTCGTACACGTCGTACGGCTGCTTCTTGCGCAGGTCCCAGGCGATGCCGGAACCGCGCAGCATGGGGCCGGTCATGCCGAGGTTGAGCGCACGCTCGGGCGTGACCACACCGATGCCGACGGTGCGCTGTTTCCAGATGCGGTTGTCGGTGAGCAGCGTGTGGTATTCGGCCAGGTAGGTGGGGAAACGCTGGGTGAAGTCATCGATGAAGTCCAGCAACGAACCCTGGCGGTTGGTGTTCATTTCCGCCATGGCCTTGGCGTTGCGGATCTTGCTGTGCTTGTATTGCGGCATCGTGTCCGGCAGGTCGCGGTAGACACCGCCCGGACGGAAGTAGGCCGCATGCATGCGCGCACCCGACACGGCTTCGTACATGTCGAACAGGTCTTCGCGCTCGCGGAATGCGTAGATCAGGATGGTCGAGCTGCCGCAGTCGTTGCCGTGTGAACCCAGCCACATCAGGTGGTTGAGCAGGCGGGTGATCTCGCTGAACATCACGCGGATGTACTGCGCACGGATCGGCACCTCGATGCCCAGCAACTTTTCGATGGCCAGACAGTAGGCGTGCTCGTTGCACATCATCGAGACGTAGTCCAACCGGTCCATGTAGGGCAGCGACTGGATGAAGGTCTTGTGCTCGGCCAGCTTTTCGGTGGCGCGGTGCAGCAGGCCGATGTGCGGGTCGGCGCGCTGCACGACCTCACCATCGAGCTCCAGCACCAGGCGCAACACGCCGTGCGCGGCCGGGTGCTGCGGACCGAAGTTCAGGGTGTAGTTCTTGATTTCAGCCATGGTCAGTGCAGTCCGCCGTAGTTGTCTTCACGGATCACGCGTGGCGTGATTTCACGAGGCTCGATGGTCACCGGCTCGTAGACCACCCGCAGGCGCTCGGCGTCGTAGCGCATCTCGACGTGGCCCGACAACGGGAAGTCCTTGCGGAAGGGGTGGCCGATGAATCCGTAGTCGGTCAGGATGCGGCGCAGGTCGTTGTGTCCCTCGAACACGATGCCATAGAGATCGAAGGCCTCGCGCTCGTACCAGTTGGCCGACGCCCAAAGCTCCGACACAGAAGCCACGACAGGGAAATCGTCCTCGGGGCAGAACACGCGAACGCGCACCCGATGATTGAGACTGACGGACAGCAGGTGCACCACCACAGCGAAGCGCGACCCCTCCCAGCGACCGTCGCCGTAGGTGGAGTAGTCCATGCCACACAGATCGATCAGTTGTTCGAACCGTGTTTGCGGCGCGTCACGCAACGTCTGCATCACCGCCAGGTAGTCGGCGGCGGCCACCACCAGGGTCACCTCACCGCGCTCGATGTCGATCGACTGCGCCCGCTCGCCCAGCAAAGCGGAGAGAGAAGCCTGAATGGCTTCAGGGCTTGTTGTGTAGGGCGTGGCTGTCTCGCTCATGAACCGTCTTTCTGGACTTGAACCCGTGGACCGCAACCGCTCAGGCACGCGCGATGGTGTTTGTGCGGCGGATCTTCTGCTGCAACTGGATGATTCCGTACAGCAGCGCCTCGGCCGTGGGCGGACAGCCCGGCACGTAGACATCAACCGGCACGATCCGGTCGCAACCGCGCACCACCGAGTAGCTGTAGTGGTAATAGCCGCCACCATTGGCGCACGACCCCATGGAGAGCACCCAGCGCGGCTCGGCCATCTGGTCGTAGACCTTGCGCAACGCCGGCGCCATCTTGTTGCACAAGGTGCCGGCCACGATCATCAGGTCGGACTGGCGCGGACTGGCGCGAAACACCTCGGCACCGAAACGCCCCAGGTCGTAACGCGCCGTGGCCGCATGCATCATCTCCACCGCGCAGCAAGCCAGACCGAAAGTCATGGGCCACAGCGATCCGGTCTTGGCCCAGTTCACCACCGAGTCATAGCTCGTGGTGACAAAACCTTCCTTGAAAACGCCTTCAATCATGAGCTGCTCCGGTGATCCCGCACGTGTTGCTGTTCATCATTCCCAATCCAGCGCACCTTTTTTCCACTCATAGGCAAAGCCCACGGTCAGAATGGCCAGGAAAACCACCCCCGCCAGAAAGCCGGTGACGCCAATGTCGGAAAAGGCCACGGCCCAGGGGATGAGAAACGCGATCTCGAGATCGAACAGAATGAAGAGAATGGCCACCAGGTAGTAGCGCACATCGAACTTCATGCGAGCATCTTCGAAAGCCTCGAAGCCGCATTCGTAAGGGGAGTTCTTTTCCGCGTCCGGGCGGTTGGGGCCGAGGATGTAGCCCAGGACCTGGGGAATGATCCCGATAGCGATACCCACCAAAATGAACAAGAGCACGGGAAGGTATTGTTCGAGACTCATCTTGGGTAAGTTCCGCTGACATGGCTCACGGGCCATGTTGTCCAAAGATTGGTGCCGACGGCGAGACTCGAACTCGCACAGCTTTCGCCACTACCCCCTCAAGATAGCGTGTCTACCAATTTCACCACGTCGGCTGGGTCTGCATTGTCTGGCTCACGAGGGTCGGTGTGAGCCTTGCTGACAACCCATAGAGTTTACCCTGAATCCACCTTGATTTTCAGGGCACACCATGGTTTTTCAAACCATATCGGTAGAGTGGAGCAACAGGAAAGTGCCCTTTACCACCGATCGATTTCACAAAAATTACTTGCCTGGAATCTGCGCGGCGCCCGTGCCTGCGGGCTGCGTTTCCGCGGCGGCCGGAGCGGCCGGTTGGCCAGAGGTGGAGTCGGGGATCTGGGCCGCTGCCGGCTGCTGTGCGGGTGCTGCCGCACCCTCCAACACGCTGCCCGAACTCGGTGCTTCACGCAGGTTGCCGAAGTAGGCCAGGCCCAGCGTGCAGGAGAGGAAGATGCCGGCCAGCACAGCCGTGCTGCGGGACAGGAAGTTCGCGCCCCCCGAAGCACCGAACAGGCTCGCGGAGCCCGCGCCGCCGCCAAAGGCGGCGCCCGCATCGGCACCCTTGCCGTGCTGCATCAGGATCAGGCCGATCATGCCGAGCGCGGAAAGAATCTGCACCGCGAGGAGGATGGTCAACAAAACATTCATTTTTTTCTCCGGAATGGTGGGAAACGTGTCCGGGGCTCAACGCGCCGCGGCCACGATCTGCAAAAAGTCTGCGGCCTTGAGCGACGCACCGCCGATCAAACCGCCATCGATGTCGGGCTGCGCCAGCAGGCTGGCCGCGTTGGCGGCATTCATGCTGCCGCCGTAGAGGATGTGCACACGCTCGGGGTGTTGCGTGGCCGCCGACAGCTGCGCACGCAGCACGGCATGCACTTGCTGGGCCATGTCGGGGGTGGCGGTCTTGCCAGTGCCGATGGCCCACACGGGCTCATAGGCCACCACGATCTCGCTGGTGCAATGGGCCACCGCGTGGATCACCGCGGCGAGCTGGCGCTTGACCACGGCCTCGGTCTGACCCGCTTCACGTTCGTCCAGGGTTTCACCCACACACACGATGGGCGTGACGCCGGCCGCCAGCGCGCGCTGGGCCTTCGCCGCCACCAGGGCATCGGTCTCACCGTGGTACTGACGGCGCTCGGAGTGACCGACGATGGCGTAGCGGCAACCGAAGTCCTTGAGCATGGCCACACTCACCTCGCCGGTGTATGCGCCTTGCTCGTGGGCCGAAACGTCCTGCGCCCCCCAGGCCACAGGGCTGCCTTGCAGCAAGGACTGCAGCTGTGCCAGATAGGGCGCAGGGACGCACAGGGCCATGTCGGCCGCGGGCGCCGAGCCCTGCAGGCCGTCGAGCATGGCCTTGACCAAGGCTTCGTTGGCGGCCAGCGAGCCGTTCATTTTCCAGTTGCCTGCGATCAGTTTTTTCATGGGATTCACTCCAGCTTGACGACGCACACCGGTCACGCCCAGGTCAGGACGAGCTTGCCGATGTGGCGGTTGGATTCCATCAGTTCGTGGGCGGCCGCTGCGTCAGCGGCATCGAACACCCGGTAGATCACGGGCTTGATGCGGCCGCTGGCCAGCAACGGCCAGACGTGTTCGCGCAAGGCACTCGCGATCGCCGCCTTGAAGGCCACCGGGCGCGGACGCAGGGTCGAGCCCGTGATGGTCAGACGGCGCCGCAGCACCGTGCCAGCGTTGATCTCGGCCTTGACGCCGCCCTGCACCGCGATGAAGACCAGCCGACCATCCTCGGCCAGGCAGTCCAGCTCACGCGCCACGTAGCTGCCGGCCACCATGTCGAGCACCACGTTGACGCCGCGTCCTTCGGTGAAGTCGGCCACGGCGCGCACGAAGTCCTGCGTCTTGTAATTGATGGCGTGGTCGGCCCCCAGCGCCAGGCAGGCCGCGCACTTGTCGTCGCTGCCCGCGGTGGCGATCACGCGCGCACCCAGAGCCTTGGCCATCTGGATGGCGGTCACGCCGATGCCGCTGGTGCCACCCTGGATCAACAGGGTTTCACCGGCCTGCAGACGGGCGCGATCAAACACATTGCTCCAGACGGTGAAGAAGGTCTCGGGCAAGGAGGCCGCGGCCACATCGTCCAGCCCCTCAGGGACCGGCAGGCACTGCGCCACCGGCGCCACGCAGTACTGGGCATAACCCCCACCCGCCACCAGCGCACAGACCCGGTCGCCGACCTGGAATCCGGCCGCCGCCATGGCCGCCTCGTCGCCCGATTCGATCACGCCCGCCACTTCGAGGCCGGGAATGTCGGACGCGCCTGGCGGCACGGGGTAGTTGCCAGTGCGTTGCAGCACGTCGGGCCGGTTGACCCCCGATGCAGCGACGCGGATGAGCAGCTCGCCCGCGCCCGCTACGGGCATGGGACGATCGCTCAGGCGCAGCACCTCGGGAGCGCCAAAGGCGCTGATTTCAACGGCTTTCATGACCAGACGTGCGCGCGACTCACTGTTGCTGCTGCTGTTGCTGCTGGGCCTGCTCGCCGCTGTTGCGGTCGATCAGCGCCTTCATGGACAGCTTGACGCGGCCCTTTTCGTCGGTCTCCAGCACCTTGACCTTGACGATCTGACCTTCGGTCAGGTAGTCGGTCACTTTTTCCACACGCTCGTGAGCGATCTGGCTGATGTGCAGCAGGCCGTCCTTGCCGGGCAGCAGGTTGATCAGGGCGCCGAAGTCCAGGATCTTGGTGACCGGGCCTTCGTAGATCTTGCCGATTTCGACTTCGGCGGTGATCTGCTCAATGCGGCGCTTGGCTTCGTCGGCCTTGGCGCTGTCGGTCGAAGCGATGGTGATGGTGCCGTCTTCGTCGATGTTGATCTGGGTGCCGGTCTCTTCGGTCAGCGCGCGGATCACGGCGCCGCCCTTGCCGATCACGTCACGGATCTTCTCGGGGTTGATCTTCATGGTGAAGAGCTTGGGCGCGAAGTTCGAGACTTCGGTCTTGGCTTCGCCCATGGCTTCCTGCATCTTGCCCAGGATGTGCATGCGGGCTTCCTTGGCCTGGGCCAGTGCGACCTGCATGATTTCCTTGGTGATGCCCTGGATCTTGATGTCCATCTGCAGCGCCGAGATGCCGTTGGTGGTGCCGGCGACCTTGAAGTCCATGTCGCCCAGATGATCTTCGTCACCCAGGATGTCGGTCAGCACCGCGAAGCGGTTGCCTTCCTTGATCAGGCCCATGGCGATACCGGCCACATGCGCCTTCATGGGCACGCCAGCGTCCATCAGCGCCAGGCAGCCGCCGCAGACCGAAGCCATCGACGAGGAGCCGTTGGACTCGGTGATTTCCGAGACCACGCGCATGGTGTAGGGGAAGTCTTCCTTGCTCGGCAGGGCGGCGATCAGCGCGCGCTTGGCCAGGCGACCGTGGCCGATTTCGCGGCGCTTGGGGGTGCCGAAACGGCCGGCTTCACCGGTGGCAAAGGGAGGCATGTTGTAGTGCAGCATGAAGCGGTCTTCGAACTCGCCAGCCAGCGCGTCGATGCGCTGGGCGTCGCGGTCGGTACCGAGCGTGGCCACCACCAGTGCCTGGGTTTCACCGCGGGTGAACAGGGCAGAGCCATGGGTGCGGGGCAGCACGCCGTTGCGGATTTCGATGGCGCGCACGGTGCGCGTGTCGCGGCCGTCGATGCGGGGCTCGCCGGCCAGGATCTGGCCACGCACGATCTTGGCTTCGATCTCGAACAGCAGGGCTTCGATGGCCACGCTGTCAAAGGCCACGCCCTCTTCTTTCAGGGAGGCCATCACGTCGGCGTAGGCGGCGCGGCAGGCCTGGGTGCGGGCCTGCTTGTTGCGAATCTGGTAGGCGGCTTCGAGCTTGGCTTTGGCCAGGGCGTCGATCTTGGCGATCAGCGCCTCGTCCTTGGCCGGCGGCTGCCAGTCCCAGGCCGGTTTGCCGGCGTCGCGCACCAGCTCGTTGATCGCGGCAATGGCGATGTTGCCCTGCTCGTGACCGAACACCACGGCACCGAGCATGATTTCTTCGCTCAGTTGCTGGGCTTCGGATTCCACCATCAGCACGGCGGCCTGCGTGCCGGCGACCACGAGGTCGAGCTGGCTGTCCTTCAACTGGGTCTGGCCCGGGTTGAGCACGTACTCGCCGTTGACGTAGCCCACGCGAGCGGCACCGATGGGGCCATTGAACGGGATGCCGCTGACGGCCAGCGCGGCGCTGGTGGCGATCATGGCGGCGATGTCGGCCTGCACTTCGGGGTTCAGGCTGACCACGTGCACGATGACCTGGACTTCGTTGTAGAAGCCTTCGGGGAACAGCGGACGGATCGGGCGGTCGATCAGGCGGCAGGTCAGCGTTTCCAGTTCGCTGGGGCGGCCTTCGCGCTTGAAGAAGCTGCCGGGGATCTTGCCGGCGGCGTACGATTTTTCGGTGTAGTCAACCGTCAGGGGGAAGAAGTCCTGCCCGGCCTTGGCTTCGGTCTTGGCGACCACGGTGGCGAGCACCACGGTGTCATCGATGTTGACCAGCACGGCGCCGGTGGCCTGGCGGGCGATTTCGCCGGTTTCCATGGTGACCGTGTGCGGGCCCCACTGGAAGGTCTTGGTGACTTTGTTGAAAAGGCTCATGGGGTTTCTCCTTTGAGTGACCACCCGTTGAAAGTCGGGATGGAAAACCGTGCAGATTCACTGCACACAACCCGGAAAAACAACCCAGAACACGATGCCATTCCAGAGGATCTGGTCGCCTGCCTCACGACAACCAGTCCCTTTGGAATGACACAGCTTCGCTCTGTTGCGGCTTTTCCGGAATCAAAAAACGGCGTGCACAAACAAAAATCGCCCGAGCCAGCGAACCAACTCAGGCGTTTTGCGTGTCATGCCGGGTCCAAAATTACTTGCGCAGACCCAGTTTCGCGATCAGGGCGACGTAACGGTCGGCGTCCTTGGACTTCAGGTAGTCGAGCAGCTTGCGACGGCGGCTCACCATGCGCAGCAGGCCACGGCGACCGTGGTGGTCTTTGGCATGGGTCTTGAAGTGGGGGGTCAGCTCGTTGATGCGGGCGGTCAGGATGGCGACCTGCACTTCGGGGCTGCCGGTGTCGTTGGCGGCGCGGGCGTTGTCGGCAACAACGGCTGCCTTGATGGATTTTTCGATCATGTCGGATTCCTGGGGGTTACATGCGTCCCGCCGCAGCCTGCCGGCCTCTGAACGGGGTTCAGATCCGACCGCCGCAACGGGCGTGAATCGCCATCCAGAAGATGGCAACCGCGAATTATAGCGCACGGTCCCTTCTTGGACAGGGGCACGCTGCCACGGCTTTGTGGCGGCGGAACCACCGTCCCGTAACCGTCATCGGGTGGCCGCGCTCAGGCGCGGGCAAGCCACCTCGCCAGGCGCTGCACGCCCTCTTCCAGCCGCTGCGGGTCCCGGCTGGCGAAACACCAGCGCAACCAGCCGGCCGCCTCGGGGCCGAAAGCGCTGCCGGGCGCCAGGCCCAGGCCGGCTTCACGCACCAGGCGCTTGGCGGTGTCCAGGCAGTCGTCCTGCCCCGCCAGGTGGAAAAAGGCGTACATGCCGCCCCGGGGTTCGGCCAGCGTGACACCGGGCACGGCCTGCAGCAGCGGCACCAGGGTGTCGCGGCAGCGCCGCAGGTGCGCCACCAGCGCGGGTGTGACGTCCTGACCGCGCTCCATGGCCACCACGGCCGCGCGCTGGGTGAAGACCGGGGCGCACGAGGTGTTGAACTCGATCAGCTTGCCCACGGCGTGGGTCAGCGGTTTGGGCAGTACCAACCAGCCCAGGCGCCAGCCGGTCATGAGGAAGCTTTTGGAAAAACTGTGGGCCACGATCAGGCGGTCTTCCGGCACGGCCACGTCCAGAAAACTGGGCGCCGCGCCATGACTCGAATCGCCCGCGAAATACAGGCGCTCGTACACCTCATCGGCCAGGATCCAGGTGCCGGTGCGGCGGCAGTGCGCCAGGATGGCCGCCTGCTCGTCGCGGGTGAGCGTCCAACCGGTGGGGTTGTTGGGCGCGTTGACGATCAGCAACCGCGTGGCCGGGGTGATGGCCGCAATCAGGGCGTCCATGTCCAGCGTCCAGGCACCGGCGTGCGCGCCCTGCGCCACCACCTTGAGCGGCACGGTCTTCACCGTGGCGCCCATGATCTGCGGCTGCGCCACCAGGTTGGGCCAGGCCGGCGTGACCACCACCACCTCGTCGCCCGCCTCCACCAGCGCCTGCGAAGCCAGCATCAGGCCGTTGACGCCGCCGGACGTGACGGCGATGCGGTCGAACCATTGGTCGGTGCTCTGCTGGGGATGCAGGCCGTGGGTGTAGCCGGCAATGGCGTGGCGCAGTTCGGGCAGACCCAGGTTGTGGGCGTAGAAGGTTTCACCCGCCTGCAGCGAGGCGATGGCGGCCTCGCGAATGAAGGCCGGCGTGACCTCGTCGCTCTCGCCAAACCAGAACTTGAGCACACCCTCGCGCCCCAGGCCTTCGTTGGCCACCTCGCGAATGCGCGACTCTTCAAGACTCTCCACCACGGCTCGCATCGGGTATTTCCTTCTTCGTATCGGCTGTTCGCGCGAAAGCGCTTAGACCAGAACACCGCGGAACCGGCTTTGCTGGGCCGCAGGTGTTGCCCCCTGGGGGGTCGCGCGAAGCGCGGCGGGGGGGAATATCTACCGGGTCATGTTACAGCCGTGGGGCTGCTCGGCCTGCGCAGGCGTCAGGTGGCGCACCACGCGGAAGCCGTAGCCAGAACCTTCGACGTCGAACTTGACGCCGGGGGCGCCCTGGCGGTCCATCACCGCCACCGCCAGCGGCTGCTGGAACTGGTGGTCGGCGGCGCGCATGTGGGCGCTCTGGCCGGCAAGCTTGACCTTGGCCTTTTCCAGCTGCGCCGCCACGGCGGCCGCGTTGACCGAGCCCGCGCGTTCGATGGCCTGCGCCAGCGACTCGACCATGAGCTGCATGCGCATGTGCACGTAGTCATCGGCCGGGTTGGGGAAGCGCTGGCGGAACGACTGGTAGAACGCCTCGGACTCTTTCGTCGGCACGTTGGGGAACCAGTCGGCCACCGCCACCACCTTGCCGATGCCGGCGTCGCCGATGGCCGCGGGCGCGCCCAGGGCGTTGCCGTAGAAGGTGTAGAACGAGCCATCGAAACCGGCCTCGCGGGCCGCCTTGACCAGCAGCGTCAGGTCGTTGCCCCAGTTGCCGGTCAGCACGGCCTGCGCGCCACTGGCCTTGATCTTGGCCGCGTAGGGCGCGAAGTCCTTCACGCGCGCCATCGGGTGCAGCTCGTCGCCCACGATCTTCACGTCCGGGCGCTTGGCGGCCAGCTGGCTGCGGGCTTCGCGCAGCACCGCCTGGCCGAAGCTGTAATCCTGGCCGATCAGGTAGACGCTCTTGAGTTCGCGGTCGTCGCGCAGCACGCTCATGAGCGCGCTCATGCGCATGTCGGCGTGGGCGTCGAAGCGGAAGTGCCAGTAGCTGCACTTCTGGTTGGTCAGCACCGGGTCCACCGCCGAATAGTTCAGGAACAGCACCTGCTTCGTGGTGTCGCGCTCGTTGTGCTTGTTGATGGCGTCGATCAGGCCGGCGGCCGCGGCCGAGGAATTGCCCTGGGTCACGATGGTGATGTCGCGGTCGATGGCCGAACGCAGGGCCGACAGCGCCTCTTCGGTCTGGCCCTTGCTGTCGAAACGCTCGATGACGAGCGGGCGGTTGCCGCCGGGCAGCTTCACGCCGCCGCGGGCGTTGACGCGCTCGGTGGCCCACACCAGGTTGCGGTACACCGCTTCACCGGTGTTGGCGAACGGGCCCGAGAGGCCTTCGATCATGCCGATGCGCACGGGAGCGGCGGTGGCAGCGGGCGCGGCCGGGCTCTGGGCCCAGGCGCTGGTGGCGCCGGCGGCGCCCAGCAGCAGGGCCGCCAGGGCGCGGCGGCGCGGGAAGTTCGGTCGGTTCATGGGAATGCACTCCGTGGTTCAAGACCCGCCGGCTGGGCGCCGGCGATGGCACGCCTGTCACCAAGGCGACAGGCGTGCGCAGTCTAATTCATAATTACAGAACCTACCCCACCCGGGTATTTCAGAGGGCCGTGATGGCGAGTTCCGACAGTGGCCAGCGGGGCCGGACGTCGAAGCGGTAGGCTACCGCGCCGCCGCTCGGCGCCAGCAGCCCGGCCTGCACGCGCAGGCCCGCGGCCAGCGCGATCATGGCGCCGTTGTCGGTGCACAGGTGCAGCTCCGGGTAGTGCACGCGCACGTTCTGGCGCTGGCAGGCGGCGTTGAGCTGCTCGCGCAGCAGCGCGTTGGCGCCCACCCCACCGGCGACCACCAGGCGGCGCAGGCCGGTGGACGCGATCGCCGAGAGCGACTTCTTCACCAGCACGTCCACGATGGCGGCCTGCACGCTGGCGGCCACGTCGGCCTTCTGCGCCACGTTAAGCGCCTGCGCCAGCTGCGGCGTGGCCGGGCCTTCGGGCCGCGCATGGGCAAGCCGCTTCACCTGGGTCAGCACCGCCGTTTTCAGGCCTGCGAACGAAAAGTCCAGGTCCCCGCTGTGCAGCAGGGGGCGCGGGAACTTGTAGGCCATCGGGTTGCCCTCCAGAGCCAGCCGGGCCAGCGCGGGCCCGCCCGGGTAGCCCAGCCCCAGCAGCTTGGCCGATTTGTCAAAGGCCTCGCCCGCGGCGTCGTCAATGGTTTCGCCCAGCAGTTCGTAGCGGCCCACGCCGTCCACCCGCATCAGCTGGGTGTGCCCGCCGGACACCAACAGGGCCACGAACGGGAACCGGGGTGGATCGGCGCTGAGAAAAGGCGACAACAGATGACCTTCGAGGTGGTGCACACCCATCACCGGCTTGCCCAGCGCCATGCCCATGGCACACGCCACACCGGAGCCCACCAGCAGGGCGCCGGCCAGGCCCGGCCCGCGCGTGTAGGCCACCGCGTCCACCGCCGACAGCGACAGACCGGTCTGCGCCAGCACCTCGTCGGTCAGCGGCAGCACGCGGCGGATGTGGTCGCGGCTGGCGAGTTCGGGCACCACGCCGCCATAGGCCTGGTGCATCTCGATCTGGCTGTGCAGCGCGTGGCCGAGCAGGCGCGGCGTGTCGTGGCCACTGGCGTCCACCAGGGCCACGCCGGTTTCGTCGCAGGACGATTCGATTCCCAAAATCAGCATGGCGGAAGTGTACGGGGCGGGCCCTGAAGCGGGCCGCTCAGAGGCGCGGTAACAGGCTGGCCAGCAGCACCAGCGCGATCACCACCGCCAGCCAGCCCAGCACCGCCCGCCGCCACAGCGCGGGCGCGTGGCGCAGCTCCATGTAGTCGAGCGCGATCAGCGCGCCCTTGAGCACGGCCAGCGCCAGCACCGCCAGCGTGGCGGCCTGCCCGAGATGGCCCTGCGTCAGGGCGGCGCCCTCCCCCAGCCACCAGCTCAGGCCGGTGGCCAGCACGAGCACGAGGGCCATGAGGTCGACGCGGCTGGGTTTCATCCTGAATGCCCTCAACGGATCACGTACACCAGCGGAAACAGCACCATCCACAGCAGATCCACCATGTGCCAGAACACCGCGCCCGAGGCCGGCGCCACGTGGTTGGCCGGGCCGTACACGCCCGAGCGCGCGTTCCACCACAGCACCATGAAGATCACGGCGCCCACCACCACGTGCAGGAAATGAAAGCCGGTCAGCAGGGTGTACAGCACGGTGAAGCTGTCCGTGGCCCAGTCGAAACCGGCGCCCAGCTTGCCGGCGAACTCGTGGCCCTTGACGACCAGAAAGCCCAGCGCGCCGCCCAGCGCCACCAGCAGCCAGCGCGCGCCGGCCACACGGTGGTCGCGCTGGAACGCGGCCACGGCCCGCACCGCGGCCCAGCTCGCCGCCACCAGCAAGACCGTGTTGAGCGCCCCGGTGGACAGGTCCAACTCCGCCTGGCCCTGCGCGAACACCACCGGCTCGCGCCAGCGCGCCATGGCGAACGAGACGAACAGCAGCCCAAAGGCCAGCAGCTCGGCCAACACCAGCAGCCAGACCATGCCGTCGCCAGCCAGGCGGGGTTCATCCAAGCTCAGGGATGGTGCAGCCGACCTTGTCTGCGGACACATCTCCGAAGAGCGTGCCTCGTCCTCACGCCCCAGGGATGGCGCAGCCGACCTGATCAGCAGAGGCATTTCCGAAGCGCGTGCCCCGCCCAGGGCAGCCGTGGAACCGGCTTCGCCGGGCCACAGGCTGCGTCCCCCTCCCGCAGGAGAGGGGGAAGCCGCGCAGCGGCGCAGGGGGTTCAATGGGAAGTGCCTTCCGAGCGCGTGATCTTGTTCCATACGTTGTACTTGCCCACCGGCTTGCTCATGGGCAGGCGCTTGATTTCCTTGAAGGTGGCCGCGTCGTAGACGATCAGCGCGCCGTCCATCTCCCACACGCTGGCCAGCGCGTACTTCCCGTCCTTGGTGAACTCGATGTGGGCCAACGTCTTGCCGGGTTCGCGCACGCTGGCCACGGGTTGCAGCGTGGTCTTGTCGATGATGGTCAGGGTGTCCCTGGCGGTCGGGCTCATCATCGAATCGGTCCAGGCGAAGCGGCTGTTTTCATGGCTGCGCATGAAGAAGCCCGGCCCGGGAGTGGGAATCGTCGCCACCGGTTTCCAGGTCTTCATGTCGACCACGTCGATGGCCCCGCCTTTTAGGTTGGGACTCGCGAGCACCGTGCTGCCGTTCCACGCAAAGGTGATGCCAGAGCCCAGGTGCGGCATGCCGGCGATGGGCAGGTCAGCGATCTTGCGGCGCGCGTCGAGGTTGACCACTTGCGCGGTGGCAGCGCCGTCACTGGTTTTCGGACGCGTGGCGCCGAGCACATGGCGATACGACTGGTCGAAGAAGAAGTCGTCCAGCGGTTCGTCCAGCGGCGTGCGGCGCACACCGAGGAAGCCGGGTTTGGCGATGGACTCGCCCATCTTGTAGTCGTGCACCAGGCCGTCGTAGATCGGTTCGGCCTGGGGGTTGTAGGAAATTTCCCAGAGTTCGGGAATGTCCTTGAGCGCCACCACGAAGCTCTGGCGCGGTGTGGCGTCGTACACCGCCGAGACGCGCGAGGTCTGCTTGCCGTCCAGCGTGGCGGCTGCGTAGGTCTTCTGCAGGTTCAGGTCGGCGTCGAACAGCACCACGCTGTGCGGCAGGTGGTTGGCGGCCATGACCCACTGGCCGTCGCCGCTCACCGCGACGTTGCGCATGTTGAGCCCCGCGCGCACCTCGGCCACCACGCGCAGGCGCCAGAGGTCGTACTTGGTGATCCAGCCGTCGCGCGAGCCGAAGAAGACGTAGCGCCCGTCGGGCGTGAACTTGGGGCCTCCGTGCAGCGCGAAGCGGCTGGGGAAACGGGTGATGACCTCGAAGCGGTTGCCGTCGAGCAGGCTGATGTGATGGTCACCGCCTTCGACGACCACGAACAGGTTCATCGGGTCGGCTTTCCACAATGGCTTCGCCGGTTCGCCTGCCGGCACCGGGTTGAAGCTGCGCGAAGCGCGGATGTCTGCCTCGGCCCACACAGGTGCTGGCGACACCGGGGTGCGGATGTGCGCGGCGAGCGCGGCGATGTCGGCGGCGCTGAGTCGGTCGGCGAAACCCGGCATCTGCGTGGCGGTGCGGCCATGGGTGATGACCTTCAGCGCCTCGGCCGGGCGCAGGCGCTCCAGGCTCTCGGGCAGCAGCGCCGGCCCCATGAGCCCTGTGCGTTGTTCGCCGTGGCAGGTGGCGCAGTGCTGGCTGTAGAGCGCGGCGGCGTTGGGCGCCGTCTGCGCGCTCGCCATGTCCAGACCCATCCAGAACAGGCCCAGCACCAGCGTGGCGCGGGCGAGGTTGGCCAGTGTTTCCACGGCGCGCCGCTTGATCGCATCAGACATTGTTGGCCCCCTGTTGCAGGATGTGCACCTTGCGGAACGGCGTGAGTGCGAGCCGGTCCGCGTCGCTGCCGGCCATGGCGCCGATCTCTTCGTCGGTGAGGTAACAGCCCGGGTCTTCGGCCCAGGGGTTGCCGGTGAGCTGCTGGGCGCGCGTGCGGGTGTTGCCGCCGCAGAGGGCGAAGTGCTGGCAGCTCGCGCAGCGGCCTTGCACCGGGCGGGGAAACGCCTTCAGGCCCGCCATCAGCGGCTCGTTGGTGTCGCTCCAGATCTGCGAGAACGGGCGCTGGCGCAGGTCGCCGATGGTGTGGTGCCACCACATGGTGTCGGGGTGCACGTGGCCGAGGTTGTCGATGTTGGCCACGTTCACGCCGCTGCTGTTGCCACCCCAGGCCACCAGGCGCTCGCGCAGCGCGTCGGCCCAGCGTGGAAAGCGCGCCTGCACCCACTGCAGCAGGTAGGGGCCGTCGGCGTCGTTGTTGCCGGTCACGTACTCCTCGTCCAGGCACTGGCAGGCGGCGTCCCAGGCGCGTGCGAAGAGCAGGTCCAGCGCCTCGCGCGTGGCGAGGTGCTGCGCGTCTTGGCCGCGGTGGATGTTGCCGCGGCCCGCGTAGTTGAGGTGCGAGAAGTAGAACTTGTCCACCTGCTCGGTTCGCATCAGGCCCAGCAGCGGCGCGAAGTCGTGCGCGTTGAGCGCGGTCATGGTGTAGCGCAGGCCCACCTTCACGCCGCGCGCGCGCAACAGGCGCACGGCGGCCAGGCTGCGGTCGAAGGCGCCTTCGAGCCGGCGGAACTTGTCGTGCGTCTCCCGCAGGCCGTCCAGGCTGATGCCCACGTAGTCGAAGCCTGTCGCGGCGATGCGGTCGGCCATGGGGGCGTCGATCAGCGTGCCGTTGGTGGACAGGCCGGTGTAGAAGCCCATGGCGCGCGCTCGGTGGGCAATGTCGAAGATGTCGGGTCGCATCAGCGGCTCGCCGCCGGAGAGGATGAGCACTGGCACGCGGAAGGCCTTGAGGTCGTCCATCACTGTCACGACTTCGTTCCAGCTCAGCTCGCCGGCGTACTCGTGGTCGGCAGAAAGCGCGTAGCAGTGTTTGCAGGTGAGGTTGCAGCGACGAATCAAATTCCAAATGACCACGGGACCGGGCTGTTGACCCGCCGCCACGCCGGCGTCTTTGCCGGGCTGCTGGCGCAGCCGGGGCGCGGGTATCGGGTACCGGCCGGTGTGTTCGGCTTCGGCGATCTCGCGCATGTACTGGCTGATGCGAAACATGGTGTTCAGCTTTCTGAGAGGCGCAGTCCTGTTTTCTTCAGGATCGCAGTCGAATAAAGAATGTCGTGGGCGCGGCAGGCGTCGCCGAGCATCAAAGCGATGTCTTCGGCTTGCTGCTCCACCTCGTCGCGCGAGCGGCCGTGCAGCATGGCGAAGAGGTTGTAGGGCCACACGGGGAGCTGCCGCGGACGGCGGTAGCAGTGGCTCACACCCGGCAGCAGGCCGATGCGTGCACCGAGCTCGTCGACCACCTCGTCGGCCACGTCCCACACGCTCATGCCGTTGGCGGTAAAGCCCAGGCGGTAGTGGTTGGGCACGGCGCCGATGCGGCGGATCAGGCCGGCGTCGAGCATGGCCTGCAGGCGCTCGCGCACCTGCTCGCCGCTGATGCCGAGCGTGGCACCAATCGCCTCAAAGGGCCGCGGCACGAGCGGCAGGCCGGACTGTGTGGCGCGGATGAGGCGGCGGTCGAGTTCATCGAGGGCCATGCGTGACTCCCGCCAGCAAGGGAAGTTTGAGTTCCACAAAGAACTCGCGCTCCTTGGGAAAGGCGTACACCGGCAGCGCGGTCGCTGTTTCGATGTCCGCGATCACCCGCTCGATGTGGTCCGCCGCCTCGACCGCCAGCACGAACCACATGTTGAGCGGCGTGGCGCCGGGCTGGTCCGGGTGGGCCGATTCGCGGCGGTAGTTGTGCGCCACCTCGGGCATGCCGTCCAGCGCCTTCGCCACTTCGTCGAAGCGTTCTTCGGGCACCGCCATCGCGGCCAACACGAAGCGGCCACCGGCGCGTTCGATCTGGAACAGCGGGCCGAAGCGCGTGAGATCGCCCTGCGACAGCAGGCGCTGCAGGCTTTCGATCACCGCGTCTTCGCTGCGGCCGAGCAACGCGGCCACGTCGGCGAAGGGCCGGTCGCTCAGCGGGAAGCCACCGTGCAGGAAACTGACCAGGCGTGCGTCATCCAACGACAGCATGGGGCACCTCGTGTGGGAGCAGCGGCAGCGCGCGAAAGCGGTGTGCGCCGGTCTGTTTGAAACGGCGGGTGGAAAACAGCACGGCGCGCCGGTGCGCGGCCAGCCCCGCGGCGGGCACCACGCGGTCGATCACGCGCTGCACCACGGCACGGTCGGTGCCGTGCACCATGCCGTACAGGTTGTAGGGCCACTGCGGCGCACGTTCGCGCCGGTAGGCCAGGGTCACACCGGGCTGGCGCGCCAGCGCCTCGCCGCAGGCGTCCACCAGGTGGTCGGGCACGTCGAACACGGTCATGGCGTTGGCGCCAAAACCCAGCTCGTGGTGCCGCACCACGACGCCAAAACGCTTGAGCGTGCCGGCGTCCAGCCAGTGTTGCAGCGTGTAGAGCACGTCCACCACCGAACGGCCGCTGGCTTCGGCCCAGGCGTCGAAGGGGCGCGCGGTGATGGGCAGGCCCGCCTCCACCCGCTCGGCCAGCGGCTGGTCGGCCGCCGCGATGGGCTCGGCGTGGGCCACGCGCTGCACCCGCATGGGCAGCACCGCAGTGCTGTGGCGCAGATCAAAACCCAGGTCGATGCGGTAGGCGCGCTGCATGCGCAGGCGCAGCGCGGGCAGGCCGGAGGCGCGCTCCAGCGCCTGCATGGCGGCTTCCACGGCCGGCGCGTCGCGCCCGGTCATGACGAACCAGAGATTGAAGTCGTGCTCGCGCGCGTAGTTGTGGTTCACGCCCGGGTGTGCCGACACGGTGGCCGCTACCTCGTGCAAGCGGTCGTGGGGCACCGCCATCGCCGCCAGCAGCGCCGCACCGCCGGCCCCTGGTGCGAACACGCCGCCGATGCGGCTGATCGCGCCCGCGCGCTGCAGCCGCTCGCAGGCCGCGAGCACGTCCGCCTCTCGCAGATCCAGCGACTGGGCGATATGGGCAAAGGGTTCCCGCACCAGCGGAAAGCCGTGTTGCCAGGGGTTGAGCAGGGCCAGGTCGGCTGCGCTCAACGGGATGGGGATGGCGTCGCGCGCGCTCATGCTTCTAAAACCCCACCCGCGCGGCGCGTGCGGTGAAGAAGATGCCGCTGGGCGCGGGCACGTCCAGCCGCGCGCGGGTGGCGAAGCTCTGCGTGTCGACGACGCTCACGCGGTTGTCGTCGCGGCTGCTGATCCACACCGCTTCGCCTCGCGGCGTGAACTCCATGTGCAGCACGGCCTTGCCGGGTTCCAGCGTCCGCACGATCTTCTGGCTCTGCGTGTCGATGACCTGCACGCGGTGGTAGTCGGGCACGGCGAAGTTCACCCACACCTGGCGCCCGTCGGGCCGCGCCATCACGAACACCGGCTGGCCGGCCACGGGGATGCGGCCGACTTCGGCCCAGGTTTCGGTGTCGACCACCAGCACTTCGTGGCGGCCGATGGCGGGCAGGTAGGCACGGCGCCCGGCCACGGCCCAGCCGCGCAGGTGCGGCATCTTGTAGACCGGCAGCGGCGCCTGGCCCTTGCCGTAGCCGCCGAGGATGCGCTGGACCTTGGGCTGACAAGGAAACGCCGGGCCGCCCCAGGTTTCCTTGCCCCCCTCGGGGGGCGGGCTGGGCGCAGCCCTGACCTGGGGGCAATCTTCTGCCCACAGGTCGAGCTGGGCCAGACCGTCTTCGCCGAACAGGCCCGCGATGTAGTGGCGGCCGTTGGGCGTGACGAGGGCGTCGTAGGGCTGGCGGCCGATGTTCTCGAACCTGGTGGTCTTGGGATGGCCCGGGTCTGAACAGTCGCTGACCCAGATCGCGTTGGCGTCGAACAGGCTGTAGGCGAAACGCCGGCCGGGCAGATCGACCAGACCGACCACTCGCGACAGCTTTCCGGGGCCGTACTCGGCGGGGATATCGGCCAGCAGTTCCAGCGTGCGCGCATCGAACACCTTCACGCCACCCGGCGTGTAGTTCTGTGCCGCCACCAGCGTGCCGTCGGCGCTGATCGCGCCGCCGATGGAGTTGCCGGCCTGCATCACACGTCGCGTGATGCGGCGCTCCAGCAGGTTGACCTGGGTGAGGCCACCATCGCGCCCGAACACGTAGGCGAACAGTCCGTCGCGCGAGAACACCACCGAGGCGTGCGACAGGTCGCCCAGGCCGGACACCTCGCCGATCAACGCCTGCGCCGTGGTGTCCACGAGGTAGAGCGTGCCGTTGGCGCGACCGATGACCACGCCGAGGTCGCCGGTGCCGCGCAACACGGGCGCCGCGCAACCGGCGAGACCACCGAGTGCGGCGACAGAAGACAGGGTGGCCGCGGCGGCCAGCCATTCACGGCGCTTCATGGTGCTTTCGCCATTTCTTCAGGAAAGCCCTGGAGCAGGCGTTGTGCGATCCAGCGGGCCTCGGGCTCGCTGAGCATCGCCTTCCAGGGCGGCATGGGGGTACCGGGCCGACCGTGGTAGATCACGGCGGCCAGGCTTTCAAGAGGGACATCGGCCAGGGCCTCGCGCGTGAGCGCGGGGCCCAGGCCACCGGTGAGGCGCATGCCGTGGCACGAGCCGCAGTCCTGCCGCACCATGCGAACCAGGGCATGTTCACGAGTGGCCTCGGGTACCGCAGGCGCCTGCGCCAGGGCCGTGACGGGCCCCAGCAGCAGTGCGGACAGGACAGCGACAGCGCGCACGAAACAAGAGCCCCCACGCTGGCCACTGCGTGTGCTTCGCTGCCCCCCGGAGGGGGCGCGAGCTTGCTTGGGGCGGCCCTGCGCGGCGCTCATGCCTCACCTCAGGACTTCAGGATCACCGCAATGGCGTCCTTCAGATCGCCGTCGCCGATCTTGTCGGCGCCGTTGGGCGACATGGGGATCGGACCAAACACACCCGAGCCGCCCTTGCGGACCTTCTCGAACAGCTTGGCCGCCGCGTCCTGCCCCTTGTACTTGGCCGCGATGTCCTTGAACGCAGGACCAACCAGCTTCTTGTCCTTCGCATGGCAGGCCATGCAGCCGGACTTGGTCAGCGCCGCTTCGCCATCGGCGAAGGCAGCGCCAGAACCCAGCGCCATGAACGACGCCAGCAACAACACATTCACTTTTTTCATTTAAAGCTCCAAAACAGCAACAACAACGAAGTGACCCCACCCCAGGGCCCCGTGGAACCGGCTTCGCCGGGCCACCAGGGCCGTCCCCCCTCAGGGGGGAAGCCGCGTCAGCGGCGCAGGGGGGAACTTAGTAAATGTCGTGTTGGGTGTTATTGACGTTGAAGTGCCCCGTCGGCGTGATCAGGCGCGGGTCTTTGATCACGGTCTTGAGCTTGAGCGTCTTGTCATCGACGATGACCAGCGCGCTTTCCTTGTTCTTGGCGCTCCACACCGAGAACCACACCTCGTCGCCGGCCTTGTTGAACTCGGGCTGCACGACGCGCTTGGCGCCGTCGTCCTGGATGCCCGCCCACTCGGCGATCGGCAGCACGACAAACCCTTTTTCCAGGTTGTTGATGTCGTACACCGCGACCGATTGCGAGATCTTCGGATCGGGGTTCAGCGGCGTGTCCGAATACAGGTGATTGCTCTTCGGGTGGCTCTTGATGAACAACGCGCCGCCGCCCTGGCCGGTGAGCGTCTGCACGACCTTCCAGGCTTCCTTGGGGTGCTTGACCGGATCGGTGCCGATGAGCGAGATGGTCTCGTCACCCAGGTGGCCGGTGGACCACACCGGGCCGAACTTCGGGTGGGTGAAGTTCGCGCCGCGACCGGGGTGGGGAATCTTGCCCACGTCGATCAGCTTCGTGAGCTTGCCTTCCTTCAGGTCCACCGCCGCGATCTTGTTGCTCTGGTTGGCCGCCACCATGAAATAGCGCTTGGTCGAGTCCAGGCCGCCGTCGTGCAGGAAGCGTGCGGTGCCGATGGTGGTGACCTTCAGCGCGTCGATGTTGGAGTAGTCCACCAGCAGGGTCTGGCCGGTTTCCTTCACGTTCACGACGAACTCGGGCTTGTAGTGGCTGCCGACGATGGAGGCCACGCGCGGCTCGGGGTGGTACTCCTGCTTGTCGACCGTCATGCCACGGGTGGCCACGATCTTCAGCGGCTCCAGCGTGTCGCCGTTCATGATCACGAACTGGGGCGGCCAGTAGGAACCGGCGATCGCGTACTTGTCTTCGAAGCCCTTGAACTTGCTGGTTTCCACCGAACGCGCTTCGAGGCCGGTGCGGATCTCGGCCACGTTGTCGGGCAGCTCCATCCACAGGTCGATCATGTTGATCTTGGCGTCGCGCCCGATCACGAACAGGTAGCGGCCCGAGGCCGACAGGCGCGAAATGTGCACCGCGTAGCCGGTCTTGACAATGTTGATGATCTTCTTGGTGTCGCCGTCGATCAGCGCCACCTCACCCGTGTCCCGCAGCGTGGTGCTGAAGATGTTGGTGATGTTGAAGTTGTTCATCTTCTTGGTCGGCCGCTTCTCCGGCGGCACGATGACCTTCCAGGTCGCCTTCATCTGCTCCATGCCGAACTCGGGCGGGGTCGGTGGCTCGTGCTGGATGTAGCGCGCCATCATGTCCACCTCTTTTTCGGTCATCTCGCCGCTGGTCTGCCAGTTCGGCATGCCGGCCGGTGAGCCGTAGGCGATGAAGACCTTGAGGTAGTCGGTGCCCTTGCCCACGGTGATGTCGGGCGTGAGCGGCTTGCCGGTGGCGCCCTTGCGCAGCACGCCGTGGCAGCCCGCGCAGCGCTCGAAATACACCTTGCGCGCCACATCGAACTCGGCCTGCGTCATGGGCGGCGCCTTGGGGTTCACGCTCTGCACCATGGGCTCGGCGCCCATGGGCGAGCTGCCCGCCTGGTAGTTGGCCTCGGGCTGGCTGACGCCCTTTTTGTCCTGCGCGTGCAGGGCGCCGGCAACCAGCATGGCCGCCATCGCGAGCGAGCTCAGGATGATCTTGGTGGGTTTCATGGGTTTTCTCTCTCCGTCGTGGATCAGCTGTGGATGTGGCCCTCTTCCCTCCGGGGGTGTCAGACCCGCTCGCCTGGCTGCTGTCCATCGCCGGTCGACGAGCTGCATGCATCGTCGGACGGTGCGCGCGCCTTGTCCTTGAACTGGTTCAAGGACTCAGGGTTTACCCCCAAGAACAATGGGCGACACACAGATAACAAGGAGAGAGCCCCATGAGCGTGATGGAACACAGCCACTGGCTGGCCCCGGCTTGGCCCGGGGACGGCGCGACAGAGAACGGCCGCCCCCCCGGGCTGGTGACGCTGGTGGGCGCCGGCCCCGGCGATCCCGAGCTGCTCACCCTGAAGGCGGTGAAGGCCCTGCAGGCCGCGAAGCTGGTGCTGTACGACCACCTGGTGAGCCCGGCCGTGCTCGACTTCCTGCCGCCCGACGCCGACCGGGTGTACGTGGGCAAGGAATCGTCGCGCCACACCCTGCCCCAGGCCTCGATCATCGAACTCATGCTGCGGCTCGCGCGCAGCGGGCGCGCGGTGCTGCGCCTCAAGGGCGGCGACGGCTACATCTTCGGCCGCGGTGGCGAAGAGGCCCAGGCGCTGGCCGCGGCCGGCATCCCCTTCACCGTGGTGCCCGGCCTCACCGCCGCGCAGGGCGCGGCCGCCTCGGTGGGCATACCGCTGACCCACCGCGACCACGCCTGTGCACTCGTGCTGGCCACCGGCCACACGCGCGACGAGCGCGGCCTCGACATGGACTGGCCCATGCTCGCGCGCCCACGCCAGACCGTGGTGCTTTACATGGGCGTGCACAACCTGCCCGAGATCTGCCGCCAGCTGATCGCCCACGGCCTGCCGGGCGACACCCCGGCCGCGCTGGTGGAACGCGCCACCCTGCCCGACGAACGCTGCATCACCGGCACCCTGGCCGATCTGCCGCAACTGGCGCTGACCCACGGCGTGAAGCCCCCGGCCCTCATCATGGTGGGCGGCGTGGTGGGCCTGCGCGCCCAGCTCACGCCCCGGGCCACCCGCCAGCAGGCGCCCCTGGCCACGGCATTGGACTGACGGCGCCCCTGGCCCGCACAGGGCGTGGGCGGCCCGCCCCGAGGTGGGGCACGAATATTGCTGCACCCCTCCTTGCATGACCCCCACCGCCCAGCCCCTGAAATCGGGCCTCAATTTCCTCATCGCCGCCAAGCGCTGCGAGATCGACGCGCTGCGCCAGCTCTCGCTCACCAGTGCGCTGGTGAACGTGACCGGCCGGCTGATCCACGGCCTGCAGCGCGAGCGCGGGCTGTCCAACCTGTTTCTGGGCTCCCAGGGCACCCGTTTCGCGGAGCCGCGCCGCCAGCAGATCGCCGAATGCCAGGCCACCGAGGCCGATCTGCGCCACTGCTTCGACAGCCTGGACACCCAGGCCGCGCACCTGGGCCATGGCGCGCGCCTGTTCAGCCGCATCGCCTACGTGCTGCAGGGGCTCGACGCCCTGCCCGCCCTGCGCGAGCGCATCGACGCCCAGGAATGGTCGGCGCGTGAGACCACCGAAGCCTTCGTGCGCCTGATCGCCGGCCTGCTGGCGGTGGTGTTCGAGGCCGCCGACAGCGCCAGCGACCCGGCCATCTCGCGCCAGCTGGTGGCGCTGTTCAATTTCATGCAGGGCAAGGAATTCGCCGGCCAGGAGCGCGCCACGGGCTCGGCCCTGTTCGCCAGCGGCCTGGCCAGCAGCGCCGAGCAGCAGCGCCTGCTGCACCTGATCGACTCGCAGGAGCGCTGCCTGCAGGTGTTCAAGGAATTCGCCAGCGACGAACTCGCCACGCTCTGGGCCACCGCCGACCGCGACACCGTCACCGCGCGCGCCGAGCTCGAGCGCATGCGCCGCGTGCTGTGCACCGCCCCCCACGGCAGCGCGCTCGACGCCAACCAGAGCCAGCCCTGGTTCGACTGCTGCAGCCTGCGCATGGACCGCATGAAGACGGTGGAAGACCGGCTCGCCGACAGCCTGCAGCGCCTGTGCGAACACAAGACCCAGGCCGCCCTGGCCGAGCTGCTGGCCTTCCAGGGCCTGCACCCCGCCGCCACCGAGCCGGCCGACGCGCTCTCGTTCTTCCACAACCCGGTGCCCGAACACGTGAGCGGGCCCGGCCCGGCGCAGGGCTACGGTGCGCAGCTCGACCGCTCCATCCTCGACCTGGTGCAGGACCAGGCTCGCCGCCTGCAGGCCATCAGCGACGAACTCGACACCGTGCGCGCCAGCCTCAACGAGCGCAAGCTGGTGGAGCGCGCCAAGGGCCTGCTGATGGCGCACCGCAACCTGAGCGAAACCGAAGCCCACAAGACCCTGCGCCAGATGGCCATGAACCAGAACCGCCGCCTCATCGACGTGGCCGAAGCGGTGCTGTCCATGGCCGAGGTGCTGCCCGAGCGGCGGCGCTGAAAACCGGTGCGCACGGCGCTGCCGTGCTGCGGCGCACAAAACCCGTGCCCCCGCAGGGTTGATGCACCAAGCTGAAGCCCCCGCATCCGATCACCGCCCACGCCCGCCCTGTTTCGCCGACATCCCGTGACGCTGAGAAGCCATTTTTTCTTTCAATAACAAAGATCTTTCTCCCGAACCCCGACGGACCACGAGACCTGGCACGGTCTCTGCTTAGTACACAGCAACGGGACCTGCGCCAACGGCGGCGCAAACCCCGAAGTCTCCCCAGACACAGGACAACGGCGTCCATTTCCAACCCGCACCGCGCGGGCCAGGAAATGGGCGCCGTTTTGTTTTTGGCCACCGATTTTTTTCATCAGCAAGGAGTTGGACATGACCGCAGACACCACCACCCCGATCGCTGCCGCCAGCCCGGCCGACGCCGGCACCCCGGCCCAGGCCTCGCGCCGCGACTTCATCAAGAAGGGTGCGGCCACCGCCACCTTCTTCTCCACCCTGGGCCACAGCGGCGTCTGGGCCGCCGGCTCCGACGCACCGGAAAAGGAAGAAGTCAAGATCGGCTTCATCCCCCTGACCGACTGCGCCAGCGTGGTGATGGCTTCGGTGCTGGGCTTCGACAAGAAGTACGGCGTCAAGATCATCCCCACCAAGGAAGCCAGCTGGGCCGGCGTGCGCGACAAGCTCGTCAACGGCGAGCTCGACTTCGCCCACGTGCTCTACGGCCTGGTCTACGGCGTTCACATGGGAACCGCCGGCCCCAAGAAAGACATGGCCGTGCTCATGAGCCTGAACAACAATGGCCAGGCGATCACGCTCTCGAAGGCGCTGGCCGACAAGGGCGCGGTGGACGGCCCCTCGCTGGCCAAGTTCATCGCCGCCAACAAGCGCGACTACACCTTCGCCGGCACCTTCCCCACCGGCACCCACGCCATGTGGATGCACTACTGGCTGGCCGCCGCAGGCATCAACCCGCTCTCGGGCGCCCGCCTGATCACCGTGCCGCCGCCGCAGATGGTGGCCAACATGCGCATCGGCAACATGGACGGCTTCTGCGTCGGCGAGCCCTGGAACCACCGCGCCATCATGGACGGCATCGGAGTGACCGCCAACACCACGCAGGACATCTGGAAAGACCACCCCGAAAAGGTGCTGGGCACCACGGCCGAATTCACCAAGAAGTACCCCAACACCACGCGCGCCGTGATGATGGCCGTGCTCGAAGCCAGCCGCTGGATCGACGCCGGCCTGCAGAACAAGATGAAGATGGCAGAGACCGTGGCGCAGAAGTCCTACATCAACACCGGTGTGGACGCGATCAACCAGCGCATCCTGGGCCGCTACCAGAACGGCATGGGCAAGACCTGGGACGACCCGAACCACATGAAGTTCTTCAACGACGGCAAGGTCAACTTCCCCTACCTGTCCGACGGCATGTGGTTCCTCACGCAGCACAAGCGCTGGGGCCTGATCAAGAGCCACCCCGACTACCTCGGCATCGCCAAGCAGGTCAACCAGATCGACTTGTACAAATCGGTTGCCAGCGCCATGGGCATCAGCGTGCCCAAGGACCCGATGCGCAGCAGCAAGCTGATGGATGGGATCGTCTGGGACGGCAAGGACCCCGCCAAGTACGCCGATGGCTTCAGCATTAAGGCGTAACCCCCCGCGCCGGCCTTCGGCCGTCACCCCCCAAGGGGGCACAACGCTGGCGGCCCGGCAAAGCCGGTTCCGCGGCGTTCTTGGATTGAAGGCACTTCGCTCGTAGTTTTGTACTGAAAGGACATTGACCATGGTCAGCGCCGTTTTTCACTCACCGCTTGAGGCCATCGCGCCGCCCGCCCCGTCCCATGCCAGCCCCATTGGAAAAGCCATGAGCGTCCCCCACGCCGAAGCCCCCGCTACTGAGCCCGCCGCGACCAGCGGCCGCCCCTCGGCCGCGAGCCGCGATTTCCGCGGTTTCTGGATGGCGGTGCTGCCGCCCGTGCTGGGCCTGGCCTGCCTGGTGCTGATCTGGCAACTGATCGCCAGCACCAGCAACAGCGGCATCCCCAAGCCCGCCGAAACCTGGGCGCAGGCGGTGCAGGTGTTCTCCGATCCGTTCTACAGCAACGGCCCGAACGACCAGGGCGTGGGCTGGAACGTGCTGGCTTCGCTCAAGCGCGTGGCCATCGGCTTCGGCATGGCGGCGCTGGTGGGCATCCCCGCCGGTTTCGCCATCGGCCGCTTCGAGTTTCTGAGCCGCATGTTCAACCCGCTCATCAGCCTGCTGCGCCCGGTCTCGCCACTGGCCTGGTTGCCCATCGGCCTGCTGGTGTTCAAGGGCGCCGACCCGGCCGCCATCTGGACCATCTTCATCTGCTCCATCTGGCCCATGATCATCAACACCGCAGTGGGCGTGCAGCGCGTGCCGCAGGACTACATGAACGTGGCCCGCGTGCTCAACCTGAGCGAGTGGAAGATCTTCACCAAGATCCTGTTCCCCGCCGTGCTGCCCTACCTGCTGACCGGTGTGCGCCTGGCGGTGGGCACGGCCTGGCTGGTGATCGTCGCGGCCGAGATGCTGACCGGCGGCGTGGGCATCGGCTTCTGGGTCTGGGACGAGTGGAACAACCTCAACGTCTCCAGCATCATCATCGCGATCTTCGTCATCGGCATCGTCGGCCTGCTGCTCGAATTCGCCCTGATCAAACTCGCCACCCTGTTTACGTTTGAAGAGGTGAAAGCATGAGCAACTCCAGCCCCACCAAGTACATCGACATCCAGCACGTCGAGCAGACCTTCAAGACCAAGAAGGGCCTGTTCCCCGCGCTCAAGGACATCAACCTGACCGTGGCCAAGGGCGAATTCGTCACGCTCATCGGCCACTCGGGTTGCGGCAAGTCCACCCTGCTCAACCTGATCGCCGGCCTGACCACGCCCTCCCATGGCGTGCTGCTCTGCGCCGACCGCGAGATCGCCGGCCCCGGCCCGGAGCGCGCGGTGGTGTTCCAGAACCACTCGCTGCTGCCCTGGCTGACCTGCTTCGAGAACGTCTACCTCGCCGTGGAGCGCGTGTTCGCCGCCACCGAAAGCAAGGCCCAGCTCAAGGCCCGCACCGAGTCCGCGCTGGCTCTGGTGGGCCTGACCGCCGCGGCGCAGAAGCGCCCCGGCGAAATCTCCGGCGGCATGAAGCAGCGCGTGGGCATTGCCCGGGCGCTGTCGATGGAACCCAAGGTGCTGCTGATGGACGAGCCTTTCGGCGCGCTCGACGCCCTCACCCGCGCCAAGCTGCAGGACGAGCTGCTGGAGATCGTGGCCGCCACACAGGCCACCGTGGTGATGGTCACGCACGACGTGGACGAGGCCGTGCTGCTGTCCGACAAGATCGTGATGCTGACCAATGGTCCCGCCGCCACCATCGGCGAAGTGCTGACGGTGGAGCTGCCGCGCCCACGCAAGCGCGTGGCCCTGGCCGACGATGCACAGTACCAGCAGTACCGCAAGGCCGTGATCGACTTCCTCTACACGCGCCAGGCGCATGTGGAGAAGGTAGCCTGAATTGCCCCACCCCTGCCGCGCTTCGCGCGACCCCCTCCTGGTGGCGATGCGTGTGGCCCGGCGAAGCCGGTTCCACCGCATCCTGGGAAAGGCATTTCACGCCGGAAGCACCACCCCGCAACCGATCTGCAGGCCGCTCTCCACCCAACCCAAAAAGGGGCATGCTTTCGGGCATGCCCCTTTTTTTTGCGCCGCTTGCTCCTCGCGACACAAGCTTGGTGCACAGCGAGCGACCCGCACCCCTTGAAACGCTCCGGGATCGGGCATGGAATTTGCTGAAAAGTGCACAAGGCTAACGAAGGCCTTGCTCGATGCTTCGAGTCGCCCGCTCTGGGCGATCAACAGCGCCCCATCCCTGGCACCCTGCCGTCTGGCAGCGGGGCCGCGGCATGGGTTTCAATTCCCCACCCTCTCTCACAAAAGGTCCACGCCATGGCGGGCTTCCGTACGTTCCTGAAAAGCGGGCACACACCGACGCTGTTTGCAGCGTTCTTCTACCTCACGTTCTCGTTCGTGATCTGGGTCATGAACGGCGCCATGGCGCCCTTCATCAGCGAAGAGTTCAACCTCACGCCGGCCCAGAAGGGCCTGCTGCTGTCCATCCCCATCGTTGCCGGCGCGATCATGCGGTTTCCGCTCGGCCTGCTGGCGCAGTACGTGGGCCGCAAGACGGCGACCCTGGTCGAGCTGGCGCTGATCTGCTTCACCATGTCGTACGGCTACTTCTTCGTGAGCAGCTACGACGACATGCTCAAGATGGCCCTGCTGCTGGGCGTGGCGGGCGCGAGTTTCGGCGTGGCCATGTCGCTGGGCTCGGGCTGGTACCCGCCCAAATACAAGGGCCTGGCCATGGGTCTCGTCGGTGCGGGCAACGGCGGCACCGCCATCGCCGCGCTGCTGGCCCCGCCGCTGGCGCAGGCCTATGGCTGGCAGACGGTGTACAGCTTCGCGGCCATCGCCTCGCTGGTGCCCATGCTGGTGGTGGCCTTCATGGCCAAGGAACCACCCGACCGCGACCAGCACGCCGGCCTGCGCCAGCACCTGGACTGCCTGCTGGAAAAAGACGGCTGGGTGTTCAGCCTGATCTACATCGTCACCTTCGGCGGCTTCATCGGCATCACCACCTTCTTGCCCACCTACTACTACGACCAGTTCGGCGTGAGCAAGGTGCAGGCCGGTCAGCTCACCATGCTGGCCGCGCTGATGGGCTCGGTGGTGCGCATCTTCGGCGGCTGGATCTCCGACCATTGGGGGGGCGTGAACACGCTGACCGTGGTGCTGGTGGTGGTGTCGGTGGCGCTGGTGGGCGTGGGCCTGTCGGCCCACTCCATCGTGCTGACCACGCTGCTGCTGATCGTCTGTTTCGCCGCGCTGGGCGCGGGCAACGGCGCGCTGTTCCAACTGGTACCGCTGCGCTGGCCCACCTCCACCGCGGTGGCCGGCTCCATGATCGGCGAGATCGGCGCCCTGGGCGGTGGCCTGGTGCCGGCCATGATGGGCCAGTCCAAACAGCACACCGACAGCTTCCTCACCGGTTTCATCGTGATGGCGGTGTTCTCACTGCTCATGCTGGCCGTGATGCGCAAGATGCAAGTTCGCTGGACCAGAACTTGGGCGGAAAAGGGAGGCCGCGCGCGAAGCGCGTGATCTGCGCAGCAGACAAGGTGCGCCAGCACCTGGCCGAACTTTCAGCGAAGCTAAAAAGGGAGGCCGCGCGCGAAGCGCGTGATCTGCGCAACCAAGAGGACGTGGCGCACCTGGCCGCGTCCCCATTCAGCTCCAACCACGAAAACCGGGAGTTCACATGAATCCAGCAACGCTGCAACTGCTCGCCAAGTTCCGCAAGCTGTCCGGGCGGCAAGGCAGGCCCTTCGATGTGATGCGGTTCGTGGAAGACGCGGCCTATGCCCGTGAGTGCCTGGCGCTCACACTGAACACCGAAGACGAAGAGCTGTTGCTCGTGGGCCTGCAGCTGCAGCAGGCCATGGGCCTGAGCAGACCCACCGCCACGCCGTCGCCGACCGCAACGGCCAGCCCACCACCCGCCGCAGAGCCACCCGCCACCCCACACAACACCTACATCGGCCGGCTGCGCTGAACCGCAGCGCCATTGCCGAGGGGCCGAAGGGGCGCGCGCGCAGCGCCTGACTCAGATCGGGTCGCCCAGCAGCTTGGACAACGCCGCAATGTTCGCCGCGCTGGGGACTTGCGGCTTCATCTCGTCTTCCAGGGCCGTGGCGTTTTCGTGCGCCTGGATGGTGTCGACCATCTCGTACTGACTTTCCCAGGTGATGGTCTTGCCCGGCGGGCAGAGGTCGCGCAGGGTGCCGAACCAGTAGTAGCCGTCCTGACCACCAAAGAGCTTGTCGATGCCGCCGGCATCACCGGGTTTCAGCCCGTGGGCCGCGAGCACCAGGTTGAGCTTGTGGTGGGAGACCGAATAACGCATGGGATTTCCTGTGGTTGTAGCGAGAGACGAGGCGGTGCACACGCACGCGCAGACGGATCGTCGGGGCCGGCGATTCTACTGAACGGCAAGGCCTGGCCCACGACACAGCGGCGCGCCACGGCAACGCCCACCGGCCCGCGCAGGGGCAAAAACCCGGGCCCGGCAAGCCAGCGCGGGGCGGCTTAAACTGGCCACTCACCGCGCCACGCGGTTGACCGCCCCACCCGGCCCGCACCGCAACGAAGCGGCACGGCGCCCCCCCCACAGCCCCCCCCCCGAGTTTTCAACACGGCGCTGCCGCATGGCCACCCACGTCCGCCCCCATCCTTCCATCACCACCCCCGAGGCGCAGCCCGGCCCCGGCGCATGGAAAGGCCGCGCGTGAACCCCGCGCTGCGCTGGCTGCGCTCGTTCTACCCGGCCCCGCTGGCCATTGGCCGCGGCGAGCTCTGGCTCAGCAGCCTGGGCGTGGGCCTGGGGCTGCTGTGCACCGACTGGCTCAGCCGCCACGTGCTGGGCACGTCCAGCGTCTGGTTCATCGCGCCCATGGGCGCTTCGGCGGTGCTGCTGTTCGCGGTGCCGGCCAGCCCGCTGGCGCAGCCCTGGTCCATCGTTGGCGGCAACGTGCTCTCGGCGCTGATCGGCGTGGCCTGCCACCAGTGGCTGGGCTCCACGGGCCTGGCCGCCGCGGTGGCGGGCACAGGCGCCGTGGCGGCCATGTTCGCGCTGCGCTGCCTGCACCCGCCCGGCGGCGCGGTGGCGCTCACCGCCGTGCTGGGCGGCCCGGCGATCCACGAACTCGGCTTTGGTTTCGCGCTCTGGCCGGTGGCCGCCGATTCGGCCGTCATGCTGTTGCTGGCCCTGCTGTTCAACAACGCCATGGGACGCAGCTACCCGCACCACGGCGTGGCCCGGAGCCGCCCCCACGACACGCGCGACCCCCTGCCCACCCAGCGCGTGGGCCACACCAAGGAAGACCTGGACGCCGCGCTCGCCTCGTTCGGCGAGCTGCTCGACATCGACCGCGACGACCTGGAAGAAATCATGACCCGCGCGCAGATGCATGCGCAGCGCCGCCACTGGAACGGCGTGCGCTGCCAGGACATCATGTCGCGCGACGTGGTGAGCGTGGGCCCCGGCGATTCGGTGGACGAAGCCTGGGCTCGCCTGGCGCACCACAAGATCAAGGCGCTGCCCGTGGTGGACGCCGAGCAGCATCTGGTGGGCATCGTGTCGCTGCACGACTTTTTCATCGGCCAGAGCGCGCCGGCGCCCAGCCGCGTGCCGCGCATGAACACCGCGCGCCGGGTCGAAGACATCATGACGCGCAAGGTGCGCACTGCCCGCCCCGAACAGGCCATCGCCGACCTGGTGCGCGGGTTCTCCGATGGCGGCCTGCACCACATGCCCGTGCTCGACGCGCAGGACCGTCTGGTGGGCATGGTCACGCAGTCGGACCTGGTGGCCGCCCTGTTCATGACCCCTGCCGGCCCGGCCGTTGGCCCGCCATGAATTCCCCGCGCCGGCCGGGGATGAAGGCCGCGAAATTGGCCCTAGGCCCCATATCCGACTATATTTGTCAACTATGAACGCCACCACCACAACCCCCGCACAGCCCGGCCCCAAGACCTCCATCGACAAGCACAAGATCCGCTTCCTGTTGCTGGAGGGCATCCACCCCTCGGCTGTCAGCGTGCTGCGCGCGGCGGGCTACAGCCAGATCGAAAGCCTGCCCGGCGCCCTGCCCGACGATCAACTGCTCGCCAAGATCGCGGACGCGCATTTCGTCGGCATCCGCTCGCGCACCCAGCTCACCGCCAAGGTGCTGAGCCACGCCCAGCGTCTCGCCGCCGTGGGCTGTTTCTGCATCGGCACCAATCAGGTGGACCTGGCCGCAGCGCGCGAGCGCGGCATCGCCGTGTTCAACGCGCCGTTTTCCAACACCCGCTCGGTGGCCGAGCTGGTGCTGGCCGAGGCCATTTTGCTGATGCGCGGCATCCCCGAGAAGAACGCCGTGGCGCATCGCGGTGGCTGGCTGAAGTCGGCCAGCAACTCGTTCGAGATCCGCGGCAAGACGCTGGGCATCGTGGGTTACGGCGCCATCGGCACGCAGCTCTCTGTGCTGGCCGAAGCGCTGGGCATGCACGTGGTGTTCTTTGACGTGGCGACCAAGCTGCCGCTGGGCAACGCCAGGCCGCTCACCAGCCTGGACGAGCTGATGGCCACCGCCGACGTGGTGAGCCTGCACGTGCCCGAAACGCCCGCCACGCAATGGATGATCGGCGCGGCGCAACTCGCGCGCATGAAGCCCAGCGCGGTGCTCATCAACGCCTCGCGCGGCACCGTGGTGCAGGTGGACGCGCTGGCCAGCGCGCTGCACAACCAGGCCCTGCTCGGCGCCGCCATCGACGTGTTCCCCGAAGAGCCGCACAGCAACAAGGACGTGTTCGAATCGCCCCTGCGCGGCCTGGACAACGTGATCCTCACGCCGCACATCGGTGGCTCCACGCTGGAGGCGCAGGAAAACATCGGCATCGAGGTGGCGGAAAAGCTCGTGAAGTACAGCGACAACGGCACCTCCACCTCGGCCGTCAACTTCCCCGAAGTGGCCCTGCCCGCCCACCCCGGCAAACACCGCCTGCTGCACATCCACCGCAACGTGCCCGGCGTGCTCTCGGGCATCAACCGCGTCTTTTCCGACCACGGAATCAACATTTCGGCGCAGTATCTGCAAACACGCGAAGACGTGGGCTACGTGGTGATGGACATCGACGCCGCGCACTCCGAGCTGGCGCTGGCCGAACTCGCACGCGTGCCCGGCACGCTGCGCAGCCGCGTGCTGTTTTGAAAGGAACCCTTCATGCCCAAGCCGTTGCACCCCACCGCCCCCGCGCAGCCCACGCCCAGTGACGAGCCGGCCCTGACCAACACCGAGCTGGTGCAGCTGCGCATGCGCGTGATCGCGCTGGAAAACATGGTCGTCGCCCTGCTGGCCGACGCCACGCCCCAGCAGCAGGCCCTGGCACGCGAGATGGCCGGCTACATCTCACCCCGGCCGGGCTACACGCCCCACGCGCTCACCCTGCACGCGGCCGGGCAGATGCGCAACCTGGTGGATCGTGCGGACCGGTACCAGCCGATGCAGGCGGGTTGAGCGCCTGTTGGGTCCGCGCACGACCTCATAGCAGGCCGGTCTCGCGGTACCGCTCCCGCATCTTCTGGTCCACGATGGCGTTGAACGAGATGGGGGCCAGCAGCGTGGTCACCACGCCCATCAGCACCAGCACCGAAAACATGCCCTGATTGATGAAGCCGCGCTCCAGCGCGATGCTCGCCACCACCAGTTCCATCGCACCCCGACCATTGAGGATGAAGCCCAGGCCCAACGCCTCGCGGCTGGACATGCCGATGGCGCGCCCGCCCAGCCAGCCCGCCAGCACCTTCGATGCGATGGCGGCGAACAGCACGGCGGCAACGAAACCGACATCGGCCAAAGCCGAGATCTGAAACTCCAGCCCAAGATAAGCGAAGAACACCGGCGCGAGGAACCCGCCCGTGATCGAGCTGAGAGTGCGCCGCAGGTCGTCATAACGCGCGGCCACGAATTGGCGCTTGTCCAGCAGCAAGGCCGCGAAGAACGCCCCGATGACGAAGTGGAAACCCAGACTCTCGCTGAGCGAACCGAAGGCCAGCACAAAGACGATCACGATGCCGAACACGGCCTCGGGCCCGAACATCGCGGCCAGCTTCTCCGGCCCGGCCGACACCTCGACACCACGCCGGTGCAGCAGGTTGAGCAGCGCATTGAGGCCGAGCACCGCCAGGGTCAGCACCAGCAGCTTGAGCGTCACCACCCCACCGGTGGCGAAGATCGCCGCCCAGCTGGACTGCGCCGGCAGCGCCAGCAACACGCCCAGAATGAACAGCGCGAGGATGTCGTTGATGACGGCCGTGGACACCGAATAGCGCCCGATGGCCGTTTGCAGCAAGCCCAGTTCGTCGAGCATCTTCACTGCCACGGGCATCGCGGTGATGGAGATGCACAGCCCCAGGAAGATGGTGCGCATCAGGTCCTGGTCGAAGGCCCAGGCCACCGCAGCACCGGCGCCAAAGGGCAGAAAAAAAGCGACCACGGCGACGACGAAGCCGCGGCCGCGCATGGCAGCCTGCACGTCCTTGAAACTCATCTCCAGGCCAGCGTCGAGCACGACCAGGAAGATCGCCAGCGACGCGATGCCCGACAGCGCCGGATTCGGTGCGACAAACCCCAACACCGCCGGCCCGAGCACGATGCCCGCCATCATCTCGCCGACGATGGCCGGCTGACCCCAGCGTGTGAACAGGTGCCCAAGCACCCTCGCCAGCACGATCAGCGTCAACAAGCTTGTGAGTATTTGCATCTGGCTCCCTGGTTGACGGCGGAACGGATGGGAAGGCAGCGACCGCTGCGGGTTCTTCCGCGTGCTGGAGGCAGTCTAAACGGCAAGGAACCAGGTCTCGCTGGTGGCGCCCGCCGACTTCATCCTAGCCAAACCGCTCCACCATGAAGTCCACGAAGCTGCGCAGCTTGGGCGAGCGATACCGATCCTGCAAATAGACCACGCTCATCGGCCGGCTGGGGAGTTCATACGCGGGCAACAACCGCACCAAACGCCCCGCCTGGACGTCGGCCTCCAGCAATATCGCCGGCTGCAACACGATGCCCATGCCGTGCAAAGCAGCGACCCGCAGCGCCTGCCCGTGGTTGACCTGCAGGCGCCCCGAGACCGGAATGCGCCATGAGCCATCGCCGTTCTCCAGCCGCCAACTGGTCAATGCAGCGGGGCTGAAGGACAGGCAATCGTGCGCGCTGAGGTCTTCGGGCTTGGCCGGTGTGCCCCTGCGCGCCAGGTAGTCGGGCGAGGCACAGATCATCAGCCTGTAGGGTGCCAACGACTGGGCGATCAGCGCCGAATCCGGCAACTGGCCGATGCGGATGGCCGCTTCGACCCCTTCCTCCACGAAATCCACCACGCGGTCGCACAGCGTCACATCGACGCTGACCTCGGGGTAGCGCTCCAGGTACACCGACAAAGCCGGCATCAAGGCTTCGGTGCCGAAGGTCACAGGCGCGGTGATTCGAAGCTTTCCTGCGGGCGCCAATTGCAGGTTCTGCGCCTGCGCATCGGTCTCGGCCACCAGCCGAAGGATTTCCTTGCAGCGGACGTAGTAGTCCTCACCGAAAGCGGTGAGGTTCTGGCGTCTGGTGGTTCGCTGGAGCAGTTGCATGCCCAGGCGCTTTTCCAGCGTACGCAGGTGGTTGCCCGCCATCGTCGCTGAGATGTCGCAAGCCGTGGCGGCGGCACTCAAGCTGCCTTTCTCGACGGCCAGGACATACACCCGCATGCTGTCCAACAAGTCCATTGACAACCCTTGATTTCAAATGAATCAATAAAAATGAAGTTTATCTATTTTTTGTTCTAAATCAAACTGCGGTCTTCCATTCCAGAGAACCCCATGAAAGCCATAGAACTCACCGCCCCCTCCCTCACCGCGTTCCGCCCCACCGAACTGCCCGACCCGAAGCCCCGCCACGGCGAAGTGCTGGTCCGCCTGCGTGCCGCTGCGCTGAACTTCGTGGACGTGGCCATCGCCACGGGCCATTTCCCCGGCGCTGGCTTCCCGATGATTCCCGTCACCGATGGCGCGGGCGAAGTTGCCGCCCTGGGCGAAGGCGTCAGCGGTTGGTCCGTGGGCGACCGAGTGATCCCGCATTTCATGCCGAACTGGCAAGGTGGGGCGATCACGCCGTCCAACGTCGCCGCCATGCGTGGCGTCACCCTGCCAGGGTCGCTGGCGGAGTACGTGGCCGTGCCAGCCGCCAGCTTGGTGGCGCTGCCCGCGCATCTGGATTTCGTCCAGGGTGCGGCGCTGCCCATCGCCGCGACGACCGCCTGGAATGCCGTGCGCTCGGCCTCGACACGCCCCGGGTCTGTCGTGGTGCTGTTGGGTACCGGCGGGGTCAGCATCTTTGCCTTGCAGTTCGCCAAAGCATCGGGTGCCACGGTGATCCTCGCGTCGTCGTCCGATGAGAAGCTGGAACGCGCACGCCAACTGGGCGCCGACCACCTGATCAACTACCGCGCCACGCCAGCTTGGGATGAAGAGGTGTTGAGACTCACCGAAGGCCGTGGCGCTGATCTGGTGGTGGAAACGGTGGGCGGGCAGACCATCGTGCGCTCACTCAACGCAGCGGCCATGGGAGGCACCGTATTCACGGTGGGCTTCATCACCGGCACCACCTCCTCCATCGACCTGTTGCCGATCATCGTCAAGGCCTTGCGCATCGTCGGCAACAACACCGGCTCGGTCGCCGACCTGGCGCAAGCGGCTCGCGCCATCGCGGCCAACCGCATCGTGCCGGTCATCGACCGGACGTTCGGCATCGACGAAACCAGCGCAGCCTATGCCGAGCTCAGTGCCGGTGGCCGGCATGTCGGAAAGATCGCCATCGCGCATTGATGCCTTGGGGGCCACACCCCTGAACCGGTGCGGCATGGCTGCCTATGGAGGTGCAGCCTGTTCCCCGTTGCCTGCGTCGTCCAACCTACAGACGTAGCGCACTTCCTGGAGCTGTCGCCCACCCAACTCGAACGCCTGGGCAGGCCGCGCATCCGCCACAAAACCGGCCGCGCGGTAGAAGCGGATGGCGCGTTCGTTCTGGGGAAACACCCACAGGCTGCAGGTGGTGAAACCGCGATCGCGCATCAGCTCACGGGCCCGAAGCCAGAGTTGCCGGCCGGCGCCCGTGGACCAGCATTCCGGCGCCACGTACAGCGCCCAAACCTCCGCCTCTGACAGCGGGGCTCCTTCGCCCCGGCTGGCACCGAACGACAACCAACCCACCACGGCGCCATGGCGCTTTGACACGAGCAACTCGGGCTCCTCAGCGGCGATGCACTTGCGCCACATGGCTTCGCGCTGCTCGACAGAAAGCGACGCCAGGTATTCGGCGGAAAGAATCGACGCGTAAGCCGCACGCCAGGCGTTGACGTGGATCTCCGCGACGGCGTGCGCGTCCTCGGCTTGGGCGTGGTCGATCTGCATTGCCCAAGGATCGCCGCGAACCACATCCGACGAGAACAGCGTGAAGCGCGTCAGCCCGGCAGTGGACGCCACACCCCACGGGACCTCGGTGTTAACGCGAGACAGCGCCCGCCCCGCCTCGTTCGTCCATTCCGCTTCGATATGGCAGTCAATGAATCCCGGGCGTGGATAGTTGCTGTTGATCGACAGGTTTTCGGGACTGACGACGGGAGCTTTTTCAATGAATGTATGAAGCAGACCACTGGAATCCATCAGATGGCATTCAACCCAACCAGGTTGGTCATCGGTGACGTAACGCGAAATTTGCACGGCAATTGCCGGCACCAACTGAAAGCTCTCGCGCTTGAGCTCAAACATTCTTTGAGAAATTCAATGACTAAGGTGCCGGGAGCAAGACACCTACCAGCAAAAGCACTGGCACGGAGACAAGCAGCATGAGTGCATAAGACACGCCAACAAGTTTGACCCCTCCCAGCCAACCCACCTTGTTGCCATCCGCACGGGTCGCTCTGCCAGAGAAAAACCAAGCCCCAACAAACAAGTTGACTCCAAGGCCAATCAAAAACGCCATAACAGGCGGAAAAAAACCTCCCAACGAGAGGCCCGAAAAATAGCCCGCTGCAGCGAGGAAAAAGATCATTAACGAGAAAATAAAAGTGTGTCTCCAAGTCACTGTGGTGCGACGAAGAACAAAAGCCGCAAGCTTGACAAAGCTGGCAAAAAGCACAACTGTCAAAATAAGAGGAAGCATACCTATCACTGTAGACATATAAATTTTTATTTGAGGAAATTATCAATTATCGATATCGGGAATCCATCCCAATCAAAATTTTCACCACATACGAAAAAACATTGACTTTAAATTTGTGCATATGCACATCTTTACGAAACCAGCTCAAGAACAAAACTAGGTTTCATTGACATACCCGCGCTCCTGGGCCCCGGCCTGATCCTCGAAGATGGCCATTGCCGTGCTCATGCGCTTGAACCCCAGCTTCTTGTAGAACGACTCTTTGCCGGGCACCGAGTAGAGAATGATTTTCTTGTGCCCTCTGGACAGCTCCACCAGTTTGGCCACGATCTGTTTGCCGAGACCCAGACCTTGATGGCTGGGCAGCAGCGCGACGTCGCAGATGTATGAGCAGTCGACGCCATCGGCCAGCGCCCGCCCGACGCCAACGAGCTTTTCATCTTCGTAGACGAAACACTTGAACATGCTGTTCGTGAACGCGGTCTTCAGGCCGCTCGGATTTTTGCTGCCGAGTGGCGCTGCGTCATACAGCGCAGCGAGTTCATTCCAGTCGAGACCGTCGATGGAATAGGACCAGATGAGTGGCACGTTGGGCTCCTGTGAAGGGGTGAATTCAAGTCTGGCGCATTGCCGGTGGATCGTAGCCCAGGCCTTGGCGCGGCTACTGGGCAGCTGCAGACCTTACCCGTTGGCAGGCGCTGCATTCCAGACTTGAATCCACCCTTCGAAACAGGCGTGTTGCCGCCCTAGAGTTGCATCGCCACCTCGATGGCGCCCAACACGAACAGAGCGATCCAGAGGCTCGTGGCGAGCATCAGCACCGTGGGGCGCCACCCGGTTCGGGCCAGGCCGCCCAGCGAGGTTTTCATGCCCAGCGCGGTCACCCCCACCATCAGGCAGGCGCGCGAGCTTTCGCCCAGGCTCAGTTGCAGACTGGTCGACATCCAGCCGGCCGAATGAACACCCACCAGACCCACGAACAGCACCAGAAAGCCCGGCACCGGGAGCTTGAACCTGCGCGTGGGCGGCACGGCTGCGGTCTGTGAGGGGCGCTTACGAACAACCACCGAGATGGCCATGACCACGACCACCAGCAGACCCACCCGAAGCAGCTTGACGATGGACGCCGTATCCCCGGCCTCCTGGCCCAGCGAATAGCCGGCCACCACCACCTGGGCCACGTCGTGGATGGTGCCGCCCAGAAAGACGCCGGCCCACAGGGGCGGCAGCCCCAGCGCACTGGCCACCAGCGGGTAGAGCAGCATGGCCACGGTGGACAGCACGGTGGCGAGCACCACCGCGCTCAAGGTGTTGCTCTCGCGGTGTTCGTCTTTCGGCAGCACGGCCGCAATGGCCAGCGCTGCGGCGGCCCCGCAAATGGCGGTGGCGCCACCGGCGAGCAGGCCCATGCTCCACGACAGCCGCAACCAGCGCGCCGCCAGCACACCGCACAACACGGTACTGATCACCGCCAGGGCCACGATGAGGCCGGTGGCCCAGCCCAGGCTTTGAATCTGCCCGACCGTGATGCGCGCGCCCAGCAAACCAATGCCCAGCCGCAGCACCACGCGCATGCACGCATCCACACCGGGTGCCGTGCGCGGGTCGTGGCTCTGGTAGTGAAAGGCCGCCCCCATGAGCAGGCCGTACAGCATGGGCGGGCCGCCGTGTTTGTTGGACACGAGCGCAGCGGCCAGCGCAATCACCACACACAAGGCCACGCCAGGCCAGAGTTCCACCAAGCGGCTTGAGTGCGCGTTCCAGGTTTCCATGGTGCCGGAGCGCCACCCGGACCGCATGAAGCGGCGCCATCCAAGGGCACCGCCGGGCCGGCTTTGCCGGACGGCCAGTGCCGCCCCCTTGAGGGGGTGGCGCGAAGCGCCGCGGGGGTGTTTCATTTCTCCACAAAAGCGCGTTCGATCACGTACTGCCCGGGCTGGCTCATGTTGCCTTCGCGCAGGCCCAGTTTGTCGAGCAGGTCGCGCGTGTCGCGCAGCATTTCCGGGCTGCCGCAGAGCATGAAACGGTCGTCTGATGTGCTCAATGGCGGCAGGCCCAGGTCGTGCGGAAGGCGACCGGTTTCCAGCAGCGTGGGGATGCGCCCCTGATGGCGAAACGCCTCGCGCGTGACCGTGGGGTAGTACAGCAGCTTGGCCCGCGCCTGCTCGCCAAACCATTCGTTGCGGGGCAGTTCGTGGGTGATCAGGTGCTCGTAAGCGAGCTCGTTCACCTGCCGGCAGCCGTGCACCAGCACGATCTTGTCGAACAGCTCGTACACGTCAGGGTCACGGATCACACTCATGAACGGCGCCAGGCCCGTGCCGGTGGACAGCAGGTAGAGGTGGCGGCCCGGCGTAAGGTTCTGGGTGAGCAGCGTGCCCGAGGCCTTGCGGCCGACCAGCACCGTGTCACCCACCTGGATGTGCTGCAGGCGCGAGGTGAGCGGCCCATCGGGCACCTTGATGCTCAGGAACTCCAGCGTCTCTTCGTAGTGCGGGCTCACCATGCTGTACGCGCGCAGCAAGGGCCTGCCGTCGACCATGAGGCCGATCATGGCGAACTGGCCGCTCTGGTAGCGGAAACCCGGGTCGCGGGTGGTGGTGAAGGAGAACAGGCGGTCGGTCCAGTGGTGAACCGTCAGCACCTGGGCTTCGAACAGATTGCTCATGGTCGGGCTTCCGGTTGAAGGGTCGAAGAGAGTTCGCGCAGGTAGGGCCAGGGGTAGATGCCGCGGTCGTGGCCATCGTCAAAACACAGCTGCAGGCCAAACTCGCCCACCGGGTGCAGCTCGGTCATGCGGGTGGTGGCGGGTGAGGTGGGACCAAGGCCGTCGCGCCGCAGCTTCACGCACGCGGCGCAGCGGCAGGCACAACGCAAGGCGCGTGAGCTCATGGAGGCCTGCAGGCCGTCGCTCCAGCCAATATCAAGCCGACCCGACGCCTCGTGGTGAACGATGTCCACCGGGTGCACGACATCTGCGCTCATAGGACAACCCTCCGTGCTGCGCACTGCGGGGCTGAGCGCCTTCGGAACGGCCGAGCGGCGCTCATTCGATGGACCCTCCCACGCCCTGGGGCCCCATCTCCACGCTGAGACCGGCCAGGCCGCCTTCCATGAGGTCGCCCCCCATGGCGGCCAGGCTCTCTTCGCGAATCAGCCCCTTGATGGTCTTCACCAGGGCGGCGAACTCGGGCGTGGCCGTCATCTCGGGCGTGCGCGGCCGGGGCAAGGGCACCACGATCTCGGACTTCACGCGGCCCGGGCGTGCCGTCATCACGTAGATGCGGTCCGACAGGAAGATCGCTTCGTCGATGTCGTGGGTGATGAACAGCACCGAGATGCGCAGGCGCTGCCACATGTTGGTGAGGATCTCCTGCATCACCACCCGGGTCTGAGAATCCAGCGCACCGAAGGGCTCGTCCATCAGCAACACCTGCGGGCTCGTTGAGAGCGCCCGCACGATGCCCACGCGCTGCTTCATGCCGCCCGAGAGCTGATCGGGGTAGTGGTTCTCGAAATGCAGCAGGCCCGCCAGCCCCAGCAAGGTGCGCGCACGGGTTTCGCGCGCGGTGCGCGACACGCCCTGGATCTTCATGCCGAACTCGACGTTCTTGCGCACCGTCATCCAGGGAAACAGCGAGTACTGCTGAAACACCACGCCGCGGTCGGCGCCGGGCTCCTCGATGCGCGCGCCGTCCAGCCGGGCCTCGCCCGCACTGGGCTGCACGAACCCCGCCGCCACGTTGAGCAGGCTCGACTTGCCGCACCCCGAAGGGCCGATGAGCGAGACGAATTCACCGGGCTGCACATGGATGGAGACCGAGTCCACCGCCTGGACCGCCGCGCCCTTGACCTTGAACTGGATGGACACGTCCTGCATTTCCACCAGGCCGCGCACCGCCACTTCGGGTGGGGACATCACGGCGCTCATGAACGCTCTCCCGGTGAAGCCGATGCCTGCCAGGGCATGGCAAGGCGCGAGGTCAGGCGGATCGCGCTGCTGCACAGCAAGCCCAGGATGCCGATGGTGATCATGCCCAGCGCGATTTCGGGGTAGGAGATGAGCGAATACGCCTCCCAGGTGAAGTAGCCGATGCCGAACTGCCCCGAGATCATTTCCGCCGCAATCAACGACACCCAGGCCACCCCCATGCCCACGGCCAGGCCGGTGAAGATGTGCGGCAAGGCAGCGGGCAACACCACCTCAAACAGCAGCGTGGGTTCTCGCGCCCCCAGCGAGCGGGCGGCGCGCAGCAACACCGGGTCGATCGCTTCCACCCCATGGATGCTGTTGAGCAAGATGGGGAAGAACGCACCGAGGAAGGTGATGAACACGATGCTGACCTCGTTGCTCGGCCACAGCATGATGGACATGGGCACCCAGGCAATGGCCGGGATCGGGCGGAACACCTCCAGCGCCGGCATGCTGATCTGGCGGAACCACCGGTAGCGACCGATCAACAGGCCCAGGCCGATACCGAGCACCGCCGCAATGGCAAAGCCATAGAGGATGCGGCGCACGCTGATGCCGATGTTGGTGACGAAGGTGGTGGACTGGTTGACCTCGATCACCTTGGCGAACACCTCCGCCGGGCTGGGGATGTTGCCGAAGCGCACATAGAAGTCGAGCCGGTAGTGCGTGGCCAGGTGCCAGGCCAGCAACACGCTGCCGATGGAGATCGCGGCCATGATCCAGCCGCGCATCTGGTCCCGCACGCAGGCCACCAGAAAGGCCATGCCCGGGGCCTTTGCACCCACACCGCTGCCGGACGCGGCCTGGCTCTTCACACTGCTCAACGCAGCCACCGGGGTCTTGGCGGCCGGCGCGTCCGGTGTCTCTGCGGGGCGCGCGAGCGGGCTGGGGTTGTCGGGCAGGTAAGCCATGCGGTCACGGCTCACGTCAAGCAAGGAGGCTGCGCGCATGGCCTACTTCCCGCTCATGGCCACGTCGCTGGCGGGCATCGCCAGCGCGAGAGCTTCGTCGTACGTGGCCAGCTTGCCGCCGTTTTTCGCAGCAAAGGCCTCGGCGTCCTTCTTCAGCAGAAAGGGCACCACCGCAGGGGCTTTGGGGTTGCTGAGGTTGACCGAGTAGAAGGCTTTGTCGGCAAACAGCTTGATGCCCAGCGTCTTGTCGAACAAGTAGGCCACCGAGACCTTCTTGCCGTCGGCCTGGTACTGCCGCACCCCCGCCAGCAGGCAGGCCGGTGAGCTCACGGGAACCAGGCCCGCGCCATCGAGCCAGATCTCACCCGCATCCTTGGGGTGGGTCACCATGCGGTTGCAGATGGGGTCGCGGCCCGCGATGTCGTAGTTGGCCAGCGTCTGCTTCTGCGCGTCGTAGTCTTCGCCGCGCTCCTTGAAAGCCTGGCGCACATAGGTCTCGTTGACCCAGGCATTGAGGTCGAACTCCTTCACGCGGCCCAGCTTGGACAGCACACCGTGCGCGAGCTTGATGGTCTCAAGCCAGCGTGGTTTGATGGTCGGGTCAAGGGTGTGGATGCCGTTCGGGCCGAGGAACATGTAGCCCACTTCCTTCTCGATCTTGGTCCACTCCTCCACCTTCTGCATCGCCATGCTCGGGTTCTTGCGCACCCAGTCGTTGGCCTCCATCAAGGCCTTGATGTAGGCCACCACGGCCTCGGGGTAGGCGTCGGCGAAATCCTTGCGCACCACCACACCGTGGAAGGTGGGCACCTTGGTCTGCGCGCCGTCAAAGATCTTGCGGGCGAAACCGCGGTAGGGCAGCAGGTCGGCGAAGGGCACGAAGTCGCCGTGCGCGTCGATCTTCTTTTCCTGCAGGTTGGTGGTGCCCACCTCGGGGCTCTGGCTCACCAGGTTCCAGTAGTCGTTGGGCCAGCCGCGTTCCTGCAAGGCCTGCAACATCATCCCGTGTGCCGCCGAGCCAAAAGGCACGGACACCGTCTTGCCCTTGAGGTCGGCCAGCTCGTAGTAAGGGCTGTCCTTGTGCACCACCACGCCGTTGCCCGAACCGAAAGCGTTGTAGGCAATGATGGCCACCAGCTGGGTTTCATTGCCCCGGTTCTGCTGCCCGGTGGCGCCGTTCACCAGCAGCGGGTAGTCGCCCATCATCCCGATCTGCAGCTTGTTGGCCACCATGCCATTGGTGACCGGCGGGCCGGAGGTGAAGTTCTGCCAGTCGAGCTTCCAGGTGATGTTGGCGTACTTGCCGGTTTTTGGCAGGTGTTTTTCCAGCAGCTTGAGCTCCTTGAGCACGATGCCACCGGTGACGGTGTTGGTGGTCGTGTTCTGCGTGCCGATGCCGATCGTGACTTCTTTCTTGGCCTGTGCCTGCGAGACCGAAGGCAACAGGGCCAGAGCCAGCGACAGCCACATCGCGGGGATCAAGAGGTGGAAGAACCAGGGGGGCCGTGGGGTGCGGGTGATAGCAGTCATGAGAACCTCCAGGTGGGTTGATTGATTCAAACAAGGGGGGTCGGGGTGTGGCCTTGAGCGTGGGGCTCAGGCGGTTTCGCTCAGCAGACTGCGCTTGTCTTTGCGCTCGGCCCATTGCGCCGCATCGGGCAGGGGCTCTTGTGTGGTGGTGATCACAGGCCACTTGGGTGCCAGCGCTGCGTTCAGCGCCACGTACTCCAACTGGTCGGGGCTCAAATCTTTCTCTTCCAGAATCGCCTCCACCGGGCACTCGGGAATGCAGACGCCGCAGTCGATGCAGGCGTCGGGGTCGATCACGAGGAAGTTCGGCCCCTCGTGAAAACAGTCCACCGGGCACACCGCCACGCAGTCCGTGTATTTGCAGCCAATGCAGGCTTCGGTGACGACGTGGGTCATGACGCAGCTCCCGGGTTGCCGTTCATCTGGATCGACGTGAGGGCGAGCTTGGCCAGCTTGCGCACGTCGGGATCGCTGTCTTTCAAGGCGCGCTCCAGCGGCGCAATGGCGCGGGTGTCGCCGATCTCGCCCAGCGCGATCACCGCTTCCTTGCGCAGGTTGCTTACGGCGTGGGTGGTGGCCTCACTCAGCACCTGAACCGCCATCGTGGCCTTGAGCTTGCCCAGGCTGCGCGCGGCCTTCACGCGCACCTGCCAGTAGGCGTCGTCCATGGCGCGGATGAGGTCGGGCACGCCCAGCGTGGAACGGGTCTTGGCAAAGGTGGTGGCGGCTTCTTCACGCACCTGCCAGGCGCTGTCGACCAGGGCGCGGCTGAGCGCCGGGTGCACGCTCACGGCGGTGGATTCACCGGCATAACCCAGCGCCCCCACCGCCACCCGCCGCACTTCAGGCTCTGGATCGTGCGCGGCTATCTGGGTGAGATCCGCAATGGCCTGGGGCCGTTTGAGGTAACCCAGCACGCCCACGGCTTCGCGCCGCACCGCGGGGTCCGCGTCGCTCAGTGCCTGCAGCGCGGGCTCGAAGGCCTCGTCCACCCGCAGGGCCTTCACGGCATGCAGGGCCGCCGCCTTGACGCCCGGATCGGCATCCACCAGGTACGGCAGGATGGGGCCGGCCGAAGCGGGCTCCTTCAACTCGGCCAGGGTGTAGGCCACCGCCGCGCGCACATCGGCGTCGCTGTCTTTGAGCAGAGGCACCAGGGCCGTCAGCACATCCATGTCCTCATGGCCTTCGAGCGCCTTGGCGGCCTCCAGCCGCACCAGCGGACTGCTGTCGCCGAGCGCAGCCGTGAGCAGGGGTGCCACGTCGTCTTCCTCGTCCGTGTACGGGAGTTCAAGCACGGCGACACGGCGCACGCCCGGGTCGCTGTCTTGCAGGCGCTGGCGGATGCTCTGGTGAAGGATCTGACTCATGCTCACCTCACCAGATAGGGAATGTTCACGTGCACGGCGCCGGTGGGGCAGTCCTTCTCGCAAGGCATGCAGTACCAGCATTCGTCGAACTTCATGAACGCCTTGTTCTTCACCAGGTCGATGGCGAGCACATCGAGCGGACAGACGTCGACGCAGACGGTGCAGCCCTTGTCGGCAATGCACTTGTCGTCGTCAACGACAACCGGTGCCTGGGTTCGGGTGGTGGTGATGGTCATGGGGATGGCCTTTCGGTGGGTGATGCGGTTCAGGCGGCTTTGGCGGTGGCCGGGCTGGCCACGCGAAGGCGCTGGTAGGCCACCTTCTCCTGGTCGTTGAGTTCGACCACGTAGGGCTCCACCTCACGCTTGCGGAACCTGGCGTTGCCGTTGCCGTCGCTGGTGACGTTGGTGTGGCAGAACCAGTTCTGATCGTCCTTTTCCGGGTGATCCACGCACAGGTGGTACAGGCCCCAGCGGCTTTCGGTACGGAACAACGAGGCGCGCGCGGCCAGTTCGGCGCAGTCGCGGATGGTGTGGGCCTCCATGGCGCGCATGAGCTCGTGCGGGTCCGCCGCCACCATGTGGTCCAGGTCTTCGCGGATCTCGTCGAAACGCTGCAGGCCGATCTCCATCTTGCGGGTGACCTTGGGTGGCTGCAGGTAGTCGTTGACCACGCGGCGGGTCTTGTATTCGACCTGGAAGGGCGTGGGCCCTTCGCTGCGCGACAGCGGTGCCGCGACGCGCTCACGCTCCGCCTGCACACGGTCCTGATCGATGCGCGGATCGCTGGCACCGGCCACGTAGTCGGCGGCGTTCTCACCGCAGAACTTGCCGTAGACGAAGGCGCCCAGCATGTAGTTGTGCGGAATGCTGGCGCAGTCGCCCGCCGCGTACAGGCCGGGGATGGAGCACTCGCCACGCTCGTTGGTCCAGATGCCGGAGGCGCTGTGGCCGCTGCAGAAGCCGATCTCGGAGATGTGCATCTCGATCATGGCCTTGCGGTAGTCCGTGCCGCGCCCTTCGTGGAAGCGGCCGCGGCTGGGCCGCTCGTTGGTGTGCAGGATGTGCTCGATCTCGCTGATGGTTTCTTCGGCCAGATGGTCGAGCTTGAGGAACACCGGGCCCTTGCCGCCTTCGAGTTCGTTGAAGAACTCCATCATCATCTGGCCGCTCCAGTAGTCGCACTCGATGAAGCGCTCGCCCGCGTTGTTCGAGGTGTAGCCCCCGAACGGGCCGGTCACATAGGCACAGGCCGGGCCGTTGTAGTCCTTGATCAGCGGGTTGATCTGGAAGCACTCGAGGTTGGTGAGCTCAGCGCCGGCGTGGTAAGCCATCACATGGCCTTCGCCGGTGTTGGTCGGGTTCTCATAGGTGCCGAACATGTAGCCCGAAGCCGGCAGCCCCAGGCGGCCAGCGGCGCCGGTGCAGATCACCACGGCCTTGGCCTTGATGACGTAGAAGTCCGCAGTGCGGCAGTCAAAGCCCATCACCCCCGTGATCTCGCCACCGGCACCGGTGAGCAGCCGGGTGGCCACCACGCGGTTGGTGATCTCCACACGCGCCTTCTTCAGCTGGCGGTAGAGCACGCGCTTCATGTGGTGGCCTTCGGGCATGGGCAGCACGTAGCTGCCGATGTGGTGCACCTTGCGCACGGCGTAGTCGCCGGTTTCGTCCTTCTCGAACTTGATGCCCCATTTGTCCAGCTCTTCGATCATTGCGAAGCTGTTGGCCGCGTAGGCGTACACCCCCTTCTGGTCCACGATGCCGTCGTTGGCCACCGTGATCTCCTTGGTGTATTGCTCGGGCGTGGCGTGGCCGGGAATCACCGCGTTGTTCAGGCCATCCATGCCCATGGAGATCGCGCCGCTGCGTTTCACGTTGGCCTTGTCCAGCAGCAGCACGCGCAGCCTGGGATTTTTTTCCTTGGCTTTCACCGCGGCCATGGGGCCGCCGGTGCCGCCACCGATCACCACAATGTCGTACTCAAGTTCGATGGTTTTCATACAGACCTTTCGGGTTCTTCACGGGGAGGGGGTTGAGGCGTCAGAGCGGGACGCGATCGACGCGCACCTTGTACTGAAAGGCGTCGCCGCGGTAATAGAGGTGCTCGTAGTCGATGGGGGTGCCGTCGCTGGTGTGGGTGGTCCGCTCGATCACCAGCACCGGCGAGCCCTCTTCCACCTGCAGTTGCCCGGCCAGGCGCTCATCGGCCAGCGTGGAGCCGATCTGCAGGTCGGCATGGCCCAGCGACATGCCATAGTCGTTTTCCAGGATCACGAAGACGTCGCGACTCGCGAGGTCTTCCTTGGCCAGGCGCGCGCCGATGGCCACCGGCAGGTAGGTGATGTCCAGCGAGATCGGCTCGCGGTTAAGAAAGCGCAGGCGCTGCAGCTCGGTAACTTTGGCCCGCTTGGTCAGTTGCAGGCGCTCCTGCACCTGGGCCGAAGGCAGCACCGTGCGCATGGACACCACGCGCGCAAACGTCTCGTAGCCCATCTGGCGCATGGCCTCGCCGAACCCCTGCAGCTTGCCCAGGTCTTGAAACGCCTTGGGCTTGGCCACGAAGGTGCCCTTGCCGTGGATGCGGAACACCAGGCCTTCGTTCTGCAGGTCGCTCAAGGCCTGGCGCACCGTGATGCGGCTGACACTGAAGGCCGCCATCATTTCGCTCTCGGAAGGCATCTGCTCATGGGGCTTGTAGGTGCCATCAAGCACACGAGCGCGCAAGATTTCCTTGATCTGCTCGTACAGCGGCGTGGGCGACGACGGCTGAATTTCGTCCACCGGACGGGGCAAAGGCAGATTCGTGACGACAGCGCGTAAACCGTTGGAGGCCATGTTTTTGCTCACTTCCTGATAACTCGTTATGACAAGTCATGATGAGCAAACAGCATGCCAACCCGATTCAAGCCGGTTTGAGGCCCATTGGTGCGATATCCCGGCCCAAAGCGTCGATAAAAGTCACCAACGCTGCGCTGCTGGTGCACGGCTGGCCCAAGCCCGGTGCATCCGCAGCGGGAATGCACAGGGATCGCGCACTTGGGGCACGGGATGCGGGCTTTAGGCAGTCAGGCGGGCCACTTGATTACCGGCACCAATGCAAGACCGCCCTACTTCGGCGAGAACAGCAGCAGGCCCTGGCGCGCGAGAGGGCCAGCCTACATCTCAAGTGTGAGGATGCTTTCGCCAGAGCTCCACCCCTGAGCAGGAGTGGCAAAGCCACTGCGGAAGGGGATTCTTCCATCGGCATCCGTGGCGCGCCCAATGCCAGGCGCCATGCCGGTGGCTCTCCGCTCGGGCGAAAGGCTGGGCGTCAACGTGCTGCCCGCATGGCATACCAGCCGTGAATGAGCCCAGCCTGATAGAACTGCACCGGTGACCCGAATCCGCCCGCTTCAATGAGGCGCTCTACATGGGGCGGAGGCAGGATCGACACGTCACGCGCGTACGCGTCGCGCATCTGCTGTATTCGCTGAGGCGAGAGATCTGCCGACGCCATGGTTTTCAGCCACACCTCCAGAAGGCCACCGTAGCTCCCGGCGCTGGTGTCTGCGGCCAGGTCAGATGAGGCCAGGATGCCACCATCTCTCAGACGGGCTGCGATCTGGCCGAAGAACCTTGTCCTTTCGTCGGTGTCCAGAATGAACTGCGACACCAGAAAGCAAGTGGCGCCGTCAAACTGCCCGCTTTCGGACAACGAATCCAAGTACCCGTTGTGGAACACGCAGCGGCTCCTGTAGCCATTCTGTTCAGCCCGCATCTCTGCAGCACTGACCATTCCAGATGAGGGCTCAACTGCGACGAACGTCCAGTCAGGGAACCGTTCGGCCAAGTAGTGAATCTCGGCTCCGGTCCCTGCGCCCACGCAAAGAATGCGAGCATCCCGAGGCAAGCGGCTGAAGAGCGCCGCGACCAAGACATGGATGCCGTCTCGGAACGCTGCCAGCTTGACCCACTGCTGGTCGTATGTTGACGACTGCTGGTCAAAGGTGGTTTCGAGTTGCGATTTATCCATTGCGAGTCAGGTTGTTGGTGGTGCTTTGAGCTGAGCGGCGGCCAGGGCGCCATTCCGTTGACCGGCCGCTCAAGCGGAATACGAAGGAACGGAAAGGGTTAGGCCTGCTTTCGGTACAGGGCCAGAGAGCCGGCCAACGCGAGCAGGGCACCACCACATACTCTCTCCAGCCAGAGCGCGCCTTTTGCTCGAAGCACCTTCATTGCCTGGGCCCCGGCGCACGCATAGCCGAGCATGACGGCGAAATCGATGGTTGCGAAGGTGACTGCGAGTGCCGAGTACTGCGGCCACTGGGGCTCCGTGGGAACGATGAACTGCGGCAGGAATGCTGAGAAGAAGAGGTACCCCTTCGGATTCGTCACTGCGACGAGCAGGCTGCGGAGGAAGACGGCACGCCGGCTGGGCGCAAGGGTTTCACTCTCTTCCGATGGAAGTGCAAGGGATCCGGTGGATCGCAAGAGGCGCAGGCCCAGATATGCCAAGTACGCGACACCAACCCACTTGACGACCGAGAACCAGAACTCTGAAGCGGCGAGCAGGGCGCCGAGGCCAAGTGCCACAGCGCCGATGAGGACGAAGTCGGACAACACAGCGCCGAACATGCCGGGGACCGACGCTCGGACGCCAAGGCGGGAGCCGTTTGTGAGCGCGAGCAGCACGGTGGGGCCAGGCGTTGCGATGCCAATGAATGCGACGAGGGCGAACAGGAGGAGGGTTTCAGGCATGGGGCAGGCCTAACGAATGAAAGGGACTTCTCAGTCCCGGGTGGTCCGCGCAGTTGCGGGGTACAGCATCCAAGTGCCACGAAGGGAAGTGTGATCTCTCATCAACTCACTCGTTTTTGTGGAAGGGGAAGTCCATGACCATCGTATCCGTTGGCCTCGATCTGGCAAAGAACGTGTTTGCCATCCACGGCGTGGATGAGTCAGGCAAGCCCACGCTGGTGTGCCCCAGTTGTGCCGCGCGCCAAACTGATTGAACTCATCGCCTCGCTACCACCCTGCCCGATCGGCATGGAGGCTTGTTCTGGCGCCCACCATTGGGTGCGCGAGCTTCAACAGTTCGGTCACACCGTGCGACTGAACAGAAAGATCACCCGAGAGAGCTTTGTAATGCCGGCCTGAGTGGCTGGCCCTTTTGTTCCACCCACGCCGCTTGCGACGAGATTGATTGACCCACATGGCCAACCGGGCACACCCCAGAGCGTCTGACGCCGATAACTCTTCCTGCAGCTTGCCTGCCGCTTGTATTATTTGGCGCGACGCTCCCGCAGATTCCATGCTGGCACGGACCACGACAGAGTCCACCTCAGATGCCGGATATACGACTGCAGGCGATTCCCCAACAGCCACACCATTAATCAGTTTCTTGCCCTTGTGGGGGAGTCCATATATGAAGGGTTGGGTAACCCGCGCTGCAAATGCACGATCGATCTCTAACCGATATTCCGCACCTCTGTAGCTTGGGACCACACAACTTGCCATGTGCCGTTGGCTCTTTCATAGAAATCGGTGTGCCAGTAGTCAGTTCGCGGGACGTGGTGCGACCCAAATGTGACTTCCATGCTGGATCGATAGCGGAGAATAGCGACCGACTCGCTTAAACGTACTTCGATTTGCGCGGGATCCCATGCGTGGTACTTGAGCACACCGGCGGAGATTGCGCCAAGGTATTGTTCCCTGGAGAGAGCCATGCCGACAGGAGTAATCAATTGAAAGTCTGAGCGGTGAAGCGACATCGCTTCTTCGACCTTCCCACCAACCAGCGCCGCAAGGCGACGTCGCTCGGTTGAGCGAAGTGTCTCGCATTCAGTTTCGTGAGAGGAATTTTGGATATGTGCAGGCATTTGTGTTACCGATAGAATGAAAATGGGTTGCCCAACTTTGATGTAGTCGCCATCGGTCCGCTGCTGCTGGTGGCCGAGCCCTTACTCAACGAATCTCATAAGCGCATCCGGTATTCGCACTATAGCTTTCATTTATGCCCACAGAATCCCGCCGGGTTTGCAATGACAGGTTCGGGGTTCGGAGCAAGATGTCTGCTAC
>NZ_BCWR01000022.1 GCF_001592305.1 Hydrogenophaga taeniospiralis CCUG 15921
TTCGCTGGGGGCGGTGCGGTAATCGACCATCTGAGCCTGGCGCGTGACGAAGGGATCGGGAGCGTTCATGGGGCCATTCCTTGGTAAATGCAAGATGCTGCAAACTGGATTTGATGCATCATAGTGCATGATATTGCGCCAGGTCAAGCATTTTAATGCGCCAATCACCCTATCGTTCATGACTCAAGCGCGACTTACACCAATATGAAGTGCAACATACTGCTTGACAGATCACCACATTTCGATAGTCTTGCCGAACTGCACAATAGTGCATACCCTATAAACCACCAGGAGACTTTCGTGAACCCCGACGCATTCAAGACCCTGCTGCAAGACGTGACGCGCCAGATCGGCGACCGTGCGCTCGACACCTCGCTACAGACGTGGCTCAACCAGGAACTGGGTGCCGACTCGCCCACCTACCGCCAGCTCAAGGCCGCGTGCGAGCAAGGGGTGGCCGAGGGCTGGCTCTGCCAGCGCGAGGGGGGCGGCCTCAAGTACGGGCGCATCTTCAAACCCGACGACGCTCTGCAGCGCTTTTCGGTGGACGTGGTGGACATGAACACCCTCGCCGGCCCCCACCATGCGCACCCCCTGGGCGAAATCGATCTGATCATGCCGCTGGACGACACCGCCACCTTCGACGGCCGTGGCGCGGGCTGGCTGGTCTATGGCCCGGGCTCGGCGCATTCGCCCACCGTGGCCCGCGGTCGTGCGCTGGTCCTGTACCTGCTGCCGGAAGGCCGCATCGAATTCACCCAGTGAGCCACTGCCCGCCGCGAAAAAGAACCCCATGAACACCACCCCCCTTTGCCGCGTGGACTGGGCCGGCAGCGCCGTCGACATCGAAACCCGGTGGATTCCCGCCAGCGCCGCCGACCGGCCCCTGTTGGTGTTCCTACACGAGGGGCTGGGCTCGGTCAGCATGTGGCGGGACTACCCCGCCCTGCTCTGCCAGGCGCTGGACTGGCATGGCCTGGTGTATTCACGGCCCGGCTACGGCCGCTCCACCCCACGGCCCGCCGAGCAGCATTGGCAACCCGACTTTCTGGAGCGCCAGGCGAGCGAGGTGTTGCCGGCCCTGTTGCGCGAACTCGGCGTGCACCAGATGTACCGCGAAGTCTGGCTGCTGGGCCACAGCGACGGCGGGTCGATCGCGCTGATCCACGCCGCGCGCCACCCCGGGTCGGTGCAGGGCCTGATCGTGGTGGCGCCCCATGTGATGGTGGAAGACATCTCCGTCCGCAGCATTCAGCAGGCGCGCGAGGCCTACCTCCAGACCGATCTGAAAGCCCGGCTGGCCCGCCACCACCAGGACCCGGACTCGGCTTTCTGGGGCTGGAACGATGTCTGGCTGTCACCGGCGTTCCGCGATTGGTCGATCGAAGACCTGCTGCCGCTCATCCGCTGCCCGGTGCTGGCGGTACAGGGCAGCGCCGACGAGTACGGCACGCTGGCCCAGATCGAGCGCATCGGCGCCCTGGCACCGTTGGCCACGACGCACGTCATGGCGGGCTGTGGCCATTCACCGCACCGGGACAGTCCTGACGAACTGACCCAGGCCATCAAGGCCTTCGTGGCCCGGTTGCCCCGGCACGGAGGCTGACGCACGGGAACTCCATCGACCTCTCGGCGCTGACCTCGATCAGGCCACTGCGGTGCATCGTGCGCCCACCTATGATCGACGGCAACAGCCCCCCACCAAGGTCCCATGCAAGCCTCCGAACAACCCATCCTGCGCGACCTCGTGCTCGTCGGCGGTGGCCACAGCCACGTGGTCGTGCTGCGCATGCTGGCCATGCAGCCCGAGCCCGGCCTGCGTATCACGCTCATCTGCACCGACATCGACACGCCCTACTCCGGCATGTTGCCCGGCTACATCTCGGGCCACTACAGCTTTGACGACGTGCACATCGACCTGGGTCGCCTGGCCTCGTTCGCCGGGGCGCGCTTCATCCACGGCGAAGTGACGGGCCTGGACCGCGCCCACCAGCGCGTGTTGCTGCGCGACCGGCCACCGATTCCCTACGACCTGCTCTCCATCAACACCGGCTCCACGCCCAATGTGCGCCAGGTGGACGGCGCGCGGGCACACACCGTGCCGGTCAAGCCCATCGCGCATTTCAACCAGCGCTGGCTGCAGCTGCTCGACCGCGTGCGCGAACTGCGCAGCCGCTTCACGATCGCGGTGGTGGGCGGTGGCGCGGGGGGCGTGGAACTGGCGCTGTCGGTGCAGTTCCGGCTGCGCAACGAGCTGCAGAAACTGGGCCGCAACCCCGAGCTGCTGCGTTTCGTGCTGATCACCGCGAGCGACACCCTGTTGCCGACGCACAACCCTGGCGTGCGCGAGCGGTTCACCCGCATCTTGCGCGAACGCCATGTGGCGGTGCACACCCGCGCCGAGGTGTCCCAGGTGTCGCCCGGTTGCCTGCACACGCAGGACGGCCGCACCTTCGACGCCGACGAAACCCTGTGGGTCACGCAGGCCGGTGGCCCAGCCTGGCTGCAAGGCACGGGCCTGGCGCTGGACAAGGACGGCTTCATCCAGGTCAATCAGCAACTGCAGACGCTGGACGACCCCAAGATATTTGCCGCGGGTGACGTGACCTCATTCACGGCGCGCCCGCTGGAAAAGGCCGGTGTGTTCGCGGTGCGCATGGGCCCGCCGCTGGCGAAAAACCTGCGCCTGAGCCTGCGCGGCCAGCCGCTGGTGGCCTACAACCCGCAGCAACGCTGGCTGGCTTTGATCTCCACCGGCGACCGCTACGCCGTGGCCTCGCGCGGAGCCCTGGGCTTTGCCGGCGCCTGGGTCTGGACCTGGAAGGACTGGATCGACCACCGCTTCATGCGCAAGTTCACCGAGTTGCCGGCCATGGCGTCGGAAACCTCTGCCCAGGCAGCGCCCGCCAGCGGTCTGGTGCTGAGTGCCGAAGAATCGCAGCAGGCCATCTCGGCCATCGCCATGCGCTGCGGCGGCTGCGGCGCCAAGGTGGGCGCCAGCATCCTGAGCCGCGCCTTGGGGCAACTGCAGCCGGTGCAGCGGGATGACGTGCTGATAGGGCTGCACGCGCCCGACGACGCCGCCGTGGTGCGCGTGCCGCCGGGCAAGGCCATGGTGCACACCGTGGACTTCTTCCGCAGCTTCATCGACGACCCCTACCTGTTCGGCCAGGTGGCGGCCAACCACGCGCTGGGCGACATCTTCGCCATGGGCGCCGAGCCGCAGTCCGCCACGGCCATCGCCACCGTGCCGCCGGGCCTGGAAGCCAAGGTGGAAGATCTGCTGCTGCAGATGATGACGGGCGCGGTCGAGGTGCTCAACGCCGCGGGGTGCAGCCTGGTCGGCGGCCACACCGGCGAGGGCCGCGAGCTGGCGCTGGGCTTCGCCATCAACGGTCTGATCGACGAACAACTCGGCGGCGTCATGCGCAAGGGCGGCATGTTGCCCGGCGACGTGCTGCTGCTCAGCAAACCCATCGGCACCGGCACCCTGTTCGCGGCCCACGCGCGGCACGCGGCCAAAGGCCGCTGGATAGCCGCCGCGCTGCAATCCATGGTGCTGTCCAACCAGGCCGGCGCGCAGATCCTGCGCCAGCACGGCGCCACCGCCTGTACCGACCTGACCGGCTTCGGCCTGCTCGGGCACCTGGTGGAGATGACGCGCCCCTCGGGCGTGGACGCCGAGCTGCAGCTGAGCGCCCTGCCCTTGCTCGACGGTGCCGTGGAATGCGTGGAGGCGGGCATCGTCAGCTCGCTGCAGCCGGCCAATGTGCGCCTGCGCCGCGCGCTGCGCAACGCCGAAGATTTCGTGAAAGACCCGCGCTACCCGCTGCTGTTCGACCCGCAGACGGCGGGCGGTCTGCTGGCCAGCGTGCCGGCCGATCAGGCCAGCGCCTGCATCCGCGCCCTGAAGGTGGCGGGCTACACCCAGACGGCCGCCATCGGGCGCATCCGCGGCGCTTCCGACGCGCTGGAACCCGTGGTGCTGACGGCTTGATGGCGTGATGCGGTCCCACGCCCGGTCCATTCGCTTCCATTGACGGTACCCATGCGCTTTTCGATCATCGTGCCCATGTTCAACGAGGCCTCTGGCTTGCCCGGCTTGCTGGCGCGGCTGTCCGTGCTGACGCGCCAGGGTTGTGAGGTCTTGATCGTCGACGGCGGCAGCGACGACGGTTCTGTGGAGTTGGTGGAATGTGCCGGCTTTCGGGTGCTGGCGTCACCGAAAGGCCGTGCGCGGCAGATGAACCTGGGCGCGGCCCGGGCCACCGGCGACGTGCTGCTGTTCCTGCACGCCGACACGCTCTTGCCCGAAGGCGCCCTCACCACCGTGCGCCAGACGATGCTGAAGACCGCCGCCTTGTGGGGCCGCTTTGATGTGCTCATCGACGGGGCACACCCCATGCTGCGCGTGATCGCCCGCCTGATGAACCTGCGCTCGCGCTGGACGGGCATCGCCACCGGCGACCAGGCCATCTTCGTCATCCGCAAGGCCTTCGAGGCCGTGGGTGGCTACCCCGATCAACCCCTGATGGAAGACATCGAACTCAGCCAACGCCTGCGGGCGCTGGCCCGCCCCGCCTGCATCCACACCCCGGTGCTGACCTCGGGGCGGCGCTGGGAAAGCCGGGGTGTCTGGCGCACCATCTTGCTGATGTGGCGCCTGCGCTGGGCCTACTGGCGCGGCACACCGGCCGAACAGCTCGCGCAGCGCTACCGGTAGGCCCCCTATGGCCAAACCACCCCGCATCGTCATCTTCGCCAAAGCCCCCGTGGCGGGCCTGGTCAAGACCCGGCTGATCCCTGCGCTGGATGCTCAAGGTGCAGCCATGCTGGCGGCCGCGCTGCTGCAACACACGGTAGCGCAAGCCCTGGCCAGCGGTGTGGGCCCGGTGGAACTGTGCGTGACGCCCGCGCCCCCTGACCCGCTCTGGTCGGGCCTGGCGCCGCAGGCAACGCTCAACTGGAGCGACCAGGGCGACGGCGATCTGGGCGCGCGCATGGCCCGCGCCGCCCAGCGCGCGCTGAGTGCGGGAGAGCCCGTGCTGCTGATGGGAACCGACTGCCCCGAGCTCACGGCCGGGCGCATCCGGGAAGCCGCAGCCAGCCTGATCGCGGCCGACGCCACCCTGGTGCCGGCCTTCGATGGCGGCTACGTGCTGCTCGGCCTGAACCGCTTCGACGCCAGCCTGTTTGCCGGCATCGCCTGGAGCACGGCCACCGTGGCGCAAGAAACGCAGCGCCGTCTGGAGCAACTCGGTTGGTCGCTGCGGACCTTGCCGACGCTGCACGACATCGACGAGCCGGCCGACTTGCGTTGGCTGCCCCCTCACCTGCAACCAGCCACTTGAAACGCGGCAGCTGGAAGTCCAACCACCTTTCCGGGACGACGTGCACGACCCAGAACGCCGCGGAACCGGCTTTGCCGGGCCGCCAGCGTTGCCCCCTGGAGGGGGTCGCGCGCAGCGCGGCGGGGGTGTCCCTCTATGCCTGCCACTGGTGGATGTCCAGCACCCGCCCGCCAGGGGGCACATCGTCCGGATCGTGCGTGACCAGCAAGGTGGGGATGCGCTGGCGCGCGATCTGCTCGAACACGAAGCCCCGGAACTGCGCTCGCAGCTCGGCATCGAGCCGGGAGAACGGCTCGTCCAGCAGCAGCGCGCAGGGCTCGGCCAGCAAAGCGCGCATGAGGCTCACGCGGGCGCGCTGACCTCCCGAGAGCGTGGCGGGATCGCGGTCGTGAAACCCGTCCAGCCCGATCTCGCGCAGCGTCTGCTCCACCCGCGCGCGGCGCGCGGCAGCGCCCTTCCGCGCTGCGGGCAAGGCGAAGGCCAGATTCTGGCCCACGCTCAGGTGCGGGAACAGCAGGTCGTCCTGAAAGAGGATGCCGACACCCCGGGCTTCCACCGGCAGGTGGTCGCGCCGCTGGCCGTCCAGCCACAGCTCGCCGCTGGCCTGGAAGGCCGGGTCCAGATCACCCACCAGCCAGTTGAGCAGCGTGGACTTGCCCGAACCCGAAGCCCCGGTCACGGTGGCGATGTCGCCTGGTTTCACCTGCAGGTCCAGACCCGCGATGAGCACACTCTGGCCCTGGGTGATGGTGAGATTCCGTATTTCAAACATGTCAGCGCAAGCCTTTCCGGCAGCGGCCGGCCCAGTGTGAAATCAGCGCCGCCAGGCCAAAGCCCAGCAGCGGCAGCGCGATCTGCAGCATCGCCTGCACGGCCAGCACGCGGCGGTTGCCGCCGGCGCTCAGGGCCACGGCTTCGGTGGTCACCGTCACAAACCGCCCGCCGCCCGCAAACAGCGTCGGCAGGTACTGCGCCACGCTCACCGCAAACCCCACGGCCAGCGCGGCCAGCATGGGTTTCAACAGCATCGGCCACTTCACGCTCAAACAGGCCCTCAGCGGTGAAGCCCCCAGCGCCCGCGCGGTGGTCATGAGGCGGCGGTCAAAAGCGCGGTAGGGGCCGATCAGCGTGAGCACCATGTAGGGCAGCACCCACAGCAGATGGCTCCACACCAGACCCGGCGCGGTGCCGTCCACCTGCAGCCGCAGCAGGGCCGCGTACTGCGCCGCCACCAGCGGCAGGGCGGGAATGATCAGTGGCACATACAGCACGGCGTTGAACCGCTGCGGCCCCCACTCCAGCCAGATCAGGGCGGCCGGCAGGCACAGCAGCACGGCAGCCGCGCCGAGCCACAGCGTGGTCCAGAACGGCGCCCTGTCGGCCTGTCTCCAGGTCTGCAGCGACAGCGATTCGGGCCACAGCGCCGGGAAAAACCAGCTCTCGGCCAGCGACCACACCAGCAGCACCGCCACCACCGCATAGCCGATCAGCAGCAAGGGCAGGTGCAGGCCCACGCGGGCCGGCCGGCGCGCGGGCCGGCGCTCGCCCGCCGGGTAGGCGGCGCGGCGCAGGGTGTGGCGCCACAGCCAGCGCGCGGCGCCGGCCCCCAGCAGGAACAGCCCCAGCAGCACCAGCGAGGCCGCGCCGCCTTTGGCCTGCATCGCGGCATCGGGGTCGGTGAGCCACTGCCAGATCAACACGGCCAGGGTGGGCGGTGTGCCCGGCCCCAGGATCACCGCCATGTCCACCACCGACAGACCATAGGCAAACACCGCCGCCAGCGGCCAGCCCAGGCGCGGCAGCAGCTGCGGCCACAACACCAGGCGCCAGGCCTGCACCCGGCTGTAGCCCAGCGAGCGAGCCACCACCATGTGGCGCTGGACCTGCTGCTCACCCAGCACTGCGACCAGCACCCACAACAGAAACCAGCTCTCCTTGATGCCCAGCGCCAGCGCCAGGCTCAGGCCATAGGGGTCCTGCACCGTGATCCAGGCGGGCGGCTCGGCCCAGCCCAGCCCCTGGGCCAGCGCGCGCGCCAGCCAGCCCGATGGCGACAGCAGGAAAAACAGGCCCACCGCAAAGGCCGCGTGCGGCACCGACAGCAACAAAGGCATGCGCCGCTGCAAGTCGGCCCAGCGGCGGCCCGGGTAGTACAGGGTGGCGAGCGCGGCGGCCATCGCGGCGCCCAGAGCGGTCCCCAGCAAGGCCGAGAGCAAGGTCGCTAGCAAGGCCTGGGGCCACTGGGGGTCGGTCCACAGGGCCTGCCAGACGGCGGCGTCCAGCGAGGGCGCGAGCGCCCAATACAGCCCGGGCAGCAGGGGCCCGAGGATCAGCGCCACCGGCAAGGCAGCCAGCCACACCGACCATGGTCGACGCCCGTGGCCCGGTGGCCCTGGCGGCGCCCAGCGACGGATCAGCGTGCGCCGTACCGCTTCAGCCACTCGGCCTCCAGCGCTTCCACCCAGCTGGCGTGCGGCTCGGCGAGCGTGGGCACGGCCTCAGCCAGTGCGCCAGGCGCGGTCTTGCGCATGGTGGCCTGCAGGGCGGCGGGCAGTCTGGCCAGGTCAAGCACGCTGCGGTCGCCCCAGACCGCCACGTCGGCCTTGCGGGCCTGGGCTTCGGGCGACAGCAGGAAGTTGGCGACCACCTGGGCGCCGGCGGGGGCCTTGGCGTTGACCGGAATGCCGACGAAGTGCACGTTGCCGATGGTGCCACCCGTGAAGCCGAAGCTGTAGGCCGTGGCGGGCAGCTGGCGCGTACCGATCAGGTTGGCCGCCTCGTTGGGGTTGAAGGTCAGCGAGAGTTTGAGCTCGCCGTCGGCCAGCATGCGGTGCATTTCAGCGGCACTGGCTGGGAAGGTTTTGCCGCTGCGCCAGAGTTGCGGGTGCAGCTGGTCCAGATAGGCCCACAGTGGCGCCGTGGCCGAGGCGAAGCTGGCGGCCGACACCGGCGCCTGCAACAGTTGGCGGTCGGGCGCCAACTCGATCAGTACCTGCTTGACGAAGGTCGTGCCGTGAAAGTCAGGCAGCTTGGGATAGCTCACGCGGCCGGGGTTGGCTTGGGCAAACGCCAGTAGCTCGGCCGCCGAACGCGGCGGCGTGGGCGTCTTGGCCTTGTCGGCGATGAAGGTCAGCTGCGCAGTGCCCCAGGGTGCTTCAAAGCCTTCGGTGGGCACCGAGAAGTCGCTGCGCACAGGCTTGTTCAGGTCCACGGCACCCCAGTTCGGCAGGCTCTCGGCCCAGGGGCCGAACAGCAGACCGCCCTGCTTCAGGTTGCGGAAGTTTTCACCGTTGATCCACATCAGGTCGACCGAGCCGTCGGTGCGGCGCCCGGCGGCCACTTCGGTCTGCACCCGCTTGACCACCTCGGCCGTGTCCGTCACCTTGACGTGGCGCAGCTCCACACCGTAGCGGCCCTTGACCTCCTTCGCCACCCAGCCGATGTAGGCGTTCGTCGCCTCGCTGCCACCCCAGGCGTTGAAGTACACCGTCTGGCCTTTGGCGTCGGCCTCCACCTTGGCCCAGTCGGCGTTGGCCGCGAAGGATAGCGACAGGCTCAACGCCAAGGTGGTGAGGGGCAAGCATTTCATGTGCAAGGACTCCGAAAACAAAGAGGTAAAGCCCATAGTCGGGCGAAGCCATCAAAGCTTACAGCCTCGCCCACTTCATGTGGCCAGGACGGCTTGCAGGTCGTGGAACTCCGCCAGCATGCGTTCGATGCAGCGGATGGACAGGTAGTCGTTCACCCGCCCCCGCACATGTTCGATCAACGCGGCTTCGCTGTGGCGGGCCGACCAGTCTTCACCGTCGCCACCCGCCCTGTGGCTGCCGGCCGATTCGGCCAGCCACTTGGCGCACCAGGTCACCGACCAGAGCCACATCAACTCGCGCAGCGGCACCAGCGGCACCAGCGCGCGCCGACAAGGCCCGGCAATGGCCTCGCCCACCGCCGCTGCCCAGACCTCGTAAGCGCGCGCCACCGCTTCGGTGGGCAGCTCGAACGAGGCGTCGCGGTCCCAGGTGGTCGAGGTGTAGAGCGTCGCGTGCGCCAGGTCCAGCGGCGGGTAGCTGTAACGCAGCTTCTCCAGATCCACCAGCACCGCCTTGCCCGAGGGCGTGATCAGGAAATTGCCCGGATGGGCGTCGAAAGTGATCAACCGCTGGGGGCAGTCCATCACGACCGGCACCATGCGCTGCGTCAGGTCCGCCAGCCGGGCCTTCACCGCCCGCGCCGAAGCCGCGGGGACGGTGGGATGGTCCAGATGGCGGGCCTGAGCGTCGATGAGGGCGACGATGCCCGCAAGCGGATCCGGTTCATTGAGCAACGGCGCGCAGTCTTGCGGCACAGGCACCGGCAACGCGTGGATCGCTGCAAGCGCCTGCATGATGGGCGCCAGATGGCGCGGCTCGCTGGCCGGCATGCCCACGATCTCTTCCACCAACAGCGCGCCCCGGGGCATGCCGTCCGACGGCTCGATCACGCTGTGCAGCCACGGGACATGCCCCGAAGGGGCTGCGCGTTGAAAGCAGACGCACTGGTAGCGCAGGTTCGCCGACGCGGCCAGGTCCATCTGGCTCTGTTTGGGAATGCGCGCCAGCAGGCCCGCGCCCTTCAAGCGGACGTGCCAGTGGGCAAGCCCCTTATCGGGCAAGGCCTCCAGACGAAGGGGCTGCCGAATCCGGTCAGAGAGATGGCGATCCAGCAGACCGGCCAAGAGATCAAGCTGCATGGGTGAGTCCGTGGGGGGCATGGCCACTTCGGCTGCAACACCCGATCAATCCTGGCAGCCCACAAAGAAAAACGGGTTAGCTCAGAACTGAGCTAACCCGTTAATTTAAATGGTCGGCGTGGCGGGATTCGAACTCGCGACCCCTTGCACCCCATGCAAGTGCGCTACCAGGCTGCGCTACACGCCGACAAGCCTCAAATTATAGCCGGCAAAACACGGCTTTCAGCTCGCGTGGCGAAGAAGCTCTCGAATTTCCAGCAATTCGCGGCGCATATCGCGCAACAGCGTGCCCGAGCCATTGATCGCAGGCGCAGTGACGGCAACATCGCCTTCCACATCGGCACCAAAAGTCGAGTCATCCACAGGGAACTGGGAATCCAGATCGAGCTCGATGACCTCGATGCCCTCGACTTCGTCCTGACGACGCTTGTCCCGCTCGGCCTGCACGATCTCCTGCAGCTTGTTGCGCGCCCCACTGATGGTGAACCCTTGGTCGTACAAAAGTTCGCGGATCCTGCGGATCATGAGCACTTCATGGTGCTGGTAATAGCGGCGGTTGCCACGCCGCTTCATGGGCCGCAGCTGGGTGAATTCCTGCTCCCAATACCGCAGCACATGCGGCTTGACACCACACAACTCGCCCACTTCACCAATGGTGAAGTAGCGCTTTGCGGGAATGGGTGGGAGCGTTTTTTCCATGAAAATCAAGGCGGTACGGACCGAACCTTGAAATTTACTCTAACACAGTCGGACCCGTCCTGGCGGATGAAAAATTCCACACAAACTGTTGCAAATGCCACGCTACCCCATGATTTAAAAGGCAACAACCCTTGAACAGATGAAAAAAAGCCCAGTGGTCACTGAACCACCGGGCTGGCAGGCAAATGCGTGAGGGTCAGCCGCCTATGATGGCCGTCTGCACCTGTTCCTTGAGCTTGGGGCTGGCGTGGAAGGTGACCACGCGCCGCGCCTGGATGGCCACCGGTTCACCGGTCCGCGGGTTGCGCCCAGGTCGGGGCGCCTTGGTCCTGATTTGAAAATTGCCGAAACCCGAGATCTTCACGTCGGTGCCATTGACGAGGCTGTCGGTGATGAGATCAAAAAAGGCATCGATCATGTCCTTGGACTCGCGCTTGTTCAGACCGATCTGATCAAAAAGCAATTCGGCGAGCTGCGCCTTGGTCAATGCGGGCGTTTCCAGGCTTTCAACAGCGAGTTCCATTCGGTGGGCCTCCATTTTCTTGTGATCAGGCACGCAGCCTGGCTGCGACGCGCTGCCCCAGTGATGCGAGCACCGCCTGGATGGCGGCATCGATCTCATCGTCGGTCAGTGTAGCGTCGTCCCGATTGAGCACCAATCGCAAGGCAAGGCTTTTTTCGTCGGCAGCCAGTGCACCAGGAGCGCTCGCGTCGACCCCGGCCTGCTTCTTGGGTCGGTACACATCGAACAACACCACGTCGCGCAACCAGGGACTGGCGGGTGCACGAACGGCATCAACCACCGCCGCGTGCGTGACGGACTCCTTGACCACGATGGCAAGATCGCGCTCCACCGCCTGATGGCGGCTCACCCCCTGGTAGGCCGGCACATCGCGCGCCAGCACGGCGTTGAGGTCGAGCTCAAACATCACCGGCGCCTGAGCCAGCTCGTAGGCCTGCCGCCACTTCGGGTGCAGCTCGCCCACGTGGCCGATACACCCTCCGGCCAGCCAGACGCTGGCGCAACGACCGGGATGCATCGCGGGATGCTCGGCCACTCGGAACTCGACCGCCCTGGGTGCGAGCAGCGCCTGCACGTCCCCTTTGACATCAAAGAAGTCCACCGCGCGCGCAGGTACGCCCCACTGCAGGGCCTCCACCGCACCGAAGCACAGCCCGGCCACGCGCATTGGCTGGTCGAACCCGGCCACCGTGGTGTCGCTGTCGGCCACCGACGCGTCCTTGCGGAACACGCGCCCCACCTCGAACAGACGCACGCGGTCGGCGCGGCGGTCCAGATTGAACTTGAGCGCGGCCACCAGGCTGCCCAGCAACGAAGAGCGCATCACGCTCATCTGGCTGGCGATGGGGTTGAGCAGACGGATCGGATCGGCGTTGCCCGCCAGCTCCGACTCCCAGCGCTCTTCGACGAAGCTGAAATTGATGGTTTCCTGATAGCCCAGCTGCGCCAGGCTGCGGCGTACCGCAAACGGGCCCCGACGCGCTTCGGTCCGGACCTTGGCGGTGATGGGAGCCTGCGGCGGTGTGTCGGGCAGCTCGTTGTAGCCCACGACGCGCGCCACCTCTTCAATCAGATCTTCCTCGATCTGCAGATCAAAACGATAGGCCGGTGGCGTCACGGTGAGGGTGCCATCGCCCTCCGCCACAGGCAACCCCAGACGCCGCAAAGCAGCGGCGCATTGCGCCTGCGTCAGTGGCATGCCGATCACCTTGACCGCGCGCGCCACGCGCAAGGTCACGGGCGTGGCCTGCGGCAGGTGGATCACCTGGTCATCCAGCACCGCCGCCTGCCCCCCACAGATCTCCAGCACGAGCTGCGTGATGCGCTCGACATGCTCCACCGTGGTCGAGGGGTCCACCCCGCGCTCGAACCGGTGTCCCGCGTCGGTGGAGAAGTTGTACCGCCGCGAACGCCCGGCAATCGCCTTGGGCCACCAGAAGGCTGCCTCAATGAAGATGTTCTGCGTGTCGTCGGACACGGCGGTGGCATCGCCCCCCATGATGCCGGCCAGCGACTCGACCTGATGGTCGTCAGCGATCACGCCAACGTCGGCGTTCACCGTGATGGTGTTGCCGTTGAGCAGCTTGAGCTGCTCACCCTCGCGACCCCAGCGCACCTGCAAGCCACCTTGGATCTTGTCGAGGTCGAAAATGTGCGAGGGACGGCCCAGCTCGAACATCACGTAGTTGGAAATGTCCACCAGGGGCGAGATGCTGCGCTGACCACAGCGCGCCAGCCGCTCGACCATCCAAGCCGGGGTCTGCGCTTTCGTGTTCACGCCGCGCACAATGCGACCGCTGAAACGCCCACACAGGTCGGGCGCCTGCACGCTCACAGGCAGGCGGTCCTGTATATCCGCCGCGACCTTTGGAAATTCGGGCTGCAGCAACCGCGTGCCGGTCAAGGCAGACACCTCGCGCGCGATGCCGTACACACTCAGACAGTGCGCCAGGTTGGGCGTGAGCTTGAGCGTGAACAGCATGTCGTCCAGGCCCAGTTGTTCACGGATGTCGCGACCGACCACAGCGTCGTCGCCCAGCTCCAGCAGACCGTTGCTCTCTTCGGAGATTTGCAACTCCTTGGCCGAGCACAGCATGCCTTGGCTTTCGACGCCGCGCAACTTGCCCAGCTTGATGGCAAAAGGCTTGCCGTCTTCACCGGGCGGCAGTAGCGCACCGACGGTGGCACACGGCACCTTGATGCCGGCGCGCGCGTTCGGTGCACCGCAGACGATGTTCAGCGGAGCACCCTGCCCCACATCCACCTGGCACACGCGCAGGCGATCGGCGTTGGGGTGTTGTTCGGCGCTCAGTATCTGGCCCACCACCACGCCAGTGAAAGCGGGGGCGAACGGGCGAAGTTCTTCGACCTCCAGACCGGCCATGGTCAGGGTGTCGGCCAGTTGCTGGCTGGTCAGGGGTGGGTTGCAAAAGGCACGCAGCCAGGATTCGGGAAATTGCATCGTGTCGTACCGAAAGTTCAGCGGAACTGCGAAAGGAAGCGGATGTCGCCATCAAAGAACAGGCGCAGGTCGTTCACGCCATAACGCAGCATGGTCAGGCGATCCGGCCCCATGCCGAAGGCGAAACCGATAAAGCGCTCGGGGTCCAGCCCCATGTTGCGCACCACGTTCGGATGCACTTGGCCGGAGCCGGCCACTTCCAGCCAACGCCCGGCCAATGGGCCGCTCTGGAACTGGATGTCGATTTCAGCGCTGGGTTCGGTGAACGGGAAGAAGCTCGGACGGAACCGCAGAACCAGATCGTGGCTTTCGAAGAAAGTCCTGCAGAAATCGGTGAAGACGTACTTAAGGTCCTTGAAACTCACGTTTTCGCCAATCCACAGGCCTTCACACTGGTGGAACATGGGCGAATGCGTGGCATCACTGTCCACACGGTAGGTTCGCCCCGGCGCGATCACCCGAATCTCGGGCATACCCTGCCCTGCGTCGAGCGCTGAGCGGTGGCGCTTGACATGCTGCACCGCATGGCGAATCTGCATCGGACTGGTGTGGGTGCGCAGCAGGTTGGGGGCCTTCTCGCTGCCGCCTTCCACGTAAAACGTATCGTGCATGGAACGCGCCGGATGGTCTTCGGGCGTGTTCAGTGCGGTGAAGTTGAACCAATCGGACTCGATCTCAGGGCCTTCGGCGACGTCGAAACCCATCGACGAAAAGATCGCCTCGATCCGCTCCAGCGTCCGACTGACCGGGTGCAGACCACCTTGTCCACGCTGGCGACCGGGCAGCGTCACATCCAGCGCCTCGGCCTTGAGTTGGGCCTGGAGTTCCGCGTCAGCAAGTGCCTGGCGGCGCGCGGTGAGCGCGGCTTCGATGGCCTGCTTGGCCTGGTTGATGGCGGCGCCGCGGGTCTTTTTCTCGTCCACCGACAAAGCGGCCATGCCCTTCATCAACTCGGTGATACGACCCGACTTGCCCAGAAACAATGCCTTGGCATTCTCCAGATCGGCAGGGGTGGTGGCCTGCGCAAAGCCAGCGCGTGCGCTATCGACCAGTGCGTCCAACTCGTTCATGTGTATTTACAGGTTTGCAAAACAAAAAAGGGGTTGAGCGCTGCGAGGGAAATCCCTCAAGCCTCAACCCCTTTGAGCGACAGGGGGAACCGCAGCCTGGACGGCTGCGGACATCCCGTCGTGAATCAAGCGGCCAGCTTGGCTTTGACTTGCTCCACGATGCTGCCAAAGGCAGCCGGGTCGTTCACGGCCAGATCGGCCAGAACCTTGCGGTCGATTTCGATGGAAGCCTTTTTCAGGCCGTTGGCGAACTGGCTGTACGTCAGGCCGCAAGCACGGGCACCGGCGTTGATACGCGCGATCCAGAGCTGACGGAAGACGCGCTTCTTGTTGCGGCGGTCACGGTAGGCGTATTGCCCAGCCTTCATCACCGCCTGTTTGGCGATGCGGAAGACGTTACCGCGGCGACCGCGAAAACCCTTTGCAAGGGCGAGAACTTTTTTGTGGCGGGCGCGTGCCGTTACACCACGTTTGACGCGAGGCATGAGTGACTCCTTGTTCGTCGTTGATCAAATACCCATGCCGGGCAGCATCTGTGCCATGTGACCCATATTGGTCTCATGGACAGTCACCGCACCACGCAGATGGCGCTTGTTCTTGGTGGTCTTCTTGGTCAGGATGTGACGTTTGAAGGCTTGACCGCGCTTGACGGTGCCACCGGGACGAACGCGGAATCGCTTCTTCGCGCTGCTCTTGGTCTTCATTTTGGGCATATTCATGCTCCTTTTCATTTGTGCTCGTGAGGCGCTGCGAACCTTCCGCAGACTTGTTGGCCCCGAGCCACTTTTATGAAAAGCCTTGCGGCCTCTCTTTCGGCAACCGGTCTTTCAACCCGTGCCTCGAACCGGCAGGAGACTACCCTGCCCGTCCAATCCTTATCAGTCTCAGGCCGTCGGCTGATCAGCGCTTTGCGCTGCTGCTTCGACCGCCTTGGCGGCACCGCCACCGGTCTTCTTGCGACCGGGCGCGATCATCATGATCATCTGACGCCCTTCGAGCTTGGGGAACTGCTCCACCACGATCGAATCGGCTAACTCATCGCGAATGCGATTGAGCAGCGCCAGTCCAAGATCCTGGTGCGTGATTTCACGACCACGGAAGCGCAACGTGATCTTGCACTTGTCGCCATCATCGAGAAAACGCCGGATATTGCGCATCTTGATGTTGTAGTCGCCATCATCGGTCCCAGGGCGGAACTTGATCTCCTTGATCTCGATGACCGTCTGCTTGGCCTTCGCCTCAGCCGCCTTCTTCTGCTCCTGGTACTTGAACTTGCCGTAGTCCATCAGGCGACACACCGGCGGAATGGCCGTGGCCGCAATTTCGACCAGATCCACATCCAGCTCACCAGCCATGCGCAGCGCTTCCTGCAGACTGACAATGCCCAGCGGCTCGTTTTCCGGCCCGTTGAGGCGAACCTCGGGGGCCATGATTTCACGATTCAGTCGGTGCGCGCGCTCCTCGCGCTGGCGGCGGTCACGAAAATTGGTAGCTATGGTAGGTTCCTTTGCGTGGGCAGTTCAAACAGATGGGCAACCTATCGGCAGCCCCAGTGCGTCCGCGCCGTGTGCTGCAGCCGCAGGGGCATCAACCGGATGTTTGAATTCAAACCTTGGATGAAATGTCTGCCGCGATCAGTCTGAAAAAGTCTTCCAGCGGCATGACCCCGAGGTCTTTGTTACCTCGCGCCCGCACAGCCACGGCACCAGCCGCCTTCTCTTTGTCGCCCACGACAACGATATAAGGGAGCTTTTGCAACGCGTGCTCCCGTATTTTATACGTTATTTTCTCGTTGCGGAGGTCGGTTATGACCCTAAGCCCTTGATTCTGCAGTGATTCCGCGATTTCGCGACAGTATTCGGCCTGCGCATCGGTGATATTGAGCACGGCCACCTGCACCGGCGCCAGCCATGTCGGCAGCGCACCCGCGTGCTCCTCGATCAAGATCCCGATGAAACGCTCCAGGCTGCCGACGATGGCTCGGTGCAGCATCACAGGTCGGTGTCGCGCGCCATCTTCGCCCACGTACTCGGCATCCAGGCGTTCTGGCATGGAAAAGTCCACCTGCATGGTGCCGCACTGCCATTGCCGACCGATCGCATCCTTCAGCGTGTACTCGATCTTTGGGCCGTAGAAGGCCCCATCGCCAGGTGCTATCTCGAATTCGCACCCAGACGCCCGCAGGCTTTCCATGAGTGCATGCTCGGCTTTGTCCCAGACTTCGTCAGAACCGATGCGCGCTTCCGGCCTCGTGGCCACCTTGTAGATGATGTTCTTGAAACCGAAATCGGCATACACCTTCTGTAGCAGTGCGGTGTAGGCCAGGCATTCGGGCAGAATCTGCTCTTCGGTGCAGAAGATATGACCATCGTCTTGCGTGAACCCACGCACGCGCATGATGCCATGCAGGCCGCCGCTCGGCTCGTTCCGGTGGCACTGGCCAAACTCACCGTAGCGCAGCGGCAGGTCGCGGTAACTCTTGATGCCCTGCTTGTAGATCAGGATGTGACCGGGACAATTCATGGGCTTCAAGGCGTAGTCGCGCTTTTCGCTTTCGGTCGTGAACATGGCATCGCGGTACTTGTCCCAGTGGCCTGTCTTCTCCCACAGCGACTTGTCAATGATCTGCGGCCCCTTGACCTCCTGATAGCCGTTGTCACGGTACACGCGGCGCATGTATTGCTCCACTTCCTGCCACAGCATCCATCCCTTGGGGTGCCAGAACACCAGCCCTGGGGCGTGCTCATCCAAGTGAAACAGGTCGAGTTCGCGACCCAACTTGCGGTGGTCGCGCTTCTCGGCTTCTTCGATCATGGTCAGGTGTTGCTGCAACTCGTCCTTGGTGGCCCAGGCTGTGCCATAGATGCGCTGCAGCATCTCGTTGCGATGGTCGCCACGCCAATAGGCACCGGCCACCTTCATGAGCTTGAAGTGTTTGAGCTTGCCGGTGCTGGGCACGTGCGGGCCGCGGCACAGGTCCTCAAACGCCCCCTCCCGGTAGAGCGACACATCTTCATTGCTCGGAATGCTGGCAATGATCTCGGCCTTGTAGTGCTCTCCCATGCCCTTGAAATACTCGACCGCCTCATCACGTGGCAGCACACGGCGCACCACGGGCTCGTCCTTCGCAGCCAGTTCAGTCATGCGCTTTTCGATCGCCACCAGATCCTCGGGCGTGAAAGGTCGCTTGTACGAGAAGTCGTAGAAGAAGCCGTGTTCGATCACCGGACCGATGGTCACCTGGGCATCGGGAAACAATTCCTTGACCGCGTACGCCAGCAAGTGGGCGGTTGAGTGGCGGATCACCTCCAGGCCATCCGCATCCTTGGCGGTGACGATGGACAACGGACTGTCCTGTGTGATGAGGTAGCTGGTATCAACCACCTTGCCATCGATCTTTCCCGCCAGTGCGGCCTTGGCCAAACCGGTGCCGATCGAGGCGGCAACCTCGGCCACGGTGACCGGGCCAGAGAACTCGCGTTGTGAACCGTCGGGGAGCGTGATGTGCAACATGGGTGTCCAGAAAACAAAAAAGCGCGGCTAGGGCCGCGCTGGATTGGAGAGAACAAAGGGAATCGGGCAGGCGCGAACTGCTGGCCTTAAGAGGCCGGAAAGAGCTTCTCCTGAGTTCGCGGTGTCATAACCAGATTGCCTTTCTCGCTCTTGCTGATTCAAAGGATCTTGATTTTCCCACAAAAAAGCCCGGGGCAAGCCCGGGCTTTGTCTCCTCACCACTCAGGGGTGCTTTCAGTGGAACTGCTCTTCCTCGGTCGAGCCGGTCAAGGCTTTCACGGAGGACGAGCCGCCCTGGATCACGGTCGTCACATCGTCGAAGTAACCCGCACCGACTTCCTGCTGGTGGGACACGAAGGTATAGCCCTTCTCGCGAGCAGCGAATTCGGGCTCCTGCACCATCTCGGTGTAGTGCTTCATGCCTTCACCGCGGGCATAGGCATGGGCGAACTGGAAGGTGTTGAACCAGTTGATGTGGATACCGGCCAGCGTGATGAACTGGTACTTGTAGCCCAGCGCGGCCAGGTCTTCCTGGAAAGACGCAATCTGCTTGTCGTCAAGGTTCTTCTTCCAGTTGAAGGAAGGCGAGCAGTTGTAGGACAGCAGCTTGCCGGGGCAGGCACCTTGCACCGCTTGGGCGAACTCACGGGCAAAACCGATGTCGGGCACGCCGGTCTCGCACCACACCAAGTCAGCGTAGGGCGCGTAGGCGATGCCGCGGCTGATGGCCTGCTCCAGGCCGTTCTTGACGCGGTAGAACCCTTCCTGCGTGCGCTCGCCGGTCAGGAAAGGCTTGTCGTTCGCATCGTGGTCGCTGGTGATCAGATTGGCGGCCTCGGCGTCGGTGCGGGCCAGCACGATGGTGGACACACCCATCACGTCGGCGGCGAAGCGCGCGGCAATCAGCTTTTCGCAGGCTTCCTGCGTAGGCACGAGCACTTTGCCACCCATATGGCCGCATTTCTTCACGGCAGCCAGCTGGTCTTCGAAGTGCACGCCAGCAGCACCGGCAGTGATCATGTTCTTCATCAGCTCGAAAGCATTGAGCACACCACCAAACCCGGCTTCGGCATCCGCCACGATCGGCAGGAAGTAGTCGATGAACTCAGGGCTTCCCGGTTCGATGCCACGGCCCCACTGGATTTCATCGGCGCGCTTGAAGGTGTTGTTGATGCGGCGCACCATCGTCGGCACCGAGTCGTAGGCATAAAGCGACTGGTCGGGGTACATGGTTTCGGAGGTGTTGCCGTCGGCGGCCACCTGCCAACCGGACAGGTACACGGCTTCGAGACCCGCTTTGGCCTGCTGCATGGCCTGACCGGCGGAAATGGCACCAAAGGCGTTGACGTAGCCCTTCTTGGCGCCGCCGTTGACCTTGTCCCACAGCTTCTCAGCACCACGCATGGCCAGCGTGTGCTCCACCTGCATGCTGCCGCGCAGACGCACGACATCGGCTGCGGAATAGCCGCGCTTCACACCCTTCCAGCGGGGGTTGGTCGCCCAGTCCTTTTCCAGGGCGTCGATCTGTTGCTGACGGCTCAGTTGCTCGTTGAGGGCTTGGGGCATGTGTTCACTCCATGAGGTTGATTGAAAAGGGTCGGCGAGGGCATTTGCCAATGCGGCGCCAATGGAGAGACTTTAAGTCTTATAGAAGACTTTGAAAAGCTCTTATGTCTTATACAAGACAAATATTTTTCCCTTTTGATTCAATAACTTTTATATCAAATTCCTCAATATGAGATATTTTCTCTCATATTGAGAAAATTTCTTGCGCCGCACCATTGTGTAATTTCACATGGAGGAAATTAACTCTCTCATCCTGAGATATCGATCGGTCCGCCGCTTGGACCATGGGTTGCAACGACTCCGGCTCAAGGCCAAGGGAGTCGACCTGGCAGTGGCAACGCGCCCAGGCTGGCGGACTCAAGCCACCTGAAACCAGGTCAGGCGCACCACAGTCCCGTCGGATTCGTGATACCCATCCACAGCGCCCAGCCAGACGTGGCCGCCAGTGCCAATCCGGCCAAGCGGATTCCCCATGCACCCGAACGGCCACCACGCAAACGCAGCAGCAACCAAGGTCCAGCGGTCAGCGAAATGGAGGTGCCAAGGGAGAACAACGCCATGATGGCCGCCCCCTCCAATGCGTTGGCCGAGAGTGACGCCACCAACAGCGCCGAATACAACAGGCCACATGGCATGAGCGCCCAGGCGACTCCCAGCACCACCGGCGCACGCCGCCCGAGGGATGTCAGCACGGGCCTGGCTTTGCGCCAGACGGACTGCCCCAGGTTTTCAATCCAGGCTGGCTGGCGCGCCTGCCAGATCAGAACAGCCCCCAGCAGCAGCGCCCCGACGTGAAACATGGTCCAGACCGGGCGTATCGCTGCGGTATTCGTGCCCAACCATGCCAGCCCCTGGACCGAGCCCGCGGCAAAGGCACCAAATAAGGCGTAGCCGACCATGCGACTGAACTGGAAGGTCCACAATGCGCGCGTGCTCCGCTCGCCTGCGGCTCGGCTGATACCCGCGCAGGCCGCGCCACACATGGCTACACAGTGCGGCCCACCAGCCAGCCCCATGAAAAGGGCCGTGATCGCCATTGAAGTCTGCATGAGGGCACTGTAGCGGAGTCAGCGGTCAGGGGTACTCTGGACTCCGAGTCCACCCTGGCGGTCAGATGATCCTGGAAAAACGCGCCCGATCCTGATCCACCTGCAGGTTCTTGTCAAACACCATGGCAATGGCGCGCACCAAGAACCAACCCGTGGCCGTCACCTGCACACCGCTGTCGTCGATCGTCACCAGCCCATGCTCGGCCAACCCGGCCAGCACCTCCAGTTCACGCGCGAAGTACGTCTTGAAATCGATCAGGTGACCGAGTTCAATCGACTCGTACTGAAGCTGTCCCTGGCACATGATGGACATGATCACCGACCGGCGCAGCAAGTCATCACGCGTCAGGGCCAAACCGCGCACGATCGGCAGCCGCCCCTGGTCGAGCGCGTCGTAATACTCTTCCAGCGTCTTGGCGTTTTGGCTGTAGGTAGCGCCAATGCGACCAATGGCCGAAACACCTAGCGCGATCAGGTCACAGTCTGGCTGGGTGCTGTAGCCTTGGAAATTGCGGTGCAGGCGCCCCTGCCGCTTGGCCACGGCCAGTGCATCGGTCGGCAGCGCAAAGTGATCCATGCCGACATAGACGTATCCAGCCCCCATCAGCGCATCGAGCGAGGCCGACAGCATGGACAGCTTGTCGCCTCCACTGGGAAGCTCCGCTGCAATGATGCGGCGCTGAGGCTTGAAACGCGAAGGCAGATGCGCGTAGGCATAAAGCGCAATGCGGTCCGGGCGCAGCGCATTGACCTGCGCCAGCGTGCGGGAGAACGACTCGGGCGTCTGAAGAGGCAGTCCATAAATCAGGTCGACATTGACCGACTCAAAACCGATCTTGCGCGCTGTGTCCACCAGCGCGAACACCTGTTCAGCCGGCTGCACCCGGTGCACCGCTTTTTGCACCGCTGGATCGAAGTCCTGCACACCAAAGCTCAAGCGGTTGAAACCCAACCTGGCCAAGGTCTGCAAGCGCTGGTCGGTGACAGTGCGGGGATCGACCTCGATCGAGTACTCACCACCGGGAACCAGCGTGAAGTTGCGCCGGATCATGGCCATGAGATCTTCGAGCTCGGTGTCCGAGAGGAATGTCGGCGTGCCGCCACCCAGATGCAGCTGCGATACGCTGTGCCCCTGCCCGAAGTGCTGGACCTGAAGCTCTACTTCACGGGACAGGTAGCGCAGATACTCGGCCGCTCGCTCATGGTGTTTGGTGATGACCTTGTTGCAGGCACAGTAATAACAAACCGACTCGCAGAACGGGATGTGCACATAGAGAGACAGTGGCAACGCCATCGACCCGGCCCTGCGCTGCTCCAGCGCCTGGACATAGTCCTGCTCGGTGAAAGCTTCAACGAAACGATCAGCGGTCGGATACGAGGTGTATCGTGGCCCAGGGACGTCGAATCGCTTGAGCAATTCGTTGGAAATGGCATGACTCACAAACAATTCTCCAGTTCTTCGGCGCCACTGTGCATCATGCGTAAAGAGAACCCCTTGATCTTGATCAAGCCCACCCGTCATACTCGGGTTGACCCTGAGTTCTTGTCTCCACGACCCGATCCTTGCTCGACAGGCCGTAGGGCCATAGGGTAAGCTAGGGCTGCAATTCTTGGAAAAATATGGACGTCCACAGCATCAAAGTCGCCTGTTCAAGCTGCAACCTGCGCGAGTTGTGCTTACCCATGGGATTGAACTCCGAAGAAATGGACAAGCTCGACAGCGTGATTTCTTCGCGGCGCAGGATCAAGCGCGGGACGGCACTGTTCAACACCGGCGACAAATTCACTTCGTTGTATGCGGTCCGCTCAGGCTTTTTCAAGACCTGTGTGACCACGGCCGACGGGCGTGATCAGGTGACAGGATTCCAGATGACGGGTGAAATCATCGGCCTGGATGGCATCGTCAGCGACCACCATTCCTGCGATGCCATTGCTCTGGAGGACGCTGAGGTCTGCGTCATGCCGTTTGACGATGTCGAGCAGTTGTCCAGGGAGTTCACTACCCTGCAGCACCATGTGCACAAGATCATGAGCCGCGAAATCGTGCGTGACCACAGCGTCATGTTGCTGCTGGGCAGCATGAGGGCCGAGGAACGGCTGGCGGCCTTTCTGCTCAACCTTGTACAGCGCCTGCATGCCAGAGGCTTCTCGCAGTCGGAACTGATTCTTCGCATGACCCGGGAAGAAATCGGGAGCTACCTTGGAATGAAACTCGAGACGGTGAGCCGCACGTTCTCGAAATTCGTCGAGGAAGGCACGATCGAAGTCAAACAACGCTATGTTCATATCAAGAACACCGACGCGCTCAAACAGATCGTCAATCCGCAGACCTGTCGCTAGCTTTGGTCACGGCTCCTGGCCCGCCCCTCCGCCGTTTCACGCCCTAAAACAAAAGCCCCGTCGGAGCAGACTCGACGGGGCTTTGTCGTTGCAATCAAGAAATTGATTCAAGAGCACGGACCGTTCCTGGCGCAGTCGCGAGGCCGCTCGTCCAGAGGAACGGGGCAACGGTTGACCTCGAACGGAGACATGGACAACAGCGCAGTGAGCGAGCTCGACACCATGGTCACCATCCAGAAGACGAAGAAGGCCATCGTGTAGACAGCCTGCCTGGACATGTCCAGCGGCTGCCCGAACCAGTGCAGATCGCTGGGATCCACCATGGCAAACACGATCATTTCCAGTACGGCTGCCACCAGAAAGGCTGGCCATGCAATCCACATCCATCGCTGTACCCACATCGTTGTGTCTCCTTGGGTTCTGTCGCTGATTCGGGGAACCGTGTGATGCTCCTCACGAAGCCCTGATCATCACACACCTACCTAGTGGCAGGGATCACCGGCGAAGCCGCGTGATTGCGCGCTTGATGGGCAGGCTGCAACTGAATCAGCGCGTCAATGCGGGCCTGGCCTTGCAGCGACCGCGCGGCCTGGAGGTTGCGCTCATAGTCCTCTTTGTCGAGAACAGGATCGGCGCCCTTCACCGCAATGACTGCGGTGACGATGCTCGCAATCACCACCAGCAAAGGTCCCCCCACCACCAGCCACATTTGTGGCACGCGCCACCAGGAGACAGAGGGTTTGTTGTCCGGATTCTTGAGGGTTGCGGTATTCATGGATGATTCCAGGGTAAACAGCGGATGCGCGACGTCCGGGTTTCAGCGCGGGACAAGAAAGGCCGCTTTTTCGGTCACCTGGGAAACCTCATCCCCAGTGGACCGGATCTCAAAGTGGATCGGATGAGACCCGCTGGCTGCCGCATCGGGTGGCACCTGTACCCTAAGCACCGCAGACCGGACCTCCGTTGGCAACACTTCAATCTCGGTTTCCGAAGCGATGGTGATGCCCGGCAGCCCTGAGACACTGATCACATAGCGCTGTGTGCTTTCGGTGGCATTCATGACCTGCAGCCGGAACACGTTCTCGATGCGCCCCTGCTCCACCATGCGAGCCAACACGCCACGATCGCGAATGACGTCAACCTTGAGGGGGGTGCGCATGAAGAGGCTGACCATCACGGCCAGGGTTATGGCCAGCAGGATACCGGTATACACCAGAACCCTGGGACGCATCGCGCGGCGGATCATCTGCTGGGTGCTCCAACCCTGTGCCATGCCGTTCTGCGTGGAGTATTTGACGAGGCCGCGCGGATAGCCCACCTTGTCCATTACCTCATCGCAGACGTCGATGCAGGCCCCGCAACCGATGCATTCGTACTGCAGGCCCTTGCGGATGTCGATCCCGGTGGGACACACCTGCACGCACAACGTGCAGTCCACACAGGCCCCCAAGCCCAAAGCCTTTGGGTCCGCCTTCTTGGAGCGTGGTCCACGTGGCTCACCGCGTTTCTCGTCGTAGGTAACGATCATCGTGTCCTTGTCGAACATGGCGCTCTGGAAGCGTGCATACGGGCACATGTACTTGCAGACCTGTTCGCGCATGAAGCCGGCATTGCCATAGGTGGCAAACCCGTAGAAGAAGATCCAGAAGGTCTGCCAAGGACCGAGGGACGCTGCCAAAGACAACGAGGCCAGTTCACGAACCGGCGTGAAGTAGCCCACAAAAGTGAAGCCAGTCCAAAGGGCAAACAAGATCCACAGCGCGTGTTTGATCCACTTCTTGCTGAATTTGGCCGCCGACAGGGGTGACTGATCGAGCCGCATGCGTGCAGATCGGTCACCTTCGACCTTCTTCTCGATCCACAAGAAAATCTCGGTGTAGACCGTCTGCGGACAGGCGTAACCGCACCACAAACGTCCCGCCACCGCGGTGAACAGAAACAGTGCCAGCGCCGAGATGACCAACAGCCCCGTGAGGTAGATGAAGTCCTGCGGGTAGAGCACCAAGCCGAAAATGTAAAAGCGGCGCGCTTCGAGATCGAAGAGCACCGCTTGACGCGCATTCCACTCCAGCCAGGGCAATCCGTAAAACACGATCTGCGTGATCCAGACCGCCGCCCACCGCCATTTTGAAAACAAGCCTGCGACCGAGCGCGGGTAAATTTTCTGGCGGGAAGCGTACAGAGAAACCATCACCTCATCGCCCGCGGCATCTCCCTGCAGTGGCTCCGGAGCGATGGGAATGATCGGCTTGCTGGTGTTGACGTCTGGCGTGGCGGAAGTCACAAGGAACCCATGGTTGGTGAATGAAAAAAGGCTATGCGGTCATGACGACCGCATAGCCTCCTCCTCTGCCTTAATTGGCAGGCTTGTTCGACATGCCCCAGACGTAGGACGCGAGCACGTTGATCTGCGCCTCGTTCAGCAAGGCCGACTGCCCTGGCATCTGGTTGGTGAACCCGTTGTTCACGGCGCGAACAATGGCTTCTTCACCCCAGCCATGCAGCCAGATGCCGTCGGTCAGGTTGGCAGCGCCCACCGCAGACATGCCTTTGCCGTCCATGCCATGGCAAGCCGCACAAGCAGCGAACTTCTCTTTGCCTTGGGCAGCTCGTACGGAGTCGTGAGGACTGCCGGACAGGCTCAGCACATAGTTCGCCACGTTGCGCACGTCCTCGGCGCTGCCCACAGCTGCGGCCATCGGGGGCATGACACCGGTCCGACCCTGCGCGATCGTCGTCTTGATCGTCGCATGCTCACCACCGCCCAGCCAGTCGTTGTCGGTCAGGTTGGGGAAGCCTTTGGAACCACGGGCGTCCGAACCATGGCACTGGGCACAGTAGTTCATGAACAGGCGCTCACCGATCGCCATGGCCTCAGAGTCCCCCGCGATCTGCTCTGGCGTCATGCCATTGAATTTGGCGTAAATGGGTGCGATTGCTGCCTCCACCTTGGCCACCTCGGCAGTGTGCTGACCCCGCGAAGTCCAGCCCAGCACGCCCTGAAACTTGCCGAACATCGGGTAGAGGGCCCCGTATGCCAAGGCAAAAATGACGGTGATGACGAACAGATAGACCCACCACTTGGGCAGTGGATTGTTCATCTCCGCCAGATCGCCGTCCCACACGTGACCAGTGGTGTTGTCGGCATGCGTAGCAGCCTTGGTGGTGCCACTGACCCAAAGCAGGATCAGGCAGGCGATGATGCTGACCAGCGTCAGACCACCCACGTAAAGGTGCCAGAAATCACTCGTAAAGTCGCTCATGATGTTTCTCTTGTTGGTGCCGCGGTTTAGTCGTCAGTGAAGGGCAGCTGGGCTGCCTCGTCAAAACCGGCCTGGTTGCGTTTGGACCAGGCCCAGGCCACGATGCCCACGAATGTCAGAAGACTGACCACTGTCACGATGCTGCGCAGGTCATTGATGTCCATGTCGGGCCCCTGTGTTTACTTGCGCGCGGTGCCCAGCACCTGCAGGTACGTGATCAGGGCCTCCAGCTCGGTCTTGCCTTTCACAGCCTCCACCGAACTCGCGATCTCTTCATCGGTGTAGGGAGCCCCCAAGGTGCGCAGCACTTCCATGCGTTTGGGCAGACCGGTTTCATCGACCGTTTTCTGCGCGAGCCACGGATAGGCAGGCATGTTCGACTCGGGAACAACGTCACGCGGGTTGTTCAGGTGCGTGCGGTGCCATTCATCGCTGTAGCGACCACCCACGCGGTGCAGGTCAGGACCCGTGCGCTTGGAGCCCCACTGGAACGGACGGTCATAAACGTACTCACCGGCCACAGAGAAGGGTCCATAACGCAGGGTTTCAGCCTGGAAAGGGCGAATCATCTGCGAGTGGCAGTTGTAGCAACCTTCCCTGACGTACACGTCACGGCCAGCGAGCTGCAGCGGGGTGTAGGGCTTGAGGCCTTCAATCGGCTGCGTGGTGGACTTCTGGAAGAAGAGTGGAACAATTTCCACCAGACCACCCACCGCTACCACGAGCGTGATCAACAGGATCATGAGAAAGTTGTTGGTCTCGATCCGCGCGTGACCACTGAGCTTTTCGTTTTGTGCCATTGTGATTCTCCTCAGGCGTGGGCGGGATTGACAGCGGCGACCGGCACATCCTCAATGCGCCCCTGACGGACCGTCATGATGGTGTTCCAGAGCATGATCACCATGCCACCGAGGTACAGCACGCCACCGAGCAGACGGATCACATAGAACGGGAATGTTGCTTTGACGGACTCCACGAAGGTGTAGGTCAGGCTGCCATCGGGGTTGACCGAGCGCCACATCAGGCCCTGCATCACCCCGGCAATCCACATGGCAGCGATGTACAACACGATGCCGATGGTGGCCACCCAGAAGTGGATCTCAATCGCGGGCACCGAGTACATCTTCTTCTGACCGAACAGGCGCGGAATCAGGTAGTACAGCGAGCCCATGGACACCAGCCCCACCCAACCCAGAGCGCCGGAGTGCACATGGCCCACGGTCCAGTCGGTGTAGTGCGACAGCGCGTTGACGGTCTTGATGGACATCATCGGGCCTTCGAAGGTGGACATGCCGTAGAACGACAGGGACACGATCAGGAAGCGCAGGATGGGATCGTCACGCAGCTTGTGCCAGGCACCTGACAGGGTCATGATGCCGTTGATCATGCCGCCCCAGCTGGGAGCCAGCAGAATCAGGGAGAAGACCATGCCAACCGATTGCGTCCAGTCAGGCAGCGCGGTGTAGTGCAGGTGGTGTGGGCCCGCCCACATGTAGGTGAAGATCAGCGCCCAGAAGTGGACGATGGACAGACGGTAGGAGTAAACCGGGCGCTCGGCCTGCTTGGGGATGAAGTAATACATCATGCCCAGGAAGGCGGCGGTCAGGAAGAAGCCCACCGCGTTGTGGCCGTACCACCACTGCACCATGGCATCCTGCACACCTGCGTAGGCCGAGTAGGACTTGGTCATGCTCACCGGAATCGCAGCGCTGTTGACGATGTGCAGCAAGGCGACGGCGATGATGAACGCACCAAAGAACCAGTTGGCCACGTAGATGTGTTTGACCTTGCGAATACCGACAGTTCCGAAGAACACGATTGCATAGGCAACCCAGGTCACGGCGATCAGCAGATCGATGGGCCACTCGAGTTCCGCGTACTCCTTGCCGGAGGTCAGGCCCAGCGGCAGGGTGACGACCGCTGAGACGATCACCAGGTTCCACCCCCAGAACGTGAACCAGGCCAGCGCATTCGAGAACAGCCGGGTGTGACAGGTTCGTTGCACCACGTAGTAGCTGGTGGCGAACAGAACCGATCCGCCAAACGCGAAGATCACCGCGTTGGTGTGCAGCGGTCGCAATCGACCGTAGGTGATCCATTCGATCCCCATGTTCAGTTCGGGCCAGGTCAACTGGGCCGCGATGATCACACCCACCAGCATGCCCACCACGCCGTAGATCACGGACATGATGGCAAACCCGCGGACCACACTGTCGTTGTAGACCGCCGGCTGGCTGGCCTTTCTTGTTACGGACATACAGAACTCCTCATAAATGTCGCTCGTTGGAGTGTCCTCACGGCACCCTCCATGCGCCTTGACTTAAGTCAATCGCCCCGAAGAATGCGCTCGCCCTCGCGCTCTATGTTGTCGAATTGCCCCGCCTGAAGCGCCCACCAAAAGACCCCCATGATGGCAAACACAAGCAGCACCGAGATGGGGATCAGCAGATACAAAACATCCATGATGAATACCTTTATCAATCGAACACTGAGAACACCGTGCGCCTCATGCCAACGAGGCCGTACTCACAGTGGTTGTTGAAACACCCGCTGTGACCTTGGACGCCAAACGCAGCGCGTTGACGATCACCAGCAACGAACTGCCCGCCATGCCAAGCCCGGCGAGCCAGGGAGGCATCCAGCCCACGAGCGCCAAGGGTACGCTCACGAGGTTGTAGACGGCGGCCCAGACGAGGTTCTGCCGCACGATGCGCAGCGTGGACCGGGCCTGACGCAATGTCAAGACCACGCCCATGACCTCACCCCCCTGGATCACATAGTCCGACTGGGCTTGTGCCAACGGCGCAGCGTGGCCTAGTGCAAAAGAGGTATTGGCTCGCGCCAGCACCGGGCCGTCGTTGAGACCATCACCCACCATGGCCAACCGCATGCCCTGCGTTTGCAAAGCCGCCACCTCGATCAGTTTTTGCTCGGGTGACGCGCCTGCGATCACATGATCCACCCCCACCGCACACCCCACCTGCATGGCGGCACTCTCGCGATCGCCGGAAAGCAGCCAAGTGCGCACCCCCATGGCACGCAGTGCAGCGACCGCATCCCGGGCGTCTTCGCGCAACCCCTCCTGCAATTCGAACGTCGCCATCCAGCCCTGGTCGTCCGCCAGAAAAGCCCTGGGCGCATCATCATTCGAGCGCTCGGTGTTCCGTGCACCGCAGAATGCCGCCGAGCCCAGCCGTACCCGAGCGCCATCGGCGCGCCGTGCCTGCATGCCCTGCCCGGCAACCTCAGCCAGTTCCGTCAGGGAAAGCACCTCACCGGCCTGCTCCACCGAAACCGACTGCGCTATCGCACGCGAGACCGGGTGCAGCGACCCCGCTGCCAGCGCTCCGGCCAATGCCAGTGCCTGCTCCCTGCCCACCCCCTCACGCGTGCGCACCCCAACCAGCACCAGCCTGTCATGCGTCAGCGTGCCCGTCTTGTCAAACACCACGGCATTGATGCCAGCCAAGGCTTCGAACGCCTGCAACCGCCGCACGAGGATGCCGCGTCGGGCCAGCGCACCGGCAGACGTGAGCATGGCGGCGGGCGTGGCCAGTGAGAGCGCGCAAGGGCAGGTGACGATGAGCACAGCAACGGCCACCGCGAGCGCCTTGGTGTGATCGATCTGCCACCAGTAGAAGCCTGCCAGGGCCGCAGCGAGCAACACCAGCACCAGAAACGGCGCGGCAACGCGGTCGGCCAGCACGGCCAGACGGGGCTTCTCGGTGGACGCCCGCTCCATCAGCGCAACGATCTGGGCGAATCGGGTATCGCGCCCAAGCCGGGCAATCCGCACCAGGACCGGGCCACCCAGATTGAAGCTGCCAGCCACCACGCCCTGTCCCTGCGCACGTGTGACCGGATGCGACTCGCCCGTCAACAAGGCTTCATCCACCGTGGCCGACTCGCTCAGGATGTTGCCATCACCAGGGAACGCCTGCCCCGCCTGCACACGTACCACATCCCCGACGATCAGACGGCGGATGGACACGATTTCAAAACCGCCTGCGGGCATCTGCCGCTCGCACACGTCGGGCAAGCGGTTCATCAGACTGTCGAGCGCGCCGGCCGTGCGGTCGCGGGCCTTGAGTTCAAGGTAACGCCCGCCCAGCAGGAAAAACACGAACATGGTCAGCGAGTCGAACCAGACCTCGTGGCCCCAGACGCCACTGGGATCGAACGTGGAGGCCGAACTGGCCAGAAAGGTCACGAGAATGCCGATCGACACCGGCGTATCCATACCGGCCCTGCCCAGCTTCAGGTCGCGCCAGGCGCTGCTGAAGAAGGGACCACTGGCGAAAAACACCACGGGCAGACTCAGCACCCAGCTGGCCCAGCGCAGCAACTGATCGATGTCGGCAGGGATCTCACCCGGCTCGGCAATGTAGGCAGGCCATGCGTACATCATGACCTGCATGGCACAAAAGCCCGCCACGAACAAGCGCCACAAAGCCTGACGCGTTTCACGCAGGCGTTCACTGATGGACAGGGCCTGCTGCATCGGCAGCAGCCGGTACCCGGTCTGGCCCACCGCACGGGCCAAGCTGGACATCGTGGTCTGGGCAGGGTCCCAGCGCAGCGTGAGCCGCCGCGTGGCTGCGTGCACCTGCGCGCGCTCCACACCCGGCAGATCCTGCAGCGCGCACTCGACGGTGTCGGCACAGGCCGCGCAATACATGCCCTGCACCATCAACACCGATTCGGCCGAGGTGCGACCGTCCACTTCACTGAACCGTGTGAACTCCTGCTGCTCGACGGGGTCGTCAAGTACCGCGAAGTTGTCGGTCACGGTGAGCGGCCCGCGGTGACCCTCCAGCCAGCCGCGTGAACCAGGCATAGATGGTTCGTCCTGAGTGGCCTGGCCGTCAGAATGCGGATCGGCGAGCAAAGACCCCACCGGCGGCGCGGTGGCGGCCTCGTTCATGCTTCGAGGGTAATTCAAGAGGCTTTCCTCACGCTTGATTTAAGTCAACCGAACGCGGCCGGTCTTTGCTAGTCTATGGTTGTTCCAGCAATTACCCGAGGAGATGCAGCATGTACAAACGGATTTTGATCGCGACAGACGGCTCGAAACTCTCCCAACAAGCCGTGGAGCATGGCATCAATCTGGCCGACCTGACGGGTGCAGAAGTGATCGCCCTCAAGGTGGTCCCGCGCTATCCGCAGACCTATTTCGAAGGAGGTGTGGCGCTCGCTGCGGCCGAAGTGGCCCGCATCGAAAAGCAGTGGCTGGACGAGGCCATGGAAGCCGTCAACGCGGTGAAGTCGGCCGGTCAGTTGCGCGAGGTGAAGGTCAAGCCGATCACAGTGAAGTCCGACCTGATCGCCGAAGCCATCATCGCTGCGGCCAAGCGCAACAAGTGCGACCTGATCGTGATGGCCTCACATGGCCGTCGGGGCCTCAAGCGGCTGTTGCTCGGCAGTGAGACCCAGCAGGTGCTGACCCACTCGCACATCCCGGTGCTCGTCTTGCGGTGACCCCCCATGCCGGGCTCACGTGGAGGTGAGCCAGGCATTGCAAGATCAAAGGTGCAGCGGGGCTCGGCCCTCAGTCAACGAACAGGGCCTTGTACCGTTCGCGCAGCAGGTTCTTCTGCACTTTGCCCATGGTGTTGCGTGGCAGTTCGTCCACCACGAAACAGCGTTTGGGTATCTTGAAATGGGCCAGTTGCGCCTTGAGGCTGGCGATGAGCTGCTCGGGATTCACCTGACTGCCGGGTCGAGCAATCACCACCGCCACACCCACCTCACCGAAGTCCGGGTGCGGCACGCCAACCACGGCGCTCTCCGCCACACCGGGCAAACCGTTGATGAAACCTTCGACTTCGGCCGGGTACACGTTGGTAGCCCCCGGAAATGATGAGGTCCTTGCTGCGCCCGACGATGGTCACGTAGCCCTGGGCATCCACGTATCCCACGTCGCCTGTCCTGAAAAACCCATCGGTGGTGAACTCTTCCGCGGTTTTTTCCGGCATGCGCCAATAGCCCTTGAACACATTGGGTCCGCGCACCTGGATCGCGCCGGTGGCGCCCGCGGTCAAAACGTGCTCCGTTTCGTCCACCACACGCAAGTCCACGCCCGGCAGCGGAAATCCCACCGTACCGCCACGCCGTTCGGCGAGCCCACCGTGGCGAAGATCGGCTTCGCAGGGGTTGGAGGTCAGCATGATGGTTTCGCTCATGCCATAGCGCTCCAGGATGGTGTGCCCGGTGCGAAGCTTCCAGGTGTTGAAAGTCTCGACCAGCAACGGCGCCGAACCCGATATGAACAGACGCATGTGCGCCGCCTGCTGCGGGGTGAGCCCCGGTTCGGCCAGCAGACGCACATACAGCGTGGGAACGCCCATGAACACGGTGGCCCGCGGCAGCAACGACACCACGGTGGGTGCGTCAAAACGGTTGAGCCACAGCATGGGGCTGCCGTTGATCAGGGCACCGTGGATCGCTACGAACAGGCCATGCACATGAAAGATCGGCAAGGCGTGAATCAGCACGTCGTCCGGACGCCAGCACCAATAGTCGCGCAGCACCAGCGCGTTGCTGAGCATGTTGCCGTGCGTGAGCATGGCGCCCTTGCTGCGGCCCGTGGTTCCACTGGTATAGATGATGACCGCCAGATCGTCGGCCGCACACACGGCGGGCTGGTGCACGGTGCTGTGGTGGGCCGCGCGCTCCAGCAGACTGCCGCCGCGCGCCTCGTCCAGGGTGAACACATGACGCGTGCCCGCCATGAAAGCAATCTTGGAAACCCAGCCAAAATGCGCTGGACTGCACACCACCACCGCGGGTTCGGCGTTGCCAATGAAGTACTCGATTTCGGCGCTTTGGTAGGCGGTATTGAGTGGCAGGAAGACAAACCCCGCACGCAGCGTGGCGAGGTACAGGATGAGCGCCTCGACCGATTTTTCCACCTGCACGGCAATGCGGGCACCGGCTGGCAGCTCCAGCGAGGCCAGCAGATTGGCCACCATGGCTGTGGCCTGATCCAGGTCGCGCCACGAATAGCGCAGCACCGGCCCCGCCCCGCCCACGGTTTCAATGGCACAGGCATCCTGATCGGCTGGAAACGCCGCGCGCAGCGCGGCAAAAAGGTTGTGGTTGCGCATGAAAGTCGGTGTCAGAACTGGGGTGGCCGTTTGGCCAGGAAGGCAGAGATGCCTTCGATGTGTTCGGCGCTGTCCGCGTACCGGTAAGCGTCCGCCAGCAGCGCGGCAGAAGGGTCGACGCCCTGCCCTCGCCCAACGAGCGCGCGCAGTGTCTGCTTGTTCAGGCGTGCGGCCTGCGGACTCAGCCGCATCATGCTGTCGATCAGGACGCGGACCTCCGTGTCCAGAGCATCCCCGGGCAGCACACGATTGAGAAAACCGCGGGCCTTCATCTCGGCTGCGGGCAACACGGCCGCAGCCAACAGCATCTCGCGCGCGGTCAGCTCACCGGCCGCGCCGGCCACCAGTTGGGCCTCACGCGGCGCCATGGGGAAACCGAGTTTCGCGATCGGCGCACCAAAGCGTGCGGACTCACTGGCCAGGCGCAGGTCGCAACAACTGGCGATCTCCATGCCCGCCCCCATGCAGTTGCCAGCGATCTGCGCCACGACAGGCAGGTCGCACTCCAGTATGGCGCTCAGCCCACCCCAGACATCGTCTTCGTGAAAGGCTCGGAGCGCCGCTTCGTCAAAGCGGAAATCCGGGTACTCCGAAATGTCTCCGCCCGCGCAGAAATGCCCCTCATGGCCTTGCACCAGCACGCAACGCACGGTTTCACTGAGCGCCAGTTGTTCAAAGACCCGGCGCAGTTCGCGCCACATGGGCCGCGACATGGCGTTGAGTTTGCCCGGGTTGCACAGTGTGACGCTGGCCAGCCCGCCGTCGATCCGGCAATCCACCCAGCCAGAGGGGTTCACAGGGGCGCCCCTGCGCCCGCCCCCCCACGACGGCCGAACCACCACCACATGAAGGCCCCCGCCAGAATCATGGGCACGCAAAGCCATTGACCCATGCTCATGCCCAGCGACAACAACCCAAGGTGGTCATCGGGCTGACGGAAAAACTCGGCGATGAAACGGAAAACCCCATAGCCGAACAGGAACACCGCCGACACCTGCCCACGCGCGCGCTCCTTGCGCGCATAGAGCCAGAGCAACACAAACAGCAGCAGCCCCTCCAGCAGAAACTGGTAGACCTGTGAGGGGTGGCGCGGCAGGTCTCCCGCGCCGCGGAACACCATGCCCCAAGGCAAGGACGGATCGGCCACGCGGCCCCATAGCTCGCCATTGATGAAGTTGCCCAGGCGCCCAGCGGCCAAGCCCGTGGGCACGCAGGGCGCCACGAAGTCCATCACCTGCATGAACGGCCGCTGGCGGCTGCGGGCATACCAGACCATGGCCGCCATCACACCCAACAGACCGCCGTGAAAACTCATGCCACCCTGCCAGACCGCGAAGATCTCCAGCGGATGCGCCAGGTAGTAAGCAGGTTTGTAAAACAGGCAATACCCGATGCGCCCCCCGAGCACCACACCCATCACACCCAGGAACAGGATGTCTTCGGTGTCGCGTCGGGTCCAGGGCGCGGGCTGGCGCAAGGAGGCAAATGGCTCGTGGCGCAAGCGGGCATTGGCCAACAGCATGAACAGGCCGAAGGCCGCGAGGTAGGTCAGACCGTACCAGTGGATGGCCAGCGGCCCCAGCTGCAGAGCGACCGGATCGATTTGAGGATGGATCAGCATGGTCTGCGATTGTGCACGCAAGCCATGCCGACCCGACCCGCGTTCGTCAGTCGCCGAGCAGCGAGAGGTCGCGCACGGCGCCCTTGTCGGCCGACATGGCGAGCAAGGCATAGGCCTTGAGTGCGGCGGAGACCTTGCGCTTGCGCGGCAGTGCGGGCTTCCAGCCCTTGGCGTCCTGTTCACTGCGGCGCTGCGCCAGCTCATCGTCGGACACCAGCACGTTGATGCTGCGGTTGGGAATGTCAATGCGGATGCGATCGCCATTGCGCACCAGACCGATGGCGCCACCCGCCGCCGCTTCCGGAGAGCAGTGGCCGATCGACAGGCCCGAGGTGCCGCCGGAGAAGCGGCCATCGGTCAGTAGCGCGCAGGCCTTGCCCAGGCCCTTGGACTTGATGTACGAGGTCGGGTAGAGCATTTCCTGCATGCCCGGGCCGCCCTTGGGGCCTTCGTAGCGCACGATAACCACGTCGCCGGCCTTGACCTTGTCGTCCAGGATGTTGGCGACCGCCTCGTCCTGAGACTCGGTCACATGGGCCGTGCCCTCGAACACCAGCAGCGCGTCGTCCACACCAGCGGTTTTCACCACGCACCCATTGAGCGCGATATTACCCACGAGAACGGCCAGCCCGCCTTCTTGCGAGAAAGCATGCTCGCCCGAACGGATGCAGCCTTCGGCGCGGTCGGTGTCCAGACTGGGCCAGCGCGTGGACTGGCTGAACGCCACCTGGCTGGGCACGCCAGCGGGGCCGGCCCGGTAAAAGGTCTGCACCTCGGCACTGGGGTTGCGCGCGATGTCCCACTGGTCCAGCGCGTCCTTCATGGTCCGGGCGTGCACCGTGGGCACATCGGTGTGCAGCTTGCCGGCGCGATCCAGCTCACCCAGGATGGCCATGATGCCGCCGGCGCGGTGCACGTCTTCGATGTGGTACTTGTTGGTGTTCGGCGCCACCTTGCACAGCTGCGGCACGACGCGCGAAAGGCGGTCGATGTCCTTCATGGTGAAGTCGATTTCGGCCTCCTGGGCAATCGCCAGCAGGTGCAAGATGGTGTTGGTCGAACCGCCCATCGCGATGTCCAGCGTGATGGCGTTCTCGAACGCCTTGAAACCCATGGAACGCGGCAGCACGGATGCGTCGTCCTGCTCGTAGTAGCGGCGGCAGAGGTCAACCGCCAGGCGGCCGGCGCGTTTGAAAAGCTGTTCGCGGTCGGCATGGGTCGCCACCACCGTGCCGTTGCCCGGCAGCGAGAGCCCCAGCGCCTCGGTCAGGCAGTTCATGGAGTTGGCGGTGAACATGCCCGAGCAGGAACCGCAGGTCGGGCAGGCGGAGCGCTCCACCTCGGCCAGATCGGCATCCGACACCTTGACGTCGGCGGCCATCACCATGGCATCGATCAGATCGAGCTTCTTGATCTCGATGCTGCCCGCCAGGCGGGTCTTGCCCGCTTCCATCGGGCCGCCCGAGACGAACACCACGGGAATGTTCAGACGCATCGCGGCCATCAACATGCCCGGGGTGATCTTGTCGCAGTTGGAAATGCAGACCAGCGCATCGGCGCAGTGCGCGTTGACCATGTACTCCACCGAGTCGGCAATGATGTCGCGACTGGGCAGCGAATACAGCATGCCGTCGTGCCCCATGGCGATGCCGTCGTCCACCGCGATGGTGTTGAACTCCTTGGCCACACCCCCGGCGGCTTCGATCTCGCGCGCCACCAACTGGCCCAGGTCCTTCAGGTGCACGTGGCCGGGCACGAACTGGGTGAAGGAGTTGGCGATGGCAATGATCGGCTTGTCGAAATCGCCATCCTTCATGCCGGTGGCGCGCCACAGCGAGCGGGCGCCCGCCATGTTGCGGCCGGCGGTGGAGGTCTTGGAACGGTATGCGGGCATGGTGGTTTTTCGTCTGGAGAAATTCGGGGACAGGAAAAATCGCGTCTTCGATTATCTCCCACGGGCCAGGGGTGATTGCCCCGTGGGCTATAAGCGAAGCTTGCCCAGCCGACGCCCCGCAACGGCCCAGCGCGGCCGAACCACCCCACCCACGGAGACACCCCATGGCCGACAACACACCCATCCCCATCCTTCCGATCAACCACCGCAGCGCGCACATCACCCAGGGCAAGTCGCGCGCGCCCAACCGGTCCATGTACTACGCCATGGGCTACGAGGAAGGCGACTTTGTCAAACCCATGGTGGGTGTGGCCAACGGCCACAGCACGATCACCCCGTGCAACTCGGGCCTGCAGAAGCTGGCCGATGCGGCCATCGCGGGCATCGAAGAGGCGGGGGGCAACGCACAGGTGTTCGGCACACCCACCATTTCCGACGGCATGGCCATGGGCACCGAAGGCATGAAGTATTCGCTGGTGTCGCGCGAGGTCATCTCGGACTGCGTGGAAACCTGCGTGCAGGGCCAGTGGATGGATGGTGTGGTGGTCATCGGTGGCTGCGACAAGAACATGCCAGGGGGCCTGATGGGCATGCTGCGCGCCAACGTACCCGCGATCTATGTGTATGGCGGCACCATCCTGCCCGGCCGCTACAAAGACCAGGATCTCAACATCGTGAGCGTGTTCGAGGCCGTAGGCCAGAATGCCGCCGGCAAACTCAGCGACCACGACCTGCACGAGATCGAGCAGCGCGCCATCCCCGGGACCGGCTCCTGCGGCGGCATGTACACCGCCAATACCATGTCATCGGCCTTCGAGGCGCTGGGCATTTCACTGCCCTACTCCAGCACCATGGCCAACCCGCATGATGAGAAGACGAACTCGGCCAGGGAATCGGCCAAGGTGCTGATCGAGGCCATCCGCAAAGACATCAAGCCACGCGACATCGTCACGCGCAAGAGCATTGAAAACGCGGTGGCCGTGATCATGGCCACGGGCGGATCCACGAACGCGGTCCTGCACTTTCTGGCCATTGCACACGCGGCCGGGGTGGAGTGGACCATCGACGACTTCGAGCGTGTGCGCCAGAAGATCCCGGTGCTGTGCGACCTCAAGCCCAGCGGGAAGTACCTCGCGGTCGATCTGCACCGCGCCGGTGGCATCCCGCAGGTGATGAAAATGCTGCTCCACGCCGGCCTGCTGCACGCAGACTGCCTGACCATCACGGGCCAGACGATTGCCGAGGTGCTCAAGGACGTTCCCGATGCCCCACGCGCCGACCAGGACGTGATCCGGCCGTTCGACCGGCCGCTGTACGAACACGGCCACCTGGCCATCCTCAAGGGCAATCTTTCACCCGAAGGTTGCGTGGCCAAGATCACCGGTCTGAAGAACCCGGTCATGACCGGCCCTGCCCGTGTGTTCGACGACGAGCAGTCCGCGCTCCAGGCCATCCTGGACGGACACATCGTGGCCGGCGATGTGATGGTGTTGCGCTACCTCGGCCCCAAAGGCGGCCCCGGCATGCCCGAGATGCTCGCGCCCACGGGCGCGCTCATTGGCGCCGGACTGGGCGAGAGCGTGGGCCTGATCACCGACGGGCGCTTCTCTGGCGGCACCTGGGGCATGGTGGTGGGCCACGTGGCGCCCGAAGCGGCCGTGGGTGGCACGATCGGACTGGTGCAGGAAGGCGACCGCATCACGATCGACGCGCACCGCTTGCTGCTGGAACTCCACGTGCCCGATGCCGAGATCGCGAAGCGACGTGCAGCGTGGATGGCTCCCGCACCGCGCTACACCCGGGGTGTGCAGGCAAAGTTTGCCTTTAACGCGTCCAGCGCCAGCCAGGGTGCGGTGCTGGACAACTACTGACCGGAGACGAAGTCGGGGGCAGTCGGCAGGACCTGCCGCCAACACCTACCGCGAACGCCGCTTGCCCTTGAGACCCAGGGCCTCGCGCTGCTTGTCGATCCGCTCCTGCTTTTTCTTGTCCATCTTCTCCATCTGCTTGCGCTTGGTGTAGCCGGTGGCATCGGCCCAGGCCCACCAGGCCATGGCCCCGAGAAAGGGCGACAGCACCCACCACCACGACGAATCGGCGACCAGACCGATCCGAAGATAGTTCCAAATGGTCAAGGCAACGCCCGCAATCAGGAGAAACATCACACCCTCCGGTAAAGGGCTGATAAAGCCCGGCAAGAAACTGTAAGCCCACGCTTCACGGAAATCCGAATCGGTAGAATCGGGTCCGTGACATTTTCATTTTTCACCCACGAGGATAACTCCATGAAACGCGCTCTTCTGATTATGGCCGCCATGGCCGCCATCTCCGCTCCGGCCATGGCCGACGAAGCCCTCGCCAAAAGCAAGAACTGCATGGCCTGCCATGCGGTGGACAAGAAACTGGTGGGCCCGGCCTACAAGGACGTGGCCAAGAAATATGCTGGCGACGCCAAGGCGGCGGACATGCTCGCTGCCAAGATCGTCAAGGGTGGTTCGGGTGTCTGGGGCGCCATTCCGATGCCGGCGAACACACAGGTCAACCCGGCCGAAGCCAAGAAACTGGCCACCTGGGTGCTGAGCCTGAAATAAATGACGGGTCCGTTGACCCATTAAAAAACCCGCTGAAGTTCAGCGGGTTTTTTTTGACCAGGGCATGGTGATATGCCCTGCGGCTGGATCAATTGTTTTCCGACAACTGATCAAGGATGGCCGGATTCTCCAGCGTGGAGGTGTCCTGGGTAATCGCCTCGCCTTTGGCAATGGAGCGCAGCAGGCGACGCATGATCTTGCCAGAGCGGGTCTTGGGCAGGTTGTCACCAAACCGGATGTCCTTGGGCTTGGCGATCGGACCGATTTCCTTGCCCACCCAGTCGCGCAGCACCTTGGCAATGGCCTTGGCCTCGTCGCCCGTCGGACGCGAGCGCTTGAGCACCACGAAAGCCACGATGGCCTCGCCCGTCAGATCGTCCGGACGCCCCACCACGGCCGCTTCGGCCACCAGGTCGGTCTTGCCCACCAGCGCCGACTCGATCTCCATCGTGCCCATGCGGTGGCCCGAGACGTTGAGCACGTCGTCGATGCGGCCGGTGATGCGGAAGTAGCCGCGGTCAGCGCTGCGCACCGCACCATCGCCGGCCAGGTAGTAGCCCTTGAGCTCTTCGGGGAAGTAGCTCTTCTTGAAACGCTCCGGATCGCCCCAGATGGTGCGGATCATCGACGGCCAAGGCCTCTTGACCACCAGGATGCCGCCCGATCCGTTGGGCACGTCCATGCCGGCCTCGTCGACGATGGCGGCGGTGATGCCCGGCAGCGGCAATGTGCACGAGCCCGGCACCAGCGGTGTGGCGCCCGGCAGCGGGGAGATCATGTGGCCGCCGGTTTCGGTCTGCCAGAAGGTGTCCACGATCGGGCAGCGCTCGCCGCCCACGTGCTTGTAGTACCACATCCAGGCTTCGGGGTTGATCGGTTCGCCGACCGAGCCCAGGATGCGCAGGCTGCTCAGATCGGAGCGCGCGGGATGCACTTTTTCATCGCCCTCGGCGGCCTTGATCAGCGAGCGGATGGCGGTGGGTGCGGTGTAGAAAATCGTGCACTTGTGGCGCTCGATCATCTGCCAGAAACGACCCGCATTCGGGTAGGTCGGCACCCCCTCGAACACGATCTGCGTGGCACCCGCGGCCAGCGGACCGTAAGCCACATAGGTATGACCGGTGATCCAGCCGATGTCGGCGGTGCACCAGAAGATGTCCTTGTCCTGCAGGTCGAAGGTCCACTGCATGGTCAGGCTGGCCCACAGCAGGTAGCCGCCCGTGCTGTGCTGCACGCCCTTGGGCTTGCCGGTGGAGCCAGAGGTGTAGAGCACGAACAGCGGGTGTTCGGCGCCCACCATTTCGGCCGGGCAGTCGGTGGACTGGCCAGCCATCACGTCGTGCATGAAGCTGTCGCGGCCGGCCACCATGTTCACGGCCGTGGGCGTGCGCTGAAACACGATCACGTCCTTGATGCATTCGCAGCCGCCCATGGCGATGCCTTCGTCCACGATGGCCTTGAGCGGCAGTTCCTTGCCACCGCGCAACTGGTAGTTGGCGGTGATCACCGCCACGGCGCCTGCGTCCTGGATGCGCTCCTGCAGTGCCTTGGCCGAGAAGCCACCGAACACCACGCTGTGGGTCGCGCCGATGCGCGCGCAAGCCTGCATGGCCACCACACCCTCGATGGTCATGGGCATGTAGATGACCACACGGTCACCCTTTTTCACGCCACGGGCCTTCAAAGCATTCGCAAATTGCGACACTTTGCCCAGCAGTTCCTTGTAGGTCACCTTGGTCACTTCGCCGCCGTCGGCTTCGAAGATGATGGCGGTCTTGTTTTCCACCGGGGTACCCATGTGGCGGTCCAGGCAGTTGTAGGAGGCATTGAGTTCACCGTCTTCGAACCACTTGAAGAACGGCGCATTCGATTCGTCCAGCGTCTTGGTGAACGGCTTGTGCCAGGTGAGCGTCTCGCGAGCACGCCGGACCCAGAAGCCTTCGAAGTCGTCTTCCGCCTCAGCGCACAGCGCGTTGTAGGCATCCATGCCCGAGATCCGGGCGGCCTTGACAGTCGCCTCCGTGGGTTCAAAGACACGGTTCTCGACCAAGGTGGATTCGATGGACGTCGAAGGTGTGGACATGGGCAGTCTCCTCAGGTGTAGTGGGAACGTTTGACTCTTTGAATGTGCGCAAAGGCTCTTACGAGCCACTTACATGACCAGCCGCCAGCCCTCGGCGCCCGGCAACGCCGCCGCGGACAGAGGCCGATGCGTCACAGACCTACAATCTTCTTCGCATACATTGTGCCTGTCCGCATCCCCTGCATTTGTACCCTCCATGACCGATCCCGTCAAAACGCCCCGCACGCTCCAGGCCCTGCCCAATCTGATCTTCGCCAGCCGTTGGCTGCAACTGCCGCTCTATCTGGGCCTGATCCTGGCGCAGGGCATCTATGTGTTCCATTTCTGGGTGGAGCTGGTCCACCTGATCGAAGCGGCCTTCGGCAACAAGGACGCGCTGGCTGCGCTGGTCAAGAGCATTGGCTACAAGGAATCGTTCGACGTCACCTCGCTCAACGAGACCATCATCATGCTGGTGGTGTTGGCGTTGATCGACGTGGTCATGATTTCCAATCTACTGATCATGGTGATCGTGGGTGGCTACGAGACCTTTGTCAGCCGCATGAACCTGGAGAGCCACCCGGACCAGCCCGAGTGGTTAAGCCATGTGAACGCCTCGGTGCTCAAGGTGAAACTGGCCACCGCCATCATCGGCATCAGCTCCATCCACCTGCTCAAGACCTTCATCAACGCTGCCAATTACTCGGAACAAGTGCTGATGTGGCAGACCATCATCCACGTGGTGTTTCTGCTCAGCGCCATGGCCATCGCCGTGACCGATCGGTTGATGGCGCGTCCAACGTCCGACGCCCACTGAAGCGCCAAACAGCAGCGCGCAGAAAGCGGCCCCCCCGGCCGCTTTTTGCGTTCCAGTGCCCGCGCAACATCAACGACCGGTCATCTCGCCCGGCACCACCCACTGGTCGAACTGCTCACCACTCACATGCCCCGACGCCAGTGCGGCCTCGCGCAGCGTCGTCCCGTCCCGGTGCGCCTTCTTCGCGATCTCGGCGGCCCGGTCGTAGCCGATGTGGGTGTTGAGCGCGGTCACCAGCATCAACGACTGCTCCACCAATTCACCGATACGCTCGATGTTCGGCGCGATACCGAGCGCGCAATGGGTGTTGAAGCTGGCCATGCCGTCGGCCAGCAGGCGCACGCTCTGCAGGAAGTTGTGCGCCACCATGGGCCGGAACACGTTGAGTTCGAAGTTGCCCGAGGCTCCGCCCATGTTGATGGCCACGTCGTTGCCCATCACCTGGCAGCACAACATGGTGAGCGCCTCGCACTGCGTGGGGTTGACCTTGCCGGGCATGATGGACGAGCCGGGTTCGTTTTCGGGAATCGACAGTTCCCCCAGCCCACTGCGCGGTCCGCTGGCGAGCCAGCGCACATCGTTGGCGATCTTCATCAGGCTCGCGGCCAGCCCCTTGAGGGCGCCATGCGCGTGCACTAGCCCATCGCAACTGGCCAACGCCTCGAACTTGTTGGGTGCGGTGATCAGCGGCAAGCCGGTGTCCCGGGCCAGCTCGGCGGCGATGGCCGCGTCGAATCCCGCGGGCGCGTTCAGGCCGGTCCCCACAGCCGTGCCGCCCAACGCCAGTTCGCACAGGTGCGGTAGCGCGGCCCGGATGTGCCGCTCGGCGTGCGCCAGTTGCGCCGCCCAGCCGGACACCTCCTGCCCCAGAGTGAGCGGTGTGGCGTCCTGCAAATGGGTCCGCCCGATCTTCACGATGCCATCGAACGACACGGCTTTCGCTGCCAGGGTGTCGCGCAAGCCACTCAGCGCGGGCAGCAAGGATCGCACCAGCCCTTCCACCGCCGCCAGGTGCATCGCGGTGGGGAACACATCGTTGGACGACTGACTGCGGTTGACGTCGTCGTTCGGGTGCACCAGCCGCCCCTCGCCACGCGTGCCGCCCAACAGCTCACTGGCGCGGTTGGCCAGCACCTCGTTGGCGTTCATGTTGGTCTGCGTGCCCGAGCCGGTCTGCCAGATCACCAGCGGGAACTCGGCATCCCACCGCCCGCCGATCACCTCGTCGGCCGCGGTCTGGATGGCTTGAGCCTTGTCGGGCGCAAGACCGGCCAGACGCTGGTTCACCACGGCGCAGGCCCGCTTGACCCGGACCAGCGCACGGATCAGTTCACGCGGCATGCGCTCGCCCGAGATGTCGAAATGCTGCAGGGAGCGCTGCGTCTGCGCGCCCCACAGGCGCTCCGCCGGAACGGCAATGGAGCCCATGGTGTCGTGCTCGATGCGGGTGTCCATGTGTGCCTCCTGGTGTCAGCCGGTGACAGAGTTCAACCTGTCAAAATAAGGGGTTGCGCTCACCGTAGCAGACATTGCGCCGCCCAACCACCGCGGCACCCTTTCTCCACGTCAACCACAAGCCCACGCCATGACCACGAGCATCCGTCAGAACGACCTGATCGAATCCGTCGCAGCCGCGCTGCAGTACATCAGTTACTACCATCCGGCCGACTACATCGCCCACCTGGCCCGCGCCTACGAACGCGAGCAGAGCGCTGCCGCCAAGGATGCGATCGCCCAGATCCTGACCAACAGCAAGATGAGCGCCACGGGCCACCGCCCGATCTGCCAGGACACCGGCATCGTCAACGTGTTCCTGAAGGTGGGCATGGACGTGCGCTGGGAAGGTTTCAGCGGCAGCCTGGACGACGCCATCAACGAAGGCGTGCGCCGCGGCTACAACCACCCCGACAACACGCTGCGCGCCAGCGTGGTGGCCGACCCGCAGTTCGACCGCAAGAACACCAAGGACAACACCCCTGCCGTGATCTTCACCGAGATCGTGCCCGGCAACACGGTGGAAGTGACCGTGGCCGCCAAGGGCGGCGGTTCGGAAAACAAGTCCAAGATGGTCATGCTCAACCCGGGCGACAACGTCGTTGACTGGGTGCTGAAAACCGTGCCCACCATGGGCGCCGGCTGGTGCCCGCCGGGCATGCTGGGCATCGGCATCGGCGGCACCGCCGAAAAGGCCGTGCTGATGGCCAAGGAAAGCCTGATGGACGACCTGGACATGTACGAACTGCAGGCGAAGGCCGCCAAGGGCGAGAAGCTCAGCAAGGTCGAAGAAATGCGCCTGGAGCTGTTTGACAAGGTCAACGCACTGGGCATCGGAGCGCAGGGCCTCGGTGGCCTCACCACCGTGCTCGACGTCAAGATCAAGATGTACCCCACCCACGCGGCCAGCAAGCCGGTGGCCATGATCCCCAACTGCGCCGCCACGCGCCATGCCCATTTCGTGCTCGACGGCAGCGGCCCGGTCTACATCGATCCGCCCAGCCTGGATCTGTGGCCCAACGTGGACTGGACGCCCGACACCCAGAAGAGCCAGCGTGTGGACCTCAACACACTGACCCCGGCCGACGTGGCCAGCTGGAAACCCGGTCAGACCCTGCTGCTCAACGGCAAGATGCTCACCGGCCGCGACGCCGCTCACAAGCGCATCCAGGACATGCTGGCCAAGGGCGAACCGCTGCCGGTGGACTTCACCAACCGCGTCATCTACTACGTCGGCCCGGTCGACCCGGTCAAGGGCGAAGCGGTCGGCCCGGCCGGCCCCACCACCGCCACCCGCATGGACGGCTTCACCGAGATGATGCTGGCACAAACCGGCCTGATCGCCATGGTTGGCAAGGCCGAGCGCGGCCCAGTCGCCATCGAGGCCATCAAGAAGCACCAGTCGGCCTACCTCATGGCCGTGGGCGGTGCCGCCTACCTCGTCTCCAAGGCCATCAAGACGGCCAAGGTGGTGGGCTTTGCCGACCTGGGCATGGAAGCCATCTACGAATTCGACGTGGTCGACATGCCGGTCACCGTGGCCGTGGACGCGGGTGGCACCAGCGCCCACATCACCGGTCCGGCCGAGTGGAGCAAGCGCATTGCCTTGGGCGAATTCAAAGGTATCGCGGTGGCCGCCGCTTGAAGACCATCGGTGTCTTTGACAGCGGGGTGGGCGGCCTGAGCGTGCTGCGCGCCCTGCTGGCCGAAATGCCGGACGCGCACTACGTCTACCTGGCCGACGGGGCACACGCTCCTTACGGTGAGCGCAGCGCTCAACAGGTCGCAGAGCGCGCCCAGCGCATCACGGCACGTCTGCGTGAGGACCATGGGGTCGATGCCTTGGTGGTGGCCTGCAACACAGCCACCGCCCTGGCCATCGAATCCCTGCGCCAGCAGCACCCCGACTGGCCCATCGTTGGCGTGGAACCTGCTCTGAAACCCGCTGCCGCCATCAGCCGGACCGGGCATATCGGCGTGCTCGCCACGCGCGGCACGGTCGAAAGTGAGCGCTTTGCACGGCTGCGGGCCAGGGTCGAGTCCGAATCCGGTCGCACGCTGCACTTCAACTGCCAGGCCTGCGATGGCCTCGCCGACGCGATCGAGCGAGGCGACGAACCCGCCACAAGGTTCTTGTGCGCACGCTATCTGGACGCGGTGCACGCCACCGCCAACACCCAGGACCCCATGGACACCCTGGTACTGGGCTGCACACACTACCCGTTCGCGGCCGACATCCTGCAGTCGCTGGCGGGACCCTCTGTGCACCTGATCGAAACCGGCGCTCCGGTCGCACGCCGCACGCGGGCTGTGCTGGGACTGCCCGGGGCCACCAGCCCGGAGACCGGTACACCGCAGATCACGCTGTTGTCCACCGGCGACCCGGCACCGCTGGCGCACGCCGCGGCGCGTTGGCTTGGGACACAGGTTGGCGCCGGCCACATGAACGTCTGATCAGGCGAGTAACCCGCTGGCGACGCAGGGTCAGGCGTTCGCCAGGCGAGGATCCGACAACACGGCCCGGCGCCCCCGCTCCATGTTCACGGGCAGCAGCAACACAAGCCCCAGCAAAAACAGCAGCGCCGTGAACCCGATGGCCAGCCGCTGATTGCCCCCGGTGGCCCAGGTGATCGCGCCATAGCTCAGAGGCCCGATGATGCTGGCCAACCGGGTGGCGAAGGTCCACAGACCGTAGAACTCGGCCAATTGCCTGGGAGGCGCCAGCATGCCGGCCATCGCCCGGCCCGATGATTGGCTCGACCCCATGCACAGCCCGGCGATGGCGGCGGCGTACCAGAAACCACCCTTGGTGGTGGTGAGGGCCGCGATGATGCACGTCGCCATCCAGCCCACCAGGGTGATGCCCAGGGCCAGCTTGTGACCCAGCCGGTCCTGCCAGTAACCAAACGCAAAAGCGCCCAGCGCAGCGGCGATGTTGAGCACGAAGATCAACACCATGGTCTCCTGCTGCACGAAGCCGATCACCTGCTCCGCGTAGATTGCGGCGAGCGTGATCGTCACCGCCACGCCACCCTGGTAGGCCGCAGCACAACCGAGCAACCACATGAAGTCGCGGTAGTTGCGGGCATGGCGCAAGGTGTCACCCAATTGCCGCAGCGAAGCCTTGATACCAGAAACACCACCAGCCCCGGCAGTCGCCTGGGCGCGCTCGCGCAACAAGACCGTGGTGAAAACCGAGGCCACCGCAAAGATGCCCGCCGTGATCAACATGGTGACCGGCACGAACTGCCCCGCCGGCTGTCCCTGGGCTTGCGCCCAGATCACATAGGCCAGGCTCAGACCCAGCGCCAGCATGCCCCCCAGGTAGCCGAAACTCCAACCCCAGCCGCTGACCCTGCCCATGGCCGACGGGCGCGCCAACTCGGGTAGAAATGCCGCGATCAGCGATTCGCCCCAGGCAAAGAACACGTTGGAAACCATGACGAGCAGCATGCCCAGCACCACCGCGCCGGGGCCGACCAGGGCCAGCGCCGCGGTCGCCAGCACACAGCCCACCGTTGTGAGCAACAGCAAACGCTTTTTGGCGGCATGCCGGTCAGCCCACGCCCCGAGCGCGGGGATCGTGAACATGACCACCGCGTGCGACGCGCTCAAGGCCAAGGTCCAGGCGAATGTGGCCCAGTCCGCCCCGCCTGCGACAGAACCCACGAAGTAGGCCGCGAAAACCGCCGTGAGCACCACGGTGGTGTAGCCGGAATTGGCGAAATCGTACATTGCCCAGCCAAACACCTCGCGCTTGCGCACGCCCGGGTTCAGGGATTCGGAAGAAAACAGGGCCATCACCGCCGCTCCGGTCAGTTGGCGGTCGGCGACCGCCCCGTCATGCAGTCTAGTCGCGGCCCACGAAGAGCCGCATGGGGTTCACCATCAGTGCAGATGGCGCGGCTTGCGCGGACCTCCGTGGCCGGAGGAGCCTCCGTGCCCCCTCGGTGGTTTGCCCAACTGCATGGAATTGACCAAGGCATCAAAACGCTCAGTGAAAAGCTTGTCGATGGCTCCGACCACATCCGCGAGCTCAGCCGCGTCGAAATGGCGCTCCATGACGTGGATCACGTCCTGCACCAGCAAGTCCCGCTGCACCTGCATGATGGCCGCCGGCGTGGGGCCCACGAAACACATCATGAAATCGTCGCGCGCCTCTTCTTCCGAGGCGTCATCTTCCTCGTCGAACTCGGCATCGTAGAACGACACCTCCAGTGGCGCGCCTGCCGAGGCAATTTCATTGAGCCCCATGCAGGCCTCTTCGATCACCTGACGGAAGTCCTCGTCGCCCGGGACCGTCCAGCACATCTGCAACACATGGGTTGCAGCATCGAAGCGGATGCCCGGTTCGTCTTCATAGGTGCTCTCCGCAGCGGCCGCCAGCGAGCGAGCGCCTGCGTATTGCCACAGAGGTTTGAGCGCCTCCTGGATCTGGCCGAACTCCACATCCTCACGCAGGGGCACATCCCCATGCACATGGATTTCGAAGGGCGCGTTGTATCGGGTCATGGAAACTCACTGTACCGGCGAAACCGGAAAAATCCTAGGGCCTGGTGCCTCGAACCGGGGTCGAACCGGTACGCCCCCTCACGGGAAAGCGGCGGATTTTAAGTCCGCTGTGTCTACCAATTTCACCATCGAGGCGGCGTTTGATTGTCGCAGGTTGGACCGAAGCCCCTGCTGCACAAGCCACTGGCCACACAGCGCCCCCAAAAGAGTATGAGGAGAGGCGTCACGAAATGAAAAAAGGGAAGCCTGGGCTTCCCTTTTTCAATACTGGAGCGGGAAACGAGACTCGAACTCGCGACCTCAACCTTGGCAAGGTTGCGCTCTACCAACTGAGCTATTCCCGCACTATCTCTGCTGCCTGTCAGTGACTGGAGGCGCGACCCGGAGTCGAACCGGGCTAGACGGATTTGCAATCCGTTGCATAACCGATTTGCTATCGCGCCCCATGCGAACGACAGGAAAAACCAGCCCTTCACAACTGACAAAAAAGGGAAGCTGGGCTTCCCTTTTTCAATACTGGAGCGGGAAACGAGACTCGAACTCGCGACCTCAACCTTGGCAAGGTTGCGCTCTACCAACTGAGCTATTCCCGCATGTTTCTGATGTTTGTCAGAAGCTGGAATTCTAGCGCAGAAAAACGCCTCTTTTCAAGCCCCCGCAAATTTTTTGACTCAGTGTTTCACGGCATCGGGCGCGGGCGCCGCCGGGCGTACGGACGCGGCAGCCACCTGTGCAGCCACCTCTTCGTCGGTCAGAGGAACCGGCTGGCGCTCCAGCGCAATGGCCAGCACCTTGTCGATCCATTTGACGGGAACGATCTCCAAGCCCTGCTTCACATTGTCGGGAATCTCGGCCAGATCCTTCACGTTTTCCTCCGGAATGATCACGGTCTTGATGCCGCCACGCAAAGCCGCCAGCAGCTTCTCCTTCAGGCCACCGATCGCGGTGACTTCACCGCGCAAGGTGATCTCCCCTGTCATGGCCACGTCGGCACGCACGGGAATGCCTGTGAGCGACGACACCAGCGCCGTGGTCATGGCCGCTCCAGCGCTCGGTCCGTCCTTGGGCGTGGCGCCATCGGGCACGTGGATGTGGATGTCGCGCTTGTCGAACTGTTCGTCCTTGATGCCGAGTGAGCGCGCACGACTACGCACCACCGTGCGCGCCGCCTCCACCGACTCCTTCATCACGTCACCCAGCGAACCGGTCCGCGTGATCACGCCCTTGCCGGGCATGATCGCCACTTCGATGGTCAGCAGATCGCCACCGACCTCGGTCCAGGCCAGGCCCACGACCTGCCCCACCTGGTTCTGCGCTTCGGCTCGCCCATAGTTGTACTTGCGCACACCCAGGAATTCACTGAGGTTCTCGGCGTCCACCACCACCGTGGGGGTGTACTTCTTGAGCAGAACGCCCTTGACCACCTTGCGGCAGATCTTGGAGAGTTCGCGTTCGAGCGAACGCACACCCGCCTCACGGGTGTAGTAACGCACGATGTCGCGCACGGCGTCTTCACGCACCTCCAACTCACCCTCGCGAATCCCGTTGTTCTTCAGCTGCTTGGGCAACAGGTAGCGAATGGCGATGTTGGTTTTTTCGTCCTCGGTGTAACCCGACAGGCGAATCACCTCCATGCGGTCCAGCAGCGCTGGCGGGATGTTCATCGAGTTCGAGGTGGCGACAAACATCACGTCGGACAGATCAAAGTCCACCTCGACGTAGTGATCACCGAAGGTGTGGTTCTGCTCAGGATCCAGCACCTCCAACAGCGCGCTCGAAGGATCGCCCCGGAAATCGGTCCCGAGTTTGTCGATCTCGTCGAGCAGGAACAGCGGATTGCGCGTGCCGATCTTGGACAGACTTTGCAGCACCTTGCCCGGCATGGCGCCAATGTAAGTGCGGCGGTGGCCGCGGATCTCCGCCTCGTCACGCATGCCCCCCAGGGCCATGCGCACGTATTTGCGGCCCGTGGCTTTGGCGACCGATTGGCCCAGCGAGGTCTTGCCCACGCCGGGAGGGCCCACCAGACACAGGATGGGCGCCTTGACCTTGTCCACGCGCTGTTGCACCGCGAGGTACTCGAGGATGCGATCCTTGACCTTGTCCAGACCGTAGTGATCCTCGTTGAGCACCACTTCGGCATGCGCCAGGTCGTGTTTGATCTTGGTCTTCTTGCTCCACGGCAAAGCGACCAGGGCATCAATATAGTTGCGCACCACGGTGGCCTCGGCCGACATGGGCGACATCAGCTTGAGCTTCTTGAACTCGGCATCTGCCTTCTTGCGCGCCTCGGCGGGCATCTTGGCGGCCTTGATCTTCTTCTCGATCTCTTCGATGTCGGCACCCTCTTCGCCTTCACCGAGTTCCTTCTGGATCGCCTTGACCTGTTCGTTCAGGTAGAAGTCGCGCTGGTTCTTCTCCATCTGGCGCTTGACGCGGCCGCGGATCTTCTTGTCGACATTGAGAATGTCAACCTCGCGTTCCAGCTGTTCGAACAGGTTTTCCAGCCGCTTGTTGACAAGATCCAGATCCAGCACCACCTGTTTGGATTCGAGCTTGAGCGGCAAGTGGGCCGCGATGGTGTCGGCCAGGCGACCGGGATCGTCGATGCTGGAGATCGAGGTCAGGATTTCCGACGGGATCTTCTTGTTGAGTTTGACGTATTGGTCAAACTGCTGCATCACCGCGCGGCGTAGCGCTTCCAGTTCGGTGGACTGCATGTCGGCACGCTCCACCGCCGGGTCCACCGGCTGGACGCTGGCGACAAAATGGCTCTCGCCATCGCTGATCGACAGCACCTTGGCGCGCTGCACGCCTTCAACCAACACCTTCACCGTGCCGTCGGGCAGCTTGAGCATCTGCAGGATGGTGGCGACGCACCCCATCTCGAACATGTCGTCGGTCGACGGCTCGTCCTTGGCGGCGGCCTTCTGCGCCACCAGCATGATGCGGCGCTCGGCCTCCATCGCGGCCTCAAGGGCCTTGATGCTCTTCGGGCGCCCCACGAACAAGGGGATCACCATGTGCGGGAACACCACCACGTCGCGCAGGGGCAACAGGGGCAGTTCAACCGGTGTGCTAGTTAGGGGGGTTTGTCCGGACATTTCTCAACCTCAACAAAATGGGCAGATGGGGTTGATGCGGGCGATATCAACCGGACGCATCGTCAACTTCGGCACGCACTCGCATCGCGTGCAGGCAGCGTTCAAGCCTGCTTGGCCGCTTCGCGGTACACCAGCAGCGGTGGCTTGTTCTCTTCGATGGTGGACTCGTCCACCACCACCTTCTCCACATTGCTCATGCTTGGCAGATCAAACATGGTGTCGATCAGCGCGTTTTCCAGTATCGAGCGCAGGCCACGGGCGCCGGTCTTGCGCGCCAGCGCCTTGCGGGCAATCGCCTTGAGCGCCGCCGGACGCACTTCCAGTTCAGCACCTTCCATGGACAGCAGCCGCGAAAACTGTTTGACCACGGCGTTCTTGGGTTCGGTCAGGATCTCGACCAGCGCATCCTCGCTGAGTTCGGACAGCGCAGCGATCACCGGCACACGCCCCACGAGCTCCGGGATCAGACCAAACTTGATCAGATCCTCGGGCTCGATTTCCTTGAACGCCTCGGTCAGGCTACGCTGCTTCTTGCTTTTGACCACGGCACCGAAACCAATGCCCGAGGCCTCGGTACGGTTTTCAATGATCTTCTCCAGCCCGGCGAAAGCACCACCACAGATGAACAGAATGTTGGTCGTGTCGACCTGCAGGAAATCCTGGTTCGGGTGTTTGCGTCCGCCCTGGGGTGGCACCGATGCCATGGTGCCTTCGATGAGTTTGAGCAGGGCCTGCTGCACACCCTCGCCCGACACGTCGCGGGTGATGGACGGGTTGTCGGACTTGCGGGTGATCTTGTCGATCTCATCGATGTAGACGATGCCCTGCTGCGCGCGTTCGACGTCGTAGTTGCAGCTCTGCAGCAGCTTGGCCACGATGTTTTCCACGTCTTCGCCCACATAACCGGCTTCGGTCAGCGTGGTGGCGTCGGCCATGACGAAGGGCACATTGAGCATGCGCGCCATGGTCTGGGCCAGCAGCGTCTTGCCCGAACCGGTGGGGCCGATCAGCAGGATGTTGCTCTTGGCCAGTTCCACATCGTCCTTGCGGGCGTTCTGCTTGTGGCGCAGGCGCTTGTAGTGGTTGTACACCGCCACCGCCAGCGCACGTTTGGCGCCTTCCTGCCCGATCACGTAGTTGTCGAGATTGCTCTTGAGTTCGGCGGGCGTGGGCACGTCATCCCCGGAGGCCTTGACCGACTCCAGGCCGGGCAGCTCGTCGCGGATGATGTCGTTGCACAGGTCGATGCACTCGTCGCAAATGAACACCGAGGGGCCGGCGATCAGCTTCTTGACCTCGTGCTGGCTCTTACCGCAAAACGAGCAGTAGAGCGCCTTTTCACTGGAGGTGGCTTTTTTGTCGGCCATGGGTCTGGGGTTCCGGAATACGAGGGGAGTTCAATGACAACAATGATAGTTCAAGCCCGCCAGGGGCCAAACGCTGGAAAAGGGGGCCGAATCGGTGCCGGTCTGCCAGACCAGGGGACACAAACCCGTACCGCCCCGCTCCAGAAACATCAGGAGGCTGCCCCCGGGCGCTTGTCGATGACCTTGTCGATCAGCCCGTATTCGGCCGACTCGGCCGCCGACAGGTAGTAGTCGCGTTCGGTGTCGCGCTCGATCTTTTCCAGCGGCTGGCCGGTGCGTTCGGCCAGGATCTTGTTGAGTTGCTCGCGCGTTTTCAGGATTTCGCGGGCATGGATCTCGATCTCGGTGGCCTGACCCTGGGTGCCGCCCAGCGGCTGGTGGATCATGACCTTGGAGTTGGGCAGCGCAAAGCGCTTGCCCTTGGCACCCGCGGCCAGCAGGAAAGCGCCCATGCTCGCGGCCATGCCGATGCACAGCGTGGACACGTCGGACTTGATGAAGTTCATGGTGTCGAAGATCGCCATGCCGGCGCTCACCGATCCACCGGGCGAGTTGATGTAGAAGGAAATGTCCTTGTCCGGGTTTTCGCTTTCCAGGAACAGCAACTGGGCCACCACCAGGTTGGCCGACTGGTCGTTGACCGGGCCCACCAGAAAGATGACGCGCTCCTTGAGCAGGCGCGAATAGATGTCGTAGGCGCGTTCGCCGCGACCCGACTGTTCGATCACCATGGGCACCATGCCCAAGCCTTGAATATCCATTGCGCTCATGCGTTTCTCCATGTATTGATGTATCGCCATGCCACTACTGTAACCAACCCGCCAAACCCGCCACACGGTTGCGGGCATGGCCCAGTCATGCATATGGCGTGCCCGACGAAAAAGGCAAGCGGGCGGGCATGAAAAAGGGCGGATTTCTCCGCCCTTTTTTCACACCCCATTGTCCCGGACGGCGACCAAAGTCGCGCGACCGATCCCAGAGGGGAGAACCGTTCAGGCCTGGCCCATCAGTTCGTCGAAGCTGATCGCCTTCTCGGTGACCTTGGCCTTGGACAACACGAATTCGGTCACGTTGTTCTCGACCACGATGCCTTCGACTTCGGCCATGCGGCGGTTGTCGCCGGTGTACCAGCGCACCACGTCGGCGGGCTTCTCATAGGAGGCGGCCAGCTCTTCGATATGGGCCTTGAGCTGCTCGGGCTTGGCGTGCAATTCGTTGGCGCGGACCAGCTCGGCCACCACGAGGCCCAGGCGCACGCGGCGCTCGGCCTGCGGACGGAACAGCTCTTCGGGGATCGGCGCCTTGTCGGCGTCTTTCACACCGCGCTGCTTGAGGTCGGCACGGGCGCCTTCGATCAGGCGGTCGAGTTCGGACTGCACCACCGACTTGGGCAGGTCCAGTTCGGCCTTGGCCACCAGCGCGTCCATCACGGCCTGCTTGTTGCGGGACAGCAGACGGAACTTGACCTCACGCTCCAGGTTCTTCTTGATGTCGGCACGCAGGCCGTCCACCGTGCCGTCGGCGATGCCAAGCGACTTGGCCAGGGCCTCGTCCACTTCGGGCAGATGGGCGGCTTCGATCTTGTTGACCGTTACCAGGAAGTCGGCCGTCTTGCCGGCCACGTCCTTGCCGTGGTAGTCCTCGGGAAAGGCCAGCGGGAAGGTCTTGGACTCGCCGGACTTCATGCCGCGCACGGCGTCTTCGAATTCCTTGAGCATCTGGCCGTCGCCGACGATGAACTGGAAGCCTTCGGCCTTGCCACCTTCAAAGGCTTCGCCGTCGATCTTGCCGGCAAAGTCGATGGTGACGCGGTCGCCGTCCTGGGCGGCCTGGTCCTGCGCGCGCTGCGCGAAGGTGCGGCGCTGCTTGCGCAAGATGTCCAGCGTGCGGTCGATGGCGGCATCGGTCACTTCGGCCGACACTTTTTCGATCTCGGCGGTGGACAGGTCTTCGATCTTGACTTCCGGGTACACCTCGAAGACCGCATCAAAGGCCAGCTGGCCTTCGGGCGCTTCTTCCTTTTCGGTGATCTTGGGCTGACCGGCCACGCGCAGCTTGGCTTCGTTGGCGGCCACGGCAAACGCCTCGCCCACCTTTTCGTTCATGACTTCGTAGTGCACCGAGTAGCCATAACGCTGGGCCACCACGTTCATCGGCACCTTGCCCGGACGGAAGCCGTCCATCTTGACGTCGCGCGCCACACGCTTGAGGCGGTTGGTCACCTCGGTCTGGATGACATTGGCTGGCAGCGTCAGCGTGATCTTGCGCTCAAGCTTTTCCAGGGTTTCAACGGTCACGGTCATGGTTTTCTCCAAAAGGGAAGTCGGTCAACCAGCCTGTCTGGCTCACCGGTGGAAATGCGTCTGTCTGAGCTGTGGTGCGCGGGGGGGGACTCGAACCCCCACACCATTGCTGGCGTCAGGACCTAAACCTGGTGCGTCTACCAATTTCGCCACCCGCGCGCCTTCATGTCATGCGGCCCGGTCACAGGGCTTTGCTCACCTTGTGCACCGGGTCGTCTGCTTCACGGCAACCTTAGATTGTAGCCGCTGCAGCTCCCGGGCCCGGAGGATTCAGGCCCCGAGCCGTTGGCGCAATGCCCGCACGGCGCTGCCCGGTGTGGTGAGCACCGGCAACCCCACCGCCCGTTGCACCACCGGCTGGGCGCGCGCCATGCTGAACTGGGCCAGCGCGATCAGGTCGCAACCCTGCCCGGCCAGCCATTGCGCGGCCTCGACGACCCGCTGGTCATGCCCGGCAAGGTCCCCCCGGTTCAGTGCGTCCAGCGCGCCCTCGGCGAGACGGGTCACGAGTTCGACCCTTTCCGGGAACTCGGGCGGCATGGACACCAGGGTGGGTGCGAACGAGGCGATCAACCCGATGCGCCGGCCCAGACCCACCGCCTCGTCCACCATGGCCTCGTTCGGTTTGAGCACCGGCATGTGTGGCCGGCGCGCCGCCACCGCCTCAATGCAAGGGCCGAACGCCGAGCAGGTGAACAGGATGGCCTGCGCCCCGGTGCCCTCGGCATAGGCCGCGAGCGCCTCGAACCGCCGGTGCATGGCCTCGTCCAGCCCCCCACCGTCGCGGGCCAGATCGGCCGACAGGCTGTCGTCCAGCAGGTTCATGCGTACCGCCTCGGGCCAGGCGCGTTCCAGCTCGTCGTTGATCGGCGCGACCGAATGCGACAGCGCGTGGATCAGCGCCAGACGGGTCACGCACGGCTCCCGGCAGCGGCTCCAACCCCTGCCTTGCGGGGCAGGCGCAGGCGCTGCAGGCCCATGACCAGCAACAGCAGTGCCAGCGCTGGCAGGAACAGCCATTCCTTGGCCGGGCGCTCGGCCGGCACCTCGGCGGACACGATGCGAAAGCCCTGTTCGATACCCAGCTTCTCGGCCGCGCTGCCGAACTTCACCCCCGAGATCAACAGCTCATCCCCCTGCGCAACCACGCTCACGCCAGCGCTGGCCAGCCGCTCGCGGGCGGATGCGGGCGCTCCCAGCGGCAGCAGCACGCCTTTGCGAACGTCATCGCCGTTGAGGTTGGTCCCTTCGATCCAGAGGCGCTTGGCCGCGTTGGCGGGCGCCTCTTCGATCAGGCGGCTCATCTGCGCCGCCGGCACCTCGTTGTAGGGCGGGTAGACCATGTCCCACCAGTAGCCGGGGCGGAACAGGGTGAATGTGATGAGCAGCAGCGCTGCGGTTTCGTACCAGCGCGAACGAACCAGGAAATGGCCCTGTGTGGCGGCGGCGAACACCAGCATGGCCACGGTGGCGCTGACCACCGTGAGGATCAGGTGGAACGGCCCGGTCAACCCCATCAGCAGCAACTGGGTGTTGAAGATGAAGAGAAAGGGCAGGATGGCCGTGCGCATGCTGTAGGCGAAGGCCGTGATGCCGGTCTTGATGGGGTCGGCGCGCGCGATGGCGGCGGCCGCGAACGAGGCCAGCCCCACGGGCGGCGTCACGTCGGCCATGAGGCCGAAATAGAACACGAACAGGTGAACGGCGATCAGCGGCACGATCAGGCCGCTCTGCGCGCCCAGCTCCACCACGACCGGGGCCATCAGCGTGGAGACCACGATGTAGTTGGCCGTGGTGGGCAGCCCCATGCCCAGGATCAGGCTGATGAGTGCCACCAGCACCAGCATGAGCATGAGGTTGCCGCCCGAGAGCAGTTCCACCAGTTCGGTCATGACCAGGCCCACGCCGGTGAGCGACACCGTGCCCACGATGATGCCAGCCGCGGCCGTGGCCACCCCGATGCCGATCATGTTGCGAGCGCCCGTGGCCAGGCCGTCGATCAGGTCGGCAAAACCCTGCCGGGTCGCCTGCGCCAGACCACCATGCCCGCGGAACGCGGCGGAGATGGGCTTTTGCGTGAGCATCACGAAGATCATGAACAGCGTGGCCCAGAAGGCCGAAAGACCGGGCGACATCTGTTCGACCATCAGGCACCAGATCAGCACCACCACCGCCAGCAGGTAGTGCAGGCCCGACTTCACGGTGGGGGCGGTCTCGGGCAGTTCGAACACTGGGGCGTTCGGGTCGTCGAGTTCCAGCACCGGCTGCCTCGCCCCGAACCACAACAGGCCCACGTAAGCGGCCAGTAGGCCCGCCCCCACGATCCAGATCGCGGCGTCGCCGGCCACGGACTTGATCCAGCCGATGCCCCAGTACACCGCGCCCGAGAGCGCCAGGAAGCCGGCGACCGTGAGAGCGAAGGCCAGCAGCCGTGACCCATGGGTGCCCGGGTTGCGCCGCGGCAGGCCGACCATGTTGGCCTTGAGCGCTTCCAGGTGCACGATGTACAGCAGTGCGATGTAGGAAATGATGGCCGGCAGGAAGGCGTGCTTCATGACCTCGATGTAGGGAATGCCCACGTACTCCACCATCAGGAAGGCGGCCGCCCCCATCACTGGCGGCATGATCTGGCCGTTGACCGAGCTCGACACCTCCACCGCGCCGGCCTGGTCGGCGCGGTAGCCCACCCGCTTCATGAGCGGAATGGTGAAGGTCCCGGTGGTCACCACGTTGGCGATTGACGAGCCCGAGATGATGCCGGTGGCTGCCGAGGACAGCACCGCCGCCTTGGCGGGCCCGCCCCGCATGTGGCCCAGCAGCGCAAAGGCCGACTTGATGAAATAGTTGCCCGCCCCCGCCTTGTCCAGCAGCGCGCCGAACAGTACGAACAGGAAGATGAAGCTGCTGGACACGCCCAGCGCCACGCCGAACACACCCTCGGTGGTCAGCCACTGGTGGCTCATGGCGCGGTTCAGCGAGAAGCCCCGGTGCGCGATCATGTCGGGCATGTAGGGCCCGCCAAAGGTGTAGATCAGGAACACCAGCGCCACGATCACCATGGGCAGCCCCAGCACGCGCCGCGTGGCTTCGAGCAGTAGCGCCATGCCCACCGCGGCGGTGATGACGTCCATCTGGGTCGGCTGGCCGGGCCGGGTCGCGAGCTCGCTGTAGAACAGGAACAGATAGGACGCGCAGAACGCCCCCACGAAAGCCAGCGCCCAGTCGATCAGCGGCACATGGTCCCGCGGCGAACGCCTGAACGCCGGATAGGCCATGTAGGACAGGAAAACCGCGAACGCGAGGTGGATGGCGCGGGTCTCGGTGTCGTTGAACACCAGGACACCCAGGCTGAACGGCAGCGGCGAGGCGATCCAGAGCTGGAACAGCGACCAGGCCAGCGCCAGGTACAACAGCAGGCGGCTCACCCAGGGGCCGGGTGCGCGGCCGCCCGTGTCGGTGTCGGCCACCAGCTGGTTGACGTCCACATCGGGGGCGGTGGGTGTGTTCATGGGTTCCTCCACTGTCGATGGATGGCGACACCAAAGAACGCTGACGTGTCAGCGTTCTTTGGCGCGCGTCAGCTGCTCAAGACCTCGGCCCTCGGGCGGGCCTCACATCCAGCCTTTTTCCTTGTAGTACTTCACCGCACCGGGGTGCAGCGGAGCCGACAGGCCATCCTTGATCATGCTTTTGGGATCGAGCGCGACGAAGGCGGGGTGCAGCTTCTTGAACTCCTCGAAGTTCTCGAACACGGCCTTGACCAGTTCGTACACCGCCGCATCAGGCACCTTGGACGAGGTCACGAACGAGGCGAGCACGCCGTAGGTGGGCGTCGGGTTCGGGTGTCCGGCGTACAGGCCGCCGGGAATGTTGACCTTGGCGTAGTAGCTGTTGGCCTTGACCAGTTTGTCCACAGCCGGGCCGGTCAGGGGCACCAGCTTGGCGCCGCAGGTGGTGATCGGGTCCTGGATGTTGGCGCTGGGGTGGCCCACACCGTAGAAGAAGGCGTCGATCTTGTTGTCGCACAGGGCGGCGCCGTGTTCGTCGGCCTTGAGCTCGGCGGCCAGGCCGAAGTCGGAGGTCTTCCAGCCCATGGCGGTGAGCAGTTCGTCCATGGCCGCGCGGGTGCCCGAGCCGGGGTTGCCGATGTTGAAGCGCTTGCCCTTCAGATCGTCGAACTTGGCGATGTTGGCTTCCTTGCGCGAGAGCACGGTAAAGGGCTCGGGGTGGATGGAGAACACCGCGCGCAGGTCGGTGTGTTTGCCGTCTTTCTCGAACTGCTTGGTGCCGTTGAAGGCGTTGTACTGCACGTCCGACTGCGACACGCCGAAGTCGAGCTCACCGGCTTTGATGGTGTTGATGTTCACCACGGAGCCGCCCGTGGATTCCACCGAGCAGCGAAAGCCGTGTTTGGCGCGGTCCTTGTTGACCAGGCGGCAGATGGCGCCGCCAGCCGCGTAGTACACGCCGGTCACGCCGCCGGTGCCGATGGTCATGAACTTCTGCTGGGCGTGCACGGCACCCAGGGGGGCCGACAGCGCCATGGCGACGGCCACGAGCGAGAGACGGGATGCGGGGAATGTCAGACGGGTTTGCATGCGGACTCCTTGGGTGATGAAACAAAAAAAGGCTTGTGGCCCAGGTGGATGTCCCGACCGGTTCGGATCACCGGGCGGAAGGACTCGCGACGAACAAAGACAAAGGCTGCCCCGGCGGGCACAGCGTACCCATCGGGTTTAACCATGGTGGAAGCAATGCCGATGGTTCACCCATCCGGCTCATCGGGCAAGGGCCGCGGCACCGCAGCCCGCCACGGCCCGGTCCAGCGCCGCGCGCAGGCGCTCGACGATCTCGCCCAGATCGGCCTCGCTGGCAATGAACGGGGGCGCCAGCAGGATGTGGTCGCCGCAGCGGCCGTCCACCGTGCCGCCCATGGGGTAGACCATCAGGCCACCGGCCATGGCCTCGCTCTTGACCCGCGCATGCAAGCGGAGCGCGGGATCGAACCAGCGCTTCGAGCCGCGTTCGGCCACCAGTTCGAGGCCCCAGAACAGGCCACGCCCGCGGATGTCGCCCACCTGCGGATGCCCGGCGAAAGCCTGTTGCAGCAAGGCCTGCAGCGCCGCCCCGCGCTCGCGCACTTGCGCGAGCAGGCCGTCGCGCTGGATCACGCGCTGCACCGCCAGCGCCGCGGCGCAGGCCACCGCATGGCCGAGGTAGGTGTGCCCATGCTGAAACAGCCCGCTTCCCTGGCGAAAGGCCCCCACCACCCTGCCCTGCGCCAGCACCGCGCCAATCGGCTGGTAGCCGCCGCCCAGGCCTTTGGCGATGGTCATCAGATCGGGCACCACGCCCTCCTGCTCACAGGCGTGCAGCGTGCCGGTGCGGCCCATGCCGCACATCACCTCGTCCAGGATCAGCAGGATGCCGTGGCGGTCGCAGAGTTCACGCACCCCCTTGAAATAACCCGGCACCGCCGTGAGCACGCCGGCCGTGGCACCACCCACGGTCTCGGCCACGAAGGCCATCACGTTCTGCGGCCCCAGGCGTTCGATGGCCTCGGACAACTCGGCCACCAGGCGCTGGCCGTACTGCTCGGCGCTCTCATCAGCTCGCCGGTCGCGGTACTCGTAGCACGGCGCCACGTGCGTCACGTCGATCAGCAGCGGCTGGAACTGCTCGCGCCGCCAGGCGTTGCCACCCACGGCCAGCGCGCCCAGGGTGTTGCCGTGGTAGCTCTGGCGCCGGGCGATGAAGTGGCGGCGCTGGGGTTGGCCGATCTCCACGAAATACTGGCGCGCCATCTTCAGCGCCGCCTCCACCGCCTCGGAGCCGCCGCTCACGAAATACACATGGCTCATGCCGGCGGGCGCGGTGTCGATCAGCAGGTCGGCCAGTTCCTCGGCCACCCCGGTGGTGAAGAAGCTGGTGTGGGCGTAGGTCAGGCGATCGATCTGCGCGTGCATCGCCGCCCGCACCTCGGGATGGCCATGGCCCAGGCAAGAGACGGCCGCGCCGCCGCATGCGTCCAGGTAGGTCTTGCCGCTGGCGTCGGTGAGCGTCATACCCTGGCCGCTCACCGCCACGGGCAGGCCGTGGCGCAATTGGCGGTGGAACACATGGGTGGCGTCCTGCGCCACGGTGGCGGGAGATGAGAGCGTGTTCATGACATAGTGGCCGTGTGCTGGAAAAGACGGTGCTGAAGAGCTTCAGGCGGTCGCCCGGCCCATGGCGGGAGGCGATGGTCGAACCGGCTTGTCCCAGTAGACGTGGGCCGCCTGCAACTGCTGCTGGCGCGCCGCCAGGCGCTGCACGACGGCGTCGCCACCCTGCTGCGCCACCGCGTCCATCAAGGCCTCGGCCAGCGCCTGGGCGCCGGTCATGGAATGGAAAAACGCGGGCGACGCGGTGTCGAACAGCAGGGTCTGCGTGGCCGCCCGCGCCAGCGGCGACAGGGCGCTGTCGGTCAGCGCCAGCACCGGCACCCCGCTGGCCTGGGCGTGCAGCACCGCATCCACCGTCAGCACCGTGTAGGGCGCCTGGCTCACGGCCACCAGCAGATCATCGGCACCGAGCGCGGCCAGCCGGTCGGCCCAGGCACCGCCCGGGTCGGTCGCCAGCTGGGTGCCTGGGCGCAGCCAGTCGCAGGTGTAGTGCAGGTGGTAGGCGATGCCGAAACTGGCACGCAACCCCAGGAACAGCACGTGGCGCGCCCGCAGGATGCGCGCCGCCGCGTCCAGCAGGTGGCCCGCCGGGTTGCGTTCGCCGATGGACGCCACGTTGGCCCGCTGCGCCCGGGCCAGCGGGCTGGCCGCAGCATCGGCGCCACCGGGTTCCACCGGCGCCTGGGCGCGCGACACCGAGCGCGCGAACGCCGCCATGGCCGGGCGGCGCATGGCCTCGAAGCCATCGAGCCCGAGCGCCTGGGCCAGGCGCGTCATGGTGGCGGGCGACACGTTCGCCGCCTGGGCCGACTGCCGCATCGACTGCAGCCCCAGCTCGGCCGGGTGTTTGCGCACCCAGCGCGCCGCGCGCTGCAGTTCGGGGCTCAGGGCGTCAAAGCGTTGGTCCAGCAGGTGGGTGAGCTGGCGGTATGGCATGGGAAGGACGATGAATTTGAAACATTTGAATCATAAAAATGATAATGAAACAAATGAATCATGTCCATCCCTTGATCTCCGGCCCCCCAAAAAAACCCGCCATGCCTCCCGAGAAGCATGGCGGGTCCAGAACCTCGGCCGCAGCGCTGCTCAGGCCGGGCGGGGTTCTTCGCGCCGGACGCGGAACCAGGCCGCGTACATCGCCGGCAGCGCCAGCAGAGTGAGCACGGTCGCCACGATCAGGCCACCCATGATGGCCACCGCCATCGGGCCCCAGAACACGCTGCGCGAGAGCGGGATCATGGCCAGCACGGCGGCGGCCGCGGTCAGCACGATGGGGCGCGCGCGACGCACGGCGGCCTCCACGATCGCGTCCCAGGCCGGCACGCCACGCGCGCGGTCCTGCTCGATCTGGTCGATCAGGATCACCGAGTTGCGCTGGATCATGCCCATGAGCGCGATCACGCCGAGCAGGGCCACGAAGCCGAACGGCCGGCCCAGCAGCAGCAGCGCGCCGGCCACGCCGGCCATGCCCAGCGGGCCGGTCAGGAACACCAGCAACGAGCGACTGAAGCTCTGCAGCTGCAGCATCAGCAGCGTGAAGGTGATGAACAGCATGATGGGAATGCCGGCGGCGATCGACGACGAACCCTTGCTGCTTTCCTCCACCGCGCCGGCCACCTCCACGCGGTAGCCGTTCAGGCCCCGCTGGGTCCAGCCCTCGCCGATCTGCTTGAGCTGCGGCAGCAGCTCGGCCGTGACGGTGGCCCCCTGCAGGCCTTCGACCACGTCGCTCTGCACCGTGATGGCGAAGTCGCGGTTTTCGCGCCAGATCACGCCGGGCTCCCAGCCAAACACCGGGCGCGCGATCTGCAGCAGCGGAATGCTCTTGCCGCTGGCCGTGGGCAGGTAGGCGTTGCCCAGGCTGGTGATGGCGTCGCGCTCGTGCAGCGGCTGGCGCAGCACGATGTCGATCAACTTGTCGCCATCGCGGTACTGGCCCACCGTGCTGCCACTGAGGATGGTGCGCGAGGCCTGCGCGATGGACTCGCTGGACACCCCGAGCGCGCGCGCCTTGGCCTGGTCCACGTCCAGACGCAGCACTTTGACCGACTCGTTCCAGTTGTCGTTCACGCCCCGGGTGTGCGGGTTGTCGCGCAGCGCCTGCTTGACCTCGTCGGCCAGGCCACGCAGCACCGCCGGGTCGTCGCCGACCACGCGGAACTGCACCGGGTACGGCACCGGGGGCCCGTTGGGCAGCAGCTTGACGCGTCCGCGCACCTCGGGGAATTCGGTCGCCAGCAGGGCCGGCAGGGCCTGGCGCAGGCGCTCGCGCGTCTTCAGGTCCTGCGGCAATACGATGAGCTGGGACACATTGGTCTGCGGGAAGGTCTGGTCCAGCGGCAGGTAAAAGCGCGGCACACCCGATCCCACCCAGGTGCTCACGCTCTTGACACCGGGCTCGGCGGTCATGCGGGCCTCGATGCGGCGCGTGACCTCGCCGTTTGTGGCGATGCTGCTGCCTTCGGGCAGCCACACGTCCACCAGGATTTCGGGACGGCTCGAATCCGGGAAGAACTGCTGCTGCACCTGGCCCATGCCCACGATGCCCAGCACGAAGGTGCCGATGGTCAGGCCGATGGTGATCCAGCGGTGCTGCACGCACCAGTTCACCAACCGCCGAAAGCGCACATAGAACGGCCCGTCAAACACCTCGTGCGCCGGCCCCACATGGGCTTTGACCTTGAGCAGGCGCACGCCCAGGTAGGGCACGAACATCACCGCCACGATCCAGGAGATCACCAGCGCGATCACCGTCACCGCGAAGATCGCGAAGGTGTATTCGCCCACGGCCGAGTTCGCCATGCCGATGGGCAGGAAACCCGTGGCCGTGATCAGCGTGCCGGTGAGCATGGGCATGGCGGTGGCGTCCCAGGTGAAGGTCGCGGCCCGCGCCATGCTGTAGCCCTCTTCCAGTTTGCGCACCATCATCTCCACCGCGATGATGGCGTCGTCCACCAGCAGGCCCAGCGCGATGATGAGCGAGCCCAGCGAGATCTTGTGCAGGCCGATGTTCCAGTACCGCATTGCCAGGAAGGTGATGGCCAGCACCAGCGGAATGGTGATGAACACCACCAGGCCGGGCCGCACGTCCAGCACGAAGCTGCGCAGGCCCCGGCCCCCTGCGCGCCGGTGCAGGCCCAGCGCCAGGAAGCTCACCGCCAGCACGATCACCACCGCCTCGATCAGCACCTTGACGAACTCGTTGACCGAGTTGGTCACCGCGCTCGGCTGGTCCTGCACCTGCACCAGCGCCATGCCCGCGGGCAGCTCGCGTTCGATGTCGGTCACGGCCAGCTTGAGCGCCTCACCCAGCGCGATGATGTCGCCGCCCTTGGCCATGGAGATGCCCAGGGCGATGCTGTCCTGGCCGTTGTGGCGCACCATCACCTGCGGCGGGTCCACGTAGCCCAGGTGGATGTCGGCGATGTCTCCGAGCCGGATCTGGGTGCCGTTGGCGGCGCGGATGGGCATGGCGCGCAGTTGCTCCACCGACTGGAAGGCGCCACCCACGCGCACCTGCAGCACGTCGTGCGGCGCCTGCACGGTGCCGGCGGATTCGATGGCGTTTTGCTGCCCCAGCGCGGCCAGCACCTGCTGCATATCCAGCCCCAGGGTGGCCACGCGCTGGTGCGAGATTTCAACGTAGAGCTTCTCGTCCTGCGCGCCAAAGAGTTCAACCTTGTTGACGTCTTTCACGCGCAGCAGTTTCTGGCGCACCCGGTCGGCCACCTGTTTCTTGTCGGCCGGCGAAAACCCCTCGCCCTGCAGTGCGTAGATGACCCCGAAGACGTCGCCGAACTCGTCGTTGAAGAACGGCCCGGCCACACCCTGCGGCAGCGTGCCGCGCATGTCGCCCACCTTCTTGCGCGCCGTGTACCAGATCTGCGGCACCTCGGCCGGCGGGGAGGAGTCCTTGAGCTGGAACAGGATGAGCGCTTCGCCCGGCTTGGAATAGCTGCGGATCTTGTCCGCGTAAGGCACTTCCTGCAGCGTCTTTTCGATCCGGTCGGCCACCTGCTCGGCCACCTGTTCGGCGGTCGCGCCCGGCCAGTAGGCCCGCACCACCATGGCGCGGAAGGTGAACGGCGGGTCTTCGTCCTGGCCGAGTTGGAAGTAGGCCGCCACGCCCAGCAGCATCAGCACGATCATCAGGTAGCGCGTGAAAGCCTGGTGGTCCAGCGCCCATTGCGAGAGGTTGAAACGCGACACCCAGGAGCTCGCGCCGTCGGTGGGGGTTGGGGGAGTGGTTTGCATGGGGCCGCTCACTGGACTCGGGCGCCGGTGAAACGCGTGACCTTCTGGCCCGGCGACAACACGTGCACCCCGGCGGCCACCACCTCGTCGCCCGGCTTCAGGCCGGCCGCGATCACCACCTCGTTGCCATCGGCACCGGCCACCGCCACCGGGCGCACCCGCACCGTGCTGCTGGCGGCGTCAAACAGCCACACCGCGCTGCCCTGTTTGTCGCCTTCGGTGGAGCGCATCAGCGCGCTGGTCGGCAGCTTGATGGCCGCCGGCGCCGGGCCCTGCCCGCTGGCGGCCAGCGTCACGTGGGCGGTGGCACCCAGCGGCGCCTGCGCGTCGGCCGGCAGCGAGAGCTTGACCTGGTAGGTACGGGTGGCCGGGTCGGCGCTGGCCGCCACTTCGCGCACCTCGGCGGTCAGCGTGGCGTCGGCCGGGGCCGCGCCGGTTGCTGCCGAACGCCACAGGCGCACCTGCGCGGTCTGGCCGCGGCGCACCTGCGCCAACTGGTCTTCGGGCACGGCGAACACCACGTCGCGGGCGCCGTCGCGCGCGATGCGCACCACCGGCGCGCCCGCGGCCACCACCTGGCCGGCCTCGGCCTCCACCGCCACCACCACGCCAGCGCCATCGGCCAGCAGCCGGGCGTACCCGGCCTGGTTGCCCTGCACCGCGCCCTGGGCCCGGGCCTGGCGCAGGCTGGCCTCGGCCGCCTGCAGCGTGGCCTGGCGGCGCTCGATTTCCGCGCCACTCACAAAACCCTGCGCCTTCAGATCGGTGAACCGCTTCAGATCGGCCGCCGCCAGATCGCGCTGGGTCTGCGCCGCGCTCACCTGCGCCTGGGCCGCCTGGCTGGCCAGCGCCAGGTCGCTCGCATCCAGCTGGGCCAGCAACTGACCGGCCTGCACCCGTTGCCCGACCTCGGCCGGGCGCTGCACCAGCTTGCCCCCCACCCGGAAGCCCAGCCGCGACTCCACCCGCGCCTTGACTTCACCCGCGTACTCGCTGCGGGCGTTCACCACACCCGCGCTGACGGTCATCAATTTGACGGAACGGATGGGTGCCTGCGGCGCCTCGGGCCGCGAACAGGCCGACAGCACCAGGGCTGCGGTCACGATGAGGGCAAAGTGCGGTGTTTTCATGGTCGGACTGGGCGTGCGAAGGTGGAACTGGCCGGTGAACTGCGGGGAAAACGGGCGGCCGAATACACGGCCTGGCCCGGATTCTACTAATGACTGACCGGTTAGTAATAAAAATTGTAGTTCAATGCAGGGGCTCTCGCACCCCCTTCGGGCCCGCCACGATGCCCGAAACAGGTCTTCTGTGAAATAAACCGCTGCTCAATCCTGCAACGCCACCGTCTTCCCCAGGCGGCACACTCCGAATCCATGTCTCCTTCCCACCCGGTCAGCCCCACGCCCTCCCCGACGCCCCCCACCACCAGCGAGGTCGCCCCGCTGACCGCCGGCGTGGGGCACTACGAAAACTTCCCCGTGGCGTCGTGGCTGTGCCCGCCGCGCCTGCGCCCGGCCGTGATGGCGATCTACCACTTCGCCCGCACGGCCGACGACCTCGCCGACGAGGGCGACGCCAGCGCGGAGCAGCGCCTGGCCGAGCTGGCAGCGTTCCGACAGGCGCTCGATGCCTGTCTGGCCGCCCCGTCGGGCGCCCCCACCAACGGGCGCTGGCCCCACATCTTCGGCCCGCTGGGCCGGGCGATGCGCGAACACGCCCTGCCCGGCGCGCTGCTGCACGACCTGATCAGCGCGTTTGAGCAGGATGTGCGCCACACCGCCAGCGGCCACCGCTACGCCAGCACCGCCGAGCTGCTCGACTACTGCCGCCTCTCGGCCAACCCGGTGGGCCGCCTGCTGCTGCACCTCTACGGCATCAGCGACCCAGCCTCGCTGCAGCACAGCGACCAGATATGCAGCGCCCTGCAGCTCATCAACTTCTGGCAGGACCTGAGCGTGGACCTGCCGCGCGGGCGCCACTACCTGCCGGCCGACGCTCTGCAGCGCCATGCGCTGGGCATCGAGGATTTCCTGCCCGGCGCAGCGGCCGCAGCGCAAGGCAGCCCCTGCGCGCAACAGGCGCTGGTCAGCGAACTCTGCGCCCAGGCCCGTGGGCTGATGCAGATGGGAGCCCCGCTGGTGCACCGCGTGCCCGGGCGCGCCGGCTGGGAGCTGCGCCTGGTGGTGCAAGGCGGCCTGCGCATCCTGGACGCCATCGCCGAGCGGGAGTACCGCAGCTGGCAGACCCGCCCCAAGCTGGGCCGCGCCGACCTGCCCCGGTTGATCTGGCGCGCTTTGTGGATGTAAAAACCACCCTTTTTGGCCCGCGCCGCGCCCCTCACTCCCCCACAAAAATGATCCCTCAGGAAGCCACCATGCCCGCCAGCACCACCCACCCCACCCCTCTGCACCACGCGCCGGCCCTGGCCGCGCTGCTGCTGGGCCTGGCCTGTGCCAGCGCCCTTGCCCAGGGCAGCACCCCGGCCCCGGCCAACTCTCCCGCCCCGTCGGCACCGGCGCGCGCCCGGGTGGACGTGGCCCGGCTCGACAGCGTGTGGCTGCGGCCCGAGCGCGAAGCACCGGCCAGCGTGGTGGCGCGCAACGAATCGCGGCTCGCGGCCGAAGTCGCTGGCACGCTGCAGCGCTGGACCGCCGACGTGGGCGCGCAGGTCGCGCGCGGGCAGGTGCTGGCGCAGATCGACCCGGTGGACCACCAGTTGGCCGTGCAGCGCGCCCAGGCCGCGCTGGACGCCTCCACCGCACGGCTGAAACTGGCCCAGGCGCAGTTGCAACGCTCGCGCGAGCTGGTGGCGCAGGGCTTTTTCTCGCAGGAAGCGCTGGCCCAACGCGAAACCGAGGTCGCGCTGGTGCAGACCGAGGTCAGCGCCAACCGCGCCCAGCTCGCCACCGCGCAGCGCCAGCGGGCCAAGACCACGCTGCGCGCGCCGTTCGCGGGCAGCGTGAAGGAGCGGCTGGCGCAGACTGGCGAAGCGGTCTCGCCCGGCAGCGTGCTGTATGTGCTGAGCGAATCGGGCGCGGCCGAACTGCAGGCCACGCTCAGCCCGGCCGACGTGCCCGGGCTGCGCGCGGCCAAGGCCCTGCGCTTCGAGGCACAGGGGCAGCAGCACGCGGCGCGGCTGCTGCGCGTAGGCAGCACCCTCAGCGCGTCGGCCCGCACGCAGACCGCGCGCCTGGCCTTCGAGCCCGGCGCCGCCGCGCCCGCGGCGGGCACCAGCGGCACCCTGCGCTGGCAGGAAGAGCAGCCCCATCTGCCACCGGCCCTCATGGTGCGCCGCGGTTCCGTGCAGGGGGTGTTCGTGCAGCAGGGCACGGGTGCCCAGGCCAGCGCGCGCTTCGTGCCGCTGCCCGGTGCCCAGGAAGGCCGCGCCAGCGCGGTCGCCCTGAACCCCGACACGCCAGTGATCGTGCGTGGCCAGGCCGCGCTGCAGCACGGCCAGCCGATCGAGCCGCAGGCGGCCAGCGGCGCGCCGAAATGAGCCGGGGCGCCCCATGAACTTCCTGCGCTCCCTCTTCACCAACCACCCGCTGGCCAACATCGCCTTCGTGGTCGTGCTGCTGCTCGGGCTGGTCAGCTACAACACCATGCCCCGCGAGCAGGACCCGGAGATCAACTTCAACTGGGTCAGCGTCTCGGCCGTGCTGCCCGGCGCCAGCGCCGAAGAGGTGGAACGCCTGGTCACCAACCCGCTGGAAGACGGCATCAAGGGCGTGGCCGACGTGCGCTTCGTGGTCTCCAACTCGCGCGAGAACATCGCCAGCCTGCTGGTGCGCTTTCGCGAGGTCAACGAACGCACCTTCGACAAGCGCATGGCCGACCTGCGGCGCGAAATCCAGAACAAGGCGTCGAGCGAGCTGCCGCGCGAGGCCAAGGACCCGATGATCCTGGAGATCACCACCAGCAACGGCTTCCCCACCGCCGCGCTGATGCTGACCGGCCAGGCCGACGACGAGACCCTGCGCCTGAACGCGCGGCGCATCAAGGGCGATCTGGAGCGCATCGCCGGCGTGGACCAGGTCTACGCCTCCGGGCTGCGCGAGCCCGAACTGCTCGTGAGCCCGAACGCCCAGGCGCTCGCCGCGCGCGGCCTGCTCGCCTCCGACGTGGCCGACGCGGTGTCGGCTTGGTGGCGCGACACCTCCGGCGGCACGCTCAAGACGCGCAACGGCGCCTGGTCCATCAGCGTCAAGGGCGTGCTCACCGACCCGCAGGCGCTCGTTGGCCTGCCCGTGGTCTCGGCCACGCGCCCCGGCGTCTCGGCCCGGCTGGGCGAGGTCGCGCGCATCGAGCGCGCGCGCGCACCGGCCGCGCAGTACGCCGCCACCGAGGGGCACCACGCGGTGTCGCTCGCGGTCACCAAGAAGTCGCGCACCAACACGTTGGAACTGGTGGACCGGCTCAAGGCCTTCATCGAAGCCCAGAACCCGGTGCTCGCCGCCTCCGGCCTGCAGTTGGCGCTGACCGACGACCAGACCGTGCCCACGCGCGAGGCCATCGGCGTGATGCAGACCAACGCGCTGTACGGCGTGATCATGGTGCTGGCCGTGTGCTGGCTGTTCCTGGGCTGGCGCATCGGTGTGCTGGTGGCCGCGGGCATCCCGTTTTCGCTCATGGGCACTTTCGCCGTGCTCGACGCCCTGGGCCACACGGTCAATGTCTCGGTGCTGCTGGGTGTGGTGATCGCGCTGGGCATGCTGGTGGACGACGCGGTGGTGGTGGTCGAATCCATCTACTACCGCATGCAGCGCGGCCAGGAGGCCCTGAGCGCCAGCCTGGACGCGATTGTTGAAGTGTGGAAACCGGTGGTGGCCTCGGTGGCCACCACCATGGCGGCGTTTCTGCCGCTCATGCTGCTACCCGGCATCGTGGGCAAATTCATGTTCGTGATCCCCTTCGTGGTCACGCTGGCGCTGCTGATCTCGCTGGTTGAGGCGTTCTGGATGATGCCGGTCCACGTGAGCGCCATCGGCCTGCGCTTTGACCAGCGCTCGCGCGTGCAGGCCTGGCGCGAACGCTTCAACCGCGGCATCCGCCTGCGCTATGGCCAGGCGCTGGCATACGTGCTGCGCCGCCCCAGGCGCTTCGCGCTGCTCAGCACCGCGGCCGTGGTGGCGGCGGTGGTGCTGCTCGTCGTCGGCGTGATCCGGGTGCAGTTCTTCGCCTTCGACCCGATCCGCGCGTTCTACGTCAACGTGGACATGCCCCAGACCGCGTCGCTGGAGGACACGCTGGCCGAGACCCAGCGCGTGGAGGCCGTGGTGCGCCAGCAGCTGCGCAGCGTCGGGCCAGAGGGTGAAGCGCGCGCCGTGACCTCCGTCGCCGGGCTCAAGTTCACCGACACCGAACCGGTCTACGGCGATGTCTATGGCCAGGTGTTCGTCTCGCTCAACCCGCGCACCGACGACGCGCGCGAGGTCACCGAGGTGGTCGACGGCATGCGCCAGACCATCGAGGGCATGGGCGGCCCGGGCCGCAAGAGCTTCACCGTGCTCGCGGGTGGCCCGCCCGCGGGCAAGGCCATCAGTGTGAAGGTGCGCGCGGACGACTTCGAGCAGATCCAGCGCGCGGCCGATGCGCTCAAAACCATCGTGGCGGCCATACCCGGCGCCAAGGACGTGCAGGACGACAACCAGCCCGGCCGCGCCCAGCTGCAGCTGCGGCTGGACCACGACGCCGTGCGCGACGCCGGCCTGAACGCTGCCCAGGTGGCGCGCCTGGTGCGCCTGGCGGTGGACGGCGAGGTGGTGGCCTTCACCCGCATCGAAGGCGACAAGATCGAGCTGCGCGTGCGCTCCGACCAGGCCCTGCGCGATGGCGAGCAGTTGCGCACCGACCCGGCCAGCCTGCTGGACGAGCCGGTCGCCCTGCCCAACGGCCAGACCACGCGGCTGGGCGCGCTGGTGCAGGTCCAGGTCGAGCCCGGGCGGGGCTTCATCCGCCACTACAACCTGCGCCGCACCATCACGGTCGAGGCCAACCTCGACAAGGAGATCACCGACACCAAGGTGGCCAACGACGCCATCAAGGCCGGCTGGGAAGCCATCCGCGTGCAGCACCCGGGGGTGGATCTGGACTTCTCGGGCGAGCTCGAAGACATCGAAGAGAGCCTGGCCGCCATGCAGGTGCTGTTCCTGCTGGGGCTGGGCCTGATCTACCTGATCCTGGCGGCGCAGTTCAAGAGCTACTGGCAGCCGCTCATGATCCTGGTGACCGTGCCGCTGGCCTTCACCGGCGTGGCCTACGGGCTGGCCATCTCGAACAACCCGCTCTCGCTCTACACGCTCTACGGCGTGATCGCGCTCACCGGCATCGCGGTGAACTCGGCCATCGTGCTGATCGACGCGGCCAACGACCGCCTGGAGCGCGGCATGAGCACCATCCACGCCATCGTGCAGGCGGCGCGCCGCCGGGTGGTGCCCATTCTGATCACCACCACGACCACCATCGGCGGCCTGTTCTCGCTGGCCTTCGGCATTGGCGGCCACAGCCTGCTCTGGGGCCCGGTGGCGGCCAGCATCGTCTGGGGGCTGGCCTTCTCCACCGTGCTGACGCTGTTCGTGGTGCCCATGCTGTACCTGGCGTTCATGCGCGGGCGCGGCCGGGCGCACCAGCCGCAGCGCCGCCGGTGGTGGCGCCGGCGCACGGCCCCTGCATGAGCGCCGCCCGGCCGGAGCGATGGCGCGCCTGTTTACACTCAGGCAACCTTGCCCCGAGCCCATGACCCCTCAAGACTACGTCCAGCAAAAAGCCGCTGCCTCGGGCAGCAGCTTCTATTACGCCTTCCTCTTCCTGCCGCCGGAGCGGCGCGCCGCGATCACGGCCTTCTACGCCTTCTGCCGCGAGGTGGACGACGTGGTTGACGAGGTGAGCGACCCGGGCGTGGCGCAGAACAAGCTGGTCTGGTGGCAGCACGAAGTGGCCCAGTCCTTTGCGGGCCAGGCCCAGCACCCGGTGATGCGCGCGCTGATGCCGCTGGCTGCGGACTTCGGCATCGAAGCCCGCCACCTGCTCGCCGTCATCGACGGCTGCCAGATGGACCTGGACCAGAACCGCTACCTCGACTTCGCCAACCTGCAGCGCTACTGCCATTTGGTGGCCGGCGTGGTGGGAGAAGTCGCCGCCGGCATCTTTGGCCAGACGCAGGCGCAGACCACCGCCTACGCGCACCAGCTCGGGCTGGCGTTCCAGCTCACCAACATCATCCGCGACGTGGGCGAAGACGCGGCACGCGGGCGCATCTACCTGCCCGTCAACGAACTGCAGCGCTTCGACGTGAAGGCGCACGAGCTGCTCAAGCGCGGCGCGGCGCCCGGCACCGACGTGGAAGACTTCCAGCGCCGCTTCCGCGCGCTGATGCAGTTCCAGTGCGAACGCGCCCTCAAGACCTACGACGACGCCCTGGCCCTGCTGCCCGAAGCCGACCGCCGTGCGCAGAAACCGGGCTTGATGATGGCCAGCATCTACCGCACCCTGCTGCGGGAGATTGCCGCCGACCCGCTGCTGGTGCTGACCCAGCGCGTGAACCTGACGCCGCTGCGCAAGTTCTGGCTGGCGTGGAAGGTGCAAGCGCTGGGGCGCTTGTGAACGTGGCCCCCACGCTCCGCCGCTGCGCGGGATGCGCGAAGTGAAGCTGGCGATCGTCGGCGCGGGCTGGGCCGGCTTGGCCGCCGCCGTGGCGGCGGCCGAAGCGGGCGTGGGCGTGACCGTGTTCGAAGCCAGCCGTGCGCTGGGTGGCCGGGCCCGGGCGCTGCAGGTACAGCGGCCCGACGGCGTGCCGCTCACGCTGGACAACGGACAACACATCCTGATCGGCGCCTACAGCCAGACCCTGGCGCTGATGCAGCGCGTGGGCAACGATCCGGCGCAGGCGCTGCTGTGCCTTCCGCTGGCCCTGCCCTACCCCGACGGCAGCGGCCTGCAGACCCCCGCCTGGGCTGCGCGCTGGCCCGCGCCCCTCGATGCCCTGGCCGCCATCGCCACCGCGCGCGGCTGGCGCTGGAGCGAACGGCTGGCACTGATCCGTGCCTCGCTGGGCTGGCAGGCCACAGGCTTCGTCTGCGCGCCCTCACTGACCGTGGCCGCACTGTGCGCCCGGCTGCCCGCGCGCGTGATGGACGAGCTGATCGAACCGCTGTGCGTCTCGGCCCTGAACCTGCCGGCCCGCGACGCCAGCGCGCAGGTGTTCCTGCGGGTCATGCGCGACGCTTTGTTCGGCCGGGGCTTTGGCGGCTGGGCCGCGTCGAGCCTGCTGCTGCCGCGCACCGATCTCTGCACCCTGTTTCCGCAAGCCGCCGCGCGCTGGCTTCAGACGCGGCATGCGGCCACCGCCAGGATCATCGAAGGCGCCCGCGTGCTGGGCCTGCACCACCAGGGGCCCGGCTGGCGCCTAAGCGGCCAGCGCCAGGGCGAGGCTTTCGACCAAACCTTTGACCACGTGATCTGGGCCACCGCCGCCGGCCCGGCCGCGCAGGCCATGGCGCAGACCGCGGCGCACACGCCCGATGCCGACACCGCCGACCGGCTGCGCACCTGGGCCCACGACGCCGCGGCGCTCGACTTCACCGCCATCACCACCGTCTACGCCTGGGCACCGGGCGCTCGCCTGGCCGCGCCCATGCTCGCGCTGCGCGCCGAGCCCGATGCCCACGCGGCCCCGGCCCAGTTCGTGTTCGACCGCGGCCAGCTCGCCCCGCAGGACCCGGCCGCGCAGGGCGTGCTGGCATTCGTGATCAGCGCCAGCGAGGGCGAGCGCGACGAGCTGCAGGCGCGCGTGTTGCAGCAGGCGGCGCGCCAGCTCGGTCTGGGCGGCCTGCAGCCGATCCAGACCGTGGTGGAAAAGCGCGCCACCTTCGCCTGCACCGCGGGCCTGCGGCGCCCGGCGCAAGCCATCGCGCCGGGCCTGTGGGCGGCCGGCGACTACGTGGACGGACCGTACCCGGCCACGCTGGAAGGCGCCGTGCGCAGCGGTCTGGCGGCGGTGGCGCGGGTCTTCTGATACCGGTTTGACGCCTGGACTTGCGCGGCCCTCCAATCCGCGCATCATGAACACACTGAACCCGAGGGACCTGTTCATGACCACCACCCGCCTTGCCCCCGAGCAACTGAGCCTGCGCATCGACCCCGCCTCGCTGGGCTTCGACGACACGTCCACGCTGCCCACCGGCACCCTGCCCTGGATCGGCCAGGAGCGCGCCGAAACCGCCGCGCGCTTCGGCCTGACGATGGACCAGCCCGACTACAACCTGTTCGTGCTGGGCGAGGTGGGCAGCGGGCGCGCCACGCTGCTGCGGCAGCTCACGCGGGCGGTGGCCGCCGAGCGCCCGGTGCCGCCCGACCTGTGCTACCTGCACAATTTCGACGCCCCCGAGCGCCCGCGCGCCCTGCGCATGCCCGCCGGCCAGGGGCGCGAGCTGCGCCAGCTCATGGGCAAGCTCTCGCGTTTCCTGCAGAGCGAGATCCCGCTGCGCCTGAGCAGCGAAGACTTCAAGGCCGAGAGCGAGCGCATCCAGAACGCCTACCAGGCCGAGGAAGCCAAGGCCTATGTCGAGCTCGACGCCTTCGCCGAGGCGCGCAGCTTCAACCTGTTTCGCGAATCGGGCCATCTGGTCTTCACCCTCATCGGTGACAAAGGCGCCGCGTTGACCGAGGCCGAGGCCCGCGCGCTCTCCAAGGAGCGGCGCGCCGAGATCGACAAGGCCGAGCAGGAGCTGCGCGACGAGATCGCGCGCTTCCTGGAAAAGACCCGCCCCATGCTGCGGGTGATGAACGAAGGCCTGGCCGCGCTGCGCCGCCAGACCGTCAAGCCCCTGCTCGACCACGAGCTGCAGACCATCCGCGTGAGCCTGAAGAAGCAGATCAAGGACTCCGTCAAGCTCGGGAGCTACCTCGACCAGGTGCAGCACGACGTGCTCGAACACATCGAGCTCTTCATCGCGCAGGACAGCGACGACGAGGCGCGCCAGGAAGCATTGGCCCAGCTGCTGCTGGGTTACCGCGTCAACCTGGTGGTGGACAACGCCGACCTGTCGGGCGCGCCGGTGATCGCGGAAGACAACCCGGTGTTCCACACGCTCTTTGGCCGCATCGAGTACCAGGTCGAAGAGGACGTGATGATGACCGACTTCTTCCGCGTGCGCGCGGGCAGCCTGATCCGCGCCCACGGCGGCTTCCTGCTGCTGCACCTGCGCGACCTGCTGGCCGACGAACTGGTGTGGGAAAAGCTGCGCCGCTTCATGCGTTCGGGCCGGGTGCAGATCGAGGAGCCCGGCAGCTCGCTGATGCCCATGGCGGCCGTCTCGCTGCAACCCGAGGCGGTGGACGTGGAGGCCAAGATCGTGCTGATCGGATCGGTGGACGAGTACTACGCGGTGCAGGAGGCTGACCCCGAGTTCGCGCGCCACTTCATGGTCAAGGTGGATTTCGCCGAGAGCTTCCCGGCCAGCGACGAGACCCGCGCGGCCAGCGCGCTGTTCGTGGCCCACACCTGCCGCAAACTGGGCCTGCCCCACCTGTCGGCGCCGGCCGTGGCCCGCCTGATCGAGGATGCCCACCGCCAGGTGGACGACCAGACGCGCCAGAGCGCCATCTTCGCGCGCACCGAGGCCCTGGTGGCCGAAAGCGCCGGCATGTGCCGCGTACGCGGCGCCGGCCGGGTCGAGCTGCAAGACGTGGACGCGGCGCTGGACGCGCGGCGCCAGCGCCACAACTACCCCGAACAGCGCCTGCGCGAGTCCATCGCCGAGGGCGAGCGCCTGATCACGCTGCGCGGCGAGCAGGTGGGCCAGATCAACGGCCTGACCCAGATCGACCTGGGCGACTGGCGCTTTGGCCTGCCGGTGCGCGTGAGCGCGCGCACCCACGCGGGCACCCAGGGCCTGCTCAACATCGAACGCGAGGTCGAGATGTCGGGCCCCATCCACGACAAGGGCGTGCTGATCCTGCACAGCTACCTCACGGCCCTGTTCGCGCACCTGTCGCCGCTGGCGCTCAACGCCTCCATCGTGTTCGAGCAGGAGTACCACGGCGTGGAGGGCGACTCGGCCTCGTGCGCCGAGCTGTTCGCCGTGCTCTCGGCGCTCTCGGGTGTGCCGCTCAACCAGGGCATCGCGGTCACGGGCGCGCTCAACCAGCACGGCGAGGTGCTGCCCGTGGGCGGCATCAACGAAAAGATTGAAGGCTGGTTCCGCGTCTGCGAAGCCTCGGGCCTGGACGGCCACCAGGGCGTGTTGATGCCCGCGCGCAACCTGCGCCACCTGATGCTGGAGCGCCCCGTGATCGAGGCCGTGGAACAGGGCCGCTTCCACATCCACACCGCCGCCCACCTGAGCGATGGGCTGGAGCTGCTGACCGGCCTGCCCTCGGGCCTGCCGGTGGCGCCCACGGTGGAGGTGGACTACCCGCCCGAGAGCGTGCTCGGGCGCGCACAGCAGACCCTGCAGGCCTACCGCCGTGCCTGCCAGCGCGCCGGATCGGCGGGGCGGGCGAGGCGGCTCCGGCCATGATGCGAACATTCACCCTTTGATCGCGCCGTCATGTGAACCTGGGCACCCGGTGCCCTGCGCCGGCAAAACCACGGGAACCTCTGCGACCAGTTGCGTTCCCATTGGCTCACCAGCATTTCAACCACGAGGAAAGGAGCATCTTCGGATGAACTGGAAAAACACCACCCGTCAAACCCTTGGCACCACGGTCCTGTGTCTGGCGGCACTCGCCGCCACCGCCGCATCGGCCGCCACGCAACAGATGGTGAGCGTCAAAGGCTCCACCCTGAACATGCGCTCCGGCCCCGGCACCCACACCGAGGTGTTGTGGGAGCTGAAAAGGGGCTACCCGCTCAAAGTGCTCGCCCGCAAGGGCCGCTGGTTGCAGGTCATCGATTTCGAGAAAGATCGCGGCTGGGTGGCCCGCTCGCTCACGGGCAGCACGCCGCACCACGTGGTGAAGTCCCGGGTCGCCAACATGCGCTCCGGCCCCGGCACCCAGCACAGGATCGTGGGCAAGGTGGAGTATGGCGAGGTACTGCGCACACGCGAAAAACGCGCCGACTGGGTGCGGGTGGAGCGCGACAGCGGCAAGATCGGCTGGATCGCCAAGCGCTTGTTGTGGGGCTGGTAAGTCAGCCCAGCGCCTTCACAGCCACGTGCGCGGGGCGTTCGATGCAGCGCCGGATCCAGTCGTGCGTGAGCGGGTGCGCGGCCATGAGCTCGCGCGCCGGCCTGGCCCAGTTCAGCACGCTGGCCGCGCACAGGTCGGCCACCGTGAAACGGTCCGCCGCCAGATGGCTCTCGCCGCGTGCCTGCTGCTGCTGCAGGTGCTGCTCGATCACACGCAGTGGCACGGCCAGCCGCTTCTCGGCCACCACGGCCAGCTCGGGCTTGCGCCGCTCGGCGGGCATCACCATGCGGTGCATCAGCACCGTGAGCGCGTCGGCTTCGGCTTCGTTCACGGCCCAGAAGCTCCAGCGCAGCGCTTCGGCGTCTTCGCGCACGGTGGCGGGCGTGATGCTGTGGCCGTCGGGCCGGCCGTGGTGGCGTGCGATGTAGAGCGCGCAGGCCATGCTTTCCCAGACCACGATCTCGCCGCCCTGCTCCGGTGGCCGCCGATCCACCACCACGGGGATGTGGCCGTTGGGGTTGAGGGCCAGGAAGTCGGGGCTGCGCGTGTGGCCGCCCAGGTAGGTGGTGGGCACGTGGGTGAAATCCAGGCCGAGTTCGGTCGCGGCCCAGAGCGGGCGCACCGCACGCGAGGCGGGAATGCCGTGGATGGTGAGGCTCATGGTGAAACGATGAGGTGTGTTTAGCCGAGCGCGCGGCACAGGGCCAGCAGCTCGGTCACGGTGATGTGGGGCGCCAGCGGTGCGTGTGCCCATGCCTGCCTGGCTCGATTGACCCAGGCGAGCTGCATGCCGGCCTGGAGCGCGCCCACGCCGTCCAGGTGGGCGTCGTCCCCGATGTGCAGCACCTGCGAGGCGTCCACGCCCGCGGCCCGCGCGGCGGCGTGGAAGATGCGGGCGTCGGGCTTGGCCGCGCCGAAGCCGTGCGCGTTGAGCGAGGCCCGGAAATGCGCGCCGATGCCCACGCGGTGCACGTCGGCGTTGCCGTTGGACACCGCCACCACCGGGTAGCGGCTGCTCAGCCACTCCAGCGCGGGCAGCGCATCGTCGAACAGCTCCACGCGGTGCCGCTCGGCAAAAAACACCTCGAACGCCGGCTCGGCCAGCGCCGGGTCGTCGCCCGCGCGCTGCAGCAGCAGGCGGATCGACTCACGGCGCAGCCCGCTCATGTCGTGCGCGAGATCGGGCCGGGTGGTGCTCATCTGGTTGCGCAGCTCGCGCAGCGTGCCCGGCGCGGCGCACAGGGCGGCGGTGGCCGGCGCATGCTCGCTCAGCCAGGCCTGCAGCACGTCTTCGGCGCGGGCGATGGTGGGCCAGATCGGCCAGAGCGTGTCGTCCAGATCGAGCGTGATGGCGCGCACGCGGCTGGCGTCAAGGCCGAGGTCCGGCGGGGTGGTGAGCGCGTCCGCTGGGGCGCGGCTCTCGGAGGCATGTGGGAGCGAGGGGGTGGCGGCGGTCATGTGTGCGGGAGAATAGCGCATGCCTTTCCAACCAGAACCCCCGATCCCGCATGGCCAGGCGGCGCGCACGGCCATCGTGCTGTGCAATCTGGGCACCCCCGACGAAGCCACCGCCCCCGCCCTGCGCCGCTACCTCGCAGAGTTCCTGGGCGACCACCGCGTGGTGGAAATCCCCAAACCGATCTGGTGGCTGATCCTGCACGGCATCATCCTGCGCACCCGGCCGGCCAAGTCGGCCGCGAAGTACGCCAGCGTCTGGATGCCCGAGGGCTCACCGCTCAAGGTGTGGACCGACAGGCAGGCCACGCTGCTGCGCGGCTACCTGGGCGAACGCGGCCACCAGGTCACGGTGCGCTACGCCATGCGCTACGGCAACCCGTCCATCCCCGCGGTGCTCGACGAACTCAAGGCCCAGGGCGTGACGCGCGTGCTGATCGTGCCGGCCTACCCGCAGTACAGCGGCACCACCACCGCCAGCGTGTTCGACGCGGTGGCCACCTGGGGCCTGAAGGTGCGCCATCTGCCCGAGCTGCGCTTCATCAACCGCTACCACGACGACGCCGGCTACATCGAAGCCCTGGCCAGAAAGGTCCGCGCGCACTGGATGCACCACGGCCAGGCCGACCAACTGGTGATGAGCTTTCACGGCGTGCCCGAGCGCACCCTGCGCCTGGGCGACCCCTACCACTGCGAGTGCCAGAAGACGGCGCGCCTGCTGGCGGAAAAACTGGGGCTGGCGAAAGACCGCTACAAGCTCACGTTCCAGTCGCGCTTTGGCAAAGCCAAGTGGCTGGAGCCCTACACCGAGCCCACGCTGATCGCGCTGGCGCGGCAGGGCGTGAAGAGCGTGGACGTGGTCTGCCCCGGCTTCACCAGCGACTGCCTGGAGACGCTGGAAGAAATCAACATGGAAGCGCGCGAAGCCTTTCTGCACGCGGGCGGCCAGGCGTTCAACTACATCGACTGCCTCAACGACAGCCCCGACTGGATGCGCGCCCTGACCGAACTCACCGAGCGCCACCTGCAGGGCTGGCCCACCCGGCATGCCGACGACCCGATGGCGCTCAAGGAAAGCCGAGAGCGGGCGCTGGCGCTGGGAGCAAAGGACTGAGGGGGCTCAGCTTCTCGCCCGCTCAGTGCACGCCGACCAGAAAGCGCTGCACCAGATCGAGCTGCTCCGGCACATTGAGGGCCGGAGCATGGCCGCAGCCGGCGATCGTCACCACCAGAGCCCGCGGCCCGCGGTCGCGCATGGCTTCGGCGGTGTCGGCCAGCAGGAGGTCGGACTCCGCGCCGCGCAGGCACAGCACCGGGATGTCAATGCGGTCGTAGGCGTCCCACAGCTCGTAGTCGGCTGGGTGGTGGGTGAACTGCATCACCATGGCCGGGTCGTAGTGCGGCGTCACGCGGCCGTCGGGCAGGCGGCGGGTGGAGCTTTCGGTGAGCAGCTTCCACTGCGCGTCGCTGAGAAAACCGTAGGGCTTGTAGATGGTGCGGAAGTACTGCTCCAGTTCGCCCACGGTGGCGAAACTCGCCGGGTTGCCGGCGTAGCTGCGGATGCGCTCGACCGCCGCATCGGCCAGCTTGGGGCCAATGTCGTTGAGCACCAGGCGCTGGATGTGGCCCTGCAGCGGACCGGCCGCGCAGACCATGCCAATGGCGCCCCCCATGGAGGTGCCGACCCAATGGAAGGACGACAGCCCGAGCTGGTCGACCAGCGCCGTGGCGATGCGCGCGTAGAAGTCCAGGCAGTACTCGGCCTCGGGGGTCGGGCTCCATTCGGACAGGCCACGGCCGATGGTGTCGGGGCAGATCACGCGATGACCGAGGGCACTCAGGTACGCGGCCAGCGGATCCATGTCGCGCCCGGTGCGCGCCAGGCCGTGCCAGGCGACCACGGGCGTGCTTTCGGGCACGCCGGGTGCGGGCGCCCAGTCCATGAAATGGATCTCGCGGCCTTCGCAGCTCAGGTAACGCGATTGGGGAATCACGGCGGCGGTGTTCATTTCATGCCTTTCAATCGGGCGAGAACGGCGCGCTCCCTGAGCTTGCCCACGATGCCTGTCGGGAAGTAATAGACCGACAGCACGAACAGCACACCCATCCAGAGCAGCCAGCGGTCGGGCGTGAGCAGCGCGGGCAGCAGCGGGATGCCCTCGGTCGCTTCGCCGGCCAAACGCAACAGGTCCTGCAGGTAGCTCTGCGCCAGCACGAACAACACGCTGCCGATCAGCGCGCCGTAGAGCGTGCCCATGCCGCCGATCACGACGATGAGCAGGATGTCCAACATGATCTCGAACGAGAGCGAGGTGTCGGGCCCGTTGTAGCGCAGCCAGAGTGCGAGCAGGCAGCCGGCCAGCGTGGCGAAGCCGGCCGAGAGCACGTTGGACAGCGTGCGGTAAACGACAGTGCGGTAGCCCAGCGCCTCGGCCCGGAAATCGTTCTCACGGATCGCCTGCAGCACGCGGCCGAAGGGCGAGTTCACGATGCGCAGGATGGTGAGGAAGATCGCGGTGACGGCCGCGAAGATCAGGTAGTAGGTGATCAGCTTGCCGTTGAGATCGACCTCGCCCAGCGGTGTCACCAGCGGTTCTTCGCTCAGCGTGAAGCCGGGCGAGAGCAGCTCGGGCACGCTGAAGCTCAGACCGTCTTCACCACCGGTGAAGTCCGACAGCTGCGAGGCCAGCGTGAGGAAGGCCGAGGCCACCGCCAGCGTGATCATGGCGAAGAAGATCGCGCGCACCCGCAGCGAGAACAGGCCGATCATGAGCGAGAGCACCAGCGAGACCGCCAGCGCGCACAGCACCCCCAGCGCGATGGCGCCCCAGGACGGTTCTTCGACCGCGCTCAGCGCGATCGCCACGCCGTAGGCCCCGATGCCGAAGAACATGGTGTGGGCAAAGCTCACGATGCCGGTGTAGCCCAGCAGCAGGTCGAAGCTGGCCACCAGGGCCACGAACACCAGCACCTTGGCCGCCACGTTGAGCGCCTTCACGCCCGGGAACAGGAAAGGCGCGAACGCCAGGCCAAGGAACAGGATGACCAGCAGCGCGGCAAGCCAGCGGCTGCGCGGGAGGTCGTTGGAGAGCAATCGGTGAAGCATCAAATCCTCCTGCTCAACGGTTCGTGACTGGGTAAACACCTTGGGGGCGCCACAACAAAATGGCGACCATCAGCGCGATGTTGGAAAACAGCGCCACCTTGGGCACCAGGAAGCCGGTGTAGTTGGCCATCAGGCCCACCAGCAGCGCGCCGATGAGCGCGCCCAGCGTCGAGCCCAGGCCGCCGATGATGATGACGATGAAGATCAGCACGTTGACCTGCGCGCCCATCTGTGGGGTCACGTTCTGCTGGTACAGGCCCCACATCACGCCGCCCAGGCCGGCCAGTGCCGAGCCGGCCACGAACACGCCGACGAACAGGCGCCGGATGCGGTAGCCCAGCGACTCGACCATCTCGCGGTCCTGCACGCCGGCGCGGATCAGCAGACCGACCTTGGTGCGGTTGAGCGTCCAGACCATGGCGGCGAACACGGCGGCGCCCACCAGCACAGCCAGCAGCCGGTATTTCTCCACCGCGGCGTCGCCCATGAGCACCGCGCCGCGCAGCGCCTCGGGCAGCGGCAGCGGAATCTGCTCGGGACCCCAGATCACCTTGATCAGCTCCTCGCCGATGATCATGCCGCCCATGGTGATGAGGATCTGCTTGAGGTGCATGCCGTACACCGGGCGGATGATGAGGCGCTCGAACACCAGGCCCAGCGCACCCGCGACGGCCATCGCCACCAGCATCGCGGGCAACAGCGCCAGCAGGTTCAGCCACAGGCTGTCGGCCGTGGTGTAGCTCCCCATGCTCGCGAGCACCGTGGTGGCCACGAAGGCGCCGAGCGCGATGAACACGCCGTGGCCGAAGTTGAGCACGTCCATCAGGCCGAACACCAGGGTGAGGCCCGAGGCGATGATGAAGACGATCATGCCCATGGCCAGCCCGGCCACGGTGAGCGTCAGCCAGGTGGACGGGCTGCCGATGGCCGGCAAGGCGGCCAGCGCGAGCACCGGCACCAGGGCCATGGGTTTCCAGTCGAGTTCTTTGAACAAGCTCATTGGTGTGCTCCGAGTGAGAGGCCCAGCAAACGCGACTGCATCGATTCATCGGCAGCCAGCTCGGCCATGGAGCCGCTGTGCACCACGCGCCCGTCGTCCATCACGGCCACCGTGTCGCCGAGCTGTCTGGCGAAGTTGAAGTTCTGCTCGACCAGCAGGATCGTGGTCTGCGCCGCCTTGAGCTGGCGGAAGGCCTCGATCATGTTCTGGATGATCGCGGGGGCCAGGCCCTTGCTGGGCTCGTCGATCAGCAGCAGCTTGCGCGGCTCGACGATGGCGCGCGACACGGCCAGCATCTGTTTCTGCCCGCCGCTGAGCTTGCCGGCCGGGTGCGTCCAGAACTTCTTCATGGCCGGGAACAGGCCGAAGATCCATTCGAGCCGCGTGGTGTCGATGTCATCGAGCGTGCGCGCACCGCGCGCGGCCAGCAGCATGTTTTCGCGCACCGAGAGATCGGAGAAGATGCCCATGCTCTCGGGCACGTAGGCCACGCCGCTGTGCGCGATGTCGGGCGTGGGCTTCTGCGTGATGTCCTGCCCGTCAAGCACCACCGTGCCCTGGCTGGCGTGCCACAGACCCATGATGGTGCGCAGCGTGGTGGTCTTGCCCGCGCCGTTGCGGCCGAGCAGCATGGTCAGCTCGCCCTTGGGCACGACCAGGTCGACGCCGTGGAGGATGTGGTACGCGCCGATGTGGGTGTGGACCTGTTCCAGTTTCAACAGCACCTCGCTCATGCGGCCTCCTTCTCTTCCGGGTTGATACCCAGATACGCCTGCTGCACCACCGGCGAAGCGATCACCGTGGCCGGGTCGCCGTCGGCCACCAGCTCGCCGTTGTGCAGCACGATGATGCGGTCCGAGAGTTCGCGCACCACGTCCATCTTGTGTTCGACCAGCAGGATGGTCTTGGTCTTGTCGGCCTTGAGCTGGCGGATCAGGTTCAGGATCACGGGCACCTCGTCCACGCTCATGCCGGCGGTGGGTTCGTCGAACATGAACACCTGCGGCTCCAGCGCCATGAGGATGCCGACCTCCAGCTTGCGCTGGTCGCCGTGCGGCAGGCTGGCCGCCAGCGCGTCGCGCTTGTCCGCCAGCGCCACGGTCTCCAGCACCTCGTCGGCGCGCACCACCAGGTCCTTGCGGTCGCTCCAGATGCGCCAGAGGTTCAGGCCCGCGCCCGCCCTCGCCTGCACCGCCAGCCGCACGTTCTCGCGCACGGTCAGGTTGGGAAACAGGTTGGTGAGCTGGAACGCGCGGCCCAGCCCTGCCTGCGCGCGCGCCGGCGCCCCCAGCGCCGATACATCCACCCCGTTGAGGTGAACGCTGCCGGCGGAGGCCCGGATCTGGCCCGAGATGAGGTTGAAGTAGGTCGTCTTGCCCGCGCCGTTGGGGCCGACGATGGCGGTCAGCGTGCCGGGCTGGAAAGCGCAGGTCACGCGGTTGACCGCCACGTGGCCGCCGAAGCGGACGGTCAGGTCCTGGGTGGATAGCTGGCTCATGATCTCCTTGGGGTCGTCCGTTGCATCAGGGGCAGGTGCCGATGACGTAATAGTTGCTGCCGGTCATCTTCAGCGTCCGGGTGATGAAGACATTCCACAGGCCCATGTTCTGGTGGGACCCGTTGGCGTAGGTGTAGCCGCCCAGTTGGTAGGCGCGGCCCGCCGTGGTGTGGGCGTAGTTGCTGGCCGTATAGCAGGTGGCGGGTGGCGGCGCGCTGCCCGTGGTGGTGCCCAGGGCCGCCGCGGACGCCGCGCCCTCCACGCCCTCTTCGTCCGCCGCGCGCACCGTCCAGCTGTACTGCGTGGCAGCGGCCAGGCCCGTGTCGGTGAAGCTGGTGGCCGTGACCGGCAGCGCGTTGGTCTTGTTGGCGTTGCGGTACACGTTGTAGCTGTCGGCGCCGCTCACGGCGCTCCAGCTGATCGTCATGGTGGTATCGGTCGGGTTGGACGCGACCACGCCGGTGGGCGCTGGCAGCGTCGGGGTGCCACCGCCGCCGCCCGAGGACACGCGGTCCACCATGGCCTTGATGGCGGCCATCTGCGTGCCGGCCTTCTGCGCGAAGTTGCCGCCGTACCAGCCGATCCAGTCCCAGCAGGCATTGGGATTGGCCAGCGAGCCGCTGGCCGCCGTGCTGCGGCTGGTGTTGTCGGTCTTCGTCTGGGGGAACAGCACGATGATGCTGTTGGTGTCGGCCCAGCGGCTGTAGCCCGTGTTCTTGATGAACTTGTCGCCGATCTTGTCGGTGCTCTGCTGGCAGCCGTGCAGCGCCACGTGCAGCTTGCACTGGCTGCCGCTGGCGCAGTTGGCCGGCACATAGGCCCAGCCCGTCGCGGCCATGCCGGGGTTGCTGACGAACTCGCCCTGGTTGAACTCGATGTAGTTGCCCGCCGCCGGTGCGTTGTTGCGCGGGTTCAGCGTGCCGTAGAACTTCTGCAGCACGGCCTTGGCACCGTCGTAGCCGCAGTTGCTGATGTAGGGCGAGGCGGCGCTGCCGCAGCCGTTGTTGCCCGTGCTGTCGAAATCGGTGGGAAAGGTGTGGGCTGTGCCGCCGCGCACCACGTGTTCCATGTTGGTCGCCGTCACGCCGTTGTTGGTGTACTGCGTCTTGAGCGCGTTGACGGGGTTCTGCCCCACCGTCGTGTCGCTGGTGCCGATGAACAGGTACACCTTCTGGCCGGCAACGTTCGACTTGTTGTCGATCGCGCCGCTGGCGCTGTAGCTGTCGATGCGGTTCTGCATGTTGGCCAGCGCCGTGCTCGAAATGCTGGCGTTGTACATGCAGGCCGTGTAATTGCTCAGGCCCGCGCACATGTAGGGGCCGGCCGCGAACACGCCCACGCCCTTGAACAGCGACGAATAGGCGATGCCCAGCTGGTTGGCCATGAAGCCGCCCGAGGACAGGCCGGAGACCGTGGTCTGGCTGGTGTCCACGTTGTAGGCGGGCAAGTTGATGGCGGCCAGCGCCGTGCCAGAGGAAAGCGCCGCGATGGCGGCGAGCGCACGCATTGAATCGAACGTCATGGGGTTGTCTCCTGGAGTGCTTTTTGGGCAAAACATCGCCGGCCCCCGTGTGTCCGGGGGTTCCTCACGGAACAAGCAGAAGTGGAAGGCAGCGAGTGCAGCACCCTTCCAGAAACACGGCGGAACCGGCTCCGCCGGGCCGCTCGTGTTGTCCCTCTTCAGGGGGAAGCCGCGTCAGCGGCGCAGGGGGTAGCGCCGAACAATGCGCAGGGGGTCAAGCGCTTTCAGCGCTTGTTCCTCACCGGCACGTTCATGTCCGCCGGCTTGATCTCGCGCACCAGCTCGGGCACGCCCCAGGGGAAGGCCGGGTCCACCTTGATCTTGAAGTGGTACATGCTCTGCATGGCCTGGTGGTCTTCCTGGCGGAAGGTCATCGTGCCCTTGGGCGTCTCGAAGCTCATGCCTTCCATGGTCTTGATCAGCGTGTCGGTCTTGGTGTCGCCGTTGGTCTTCTTGAGCGCCGTCACCACGGCCATCGCCGCGCTGAAGCCACCGGCGGTGAAGAAGTCGGGCGGGCTCTTGAACTGCTTGTAGTGGTCGGCCACCATGGCTTCGTTGACCGGGTTCTTCGGGATGCCGAAGTAGTAATACGTGGCGCCTTCCATGCCGGGGAAGTTCTTGTAGGCGGCCATGGCCGGCAGGATGTTGCCGCCGGTGGCGATCTCGATGTTGTAGCGCTTGAGGTCGAGGTCGGCGATCTTGAACGGGTTGCCCGCGCCGGCCCAGATGATGAAGATGACCTTGCGGCCCGGCTGGTCCTTGAGTTTGTCGATCAGGCGCTGCGCACCGGCGGTGAAGTCGGTGGTGCTGGTCGGCAGGTATTCCTCGTGCACGATCTTGGCGGTCTTGACCGCGTCCTTGAAGGCCTTCACGCCGTCACGCCCGAACGCGTAGTCCTGCGCCAGGGTGGCGATGCTCACGCCGGCCTTGTCCAGCGCCACGGCGTTGGAGATCGCGTCCTGGCTGCTGTTGCGCCCGGTGCGGAAGATGTACTTGTTCCACTTGTCGCCGGTGATGGAGTCGGCCACGGCGGGCTCCACCAGCAGGATCTTCTTGTATTCCTCGGCCACCGGCAGCATGGCCAGCGCCACGCCGGAGCCGGTCGGGCCCACGGCGATGTCGGCCTTGTCATCGGCGAACGCGGCCGCCAGCTGGGCCTTGCCCACGTCGGGCTTGAACTGGCTGTCCTTCTCGATCACCACCAGCTTCTTGCCGCCCACCATCATCGTGCCGCCGGTGGCGTAGTTCAGACCCATCATCAGGCCGGTGTGGGTCTGCTTGGCGTAGGCTTCGAGCGGGCCGGTCTTGTCGTACACGTGGGCGATGCGGATCTCGCCCTTGTTCGACTGGGCAAAGCCCAAGGTGGCGGTGCAGGCGAGCGCGATGACCGCCAGACGGCGGGTGGTGTTGTGCATGTCTTGTCTCCTGGTTGGATGTGTCACGGCGCGTGGCACCGTGTCTTTCGCAGTGCAGGGTCCGTGCCAGGGCAGACAGGCCTTGATTCACAAGGTATTTTTATCGATCCCTCTTGGCATTGTCTGAATTTCAGACAGTACCGACACGCCCGATGTGTCTGATTATTGGACAGTTGTCCGAATTTCAGACGTCACTTCCATGGCCGCCAGCTTGTCGTAAAAGCTGGCCCGCGAGATGCCCAGCAGCCGGGCCGCGGCCGTGCGGTTGCCGCCGGTGCGGGCCAGGGCAAGCGCAATCGCCCGGCTCTCCAGCTCGGCGATCTGCTCGGGCAACGGCCGCAGATCCGTTTGGCCCGCCGGCGCGCCCGCGTCCCCCGGCGGCCAAGGCACGGCCGGCTCGATGCGGTCCAGCCCGGCCTCGCGCAGCACCGGCTCCACCTGCGCAGCGTCAATGTGCGGCGAATCGCTGCGCAGGGCCAGCTGTTCCAGCACATTGCGCAGCTCTCGGATGTTGCCACGCCAGGCCTGGGCCGCCAGCAGGGCCTGGGCCGAGGCGCCGATTTCCAGCTGGGCGCCGCCGCCCCGCGCCGCGATGTCCTCGCACAGCGCCTCGATCAGCAGCGGGATGTCGCCCTGGCGCTCGCGCAGCGGCGGCACCCGGATGGGCAGCACGTTGAGCCGGTAATACAGGTCTTCACGGAAGCTGCCCTCGCGCACCATCTGCTGCAGGTCGCGCGAGGTGGCCGCCACCACGCGCACGTCGAAGCGCACCAGCTTGTTCGAGCCCAGCGGCTCGATCTCGCCTTCCTGCAGCGCGCGCAGCAGCTTGACCTGCACCGTCATCGGCATGTCGCCCAGCTCATCCAGAAACAGCGTGCCGCCGTCGGCCAGTTTGAACTTGCCGTCGCGGCCCTTCTTGTCGGCCCCGGTGTAGGCGCCGGGCGCCACGCCGAAGAACTCGGCCTCCAGCAGCGTGTCGGGCACGGCCGCCATGTTCACGCTCACGAACGGCCGCCCCGCGCGCGGCGACGCGGCGTGGATGGCGTGGGCCAGCAGTTCCTTGCCGGTGCCGGTTTCGCCCAGCAGCAGCACCGGACTGCTGGAAGACGCCGCGCGCCGCGCCTGGCGCTTCACCTCCAGCGCGCCCGGGCTGGTGCCCACGAAGCTGGCGAAGGTGTATTTGGTGCGGCGCTGGCTGGCGAGCTCGCGCCGCGCGTCGTTCAGGTCCTGCTCCAGCCGCGCGAACTTGGCGATCAGCGGCTGCAGCGTGGTTTCGGGGTGGTCGAACAGCACGATGCCCAGCACGCCGATCACCTCGCCCGCGTCGTCGCGCAACGGGATGCGGCTGACCACGAACGTACCGGCCTTGTTGGTCAGCAGGTCGATCAGGATCGGCTTGCCGGTGGCCAGCACCTGGTGCATCTGCGTGTTCTGCACCACGCTGGAGACCGGGTGGCCCACGAAGTCTTCCTCGCGCTCGAAACCCAGCGCCGGCAGGAAGCGGCGGTACTGGTCGTTGATCCAGACCACGCGCGCCTTGCGGTCCACCAGCATCATGCCCTCGCTGGCGGTGGCGAACAGGTCGAACATGGACCGCGCAGCCAGCTCCAGGATGCTCTGCGCGTCGCGGGGAAGTCGGTCGTCTCGGGTCATGCGGCCATATTACGCGCAGCCCCGCGCGCGGTCCGCGCGCAGCCCAGCCCAGCCCAGCCCAGCCCAGCCCTCAGCCTTCTGCCAGCAGTCCGAGCCCTTGCAGCTGCGCGCGCGCCTGCTGCGCCGATTCAAAGCGCACGCCGCGCCAGCCCTGCGCGGTCGCCACGTCGATGTTGCGCTGCATGTCGTCGAGGAACACCGGCACCTGGTCCTGCAGGCCCAGGCGCTGCACGGCGGTCTGGAAGATTGCCGGATCGGGTTTGACCTGGCGCACGCGCGCGGAGAACACGCCGTCGTCGAACCAGTCGAAGAAGGCATGGTTGCGCTCGATCCACTCGGCCAGGCCGGTGGGCATGTTGGAGAGATAGACCAGACGGTGCCCCTGCTCCCGCAGCTCGCGCATCAGCTCCACGGTGTCGGTCTTGACCGTCATGTGGGGTGGCAGGGCCTCGATCAAGGCACGCAGTTCCTGCTCGGGCAGCCCGGTGCGCCGTGCGATGCGCTCGGCCAGCCCATCGGGCCCGATGTGGCCGAGATCGAACTGCGTCCAGTCACCGTTCAGGTCCAGCGTCTGGAAGATGCGCGCGCTCAGGCGCTGCACCGACGCCTTGTCGGGAGCGTGTTGCGGCAGCACCTGCTGCAGCAACACCGTGGGCTGCCAGTTGAACACCACCCCCCCCAGATCGAACACCACCACCGATTTCGTCATCGAACATCCTCATCGTTGAAAAAACAAACACCACACCTCATACCCGCTTTTCATGCCACCGGAGCGGGGCATTGGGCCTCATGCCCCCAGCTTCAGACGCAACTCCAGGCGCGATCCGCGCTTGATCACCGCCTCGATCCGACGGGCCCGCTCCTGCGCGCTCAGCGACTTGTCGTGGTTGATCGCCTGGCGGGCCTTGAACATCTCCAGGTCGGCAATGGGCACCAGTTGCCGATTGCTCGACGCGCGAAACCGGGAAAGGCCGTTGACCCTTTCGAGAATCTGTTTCTCTTCGAGGCGGGTCGCACCGAACCCGACCACAAAGCTGCCGATCTTTCGCCGCACATCCGGTGGCAGGCCCGTCCGCCACAACAGGGGGGACTGCGGAATCAGGGGCGACTCCCACACCACCTTGATCCGGGTGGCCAGTTCGGGAAAATCTCGCGCGAAAAAGGCCACCTCCTCGTTGTTGGCGGTGGCCACATCCACCGCGCCGGTGGCCACCTTCTTCAGATTGTCCTGGTGGCTGCCCGATTCGTGGTGCTGAAAGATGGATTTCGCCTCGTTGATCCCGTTCTTCTGGAAGGCGAAGTACAGCGGCACCAGGTGCCCCGACGTGCTCTTGGCCTCGCCATCGCTGAACCGCAGATGCCTGGCCTGCGCGAGCACATCGCCCAGATCGTTGATCGAAGCCGCCTGCCGCCCAACGACCATCTGCGACTGGTAGCCCAGCCCCCCGTCGCGGGTCACCATCTGGGCAAAGACCGCCCCGGCCCCGGCTTCCACCACCTCCAGCGCCGGCACGTTGCCCATCCATCCAACATCGACTTCATGGGCCATGAAAGCCCGGACCATGTGTTCCTGGGTCTCGAACACCTGGAGCTCGATGGCCTGCCCCACCGCCGCCCCCAGCCGCTCGACAAACGGCCACCAGTTGTCGCGGGTCTGCTCCACCGCCCGGGGCGAGATCACGCCAAACACCAAGCCAGCGCTGCGGGCCTGGACGGCGCTCAAGCCGGCCAGCCACGGGAGGGTGCCCAGCACGGCCGACCGGAGACAGCCTCGACGCGTCAAAGATGCCATGAAGTCGATCCCGTCAGGCCGCCACCACGGACACGCCCCGGGCCGGCGGGCTGAGCGACACCGCGTCGCCGATCTGCCATGTGCGTTCCACATCGGGCGAGATGACGAAGATCGCACCCAGGTCGGTGTGCACGGTCAGCTCGTAGAAGCTGCCCAGGTAGGCCAGCTTGGACACCACCCCATCGACGGCGCCCGCCAACCCGGCCGGGCTCACGGTCCAGGCCTCGGGCCGGATCGCGGCCTTGATGGCCCCGGGCCGCACCGCGTGCAGGGCCCCGAGCTTCAATGGCCCCACCTGCACCGTGCCGTCGTCCAGCGCCTGGCCCGGGAACAGCATGGCCTCGCCCATGAAACCCGCCACGAACTCGCTCACCGGCCGCTCGTACAGGTCGGCCGGGCTGCCGGCCTGCGCGATCACGCCGTGGTCCATCACGATGATCTGATCGCTGACCGCCAGGGCTTCGCTCTGGTCGTGGGTCACGTAGGCCACGGTCAGGCCCAGGCGCTGCTGCAGGCTGCGGATCTCCTCGCGCATGCTGCGGCGCAGGCGCGCGTCCAGGTTGGACAGCGGCTCGTCGAACAACAGCACGGCCGGCTCGATCACCAGCGCACGCGCCAGCGCCACGCGTTGCTGCTGGCCGCCCGAGAGTTCGCTGGGCAGGCGCTGATCCATGCCGACCAGGCCCACGGTGGCGAGCGCGGCGCGCGCACGCTCGGCCGTCTCGGTGGCCGACACCCCGCTCACGCTCAGGCCGTAGCTCACGTTCTGCAGCACGCTCATGTGCGGGAACAGCGCATAGCTCTGGAACACCATGCTCACGTTGCGTTCGTTCGGGCCGAGCGAGGTCACGTCCTGGCCGTTGATGAGGATCTGCCCGCCGCTGGGCGTTTCCAACCCGGCGATCATGCGCAGCGTGGTGGTCTTGCCGCAGCCCGAGGGACCGAGGATGGTGGTCAGGCCGCCCTTGGGCACCACGAAGTCGATGCCTTTGACGATCAGCGGGGACGAGGGGCCACCGTAGCGTTTGGTGACCTGGCGGAATTCGATGCCGGCGGTTGGTTTGCTCATGAAGGACTCCTGAAGAAGGGATCAGGCCGCGCGTGCGCGCCGGCCGAGTTTGCGTTCGCCCACCAGGCGCTGCACCAGCGCGGTGATCAGCGACATGAAGACGATCAGCACCGTGCAATACGCCAGCGCCACGCCGTAGTCGCCATTGCCCACGCGGCCGATGATGTAGGTGGTGGACAGCTCGTACTTGGCCGACACCAGAAAGATCACCGCCGAGACGGTGGTCATGGAGCGCACGAAGCTGTAGATCAGCGCGGCCGTCAGCGCCGGCTTGAGCAGGGGCAGCACCACCCGGCGCAGCGTGGTGAGGGTGCTGGCCCGCAGCATGAGCGAGGCCTCGTCGAGCGAGCGGTCGAGCTGCTTGAAAGCCGCCGTGCCGGCGCGCACGCCCACCGGCAGATTGCGGAAGACGAAACACAGCACGATGATGAGCCCGGTGCCGGTGAGCTCCACCGGCGGCACGTTGAAGGCCATGATGTAGCTCACGCCCAGCACCGTGCCCGGGATCGCGAAGGTCAAGAGCGCGGCGAACTCGAAGGCCGACTTTCCACGGAACTCGGTGCGTGCCAGCAGCCAGGCGATCAGCAGGCCGAGGAAGGCGCAGACCGGCGCCGCCATCGCCGCCAGCGAGGCGGTGGTGAACAGCGAGTTCCAGGCCGTGCCGGCCCAGACCAGCCCGTGCTCGCCCCACTGCAGGTCGAAGGCGCCGCGGAAGTGGTCCAGCGTGAGCGTGTAGTCGCGGCCCCAGGTGCGCACGAAGCCGCCGGCGAACGCGAACAGGTACACGGTGACCGTGAACAGCAGCCATGGGCCGGCCACCCCCAGGCACATCCAGCGCACGCTGCGCGGCAGTGGCATGGCCATGCCCGCATCGCCCTTGCCGGTGACGGTGGTGAAACTGGTCTTGCCCAGCAGGGCACGCTGCAGGAAAAACACCGCCAGCGCAAAGACCGTGAGGATGAGCGCCAGCGCGGCGGCCATGCCGGGGTCCAGCGAAGCCCCCACGATCGCGAAGAAGATCTCGGTGGAGAGCACCGCGTACTGGCCACCCAGGATGATGGGGTTGCCGAAGTCGGCCATGCTCTCGATGAACCCGACCAGGAAGGCGTTGGCCAGGCCGGGCTTGAGCAGCGGCAGCGTCACGGTCAGGAAGGTGCGGACCCGGTTGGCGCGCAGCGTCTGCGCGGCCTCTTCCAGCGAGGGGCTCACGCCCTGCACCACGCCGCGCATGATCATGAAGGCGATCGGCGTGAAGGCGAACATCTGCGCCAGCCAGACACCGAAGACACCGTAGAACCAGCGCGAGGGCGGCACGCCGAAGGCCCATTCCATGAACTGGTTGTAGAGCCCCGCGCGGCCGAACAGCAGGATCAGCCCGAGCCCGACCACGAAAGGCGGCGTGATGATGGGCAGCATGGCCAGCGCGTTGAGCGGGCGCGCCAGGCGCGTGCCGCCGCGCTCGGCCCACAGCGCCATGAGCGTGCCCATGAAGGTGGTGCCGGCGGCGGTGAGCAGCGCCAGGTACAAGGTGTTCCAGGCCACGCCGCAACGGATGGCGCCGCCCACGCAGCCCAGGCCCCAGATGCGTTCCGTCCCCAGGCGCTGCCACAGCGCGGCCGGGGAGAACTCGCCCATGTCGTCGTACAGGCCCGTGACCAGCGAGCGCAGCACCGGGTAGACCACGAACAGGGCCAGCAGCGCCACGCAGCCCACCACCGAAGAGGCCACGAACACGTCGGAGCGGAAGTAGCCCAGCCGCGCGATGCCCGAGCCCAGCAGCGCAACCAACGACGCCAGCACGACGAAGCCACCCCAGCCCATGCCGAACTGGCCATGCTCCAGCGGCCCGAACAGGGCTTCGAGCGACTCGAACGACCAGCCCGGCGCGCCGATGGCAAAGCCGCTGGCCAGCAGGCCGATCAGGCCCAGGCTCGCGCCGCCCACCAGCAACCGCCCCTGCCCCCGCCCAGCCGGCAGCAGCAGGCCGCTGGACGCCAGCAGCAGGCCGGCCAGGCCCACCCAGAGCCACGGCCGGCCATGCCGGGCGGCCTGCACCAGGCCGCTGGCCGTGGTGTCTTCTCCCCAGACCCCGGCCAGGGCGGCCAGCAGCGAATGCTGCTGCAGGAAATACCAGGGCAGCACGGCGTAGGCCGCGAACCCCAACAGAGCCCAGGCGGCCATAGCGCGCCCGGACCGCAAAACAGAAACGGTCATGGTGAATTCCGTGGTGTATCAGGCTGGGCGATGCACCGTCGCCCGGCGGTCCGACCGGAGCCCGCAGGCGGCTCCGGTCGGAAGGACGGCAGGGCTCAGTGCGGCAGGCTGTTGACGTCTTTTTCCCAGCGCAGGATCAGGCGGCGGCGCTCGGCGGTCTGGCCGTATTTGGCGTAGTCGTAATCGATCATCTTGATCTTGCGGAAGTCGGGCACGCGCGGGTCCACCTTGGTCTCCTTGTTGGACGGCAGCTGGAACTGCAGCGTGGCCGCGCCCAGGGCCTGGGCCGCCGGTGTGAGCGCCCATTCGTAGAACTTCTTGGCCGCGTCCAGGTTGCGCGCGCCCTTGATGATGGACATGGAGCCGATCTCGGCGCCGGTGCCATCGGCGGGCGTGATGGTCTCCAGCGGGAAGCCATGCGCCTTCTCGCCCGGGCCGTCGTGCACGAAGCTGATCGACACCGTGGCCTCGCCACGCGCCACCGCCTTGATCGGGCCCGTGCCCGAACGGGTGTAGGCGCCGATGTTGCCGTGCAGCTTCTTCAGGTATTCAAACGCCTGTTCTTCGCCCATGAGCTGCACCAGGGTGGCGATCATGGTGTAGGCCGTGCCGCTGGAGGCCGGGTTGGCCGACTGGATCTCGCCCTTGTATTCAGGCTTGAGCAGGTCGGCCCAGGTCTTGGGCACGGCCAGCTTCTTCTTGGCCAGCAGTTCGGTGTTGTAGCCAAAACCGAGCGGGCCGGAGTAGATGCCCACGGTCTTGTAGCCCGACTGCGCGGCCTGCTTCTGCGCCCAGTCGTGCAGCTGGGGCAGCGAGGGCGACTTGTAGGCCAGGGTGAGGTTCTGCTCGGCGGCCTGCAGGTGCGGGTCGCCGGTGCCACCGAACCACACGTCGGTCTTGGGGTTGGCGCGTTCGGCCAGGATCTGGGCAATCGCCTCACCCGAGCCCTTGAGCGTCATGTTGACCTTCACGCCCTGGCTCTTCTCGAAGGTCACCGCGAGCATGTTGCACCACGCGGCCTGGGCCGAGCAGATCAGGTTGAATTCGCTGCTCTGAGCCTGGGCGGGCAGCATCTGGGCCAGCAACAGGGGGGCGGCCAGCCAGAGTTTCTTCGTCATCGTTTGTCTCCTGGGATAGGACCGACAGCGGTCCAGGGGTTCAAGGGTCGGGAAAGCGGAAAGGGGGTGTGCGAAGCGCTGCGGGACTGCTGTGTCTAGGGCCCCTGTGGCGCGGCGCCCTCGCCGCCGAGCAGCACGCTCACCCCCGGGCCATCGAGAAACAGGCTCACCGGCGCCTGCAGCTGCAGTCCCTGAAGTTCGTGGAACTTGTTCACCTGCAGCTCACCGAGTGCCGTGAGCACCCGGTACTGGGTGAGCCGCCCTTCGAACGCGCGGGCCACCACCTTGCCGGCCAGCCCGGCACCGCTGGCGGGCGCGATGCGCCAGGCCTCGGGCCGGACCACCAGGCGCAGGGGCCCCTGGCGCCGCGTCAGCCCCGGCGCCAGACACAAAGGCCCCAGGTGCACGCGGCCCTGGGCGTCGGCCTCGGCGTCAAAAACCGCGGCATCGCCCATGAATCCGGCCACGAACTCGGAGCCGGGTTGTTCGTACACCTCGCGCGGGCTGCCCACCTGCAGCACCTGCCCCTCGCACAGCACCACGACCTGGTCGCTCACGGCCATGGCCTCGTCCTGGTCGTGCGTCACATAGATCACGGTCAGGCCCAGGCGCTGCTGCAGACCGCGGATGTCCTCCCGGATGTGGCGGCGCAGACCGGCGTCGAGGTTGGACAGCGGCTCGTCGAGCAGCAGCACTTCGGGCTGCAGCACCAGCGCGCGCGCCAGCGCCACGCGCTGCTGCTGCCCGCCCGACAGTGAAGCGGTGCTGCGCGAGGCGAGCGACGCCATGCCGACCAGCGCCAGCGCCTCGTGCACACGCGCGTCGTTGGCGTCGTTGTCCTGCCGGCGGTGGGCGCCGGCCTGCATGCGCAGCCCGTAGCCCACGTTCTGCCGCACGTCGAGATGGGGAAACAGCGCGTAGCTCTGGAACACCATGCTGATCGGGCGCTGCTCGGGGCCGGCCTGCGTGAAGTCGCGCCCACCGATCAGGATGCGCCCGCCGCTCGGTCGCTCCAGCCCGGCCACCAGCCTGAGCAGCGTGGTCTTGCCGCAGCCCGAGGGCCCGAGCAGCGTGGTCAGCTGGCGCCGCGCAAAGCGCAGGTGCACCCCTTTGAGGGCGTGCGTGCCATCGGCGAAGCGCTTGTCCACCGCCACCAGTTGCACCGCGTCGTTCATGGCTGCCGGTCCCGGGCATCGGGCAGCGGCCCGGCCAGATCCACCGGCACGGGCGGGGTCGCCGCGGCCGGCGCGTGCGGCCAGCGCACCACCGCGTCCACCCCGACCACCTGCCCGTCCTGCACCCGGTTGAACAGCTCCACCTCGGCCTGCATCGACTGGGCGATCTGCCGGCAGATCGACAGGCCCAGGCCGATGCCCGTGCCCCCGGCCGCCGACTGGAACGGCTCGAACAGGCGCGCGCGCAGGGTTTCGTCGATGCCGCCACCGTGGTCCCACACCAGCAGCTCCGACTGCCCCGGCAGCACGCGCAGCACCATGCCCATGGCCGAGCCCTTGGCCGAGTGGTGAATGGCGTTGGACATCAGGTTGCGCAGCAGCTCGCCGGCCAGCCAGGGGTCGGTGCGCAGGTTCACCGGCACCGACTCCAGCGAAAAGTCCAGCCGCTTGCGCGCCAACAGCGGCGCGAACTCCAGGCAGACCTCGCGCGCCACGGCCTCCAGGTCCACGTCCTGCCAATGGGCGTTGCCCACCAGCTGGTCCACCTTGGCCTGCGACAGCAGTTGCCTGACCAGCTGGCTGGAGCGGTCCACCGTGGCCAGCATCTTGGGCAGCGTCTCGCGCACCTCCAGCTGCCCCGAGAGCGCGCCCTGCAGTTGCGTGCGCAGCACCGCAAAGGGCGTGCGCAGCTGGTGCGAAGCGTCGGCCAGGAAACGGCTTTGCTGATCGACCGCGTCGCGCTGCTGCCGCAGCAGCCGGTGCACCACCTCGGTGACGGGTTGCAGTTCGCGCGGCGAGGCGTCGTCGTCCACCGCCGAGGCCTGGCCCTGCAGGCGGTCACCGAGCTGGCGTATGGGCGCCAGGGCGCGCCCCGCGAGCCAGGCGAACACCAGCAGCGTCAACCCCATGCGGACGATCGAGCCGAGCAGAGAAGCCCCGGACCCGTCGCTCCACACGAGCCAATGCAGGCCTTCGACCACCGCCAGCACCAGCGCCAGCCCACCGATCAGAAAACCCTGGATCGAGCCCGAAGGGGCGACGCGAAAGCGGCGCCAGCCGCGCAGACCGGTCGGCTTCACGGCGGGTTCGCCGGGTGTGGAGGATGTCTCGGGGGCGGACATGGAAGCGGCCTCAGGCGTTGGCAGCGCCATCGCTGGTGGCTTCGTCGACGAGGAAATAGCCCAGACCCCGCAGCGTGATGAGGGCTGCGCCGGAGCCCTGTATGCGCTTGCGCAGCCGGTGCACCAGCACCTCGACGGCGTCGGGGCTGACGGGGACCTCCTGGCCAAACACCGCGCGGTGCAGGTCTTCCTTGGCCACCGCCTGGCCCGGGCGCGACATCAGTGCCTTGAGCAGGCCATATTCACGGCCCGAGATGTCCAGCGGCAGGGCGCCACGAAACACCAGGCCCGAACCCGGTTCGATGCGAAGCGTGGCGCACCGCAGCTCTTCCACCCCGTGGCTGCGCCGCACCAGGGCCTTGAGCCGCGCCGCCAGTTCCTCGACGTCGAATGGTTTGCTGAGGTAGTCGTCGGCACCGGCCTCCAGCCCCTGCACACGCTCCCCCACCGCCCCGCGGGCGGTCACCACCAGCACCGGGACGGAGCCATTTCCGTCGCGCAGGCGCTGCAGCAGTTCGAGCCCGTCGATGCCGGGCAGGCCGAGGTCCAGGATCACGGCGTCAAAGCTGTGCCGGCGCGCGAAGGCCAACCCCTCGAGCCCGTTGGAGCAGCAAACCACCTGAAAACCGCGGGACGACAGCACCCTGCTGAGCGACACGCACAGTTCCAGATCGTCTTCAACCAAGAGGACATTCATGTCCGGGGAATCTCCAGGTTCGTCGTGAAGGAAGGCCAGGCCACCGGGCCACGCCCTGAGGGCGTCGTGGGGGTCTCATCCGCCACGCACGCACCCCGTGCCATGGAGAAGATGGTCCCGCAGGCCCGCTGGCGTGTCATCGTGTGATTCCCGCACAGCGGTTGAAAGAAACCTGAAATCTAACGCCTGCGCCTCCCGGGCCGGCACCCGGTATCGGCCCTCCGAGGCCGACTTTCAAGAAGCTTGCGCCAATGCTCCGTGCTTGTCCGCTGCCGGCGCGCGGCCCTGGTGGGCAGCATGGCGTCGGCAGTGTTCCGGTGCATCCGGCGCCCGCTGACCCGGCACGACAAGCGTCGTCCGGGCCACCCCCACCCTTCCTATGGAGTCTCCCTTGAAAAGAACCCTGATCGCTCTGGCCGCTGTGGCCGCTTGCGGCGCCGCCATGGCGCAATCATCCGTTGCGGTGTATGGCCGCGTCGACCTCTCGCTGGGCCATCTCAAAGAACAGGGAAAGGCCAGCCAGAGCCGGATGTTCGACGGCAATCTGACCTCCACCCGCCTGGGCTTTCGCGGCACCGAAGACCTTGGCGGCGGCCTCAAGGCCAGCTTCAAGATGGAGCACCGCTTCGACGCCGACACGGGCGCGTCGGAAGATCCCATGTGGAAAGGCGAGTCCACCCTGAGCCTCTCGGGCGGTTTTGGTGAGCTCAAGCTCGGCCGCAGCTCGACGATCTACGATGAAGTGCGCGGCCTGTCGGCCAGCAGCAGCGTGTTCGACTCGGCCTTCACGCCCTCTTCCAACGGCGTGTTCGGCTCGGGCGGCGACTACAGCAACCGCTTCAACAACAAGATCACCTATGTGCTGCCGTCCATGGGCAACCTCTACGGCGGTGTCGAGTACGCGCTGGACGAAGACCCCGACGCCAAGGCCGACATGATCGGCGCCAAACTGGGCTACAAGAGCGGGCCGCTGAACCTGGCCATGGGCCTGCAGCAGGAAAAAGGCAAGGAAAACGACTACCTGATGGTCGCCGCCGCCTACGACTTCGGCGTGGCCAGCGTCTCGGGTGGCTACAACGTCCGCAACGGCAACGCCGCCTCGGGCGACGACAACGAATTCACCGTGGGCGTCAACGTGCCGCTGGGTGCGCTCCAGCTCTCGGCGGGCTTTGCCAGCGGCAAGACCGAAAAGGCCGGCGCCACGTCGTCGAAGGCCTCGGGCTTCGGCCTGGGGGCGACCTACACCCTGTCCAAGCGCACCAAGCTCTACGGCGGCGTGCGCTCGCACCAGGTCAAGGACGGCAGCGGCACGAAAACCGCCGACGCCCGCCTCTTCGCCGTGGGTGTGCGCCACGACTTCTGACGCCGAATGCCGCGTGCGCCGCACGCGGCAGGTGTTTTCTTGACAGTGCTCCAGGGGTCACGCGGGGCGAAGCCCATCAGAGGCGCGTGATTCTTTGCGGTTCCAGCGCACGCTGGAACCGCTTTTTTGCCGGACTCAGGCCCGGCGATGCCAGGCCAGCACGCGCGGCGTGATCAGCACCAGGGCCACCACGGCCAGCAGCGTGGCCGACATGGGGCGCTGGAAGAACACCGTCCAGCTGCCCTCGCCGATGGACATGGCGTTGCGGAACTGCGCTTCGGCCAGCGGGCCCAGGATCAGGCCCACGATCACCGGCGCGGTCGGGAAATCGAACCGCCGCAAGGCCACTCCCACCAGCGCCAGACCGTACATGACGAACAGGTCGAACGAACTCTGGCGCATGCCGTACACACCCACCGTGGCGAAAATCAGGATGCCGGCGTAGAGCGGCGCCTTGGGGATCTTCAGCAGCTTGACCCACAGGCCCACCATGGGCAGGTTGAGCACCAGCAGCATCACGTTGCCGATGTAGAGCGAGGCGATCAGCGCCCATACCAGGGCCGACGAGGTCTGGAACAGCTGCGGCCCGGCGTTGATGCCGTAGTTCTGCAGCGCGCTCAGCAGGATGGCCGCCGTCACCGAGGTGGGAATGCCCAGCGTGAGCAACGGCACCAGGGTGGCCGTCACGGCGGCGTTGTTGGCGGCCTCGGGGCCGGCCACACCTTCGATGGCGCCGGTGGTGCCGAATTCCTTCTTGTACTGGGGATCGGCCAGCTTGCGCTCGGTGGCGTAGCTCAGGAAGGTCGGGATCTCGGAACCACCGGCGGGGATGGTGCCGAAGGGGAAGCCGATGAAGGTGCCGCGCAGCCAGGCCGGCCACGAGCGCTTCCACTCGGTCCTGGTCATGTGGGCCTTGTTCATCTTGTTCATGCTGGCTTCGCTCTTGCCTTCGTAGAGCGCGTTGTAGAGCGCCTCCGTGACCGCGAACAGGCCCACGGCCACCAGCACCACTTCCACGCCGTCGATGAACTCGATGACGCCGCCCGTGTAGCGCACCTGGCCGGTGATCTGGTCCATGCCCACCAGACCCAGCGCCAGGCCGAGGAACAGCGCCGTCATGCCGCGCAGCGAACTCTGCCCCAGCACCGCGCTCACCGTGGTGAAAGCCAGCAGCATCAGGCAGAAATACTCGGGGGGGCCGAGCTTCACTGCGAACTCGGCCAGGAACGGCGCGAACAGCGTCACCAGCACGGTGGCGATGGAGCCCGCCACGAAGGAGCCAATGGCCGAGGTGGCCAGCGCCGCACCGGCGCGCCCGCTCTTGGCCATCTTGAAACCTTCGAGCGCGGTCACCATGGTGCCGGTCTCGCCCGGGGTGTTGAGCAGGATGGAGGTGGTCGAGCCACCGTACATGGCGCCGTAGTAGATACCGGCGAAGAAGATCATCGACGCGGTGGGTTCCACCTGGCCGGTGATGGGCAGCAGCATGGCCACCGTGACCGCCGGGCCCAGGCCGGGCAGCACGCCGATGGCCGTGCCCAGCGCGCAGCCGGCCAGCGCCCACAGCAGGTTGATGGGGGTGCCCGCGGTGGCAAAACCACCCATGAGGTTGTTCCAGAGTTCAAGCATGGTGAATTCCTTTCGGACCCGTCGCGAAGATCACAGCCAGCCGGTGCCCGTGAGGCCCGGCAGGTTGACGGCGAGGAATTTGGTGAACAGCCAGAAGGTGGGCGTGGAGATCAGCATGCCGATCACCACGTCTTTCACCGTCTGCATGGCGTTGCCACCGGCCTTGCCTTCGCTGATGCGCAGGCCGCGCACGGCCAGCGTGAAACACAGCGCGCAGCTGAGCACGAAGCCAACGGTGGTGATGAGGGCCGCATTGCCCAGAATGCCGGCCGAGACCCAGGCCATGGCGTGCCAGTCGCCGCGGGCTGCGCCCGATGGCTCTTCCATGTTGCGGTAACCGCCGGTGCGCACCTCCCGGATCAGCAGCACGCCACACAGCCCCATGGCGGCCGACACCACCCAGGGCAGAAAATCGGGGCCCACGCCCGCGTAACCCGCGTCCGACGGGATGTTGGCCGCGCCGTAGGCGAGCGCGACGGCCAGCAGCACGGCGGCGATGCCCAGCGCCAGCTGGCCAGGCCTGTGATCGGGGCGTTGGGCGTCCTGGGGCTCTGGCGCCCCCGGGTGGTTGGTTTGCATGTGCGTCTCCTGTCTGGAAGTCAACGCGGCTGCGACGCGAACGCCGCAGCCGCCGTGTCAGATGCGGTCTGGACCGGTGTTCAGACCATGCCGGCGCGCACCATGGTGGCCCGCAGC
>NZ_BCWR01000023.1 GCF_001592305.1 Hydrogenophaga taeniospiralis CCUG 15921
CCCCCCCCGTGGGGTTAATGCCAGTCAGTTAAGACCGCGGGTGATCTGATCCAGTAAAAAGGGAGCGTTTAGTAAGGCTGAATTATGGTAGCCCCTGAGGGCGGTATGCGACGTATTTGGATGCGAGAATTGCTATGTGGCCACAAAATGCCCACTCTTTCCCCCCCGCTTCTCCACCAGCCGCACCCCGCCAACTGTCATTCCGCGGTCCACCGCCTTGCACATGTCGTAGATCGTGAGCAGGGCCACGCTGGTGGCGGTGAGGGCTTCCATTTCCACGCCGGTCTGGCCGGTGCATTCGGCCGTCGCGCGGCACAGCACGCTATTGGATGACGCCTCCACCTCGAACTCCACCGCCACTCGCGTGAGTGCGATCGGGTGGCACAGGGGGATCAGTTCGCTGGTCTTTTTGGCGCCCTGGATGCCCGCGATGCGTGCGATGCCCAGCACGTCGCCCTTTTTCGCACTGCCGCTCTGGATCAGCGCCAGGGTGGCGGGCTCCATGGTGATGCGGCCTTCGGCCACGGCCACTCGGTGGGTATGGGCCTTGGCGGCTACGTCCACCATGTGGGCCTGGCCCTGGGCGTCGAAATGGGTCAGCGGGCTGCTGTCGGAGGGGGCAGTGGGCTTGGGGGTGTTCATGGGGGTGCTTTGCGCGGTCTTTACAGAAACCTGGGGGACTTGGCGGCATCATACGAGGATGCGTTTCTCCTTCAGGCCCCTCTTTTCACCCCCGGCGCGACCGGTTTCCACGACGCTGCTGCTCGCGGCGCTGGCCGCTCTGCCGGCGGCGCTGTCTAATGCGCAGACGGCCGGTGTCGATGCGCCGGTCACTTCGGGTCTGCCCACACTGGGCGATGGTTCCGACATGTCCATCGCGGCCGAGCGGCGGCTGGGCGACAGCATCGCGCAACAACTCTACCGCGACCCCGACTACCTGGACGACCCGGTGCTGGTGGACTACCTGCAGTCGCTCTGGGTGCCACTGCTGGGCGCGGCGCGCACGCGCGGGGATGTGCCCGCCGAGTTGTCCGAGCGGCTGGCCTGGGAACTGATGATCTCGCGCGACAAGCGCGTCAACGCCTTTGCCCTGCCCGGCGGTTACTTGGGGGTGCACCTGGGGCTGCTGGCGGTGACCGAGACGCCGCAGGAGGTGGCCAGCGTGCTGGCGCACGAGTTGAGTCATGTGTCGCAGCGCCACATCGCGCGCATGCTCTCGCGCCAGGACAAGCAGGCGCCCTGGCTGCTGGGCGCCATGGTGCTGGGGGTGCTGGCGGCGCGGGCCAACGCCGACGTGGCCAACGCGGCCATCGTCGGGAGCCAGGCGGTCGCGGTGCAGACCCAGCTCAACTTCTCGCGCGACATGGAGCGCGAGGCCGACCGCGTGGGCTTTGGCGTGCTCACGGGCGCGGGCTTCGATGGCCGGGGTTTTGTGAGCATGTTCGACAAGCTGCAACAGGCCGGGCGACTCAACGACGACGGTTCCTTCCCCTACTTGCGTAGCCACCCGCTGACCAGCGAGCGCATCGCTGACATGCGCGCGCGGCTGCCGCTGGCCACCAGCACGGTGGTGGGGCCTCGCGTTGGCGCTCCCGCAGCGGCCGCGCCGGTGCCCGGCGCCGCACCATCAGGCTTGACCTTGACGCTGCCGCCGTCCGCGCCGGGCCGCGAGGGTGCGATGCCGCGCCTGCCCGGCGCCCCGGCGTCGGCCACGCCGGCCTTGCACGCGCTGATGTCGGCGCGGGCCCGGGTGCTGGCCGAAAACGGGCCGGATCGCTGGCGCGCCTGGCTGCGCACCGGGCAGTCGGCCGATGCCAAGCCCGGTGACCGCTATGCCGCGGCGCTGTCCGCGCACCGCCTCGGGCAGCGCGATCTGGCCTTGAGCCTGGCGCAGCGCCTGCGCGCGGAAGCGGTGCCGGCGGCACCCGAGACGCGCTGGGCGGTGGATGCGCTGTTGATGGAACTGATGCTGCCGACCGCGACCTCAGGTGGTGCGGCCGGGGCGGCGATGCAGGCTCCGCTGGGGGCTCTGCGCGACGCGGCGCTCGCCAGCCACCAGCGCGCGGCGGTGCTGCTCGGTGCCCAGGCGGCGCTGGCCACCGGTGCTGCCCGACAGGCTGCGGCTCGGCTGCAGGACTGGGTGGCGGCGCATCCGCGCGATGCGCAGGCCTGGCAGACGCTGGCGCGGGCGCAACTGGCGCTGGGCCAGCGCCTGCGCGCCATCCGCGCCGAGGCGGAAGCCCGTGCGGCGCAGCTGGACTACGCGGGGGCGGTCGAGCGCTTCAGGGCCGCACAGTCGCTGCCCGCTGCCGAGCGCGCCAGCGACGGCATGGAACTGGCGATCGTGGACGTGCGCCGCCGCGAGGTCGAGGCGCTGCTGCGTGAATCAGTCCGAGAGGACTGATTTCAGCGCCATGTCCACCACCAGCATCAGCGCCGAGTAGATCAGCGAGCCCAGCAGGGCGGCGCCGAAACCGTTGACGCCAAAGCCGTCGAGCAGGCTGGCGGCGGCCCAGAACATCAGCGCGTTGATGACGAACAGGAACAGGCCCAGCGTGACCACCGTCACCGGCAGCGTCAGCACGACCAGCACCGGGCGCACCAATGTGTTGAGCAGGCCGATCACCGCCGCGGCGATCAGGGCCGAGCTGAAGTTGGGGATCTGCACGCCGGGGTAGAGGTAGCCCACGAGCAACAAGGCGCAGGCTGCAAGCAGCCATTTCAGGATGAGTTTCATGCGGGGCAGCATAGCACCGGACGTGAAAAAGGCGGCATCCTCGCGGAGGCCGCCCCATGGCGAACGCCGTGCGGTTTACGCTTCTTCCGGCACCGGGTGGCGGGCCGCCATCACCTTGCCGATCACGAGCACCAGCAGCGCGCCCACCACGGCGGCTGCGTACTTCACCACCGGGGTTTGCGGCAGCTTGAGCATCCATGCCATGTTGTCCGGATCCGCGAGCGCCGGGTCGGTGACCAGCATGCCACCGGCGATCCAGCCCAGCAGCATGCCGCCGCCGGTGATGATGATGGGGAAGCGCGCCATCAGCTTGATCACCAACTGACTGCCCGAGACGATGATCGGGATGGAGATCAGCAGGCCCAGGATCACCAGCAGCAGCGAGTGTTCACCCGCGTGTTGCGCCGCGCCAGCGATGGCGATGACGTTGTCCACGCTCATGACCAGGTCGGCCACGATGATGGTCTTGATGGCCGCGAACAGCTTGTCGCTGCCGGCGATGTCGCCGTGACCGTCGTCGTCCGGCGCCAGCAGCTTGACGCCGATCCACACCAGCAGCACCGCGCCCGCGAGCTTGAGGAACGGCACGTTGAGCAGGGTCATCGCGAACGCGATCAGGATCACGCGCAGGATGATGGCGCCGGCGGTGCCCCAGATGATCCCCTTGGTGCGTTGCGCGGGCGGCAGCTTGCGGCAGGCCAGCGCGATCACGACCGCGTTGTCGCCGCCGAGCAGGATGTCGATGATGATGATCTGGCCCAGCGCGACCCAGAACGCAGGTGAAGTCAGGAAATCCATAAATGCCTCGTGGTGATGTGTTCAAAAGGGCCGGACGCGAGGCGTACCCGTCGTCCGCCCGACCTTCTCATGTTCGGCCACCCAGGGAGATCGGAAGGCGCTGTCTCACCGGCCTGCGACGGCGCGGCAGCGCAGGCGAAGGGGATCGGACATGCCTTGATCGGCCCGAGGGGAGCCCATCAAAGGTCTTGCTCAGCCTGGCGATGGATCGCCGGGCCCGGACTGCCGGAAGCGGGTGGCACCGCTTCGTATTGACGACAGTCCGAATGTCCGGCCGCTGGGGGCGCAAGGCGCTTTGTGGCGGCGGAGCGGAGAGCTACTCCCCTTCAAAACCCGCGATTGTACCGACCCGGCACACCCCGTGACCGCCGTTGCGGATACGCAGTTCCCACAGAGCGAGGCGGTGTTCCAGCGCCTGCACTGGCCAGGAAACGGGCGCGCTGGCTATGATCCATCCCCCATGGCTGGCATACACATCACCGACATCGAGGCCGCGATCAACCACTGGCGTGAGCGCTCACCCTCACCCGATGGCTTGTCGCTGGCGCCTCAGACGCGCGCGCTGGCCGAGGTGTACGCGCTCATGGTGTACTTTCGCGAGACTGAGGCCGACGAAACCACCCTGCCCACCCAGGCGCACGAGGCCTGGCTCGCCTGGTTCGGCAGCATGCCCGATACCCCCTGCATCGCCATCTGTTCGACCAGCCAGGGCGACGAGGTGTGCAAAGGCTGCGGGCGCACCTTCGACGAAGTGCAGCTCTGGACCGAAATGACTCCGGGCGAGAAGCGCGCCAGCTGGCGGCGCATCACGCTCGAAGGCAGCGCCTGGCGCTTCAACCGCTACGCCGAGCGGGCGCTGGAAGAGGCTCAGGCCGGAACCGTGTAGTTGGCCTGGGTGACGTAGTCGATGCCGCAGCTCAGGTCGCTGATCCAGTTGATGAACTCACCCACCGCCGCACCCGCCAGGGGGGCGCCGTGCTGCGGCACGATCATGTCGATGGGCAGGGTGCGGGCCATGTTGGCCCACAGCCGCAGCACCTTGGACGAGACCATGTAACGCCGGTGGAACGCTTCCATCTTCGGGATGTGGGGCGCCAGCGAGGTGATGGGTGTGGCCGCGTCGGCCGAGGTCCCGATGGAGACCCCCAGATCGCCCGAGAAGAGGATGCGGCTCACCGGGTCCCAGAATTGGAAATTGCCCTCGGAGTGCATGAAGTGCGCGGGCAGCGCCACCAGCTCGGAGCTGCCCAGGGGAATGCGCACGCCCGGGTCGGGAATGCCGATGATGCGGCCGGCCGTCTTGCCGGGCTTGCAGAAGTGGGGCGCGAAACGCTCCCACAGGCGCGAGATGTACAGCGTGGCCTGGGTGCTGGTCATCCAGCGGTCCAGCGAGGCGATGATGTCCGGGTCGGCGTGTGAGGCCAGGATCTTGGACAGCTTGCTCGGCGGGAAAAAGCGGCCGATGGTGAGCAGCAGCTCGTTGTAGGCCATGTTGCCACCCGGGTCGATGATGGCGCCGGTGTCGCCATGGATGACCAGGAACTGGTTGGCCTGCACGGCCTGACCAGGCTCGCCGTCCTCGTCGCTCAGGTGGGCGAACATCAGGCAGACATGGCCGTTTTTGTTGAAGAGTTCGATGGCCATGGGCGGTCTTTCAGTGGTCGGACGAGGGGGCGGGCAACGGATTCTAGGTATTCGCGCCGGGCACATGGTGGGCGCTGTCGTTTGTCCGGCGCACTATGTCGGAAATACCGCACTTTGCACGGAGGGGCCGCCCACATTTCCCGGTCGGGCGGGACATAGGTCACACCCGGAGCGGATGAGACGCCTGATCAGGCCCGGCGCGCCAGTTCCTCGGCCTTGCCGATGTAGCTGCCGGGTGTCATGGCCAACAGGCGGTCTTTTTCCGGCTGGGGGATCTCCAGGCTGCGGATCAGTGCGTGCAGGGCCTCGGCCGTCACGGTCTTGCCGCGCGTGACTTCCTTGAGCTTTTCGTAGGCGCCTTGCACGCCGAAACGGCGCATCACGGTCTGGATCGGCTCGGCCAGCACTTCCCACGACGCGTCCAGGTCGGCGGCCAGCGCTTCTTCGTTGAGTTCGAGCTTGCCCAGGCCCACGCCCAGCGAGTGGTAGGCCAGCACCGCGTAGCCCAGCGCCACGCCCATGTTGCGCAGCACGGTGGAGTCGGTCAGGTCGCGCTGCCAGCGGGAAATCGGCAGCTTTTCGGACAGGTGTTTGAGCAGGGCGTTGGCCAGGCCCAGGTTGCCCTCGGCGTTTTCAAAGTCGATCGGGTTGACCTTGTGCGGCATGGTGCTGGAGCCGATCTCACCGGCCTTGAGGCGCTGCTTGAAATAGCCCACGCTGACGTAGCCCCAGATGTCGCGCGCCAGGTCGATCAGGATGGTGTTGGTGCGGGCGATGGCGTCGAACAGCTCGGCCATGTAGTCGTGCGGCTCGATCTGGATGCTGTAGGGCTGGAAGCTCAGGCCCAGGCCGAGCGGCTCGGGCTGCTCGATCACGTTGCGGCTGAAGGCCTCCCAGTCGAAATCGGGCCAGGCCGACAGGTGGGCGTTGTAGTTGCCCACGGCGCCGTTCATCTTGCCCATGAGCTTGACGCTGGCGATCTTTTCGCGCGCGGCGGCCAGGCGCACCACCACGTTGGCCAGTTCCTTGCCTACCGTGGTGGGGCTGGCGGTCTGGCCATGGGTGCGGCTGAGCATGGGCACGGCGGCGAAGGCGTGCGCCATCTCGCGCAGCCGGGCGATCACGCCGTCGAGCGCGGGCAGCAGCACGGTGTCGCGTCCGCCCTTGAGCTGCAGGGCGTGGCTGGTGTTGTTGATGTCTTCGCTGGTGCAGGCGAAGTGCACGAACTCGGCGGCCTTTTCCAGCTCGGGGCGGGCGTCGAATTTCGACTTGATCCAGTACTCCACCGCCTTCACGTCGTGGTTGGTGGTTTTCTCGATGTCCTTGATGGCCACCGCATCGGCTTCGCTGAAATTCTTCACCAGGCCCAGCAGGTAGGTGCGGGCGCCGGGCGAGAGTGGCTTGAATTCATCGAAACCGGCGTCGGACAGCGCAATGAACCAGGCGATCTCGACCTGCACGCGGCGGTGCATGTAGCCCTGTTCGCTCATGAAGGGCCGCAGGCTGGCCAGCCGGCCGGCGTAGCGGCCGTCCAGCGGGGACAGGGCGGAAACAGGGGTCAGGGCCTGGGAAGCCGCGGGGGAGTGAACGGTGGGGGCGGGGGTGGTCGGGCGCATCCCCCAATTGTAGGAGGCGCGGCCCCGGCAGCCCGGTGCCGTCCGGCGCCGCGCGCTGGCCGGTGCCGGTGGTCGGCTGTTGCGCCATGCCACTGTCAGCCCTGAGAAGCCGATGGCTGGCTAAAATGGCCGACCCTAGGGAAACCTGTCTCACGAAGCACCGTCCATGAAACTCATTGGCGCCATCACCAGCCCCTACGTGCGCAAAGTGCGTGTCGTCATGGCCGAGAAAAAGCTCGACTACCAGTTCCTGCCAGAGGACGTGTGGTCGGCCAGCACCCAGATCGGCACCTCCAACCCGCTGGGCAAGGTGCCGTGCCTGGTGATGGAGGGCGGCGAAGCGGTGTTCGATTCGCGGGTGATCGTGGAGTACCTCGACACCCTCTCGCCTGTGGGCAAGCTGATCCCGGCCCAGGGCCGCGAACGCGCCGAAGTCAAAACCTGGGAAGCGCTGGCCGACGGCCTGCTGGACGCGGCCATCCTGGCCCGACTGGAAGCCACCTGGGCCGGCCGCACCGACGAGCAGCGCAGCGACGCCTGGATCGAACGCCAGATGGGCAAGGTGCACGCGGCGCTCAAATCCATGAGCCAGGGCCTGGGCGACAAGCCGTTCTGCTCGGGCATCCACCTGAGCCTGTCCGATCTGGCGGTGGGTTGCGCGCTGGGCTACCTGGACTTCCGCTTCCCCGACATCGACTGGCGCACGTCCTATCCGAATCTGGCCCGGCTCGCCGAGAAGCTCTTTTTGCGGCAGAGCTTTGTGGATACAAAGCCTGATTGATAGGTCCCCCCCGCGCCGCGCCTAAGGGCGCGTCACCCCCCCAGGGGGCGATGCCTGCGGCCTGGCAAAGCCAGTTCCGCGGCATCCCTCAATCAAGCCCCTTCGCCGACTGATTTACTGGGTTGCCCTGCGCTTGAGCCAGCGCATGAGCGTGCCCAGCCCCGGCAGTTTTTCGTACAGCTCTTCGGCCGCGTCCCAGTAGTCGCGGTGTTCGCTGATGCGGCCGTCGCTGTCCAGCGTCAGGTGGGAGCCGCCGCGGATCAGTTGCACGGTGGTGGTGTCGAAGCGCTGGAAACGGAAGCGGAATTCCCAGACCAGAAACGCCTGCGGGCCGTCCACGATCTGTTGCGTCACGGTGAAGCGCGGTTCGTGCAGGGCCGTGAACATGTGTTCGAAAAGGCGGGTGATCGCGGGGATGCCCTGCACCTCGTTGAACGGGTCCTTGAAGCGCGCCTGCGGCGTGTAGAAGTGGCCGATCTGCGCCACGCTCTGCGGCGTGAGACTTTCGAAATACACGGTGAGGCGGGCGACCGCGGCGCGGGAGTCGGTGGGCGGTGTCATGGGAGGTTTATAGCCCGGTGAAGCGCCGCACGGCCGGGAAGTAGGCGCGGTAGGGCAACAGGCGCAGCAGCTTCATCCAGCGCGTGAAACGCTTGGGGTAGTGGATGTCGAAGGCGCCGCGCGCCCAGCCGTCGAGCATGGCGAGCGCAGCGCGCTCGGGCGTGATCAGGGCGGGCATGCTGAAGTCGTTCTGCTCGGTCAGCGGCGTCTGCACGAAACCGGGGTGGACCACGCTCACGCCCAGCCCCTGCGGCTCCAGATCGAGGTACAGGGTTTCGGCCAGGTGGGTGAGCGCGGCCTTGGTCGGGCCGTAGGCCAGGCTTTTGGGCAGGCCGCGAAACCCGGCCACGCTGCTGATGAGGCTGAGGTGGCCCGTGCCGCGCGCGATCAGCGCGGGCAGCACGGCATCGAGCACGTTGAGCGCGCCGACGTAGTTGATGGCCAAGTGCCGCCGCAGCTCGGCCAGATCGATCGCTGTGGCGCGCATCTCGCGGTAGTGGCCGGCGCAGTACAGCACCAGATCGAGCGGACCCTGGGCCAGGATGGCGCGCGCGGTCTGAGCCACCGCCGTGGCGTCGGTCACGTCCAGCGGCCAGGCCTGCACCGGTACCGCGCCGGGCCGTGCCGGATGCCGGGCCACCAGCCGCTCCAGCGCGGCCGCGTTGCGCGCCGACACCTGCACCCGCGCACCGCGCGCCACCAGCGCCTCGGCGGTGGCCAAGCCGATGCCGCTGGAGGCGCCGATCACCCAGACCCGCAGGCCGCGCCAGTCGGTGATGGGCGGGTTGAACGGGCGCAGCAGGTGCCAGCCGCGCCGCTGCACGGAGCTGATGCGTGCCAGGGGGCTGGGTTTGACGAAGCTGCGTTGGGGCGTCATGGGCGTGGCCAGTGGGTCAGGAAAGTACATGTCAGTTGTTCATGGCGCCGGAGCGCGATCCGCACCGCACGAACCGGTGCCGTCCAGAGGCACCGCCGGGCTGGCTTTGCCAGACGGCCAGTGCCGCCCCCCTTGGAGGGGGGAGACGCGAAGCGGCGCGGGGGGTGCTTCATCTCAGCGTTTGACGAAGGACAGCGTGACCTCGCCCAGGCGAACGCCGAACTTGCGCATGACCGCCTTGTTGAGCATCACGCGCGGGTCCATCAGGTACATCCAGTCGTCGAAGTCGACGTGCCAGATCTGTCCATCCACCGGCAGGGCCAGCGTGTAGCCCCAGCGGAACGCGTTGCCGCGCGTCTGGCCCAGGGCGACGCCCACCACGTCGTCGGCGGTGCCGCTGTAGCGGCCCTCGCCCAGGTGCTTGAGGCGCCAGATGCGTTGTTGCGTGCTGCCGTCCGAGTACACGAAGTGCTCGTCGAGCACGCCGTCCTCGCCCGTCCAGTGGCAGCGCATCAGCACGGTGAAGCGTTTGATCACCTTGCCGGCGCGGTCGGTGAAGACGCCGTAGGCATCGAGCGTGCCGTTGAAGTAGTCGCGCAGGTCCAGCGCGGGTTTCTCGTTCGCGTGGTCGCTGAGCTGCGGTCCGGCGCAGCCCGCCAGGCCGAGCGTGGCGGCGATGCCGGTGGTGAGTACGAGGCGTCGTTTCATGGGTGGGCTTTCAATGGGGTGTGTGTCGGGGCCTCGGTCCGGTGTCCGGGCCGGATCACCAGGGTGTGCAGCGCGGCGCCCGCGAGCAGCTTGAGCACGCAGGGCAGCAGGCAGTAGGCGAGCGTGAGCACCTGCAGCGCGGCGGGGTCGCGCGCGCCGGGGCTGTAGCCGAACAGGGCGAGCAGCGGCAGGCTCAGACCGGCGGCCAGCGCCAGGTTGAGCTTGGCCGCGAAGTTCCACCAGCCGAGGTAGGCGCCTTCGCGTCGGCCGCGTTCGCCCAACTCGTCCATCAGGCCCGTGAGCAGGGCGCCGGGCAGGGCCAGGTCGGTGCCCAGGGCCAGCCCCGAGAGGGCGCACACCACCAGGAACGGCCAGACGTCGCCCTCGCCCAAGGTGGCCGCCCAGACGAAGACCCCCACGGCCAGCGCCATGCCGGCCAGCCAGGTGCGCGCCAGGCCCAGGCGCCCCACCAGTCGCACCCACAGCGGCAGCGACAGCGCGGCGAACAGGAAGTAGGTGGCGAGGAAGGCGGGCTCGATGGCGGTGGGCGCCTGCAGCCGGTCCTGCACGAAGAACAGCACCAGGGTGGCGGGCACGGCGCTGGCCGTGCCGTTGAGCACGAACACCACCAGCAGTTTCAGAAAGCGCGGCTGGCGCAGCGGCGAGCGCCGCGCCGGCATACCCGCCTGCGCGGGCGTGGCCGGGCTGCCGGGCAGCGGCACCACCGCCGCGCTCCAGGCCCACCAGCCCAGCGCCAGCAGCACGGCAAAGGCCGTGACCGTGGCACCCAGCCCCAGCGTGCCGGGCAGCACCGCCGCGAGCAACACCCCCAGCAGCGCCAGGCCTTCGCGCCAGGCGGTGATGCGGCTGCGCTGGGCCTCGTTGCCGGCCAGGCGCGCGCCCCAGGTCTGGTGCGCCACGCTGGCCACGCTGTAGGCGGTGTAGGTGAGGGCCATCAGGCCGCCGGCCCAGGCCAGCAGCGCGCCCAGGTCGGCGCGCACCGCCTCGGGTGGGAACAGCAGCGCCCACAGGCCCAGGGCCAGTGCCACGGCCGCGCCGGCACCCGCGGCCAGCACGGCGCGGGACGAGCGCGCGAACAGGCGGTCGCACCAGCGGCCGATCAGCGGGTCGAGCAGCGCGTCGAACAAGCGCGCCAGCAGCAACACCAGGCCCAGCGCGGCCAGCGGCGCGCCAAAGCTGCGCGCGTAGTGGTTGGGCAGGATCACGTACAACGGCAGCGCCACGAAGGCCAGCGGCAGGCCGAGCAGGCCATAGCGCAGGCCGTGGCGCCAGGCGCCGGCGCCCACGAAGTGTTCGGCCGGCGTGGGGATGCGGGTGGGGCGGGCCGGGCTCATCGCCGCGCCTGCGTGATCAGCGCTTCACGCAGGCGCGGCTGCGAGGTGGCGGGCGAGAGCCAGATGCCGAAGAAGCGGGCGGAAAACGCTTCGTCGGCGATCTCGCCGAGCAGCCGGCCATTGAGGTAGAAGCGCGCGCCGCTGCCGGGCACGTGCAGACCCAGGATGCGGTCGCCCGGCTTCACGTCGGGAAACAGCGCGCCCATGGCCTGCTGCCAGCGTGCGGCCTGCTCGGGCGCGAGCGCGCCGATGCCGCGCATCTCGTCGATCGAGCGCTGCGCGATGTCGCGCCCCGCGAAGGCGCGCCGGTAGTGCAGCTCCAGCCCGAATCGCTGCGCGGCAAAACGCGGGGCATCAAACCCCGGCGCAGCCCAGAGGCTGGCGTCGTAGACCTCGAAGCCCCAGATCCGCAGCAGGCCCTGGCCCACCGCCTGTTTGCCTTGCAGTGCTGCGCTGGCCGTGGGCTCGATGGGGCTGGTGGCCTGCGCGGGCGCGCACAGGGCGGCGGCCAGCGCGATCAGCGCCAGCGCGTGCCGCGGCAGGAGGTCGTGGGGGTGTTGCATCGTTCAGTCCGGGCGGCGCAAGGTGAACTGCACGACGCTGGTGTTGCCTTCGAGGAACGCGGCTTCGCAATAGGCCAGGTAGAACTCCCAGATGCGCAGGAAACGCGGGTCGAAGCCGAGCCGCTGTACCCGCTCGTGCTCGCGCAGGAACTGCTCGCGCCACAGCCGCAGCGTGCGCGCGTAGTCCTGCCCGAAGTCGAACTGGTCCACCACCTCCAGCCCGGCGCGCTGCGCGGCGGCGCGGAATTCGCGCGGGCTGGGCAGGCAGCCACCGGGGAAGATGTACTGCTGGATGAAGTCGGTGCCGGCGATGTAGCGATCAAACAGGTCGTCGCGGATCACGATGCTTTGCACGCAGGCCCGTGCGCCCGGCTTGAGCAGGCGGTGCAGCGCGCCGAAGTAGCCCGGCCAGTATTCGCGGCCCACGGCCTCGACCATTTCGATGGAGCAGATCGCGTCGTAGGGTCCGTCGTCGATGTCGCGGTAGTCCTGCAGGCGCAGATCGGCGGCGGGGCCGATGCCCCCACGCTCCCCAAGGGGGCTCGCCTCGCCTTGGGGCAGCCCGGCGGCGGGCGTGTCGGTCATCAGCGGCACACCCAGCTTCTCCATGCGCTGCAGCGCGAACGCCAGCTGTTCGGTGGACAAGGTCACGCCGGTGAGGGATGCGCCGAATTCGGTGGTGGCCATCTCGGCCAGCGCGCCCCAACCGCAGCCGATCTCCAGTACGCGGTCGCCGGCGCGCACCCCGGCCATGCGCAGCGCGCGCCGCACCTTGGCGTGCTGCGCTTCCACCATGGACTGCTCCGGCGTTTCGAACAGGGCCGACGAGTAGTTCATGGTCGGGTCCAGCCAGAGTTGGTAGAAACCGTTGCCCAGGTCGTAGTGGGCGTGGATGTTCTTGCGGCTGTTGGCCCGGGAGTTGCGGTTGAGCTTGTGCTGGACCCAGTAGGCCAGCCGACCGAACCAGGAGCCGTAGACCATGTCCTCGATTTCGCGCCGGTTGGCGATGAACAGGCGCAGCAGCTCGGTGAGGTTGGGCGTGTGCCAGTCGCCCGCGATGTAGCTCTCGGCGAAGCCGATGTCGCCCGATTTCAGCGCCGCCGCGCAGACCTTCCAGTTGGCCAGGCGCAGGCTGGCGTGCGGGCCGTGGGCGTCGCCGAAACGTTGCATGGAGCCGTCGGGCAGCTGCAGCGTGAGGCTGCCGTGGCGCAGGCGTTGCAGCAACTGCAGCGCGCTGCGGGCGGTGGCGGGCGCGTTGCGCGGCAGGGCGAAACCGGCGGGGTGTCGGGGAGCGGTGGTGCTGTTCATGGTGGGCAGCCAGGGCGGAGTGGGAGGGACGGAGGGGTTCAGCGCGAGGGCGCTGAAGGGGTGGAGGGCTCGCCCACGGTGACGGCAGCGCTCGGTGCGGCCGGCTGGCGGAAGAAGGGCGTGCGCTTGAGCCACAGGCGCAGCGCCTGCCAGTGGATGCGGGCGATCACGCCCAGGGTCATGGCCGGGTAGGACCAGAGCGCGCGCCGCACGCTGCGGGCATTGAGCGCCTGCAGCGCGCCGCTCACGCTGGTCTGGATCAGCGCGGGCGCGTCGGCCCCGTCGTCGTGGTAGTCGATGCGCGCGACGGTGCGGGCCGGACCGGCGCCGGGGTGGCCCGGCGTGCGCATGAAGACGAAGCGGTACTGGCCCCGCACCGGGCAGAACGGCGAGACGTGCAAGGCCTTGTCCGCCGTGCAGGGCACGCCGTAGCGCGGGTTCTCCAGCAGGTAGCAGTGGCGCTCGCCAAAGGTGTTGTTCACCTCGGCCAGCACCGCGCGCAGGCGGCCGTCGGGCCGGTGGCAGTACCACAGGCTCACCGGTTTGAAGCTGTAGCCCAGCACGCGCGGAATGGTGTGCAGCCAGACCTCGCCCAGCGCGTCCTCGATGCCGTGCTGCCGCAGCAGACCATCGATCCAGGCCAGGCAGTCGGGCCCGCCGTCGCCGTGGTCGGCGTCGTGAAAGCTCAGCGCCGCGCGCCGGTTGCGCGCCAGTTCGCCGTTGCCGTGGGCGCGCAGGCTGCGCAGCGGCAGCATGAGGAAGTAGGTGGGGTAGGCGAAGGCATGGCGGCGCGGGCGCAGGCGCGTGTGGCGCACCTGGCCAAAGCCGATCTGCGCCACCGGCGGCGTGCTCATCCGAACACCCCGGGCAGGGCGGCGTGGCGCGCGGCCGCGCCGCTGGTGGCGGGCACCAGACCGTGGGCGTCGATCAGCGCGCGGGCGGCGTGCAGGCCGGCTTTCAGGCCGTCTTCGTGGAAGCCGTAGCCCATCCAGGCGCCGGCGTAGTAGGTGTGCTGTCGGCCCTGCAGCTCACCCAGGCGGGCCTGGGCCCGAAGGGCGGCGAGGTCGAACACCGGGTGCTCGTAGGCGTATTCGCCGATCACCCGCGCCGGGTCGATCGCGCGCCGCGGGTTGAGCGACACCAGCACCGGCTGCGCCACCGGCAGCGGCTGCAGCCGGTTGATGAGGTAGTGCAGGCAGACCTGAGCCGACGGCGCCTGCGGGCCGGGGGCTTCGCGCTCGTAGTTCCAGGCCGCCCAGGCGGCGGGGGTTGTGGGCAATACCGAGGCGTCGGTGTGCAGCACCGCGCGGTTGGGCTGGTAGCGGATCGCGCCGAGCACGGCGCGCTCGGCCGGGCTGGCCGCCTCGCCCAGGACAGACAGCGCCTGGTCGCTGTGGCAGGCCATGACGACGGCGTCGAAACGTTCGACCCGGCCCTCGCTCACCACGCGCACGCCCTGTTCGTCGCGCAGCACCTGGTGCACCGGCGTGCGCAGGCGCCGGTCGGGGATACCGTCCACGATCTTTTCCACGTAGCGCCGCGCGCCGCCCGCCACCGTGGTCCACCGCGGCCGGTGGGTGATCTGGAGCAGGCCGTGGTTGTGGCAGAAGCGCACCATGGTGGCCACGGGAAAGGCCAGCATCTGGTCGGTCGGGCAGCTCCAGATGCAGCCCATCATGGGCAGGAAATACCAGTCGCGGAACTCGCGGGAGAAGCCCTGCGCGTGCAGGAACTCGCCCAGCGGCTGCAGCAGCGGGCTGTGCTCGCCCAGGTCCTGCCCCTGTTGCGCCAGCCGCGTGGTGATGCGGTTGAAGCGCACGATGTCGACCAGCATGCGCCAGAAGCGCGGGTTGAGCAGGTTGCGGCGCTGGGCAAACACGCTGGACAGGCTGGTACCGCTCCACTCCAGCGCGCCGCCGTCGGGCCCGGCGCCCGGGGCCTGCACCGAAAACGACATGTCGGAGCCCGCCACCGGCACCTCCAGCGCGGCCAGCAGCGCCAGCAGGTTGGGGTAGGTGCGCTCGTTGAGCACCAGGAAACCGGTGTCCACGCCGAAACGGAGCGGGCGGCCCTGCGCGTCGGGCAGGGTCACGTCCACCGTGTGGGTGTGGCCGCCGAAGTAGGCGCCGGCTTCAAAGAGGGTGATGTCGGCCAGACCGGCCAGGGTGTGCGCGGCGGCCAGGCCCGAGATGCCCGAGCCGATGATGGCCACACGGCAGGGCGGGCGGGTGCCCTTGGGCTGGAAGCGGGGGTCTGAATGCATGGTTCAGACCCCCATGGCCCGGTGGGCCGGAAGACAAAAGACTGCGAAGCGCCCCGAGACGAATGAGGGAGGGAGGGAGGAGGAGGAGAGACGTCCCGGGATTTCAGCCAGACCACCAGGGGTCGGAAGGCTTCGCAGTGCAAAAACGGTGGGCGGCACGGGTTCCGGCGCCGCCTTGTGGAGATGGAGCGGCGCCGGTGCGAAAAAGTTCCTGGACTGCGTGAACATGGATGGGTCCGGCGTGATGGTGGAGAGTTTGGTCTGAAAATGCACTGTATAGTCTTATTGTGACTGATTGGTATCTTTTTGGTCCATTCAATCTTCTTTGTATCCCTGGGCCAGGCAGGGTTATGGCGTGGCCGATACCCATTCAACGCCCGCAGCTTTGTCAAACAACGGTCTTGTGCCGGCCGTAAACTGATTTTTTGCCACCGAGGACGCGCATGCTTTACCCCGAACTCTTCAAGCAGCTGGAGTCCGTCCGCTGGGACATGGGCAAAGACATTCCCTGGGAAACGTTCCAGGCCGGCGCGCTCAGCGACGAGCAGGCCCAGACCATCAAGATGAACGCCATCACCGAGTGGGCGGCGCTGCCGGCCACCGAGATGTTCCTGCGCGACAACCGCGACGATTCCGACTTCTCGGCCTTCATGTCGATCTGGTTCTTCGAGGAACAGAAACATTCCCTGGTGCTGATGGAATACCTGCGCCGCTTCCGGCCCGAGCTCGTGCCCACCGAGCAGGAGCTGCACGACGTCCGCTTCGAGTTCGACCCGGCCCCGCCGCTGGAGACGCTGATGCTGCATTTCTGCGGCGAAATCCGCCTCAACCACTGGTACCGCCGCGCCAGCGAGTGGCACACCGAGCCCGTGATCAAGAAGATCTACGCCACCCTGAGCCAGGACGAAGCGCGCCACGGCGGCGCCTACCTGCGCTACATGAAACGCGCCATCGGCAACTTCGGCGACGAGGCGCGCAGCGCGTTCGCCAAGGTGGGTGTGCTCATGGCCAGCGCGCGGCGCACCGCGCAGGCGCTGCACCCGACCAACCTGCACGTGAACAAGGCGCTATTTCCCCAGGACACCATCCAGAGCCGCCTGCCCAACCCCGAGTGGCTCGAACACTGGCTGGACAAGCAGATCGATTTCGACGCGGTGTGGGAAAGCCGCGTGGTCGAGCGCATCCTGCACAACATGAGCCTGCTAATGGAGCAGAGTTTCAAGACGGTGCAGGAGCTCAACCGGTTCCGCAAGTCGCTGGTGTGAGGAGGGGCCACCCCGAGATGAACACCCCCGCCGCGCTGCGCGCGACCCCCTCAAGGGGGCAACACGAGCGGCCCGGCAGAGCCGGTTCCGCCGTGTTCTGGGTTGGAGCTTGGTGCGCTGGCGCCTCAATGCGCGGGCAGTGAAGGCGCCGGGGCGCTGGCCGTGCCGCGGGGCAGCCAGCCCAGCATCAGCCCCAACACCAGGCCCCACAGCGTGCCCGCCAGGTGGGCGGCCTGCACCACCGACATCTCGTTGCCCGGGTCCCAGACCACCGGGTTCGACCAGCCCTGCTCCAGTGTCAGCTTCACCAGCAGACCCAGCGCCAGCAGTCCGCCCCAGCGCCGCGCCTTGGGCACGGGGATACGCTTCTGGATCAGCTGCATGGCCAGCACCATGGCCCCGGCGTGCAGCAGGCCCGACAGGCCCACGGCGTAACCGATCTGCGGCCACAGCAGCAGCGAGCCTTGCATCAGCGGCCAGGCCAGCAGCCAGGCCCAGGTGCAGGCCAGCGAGGGTCGGATCACCCAGGCAAAAGCGGCCAGCGCGCCCAGCGCGAGTTGGTTGCCGATCAGGTGCGGGGTGTTCATGTGCACCCAGGCGCTGGTCCACAGCGTCCAGGGCTGCTGCAACCAGTCGTGGGCGTGCCAGGTGAGGGAGTCGACGGCGCCCGGGCGGGCCCACCACAGCAGCATGCTGGCCACACCATGCACCGCGCAGAGCACCAGCCAGCTGCGCGAGGGCTTCATGCCGCCATGCGCGAGCCCAGCACGTGCTGCCACAGCGCGCGCACGGCCGCGGCCTGGGGTTCCACCAGCTCGGCATCGACCTGGGTCGGCGCTTCGTCCAGCCGCGCACGGTGCTGGATCTGGCGCAGCTCGCGGTAGGCGCGCGAGGCCGCCTCGCCCATGCCGGGCGCGAGCAGGCCGGCGCGTTCGGCGCGCAGCAGCAGGTCGATGTTGCCGCTGTTGGCGCGCAGCTCGGGGTGGGTGCGCGACTGCGACAGCACCAGGTACTGCACGGCGAACTCCACATCCACCATGCCGCCCGGGCTGTGCTTGACGTCGAACCGCGTGCCGCGCACGGGGTGGGCGGCACGCACCTTCTCGCGCATGGCCACGATCTCCGCGGCCAGCGCCTGGGGATCGCGCTCCGACGTGATCACCGCCTCACGCACGGCGTCGAAGCGCTCGCGAAGGGAAGCGGTCACGGCCCCGTCGTCGGGCCGCCCCAAGGCGGGGCCAGCCCCCTCGGGGGGTAGCGAACCACGCGTAGCGGGGAGCGTGGGGGTTTCTTCACTTCCAGACATGACAAACCGCGCCCGCGTCATCGCCTGGTGTTCCCAGGTCCAGGCGGTGTTGCTGCCGCGCTGCTGCTGGTAGTTGGCGTAGGCGTTGAAGCTGGTCACGAGCATGCCGGAGTTGCCGTTGGGCCGCAGCGCGGTGTCGATCTCGAACAGGTCGCCCTCGCCGGTCTTCACCGTCATCCAGTTGATCATCTTGCGCACGAAGGCGCCGTAGATTTCGGGGGCGCGCTCGTCCTCGTCTTCGTAGACGAACACGATGTCGAGGTCGCTGCCGTAGCCCAGCTCCTTGCCGCCGAGCTTGCCGTAGCCAATGATGGCGAAACCAGGCTCTTCGCGGTGGCGGTTCTTCAGCCGCGCCCAGCACCAGCGCGCCGTCAAGCGCAGCATGGTGTCGGCCAGGGCCGAGAGGTCGTCGGCCACCTGCTCCACGGTGAGCACCTTTTCCACGTCGCGCGCCAGGGTGCGGAACACCTCGGCGTGGTGCGCGCGGCGCAGCAGGTTGAGCAGGGCCTCTTCGTCGTCTTCGCCGGTGGAGTGCAGCGCGGCGCGCCGGGCCTCAAGTTCAGCCTCGAACTGCACGGCGTCGAAGCGCTCGGCCAGCAGTTGCTGGCTGGCCAGTTCGTCGATCACGCCCGGGTGCTGGAGCAGGTAGCGCGCGGGCCACTTGGCCGCCCCCATGAGGCGCAGCAGGCGCTCGTGCACCGAGGGGCGCTCCTGCAGCAGCGCGAGGTAGCTTTCGCGCCGCAGCAGGGGTTCGATCCAGTCGGCCAGGCGCAGGGCGGCTTCTTCGCTCACGCGCCCCTGTTCGAGCCAGGCGCCGGTGCGCTGCACCAGCCGCACCAGGCGCGCGCGCGCGTCTTCGCGCAGCGCCAGCACACGCGGGTGCCCGCTCCATTGCGCCACCTTGGCGGCGAAGGCCTCGGGCAGCTGGGCCAGCACCGACTGCAGGTCGTCGGTCGTGCCGCGGGGCTGGCCGTTGGCGCCCGGCTTTCCGTTCCGGCCGTTGCAGCCCTTGCCGTTGCAGCCCCCGTGGGTGGGGCCGCCGAGCAGGGTGTCGAACTCCTGCGCCACCAGCTCGCGGTGTGCGTCCAGGGTGTGCAGGAAGTCGCAGACGTTGGCGTGGCCCATGGTGGCGGCGAGCCAGTTCAGGTCGTCGTCGCGCGTGGGCATCACGTGGGTCTGCTGGTCGTCTAGGTACTGGATGCGGTGCTCGACCCGGCGCAGAAAGCCGTAGGCCCGCGCCAGCGCGTCGGCGTTGGCCTGGGGCATGAGGCCGGCGCGGCACAGGCGCGTGAGCGCGTCCAGCGTGGGGCGGGTGCGCAGCTCGGGAAACTGGCCGCCGCGCACCACCTGCAGCAGCTGCACGGTGAATTCGATCTCGCGGATGCCGCCGCGCGAGAGCTTCACGTCGTTGGCGCGGCCGGGGTTGCCGGCGGCGCGCTTGGCCGCGTGCTCGCGGATCTGGCGGTGCAGCGTGCGCAGGGAGTCGAAGACGTTGTAGTCCAGGTATTTGCGGAACACGAAGGGCAGCACCGCGCCGCGCAGCGCGCTGGCGCTCTTGTCGGCGATGCTGGCGGCCGGGGCGATCACGCGGCTTTTGAGCCAGGCGAAGCGTTCCCACTCGCGGCCCTGCACCAGGAAATACTCCTCCAGCGCGCCCAGCGAAACCGCGCTCGGCCCCGAGTTGCCGTTGGGCCGCAGCGCCAGGTCGACACGGAACACGTTGCCGTGTTCGGTCGCTTCGCCCACGGTGTTGTAGATGTGTTTGACCGCCTTGCCGAAGTACTCGTGGTTGCTGATGCGGTTGCGGCCCTGGGCGTTGCCGGCGGTCTCGCCGTCGTGGTCGTAGACGTAGATCAGGTCGATGTCGCTCGACACGTTGAGCTCGCGCGCGCCCAGCTTGCCCATGCCGATGACCCACATCCGGGCCCGCTGGGGCTGGCCGTCGGGGCCGAGGTACTGGGGGGCGCCGAACAGCTCGTCGAGCTCGCTCCAGGCCAGCGTGCAGGCCGCGTCGAGCGCGAGTTCGGCCAGCTCGGTGACCGCGCGTGTGACCACGGCCAGCGGCGCGTCCTGTTCGCAGTCCAGCACCACCAGGCGCTCGAGCACCAGCTGGCGCAGCACCCGCAGCGCCGCAGGCAGGGCCAGGCCGCGGGCGCGCAGCTCGGCCAGGCAGGCCTGCATGCTGGCGTGCACCGGTGCGCCGGGCGGCAGGCAGGCGAGTTCCTCGGTGTAGCGGCGGCGCACGCGCTGCACGAAACGCGAGTGTTCGGCGATCCGGTCAGCGGGTGTCAGGGGCGGGTGGTTGGGGGACGGGGGTATCACATTCATTGACAAAGCGGATTCCTGGACTGCGGAACCCTTGGTGTGGCTGGCCGTCATAATTTGCAGTGGACATGAACCATCAAAGCCCGGCAGATGCCGCCGAATCTCCTGTGCGTGCACCCTTCACGCGATCCCTCAAGACACTTTCCGTGGCAACGCGGCTGCTGCTCTGGCTGGTGCTGGCCGTCTGGGGCCTGTTCGCACTCACCCTGGGCGTGCTGCATCTGTGGATTGTGCCGCGAATCGGCGAGTGGCGTCCCGACCTGGAACGCTGGGCCAGCACCACCGTAGGGGTAACCGTGCGCGTGGGGGCGATCCGGGCCGAGGCCGGATCGGCGGGGCACGACTGGCTGCCCGATTTCCTGCCCGCCCTGGTGCCCACCTTCGAGCTGAGCGACGTGCGGCTGTTCGACGCCGCCGGGCGCGAAGCCCTGCACCTGCCGAGCGTGCGCACCGCGCTGTCGGTCCGCTCGCTGTGGCGGCTGGGCTTCGAGCAGGTGGTGATCGCCTCGCCGGTGCTCGACGTGCGGCGCACCACGCAGGGCCACATCGAGGTGGCCGGGCTGGACCTGACCAGGCCGGACAGCGGTGACCACTCGGCCTCTGACTGGTTTTTTTCCCAGCCCGAGTTCGTGATCCAGAACGGCACCGTGCGCTGGACCGACGACCTGCGTGGCCAACCGCCGCTGCAGCTGGGCGCGCTGGATTTCGTGGCGCGCAACCAGGCGCGCAACCACCAGTTCCGGCTCGACGCCACACCGCCGTCCGAGTGGGGCGAGCGCCTGAGCCTGCGTGCCAGCTTGCGCGAGCCTCTGCTCGACTTGGGCCGCAAGGCCGAGGGCCAGGCGCGCTGGCAGCGCTGGGACGGCGAGCTGTTCGCCGACTTCACCCGCATGGACGTGTCGCGCCTGCGGGCCTATGTGGACCTGTCCGACTGGGGCGTCGAGGTGCGCGCGGGCCAGGGCGCGGTGCGCGCCTGGGCCGACGTGAAACGGGGGCAGGTGGCCGGCGTCACCGCCGACCTGGCGCTGCGGGACGTGGAGTCCCGCCTGGGCCCGGACCTGCCCCCGCTGGCGCTGGACGAACTCAGCGGTCGCCTGGCCTCGCAATGGAGCGACGCGGGGTTCTCTTTCACCACCGACAACCTGCGCTTTCGCACCCGCGCGGGCGAGGTCTGGCCCGGCGGGCGCCTGCGGCTGGAGCACACCGCGCGCCAGGGCCAGCGCGTGGCCCACACCGAACTCAGCGCCGACGGCATCGAACTCGCGCCGCTGTCCGCGCTGGCCAGCCGGCTGCCGCTGCCCGGTGGAACGCCCGCGCTGCTGACCAGCCTGAAACCGGCTGGTCGCGTCGATGGCCTGACGGCCCGGTGGCAGGGCCTGCCACCGTCCGCCGCCGCGCGGGCGCCGGGCGCCGCCGTGGTGAACGCCGAGACACCCGCCGAGGGCATCGACTGGAGCGTCGACACCTACCAGGCCAAGGGCCGCGTGGTGGGCCTGGCGCTGTCCGGCCAGCCCAGCGGCAAGACCTCGGCCTCGGGCCGCTACCCCCTGCCCGGGCGGCCCGGCATCGCGGGTGCCACGGTGGACTTCGACCTCAATCAGGCAGGCGGGCGCGCGCACCTGACGGTGGCCAACGGCGCCCTCGAATTGCCCGACGTGTTCGAGGACCCGGTGCTGCCGCTCACGCGCTTCGAGGCCGACGCGCTCTGGCGCCTGGACGGCGAGCGCATCGAGGCCCAACTGGACAACGTGCGCCTGGCCAACGCCGATGCCGAAGGCACGGGCCAGGCCCGCTGGCAGACCAGCGACCCCCAGCGCAGCGCCTCGCGTTCCCGCTTCCCCGGCGTGCTCGACGTGAACGCCACGCTGACCCGCGCCAGCGCCGACCGCGTGCACCGCTACCTGCCGCTGACGGTGTCGGCCGAGGTGCGGCGCTATGTGCGCGAGGCGGTGCGCTCGGGCCGGTCCGACAAGGTGGACTTCCAGATCAAGGGCGACATGTACGACATGCCCTTCGACACGCCCGGCACCAGCGGCGACTTCCGCATCGCGGCCCACCTGCAGGCGGTGGACTTCGCCTACGTGCCCACCTTCCTGCAGGAACCGGGCGACGCGCCCTGGCCCATGCTCAAAGGCCTCAACGGCGACCTGCTGCTGGACCGTGCCTCGCTGCACCTGAGCGGGCTGGACGCGGGGCTGGACGGCGCGCCCCAGGTGCGCCTGAGCCAGGCCAGGATCGAAGTGGCCAACCTGGTCGACCACGCCACCCTGGTGGTGAGCGCCGACGCGCGTGGACCCGCGACCGAGATGCTGGGCTTCGTGCGCAACTCGCCGCTCAACCGCATGACCGGCGAAGCCCTGGCGCGGGCCCGCATGACCGGGCCGGCCAGTGCGCAGTTCCGCCTGAGCCTGCCGTTCGAGCAACTGGACGCCACCACCGTCGGGGGCACGGTGCGCTTTGACGGCAACGACGTGCACATCAGCCCCGAGGCCCCGCTGCTGGCCGGCACCAAGGGCAGCCTGAGCTTCAGCGAAAAAGGGTTTGGTGTGAGCGACGCCCAGGCCCAGCTCTACGGCGGTGAACTGCGCTTCAGCGGCGGCATGCAGCCCGACGCCCAGGGCGTGGCGCGCATCCAGTTCCGGGGCCAGGGCACGGCGCGGGCCGAGGGCCTGCGCGACGCCGATCTGGGCTTCGTCTCGCGCCTCTTTGCCCACGCCAGCGGCACGGCCGCCTACACCGCGCAGCTCGGCTTTCGCGCCGGAGTGCCCGAGCTGGTGGTCAACAGCAGCCTGCAGGGGCTGGCACTGAACCTGCCCGCGCCGCTGGCCAAGGCCGCGGCCGACAGCCTGCCGCTGCGCTACGAGAACACCGTGCTGTCCACGGCGGCCGACGCCAGCGGCGAAGTGGCCCGCAGCGACCGCCTGACGGTCCTGCTCGGCCCCGAGCAGACCCCGCTGGCCGCGCTGCGCTACGAGCGTGACATCGTCGGCGCCGAGCCGCGTGTGCTGCGCGGCAGCGTGGCCCTGGGTCTGGGCGCCGGCGAGTCGGCGCCCATGCCCGCCGACGGGGTGCTGGCCAACATCCAGGTCGGCCAGATCAACGTGGACGACTGGGAACGCGTGTTCTCCAGCGCCACCGGGACGGCCACCGCACCCACCACGTCCGCGGCGTCCACCGCGCCGGCCTCGGGCGCCAGCCTGTCCTACCTGCCCACCACCCTGGCGGTGCGCGCTGACCGCATCACCGTCGACGGGCGCAGCTTCAACCGGGTGGTGGTCGGAGGCTCGCGCGAGGGCACCCAGTGGCGCGCCAACATCGATGCCGAGGAACTCAATGGCTACGTCGAATACGGCCAGCCCAGCGGCCCGGCCGCCGGCAGCGTCTACGCGCGGCTGGCGCGGCTGAACCTGGCGCCCTCGGCCGCCAAGGACGTGGAGCAGATCCTGCAGCAGCCCAGCAGCGTGCCCGCGCTGGACATCGCGGTCGAAGACCTGGTGCTGTCCAACCGGCGCCTGGGCCGGGTCGAGATCAACGCCGTGAACCGCGCCGGCCCCACCCGCGTGAGCGAATGGCGGCTGAACCGGCTGGAGCTCAACGTGCCCGAAGCGCGCCTGAGCGCCACCGGCAACTGGGCGCCCGATGGCGCCAGCCCGGGCGGTCAGCGGCGCACCGCCCTGAGTTTCACGCTCGACATCAACGACTCCGGCCTGCTGCTGGCCCGCTTCGGCCGCGAGGGCGTGGTGAGCAATGGCAAGGGCCGCATCGAAGGCAACATTGGCTGGCGGGGCTCGCCGCTGGCCATGGACTACGCCAGCCTGGCCGGCCAGCTCAAGGTCGACATCGAGCGCGGTCAGTTCCTCAAGGTCGAGCCCGGGGCGGCCAAGCTGCTGGGCGTGCTCAGCCTGCAGGCCCTGCCCCGGCGTCTGGTGCTGGATTTCCGCGACGTGTTCTCCAACGGATTCGCGTTCGATTTCGTGCGCGGCGACGCGCGCATCGAGCAGGGCGTGGTGCACACCAACAACCTGCAGATGAAGGGCGTGAACGCCGCCGTGCTGATGGAGGGCAGCGCCGACATCGCGCGCGAACAGCAGGACCTCAAGGTGGTGGTGGTGCCCGAGATCAACGCCGGCACCGCCGCCCTGATCGCCACCGCCATCAACCCCGCCGTGGGCCTGGGCACCTTCCTGGCCCAGTTCCTGCTGCGCCAGCCGCTGCAGAGCGCCACCACCCAGCAGTTCCACATCACCGGCAGCTGGGCCGACCCCCAGGTCGAAAAAATCGGGGTCGCTGCCGTGGCGCCCAAAAGCGAATAGGCTGTCCCGGTTGTTGCTCTGCGTTAAGCTGTGTTTCCACCCCGGGAGCGGCCTTTGGCCCACCCCACAGGAGCTGTCATGAAAGTCGCCGCCATCCAAATGGTCTCGGGCATCAGCCTGGACGCCAACCTCAGCGAAGCCCTGCGCCTGTTGCGCCAGGCCGCGCACGACGGGGCCGAGCTGGCCGTGTTGCCCGAGTACTTCTGCTTCATGGGCCACCAGGACGCCGACAAGCTCCTGATCGCCGAGACCCCGGGGCTGGGCACGGTGCAGGACTTCCTGTCCGACGCCGCGCGCGACCTGAAGATGTGGATCGTCGGCGGCACGCTGCCCATGGCCACCGATGACCCCACACACGCGGCCAACGCCTCGCTGGCCTACACCCCGCGCGGCGAAAACATCAGCCGCTACGACAAGATCCACCTGTTCCGCTACGACAACGGCCGCGAGAGTTACGACGAAGCCTCCGTGCTGGTCGCAGGCGAGACGCCCACCGTGTTCGAGTGCAAGGCGCGCGACGGCCAGGGCTGGCGCGTCGGGCAGAGCGTCTGCTACGACCTGCGCTTTGGCGAGCTCTACCGCATGCTCGCGGCCGACCTGCTGCTGGTCCCCGCGGCTTTCACCCACACCACCGGCCAGGCCCACTGGGAGGTGCTGCTGCGCGCCCGCGCGATCGAAAACCAGGCCTACGTGATCGCCAGCGCCCAGGGCGGGCTGCACGAAAACGGCCGCCGTACCTGGGGCCACAGCATGGTGATCGACCCCTGGGGCGAGGTCATGGCCATGCAGGCCGAGGGCTCCGGTGTGGTGCTCGCCGAGCTGGACATGGAGCGCCTGCAAAACGTGCGCCAGCAGTTGCCGGCGCTGCAGCACCGCAGATTATGAGACTGGGCCCCCACGCTCCGCCGCTGCGCGGGTCGCTGCCCCCCACGGGGGCGCGGTTCAAGCTTGGGGCGGCCCGGCGCGTGAACCACCCCCTGCGCCGCGCCCAACGGCGCGTCACCCCCCACTGGGGGGCGCCACCTGCGGCCCGGCGGAGCCGGTTCCGTGGTGGCCTGGGCCGCTCGCTCCACCGCCTCGCCTGTTCGTGACCGCAGTGGCTCCATCCCAACCGCGGGCGCACCACCTGCTGCGCTCGCGCCGCTGGATGCTCTGGGGGGCCTTGCTGCTGCTGGTGCTGCTCTTGCTGGGCGTGCTGGTGTTCCTGGCGGCCGAGTACGAAGAGGGGCGCGACCAGGCCGCGCTGGAGGCCGATGCCGTGGCGATGGCCAGCGACATCCGCAGCGCCCTGGTGCGCAACGTGCAGACCCTGCAGTCGCTGCACAGCGTGGCGCCCACGCCCAACTCCTGGGCCGGGCCGGCGGCCGAGCTGCTGGGCCAGCACCGCGAGATCGTGCGCCTGGAGTGGCGCGACAGCGCCTACCGGCTCATCACCCACCGCGACACGCCCTACCTGCCGGATCTGTTTGGCTACCTCCACCGGGAGCAGGCCCTGCCCGACCTGCGGCAGGCCTGCGACAGCGCGCAGCGCGTCTCGGGGCCGTCGTTTTCGCCCAGCTACTTCTGGCCCATGAGCGGTGGCCAGGGGCAGGAGCTGATGGAGATGTGCCTGCCGGTGGTGCGCACCGGCGTGCCGGCCGGCTTCCTGGTGGCCACCTACTCGCTGCCGGGCCTGCTCGCCGAACTCACCAACAAGGACCTGTTGCGAGGCCGCGGCCTGGCTTTCACCGAACCCGACGGCACCCGACTGGCCCTGCACAGCAGCGCGCCGAGCAACCGCCGCACCCTGCAGGCCAGCACCCTGCTTGATCTGCCCGGCCACACGCTCATGCTGCGGCTGGAGAGTCCGCGCCTGGGCGGCAAGGGGCCGTTCGGCCTGTTTCCCAACGTGCTGACCGCCGTCGTGGGCGTGCTTTCGCTGGCCCTGCTGGCGGTGCTGGCGCTGCTGGGGCGCGACATCCGGCGCCGCCAGCGCGCCGAGCTCGAACTGGCGCAGGCCCTGGCCTTTCGCAAGGCGATGGAGAACTCGCTGGTCACCGGGCTGCGCGCGCGCGACATGGACAGCCGCATCACCTACGTCAACCCGGCGTTCTGCCAGATGGTGGGGTTCAGCGCCGAGCAGCTCATCGGCTCGGGCCTGCCCGCGCCCTGGTGGCCGCCCGAGCTGGTGGACGAATACCAGCAGCGCCAGGCGGTGCGGCTGGCCGGCCAGGTGCTGCCGCGCGAAGGCTACGAGTCGGTGTTCCAGCGCAGCGACGGCACCCGCTTTCCGGTGCTCATCATCGAAGCGCCGCTGATCGACGCGCAAGGCACGCAGACCGGCTTCATGAGCGCCATCCTCGACCTGAGTGAGCAGCGCCGCATCGAAGAACTCAACCGCGCCTCGCAAGAGCGCCTGCAGGCCACGGCCCGGCTGGCCACCGTGGGCGAGATGGCCTCATTGCTGAGCCACGAGCTCAACCAGCCGCTGGCGGCCATCGCCAGCTACGCCAGCGGCACGCTCAACCTGCTCGATGAACCCCTGGGCCCGGGGCAGCACCTGCCCCAGGGCGACCTCCAGCAGGCCATGCGGCGCATCAGCGAACAGGCCGAACGCGCCGGGCGCGTCATCAAGAGCGTGGCCGACTTCGTGCGCCGGCGCGAGCAGGTGCGCGAAGCCGTGGCGCCCGCCAGCCTGATCGAGGCCATCCTGCCCCTGCTCGGCCTGCAGGCCAAGAAGCAGGGCATCCGCGTGCGGACCCTCGTGGCCCCCGGCTGCCCGCCGGTGTTGTGCGACCGCACCATGGTCGAACAGGTGCTGCTCAACCTGGCGCGCAACGGCGTGCAGGCCATGCCCAACGGCGACCCGACACCGGGCTCGGGGCTGCGCGTGCTCACCCTGGCGGTGAGCCAGTCGCGCCTGCACGCGGGCCAGGGCGCGGGCGATCCGCCGCGCAAGGGCTGGGTCGAGTTCGCCGTGACCGACCACGGGCAGGGGCTGAGCGCGGAGGTGCGCGACAAGCTCTTCACCCCCTTCTTCACCACCAAGGCCGAAGGCATGGGCCTGGGTCTTTCGCTGTGCCGCACCGTGATCGAGCAGCACGGCGGCGCACTGACCCACGAGCCGGCGTTGCCGCGCGGCACGGTGTTCCGGTTCACCCTGCCGGCCGCCTGAGCGCGCAAAGCCTCCACTATCATCCGCCCATGACCCAGTACCCCGACGCCAAGGTCTTTCTCGTCGACGACGATGCGGGCGTGCGCGAAGCGCTGGCCTGGCTGCTGCGGACGCGGCGGCTGCTCAGCGAGGGCTTTGACAGCGCTGACGCCTTCCTGGCCGAGATCGCGGGCTGGACCGATGCGCCGGGCGATCCCTGCTGTGTGCTGCTCGATGTGCGCATGCCCGGCACCAGCGGGCTGGCGCTGTTCGAACACCTGCTGACCCTGCCCTGGCAGGCCGCGCTGCCGGTGATCTTTCTCTCGGGCCACGCCGATGTGGCCACCGCGGTCGACGCGGTCAAACGCGGCGCCTTCGATTTCTGCGAAAAGCCGTTCTCCGACAACGCCCTGGTCGACCGTGTCGAGCAGGCGCTGCACCGCTCGGCCCAGGTGCTGGCCGCACGCCGCGCCCAGCGCGAGCTGCAGCGGCGGCTGGCCGGCCTGACCGATCGCGAGCGCGACGTGATGCACCTGGTGATCGCCGGCCTGCCCAACAAGCTGGTGGCCGATCAGCTCCACATCAGCGTGCGCACGGTGGAGGTGCACCGCTCGCGTGTGTTCGACAAAATGGGCGTGAAATCGGCCGTGGAACTGGCCAATGCGCTGCGCCAGCCTTGAGCGGCCTCGCGCCCGGCCGGCGCTCAGGATTTTGGTGTGCCGTCGTCGTCCGGCCCGTTGCGGGTCCGATCGGGCAGTTCACCCTTCTCGCGCCCTGAAAACATGGTCCACCACACAATGAACACCAGCAACACCAGGGCGCCCAGGGCTTCCAGCAACAACAAGGTCATGACGGCGATCGACGGTTCGTGGATGGGCCCGGTGCCGGCAGCGCCGCGGGGGCGCCGTGCCTCTGCAGCGCGGGGTTTGCGGATGGCCGCGTGGGCCCTGATTGTAGGAAGCCTGGGCGCCTGCGCCATCGACCCCTATCCCTATCCCACCCCGGCGCCGAGGGCTCCAGCGCCCCTCACCGACAACGACCCGCTGCCGCCAGCGCAGCAGCGGGGCAAGAGCCGTTGGACCCCGGTGCGCTGGGCCGAGCTGCCCGGCTGGGGCCAGGACCAACTGCACGAGGCCTGGAACGCCTGGGTGCGCGGCTGCGAGCGGCCGGTCAGCGGCCACACCGCGCTGTGCGGCGAGGTGCGCCAGCTCTCCATCGCCACGCCCGCCGAGCAGCAGGCCTGGGTCGTGCGCCGCTTCCAGCCCTACCGCGTGAGCGAGCCCGACGGCAGCCTGTCCCAGGGCCTGCTCACCGGTTATTACGAACCCATCCTGCCCGCCAGCCGCGTGCCCACCGCCACCCACCGCACGCCGCTGTACGGCCCGCCCGACGGCCTGCGCCCGGGCCAGCCCTGGTACAGCCGGCAGGAGATCGACACCCTGCCCGCGGCCCGGGCCGCGCTGCAGGGCAAGGCCATCGCCTGGCTGGCCGACCCCATTGACGCGCTGATCCTGCAGATCCAGGGCTCGGGCCGGCTCAACGTGAGCGAGCCCGACGGCAGCCAGCGCCAGGTGCGCGTGGCCTTCGCCGCGCACAACGGCCACCCCTACCAGAGCGTGGGGCGCTGGCTGCTCGACCAGCGCGCGATCAGCGAGGCCTCGTGGGAAGCGATCAAGGCCTGGGCGGCGCGCAACCCGCAGCGCCTCAATGACATGCTCTGGAGCAACCCGCGCACCGTGTTCTTCCGCGAGGAAAAACTCTCGGAGCTGGACGCGCGCTTTGGCCCGCGCGGCGCGCAGGGCGTGCCGCTCACGCCGGGCCGCTCGATCGCGGTCGACCCGCAGAGCATCCCCTACGGCACGCCGGTGTGGCTGGCCACGCAGGGCCCCACACTGAGCCAGCAGAAACTGGTGCTGGCGCAGGACACGGGCGGCGCTATCGTGGGCGCGGTGCGCGCCGACCTGTTCACCGGCTGGGGCGGCTGGACCGACCCGGCCTACACCACGGCCGCCGCGCTCAAGCAGCCGCTGCAGCTGTGGGTGTTGTGGCCGCGCTGAGGCCGCGCGCAGCCCACCGTGTGGCGGCGGGCCCGGCTGCTCAGGGCGCCGGGTGCCGCATTGAGAACCATTGGCGGATCATCGAAGGCCGACCCGTTGCCTGATCCGCATCTTTGGGGGGCAGCCCAAAGCCCGGCGGTGGCAGGTTGGCCAACACCGCCGCCGGCCGCTCGGTCACCAGGCGGCTCGCTTCCCTGTCGCCCACCAGGCGACGTGCCACTTCCAGCCCCTCGGTCAGTCGCGGCAGGCGCCGGCCGGTGGAGTGCGCGTCGCTGGCCAGCAGGTGGGTGTGGCCTTCGCCAATGAAGCGCTCGCCCCAGTACCGCGCGCGCTGGCCAAAGACGCCCGTCAGCGCACCGGCCGTCACCTGCATCCAGGCACCCTGCGCGATCAGCCGCTGGAACACCGGGTAGTGGCTCTCCACCCAGGTCAGCCGCTCCGGGTGCGTGATGATGGGTGTGTAGCCCGCCACGATCAGGTTGAACACCGAGGCCTCCAGCCGTGGCGGCGGTGTGGTGTGCGAAGGCTCCAGCAAGAAATACCGCGAGCCGTTCAGCGTCGGCACCTGCCCGCTCCGTAGCCCGTCGATCAGGCCCGGCACCAGGTGCACGTCCGCCCCCACCACCAGTTTCAGCGCAATGCCCTGCTGGTCCAGCGCCGCCTGCAGGCGGGCGCGGGCGTGCGCGATGCCCGGGCCGTCGTTCATGTACAGGCCGGGGTAGATGTGCGGCGTGCAGGCCAGGGTGTGGATGCCGTCGGCCACGGCGATGCGCGCCATCGCCAGCGACTCGTCCAGCGTCTTCGCCCCGTCGTCGATGCCCGGCAGGATGTGGCAGTGCAGATCGATCATGGCCGCGGCGCCTCCGGCACGCGGGCCGCATCCTGCAACGGTGCGGCGTCCTCGGGCGAGGGCGTGCCTGGCTCGGGCGAGGGCGGCAACACCGGGGCTTGCACCGGTGGGGCACGGCGCACCACCAGAGCACCCTCGTTGTCCATCGGGTCGACCAGCAGGAACGCGCCCGCCATGAACACGGCACCCATGCCGGCCAGTGCCAGCCTGGCCCGAAGAGAGCGCCAGCCCGCGCGCGTTTCGTCGTGCGCGAAGGTGGGCCTGGGGCGTGCCGGTTGGGGCAGCAGGGGCTGCGGGCGCCTTGGCGCGCCCGCGATGGCCGCGGGTACATCGCCGGCCGGGGTGTGCCACGCAAGGGCGTGCTGCGCCCGCTTCTCCGGCGAGGAGAGGCGGTCGTTGGCCAGGTTGACCCTCGTGGCGGCGTCGGCAGGCCAGCCTTCGCCCGCGGCGTCGAAGTCCGGGTGCGTCAGGCGGATCATCAGCCGGTAGTGCTCGCGCAATTGCGCCGGCTCGAAGCCCGGGTGCAGGCCCAGCAGGGTCAAGGGGTCCGAGCCCGGGCGCAGCATCACCGTGCGCACGAAAAAGCGCGCCGCACGGCGCAGCGCCGGCGCGTTCGCGGGTTCGGCGGGCAAGCCCTCCACCGGGCGCCCGGCGGCGATCTGCATCACGCTGCCGATGTGCTCGAACAGCGCGCGCGGCTCGCGCAGCACCACCCGGTAGCGCCCGGGCGAACGCTCAAAGTCCAGCAGCGCGGTCGGCAGGCGGCTCCGGTCGATCGGGGTCATGCGGATCGTGCGAAGGGCGGCGGGCGTGTTTCATGTCAGTTATCCACGGCGCCGGAGCGCCACCCGCGACGCATGAAACAACGCCACCCAGAGGCACCGCCGGGCCGGCTTTGCCGGACGGCCAGTGCCGCCCCCCTTGAGGGGGGCTGAGGACCGCGGCTCCAAGCCTGCCTGCGCAGGCTTGGACGGGACGAAGAGGCATCGGCTCCGACGATGCCGCGGCCTGCAAGGCACGCGAAGCGGCGCGGGGGGTGTTTCATCCTAGGCGCCCGACGGGTCCAGTGTGGGCTCGATCCGGGTGCCGCTCGGCAGCGGAACGGGCGGCTTGTTCGGGCTGGGCGCCGGGGCCGGCCGGGCGGCGCGGGGTGGTGTGTAGCCGTCGCCGTAGCCATAGCCGTAGTAGGCCGCGTAGGCGTAGTCGCTGGTGTGCTCGTTGCGAGCGTGAGTGAGCACCATGCCCATGGGGACCAGGCCCGCGTTGCGCAGGCGGCGCAGCGCGTCCCGGATGCTGTCCTTGCGCGTGCCGCCGGCCTTCACGGAAAACACGATGTGCTGGATCTGGTTGCCCAGCACGATGGCGTCGGCGATGCCCAGCAGCGGCGGCCCGTCGATCACGATCTGCTGGTAGCCCATGGCCTGAGCCTTCTCCAGCAGCAGGCCCAGCCGGGGGCCCATCAGCAGTTCCACCGGGTCGGGTGGCACCGGGCCTGCGGTGATCACGCCCAGGTTGGCGACGGTGGTTTCCTGGATCAGCGCGTCGCTGCTGCGGTCCCCGCTCAGCAGGTTGGACAGGCCGCGCTCGTTGGACACCTGAAGCATCTGGTGCACCCAGCCCTTGCGCATGTCGGCGTCGATCAACAGGACCTTCTGGCCCAGCTGGGCGAAGTTGATGGCCAGCGCGAGCGCCGTGGTGGTCTTGCCCTCGCCCTTGCCGCAGCTCGTCACCATGAAGCGCTGGGGTGCGCCGTCGGCCGTGCTGAACTGGAGTGCCGTGCGCATGGAGCGGTAGGCCTCGGCAAAGGTGCTGCGCGGATCGTGGTGCGCCAGCAGGGCCACGGGTCCCTTGTGGCCCCTGTCGGGCCGGGTGAACGGGATCAGGCCCAGCAGGGGCAGGTGGTACTGGGTTTCGATCTCGTTGGCGTGTTTCACGGAATCGTCCAGCTGCTCGCGCAGCAAGGCCGCCAGCATGCCCAGGAACAGGCCCAGCATCACGCCCAGACCGATGTTGACCTTCAGGTTGGGCTTGGCCGGGAACAGCGGCACCGTGGCCTCGTCCACGATGCTCACGTTGTTGGTGGTGATGCCCGCCGTCACGCTCACCTGTTTCAGGCGCTGTAGCAGGCTGTCGTACACCTGCCGGTTGGTGTCCAGCTCGCGGCTCAGCAGGTTCATGTCCACACTGCGGTCCTGCACGGTGAGCACCTCGCTGCGGCTGCTGGCCACCTTGGCCCGGAGCTCGTCCTCTGCCTTGCGGGCGGACAGGTACTGCCCCTGGATGCTGGCCAGGATGTTGTTCACCTCGGTCTTGATGCGCCCCTCCAGCTCGGCGATCTGGGCCCGCGCCTGCACCATGGCGGGGTAGTCGGGTTTGTAGATGGCCAGGTCCCGGGCGTATTCGGCCTCCAGCCGGGCGCGTTGCTCCTTGTAGGCGCGGATGGCCTCGTTGACCACCGCCTGGGGCGCGCTCTCGGGGTTGAGCTTCACCTGGTTGTACAGCGTCTCGGCCTTGATGCGGTCCTGCTCCGCCTTGGCCAGTGCAGCGGAAAAGTCCACGAAGGTCTGGGTGGCCGCGCTGCCTTTTTCGCCCAGGTTCAGGATCTCGTTTTTCTTCGCGTAGTTGTTGATGACGCGCTCGCTCTCTTCCAGCTTGGCCTTGGTCTGGCGGATCTGCTCCTCCAGAAACTGTCGGGCGTAGATCGACGATTCCACCTTGCGCTCGATGTTGCTGGCGATGAAGGTCTTGGCCAGGGTGTTGGCGATGCCGGCGGCCAGTTCCGGGTCGGGGTTGAGCACCCGGAGTTCGACCAGGCGCGAGTTGCGGATGGGCTCCACGGAGATCGCGTGTTCGAACTGCGCCACGGTGCCCGACCGGCTGAGCGTGCGGCGGTCCGCCTGCGATGGGGTGAACAGTGTGCGCAGGTTGCCCATCAACTTCCGGGCCAGGCCCCAGGCCTTGTCGACCGGTTCGTTGCCGGTCGGCGCCGCCGCGTCGTTCGCGTCGGTGTCGGCGGCCTCGTCGGGCGGCGGGGCGGATGCGCCGGGCTTGTACAGGCCCATTTCGTCGATCACCCGCTCGGCCAGGCTGCGGCTCTTGAGCAGTTCGATCTGCGTGCGCAGCTGCAGCTGGTCGGATGCCGTGCCCCCCTCTTCCACCTCGACCTCGGTGTTGAAGCCCACCACCTTTTGCGCCGCGCGGTCGATCTGCAGCAGGACCGTGCTCTGGTACTGCGGCGTGATGCGCAGCGTGTACACCCCGGCCGCCAGGGTGCACAGGAGGGTGATGCCCACGATGGTCCATTTGTGTTTGGTCAGCGTGCGCCAGATGGCTTTGAGGTCGATCCGGTCCTCCGCCAGGGCCCGGGGTTCGCCCCGGGCCAGCATCTGCGTGGACAGGGTGCCTTCCCCTTGCAGGGCCAGTGCGCCCCTGGGGCCGGGAACGGCGGGCAATGGGTGTTGGTCAGTGGTAGCCATGGGGTTGAAGCCGCGTCAGCGGAATGGGTTGAGCGTGTCCAGGATGTCGCGGAAGAGCGAGTCCCTCAGGGCGGCACGGCTGGCGTTGCGCTGGACCACGATCACGTCGTCCGAGCGGATGTCCGGGTCCTTCTCCTGGCCGGCGCGCACCTTGTCGAGGTCGTAGGTGAATTGCTCACGCTCGCCCCCTTGGCCGTTGCGGTAGACCATGATCTGGTTGATGTTGGCGTACTGCGCGAAGCCGCCGGACAGGGCCAGGGCGCGCAGCAGTGTGAGCTGCCCCGTCACCGGGTAGATGCCCGGCTTGGTCACCGCGCCTTCGATGGCGACACGCTGCGTGGTGAACTCCTTGATGAAGAGCGACACCTGCGGGTCGCGCAGGTACTTCTCCCGGTACTTGGTGGCGATCAGTTCTTCGGCCGCCTGTGAGGTGAGCCCCGCCACCTGCACCGGGCCAATGAGCGGCAGCGACACCTGGCCCGAGGCGTTCACGCGCACGTCGCGCTTCATGTCGGGCACGCCGAACACGTTGAACTCCATCAGGTCGTTGGGCGCAATGCGGTAGTCCGCGCCCACCGCGCCCGCTGCGCTCAGCGGGTTCAGGGGGGCGACCGTGCCCTCCGAGCCCATCGAAGCGCTGGCCGGCACGAGCTGGGCGGCCGTGGCGTTCACCGGCGCCTGCGTCGGCGTCGACCGCACGGGCTCCATCTGCATCGCCGCCCCCCCGGGCTGGCCCGCCGTGCCGGTGCTGGCCGTCTGCGCATGCAGCGGCCAGGCCGCGACTGCCGCCATCACCCCGAGGCCCCAAGAGGCCCATGGCCTGCTTTTCATGATGAATTCCTTCCGGCGCATAACGCATCCCCTTTCTGGCCCTGAAGGGGCCAAAAAATTACCTTTGATTACGGGCGATCCCACGGCGCCAGGCGCCGTTCGTGGGTTCCGACGCCGCGGGCTCGTGCCGCCCGACACCTCGCCGCCACGGGGCCCGCATCGAGTGGGCCGGTGTGCGAAGCGGAAGGCCCACCCCGCGTGCAGCCGCGTGGCCAGCCGGGCCGCCGCCTGGCGGTCGGCGCTGCTCCTGCGGCTGCGCGCCGCACCGCCGTGGCATGACCCCTTGGACCTGGCAGGGTCAGGGCCATGGCCCGACGGCCAGCCCGTTCGGTCCAGTTTCCATGAAAAACCGGCCGTTGGTCACGTTGGGCCAGGTCGATCATGTAACGCCTCACTTCAGTTGTTCCACCGCCCTGCGCAACTCGCCGGACGCTGGCTCCCCCTGCACCAGGGCCATCAACTGCGCCTCGAAGCGGCGCAGGATCACGTCCTGGCTCAGCTCGGCCTCGGCGTGGCGCCGGCCGTTGGCGCCCAGCGTGGCGCGGCGCGCCGGGTCGGCCGCCAGCGCACGCAGCGCGTCGGCCATGGCCACCGGGTTCTCCGGTGGCACCACCAGGCCGCAGGCGGCGTCCTGGGTCAGGACGCGGCACAGCTCGGTGCCCGGCATCGCGGTGGCCAGCACCGCGCGGCCGCTGGCCAACATGCCGGTGAGCTTGGAAGGCATCACCAGATCGGCCGCATCGGCCCGCTGGGGCAGCAGGTGCACATCGGCCAGGCCCAGCCAGTCGTTGAGCCGCTCCAGCGGCTGCAGGTCCAGAAAGCGCACGTTGGCCATGCCGGCGCAGCGCGCCTGCAGATCGGCTCGCCCCGAACCGTTGCCGCCCAGCACCAGCTGGATGCGCGGCTCGTCCTGCAGCAGGCGGGCCACGTCGGCGAGGATCTCCAGCCCCTGCTTGTTGCCCATGTTGCCGGAATACAGGGCCACCACGGCGTCCGGCGCCAGGCCCAGCTCGGCCCGGTAGTCGCTGGGCGCGGTCAGCGGGGTGATGCCGCTGATGTCCACCCAGTTGGGAAAGTGCAGCACCCGCTCGGTGGCCACGCCCTTGGCCAGGGCGCGGTCCACCATGCGGCCGGAAATGGTGGAGACGCGGTCGAACCGGCGCATCAACCAGCGCTCGGCCCGCTGCACCCAGCGGCGCAGCGTGTGGCCCTTGATCAGGCCCAGATCGAACGCGGCGTCCACCTCGTAGTCCTGAATGTGCAGCCAGCTTCGGGCGCCCCGCAGGGTGGCAAACGCCACCGCCGCGGGCGCGCACATCAGGGGCGGCTCCACCACCCACACCACGTCGGGTTTCCAGCGCCATTGGGCCCACAGCACCGGCAGGCTGCCCAGGGCGAAGCTGGCCAGGTGCAGCAGGCGCTTGAGGCCGCCGGGCTGGTGCGGCACCCACAGCGGCGTGCGCATCACCCGCACGCCCTGCCACGATTCGGTGCGGTACTGGCGGGCGCTGTAGCCGGCCCCCACCTTCCAGGCAGGGTAGTAGGGTGGCGCGGTGATGACGCGCACCTCGTGCCCTGCATGGGCCAGCCATTGCGCCATCTCGCCGGTGTACTTGCCGATGCCGGTGAGTTCGGGGGCGAAATTGATGCCGTAGAAAAGCAGCTTCATCGTGTGCCTTTCGGTGGGAGAGCCGCCATGGGGTTGGCCGTGCTCGCGTTGGCCCGGGCGGCGGCGCCCACAAAGGCGCGAACGCCCATGAACTTCATCTGGTAGTCGCTGATGTTGCGGTGGCTCTGCGCGGAGACGATCAGGTAGAAGTGCTGCCGGCGCGCGATCTCGGGCACGTAAGGGGGGCCCGCTTCCAGCACTTGCTGCCCGTTCATCCACCACCGGACAGTCAGGGTGGCGGGGTCGTACGACACGCCGAAGACGTTGGGCTGGGTGCGGTCCAGCGGTACCGTCGAGGTCGCGTTGGGGTTCTGGAGCTTCTGGTAGTTGGGCCACTTGCCGGACCACGAAATGGCGGTGTGGTGTCCACCGGGCCCGAAACCGCCTTCGTCGATGTCCAGCTCCAGCCAGCGCTCGAATCCTTTGGGGTCTGGTGGGTACACGTCCTCCAGCCGGAGGTTGTGCTCGATCGGCATGAGCCAGATGGCCGGAAAGTTGTCGGGGTCGTTGGACGAGGTCGAGGCCTGGGCTTCGATGTAGAACGGCTGTGACCCGCTGAGCAGCGGGAACAGTCCGGGGTGCGAGGTCATTTTCACGGTGGCCACCACGCCGCCCTTCTTGAGGATCAAGCCATCGTCGGCTTGCTCATAGAGACTGCTGGGTCGGGGCTTGGTGAAGTACAGACCGCTGTAGTACTTGCGGGCGTCGGCCTTTCCCGTGAAGTCCACATCGGCGAGCTTCGGGCAGTCCAGGATCACGAGCTGAAGCGCGCCCACCTGTGTGGCGCCCGCGGGTGTCGCGGTGTCGGTGCAGATGGCCCGTCCACTGGCGTGAGAAGCGCCGCCGCCGCCGCCACCACCACATGCTGGTGCGGCCAGGCCTATGGCCGCCAGGGCCAGCCAGGTGGTCGGGGCCTTGGTTCGGCGTCTGGTTCGGGGATGGATGGTGGTCTGCATGAAATTCCTCCTTGAAAAAACGGGATCAGATCCGGGGTGCCAGTCGGTCTTCGCCGACTTCAGGGGGCGCCAAGGCCTCGCTCTGCGCCACCAGCTTGTGCCCGGTCAGCCGGCTCAGTTCGGCGCAGATGTCTGCCTTGTCATGGAGGTGGGCCACGCCGCGCTCCAGCTCCATGAGCCGGGCGCCCACCAGAAAGCGGTACCAGCAGCCCTGCAGGAAGTGGTAGACCAGCCCGCTGCGGCCATCCAGGAAACCCAGCTGGAAGACGTAGCGCCAGAGGAAATACAGGGGGGCACTCACGGTGAAGGGAATGCGGTTGTAGACGCGCTCCTTGGCCCAGCGCTTGAACGAGGCCTGGGGCGAGGCGCTGCGGGCGTTGAGCGCTTCGTCGCGGGCGAACAGGCCGAGCCGCTGGTTCAACACCTCGATGGCTTCGCGCGTGGCGTACTTGTTGTGCTTGTCGGTGAAGTAGCCCAGGTCGTTGAGGTTGTGGTCGGCAAAGCCGCCGTTGAAGGTGACGGTGCACCCGCCCCAGACCACCATGTGCTCGTCCATCCAGCGGTCTTCCACGCGGCCATGCCCGTGGCGCCAGAGGCGCAGCATCACCAGCGGGTAACGCCCGCCGTGGCGCACCCAGCGGTCCATGAAGATGTGCTTGCGCTTGAGGTTGACGCCCACCACGTCGGCCGGCAGCTGGGGCAGCGTCTCAGCGATCTCGCGGGCCAGGTCGGGCTCGATGACCTCGTCGGCGTCCAGGCGGAGCACCCACTGGCCCTGGATGTCGAGCGTGTCGAGGGCCCACTGAAACTGCTTGGCCTGGTTGACGAAGGCGTGCGTGTGGACCTCGGCACCCCATTGCCGCGCGATCTCGGCGGTGCCATCGGTGGAGCCGGAGTCCACCACACAGATCTGGTCGGTGAACGCCTGGATGGACCGGATGGCCCGTGCGATGTGGCGGGACTCGTTGTAGGTGAGGATGATCGCGGTGATGCTCATCGGAATCTCCTCACGCGTGCAGGGTGGCGATTTCCGCCGCGGGCCTGCGCGGCGAGAAAGCCACCCGGGTTTCGGGTGCGAGGGGCTCACCGAAGGCGATCATCATGATGAGCCGCTCGCCCGCCGGTATGCCGCCGGCGCGGCGGATCGCGGACTCGGTCTTGTGGTCGATGGCCAGGTTGAGCGGGCAGGTGCCCCAGCCCATCGAGCGGCAGGCCAGCATCAGGCACATGGCAAACAGCGAGCCGTCGACATAGGCCTGGTTGCGCTGCCCGGGCCCGCCCCAGGCGCAGATCTCCGAGCTCACCACGAACAGGTTGCCGACCGAATCCGCAAAGCCGCGCGAACCGCCCTGCAGGGCGAGCAGTTCCTGGATGCGCGCGGGGTCCTGGTAGGCATGCACCCGGGAGGACTGGCGGTTGCACTGCGATGGCGCGAGCTGCGCGAGCGCGATCGCCTGCAGGATCTGCTCGGGGTCCAGCGGCGTGGGCCGCAGCGCCCGGATGCTCGAGCGGCTGGCCAGCAGGTGTTGCAGGTTGCCGGGCGGCTGGCCATCGAACGAGCAGTCCCGCGTGCCGCCCTTCCAGGGCTTGGGCAGTTTGGCTTCCCAGGTTTTCAGGTAGCCCGCGATCTCGTCGAGCAAGGGGTCGGACTTGCCCGCCCTCGCATGGAAGTTCACATAGGCATCCAGGGCACCCAGCGACATGTGGGCGGGCACCGGCGAGTGCTGGAGGTCGTAGCGCGAGAGCGCGGCCATGACAAAGCGGATCTTGTCCTTGCCGAACAGCAGCTTGGGATCGGGCAGGGACAGTCCCTTCTCGATCGTGTGGGCCTCGATGATGATTTTGTAGAACGCGCGTTTGGACTTGTCCACGAACGGCGAGTACGAGTTGAAGCGCAGGAACAGGGCGGCGTCGCGCAGGGCTTCGCTGAAGATGCCGGCCACCTTGGCGAGTTTGTCAAACATGGGGCTCCCTCAGATCACGGGCTTTGATTCTTCGGCAGGGGTTGCCGGCGCAGATGGACCAGGCCGGCATGTCCTTGAGCACCACGGAGCGCGCGCCGATGACGGCGCCCTCGCGGATCACCACGTTCGGGTGGACGAAGCTCTCGGCCGCGATCCACACGTGGTCCTGGATCACGATGGGGTGGGTGGTCAGGGGGCGGGACAGGGAACGGATGTCGTGCGAGCCGGCACACAGGAAGGAGCGCTGGCTGACGGCGACTTTCGACCCGATGGTGATGCGGCCCATGCTGTAGCAGTCCACGCCATCGCCGAGCGCTGAGAACTCGCCCATGACCAGGTTCCAGGGTGCCCAGACGCGGCAGGACGGCGCGATCCGGCAACCGGTGCCCACCTCGGCCCCGAACCAGCGCAGCAACTGGCGCCGCCACCCATGCAGCGCCCAGCGGGGGGTGGGCCGGAAGGCCAGCAGCCAGACCACTTCCCACGCGAACCGGCGCAGCTTGGCCGCGGTGGTGAAATCGTTGCGGTAGCGCAGCGAACGGAAATCGCTCACGGCTTCGTTCATGACATCGCTCACTGGACGACCCCCCGTTCTGCGTACTGCGGGGCCGCCGCCCGCAGTTGTGTGCTCAGAAACGCGTCGCCGGCCTGCCGCAGCTCGGCCAGCCGCTGGTCCACGTCGGCCCAATCGATTTCATGGGCCATCAGGGTCTGCACGTTCTGCGCCGAGAAACCCGGTGTGAAACGGCTCTCCAGGCGGACCGCCCGCAGCAGGTTGATGGCGCGCGCATTGGCGGTCGCTCGTTCGCCCGTCAGCCCGGCCACGATGAAGGGCTTGCGGAACAGCAGGGCGAACACGGTACCGTGGAAAGAGTTGGTCACGACGAAGCGCGCGTTCTTCACCAGGGCGACCCACTCGGCGGGATCGGGGTAGACGGTATTGCCGATCTCGACCCACCGCCGGTGCGGGTTGTGCGGCGATCGGATGGGGCAGTTCAGCCGCTTCGAGACCAGATCGGCCGTCTGCCGGATGTTGTCGGGCGAGCGCAACCCGTAGCAGAAGATGTACGGGTCGGCATCGGCGGACGGCGCCTGCTCGGTCAGTTCCGCGTAGTCGTCGTGCAGCAGGGTCGGGTCGGGCACGTTGGCCGGCTTTTGTCCGGTGGCCCGTTCCACCAGGGTGACGCCCGAGGCCTCACGCACCGAAATGGCATCGAAGTGGCGCAGCAGGCGGGGCAGCTGCGCGGCCTCGGACGCGGAAACCCGGTCTCTGCCGAAGCTCGCGGCGTAGGAGATCTTCCGGGCCGGGAACGACTGGGCGAAGTCCAGAAAGTAGTTCGGATCAAAACCGAAATGCTGGGACGGGCTCCAGATCTGGTCGCTGCCCGCCACGATCAGGTCGAACGCCTGCGCCGCGGCGAGCGATGCGTCGTTGTCGGTGGGTGTGGCGTCGCCGGGGATGCCCAGGAAGTGCTCCCTGAAGCGGTCGAACTTCTCTTTCTGGCCCTGGTGGCCAAAGTGCTGGTGGACGAACGAAGACGCCGCCAGATAGACGACCTTCAGATTGGCCTTGAGCTTGGCGGGCGAGGTGGGCAGGCTGAGCCGGCCACCGTGTTCGATGTGCGCTGGCCGGTAGTCGATGAAGTGGGCGTGGTGGCCCTGCTCCATCAACCAGCGGCGCAAGGCATAGGCTTGCAGCGCGGCACCGTAGTTGTCGCTGAAGTGGAAAGTGAGAATGCCGACGTTCATCTCTTGAGGTTCCTTGAGATGCTCAAGCACCGGTGGTCCGTGCCAGGTGTCTGCGGCCGAGAGGTTTGATCATGGATGCCATTTGTTGGTTGTTGGGGATTCGTCCGCCCATGAGGAGTGACAAGCCGCTGGGGGTCACCCAGCGGATGGACCACACCGCCATGACGCAAACCACCAGCGCCAGGAGGGGCGAGATGGCAAAGTAGCTGAGAAAAATCGGGGTGACGTCGGCGTAGCCCAAACGGTCGATGGCCATCCACCAGAGTCCGATCGCCATGCCGTGAGCGCAAAAAATGAAAAACGCCATCGGCTCGAATTGCAGAAGCACATTGCCTGTCCTGCCATGCAGAAGCCGCGAAGCGACGGACCAGAAGACCACGCAGCCCGCCGCCCGAAGGGCAATGTCGACGGCGGCGTACGCCACGCTTTGGGGGTCGGACACGCCCCAGGCGGGTGGCAGGTAAAAGGGTGCGGCCGAGAGCAACACCATGGCCAGGCCCGCGGCCCACACGGGTTCGCGGGGCATGGCCTGGGTGGGGATCGGGATCTTGCGAACCAGCAACACACAGCCCGCGAAGTAGAAGAGGGGAATGGCGCTGTTGATGAACAGCACACCGTCCATGTTCAGCAAGGCGTTGAGCAACAAGGCGGCCGCTGTGGTGCCGGGCAGCTTGCGCGCCAGATAGATGAACGCGGGCGAGATCAGAAAGCAGACAAAGGCGTCCCGCAGGAAATAGAGCGGTGTCATGGCCGGTTGCGCGGTGATGGCCAGCACCGCGTTCGGCCATTCGTGGAGTGCGGGCACGGTCGTGAAGCCCGACTCAACGTACTCCTTGGCGATGGTGATCAGGTTCCACAGTACCAGCGGCACGATCAGGGAGAACCATTTGTGGCTGAGCTCTTCCATGTAGGGCCGGGCGCTGAGCGTGCGGGCCAGCAGGTAGCCCGAGATCAGGCTCAGCAGGGGCACGCTGGTGTGGCCCAGCAGCTGCCGCGTGTAGTGGATCAAGCCCATGGGGGACAACAGGGACTCGGGCACCCCGGGCTGGTACGGCTGGGCGTGGGCATACACCAGCAGCAGGATGCACAGGATGCGCGCCAGGCGAATGGTGTCCGAGACCGTGGGGTTCACTGGAGTACCTTCGCCCTGCGGGCTGCGGTGCGAGCTTGCTTGGGAGCGGCCCAGCGCGGCGCTCATGGCTGTTGCTCCCCTTGAGGGCGCACGCCGTCCATGGGCCCGGTGGCCCGCCTGGTCGCCGGGCCCGGTGCCATCAGTCGCAGGGCGCTCTGCTGAAAGCGCGCGGCCACCGCGGGCCCGCCCAGGCGGGTGGACTCGGCGCTCGCCAGCGCCGCGCGGTCCCAGTGGAAGTCGTGGCAGAAAGCTTGCAGGCGCTCCAGCAGCGCATGGGCGTTGCCGGCCTCGAACACGTAGCCATTGCGTCCGTTCTCGATCACGTCGCTGGCCCCGCAGCGGTCGCTGCAGATTACCGGGGTGCCCACCATCAAGGCTTCATTGACCACCGCGCCCCAGCCGTCAAACCGGCTGGGCAGCACCAGCACGTCGGCGGCGGCCATGGCCGCGACGATGCCGGCGTTGGGCATGCCCGGCGAGAAGCTCACCCGCTCGGCGATGCCGAGCTGGTGGGCGAGCTGCTGGAGGGGCCGCTCCTGGTCGCCTTTGCCGATGATGCGCAGCCGGGCCGTAGGCTGGTCGAGCTGGCTGAAGGCCTGCAGCAGCAGGTCGACCCGCTTGCGCACGATCAGCTGGCCCACGTAGAGGATTTCCTTGTGGTCGCGTTGCACCGGCCGGTGCTGCACCGGCGTGCCGCCCACCACGTGCACGAAGGGCACGATGCGCTCCCGGGGGTAGCCGCAGGCCGAGAAGAACCGGGCGCCGCCGTAGCGGCCCGAATGGCCGATGCAGAACACCCCGCTCAGGTGGCGCCGGTAGCGCAGCGCGTCCCAGGTGTAGACCAGCCAGCGGGGCAGCAGCTGGGCGCCGGGTTCGTAGCGGTTTTCCGTCATCAGGAAGCGGTGCACCGGCGCGCCCAGGCTGGCCTGGAAAGCGGTCAGCGGCAACGCGAAACCTCGCAGGCCGAAAAACACCTGCACCGACCCGGGGAGGCGGACCAGTTCGGCGGTGCGCTCCGGCGTGGGCCCGATGTGGACCAGCACCTGGCCGGTGTCGGGCACCGGGTAGCCGCGGTCGCGGTAGTAGGCGGGCAGGTCTTCCGTCACACACCAGTGCACGGTGTTGCCGGGCAGCTCCGCCAGGGCCCGGATGTACGCGGCCTGGTGAAACATCAGATAGGAATGCCAGAAAACGTAGGTCATGGTGGCGAGGCGGCGTGGGTGCCGACGGCTTGGTGCAGCGGGGGCCGAGGCCGCCGGGGCGGCGTGGCGGCCGAGGCGGAGGCGGAGGCAAGCCGGGCAGGATTCAGGTTGAGACGCACCAGCAGCAGCAGGATCCACAGCGAGTAGGGGTTGCCCACGGCGACGAGGTAGCGGTTGAAGATCGACTGCATCAGCACGAACACCAGCATCAGGCCGCTCACGAAGAGGGCCGGGTTCATCACCCCCGTGGCAAAGCTGCGGCCGAAGGTGCGCCATGCGGTGACAACAAATGCCAGGGTGATCAGCAAGCCGAACACCACGCCATGCTCGAGCGCGAGGTTGATGTAGGAGCTCTCCACCGGAAAGCCGATCACCTCGGGGCCGGCGGCGCGCACACCCCGGCCGGTGAAGAACAGCATGGCGTCGGAGAACACCAGCTTCACGCCTTCCTGCCAGATGACTTCCCGGCCCGTGGCGCCCGAATCCACGCCGCGCGTGGGCGAGTCCAGGTCCAGGATGATGGTCAGGTAGTCGGCGATGGCCGTCGCCTTGACAACGCCGATGGCCAGCAGCGCGATGGCCGAGAGGATCAAAGCGGTCCGGGCCCGGCGGGAGCCACGCCGCGCGATGAGCAGCACAGCGATCAGCCCCGTCAGGCCCAGCGCGAGCAGGCTGGCCCGGGCGGATGCGGCGAGGACCATGCTCAGGCACAGCGCGGACAGCAGCAGCGCGAACAGTTTCTGGTGGACCCGCGGGGTGGTCAGGAAGTGCTGGAAGAACAGCAGGCTGCCGCCGCCATACACGAGGCCGCTGAGGTTGGGGTGCATGCCCAGCGGCGCGAAGCGCACCAGCCCGACGGCGCGTTCGACGGTGCCCGCCACCGACGTCAGGTATTCGCTGGGCTGGACCACCAGCACGGAGGCGATCAGCGCGATGTAGGCACAGCGGAACACCCCGTCGATGCTGGCCACCCAGGGCTGTCGTGCCAGCACGGCGGCCGAGGCCAGCACCAGCAGGAACATGGCGCCGAACTCGGTGGACAGCGCGTTCCCGCGCACGAAGGCCACCAGCATCGCGAACACGAACGCGCTGCCCAGGATGACTTCGGCGGCGCACAGGTCGATGCGGCGTGTGCCGCCCGCCATCAGGGCGAGGGCGCCGGCGGCGATGAACAGGCCGACCGCGCCCAGCTGCACGGCCTGGAAGATCGAACCCCCCACGTACCAGCCACCCATGTAGATGGCCAGGCCGAGCATGCCTTGGGAGAAGAGCCGGATCAACGGATTCATGGCGCAGGCGCTGGCGCGAACGCCGCGTGAAGGGTCGACATGGCGCTTTGCCATGCGGCCGATGCTGTGATGTGCCGGACCTGTTCGAGGGTGGTGATCAGGCGTTGCGGCTGGTTGGTCGAGAGCAGCACCCGGCCCTCGAACCGGGCCAGGGCATAGGCCAGGGCCAGCGATCCCGTCGCGCTGGCCGGGTCGGTGCCCGCGGGCAGCAGGCTCGCCAGCTGGGCCTCGAGGTGGGGGTCGCGCTCCATCGCCGGCCCGATGGCCGGTGCGATGAAGCGCAAGGCGCCGTGCAGCACGTCGCCAGGCGCGACCGGCGGGCCTTCGCTGCCCGGCGCCGGGCAGCGGTACTGCGACACGGCGCCGAAGCGGATCAGCTGGCTCAGCGTTTCGCCGGTGGAGCTGCCATAGCTGCCCAGCTGGCCACTGGCGACATAACGATCGAACAGGGCCACCAAGGGGGCCAGCGGGTCGTGCGGCCGCGCTTCGTGCAGCAGCAGGCAGTCCACCCGATCGCGTTTGAGTTGCCGCAGGCTGGCCTCGAAGGACTGGGCAATGAACTCGATGCCGAAGTTGGCGGCGGGCGCGCGCTGCGCCATGCCCTTGAGCACAGCGTGGCGCAGTCCGGGGACCCAGCCCGCCAGCGGTTTGACGAGGGCCCTGGCCGTCTGCCGCAGGCGGGGGGACGCAGGGCGGGCCAGTCCGGCCTTGGTGGCGACGATCACCGCTTCCTGTCGGCCCCTGAGCGCCTCGCCCAGCACGGCCTCGGACGCGCCCAGTCCATAGGGTGGTGCCGTGTCGAAGTAGCGGATGCCCTGGTCCAGCGCGGCGTGGATGAGCCGCAGCGACGTGGCCTTGTCGCCGCCCCCTTTGAGGCGGCCGCAGCCGAAGCCCAGGCGGTGGGTCAGCAGATCGGTGGTGGGGCGGTTCATGGGGTGGCCTCCCGGCCGAGCTGGTCGGCCAGCCGGGCCGTCAGCGCCATGGCGGTGAACGTGGGGTTGGCGTAGCTGGAGGTGCGGAACACGGCCGCACCGGCCACGTACAGGTTGCTGGTGCCGAACACGCGCAGCCCGCTGTCGACCACGCCGTCGCCCGGGTGGTGGCCCATGCGCGCGCCGCCGCACTGGTGGTAGGTGTCGGTGGCCTGCTCCAGCACGCGGGCGTCTTCGGCGTCGAGCAGGGCGTCGATCTCCACCCGGGCCAGCCCGGCCGCCTGCAGGCTTTCACCAGCCTGGCGCACGAAGGCGGCCATGGCCCGCACTTCGGGCGCACCGCCAATGCGCCAGTCCAGCGCGGCCAGTGGCATGCCGAAGCGGTCCCGGCGCTGGGGGTCGAGCGTGATGCGGCTGTCGTCGCGCGGCACCTGTTCGGCGTGCATGACGAGCCAGACGCCCCGGTCGGCCGGGTTGTAGATGCGGTGGTGCCGCAGGTACTGCACGATCATCGGCACCCAGGCGCTGCCCATGCCGCGGATGTGGCGCAGCATGTCACCCAGGCCCTGGTGCGGCAGCCCGCCGCGCAGCAGCGACTTGACCAGCACCTTCAGGTGCTGCAGGTGTTCGGCGATGCTGGACTCGAACGCGAAGTAGCCGGTGACGTTGAGCGCGAGTTCGGCACCACCGGCGCCCGCGCCCATGTTCAGCCGCAGCTTGGGCTGGTATTTGTGGCCGCCGAGCACGATGTTCTGGAAGGTGCGCAGGAAGCGGGGTCTGTCCAGCAGGTGCACTCGGCCGCCACGCATTTCGAGATGGTCCTGAAAGCCCGCGCCCACCCACGGGTTGCCGGCCCAGGGGACCTGGGGCTGTTCGGCCGCGCAGGCGAGCAGCAGGCGGGCGATTTCGATGGTGCCGTTGGCCAGCACGAAACGCTGGCCGTGCAGGGCGGTGGAGCTGCCGTCGGGCCGCGCCACGCGGACCGAGGTGATGCGCTCGCCATCGGGCGCCAGGTTCAGCCCCGTGGCGTGGGTGTGCAGCAAGACGGTGAGGCCGGGCGCGTTCTGCAGGCGTTCGTGGAAGTACCGGGCCATGGCGGGCTCCTTGAGCCAGCGCGTGAGGAACAGGGTGAAGCCGGGAATGTCGGGGTAGTGGTCGCCGAAGAGTTTGTGCGCCTGGGGCGTGCTTTCGTCGAGCGCATCGGCCAGGCGCAGTTCCTGGGCCACGGCCTCGTACCAGGGCAGCAGCTCCTCATAGGTGATGGGCCAGGGCGCGTCGGACACGCCCGCGCGGGCCTCGAAGTCGGACGGCACGAAGAGCGTGAGCTGGCCACCCCAGAGGTTGGAGGTGCCACCCAGGGCACGCCCCCGGGCCACGGAAATGCCGGTGTGGGCCCGGCCGGTGACGGTGGCCTCGTTGAGCTCCTGTGCCGGGGCCTCGAAGCTGCCACCACCCGTTTCGAGCACCAGCACGCGCTGGCCCTGGCGCTCCAGCAGCACGGCCAGCAACAGGGCCACCGTGCCACCGCCGACGATGATCACGTCGTGTGGGGTGTCGGGTGGCGGGGCGTGGTTCAGGTCGATGATCATGGGGTGGTCTTCGTGGTGTGCAGTCGGCGCACGGCGCGCGTGGCGGTGAGCCAGACCAGGGCCTCGCCCAGCAACATGGCTGCCACCACGCCGGGCATGCCGGCGCTGTCCCAGACCAGCCAGGCCACCACGAGCGCGACCACGGCAGCCAGCAGGCTCTGCCCGGCCAGACCGGCGTGGCGGTTGATGGCCATGAGCACGACACGCGGGACCTGGGTGGCCGAACACACGGCCGCGTACAACAGGAACAGCGCCATGCTGGTGGCAGTGAAGGGAATCTGGCCGTGGGTCCAGAAGTCCAGCAGCCAGGGCGAGACCCCGTACACCAGCAGCGCACCGGCCGCCGCGATGGCCAGGCCCAGGCGGTTGGCCCGGCGGTAGAGCTTCCAGAAGGCGCCGTCGTCCCGCTGTCCCTTGAGCGCGGTGAGTTCCGGCCAGAGCGGATTGCTCAGCGCGTTGGTGACCTGCACCACGATCCGTGCCACGGTGCGGTAGGTGTTGAACACGGCGGTGGCCGCGGGCCCCAGGGTGGCCGCCACCAGCAAGGTGAAGCCCTGCAGGCTCAGCGCGTTGGTCAGCGAGAGCGAGAGGAACAGCGCGCCCGGCGCCGCGGCTTGCCGGACGTCGGCCAGGCTGGCCCGCCGCACGCCCCAGCGCAGAAAGTCGGTGCGCCGCTGGCTCAACCCGATGCAGAGCAGCGTGTAGCCCAGGCGGGCCAGCAGCGCCGCGGCGGCGACCCCGATGAAGCTGCGGGTGAGCACCAGGCCGGTCAGGCCGCCGGCCCATTCGACCAGGCGGCCGGTGGTGACCAGGTAGGTGCCCGCCGCGTAGCCGCCGGTGGCCTTGTAGACCACTTCGGCCAGGCTGCAGAACAGGCCGAGCACCACGCTGATGGACAGCAGCATGAGCACCGCTTTCCACTGCGGGATGTCCAGCACGCTGGACGGCAGCAGCCACAGGGTGGCACCGATGACCAGCAGGATCAGCAGCGAGATGGACGACAGAAAGGCCACCGCGCTCTGGAACACCTCGGCCGCTCGCGCCTTCTGGCCCTGCGTGATCAGGCCGATCATCTGGTTGCTCGACGCGGTGGAGATGCCGGCGTCGGCCAGCGACAGGTAGAAGGGCAGCGCGGTGAGGGCCAGCCAGGTGCCGTAGGTGGCCATGTCCCAGTGGTGCAGGAACAGCGGCAGCGACACCAGTTGGGTGCCGATGCTGACCGCCTGCGCATAGCCGTACGCACCCGCGCCCGAGGCGATGCGTCGGGCGATGGACGAAAGACCGAGGGTGGGCGTGCGCAAGGGGTGTGGGACAGACATCGGGGTATGGGACGGTGTTTCAGTGTTCGCTGGACACGGCGGTGGCATAGCCGTGGGTCTTGAGCAGCGCGTGGCGTTGTGCGTCGGTCAGATCGGAGGCCACCATCTCCGTCACCATCTCCTGCAGCGCGATCTGCGGCACCCAGCCCAGCTTGGCCTTGGCATTGGCCGGGTCGCCCAGCAGGGTCTCCACTTCGGTCGGTCGGAAGTAGCGCGGGTCCACCTTCACGATCACGTCGCCGGGTTGGAGCGCCGGGGCCTTGTCGCCTTCGACCGTCTGTACGATGGCCTGCTCGTTCACGCCTTCACCCTCGAAGCGCAGGGTGATGCCCAGTTCCTGGGCGGCCATGTCGATGAACTGGCGCACGCTGTACTGCACGCCGGTGGCGATGACGAAGTCCTCGGGCCTGTCCTGCTGCAGCATCATCCATTGCATGCGCACGTAGTCCTTGGCGTGGCCCCAGTCGCGCAGCGAGTCCAGGTTGCCCATGTAGAGGCAAGGCTCCAGGCCCTGGGCGATGTTGGCCAGGCCGCGCGTGATCTTTCGCGTGACGAAGGTTTCGCCGCGGCGCGGGGACTCGTGGTTGAACAGGATGCCGTTGCAGGCATACATGCCGTAGGCCTCGCGGTAGTTCACCACGATCCAGTACGCGTAGAGCTTGGCCACGGCGTAGGGGCTGCGCGGGTAGAAAGGCGTGGTTTCCTTCTGCGGGATCTCTTGCACCAAGCCGTAGAGCTCGGAGGTGCTGGCTTGGTAGAAGCGGGTCTTCTTCTCCAGCCCGAGGATGCGGATGGCTTCGAGCAGGCGCAGCGCGCCCAGGCCGTCCACGTCGGCGGTGTATTCGGGACTCTCGAAGCTCACGGCCACATGGCTCTGCGCGCCCAGGTTGTAGATCTCGTCGGGCTGGGTCTCCTGCACGATGCGGATCAGGTTGCTGGTATCGCTCAGGTCGCCGTAGTGCAGGTGGAAGCGCGCGTCGTCGATGCCGGGGTCCTGGTAGATGTGGTCCACGCGCTGGGTGTTGAACTGGCTGCTGCGGCGCAGAATGCCGTGCACGGTGTAGCCCTTGCCGAGCAGCAGCTCGGCAAGGTAGGAACCGTCTTGCCCCGTGACGCCCGTGATGAGGGCGACCTTGGATGTGTTGTCTGCTGAGGAGGTGCTGTTCATGCGGGAACCGGAGCGTGGTGTTTCTGGAAGTCCGCGTAGGCGAGCGCCAGCCCTTTTCGGAGGTCCACGCGGGGCCTCCAGCCCATGCCGAGCAGCTTGTCGCTGTCCAGCAGCTTGCGGGGCGTGCCGTCGGGTTTGCTGGTGTCGAACACGATCTCGCCTTCGTAGCCCACCGCTTCGCCCACGCGCCGGGCCAGTTCGGCGATGGTCACGTCTTCGCCAAAGCCCACGTTGATGTGGCTCTGCATGGGGGAGGTGTTGTTGTCGTATGCGCTCTTGGGCAGGTTCATGACGTGCACGCAGGCCGAGGCCATGTCGTCCACATACAGGAACTCGCGCCGGGGGGTGCCGGTGCCCCAGATGACGACCTGGGCCGCGCCCTCTTCCTTGGCTTCGTGGAAGCGGCGGATCAGCGCCGGGATGACGTGGCTGTTCTGGGGGTGGTAGTTGTCGCCCGGGCCGTACAGGTTGGTGGGCATCACGCTGCGGTAGTCCACGCCGTGGCTGCTGCCGTATTGGCGGTTGTAGCTCTCGCAGAGCTTGATGCCGGCGATCTTGGCCATGGCGTAGGGCTCGTTCGTGGGTTCGAGGGCGCCCTGCATCAGCGCGCCCTCGGCCATGGGTTGCGGTGCGAGCTTGGGGTAGATGCAGCTGGAGCCCAGGAACAGCAGCTTGCGCACCCCGTTGAGGAAGGCGGCGTCCACCACGTTGGCTTGCACCATGAGGTTGTCGTAGATGAACTCGGCCGGGTAGGTGTTGTTGGCGTAGATGCCGCCGACCTTGGCCGCCGCGAGGTAGACCTGGTCGGGCTTCTCGCGGGCAAAGAAGGCGCGCACGGCCGCCTGGTCCGTCAGGTTGAGCTCGTCGTGGGTGCGGCCGACGATGCGGTCCAGCGGCTGGCCATTGGCCACGAGTTGACGCACGATGGCCGAGCCAACGAGGCCACGGTGACCAGCCACATAGATTTTCGGGAAGGCGTTCATGGTGGGTCCTTTCAGGGCGTGGAAAAAATGGGTTCAGGCGAGAACGGGCACGCGGCCGTAGGCGTCTTCCAGGCGGACGATGTCGTCTTCGCCGAGGTAGCTGCCGGACTGCACTTCGATCATTTCCAGCTCCAGCCGGCCGGGGTTGCGCAGGCGGTGCACCTCGCCGATGGGGATGTAGGTGGACTGGTTCTCGGACAGCAGGAAGGTCTCGCTGCCGCGGGTGACCTCGGCCGTGCCCTTGACGACGATCCAGTGTTCGGCGCGGTGGTGGTGCTTCTGCAGGCTGAGGCTGGCGCCGGGCCGCACGCCGATGCGCTTGACCTGGAAGCGCTCGCCCAAGTCGATGCTGTCGTACCAGCCCCAGGGGCGGGCCACCTTGCGGTGGATCACGGCCTGGGCGCACTCCAGGCTCTCCAGCTGGGCCACCACGTCCTTGACCTGTTCGGCGCAGTCGCAGTGGGCCACCAGCAGGGCGTCGGGCGTGTCGATGATGAACAGGTTCTTGGTGCCGAGCGCGACCACCGGGCGGTGGGGTGCGTGGATGTAGGTGTCTTGCGAGAGCGGGGCGAAGCCCTGGCCCTGGATGCGGTTGCCGTCGGCGTCGGCGGGCGTGAGTTCGGCCACGGCGTTCCAGCTGCCGACATCGCTCCAGGCGCCGGTGTAGGGCACCACGGCCACCTGGGCATGGTGCTCCATGACGGCGTAGTCGATGCTCTGCGAGCGGCAGGCGGCGAAGGCGCCGGGCAGGGGTGTGACCCATTGCAGCCCTGCTCCGCGCTGGGCCGCAGCGGCCGGCTCGACCTGCGCGGGCAAGGCCTCGCGGCAGCCGGCGAGGATGTCGGGCGCGTGTTGCTGCAGGGCCTGCAGCAGGGCGCTGGCGCGGCACAGAAAGATGCCCGCGTTCCACAGGACCTGGCCGCTCATCAGCAGCTGCAGGGCCTTGTCGGCGCCGGGCTTTTCGATGAAGCGCTCGACCTGCAGGGCACCGTCGGCCCGGGGGGCGCCGTGCTCGATGTAGCCATAGGCCGTGCTCGGCGCGCTGGGCACGATGCCGAAGGTGACGATGGCGCCACCCTCGGCCGCGGCCACACCTTGCTCGATGGTGCGGGCGAAGGCCGCGGCGTCGGGAATGTGGTGGTCCGACGGGCAGAACAGCAGCAGGGCCTCGGGCTCGCCGTTCTGCGCCGACAGCAGGGCGGCCAGCGCCATGGCGGCGGCGGTGTTGCGCGCCACGGGCTCCAGGATCACCTGGGCCGCGCCGGGTGGTTTTTGCAGCGCGTCGGCCACCATGAAGCGGTGGGCTTCGGCGGTGACGACCATGAGGCCGGGGCCGAGCGGACGCACGCGGTCCAGCGTGAGCTGCAGCAGGCTCTTGCCGCCGATCAGCGGCACGAACTGCTTGGGCAGGCTCTTGCGACTCAGGGGCCACAGACGGGTGCCGGCGCCGCCGCAAAGGATGACGGGGGTGATCGTGGTGCTCATGGTTTGAGATTGGTTTGAGGTGGCAGGTGTCCAACAAGGCCGGCAAGGCCGTGGCCATTGGCGGGATTCCGAAACGGCAAGCGCGGCGCGGGGCGTGTACGGGTGGCGCGGGGCTGGGGAATGGCGGGTCTCAGCAGGCACCCTCTTGCCGCAGCACCACGCGCACGGTGCGCAGCATGATCACGAGGTCGTACCAGAGCGACCAGTTGCGCACGTACCAGAGGTCCATGTTGATGCGGTGCTGGAAGGTGCTGGCGCTGCGGCCACTGATCTGCCACAGGCCGGTGATGCCGGGGCGGGCCTTGCCGTAGGCCGCGATGCTCTTGCCGTATTCGCCGAGTTCGCGGGCCAGCAGCGGGCGCGGTCCCACCAGGCTCATGTCGCCTTTGAGCACGTTGATGAGCTGGGGCAACTCGTCGATGCTGGTGCGGCGGATGAAGTTGCCGATGGGGGTGATGCGTGGGTCGTTGGCGAGCTTGAAGTTGCTGGCCAGGTATTGCACGTAGAGTTTTTCGTTCTCGGTTTTCCACCGCTCCAGGGCGCCGTCGGCGTCCATCACCATGCTGCGGAACTTGATGAAGTCGAACAGCTGGCCGTCCACCCCCACGCGCTTTTGCACGAAGAAGACAGGGCCTGCGTCGTCGCGCTTGATGCGCCACGCGACCCAGGCAAACAGCGGCGCGAGCAGCACCAGCAGGGCGGCGGCGCCCACGATGTCGAGCACCCGCTTGAGCACTTGCGGGCCGCGGCGGTTGAGGTTGTTGCGGGCGCGCAGCAGCAACACTTCGTGGCTGAAGAAGTGCGAGACCTCCATGCCGTAGATGGGCAGGCCGCCGAGCGCGGGCACCATGACGAGATCGTCGCGGGTGAGCATGAGCTCTTGCGCGAGTTCGCGCAGCCAGTTGTTGTCGCGGATGCCGAGCACGCCCACCAGCTGGTGGGGCCCGGGCCGGGCCAGGAACGCGCGCACGCCCGGGGTGAGCGCGGTGGGCGCGGCCATCTGGCCACCGCCGAGATTGACCAGCCGCGCGCCGGGGTCGGGGCAGACGACGGCCACGGGCCTGTAGCCCAGCAGTGGCTCGCTGGCCAGGGCGGCGGCGGCTTTTTCCACGTCGTCGGGGTGGCCGATCAGCACGTAGGGCTGGGTGAGCAGGCCGGCGCGCAGCAGGCCGGTGCGCACGGCCAGGCGCGCCAGCGGCAGCAGGACGAGCGCAAGGCCCCAGGTGGCGCCGGTCCACAGGCGCGAAAGCGGCCACTTGGCGAGGTACATGACCATGGCGTCGAGCAGTGCCGCGAGCACGATGACCTGGATCATCTGGCGCGCTTCGTCCCACCAGGGCTTTCGCCGGTGGGCGGTGTAGTGGCCCTGCACGGTCCACATCCAGCTCACCATGGTCAGGGCAATGGCCGCGAACAGCGTGGGGCGCAGGTGGCCGTTGGTGGCCCACCAGATGTTCATGGCCTGCGAGAGGCTCACGTCGTCGCGGAACCACGCCGGCAGACGCCCGGCGACGAAACACAGGGCGAGCACGCTCAGGTCGGTGAGCACCAGCCAGGCTTTGACCTGCTGCTGGCGCCGGCCGAGGTCGGCCCACGGGGCCAGGCTGCGGGCGAGGTCGTGTTCGTTGTAGAGAGGGACGACCCGACCCGGGCTGCCTTCAGCCGGTGAAGGGGCGGCCTCGATCGTGTGGGTGCGTGCGCGGGCCATGTCAGCGCCTGCTGTGGAAGGGGTTGACCGAAGGGTGGGCCCCATGCAGGTGCATGGCTTGCACTCGCATGGCGCGCGGGGACGTCTGGTGGCTGAAGCACGGCATACATGGACATCCTGGGTTCGTTGGGTTGTGCGCGGGGCATGAAGCCCTGCGCTCGTCTTTTTCATTGTTAGGACGCGCAACGAGGTCGCATGTAACGAGCTTTGAGTTAATCCAACAAGGATTGCGATGGATCGAATCCTTGTTTCATGCCCTGCCTGGGGCGCGCCGGTGCGGTGCGCCGTAATTGATTGAACTTATGGTCTCAGGCAAACTCCAGCGCTTCAGGAGGTTGAAGCGATGCGGGTTGCCGAGGCGATTGAGCTGGATGCGCAAACCGAGCAGGGACTGCGCACGCTGTCCAAGGGACGGCGGGTCGAGGCGCGTGTGCAGCAACGTGCCAGCGTCATCCTGCTGGCGGCGCAGGGCTGGCAGAACAAGGACATCGCCGACGAGGTCAAGCTCGACCGGCGGCAGGTGGCGTTGTGGCGGCGTCGCTTCATTGAAGGCGGCCTCCAGGCATTGCTGCAGGATGCCTCGCGTCCGGGGCGCACACCGAGCGTGACGCCCGAGGTCGAGTCGCACATCCTGAGCACGACGCTGCACAAGCAACGGGCTGCGACCACGCACTGGAGCACACGCAGCCTGGCGGCGCATCTGGGCCTGAGCGCCACGACCATCCGCCGGGTGTGGCAGCGCAATGGAATCAAGCCGCACTTGCAAGACACCCAGGTCTTACGCACGCCTCCTCGCTTCGAGGACGAGCTGGTCGATGTCGTGGGGCTCTACATGAACCCGCGCGAGCATGCACTGGTGCTCAGCTGTGGCGAGAAGATCCAGATTCAGGCGCTCAACCGCATCGAGCCCGGACGCGCCGGCACCATGACCCACGACCACAAGCGCAACGGCACGACAACGCTGTTTGCCGCGCTCAACACGCTGGACGGAACGGTGATCTCGATGTGCCAGGACCGGTATCGCCACGAGGAGTGGCTCAGGTTCTTGCGCCTGATCGATCGCAAGACGCCCAAGCACCTGAAGTTGCACCTGATCGTCGACAACGACACAACCTCCAATGACCCCGAGGTCCAAGCCTGGCTGGCCGAACACCCACGCGTGGTCATGCACCCCACCCCTGCCAACACCTCATGGTTGAACATGGTCAAGCGCTTCCTCCGCGGCATCTTCGAGCATCGCATCAGACGCGATAGCTTCACCAGCGTGGCCGAACTCCAGCAAGCCATTGCGCAGTACATCGAACATCACCATAAAAGACCCAAATCGTTCATCTGGACTGCCAGCGCGTCGGATATCGCCAGAGTCAGCCGCGCCAAGGCCGTGCTGGCGCGCCTCGGGCGATAAGTACAGAACAAATTGGCGCACCCCGCCTGAGGTTCCATGTAACGGGTGCCGTCATGTGAGCGTGGGGTTTACATCCCGAAACCCGTTTTCGTGGACGAGCGACCACGAAGCGGGGGCTCAGATGGCCGAGATATCGGTCTGCACCGGCCAGTTCAGGGCGTTGGCGCCGCTGTCGCTGGTGCCAAAGCGGTGTTGCAGCAGCACGGTGTAGCGTCCCGGGCGGGTGCCGCAGAGGCGGTAGCCGTTGGTTGCAGGGCTGAGCTGGATGCCGCTTTGTGGGGCGGTCTGCACCTCCCAGGTGCCGAGTTGGGGGGCGGTGCGCTGCAGCGAGACGCAAAAACCCCGCTTCATGGTGGACAGCACCACCAGGCGCTGCTGGGCGCTGGCCTCGCCGTCGACGAAGGCGTCGAGCAGCTGCGGGTGGCTGTTTTCCAGCACGCGGATCACCGGCGGGACGATGATGCGGATGTCCAGCGTCGCACTGGCGCTCAGGGCGGTCGATGTGCTCGCGCTCTCGCCCATGCTGGCGGCCGGACTGAACAACAGGCCGAGCGCCGCCAGAAAAGACGGCAACAAGGGGCGAAGTGGCGCGGACATGCCACCTGTATCGGCCGCCCGTGGCCCAACTTGATGGTGACCGATGGCCGGTCTGCAGGCTCAGTTGTCGCTGCGCTGCACCGGCAGGCTCAGTCGGGTGGTTTCGCGCAGCCGCACGTCCACCTTGGCCTGGCCTTCGTCGACCACGCCCCAGGGCAGGGGCAGGGTCTCGTTGCGCACGGTCACGGTACGCGGGCCGCTGGCGACGAAGGGGAATTCGAAGCGGCCCTGCGTGTCGGTGCGCACGGCGTAGCGGTTGTCCAGGTACACCGTGACGCCCGGCACCCCGGTTTCGCTGGCTTCCTGGGTGCCGCTGCGGTTGGTGTCGAAATACACCGTGCCTTCGATGCGCCCGCCGCCATCCGAGGGTTTGCCGCCCATGGGCACGCTGCGGCTGCCGGCCTGCAGCTCGTAGCGCAGCACGGCGTGGAACGAACGGTAGGCGCTGGTGTTGACCGCGGTCTGTGGGGGGGCCAGGGGGTCGATCGAGGTGCGCGTGCGGCTGCGCCCGGTGGAGCGGATGGCGCTGCCCTCCAGGCTCCAGCGGGTGTCGATGCGCCAGCTGGCGCCCAGGTTCAGGCTGTTGCGGCTCGCGCTGGCGCTGGCGTGTTCGGTGTTGAGGCTGCCGTGCAGGCTGGCGCGCGAGGTCACCGGGGCCGAGAAGCTGATCGCGGTGGACCACAGGCTTTCGGCGGGCAGGCCGCTGGTGGCATCGGCGCCGGCATGGCCCACGCCCACGCTGGTGGAGACCGTCCAGCCCTGGGGCACCGCCCAGTCCTGGTCGTAGCTCAGCAGTTGGGACGAGGCCTGGCTGGCGCCGCCTTCGAGCTCCAGGCGCAGGCCGCTGGTGCCCCAGCCGTTCTGCCAGCGGTAGTCGCCGTAGCTGCTCCAGGCCCGGCCGGCGTAGTTGCGCAGGGCCGCGCCAAGGCCCAGGTTGCTGTCGCGGCTCAGGCGCCAGCGGGCGCTGGAGGTGGCGTAGTAGCCGTCGGAGCTGCGCCCGCTCACGGAGCGCAGCCAGTCGACCGAGCCCTCGGCCGACCACTGGCGGGTGCGCCAGCCCGTGCTCAGGTGGGCGCCGGTGATGTCGTTGGCCATGGGCAGGTTGGCCCAGTTCAGCCCGGGGTCGAGCCGGTACAGCCCCGCCCCGTAGCGCCGGGGGCCGTCGTCCCATTCGCCGTCGAGCCAGTAGCCGGCGAGCGCGCCGCGCGCATCGTTGACGCGGCTGCGCATGGCCTTGGCCTGCAGGCGGTGTTGTGCCCCTTCGTGGCGCGCGGCCACCAGGGTGGCCTGGGCATCAACCCGCTGGTCGGACGCGCTGGGCGCGCCCACGGGGGCCACGTCCTGCGCGCTTTCGTGCTGCAGGGCCAGGGTCCAGCCCTCGCGCGACTCGCCCAGCGGGTCGCTGGCGCTGTCCGCGTCCAGCCGCCACTGGGCGCCCAGGGTGCTGCGCCGCCCGGCCAGCCGCTCGAACCCGGAAGCCGGCTGGATCTGCAACTGCCCGGGCACCCCGGTGGCGGCCTGCAGCTGCAGGCCCCGGCCCGGGTTTTCCCACTCGCCGCCCACGCCCTGCAGGATCGAGGTGGGCACGAACACGCGCGAGGGCAAGCGGGTGATGGCGGGCGCGGGCGTGCTGATGATGCCGAGCTCGTGGTTGGCCAGCCAGCCGCCGGCCAGCGGCATGCCGCGCTGGCGCAGGGTGAGGGTGCCCTGGCGGTCGCTGGGCGTGAAGCTGCCGTCCAGCGACAGGGTGCCGTGGTTGGGGGTTTCCAGCAGCCCGTAGAGGTTGTAGCCCAGGCGGGTGCGCTGGCTTTCGTCAAAGGGTTGGGTGCCCAGCCGGGTTTCCAGCCGCAGGAAGCGCGGCCATCCGGCGCGGTCGTAGTCGTAGCCGGCGTCCTCGTCCAGCGACTCGGGCTGCAGACCCTCGATGACACGGTCGACGTAGGCCGGGACTGGCGATGTAGCGGTGGCCGTGGGCTCGGTGGACGCAGCCACGGCCGGGGGCGTCTGGGCCTGCGCCTGGCCCGCCGCGCCCAACAGGGTCGCCAGCAGCAAGCGGCCTGGCCGGGATGCCAGGCTCATGGAGCAAAACTCGCGTCCAGCGGAAGACGGTTCTTGCCCCATTCCAGGTTGCCCTTGACCACCAGCGGGAAGCGGATCTCGGGCACGGGCTGGCCTTCGTCGACCACCGGCCCGAGCGCCACGCTGCGCGTCTCGCCGGGCAGGATGGGCATGTCGGTGGGGGTCATCTCCAGGCGGCGTCCGGCGGCATCGGTGGCGTTGACGAAGCCTTCCAGCCGGCCATGGGCGTTGCCGCGGTTGCGGATGTCCAGCATCGCGACCGGTTTGCCCCCGACCATGGCCACGCGGGTGGCGGCGAGTTCGAGCGCGGGCTCGGCGCCACCAATGGCGGCATAGACGATGACGCCGATGCGCCCACCCACGTCCACGCTGCTCTTGGCCGGGTCCACGCCCTCGACCATGATGGCGAAGCGGCATTCGCGCGCCGGCGTGCCCGGCGGGGGGGTGATCTCGAACCGGAAGCGGTAGCGCGCGCCGGGCTCCAGCGTGAGTTCACGCCGTTCGATCGCGACCCAGGGGCGGCAACTGTCGGGCGCAAGCTCGTCGCTGAAGGTGACGGTGTTGTCCGGCAGATAGGTCCAGTCGTTGGTGTACAGGCGGTAGCCCCCTTTGAGCTGGCCCACGTGCTGGATCTCGAACACCTGGCGCAGGCTCTGGCCGGGCGCGATCTTGACGTCGAACCGGGGCGGCGTGATGTACGCGGCGAAGCCCTGGGCGCTGGCGAAGGGGGCGGCGGCCCACAGCAGGCAGCCCAGCAGCAGGGTTTCGAGGCGTTGGAAGCGGAACATCAGAAAAGGCATGGGGGAAGGACTCTCGGCCTCTCAGTCGGCATCGAACTCGAAGTGGAAGTTCAGGCGTCGGGTGTTGCTCTGCCAGTCCGCGCCCGAGCGCAGGCGCACGTGGAACTGGTCCTGCAGCGTGGCGCCCGGAATCTGGCCCGCGTACACCAGCGCGCGCTCGCCCGACACCAGGCGCCCGCCCAGCAGGCGCCCCTGCGTGGTCCACACGGCCTCGATGGTGGAAGTCTCGTCGCGCGGCAACACCATGTAGACGCGGCCGCTGCGCCCGATCCACTCGCTCGTGTCGATGCGCACGTTCACCCGCAGCCAGGCTTCCATGCCACCCACGTCGGACCGGCTCTTGGCCACGGGCCGCCACTGCATCTGCACGTTGGGCGGCACCGTGTGGCTCTGCGAGTCGTCCAAGCGGTGCGGGTTGGCCAGCACCGGACCGGCCAGCAGCCCGCCCAGCAACGCGAGCAGCAGCGGGCGCGTCAGCGTCATGGACTGCTCAGGGTGTAGGTCACCCGGCCGTTGTAGGTGCCCGCGGCGCGCACGGCGCTGTTGGCGTAGCTGAAGGTGTGGCAGTTCTCGATGTAGCGGTTCGCGGGCACGGTGGCCAGGGTCTGCGTGCCGCCGTTGAAGGTGCCGGCGGGAATCACGTTGGGCGCGTTGCTGCCCGGTGCGGACACGGTCCAGCTGACCTGCGAAATGGGGATGGTGTCACCGCCGGTGGTGGTCAGGCTGGCCGGTGAGGTCACGCTCAGCGTGGCGCTGGCGGGGCCGTTGAAGGCGTTGCTGCGCCGGTAGGAGGCCCCCACCATCACCTGGCTGGCGGGTGTGGGGCAGGTGGCATAGTTGTCACCGTACAGGCTGGTGGCCTGGGTGCTGTTGCTGGTCATGGCCAGCGCGGTGCCGTTGCCCAGCTGCGCCGTGGGCACCGTGACCTGCACCAGGTTGATGGTGCCGTTGTTGTTGTCGTAGGTGCCGTTGCCCACGTGCAGGAACACGCGGCGTGAGGCCGCCGCAAGGGTCAGCGACCAGGCCTGCGCCGCCGCCATGTGTGCGCCACACAGCAGCGCCAGGCAGGCGGCGGCGAGCCGTCTGGGGGTGTGCGGGCGCGGGAAGTGGTTCATGGTGTCGGTGTGATCGCCGGCCGTCCGGGCGGTTCCGGGGGGAGGACCGGTGGCGGCCCAAATGACAACGGAGGGCTGCGGTGTGCAGGCCCTCCGTGGTTTGACCGGTGGTGGCGCAGGCGCTCACCGGTGTCGGCGACGCAGGACCTGCGTGCTCAAGGCATCGTGGCGGTGTAGGTCACTCGGCCCGAGTAGGTACCAAACGCCGGCGTGGTGGCGTTGGCGTAGCTGTATTCCCAGTTGGCGGTCTGGTTGGTGACACGGCCGGCCAGGGTGGGCAGGCTGGTGCCCCCGTTGAAACCGGGAGCAGGCAGGGCCGCATTCGTGGTGGTCACCGACAGCTCGGTGAAGGGAATGGTGTCGGCGCCGCTGGTCAGGTTGGCCGGGTTGGTGGCGGTGATGGTGATCTGGCCATCGTTGCCGAAGACGCGCACCGGCACGGCATTGCCGCCGGGCAGGGGGCCGTCGTTCGATATGGACGCGGCCGCAGCGCCGGTGCCGACGTCCAGCGGGTTGGTGGAGTAGTCGAATGTCAGCGTGTTGATGCTGCCATTGTTGGCCAGCGGGGTGGCCGCGCCGGAGCCCACACCCAGGAACAGCACGCGCGGAATCACAACGCGCAGGTCCAGGCGGGCGGTGGCGGTGCCGGCACCGGTCACCAGTTGGGACTCGGCCGAAGCCAGGAGAGGCGCCGCCATGGCCAGCGCCAGGGCGGACTTGAGGAGCAGGGAGTTTTTCACGACGTTACCTTCAAGGATGGAAAACCGGCGTGGCCGCAGCACTTTGAATACTTTGGTCACTTTTATAGTGAGGCCGATGGTACGGAGTGAGGTCTATTGGCGCAAGCCCATATCCGGGAAAAAGTCACGTTTTCCAAGCACTTACGGTCACTTATTCCCCCGGCGGTCGAGGTTCGAGGATGGGCGGTTGCAAAAAGGGCTCAAGTTTTCGTGGAACGTGCCGTGCCAGAACTTTTGGTTGACAGGTGTGACAACGGAAGTGCACTGGCGGACTTGACCTCGCCGAGCGAAAAACTGGTGTGCAGATCCTTCACGTTGGGCAGGTTGATCAGCACCTCGCGCGCGAAACGGCTGAAGTGGTTGAGGTCGGGGCAGACCACCTGCAGCTCGAAGGTGCCCGAGCCGCTGATGTAGTGGCAGGAGACGATTTCGGGGATGCCCCGGATGGCGGCTTCCATCTGGCGCAGCACGTCGCCGCTGTTGCGTTCGGCATCGAGCCGCACGAAAGCGAGCACGCCCAGCCCCATTTTTTCGCGGTCGAGCTCGGCCCGGTAGCCGCGGATGAAGCCCTGTTCTTCGAGCGCGCGTACGCGCCGCCAGCAGGGCGCGGCCGACAGACCCACGCGGTTGGCCAGCTCGGCGTTGGTCAGGCGGCCATCGTTTTGCAGTTCGTTCAGGATGGCGAGGTCAAACTTGTCGAGTGTTTCCATGGTCGGCATTATTGGGGAAGAATCTTTCCTTGGTGGCGGAAATTTCGGCATGAAAAGCAAACACCTGTCGGCGTCCGGGTCATACACTGTGCGGCACACTGAAACAGGCTGATCCGGCCTGTTGACAGTTGACATCCGCTCACGAGGCGGCCCCCACCCACTGGAGACAACAAGATGAACGCCCCACTGCCCGAACACATCCGCCGCGCGCTCGAAACCGTCACGCTGGACGACAAATACGCCCTGGACCACGGCCGCGCCTTCATGAGCGGCGTGCAGGCGCTGGTGAAGCTGCCGATGCTGCAGCGCCAGCGTGATGCCCTGCAGGGCAAGAACACGGCGGGCTTCATCAGTGGTTACCGCGGTTCGCCGCTCGGTGGCTACGACCAGGCCTTGCAGAAGGCGGCGCCGTACCTGAAGGCACAGAACATCGTGTTCCAGCCGGGCGTGAACGAGGAACTGGCGGCCACCGCGCTCTGGGGCACGCAGCAGCTGGGCTTTGCACCCCCCGGCTCCAACAAATTCGATGGCGTGTTCGGCATCTGGTACGGCAAGGGTCCGGGAGTGGACCGTTGCTCCGACGTGTTCAAGCACGCCAATATGGCCGGCACCACGCCCTGGGGCGGCGTGATCGCGGTGGCCGGTGACGACCACGTGGCCAAGAGCAGCACCGCCGCGCACCAGAGCGACCACATCTTCAAGGCCTGCGGCCTGCCGGTGTTCTTCCCGACCAGCGTGCAGGACATCCTGGACCTGGGGCAGCACGCCATCGCCATGAGCCGCTTTTCCGGCGTCTGGGCCGGCATGAAGACGATCCAGGAGATCGTCGAGTCCAGCGCCACGGCCATGATCGACCCCGAGCGGGTCGAGATCGTGATCCCCGAGTTCGACATGCCGCCTGGCGGCGTGCACATCCGCTGGCCGGACCACGCGCTGGACCAGGAAGCGCGCCTGTTCGACTTCAAGTGGTACGCCGCGCTGGCCTACATCCGGGCCAACAAGCTCAACCACAACGTGATCGCCGGCCCGAACGACCGCTTCGGCATCATCGCCAGCGGCAAGGCTTTCAACGACACGCGCCAGGCGCTGCTGGATCTGGGCCTGGACGACGTCACCTGCCGTCGCATCGGCCTGCGTCTGCACAAGGTCAACGTGGTCTGGCCGCTGGAAGCGCAGACCACGCGCGAATTCGCCACCGGCCTGCGCGAGATCCTGGTGGTGGAAGAGAAGCGCCAGGTCATCGAATACCAGCTGAAAGAAGAGCTCTACAACTGGCGCGGCGACGTGCGGCCCAACGTGCTGGGCAAGTTCGACGAGGTCGAAGGCGATTTCAGCGGCGGCGAGTGGAGCATGCCCAACCCGAGCGCCCACACCCTGCTGCGCGCCAACGCCGACCTGTCGCCGGCCATCATCGCGCGCGCCGTGGCGCGTCGCCTGCGCAAGCTGGGCCTGCCCGAGGACGTGCAGGCGCGCATCGACGCGCAGCTCGCCATCTACACCGCGCAGGAGCAGTCGATGCAGACGCTGCTGACCAAGGGCGTCGAAGGCGCCGAGCGCCAGCCCTGGTTCTGCTCGGGCTGCCCACACAACACCAGCACCCGCGTGCCCGAAGGCTCGCGCGCCATGGCCGGCATCGGCTGCCATTTCATGACCATCTGGATGGACCGCGCCACCGTGGGCTTCACCCAGATGGGCGGCGAGGGCGTGCCGTGGATCGGTCAGCAGCCCTTTTCCCATGACCAGCACATGTTCGCCAACCTGGGGGATGGCACCTACTTCCACAGCGGCATCCTGGCGATCCGCCAGAGCATCGCCGCCGGTGTGAACATCACCTACAAGATCCTCTACAACGACGCCGTCGCCATGACCGGAGGTCAGCAGGTGGGCGAACGGCCCGAGGGCCACAGCGTGGTGCAGATCGCGCAGAGCATGCGCGCCGAGGGCGCGGTGAAGATCACCATCGTGACCGACGAACCGGAGAAATACGCTTCGGTGAGCGGCCTGCCCAGTGGCATCGCGATCCAGCACCGCGACACGCTGGATGCGGTGCAGCGCGAGTTCCGCGAGATCAAGGGCACCACGGTCATCATCTACGACCAGACCTGCGCCACCGAAAAACGCCGCCGCCGCAAGCGCGGCACCCTGGTGGACCCGGCCGAGCGCGTGGTGATCAACGAGCTGGTGTGCGAGGGCTGTGGCGACTGCAGCGTGCAGAGCAACTGCCTGTCGGTGGAGCCGCTGGAGACCGAGTTCGGCCGCAAGCGCACCATCAACCAGAGCAGCTGCAACAAGGACTTTTCCTGCGTCAAGGGCTTCTGCCCGAGCTTCGTCACCGTGGAAGGCGGCCAGCTGCGCAAGAAAGACAAGAAAACCGGCGGTCTGGAATGGACCGGTGGCGTGTTGCCGCAGCCGTCCCTGCCCGCGCTCGACACCGAGGCCTGGGGCATCATCGTCGCCGGGGTTGGTGGCACCGGGGTCATCACCATCGGCCAACTGCTGGGTATGGCCGCGCACATCGAAGGCAAGGGCATCGTCACGCAGGACGCGGCGGGCCTGGCGCAAAAGGGCGGCGCCACCTGGAGCCACGTGCTGATCGGCGCGCACCAGGATGCGATCCGCACCACGCGTGTGTCGGCCGCCTCGGCCGACCTCGTGATCGGCTGCGACCCCATCGTCGCCGCGCACAAGGAAACCTGGCAGCGCCTGCGCGCCGGGCGCAGCCATGTGGCGCTCAACGCCAGCGCCACGCCCACGGCCGCCTTCGTGACCCACCCGGACTGGCAGAACCCGGCGCAGGCCTGCGTGGACGCGCTGACCCGCAGCCTGGGCGCGGACGAGGTGGGCGTGTTCGACGCCGAAACCGCGGCCACGAAGCTGATGGGCGACAGCATCTACACCAACCCCATGATGCTGGGCTACGCCTGGCAGCGCGGCTGGGTGCCGCTGGGGCACGACGCGCTGATGCGCGCCATCGAACTCAATGCCGTGCAGGTGGAAAAAAACAAGACCGCGTTCGAATGGGGCCGCCGCGCCGCGCACGACCCGAAAGCGCTGGCCGCCTTGCTGGTGCCGGCGGGCGCGGGTGCGCAGGTGATCCAGTTCAAGAAGCGCGAGACGGTGGATGGTCTGGTGGCGCGCCGCGTCGAGTTCCTGACCGGCTACCAGAACGCCGCCTACGCCGCCGACTACCAGCGGTTCGTGGAGAAGGTGCGGGTGGTCGAGGCGCCGCTGGGCAAGACCGTGCTCACCGAGTCCGTGGCGCGCCAGCTCTTCAAGCTCATGGCCTACAAGGATGAGTACGAGGTGGCGCGCCTGCACAGCGACCCGGCGTTTCACGCCCGGATCGCCAGCCAGTTCGAGGGCGATTTCAAGCTGAAGGTGCACCTGGCGCCGCCGCTGATCGCGAAGAAGAACGAGAAGGGCGAGCTGGTCAAGCAGAAGTTCGGCCCGGCCATGTTCACCGTGTTCCGCGTGCTGGCCAAGCTCAAGGGCCTGCGGGGTACGGCGCTGGACATCTTCGGCCGTACCGAGGAGCGGCGCACCGAGCGGGCCCTGATCGGTGAGTACCGGGCCTGTGTGGAAGAGTTGCTGCAGGGCCTGAACGCCGACAACCACGCGCTGGCGCTGGAGATCGCGAACCTGCCGGAGCAGATCAAGGGGTTCGGCCATGTGAAGGAACGTCATCTGGCGGCCGCGCGCAGCCGCTGGAGCGGCCTGATGGCGCAATGGCGCCAGCCCCCCACGGCCTCTGTGACCCGGGCCGCCTGATCGCGACCCCCGCAACATACAATCGCCGGTTGAGTTCAAAGCGCCTGGCGCTGCCCCACGGGGCCGCCGGGCCTTTGGCGCTGTTGTGCACCTGAACCTGTTGGAGACCGTCCGTGTTCATTTCTTCCGCTTACGCCCAGGCCGCCACCGGTGGCGATACCCAATCCACCATCATGGGCATGCTGCCTCTGGTGTTGATGTTCGTGGTGCTGTATTTCGTGATGATCCGCCCCCAGATGAAGCGGCAGAAAGAGCACAAGGCCATGGTCGAGGCCCTGGCCAAAGGCGACGAAGTCGTGACCGCCGGGGGTTTCCTGGGCAAGGTGTCCAAGATCGGTGACATCTACATCGGTGTGGAACTCGCCAATGGCGTGGAAGTCCAGATGCAACGCTCGGCCGTGACGCAGGTGCTGCCCAAGGGCACTATTAAGTAACACCCCCGCGCCGGGCTCACTGCGTGGCCCGTCACCCCCTCAAGGGGGCAATGCGGGCGGCCCGGCAGAGCCGGTTCCGCCGCATTCACGGATTGCTACCCCTCAAGCCACCTTGGTTGCCTTCTCATGAACCGATATCCGCTCTGGAAGTACCTGATCATCGCTTTCGCGCTGGTGATCGGTTTGCTGTATGCCCTGCCCAACGTCTTTGGTGAATCGCCGGCCGTCCAGGTGTCGGCGGGGCGGGCCACGGTGCGTGTGGACGCGGCCACGGTCACCCAGGTCGAGCAGGCGCTGGCCGCCCAGGGGCTCACGCCGTCGCTGATCCAGCTCGAAGGCAACTCGGTCAAGGCCCGGTTCGAGACCACCGACGACCAGATCAAGGCGCGCGACGCGCTGGAGCGGGCGCTCAACCCCGATCCGACCAGCCCGAGCCATGTGGTCGCGCTCAACCTGCTGCCGCGCACGCCCGCCTGGCTGGCCGGCCTGAACGCTGCGCCCATGTACCTGGGCCTGGATCTGCGCGGCGGTGTGCATTTCATGCTGCAGGTGGACATGCCCGCGGCCCTGCAGCGGCGTGCCGACGTGCTGGCCGCCGACCTGCGCTCCGCCCTGCGCGAAAAGGGCGTGCGCCACGGCGGCGTCAGCCGCAATGGCCAGACCATTGAGCTGCGCGCACGCGATGAAGCCACGGCGCAGGCGGCGCAGAACGTGATCCAGGACCAGTTTCCCGATCTGCAGCCGGTGCTCACGCCCGAGGGCGGTGAGTTCCGCGTCGTGGCGACCCTCAAACCGGCGGCGGCGCTGCTGGTGCAGGACCAGGCGCTCAAGCAGAACATCACCACCCTGCACAACCGCATCAACGAACTGGCCGTGTCCGAGCCGGTGATCCAGCAGCAGGGCGCCGACCGCATCGTGGTGCAGCTGCCCGGCGTGCAGGACACCGCCAAGGCCAAGGACATCCTGGGCCGCACCGCCACCCTGGAGGTGCGCCTGGTCGACGAAAGCGCCGAGGGCCTGGCCGCCGAACGCGGCACCGGCGCGGTGCCGTTCGGTTCCGAACGCTACCCCGAGCGCAGCGGCCGGGCCGTGATCGTGAAACGCGAGGTGCTGCTCAGCGGCGAGAACCTCACCGACGCGCAGGCCGGCTTCGACAGCCAGACCCAGGAAGCCGCGGTGCACCTGACGCTCGACGCCAAGGGCTCGCGCATCTTCCGCGACGTCACGCGCGACAACGTGGGCAAACGCATGGCCATCATCCTGTTCGAAAAGGGCAAGGGCGAGGTGGTGACGGCCCCGGTGATCCGCACCGAAATCGGCGGTGGCCGGGTGCAGATCTCGGGTGCGATGACCACGGTGGAGGCCAGCGACACCGCGCTGCTGCTGCGCGCCGGCTCACTGGCCGCGCCCATGGAGATCATTGAGGAGCGCACCATCGGCCCGAGCCTGGGTGCTGAAAACATCGCCAAGGGCTTCAACAGCGTGATGTGGGGCTTCGCGGTGATCGTGGTCTTCATGTGCGTCTACTACATGCTGTTCGGCGTGTTCTCCAGCTTGGCGCTGGCGTTCAACCTGGTGTTGCTGGTGGCGGTGTTGTCCATGCTGCAGGCCACGCTGACGCTGCCAGGCATCGCGGCCATGGCGTTGGCGCTGGGCATGGCGATCGACTCCAACGTGCTGATCAACGAGCGCGTGCGCGAGGAGCTGCGCAACGGCGCATCGCCGCAGTCGGCCATCAACGCCGGTTACGAACACGCCTGGGGCACTATCCTGGACTCCAACGTCACCACCCTGATCGCGGGCGTGGCCCTGCTGATCTTCGGCTCCGGCCCGGTGCGCGGTTTTGCGGTGGTGCACTGCATCGGCATTCTCACCAGCATGTTCTCCTCGGTGGTGTTTTCGCGCGGACTGGTCAACCTCTGGTACGGTCGTCAGAAGAAGCTCAAGACCGTGTCCATCGGCACCGTCTGGCGCCCCGACGCCGCCAACGCCGTCGCCAAGGCCGACTGAAGACTTGAAGGTAAAGCAGCATGGAACTCTTCCGCATCCGCCGCGACATCCCGTTCATGAAGCACGCCATCGTGCTCAACGCGATCTCGGCCATCACCTTCGTCGCTGCCGTCATCTTCTTGGTGACCCGGGGCCTGAACCTGTCGGTGGAATTCACCGGTGGCACCGTCATGGAGGTGGCCTACGAGCAGCCGGCCGACCTCGCCGCCGTGCGCCAGGTGGTGGAGTCGCTCGGTTATGCCGAGGTGCCGGTGCAGAACTTCGGTTCCGCCCGCGACGTGCTGCTGCGCCTGCCGGTGCAGGCGGGCAAGAGCTCGGGACAACAGAGTGAGGCTGTGCTGGCCGCACTGAAGGCGCAGAACCCGGCGGTGGCGTTGCGCCGCTCGGAGTTCGTGGGGCCGCAGGTGGGGCAGGAGCTGGTGGAAGACGGTCTCAAGGCGCTCGCCATGGTGGTCGTCGGCATCATGATTTACTTGGCGTTCCGTTTCGAATGGAAATACGCTGTGTCGGCCATCATCGCCAACCTGCACGACGTGGTCATCATCCTGGGGTTCTTTGCCTTCTTCCAGTGGGAGTTCTCGCTGGCGGTGCTGGCCGCGGTGCTGGCGGTGCTGGGTTATTCCGTCAACGAATCTGTGGTGATCTTCGACCGGATCCGAGAGAGTTTCCGCCGGCACCGCAAGAAGACCACGTCTCAGATCATCGACCACGCCATCACCTCCACCATCAGCCGCACCATCATCACGCACGGTTCAACCCAGATCATGGTGCTGTCGATGCTGCTGTTCGGTGGCCCGACGCTGCACTACTTTGCGATGGCGCTGACCATCGGCATTCTCTTCGGCATCTATTCGTCGGTGTTCGTGGCCGCCGCCATCGCGATGTGGCTGGGTATCAAGCGCGAGGACCTGATCAAGGGCGGAGGCAGCCGCAAGGAAGGTGATCCCGATGATCCCAACGCGGGTGCTGTCGTATAAGCGCGAACAAGCCTGGGCTTGCGGGTATGCGAGGGCCCGCGGGGCTGAGCGGCTGAGTGCTTTCGTGTCATACTGAAAACATTGTGTCGTCACCCGATCAGAACGTCTCGTCCCTAGCCAAACAGGCGCGTGAACTCTTCGTGGTTCAGGTGGGCCGCGCCCTTCCCGAACTGGTCAAGGCCTGCGACACCCGGCTCACCACCATCCTTGATCAGGCCGGCCCGGCGCGCGAAATGCAGGAGCGCCGCGATGCCTGGACCGCCTTTCAGAAAAACCAGACCGCCTGGCTCAACCAGAGCCGCAAGGCATTGCAGCGCACCCTGCTGCCCCGTTTCAGCCAGTCGGGCCACGAGGTCAGCACCCCGGGCCGGCTGGAGTTGATGGCCGAAGGGGTCATGGACGACCAGATCATGGCCTCGCGGCTGGCCATGCGGGTGCTGGATCTCGCCTCCACCGAACTCAACGAATTGCGCCTGCGCATCCAGCATCTGGAAAAACGCCAGGAGCTGCCGCGCGGCGACGTGCTGCTGCCCGACGTCACGGCCCGCATCCTGGTGGACCAGTGGCTCGACGTGCACATGACCCGCGAAAGCTGGCAACTGGTGCAGGACGCGCTGGCGCCGCTGATGGCCAAGAAGCTGCTCGAGGCCTACAAGGCCACCAACGAGTTCCTGGTGTCCAGCGGTGTCATGAAGGAGATCGACCTGCAGGCGCTGGTCAAACGCACACCGGGCGGCCGCTCGGCGACCCCGCCGGTGCCCAGGAGCGCCGCTGCCCCCGATGCGCAGGGGCGTGCGGGTCAGGGGCCTGGTTCCTCCCCGGCGCGTTGGGGCCCGGGTGGTGCCGCGACCGATTCAGGCCGCAGCGGCCCACCGAGCTCCTCACATGGGAGCATGTCGTCGTCCAGCATGGGTGTTCACGACGAAACCCGCATGATGACCGGTGCGTCGCCGCTGGCCCGTGCCCGCATGCGTGCGCAAGGGGTGATGGGTCGGCTCAAGCGCATGCTGATGGACAAGGTGGGCAGCGACTTCGAAGCCACTCAGCTGGTGCCGCCGTCCCCGGGGCTTCAGCAGGCCATGGAGCAGCCGCTGCCGATGATCAACATCAATGCCGGCGTGTCCAACGCGGGGGACGCTGGTGCAGGCGTGGCCTACATGGACGCCACGCATGTGGAACAGGCTGCCAGGGTGCTACGCCAGCGCACGACCGAGCTCAAGGAAGCGGCCTCCACACCGACCGAAAAGGCCACCATCGAGGTGGTGGCGCTGATGTTCCAGAGCATCCTGGCCGAGGAGCGCATCCCGCCGAGCGTGCGGGTCTGGTTTGCACGGCTGCAGATCCCGGTGTTGCGCGTGGCGCTGGCCGAACCCGAGTTTTTCAGCGCCCTGCAGCACCCCGCGCGGCGCCTGATCGACCGCATGGGCTCCTGTGTGTTGGGCTTCGAGTCCAACGTCGGATCGGCCGCCCTGGAGGCCGAGATCAAACGCGTGGTGCAGGTGATCGAGCAGTACCCCGAAACCGGTCGGCGGGTGTTCCAGCTGGTGCTCGACGAGTTCCAGAAGTTCCTCTCCACCTACCTCAGTGAAAACGGCAGTGCGAGCCGCTTCGTCAGCGTCGCGCAGCAGGTGGAGCAGAAAGAAACCCTGTCGGTCCAGTACACCATCGAGCTGCGCAAGCTGCTCGATGAGGTGCCGGTTCGCGACGAGGTGCGGGACTTCCTGTTCAAGGTCTGGGTGGACGTGCTGGCGGTGGCCAGCGTCAAGTACGGCCTCAAGCACGAAGAAACCACCTCGCTCAAGCAGGTGGCGACTGATCTGCTGTGGGCGGCCAGCGCCAAGCCCAATCGCAACGACCGCGCCCGCGTGATCCAGCAACTGCCGAGCCTGCTGCAGCGCCTGCGCCAGGGCATGGGGTTGCTCGGGTACCCACCCGGGCTGCAGGACCAGCACATCAAGTCCGTCAGCGATACGCTGGCCGATGCGTTCATGTCGCGCACCGAACCGATCTCCCAGGAAAGCCTGGACCTCCTGTCCGACCGGTTAGCGAACCTGGAAGACTACATCCCCGAGAACGGCATGGGGGATCTGGATCTGGACAACGAGAGCATCGAGATGATCACCGGCGTGGACGCCAGCAACATCGAGGTGATCAACCAGGGCGGCAGCCAGCCCAACGAAGCCATGCGCGCCTGGGCGGTGGAGCTGCAGATCGGTTCCTGGTTCGGGTTGGACCACAACGGCAAGCTCAACAGTGTGCAACTGGCCTGGCGCAGCGAGCGTGGTCAGCTGTTCATGTTCGTCACCAACGGCGGACGCTGTTTCCTGGTCCAGTCCAACCGGGTTGCGGCCTACCTGCAGGCCGGTTTGCTGGTGCCCAGCGAGGAAGAGGCGCTCACGGTGCGGGCCACCCGCGACGCGCTGGCCAAGCTCGACGCCAACCCCGAGAGACTGCTCGGCTAACCACCCCACCCCCATTGCTGGCTCACTCTGTGAGCCAGCTCCGCCCCTCAAGGGGCCATGCCAGCGGCCCGGCGGAGCCGGTTCCGCGGCATTCTGGGTTGAGACATTGCGCGTCGAAACCCTCTTGGTTTTGATGGCTCAGCTTTGCCCGATTCGCTGCAGCAAGCCACCGGGCATGCGACTCACCTCGCCGTCCAGCTCCAGATCCAGCAAGCGGGCCTGCAAGGTGGCGGTGTCCAGCCCGGTGCGGGCCTGCAACGCGTCGAAGCTCACCGGGTCGTAGCCCATGGCATCGAGCAGGCTGTCCGGGCGCGGTGTCGGGGTCTCGGGCGCCGTCGGCGCCTCGGCCATGTGCAGATCTTCCAGAATGTCCTGCGCCGATTCCACCAGCTTGGCACCCTGCCGGATCAGCGCATGGCAGCCACGCGACTGCGGCGCGTGGATCGACCCGGGGATGGCAAACACCTCGCGGCCCTGCTCGGCCGCCAGCCGCGCGGTGATCAGGGAGCCCGACTGCACGGCCGCTTCCACCACCAGCGTGCCTTGCGACAGCCCGGCGATGATGCGGTTGCGCATCGGGAAGTGGGCCGGTAGCGGTGGCGTGCCCAGCGGGAATTCGCTGACGATGGCGCCCTGTGCGGCGATGCGGTGGGCGAGCGCCAGGTGGCGTTTGGGGTAGACCCGGTCCAGCCCGGTACCGACCACCGCCACCGTGGGTGCACCGGCGTCCAGGGCGCCGGTGTGTGCGGCCCCGTCCACTCCCAGGGCCATGCCGGACACCACGCACACGTCGGCCTGGCCCAGCGCAAAGGCGAACTGGCGCGCGTTGGTTTCGCCCTGCGGCGTGGGATTCCGACTGCCCACGATGGCCAGCCGGCGGGGGTGGCGAAGCGCCTCGGGTTGACCCTGTACGTACAGCAGCAAGGGCGGGTCCGCGATCTGCAACAGGTCAGGCGGAAAGCGCGGATCGGCCAGCGTCAGCACGTGGCGATCCGTCGACGCCGCCAGCCAAGCCATCACCCGATCCACCTGGGCTTCCAGATCTTCGGGTGGCGTCTGCAGGGATTGCGCGAGCCTGCTTGGCACGACCACCGACAGTGCGCTGACGGACTGCTCGAACACCGCCTCGGGCAGGCCGAAGGCGCTCAGCAGTTTGCGCGCATGCTCCGGGCCCACGCCGGGCGTGAGCAATAGCCGCAACCATGCGGCCAGCTCGTCCCTGCTCATGCGCGGATCAGGGGTTGGTGAAGCGGTCGCCCACCTTCACGCCATCGGCGATCTGCAGCACCAACGCGTAGGACACCTTGTCGAAGGTCCGAAACACCATCATCAGGCCATTGCGTTCGCCGGGCAGGCGCAGGGTTGGCCGGCTGTCGTCGGTCTTGTCGACCAGGGTGTTGCTGTCGCTCAGCAGGGCCAGCACATGGCCGCGCTCGATGCCGTGTTCGCGGCCCCGGTTGATGGCCACCACCTGGTTCTGTGCCGCAAACGTGACCGCATTGCCGTAGACCGAAACGATCTGGCCGGTTTGGGTACTGCTCGGCGCGGCCGGCACGTAGTGCGGGAACTCGCGTGGCGGCTCGGGCAGCAGGCGATCGCCCACGCGCATTTCTTCCTTGGCCGAGACGATGTCGATCGTCGCCGGCACGATCTCGCCCACAGGGGGCTTGGCGGGGGCGGCGGCGCTGGCGGCGGGCTTGTCCCGCTCGATGTTGGCCGCGGTGCGTTCGAACTGCGGGGTGTAGACGTCCTGGGTCGCGGGCTGGGCGGGCTGGACTTTGGCCGGTGCCGCCGCGGCCGCCTGGCGGGACTCGCCACGCACGATGAAGGCCTTGCCGACGTACTGTGCCTCGTAGGCCAGCACTTCACCCGTGCTCGGGTCCTTGAGCGGAACGGCGTTGCGGAAGACCCGGTAATCCCTCGGTTGGCCCGACGCAGTGCTCAGGGGCTCGACCTCGGTTTGGGCGTTGTCGCCGTAGAACGAGCGCGCATAGGCACGGTCTCCACGGCTGAGCAGCACACGGCTGTCTTTCGCGGCCACGATCCGGGGCGCCCGGGCGAACGTGGCTTCGTCCACGATCAGAGGCTCCGTGAGGAAGGCCTCGATGGCCTGCAGCGAAATCGGGGGAATGGCGGACTCGGACAGGCCTTCGTAACGCGTGCGCGGCGACACGCGCACGGTCTGCGGCTCACCGTTGTCACCGGGGCGGCGTGTGCTCAGGCGGGCGCGGCCGCCCGACTTGTCGAGGTACAGCACCTGGCCCGGGTAGATCAGGTGCGGGTTGCGGATGTCCTGCATGTTCATGCCCCAGAGCTCGGGCCAGCGCCAGGGGCTCTGGAGGAAGATGCTGGAAATGCCCCACAGGGTGTCGCCGCGTTTGACGGTGTGGCTGTCGGGCGCGTTGGGGGCCAGTTCGTGCAGCGGCACGCCGGACTCGGCCACCAGGTTGGCGGTGGCGCGCTGGTCTTGCGTGATCGGATGGTTCTGGGCCCAGGCCGTTGCGCTGGCCAGCGTGGCGAACACGGCGACGGCGCAGGCCAGCGGGCGCAGGGTCTGAATCGGGTGGAAATTGGCGGACGCGCAGGTTTTCAATGGCATGTGTGGGCCCTGTGGCAGTCGCCACCGCTGCCCGAACCTTGCCCGCAAAGGGGGTGGCGGTACCAGCGCGGTCGCGCTTTTGACTTGACAATTCGCATTTGATTTTGCGCCCAAGCCCTTGATTAGGCAATGTTTATGGCGTTCGAGTCTCACGCCCCGGTTCAAAAGTGGCGAAAATAGCGACAAACCGTAACCCGGTCGCCGCGCCGCACCATCGGCCCGCCGGGTTGACTCCCATTTCCGATGCCCAGTGGCCGCGACCGACCATGACTTCGCCGACTTTGCTCAACATCCTGCGCTACCCCGATTCGCGACTGCACACCGTGGCCAAACCTGTCCAGGCGGTGGACGATCGCATCCAGGAGCTGATCGGCCGCATGTTCGCCACCATGTACGACGCCAGTGGCATCGGCCTGGCCGCGACCCAGGTGGACGTGCACGAGCGCCTCGTCGTGATCGACGTCAGCGAGACGCGCGACCAGCCGCTGGTGCTGATCAACCCGGAGATCGAGTGGGCCAGCCCGGAAACCCGTAAGGGCGAAGAAGGCTGCCTCTCGGTGCCCGGCATTTACGACGGTGTGGAGCGCTCGGTGGCGGTGCGGGTGCGCGCCCTCGACGGCGAGGGTGAGGCGCGCATCATCGAGGCCGAAGGCATGCTGGCCGTGTGCATTCAGCACGAAATGGACCACTTGATGGGCAAGGTGTTTGTGGAATACCTGTCCCCCCTCAAGCGCAACCGCATCAAGAACAAGCTGGTGAAGGCCCAGCGTGACATGGAGCGGTCGTGACGACTGTGAGCCCATGAGAGTCATTTTCGCGGGCACGCCCGATTTCGCCCGGGTGGCGCTGGAGCGCCTGCACGCGGCGGGCTTCGAGATCGCCCTGGTGCTGACCCAGCCCGACCGGCCGGCCGGTCGGGGCATGAAGCTGCAGGCCTCGGCGGTGAAGCAGTTCGCCCAGGCGCAGGGCATGCCCGTGGCCCAGCCGCGCAGCCTGCGGCTGGACGGCCGATACCCCGAGGACGCGGCTGCGGCGCGCGAGGCCATCGTGGCCGCCCGGGCCGATGCGATGGTGGTGGCCGCCTACGGCCTCATCCTGCCGCAGTGGGTGCTGGATGCCATGGGGGCTGCCAGCGCTTCAGGTCTGGGCCTGGGTTGCCTCAACATCCATGCCTCGCTGCTGCCGCGCTGGCGCGGCGCCGCGCCAATTCACCGGGCCATCGAAGCGGGTGACGCGGCCACCGGCGTGACCATCATGCAGATGGACGCCGGGCTGGACACCGGCGACATGCTGCTGGTGGAGCGCCTGCCCATCGGCGAGGCCGAGACCACGGGCGAGCTGCACGACCGCCTGGCCGAACTGGGCGGACGGCTGATCGTGGAGGCGCTGGAACTGGCCGCCTGCGGCGGTTTGCGCCCGGTGCCCCAACCAACCGAGGGCGTGAGCTATGCCCACAAGATCGAAAAAGCCGAGGCCAGCATCGACTGGTCACTGCCCGCTGCCGTCATTGCGCGGCGGGTGCGGGCCTTCAACCCGTTTCCAGGGGCGTCCTTCGCCCTGGCGGGTGAGCCGGTGAAGCTGTGGGCGGCGCACGCCGAAGCGGGCCCGGCGCCGGCCGCGGGCACGCCGGGGCAGGTGCTGGCCGTGGGAGCGGGCGGCATCCGTGTCATGACCGGCGAGGGTGTGCTGGTGCTCACCGAGTTGCAGCGCGCGGGCGGCAAGCGTCTGGGTGTGGCCGACTTCCTGCGCGGCTTTCCCCTCGAAGCCGGGCAGGTTCTGGACGGCGTGGCCCCGCAGAGCGTGGTGGGCTGACTCGGCGTGTTCTACCTGCGCGAGCACCGCCAGCGGGTGGAATTCCGGGAGGGCGTGCGCGATCAGGCCACGGTAGCCATGGGCATCGCCGCCTGGGGCCTGATGACCGGTGTGGCCATGGTCAAGTCCGGCCTGTCGGTGCTGGAGGCGCTGCTCATGACGCTCATCGTCTACGCCGGCAGCGCCCAGCTCGCCGCCGTGCCCATGATCACGGCGGGCGCACCGCTGTGGGTGATCCTGGCCGCGGCGTTCTGCGTCAACCTGCGCTTCATGGTGTTCTCGGCGCATCTGCGGCCCTATCTGATGCATCTGCCGCGTTGGCAGCGGCTGGTGTCGGGCTATGTCACCGGCGATCTGAGCTATGTGTTTTTTGCCCGCCGTTTCCCCAAGCCGGGCCAGACGCCGGAAGAACTGGCGCGCCAGCAGGCCTACCTGATGGGCAACTGCGCGGTGAACTACGTGGCCTGGATGCTGGCCAGTGTGGTCGGGGTGCTGCTGGCCAACGCCATCCCGACCGCGTGGGGCCTGGGCTTTGCAGGCATCCTGGCCTTGCTGGGGGTGCTGAGTTCGCTGGCGAGCTCACCGCTGCGCATCGTCTCGGCCGGTGTGGCCGGAGCCGCGGCGGTGGCGGCCTGGGCGCTGCCGCTCAAGCTCAACATCCTGGTGGCCATCGCCAGCGCGGTGGCCATCTGCCTGATCATCGAAAGCCGGGCATCGGGTGGCAGCGCGCCAGGAGGGCGGCATGTTTGACCTCAACCCCTGGACTCTGCTCACCATCGTGGCGATGGGCGTCGTCACGGTGGTCGCGCGCGGTTTCTTCCTGATCTCCAGCAAGCCCTGGACCTTGCCGCACTGGGCCCAGCGCGGCCTGAAGTACGCGCCCATCGCCGCTCTGTCGGCGGTGGTGATTCCGGAGATCGTGATGACGCAGGGCCAGATCATCCACACCTGGCAGGACGCGCGCCTGTTTGCCGCCGCCGCCGGCGTGGCCTGGTTTGTCTGGAAACGCGGCGTGCTGGGCACCATCGTGGCCGGCATGCTGGTGTACCTGCCGCTGAAGATCGGGCTGGGCTGGTAGGTCGAACGCAAACAACCACCGAACCGGGTGGGTGAAAATGGACGACCGGCGACTTTTCTTAAGAGATGCTTAAGAAAGCTTACCGATAATCGCAAGGCGTCAGGGTTTTCCCTCGGGCGCCGCTGTTGCTGACCGGCAGCAGACCCAGATGATTCCTGAATGGTGACCCAGAACATGTCAGCTCCCAGCCCGGCGGCGAGCCTTGCGGCGCCGTCCAGCGCCACCCCCCTGATCTCCGTGTTGATCCCGGCCAAGGACGAGGCCGGCAACATCGGCCAGCTCGTGACCGAGGTGGTGGAGGCTTTGCGGCCCGTGTGCGGTTTCGAGATCGTGCTGGTGGACGATGGCAGTGGCGACGGCACGGCGGCCGAGTTCGTGCAGCGCTGCACCGCGCTGGGCGCCGCCGCCCAGCTGATCCGGCACCAGGCCAGCGTGGGCCAGAGCACGGCGCTGTCCACCGCCGCCCGGCACGCCCGGGGGCGTTACCTGGTCACCATCGACGGCGATGGCCAGAACGATCCGGCCGACATCCCGGCTCTGCTGCGCCAGGCGCAGGCCCTGGAGGCGGGGGGCGAGCATTTCTGCATCGCGGGCTTTCGCCACAAGCGCAAGGACACCGAGTGGAAGAAGATCCAGTCGAAGATCGCCAACGCCGTGCGTCGCCAGATACTGGACGACGGCGTGCCCGACACGGGCTGCGGCCTCAAGCTGATTCCGCGCGCGACCTGGCTGCGGCTGCCCTACTTTGACCACATGCACCGCTACATTCCCGCGCTGGTGCGCCGCCTGGGTGGCCGCATCGCGGTGGTGCCGGTGAACCACCGCCACCGCACGGCCGGGGTGTCCAAGTACACCGCCTGGAACCGCGTGTGGGTGGGCATCGTCGACATGTTCGGCGTGCGCTGGCTGACCCGGCGCAGCAAGCAAGCGGTGGTCGCTCAGGTGGAAACCATCGGTGAAATCTAGCGCCAAACTGCTCGTCAAGCCGCTGGGGCTGACGGCTGTGCTGACGCTGGCCTTTGTCTCCCTGCACTACGGCTGGTGGGGATCGTTCACTGAAGAGGACCTGCTGCGCCAGCTGTTCCAGCAGCACTGGGCCGTGGCCTGGCCGGTGTTCGCCCTGGGCGGCATTCTCTACACGGCCGCGGGTGGCCCGCGCCAGGTGCTGGCCTTCAGCTGCGGGTACCTGCTCGGGGGTTTTGCGGGCGGGGTGGTCAGTGCGCTGCTCACCGGGTTTGGCGCGCTGCTGACCATCGCCGTGGTGCGTCAGATGGGCCTGGACTGGATGCGCCAGCGCCATGGCGACCGGATCGATCTGTTGCGCCGGGTGCTGGCCGAAGACACCTGGCTCTGGATCTGCATCATCCGGCTCATGCCCGTGGGCAGCAATCTGGCGACCAACGTGGCCGCGGCGCTCGCCGGCCTGAGTCGGCGCGGGGTGTTCCTGGGCAGCCTGCCGGGGTACCTGCCGCAGTCCTTGCTGTTCAGCTACGCCGGGCGCGGCGTGGCCCTGCAGGACAGCTCGAAGATCTGGATGAGTTTTGCCTTGCTGGTGGGCTCCAGCGTGCTGGCCTGGTACCTCTACCACCACGGTTTCAAGCAGCGGCTGGAAGCATTGAAAGTCACCCCCGCGCCGCCTGCGGCGTCACCCCCTCCAGGGGGCGATGCCAGCGGCCCGGCGGAGCCGGTTCCGCGGCTGCCTGGGACGGATGGCGTTGCAGGCTTGATGGAGCGCAACACCCATGACGTCTGACACCACTGTGCGCCGCCAGACGCTGTTCTGGCTGGCGGCCACGGCCCTCGTGCTGCTGGCCGGCATCGGCCTGCGCTACCCCTGGCCGGCCGACGAGCCCCGCTTCGCTCAGATCGCCCGCGAGATGGTGGAGGGCGGCCAGTGGCTGTTTCCCACCCGGGGCGGCGAGTATTACCCGGACAAGCCGCCGGTGTTCCTCTGGTTCAGCGCCCTGTTCTACGGGTTGCTGGGCAACCTGAAGCTGTCGTTCCTGCTGCCCAGCGCGCTGGCCTCGATCGGCACCCTGTGGCTGGTGCACGACCTGGGCCGGCGCCTGTGGAATGCGCAGACCGCCCTGTTCGCCGTGCTGGTGCTGGCTTTCACGCCGCAGTTCCTGCTGCAGGGCAAGGCCGCGCAGATGGATGCCCTGGTCACGTTCTGGATCACGCTGGGCTGTTATGGCCTGCTGCGCCATTTCCTGACCGGGCCGCACTGGCGCTGGTATTTCCTGAGCTGGGTGGCCATGGGCCTGGGCATCATGACCAAGGGCGTCGGCTTCCTGCCGCTGCTGATGCTGCTGCCGCTGGCGCTTTGGGTGAAACGCCCGGTCGACGGTGCCGCTCCGGTTTGGAGCTGGAGGCTGCTGCTGGGCTTGCCGGTGATGCTCGCGGTGATCGCGCTCTGGCTGGGGCCGATGCTCTGGCAGGTGCACAGCGTCGGCACCGACACCATGGTGGCCTACCGGAACGACCTGCTGTTCCGCCAGACCGGCGAACGTTTCGTGAACGCCTGGCACCACGTCAAGCCCTGGCACTACTTCTTCACCCAGGCGATTCCGACCGTGTGGTTCCCGCTGCCGCTGCTGATGCTGGTGTTCTGGCGGCCGCTGGCGGGTCTTCTGCGGGAAGACCCGAAGCTGCGCGTGCTGCTGGCCTGGGTGGGACTGGTGCTGCTGTTCTTCTCGCTCAGCTCGGGCAAACGCGAGGTCTACATCTTCCCGGCGCTGCCCTTGTTGTCGCTGGTGGTGGCGGTGCTCTGGGGGCAGGTGCGCGAACGCGCACTGGCCTGGAAGATCGGCACCGTCCTGCAGTGGCTGCTGATGGCGCTGGCCGTGCTGCTCGCCGGCCTGGGCCTTGCCCTGCTGCTGGCCCCGCACCGGCTGCCGGCGCGGCTGCAGGACTACAGCGAACTGCTCGGCGCGGTGGCCTGGCCGCTGATCGGGCTCGGGCTGGCGTGGCTGGCCCTGCTGCTGTGGCTGCGCCGCGCCGACCTGTTCGTGCGGCTGGCGGCCAGCAGCCTGGCGGTCTGGCTGTTTGTCTCGCTGCTGGTCTGGCCGCTGGTGGACCCGTACCGCACACCGCAGCGCCTGATGCAGCAGGTGGAGCAGCGGCTGCCCGCCAGCGCCGAGCTGGGCCTGCTCTTTTTCAAGGAGCAGTTCCTGCTCTTTGCCGAGCGGCCGCTGACCCACTTCAGCTACCTGGCGCCACTGGCCGAGCAGGAGAAAAACGCCTGGATCTGGATGCGCGAGGCGCCTGGGCGCCACCTGCTCGTGCCCACCGACGCCGAGTTGAGCTGTTTCGACGTGAGCCGCGCCGTCTCGCTGGGCGAGGCGCACCGCCGAGAATGGGTGCTGCTGGGGCCCGACACCCTGGCGAGCGCCTGTGGCAGCCCGCGCAAGGCCCAACGTTTTGTTTACCGCCCCGTGACGCGCGGGGTCCTGCCATGACCGCTTCGACTCCCCACGCCGTTGGCCCCGTGCTCGTCACCGGCGCCGCCGGTTTCATCGGCTTTCACCTGAGCCAGCGCCTGCTGGGCCTGGGGCTGCAGGTGCACGGCCTGGACAACCTGAACGCCTACTACGAACCCAGCCTGAAGCAGGCCCGCCTGCGGCAGCTGCAGGCGCAGCCGGGTTTCGTGTTCCACGCGCTGGACCTGGCCGACCGCGACGCCATGGCCCGGCTGTTTGCCACGCACCGCTTCGAGCGCGTCGTGCACCTGGCGGCCCAGGCCGGCGTGCGCTACTCGGTGGACCACCCCATGGCCTATCTGGACAGCAACCTGGCCGGCATGCTCACCGTGCTCGAAGGCTGCCGCCACAGCGCCGTGCCGCACCTGGTCTACGCCTCGTCGAGCTCGATCTACGGCGCGTCGCGCCAGATGCCGCTGCGCGAGGACCAGGTCACCGACCAGCCGATCTCGCTCTACGCCGCGAGCAAGAAGGCCAACGAGCTGATGGCCTACAGCTACAGCCACCTCTACCAGATCCCGGCCACGGCGCTGCGGCTGTTCACGGTGTACGGCCCCTGGGGCCGGCCCGACATGGCGATCTTCAAGTTCGTGCGCGCCATCCTGGCGCAGCAGCCGATCGACGTCTACAACAACGGCCAGATGCGCCGCGACTTCACCTATGTGGATGACGTGATCGATGCCGTGGTCAAGGTGATGGCCGTGCCGCCGGTGGCCAGCGCGGGCGCGGCGGCGCACCGCGTGCTCAACGTGGGCAACAGCGCGCCGGTGAGCCTGCTGGACTTCATCGGCTGCATCGAAAAGGCCACCGGCATCGAGGCCATCAAGCGTTTCCTGCCCATGCAGCAGGGCGACGTGCCCGAAACCTGGGCCGACACCACCGCGCTCGAACAGGGCTTCGGTGTGCGGCCCCACACCGAGCTGCAGCTGGGCGTGCAGCGTTTCGTGGACTGGTACCGCGGCTATTACGGCGACGGCTCCGCGGCTTGAGAGGCTGAGCGTCCTTCGCGCCGGCCCGCGGCCATCCAGGGTCGCGCCGTGTACCAGCCCGCCAGGCTGACCCCGCCGCAGATCAGCAGCGTCCACAGCGTGTGGCTGGGGTGGTGTGCGCCGCGCAGGGTTTGTGTGGCGCCCGCCACCAGCCCCACGAGCAGCACGGCGCCCAGCACACCCCAGCCGCGCCGCGCCGGGCGGGCCGCGGCGTGTGGCGGTGCCAGCCAGGGCAGGCAGAGTGCCAGGAAGGCGAAGGCGCTGGAAGCGTGGCCGCCCGGGAAACAGCGGCCACCACCGCCATCCCCGACCCAGAGGTTCCAGTGGGACACATAGCTGGCGTGGCCGCCGAACAGCTGCAGCTCCCAGGGGCAGCTGGTGCGGCTGCTGGACTTCACCAGGTTCACCGCCAGCAGCGACAGCAGCACCAGCAACAGCACCACCACCCGCTCGCGCCGCGCAAGCCCCGGCCGCACGCCCCCGGGCCGGGCGGGCCAGAGCGCCCAGAGCCCGAGCAGGGCGAACAAGCCGAGCGCTACCCGGCGCAGGCCATCGTGCAACACCACCTCCAGCAGCCACTGGTGGCGCCAGGCAAACCCGTCGGGGTGGCCGATGGCCTGCATGACGGCGAGGTCGGCGCCCGAGACATCCCAGCCCAGGGTCAGCAGCAACATGGCGGCCCAGGCCTGCAGCAGTCGGGGGAGCGGCGGGCGTGCCGCCGCGAGGGAGGGGTTGTGGGTGGGGGCATGCATGGGGCACCATCATCGGTGGGCCGCTTTAAGGGGTGCTTAAGCGCGCTTCGGATAATGACTTCTTTTTCACCAGGGCCCAGAGCCCTCCTTTGACATGCGTGCACTTGTGGTGGAAGACGATCCCGGCATCGCCAGCGGCCTGACGGTGTCGCTGCGTCAGGCCGGTTACGCGGTGGACGTGTGCCAGACCCTGGACGCGGCCTGGGCGGCGCTCTCGGTGGAACCGTTCGACGTCATGCTGCTCGACCTGGGCCTGCCCGATGGCGACGGGCTGGACCTGCTCGCGCGCCTGCGCCGCCAACGCGAACCCGCCGCCGGACACCACACCCTGCCCCACAGCGACATGCCGGTGCTGATCATGACCGCGCGCGACGGCGTGAGCGACCGCATCAGCGGGCTGGACAGCGGCGCCGACGACTACATCGTCAAACCCTTCGACGCCAACGAGCTGCTGGCCCGGCTGCGCGCCATGCTGCGCCGCGCCAGCGGGCGCAGCAAGCCGGTGATCGAGCACGGCGACCTGGTGCTCGACCCGGCCAACCGCACGGTCGAACGCGCGGGCCAGCCGGTGGCCCTGGGCGGGCGCGAGTTCGCGCTGCTGCTCACGCTGCTGCAGGCGCGCCCGCAGGTCCTGTCCAAATCGCGGCTGGAGTCGGCGCTGTACGGCTTTGGCGAGTCGCTGGAGAGCAACGCGATCGAAGTCCATGTACACCACCTGCGCCGCAAGCTGGGCGACGCGCTGATCAAGACCGTGCGCGGCGTGGGCTACTTCATCCCGCGCGAGGTGGAGGCCGCCCCGGCACCGGGCAAGGCGGACGCGGCGTGAACCTCGCCTCCGTGCCGCGGCCCGCGCGCCAGCCCGTGCTGCGCCGCTACATCCTGAGCTGGACGCTGGGCGCCCTGCTGGTGGTGTGGCTCACACTGATCGCCGTGGCCGCGGCCACCGGGTTCCGTGAGACCCGCAAGTTCTCCGATGGGCAACTGGTGGGGGTGGCCCGTTTGTGGCTCGAAGCGGCGCCCACCGGGACCACCCTGAACAGCATCCCCGAATCGGCCGGGATCGATCACGAGTACATGCAGGACGTGGCCGTGCTGGCCTGGGAGAACGGCCGCCTGCTGACCGACACCCACCGCATGGCGCCGGGCCTGAACCTGAGCAACATGCCCCCGCACGGGTTCTCCACCGTGACGCTCCAGACCGAACACGGCGTGGGGGAATGGCGCTCCTACGGCGTGCAGCTGAACGTGGGCGGGCGCGAGCGCCGCGTGCTGGCGCTGATGGACATGGACAAGCGCTTCGAGCTCGGCAAGGACATTGCCGAGCACGTGGCGCAACCCGCGATCCTGGTGCTGCCGCTGGTGGCCCTGGTGCTGTGGTGGACCATCCGGCGTGGCCTGCGCCCGCTCGACCGCCTCTCCAGCGAGGTCGAGGCGTTGGACGGTTTTGCCGGCCAGCGGCTGGACACGCAGCACCGCTTCCGTGAATTCTTCAGCACCGTGGCGGCCATCAACACCCTGGTCGACACATTGCAGACCCGGGCTCAGCGCGAGCGCGAGTTCGCCTCCGACGTGGCGCACGAGTTGCGCACCCCGCTGTCGGCCATTGCCCTGCAGGCCAGCGCGGCGCAGCACGGCGCAACGCGTGAACAACTGGCCCAGCTGGAGCAGGAGGCCCTGCGCGCCGGACGCATCCTGTCCCAGCTGCTGGACCTGGCCCGCGCGCAGCGCACCGGCGGCAACGGGCCGGACGGCGTCGCAGCGCAGACCGTCGCCCTGGGCGCGGTCGCCAGCGAACTGATCTCCCGGCACGCGCAGCTGGGCTACGAGACCGACCACGAGCTGTCGCTGGTGCAGCCCGCGACCGCGGTGGAGGTCAAGGTGCAACCCATGCTGCTGGAGCTGGCCTTGCGCAACCTGATCGAGAACGCCCTGCGCCATACCCCGCGTGGCACCCAGGTGTGTGTCGAGGTCTGGCAGACCCCGCAGGAGGTGGGCGTCTCGGTCAGTGACGACGGCCAGCGCGGCGGCCCGCTGCCGCTGGACACCAGCCCACCCGGCAGCGCGCGACTGGCGCCCGCGGACACCTCCGGTCTGGGACTGGGCCTGCGCCTGGTCGAACGCCTCGCCGAACAGATGGGCGCAGGTTTCGAGCGTGACACGGGCCAGCCGCCCATGACCACACGCTTTACCTTGCGCTGGAAGAGCTAGGAAGCACCCCCGTCGCGCTACGCGCGACCCCCTCAAGGGGGCGGCGCTGGCGGCCCGGCAAAGCCGGTTCCGCGGCGCCTTGGGCTGGGTCGCGCGCTCCGGTGAAAGGGTGGCGCGGCGGTTGATAAGGCTGACTTAATTTCGCCCCTCCAACATGGCAAGGCCAGCATGTGCTGGTGCTTTCGGTCTTGTCCATGCAGGTCACCCGGCCCCTTCTTTTTGTCAGTTTCAGCCCGAGCGCGCGGGGGGCGGACACGTTCACCCCGCCGGCCGGCCGGTGGCCGGCGGCCATGGTCTGGCCGCTGGCGCTCTGGCTCGCCGTGCCCGGCAACCTGCCCTTGTGGCAGCGCATCGCCGGCATGGAGGGCAGCTTGGCGCATCGCGTGTGGCTGCTTGCCAGCTTTGCGCTGTTGATGACCGGCGCCATCGCCGCGCTGCTCTCGCTGCTGGCCTGGCCGCGCCTGTTCCGGCCTGCGGCCAGCGGCTTGCTGCTGGTGGCGGCTTTCAACACCCACTTCATGTGGCAGTACGGCGCCGTGATCGACCCGACCATGTTCGCCAACGTGGTGCAGACCGATGCGCGCGAGGTGCGCGACCTGCTCTCGCTGTCGCTGCTCGCCACCGTGCTGCTGGTGGCGGCGCCGCCGCTGTGGTGGCTGTGGCAGCGCCCGCTGCGCGCGCGTGGCTCCTGGCAGCAGGCCGCGCGCAACACCGCCGGTGTGCTGGCGGGCCTGGGGCTGGCGCTGTTGATGGCGCTGCTGAGCTACCAGGACCTGGCCTCGCTCATGCGCAACCAGAAGGCGCTGCGCTACATGGCCAACCCGCTCAACACCGTGTACGCCGCCACCCGGCTCGCCGCCGACCAGTGGCCCCGGCAGGCGCACGCGCTGCAGCCCGTGGGCGAAGACGCGCGCCTGGGCGCGAGCTACGCGCAACAGCCGCGCCCGCCCCTGCTGGTGCTGGTGGTGGGCGAGACCGCGCGCGCCGACCACTTCATGCTCGACGGCTATGCGCGCCCCACCACCCCGGCGCTGGCGCGCTGGCAGGCCCAGGGCGAGCTGGTGAATTTCAGCCAGGTGCATTCCTGCGGCACCAACACCCAGGTCTCCGTGCCCTGTCTGTTTTCACCGCTCACGCGCCAGCAGGGCGGCGACCAGACCCCCGAGCACGAAAACCTGCTCGACGTGCTGCAGCGCGCCGGCCTGGCCGTGCTCTGGCTGGACAACCAGTCGGGCTGCAAGGGGGTGTGTGACCGTGTGCCGCACGCCAGCACCCTGGCGCTCCAGGTGCCCGGCCTGTGCGAAGACGGTGAGTGTTTTGATGCCGTGATGCTGCAGGGGCTGGACCAGCGCATCGCCGCGCTCGACCCGCAGCGCCGCGCACGCGGCGTGGTGGTGGTGATGCACCAGATGGGCAGCCATGGCCCCGCGTACTTCAAGCGCACGCCCGCCAGCCACAAACCGTTCCAGCCCGAGTGCCGCAGCAACACGCTTTCGGACTGCCCGGCGGAACAACTGATCAACGCCTACGACAACACCCTGGCCTACACCGACCACTTCCTGGACCAGACACTGCAATGGCTGCAGACCCAGGCCCAGAGCGGCAGCCACGACACCGGTCTGATCTACCTGTCGGACCACGGCGAGTCGCTGGGGGAAAACGGCCTTTACCTGCACGGGGTGCCCTACAGCTTCGCGCCCGAACAGCAGACCCATGTGCCCATGGTGGCCTGGCTCTCGCCCGGGCTGCGCGAGCGCTCGGGGCTGTCGCTGGACTGCCTGCGCGCCCGTGGCGCCGACCCGATCTCGCACGACCACTTCTTCCATTCGGTGCTGGGCCTGATGGACGTGAACACCCAGGCCTACCGGCCGGCGCTGGACGCCCTGGCGCCCTGCGCGGCGCCGCGCGTGCAGGCCGCCGACCTCAAGCCGCCATCGGCAGGCTGAGCGTCACCCGCAGCCCGCCCAGTTCGGAGCTGCGCAGCCGCAGCTGGCCACCGTAGAGCTGCGCGAGCTCGTTCACGATGGCCAGGCCCAGGCCGGAGCCGGGCACGGTTTCGTCCATGCGCACCCCGCGCGCGAGCACCGCATCGCGGGCGGCCTCATCGATGCCCGGCCCGTCGTCTTCCACCGCCACGCACAGCCCGTCGGCCGTGCCCGTGGCGCTGATCCGTACCGTGGTGCGCGCCCACTTGCAGGCGTTGTCGAGCAGGTTGCCCAGCATCTCTTGCAGGTCCTGCTCTTCGCCCGCGAAGGCCAGTGCGTCCGGCACCCCCGTGGTGTCGATGCGCAGCGCGCGGGCAGCGTGCACCCGCTGCATCACGCGCACCAGGCCGGCGGCCACCGGGGCCAGCGGCGTGCGCAGGCCGGGCAGGCGCTGCGCGGCCGCCGCGCGCGAGCGCGCGAGGTGCCAGTCGATGTGGCGGCGCGCGGTGGCCACCTGTTCCTGCACCAGCCGCGCCAGCGCCGGGTCGCCCGGGCTGGCCTGCAGCGACTGCGCGGCCGCTTGCCCGAGCACCGCCAGCGGGGTCTTGATGGCGTGCGCCAGGTTGCCGGCGTGGGTGCGCGCGCGTGCCACCACCTCGGCGTTGCGCTCCAGCACGCCGTTGAAATCGTCGATCAGCGGCTGCACCTCGGCCGGAAATTGGCCCTGCAGCCGCGCCGCCTGTCCCTCGCGCACCTGGGCCAGCGCACGCTGCAGGGCGCGCAGCGGCGACAGGCCCACCGCCACCTGCGCCAGCGCGGCCAGCACCAGCAGCAACCCCAGCACCAGCAACGACGTGGCGAGCACGCCATTGAAGCGCGCCACGGCCTGCAGGCTGTCCTGGGTGTTGGCCGCCACCACCAGTCGCCAGCGCGCTTCGGGTTGTTCGTCGGGGCGCACCGTGCGCTCCAGCATCAGCACCGCCGCACCCTGCGGCCCGATGCCTTCGTGCGCGTGCAGCGCGCCGTCGGCCAGATCGTCGGGGTGCAGTTCCAGCCGGGTGTCCCACAGCGAACGCGAGCGCAGTACGCTGCTGCGCGCCTGGCCGTTGCGGCTCACCTGGTCGATCTGCCAGTACAGCCCCGAATACGGCTTGTGCCAGCGCGGATCCGACAGCGTCTGCGGGTCGATCTGCGGCTGCCCGGCGGCGTCGAATTCCAGCCGCGCCGTCAGCTGGTCGAGCTGCTGGGTCAGGCTGGTCTCGAACTGGCGCATCACGTGCTGGCGGAACAGGCCAGCGAGCCCCCAGCCAGCGAGCAACAGCGCCAGCGCCAGCGCCACCAGCGTGGCCGCGAGCAGGCGAAAACGCAGGGAGCGGGTCCAGCGCACGCGCGTCATGGGGAGGGGGGGGGGGGCGGGACCAGCCGGTAGCCCAGCCCCCGCACGGTCTCGATGCAGGCCTGGGGCAGCTTCTTGCGCAGCCGGCCCACGAACACCTCGATGGTGTTGGAGTCGCGGTCGAAGTCCTGGGCGTAGATGTGTTCGGTCAGTTCGGTGCGCGAGACCACCGTGCCCGGGCGGTGCATCAGGTAGTCCAGCACTTTGTATTCGTGGCTGGTCAGGGTCACGGGCTGGCCATCGAGCGTGACGCGGCCGCTGCGCGTGTCCAGCGCCAGCGCGCCGCACTGCAGCACCGGCGAGGCCTGCCCACTGGCGCGGCGGATCAGCGCACGCAGGCGCGCCAGCAGCTCTTCCAGGTGGAAGGGTTTGGTCAGGTAGTCGTCGGCCCCGGCGTCGATGCCGGCCACCTTCTCGTGCCAGTTGTCGCGCGCGGTCAGGATCAGCACCGGCATCGTGCGGCCGGCATCGCGCCAGCGCTTGAGCACCGACAGCCCGTCGAGCACCGGCAGGCCCAGGTCGAGCACCACCGCGTCAAACGCCTGCGTGTCGCCCAGGAAGTGGGCCTCGCGCCCGTTGTCGGCCTCATCCACCGCGTAGCCAGCTTCCACCAGGCCCGTGCGCAGCTGCGCGCGCAGGGTGGGTTCGTCTTCAACCAGCAGGATGCGCATGGAATGGAAAGGGGATGGTTTCAGCGGGGCGGGCGGCGCCCACCGCTGCCATTGTGATCGCGGCTTTTGCTGCGCAGCACCTCGGCGGTTCGCGCGTCGAGCAAAAGCTTGAACAGCCGTCCGTCCGCTTGCAACAGCTTGATTTCGTAGAGCCAGCGCTCGCCGTCGTGCTCCAGCTCCACCTCCAGCACCTGGCCCGGGTGTTCGCGCTCCAGCCGCTCCAGCACCGTGCGCAGGGGCAGCACCTGCCCGGCCTGCACCGCCTGCTGCGCTCGCTCGTGGTCGTCTTCACCCCGGGCCCAGGCAGCGGCGCCGCCCGCCCACAGCGCGGCCACGGCCACGGTGCAGGCCACGAAGCGGCGGGTGCGGGGAGTGGTGGGGTGCAACGGCATGGCGCGATTGTCGGGCCGGCTTTCTGAACGGCCCATGAACACCGTCTTCAGCTTCGGTTCAAGACGCTTTTTCAACAATGCACCCCATCGCGACACCGTTCCCCCACCACGCTTCGGAAAGCCCCACACCATGACCGCCATCCGCCCTTCTTTCATCCGCGCCGGCCTCACGGCCATCGCCCTGAGCAGCGCCCTGTTGTCCCCCGCCGCCCAGGCCGCCGATACCTCGGCCGCCGAGCAGCTGCAGCGCTGGAGCGCGCAGGCCGGCGCCCCAGGCAACGCCGACAAGGGTCAGGTCTTTTTCAACAACCGCCAGGGCGGCGAGTGGTCCTGCGCGTCCTGCCACGGCACGCCGCCCACCACCCAGGGCAAACACGCCAACACCGGCAAAGTGATCGCGCCGCTCGCGCCAGCCTTCAACCCCAAGGCCTTCACCGACACCGCCAAGGTGGACAAGTGGTTCAAGCGCAACTGCAACGACGTGCTCAGCCGCGAATGCAGCGCCGGCGAAAAGGCCGACGTGCTGGCCTACCTGAACAGCCTCAAATGACCGCCCGCCGGCCCCGGTCTCTGGAGAACCCCATGAACACCCACCGCACCCTTCGTTCCCTGCTCCTGGCCGCTAGCCTGGGTCTGGTCGCGCTGTCGGCCGCGCACGCCGACGGTGGTCGCCGACTGCCGCGCAATGTGCCGCAGGCCTACACCCAGGAATGCGCTGCCTGTCACACCGGCTACGCCCCGGGCATGCTGCCCGCCCGCTCATGGCAACGCATCATGAGCGGGCTGGACCGGCACTACGGCACCGACGCCTCGCTCGACGCCGCCACCGTGCAGCAGCTGACCACCTGGCTGGTGGCCAACGCCGGCACCTACAAACGCGTGGCCGAGGCACCGCCCGAGGACCGCATCACCCGCTCGGCCTGGTTCGAGCGCAAGCACGACGACATCGCCCCCTCCGTCTGGAGACTCGCCAGCGTGAAGAGCGCGGCCAACTGCGCCGCCTGCCACACCGGCGCGGACAAGGGCGACTACGACGACGACAACCTGCAGTTTCCGGCCGGGCTCGATGCCCGTTCGCGCCGGGCCTGGAACGACTGAGTCACGGAGCAGACCATGTACGCCAACCCCTCCCTCAACACCTCCACCAGCCAGCCGCGTGCGGCCGCCGCGCCGGGCCGCCTGGTCACCGATGCGCCCACACGCATGTTCCACTGGCTGTTCGCCCTGAGCTTTCTGGGCGCCTACCTCACCGCCGACGGCGAACACTGGCGGCTACTGCACGTCACCCTGGGCTACACCATGGCCGGCCTGCTGGCGTTTCGCGTGCTCTACGGCCTGTTCGGCCCGCGCCAAGCGGGGCTGGGCCTGCTGTGGCGCAAGCTCGGCGCCGCCCCGGCCTGGCTGCGCTCGATCCGCGCGGCCGTGCCCAGGGGCTCGCTGGCCGGCGTCAACTGGCGCCAGGGCCAGAACCTGCTGATGGCGCTGGCCGTGGTGGCCCTGCTCGCGCTGGTGGTGCCGATCACCCTCAGCGGCTACGGCACCTACAACGACTGGGGCGACGTGCTCGGTGGTGACTGGCTCGAAGAGCTGCACGAATTCTTCGGCGAAGCCATATTGTTCGTGGTGCTGGCGCACCTGGCGCTGATCGCCGGTTTGAGCCTGCTGCGGCGCAAGAACCAGGCGCTGCCCATGCTGAGCGGCCGCGTCGAAGGTCCGGGGCCCAACCTGGTGCAGCACAACCGCCGCTGGCTCGCGGCCCTGCTGTTGATCGCGGTGCTGGCCTACGGCGCCTGGGAGTGGCAGCAGTCGCCCAAGGGGCTGGTGTCGGCCCAGGCCCTGAGCAGCCTCACCACAGGCGACCACCGGGGCAGCGGCGGACATGACGATGACGGCGACGACGATTGACGCTGTGCCCCGTCCGTTTCCGCGTCTCCAGCCCCACCTCTTTCCAACCCCATTTGAAAATTTGAAGAAAGGCATCCCCATGAACTGCTATCTCTGCGTGGTCTGCGGATTCTTCTACGACGAGGCCGCCGGCCGGCCCGAAGACGGCATCCCGCCCGGCACCCGCTGGGCCGACGTGCCGGAAGACTGGCGCTGCCCCGAATGCTCGGTGGGCAAGGCGGATTTCGTGATCAGTGAGGTTTGAGGTTGCCGTTCAGCCGACATCGCAGGTGGTCGGATGCTGCGGCCTTGTTGCGTGCAGCAGGACGCTTGACTGGACATGGCTCATTGCCTCGTTCTCGGCATCCATCGAATGCCGGGAAAGCGCTCCTCTGCAACAGACACAGCTTCTTCCAAGCTCATAAGGTTTGGCACCAGATTGCAAAATTTTCCCGGTGCCGCAGCCATCTCATAGGCAAGGAAATAGCACTCTTCTTGACGATTCTCGCGAATCGATTCCTCGTCTTCATAGTCGCCACTTCCCCACGTTTCGGCACTCAACAGAATACGAACCGCGACAGGGACTGAGCCGGCGTACAGCCAAACGCCTTCTCTGACAATCGGCCAGGCGTCAGCTATCGACATAAGGTTTGACGTGAAAGGTGGCACCCGGCTTGTCGGGGCACACTCTCTCAATTAATGGGTTAGGCGTTGCTCTCACGGCAGGCTTGAAAGCAGATCCTCCACCGAGGCTTCAAGAACGCTCCAACTCGTGACGCATGTGGCTTGATCGAAGGCGGCACGAATCATTACCGCTTGCCAAGGATGAACAACGTTTCGCGACTCGCGGAGTGCGTGACTGAACTTCCCGCGATCAGACTTGACCCAGCCAAGCTCGACAGCGACGTCAATTAGAGCGCTTAGCGTCCAGTCCTGGATCGCGAGCGACTTACCAGTCTTGTCGCGCGGTGCGCGTTGTGCCTGATAGGCAGAAGAGACTGATAGCTGCGCTCTTGCAAGCAATGCACCTTCTAAGACACTGCCCATCAGAATGACGGCTGACGTGTACGCCTCTACGTGAATGCACTTCTGGGACTCGCGCCATCTTTTCTCCAGCTCCTCTCTCAACCCTGGCACGGAGGCTGTAAGCTGGCTGAAATTGGGTGGTGCATGAATGATCTTTTTCGGTTTCTCAAAAGCGCCCGTATCCAGAAACTTGAGGGCACTTTTGATGTAGTTCGCAAGTGCTTCCAGTCTGATTCGCCGACTGTTAGCTTGGAAGTCGATGTCGTTTGAGAGATTTGTGAGTAGTGACGGCGGCAAGCCTTCCACTCCCTCAAGAATCATTCGTACTTCGCGGACCTTCGCGTCGACTTCTCTCAGGCCAGAGAAGCGATCCGTGGCTGCAATGCCGTCGGACTGTGCGATCTCCGAGAGAGCACTCTTAAGAAGGGACTGAGCCTGAGATTTTGCGAACATGCGCGAAGGATACCCGGCGACACCCAACGTTTTGCATGATGGCGTCCAAGGGCGATAGCCTTTGGACGTCCCTCTCGATGAAAGGGGTGGGCTTCATTTGAATTTTTTCGCCTCAGTCTCGATGAATTTCGAGAAGTGCTCAGCAAGTTTCTCGACCTCGATGCCCTCGCTTCTTTCAACTCGCTTCGACAGTGCTGTGAGCGCGTTGATCTGAACAGTTGTCTCACGATAGCGCACTGTCGGGTCGGTGCCGTATTCGTCTGTGACTTGCCACCAGGCCAGACCGGGGACGGTGGCGACCAGCGAATCCCCAAATGCGACCCCAAGAGCTTGTAGTTCCCAGGTTCTGGTCTTTGGGATCAGTTTCGCGTCGAGTATGCGTTGCAGTAGCTGAAAGTCGCTTTTCGAACCAGACAATTTTTCACCGGGAAAATTGTTGGCAACAAGTGACGAAACGAACAGGCGTTGATTTGCCAGTTGTCGTTGGGTTGTTTGAGGAAGAGGCGCGAACGCGGGATCGGCGGCTTCGGCTGCATGAGGGGCCGCGAGTGCGACGATGAGAGATAGCGTTAGTCTGCGGCGCATATATGAACCGCCCCGGGAATCGTGGAGGCTGGTTGGTTTAAGTCCCATGGTGTCCTCCGTTCGAGATTCGCGACGAGCCGCTCGCCGTCTGGCTCCAAGGGCTCGGGCCCCATTTCAGGACGTGTGTGGTGTGTGTTCAGGCCTGCAGTTTGCCGCAATTTGGTTGGTGTTCCACCCGTCTCTTGGACCCGATTCTGGAGCGCACCCGGTATTTGCACCATAGCCTTCAGACCGAAAAGGCCGGCCCGAACAGGGTGCGGGCTTTGCGCCGTGCCCGCCCAGCCAACCAACCAACAAGACTACCGGCCCGCAGGCGGCGTCCCCGATGCCTCGGGCTGCCCCGTCGGCTGCGGTGCCACCGGCGTGGGCGGCGGCACGCGGGTCAGACGCACGGTTTCGCCGGTGACGGGGTGCCGGTAGGCTTCCACCACGGTGCCGTCTTTTTCCACCGCGTAGAACTCGTGGCAGTTGCCCCGGGAGATCTTGAAGCGCACCAGCAGGTACCGGGGCGCGTCGAACGCGGCCCGGGCCTGCTGCTCCGACATCCACTGCGAGCGCGGCAGCTGGGTGCAGACCACTTTTTCGGTGGGCGTGCTGGCCATGGCAAGGCCGCCCCAGCCCGCCAGGAGCGCGAAGAGCCAGACGGTCGTGGAGCGAATGGGCGTTGTGGTGTTCATGATCTGGGCCACCTGTTCAAGCGTTGGGGGGTGAGTCCGGCGCGGCGGCTCAGCCGCGCGAGGGCAACATGCGCAGCAAGGTGTTGTCCTTGATCACATGGTGGTGAAACAGGGCGGCCGCGGCGTGCAGTCCGATGAACCAGTAGCCGGCCTCGCCCACCGTTTCGTGCACTTCCTTGATCCACTGGGCGGCATCGGGGTTGGTGCCCATCAGGGCCGGCAGTTCCAGGCCGAAGAACGGGACGGGTTTGCCTTTGGCGCTCAGGTAGAGCCAGCCCGCCAGCGGCATGCCGACCATGAACACATAGAGCGCGGCGTGCATCAGTTTGGACATGATCTGCTGGCCGCGGGGTGGTGCGGGTTCGATGCGCGGCGTGGGGGCCGAGAAGCGCAGGGCCACGCGCAGGGCCACCAGCGCCAGCACGGTGAGACCCAGCATGAAGTGCAGGGTCTTGATGTTCTCGCGCGGATCGCTGCCCTTGGGGAACAGCTCGCGCAGTTCGATGCTGGCGTAGACCGCCACCATCAACAGCAGCATGACCCAGTGCAGGACGATGGACGGGGTGCGGTAGCGTTCGGTGAGCGCGGGCGATGACATGGGGGGAACCTCCTGAAAAGTTGGGGAAACGAAGACAAATTCACATAGACCGATGGGCCGGGGTCGATACTGGGTTGTTAAAATTTGTGCCCGCTTAAGTCCAGGGGATTTCCTGGGGTGTGGCCCGCGATAAGCGCCGCATAAGTTGGACCTCCTAAGGTCCTGACGGCGCATCAACCCGGTTGGAGATCTTCACCCCATGCAGCGAACCCCTCAGCACACGCTCCGCGAGCGCACCGGTCACCGGGGTGCGCAGCCATGAGCGAGCTTCACCAACCGCTGTTCCTCTGGTTGAACCTGTCGCCGTCGGCGAGCCCGTGGGTCTTGTCGCTGGCGCGTTTTGCGTCGGTCCAGCTGCCCGCTTTTGCCGTCGTCTTCGCGCTCAGCGTGGCTGTGGTGGGCCAGCCCCGCTGGCGCACCATGGCGCGCCAGATGCTGCTGGCCATGGCCCTGGCCTGGCTGGTGGCGCGTTGCATCCAGTGGGCGCTGCCGATGCCGCGGCCCTTCGTCCTGGGCCTGGGGCACCGCTGGCTGGAGCACTCCCCCACCCCAAGCTTCCCGAGCAGCCACGCCAGCGTGGCCATGGCCCTGGGCGTGGTGGGCTGGTTGTCCGCGCCGCATGGCATCGGGCGTGTGCTGCTGCTGGCGACGGGCGTGCTGGTCGCCTGGAGCCGGGTCGCGCTGGGCCTGCATTTCCCGGTCGATGTGCTGACCGGCGGCTTGCTGGCCTCGGTGCTGGCCTGGACCGTGGTGCACCGATGGAGCCAGGGCCGGGCGTGGCTCGCCAGCTTCAGGGCCGAGGCCCCCGAAGCCCTGCCGCAGCACCCGGACTGACGGCGTGCCTTGGTCGCCGCGGCCCTCACGCGGCGGCAGTGCCTACAATTTGCGCTGCGCGTTTCGCACCTGCGCTCCCGCATCCCCGCAGCACCGCTGCCCGCTCAAGGCACCACCATGCAATTCATCCGCTTTTCCGACCTCTGCTCCAGCGGCCAGGCCGCTGGCCGT
>NZ_BCWR01000024.1 GCF_001592305.1 Hydrogenophaga taeniospiralis CCUG 15921
TTTTTTGACTTTGTCAAAGTTCGCTAAAAAAGTTTTGTTTTGGTGAACCCCCTGCCCTTGGGTTCATGGACTGGGCATACATATGTATGGAGTGGCGCTCCCAGCAGGAGCCCCTGCATGGGAGCGCCATCTACCCAATGATGCATCACCTCATGCGCAGGGATAATCTGCGTCACTTCTGACTCTCACCTTCCCATGGCACTTATCACTCTGTTGAATGCGCAACTGGCTTATGGCCATGTTGCGCTGCTTGATCACACCGACTTTGCGCTCGAGGTCCAGGAACGCGTGGGGTTGATCGGGCGCAACGGCACCGGCAAGTCCTCGCTGCTGAAGATACTTGCCGGCCTTGAGAAGCCTGATGACGGCACCCTGCAAATCCAGACCGGGCTGCGGGTGGCCTATGTGCCCCAGGAACCCATTCTGGATCTGCAAAGCTCGGTGTTCGAAGCCGCCAGCCTGGGCTTGGCCGATGCCCAGGCCGCGCGCGATCTCTATCTGAGTGGTGCCGACGGCCTGGATCTGGACGCCCTGCAAAACCGCATTGAGGCGCTGGACGCCTGGAACTGGGAACAACGGGTGGAGGAAACGCTGCACCGGCTGCATCTGGAGCCCGATGTGCGGGTGGGCGAACTCTCCGGTGGCAACAAAAAGCGCGTGGCACTGGCCCAGGCGCTGGTGAGCCGCCCGGATGTGCTGCTGCTGGACGAGCCGACCAACCACCTGGATCTGGACAGCATCACCTGGCTGGAGGATCTGCTGCTGGAATACCCCGGCAGTGTGGTGACCATCAGCCATGACCGCGCCTTTCTGGACCGGGTGGCCACGCGCATGGTGGAACTGGACCGCGGGCGCCTGCTGAGCTACCCCGGCAATTTCGCGCAATACCAACTGCTCAAGGAAGAACAGCTGGCGCAGGAAGCGGTGATCAACGCGCGCGCCGACAAGCTGCTGGCCCAGGAAGAGGTGTGGATCCGCAAGGGCGTGGAAGCGCGCCGCACCCGTGCGCAAGGCCGGATCACCCGCCTGGAGCGGCTGCGTGCCCAGCGCGAGCAGCGCCGCAACACCCTGGGCAGCGTGAAGCTGGAGGTGGCCAGCGGCAACGCCAGCGGCAAGATCGTCGCCGAGCTCGACCGCATCAGCAAGTCGTTCCCGGGCGCGGACGGCGGGCAACGCACCGTGATCCGCGATTTCACGGCCACCATCCTGCGCGGCGACAAGATCGGTCTGATCGGGCCCAACGGCGCGGGCAAGACCACTTTGCTGAAGATCATCCTGGGGGAACTGGCGCCCGACAGCGGCACCGTGCGCCAGGGCAGCAAACAGACGGTGGCGTACTTTGACCAGATGCGCGACCAGATCGACCTCGACGCCACGCTGGAGGATTTCATCAGCCCCGGCAGCGAGTGGATCGAGATCGGCAACAAGCGCACCCACGTCAAGAGCTATCTGAGCGACTTCCTCTTTTCCCCGGCCCGCGCCAACGCGCCAGTGCGCACCCTCTCGGGTGGCGAACGCAATCGATTGCTGCTGGCCCGACTGTTCGCGCGCCCGGCCAACGTGCTGGTGCTGGACGAACCGACCAACGATCTGGACATCGATACCCTGGAGCTGCTGGAGGACCTGCTGCAGCAGTACGAGGGCACGGTGTTCCTGGTCAGCCACGACCGGCGCTTTCTCGACAACGTGGTCACCAGCACACTGGTGTCCGAGGGCGAGGGGCGCTGGCGCGAATACGTGGGCGACGTGCAGGACTGGTTGACCCAGTCGGCCCGTGCCGAGGCCTTGCAGCGCGATCGCACGCCGGCGGCCACCACGTCCGGTCCTCCTGCAACGCCCGCACCCGCCAAAACGCCCAGCGTTACGGCCAAACCGAAGCTGAGTTACAAGGAGCAGCGCGAATTCGATGCGCTGCCCGCGCGCATCGCCGCGCTCGAAGCCGAGCAAGGTGACATCGACCGCGCTCTCGCCGACGGTCAACTTTTTGCCACGGACCCCGCACGCGCCGCTCAACTTGGCGCCCGGCATGCCGATATCGAGACGGAGTGGCTGCAGGCTCTGGAGCGCTGGGAGGCGCTCGGCGGCAGCTGACGCCTTTCGTGCCAGGACCGCACGCAGCCCGTCTTTCATGCCCACGACGCCCCAACGCATCGCTCAGGATCTGCAGCGCGCACGCCAGGAACTGCTCGCTGAGCGCGAGCGCACCCAGCAGCTGTTGGCCGAGGTGGAACGCCAGAACCACGAGCTGGACCAGTTGCGCAGCTCGGTGCACTGGGAGTCCAACAGCCGTCTGCTGGCCGAAGAAGCACTGGACGCCACCAAGTACCGCCTGCAGCTGGCCGTGGACGCGGCCGGCCTCGCCTTGTGGGACTGGCAACTGCGCTCGCCCCAGGTGTACCTGACCGCGCGCTGGGGCGAGATGCTGGGCAACGTGGCCATGGACGGCTACTGGGACACCACCGCCTTGCTTGAACTCGTGCACCCGGACGACCGCGGACTGGTGCAGACCGCCGCGCGCCACCTGCGCACCGGGCGGCGGCAGCGCGGCGTGGTGCAGTACCGCGTGCGCACCGCCGGCGGATGGCTCTGGATCGAGAGCCATGGCATGGTCACGGAGCAGGACGCCACGGGGCGGCCGCTGCGCCTCATGGGCACACACGCGGACATTGGCGAGCGCAAGCGGGTGGAAGAAGCGGGCGTGCGCGCCCGCGAGCTGGCCGAGCAAGCCAGCCGGGCCAAGAGCGAGTTCCTGGCCAACATCAGCCACGAGGTGCGCACCCCGCTCAACGCCCTGATCGGTCTGACGCGCCTGCTGATCGACTCCCCGCTCAACCCCGAACAGACGGGCTGGCTCGACCTGATGGACAAGTCGGCCCACGCCCTGCTGGACCTGCTCAACGATGTGCTGGACCTTTCGCGCATCGAAGCAGGCAAGCTGCCCATGGAAAACGTGCACTTCCTGCTGCGCGACACGCTGCAGGAAGTGAGCGCTCTCTACGGTGAACAGGCGCATGCCAAATCGCTGGGCTGGAGCCTGCTGCTGGCACCCGATCTGCCCGAGCGCATGCAGGGCGACCCGGGGCGGCTGCGCCAGGTGCTGGGCAACCTGCTGTCCAACGCGCTGAAGTTCACGCCGCGCGGCGGGCGCATCGCGATCACCGCGCGCGTGCTCGCCGCCAGCGCGACGGCGCCGCAACGCTTGCGGCTGCAGGTGCAAGACAGCGGCGTGGGCATTGCCCGCAAGCACCAGGCCAGCATTTTTGACGCGTTCACCCAGGCCGACGCCTCCACCGCGCGCCGTCACGGGGGCAGCGGGCTCGGTCTGGCCATCTGTTCGCAGCTGGTCAAACTGATGGGCGGCAGCATCGAACTGGTGAGCGAGCTGGGCCAGGGCAGCTGTTTCACCGTGACGCTGCCCATGGGCAACCCGGCCGCAGATGCCGGGCCACAGAGCGCACCGATGGAACTGAGTGGGGTGGCGCAAGCCGGGCGGCGTTTTGCCGGGCTGTGTGTGCTGTTGGCCGAGGACCACCCGGTCAACGAGCTGCTGATGCAACAGTTGCTCACGCGTCTGGGCTGCACAGTGCGACTGGCGCGCGAGGGGGAACAGGCCGTGGCGCAGTGGGAACAGGGCGGCGTGGACCTGGTGCTGATGGACGTGCAGATGCCCGGCACCAACGGTCTGCAGGCTGCCCAGCGCATCCGCGAGCTCGAAGCCAGCCGGCGCGTGCGCCGCACCCCCATCGTCGCGGTGACGGCCAACGCCATGCCGGGCGACCGCGAGGCCTGCCTGGCCGCCGGCATGGACGGCTACATCCCCAAGCCGGTGAGCCCGCAAACCCTGATCCGCACCATGGACGAGGTGCTGATGCGTGTCTCGGGTGTGCTCAGCGACTGGCACGAGGCCGTGGAGCTGGCGCCCGATCCGGCCGCCGCCACCGGTGCGGCGCCCGCAGGGCCGCTCGATCTCGACGCGCTGCGCCGCCGGCTTGACGGCGACGACACCACCCTGTGCCAGCTCGCGCTGGCCATGCGCAGCGACCTCGGCGAACGCCTGCAGCAGCTGCAACAGGCGCTGCAGGCCCGCAACGCCGACCTGGCGGTGGCCCACGCCCACGGGCTCAAGGGTTCGCTGGGCAGCATGACCGCCGAGCGCGGTGCGCGCCTGGCCAAGGGCCTGGAGCTGGCGGCGCGCTCGGGCGACTGGCCGCTGTTTGGCCGCGTGCTGCCGCTGATGCAGGCCGAGGCGGAACGCATCGACGCCACCCTGTCGGCCCTGCTCAGTGCTGAGCCACCAGGCGACTGAAGACGCGCCAGAAGGCCGCGTCCTGCGTGGTCGCGAAATTGATGCGCATGAGCGTGCTGGGCGCGCGCGCGGCGTGGAACAAGGCGCCGGGCGCGAGCAGATAGCCCTCGTCCAGCATGCGCTGCGCCAACACATCGGTGTCCACGCCGGTGTCCACCCAGCCAAACAGGCCCGTGGGTTCGGCCGCGAAACGGCAGCCCGCCGCCAGCGCCAGCTTCACGCTGCGCGCACGCGCCGCATCCAGCCGGGTGCGGATGCGCTCGGCATGGCGCCGCAACTGCCCCTGCTCGATGCACAGCGCCAGGGCCTTCTCCAGCAGGGCCGGCGTGGTCAGCGTGGCCAGCAGCTTGGTGTCCAGCAAAGGCTCCACCAGGGCGGGCGGCGCGGCCAGGAAGCCTATGCGCCAGTTGGGCGCAAGGATCTTGGCGAAGCCGCTGACGTAGATCGTGCGCTGCAGCCCGTCCAGCGCACTCAGGCGCGTGGCGTGTTCGGGCGCGATGTGGCTGTAGGTGTCGTCCTCGACGATGTGGAAGTCGTGCTGGTTGGCCAGCTGCAGCACACGGTGCGCGCTGCCGGGCGAGAGGCAGTAGCCGGTGGGGTTGTGGAACACGCTCACGCTCACATAGAGCTTGGGCTTGTGCACCTCGCAGTACTTTGCCATCACCTCCAGGTCGGGGCCGTCGGCACGGCGCGGCACGGGCAGGATGTGCATGCCCAGCGCCGAGAGCCGCGCGAACTCCACCGCCCAGCCGGGCTCCTCCACCATCACCGGATCGCCCGCGCGCAGCAGCGTGCGGCTGACGATGTCCAGCGCGTGGGTGGCGCCCACGGTGGTGATGATGTGTTCGGGCGCGGTGAGCACGTTCAGCGAGGCCAGTTTCTTGGCCAGCACGCGGCGCAGCCCGCCGTCGCCCAGCGGCTCGCCGTATTGCAGGGAAAAGTCCTGCAGCGCGCGCGTGCCCGTGACCTTGCGCACGGCCGCCGGCATGAAGGTCGATTCGAGCCACTCGGGCGGAAACACGCCCATGCCGGGCTGGGGCTTGTTGCTGATCTTGTGGAACATGCCGCGGATCAGCGCGGTGGCGTTGACCGGAGGCGCATTGGGCCCGGGGCCGCGCATGGCCATCCAGTGGGCGGTGTTCCAGTTGGCCGCCGCGATGCCCGCCTGTCCGGGCTCGAGCCCCGTCTGCGTGGCCTGGTCCGCGCGCTCCGGCGCCGACTCCCGCACGAAAAAGCCGCGGTTCTTGCGCGCCTCCACCAGCCCCTGCGCCAGCAACTGGTCGTAGGCGGCCACCACGGTGGATGGGCTCACGTCGTGCTGCAGCGCGCACTGGCGCACCGAGGGCAGGCGCGCACCGGGCGCCATCAACCGGTTGCGGATGCGCTCGGCGAAACGCGTCGCCAACTGCTCGGTCAGGGACTGCGTGGAAGACTTCATCAACATGGTGGCGCATCCTGGGGGGCGTGTCTGTACTGTCACGACGAACCATACAGTTGGTCGTCTGCACTGGTTAACTGTACTGATTGTGTACTGCTTTGAAAGATTACATTGAACCCCATCGATTGACAAGACCGACCGAACCACCGCCCCACCCCGCCCATGAGCGCCTCCGAGCTGACCGCCCTGCTGCTGTTTTGCACTGCGATGAGTTTTTCGCCGGGGCCGAACACGACGCTGTCCACTGCGCTGGCGGCCAACCTGGGCCTGCGGCGCGCCCTGCGCTTTTGCCTGGCGGTGCCCGCGGGCTGGACCCTGCTGATGCTGGCCACTGGCCTGGGGCTGGGCGCGCTGATCACCGGCGTGCCGGCGCTGCGCTGGGGCGTCACGCTGCTGGGCGTGGTCTACATGCTGTGGCTGGCCTGGAAGCTGGCCGGCGCGGGGCAGCTTTCGCAGGTGGACGCGTCGCGCCTGAACGTGGGCTTCTGGCAGGGCGTGGGCCTGCAGTTCCTGAACATCAAGGCCTGGATGCTGGCGCTCACGCTCACCGCGGGCTGGGTGGTCAACGCGGCCGGGCAGCCCGCGGACAACCCGGGGCAGCGCCTGGCCATCATCTGCGGCGTGATGGTGGGCTTCGCCTTCAGCAGCAACTTCCTCTACGCCCTGGTCGGCTCGCTGCTGCGCCAGTGGCTGGCGCAGGGCCGGCGCCTGCTGTGGTTCAACCGTGTGCTGGCCCTGGTGCTGGTGGTCACGGCCCTGTGGATGCTGATGGTGGGAGCGCAGCAAGGGGGCCGGCCATGAATGCCGCCCAGGAAAAGGAAGCCCTGCTCTGGGGGTTGGTGGGCGTGGCCCTGTTTGCCGCCACGCTGCCGATGACGCGGCTGGCCGTGGGCAGCGCCGAGGCGCCGCAGCTCTCGCCCTGGTTCGTCACCTTCGGGCGCGCGGCGGTGGCGGGCGTGTTGTCCTTGTTGTATCTGTTGTGGCAACGCGCCCAAGGGCAGCTCAAGGTACCGCGAAAGGCCGAGTGGCCGCTGGTGGGCATGACCGCGTTTGGCGTGATCGTGGGCTTCCCGCTGTTTCTGGCGCTGGCGCTGCGGCACGTGCCCAGCACCCATGGCGCGGTGGTCACGGCGCTGCTGCCGCTGTCCACGGCCGTTCTGGGCGCGCTGTGGTTCCGCCAGCGGCCCTCCCCCGGTTTCTGGGCCTGCGCGGTGCTGGGCAGCGGGCTGGTGCTGGCCTACATGGTGTGGCGCGCGGGCGGGCTGTACCTGGGCGCGGCCAACATCTACCTCCTCATCGCCATGACCACGGGCGCCTTTGGCTACATCGGCGGCGCACGCCTCACGCCGCGGCTGGGCGCCGAACAGGTGATCTGCTGGGTGCTCATGAGCAGCCTGCCGCTCACCCTCCCGATGGCCTGGCTGTTTGCGCCGGCCGACGTGGCGGCCATCGCGGCCGTCAGCTGGTGGGGTTTCGTCTATGTGGCGCTGTTCTCCATGTGGATCGGCTTCTTCGCCTGGTACCGCGCGCTGGCGCTTGGCGCGGTGCGCGTGAGCCAGATCCAGCTGGTGCAGCCGTTCCTGAGCCTGCTGTTTGCCGTGCCGCTGGTGGGCGAACGGCTGGACGGGGTGACGCTGGTCTTCGCCCTGGCGGTGATCGCCACCGTCTACGCCGGGAAAAAGATGCCCGTGCACCAGAAGGTTCCCGCATGAACGCCGCCCGGCCGCTCCGAAGTCGCTCAGCGCCGGCCGGGTTCGCGGTGGGTATCGAAACCTGCGTTTCCGTGAGGGACTGAACATGCAGCTGCACCACATCCCTTTTGACACCACCGATTGGTCGTCCCTGCCACGCGAGGAAAAAAGCGCCCAGGCCGGCCAGGCCTTCTGGCGTACCCGGCAGCTGGGCGACGTGCGCGTGCGCATGGTCGAATACACCCCCGGCTACGTGTCGGACCACTGGTGCACCAAGGGCCACATCCTGCTGTGCCTGAGCGGAGAGCTGCACACTGAGCTGGAAGACGGCCGCCGCTTCACGCTGACACCCGGCATGAGCTACCAGGTGGCCGACAGCGCCGAACCGCACCGATCCAGCGCGCCTCAGGGCGCCACCCTTTTCATTGTTGATTGACTGAACGACCGAACGACCGGAGATGCACATGAAACCCAACGATCTGCCCATGGCCAACCCCTGGACCCTCGCGCGCCGCGCCGAGCGCATGAACCCCTCGGTGATCCGCGAAATCCTCAAAGTCACCGAGAAGCCCGGCATCATCAGCTTCGCGGGCGGCCTGCCCTCGCCCAAGACCTTCCCGGTCGACGCCTTCGCCGAGGCCTGCGCCCAGGTGCTGCGCACCGACGGCCGCGCCGCCCTGCAGTACGCCTCGAGCGAAGGCTATGCGCCGCTGCGCGAGATGATCGCGGCCCAGTTGCCCTGGGACGTGGACCCGGCGCAGGTGCTCATCACCACCGGCAGCCAGCAGGGCCTGGACCTGGTGGCCAAGGTGCTGATCGACTCGGGCAGCCGCGTGCTGGTGGAGACGCCGACCTACCTGGGTGCCCTGCAGGCCTTCGCCCCGATGGAGCCGGAGGTGGTAAGCGTGGCCAGCGACGCCGAGGGCGTGGACGTGGACGACCTCGAGCGCAAGACCGGCCACGGCGCCGAGCGCGCCCGCTTCCTCTACGTGCTGCCCAATTTCCAGAACCCCACCGGCCGCACCATGAGCGAGGCGCGGCGCCAGGCGCTGGTGGAGCGCGCAGCGGCCATCGGCCTGCCGCTGGTGGAAGACAACCCCTACGGCGACCTGTGGTTCGACCAGCCGCCCCCGAAGCCACTGACCGCGCGCCACCCCGAAGGCTGCATCTACCTGGGCTCGTTCTCCAAGGTGCTCGCGCCCGGCCTGCGGCTCGGTTATGTGGTCGCGCCCAAGGCCATCATGCCCAAGCTGCTGCAGGCCAAGCAGGCAGCCGATCTGCACAGCCCCAGCTTCAACCAGCGCATGGTGGCCGAGGTGCTGAAAGACGGTTTCCTGGAGCGCCACGTGCCCACCATCCGCGCGCTGTACAAGCGCCAGTGCGCCGCGATGCTCGATGCGCTGAAGACCGAAATGGCCGGCCTGAACGTGCAGTGGAACTCGCCCGATGGCGGCATGTTCCTCTGGGTGCGCCTGCCCGAAGGCATGAGCGCGGTGGAGCTGCTGCCCAAGGCGGTGGATAAGGGCGTGGCCTTCGTGCCGGGCGCCGCGTTCTACGCGAGCGAACCGGACCCGCGCGCGCTGCGCCTGTCGTTCGTCACCGCCAGCGTGGAGCAGATCCACATCGGCGTGGCCGCGCTGGCCCAGGCGATCCGGGAACAACAGCAACCAGGCTGAGCACCATGCTGCGCATCTGGGGTCGCCTGAGTTCGATCAACGTGCGCAAAGTGGTGTTGTGCGCGCAGCTGCTCGGGCTGCCGTTCGAGCGCACCGACGCGGGCCTGAGCTTTGGCGTCGTGGACACGCCGGACTACCGCGCCTGGAACCCCAACGGCCTGGTGCCGCTGCTGCAGGACGGCGACTTCACGCTCTGGGAGTCGAACGTGATCGTGCGCTACCTGTGTTGCCGCGAAGGCTCGGCCCTGTACCCGCAGGACCTGCAACAGCGCTTCAACGCCGAGCGCTGGATGGACTGGCAGCAGACCACGCTGAACCCGGCGGGCAGCCCCGGCTTCAAACAGTGGATTCGCACGCCGGCCGCGCAGCGCGACCCGAAGGTGATCGCCGCCTCGGTGGCCGCCACCGAGCCGCTGTTCCAGCAACTCGACGACCACCTCGCCCTCCACGCCTTCATGGCGGGCGACGCGCTCACCATGGCCGACATCCCCATCGCCTGCGAAGTACACCGCTGGTGGGGCCTGCCCCAGCCGCGCCCGGCCTGGCCCCACCTTCAACGCTGGTACGCGCACTGGCTGGCCCACCCGGCCAGCCGCGGCGTGCTGGACCAGCCTTTGTCCTGACCCTGGAGACACCCCATGCAGCAACGCCCGTTCAAACAGGTGGACGTGTTCACCACCACCCCCTACCGCGGCAACCCGCTGGGCGTGGTGCTCGATGGCACCGGCCTGTCGGCCGCCGAGATGCAGCATTTCACCAACTGGACCAATCTCTCGGAATGCAGCTTCCTGCTGCCGCCCACACCCGAGGGCGCGGCCGCCGGCGCGGACTATCGCGTGCGCATCTTCTGCCCGGGCCGCGAGCTGCCGTTCGCCGGCCACCCCACGCTGGGCAGTTGCCACGCCTGGCTGGAAGCGGGCGGTGTGCCGCGCGCTGAACACGTGGTGCAGGAATGTGGTGTGGGCCTGGTGCGGCTGCGGCGCGATGGTCAACGGCTGGCGTTTGCGGCGCCGCCGCTGATCAAGAGCGGTCCACTGCCCGAAGAAGACGTGGCGCTGATCGCGCGCGGCCTGGGTGTGGCGCGCGGCGACATCACCGCCCACGCCTGGTGCGACAACGGACCGAACTGGCGCGGCGTGATGCTGCGAAGCGCCGAGCAGGTGCTGGCCCTCCAGCCCGACGGCGCGGTGCTGGCGGGGCTGGACATCGGCGTGGTGGGGCCGCGCGGCAAGGTCGGCGTGGTCGGAGCCCACGACGAACACGACACGCAGTTCGAAGTGCGCGCCTTCTTCCCCGGCAACAACGGCCTGTGTGAAGACCCGGTGACCGGCAGTCTGAACGCCGCGCTCGCGCAATGGCTGATCGGCGCCGGCCTGGCGCCCGAGCGCTACGTGGCCGCGCAGGGCACGGCGATGGCGCGCGAAGGCCGCGTGCACGTCGAGCGCGAAGCCAGCGGCAGCATCTGGGTCGGCGGCGCCTCCGTCACCTGCATCGCCGGGCACGTGACGCTGTGAGCGCACAGCCACACGCCCAGATCGACCACCTTGTGGTGGCCGCGCGCACGCTGGACGAGGGGGTCGCCTGGTGCGAAGCCACGCTGGGCGTGACGCCCGGCCCGGGCGGGGAACACGCGCTCTTCGGCACGCACAACCGCCTGCTGCGGCTGGCCTGCGCGAGCGCGCCGCGCGCCTACCTGGAGATCATCGCGGTGAACCCGCAGGCCACACCGCCGCGTCTGGCCGGGCGCAAGCGCTGGTTCGACCTGGACGACCCAGCGCTGCAAGAGCGGCTGGCGCAACACGGGCCGCAACTGGTGCACTGGGTGGCCAGCGTGCCCGACATCGAAGCGGCCCACGCCCGTCTGCAGGCGCTCGGCATGGGGCGCGGCCCGGTGATCGGCGCCTCGCGCCCCACACCGCAGGGCCTGCTGCAATGGCGCATCACCGTGCGCGACGACGGCCAGCGCCTGTTCGACGGCGCGCTGCCCACGCTGATCCAGTGGGGCGACACACACCCGGCCGCGTCCATGCCCCACAGCGGCCTGACGCTGCAAGCCCTCACCCTCGCCCACCCCGAAGCGCCGCGGCTGCAGCAAGCGCTGGTCGCGGTCTGCCTGGACGGTGTGGCCGTGGCGCCGGGCCCGGCCGCGCTCACCGCACAGCTTGACACGCCCCAAGGCCCGCGCACCCTCGCCTCGCTGTTCTGACGCCTCCCTTTTTCAATTTATGCCCCATACCCTGCCCACCCTTGCCGACATCGAAGCCGCCACCCGGGTGGTGTACCGCGAATTCCCGGCCACGCCGCAGTACCGCTGGGCCACGCTGAGCCAGCGCCTGGGCGCGGACTGCTGGATCAAACACGAGAACCACACCCCCGTGGGTGCGTTCAAGATCCGCGGTGGCCTGACCTACTTCGACCAGCTCCGCCAGCGCGGCGAACTGCCCCGCGAGGTGGTCAGCGCCACGCGCGGCAACCACGGCCAGAGCATCGGCTGGGCGGCGCGCACGCACGGCGTGGCCTGCAGCATCGTGGTACCGCGCGGCAATTCGCTGGAGAAAAACGCGGCCATGCGCGCGCTGGGGGTGAACCTGATCGAACACGGCGCCGACTTCCAGGAAAGCCGCGAACACGCGATGCGGCTGGCCGCCGAACGCGGCGCGCACATGGTGCCGAGCTTCCACAAGGACCTGCTGCGCGGCGTGAGCACCTACTGGTGGGAGTTCTTCAAGGCCGTGCCGCAGCTCGACGTGGTCTACGTGCCCATCGGCCAGGGCTCGGGCGCGTGTTCGGCCATCGCCGCCAAGCTCGCCCTGGGCCACCAGGCCCGCATCGTCGGCGTGGTCAGCGCGCACGCCACCACGTATGCGGACTCCATCGCGGCCGGTCGCGTGGTCGAAGCGCCCGTGACCACCGAACTGGCCGACGGCATGGCCTGCCGCGTGGCCGACGCCGACGCGCTGGCCGTGCTCGCACCGCACCTGGACCACATCGTGCGGGTGACAGACGACGAAGTGGCCGCCGCCATGCGCACCCTCTTCGCCGACACGCACAACCTCGCCGAAGGCGCCGGCGCGGCGGCTTTCGCGGCCGCGTGGCAGGAAAAGGAAACCCTCCAGGGCCTGAGCGTGGGCGTCAGCCTGAGCGGAGGCAATGTGGACAGTGCCATGTTCGCCAAGGTCCTGGCCAGCACCAACTGAAAACCGGGACCCTCCGGCGCGAAAGGTCCGAACCGGGAACGCGGCGGAACTGGCTTTGCCAGGCCGCTCGCGTTGCCCCCCCGGGGCGGTGACCCGCCCTTAGGCGGGGCGCGGGGGGGACACCAGCCGTGCCACCACCTCGCAGAACGCCTCCACCGCGTCGGTCTTGAACACCACCTCGCGCACACCGGCGGCCACAGCCTCGGCCTGCAGCTCGTCGGTGATGTAGCCCGAGGCCACGGCCACCGGCAGGTTCGGGCTGAGCGCCAGCACCGAGCGCGCCACGTCCAGCCCCGACATGCCGGGCATGTTGTAGTCGGTCATCAGCAGGTCGAAGGCGGCGGGCTGCTCGCGCACCGCGTCGATCGCCAGCTTCTGGTCGGTGAAGGTCGTCACCTTGTAGCCGCGCCGCTCCAGCAGCCGGCGCACCAGGAACACCAGGGTGTCGTCGTCATCCAGGTACAGGATGTGGCGCTGGTCTGAGATGAGGTCGTCGGCCATGGCGGGGATCTCCACTGAAGAGGGTAAGGGCGGCTCGCTGTCGCCACGGTGCTCTGGCGCCATTGTGCCGCCATCCGGGCCCGATCCACCGCTGGCGGCCGGGGTCGTTTGCAAGGCCGGCTCGGTGTGCGGCGCGGCCGGGAAGTACAGCATGAAGGTGGTGCCCTCGCCGGGCACGCTGTCCACCTGGATCGCGCCGCCGTGCGCCTGCACGATGCCCAGCACCACCGGCAGCCCCAGCCCGGTGCCGCTGCCCACCGCCTTGGTGGTGAAGAAGGGTTCAAAGATGCGGTTGCGCGTGGCCGCGTCCATGCCGCAGCCGTCGTCCGACACCATGACGCGCACGGCGCCGACGCCACGGACCGCGCCGCTGCGCACCAGTTCGGCGGGCAGGCTGGGGTCGCCCGGGGGCACGGTGTCGACCCGGAATTCGATGCGCCCGGGCTGGCCCTTCAGGGCGTGCACCGCGTTGGTCCCCAGGTTGAGCAGCACCTGCCCGATCTGGGTCGGGTCGGCCTGGATGTCCGGAGTGCCGGTGGCGAAGCTCTGCACCAGCTGCACCTGCGAGGGTGTGGCCGCCCGCAGCAGGCTGCAGGACTCGGCCAGGATGTCGCCCACGCAGACCGGTTTGCGCTGCATCGGCTGCTGCCGGCTGAAGGCCAGCACCTGGCGCACCAGCTCGCGGCCCCGGCGGGCCGCGGCGCTGATCTCGTGCAGGCTCTCGCGCGCCGGCGCGCCCGGCGGCAGGTCCTGGCGCGCCAGATCGGCGTTGCCCAGGATGGCGGCCAGGATGTTGTTGAAATCGTGCGCCACGCCCCCCGCGAGCGTGCCCAGCGCCTCCATCTTCTGCGACTGGGCCAGTTGCTGTTCGAGCGCCTGCTGGTGCCACTGCGCCCGGCGCAGCGAGGTGATGTCCACGAAGGTGAACATCACGTGCCGCAGGCCGCCGATGGCGTCGTTTTCCGGGTAGGCGTTGCACAGCGCCCACTGCGTCTGCGCGCCATCGCCCGACTGCACGCCCAGGATCACGTCGGCCACCGGCTGCCCGGTGGCGAGCACGCGTTCAAACGGCACCTCATGGCGCGGCATCGGCCGCCCGTCTTCGCGCAACAGCCGCCAGTCGGGCGCCAGCGGATCGGGCATCGCCGAATGGGCCTCGCACTCGCTCCAGCCCAGAAAGCGCCGCGCCGCGGTGTTGACGCTGGCCAGCGTCTGATCGGGCCGGAACACCATCACGCCGGCGCCCAGGTTTTCGATCAGCGCCCGGGAATCGGCCTCGCGGATCTGCAGCACCTGCCGCGCGCGGTCGCCCTGCTGCTGCAGGCGCAGCGTGACCAGCGAGCTGAAGATCACCAGGCGCAACAGCACGTCGATCATGGTGGCCAGCAGGAGCACGGGCACCGCCGGGCTGGTGCGCTCGCCCGTGGGGCTGACGGGCAGGAACCAGACGCCCACCGCCAGCCCGATCAGCGCCACGAGCTTGAACCAGGTGACCCAGCGCAGCACCTGCAGTTCCAGGGTGCGGTGAAAGGGATCGAAGCGGCGGATGTCACGCAAGGCCACACCGGCGATCACGCCCCCCGCCACGGAAAACAGGGCCTGGCGCGCCGCCATCGAGTCCCAGACCGAGGTCAGCAGCAGATTGCCAACGAACACGGCCAGCAGGGCGGCCAGCACCGGCCGCAGCGCGTAGGGCTGCCCCAGGTAGCTGCGAAGTCCGACCCACAGGAACGCCCCGCTGGCGACGAACGCGGTGTTGGCCACGCCAAAGGTGAGCAGCTCAGGCCCGTCGGGTCGCAGCCCCAGCCCCACCGAACCCAGGGCCGAGAACAGCCCGGAAACCGTCCACCAGCCCGGCCCGCCCACGGAAGGGTGGCGACGCGATTGGGCAAAAAATGCGGCGGTTGCCAGCCCATCGACGCATAGCCGAAGTGCCAGGATGGTCAGCAGATCAAGTTGCATGGAGGGTGGGCAGGTTTCTCGTGCTCCCATTGAAGCACAGGGCCTCCGGGTCTAACGCCCGATCTGCCCGGCATCTGCCCTGCTTTTCCGGTGCGACGCCCCGCCCAGGGGTCTGTGCCTGGTGGCGCGGGCCGGCAGTCGCTGCCGGGACAAAGCCCGGGCCCCGGCCTCCACCAGAATGCCGCCATGGGAACGCTATACCTTGTGCGCCACGGCCAGGCCTCCTTTGGCGCCGACGACTACGACCAGCTCAGCGCGCTCGGCCAGCGGCAGAGCCTGCGGCTGGGCCAGTACTGGGCCGAGCGCGGCCTGCGCTTTGACGCGGTGCTCACCGGCACGCTGCGGCGCCACGCGCAGACCTGGGCCGGCATCGCCGACGGCGCCAGGCTGGACGCGCAGGCGCTGAGCTGGCCCGGTCTGAACGAATACGACAGCGAAGCAGTGGTCCGCGCCGTGTTGCCCCATGGCCGGGATGCGATGCTGGGCGACCCGCACACGCCCGAGGGCTATCGCGCCCATTTCCGCCTGCTGCGCGACGGCCTGGCGCAGTGGATGGCCGGCACCGTGAGCCCGCAGGGCATGCCCAGCTACACCGATTTCGTGCGCGGCGTCACCAGCGCGCTCGACCATGTGCGTACCCAGCACCACGGGCAGAAAGTGTTGATCGTCTCCAGCGGCGGGCCGATCGCCACGGCGGTGGGCCATGTGCTGGGCCTGAGCCCCGAGGCCACCATCGACCTGAACATGCGCATCCGCAACAGCGCCGTGACCGAGTTCCAGTTCAGCCCGAAGCGCCACACCCTGCTGACCTACAACACGCTGCCGCATCTGGACGGAAATCTGTACGCGGACTGGATGACGTACGCCTGAACGCTCCCCTTGCGCCGCTTCGCGGCTTCCCCCCCAGGGGGACCACACCGTTGGCCCGGCGAAGCCGGTTCCTCGGTGTGTGCTGGATGAACGCCCGTGCGCCGGATGGCGTCCGGACAACCGTCGAATCAGTTGAACGCAGTCTTTTCGTGCAGCGTGTCGGGCGGCAGGCGGTCGATTTCGCCCAGCAGCTGCGCCAGCGCGCGCCCCGCCGCGTCGAGCACCGCGCGGCCCTTGTCGGCGCTGGCGGCGCCCGCGTTGCCCACGGCACCGCTGGCGTTGTAGTCCTGCATCATCCAGCCGAGCTTGGCGCTCCGGCCATTGCCCAGGATGGGGAACTGCTGGGCGCGGTCCTGCGAGCTGGAGCGGAAATAGCCGGCCTGGTCCATGTGCACCCGAGCGGGCGACAGCGCGAGCATGAGCGCCGTCTCGATCTCGCCGGCGTGCACGCCGAAGCGGTGCTCTTCGGCGCTGAAGAGCGCGTTCACGTCCTGGCCCTGCACATCGGTCAGCGGCAGGTTGAACCAGCTCACGCTGTAGACCAGCATGCCCAGCCGCGCGCGCAGGTCGCGCGCCACCAGGTCCATCGCCCCCACCTGGCCGCCGTGCGCGTTGAAGAGCACCAGCTTCTTCACCCCGCTGGCCGCCACGCATTCGCCGATCTCGGTCCACACGCGCAGCACGGTCTCGGCCTTGAGCGTGAGCGTGCCGGGGAAACGTGTGTGCTCCGGCGAAAAGCCCACGGCCTGGGTGGGCAGGAACAGCGCCGGCAGATGCGGGGCGATGTGCGGCAGCGCGGCGGCGATCACGCCGTTGACAATGTCGGTGTCCACCGACAGCGGCAGGTGCGGGCCGTGCTGCTCGGTCGCGGCCACCGGCAGCACCGCGATGGCGCGCGCCTTGTCGAGCGAGGCGAAGTCGGCGGTGCTCAGGTCGGACCAGTGGCGGGGGTGGGATGTCATGGTCGGCATATTAGAACGTGTTGGCCTTTCTTGGGGCGCGCGCGCCGGGCCCACTGAAAGGCGCTCGGTAAGATGCGCCGCATGACCCAAGACCTCTTCCGCCAGGACGCTTACCTGCAGCACTGCGGCGCCACCATCACCGCCGTGAGCGAACACGGCATCGTGCTCGACCGCAGCGTGTTCTACCCGCTGGGCGGCGGCCAGGCCGGCGACGCCGGTGAACTGCGGCTGGCCGATGGCACAGCCATCACCATCGCCGACACCCGCAAGGGCAAAGATGCCGAAGGCCGGCCCACGGCCGACATCGTGCACGTGCCAGCGCCCGACCAGGAAGCGGCCCTGGCCAAGGCCACCGTGGGCAGCGCGGTCACCGCCCACATCGACTGGGCGCGCCGCCACCGGCTCATGCGCTTTCACACCAGCACCCACCTGCTGTGCCACCTCGTGCCGGTGCCGGTGAACGGCTGCTCCATCACGCCGGACGCCGCGCGCCTCGATTTCCACATGACCGACCCGCTGGACAAGGACGCGCTCACCGCGGGCCTCGCGGCGCTGGTGGCCGCGGCCCACCCGGTGACCATCGGCGCCATCACCGACGAAGAGCTCGACGCCAACCCCGCGCTGGTCAAGAGCATGAGCGTCTCGCCCCCACGCGGCAGCGGCAGCGTGCGCACGGTGCGCATCGGCCACACCGACCTGATCGACCTGCAGCCCTGCGGCGGCACGCACGTGGCCAACACGGCCGAGATCGGCCGGGTCGTGGTCACGAAGATCGAGAAAAAATCGGCCACCACGCGCCGCGTGGTAATAGGACTCGCCGACTGATTTTTCCGGAGAAAGGCCGATCCGCCGCCGGGCCGCCCCAAGGCGGATCAGCCCCCTCGGGGGGCAGCGACCCGTGCAACGGCGGAGCGTGGGGGCCACAGACCCATCGCCGGGCCGCCCCAAGGCGGATGGAATCTACCGGTACATCCACCCCCTGGACCAGGGCAGCGCCTGCGCGCTCTGCCCGGCCGGGCGGCACAAGACCTGGTAGATCGCCACCTCGTCGTGGTCAAACGCCCAGGCGCACCCCGCGAGGTAGATGCGCCAGATGCGCCAGCGCCGCTCGTCCACCAGGGGCTTGATGCGCTCGGTGTTGGCCTCGAAGGCAGCGCTCCAGAGTTCGGTGGTGCGCATGTAGTGGCGGCGCAGGTTCTCCACGTCGAAGGCTTCCAGCCCGCCTTCCTGCAGCGTGCGCAACACGGTGCTGATGTGCGGCAGCTCGCCGCGCGGGAACACATAGCGGTCGATGAAGCGGCCACCGCCAAAGCTCGTTTCGCCGTCCATCGCGTCGGTGCTGGTGATGCCATGGTTCATGGCCCAGCCGTCAGGCTTGAGCAGCGCGCGGATATGGCCGAAATACGCCGCCAGGTTGTCCAGCCCCACATGTTCGAACATGCCCACGCTGGTGATGCGGTCGAAGGGGCCGTCGCTCACGTCGCGGTAGTCCTGCAGCCGGATGTCGATGCGGTCTTCCAGGCCGGCCGCCCGCACCCGCTCGCGCGCCAGTTCGAACTGCTTTGTCGACAGCGTCACACCCACGCACCGCGCGCCAAACTTCTGCGCCGCGCGCAGCACCAGCGCGCCCCAGCCGCAACCGATGTCGAACAGGCGCTGGCCCGGCTGCAGGCGGATCTTGGTGAGGATGTGGTCGATCTTCTTGACCTGCGCCTCATCCAGCGTCTCGTCGCCGTTCTCGAAATAGGCGCACGAATACACCATGCCCTGGCCCAGCCACTGGGCGTAGAACTCGTTGGACACGTCGTAGTGGTACTGGATGGCCTCGGCGTCGCTCTCGCGCGTGTGGCCAAAGCGCCGGCGGATGCGCCCGAGCAGGCCTTTTTCCGGCTCGGCCGTCTCGGCCAGCCGATGCGCCACCGCCAGAATTTCGGACAAGGACCCGTTCACGTCGATCAGGCCTTCCACATAGGCCTGGCCCAGCGTGTCCAGACCGGGGTCGATCAGCAGCGGCAGGGCCGAGGCATCGCGCACGAGGATCTCCACCTGCGGCTCCACGAAGTCGCCCAGCGCCAGCGCCGAACTCCCGGCGTCGCCCCAGCGCAGACGCACCGGCAGGTTGGCCTGAGTCTTCACCCGCTGCGCCCAGGGCTGCAGCGCACGCTCCACGATCGATCCCATGCACGCACCTCCATGCAAGTCAAACCATGTGCCGAAAGCCGTCTTTTACCGAAAGTGACCCTGTCTGTGAACCCTGTCACGAAAATGGCCCTGCCCGAGCGCCGGCCAAACGCCGCCCGCGCGCAACAACAGCGTTGCCTTATATTGGTGCAGATCGGGGCGCCCCATGAACGCACGGCGGTGTGGAACTTGAACGCGCCCGCGCCCTCATACTTCCACGGCCCAGCCGGCCCGCCTGGCCCCCACCCTCACCCGCTCCCCCTCGAATGTTTCCGAAATCCCTGCCATTGGCCGTCGCGGCCACCCGCCGCCTGACGCTGCTCCTGCTGTGGGCGCTGTGCCTGCCGCTGGCGGCCCAGGCCCAAAGCCTGCTCTCGGGAACCCCCGCCCAGACGACGGCGCAGACCGACCAGGTGCGCGCCGAACTGCTGGCCCACGCTCCCGACGGCGCGGGCCCGGGAAAAACCGTCTGGGTCGGGCTGCAGCTCAGCCACACGCCCGAGTGGCACACCTACTGGAAAAACTCGGGCGACTCGGGCCTGCCGACCCAGTTCGAATGGACCCTGCCCCCCGGCGTGACGGCTGGCGACATCGCCTGGCCCACGCCGCGCAAGTTCCCGCTCGGCCCGCTGGCCAACTACGGCTACGACGGCACGGTGCTGCTGCCGGTGCCGCTGACCATCGCCCCCGGCTTCAACGGCAGCCACCTGGAGGTGCAGCTCTACGCCACCTGGCTGGCCTGCCGCAAGGAATGCATTCCCGAAGAAGGCCGGTTCACGCTGCGCATCCCGGTGCAAGGGTCCACCGGCCTGCACGGCGCGGTGTTTGACACCGCCTTCGCCGCCGCCCCCCAAGACCAGCCCGCCGCCGACAGCGCCCTGCAGCCCGAGACCGGCTTCCTCAAGGTGTCGCTCACCGGTCTGCCCGCGGCCTGGCGAGGCCAGACGCTGGAATTCTTCCCCGAGACCGCCGGCCTGATCGAACCTGGCTCCCCCTGGACCCAGGCCTGGGAAGGCGAGCGCTGGAGCGCCCGCCTGCCGCTCTCGCCACAGCGCAGCGAAAGCCCGGACCGGGTGCCCGTGGTGGTGGCCCAGGCCAGCCCGCCCGGTTCGGGCGCAGGCAGCGCCGGCGTGCGGCTCGACGTGCCGGTGCAAGGCGCCTGGCCGGCCGTCGCGGCCCTGCCCGTGGCCGTGCCCGACGCGCTGCAGGCTGCGCTGAACGCCAACGCGGCCCGCGCGGCCGGTGCGCCGCCGCCCGCCAGCGGCTCGCCCATCAGCCTCTGGGCCGCGCTCATCGGCGCGCTCCTGGGCGGCATGATCCTCAACCTCATGCCCTGCGTGTTCCCGGTGCTGGCCATCAAGGTGCTGGCGTTCGCCAAACACGCCGACGACCGCGCCGCCCACCGCTCCCACGGCCTGGCCTACACCGCCGGCGTGGTGCTCTCCTTCCTGGCACTGGGCGGCCTGTTGCTCGGCCTGCGGGCCGCGGGCGAACAGCTCGGCTGGGGCTTCCAGTTGCAGAGCCCCGGCGTGGTGGCCGCGCTGGCCGTGCTCTTTACCCTGATCGGCCTCAACCTCGCCGGCCTGTTCGAGTTCGGCAACGTGCTGCCCAGCCGGCTGGCCAGCCTGCAGGCCAAAAACCCCACCGCCGATGCCTTCCTCACCGGCGTGCTCGCCACCGCCATCGCCTCGCCCTGCACCGCGCCTTTCATGGGCGCCTCGCTCGGCCTGGCCATCGCCCTGCCCGCCTTGCAGGCCCTGGCCGTGTTCGGCATGCTCGGCCTGGGCATGGCCCTGCCCTACCTGACCGCCAGCTGGTGGCCGGCCATCGCGCGTGCGCTGCCGCGCCCCGGCGCCTGGATGGACACCTTCCGCCGCGGCATGGCCTTTCCCATGTTCGGCACCGTGGTCTGGCTGCTCTGGGTGCTGGGCCAACAAAGCGGCATCGACGGCGCCGCCGCCCTGCTCATGCTGCTGGTGGTGCTGGCGCTGCTGGTGTGGGCGCTGGGCCTGCGCGGCAAGAGCCGCGCGGTGCTGGCCGGGCTCTCGCTCGCCGGCCTGCTCTGGCTGAGCTGGGCGGTCGGCCCCAACGTGACGCGCCTGCAAGACGCCAGCCCCGGCGCGGTGGTGGCCACCACCGTGGAGGGCCTGAGCTGGCAGCCCTGGAGCCCCGAGCGCCAGGCCACGCTGCTGGCCGAGGGCCGCCCGGTGTTCGTCGACTTCACCGCCGCCTGGTGCGTGACCTGCCAGTACAACAAGCGCACCACCCTGGCCAACGCCGATGTGCTGGGCGACATGGCCACGAAGAATGTGGCCCTGCTGCGCGCCGACTGGACCCGCCGCGACCCCGCCGTCACCGCCGCGCTCGCCAGCCTGGGCCGCAACGGCGTGCCGGTCTACGCCATCTACAAGAACGGGCAGGCGCCGCAGGTACTGTCCGAAGTGCTGGGGGTGGACGAAGTCCGGGCAACGCTGCAGAGCTTGTGATCCGCGGAACCGGGGGGGCCACCGAGAGCGCCCCGGCCACGAGCTACTTCCGGGCCAAGAACCAGGCGACCAGGGCATTGGCGTGGCCGTGACCCAGCCCATGCCCGGTCTTGAGGTAGCTCACCAGCTCCATGTGCTTGAGCGGACCGGCCTGCGTCAGGACCTCCATCCAGCGGGCGATGGGCTTGCCATACGTCTTCTCGATGGATGGAAAGTAGGACGCAGGGCCCTTCACCACGTCTTGGTTTGCCATGTGGACTCCTTTCAGTTGTTGTGGCGGGGCGAAAGGAGCGCGCCGTTCAGATGCACCTGCGCGGCACCGGCAGGTGGCCTGGGCTGACGGGCTCCGTCACCACGACGAAACTGGGGGCGGAATTTCGACAGACACAGCGAGAGCATCGAAGATCGCCAAACCGGCGATCCGATTGAACTCATCGGCCTTGCAGATGCCGACCGACTGCTCAATGGTGCCAGCGAACGTGACTTGCTCCGAGGTGACGGAGATGGCGAGAACGGCTGTTTGTTCCGGGGGCGACAAACGCTGCCATGGCTTGAGTGCGATAGAGGAAGTCACGAGGGAAACAGATATCAAATTCCGAATGGTTGAGTAGCGGACACATTGGGAATTCGACATCCATTCTCAGAGGGCACGGGGTCAGGTCGGAGGTTTTTCAGGGCTCACCTGAATGCCGTACTCTTCACACCACGCACGCAGCCTGTCCTCCGTGGCTTGGTTCTCAAAGGCATACCATTTTCAAGCACATCACGCGACTCCAGATAGCCCTTGAATCGACCGTAGGCCCCTCTGCGGCGAAAGAAGTCCGCGCACCTGTCGTATTCGCCTGGCAACTCCTGAGCGACAAAGGCCAGCACCAGCTCACGCCCGAGATCGAGTTCGTTCTTGTGGTGGGGCGTGGCGAGATAACGGCTGGATGTCTCGAGGGCGGTAGGCGGTTCGTCTTCCAGCTCGATCATGCTCGACTCCAAATGAAGGGGCTTCCAACATGTGCAACAAGCCGTCTATACTGAAAAAAATAGCTGGGGGGAAGCATGGGTCAGTCCGTCAGTGTCCACACTTTTTTGAGGGGAATAGGCATGAAGAAGGCTCGTTTCAATCCAGCAATTCTTATCCTCGCGATTTTCGCGTCGACAGCCGGCTCGATGGCGCAAGCGCAGGCGACCCGCACTTGGGTGTCCGGTGTGGGTGACGATGTCAACCCCTGTTCCCGCACGGCCCCGTGCAAGACCTTTGCGGGGGCCATCTCAAAGACCGCCACGAATGGCGAAATTTCGGTTCTGGATCCGGGTGGATATGGCGCCGTGACGATCACCAAGTCCATCACGATTGATGGGAGCAAAGGCGCCGGATTTGGTTCGATCCTGGCTGCGTCGACCAACGGCATCAATATCAACATCACGGATGTGGCTGACACCCGAAAAACCGTGATTCTGCGCAACCTATCAATTAACGGCGGCGGCAACGGGCTGAAGGGCATCAATATCCTGGCGGCGGCAAAAGTGATCATCGCGGATAGCCAGATTTTTGGTTTTAATGGAAGCCCAGGCGTAGGCATCCATGACACGCGCGCCGGCGGCAAGCTGATTGTTTACGGCACTGAAATCAGCCACAATCTAGGAAGCGCGCTTCTGATGCAACCCACGGCTCTGGTCACGGCGGCGCTTGATCGCGTGCAACTTAGCGCCAATAACAACTCGGGAATATTTGCGGGAAACAATACTCGAGTCACGATCAGCGATTCCGTCGTTGCTGGCAACATCTCACACGGCTTGTTCGCGGACGGCACCGGAATCATCAACTCCGACAATGTGCGCATATCAAACAACGGCGGCACAGGTGTCATTACCACCGGCGGAGGGACCATTCGCCTCTCCAATGCCGTTGTGACGAACAACGGTGTCGGCTTTAGCAATGGCGGAACGATCAACACTTTCACACCCAGCAGCAACAAGATCATGGGCAACACCGGTGCGAATGTCGGAGCGCTTACACCAATAGCTCAGCAGTAAAGCGCGACGACTGACTGATTCAGTTTCTCAAGGGCCAGCCGGTTTTCGGCTGGCCCATTGTTTTTGTACTTCTGCCTGAAGGTCGCGATAGCGAGGGCGGCAGAGTTTAAAGACCTCCCGGCAAACGCTATCGGTAGCCAGACACCCATCTCTGGCGAAGAAGAACAACAGCAACAGCTCCAACCGCAAGCGCAGCCATCCCGATCAGCGGATTCAACAACAAGAGAGCCAAATATCCAAAAATGAAGCCTGCCGACAAATAAAGTGTGCTCTCTTTCTTGAATTCTGCCCAGATGGCAATGCCTATCGCCCACGCGGCCAACCACCAGACATGCAGGCGCAGGAATCCAACCGCGTTCGCATCGTTAACGGAGGTTATGTACGCTGGGGTCAGCATCATTTGTCGCGACTTGTCTGGCGCCCTGACAACACCAAGATGGTCCAACACATTGAGGACGACTGGGTGAGCAGTTGGATCAAAGATGCTGTATCTATCGATCTCAAATACCACCACGGCGGCAACCAACGACAAGGCACCCAACCATAACGACGTTGCTCCAAATTGATGACCGTTTCGCATGGTTCCTGGTCCGTTGAATTAAGCTAACCGCGTGAGGTGGCAGTTCTGCTTCCGAATGGGCAGTGTAAGTTTCAACCGCCGACCCGGGCAATGCCGGGTGCGAGTCGACGGGTTTGTTGCCAGCGGCTCACCACGCCGGCATGTCTGCATGTCGGCCCCGCCTGAGCCAGCGCAAACCGCCCGCCCACCCCAGGCGGGATAATCCCTGCTTCCCATCAGACGACCGCACCGGATACCCCCATGAGCTTTGCCCCCTTGCAGAACGACACTTTCCTGCGCGCTTGTCTGCGCCAGTCCACCGAGTACACGCCTGTGTGGCTGATGCGCCAAGCCGGGCGCTACCTACCGGAATACCGCGCCACGCGCGCCAAGGCGGGCAGTTTCATGGGGCTGGCGACGAATGTGGACTACGCCACCGAGGTGACGCTGCAGCCGCTGGAGCGCTATGCGCTGGACGCGGCCATCCTGTTTTCCGACATCCTGACCGTGCCCGACGCCATGGGCCTGGGGCTGTCGTTTGCGCTGGGCGAAGGCCCGAAGTTCGAGCGCACCGTGCGCACCGAGGCGGACGTGGCCGAGCTGGCCGTGCCGGACATGGACAAGCTGCGCTACGTATTCGACGCGGTCACCAGCATCCGCAAGGCGCTCAATGGCCGGGTGCCGCTGATCGGTTTTTCGGGCAGCCCCTGGACGCTGGCCTGCTACATGGTGGAAGGCGGCGGCTCGGACGATTACCGCGCGGTGAAGACGCTGATGTACAGCCGCCCGGACCTGATGCACCGCATCCTGGCCGTGAACGCGGACGCGGTGGCGGTCTACCTGAACGCGCAGATCGAGGCCGGCGCACAGGCGGTGATGATTTTTGACAGCTGGGGCGGCGTGCTGGCGGACGGCAAGTTCCAGGACTTTTCGCTGGCCTACACCCAGCGTGTGCTGGCACAGCTCAAGCGCGAACACGAGGGCGCGACCATCCCCCGCATCGTGTTCACCAAGGGCGGCGGCCTATGGCTGGACGACATGAAGGACATCGACTGCCATGCGCTGGGGCTGGACTGGACGGTGAACCTCCAGAGAGCGCGCGCGCTGGTGGGCGAAGGCCCGGGCGGCAAGGCGCTGCAGGGCAACATCGACCCGAACGTGCTGTTTGCCCCGCCAGCACAGATCGAGGCCGAGGTGGCGGGCGTGCTGGAGAGTTTTGGTGCCCCCCACCAGGGCCCGGACGAAGGCGCCACGCACATCTTCAACCTGGGCCACGGCATCAGCCAGCACACGCCGCCGGAACACGTTTCGACCCTGGTGGACGCGGTGCACACGCTCTCGCGGCGCCTGCGGGCGCAGGGCTGAGCCCGGGCCGCGCGGCGGGGCTGGGGCGGCGGAACCACCGTCATACCCCGGTCACAATGCCGACCGTCCGCAGCGGCCATAGCACAAAACCAGCGGAAAAGAGAACTTGACAGCCATTACTTATGCACAAATTTTGTGCTGCGGTGCGCCAGAAGCTCCAACCCGGGAAAATCGCTGAGGTAGCCGCTACAAGTTTTGCAAGTCATTGATTTCATTGGGTTTTGATTTTTGCTTTTTTTCCGGGCAGTTTAAACAAACCCTTGATTTTCAAGGGCTCCCGGCGCGCTCACACCAACTATCAACAAAGTTATCCACAGAAAATCTGGACAGTTGAGGAAGCGACGTCAAATCAACGACTTACATCGCTTTTCTGCAGTTCGGCTGAGGAAGCACCCCTAACCATGGCTTTTTGGCCCAGCGTGATCGTGGCCACCCCGGCCCACAGCGGGGTGGGTGCCAGTCTGACGTACCGAAGTGAGTTGTTGCTCGCGCCGGGCGCGTTGGTGCGGGTGCCGCTGGGTTCGCGCGAGGTCCTGGGCGTGGTCTGGGATTGCCCGACGCAGCCGCCCGAGGGTCTGACCGAAGCGCAGACCAAGGCGGTGGCCAGCGTGCTGGACGGCCTGCCGCCGCTCAATGGCAGTTGGCGACAAGTGGTGCGCTTCGCCGCTCAGTACTACCAGCGCAGCCTGGGCGAGGTGGCGCTGGCCGCGCTGCCGCCCCAGTTGCGCGAGCTGGGCAACGACCAGCTCGCGCGCCGGCTCAAACGCCGCGCCAAGGCGCTGGCGAGCGCCGCGCCGGCAGCGGAACCGGACACCACCCTGGCGCGGCCCGGAGGCCACGACCTGAGCGCCGAGCAGGCCGAAGCGCTGCAGGCCCTGGCCACGGCCACAGCGCCGGTGCTGCTGTACGGTGCCACCGGCAGCGGCAAGACCGAGGTGTACCTGCGCGCGACGCAGCAGGTGTTGCAGGCAGGCGCCCACACCCAGGTGCTGGTGATGGTGCCCGAGATCAACCTCACGCCGCAGCTGGAAGCGCGCTTTCGCGAACGCTTCGAGCCCGCGTTTGGCGCCGGCTCGGTGGTCTGCCTGCACAGCGGCATGACGCCGGCGCAGCGGCTCTCCAGCTGGCTGGCCGCCCACACCGGCAGCGCGCGCATCGTGCTGGGCACGCGCATGGCGGTGTTTGCCAGCCTGCCCGGGCTACGGCTGATCGTGGTGGACGAGGAACACGACCCGAGTTACAAGAGCCAGGAAGGGGCGCGCTATTCGGCGCGCGATCTGGCGGTGTACCGGGCAAAGGTGGAGAGCGAGGCGCTGGCGGCCGGGGCGGCGGCACTTCGCTCGGGCCCTCCCCAGTCCCCTCTCCCAGGGGGAGAGGGGACTGGGGAGGGAGAGGGAGAAAAACCGCGCTGCCACGTCTTGCTCGGCTCTGCCACGCCCTCGCTGGAGAGCTGGCACGCGGCGGACCAGGGGCGCTATGTGCGGCTGGCGATGCCGGGGCGCATTGGCGGCGGCTCGCTGCCGCGCCTGCGCCTGGTGGACATGAACCACCAGCCCAAGGGCGCGGTGCTGGCGCCCCCGCTGGTGGCGGCCATGGGCGAGCGCATCGCGCGCGGCGAGCAGTGCCTGGTGTTGCTGAACCGCCGGGGCTACGCGCCGGTGCTGGCCTGCCACGACTGCGGCTGGAAGAGCGGCTGCCCGCACTGCAGCGCCTACCGCGTGTTCCACAAGCTCGACCGCACCCTGCGCTGCCACCACTGCGGTTTCACCGAGCGCGTGCCGCGCGCCTGCCCGGACTGCGGCAACCTCGACATCTCACCCGTGGGCCGCGGCACCGAACAGATCGAAGAACAACTCGCCGGCCTGCTGGCCGACGTGAAACGGCCCGACGGCAGCCCCGCGCGCGTGGCGCGCATGGACGCCGACTCGACCCGGCTCAAGGGCAGCCTGGAAATTCAGCTCGCCGCGCTGCACAGCGGCGAGGTGGACGTGCTGGTGGGCACGCAGATGATCGCCAAGGGCCACGATTTCCGCCGCATCACGCTGGTGGCCGGCATCAACGCCGACTCGGCCCTGTTCGCCAGCGACTACCGCGCGCCCGAGCGCCTGTTTGCCCTGCTCATGCAGGCGGCGGGCCGCGCGGGGCGCGACGCGGCGCAGAGCGGCGCCGCCGAAATGTGGGTGCAGACCTGGTACCCGCAGCACCCGCTGTTTGCCACGCTGAAAAAGCACGACTACCCCGCCTTCGCCGCCGAGCAATTGATCGAACGCGAGCAGGCCGGCATGCCGCCCTACGGCTTCCAGGCGCTGCTGCGCGCCGACGCGCGCACGCAGCAGGTCGCGCAGGCGTTCCTGAACATCGCCGCCGAGCAGGCCGCCGGCCTGCCACTGCGCGACCAGATCACCCTCTACCCCGCCGTGCCGCTGACAATCCAGCGCGTGGCCAACGTGGAGCGCGCGCAGATGCTGGTGGAGAGCGCCTCGCGCGGCGCGCTGCAGCGCTTTCTGTCGGCCTGGCAACCGGTGCTGCACGGCTGCCGCAGCGCGCCCGAAGCCCGCGGGCTGGTGCGCTGGGCGGTGGACGTGGACCCGCTGTCAATATGACACCCCCCGCGCCGCTTCGCGTCACCCCCCAGGGGGCGGCACTGGCCGCCTGGCAAAGCCAGTTCGGCGGTGCCCTGGAGGGGCCTCTTCCAGCGCCTTTTTGAGAGCTCTTCTCCATGGCCCGCAAACCCAAAGCAACACCGCCACAGCAAGCGCCCGACGCCGAAATCGAAGAACCGTCCAGCGCGCCGCGCATGAAGATGAACACGCCCTGCGCGTGGGACGGCGACACGCTGGTGGTCAACATCCTGGGCACACCGGCCGCCAAGCGCGACGCGATCGGCAAGACCAAAGGCCACCAGCTCAAGGTGAGCGTGACGGCCACACCGGTGGCGGGCAAGGCCACGGATCACATGGTGAAGTTCCTCGCGGAGGAATTCGACGTGCCGGTCAAGGCCATCACCGTGGTGTTCGGCCGCTTCAACGTCAACAAACAGCTGCGCATCCTGGCGCCGAAGAAGATCCCGGCGGTGCTGGCCAAGGTGCTGGAGGACTGAAGCCCCCGGCCAGTGTCACGGGCGTTTCATGAAGACCACCCAGAATCTGGCCTGTGCTTGATGTCCGACACACAACGGACGGCATACCCGGCCACCCTCGCGGTGGCCGATCCATTGGGACCTAGCGGTATCAGCGCCGTTCTTGGATGAGCCATCGCGGCTCAGCCCGCCGCACCGGCGCTCAGGTGCAATCGCTTGGTCAGCGGAAGCCAGACGTTGGGGTCGGGCAAATCACCACCCAGGGCAGCAAAAAAGGGGGCCGCGATGGCCGCCCTCCCTTTCCAACGAGCCCTGACGTCAGCGCGTGAAGGTCTGCGGCGCCGCCGCCCCCATGTCGCCGCCCGGCAGCGCCAGCGTGCTCAGCGGCTTGAGCTCGGCCGCGTCGTACACCGCCAGGTTGTTCCAGGTGCCGCCCAGGTACACCTTGCTGCCGTCCCGGTTCATCGAGACCGTGTAGTGCGAGTGCGGGATCTCCGCCGCCTTGAGCAGCTTCTTCTGCTTGACGTCGTATTTCGCGAGCCGGTTGAGCACGCCGAACATCAGGTTCGGGTCCTTGGGCGAGCGCACGCCGGTGAAGTAGATCTCGGTGAAGGGCGCGAAGTCGCGGGTCTCGGTCTTGCCGGTCTTGAGGTTGATGTTGAAGTAGCCGTAGATCCAGTCGGCCGTGGCCGGGTCGTCGGTCTTGCCCTTGAACTTCGCCGTGGTGTAGAGGATGGTGAAGTCCTCGGCGGCGTTCTTCAGTGGCCAGACGCTGAGCACGTCGGGCGGCGCGTAGCGCGGGCGCTTCCAGTTGCGCGAGGGGATGGCGACGGTGTGCTGACCGGTCTGCGGATCGAACTTGTAGATGTCGGGCCCGACCATGTAGAGCGAGCCGTCGTGGCCGGTGGCCATGACCGTGACCTGGCGCGGCGCGGGCATGGTGCGCAGCGGCTTGGCGCCCTCGCCGGCCAGCGCGTCGTACACCGCCAGCCGGGGCTGGCCGACGCGGTAGTGGTCGGGGTTGAGCGTGGTCGGCGTCTGGATCACATACAGCTGCTTGCTGTCGTTGCTCAGCGAGAGCGCGAACAGCGCCTTGGCGCGCTCGTCGGCCTTCTGCGACATCTTCGCGTGGAACACCACCTTGCAGCTGTCGAGCGCGATGCCGTGCACCTCGTCAAAGCGGTTGGTGATGAGGTAAGCCGTGGCCTTGTCGGGCGACATGACCAGGGTGGCAGGGCCGACCGAGCCGGGCACGGCGCAGGTCTTGAACAGGCTGTCGGTCTTGAGGTCGACGACGTGCAGGTTGTCGGGGTAGTTGCCGACCACCAGGTACTCGTCGCCCGGGACCAGGGGCTTGTCGGCGTTGAGCGGTGCGGCGTGCACGGCGGCGGGCGCAAGGGTGGCCAGCGCGAGGGCCCGCCACGCGGGGGCAAAGGTCTTGTTCATGCGGGTTCTCCGGTGGCGGGTCACTCGTTGGGGAAGACGGAGCCGAGCTTGCGCCAGTCGTCCTTGGTGCTGGCGGTCTGCTTGCCCCAGTCCGGGTAGGTGTTCATGGTGTCCGGCACCTGGGCCGGCCACCAGCAGGGATCGGCGCAGCCGTAGAGGTCCGCCTCCATGGGCTGGCACAGCGAGGCGACGCCGCCGAAGGCGTCGACCTCCCAGCCTGGGTCGAAGGTGGCGGTGCAGCCGGCCACGCTCTGCATGGCAACCACGTCTTCGACCTGGTTCTGTTCGGCCGCCTGGTCCAGCAGCTGGGCCTTCTGGTTGATGGCTTGGAGGTGTTTCATGTCAGTGCACCTTTCGCGGTGAGATGAAGCGGTCGATGAAGGACGGGTTCTTGGCCATGATTTCGCTGTAGACGCCGATGCCAAAGTCCACCCAGTCGCGCATGAGTTCGCAGTAGTGGTAGGTCGGGTGGATCGGGTCCTGGTAGCGGGCGTAGCTCTCGTGGTAGCAGCCGCCGGCGCAGAAGTTGCGGATGCGGCAGGTCTCGCAGCCGGTGCCGCTGCGGTCCAGACGCTGGTCGAGGAACTCACCCAGCGCCTCTTTTTCGATGCCGGTCTTGACGTCGCCGAAGGTCGGCAGTGAGGAGCCGGTGAAGCGGTGGCAGAGGTTGAGGCCGCCTTCGTGGTCCACCGCCAGCATCTTCAGCCCTGCGCCGCAGGGCAGCGCCTTGCGCTGGCCTTCGTGCAGGTCGGTGATGAGCTGGTGCAGGTTGGAAAAGCCGGTGGTGCGGCCCTGCAAGGCTTCGCTCAGATACCGCTCACCGAGGCGCTTGAAGCCGGCGAAGACCTCGTGCAGCTCGTCCACCGAGAGGTTGAAGGTGTCGATGTCGCCCGAGGTTACAGGCGCAAAACCGACCTCGGCAAAACCCAGCTCGTTGAACAGGTGGTCCCAGATGCGCTCGACCTCGGTGGTGCCGTGGGTGAGCGTGACGCGGGCGCCGATGGGGCGCGCGTTGTAACGGGCCAGCAGCTTGCGCGCCTTCTCGCTCACCGTGCGGTAGGTGCCCTTGCCGCCCACGGTGCGCCGGTTGCGGTCGTGGATCGCCTCCGGGCCGTCCATGCTGATCGAGAGGCCGAAGCGGTGCTCGTCCAGCCAGTCGACGATCTCGTCGGTGAGCAGCGTGGCGTTGGTGGTCATGACGAAGTCCACCTGCTTGCCCAGCTGGGCGAAGCGCGCCTCGCAGTAGTCCACCACCGTGCGGATCAGCTTGATGTTCGACAGCGGCTCCCCGCCGAAGAAGACCACGCTGAATCGCTTCTCGTTGGGCGACTCGGCCAGCATCAGCTCGATCGACTGCTGCGCGGTCTCCAGCGACATGCGCCGGCCCTTGTCGGGCGTGTCGAGGTCTTCCTTGTAGCAGTAGGTGCAGCTGAGGTTGCAGCCGGTGTTGACGTTCAGCACCACGGTGTTGATCGCCAGGTTGCCCAGTGTGGTGACCGGCTTGGCGGCGGGCTTGGGGCGGCCGTCGCTCAGCAGGTCCAGCGTCAGCAGTTCGCCGACGGTCTCGCGCAGGTCCTGTTCGTCGAACCGGCCGCGCAGTTGCTGCACCAGTTGGTCGGCCGAGAGGGATTCGGCGCGCACCCGCTCCAGCACGGTGTCGGTCATCTCATCGATGCCGTACAGCGCGTTGGTCGGGATGTGCAGCATCATCGTGCGCTCGCCCACCCGCACCTTGTGCAGGTTGTGTTCGCGCAGGCTCAGGATCTCACTCATGTCTGTGCTCCTTGTGGTGTGCGCTCAGGGCAGCGGCGGGTTGTTCCAGCGCTGCACGGTCACGATGAAATGGCCCTTGCCGGTCAGCGTCTTCTTGCCTTCGTTCACCGTCGCCACCGCATTCAGGTTGCCGGCGTTGTTGGTGCTCATGCGGCGTTTCGGGTTGGGGCCGGCGCCGGCCGGCGTGAAGATGCCGGTGTCGGCGTCCATCAGGCCCGCGAACTCGGCGTCGCGGTCTTCCTTGGCCACCTCGTTGAAGGGCTCGACCGACCACCTGGCGGGCACCGGACCGATGGCCCAGTCGTCCTTGGTGCCCTTCTTGCCGTCGCGCCCCACCGAGTGGGCGATGGCCTCGAAACGGCCCTGCACCACCGGCGTCGAACCGCCGTTGCCGCCGATGCGGCCGACCGCGTACTCGGGCGCCACCTTCACATAGTCGATGCGGTCGAACACCGCCAGCGGGCTGCTCGTCGCGCCGACCTGGAGCGTCTTCACCCCCTTGGCCGACGACTTTGCCGCGCTCACCTTGAGCACCAGTTGGTTCGCATCGCGCGAGACGGTCTCGGTGAGCGTCAGGCCCCTGGGCAGCTTCACGTCGCCATCGAGCCCGGTGCCGACGATGCGCAGCGTGGCGGTCTCACCCGCCCGGATGAGCGCCGGCTGCACCGCCAGGACCGTGGTGCCCGCGCCCTGCCGGGCGGCGCTGAGGTCGCCACCGCTGGCGTCCTGCTCGCGCTCGTACATGCGGCCGCTGGCGCGGTCGCCGTCCAGCGCCAGCACCTGGCGCATCTTCACGCCACCCACGTCGAGGTCGGCGCGCCATTCGTAGCCGGTGTAGACCAGGGCCGCGCCGCTGCCCTTGAGCGGGCTGCCATCGGCCCAGGTGCCCTCCAGCTCGACCGCATAGCGGTCGGCCGCGCTGCCCGCCGCCACCGTCATCACGCCCGCGTAGTCGCCCTTGCCGGGCCAGCGGCCGGCCACCGTCCAGCGGCCCACCGGGCTCACGGGCGCCCTGGCCTTCCAGTCGTTCCAGGCCTTGGACTCGTAGGGGTAGGTCTTGGCTAGGTAGGGCACCATCTCTTTCAGCGCGATGCCCAGCCAGTCGCGGTCGCGGCCGCCGGCCTGGTATTCGGTGGTGGGGAACTGACCCAGGTGGAAGTGCACCAGGTGCTCCCACTCGGCCATCGGCCGGCGCTGCAGCTCGACCCGCGCACCGGAGTGGCAGCGCGCGCACATCTGGCCGAACAGCTCGGTCTTGTGCTGCTCGATGGTGTTCAGGCGCCGCTCCATCGCGAAGCGCGCACCCTGGGTTTCGGACGGCGCCAGGCCCTGGGTGTCGGCCAGGTGCTTCACCACGGTGCGCACCTCCTCGGGCGAGAGCGGCGCGTTGTGCATGGTGCGCATGCGCGTGACCGTCATCAGCCAGCCCTCGGGCGACTTGCGCTGCTGCAGGCGGTTGACCTGGTCGCCCACCTGGGTGTGGCAGGTGACGCACTTGCTGTTGATGATCTCCTGCGCAGTGGCGGCGCCCGCGGCCGGCGTTGCCGCCAGCCACGCCAGCGCCGCGCCCAGCGGCAGCAGCGACCTGAGTGTCTGTGTCCAGTTCATGGGGGTTCTCTCCTCGCAAAGTCACCGCCTTCTGGCGGCGTGCGACTCACTTTAGGGAGATTCCCGATGGCGCCGTATCCACTTTTGGCAAACGCTTGCGCACCTGCCCGGCGGCATGTTTTTTGCACCGCAGCACAGGCGCGCACCACCCGCGTGCAGATTCCGCCCCACGAATTGCGAGTCGCCCCATGAACCGGTTCCTTGGACATCCCACCCCGCGCATCGCCGGCGCCGACGCGGTGGACGTGCGCGTGAGCGACACGCACGACGCCGACGAACAGGCCGCCTGCCTGACCGACTGGGGCCAGTGCTACGAGCAGATGAGCCACGGCAGCTTCGACGGCCACTTCGAGTCCTACCGCTTCGACGGCATCGAAATCTTCCGCGAAGACACCAACCAGGTGGTGCAGCAGTACGGCCAGCCCCAGGCGGGCACCATGACGCTGGCGACGCTGCTGGACACCAGCGAGGACGGGCGCTTCTGCGGCACCCCGGTCACCACCGACCACTACTTCTTCCTGCGCGGCGGCCGGGAGTTTCACTTCCGCACGCCGCAGCGCGTGACCCTGGCCGCGGTGACGGTGGACCTGGAGCGCTTCGGCGCCTACTGCCAGCGTGTGGGCGAGCTGCCGCCGCCCGGCGCCTGCGTGGACAACGGCCTGATCCGCAAGGGCGCGCAGGACGAGCTGGGGGGCGTGCTCACCAGCCTGATGCAGAGCCTGCGCCACTCGCCCGACATGCTGCGCCACGACACCCTGCGGCGCTGCCTGGCCGAGGGCCTGCACAGCACCGTGCTGGGCCTGTGCGGACCGACGGAGAACACCAGCAAGGACCTGACCGCCTGCACGCGGCAGTACGTGGTGAACAAGGCGCGCGACTACATGCGCGAGCACGTGGACGAGCCGATCACCGTGAGCGACCTGTGCGCGCACATCCGGGTCTCGCGCCGCACGCTGCAGTACTCGTTCCAGGACGTGCTGGGCACCAACCCGGCGCGCTACCTGCGCAACATGCGCCTGAACGGAGCCCGGCGCGAGATCCGCCGCCAGACCGACGAGCGCGCGCCGGTGGCCGACATCGCGGCGCGCTGGGGCTTCTGGCACCCCTCGCGGTTCGCGTCGGAATACAAATCGCTGTTCGGCGAGCTGCCGTCGGCCACGCTCAAGGCCGCGGTGCGGCACTGAGCGGCAAGACCGCGGTTCAGCGCCAGCCCTGCGCGCGCATCCAGCGCAGCGCAGCCTGGGCCCGCCCGGCGTCGCCACCGAGCAGCGGCGCCAGCGCCTGGGCCTCGCGCCCCGGCGCGGCCTGCGCGGCGCGCCACAGCGGTGCGATCTCCACCCCGTCCACGTGCCAGATGCCCAGCGGCTGCTCGGCGGTGACGACCACCTCGGCCAGGCGGATGCGGTCGCGGTCCACCACCGGCCGTCCTTCGATGTGCGGCGGCGCGTTGCCTGCTGCGCCATGGGCGGGCAATGCATCTGGCCAGGCGCGGCGGGCGGCCCAGAAAGGTTCGTCGGCCCAGCGCGCTTCCTGCGCGTAGAAGTCGCGCCCGATGCGCGCGAAGCGCTGGAACAGGCCCTGCACACGCTCTGTGTGGAAGCGCCGCGCGTGCGGCGCGTCGGCCGGGTGGTTCAGCAGGGTGTGCACCACCATCGGCGCCTGCAGCGCCGACGAGAGCGACTGGAAGATGCCGTTGCCCGACAGCGGATCGGCCGCCATCGCGGCGTCGCCGACGCGCAGCCAGGTGGCGCCACAGACCTCGGGCGCCAGCACGGCGCCGCTGGTGCGCGCCAGCGCGTGCACCTCGGTGGCCGCGGTATCCAGAAACGGCAAGGCCGCGTCGACCGTGGACAGCCGTTCGCGGACGAAAGCGCCCAGCTGCGCGCGCTGCGGCAGCGCGATGGCCGACGGGTCCACAGTGAGCTGCAGCGCCACGGCGCCACCCGGCAGCCGCGCGCACCAGGCCCAGCCGCCGGGCAGGCTCTCCACCGCCGAGCCGGCCTCGCCGCCCGGCGCCCCCTGGCCGCGCCAGAGCAGGGCCACGGTCTCGGGCCCGCGGCTCACGCCCTGCGGCGGGTGCGGCGCGAGGCGGCCGCGCGCCTCGACCACGAAGCGGGCGCGCAGGGTCGTCGGCTGGGTCTCGTCGGGGCGCTGGATTTGCAGGGCGTGGCCGTCGTCGCCGTGCTCGCCGGGCGTCCAGCGCATCACCCGCTCGGCGATGCACTCGACGCCGTGGTCCTGCAGCTCCTGCCAGAGCATGCTGTCGAAGGCGGCGCGGTCGACCAGGCGTTCGCTGTTGAGCGCAGTGGTGGCGCCGGCCCAGGTGGCGCGGCGCAGCGAGGGTTCGGCGATGGCAGCCAGCGCCGCCTCGATGCCCACGCCGCGCAGGCCGGCGACCACGCGGTCGGACACGCCTTCGATGGCGTCGAAGGCGCGCGGCACGCCGACCACGGTGACGGCGTGGCCGAGCCGGCGCAGGCCCAGCGCGACGGCAGCGCCTGCCGGCCCGCCGCCCAGCACCACAATGCCGCGGTCGATCCGCGTCACCGCGTTCTCCGCTCGGGGCCGTGAAAGGCCGCGCTGGCGACCAGCGCCTGCCAGATCGCTTCGCGCGTGGGCGCCACGCCTGCAGAGAGCAGCGCCGCCACACGCCCGCTCAGGTGGGCGCAGCCCAGGCTCGCCCCGGCGTTGGCGCGGTCGCCGTCGGGCGGCAGCACGCAGGCGCCGAAGTCGGCGTGTGGCAACAACAGCGCCGAGTGCTGGCCGGGCGCGCAGCGCGCGTCGCCCATGGCGCGGATCGCGCCCGGGTATCCCGCCGGATACACCGGCTCGCCACGCGCGGGGGTGGACGCGATCAGCAGACGGCCCCTGGCCATGGCGCGTTCGCAGGCTTCCCGCAGTGGCGGGTGGTCCTGCCGCACGCCCAGGCTCAGGTTGATCACGGTGGCGCCCTCGTCCACCAGCCAGTCCACCGCGCGCGCGACCGTGGCCATGTCGGTGCGCAACGCCTCGCCGAACACCTGGGCCACCACGAAGCGGGCGCCGGGCGCCAGCGCGGCCATGGCCTGCAGGGTGCGCGCGCCGTGACCGAGGCGGTCCATCGCGTCGCCACCGCCGGTCACGAAGCTGCGCGCCGCGAGCACCCGGTCCTGCAGCGCCAGCGGCCAGCCACTGTCGACCACGCCCACGCGCACCGGCTCAGCCATGCGGGGCCTCCGCGTCCTCGCGCGTCTGCACCTCGATGCGCCCGCCGGCCAGGTGCAGGCGCAGCGAGCAACCCGCCCAGGCGCTGGGCCGGTGGCTGACGATCAGGCGTGTGCGGCCCGCGAAACAGGTGTCGATCTGCGCCAGGATCTGCGCCTCCATCGCCTCGTCCAGCGCCGAGGTGGCCTCGTCCAGCACCAGCACCGCCGGGTCCTGCAGCAGCGCTCGCGCGATGGCGATGCGCTGGCGCTGGCCGCCCGAGAGCGTCTGGCCGCGCTCGCCGACGGTGGTGTGCAGGCCCTCGGGCAGCGTGGCGATCCAGTCGGACAGACCCGCGCGCTGCGCCGCCTGCGCCACCGACGTCTCGTCGGCGTCCGGGCAGGCGTAGCGCAGGTTCTCCAGCAGCGGCGCGCGGAACAGCACGATGTCCTGGCTCACCACGGCCACCGCGCGGCGCAGGTCGGCCAGCGCGAGCTGCCGCAGATCGACGCCGTCGAGCGTGACCGCGCCGGCCTGCGGGTCGTGGTGGCGCAGCAGCAGGTCGATCAAGGTGCTCTTGCCTGCCCCCGAGGCACCGGTCAGGGCCACGCAGGCGCCCGCCGGAATCACCGCACTCGCGCCCGCCAGCACCGGCTCGCCGCGCCCGGGGTGGGCGAACACCACACCGTCCAGCCGCAGCTCGCCGCGCAGCGGCGACGGCAGCGGCCTCGGTTCGGCCGGGTCGCTCACGCCCACCGGTTCGTCGCGCAGCCCGGCCACGCGCTCCAGGCTCACGCGCACCTTCTGCAGCCCCACGTACCAGCCCAGCAGGCTGTTGACCGGTCCGCTGGCCATGCCGAGGTAGGTGGAGAACGCGACCAGCGAGCCCAGCGCCCACTGGCCGTCGATGACCCAGGCGCCGCCGATGAGAAAGGCCAGCGCGCGCGTCCAGGCCGTGAGCTGGCCCGGCACCGCATGGGTCACGAACTCGATGATCTGCAGCCGCAGCAGCGACGAGAGGTAGCCGGCGTGCAGCCCGTCCAGCCGCCGCGCCTCGCGCGCCTCCTGCCGGCTGGCCTGCACGAACTTGAGCGCCGGCAGCACCTCGACGAAGAAGCTGGACACATCGCCCGAGCGCTCGCGCAGCGAGCGCGCGCCCTCGGCCACACGCGGGCGCATGCGGCGCAGCCACCACCACTCCAGCGGCAGCAGCAGCGCCACCAGCAAGGTCAGCTCCCACGACAGCCAGAGCATCCAGCCCACCGCGCCCACCAGGCCCAGCAGGTTGGACAGCACGGCGAACAGGCTGTCAACCGCGAAGCGCCGGATCTCCGCCATGTCGCCGTCCAGCCGCGACATCACGTCGCCTGTGCGCCAGCGTGCCCAGAACGAAGGCGAGAGCCGCTGCAGGTGGGCGAACACATCGTGCCGCAGGTCGAACAGCACCGCGGCAGAGAGCCTGGTGTGCAGGTAGCGGTTCAGCCCCGCGAGCAGCGTCGCCGCCAGACCGGCCAGCAGCATGAAGAGTGCCGTGGTCCACAGCACCTCGTGGCTGCGCGCAATCAGCCCGTCGTCGATCAGACGCTTGACCAGCAGCGGCTGCAGCAGCACCAGCGACGAAGCGATGACCGACAGCACCAGCACACCGCCCATGGCCCGCGCGCGCGGCCGCACGAAACCGAACAGCCACGCCCAGTGCCGGCGCTCGCCTTCAGGGCGCCGCCGAGCGAGCCAGGGAGCCAGCAGGCCGAACATGAAGGCATGGTGGCACAGGAGGTTCGATGCACCCAAGCGGCTGTCGCGGCCAGACAGCAACTGCAGCGGTTTGCCAAAAGTGGCTACCCAGAAAGCAGAAAGACAAACCCCTCCGCAAGGGAGGGGGAGTGTTCGAGGGCACCCGAGGAACCGGCTCCGCCGGGCCTCAGGGTGCGTCCCCCTCCCGCCGCAGGCGAGAGAGGGGGAAGCGGCGTCAGCCGCGCAGGGGGTGCTTAGAGGCTCATCACCTTGTTCCAGGCCGCCACGAAGTCCTTGACGAACTTCCTCCCGCCGTCGTTCTGCGCATAGACCTCGGCGATCGCGCGCAGCTGCGAGTTGGAACCGAAGGCCAGGTCGACGCGGGTCGCAGTCCACTTCACGGCACCGCTCTTCCGGTCGCGGCCTTCGTAGGCGTTGTCACCCGTCGGCTTCCAGGCGGTGGACATGTCCACCAGGTTGACGAAGAAGTCGTTCGTCAGCTGGCCCGGGCGCTGGGTGAACACCCCGTGCTTCGAGCCGCCGTGGTTGGCGCCGAGCACACGCAGGCCACCGACCAGCACCGTCATCTCCGGTGCGGACAGCGTGAACAGTTGCGCCTTGTCGAGCAGCATCTCTTCGGGCGAGACGCGGAAGGCCTGCTTGCGGTAGTTGCGGAAGCCGTCGGCCACCGGTTCGAGCACGGCAAAGGACTCCACATCGGTCTGCTCGGCCGTGGCGTCGGTGCGTCCGGGGGTGAAGGGCACCTCCACCGTGTGGCCCGCCGCCTTGGCCGCCGCTTCCACGCCAGCGTTGCCCGCCAGCACGATCAGGTCGGCCAGCGACACCTTCTTGCCGCCCGCAGCGCCGGTGTTGAAGCCGCGCTGGATTTCCTCCAGCACGGCCAGCACCTTGGCCAGCTGGGCCGGCTGGTTGGCCTCCCAGTCTTTCTGCGGCGCCAGGCGGACGCGGGCGCCGTTGCTGCCGCCGCGCCGGTCGGAACCGCGGTAGGTGGAGGCCGAGGCCCAGGCGGTGGAGACCAGCTCGCTCACCGACAGGCCCGAGGCCAGCACGCGGGCCTTGAGTTCCTTCGCGTCGGCGAGGTCGATCAGCGGGTGGTCGACGGCGGGCACCGGGTCCTGCCAGATCATGTCTTCGGCCGGCACTTCGGGGCCGAGGTAGCGGCTCTTGGGGCCCATGTCGCGGTGGGTCAGCTTGAACCAGGCGCGGGCGTAGGCGTCGGCGAACTCGTCCGGGTTCGCGGCGAAATGGCGCGAGATCTTTTCGTAGGCCGGGTCGAAACGCAGCGAGAGGTCGGCCGTGGTCATCACCGGCGGGTGCTTCTTGCTCGGGTCGTGGGCGTCGATCACCATGTCTTCGGGTTCGACGTCCTTGGCGCGCCACTGAATGGCGCCGGCCGCGGTGGTCATCTGCTCCCACTCATATTTGAAGAGCACCTTGAAGTAGCCCATGTCCCATTGCGTGGGGTTGGGTTTCCAGGCACCCTCGAAGCCGCTGGTGGTGGCGTCGCCACCCTTGCCGCTGCCGTGTGCGTTGATCCAGCCCAGCCCCATTTCTTCGATGGGTGCGGCCTCGGGTTCGGGGCCGACCAGGGCCGCGTCACCGGCGCCGTGCATCTTGCCGAAGGTGTGGCCACCGGCCACCAGGGCCACGGTTTCGTAGTCGTCCATGGCCATGCGGGCGAAGGTCTCGCGCACGTCCTTGCCCGAGGCCACCGGGTCGGGCTTGCCATCCGGACCCTGCGGGTTCACGTAGATCAGGCCCATCTGCACGGCCGCCAGCGGGTTCTCCAGCTCGCGCTCGCCGCTGTAACGGCTGTTCGGCTTGTCGCTGGTGGCCAGCCATTCCTTTTCAGCGCCCCAGTAGATGTCCTCTTCCGGCGCCCAGATGTCTTCGCGGCCGCCGCCGAAGCCGAAGGTCTTGAAACCCATGGTCTCCATGGCCACGTTGCCGGCGAGCACGAACAGGTCGGCCCAGGAAATGGCGTTGCCGTACTTCTGCTTGATCGGCCACAGCAGGCGGCGGCCCTTGTCGAGGTTGCCGTTGTCGGGCCAGGAGTTCAGCGGCGCGAAGCGCTGGTTGCCGGTGTTGGCGCCGCCGCGGCCGTCGGCCGTGCGGTAGGTGCCGGCGGCGTGCCAGGCCAGGCGGATCATGAGGCCGCCGTAGTGGCCGTAGTCGGCCGGCCACCAGTCCTGGCTCTGGGTCATGAGGGCCGCCAGGTCTTTCTTCAGGGCCTGGTAGTCCAGCTTCTGGAAGGCTTCGGCGTAGTAGAAGTCCGGGTCCATCGGATTGGACACCGGCTGGTGCTGGTGCAGGATGGACAGGTTCAGCTGGTTCGGCCACCAGTCGGCGTTGGACTGGGCGCCGTGCGTGGCGCGGGCGCCGCCGGCGGCGTGGAAGGGGCACTGGGCTTCGGTGTTGGGGGTGCTCATGGTGGATCTCCTGCGGGTTGAACGGGTCCGTTCAGCTTGCGAGAGCCAGTGCCGCCAAACGCTCCATGCACTCTGCCACGAAGGCGGTGAAGGTGTCTTGGGTGTTCATGGCAGGGCTCCAGCAAGTGATCGAGCCCTCACTGTAGGTTTTACCTATCGATTTGACAACTTGATTATCTCTAGACAATCAATAGCCAATTGCTATTAACCTAAATCAACAGAGTGACCGCACCCGAGAACGTGAAAAAGGCCGCCGCGGTGGAGACCAGGATGATGCGGGCGATGCGCCCGTTGTCGGCGCCCAGGCGCTCGGCCAGCAGCGAGACGTTGCTGGCGCTCGGCAGCGCCGCCACCAGCACCATCACCGTGAGCGCGAAGGGATCGAGCGGCACGCCGATCTGGATCGCGCCCGAGCCCACCGCCAGCACCAGCAGCGGGTGCAGCAGCAACTTCATCAGCGCCACGGGCACGTAGTCCGACAGCGGCATCGGGTGGTTGGACTGGATCTGGGAACGCGCCAGCACCGCGCCGATGGTGAACAGCGCCACCGGCGAGGCCGCGTCGGCCAGCAACCAGGCCGTCTTTTCCACCGGACCGGGCAGATTGAACTGCACGGCCGAGGCCACGGCGCCCAGGATGATGGCCCAGGGCATGGGGTTGGCCACCACGCCGCGCAGGGCCTTTTTCGCAGCGTCCAGCATGGCGGCGGCGCCATGGCCCTCACCCTCGTCGAGCCGCGACAGCGCGATGCACAGCGAGCTGGTGATCACCATGTCCACCACGATCAGCACGATCACCGGCCCCACGCTCTGCGGCCCCAGCAGCGCGGCCAGCAGCGGCACGCCCATGAAACCGGTGTTGGGAAAGGCCGCGACCAGCGCGCCCAGCGACGCGTCGTTCCAGCGGATGCGCCGGTTCAGTGTCATGACGACGGCAAACCCCACCATTACCAGCGCACACAACAGGTAGACGCCGGCCACCGAGGCGTCCAGCAGCTGCGCGATCGGCGTGGTGGAGCCGAAGCGGTACAGCATGCAGGGCAGCGCGAAATACAGCACGAAGCCGTTGAGCCCGGGGATCGCCTCCAGCGGCAGCATGCGCCGGTGCGCCGCCACAAAGCCGCCCAGCACGAGCGCGAAGAAGGGAAAGGTGACGAGCAGGATGTTGAGCACGGTGCGCGATTGTCTCAGGCTGGTTCCCACCGGCCGGGCCTCAAGGTGCAAAGCACTGAGCTTCCAGCGACAGGCCCCCAATGCCCTAGGGCAGCGAGCCACACCCACCCTGCCGGTATCATCAATGGCTTCGCCCGTCCCGCTCCCGCCTCCCGATCGCCCGCATGTCCCACGGCCTGAACCTTGCCCAACTCGAAGCCGTGAACCACCTGGGGGGGCCTTGCCTGGTGCTGGCCGGGGCCGGTTCGGGCAAGACGCGGGTGATCACGCACAAGATCGGCCGGCTGATCCAGGCGGGCCTGGCGGCGGACCGCATCGCCGCCATCACCTTCACCAACAAGGCCGCGAGCGAAATGCGCGAACGTGCCGGCCAGTTGGTGGGCCGCGACGCCCGAAAAGTGCTGATCTGCACCTTTCACGCGCTGGGCGTGCGCCTGCTGCGCGAAGACGGCACGGCGCTGGGCCTGAAGAAGCAGTTCTCCATCCTCGACACCGACGACATCACCAGCCTGCTCAAGGACTGCGGCGGCACCACCGACGCGGCCACCGCGCGCGGCTGGCAATGGACCATCAGCGCCTGGAAGAGCGCGGGCATGAACTCGGCCCAGGCGCTGGCCGCCGCGAAAGACGAAGACGAGCGCGTCACCGCCACCATCATGGCGCGCTACGAAGAGCGCCTCACCGCCTACCAGAGCGTGGACTTCGACGACCTGATCAGCCTGCCGCTCAAGCTGCTGAGCGAACACGACGACGTGCGCGAGCGCTGGCAGAAGAAGATGGGCCATGTGCTGGTGGACGAGTACCAGGACACCAACGCCACCCAGTACGAGCTGTTGAAGCTGCTGGTGGGCGAACGCGCGCGCTTCACCGCCGTGGGCGACGACGACCAGTCCATTTACGGCTGGCGCGGCGCCACGCTGGACAACCTGAAACGGCTGCCGCAGGATTTTCCCGAGCTCAAGGTCATCAAGCTGGAGCAGAACTACCGCTCCACCAGCGCCATCCTGCGCGCGGCCAACAACGTGATCGGGCCCAACCCCAAGCTGTTTCCCAAGACGCTGTGGAGCGACCTGGGGGAAGGCGAGCCGGTGCGCGTGGTCGACGCTGACAACGAAGAACACGAGGCCGAGCGCGCGGTGGCGCGCATCCAGAGTCTGCAGGCCAGCTCGCAGCACAAAGAGTGGCGCGACTTCGCCATCCTCTACCGCGCCAACCACATGGCGCGCTCCTTCGAGCAGTCGCTGCGCCGGGCCAACATTCCCTACAAGGTCTCGGGCGGCCAGAGCTTTTTCGACAAGGCCGAGATCCGCGACCTTTGCGCCTGGCTGCGCCTGCTGGTCAACAACAACGATGACCCGGCCTTCCTGCGCTCGGCCACCACGCCCAAGCGCGGCATCGGCCACACCACGCTGCAGGCGCTGGGCAACTTCGCCACGCAGTACAAGATCAGCCTGTTCGACGCGCTGTTTTCCCACTCCCTCGGCACCGCCCTGCCCGCGCGCGCCGTGGCCACGCTGCACGAGTTCGGCCGCGCGGTGAACGACCTCGAATACCGCGCCAGACACACGGTGGGCCACGAGGCGGCGCGCGCCTTCCTCACCGAGTGGCTCAAGGACATCGCCTACGAAAAGCACCTGTACGACAGCGAAGACAACGAAAAGGTCGCGGCCGCGCGCTGGACCAACGTGATGGACTTCTGCGACTGGGTGGCCGGGCGCTGCGGCGGCAAGATCGAAGACGACGCTGGCATCCAGACCGAAACCGAACGCAAGACGCTATTGGAAGTGGTGCAGACCATCGCGCTGATCTCCACACTGAGCGAACGTGAGAAAGACCAGAACGTGGTGACGCTCTCCACGCTGCACGCGTCCAAGGGCCTGGAGTGGCCGCACGTGATGCTGGTGGGCGTGAACGAGGGCCTGCTGCCGTTCAAGATGGACGAAGAGCCCGGCCAGAGCGACGCCGCCGTCGAGAACATGGCCCAGCGCCTGCAGGAAGAGCGCCGCCTGATGTACGTGGGCATCACGCGCGCGCAGCGCACGCTGGCCGTGAGCTGGCTCAAGCGCCGCAAGAAGGGCCGCGAGAGCATTCCCGGCCAGGCCAGCCGCTTCATCAAGGAAATGGCGCTGGACCAGAACACCGTCAAGGAAGACCCGCGCGAAAAGCTGCGCGCACTGCGCGCCGAGTTCGCCCAGCGCGCCACCGAACAAGCCGCGCAGAAAGCGGCCGAAACCCCATGAAGCGACCACCAAGACCCCTTCGCGCCGGGCTCTGCCTGCTCGGTCTGGCCCTGGCCTGGGCGATGCCCGCCGCTGCGCAAACCCCGCCCGCCCAGCCCGCGCATGCGGCCACCGCCTGCCCGGCCCTGGACGAAGACCCGGCCCGGCTCCATGGCCTGTGGCAACTCACCCTCTGGCTGCCCGATGGCAGCGAAGCGGCCCCGGTGTCCACCGGCGCCCTGCTGTTCGAACGCCACCCCGACTACCCGGGCAGCGTGCGCGGCAACCTCAAGCGCTCCACCGAAGGCCACGACGTGCTGGCACTGGTGGCGGGCGACGTGAGCGACGGCGTGTTCAACCTCGACGAGTCGGCCGACGGCGTGGCCATGGACGCGGTCTGGACCGGCACCCCGCAAGACTGCGGACAGGCGATCAGCGGCATACGCCGGCCGGCCGAGGGCCGTGCACCCGGCGTACCGGTGCTCCAGTTTTCATTGCACAAAGCCCCCGGCGGACGCTGATCTCCCGCGGGTCGGGTGAAGGCGTGGCGGCACACGCACGCCCCACGGAAAACACTATGACAGCCATAGCTCGTTCCTATCGAGAACGGCCAACGGGTTGACCCCGATCAAACAACACCAGGGTTTACCCCCATAGAGTGGGCCCGTCACAAGCGACCGTCTGCGGACAGACACACCGCCACCTCTGCCGTGACTCTTCTGACACTCTGCAAAGGAAATACCTTGAAAACCACGACATCTCTCCCATCGGCCATGCGCAGCCTGGCCATCGCAGCGATCCTGGTCAGCGGCTCCGCCATGGCGCAGAACACCGAACCGGTGTCCCCCGTTCCCGCCCACAAGGCGGTGAATCCCGCCGCCGTGGAACTCGGCAAGAAGCTATTTTTTGATCCGCGCCTGTCCAAGTCCGGCTTCATCTCCTGCAACAGCTGCCACAACCTGAGTCTCGGCGGCACCGACAACCTGAAGACCTCCATCGGACACAACTGGCAACAAGGCCCGATCAACTCGCCCACGGTGCTGAACTCACGCCTGAACCTCGCGCAGTTCTGGGACGGCCGCGCCAAAGACCTGAAGGAACAGGCCGGCGGCCCCATCGCCAACCCGGGCGAAATGGCCTTCACGCACGAGCTGGCCATCGAGACGCTGAAGTCCATCCCCGGCTACGTGGAAGAGTTCAAGCAGGTCTTCAAGACCGACCGGCTCAGCATCGACGAGGTGACCACCGCGATCGCCGCGTTCGAAGAGACCCTGGTCACACCCAACTCGCGTTTCGACCAGTGGCTCGACGGGGACAAGAAGGCACTGACAAAGGACGAGCTTGCCGGCTACCAGCTCTTCAAGGACAGCGGCTGCGTGGCCTGCCACAACGGTCCCAACCTGGGCGGCAACTCGTTCCAGAAGATGGGCGTGGTGCAGGCCTACAAGACCGCCAGCACCGCCGAAGGCCGCAAGGGCGTGACCGGCAAGGACGCCGACCGCCTGAACTTCAAGGTGCCGACGCTGCGCAACGTGGAACTGACCTACCCCTACTTCCACGACGGTGAAGCCGCCACGCTGGCCTCCGCCGTGGACCTGATGGGACGCCTGCAGCTGGGCCGCGAGTTCAGCAAGGACGAGAACGCCAAGATCGTGGCCTTCCTCAAGACCCTGACCGGCCAGCAGCCCCAGATCGCGCTGCCGATCATGCCGCCCTCGACCGACAAGACGCCCAAACCCCGTCCGTTCAACTGAACGCAGGAACACGCCAGCCCCGCCGCCCGAAGGCGCGGCAACGCGCCTTCGGGCGGCGGGGTAACGGAAAAGGGCCGTAACGGCCGCGCCTGTTCGCCACAGGCGCGCGCTGTCACAATCGCGCTTCGTTGAGAGAAAGGCCCACAACATGTTTCGCTCCCTGTTGAAATCGAAAATCCACCGGGTCGCGGTCACGCACTGCGAACTGCACTACGAAGGCTCATGCGCCATTGACGAGAACCTGCTGGAAGCGGCCAACATCGTCGAGAACGAACAGATCCACATCTGGAACATCAACAACGGCGAGCGCTTCACCACCTACGCGATCAAGGGCCAGCGCGGCACCGGCATGATTTCCGTGAACGGATCGGCCGCACGCCGCGCCGCCGTGGGCGACCTGATCATCATCGCCGCCTTCGCCCAGGTGCACGAAGACCAGGTAGCCACGCACAAGCCGCAGCTGGTGTTCGTGGACGAGGCCAACCGCCAGATGGAACTGCGCCACAAAGTGCCCACCCAACAGCTCTGAAGAGGCCAGAAACAAAAAAGCCCGCCACCAAAAGGTAGCGGGCTTTTTCCTGTGTTTGGTGGCCTGGGACGGAATCGAACCATCGACACGCGGATTTTCAATCCGCTGCTCTACCAACTGAGCTACCGGGCCAAAGAGAAGCGGAAGTATAGCAGCTTCGCAGGCCGATTTTTCGGCCCGATGCCACTCAGAGTGCGCTGCGCTTGCTGCGGGCCAGGTCCACGCCGAGCTGCTTGAGCTTGCGGTAGAGGTGGGTGCGTTCCAGACCGGTTTTTTCGGCCACGCGGGTCATGGAGCCAGACTCCTTGGCCAGGTGGTATTCGAAATAGGCTTTCTCGAACTCGTCGCGCGATTCGCGCAGCGGGCCTTCGAGGTTGAACGAGCGCATGGACTGCGGGCCCATGTCCATCACCACTGGTTCGGGCAGGCTGCCACCGGTCATGGCGACTTCGACGGTGAGGTCGACCATGGGCAGGGCGCCGTTCTTGACGGGCGCCATCAGGCTGCTGGGCTTGGCCACCGCCTTGTTCAGGCCCAGGTCCACCGCCTTGAGCAGCTTTTGCAGGGTGATGGGTTTTTCGAGAAATGCGGTGGCGCCGATGCGCGTGGCTTCGACGGCGGTGTCGATGGTCGCGTGGCCGCTCATCATGATCACCGGCATGGAGAGCAGGCCGGTGCTGGCCCATTCCTTGAGCAGGGTCACGCCGTCGGTGTCGGGCATCCAGATGTCGAGCAGCACCAGATCGGGCCGCAACATGGCGCGCACGGAACGGGCCTGGGCGGCGTTTTCGGCCAGTTCGACCGTGTGTCCCTCGTCGTTGAGGATCTCCGAAAGCAGGTCCCGGATCCCCAGTTCATCGTCTACGACCAGAATAGTTGCCATGGCGTGCAGTGTGCCCCTCAGTACATGTTGTCAATTCGCAACTGCGAATGATAACGACACTTGCGCGCCCACCACCTTGCCGTCGATCAACAGATTGGACAAGTCGACCCGGCCACCGTGTTCATCCATCATTTTCTTGACCACGGCCAGGCCCAGCCCGGTGCCCTTGACCTTGGTGGTCACGTAGGGTTCGAAGGCGCGCTTGAGGATGTGTTCGGCGAACCCGGGGCCGTGATCCACCACGGACAGGCGCACCCAGTTGCCCTTGTCGGACAGGCGCGTGCGCAGCAGCACCTCGGCGCCGGGGTGGCCGGCCATGGCGTCCTGCGCGTTCTGCACCAGGTTGTGCAGCATCTGGCGCACCTGCTGGGGGTCGGCCTGCACCGGCGGGCAGTCGGGGGAGAGTTCGTGCCGCACCGGGACGGCGGCGTGGTCGTAGAGGCTCAGGATGTCACGCACCAGGGCGTTGAGGTCGGTGCGGGTGAGCTGGGCCGCGGGCAGGCGCGCGTAATCGCGGAACTCGTTGACCAGGCGCTTCATGGCATCGACCTGGTCGACGATGGTGCGCACCGACTTGTTCAGGATGGCCTGCTCGGGCGGCTGCACCTTGCCTTCGAGCTTCATGGCCAGGCGTTCGGCCGAGAGCTGGATCGGGGTGAGCGGGTTCTTGATCTCGTGCGCCAGACGCCGTGCCACCTCGCCCCAGGCCTGTGCGCGCTGCGCGGAGACCATCTCGGAGACGTCGTCGAACACCAGCAGGCGCTCGTTGTTGGGCAGCAAGGCGCCGCGGGCGATGAGGGTGATGCCTTCGTCGAAGGGCGTGGCGCCGTCGGCCCGGAGTTCGAACGACTGCTGCCAGTAACCGCCCTCGTGCGGGGTCTGCTCGGACAGGAAGCGCTCGAACTGCTGCAACACCCCCGAGGCAAAGGGCTCCAGCCCGGGCACGTCGACCAGCGGGGTTCCCAGGTGCAGGGCCAGGGGCGTGCGCAGGATGCGCTCGGCGCCGGGGTTGACGCTGTGCACCCGCCCTTCTTCGTCCAGCACCACCACGCCGGCGGTGAGGTTGTCCAGGATGGTCTGCAGGTTGCCGCGCGCCGCGTCGACCTGCGCCATGCTGCGCTGCACGTCGGCACGCGCGTCCGACAGGTCCTGCGTCATGCGGGCAAAGGTCCGGGTGAGCCCGGCGAGTTCATCGCGCGCGGCCAGCGAGCGCTTGGGGGCGAGGTTGCCGGCGGCCACTTCGCGCATGCCCTCGGCCAGCACGAGCAGGGGGCGCACCAGCTGGTTGCCCAGCAGCACCGCCAGCAGCACCGCGCCGAACACCGCCAGGAACAAGGCCAGCGTGAGCGTGCCGATGTACATGCGGCGCAGCCCCTCACGGGCCAGCGCCCGCTCCTGGTATTCCCGGTTCGCCTGTTGCACGGCCAGGGCGTCGGTCACCAGGGCGGCCGCCAGCGGCACGACCACCTGCAGGTACCGCGGCTCGGCATCGAAGCCAAACCCCGGGGAACTGACCAGGGCCAGCACCTTGATGCGGGCGCGCCCGGCGGCCAGCACGGCTTCGAGCTCGCCGTCGCCGCCTTCTTCCAGGCCTTCGATCTGCGCGGCCACCCGCACCGTGCGCAGGTTGCGCAGCTGCGCAAGGCTGGGGCGCTCGGGGTTGATGTCAAAGCGCGACTCCCCCGAACTGGCCAGCGCCTGACCGGAGGCGCCCCACAGCACCAGGTCGCTGGCCCCGAGTTGCTCGCGCAGGCGCTCCAGCGCCAGTACGGACGAGGCGTTGGGCACCCGGGCCAGGCCCTCGGCGGCCATGCGGGTCTTGCTGCTGACATCGGCGGTCAGGGTGTCGAGCGCGGTGCGCCCCAGGTTCAGGCCCGCATTGAGCGCGGCTTCCACGCGCACGTCGAACCAGCTCTCGATGGAACGCGAGACGAACTGGTAGGACACGGTGTAGATCAGCAACCCGGGCAACACCCCCACTAGCCCGATGATGCCGGCGAGCTTGACCAGCAGCCGGCTGCCGAACTTGCCCCGCTTCAACCGCATCGCCAGCCGCACCACCAGCCACAGGATGATCAGCAGCAGAATGGCGGCCACGGCCGCGTTGATCCCCACCAGCCAGGCGAAATTCTGCTCGTACAGCGCCCGGTTGCGGGTGGCCAGCGTGAGCAGGAACAGCAGCACCATGCCCACACCGGCGATGAACACCAGCGCCGCGGCGAACGCCCAGCGCGCCGGGGCGGTGCGTTTTTTCGGTGGATGGGTGTCGCTGGGGCTCACGGTGCAATGCCCTTCACGCTCAGCGCTGAGGTTCGGCCACGTCGGCTTCGTCTTTGTCGGACAGCGGTTCGGTGGATTTCTCGACTTCGACGTGTTCCGGCACGCGGAGTTCGCGCTGCAGTTCCACTGTCCAGTCGGGCTGGTTCACCATGCCGATCTGGAACGGGCGTGGCAGCAGCGACAGGTCGAGCCGGAACACCAGTTCGACGCGGTCGGCGCTGTCGGCCGCCGGGCCGTCCGCGATGTGCCAGCGCGAGATCCGCCCCACACCGGCCAGCGCCTCGGCCAGGGTGGCGTAGTTCTGGTGCAGGGCGTATTGCAGCCCCGCCCCGCCGCTGCCGGCCCCCGCATCGTTGGACAAACTCAAACGCCAGCGCCGCGTGAGTGGCTGATAGGCCAGGCGCAGCGTGCGCACGGTGCTGGCCACGCGCTTGTCGGTCCAGTACCAGCGCTTGCGGTACACGTCGGCCTGCCAGACGAAATACAGCGGCACCGACTTCTGCAGGGCGTCTTCGACCGCGTGCGCCGGCGAGAGCCCCAGCCGTGCCGACAGAAACAGCCCCTCGGGGGTGCGCTGCAGGGCCAGTTGCAGCGTCTCGGGTTCGCGGGCATGGGCCGACCAGGACAGCAACAGGGCCATCCCGCACACACAGACGAAGGTGCGCAGCCAGCGCCACACGGGGAGGGTCAGGGATGGGGTGTTCAGCGCGGGGTCAAGGCCGGGCCTTGTCGATGCGGGCGTAAAAGAATCCGTCGTATCCACCCGGAACATTCTCGTTGAACTCCCCATCCGCAATGACAGTTCCTGGCAGCAAATGGCCCGGCGAGGCCTGCAAGGCCGCGTCGGTGTGGCGCTCAAGGAACGCCTGGACCTGATCGGCCCCCTCGGCGCGAAACACCGAGCAGGTGCAATACAGCAATCGTCCGCCCGGCTTGAGCAGCGGCCACAAGGCTTCGAGCAACTGGTGCTGGATGGCCACCAGGGCGTCCACGTCGGCCGCGCGGCGCAGCCAGCGCACGTCGGGGTGGCGCCGCACGATGCCCGAGGCGGTGCACGGGGCGTCGAGCAGGATGGCGTCAAACGGCTGGCCGTCCCACCACACGGCGGGCTGGCCGGCATCGGCGCACTGCACCTCGGCGCTCAGGCCCAGGCGGCGCAGGTTGTCGTGGATGCGCACGCAGCGGCGTGCGTCCACGTCCAGTGCCAGCAGGTTCAGCTCGGCGCGCTCCAGCAGATGAGCGGTCTTGCCACCGGGAGCGGCGCAGGCGTCGAGCACGCGGTCGGCCATGCTCCACTCACGCCCCTCAAGCAGCAGGCCGGCGGCCATTTGCGCGGCACCGTCCTGCACCGAACAGTGGCCCCGGCCGAACCCGGGCAGCCGCTCGACGGGCTGCGGCGCCTCCAGCACCAGGCCGTCCTCACCGATGGCCTGGGCACTCAGGCCCATGGCCTGGAGCGCCTGCAGGTAGTCGGTCCGGCTGGTGCGGCGGCGGTTGATGCGCAGGACCATCGGGCCGGGCTGGTTGTTGGCCGCCAGGATGGCCTGCCAATGCCCGGGGTGGTCACGCTGCAGCCGCTCGATCCACCACATGGGGTGGTTCCAGCGCGCCACCGGCTGGCCGGCCACGTCGGCCAACAGCGCGTCCTTCTCCCGCAGAAAGCGCCGCAGGCAGGCGTTGATGAACGCCGCCTGGCGGTGGGTGTTGCGGTCCTGCCGGGCGGCGTCCACCGCCTGGTTCACCACGGTGTGCGGGGCGTACTGCAGGCCCACCCGCTGGCGCGCGCCCTCGGCATCACCGGCTTCTTCGGGCAGCAGCAGGGCCACTGCGCTGTGCAGCAGAGCCTGCACCGTGGCGTCGGGTTTGCGCTGCACCAGCCGGGTCACCAACGCACGCGCGCTGCCCAGGTGACGCAACACATGAAAAGTGAGCGCCTGCACACCGGGGCGCAGAGCCGTGCTCACCTGCGGCAGCACGTCGCTGAGCGAACGCCCCTGCTCTACCGCGAGCACACACAGCGCCGTCTGGTGCAGTTGCGTGGCCAGGCTGGGCGCGAGCCGGGGCTCAGGGCCCGGGCTGGGGGGCGAGGAAGGAGAAGTGGGGTGCGGGTTGCTCACATGGGCATCCATGTTGGGGTGGGCCGAGTGTGGGGCCAACGGCCTTCCACCCGCCATCCAGGGGTCAAATCAGGGTCCATCCCGGGTCGTCACCGGAGGCGCTGGCGGCCGGGGGTGGCGCCTCACTGGCTGGCGGGGGTTCGTCGTCGCGGGTCAGGGGCAGCGGGCCCATGGCGCGGCCGTAGATACGGCGGATGCGCTGCTCCAGCGTGGGGTGCGAATCGAGCCAGTGGGCCACGGCACCGGACTCGTTGGCCACCAGCAACATGTGCTGCACCATGGAGCCCACGCGCCGCGACACCACGCCTTCACTTTGCTGGCTCATGATCTTACGCAGCACGCCGCCCAGGCCGTCGCGGCTGCGGGTCCATTGCACGGCGCGGGCATCGGCGAGGTATTCGCGCTGGCGCGACACTGCGGCCTGCAGCGTGTGGCCGGCGAGCCAGCCCAGCCAGCCCGCGGCCATGATGGCCAGGCCGATCAGGGCCAAAGCCATGCGGCGGTCTTTTTCGTCCGGCTCCACCAGTTGCTGCCCCATGCGGTAGAGCATTTCCAGCCCGAACACCATGCCGATGAGCCGCATGTTGAGCCGGGTATCGCCTTCGCCGATGTGGCTGAACTCGTGCGCCACCAGGCCCTGGAGCTCCTCGCGCGTGAGGTGTTCCAGCGCACCGCGGGTGACGGCCACGACGGCGTCGTCCTCGTCCCAGCCGGCGGCAAAGGCGTTGATGCCCTGGTCGCGCGCGACCACCATGGCCAGCGGACGCTTCATGCCCGAAGAGATCGACATCTCGTCGACGATGTTGGAGAAGCGCTGCTCGTCAAAATCGCCCGAGGGCTGGGCCACGCGCGCGCCCATCTGCTCGGCCAGCCGCTGCCCGCCGCCACTGGCCAGGCGCGAGGTCTCCACCCACCAGCCACCGAGCACGAACAGCAACACCACGGCGGTGTTGACCGCGAAATAGTGGCGCGGGTAGCTCAGGTCGCCGGGGACCCAGAAACCCCAGGTCAGGCCCCAGGCCAGCGCCAGCGCGGCGTTGATCGCCAGCACCAGCAGCAGCACGGTGAGCACGAAGGCGAGCAGCAGCTTGCGGGTCTCGCCGCGCGCGTCGCGCTGAAATTCAAAGAAACGCACGGTGGCGCCCGGCGCAGGGGTGCATCAGAAAGCGACTTTCACCGCCTGGCGCTCGACGTCGCTGGTGGTGGACTCCAGCATGGACTGGGGCTGGAAGTTGAACAGCCGCGCCACGATCAGGGTGGGGAACTGCGCGGCCGCGTCGTTGAACTCCAGCACGTTGTCGTTGTAGGCCTGGCGCGCGAAACCGATCCGGTTCTCGGTGCTGGACAACTCTTCGCTGAGTTCGCGCATGGTCTGGTCGGCCTTGAGGTCGGGGTAGGCCTCGACCACGGCGAACAGGCGTCCGAGCGCCCCACCCAGCAACTGTTCGGCACCGCTCAGCGCGCCGAGCGCACCGGCATTGAGCGGACTGCCTGCGGCCGTCTGTTCGGCGGCCTTGGCCTGGTTGCGCGCAGCGATCACGGCCTCCAGGGTCTGCGCCTCGTGGGCCAGGTACTTGCGCGCGACCTCCACCAGGTTGGGAATCAGGTCGTAGCGGCGCTTGAGCTGCACATCGATCTGGCCAAAGGCGTTGGCAATCGCATTTTTCAGGCGCACCAGCCGGTTGTAGGCCCCCACGGCCCAGAAGAACACCAGCAGGCCCAAGGCCAGCAATACCCACAGCGTGGCAGACATGTTCTCAACTCCTTGTGTAGACGACCAGTACCCGCCTGACCCGGGTGGCCTTGCGCCGGCAGCCGGCCTCAGAGGGCGCCCGCAATATACCCCAGCCCATGGTGAGGGGCCCAGACCCAGGACAGGCCCACAGAAAAAACGCCCCCGGTCGGATGAGCGGGGGCGTTGGTGGGGCAGGCGGTGAGCCTGCCCGGGGTGGGGCTGGCCTTATTCAGCGGATTCGCTGGGGCTGGACGTGTCGGCCTGATCGGCCGCCAACGACAACGCATCGGCCTCGGCGATGGCACGGCGCTCTTCGTCGTCCATCTTTTCCTTGACCTTGCGCGCCTCGTGGTAGGCCATGCCGGTACCGGCCGGGATCAAACGACCCACGATCACGTTTTCCTTCAGACCACGCAGCTCGTCGCGCTTGCCCATGATGGCCGCTTCGGTCAGCACGCGGGTGGTTTCCTGGAAGGAAGCCGCCGAGATGAACGAGTCGGTGGACAACGAGGCCTTGGTGATACCCAGCAGCACGTTGCTGTAGACCGCGGGCAGCTTGCCCTCGGCGCGCAGCGCGTCGTTGGTGTTGAGGATCTCGGAACGCTCGACCTGCTCACCGGCGATGTAGTTCGAATCGCCCACGCTCTCGACCACCACGCGGCGCAGCATCTGGCGCACGATCACTTCGATGTGCTTGTCGTTGATCTTCACACCCTGGAGTCGGTACACGTCCTGCACCTCGTCCACGATGTAGCGCGACAGCTCTTCGATGCCCAGCAGGCGCAGGATGTCCTGCGGGTCGGCCGGGCCGTCCACCACGCTCTCGCCCTTGTTGACCACCTGGCCTTCGTGCACCAGGATGTTCTTTTCCTTGGGAATGAGTTCGTCCCAGATCTTGCCTTCCGGGTCGGTGATCTGCAGGCGAACCTTGCCCTTGGTCTCCTTGCCGAACGACACGGTGCCGGTCATCTCGGCCAGCATGCCCTTGTCCTTCGGGCTGCGGGCTTCGAACAGCTCGGCCACCCGCGGCAGACCGCCGGTGATGTCGCGCGTCTTCTGGCCTTCGACCGGGATGCGGGCGAGCACGTGGCCGGGGCCGACGTCCTGACCATCGCGCACTTCGAGCAGCGCGCCGATCTGGAAGCCCACCGTCACCGAGTGGTCGGTGCCAGGGATCTTCACTTCGTTGCCCTGGGCGTCGAGCAGCTTGACCAGGGGACGCACCACCTTGGTCGAACCGCGGTGCTTCGGATCGATCACCACCAGCGAGGACAGACCGGTCACGTCGTTGACCTGCTTGGCCACCGTCAGGCCTTCTTCCACGTTCTCGAACTTCACCTGACCGGCGAATTCCGTGATGATGGGTCGGGTCAGCGGGTCCCAGTTGGCCAGGATCGCGCCGGCCTTGATCTGCTGGTCGGCCTTGACCGCCAGGATCGCGCCGTAGGGCACCTTGTGGCGTTCGCGCTCGCGACCGATTTCGTCGTGGATGATGATTTCGCCGGAACGCGCGATCACCACCAGTTCGCCCTTGGTATTGGTCACATAACGCATGGTGGCGTTGAAACCAATGGAACCGCTGGACTTGGCTTCCACGCTGGAGGCTACGGCCGCACGCGACGCTGCACCACCGATGTGGAAGGTGCGCATGGTCAGCTGCGTACCGGGTTCACCGATGGACTGGGCGGCGATCACACCGACGGCTTCGCCGATGTTCACCAGGCCACCACGGCCCAGGTCGCGGCCGTAGCACTTGGCGCAGATGCCGAAGCGGGTTTCGCAGGTCAGGGCGGTGCGCACCTTCACTTCGTCCACGCCAGCGGCTTCCAGATCGTCGAGCATGTCCTCGTCCAGCAAGGTGCCGGCCGGCAGCAGGACCGCGCGGGTCTCGGGGTGGATCACTTCCTCGGCCGTGGTGCGGCCCAGGATGCGGTCGCGCAGCGACTCGATCACTTCACCACCCTCGACGATGGCGCGCATCAGCGTGCCATTGGTCGTGCCGCAATCCTGGCTGTTGACCACCAGGTCCTGCGTCACGTCCACCAGACGGCGGGTCAGGTAACCCGAGTTCGCGGTCTTCAGCGCCGTGTCGGCCAGACCCTTACGGGCGCCGTGCGTGGAGATGAAGTACTGCAACACGTTCAGACCTTCACGGAAGTTCGCCGTGATGGGGGTCTCGATGATGGAGCCGTCAGGCTTGGCCATCAGGCCGCGCATACCGGCGAGCTGGCGGATCTGGGCCGCGCTACCGCGGGCGCCGGAGTCGGCCATCATGTAGATGGAGTTGAACGACTCCTGGTCCACTTCCTTGCCATGGCGATCGGTGGTCTTTTGCTTGGCCAGCTGGGCCATCATGACCTTGGAGATCTCGTCACCGGCCTTGCCCCAGATGTCCACCACCTTGTTGTAGCGCTCGCCCGCGGTCACCAGACCGGAGGCGTACTGCTGGGCGATTTCCTTCACTTCCTTCTCGGCGCGGTCGATGATGGCCGGCTTTTCCTTGGGCACCAGCATGTCGTCCACGGCGATCGAGATACCGGCGCGGGTGGCCAGACGGAAGCCGTTCTGCAGCAGCTTGTCGGCGAACACCACCGTTTCCTTCAGCCCGCACTTGCGGAACGAGCTGTTGATCAGGCGCGAGATTTCCTTCTTCTTGAGGGCCTTGTTCAGCACTTCAAAAGGCAGGCCCTTGGGCAGGATTTCCGACAGCAGCGCACGGCCAACGGTCGTGTCCACCAGAGAGGTGCTGGGCACGAATTCGCCGGTTTCCTTGTTCTTGGCCCATTCGGTCAGGCGCACGCTGATCTTGGCGGTGATTTCCACCACGCCGTTGTCCAGGGCTCGCTGCAGCTCCAGCAGGTCGGCAAAGATCATGCCTTCGCCCTTGCCGTTGATGCGCTCGCGGGTCGCGTAGTACAGACCCAGCACCACGTCTTGCGACGGCACGATGGAGGGCTCGCCGTTGGCCGGGAACAGGATGTTGTTCGAGGCCAGCATCAGGGTGCGGGCTTCCAGTTGGGCTTCCACCGACAGCGGCACGTGGACGGCCATCTGGTCACCGTCGAAGTCGGCGTTGAAGGCCGCGCAAACGAGGGGGTGCAGCTGGATCGCCTTGCCTTCGATCAGGATGGGCTCGAAGGCCTGGATGCCCAGACGGTGCAGCGTCGGCGCACGGTTCAGCATCACCGGGTGCTCTTTGATCACCTCTTCCAGGATGTCCCAGACCACCGGCGTGCCGGCTTCGACTTCCTTCTTCGCAGCCTTGATGGTGGTCGCGATGCCCATGGCTTCCAGGCGCGAGAAGATGAAGGGCTTGAACAGCTCCAGGGCCATCAGCTTGGGCAGGCCGCACTGGTGCAGCTTGAGCGTCGGGCCGACCACGATAACCGAACGGCCCGAGTAGTCGACGCGCTTGCCCAGCAGGTTCTGGCGGAAGCGGCCGCTCTTGCCCTTGATCATGTCGGCCAGCGACTTCAGGGCGCGCTTGTTGGCGCCCGTCATGGCCTTGCCACGGCGGCCGTTGTCCAGCAGCGAGTCCACGGCTTCCTGCAGCATGCGCTTTTCGTTGCGCGCGATGATTTCAGGGGCCTTGAGTTCGAGCAGGCGACGCAGACGGCTGTTGCGGTTGATGACGCGGCGGTACAGGTCGTTCAGGTCGGAGGTCGCGAAACGGCCGCCGTCCAGGGGCACCAGCGGACGCAGGTCCGGCGGCAGCACGGGCAGCACGTCGAGCACCATCCACTCGGGCTTGATGCCCGATTTCTTGAAGGCTTCCAGCACCTTCAGGCGCTTGGCGTTCTTCTTGATCTTGAGCTCGGAGCCAGTCAGGTCGTTGCGCAGCTTCTCGATCTCGATGTCGAGGTCGATCGCCTGCAGCAGTTCCTTGATGCCCTCGGCGCCCATCTTGGCAATGAACTCGTCGCCGTATTCCTTGCGCTTGGCGTCGTAGTCGTCCTCGGACATGATCGCGAATTTCTTCAGCGGGGTCATGCCCGGGTCGACGATCACATAGGCTTCGAAGTACAGCACGCGTTCGATGTCGCGCAGCGTCATGTCCAGGATCAGGCCCAGGCGCGACGGCAGCGACTTCAGGAACCAGATGTGGGCGCAGGGCGCGGCCAGGTCGATGTGGCCCATGCGCTCGCGGCGCACTTTGGTCTGCGTGACTTCAACGCCGCACTTCTCGCAGATCACGCCGCGGTGCTTGAGGCGCTTGTACTTGCCGCACAGGCATTCGTAGTCCTTGATGGGACCAAAAATCTTGGCGCAGAACAGGCCGTCGCGTTCGGGCTTGAACGTGCGGTAGTTGATGGTCTCCGGCTTCTTGACTTCGCCGAAAGACCACGAGCGGATTTTTTCCGGCGAAGCCAGGCCGATGCGGATCGCATCGAAATGCTCGTCGGGCGTGAACTGCTTGAACAGGTCGAGTAATGATTTCATGGGTTCAATCCTTGTCTTGCCGGCGAATTAGGAGCGTTCGAGTTCGATATCGATACCGAGCGAACGAATTTCCTTGACCAGCACGTTGAACGACTCGGGCATGCCCGCGTCGATCGAGTGCTCGCCCTTGACGATGCTTTCGTACACCTTGGTGCGGCCCTGCACGTCGTCGGACTTGACGGTGAGCATTTCCTGCAGGATGTAGGAAGCGCCGTAGGCTTCCAGCGCCCACACTTCCATCTCGCCGAAACGCTGTCCACCGAACTGCGCCTTGCCGCCCAGCGGTTGCTGCGTGACCAGGGAGTACGGGCCGGTGGAACGAGCGTGCATCTTGTCGTCCACCAGGTGGTGCAGCTTCAAGTAGTGCATGTAGCCCACGGTGGTCTTGCGCTCGAAAGCGTCACCGGTGCGGCCGTCGTACAGCTGCGCCTGGGTGCGGGTCTCGGTCAGGCCCTTGGCCTTCGCGATGTCGTCCGGGTAGGCCAGCTTGAGCATGTCCATGATTTCCTGCTCAGACGCGCCGTCGAACACCGGGGATGCGAACGGCACGCCGCGGGTCAGTTCTTCGGCCATGGCGCGCAGCTCGTCGTCGCTCAGCTTGGACAGGTCTTCCTTGCGGCCCGTGCCGTTGTAGATCTGTTCCAGGAAGGCGCGCACCTCGGACATGGCGGCTTCGCGCTGCAGCATGTCGCCGATGCGCTGGCCCAGGCCCTTGCCGGCCCAGCCCAGGTGGACTTCGAGCACCTGACCGATGTTCATGCGCGAAGGCACGCCCAGCGGGTTCAGCACGATGTCCACGGGCGTACCGTCGGCGAGGTGGGGCATGTCTTCCACCGGGGTGATCTTGGAGACCACACCCTTGTTGCCGTGGCGGCCGGCCATCTTGTCGCCGGGCTGCAGGCGGCGCTTGACGGCCAGGTAGACCTTGACCATCTTGAGCACGCCCGCAGGCAGTTCGTCGCCCTGCGTGAGCTTCTTGCGCTTTTCTTCGAAGGCCAGATCGAAGCTGTGGCGCGTCTGCTCCATGGAGTTCTTGATCGACTCCAGCTGGGCGGCCACGTCGTCTTCCGCCGGACGGATGTCGAACCAGTGGTACTTCTCGACCTCGTCCAGGTAGGCCTTGTCGATCTTGGTGCCCTTGGCCAGCTTCTTCGGGCCGCCGTTGGCGACACGGCCGGTCAGCAGCTTCTCGATGCGGTCGAAGGCGTCGGCTTCCACGATGCGCAGCTGGTCGTTCAGGTCCAGGCGGAAACGCTTGAGTTCGTCGTCGATGATCTGCTGGGCGCGCTTGTCGCGCGTGATGCCTTCGCGGGTGAAGACCTGCACGTCGATCACCGTGCCTTGCGAGCCCTGGTCCACACGCAGCGAGGTGTCCTTCACGTCGGAAGCCTTCTCGCCGAAGATGGCGCGCAGCAGTTTCTCTTCAGGCGTCAACGTGGTCTCGCCCTTGGGCGTGACCTTGCCGACCAGCACGTCGCCGGGCAGCACTTCGGCGCCCACGTAGATGATGCCGGAGTCGTCCAGGCGGTTGAGCTGTTGCTCGGCCAGGTTGGGGATGTCGCGGGTGATTTCTTCCGCGCCCAGCTTGGTGTCGCGCGCCATGACCACCAGTTCCTCGATGTGGATCGAGGTGTAGCGGTCTTCGGCGACCACGCGCTCGGAGATCAGGATCGAGTCTTCGAAGTTGTAGCCGTTCCAGGGCATGAAGGCGATCAGCATGTTCTGGCCGATCGAGATCTCACCCAGGTCGGTCGAGGCGCCATCGGCGATCACGTCGCCCTTGCCCAGCTTGTCGCCCTTCTTCACGATGGGGCGCTGGTGGATGTTGGTGTTCTGGTTGGAGCGCTGGTACTTGATCAGGTTGTAGATGTCCACACCGACTTCACCGGCCACGGCCTCAGCGTCGTTCACGCGGATCACGATGCGGGTCGCGTCCACGTAGTCGACCACACCGCCGCGATTGGCCGTCACCACGGTGCCGGAGTCGATCGCGGCCACGCGCTCGATGCCGGTGCCGACCATCGGCTTCTCGGGGCGCAGCACGGGCACGGCCTGGCGCGACATGTTGGCGCCCATCAGCGCGCGGTTCGCGTCGTCGTGCTCCAGGAACGGCACCAGCGAAGCGGCCACCGAGACGATCTGCGCGGGCGACACGTCCATGTACTGGATGGTGTCGGCCGGGGTCAGGATCGATTCGCCTTTTTCGCGAGCGGAGATCAGGTCGCCGGTCAACTTGCCGTCCTTGTCCAGTGCCGCGTTGGCCTGGGCGATGACGTACTTGCCTTCTTCGATGGCCGAAAGGTAGTCGATCTGGTTCGTCACCTTGCCATCCACCACACGGCGGTACGGGGTCTCGATGAAACCGTACTCGTTCAGGCGGGCGTACAGGGCCAGCGAGTTGATCAGGCCGATGTTCGGGCCTTCAGGCGTTTCAATTGGGCAGACGCGACCGTAGTGGGTCACGTGCACGTCGCGCACCTCGAAGCCGGCACGCTCGCGGGTCAGACCGCCCGGGCCCAGGGCCGACACGCGGCGCTTGTGGGTGATCTCGGCCAACGGATTGGTCTGGTCCATGAACTGCGACAGCTGGGACGCACCGAAGAACTCCTTCAGGGCCGCGGAAATCGGCTTGGAGTTGATCAGGTCGTGCGGCATCAGCGGCTCTTGTTCGGCCTGGCCCAGACGCTCCTTGACGGCCTTCTCGATACGCGCCAGACCGGTGCGGTACTGGTTTTCGGCCAGTTCACCCACGCAGCGCACGCGGCGGTTGCCCAGGTGGTCGATGTCATCGACTTCGCCGCGGCCGTTGCGCAGGTCCACCAGGATCTTGACCACGGCCAGGATGTCCTCGTTGGACAGCACCATGGCGCCGGTCGATTCGTCACGGCCCACGCGGGCGTTGAACTTCATGCGGCCCACACGCGAGAGGTCGTAGGTGTCCGGGTTGTAGAACAGGCGGTGGAACAGGGCCTGCACCGCGTCTTCGGTCGGCGGCTCGCCGGGGCGCATCATGCGGTAGATGGCGACACGGGCGGCGAACTCGTCGGCCGTTTCGTCACTGCGCAGGGTCTGCGAAATGTAGGCGCCCTGGTCGAGTTCGTTCGTGTAGAGGCACTGCAGGTCCTGCACGCCGGCGCTGCGCAGCTTCTTCAACAGGGCTTCGGTCAGCTCGTCGTTGGCCTTGGCAATGATCTCGCCGGTGTCGGCGTCAACGATGTTGCGCGCGACCACGCGACCGATCATGAAGTCTTCGGGCACGCTGATGTGCGTGGTGCCCGACTGCTCCAGCTCGCGGGTGTGGCGCACCGTGATGCGCTTGTCCTTGGCCACCACGACCTTGCCGCTCTTGTCGGTGATGTCGAAGCGGGCCACTTCACCACGCAGGCGCTCGGGCACGAAGGCCATCTGCGCGCCGCTGTCCATCAGGCGGAAATGGTCGTTGACGAAGAAGTTGGCCAGGATGGTTTCCGGCGTCAGGCCAATGGCCTTGAGCAGGATGGTGACCGGCATCTTGCGGCGGCGGTCGACGCGGAAGAACAGCACGTCCTTCGGATCGAATTCGAAGTCGAGCCAGGAGCCGCGGTAGGGAATGATGCGGGCCGAGAACAGCAGTTTGCCCGAGCTGTGCGTCTTGCCCTTGTCATGTTCGAAGAACACGCCCGGAGAGCGGTGCAGCTGCGACACGATCACACGTTCGGTGCCGTTGATGATGAAGGAACCCTTGTCGGTCATCAGGGGCACTTCGCCCATGTAGACCTCTTGTTCCTTCACTTCCTTGATGACCTTGGACTGGTTGGTCGAGGACTCGCGGTCGTAAATGATGAGCTGCACGCGGGCGCGCACGGCCGAGGCGAAGGTCAGACCACGGGTCTGGCACTCACGCACATCGAACGCCGGACGGGCCAGGTTGTACTCGACGAACTTCATCTCGACAAAACCGTTGTGCGAGACGATGGGGAAGGCGGCTTCGAACGCGGCCTGGAGGCCTTCGTTGGTGCGTTTTTTCGGCGCGGAGTCGGCCTGCAGGAAGGCGGTGTACGCATCCTTCTGCATTTGCAGCAGGTAAGGAATCGCGAGCACGTTCTCGCGGGTACCAAAACTCTTGCGGATGCGTTTGCGTTCGGTGTATGAATAGTTCGATGCTGAGGCCATGAGATCTCCGGACTTGAGGTCTGCGGCGACTGTCTGCCTACCAGGGATGGACTCCTGGTGGCTTGCTTGGTGGCTGGCCTCTACCAACCATTGGCGGACGGCCTGCGCGTTGCACACAGGCCCGAACCAAGTCGTTTTCTGCAGTCGGGGTCAGAAAACACTGATAAGCAGACTCCGGCGAGTCTGCTTATCAGTGTTTATTTAAAACACTGCGCCAGCGCCATGGGCACTGGCAGCGGGAGTTCTCCCACTGCGCCGGCGCCATCAGCACCGGCGGCTCTGAAAGCACCAAAGGCTGGAGGCTCTTTCAAGCACTCCAGCCCCGGACCGGCGAGCGAATTACTTCAGCTCGGCCTTGGCACCGGCTTCCACCAGCTTCTTCACAGCGGCTTCGGCGTCGGCCTTGGCAATCGCTTCCTTCACGTTCTTCGGAGCGCCATCGACCAGGTCCTTGGCTTCCTTCAGACCCAGACCGGTGATTTCGCGCACGGCCTTGATGACGGAGACCTTGTTGGCGCCGGCTTCGACCAGCACCACGTTGAATTCGGTCTTCTCTTCAGCGGCAGCGGCGCCAGCGCCAGCACCACCAGCGGCAGGAGCGGCCATGGCGGCAGCGCTCACACCAAACTTCTCTTCGATGGCTTTCACCAGATCGTTGAGTTCCATGACCGTCATGCTGTCCAGCGCGGTCAAAAATGCGTCTTTATCGAATGCCATTTTGATTTCCTAACAATTGGTTAAACGGATCTGCCACGCCTTCAGGCGGCGGCAGCTTCCTCTGCCGGCGCGGCAGCGCCTTCGCCTTTTTTCGCCGCCAGCGCGCCCAGCACAACGGCCGTACGCGAAATAGGCGACATCAGCAAGCCACACAGCTGAGCCAACAACACTTCCTTGGAAGGAATGCTGGCGAGCTGCTTCACGCCCTCGACGTCCAGGACTTTGCCACCGTAGACACCTGCGCGAATCACCAGCTTGTCGTTGGTTTTCGCGAATTCGGCCACCACTTTCGCGGCGGCCACGGCGTCTTCGGAGAAGCCATAGATCAGCGGACCGGTCATCTGGTCGGCGGCCACTTCAAAGCTGCTGCCAGCCACCGCACGGCGGGCCAAGGTGTTCTTCAGAACACTCAGGCTGACACCGTTGCTGCGGGCTGTGACGCGCAGTTTGTCCATGTTCGCGACCGTGATGCCACGGTATTCCGCCATCACGAGCGTTTGAGCTTTAGCGGCGAGGCTGGTCACTTCGGAAATGACCGCTTCTTTCTCACTGCGATTCAGACTCAAGGTCTACTCCTTCAATGTGCTTCGGGCTGTCGCCCTCCACACGCTTCATTGCAGCGACCAACTGTTTAGGGAACAAGTTCCATCTGCAGCGGGATCGCCATCTGCGTTGGCTTTTCACAATTAAGTCGGGCAGTCTCCTTGCGGATCCGGACCGACACCAACGGTCTTGGATGGCCCCGAAAAGCGGCATCGCTGCCACTCTGCGGGCCCACCACACCCAGGCCGCCGAAGCGGCCCGAATTCTTCTCTGCGATTACGCCGAGATGGATTGCATGTCCACGCGAACGCCGACACCCATGGTCGACGACACCGCCACCTTGCGCAGGTACACACCCTTGCTGGTGGCCGGCTTGGCCTTGGTCAACGCGTCCAGCAACGCCACCAGGTTGCCCTGGAGCTTGTCGGCGTCGAACGAACGGCGGCCAATGGTGCCGTGCACGATACCGGCCTTGTCCACACGGAACTGCACCTGACCCGCCTTGGCGTTGCGCACGGCCTGGGCGACGTCGGGCGTCACGGTGCCAACCTTCGGGTTGGGCATCAGGCCGCGCGGGCCCAGGATCTGACCCAGGGTACCGACCACACGCATTGCGTCGGGCGAAGCGATGACCACGTCGAAGTTCATGTTGCCGGCCTTGATGTCGGCAGCCAGATCGTCCATGCCGACGATGTCGGCACCAGCGGCCTTGGCTTCTTCGGCCTTGGCACCCTGGGCGAAAACAGCCACGCGCTTGGTCTTGCCGGTGCCGTTCGGCATCACGACGGCGCCACGCACCACCTGGTCCGACTTCTTGGCGTCCACGCCGAGCTGAATCGCCACGTCGATGGATTCATCGAACTTGGCGTTGGCGCATTCCTTGATGATGGCCAGGGCATCGGTCAGTGCATACAGCTTGTTGCTGTCCACTTTGCCTTCGAAAGCCTTCTGCTTTTTGGTCAGTTTGGCCATGTCACACGCCCTCCACAATCACGCCCATCGAGCGGGCCGAACCGGCGATGGTGCGCACGGCGGCGTCCACATCGGCAGCGGTCATGTCTTTCATCTTGACCTTGGCGATTTCCTCGAGCTGGGCCCGGGTGATCTTGCCAACCTTGTTCTTGTTGGGCACAGGGGAGCCCTTGTCCAGCTTGATGGCCTTCTTGATCAGGGTCGTCGCGGGCGGCGTCTTGATGATGAAGGTGAAGCTCTTGTCCGCGAACGCCGTGATCACCACGGGCAGCGGCAGACCGGGTTCGACGCCCTGGGTCTGGGCGTTGAACGCCTTGCAGAACTCCATGATGTTCAGGCCGCGCTGACCCAGCGCCGGACCGATCGGGGGAGAGGGGTTGGCCTTACCAGCTGGCACTTGCAGCTTGATGAAGCCGACGATTTTTTTCGCCATTTTTTAGCTCCTGCGAGTGCAGACGGCCGCCATCAAGACAACCTCCTCGCGGTGGGGGGACCCGGAAAGATCAAATGGCACAGGTGTCGGGCCGACCCACCTGCGCCACGGAAAATCTCAGGTCTTCTCGACCTGGCTGAATTCCAGCTCCACCGGCGTGGCGCGACCGAAAATGGTCACCGACACGCGCATCTTGTTCTTCTCGTAGTTGACTTCTTCGACCGTGCCGTTGAAGTCGGTGAACGGGCCTTCCTTGACGCGCACATATTCGCCCACGACGAACTCCACCTTGTGGCGCGGCTTGTCGGTGCCTTCCTGCATCTGGTTGACGATCTTCTGGACGTCTTCCTCGGAGATCGGCGCCGGGCGGTTCTTGGCCCCCCCCACAAAACCGGTCACCTTGTTGGTGTGTTTCACCAGGTGCCAGGTTTCATCGTCCATCACCATTTCCACCAGCACATAGCCGGGGAAGAACTTGCGTTCGGTTGTGCGCTTCTGGCCGTTCTTGACTTCCACCACTTCTTCGGTGGGCACCAGGATGCGACCAAACTTGCTCTGCATGCCTTCGCGGTTGATGCGTTCGACGATGTTGCGTTCGGCGGCCTTTTCCATGCCGGAATAGGCGTGCACCACGTACCAGCGCATCCCTTCGGCCGCCACTCCGTCGGTCACGGGGCTTTGATGATCGGTCATTATTTTCTCCAGCCCAGGATCAGGTCGTAAAACAGCCACTCAACGGTCTTGTCGGTCAGCCAGAGGAACAGCGCCATCACGAACACGAACGCAAACACGTAGGCCGTCATCTGGATCGCCTCTTTGCGGGCAGGCCAGACCACTTTCTTGGTTTCGCGCCAGGCATCACGCCCGAACGCCACCAATTGCTTGCCGGACTCGGACACTCCAAACACCACCACGGCCGCAGCCACACCCACGATCAGCGCCGCCCATTGAACCAACGCACCCTGACCCGAGAGCAGGTAGAAGGCCACGAACGCACCCAACAGCAACGCGGCCGCCGCCGCCAGCTTGGCCTTGTCGGCACTGGTGTTGACGGTTTGAACTTCGGAAGTGGCCATGAGGATCCAGACGATTCAGTACAAAACTCGCATCTAAAGCCCAAAAAAGGCAAGAGGCTTGAGACACGCAAGCCCACCAGAGGTCTTGACGACTTCGGCGGGCTTGTAAAACCACAAAACAGTTCGGAATCAGGTCCCGGCGTTGTCCTGTTCGGTGGCAGGGGCAGTAGGAATCGAACCTACAACCTTCGGTTTTGGAGACCGACGCTCTGCCAATTGAGCTATACCCCTACTGGCTTGTGCCCCCCGTGAGGGC
>NZ_BCWR01000025.1 GCF_001592305.1 Hydrogenophaga taeniospiralis CCUG 15921
TTTGGGAGTGATTGGACAAGGCGATGATCTGGCCGCAAGCTGTCACTTCGCTGTCCAACCGGTCAGGACAAACCCTAGGGAGACCAATGTACATTGCCTTTCCTCACCCCATGTCACTGCCCATGAAAACCTTCCACAACCCCCACCATACCCTGCACCAGGGCCAGCAGGAAATGTTCCGCGGACGTCTGGTCCCCTGCCACGAAGTGCCGGCGCGGCTGGACTTCGTGTTGACCGAACTGCAGCGCCGCCCGCTCGGTGCGCTGGAAACCCCGGCCGTTGACGACGCCGCGCTGGACGCCGCCATCGCCCGCGTGCACAGCGCGCGCTACACGCAGTTCCTGGCCAGCGCCTGGGACGAGTGGGTGGCCATGGACCCGGCGAATGCCCAGCGCGACGCCCTGCCGTCGGTGTGGCCGCTGGGCAACCGGCACGCTTTCCGCACCGACGCGCTGCCGCGCAACTTCGCGGCGCGCCTGGGCCTGTTCGCGTTCGACTCGGGCTCGCCGCTGATGGCCGGCACCTGGGCCGCGGCGCGCGGTGGCGCGGCCTGCGCGCTGGCCGCGGCACACGAGGTGCTGGGCGGTGCACGCTCGGCGTTCGCCCTCACCCGCCCGCCGGGCCACCACGCCGGGTCGGACTTCCTGGGCGGCTACTGTTTCCTGAACAACGCCGCGATCGCGGCGCAGGCCTTGCGCGACGGCGGCCAACAGCGCGTGGCGGTGCTGGACGTGGACTACCACCACGGCAATGGCACACAGACCATCTTCTACGAACGCGCCGACGTGCTCACGGTCTCGATCCACGGCGACCCGGCCACCGAATACCCCTTCTTCCTCGGCCACGCGGACGAGCGGGGCGCCGGGGCCGGTGAAGGCTTCAACCTCAACCTGCCGCTGCCGCGCGGCACCAACTTCGCCACCTGGCGTGCCGCGCTGGGCCAGGCGCTGGACGCGGTGACAGCCTTCAGGGCCGACGCGCTGGTGGTGCCCATGGGGCTGGACACCTTCGAGGGCGACCCGATCTCGGGCTTCACGCTGCAGAGCGCCGACTACTTCGCCGTGGGCGAGGCGCTGGCCGGCGCCGGCCTGCCCACGGTGTTCACCTTCGAAGGTGGCTACGCGGTGGACGCGGTGGGCACCAACGCGGTGAACCTGCTCGAAGGGTTCCAGCGCACCTGCTGAGCCCCCACGCTCCGCCGCTGCGCGGGTCGCTGCCCCCCGAGGGGGCTGATCCGCCTTGGGGCGGCCCGGCGGCGGATCTGACCGGCCTCACTGCCGCGCGGTGCGCACGTTGGCCGGCGGCAGCTGCGGGTGGCTGGCGCGCCAGGGGTTGATGTCGAGTCCGCCGCGGCGCGTGTAGCGCGCGTACACCAGCAGCTTGGCGGGTTTGCAGCGCGCCATGATGTCCATGTAGATGCGCTCGACGCACTGCTCGTGGAATTCGTTGTGGTTGCGAAAGCTCACGATGTACTGCAGCAGGCCGGCCTGGTCGATCTGCGGGCCGCTGTAGCGGATCTGCACGCTGCCCCAGTCGGGCTGGCCCGTGACCAGGCAGTTGCTCTTGAGCAGGTCGCTGACCAGCGTTTCCTCCACCGGCTTTTCGTCGAACACGGCCGTGAGCAGCTCGGGCGCGGGCTGGTACCGGGTGCACTCCACGTCCAGCCGGTCGATGCACAGGCCGTCAAGTTCGTGCACCGGTTCGCAGTCGAACAGCTCGGGCAGCAGCACCCGCACACCGGCGCTGGCCTGCACCGGGCCGCCGTGCCAGATGGCCGCGCTCACGTCGGCACGGATGCGGTCGCGCACCGCGTCGGCACTGGCGAACGCGGTGTTGTTGAAGCTGTTGAGGTAGAGCTTGAACGACTTGCTCTCGACGATGTGCGTGCTCTCGCAAGGCACGGTGATGTGCGCCAGCGCCACCTGCGGCTTGCCCTTGGGGTTGAGCCAGCTCAGCTCGAACGCGGTCCACAGATCGGCGCCGAGAAAAGGCACGCTCCCGGTGATGCCGATCTCGCGCCGCTTGGGCTCGCGCGGCAGCGGGTACAGCAGCGAGGCGTCGTACTGGTCGACATAGGCCGAGGGCTTGCCGAGCTGGGAGTATTCGGGGGTGTTCTGGTTCATCGGGTTGTCCGGGTGCTGCGCCGTACCCACGACGCATGAAATGAAGAGGTGCGATCAAGGGCAGCCGGGGAACGGGCTCTGCCCGGCCACAGGCTGCGTCCCCCTCCCGCAGGAGAGGGGGAAGACGCGCAGCGGCGCAGGGGGTGTCTCATACAAATTCGCGTTCCCGCAGCCACTTGGTGGCCACCCATTTTTCCCCCTCGATCACCGGCGCGCCACCATGCAGGGTGCGCGTGGCCGGGTGCGGGCGGTCGTAGCTGAAGAACACCGCGTTGCCGCGCACCGGCGCCACTTCCAGACCCACGTCCGGGAAAGTGGTGCCGCCGCCGCGCGTGGGCTCGTTGAGGTACATCAGCAGCGTGGCCACGCGCTGCCCTCCTCGTTTCACGATGGTCGGCGTGCCCGGCTCGACCGGGTCGAAATAGTCGTAATGCGGCTTGTACTCGGCCCCGGGGCGGTACTGCAGCACCTGCATGCCTTCGCCGTTTTCCACCGGCCAGCGCAGCAGGTGCGCGATGCGCTGCTCGATGCGGGTTACCAACTCGCCCTCGCCCCGGTTGAAGAACATGCCATGGCTGGTGCGGTCGGGGTTGAGCTCTTCGCCCCCGGTGCGCGTCTCCACGGTGAGCGAGCGTGCCATGCGGGGCCGCGCGGCCTCCACCAGCGCATCGCACTCCTCGGCGCTCAGCAGACCGCCGAGCAGCACCACGCGCGGCAACCCGAGCGCCGCGATCACGTCCACCCAGCGGTCGCCGGCGTCGACGCGGCGCGGCGACTGCGCCAAGTCCAACCCGGGCATGCGCACACCCGTACCGACCATCCCGCCCGCCGGGCCTGCGGCCAGCGCGGCGGAGGTCGGGGCCTGCCCGCGCCGCGCCTGCAGCGCGCCGTCCAGGGCCGACGCGGCCAGGTCCTCTTTCCAACCGGCCTGGACCATGGCCTCGATCACCGCTTCGGGCAGGTGCCCGACGCGAATCTGCTCGGCGACCCACTGGCGCAACTCGGGGGTGATGGACTGCTGGCTCATGGCAAGGATCCGTGGCTTCGTTCGCTCAGGCCTTCTGCTCGCGGCGGAACACCAGCCGGTCGGCCTCGGACGCGGCGGGCACGAAACGGTAACCATCCAGGTCAAACGCCTTGAGCTGCTCGGGCGTGCTCAGGCGGTGTTTCACCGCGTAGCGCACCATCAGGCCGCGCGCGCGCTTGGCGAAGAAGCTGATGATCTGGTAGCCGTCGCCCTTGCGCTCTTCAAACACGCAACTGACAACACGAGGCTGCAGCGCACGGCGGTCCACCGCCTTGAAATACTCTTCGCTCGCCAGGTTGATCACCACCGGGCTCTTGTCGGCCCGGGCACGCTGGTTCAGGTAGTCGGCGATCTGGCTGCCCCAGAACTGGTAGAGGTTCTTGCCCCGGGATGTGACGAGGCGCGTGCCCATCTCCAGCCGGTAGGGCTGCATCCAGTCCAGCGGGCGCAGCACGCCGTAGAGGCCGCTGAGGATGCACAGGTGCTGCTGCAGCCAGTCGAGTTCGGGCTCGCCCAGGCTCTTCGCGTCGAGGCCGCCGTACACGTCGCCATCAAACGCCAGCACCGCCTGCTTGGAATTCTTCGCGGTGAACTTCGGCACCCAGGCCTGGTAACGCGCCGCGTTCAGGCCCGAGAGCTGGTCCGACAGGCCCATGAGATCGGCGATCTGCTGCGGCGACTTGTCGCGCATCACGGCGATGAGTTCGGCCGCCTGTTTCACGAACAGCGGCTGGGTGTGCGTGGCCACGTGGGCCGGCGTCTCGAAATCGAGCGCCTTGGCGGGGGAGATGAGGAACAGCATGCGGCGAATTTTGGCACGGCGGGCGCAAGGCCATGGCTCGCCGACAACGCCCTGGAACACACCGCTCGACCTGAACCTGGCCAAGTGCTTACCGTGGCGGCAGCATGAAGGGCGTGCCCAGATCAGGCTTCAGGGGTCGATTTGGCCAGAGATAACACCAGCCGAAAACCGACGTCTTCATACCAGTCAACAGGCTGAAATCCTTCGCGCGATGACACTCGCGCGTTGATGGCTGAGCTTTCCCATGAGCCACCACACAAAGACGGTCTATCGGAATCTTCCCACGTGTCACCAACTTTGAGCGCCGCCACGTCCCCATCAAAACTCTGACACTTCAGATCTTTGGCACGGCTGTACAAATTGTTTTGCCACTCCCAGACGCAACCGTTCAGGTCGAAAATCCCGAGCGGATTGGGTGCGAACAACCCTACCGTGTTTGCACGACCGATGCGACTGTCCGCAATGTTGGCGTGGAGATGGGCGGATGTATCGTTACTCCCCCAAGAGTACTGACGCATGTCGGCAACGTTTGCACCCGCTGCACCCGCTGCACGCGCGGCACGCTCCCATTGCGCTTCGGTGGGTAGACGCACAACATAACCACTCATCAATTTCCCAGCAGATAGAAGTTGCCCGCTCAACCAACCTGCGTAAGCCCGTGCTTCAAACCAGTTAATGAGCGTCACAGGGCGACTCCCATGCGCTCGCTGCTGGGCCCAAAACATCGGTTCGTCACATCTACCGCGTTCATACCGGATGCCTTTGTAGGGAACTTCATTGAACGCAGAGTCCCACAGGCCTGTTCGCCATCGCCAGCCCAAGGTGTCCCACCAATCAGGCTTGCTATCGCCGGCCTTTCCGTAACCGCCACTAGCAATGAACTGTGCGTATTGATCCACCGTCGTGAGGTAACGGGCCATGTAAAACCGACTGAGTTTGACCTCTGGGCCTTCGAACGGTTGAAACGGTTCCGATGACGGGTCAACCACGCGCACAAAACCTGGGATAGGTTCCTGCGTCTCGTTGTTGTCGCCATAACGCGTCTTGGGCAGATGAAAAAACCCTGGGTCGAAACGATCATCCAACCCCAATGTGCTGCGCAAATCGGCGGCGGCTCCGGCTTGCAGGAGCTGTTCGAGATCATCAAACGCCTCTGCGCCTTCCTGGATATGCGTGGCAAAGTCGTGACCCAGAAAAGCGGCCAACTTGGGGCCGTCGGCCCGCGAAAGGTAAGGCGCCAAATAGGGCAATCCCGAGCGGAGCCGTTCCTTAAACCCTTCTGAGTCTTGGGTGCCCTCACACAGCACCAGTAGCTGTTGCACCACAGCACTGCCCAACACGCTGCCCAATTCCAGCCCATTGCTTTCAGCCAGATTGGCTTGAACCGACGACAAAGGCGATGTCAGCTCGTCGAACAGCTTTTGGGCATTGGCGTGATCGTTCCGTGGACGGTCGGCATCGGTGATCAGCGATGCATCTGCAGGGTGTTCGTGGGCAACATCAGTATGGGTGTCTAGCGACGTGCTCATGTCTGCAGATGAGCCTACGGACGCCATCGATTCCTGCGGAGCTAGCAAGCTCCAGTATGTTCCGATGGTTACCCCCTCGGGGCCACTCTGGGTGGCGTCCATTTTTTGAGCCAACGCATACATCAACTTCAGTGCATCAAATGGGTGTCGCTGGGCCGCTCGATGTTGCACGATTTGTTCCACCAGGGGCAGGCGAACCTGCTGCGCCGTCGCCCGCGACGAGCGGTCAACTATTTTCTGTATGCGAACAAGGGGGTCAGGCGCTTCTCTCGAGCTCCTGCGTCCCCGGTCGATGGCGTGAGGGAGGGTGCTCTCACAAGCGACCCAGCGGAACAGATCCCCGTCGGACAGATCGGGGCTCGGCAACGTGGTTGCTTTTTCCTTGCTGGCGAACGCAAACGCCGAGAGAAGTTCGCTGAAGGCATTGGGTCGCCTTCTCATCAAGCGGAAAAGCTCCGGCTGGAACAGCTGAATCATCAGCACGACCAATACCACACGCACATCCACCGCGCTGGGATCACTCGCGCGAGCCGGTTGCCAGTTGAGCACCCTGCCGCGGGCCGTCATCACCGCAGCAACTTGATGTAGCAGTTCGACCAAACGCACCAACTTGCGAGGAACAAAGGAGTCAAACCCACTCAGCGCGAGATCGGACAAATCCATTGCCACAGGTCGGTCCAACATGGGTCTCCCGCGCCGTATCTCATGGCCGAGTCCGTCACGCTGTCCACGAACAAAGCCCGCTCCACGCGTTGGAAACTTCAACAGGTTGGGATCTATCGCGAACCACCACATCTCCGGCTTGTTGGGCGCCAGTACCTCCGCCTCATACCTCTGCAAAAACGCTTTTGCCTGAGACTTGGGAAGCGCGGGCAGCCGAAACGGCAGATGAACGATCTTCTCCAGGTACTCGAACCCGGTGATCGGCATCTCGGGCTTCTTGTTGTTCAGCGCGTAGTCCTTGTAGCGGTGCCCGATGCCGCGCTCGACCACTTCCTCGTCCAGCGCGAGCACGAAGGCGAAGCTCTCCAGGTTGAAGACGGTCTTGATGAGTTCCAGGGTCTCGACGGCTTTTTCGGGCAGGCAGCGGTCGAGGTCGTCGATGAAGATGACAAAGTTGAGGCAGAAGTCTTTGTCGTGGTGCTGGTCGCCGGTGACGTGTGGGTTCTTGGCCGGGCGGGTGACTTCGCTGAGGATGCGGTGCATGTCGTAGTAGGCGCGGCCGTTGTCGCTGTGCACAAACTCGCGAACGGCTTTTCGCTTGGTTTTGCCGCTGAGCATGTCGCCCATGCCGTGGGCGAGCATCTGGAACATGGTCGCCATGGGCGCGGTCGCCACCGGATCGGCCACCCCCATGACTTGACCAACCGCCTGGGCCAGGTCCCCCACCTTGCTCAGCGCAGTACCGAGAACGCGCTTTGTGCCGTCCACCACCGCCAAGGCGGCTCCGGTCAGCTTGTCTTCCCCGGTGCGGGCAGCGGCCAGCGTTTTCTCAAGATCGCCCAGAATGTGCAACAGCAGCGGCACCAACAAGTGCTTCTCGTGTTCGTACTTCCAGGGTTGGAAGAACACCGGCACCGTGATGGCCTGATAGCCGTCGAGCTTGTGTTCCTTGACCTGTCGGTCGCGCTGTTCTTCCGCGAGCTTCTGAACCAGCGAGAGCAGCTTGCTTTTGCCCGCGCCCCATTCGCCAAAAATGCCAACCACAAGCGGGTCGTCGCCCAGCGGTGGTGGCGTCTTGTCGGCGCGCAAACAGGTTTCGCGGTGCGCGAGGTCCTTGTTCAACGCCGCCTCCACCCGCGCCAACAGCGTCTGCGCATAGACGCCATAGCCCAGGTAGTCGCCGTTGGCGTTGGTCGTGTCTGGTTGCTGATTGCCCGGTTCGCCTGCCGTGTCGTCCGCCATGTTGCCCTGCCCCCTTGTTGGTCTGGGCATTGTGCCGCAGGGGTTTCAGCGTTTTGCGGCGAGCGCCGCGACGAAGGCGGCGGGGTTGAGGATGGGGATGCCGCGCCAGGGATGCAGGCTGCACAAGTGCGGGTCGCTGGCGAGCAGCAGGCTGGCGCGGGCGTCGAGCGCGAGCGCCAGGAAGGGGTTGTCTTTGGGGTCCGTGCAGTCGGTCACTTCGCTGTGCACCTCGACCCGCAGCACGCGCTGCTGGACACCGTCAAAGAACGCTTCGCGCGCAGCCTTGGGCAGGTATCGGTCGAACTTGTCGCGGGCGAGCACTCGCTGGAGTTCGTCGAGCGTGGCGCTGCTGGCACACACCTCGTAGCGTGCGAAAGCCAGCGCCACGGCCTGTGCGGGCAGGCTCGCCGGACGCAGGGCGGCGCTGACCCAGATGCCGGTGTCGACGACGATGCACTCAGCGAAGCTCATGCACCAGCGCGTTCACGTCTTCATCGGTGAGGGTTTGGGCTTCTGGGCTGAGCTGGGCGCTGGCCTGGGAGCGCCAGCTCTCGAACCACGCCGCGGCTTCGGCGCGGCGCTGCGCCAGGCCTTGCCAGGCCGCCATGTCGTCGGCACTGACAATGAAGGCCACGGGGCGGCCCCGGCGCGTGACCTGTACGGGCTCACGCTGGGATTTGTCCAGCACTTCGCCAAAGTGGTTCTGGGCGTCTGCAGAGGTGTAGGTCAACATGGTTGGATGCTCCGAAGTTGCTATTTTGCCTGAATTGGATAATTCAGGCCATCGAGAAGTTCTGACACGGACCGAGCCCATGGGCTGGAGCGCCGGATGCCATGCACCCCGACCTTTGCGGGAGGCGTACCCAAAATGCATAGACTTTCGAACAACGCTTGGCCGCTGGCGCTTACGCCCACGGCATGCTCCGCACTCATTCCCACCGTACCCACGATGAACGCCATATTTGAAGAAGCCATCCACCGCCTGCTGGACAACGCGCCGCTGGCTGATTTCTGCGATTGGTTTGCGCCCACGATGGCGGCCGATGCGCAAGCCACGCACCCGGTAGGGCCCGAAGACGTAGCGGGGGCCTTGCGTTACCAGCACCATGTGGCGCGGCAGTTGTGGGGTCACATGCCGGTACCGTCGAACCGCTGGCGCGCGCGCGGCGTTCCCAAGCTGGAGCGCAACGCGCCTTGCCACTGCGGCTCGGGTCGCAAGTACAAACAGTGTTGCGCGGAGTTCGAGCACATGCCCTTGCCGCTGGAGCCCGAGACGCTCTTGGTGCTGGCGCTGGACACCGCAGGGCCGCAGTGGCTGACGGGCGAAAAACTGCGGCAGGTGCCGGCCCAGGCGCTCGGGTACGCGGCGCTGAACTGGAACGACGCGGGTCTGGCAGACAAGACGGTGGCCGTGATCGGACCGCTGTTCGCGGACCCGAAGGGGCTGGACGCTCGCCACGAGGTGGCCCTGGATGCGCTGGTGGACGCGATGCTGCGACTGGCGCAGGACCGCCCGCGCCGAGAGCTGCTGGATCGCATGGCGAAGCACCCGGACAAGGCGCTGGCGACGGCGGCGCGTTGCCGGTTGGTGAGTGTGCTGGCCGACCAGGGCGAGATGGAGCAGGCCTGGAAACTGTTTCATGAAACAAGCCGCTTCAATCCCAACGACCCGCAGCTGTGGCCGCTGGAGCTGACGCTGTTGTTGGTAGATGAACGACAGGACGAAGCGCGGCTGCGCGCGCCCCTGCTGGCGGCTCGGGCGCGACAAGCGGGCCTGGACGATCTGGCGAGCGAGTTGGTGCGCATGGCTGAGGAGGGCATGGGGGCGGTCCATGACGCCATGCACGCGGCGGTGGACGATGAGACCGATCTGGAATGGATCGCACTGGCAGACGCCACGCCCGAGGCGCCGGACACCGAAGCGCTGCGAGCGCTCTACCGGGTGGACCGGCACGATATCGAACAAGACGGCAAGACCATCACCGCCGTCTCGATGCGGCCGGCGAAGAAGTTGGCCGGCCTGAACCAGCGCTGGCGTCGCCGTTTCCAGGTGGGCAAGCCCGACATGACCTGGCTGGACGGCGACGTGGAGCTGCTGCTGGAGGCCTTGCCCGAGGCGCTGAGCTTCCTGCAGAAGGCCCCCTCGGGGTGGCTGAGCGCGGAGGTGCTGGACGATCTGCTGATGGCGGCGTTCACGCTGTGTGACATGGACCCGCCAACCCCGGTGCTCAAGGCCGCAAGGCGTGTGGCGGACCATGCGCTGGGTGTGTTGCGCGCAATAGTGGGCGAAGGGCAATTCCACTGGGCTGAAGCCGACAACCGGCCACTGCTGCGTTGCCTGGCGGTGGCGGTGGAGCTCGCCCGCATGGCGCGCGACGATGCGCGGATGGCGGAACTCATGCGCTTGGGACTGGCGTTCAACCCCCACGACAACCACGGCTGGCGCTGGCGGCTCGCGCCCCTGTTGATTGAACAGGGGCTTCATCAGGCGGCACTGGACCTGATGGACCAATACCCGCAGGACATGCCTCCCAGCGAGCACATGCGCGCGGTGGCCTTGTTCGGACTGGGGCAACGTAAAGAAGCCGAGGCTGTGTTGCGTGCGGCGCACCACAGCCATCCGGTGTATCTGAACACCCTGCTGCCCGAGACCATGGACGCACCAGCAGATGAGCCCGGCCCGGGCATACGGGTCGGCGGAGCCATGGCGGCCTGGTACCACCGGGTGGAGTGGCGCCCGATGTGGGTGCGTAGCGGCGCCCTGGCCTGGGCCCGGGCGCTGAAACTGCCCGAGCCACCGCCCCCGAAACCGCCCAAGACGCGCAAACCGGCCAAGCCGGTCGCCGCGCGCAAGACCGCCTCCAGTGGCCCCTTGGGCATGAAGGCGTTGAGCTCAGCGTTTGGCGAGAAGGAAGAAAAGCGGCTCAAGAAGACCTGCAGCAACTACCCGCGCCTGCACGGCCTGTTGCAGGCGGTGGCCTGGACCCCAAACGTTCTGATGCCCAGCACCTGGTTGGCGCAAGCGATGGACCTGCACGACCGCATGCCCAACAGCCGCACCGAGGCCACCGCGACCAAGGCGCTCAACGATGCGCTGGGCGTGACCTCCCAGCTTTACAACAGTATCAACCAAGGGGTCCTGGACCATCTGGGCGACCCCAAACCACCGCTGGACGATTTGCTTGCGGTGGTTTGCCCGTCAGACGAGGCGGTGTTTGCCTGGGCGGCCGGGTTCATGCAAGGTTGTGAACTGGCGCTGGCGACCTGGGCACGCGCGGGCCACAAGGTCATGGGCAGCACCGGCCCGTTCGGGCGCTTGCGCGCTCTGGCGGCGCGCGCGACCGTGCTGGACGAACAGGGCCGCGTGCTGCAAGACGATGGTCGGCCTTTGCTGCAGACCCTGGACGCCCCCACGCCACCGCCGCTGTTGCTGGCCATGTCTTTGGCCGAACTGTGGCCGGTGGTGGTTGCCTCGCGCCGGGCCATGGGCGGCTGAAGCGGGCTCACTTCAGGTCCCCCGCCAGACTGGCCAGGGTTTCCATCGGAATCTGGGTGTGGGCCGGGTAGTGGGTGTGGTCGCAGCCCAGTTTGACGGCGCCGCCGGCCTGGATGACCGCGCACATGGCGGGCGTGAACTCGAAGCGCACGAAGTGCACGGCCGAGGTCTTTTCGTCGTTCTCGCGGTCCAGGTCTTCGTCAGCGATGGCGTAGACACGGGCCTGGCCGTCGACCTCGACGAACAAGCGGTCTTCCACACCGATCAGGCGCGCCAGTTCGCGCTTACGTTCGTTGGCGTCGGTGTACTCGATCATCACCGTGGCCTTCCAGTTGCTGCCATCGGGCACCAGCGGCGCATACGCCTCGATCTCCTGCAGGATGCCCTCTTCTTCGAAGATTTTTTCGATGCGCAGCATCTCCTGGATCTGGTAGCGGATGGTGGTCTCGCTCTCGAACTGCAGGTTGATGTGTTCGCCCAGCTGGACGCTGCGCAGCTTGCGGTGGGCGATGACCTCGGGCTTGTGCGCCTTGCGCCACTTGCTGTAGGCCTCCAGGCTCATGAGGCTGTCGGGGGTGATGTGTCCGGTGCGTTGCATGGTGTTCTCGCTTACTTCAGGCCATAGGCTTTGGCAACCAATGACAAGGGGTGCTGCAGCTCCGGCGCGCCCAGGCCATTGACTTCAAAGCCCTGCGCGATGTGGTGGCCGCCGAGCGGGCAGTCGGAGCTGATGTAGTCGGGTTTGGCGCCATCTTTCATGGTCGCCATGGCCTTGAACACCGGCTTGCCGATTTTCATGGCCTGCTGGTGATAGGCCTTCTTCACACCGAAGGTGCCGGCGTGGCCGGAGCAGCGCTCGATGGTGTTGAGCGTGGTACCGGGAATCATCTTGAACATTTCCTCGGTCTTGCGGCCGATGTTCTGCACCCGGCCGTGGCAGGGGATCTGGTAGCTCACGTTGCCCAGCGGCTGCGGGAACTCGGTCTTGAGCAGGCCGTCGCGCTTGCGCGCCATGAGGTATTCGAACGGGTCCCACAGGTGCTCCTTCACGAGCTGCACGTCGGCGTCGCCCGGGAACATGAGCGGGATTTCCTGCTTGAACATGAGCGCGCAGCTGGGCACCGCGGCCAGGATGGCGTAGCCCTCTTTCGCGTACCTCGCCAGCACGGGGATGTTGGCTTCCTTGCTGGCCTGCACCGAGTCCAGATCGCCCAGCTCCAGCTTGGGCATGCCGCAGCATTTTTCCTTGTCCACGATCACGTAGGGAATGGCGTTGTGGTTCAGGATCTTGAGCAAGTCAAGGCCGATGCCGGGTTCGTTGTAGTTGATGTAGCAGGTGGAAAAGATCGCCACCTTGCCGGGCGTCTTCTCGCCATCGATCACGTTGCGGGCCGTGGCCTGCGGCGTGCCGGAGCGGAATTTTTTCGTGGCCAGCTCGGGCAGCCAGGCGTTCTTGTCCACCCCGGCCACGCTTTCCATCACGCTGCGCATGGCCTGGGTCTTGTTCACCGCGTTGGCCACCTGCACCACGATGGGAATGCCGGCGAACTGGCCGTGCACGTCGGTGGAGGCGAGGAAACGTTCGGCCAGCTTGACCCCGCCCTGCTTGAACTTGATGGCCTTGGCGCGCAGCATGGTGTGCGGGAAATCCAGGTTCCATTCGTGCGGCGGCGTGTACGGGCACTTGGTCATGTAGCACAGGTCGCACATGTAGCACTGGTCCACCACCTTCCAGTAGTCGGCCTTGGCGACACCGTCCACCTCCTGGGTCGAACTCTCGTCGACCAGATCGAACAGGGTGGGAAAGGCGCCGCACAGGCTCACGCAGCGCCGGCAACCGTGGCAGATGTCGAAGATGCGTTCCAGCTCGACGAAGCACTTCTGCTCGTCGTGGAAGTCGGGGTTCTTCCAGTCCAGCGCGTGCCGGGTGGGCGCCTGCAGGTTGCCTTCGGTGGCCATGCTCGCTCCTCGTCTGTGCGGGTTTGATCGTGGGTTTTTGAAAGCGCTCCATTGCAGCGCTTTCAAAAACTCCCCCGCAGTGAGGGGGAGTTCAACCAAGGACACCGCGGAACCGGCTTTGCCGGGCCGCAGGTGTCGCCCCCTGGGGGGTGACGCGCCCTTAGGCGCGGCGCGGGGGGTTAGTCCACCAACTCGTTCAGAGCTTTGGTATATCGGTTCGCGTGCGAGCGCTCCGCCTTGGCCAGGGTCTCGAACCAGTCGGCGATTTCGTCGAAGCCTTCTTCGCGCGCGGTCTTGGCCATGCCCGGGTACATGTCGGTGTACTCGTGGGTTTCGCCGGCCACGGCCGATTCCAGGTTCTGGCGCGTGGGGCCGATGGGCAGGCCGGTAGCGGGGTCGCCCGATTGCTCCAGGAACTCCAGGTGGCCATGGGCATGGCCGGTTTCGCCTTCGGCGGTCGAGCGGAACAGGGCCGCCACGTCGTTCTGGCCTTCCACGTCGGCCTTGTTCGCGAAATACAGGTAACGGCGGTTGGCCTGGGATTCACCGGCGAAGGCGTCTTTCAGGCACTGCTCGGTTTTCGAGCCTTTCAATGCGGCCATGGGGTATCTCCTAGTCGTGGTTGAAGAAACGAAGCGCCCAGCGAGAGACCCGGAACAGGCCCAGCCCGATGGGACCGGCAAACCTTACGCCCCTTGCACGGGGCCGTCTAATTGTTCTGGGCTATGTGACACATTGTTCATGACTATGAACGCGATAGCTTTGATAACAATTCTCAACATCATCGACAGCGCCGCCGGAAACCCTCAAACTGACAGCACTTCACCACCCCTCTAGAATTTCGATGGGTTAAATCAATTACACATAGGTGAATATCAGGAGACCGCCATGACCACCGTCACCCCCTTGCCCCCGCCGGCCCCCATCCAGCAGCTTCACCACTACGCCTACCGCGCGCGCGACGCCGAAGAAACGCGCCGCTTCTACGAAGACATCCTGGGTCTGCCGCTCTACCACATCATCCAGAGCGACTTTGTGCCCAGCACCGGCGAGTACTGCCCCTACACCCACTTCTTCTTCCGCCTGCAGGACGGTTCGTTCATCGCCTTCTTCGACCTCGGCGACGACGAGGCCGCCCTGCCCAGCCCCAACACGCCCAAATGGGTCAACCACATCAGCTTTCGTGTCGACACCGTCGAAGAGCTGGAAAACACCAAGACCCGCCTGGAGGCCAACGGCATCGAGGTGCTGGGCGTGACCGACCACCACATCTTCAAGAGCATCTATTTCTTCGATCCCAACGGCATCCGGCTGGAGCTCACGGCCCAGTTGGCCAACGCGTTCGAGATGCTCGAAGACAGCAAGACCGCCCATGCCCGGCTGGCCGCCTGGAACGCGCGCAAGGAGCAGTGGCGCCGCGAGCGCGCCGAGGGCAAGGCCAGCGCGCCGCTCAAGCCGCAGCAGAACGACCGCCCCGAGGTGGCGGCGCGCGCCCACACCCCCCACTGAGGCGGGAGCCCCCCATGAGCAGCACACCCCAAGCCTACCGGGAAACGGCCCACACCAGCGGCTACCAGTTCACCAGCGGCTCCGGGTACGAGCTGCCGCAATACCCGTTCGAGCCACCGCCCGAGCTGCACAGCGGCACCACGGTGCGCCACCCGGTGGTGATCGTCGGGGGTGGCATCACCGGCCTGACCCTGGCCTGCTCGCTGGCGCGCCTGGGCGTGCGCGCGGTGCTGATCGACGAGGACAACACGGTGGGCGTCAAGGGCGCGTCATCGCGCGGCATCTGCTACACGCAGAAGTCGCTGGAGATCTTCGAGCGACTGGGCATCTACGAGCGCATCGCGGCCAGGGGCGTGCAGTGGAGCGTGGGCCGCACCTTTGCCGGCGCCGACGAGATCTACAGCTTCGATCTGCGCCAGCAGGGCAATTTCCACCTCTCGCGCCAGCCGCCGTTCATCAACATCCAGCAGTTCTACATCGAGGGCTTCCTGGTCGAGCGCATCCTGGAACTCGGCCACGTGGAACTGCGCTGGAAGAACCGGCTGGTGGCCTTCGAGCAGAACGACGACTGCGCCACGCTCACGGTGGAAACCCCCGCCGGCAGCTATCGCATCGAGGCCGAACACGTGATCGACGCCACGGGCGCGCACAGCCCGCTGCGCCAGTGGCTGAAGGTGCCCTTCGATTCGCGCCGAGGCGACGACCGCTGGTGCATCGCCGACGTGCGCTTCTCCCGGCACCCGCCGGTGGAGCGCCACACCTGGATCGAAGCGCCGTTCAACGACAACCGCGCGGTCTGGCAGCACCTGATGGCCGACGACGTCTGGCGCATCGACTACCAGATGGCGCCCGACAGCGACCCCGAGCAGGTGGGCCGCGAGTCGGCCGTGCGCGAGCGGCTGGCGCGCCAGTTCGGGCCCGACGTGGCGGTGGAGATCGTCTGGGTCGGCCCCTACGCCTACCGCAGCGAATGCGTGCACGCCATGCGCCACGGCCGTGTGTTCCTGATGGGTGATTCGGCCAAGGTGGTGAGTCCGTTTGGCGCACGCGGTGGCAACACCGGCGTGGCCGACGCGGACAACCTGGCCTGGAAGCTCGCCGCCGTGTTGCGCGGCAAGGCCGACGCCTCGCTGCTGACGAGCTACAACGACGAGCGGCTGGAAGCCGCGCAGCAGAACGTGTGCGTGACCAACCGCACCGCGCGTTTCCTGCGCCCGGCCGACGGCGCCGAGCGCCTGTTCCGCCAGGCCGCAATCGGCCTGGCCCGGCAGTTCCCGTTCGCCCGCTCGCTCATCAACACCGGCCGCATGGCAGTGGCCAACCCTTACAGCCATTCCAGCGCCTGCACCTACGCGCCCGGCGGCGGTGCCGGTCTGTCGGTGCAGAACGTGCGTTTTGCCTGGGCCGACGGCAATCACGGCTGCGTGAACGACCTGCTTGACTGGGCCCTGGGCGACCTGCTGGTGCTGGTGTTTGGCGACGTCTCGGCCGCGGCCCTGCAGCGCCTGCGCCGCCTGTGTTTCGACTCGCCGGTGCGCAGCGTGCAGGTGCTCGGCCCCGACGCCCCTGCGCAGGTGCTCGAACATGTGCGCGACCCACACGGCCACCTGCAGGGGGCCTGCCACGTGTTCGGCCATGCCTGGGCGCTGGTGCGGCCCGATGGCTACCTGGCCGCCACCGGTGAATCGGTCGACGGCCACCTGGTGTCGGCCATTGAGCGCTCCCTGGGTCTGCGCGGAGACACCCCATGAAACAGAACCCCCATTTCCAGGACGCCGACGCCTTCTACGAACAGCTGCTCGATGCCCACGCGGGCCTGAGCCGCGAAGAGGCCGAGCTGTTCAACGCCCGGCTCATCCTGCTGCTGGCCAACCAGGTGGGCGAAGCGCGCGTTCTGAAAGAGTGCATCGACGCGGCGCGCCAGCTGCCTCCTACCACCGCCTGAACGCGAGGCCGAGAGCCCGAGTTCAGGGCAGCGTGGACGGGCGCGGCATCCAGCCCAGACTGTGGGCGTGCAGGCTCTGGATGTAGACCCGGTCGGCCGTTTCGGTCACGGCCGTGGTGTCCGGGTACTGGCCCGAGGGGTCCTGCCAGTCGGCCACGATGCGGCCGTCTTCGGTGAACGCCGCCACGTGGCCGTAGGCCTTGGGCACCGGCCACAGCGAGCGCGGCAGGCGCAGTGTCATCTCGCGCAGCCAGGGTTTGGCCGCCATGTTGTCAATCACCGGGTTGCGGGGTTTGACCAGGCCCACCCAGAGGCGGCCAGCGTCGCCGCGCATCAGGTTGTCGGGGTAGCCCGGCAGGTTGTCGAGCAATATGCGCGCGCCGCCCGTGGGGCCGCCGCTGAGGTCCAGACCTCGGGCCGAGGCGGGAATGGCCCAGATGCGGTAGCGCCCGGTTTCGGCGACGAACAGGGTCTGCTCGTCGGCCGAGAGTGCGATGCCGTTGGCGAACGACAGGCCCTTGGCCACCAGCGCGGTGCGGCCATCGGCGTCACCGTAGACCAGCACCCGGCCGGTGGCCGACTGCTCCAGGATGTCGAGCACGCTGGCCTCGAAGGTGCCGCCCCACTCGCGCGCGCCAAAGCGGGTGGAGGCGTCGGTGAAGAACATCTGCTGCGGCGCGGCCGGGTCGCGGCTGACCACCACCGCGTCGGCATACCGGATCGGATCCTCGCCCAGCCGGTCGCTCAACACCTGGACCTCGCCGCCGGCGCCGATGCGCAGCAGCCCGCGCATGGCATCGGCCGCGATCAGGCGGCCCTCGCGGTCGAAATCGAAGCCCAGCACCCGCCCGCCCGTGTTCACATGGGTCTGCAGGCCCGAGCCATCGGGGGCCATGCGCAGCACCTTGCCACTGACCACCGTGGTGTAGAGCAGGCCGTCGGGACCGATCCGCACATGCTCGGGGCCTTCCTCACCCCCCAGATCGATCAGACGCAGACCGGCCAGCCGGGTGTTCGCCGCATGCGCGCCCTGGTAACCCGGAGGCGCCAGGGGCGCCCAGCTCGCGGCAGCGATCGGCACCGGCCAGAGCAGCAGATACACCACCAGCAGCGCCAGCAGCAGCAACAGAGCGATTCCAGCCTTCTTCATCGTGTGTCTCCCGGGTGTGCGCGGCGCGGCCAGCGGGCCGGCGCCACCAAGCGGGCCATTCTGCCCGATGGCTCAGCCCCAGCCGGACCGGCGCGCTGAAGTCTGACAGTGCCAGCGCGTGCCCGGTGGCAGCGCGGGCGGGCCCGTAAAATCGGGGGTTCCGCCGCGTGGCCCTGCATTCCATGGGCCATGCTCGGCGCGGCAACCCTCCCCCGGAACCAGCATGTCAAACACCCCCGATCAACCCGGCCTCAACAGCCTGTCCAAATCCTTTGAACCCGCGGCCATCGAGGCCCACTGGGGACCGTTCTGGGAACAGCAGGGCCACGGCGTGGCGGGTTACCGCGGCACGGGCGCTCCCAAGGAAGGCGCGCCGTCCTTCGCCATCCAGCTGCCGCCACCCAACGTGACCGGCACGCTGCACATGGGCCACGCGTTCAACCAGACCATCATGGACAGCCTCACGCGTTACCACCGCATGAGCGGCGCCAACACGGTCTGGGTACCGGGCACCGACCACGCGGGCATCGCCACGCAGATCGTGGTGGAGCGCCAGCTGCAGGCCCAGGGCATCAGCCGCCACGACATGGGCCCCACGCCCGCCGAGGCGCGCAAGAACTTCGTCGCCAAGGTCTGGGAATGGAAGGAAGAAAGCGGCAACACCATCACCACGCAGATGCGCCGCATGGGCGATTCCGTGGACTGGAGCCGCGAGTACTTCACCATGGACGAGAAGCTCAGCAAGGTCGTCACCGACACCTTCGTGAAGCTGTACCAGCAGGGCCTGATCTACCGCGGCAAGCGCCTGGTGAACTGGGACCCGGTGCTGATGTCGGCCGTGTCCGACCTCGAAGTGGAGAGTGAAGAGGAAGACGGCTTCCTCTGGCACATCGCCTATCCGCTGGTCAACGGCAGCGGTCACCTGACCGTGGCCACCACCCGGCCTGAAACCCTGCTGGGTGACGTGGCCGTGATGGTGCATCCGGAAGACGAGCGCTACAGCGCGCTCATTGGCCAGTACGTGAAGCTGCCGCTGTGCGAGCGCGAGATCCCGGTGATCGCCGATGCCTACGTGGACCGCGAATTCGGCACCGGCGTGGTGAAGGTCACGCCTGCGCACGACGCGAACGACTACGCGGTGGGCCAGCGCCACCAACTGCCGATCATCGGCGTGCTGGCGCTCAACGCCACCATCAATGACAACGCACCCGAGAAGTACCGCGGCCTGGACCGCTTCGTGGCGCGCAAGGCCGTGGTGGCCGACCTGGAAACCGCCGGCCTGCTGGTCGAGGTGAAGAAGCACAAGCTGATGGTGCCGCGCTGCGCGCGCACCGGCCAGGTAATCGAGCCCATGCTGACGGACCAGTGGTTCGTGGCCATGACCTCCAAGGGCAATGAACACAACACCAGCGGCACATCGATCGCCGACAAGGCGATTGCCGCCGTGCAATCGGGCGAGGTGAAGTTCGTGCCCGAGAACTGGGTCAACACCTACAACCAGTGGATGAACAACATCCAGGACTGGTGCATCAGTCGCCAGCTCTGGTGGGGCCACCAGATTCCGGCCTGGTACGACGAGCAGGGCCAGGTCTATGTGGCACGCAATCTGGAAGAGGCACAGGTCCAGGCCGGCGCGGGCAAGACGCTGACGCGCGACGAAGACGTGCTGGACACCTGGTACTCCTCTGCGCTGGTGCCGTTCTCCACCATGGGCTGGCCCGAGCAGGGCACCAGCGCCACCGACGACTACAACCTGTACCTGCCCAGCACCGTGCTGGTCACGGGCTACGACATCATCTTCTTCTGGGTGGCCCGGATGATCATGATGACCACGCACTTCACCGGCCGTGTGCCGTTCAAACACGTCTACATCCACGGCCTGGTGCGCGACGCGCAGGGCCAGAAGATGAGCAAGTCCGAAGGCAACGTGCTGGACCCGGTGGACCTGATCGACGGCATCGCGCTCGCGCCCCTGCTGGACAAGCGCACGACAGGCCTGCGCAAACCCGAGACCGCGCCCAAGGTGCGCAAGCAGACCGAAAAGGAATTCCCCGAAGGCATCCCGGCCTATGGCGCCGACGCGCTGCGCTTCACCTTTGCGGCGCTGGCCTCGCTGGGCCGCAGCATCAATTTCGACAGCAAGCGCTGCGAGGGCTACCGCAACTTCTGCAACAAGCTCTGGAACGCCACCCGCTTCACGCTGATGAACTGCGAAGGCCAGGACTGCGGCCTGCTGGAGCACACCAAAGCCGACTGCGACGTGGGCGGCAAGGCGCACGGCTACCTGAGCTTCAGCCCCGCGGACCGCTGGATCGTCTCCAAGCTGCAGCGCGTCGAGGCCGAGGTGGCGCAGGGCTTCGCCGAATACCGGCTGGACAACGTGGCCAACACGGTCTACGACTTCGTCTGGAACGAGTTCTGCGACTGGTATCTGGAAATCGCCAAGGTGCAGATCAACACCGGCAACGAGGCGCAGCAACGCGCCACGCGCCGCACCCTGATCCGCACGCTGGAAACCATCCTGCGCCTGGCCCACCCGGTGATTCCCTTCATCACCGAAGAGCTGTGGCAGAAGGTCGCACCCGTCGCAGGTCGTGCCGGCGAGTCGGTGAGCGTGGCGGCCTACCCGGTGAGCCAGCCCGAGCGCATCGACGAAACCGCTGAAGCGGCCGTGGCCAAGCTCAAGGGCCTGGTGGACGCCTGCCGCGCGTTGCGAGGCGAACTGCAGGTACCGGAGGGAAAGCGACTGCCACTGTACGTGCTGGGCGACACGGCCTTCATGCAGGCCAACGCCGCCGTGCTGCAGGGTCTGGCCAAACTCAGCGAAGTGAAGGTGTTCACCGACGAGGCCGCCTGGGCCGCCGCCGCGCAGGCCGCACCGATCGCCGTGGTGGGCGAGGCCCGCCTGTGCCTGTTCATGGAGATCGACGTGGCCGCCGAAAAGGCCCGCCTGTCCAAGGAAGCCGCGCGCCTGGAAGGCGAGATCACCAAGGCCAACGCCAAGCTCGGCAACGAGGCCTTCGTGGCCAAGGCGCCGCCGGCCGTGATCGAGCAAGAGAAAAAGCGCGTGACCGACTTCGGCGCCACGCTGGCCAAGGTGCGCGAACAACTGGCGCGGCTCGGGGCCTGAGGAACGGGACAGGCTGCTGCGCCGCCGCCAGGCGGCGAAGCTTTATCGCCGGGGCGGTTCGAGCGAACCCCACTGCGAGGGCGAGATCGACTGGGGATCGTCGTTGCCCACGATGTCCAGGCTGTCCAGCAAGGCAAAGTCGCTGGCCCGGATGCCGGGGTCACCACGGGTGGTCGAAGGCGTGAGCGTTTCATGCACGCGGTGAGCCACGTACCAGCTGGAGCGCAGTTTGGCCTCGCGCGTGTGTGAACCCAGGCGCGGCGTGAGGTGCAGGTTGGGGATGCCGAACAGCGGCGAGCCTTCGGCGGCGAAGTTCGGGTTCGCCCCATCGAGCAGGCAGGCGTCGATGCGGCCATCGGTCAGGGCGTGGGCCAGCGCCGCGGGATCGAACAGGGAACTGCGGCTCACGCCCACCCAGAGCTGACCGGGCTTGCAGTGGTTCAGCACATGCTCGTTGAGCCAGCCCCGAAAGCGCACGGCGTACACCACCTGCAAGGACACCGCGTCCGAGCGCGCCAACAGCTCGGGCAGGCTGACCGGCTCCACACCGAGCTTGTCCCAGATCGGTGCGGCGTGGTGCACGGCCGGGTCGTAGCCCAGCAGGCGCACGCCCATGGCCTTGAGCATGGGCGCCAGGGTGTGCGCCACCGGCGCCAGCCCCAGCAGGCCCACCGTGCTGCCGGCGAGCTCACGCCCCATGCGCACCTGCGCGAGCTGGCGGCCCAGCAGGGCGCTGATCATGCCGCGGCGGTAGAGCATGAGCAGGCCGTAGAGCAGGTACTCGGCGTTGGAACGCACCGTGGCGCTGCGCGCCTGGACCACACGCACCTGGCGCCGGGCACAGGCTTCGAGGTCGGTGTTATCGCTGGAGATCTGCATGCGCGCGATCAGCAGCAACTTGGGCGAAAAATCGAGAAATTCGCGGGACACCACCACATGCGGCGGCAGCACGATGGCGCGCGTCTTGTAGGTGTGCGAACGCAGCTTGATCGGGTCGTCGCCCAGCTCGGGCCGGTAGCTGACGTCATGGCGCTCCTGCAACCAGGACAAGGCTTCGGGAACCAGGGGATCAACCAGCAGGACGTCCATGGCGCAGGCAGGTGCGTGGGCTGCGATCCGAAGGGGGAGCCGCGGAGGGGCGGCTCAGCGGCGTTTGATCAGGGTGAAGTGATCGCTGCCCACCGTCTGCTGCTCCAGCAGCTCGTTGCCGGTCTGTTTGGCAAAGGCCTGGAAATCGCGCACCGATCCAGCGTCGGTGGAAATCACGCGCAGCACCTGGCCACTGTGCATGTCGGCCAGGGCTTTTTTGGCCTTCAGAATGGGCAGCGGGCAGTTCAGGCCACGGGCATCAAGTTCTTTGTCGGCATGCATGGGGGTTTCCTCTGGATCGCTGATTCTAAGCCGCGCCACGGCCTGCCGGGGTGGCACGGGCGCGCGAGATCCGTCGTGCTTCAGTCGGCCCGATCGGCCGGCGCTGCGGGGGTGTCGGACGGCGGCCAATCCATGAACACCGGCTCGATACCCCGGCTGCGCAGCCAGTCGGCCAGCGCCAGGCCGGTGCCGGCGCGCCAGCATTTGACCTGCTCGGGCGCGAGCAACCGGTACTCCACCAGTTCGGGCGAGAGCCGGACCTCGCCCTGAGCCACGGCGTGGTAGGTGACGATGACCTGGTTCATGCGCTGGAAGTCATGCACACCCACCAGCCGCAGTTCGGTCACTTCCAGGCTGGTTTCTTCGGCGATCTCGCGCCGTATCCCGTCTTCGGGCGTCTCGCCGGCTTCCATGAAACCGGTGATCAGGCCAAACATGCGGTGCTGCCAGGCGGCGTTGCGCGCCAGCAGGACACGACCCTGCACCTCAACGATGGCCGCCAGCACCGGCGTGGGGTTGTTCCAGTGGGTGAAGTCGCAGGACGGACAGCGCAGCCGCTCCTTGAAACCGCCATCTTCTTCGCTGCCGATCAGTGCCAGCGGCGTGGCGCAGCGGGGACAGAAACGGTAGTCGGCACTCACGGGTTCAGGCTGGAAACACACCGGTGGACAGGTAGCGGTCGCCCCGGTCGCAGACCACGAAGACGATGGTCGCATTCTCGACCTGGGCCGCGATCTGCTGGGCCACCCAGCAGGCGCCAGCGGCTGAAATGCCGCCGAAGATGCCTTCCTCGCGCGCCAGGCGGCGGCACATCTCCTCGGCATCGGACTGGCTCACGTAGACCAGCTCGTCCACCGCACTCGGGTCGTAGATCTTGGGCAGGTATTCGGTCGGCCACTTGCGGATGCCGGGGATGCGCGAGCCTTCGCTGGGTTGCGCGCCGACGATGCGGATGGCGGGGTTCTTTTCCTTCAGGTAGCGCGAGACGCCGGTGATGGTGCCGGTGGTGCCCATGGCGCTGACGAAGTGCGTGATGCGCCCACCGGTCTGCTCCCACAGCTCGGGACCGGTGGTCTCGTAGTGGACGCGCGGGTTGTCGGCGTTGGCAAACTGGTCGAGCACCCGGCCCTTGCCCTCTTTTTCCATCTTGTCGGCCAGGTCGCGCGCGTATTCCATGCCACCGCTCTTGGGCGTGAGCAGCAGTTCGGCGCCAAACGCCTTCATGGTCTGGGCGCGCTCGATCGACAGGTCCTCCGGCATGATCAGCACCATGCGGTAGCCCTTGATGGCCGCCGCCATGGCCAGCGCGATGCCGGTGTTGCCCGAGGTGGCTTCGATCAGCGTGTCGCCGGGCTGGATCTCACCACGCTCCTCGGCGCGCCGGATCATGGACACCGCGGGCCGGTCTTTCACGGAGCCGGCCGGGTTGTTGCCTTCGAGCTTGCCCAGCACCACATTGCCCCGGGCCTGGTTGTCCGCCGCGCCAATCCGCTGCAGCGCCACCAGCGGTGTGTTGCCAATGGCGTCTTCAATCGTTGGGTAGTTCATACGCCGCACTGTGCCATAATTTCCGTCTCCCATATTCCAGCCCGGGTGGTGAAATTGGTAGACGCAGGGGACTCAAAATCCCCCGCCAGAGATGGCGTGCCGGTTCGATTCCGGCCCCGGGCACCACAGATAAGGCCGCACAGTTCCAAGGACGTGCGGCCTTTTTCTTTTTCCCGATGAAAATGGCACTTTGATAGTGCTGCAAGACTTGGAGAAGCTTGCCAGAATTCGGGCCATTTTGGGGGCACTGCGATCGAACAGGGCGGTGTTTTGCCCCTCTGCGTTGACTCCACAAGGTCAGGAAACCGGAGAGAAGCTGGCGGGTGATGACCGAGGGCTGGGAGAGACACGCGGTTGCTGTTGTAGCTTAGGAACGAAAGCAACCAAGCAGTGCGCTCTGAGCTGTGTTGTCAGGTGGCGGCTCGCAGCGCTTCGCATGGTGCACATCCCGAAGCGGTCCGTCGATAGGATTGCCCTGGTTGAAGTACCTGACTTGAAAGGCAAGCCATGCAAACCACCTTCACACCCTGCGTAGCGGAAGCACCGGAAGGGGTGTTCCTGCCCCTCGTCCATGTCGCTGGTTGGTATCAGTCGAGACAGGTCGATCACCCATTCAAGGCGACCGGATCAGCAAACACCCACGAAGCGGCATTGCAACTGGCCAGGATGCACGTGCAACGTATGGTCATCGCACATCAAAGATCAAGTTCAAAAATGGTCGGTGGCGATGCGGTGGCAGCGAGCAGAACCCGGCCTAGTCACAAATAAGGCCGCACAGTCAACGCTGTGCGGCCTTATTGCTTTTCGGCCCCGGCGCCTCGTCCTGCGCAGCCTGCGCCAGTTCTTCCTTGAGCAATTCCCGGTAGATGCGCGGCAGTTCGCGGCTCATGCTGTTGTTCTCGATGCCGTAGCCGAGGCTGGTCCAGGTGCCCGAGAGGCGGCGCAGCACCGGCTGCACCCGACCCGCGCGCAGCTGCGCCGACAGGTTGCCCCAGCGCGCGTCGGAGAGCCAGGCGTGCACCACCGTGTCCTGGTAAACGGGGGCAAAGCTCAGGCCGGTCGCGTCCAGCGGGTCGTCCGTGCGTTGCGGATGGTGGCGGGCCGCCAGTTCCAGCCAGGTGCTGTAGAGCAGCTGGTAGCGGCCGGCCGCGGTGGAGCAGTTGCCGCGGTTGGGACCCCGGCCGATGGATTCGCAGCGGTTGGGGTGCACGTCCAGCGTCCACACGTAGTCCTTGCCGTGCAGCACGTGGTAGGGCCGCAGCACGTTGGATTCGCTCGCGGAGATGGTGCGCATCAGGGCCCGCAGGTAGGGATCGCCGCCGGACATGACCAGCGGCTGCGTGCCGGGGATGAGCAGCAGCGGCCGCCACCACCACAGCAACAGCAGCATGAGCACCACAGCGCCTGCGGTGAGCGCCAGCCGCGAACGCAGGGGCGAGTCCCAGAAGCCCGGCGGCTGGGCGGTCGGGGTGCTGGTCTCTTCATGGCCGGGGTGTGGGTCAACTGACACAATCCCGGCATTGTCCAACAACGCCCGCCCGACCCGCCATGCTGCTGCCATCGCTTGCCATCCTTGCCGGTCTGTTGCTGCTGGTCTGGAGCGCCGACCGTTTCGTGGCCGGCGCCTCGGCCGCCGCCCGGCACTTCGCCATGCCCCCCTTGCTGGTGGGCATGCTGGTCGTCGGCTTTGGCACCTCGGCACCCGAGATGGTGGTGTCGGTGCTGGCGGCTGCGCAGGGCAATCCCGGGCTGGCACTGGGCAACGCCTGGGGCTCCAACATCGTCAACATGGCGCTGATCCTGGGCGTGACGGCGCTGCTCGCGCCGGTGCTGGTGCAGTCGGTGATCCTGCGCAAGGAGCTGCCGATCCTGATGGCGGTGACCGCGTTGACCGCCCTGCTGGTCTGGGACGGGGTGCTGTCGCGGCTCGACGCGGCCGGGCTGCTGCTGGTGTTCGCCGGACTGGTGAGCTGGTCCATCGTCGAGGCCCGCCGCAACAAGGGCGACACCCTGGCCAGGGAGACGGCCACCGAGCTGCGCGCGCACGCCATGCCCTTGCGGCGCGCGCTGGTGCTGCTCGTGGTGGGGCTGCTGGTGCTGGTGGGCAGCTCGCGCATGCTGGTGTGGGGCGCGGTGGACATCGCGCAGTCGCTCGGTGTGAGCGACCTCGTCATTGGCCTGACGGTGGTGGCCGTCGGCACCTCGCTGCCCGAGCTGGCGTCCTGCGTGGCGGCCGCACGCAAGGGGGAAGACGACATTGCCCTGGGCAACATCCTGGGCTCCTGCCTGTTCAACACCCTGGCCGTGGTGGGCCTGGCCGGGGTCATCGCACCGATCGACGTGGGCACCGAAGTGCTGATCCGGGACTTGCCCGTGATGGCCGGCCTGACGGTGCTGCTGTTCCTGATGGGCTGGGGCTTTCGCGGCCCGGGGCGCATCAACCGGGTGGAAGCCGGGGTGCTGCTGACCGCGTACCTGATCTACACCGTGGTCGTGCTGCGGTCCATGAGCCCGTGACCGCACTCGACCCCGCCAAGGCCCATCAGCCGCGCAGCCCCTCGGCCACCGTGGGGTAACGCAAGCGCAGACCGAGCTCGGTCTTCATGCGCTGGTTGTGCAGCCGGCGCGACTCGCTCATGAAGCTCAGCAGCACCAGCGGCAGCTGGTCGCCCGCCGCGTCCCGCGCGACGCGGGGCGGCCGGGGCAGGCCGTAGAGATCGGCCGCGAGATCGAAGTAGTCGCCCATCTTCAGCTCGGTGTCGTCCGAGACGTTGACGTTGCGCTGCGGCCGCCCGCGCCAGAGCGCCAGCACACAGGCGCGCGCCAGGTCGTCGGCGTGGATGTGGTTGGTGTGCACGTCGTCCTCGGCCCGCAGCACCGGTGTACCGCGCAGCAGGCGCTCGCGCGGCGTGCCGCCTTCGCGGTCGGGCGCGTAGATGCCGGGGATGCGCAGCGCCGTGGTGCGCACGCCGGTGGCGCGGCCGAGCCAGTGCACCGCGGCTTCGGCGTCCACCCGGCGCCAGGCGCGCGGCGTGAGCGGCTGGGCGGGAGTGGCTTCGCTCACCCAGCGGCCCTGCCGGTCGCCATAGACCCCGCTGGTGGAGCCGTACACCAGCGCGGCGGGCAAGGAGCGTTGCGCCAGCGCCCGCACCAGGGCGCGGGTGCGCGGGTCCAGCCGCCAGTCGGCCAGCTCGCCCGAGGGCGGCGGGGCCAGGTGCAGCACCCGTGTACCCAGCCCCGCCAGGCGGCGCAGGCTGCGCGCATCGTCCAGGTCGCCCGACAAGGGCGTGATGCCTTGCGCCCGCAACGCCGCCTGGCGCTCGGGCGTGGAGCTCAGGGCGAGCAGGCGCACACGCCGACCGCCGCCCAGCGCACGCGCCGCGCGCAGCCCCACGTCGCCGCAGCCAATGATCAAGACCCGTTCACGCCGGAAGCGTGCGGGCAAAGCGCCGATGAGGCTCATGCGAGTTCCGAATTTGCGACAATCTTTGTTTGCTTGCGCGCTGTGGTGCCCGCTTGTGCACCACCTCACCCAGAACCGCCAGTATGACATTCACCATCACCGTCCAGCCCAGTGGACGCGCGTTCGAAGCCCTCCCCGAAGAAACCATCCTCGCCGCCGGCATCCGTCAGGGCATCGGCCTGCCCTACGGTTGCAAGGACGGCGCCTGCGGCTCCTGCAAATGCAAGCTGCTCAGTGGCAACGTGGTCCACGGGGCGCACCAGGCCAAAGCCCTGAGCGCCGAAGAAGAAGCCGCCGGCTACGTGCTGACCTGCTGCGGCGTGGCACGGAACGACGTGGTGCTCGAATCGCGCCAGGTCACCGAGGCCGGCGCCTTCCCCATCAAGAAAATGCCGGTGCGCGTGAACACGCTGGAGCGGGTTTCGCCCGATGTGATCGTGATGCGCCTGCAACTGCCCGCCAGCGACACCTTCCAGTACCACGCTGGCCAGTATGTGGAGTTCCTGCTGCGCGACGGCGAGCGCCGCAGCTACTCCATGGCCAACGCGCCCCACACCCAGGCCACGCAGCCCGGCCTCGAACTGCACCTGCGCCACATGCCAGGGGGCAAGTTCACCGACCACGTGTTCAGCGCGATGAAGGAAAAGGACATCCTGCGCATCGAGGGCCCCTACGGCGGTTTCTTCCTGCGTGAAGACAGCGAGCTGCCGCTGATCCTGCTGGCCTCGGGCACCGGTTTCGCCCCCATCAAGGCCATCATCGAGCACATGCAATTCAAGGGCATCACGCGCCCCGCCACCCTGTACTGGGGTGGCCGCCGCCCGGCCGATCTGTACCAGAGCGCCTGGATCGAGGCGCAGCTCGCCAGCATGCCGAACCTGCGTTACGTGCCGGTGGTCTCCGACGCCCTGCCCGAAGACGGCTGGAGCGGGCGCACCGGCTTCGTGCACCAGGCCGTGCTGCAGGACTTCCCCGACCTCTCGGGCCACCAGGTCTATGCCTGCGGCGCGCCCATCGTGGTGGAGTCGGCCAAGCGCGACTACGTGGCGCAGGCCGGACTGCCCGAAGAAGCCTTCTTCGCCGACGCGTTCACCAGCGCCGCCGACAAGGTGTGAGTCCCGGCAGCGGCCCGCTGTTCGTGACATCCGCGTCCTCTCACCGACCCCACCCCTCAGAAGACCACACCATGCTGAACCGCCGCCAGCTCATCACTTCCATGGCCCTGGCCACCTCGGTGCTGGCGTTGCCCACGCTGGCGCACGCCCAAGCCAGTGGTACCACACGCATCGTGGTGCCGTTCGCCCCCGGTGGCCCGATCGACGTGACGGCGCGCATCCTGGCCGATGCCGTCAAGGGATCGCTGGGCACCGTGATCGTGGAGAACAAGCCGGGTGCGGGCGGCAACATCGGCGTGAGCGCCGTGGCCAAGGCCGCACCCGATGGCCTCACGCTGGGCATCGCGACTACTGCCTCGCACGGCATCAACCCCTGGCTGTTCAGCAAGCTGCCCTACGACCCGGCCAAGGACTTCGCGCCCGTCACGCAGATGCTGCGTGTGCCCAACGTGCTGGTGATGAACGCCGAGACGGCGACGCGCCTGCGCATCCACAGCTTGGCCGACCTGATCGCCTACGGCAAGGCCAACCCGGGCAAGCTCAACTACGGCTCGGGTGGCAACGGCAGCGCCGGCCACCTTGCGGGCGAGCTGTTCAAGAACCAGGCCGGCGTGTACGCCGTGCACATCCCCTACAACGGCGGCAACCCGGCTCAACTGGGCCTGCTCTCGGGCCAGGTCGATTTCAACTTCGACAACCTCGCCACCGCCGCGGCCAACATCCGCTCGGGCAAGCTCAAGGCCCTGGCCGTGACCACCGCGCAGCGCAGCAGCGTGGTGCCCGACGTGCCCACCGTGGCCGCCACCCTGCCCGGTTTCGAGATCGACACCTGGTGGGGCCTGGTCGTGCCCGCCGGCACGCCGGCCGAGACGGTGCGCAAGCTCAACACGGCCTTCAGCGAGGCCCTGAAGTCGCCCGAGGTGAAAACCCGCTTCGCCAACCTGATGGCCGAGCCCGCCCCCAGCACGCCCGAGGCTTTCAGCGAATTCATGAACCGCGAGCGCGCCAAATACCAGCGCATGGTCAAGCTCAGCGGCGCGAAGGTGGATTGAAGGGGACCGGGAAGCGGGGCCGGCCCCGCTCCTCAGGGATCAGCGCTTGATGAGCGCCAGGCTCTCGGCCAGTTCTTCGGTCACGTCTCCCAGCTTTTCGGCCGCGTCTTCGTAGAAGTTGCCACCGAACGCGCCACCGCGTTTGGTGTCGCTTTCCTGCTGTGTCGCGACCACCTGGCCCGAGCGGGCATCGATGGCTTCAAGGGAAAAATCGGCCGTGGCTTTGCCCGCGCCCACAATGCCGCCGACCCAGCGCAAAGCCTGGTTCCCCGGGTCGTAGCTGACCTTGGCCTGGACCACGACCACGCCTTCGCGCTGACCAGGTTGTTCGCTCAACACCTCCAGGCCGCTCTCTTTCAACGCTTGCTGGATCACGCCGGGCAGCCTCTTCTCAAAGACCTGTTTGTCCTGCACACGGGTGTTGTCGGGGTTCTTGTCCAGCAGGGTCACAGAGACCGTTGAAACATAGGCATGCGTGTATTTGCCGGGCAGGTCCGGTGCCGCGGATTTGTCGGGGCTGGAACCACACGCGGTCAACGCCACCGCGGTCAAAACCAGAGCAGCGGCACGAATCATTGAACGAGACATCAATAGCTTCCCAAAAATAGGGCTCTTCCACATGAGAGCCCGCAGGGATTCTAGTGATGGCGCCAGCAGCCTCCCTGGTGGTTCAGCGCGCCTCGTCCAGCAGCTTTTTCACGTCGCTGGCCAGCGCCTGGGCGCCGCTGCCGTAGCGGGTGTACAGGCGCACGCGACCCTGCGTGTCGTAGACGTAGCTGCCCGCGGAGTGGTCCATGGTGTAGCTGGTGGGTGTCTTGCCGTCGACCTTCTTGTAGTAGATGCGGAAGCTCTTGGCCAGCGCGGGCAATGCGTCGGGCGCGGCGTACAGCGCCAGAAAGCCAGGATCGAAGCTGGCCATGTAGGCCTTCATCACCTCGGGCGTGTCGCGCTCCGGGTCCACGCTCACGAACAGGCCTTGCAGACGCTCGCCGTCGGCGCCCAGCAGGCGCTTGGCCTCGGCCAGCTCGCTCATCGAGGTGGGGCACACGTCGGGGCACTGCGTATAGCCGAAGAAGACCACCACGACCTTGCCCTGGAAGTCGGCCAAGGTGCGCAGCTTGCCGTCATGGTCGGTCAGCGAGAAGCCGGTGGCGTAGTCGGCGCCGGTGATGTCGATGCTGGAGAAGCCCGAGGCCGTGGCGTCGGCGGGTTTGTCGGAGCAGGCCGCGAGCAGCAAACCACTCAGAGCCAGCACAAGGCAACCACGGCGGAGAAGAGATGTCGGTTTCATGGCAGTACGGCAGGCATGCTACCCAGGACACCGCGGAACCGGCTCTGCCGGGCCGCTGGTGTCGCCCCCTTGAGGGGGTCGCGCGAAGCGCGGCGGGGGTGTTTCACAAGTAATGATCGATGAGAAGCGCCGCGAACAGCAGCGAGAGGTGGATCAGCGAAAAACGGAAGGTCTTGCGGGCGAACGCATCGGAGTAGTGGCGCCAGAGCACAAACGCGTAGCCACAGAAACCGATGCTCAGGGCCACCGCGGCCACCAGGTAGAACCAGCCGCTCATGCGCATGATGAAGGGCATGAGGCAGGCAGCGAACAGCACCAGGGTGTAGAGGAAGATCTGCAGCCGCGTGAACTCGGAGCCGTGCGTCACCGGCAGCATGGGCAGGCCCGACTTGCGGTAGTCCTCCACGCGGTACAAGGCCAATGCCCAGAAGTGCGGCGGCGTCCAGAGGAAGATGATGAGGAACAGGATCAGGGCTTCGGGCGACACCACGCCGGTCATGGCGGCCCAGCCCAGCACCGGCGGCATGGCGCCCGAAGCGCCACCGATCACGATGTTCTGCGGCGTGAGCGGTTTGAGGATGACGGTGTAGACCACGGCGTAACCGACGAAGGTGGCAAAGGTCAGCCACATGGTGAGCGGATTCACCCAGAAGTACAGCACGGCCGAACCGGCGCCGCACAACACGGCCGAGAAACTGAGCGTCTTGGCGTTGGTGAGCTGGCCCTTGGCGGTCGGGCGCCAGGCGGTGCGCTTCATCTTGGCATCGATCTGCTGCTCCACCACGCAGTTGAACGCGGCGGCCGCGCCGGCCACCAGCCAGATGCCCAACGACGCGAGGGCGGCCAGCCGCAGCTCGGCCCACGTGGGCACGCCGGGCACGGCCAGCACCATGCCGATGAGCGCGCAGAACACGATGAGCTGGATCACGCGTGGCTTGGTCAGCGCATAGAACTGCCGCCAGGTGGGCGGCAGGACAACGGCGGCGGGGGTGGAGGACGCGGAGCTCATCGGATCGCCTGGGAGGTGTTGAAGGGGACGGAACGCACGGGGTCGGTGGCGGTTCGGGTGCTGAAGAGCGCGCCCGTCAACACGATCACCAGCGCGGCGGCGCCACCGGTGTGGCCCACGGCCGCGAGCAGGGGCCAATCGAGCACCACGTTGGTCAGGCCGCTGGCGAATTGCCACAGGGCCAGGGCCAGCAGCAGCCGCGCCGTGGTGCGCATGCCGGCCACCGGCCACAGCCGCCAGGCCAGCCAGAACACCGCCGCCAGCACCCCGTAGGCGCAGAGCCGGTGCACGTAGTGGATGGCGGTGAGCGCGGCAAAGGGGATCGCCTCGCCCAGCGTGTCCAGGCCCAGCGCACGCCACAGCGCGAAACCGCGCTGGAAGTCCATCTCGGGCCACCAGCTGCCCTGGCAGGTGGGGAACTCGCTGCAGGCAAGCACGGCGTAGTTGGTGCTGACCCAGCCGCCCAGCGCGATCTGCAGCCACAGCAGCGCAAACACCAGCCCCAGGGCGGTGCGCAGGCGCCCGCTCAGCGACACCGGAGCGGCCGCGCCCGGGCCGGCATGGGCATAACCCGCGGCCTGGGCGCGCAACAGCGCGAGCAGCACCAGCCCACCCAGCAGGTGCAGGGTCACGATGGCGGGGAACAGCTTCATCGTCACCGTCAGCGCGCCAAACGCGCCCTGCAGGCAGATCCAGAACAGGGTCAGCAACGGCCAGGCGAAGGACACCGCCAGACGCCGCCGCTCAATCCAGCTCACGATCACCAGCACCAGGATCAACACGCCCACGGCCGTGGCCAGGTAGCGGTGGATCATTTCGACCCAGGCCTTGGAGAAGGTGACGGGGCCGCCGGGCATGGCCTCCTGCGCAGCGGCGATGGACGCCCCCGCCCCCACCGGGCTCACGCTGCCGTAGCAGCCAGGCCAGTCCGGGCAACCCAGGCCCGAATCGGTCAGGCGGGTGAAGGCGCCAAACAGCACCAGATCAAAGGTGAGAAACAGGGTGACCAGCGTGAGCACACGCAGGCGTTGCGTGGGCTCGGCGCGGCGGTTGCGCAGCCACACCCAGGCCAGCGGCCCGAGCGCGATCACCACACCCAGCAGCATGATGCGGGCCACGGGCGCGAGGTCGTACAGGGCTTGGGTCTGCATGGGCGGGGTCAGCGGGTCGGCGCCGGCGCGGCATCGTTCGGCCGGCCCGGCTGGTCCCAGAACGCGGCGGCGCGCATCAGGCGGTCCAGATCGCGCTTGGCCTGCTTGGGGTCGAGCGGAGCGGGAAAACGCATCATCCAGTTGCCCAGCGGATCCACCAGGTACAGGTGGTCTTCGAGCCGATGGCCCGGCGCGGGCACCAGCCAGGTCGCGAGTTGCTGCGCGTCGACCTGCAGCACCCGGGCCGCCGACGTGGCCTGGCGCAGCGGCTCGGGCAGCGCGGTGTCGCCGGTGCGCAGCCAGACCCAGTCCAGCCGGTCCTTTTCCTTGCCCAGGGTTTCGCGCAGCTGGCGCTGCAGGTACAGGCGCTGCTGGCAGGCGTCGTCACAGGCGCTGTCGGCCACGCTGATGAGCAGCCACTGGTCTTTCAGCGCGGTGAGGGGCACGGCTTGGCCCTGGGCATCGCGGCCGCTGAATGCGGGCAACGGGCGCTGCGGGTCGATCAGTTCACCGTAGTTGCGCCGCCCCTCGGGCCGGACCACGTAGTAGGTGACATACGAAGCGATCACCGGCGCGGCGCTCACCAGCAGCAGGGCCAGCATCTTCCAGCGACCGGCGCGCGTACTCGCTGCGTCGCGTGCGCTGGCCTGGTCGAGTTGCGGCAGGCTGTGCACGGTCAGGGTCAGCGGTTCATCGGGAGTCTGTGCCATGGGGTTTGCGCGATCGGCGGGGGGAAAGGAATTGGAACCAGACATACAGGAAACCCGCGAGGGCACACAGGCCAAACCACTGGAAGGCGTAACCGTGGTGTCTGGAGACGTCGGCCCCGGTACGGGGCCAGTCGCGTTGCAGACCGTCGGCAGCGTCGCCGGTCTGCAGAACGGAAACGTTCAACAGGGACAGCCCGGTCTCCTGCGCAAACGCTGCAAGCTCGATATTTTGCCGGATCGTCCCGGTGCCTGCCTCGCCCAGCTGGTATAGCTGGCCCGGTGGCGGGGCCAAACGCCCTTCGATGTGGACTTCGCCCGTGGGTGTGTCGATGACCGGCAGGCGGCTGCGGTCGTTGAAATCGCGCGGCACCCAGCCGCGCTGCACCAGCACCGCCCGCTCGCTGCCCGTGATGCGCAGCGGCGTGACCAGGAAGAAGCCGGAGCGCCCGCCCATCTGCCGGTTGTCCAGAAACACACTGGCCTCGGGCACCCAGCGCCCGTTCAGCGCCACCGGGCGGTGCAGGCCGGCCTGCGGGTCGGGTGCCTGCAACAGATCCGGCCCGCCCCAGGCCGCCAACTGGCCGCGCTGGTCGATCAGATCGTGCAGGGCCTGCTTCTGCGCCGCGCGGCCGAGCTGCCACACGCCCAGGGCGGCCGTCACCGCCATGGTGATGGCCGTGGCGACCGTGACGAGCCAGAAACGCAGGCGGCGGGAAGTCATGCGGGAACGCCCGGGTGGGTGGAAAAGAAACCGATAATCGCACGCATGAAAATACTCGTCATCGCGGCCTTCGTCGCCATCCTTGGCAGCCTGGTGGCCGCGCTGGTTTTCATGATGCGGGGGGGTGAAGAGGACTCGCCCGACGGCGGCAACAAACCGCGCAAGAACCACATGGCGCGTGCGCTGGCGTTTCGCGTCGGCTTTTCCATCCTGCTGTTCGTGGTGGTGTTGGTCAGCTACCTGATGGGCTGGATCCAGCCCACCGGCCTGCCACTGCAACGCTGATTCTGTTCAGCAACCGCCCACCAGCAAAAAAGCGCCTGCGGGCGCTTTTTTGCTGCATGCATGGATGGGGTGGCGCACCACCCCAGGCGGTGAATCACATCCAGTACACGAGGATGTACAGACCCAGCCACACCACGTCAACGAAGTGCCAGTACCAGGCGGCGCCTTCGAAACCGAAGTGGCGCTGTGCGGTGAAGTGGCCCTTCTGCAGGCGCAGGGTGATGAAGAGCAGCATCAACATGCCCACGAGCACGTGGAAGCCGTGAAAACCGGTGAGCAGGAAGAAGGTCGAGCCATAGACACCCGAGGACAGCTTGAGGTTCAGTTCGCTGTAGGCGTGGGCGTATTCATAGCCCTGCACGCACAGGAAGACGATGCCGAGCAGCACCGTGACCCACATGAAGGCGATGGTCTTGGCCCGCTCACCGGCCTGCAGGGCGTGGTGGGCGATGGTCAGCGTCACGCCCGAGGACAACAGCAGCGCGGTGTTGATGGTGGGCAGCCAGAACGGGCCCATGGTCTGGAACGGCTCGATGATGCCGGCCGGCGAGGCGGTGGCGCCCACTTGCCGGCTTGGCCACACGGCGGTGAAATCGGGCCAGATCAGCGCGTTTTCGATGTTGCCCAGCGCGGGCACCGAGTGCACACGGGCCCACCACAGGGCCGTGAAGAAGGCGCCGAAGAACATCACCTCCGAGAAGATGAACCAGCTCATGCTCCAGCGGAAGGACAGGTCGATCTTGCGGCCATACATGCCACTTTCGCTTTCACCCACCGACTGGCTGAACCACTGGAACAGCACGATCAGCCAGAAGGCCAGGCCAAAGGCCAGCGAATACGCTCCCCAGCCCGCGCCATTGACCCACTGGCCGGCGCCCAGGATGACGAAAAACAGCCCGATGGCCGCCATCACCGGATGCCGCGAAGGCCCGGGGACGAAGTAATAAGGCGTCGTGCCGTGTGTTGCTGCTGACATGCTCACTCCTAATTGCTAAGCGCTTGTATGAATGTCTGAAAGAAAAACGTGGTGCTGTCGACGGTGCGGCCTCAGGCGACGACCCAGTTCACCAGCAGGATGAGGCCCAGCACGAACAGCAGGGCCATGACCAACCCCACCACCAGGAGATGGATCGGGTTGAGCTTGGCGATGTCGTTCTGGTAGTCGGCATTGCGACGTACACCCAGAAAACCCCAGAGCACGGCCTTGACCGTTCCCACGAGCGAACCCTTGCGTTGGTGCACAGGCTGCGTCATACGGCCCCCGGCAACGAGACAGCGGGCACAGCGCGGACCTGAGGTGCATGGCCCTCGGGCGCAGCGGGCACCTTGCCGCCCACCTCGAAGAAGGTGTAGGACAACGTGATGGTGGTCACATCCTTGGGCAGCTTCGGGTCGATCACGAACGCCACCGGCCAGGCCTTTTTCTCGCCTGGGGCCAGCGTGTACTGGTTGAAACAGAAACACTCCAGCTTGTTGAAGTGCGCTGCCGACTGCTTGGGGGCGTAACTCGGGATCGCCTGCGCTGCCATGGTGCGGTTCTGAACGTTCTGGAACTCGTACATCACCGTATTGAGTTCGCCCGGATGCACCTGGAGGGAACGCACCGCGGGCTTGAACTGCCAGGGTCCGCGGGCATTCACGTCGAACTCCACCGTGATGCTGCGCGTGCGGTCCACCTGCGTGTTGGCCGGCAGGGCGGGCCGTGCGCCCGGCACCTCACGCTCGGCCAGCGCCAGCACGTTGATGCCGGTCATCTCGCAGATGGCGTTGTAGATCGGGACCAGGGCGTAACCGAACGCGAACATGCCCAGCGTGATCACGCCGAGCTTGCCCACCATCTTGAGGTTTTCGCGACGAGGTCCCATGGGGCGTGTCCGGTTCAGAAGTGCTGGCGTACCGGCGGGCATCAGCCGCCGAACAGCACCAGCTTGCCCACGAAGCCGAGGAAAAAGACGAGCGCCACCGAACCCAGGATCAGGCCCAGGCGCAGGTTGCTCTTTTTTTGGTCAGGCGTCATGTGTCAACCGTTGTCGTGACGGGCTCAGCCGATCACCTTGGTGGCGCTGGCGTCCAGCTTGGGCGGGTTCTCGAAGGTGTGGAACGGAGCCGGCGAAGGCACTTCCCATTCCAGACCCTCGGCGCCTTCCCAGGGCTTCTGCGGGGCCTTGGCACCCTTGCCGCGCATGGCAGGCAACGCAACCGCGAAGAAGAAGAAGACCTGGGCAAGACCGAAGGCAAAACCACCCACCGAGGCGATGGCGTTGAAGTCGGCGAACTGCATCGGGTAGTCGGCGTAGCGACGCGGCATGCCGGCCAGCCCCAGGAAGTGCATCGGGAAGAAGGTGACGTTGAAGGAAATCATCGACCACCAGAAATGGATCTGGCCGCGGGTTTCGCTGTACATCACGCCGGTCCACTTGGGCAGCCAGTAGTAGATGCCGGCAAACATGGCGAACAACGAACCGGCCACCAGCACGTAATGGAAGTGCGCCACCACGTAGTAGGTGTCCTGCATCTGGATGTCGATCGGGGCGACCGACAGGATCAGACCGGTGAAGCCACCGATGGTGAACACGAAGATGAAGCCGACGGCCCACATCATCGGGGTCTCGAAGGTCATCGAACCCTTCCACATGGTCGCGATCCAGTTGAAGATCTTCACGCCCGTGGGCACGGCGATCAGCATGGTCGAGTACATGAAGAACAGCTGGCCCGTCACCGGCATGCCGGTGGTGAACATGTGGTGGGCCCAGACGACGAAGGACAGGATGGCGATCGAACCGGTGGCGTACACCATGGAGGCGTAGCCGAACAGCTTCTTGCGCGCGAACGCGGGCACGACCTGGCTCACGATGCCGAAGGCCGGCAGGATCATGATGTAGACCTCGGGGTGGCCGAAGAACCAGAAGATGTGCTGGTACATCACCGGGTCGCCGCCACCGGCGGGGTTGAAGAAGCTGGTGCCGAAGTGGCGGTCGGTCAGCGTCATGGTGATGGCGCCGGCCAGCACGGGCATGACGGCGATCAGCAGGTAGGCGGTGATCAGCCAGGTCCAGCAGAACATCGGCATCTTCATCAGCGTCATGCCGGGCGCGCGCATGTTCAGGATGGTGACGATGATGTTGATCGAACCCATGATGGACGACGCGCCCAGGATGTGCATGGCAAAAATGCCGGCGTCCATCGAGGGGCCCATCTGCAGCGTCAGCGGCGCGTACAGCGTCCAGCCGGCGGCGGGGGCGCCGCCGGGCATGAAGAACGAAGACACCAGCATGATGGCGGCCGGGATCATCAGCCAGAAGCTGAAGTTGTTCATGCGCGCGAACGCCATGTCACCGGCACCGATCTGCAGCGGGATCATCCAGTTCGCGAAGCCCACGAAGGCCGGCATGATGGCGCCGAACACCATGATCAGGCCGTGCATGGTGGTGAGCTGGTTGAACAGCTCGGGGTTGACCAGCTGCAGGCCCGGCTGGAACAGCTCGGCGCGGATCAGCAGCGCGAGCACGCCGCCCACCATGAGCATGGTGAAGGCGAACAGCAGGTACAGCGTGCCGATGTCTTTGTGGTTGGTGGCATAGACCCAGCGGCGCCAGCCCGACGGGGCGTGGTGGTCATGGTCGTGACCGTGCGCATCGTGGTGGTCGAGAACTGCACTCATGATCGATTCCTTTGAGACTCAATGATTTTCTGTAACCGGATCACTTGCGGGCAGCGACCACATCGGCAGGCTGAACCACCTGCTCGGTTTTGTTGGACCAGTTGTTCTTGGCGTAGGTCATGACGGCGGCCAGTTCGGTGTCCGACAGCTGTTTCCACGACGGCATCTCGGCCTCCGGGCCTTTGACGCCATTGAGCATCACCGCCATCATCTTGCCCTTGTCGGCATCGGTCACGATGGCCGAACCGTCCAGCGGCTTGATCGGGCCGGCACCCTTGCCGTTGGCCTGGTGGCAGGCGACGCAGTTGGCCGCGTAGACGGACTCGCCGCGCTTGACCATGTCGGCCAGCGCCCAGACCTTGCTCGGGTCGTCGGCGGCCGCGGCCATGGCCTTTTGCTGCTCGGTCACCCAGGCGGTGTACTGCTCGGCCGTGACCACCTTGACGTGGATGGGCATGTAAGCGTGTTCCTTGCCGCACAGTTCGGCGCACTGACCGTAGAAATCACCGGTTTTTTCAGCGCGGAACCAGGTGTCGCGCACGAAGCCGGGGATGGCATCCTGCTTGACGCCGAAAGCCGGAACCATCCAGGCGTGGATCACGTCGTTGGCGGTGGTGATGATGCGGATCTTCTTGCCGACCGGCACCACCAGCGGGTTGTCCACCTTGAGCAGGTAGTCGTCGCCCTCGGGCTTGCCCTGGCTGGACATTTCACGCTGAGTGGTGTCCAGCGTGGAGAGGAAGCCGATGCCCTCGCCCTCGCCCTTGATGTAGTCGTAACCCCACTTCCACTGCATGCCCGTGGCCTTGATGGTCAGGTCGCTGTTGGTGGTGTCCTTCTGGGCCACCAGCACCTTGGTGGCCGGCAGGGCCATGCCGATCACGATCAGCAGCGGCACGATGGTCCAGCCCAGCTCCACCCAGATCGGTTCGGCCAGCACCTGCGACTTGTGGCCCACCGACTTGCGGTGCTTGATGATCGAATAGAACATCACGCCGAAGACCACGACGAAGATGACCGCGCAGATGCCCATCATGAACCAGTGCAGCCAGTGCTGCTCTTCGGCGATGCGGGTGGCCGGCGGGGCGAAATTGAGCTGGTTCACGGCGGGGCCGCCGGGCAGGTCGTTCACCGCATGGGCGGCCTGGGTCACCCAGACTCCCGTGCTCAGCGCCAGTGTGGAGGCGGCCGCGCGCACCGTGACGAGCCGTTTACGCATGGAATCAACCGTTTTCTTCGTCGTACTCACTTTAAGCGCCTCAAATATAAGTATTGATTTATATCAATGCCGATTAGAACAAACTTTTGTAGGGCCGCCCACTCAGGGAATACCCAACCCCCGCATCCCCGCAAGACAGGCGCTGCCATGGGCTGCGCGGGCGTGACCGAACCGTTGCACTGCCAAGCTCCAGCGCACGCCATCGACGGACAGGATTGCCCACGGGGAAGCGTTGCAGGTTTGACTCACCAATGGCTGGTCATGTCCGCGACCGATCCGAAGATCCGCGCGCACCTGCAGGGAAAACACCCCGAAGGCTTTGATTTATGTCAATTGTAGCGGCGAGAAACGGGGGATTCGCCGGCCGGGGCTCCCCGTCCACCCCCGCACCGACCCCATCGACCGGCCATGCGACGCCTGGTTCAGCGCCGCCCGGCGCGCAGCATGGCCCGCATGTCGTCCACCGAAACCGAGGTGTTCGACCCCAGTTGCGCCCGCGCAACGGGCTTGAAGGCATGGCCGTATATGACTTCCACGGTCAGCTGCAAGCGCCCGTCGTCCGACCGCGGCAGCTCGCTTTCCAAGGCCTCGCACAGGCGGGCGTGCCAGGCGCGTGAACGCCAGCCTTCGAACCGGTCCGCGTGCAGATTGCGACCGAGTTCGCGCAGATCCTTCAACAGCGGCGGCGCGGCGCTGTACGACAAGGTGATGCGCTCCATGTCCATCACCGGCTCGGCAAATCCGCTGTGCACCAGCATATCGCCCCAGTCGTGCATGTCCGTGAACGCATGGGTGGGTCCGGGCCAGCCCGCGCGCTGATAGATCGACCGGAGTTCGCGCAGGGTGTCGGGCCCCAGGCAGGAGAACATCAGGAAACCGTTGGTCTCGATGTGCGCGTGCCAGCGCCGCAGCAAGGCCTGGGGTCGTGGCTCCAGGTGCAAGGCCATGTTGGCCCACAACATGGCCACGCGGGTCTCGTCCTGCGCGGGTGCAGGCGTCTTGCCCCGCACCCAGTTCAGGGGGTTCCACGACGCCGACGGTGGTTCGCGCGTGGCCAGCAGGGCTTGTGGCATCTGCTGTGCGGCGACATGGCAGCGCGCCTGCGGCAACAAGGACCGCACCCGCTGGTGAGACTGAAGCCCACCCAGCACCGGTTCCCAGTGCAGCCAGCTCGCGGGCTTGTCGCGAAACCACTGCAACCGTTCGGCCATGCGCGAGGCCACCTCTTCGTGCAGCCAGGGGCTCTGGTGGCGGGGATGCCTCAGCCAGCGCTGGGCGGCCACCGGGTCCAGACCCGGAACGGGGGTTTCGGCTTCGGGCGTGTTGTTCAAGGGAAAACCAGGGAGGGTGGGGACACGGGCGGCATCGCCCGCACGCCCAGTATATTGGCCCCATGTTCAACACGTGGACCCGCCTCACGCGCCACCTGCCCGCCACCTGCCAGGTGTGTGGCGGCTGGCCGGCACGGGCGGTGTGTACGGCCTGCGAGCAGCGTTTTGCCGCCCCCGCACCCCGCTGCAGCGCCTGCGCCGCACCGCTGGCAACCCATGGCCCGGGGCTCTGCGGTGCCTGCCAGACCCGTAAGGCACCCGCGGCGCTGCACCGCTGCGTGGCGGCCGTGGACTACAGCTACCCCTGGGACACCCTGATCGCCCGCTTCAAGTTCCGGAACGAACCCGGCTGGGCCGGTCCCCTGGCCGCCCTGATGTGGCGCGCGTACCAAGCCCAACCGCCGTCCGGCCCCTACGATCTGGTGGTGCCGGTGCCGCTCACCCCGTCGCGCCTGGGCAACCGTGGCTACAACCAGGCCTGGGAGCTGGTGAAAGCCCTGCGCCGGCAAGCCGCCGCAACGGCAACGCCCATGCCGCCCGCACTGGCCGATGCCCTGCTGCGCATCGGCGAGGCGCCGGACCAGCACAGCCTGCCGCGCGAGCAGCGCCTGCACAACCTGCGCGGCGCGTTCGCCGCCCACCCGCTGCATCGGCAGCGGCTGGCCCAGGCCCGTGTGCTGCTGGTGGACGATGTGACCACCACAGGCGCGACCCTTCAGACCGCCGCCCAGGCCCTGCTGCAGGCGGGTGCCCAGCGGGTCGATGCGCTGGTGTTGGCCCGCACGCCGCCGCACTGAACGACAGCCACCCCGCCACGGTGGACCACCCGGTCTGGTGGGGTGCGATTCCAACGTTATCATCGCGGCCTTGCAGGGAGAGCCCACAGACCAGACCACTGGCCCGCTCCAATTTCTCTCACGCACACCGGACCTCTGCGCGCAACCATGTTCCACATCGTCCTCGTTGCGCCCGAAATCCCGCCCAACACCGGCAACGTGATCCGGCTCAGCGCCAACACCGGCTGCACCCTGCACCTCATCGAGCCGCTCGGTTTTTCGATGGACGACAAGCAGATGCGGCGCGCGGGGCTGGACTATCACGAGTACGCCGAGGTGCGCCGCCACGCCGACTGGGCCAGCTTCCTGCACGCCGAACAGCCCGACCCGCACCGTCTGTTCGCGCTCACCACCCGGGGCACGCGGTCGGTGTTCGACAACCGCTTCCGGCCCGGGGACTGGCTGGTCTTTGGTTCCGAAACCCGGGGGCTGCCCGCCGACCTGCGCGAGAGCTTCGCCCCGACGCAGCGGCTGCGCCTGCCCATGATCGAGGGCCAGCGCAGCCTCAACCTGTCCAATGCGGTGGCGGTGGTGGTCTTCGAGGCCTGGCGACAGCAGGGCTTTGGCACCCCGTCGGCGTGACGCAGTTCACTCCTTGTTGAACTGAACACCCCACCCGATCTCCTGTAACGGTCGCACAATGCTTGCATTTCCCGATCCGCGCCACCCGTCACGAACGCTGGTGGCCCACCCGACACCCGCGACCCGATCGGCCGCCTGGAGACCGTTTTGATTCCCACCATTGCACGCATCGTTCAGGCCGCACTGACACCGCGCCAAAGCGCACGGAAGCCGGTCAGCATGAAGGATCTGGCCACCATCCGGCAGGCCCTGCTGTCGTGCATCGAAGACTGCATCAGCCTGCCCGCGCAACGCTTGCGCCTGAAGATCGACAACGCCAAGACGCCCCAGGAACTCTGGATGTTGCGCAACGACGCCTACCAGCTGATCTCCCAACGCCACAACCAGTCCATTGCCGCCGAACGTATCAACGACCTGATCCGGGCGTTCGAAGGCAGCCTGGACCGCAAGCAACTGGTCAAAATCCGCTGAATGCCCCGGCGGAAGACTCAGGGATAAAGCCGCACCAGCGACTCGGCCACGCACACCGGCTTGTCGGCACCGTCGCGCTCCACCACCACCGACCACGTCAGCTGCAAGCCCTGGTGCTCGATGGGCTCCGCGGCCAGCAGGGTCAGGCGCGCACGCAGGCGGCTGCCCACCGGCACCGGCGCCGTGAAGCGCACCCGATTGAGCCCATAGTTCAGGCCCATGCCGGACTGGCGCACCACGAACGCGGACTCCAGAAACACCGGCAGCAGCGACAGCGTCAGGAAGCCGTGCGCGATCGTCCCGCCAAACGGCCCCTGCTTCGCTTTCTCCACGTCCACATGGATCCACTGGTGATCGCCGGTGGCCTGGGCAAACTGGTTGACACGCTCCTGGGTGATCGTGACCCAGTCGCTGAGCGCCACTTCCTGGCCCACACAGGCCGCCAGATCGGCCAGGGTTTCAAAGGTTTTCATGGGAGGCGACTCTAGCCTGCCAGGCTGGCGGCGGGTGTCGGCCCGGCGACAAGTGTCGCCACCAGCCGTCCATGTCGCCGGAGCGTCAACGCGACGCACGAAACGGTGCAACCCAGGGCACCGCCGGGCCGGCCTTGCCAGACGGCCAATGCCGTCCCCTTGAGGGGGTCGCGCGCAGCGCGGCGGGGGTGTTTCAACGGTCCAGCCAGTCGCAGATGCCCTGCCATTGCAGCAGGTCCTTTTCCACACGGCCCGGCGCCACGTCGAACAGCGTGAGCCCGCGCGCAGCCAGGTGGATGTAGTTCTGCGTGTCGCGCAGGTAACCCAGCACCGGCAGACCCAGGCCGGAGACGAACTCCTGCAGCTTGTCGGCCGCGATGGTGCGCGCATCCACCCGCATGCCCACGATGCCGATCTTGAGCTTGTCGGCGTTGCGGAAACCGGCGATTTCGTCGAGAAAGGCGCGCGTGGCGTAGATGTCGAAAATGCTGGGCTGCAGCGGCACCAGCACCTTGTCGGCCATGCGCATCACGTCCTTGAAACGCCAGCCGTGCAGGCCGGCGGGGGTGTCCAGCACCACGTGGGAGGTGTCGCGCGGGGGGCGCGCAATCAGGTCGTGGGACACCTCCCAGGTGCGGATGGGGCGCGCGGCCGGCGGGCGCAGTTGCAGCCACAGGCGTGACGACTGCTGGCGGTCGGCGTCTCCGAGCATGACGGCATGGCCCTGGGCGGCGAAGTAACCCGCCACATGGGTGGACAGGGTGGACTTCCCCACACCCCCCTTGGGATTCGCAACCACCACGATAGGCATACCGACCTCCTCGTTGTCTGAAAACAGACCCTATGGTATCGCCAGCCCCTCAGCGCCACGCGTCCCACACCAGCTTGACACCAGTGAGGAACATGCCGGCGTAGACCATCCGGTAAAACAGCAGCGGCTTGATGCGGTGCGCGATGCGCACCCCCACCCAGACCCCGATCGGCGCAAATGGCAGCAGCGCCAGCGAGGTCAGCATATTGCGCAGGTCCAGCAGGCCCAGCCAGGCGTAGGGAATCCACTTCGCGATGTTGATGAAGAAAAAGAAGAAGGCCATGGTGCCGGTGAACAGCACCGGCGAGAGCCGCAACGGGATCACATAGGCGTTGATCGGCGGGCCGCCCGCGTGGGCGATGAAGCTGGTGAAACCGGAGGTGGCGGTCAGGATGGCGCCCACCCATTGCGGCGGCGGCGGGCTGTCGGCCTTCGGCGGGAACAGCAGGCGCTGCGCCAAGAACAGCAGGGTGAAGCCGCCCACGATGCCGGCCACCACCTTGGCGTCCAGCAGCTTGAACAGCAGCGCGCCGATCACGATGCCGAGCAGACCGAAGGGGAGCAGAAAACGCAGCAACCGGCGGTCCACGTTCTTGCGAAACGCCGCCATGCCGAGCAGATCCATCACCAGCAACACCGGCATCAGGATCGCCGCGGCCTGCGGCACCGTGACCGCCAGCGCCATCATGGGCACGGCGAGCGAACCGAAGCCGGCGCCAAAGCCGCTCTTGCTCACCCCCAGCAGCAGCACGGCGGGGATCGCCACCAGATAGAAATAGGGATCGGTGATCAAGGATCAGACTTTTT
>NZ_BCWR01000026.1 GCF_001592305.1 Hydrogenophaga taeniospiralis CCUG 15921
CCCCCCCGCGCCGCCTGCGGCGTCACCCCCCCAAGGGGGGCGATGCGAGTGGCCCGGCGAAGCCGGTTCCACCGCATCCTTGGTTGAACTGCGCACCGGGCAGTGGCACTGTGGGGTCGTTGCAAAACACGGAGAATGCCGCCATGGACGCACACACCTCCCACACCCTCTACGCCGAACGCCGCGCCCGCGTGGCCGCCCAACTGGGCCCCGGCGGCATCGCCATCGTGCCGACCGCGCTGGAACGCCAGCGCAACCGCGACAGCGACTTCCTGTTCCGCCACGACAGTTACTTCTATTACCTGACCGGGTTCTCCGAACCCAACGCCTGGCTGGTGATCACCGCCGAGGGCGAGACCACGCTGTTTTGCCAGCCCAAAGACCTGGAGCGTGAGATCTGGGACGGCATCCGCCTGGGCCCCGAGGCCGCGCCCGAGCACCTGGGCGTGAGCGCGGCCTTTGCGGTGACCGAGCTCGACCAGCGCCTGCCCCGGCTGCTGGAGAACCGCCACACCGTGTGGTACCCCTTCGCCACCCACAAGGGCCTCGAAGGCCGGATCGACGGCTGGCTGCAGTCGGTGCGCGCGCGGGTGCGATTCGGCGCGCTGTGCCCCGAATCGCAGCGCGACCTGTGCGGCGTGCTCGACGAGATGCGGCTCTTCAAGGACCCGTTCGAGCGCGACACCATGCGCCGCGCCGCGCAGATCAGCGCGGGCGCCCACATCCGCGCCATGCAGCGCAGCGCCGCCATGCTGCGCGCCGGGCAGGACGTGCGCGAGTACCACCTCGACGCCGAACTGCTGCACGAATTCCGCCAGCACGGCTCGCAGTACCCGGCCTACGGCAGCATCGTGGCCGCCGGCGCCAACGCCTGCGTGCTGCACTACCGGGCCGACAACGCGCCGATCCGTGACGGTGAACTGGTGCTGATCGACGCTGGCTGCGAACTCGACGGTTATGCCTCGGACATCACGCGCACCTTCCCCGCCAACGGCCGCTTCAGCGGCCCGCAGCGCGTGCTCTACGACCTGGTGCTGGCCAGCCAGGTGGCCGCGATCGAAGCCACCCGACCCGGCGCGCGTTTCGTGGCGCCCCACGAAGCGGCGGTGAGGGTGCTCACGCAGGGCATGCTGGACCTCGGCCTGCTCGACAAGAACCAGGTCGGCACGCTGGAGGACGCGATCCAGCACCGCCACTACTTCGCCCACTACATGCACCGCACCGGCCACTGGCTGGGCATGGACGTGCACGACTGCGGCAGCTACGTGGAGCCGAGTGAGGTGGGCACTGTGAGCGAGCGCCAGGACGCGCTCAGCGGCGAGACCATCCTGGACCGCCCCAGCCGCATCCTGCGCCCCGGCATGGCGCTGACCATCGAGCCCGGCCTGTACGTGCGGCCCAGCGACGGCGTGCCGCGCGAGTTCTGGAACATCGGCATCCGCATCGAAGACGACGCCTTCGTCACCGACACCGGCTGCGAACTCATCTCGCGCGGCGTGCCGGTGCAGGCCGACGAGATCGAAGCGCTGATGCGCTGATGTGTTGACGGGCCGGACATCGGAATTTCAAAACTTTCTGAGAATCATTCGCATATAGAATGCTGACCTTCGCCGGCACGCCCGGCCTTCCGAAGGAGTGTTCATGCGAATCGCCCCCGCCGCGCGCTGGCTGTGCGTCCTGGGCCTGACGGCCGGTCTGATCCACGCCGCGCAGGCGGCCCCACAAACCGTCAAGGACGTGCTCGGCCGGTCCGTGCGCGTCGACCTGCCCGCCCAGCGCGTGCTGCTGGGTTTCTATTTCGAAGACTACATGGCCATCGGCGGCGAAAAGGCCTTTGACCGTGTGGTCGGCTTCTCCCGCGAGGCCTGGGAGGGCTGGCGCCCGGCCAACTGGTCGCTGTTCGCGGCCCACCGGCCCTCGCTCAAGGAGCTGCCCGACGTGGGCGAGGTCGAGGCGCAGACCTTCTCCGTGGAGAAGGTGCTGGCGCTCAGGCCCGACGTGGTGGTGCTGGCCGAATGGCAATACAAGGGCCTGGGCCCGGACGTGAAACGGCTGGAAGACGCCGGGGTGCCCGTGGTGGTGGTGGACTACAACCTGGAGCTGCCGGCCAACCACCGCGCCAGCACGCTGCTGCTCGGCAAGATCGCGGGCGATCCGACGCGCGCGCAGAAGATCGCCGACGAATACCAGGCCGCCATCGACCAGGTGCGCTCGCGCATTGCCGCGGCCAAGCAGCCCAAGCCGCGCTTCTATGTGGAGTTCGGCAACAAGGGACCGGCCGAGTACAGCTTCAGCTACGGCAAGGGCATGTGGGGTCCGCTGGGCGCGTTGGCCGGCGGCGACAACATCGCCACGCCCTTCGTCGAGTGGTACGGCCCGATGAACCCGGAGAAGGTGCTGGCCGCACGGCCCGAGGTGGTGTTCATCGCCGGCACGGAGTCGACCCAGAACCCGACCTCCATGCTCATGGGCCAGGGGGTGGCGCCCGAACAGTCGGCCCAGCGCCTGCAGGGCTTTGCCCGGCGCGCCGGGTGGAGCGAGCTGCCGGCTGTGAAGAACCAGCGCCTGTACGCGGTCTACCAGGGCGCGTCGCGCTCGGTGCTGGACTACACCATGGTGCAGTTCATGGCCAAGGCCCTGTACCCCACGCTGTTCAAGGACGTCGATCCGCAGGCCAACTACCTGGGCTTCTACCAACGCTACCTGCCGGTGCAGGCCAAGGGCAGCTTCGCGCTGGAGATGTAAATGACACGCCACCTGTGGAAACAACTGGCGCTGGGCGCCACGCTCGCGCTGAGCGCGCTCGGTGCCTGGGCCGCGCCCAGCACCATCGAAGACGTGCTGGGCCGCAAGCTCACGCTGGAATTGCCGGCCCAGCGGGTGCTGCTGGGCTTCTATGTCGAGGACTACTTCGCCGTCGGCGGCGACAAGGCCTTCGACCGCCTGGTGGGTCTGTCGCGGGGCTGGTTCGTCAAGTCGCGGCCCGCCGTGTGGGAACAGTACGCGACCGCGCGGCCCACGCTGCGCGACGTGCCCGACGTGGGCAACGTGCAGGACCAGAGTTTTTCGCTCGAGAAGGTGCTGGCCACGAAACCCGACGTGGTGATCCTGGCCGACTGGCAGTTCAAGGCCCTGGCGTCCGAGATCCCGCGCCTGGAGGCCGCCGGCATTCCCGTGGTGGTGGTGGACTACAACGCGCAGACCCTGGAACGCCATATGGCCAGCACCAAGGTGCTGGGCCAGCTCACCGGGGAGACGGCGCGCGCGCAGGGTATCGCCGATGGCTACCGCCAGGTCGTGCAGACGATCCAGCAGCGCATCGCCCAGGCCAAGCTGCCCCGCCCGCGCACGTACATCGAGCTGGGCGACAAGGGACCCGCCGAGCACAGCTACACCTACGGCAAGAACATGTGGGGCGCCATGATCGATCTGGTCGGTGGCGACAACGTGGCCGCGCCTTTCGTCAAGGACTGGGGGCCGATCAACCCCGAACAGCTGCTGGTCGCGAAACCGCAGGTGGTGCTCATCGCGGGCTATGAAAGTGTCAGCCGCCCCGACGCCATGCAGATGGGCTTCGGTGTGCCCGCGGCGGAAGCGCGCCGGCGCCTGCAAGGCTTCGCACAGCGCAAGGGCTGGGGCGCCCTGCCGGCGCTGCAGGACGGCCGCCTGCACGGCGTCTACCACGGTGCCACGCGCAGCCTGCTGGATGCGGCGCAGCTGCAGTACCTGGCCAAGGCGCTGTACCCGACGCTGTTTGCCGACATCGATCCGGACGCCACCTACCGCGACTTCTACCGCCGCTACCTGCCCATCCAGCCCCAGGGCACCTTCGTGCTCAACGGCAAATGACCGACACCACCGCCGCGCCCGACCTGGGCGTCCAGGTCCTGCGGCGCCAGCGTGGGCGCGAGGCACGCCGCTGGCGTTGGCTGCTCCTGTTCGTCGGCCTGGGCCTGTGCAGCCTGACGCTGGACGTGGCCACCGGCCCCTCGCTGCTGGCGCTGGGCGAGGTGTTGCGCACGCTGGTGGCGCCCGCCGCGGCCGACCCGATGACGCGCGCCATCGTGATGGACATGCGCCTGCCGATCGCGCTCATGGCCCTGGTGGTGGGTGCGGCGCTGGGGCTGGGCGGGGTGCAGATGCAGACCCTGCTCGACAACCCCCTGGCCAGCCCGTACACGCTGGGGCTGGCGGCGGCCGCCGGTTTTGGCGCGGCGCTGGCCCTGGTCACCGGCGGCCTGGGCCTGCCGCCCCTGGTGGCGATCCCCGTTGGCGCCTTCGTCTGCTGCATGCTGGCAGCCAGCTTTCTGTTCGGGCTGGCGCTGATGCGCCATGTCAGCAGCCAGACCATCATCCTGGCCGGCATCGCGCTGCTGTTCCTGTTCCAGTCGCTGCTGTCGCTGCTGCAGTTCCTCTCTTCGCCCGAACTGAACCAGCAGATCATCTTCTGGCTGTTCGGCAGCCTGATGCGCACCACCTGGCCGATGCTGGGGATCACCGCGGGCGTGACCCTGGTGTGCGCGCTGCTGCTGTACCGCGACGCCTGGCAACTGACCTGCCTGCGCCTGGGCGAGGCGCGTGCGCGCAGCCTGGGCGTGAACGTCACGCGGCTGCGCCTGAAGACCCTGGTGCTGGTCGCGCTGATGACGGCCACCGCCATCAGCTTCGTGGGCATCATCGGCTTCATCGGCCTGGTGTCGCCGCACATCGCGCGCATGCAGGTCGGCGAAGACCAGCGCTTCCTGATCCCGCAGTCGGCGCTGTGCGGTGCGCTGATGCTCTCGGTCTCGTCGGTGCTGTCCAAGTCCATCGTGCCCGGCGCCCTGTTTCCCATCGGCATCGTGACGGCACTGATCGGGGTTCCCTTCCTGATATGGCTCATCCTGGGCCACCGAAAGCGCGGCCGTGCTTGAGCTTCACGACCTGACCCTGCGCATCGGCGAGCTGACCCTGGTCGAGGGGCTGAACCTGCAACTGCACGCCGGGCAACTGCACGTGATCATCGGCCCCAACGGCACCGGCAAGACCAGCCTGCTGCGCGCTCTGTTCGGCGAGCTGCCGCTGACGCGCGGCGGCGTGCGCCTGCATGGAACGCCGATGACGCCCCACGCACTGACCGCCTGGCGCCAGGGCATTGGCTACATGCCGCAGAACACCCAGCTCGACCTGGACCTGAGCGCGCTCGAAGTGGTGGTGCTGGGGCGCCTGCAGCGGCTGTCGATGCGGCTGTCGGACGACGATCTGAGGGCGGCGCTGGAGGCCTTGCAGGCGCTGGACATTGCCCACCTGGCCGACCGCCCGGTGCACACCCTGAGCGGCGGGCAACGGCAGATGGTGCTGTTTGCCCAGGTGCTGCTGCGCCAGCCGCGGCTGATGCTGCTGGACGAACCGGTCAGCGCGCTCGATCTGAAGCACCAGATGCAGCTCATGGAGCACCTCCAGGCGCAGACCACCGAACAGGGCTGGGTCAGCGTGGCCGTGCTGCACGACCTGAACCTGGCGGCGCAGTTCGCCGACCAGCTGATCGTGCTCGGCGACGGCCGCCTGCAGGCCTTCGGCCCCCCGGCCGAGGTGTTGAGCCGCGACCTCATCCACCGCCTGTACCACGTGCCGGTGGACGTTCACCACGATCGGGACGGCCAGCCCTACGTGCGCACCCTGCGCGCCACCCGTCCCGCCGCGCGCGAAGGCGTGGCGCACGCGGTTTGCGGTACAACCGGCGCATGAACACGTCCGCTCCTCCGCTCCGCGTCCTCTGCCTCACGATGAACCCCTCGGTCGATCTCGCGACCGAAACCGAATCCGTGGTGCCCACGCACAAGCTGCGCTGCAGCGAGACCCTGCACGACGCGGGCGGCGGCGGCGTCAACGTGGCGCGGGTGTTGACCCGCCTGGGGGGCGAGTGCACCGCCCTTTGCCCTACCGGCGGCTCGGCCGGCCAGTGGCTGCAGAAGCGCATGCGCGAAGAGGGCATTCACAGCGTATTCCTGCCCATCGCCGACGAGACGCGCGTGAGCTTCACGGTGCACGAACACAGCACCGGCGCCGAGTTCCGTTTTGTCATGCCCGGCCCGCACCTGAGCGGCGCCGAATGGCAGGCCTGCCTGGACCACCTGCAGGCGCTCACGCCGTTCCCCGATCTGCTGGTGGCCAGCGGCAGCCTGCCGCCGGGCGTGCCGGCGGACTTCTACGCCCGGCTCGCGCGCCTGTGCCGCACGCGCGGCGCACGCATGGTGCTCGACACCTCCGGGCCGGCGCTGGAGGCGGCCCTGGCCGAAGGGGTGTACCTGTTCAAGCCCAATCTGCGCGAACTCGCCGCGCTCAGCGGGCAGGCCCTGGACACGCCCGAGCAGTGGCTGGCGGCGGCCCGCGGGCTGATCGAACGCGGCTCCACCGAGGTGGTGGCGCTGACGCTGGGCCACCTGGGCGCCCTGCTGGTGACCCGCGAATCCAGCTGGCGGGCCGATCCGCTGGACATTCCCGTGAGCAGCGCGGTGGGGGCGGGCGACAGTTTCGTGGGCGGTGTGGTCGCCGCCCTGCAGCAGTGCCAGCCGCTGCCAGAGGCGTTTGCGCTCGGGGTCGCCGCCGGCTCGGCCACGCTGCTGTCGATCGGCACCGGCCTGTGCAGCCGCGAGGACGTGCAGCGCCTGCTGCCACAGGTGCGGATCCACCCGGTGGACTGAGGCTTTCTGTGCACCGTCAGCGCGCCTTGTCCACCAGCGCGTCGCCCCCCACCTCGCACAGGGCGGCCGGCGCCGGCTCGCGGCAGCCCCCGAGAACCCGCTCCAGCGCGGAGCGGCTGGGCGTTTCCACGAACAGGCAGGGTTTGCCGTGGCGTTTGCAGTGTTCTTTCACGCGCCAGTAGGCGTTGTGGCTGATGCACCCCACCTGGCAGATCACCACGTCGGCCGACTGCAGCAGCGGCCCCAGCTGGCCGGCGTTGTCCTCTTCGCCGCCGTCGTGGTGCAGAAAGCGGGCGCCCTTGTCCTCGATCAGTTCGCGGTAGATGGGGATCACGCGGGTGCGCCCGCCCACACACAACACCGAGCGGTCGTGGATGGGCAGGCCTTCGTCCGGCGGCAGCGCGCGGGCGTCGGCGGCTTTCTCCGTGGGGCCGCTGGCCCCCGGGGTAGCCGGCGCGGGCCAGGCGGCCTGGGTGGCGAGGTTCAGGGCCCGGCGCAATTGCTGGTTGTGCTCGGCCAGCTGGCGGTTGTCGTCCAGCAGGCGCTGGCGCTGGGGCAGCTCCGGGGTCTGCTGTTTCAACGCCTCCAGCTCGGCCAGCGCCTGCGCCCGCTCGGTCTGCGCGCGGATGAGCTCGGCGCGCAGGTGCATCAGCGCGGCCTGGTGCCGCTCCTTGCGCAGCACCTGTTCCTGCCCCATGGTCTGCAGCCGCTGCTGCGCGTGGATCAGCTCGTCGCCCAGCTGGTGGTTCTCTTGCACGAGCGTCTGCAGCCGGGTCTGGTCCACCCGGGCGGCCATGCCCACCTGGTGCTGCAGCATGTGCACCTGGCCCAGCACGGCGAATTCGAGTTCGGGCGTGCAGCGGGAATGGGTCAGCACGGCCCAGAACACGCCCGCCCAGTCCATGCCCATGCAGGAGCGGTCCCACCACTTCGCCAGCGCTTCGGTGGTCTTCAGGCGCAGCGACTGGCCGATGAACAGCTCGTAGCGGCTGTCCAGCTCGCGCTGCACCATCTCGGCCAGCGGCGTGCGCCGGCGGCATTCGCTCACCAGGGCGATGTGCATCTCGTATTCCGAGCAGCCGTCCAGCGGGAGATCGGCCTTGCGGGCCAGCTTCTGCAGCTCGGGCAGGCGCAGGCAGACGCCGGTGACGGGGCAGGCCGCGTGGTTGCCCAGCGTCCAGAGCTTGCGGCGCGCCGAACCGCGCGCGCGGTCCGCGTCATCGGCAGCGGGGGTCGCTCCATCCACGGCTTGCGCCGCATAACGCGCCGCCAGGTCGCCCAGGGCATCGGCCTGGCCGGGTTTCTTGAACACGCACATGCTCAGTGCACCGCAGCGCTGGGGGTGCAGAGCACCAGGCAGCCGGCGCGCAGCGCGCGCTCGATGGCCGGATCGGCGCCGTGCGCCTGCCAGTGCTCGAGCAGGGCGGTGTGGGTCTCGTGGCTGTGCCAGACCGCGGCCTTGCGCCAGGCGCTGCCCGCCGGTTCGCGGTGGATCAGCCCGAGCAGGGCGAGGTGCGCGTCGGCCAGCACCTCGGCCGCCAGCGCGCTGCTGCCCTCGTCGGCCTGCAGCGCCGAGAGGCAGCGGCTGCTGCAGACCAGGGCCGAGAGGCAGGCGTCCGCGTCCGGCTCCCGGCCCGCGGCCAGGCCCTCGCGCGCCATGCCCAGCGCCAGGCGGTAAAACGCCAGCGCCTGCAACACCTGGCCCATGCGGTGCGCCCGCGAGGCCTGACGCATGGTCTCGGTCCAGCCCGGCCATGCGCTCAACGGAATGAAATGGCCGCCCTGGCCGGTCTCGACGCTTGACAGTGACATGCAAACACCTCCCCTGTGGATCGAACACTGGCGGATCGCCAATGGTTTGATGATAACGATTCTTATTTAAAACTTAAGCGATGCGCGGCGATCCCGGCCCGTTCCGTTGACGAAGCGCAAGCCGTATCCGGCTCCCCATCGAGACGAAACTGCCAGGCAATGGCGCACCGCGATCCGGACGCCTGGCAGGAGCGGAACATCCAAAACCATTTGAAATAGAATCGTTCTCATTTACTTTACTCAAGGAACTTCCATGACCCTGCGCGCCTTGACCCTGGCCATCGCCACCCTGACCGCCAGCGCCGCCCTCACGGGCCTGCCCGCCCACGCCGCCACGCCTGCTGCTGCCGCCGCCGCGAGCGCTGTCGACGCCAAGGCCGTGGCCGCCCACTACGCCGCCCTGGTGCACGCCAGCTACAGCGACACCCTGGCCGCCGCCAAGGACATGCAGGCCGCCATCGCCGCCTTCGTCGCCGCGCCCTCGGCCGAGGGCCTGGAAAAGGCGCGCAAGGCCTGGCTGGAAGGCCGCGAGTTCTACGGCCAGACCGAGGCATTCCGCTTCTACGGCGGCCCGATCGACGACGCCAAGGGCCCCGAAGGCCAGATCAACGCCTGGCCGCTGGACGAGGCCTATGTGGACTACGTGAGCGGCAAGCCCAAGGCCGGCCTGGTGAACACACCGAAATTCAAGATCACCAAGGCCGCGCTGGCCAAGGCCAACGAACGCGGTGGCGAAGAGAACATCAGCGCCGGCTGGCACGCCGTGGAGTTCCTGCTCTGGGGCCAGGACCAGAGCGAGACCGGCCCGGGCAAGCGCTCGTTTGAGGACTATGTGAAAGGCAAGACCGACAACGCCGAGCGCCGCGCGTTGTACCTGACGGTGGTCACCGAGCTGCTGGTGGACGACCTTTCGGCCATGGCCGCGGCCTGGGCGCCGGGCGCGAAGAACTACCGCGCGAAGTTCGAGAAGGGCGGCCAGGAATCGGTGCGCAAGATCATCGTCGGCCTGGGCTCGCTCTCGCGCGGTGAACTCGCGGGCGAGCGCATGGAAGTGGCGCTGAACTCGCAGGACCAGGAAGACGAACACTCCTGCTTCTCCGACAACACGCACCGCGACGTGGTGAACAACGCCAAGGGCATCCAGAACGTGTGGCTGGGCCAGTTCACCCGGCGCGATGGCAGCAAGCTGGAAGGCCCGGGCGTGCGCGATCTGGTGGCGGCAAAGAACCCGGCCCTGGCCGAGAAGACCACGGCCCAGATCGCCAGCTCCGTCCAAGGCGCCGAAGCCATCCCGGCGCCGTTCGACCGCGCCATCGCCAAGGGTGCGGCCGGCCGCCCGGCCATCGAGAAGACCATCGCGAGCCTGGTGGCGCAGTCCAAGCTGCTGGTCGAGTCGGCATCGGCGGTGGGCATCGCAAGGCTCACTCTCGTGGAACCCTGATCACCCGCCCGCGCCGCCTGCGGCGTCACCCCCTGAAGGGGGGCAGTGCGAGTGGTCCGGCAAAGCCGGTTCCACCGCACTCTGGTTGACTTCCCCTCTCTCTCGCAGTGTGTCTGCATTTTTCGCGCCTCGATTCATCATGTCCAACTTTCCCAAAGCCACGCGTGTCGCGCTGGCCATGGGGGCCATCGCCGCTGGGGCGGCGATGCTGGCCCTGCATGGGCGGGCCAGCGCTGACACCGACCCCGATCCGCTGGGTGTGTTGACGGGGGGCGCCACCACGGTGCACGCCACCGGGCGCCAGGCGTTTTCGTTTCCCTTCGCCAACCTGGGCGACGCCGAACAGACGCGCTTCGTCATCGGCAACTCCTTCTTCAAACGCAACTGGGTCGAGGCCCCCGCGTCCACCACGGCGCGCGACGGCCTGGGGCCGCATTTCATCGCGCGCTCCTGCGCCGGCTGCCACGTGATGGACGGGCGCGGCGCGCCGCCCGACTGGACCAAAACCCTCGGCCCGGAGCCCGACAACACGGTGGCGCTGCTGATGCGCCTGTCGGTGCCGGGCACGCCCGCGCCGCACGCCGGCGTGGTGCCCGAGCCGACCTACGGCGACCAGTTCAACAACGCCGCCGTCCAGGGCGTGCGGCCCGAGGGCCGGGTGGAGATCCGCAGCCGGCCCATCCACGGCCGCTTTGCCGACGGCACGCGCTACACGCTGCGCCAGCCGCTCTACACCCTGGCCGGCCTGGGCTACGGCCCCATGGCCAAAGACGTGCAGGTGAGCCCGCGCATCGCGCCGCAGATCGCCGGCATCGGCCTGCTCGAAGCCATTCCCGAGGCCGAGATCCTGCGCAACGCCCGCGAGCAGGCGGCCGCGCCAGGCCCCATCAAGGGCCAGCCCAACCGCGTGTGGGACGCCTTCGCGCGGGCCGAGCGCATCGGCCGTTTCGGCTGGAAGGCCAACGTAGCGAGCATCGCGCACCAGACGGCCGGCGCCTTCAACGGCGACATCGGCATCACCAGCAGCGCCTTCGCGCAGGAGGGCTGCACCCCGGCGCAGAAAGACTGCCAGGGCGCGCCGCACGGCGGCGGCAAACGCCGCGGCCACGACGGCCTGATGCCCGCGGCCCATGCCAGCGCGGCGGTGCCCGAGATCGACGACGAAACGCTCGGCCAGGTGATCTTCTACCAGGCCACGCTGGCGCCGGCCGCGCGCCGCAAGGCCGACGACCCGCAGGTGCTGCGCGGGCAGGCGCTGTTTGCGCAGGCGCAGTGCGCGGCCTGCCACCGGCCCAGCTACGTGACCGGCGAAGGCCCGTTCCCCGCGCTCACCAGCGCGCGCGTGTCGGGCCAACGCATCTGGCCCTACACCGACCTGCTGCTGCACGACATGGGCGCCGCGCTGGCCGATGGCCGGCCCGACTTCCAGGCCAGCGGCACGCAGTGGAAAACGCCCCCGCTCTGGGGCGTGGGCCTGATCCAGGACGTGAACGGCCACCAGCGCCTGCTGCACGACGGGCGCGCCAACGGCGTGCTCGAAGCCGTGCTCTGGCACGGCGGCGAAGCACAGCCCGCCAAGGAACAGGTGCTGAAGATGAACCGCCGCGACCGCGAAGCGCTGGTGAAGTTCGTGGAGTCGCTGTGAAGCGCTGGCCGCCACTGAACGCCCTGGCGCTGCTGGTGTGCGCGCTGGGCCTGGCCCCGGCCCTGGCGCAGTCGGTCCCCGCCGCCGAGGCGCTGCCCGGGACGGCGACCCCGGTCACCGCGCCCGCGAATGCCTTCCCCTACTACTCGGCCGAGCAGGCCATGCAGGGCTTGTACAGCCACCACCTGCCGCCGCTGGCGGCGGCCTTCGAGGAACAGGCCCAGGCCCTGGTGAACAGCGCCGCGCGCCATTGCCAGGGCGAGGCCCCGCTGACCGCGCTGCGCGCGCAGTGGCGCCAGACCCTGCTGGCCTGGCAGGCCTTGTCCACGCCCGCCGTGGGCCCGGTGGTGGAGCGCCGCTCGCAGCGCCAGATCGACTTCTGGCCCACCCGCCCCGCGCTGCTGCGCAAGGCGCTGCAGAAAGCGCCGCAGACCCTGGCCGACATGGACCGCGTGGGCACGCCCGCCAAAGGCTTCCCGGCGCTGGAGCGGCTGCTTTTTGCAAGCTCTGCGGCCCCCGCGGCGGCCCGCCTGGACGCCGCGACCTGCAGCTACGTGCACCTGTCCGCCCAGGCCATCGCGATCGAAGCGCGCGAACTCAAGACCGCGCTGGACACCCTGGCCGCGCAGGACTGGGCCGATTCGCCCGAAGCCACCGGCATCGCCATGGCCGAGTGGGTCAACCAGTGGCTCGCCGGCCTGGAGCGGCTGCGCTGGGCGCACATCGGCAAACCCATCCAGTCGCACCAGACCACGGGCAAGGGTGGCGCCATCGGATTCCCGCGCCAGACGCCTGAACACAACCTGGCCGACTGGCGCTCGCAGTGGCAGAGCCTGCGCGCCCATGCCCGGCTCAGCCCCGCGCAGCGCCAGACGCCGCCCACGCCGGGGCAAGCCCTGGTGCCGCTGGAAGCCCTGCTGATCGGCAAAGGGCAGCTCGCGCTGGCGCAACGCTTCGGCCAGGCGCTGGACCGCGTGGACAGCGGCCTCGCCCAGTTGCAGCCCCAGAGCGGACCGCGTGAACTGCTGGCGCTCACGGCCACGCTGCAGGCGGTGGCCGTGCTGTTCCAGAACGAAGTGGCCGCCGCGCTCGACATTCCTTTGGGGTTTTCCGATGCCGACGGAGACTAGAGGGCTCCCCCCCCGCGCTGCCGTTGGCGTCTTCTCCCCTGGGGGGGGACGCCACCAGCGGCCCGGCAAAGCCGGTTCCGCGGTGGCCGCTGGAACGGGCATTTCGCGCCGGATGCTTTGTGTGCTGGGGGCGGGTGCTCTGCTGCTGCCCGCAGCGCGCGCTGACCGTGCTGGCGCCACCTTGCTCGCCGCCTGGCAGAGCAACGCGGAGCAGCACATCGGCCTGCTGTCGATCGGTGACACGTCCTGGTCTGTGCAGCGCTCGTTCGTGGTGCCGACGCGGGCGCACGGCTTGTGGGCCGAGGCCGGCGGATCGGTGCTGGCCGTGGCGCGCCGCCCGGGCGACTGGCTGCTGCGCTGGCACCCCACGAGCGGCCAGACGCAATGGCACTGGATGGGCGACGACCGCCGCTTCAACGGCCACGTCATCGCCAGCGCCGACGGCGCCACGCTCTGGACCACCGAAACCGATCTGGACACCGCGCAAGGACGGCTCGGCGTGCGCCAGGCCAAGAGCCTGGACAAACAGGCCGAATGGCCCACCCACGGCATGGACCCGCACGAACTGCTGGCCCTGCCCGAGCGCCTGGGCGAGCTGCCCGCCGGCAGCCTGATCGTGGCCAACGGCGGCATCCCCACCCTGCCCGAAACCGGCCGCGCCAAACGCGCGCTGGACCGCATGGACGCCTCGCTCGTGGCGCTGGACCCGCGCAGCGGCGCGCTGCTGGCCCAGTGGCGCCTGGCCGACCCCTTGCTCAGCATCCGCCACCTGGCCTGGGACCCGGTCTCGCGCCGCGTGGGCGTGGCGCTGCAGGCCGAACACCCCGACCTGCCCACGCGCCAGCGCGCGCCGGTGCTGGCCGTGTGCGACGGCAACAGCCTGCGCGCCGCCACGGAGCAACCCACGCTGATGGGCTACGGCGGCGACATCTGCGCCCGCCCGGGCGGCGGTTTCGTGGTGAGCTGCCCCCGCGCCCACCGCCTCGCCCTGTTCGGCGCCGACGCACGCTGGCACCACGACCAGCCCCACCAAGAGGCCTACGCCCTGGCCAAACGCGCCGGCCACTGGTGGGCCAGCGGCAGCGAAGGCGTGCTGCAAATGGGCGGCGCGCCCGGGCCGGTGGTGGCCAGCGCGGCCGCGTCGGTCAGCGCGGGGGTGCGGTTTGACAACCATTGGCAGGGATGGCCTGGTTTGTCTGGCTGAGTTTCTGACGGGGGCTCGGCGGCTTTCGCTGTTCGAGTTGCGGGCCGGCTTCTTCCAGGCCTTTCTCGATGCGCTATGGGAGGACGGCAAATCGCAGAACTTGTGAGGGCCCCGCACGATCACGGCCGTTTCAACGACCTCGCACCGCACAATTGGACCTACATGCAAACGCGCCAGCGTGGTCAACCGCACACAACAGGCCTGTCAGTTGGCATCTGTCATTGCCCGAATCGGCGGTTGAAACTTACACTGCCTATTCAGAACAAAAACACGCCGCTGCCTTGTGCGGTTCAACTCAACAAGGTATTACCAGCCGCAAGAGGAGTCCTGTGCTTGCTTCAGACGTCGTTCCGCCGCTGATAAACGTAGGCTAGGCTGCATGGAAACACCCCATCTGGCCGACCTAAAGGCAACGCTTCCAAACTTCCCCGATGAGGTTTTGACCGACTGGCTACTGCCATACGCACGTTCAGAGGGCTGGCCACCCTTCGAGGGACGAGACAACATGCCTCGGGGACCCAGATGGCCATATCTTCTTGGGAGAAAGCCCCTGGGCTATTGGACAGATCTAAATTGGTCTCTACATCACCGCGACATTGAGTTCAATCAACTTGAACCTCGGACTCGAGACACTATCACTCAGATGATCCGTGCTGCCGCCATGGGCGAAATAAATATCTACAGCACTTCCATCCCGGATCTCAAGGAGCGATTTGACCGCGTACTTTCGCATTTAACCGCCACTAGGAACCTTCCCGACACGCCGACGCTGCTCAAAACAGAGGCAGGATTTCGTGTAATGGACGGAAACCATCGGCTGGCTGCATACTCCTTCTTCAAAATTCTGGCGGAAAGTAACCATTCTGTTATTCAGCCTCAGCGATTCTGGGTTGCGTCAATCTAGTGCCTTCATCGGGATGAACGTCCCGGGCTAGTGCTCTCTGCCGTCCTTAATGTCAAAAATGAATTTTTTCGGGAAACATTGTATCCAATTACGAGCTTGCAACATTAGTCCTTCAAGTCCTAGTTGCACTCGCAACTTTTGGTGCGCTCTTTGTCTACCACCGACAGCTTCGAGTCATGTCTCATCAGCTTCTTTCTATGCAAGAGGCATCAAGAGCCCAAAGCGGATTGTCCCTTGTGGATTTCCTTCAGGAGCCTAATGTGCGGAAGGCGCGACATACGGTTTGCGCAGTGCTATCGCAGAAACCCATGGAAGAATGGACCAGTGACGAAAAAGATCACGCCTCTAGAGTGACAGCAAATTATGATGTTGCGGGGGCACTGGTGAGATCGGGCATCGCTCCCGTAGACCTTGTTGCTGCCAACTGGGGCCCAAGCATCATTCATTGCTATGAGGTGCTTGAGCCATGGATCGATGCTCATCGCAATCGGCTGGGTGCACGCGCAACATATTGGAGTAACTTTAAATGGCTGTACGAAGAGGCAAAGAAGGTCTGCTAACATGCCGAATTTACCCCAAGCAAGAAAACTGCACCGCTTTATTGATGCTCAGGCAGATATTTACGACTCCGCATTGACTGAACTGAGACAGGGAAAAAAGGAGGGGCACTGGATGTGGTTCATATTCCCTCAAATTCGGGGCTTGGGGTCTAGTACAAAAGGCGATTTCTTTGGGATTCAAAGTCGTGCAGAAGCTAGGGAATACCTAGCCGACCCTGTTCTTGGGAAAAGACTGCTCGAATGTGCCAATGTCCTGCTGTCGGTTGATGGAGTGACGGCGGAAGATATTTTTGGATATCCTGATCTATTAAAACTCAGGTCGTCTATGACCTTATTTGAAAACGTTTCCGAGAATGATGCATTCACAAAAGTTCTTGAGAAGTATTATCAAGGGCTGCGAGATACAAAGACCCACGAGTTACTTCAAGCCTATGGAGCCAACGAGTAACTCCAGCGGATAAGGAGAAGCGACACTCGCCACTCGTTCTGCTTTTCCCTGCCGCCGAGCATATATCGTTAGTTGCCACTAGAAGCTCATCACTTGGACTATCACAATCACAAGGAAGCGCACATGGACGAGAAGACATTTTTTGAATACGAAGGCGTAAAGGTCACAAACACCCGATTCGTCGTCGATGGCCAAACTTTTGCTATGAGAAACATCACATCCGTGAATTCACTTACCGAACCTCCGCAACGATTTTGGGGCATCATTTGCCTTCTCATCGGCATCGCGGCAACAACAGAAAACGCCTTCTTTGGCATTCCCGTAATCGCGCTATCCATCTACTTTCTCTACAAGCAAAGAGCGGTCTATCACGTGATGCTAAGAACTTCCGGCGGGGAAACGAAGGCGCTGACAACATACCAGAAGGAGTACCTTGGCAAGGTGGTAGCCGCGCTTAACGACGCCATTGTTCATCGTGGGTAAGGCCGCGGTGTAATGACGCCCTTCTTATATGGACTCCTCCCACAAAGGCAAGAATCTGATTGATGTATGGCTGTTGGGGAATCGCCTGCGGTCGTACATCCGGCATCTGATTGGGACCCTGTCGTGGTTCGGGCCAGCATGGAATCTTCGGAAGCGTCGCGTCAAACAATACAAGCGGCAGGCAAGCTGCTGGAAGAGTTATTGGCGTCGAGCGGCGAGGGAGGAACCCAGTTGGAGATAATTGGAAGACATGCAATCCATCGTCGTTGATTGCAGCGCGGTTCATTCGGAGGTGGACTTCTGGTCTGCCTACGTCCGTGCGACTGAACCAGAAGGTGCTGGCTACTTTGGGCGGAACCTTGATGCGTTCTGGGACGGGCTGAATGGTGGTCCAGGTTGGCCTGGAGAATGCCAGCTTCGATTCATCAATACCGCACCCCTGCGGTCATTTCGTGGCGGGCTTTTTTTAGAAGCACTCCGCGACATAGCCAGTCGCTCCACCACAGTGAAGGTGACCGTTGAATAAACCCTCTAACCCGCATTTCAGTGGACCGCCTTCGGCGACGACTTGTTTTCAACTCCATCCACCATGAAACACCTACGCGCGCTTGCATTCGCTGCGATCACATGCACTTGGGCGCTGTTCCCGAGCGCGAGAGCCGCGACCCTTGAAACCGAGTTCGTAGACCTGGAGTTTCCAGGCCAGTGGACGTTCAGGACCGAGCGAGACGGCGTGATGGCCGTCTCGGAAGCCAACGAGAAGGTGTTCATCAGGATCGCCACCATGCCAAGTGACCTTTCCTTGGGTGACAAGAAAAAGATGTTCGAGAACACTCAAGCAAACATGCAGCGGTACTTGTTCGATGAACCAAAGAAATTGAAGGACGTCCGCTTCATCGTTCCTCAGACGACGACATCGTTGCCGGGCTCTGTCACTTATAGCGAGATGGTCTACGGGCCCGAGAATGCGACGCTGCTGCTCTCCGTGTTCACCGCCGTTCGCGGTTACGACTTCATCATCGCTCTGCCAGAGCCCCTTCCTGAGGCGAACGGGCTGCTTGTTGTGGACCAAGTGCGTTCGGCGCTAAAGAACGCGAAGTGGAAATGACGGCTAACCTGCCACCTATGTCAAACGTCGGGCGTCTTGAGCCGCGGGAGCGATCATGTCCATCACCATGTCCGAAGTAGAACAGCGCTTCGCTGCCATCGTTGCCGCGCTATCAGGAGAACCAGGGGTCTCAGTCGGGCAGCGCGGAAGGAAGGGCTTCGGCTCGTCCGCCTTGCAGGTGAACGGCAAGATCTTCGCCATGGTTTCCTCCGGGGGTGCGCTCGTGTTGAAGTTGCCGCGGCAACGTGTCGAAGAGCTCGAAACTCGCGGCCTTGGCGAGCGGTTCGATCCCGGGCACGGTCGCCTCATGAAAGAGTGGCTGGCGCTTCGTCGCACCACAACGGGTGAGTGCCTATCTCTGGCCCGCGAGGCGCTGCAGTTCGTCAGTGGGGGAACATGAGCGTCTTCCACCGGACGGCGAACCCTTCCATGGAGCGGACGTCTTCCAGCCGCTGCTCATGTCACACGTGAAGCCGCATGAAAGCCCCAGACCCCGCTGGTTACTCTGGAACGCCGCTCTCCAAGAAGCTCGGCATCAAAGAAGCTCATCGCGTGCTGCTGATTGAAGCGCCGAAGAACTACGCGAGTCTCTTGGTTCCACTTCCGCCCGCCGTGCAGTTCGTGAGCCAACCCGATTCGACGGTAGATATCGCTCACGTGTTTGTCACTCAGAGAGAAGACCTGGCAAAGATCCTGAGCGCCCTGCGCAAGAAGCTGAACTCTGACGCAGCACTATGGGTCTCTTGGCCCAAGAAGGCCGCGAAGATTCCCACCACCATCACGGAAGACACCATTCGCGAGTTGGCGCTTCCCTTGGGGTTTGTAGACATCAAGGTCTGCGCCGTCACGGAAGTCTGGTCGGGGCTCAAGCTTGTGGTTCGCAAAGAGCTTCGCTGAGAAGAGGAATGCGGCCTACTCCTCCGTGCGGCCCGTGGTTTCCCTATCGTGTTCGTACCGCTTGGCGAGCGGAAAAGGCGGTAGCCAGGATTCGCGGCGGACGGTCCAGAGTTCGTAGGTCGGCGTGAGCTGGTCCGGGGCATCCAGGGAACCCAGGTTCACTTCGACCTCGTCCCCACTGCGCCCGAAGACCGACGAGCCGCAGCGGGGGCAGAAGAACCGCCCCTGGTATTCGCGTGCTTCGCCTTCAATCGTCACCGCCTCCTGAGGGAACACCGCGGAGCCGTGGAACAGGGCCCCGTGGTGTTTGCGGCAGTCCAGACAGTGGCAAAGGCCAACGCGGTAAGGGCGCCCCAACGCCACCAACCTCACGTCGCCACACAGACAACCACCCGTGAATCGGTCCATGCGGGTCTCCTCAAAGTTTCGCCGTGGAGGAATGGCGTCGAGCGCCTGGTGCATCATGGCAACCGGTTTGCGCCGTCGGCCTTCCCGGGGCAAGGAAGGTCGGATGTTAGACCTCATGAGAGAGACCACAACCGTGGAGTTGTATTCAATGACCGACTCACCAACGATGCGCAAGGTCTTGTGGATGGGAGCCGCGTTCAACCTGCTGATCGCCCTGATGCTCCTGTTCCCATCGACGCTGGGCGCCTTTGCGGCGCTGCCGCCCGTGGGCTCAGTCTTCTACCTCTGGATGCTCATCTTCTTTGTCGTTCTGTTCAGCGGCACGTATGTGTGGCTGGCCCTGCAACCCCTCATTTCCCGGCCCGTCGTTGCGCTGGCGGCCATTGGCAAGACTGGCGTGTTCTTTGTGGCCCTCGCGTGCTTGGTGGGTGGGGACATCCAGCTCAGGACATTTCTCATTACCCTCGGAGACCTTGCATTTGCCCTCTATTCCTTTCGGTGGCTGCAATCCACAAAGGCCACGGTGGTAAACACCGCATAAGCAACTTGTGTCGCTGCGAAAGTCCCCCAATGCACCCCTCGCTGTACGAAGCATCGGTTCCCGTATTCCTGTACTACCTCAACCGCCTGACGGGTTTCGTCGAGATGGCCGAGCGCTTTGCGCGAGTGCACGAGCTCAGCATTTCGGAACTGCTGTCGGCCAAGGTGGCGCCGGACATGCTGCCCTTCGAACGGCAGGTGGTCATCGCAACGAACTTCAGCTTGCGCGCCGCCTTCCCGCTCGCTGGTGAAGCGATCCCGCCATATGGGGAGTTTCCTGAAACCGCGGCTGGCCTGCGTGACAGAGCAGCGCGCGCTGCGTCACTCTTGCGCTCGTTGCAACCGCCGCAATTTGCCGGCGCTGAGGCACGCCTGCTGGAAAGCCAGGCCGGTGAAGCACTTGTTCGCCTACCGGCCACCGAGTTTCTGTTCCAGTACGCCCTGCCCAACTTCTTCTTTCACGTGACTGCCGCCTATGCGATCCTCCGCAGCCGAGGGGTGCCGCTGGGGAAAGAAGACTTTGACGGCTATCACTCGTACCCGAGGGGGCCCTGACCCGTTCGTGTCCAACCGGTCAGACGGCACATCGCTGCACCCCGGCCCAGCCTCGTAGAAAGAACACCAACCCATGCGCTGGATCGCTGTCATCGTTCTCGTCCTGACCCACGTGGCACTGGTTGCCGCGGGCGATGCACTGCCTGCGGCGCTGGCCCCGGTGATCGCCGGCACGCTCTACCTGCCGCTCTGGCCGCTCTACGCCCTGGGCATGCCCGTCTTCTCACCTGCGGAGTCCGGCGGATGGGCCAGCCCCAATCTGCTGGGCTGGCTCAGTTTCTTGGCGATATGGTCGCTGCTGTGGTGGCTGGTCGTCGCGCTTGTCCTGCGCGCCCGCCCATGAGCTGCGCCATGTGCGGGACAAGCCATGGCCAGCGCTCGCTTACGAAATGGTGGCCTTTTTACCGCCGCTTTCGGTGCCCCGCCAGCTGCTGACACTGCGCTGTCAGCAGCCTCCGGGCAAGATGGCACCCGCGCCCGATGGCGTGCCGTTCTTCACCAAGGAGTCCTCATGCTCAAGACCTACACGGGCAGTTGCCACTGCGGCGCGGTCCGCTTCGAAGCCGACATCGACCTCGCCGCCGGCACCGGCCGATGCAACTGCTCCATCTGCACCAAGACCAGAAGCTGGGCCGTGATCATCAAGCCCGAGGCGTTTCGCCTCCTGGCCGGCGAGGAGCAGCTGTCGGACTACCAGTTCGGCACCCGAAGTGGCCATCACCTGTTCTGCAAGAGCTGCGGCGTGCGGCCGTTCGGGCGCGGATACGTGGAGCAGATCGGCGGTGACTATGTGTCGATCCAGGTGTCCACGCTGGACAATGCGGAACCCGCCGAGCTGATCGAGGCCCCGTTGAAATACGCCGACGGGCGCAACAACAGTTGGTGGAACGAACCCGCCGAAACGCGGCATCTGTGAACAGGTGCAAAACTCCATGCGATCCAACCTCATTGCCGCCGCTTTCGTCTTGGCCACTTTCGGCAGTGCGTTCGCCACCAGCTCCGTTTCATTCGAAGCGCAAGGGTACCTGCTGGATGTCGTGATTGGGGACGACAGCCGGCCAGCCGTGGCAGGCCTCAGCTTTGCGGCGCCCGGCAGTGTTCGAGGCGTGGAACTCCCCATGCGCCATGTCCGCATTGAGGCCTTCGACACCGCGCAAAAGGTGCTGTTGCTCCGCTTCACGAACCCTGGAGATTCGACGCTTCCCCAGGACTTTTCGCTTGGCGTCAGAAACGATGCCGGGGTTCTGCGCATCGAGGGCAAGTCCATCGCCGGTCGTTTCGCCTGGGGGCTGTAGGGCGTCGTCGTTGGCCAAGACGGCCCGCCCGCACCAGCGCCCTCAGCGGTCTGGCAGTTCTGGCGATGCCGAGGGTTCGCTGCGCAGCTCGCAGGCCTGGCCGGTGCGGCGGCACTGGCCGTCCACTTCCAGCCAGGGGTGGGCGTGGCCCACGCAACCGGTCTGGCAGATCACGGCGTTGGCTTCGCGCAGCGCTGGGGCCGGCGCGGCAACGGTAGCGGGTGGCCGCATGGCCGTGGCAGGCCGCAGGGCCAGGGTGCCCGCCAGGCGCCGCCCACGAGGCAGCCCCCACAGCAGGCCGGTGCGCGCCACCACCAGTTGCCCGCGCAGCCGCAGGATTTCGCCTTCGAGCGCCTGCACCTGCAAGGCGTGCGCGCGCAGCAGCTCGCCCATGCGGTGCTGCAGGCCGGCGAGCAGGCGGGTGAGGGCGCCGTGTTCGCTCACCAGCTCGCACGCCGTAGCGCTGTCGAAGCGGGCCGGGTGTTGGGCCACGGGTGTGGAATGGGTCATGGAGGCTCCTTCCTGGGTTGGCAACACGTTCTGGCGGGCAGAGGCATCACCAGCAGCGGGTGGCGGTGGAGGGACCGGACTGCGGCATCACTGCACACTCGCAGCGGCGGGGTGCCACAGCGCGCCTGGCTGCGTTGTCGATGCCTGCTCGATGTCGAGTTGCCAGCGGGTGCGCAGGTTGGCCAGCGTGGAGCGCATGGCCGGCGAAAGCTGCGGGTGCTCGGAGAGGAAGAACAGGTTGGACACCAGCTTGCGCGCCATCAGCGGGCGGTGCGGGCAGTCCGGCGCGCTTTGCGCGTAGCCGGTGAGCAGGGCCAGCGTGCCGGCCATCAAGGCCTCGACCGAGGGCAGGGTGTGTTCCTCGTCGCGGGCTTCACAGGTGCAGGTTTCCATCATTGATTCCCTTCGTTGCTTGGTTGGGAGCCGCCCGCCGTGGTGCTATGTTGATGCAGGAACGGGGTCCCGGCCGGGGCGCTGCACACAGAGAATGGACCATGTAAGCGCTGGGAGTCTTGGTGATCATATGAGAATGATTCGCATTCGTCAAATGCACTTCACGAACGACCCACACGCGCCCCGGAACGCAGACAATCGGCTGTCCAGAACCCCCGCCAACCACAAGAAAGGACCCCGCCATGAAAGGTGATCCCCAGGCCATCGCCCATCTGCAGGCCCAGCTCAAGAACGAGCTGACCGCCATCAACCAGTACTTCGTGCACTACCGCATGCTCAAGCACTGGGGCTTCGACAGGCTGGCGAAGAAGGAGTATTCGGAGTCCATCGGCGAGATGAAGCACGCCGACTGGCTAATGGACCGCATCTTCATGCTCGACGGCCTGCCCAACCTGCAGGATCTGGGCAAACTCAACATCGCGGAGACCGTGCCCGAGATACTGGCGAGCGACCTGGCGCTGGAGCGCGGCGCCCAGACCACCATCAAGGACGGCATGGCCCACTGCGAAAGCGTGCGCGACTACGTCTCGCGTGACCTGCTGCAGAAGATCCTGGATGACACCGAGGAACACATCGACTTCCTCGAAACCCAGCTCGACCTCATCGACAAGGTGGGGCTGCCCAACTACCTGCAAAGCCAGATGGGCGAAGCGAGCTGAGGCTGCCTTCCCCCGAGCCCCGGCGCGGCGCCGGGGCGGGCCGGTCCCGGCGGCCCCGCAGGGCATGCCCCTGCACCGATCAGTGGTACTTGTTTTAATAAATACGATCAATTATCATTTGCAGGCACCTTCAACCCGGAAGCCACCTGCCATGATCGTTTGCGTTTGCCACCGCGTCAGTGACCAGACCATCGCCCACGCGGCGCGATCGGGCATGGCGTTTGACGACATCCAGCTCGAACTGGGTGTGGCCACGCAGTGCGGCAAATGTGAAAGCTGCGCACGCTCGGTCTGGTCCCAGTGCCGCCCCGGCCACCCGGCCGCCCACCTCCAGATGAACGAGTCCCGCCAGCAGGCCAGCGCCGTGGCGGCACAGCTCCTGCCGGCCTGAGAGGTCGGCACCTTCCGCTCAGCCCCCCTGAGCAGCGCGGGTTCCACAGCGCCTCACCCCCCGCTTTTTCAGCCTTCCGGTACGCCGCTGACCGGGCAACGCCCCGGCCAGTGGCGTTCGCGCGCGTCCCACAAAGACCCGCCGAAAAGACCACCCCACCCCGATTCCGGCCGAAAATGTCACGGCAGCCGCGACCCTTACGCACAATTACGGACTGGGGTTTTCCCGCACTCGGATTTAGAATGCGCAATTCGCTTCCACATTGCAAGATAACAACCCGCCAGGAGACAAATCCATGAGCACCGACAACACCCAGGACAACAAACGCGCCGAGCTGCGCCGTGCCGCCCTCGAGTACCACGAGCACCCGGTGCCCGGAAAGATCGCGATCGCCGCCACCAAGCAGCTCACCAACCAGCGCGACCTGGCCCTGGCCTACTCCCCGGGCGTGGCCGCGCCCTGCGAGGAAATCGTGGCCGATCCGGTCAACGCCTTCAAGTACACCAGCCGCGGCAACCTGGTTGGCGTCATCACCAACGGTACCGCCGTGCTGGGTCTCGGTGACATCGGCCCATTGGCGGCCAAGCCGGTGATGGAGGGCAAGGGCGTGCTGTTCAAGAAGTTCGCCGGTGTCGACGTGTTCGACATCGAGATCGACGAAAAGGACCCGGCCAAACTGGTCGAAGTGATCGCCGCACTGGAGCCGACCTTCGGCGCCATCAACCTCGAGGACATCAAGGCGCCGGACTGCTTCTATGTGGAGCGCGAGCTGCGCAAGCGCATGAAGATCCCGGTGTTCCACGACGACCAGCACGGCACAGCCATCACGGTGGCGGCTGCCATGCTCAACGGCCTGAAAGTCGCTGGCAAGGACATCGGCCAGGTCAAGCTGGTCACCTCGGGCGCGGGCGCGGCGGCGCTGGCCTGCCTGAACCTGCTGCTCAAGGTCGGCCTGAGGCGCGAGAACGTGTTCGTGACCGACCTGGCCGGCGTGGTCTACGAGGGCCGCGAGGAGCTCATGGACGACGACAAGCGCCAGTACATGCAGAAGACCGACAAGCGAAAGCTTGCGGAAGTGCTGGAGGGCGCCGACGTGTTCCTCGGCCTATCGGCCGGCGGCGTGCTCAAGCCTGCCATGGTGGCGTCGATGGCACCCAAGCCGGTGATCTTCGCCCTGGCCAACCCCAACCCCGAGATCCTGCCCGAGGACGTGAAAGCGGTGCGAAGCGACGCCATCATGGCCACCGGCCGCTCCGACTACCCGAACCAGGTCAACAACGTCCTGTGTTTCCCCTACATCTTCCGCGGTGCACTCGACGCCGGCGCCTCCACCATCACCGATGAGATGGAGATTGCCGCGGTGCACGCGATCGCCGAGCTCGCGCAAGCCGAGCAAAGCGAAGTGGTGGCCGCCGCCTATGCAGGCGAACAGCTGGCGTTCGGCCCCGAGTACCTGATTCCGAAGCCTTTCGACCCGCGCCTGATGATGAAGATCGCGCCGGCCGTGGCCCAGGCCGCCGCCGACAGCGGCGTGGCCCTGCGCCCAGTCACCGACATGGACGCGTACCGCCAGCGCCTGCAGAGCTTCGTGTTTGCCTCGGGCACGATCATGAAACCGATCTACGCCGCGGCCAAGACGGCGCTGAAGAAGCGCGTGGCCTACGCCGAGGGCGAAGAAGAGCGCGTGCTGCGCGCCTGCCAGATCGTGGTGGACGAGGGCCTGGCCCGGCCCACGCTGATCGGCCGCCCGGCCATCATCGCGCAACGCATCGAGAAGTTCGGCCTGCGCCTGAAGGAAGACCTGGACTACGACGTCGTCAACGTCGAGCAGGACAGCCGCTACCGCGACTTCTGGCAGACCTACCACCGCATGACCGAGCGCAAGGGCGTCACGGCCCAGCTCGCCAAGATCGAGATGCGGCGCCGCCTCACGCTGATCGGCTCCATGCTGCTGCACAAGGGCGAGGTCGACGGCATGATCTGCGGCACCTGGGGCTCCACCCACAACCATCTGGAATACATTGACCAGGTGATCGGCAAACGCGAGGGCGGCAGCCCCAGCACGGCCCAGGATGTGCGCATCTACGCCTGCATGAACGGGCTGATGCTGCCGGGCCGCCAGGTGTTCCTGGTCGACACCCACGTCAACTACGATCCGACCCCCGAACAGCTGTGCGAAATCACCGTGATGGCGGCCGAGGAGATGCTGCGCTTCGGCCTGCAGCCCAAGGCCGCTCTGTTGTCGCACTCCAACTTCGGCTCCAGCAACCAGCCCACCGCGATCAAGATGCGCCGCACCCTGGAACTGCTGCGCGAGCAGGCACCCTGGCTGGAGGCGGACGGCGAAATGCACGGCGATGTGGCACTGGACGCCACAGCCCGGCTGGCCATGATGCCGAACTCCACCCTCCAGGGCGACGCCAACCTGCTGGTGCTGCCCAACATCGACGCTGCCAACATCGCCTACAACCTGCTCAAGACGGCGGCCGGCGGCAACATCGCCATCGGCCCGGTGCTGCTGGGTGCGGCCAAACCCGTGCACGTGCTCACGGCCAGTGCCACGGTGCGCCGCATCGTGAACATGACGGCCCTCACCGTTGCCGAGGCCAACGTTTCGCATTGATGCTTGAGAGAAAAGCAAGCACTAACTTTTCAACACATTTTTGGCCTGGACTCTTGCCTGTTTATTCAGCAATCGCTTGCATTTCCAGGCCGCCTGAGGCACACTAACGTCCTTGATTCACAGGGTTAACCCGCCCCTCAGCACTTGGCAAAGCAGCCTGTTTGCCCGGTGCCGGAGGCGGGTTGATTGCATCAGGAGCAGGGAAATTCATGGATCTGAAACAGATCCGGACAGGTCGATGGGGCGCCGGCCGCCTGGGATCGGTGGTGCTGGCAGGGGTTTTGGCGGCGGTGGCAGGCACCTTTGTGGTGCAAGCTCGAACACCCCAGGACCTGCCAGGTTCGGTGGTCGCTTCCGTGGCCTACGCCGGTCTGCCGGTACAGGGCCGGGAGGTGATGGCGCAGATACAGCGAGGCGGCCCTTTCCGCTACGAGAAGGACGGCACCGTGTTCGGCAACCGCGAACGGTTGTTGCCAGGACAGCAGCGTGGCTATTACCGTGAGTACACCGTGCCCACCCCCGGTCTGAGCCACAGAGGCGCCCGGCGGATCGTGTGCGGTGGACAGCGGCCCAGGGCGCCTGATGCGTGTTATTACACCGAGGATCACTACAGCAGCTTCAGGCTGATCGTGCGGTGAACCAGTGGTGGTGAGATGGGATTTTCAACTTTGACCATAGAAAGAGACGCGGAGATGGACACGCCACTTCGTAACGTACGACCCAATATCGTTCAGTCGATTCGCGCCTATGGCGTGAAAGACCTGCAGGCCGCGGCCGAGCATTTGGGGCACCACTTCCTGTACGCCAACCTGGCCAAGGCCCAGAGCAAGCAGGACGTGCTGGAATTGATCGCGGCGCAGTACACCCTGCCCTCGCACTTCGGCAAGAACTTCGACGCGCTCTACGACTGCATGACCGACATGGTCCACAAGTCCGGACCGCAGACGGGTTTCATCGTGGTGCTGGAACACATCCCGGCGCACGCGAAGTTCGACAAGGAAGCGCGCGAGCAACTGCTGGACATCTTCCGCGATGCAGCCGACTACTGGAGCGATCGCAAGATCCCGTTCCGTTGCTTCTACTCGTTCTCGGTGGCCCGTACCCCGAAGGGCGAAGAGCCGATCGAAGTGGAAAGCGATGAGCCCATGCCCACCGACAAGCTGTTGGACGTGAGCCCGATGGCGCTGCGCATGAGCAGCCCGTTCAACGCAGGGTACTGGTTGGCCGCGGCTTGATCTGGCCCACCCCCGCGTCGCCTTCGGCGTGTCCCCCTCAAGGGGGCGGCACTGGCGGCCCGGCAAAGCCGGTTCCGCGGTGCCCTTGAATGAAAAAGCCGCTGCATCCGCAGCGGCTTTTTCATGCGTGTGTGTTTTTTACTGCACAGCCTGGGCCAGCGCCACGTACTCGGCCACCGGCACTTCTTCGGCGCGGCGTTGCAGGTCGAACTGGCCGGCGAAGTTGCGGGCTTCCAGCCATTTGCCAAGCGTGTTGCGCAGGATCTTGCGGCGCTGGCTGAAGGCGGTCTGCACCAGGTCACCATAGAGCTTGAGGTCGATGGCGGGCGGCTCGGCCAGCGGGACCATACGCACGATGGCGCTGTCCACGCGCGGCGGCGGATCGAAGCTCTCGGGCGGCACGAACAGCACGTTGTCCATCGTGTACCGCCACTGCAGCATCACTGACAGGCGGCTGTAGTCGGAGGTGGCCGGTCGCGCCACCATGCGGTCGATCACTTCCTTCTGCAGCATGAAGTGCTGGTCCTGCACCACGCCGACATGATCCAGCAGATGGAACAGGATGGGTGTGGAGATGTTGTAGGGCAGGTTGCCGACCACCCGGAGCCGACGCCCTGCGCTCGGGGCCCCGGCCGTCGCATGCGACAGCGCCGTGAAGTCCACCTTCAGCACGTCCGACTCGATCACGTCGAGCTGACCATGACCGCGCAGGCGTGCGGCCAGGTCGCGGTCGAGTTCGATCACGGTCAGGCGGCCCAGGCGCTCCACCAGCGGCTGCGTCAGCGCCGCCAGCCCCGGTCCGATCTCGACCATGGCATCGCCCGGCTGGGGTGCGATGGCCTCGACGATGGCTTCGATGATCGCGCGGTCGGTCAGGAAATGCTGGCCAAAGCGCTTGCGAGCGATGTGTTTCATGCCCCGGGCCCGGCCGTCGCGGCAGCCCGGCTCAAAGCCGGGGCGCTTCGCGGTACTCGACGAAGGCCCGCCCGCGCAGGTCCTGGATCCAGTTGCGCAAGGCATCGCCCGCCTTCTTCTCGCGCACGAGGCCGCGCGCCATCTCACGCTGATCGCGCTGGCTCAAGGCGGCTTCGCGGCGTTCTTCCACGCGGATCAGGTGCACGCCGAACCGCGACACCAGCGGCTGCGACATCTCTCCCGGGCGCAGGCCGTTCATGGCCTGCTCGAACTCGGGCACGAACTGGCCCGGACTCACCCAGCCGAGGTCACCACCGGAGCGCGCCGAGCCGTCCTGGCTGTGCTCCTTCGCCAGCTCCTCGAAGCTGGCCTTGCCGCTGGCAATCTGCTCGCGGTACTGGTTGAGCCGCGCCACCGCATCGGCTTGGCTGAGCTGGGCGCTGGGGCGCAACAGAATGTGGCGCGAGCGCGTCTGGATCAGGCTCGCATCGGGCAGACCGCCCTGGCGCTTGTCCAGCACCTTGAGCACATGAAAACCGGCGGCGCTGCGCAAGGGGCCCGCGATGCCACCCGCGGGCAGTGCGCGCGTGGCGTCGACAAACAGCGAGGGCAGGCGGTCGGCCGTGCGCCAACCGAATTCCCCGCCATTGACGCGCTCGGCTGCGCCGGAAAACTCACGCGCCAGGGCCGCGAAATCACCGCCAGCGCGGGCACGGTCGGCCACCATCTGCGCGCGCGCCTGCAACTCGGCCACCCGGGCGGGGCTGGCGTCCTCCGGGACCAGGATCAACACATGGGCGAGGCTCAGCTCCAGCTTGCCGAGATCGCCACTGTTCTGTTCGCGCAGGAAATCGTCGATGTCGGCCTCGGTCACCGTCACGCTGGCTTCGACTTCACGCTCCTGCAGCCGCTGCAACAGGAGCTGGTTGCGCAGCTCGTTGCGAAAGCGGTTGATGTCCATGCCGTCGGCCACCACACGGCGGCGGAACTCTTCCAGGTCCAGCTGGTTTTGCGCGGCGATGGTCATCTCGGCCTGCGCCAGCGCGGCGTCATCCACACGGATACCAAGTTCGGCGGCCCGCTGCAGTTGAGCGCGTTCGCTCACGAGCTGCTCCAGCACCTGGCGCGCGAGCGTTTCGCGCGGCGGCAGGGCCACCCCCCGCTGGGTGTATTGCTGCTCCACGCGCAGCAAGCGCTGGCGCACCTCGTTGTTGGTCACCGGCTCGGAATTGACCAGCGCGACGATGAAGTCCGCCGTCAATGTCACGCCCTGTTGAGCCACCCGCAGGGAAGGCTTGACCTGGTTAGACAGGCGCAGCGACTGGGCATGAAGAGAGGGCGGCAGCAGTAGCGCCACGCCCAGGGAAACCCCCGCCAGCGCGCGCAATGCCGCCATGGGGGCTGGATACAAGGTGTCGCGATCGGTCATAGATCAGTCATAGTTCTCGAAACGGCTGGGCGGACTGATTTCTTCGCGCAGGTATTGGTACTTCGGCACGTTCGCCTGCAGGGTCTGCAGGGAACTGGCCCCGACTTTCGAGAAACCGGAGAACTCCAGCTGGAACAGAATACTCTGGTTGGCCTTGGTCGTGGTCTGCTGCAGGCGCGTGAGCACGACACGACCCAGCCAGCAGCCCGCGTCGTATTCAAACCCCGCGATCAGATCGACGATCTTGCGATCGGGCATGCTGTAGTTCATCCGGCCCACGCTGTACCACTGACCGGGCCCGAGGGCACGGCCAGGCACCCGCGCTGGAGCGTCACCCCACAGCGCGGACAGCGGCCATTGCCATCCGAGGTCGATCTGCTCGCTGACGCCGCGCTGAATGCGGTAGGCCGCGCTCAGCACCCGGTACGGACCCGGTGTGTAGCGCCCACCCACAGTGGTGCGGACCGACTCCCGGCTCTTGGGGTTGTATTGCAGGGTCGAATCGAAGGACCACAAGGGATCCCACTGCACCCGGCCCGACAGCAGGATGTTGCTCAGGCGTTCGGTGACGGGCTTGCCGCCCGGCAAGGTCACGTTCTGGTCTTCCAGCAGATAGCGCTGGGCCACGCCCAGGCGCACCACCTCGGCCCCGGTATCGGGGTTGATCAGGCGCGAGCTGACCCCCAGCGTGACCGCACGGGTGTCGCTGATGCGGTCGTTGCCACTGAACACGTTTTCGGTGTACATGGACGCCAGGCTGAAGTCGCGGTTGGCCGAATCGAAGTTGGGCAGGCCGCTCTGATCGCGAAAGGGTGTCCAGGTGAAGAACGCGCGGGGCTCCAGCGTCTGGACGTATTCGCGCCCCCAGAAGCTGGAGGGCTTTTCGAACACCAGGCCGCTGTCCAGGCTAGCCGTGGGCACGGCCCGCGAGAGGGTGGTGCTGGCACCGGTTGCGCCATCGAATTGGTACTGGGTCGTGTGCAGACGGGCCCGCGGCTGCACGAACCAGCCGGGCGCTTCCCAGCGGTGCGTGAGGTCGGTGATGGCCAGCGCGCGATCGCCACCGGCCTTCACGGTGCCACTGGCCGCGGCCACCGAGCGCTGGAAGCGGGTGAAGTTGGTCTGCACGGTGAAATCCCAACCATCGGAACCGAGCAGGCTCTGGTTGATCCGGCTGTAATTCACCCCCACCGCCGGCAAGCGGTCGTAGGGCGGCGTGATGGGCGAACCGGCATTCTGCAGGGTCTGCCATTTGTAGGCGCCCACACTCGCCGACCAGGGACCGTGTCCCCATCCCAGCACGGCGTCGCTGTGCAACAGGCGACTGGTGGTCAGCTGGATCGTGCTCGAACGCGGGAAGTCGCTCCAGTAGTTGTCGTCGCTGACCCGGTTGAGGTTCAGGCGCAGGCCGATCGGGCCCCAGGCGCCCAGGGATTCGCCCAGGCGCTGGTTGTGCGCCAACGCGTAGGCCCACCGGTCCCGGTCGCGCAGCTTGTCCGAGGGCATGTAGGCGGCGCGCAGCCGGCTGCTGAATGTCGGGGCCAGGTAGCGGGCCTCACCGGCCAGATCGACCCCCCGCTTGCTCATGACCGAGGGGTACAGCGTGACGTCGTAGTTCGGTGCCAGGTTCAGGTAGTACGGCACCATGAGTTCGACACCGCTCTGGCTGTCGAAATTGATCGACGGCGGCAACACGCCCGTCTTGCGCTTGTCCGACGTCGGAAAACTGAAGTAGGGCGCGGCCATGATGGGCACACCCTTGAACTCGAGCACGCCGCCGCTGGCATAGCCCACTTCTTCCACGTTGTCGAGTTCGATGCGCGTGGCGCGGACCAGCCAGTCGGGCATCCAGCGCTCGCCCGGCGTCCGCGGACAGGTGGAGTAGCGCGCGTTGTGCGCGATGGTGGTGTCCTTGGACACGAAGTCGATCCGGCTCGCGTCGCCCTGCCCCTCGTTGCGCAACAGGGTGAACTCGGGCTCGGTGAAATAGCCCTTGTCGGTGTTCACGTTGAGTTGCACGTCGGGCCCGGTGAAACGGTCGCCCTGCCGGTTGATGAGCACATGGCCCGTCCCGCGCGCGTCGCCGCTGCGCTGGTCGTATTCCAGCCGGTCGGCCTTGATCACGGTGTCGTGCCGCCTCAGCTCGGCCGAGCCTTCGATCACGGTGACGGCGTCGGTCTGGCTCTCGATCTGGTCGCCCGAGACGAACGTGGGCAACTCGGACCGCACGGCCTCGGGCAGGACTTCACGCAACCGGGTGCCCTGTTTCAGGCGCAGCGTGGAGCTTTCCGTGGCGGTTGCGGCGTCGGCCTGCGCCAGGACCTGCGCAGGCAGGCAACCGGCACCCAGCGCCAGCAACGCCAGCACCCCGTGCACGGCCTGCGCCAGCGGCGTGGGAACAGGGCCCGCACCGATCGAAGATCCAATCGTCCGGGGGCGAGACTGAGGGTTTGGAGTTACTGGTTTCAAGGCGGTTTCAGGCAAAGGCGGCCGACTCTGAAGACCATGCGTGCACATGGCCCTGCGCATGGTATCAGGCGGCACCGGCTGCGCGCAGCGCTTGTTGGTGCCACCCGGCGGTGGATTTGTAGAATCAGCGGCGATTATCCTATGCCCACCCCCTGGGTAAACCCGGCGCCAGCGCCCCGAACCTGCCCACCCCCATGACCCCGAAACCCGACGCCGTGCTGTGGGCCGACCCCCAGCGCGAGACCGCTTTCCACGCCTGGCTGCAAACCCTGGTGAGCGCGCAGGGCCTGCGGCCCGACAGCCTGCGTCCAGCCTCGGCCGACGCGAGTTTCCGCCGCTACCTGCGCATCGACACCGAGGCGGGCGACAGCCGCATCGTCATGGACGCGCCGCCCGAGCGCGAGAACTGCCGCCCCTTCGTGCAGGTCGCGCAGCTCATGCACGAGGCCGGCCTGCTGGTGCCCGACATCCTGGCCTGGGACGAGGCCCAGGGCTTCATGCTGCTGTCCGATCTGGGGCAGCAGACCATGATGGAACAGATCGAGCCGCAGAACCCCGCCGCCAACCACGCGCGCTACCTGCAGGCGCTCGACACCTTGCTGGCCTGGCAGCTTGCCTCGCGCCCCGGCGTGCTGCCGCCCTACGACGACGCGCTGCTCAGGCGCGAACTGCAGCTGTTCCCCGACTGGTACCTCCAGCAACACAAAGGCATCACGCCCGAGGGCGCGATGGTGCAAACGCTGCAAAAGACCTTCGACAGCATCGTCGCGCACAACCTGGCAGCCCCCCAGGTCTATGTGCACCGCGACTTCATGCCGCGCAATCTGATGATCCCCGGCCCGGCGGCGAAACCCGGGCGCACGCCCCAGCAGCAACTCGGCGTGCTCGACTTCCAGGACGCGGTGTACGGCCCCGTCACCTACGACATCGCCAGCCTGATGCGCGACGCCTTCCTGAGCTGGGAAGAAGACTTCGTGATCGACATCACCGTGCGCTACTGGGAAAAAGCCCGCAAGGCCGGCCTGCTCGATTTTGAAGACTGGCACAGCGACTTCGGCGCCTTCTACCGGGCGGTGGAGTGGATGGGCCTGCAGCGCCACCTGAAGGTGGCCGGCATCTTCGCGCGCCTGACCTTGCGCGACGGCAAACCCAAATACCTGGCCGACGCGCCGCGCTTCATCGGCTACATCCGTGCCACCGCGCACCGCTACCGCGAGCTGGGGCCGTTCCTGAGACTGATCGACGAAGTCGAAGGCCTGCAGGCCGCCTCGGGCTACGCTTTCGGGCGGGTCTGAACAGCCCGCTGCCGCAATGCCACGCTTTCACTGCCCCTTGCCGCTGCGCCCCGGCGCCGAGCTGGAGCTGCCCGCCACCGCCGCGCGCCATGTGCAGGTGCTGCGCCTGCAGCCGGGCGGCGAGATCACCCTGTTCAACGGCGAGGGCGGTGAGTTCAGCGCGACCATCACCCGCATGGGCCGCAGCGACGTGACCGTGCGCATCGACGGCCAGCAGGCCACCGAACGCGAACCCGCGCGGCAGGTGCACCTGGCGCTGGGCATGCCCGCCAACGACCGCATGGACTGGCTGGTGGAAAAAGCCGCCGAGCTGGGCGTGCGCAGCGTGCAGCCCCTGCACACCGCGCACAGCGTGTTGCGCCTGGCCGGCGAGCGCGCGACCAAGAAACAGGCGCACTGGCAGTCGGTGGCCATCGCCGCCTGCGAACAGTGCGGCGGCAACCGGGTGCCCGCCGTGATGCCGGTGACCGATCTGGCGGCCTGGCTGCCGGCGTCGGCCGGCGTGGCCGCGCTGCGCTGCGTGCTCTCGCTCGCGCCCGGCTCCCGCCCCCTGACCGAGGTGCTGGGCGATGCCCCCGCCGACGCCGGGGTGCTTTTCCTCAGCGGCCCCGAAGGCGGCCTGTCAGCCAGCGAAGACGCGCAGGCGCGCGCGGCCGGTTTCGTGCCGGTCACCCTCGGGCCCCGCGTGCTGCGCGCCGAAACCGCGGCGCTGGCGGCGCTGGTGCAAGCGCTCAGCGCCGGCTGAAGAAGTCCCAGATCAGTTCGTTGGCCGAGATCGCGCTGGCGCCCGGTTGCTCGCCGCGCACCTTGCGCCCACCGGGCCAGGCATGGCCGCCGGTTTCGGTCACGCACAGCTTCACCTCGGCGCCGCCCCGGCAGGGTGAGCGGGTTTCACACCACGCGCCCGGCACCTCCAGCACACGCCGCGGCGCGGCCTCGCAGCCGTTGAGCCGGGCCCATCTGGCCACCGTGTCGGGCACCGACACGAAGTCCGCGTGGGTGTCCGAGGCGCTGCCCGAACCGCCGTTGAAGAGCACGCGGTCGTCGTCCAGCGCGTGGATGTGCAGCACCGACACAGGGCCCGAGGGCACGCAGGCGGGCGTGCCATCGGTGCCGGCCACGGAGGCGATGGCCTTGAAGGTGTCGGCCATCTCGCAGGCCAGCCGGTACGAGAGCATGCCGCCGTTGGACATGCCCTGGGCAAAGATGCGTCCCGGGTCGATGTTCAGGCGCTGGCGCAGATCGGCCACCACGGCACGCACGAAGCCCACGTCATCGACCTGCCGGTCGCGCGCCTGGCCGCAGCACAGGCCGGCGTTCCAGGTGGCGAGCTTGCCCGAGCGCAGGCGGCTGGTGCCGTTGGGAAACACCACCACGTAGCCAGCCTGCTCGGCGTGCGAGACCAGCCCGTAATAACGGTCGTCGGCCTGGATGTCCATGTTGCCGCCGCCCCCGTGGAAGGACAGCACCATCGGCATCGGTGTGGCCGGGTCGTAGCGCGCCGGCACGTGCACGCGGTACTCGCGCGTCAGGCCACCGTGGCGCAGGCTGAAGCGGTGCTCACCGGGCCGGGTGATCGGCACCGGCGCGGTCGGCTGCGGCGCCCGGTCCTGGCGCTGCTGCAGCCAGTCGCGCAACGGCGTCATGCGCTCGGGGCGCTCCTGCGCGCTGGCCGGCGGTGGCGCCAGCCCGGCTCCCAGGATCAACAGAGCGAGGGCCAGCCCCCAGGCTTTGGTGGATGTCATGTGCGCTCCCGACAAACGGTGATGGCGCGATCTTGCCGCAGGAATGGGCCGGCGCCATCCCCCTGCCGACCATGCACCGCAAAAACCCCGGCCCGCAGGGGCCATGGCGCCGCTGTATAAACAGCGCCTTATGAACAAAAACCTCTGGCTGCTGGCCGCCGCGCAAGGCCTGTTCCTGACCAACAACGTGGTCTTCATCGCCATCAACGGGCTGGTCGGGCTCTCGCTGGCGCCCTTGGGCTGGATGGCCACGCTGCCGGTGATGGGCTATGTGGTGGGCGGCGCGCTGTCCACGCCGCTGGTGGCGCGCACGCAAAGCGCCTTCGGTCGCCAGGCGTCGTTCCAGATCGGGCTGCTGGTGGCGCTGGCCTCTGCCTTGCTGTGCTACTGGGCCGCGGCGGACGGGAACTTCTGGCTGCTGGTGGCCGCCACCGTGATCGCGGGTTATTACAGCGCCAACGGCCAGCTCTACCGCTTTGCGGCGGCCGAGCTCAGCGCGCCGGCGTTTCGCGAGAAGGCGGTCTCGCTGGTCCTGGCCGGCGGGCTGGCCGGCGCGGTGCTGGGGCCCAACCTGGCGGTGCGCACCAAGGACTGGCTGGCCGTGCCATTTGCCGGCGCCTACCTGGCGCTGGCGGGGGTGGCCCTGCTCTCCATGGTGGTCATGGCGTTCATGCACTTCCCGCCGGTGCCGCCCCGGGCCGCAGACGCCGATCGGGGCCGCCCGCTGTCGGTGATCATGCGCCAGCCGGTGTTCATCGTGGCGGCGGCCGGCGCGGCGCTGGGCTACGGCGTGATGAACCTGCTGATGGCGGCCACGCCGCTGGCCATGCAGGTCTGCGGTTTTCCGTTCGACGACGCCGCGCTGGTGCTCGAATGGCACGTGATCGGCATGTTCGCGCCCGGCTTTTTCACCGGCCACCTGATCAAGCGCTTCGGCACGCTGACCATCATGGGCGTGGGCGTGGTGCTCAACTTCGCCTGCATCCTGGTGGCGCTCTCGGGCGTGGAACTGCACCAGTTCCTGATCGCGCTGTTCCTGCTCGGCGTGGGCTGGAATTTCCTCTTCACCGGCAGCACCACGCTGTCGCTGCAGGCCTACAGGCCCGAGGAAAAAGACCGCGCCCAGGCCGCCATCAACTTCTTCGTGTTCGCCACCATGGCGCTCACCTCGTTCGCCTCCGGCGCCCTGGTCACCACCCAGGGATGGGCCATGCTGAACCTGGGTTCGCTGGTGCCCGTGGCGCTCACGGGACTGGCGCTGGTCTGGCTGGGGTGGGCCCGCCGCGCCGCGCCCCGTCCGGCCTGAACCGGGGTTGCGGGATCAGCCGCCGGCGGGAAAACGCCGGTCCAGCCAGGCCTTGAGCGTGCCGAACACCGGGGACGGGTCTTCCTCGTTGAAGATCTCGTGGTACAGGCCCTCGAAACACTGGCTGCTCACCCGCACGGGCGGTGCCGCGGCGGCGAATGCCCGGCTGCCGGCGGGGCTCACGAGTTTGTCATCGCCGGCGAACATCAGCAGGGTGGGCACCGTCCAGCGTGCCGCGGCCGACACCACGCGGGGCCCGTTGCTGTGAATGAAATGCGCGAGCCGGGCGGTGATCCGGTCGTGCACCAGCCGGTCTTTCTGGTAGGCCGCCACCGTGGCCGCGCTGTGCGAGATCCGGGTGGCGTCCAGGCCGTTGCCCAGGGCCAGGTTGGGCGCGAAGCGGTAGAGCAGGGCCAGCAGCGTCTTCATGAAGGCGCCAATGCCGGTGTCGAGCGCGGGCGAGGACAGCACCAGCGCGTCCACCGGTGCCATGACCCGCTGCACGAAGGCCGAGACCACCAGCCCACCCATGCTGTGGCCCAGCAGGATCAGCGGACAGGACCAGGGCTCGGCGATGTGGCGCCGCGTGTCGTCCAGCACCTCGGCCAGATCCTCCAGCAGGGCGTCGTCATCGGGCAGCACGCCCCGGGCCCCGCCGGACTCGCCGTGGCCCCGCTGATCGTAGGCGCGCACGCAGAAGCCCCATTCGTTCAGGCGCTGGGCCACCGGGTCGTAGCGCCAGGCGTGTTCGCCCAGTCCGTGCACGATGAGCACCACACCACGTGGCCGCGAGCGCCTGGGCAGCGGCCAGTCGTAGATGGCCAGGTTCAGGCCGTCGCGCAGGGTGAAGGGGGCCTGGGTGGTGTCGGACATGGTCGGGGCGCCAAGGTAGAGAGAGTCAGGGCATGCGCGCGATCACCTGGGCCACGCTGGCGGTGAGCCGGCGTGCGTAGTCCAAGTGCAGGAACTCGTTGGGGCCGTGGGCGTTGCTCTTGGGCCCGAGCACGCCACAGACCATCATCTGCGCGCGGGGAAAGCCCTGGCTGAGCAGGTTCATGAGCGGAATGGTGCCGCCCTGGCCGATGGTGCCGCAGCCGGCGCCGAAGTGCGCTCGCGACGCGTCCTGCAGCGCCTGCTCGAACCATGGCGTGGTGCTGGGGGCGTTCCAGCCGCTGGCCGAGCCCTCGCCCTCGAAAGTGACGTGGGCCTGGTAGGGCGCGTTGTCTTCGAGCAGGGCCTTGAGCTGCTGCGTCGCCGCAGCCGCGTCCACCAGCGGCGGCAGGCGCAGGCTGAGCTTGAAGGCGGTGTAGGGCCGCAGCACGTTGCCGGCGTTCTGCAGCGTGGGAAAACCTTCGGCGCCGGTGACCGAGAGCGTGGGGCGCCAGGTGCGGTTGAGCAGGGCCTCCACCGGGTCGGTGGTGGTGGGCAGGGCGAACACGGTGGAGCCGCCACAGTCGTGGTGGGCCCAGGGGAAACGCTGGTGGATCTCGTCGCCCAGGATGGCGGCGGTGGCCCGGGCCTGCGCGATGCGTTCGGCCGGCACCTCGCAGTGGAAACTGGCCGGCAGCAGACGGCCGGTGGCGCTGTCTTCCAGCCGGTCCAGCACCTGGCGCATGATGCGAAAGCTCGACGGCACCAGGCCCGAGGCGTCGCCCGAATGGATGCCCTCGGTGAGGATCTCCACCTTGAGCACGCCGCTGGCCATGCCGCGCAGGCTGGTGGTGAGCCAGAGCTGGTCGTAGTTGCCGGCGCCACTGTCCAGGCAGATCACCAAGCCCACGTCGCCCAGGCGCGGGCGCAGGGCATCCACATAGGGCAGCAGGTCAGGCGATCCACTCTCTTCGCCGGTTTCGATCAGGCCCACGATGCGCGGGTGCGCCGCGCCTTGCGCCTTGAGCGCCTGGATGGCGGCGACGCTGGCGTAGACCGCGTAGCCATCGTCGGCGCCCCCGCGGCCATAGAGCTTGCCCTCCACGATCTTGGGTGTCCAGGGGCCGAGGTCGCTGCGCCAGCCGGTGAACTCGGGCTGTTTGTCCAGGTGGCCATACATCAGCACGGTCTGGCCCGTGGCTGGAACTGGCGTGTCCTTGTTGCCAGCGCTGGCCGGCACTTCAAAGAACAGCACCGGCGTGCGCGGCACCCCGTGGGCGTCGTTCAGGCGCACGATCTCCAGCGTGAGGCCCTCGACCTGCTGCGCGCGCACCCAGTCGGCGGCGCTGTGCAGCACACGGTCGAGCAGGCCGTGCGCGGCCCAGTCGGCATCGAACGCGGGCGACTTGGCCGGCACCTCGATGTAGCGCACCAGCTCGGGAACGATGCTGCGGGACCAGGCCGCGTCGACATGCGCCTGCAAGGCAGTCGGGTCCAGCGGGGGCAAGGGAAGGGGCAGACGAGCGTTCATGTCATCGGTCTCCAGGTGCGGACTGCCCGACCACCACCGGCGCAGCGGCGGCGAAGCAGGAATGGCGGGGGGGTGCCGACGCGGGTCGGCCCACGGTTCAGGAAGTATAGGCAGGCACGGCCATCGGCGTCGACCGCGCTGCACACGGCCCCAGGAAGACGGAAAAAAAGCGGAAAAGGCGGACAACCGTCACCGGTCATCCGCCTGGCGGGACGGTTCGGCGGCCCTAGGCCAGCCGGAACACGTGTACCACCTGGGACAGGCGCGAAGCCTGGTCCTTCAGGCTCTCGGCCGCCGCCGCGCTCTGCTCGACCAGCGCGGCGTTCTGCTGCGTCATCTGGTCGAGCTGGTTCACGGCGGTGTTGACCTGGCCGATGCCGCTGCTCTGCTCGCCGCTGGCGGCGGTGATCTCGCCGATGATGTCGGCCACGCGCTGTGCGTTGGCCACCACCTCGCCGATGGTGTTGCCCGCTTCGGCCACCAGGCGCGTGCCGGCCGCCACCTTGTCCACGCTGGTGCCGATCAGGCCCTTGATCTCCTTGGCCGCTTCGGCGCTGCGCTGTGCGAGGTTGCGCACCTCGGCCGCCACCACGGCAAAGCCCCGGCCCTGTTCGCCGGCGCGCGCGGCTTCCACCGCCGCGTTCAGGGCCAGGATGTTGGTCTGGAAGGCGATGCCGTCGATCACGCCGATGATGTCGCTGATCTTCTGGCTGCTGTGGTTGATTTCATCCATGGTGGCCACCACCTGGCCGACCACCTGGCCGCCGCGCGCGGCCACTTCGGCGTTGGCCACGGCCATCTGGCTGGCCTGGCGCGCGGCGTCCGCGCTCTGGCGCATGGTGCTGTTGAGCTGCTCCATGCTCGCGGCGGTTTCCTGCAGGTTGCTCGCGGCCTGTTCGGTGCGCGCGCTCAGGTCCTGGTTGCCCGAGGCAATCTCCGCCGACGCGGTGTTGATGCTGTCGGTGGCGCTGCGCACCTGACCCACGGTGTTCTGCAGCGACGACTGCATGGAGCGCAGGGCCTCCATCATCAGCGCGGTCTCGTCGCGCCCTTCGATGTCGATGCGGCGCGTCAGGTCGCCCGCGGCGATGGCCGAGGCCAGTTCGCGCGCGCGGTCCAGGGGGTTGCAGATGCTGCGCAGGTTGAGCCAGGTGAACGGCACCAGCAGCAAGCCCACCCCGGCGAGCACGCCCAGGTTGAGCCAGGTGGCCTGGGCCGCGCCGTCCTCGCGCGCGCTGCGCGCCTCGGCGGCGTCCGCGTCGAGCACCTCGGCGGTCTTGAGCAGCGTGGCGTCGAGCGCGCGCATGTGCTCCTTGGCGTTGCCCAGCATCTTGTCGGCCGTGTGGCTGTTGTCGTAGGCGCCGTCCTCCACCTGCAGCACGATCTCCTGGGTCGCCTTCGCGTAGGCCGTCAGCCGCGCCAGCGCCTCGTCGAGCAGCGGTGCTTCCCGGCCGTTCGCGTCGGCGCGCATCGCACCCAGCTGCTTTTCCGCCGCCGCGACCGCTGCGGTCCAGCGGTCGCGGTGCTGGTTGAGCGTGATGCGGTCGTCGTAATAGATGATCATGTCCTTTTCCGCCCGATTGACATCCCCGACCTGGCGGTTGACGTCGCTCAGTGCGTGCGCCCGCTGCAGCGAGCGGGTGATGAACTGGTCGGTGCGCTGGCTCTGCTGCCACATCGACAACACCCCCGTCGCCCCCACGAGGCAGGCGAGGGCCAGCATGAGCACCAGCATGCCGATCAGGCGGGTGCGGATGCGGAACCGGCGCATGGTGTTGACGAGCGTGTTCATACAGTGCCCCTCGCGGTTTCCAGCCGGAACGTGGCGACCACGCTTGCGAGTTTGATGGCCTGGTCCTTCAGGCTCTCGGCGGCGGCCGCGCTCTGTTCGACCAGCGCGGCGTTCTGCTGCGTCATCTGGTCAAGCTGGCCGACCGCCGTGTTGACCTGGCCGATGCCTTGCGACTGTTCGTTCGCGGCGGTGGTGATGTCGCTGATGAAGGCCGCCACCTTTTCGGCATTGGCCACGATCTCGCCGATGGTGCTGCCCGCCTCGGCCACCAGCCGGCTGCCGGCA
>NZ_BCWR01000027.1 GCF_001592305.1 Hydrogenophaga taeniospiralis CCUG 15921
GGGGGGGGGGGGGGGGGGGGCTAATGAACAATCTCGACTTAACTCACTTGGTTTTATTAGATGAAATGAGCGTTCCTCTATTGAGCTCTTCCGGACCAGGTCTGAATCTGCTCAAAAACTCAAGGTTTTGCTTTATGGATGATTGATATGCTCTTACATTACCCTTTGGGGTGGTGTATTCAAGAGTCAGATTATCATCAGTGCTCAGTGATATTTTCTGACCGGCCGCAATAGTAGACAACATACCATCAACCGCTTGCGGATCCAACAATCGGTTCCCAAGAATATTTTCTGACCGACCTCCATAGAAGCCGAGCAAACTTTTTAGAGTTTCCGTCTGATTCAACAGAGCAATACTTTCATGGGATGGCCTTTTTAGCGGATCGTTTGTCGCAACAATAATGCCCTGACCGCCAATGTAGTATAGCCATACATATTGAAATCTCGAGCGTACGGTAGCCAGGACGGTTACGATATCCATCTCCGAGATACGGTGCATCTGCACCCACTGCTGGAAAACACCGTCATCTTTAAGACGCATCCTGGCCAGATCGTAAAATTCTGCATTATAAAGATTGGCCGCTCCTGCAAACCATATCGACGAAATCTCCATAGAAATAAGATCATATTTCTTTTCGTGTAGAAAAAGAAAGTTCCGTCCATCAGTAACAAATGATTTGGTACTGCTGCGCGTTCTTACGTTATCGTTTACATCATGAAAATATTTGTCGGCCATGGTAAAAATATCACTGCTCAACTCCACAATTTCCACTTTACCGAAGCCGGCATCTGAAATAGAACGCGCGCTTACACCTGTACCATATCCAATCACAAGCGCAGACTCTCTCTGCGTCTGGTGCAACAAAGGTGCCAGCGCAAATCCTACTTGAGCTGCCATTTCACGCTCTTTACTATTATCACCCTGAAATTTACCATTCGTTAGCAAAGTAAGTGTTGGGTTATCTACATTTCCCAAAATGGAGACCGTGGTCAATCCACCATCAATACTTTCAGAATGATCAATCACCTCGCCATAATGTTGACTTGAAAAATATACATTGGCTCCAGATGCCAGCTGGGTCATGTTAAAACCCGATGGCTGAATTAAATACGCAAATGCAGTTATCGCAATGGCAGGCAATGTATATTGCAGCGAAGTTCGTGGCAATAGATATACTGCAACAAACAGCGCACATGCCGCCACCAACCCCGCCGCCACCAGCAATGAGCTAAAAGCGCCCAATGCAGGCAACAGTATAAATCCACCGATGACTACGCCCAGGATATTGCCAAGAGTATTAACGGCAGAGCCAATACCAAATGTAACAGCCTGACTATTGGGATAACGTTTACCCACTATATCCATAGAAGCGGGGTACATAAATCCTATTGCATAAGCAACCGGAAACATCATAATGAAACATACGATACCGCGAACAACTTCTCTCGATGCAAAAGATCTTGCGTAGGGATGATTTTCGAACGATAGAAAATAGCCCGGCAAACTATCCCATCCATAGTTCCCGAGAAGAATTGCAAGAGCCACCATTATTAAACCGCAAAAAACATAAGCAGCACTGTCAAGGGCGACTCTATTAATCAACCATCTACATGTCATTGCACCACAACTAAGTCCAAGCAAGAAAGTAAATAGCATCAGAGAAAATGCATACGCACTGTTTCCGGCAACGACAGCCAACAACTGTATATAAAATGTTTCCAGTGAAAGCGTTACAAATCCAGTCAAGAATAACAGTAGAAATATAGCATTATATTTAACAGGCAGCACAGATGACAAATCAGTATTCCGCGATGTGACTTCCTGACTCACAGCATCAGTAATTGACGAATATTTTTTTTGCAGTTGCAAAGCAATGCCACCTGCGAGCAGATTTAGCGCCACTGCCGTAAGCAAGGTTTTTTGTATCCCTAGGACGGGCAGGATTAAATATCCAGTTAGAAGTGCGCCTGCAGCAGCTCCAAGCGTATTTGCGCCATAAAGCAAGCCCACTGAATCGCCCAGCCCCTTATTGCGCGTAACAGCTGCAACGAGCAAAGGTGTTGTCATTCCCATCGCAAGGGTAGGTATTAGCAAAACCACACCACCCAGCATTACACGATAAAAACTCATGATACTTGCATCAGGACTGATATTGCCAGCCACTGACGCATAAGTTATGTGTATCAACGTAAAAAGCAGTGGTGAAATAAGGCAGTAAATGGCGATTAGCAACTCAATAACTGCGTATGTTTTGATTTTGAGACTAACGCGCTGCCCCAGCCAACCACCAACAACTGAGCCAAGCGCGATACCGGCCATATAAGTCGCCAGTACGGTGTAGGTGGCGATAGCCGCACTGCCAAAAATTAGTCCAAGTTTTTTAGCAAACAACACCTGATAAACAAGCGCAGCAAAGCCCGAAAGAATAAAAAGAGCAAATACCTTGCGTTCATAGGTAACGACTTCTGCTACTTTTTCCATTCGCTCACTGACTACCGATACGTTTTGTATTGGAAAACGAGGAAGAAGTGTCTTGATAGAGTAGGCAAATTTATAAGCACACAAAATCGGCAAAACCAAAAAAATAGCAAATGTATAAAAATAATTTTGCTCCGTTATGCTAGGCCAGCCAATCACAGCAAAGAGCATAACAAGCAAGGTAATTGTACAAAGTGCCAGAAGTGGCTTGTCCATCCTTTTTGTTTCTGAAAAATGCGCCACAAGATACATAGCAAATGCAAAAGGTACAGCTATCAATATATCTATCAGATAGTGTTCCCCAAATGCCAAAGTTGATATTGCCGTGAGTATCATTAGCAATGCAGCAATGAATATATGCACCGGCTTCAAGCTAAGGCTACAAAGAAACACCATCATTCCCCATGCCATATGAAGAGATGGAATACCATTGCGGGGCGCAAGAGCCAGTGTGGGCGCGAGTAGAGCTGGTATTTGATCTATTGCTGGTAGAGCATTCGGAAAATATTGCCCAAAAGTGTAAATGGGCCCAGAAACAGGCACAATAAGATAAAGCACATAACCGAAAGCAGCCACATACATAAATGCGTTAATCGCATTTACGTGGAATATATTTCTGCTGCGATGCTGCTCGAACCTGATCCAGAGCATGAACAAGGGCAACAATAGATATACAATGCGCAACATTGTGTCCAGCAGCGGCATTGATTGCACAAAGACTACAAGAGCAGTGATCCAGCCTTTGCCAACCAAGATCAGATCCAAACGATAGGAAATAAGGTCATAGGTGTATGGCCTCAGTGCTGTTGTTAACGAAAGTGCCGCACCCGAAATAAGTACAAAACAGGGAATTAATGCGGCCTCGATGGCTAGCGAGCGAGCATGCAATCTACTTTGTGCATTCGGGGCAGTAGATGCATTAAATACCAACCTGATAAAACCAACGAGCCCAAGGCCTGTTAGCACCGACCCCATCACAGACCACCTATCTATTGATTTTTGGTGGTACAGCAAAAATACCGCCAAAAATAGACCGGCTATCGTAGTTTTTATCTTTTGCTCTTTTGAATCTGAAATACACAACAGTAAAAAAAACCAACCTCCGATCAACGATGCGGCCCAGAATGCATTCGACCTCTGTCCTACCATGGACTCATATACAAGCCCATGAATTGAAGGAGCGAGTTCTGCGAATGACAGAAGCTCAAGAATAAAAGCCACAAAAAATAAAATATACAAAGATCTGGTCGTTGACATAATGTTCCCAGCTGGATTCTATTTATGCAATTGCATTATATTAACGTTACTTGCGCGATCTTTTCCATATTGGAATTTATCATGAAGTGGTAAATTCGTTTCAGCCATGCGATGAACGGGTGTGCCAAGTGGGTTTGTTGCACAAATCGGAAGCGAGGGTGAGATGACCCCAGACGCTGCTATGCCATGATCCACTCACTAGGCGCTTGAAGTAATTGGTCTCCACCAAGCTTCTTCGATGGTACCTGCTCCACTTCTTCGAGGTGCCGCGTCCCAGTCCGTAGCAGACTTTGAGCGCCTCGTTGCGCGCCTGCGCTCCCTTTTGCGTGGCCTTCCACGGTTGTGCGTTCTTGCGCGGAGGAATCACCGCCCGCGCCCCGCGTTGAACTATCGCCACATGACATGCCATGGTGCCGTTGACACCGGACCACCGTTTATCGCGTGGGATCTGGCTCAGCAACTCGGGCAGCAAGGCCGCGTCCAAACCCATGCTTTGGCGCATGGCCAAGCCGAACAGGCACTTGATGCTCAGAGAGAAGTGGATAGTTGCATCGGAGAAAAACCGGTGGCGCCCTCGCTTGCCACTGGTCGAGGCGTACCACCCCATATTTTCGTCCAGCCAGATCGTCAGCGACCCTCGGGATTTAAGCGCGGCGTTGTACGGTGCCCAGTTTGTGGTCTTGTGGCGGGCCTTGGCACCTTCGGGTTCAGTCATACCCAGAGGCTACCAGCCCAGCGGGCCAGCTTTGTGCAACAAAGCCACACTTTTGCGCTGCTGGCCTTGGTACATTCCGGGTAGATCCCGCCCCAGAGGCACTTCGCGTTCCAAGCCTCATCCATCGCAGGCTTACAAGCGGGCGGCTTAAGTTCGGTGGATTGGGCTATCAGCCCAGGAGGCTGACTTTGTGCAACAAAGTCATCAACCACGCATTTACGGAAAATGCAGTCGCCACTCCAGTAACTACACCAGCTGCAATTTCGATGCGAGTGTGCCCCATTCGCTCGCGCAAAGGAACATACCCCTCTTCCAGATGGACAGTGTGTTTGTTAAGCACTTCGGCCAGTTTGCCCACCTGTCGGCGCAAGCTGGAAGCGTCAAGCACAACGATGAATGCCAACGTAATGGCCACAGCAAATGCCGGATGATCCATCCCTTCACGCAGGGCAATCAGCGTCGCAGTGCTGCTGACAATAGCACTGTGATTGCTGGGAAACCCCCCGTACCCAATCATCTTGAATGCGAGTTGTTTCGCCCTAATACTGTTGATAACAAATTTGATGCCCCCGGCAATGAGCCAAGCGATGAAAGGGGTAAGAGCATATGACAAGTCCATACATTACCCAATAGGCCACAACACCCATAGACATGCGCCGATCCAAGCGACAACTGTCAGCAGCAAGGGGGTATCTGCCAACAACGCATCCGTCGGCGATTCACCGCCGTCCATCTTGTCAACGACATACCAGTAGCGAAATAGCCCGAACAGCACCACAGGCACCGTTACGACCAACTCTGGGCGTGCTGACATGACAAACATGCTATAGAACACCAGCGCCCCAGTTGCGGCCATTTCAGCATACCGATCAACCAGTGCAACTGTGTAATGCTGCAAGACATCTCTTCCTTCGCTACCACTACGTGCCAACTCCTGTCGGCGTTTGACCGCTGCAAGATACAGAGCCAGACATAGAGTAGTTACAAACATCCACGACGACACGGGTACCATTAGCGCTTGCGCACCCGCATACACCCTCAACACAAAACCAAATGCAATGATAAATATGTCCACTACGGGCTGATGCTTGAGCGCAAAGCTATAAGCCACGTTCAACAAAATGTAGACCAGAATGACCTGCACGACCGCGGGTTGGATGAACCAGCCCAAGATCAATATTGCATAGAGTACCGCCAACGCCATCAGCGCTGAATGCACTGAAACGATGCCAGCTGCAAGAGGACGCGATTTTGACTTTTTGGGATGCCGGCGATCACGCTCAATATCCTTGATATCGTTAACGATGTACGTCGCGGATGAGGCCACGCAGAACAGCAGCATGGACAAAAAGGCCTGCCCAATAGCGTGTCGGTCAAGGAAAGCTCCCACAAACACAAGCGGAGCGAGGACAAACCCGTTCTTGATCCACTGTTGAGGTCTTATGAGCTTTATGAGTCCGCGAACCTGAGTCAAGTGCGAACGAGGAAGGGAGTTATCATGCATGTTGTTTGGAAAACGAGGCGAATCCGAGATTCTGCACGATGAAGATGGCGCTACTCTATGCAATGTTGGCCGCGGTAGCGACCGTCGCCAACATTGGCGCACAGGATTTGTGCATACGGCTCTACAGCGGGCCATTCTCGATACCGGTTTCCGTATTTCTGGGGACCGCTGTAGGCCTGAGTGTCAAATATTTTCTCGATAAGCGCTACATTTTTCACTTTCAGGCAAGGGACGTGGCTCACGACGGCAGGACTTTTGGTCTCTACACCTTGATGGGGCTGTTGACAACCGTCGTGTTCTGGGGGTTCGAATTCTGCTTTGATGCCATTTTCCAGTCACACGGAATGCGGTACCTGGGAGGAGTCATAGGACTGACCATCGGCTACACCGCCAAGTACCATCTCGACAAACGGTTCGTATTCAAGGCACATAGCTCATGAACGTCCAACAGGTCCATTCCTGGGGACGCCTGACGACAGCCCCACACCATGTGGTCCAACTGCTGGACCCTGCGACCGTGGCTTCTGCGTTGCAGGCACACCTACCTGGTATAGCTTATGGTAGTGGTCGCAGCTATGGCGATGTGTGTCTCAACCCCGGCGGCATACAGTGGCACACCGCAGGACTGGATCACATGTCCAGCTGGAACGCGGAAACCGGCGTGCTGTGTTGTGAGTCTGGGGTTCAGCTTCGTGACATTCACCATCTGCTGGTTCCTCAAGGCTGGATGCTGCCAGTCACGCCTGGCACCCAGCTCATCACGGTGGGGGGAGCGATCGCCAACGATGTGCACGGGAAGAACCACCACGTCATGGGCACCTTCGGTGACCACGTCAGGCGTCTCTGGCTGGCTCGTACAGATGGCGTTGTGGTTGAATGCGGGCCCCACGAGCACCCCGACTGGTTTGCAGCAACCGTAGGCGGGCTGGGCCTGACGGGCGTCATCCTGCGAGCGGAGATCCAACTGCGCCGCATCTCCAGCCCCTGGCTGGATGTTGAAACCATACCGTATAGCAGTCTGAGCGAGTTCTTTTCTTTGGCAGATGGTAGCGAGGCCGACTGGGAGCAAACGGTTTCGTGGATCGATTGCCTCGCGGGTGCGGCCGGGCGGGGCATCTTTCTGCGAGCCAATCCTTCTGGCGCCAAAGAAGGGCCAAACCCGAAAGGTGGTGGGTGGCGGGTACCGTTCACCCCCCCTGTGTCGCTGATCAACCAGTTGTCTCTGCGGCCATTCAACTGGTCCTACTACCAGCTCAAACGCCTGGGAGCCAGACGCACAGTCGAGCACTACGAGCCGTTCTCCTATCCACTGGACAATCTGCTGGAATGGAATCGCATGTACGGCCCCAAGGGGTTTTATCAATACCAAAGTGTGGTCCCGCGTTCAGCAGGACCCGATGCGACTGAAGCCATGCTGCGTGAAATTGCCCTCAGTGGCGAGGGCTCGTTTTTGGCTGTACTCAAGACGTTTGGCAACAAGCCGGCCCCCGGTATGCTCAGCTTTCCAAGGGCGGGGGTGACACTGGCATTGGACTTTCCCAACCGTGGTGAACGCACCTTGCGTTTGTTCGAGCGGCTTGATGCAATCGTCAAGGACGCTGGTGGAACACTGTACGCGGCCAAAGATGCTCGTATGTCACCGGCGCTTTTCGAGGCCGGCTATCCTCGCTTACCTCAGTTCCTTCCATTTCGGGATCCCGGAATAACCTCATCCATGTCGCGCCGGCTGTTCGGAAGCTGAGCCAAGGAACCCAGCATCCATGCAGTCAACTCAACATTCCCCCTTGCGTATCGTTATCGTGGGTGCCACCTCTACCATGGCTGAGCACTGTGCCCGCCTATGGTTGCAATCGGCGCCGGCTGAGCTTGTGCTGGTCGGCCGTGACGAGGCTCGCTTGCAGCGTGTGGCGTCTGACCTGGCTGTGCGCTCACCCACCTCAACCATCGAAATACGGACAACCGACTTTGTTGACGGAGCTGCTATCCATCACTTTGTAGCAACTCTCTGCAGCACTCGCACACCGGACCTGGTATTGATCGCTCACGGCACATTGCCCAACCAGGATACGTGCCAACTCAACTTGAGCGCGTGTCGCGAAGCGTTGGAGATCAACGGCGTGTCCCCCGTGCTGTTCGCCGAAGCTTTCGTGACCCATATGCAATTGGCCGACCGCGGCACACTGATCATCATTGGTTCCGTCGCTGGAGACCGTGGACGTAAGTCCAACTATGTGTATGGTTCTGCCAAGGGTATGGTCACGCGCTATGCCCAAGGACTTCAACATCGATTGGCACTGGCGAAAAGTCACCTTAAAGTAGTCTTGGTCAAGCCAGGTCCCACGGCAACCCCGATGACTGCCCATATGGTCGGGCAAGGCCCAGCATTGGCTTCCGTGGAGGAAGTAGCCCGGACCATCGTTGCAGGTGCGGCGAAAGGCAAAGCGGTCGTCTACGCGCCAGGCAAGTGGTTCGTGATCATGATGATCATTCGGCACTTGCCAACTTGGATTTTCAACAAAATCAACATCTGATCCGTCAGGTGTGACGCGTTGCCGCAGGAGCCGGCGCAGGTCTTATGTAGGCATTTAACCGAACTGAGGCAATTCGCGTTGCACTCCCGGCAGCAGACCTGCGGGATGTCGGACCCACGTCAGAAGGAACCCTATGGCCTCGCAGCGGAGGGCTTGATGCTCTCAAGAAAGCCCTCACGGTATTCCTTCCAGAAGCGGTGCTCCGTCGGTGGAACCCTTCGCATGGCCTCCTCATAGGCAGCGTTGGCTTCATCGGTCTTGCCTAATCCGTACAGGGCCAAGCTTCTCAGGGTGTACGCTGTGGTAAAGGTAGGAAACTGGGCAATGTTTTTGTCGATCACGGCCAGTGCGTCGTCGTACTGCTTCAGGCGAAGATAGCAGTCCGCCTGTATGTTGTAGACCGGTTGTTTGGTAAAACGGGTGCCCTTTAGATCTTCAATCTGTTTGAGAATGTGCACGGCTTCTTCGCAACGGCCCGCGCCTTTGAGATAAGACGAATAGACCAGTGCGTCGTCGGCATTGCTGGGCGGCAGCTCGACCAAACTCAGGTATTCGTCCACGTAGCCGGCATCCAGTGCTGTCACCGAATGCATAAACCTCGCATAGCCGTCCTCTGGATACTTGGCATACGCCCACTTCCAGAGCGCGTAATTGTTCCCCCACAGTGGAAGGGTAGCGCGGGCATTGATGCCAGAAACCACTATCCAGACCAGAATCACGACACCCACATACAGTGACATACGCTTGTGCCGAGCAGCCGAGACATCCTCCAGAGGAGAGGCACGCAACCGCTCCAGCAGGAAACCGGTTCCAGTTGCCAACCCAATGGCCGCGAGCGCACTGGGCATCAGCAAGAAGCGCTCGTGTCCGATCGAGCCTCCAATGGTCAGTGGGATGATGTTGAGAACGGGCAGGAAAGCCACCAGCACGGCCATCAGGAATACCGCTGCCAGGACGCTCTTTTTCCATGTCACCCAGATCAGCATCGCGGTGACGATGGGCATGCCGATGCCGATGGCCAACTTCAGCGGTGGAAATTTGGAAATATCAAACGGATGGTGTGGCCCCAGGCTCATGAAGGGAAACAGCAGTTTCTTGAGGTAAAACAGTTCCGTGTGCCCGATGAATGCAAACCACGTCAGGGGCGTCAGGTATTGGAGCTGGTTCTTGTCGGCGTGAACAACTTGAGGGATGAAATATGCCCGCAAGATCAGATAGACAAGAAACGCAGCCGCATAAGCAAGATAACGCCCCCTTTCACGGGGACTCAGGGCGACCCCTTTCAGATATCCCCATATCCCGGAAGGTCGCGGCTCATCGGTGCAACTGGCCTTGGCCCAAGCCAAGAGCAACAGCAACACGGGCATGGTTATTGCCATTTCCTTGCACAACAAGGCCAGAAAAAAGCAGAGGGGCGAGAGGAGGTGCGTGGTCAACAGATGACGGCCAAACAGCCCGAAATACAGAGCCAGCAAAACAAAGGTGGTCACCATCAGGTCGAACCGCCCCGCCACCCAAGCCACAGGCTCCACGTTCACCGGAGACAACAGATAGGCCAGGGCTCCCACCATGGCGGCGGGAACCGCATATACCCCCCCGATACAGGTCCGCACCATTGCCTTACCCAGAAAGAACACGAGCAGGGCATTGATGGTGAAAATCAGAATGTTGACCCCATGGGACACGGCCGAATTGACCCCTACCGTGAAAAACTCGGCCACCATGGTCAGCAATACCACCGGCCGAAAGTACGTTGACTCGACCAGGATCGGCTCAAAAATGCGCCGTAAGCGGAACGCACCGGGACGCAGATCTGACGACTCGAGGAACAGCAGGCGGTCGTCCCACACGTACTCGAAGCTGAGGGCGGGTGAATAGACAAAGATGGCGAGCGCAATCAGCGCCCCCATGCACAGCCATTGAAAAACCTTTTCCCTGCCCCAGGCCTCGCCGGGCCGGGTTTTCATTTGCATCATCGTCATTGCCTGGTCGCTCATTGCACAACAAAAGGATCGTAAGGCAGAAAATGGATTGGATTGCCTGCCGTGTCGATGAGGGCCACACTGTCGTTCTTGGCACGCACCGGCAGATACCTGACCGTCATCGGTTCAAGCCCAAGGTCCCGCACCGCCGCATTGATCGTTTCCGCCTGCCCCGCGTAATGGGTGGTCAGCTTGGTCAAAGGCAGAGCATTGTCAACAGCAGACTTGCGCTCACCATCGCCGTAGATGGTCCAGTAGCTGGGTCGCTGGCTGCTGTCCACCCCATCGATCAATGCCCTGTCCAAGCTGTTTGTGAGCTCCTCCAGCGACCTGGACTTGCGCACCGCCATCAACCGCGGCCCGGTCAGCGAGAGCGCCCGAAGACCTTCGGGCGCCTTGGGCAGCTCTTCCCTCAGCACATCCGCAGCAGAAATCACACGAAACCGGTCGCCCTCGTAAACCATGGCCACCGGCCGCGCCAGAAAGACCGAGTACATCCCATAGGCCAGCGCGGTCGCCTGGACCAGCCCAATGACCGCGATGTCGAACACCAGATAGTGACGTGGCTTGCGAATGTCAAAAATGAGGAAGGTGAGCAACGGCCCCACCACCACATCGACCGCAATGATGGTCAGCAACAGCCCGGTGCCGCCGGCCATTCGCACATAAGCGCCGGGATACCAGAGACCATAGACCAGACCGGTCACCGCCAGCGCGATCAGTATCGATAACAGCAGATGCCATCCACCGGCATGCAGCCTTGCTCCCCATCGTTCATTCATCTAACCGACCACCTGATAAAACCTCATCGACATTCTGCTGGTGCGTATTTTGCCGGCAGAGACCCCGTGGTCCCCGCCATGGATCGCGCGGTCGCGGTGGCGGTGGTGGCCGACTGGCAACTCCAGTCGATCGCACCGCTGATGCCGGAGGCGAACGACACCCCCAGGCGGACGGCCGCGCCACCACTCTGGACCCATGGACTCAAGATCAGCGTCTGGCCACCGATCGGGCCCGCCGCGCTGTTGAAGGTGATGGTGATCTCGCCGTCCGTGGCACCACCCGCATTGGCCGTCATCAACACGCTGGTGACGTACTTGCTCGCAGCCCCCAGGCCCGAAGTCTGACTGTTCCAGGCGCTCACCGTGGCCGCCAGATCGGGCTCCCTGGCCGCCCCGATGGACACCTGGTTCTTGGCGTCGGCGGCCAGTGCAAGTCCTTCGGTCACCCGCGCACGGATGGTGTAGTCCTGGTAGGCCGGCAAAGCCACGGCGGCCAGAATCCCAATGATGACCACCACGATCATCAGCTCGATCAAGGTAAAACCGTGGTGCTTGGCTACGCTCTTCATAGTGACCGCCGTTCTGGAAATGGACTGTTTGCCCGTGCAGGCAGTTTGCATGCCAATGGCAAAACGTCCCAATGCCGTGAAATAAGTCACATTCATTGCCGCCCAACAAACCAAAATTGCCACAAGCTGTGACAATTTTGGTGTGCCTGGGGCAGATGCCACCCATCCATCTCAGGCGATAACACCTGAAAAAAAAGGGTGCCCGCAGGCACCCTGTTTGACTGACCTGAAACCGCCGTGCGGCTTCAGGCTACCTGCCCATCAACGGCATTCGTTCGGCGCGTATTTGGCCGTCAGAGTACCCGCGGTACCCGCCATGTTGCGAGCGGTCGCGGTGGCATTGGTGGCCGATTGGCAGCTCCAGTCGATCGCGCCAGTCATGTTCGAGTTATAAGAATTACCCAAGGTGACGGCGGTGGTGCCGGAACGGACCCAAGGCGACAGTTTGAGCGTCTGGCCGTTGATCGGGCCTGCGATGCTGTTGTAGGTGATGGTCACTTCGCCTTGTGTGCCACCAGTGGTAGCAACCATCTGGATGCTGGTCACATACTTGCTCGAAGCGCCCACATTACCCGCCTGCGCGTTCCAGGTATTGGCGGTCGCGGTCAGGTCGGCGGCGGTGGCCGAGCCGGTGCCCACTTGTGTCTTGGCATCTGCGGCCAGCGACAGACCTTCCGTCACGCGGGCGCGGATGGTGTAGTCCTGATAAGCAGGCAGGGCCACGGCGGCCAGAATACCGATGATGGCCACCACGATCATCAGTTCGATGAGGGTGAAACCTTTTTGAATGAAACGCTTCATGAGTAAAACTCCTATGGGGTTGTGGGAGAACGACGGTACCTGAGCAGCAGAGATCGTGCCAACCTGAAATGCCCGGCTTTTCGCGGCCTTTTTCACGGCTCGGCGACAGAGGTGACAATTTGTGCCCATCGCATCCGGATGTCACCGACAAATTTTGTCACATCACCCGCAAGCGACCGGATTTGTCACAGCTCAAAGGTCTGCCCGGCGCTGAGCCAGCGGATGTCATGGCGCACGTCGTCGGGCCGGTTGGGGCTGTCGTCGAAGCGGCGGATCTCCTCCATGATCAGGCCGGTTTCGGCGGGCTTGGTGTGGGTGATGTAGATCGGGTAGCGCTGGTTGCGGTCGATCTGGTCGAGCTCTTCGGCCAGCGTGCCGGGCGCCAGGTGCAGGCTGCGCCGGGCGAGGTCTTTTTCCCGGTCGCTGAACGCGGTTTCGATGATGAGCAGGGCCACGGGCAACTGGTTGATGCGCTGCCAGAAGGCGGGGTTGCGCTCGGTGTCGCCGCTGAATACCCAATGGCCCGAGGTGGTGGCGGCGGCGAAGCCGACCGCGGGCACGGTGTGCACGGCCGGCAACACCTCAATGGCCTTGCCGCCCACCTGCAGCACCTCGCCCACGGTGATGGGCACGCAGCGCATGAGCGGCGTGTCGGCGCTGGGGATGGTGGAGAAATCGGGCCAGATGAGGTTGTTGAAGATGTGGGCCTTGAGGGCATCGATGGTGCTCTGCAGGGCGCGCACCTGCAGCGGTTCGGCGCCCGCGGCCAGGCGGCGCGCGGCCACGGCGTCGAGCATGAGCGGCAGGCTGGCCACGTGGTCCAGGTGCGAATGGGTCAACAGCACGTGGTTGACCCGGGCCATTTCGTCCAGGCTGAGGTCGCCCACGCCGGTGCCGGCGTCGACCAGAACGTCGTCGTCGAGCAAAAAGGAGGTGGTGCGGCACCCCTGCGCGATGGCGCCGGAGCACCCCAGAACTCGTACCCTCATCTGCAGATTCGCTTGGTTTCGCGGCCGGCTCAAGCGGCCTATTTGGTTTCGAACGTGGTGGCCCCGTCCCAGCCCGGGTCGGGCGGCCGCCGCTGCATGGAGGCTACCCGCTGGGCATAGAGCCGGTAAAGGACTTTTTCCGCATTCTGGCGCTGCAGATGGCGCAAACCCGCGTCACACGTGTCCCAGTCCTGCGCGCGCCAGGCCAGGAGGACCAGATCCCAGCGCCGCAGTTCCTCGGCCTGTTCGTCGGATATGGACTCCGGGGTACCCAGGGGGGTGTGGATGGTCACCGGGGTGGCCCGGCCCTTGACGCGCACCCGGTCCAGCTCCTGCCAGACGAACTGTGGTGCCTGCGACCGGGTGGTGTCGCTGGCGACGATGTCCACGCCGTAGGTGGGCGACAGACCTTCGAGCCGGGAACCCAGGTTGACCGCATCGCCCACCACGGTGTAGCTGCGGCGCAGGTCCGACCCCATGTCGCCCACGCACATCGGGCCGGTGTTCAGGCCGATGCCCACGCCGATCTGCGGCAGACCCTGGCGGGCATGCTCCTGGTTCATCTGCCGGACGGCCTCGGCCATGTCCAGCGCGGTCTGCACCGCCAGGCCGGCGTGGTCGGCGGTGTCGACCGGTGCGCCCCAGAACGCCATGACGCAATCGCCCATGTATTTGTCGATGGTGCCGCGGTGGCTGCGGATGGTGCGGGTGAGGCGGCTGAAGACGGTGTTGAGCAAGGCCTGGAGCCGGGTGGGCTCCAGGGTCTCGGACAGCCGGGTGAAGCCACGCATGTCGCAGAACATCACGGTGAGTTCGCGCGTGGTGGCGGTCATGTCGTAGCGGTGGGGGTCACGAACCATCTCGTCGACCAGTTCGGGTGGCACGTAGGTTCCGAAGAGCTGGGCGAGCTGGCGCTTGGCACGGCTTTCCACCAGGTAGCCGTAGCTCATGTTGAGCGCGAAGGCCAGCGCGCACATGACCAGCACGCTGGCCAGCGGCAGCACCAGGCCGTGGCCCAGGTAGAGCCAGAAATTCAGGCCGACCACCGCCGCCACCACGCCCAGACTCAGGCCCACGGCCCGCGCCGCGCTGAGCAGCGGCAGCGCCAGCGCGAGCACGAGGCCGGACACCACCAGCACCACCAGTTCGTAGCCCAGCGCGTAATCGGGTTTGACGAGCACCTCGCCATCGAGCAGGCGCGAGATCAGGTTGGCGTGGGTCTCCACCCCGGGGTAGGCTTCGCCCACGGGCGTGACGCGCTGGTCCAGCAGACCGGGCGCGGTGGTGCCCACGAGCACAATCTTGTGGCGCAGCCGCCCGGCCGGCACGCGCCCGGCCAGCACGTCGCTGGCGGACACGTAGGTGAACGAGCCGCCTTGCGGCCCGCCACGCCCGCGAAAGGGCACCAACGCAGCCAGGCGGTCGTCCACCGGGATGGCCAGCGCGGTGTTCTGGTGAACCAGGCGCACGCTCTCCAGCGCCTGGTAGTCGTGCGACAGAAAACGCTCGGCCGGGAAGCCCGGCTCCACCCGCGGCGACCCGAGCAGCAACCGGAACATGGCCAGTGACAACGATTCGTAGTAACGCCCATCGTGTTCGGCCAGCAAGGGCACCGAGCGCACGACGCCATCGCTGCTGGCCACCGCATTGAAAAAGCCGGCCCGCGGTGCAGCCTGCGCCAGCGGAGCGATGTTGGCGCCGAAGCCGTCCCATCGGGTGGCCAGGATGCTGCGCCCCCGCAAAACCTCGGGCAGCATGACCGGGGCGGGCAGCACGCCGCTGGTGCGGCCGTCCCGGTCGCTGGTGAAGTAATAGCCCAGCACCACCGGCCGGTCCTTGAGCGAGCGGGCGAACCGGGCGTCGTGGTCCAGCTCGGGCCTCAGGCGTTCGATGTGTTCGGCCAACCCGGGCTGCCCGGCCAGGGCACCTTGAGCGATCTGCTGGAGCTGGCGCAAGCCGGAACTGTCGTCGGCCTCGGCAAACACCGTGTCGAACCCCAGCACGGCAATGCCGTGGTCTTCAAACAGGGTGTCCACCAGCCGGGCCATGTGGTCGCGCGACCAGGGCCAGCGCCCGACCTCGGCCAGGCTCTTTTCGTCGATGTCGACGATCACCACCCGGTCGTCGAGCGTGCCGGGCATGGTGGCGCGCAGGCGCGCGTCGTAGACCATGTCGTCCAGGCGCTGCAGCACCCCCATGGGCAGCACGCCCAGCGCGTGCAGGATGGCGAAGAGCAGGGGCAGCAGGGTGACCGCGATCCGCGGGCCGTGTCTGCTCAGGGCCGGCATGGGGCGCGGGGGTCGGGAAATACGGGGCGGCCGTCGTCAGCCAAGGCGGCGAGCGGCGCCGGCCAGCATCACTGCTGGATGAACTGCATCTGCGTGCCGGCCAGTTCGATCAGGTCCCCATGGCGCAGGTTGACCGCCTCGGAACCGATGGGATTGCCATTGATGGTGGGCCTGGTGGCGCCTTCGACCAGCGCGACCACGTAACCCTGGGGGCGGCGCGTGATGGCCGCCACCGCCACACCCGGCTTGCCAATGGTGGTGACCACCTTGACCAGCGGCACTTCGCGCCCGGCAGCGGCGCCGGACATGACCTTGATCGCGGCATTGCCCACCGGCGGCTGCGCGCCAGCCGACCCCAACACCGCACCGGCCTGGATGACCATGGTTTTTTCGTGGTTCTCGGCTGCGCCTTCGTGCGCGAACTTGATCTTGTACTTGCCGATCTCGACCGTGTCGCCATTCTGAAGCTGGTGCTTCTTGATGGCCTTGCCGTTGACGTAGGTGCCGTTGGTGCTGTTGAGGTCTTCCAGGAACACATCGGCGCCCGACATCTGCATCACGGCGTGTTCACCGCTGACGGCGAGGTTGTCGATCACGATGTCGTTGTAGGGACGGCGACCGAGCGTGGTGCGGTCCTTGGTGAGCTGCACCTCCTTGATGACAACGCCGTCGATGGAAACGATCATTTTCGGCATGGCCGACTCCTGTGGAACCTGATGAACTAATTCTAAAGAACTCAGTTACTGCCCCAACATGCGCGACAGCAACCCTTTGCGTAACGGTTTGGACCGAGCATACGCCAATATCACGGAAATATTATCGCGACCGCCAGCGTCGTTGGCGGCGTCTATCAAGGCGTTGGTTTTTGCCTCCAACGTCCCGTCGGAGGCGAGTATGGCGGCCAAGCGGCTGTCCGGGATCATGTCGGACAGGCCGTCGGAGCAAAAGAGGTAGAGGTCACCGTCCTCGGCCCGGTATTCGTTGACTTCCAGCAACACCGTGTCTTCCACCCCCAGGGCCCGGGTCACCAGATTCTTGTGGGTGGCGAACTGGGCCTGCTCCTGCGAAATCAGGCCGGCGTCGATCTGCTCTTGAAGCAAGGAATGGTCGCGCGTGAGTTGCACGAACTCGCCGCCGCGCAAGCGGTAACAACGCGAATCGCCCACATGGCCGATGAACGAACGCACGCCCTGGAACACCGCCATCACCAGCGTCGTGCCCATGCCCGCGTACTGGGGGTTGGAGTTGGCGGCGTTGAAAATCGAGCGGTTGGCGTTGTCGATGCAGATTTCCATGGCCCGCTTGATTTCACGACCATTGGCCTCGTACCCGCCCTCGGTCATCCAGCGACCCAGCTCGGTCTTAATGAAGGTGGTGGCCATGGCGCTGGCGACCTCGCCGGCGTTGTAACCGCCCATGCCGTCGGCCAGCACCACGACGTGGTTGTCCACGTCCAGGGCGATGGAATCCTCGTTGTTGTCCCGCACCAGGCCGGGATCGGTAAGACTGAAGTACTCGAAAATCATGTTCTTTGGCTTTATAGCCGGATATCGGACCCGCCCTCGGCGGAACCGCCGCCCTGAACCACCGATTGTGTGGCAACTGTGGTGGCGAATCCGTTTTCCATTGCGCGCGCGGTCTGCAGCCGGGTTTTCTCGAACCCGCGGTCACCGGACCCCGTCGTCAGAGCCCCGCCGGGGGCGACCCGGCCCGCCGCCGCCGTTCTGTCGACCTGGCGAAGGTCTTGCGCCAGGTCACGGCCGCTCTGATAGCGGTCTTGCGGCGTCTTGGACAGCGCTTTGCCCAGTATATCGGTCAGTGCCCCGGGTAGATCGGGCCGCAGACTGCGCACGTCGGGCGCGGGTTGGTTGGCGATCTGGTACATGAGCGCGGCCATCGAGTCGCCGCGCAGTGGCAACACCCCGGTGAGCAGTTGGAACAGCATGACACCCAACGAGTAGAGATCGGAACGGCCATCGATGTGGTGACCGGCCAGCTGCTCGGGCGACATGAAGCTCGGCGTGCCCAGCACCATGCCGGTCTTGGTCCGGCTCGCGTCGGTGATGCGGGCGATGCCGAAGTCGGTCACCTTGACGCTGTCCGAGGCGGGGTCGTACATGATGTTGGCGGGCTTGATGTCGCGGTGCACCACATTCTGCCGGTGCGCGTAGTCCAGCGCCATCGCCACCCGCTCACCGATGTCCAGCACGGTCGCGAGCGGCAACAGCCGGTCCGCCCGTGTGTGCTCCACCAGATCCCGACCCTGCAGAAACTCCATGGCGATGAAGGCCAGGTCGTGTTCCTCACCGGCGTCGAAGATGGTGACGATGTGGGGGTGCTGCAGCCGCCCGGCGGTTTCCGCCTCGCGGAAAAAGCGCTCACGCGCGTCCGCCAGCTCGGCGCCTTCGAACTCAGCGCTCAACGCCAGCGTCTTGATGGCCACGGTGCGGCCGATCTTGGGGTCGCGGCCCTGGTAGACCACGCCCATGGCGCCTTTGCCGAGCTCTTTCTCGATCCGGTAGCGGCCGAGCATGGGTTGCTCAACCCCCGCACCGCCGAGCAGCAGGGTGCCGCCCGGGTGGGACGAGGCGCCCGCCAGCACCACGGTCTTCGACAGGCTCCGGGCCCGCCGCAGACGGGATTGCACCCCGGCGTCGCTGCGGTCCAGACTGGCCATGTGCTCGTAGACCGACTGCACCTTGTGGAACTGGCGCTTGCGCTCGAAGTCCAGCGCCAGTTGCTCCAGGTTGTCCATCAGCGGCCGGCTGTGGGGCACGCGCCGGAAGCGGTCGAAAGCCAGGTCGAGCTGGCCCTGCCCCTGCAGCGCCAGCCCCATCATGCGGTTGGTTTCGGCCGACTCTTCGTCGGTCTTCGCCTTGCCCGCTTCGGTGGCGAGAAAACGCCGCGTGGTCAGCACCAGATGGCCCAGCAGCAGCAACGCGGCGGGGAACACCAGCGGCAACCAGGTGGCCGCGCTCGAGAGCAGGCCGTACTCCACGCCCAGCAACAGCGCAAACAGGCCGGCGGTGGCCCAGGCACCGGTGGCGGCCGACAGGCGCGGCAACAGCGCGAGGAGATAGGCCACCACCAGCAGCAGTGCCGCGAGCACCACCGCACCGCTCCAGACCGGTTGCCCGATGAAATGGCCATTCAGGATGCTCGACGTGGTGTGCGCCAGGATGACTGCGGGCGAAAGCGCCGTCGACACCGGTGTGTTGAACGGTGCGCCCACGCCGGCGGCCGTGGCACCAATGATGACGATCTTGCCGGCGTATTTCGAGGCCGGGATCTTGCCGGAGGCGACGTCGTAGAACGAGTCCACGGTGAACGCCGGGCGCCCATCGCGGTCGGGGTAGAACTGGGGCAGAACGGTGCCCGAGGCATCGGTCTCGATGCGCGTGCGCCCCAGCAGCACGGCTTCACCGGGCAACAGGCGCAAATCCTGCGGCCCGAGATTCAGGCTGTGCGCCGCCACCATCAGCCCCATCGAAGGGATCACGTGGCCATCGAAGTTCACCAGCAAAGGCTCGCGGCGCACCGCGCCGTCGCTGTCCGCGAGCTGGTTGAGGTGGGCCACGCCACGGGCGGCCGCCCCGATGGCCGCCAGCGGTTGCTGCGACCGGATCGCGGGCAGGCCAGCGCCACTGCTCTCGGCCAGCGCACTCTGGAGCGCGAAAGTGGGCAATGGCTGATCCGGCCGACCCTGGGGTTCGCCCAGGCTGTACAGCGACGGCAGGATCACGTTGCCGGCACGGGCCAGGCTGCTGGCCAGGCGCGCGTCCGAATCCAGCTGCTGCTCGGCCGCTGCGATGAAGCCCAGCAGGTGGCTGCGTGAAGCTTCACCCAGATCGTCGAACGCCTGGGCCGGCGGCGCGTTGCCATCGAGCTGCTCGCGCAACTCGCGCAGGCTCGCCAGCCCCCGGTCGGTCTGGGGTTCGAAAAAAAAGGCGGTGTGGGCCACCGTTTTGGCCTGGGCCAGAGCGAGCTGGTCGATCAGGCCGGCATGCACTTCGCGCGGCCAGGGCCAGCGCCCGATGTTCGCAATGCTCTGATCGTCGATGGCGATGACGGCGATGCGCTCGCTGGGCACTCGGCTGCTGCGGGTGCTGGCAAAGTCGTAGAAGCGGCTTTCCAGGTCGCGGAAGAGATCGCTCGACAAATGCACGGCAAACGCGGCGAGCACCACCAGCAGGCCCGCCAAGGCGTCGGAGCGCCAGGGGCTGCTCCGTCCTGCGGACTGCTTGCGTCTGCGGCTTGTGGCCAAGGGCCGATCTCCTGAGTTGCCTGAACCTGGGCCACGGTGGCCGGCAGCCTGGGCAGGGCCGCGCGCCGCGCCAAAAATGGGCGCCGCAGGATTTCGCATTCTGTGGCAGGAGCCCCGCGCAAATCAAGCCACTCTGTGGGCTGGGGGCCTCACATCCGGACCGCGCATGAAAAAAGGCAACGCAAGCGTTGCCTTTTTCACGCTGGAGCCGTTGGGCTTCAGAGCATGGCCTTGAGCAGCTTGGCCATTTCGGACGGGTTGCGCGTGACCTTGAAGCCGCACTCTTCCATGATGGCGAGCTTGGCGTCGGCCGTGTCGGCGCCGCCGGAGATCAGCGCACCGGCGTGGCCCATGCGCTTGCCGGCGGGCGCGGTCACGCCAGCGATGAAGCCGACGATGGGCTTCTTCATGTTGGCCTTGCACCACTGGGCGGCTTCGGCTTCGTCCGGGCCACCGATTTCGCCGATCATGATCACGGCGTCCGTGTCGGGATCGTCGTTGAAGGCCTTCATCACGTCGATGTGCTTGAGGCCGTTGATCGGATCACCACCGATGCCCACAGCGCTGGACTGGCCCAGGCCGATCTCGGTGAGTTGCGCCACGGCTTCATAGGTCAGCGTGCCCGAACGGGACACGACGCCGATGCGGCCTTTGCGGTGGATGTGGCCGGGCATGATGCCGATCTTGATCTCGTCGGGCGTGATCAGGCCGGGGCAGTTGGGGCCCAGCAGCAAAGTCTTCTTGCCGCCGGCGGCTTCCTTGGCCTTCATGCGGTTGCGCACTTCGAGCATGTCACGGACCGGAATGCCTTCAGTGATGCAGATCGCGAGATCCAGATCGGCCTCGACGGCTTCCCAGATCGCGGCGGCAGCGCCCGCGGGCGGCACGTAGATCACCGACACGGTGGCGCCGGTTTCCGACGCGGCTTCCTTGACCGAGCTGTAGATCGGGATGTTGAAGATCGACTCGCCGGCCTTCTTCGGGTTCACGCCGGCCACGAAGCAGTTCTTGCCGTTCGCGTATTCCTGGCACTTTTCGGTGTGGAACTGACCGGTCTTGCCGGTGATGCCCTGGGTGATGACCTTGGTGTCTTTGTTGATGTAGATCGACATGACTTGTTCTCGCTTTCCTGGGCTTAGGCGTTGACGGCGGCAACCACTTTTTGAGCGGCTTCGGCCATGGTGTCGGCGCTGATGATGGGCAGGCCGGACTCGGCCAGCATCTTCTTGCCCAGTTCTTCGTTGGTGCCCTTCATGCGCACGACCAGCGGCACTTGCAGGTTCACGGCCTTGCAGGCGGTGATCACGCCGGTGGCGATGGTGTCGCACTTCATGATGCCGCCGAAGATGTTGACCAGGATCGCCTTGACCTTGTCGTTCTTGAGCATGATCTTGAAGGCTTCGGTGACCTTCTCGGGGGTGGCACCACCGCCCACGTCCAGGAAGTTGGCCGGCTCGGCGCCGAACAGCTTGATGGTGTCCATGGTGGCCATGGCCAGACCGGCGCCGTTGACCAGGCAGCCGATGTTGCCGTCCAGGCTGATGTAGGCCAGGTCGAACTTGGAGGCTTCGATCTCGGCCGGGTCTTCTTCGTCCAGATCGCGGTAGGCCACGATCTCGGGATGGCGGAACAGCGCGTTGGCGTCGAAGTTGAACTTGGCGTCCAGTGCGATCACATTGCCCTTGCTGTCGCGGTTCAGCGGGTTGATCTCCACCAGCGAAGCGTCGGTTTCCATGTAGCACTGGTAGAGCTTCTGGAAGATGTCCACGGCCTGGGCGGTGGAGTCGGCCGGCATGCCGATGGCGTCCGCGATCTTCTTGGCCTGCTCGGCGCCCAGGCCGGTCAGCGGATCGATGAACTCGGTGATGATCTTTTCGGGCGTGGCGTGGGCCACTTCCTCGATGTCCATGCCGCCCTCACTGGAAGCGATGAACGCGACCTTCTGCGTGGCGCGGTCGGTCACGACCGACACGTAGTATTCCTTCTGGATGTCGGCACCGTCTTCAATATAGAGGCGGCGCACCTTCTGACCTTCGGGGCCGGTCTGGTGGGTCTTGAGCTGCATGCCCAGAATCTCGCCGGCCAGGCGCTTGACGTCGTCGATCGACTTGGCCACTTTCACACCGCCACCCTTGCCGCGGCCACCCGCATGGATCTGGGCCTTGACGACCCACACCGGACCACCCAGTTTCTGCGCGGCTTCCACCGCTTCTTGCACCGTGAACGCGGCAATGCCACGCGGCACTGGCACACCAAATTGACGCAAGATTTCCTTGCCTTGGTACTCGTGAATCTTCATGAGGTCTCTCTCGGACTGGGGGGTTTCTTTAGCCGACCGAACAGCGAACGGCCGGCGCGCGGGCACTGGACACAGCAACCCGGGAATGTATCATGCTGCGACGCACCAATATGGGTGCGAACGCGTCCGCATAATGCATAATTATATTGACGCATCTCTGAACCAGAACTGACAAGGCACCCAGCGTCATGGCCAAGATCTTCATCGACGGCGAAGCCGGCACCACCGGTCTGCAGATCCGCGAGCGCCTGCAAGGCATGCCTGCTATCGAATTGCTGAGCATCACGCCCGAGCGCCGCAAAGACCCCGAAGCCAAGCGCGAGCTCATGGCGCAGGCCGATCTGGTCATCCTCTGTCTGCACGACGATGCGGCCATCGAATCCGTGGCCATGATCGACGGCATGAGCGGCCACCAGCCCCGCGTCATCGACGCCTCCACCGCGCACCGCTGTGCCCCCGGCTGGGTGTTCGGCTTTCCTGAACTCTGTGCCGGCCAGCGCGAGGCGGTGGCGGGCGCCGCGCGCGTGGCCAACCCGGGTTGCTACGCCACCGGCGCGATCGCGCTGATCCGTCCGCTGGTGGACGCCGGGCTGATCCCCGCCGACCACCCCCTGGCGCTGCCTTCGGTGAGCGGCTATTCGGGTGGGGGCCGGACCATGATCGAGGCGTATGAAAAGGGTGAGGCACCCCTGTTCGAGACCTACGCGCTGGGCCTGAACCACAAGCACCTGCCGGAGATCATGCGTTACACCGGGCTGTCGCGTCGGCCGGTGTTCGTGCCTTCGGTGGGCAATTTCCGCCAGGGCATGCTGGTGCAGCTGCCCCTGCACCTGGACCTGCTGCCCGGTCAGCCCACGCTGGCCGACCTGCACGAGGCGCTGGTGGCGCACTACGCGCCCAGCGCCGCGGCGGGGGGATGGGTCAGCGTGCAGCCAGCCACCGACAATGGCAAGCTCGACGCCACCGCGCTCAACGACACCAACCGGCTGGAGTTGCGCGTGTTCGGCAACGAAAAGCACCGCCACGCAGTGTTGATCGCGCGGCTGGACAACCTGGGCAAGGGCGCCAGCGGAGCGGCGGTGCAGAACCTGCAGCTGATGCTCGGGCTCTGAGGATCCGGGCGGCCTCCGGCGGTCCGTCGGACCGGGCACAGTGTGCCCTCAGCGCTGCGGCTCCGTCGCAACGGCTGGCACCACAAGGCGCTGCAACTGCGCCAAGTCTTCGAGCACACGCTCCGAATAGATCTCGAACTGGTCCGCCAGCATCCGGCGGGCATCCCCTTTTTTGCCCGCGTGATCCAGCGTCAACACGTTGGCCGCCACGTGGTGAAACATCCGGTGGTGCGCCATCAGCGCGGTAAAGCCCGGGAACGTGCCGAGTCGGGCCCTGGCGCTGCCGTGTATCCATTGACCCAGATCGCATCGGTCGTCGCGGCAGACCACATCGATCTCCAGCGCTCCACCCGAAACGCCATCCAGATGGGCCTGCAGGGCCTGCTTCCAGCGCTGGTGGGCGGTCACCGCAACGGGAATGTCCAGCCCCACCACAGCGCCCACCAACGCCGCCCGGTGCTCGCCGTCGCGATCGGCGTCCGTCGTGCCAAAGAACTGCCTGAGCCAGCCCACCATCTGTGTGCCCCATGTCTCCGTTTTCGCAGAGTGTGCCCCATCCGCGGGCGACGGGGTATGCGGTATTGCGGTACGGGGGGTCTCAGTCTTCGTCGCCGCCGCTGACCACGCGGCGGATCGTATCGGTGCCGAAACCGCGCGCGGCCAGAAAACGCATCTGCCGGCCGCGCTCGGCGGCGTCCACGGGAGGCGCGCCGAACTTCTTGCGCCAGACCTCTCGCGCGCGCGCCACCTCGGAGCCCTGCAGCTCGGCCACCGCCCGCGCCACCGCGTCGGCGCTGAGCCCCTTGGCCTGCAGTTCCTGGCGCACCCGCATCGCGCCCATCTTGCCGGCCCGGCGGTGCACCACGGATTCGAGCACGCGCTGTTCGCTGATGAAGCCCTTGGCCTCCAGCTCGTCCAGCGCGCGGGCCAGTTCGCCCGGCTCGGTTTCGTGAACCTGCAGCTTGCGCTGCAGCTCGGCGCGTGAATGCTCGCGGCCCGAGAGCAGGCGCAGGGCCCGGCCCTTGAGCGATATCTGGTCAAACCCCATGGCCGAACCCCGCTGGTGGGCAGCGGGTGCACCCCATCATTCGAGTGCGGCAGCGGCGTCGGCTTTGTCGGCCTTCTCCGCCTTGGCGGCCTTGCCGCCCTTGGCGGGCGCGGGTGCCTCGTCCACCGGCAGCAGCGGCACACCCAGCTCGGTACGCACCTTGTTCTCGATCTCGACACGCAGCTCGGGGTTCTCGCGCAGGAATTCGCGCGAGTTGTCGCGACCCTGGCCGATCTTCTCGCCGTTGTAGGCGTACCAGGCGCCGGATTTTTCGATCACCTTGTGCAACACGCCCAGGTCAAGGATTTCGCCTTCGCGGCTGATGCCCTCGCCGAACAGGATGTCGAACTCGGCGGTCTTGAACGGCGGGGCGACCTTGTTCTTCACCACCTTGACCTTGGTTTCGTTGCCGATCGAGTCCTCGCCCTTCTTGATGGTGCCGGTGCGGCGGATGTCCAGCCGAACCGAGGCGTAGAACTTGAGCGCGTTGCCGCCGGTGGTGGTCTCGGGGCTGCCGAACATCACACCGATCTTCATGCGGATCTGGTTGATGAAGATGACCATGCAGTTGGTCTTCTTGATGTGGGCCGTGAGCTTGCGCAGCGCCTGACTCATCAGGCGGGCCTGCAGGCCGGGCAGCGAATCGCCCATCTCGCCTTCGAGTTCGGCCTTGGGTGTGAGCGCGGCCACCGAGTCGACCACGATCAGGTCGACCGCGCCGGAGCGCACCAGGCTGTCCACGATTTCCAGCGCCTGCTCGCCGGTGTCGGGCTGGGAGATCAGCAGGTCCTGCAGGTTCACGCCGAGTTTCTGCGCGTACTGGATGTCCAGCGCGTGTTCGGCGTCGACGAAGGCGCACTGGCCACCGAGCTTCTGCATCTCGGCGATGGCCTGCAGGGTGAGCGTGGTCTTGCCCGAGGATTCCGGGCCGTAGATCTCGATCACTCGGCCGCGTGGCAGGCCACCGACGCCCAGGGCGATGTCCAGCCCCAGCGAGCCGGTGGACACCACCTGGATGTCTTCGATCACCTCGCCCTCGCCCAGGCGCATGATCGTGCCCTTGCCGAACTGCTTTTCGATCTGGGCCAGCGCGACCTGCAAGGCCTTGGCTTTTTCGCTGTTGAGGGGATTGGGCTTGGTGATGGGGTCCATGGTGGCGGCTCCTGAGCGTGTGAGTGGGTGTTCGCTTCCAGAATGTGTTTTTGTGTACAGGCTGGATGCTTGAACAGCAGTTTACAGCCATGTTGAAAAACAAAACACAGAAATATCGTCAGTTTGCCTTACCATTTGCGGGCATGACCCCACCGCCCCTGCTGCCCGATGACCGCTGGCGCGCCGGCCACCTGGGCCGCCTGCTGGGCCATGCGCTGCGCCGTTTCGACGAGCGTGTGCTGCACCTGATGGCGCACGACCCCAACGTGCCGCTGGCGCTGTCCCATCTGGCGGCGCGTGCGCAGGTGGGCGCCGCCCACATCCACATCACCCGCCACCTGGGCCTGCAGGGCTCGCGCCTGACCGAACTGGCGCGGCTGGCCGGCATGAGCAAGCAGGCCATGGGCGACCTGGTGACGCAATGCGATGCCTGGGGCTTGGTGCGGCGCGAGGCCGACCCGCTGGACGCCCGGGCCCGGCGCATCGTGTTCACCGACACCGGCCTGCTCTGGCTGGAGGCGTTCCATCGGGCCGTGGCCCAGGCCGAAACGGAATTCCGCGCCCAGGTCGGCGACGAGGTGGCCACCGTGGTCGCGCTCGGCCTGGAGGCCTACGGCTCGGAAGCGGCGGAGCCCGCCCGACGCCAGCTCCGGTGAAGCGCCCCGGCGCCGGCTGGTGCGTCGTTTCATGCGCAGCGGGTGATGCTTGGGCAGCATGGAGAACTAAAATGGGACGATCCCTTCCGGCCGACAGGGGGCATGCGCAGCGGGACGCACCCGAACCGGCCCGTCCGACCCGATAACAAGGCGCTTGCGCCCGCTCCCCAGGAGACATTCATGCGCATCCTGATTGCCGAAGACGACCAGGTCCTGGCCGATGGTCTGCTGCGCAGTCTGCGCGCGGCCGGCGCGGCGGTGGACCACGTGGCCAGTGGCAGCGAGGCCGACGCGGCCCTGATGACGAACAACGAGTTCGACCTGCTGATCCTCGACCTGGGCCTGCCCAAGCTGCACGGGCTGGAGGTGCTCAAGCGCCTGCGTTCGCGCGGCTCGGCACTGCCGGTGCTGATCCTGACCGCGGCCGACAGCATCGAGGAGCGTGTCAAGGGCCTGGACTACGGCGCCGACGACTACATGGCCAAGCCGTTTTCGCTGCAGGAACTCGAAGCGCGGGTGCGCGCGCTCACGCGCCGCGGCATGGGCGGCAGCACCAACACCATCAAGCACGGCCCGCTGGAATACGACCAGGCCGGCCGTGTGGCGACCATCGACGGCAAGATGATCGAACTCTCGGCGCGCGAGCTCGGCCTGCTCGAAGTGCTGCTGCAGCGCGCCGGGCGGCTGGTGAGCAAGGACCAGCTGGTCGAGCGCCTGTGTGAGTGGGGCGAAGAGGTGAGCAACAACGCCATCGAGGTGTACATCCACCGGCTGCGCAAGAAGATCGAAAAGGGGCCGATCCGCATCGCCACCGTGCGCGGCCTGGGCTATTGCCTTGAGAAGATCTGATCCCCCCCGCGCCGGGCTTGCAGCCCGTCACCCCCCCGGGGGGGCAACGCGAGCGGCCCGGCAAAGCCGGTTCCGCCGCGTTCTGGGTCAGACACTTCTCGCGCCCCGAACTCTTCGGTTGGGCACCCACATTCGATGACGCCCGGTCACTGACATGTCCGAAGAAAAAAGACAGGACAGCGGCCCGGTGTCCTTTGGCTTGTTCCAGCGTGAGCAGCGCAGCCTGTTCGGCGAGATCCTGGACTGGATGCTCACGCCGCTGCTGCTGCTGTGGCCGCTGTCACTGGCGCTGACCTGGTTCGTCGCGCAGGGCATTGCCAGCAAGCCCTTCGATCGCGCCCTCGAATTCAACCTGCAGGCGCTCACGCAGTTCGTGGTCAGCAACGACGGCCGGGTCACGTTCAACCTCACGCCGCAGGCGCGCGACCTGCTGCGCGCGGACGACAGCGATCTGGTCTATTACCAGGTGCTGGACCCGCGCGGCGATCTCATCAGCGGCGAGAGCGACTTCCCGCTGCCGCGCGACAACGAAACCCCCGAACCCGGGCGGGTGCTGCTGCGCGACGACATCGTGCGCGGTGACGAGGTGCGGGTGGCCTACACCTGGCTCTCGCGCAACAACAGCATGCAGCGGCTGGTGCTGATGCAGGTGGCCGAAACCAAGGGCAAGCGCTCCACGCTGGCCACCGAAATCATCAAGGGCGTGATGGTGCCGCAGTTCGTCATCCTGCCGCTGGCGGTGCTGCTGGTCTGGCTGGCGCTGGTGCGCGGCATCCGCCCGCTCAACGAGCTGGAGCAGCGCATCCGCGCGCGCAAGCCCGACGATCTGAGCCCGATCGAAGAGTCGTTCATCCCGCAGGAGGTGGCGCCTCTGGTCTCTTCCATCAACGACCTGCTGACGCGGCTGAAGACCTCGCTGACGACGCAGAAACGCTTCCTGGCCGATGCGGCGCACCAGCTCAAGACCCCCCTGGCGGGCCTGCGCATGCAGGCCGAGCTGGCCCAGCGCGAAACCGATCCGGCGGAAATCCGCGGCTCGCTGCAGCAGATCGCGCGCGCCAGCTCACGCGCCACGCACACCGTGAACCAGTTGCTCGCGCTGGCCCGCGCCGAAACCACGGGCCGCACCTTGCCCAGCGGCACCGTCGACATGGCGCGGCTGGTCACGGACGTGGTGCGCGACTCGGTACCGCGCGCGATGGAATACGGCATCGACCTGGGCTACGAAGGCCCCGAGCAGGTGCCCAAGGAATGCCTGATCGAGGGCAACCCGACCCTGCTCGAAGAGATGGTGCGCAACCTGGTGGACAACGCCATCAACTACGCGGGCCGGGGCGGGGTGGTCACGGCACGCATGCTGGTCGACCGCTTCAGCGGCGTGATGATCCTGCAGGTGGAGGACGATGGCCCGGGCATTCCGGAGAACGAGCGCGAGTTCGTGCTGCAGCCGTTCTACCGGGCGCTGGGCACCAACGTGGACGGCTCCGGCCTGGGGCTGGCCATCGTGCACGAGATCGCCCAGCAGCACGGCGCCACCGTGCACATGGACGACGCCCAGCCCGGTCGCCCGAAGCCGGGGCTGAGGGCCTCGGTGCGGTTCGCGCCACGCAAGACCGCCCCGCAGGAATAGGGTCCGCGGCTCAGCGCGGCGGGGGTCATTCCAGGTGATTGCCCACGATGCCGGCGATCTCGAACATCGTGACCTGGTCCTTGCCGAACACCGGTCGCAGCTTGGCGTCGGCGTTCACGCGGCGCTTGTCCGCCGCGTCCTGCAGACCGTGGGCCTTGATGTAGTCCCACAGCTTCTTCACCACCTCGGGGCGCGAGACGGCGCCTTCGCCGATCACGGCCGCCAGCGCGGCGCTGGGCTGTTTTCCACTGGCCGCTGTGGTCTTGCGGGGCGCCTTGGGGGTCTTCACCACGGGCGTCTTTTTGGCCGCGGCTTTCTTCGCCGGCGCCGCCTTCTTGGCCGGAGCGGCCTTGCCGGCGGGCGCGCGCGCGGGTGCTCCGGTGGCTGTCTTGCGCGGCGGAAATTTGCTGGTGCGCGGTTCGAACTCGAAGTTCACCTTGCCCGCTTCCTTGTCCCAGGCCAGGAAGGCCTTGAAGGCGCGGCGCGTGCGCATGGAGACGAACTTGTCGAGCAGGTCCGTCTTGCCGGTTTCCAGCAGTTTCTGCATCTGCTCGCGCGCCACCGGCTGCTGCAGGATGATCTTGCCGCTCTTGAAATCGCAAGTCGGCGTGGCCTGCGCCATCGTGGGCACCGACTTTTCGCAGACGTAGTTGGCGCCGTGTTCGTGCACCGGACTGCCGCACTTGGGGCAGGCACCGAGCGACTCGCTGCCGGTGAAATCGACCAGCTCGCCGGTCTCTTCGTTCTTCTTGTCGTCGCCGAAGTCGAACTCGAGCTTCCAGTTCTGGTCTTCTTCGCTGAACTTGATGACGATCTCGGCCACGAAAGGCCAGCCCGCCTTGGAACGGAAGCCTTCGAGCGGGCCGATCTTCTTGTCACGCAGCAGGGTTTCGGCTTCTTCGGGCTCGAAGGTGCGGCCGGCCGGCGACTTGCCGAACGAGAAGCCGCAGCCCTCGCTGTTGCCGTCGGCGCCGGTGCAGCCGTAACGGCGGTAGTTTTCCTTCACCACGCCGCCGCAGTTGGGGCAGGGCGTCTGCAGGGTGGCGTAGTTGCCGGGGATGGTGTCGCGGTCGTATTCCTTGGCCTTCTTCACCATGCGCTCGGTCATGGCGGCGATCTCGCCCATGAAGGCGGCGCGGCTGAGCTTGCCGTGCTCCATCTGCGCGAGTTTGTATTCCCACTCGCCGGTGAGCTCGGGCTTGGAGAGTTCTTCCACGCCCAGACCGCGCAGCAGCGTCATGAGCTGGAAGGCCTTGGCCGTGGGAATGATCTCGCGGCCTTCGCGCAACATGTATTTTTCGGTCAGCAGGCCTTCGATGATGGCCGCGCGCGTGGCCGGGGTGCCCAGGCCCTTCTCCTGCATCGCTTCGCGCAGCTCGTCGTCGTCCACCAGCTTGCCCGCACCTTCCATGGCGCCCAGCAGCGTGGCTTCGCTGTAGCGGGCGGGGGGCTTGGTCTTCAGGCCTTTGGTTTCCACCGATTCGGTGCGCACGGTCTCGCCTTCGCGCACCGGCACCAGGTTCTGCCCCTTGTCGCCCTCTTTGGCATCCACCACGTCTTCGGCGGCTTCCTTGCCATACACGGCCATCCAGCCCGGTTTGACCAGCACCTTGCCTTCGGTCTTGAAGTGGTGATTGACCACAGACGTGATGCGCGTGGTCACCATGAATTCGGCGCTCGGGAAGAACACCGCCAGGAAACGGCGCACCACCAGGTCGTAGAGCTTCTGTTCGGCTTCGCTCAGGCCGCTCGGCGCCTGCAAGGTCGGGATGATGGCGAAGTGGTCCGACACCTTGCTGTTGTCGAAGATGCGTTTGCTCGGGCGGATGTAGCCGCCGTCGAGCGCGGTCCGGGCGTGCGGTGCCAGGTGCTTCATGCCGCTGCCGGCCAGCATCTCGAAGGTCTGCTTCACCGTGGGCAGGTAGTCCTCGGGCAGGGCGCGTGAATCGGTCCGCGGGTAGGTCAGGGCCTTGTGGCGCTCGTAGAGGCTTTGCGCGAGCTGCAGCGTGGTCTTGGCCGAGAAGCCGAAGCGGCCGTTGGCCTCGCGCTGCAGGCTGGTCAGGTCGTACAGCAGGCCGCTGGCCTGGGTCGTCGGTTTGCTTTCTTCCTTGACGCTGGCGGCCTTGCCGCGCACCGCGTCGGCGATCGCCAGGGCTTCGCGCTGGCTCCAGACGCGGTCGGCGCGCTGCTCCAGGTCGGCGTCTTCGCCGGTGGGTTTCTTGAAGGCCGGGTCGAACCACTTGCCCGGGTACTCGCCGGCCTCGGCCAGGAAGCTGGCGTGGATCTCCCAGTAGTCGCGGCTGCGGTGGGCACGGATCTTTTCCTCGCGCTCGACCACGATGGACAGCGTGGGCGTCTGCACCCGGCCGACCGTGGTGAGGAAGAAGCCGCCGTCGCGCGAGTTGAACGCGGTCATGGCGCGCGTGCCGTTGATGCCGACCATCCAGTCGGCCTCGGATCGGCTGCGCGCCGCGTCGGCCAGACCCTGCATCTGCGCGTCGCTGCGCAGGTGCTCGAAGCCGTCGCGGATGGCCGCGGGCGTCATGGACTGCAGCCACAGGCGCTGCACCGGTTTGCCCAGGGTCTGGTAGGCCCCCCCCTTGAAACCGCCGGCGTACTGCTCGATCAGGCGGAAGATCAGTTCGCCCTCGCGGCCCGCGTCACAGGCGTTGATGAGGCGGGCCACGTCCTTGCGCTTGGCCAGACGGACCACTGCGCTCAACCGCGACTTGGTCTTGTCGATCGGCTTCAACTCAAAGTAGGGCGGCAGCACCGGCAGATGGGCAAAGCTCCACTTGCCACGCTTGACGTCGAATTCCTCGGGCGCGGCGATCTCCACCAGGTGGCCCACGGCCGAGGTGACCACGTACTGGTCGTTCTCGAAGTGATCGTCGTGCTTGTCGAACTTGCCCGCGACCGGGGTGAGCGCACGCACGATGTCCTGGGCCACGGACGGCTTCTCGGCGATGACCAGCGTTTTGGCGTTGCTTGCCATATTGGCATTGCTCGCCGTTTTGGCGAAACCTTCGGTTTTCATCTCTACAATCAACTTTCACGCGCGCATGCACGCGCACACATGGGTACGCACACACACGCGCGCACCTGCATGAAACAACCTTACCAAAATTTTTGTCTGTGACGAAAACCCCCGGTTTCGCTGAAAACCCCCGCCCGTCGCGCCCCGCGTCCGCCAATAAGGAGCCCGCCACGGGCAGCCGCCGCATCCAGACGCGCCGCTCGGGCGTGCACGGCAAGGGCGTCTATGCCGTGGTGGATCTGGCCGAGGGCGAGACCCTGATCGAATACGTGGGCGAGATCATCACCTGGGACGAGGCCCTGCGCCGCCACCCGCACGACCCCAGCGACCCGAACCACACCTTCTACTTCCACATCGACGAAGACCACGTGATCGACGCCAAGGTGGGCGGCAACTCCTCGCGCTGGATCAACCACAGCTGCCAGCCCAACTGCGAGGCCGAGGTGGACGATGGCCGGGTGTTCATCCGGGCCCAGCGCAACATTGCCGCGGGCGAAGAGCTGTTCTACGACTACGGCCTGGTGATCGACGAGCCCTACACCCCGAAGCTCAAGGCCGAGTACCCGTGCTGGTGCGGCGCGCCCCGCTGCCGCGGCACGCTGCTGGCGCCCAAACGGGCTGGCAAAGCGTCGAAGCTAGGATGACCCCCCTGCGCCGCTTCGCGTCTTTCCCCCTGAGGGGGGACAACACCAGCGCTCCGGCAAAGCCGGTTGCGCGGTGTTCTGGGCTGCAGGTACGTCTCTCCGGTCATGTCTGACCTACTCGCCCACGTCGAATCGGTCTGGCAGGCGGTCGTGCCCGACCTGCCGGGTTTCACCGTCGAGGTGCTGCCCAGCATCGATTCCACCAACACCGAGCTCATGCGCCGCGCGCGTGCAGGCGCCATGGACCCCGTGCTGCTGGCCGCCGAACAACAGACCGCCGGGCGCGGGCGTCTGGGCAAGGCCTGGCACAGCCGGGCCGGTCAGTCGCTCACCTTTTCATTGGCACTGCCGCTGGCACCGGCCGATTGGTCGGGCCTCTCGCTCACCGTGGGGGTGAGCCTGGCCGAGAGCCTGCACCCCGACGTGCGCCTGAAGTGGCCCAACGACCTCTGGCTGCACGAGCGCAAGCTCGGCGGCATCCTGGTCGAGACGGCCGGCACCGGTGACAGCGCCACCGCTCGCCGCACGGTGGTCGTGGGCGTGGGTATCAACATCGCCCGGCCCGAGAGCGCGGCCGTGGGTGCATTGGCGGGTGCACCGAATGCGCTGCCCCCGGTGGCACCGGCCGGACTGGCCGAGGTGCTGGTCGGGGTCACGGTCGGCGAGGCGCTGGAACGCGTCGCGCCCGCCCTGGTGCGCGACGTGCAGCGCTTCGAGCGCGAGGGGTTCGCGCCGTTTGCGGCGCGCTTCGCACGCCGCGATGCCCTCAGCGGCCGCGCCGTGCGTTTGTCCGACGGCGTCGAAGGCATGGCCGAGGGGGTCAGCCGCCAGGGGGCCCTGCAGGTGCTGACGCCACAGGGCCTGCGCGAAGTCACCAGCGCCGAAGTGAGCGTGCGGCCATGCTGAGAGCGGCGGCCATCCTCCTGCTGCTCGCCAACCTAGCCTATTTCGCCTGGACGCAAGGCCATCTGGAGGCGCTCGGTCTGGTGCCCCAGGAGCAGCGTGAACCCGAACGCCTGCAGGCGCAGGTTCAGCCCCAGACGCTGCGCCTGCTCAACGGGCCGCGTGCGGTGGAGCCAGCGCCGCCACCGGAACCGGTGCAGACGGCGGCGCCCGGCCCGGACGTGGCAGGCACCGGCGCCGAGGCGCCCGCCACACCACCCGAACCCACTGCGGCGCCAGCCACCGAGGCACCGGCGCCGGTCGCAGAGGTTCCGGCCAATCCCATCCCGCCCGCGCCACCCCCCCCTGTTGCCCAAACGCCGGAGACCACAGCCTGCTGGCAGGCCGGCGGCTTCACCGAGGCCCAGACCGAGGCGCTGCGCACCGCCCTGGGCCAGCTCGACCTGCCGCGCAGCTGGCAGTTCATCGAAGCCCGCAGCGGCGGGCGCTGGATCGTTTACATGGGCCGCTACGACAACCAGGAGCAGGTGGAGCGCAAGAAGGCCGAGCTGCGTGAGCTGAAGGTCTCCTTCCGCGAGCTGTCGGCCGCCGGCCTGGGCCCCGGCCTGGCGCTGGGCACCTACTCCAGCGAAGCGGCGGCCGAGAAGGCCCTGGCCGACATCGTCCGCACCGGCGTGCGCACGGCCCGGGTCGCGCAGGAGCGCGCCGAGTCGAGCAGCTTCACGCTGCGCCTGCCCCGCATCACCCCCACGCAGCGCACTGCCGTGGCCGGGCTGAGCCCCCTGTTGGCGGGCCGGCCGCTCAAGCGCTGCAACTGAGCCTCAACGGACCACCTTCACCGGCAGCGCCTGCGCCCGCTGCCCCTCAAACCAGTCCAGGGCGTCGTTCCACAGCGGTCGAGCCCGGGGGCGGAAGTAACCCATGTGGCCGATGGCCCCCAGGCCGGCGCGGCGCGGGTCGATGCTCACGGCGCGCACCGCGGTGTTGCGGTAGCCGGCCATGAAGGCGTCGCGCGAGGCCGGGGGCGCCCAGGCGTCGTCGAGCGCGTTGACCGCCACGATGGGAAAGCGCACGTCATCGAAGCGCTCGGTGACGGCCTGCATGTGGGGGTCGTCGAAGAAATAGCGCGGGTAGTTGCACCACCGGCGCCACTGGCGGTACACGTCCAGCGGCAGGTCTTCGCCCATGCCCAGCCGGCTCCAGGGCAGGTACCCGGCCGCGCGCGTCCACACCGGCCCGAGCACGCGCCACAAGAAAAGCACCCGCAGCCGCTCCAGCGGCGGCATCCAGCCGTGCCAGCCGGCGCCGGTGGCAAAGGTGTAGGCACCGTCCACCGCGCTGGGGTCGGGCAGCAGCCCGAGCGCGTGGCCGCCGTAGGAGTGGCCCACCAGGTACAGCGGCACGCCGTCCAGACGCATCGCCTCGACACCGGCGGCCAGATCGAGCCGGCCCCAGTCCAGGTAGTCCATGCGAAAGCCCTTGAGCGTGGCCGGCGCCGACTGGCCGATGCCCCGGTAGTCCAGGGTGAGCACGTCAAAACCCCGCTGCGCCGCGTGTTCCGCAAAGCGCCGGTAGAAGCCCTGGGGCACACCGGTGGCGCCGCCCACCACCAAGTGTGCGCGCGGTGGCGTGGGGCTCCTGAAACGGTGGGCCACCAGCGGGTAACCATCGGCCGCCCGCAGGCTCAGGCGCTCGCCGGCCACGGGGGATGCCGCAGAGGCGTCCAGGTCAACAGATGAGGACATGGAATCAGGCTCCTTCAGAAGAGGCGAGCGCGCCGGGCGACCGCGCCGACAGCAGGGCCAGCAAGCTCATCGTGGCCTGCTGGATCGGTTCGCTGCTCTGCGCCACGCGGGCCTGCAGCAGTCCGCCTTCGTAGGCGGCCACGATGAGGGCGGCCAAGCCCTGCGCCTGCGCGCGCGGCTCGCCGGCCCGCTCCAGCGCCTGGGCGATGCGTTCGCGCACGCGGGTGAACGCCCGGGCCAGTGCTTCGCGCAGCGCGGCGTCCTGGGCCGTGCTCTCCAGCGCCACCGTGGCCAACGGGCAGCCGGACTCGAAGCCGCTGTCCTGCAACCGGGCGGTGGCGCCGCCGACCCAGCGGCGCAGGGCGTCGAGCGGGTCGGGCGTGGCGGCCAGCAGGGCGTCGAGCCCACGCAGCATGCGGTCCACCACCGCGTCGATCGCCGCGATCGCCAGCTCGGTCTTGCCGCCGGGGAAGTGGTGGTAGAGCACGCCCTTGGGCGCCCCGGCCTGCTGCAGCAACTCGGTCAGACCGATGCCGTGCAGGCCACGGCGGCGCAGCGCGTCGGTCATGGCGGCGATGAGGCGTTCGCGGGTGCCTGGGGTGGAAACGTCGGACATGGCGCGAATCTATAGACCGGTCGGTCTAGTGTCAAGTGCCATGTTGTCGCCTGTGTTCACACCCCCCGATGAACACCGTCAGCCCAACAAAAAAGCGCCCGAAGGCGCTTTTTTGTTGGGGGAGACCGGTATCAGCCCGCCACGACGCGCGCCATCTCCAGGCACTTGTTCGAATAGCCCCACTCGTTGTCGTACCAGGCCACGACCTTCACGAAGGTGCTGTCCAGCGCGATGCCGGCGTCGGCGTCGAACACGCTGGTGCAGGTCTCGCCACGGAAGTCGGTGGCCACGACCTTGTCGGTGGTGTAGCCCAGCACACCCTTCAGGGCGCCTTCGCTCTGCGCCTTCATCTCGGCACAGATCTCGGCGTAGCTGGCTTCGCTGTTGAGTTCCACGGTCAGGTCGACCACTGACACGTCGGAGGTCGGCACGCGGAAGCTCATGCCAGTCAGCTTCTTGTTCAGCTCAGGGATCACCACGCCCACGGCCTTGGCAGCGCCGGTGCTGCTGGGGATGATGTTTTCCAGGATGCCGCGGCCACCGCGCCAGTCTTTGTTGCTCGGGCCGTCCACGGTCTTCTGCGTGGCAGTGGCGGCGTGCACCGTGGTCATCAGGCCGCGCTTGATGCCCCACTTGTCGTTCAGCACCTTGGCCACGGGGGCCAGGCAGTTGGTGGTGCACGAGGCGTTGGAGATGATGGCCTGGCCGGCGTAGGTGGTGTGGTTCACGCCGTAGACGAACATGGGGGTGTCGTCTTTGGAGGGCGCGGAGAGGATGACTTTCTTGGCGCCGGCGTCCAGGTGTTTCTGGGCCGTGACCTTGTCGAGGAACAGGCCGGTGGATTCGATCACGATGTCGGCGCCGACTTCGTTCCACTTCAGGTTGGCGGGGTCGCGCTCTTGCGTGAGGCGGATGGTCTTGCCGTTGACGACGATGTTGCCACCTTCGACTTTGACCGTGCCTTTGAAGCGGCCGTGCACGCTGTCGTACTGGAGCATGTAGGCCAGGTAGTCGGGTTCGAGCAGGTCGTTGATGGCGACGACTTCGATGTCGGCGAAGTTCTGGATCGCGCTGCGCAGCACGTTGCGCCCGATGCGGCCGAAGCCGTTGATGCCGATCTTGATGGTCATGTCCTGTACTCCTGATGGATGAAAAGTGAAAAGGAAACCGTCTTATTTCGCCAGCACGGCGCGCACCGTATCGGCCACATTCTCTGGGGTGAAGCCGAAGTGCTTGAACAGCACCGGCGCCGGAGCGGATTCGCCGTAGGTGTCGAGGCCGACGACCGCGGCCACGCCGTATTTCCACCAGCCGTCGGTGGAGCCCATTTCCACCGCGATGCGCGGCAGGCCCTTGGGCAGCACGTCCGCCTTGTAGGCGGCGTCCTGGCGGTCGAAGGTGGTGGTGCTGGGCATGGAGACCACACGCACGGCGATCTTGTGCTCCCGGGCCAAGGCTTCCTGCGCCTTGAGCGCCAGCTGCACTTCGGAACCGGTGGCGATGATGACGGCCTGGGCCTTTTTCTTCAGGCCCACTTCGGCCGGCTCGGCCAGCACATAGGCGCCGCGGCTGATGTCGCCGAGCTCGTGCTTGGGCGCGTAGGGCAGGTTCTGGCGGCTCAGCAGCAGCGCGGTGGGCTTGTTGCTGTTTTGCAGGGCCACGGCCCAGGCCACGGCGGTTTCGGCCGTGTCGGCCGGGCGCCAGACGTCCAGGTTGGGGATCAGGCGCAGACTGGCGGCGTGCTCGACGGACTGGTGCGTCGGGCCGTCTTCGCCCAGGCCGATGGAGTCGTGCGTGAACACGTGGATCACGCGCTGCTTCATCAGCGCGGCCATGCGGATGGCGTTGCGGCTGTAGTCGGAGAACGTGAGGAAGGTGCCGCCGTAGGGGATGAAGCCGCCGTGCAGCGCCACGCCGTTCATGATGGCGGCCATGCCGAATTCGCGCACGCCGTAGTTGATGTGGCGGCCGCCCTGGCCGGCTTCGTTCTTCACCACGTTGCCCGCCAGATCGAAGCGCAGGCTGGGGGTGGACTTGGTGTTGGTGAGGTTGGAGCCGGTCAGGTCGGCGCTGCCACCCAGCAGTTCGGGCAGGGCGGCGGTGAAGGTCTCCAGCGCGATCTGGCTGGCCTTGCGGCTGGCCACGGTCTCCGCCTTGGTGTGCGCGGCGAGCACGGCGTCCACGGCGACCTGGTGGAAAGCCTTGGGCAGCTCGCCCTTCATGCGGCGGGTGAATTCCTTGGCCAGCTCGGGGAAGGCGGCCTTGTAGGTGGCGAACTGTGCGTTCCAGGCGGCCTCGGCGGTCTTGCCGGCGGCCTTGGCGTCCCAGGCGGCGTACACGTCTTTCGGGACCGCGAACGGTGCGTGGCTCCAGCCCAGGGCCTCGCGGGTGAGCTTGATCTCTTCGGCGCCCAGCGGCTCGCCGTGGGCCTTGGCGGTGTTGGCGCGGTTCGGGCTGCCCTTGCCGATGGCGGTCTTGCAGCAGATCAGCGTGGGCTTGTCGGCACTGTTTTTCGCCTGGCGAATAGCGCGGTCCACGGCGTCCACGTCGTGGCCGTCCACGGCGCGGATCACGTTCCAGCCGTAGGCCTCAAAACGCTGGGGTGTGTCGTCGATGAACCAGGGCGCGACCTGGCCGTCGATGGAGATGCCGTTGTCGTCGTAGAGCGCGATCAGCTTGTTGAGCTTCCAGGCACCGGCAAGCGCGCAGGCTTCGTGGCTGATGCCCTCCATCAGGCAGCCGTCGCCCAGGAAGGTGTAGGTGTGGTGGTCGACGATGGCGTGGCCGTCGCGGTTGAACTCGGACGCCAGCAGCTTCTCGGCCAGCGCCATGCCCACCGCGTTGCTGATGCCCTGGCCCAGCGGGCCGGTGGTGGTTTCCACGCCGGGCGTGTGGCCGACTTCGGGGTGGCCCGCGGTCTTGCTGCCGAGCTGGCGGAAGCTCTTCAGTTCACCGATGGGCAGCTTGTAACCGGTCAGGTGCAGCAGCGCGTAGATCAGCATGGAGCCGTGGCCGTTGGACAGCACGAAGCGGTCACGGTTGGCCCAGGCGGGGTTGGTCGGGTTGTGGCGCAGGTGGCGGCCCCACAGGGCAACCGCCATGTCGGCCATGCCCATGGGCGCGCCGGGGTGGCCCGAGTTGGCGGCCTGCACCGCGTCCATGGCGAGCGCGCGGATGGCGTTGGCCTGGGTCTGGGGCGACACACCGGGGACGGCGGCAGGGGCGGGGCTGGTGGGGGTGTTGGCGGCGTCGAGCATGGGGGGAACCGGAGGGTGGGGGGATGGCGGCGCGAAAGCGCCAAACCCAGGATTTTATCGGGCCGCCCCATGGCCCGGCGCGGTGTGGTCTGCCACACGCGGCGCGCGCCCATAATTCGAGGGCCACCGCACCCCACACCCATGCCGAGCCCCCACCCCCTTCAACCGCCCACCGCCGCCATGCTGCTGGCCGCCGGACGCGGCGTGCGCATGCGCCCACTGACCGACACCACGCCCAAACCCCTGCTGCCGGTGCGCGGCAAACCGCTGATGCAGTGGGCCATGGAGGCGCTGCAGTCGGGCGGCTTCACGCGGCTGGTGGTGAACACCGCCTGGCTGGGCGAGCAGATTGAAGAGCACTTCGCCGGCTGGCCGCTGGCGCACCCGGGCGCCGAGCTGGCGTTTTCTCACGAGGGCCAGGACTTTGGCTACGCGCTGGAGACGGCCGGCGGCATCTCTCGCGCGCTGCCGCTGCTGGACGACGTGTTCTGGGTGCTGGCGGGCGACGTGTACGCGCCCGGCTTCGCCTTCAACCAGGCCAGCGTGGACCGCTTTGCCGCCAGCGGGATGCTGGCGCACATCTGGCTCGTGCCCAACCCGGCGCACAACCCGCGGGGCGATTTCGGCCTCTCGGCCGACGGACGGGCCCTCAACACGGCCGATGGCGAACGATTCACCTACAGCACCATCGGTCTGTACCGCCGCGCGCTCTTCGAAACGCCGTGGTGCGAGGTGCTGCCCGGCAACCCCCAGGGCACGGCCGAGCCGCTGGCGCCGCTGCTGCGCCGCGCGATGGACGCCGGGCGGGTCAGCGCCGAGCTCTACACCGGCCCCTGGACCGACGTGGGCACGCCCGAAAGGCTAAAAGAACTGGGCTGAAGAAGTGGAG
>NZ_BCWR01000028.1 GCF_001592305.1 Hydrogenophaga taeniospiralis CCUG 15921
CTGGCGTGACCGTGATCGACACCGTGGCCGTGCTGGTGCCCCCATCGGCATCGGTGATGGTGTAGGTAAAACTGTCCGTGCCGTTGAAGTTGACGTCGGGTGTGTAGGTGAAACTGCCGTTGGTGTTGACCACCACCGTGCCGTTGGCTGGATTGGTGTTGGCCGTGACCGTGAAGCTGTCACCATCGGGGTCGCTGTCGATCCCACTGCCATTGTTGGCAAACAGGTTGCCGTTGACTGCCGTGTCTTCACCCGTCGTGAAGGCATCGTTCTGCGCTTCTGGCGGACGCATGAGGACAAAGTCAACCCGGTTGACCAGGTAGTCGTCAGCGACGCCCGCGCTGTTGGTGGGGACCGTGAACACCATTCGGTCAAACGGAACCCCGCCGGCGTCCATCGTGAACGGGCCTTCCGTTGTGTCGTTGCCTGCGCCCACACCTCGCGTCCAGGTTCCAACCAGGGTTCCGCCCTGGTACAGATTCACCACGGCAGATTCGGTGGAGTTCTGCCAGGCCAACCAGACATCTGCGCTGGTCACCTGTCCGTCGAAGGTGATCTCCAGGCGTTCAGCTTGTCCATTCAGCTCACCGATTTCCCCTGGGTCCCCATTGAATTGCGCGCCCGACACCCCGAAGCCTGGGGGGTTCCCCGTCAGCACGGCAACCGTTCCCGGCGTGCCGTCGAGGTTGTAGGCCGTTACCGTAAAACCCGAGCCGGTGCTGGTGACGTTGCTGCCCGTGATGGAAATCGTCGTGCCAAGCAGGCCTTGCCAGGCGGCCATGTCCAGAGCATCCGTCTCGATCTGACCGTCCTGGGCCTCGAGCACCCAGTCGCCACCCATCTCCGCAGCCCCGGTCGCGTCGGTGGAAGCGGCCACATCGGCTCCCGTCGCATCGGACAAGCCCTGCATCAGTTCAACGCCGGCCTCCGTGGATGCCACATCACAACCATAGATCAGGATGTCCGCATCGTCGCTCAGGGCTGCGGCGATCACATCCATTTCATCGCTGTAGTTGTTCGACAGGGTGTCCGTGTTCAGCGTGCCGGACCCCAGGAAGACCTGACCATCGCTACCGTGGCTGACGATGTGGATCGCGTCCACGCCCTCCCGATCCTGCAGGATGTCGGCGATCTGCTCGATACCGTCGCGATCCGGATCGAGCACATAGACCTCGCCGGGATGCGTGTCCAGGTATTCCGTGAGGTCTCCGGCCGCCGGATCAACAAAAATGATCTCCGTGCGCTCGGTTTCAACCGCCTCGACCATCTCGGTCTCGCTGACCACAGTCTCACGTTCATCGTCTGTGGGTTCGACCTGAACGGTTTCGTCCGACCCGGCATCGACCGGATCACCGGACTCGTCAGAACCGCCATCTGCCTCGACCACGGCTTCGCCGGCATCGGCATCTACTTCGGTGTCGGTCCCGCTGTCGTCGTCAACTTCGATCTCGTCGATCTCGTCGGTCCCGGATGCGGGTGCGGTCGCTGCCTCCACCTCGGGCAACGGGGTCGTCTCTTCAACACTCGGCTCTTCGGACACCACAACGGGCTCTGGCGCTGGGTCATCGGCTTCCAGCTTGTCCAGATCCTCATACAGTGCGTCCTGACCCGAGGTGGACTCACCCTGCGTCTCCACCAGGGTTGCCGACACAGCCGCATCGAACACGATGCGCTGCTCCAGCGCCAATTGACCCGCATGGGCTCTGGCCGGCACCCGTCGGGCCTTGCGCCCCGGGGACGTCTTGCGCCCGGTGGCGGCGGCGGTTTCCGCCGCGGCCACATAGGTTCCAAGGGTCTCGTTCCAGATCGATTTGTAAGATTTGTTCATGCTCGCTACAAACAGTTGCACAAGGCAACTTTCGCTACATTTACACAATGTAACTAAAGTTCTAGCAGCGAGCCTATCAAAAAAGAACCGGACGACAACATTTGAAGCCCAGGAAATCGGGGATTTCAACCGTTTTTCGTGAATTTCTGACGATCAATGCGCGATACGTGGTGTTTTTGAGGCCTAAACAACTCACCCATATAGCGCTTCCTGCCTCGCAGGAAAAACCTCAACCCCAGCCCGGCCGGGTATCAGCGGAAGCGTGCCAGCCAGGAAATGGCCTCGGCATTTGACGCTGAAAAACAACGGTCGGCCGCCTCGCTCCAAGGCAGCCACATCTGGGCCCGGTGCTCGCGCGGGCTCAACAACACCGGCACCGGCTGCGAAATGCACAGGCCAAACAGGTGCTCGGTGTTGCGCGTCACCCCCGGCGCGTAGCGGTGAAGCCACTGCGGGTAGATCTCGTAGACGTTTTCCAGCGCCCAGTCGGTGAGCACATGGCCTGGCGCACGCGCATCCAGGCCGGTTTCTTCCCACACTTCCCGCACGGCCGTGGCCTCGAACGGCTCGTCCGGTGCATCCTTGGAACCGGTCACCGATTGCCAGAAACCCGGCGCGTCGGCCCGTTCAATCAACAAGACCTCCAACGCCGGGGTGTGGATCACCACCAGCACGGACTGCGGAATCTTGAAAGGGCGGGACTCAACCATGGGCAGCTCGACAAAAAAAAGGGCGCTGAACCAGCGCCCTTCCATTCTGCGACCTCCCGAGCGATCAGGCGGTCTTGGCCAGATCCACGTTGCGCAAGCGGATGTGCAGTTCGCGCAGCTGCTTTTCGTCCACCAAGCTGGGAGCCTGCGTCAGCAGACACTGGGCGCGCTGGGTTTTCGGGAAAGCGATCACGTCGCGGATCGACTCGGCGCCGGTCATCAACGTGACGATGCGGTCCAGACCGAAGGCCAGGCCACCGTGGGGCGGCGCGCCATACTGCAGCGCGTCCAGCAAGAAGCCGAACTTGACTTGCGCCTCTTCGGGGGTGATCTTGAGCGCGTCAAACACCTTCTGCTGCACCGCTGCGGTGTGGATACGCACCGAGCCACCACCGATTTCCCAGCCGTTGAGCACCATGTCGTAGCCCTTGGCGATGCACTTCTCGGGCGCGGTGACCATCCAGTCTTCGTGGCCGTCTTTCGGCGCGGTGAAGGGGTGGTGCACGGCGGTCCAGCGGTCGGCTTCGTCGTCGTGTTCGAACATGGGGAAGTCCACCACCCACATCGGCGCCCAACGGGCTTCGAACAGGCCGTTCTTCTTACCGAGCTCGCTGTGGCCGATCTTCAGGCGCAACGCGCCGATGGCGTCGTTGACGATCTTTTCCTTGTCGGCTCCGAAGAAGATGATGTCGCCGTCCTGGGCGCCGGTGCGCTTCAGGATCTCGGCCACAGCCGCGTCGTGCAGGTTCTTCACGATCGGGCTCTGCAGGCCGTCGCGGCCCTTGGCCACTTCGTTGACCTTGATCCAGGCCAGGCCCTTGGCGCCGTAGATCTTGACGAACTCGGTGTAGGCATCGATCTCGCTGCGGCTGATCTCAGCGCCGCCGCGCACGCACAGGGCCACCACACGACCGTTCTTCATGGTGGCGGGCGCGCTGAAGACCTTGAAGTCCACATCGGCCATCACGTCCGTCAGTTCGGTGAATTCGAGCTTGACGCGCAGGTCGGGCTTGTCCGAGCCGAAGCGGTGCATGGCTTCGCTGTAGGCCATCACCGGGAACTCACCCAGGTCCACGCCCAGAGTGTTCTGGAACACGGTCTTGATCATGCCCTGGAACATGTCGCGGATGTCTTCCTCGGTCAGGAACGAGGTTTCGATATCGATCTGCGTGAACTCGGGCTGGCGGTCGGCGCGCAGGTCCTCATCGCGGAAGCACTTGGTGATCTGGTAGTAGCGGTCGAAGCCCGCCACCATCAGCAGTTGCTTGAACAGCTGGGGCGACTGCGGCAGCGCGAAGAAGTGACCGTCGTGCACACGGCTGGGCACGAGGTAGTCGCGCGCGCCTTCGGGCGTGCTCTTGGTCAGCATCGGGGTTTCGATGTCGATGAACCCGTTGGCGTCGAGGAACTTGCGCACTTCCATCGCCACGCGGTAGCGCAGCATCAGGTTGTTCTGCATGTAGGGGCGGCGCAGGTCGAGCACACGGTGCGTCAGGCGCGTGGTTTCGCTCAGGTTGTCGTCGTCCAGCTGGAACGGCGGCGTCACCGAGGCGTTGAGCACCTTGAGCTCGTGGCAGAGGATTTCAATCTTGCCACTCTTCAGGTTGTCGTTGGTCGTGCCCTCGGGGCGCGCGCGCACCAGGCCGGTGACCTGCACGCAGTATTCGTTGCGCACGTCTTCGGCGGTCTTGAACATCTCGGCGCGGTCGGGGTCGCAGACCACCTGCACATAACCTTCACGGTCGCGCAGGTCGATGAAGATCACGCCACCGTGGTCGCGGCGGCGGTTGACCCAGCCGCACAGCTGCACGGTTTGGCCCAGCAGGGCTTCGGTCACCAGACCGCAATAGTGGGAACGCATGGCCATGTCGGTACTTCTTTCAACAACAATTTCGCCGTCATCGACGGCGGGAAAACATCAAGTGGGGTTCGGGGTGGCGCCTGGGGTGGCCGCCTTGAACTGGGCATTTCTCGGACCACCGGGCACGATGACCCCCATGGACACGATGTAGGTCAGGGCTTCATCCACGCTCATCTGCAGTTCCACGCAGGCGCTCTTGCGCACCATCACGAAATAACCGCCGGTGGGGTTGGGTGTGGTGGGCACGAACACGCTGTGGAACTCATCGCTTCCGGTGGCTCCACCGGGCTGGCTCTGCAGCTGGCGCAGCACGTCACCGGCCGGTGTTCCGGTCAGGAAGGCAATGGTCCACATGCCCTCGTGCGGCCACTGCACCAGCAGCGCCTTGCGGAAGGCATTGCCCTTTTCGGAAAACAGGGTGTCGGAAATCTGCTTCACACCCGAGTAGATGGAGCGCACCACCGGAATGCGGTGCAGCAGCGCATGCCACCAGTTGATGAGCCGGTTGCCGATGATGTTGGAAGCCAGCGCGCCAATGGAGAGCACCACCACCACGGCAAAGATCACACCCAGACCAGGAATGTGAAAGCCCAGCCACTGATCGGGCTGCCAGGAAGCGGGCAGGATGTGCAGGGTCTGGTCGAGCGTGCTGACGACCCAGTCCAGCACCCACAGGGTGATGATCAGGGGCACCAGGACCAGCAGGCCGGCCAGGAGCCATTTGCGCAGTGACAACATGGCGCGCCGGGGTTCAGGTGGACGCCGTCGGCGGCGAGCTGGCCGCCGGCGCCGCAGCGGACGCGGCCGGCGTTGCCGGGCTGGCCGCTGCCGGGCTGGTGGTGGACTCGCTGGAGGGCTTGGCGGCGGCATCGGCCGCGCTGGCACCGTTCTCGGCACCGGCCACCGCGGGCGCGGTCGTGCCGCTGTTGCCGCCACGGAAGTCGGTCACGTACCAGCCCGAACCCTTGAGCTGGAAACCGGCGGCGGTGAGCTGCTTCTGGAAGCTGGCCTGACCACAGGCCGGGCAGATGCTCAACGGATCGTCGGACATCTTCTGCAACACGTCCTTGGCATGGCCGCAGGACGCGCACTTGTAGGCATAAATCGGCATGGCGGAACCTGTTGGAAAAGCGGGCACGGACCGGCAAGGGTCGTATCGCCGGCGGGTGTCGGGCCCGACCCGGCGGGCGCTGGCCCGCAGGGGGTATTGAACAAAACCCGTCATTATAAATTGGGGGCTGTTCTTTCAGGCGCAAGCCCCGGGCGGAGCCGGCGCCTGCCGACCACTGGCCCGCACTACCAGAGCCGCACGCGCAGCAGCACCTGCATCACGATCAGTCCGATCAGGAAACCGATACCGCCCCAGATGATCGCCTGCAGCAGCCGGTTGGTGCGGCGCTGCTCGGTCAGCAAGGTGTCGAGTTCGCGCCGCAGCTCGTGCGGACGGTGCTGCAGGAAGTCGTGCACCAGGCGTGGCAACGCGGGCAGCAGTTTGGCGTAGTGCGGCGCCTCGGCCTTGAGCTGCTCCAGCAGCTTTTTCGGGCCGATCTGCTCGACCATCCACTTTTCGAGGAAGGGCTTGGCGGTGTTCCACAGATCCAGCTCCGGGTCCAGGTCGCGGCCAAGACCCTCGATGTTGAGCAGGGTCTTCTGCAGCAGCACCAGCTGCGGCTGGATCTCCACATGGAAACGCCGCGAGGTCTGGAACAGCCGCATCAGCACCATGCCCAGCGAAATTTCCTTCAGCGGACGGTCGAAATACGGCTCGCAGACCGCGCGGATGGCGGATTCGAGTTCGTCCACCCGGGTGTCGGGTGGCACCCAGCCGCTTTCGATGTGCAGCTCGGCCACGCGTTTGTAATCGCGCCGGAAGAAGGCCGTGAAGTTCTGCGCCAGGTATTCCTTGTCGAACTCGGTCAGTGTGCCGACGATGCCGAAATCCAGCGAGATGTAACGCCCGAAGGTGGCCGGGTCGACGCTGACCTGGATGTTGCCCGGGTGCATGTCGGCATGGAAAAAACCGTCGCGAAACACCTGCGTGAAAAAGATCGTGACACCATCGCGCGCCAGCTTGGGGATGTCCACGCCGCGCGAACGCAGGGCGTCCACCCTGTTGATGGGCAAGCCGTGCATGCGCTCCATCACCATCACGTCGGTGTGGCAGTAGTCCCAGAGCATTTCCGGGATGAGCACCAGGTCCAGCCCCTGCATGTTGCGGCGCAACTGGGCCGCATTGGAGGCTTCGCGCAACAGATCCAGCTCGTCGTGCAGGTACTTGTCGAACTCGGCCACCACTTCGCGGGGCTTCAGGCGTTTGCCGTCGGCCGAGAGCTTCTCGACCCAGCCCGCCATCAAACGCATCAGGCTGAGGTCCTTTTCGATCACCGACAGCATGTTCGGGCGCAGCACCTTCACCGCCACCTCGCGTCCCCCGTGACGGCCGTCGCGCAGCGTGGCGAAGTGCACCTGGGCGATGGACGCGCTGGCCACCGGCACCTGCTCGAAGTGGGTAAACACCGCGTCCAGCGGCTTGCCGAACGCGCGCTCGATGGCTGCCACCGCCACCGCGCTGGGAAAGGGTGGCACGCGGTCCTGCAGGCGCGCCAGCTCGTCGGCAATGTCGGGCGGCAGCAGATCGCGCCGCGTGGAGAGCACCTGACCGAACTTGACAAAGATGGGGCCCAGGCGCTCCAGCGCCTCGCGCAGGCGCTGACCGGGCGGCGCGTTCAGGTTGCGACCGATGGAGACCAGGCGCGTCAACAGGCGGATGCCGGGGTGCCGGAAGCTGGACAACACGAGCTCATCGAGCCCGTAGCGCAGGACCACCCAGACGATAAAGGCGCCACGAAACAGGCGCGTCATGCCTGGTTTCCGCTACCACCCGGGGGGTTGCCGCCGCTGGCCGATGGCGCCACCGTGGACGGTGCTGCGGGTGCTTGCGCGGAAGGTTGCCGCGGCGGAAAACCCGCGGGCAAGCGCGCCACAAAGGCCTTGACCGCCTGCGACGCCGTGCGCGCGAAGCGGCTGATCGTGTGAGCGGTGGCATCGCCCACCACCCGCGAGAGGTCTTCTTCCACATCCCAGCGCACGTTGTCCACCAGCCAGGCCACTTCGGCGGCGAGTTGCACGTCGCCCTGGATCTCCACGCCCGGCTTGTCGCCCGCGATCACGCTCTGCGCCAGCGCAAACGGTGAGGTCTGGGTCAGGGTCACCGTGAGCTCGGCCTGCACATCGGCCGCCGGGCGTTCCAGCAGCCCGGCGGGCGTCGCCGCGATCGTGAGATGGAAGTCGCCCCATTGCATGCGCACCGGCTTGCCCTTCTGGCGCTTGAGGCGCTCCTGGGCTTGCGGTTCCTGCATCAACACATGGTTGAGAAACAGCACCAGCCGGTTCTGCAACTCATCGACAACCCAGTCGGGCGGACGGATGCTGCCCAGCAGGGACTGCAGAAAGCCCAGAGGAGATCGGCTGCCCGAGGCGGGGCCGGACGAAAAAACGGGGGGTGCATTTTTCATGACCCCCCGATTTTGACGGATAACGCGGGCCTCGCCCGCCACGGCCGCGTTATTGAAGGGCCTGCACCCCGGCCACCAACCAACCGCCCGGACCGCTCTTGGGCCGGGTGATGTTCCAGACCTCCCGGAAGGGGTTGGGGCCGGCGGAGACGTCTTCGCGAATCAGGCCGGAGAACTCCACGCTGGCCATGTATTCGTCGTCCAGCTCCTCGATGCCCAGCAACTGGGCGTCGAGCATGACCACTTCGGTCTTGTTCACGACGCTGCCACCGGCGCGCTCACGCTCGGCGAGCTGGCCCTTGATCTGCTCCAGCATGCCGTCGGTCATCATGGCGCGCAGACTGGGGATGTCTGAACGGTCCCAGGCGTCCTGCAGGCTGATGAAGTTGGCCTTGGAAGCCTTGAGGAAACCCTCGGCGTCAAACCCGGCCGGCACCCCCCAGGATTGCGAGCCGGCGAGGGCCGATCCGATCATGGAGCCGCCGCTGGAAGCCGACGAACCGGCATCTGCCGGCGCGGAATGGCGCTCCCAAGGGCGGGCGGACGCGTCGTTGCCCACGTTTTTCGGGCTGTAGCCGCGGGGCGTGGTGGCCTGAGCCGATCCTCCACCAGACACCTGGTAGGCCATGCCCGAGGCGGTGGTTGCCGGCCTTTGACGGCGCATGAACAGGCGGACCACGGCAATACCCAGCCCCACCACCAGGATCAGCAACAGCACCTGTGCAAAGCCTTCACCCAGGCCCAGCGAGGAAGCCAGCCAGGCCAGGCCAAGACCTGCCGCCAGACCACCCAGCATGGCCCCCCAGGGGCGCTTGGGTGTCGTGGCCGCAGCCGGACTGGCGGTTGGACGGGTGGTGGCGCTCTGAGCCGGCGCCTGCTGCGGGGTGCTGGTGGGTGCGGTGCTGCGCTGCGTCACGTTGCCCGACTGTTTGCCGAACGACAAACCGCCGCCCATGCGTTTGGCCGAGGCGTCCTGCGCCCCGATCGCCATGGCGCACACCAGAAGAATCGCCCACAACCTGCTCATTGTCCTGTCCCTTTATTGACGTCCAAACACCGAATCAACACTTGATGCCCATGTGCAGGGCCACCACACCGGCGCTCAGGTTGTGCACGTCCACGTGCCCGAACCCCGCCGTCTTCATCATCTGCCGCAACTCTTCCTGCCCCGGGTGCATGCGGATGGACTCGGCGAGGTAGCGGTAGCTCTCCTCGTCGTTGGCCACCAGTTTGCCCAGTTTGGGCAGGACGTTGAACGAATACCAGTCATAGGCCTTTTCCAGTGGCTTGGCCACCCGGGAAAACTCCAGCACCAGCAGCTTGCCGCCCGGCTTCAGGGTGCGATGCATCTCAGCCAGCGCAAGTTCCTTGTGCGTCATGTTGCGCAGACCAAACGCCACCGACACGAAATCAAAGGAATGGCTGGCGAACGGCAGTTGCTCGGCGTCGCACACCAGCGTGGGCAACACCACCCCCAGGTCGAGCAGGCGGTTGCGCCCTTCCCTCAACATGGCCTCGTTGATGTCGGTGTGCACCACACGGCCCGTGGGGCCCACTTTTTTGGCGAACGCCAGCGACAGGTCGCCCGTGCCGCCGGCAATGTCGAGCACCTGATCGCCCGGCTGGGGGTTGGCCACGGTGAGCGTGTAACGTTTCCAGACGCGGTGCAGGCCGGCCGACATGAGATCGTTCATCACGTCGTATTTGGGTGCCACCGAGTCGAACACGCTGCGCACGCGCTGCGCTTTTTCAGTTTCGTCGACCGACTTGAATCCGAAATGTGTGGTTGCCATGGTTTCCTCCTGTCCGCTCAGTGACTGCCGCAGGCGTGTCCGCCCTTCTCGGGCATCGGGGCATCGCGGTCCACGCCGGCGGCCTGCAGGCGGGCGTTGTAGTCGGCCCAGAGCTCGTCCTGCTTCACGCCCAGGAAATACAGGTAGTCCCAGGAGAAGATGCCGCTGTCGTGGCCATCGGAAAAGGTGGGCTGCACGGCGTAGTTGCCCACCGGCTCCAGCGCCACGATGCCCACCTCGCGCTTGCCGGTCTGCAGCACCTCCTGGCCCGGGCCGTGGCCCTGGACCTCGGCCGACGGGGAGTACACCCGCATCAGCTCGAAGGGGATGCGGAACTGGCTACCGTCGGAAAAGCCGATCTCGAGCACACGCGACTGGCTGTGCACCGTGATGTCCTGCGGGGTCGGGGTGTTTTTGTCGAGTCCTGCCATGGCTGTCTCCAGTTGGTTGGCGATGTTCAGACCAGCACGCGCTCGATGCCGCCCTGATTGGCGCGGGCGACGTACTCGGGCAGCCAGTCCTTACCCAGAATCTGGTTGGCCATCTCGACCACGATGTAGTCGGCCTCCAGCAGGCCATTGTTCAGGTCGTCGGTGTAGCGCGACAGGCCCTGCAGACAGCTCGGGCAGGAGGTCAGCATCTTGATGTTGGCCTTCTCGCCCACGGTGCCGGCGGCACGCAGAGCGGCTTCGCCCTTCTTGATTTCTTCTTCCTTGCGGAAGCGGATCTGCGTGGAGATGTCGGGCCGGGTCACGCCCAGCGTGCCGCTCTCACCGCAGCAGCGTTTGCTCTCGATCACCTTGTCGCCCATCAGACCCTTGACGGTTTTCATCGGGTCCTGCAGCTTCATGGGCGTGTGGCAAGGGTCGTGGTAGAGGTAACCGCCCTGCCCAGCCGGCAGCGTGATGCCTTTTTCGAGCAGGTACTCGTGGATGTCGATGATGCGGCAGCCAGGGAAGATCTTGTCGAATTCGTAACCCTGCAACTGGTCGTAGCAGGTGCCGCAGCTCACCACCACGGTCTTGATGTCCAGGTAGTTCAGCGTGTTGGCCACACGGTGGAACAGCACCCGGTTGTCGGTGATGATCTTCTCGGCCTTGTCGAATTGGCCCGAGCCGCGCTGCGGGTAGCCGCAGCACAAATAGCCCGGCGGCAGCACGGTCTGCACGCCCGCGTGCCAGAGCATGGCCTGCGTGGCCAGCCCCACCTGGCTGAACAGGCGCTCCGAGCCGCAGCCGGGGAAATAGAACACCGCCTCGGTCTCGGCCGTGGTGCCCACCGGGTTGCGGATGATGGGCACGTAGTCCTTGTCCTCGATGTCCAGCAGCGCGCGCGCCGTCTTTTTGGGCAGGCCGCCCGGCATCTTCTTGTTGATGAAGTGGATCACCTGCTCTTTGATCGGCGCGGGGCCCAGCGTGGCCGGCGGCGCGCTGGTCTGCCTGCGCGCGGCGATCTTCATCACGTTGTTGGCCAGCCGCTGCGCCTTGAACCCGACGCCCACCATGGCCGAGCGCATGAATTTAATGGTCTCGGGGTTGGTGGCGTTCAGGAAGAACATGGCCGCGGCGTTGCCCGGGCGGAAGCTCTTCTGGCCCATCTTGCGCAGCAGGTTGCGCATGTTCATGGTCACGTCGCCGAAGTCGATCTTGACCGGGCACGGGCTCAGACACCTGTGGCAGACCGTGCAGTGGTCGGCCACGTCTTCGAACTCTTCCCAGTGCTTGATGCTGATGCCACGGCGCGTCTGTTCTTCGTACAGAAAGGCTTCGACCAGCAGCGAGGTCGCCAGGATCTTGTTGCGCGGGCTGTAGAGCAGGTTGGCGCGCGGCACGTGCGTGGCGCAGACCGGCTTGCACTTGCCGCAGCGCAGGCAGTCCTTGACCGAATCGGCGATGGCGCCGATGTCGCTCTGCTGCATGATCAGCGACTCGTGGCCCATCAGGCCGAAGCTGGGCGTGTAGGCGTTGGAGAGATCCGCGCTGCGCAGGCTGCTGTCCTCAGCGAGGCCTTTCACGCCCGACAGGTCGCGAATCAGCTTGCCCTTGTTGAAGCGGCCCTCCGGATCCACCTTGGCCTTGTACTCGGCAAAGGGGCGCAGCTCGTCGTCGGTCAGGAACTCCAGCTTGGTGATGCCGATGCCGTGTTCGCCCGAGATCACACCGTCCAGGCTGCGCGCCAGCACCATGATGCGGCCCACCGCTTCGTGCGCGGTCTGCAGCATCTCGTAGTCGTCGCTGTTGACGGGGATGTTGGTGTGCACGTTGCCGTCGCCGGCGTGCATGTGCAGCGCCACCCAGACCCGGCCCTTGAGCACGCGCTGGTGGATGGCCGTGCATTCGGCCAGGATCGGGCCGAACGCCGCACCGGTGAAGATGCCTTGCAGGGGCGCGCGGATCTGCGTCTTCCAGCTCGCGCGCAGGCGGTGGTCCTGCAGCTGCGGGAACAGCGTGTCCACGTCGCGCAGCCAGCCGGCCCAGAGCGAGCGCACCTCGCGCACCAGCGCCAGCGCCTGCTGCACGCGGTCTTCCAGCAGCTCGGCGCTGGGGATGTCGTTGGCGTCGTCGGTCTTGCCCAGCGGCAACTGGCCGCGGGTGAAGAAAGCTTCCAGCGCCTCGCAGAGCTTGAGCTTGTTGCGCAGCGAGAGCTCGATGTTGATGCGCTCGATGCCTTCGGTGTACTCGCCCATGCGCGGCAGCGGGATCACCACGTCTTCGTTCACCTTGAAGGCGTTGGTGTGTTTGCTGATGGCCGCGGTGCGCTTGCGGTCGAGCCAAAACTTCTTGCGCGCCTCGGCGCTGATCGCCACGAAGCCTTCGCCGCTGCGGCCGTTGGCCAGGCGGATCACCTCACTGGTGGCGCGGGCCACGGCGTCGGCGTCGTCGCCCACGATGTCGCCCACCAGCACCATCTTGGGCAGGGTGCCACGCTTGCTCTTGGTGGCGTAGCCCACGGCCTTCAGGTAACGGTCATCCAGATGCTCCAGTCCGGCCAGGATGGCGCCGCCCGGGCGCTTCATCTCGGCAAACATGAAGTCCTTGATGTCCACGATGGACGGCACACAGTCCTTGGGGTTGCCGAAGAACTCCAGGCACACGGTGCGCACGTGCTCGGGCATGCGGTGCACCAGCCAGCGCGCGCTGGTGATCAGGCCGTCGCAGCCTTCTTTCTGAATGCCCGGCAGGCCGGCGAGGAACTTGTCGGTCACGTCCTTGCCCAGGCCTTCCTTGCGGAAGGTCGAGCCGGGGATCACCAGCTGTTCGGTGCGCACCAGCGTCTTGCCGTTGGCCTCGAAGTACTTGAGCTCGAAAGTGGCGACTTCGGCGTCGTGGATCTTGCCGCGGTTGTGGTCCAGGCGCGTGACTTCGAGCCACTGCGCCTGCGGCGTCACCATGCGCCAGCTCACCAGATTGTCGAGCGCCGTGCCCCAGAGCACGGCCTTCTTGCCCCCCGCGTTCATGGCGATGTTGCCACCCACGCACGAAGCTTCGGCCGAGGTCGGGTCCACCGCGAACACATGGCCGGCGCGCTCTGCCGCATCGGCCACGCGCTGCGTCACCACGCCGGCTTCGGTCCAGATCGTGGGCAGCGGCTCGGCGTGGCCGGGCACGGTCACGAACTCCACCTCGGTCATGGTTTCGAGCTTTTCGGTGTTGATCACCGCGCTCTTCCAGGTCAGCGGGATCGCACCGCCGGTGTAGCCGGTGCCGCCGCCACGCGGCACGATGGTCAGGCCGAGTTCGAAGCAGCCACGCACCAGCTCGGCCATCTCGGCTTCGGTGTCGGGGGTGAGCACCACGAACGGGTATTCCACGCGCCAATCGGTCGCATCGGTCACATGCGAGACACGCGAGAGACCGTCGAACTTGATGTTGTCCTTGGCCGTCAGCCGGCGCAGCGCCTTGGTGGCGCGCTGGCGCAAGGCGGCCATGTCCTCGAACGAGCGGGCGAAGCTGTCGACCGCGGCCCGGGCGGCGCTGAGCAGCTCGGCCACCAGGGTGTCGCGCGCGGCATCGTCCTGTGGCGTGCGCCGCTTCTGCACCTCGCCCAGGCGGTGGTGCAAAGCATCCACCAGCGCGGCGCGGCGTTTGGGGTTGTCCAGCAGGTCGTCCTGCAGATAGGGGTTGCGCTGCACCACCCAGATGTCGCCCAGCACCTCGTACAACATGCGAGCGGAACGCCCGGTGCGGCGCTCGGCGCGCAACTCGTCCAGCAGCCCCCAGGCCCGCTCGCCCAACAACCGAAGCACGATTTCCCGGTCCGAAAAGGAGGTGTAGTTGTACGGAATCTCGCGCAGGCGTGGCGCGTCGTCGGCGGTGGTAACGAGGAGCGAAAGCGGCGTGGGAGCGTTCATTGTGTGGCAGTCGCCAGCATGACAGTACGGAACCCAAGATGGTACCGCAGCGCAACAAACACCCTCCCCCTTCGTGGAAACCCCTGTTGTCACGTCATGGAAACGCATGTGCAATGGTTTTGTCACACGGAGCCGATACCCTGCGGCCTTCCGTACGTCCCAAAAGGAGTCCTTCATGCGCAAACCCTTCATCCCTCTCTCCGGCCTGCTGGCCCTCGCCACCCTCATGAGCGGCCCTGCCCACGCGCAGACCGAAATCCAGTGGTGGCATTCCATGACCGGCGGCCTCAACGACTGGGTGATCGACCTCGCCAACGGCTTCAACGCCAGCCAGAAGGAATTCAAGGTCGTGCCCACCTACAAGGGCACCTACGACGAAACCATGCCGGCGGCCGTGGCGGCCTTCCGCGCGGGCAACGCGCCGCACATCCTGCAGGTCTACGAGGTCGGCACCGCGACCATGATGGCCGCCAAAGGCGCCATCGTGCCGGTGGGCAAGGTGCTGGCCGATGCCGGCTACACGTTCGACCCCAAGGCCTACATCCCCGCGGTGGTGGGTTACTACACCGCCCCCAATGGCCAGATGCTGAGCTTCCCGCTCAACAGCTCGACCACGGTCTTCAACTACAACAAGGACCTGTTCAAGAAGGCCGGCCTGGACCCCAACAGCCCGCCCAAGACCTGGCCCGAAGTGGTGCTGGCCGCCGCCAAGCTCAAGGCCTCGGGCGTGAGCTGCCCCTTCACCACCAGCTGGCAGGGCTGGACCCAGCTGGAAAGCTTCTCCACCTGGCACAACACCGAGTTCGCCACCAAGGGCAACGGCTTTGGCGGCACCAGCGCGCGCCTGAACTTCAACAGCCCGCTGCACGTGCGCCACATCGAGAACCTGGCCAACATGGCCAAGCAGGGCCTGTTCGTCTACCGGGGCCGCGGCAACGCCGCCGACGCGCCGTTCTACTCGGGCGAATGCGCCATGGCCACCGCCTCGTCGTCGACCTACGCCAGCATCAAGAAGAACGCCAAGTTCGACTTCGGCATTGCCCCGCTGCCCTACTACCCCGACGTGGCCGGCGCGCCGCAGAACACCGTGATCGGCGGCGCCTCGCTGTGGGTCATGGCCGGCAAGAAGGCTCCCGAATACAAGGGCGTGGCCGCGTTCTTCCACTACCTGACCAACGCCGAGATCCAGGCCAAGAGCCACCAGCGCACCGGTTACCTGCCGATCACGCTGGCCTCGTTTGAAGCCACCGAGAAGGCAGGCTTCTACAAACAGAACCCCGGCACCGACGTGGCCGTGAACCAGATGATCCGCAAGACCACGGACAAGTCGCGCGGCATCCGCCTGGGCAACTTCGTGCAGATCCGCGCGATCGAGGACGAGGAACTGGAGCAGGTCTGGGCCGGCAAGAAGTCCGCCAAGGAAGCACTCGACAGCGCGGTCAAGCGCGGCAACGAGTTGCTGGTGCGCTTCGAGGCGGCCAACAAAAACTGAGGCCTGCGGGCGGCCTTCGCTGCCGCCCCGCCCAGCGCGTTTGTTGACGGCGCGC
>NZ_BCWR01000029.1 GCF_001592305.1 Hydrogenophaga taeniospiralis CCUG 15921
AAAGCCCAAACCCCCAGGTACACGAGGTACGAGGGGGTTTGGGGGGCTTGTAAGAGCCTGACGATGACCTACTTTCACACGGGAACCCGCACTATCATCGGCGCAAAGGCGTTTCACTGTCCTGTTCGGGATGGGAAGGAGTGGTACCACCTCGCTATGGTCGTCAGGCATAACTTGTTGTCCTGGCTGTGCACGCGCACAGACGGGACGAATTCATAGAGTATCGAATCAGCTGTTTTGATTGCTGCCAACGATCATAGCCAGATCATTTGATCATGACCACAAGGGCATAAACATGACATCCACTCTGACGACAAGCGTCAAAGTTATAGGGTCAAGCCGCACGAGCAATTAGTATCAGTTAGCTTAACGCATTGCTGCGCTTCCACACCTGACCTATCAACGTCCTGGTCTTGAACGACTCTTTAGGGGGCTCAAGGCCCCGGCAGATCTCATCTTGGAACGAGTTTCACGCTTAGATGCTTTCAGCGTTTATCTCTTCCGCACTTAGCTACCCGGCAATGCCACTGGCGTGACAACCGGTACACCAGAGGTGCGTCCACTCCGGTCCTCTCGTACTAGGAGCAGGCTTCCTCAAATCTGCAGCGCCCACGGAAGATAGGGACCAAACTGTCTCACGACGTTTTAAACCCAGCTCACGTACCTCTTTAAATGGCGAACAGCCATACCCTTGGGACCGGCTACAGCCCCAGGATGAGATGAGCCGACATCGAGGTGCCAAACACCGCCGTCGATATGAACTCTTGGGCGGTATCAGCCTGTTATCCCCAGAGTACCTTTTATCCGTTGAGCGATGGCCCTTCCATACAGAACCACCGGATCACTATGTCCTGCTTTCGCATCTGCTCGACTTGTCAGTCTCGCAGTTAAGCACGCTTATGCCATTGCACTATTAGCACGATGTCCGACCGTACCTAGCGTACCTTCGAACTCCTCCGTTACACTTTGGGAGGAGACCGCCCCAGTCAAACTGCCTACCATGCACTGTCCCCGATCCAGATAATGGACCTAGGTTAGAACCTCAAACACACCAGGGTGGTATTTCAACGTTGGCTCCACAAGATCTAGCGACCCTGCTTCAAAGCCTCCCACCTATCCTACACAGATCTGTTCAAAGTCCAATACAAAGCTACAGTAAAGGTTCATGGGGTCTTTCCGTCTTTCCGCGGGGAGATTGCATCATCACAAACATTTCAACTTCGCTGAGTCTCTGGAGGAGACAGTGTGGCCATCGTTACGCCATTCGTGCAGGTCGGAACTTACCCGACAAGGAATTTCGCTACCTTAGGACCGTTATAGTTACGGCCGCCGTTTACTGGGACTTCGATCAAGAGCTTGCACCCCATCAATTAATCTTCCAGCACCGGGCAGGCGTCACACCCTATACGTCCACTTTCGTGTTTGCAGAGTGCTGTGTTTTTAATAAACAGTCGCAGCCACCAATTTTTTGCAACCCATTCGTGCTCAGATGTTCTCATCACACTACTAGGGCACACCTTCTTCCGAAGTTACGGTGTCAATTTGCCGAGTTCCTTCTCCAGAGTTCTCTCAAGCGCCTTAGAATACTCATCTCGCGCACCAGTGTCGGTTTGCGGTACGGTCAATTACAAGCTGAAGCTTAGTGGCTTTTCCTGGGACCTCGTTCAGTTACTTCGCGAGCAAGCTCGCTCGATCGACAGCCTCGGTATATGACACGCGGATTTGCCTACGTGTCGCCTACATCTGTCTAAACCGGCACATCCAACCGCCGGATAACCTATTAAAATCCGTCCCCACATCGCACTTGTAATCGGTACAGGAATATTGACCTGTTTCCCATCAGCTACGCATCTCTGCCTCGCCTTAGGGGCCGACTCACCCTACGCCGATGAACGTTGCGTAGGAAACCTTGCGCTTACGGCGAGGGGGCTTTTCACCCCCTTTAACGCTACTCATGTCAGCATTCGCACTTCTGATACCTCCAGCATCCTTTACAAGACACCTTCACAGGCTTACAGAACGCTCTCCTACCACTTGCAATAAATTGCAAATCCGCAGCTTCGGTAACTGGCTTAGCCCCGTTACATCTTCCGCGCAGGACGACTCGATCAGTGAGCTATTACGCTTTCTTTAAATGATGGCTGCTTCTAAGCCAACATCCTGACTGTTTTAGCCTTCCCACTTCGTTTCCCACTTAGCCAATTTTAGGGACCTTAGCTGGCGGTCTGGGTTGTTTCCCTCTTGAGTCCGGACGTTAGCACCCGGTGCTCTGTCTCCCAAGCTGTACTCGTCGGTATTCGGAGTTTGCCTTGGTTTGGTAAGTCGCCATGACCCCCTAGCCAAAACAGTGCTCTACCCCCGACGGTAATACTTGAGGCACTACCTAAATAGTTTTCGGAGAGAACCAGCTATTTCCAAGTTTGTTTAGCCTTTCACCCCTATCCACAGCTCATCCGCTAGTTTTGCAACACTAGTCGGTTCGGACCTCCAGTACCTGTTACGGCACCTTCATCCTGGCCATGGATAGATCACTTGGTTTCGGGTCTACACCCAGCGACTGAATCGCCCTATTCGGACTCGGTTTCCCTACGCCTTCCCTACTCGGTTAAGCTTGCCACTGAATGTAAGTCGCTGACCCATTATACAAAAGGTACGCAGTCACCCCTTTCGAGGCTCCTACTTTTTGTAAGCATGCGGTTTCAGGATCTATTTCACTCCCCTCCCGGGGTTCTTTTCGCCTTTCCCTCACGGTACTTGTTCACTATCGGTCGATGATGAGTATTTAGCCTTGGAGGATGGTCCCCCCATATTCAGACAGGATTTCTCGTGTCCCGCCCTACTTTTCGTTAGCTCAGTACCACACAGGTCTTTTCACGTACGGGGCTATCACCCACTATGGCCGTCCTTTCCAGAACGTTCCGTTAAGTCTTGTGCTATCACTAACAGGCTCTTCCAATTTCGCTCGCCACTACTTTCGGAATCTCGGTTGATGTCTTTTCCTCGAGCTACTGAGATGTTTCAGTTCACCCGGTTCGCCTCGCATGACTATGTATTCATCATGCGATACCTACTGCTAGGTGGGTTTCCCCATTCGGAAATCTCCGGATCAAAGCTTATTTGCCAGCTCCCCGAAGCTTATCGCAGGCTATCACGTCCTTCGTCGCCTATCATCGCCAAGGCATCCACCACATGCTCTTATTCACTTGACCCTATAACTTTGACGTCTTCCCAGGCTTCACAGCCCAGCAAAACACCATCATCAAATCAAGAGAATGTCTGTCAGGTCTTTCACCTGACGCGTTATGCCGTTTCAATTCATATCTTTCGATCAAATTGAATATTCGTTGACGCAATCAAAAAATGTTGCTGATGGCACGGTGCACACTAAACCTTTACGAATGTGTGCTTTCCATCAGCAACGCTGATTCGACTCTATGAATTTTTAAAGAACAGCCGTTGCAACCTTGCGATTGCTTGTCGATCGATAGATACCGATCAACATCAAAACACCCTGTCAATCAGGATGCTTTGATGTTGAAACAAATCGTTGGTGGAGGATGACGGGATCGAACCGACGACCCCCTGCTTGCAAAGCAGGTGCTCTCCCAGCTGAGCTAATCCCCCATGATGTTGCGGTGGAATGAGAGCACTTGGTGGGTCTGGTTGGTCTCGAACCAACGACCCCCGCCTTATCAAGACGGTGCTCTAACCAACTGAGCTACAGACCCAAGCCGGTCACTAGTAACCTGGAACAATCCAGATCGCTGGCGACGTCCTTCCAACAACCGATAAGTGTGAGCGTTTGAGCTTGATTGCTCTTTTTCCAGAAAGGAGGTGATCCAGCCGCACCTTCCGATACGGCTACCTTGTTACGACTTCACCCCAGTCACGAACCCCGCCGTGGTAATCGCCCTCCTTGCGGTTAGGCTAACTACTTCTGGCGAGACCCGCTCCCATGGTGTGACGGGCGGTGTGTACAAGACCCGGGAACGTATTCACCGTGACATGCTGATCCACGATTACTAGCGATTCCGACTTCACGCAGTCGAGTTGCAGACTGCGATCCGGACTACGACCGGCTTTGATGGATTGGCTCCCCCTCGCGGGTTTGCGACCCTTTGTACCGGCCATTGTATGACGTGTGTAGCCCCACCTATAAGGGCCATGAGGACTTGACGTCATCCCCACCTTCCTCCGGTTTGTCACCGGCAGTCTCATTAGAGTGCCCAACTGAATGTAGCAACTAATGACAAGGGTTGCGCTCGTTGCGGGACTTAACCCAACATCTCACGACACGAGCTGACGACAGCCATGCAGCACCTGTGTTACGGCTCTCTTTCGAGCACTAAGCCATCTCTGGCAAATTCCGTACATGTCAAAGGTGGGTAAGGTTTTTCGCGTTGCATCGAATTAAACCACATCATCCACCGCTTGTGCGGGTCCCCGTCAATTCCTTTGAGTTTCAACCTTGCGGCCGTACTCCCCAGGCGGTCAACTTCACGCGTTAGCTTCGTTACTGAGTCAGAAGAGACCCAACAACCAGTTGACATCGTTTAGGGCGTGGACTACCAGGGTATCTAATCCTGTTTGCTCCCCACGCTTTCGTGCATGAGCGTCAGTGCAGGCCCAGGGGATTGCCTTCGCCATCGGTGTTCCTCCGCATATCTACGCATTTCACTGCTACACGCGGAATTCCATCCCCCTCTGCCGCACTCCAGCTTTGCAGTCACAATCGCAATTCCCAGGTTGAGCCCGGGGATTTCACGACTGTCTTACAAAACCGCCTGCGCACGCTTTACGCCCAGTAATTCCGATTAACGCTTGCACCCTACGTATTACCGCGGCTGCTGGCACGTAGTTAGCCGGTGCTTATTCTTACGGTACCGTCATTAGCCCAGGGTATTAACCCAGACCGTTTCGTTCCGTACAAAAGCAGTTTACAACCCGAAGGCCTTCTTCCTGCACGCGGCATTGCTGGATCAGGCTTGCGCCCATTGTCCAAAATTCCCCACTGCTGCCTCCCGTAGGAGTCTGGGCCGTGTCTCAGTCCCAGTGTGGCTGGTCGTCCTCTCAGACCAGCTACAGATCGTTGGCTTGGTGAGCCTTTACCCCACCAACTACCTAATCTGACATCGGCCGCTCCAATCGCGCGAGGCCTTACGGTCCCCCGCTTTCATCCATAGATCGTATGCGGTATTAGCGCAGCTTTCGCTGCGTTATCCCCCACGACTGGGCACGTTCCGATGCATTACTCACCCGTTCGCCACTCGTCAGCACCTTGCGGCCTGTTACCGTTCGACTTGCATGTGTAAAGCATGCCGCCAGCGTTCAATCTGAGCCAGGATCAAACTCTTTAGTTCGATCTTGAAATTACTCATAAAAACGGAATTGAAGTGAACTTCACTTCTATTCTCATGAGCGTTTAAAGTCTTGCGACTTGAACTCTTTCGAGTTCGTTTTCGCAATCGCCTTCAAACGCCCACGCTTATCGGCTGTATGTTTTTAATGATCCCGCAAACCCCGGCGTCACCACCTTCGTTTGCTTGCTTAGCTGCGATCAGCTGAGCCTCGTATTATGACACAGTTTTTGCGGCCTTGTCAAAATATTTCAGATTATTTTCTGACCTACTCTGAACCGCTCCGGACTCTCGTCCCTGCGTCTTCCCTACCCACCTTTGTGCTCTGCCGTGAGGCGTTGCAGTGAGCAGCGAAGCCTTGCAGTATACGACAGA
>NZ_BCWR01000030.1 GCF_001592305.1 Hydrogenophaga taeniospiralis CCUG 15921
TGGTCTTCGAGCACGCGCTTGATGGTGAGCGAGAGGTTGTTGTAGCCCGGGCGCTCGCCGTTGCGCGGGCTGGCGATGGAGTATTGGCGCGGGTGGTGAGGCCGGCCCTGGGCGTCGGTGCCGGGCGGCACGATGCCGATGCTCTGGCCTTCAAGCACGGGGAAGGGCATGGCGCCGAAGTCGAGCACGATGTGGTGGGTGTCGTAGTCGTGGCCGACCTGTTGGCCGACTTCGGTGACGCGCACGTTGCCGGTGACGGTGGCGGTGACGGTTTTCTGCGCGGCCTTGGGGCCGTAGAGGTTGGTGTAGGCGTGGGCGGCGCTCCAGGGCGGGATGGTCGATCCGTAGGCGGCGGACTTGAAGGCTTCCTGGCCGCTGGGGTCGGCGGGGGTTTCGGCGGTAGGTTCGGTTTCGGTCTCGGTGGTGGCGGGTTCGGCCACGTCGGCCGCTTCATCCCCCACCAGGGCGGCACGCTCGGCCGCCGACAGCTCGGCCGGCAGGCTGTCCCAGCTCAGCTGCTCGGCCAGCGAATAGGCCTTGATGCGCGGCATGGTGCGGTAGTTGTCGATGGAGCCGGTGGGGCACGGCGAGATGCAGTCGTTGCACCAGTTGCATTTGTCGGCATCGACCACGTAGTTGCGCGAGTCGTGGGTGATGGCCTGCACCGGGCAGATGGATTCGCAGGTGTTGCAGCGGATGCAGATTTCCGGGTCGATCAGGTGCTGCTTGATCACAGCCGCTGGGGCAGGCGCGTTCATGGGGTGTCTCCGTGGGGGGTGTTCTTTGGGCAGTGTAGGTCGGGGGGTTTGGCCTGGTTCGGGGGATTGCTTTTGCCTTGGGTTTCTGCTCTGGGTCTGCTTTTTTGTATTTGCTCTGGCCGCTGGGTTGGCGTTGGCCTGGCGCCGCGCGACACGGTGCGGCCGACTCCGTTCGTGTCCCCCGCCGGCCTGCGGCCGGCTCCTCCTTGACCTCACTGCGCCAGCCACACCGCGTCGCGCTCGTGGGCGCTCGGGCAGAGAGAAGGGACAGATCCCCCACTTGCGTGAAGTCTGTCGCCACCCCGGAGCCCGTGCCCCCACCGAGGATGCGGTGGAACCGGCTTTGCCAAGCTGCGTCTCCGGCGCGCGTGCCCCAGCCAAGGATGCCGCGGAACTGGCTTTGCCAGGCCGCAGGCATCGCCCCCTGGGGGGTGACGCGCCCTTAGGCGCGGCGCGGGGGGGTCAACCAAACCTTACGTATTCGAAGTCCACCGGCTGCCGGTTGATGCCCATGACCGGGGGCGCGATCCAGTTGGCGAACTTGCCCGGGTCGACCACGCGGCCCATCAGGCTGGCGACGAAGGCGCGGTCGCCTTCGCTCGGCAGCCAGTGGTCGCGGTTGGCGGCCCACTCGGACTCGGACACCACACGGCCGTCGGGTGCGACCTTCACGCCCTTCAAGAGGCCGATGTTGCGGTGGAAGGCCTTGTGCGGCACCGTCAGGCGGAACGGGATGCCGGCCTTTTCGATGACCTTGTTCCAGCGCTCCACGCCGCCGATGCTGTCCTTGATGTAGTCGTCGCGCAGCACCTCGTTGAGCGCGTTGAGCATCGGCACTTCTTTCTCAATCAGCTGGCCGTTCTGCACGTTGAGCACCTTGTAGAACTGGCCACGCAGCTGGTGGTCGTCGGTGCGTTTGCCTTCTTCATAACGACCCTTGAGGCCGGTGCTGTAGAAGGTGGCGGCGTTGCTGGATTCGTCGGCGCCGAAGAGGTCGATGGTGACGCTGAAGTGGAAGTTCAGGTAGCGCTGGATGGTGGGCAGATCGATCACGCCGGCGGCGCGCAGCTTGGCCGGGTCGTCGGTTTTCAGCTCGTTCATCACCTGGCAGGTGCGGTTGATCACGCGGCTGACACCGCTCTCGCCCACGAACATGTGGTGGGCTTCTTCGGTGAGCATGAACTTGGTGGTGCGCGCCAGCGGGTCGAAGCTGGACTCGGCCAGGGCGCAGAGCTGGAACTTGCCGTCGCGGTCGGTGAAGTAGGTGAACATGAAGAAGCTCAACCAGTCGGGCGTCTCTTCGTTGAAGGCTTCGAGGATGCGCGGGTTGTCGGCGTTGCCGCTGTTGCGCTCGAGCAGGGCTTCGCCTTCTTCGCGGCCGTCCTTGCCGAAGTATTTGTGCAGCAAATACACCATGGCCCAGAGGTGGCGGCCTTCTTCCACATTCACCTGAAAGAGGTTGCGCAGGTCGTACTGGCTGGGGGCTGTCAGGCCCAGGTGGCGCTGCTGTTCGACAGAAGCCGGTTCGGTGTCACCCTGGGTGACGATGATGCGGCGCAGGTTGGCGCGGTATTCGCCAGGGATGTCCTGCCAGGCGGCTTCGCCTTTGTGGTCACCGAAGTGGATCTTGCGGTCGGCTTCGGCGGGGTTGAGGAAGATGCCCCAGCGGTAGTCGGGCATCTTGACGTGGCCGAACTGCGCCCAGCCCTGCGGATCGACGCTGATGGCGGTGCGCAGGTAGACGTCAAAGTTCTGCGAGCCGTCCGGGCCCATGTCGTCCCACCACTTCAGGTAGTTGGGCTGCCACTGCTCCAGCGCACGCTGCAGCGTGCGGTCTTCGCTCAGGTTGACGTTGTTGGGGATCTTGTCGCTGTAGTCGATGGTGGACATGGGGGTCTCCTGCGGGTGGACGGAACGGTGGGGTGAGGTGTCTTTAATCAGGGATGCGGTGGAACCGGCTTTGCCGGGCCACTCGCATCGCCCCCTGGGGGGTGACGCGCGCAGCGCGGCGCGGGGGGACTTAAACGCGGTTGAAGTCAAACGCGGCTTTATCGCCTTTGCCGTAGACCTTCAAGGCGCCCTTCTCGCCCACGGCGTTGGGGCGCTGGAAGATCCAGTTCTGCCAGGCGGTCAGGCGCCCGAAGATGCGCGTGGCCATGTTTTCTTTCTGGGCGAAGCGCAGGTTGGCTTCCAGGCCGGTCAGGGCGTCGGGCGACATGGCGGCGCGCTCTTCGAGCGCCAGGCGCACTTCGTCGGCCCAGTCGATGTCGTCGGGCGCGGCGGTGATCAGGCCCAGGGCGAGGGCGGCGTCGGCGTCCAGGCCCTGGCCGATGGCGCCGCGCGCGGCTTCCATCGGGCCGGCTTCTTCGTAGAAGCGGCGCTGCAGGCGCGACTGGTCGTTGACCATGGGCAGGTAGCCGAAGTTGAATTCGGAGAGTTGCAGCTTGGGGGCTTTGTCGGTGTCGTCCGGCAAGGCCAGCATGTAGGCGCGGTCGGCGCAGAAGGCGAGTTCGGCCAGGGTGCCGGCGAAACAGGAGCCTTCTTCGATCAGCGCGAACAGGCTGCGCGAGGAGACATCGAGGCGGGCGAAGCTGCGGCGCAGGGCGCCGATGGTCTCGCGCACGAACCAGTGGTCCTTGTGCGCCAGCATCAGGGCGTCGTTCTTCAGGACTGCTGCGGCGTCGCCTTCGGTCTTCAGCACCCAGGTGCCGATGTCCAGCTCGTTGGTGCGCAGGTGGAGGATGGCGTCGTCGAGTTCGCGCGCCATCTGCAGCGGGTACCAGGCGGCACCGGCGGCTTCGATGCCCGCGATGTCGGTCGGCTGCGCGCCGCTGGGCGATTTCAGGGTGAGGGTGGCGTTGCGCTTGGCGCGGTCGATGGCGACGTTGACGTGGGTGTAGGCAATGCCATCTTCGCTGTCGGTGCGTTCGATGCGCGGCAGGCTCACGCCCTTGGCGCCGGCCGGGCGGTCGCTCTGGGCGGCCAGCTTGGCGGCGCGCTCGCTCACGGCGGCGGCGAACTGCTGGGGCTTGGCCACGGCGTCGACCAGGCGCCAGTCCACGGCTTTGCTGCCACGCACGCCTTCGCTGGTGGTGCAGAAGATGTCGGCCAGGTCGTGGCGCACGTGGCGCTTGTCGGTGACGCGGGTCAGGCCACCGGTGCCGGGCAAGACGCCGAGCAGCGGCACTTCGGGCAGGCTGACGGCGCTGGAGCGGTCGTCCACCAGCAGGATCTCGTCGCAGGCCAGGGCCAGCTCGTAGCCGCCACCGGCGCAGGCGCCGTTCAAGGCGGCGAGGAATTTGAGGCCGCTGTGTTGGCTGCTGTCTTCGATGCCGTTGCGGGTTTCGTTGGTGAACTTGCAGAAGTTCACCTTCCAGGCGTGGCTGGAGACGCCGAGCATGAAGATGTTGGCGCCGGAGCAGAACACGCGGTCTTTGCCGCTGGTGATCACCACGGTGCGCACTTCGGGGTGTTCGAAGCGGATGCGGTTCAGCGCGTCGTGCAGTTCGATGTCCACGCCCAGGTCGTAGCTGTTGAGCTTGAGCTTGTAGCCCGGGCGGATGCCGCCGTCTTCGTCGATGTCGATGGACAGGGTGGCGATCGCGCCATCGAAGGCGAGTTTCCAGTGGCGGTA
>NZ_BCWR01000031.1 GCF_001592305.1 Hydrogenophaga taeniospiralis CCUG 15921
AGGGCGTTGCCCGTGACCAGGGCCGCGCCGGCCGACAGCAGCAAGGCACAGGAACCCACGAGGGTGCGGAATTTTTTCATGCTTGTCTCCAAATGGTGTTTGCGAAATGTCCGCCAGCCCGGGGAGGGCGTGCGCGACAGGGTAACGGTTAGCAAATACCCGGCCAGTGTCTGCGCATGTCCCAAGTCCTTGATTCTTAAGGAAACCCCGCTTTTGGGGTGTGTGGTTATCCCGAATGGCGGGGTCATGGGTGGCGGATTTCCGCACACCCGGCTCACGGGCGAAACCGAGCGGGGTCGATGTGGTGACGCGCGATCTTGTCGTATAGGGTCTTGCGCGGCAGTTGGAGGCGCTCCGCGGCCAGCGACACATTGCCCTGGCATTCGCTCAGGGCCTGGGCCAGCAGGCGCTGCTCGAACGCGTCCATCTGCGTGCCCAGCGATGGCGCCGCGGCTGCATCGGCCTCGCGCTGCTCGTGGGCCGGCTCCAGGCCGAGGCACAAACGTTCGGCCACGTTGCGCAGCTCCCGCACATTGCCCGGCCAGTCGTGCGCCATCCAGCGGCCCAGGGTCGCGGGCGTCAGGGTGGGCGGCGTGGTGTGGTAGCGCTCGGCGGACAGCCGCAGGCAGTGCGCCAGCAGCAGGGGGATGTCGTCGCGGCGCTCGCGCAGGGGCGGCAGCTCGATGGTGGCCACGTGCAACCGGTAGTAGAGGTCGTGCCGGAACTGGCCGGCGTCCGACAAGGCCTTGAGGTCGGCCTTGGCCGCGGCGATGAAACGGCAGTCGATGCGCACCGATTCGTTGCCGCCCAGCCGTTCGATCACGCGCTCCTGCAGCACGCGCAGCAGCTTGACCTGCTGGGACATGGGCAGGCTTTCGATCTCGTCGAGCAGCACCGTGCCGCCGCGCGCGTGTTCGAGCTTGCCCACGCGCCGGCGCGTCGCGCCGGTGAAGGCGCCGGCCTCGTGGCCGAACATCTCACTCTCGAAGATCGACTCGGGCAGGGCGCCGCAGTTGATGGCCACGAAGGGGCCGGTGCGGCCCGAGGCGTCGTGAATGGCCCGGGCCACCACCTCCTTGCCGGTGCCGGTTTCCCCGCGCAGCAGGACGTCGACCTGGGTCGGCGCCAGCGCCGAGACGCGTCGGCGCACCTCGATCATGGCGGGCGTCTGGCCCACCAGGCCCTGCCCGTGCTGCGCCTCCACCAAGGCCTGCAGGCGCCGGTTTTCCAGCACCAGGCCGCGTTTTTCCAGCGCCCGCCGGATCACGTCCGCCAGGCGCTCCGACGAGAACGGCTTTTCCAGGAAGTCGTAGGCGCCCAGGTGCATGGCCTCGACCGCCATGCGGATGTCGCCGTGTCCGGTCATCAGGATGACGGGCACCTCGCTGTCGAGTTCGCGCACGCGGCGCAGCAGGGCAAAGCCGTCTTCGTCGGGCAGGCGCACGTCGCTCAGGATCGCCGCCGCGGGCTCGCTGGCGAACTGTTGCAGTGCGGCGCCCACGCTGGTGGCCTGGCGGGTTTCAATGCCCGCGAGTTGCAGGGCCTGGGTGGCCCCGAGCATGACGATGGGATCGTCTTCAATCAGCAGCACATGCATCGGTGGTTTCCGTTTCAGGTGGGGCGCGGCGCAGGGTCAGGTCGAAGCGCGCCCCGGGTTCGGCCGGGTGGGCGGTGATCTGCCCGCCCATTTCGCGCACGATGGCCTGCGAGAGCGCCAGGCCCAGGCCCAGCCCCTTGCCGCTGGGCTTGGTGGTGAAAAAGGGTTCAAACAGGTGGGCGCGCGCGTCTTCGCTCAGACCCGGCCCGTGGTCGCGCACGGAGAGTGTCACGGTGTCGCCCTCGCTGGCCACGCGCAGCTCGATCAGCCGTTCGGACTGGCCTTCCATGGCGTCCATGCCGTTGCGCAGCAGGTTGACCAGCACCTGCTCCAGGCGCATGCCGTCGCCCAGGATGGCCAGGTCGGTGGCCTCGGTGGTGATGCGCGTGTGGCTGGCCTGGCGCAAGGGTTCGATCAGCATCAGCGCGCCAGCGATCACCTGCCCGAGGGACACCGGCTGCAGGCGGGCCGGCTCTTTGCGAGCAAAGGCCTTGAGCTCGCCCACGATGTTGCCCATGCGGTTGCACAGCCCGCCGATGAGCTGCAGGTTGCTGCTGGCGTTGTCCGGGTCCTGCCGGTGGAGGAACACCGCCGCGTTGTCCGCCAGCGTGCGCAGCGCGGCCAGCGGCTGCGAGAGTTCGTGGCTGATGCCGGCGGCCATCTGGCCCAGCAGGGCGAGCTTGCCGGTCTGCACCGCCACGTCGTTGGCGGCGGTCAGCTCCGCGGTGCGCTCGGCGATGCGGCGTTCCAGTTCGGCGATGGCGCGTGCGCGTTCGCGCGCCATCGCCCGCCGCTCCGACATGCGGCGCCGGTATTGCCAGGCAAAGGCCAGCGCCAGCAATACCAGCGCCAGGCTCAGCCCGACCAGCCCGGCCGCCAGGGCGGCCTGGCGCCTGGGCTGGGCCGGATCGGCGAACAGCAGCATGTGCCAGCCGAAGCGGTCCAGCGGCCGGCCCTGCACGAGATAGCTGCGGCCATCGGCGACCCGCAGGCGTGTCATCGCGTCCGCAGCGTCCCGAACCTGGGGGCTCAGGGACTGGGTGGCGATGTCGCCGTACTGCCGGGTCTCGCGCAGCTTGCGCAGCACCGGTTCGGACAGGGGGTACAGGCTGCGGTAGCGCCAGTCGCGCTGGGCCGCGAGAAACATCACGCCCGCTTCGTCGGCCAGCGCCAGCGGCAGGCCCGCCTCGCGCCAGCGGTCTTCGAATGAGGTCAGGTCCACCTTGACCGCGACCACGCCCTGTATGCGGTCGCGGTCGAGCAGGGGGGCGGCGATGAAGACCCCCGGTTCACCGGTGGTCACGCCCACGCCGTAGAACAGCCCGGTGCGGCCCTCCAGCGCCTGCCGGAAGTAGGGCCGGAAGCGGTAGTTGCGGCCCACGAAGCTGGCCGGCGTGTCCCAGTTGCTCGCGGCCAGGGTGTCGCCGCCGGTGTCCATGAGGTAGATCGCGGCCACGCCGGTGCGCTGCTGGGCGAAGTGCAGGTAGCGGTTGGCTTCGGCCAGACGCGCGGGGTCGTGTGGCGCGCGCAGCACCTGCGCCAGGGCCTGCTCGGCGCCGACCAGGTAAGGCAGGTGCTCGAACTTCTCCACCGAACCCAGCAGATCGCGGGCCTGCAATTGCATCTGGGCCTGCCCCAGGCGTTCGGTTTCCCGCAGCGCCGCCCGGTGGAACTCGGCGTAGGTCAGCCACACGGCCAGGGCCAGCACGAGGCCGGCCCAGACCAGCCAGGCGGCGGGGCTGTGCCACAGGGAACGGAGCTTCATGGCGCGACGCAAAAAAATGGCCCCGGGCAAGTGCCGGGGCCGTCGATCGGGCAACGCCGGCAGCGGCGCTGCACGGGCGTTACTTGATCAGACCGATTTCCTTGTAATAGCGCTCGGCGCCGGGGTGCAGCGGCACGGGCATGCCCTTGATGGCGTTGTCGCGCTTGATGGCCTTGGCCGCGTTGTGGGCGGCGTAGAGCGTGTCGATGTTGTCGTACATGGC
>NZ_BCWR01000032.1 GCF_001592305.1 Hydrogenophaga taeniospiralis CCUG 15921
TGCGCCCAGGACCGGTGAGACCGCTTGCGCGAACGCGCTGACGTTGATCGTCAGCATCAGCAGCGTGGCTACCGTGCGCTTGAACCAGCGTTTCATGGATGGGGCTTCACATGAAACGTGGTGCCCGGCACCTGTGCCGCACCACCATCCGCTGGCGCTCTTTCACACCCTCTGGCCTTGCTTGGGCAAAACCACGCTTGGAGGTTGCAGCTCACGGTTGTTCAGTTCGCAGGAAGAACGAAACCTTGCGCTTTCATGCAAGCTGACACTTCTTGCCTGAGTACGGCGGCTTGATCAAAGTATTTCCTTGAGCCCGACTCGGCGCCCGCAGCAGCGCCTTCGTACCGGGCAATCATGACGGCATCCGCACGCAGTTTGCTGGAGCGTTTGAGCTTCTCGTCGTGGCTGCACTGTTGCTTGGCCTGTGCAAGGCGTTCGGCATGGACGGGCTGACCATCCATGGTCTGCCAGGGCAGCGGCTTGATGGCACATGCGCCGAGCAGCAGGCATGCGCCCAGCGATACCAAGTGTGGGTGCTTTGGTTTCATGGAATGGAGGTCTGGCTATGGCGGGCAGAACCTGACAAGTCGGGGGCGGGCTCAATGCCCTGCCTGGCTTCTCAGCTCTGCGCGGGACGCGCTTGGCAACTAAAATTGACCCATGAGCAAACAACATTCAGAGATCAGTAGATTCTTGAGTTTCGTACTACGCCACCAACCGGAGGCTATCGGCATCAAGCTTGACCTTGAAGGGTGGGCCGATATTTCAGCACTGATCGCTGCCGCCGCCAATGACGGCAAACAGCTTGATCGTGACTTGATTCAAACCGTGGTTACAACAAGTGACAAAAAGCGATTTTCCATTTCTGAAGACGGACTGCGTATTCGTGCCGTGCAGGGACACTCAACCGAGAGCGTAGACATTGACTATGTCGAGAAGGTGCCACCTGAATTTCTATACCACGGAACTGCGACACGTTTTATCGAATCCATCCGCAATCAAGGACTGCTTCCCGGATCGCGCCAGTATGTGCATCTGTCGCAAGACAAACAGACCGCGCTTGCTGTTGGGCAGCGACATGGGAAACCAGTCACACTAAAAATCAAAGCCTTACTCATGCATGAACAAGGCTTCAAATTTTTTCAAGCTGAGAATGAAGTTTGGCTCACGGAACTCGTGCCAGTTACATTCCTGACCGAATAGCAATCCCTAATCTCCCTCTCCCTCTCCCTCTCCATCGGCATTAAATTGCACAGCATCTGCCATGGCTGCCTTTAGCCAAGCATCGAAATTGACGACATGCCCACGATCCTCCCAGCCCGGCGAAGCATAGGTGTGGACATAGTGCACGATTGGATCATTTGAGGGCGCACTCGCATCGAAGCAGGCCACGTCATCAATGTGCTCTATTTTGGCAAAGGGAACCAACTGCCGGCTTGGATATTGCCGCTTAATTACCTTAAGCCAGGAATCACTCAATCCTGGCATTTCGCACAAGAACCACCAAGGGGACAAGTCTGGAATTGTTGTTTGCTCAAAATATGAAATATAAGATCTTGGAAATACAAATCCTTGCAGCAGCAACTCTGGTGTAAAAGATTCAACTTTCATCAGTTTGACCTTCCTCTAATGACAGGTGAGCTGGGTCGACAAAAGACGATGCATCATGCGTCTTGATTCCACCCATTCTTTTCGACTTAGCTCTGTTTTTTCGCTGCCTGCTAACAATTTTTAAAACTGGTCACAGCCCAGAAGTCCTCGCTTGCATCTCTGACCCAATAACGCTGCGATGTTGGAATCATATGCTCGAAATCACCCTCGGCTGCCCACCAACCATCAAGAGCAGCAGATTCATAACTGCGACCATGCACCATATGCATGAAGATTTTTCTATCATAGTTGATATAGAACTTCGGCAACTTAGAAAACAACCTCATCCGAAGCTGAACCAACTCTTCCTCCATTGGAGCATTGAAGGATAACTCAGCCTCCATTTGCTTGGACAATTCAGCATACAGACCGGTGTCCTCATGAAAGAATTCTCGGCGTAGCATATCCGTTGTAGCAACCTTCGCCGACTCGCTGTCTCGATAGCGGGGAAACAAATCTGCTGTCAGCGTCGGCAGGCTGCCACGATACCGCTGAATAACTTCCATTCGATATGTCTCCACAGACTTTCCAGCAGGAAGATAACGCATCAGATTTTCGTCTTGGCAGAGCGCATCAATATTTTTCATGTGATTAAGATTGAAATGCTCACTCCAATCAATAATCCATAAATATTTTCCACCAAAAACAAAAAGGCCAACTCGCTCCTCCCCTGACAGGATTCTCTCACGCAGCCCAGAATTAATCTCCACCAAATTCATTAAGAAACTCCCGCTGAGTAAGCACGCGTCCGTTTGAAGAACCACTGGTCATTATTTCAGAATATGCCCGATTAAGTTCGATCGAGGTTCCCGGCGTACCCTTGTCCGTGATTTTCACCCCGGCTCCGCTATTGCCAAATTGATCAACAGCAGACTCCATAATTCGATTATGCGTTGCGCGATCCACCTCAAACACCACTACTGAACCATCCGGGCGCTTGTTACTCAGGTAATAAACCGAATGATCCGCATTGCCCACACTCACGCAAATTGACCCTGTACAACCCGGCGTAATGGAAACCGACCCATCCCTGTTAACGGTCAATGCATCGCGGCTGGTTGCACTGCCTGAACCACCACCCTGCACCCTAAAATATGGGACTCCTTCTGGGACGTTGGGAACTAGGTTTTCCCCACCGGCTTTGATACTTGAAGGACCAGTTGATCGAGCCGCCGAGGATTCAAACCACTGAACGACCTTGGAGCCATTCTGCATGACGACACGGCCTGCGGCGTTGCCAGCGATGCTGATCACCTCACCCACGGGATATGCCGCCAGTTGCAGGCCGATCTCCTTGATCACCGTGTCTTGATTCGCGGCCGTGATCTCCGACTGGTAGTGCGCCGGAATGCTGTTGAGCGGGTCGTCACTGCTCCAGTAGCGCACTTCCTGGCTCAGAGGGCGATCGAGCAGCGCTTGTGTGAGCGCATCGTTGTGCTGCTGATTGGCCGCGTTCAGTGCTTCGCCGTTGAATTCAGGGTCGCTCTGGTAGTCGGTGGGTTTGGCCCCTTGACCCCATGGCGTGCCTTGAGCGGCCAGTTGGTTGAAGGCGTTGCAGTCCGCCGATGCATCGCACTTCGCTTTGGCTTGGCTCAACTCCTTGTTGTTCTTGTCGCTCAGGGCTTGGTATTGCTTGTCGACGTCTGCCTTGCACTGCACCTCGCCGTTGCACGCGTTGAGTGCATCGGCGTACTTCTTTTGCTCATCGTGCTTCAAAAAGTTGTTGGCTACTGCGTTCTCGGCCGTGGCCTGCCCCAGCGC
>NZ_BCWR01000033.1 GCF_001592305.1 Hydrogenophaga taeniospiralis CCUG 15921
GCACAGGCGGTTGATGGTGGCGCCGGGCACTTCGAGCGGCAGGCCGGCGAGCAGGCTGCTCATGTGGGCCACGTTGCGGTTGTCTTCGCCGGCCTGGTTGGCGCAGCCGAAGAGCACGTCGGTGATGGCGGCCCAGTCCACGTTCGGGTTGCGCGCCATCAGGGCTCTGAGGGGGATGGCGCCGAGGTCGTCGGTGCGCACCGAGCTGAGCGCGCCGCCGTAGCGGCCGAAGGGGGTGCGGATCGCGTCGCAGATGTAGGCCTGGGTCATGGTGTGTCCTGGTGAGGAAGGTGGAACAGGCTGGTCGCTTCGAGGTCCAGCACCTCGTGGCCGGCCGCGTGGAAGAGTTGCCAGCGCCAGCGCAGGATGCCGAGCGTGGGCTTGCTGCTGGCCCGGCGTGTCTCGATCACCGTCGCGCGCAGGCTCAGGCGGTCCCCGGCACGCACCGGGTGCGGCCATTTCACGTAGGCCAGCCCTGGCGAGGCAAACGACTCCGACCCCTGCAAGGCCGCCTCGGCGATGAGCCGCATGGCGATGCCGCAGGTCTGCCACCCGCTGGCGATCAGCCCGCCGTGGATGCCGGCAACGGCCGCTTGGGGATCGGTGTGAAACCACTGGGGGTCGTACCGTTGCGCAAAGTCGATCAGCTCGGCTTCACCCAACTCGTAAGGCCCTGCCTCGATGACCTGCCCCGGGTGGAATTCGGCGAATTTCATGCCAGTGTCCTCCTGAGCCAGGGGCTGATGCGGTAGCGCTCCCCGCGGTAATACGCGTCGAGCGACTCCAGCACCTGCATGACGCCCGCGACGCTCCAGCGCGCCAGCCACTCGAACGGCCCGGCCGGGTAGTTGACGCCGAGCTTCATCGCGGCGTCGGCGCCTTCGGGGGTGCACACGCCTTGCAGCACGGCGTCTGCGGCCTCGTTGATCAGCATCGCGATCGTGCGCGCCACCACCAGCCCGGGCGCATCGGCCAGGGGCACGGGCGCAAAGCCGAGCGCGGCGAGCCAGGCCGGGGCCTGCTGGCGCCAGGTGGCGCTGGCCCGGGGCGCCACCGCATAAGCGAGCGCGCCGCCGGGCGCCGCCGGCCACAGCAGCGGGCGGTCGAACACCGCCACATCGGCCACCCCTTCACGCGCCGCAATGTCACCCGCGGTGCGGCCGTCCGTGAGCACGAGCCGGGCGCCGCCAATGGCCAGGCCCACCCAGGCACTCTGCCGCTGGCGCGAGGGTGTGGCGTCGCCGGACAATCGGCCCTGGGTGACGAGCCGTTCCAGCCGGTCGGCGATCTCGCCGTCGCCGTGCACGGTGACGGGTCCCATCGCCAACGGCGCCTCGTGCGCCGTCGCGGGCAGCGCCGGTGCGCCCTCGGGGTAGGTGTAGAAGCCGCGCCCGCTCTTGCGGCCCAGCAGGCCACCGTCCACCAGCTCGCGCTGGACCAGCGAAGGCACGTAGCGCTTGTCGCCAAAGTTGGCCTCAAAGACCGAGTTCGTGACCGCGAAGTTGGTGTCGTGGCCGATCAGGTCCATCAGCTCACAAGGCCCCATGCGAAAACCCGCCGCTTTCAGGCAGGCGTCCAGGCGCTGCGGCGTGGCCGCCTGCTCCTGCAGCAGGGCCAGGGTCTCGGCGTAATACGGCCGCGCGATGCGGTTGACGATGAAGCCCGGCGTGCTCCGGGCGTGCACGGGCACCTTGCCCCAGGCCACGCTCAGGGCCTCGATGGCCCGGGCCACCGCCGCATCGGTCTGCAGCCCGGACACCACCTCCACCAGCTTCATCTGCGGCACGGGGTTGAAGAAGTGCATGCCCACGAAGCGCTCGGGCCGCTGCAGGCCGTTGGCGATGGCGGTGACCGAAATGGACGAGGTGTTGCTCGCCAGGATGGCGGTCTCACCGACCACCGACTCCAGCTGCCGGAACAGGCTGCGCTTGGCATCGAGGTTCTCCACGATGGCCTCGACCACCAGCGCGGCGCTTGCGGCCACGTCCAGCGAGGGGATCGGCTCGATGCGCGCCAGCGTGGCCGCCGCGGCCTCGGCGGTGATCTTGCCCTTGGCCACCAGGCCATCGAGCGTTGCCGCGAGTTTCGTCTTCGCCTGCGCCGCGGCGCCTTCGCGCATGTCGAACAGGAACACCGGGTGGCCCGCCTGGGCCGCCACTTGCGCGATGCCGGTACCCATGATGCCGGCGCCGACGACCAGCACCGGCGCGTTGTTGAGAGAGGTCATGCTGCGCTCGGAATCCAGGGGGCGGGTCGTTTGGCGAGGAAGGCGGCGAAGCCCTCGCGCGCCTCGTCGGTGCCGCGCACGCGGCCGATGGTCTGCGCGGTCAGCTCGCGCGCTTCGGGCGTGATCGGCCCGACCTGCAACTGGGCGAACAACTGCTTGATCTCGGTTTGCGCGTGGGGGCCGCCAGCGAGCAGTTCCTGGACGGTCGCATCCACCGCGCCGTCCAGCGCTTCCAGGGGCACCACCTGCTGCACCAGGCCGATGGCCAGCGCCTTCGCGGCATCGATGCGCGTGGTGGTGAGGGCCAGCCACTTCGCCTGGCGCTTGCCCACCGCGTTGGTCACATAGGGGCCGATCACGGCCGGCAGGATGCCGAACTTGGCCTCGCTGACGGAGAAACTGGCGTTGTCGGCGGCCACCGCGACGTCACACGCGCAGGTCAGCCCGACGCCCCCGCCGAGCGCCGCGCCCTGCACCCGCGCCACCGTGGGTTTGGCGCAGGCTTCGATGCGCGCCAGCATGCCGGCGAAGCGGCGTGCGTCGGCCAGATTCCATTCGTGGCTCGCCGCGCTGGCGCGCTGCATCCACTGCAGGTCGGCCCCCGCGCTGAAATGTTTGCCATCGCCCGCCAGCACGATCACGCGCACGGAAGGGTCGGCCTCCAGTTCGGCGAACGCGGTGTCGAGTTCACCGATCATGGTCTCGTCGAAGGCGTTGAACACCGCCGGGCGCGACATGGTGACCTGGGCCACGCCAGGGGCGCGCCGCGAGACGACCAAGGTGTCATAAATGCTCATGTCCATCGGTCCTTCACGGTCCATCATTCAGTAGGTTTCCAGGTGCAGCCGCCCCTCGCGCTTGAGCGCGGCACCAATCTGCTCCCAGTTCAACCCCGCCTGTGTCGCCACATCGCGCAGCGCCAGCACCACGCCCTCTTCCATGCTTTTCAGACCACACACATAGAAATAT
>NZ_BCWR01000034.1 GCF_001592305.1 Hydrogenophaga taeniospiralis CCUG 15921
ACTGCTCTCGTTGGCAAGATTTGCGCCATAAACAACGCCCAAAGGCTTCAAGTTGTGGCCTGAGTCAGGAACTAATTCAGCACCCACCGGGACTTGGCTTAATCTGCACATGGGCACGGCTGCCACACTGCTTTCTCTGACACCACATTCGCCCGCTTCATACCAGTTCCCACCCATGAGCTCAACTACAACAAAGCCGTTCACTCTGGTGGCCTTTGCCACCTCCTGGGGGCCGAAGTTTGGAGGGATCAATGCCTTCAACACGGACCTGCTGCAGGCCATCGCGGCCGCACACTGGCAGTGGTTGCGCGTGATCTGCTTCGTCGCGGCATGTGACGAAGTGGACATCCAAACCGCACGGGCCCAAGACCAAGTCACATTGATCAACCTGGGTCTTTCAACCGGGGCGATGGGCCCTGAGCACGCCCCTCTGGTGGCGTCGAAACTGGACGCGCTCGATTTTTCGAACACCGTGTGGCTAGGCCACGACCGCATTACCGGAGCCATCGCAAACGCCATGGCCGCTGAGCATGGTGGCCGCTCTGCGCTCATTCACCACATGAGCTACGACCACTACGAGTCGTTTGCGGAAAACAGCCAGACAGCAGCGGGAAAACAGCATCTGCAGAAAACACTGTTTGAAGCTGCCACTGTGCGCATGGCCGTGGGCCCATTGTTGCGCGATGCACTGGCGGACATGCTTGATGTGCTCAATTCTGAGATCCCGATGCTTGTTCCTGGCTTGGCGGAGATTGAGGTCAAGAAGCACCATAGGAAGTTCATCGCTTTCATCAGCGGGCGATTGGACGCTGGGGCGCGAAAAATTAAACAAGCGCAACTCGGGGTGGCCGGATTTGCCCACGCCGTGCGTCAGTGCGATTGCACTGTTGGCCTACCCGACAGCCTCAAAGGTGCGGGAGAACCCAAGATCCTGCTTCGCGGCATTGACATGGAAGCCCCCATAGACCCCGGCTTCGCCGATGCCGAGCAAGAACTCAGAGCGTTCGCTGAGGAACATGCCCATCGTGCCATCAATCTGCAAGCCCTGCCCTATTGCCACAATCGGCAAGAGCTGTTTAACGAACTGCGCACCGCAAGCGTCTGCCTGATGACCTCTTGGCATGAAGGATTTGGCTTGGTCGCCTGGGAGGCCGTTGCGGCGGGCGTGCCATTGATCCTTAGCCAGAAAAGCGGTGTCTATCAATTGCTCAAGGAGAAGCACCTCGAGCAATGGGTGCATGCCCTGGACATCAAGGGCAGCCACCAGCCCCCTTATTTCAACGTGGCCGACAAGCAAGCCACCGCCGAGGCCTTGATCCAAGTCGCACAGCAACAGAGAGAATTTCAAGAAAAAGCCCATTTGCTAAGAGCAACCCTGCTGGAGGAATACACATGGCGCCACGGTGCTGACGCGTTTGTCCAGGCACTAGGCTGGCAAGCACCGAACATGGCGCCGAGCGCAGTGGCCCCCACCAGCCCCATCAGCCCCGATGGCCCCACCCTGGCCGCCCCTAAAGCCCACCCCTTTTCCCAATGGCTGGACCAACCCCTGCCGCGGTGGAGCGCTCAGGCTGGGCTCCACCCGAGCCAGCTGTTGCGGGCGGAAGAAGCGCTGGTCCCCTTTGCACCAGAATGCGAGCCTTTCCTAAGTGCGCAACTGGAATGGGCCACGGCAACCGACTACCCCATCGGGGTTCGCCTGCTAACTGGCGAAGGCGGCGCGGGAAAGACAAGGCTGGCCCTAGAGTTGTGCGAGCGCCTTCGCCAACAAGGCTGGTACAGCGGCTTTTTACGGCACAACCTCCAGCCCCGCGAGGCAGCCACACTGGCGCATGAACTCGGAAAGGCCGAGCGCCCCATTTTGATCGTCTTGGACTACGCGGAAACGCGCAGCCTCCAGCTTCTGGAGTTGCTGGCCCAGGCCTTGACGCTGCCCAGCAAACCCAAGGTACGCCTCCTGCTCCTGGCGCGCAGCAGCGGCGACTGGTGGGGGCAATTGCCTGGTATCGATGCACGCTGTGAGTCCCTGCTTAACGGTACCGCCACCACAGGTCCCTACCCTGTGCCCACCCTGTACGACAACCCCTCACAGCGGCAAATCGCTTTTGCACAAGCCTTGCGCGCCTTTTCCACTGTGTTGCAGTGCGCCGCGCCTGACATACAACCCGATTTGCATGCCACCGCCTATGGCAAGCCCCTGTACCTGCACATGGCCGCACTGCTGGCCCTGCTGGGCGAGCGCCAGGCTTCGGCCGAGGCCTTGCCTTTGGCCCTAGTGCGGCATGAACAGCGCTACTGGCACAAAGCCACCGGCACCTCTTCTAACGAAAGCAGTTGCGCGCTGCTCATGAGCTTGGTCACGCTGAGCGGCCCCGCAGCCCGGTCCAAAGATATTGAACCTCTCTGGCGCTCTGTCGAGGGCGAGGCCGCTCAGCTCAAGCCCCTGTTCAACGCACTGGTACCGCTTTACCCCGAAACCCAAGGTCTAGGTGGACTACGCCCAGACCTGCTGGGCGAAGCCCTGGTCGCCCAGCAATTGCAGGGCACGTACGGTCCGGCCATCTTGACTGCAGTACTGGGAAAGACAGGCACTGAGGCACAACGTCTTCACGCGCTTACCGTCTTGTCGCGCCTGCTGCGCTACCGCTCCGACCTGACCCCATTGATCGAAGACGCCCTGACCGCGCACTTTGCGGCGTGCGCCAAAGCGATCGTCAGGGTCACCGTGCAAACCCCCAGCTCCCTGCCCCAGGTAGCCGAGGCTAGTTTCAAACGTCTGTCGCCCGCTCTAAAACTCCAAGTTGCAGGTCTGCTGGAAAGTGACTTAAAGCATGATGTATTGCCCTTGGGCGGTATTGAGCTGCTGATCCGTCAGACCTTGAGCGACCAGGCCCAAAAGCGCTGTGAGTCCGCCAAAAGGCCTGGCGCGGACGACTGGGAAAGGTGGGGAGCAGCCTTGCTCAATCTAGGGGCGGCGCACAACCAGATCGGTGACAACAACAACGCACTGGCGTGCGCCCGCATGTCGGTCGAAAAATTGCAGCGGCTAGCCCAGAGCCAACTCGAACACGTTGGGCCCACTTGGGCCATGTCGCTGAACAACTACGCCAACTTCCTAGCCGATGACGGCCAA
>NZ_BCWR01000035.1 GCF_001592305.1 Hydrogenophaga taeniospiralis CCUG 15921
CTCGGCCGATGCGGTGTTGATGCTGTCGGCCGCCGTGCGCAGCTCGTGCATCATGCCCAGGAAGCGCCCGCGCATGCCTTCGACCTCCTGCACCAGGCGACCGATCTCGTCGCGCCGGGTGCTGCGGAATTCGCGCGTCAGGTCGCCCTGGGCCACGCTGGTCACGGCCTGGGTGAGGTCGGCCAGCGGGCGGCTCACGTTGTGACGCACCAGCCAGAACAGGCCCAGGCCCAGCAGAGCCGTGGTCGCGGCCAGCAAGGCCCCAAAGGCGTACATGGTGGACCAATGGGAGGCCATGGCCTCGGTGTCGGACACCTCCACCACCACCCACCAGCCGGCCTGGGCCTCGCGCTTGACCGCCCAGGGGTGGGACATGCCGGCGTCGAACAGGGGCGTCATGTCGGACGCGAAGGCCTCCGGCGTGGCGCGCAGCGTGGTCAGCAGGGCGTCGGCCTCGGGGAACACCTCCAGCACCTTCTTGCCGCTGGCCGTGGGGTGCAGCACGAACACGGCCTCGGCGTTGTTCTGGCGCGGATCGATCAGGTAGGTGCCGCCGGTGGCGAAGAAGCGGGCCTCGTCAACCAGTTTTTTCAGGCTGGCCTGGAAATCGGTGACGTCGAACCCGATGAAGAGCAGGCCCACGACCTGCCCGGCATCGTTCTTCACCGGCTCGTAGTGGGTCATGTAGGGCTTGCCGAACAGCACCGCGCGCCCGGTGTAGGTCTGGCCCTTCAGCATCAGCGGGTAGGCCGGGTGTTCGCGCGCCAGCATGGTGCCCACCGCGCGTTCTCCGTTTTCCTTCTTGAGCGAGGTGGAGACGCGCACGAAGTCGTCGCCCTTGCGCATGAAGATCGTGGCCACACCTCCGTTGTGCTGGTTGAACGCGTCCACCTCGGAGAAGTCGTCGTTGAGCAGCATGCCCCAGCTCTTGAGATGGCCGGACGCCGCGTCGAGCTCGAAGGTGTCGGCGAACTTCTTGCGAAACGGCCGGTAGGCCCGGTCGGTCATGAGGCGGGCCGTGGTGTCGAAGGCGTCCACCGAGTCGACCACGGAGCGGGCCTTGTCGCCCACCCACTGCACGAGGTCCTCGCGCGAGCGCTGCTCCGCCACGATGGCCATCGCCATGCTGACGATGAGCAGCACGCCGGCCAGCAGGGCCACCGCCAGCAGGGCCACGCGGCGCGCGATGGATCGGTTGTGAATGTTGGGTGTTTTCATGCCTGCTCCTCCTTCGATGTTGTGTCTGTCCAGGGTCGTAGCCGGTTCACTGCAGGCTCTGGGCGCCATCCATGAGGCCCATGTCGGCGCTGGACATCAGGGCTTCGATGTCCATCAGGATCAGCATGCGTTCGCCCACGCTGGCGATGCCGG
>NZ_BCWR01000036.1 GCF_001592305.1 Hydrogenophaga taeniospiralis CCUG 15921
TTCTTCGCCGTGGCCGCGCTGATGCCGCTGCGCGCGCTCTCCTGGCGTGCCAGGTGGCTGCCTTCGTTGTGCATGTCCATGGGTTCTTCCTCGAAAAGCGGATGGGTCCATGAACTATCGGCCAGCCCGGCGCTGGCTGAAGGCATAAAAAAACCGACAAAGCCCGGGCAAACCCGGGCTTTGTCGGCTGGGCCTGGGGCTTACTGCAGGCTGCGGGCGCCGTCCATGAGGCCCATGTCGGCGCTGGACATCAGGGCTTCGATGTCCATCAGGATCAGCATGCGTTCGCCCACGCTGGCGATGCCGGTGATGAAGCTGGTGTCCACCGTGGTGTTCATCTCGGGCGCCGGTTTGATCAGGTCGCTGCTGAGTTCGAGCACGTCGGACACCGAGTCCACCACCGCACCCACCACACGACCCTGCACGTTGAGCACGATCACCACCGTGAAGCTGTTGTATTCCACCTTCTCGCAGCCCAGCTTGATGCGCAGGTCCACCACCGGCACGATCACCCCGCGCAGGTTGACCACGCCCTTGATGAAGCTCGGCGCGTTGGCGATGCGCGTGGGCTCTTCAAACGAGCGGATCTCCTGCACCCGCAGGATGTCGATGCCGTATTCCTCCGCCCCCAGGCGGAAGGTCAGGAATTCGGCCTTCTTCGCCGTGGCCGCGCTGATGCCGCTGCGCGCGCTCTCCTGGCGTGCCAGGTGGCTGCCTTCGTTGTGCATGTCCATGGGTTCTTCCTCGGATTCGGTGGATCAGAAACTTTCCCAGTCGTCCGTGCCGGTGCGGCTGGGCGCCTGGGCCGCGACCACGGGGCGCGGGGTCTTCGGGGCCGGCGTCTGGGCCTTGGCGGGCGCAGCCGGTTTGAGCGGGCTCACGTTGGACACCGGCTTGACCGGCGCCGCCGGCTTGGGTGCGGGGGCGTTGAAACGCGCATGAGCCCCGGTGCCGGCATTGAGCTTGAACACGCTCACCGCCTGCACCAGCTGCTGGGCCTGCTGCTGCAGGCTGGACGCGGCGGCCGCGCTCTGTTCCACCAGGGCGGCGTTCTGCTGCGTGGTCTGGTCCATCTGCGTCACCGCTTCGCTGACCTGGCCCACGCCCGCGCTCTGCTCGTTGCTCGCGCTGCTGATCTCGCCCACGATGTCGGTCACGCGCCGGATCGAGGTCACCACCTCCTGCATGGTGGTGCCGGCGCGGTCCACCAGGGCCGTGCCCTGCTCCACGCGCTCCACACTGGCCATGATCAGGCCCTTGATTTCCTTGGCCGCTT
>NZ_BCWR01000037.1 GCF_001592305.1 Hydrogenophaga taeniospiralis CCUG 15921
GGGGTGGCTATGAGAGAGATTGCAGGGGGTCATGCCTTAATGCATCAATATTGAATCCGGGTGGTGAATCATGAGTAACTTGACCAAGCATCGTTGGATCAAGGTTGTTCCGGATATTGCGGTTTTCCCAAACGCCTCACTGGTGAGGGCCACCGTCTCGCGATGGGTTTCCTTGAGACCAACAAAAATGCAACATCTATCCTCCACCATCCTGCTGAGCCTCCTGCTCACCGCCTGCGCATTGCCCGAGCCCTACAGCCACGAGCAGGCAGATGCGGCCACGGTGTATTTCAGCCAGACCTCTGACATCAGCATGAGCAAGGTGTCTGCGTGGTCGCTGCAGTTGACTGCCGTGGACCCGCAGGCTGACGCCCGGCTGCGTGTCATTGGGTTTCCCGTCTCTTCGCGCATCCATGGGTATCGCTCCGCACACCTGCAGTTTGAGGTGCTCAATGCGGATGAATACGGGAAGGTGGTCGAGTCGTTCAAGCTCCCACCGGGCCAGTACCGCATCAGTGCGATCAACCTGCAGCGCACCCCCACGACAAGCGCAGCGGCTGCGCCGGGCGTTTACATACCCGTCCCCGGCGCTTTCCTTCCCGTGCTCTATGACGACGGCTTGAACAAGCGGAGCGACGGCTCGCGCCCGTTTGGGTTCAAGGCCGAGAAATCCTTCGAGCCGATCATTTTTGAGGTGCAGCCCGGCAAGGCCCACTACCTGGGCAACCTGCGTGCCTATCTGGACGACTGTGCCAACGCCTTCTTCTCCAGCTGTGACAAAGTCCGCATCGAAATCCGCGACAGGTTTGATCGAGACACGGGCCTGCTCAAGACCAAGGCACCCAAGCTGACTCAATTCGAGAATCGAACCTTGCAGATAGACCGCAAGGCAAGCCCTCGCATTTACAGCGTCAAGTGACGCAAGCAGGGCCGGCCCGCGCCTACCAGGGGCCAGGGTCTTTTTCACCCAGGTGGACGGCAGCAAACGCACTTACAACGCCAAAGAACCCGTCGAGCGCGAGCTCCTGGGCGGCAAGAACTGAACGAACAAGGGAGCCGACATGAACCTGAAGCACATCGCCAGACAAGCCACGCTACTCGCCATGCTGGGCGTCCTGACCCTGCCCGTCGCCTGGGCAGCCCGCGCCAGCGCCGCCTCGGTGGAGAAACTCGTTGGCATCAACGGCGCGCAAAAGGCACTGGAGCAGGCCGTCGGCGGCATCGAGGCCCAGGTCAGGTCGCAGGTGGTCATGAGCCTGCTGCAGCAAAACGGTGGCGCGCCGCTCAATGCGCAGCAGCAGACCGCGGTCAACAAGGTCGTCCCCGCAGTCGGGGCCGTGCTGCGCCGTGAAATGGGCTGGTCAAACCTGAAAGACCCCTACGTCAAGCTGTACCAGGCCCAGCTCAACCAGGACGAGGTCAACCGCCTGATCAAACTCTACGAAGACCCCGGCTACCAGACGCTGATGCAGAAGATGCAGACCGTCAACCTGCAATCGGCCCAACTGATCCAGCAGCAATTGCCCGTCATCCTGCAAAAGATCCAGCCCGTGCTCGAAGACACCCTGAAAGACGCCTTGAAGCCGTAACGGCACTCTCAGCAATGCAGGCCCGGTGCGTGGATGGCTCATCCCTCGCGCACCCTTTTGACATGGGCACACCGGCCCCTTGACGCAAGAAGAATTTCGGGAGGAGCGCGATGACACAAGAAGCAGACACGCGATCATTGGCGCTGTCGACAGACCCCCATCAGAGGCCCGCACTCTGGAAGCGCGTGATCGCCGGCCTGCTGATGCTGACGATCAACGTCAGCGCGTTCGCGCAAGCGGTCTCTCCGGTGCTGGGCGCAGGAGGGCGCCCATACAGCGGGTACACCAAAGACGGCACGCTGGTGCAAGGCGGGCAAGTGGTGGGCAATCCACACCAGAGCCTGCACGACCTGCAAAACCCCGCGCTGTGGACCACCGCGGCCGTGGCGTTCAGCAACACCACCGACCCGACCTTCACCCAAGCCATCCTGGGC
>NZ_BCWR01000038.1 GCF_001592305.1 Hydrogenophaga taeniospiralis CCUG 15921
ACCGTCGATCACGCCGATGATGTCGGCGATCTTCTTGCTGCTGTGGTTGATCTCTTCCATGGTGGCCACCACCTGACCGACCACACGGCCCCCGCGTTCAGCCACCTCGGCGTTGACCGCCGCCATCTGGCTGGCCTGGCGCGCGGCCTCGGCGCTCTGGCGCACGGTGCCGTTGATCTGTTCGATGCTGCTGGCGGTCTGCTGCAGGCTGCTGGCGGCCTGCTCGGTCCGCGTGGACAGGTCCAGGTTGCCCGAGGCGATTTCCGCGCTGGCGGTGCCGATGCTGTCGGTGGAACTGCGCACCTCGCCCACGATGCGCACCAGCGAAGCCTGCATGTCCCCCAGCGCTCGCATGAGCGCCGAGATCTCGTCCTTGCCGTTGCCCGTGATGTGCTGCGTCAGGTCTCCCTGGGTGATGGCCGTGGCCACGCGCTGGGCCTGGTCCAGCGGCTTGCAGATGCTCTGCATGTTGGCCAGCGTGGTGGGCACCACCACCAGCGCGGCCAGCGCCACGGCCACGCCAAACAGGGCCATGGTCTGGTCACTGGCGGTCTGTTCGTCGGCCTTCAGGCTCTCGGCTTCGGCCATGATGCTCTTCTCGATCGTCTGCAGGTCGCCCAGCAAGGCCTTGTACTGGTCGTGCGCCTTGGCCAGCATGCGGTTGGCCACGGTGGCGCTGTCGTAGCCACCGCTCTTGATCTGCGCCACCACGGGCTCGACCGATGCCACGTAGTCGCCCAGGCGCTTGTCCATGTCGCGCAGCACCTGGTTGTCGGCGTCTTGCTCGCCTTCGAGCATGTGCGCGATGTCCTTGCGCAGCTGATCGCGAGCCTTTTCCCAGTACAGATTGGCCAGCGAAAGCTGCTCGGGCGACTCGTAGTGGATCACCATGTCTTTCTCGTAGCGGCTCAGGTCGCCCATCGCCACCTTCAGGCGCGACAGGGCCAGCGTCTCCTCGAAGGCATTCCCCACGAAGGTGTGGTTGATCGTGACCAGGCGCGTCATGCCCCACAGGCCGGCGCCACCCACGATGCTCAGCAGCAGCAGCACCACACCGATGGCCGCCAGCATGCGCAGGCGTATCGAAAACAGTCGCATCAAAGATTGAAGTCCCATGACAAATGCTCCGGATCGTCAATAAAAGAAAAACGGGTCCCGGGCGCTTGGCGCCACGGTGTCCGACAGGCAGCGTGGGCGCTCATCGGGGGATTCCTGGGGAGGTGTGGCCAGCAGCATCAA
>NZ_BCWR01000039.1 GCF_001592305.1 Hydrogenophaga taeniospiralis CCUG 15921
TTGAAAAATGGCAAAAGAGAAATTTGAGCGGACCAAGCCGCACGTGAACGTGGGCACCATTGGTCACGTTGACCACGGCAAGACCACGCTGACGGCGGCCATCACCACGGTGCTGGCGGCCAAGTTCGGCGGCTCGGCCAAGGCCTACGACCAGATCGACGCGGCTCCCGAAGAAAAAGCGCGCGGCATCACCATCAACACCGCCCACGTGGAATACGAAACGGCCAACCGCCACTACGCCCACGTCGACTGCCCCGGCCACGCCGACTACGTCAAGAACATGATCACCGGTGCCGCCCAGATGGACGGCGCCGTGCTGGTGTGCTCCGCCGCTGACGGTCCTATGCCCCAGACCCGCGAACACATCCTGCTGGCCCGTCAGGTCGGCGTGCCCTACATCATCGTGTTCCTGAATAAGTGCGACATGGTCGACGACGCCGAACTGCTCGAACTCGTTGAAATGGAAGTGCGCGAACTCCTGGACAAGTACGACTTCCCCGGCGACGCCACCCCCATCATCCACGGCTCGGCCAAGCTCGCCCTCGAAGGCGACAAGGGCCCCCTGGGTGAAGAAGCCATCATGAAGCTGGCCGACGCCCTGGACACCTACATCCCCACGCCCGAGCGCGCGGTGGACGGTGCCTTCCTGATGCCCGTGGAAGACGTGTTCTCCATCTCCGGCCGCGGCACCGTCGTGACCGGTCGTATCGAGCGCGGCATCATCAAGGTCGGTGAAGAAATCGAAATCGTCGGTATCTCCACCACCCAGAAGACCACCTGCACCGGCGTGGAAATGTTCCGCAAGCTGCTCGACCAGGGTCAGGCCGGCGACAACGTCGGTATCCTGCTGCGCGGCACCAAGCGCGAAGACGTGCAGCGCGGCCAGGTGCTGTGCAAGCCCGGCTCCATCAAGCCGCACACCCACTTCACCGGTGAGGTCTACGTGCTGTCCAAGGACGAAGGTGGCCGTCACACCCCGTTCTTCAACAACTATCGCCCGCAGTTCTACTTCCGTACCACCGACGTGACCGGCTCCATCGAGCTGCCCGAAGGCAAGGAAATGGTCATGCCGGGTGACAACGTGTCGATCACGGTCAAGCTGATTGCTCCGATCGCCATGGAAGAAGGTCTGCGCTTCGCCATCCGTGAAGGCGGTCGCACCGTCGGCGCCGGCGTCGTCGCCAAGATCATCGAGTAATC
>NZ_BCWR01000040.1 GCF_001592305.1 Hydrogenophaga taeniospiralis CCUG 15921
TAGGGAAGGTCTGCACAACCTCGGCGTTCCACGCCCGATGTGAGACATTGACGGAATGAAGCAGATGAGCCTGGGCGAGAGCGGATTCGAGCGCAAGACCAAGAGGACGCGCAAGCGCGAGTTCCTCGACGAGATGAACCTTGTGGTGCCTTGGGCCGAGCTGGTGTCGCTCATCGCTCCGCACGCGCCGGCCCCCGGCGCCAAGGGCGGGCGCCCACCGTTTGCCGTCGAGACCATGCTGCGCATTCACTTTATCCAGCAGTGGTTCAACCTCTCGGACCCGGCAATGGAGGAAGCGCTGTACGACATGGCGCTGTTCCGTGAGTTCGCGGGTCTGGATGCCGGCGAGGACAACCTGCCCGACGAGAGCACCATCCTGCGCTTTCGCCACCTGCTCGAAACCCACAACCTGAGCTTGCAGATCCTGGCCACCGTCAACGCCACGCTGGCGGCCAAGGGGCTGCTCTTGAAGAGCGGGACGGTGGTCGATGCCACGCTGATCGCAGCGCCGAGTTCGACCAAGAATAGCAGCGGCGAACGAGACCCCGAGATGCACCAGACCAAGAAGGGCAATCAGTGGCACTTCGGAATGAAGGCGCACATCGGTGTCGATGCAGACTCCGGTCTGGTGCACACGGTGGTGGGCACGGCGGCCAACGTCAACGACGTGACGCAGGCGCACGCGCTGGTGCACGGAGCGGAAACCGATGTCTTTGCCGACGCGGGCTACCAGGGCGTGAGCAAGCGCGATGAAACGCAGGACATCGAAGTCAACTGGCACGTGGCGATGCGACCGGGCAAGCGCAAGGTACTGGACAAGAACACGCCGGTGGGCGCGATCCTGGACCAGCTGGAGCAGGCCAAGGCGCGCATCCGGGCCAAGGTCGAACACCCGTTCAGGGTGATCAAGCGCCAGTTCGGGTACGTGAAGGTGCGCTACCGGGGACTGGCCAAGAACACGGCGCAGCTGCACACGCTGTTTGCGCTGTCCAACCTGTGGATGGTGCGGCGCACGCTGCTGCAGGAGATGCGGGGATGAGTGCGTCTGCAAGCGACCAGAAGACCACGAATCGGGGCGAAATCGACCTCCAGACTGACCTCTTGAGCAAGAAATTGCCGTCATCTGAAATCGCATGCATCAACTCACGCTGCGGCGGGTGTTGTGCAGACCTTCC
>NZ_BCWR01000041.1 GCF_001592305.1 Hydrogenophaga taeniospiralis CCUG 15921
TCGATGCCGCCGGTGCCGCCGCGCCCACCCCGGCGCCGAGCAGGCCCGCCAAGGCCGCGCCGAGCCCGAAGGCCGTGGCGCCCGCCCCCCGCGAGAACACAACCATGCCCCAACCCCCGACCCGGCCGATGGCGCCCCAGCGCCCGCGGCTGGCCACCCCGACCCCTGCCCCCGTCGCCAAGGCCATCGCGCCCGCCAACGACGCGGGGGAGTGGGAGAGTTTCTGAACTCCGGCAGACGCGCCCCACAAGCCGATTGCCATTTCTTCCCACACAAAGTCCGCAGGTACCCGCCATGTCATTCCCTCAGCTCAAGATCGGTCACCGGCTTTCAGTGGGGTTCGGCAGTGTGGTGGCGCTGCTCGTGGCGGTGGCGGGCCTGTCCTGGTACAGCCTGCAGGCGTCCACGGCGGCCACCGCCAACCTGATGGACATGGAGCGCCGGCTGGCCGTGACCGACGAATGGCTCGCCAGCACCCGCCTGAATGCCAACCGGGTGATCGCGCTGGCGAAGTCGAACAACCACACCGACGTGGACAGCTACTTCAAACCGCTGATCGCCCAGACCACGGCGCGGATCAACGAGCTGCAGAAGACACTGGAGGCGCAGATCACCAGTGAACAGGGCAAGGCCTTGCTGGGCGATATCGCGAAGCGGCGCAAGGAATACATCGGCATCCGCGAAACCTTTTTCACCACCCTGCTCGGTGGCGACAGCTTCGAGGCGGACCGCATGCTGGACGCGGAGCTGGTGCCTGCGGTCGAGCGGTACATCGCGAGCATGTCTGTGTTGCAGCAGCACGAGCGCGAGCTGGTGACGGCCGCCTCGGCCGCGGCGGCGGCCACGGTCTTGCGGGAAGAGATTTCCATCCTGGCCCTGGCCACGGTGGCTCTGCTGCTGGCCGTGCTGGTGGCCTGGCGCATCACCCGCTCGATCACCGGGCCGCTGCGCGAGGCGGTGGCGATGGCCACCGCCGTGGCGAAGGGCGATCTCACGCAGCGTGTGCAGTCCCATCGCAAGGACGAACTCGGCGACTTGCTCAACGCGCTGGATGCCATGAAAAACGCCCTGGTGCAGACCGTGGGCCAGGTGCGCAGCGCCACCGACAGCATCAACACCGCATCGGTGGAG
>NZ_BCWR01000042.1 GCF_001592305.1 Hydrogenophaga taeniospiralis CCUG 15921
TCTCCCCGTTTGTCGTACAGGTTGAGCCCGCTCTTGAAGAGTTTGCCGTTGTCGTAGGCCGCCAGGTCGAGTTGGTCGGCCTGGTATTTCGCGGCCTCGGCGGTGAAGTGCGCTTTGGTGTTGTATTCCACCTGGCTGGCGTAGGCGAGTTTGAAGCGTTCTTCGGCCAGCCCGCGGGCTCGTTCGTAGTCGGGGTGGCCCGGGCCGATCTGGCCGTTCTGCAGTTGCTGCAGCAGGCCGTTGTCGCCCCGGTTGCCGAATTTGTAGAGGTCCAGCCCTTGCAGGAAGAGGCTGCGGTCTTCCTGGAAGTAGCCAAAGTCGATGCCGGCGGCGGCCTGTTGGCCTTTCTGGTTCTGCAGGCCTGCGTTGCGCAGGTTCTGCCCCAGGGCGCTGTCGGTGTTGCCCTGGCCGCCCCACTCGCCGTAGCCTTGCTGGCGCTGGAAGTCCTGGAAGTGGGGGTCGCGCTGCAGGTTGAATTCGTGGGCCTGGCCGTCGGGTTGGATGTAGCCCACGACGAAGCCGCCGCTGCCGCCGCTGGCGTTCACGCCGGGGGCGCTGCCCAGGGCGGCGTCGAAGGCGGCGCCGGGGTCGTTGGTGCTGCCGTCCCAGTGGCTGGTGCTGCCGTTGCCCGGGCCTTTGATGGTCTGCTGGCTGAAGAAGATGGTGCCGCCGAGCAGGCTGACGTTTTGGGTCTGCAGGTGTTGCAGGTGGGTCTTGGCTTGTTCGCCTTGCAGTGCGAAGAAGGCGGTGGCCCCGCCCAGGGGGTCTTGCGCGGCGAGGAAGACGGGTTTTTCTTGGTAGAGGTTGAAGCCTCGGTTGAAGATCTCCGCGCTGCTGCTGTCGTGGGTCTTGCCCAGGTGGGTGCCGCTGGCGGTGGCGACGTAGCCGGTGGCCGCCGCGTCGAGCAGGATCTGGTTGTAGACGGCCTGGTTGCAGGTGGTGGCGGCGTCGCAGCCGGCCGCTCCCGTGTTGGCGTCGGCGTAGGGATTGGTGGGGGTGAGGTACAGGCGCGCGAGCGCCAGGCCTCCGGGCTCGGGGGTGACGGCGATGGTCGATTCGATGTC
>NZ_BCWR01000043.1 GCF_001592305.1 Hydrogenophaga taeniospiralis CCUG 15921
CCCGGCAACTGGCCCACACGGTGGCGACGTTCCGCCTGGCCGCTGCCTGACATGGATATCGAACTGTCACCCGGAGAGAAATGATGCTGGACTCACTGAGCTTTCGCGGAAAAATCGCCCTGCAGATCCTGGCGGCGGTCATGGGCATTGCCCTGATCGTTCTGCTCTCGGTCTACCAGTTGCGTCAGCAGATGGGCGAAGGCCGTCGCGACCAGCTGGTGGCGGCGGTGGAGTCCGCCCATGCGATCGCGCAGGGATTCCGCGCCCAGGCCACGGCCGGCCAGCTGAGCGAGGCGGCGGCCCAGGAGGCGGCCAAGGAAGCCATTCGCCTGGCGCGCTACGGCCAGGACGGCAAGGAGTATTTCTACATCTGGTCCACCGAGGGCGTGGGGGTGATGCACCCCATCAAGCCGGAGTGGGCCGGGCAGAACATGGTGGGCAAGGTGAAGGACGGCGAAGGGACGGACGTCATCGGCGCCCTGGTGAATGGCATGAAGGGGGGCTCCCACGGCCGCGCTTTCGTGCAGACGAACTTCCCCCGTCCCGGCAGCACGGTGCCTGTGCCCAAGCTGCAGTTCATCATGCAGGTCGACGGCTGGAACTGGATGGTGGGGTCGGGCCTGTACACCGACGACCTGGACGCCCAGGTCATGGCCGCCACCCTGAGCCACCTCGCGGTGGGCCTGGCGGTGCTGCTCGTGATCGGTGCCATCGGCTGGGCCACGCTGCGCAGCGTGATGCGTCAGATCGGCGGCGAACCGGCCCAGGCCGTGGCGGTCGTGCGGTCCGTGGCGGCGGGCGATCTGGCGGTGGAGTTGCCCAAGGTGGTGCCCGGCAGTCTGCTGGCGGCGGTGGGCGAGATGGTCGCTGCGCTGCGCCAGACCGTGACCCAGGTGCGGCATGCCAGCGACAGCATCGGCACGGCCTCCCAGGAAATCGCGAGCGGCAACCAGGACTTGTCCACCCGCACCGAACAGACAGCCTCCAACCTGCAGCAGACGGCCGCGAGCATGGAAGAA
>NZ_BCWR01000044.1 GCF_001592305.1 Hydrogenophaga taeniospiralis CCUG 15921
GGAGACAAGCATGCGTCGCGACACCTTCCTGAAGTCCCTGGCCGCCATGGCCGCCGCCGGAGCCCTGCCCAACCTGGCCTGGGCCAACGCCAACATCAAGATGATGATCCCGGCCAACCCCGGTGGTGGCTGGGACGGCACCGGCCGCGCCCTGGGCGAAGCCCTGCGCGACGCCGGCGTGGCCTCCTCCGTCACCTTCGAGAACAAGGGCGGCGCAGCCGGCGCCATCGGCCTGGCCCAGTTCTACAACGCCAGCAAGGGCGACCCCAACGCCCTGATGGTCATGGGCGCGGTCATGCTCGGTGGCCTGATCACCGGCAAACCCCCGGTGTCCATCACCCAGCTCACGCCCATCGCGCGCCTGACCACCGAATACAACGTCTTCGTGCTGCCGGCCAACTCGCCCTTCAAGACCATGAAAGACGTGGTCGAGCAGCTCAAGAAAGACCCCGGCAGCGTCAAATGGGGCGGCGGCTCGCGCGGCTCCACCGAACACATCGCGGCCGCGCAGATCGCGCAATCGGTGGGCGTGCCCGCGGCCAAGATCAACTACGTGCCCTTCCGTGGGGGCGGTGAGGCCACGGCGGCCATCCTGGGCGGCAACGTCACGGTGGGCGGCAGCGGCTACAGCGAGTTCCAGCAGTACATCGACAGCGGCAAGATGAAGGCCGTGGGCATCACCTCGGGCCAGCGCGTGGCGGGCATCAACGTGCCCACGCTCAAGGAGCAGGGCATCGACGTGGAGATCGGCAACTGGCGCGGCGTGTACGGCGCGCCGGGCATCACGCCGGCGCAGCGCGACGCGCTCACCGAGATGATCGTCAAGGCCACCAAGAGCAAGGCCTGGGCCGAGGCGCTGAAGAAGAACAACTGGACGCCCGCGCTGCTGACGGGCAAGGCCTTCGACGAGTTCGTGGACCGCGACTTCTCCGC
>NZ_BCWR01000045.1 GCF_001592305.1 Hydrogenophaga taeniospiralis CCUG 15921
CGATGATCAGCGCAATGCCCTGCCCCACCCCGATGCACATGGTGCACAGCGCGTAGCGCCCGCCCGTGGCGTGCAGCCGGTTCACCGCCGTGGTGGCCAGGCGGGCGCCGCTGGCGCCCAGCGGGTGTCCCAGCGCGATGGCGCCGCCCCAGGCGTTGACGCGCTCATCGTCGTCTTGCAGGCCCAGGGTGCGCAGCACGGCCAGGCCTTGCGCGGCGAAGGCTTCGTTGAGTTCGATCACGTCGAGCTGGTCCAGCGTGAGGCCGGTGAGCGCCAGCACTTTCTGCGTGGCCGGTGCCGGGCCCATGCCCATGATGCGCGGGGCCACGCCGGCCGTGGCCATGCCGACGATGCGGGCCTTGGGCGTGAGGCCGTTCTTGGCCGCTGTGGCCTCGTCGGCCAGCAGCAGGGCGCAGGCGCCGTCGTTCACGCCGCTGGCGTTGCCCGCCGTCACCGTGCCGTCGGGGCGCACCACGCCTTTGAGCTTGGCCAGGGCTTCCAGGCTGGTCTCGCGCGGGTGTTCGTCGGTGTCCACGATGAGGGCGTCACCCTTCTTCTGCGGAATGCTCACGGCGCAGATCTCGCGCGCCAGGTGGCCGGCTTTGATGGCGGCCACGGCCTTCATCTGGCTGGCCAGGGCCATGCGGTCCTGGGCATCGCGTTCGATGCCGTGGTCGGTCGCGACGTTCTCGGCGGTTTCGGGCATGGAATCCACGCCGTACTGGGCTTTCATGAGCTGGTTGACGAAGCGCCAGCCGATGGTGGTGTCGTATACCGCGTTGTTGCGGCTGAAGGCACTCTCGGCCTTGGGCATGACGAAGGGTGCGCGGCTCATGCTTTCCACGCCGCCGGCGATCATGAGGCCGGCTTCGCCGCTCTTGATGGCGCGCGCGGCCGTGCCCACGGCGTCCAGGCCGGAGCC
>NZ_BCWR01000046.1 GCF_001592305.1 Hydrogenophaga taeniospiralis CCUG 15921
CTTACTGAGGCGCTCAAGCACGCCAAGCAAGCGCTGGACATTCACGAACGGCTGGCCCTCAAACGCCCTGCACGCTACCAAGCCGATGCTGACAATGCACAGCTGCTCACAGCGCTGTTTGCATGGCTTGCAGGACAAGGCGACCTGGTCCTAGCGGCAGACAGGGAGCCCGAAGTGGACGGTCCTTACTCTCAGCAGCCCAACCGCTTTTTCAGAGCCGCGCTACTGTCCTTGGCTGCCCGGGATGGAACTGCGGCATTGTCCGCGCTGGACCGTGCCTGGCTGGCCTGGGCCGGCATGTCTGGCGTGCAGCAAGTTCACTGGAAAGATTTGTTCCTGCTGGCTTGCGCATGGGCAAACCACCATGGCAGCTTACCTCCTGGCATGGCCCAGTACCACCAGCAGCTCGCACAACTGCGCACGCGGAGACAGGGGCAACTGCCTGTGTGGATGGCGCGGGCAGCGGAGCTCAAAGGCTTTGCTCTGGAGTAGCCGGGCTGGAGGGTCTGCACCCTCCTGAAACTGACTGGGTGGAGCGGTGCCTGCCATCGGGTGGGCCGCGCGCAAGGGGCTGCTTGGGTTGTCGGGTGAACCTCGGGTCAATCGTGTCTAGTTGACGCACAGAAAAAGCCCGGACAGTTCCCCGTCCGGGCTTTTTTGTGTCTGCGAGCGATGAAGCGCTTTACTTCTTCGCCGGCGGCAAATCGGTACAGGAGCCGTGGGCCACTTCCGCCGCCATGCCGATGCTCTCGCCCAGCGTGGGGTGCGGGTGGATGGTCTTGCCGATATCGACCGCGTCGGCGCCCATCTCGATCGCCAGCGCGATCTCGCCGATCATGTCGCCGGCATGCGTGCCG
>NZ_BCWR01000047.1 GCF_001592305.1 Hydrogenophaga taeniospiralis CCUG 15921
TCAGGTCGTCGTCGGCCACGTCGGTGGCGGCTTTGACCGTGGCCACGGCGTCGGGGCTGAAGCTCTTGGCGCAGACCACGTCGGTGGGGATGGGCACGGCCGCGCCGCGCGCCTTCATGGCGTCGATCACGGCGGTGGCTTCGCCCAGCAGGTCGGGCTCGGCCAGGCTCTTGCCGATCTTCAGGCCCGCAGCGAGCATGAAGGTGTTGGCGATGCCGCCACCGACGATCAGGCCGTCCACGTTTTTTGCCAGGGCCTGCAGGATGGTGAGCTTGGTGCTGACCTTGCTGCCGGCGACGATCGCCACCAGCGGTCGTTTCGGGTTGGCCAGTGCTTTGCTGATGGCGTCCATCTCAGCGGCCAGCAGCGGGCCGGCGCAGGCGATGGGGGCGGTCTCGGCGATGCCGTAGGTCGTGCCTTCGGCGCGGTGCGCGGTGCCGAAGGCGTCGTGCACGAAGATGTCGCAGAGTTTGCCGAGCTTGGCCGCGAGTTCGGGCTTGTTCTTCTTCTCGCCGACGTTGAGGCGGCAGTTCTCCAGCATCACCAGCTCGCCCGGGGCGACGGAGAAGTCGCCATCGACCCAGTCGGCCACCACACGGATGCTGCGGCCCATGAGCTGGCCCATGCGCGCGGCCACGGGGGCGAGCGAGTCTTCGGGCTTGAACTCGCCTTCGGTGGGGCGGCCCAGGTGCGAGGTCACCATGACGGCGGCACCAGCGTCCAGCGCCATCTGGATGGCGGGGATGCTGGCGCGGATGCGGGTGTCTTCGGTGATGTTCCCTTGTTCGTCTTGAGGAACATTCAAATCGGCGCGGATGAAGACGCG
>NZ_BCWR01000048.1 GCF_001592305.1 Hydrogenophaga taeniospiralis CCUG 15921
GATCATATGATTCATCGTAGGCAAACGAGATGTTGGTTACATCGCCTTTGACCTCGGCGCACCACGATTCGGTGCAGCAAGACTTATTAATAGCGGCATCAAATTTGGACAGACGTATTTGATCTCTTAGCTCAATAAAAATTGGAATATACACATCGTAACGCATGCCTCCGTGATCACCCAAAAAAGCAAGAAATAACTTCTCCTTTATGTCATCCAATGAATGAATGTAAATTACCGGAAACAAACCATGCCCATAATATGGTTCGTCGCACACCCAAGCGAATTCAACATCCATACAATCTCTCACTTTTTCGGGAATACTGTTACATTGGGATTCAAATAGCCCTGCACCTTTACACCAGACGGTGTAACACCCTCCCACATTGGTGCAGCATTGAATGGGTTTTTAATGAGTTGCCTATTTTTATACGCCGCATCCACTTCAACCTTGATTCGGTCCCCCGTCCAGTGATCGGGAAACATGGTTGATTTTTTTGTCAAATATTGGCCCGGGTTCTTTGGGTCAGGCATTCGAACCGTTGCCTCATAGACACCCAGGGAGTCCGGGGCGCCTCTCGTTACCACGTCCACCGTCCCCGTCGCTGTGCTGTGCCCTCCAACCACCTTCCCGCTCTTACTGATTTCAGTCGACAAGATGTGCCCATCAAAATCAATAGGTGCCGTGACCTGACCAACCTTCTTTGAAGCCTGCAGATTGAGTATCGCATCTGGGTCTTTCCCAGTCAGATTCGGGCCTGTCGCATTGTCTCTAATTCGATTCAGCGCTGAAATCTCATCATCGACCTTGTTGGCGACG
>NZ_BCWR01000049.1 GCF_001592305.1 Hydrogenophaga taeniospiralis CCUG 15921
CTTGGCCATGCGGTAGGCCACGTCATCGGAGACACCGCTGTGGGTCACGAGGAAGTTGGGGATGGCCGCGGTGGCCACGGCCTCGGTCTGGCCACCATAGGTGTTGGCCGGGATCATGGCGGGCTGGTAGGCCGGGTCACCAACCTTGGCCACCACATCGGCGGGCACGGAGACCACCACGATCTTGACCGCGGTGGCCAGGTCACGGATGGAGGCCACGCCCAGGCCGGCGGACTGCAGCGTGGCGTCGAGCTGGCGGTTCTTCATCAGCTCGACCGACTCGCCAAACGGCAGGTACTCCACCTTGGCCAGATCGCTGTAGCTCAGGCCGGCGGCCTTGAAGATGGCGCGCGCGTTCAGTTCGGTGCCCGACTTGGCCGCGCCCACCGAAATGCGCTTGCCCTTGAGGTCGGCCAGGGTCTTGATGCCCGAGTCGGCGCTGGCGACGATCTGGATGTAGTTGTTGTAGGTGGCCGAGAGGCCGCGCAGCTTGTCCAGCTTCTTGGGGAAGCCCGCCTCGGCCTCGCCCTTCCAGGCGTCGGACAGGGCATCGCCCAGCGTCAGGGCCAGCTCGCCGCGGCCGGCCTGCAGCAGGTTGAGGTTCTCGGCCGAGGCCTTGGTGACCTGGGCGGTGGCGCGTGCGCCTGCGATGTCCTTGGCGAAGATCTGCGACAGCGCCACGCCCAGCGGGTAGTACACGCCGCTCTGGCCGCCGGTGAGCACGTTGATGAATTGTTGTTGCTGGGCC
>NZ_BCWR01000050.1 GCF_001592305.1 Hydrogenophaga taeniospiralis CCUG 15921
CCCAGACGACGGAAGTGGTGGGCAAGGGCATGCGCGGCTACCACTACTCTTTGTATGTTCAGCGCGCGGTCAACGGAACGGCCTTCAGCGGCGTGGAAGCCCTGGTGGTCAATCTCAGCAGCAGCGATCCGAGCAAGGCCAGTGTGCCGGCGAGCGTGACGATCCCGGCGGGCAGTTCGACGGCGTACTTCCAGGTCACGGGTGTGGACCTGACGGGAGGCACGGCGGTGACCATCGATGCGACGGCAGCGGGCCACAGCGCGCCAGCGACCAAGGTGCAGGTGCAAGTGGCGGAGCCGGTGCTGTCGTTGACGGGGGTGGACACGTCGCGCAGCGTGGGCGAGGCACGGGACAACTTCTATGTGCGTGTCAGTGGGCCGGCAGGGGGGCCGAGCCCAAGCGGCCAGACGATGGCAGCAGACACGCCGGTGAGCGTGGCGATCACGGAGGCCAATCCGGCGGGCGTGGTTGACGGCATCTACAACGCCGACACGGCGGGGACCGTGATTACACAGGTGGTGATTCCTGCCGGTGGGGACAACTCAACGGCTGGCAGCGGGTGGTCGTACATCGCCGCGCCGAGCACGGCAGGAACCTACAAGGTCAGCGCATCTGCGACGGGGATGAACACGGTGACCTCGCCGGTGGTGACGGTGAGCGCACCGGAACTGAAGTTCA
>NZ_BCWR01000051.1 GCF_001592305.1 Hydrogenophaga taeniospiralis CCUG 15921
CACCGCCGGTACGGTGGAGACGGACTGGGTCAACGAGATGAAGGGCAAGAACATCGATGGTGCCAAGCTGGCCTCGGAGGCCCGGGCACTGATCGCCAAGTACACGAAGTGAACGCCTGAGAAGGCGTGCGGGCCATCGCGCCCGGCATGCCTCTCACGTGATCGGACGCGCCAGCACCGGCAGGGGTTGGCGCGTTTTTTTCGGGTCGTGCATCCGTTCGATGGCTATCTGGTTTCGTCATGCCGGGTCACTTCTCATAACGCATTGATATAGCTGAAAGAAGCGTTCCGGTCTGGTCAGCACACGGGTTCCGGGTCACAGTTCGGCACATTCTCAGGCGCTGTGCTCCTCTGGCGCGGGCCTGAACCGGACATCTTTCAACGATCGGAGACCGCAATGCAAATCATGAAACGCCGAACCGCGTTGGCCGCCCTGGGCGCCGCCGTCAGCACCCTGTTCGCTGGCACCGCCCTGGCCCAGCAGACCGTGACCCTGCGGCTGCACCAGTTCCTGCCGCCCCAGGCCGCCATCCCGGCCAAGGCCATCATTCCCTGGGCGAAGAAGGTGGAGGCCGAGTCCGGTGGCCGTATCAAAGTGCAGCTGTTCCACGCCATGCAGATGGGTGGCACACCACCCCAACTGTTCGACCAGGCGCGCGACGGCGTGGC
>NZ_BCWR01000052.1 GCF_001592305.1 Hydrogenophaga taeniospiralis CCUG 15921
GGACATCACCTGGACCGTGCTGGGCTACACGCCGGGGCGTTTCAACAAGGCCGAGGTGTTCGAGCTGCCGTTCATGAGCGGTTCGGCCGAGCAGTCTTCGCGCGCCTTCCAGGAGTACGTGGAGAAGTTCGCGGCCGACGAGTTCAAGGACGTCAAGCTGCTCGCGGTGCACACCCACGGCCCGGGCCTGTTTCACACCAAGGCCCCGGTGACGGGACTGGAGAGCCTGCGCGGCATGAAGATCCGCGGCGGCTCGCGCATCATCAACAACATGCTCACCAAGCTGGGTGCCAACCCGGTGGGCATGCCGGTGCCGGCCGTGACCGAGGCGCTGTCCAAGGGCGTGATCGACGGCACCACGATTCCCTGGGAGGTGACGCCAGCGCTCAAGGTGACCGAACTGGTGAAGAACCACACCACCTTTGCCGGCAAGCAAGGCCTGTACACCCAGACCTTTGCGTTCTCCATGAACCGCTCGGCTTACAGCAAGCTGCCCGATGACCTGAAGAAGGTCATCGACAACAACTCCGGCATCGAGACCGCAGCCCTGTTCGGCCGTGCCATGGACGAGGGCGACAAGGTGGGCCGCGCGATCGCCGAGAAGGCCGGCAACAACATCGTGGCGCTGGACCTGGCCGAGACCCAGCGCTGGCGCCG
>NZ_BCWR01000053.1 GCF_001592305.1 Hydrogenophaga taeniospiralis CCUG 15921
ATCCGTGTTGGCTCCGATGTAATCGGCCACGTTGGCCGCCACGACGTCCACCCCGGCATTGATGGCGTTGCTCAGCAGGTTGTCACCGAAGTCGCCGCCGTAGACCGCCGTCTGCGCCATGGACCTGGCCAGGGTCTCGCCAACGATGCCGCCGCCGGTGATGGTTTGCAGGCCTCCCGTGAGCAAGCCGGTGGCCCCGGCCTTGAGTCCGGCCTGCAGGCCTTTGGAGACACTGCCGGTGGCGATCGTGGTGCTGATGGAGCTGCTGATGGTGGCCGAGATGGCCGTGCCGATGACTTGAACGGCGAAGGCACTGGTGGCCCCCACCGCAGCACCGATGTTCAGGGCCCAGGCGGCGATCTGGGCTTGCCCGAAGTAGATCGCCACAGCCGCGATCACCACCCCGACGAGTTGTTTGACCCAGCTGCTCTTCTTGGGTGGCTCCAGCGCTTTGGCGTAGGCGACCTTGTAGCGCGCCTCGGCCAGGCCCCGGATCTCGGCGTACCTGGGGTGGTCGGGTTTGAGTTCTCCGTTCTCCAGCAGCTTGAGCAGGCGCTCTTGTTCGGGA